>NZ_CAXUQP020000001.1:0-4890000 GCF_964253285.1 Allobosea sp. LjRoot237
TGCCAGCGCCTGCGCCTCGAACACCGTGCCGGCCTCGGCCACCACCTCGATATCCGCATGCGCCCGCAGCAGCCGCCGCAGGCCGCGCCGGGCCGGCGGCTCGTCGTCTATCAGCATCACGCGAAGCATGCATTCCCCCTCAGCAGCAGCCGCGCCACCACGGCGTCGCCGTCCTGGACCAGGGACAGCTCGTGACGTGACGGATAGTGTAGTTCGAGCCGCCGCCGGGTGTTGGCCAGGCCCACCGCCGGCCGGTCGCCGGCGCGAGGAGCCAGCTGGCCGGGGTTCACGACCTCGATCACGACGGCGTCGTCAGCCATCCGCCGGACAGTCACCCGGACATCGAGCATCTCGGCGGACGACCGCAGCCCGTGCTTCAGAGCATTTTCCACCAACCCCTGCACGACCAGGTGGGGCACGGGGACCGCCCGCACTGCCGGATCCATCTCCACGGAGCAGCGCAGGCGGCTCTCGAAGCGCAGCTCCTGGATGCGGACAAAGGCCCGCACCGCCTCGATCTCGTCGCTCAAGGGGCACACCGGCCGGGCCTGCTGGTCCAGCGAGTAGCGCAGATAGGCGGCGATGCGGTGGGTCATCTCCAGCGCGGCTTCGGGATTGTCCGGAATCTCGGCAGCCACAGTGTTCAGCGCGTTGAACAGGAAGTGGGGATCCAGCTGCAGGCGCAGGTGCTGCAGTTCGGCCCGGGTCGCGGCCGCCTGCGCCTCGCTGCGCCGCACCCGCTCCGACCGGGCGTCGACATCCGCCCGGATCCAGAAATAGGCCAGCGACCAGCCGAGGAAGACCGCAGTATAGAAGACCGCCGGCACGGCGTCATTGGCCGCAATGTTGCCCGCTGGGATATCGGGAAACAGGCCGTCCTTGAGCGCATTGGCGATCCCCATCTGCAACAGCCCGCCAAGGACGGAGCAGGCCAGCGCCCAGGCGGCAATGACGGCCCCGCGATGGCTGGTTCGCTCCAGGTAGAACTTGTAGGCCGCGGCCGTCAGGACGAAGCCGATGGGGTCGAGCACCAGGGTCAGCGCCACGGCCAGCGCGACATCGCTGAAGGCGGCGAGCCGCGAGGCCAGGCCGAAGAACGCGATGAAGATCCAGGCTGCTGTGTTCGCGCGCCAGAAGGATACCGGGGTCGACGAACTGCCATCCGTGGCGCCATCCGCAGCCGCGAAGGGGAGGGAGTCAGCGAGCCTTCGAGCCTCCGCTGGAAGATTCATCCAATCGCATTCCTTGCCGATTGCGGCTGCCATGATGCGGCGACCGCCCGGCCGTGGAAATGTCGATTCATCGACTGGATCGGCCGTTTCATCGAATCGGGCAAGCGCCGATCGACGCAACGATATTAGGATTTTGGCCGAGCGGTTAGTGTTTTGCGTCTGCCCGAAGGACCGATAACACCCTTCCGCCGATCCGTGCCTGGCGTTATTTCATAGTCAACGTGACTATATACCAAGTAGAATAAATTATATCTATTAGGATTATAAATATAAAATACAGCGCTTCTTGGTTTATGTGGCGGTCTGCAGCATTAAATTTCGCTATTATGTGTCAATTTTCCTTTAAAAAGCTATATTATATGAGTTAATTACCTTAAATCCGATCGGATAAGATCAATTTATTCTGCTGTTGTAACCAGTAATTGAGCAAGATGCTGCGACGCGCAATCAAGTCACGCGCTAGTTGGGGAACGGCTGGATGAAGCGGTTTGTCGGGCCGATGGCCTTTTCCATGGTTGCAGCATGGCAGCCCGCCACCGGGCTTGCCCAGACCGTACCTCCTATCGCGCTCGACCCTACGGCCACCGTAAGCGGCCAGAATAACTTTACGATCACGAGCCTTCCTTACGGCGTTTGGTTCGCGGCTGGCTTTTATCAGTATGAGTATGTGACGCCGCTGAGCCTGACGATGTCCAGTTCGTCGGTGGCGGTTAACACGAGCGGCCTGTCCGGCAGCATTGTGCCTATGCGGGCGATTTACCAGCTCAGCTCCAATATTTACCCGGGTACCGCGCCCGGCCAGATTTCCACGAACATCAGCAACAGCACCATACAGCTTACCTTTGAGCCGTCGACAATGCCGGCCGGCAGTTATTCGACGATCGGCCTCTACATGGAAGCGGACGCTAGCAGTGGCGGGGCGTCATCGCCTGGCGCCGACGCCGGCAGCATAGATTTCAATCTCAGCAACAGCACGATCTCGGTCTATTCGAACGTTGCCGGGTCAGGCGCTGCCGTAGGCGTTCTGTCGCAAGGCGGCGCCGGAGGGACCGGTCAGGACAAATCAGCTGGCGGGCATGGCGCTAACAGCGGAATCATCACGGGGGCCGTATCCGATGTGACGCTCTATGGCGCCGGCCAGGGCATTGGGGGCCTCGTCGTCAACCAGATCGGCGGCGCTGGCGGAAATGGCCTGGCCAACGAGGAATTCAGCAGCGGCGGCACCGGCGGCAATGCCTCGGGCATGTATGTTCTGTTCAGCAGTTCCGGCCGGGGCAGCTCGATCATGACGGACGGCGACAACGCGCCGGGCATCGCGATGTTGGCAACGGCCGGAAACGGCGGCGCCGGGTCCGATCATGATGGCGAGCTTTCCATCAATGAGACGGGAAGTAACGGCGGCGCGGGTGGTTCCGTCCTGTGGGCCACCGATCCCACCGGCGCCTCCAACAGCATTTCATTCCGCAGCTGCACGCCGAATCTGAGTTGCAGCGGCTCCCTGTCGATCTCGACGAGCGGGCAGAATGCATATGGCATGCAGCTGGTCGCCATGGCAGGAAATGGCGGAAACAGCGGTAAAATCTCCGCCTTGGGTGATCTCTCGCCCGGCACCCCCGGGGTCGGCGGAACGACCGGATCCGTGTCGCTCGAACTGTTCCCGAACGCGACGATCAAGACCACGGGAGACGGCGCCAGCGCCATTCTGGCGCAGGCCCAGGGCGGCATTGGCGGTTCGAGCGGCGGGGTCTACCAAGACAGCGGCAACGCCAGCACGGCGCCGGGCGGTCAGGGCGGCACCGGCGGCAATGTCTGGATCTATCTCCACCCCCAGGTCAGCCTGACCACCTCGGGCACATCCGCTGATGGCGTGACGGCGCGCAGCGTCGGCGGTCTTGGCGGTTCGGTGGGCGAGGCAGCCGGAGGTATCGGCGTCGCCTATGGCGCAAACGGCGGCCGCGGTGGCAACGCCACCGGCATCAACATCACGTCCAACGCGACCATCAACACGACAGGTTCGACGTCCCGCGGGATTCTCGCTCAGGTGATTTCCGGCACAGGCGGTAATGGCGGCGACACCGGCGCGCTCTTCTCCAGTGATTCCGGCGGGCCGGGCGTGAGCGGCTCCGTCGGCAATATCGAGCTCACGAACAGCGGCGCGATCACCACCACCGGTTCGTATTCCCAAGGCATACTCGCCCAGTCGATTTCCGGCGGCGGGGGCGCCGGCGGCAGCGCGACCGGCAGCTTGTTCTATGACCAGGGCGGCGGAGGCGCCGAGAACAGCAACGCCGGCGCCGTCTATATGACGAACAACGGCTCGATCACCACCTCGGGTGAAGCGGCCATGGCAATCGTCGGTCAGTCGGTCGGCGGTGGCGGCGGGATGGGCGGAACAGCCGGCGGCGTCTTCTATGCATCCGGCGGCCAGGGAGGCGCGGGCGGAGCCGGAGGAAACGTCAGCTTCGACCTGTTACCAAGCTCGCTCGTGACGCACGGCTTGCTCGCGCACGGGGCCGTCGCCCAGTCGATCGGCGGCGGCGGCGGCGCTGGCGGCAACAGCTATTCGAATTCGGCCGCCGCGGCCTACAGCGTCGGCGGAGCAGGCGGCTCAGGCGGGGCGGGCGGAGCTGTGGCGATCAGCGCCACGGGCCTCTCCACCTCAACGAGCGGGGCCGGCGCCATTGGCATTGTCGCACAATCGGTGGGCGGCGGTGGCGGCTCTGGTGGCGGCGCCTACGCGACGAGCGTCGGTGCGTCCTTCAGTGCAGCCGCCAGCCTCGGAGGCTCCGGAGGCTCGGGCGGCGCCGGCGGCGCTACGTCGGTGACGCTCGCCAACTCCAGCGTCGGAACATACGGTGCTTACGACGCCCATGGCGTTGTGGTCCAGTCGATTGGCGGCGGCGGTGGCAATGGCGGCGGCGCCTCGGCCAACGCCGTGGCGGTGTCCATGCCCATGCCGGCAGAATCGGGCCCGTCAACATCGTTCACGATCACGGCCGCCTACGCCGTCGGCGGCTCCGGCGGCAATGGCGGCAGCGCCTCGGACGCGTCGCTGGCGATGAACGGCTCGACCATCAGCACGTCCGGTGACGGCGGCCACGGCGCGATCGTTCAGTCGATTGGCGGCGGCGGCGGCAATGGCGGCGACAGCTCGGCGATGACGGCGTCGTTCGGCTACGGTTTCACGCAGTTCCTGCCAGAAGATACCATCAGCTCGCAGTCGGTTTCAGCGACGGTTGCAGTTGGCGGCACATGCGCCAGTGGTTCGTCATCATGCATTGGCGGAAACGGCGCGTCCGCTACATTTACGCTTGGGCAGAGCAGCGGATCGCCGGCGGCCTCCGTCACGACCGCAGGCGACCTAGCGGCAGGCGCCGTGGTCCAGTCAGTCGGCGGCGGCGGCGGCAATGCCGGTGTCGGCAATGCCAACACCAATTCCTACGGCATAGATAGCTCCTATAGCCTGACGATGAACATTGGCGCCCAGGGGGGCGCCGGCGGCAATGGCGGCAATGCAAGCGCTACAATCAACGCGACCGGTTCGATCAGCACCTCGGGAGAAAGCGCCCCGGGCCTCGTCGTGCAGTCGATTGGCGGCGGCGGCGGCATCGGCTCAGGCGGATCGGGTAGCATCGAAGGACTTCTCGACTGGGCGCAGAGCGTCGCCAAAGGCGACGGATCGGAACTGCCATCCCTCAATCTGAACCCCAATGTTAGCGTGGGCGCCCAATACGGCAGCGGAGGCTCCGGCGGATCCGTCTCCGTTTCCCATTATGGCGCGATCACGACCCGCGGCAGCGATGCGCCCGGCATCATCGCCCAGTCGATCGGCGGCGGCGGCGGCATCGGCGGCTCTGCTGGAAAACCGACGAGCGTCTACCTGTCCCCGGTGCAGACCGGCCCTTCGAGCAGCACGCCCTCCGTCGACATCACTCTTCGGCTGAATGTTGGCGGCATCTCCCCCTCGGGTGGAAACGCCGGAACGGTGGCGGTCACCCATGGCGGCACGACCGCGACGTCAGGTGATTATTCGCACGGCGTGCTCGCCCAGAGCATCGGCGGCGGTGGTGGTCGCGGCGCCGTCGCCTACCTCAATAACCAGTCGCAGAACGCCATGGGGAGCTTCGTGTCATCCGCAATTCATGCGGAAGTCTTTGTCGGCGGTCAGGGGGTGGTCAACCAAGAGAGGTTTGGCGGCTCCGCGAATGTCTTGCTGTCCGGCGACATCAGCACGGGTGGCTTTCAATCCTACGGTGTCCTTGCCCAGAGCATCTCTGGCGGCGGTGGCACAGGCGCCGATGCAACGTTCGACCCCAGTGGAAGCTATCAACTGGGTGGCTTCGAGCTCGGAGCGATCATGCAGGGCAGTAATCCGTTCTTCGCCCAGACGAGCATACAATTCGGTGTGCCCGCGACGATCACGACCACCGGCCAGGCGGGGCACGGGATCGTCGCGCAATCGATCGGCGCCGGCGGCGGCGTCATCGGGATCGGTTCCAGCGCCAACAGCGGCAACAGCGGAACACGGACAATAAGTATCGGTGGCGCTAGTTCCTATGGCACTGGTGGTACGGTCAATGTTGCAGCCACTCCGACCGTGACCACTTCGGGCGCCGGCGCGTTTGGCGTCCTGGCGCAGAGTATTGGCGGTGGCGGCGGCATCGTGGAGACCGTTTCCGGCGGCGCAATCTCGTTAGTGCAATTCGGAACCACTAACGGTGGCGGCGATGGTGGGGCGGTGGTGGTCGGCGCATCCGGAGCCGGAACTATTTCGACCCGCGGTGTCGGCAGTCACGGCGTTGTCGCGCAATCCATTGGCGGTGGCGGCGGCGTGTTCAGCAACTATAGCACCGGCCAAACTCCGGCGTTCACCACGAACATGCCCATTCCGGTTAATACGACTTCCGAGGGCAATGGCGGCCAGGTGTACGTCGTGGCGGGGAACGTCTTCGTCACTGGCGCTGGTGCGTTCGGTGTCCTCGCGCAAAGCATTGGCGGCGGCGGCGGCCTGTCTGCCTTGAATGGCGCCGTGTATGCGGGAACCACCAGCGTCGAGACACTGAGCCCGGATCCCTATTTTGGCGGACCGGTCAGCGTTACCGTCCAGAGATCGGTAACGGCCTCGGGAGACAATGGAATCGGCGTATTCGCCCAGAGCAGCGGCCCCGGCGGCGGCGGCGATATCACCATCGAGGTGGGCACGGATGCGAACGACCCCGGATTTGTATCCGGCGGCGGTGGGGAGCAGGGCGCAGGCATCGTACTCGCCGGCGGCCGCACCAATCTGGTCACGGTCGGGCAGGGCTCCTGGGTGTGGGCGGCATCAGGCATAGCGATCAAGCAGGTAGGCTTCTCTTCCGTCAACGTGGCCAACTACGGCACGGTCTATGGCGATACGTTGCTCAATGGCGGCAGTTTCACGACCGGATATCAGGTCGGCGGAAGCCCGCCGCCGCCTTCTGCAGGCACGCTCACAAACTTCGGCGTGGTCGCGGCGACGCCGGGCCGGCGTTCGATCATCGACGGTCATTTTGTCCAGACGGCGAGCGGGCGTATCGCGCCACATCTCGATTACAGCAATCTGCGCAGCGGCAGTCATATCGTCACCGGCGATGCAAACCTGGCCGGCAGCATTCAGCCGACGCTTGCAACGGCGATGCCGAACATCTTTCTGCCGGCATTCCAGGTCAACGGCACCGTCACCGGTACGCTCACCGCGCCCGACAGCCCTCTGTTTTCCTACACGCTGCGGGAAACGGCGCAGAAATATGACGTCGCCATCACGGGGGCCCATTTCAACGCGTCGCGATTTGGACTGACGTCGCTTCAAAGTGGCGTTGCGAGCGCCCTGCAGACCATGTTCTTTCAGGGAAAACCACAACTCGGAGCGTTTTACGCCGGCCTTGACAGCGCGGCTGGTCAGGGAGCGGCGTCATATCGGAGTACGCTCACGGCCTTGGCGCCGCGAAGCGCCACGACGTTGTTCTCTCACGTCTCTGCCAACGCCACGCGCATTGCCGACGCCTCGATGAGTTGCCCGATGTTTGGCGGCGCCGGCGTCGGCATCGGCGCGCACGCCTTCCTCACCGAAGGGGAGTGCGCCTATGTGACGACGCGAGGACAGCGGACGACGCTGAGCGGCGATCTGGACCGGGGCAGGGCGAGCCTCGACTCCGCGGCCTGGCAGATCGGTGGCCAGGGCAAAATCGGCGAAGGCCTGCTGCTCGGCGGATCGCTGGCCTATCAGGCGGATTGGTTCAGCGGACGCGACGGCGTGTCCGCGCAGGGATCGAGCCTGCAGGGCGCAGTGACCCTGAAATACCAGACGGGGCCATGGTTGCTGACCGGCGCGCTGTTCGGCAGCTTCGGCGAGTATGACGTCAAGCGGAATGTGACGGCCCCGACCTTCGCCGCCATTGCGAGCGCTGACGCCGGCTTCTATGCGGCAGGCCTGCGCGCCCGCGCCGCCTATACCTTTGGTGGCGAGAACTTCTATGTGCGGCCTTACCTGAACCTCGATCTGGTGCACTCCCGAAATGGCTCATTCGCGGAAAGCGGCGTCGGCGATCTTGGCCTGCGGGTCGATGGCGGCCTGTACAATACGGCGATCCTGACCCCCGCCGTCGAGGTCGGCAGCCGTCTCGACCTGTCGAACGGCATGGTGCTGCGCTCGTTCGTGTCAGCCGGTGTCAGCCTGCGCTCGAACGATACGTGGAAAGGGTATGCCGGCTTCAATGGCGACGTCAGCCATCAGCGCTTCGCCATGAGCGCACCGATGGGCCGGGCCGCCGCGCGAGTCTCCGCTGGTCTGCAACTGTTCCAGAGCGAACTCATCGACGTGCGGGTGCAATACGACGGTGAATACGGATCTGAAGCTATCAAACACGGCGCTACGGCGAGCTTCGCTTATCGGTTCTGAGTGATCCAGATATGGGCGCCGCATGCCGGCACTGCACTCCACATTTAAAATGCCGAGGGCCTGAGAGCGCTCAGGGTGATCGGTAAAAAATTTTAATGGAGAGATCGATATGAATACTCGTGGCAAATGGCTCAGTATATCTGCAGCAATCGGCCTGATTACAGGATTGAGCGTGCCCTCCGTCGCGCAGCAATCACAGCAACAACAACGGCCTAACATCGTCGTCGTCATGGGGGACGACATCGGCATCTGGAACATCGGCGCCTACCATCGCGGAATGATGGCGGGGCGCACGCCCAACCTTGATAAGCTTGCCGCCGAGGGCATGCTGTTTACCGATTATTACGCCGAGGCGAGTTGCACGGCCGGGCGGGCCAACTTCATCACCGGCGAGCTGCCGATCCGCACCGGCATGACGACGGTTGGCCAGGCCGGTGCTCCCGTCGGGCTGCCAGCGCAGGCGGCAACGATTGCAACCGTGCTCAGGGGAATGGGCTACGCTACGGGCCAGTTCGGCAAGAACCATCTCGGCGACAAGAACGAGTTCCTGCCGACCGTGCACGGATTCGACGAGTTTTTCGGCTATCTCTACCATCTCGACGCGATGGAGGACCCGTGCCATCCGAACTATCCGCAGGACCTCAGGTCGCAGGTCGGCCCGCGGAACATGGTCCATTCGCTGGCAACCGACATTGACGATGCCACGGTGGACCAGCGTTGGGGCAAGGTCGGCAAGCAGACGATCCAGGATGCCGGTGAGCTTTGCCCGAAGCGGATGGAGACCGTAGACGACGAGATCCGGGACTTGTCCTTCAAGTTCGTCGACAAGGCCAAGGCGGACAACAAGCCGTTCTTCCTCTGGCTCAATCCGACCCGCATGCACATCGTCACACATCTGTCGCCGAAGTACGAGGCGATGCGCAATTCGAAGAACGGCTGGTCGATTCAGGAAGCCGGAATGGCGCAGCTGGATGACGATGTTGGCCTGCTCATGCAGAAGCTCAAGGACATGGGCGTAGACGATAACACCATTGTCGTCTTCACCACCGACAATGGCACGGAAGTCTTCACCTGGCCGGATGGCGGGCAGACGCCCTTCGCGCAAAGCAAGGGCACGGTCATGGAAGGCGGCTTTCGCGTGCCGGCGATGATCCGCTGGCCGGGCCGAGTGCCAGCGGGCAAGGTCGAGAACGGCTTGATCTCGGGGCTCGACTGGTTCCCCACCTTCGTCGCGGCGGCCGGCAACCCCAACATCGCCGAAGAGCTGATGAAGGGTAAGCAGATCGGCGATCGCAACTACAAGGTCTACCTGGACGGCTATAATCAGATGGACCTGATCACCGGCAAGGGCCCGTCGAACCGGAATGAGATCTTTTACTTCGGTGAAAGCGAGCTCGGCGCAATCCGCATCGGCGACTACAAGTACCGCTTCATTGATCAGCCCGGCGGCTGGCTCGGCGACAAGACCAAGGCGGATGTGCCCTACCTGACCAATCTTCGCCTCGACCCGTTCGAGCGCACCGGTTGGCCGGAGAATGGCACGAAATCAGGATCTCAGAACTACTTCACCTGGTTCCAGTACGAGTTCTGGCGCTTCGTCTTTGTCCAGCAGCAGGTCGAGAGGCTGGCGATGACGGCGGTTGAGTTCCCGCCGATGCAGAGGGGGGCAAGCTTCAACCTCGATGCGGTAAAAACGAGGATCGAGGCCGCAAGGTCGGCGATGGGCAAATAGGTGCGCAATTTCAACCGTCATAGCGGCGGCCTTCAGTAACGCAGCCCAAGGTGAAGTCGTGCGGAACTCCCGTACGACCTTATCGGGTGGCGGTCTCGAGTTGGATGTTCCGGTAGATCAAAGCGTCCGGTTTTTGGCTGCGGCTCAACTTCCGGTTCGGCTGGCCACTGTTTTTGCTACCGCTCGAGGAATCGAGAACCTTGGCCGCAGGATCGAAGGGTTTTCAGCCGGTAACAGGCTCGGCCCCGATGGCGAGGAACGGCCGCCAGCCAATGCCGATCTTGTACAAAGTACAGGTACTATTGTTGAGGCAAACCTTCTTGCCGGTTTTGATTCTTGGGGCGCCGATCAAAATCATCACCAGCCGCTGAAAATCACCGCAACGACCGGTCTGTCAGGATGGGAAATTAGCATATGCACGCGAAGCGAAAATTATTTCTGATCGTAGTTGCGTCAGTTGAAGCATCGATTGGCATCGCTCTTCTTGTTCTGCCTTCCGTTCCGCTCGCACTCCTGCTTAGCTTGGAAAGTGCTACCGTCGAGACGCTTTTTGTCAGTCGCATCGCGGGCGCGGCGCTACTTGCTATGGGCATTGCAAGCTGGATAGCGAGAACAGACGAGCTAAATCCTCCGCTATTCGGATTGCTCATCGGCATCTTGATCTACAATGTGGCTGCTTCAATTCTGTTCGTGTACGCGGGTGCGATCCTGAAGATGACCGGCCACCTGCTTTGGCCCGCGGTTGCCTTTCACGCAAGTCTTGCCGTCTGGGGAGGGTTGCTTCTACGCGTCATTCCCGGCGAGCTCGGCAGAAAACGCTGACAGCGCTTTTTCGACAATTGATCGCGCGCCTGGGCGAACCGCAGGAGGTGAGCGTATCCGTTGAGGTGCAGATCATAATCGGCACCCTCATACTGCATTGTGCCTATTGGATCAGATACCGCTGGATTGCGGTGAGAATACCTTTTCACAGCGCCTTCATCGGCCACGTCGTCCAACCAGCTTCTTCTTCGGAGGCGCGCTGTTTTCTGCCCTCTTCTTCAGGCATCTTCCCGAACTCGCCGCGTTTCCGACAATTGCAGAGGCCCTGATCACCGGCTCGGCAAAGCAATTGAGGCGTCGAAGCCGTCATTGCCTGCGGGGTGATCGACCAACAATGCCGTCCAGCCCTTTGAAGACCTGCCGGAAAGCAGACATTCGGAACGTCCGAGGAGGGCCACGACGAGACGTCTGCGGTGAGCCATCGAACTGCGCGGCTTGCCCTGCCCTCCTGTGCATCTTGCGGGAGGCATCCCGTGTGGGTTCGCTATGCTACTCGGCACTCACCCAAGGCGCATCCAATCGTGCAACAGGCGGCTGCATCATTGCTTGGCCTCAGGAGATCTCGTGTCGACCCCTGCCTACCTCACGCTCGAGGAAGTTGTTGCCCGCTACCGTAGCCAGATCAGCGAAGGCACGCTGCGGAACTGGAGAGCGATCGGATCGGTCCGTCCTTCATCAAGATCGGCAAGGCGGTCCTCTATCCCGTCAGCGAGCTCGATCGTTGGGACAAATCCAATCTGGTGATTTGCAGACCCTCCTGGTCTTTGTCGTTGGAGGAGTACGCTCCGGGAGGTTGAGGTGGATCACCATAGCTGGCTGTTCAAGCCATCGGTGATGCGATATGACGAAATTCACGATGCGGAATCCGTGACAAAGCGGGATTGTAGAGTGTTGTACAAGCATAAGCGTGATTGTTGATTATTTATCACGAGTAGTCACGCTCTACATATTCCACTTAGAGACCCCTCCTGATTTCGAATTTAAAGCATGACATTGAAACATAACAAGAATTCAACTTAGAGTAGACTGGTGCATAATAATCCCGCTCGGTACCCCACGGGCATTCTGGATCACGATTGATCACGCCTCGACCAAAATTCCCTCTGAAGTAGGGTGGATGCCAGCAAGCCGACATTCCGCCGGACGCCCTGCGAGTGCGGCGAGCGGCGCATCGACTCATCCCGAGCCCAGCCCGGTGATCAAGGTTTGCACGAGCGCGATCGCCCCTGAAATCGGCCGGAACTGGCTCGTGGCCGAATTATCGACGAGGAAGACCAGGTCTGCATGCCGAGCCAGGGGACTCTCGGGCACGTCGGTCAGGACCAGGATGCGTTTTCCGCTGAGATGAGTGTCCAGCGTGATGTCGACGACCAACTGCGAGTAGGGCGTGAACGCGATCGCCACGAGAAGGTCGTTCGGACGCATCGTCGCGATCTGTTCGGCCGCCATGCCGCTGCCGAAATCGAGAAGACTGCACTGCCGTTCGCAGCGGGTCAGGCCGTAAGCCAGATAGGTCGCGATTGGCCGTGATCGGCGCAGACCGGCAATGTAGACATGCTCAGCCTGCCGCAACATCTGCGTCGCCCTCTCGAGAGCGTCGGGCGAAACGCTTCGCCGCAGACCCTCCAGCGAGGCGATCAGCGCATCGACGCAGCCGTTCAGCAGAGCGCTGAAGTCCCTGGCCTCTCCCGGAGAACTCTGCCTGGCGAAGACCTCCTCGCGCGCCCTCGGCCCGCCCTCGATCAGGCGCAGCCGGAAAACCCGCTGCATCTCGGAGAAGCCGCGATAGCCAAATTCCTTGGCGAAGCGGATCAGGGTCGATGGCTGCACGTCGAGCTCGCCGGCAATGCCGACTACCGTGTTCAGCGCGAAGTCGTTGGGCTTTTCAAGCGCTGAGCGCGCGATGCGCTGGAGATGCGGGCTCAGCTGGTCGAAGCGGTTTCGCAGGCGCTGGCGCAGCGCCTCGAAGGTTTCCGGAGAGACATCGTTTGCGGCGGCAGTCGAGGGTGATCTTGCGAATGAATTTTCGTTCATTCGCTTCTTCTAGCTGACCCAGAAGCGAGTGCAAGCGCCAAATTCGATGTCATATTGACATAATTGAAAAAATATTCTTTGTAATCGAATATCAATTCTGACGTTCGTTCAGAGCAAGAGGTGGGCACGAGCCCGCCCGTTTCGGGGAGGTATCGATGTCGAGGACCAGGCTATCACGGCGTGCACTGCTGGGCGGAGCAGGAGCCGCCTCGGCGGTCTCGCTTTTCGCCGGACCGTGGCAGCATAACCGTGTCTGGGCGCAAGGCGCGGCCAAACCGATCCGGATCGGCATCACCGCCGATGCCAGCGGCCAGTACGCCAACTCCGGCGCCAGCGACAAGCGCGGCATGATGATGGCGATCGCCGAGGCAAATGAGCGCGGCGGCGTGCTCGGCCGCAAGATCGAATTCGTCCATATCGACACCGAGACGACGGCAGCGACCGGCAGCCGTGTCGCCGAGCGGATGATCAGCCGCGAGCAATGCGGCTTCCTGGTCGGCGCCGTCCATTCCGGCGTCGCCAATGCGATCAGCCAGGTCGCTCAGAAATACGGCGTCGTCTACATCAATACGAATTCCTCCTCGCCGACCGAGGCCGGCCAGAATTGTCACCGCGTCAAGTTCGTCTTCGACGGCAACGGCACCAATTTCGCCAAGGCGGCGGTCAAGAGCGCGATCGAGCGCTTCGGCCCCGACTGGATGCTCCTGACCAACGACTATGTCTGGGGCCATGATACCGCGAAGGCGACGAAGGCCCTGCTCGCCGACTATGGCGGCAAGGTCATGGAAGAGATCCTGATCCCGCAGGGCACGCGCGACTTCACGTCGGCCCTACTGAAGGTGCAGCAGCGCAAGCCGGTGGTGGTTTCGGCCGCGATCGGCGGCGACGATCAGAAGGCGATGCGCCAGCAGGTCGTGCAGCTGAAGATGGGCGGCAAGCCGGCCTGGATCAACAGCCAGCAGGACTGGCCTGACGTGTACGGCCTGCCGATCGAAAACCTGTTCGGCGTCTTCGGCACCACCTGGTATTATCGCCTCGACCTTCCGGGCGTCGCCGATTTCGTCAAGCGCTATCAGGCGATGTATCCGGAGACCGCGATGCGCGTGCCCGGCAACGTCTTCTACAATGGCTACATGTCGGTGCGCGAACTGCTGGGCGCCGTCGAGAGGGCCGGATCGACCAACAACATCGCCGTGATCAAGGCGCTGGAAGGCCACAAGATCTCGGCGAAGGACCGGATGCAGCATTTCGATGCGGCAGTCGACGCTGCCACGCATCAGATGCAACAGACGATTTATCTCGCCACCGCGAATTCGGCGCCGAAGGAGAAGGACGACCTGTTCGAGATCCTGAGCCAGACGAAAGCCGAGGACGTGAAGGACACCGACGCGGCCGCGCTCTGCAAGCTCGAGCCCTACGACAAGACGCCGAGCTTCGACGCCTGACCCGTCCTCCCATCCGCGGCCGCCTCGAAGCGGCCGCGGACCACGCCAAGTGCTGCATTCCGGGCAAGGCATGATCGATCTTCTGCCGCATATCATCAACGGCCTGACGCTGGGCCTGCTCTTCGCCCTGATCGCCCTTGGCTTCACCCTGATCGTGGGCGTGATGGAGGTGATCAATCTCGCTCACGGCTCGCTGTTCGCGATCGGCGCCTATTTCGCGCTGACGGTGATCGCCGGCAGCTGGTTCGCCGGAACGCCCTTCGGCGCCTGGTGGCTGAGTCTGCCGCTCGGCCTGCGCTATGTGCTGGCGCTCGCCATCGGGCCGGCGCTTGCCGGGCTCGCCGGCATGCTGCTTGAGCTCTGCCTGCGCCCGACCTATGGCAAGCCGCCGCTCTACGGCCTGCTGCTGACCTTCGGCGCCGCTCTCGTCATCGAGGAGCTGATCCGCCTCATCTGGGGCACGGGTGAGCAGAACCTGGCGCTGCCGCAGGCGATCAACGGCGCCTTCCTGCTGAACGGCATGATCTTCTCGACCTACCGCTTCTTCGCTGCCGGCTTCAGCATCGCCGCGATCGTCGCCGTCTGGCTCTTCCTGGAGCGGACCTCGGCCGGCGCCGTGATCAAGGCCGGCGCGCATGACAGCGAGATGGTTCGCGCGCTCGGCTACGATCTCGCCAGGCTCAGGCTCGTCGTCTTCGGCTTCGGCGCGGCACTGGCTGGGCTCGCCGGCGTGGTGATGGTGCCGATCTGGGGCCTGCGTCCCCATGTCGGCGTCGACATCGTCATCCCCGCTTTCCTCATCATCGTCATCGGCGGTGTCGGCAGCTTCTGGGGCGCCGTCATCGCGGCCCTGCTGGTCGGTCTCGCCATGGGCATCACCGGTGCCTACGCGGCCGCCTGGTCGACGATGTCGATGTACCTGCTTCTGATCGCGATCCTCGGCTTCCGCAGCCGCGGCCTGCTCGGTCGCAAGAGCGCCCTAGAGAATTGACGCCATGATCTCGCTCTCGGATATCCCTGCGCGCCCATCGGCCTGGATCACACCGCCGATGATCGCGCTCGCCCTGCTGCTGCTGGCCGCGCCATACCTGCTGCCTGCCGTCGGGCTCTATCAGTATCTCGGCATCGAGATCGCGATCTGGATCGGCTTCGCGCTCGGGTTCAACCTGCTGTTCGGCTATACCGGTCTGCACTCCTTCGGCCATGGCGCCTATCTCGGCATCGGCGCCTATGCCTTCGGGCTGTTCCAGCACCATGTCGCGGTCAGCCTGTGGGGCGGCCTCCTGGCAGCCGTGCTGGCGGCTGGGATCGCGGGCGCGATGGTCGGGGCGTTTCTCTCCCACCGCCGCGGTATCTACTATGCGCTGCTGACGATCGGCTTCGGCCAGATCTTCTGGTTCCTCGCGATGAAGCTTCATCGCGTCACCGGCGGCGAGGACGGCCTGCTCGGGATCCCGCGCCCGCCGATGACGATTGGTCCGTGGCAGATCGCGCTGACCGACAACCGCGCGCTGTTCTATTTCACCGCCGTCTTGCTGCTCGCGACCGTCGTGCTCGCCTGGCGGCTGGCCAACTCGCCCTTTGGCCGCGTGCTGCAGGCGATCCGCCAGAACGAGACCCGCGCCCGCTTCATCGGCTACGACGTCTGGCGTTTCAAATGGGCCGTGTTCACGCTTTCGGCGATGCTCGCCGGCCTCGCCGGCAGCCTGCTCGCCATGGCCCAGCAGAGCGCCTATCCGGATGTGATGAGCCTGCATCAGTCCGGGCTCGTGGTGATGATGGTCCTGGTCGGCGGCGGCCTCGTCAGCTTCTGGGGGCCGGTCCTGGGCGTGGTGTTCTACTTCGTCGCCCGCGATGTGCTTGGCGGTCTAACCGAGACTTGGCTGCTCTGGTACGGCCTGACCTTCATGGCGATGGTGATGCTGCGGCCCGAGGGGCTGGCCGGCATGCTGCACGGCCTCCGGCAGCGCTGCGCTCGCCTCCAGCATGCCTCGCGGCAACATCCGCAACCGGCAACGGAGAAGGCGTGATGGCCCTCTTCGAAGCCCGCAGCATCCACAAGCGCTTCGGCTCGCGTGTCGTGCTGGAGAATATCTCGCTAGCCTTCGAGGAGGGACAGGTCAGCGGCATCATGGGCCCCAACGGCGCCGGCAAGTCGACCTGCTTCCATGTCCTCACGGGCCAGCATCGGCCCGATCGCGGCGAGGTCGTCTTCGATGGCCGGACGATCTCGGGCCTGCCGCCGCAGCAGATCGCGCGGATGGGCGTGTCGCGCTCCTTCCAGCTGATGAACCTCTTCGACGATACCGTGGCGATCGAGAACGTCATGCTGGCGCTGCCGGCCTTCCGGATGCGCCAGCTCCGCGCAATGTCGGCGGTGTTCTCCGATCGCGCCTTGATCGATCAGGCGCTCGCCGTGCTCGACCAGGTCGGGCTGGCCGCCCGGGCCTGGGAGCCTGCCGCCTCGCTGAGCTATGGCGACCGCCGTGCGCTCGAAATCGCGGTGGCGCTCGCGGCCGAGCCCCGCATCCTCTTCCTCGACGAGCCGACATCGGGTCTGGGCGTCGAGGGGACGCGCCGTCTCGCCCAGCTCGTGCGGCAGCTGCGCGCTCGCTACACGATCGTGATGATCGAGCACGACATGCGCTTCCTGTTCGAACTCGCCGACAGGATCTCGGTGATCCATTGGGGCCAGGTGATCGCCGAGGGAACGCCGACGCAGCTCGGCGACAACAAATGGGTGCGCCGCTCGGCTTTGGCGGAGGCGACCCATGCTTGAGATCCGCGATATCGAAACCTTCTACGGCGAGACACAGGCGCTGTTCGGCGTCTCGCTGCGCGTCGGCGAGGCCGAAATCGTCTCGCTGCTCGGCGCCAACGGCGCCGGCAAGACGACGACCATCCGCTCGATCCTGGGTTTGACGCCGCCCCGGCGCGGCCAGATCTGCTTCGACCGGCGAGACATCACCCGGCACCCGACCCATCGCATCTCCGCCATGGGCATCGGCTGGGTGCCCGACGACCGCCGCATCTTCCCGACGCTGACCGTCGCGCGCAACCTGCAGCTCGGTCTGCGCAAGACCCGATTCCGGTCGTGGCAGATCGGCGAGATGTTCTCGATCTTCTCGGCGCTCGAGCACCTGATGCCGCGCGAGTGCGAGAACCTCTCCGGCGGCGAGATGCAGATGGTCGCGATCTCGCGCGCGCTGCTCGGCTCGCCCGGCCTCGTCCTGCTCGACGAGCCGAGCCAGGGCCTGGCGCCCAAGATCGTCCAGGACGTGCTGTCGACGGTGCGGCGGCTCAAGGCCGAGGGCATTTCCGTGCTGATCGTCGAGCAGAACGCGCTTGCCGCGCTCGAAGTCTCCGACCGCGCCTATGTCATGGATCGCGGCCGGATTGTCCATGACGGGCCGGCGCGCGCGCTGCTCGACGACCTCGCCACACGCCAGCGCCTGATCGGAATGTGACCATGAGCGCCATGCTGGCCGTCAGCCATCTCTCGAAGATCTATAGGCGCGGCCGGTTCGACCGGACGCCGACCTTCCGGCTCAACGCGGACTTCCGGATCGAGGAGCCGGCGATCGTCGGCATGATGGGCCCCAACGGCTCCGGCAAGACCACATTGTTCGAGCTGATCACCGGATCGAACCGTCCGACCGCGGGCGAGGTCAGGGTCTGTGGGCGCGATATCCACCGCGTCCGCACCGATGAGCGCGACCGGCTCGCGATCCACTATCATCAGTCCTATCAGGTCCGGCATTTTCGCTCGCTACGCCCCAATGCGCTGATGCAGCGGGCCGGCAGCGAGTATCCGCTGGTACATCTCTTCGACGAGCCGCAGTTCAATACGCAGGACGGCTATATCGGCTTCATGCTGGAATTCTTTCGGCGGCTGCGGGCTGAGGGCCGGCTGGTTTTCCTCTGCGTCCATCCGAACGAGCCCTTCCACCTCGAGATCCTCGAGGAGATCTGCGACCGCTTCATCTTCGTCAACAAGGGCGTCGTCACGCCATTGCCGGACTATGCTGGCCTGCTCACCTTCGAGCCGGCCCGCAGCTATCTCGGCAATCTCCTGACCGGGCGCGCCGCCGTGGAGAACGCCGCGTGAACCAGCTCGCGACCAATCTGACGCCGCAGATCGACCTCGACGCGATGGACCGGCTCTTCGACATCAAGGGCCTGCGCGTCTTCCTACCCGGCGGCTATGGTGCGCTCGGCGAGGCGATCGCCATGGCAATGACGCGCCGCGGCGCGCGCTGCACCATCGCCGGCCCCGATGGCGGCAAGGCCGCGGCACTGGCGCAACGCCTGCGCGAGTTCGGCGTCGACAGCGATGGCTTCGAGCTCGACGCCCGTCACCCGGCTGCGATCACCGAGGTGACGGATCGCGCCGCCAAGGCCATGGGCGGCATCGACGTGCTGATCAACTGCGTCGGCATCCAGCGCGAGCAGGCCCTGCTCGACGTCACCGAGGAGACTTTCGACCAAGTCTACGAGATTAACCTGAAATCGGCGATGTTCCTGGCGCAGGCAGTGGCACGCCACCAGATCGCGCAGGGCTCCGGCGGCCGGCAGATCCACCTGCTCTCGGTGCGGTCGCAGCTGGCGCTGCGCGGGCGCGGCTACTCGGCCTATTGCGCCTCGAAGGGCGGGCTCGTGATGCTGGTCAAGCAGCATGCGATGGAGCTCGCCCCGCACAACATCACCGTCAACGGCGTCGCGCCGACCTTCATCCAGTCCGAGCGCATTCGCCCTCATCTCGAACGCCAGGGCTTTCGCGACTTCATTCTCGATCGCAATCCGCTTGGGCGGATCGGCGATCCAGTCGAGGTCGTCGGCCAGATCATCACCTTTGCGGCGCCGGCCGGCAGCTACATGACCGGGCAGGTCGTCTACGTCGATGGCGGCGTCACCGCGAGCCAGTGACGGCCAGGCGCCGGCCACAGACATCCCTGACCTTTCAGCCGGCCGCGCGCCGGCGGTTTCCCCGAAACGCCCGGAGGCTTCCATGTCCGACCTGACGCCCAGACTGCTGATCGGCGGCGAATTGCGCGCGCAGACGATGCTCGAACCCTTGCAGGTCCTCAATCCCTGCAATGAAGAGCTGCTCTGGACTGCGCCGCGCGCCAGCCTGGAGCATGTCACCGAGGCGCTCCATCACGCCCGGGCCGCCCTCAGAAACTGGTCGAAAGTGCATGGCTGGGAACGCGCCAAGGTCCTGCGCGGCATCGCCCGGGCCATGGCAGCTCGCAAGGGCGCTCTGGCGCAAGCGCTCTCGCTTGAGATCGGCCGGCCGATCGCGCAATCGGAGGGCGAGGTCCTGATCGCCATCGAACAGTTCGACTGGTTTGCCGGCGAGGCGGAGCGCCTGTTCGGGGAGACCATCCCCTCACGCCAGGGCGGGCGTCTGGCGACGGCGCTGGAGCCGGTCGGCATCGTCGCCGCCTTCACGGCCTGGAATTTCCCGATCAACCTGCTCGCCCGCAAGATCGCGCCGGCGCTGGCGGCAGGCTGTCCGATCATCTGCCGGCCGTCGGAGCAGACGCCGCTGACCTCGACGCTGATCGCCGAGGCCTGCGTCGAAGGCGGCGCGCCTCCCGGCGTCGTCCAGATGCTCTACGGTCCGGCCGAGACGCTGACGCCCGCGCTGATGGCAGCCGAGGAGGTTCGCAAGATCTCGCTCACCGGCTCGACGCGCGTCGGGCAATTGCTGCTGGCGGAGGCGGCCAAGACCGTCAAGCGCTGCTCGATGGAGCTCGGCGGGCACGCGCCGGTGGTGATCTGCGAGGACGCCGACGTCGATAGTGCGGCATCGCTGTGCGCGCAGTTCAAGTTCCGCAATGCCGGCCAGGTCTGCATCGCCCCGAACCGCTTCTATGTGCATGAAAGCCTGGCCGAGAGCTTCAGCCGGACGATGGTCGCGGCGGCGGAGGCGCTGGTGCTTGGCGACAGTCAGGACCGCGCGACGACCATGGGGCCGCTGACGCTGGCGAGTCAGCGCGACCGCATCGAAACGCTGTCGGCGGAGACGGAGGCGTCGGGCGCGCGCCGGCTGACCGGCGGAAGGCGCCCGGCCAACCGCAACAAGGGCTTCTATTTCGAACCGACCGTCTTCTCCGAGGTGCCGGACACGGCCCGGATCATGCGCGAAGAGCCGTTCGGCCCGCTGGCGCCGGTCGCGACCTTCCGGGATTTCGACGAAGCGATCGAGAGGGCGAACGCGACCCCCTACGGGCTCGCCGCCTACGGCTTCACGACGAGCCAAAGCCGGGCGGAGGCGCTGAGCAGCGGCCTCCAGGCCGGCATGGTCGGGATCAACACCTTCATGATCGCGCATGCCGAGGCGCCGTTCGGCGGCATTAATCATTCCGGCATGGGCCGCGAGGGCGGCCGGCAGGCGATCCACGACTATCTCAACGTCAAGCTCACGCATTTCATTTCGCATTGACGCAAGTCAGCACAGGAGGTGAGGGAACGGCTTGCTTGATAAAATTGCCCTGAGCGGACGCTCTTAAGGTCCGCTCTCGGGCACCTACCTCTAGCGCATTCGGCGCTCAAGCTGAGGCATACGCGAACGCCATCAGCGCGGGTCATCGCTCGATTGATGACCGCCCGAGGCCAGATAGCCCGGTCCCAAGGTGAAAATTCCCTCAACCCGTCCTTTCGGCCAGTCGCCGCCACCCTTGCTTGCCGCCACTCTGGCTTATTGAATGCGGCGCACATTCCACATGCTCGGTATCGTCGACTCGAGAAAGCCGGTTAGATCGGCGCGATAGGCTGTGGGGATGAAAAACTGGCCGAGCGGTATGATCGGCGCCTGCTTGAACGCGTCGACCTGGATCGCCTCGGCGATCGCCTTCTGCTCGACCGGGTCCTTCGCCGTCAGCCATCTTGTGGCCAACTCCTCCGCCGTCGCGTTATCATACCAGCCGAACCAGCCCTTGCCGCCCTGACCGCGCAGCGTCTGGTTGATGGCGGGATTGTCTACGGCGAGCGAAGGCCACCATGTGTGGAAGATACTCCAGCCGCCCTTCTCGATCGGCTCGCGCGAGGCGCGCCTCTGCACGACACTTCCCCAATCGGTTTCCACTAGCTCGACATTGATCCCGAGCTTGCGGAAGAGATCGTCGGTGATCTGCCCGAGCGGTCCGATGCTAGCGATGTCGGTTGGACTGATGATGACCACGCGCTCGCCCCTGTAGCCTGCCTCGCGCAGCATGGCCTTGGCATGCTCGAGGTCGCGCGCGCCCTTGAGCGGCTCGGCGCCGGTTTCGCTGGCGTAGTGCGTGCCGCAGGGCCACATCGAGAAGCAGCTGCGGAAGTTTTCCTCGATGTTGCCCGTGACAGCACGCATGTAATCGGCCTGCTCGACGGCAAACATGATGGCCCGGCGTATCGCCGGGTTGTCGAACGGCGGATGCAGCGTGTTGAAGCGCATCATGCCGATGAAGCCGGACCGGTCGTGAATGGCGACCTTGACGTTCCTGCTGGTCTGCAGGACCGGGATCAGATCCGGGAGGGCCTGGTCCCACCAGTCGATCTCACCAGTCTGTAAGGCCGCCGCGGCGGTTGCGGCGTCCGGCATGACGATCCATTCGATGCGTTCGAAATGGGCGACTTTGCCGCCGGCCGTGCGCTCGGCCGGCTCACCGCGGGGAACGTAACCGTCGAACTTGGCATAGACCGCCTTGCTGCCGGAGACATACTCGTTCTGCAGGAATCGGTAGGGTCCCGAGCCGACGATCTCCGTGATCTGCTTGAAGGGGTCGGTCTTCGCCACCCGCTCCGGCATCATGAAAGGCGTGACGCCCAGAGGCTTGGCGATCGCCTCGAGAAAGAGCGGGAACGGCGTCCGGAACGTAACACGCAGATGCCGATCGTCCGGCGCCTCCCATTTGTCCGCCATGGCATCGAGCAACTGACCGAAGGCGTCGCGCTTCGCCCAGCGCTGCAGGCTGGCGATGCAGTCGCGTGCGAGCACGGGCTGGCCATCATGCCATTTCAGTCCTTCGCGCAATTCGATCGTCCAGACGCGGCCGTCGGCCGAAACGGAATGCCCCTTCGCCATTTGCGGCTGCGGTCGCAGCGCGTTGTCGAGGCCGTACAGCGTGTCGAAAACGAGATAGCCGTGATTGGTCGTGACCTGGGCCGTCGTCCAGATTGGATCGAGCGAGGTCAAATTCGCCTGCGGCACGAATTTGAGGACCTTCAGATCGCGCCGTTGGGCGCCCGCGCGGCCTGAAGCCACGACAGCCACAAGGCCGGCCGATGCCGCCAGGAAGTCTCGCCGTCTCATCGCCATCCCCCATTTTCCTGTCTTCCGTTTGGGTCAGGTTGACATCGGTCGAATTAATTGTCCATCGTACAATTAATTCATAACAAGGGGATCAATCCATGCGCCGTGAAACAGGGATCAGCCGTCGGGCCTTCGTCGCGGGAGCAGCGGTTCCCATGCTCGCAGGCCCGGCCAGGGCGCAGGCGCCCAAGCCATTCGTCATCGGGCTGACTGCCGACATGAGCGGGCCTTTTGTCGATTTCTCCGGCCCGGGGCAGGTCGTAGCGGCCGAGATGGCGGCTCAGGATTTCGGCGGCAGCGTTCTCGGCCGACCGCTCAAGATCCTATCGGCCGACGATCAGAACAAGGCTGACATCGCCTCAGCGACGGCACGGCGGTGGTTCGATGTCGAGGGCGCGGAGGCGATCGTCGGCGGCGGCAACTCGAGCTGCGCTCTGGCGATTCTCAACGTCGCCCGAAGCGCCGGCAAGAGCTTCATGATTTCAGCGGCTGGCAACCCTGCCCTGTCCGGCACCGAATGTTCGCCGGTGTCGACACACTGGGCCTACGATACCTACGCGCAAGCCACGGCGACAGGCACCTACCTGACCGACAAGCCCGGCGAGAGCTGGTTCTTCGTCACCTCCGACTATGCCTTCGGCCATGCGCTCGAGCGCGACGCTGCGGCCGTGATGCAAAAGCTCGGAGGCAAGGTCCAGGGAAGCGTGCGTGCGCCGTTGGGGACCCCGGACTTCTCCTCATTCCTGCTGCAGGCGCAGGCGGCCAAGGCCAGGACGATCGGGCTCGCCGTGGCCGGACACGATCTCATCAACATCATCAAGCAGGCGGGGGAGTTCGGTGTCGGCGCATCCGGTTCCGGACAGCGGCTCGCGGGCCTCACGCTGTTCTCCAGCGATCTGCCCGGCCTCGGCCTGCAAGCGGCGCAGGGGCTGGTCAGCACCGAGTCGTTCTACTGGGATCGCAACGATGCAACGCGCGCCTGGACCAGGCGCTTCCACGAGAAGCGACCGGGCAAGATTCCGAATCTCTCGCATGCCGGCGTCTATTCGGCGGTCCTGCATTACCTCAAGGCCGTTCAGGCCGTCGGCAGCGCCGACGCGGTCAAGGTCAACGAGCAGATGCGAAAGGCCCGGGTCGACGACTTCAACAACAAGAATGTCGCGATCCGGTCGGACGGACGCGTGATGCACCCGATGTACGTTCTGCGCACGAAGGCTCCGTCGGCGTCGAAGGGGCCGTTCGACGTGCAGGAGATCCTCGCGACCGTGCCGCCCGAGCAGGCATTCCGAACCGCCGACCAGACCGGCTGCAAGCTGCCCGCATGAGAATTCCTGGAGAGACACGATGTTTGGCTTCCTGATCTATCCCGGCGTCGAAGAACTTGATCTCGTCGGCCCGTGGGAAATGGCGACGATGTGGAAGACCTATGCGGGTGGGCCCGGCTGCGTGACCGTCAGCCAGACCGGCGGGCCGGCGGTCTGCGCCAAAGGGCTCAAGATCGCGGCCGATCATTCCTTCGCCGACTGTCCGAAGCTTGATTACCTGCTGGTTCCAGGCGGCTTTGCAGCGCTCGAAGAGGCGAAGAACCCCGAGGTCGTCGATTTCGTCGCCAGGCAAGCTAGGGAAGGCGAGCACATCCTGTCGGTCTGCACGGGCTCGTTCATCCTGGAAGCGGCTGGGCTGCTGGACGGGCGCAAGGCGACGACGCATTGGAAGCTCCTGCCGAAGATGCGGGAGATGGCCGGCGTCGAGGTGATCGAGGAGCGCTTCGTCCACGACGGCAATGTCTGGACCTCGGCCGGCGTCTCGGCCGGGATCGATCTGACGCTTGCCTTCATCGCCGCGGTCGCTGGCGAGGAGAAGGCGTCCATCGTGCAATACAACGCCGAGTACTATCCGGACGGCAGGATCTACGGCACCGCGCACCGCGCGCAGCACGGCTCGGCCTATTTCCGGGAGCTCGAAACCGCATGAGCCGGCGTCTCGACCGCGCCGCCCTACGAGGCAAGGCGCAAAGCGTGCTGGGGCTCGTCGATCCGGCGAGCCTCGGCCCCACGCTGATGCACGAGCACCTGATCTGGGACATCCGCACATCCGCGATGGCGGTGGATCCGGACCAAGGGCCGGAGATCACCCTCTGCAACTGCTTCCGGATGAACTACGGGCGCTGGAAGGTGCCCGGGAATCTCGTCCTGCGCTGTCGCGATACCGCCGCGAAGGAAGTGCAGGCGATGGTCGATGCCGGCGGGCGGACCATTGTCGAGTTGAGCAGCGGCGGGCTGAAGCCCGAGCCCGACGGACTTGCGGAGATTGCGCGCAGGACCGGCGCGACGATCGTCATGGGCTGCGGCCACTATGTCCACGACTATCAGGACAGGGCCAATGACGACCGCGACGTCGACAGCTTCGCGTCCGAGATGATCGACCAGGTCTTCGAGGGAGCCTGGGGCACCTCGGTGCGCGCCGGGATCATCGGCGAGATCGGCTGCCAGGTGCCGTGGACCGATCTGGAAAAGCGCGTTCTGCGGGGTGCCCTCATCGCCCAGACGGAAACCGGCGCAGCCGTCAACATTCACCCCGGACGCACGGTCGAGCAGCCGCAGGAGATCGCCGCCTTCGTCCTGGCGCATGGCGGGGACATTGGCCGCGTGATCTTCAGCCATATCGATCGAACAATCTTCGATGACGACACGCTGCTGCGGCTTGCCGATACCGGCTGCGTCATCGAGTTCGACCTCTTCGGCCAGGAACAGGCGTTCTACATCTGGGCGGATATCGACATGCCGAACGATGCCGGCCGCCTGCGCTTCATCCGAACCTTGATCGATCACGGCCATCTCGAACGCATCGTGATCAGCCATGACATCTGCTACAAGACGCGGCTGACCAGCTTCGGCGGCCACGGCTACACGCATATTTTCGAGAACGTTCTGCCTCTGATGCGATCGCGCGGCTTCTCCGAGACCGAGATCGAGGCGATCCTCGTCGGCAATCCGCGCCGGCTGCTGACCTTCGTCTGAGCGCCCTCACGCCGGACCGCGGGACAGTGCCCGCAGCCCGGTGATGAGCGTCTCGACGTAAAAGTCGAAACTGTGCGTCATCGGCTTTTCAGCGCCACCCTGCCATCGGACGATGAAGGCGCGATTGGCGAACAGATCGAGATTGCGTGCCAGTCGGGGAAAGCGGTCGGCATCGACAGAACGAATCTCGGCCTCGAAGGCTTGCGCCCATTCGCTGGCGTCTTCGGTCGGGCCGGGGGCGAGCTCCAGCGTGACATAGCCGAGCATGCCTGCGACCACTGTGTTGTAGGCATCGACCAACCGCTCGCCGCGAAAGCCCGCCGACTCCAGCGCCGCGAGAATCCGTTCGACGATCTCCATGTCGACGCCCGTGTTCGAGACAATCTGGGCACCGAGCAGCGGAGCGATATTGGGGTGCTTGCGCAGCGATCCGCGGTATCGGGTGAACAGCGCGCGGATCCAGGTCTCCCAATCGCCGACCGCATCCTCGGCAGGCGGGACGACATCGGTGAAAGCCGTGGCTGCGACCGCACCGAGTACGGCGTTGCGACCGCCGGGCATGTGCCAGTACAGCGCGGTCGGAAAGACGCCGAGAGCCCGTGCGAGTTCGCGCAGGCTGAAGGCCTCCAGCCCGCGTTCGTCGATAAGACGCAACGCCTCTGCCACGATCTGCTCGCGATCGAGCGCGAGGACCTCGTCGCGCTTGGGACGTCCTCGCCGCTTGCGTTGCTCGGCTTCCTGCATGTTCTCCACGGCGTTCGCTGCGGTCGAGCCGGTTCCATCCTCGACATGTCGCAATTAGCAGCCGCGTTCATGCCGCGAAACCTCGCCGAGCAATTCCTTGCCGATGTCTCTCGACAAATAAATTGTACAACGTACAATTATCTCTTGACAAGAATGCACCGGCCTGAGGTTGGCGCATCAACGGCGACTGGTGGAAGGCAGATCATGGATGCGGCGCGACTGAACAGGACAATCGACGACGAACTGGTGGAAGCCCGGGCACGCTACGAGCAGAGGCGCCCGAAATCGCGGACCGTCCACCAGCGTGCTTGCGAGGTTATGCCGGGCGGAAACACGCGCACGGTCCTCTACCATGACCCGTTTCCGCTCCGCCTGGCTCATGGCGAAGGGGCGATCGCGACCGATGCCGACGGCCACCGCTACATCAACTTGCTCGGCGAATACACGGCCGGCCTGTTCGGCCATTCCCACCCGGTCATTCGCACCGCGATCGACGCCGCGCTCGACGGCGGCGTCAATCTCGGCGGGCACAACATGTTCGAGGTGGAGCTCGCCCGGCATGTCGTCGCCCGCTTTCCGGCAATCGAACGCGTGCGGTTCACGAACTCCGGCACCGAGGCGAACCTGATGGCGATTGCCACGGCACGCGCCTCCACCAAGCGGTCGAAGGTGCTGGTGTTCCGGGGCGGCTATCACGGCGGCCTGCTCTATTTTGGCGGCGGCGGCATTCCGATCAACGCTCCCTACGAATTCATCGTCGCGCCCTACAACGATGCCGATGCGACCGCCCGCCTGATCCGCGAGAACGCATCGGATCTCGCCTGCGTCCTGACCGAAGCGATGATGGGATCGGGCGGCTGCATTCCCGCCCGCCCGGATTTTCTCGCCATGCTGCGCGAGGAGACCTGCGCCGCAGGAGCGCTTCTTGTCCTCGACGAGGTGATGACATCACGTTTCGGCCGCAGCGGCGCCCATGGCCTGCTCGGGCTTGAACCCGATCTCGTGACGCTCGGCAAATGGATCGGCGGCGGCATGTCGTTCGGAGCATTCGGCGGACGGGCGGACATCATGGCGATATACGATCCGTCGAAACCCGGCTCCTTGCCGCACGCGGGAACCTTCAACAACAACGTGCTGTCGATGTCGGCTGGCATCGCCGCCTTGACGCAGGTCTTCACCCCGGATGTCGCCGAGGCGCTGCACGCACGCGGCGAGCAGTTGCGAGAACGTCTGAACGCTCTGTTCCGCAGTGCCGATGTCTCGCTCCAGGCGACCGGGCAAGGTTCGCTGATGAACATCCATGCCGTGCGCGGCCCGGTGAACAGCCTCGACAATCTCGATGGCAGCGACGATCGCCTCAAGGAACTGGTCTTTCTGGATTTGCTCGAGCGCGGTTTCTATCTCGCCCGCCGTGGCTTCATTGCGCTGTCCCTGGCCGTCGACGATGCGGCGACGGAGCAATTCCTGGGCGCGCTGCAGGACATTGTCTCGGAGCGGAGGCGCGTGCTCGCCTGAGGAGGCGTGACTGTGTCCGCAGCAGGCAAGCAGCTTCGCATCCGAGTAAAACCGCGCTGAAAACGGGCTCCCGGCAACCGCAGCGGTGGGTCGTGTCAATCGGCGTCGTACAGAGCCTTGAACCAGATCGCGGACAACTCCTGGATCAGCATTTCGCGATCCGCAGCGGCTTCGATGATATCCGGGTTTCGAATCACGAAGATCTCCCGCAGCACGTCGTCGACCATGCATTCCATGGCAAAGACGCGCAGCTTCAGCCGGGCTGGATCGAGCGGAGAGGGACGGTGCCGGACGGCATGGGCCAGGACACGCTCCGCCCAGCGGCGATTGACCCGCTGCTTCTCGGCCATCAGCCCGGGCAGGGTTTCACGGAGCTCGCGGACCCGCTCCATGAAGACAGCGTTCTTCTCGAAATAATCGATGTAATAGCGATTAGTCGCGACGATCGCTTCAAGCGGGGAGCGCGCGCTGGCACCGCCGCTCGGCATGGTCAGCGTGAGATCCTGCAGCGCCAGCAGCACGAGGCGTGCAGCTTCCTCCTTCGAGGCGACATATTGGTATAGCGCCGCACGCGAGACGGACGCGATCTCGGCGATCCGGTCCATCGAGAGCAGCGCGAAGGGCGTCTGCTCCAGGGCAACCGCGCTTGCCCAGATGATCCGGCGGCGCGTCCGCTCGCCCTTGCGCAGTCCGGGTTCGGAGGCTGCGGTTTCGAGCAGGCCGGTCAGGCGCGGCGCCGGCTGTCCATCCTGACCCGGAGCTTCGATTGCCGGGCTGGGCGCCGTGCTGCCTTTGGCCATTTCAAGATCGTCTCGATTTCCGTCGTCGCCCATCTTGTCAAAAACTAACACTCGTGTCAGCTTACAAAAACTGACAGTAATGTCATAAAATTAAAATGGGGATCGAGCCAATGGCAAAGCCTGCGCAGCCGACGCGCCGTCAGATCGTCACCGGACTTGGCACCGCCGCCTCTGCACTGGCGATGCCGACCATCGTCAGGGCGCAGACGCGCCGCATCGTCGTCCGCGATCTCGGCATCGGCACATCTTTCAACGACGCCTATGGACGCGAGTTCACCAGGGCCACAGGGATCGAGGTGCAGCCGATCACCGGCGCCAACGATCCGATCGGCCAGATCAAGCAGATGGTCGACAGCAAGACCTACACCTGGGACATGTCGATCGTCGCGCGCCAGGTCGCCAACCAGCTCGCGGCGGACGGACAAGGTTATCTCGAGCCACTGAAGCTGGAGAGCGAGCCGAGCTGGCAAGCGCTGCCGGAAACCTTTCGCTCGCCCTTCTATGCCGGCAACGACGTCGTCGCCACCGTCCTCGGCTACCGTACCGATCGCGTGAAGACGCCTCCGAAAAGCTGGGCGGATTTCCTCGGCATCGCCAAATTCCCCGGCCGTCGGGCGATGCGCCGCTCGCCCGTCGACAGTGTCGAGCAGGCGCTGCTGGCCGACGGCGCTACGCCCGAAAAGCTCTACCCGCTCGACTTCGATCGCGCCTTCGGCAAGCTCGACGTGATCAAGAAGGACATCTCCGCCTGGTGGACCTCCGGGGCACAGTCGACGCAGCTCCTGCAATCGGGCGAGGTCGATTTCTGTCCGAGCTGGAACGGCCGCATCCAGGCCGCGATCAATGCCGGCGCGCCGGTTGCGATCATGTGGGAGCAGGCACTCTGGCAGTCCGAGGGCTGGGTGATCCTCAAGGGCGGCCCCAAAGCCGATCTTTGCCGCGAGTTCATCAAGTTTGCGCTGGCGCCGGAGCGCCAGGCGATCTTCGCCAAAGCGACCGGCTATGGCCCGACGATTCCGGCCGCGCTCGACAAGATCGAGCCCGATGTCGCCAAGACCATGCCGACCTTCCCGGCCAACAAGGCCAGCGCAATCCTCGTCGATGTCGATTTCTGGACGCGGACCCGCGATCAGGCCACCGAACGCTTCACGAAATGGGTCGTCGGCTGAGGCCGTGGCTTGCCTTTCGATCGCTCTCCCGCAGGTGCGCGAGCCCGCGCCGCCTGCCCGCCAAGGCTGATCCTTTGACACGTCCAAAGCTCGATATTCGTGGCGTCACCAAACGCTATAGCGAGGCCACCGCGCTGCAGCCGACCAGTCTGCAGGTGGCGCCCGGCGAGTTCCTGACCCTGCTGGGACCGTCCGGCTCCGGCAAGACGACGCTGCTGATGATGATCGCCGGTCTCACCGAGACCTCCGGCGGCGAGATCCTGCTCGACGGCAAGGAGATCACCCGGACCCCGGCCTATCAACGCGAGATCGGCGTCGTCTTCCAGAACTACGCGTTGTTTCCGCATCTCAGCGTCTTCGAAAATGTCGCCTTCCCGCTGCGCATGCGCAAGCGGCCGGAGGCCGAGCTCAAGGCCGCCGTGGGCCGCGCGCTCGAGCTGGTTCGCCTCGGCCATCTCGCCACGCGGTTGCCGCGGGAGCTGTCGGGCGGGCAGCAGCAGCGCGTCGCCTTCGCCCGCGCCATCGTCTTCGATCCGCAGCTCGTGCTGATGGACGAGCCGCTGGGGGCGCTCGACAAGAAGCTGCGCGACGAGCTCAAGCTCGAGATCCGAAAGCTGCATGCCGAGTTGAAGAAGACCATCGTCTACGTCACGCACGACCAGGACGAGGCGATGCTGCTCTCCGACCGCGTCTGCCTGATGAATGAGGCGCGGGTCGAGCAGGTCGATGCACCGGTTGCGCTCTATGAGCGCCCCCGCACGCGTTTCGCCGCCAGCTTCGTCGGCGAGAGCAACCTGATCACCGGCATCGTCGAGGACGGGCGCGTCAGGGTCGGCGAGCGGCTGCTCGCCACGGCCCATGGCGACCGCCTGCCAGCCTCAGACCAGCCCGTCACCGTGCTCATCCGCCCCGAGCGGCTGCGCCTCGCCCCGACGCCGCAAGCCGCGTGCCTGCAAGGCAAGGTGGTGGACGTCATCGACCTTGGGTCCGTGCGACGCCTGTCGATCCTCGGCGACGATGGCGCGGGGCTCACGATGACGGTCCTTGGCGGCGGCCAGCCAATCGAAATCGGGGGCGACGTCTGGCTCATGGCGGCGGCGGAGGATGTCGTTCCGCTGATGGAGAGCGCCTCGTGACGCGCCGCGGCCAGCGCCTTCTGCTTTTCGGGCCTGCGATTCTCCTGCTTGGCCTGTTCTTCGTTGCGCCGATCGGCAGCTTCCTTGCACAGGGCTTCCTCGATCGCGACGGAGCACCGACGCTGGAGCATGCGAGCCGCATGTGGGCCGCCGGCACCTATGTGCAGGTGATGGTCGCCTCGGTAAAGATCTCGGCATGGGTGACGCTGCTCAGCGTGCTGATCGGTTACCCGGTGGCCTATGTGCTCGCCAATGCCGATCCCCGGCGCAAGTCGACCTGGGCGCTTTTCGTCCTGCTTCCTTTCTGGTCGAGCTTCCTCGTGCGCATCTTCGCCTGGATCGTGATCTTCGGCCGGCAGGGGCCGGTCAATGCCGGGCTTGTCGCCGCAGGCCTGAGCGACCGGCCGGTCGACCTGCTCTATAGCTGGGCGGCGGTCGTAATCGGTATGACCAATGTGCTGGTCCCCTTCGCGATCCTCACCATGGTCGGCGTGATGGAGCGGATCGATCGCGGCCTGACGGTAGCCGCGGGTACGCTCGGGGCGCGGCCGGTGCAGGCGTTCTTCCGTGTCTATCTTCCACTTTCCATGCCGGGCGTCACGGCCGCGGCATTGCTGGTCTTCATCTCGGCGCTCGGCTTCTTCATGGCGCCTGCCCTGCTCGGCAGCGCACGCGAGACGATGATCACGCAGCTCGTCATCCAGCAGGTGACCGAACTGGTGAACTGGCCCTTTGCCGCGATCCTCTGCCTTCTCCTGCTCGCGACCGCGCTCGTCCTCTTCGCGCTGTTCGACAAGGCCGTCGGCCTCTCGACCCTGTCGGGTGAGGTCAGGCGCGGGACATTGCCCGGGAGTGGCATCGGCCTGCGACTCTGCGGCGGGCTGGGAGATCTTGCGGCGCGGCTGGCGGAGACCTTGCGCTTGCCCCCGCCGAGGCCCGCCCAGGGAGGCGCCGGGACGATGGCGCTCGCCGTTCTTGCGATCCTGTTCCTCATCGTGCCGCTGATGCTGCTGCTGCCCGTCTCCTTCTCGGGACAGGAGTTCCTGTCCTGGCCTCCGTCCAGCCTCGGATTGCGCTGGTACCGGGAGGTGTTCTCCTCCCCGGCCTGGCTCGATGCAGCCGGGCGCTCCTTCGTTGTCGCACTGCTGACCACGGGGGTCTGCCTCGTCGTGGCCGTACCTGCGGCCTTCGCGTTCCAACGCCTCGAAGGTGGCGGTGCGAGTGCGGCTTTCGCCGCGATGATCGCGCCGCTGCTGATGCCGCGCATGGTGATCGCGGTGGCGCTGTTCTATGTCTACGCCCGGCTCGGCCTTGTCGGCACTGTAACGGGGCTGGTCATCGGCCATGCGGTGATCGCGCTGCCCTATGTCTTCATCGCCGTCACGGCGGTGCTCAAGACCTATGACCGGCGGCTTGACCAGGCGGCGGCATCCCTCGGCGCCTCTCCCCTGGCGACGGCGCGGCGTGTGACGCTGCCGCTGATCGCCGGCGGCATCGTCTCGGCGGCACTCTTCGCCTTCGTGATTTCGCTCGACGAGCTCAACATCGCGCTCTTCGCCGCGGGCGGACTGCAGTCGACGCTGCCGAAGCTGATGTGGGACGAGGCGACTCTGCGCTTCTCGCCACTGCTGGCCGCCGTCTCCACCCTCGTCCTGATCGTCATGAGCGCGGTCGTGCTGCTTGCCGCGCGCCTGCGCCCCGCATCCTGAAGGATTTCCATGCCGCTCAGCTATTCCAAGACCGGCGCCATCGCCACCTTCACCATCGACAATGGCAAGGTGAACGTCTTCACGCCGGCGATGCACCGGGAGCTCTTCGACGCCCTGGCCGACTTCAACCGCGATCCCGCCATCCGGGTCGGCATCCTGACGGGTTCGCCCGGCAAGAGCTTCTGCGCCGGTGACGATATCCGGACCGTGCTGCCGGAACTCTCACCGCAGGAGGCGTTGGAGGCCCATCTTTCCCCGCATTGTCACGACGCGCGCGCCGGGCTGACGCGGCCGGGCTGGGAACAGGACGTGATGCGGATGCGCCGCGTGAAGCCGATCATCGGCGCGGTCGACCGCTATTGCCTCGGCCAGGGCCTGATCTACCTGTTGCTGCTGACCGAGTTGAGGGTTGCGACGGAGCGCGCGCAGTTCGGCTTTCCCGAAATCACCTACGGCATGGGCGGCGCCGGTGCGATGACGCGCCTCGGCCGCGTCGTTCCGCAGGCGGTGGCCATGGAGATGCTCCTGCTGGGTGAGCGTATCGGCGCCGCCAAGGCACTCGCCGTCCACCTGATCAACGGGATCGTCGCGCCGGAGCGCCTGATGGCCGAGGCGCAAGCGATGGCGAGTGCGATCGCCAAGCATCCGCCGGTGGCGGTCCAGGTCGAGCTCGAAGCCTACAACCGAGCGATGGACATGCCACGGGAGCAGGCGATGGACTATGCCGGCACGCTCTTCCGCTTCCAGCGGGTCGCCTATGACGGGCCCGGCGCCGGCACCGGCTTCTTCCGCAAGAGTGATGACCAGTAGCGAGCGCGAGGCAATGGCAACGAAGATCAGTCCGGCAGAGCTCGCGGCGGAGAAGGCCCGCATCAAGGCGCTTGAGACGACCTTTCTCGCCACCACGATCGGCGAGTTCTGCCGCAAGCGTGCCGCTGAACTCGGCGACAATCCCTTCCTGAATGTGTTCGACCGAGGCGAGACCGCGACCTGTGCGCAGGCCGACCTGGCCTCGAACCGGATCGCGAATGCGCTCGCAAGACTCGGGGTCGGCAAGGGCGACCGGGTCGCGGTCATGCTGCCGAACCGGATCCTCTATCCCTTGCTGTTTCTCGCGCTCGCCAAGCTCGGCGCGATCCATGTACCGGTCAACACGCGCTACACGCCGCGCGAGATCGCCTACGTCACCGGCGATTCGGGTGCCACGGCGCTGGTCATCGATCCGGTCCATCTGGACACGCTGGCGGCGGTCGAGGAACGCGATCGGCTGCCGCCCGCGGCCCGGACCCTGGTGCCCGACGGCAAGGCCGCGCCAGGCATGGTCGATCTCGATGCGCTCGTCGCAGCCGCATCCGACGCAGCACCGCCCGATCCCGGCATCGGCCCGGACGACCTGATGAACATCCAGTACACCTCCGGCACCACGGGCTTCCCGAAGGGCTGCATGCTCAGCCACGACTATTGGATGGTCCTGGCGCAAGGCGCCGCGAGCTGGGACGTCGAGATGGTCTCGCGGCTTATGACGGCGCAGCCCTTCTTCTACATGGACCCGCAATGGCATCTGTTGAAAACGATGGTGCTCGGCGGGACGCTGTTCGTCGCCCCGCAGCTCTCCTCCTCGCGCTTCATCGGCTGGGTGAAGCAATACGGTATCGAGTGGTGCCAGTTCCCGATCCTGATGACACGCCAGCCCGAGGCGCCGGATGACAACGCAACGGCACTGAAGCAGGTCGCGACCTTCGGCTGGGAAGGCGAAACGTGCCGGACGTTCAGACGGCGCTTCGGTGTCAGAGCACGGGAAGGCTTCGGCATGACCGAGATCGGGCTCGGCACGCTGATGCCGGCGGGCTTCGAGGCGATGTATGATTCCGGCTCGGTCGGGATCGACGGGCCCTTCCGCCAGACCACGATCCGCGACGAGGAGGGCAAGCCCGTTCCAACCGGCCAGCGCGGCGAGCTCTGGGTGCGCGGGCGCGGGTTGCTCACGGGCTACTGGAACCGGCCGGACGCCGATGCCGAGGCCTTTCGCGCTGCGGAGGACGGTGGGCTCCGGTGGTTCCGCACCGGCGATCTCTTCGAGGCGGATGAGCAGGGCTTTCTCTGGCTCGTCGGACGGCTCAAGGACATGATCCGCCGCTCGTCGGAGAACATTGCGACGCGGGAGATCGAAGCCGTGATCCGTGAGCTGCCGCAGATCGAGGACTGCGCCGCCGTGCCAGTGCCGGACGTCAAGCGCGGCGAGGAGATCAAGATCTACGTTCAGCTCAAGTCCGGATATTCGCGCGCCGATCTGCCACCTCAAGCGATCCTGGCGCATGCCCGCAAGAGCCTCGCCGCCTTCAAGGTTCCGCGCTTCTACGCCTATGTCGAGAGCTTCCCGCGCACGGTCTCGAACAAGATCGAAAAGCGCAACCTCGTCGCGGGCGTCAGCGATCTGCGCGCCGACGCCTGGGATGCGGAGGCATCGGTACCCACAAACTGATGATCCTTGTATATCTGTCAGGAAGCACGGGACATGCAGATCCTGGGCCTGGCGACGTAAAGACGGCATCGCGGTGCCTGTTCGGCTACCTCAAAGTGGACCGTCAAAGATTTGCTGCGGGGCTGCTGCGCGCCGATTGTATTGAAACAGCCCGCGGAAATACTTGGCACGAGTTCGGTCGTCCGGAAGACATTTCTGAGGAGTTGCAGAACGGATCACCAACTGCCGCGCGGGCGTCGAATTCTCTTGGCCACGTTCGATCGGCTCTTGGCATTGCCGCCGGGTGCAACAAGCCGTTGCACCATTGCCGGCGATCGATGAGGATCGGCCCGTCATTCATTAAGATCGGTAAGGCGGTCCTATACCCGGTCGAGGAGCTGGATCGGTGGGATCGGTCGAACCTGGTCCAGTGCAGGCGGACGAGGTCCCTTCCCTTCGCGACGGTTGGCGCCGATCGCGAGGCAGGATGAGCGACACCGCCAGCGCCCTGCGTTGCGCAGGCTGTCACCTCGCCGCACGCCACCAGCACGCGTCGTCTGGTCATGCTCATGCCGCGCTCCGTTCAATTCGGGCGGGCGCAGCCAGAGGTGTTCGCGCCCGCGGTTGAATCAGCACGTGCCAAGGGCTCGGCGTTCGAGCCATCGAAGCTGAGTCCTTGTTCTTCACATGCCAGCGTCGTAGTAGTGTTTCTGGCGTTCCGAATCCGTGATGAGGCGTGACCATCACGGCATATGAAATATAAACTGGAACACCACGTGATGATCACCGCGCGTCACGGAATACATGTACCAGACCCATACCCAATTTAAACTTCAATATTGCCTAAGTATCTGTATTGAAAGCGATTTTTTCTTAGACTATACTGATACACAACCACCCCTCCGGCGACCCGACCCCGTCCGGCGCCGACATGCGCATGACCCGCGAGCTGGTCGATATCGCCAAGCCGCTCGGCATCGCCATCCACGACCACATCATCGTCGGCCGCGACGGCCATGCCAGCTTCAAGGGGTTGGGGCTGATCTGACGCGGTCAGAACACACCACTTGTGGGATGAAATAAAGCCGCTTCAGAGCGCGGGAGAGTTCTAGCGTGCACATAGGCGGGGTGGCTTCGCGCCCGCGATTGTCAGATTCGCGCCTGGAGCGGTCCTTGTGTTGGCGCCCGAAAGCGGACGCCATTTGGGTTCTTGCCTACCCCGTCATCATCTTCGGCAGGGCGGTGACGATCTGCGGGAACAGTGTGATCAGGACGAGTAGCAGCATCAGTACGAAGAAGTAGGGGATCGCCGCCTTCGTTACCGCGAGGATGTCCTTGCCGGTGATGCTCTGCAGGACGAAGAGGTTGAAGCCGACCGGCGGGGTGATCTGCGCCGCCTCGATCAGGACCACCACGAAGATGCCGAACCAGAGCAGGTCGATCCCGGCGGCCTGCACCATCGGCAGCATCACCGAGGAGGTCAGCACGATGATCGAGATGCCTTCGAGGAAGCAGCCCAGGATCAGCATGAAGACGGCGAGCACCGCCAGGAGCGCATAGGGCGAGAGCTGCATCGCGGCGACCCAGCCCGCCAGCGAGCGTGGGATGTCGACGAAGGCGACGGCGATGGTCAGGCAGGCGGCGCAGGCGATGATGAAGGAGATCATGCAGGAGGTGCGCATTGCCGCCATCAGGCCGCCCATGAAGCTTTCCCGGGTGAGGCCACCGCCGATTGCCGCGAGAATGAGCGCGCCGACCACACCGATGGTCGCGGCCTCGGTCGGCGTCGCGATGCCGCCATAGATCGAACCGACCACCGAGGCGATCAGCAACGCCACCGGAATCAGCCGCCGCGACCGATAGACCTTCTCGAGGAAGGGCACCGGCGGATCCGCCGGTGGCATCTTCTGCGGATTGAGCAGGCTCCAGATCGCGGTGTAGCCCATGAACAGTGCCATCAGCAGCAGGCCGGGCAGAATCCCGGCGATGAACAGCCGGGCGATCGAGACCTCGGCGGTCACGCCATAGACGATCATGATGATCGAGGGCGGGATCAGCAGGCCGAGCGTGCCCGAGCCGGCCAGGGTGCCGATGGTCATGTTGAGCGGATAGCCCCGCTTCTCCAGCTCCGGCACGCTGATGCGCCCGATCGTGGCGCAGGTCACCGCCGAGGAGCCGGCGACCGCCGCCATGATGCCGCAGCCGAGCACGTTCACATGCAGCAACCGACCGGGCAGCCGCGACACCCAGGGGGCGAGGCCCAGGAACATGTCGGACGACAATTTCGAGCGGAACAGGATCTCGCCCATCCAGATGAAGAGCGGCAGCGAGGTCAGGGCCCAGCCCCAGCTGGAATCCCATAATGTCGAGGCGATCAGGGATCCCATCGGGGCAGAGGTGAAGAGGCCCATCATCACCATGCCGACGGTGAGGAGTGACAGGGCGACCCAGACACCGCTGGCGAGCAGGAACAGCAACGAGCCGGCGAGGATCAGCGAGGCGACAACGATCGGATCCATCACAGGCCCCTATGCCACGGGTCGGTCGAGGCCGATCTCGTCGGGCGCCTCGTAGCGCGGCCGGCCGCCGGTCAGCAGCCAGACGAGTTCGTCGATCAGTGCGATCGCGAAGGCGGTCACGCCGACGGCCACGCCGGTCTGCGGAATCCAGAACGGCATGGCGAGCAGCCCCGGGCTGATGTCGTTGAACTCATAGGACTGCAGTGCCAGCCCGCCGACATGCCAGGCGAGATACGACACGACCACCGCGCCCAGCAGGCAGTTGAAGATCTCGACGCCCTGCCGGAAGCGGGCCGGGAACCGGTCGACGATCAGGCTGATGCGCACATGCGCGCCGCGCCGGAAGGTGTGCGCCAGGCCGAAGAAGGTCGATGCGGCCAGGCAGAGGCCCGCGGCCTCGGTGGCGTCGAGCGTCACGCCGCGCATGCGTGCGGTGATCTGCGCGACGATCGCGACGGCGATGCCGATCATGAAGGCAGCGGCCAGGTAGCCGCATGCCTCATAGAACTTGTCGAGAACCCCCCGTATCACCGGTAACCCCGCTGGCCATGGTTTCGTGGAAGTCGGCATCTCGGCTGACGGCCTAGTTCAGGCTCTTCCGATAGCTCTCGTAGACGGCCTTCTCCTCGGCGGTCGCGGAGGTCAGCCAGTCGGCGACCATGCCCTTGCCGGCAGCCTCGATCGCGTCGAGCACGTCCTTCGGCGCCTGGGCGATCGTCACGCCATGGCTCTTGAGAACGTTCTCGCGCTCCTCGCTCGCCTTCTTGGAGAGCTCCCAGCCGCGCTTGCTCGCGGCCTCGCCGGCCTCGGTCACGACCTTCTGCGTCGCCGCATCGAGCTGGCGGAATGCGCGCTCGTTGACGAGGATCGCGTTCTTGTTGTGCATCGTGCCGGTGTAGGTGAAGTGCTTGACGTAGTCCCAGATCTGGACGTCGGTCCCGGTCTGGGCGCTGGTCCAGAGCGACTGGATCATGCCCGTCGAGAACGCCTGCGGCACCTCGGCGAACGGCAGGATCAGCGCCTCCATGCCGAGCTTCTCGCCCATGATCTGGGTCTGCTTCGAATAGATGCGCAGTTTCTGGCTCTTGAGGTCGGCGAGCCCCTTCAAGGGCTGCTTGGTGTAGAAGCCCTGGCCCGGCCAGGCGACATAGCTGATCGCCCGCATGCCGTTCTTCTTGAACATGGCGTCGAAGAACGGCGCCTGGGCCTCCGTCAGCTTGGTGGCCTGGTCATACGTCGTCGCGACGCCGGGGATGTTGTCGAGATTGTACATCGCCGCTTCGTTGCCATAGACGCCGAGCCGGATTTCGCCGATCTGGATCTGGCCGGACTGGACGCTGCGCTTGACCGCGTCGAGCTTGATCAGGCTGTCATTGGAGCGCAAGTCGATCTTGAGCTTGCCGCCGCTCTTCTCCTCGATCTCTTTGATCATCTGCCGGATGTTCTGCGTGAAGAAGCTGCTCTCCGGATAGCCGGAGGCCATCGTCCAGCTCGTCTGGGCCAGGGTCGGCGCGGTCAGGCCGACACTCATCGCAAGGGCAGCGGACGCAATCAGGGCTCTGCGGTTCATCGTTCCCTCATTTTTGCCTCGGCGCGGACTGGAAGCCCGCACGGGTTCGCGAACGCGGCATGCAAGCCATGGGCTCGATAGCCGGCGTCGATACTCCACCGTGTTCCCGCGATAACATCCAATTGAATTTTTCTGTTTTCGTGATGCATTTTCTTTATTGAGCACCGCGGGCCACCATCGCCCAGCGACCTAACTGTCTCCGGAGGGGCGATGCCGAACTGGACCATGAAGCAGCTCGAAAGCTTCGTTTGGGTCGCCAAGCTCGGCAGCTTCCGGGCAACGGCGGAACGCTTGAACACGACCCAACCCAACATTTCAGTACGGATTTCGCAGCTGGAGGCCGTGCTGGGCGTCAGGCTGTTTCATCGCGACTCCGGCTCCGTCGCGCTCACGCCGATCGGGCACTCGCTGCTCGGACATGCTGAAAGGGTCCTCGTCGCGTCGGAGGAGTTCTCGCAGCAGTCGATCCGCTCCGACCAGCAGATCGGCATACTTCGGCTCGGTGTGGCGGAACTCATCGCCCAGACCTGGCTGCGGGACTACATGCTCGACCTGCGGCAGGTCTTCCCCAATGTCGATGTCGAGCTCAGGGTCGATCTAACCATCAACCTGCGCGAGGAGCTGGTTTCACGGGCGCTCGATCTTTGCCTGCTGAACGGCCCGATCTCGAACTTCAACATCACCAATATCGATCTTGGCTCGGTACCCTATCTTTGGGTGGCCTCACCGCGGCTCGCGCTGGCCGGTTCCGACATCGCGACGCTGGCTGCCCATACGATCCTGACCCATGCGCGCAATACGCGCCATTTCGTCGAGCTCTCGGCGCATTTCCGCGAGCTCTGGGAAAAGCCGATGCGGATCGTGCCATCGAGCAGCCTGTCGGCCTGCCTGCAGATGACGATCGACGGCCTCGGAATCGCTCCCTTGCCTCGGACGGTCGTGGAGAAGCCGCTGGCTGCCGGCGAGCTGGTCGAGATCCCCTATAACTGGAAGCCGAGCGCTCTCGTCTTCACGGCCTCCTTCGCTCATACGCCCGCGAGCTTCCTGCTCAGGCGCGCGGCCGAGCTCGCCAGCGACCGCGCCGCCCGCCATCATTAACGCCGGTGCCATCCGCAGGCCGCCGATAAACATTCTGTATCGAGTTATATTCGGAATAATAATTCGACGGCATCGAGTGCCCTTCCTATCCTCCCCCCGGTCAGGCAATGGAGGCGAAACGGCCATGTCCACTCTCGGGACCCGCTTGGGCGTCGATATAGGGGGAACTTTCACGGATGTCGTGCTCGAACAGGCGGGGCAACGGTTCTCGGCCAAAGTTCTGACGACCTACGGCGCGCCCGAGGATGCCATAATCGAAGGGATGCACCGGGTTTGTGCAAAGGCCGGCGTCGCCGTCTCGATGGTCGGGCAGATCATCCACGGCACGACACTGGCCACCAACGCGCTGATCGAGCGGCGCGGCGCCAAGACCGCGCTGATCACCACCGAGGGCTTCCGCGACGTCATCGAGATGCGCACAGAGAGCCGTTTCGAGCAGTACGATCTCAACCTGACCCTGCCGGAGCCGCTGCTGCCGCGAAACCGTCGCTACACGGTGCGGGAGCGGATGGATGCGCGCGGCCAGGTGCTGATCCCGCTGGAGCGGGCCGCGGTCGAAGCCCTTGCCGACGAATTGCGCGAGGCGGGCTATGAGAGCGTCGCCGTCGGTCTGCTCCACTCCTATGTAAACGACGCGCACGAGCGGATGATCCACGACGTGCTGGCGCAGCGGCTGCCCGGCGTGATGATCTCGCTCTCCTCGGAGGTCTCGCCGCAGATGCGCGAATACGAGCGCTTCAACACGACGATCGCCAATGCCTACATCAAACCGCTGATGAAGAGCTATCTCGTCCGGCTGAAGGGGCGGCTCGCCGCCGAAGGCGCCTCCTGCCCGATCTTCCTGATGCATTCGGGCGGCGGCATCATCTCGCTGGAGAGCGCCTCGGAGTTTCCGGTGCGCCTCGTCGAATCCGGCCCCGCGGGCGGTGCGGTCTTCGCCGCCGACATCGCGGCCCGCCATGGGCTCAGGAAGGTGCTCTCCTTCGACATGGGCGGCACGACCGCGAAGATCTGCCTGATCAAGAACTACACGCCCAAGACCGCGCGCGTCTTCGAGGTCGCCAGGACCTATCGCTTCAAGAAGGGCTCGGGCATGCCGATCTCGATCCCGGTGATCGACATGGTCGAGATCGGCGCCGGCGGCGGCAGCCTCGCCCATGTCGACTCTATGAACCAGATCCGCGTCGGGCCGGAGAGCGCCGGCTCGGAGCCCGGCCCGGCCTGCTATGGCCGTGGCGGCAAGCGTCCGGCGGTCACCGATGCCGACGTCATCCTCGGCAAGATCGACCCGCACAACTTCGCCGCGGGCACGATCCCGCTCTTCGCGGATGAATCGGTGGGCGCTCTGAAGCACGAGATCGGCGACAGGCTCGGCATGGACGCGCAGGAAAGCGCCTGGGGCGTCGCCGAGGTCGTCGACGAGAACATGGCCAATGCGGCCCGCGTCCACGCCGTCGAGAATGGCGAGGACCTGTCCGACTATACGATGATCGCCTTCGGCGGGGCCGCGCCGCTGCATGCCGGCCGGCTCTGCGAGAAGCTTGGCATTGCCCGCTGCCTGGTCCCGCCGGGAGCCGGCGTCGGCTCGGCCATCGGCTTCCTGCGGGCACCGTTCAGCTTCGAGGCGAATCGGACCTTGTTCATGCGGCTGGCGCGCTTCGACGTGCAGAGGGTCTCGCAGCTCTTCGACGAGATGGAGGACGAGGCGACACACGTCGTGCGCTCCTGCGGCTGGGATGGCGAGATCCTGACCGAGTACAAGGTCTATATGCGCTATGCCGGCCAGGGCTGGGAGATCCCGGTCATCCTGACGCCCGAGGAGGCGCGCAGAGCCGAGCCGGCTGTCATCTTGCAGCGCTTCGAGCATGAATACGCCAATCTGTTCGGCCGCACGGTGAAGGGACTCGAAGCCGAGATCACCGTCTGGTCCGTCAACGCCCATACGCCGCAAGCCGCGACTGTGCCGGTCGAACCTCTGTCAGGAACAGACGAAGCCTCAGCCGAGGGCAGCCGCTCGGTCTTCGACGCCGGCCTTGGCCGGCGCGTCGAAGCCGAGGTCCACTGCCGCGATGCGCTGCCGGCCGGCCGCAAGGTCAGCGGGCCCGGCGTGATCACCGAGGACGAGACCACCATCATCGTGCCGTCGAGCCGCATGGCCGTGACGCTGAACGACGGCTGCATCGACATCCACCAGCAGGATACCTCGTCCGCGCCACGCGCGGCGGCCCGCAAGGAGGCTGCCCATGTCTGAGATCTCGCAAGTCGCCTATCAGGTGATGTGGAACCGCCTGATCTCGGTCGTCGAGGAACAGGCCCAGGCGCTCATCCGCACCTCCTTCTCGACCTCGGTACGCGAGGCCGGCGACCTCTCGGCCGGCGTCTACAACGAGAAGGGCGAGATGCTGGCGCAAGCGGTGACGGGCACGCCCGGCCACGTCAACGCCATGGCCGATGCCGTCGCCCATTTCATCCGCCGGATCGGGCGCGACAATATCTGCGAGCACGACGTCTACATCACCAACAACCCGTGGGAAGGCACCGGCCACCTGCACGACATCACCGTCGTCACCCCCTCCTTCCATGGCGGACGCCTCGTCGGCTTCTTCGCCTGCACGGCCCATATCGTCGATATCGGCGGGCGCGGCTTCGGCGCCGACGCCAACTCGGTCTACGAGGAAGGGCTCCATATCCCGATCATGAAGTTCGTCGACCGCGGCACGGTCAACGAGACGCTGGTCGCGATCATCCGCGGCAATGTCCGCGAGCCCGATCAGCTCGTCGGTGACGTCTATGCGCTGGCGACCTGCAACGAGATCGGCCATCGCCGTCTGATCGACATGATAACCGAATTCCGGCTTGCCGATCTCACCGGCATATCGGACTTCATCCTGACGAACTCGCGACAGGCGACGCTGGACAAGATCGCGGCGCTGCCGCGGGCGCAGGCCGAAGGGCATATGCGGATCGACGGCTACAGCCGGCCGATCGACCTGCATGTCAGAATTTCGATCGAGTCGGACGGCGTGCTCTGCGACTGGGCCGGCACCTCCGGTCTCGACAAGAACGGCATCAACGTGCCGCTGGTCTATACCAAGGCCTATACCTGCTATGCGCTGAAATGCGCGATCGCGCCGGAGATCCCCAACAACGCCGCCTCGCTGGCGCCGTTCCGGATCGTCGCGCCTGAGAACACCATCGTGAATGCGCTCTGGCCGGCCCCGGTCGCGCTGCGTCACATCATCGGCCATATGGTGCCCGACACGATCTACGATGCGCTCGACAAGATCCTGCCCGGCGTCGCCCCCGCCGAAGGGGCTGGCAGCCTGTGCAACTTCCAGGTCTCGCTCAGGCCGCGCAGCGACGCCCCGGTGCCGGCCGAACCCATCCGCGCCGAGGTGCTGACCTTCAACTCTGGTGGCTCGGGCGCCCGCCCGACGCTCGACGGCATGAACGCGACCGCCTTCCCCTCGGGCGTGATGACGATGCCGGTCGAGGCGACCGAGCAGGTCGGGCCGGTGATCGTCTGGCGCAAGGAGCTCAGGCCCGATTCAGGCGGCACCGGCCAGCATCGCGGCGGCCTCGGCCAGCACATGGAGGTCGGCGCCTGGGAGGGCTATGAGTTCGACATCCAGGCGATGTTCGACCGTGTCCACCATCCCGCCCGGGGCCGACGCGGCGGTGGCGCTGGCGCACCGACCACGATCGCGCTCGACGACGGCACGGCGATGAAAGGCAAGGGCAAGCAGTTCGTGCCACATGGCCGCAAGGTCGTGATGGCCTTCCCTGGCGGGGCGGGTTACGGCGCACCCGGCGAACGGGGCCAGCGCAGTATCGAGCGAGATCTAGCGCTGGGCTACATCTCCGCCGAGGTCGCCAGGGCGGATTACGGCCTGGCCGATGAGCGCATCGCCGATGTTCTTGCAGCGTCGCGTCGTGGCGAGTTGCCTCGCTAGACCAATTCGGTGCCCGCCCAGCGGCCTGCCTTACGCCTTCGCGAAGGCCTGCAAGTCGAGCGGGCCGAACTTCGACAATGTAGACGTCATCGCGCGAGCGGTCGTGATGCAAGGGGCTCAAGCGGCAGACTGGCTCCCGCTGATGGCTTCATAAGCGTCTAAAACGTTTCGAAGGTCGATGTTGAGCGCTGCGACGAGAACGGACACTCAGGTTCGTTTCCGGCAAGATCATTCTGCAGGGGTCGCGCATCATCGGGAGGCCGAGCGGCTCTGCGATCAGCGCGGCCGATTGGACAAAGACGCTCGCCAGCGAAGCCAACTTCTTCTCGGCGGCGGGAGAGGCGCTAGCTGTTTAGTCCCGGCATTTGCTGGATCGGATCGAGCTTGAAGTTTTCGGGCTCGATTGTCCATCGCTTGCAGATGAACTCGTAGGGCGTGAGGCCTTTAAGGGTCTTGAGCCGCTGCCCGAAGTTGTAGGCCGCGACGAAGTCGTTGAGGTGGTGTTCGAGCTGATCGTGGCTGTCGTAGTGGTAGCGTTGGACCGTCGCTTCCTTGATCGTCCGGTTCATTCGCTCGACCTGGCCATTCGTCCACGGATGCTTCGGCTTGGTGGTGCGATGGTCGATATCGGCCTTGGCGCAGGCGAGCTCGAAGGCATGGGTGCGGAACAGCTCACCCTTGGCCATGGCTTCCTTGATGAGCGGGACTGCCGATCCGCCGGCGCCCGGCGTTGTGAAGTGGATGCCGTTGTCGGTCAGCACGGTGTGGATCTTGTAGGGGAGCGTTGCGATCAACCGCCGGAGGAAGTCGGCGGCCGTGCGCCGCCTGGCGTGCCGATGAAGCTCGACGAAGGCGAACTTGCTGGTGCGATCGATGGCGACGAACATGTAGAGCCTGCCTTCGGCTGTCCGCAGCTCCGCCAGATCGATGTGGAAGAAGCCGATCGGATAGCTTTTGAACTTGGTCTTCGCCGGCTTCTCGCCCTCGACCTCGGGCAGGCGGCTGATCCCGTGGCGCTGCAGACAGCGATGCAGAGACGAGCGCGTCAGGCTCGGGATCGTGGGCTGCAGCGCGTACAGGCAGTCATCAAGTGGAAGCAGCGTGTGCCGCCGGAAGGCGACCACCACGGCCTCTTCCTCAATCGTCAGCACCGTCGAGGAGCGGTTCTTCGGCCCGGTCGGCACATCGGCCACAGAGGTCCGTTTCTTCCACTTGGCGACCGTCTTCTGGTTGATGCCGTAGCGCTTCGCCAGCGCCCTCAGGCTCGCTTGACTATTTTGTATCGCTCGACGGACTGCCTCAGTCGTCGTGGCGCTCCCGTGAAGAACCTAGCCCATAGCGCGTCCCTCGAATCCGGCGTCGAGATTGCACCATCAAAATCCGGGATCAAACATCTAACGCCGAATGGCTGTCGTTTGCGTCCCGCGGAACGCCTCATATTGCTCGCGTTCGCGCTCATGTACTCACGCGCCCGATCTCGATCACGCAGCGCGGATCAAAGCCGCGGTTTTCTCTGTCGCCGTGGAGATTTGGATAACCGGGCTGATTGGCGAAAACACGGGTCTTGCTGACGCGATAACCGTGCGAACCGTGATCGTGTCCATGAATCCAGAGGTCGGGCTGAATATCTTCGATCAGCGCACTGAGGTCCGACACGAATGCGGGCGACAGCGCGCTTCCCTGATGTCTCGGCTAGACCGGCCGCGGGGCGGCGCGTGGTGTGTCACGACGACCGTGCACCGCATGCCGTATCGCGAGTTCACTGCGGACAAAGGCGAGGTCGAGCCTGTGCTCCGCCGCAGCATGCCAGGGCATGAAGCGGCTGTAGTGACCGCTCTCCTGACGGTATCGTATGAGGCGATTTTTGGATCCACTGGCCTTGCTGGCGGAATGGCTGGCGCCGGAGGAGTGCTACAAGTCCAAATACGGCCAATCCGAATAGCGAGGCATGCTGCCTTTGGTGACACGAGGCATTTTGCGCGTGATCGGGCCATGATTGGTCGCCTCGCTCTGTTTGAGAGCGGACAGAGAGCGGCTTTTGCGGTTGGCAGAGGGCCTTAGCAATCAACGCACCGGATCCGTCGAAGCTAATGGAAAGCGGCAGCGTATGAAATGCGGCGCGATCGCGGCTGCCAGCAAAAACCGTTTCAGACTACGAAATTGAAACGGTGGAACTTGGCTAACTCGTTGAAAAAAATGGCGCGCCCGAAAGGATTCGAACCTCTGACCCTCAGATTCGTAGTCTGATGCTCTATCCAGCTGAGCTACGGGCGCATGACAGCGGAGCGGTTTTTAAGGCCGCCGGGGCTGACGAAAGCCGACTTAAAGGCTCGCGCTGCGCTTGGCAAGCCCCGTTCTGCCCTGTTCGTTCGCTTTCTCTCGGAGCCCGGACCAGATGGCTGCCAAGAAGCCGTCAGCGGTGCTTGCCATGGAGCAGGAGCGGATGCGGGGCTTCGCGCTGTGTCCCGTCCTTGCCTGTCTCGCCGACCGGCGGCTGGCCGCCATGCCGGGATTTCGGCAGCTTCTCGGCAATGCCGTAGAGCTCCTCGCGCCGGTCCATCTCGCGCCAGATCTCGCCGGGTGTGATGCCAAGCTCGCTCCACAGCACGACGAGATTGTAGAGAAGGTCGGCGCTTTCGCGGACGACTGCCGGGCGGTTGTTCTGCACCGCCTCGATGCCGACCTCGACCGCTTCCTCGCCGAGCTTCTTGGCCATTTTTGGCACGCCTTCGCGGATAAGCTTGGCGGTTCGCGACAAGGCTGGATCGCGGGCGCGGGCCGAGAGGACGGCGGCGTAGAGCTTCTGCACCGAATCGGTCATCACGGCAGAATCGGGCCGCCATGTAAGGGTTTCGTGACGGTCCCGTCGTTTGCGCCGGGCGCTCATCGCGCCAGCCCTGCGAAGAGGCGCGCGACCTCGCGATAGACATCGCGCTTGAACGGAATGATCAGGTCGGGTGTCTCGGCAAGCGGGACCCAGCGCCAGGCGTCGAATTCCGCCTTGTGGCCGCCAGCCGGAGCGAGGATGTTGATCTCGCTCTCGTCGCCCTCGAAGCGGAAGGCGAACCATTTCTGCGACTGGCCGCGATAGCGGCCGCGCCAGGCCTCCTTGCCGATCTCGCGCGGCAGGTCGTAGCTCAGCCAGTCGGGCGCCTCGGCGAGCAGCGAGACGGACGCGACATTGGTCTCCTCGCGCAATTCGCGATAGGCGGCCTCGATCGGCTGTTCGCCGGCATCGATTCCGCCTTGCGGCATCTGCCATTCATGGCCCGGCGCGACATGCTCGCGCTGGCTGCGGTTGGCGCGGCGCCCGATGAAGACGAGGCCGGCCGGGTTGAACAGGGCAAGGCCAACACAGGGGCGGTAGCCGGCGGGAGGTTTCATCATCGCAGCGAGCCGGTGGTCGAAGGGGTGCGGAAGCCGCGGGCGGCGCTGACCGGGACGATGACCAGGTTCTTGCTCTCGAGCGTGCGGGCCCAGCGGGTGATGCGCTCGACCGTGACCGGCAGTGCGCTGGCGATGGCGATGACGGCGCCCTGGTCGCGGGCAAGCGTCTCCAGCCGCTGCAATTCCCTGTCGATCGCCTCGGCGCGCGGGACGGCGTCGAGCGCGAGGTCAGCCTTGAGCGCCGGGATCTGGGCCCTTGTCGCCGCCGATGCGAGCAGGCTGCGCGGCGAGGAGCCATCGTCGACGACCATCAGGCCGCGTCCGGCGAGCTCGCGCAGCAATGGCGTCAGCGCCGTATCGTCGGCCGTCAGGCGGCCGCCGAGGAAGTTGACGATGCCGACATAGCCGGTGACGCGGCCGAGCACCCATTGCAGCCGGTCGAGATTATCGCTGCCCTTCGGTCCGATGAGCAGGGTATGGGGCCCCGGATCGTTGTCTGGGTAGTCGAACGGCTCCATCGGTACCTGCAGGAAGACCTCGTGGCCCTCGCTGCGCGCCCGCTGCACGGTCTTCTCCAGATCGGCACCGTAAGGGGCAAAGGCGAGCGAGACGGCTCCCGGCAGGCGCGCGATCGCCTCGCTGGTCGAACTCTGGCTGATGCCGAGGCCACCGACGAGGATCGCGATCCGACCAGCCGGCTTGCCGGCTGGGGTGGGGCCGAGCGGGCGGGCATAGACCTGCATCGGTGTCGCGCCATCGGGGCCGATCTTCGGCAAGAGGCCATGCCGGGTGCGTTCGACGAGCCGCTTGTCCGGCGCCGGCGCGAGCTTGACCGCGCCGTCGTCGGGCACGGTGATGATGACCGCGCCGGGAGCATCGGCGCCCGGCCGGACGACGGTGACGCCGGAGTCGGTTTCGAGCTGGCTCGCGCTGGCCGGGCCGCGTCTTTCCTCGGGCGCGGCGGACTGAAGCAGGGCCCTGGCGATATCGGGAGCTACGGGGCGCTCGCGGATCACGGCGGTCGCGATCGGCTCGCCGCCGACGGGGTCGCGTTTCAGCGCTGCATAGAGGGCAAGACCGGCGAAGGTGACGGCCAGAGCGCTGGTCAGGCTGCGCCAGAGCCAGCGCCCATAGGGTCGCGGCGCGTGTGCGCGCTTCGCCTGCCCGAGCGGCTGGTCGAGTTCGCTGAGCGGCAATCCGGCCAAGAGGCGCCGTCCTCTTCGACGTCATCACATTGCGAATCAGTTCGCAGCGCTAGAGTCGGATGATTCAGGCCGGAATCAATCGCCAATCGGCCGCAGGGAAAACAATCTCCTGCGGCCGTTGCACAAGTGCCGAGTTGCCGGGCGGGAAAGTCCAGCGGATCAGTCTGACTTGCTCAGTCTGTCTTCCCTGCCTCCGGAGCGGGCGCGGGGGTCGGGGCGGGAGCAGGAGTGGCAGGCAATGCCACGTCCTTCTTGCCGCGCAGCAGGTTGAGCGCCGCGGCGAGCTGGGTGTCCTTGGCAGGGTCGATCGGGACGTAGGACGGCGAACCGGCCTGTTCCTCCTTGCCATCGCCATTGCGCAGATGGCCTTTGAGCGAGGCCTCGCCCTTGTTCTCGATCTTTTCCTTCAGCTCGGCCGGCACGTCCTGGATGATCTCGATGTCGGGCGTGATGCCCTTGGCCTGGATCGAGTTGCCGGACGGGGTGTAGTAGCGCGCCGTGGTCAGTCTGAGGCCGCCATTGTCGCCGAGGCGGATGACGGTCTGCACCGAGCCCTTGCCGAAGGAACGCGAGCCCATGACGGTGGCGCGCTTGTGGTCCTGCAGGGCGCCGGCGACGATCTCGGCGGCGGAGGCCGAGGAGCCGTTGATCAGCACGACGACCGGCTTGCCCTTGGTCAGGTCGCCCGACTTGGCGTTGAAGACCTGGGTCTCCTCGGCATTGCGGCCGCGCGTCGAGACGATCTTGCCGCGGTCGAGGAAGGCGTCGGAGACCAGCACCGACTGGTCGAGCCGCCCGCCGCGGTTGTTGCGCAGGTCGATGACGTAGCCCTTGACCTTGTCGAAGCCGATCTCGGCATTGACCTTGTCTAGCGCCTTGCGCAGGCCCTCATAGGTCTGCTCGCTGAAGGTGCCGATGCGGATATAGCCGACATCGGTCTCGACGCGTTCCTCGACCGCCGGCACGACGATGTTGGACCGGGTCAGGGTGAATTCCAGCGGCTCGGTCTTGCCGGGGCGCTCGATCTTGAGCTTCACCTGCGTGTTGATGATGCCGCGCATCTTCTCGACGGCCTGGTTGAGGCTGAGGCCCTTGACCTCGTCGCCGTCGATCTGGCGGATCATGTCGCCGGCCAGGATGCCGGCCTTGGAGGCGGGCGTGTCGCGAATCGGCTTGGCGACCTTGAGGACACCGTCCTCCATCGTCACCTCGATGCCGAGTCCGCCGAATTGGCCGCGCATGTCGATATCCATGTCGCGGAAGCTCTTGGCGTCGAGATAGGCCGAGTGCGGATCGAGCGACGAGACCATGCCGTTTATCGCGGCCTCGATCAGCTTCTGCTCATCCGGCTTCTCGACATAGTCGGTGCGGATCTTCTCGAAGATATCGCCGAACAGATTGAGGCTGCGATAAACCTCGGCCGAGGCCGCGACCGCGCTGGTCGAGGAGAACAGCCTCGTCTGCGTCGCGACACCAGTGAGGCCCGCGCCGGCGATGGCGCCGACCAGAACGAGAGAAACCTTGCGCATCATCCGCGAACCTTTTCGCTTTGCGATTTCGTCCACCACGGCGTCGGATCGATCGAGACGCCGTCTTTCCTGAACTCGATATAGAGGACCGGCTCACCGGTCCCCGCTCCCACATTCGTCGCGGCCGCTTCCGCAGTCTCGCCCATCACCGCAACCGGCTCTCCAGCCAGCACAAACTGGTTCAGCGAAACATCGATGCGCTGCATGCCTGCCAGAAGAACATAGTAACCATTGCCGGCATTGAGGATCAAGAGTTGGCCAAAGGAGCGGAACTGCCCCGCATAGACCACCCAGCCATCCGAAGGTGACGAAACCACGGCATTTGGGCGGGTGGAAAGCGAAATTCCGCGCGTTGGGGCGCCAACTTCATCGCTCGACCCAAATCCACGCAATTGTGAACCGGCGACCGGCAGGGGCAGCATGCCGCGCAATTCCTGGAAGGCCGCCTTGGGGGCGAGTCGGGCGGGATCGCGGAAGGCGAGCTGGGCCATGCGCTGGCGCTGCTCCTGCGTCTCGGCCTCGAGTGCGCGGCGGGCGGCTTCGGCGGCGCGGGTGGCGGAGGAGATGTCCTTTTCGATCCGCTCGACGAGATCGCGCAGGGTTTTCGCCTGTGTTGCGAGTTCACTGCCTGTGGCGCGCTGCGCCTCGATGTCCTGGGTGGCGCTTGCCTCGCGGCTGCGCCTGGCTTCGATCAGGGAGGCGAGGCGCTGGCGCTCGCCGGCCAATCCCTCCATCTCGCCGGCGATCGCCTTGCGCTCCTCGGCGATGCGCTCGCGCAGGCGCACCAGTTCGGCAAGGTCGGTCCCGAGGATCGCGATCTCCTGGCGCAGATCGGGCACGACCGCGCCGAGCAGCATCGAGGCGCGCACCGCTTCGAGGATATCCTCTGGCCGGACCAGTACCGCCGGCGGTGGCCGGCGGCCGATGCGCTGCAGCGCAGCCAGCACCTCGCCGATCAGGCCGCGCCGGCTTTCCAGCGAGCGCCGGATCGCGGTCTCGCTGGTCTGCAGCAGGGAAAGGCGCTGTTCGAGCCCGGCGATGCGGCCTTCGGCGCCTTGCGTGCGGGCGGTGGTATCGAGCAGGGCCTGGTTGAGCTTGGTCCGGTCGGCGCGGATGCCGGCGATCTCGGCTTCCAGCCTGGCGCGGGCCTCGGCGCTGCCGGCAAGCCGCTCCTCGATCGCCTTGAGCTCGGCCTCACGGGCGCGTTTCTCCTCGCGCTTCTGCTCGGTCTCGCGGGCGGTCTGCTCCGATTCGGGTGTGGGAGCCGTCTGAGCCATGACGGTGCTGCCGGCGAGGCAAGCGCAAAGCAGCGCCGGCCAGGGCCGGAGCGCGCGCGAAATCCGAATCAGCCGGAAGGGGCGGGTCATGCCCGATGATAAGGGTGGCCGGCCATGATCGTCATTGCCCGATAGAGCTGTTCGAGTACGAGAGCCCGGACGATCTGGTGCGGAATGGTCAGCGCGCCGAACGAGAGCACCAGCGTGGCACGCTCGCGCAGCCCGGCATCGAGCCCGTCGGCCCCGCCGATCAGCAGGGTCGCGGCCGGGGTCCCGGCGTCGCGCGCCATGGCGAGCCTGTTGGCGAATGTGTCGCTGTCCAGGCTCTTGCCGCGTTCATCCAGGGCGATGACGAGCCCGGAAGGAGGCAGGCGCTCGGCGATCAGCCTGGCCTCGTCGCGGCGGCGCTCCTCGGTACGGCGGCCGCGGCTTTCGGCAAGCTCGACGACATCAGGCCCGCTCAGGCCGAGTCCACGGGCGAGACCCTGGGCGCGTTCCTGATAGCGGGCGCAAAGATCGCGCTCCGGCCCATCCTTGAGGCGGCCGACGGCGATGACCGAAAGGCGCACGAAAACTAGGGGTTAGCCGTCGAGGCGCTCGCGCGGCCGGTCGGCGCCCCACATCTTCTCGAGATTGTAGAACTGGCGCACTTCCGGACGGAAGACGTGGATGATCAGGTCGCCGGTATCGATCAGCACCCAGTCGCAGGCGGGGAAGCCTTCGACCCTCGGCGTCTCGTGGCCAGCCTTCTTGAAGGCTTCGACCAGGCTATCGGAGATCGAGGCGACGTGACGGTTGACCCGGCCGGAAGCGATGATCATGGCGTCAGCCAGCGAGGTCTTGCCGACCAGGTCGATCACGGTGGCGTCCTCGGCCTTCATGTCGTCCAGAACCTGGAGCGCGAGCGCAATGCTGGACGCGGCCGGGTTGTCGGTCAGGGCAGCCGGGGGAAGCGGCGTGATGGCAGCTTCGCCGATCGATTGACGGTCCAGAGTCGTATCCTCACGTGACGACGCGCTCACAGCGCGACACCCCCAATTTAAGCGTCGGAGGGGTTGAGTTCAATTGCTTTCGGCGAGCTCGCGCAGATAGGTCGAGGACAGCTCGGACCGACGCCCGTGCAGGAAGATCCAGGCGGGCGGCGTCCGCACCGGCAGGGCGGCGCCCTGGTTCTCCGGCAAGCGCCAGCGCGCCATCCAATTGGCGGCGGGGGAGGCGACCGAGTGAAGGGTCGAGCCCGGCCGGTCGATCACCGCGATCGGCATCATCCTGGCGATGGCGCGCCATTCGTTCCAGCGGTGGAAATTCGCCAGGTTGTCCGAGCCCATGATCCAGACGAAGCGAACACCCGGGCAACGGCGCTTCAGCTGGCGCAGCGTGTCGGCGGTGTAGCGGGTGCGCAAGGTCGCCTCGATGCCGGTGACATTGATGTGGCCGTGGTCGGCAAGCGCGCGAGCGGTCGCGATGCGCTGCGTCAGCGGCGGCAAGGCGTGGTTGTCCTTCAAGGGGTTGCCGGGGGTGACCAGCCACCAGACCCGGTCGAGCTGGAGCCGGCGCAAGGCGGTGAGGCTCGCCATGCGATGGCCGTCATGGGCCGGGTTGAAGGTGCCGCCGAACAGCCCGATGCGCAGGCCGGGTGCGTGCGGCGGCAGGCGCAGCTCCTCGGCGCTCACGGTCGGACCTGACCCCGGCCATGGACCCGATATTTGAAGGAACAGAGCTGTTCGACACCGACGGGGCCGCGCGCATGCATGCGGCCTGTGGCGATACCAATCTCGGCACCGAAGCCGAACTCGCCACCATCGGCGAACTGGGTCGAGGCATTGTGCAGGACGATCGCCGAATCGACCTCGGCGAGGAAGCGGGTGGCGGCGGCCTCGTCCCCCGTCACGATCGCCTCGGTATGATGCGAGCCGTAGGTCTCGATATGAGCGATCGCGGCGTCGAGGCCCGGCACGACCTTCACCGCGATGATGCGGTCGAGATATTCGGTGCGCCAATCCTCCTCGCTCGCCGGGGTGACGCGCGGATCGACGCCTTGCGCCGCCGTATCGCCGCGTACGGCACAGCCTTCGTCGAGCAGGGCGGCCACCAGTGGCTGCAGATGCGTCGCGGCACAGGTTTCGTCGACCAGGAGCGTCTCCGCGGCGCCGCAGACGCCGATGCGGCGCAGTTTGGCGTTGAGCAGGATCGAGCGAGCCATGGCGAGGTCAGCCTGCGCATGGACATAGACATGGCAGTTGCCGTCGAGATGGGCGAAGACCGGCACGCGCGCTTCCTTCTGCACGCGCGCTACGAGGCTCTTGCCGCCACGCGGCACGACCACGTCGATAGCGCCATCGAGCCCCTTGAGGATTTCGCCGACGGCGGCGCGGTCGCGGCTTGGCACGAGCTGGATCGCCTCGCGCGGCAGGTCGGCGGCGCCAAGCCCGTCCTGCATGGCGGTGGCGATCTCGCTCGAGGTGCGGAAGCTGTCGGAGCCGGCACGCAGGATCGCGACGTTGCCGCTCTTCAGGCAGAGCGCGCCGGCGTCCGCCGTGACGTTGGGGCGGCTCTCGAAGATCACGGCGACGACGCCGAGCGGCGTGGCGACGCGCTCGAAGAACAAGCCGTTGGGCTGAGTCCAGCTCGCCAATACGCGGCCGACCGGATCGGGCAGGGCGGCGATGTCGGCGACCGCCTGGGCGATCGCCTCCAGACGGACATCATCGAGGGTGAGCCGGTCGATGAAGGAGGCAGCGAGGCCGGCGGCGTGCGCGTCGGCGAGATCCTGACGATTGGCGGCGAGGATCGCCGGGGCGCGTTCGCGCAAGGCGACCGCCGTGGCCGCGAGCGCACGGTCACGTTGCTCAGCCGGGGCGGTACCGACCCGGCGCGCCGCGGCGCGTGCGCCTCGGCCGAGCGCGCTCATCAGCGCGGCGACGCCGCCGTTCTCATTGTCGGGCGCGGGGGGGCGCCTGGCGCTTTCGCTGGTCATTGCGGCCTGAAGTTTCCTCACACGCCCGGATCGTAGCCGAGGCGCAGCGCCATGTCGTCCCGGTGAATCATCTCGGCGCGGCCGGGATAGCCGAGCACTGCCTCGATATCGCGCGAGGCCTTGCCGAGCACGCGCGCCGCCTCGTCCGCATCATAGGCGACGAGGCCGCGACCGAGCTCGCTGCCGTCGCCGGCACGGATCACCACGGCATCACCACGGCTGAAGGCGCCCTCGATCCGGGTCACGCCGACCGGCAGCAGGCTCGCGCCGCCACGCAGTGCCCGGGCGGCGCCGTCGTCGACGTGGAGCGTGCCGCGCGGCTCGAGCGAGCCGGCGATCCAGGTCTTGCGTGCGGTCGCGGGCGTCGAGGCGCTGAGGAACCAGGAGCAGCGGGCGCCTTCGGCGACAGCGCGCAGCGGGTTCTTGGAGCGGCCATCGGCGATCAGCATATGAGCGCCGCCAGCCGTCGCGATCTTGCCGGCCTCGATCTTGGTGCGCATGCCGCCGCGGGATAGCTCGGAGGCGGCGCCGCCGGCCATCGCCTCGATCGACGGGGTGATCGCCGGGATGACCGGGATGTGCCTGGCGTCCGGGCTGGACAAAGGCGGGGCGGTATAGAGCCCGTCGATGTCGGAGAACAGCACCAGGAGGTCGGCGCCGGCCATGGTGGCGACGCGGGCGGCGAGCCGGTCATTGTCGCCATAGCGGATCTCGGAGGTCGCGACCGTGTCATTCTCGTTGATGACCGGGACGGCGCGCAGGTCGAGCAGACGCCCGAGCGTCGCGCGGGCGTTGAGGTAGCGCCGGCGCTCCTCGGTATCGGCGAGCGTCAGCAGGATCTGGCCGGCATTGAGCCCGTGATGGCCGAGCGCTTCTGCCCAATTGCGGGCAAGAGCGATCTGTCCGACTGCGGCGGAGGCTTGGCTTTCCTCGAGCTTGAGCGGGCCGGCCGGCAATTTCAGCACGGTGCGGCCGAGCGCGATTGCGCCGGAGGACACGACGAGCACGTCGGCGCCGCGGCCGTGCAATTCGGCGAGGTCCTCGGCGAGCGCGGCGAGCCAGGCATGGCGCAAGCGCCCCTGCGTGCGATCAACGAGCAGGGACGAGCCGACCTTGACGACGATACGGCGGAACTGGTCGAGGGCGGGCAGGTTCACGGCGGGACCGGGCTTCAAGGCGGGCAAGATAGTGCCTGTCGCCGTTCCTTGGCCAAATCGCCGGCATTGTAAAGCAGCGCAGGTGCATTGCCGCTACGCCCCGCGCGGGAAAGGCTCGTCATACCGGCGCGCCGAGCACCCGGACGATCCAATAGGCTTGGTAGGCGATGTGGAGCGATGCCGTTGCGAGCTGCAGGCGTTTGTTGGCGAAGAGCGAGGCGAGCAGGCAGAGCCCGAGGCCGAGCGGGACCTGGACAAGATAATCGGCGCTGTAATGGCTCCAGCGCTCGGAGCCCTTGAGGGCGGTATCGACGACGTCGAGGACGAAAGTCAGCGCGAAGAGGCCGTAGAACCAGCGCCGGCGGTTGAGGAAATAGTCCTCGTAATCGGCATATTCGTCGAGATCGTCCGGGAACAGCAGCGCGCATAGCAGGAAGAGCGTCAGCGCGTAGACGATCAGGAAGATGAAGGTGCCGAAGGTCAGGCTCGGCAGCCGGGACAGCGCGAATTCCCACCACCAGAACAAGGCGAGCTCGACCAGCAGCGAAAAAACCCACAACAGATGGATTGCCGACAGCCGATAGCGCTTCGGATGCTGGATCAGCCGGGCGAGGCCGGTGAGTAGCCTTGTGATGCCGAGGCCGACCACCATGCCGATGACGACGCGGATATGGGCAAAGAGCTCGTTGGCGGCTTGGGAATCCATGGTGTCCGGGATGATCGAAGGGAAGCTCGAGGGTGCATGGCGGGTCATGCCATGCCAAGAGGCGTGAGGCGATGCGGGCTCGCCATGCGCAAAACGGGGTAAAACGGGGGTGGTGTTGGCCGCTGATTTCTGTTACCGGGGCGCGTAATTCATCAAGGGTCGGGCTCAGCCTGGCCCTTTTTCCTTCCATCCTGCAAAGCTGGAGACACGGATGCAGGTTCTCGTGCGCGACAACAATGTCGATCAGGCCATTCGCGTTCTTAAGAAGAAATTGCAGCGCGAAGGCGTGTTTCGCGAGATGAAGCGCCGCGCCTCCTATGAGAAGCCGTCCGAGCAGCGCGCCCGCGAAAAGGCCGAGGCTGTCCGCCGCGCCCGCAAGCTCGCTCGCAAGCAGGCCCAGCGCGAAGGTCTGATCGCCGCGCCGAAGCCGAAGGTGCTCAAGCCCCGCGCTGCCGGCGCAGCCGCCCCGCGCTGATTTCACTACAAAAACCCCGCGCGCTGCTTTATCTGCAGCGCGCGGGCGGCATTTTCGCCCGAGCAACTCCTGAAGGCCAACCTTGAAGAATCCGAACGACCGCCATTTCACCGACCGCCAGGCCAATTCCGCCAATGCGAAGAAGGCCCTGCTCGAGCGCTTCAAGAAGCGCCCCGGGCCGGACGATCCGGTGATGGTGCAGCGTCGGGCCGAGCGCGAGGCGATCGCCGTCGCGCGGGCCGAGCGCGATGCCAAGAAGGAAGCGGAGCGCCTGGAAGCCGAGCGCCTCGCCGCCCTGGAGCGTGCAGCCCAGGAGGAGGCCGAGCGTCAGGCCGAGATCGAGCGCGAGGTGCAGCGCAAGGCCGAGCAGGCCAAGCGCGATGCAGAGCGGCCGCGTCGCGTGCTGCTCGAAGCCGTGCAGTACATGGAGATGCGGGTCGCCGGTAAGCGCCGCTGAACACGAATTCTCGATCAGGCTCGTCCGATCGATGGCGGCGCCGCACTTTGTGCGGCGCCGTTTTCTTTGGCACGCAGGCGTTCGCCTGCCATTTCTTTCCGCAAGGGAACAGCACTCGTTCCCATTGGGAATAATACCCGTTCCGCCTGCAACTAAAGTGCAACGACCTTCCCGCTTGCTATCTCCCGCTGCCGCCGAAACTCTGAAATCCGGCGGCCTTCAGAGCCGCAAACAATGCACGCCGGCTTCAACGGCGCCGTTTCTCCGGGGAGAGAACCATGACGTCCGAGCAGACGAAGACACGCGCCAATAGGCGCAATTTCCTCAAAGTGGCCGGGCTTGCAGGCGCTGGCGCGATCGCCATGCCGCAAGTGAGCCGGGCGCAGACCGTGACCTGGAAGTTCCAGTCGACTTGGCCGACCAAGGATATCTTCCATGAATTCGCGGGAGATTTCGCCAAGCGCATCAACGACATGTCAGGCGGGCGGCTGAAAGTCGACGTGCTCGCCGCCGGCGCCGTCGTGCCGGCCTTCCAGATGCAGGACGCGGTCGCGGCCGGCATCCTGGATGGCGGCCACGGCGTTTCGGCCTATTGGTACGGCAAGAACAAGGCGTTCTCGCTGTTCGGCACGCCGCCAGCGCTGGGTTGGGACGCCACCAACTTCCTCGGCTGGATGAATCACGGCGGCGGCTATGATCTCTACAACGATCTCGTCCAGAACCAGCTCAAGCTCAATCTGGTCGGCTTCTTCTCCGGCCCGATGCCGTGCCAGCCGCTCGGCTGGTTCAAGAAGGAGCTGAAGACCGCCGATGACTTCAAGGGGCTGAAATACCGCACCGTCGGCCTCGCCGCCGACCTGATGCGCGAGATGGGCGCGGCCGTCACCATTCTCGCGGGTGGCGAGATCGTGCCGGCGCTGGAGCGCGGCGTCATCGACGGCGCCGAATTCAACAATCCGTCCTCGGATTCGATTCTGGGCTTCCAGGATGTCGCCAAGGTCTACATGCTGCAGAGCTACCACCAGGCGGCGGAGAGCTTCGAGCTGCTCTTCAACAAGACCAAGTTCGACGCGCTCTCGCCCGAGCAGAAGGCGATCATCAAGTACTCGGCCGAATCGGCCTCCTCAGACATGATCTGGAAGGCGCTCGACCGCTATTCCAAGGATCTCGAAATGCTGCGGGGCAAGGGCGTCAACATCGTCGCAACGCCGGAGGTGATCCTGAAGGCGCAGCTCGCCGCCTGGGACAAGGTGCTGGAGAAGCTCGGCGGCGAGAGCCCCTTCTTCAAGAAGGTGGTCGACAGCCAGAAGGACTGGGTCAAGCGCACCGTCTCCTATCAGCGTCTGAACGAACCCTCGCGCGACCTCGCCTTCAACCACTTCTTCAAGACCTGAAGGCCGTCGCCCTCGACAACGCCGCGCCCGCCATCGTCCCCGGTGGCGGGCGTTCTTTGCCCGAGAAGCAACAGCAGGTGCGCATGGGACTGATCCTGGCGATCGACAAGTTCAACACGGCCATCGGCAAGCTCGCCGGCTGGACGATCCTGATCCTGACGCTGGCGATCAGCTACGAGGTCTTCGCCCGCTATGTGCTGCGCGCGCCGACCGAATGGGCCTTCGACGTCAGCTACATCCTGTATGGCACATTGTTCATGCTGGCCGGGCCCTATGCGCTCGCCCGCAACGCCCATGTCCGCGGTGATTTCCTCTATCGCGCCTGGAGTTCGCGGGCGCAGGCGCGTCTCGATCTCGCGCTCTATTTTCTCTTCTTCTTCCCGGGCATCATCGCGCTCGCCTGGGCCGGCTACAAATTCGCGGCCTTCTCCTGGATGATCGGCGAGCATTCCTCGAACTCGCCGAACGGGCCGCCGCTCTACCATTTCAAGTCGCTGATCCCGATTGCCGGCGCGCTGATGACGCTGCAGGGCATGGCCGAGGTGGCGCGCTGCATCATCTGCCTGCGCACCGGCGAGTGGCCGCAGCGGCTGCACGACGTCGAGGAAACCGAGAAGCTCATTCTCGAGCAGGCCGCGGCTGCGCAGGGTGCGCCCGATGCGGGGAAAGCGATCTGATGCTGGGCATGGGCAATCCGGAACTGGGCGTGGTGATGCTCGTCCTGTTCATCTTCTTCATCATGCTCGGCTTCCCGATCGCCTTCACGCTGATGGCTCTCGGTGTCGGCTTCGGCTACTGGGCGATGGGCGACATCGTCTTCAACCTAGTGGTCCAGCGCACCTATTCGGTGATGGCCAACGACGTCCTGGTCTCGATCCCGCTCTTCATCTTCATGGGCTACATCATCGAGCGGGCGAACATCCTCGACAAGCTGTTCCACTCGATCCAGCTCGCGCTCGGCAATGTGCCAGGCTCGCTCGCGATCGCGACGCTCGCGACCTGCGCGATCTTCGCGACCGCGACCGGCATCGTCGGCGCGGTGGTGACGCTGATGGGGCTGCTCGCCTTCCCGGCGATGCTGCGCGCCGGCTATGACGTCAGGCTCTCGGCCGGTGTGGTCTGCGCCGGCGGCTGCCTCGGCATCCTGATCCCACCCTCGGTGATGCTGATCCTCTACGGCGCGACCGCCGGCGTTTCCGTGCCGAAGCTCTATGCGGGGGCGCTGTTCCCCGGCCTGCTGCTCGCCGGGCTCTACATGCTCTATGTGCTGATCCGCTGCTGGCTCAACCCGGCGCTGGCGCCCAAGCTGCCGAAGGAGCAGACCGACGTGCCGTGGACGACGGTGGTCTGGGCGCTGCTGACCAGCTTCTTTCCGCTCACCATCCTGATCATGTCGGTGCTGGGCGCGATCTTCTTTGGTCTGGCGACACCGACCGAGGCAGCCGCGATCGGCTCGCTCGGCAGCCTTATCCTGGCGGCGGCCTATCGCTCGCTCTCCTTCACCAAGGTCAAGGAGTCGGTGATCCTGACGGCGCGGACCTCGGCCATGGTCTGCTGGCTCTTCGTCGGCTCCTTCATCTTCTCGTCGATCTTCGCCATCCTCGGCGGCCACGAGCCGATCAAGAACCTGGTCACGGCGCTCAACCTGTCGCCGACCATGTTCCTGATCGTTGCGCAGATCATCATCTTCGTGCTCGGCTGGCCCTTGGAGTGGACCGAGATCATCGTGATCTTCGTGCCGATCTTCCTGCCGCTGCTGGAGTTCTTCAAGATCGATCCGCTGTTCTTCGGCATCCTGATCGCCTTGAACATCCAGACCTCGTTCCTGTCGCCGCCGGTGGCGATGGCGCCGTTCTACCTCAAGGGCATCGCGCCACCGCATGTCACCATCAACCAGATCTTCTCGGGCGTGATGCCCTTCCTCTGGATCGTGCTGGTGGCGATGGTGCTGGTCTACGTCTTCCCCGGCATCGCGCTCTGGCTGCCGAAATATCTCTACGGCTGAGAGTTCAATCCTCGGAGCGGGCGTCCTGCCCGCAACGGAAGCCCGCCGCTTTCTCGTTGGCCAGGCGACGGGCCGCGGCATTCGCGTCCGACTTGCGGGCATCGACGCTGCCGATGATGCAGGAGGCGCCGTCCGGCGCGAGCCGGTAGACGACGAGCCGGCTGCCATCGAGCTTGCCGATGCTCTGGCCGGTCGCATAGCGCACGATCGCCGCCTGCGGCCGGCCTCCTTTGGGCCCACGCCATTCGATCGTCTTGCCGACCTCGAAGAAGGCAGCCTTGTCCGAGATCGTCTCCTGCAGCGCCTTGGCGCCGAACTCGACCGCGGATGAATCGTCGCCGGCGGTCCAGGTCACGGTGAGGCCCGCCTTGCCGGGGCAGCGATGCACCGAGATGGGGTCACCATTGCCCTTGTCCTTGCGGCATTTCGCGTAATCGTGGGCCGTGTAGCTGCTCGCCCATTGCTCGGCGCGCAGCGGCGGCGCGAGCAGGATTGCGAAGCCGATGGCGAGAGCGAGCCGTCCGATCGTCATGGAGCGGTTTCTCCATCCTGAAGCGGCCGATCCGACGACATCCAGCGCCAGCCGGCAAGCTGTCGTTCGCGAGTGCCGAGCGGAACCTGACGGCATTTCGAGAATTTTTTATGCGAACCGCGCGATTCCGGTCCTGCGACCGACAAGTCCGCAGCATGGCGAGCAGTTCGCCACCCGGCTATCCATTCGGAGAATGAACATGACCCGCACCAAGAAGAGCTTCGCCGCCGCCGTCGCCGCTTTGGCGCTGGGCGCTTCCGTTTTCGCCGCTGATGCCGAGGCCCGCCCGCGCTATCGCGGCGCCGCGATCGGAGCCGGCATCGTCGGTGCCCTCGCCCTCGGCGCTCTCGCCGCCGGCGCCGCCAGCGGCCCGGCCTATGGCTACTACGATGACGGCTATGCCCCGGCTTATGCTCCCGCACCGGTCCGCCGCTGCCAGCTCGTCGACCGCGTCAACTACTACGGCGAATATGTCGGCACCCGCCGCGTCTGCCGCACTTATTACTGAGTTCCCAAAGGGCCTTCCTCCCCGGCCCGACATCCTGGCCCGCCGGTTCGCCCGGCGGGCTTTTTTCGTACCGGAGGACGATTCAGCCGCCGGTCGACATGGTCAATGGCGGCTTCACCTCGGCGGGGACGGGCGAGGTATAGCCGCCATCGGCTGCGACGCGCTTCTGGAAGTCGGCCTTGGCGGCCGCCATCAGCTGGGGATCGGTCAGCACCGCCGCGCCGGTCGCCGCCATCGCCTTGGCGACCTGGACCATCGCCTTGTGCGCAGCCGGCATTTTACCCTGCGCCACCACCTGCCAGGTGTGGAATGGCGTGCCGATCGCGACGGTCGGCGCATGCGCCTGCACGGTCGGGACGACCCAGCTGACGTCGCCGACATCGGTCGAGCCGATCGCCGGATTGCGGGGAGCGTCGAGCGGCACGGTGAAGTCGGCGAGCTCGGCATCGGTCTTCGGCAGGCCGATCGAGCGCCAGATCGCGTCGATGTCCTTCTGCGACAGGGTCGAGCGGATCTGCCTGGCGAACTCCTTGTCGGCGTCGTCGAAATGCGGCGGGCCGAGATCCTCCATGATGCCTTGTAGCGCCTTTTCCAGCGGGCCGTTGCCGACGACGTTCGAGACGGCGCTGACGATCCTCATCTCCATCGTCGTCTCGGTCATCAGCGCGGCGCCCTCGGCGATCTTTTTGACGCGGCCGACCAGTTCGAGCATCCCTGGCAGGTCGCGGGCGCGGATCGAATAGCGCACGCGGGCATGGGCCTGGACGACGTTGGGGGCGATGCCGCCGGTGTCGAGCAGGGCGTAGTGGACGCGCGCGTCGCTCGGCATGTGCTCGCGCATATAGTTGACGCCGACGCTCATCAGTTCGACGGCGTCGAGGGCGCTGCGGCCGAGTTCGGGCGAGGCAGCGGCATGCGAGGCGCGGCCGGTGAAGATGAAATCGGCACGGGTGTTGGCGAGCGAGAGCGGCGGAGTGACCTCCCAGAAGCTGCTCGGGTGCCAGGAGATGGCGATGTCGGCATCTTTGAAGGCGCCGGCGCGGACCATGAAGGCCTTGGCGGCGCCACCTTCCTCGGCCGGGCAGCCGTAATAGCGCACGCGGCCGGGCAGCTTGTTCTCGGCGAGCCAGTCCTTCATCGCGGTCGCGGCCAGCAGCGCGGCCGAGCCGAGCAGGTTGTGGCCGCAGCCATGGCCATGGCCGCCGGTCTCGATCTCGCTATGCTTGGCGACGCCAGCTTCCTGGCTCAGACCCGGCAGCGCGTCGTATTCGCCGAGAAAGGCGATGACCGGGCCGCCTTCGCCGGCCTCGCCGATCACCGCGGTCGGGATGTCGGCGACATTCTCGGTGATCCGGAAGCCCTGATGCTGCAGCTCGGCGACATGCTCGGCGACCGAGCGCTTCTCGGTGTAGCAGACCTCGGGAATCGCCCAGACCCGGTCGCTCAGCTCGATGAAGCGCTGCTTGTTGGCGTCGACATGGCGCCAGAGGTCGTTGCGATTATCCATTGTCAGTCTCGCTATCGGTGAGCTTTCGTCCCTTTCTCGCAAGCGTGGCGCCTTGCGTCCAGCAACCGCAAGGCATGGCAGCCCTGCCGAGTGCTGTCCTTGGCGCTTGATTTTCCCGGCGGCATCGGCCTGATGCGCGGCATGGCCCGCCAGAAGCTGCTTTTCGTCGCCACCGAGGACTGGTTCTTCGCTTCGCATTTCCTGCCGATGGCGCGGGCCGCGGGCGAGATGGGCCTCGACGTCGCCGTGATCGCGAGGGAGCGCAACCACAGGCGCGCCATCGAGGCGACCGGCGCAAGGCTGATCGCGCTCGAGGCGGAGCGGCGCTCGCTCTCGCCGGTCGTGCTGGTCAAGCAGGTGATGGCGCTGAAGCGCCTGATCGAGCGGGAACGTCCCGATATCCTGCACTGCATCGCGCTGAAGCCGATCGCGCTCGCCGGCCTTGCCGGGCGGCTCGCCGGGGTCGAGCGGCGGGTCTACGCGCTGACCGGGCTCGGCTTCCTCGGTGCGCGCGAGGGCGCTGCGGCCGATGCGGCGCGGCTGGCGGCGAAGCTCTGGCTGCGCCAGGCGATCGACGGGCCACAGGTCCGGTTCCTGTTCGAGAATCCGGACGACCCGCTGACGCTGGGGCTCGATCCGGCCGATGCCGGCAAGGTCGCGATCGTCGGTGGTGCCGGCGTCGATCCGCTGATCCTGATGCCCGAGCCGATGCCGCTGCAGCCACCGCTCAAGGTCGCGCTCGTCGCCCGCATGCTCTGGTCGAAGGGCGTCGACCTCGCGGTCGAGGCCGTGACGCTGGCGCGCAAGCAGGGTGCGCGGGTCGAGCTGACGCTGCACGGCGCGCCCGACCCCTCCAACCCCAAGGCGGTGCCGGAGGCGACCCTGCGGGAATGGTCGGCGCGGCCGGGGATCGACTGGGCCGGGCCGACGCGCGATATCGAGGATGTCTGGCGCAAGCACCATGTCTGCTGCCTGCCCTCGCGCGGCGGCGAGGGCCTGCCACGCACTTTGCTGGAAGGCGCCGCCTGCGGGCGGGCGCTGCTGACCACCGACGTGCCGGGCTGCCGCTCCTTCGTCCGCACCGGCCAGGACGGTTTCGTCGTGCCGGCCAACGACATAGCCGCGCTGGCGCAGGCGCTGATGACGCTCGCTTCTTCGCCCGGTCAGGTCGAGCGCATGGGCGCAAGCGCTCGCGAACGGCTGCTCGCCGGCTATACCGAGCGCGATGTCATGGACGGGGTGAAGGCGCTCTACCGCTCGCTGCTCGGGCAGCATCAGGCGGATCTGGTCGCGTGAGCGCGGTCGACGCGAGAAGCGACCGGCTGGCTTTCATCCGCCGCCATACAAGGCTGCTGCCGGTGCCCCATGCGCCGGAGATCTCGCTTTACGTCGCCGAGGAGGCGACCGAGCTCTGGCAGAAGACCGAGGACGAGCTGGCGACGATCGGCCTGCCGCCGCCGTTCTGGGCCTTCGCCTGGGCCGGCGGGCAGGCGCTCGCGCGCTATATTCTCGACCACCCGGAGATCGTCAGCGGCCGGCGCGTGCTCGATTTCGCCAGCGGCTCCGGCCTCGTCGCCATCGCTGCGGCGAAGGCAGGGGCGGGCCAGGTGATCGCGGCCGACATCGACGCATTCGCAGCAGCTGCGATCGGCCTCAATGCCGCGGCGAACGGCGTTTCCGTCGACGCGCGGCTGGATAATCTCGTCGGCATCGACCAGGGCTGGGAGGTTATCCTTGCCGGCGACATCTGCTATGAGCGCGAGCTTGCGGCGCGGGTGATCGACTGGCTTTCGGGGCTCTCGCAGCGCGGCGCGGCCGTGCTGATCGGCGATCCCGGCCGCAGCTATCTGCCCAAGGACAGGCTCGTCGAAGTCGCGACCTATCAGGTGCCGGTGACGCGGGCGCTGGAGGATGCCGAGATCAAGAAGAGCTCGGTGTGGCGACTGGCGGGCGAGGGGCGGTAGAGGGCGTAGGCTCCCGCTCAGGCGGCCCGGCTCGGCACTTTCTCCGGGGGAATGCCGTCCTTGATGACGCTCCTGAGTAGATCCCGCAATTCGAGCGTGTCCTGATGCCCGTGAACCGTGACGGCATGCTGGACAGCCGCCTCCAGAAGTTCGCCTTCGGTATCGGCACCGATCGCGATTGAGCAGTTCATCTCGCTCGGGAATTCACGGCAGTCAATGAATTTGCGTCCCATGGCGTCCTCCCCGATTGGAAGATCCGGCACCCTTCAAGTCGAAGGGCTGCGGTCCACAATACGCCCAGGCGCGATTGCCGCAAAAGCGATATGCAGCCCGACGATGGCGGCAAGCGTGACTATTCGGTCTATTGCGCCATCGACCATTGGGCTCGGAATTGAGACGGGAGAGGAACCTGCGCTGCCAACACCGGCAGCGCCCGGACCATGGTCTGACGCCGCCGCCTCAGGCCGGTAGGACGACCACCTTCGTCTTGACCGGCGTGTTGTTGTAGAGGTGGATCATGTCCTGCGTGAGCAGGCCGATGCAGCCGCTGGTGATGCCGTTTCCGATCGATTCCGCGTCGAGGGACGCATAGATCGTGTAGAGCGTGTAGGCGCCGTTCTGGTAGAGATGGAGCGTGCGCGCGCCGAGCGGGTTGTCGAGGCCGCCCGGCATGCCGCGGGCGTATTTGGCCGCCTCGGGCTGGCGCTTGATCATCTCCTTGGGCGGTGTCCAGGTCGCCCATTCGGATTTGCGCCCGACATAGGCGTCGCCCTTCCAGCGGAAGCCGTCGCGGCCGACATTGGCGCCATAGCGGGTCGCGTTTCCGCCGTCCTCGACGCGATAGACATAGTAATTGCCGGGATCGACGATGACCGTGCCAGGCGCTTCCTTGGTCTCGTAGCGAACCGTCTTGCGGAAATATTTCGGGTCGACATGGGTGACGTCGATCGCGGGGATCGGGAATTTCTCCTCGGGCACCGGGCCGTAGAGCTTCTGCGCCTCGGCGAGGCTCATGCCGTCGGAGGTCGCACAACCGCCGAGCCCGAGCGCGCCGAGACCGGCGGCCGAGCCGGCCAGGAACGACCGGCGATTGAGAAGTCCGGTCCGACGCTGGAGCAGAGCGATCTCGTGCATCTTGCGGGCGTCGGCGTTGCTATCGTCGATGATCATAGTCCTGGACTTCCCTTGTCCTGCTGCCGACGAGACGACACTGCGGCATCCCCCGCTGAGCGTCTTGGCCGGCGGAGATTGCCGTTATGCGCCTTGGCTTGCAAGCTCGCGCCTTTACCGCATTAGCGGCCTCACGTCTTACGAAATCGCTTCCTTCAGATCCAAGGTCCCCTGGACTCCGATGGCGGCATAGTTGCGCTTCAGCCAGCGCTTCGCCGCGGTGCGGCCCATGTCGCGCAGGCTGAGCAGGAAGCTCCATTCGGAATTGAGGCGCGAGGAAGAGGTCAGCTGCGCCAGCGGCAGGCCGCCATCGATCCGGTGCATCAGCACGCGCTTGTAGTCGCCGGTCGAGAGCTTGCCGTCATCGAGCAGGCGGTTGACGAAGTCGATGGCGCGTAGTTCGCGCAGCAGCGAGGCATTGAAGGTGACCTCGTTGAGCCGGTCCTGGATCGCCCGGGCGTTGGTCGGCAATTCGCGACGCTCAAGCGGGTTGATCTGGACGAGCATGATATCGTCGCCGCTTGCTTCGTAGAACAACGGGAACAGCGGCGGATTGCCCATATAGCCGCCATCCCAATAGGCCTGCCCGTCGATCTCGACCGCCTGGAACAGCATCGGCAGGCAGGCCGAGGCCATGAGATGGTCGGCGGTCAGTTCCTCGCGGGTGAATATCTTGATCTTGCCGGTGCGGACATTGGTCGCCGAGATGAACAGGTTGACGTCAGCGCAGCCCTGGACCTTGTCGAAGTCGATCAGGTCGGCGATCACGCCGCGCAGCGGATTGATGTTGAGCGGATTGACGTCGTAGGGGCTCGCCACCTTCGACAGAAGCTCGAACCAGATCAGCCCCGGCGGGCGCCCATCCGTCCAGGCGCCGAGCATGGTGTCGAGCAACGAGCGCTCCGAGCCGCCATATTTGCCGTCGACGCTGATCCGGCGCCAGAAATTCTCCAGCGCGGTGCGGGCGCCGTCGATGCCGCCGTCGAGCCAGCCCTCGGTCAGCACCACCGCGTTCATCGCGCCGGCGCTGGCGCCGGTCATCGCCTCGATCGCGAGGCGGCCATCGGCGAGGATCGCGTCGAGCACGCCCCAGGTGAAGGCGCCATGCGCGCCGCCGCCCTGGAGCGCGAGGTTGACCGACTTCTCGGCCTTGGGCCCCGCCAGGCCCTTGACCTGAGGAACACGCCGGCGCTTGCGGCCGGTCATGCCGCGGTCCAGCCGCCATCCATCGGCAGGGTCGTGCCGGTGATCGACTTGGCGGCGTCGGTGCAGAGGAAGACGGCGAGCGCCGCGACCTGCTCGACGGTGACGAACTCCTTGGTCGGCTGGGCCAGCAGGAGCACGTCGTTGATGACCTGCTCCTTGGTCATGTTGCGCGCCTTCATCGTGTCCGGGATCTGCTTCTCGACGAGCGGCGTCCAGACATAGCCGGGCGCGATCGCGTTGACGGTAATGCCGTTGGTCGCGACCTCGAGCGCCACCGTCTTGGTGAAGCCGGCGATGCCGTGCTTGGCGGCGACATAGGCCGATTTGAACGGCGAGGCGACGAAGGCGTGGGCGCTAGCCGTGTTGATGACGCGGCCCCAACCCTTCGCCTTCATCTTCGGCAGCGCGGCGCGGGTGGCGTGGAAGGCCGAGGACAGGTTGATCGCGATGATCTGGTCCCATTTCTCGATCGGGAACTCGTCGACCGGGGCGACATGCTGGATGCCGGCATTGTTGACGAGGATGTCGATCGCGCCGAACTCCTTTTCGGCCTCGGCGACCATGGCGGCGATCTCGTCCGGCTTCATCATATTGGCCGCCGAGTAGCGCGCCTTGACCCTGAAGTCCTTTTCGATGCCGGCGCGCTCCTTCTCGATCGCGTCCGCTTCGCCGAAGCCGTTGATCACGACATTGGCACCCTCGGCGGCGAGCGCGCGGGCGTAGGCGAGGCCGATGCCGGAGGTGGAGCCGGTGACGAGGGCGGTACGGTCCTTGAGGAACATGGGGCGGCTCCTGACATTTGGCCTGAGAACGCTTAACTTACCGGCGGAGGCTGGCATTGCGCCAGCGAGGGAGCGTCGGTCACCGGGACGGTGCCCGATGTGCTATTGCAACGCAACATGACGAAAATGCAGCCTGCGAGCGACCATCACGATCACGACCACGCGCATGGCCAATGCCAGCATGCCCATGATCATTCGCGCCACGCCGCCACCGGCCTGGCGCGGGCCGAGGCGGTCTGCCGCGAGCGTGGCCTGCGGCTGACGCCGATCCGGCGCAAGGCGCTGGAAGCGCTCTATGCCGACCACAAGCCGGTCGGCGCCTATGACCTCGCCGACCGGATCTCGCCGCCGGGCGGGCGCCGGCTGGCGCCGATCTCGATCTACCGGGCGCTCGACTTCCTCGTCGAGCAGGGCTTCGTGCATCGCCTGAGCTCGCGCAACGCCTTCATCGCCTGCCCGCACGGCCATGGCGCCAACGAGGCGGTCGCATTCCTGATCTGCGAGATCTGCGGCGGCGTCGACGAGGATGCCTCGCCCGCCATGCGTCAGGCGATCAAAGGCATGGCCGAGGGCCGGCGCTTCCAGACCTCCTATCAGGTGGTCGAGATCGTCGGGCGCTGCGAGCACTGCCGCGACGCTGGGATAGCTTGACGATCATCGACCGAGGGCGCAGTGCAACCGCGACGAGCCGCTGCCGGCCAAGGATCCGGATCCTTCCATGAGTGACCAGCCGCTGATTTGCCTGCCCGAGGGGCCTGAGGCCGCGCCGGCCCCGCGCAAGCGTACCGTGCCTGTGATGGTCGGCCATGTGCAGGTCGGCGGCGGCGCGCCGATCGTCGTGCAGTCGATGACCAATACCGACACCGCCGACATTCCAGCGACGGTCGGGCAGGTTGCCGCTTTGGCCCGTGCCGGCTCCGAGCTGGTGCGCATCACCGTCGATCGCGACGAGGCGGCGGCGGCTGTGCCGCATATCCGCGAGCGGCTCGACATCCTCGGCATCGACGTGCCGCTGATCGGCGATTTCCACTATATCGGCCACAAGCTGCTGACCGAGCATCCGGCCTGCGCCCAGGCGCTGGCGAAATACCGGATCAATCCCGGCAATGTCGGCTTCAAGGACAAGAAGGACAAGCAGTTCGGTCAGATCGTCGAGCTCGCGATCAGGCACGGCAAGAGCGTGCGGATCGGCGCGAACTGGGGCTCGCTCGACCAGGAATTGCTGACCTCGCTGATGGACGTCAACGCTGCGGCGCGCAAGCCGCTCGATGCGCGCGCGGTGATGCGCGAGGCGATGGTGCAGTCGGCCCTGTTCTCGGCCGAGCGCGCCGAGGAGATCGGGCTGGCCAAGGACAAGATCATCCTCTCGGCCAAGGTCTCGGGCGTGCAGGATCTGATTGCGGTCTACCGCATGCTGGCGGAGCGCGGCGACTACGCCATCCATCTCGGCCTGACCGAGGCCGGGATGGGCTCCAAGGGCCTCGTCGCCTCCTCGGCGGCGCTCGGCGTGCTTCTGCAGGACGGGATCGGCGACACCATCCGCTTCTCGCTGACGCCGGAACCGGGCGGCGACCGTACGCTCGAGGTGAAAGCCTCGCAGGAATTGCTGCAGACCATGGGCTTTCGCGCCTTCGTGCCGCTGGTCGCAGCCTGCCCGGGTTGCGGACGGACCACCTCGACGGTGTTCCAGGAACTGGCGATGGACATCCAGAGCTGGATCTCGACCTCCATGCCGGAGTGGAAGACGCGCTATCCCGGCATCGAGGCGCTCAACGTCGCGGTGATGGGCTGCATCGTCAACGGTCCCGGCGAGTCGAAGCATGCCGATATCGGCATCTCGCTGCCGGGCACGGGCGAGGTTCCGACCGCGCCGGTCTTCGTCGACGGCAAGAAGGTCGCGACCTTGCGCGGGCCCGCCATCGCCGCCGAGTTCAAGACGATGGTCGAGACTTACGTCGAGCGGCGCTACGGCGCCCGGGCCGCAGCGGCCGAATAGGCGCTTCCAACGATCTAATCGATTCAAGGTGATCGCCGACCGAAAGTGGCTCCCACCACTGCGGCATATGCTCTAGCGTCTTTGCCTGTGAGACATGCCGTGCTAGAGGCCCCGGCCTTTTCGCTGCATCGCAGCACCCGCGGAGCGACTTGATGGGTCATGACCAGCAGCACCCGCCGGCCTCCAAGCCGGACGGTGACCGCTTCGGACTCGACGAGCCGGCCGGCAACGGCCACTCCACGCAGAGCTATGCCGCGCTCGCCCTGGGTGCGCTGGGTGTCGTCTACGGCGATATCGGCACCAGCCCGCTTTACGCGCTGCGTGAAACGATCCTGGCTGCGACCGGCGCGGCCTCCGGTGGGCATGGCGGCGCAGCGGTCACGCTGGCCGGCCCCTTGCCGCGCGAGGCGGTGATCGGCGTGCTCTCGCTGATCCTGTGGTCGCTCGTCTTCGTGGTCACGCTGAAATATGTCGTGCTGCTGCTGCGGGCCGACAACAATGGCGAGGGCGGCACGCTCACCCTGGTGGCGCTGGCGCAGCGTGCGCTCGGGCGCGCCCGCGGCGGCATCGTACTGTTTCTCGGCATGGCAGGCGCGGCGCTGTTCTATGGCGACGCCGTGATCACGCCGGCGATCTCGGTGCTTTCGGCTGTCGAGGGCCTGAAGCTGGTGACGCCGGTGCTCGACGATTACGTCATCACCATCGCGTCAGTGATCCTGATCGCCCTGTTCCTGGTGCAGAGCCGCGGCACCGGCAAGGTCGCCAATTTCTTCGGCCCGGTCATGATGATCTGGTTCCTGACATTGGCGGGCCTCGGCATCTATCACATCTCGGACGATCTCGGCGTCTTCGCCTCGGTCAACCCCTATTACGCGGTGCGCTTCTTCTTCGACCATCCCGGGTTGTCGCTCGCGGTGCTCGGCGGCGCCTGTCTCGCCGTGACCGGGGCCGAGGCGCTCTATGCCGATATGGGTCATTTCGGTCGCGGCCCGATCCGCAGCGCCTGGATCTACCTGGTCTTTCCGGCATTGTGGCTGAACTATCTCGGCCAGGGCGCGCTGATCCTGTCCGACCCGACCGCGATCGACAATCCGTTCTACAAGCTGGCACCGCCGGCGCTGATCCTGCCGTTGGTGATCATGGCGACGCTCGCGACCATCATCGCGAGCCAGGCGGTGATCACCGGCGCCTACTCGCTGACCCGCCAGGCGATCCAGCTCGGCCTCTTGCCGCGCCTCGAGATCCGCCACACCTCCGAGCACACCTCCGGGCAGATCTACATCCCGCGCATCAACGTGCTGCTGCTGTTCACGGTGCTGCTGCTGGTCTGGACCTTCAAGACCTCATCCAACCTCTCGCACGCCTATGGCATTTCGGTGTTCGGCGCGATGCTGGTCGACTCGCTGCTCGCCTTCATCGTGATCTGGCGCGGTTGGCGCTGGGGTCTGGCGGCCGCTGTGGCGGTGATCCTGCCCTTCCTCATCATCGACGTCGCCTTCTTCTCGGCGAACCTCTTGAAGCTGCTCAGCGGCGGCTATGTGCCGGTGCTGTTCGCCATGGCGCTTGTCCTCCTGATGTGGACCTGGGTGCGCGGCACCAAGATCCTGTTCGACAAGACCCGCAAGACCGACGTTCCGCTGCTCGAACTTGTGGGGATGCTGACCAAGAGCCCGCCCTACCGGGTCAAGGGCATGGCGGTGTTCCTGACCAGCGATCCGGAGACCGCGCCGGCCTCGCTGCTGCACAACCTCAAGCACAACAAGGTGCTGCACGAGCGCAATGTGATCCTGACAGTGCGTTCGGCCGATACGCCGCGCGTCGCCGAGAGCGAGCGCGTCAGGCTCTCCCGCATCACCGACGATTTCTGGCGGGTCGAGATGATCTACGGCTACATGGAGAGCCCGAACGTGCCGAAGGGGCTGGCCATCCTGCGCAAGCAGGGCTTCAAGTTCGACATCATGTCGACCTCGTTCTTCCTGTCGCGCCGCTCGATCAAGGCGTCCCCGCAATCGGGCATGCCGATCTGGCAGGACAATCTCTATATCGGCCTGACCAAGAGCGCGACCGACGCCACCAACTTCTTCCAGATCCCGACCGGTCGTGTCGTCGAGGTCGGCACTCAGGTCACGGTGTAGGTCGGGCGGCCGTTCTCGGCGAAGCCTGCGCTGCCCGGCCAAGTCGGGCGCTGCCCTCACTCTCCTGCGTCATCCCGGACAAGCCGCGAAGCGGCGCAGCTCCGGGATCCATCGGAGGGCTCCGGAGCTCTACGATGGATCCCGGAGTTCCGCTTCGCTCCATCCGGGATGACGGTGCGGGGGGAAATGAGGAGGTGAGCAATCTGGAAGGGGACCTGTCCGGCCGTTTGCAATTGGTAGTCCCCAATCTCAGCTCTTGCGCTGTGCGGTGAATTCCGCTGCCGCGCGCAGCATCGCCGCCTCCGACCCGAACTCGGCGAGTGCCATGATCGCCTCTTCGCTGAGCCGGTCGCGCTCGCGCTTGGCGGCGGGAAGGCCGAGCGCCGCGACGAGCGTGGCCTTGCCCTTGGCGTCGTCCTTGGCAGTCGCCTTGCCCATCTGCTCGGGGCTCGCCTCGATGTCGAGGATGTCGTCCGCGACCTGGAAGGCGGCGCCGAGCGACTTGCCGTAGCGCTCCAGTGCGGCCATCCGCGTCGCGTCGGCCTGGCCGAGGCGGGCGCCGATCAGGACGCTGCCGGCGAGCAGTGCGCCCGTCTTCATCGCCTGCATCCGGCGGATCTCGGCCTCGCTGAGCCTGCCCGGAGCGCCGTCGTCGGAGAAGCGCCCTTCGGCAGCGAGATCAAGCATCTGCCCGCCGACCATGCCGCCAAGGCCGAGCGAACGGGCGAGCTGCAGGATGATCGCGGCGCGCGTCTCCCCGTCCGGATGCGTCCTTTGATCGGCGATGACATCGAAGGCGAGCGTCAGCAGGCCGTCGCCGGCGAGGATCGCGGTCGCCTCGTCGAAGGCCTTGTGCACGGTCGGGCGGCCGCGGCGGGTGTCGTCGTCGTCCATGGCCGGCAGATCGTCATGGACCAGCGAATAGCAATGGGCGAGCTCGACGGCGGCGCCAGCGCGCAACGCCTGCTCGACCGGCACGCCGAAGAGCTTCGCCGTTTCGACGACGAGGAAGGGCCGCAGGCGCTTGCCGCCGGCGAGCGCGCCATGGCGCATCGCCGCGAGCAACCGTGCGGGGCGATGGATCTCGCCGGCCTCGGGCTTGTCCTGCAGCAGTGCTTCGAGCAAGGCTTCGATCGCCACCGCCGTTTCCGTCAGGGCGCTGGCCAAAGCCGCGGCGGGGGCGGTCCGTTCCACGGAACTCATGATCACGTCTCGCGTTGGCTGGCGGAGTTTGGCGCGCGGGGCTTGCCGGAGGCGGCCGTAATCGTCAAGCGTGGGGGAATGACGCGCATGGCTGACAATGCGGCTCCGCGACGCGGGAGTCTCGCGGGACGGATCGTCCGTGCGCTGATCCAGCTGGTGATGGCGTTGCTGGTCGTCTTCGTCGCTTTGCTGCTGCTCTATCGCTTCGTGCCAGCGCCTTCGACCTTGATGATCGGCCGCTGGCTGACCTTCCGGGCGGTGGAGCGCGACTGGGTGCCGCTGGCGCAGATCTCACCGCATCTGATCCGGGCCGTGATCGCCTCGGAGGATCAGCGCTTCTGCTCGCATCGCGGCGTCGACTGGGGCGAGCTCAACGCGGTGCTGCAGGACGAGGATGGGCCGAGCCGCGGCGCATCGACGCTGACCATGCAGGCGGCCAAGAACCTCTTCCTCTGGCCGAGCCGTTCCTATCTGCGCAAGGGGCTGGAGCTGCCGATGGCATTGGCGATCGATCTCGCCTGGCCGAAGCGGCGCGTGATCGAGGTCTATCTCAACATTGCCGAATGGGGTGACGGCGTCTTTGGTGCGGAAGCCGCGGCCCAGCGCCATTTCGGCAAGTCCGCCTCGCGCTTGAGTCCGGCTGAGGCCGCCAGGCTCGCAGGGGCGCTGCCGAACCCGATCCTGCGCAATCCGTCGCGGCCGAGCCGGGCCCTGCAGGCAGCGGCGGGGCGGGTGCAGCGGCGGATGAACCAGCTCGGGCCGCTCGGCAATTGTGCGCTTCCTGCCTGAGGAGCGGTCGGGTGCCACTTTTTCCGCAGCATGGTCTAGCCAGGCCGCGCGCGAGCGTGTAAAGGCCAGCCCTCATCACGGATGTGACGTCGTCGCGACAGTGGTGCGGGTGAGAAGCCCCGCCTCGCGCGAAGGCATGATGGAGAGTACCGATGGCCGTTCCGAAGAGAAAGACCTCGCCGTCGAAGCGCGGCATGCGCCGCTCGGCCGACGCGCTGAAGCAGCCCACCTATATCGAAGACAAGAACTCGGGCGAGCTGCGTCGTCCGCATCATATCGACCTGAAGTCCGGCATGTACCGTGGCCGTCAGGTGCTGAAGGCCAAGACCGAGGCCTGATGCGACGGGCCCATTCGGGCCCTGTCAGCAAGATCGAAGAGCGCCGGCCGTGAGGCCGGCCTTTTTCGTTTGGGCTTCAGGCCGAGCGCAGGAGCCTGCGCGGCAGGCCGCGGCTCGCGATCCCTTCATAATAGCGGCGGGCGCCGATGAATGGGGTTTCGCGATCGCGACGGGCGAACGGGCCGATTCCGGCGTGACTGGCGGCAAGCTGGACGAGGAAAGTGGCGGAGACGCATGGGGTGCGCTCCTCCTCGTAGACGAAGGCTGCCTCGGGTCGTTCTGGTTCGACCATTGTGCTGCTCCGGAACATTCGAGGGTTCGAGAGCGAATCCTTGCAATCCGGACGCCAATCTTAACCCAGCGTTAACGCAGGTACATGCATCGTTTCGGTACAGTTCTTCATTCCCCACACCCAGAACGGGGCGGTTTCTTCCCTATCGCCCGAGGCAGCCGCACCCATGCCTGCGCCGTCCCTGTTCGGTTCCCGCGACGAGAGGATCGTCGAGCCGCGCAGCCTGCTCTCCTCGATCGGCGAAGTCGCCTATAGCTGGGACATCGGCAGTGACGCGCTGAGCTGGGGACCTAACGCAGCCGAGGTGCTGGGACCGGTGCCAACTGCGGTGCTGGAACGCGGCTTGGCTTTCGCCGGGCTGGTCGAGCCCGGCAGCGGCCGGAGCCGCTATGACGCGATCTTCTCCTCGGGCGGACAGGATCTCGGCGACGGAGCGATCTATCGCACGCGCTACGCCGCCGATCTCGCCGGTCGCAAGATGTGGATCGAGGATGCGGGGCGGTGGTTCGCCGGCATCGATGGCCGCCCGGCAAGCGCGCGTGGCGTGCTCAGGCTGGAGCGCGCAGTGCGGCCGGAAGAGCTCACCATGGCCGGCAGCGATCTCTGCGATCGCGACGCCCTGGTCGAGCGTGTCGACGAAGCCCTGGCGGAGCACCTTCCGGCGGAGCGATCCGTCGTCGTGCTGGTCGCGTCGATCGGCGAGCTTGCGCGGCTCAACACCGATTTCGGCCATGAGGGCACCGAGGAGATCATCGAAGAGGTCAGGCAGCGTCTGCACTCGGTGATGCGCCGGCGCGACCAGCTGATGCACTATGCCGGCAATCGCTTCGCCATCCTCCTCGGCGCTTGCCCGGCCAATCAGATCGAGGCGGCAGCACAGCGCTTCATCAAGGCCGTGGCGCGCTCGGCGGTCGAGACCTCGCGCGGGATCGCGCTGGCGCGGCTGCGCGTCGGAGCCGCGATCGCTCCCGACCTATCCCGCTATGGCTCGATGCTGGTCAAGGCCGCCGAGAATGCGCTCGCCGGCGCCGAGGCGGGCGCCCGCGACGCCGCGGTCATCGCGCGACGCCCTATCGCAGCCGAAACGGGCGAGGTAGCGCCGCGCCTTGACATCGAGGCTGTCGCCGCGCTCAACGAGCGCAAGGTGAGGCTGGCGCTCCAGCCGGTGGTGACGGCCAAGGGCCGTACCCTCGCTTTCAGCGAGGCGCTGCTGCGGGTCGAACGTCCGCAGGTCGGCGGTTTCCTCGCCGCAGCGGAGCTGGTGCCGCTGCTCGAGAGACGCGGGCTGGTCGGCCTATTCGATCATCGTGTGTTCGAGCTTGCCATGTCGTTCCTGGCGGAGCGGCCGGAGGCGGTGTTGTCGATCAACGTCTCGCCACGGTCGCTTTCCGACTCGGACTGGATCGAGGGCTTCGAGGCAGGGGTCGGGGCGAACCCGGCTGCTGCGAAGCGTCTGATCGTCGAGGTCACCGAGACGGCGACGATCGAGGATCCGGCGCGGATGGCGAAGCTGCTCACCCGGATCAAGCAATGTGGCCCCCGCATCGCGATCGACGATTTCGGCGCGGGCCACACCTCGCTCAGGCACCTGCGCGCCTTTCCGATCGATATCCTCAAGCTCGATGGTGCTTTCACGCAGAACCTGCGGCGCTCGACCGATGATCGCTTCTTCGTACGCACCCTGCTCGAACTCGCCCATCATCTCGGCGTCGAGACGGTCGCCGAATGGGTCGACGACGAACTGCAGGCGTCGATGCTGTGCGATTGGGGCGTGACCTATCTGCAGGGTCACCTGGTCGGCAAGGCCGAGCTGTGGCTCCAGGACGCGCCCGACAGGCCGCTGCTGCAGGCCGTGGGCTGAGCCTCTTTCCGCTCGGCGGTTCAGCCGAGCGGAGGTGACGACCAGGGGGGCCTCATTTCTCCTTGGCGAGTCGGTCCAGCCGCTCACGCATTTCGTTGAGCTCGCGCTTCAGGTCGCCAAGCTCGCCGTTCTCTCCACCCTTGGCGGGCGCCTCGCCGCGGCTTTTCGCAGCGGCTGCCGCGGCGAACGGATTGAACAGCCTGAACGCCTCGGTGAACATCGCCATGTTGGCGCGGGTCTGGGCCTGGAGCGCGTCGATGGCGCCAGTGCCAAAGGCCTTGCTCATCTGCTCGCGGATCTTGTTCTGATCCTGGGTCAGATTGTCCATCGAGAATTCGAGATAGCGCGGCACCAGCGCCTGCATGCTGTCGCCGTAGAAGCGGATCAGCTGACGCAGAAAGGCGATCGGCAGCAGGTTCTGCCCGTCCTTGCTCTCTTCCTCGAAGATGATCTGGGCCAGCACCGAGCGGGTGATGTCGTCGCCGCTCTTGGCGTCGTAGACGACGAAATCCTCGCCGTTGCGCACCAGGCCGGCCAGATCCTCCAGTGTGACGTAGGAGCTCGTACCCGTGTGGTATAGCCGGCGATTGGCGTATTTCTTGATGACAGTCGGTTCTTTGTCGCTGGCCATCGACACCCACACGGCTGTTGCGGCCATAACCCGGGGATCGGGCAAGGCCGGAAATCGGTCCCGAATGTGACGATAGCTCTTCGGCTGCCTGCTGCAAGTTTTTTGAGCGCAAGGCGGGGCTGCACCGAGTTTGCCTCGATGATGGGCTTGGCCGCTTAGCCGTCTTGACGGCGTCGCCTGCCCCTTCGAAGGTGGGTGGGACATACCGTACGGCCGGATGGCCGGCGGAAGAGAACCGGAGGATGGCCCCATGGCTGAGAATGACATCGTGATCGTCGGCGCGGCGCGCACTGCCGTGGGCGCCTTCACCGGCGCTTTCGCCAACACGCCAGCTCACGATCTCGGCTCGGCGGTGATCAAGGACGTTCTGAAGCGTGCCAAGGTCGAGGCCAGCGAGGTTGACGAGGTCATCCTCGGGCAGGTGCTGACGGCCGCACAGGGCCAGAATCCGGCCCGCAAGGCGGCGTTCGACGCCGGCGTGCCGCAGGGCGCGACCGCCTGGGGCCTCAACCAGGTCTGCGGTTCGGGCCTGCGCGCGGTGGCCATCGGCATGCAGCAGATCGCCAATGGCGACGCCAATATCATCGTCGCCGGCGGCCAGGAATCGATGTCGCTCTCGGCCCACGCCGCCCATATGCGCGCCGGCACCAAGATGGGCGATGTGAAGTTCATCGACACCATGATCAAGGACGGCCTCTGGGATATCTTCCACGGCTATCACATGGGCACCACGGCCGAGAACGTCGCGACCAAATGGCAGATCAGCCGCGAGGAGCAGGACAAGTTCGCCGTCGGCTCGCAGAACAAGGCCGAGGCGGCCAGGAAGGCCGGCCGGTTCAAGGACGAGATCGCGCCCGTGACGGTCTCGACCCGCAAGGGCGACATCGTCGTCGACGCCGACGAGTATATCCGCGAGGGCGCGACGCTCGAGGCGATGGCCAAGCTCAGGCCAGCCTTCTCGAAGGACGGCACGGTGACCGCCGGCAATGCCTCGGGCATCAATGACGGCGCTGCCGCGCTCGTGCTGATGACGGCGAAGGAAGCGAGCAAGCGCGGACTCATCCCGCTCGCCCGAATCGCCTCCTGGGCGACCGCCGGCGTCGATCCGGCGATCATGGGCTCGGGCCCGATCCCGGCGACCCGCAAGGCGCTGGAGAAGGCGGGCTGGAAGGTCGGCGATCTCGATCTCGTCGAGGCCAACGAGGCCTTCGCGGCGCAGGCGCTGGCGGTGAACAAGGATCTCGGCTGGGACCCAGACATCGTCAACGTCAATGGCGGCGCGATCGCGATCGGCCATCCGATCGGCGCGTCCGGTGCGCGCGTACTAGTGACACTGCTGCACGAAATGGCCAAGCGCGACGCCAAGAAGGGCCTCGCGACGCTTTGCATCGGCGGCGGCATGGGCATCGCCCTGGCTGTGGAGCGCTGAGCCGCACCTCGCCATGCCGAAGCAGACCACGCTCTACCGCTATCTCACCGGCCCCGATGACGCCTCGTTCTGTCATCGGGTCTCGGAGGCGTTGAGCCGGGGCTGGATCCTCTATGGCCACCCGACCCTGACCTATGACGCGAAAGCGGGTCGGGTGATCTGCGGCCAGGCGATCATCAAGGACGTCGACCGGACTTACGAGCCCGGTCTCGATCTCAGCAAAGAATAACGCGGCCTCGTAGCCGCGTCTAAGAGGGAGAAGACGACGATGGCTAAGGTTGCATTGGTTACGGGGGGAACGCGCGGTATCGGCGCGGCGATCAGCAAGGCCCTGCACGAGGCGGGCTACAAGGTCGCCGCGAGCTATGCCGGCAATGACGAGGCGGCAGCCAAGTTCAAGGCTGAAACCGGGATTCCCGTCTATAAATGGGACGTCGGCGACTACGATGCCTGCGCTGCCGGCATCGCCAAGGTCGAGGCCGAGGTCGGGCCGGTCGACATCCTCGTCAACAATGCGGGCATCACCAAGGACGGCTTCTTCCACAAGATGACCAAGGACCAGTGGTCGGCCGTCATCCGCACCAATCTCGACTCGTTGTTCAACATGACGCGGCCGGTGATCGAGGGCATGCGCGGGCGCGGCTTCGGCCGGATCATCGTGATCTCCTCGATCAACGGCCAGAAGGGCCAGATGGGCCAGGTCAATTATTCGGCGGCCAAGGCCGGCGATATCGGCTTCGTCAAGGCGCTGGCCCAGGAGAACGCCAACAAGGGCATCACGGTGAACGCGATCACGCCGGGCTATATCGGCACCGACATGGTCGCGGCGATGCCCGAGGAGGCGCTGAAGCGCGTCGTCGCCGGCATCCCGGTCGGGCGCCTCGGCAAGCCCGAGGAGATCGCCCAGACAGTCGTCTTCCTGGCGTCGGACAATGGCGCGTTCGCCACCGGCGCGACCTTCGCGGTCAATGGCGGCCAGTATATGGCCTGAGGCCTTCCAGATCGCCACGTCGCAATGCCCCGGGTAGGCGACGTGGCGGCGGCATCTTCCGTCGCTGACAGTGCAATCTGGTCGTGCGCCGCCAACGTCGATGCCTCAAAACACGTGCAATTCAGCCATGTCCTGAGCGCAGTTCGGATTCGGCGTGAGCCGGTTGAGTTTCTTTTAAAAGTTTAAATATTCCAACGCTTTCCGGTATCGCCGAGCATGCCGCAGGCACTGGCCGCGTTAATGCCACCTTAATCATCCCGCCGAAACTTCGCTGGACCTGGAGCGGGAATCGCTTCGACTATCGCGATGCGACCAATGGTCGCCGTGTTCTGAAAGTGAGGTTCGGCAAGCCGTTCCACATGCCAGGCCATTAAAGGGGGGAAGCCGGTGAAGTCTGCACGGGCGCGCTGTCTCGCATTGCTGTCGACCTCGTCGCTGGTCATCTACGCACTCCATACAGATGCCGCCCTGGCCGGCTGCGGCCCGACAACTGCGGGCAACGACATCGTCGTCTGCGATGCCGGCACGGCGCCCGACCCGACCGCTGCGCCGGTCAATCTCCAGGCTGGCAACGACACGCTGACTGTCAACAGCGGCACCTATAGCGGTGGCTTCACCGGTGGCGCCGGCACCAAGACGGTCACCTTCAACGGTGGCACCATCGCGAATTACACGAACACAGTCGGCACCAGCCTGATCACGCTGCCCGGCGGCAGCACCGTCACGGTGGCGGGTGGTGTCACGACCGGGGCGGGCGCCGATCGCTTCGAGATCAACGCCGGAACCGTCAACGGCGCCGTCAGCCAGGGCGGAGGTATCGATATCTTCGTCATGAATGGCGGCACGATCGGCTCGCTGGCGCAGGGCGACGGGCTCGACAACTTCCTGATGACGGGCGGCACCATCATTGGCGCCTTCGAGGACGGCGACGTCGCGACGATGACCGGCGGCACGATCGGCCGCGTCGACATGAAGCTCGACAATAATCTCTTCGACATGTCGGGCGGCCGGATCATCGGCAATCTGGTGACCGGTTTCGGCAATGACACGATCATCGTCTCGGGCGGCTCGATCGGCGGCAACATCAGTGTCAGCGGCGGCACCGACAGTGTCACCGTCACGGGCGGTGCCATCGGTGGCGAGATCCGGATGAGCGCTGGCACCGACACCTTCCTCTGGCAGGGAGGCGGCACGATCGCCGGCCTGATCGACATGGGCGATGGCGACGATACGGCGACGCTGCGCAATCTCGGCGACGCCAACGTCACAGCGACGCAGCGGATCACCGGCGGGAACGGCACGGACCTCCTGGTGCTCGCCGGCGCCGGTCCGACGGCGATGAATGCCGGCCTCATCACCGGCTTCGAGCAGCTGAACAAGATCGAGCCGGGAACCTGGACCCTGAGCGGGTCGCTGACAGATTTCCAGACGGTCAACGTGCAGCAGGGCACGTTGCGGCTGACCGGCGACAACTCCGCCTTCGCCGGGCAAACGATCGTCGATTCGGCAGGTATTCTCGAGGGGCCGGCGCTGGGCATCACGCCGGCGGTCACCAATAACGGGCTGGTCCGCTTCGCCCAACCCGATGTCGGCACCTATGCCGGCACAATCAGCGGCGTCGGCGCTGTCGAGAAGACCGGCGCCGGCACCACGATCCTGACCGGCACCAACACTTATACCGGTGGCACGACCATCACTCAGGGCACGCTGCAACTCGGCGCTGGCGGCACGAGCGGTAGCATCGTCGGCAATGTCGCCAACAATGGCACGCTGGCCTTCAACCGCTCCGATCTGGTCACCTTCGCCGGCACCATCTCCGGGACTGGCGCGGTCACGCAGGATGGTTCCGGCACGACGGTGCTGACCGCCGTCAACACCTATGCCGGCGCAACGAGCGTCACGGCCGGGACGCTCGCGGTCGGCGATGCGGCCAATCGCGGTGCGGCGCTGGCGGGAGGAGGGCCCGTCACGGTCGCGGCCGGCGCGACGCTGGGTGGCTATGGCCGTGTCGCAGGTTCCGTAACCAATGCCGGCACGATCGCGGTGGCCGACGCGGTGGCCGCCTTTGCCGGAGCCGGCAAGGGCAACTTCACGATAGCGGGCACGCTGACCAATGCGGGCCTCGCGCAGGTTGGCGGCGCCGGCATCGGCAACAGCCTGACCGTATCCAACTATATCGGCCAGGGCGGCACCGTCGGGCTCAACACCTATCTCGGCAGCGACGGTTCGCCGTCCGACCTGCTGGTGATCAATGGCGGCGCGGCGAGCGGGAGCTCGCGGCTCGCAATCACCAATGTCGGCGGACCGGGCGGCGCCACGACCGGGGACGGCATCCTGGTGGTCGATGCCATCAACGGGGCGACGACGAGTGCGAGCGCCTTCTCGCTGGCGGGCTCGGTCGCGGCCGGCGCCTACGAGTATATCCTGTTCCATGGCAGCACGACCGGTGGATCGAGCCAGAGCTGGTATCTGCGCAATACGCTTGTTCCGGAGACGGGAGGCTCGGATACCGAAGCTGCGCCGGGCTCGCCGGTGCTGCCCGACGTGCCTGCCGGCTCGACGCCCATTCCGCTGTATCGGCCCGAGGTCGCCGCCTACGCGGCCGTGCCGGCGATGGCGCGACGTCTCGGCGTCGCGACGCTCGGCACCTTCCATCAGCGTCGCGGCGAGCAGAGTCTGCTGAACGGGCAGGGCAACTTCGCCGCGGGCTGGGGGCGCGTCTTCGGCGAGCGGACGGAGCAGCGCTGGTCGGGAACCGTCGATCCGGAATTCGACGGCCGCATCTGGGGGCTCCAGACCGGCCTCGACCTCTTTGGGATCGACCGCCCGAGCGGCCATCGTGACCGATTCGGCCTGTTCTTCGGTTATGGCCGGGCCGAGGGCGATATCCGCGGCTTCGCGATAGGCCAGCAGCGCAGTCCGACCGGCAAGCTCACGCTCGATTCCAAGAGCCTCGGAGCCTATTGGACGCATCTTGGCCCGACAGGGTGGTATGTCGACGCCGTGCTGATGCACAGCTGGCTCGATGGCGACGCCCGCTCCAACCGCGGCGTGCGTGGCGATATCGAAGGCAGTTCGGTGACCGCCTCGCTCGAGGGTGGCTATCCGATCGCGCTCGGAGCGGGATTCGTGCTCGAACCACAGGCGCAGCTGATCTGGCAGCACGTGTCGCTCGACCAGACCCGCGATCGGTTCTCGGCGGTGAGCTTCGAGAATGGCGACAGCCTCACGGGGCGGATCGGCGCCCGCCTGCAGACCAGCCTCCTGCTTGGCGGCGCCGAATTGCAGCCCTATCTGACGGCGAATCTCTGGCACAATTTCAGCCGCACCGACAAAGTCCTGTTCGACGCGACCGATGTGATCCCGACGCGGTTCAGGGGGACCTCGCTGGAGGTCGGCGGCGGCGTGGTCGCCAAGATTACCGCCAATGTCAGCCTCTACGCGACCGGCGGCTATGTGACGGCGCTGGGTGACGACAAAGGCCATAGCCTGCGCGGCAATCTCGGAATGCGCGTAACCTGGTGAGCTGCGCAGCCGCGAGTCGGCGGACGGTCAGCTCCGCGCCCCTTTCGGCAACAGGAAGGTCAGGAGGCCGAAGGCCGGCAGCCAGGCGCAGAGCGAAAAGACCTGGATGATGCCGATCTTGTCGGCCAGCGCGCCGAGTCCGGCTGCCGCGACACCGCCGAGGCCGAAGGCGAGGCCATAGAACAGCCCGCCGACCAGCCCGACCCGATGGGGCACCAGGTCGATCGCGTAGATCAGGATCGCCGAGAAGGCGCTCGCCATGATGAAGCTGATCACCACGGTCAGGATCACGGTCCAGGCGAGGTCGGCATAGGGCAAGGCGAGCGCGAAGGGCAGGCTGCCCAGGATCGAGAGCCAGATCACGCGATGGCGGCCGATGCGGTCGCCGATCATGCCGCCGATGATCACGCCGACGGCGCCGACGACGAGATAGAGGAAGAGCAGGATCTGCGAGAGCTGCAGCGACACGTGGAAGCGCTCGATCAGGTAGAAGGTGTAGTAGGAGGTGAAGGACGCCGTATAGGCGTTTTTCGAGAACAGGATGACGATCAGCACCGCCATCGCCAGCAGGACGCGACGGCGCGGCATGCCATGCGAGGCGACATCGTCGGAATGGCTTTTTGAGGCGACCTGCTCGCGCCGGAACGCCGAATAGCGCGCGCCGATCCAGGCCATCAGCAGCATGGCGACGAGCACGATGCCGGAGAACCAGGACAGGCTCGGCTGGCCGTTCGGCACGACGATGGCAGCGGCGAGCAGCGGGCCGATCGCATAGCCGGCATGGCCGCCGACCTGGAAGACGCCCTGGGCCAGGCCCTGACGGCCAGCGGCGGCATGGCGGGCCATGCGGGTCGCCTCGGGATGGAAGACGGCCGAGCCGGTGCCGACCAAAGCAGCCGCGACCAGCACCATCGGGTAGCTGTGGGCGAAGGCGAGCGAGAGCAGGCCGGCCAGCGTCGCGCCCATGCCGGCGACCATCGCATAGGGCCAGGGCTTCTTGTCGGTGAGGTAGCCCAGGACCGGCTGCAGCAGCGAGGACGTCACCTGGAAGGCGAGCGTGATCAGGCCGATCTGCACGAAGTCGAGCTGATAGGTGTCCTTGAGCAGCGGGTAGACCGCCGGGATCATCGACTGGATCAGGTCGTTGAGCAGATGGGCGACGCTAAGCGCCGCCAGGACCGGCATCAGCGGGCGGGAGGCGCTCGGCAGGGGGATCGTGGTCATGCCCGACGCTTGCGCCCGCGTGCGGGCATGGTCAATTGCCTGGCGAAGCGCCCGATGCATGCCAGCCATCACGCCGAAGCCGGACAGCCGGTTCGGCTGAATCCCTTCAGCGCGGGGCGGTGGGGCCGCTCTGAAGCTTCTCGGCCAAGGCCTGGCCAGCATTGAGGATGTGCGCTTCCAGTGTCCGCGCCGCCTCCTCGATCCGGCCCTGAGCAAGCGCGTCGAGAATCTGCCGGTGCTCGGCATCCGAGCGCGGCTGCCAGTCCAGATCCCGCCAGGTCGCGAACAGGAAGCGCGCCGAGGCGCGATGCAGATCGTCGATCGTCGCCAGCAGGCGCTTCATGCGGCAGGGCGCCGTGATAGCACGGTGGAAGCGTTCGTTGGCGCGCTGCCAGACCAGCAGCTCTCCGCTTGCTTCGGCTTCGGCGAGAGCGGCAGCGGCCTCGTCGAGATCGGCCGGCGTCAATCGCGGAAAACCCTGGCGCAGCGCCAGCGCCTCCAGCGTTGCCCGCATCGCCGTCACTTCGAGGACGAGGTCGGGTTCGAGCGGCGCGACGCGGACGCCGCGCCGTGGCTCGCTGATCAGCAATCCCTGTGCTTCGAGCGTGCGGAAGGCCTCGCGGACCGGCACATGGCTCGCGCCGAATTCGGCGGCGACATGGTCCTGGCGCACCGGCGCGCCGGGCGCCAGCGTTCCCGTGACGATGCGTTGCGCCAGGCTGCGCGCGATGCGCCCTGTGAGCGAGTGGTCGCTGTCGGTCCGGTCTTGCAAGCTCATGGTCGGTATGGTTTCATAGATAATATATGATTTAAGGTGTCCATATGCCCCGTCAACGACCGTCACGCCTGCGCCATATCGCCGGAATCGGCGTCGACCGCATGGGATCGATTGCCGACGCCTCGGGCAAGGATTTCCTGCGGCTCGAAAACCTCGACACCGATATCCTGCCCGACGCCGAGGCGATCGCACGCACGGTCCGCGCTGCCAGCGAGGATGCCGACAACAGCTATCTGCCCTTCGTCGGCCAGGCGCATCTGCGCGATGTTGCGGCCCGCCATGTCTCGGCGATGTCAGGCGTGAGCTACAGCGGCGAGCGCAACTGCGTGATCTCGGCGGGCGGTCTCTCCGGCGTCCTCAATGTCTTGCTGGCGACGATCGAGGTCGGCGACGAGGTGATCGTCACCGACCCGACCTATGCCGGCCTGATCAACCGGGTGCGGCTTGCCGGCGGGGTGCCGCGCTTCGTGCCGTTCATGTTCGAGCCTGGCGGTGAATGGCGACTCGATCGCGAGGCGCTACGAGCGAGTATCGGGCCGAAGACCACCGCCATGTTGCTGATGTCGCCGTCGATGCCGTCAGGAGGCTGCCTCGACGCGGGAGATTGGGCGCTCGTTGCCGAGCTCTGCGTCGCGCATGATCTCATGCTGATCGTCGACACGGCGATGGAGCGGCTGGTCTTCGATGGCCGGCCGGTGCTGCATCCAGCCGGGCTGCCGGGCATGGCGGAGCGGACGATCACCGTCGGCTCGTCGGCGAAGGAGCTGCGCATGATCGGCTGGCGGGTTGGCTGGATCGTTGCGCCGGACGAGTTCATGCCCGATCTCGTCGCCGTCTCGCTCGCCAATGTCGTCGTGCCGGTCGGCATCGGGCAGGATGCGGTCGCGATTGCGCTCGAGAATTCGGCGACGACGCTAGCGCCTTATGTCGCCGAGTTGCAGGCGCGGCGCGATTGCGTGCTTGAGGAGCTGCGCGGGCTTCCGGTCGGGGTTCCGGGCGGCGGCTGGTCGTTGCTGCTGCGGGTCTCGGATTTCGGGCTCGACGGTGCGGCGATGTCCGAGAAGCTGCTCGCCCAGGGTGTCTGTGCCACCGCCATGGCCGGCTGGGGCGAGACGCATGGCGCGCAATATATCCGCTTCGTCTACGCCAATGAGCCGGTTGGACGCCTGCGCGGGCTGGGCGACCGCGTCCGCACTGCGCTCGGTCTATGAGGAGCGCGAGATGATGACGGAGTGGCGCCGGACGCGGCCGGAGCTTGAGGATGCGATCGTCTGCGACGGGCTGCTGCCCTGGGCGCAGAGCTTCCTGCCGCTAGGGGCGAGGCTGGGTGAACAGCTGGCGCGCTTTCATGCGCAAGGCTGCAACCACATCTCTCTCACCGCCGCAGCCGGCACTGACGGGCCGGTGGAGGCATTGGCGCGGCTCGGTTTCCTGCGACGCGAGATCGCGGCGGCGGGCGACTGGCTGACGATCGCTTCGGATGCGGCCTCGATCCGACGGGCGAAGGCGGAGGGGCGGCTCTCGGTTTCCTTCCATTTCCAGTCAGCGACGCCGTTCGCGCCCGATCTCGACTTGGTCGAGGCCTTCTGCGCCGCCGGCATCGACCGCGCTATCCTGGCCTACAACGAAGCCAACCCCTTCGCCGATGGCTGCCACGAGGCGCGCAATGGCGGGCTCTCGGCATTGGGGCGGCGGCTGATCACGCGCATGGATGCGTGCGGCATGCGTATCGACCTCAGCCATTGCGGCGCGCGGACGAGCTTCGATGCGCTGGAGGCGGATTTGCGTTTGCCGCCGATCTTCTCGCATTCCAATGCGCGGGCGCTCTTCGACCACGAGCGCAATATCACGGACGACCAGATCAGGGCCTGTGCGGCCCGCGGCGGCTATATCGGCGTCAATGGCGTCGGCATGTTCCTGGGCGTCGCCGGACCGCAGATCCCGCAGGCGATGGCCCGGCATCTCGCCCATATTGCCGGGCTCGCCGGGCCGGACCGGGTCGGCCTCGGCCTCGACTTCATGTTCCTCGAAGGCAGCGATTACGGCTTCTACCATGCCGCCAAGGGCCGTTGGCCGCGCGGCTACCCGGAGCCGCCCTGGGACTTCTTCCAGCCGGAGCAGCTCGATGATCTGGTTGCCGCGCTGGAGGCGGAAGGCTTCGGCCCGAGCGAGATCCGCGGCATTCTAGGGGAGAACTATTTGCGGCTGGCCCTTCCAATCGGGGTATCCCCGCCATAGGCATGAAGCCGGAGCTCTGCTAACCGGGCACGACCCTTCGAGCCCGTTTGTCATGACCTCCCGCACCGCCACCGCGACCGGCTTCGTCGCCATCCTGCTCTGGTCGACGCTGGCGCTGTTCACCGCCATGTCCGGGCGGGTGCCGCCGTTCCAGCTCGTCGGCATGACCTTCGTCATAGGCGGGCTGTTCGTGCTGGCGATCGCCGCGGCGCGGGGCCGCCTGCATCTGGCGCGGCCGACGCCGGCCTCCTTCCTGCTCGGGCTTTATGGCCCGTTCGGCGACACGGCGCTCTATTATGCCGCGGTGAAGACGGCGCCGGCGGCCGAGGCCAACCTGATTCACTATCTCTGGCCGCTGCTGATCGTGCTGTTCGCGGCGTTGCTGCCGGGCGGGGGCCTGAAGCCGCGTCACCTGATCGGGGCGCTGATCGGCCTCGTGGCGACGGCGATGCTGATCTCGGGCAGCCTAGGCTCGGGCGGCGCGGGCATCCAGCTCGGCCATGCGCTGGCGGCGCTCGGCGCCTTCGTCTGGGCGAGCTATTCGGTGCTGTCCAGGCGTTTCGCCGGGGTACCGTCGGAGAGCCTCGCCATCACCATGCTCGGCTGCGCCATTCCCGCCTTCGCCTGCCACCTTGCCTTCGAGACGACCTTGTGGTTGCCGAGCCCCGTCGAGTGGGGCGGCGTGTTCGGCCTCGGCCTCGGCTCGATCGGGCTCGCCTTCATCTGCTGGGACATCGGCATGAAGAAGGGCGATGTCGCCTTGCTCGGCGTCGCCTCCTATGCCGCGCCGGTGCTCTCGACCGTGGTCCTGGTCATCGCCGGCTACGCGCCGGCGAGCTGGCTGTTGGCGATTTCCTGCGTGCTGATCGTCGTCGGCGCGCTGGTCGCGAGCTTCGGGCCGACGGCGAAAACTACCGCGCCGAAGGCCGCCGGAGGCTGAGTGCTCAGGTATCGAGAATCCGCGTCTCGTAGGCATAGATCGTGCGGAAGCCGAGCCGCCTGTACATCTCGAAGGCGAGGCCGTTGCTCTGGTCGACCTGGAGATAGGCTTGGGCACAGCCCTGCGCCGCCGCCCAGCCCATCAGCCCCAGCATCAGCCGCTTGCCGAGGCCCTTGCCGCGCAGATTCCCGTCGACGATGACGGCGCCGATCTCGGCCATGCCGCGCTCGGCGACGCTCATGGCGTAGGCCGCCGGGCGCCCCTCATGCATCAGCGTGGCGAAGGCGGCGGGCAGGCGCACGCCGGTGACGATCGCGGAAAGGTGGTCGCGATTGCGCTTTGCGCCGATCTGGTGGCTGCAGACCCCATCGATCCAGGCAGCGTCCGCCTGCGCCGTCGCGACGATCCCCGGATCGGTCAGGTGCAGGCCGGGATCGAGCTCGGCGACCATGCCGAAGGAGGCGGTCTCGATGCGGTAGCCGCGCTCGGCGAAGCGCCGGCGGGCGCTCTCGGCGACCAACGGCGTGAAGCGGATGCGCGGCGGCAGGCTGGCCTGTCGATAGAGATCCTCGACGAAGGCGAGCGTCGCCTCGTCCATGTCGCCGCCCTCGCGTAGCGAGGAGGCCGAGTTGGCCCTGCCGGAGTAGCCGTTGGCGAAACGGACCACCCATTGGTCGACGACGAGCGTGGTCGGCGCCGGCCAGGCGTTGACGATACGGGTCTCGCAGGCTCCGACCAGCGCCAGGTCGATCCCAAGGATGTCGATGACGGGCTTGTCCACAATCAGCCTCCCGCGGGCCGTGGCGTCGGCCGCCAGTCGGGCGGTGCCATCTCGAAGCCGGAGAACGCAAAGCCCGGCGCGACGGTGCAGCCGACCAGCGTCCAGGCGCCGAGCGAGGTCGCGCTCTGCCAGTGGCCGGCCGGCACGACGATCTGCGGCCGTTGCCCGGTGGCGAGATCCTTGCCGAGATGATGGGCCGAGGCGTCGTGCCCGTTTGGCGAAAGCGTGATCACCAAAGGCGCGCCGGCATAGTGGTGCCAGATCTCGGCGGCGTCGACGCGATGCCATTCCGAGGTCTCGCCGACATCGAGCAGATAGTAGATCGCCGTCGAAAAGCCACGCCCCTCCGGTCCGGCGGGGTCACGGAAGGTCTCGCGATAATGCCCGCCCTCGGGATGGGGCTTCAGCTCGAGCAGGCGGATGACCTCGGCGGCGCTGAGGCCGTGCAGTTGTGCGCTCATGCTGTCTTCCATGATCGTCTTTCCTCAGCCCTCATCCTGAGGAACGATCGAAGATCGTGTCTCGAAGGATGTTCCAGGAGGCTCCGGAACCAGCTGGAGCATCCTTCGAGACGCCGCCACGCGGCTCCTCAGGATGAGGGCTGGGTCGTTAGGCGGACTGTCAGAACCTGTTCTTGGCCTCGCGCAGCGCCGTAAAGACTTCGCCCGCCGGCTTGCCGACGATGCCGAGCGTCGCGGCGAGTGCCGGCTCACCGGCGCGGAAGAAGGGGTTGGTCGCCTTCTCCTCGCCGACCGTGGTCACGGCCCAGAAGCGCCCTTCGGCTTTCGCCGCCTCGGCTTCGGCGAGGCGGGCGGCGACGGCTGGGTTGCTCGGGTCCATCGCCGCGGCGAAGCGGGCGTTCGAGAGCGTGTAGTCGTGACCGGTGATCAGCGTGGTCGCGTCCGGCAGCGCCATGATCCGCGACAGCGAAGTCCACATCGCCTCCATCCGGCCGGGCATGACGCGGCCACAGCCCATGACGAAGACGACGTCGCCGACCAGCGCGAGCTTCGCCTTCTGGCTGACGAGGCTGACATGGCCCTCGGCGTGGCCGGGTGTCGCCCAGGTCTCGAAGTCGTAGCCGCCGACCGCGACGCGGTCGCCCTCGCCGAGGACGACATCGACCGGCGCGCCGGCGCGGGCGGCCTCTGGCGCGAAGACCTTGGCGCCGGTCGCCTGCTTCAGCGCGGCGATGCCCTGGACGTGGTCGGCGTGCTCGTGCGTCACCAGCACCTGGTTGATCGTCCAGCCCTTCGCCTTGGCGGCGGCGAGCACCTCGTCGGCATCGGGAACGTCGACGGTGGCGCAGGCACCGGTGCCGGGGTCGCGCAGCAGCGCGCCGGCATTGTCGCTGAGCGTGCGGAAGACATGGATGTCGAGCGGCATGGGAAGCTCCCTGGGCGAGTAGCGAATAGCGAATGGCGAATAGAGGTCGCCAACCGGGGCTGATCCTGCCTCCTACAGCGTTCCGTCGTTTGGCCCAATATCCATTCGCTATTCGCTACTCGCCATTCGCTTGCTCCCTTGCGCTCCCGATGCCGCTGCGCCATCTCCGTTGGCATGGCCTTGGACGTCGTCGACCTGCGCACCTTCTATGCCAGCCCGCTCGGGCATGTGGCGCGCCGGGTCGTCGGCAAGGTGATGCTGAAACTCTGGCCCGATTGCCGGCGCCAGCGCCTGCTGGGCCTGGGCTTCGCGACGCCCTATCTGCCGCTGCTCGGTGGCGAGACCGAGCGGGTCATCGCCTTCATGCCGGCAGCGCAAGGCGTGGTGAACTGGCCCGCGCCCGGTCTCTCGGCTTCGGCCCTGGTCGAGCCGACCCTGCTGCCGCTGCCGACCGCCTCGATCGACCGCGTGCTGATGGTGCACGCGCTCGAGGAGACAGAGAGCCCCGAGGATCTGCTCGAGGAGATCTCGCGGGTGCTGAGCCCAGGCGGGCGCCTGATCGTCGTCGTGCCGAACCGACGTGGCTTGTGGGCGCGGATGGATACGACGCCGTTCGGCCATGGCCGGCCGTTCAGCCGCTCGCAGATCGAGGCGCTGATGCGCCGCGCCATGTTCTCGCCCGAGCACTGGGTCGAAGCACTCTATGTGCCGCCGCTGCGCCGACGCCTGTTCATGCGCTCGGCCATGGCCTGGGAGAAGGTCGGCGCCGGCCTGGCGCTGCCCTTCGCCGGCGTCTACGTCATCGACGCAACCAAGCAGTTCTACCGGCGCGCACCCTTGCGCGCGACGCGGCGCAGCTTCGCCTTCCGGCCGGTGCTGCTGCCGCAGGCTCACTCTTCTTCACACCTGCAAAGGCAGGATGATAGGGGCGGGCCGGCGGGTTGACAATTTCGCCGGGGCGCGGCCAAGGTCCGCCGCCTTTTTTGACCGTTCCGTCGCCGCGGCCCGTGCTGTCGCCTTTTCCCTGGGAAAGCGGGACCAGATCTGGATGTCGATGCGAAGCTATCTCGATTTCGAAAAGCCGGTCGCCGAGCTTGAGGCGAAGGCGGATGAACTGCGTACACTCGACGGCAAGGGCGACGGCTACTCGCTCGCCGAGGAGATCAGCAAGCTTGAGGGCAAGGCCTCGCAGGCGCTGAAGGATCTCTATGGCACTCTCACGCCCTGGCAGAAGACGCTGGTGGCGCGCCACCCGCAGCGCCCGCATTTCCTCGACTACTGCTCGGCGCTGATCGACGAGTTCACGCCGCTCGCGGGCGACCGCGCCTTCGGCGAGGACGAGGCGATCGTCGGCGGCTTCGGCCGTTTTCGTGGCGAGCCGGTCTGTGTCATGGGCCAGGAGAAGGGCAACTCGACCGAGACCCGCATCAAGCACAATTTCGGCATGCCGAAGCCAGAAGGCTACCGCAAGGCGGTGCGCCTGATGGAGCTGGCCGACCGTTTCGGCCTGCCGGTGCTGAGCTTCATCGACACTGCCGGCGCCTATCCCGGCATCGAGGCCGAGGAGCGCGGCCAGGCCGAGGCGATCGCACGCTCGACCGAGACCTGCCTTGCGCTGCGCACGCCGAGCGTCGCGCTGGTGATCGGCGAAGGTGGCTCCGGCGGGGCGATCGCCATCGCCGCCGCCAGCAAGGTGCTGATGCTGGAGCACGCGATCTATTCGGTGATCTCGCCGGAAGGCGCGGCCTCGATCCTCTGGCGCGACACCGCCCGCGCCCAGGATGCCGCGACCGGCATGAAGATCACCGCCCAGGACCTGCTGCGCTTCGGCGTCATCGACAAGATCGTCACCGAGCCGACCGGCGGCGCCCATCGTGACCCGCAGGCTGCGATCGAGCGGGCTGGCTCGGCGATTGAGGCGGCGCTGTCCGACTTTGCCGGCCTGAGCGCCGACGAGATCGTCGACCGGCGGGCGCAGAAGTATCTGGCGATCGGCCGAACGCTATAGCCGGGCTCAAGTGTACTGAGCTTCGCAGATGGTCCGGCGGGGGCTTTACCGCGGCTTCACCATATGGCCATCTGCAGGCTCGCTGTGGTAAGGAACGGTCAAGGCTAACGGTCCTACAACCGAGCAACGGGCATAATTTGGCCGCGTTGTATCGGGCATTGTCGGGTCCGAGCGTCCGCGCGAGATGGGATTGACGACGTGGCTGTGAGACATTTCGCGCTGGCGGCGCTCCTTGGCCTCACTTTGGCAGCCTGCGAAGAGGACCGCTATCGCGGCTCCGCGCGCCATAACATTCCGATTCCGTCTGCGACCTACACGCTGATGTCCGAGAAGGGCATGAGCAAGAGCCAGCCCATCGTGATTCGTTCCTACAAGAAGGAGTCGGAGGTCGAGGTCTGGAAGAAGCGCGCCGACGGCAAGTACGCGCTGCTCAAGACCTATCCGATGTGCCGCTGGTCCGGCCAGCTCGGCCCGAAGGTGCGCGAGGGCGACCGCATGGCGCCTGAGGGCTTCTACGCCATCAGCCCGGCGCAGATGAACCCGAACTCATCGTTCTACGTCTCGTTCAACATGGGCTATCCGAACGCCTATGACCGCGCGCATGGCCGGACCGGCGCCCATCTGATGGTGCACGGCGCCTGTTCCTCGGCCGGCTGCTACTCGATGACCGACGACCAGATCGGCGAGCTCTACGCGCTGGTGCGCGAGGCGCAGAATGGTGGGCAGAAGGCCGTGCAGATGCAGGCTTATCCCTTCCGGATGACGCCAGAGAACCTCGCCAAGCATCGGCTCGACCCGAACATCGCCTTCTGGAAGAACCTGAAGGAAGGCTCGGACTATTTCGAGGTGGCCAAAGACGAGCCTTCGGTCTCGGTGGCTGGCGGGCGCTATGCCTTCAACCGCGACGGCACCCAGGTCGACTCGTCGATCACGCAGGCGCTTGCCGAAAAGCGCCAACAGGATGAGATCCAGGTCGCGGCGCTGGTCTCGAAGGGCACGCCGGCGATCAAGCTGATCTATGACGACGGCGACCAGCATTCCTCGTTCAAGCGCCAGCTGGCCCAGTCCGGCGCCGATTCAATGAACAGGTCGGTCGCCTGGGGCTCGCGTGACGTCGGCATCAGCCGCGTCGATTCGCTGATTGGCCCGCGCGTCGTCGTGCTCGACGACAAGGGACGTACGAAGGCGACTGTCCGGGCTGAATCGGCTGACAACGACGCAGTGCTCGCCGCCGTCCGTGGTGCCGCCGAACAACCGGCAGCCGATGCCAAGTCGGCAACCGTCGTCGCAGCCGCGCCGGCGAAACCGGCTGCTCCTGTCACCAGGTCGAGCGAGGCAGCGACGCAGGTCGCCAAGGTGATGCCGGGCGCCGCGACTGCTGCCCCGATCCAGACGGCGGCGGCCGAGCCAGCACAGCCCTCCTTCTACCAGCGGGCGCTGAGCTTCGTGCCGTTGCTCGGCAGCTCCTCCGAGTCGAAGGAGCAGGCGCCGGTCGCCTCCGTCGTTCCCGAGACGCCGCAGACGGTGACCGCGCCATTGCCGCCGCGCCGGGCTTCGACCCTGCGGACGTCGCAGCTGCAGCCCGACGCCTCCTATGCGAGCCAGCCCGTGGCGCGCTGAGCGGCCCCGCAATCGCTTGATGTAAAAAAGTCACGCCCGCGGCCAGCGATGGCGGCGGGCGCTTTTGTAGGCGTCTAAACAGCGAAATCCGCCAGCATTGCTCATTGCGCGGGCAGGTTGCAAAAAACCTCGCCTTGCCGATGCTGCGCCCGCGGCGGCTTAATCATGGCGAATGCATGACGAGAATCGTGCAGGAACCTTGATGGAGTTCGCGATGGCTGCCTTGAACACTTCCGGCTTGCTGACGGGCTTTGCGCTGTCGATGGCGCTCACAGCTTCTGCGTTCGCCTCGGATCTGCCGAGCCGCAAGGGCGCGCCACCGGTGCCGGTCGCGCCGAGCATCACCTGGTTCGACATCGCCGTCAGCGTGAAGGGCATGACGGACTATAATTTCCGCGGCATCTCGCAGACCGACCGCAAGCCGGCGATCCAGGGCGGCGCCGAACTGCAGGTCTACGACAATCTGTTCTATGTCGGCGTCTACGCCTCGAATGTCGATCTGGCGACCAGCCCGCCGGCCGAAATCGACTTCTACGGCGGCATCCGGCCCAAGTTCGGCCCGGTCACCGTCGATCTCGGTGTCTGGCAGTACTACTATCCGGGCGAAAAGGCCTATATCGACACGGCCGGCGTGTTCTGGACGCCTAAGAACACCGATTACACCGAGGTCTACGGCAAGGTCAGCTACAACTTCGAGGACAAGCTGATCGTCGGCGCCAACCTGTTCTACGCCTGGGACTGGCTCGGCACCGGCGCGACCGGCACCTACGGCTCGGTGACGGCGAAGTACAACCTGCCGTTCCTCGAGGGCCTGTCGGTCTCCGGCGAGCTCGGCCATTACTGGCTCGGCACCACCAATCTCGCGATCTGGTCGACGGTGCCACCGACCGACCTGCCGGATTACACCTACTGGAACGCCGGCCTGTCCTATACCTACAAGAACCTGACGGCTGATCTGCGCTATCACGACACCAGCCTGTCGAAGGGCGACTGCTTCCTGCTGACGGCCGATCCGCGCGGCATTACCGCCGGCACGGGGCGCTCGAAGTGGTGCAACCCGACCGTGGTGGCGACGCTCTCCTTCGATATCACCGCGAGCAGCGTCGGCATCTTCGCGCCGAAGTAAGAGCTTTGATCGGACAGACTTGGTTGGGTAAGGCCGCTCGCGAGAGCGGCCTTTTCCATTTATGCGACCGGAATTGTTCAGCTTGAGCAGCTACCGCGCCAATGAGGCTCTCATGTAGTTGCGCGGCGCGGTGCCCAGCCGCCGCCTGAACATCGTCGTGAACGCCGCGACATTGTCATAGCCCGCAAGCATGGCGACCTGCGTGACCGGCACACCTTCCGCCAGCCGGGGCAAGCAGGCGAACAGGCTGGCCTGCTGGCGCCAAGCGACGAAGCTGAGACCCGTCTCACGCTGGAAAAGCCGAGTGAAGGTCCGCCGGCTCATTGCCAGCTTCGCGGCCCAGTCGTCGAGGCGCTCATTGACCGAGGGCGCGGCCATATAGGCGCGGCAGAGAGCGGCGAGGCGCCTGTCGGCCGGGAAGGGCAGGCCGAGCGGCCGAATGGGGAGCGCGGCGATCTCCGCCGTCAGCAATTCCAGGACGAGCGCGAGCTTGCGGGTGCCGGGCGGAGCATCGCTCAGGCGGATCGCCTCGACGATCAGCGCGTGCGCGAGATCGGTGACGCCGAGCACCTGAAGCATGCGCTCCGCCAGGTCGTCCTGCCCGGTGAGCAGATAGACCGACTTGATGCTGACATCGCTCAGCACTTCCACCGAATGCTGCAGCCGGGCCGGGATGAGCAAGCCATGGCCCGGTGGGATCATCCAGCTGCCGCGCTCGGTGTTGATCTGGACCACGCCGGAGAAAGCGCAGAGGAGTTGGATTTGGCGATGGCTATGTGGCGCTATCGTATAGCCAGCGGGGTTGTCCGAGATGCGGACCAGCACATCGGCATCGGCATCGGCAACCGTGCCGTGAAGTTGGCGATGATCGGCATGGAGGGCCTCGACCTGTTGCCGTAGCAGCTTTCTCATCGATTGGCCCAAACACGAAAGAGATAGACCGAAACACGAAAGAAGGTCACAGGCAAGCCTTGTAGAAGGAGCACCAACACAGTCTGCGCTCAGGAACACCGCCATGGTTGCAACGATCGAGGGGAGCCGGCCCCGCTTCGAGAAGACGACGATCTCCGTTCTGCTGGCGGTCAGCTTCTGCCACCTGCTGAACGACGTGATGCAGTCGCTGCTGGCCTCGCTCTACCCGCTGTTCAAAGCCAATTATGCGCTGGACTTCGTCCAGATCGGCCTGCTGACCATGGCCTTCCAGGTCACGGCGTCGTTGCTGCAGCCGGTCGTCGGGATGGTGACCGATCGCTGGCCGATGCCCTATTCGGCGCCCGCCGGAATGGCCTCGACCTTCGGCGGCCTGATCCTGCTCGGCAATGCCCATAACTTCGCGGTGCTGGTCGTGGCGGCCTGCCTCATCGGCCTGGGATCGGCGATCTTCCACCCGGAGGCGTCGCGGGTCGCCCGGCTCGCCTCGGGCGGGCGGCACGGTCTGGCGCAGTCGCTGTTCCAGGTCGGAGGCAATCTCGGCTCGGCGCTGGGACCGCTGCTCGCCGCCTTCATCGTCCTGCCCTTCGGCCAGGGCAGCGTCGCCTGGCTCTCGGTCATCGCCATGGCGGGTGTCGTCGTCCTGACCCGGGTCGGACATTGGTATGCGGCCCATCGCCGGGCCCAAGCCGGCCGCCCGGCCGCGAGCCGCGCCTTGCCGCTGCCGGGTCGGCGCGTCGCCTTCGCCTTGTCCGTCCTGGTCCTGCTGACCGCGACGAAGAACGTCTACATGGCGAGCATATCGAGCTACTTCACCTTCTACGTCATCGAGCAGTTCCAGCTCGGCTTCCGCGACGCGCAGCTGATGCTGTTCCTGTTCCTGGGGGCGGCGGCGGTCGGCACCTTCGCGGGCGGGCCGATCGGCGACCGTTTCGGGGCGCGCTTCGTGATCTGGTTCTCGATCCTCGGCGTCATCCCGTTCGCGCTGCTGCTGCCTTACGCCAATCTGTTCTGGACCGGCGTGCTGAGCGCGGTGATCGGGTTGATCTTCGCCTCGGCCTTCTCGGCGATCGTGGTCTTCGCGCAGGAACTAGTCCCGGGACGCGTCGGCCTGATCGCCGGCATGTTCTTCGGCTTCGCCTTCGGCGCGGGCGGGCTGGGCGCCGCCTTCCTCGGCGGCTTCGCCGATGCTTACGGCATCACCTTCGTCTACAAGGTCTGCTCCTATCTGCCGCTGCTGGGGCTGCTGACCATCCTGCTGCCGCGCCTGCCGCCGCAGGGGCGGGAATAGGCATTGCTCAGGCCATCCGTCGATCAGACTGCAGATATGAAAAAGGGCTCCAGCCGATGGCTGGAGCCCTTTTCTACGTCTTGGACGGGACGAAAGCTGCGATCAGACGAACTGGCCGTGGCAGTGCTTGTACTTCTTGCCGGAGCCGCACGGGCAGGGCTCATTACGCCCGACCTTGCCCCAGCTCTCGGGATCGGCCGGGTTGCGCTCGGCGACGGCGAGATCGCCGTCGGTCGCGGCGAATTGCGGCTGACCGCTGAGGAAGCCGGCCGGGGGGGGCGGCAGGGCGCCGCCGCTGCCCTGGGCGAGGTCAAGACCCTCTTCCGGCGGCGCCTCGAAGCGGACCTCGACGCGCATCAGATTGCCGGTGACCTGTTCGCGCAGACGGCCGATCAGCCCGTCGAACAGCTCGAAGGCTTCCTGCTTGTACTCGTTCAGCGGGTCGCGCTGGGCATAGCCGCGCCAGCCGATGACCTGGCGCAGATGGTCGAGCGTGACGAGGTGCTCGCGCCAGAGATGGTCAAGCGTCTGCAGCAGGACCTGCTTCTCGATATAGGTCATCACCTCTTCGGTGTTGCGCTCGATGCGCGCCGTGTAGTCGTCATCGGCGGTCTTGCGGATGCGCTCGCGCAACTCGGCGTCGGCGATGCCCTCTTCCTTGGCCCAGTCCTCGATCGGCAATTCGAGATTGAGATAGGTCGCGACGTCCTCGCGCAGGCCGGCGGCATCCCACTGCTCGGGATAGGCGTCCTCGGGGATGCGCCGTGAGACGGTGTCCTCGACGACGCCCTGGCGCATGTCGTCGATGGTCTCGCGCACACTCTCCGCCCGCATGAACTCGCGACGCTGCTCGAACACGACCTTGCGCTGGTCGTTCATGACGTCGTCGTATTTCAGGATGTTCTTACGGATGTCGAAGTTGCGCGCCTCGACCTTGCCCTGCGCCTTCTCGACCGCCTTGTTGATCCAGGGATGGACGATCGCCTCGTCCTCCTGCAGGCCGAGCTTCTGCAGCATGCCGTCCATCCGGTCGGAGCCGAAGATGCGCATCAAATCGTCCTGCAGCGACAGGAAGAACTTCGAGCGGCCCGGATCGCCCTGGCGGCCGCCGCGGCCGCGCAGCTGGTTGTCGATGCGCCGGCTCTCATGGCGCTCGGTGCCGATGATGTAGAGGCCGCCGGGGCGGGTCGTGGTCTTGGCCGGGCGCGAGCCCTTGGCCGGCTCGAGCTCGATGGTCTCGGAGGCGTTGAGGACGATCTCGCGGAAGCGCGCGACTTCCTCTTCGATCGCCTTGATCTTCGCCTGCTTCTCCAGCCCGTCCTCCATACCGGCGGTCTCGTGCGCGACGCGCATTTCGACATTGCCGCCGAGTTTGATGTCGGTGCCGCGGCCGGCCATGTTGGTCGCAATGGTGATCGCGCCGGGCACGCCGGCCTCGGCGACGATGAAGGCCTCCTGCTCATGGAAGCGGGCATTCAAAACGGCGAACTGCTTGGCGCTCTTGCCCGAGCGGGCGGCGGCGTAGAGCTTGTCCAGCGCGTCGGGTTGCGAGAAGTCGATCTGCTTGAAACCGGCCTCCACCAGCATCTCGGCGACGAGCTCGGACTTCTCGATCGAGGCGGTGCCGACCAGCACCGGCTGCAGGCGCTCGCTGGCGCGGTCGAGCTCCTTGATGATCGACTTCACCTTCTCCGGGAAGCTGCGATAGACCTCGTCATCGTCGTCGATGCGGGCGACCGGGACATTGGTCGGGATCTCGACGACCTCGAGCTTGTAGATCTGCTCGAACTCGTCGGCCTCGGTCGCGGCCGTGCCGGTCATGCCGGCGAGCTTCTTGTAGAGGCGGAAATAGTTCTGGAAGGTGATCGAGGCCAGCGTCGCGTTCTCGGGCTGGACGGTGACGTTTTCCTTGGCCTCGAGCGCCTGGTGCAAGCCTTCGGAATAGCGGCGTCCGGGCATCATGCGGCCGCTGAACTCGTCGATGATGACGACCTCGTCATTGCGGACGATGTAGTCCTTGTCGCGACTGAAGAGGGCGTGCGCCCGCAAGGCCTGGTTGACATGGTGCACCAGAGTGACGTTGGCGGAGTCGTAGAGATCGCCCTCCTTGAGCAGTCCGGCTGCCCTCAGCAACTCCTCGATATGCTCGTTGCCGGCCTCGGTCAGCGCCACGGTGCGCTGCTTCTCGTCGACCTCGTAATCGGTCTTGACCAGCCCGGGCAGGACCTTGTCGATCGCGACATAGAGGTCCGACTTGTCGTCGAGCGGGCCGGAGATGATCAGCGGCGTACGCGCTTCGTCGATCAGGATCGAGTCGACCTCGTCGACGATCGCGTAATGGTGGCCGCGCTGGCTCATCTGCGCGACTTCGTACTTCATGTTGTCGCGCAGATAGTCGAAGCCGAACTCGTTGTTGGTGCCGTAGGTGATGTCGCAGGCATAGGCGCGCTGGCGTTCCTCGTCATCGAGGCCGTGCACGATGATACCGACGGAGAGGCCGAGGAAACTGTAGATCCGGTTCATCCACTCGGCGTCGCGGCGGGCGAGGTAGTCGTTGACGGTGACGACATGGACGCCCTTGCCGGCGAGCGCGTTGAGATAAACCGGCAAGGTCGCGACCAGTGTCTTGCCTTCGCCGGTCTTCATTTCGGCGATGGCGCCCTCGTGCAGCACCATGCCGCCGATCAGCTGAACGTCGAAATGGCGCTGGCCGAGCGTGCGCTTGGCCGCCTCGCGCACCGTGGCGAAGGCCGGAACGAGCAGGTCGTCGAGCTTGGCGCCGTCGGCGAGCTGCTGCTTGAAGGTTTCGGTCCGGGCGCGAAGAGCCTCGTCGGAGAGCTGCGCCACCTCGGCTTCGAGCGCGTTGATCGCGGCGACGCGGGGTTGGTAGCCCTTCACCCGCCGATCGTTCGACGAGCCGAAGAGTTTCTTTGCAAGCGCGCCAAGCATGTCTGGCCTTTCAATGGCGAATCCGGCCGGCGCCAGCAGGCGCAGCCGAAAGCGGTAACCTTCAGAATTTCACGCGCGTGTTTAGACGTGCGCAGGCGCATGGTCCAGCACGCGCTTGTCCGCGCGCATGTAGGGTCCGGCCATGCCGGTTCCAAGAGGCTCGGCCCGGCGCCACGGCGTTGCAGAGGATTGAACCTGAGAGGTCGGCTCGCGTTGATGTGCGAGGCCCAGCCTTGCCAAGGTCGCGTTCTGCTGGCACTCAGCCGGCGAGATCGATTTCCGCGCCGTCCAGTCGAAAGGCCGCACCGATGTTGTCCTCCCGTCTCGCCATGCTGTCGCTTGGCTTCGCGCTGGCCGCCGTGCCGGCCCTTGCGCAACAGGACAAGCCCGTCGCCAAGGTCGATGGCATCACCATCACCGAAGGTGACCTCAAGCTTGCGGAAGACGATCTCGGCGAGCGCACCGCGCAGATGCCGGAGGAGCGCAAGCGCGAGGAGCTGATCAACTACCTGGTCGACCTCAAGCTCGGCGCCAAGACCGCGGCGGCGGCCAAAGTCGGCGAGGGGCCGGAATTCGCCAAACGCCTCGCCTATAACCGCGACAAGCTGCTGCTCGACGAATACCTGACGGTCGAGGCCAAGAAGGCGGCAACCCCCGAGGCGGCCAAGAAGCTGTTCGAGGACACCGTCAAGGCGATGAAGCCGGAGGAAGAGGTCCACGCCCGCCACATCCTGGTGCCGGAGGAAGCGCAGGCGAAGGCGGCGCTGGAGCGGGTGAAGAAGGGCGAGGACTTCGCCAAGGTCGCCGCCGAGCTCTCCAAGGATCCGGGCTCGGGCAAGGAGGGCGGCGATCTCGGCTGGTTCGCCAAGGACCGGATGGTGCCGGAATTCGCCGAAGTTGCCTTCAAGCTCGAGAAGGGCCAAGTCTCCGAGCCGGTGAAGAGCCAGTTCGGCTGGCACGTCATCAAGCTCGAGGACAAGCGCAGCAAGCCGCTGCCGAGCTTCGACGAGGTCAAGCCGCAGATCGACCAGTATCTGGTCCGCAAGGCGCAGCAGGACCTCATCGTGGCGCTGCGCGAGAAGGCCAAGGTGGAGCGCCTCGACAAGCCGGCTGCTCCGGTGACCCCGGCCGAGCCGAAGAAGCCCTGATCGGGCCGTGGCGCGCTCCCCTTCTCCCCCTGCGGGAGAAGGTGCCCCGAAGGGGCGGATGAGGGGTCGCGCCGTCCTATATCGTTGAATGTGCTTGAGGGGTCGCGGCAATCTTTGCCGCGACCCCTCGTCCGTCTCGGCTTCGCCGAGCCACCTTCTCCCGCAAGGGGAGAAGGGAAGCCGCTTGCCTTCCCCCGGCCGCTGCGGCACATCCACTGCGCCTCACTAGGAGATGCGCACGATGGCCGGCAAGGATGTTCCCGTTTCTCCGCTCGCGCCGAAGCGCCAGCCCAAGGTTCCGGCCGTGCCGGGCGTGCGCTTCGCCACCGCGGAAGCCGGCATCCGCTACAAGGGCCGTACCGACGTGCTCCTCGTCCTGCTCGACGAGGGTTCGCAGGCCGCCGGCGTCTTCACCCGCTCTAAATGCCCGTCGGCGCCAGTCGACTGGTGCCGGGAGAATCTGGCGCAGGGTACGGCGCGCGCCATCGTCGTCAACTCCGGCAACGCCAATGCCTTCACGGGTCTCAAAGGCCGCGACTCGGTTGCGCTGACCGCGAAGATCGCGGCCAAGGCCGCGGGCTGCAAGGCGGGAGAGGTCTTCATTGCCTCGACCGGCGTGATCGGCGAGCCGCTCGACGCGACCAAGTTCGAGGGCGTGCTGGCCGATTGCGCCAAGCGCGCTGCCGACGGCCCCTGGGCGGATGCGGCCAAGGCGATCATGACGACCGACACCTTCCCGAAGGCGGTCGCGCGCAAGGCCAAGATCGACGGGCACGAGGTCACGATCGCCGGCATCGCCAAGGGCGCCGGCATGATCGCGCCTGATATGGCGACGATGCTCTCCTTCGTCTTCACCGATGCGCCGATCGCGGCGCCCGTGCTGCAGGCGCTGCTGTCGAAGGGTGTGAAGGGTTCGTTCAACGCGATCACGGTCGACAGCGACACCTCGACCTCCGACACGCTGATGCTGTTCTCGACGGGCAAGGCCAAGGCGCGCGGCGTGCCGGAGATCACCGATCCCGGCGATAACCGGCTCTCCGGCTTCAAGCGCGCGCTGAACGCGCTGCTGCTCGAGCTCTCGCATCTGGTCTGCAAGGACGGCGAGGGCGCCCGCAAGTTCGTCGAGGTCCGGGTCGTCGGGGCGCAGTCGGCGCGCTCGGCCAAGAAGGTCGCGCTGTCGATCGCCAACTCGCCGCTGGTCAAGACTGCGGTTGCCGGCGAGGACGCCAATTGGGGCCGCATCGTCATGGCGGTCGGCAAGGCCGGCGAACCTGCCGATCGCGACAAGCTCGACATCTCCTTCGGCGCGATCAAGGTCGCGGAAGCGGGTGCACGCGCCGCTGCTTACGACGAGCAGGCCGTCTCCGACTACATGAAGGGCGAGCACATCGTCATGACCGCCGATCTCGGCCTCGGCCGCGGCAAGGCCACCGTCTGGACCTGCGACCTGACCAAGGCCTATGTCGAGATCAACGGCGACTATCGCTCCTGAGCCTGCCGGTCCGGCGGGGCCGAGCAAGGCCTTCATCGTCGGCAACCTCGCCGCCTGCTCGTTCCTCTGGGGGAGCAGCTACCTGTTCATCAAGCTGTTGGCCGGCGAAGTTTCGCCCTGGGCGATCGCCGCCGGGCGCGGCCTGCTCGGCGCTGCGACGCTGGCGCTCTTCGTTGCGGCGCGCGGCCAGAGCCCGCTGCCACGCCGGCACGAAATCCGCCACTGGCTCGTGCTCGGTACGGCCAATGGCTGGCTGCCGAACGTGCTCGTCGCCTATGCGCTGATCCAGCTTGCCAGCGGCCCGGCGGCGATGATCCAGGCGGCGGGACCGCTGGTCACGGCGCTGTTCGCGCATCTCCTCTTCGCCGAGGAACGTCTCGGTCCGCGCCGCTTTGTTGGTATCGCGATAGGCATGGCCGGCGTCGCCATCCTGATCGGGCCGCGCCTGGTCGAGGGCGGCGGCACGGCGCTCAGCCTCCTCGCCATGGTCGGTGCGACCCTCTCCTATGCTTGCGCCAATCTCTACGTCCGTGCGGTGCCGCCACAGTCGGGCGATCCGATCCGGCTGGCGCTCGGCCAGCAGATGGTCTCGGGCTCGGGGGCGCTGCTGCTGACGCTGGTCTTCTCCGGCTGGGGCGCGCTGTCGGCCCTGTTGCCGCATTGGCAGGCCGTACTGGCGCTCGGTGTGCTCGCGACGGCGATGCCGGTGACGTTCTTCATGCGGCTGATCCGCGCCGCCGGGCCGACGCGGGCGGCGATGACCGGCTATCTGGTGCCGGCGGTCGCTGCCGTCATGGGTGTGCTCGTCCTCGGCGAAACGCTGGAGTTGCGGCAAGTTATCGGAGGTTGCATCATCCTCGCCGGCGTCTTTCTGGTATCGACGGCGCCGGCGGGGGGACGAGCCAGATGAAGAGGATAGCATGCGTGCTGGGCCTTGCGGCCCTGTTGGGTGCCTGTGTGCCGGGGCCGGTGACGACGTCGTCCTTCTCGGCCGAGGAGGCGGCGGTGATCCGAAAGCCGGGGACCGGCATCATCGTCGGCCACGCCTTTCGCACGCGCGAAAAAGGCCAGGTCGTGAACGCCGCCGGCGAGGTCGTCAGGCTGATCCCGGCGACGGCCTATGCCCGCGAACGCTTCAGCAGCATCTTCGTCAGGACCAAGTACCTGCCGCATTGGCGCTATCCGCACGGCCAGGTCGATCCGCTCTATGCGCAGTTCACCCGAACCACCAAATCGACGGCCAGGGGGCGCTTCAGCTTCGACAAGGTCGCGCCCGGGACCTACTTCGTCTCGACTCAGGTGATCTGGGGCGAGGAAGATGCGATTTTCCGCGAGGGCGGTTCGGTCTATGACGAAGTCACGCTGACCGGCAAGGAAACCGAGCCGGTCGAGGTCATCCTCTCGGGACATTAGTCTTAACTGTGAAGCTGCTGCTCGTCGTCGCCTGCGCGCTGGTCGATCCGGATAATCGCGTACTCGTCACCCAACGTCCCGAAGGCAAGTCGCTCGCGGGTCTGTGGGAATTTCCCGGGGGCAAGCTCGAAGCGGGCGAGCGGCCGGAGCCGGCGCTGATCCGCGAGCTCGCCGAGGAACTCGGCATTACGGTCAAGGAAGCCTGCCTCGCGCCGCTGACCTTCGCCAGCTACGCCTATCCCGAATTCCACCTCTTGATGCCGCTCTATATCTGCCGGCGCTGGGAAGGGACGGTGATCTCGGGCGAAGGGCAGGCGCTGAAATGGGTCCGCCCCGGCAAGCTGCGCGACCTCGCCATGCCGCCGGCCGACGAGCCACTGATCCCGCCGCTGGTGGATTTGTTGGGGGCGTGAGCCTCGGCTTTGGACGCAAGCCTAGGTGAAGGGCGCGGGGAACCCTTCTCCCGTGTGGGAGAAGGGCAGGGATGAGGGCCTGCCCTAACCGCAGAAGACGCAACAGTGCCGCGTCGCCTCAATGATCAGCGGCGGTCCCTCACCCCTGCCCCTCTCCCATCCGGGAGAGGGGTTCCCCGCGCGTGTCACCTAACCCCTCAGCGCGGCAGGATGGTCTCGCCCATCAGGTGCTTGTCGATCGAGTGCGCCATCTGGCGGCCCTCGCGGATGGCCCAAACCACCAGCGACTGGCCGCGGCGCATGTCGCCGGCAGCGAAGACCTTCTCGATCGATGTCTTGTAGGCCAGCATGTTGGCCTCGACATTGCCGCGTCCGTCGATCTTGACGCCGAGCTTGGCGAGCAAGCCGTCATGCACCGGCGAGACGAAGCCCATGGCGAGCAGGACGAGATCGGCCTTGAGCTGGAACTCGCTGCCTTCGATCGGCTTGAACTGGGCATCGACTTTGGCGCAATGCAGCGTCTTCACCTTGCCGTTCTCGCCGGTGAACTTGACGGTGCCGACGGCGAAGTCGCGCTCGGCGCCTTCCTCATGGCTGGAGGACGTCCGCAGCTTCAGCGGCCAGTTCGGCCAGGTCAGCGCCTTGTTCTCTTTCTCCGGCGGCTGCGGCATGATCTCGAGCTGGGTGACCGAGAGCGCGCCCTGGCGCACCGAGGTTCCGATGCAGTCCGAACCGGTGTCGCCGCCGCCGATGACGACGACATGCTTGCCGCCCGCCAGGATCGGGCGGGCATTGCCCGTCGTGTCCGGCTCGCCGCCATTGCGGCGGTTCTGCTGCGGCAGGAAATCCATGGCGAACTGGACACCGTCGAGGTCGCGGCCCTCGATCGGCAGGTCGCGCGGCTTCTCGGCGCCGCCGGTCAGGCCGATCGCGTCGTACTCTGCAAGCAATTCCTGCGGATCGATGTCGATGCCGACATTCACGCCGTAATGGAAGACGACACCCTCGGCCTCCATCTGGGTGACACGCCGATCGACATGCGACTTCTCCATCTTGAAGTCGGGAATGCCGTAGCGCAGCAGGCCGCCGGCGCGGCCCTGGCGCTCATAGACATGGACTTCATGGCCGGCACGGGCGAGCTGCTGGGCTGCGGCGAGGCCCGCCGGGCCTGAGCCGATGATCGCGACCTTCTTTCCTGTCTTGGTCGCGGATGGCTCGGGCTTGATCCAGCCCTCCTGCCAGCCCTTGTCGACAATCGCGCATTCGATCGACTTGATCGTGACCGGGGTGTCCTCGAGATTCAGCGTGCAGGAGGCCTCGCAAGGGGCGGGGCAGACACGGCCGGTGAACTCGGGGAAGTTGTTGGTCGAGTGCAGGTTGGTGAGCGCTTCCTGCCACTTGTCGTTGTAGACGAGGTCGTTCCAGTCCGGGATCTGGTTGTTGACCGGGCAGCCATTGTGACAATACGGGATGCCGCAATTCATGCAGCGCGCCGCCTGGTCACGGGTCGCCTCCCGACCGAGCGGGATGATGAATTCCTTGTAGTTGCGGATACGGTCCGAGGCCGGAAGATACTTCCGGTCGCGGCGGTCGATCTCTAGGAAACCGGTTACCTTGCCCATCGTCTCACTCCGCCGCGACCGAGATGCCGGCCTGGGCCCGCTCGATTTCCAGTAGTGCGCGCCGGTACTCGACCGGCATGACCTTGACGAATTTGGGCAGGTACTCCGCCCAGTTCTCCAGGATCGCCTGCGCCCGTGCCGACCCCGTATATTTCAAGTGGTTGGCGATGAGCTGGTGCAGGCGCTCGGCGTCGTAGCCGGACATGTTGGCCATGACGTCTATGCGGCCCTTGAACTCGAGGTCGCCGCCATGATGGTAGAGGCGCTGGGTCAGCTCCTCCTCTTCCGGCACCGGTTCGAGATCGACCATGGAGAGGTTGCAGCGCTTGGCGAAGCTCTTGTCCTCGTCGAGGACATAGGCGATGCCGCCCGACATGCCGGCCGCGAAGTTGCGGCCGGTCCCACCCAGCACGACGACGACGCCGCCGGTCATGTATTCGCAGCCATGGTCGCCGGTGCCCTCGACCACTGCGATCGCGCCGGAATTGCGCACGGCGAAGCGCTCGCCGGCGACGCCGCGGAAGTAGCATTCGCCGGAGATCGCGCCGTAGAGCACGGTGTTGCCGACGATGATCGCCTCCTCGGCGAGGGCGCGCGACTTCGGGTCGGGCCGGATGATCAGCTTGCCGCCCGACAGGCCCTTGCCGACATAGTCGTTGGCCTGGCCGGTGAGATCGAGCGTCACGCCGGCCGCGACCCAGGCGCCGAAGCTCTGGCCGGCTGTGCCGGTGAGCTTCACCGTGATCGTGTCGTCCGGCAGGCCGAGCCCGCCATGGCGCTTGGCGATCTCGCCCGAGATCATCGCGCCGGTCGAGCGGTCGACATTGCGGATCGCGCTCTCGATCACCACCGGAGCGCCGGTGTCGAGCGAGGCGCCCGCCTTGGCGATCAGCGTGCGGTCGAGCACCGACTCGATCGGATGGACCTGGCGCTCGACATTGCGGATGGCGACGCCCGCGCCGGCTTCCGGCTTGTGGAAGATGCGGGCGAAGTCGAGCCCCCTAGCCTTCCAGTGGTCGATCGCTTCCTTCTTGTCGAGCCAATCGGAGCGGCCGACGAGCTCGTCGAAGCTCTTCACGCCCATCTCTGCCATGATCTCGCGCACGTCCTCGGCGAGGAAGAAGAAGAAGTTGATGACGTGCTCGGGCGCGCCCTTGAAGCGCTTGCGCAATACCGGGTCCTGGGTGGCGACGCCGACCGGGCAGGTGTTGAGATGGCACTTGCGCATCATGATGCAGCCGGCGGCGATCAGCGGCGCCGTGGCGAAACCGAACTCGTCGGCGCCCAGCAGCGCACCGATGATGATGTCGCGCGCCGTGCGCAGCCCGCCATCGACCTGCAGGGCGATGCGGCCGCGCAGCTTGTTCATCACCAGGATCTGGTGGGTCTCGGCGAGGCCGATCTCCCAGGGCGATCCCGCATGCTTGATCGAGGTCAGCGGCGAGGCGCCTGTGCCGCCCTCATAGCCGGCGATGGTGATGTGGTCGGCGCGCGCCTTGGCGACGCCGGCGGCAACCGTGCCGACGCCGAGCTCGGAGACGAGCTTGACCGAGACGTCGGCGGCCGGATTGACGTTCTTCAGGTCGAAGATCAGCTGGGCGAGATCCTCGATCGAATAGATGTCGTGATGCGGCGGCGGCGAGATCAGGCCGACGCCCGGGGTCGAATGCCGGACCTTGGCGATGCGCGCATCGACCTTGTGGCCGGGCAGCTGGCCGCCCTCGCCGGGCTTGGCGCCCTGCGAGACCTTGATCTGCATCATTGCCGAGTTGACGAGATATTCGGTGGTGACGCCGAAGCGGCCCGAGGCGACCTGCTTGATCGCCGAGCGCATCGAGCGCCCGTCCGGCAGCGGCTTGAAGCGCTCCGGTTCCTCGCCGCCCTCGCCGGTGTTCGACTTGCCGCCGATGGCGTTCATCGCCAGCGCCAGCGTCGAATGCGCCTCATGGCTGATCGAGCCGAAGGACATCGCGCCGGTGGAGAAGCGCTTGACGATCGAGACCGCGCTCTCGACCTCGTCGAGCGGCACGGGCTCGCGGCCCAGCTCCTGCGCCATCTTGACGTGGAACAGGCCGCGAATGGTCGAGAGCTTTTCGGTCTGGTCGTTGACCAGCTCGGAATAGGCCTTGAACTTGTCGCGCGCATTGCCGCGCACGGCATGCTGGAGCAGCGCGATGTTCTCCGGCGTCCAGGCGTGCGCCTCGCCGCGGATGCGGAAGGCATACTCGCCACCGATGTCGAGCGAGTCGCGATAGACGGGGGAGTCGCCGAAGGCGTCGCGGTGGCGGCGCACGCTCTCCTCGGCGATCTCGGCGAGGCCGACGCCCTCGATCGAGGAGATGGTGCCGGTGAAATAGGTCTCGATCAGGTCGCTGCGCAGGCCGACCGCGTCGAAGATCTGGGCGCCGCAATAGGACTGGTAGGTCGAGATGCCCATCTTGGACATGACCTTGAGCAGGCCCTTGCCGACCGACTTGATGAAGCGCTTGACCACCTCGTAGCGGTCGACCTCCGGCGGGAACTCGCCGGCCTCGTACAGCGCCTCCAGGGTCTCGAAGGCGAGATAAGGATTGATTGCCTCGGCGCCGAAGCCGGCGAGCAAAGCGAAGTGATGGATCTCGCGTGGCTCACCGGATTCGATGACGAGGCCAACCGAGGTGCGCAGGCCCTTGCGGATCAGGTGATGATGGACCGCTGCGGTCGCCAGCAAGGCCGGAATCGGGATGCGGTCGGAGCCGACCTGCCGGTCGGAGAGGATGATGATGTTGTAGCCGCCATGGACGGCCGCTTCGGCGCGCTCGCACAGGCGGGCGATCGCGCCCTCCATGCCGGCCGCGCCCTCGCGCGTCGGATAGGTGATGTCGAGCGTCTTGGTGTCGAAGCGATCCTCGTAGTGACCGATGCAGCGGATCTTCTCGAGATCGTCATTGGTCAGGATCGGCTGGCGCACTTCCAGGCGCTTGCGGCGCGAGGTGCCTTCGAGGTCGAGGATGTTCGGCCGCGGCCCGATGAAGGAGAGGAGGCTCATGACGAGCTCCTCGCGAATCGGGTCGATCGCCGGGTTGGTGACCTGGGCGAAGTTCTGCTTGAAATAGGTGTAGAGCAGCTTCGACTTCGAGGAGAGCGCCGAGATCGGCGTATCCGTACCCATCGAGCCGACGGCTTCCTGGCCGGTCACCGCCATCGGCGCCATCAGGATCTTGGTGTCTTCCTGGGTATAGCCGAAGGCCTGCTGGCGATCGAGCAAGGCGACGTCGGTGCGCGAGGCGCGGGCCTCGACCGGCGGCAGCTCCTCGAGCACGATCTGGGTGCGCTTCAGCCAGTCCTTGTAGGGATTGGCGAGGCAGAGCGTGCTCTTGATCTCGTCGTCGCCGATGATGCGGCCCTGATCGAGGTCGATCAGCAGCATCTTGCCGGGCTGGAGCCGCCACTTCTGGACGATCTTCTCCTCCGGGATCGGCAGCACGCCGAACTCCGAGGCGAGCACGACGAGCCCGTCATCGGTGACGAGATAGCGCGCGGGGCGCAGGCCGTTGCGGTCGAGCGTCGCGCCGATCTGGCGGCCATCGGTGAAGGCGATCGCGGCGGGGCCGTCCCACGGCTCCATCAGCGCGGCGTGGTACTCGTAGAAGGCGCGCCGGCTGTCATCCATCAGCGGGTTGCCGGCCCAGGCTTCGGGCACCAGCATCATCATGGCATGGGCGAGCGAATAGCCGCCCTGGACCAGGAATTCGAGGGCGTTGTCGAAGCAGGCGGTGTCGGACTGGCCCTCATAGGAGATCGGCCAGAGCTTGGAGATGTCGGCCCCGAACAGCTCGGAATCGACCGAGGCCTGGCGGGCCGCCATCCAGTTGACGTTGCCGCGCAGCGTGTTGATCTCGCCGTTATGGGCGACCATCCGGTAGGGGTGAGCGAGGCGCCAGGACGGGAAGGTGTTGGTGGCGAAGCGCTGGTGGACGAGGGCGAGCGCGCTCTCGAAGCGTTCGTCGGTCAGGTCCTTGAAATAGGCGCCGAGCTGGGTGACCAGCACCATGCCCTTGTAGACGATGGTCCGGCAGGAGAAGGAGACCGGGTAATAGGTCGCGGTCGCCCGGTCATGGCGCTTGTAGACCTTGTTCGAGACTGACTTTCTGAGGACATAGACCTGGCGCTCGAACTCGTCCTCGTCGGTGATCCCGGCCGGGCGGCCGACGAAGATCTGGCGATGGCAGGGCTCTGTCTCCTTGACCGCTTCGCCGAGATCGCTGTTGTCGACCGGCACGTCGCGCCAGCCGAGGAAGATCAGCCCCTCCTCCTCGACCGTCTGGGCGACGATCTCCTCGCAGACGGCGCGGTTGTCGGCCTCCTGCGGCATGAAGAACTGGCCGATGGCGTAATGGCCGGGCTCGGGCAGTTCGATGCCGATCCGGGCGCACTCCTCCTTGAAGAAGCGATGCGGGATCTGGGTGAGGATGCCGCAGCCGTCGCCGAGCTTGGGATCGGCGCCGACCGCGCCGCGATGGTCGATGTTGTGCAGGATCTGCAGGCCCTGCGCGACGATCGCATGGCTCTTGCGGTTCTTCATGTCGGCGATGAAGCCGACACCGCAGGAATCCTTCTCGTAGGAGGGATCGTAGAGGCCCTGGCGGGGCGGCATGGCCGGGTCGCGCACTTCGGGGAAACGCTCGAAAGCGGCCGTCGTCGTGATGGCGGCCTCAGCAGTGGTAGCCACAGCAGTGGTCCTGGCCATCGCGCTCGCCTTCCTGCCTTCGCTCATCGTCACCTCCGCCCATCCGCCGCCTTGGGCCCCGAAGCATCCGCTCGGGAGCCAGCCAAAGTCCGCGCGTCGCCGCGCCGCTGCCGTTTCGGCTTTCTCCTTGCCGAGCAAGGATCGGGCCGGTTCGGCTTTATCGTCAGTTTGCGAAGGTTGCTTGCGCTGGTCTGGTCTTGCGCCCGCGTCCTCCGCAGGCGCCTCGGGCCTAAGCCCTGCCGCGCCCGGTTACGCCGCCGTTTTGCGGGCGGCGCGCGTCGTACGGTTGGCTTTGGCTTTGTTTGCCGTACCTCCCGTCATCATCCGCTCCATCCGCCTGCGCCGGGGCCTCGGCGAGGCCCGCTCCGAAAATGGGACAGCATCGCTGTCCTATTGCCTTGACCTTGCCAGAATTCCAATCTGGGCACAAGCGCCGTTTTTGCGTCGCAACGACATTTTGTTGCTATTTGTGTCTGGGTCTAGACATTTTCGCATCACTGCGGCCAACAAGCCAAGCCGGAAGTTGTCGGCAGCCAAGGTCGAGCTCTCACTTTAAATCAGAGACCGTTCGGCAAATCAGAGACCGTTTTACCGATCGACTTGCGGTGCAAGCAGACCGGAACGGGCTCCAGCGTCGATTGCGCTGTGGCGGGAGCGTGCGTATCCGTCAGGGCCTTCGCAGCGGTCCGCCGGATACCAGCTCCATGAATTTCATCAGCGACAACCTGGCCGGAGCGAGCGCGCCGGTGATGCAGGCGATGGCGGCCGCCAATGACGGCTTTGCGACGGCCTATGGCAATGACGCCTGGACGAAGCGGGTCGAGAGCTTGTTCGCGGAGCTGTTCGAGCGCGAGGTCGCCGTCTTCCTCGTCACGACAGGCACGGCGGCGAATGCTCTGGCGCTGGCTGGTATGGTCCAGCCCTGGGGCGCGGTGCTCTGCCACAATGAGGCGCATATCGCCGCCGACGAATGCGGTGCGCCCGAGTTCTTCACCGGCGGGGCGAAGATCGTCGGCTTGCCGGGCGATGGCTGCAAGCTCACTCCTGCGGTCGTCACCGACCAGCTCGCGCGCATGCGGGCGGGCGCCCTGCACCAGGTGCAGCCGCAGATGCTGTCGATCACGCAGGCGACCGAGTGCGGGCTGGTCTACACGCCGGCCGAGATCGCGGAGCTGAAGCAGGCGATCGTGCCGCGTGGGCTGAAGCTGCACATGGATGGCGCCCGCTTCGCCAATGCGGTCGCAGCGCTCGGCTGCACGCCCGCCGAAATCACCTGGAAGTCGGGCGTCGACGTGCTCTCTTTCGGTGGCACCAAGAACGGTGCCTTCGCCGCGGAGGCGGTGATCGTTTTCGATCCGGCCAATGCAGGTGAGATGCTGTGGCGGCGCAAGCGGGCTGGGCACACCCTGTCCAAGGGCCGGCTGATCGGGGCGCAGTTCGAGGGCCTGCTGGCTGACGGCCACTGGCTCGATCTCGCTCGCCATGCCAATGCGATGGCCAGCCGTCTCGCCCGAGCCGTTGAGGCCGAAGCTAAGTTCAAGCTGGCCTGGGCTTGCGAGGCGAACGAGGTCTTCCTGGTGCTGCCGCCGCAGGCGCAGGCCGCGCTGGCGGCGGGAGGCGTGCAGTACATCGCCTGGTCCGATACGGCACTGCCGGAAGAGAGACGTCTTCGGACGGGCGAGGTCGTCGGGCGCTTCGTCTGCTCCTTTGCGACGCGAGCCGAGGACGTCGACCGGCTCGCTGCCGTGCTGGCGGCAGTCTGAGCGTCAAAAGCGCTCGTTCCGAGCGGATTCACGCCGCAAGCGCGCCGCAATCCTTATCGAGAACTGAAGACTGCGATTTTCGTCTGATAGAGGACAGATCATGGCAGTCTTGGTTTCGCCCGCCGCCGCGCCGCGTCGCTTGCGCCGCGGGCTGGTCGGCTTCGCCGTCCTGGCCGTGATGGCCGGTGCGAGCGGCCCGGCTCTGGCGCAGCTCGACGATTACGGCGGCTACGGCCGCTACGGTTATGGCTATGACTATGATGACGATTATGGCCCGCGCTACGACTATGCGCCGCGCCGGGCTCAGCCGATTCCGCTGCGGGCAATCGAACGGATCGCGATACAGGAATTCGGCCTGCGCGAGGTGCAGCGGACGGTGCGGACCCGCTCGGCCATCGTCGTCGACGGTCTGGCGGCAAACGGATCGCGGCTGCGGCTCGTCATCGACCGCAACGGCGAGTTGATCGACCGGATCGTGCTGCAGCCACCGCCGCGCACCGTCGGGCTCGATCCGCGCGAGGAGGAGCGTCCGGCTCCGAAGAAGCTGACGCCGCGCCCGCCGGAGCGTCCGGCTGTTCTGAATCCTGCCCAACCGCCGGCTGAGGCGAGCGCGCCCGCGACTGTAGCCCCGCCCGCTCCGGCTGCACCGAAGCCCGATGCTGCTCCAGCGAAGCCGGTTGCCGTGCCGGCGGTCGCGCCGAAGGATATCGGCAAGCCGAAGCTGGTGAACCCGCAGGATGTCCGCGGGGCCGATGAGCCCGACCGCCCGCCGCCACTGGCGCGGGCGCGTCCCAGCGGCATCCCGACGCCTGACACGACCCTGCCGCCGGTGCAGATCGAAGAGATGAAGACGGCACAGCCGAAGCCGGACACGCCGATCGCGCCGGTCAATCCGCCGAACTGAGCCAGTCAGGTTTCGACGTCGTCCCGGGCGACCCAAGGGAGACCCGGGACCCATGCCTGAACCTCATTCGGAAAGGCTCAGGCATGGATTCCGGCTCTCCGCTACGCTTCGGCCGCGATGACCTTGAGGGCAAATACAAAGAACCTCCCCGGTTTCCCGAGGAGGTTCCCTTGTTTCAGGCTGGCGATGTTGCCTCTGATGCGGCGATTACGCTGCCTTCTTGGCCTCGATCACCTTGGCGCCCTGCGCGCCGATCGGAATCAGTCGCGGCTTCTTGGCCTCGGGGATCTCGCGGACCAGATCGATATGGAGCAGCCCGTTCTCGAGGCTGGCGCCGGTGACCTGGACATAGTCGGCGAGCTGGAAGCGGCGCTCGAAGGCGCGGGCGGCGATGCCCTGATGCAGGACCTCGCGCTTCTCGGCTTCCTCGGCGACCTTCTTCTCGCCGCGGACGGTCAGCGCGTTCTCCTTGGCCTCGATCGCGAGATCCTGCTCGCCGAAGCCGGCGACAGCGATCGAGATGCGATAGGCGTTCTCGGATGTCCGCTCGATATTGTAGGGCGGGTAACTCGGCGCATCGACGCTGGTCGCCTGGTCGAGCAGCGAGAACAGGCGGTCGAAGCCGACGGTCGAACGATAGAGTGGAGAAAGGTCGTAGGAACGCATGATTGTCCTCCTAAGAAGCGACAGTTGATCACCCGCCTCATTGTGAGCGCGGGCTTCCGGTTAGGCTTGCGCAGCCGCTTGAGGGCCTGCGCAACAATGATCTGGGTGGCATTTTCGGCTTTTCAAGACCGGGCTCGGCTGGGCATAACGAAGCGATGAGCCTGCCCGGAGCACCGATGACCGAGGCCGAATTCTTCCACCAGCCGGATTATCCGGTGCCGGGTCACGGCAAGGTCTGGTTTGCTGAAACCATGGATGGCGCGCGCCTGCGCCTGGCGAGTTGGCGCCCGAGCGTGCGGCGGGACAAGGGCACAATCCTCCTTGCACAGGGGCGGGCCGAGTTCATCGAGCGCTACAGCGAGACGATCGCCGAACTGCGCCGGCGCGGGTTCCATGTCCTGACCTTCGACTGGCGCGGGCAGGGCGGCTCGCAGCGTTTTACCGGCCGGCAGCGCCGGGGGCATGTCGGCCGGCTCCGCGACTACGAGCGCGATCTCGCTCTGGTCGTGGCGCAGATGCAGGAACGCTTTCCTGCGCCCTATTTCGCGCTGGCCCATTCGATGGGGGCGGCGCTTTGCCTCGATGCGGCGCGCCGGGAGGCGCTGCCGGTCGCGCGCCTGGTTGCGATAGCGCCGATGCTCGGCATCAGCATGATCGAGAATCCGCGCGGCGCCCGCTGGCTGGCGCGGGTGCTGTACTGGCTTGGCTTCGGCAAGGCTTTCGTGCCGGGCGGCGGCGACACGGCGATCGGCACCAAGCCGTTCGAGGGCAACCGGCTGAGCTCCGATCCCGTCCGTTATGCCCGTAATGCCGCTCTGTCCGCAGCAGCACGCGAACTCGCGGTCGGCGACCCCAGTGTCGGCTGGGTCCATGCCGCGTTTCAGCTGATGGACCGCCTGGCGCAGCCGCGCGCCCCGCTCGAAGTCAGGGTGCCGACGCTGATCATCGCCGCCGGGCGCGATCCCGTCGTGTCGAGTCCGGCGATCGAGCGTTTCGCCGCGCGGCTCAAGACCGGCTCAGCCCTGGTGCTGCCGACGGCACGCCACGAGATCCTGATGGAGAGCGACGCGATCCGGGCGCAGTTCTGGGCTGCTTTCGACGCTTTCGTGCCGGGCGAGGATCTGCCGGGCGAAAAGCCTGCCGCGCCGACTTCAGCCGTTGAGCAGGCCGAGGGCAGCCTGGTGCAGCGTCTTGTTGCCGGCGGCGAGGATGGTGCCGCCCTGGGCGGCGCTGCCGCCGTCCCATGAAGTGACGATGCCGCCGGCACCCTCGATGATTGGGATCAGCGCGACGATGTCGTAGGGCTTCAGCCCGCTCTCGATGACGAGATCGACATGGCCGGCGGCGAGCATGCAATAGGCGTAGCAGTCGCAGCCATAACGGGCCAGCCGCACGGCGCTCTCGACGCGGTCGTAGGCGCCCTTCTGCCCGTCCGCAAAGAGATGCGGGCTTGTGGTCATCAGCGTCGCTTCGGCGAGATTCGTCACCTGCCGGGTGTGGAGCGGGCGCGGGCCGTTCGGCCCCTCATAACGTGCCACGCGGCCGTCGCCGGAGAAACGCTCGCCGGTGAAGGGCTGGTTCATCATGCCGTAGACCGGCACGCCCTTGCGGGTCAGCCCGATCAGCGTGCCCCAGACCGGGATGCCGGAGATGAAGGCGCGGGTGCCGTCGATCGGGTCGAGCACCCAGACATAGTCGGCATCGGCATTCTCGGCGCCGAACTCCTCGCCCAGGATGCCATGGGCCGGGAAGGTGCGCTTGATAAGGTTGCGCATCACGTCCTCGCCGGCGCGATCGCCCTCGGTGACGGGGTCGAAGACGCCGCCGCCGGACTTGTCCTCGGTCGTATGCCTGGCGCGGAAGAAGGGCAGGATCGCCTGGCCCGACAGCGTCGCCAGCCGGGCGACGAACTCAGCGAAATCGACCGCGCTCATCAAGGGTTCCTTCGGCTCCACCGGCGGCCGTCTTCATGCTGCGGGACGAGCCAGATGACAAGCGCCGCGATTTCGGCGTTGGCGGAGTGAGGACAGTTCAACTCGATCCCGTTCCGCGAAATCGTTCACCCTAGAGCAAAAATGCTGCAGCGATATGCGTGCAGCGCATTGCTTTCTGGCTGCTATCGCTTGCTATTTTGCGATGCAACGCGTTATTGTGCAGTGCGAAGGGGAGATCGCTTCAAACCTTCGTTGCCCTCCTTGGGCGTTTCCTCCCTAGACTTCGGGCCGCCACGAAAGTGCGCGGCCCTTTTTCTTTTTGGGGGTTGCAAGGTGTTGACGGTAGCCGGAGGCTTACTCCGCCGCCTGGCGCCAATCGTCGCTCCAGCCACTCCAGCGCGCGAAGCATTCGGCCATGGCGGCGCTGATCACCTGCTGAAGGGCGGAGAAGCCGTTGCTCGGTTCGAGCGTCGCCTCGTTCATGTAGAGCGCGCGACTGACCTCGATCTGCAGCGCATGCACGCCGGAGCCGGGCGCGCCATAATGCTCGGTGATGAAGCCTCCTGCATAGGGGCGATTGCGCGTCACCTTGAGGCCGGCGCGGGCGAAGGCTTCTTCCGCCGCATCGACGACGAAGCTCGAGGCGCTGGTGCCGAAACGATCGCCGAGGATGATGTCGGCCTTGGCGATGCCATCGCGATCGAGCCCAGTCGAGGGCATGGAATGGGCGTCGACCAGGATGCAGCTGCCGAAGCTGGCTTGCGTCCGGTTCACCAGATGGCGCAGGCCCGCGTGATAGGGTCGGTACAGCTCTTCGATCCGCGTCAGCGCGCTCTCGACCGGGATGCGGCCCGGATAGATCTCATAGGCCTCGCCGACGATGCGCGGGATCGTGCCGAGGCCGCCGGCGACGCGCAGCGAGCGGGTATTGGCGAAACCGGGCAGCCGGCCCTCGAACATGCGCGGGTCGAGTTCGTAGGGCTCGCGATTGGCGTCGAGAAAAGCGCGCGGGAACTCGGCCACCAGCAGCGGCGCGCCGAGCGCGACGGCTCCTGAGAAGAGCAGATCGACATAGGCGTCTTCGGACCGGCGCAGCGCCCTGAGCGGCAGGCGGGCGCCATCGACGAAGGCGCGCGGATAGCGCCGCCCGGCATGGGGCACGTCGACAATGACGGGTACGACCTGCAGCGCCGGTTGGTAGAGCGTGAACGGCCGTTCGATCTCGGCGATCACGTCATCGGGGGAAAACGGAAATCCGGCTGGCTGGGTCATGTCACTGAACTCAAGCACAAAGCCGAAGCCGATTGAAGGGGATGCCCTATCGTCATTCCTGCAACCCGCCTTCACTCGTTGTTTACCGTAATGTCGCCAAATAGAACTGGTTGATCCAACTTGATGTACGCGGGCGGTGAGTTCGCGTGCGCTGGGCTGGACCGGCGAAGCCCGGAATGGCAGGGACAGCCACCCGGTACGAGGGACGAAGCGAGCGAATCGACTTCCAGCCAGACGGGGCGGGGTGGCGTGGGCTCGGCGCAACATCACGGATGAAGCAAGGCGCCATGACGAAGATTCTCCTGGCCGAAGACGATAACGACATGCGCCGCTTCCTCGTGAAGGCGCTGCAGAATGCAGGCTATGACGTCGCCTCGTTCGACAACGGACTATCGGCCTATAACCGGCTGCGCGAGGAGCCGTTCGAACTGCTCCTGACCGACATTGTCATGCCGGAGATGGACGGCATCGAGCTGGCGCGGCGCGCCACCGAGCTCGATCCCGACATCAAGGTGATGTTCATCACCGGTTTTGCGGCAGTCGCGCTCAACCCGGATTCGCAGACGCCGAAAGACGCCAAGGTGTTGTCGAAGCCCTTCCATCTGCGCGAGCTGGTGAACGAGGTCGAGAAGCTGCTGGCGGCGTAACGGCTTTGGCGCCGGCTTCCTGCAAAGAAGCCGACGAAGCGCCTTGCAAGGCGCGCACACGTCCGCTATAGCCCCTCCACCTCGCAGCGATGCCGCCCTCGGGCTGGTGTCGTTCCGGACGCCTTCGGGCGAAACGGGCGCGTAGCTCAGCGGGAGAGCACTACGTTGACATCGTAGGGGTCACAGGTTCGATCCCTGTCGCGCCCACCATTTTCTCCTTGGATTTCAAGGACAAGCGGCCGCCCCACCCGGGCGGCCGTTTTGCTTTTTGGTTCGATTTGCTCGGCGGCTCAGTTCGCCCGCGACGCGATCTGCACGCGGCTTTCTTCGTGCAGCCAATCACGGAAGGCGAGCATGGCCGGCGTCAGCGAGCGCGACTGCAGCCAGGTCAGCCAGTAGCTGCCCAGCGAAATCTCGATCGGAAAGGGGCGGACCAGCCTGCCGTCGTCGAAGTAGCGCGAGAACAGCAATGCCGGCACGAGGGCTATGCCTTCGCCGGCGGCGGCGACCTCGGCGAGGGCGATCGAGGTGTCGAAGACAGGGCCCCGCGCATGCAATGGCTCGATCCCCGCCGCCTCGCTCCACAGCTTCCACTCGTCGGCGCGATAGGAGCGCAGCAGGACTTGGTCCGCGAGATCAGCAGGCTGGCGCAGGACCGCGGTCAAGGCGGGGGCACATACGGGCGTCATCGGCGCGTCGAACAGGCGCAGCACCGCCGTGCCATGCCAGGCGCCGCCGCCGAAGCGGAGCGCGTAGTCGAGCCCTTCGGCGGCGAGATCGACGCGGTTGTTGTTGGTGGTGAGGCGCAGGTCGATCTCAGGATGAGCCTGGCGGAAACCGGCAAGGCGCGGCAGCAGCCAGCCGAGCGCGAAGGTGCCGACCGCGCCGACATTCAGGACCTCGACCGGGCGCCCGGTCTCGAAGCGTTCGAGCAGGCCGGCGATGCGGTCGAAGCTGTCGCGCAGCGTCGGCAGTAAGCTGCGGCCCTCGTCCGTCAGGGCAAGGCCGCGCGGCAGGCGGCGGAAGAGTTCGACGCCGAGCCGCTCCTCCAGCCCCTTCACCTGATGGCTGATCGCGGCCTGGGTAACGCAGAGCTCGATCGCTGCCCGCGTGAAGCTGAGATGGCGGGCCGAGGCCTCGAAGGCGCGCAGCGCGTTCAGGGGCAAATGCGGGCGGAGCATAGCAAGAGCCTTAGATAATCTAATGGCTCTGTAGAGATATCATCGTTTGCGATTGGGCAAGCTCGCGGCGACAAGAGGCCGGACGACGCGCTTGGTAGGCCTCCCGTTCCTCGCGATGACTTCGCCAGACCCGATTCCCCTCCCGCGCGAGCATGCCGCTCGTGCGACGGCTTCCGCATGGAGAAAACGATGATCCGACGCCGAGAGCTGCTGGTCGGCTCCCTGATGAGCGCACCGATGCTGGGCGGCCTGTCCGCCTTCGCACAAGGGCGCGAGGATGAGGTGCGTGAGGCGCTGTTCGCGCTCGACCGCAAGCATGGCGGACGCCTCGGGGTCGCGATCCTCGACAGCGGCACTGGCCGCGTCGTCGCTCATCGCGGCGAGGAACGCTTCGCAATGTGCAGCACTTTCAAGTTCGTCGCCGCGGCCTTCGTGCTGGCGCGGATCGATCGCGGCGAGGAAAGCCTCGATCGGCGGGTCGGCTATACCAAGGCCGATCTCGTCACCTATTCGCCGGTGACCGAGAAACATGTCGAGAAGGGCCTGACGATGGCCGAGATCTGCGATGCGGCGGTGACACTGAGCGACAACACGGCCGGCAATCTGCTGCTCGATTCGTTCGGCGGCCCGCAGGCACTGACCGGCTTCATGCGCTCGCTGGGCGACGAGGCCTCGCGGCTCGATCGGCGTGAGCTGGAGCTCAACGAGGCCATCCCCGGCGATCCGCGCGATACGACGACACCGGTCGCCATGGCCAGCGTACTGCGCCAGACCGTTCTCGGAGGTGCATTGTCACCGGCCTCGCGCCAGCAACTGACGGCCTGGCTCGTCGCCAACAAGACCGGCGACAAGCGTCTGCGGGCGGGGACGCCGAAGGGTTGGCGCGTCGGCGACAAGACCGGAACCGGCAACAACAACGTGGTCAACGATGTCGGCGTGATCTGGCCGCCGGGGCGGGCGCCGCTGATCGTGACCGCCTATTATGCGGAGTCGCGAGGGACTTTTCCGGAACGCGAGGCCGTGCTGGCCGAGGTCGGGCGGCTGGCGACTTCGCTCTGAACAGCAGAAAAGCGCCCGAAACCGCAGGCGATCTTCGGCCAGGTTTCAAAGGTGACGCCAAAACGCCGCTTTCATGGCATGATCCTTCCGAATCCGCACGGCCTGGAGGATCTGACGATGCGTGCGACATGGCTGATCGCATTGGGGCTGGCAGCCGCGCTCGGCGGCTGCATGACCGCCGCCGAGCAGCGCGTCTTCGATGAGGAGCGCTGCCGGTCCTATGGCTTCCGCAAGGGAGCGGAAGGTTTTGCCAACTGCCTGATGGAGGTCGATCTTGATCGCTCGGCCTCGCGGCGCGCGCGGCTGGAGAGTTCGGGCTTTTACGGGCCCTATTGGGGACCGTGGCCTTATCGACGCTGGTGAGCGCAGCTATTCCGCGTCGGCCTGATGGTCGGGTGCCGCATCGCGGAAGGCGGCGAGCTCCATCGCCGCGGCTTCGGCGCGCAGCAGGCGCGGGAATTGGGTGACATCAATCTTGAAGCGCCTGGCATTGCCGAGTTGCGGCACCAGGCAGATATCGGCGAGGCTCGGTTCTGCGCCGAAGCAGAATGAGCCGGGATTGTTCGCCGCGAGCTGCTCGCAGGCCGACAGTCCGTCGACATTGACGCTCGCTGCCCAGGCCAGCACCGCAGCTCCGTCATGGCCGAGCTCGCGCAGCCTATTCAGCACCTTCAGATTCTGCACCGGATGGGTGTCGCAGGCGATCGCCTGTGCGAAGGCGCGAATCTTGGCGCGCGCGACCGGATCCATCGGCAGCAATGCGGGCTCAGGATAAGTCTCCTCGAGCCATTCGATGATGGCTAGCGACTGGGTCAGCACCGTGCCGTCGTCGAGCTCCAGCGTCGGCACCAACCCCTGCGGGTTGAGCGCGAGATAGGCGGGGTCGCGCTGCTCGCCATGGCGCAGATGGTGCGAGACGTGCGTGGCGGCGATGCCCTTGAGGTTGAGCGCGATGCGCGTGCGCCAAGCGGCCGAACTGCGGAAATAGCCATGCAGCTTCATCATGCCGCCTCCCATGGGTCGGCTCCGAACGGCCGACTTCAGAAGGTATAGCCGAGGCGGGCGCCGAAATTCGAGGGGCCGCGCGGGCTGCCGGCATTCGCGACCGGATTGTCGGAGCAGCCCGTGGTGCTGAAATGCTCCATCGTCGCGATCAGGCTCCAGCGGTCGCTGAGGCGAAAGCCGAGGGCGGCGGCGCTGCGCGCGCCGGTATTGCAGCCGACATTCAGACGGTTCTCGGGAACGACGAAGCCTGCCTTGCCGTTGTTGACGGCAGCGCCGAGGCTCGCCTCGAGGAAAACCGATTGCGAGACGTCAAAGGTCCAGGTCGCGCCGGCATAGGCGTATTGCGTGCCGTTGGCATTGAGGCTGGAGCCGAGATGGAAGCGCGGCACGAAGGCATCGGCGAGGCGGTCGTTCAACGTGGCGACGCGCGGCGTCAGAACCTCGCCGCCAAAGTTGAGCAGGCCGCTTTCGCGCCCGCCGGGATTGGCGGCGCCGAGCCCGAACCGCGCCTCCCAGGCCGGGGCGGGCGCCTCCGTCGCCGGAGCATAGCCGAGCGCGCGGCTGCTGCCGCGGTCGCTCTGCGCCAGAGTGGGCGTGGAGAGGACCGACAAGGCAACGAACAGCGACGCGACGCGAACCATGGCAGGCGATTTCGACTTTCGGCGGAGCTTTTAAAGATTAGAAAAGCGCAGAAACTGGTGGCTGCAATGTGACGATGTCGTCCTTGCCCACCGCAGAATGATCAGCCAGCGCGCCACCAGAGCACGCCGAGGATCACCAGGATCGCGACGAACTGCAGCACGACACGCAGCCGCATCAGCCTCTGCGAGGTGTTGGCGCTGCCGCCGCGCAGCATGTTGACCAGGCCGAGCAGCAGCACGACGGCGACGGCGCCGACGGCGATCGGGACGATGGCGGAGGAGACGTTCATCGCCGTGCTTTAATCCTCGCGGAGCTTGTTGACTAGCGCGGCCGTGGCGGCCAAGCGCCACAGCCGTGGAGAAAACCGCCTAGCGATAGCGCCGTTGCACGATCAGGTTGGCGGCGACGGTGAGGAGCAGCGTCGCCGTCATCAGGATGAAGGAAATAGCGCCGCCGAAGGGCCAGTTGTTCTGCTGAGCGAATTGGCCGTAGACCAGCGGGCCCATGGTCTGGAATTTCGGGCCGCCGAGCAGGACCGGCGTGGCATAAGCGTTCATCGCCAGGATGAAGGTCAGGATCGTGCCGGCGAGGATGCCGGGCATGGCGAGCGGCCAGAGCACGCGGGCGAACATGGCGGTCGGACCGGCGCCGAGGCTGAAGGCGGCCTCCTCGACATTGCGGTTGATGCCCTCGATCACGCTCTGCAGCGTCAGCACCATGAAGGGCAGGTTGACCGCGATGATGCCGATGATCACGGCGGTCTCGGTGAACATGATCTCGAGCGGCTGGTCGATCACCCCTAGGCCCATCAGCGAGGCGTTGAGCGCGCCCTTGCTGCCGAAGGCGGTCATCCAGCCGGCGGCACGCACGGCGTTGCCGACGAAGAGCGGTAGCACCACCAGCATGATCAGCAGGTTCTTGAAGCGGCTTTCGGTGCGCGCCAGCACATAGGCGAGCGGGAAGCCCATGATCAGGCAGATGATCGTGCAGATCACCGCGACGCGGACCGTGCGCCAGAGCACGTTGAGATAGAAACCGTCGGTGAAGAACTTGACGTAGTTCTCGATCGTCAGCCCGTCGACCATGAACTGGCCGGGGATGAACTGGTTGAGCGAATAGCGGAACAGGATCGCAACCGGGCCGATCAGCCCGATCGCGACAAAGATCGTCGCCGGGACGACGAGCATCCCGGCGAGATTGGTGCGGGCACCCGCGACAGGTTCGGGGGCGATGCTCACCCCTTGAACACCTTGTCCCACCACTCCTTCATCGCGGAATCGTTCTTGGCGAGGAAGGCGTAGTCGAGATCCTTGATGCGCTTCTCCTCATCGGGCGTGAAGCCGATGCGCTTTTGCAGGTCTGGCGCGACGGAAAGGCCGGAAACCGTGCCGTTATAACCCATGTCGACGGCGAAGGCCTCCTGCGGCTCCTTGGCGAGCATGGCGTTCATGTAGGCGTAGGCGTTGTCCTTGTTGGGCGCGTTCTTGGCGATGACGAAGCCCGAGACGTAAGCCGGGATGCCCTCGACCGGCGAGACCGCCTCGCAGGGGATGCCGGCGTTCTGCCATTGCACCACGCGCGCCTTCCAGATCGCGCTGATGCCGACCTCTTCGTTCTTCATCGCCTGGGCGAAGGCCTCATTGGTCGGGTAGACGCGGGCGCCGGCCTTCTTGACCGCAAGCAGGACCTCCTTGGCCTTGTCGAGATCGTTCATGCTGGCGCCGTTGGTGGCGGCCATCGAGGCGGCGATCATGATCGCCTGGTACTGGATGTCGATGAAGCCGATCTTGTTGCCCCATTTCGGATCGAGCCAGTCCTTGAAGCCCGTCGGGGCCGGGCTGATCAGCTTGGGATTGTAGATGACAACGTTGCCGGAATAGATGTGCCCGATGCCGTACGGATATTTCATCGTCGGCAGCAGATTCTTGGCGTTCGGGATCTTGGCGTAGTCGAGCGGCTCGGTGACGCCGGCCTCGTTCATCTCGAACATGTTGGCGGCCGAGAAGCCCTGGATGTCGACCGTGCCGCGCGGCAGGCGGCGCTCGGCCAGCATCTTGGCGCGGCGTGGTGCGTCGCCCTCTTGCGCCTGGATGACTTCGAGCCCTTTGGGCTTGAGCAGCGGCTCCTCGATGTTCTTGGTCAGGAGGCGGGCATAGTCGCCGCCCCAGGTGCCGACCACGACCTTGCCGGCCGATTGTGCCTGGGCGCGACCGCCGAGCGCCGGCATTGCAACCGCAGCGCCGGCGCCAACAGCCAGGCCTTTAAGGACATCGCGTCTGTCGATCTTTTTCATGTTCGTTCCCCTGTTGGACGCCCGTCGAGCCGGTTCAAGGCTCGCGCGGATAGACGAGCCCGGCGTCTTCGGCCCAGCCTATCGTGATCATGTCGCCCGGCTTCGGCTCGGCCGCGTCCGGGCGGTTGGATACCTGCAGGAGGATGCGGTCCTGCTCGGTCAGCCGGACATCGATGTCGAGCAGCGCTCCGAGATAGGAGACGTGCTCGACCCGCGCCGGGAAGCGATTGGCGCAAGCTTCGGCCTCCGCGCCGATGGCGAGGCGCTCCGGCCGGAGCGCCAATGTCGCCGGACCGGCGGCGGTCGCCTGGCAGCTGATGTCGAGGCCGCCGCCGCTGCGGAAGCGTCCGGCCTGCGCCATCGCGCCATCGAGGAAGGCGCTGCGGCCGATGAAGCCGGCGACGAAACGGTCGGCTGGCTTCTCGTAGAGCTCGCGCTGCGTGCCGATCTGGCGGACCTTGCCCTTCTCCATCACGACCAGCCGGTCGGCCATGGTCAGAGCCTCCTCCTGGTCGTGCGTGACCATGATGGTGGTCAGGCCGAGCTTGCGCTGCAGGTCGCGGATCTCGACGCGGACCTCCTGGCGCAACTTGGCGTCGAGATTGGAGAGCGGCTCGTCGAGCAGCAGGACATCGGGCTCCACGGCGAGCGCGCGTGCGAGCGCGACGCGCTGCTGCTGGCCGCCAGAGAGCTGGCGCGGATAGCGCTCGTCGAGACCGGTCAGGCGGACGAGCCGCAACGCCTCGGTAACGCGGGGGCCGCGATCTGCCGGCGCGATCTTGCGCATCTCCAGGCCGAAGGCGACGTTCTCGGCGACGGTCATATGCGGGAAGAGCGCATAGGACTGGAAGACCAGGCCGCAATTGCGCTTCCAGGGCGGCAGGTTGGTGACGTCGCGCTCGCCGATGGTGATCTTGCCCGCCGTCGGCTGGATGAAACCGGCGACCATGCGCAAGGTCGTGGTCTTGCCGCAGCCGGAGGGGCCGAGCAGGACAAGGAACTCGCCGTCAGTGATGTCGATGCTGCAATCGTCGACGGCGGTGAACTCGCCATAGACCTTGCGCAGATGCTCGATCGACAATCGGGCCATCAGACCACCCGGCTCAGCTTGACGTAACGGTCGGTGATGATCATCGCAGCTCCGATCAGGACGATCTGGATGACCGAGGCGGCAGCGACCGTCGGATCGATCTTCCATTCGAGATATTGCAGGATCGCGATCGGCAAGGTCGTGCGGCCCGGTCCGACCAGGAACAGGCTCATCTCGAGATTGCCGAAGGAGGTGACGAAGCCGAACAGCGAGCCGGCGACGAGGCCGGGCCGGATGCTCGGCAAGGTGACGCGGCGAAAGGTCGTCCAGGGCCCGGCGCCGAGATTTTGCGCGGCTTCCTCGATGGTGCGGTCGAAACCGGCCAGGCTCGCGGTAACCAGCTTCACCACCCAGGGAATGACCACGAGGCTGTGGGCGGCGACGAGACCGCCAGCTGAGCCCAGCACCGGCAGGCCGGTCGCGATCTCGGTCTCGATCTGGAAGACATAGAGCGAGGTGCCGAGCACGATGCCTGGCATCACCAGCGGCAGCAGCAGCAGCGTGTTGATGGCGGGGCCGAGCGCGATGCGGTGGCGCATCAGGGCAAGGCTCGCGGGCACGCCGAGCCCGAGCCCGATCAGGGTCGCCGACACGCCGACCTGCAGGCTGAGCAGGAAGCCGTCGACGAAAGGCTTGTTGTTCGCCGCGGCCTGGAACCATTTGAGCGAATAGCCCTCCGGTGGGAAGGAGGGGATCTCCTGGCGGAAGAAGGCGAGCCAGAAGACGAAGAACAGCGGCATCAGGATGAAGCCGAGCGAGAGCGTGGCGGCGCCGTTCAGCGCGATGCGTCCCAGGCTCAATCGCGCGGCGCTCAAATCGCTGCCCTCTTCATCGTCTCGTGCCCGCTCTCAGTGCAGCGTATTCTTATGGAACGCGCCACCCTTCATGATCACAGGCAGCTTCGCGCCCTGATCTTGGAACAGCTCCAGGCTCTTCAGCGGATCGCCGTCGACCAGGATGATATCCGCATAAGCTCCTGCACGCAGCGTGCCGAGCTTGCCTTCCATGCGCAGCAGCTGGGCGCCGACCGTGGTCGCCGAACGGATGATCTCGATCGGCGAGAGCACTTCGCGGCGCAGCAGGAATTCGCGCGACTGGTCTACCTGGAGCTGGCCGAGCAGGTCGGAGCCATAGGCCACTGGCACGCCGGCGCGCTTGCAGATCTCAAGGGATTTCAGGCCGCCATCGATGACGAGATCGTTCTTGGCGAGCATCTCGGCATTCATGCCGAACTCGGCGGCGCGCTCCTTCATCGCGTAATAGGCGACGAGGTTGGCGGTCAGGAACATGTTGTTCTCAGCCATCAGCTTGGCCGAGGCGTCGTCGATCAGGTTGCCGTGCTCGATGGCGCGCACGCCGCACTGCGCGGCGCGGGTGATCGCCTCAGGCGTATAGGCATGGGCGCAGACATAGCGGCCGAAGGCCTTGGCCTCGGTGACGGCCGCGGTGACCTCCTCCACCGTGAACTGCATCGAGTCGAGCGGGTCGTAGGGAGAGGCGACGCCGCCTGACATCATGATCTTGATGTGGTCGGCGCCGAGCCGCATCTGCTCGCGGGTCGACTTGATCACCGAGGAGACGCCGTCGGAGATGTTCATCGTGAAGGCCATGGCATTGCAGCAATGGCAGCGACCCCCGAAATCGGTGCGCCGGCGCGGGTCGCTATGGCCGCCGGTCGGGCCGATCGCGGCGCCGGCGATGAACAGACGCGGGCCGGCGATGTCGCCCTTCTCGACCGCTTCCTTGATGCCCCAGTCGGCGCCGCCGGTGTCACGCACCGAGGTGAAGCCGCGGTCGATCATGCCCCTCATCAGGCGGGCGGCGCGGGCGGTGGCGAGCGTCAGCGGCACATTCTCCAGCAGGCGTATATAGACCTCGGAGAGCATGACGTGGACATGGCTGTCGATCAGGCCGGGCATCAGGGTGCGCCCGCCGCAGTCGATCACATCAGCCTTGTCGGCCTTGATCGGCTTGTCAGAGACCTCGCGGATCAGCTCGCCTTCGACCAGCAGTTCATGGCCCTTGCGCAGCTCGCCATGACCTGGCTCCAGCATCGCGAAATTGCGGAACAGGACCTGCGTCATGGCGGCGTCTCCGAACGGTACTCCTGATATATTATGGGCTTCGCGAGCCCTGTCCATCGCGCCACGCGCGCAATGGCGCGTCCGGACCGCCTTTCGCGATCAGCCTGCCGCCGCGTTCTGCGCCAGCGCCCGGCCGCGAACCGGCAACGAGAGATCGTGGGCGAGCATGCGGTTGATCGCGGGCAGGCCGTCGAGCAGGTCCGGCAGGAAGGCCTGCGACGGCGGCATGCGCTTCGGCAGCGCATGCAGTGCCTTCGCCATCTGCCACGGGTCGCGCGTGCTCTCACCGGTCTGGGTGGGGTCGAGCAGCACGTCGATCAGGCGCAGATTGTCGGCGCGCTCGGCCCTGATCGCCTGCTCCAGCCGCGGCCGGACGCGCGGCACGATCAGCGCGGGTTTGTCGAAGGACAGGATCTCGCAGAACGTGTTGTAGCCGCCCATGGCGACGACGCAGTGGGCCCGGTTCATCAGCAGTTCGAGGCGCGGCTCGAAGCCGATGCTCTCCAGCTTGGGCAGCTTTGCGATGCGTTCGGTGAACTCCTTGCGCTTTTCGCGCGAAAGGAACGGGCCGAAGACGATCAGCGACGGCAATTCGATGGTCGAGTCGGTCTCATAGGCGGAAATCACCCAGTCGATAACGCCGGCGCCGTCGCCGCCACCGCCGGGCGTCACCAGGATGAAAGGGCCCTTGGTGATGCGCGGATGCCGGTTCGGCGGCATCGGCGAGGGCACGGCGCGCTTGAGATAGCCCGTGTAGCGGATCTTGTCGGCGAAGAGCGGCTGGTTCGGCAGTCCATCAAGGGGCCGATAGATGCTCTCCAGCCCGTAGACCCAGATGTCGTCATAGGTGTTGGCGAGCACGTCGAGCGCGCCGCTCTGGCGCCACTCTTCATGCAGCTTCGCCGGCTCGTCGAGCACGTCGCGCAGGCCGAGCACGATACGGGCGCCGCGGCGGCGCAGGATCTCGAGCGACGGGATGAGCTCGCCGCGTAGGCCGATCGGCTCCTTGTCGACGATGACGATGTCCGGGTCGAAGGAGAGCACCGTCTGCTTGATCAGGTCGGTGCGCAGCCGGATCGTGTCGGCGAGCTCGAGGTTGAGATGATGCGGCAGATAGCGGCCGTCATTCTGCTTCTCGATGCCGGGAATGCGGACATAATCGACGCCATCGCCGAACTGGAAGCTCGAGATCATCGACGAGCCGGAGACGATGATCACTGATATATGAGGGTAGCTCGCGACCAGCGAATTGGCGATCGCCCGGCAGCGGCGGATATGGCCGAGACCGAAAGTGTCGTGGCTATAGATCAGGACGCGCGGTGCATGCGGACTGCATGGCGGACGGCGCGCCCCGCTATCATCGATCAGACTGAGGCCCATGCGTGCGTCGCGTCCTCTACTGGAAGGTCAGATGGCCTCCGGGGGACGCAAGAACGCACCCGAACTGGCCAAAACCATAGCGCTGCCGGCGCGTCAATCCAAGTCCATTGCCAAGTCCGTTGCAGCGCCGAAGAGTGCATCGGGACCGGAGAATGCGACGGCTGCGTGACCGGACAGGCGAGCCAGCAGATTCGTGAGGAAGCCCCACACCGTATTGTCGTGATCGTGATGGTGCAGCAGCACGCCGAAGGATTGGCTCGATTCCGGGTTCGTACGGCGGCTTGCGAGCAACTGGACCATCTCGGCCAGGAGATCGCCGGGCTGCCGGCCGATGCGGCCGCCATGCCAATCGATCAGGTCGAGGTCGGTGTTGACGAGACGCGGACCGCCGGCCGGTCCGAGGGTAAAATTGCGGAAGCAAGAGAGGCCAGTGAAGCCGAGGCTGGGTAGTTCTGCGGCGACCACTGGATCAACTCGGTTCCATGGCGGCACGAAGACAGGCAGGAAGGCGCTACCAACGAGATCCCGCAGCCGTTGGCGGCCGGTGGTAATCTCGGCAAGAATCTCGGGAAGTAGCCGGTGAAGGCCGAACTCGCTCTTCTTCTCGCCAGCGGGTGCGTGGTTGCGGTGCCAGGTCCCGTGCTGGCAGGGGCGCAGCAGCGGTGCAGTCTCCAGGTGCCTTGCCAGCGTCTCCTGTGCCAGCAGCGGGATCGAGGCCAGCAGCACCGGAATCGCGAAGCGTTCGGAGAGGGCCGCGAGCCGGTCGAGCTGCGTGCTGGGCACGGTCGCGTCATCGTCGCGCAGCCACAGATCGAGGCGCTTGCCGGCGGCGGCCCAACTGTCGAGTTCGGCGAAGAGAGCAGACCAGGCTGCGTCCTCGGTCACAGCACGGTCTCCAGGATCCTGCGGCGGTGCCGGGCGATGGCGGCATCCAGCGCGCCGGCGAGGATTTTGCGGGCGCCGTCGCCATTGCGTTCCTGGCGCGCGAACACTTGCGCTGCCGCACCCATGCTAGCGCGTAAGCCGGGATCGCCGATCAACCGCCCGATCGTCGCCGCCAGCGCGGCTTCATCGCCATGCGGCGCGAGCAGGGCGGAGCGGTCGCGAGCGACCACGGCGGGTACGCCGCCGCTGTCGAGCGCGGCGACGGCGAGCCCTGCGGCCTGCGCTTCAAGATAGACCACGCCATAGGCCTCGTTCAGGCCGGGCCAGACGAAGAGGTCGTGAGAGGCGAGTTGCGCGAGGATCTCGGCGCGCTCGCGGCGTCCGAGGAAGCGGATGCGCCCGGGTGGGAAGCCAGCGAAGGCGGCTTCGATGGCAGCACGCTCGGGCCCATCGCCGATCAGGGTCAGGGTCCAGGGCAGATCCGTGATGCGGGCGAGCGTGCGGGCCAGGAAGAGATAGCTGGCGGCCTTGTTGCCTTGGCGCATCATCGCGATAGCGATCAAGCGGACGAGAATCCCTTGTGGCAAGGCGGGGGGTGAAGCACTGCCGCTGGTGACGGGCTCAAGCCCTCCCCCCTTGTGGGGGAGGGTTGGGAGGGGGGTGACTGGGTGAGCGGCGTCGAGACTTCGCCGATGATCAGCCTCACGGCTGGCTACCCCCCTCTCTAGCTCTCCCCCACAAGGGGGGAGAGGATCGGGCTTGGCTCCGAACGCCGCCTTGTACACGCCCGCCCGGGTCCTGTCCGCGCGCTCAGGCACATCGGCAAGGTTGAGCAGGAAGGGCGGCAGGTCGATCAGGCGCTCCGGCTCTGGGATGAGCCGGCTCAGGCCCTCGCGGTCACGCACCGTCATGCACAGATGCAGATCGGCGCGCAGGATCGCGTCGCGGGCGAGCGCGGCCGCCTCCGTCCAAGGCCCGTCGAAGCGCTTTTGCGCATCGCTGGCCTCGGCGACGAGGTAGGGCAGGGCGAAGCGCTCAACCAAGGCGGGGCCGATCAGGTCGGGTGCCCGGTAGTGGCAGTGATAGGTGAAGAACAGATCGGGCCGGGCGTCCGGCGCCTGCCAGCGTTCCGTCAGCGACGCGATCACGCTCTGCGCCGCATCCTTGTGAGCGGCGAGCAGTACCGGGTCTGACTCGCGCATGAAGCTGCGCTCGGCCGGGACGATCTCGACGGTGTGGCCGAGGCTGTCCAGCAGCGTCACCAGCTGGCGCGCCATCAGCCGATCGCCGGAGGGGGCGCCGTCGCCATAGCGGTTCAGCGGTGTGTGGAAAGCGATCTTCACGGCTGGTCTTGCGAGGGGCGAGCGGGCTTCAGCGGTACGGATCGGCTGCGTCGCGCAGGCCGTCGCCGAGGAAGTTGAAGGCGAGGATGATGACGATCACCGGCACACACGGGTAGAGCAGCCAAGGATAGAGCGCGACGACGTTGATGTTCTGCGCCTCGTTCAGCATCACGCCCCAGCTGGTGATCGGCGGCCTGAGGCCGAGACCAAGGAAGGACAGCGCGGTTTCGCCCAGAATGGTCTTGGGGATGGTGATCGTCGCGGCCGCAATGAGATGGCTCATGAAGCCGGGCACGAGATGCAGGCCGATGATGCGGGCGGGCTTGGCGCCCATCAATTGGGCGGCGACGACATAGTCCTCCTCGCGCAGCGCCAGCAGCTTCGAGCGGACGGCGCGGGCGAGCCCGGTCCAGTCCATCAGCCCGAGGATCACGGTGATGCCGAAATAGACCAGGAGCGGGCTCCAGGAGGGCGGCATGATCGCGCCGAGCGCAAGCCAGAGCGGGATATGCGGCAGTGACTGCACGATCTCGATGATGCGCTGCACGACGAGGTCGATCTTGCCGCCGTAGTAGCCGGCGATGCCGCCGATGATGATGCCGAGCACGAAAGAGACGCTGACGCCGAGCAGGCCGATGGTCAGCGAGATCCGTCCGCCATAGAGGATGCGCGAGAACATGTCGCGGCCGAGCCGGTCGGTGCCGAGCAGATAGAGCGTGCCGCCCTCGGGCGGGCAGATCAGGTGGAGATTGCCGGGGACGAGGCCCCAGAAATCATAGGAGTCGGCGCGGCAGAAGAAGCGGATCTTCTGCGGCCTCGTTTCGTCGACGTCGTATTCGCGCTTCAGGTTCTCCATGTTGAGGCGCTGGACATACGGATAGACGAAGGGGCCAATGAGCCTGCCCTCGTGGAAGAAATTGACCTCCTGACGGGGGGCACGGATGAAGTCCGTGTTGCGGGTCGTGTAGTGATAGGGCGCCAGGAACTCGCAGATCGCGACCGAGAGATACATCAGCAGGATGACGATGCCGGAGATCACCGCGAGCCTGTGCTTGCGGAATTTCCACCACATCAGCTTCCACTGTGGTGCGAGATAGACGCGCTCCTGTTCCGGCGACATCTTCTCGACCGCATAAGGCTCGAACGGCGCAGTCGACCAGCGATGCGGCAGCGGCTCGGAGGTGGGCGGGGCGGGAGGCATCGTCACTTGGTCGCCGTCCCCTGCAGCCGGATGCGCGGGTCGAGGATGGCAAGCGCGATGTCGGAGATCAGCACGCCGATCACGGTGAGGAAGGAGAGGAACATCAGGAACGAGCCGGCGAGATACATGTCCTGGCTCTGCAGCGCCCGGATCAGCAGCGGGCCGGTGGTCTGGAGCGAGAGCACGATCGCGACGATCTCGGCGCCGGAGACGATCGAGGGCAGGATGTCGCCGATGTCGGAAATGAAGAAGTTGAGCGCCATCCGCAGCGGATATTTGCGCAGCGCCTTGCCCGGCGGCAGGCCCTTGGCGCGGGCGGTGACGTAGTACTGCTTCTGGAGTTCGTCGAGCAGGTTGGCGCGCAGCTTGCGGATCATGCCGGCGGTGCCGCCGGCGCCGATGATGATCACCGGAATCCAGAGGTGCTCAAGTACCGATTTGAACTTGGCCCAGCTCATCGGCTGATTGAGATATTGCGGGTCGACCAGGCCGCCGATCGAGGTGCCGAACCAGATATTGGCGAAGTAGAGGAAGATCAGCGCCAGCAGGAAATGCGGTATGGCGAGGCCGAGCATGCCGATGAAGGTGAGGCCGTAATCGCCCCAGCTGTACTGGTGCGTCGCCGAGTAGATGCCGATTGGGAAGGCGACGATCCAGGTGAAGATGATGGTGAAGAAGGAGACTATCATCGTCAGGAGCAGGCGGTCGCCGACGATATCGCGGACCGGCAACTGGTACTCGAAGGAGTAGCCCATGTCGCCGTGCAGGAGGCCGGTGACCCACCAGAAATAGCGCTCGGCCGGCGGCTTGTCGAAGCCGTACTCCTTCTTCAGGAACTCGACGCGGCTCATATCCGCCTTCTCGCCCTGGGCCTGCATCTCGGCGACCATGGTCTCGAAATAGTCGCCTTCGGGGAGGTTGATCACGGTGAAGATCAGGACGCTGGTGACGAACAGCGTCGGGATCATCACCAGGATGCGCTTGAAGATGTACTTCAGCAGCACGGCTACTTCCCCTCGAACCAGAACGTGTCCGGCATGTAGCGGCCGAAGAAGGCGCCCGGCTCGAAGCTGTAGAGGCCATTGTCCGGCACGTTGCGCAGTGCCTTCGCGATCACGATCGGCTGCAGCGTGGCATTGACCACGCCGATCGTGAACAACTGCTCGGCGTTGATCTTCAGCATTGTCTGCCAGATCTCCCGGCGCTCCTCGTGCGTCGTCGAATGCCGCCAGCCCCGGTAGAGCTCGACCAGCTGCTTCGCCTCCTGAATGGTGGGCGCCTCGCCTTCGCGGCCACCACTCTCGAAATACTGGCCCCAGCGTGGCCAGTTGAACTGGGCGGGCGAGGTCGGCGCCAGCGCGTCGGGCTCCATCTCGGCCGCGACCAGCGCATTGTCCATGCCGGTCCAGCCGGACATGATCGTCTGGCCGGCGAGGATGCGGCGGCGGAAGACGTCGAGCTGGCTCGAGCGCGGGTGGATCTTGATGCCGATCGCGATGAAGTCCTGCTTGATCAGATCGAGGATGTCGGTCTCCTCGGTCGAGGCGCCGGCGGTCTCGATGGTGAACTCCAGGCGCCGCCCATCCGGGAACAGGCGAATCTTCTCGCCATCGCGCTTGGAAAGGCCGATCTCGTCGAGTAGGCGGTTGGCCTCGGCGAGATCCGGCGTCATGTTGAGCTGCGCCAGCGCCGCATCATAGAGCGGGCTCTCGGGCAAGGCGGTGTTGCCGCTCTCCTTGGCGAGGCCGAAGAAGATGACGCGGTTGATGTCGCGGCGATTGATCGCGAGCGAGAGCGCGCGGCGATAGCGCACATCGCGGTTGAGGTCGCGCCAGATCGGATCGATCGCATTCAAGTTGGGCATCAGCGCGAACGAGGCGCCTTCGGCCCGCTTCCACAGCTTGACCTCGAAGTTCATCCGCTTCGCAGCGCCCTTGAGGAAGGTATAGTCCTCGAAGCGCAGATAGCGGGCCTGCAGGTCGGAGTCGCCGGCGGCGGTCTTGGCGGGGATCAGGGCCGAGCTGCCGATCGTCAGCGTGACTTCGTCGACATAGGGTAGCTGCCGACCGTTCTCGTCGATCCGGTGAAAATAGGGGTTGCGAACGAAGGTGAAGCGCTCGGCCGGGATCGCCGTGGTGTTGCGCCAGGGGTCGAGCGTCGGAAGATCGGGATTCTCCGGCCGGTACTGGCGCGAGAAGCGCTCGTGCAGCGAGCCCCAGTCCTTGACGCGAGCGGTCTTGATCTTCTGCTCCAGCTCTTCCTTACCGGCATAGCGCTGGTGGAACTGTTTCAGATAATGCGCCGGCATGGCGATGTAGAGCGGCTGGGCGCCGGCGAGCGCGGGCAGGAAGACCGGGTTCGGCTCGGCCCAGCTGTAGCGCAGCGTGACCTCGTCGAGGACCTCGAAGCGGCAAGGCTGGCCGGAGATCAGCATCGCCTGCGGCGGTCCGCCCGGCGAGAGGCGCTTGTTGTTGGCGACGTCCTCCCACCAGTAGCGGAAGTCCTCGGCGGTGAAGGGGTGGCCATCGGACCAGCGATGGCCGGCGCGCAGCCGCAAGGTGAAGACGCGGCCGCGCTCGACCTCGAAACCCTCGAGCAGGTCGGGCGCGAGTTCGAGCTTGTGATCATAGACGACGAGGCGGGTGTAGCCGTAGATCGTCATCATGCGGATGTCGCGCTGGTCGCCCATCAGCATGCGCATGGTGCCGCCATGCCGGCCGGGCGCACGACCCATGGCAGCCACCTCGATCAATCGCGGTGATTTTGGCAGGCGCTCGGCGAGCGGCGGCAGTTCGCCGGCGGTGACCTTGGCAGCGAGCGCAGGACTGTCGATCAGGGTCCCGACGCCGGCGAAGCCCAGCCGAGGCGTGACCAGGGCGGCGCCCGCCCCAATGAGGAAGCTCCTGCGCGCGATCCGCATCAGGCGAGTTCCCTGACATTGGCGCCGGGCTTGGCGAGGACGAGATGGCCGGCGCCGAGATCGAGATGGGCGAGCGGCTCGCCATCCGGATCAGGCTTGAATCCCGCCGGCCAGTGGCGCGTGTCGGAGGCGCCGCCGGGGGCCGCGAGCTTGAAGTCGAGCTTGCGGTCGAGATCGGCGAAGGGCACCGATTTCAGCAGCGCCTTGGTGTAGGGGTGGACCGGCGCGGTGAACAGGGTGTGGCGCGGTGCGAGCTCGACGATGCGGCCGTTCGCCATCACCGCGATACGGTCGGCCATGTAGTTCACCACGGCGAGATTGTGCGAGATGAACAGGAAGGTCAGGCCGCGCTCGGCCTGCAGATCCTTGAGCAGGTTGAGGATCTGCGCCTGGACGGAGACGTCGAGCGCCGAGACCGGCTCGTCGCAGATGATCAGCTCAGGGTCGAGCGCGAGCGCCCGGGCGATGCCGATGCGCTGGCGCTGGCCGCCGGAGAAGGAATGCGGATAGCGTGAGAGGAAGCGCTGATCGAGCCCGACATCATCCATCAGCGCCTTGACCCGCGCCTTCTGCTCGGCGCCGTCGCCGCGCTCGTGGATGACGAGCGGCTCGCGCAGGAGGTTCATCACGGTCATGCGCGGCGACAGCGAGGAGACCGGGTCCTGGAAGATCATCTGCAGCTTCGGCCTGAAACTGCGCAGCGCCTCGCCCTGCAGCGAGAGGAGGTCGATGCAGTCCTTGCCGTCGTCGAAGCGCATCTCGCCTGAATCCGGTGTCAGCGCCCGCATGATCAGCTTGCTGAGCGTGGTCTTGCCGCAGCCACTCTCACCGACCAGTCCGAGGCATTCGCCGCGCTCGATATCGAAGCTGACATCGTCGACGGCGACGACTGTCGAGGTCGTGCCCTTGCCGAAGAAGCGGCTGGAATTGGTCGTATAGGTCTTGCGCAGATGGCGTACGGCAAGCAGCGGCGCTTGCTGCCCTGTAGCTTGTTGTGCTGATGCCGGCTTTGGCGCTGCCGGCGGGCGCGGGCGGGCCTCGCGCAGGGCAACCAGGCGTTCGCCCTCCTGCATGTCGAAATGCGGCGAGGCCTTGAGCAACGCCTTGAGATAGGGGTGCTGCGGACGGCGGAAGATGTCCTCGGCCGGGCCGCTCTCCATGATCTCGCCGTGGTAGATCACCACGACCTCGTCGGCCATGTTGGCGACGACGCCGAGATCATGGGTGATCAAGAGGATCGCCATGCCCATCTCGGCCTGGAGATCGCGCATCAGGTCGAGCACCTGGGCCTGGATAGTGACGTCGAGCGCCGTCGTCGGCTCGTCGGCGATCAGCAGTGCAGGCTGGCAGATCAGCGCCATGGCGAGCATGGCGCGCTGGCGCAGGCCGCCTGAGAGTTCGAAAGCATAGAAGCCATAGGCGCGGGCAGGGTCCTTGAAGCCGACCCGCTTCAGCATGGCCTCGATCAGCGCACGTGCTTCCGGTTTTGGCATCGGGCGGTGCAGCTGCAGCGCTTCCTCGATCTGGTTGCCGATCGTATGGACCGGCGAGAGCGAGGACATCGGTTCCTGGAAGATCATGCCGATCCGCCCGCCGCGCAGGTCGCGGATCTCCTTGCCCTCGGCGGGAAGGGTGGCGATGTCGATGACGGCGTCGGGCGTCTCTGGATCGCGGAACAGGATACTCCCGCCGGTAATGGCGCCAGCGCGCGGCAGGAGGCCCATGATCGCCTGCGAGATCACCGATTTCCCCGAGCCGGACTCGCCGACGAGCGCGACGGTCTTGCCGGCGGGAATGCGGAAGTCGACGCCCTTCACGACATCGCGAGCGAAGCCGTGAACGGTAAAGCCGATCCGCAAGTCGTTGATCTCGAGAATATTCATCTGCGGCTGACGCCGTCGTCCCCTGATGTCCGTGTTGCCGGATGCACGATCTGCGCCGTCATCCGGATCGATTTGTCGCTGAAGCCGCCTTGCCCGCTACGGCGCGGTTCTTTCTCCTTCCGTCCCAGTCGTCCTTGTCTCCAATCAATGACGACCGCGTAACATAGCGACAATCCCGGCAGTGCCACCTGCTTCGACCGAACTTGAAATCGCCGGACTTGTCGAGTCCCGCGGCATGTTGCGCCGCGTCGTGAACTGCCCACATATGGGGGCAAGCCGGCAGAGTTTCCGCTCTTCCGGATGCGGGATGGGAAAGCCCCTTGGAGAGAAGCCTCTTCCGTTACGTCTGGCAGAAGAGCCGCCGGGAGCAGATCATCGTTCTGCTCGTCATCCTTGTCTCGATCCCGTTCAACTGGGCGTCGTTCGACGTGCCCAAGCGCATCGTCAACGATGCGATCCAGGGCGGCGCCTTCAAGGACGGCAAGACGACGGCGACGGTGTTCGACTGGGCGCTGCACCTGCCGGACTTCCTCGGCGGCGGCGGCTTCCAGATCTCCGAAGGCTTCAAGGTCAACCAGCTCGGCCTGCTGCTGACGCTGAGCTTCTATTTCCTCGTGCTCGTCCTGATCAACGGCGGCTTCAAATACGTCGTCAACCTGCAAAAGGGCGTGCTCGGCGAGCGCATGCTCAGGCGCATGCGTTACGATCTGTTCAGCCAGCTGATGCGCTTCCGGCCGGAGGATATCCGCGCGGTCAAGCCGGCTGAGGCCGCGAGCATGATCAAGGACGAGGTCGAGCCGATCGGCGGCTTCGTCGGCGATGCCTTCATCCAGCCGGCCTTCCTGCTCAGCCAGGCGCTGACCGCGCTCGCCTTCATCATGATGCAGAGCGTCTGGCTCGGCTCGATCGCGCTGATCATCGTTTTGATGCAGGCGGTGATCATCCCGATCCTGCGCAAGGAGCAGCTCCGCCTCGGCCGCGAGCGCCAGATCGCGTCGCGCCAGCTCGCGGGGCGGATCGGCGAGATCGTCGATGCCGGACCGACCATTCAGGGAAATGGCGCGACCTCCTATATCCAGTCGGATATCGCCGGACGGCTCGGCACGCTGTTCGACATCCGCTATGCGCTCTACAAGCGCAAATTCGCCGTCAAGTTCCTGAACAACCTGCTGGCGCAGGTCACTCCGTTCTTTTTCTACGCGATCGGCGGCTTCTTCGCCCTGCAGGGCAGGCTCGACATCGGCCAGCTCGTCGCGGTGATCGCCGCCTATCGTGACCTGCCGCCGCCGATCAAGGAGCTGATCGACTGGGAACAGCAGCGCAACGACGTCACCATCAAATACGAGCAGGTGATCTCGCAGTTCAGCCCGACCGAGGTGGTCACGCTGGAGGAGAAGGGCGAGATCGCGCGGCTGCCGTCCCGCGGCGAGATACGGCTCGACAAGGTCGAGATGGTCGACAATCGCGGTCAGCCACTCCTGGCGCCCTTAAGCCTGACCCTGCGCCGGCCGGGAGTGGTTGCGCTGATCGGGGGGGCTGGCGGCGGCCGCGACACGCTCGGCCGCATCCTCGGCCGGCAGACCATGAGCTATGGCGGGCGCGTCATGATCGACAAGGAGCCGCTCTCCGCCATCAGCGTCGAGCGCGCGAGCCATTTCATCGGCTATGCCGGCCCCGAGGTCGAGATCATCAACGGCTCCCTGCGCGACAACATCCTGCTGCCGCTGAAGCGCAGGCGCCCGGTTGTGAAGCCGGACGAGGTTGTCGACCACGAGGAGCACCGCCGCTTCATCGAGGCATTGCGCGCCGGGAACACGCCGCTGCCCTTCGCGGCGGACTGGAACGACTATGCAGGCGCGGGCCTCGATGGAGAGGAGGCACTCGAGGAGCGCCTCCTTTCGATACTCGACACGCTCGGCTGCGCCGACGAGATCTACGAGCTCGGCCTCGATGCGAAGGTGATCGCTCCGTTGCCGGAGGGCGCGGCCGAACGCATCATCGAAGCGCGCGAGGTGGTGGCGGCCGAACTGACCAAGACCAAGCTCGCCGGGCTGATCGAGACCTTCGATCTCGAGCGCTACAACGCCAACGTGACGATCGCCGAGAACCTGGTCTTCGGCGCCATGCGCAATGGCCGTCAACCGGCCGATTTCCTGCTCGATGATCCTTACGCCCGCTCGGTGCTGCAGGCCGAGGCGCTCGATGAGCCGCTGGCCGAGATTGGCGGACGCATCGCCTCGACACTGGTCGAGATCTTCGCCGGCCTGCCGCAGGGCCATGTCCTGTTCGAGCGCTATGCCTTCGGCGGCGAGGTCGATCTGGAGAAGCTCGGCGAATTGGCCGAGGCCCTGCGCCGACACGACAGGCGCAGCCCGCTCGACCCGACTGTGCAGCGCGAGCTGGTCGCGCTCGCGCTCGGCTATGTCGAGCCAAAGCACCGGCTCAATCTGCTCGACATCGCCCTGCAGCGACGGGTGCTGCGCGCCAGGAACTCCTTCAAGACCTATCTTCCCGGCGAGAAGGCCGACGAGATCGAATTCTACGATCCGGCCGATGTGATCCATGGCGCGAGCGTGCGCGACAATCTGCTGTTCGGGCGCATTGGCTTCGGCGTTCCCGACGCCGGACGCAAGGTGGCGGAGATCGCCCGGGCGGCGCTGTCGCGCGCCGGGCTCGACGCGGCGGCCTATCGTCTGGGGCTCAACACCGATGTCGGCCTGCGCGGCCGGCTGCTGCCGCTGCGCCTGCGCCTCATGGTGCCGCTGGCCCAGGCGCTGATCAAACAGCCGGATATCCTGGTGCTCGATCTCGACGCCTTTGCCGTCACCTGCGCTGATCCGGGCGACCTGATCAGGCGGATCGGGAGCTATTGCGATGACAAGACAGTGTTCCTGCTCTTGACCGACCAGGGGTTGGCTGCCGATATCCCTGAGAAGATTGTATTCAACGGAGCCGTGGCCCGGGTGAATAGCAAGGGCAGAGCCATCGACGAGGCGGATGAGCCGCAGGACGAGATGCTGCCCTCCAATGGGGCGGTTCCGATCGAGGCGAGGACATGACGCTCGAAAGCGATATCGGCTGCCTGAAATCGATCCCCCTGTTCCGCGGGTTGCCGGGGCCGCGGCTGAAGCTGCTCGCCCTGATGGGCGAACGGCTCTATTTTCCGGCCGGAACGGTCATTACCGAGGAAGGCGCAAAGCCCGAGGAGGTCTATTGCATCCTGGAAGGGGAGGTCGAGCTCTCGCACGATTTCTCCGACGGCAGGCAAAAATCCTTCCGGCTCGCGACCGGCAGCATCATCGGCGACGTGCCGCTGCTCTGCAATCAGACCAATGCCGCCCGCGCCGCCGCCAAGACTGATGTGGTCGCGCTGCGGCTGCCGCGGGCGCTGTTCTTCGAGCTGCTCGACAACATTCCGGAATTCTCCGTCGCGCTGTCGCGCGATCTCGCCGGGCGGCTCTATCGCCTGGCGGATTCCGTCCTGCACGGCGAGAAGACACATTGAAGCGCCGGGTGCGCCGATGACAGCGGTTCCGAGCACGCCAGCCGGGGGCAGGCCCGTCAGTTCTGGTTTCGACCAGATGTCGTCCTTGAGCCGCGACGTGCGCTTCGCCTCCGGCTGCATCCTGATGGTCTTCGCGACCACGCATTTCCTCAATCACGCGCTCGGTATCTTCGGCGTCGCGACGATGGAGGCGGTGCAGGACTGGCGCTACTGGTTCTGGCACAGCTGGATCGGCACGGTTTTGCTTTACGGAGCGCTCGTCGTCCATCCCGTCTTCGCCCTGCTGCGCGTGGCGCAGCGGCGCACTTTCCGCATGCCGGCGCGCGAAGTGATCCAGATCGTGCTCGGCGTCGCGATCCCGATCTTCCTGATCGACCATATCGTCGGCACCCGGGTGCAGGGATCACTGTTCGGCCAGGACGAGAGCTACCATGCTGTCCTGCGCCGACTCTGGCCTGGTCTTGCCCTGTCACAGAGCCTGCTGCTGCTGTTGGTCTGGACGCATGGCGTGATCGGCCTGCACTTCACCTTCCGGGCGCGTGACGCCTATGCGCGCTGGCGCGATCCGTTCCTGCTGGTCGCGATCCTGGTGCCGCTGCTGGCCATCATCGGCTTCTCGGTGGCCGGACGGGAGGCGCAGATGATGGCGCTGCCGCCGGAACTCTACACGGCCCGTCAGGTCGATGCGTTCAACCTGCATGTGACCTGGGCCAAGCGCGGCTTCTTTGGCCTGATCGGCGGCTTTGCCGGCTTCGTCGTGCTGCGCGAGCTCAGGGCGCGGGCGCTCGGCGCCATCGCGGTGCGCTTCGTCGGGCATGGCGTGCGTCGCGTCATTCCCGGCCCGACCCTGCTCGAGATCTTCCGCCGCTTCGGCATTCCGCATGCCGCGCTCTGCGGCGGGCGGGCGCGCTGCGCCACCTGCCGCGTGCTGGTGCTGGACGGTGCCGATGACCTGCCACCGCCCGGCCCGAACGAGGCCCGGCTCCTGCGCCGGATCTCGGCCGGCGATCATGTCCGGCTCGCTTGCCAGATCCGGCCGAAGCGCGATCTCCAGGTCCAGATCCTGCTCGCCGCCAAGCAGCGCGGTGCCGGTCCCTCCGGCGCTCTCGATTCCGATGACCGCATCGGCAAGAAGGGCCTGACAGTGATGGTCGCGGATCTCAGAGCCTTCACCGCGCTCTCCGAGCGGCAGTTGCCGCATGAGCTGATGAGCCTGCTAAACCGCTTCTATGACGAGATGTCCCAGGCGATCGCGGCGCATGGCGGGCGCATCGAGGCGATCTATGGCGACGGGTTGATGGCCGTGTTCGGCCTTGAGACCACACCGGCGCGTGCGGGGGCGGCGGCGATCGCAGCGGCTGGGGACATGGTCCGCGCCGTCGAGGCGCTCAACCGCGAATATGCCAACGCCCTGCCATTGCCGCTGCGCATCGGCATCGGCATCCATGGCGGCCAGACGATCGTCGGAGCGGTCGAGAACGAAAGCATGGGGCGGCGCGAGATCACGGTCGGCGAGACGGTGATGATCGCCAGCCAGCTTGAAGCGGCGACCCGGCGCCTTTTGTCCGACATCGTCGTCTCGGCCGAGACGGTGAGCGCGACGGGGCGCAGCTATCGCGACACCGTCCCGCACAAGATCGCGGTCAAGGGGCGCGACAAGCCGATGCAGGTCTACGGCTTCGGCAGCACGCCGGCCGGCGAGCCCAAGCCGGACGGGGAATCTGACAGCAAGGCCACGCCGCAAAAGGCTGAAGGCGCGCCCCCAGTGGCGAAAGAGAAGGCCCCGACAACTACAGATGGGAGCAGCTCCAGCTAGCCGGGCGCCGCGAGCCGGCGCTGGCAATTGCCAGGGCTCCTGCCTATGGTCCGGCCGCCTCACAATCTGCCTGACAGCCCAGAGCTTCGATGACCGACGAGATTTCCCGCGAGGCGCTGCACGACATCCTGCGCGGCGTCGCGGCGCTGACCGGCGATGCGATCGTCGCCGACCTCGCCCGGCTGGTCGGCAAGGGCGTGCGCGCCGACATCTCGATCGCCTTCAATCCGAAGCAGATCGCTTCGAAGCGCTGGCTGGTCGAGACGCTTGCCAAAGTTCTGCCGAAGCCGGACGGGCCGGTCTGGGTGCTCGGGGCCTGGCATGGCGTGCTTGGCGCCATGCTGTTGGCGGATCAGCGCCTCGCGATCTCGCGTGTGGAGAGCCTCGACATCGATCCGGACTGCGCGCCCGTGGCCGAGACGCTCAATCACCGCCATGTCGCTTCCGGCCGTTTCCGGGCGGTGACGGCAGACATGATGGGGCTCGATTTCGAGCGGGTGGAGGGCGGCCGCCCTGGGCTGGTGATCAACACCAGCTGCGAGCATCTCGACGACGTACCGGGCTGGATTGCCGGCCTTCCCGCCGGGCTGCCGCTGCTCCTGCAATCCAACGATTATGTCCGCGAGCCGGATCATCGCAGCTGCGTGCCTTCGCTCGACGCGTTCAAGGCGCAGGCCGGGCTTTCGGAACTGTGGTTCGCCGGCGCGCTGCCCACCAGGAACTACACCCGTTTCATGTTGATCGGCCGCAGATGAGCAGCGAGGAGCCCGCCGGGCCGGCGGTCGCGATCGCGATGAAGGGCTATCCGCGCCTGTCGGAGACCTTCATCGCCCAGGAGCTGCTCGGCCTGCAGCGGCTCGGCCTGTCCTTCGCGATCTGGTCGCTGCGTCATCCCACCGATGGCGCGCGGCACCTGATGCATCGCGAGATCACGGCGCCGCTGCATTATCTGCCGGAATATCTGCACGACGACTGGCCGCGCGTCCTGCGTGGCATGGCGCGCGCCTTCGCACGGCCGAGTATCGTCAGGCTGCTCGGTGTCTTCCTGCGGGACCTCGCCCGCGACCGCACGCGCAACCGCTTGCGCCGCTTCGGCCAGGCCTGTGTGATGGCTCGCGAACTGCCGGCCAGTACCCGCCATCTCCATGTCCATTACCTGCACACGCCGGCCTCGGTGATCCGCTATGCGGCGCTGAGCCGGGGCCTCTCCTGGTCGTTTTCCGCACATGCCAAGGACATCTGGACGACGCCCGACTGGGAGAAGCGCGAGAAGATCGCCGACGCGCGCTGGGCCGTGACTTGCACCCGCGACGGCCATGCCGAGCTCACGCGTCTCGCGGACAGGCCGGACAAGATCGCGCTGCTCTATCACGGGCTCGATCTGGCGCGTTTTCCGCCGCCGCCCGAAGTACGAACGGAGCGTGATGGTTCCGATCGGGCCAATCCGCTGTGCTTCGTCACGATCGGGCGGGCGGTGGCGAAGAAGGGCTTCGACGACCTGCTCGCGGCGCTCGCGATCCTGCCGGCGGATCTGAACTGGCGGCTCGTCCATATCGGCGGTGGCGAGATGCTCGCAGCGTTGAAGGCGCAGGCCGAAACGCTCGGCCTCGCCGCGCGGATCGACTGGCGCGGGCCGCAGGCTCAGGATGCGGTGATCGCGGCGTTGCGTGAGGCCGATCTCTTCGTGCTGCCGTCGAAACAGGCGGAGAACGGTGACCGCGACGGCTTGCCGAATGTGGTGATGGAGGCGGCGAGCCAGGCTCTGCCGATCGTCACGACCGATTTCGCTGGCATCCCGGAATTCGTTCGGCATGGGCGCGAGGGGCTGCTGTTGCGGCCGGGCGATGTCACGGCTTTGGCCAAGGCGCTGGACGGGCTCTCCCGCGATCCGCAGTGGCGCGCCAAGCTGGGCGCGGCCGCCTTCGCACGGCTCGGAGCGGAGTTCTCGGCGCAGGCCGGCTTGGAACGGATCCACCGGGCGCTGCTGGCGGCGGTCGCGGGCAAGAGCGGCGGCGCGCCATGAGCGCGCGCATCCTGATCGCGGTCACGCATCTGCTCGGCATCGGCCATCTGGTGCGGGCGCGGCAGCTGGCGCGGGCTCTGGCCGGGACGGGATATGAGGTCACGCTCGCCAGCGGCGGCATGCCCGACGGCAAGGCTGCGGCGGGCTATCGCTTCGCGCAGTTGCCGTCGGTGCGCACCGAAGGAACGGATTTCCGCAACCTGCTCGACGAGAACGGCCACACTGCGACGCCGGAGCGGCTTGCCGCGCGCCGTGAGCAACTCGCGACCTTGGCGCAGGAGTTGTCGCCCGATATCGTCGTCACCGAGCATTTTCCCTTCGGCCGGCGCCAGCTTGCGGGCGAGTTCCTGGCGCTGATCGAGGCGGCGCGGATGGCAAATCCGCGCGCGCTCGTCCTGTCGTCGATCCGCGATGTGCTGGTCGCGCCGCAGCGGCCGGAGCGGCTCGCCGAGGCGGCCGAGCGGATCTCTACGCTGTTCGATGCCGTCCTGGTGCATGGCGACCCGCTTGTCCTGCCGCTCAAAGCCTCCTGGCCGGTGACGCCGGAGATTGCGGGCAAGCTGGTCTATACGGGCTATCTGGCGGAGAGGCCCGCCTTGCCGGTGGCGGTCTCAGGTCCGTCGGGTGCGATCCTCGTCTCCGGTGGTAGCTCGGCGGCGGCGCTGCCACTGTTCGAGACCGTTCTCGCGGCCGCGCAACTCCTGCCGCAGCATTCCTTCCATCTCCTCATCGGTCGTGGCGTTGCCGAGACCGATTTTGCCAGGCTGCGACAATCGGCTCCGGCCAATGCCCAGGTCGAGCGGGCGCGGCCGGATTTCCCGGCGCTGCTCGCCAGCTGCGCCCTCTCCATCAGCCAGGCCGGCTACAACACGGCGCTCGATCTGGTGCAGGCCGGGCGGCCGGCCTTGCTCGTTCCGTTCGACGCCGGCAATGAAACCGAGCAGGCGCTGCGTGCCGCCGCGCTCGCACAGGCCGGGCTGGCGCGCGTTGTGAACCTCGCTGAGGGGCAGCAGGCTCTGGCCGCTGCGATCGAAACGGCGCTGGCGCGAGGCGCTCCGCCGGCGGCGCGGGTCGATCTCGATGGGGCGGCAGGGAGTGTCGCGGCAGTTACACGGCTGCTCGCGAACCGCGCCTGAGCCGTGCGCGTATGCATGCCGGCGAAGGGACGGCATGCCTCTTGCGAATTGCCGCTCCGCCGCTTTCGATCTAAGGAAGTTCCACACGCCTCCCTTTCGGTCGGCTCCAGGACACCGGATCTTCTGCCGGCCCCTGTCCTGCGCCCGGAGAAGAACGATGACAACGACGACTGCCTCCGCCCCCGGAATGCCGGACATGAAGTTGTCCGTGCGTCAGGTCTTCGGGATCGACAGCGATCTGGAGGTGCCGGCCTATTCCAAGCCCGAGGCGCATGTCCCCGACTTCGACGCGGATTACCGGTTCGACCGCGACACCACGATCGCGATCCTCGCCGGCTTCGCCCATAACCGCCGCGTGATGATCTCGGGCTATCACGGCACCGGCAAGTCGACCCATATCGAGCAGGTCGCGGCTCGCCTCAACTGGCCCTGCGTCCGCGTCAACCTCGACAGCCATGTCTCGCGCCTCGACCTCGTCGGCAAGGACGCGATCGTGCTGAAGGAAGGCAAGCAGATCACCGAGTTCCAGGACGGCATCCTGCCCTGGGCGCTGCAGAACAACATCGCACTCGTCTTCGACGAATACGATGCCGGCCGCCCCGACGTGATGTTCGTGATCCAGCGCGTGCTCGAGCAGTCCGGCAAGCTGACGCTGCTCGACCAGAAGCGCGTCATCCGTCCTCACCCCGCCTTCCGCCTGTTCGCCACCGCCAACACGGTCGGCCTCGGCGACACCTCGGGCCTCTATCACGGCACCCAGCAGATCAACCAGGGCCAGATGGACCGCTGGTCGATCGTCACCACGCTGAACTACCTGCCTCACGACAACGAGGTCGCGATCGTGCTCGCCAAGTCGAAGCACTATCAGGCTTCGCCGGAGGGCAAGGACATCGTCAACAAGATGGTCCGTGTCGCCGACCTGACCCGCAACGCCTTCATGAACGGCGACCTCTCGACCGTGATGAGCCCGCGTACGGTCATCACCTGGGCGGAGAACGCGGCGATCTTCGGCGATATCGGTTTCGCCTTCCGCGTCACCTTCCTCAACAAGTGCGACGAGATGGAGCGTGCGCTGGTGGCGGAGTTCTTCCAGCGCTCCTTCGGCAAGGAGCTGCCGGAGAGCGCGGTCAACGTCGTTCTGAGCTGAAGCACGTTCCGCAAAAGTGGAAACCACTTTTGCGATCAGAACTTGCTCAATTAGCAGGAGGCCGAGCATGGCCCGGTACGAAGGAAGCTGTCACTGCGGACGGGTCGCCTACGAGGTCGAGGTCGACCTCGCCAAGACGATCACCTGCAACTGCTCCTACTGCCAGCGCCGCGGCTCGGTGCTGGCCTTCTCTCCGGCGACGAACTTCACGTTGACCAAGGGCGAGGATGCGCTGTCCGAGTATCGCTTCAACAAGCAGACAATCCAGCACCTGTTCTGCGAGAGCTGCGGCATCGAATCCTTCGCGCGCGCCGGCCTGCCGGACGGCACGCCGATGGTCGCGATCAACGCGCGCTGCCTCGCCGGAGTCGAGCCGACCGAGCTCAATTCGACGATGTATGACGGGCGGTCGCGCTGAAGGAGCACGCCAGTGAGCATCGCCGCCGAGAGCAAGCGAGCCACGATCCAGCGCGAGGCGGATTTTGCCGCGACGCGCGAGGTCGTCTTGCGCGGTCTTGCCGCGCATAACGAGTCCAGGGTCGGGCCGCGCAACACGCAGCCGCTCGCGCTCAGCTTGCGCGACGAAAGCGGCACCATGGTCGGCGGCCTCGTCGGCGAGCTCAAATGGCAGTGGCTCTATGTCGATCTGTTCTGGATCGACGAAGGTCATCGCGGCGCCGGCCATGGCGAGGCACTGCTGGCGATGGCCGAGCAGGCGGCACGCGATTTCGGCGCGCGCGGCGTCTATCTCGGCACGATGAGCATCCAGGCGCCGGACTTCTATCCCCGCATGGGCTATCGCGAATGCGGCCGCATGGACGACTATCCGGTGGCCGGCCAGACCTTCCATCACTTCATGAAGGCGCTATGAGCATCCCCGATCGCGAGCTGAGGCAGATCGAGCAGGCGCCGGCCGAGCAGCGCGCCATGTCCGACGCTGTTTTCGTCCAGATCGAGACCACCTATGGCGCCGCAAAAAAAATCATTGCAGCAGGCCTCGAGGGCTTCAATCGGGAGCATATGCACGGCCGCTCACCCAAGGCATTTGCCGCCACCGCGAATGTTGATGGAAGCGTGCGCGGCGGGCTGATGGCGGAGGCGATCGGCGAGTGGATGCACATCAGCCTGCTCTGGGTGGATGAGCGGTTCCGCCGAAGTGGACTCGGCACGGCGTTGCTGAAGCGGGCGGAAACGGAGGCGAGAAGCCGTGGGGCCAGGGGCGTCCTCGTCGATACGTTTTCGTTCCAGGCGCCGGCCTTCTATAAGATGCACGGTTATTTTGCGTATGGGCAGATCGAAGACTGTCCTGAAGCGGGCATGACGTGGTTCCGTTTCAGGAAGGTGCTTTGACCATGCAGCGCGTCGAGGATCAGTCGTGAGCATCTCCAACCGCAAGCCCGGGACCCCGAAGGAAGCGCCGGCCGAGCCGCTGAAGCGCGCGGTTTCCGGCGCGATGAAGGCGATCGCGCGCAAGCCGGAGATGGAGATTGTCTTCGCCGCCGACAAACCCTCTCTGGTCGGCGAGCGCGCCCGCCTGCCGGAGCCACCGCGCAAGCTCACGATCCAGGATGTCGCGATCCTGCGCGGCCATGCCGATTCGATGGCGCTGCGCCTTGCCTGCCACGATTCCGCGATCCATCGCCGTGCCGCGCCCGAGGGCGATGCGGCCCGCGCCGTCTTCGACGCGGTCGAGCAGGCCAGGGTCGAGAGCGTCGGCTCACGCCGGATGAGCGGTGTTTCCAGCAATATCTCGGCGATGCTGGAAGACCGCTATCATCGCGGCGGCCGCTACGAGGAGATCACCGACCGGGCCGATGCGCCGCTTGAGGATGCGCTCGCCCTGATGGTGCGCGAGCGGCTGACCGGCCTGAAGCCGCCCAAGGCGGCCGAGAAGCTGGTCGAGCTCTGGCGCGAGCAGATCGAGGCCAAGGCCGGCGGCGATCTCGACCGGCTGTCGAAGTCGATCGAGGACCAGCGCGGTTTCGCCCGCACCGTGCGCGACATGCTGGCCTCGCTCGACATGGCCGAGCAATCGAGCCAGGGCGACGAATCCGACGAGGATGAGGACAATCAGGACGAGTCCTCCGAGGAGCAGCAGCAGGAAGAGGGCGAGGCCGAGCAGCAGAGCCAGGGCGAGCGCTCCGAGACCGAGACCAGCGAGGACGCGGCCGAGGAGCTGCAGGAGGGCGCCTCCGAGGCTGCCGACGCGCCAGCCGGCGACTGGGACGAGGAAGACGAGAACTCCGAGGCCGAAGAAGCCGGCGAGGCGCCGCGCCCGCGCGACAGCCGCGCCAACGACCGGCCGCAGACCGACTACAAGGCCTATACCCAGAAGTTCGACGAGATCGTCACCGCCGAGGAACTCTGCGACGCCGAGGAGCTGACGCGGCTGCGCGCCTATCTCGACAAGCAGCTGGCGCATCTGCAGGGCGTCGTCGCCCGGCTGGCGAACCGCCTGCAGCGACGTCTGATGGCGCAGCAGAACCGCTCCTGGCAGTTCGACCTGGAGGAGGGCGCGCTCGATCCCTCGCGGCTGCCGCGCATCATCATCGACCCGTTCCAGCCGCTTTCCTTCCGGCAGGAATCGGATACGAATTTCCGCGACACGGTGGTGACGCTGCTGATCGACAATTCCGGCTCGATGCGCGGCCGGCCGATCACGGTCGCGGCGACCTGCGCCGACATCCTGGCGCGGACGCTGGAGCGCTGCGGCGTCAAGGTCGAGCTGCTCGGCTTCACTACGCGCGCCTGGAAGGGCGGGCTGTCGCGCGAGAGCTGGCTGCAATCGGGCAAGCCGGCCAATCCCGGCCGCCTCAACGATCTCAGGCACATCATCTACAAGGCCGCCGACGCGCCCTGGCGCCGGGCGCGCAAGAATCTAGGGTTGATGATGCGCGAGGGGCTGCTCAAGGAGAACATCGACGGCGAGGCGCTGGACTGGGCGCATAAGCGCCTGCTCGGCCGGCCGGAGCAGCGCAAGATCCTGATGGTGATCTCGGACGGCGCGCCGGTCGACGATTCGACGCTCTCGGTCAATGCCGGCAGCTATCTCGAACGCCATCTGCGCCACATCATCGCCGAGATTGAGACGCGCTCGCCGGTCGAGCTGATCGCGATCGGCATCGGCCACGACGTCACGCGCTATTATCGCCGCGCCGTCACCATCGTCGATGCCGAGGAGCTCGGCGGCGTGATGACCGAGAAGCTGGCGGAGCTGTTTGAGGAGGACGCCGCCGGGACCAGCTCGCGGGGCTCGCGCCGCCTGCAATGAGCCTTGTGAGCGATGGAACCGCGACCCGTCCTCTCCCCCCTTGTGGGGGAGAGTTAGAGAGGGGGGTAGTCAGCCGTGAGGTTGATCGCCGGCGATTATTCAACGCTCACCCGGTCACCCCCCTCCCAACCCTCCCCCACAAGGGGGGAGGGCTCCCGCGCTTGTCCTTCGCCGCTTGCGCATGACATCGACGTCTTTTACGCGCCGCGGGCTCGTTGCCGGACTTGGCGCAACAGCGCTCAGTCTGCCTGCGCGAGCGCAGAGCCTCGAGCCGGCGCGCGTTCCGGTCAGCGTCTCGGCGCGGCGGATCACGAGCTTCGAGCCCGGCAATGCCGCGAAGACCCGCTTCGGCCAGCTGGTCTTCCGCGGCGGACTCCAGCTCTCGGGCAGTCATCCCCGCTTCGGCGGCTTCTCGGGGCTGTGGCGTTCGCCCGATGGGGCGCGGATCGTCGCCATCACCGACAACGGCTTCTGGCTGACAGCCAGGCTCGCACGCAGTGCTGGCAAGCTTAGCGGGCTGGAAGAGGCCGAGCTCGCGCCGATTCTTGGGGCGTCCGGCAAGCCACTGCACCGCTCGCGCTATTACGACACCGAATCGCTCGCCATGCAGGGCGGCATCGCCTTCATCGGCGTCGAGCGCGCCCATGACATCCTGCGCTTCGATTTCGCCCGCTATGGCGTCGAGGCGCGAGCGCAACTCGTGCCGACGACGCCGGCGCTGAAGCGCCTGCCGAGCAATCGCGGAGTGGAGGCGCTCGGCGTGCTGCCGGCGGGCCACCCGCTCGCCGGGGCGCTGATCGCGATCTCGGAGCGCTCCGGCCGCGAGGACGAGCCGACCACGGGCTTCATCATCGGCGGGCGCCAGCCGGGCACGCTGCAGGTAGCCCGCCGCGACGGCTACGACATCACCGACCTCGCCTTCCTGCCGGGCGGCGACATGTTGCTGCTGGAGCGTTGGTACAAGCCGCTGCGCGGCGTCGGCCTGCGCATCCGCCGCATCGCCGGCGGCACGATCCGGTTGGGCGCGAAGCTGGACGGACCGCTCCTGATCGAGGCCGATCTCGGCCAGGAGATCGACAACATGGAGGGGATGGCGGTCCATCAGGAGAACGGGCGGACGGTCATCACCCTGATCTCTGACGATAATTTCTCGACCTTCCTGCAGCGCACGGTGCTGCTGGAATTCGAGCTGGCGCAATAACAGTACGCGTCATGCTCGACCCTTCCCTTCTCCCCTTGCGGGAGCAGGTGGCCAGAAGGGCCGGATGAGGGGTCGTTCAGGTCTGGAAGGCTCTGAGAACGAAGGAGCAATGAGCCAGCGATAGGCGTCGCGCGACCCCTCACCCCGGCCCCCTCCCGCAGGGGAGAGGGGGCAGGTTGCGCATGCTCCGCTGACAAGAGCCCAAACGAAAAAAGCGGCCTTGCGGCCGCTTCGTTCAGTCCCGAGGGGAAAGTCCGCTCAGTTGGCGGCGAGCTTCTTCTCGATGTCGCGCTTCAGCGTCAGCGCGCCCGGCGAGAGCTCTCCGGCCGGAGCCTTGACCAGGAAGGCGTCGAGGCCGCCGCGATGATCGACGGTGCGCAGGGCGTTGGCCGAGACGCGCAGGCGGACCGAGCGGCCGAGCGCATCGGACTGCAGCGTGACGTTGACCAGGTTCGGCCGGAAGACCGTCTTGGTCTTGCGGTTCGAGTGGCTGACGAGGTGGCCGGTCTGGGTGGCTTTCCCGGTCAGTTCGCAACGGCGGGCCATGATCGTGTTCCCAAAATCTCCGAATGCTCAACGCAAATTGCCGACACGCGACGTGCCGGCAGGCAAGCACCGGAAGTCAAATTGAAGTGGCGGGTCTATAGCCGCCGGCTGGCGGCCCGTCAAGGCGACAGCGCAGATTGCTGCCGGAAACATCTCGGTAACCATTATCCCGCCAAGCTGGTGCAAAGCCAGTCACGATTCGGACCGAATCCCAGTGCATGCGACGAGCATCACTCGCGCCCGGAGCCTCCCGATGAAGCTCTCTCCGTCGTCCGCCAGCAGTGCGCGCCTCGCAGCGCTGATGCTCGCATTGTCGGCGCCGGCTACGCATGCGGCGTCGCTGGACGCGACCTATGACGTCACGCTGCTCGGCCTGTCGCTTGGCAAGGCCAATCTGTCCGGTGGTGTCGACGGCGCCAGCTACAAGCTCGACGCCAACGCCAAGCTGACCGGGCTCGTCGGCAGCTTCACCGGCGGGCGCGGTTCGGGCGCCGCCACCGGCAACCTCAACGGCGGCAGGCTGTCGCCGGCGACCTTCGCCGTCTCCTCGGCCAATTCCAGCGAAAGCCGCACCGTGCGCATGGCGCTCGACCGCAACGCCGTGCAGGCGCTGGCGATCGAGCCGCCGATCGACGCCAAGCCCGACCGCGTCCCGCTCAAGGACGAGCACCAGCGCAACATCATGGACCCGCTCAGCGCCTTCCTGATGCCGGTCGAGGTCTCGGGCCGCGGCAGCGGCGCGGCCGCCTGCAACCGCACGCTGGCGATCTTCGACGGCGCGGCGCGTTACGACATCAAGCTGAGCTATTCCGGCACCCGCGAGGTCAAGATCGACGGCTATAGCGGCCCGGTCTCGGTCTGCCAGGCGCGCTATGTCCCGATCGCCGGCCATCGAAGCTTGCGCCCCTCGACCAAGTTCATGGCCGAGAACAAGGAAATCTCGACCTGGCTCGCCCCCGTCGCCGGGACGAACATGATGCTGCCGGTGCGCATCTCGGTGAAGACGATGATCGGCACCGCGGTGATCGAGGCCTCGAGCTTCAAGGTCGATCCCGGCGTGACAGCGACGACGACGCGGAATTGAGGTCAGGCTGCGAGTTCGAGCGGGAAGGGCGTGGGTTCGAAAGAAGGCTCCAGACCTTCAGCCTTGATATAGGTCGCTTGCCATTCGCGCAGTAGGCCAGTCAGGCCGGCGACATCCCCCCGTTCAAGCAGAGGCAGAACAGGGTCTACGACCCTGCTCCAGAGCCGCGCGAAATATTCCGTGTGGGGTGGCGGGCCGCGTAGCCGATCGAGCTCGCGACAATCGGCAAGCGCCTTGCTGAGATTGCCTAGGGCGATGTCGACGCGGAGTTGGCAATCCTTGTGCGCGTAAAGCGGGCTCGTGATGAAAGTTCTGTCGCGCGAAGCAAACGCGGCAAAATCCTCCAGCGTGACGATGGCATGCAGCTGCGAAAGAGCCTGCCCAACCAACCGCTTGAACAAATCTGGCATATCCGGATCGCTCCAGCACCAGCCATGACCTCGAATGCCGAGTGGCCATTCCCAGATCACGCCCGACAAATTGAATGTAAAATTGACTGCGGCTGTGACGATGAAAGCGTCGCGGCCGCCTGATCGACCGATGCCGATGCACCGGTGCATGTGTCTCACCGGCTTGAGGTAGATATAGTTCTTATGAAAGACGATGTCTGAGTTTTCGGCGAGCAACGGCGCAAAGAGTTGGCGAATCTGCCGGGCTGTCGTCATTTGCGTGGCTTCATTTGCATGATGATGAATCGTTGGGCGCTCGGATAGAGGCGTTTCATCAAAGCGACTAATTCAGCGGCGCGCTTTGGCCCAAGTATAGCGTTGCCGGTCTTAAGATCGTAGCCACAAGCAGTCGTCTCGCTGGCCCTTTCGACGACGTCGGCCCGCAGTGTGTCTTTGAGACCGTAGCGTCTCGCGCCATCACCAGCCACCTCCTCTCTAAACGCAGAAATCTCGGCTCGAAAATCAGGGTCGTTTTCCTTGTCGACTCCTCGTTTGACACGGGTATGGACGGCGGATCCGTAAGCTCCAGGATTCGGGTAGTTGCTTGGGCTTCCGGCGTCGCGAGCTGCTTCGTCCAATAGCTCTTGGACCGTATTCCGGCGGTTGCAAGCTCGGTCGGCTTCTTGCTCGGTCAAGTTGGCGACGAAATCCAGCCTTGGTGAACTGCTTGCACCCTCCTGGAATTCCCGCGCGCTAAAGCCGGCGACGGCCTGTAGCCCATCGATCTTGTTTCGCGCCGACAGCCAAGTGAAGAGTGTCAGCGCGGTCGTGATTGTGATCTCCGCGGCGGCCGGAGCGAGCACGATCGCCGGAGCAAACGCCTGCTGCACCGTCGCATCCCGCTCCGGCCCGCGCTCGGTCCAGGTCGAGCGCGAGACGACTTCGCCATCCGGGCCTCCGGCCCGGATCGTCTGGGTGCTGCCCGCGGTCTCGAAGGTGGTCTTGCCGCCTTCGGGCACAGTGACGGTGTGGCGCTCGTCCCAGTCGCTCGGCTTGTCAGGCTCGGCGAATTCGGACTGGATGGTCGAGCCGTCGCGATTGACTACGGCGCGTTCGGCCAACGAGCCGTCAGGGCGGGTGGCGTCCTGATAGAAGGCCCAGCTCTCCTCGCCGCTGGTATCGGCGACGACGTCGCTGAAGCTCAGTGCTGTCGACAGGGCATTGCCGAGATCGCCCAGCCAGTCGGTGCCCGTCAGCGTCGGATCGCCGCCGCCTCCGCCGCTGGTCCATTGCCCACCACCTGCACTGCCGGCCGGCACGCGCGGCTGGTCGGGATTGTATTTGCGGGCGAGTTCGTGCCGAAGCAGCCGTGTCTGCGCCTTCAGCGAGACGAGCCTACGACGCAGAAGCACGATTTCGCGCCAACGCGCACTGTCACTGGCTGAACGATGCGGCAGATCCGGCATGGCGTGCTCCCTGGTTTGAAGTGCGCCATTCTGAGGCCGCCGGAACCGCCGGGGATAAGATCGTTCTCTATCCCCGCCTGCGTTTCAGCCACGATCCGACCAGCACCGCATGGAGGCTTTGCCGTTCGACGAATTGCGGGATCTCCGGGCGACGGGGTAGCCTTCCCGGCGATTCGCCTCCGGAGCCGTCATGTCCAGCGATTTTGCCTTGCCTCCCGGCCTCAGGCATCGCCAGGTCGTCGTGCGTGACACCGTCCTGCATGTCGCCGAGGTCGGCGACGGGCCGGCGGTGCTGCTGCTTCATGGCTGGCCGGAATTCTGGATGAGCTGGCTGCCGCTGATGAACCGGCTGCATGGCGAGTTCCGATTGATCGCGCCTGATCTGCGCGGCTTCGGCGACAGCGGTAAATCCTCGGCGCCACGCAGCGATGTCGGCGCCAACAGCCATGCCGACGACATGGCGGCGCTGCTGGAGGCGCTCGGTCTCGGCCCGGTCGGCGTCGTCGGACACGATGTCGGCGCCTATGTCGCGCAGGGGCTGGCCCGGCGCCATCCGCAGCGGGTCGAGAAGCTCCTGTTCTTCAACTGCCCGACGCCGAGCGTCGGTTCGGCCTGGGTCCGGGACGGCCATGTCAACGAGATCTGGTACCAGTCCTTCCAGCAATTGCCGCTGGCCGAGCAGCTGATCGGATCGAGCCGCGAAGCCTGCGCCCTCTATCTCGGGCATTTCCTGACGCATTGGTGCCACCGCAAGGAGGCCTTCGCGCCGGTCTTCGACCTATGGGTCGAGAATTTCATGAAGCCCGGCAATCTGCGCGGCGGCTTCGACTGGTATCGCAGCCAGAACGCCGCGCGGATCGCCGCGATCGACGGCCATCCGGCGCCATCCGTGCCGATCCATCAGCGCACCCGGGTGCATTGGGGCCGGCACGACCCGATCCTGAAGTCCGAATGGTCCGCCTTCCTGTCGCATTATTTCGACGATGTGGAAGTCAGCTTCTGCGAGAGCGCCGGCCATTTCGTCCATGTCGAGGCGCCGGGCGAAGCGGCGCAGGTCCTGGCCGAGGTCTTCGGCGACTGACCGAAGTCCGCCTGCAGCAATCGTCGCCTTGCCCCTCGTTCTGTCGCCATGACGGCCTACATAGGCGAAAGCGGCCCTCGCGCGCGCAAGTCGGCGAAGGATGGACAATGAAGACGATTCAAAATCTTGTGGTTTTTGAATCGCTTGCCGCAATATCTCGCCGTGAACGAAACCTGATTCTGTGGGAGTCAGCGATTCGCCCCCGCTTCGTTCCGGACTCGTTCTGTTCACGGATCGGGTTGCCTTTGGGCGGCCTGAACCAGTAGGGCTTGCCCCGCCCGGACTGCAGGAAAGCTCCAGCGTCTTGATCCAGCCCCGTTCCCTTCCGCCTTCGATCCGCGCCCGCGGTGTCACGGCGGTGCTCGGCCCGACCAATACCGGCAAGACCCATCTCGCCATCGAGCGCATGGTCGCACATCCGACGGGGATGATCGGCCTGCCGCTGCGCCTGCTGGCGCGCGAGGTCTATCAGCGCGTGGTCGACAAGGTCGGGCCGCAGGCGGTCGCGCTGATCACCGGCGAGGAGAAGATCAAGCCGGAGCGGCCGAGGTTTTGGGTCTGCACGGTCGAGGCGATGCCGCGCGATCTCGCCGTTGATTTCGTCGCCATCGACGAGATCCAGCTCGCCGCCGATCTCGATCGCGGCCATGTCTTCGCCGATCGCCTCCTCAATCATCGCGGCCGCGAGGAGACGATGCTGATCGGCGCTGGCACGATGAGGCCGCTGATCGAGCAGCTCATCCCCGGCGTCAACGTCGTTTCTCGCCCGCGCCTGTCGAAGCTCTCCTTCGCCGGCGACCGCAAGATCACCCGCCTGCCGCGGCGCTCGGCGATCGTCGCCTTCTCGGCCGAGGAGGTCTACGCCATCGCCGAGCTGATCCGCCGGCAGAAGGGCGGGGCGGCGGTGGTGCTCGGTGCGCTCAGCCCGCGCACGCGCAATGCCCAGGTCGAGATCTACCAGTCGGGCGATGTCGACTATCTCGTCGCCACCGATGCGATCGGCATGGGGCTCAACCTCGACGTCGACCACATCGCCTTCGCCGGTGACAGCAAGTTCGACGGCCATCACTATCGCAAGCTCAACCCGGCCGAGTTCGGCCAGATCGCCGGCCGCGCCGGCCGGCATCTGCGCGACGGCACCTTCGGCACGACCGGGCGCTCGCCGCCCTTCGAGCAGGAGCTGGTCGAGGCGATCGAGGACCATCGCTTCGAATCGGTTCGGCAGGTGCAATGGCGCAATTCTGATCTCGATCAGCGTTCGATTCCCGGGCTGATCGATAGCCTCAACATCCAGCCGCAGGAGCAAGGGCTGACCCGCGCCCTGATCGCCGAGGACATGACGACGCTGGAAATCCTGGCGCGCGATCAGGATGTGTCGCGACTGGCGCAAGGCAAACCGGCCGTATCGCGGCTCTGGGAAGTCTGCGGGCTGCCGGATTACCGTAAGATTGCGCCGATGCAGCATGCCGAGCTGGCGACGACTTTGTATCTGCGTCTGATGCGTCATGGCCGGCTCGATCCGGACTGGTATGCCGGCCAATTGGCTGCCCTCGACCGCGTCGATGGCGAGATCGATACGCTCTCGGCCCGCATCTCCCAGGTCCGGACCTGGACCTATGTTGCCAACCGGCCGGACTGGTTGCCCGATCCTGAGCATTGGCAGGGGGTGGCGCGTCTTGTAGAGGACAGGCTGTCGGACGCTTTGCACGAACGGCTTGCCAGCCGATTCGTCGATCGGCGTACGAGCGTGTTGATGCGTCGCCTGCGGGAGAATGCAATGTTGGAGGCCGAAGTCACCGCGACCGGCGATGTCCTGGTCGAGGGTCAGCATGTCGGATTGCTGCAAGGCTTTCGCTTCACGGCCGATCCCAAGGCGGGTGGGCCGGAAGCGAAGGCGCTGAACGCGGCGGCGCTGAAGGCGCTGGCCGGCGAGCTCGAGGCGCGCGCCTCGCGCGTCGTGCTGGCCGGCGACGACGCCTTCGTGCTCTCGCATGACGGGCTGGTGCGCTGGATCGGCGAGCCGGTGGCGCGCCTGACCGCCGGCGAGAAGGTGCTGGAGCCGCGCCTGCGCCTGATGGTCGACGACCATCTGCCGGCACAGGCCCGCGAGCAGATCGAGACTAGGCTTTTGGCCTGGCTGAAGCACCACATCACTAGGCTGCTCGGCCCGCTCCAGATCCTGGAGAACGCCGAGAGCGCTGCCGGCATTGCCCGCGGCATCGCCTATCAGGCGGCCGAGGCGCTCGGCGTGCTCGAGCGCGCCAAGGTCGCCGAGGAGATGAAGACGCTCGACCAGGAAGGCCGGGCGGCGCTGCGCCAGCTCGGCATCCGCTTCGGCGCGTTCCACCTCTATGTCCCGGCCCTGCTGAAGCCGGCGCCGCGCGCGCTTGCCGCCCAGCTCTGGGCGCTGAAGCACGGCAATCCCGAGGCAGCCGGGCTCGACGACATCTCCCATCTCGCCTCGTCCGGCCGGACTTCGTTTCCCGCCAACAAGGACGTGCCCAAGGGGCTCTACCGCGCTGCCGGCTACCGCGTCTGCGGCGAGCGTGCCGTGCGCGTCGATATTCTGGAGCGGCTGGCGGACCTGATCCGGCCCGCGATCGCCTATCGTCCGGGCCTGACGCTCGGCCAGCCGCCGGCGGGCGCCGCCGACCAGGATGGCTTCGTCGCCACCGGGGCGATGACCTCGCTCGTCGGCTGCGCCGGCGAGGACTTCGCCTCGATCCTGCGCTCGCTCGGCTATGTCTCGCAGAAGCGGCCCGGACCTGCGATCACCGCGGCGCTCGCCGTCGCGCCAGCGCCTGTCGTCGCCGTTGCGCCGGACGTGGAGGCGCCCGCAGCTGGCACGGTCCTGGCGACCGAGCAGGTCGACGCGTTGAACGAAGCGCCATCGTCCGATGGCGAGGTCGCGAGCGAAGGCGCTGAAGTCGTAACGCCAGCAAGCGAAACGGCTGATGTTCCGGTCCTGACCGACGCGGAACTCGCTGCCGCGCCCGCAATCGATGAAGAGCCGGTCAACCCGGTTGAACCGGTGCCGGCCGATGCGATGTCGACCCTGGCATTGCCGAGCGACGAGCCCGCGACGGAAGCCGCGCCTCAGGCCGAGATCGACACCGCGGCGGCCGAGCCTGCCGTGGCAGTCGAAACGGCTCCGCCGGCGGAACCGGAGCTGATCGAGATCTGGCGGCCGCATCGCCATCAGGGTGGGCGGCGTCCCGAGCAGGGCCAGCGCGGCCGGCGGCCCGAGCGACGTGCCGGCGCCGAGGCTGCTCCTGCGGAAGGCGGCGAGGGCAAGCCGGGTGGTCAGCGGCCGAACCGCAATCGCTGGCGCGAAGGCGGCTGGAACGGCCCGCGCCCGGCTGGCGGCGGCGAGGCCAAGCCTGCGACGCAAGAGGCAGCTGGCCGCAATACCCAGCAGGGCCGCGACGGACGCCCGGACCGTGGCCCGAGGCCGGAGTTCAAGCGCGATGGCGGTCGCCCCGGCGGCGGCCCGCGTCGCGACGAGCGCGGCGGCAAGGAGCAGCGCTTCCAGCAGCCGGCCCGGCCGCGCCCGGCCGAACGCCAGCCCGATCCGGATTCGCCCTTCGCCAAGCTCCTGGCCCTCAAGGCACAGCTCGAAGGCAACGACGGGCGCAAGAACTGATAGCGAGAAAGGCGCGGTTTCCGCTTGCGGGACGATCGGCAACGCCTCGACAAATGGCTCTGGTTCGCGCGCTTCGCGCGGACTCGCCCGGCTGCCGTGCGGCTGGTGGAGGACGGGCATGTCCGGGTCGCAGGCAAGCGCGTCGAGAATCCGGCTCTCGGCCTCAAGCTCGGCGATGTGCTGACGCTCGCTTTGCCGCATGCGACGCTGGTGGTGCGTGCGATCGCGTTCGCAGCCCGGCGGGGCTCCTATGAACAGGCGCAGACGTTATACGAGGTCCTGGGTGGCCCCGAGCGCGGCGATGCGCCGCTTGCGCCCGACGAGCCTGCGGGATAGAGCGCGTGACAGATGTGGCGAGCGCTGGCCCGCCCGCGAAAAATCTTCTCGAAACGCTGGTTTCGACGGAAGTTCGATCTCGTTTCCGGTCGTGACAGGGCCTTGAAACATTCTCTCGACCGGCTCTAAAAAGCGCCGGCCGATCGGAAGGACAGCGTCATGACCTATGTGGTCACCGAGAACTGCATCAAGTGCAAATACATGGACTGCGTCGAGGTTTGTCCGGTCGACTGCTTCTATGAAGGCGAAAACTTCCTCGTCATCCACCCGGACGAGTGCATCGACTGCGGCGTCTGCGAGCCGGAATGCCCGGCCGAGGCGATCAAGCCCGACACCGAGCCAGGTCTCGACAACTGGCTGCAGCTCAATGCGAAGTTTGCCGCGAGCTGGCCCAATATCACGCAGAAGAAGGATTCGCCCGCGGACGCCAAGGAGTTCGACGGCGTGCCGGGCAAGCTTGAGCTTTTGTCGCCGGAGCCCGGCGAGGGCGACTGAAGCTTACGCTTCGTCAGAACCGGATTTAGGTCAACCATAACCGGCCGCCGCGCGGTCCGGCGGGGTTTGCATTCCGTTTACCTTTGATTCGGCGCGATTTTTGTGGTATCCACAAGCCACAGTCGAGTTCGTTCCGCCTGCCCCTGCGAGGTCACACAAACGGGGCACCCCCTGAGACGGCAGCAACGCACACCGGTCAGAATGTCCGGCGTGTCGCTGTCTTCGTGTCTGGTGGTTCGCAAGAAACGATCGACTGAGGGAGCGTGTTGCGTCGGGGAAAGAAGACCAGAAGGTCGTTCCCGTCGTGTCAGGCAGAGAGCCGCCGGTCATTCCGACCAGCGGCGAAAAGTCGCGTCTCCGCGTCCCGCGGGGAAATCAGGAGTCGAAACGGCATGTCCACTGCGAAGAAGACTGTTGTGCGCCAGGGCTTCAGGACGGGCGAGTTCGTCGTCTACCCGTCCCATGGCGTCGGTCAGATCACGGCGATCGAGGAGCAGGAAGTCGCTGGCTTCAAGCTCGAGCTTTTCGTCGTCAGCTTCGCCAAGGACAAGATGACCCTGCGCGTGCCCACCGCCAAGGCGGCGAGCGTTGGTCTGCGCAAGCTCGCTGATGCCGAGATCGTCGGCAAGGCGCTGGCGACGCTGACCGGCCGCGCCCGGGTCAAGCGCACCATGTGGTCGCGCCGGGCCCAGGAATACGAAGCCAAGATCAATTCGGGTGATCTCGTCGCCATCGCCGAGGTGGTACGCGATCTCTATCGCTCCGAAGCGCAGCCCGAGCAGTCCTATTCCGAGCGCCAGCTCTATGAGGCGGCGATCGACCGGATGACCCGCGAGATCGCGGTGGTCGAGGAGATCACCGAGACCGAAGCGCTGAAGAAGATCGAGGGCCAGCTCGCCAAGTCGCCGCGCCGCGCCGGCAAGGGTGAGGCCGCCGAGGCGGCCGAGGCCGAAGAGGGCGACGAAGATCTTCAGGAGGAGGCTGCCTGAGGGCGCCTTTTCCAGAACAAGCTACACAAAGCCCGGCGGATCGCTCCGCCGGGCTTTTTTGTTTCAGGCGGCCCCTGTCTCGGCCGCGAGGAAGGCCACCGTCCGCTCCCAGGCGAGCTTGGCCGCAGCGGCGTTGTAGCGTTCGGCGCTGGTGTCGTTGAGGAAGGCGTGGTCGACGTCAGGGTAGACGATCGCCTGGTAATTGACGCCGGCCGCTTTCAGCGCGGCCTCATAAGCGGGTAGTCCCTCGACAAGGCGAGTGTCGCGCGCAGCGTGCTGGATCAGCAACCGCGCCTTGATCTGCGGCACCTTGGCGAGGTCGGGCGAGCGACCGTAGAAGACGACGCCGGCATTGAGCTCCGGCGCACTGACGGCGAGGTCGTTGACCGCGCCGCCACCCCAGCAGAAGCCGACGGCGCCGACCTTGCCGGTGGCGTCCGGCCGCGCCTTCAAGAAGGCCAGTGCCGCGCGCCCTTGCGCGATGACATCCTCCGGCTTGAGCTGCGGGAACAGCGCACGCGCCGCGTCGGCATCGGCCGGCGTACCGCCGAGCGGGGTGAGGAAATCGACCCCGAGCGCGCTGAAACCGGCCAGCGCCGCGCGCCGGGTGACGTCCTCGATATGCGGGTTGAGCCCGCGATTCTCATGAATGACCAGGACACCCCCGCGCCTGGCCTGCGTCTTCGGTGTGACGAGATAGCCCTTGAGCTTCACGCCACCGATAGTCTCGTCGATGCGCTTGCCTTCGATGCGGGCGTCGTCCGCCGTGACCTGCTGGGCCTGGGCATAGTTGGGCTCCAGGAGCGAGAGCGCGGCCTCGGCCGCCGCCGCGGAACCGGCGATGGCGACCAGCCGGTTCATGAAGCTGCGCCGGTCGAGCGGCTTGTGGGTGTATTCGTCGTAGAGTTCGACGATGCGGCGATCGAGCGCCATGGCTGCCTCCCTGTCCTGACGGATGGCGGCAGGCTAGCACAAGGCGCGAAGGCGGGTCAGACCGGCGAGGCGGGCTATTCGCTCACGATCTTGTAACGCTGTCCGGGCGTCAGCTTCGTACTGCGCTCCACCCCGTTCAGGATCAGGAATTGCTCGAGCGGCCGGTCGGTCGAGGCCATGCGCTCGGCGAGGCTGACGGGCGTGTCGCCGGCGCTGGCGGTGACCAGCCTGATCCGCAGCGGGCTGACCGATTGCGCATCGCTGGCGCTCAGACTGCGGAAGCTGTCGAGCAGGGCACGCATGGCGCGTTCGGGATCGTTCTGTCCCTTGGCCGCCAGGATGAAGCGATAGACGCGCGGCCCGGCCTGGATCGCGGCGAGGCGGAAGGTCCAGTCGGCGCCTTTGCCCGAGGTCACGGCCGCAGGCAGGTCGCTGACCGTGAGCGACTGGACCTCGGCGGTGGCGACGCCGTCGATCCAGCCCGATGCGACATAGGATTCGAGCGTCTGACCGGCTTTCAGCGCGACCGAGTCGAAGCGCAGCGCCTGCGTGCCGTCACTGCTGACGCCGACGACCATCTCGCGTGCCGCCTCGAGCTCGAAGCCATCAGGCGCTGTGAAGGCGATGCGCAGCGCGCTGTTGAGATAGCGGCGGCCACGCACCACGCCGTCGGCCGGGTCGTCGCCGAAGGCGACGCCATCGATCGCAGCGAGCCAACGCGAGGCCTCGCGCTCGCCGATGCCCGGGGCCCCGATCTGACGGGCGCCGTTGGTGACGGCGGCGACGCGCTCTGGTGTCGAGGGATGGCTCGAGAGGATGTCGAGCTTCTTGTCGCCGCTGCTCTGCCGGCCGGCGCGGAAGCTGGTGTTGCGGCCGAGCGAGACCAGGAAGCGGCCGGCACCATAGGGATCGTAGCCGGCGCGGGCGATGTTGCGCACGCTGATCTGGTCGGCGGTGAGCTCCTGCTGTCGCGAGAAGCGGGCGAGCGAGAGCTTCGAACTCTGCTGCACCGCCGCCCCGGTCGTCGGGTCGTTGAGCACCTGTGCCACGACCCGGCTGACCAGCGCCGATTCCGCCTCCATTTCGGCGCGCTCGACGGCGTGGCGCGCGGTGACATGGGCGATCTCGTGCGCCATCACCGAGGCGATCTCGGCCGAGTCGTTCGCCAGAGCGAGCAGGCCGCGCGTGACGTAGAGCCGCCCCGTCGGCAAGGCGAAGGCGTTGACGATCGGCGAATTCAGGATCGTCACCTCATAGGTGCCGATCTGGCCTTCACCGGCCTTGGCGAGGCGGGCGATGATCTCCTCGAGCACAGCCTTGACCTGCGGTGCGCGATATTCGCCGCCGAAAGCCGCGAGCAGGCGTTGATGCTCGCGATCGGTGCCGCGCTGCAGGCTGGCAACCCGCGGCGCCGGCTCGCCGCCGGGCTGGTTGAGCGGCGCCAATACGGAGTTCTGGTCACCGAAACAGGCCGCCAGCAACAGGGCCGGTAGCACCGCGGCGGCGAGACGCCCCCGGAACGGCTGACGATGTCGCTGAAGTCTCCGCATCTGCCCCTAGTCGATCAATTCCAGTGCGCTGCGTGTCTCGGCCTCGATCAGGAGGCCATCGCGCCCCTCGATCACGCCGCGTACGCGCACGCGTTTACCCGTCAGCGTCGCGGCGGTCCAGCCGCTGCGCTGCAATTCACGCCACAGCGCGCGCGACAGGACGATGCTGCCGCCGGTGCCGCGGCGCCGCTCGAAATTGAGATAGGTTCGCTGCGCCCGCTCTCCGACAGCAGCGATACGCCCCTCGACCACAACGATCCGGCCCGCCTGCGCTTTCATCGCGGCGGCATCATGACCGTCGACGACCGGGAACGCCACTGCGGCAAAACCTCCCTGCGCTGCCGCTAGCGGAGGACTGCCCGGCTTACCCGTCACCATCTGCCGCGGTTCGGCCTTCCGCCAGAGTTCGTTGCAAGCGGCAAGGCCCGGCTCGGCAAGGCGCAGTGCGGCGCCTCCGGCGAGGAGGGCAGCGGTCAGGTCGGGCTGGCCGGCGAATGGATTGGTGGCGTCCTCTGCTGCGAGCAGGCGGGCGGGGAGACGGCCCCAGCGATCCGCACCGCCGAGCTGCGCCAACCGGAACGCGTGACCCTGCCAACGCGTCAGCTGCGCAGCGAAGCGCTCGCGTTCGGCATCGTTCTGCCGTGGCGCGAGACCGGCCAGCCTGACGCTCCGACCGTCGGCGAGCAGCACGTCGCCATGCCGATCGAGACCAGCGAGGCTGACCGCTTCAGTTGCGTCTGGCGTCGCGCAAACGTCATCCGCGGCCTGTGTCACAGCGATCGACGCTGCCATGCCGGCAAGGAACGATACGATCGCTGCAAACGAAGGCTTCACCCGCATCGGCTTTATGCTAAACGCAAGAACGTGCGTCCCGGTAGCTCAGCAGGATAGAGCAACGGTTTCCTAAACCGTAGGTCAGGGGTTCGAATCCCTTCCGGGACGCCATCGGGGCTCCATCGATCGCCACTGTGCGAATCGTTTGGCGCACGAGTGGTGGGACCGCCGCTTGCCAGCCCTCGCCTATCCCGGTCTTCGGCCTCCGTGGTGCCGGCGCGATCCGCCATCGTGACCGGCGCTTTACCTTTCATTAACCTTGAGGAGGTTCTCTGGTCGCTGTCCACCGGGGCCATTAGGGGGCACGGAGAGGACCACTGGCCATGATCGAGCCACAACCTGAGCAAGCCGCTCTGGACCAACTCGTCGGTCTGCCGATCGCCGAGGTCGAGCGCGATCTCATCCTGGCGACCTTGCGGGAGACCGGCGGCAACCGGACGCACGCCGCAGCCATTCTCGGTGTCGCCATCCGGACGCTGCGCAACAAGATCAACGCTTATGCGGCGGATGGTCATGATATTCCCGAGCCGCCGTCATCGCCCGTCACGTGAGTAGGCCGATGGCACTCCCCGCAGGCGGTAGAACGGCTGCCAGCGACCTCATCCTGTCGGCCACGATGGCGGCCCTGTTGCGCAGTCTGGTCCAGAAGCGGGTCCTGCGGGCGGGCGATGTCCGCGAGCTCTACGAGACCGCGCTGCTGCTGCTCGAACAGCAACAGGGCGAGCTGCCCGGCGATACGGCTGCGTTTGAAGCGGCGCGCGCCGCGATCGAGCAGGGCCTGCTATGCATGCAGTCCCGGGACGGTGGCGAAACCTGACAATCGGAGCGACAGGCAAGTCGGGCGGCACCGTCCGGCGAGGCCGGTTCTTTCTTAATCCTTCGCCGCGTGTTCCGGCTTGCCCTTGCGCTTGGTTGAGGCCAACTCGTCGAGCTCTTTCTCACTCATCGACTTGACCATCGATTTCGAAGCGCCCTTGAGCTCGCTCTTGGGGATGTCGCCACGTTTTGCGGCGAGCGCGGCTCCGGCTGCCTTCTGCTGTGCCTTCGATTTGGCTGGCATCGTCCAGTCTCCCGATGTGAGGTCGGTTGAGCCTGCAACCCGATCGGAGCGCGATGGTTCCGGGCGGGGGAGCCCGATGGCTTAAAGGACAGCCGGCGTCGTGTAGCGATCATGCCATGGATGCGTGTCGCTCTCTCTTGCCGTGGAGCGCCGGGCACGGCAAAGCTCGACGAACGCGGCTGGGTGAAGGCCGCCAGCGTCAGCCAACTCGTCTCGGGATCATCTTGCGCATCCTCGTCCTCAATCCGAACACCAGTTCCGAGATGACCGAGCTGGTCCTGCGCGTGCTGGCGCCGTTGACGCCCGCCGGCGTGACGCTGAAGCCGGCCACCGGTCGCTTTGGGGCGCGCTATATTTCCAGCCGCAGCGCCGGCGCCATCGCCGGCCATGCGGCGCTCGACGCCTTTGCCGAGCACGGCGCCGATTGCGATGCGGTCTACCTCGCCTGCTTCGGCGATCCCGGACTGATGGCTCTGAAGGAACTCGCCGGCGTGCCTGTCATCGGCATGGCCGAGGCCGCCTGCCACCAGGCGGCTTCGCAGGGCGGGCGCTTTTCGATCGTGACGGGCGGTGAGCGCTGGGGGCCGATCCTGACCGAGTTCACTGCTGCGCTCGGGCTGGACGGCCGGCTCGCCGCCATCGAGACGGTGGCGCCGACCGGCGGCGACATCGCCGCCGATCCGGATGGCTCGCTCGCGCTGCTGACGGACGCCTGCCGGCGAACGGCCATGCGCGATGGGGCGCAGGCGGTGATCCTGGGCGGCGCCGGGCTTGCGGGTCTCGCAATCCGAGTCCAGCCTCATGTCGGCGTACCGGTGATCTGCTCGACTGAAGCCGGCTTCGCCGCCGTGCTCGAAGCGGCACGCAACCCGCCGCCAAAGCCGAGCCGGGGCGATCTCGCCTTGCCAGCGGCCGTTCCGAATGTCGGGCTCTCGCCCAGCCTGGCGCGTTTGCTGGGCGAGCCTTAACGGCGCCGCTTCGACGGAGGCCGCGGAGGCCGCGCGGTCGAAGTGGTGCCGGCTGCGTTCGCCAACCAGATCACATGCTTGGCGCCGCCGGCTCCGGCGCGGGCGCGCACCGTCTTCTCCTCGACCATAAAGCCGGCCTGGCGCAGGCGCTGGGTGAAGTTGCGGTCCGGTCCGGCCGACCAGATGGCGAGCACGCCACCCGGCCGTAAGGCGGCTTTCGCATAGGACAGGCCGGCATGGTCGTAGAGGCGGTCATTGGCCTCGACCATCAGCCCATCCGGCCCGTTGTCGACATCGAGCAGGATCGCGTCGTAGCGGTCGCGCCCTTCGCGAATGACCGCCGCGACGTCGGCTTCCTGCACGCTGGCGCGGGGATCGTCGAGGCAGCCGGCGAAGAGCGCGGCGAGCGGACCGCGCGCCCAGGCGACCACCGCCGGGATCAGCTCGGCAACGACGATCTCGGCATCTGCCGGAAGCGCGGCGAGCGCAGCCCGGAGCGTGAAGCCCATGCCGAGCCCGCCGATCAGGAGGCGCGGCTTTGGGCGCTGCCCGATCCTCTCGATGGCGAGCGTCGCCAGCGCCTCCTCCGAGCCCTTGAGGCGCGAGTTCATCAGCTCGTTATGGCCGAGCGTGATCGAGAACTCGTTCTCGCCGCGGCGCATGAGCTTGAGGGTGCCGCCGCCAGGAATCTGCGCGGCGTCGAGCTGCGTCCATGGCTTCATCGACGCGTCAATCCAGCCGGCCGCGCTTGATGAAGGCGCCGGCCCTCATGATGACAGGCATGTGCCGGCCCTGGCGGGTCAGCAGCGCCAGATCCTTCAGCGGATCGCCATCGACAACGATCAGGTCGGCAAAGGCGCCGGGTGCGACCGTGCCGATCTTGCCTTCGAGCTTCAGCAGCTTGGCTGCGACATGGGTGGCGGCGCCGATCACCTCATGCGCCGGCAGGGCCCGGCCGCGGATCACGAATTCCTCGGACTGGTGGCGATGCATCTCGCCGAGCAGGTCGCTGCCATAGGCCATGGCGAGCCCGGCCTTCTTCATGATGGCAAGAGATTCCATGCCGGCGGCGCGAACATATTCGACCTTGGCGACGGAATCGGGCGGGAAGCCGAGCTTGCCGCCTTCGCTGGCGAGCTTGTCATAGGTAACGAGCGTCGGCACCGCGACGGCGCCATTCTTGGCCGCGAGCTTTGCGGTCTCCGCCTGGATCAGGTTGCAATGCTCGAGCGAGTGGACGCCGGCCTCGACGCAGCGGCGGATCGCCTCGTCGGTATAGACATGGGCGGAGACGTAGGTGCCGGCCATGCGGGCCTCTTCCACCACCGCTTCGAGCTCGCCGATCGAGAAGCCGAGGAAATGGATCGGGTCGGTCGGCGAGGCGCAGCCGCCATTGGCCATGATCTTGATGAAATCGGCGCCGCCCTTGAGTTCCTCGCGGGCGGCGCGACGAACCTCGGCCTCGCCGTCGCAGATGCGGCCGAGCGCGCCGAGGCGATGGCGCGTGCCGGGCGCGAGCCTGTCTTCGTAGCGGCCGCGGAAATCGGCATGGCCGCCGGTCTGGCTGAGCGCCTTGCCCGAGATGACGAGGCGCGGTGTCGGGAAGTCGTTCTCCTCGGTCGCCTGCTTCAGGCCGAAATCGGCGCCGCCGACATCGCGCACCGTGGTGAAGCCGCGCAGCAGCATCTCGCGCATGATCACCAGCGAGCGCACGGTGACGAGGGAATCGGGCAGGGCGGCGTTGCGGCCGAGATCGGCAAGGCCCGCGATGACGTGGACATGGGCATCGATCAGCCCGGGCATCAGCGTGCGGCCCTTGAGGTCGATCGCCCGGGCCTTGTCGGAGCGAACGGTCTTGCCGACCTCGCGAATCAGCCCGCCCTCGACCAGGACGGAGACCGGCGCTGCGGGCTCGGGCGCGGTGCCGTCGACGATGCGGGCGTTGTGGAACAGGGTCGCGGCCATCGGTCAGGTCCTTGCGTATGAAATTTTGATCGTTGGGGTTCAGCGGGTCAGGAACGCTATGAGCCAGAGCCCGAAGCCGAAGACGATGTGGTTGATCAAGCCGATCAGCCGGACCTGATTGGCGTTGGGCCGCTTGCTCGCGGCGAGGCCGAAGCCCATGCCGGGCTGCAGGATGAACCAGCCGCAGCCGACGGTGACGACACCAACGATCAGGGCGGGCAGCAGCGTCGGGTTGCGCGCCCAGTCCAGGCCCCAGAGCAGCAGCACGATCGCGGCGAAGAGGACGCCGATCAGGTAGTGCATGATCCAGCCGGTGGCGAGCTCGCCTTGCACCGGCGGCGTCTCAGCGATGGTGTCATGCGCGAAGCGGCCGCGCGGCAGATAGGCGAACCAGCGCCCGACCGCAGCCCAGTTCGCGAGCGGTATGCCGAAAGCGCGATTGAGGAACAGCGCCCAGAGGTCGAGCAGCGCGGTTGCGCCGATGCCGATCACGAGCGAGCGGCTGATCACTTCGAGCATATCTGTCCCCCCGGCCGCGAACCGACCACGGCTATGGAGGCGAAACGGCTAGGCGCGGTCAATCGCCAGCAGGTTGAATTCGCCTGCCCGTAGCGCAGGCGGGCCATGCGGCGGTGCGGCGCAGGAACCGCTGGGGCGCTTGCTCGTTCTCTCCGCGTGCTTTCAAGGCTGGGGCGAAGCGATGGCAGTGGCGACGGCGAGCAAGGCGAGCGCGAACGGGCCTCATGGGGCGCAGGAGCTGCCCTCCGTCGTCGTCACCAGCTACAATCTCGAAATCCGCGATGCCGACGGCTTCCTTGGCGACAAGGCGAGTCGCAGTGCCTTCATGGACCATCTCGCCGAATTGCGCGGCCATCTCGCCGAGGCGGGAGAGGATCCGCTGGCGGACGCCGGCAAGACGCCGAGCAAGTCGGAGCTCGACAAGCTCATCACCGAGGGGTCGGCCCGCGAGGCGGCGCTGGTGCTCTCGGCGGTCGAGCGTTTTGCCCAGTCCCTCGCCTTCGTGATCCGCCGCTTCCTGCGCCAGAAGGCTTGGAGTCCGGTCGAGCGTATCGTTGTCGGCGGCGGCTTCCGGCAGAGCCGGATCGGCGAGCTGGCGATCGCGCGCGCCGGCATCATCCTGCAGACGGAAGGTTTCGCGGTCGAGCTCATGCCGGTGCGCCATCACTCGGACGAGGCCGGGCTGGTCGGCAGCGCCCATCTCGCGCCGAAATGGATATTCGAAGCCTATGACAGCCTGGTCGCGGTCGATATCGGCGGCTCCAACATCCGCGCCGGCATCGTCGAACTGCGCCAGGACAAGGCGCCCGATCTGAGCAAGGCACGCGTCTGGGAGACGGAGCTCTGGCGCCATGCCGACGAGGAGCCGAGCCGCGAGGAGGCGGTGAAGCGCCTCGGCAAGATGCTGCGCGAGCAGATCAAGCATGCCGAGAAGGGAGGCCTGCGGGTCGCGCCCTTCATCGGCGTCGGCTGCCCCGGCCTGATCGAAGCGGATGGCGCGATCGACCGCGGCGCTCAGAACCTGCCGGGCAACTGGTCGAGCAGCCGCTTCAACCTGGTCGAGAACATCCGCGAGATGGCGCCGGAAATCGGGGAGCATGCTACCGTCGTCGCCATGCACAACGACGCCGTCGTCCAAGGCCTGAGCGAACTGCCGTTCATGCAGGATGTCGAGCACTGGGCGGTGCTGACGATCGGCACCGGGCTCGGCAATGCGAGCTTCGAGAACCGGGTGAAGCCGAAGGACAAGGGGAAGTCGAAGAACAGTAAGGACAAGAAGGATTGAGGCTCAGTCCCACCCGCCGTCATTCCGGCCGCAGCGAAGCGGAGCGCCGGAATCCATCGTAGGGCTCCGGCGCTCTACGATGGATTCCGGAGCTGCGCGCCTTCGGCGCTTGTCCGGAATGACGGGGATTGTTCTGCTCAGTCCCGCCTGGCCGGCAGCGCCCAGAGGAGGCCGCGCGTTACGATCGTCGGGAAAACGGTGAGGTGGTCCTCGCCGGGGATGATCTCGGTCGAGAGCTTGAGGCCGGGATAGCCCCGCGAGCGCAGCGCCTGCTCGAACTCCCTGAGATCGGCGATCATGTCGGTCTTGCGGTTGTAACGCGGATCATCCGAGGCCTTGTCGATCGTCTCATAGGAGGCGATCGCCATCAGCACATTGGCCTTCAGCTCCTTGTTGGCTTGCGCATAATCACGCTCGCGCTGGAGCATCACCTTCTGGTCGAACCAGAGCGAGGGGCTGCCGATGATGTAGTGTGAGAACAGCTTCGGCTCAGTCAGCAGGACATGGAGGCCGAACAGCCCGCCATAGGAATGGCCGGCATAGATGCTGCGGGTGGTGTCGGTGCGGTAGGTCGCGGCAACGAAGGGCATCAGCTCCTCGGCGAGGAAGCGGCGATAGCCCTCCGCCTCGCCGAAAACCGGCGGGCGGCCGGAGGGATCCTTCGTCTTCTCGCCGTTCGGCGTCGGCGTGTAGTCGCGCCGGCGGCTGAATTCGGGCGTATCGCCGACCGCATAGGACAGACCGATGAGGATGAATTCCTCGAGCCCCTGCGCCCGGTTGCCGACCCGCCGCGCGATGCTGCGTACCAGCGGGAAGGCGTAGTCGGCATCGGTGACGAACAGCACCGGGAAGCGCCGCCGCGGCTGCGCCTGGTAGGAATCCGGCAGGCTGACGAAAATCTCGTAGTCGCGCTGCAGCGCCTTGGCCCGGATCGTCCTGACCTCGGTGCCTTTCAATACGAAGGGTGGCGGCGCCGCGACGCCTGCAGCGGAGGCCGGCGGCTCGGCATCGGGCTGGGCGATGGCGGCGGTGGCGATCAGGAGCGCGGCGATGAGGGCAGGCAGGCGAAGCATCCAAGCCATCTCCGACAGGACTGTGCCGGGATCGTGACGGCTCCGACGATCGCAGCCAATAGAGGAGTCTTCGATATCAGCGAGTCGTCCCGGGCGACCGCAGGGAGACCCGGAACCCATGCCTGAGCCTTTCCGATAGAGGCTCAGGCATGGGTCCCGGATCGGCGCCGCTCACGCGGCTTGTCCGGGACGACTTGAAGGGGAGGAGCACTAACGCCGCAGGCCCGGCGCCTCCATGGGCAAATCCTTGGCGCGCACGGCGAGATAGAGTTCGAGCGCGAGATAGTCGTCGGAGCCGTAGTCGAACTGGGTTGCCCTGACTCCGAGCGAGCAGGCGCGCAGGCGGCGGTGCAGCGAGCCCAGCCCATTCCATTCGAGTCGGTAGGCGGGATAACCGGTGCCGACGCCATGGCTGACGGTGTCGCCGCGCAGTTTTTGGCCAACGAGATCGTCATGGCACTGCTTGCAGGCGAGATTGAGCTGGCCCTGCCGGCGTTCGTAGAAGGCTTTGCCGGCGTCGTAATAGGGCTTGGCTGCGCCCTCGGCCGAGACCGACAGCGGCAGGCCACGCGAGAGCGAGGCGACATAGGCGGCGAGGCTGAGCAAGTCCTGGCTTTCATAGCCGAATGCCGGCTGCTTCTGGCGATCGACCCGGCACTGCTCGATACGCCCTTCGAGGTTGATCAGCTTGCCGCTGGCGGCGTCGACCTGCGGGTAGCGGGCTGCCGCCCCGCGCAGGCTCTGTTTGGGGTCGGCATGGCAGGAGGTGCAGGTCGGCGCGCCACCCTCGCGGCGGCTGAAGAGTTCCTCGCCCTGCTCGACCCAGAGATAGCCGGGGTTGCGGCCCTGGTCCTGCTGCTGCCGCTGCATCTCCGGCGAGAGGAAGGCGCTGCCCGGTTTGATCTCGTCGGCGCCGACCGGGACGGCCGCGAGCAGCAGGCCAATAAGTAGGCTCACAGATCGAAAAGACTGCCTGGAACTGTAGCCCTCATCCTGAGGAGCGATCGCAGATCGCGTCTCGAAGGATGATCCAGCGCGCTCTGGAGCATCCTTCGAGACGCCGCTGCCGCGGCTCCTCAGGATGAGGGTTGTGGGTATCATTGAGGCTGCATCGTCATGTCACGACGAGACGGGCGGTGCGGGTATAGGTCGCTCCGCCATCCTCGCGCCATTCGAAGGAGAGGTCGCCAGTCTCAATGGCGCGGGTGGTGAAGCTGACGAAGGGGTTGGCCGAAACGCCGGTGTGCATGTCGTAGCGGAAGACCGGCTCGCCAGCATAGGTCACCGTCAGCCGATTGAGGATCTTGCGCGGCACGACCTGGCCTTCGGCGTCGACCTGGCCGCCGCGATCCATCGGATGGCGGACGAGGACGCGGATCTCGACGATCTCGCCGGCCTTGGCCTCGGCCGGCATGGTGATGCGGGCGTTGAACGATGCCATGGCTTTAGCCTCCGTCGATGCAGGCGCTCAGCGTCACCACGATGTCGGCATCGGCGATGACGTAGCCGCCGCTGCTCAGCGCCGCGATGGCCGCGACCTTCTGCGAGGTGGCAAGGCGCAAGGTGGCGCGGATATTGGCCCGGCCGCTGCGCGGGGAAAGATGGAAGCGCGCCACGTCGGGAAACGGGTTCTTCTCGGCGATGACATGGATCCAGCGGACATGCTCGGCCTCGGTCATCGGGCTCTCGACCTGGATCGCGACATCGACCGAATTGCCGTTCTCGACCAGCTGAGGGATGTCGAAGGTGATCCGGCTACGCTCAGGCACTGCGCCTTCGGTGATGCGCGCGATCAACTCGCTGAGCGCCGATGGCGCGGCTGCGCGAGCGGGCGCGGGCAAGGTTGCGAGCGCAAGGCCGGCGGCGCCGACCGCCATGATCTCGCGGCGCGACAGCGCCGGCTCAAGGTATGCGCAGGCTGGCGAGATAGGCGACGACATCCTCGATCTCCTGGGCGGTTAGCGCCGGCCGATCGCGAAAGGCCGGGGCAACGTCTCGCAATCCTTCGGTACGAAAATAGGGCGGCATCACGCTCTGCGGGTTGAGCACGCCGGCATCGATGAGGCGCAGGCGCAGCTGCCCGGCATCGAGTCGGACGCCGACCCCGGCGAGATCCGGACCAATCGTACCCTGGAAGGGCTCGTTCGGCTCCGGCACATGGTGGCAGATCAGGCAATTGCCCTGCGTGCGGTCGAGCACGAGCGCCCGCCCGCGTGTGGCATCGCCGATCCGGCCGCCGAGCGGCGCTGGAATTGCGTCGCCGACGACCTTGTAGGCTTCGAGCGCGCTTGCCGGCGCGCTCGCGAGCAGCAGGCCAACTATCACCGTCATTCCGGCCGCAGCGAAGCGGAGTGCCGGAATCCATCGTAGAGCACAGTTCCCTTCGATGGATTCCGGAGCTGCGCGGCTGCGCCGCTGGTCCGGAATGACGTCTCCTATTTTCACACCGTTTCGGCTCTTCCCTTCCTCGGCGCGGAACCTCACGCCTTGCGCAGATCCGTATTCTTGAGCGGCAGGTTGCGCACGCGCTTGCCGGTGGCGGCGAAGATCGCGTTCAGCACGGCTGGCGCTGCGACCGCGATGGTCGGCTCGCCGACGCCGCCCCAGAAGCCGCCGGAGGGCACGATCACCGTCTCGACCGCCGGCATGTCCTCCATACGCATGACCTGATAGCTGTCGAAGTTCTCCTCGACCATGCGCCCGTCCTTGACCGTACACTCGCCGTAAAGAGCGGCCGAGAGGCCATAGACGAAGGAGCCCTCGACCTGGCGCTCGATCTGGGCCGGGTTGACGGCGTGGCCAGGGTCGGTCGCGGCGGTGATCTTGTGGATCTTGAGCTTGCCTGTGGCATCGACCGAGACCTCGGCGACGGCCGCGACATAGGAGCCGAAGCCCATGGTCTGGCAGATGCCGCGATAGACCCCCTCCGGCGCCTTGGTGCCCCAGCCGGCCTTCTCGGCGACGGCGTTCAGCACCGCGAGGTGCTTGGGATGGTTCTTCATCAGCGCCCGGCGGAATTCGAGCGGGTCCTTGCCCGCCGCATGGGCGAGTTCGTCCATGAAGCATTCGAGGTAGATGGTGTTCTGGTTGAGGTTGACCCCGCGCCAGAAGCCCGGCGGCACATGCGGATTGCGCATGGCGTGGTCGACCAGCAGGTTCGGGATGGTGTAGCCGATCGAGGCCTCCGGCCCCGGCGGGTTGAGACCCTGGAACACGGCCGGGTCGCGCCCGTTCTGGATGTTCTGCGGGAAGATGCCGGCGACGATCGACTGGCCGGAAATGCGCAGGTGCAGGCCGGTCAGGTTGCCGTCCTTGTCGAGCGCGCCAGTAAGCTTGCACTGCGTCACCGGGTGGAAGCGCCCGTGCAGCATGTCCTCCTCGCGCGACCAGATCAGCTTGACCGGCGTTCCCGGGATCTGCTTGGCGATGGCGACGACCTGGCGCACCCAGTCGTGGACGGCGCCGCGCCGGCCGAAACCACCGCCGAGATCGATCTTGTAGGCCTCGCATTTCGCCAGTGGCAGACCGGACGCTTCGGCGGTTGCGGCGAGTGCGGCTTCGCCGTTCTGCGTCGGAGTCCAGACCTCGCAGCGTTCGGGGGTGTAGAGCGCGGTCGCGTTCATCACTTCCATGCAGGCATGGTTCTGGAACGGGTAGGAATAGACTTGCTCAACCACGCGGGCGGCGTTGGCGATAGCGCCCTTGACGTCGCCGTTCTGATTGCCGACCGCGGCTTGCGGCGCATCGAGCCCCTCCTTCAGCCAGGCGGCGATGCTCTCACTCGAGACCTTGGCGTGCTCGCCCTCGTCCCAGGTGATCGGCATTGCGTCGAGCGCGGTCTTGGCTCGCCACCAGCTGTCGGCGACGACGGCCACCGCGCTGTCGCCGACCGGCAGGACGTGCTTCACGCCCGGCATGTCCTTGATCTTGGCGGCGTCGAAGCTCTTCACCTTGCCGCCGAAGACCGGGCAGTCCTTGATCGCGGCGTTCAGCATCCCCGGCAGCGTGAAGTCCATGCCGTAGACCTTCTTGCCGGTGGTCTTGTCGGCAGTGTCGAGCCGCTTCAGCGGCTTGCCGGCGATGATCCAGTCCTTCGGGTCCTTGAGCGGGACATTGGCCGGAGGCTGGAGCTTGGCCGCTGCGGCCGCGACCTCGCCGTAGCGGATCGAGCGGCTGGAGCCCTTGTGGGTGATCACGCCCTTGGCGGCGCTGCATTCGGCTGCCGGCACCTTCCAGCCATCCGCCGCGGCCTGGACCAGCATCATTCGCGCCGCGGCACCCCCTTTACGGACATATTCGTGCGACTCGCGCACACCGCGGCTGCCGCCGGTCGAGAAATTGCCCCAGACGCGGTTGCGGGCGAGGCTCTGGCCGGGCGTCGGGTACTCGGTGGTGACCTTGGCCCAGTCGCAGTCGAGCTCCTCGGCGACGAGCTGGGCGAGGCCGGTCAGCGTGCCCTGACCCATTTCCGAGCGGGCGATGCGGATCACCACCTTGTCGTCGGGGTGGACCACGACCCAGGCGTTGATCTCCGGCACCGCGCCTTGCGCATGCGCCTGATCGAAGGGAACGGAAAAGCCGAAGCTGAAGGCGCCGGCCGCTGCGGCCGAGCCTTTCAGCATGCTGCGGCGTGAGAGCTTCGTATCGGTCACAGAGGCTAGACTCATGGCGTTCTCCTGATGCGGATGGCGCTGCGGCGAGGCTGTGGCGCTCGAGCCGTGCGCGGGGATGAAGGGAAAATCAGATCAGCCGCGGCCGAGCTGGCCGCCGGCGGCGACGTCCTTGATCGCGGCCTTGACGCGGTTATAGGTGCCGCAGCGGCAGATATTGGTCATCTCGGCGGCGATGTCGGCATCGCTCGGCTTGGGGTTGGCCTGGAGCAGGGCGGCCGCGGCCATGATCATGCCGCTCTGGCAGAAGCCGCATTGCGGCACGTCGTGCTCGATCCAGGCCTTCTGGATCGGGTGATTGCCGTCGGGCGAGAGGCCCTCGATGGTGACGATCTTCTGCTCGGCGGTAATGGCGCTCACCGGCATGGTGCAGGAGCGGGTGGCGACGCCGTCGATATGCACCGTGCAGGCGCCGCATTGGGCGACGCCGCAACCGTATTTCGTCCCCGTCAGGCCAATCTGCTCGCGGATCACCCAGAGCAGCGGTGTGTCGTCCTCGACGGCAACGTCGATCGTCTTGCCATTGATGGTCAGCTTAGCCACCGCAACCTCCCGGTTTCGATTCCAAGGTCGGCGAGAGAGCCAGCGCGCCTCGCCGTTCGATCAGGCTGGCCAGTCCGCGGCCAGAGATGTTCCTTGGAGGAATTCAAACCCAGAAGCGTGATTGCCGCCAGAGGTTGTACGCTCACCGGCGATCACGGTCCCGTTGGGCTGTTTTCAGGGCACGCTGTCTCCGATCCGGGCGGCTTTCGCCTGCGCCGCCATGATGCTGTCCGGTTTTTTGCCGAAGACACGCAGCGTCAGGTGCGTCGGTGGCGGCGCGCTCTCACAGGAATGTGATGCTCTTGCACGATCTTCGCCCGTCGGCGCGGCCGAGCCGCGAAACCGGCCGCACCGCCGTCTCGTCAGACATGCTTGCTTTCGCCCCGCTGCAATGGCGAGGCTGCGCGACGATGCGAATCAGCCCGGCGGGACAAAGATGTCGATGATTCCCTGCCTTCATCGTGCGTTCCGCCAGTCCGGCGGCGCCGTGCTGTTCGCGCTGGCCCTGCTGTTCCTGCCTCTGGCGGCGCTGGCGCAGCCGGCCGATCCCGCGAGTGGGCGCGCCAGGCTCGACTCGATCCGGGGCGAACTCACCCAGATCGAGGCGTCGCTCACCAATCCGAACGTCTCGGACGACGAGTTGCTGCGCCAGCGACTGCGGCTGCAGCCCTTGCTCGACCAGCTGCGTGTCCTGACCGAAGAACAGGCGCCGCGTACAGAGCAGGCCAAGCTCAGGCTCGATCAGCTCGGGCCGAAGCCGGACGCAAATGCGCCGCCCGAGACCCCGGACGTGGCGCGGGAGCGCGAGACCCGTACCAAGACCTTCGCGGAAGCCGACGAGACGCTCAAGATCGGGCGCGCGACCCTGCTGCAAGGGGAGCAGCTGCAAGGCTCGATCGCCGATCTCAGGCGCGATCGTTTCGCCAAGGCGTTGTTCGCAGCCGGTCCCTCGATCCTCAATCCCGAAGTGTGGTCGACGACGCTGACGGCCTTCCCGTCCGATCTGCGTGCCTCGCAACTGATCTTCGGCGACTGGCTCTCGGTCGTCACCACGGCATTGTTCAGCGCACGCGGCGTTATCGTTGCGCTCGCTTTCCTCGGCGCGATCGCGCTCTATGTCGCGCGCGCCCGCTACATGCCGCGGCTGACGGCACGGCTGGCGGCAAGCGTGGATTCGAGCGATCGCCATATCCTTTACGGGGCGCTTATCCGCATTGTCGCACGGACGGCGCCGCCGGCTCTGGCGAGCTGGCTGATCTATGCGGGGTTGAATACCGCCGGCCTGCTGCCGCCGCGGATTCAGCCGGTCATCCTCGCGATCGTCTTCGGGCTCGCGCTCTTCGCCTTCGTCCAGGCGCTGGCCGATGCGTTGTTCGCCCCCGGCGAGCCGCAGCGGCGCCTAGCCAGCGTGATGGAATCGACCGCGCGGACGGTGGCCTGGCTCGCCGGCTCGCTCGCCATCGTCATGGCAATCGGCAAGGTGCTGGAGGCCTGGCTGCAGGCGATCGCCGCGGGCCTCACCTTGTCGATCATCGTGCGCGGCATCGTCGCCATCGTCTTCGCGCTCATCCTGATCGCAGGCCTCTATCGCCTGCGTGACAATCAGGAGATCGAGGAAGAGGCTTGTCTCGGCCCCTATGTGCCGGTCGATGGCGCGAGCCTGGGGCCGGTGCGGATTCTCGGCTGGATCGTCGGCGTCGCCGTCATCCTGTCGGTCCTGCTCGGCTATGTCGTGCTGGCGACCTTCCTGACCGAGCAGGTGATCTGGCTCGGCATTCTCGCAGCCGTCTTCGTGCTGCTGATGCAATTGATCGAGCTCGGCATCACCAGCCAGCTCACCGGCGAGGGGCGCTTTGCGCTGACGCTGCGCGCCGGGATCGGCCTCCGCGCAGCGACGCTGCAGAAGATCGCCGTCGTGCTGTCCGGCGCGCTCAAGATCGTGCTGATCGTCGTCACGCTCATGCTGGCGTTGGCGCCATGGGGGCTGGAATCGACGGATTTCCTGAGTTCGCTCCGCGCCGCCTTCTTCGGCTTCCAGGTCGGCGGGGTCACGGTCTCGCTCTCCTCGATCGTCGTCGCGATCCTGCTCTTCGCGCTCGGGCTTGCAGCGACGCGCTCGCTGCAGGGCTGGCTCGAAGGCAAGTTCCTGCCGACGACCACGCTCGACACCGGCCTGCGCAATTCGATCACCACGGCGGCGGGCTATGTCGGCTATGTCGCTGCGGTGGCGATCGCCTTCTCCTCGCTGGGTCTCAGCCTGGAGCGACTGACACTCGTTGCCTCGGCGCTCTCGGTCGGTATCGGTTTTGGCCTGCAATCGGTGGTGTCGAACTTCGTCTCGGGGCTGATCCTGCTCTGGGAGCGCCCGATCCGGGTCGGCGACCAGGTGGTGGTCGGCGACGCCGAGGGCATCGTCAAGCGCATCAATGTCCGTTCGACCGAGATCGAGACCTTCGATCGCTCCTCGGTGATCGTGCCGAACTCGAATCTGGTCTCGGGCGTGGTGAGAAACCGCGTCCGCTCCGACCGAACCGGCCGGGTGCTGATCTCGATCAGCGTGCCGCGCCGGCTCAACCCGACGGAGGTCCGCGCCATGCTGCTCGAAGGAGCCGAGGCGCATGGCGATGTGCTGAAGAAACCGGCGCCGAACGTGCTGTTCAAGAAGCTCGGCACGGCGACGATGGATTTCGACCTGATCTGCGTCGTTGGCGAGGTCGATATCGTCGGGCGCGTCACCAGCGATCTCAACTACGTCATCCACAGGCGCCTCACCGAGCTGGAGACTCCGGTCGCGACCGAGCTCACGGTCAGGGGCCTGGAGGGCGTCGAGCATTCGCTCGGAGAGATCGCCGCTGCCGTGTCGAAGGAAATCGGCCGTCGCGCCAAGCCGGCGAGCGGACGTGTCACCGTGAAACGTTCGGGCCTGCCGCCCGAGACCGAGCAAGAACCGGAGGAGGCCCCAGCCCCGCCGCCCGCCAAGCCTGAACCAGCCGCGACGGGCGGCAAGGACGAGACCAAGGACTGATGCGATGCGCCTTTCCCCCGTGTTTCCCACGCGCCCACAGCGGCTGCGTGCGATGAGCTGTCCCGCAGCTCTCGCTGCCGCGCTCTCGTTGCTCAATCTCGCCGGCTGCACAGAGCCCGTGCGGACGCAGCCCGCCTTCTATCGCGATCTCGGCTCGCCCTCGGCACGGGTTGATGCGGAGGCGGCGCGCGCGACCATCTCGGCCTATCGGCTGAATGCCGGCCTTGGTGCGCTGAAGCTCGATCCGGAGCTGATGCAGGCGGCCGAGCAGGAAGCCACTGCCATGGCCGCCGCCGACAAGCCAGCCCAGGCCGAGGCGGTGAAGGCCAGGCTCGCGCGGGCCGGGCAGCCGGGCGCCGAGGCCAATCTCTCGGCGGGCTATCGCCGCCTGGCCGAGGCCTTTTCCGGCTGGCGTGACTCGCCGCAGCACGACCGGGTGATGAAAGCGCCGAACGCGACGCGGATGGGCATCGCCTCGGCCTATGCGGCCGGCTCGAAGTATCAGGTCTATTGGGCGCTGGTGGTCGCGCCCTGAGGAGGCGCTGCCGAGAAGATCATTCGATCACGAAATCGAAGGACGTCTTCGGGAATGGTTCCTTCGCGAGCGTGAAGTGCCACCACTCCTTGCTGTAGCCGCGGAAGCCCTCGGCGCTCATCGCGGCGGCGAGGATGGCGCGGTTGCGGCGAGCCTCGGCCGTGATTCCCGGATGGCCGAGCGCGCTTCGTTCCGAGAAGCAGTCGAAACTCGTGCCGAGATCGAGGTTGGATTCGCGCGGCCGCGTTGAAACCGAGCCGTCGCAAGGGCCTGCTTCCGTCGGCGTCGGCAACGCGGCTTCGCCGGCGCGGAGGAGGCCGACATCGATGGTCGAGCCGCGCGAGTGGCTCGAATTCGCAGCGATGTAGCCTTTGGCAACGAGATCGCCCCTGGCGATGCCGGGATGGAAGATGCGGCCGAGGTCCTGTCCGCCGGGGCGCTTGACCCAGTCGTTGAAGGCGGCGACGGCGCGCACCGGACGGTAGCAGTCGAACAGCTTCAGCCCGTAACCTTGCCGGGCGAGCCGCTTTTCGGCACGGATCAGGGCTTCTGCCGCTGCGCGCGTCAGGACGCATCCGGCGTGGTCGTAGCCAGGCACGACCGTGCCGGTGAAATTGAACGGCGTCGCGTAGCGAATGTCCTGCGCGATCGCCGGTGCGAGCTCGCGCAGTCGCACGAAGCCGGTCGGCAGCGGCTCGGCTTTGGCCGGGCTCAAGCCCGATACGAGCAGGGAGGCGGCCAGTCCGACGCAGGGGGCAATCCCACGCGGCATGCCACGGCTCAGGGCTTGGCGCCGACCGGCAGCGGCGGCGCGTCTGCCTTCAGGACGATACCGACCCGGCGGTTGAAGGCGAGATAGGGGTTGTCCTTGACCAGCGGGTCGGTGTCGGCCTTGCCGGTGACCGAGCTGAAGCGCTCGTCGGGGACGCCGGCATTGCCGAGAAGCTCGCGCACCGCCGAGGCGCGGCCGACGGAGAGGGCCCAGAGGTTACCGGCGGCGGTCGTGCCCGGGCGCTGCGCGGCGGTGTGGCCGGTGATGGCGATCTTGTTGGGCATGCGGCGCAGCGTCGGCGCGATCGCGGCGAGCAGCTTGCGCATGCGCTCGTTCGGCTGAGTCGAACCCTCGGCGAACATGGCGCGGCCGTCCTGGTCGACGAGCTGGATATCGATACCCTGCTCGGACACTTCGATCAGGATGTTGCGCGAGAGCTCGCCGATCTCGGGCATCTCGCGCAACGCCTGGCGCAGCGAGGCGGCGGCGAGCGCGAAACCGCGGTCATGGGTGGCGGAGACCAGCCCCTCCTCCTTCTGCTGATTTTGGTTCGGCGCAGTGTTGTCGGAGGCGTCCTCGATCGGACGGACATAGGCGTTCTTGATGTGTGTCTTGGTCGGGACGCCGTCGACCTCGACGATGCCGGCGAGCTTGAATTCGCGCTGCGTGCCGAAGGCCTCGCGCATCGAGCCGGCGACGATCTGCAGCTTCTGCTTGTCCTGGCTTGAATAGGCGGCGACCATGACGAAGAACGCCATCAGCAGGGCCATGAGGTCGGCGAAGGTCACGAACCAGCCGTGACCGCCATGCCCGCCTCGCTTCTTCTTGGCCATTTGCTAGGGTCCGCTCAGGTGGCTTCGGCCATCTCGGCCCGGTGATGGTCCGGCAGATAGGCGAGGAGCATTTCGCGCACCAGGGTTGGGCTCTTGGCGTCGCGCATCTGCAGGATGCCGTCGATGATCAGCGTCCGCGAGATCTCCTCTTCCTCGAGCTTGATGTGCAGCTTGTCGGCGATCGGGAGGGTCAGCATGTTGGCGACCATGGCGCCGTAGAGCGTCGCCAGCAGCGCTGTCGCCATGGCCGGGCCGAGCTTGGACGGGTCGGACATGTTGGCGAACATCGTCACCATGCCGAGAATCGTGCCGATCATGCCCCAGGCCGGGGCGCAGTCGCCGATCGCGCGGTAGACCTTGGAACCCTCGTCGAGCCGCTGCAGGAAGTTGTCGCGGTCGCGCTCCATCGTGTCGCGGATGAAGTCCTTGTCGTAGCCGTCGGCGATGTAGCGCAGGCCCTGCGCCAGGAACGGATCGGAGACCTCGACGTTTTCCAGCGCCACCGGGCCGCTCTTGCGGTTGATCTCGGCGACCCGGGTGATCTCGTCGATCAGCTCGCGCGGATGGATCGAGCGCATGGTGAAGGCGAAGCGGAGGCCCATCGGCAGGCCGTGCGCGATCACCGAGAAAGGAAAGCGCAGCATGGTCGCGGCCGAGGCGCCGCCGAAGATGATGATGACGGCGTGCTTGTCATAGTAGGCGGCGAAATTGCCACCATCGATCATGATCAGCGCGACGATCGTCGCGATGCCGCCGATGATGCCTGCGCCGGTCGCGATATCCATGAGCCACCCCAAACCGGCCTGCGCAGCCGCAACGCCAACGCCACGCTTTCGCTGTCGCGGAAACCATAAGGAGCGGCGGTTGAAGGAAGCGTTAAGGTTGAGGACTTGCTCACGCCGCGTCGTCGTCTAAAGCTGCTGCACGATGTCTCTGCTTGCGATCTACGCCCGCGTCCTCGGCGAGCTCGGCCCGGAACGGCGCCTAGGGCTCATTCTCGCGCTCGCCAACGTCGCGTTGGCGGCCGCTGCCTTTGCCGAGCCGATGCTGTTCGGCGCGCTGATCGACAGATTGACCAGCCTCCAGATCACCGGCATCCGCCCAACCTGGGCCGATATCAGCGTATTGCTCGCCGCCTGGGTCGGCTTCGGACTGTTCAATATCGCCGCCGGCGTCTTCGTCGCGCTCTTCGCCGACCGGCTGGCGCATCGTCGCCGCCTCGCGGTGATGGCCAATTATTTCGAGCACGCGCTGACGCTGCCGCTCGCCTATCACACGCAGACCCATTCCGGCCGCGTGCTCAAGGTGATGCTGGAGGGCACCAGCGGCATGTGGGCGCTCTGGCTCTCCTTTTTCCGCGAGCACTGCGCCAGCTTCGTCGCGCTCTTCATCCTGCTGCCGTTCACGCTGTGGAAGAACTGGCAGCTCGGCCTGGTGCTGATCTTCCTTGTCGTGCTGTTCGGTACGCTCACCGCCTTCGTGCTGCGCAAGACCGACAAGCTGCAGAGCAATGTCGAGGCCTATCATTCGAGCCTCGCAGAGCGGGCTTCGGACGCGCTCGGCAACGTCCCGGTGATCCAGAGCTTCACGCGGATCGAGGCCGAGGTGCGCGGCCTGCGCTCGACCATCACCAGCCTGCTCGAAGCGCAGATCCCGGTGCTGACTTGGTGGGCGGTTGCCACTGTCGCGACCCGCGCCTCGGCGACGCTGACCGTGCTCTCGATCTTCGTCGTCGGCACCTGGCTCTTGATGCAGGGGCTGACCACGGTCGGCGAGATCGTCACCTTCATGGGTTTCGCCACCATGCTGGTCGGCCGGCTCGAGCAGATCGTCTCCTTTGTCAACTTCATCTTCATGCAGGCGCCGAAGATGCGCGAGTTCTTCGAGGTGATCGATACGCTGCCGGCGGTCCGCGATCTGCCCGGCGCGCCTGATGCCGGCCGGCTGGAGGGGCGCATCGCCTTCGACGACGTCTCCTTCTCCTATGATGGCAAGCGCGCTGCCGTCGCCGACGTCTCCTTCGAGGTCAAGCCCGGCGAGACCATCGCGATCGTCGGCTCGACCGGCTCGGGCAAGTCGACCACGCTCGGCCTGCTGCACCGCGCCTTCGACCCGCAGTCCGGCCGCATTCTCGCGGATGGCAGAGACATCCGCGAGATCTCGCTGCTCTCGCTCCGGCGCAATATCGGCGTCGTCTTCCAGGAGCCGATGCTGTTCGCCCGCTCGATCCGCGAGAACCTCACGGTCGGCAAGCCGGATGCGACCGACGCCGAGATGATGGAAGCGCTCGACCGGGCCCAGGCGACCGAGGTGATGGCGCGCCAGAGCGATGGGCTCGACACCATCGTCGGCGAGCGTGGCCGCACGCTCTCCGGCGGCGAGCGCCAGCGCCTGTCGATCGCCCGCGCGCTGCTGAAGAACCCGCCAATCCTGATCCTCGACGAAGCGACTTCGGCCCTCGATGCAGCGACCGAGGTCAAGCTGCAGAAGGCGCTCGACGAGGTGATGAAGGGCCGTACCACCTTCGTCATCGCCCACCGCCTCGCCACCATCCGCAATGCCGACCGTATCCTCGTGTTCGAGCAGGGGCAGGTGATCGAGATGGGCTCGTTCGAGGAGCTCGTCGCCAAGGGCGGGCGCTTCGCGGCGCTGGCCCGGGCGCAGTACCTGGTGACCGACAAGCCGGCCCAGATGCTGGCGGACAGCGAGGCCAGCCCGCTGGCACAGAAGCTGCCTGGTGCTTGACAGCGGAGCAGCCCATGCCTGCTTCGATCTTGCTTGTCCGGGGCAAACGTTGCCGCCGTTCGATCAATAGGAGACCTGTGCATGCGCCGCCTTATGCCCGCTGCCGCATTGACCCTGAGCCTGTCGTTCGCGCCCGCCTTCGCCCAGACGGTCTGGGAGATGCCTACCGAATATCCCGCCACCGCCATCCCAGGCGAAGGCGTCGCGTCTTTCGCGCGGCTGGTGAACGAGCGCGCGGGCGGGCGGCTCACGATCACTCCGAGCTTCGACGCGGCGAAGGGGATCAAGTCGGCGGGCATGATTGCTGCGGTCCAGGAGGGGAAGGTCGCCGCCGGCGACGCCTTCGCCGGCGCGCTCGGGAGCGTGCACTCGCTCTTCGGACTGTCTTCGCTGCCCTTTCTTGCAACCTCGATCGATGATGCCAAGCGCCTGACGGATCTCGCGAAGCCGACCTACGCCAAGGTTTTTGCAGGCTATGGACAGCGCATTCTCTACACCACGCCCTGGCCGGCCTCCGGCATCTGGTCGAAAGAGGTGGTGACCTCGGCGAAGGATCTCGCCGGCCTGTCGATCCGCACCTATGACGCGACTTCGACAACGGTGATGACCAATGCTGGCGCAAAGGCGGTCAACCTGTCCTTTGCCGACGCGATGCCGAAGGTGAAGGACGGCTCGGTCACGGCGGTGTTGTCGTCGGGAGATGGTGGCGCGGGGCGCAATCTCTGGCAGTTCCTGCCGCATTTCAGCGAGGTGAACTATGCCCTGCCGATCTCGCTGGCGACGGTCGGCCTCGCCGCCTACGAGGCCCTGCCGGCCGATCTGAGGCAGGTTGTCGACGAGGCGGCGGCCGAGACCGAGCGGCGGCAGTGGAGCGCGATCAGGACGCGGCTCGACGAGAATTATGCCCGCATGCGCGCCAACGGCGTGACCATCCATGCCGATCTGCCAGCCGACCTGAGGCAGCGGCTCGCGGTGGCGGGAAAAGCGGCCGTCGATGAGTGGCGTATCAAGGCCGGCCCGGAGGGGGCAGCCATCCTCGACGCCTTCGCGAAACGCTGAGATGCGGTCGCCACGCTCCCAGTCCAGAGGGCGGTGCAGGCAGGGATCGAGTTTGACATGGTCTGGCCCGACCTGCTCCCAGCTGCCGCTGACGACGACGCCCTCGCCGGCTTTGCGCCCGTTATCGTCATAGGTGACGCAAAGCACCTGTAGGTCCGGCGCCCGGCACAGGCCGAGATAAGTCAGGCCTGTGCCTGCCTTGACCATGGTCAGCCGCGGCGACGGCGAGCGGTGCAGGGAGGGTGGAACCCAAGCCGAGCATGATCATCGTCGGGGCTTCGTGCTGCTTTGTGGCGGCTCTGCGGAGCCTGCGGCGCTCGGTTTCGATTACCTGCCGCGTAATCGACCCGCGGCGCCTCGGCGGGCATGGTCCTTCGCGACACCGGCTGCATCGGCCGCGCCGCGATCGAGGAGAACACCATGACCGCCTACGCCATCGCCCATCTTCGCGACGTCGACGTGAACGCCGAGATCATCGACTACATCCGCCTGATCGACGAGACTCTCACGCCCTTTGGCGGTCGCTTCCTGATCCATGGCGTGACACCGGAGGTGATGGAGGGGCCCTGGGAGGGCGATCTCGTCGTCATCGCCTTCCCGGACCTCGCAGCTGCTCATGGCTGGTACGCTTCGCCCGCCTACCAGGCGATCCTGCCGCTCAGGACGCGGAATTCGCGCAGCGCCGCGTTCATCGTCGAGGGCGTCCCCGAGGGTTACAAGGCGACCGATTTCCTGGCGAAGCTCGGCTGAGTAAGCAGCGTCCACCGGCCGCGACGGGGAGGAGGCCAACAATCGCGTGTCACTGCCGTGCCGTTGTGAGATCATTTTCGGCGTGTACTCGCCGATATCCTTTCACCGACGGACCCATTGCCAGACATGATGATTGCCCGCCTTGCCTGCGCCTGGGCTTCGGTCTTGGCCTTTCAGCTCTTTGGCAGTGCGCTGCTGGGTCAGCTCGGAACCCCCGTTCCGTCCCTGCTCGTCTTCGCCTGGCTGCTCGGTGTGATCGTCTGGGCGGCCTTCGGCGTGGTGCACGAGGCCGAGGAGTTGGCGCATCGGCTCGGCGAGCCCTATGGCACGCTGATCCTGACGCTCTCGATCGTCATCATCGAGGTGGCGCTGATCTCGGCGGTCATGCTCGGCGCCAAGGGAGCGCCGACACTCGGCCGTGATACGATGTTCGCGGTTCTGATGATCGTGCTCAACGGCGTGGTCGGTATCGGCCTCCTGATCGGCGGCCTCAGGCATTTCTCGCAAGGCTACAATCTCAAGGGCGCCTCGGCCTATCTGGCGGTGATCATCCCGCTCACCCTGATCCCGCTGGTGCTGCCGAACTTCACCACGTCGACCGCCGATGGCACGCTGACAACCTTCCAGTCGATCGCGTTCTCGCTCTTCACCCTGTTGCTCTATGGCGCCTTCCTGATCTTGCAGACCGGCCGGCACAGCGTCTTCTTCCAGGAGCCGGCAGGCGAATCCAATATGCCCTACGGGGCCGCCTATGCCCGGGCCAGGATGCAGCCGGAGCTCGACGCGACATCGGGGCCCGCTCCCGCTCCCGAGCCGGTGGAGGAGGAGCCGCCTCATGCGACATCGGGAGGCTCGATCCAGTTCCATGTCGTCCTTCTGCTCCTGAACATCCTGCCGATCGTGATCCTGGCGAAGAGTCTGGCGACCGTGCTGGATTTCGGGATCGCGCGCCTCGGCGCCCCGGTCGCGCTCGGCGGTATCCTGATCGCCATGGTGGTGTTCACGCCGGAATGCATCGCGGCGCTGCGCGCGATCACCACCAACCAGCTGCAGCGGGCGATCAATCTCTGTCTTGGCGCCGCTGCCTCGACGCTCGGCCTGACGGTGCCGGCGGTCCTCGTGATCGGCCTGATCACCGGCCAGCCGGTGGTGCTCGGCCTGTCCGGCACCAACATGGTGATCCTGGCGATGACGCTCCTGCTCTCGACGCTGACCTTCACCGGCACGCGCACCACCATGCTGGAGGGCGCGGTTCACCTCTCGGTGTTCTTCGTCTTCCTGGTGCTGGTCTTCAGCCCCTGACAGAGGCTGGGCGAGCTGCTTCCGGCTCGGCTTGGACGCCGTTGCCGACCGGTGCGATCCGCAGCGCCGTGACCCGGTTGCGGCTCTTGCGCATCACCTCGAAGCGGAAACCGTGGAAGGTGAAGGCCTGGCCGGCATCGGGGATGGCGCGCGCTTCGTGGATGACGAGGCCGGCGATGGTCGTCGCCTCCGCATCCGGCAGGTGCCAGTCCATCGCCCGGTTGAGGTCGCGGATCGGCACGCCACCGTCGACAATGACCGCGCCGTCCGGCTGCTGGCGCAGGCCGGGCAGGGCGACGTCGTGCTCGTCGCGGATGTCGCCGACGATCTCCTCGAGGATGTCCTCGAGCGTCACCAGCCCCATCACCTCGCCGTACTCGTCGACCACCAGCGCGAAATGCGTCTTGCGGGCGAGGAAGCCCTTGAGCTGCTCGGGCAGGGGCGTGTTGACCGGCACGAACCAGGGCGCGAAGGCGATCGTCGCGACATCGAGCTTGCCGGCGTCGCCGCCGGCTGCGTCGAGCGCGCGCAGCAGGTCCTTGGCGTGCAGGATGCCGACGATGTTCTCCGGCTTGTCGCGCCACAGCGGCATGCGGGTGTAAGGCGAGGCGAGCACCTCGCGGACGATCGTCTCCGGGCCGAGATCGAGATTGATCGTCCGCATCTTGGTGCGGTGGATCATCACGTCCTCGACTGCGAGCTGCTTCAGGTCGAGCAGCCCGCTGACCATGTCGCCATCGGCCTTCTCGACCGTGCCGCCCTGACGCATCAGCTCGACCTGGTCGCGCAGGATCTCGTCGATCGCCAGCACGGGACGCTGCGAATCGATCCGCAGGCCGAACAGACCGAGCACGCGGCGAGCGAACCATTGCATCAGCCGTACCGGTGGGCCAAATACTGCGAGCAGGCGGGCCACCGGGCGCACCAGCTTGAGCGCCATGCGTTCAGGGTCGGCGACAGCCGCCATGCGCGGCGCCAGTTCCCCGAGCACGACGATGATCAGCGCAACCGCGATCGCGAGGCCGGCCGCGCCGCTGGCGCCGAAGGAGGCCAGCGCCGCATAGGCGGCAAAGCTTGCCGTTGCGGTCTTCACCAAAGTGCGCGCCAGCAGGAACACGCCGCTCAGGCGCTCGCGATCGTCCAGCACGCGAAGGGCGATCGCGGCACGGCGGCTGCCCGCCTTCTCCTGGGCAGCGAGCCTGGCACGGGAGAGCGCGTGAAGCGCCGCATCGGCTGCGGCCAGGAAGCCGGTCAGCAGCACGCCGAGCGCGACGACGGCGAGGGCGAGCCAGGGGTCGAGATGCGGAATGGCGACCATGGCGGTAGCGCTCAGGTCCCCGCGATTTCGCTCTCGATGAAGTCGTGCGCAGCCTCGGCGGTGACGCCGGGCGCGATGAAGCTCCTGCCGATGCCATGCGCCAGGATGAAGGTCAGCGCGCCGCGCTTGACCTTCTTGTCCTGCGTCATCGCCTCGACGATCTCGGCGGCCGTGCCGGTGCCGCCGGGGACGTCCTGCAGTTTGGTGGGCAGACCCACGGCAGTCAGATGAGCGGCGACCCGCCCGGCATCCTGCCCGGGGCAGAGGCCGAGGCGCTGCGAGAAGCGGAAGGCGAGGCAAAGCCCGATCGCGACAGCTTCGCCATGGACGAGCCGGGTGGAATCGTAGCGGGTCAGGCGCTCCAGCGCATGGGCGAAGGTGTGGCCGAGATTGAGCAGGGCACGGTCGCCATCCTCGCGCTCGTCACGCGCCACGACCGCGGCCTTGGCCCGGCAGGCGGTCGCGACGGCATGGTCGCGCTCGGGGCCGCCGGCCATGACGCGGCGCCAGTTGACCTCGCACCAGTCGAAGAAGGCGGGATCGTCGATCAGGCCGTATTTCACGACCTCGGCGTAGCCGGCCTTGAACTCGCGCTCGCTCAGCGTGTCGAGCAAAGCGGTGTCGCAGATCACCAGCGCAGGCTGGTGGAAGGCGCCGATCAGGTTCTTGCCATGGCTGGAGTTGATCCCGGTCTTGCCGCCGACGGACGAATCGACCTGGGCGAGCAGGCTGGTCGGGATCTGCACGAGGCGCACGCCGCGGCGCAGTACCGAGGCGGCAAAGCCGGAGAGATCGCCGACGACGCCGCCACCGAGCGCGATGACGAGATCGTTGCGCTCGATCTTGGCGGCGAGAAGCCCGTCGCAGAGCTCGATGAAGCGGGCATAGGATTTGGAGGCCTCGCCCGGCGGAATGATCAGACGCGTCGTGGCGACGCCAGCCTGATGCAGGCAGGTCTCGAGCGCCGGCGCATGCAGGGCGGCGAGGTTCTCGTCGGTGACGATGGCGGCGCGAGCACCAGGGCTCAAGGCGGCGATCATCCCGGCGGCCTCGCAGAGCTGATGGCGGCCGATCAGGATGTCGTAGGAGCGTTCGGCCAGCGCGACCGGCACGACGATGCGCGCCGCAGCAGCGGCCTCAGAGGCCGTCTGGGCGCTCATCGCGTGCCCTCCTCGCGCAGCCGCCGGTCGAGCGCTGCCATCGCATCCTCGACGACGACTTCGTGCGGGTCGTCGCGCGAGATCAGCGTGATGTCGGCAAGCGCATAGACCGGCTCGCGCTCGGCCAGCATCCGGTGCATCGTTGCCTCCGGATCGGTTGTCTGGAGCAAAGGACGGTTGCTGCGCTTGCGAACGCGGCGCATCAGCACGTCGAACTCGGCCTTCAGCCAGATCGAGAGGCCGAGCTCGGCGATGCGGGCACGGGTGTCGGCGTTCATGAAGGCGCCACCGCCGGTCGCCAGCACGAGCGGCGCGCGCGTCGCCAGGATGCGGGAGATGACCCGGCGCTCGCCGTCGCGGAACTCGCTCTCGCCGCGCTGGGCGAAGATCTCGGGAATCGTCATGCCGGCGGCGGTCTCGATCTCGGTGTCGGCATCGACAAAGGGCAGGCCGAGGCGGGCGCCGAGGCGCTTGCCGACCGAGCTCTTGCCTGAGCCCATCATGCCTACCAGTACCACCGCCCGCGCCCCAAGCGCAGCGCGCAGGGCGATCCGGTCCACCTGTTCGATCGTTTCCGCCATCGTCATCGAAAGATTTCCTCTCGCCCGCTCTAGCATGAGGATCGCAGCGCCGCCACGTCCTGCGCACTGCGGTTGACCGGGGCTCCCAAGCCGGGCTTGTAGCGCCGCGACGGGGTGGTGGGGCGCATGATGCCGACGGCAGGAGAGGATAGCGGGATCGCTGCGTTGCGGCCGCCCTGCGTGCTGCTGGAGGATCGCGGCGGGGCAAAGCAGGCGCTGCTCTTCGCCGATCCCATGGAAGTCGTGGAGGCTCGCGAGCCTTCTGAAATCGCCGGTGCTTTCGCCCGTATCGAGGTGGGGTTGGCGCGAGGGCTGCACGCGGCCGGGTTCCTCTCCTATGAGCTGGGCTATGCCTTCGAGCCGCGTCTCATCGCGCTATTGCTGACGGAACGGCAGCTGCCCTTGCTCTGGTTCGGCCTGTTCGAGGCGCCGCGCAGTATCGCGCCGGCAGCGCTCGATCAGGGTTTCGCGGAGCTGTGCCCGCCGCCGCTGGAGGCGCTGGCGTTCGGCCTGGGCGAAGCCGGCCATGCCGAAGCCGTGCAGCGCGTGCTCGACTATCTCCATGCCGGCGACGCCTATCAGGTCAACCTGACCTTCCCGATCCGCTTCCGCTATCGCGGCGATCCGCTGGCGCTCTATGGCGCGCTGAGGGCGAGCCAGCCGGTCGCGCATGGCGGCATGGTCGAGACGGGCGAAGCGAGCATCCTCTCGGTCTCGCCCGAGCTGTTCATCGAGACATCGGGCGGGCGCGCCATCACCCGGCCGATGAAGGGGACGGCGGCGCGCGGGGCCGATGCCGAGGCGGATGAGGCGGCGAAGGCGGCTTTGCGTGCCGATCCGAAGCAGCAGGCCGAAAACCTGATGATCGTCGACCTCCTGCGCAACGACCTCGGCCGGGTCAGCGAAACCGGCTCCGTTGCGGTGCCGGCCTTGTTCAGCGTCGAGACCTATCCGGGCTTCCACACGCTGACCTCGACGGTGACGAGCCAGCTGCGGCCGGGCCTGTCGCTGCTCGAGCAGATGCGGGCGCTGTTCCCCTGCGGCTCGGTCACCGGTGCGCCGAAGCTGCGGGCGATGGAGATCATTCGCGAGCTCGAAGCCGCGCCGCGCGACCTCTATACCGGCTCGATCGGCATGATCGCGCCGAATGGCGACCTCAGTTTCAACGTCGCGATCCGGACCGCGACGTTGCTGCCGGGCGGCGAGGGCGTCTACGGCGTCGGCGGAGGCATCGTCGTCGATTCCACGCCCGCGGAGGAATATGCCGAGTGCCGGCTGAAGGCGAAGGTGCTGACCGACCTCGCTGGGGATTACGGGCTGATCGAGACGTTGCGCTGGTCGGGCGGCTATATCTGGCTGCCCTTGCATCTCGAGCGTCTCGCCGCGTCGGCGACGGCGCTCGGCTTCCGGTTCGATCGGGAGCGGGCGCTCGGGCAGCTGAGCGAGATTGAAGCATCATTCCCTGCCGGAGAAGAGCGGCGGGTGCGCTGTGAATTGCACCGCGACGGCGCGCTCCAGGTCAGCACGGCAGCGATGCCGGCCGCGGCGGATGGCCCGGTCCGCATCGCGCTGGCCGGACAACGGGTCGATGCTGGCGATCCGTTCCTGCGCCACAAGACCACGCGCCGGGCGCTCTATGAGCGGGCCTTCGCCGAAGCGGCGGCCCAAGACTGCGACGATGCGCTTCTTTTGAACCGGCAGGGTTTCGTCACAGAGACCAGCCGCAGCAACATCTTCGTCGAGCGCGATGGCGCGTTGCTGACGCCGCCGCTGGAGCATGGCCTTTTGCCCGGGGTGCTGCGCCGCGAACTCATCGCAACCGGTGCGGCCCGCGAGGTACCTTTACGTCTTGAAGACCTGAACCACGCCGTGCGCTGGTTCGTCGGCAATAGCCTGCGCGGATTGCAGATCGCGCGGCTCGCGGGTTCTTCGCTTGCGTCCCGCCCCACCGATCAGGAATAACCGGGTGGGGTGCATGGGGAATCGCCGGCCGTGCCGACGCTGTTCAAGTTCCTGACGTTCCTCGCGGTGATCGCGGGGTTGATCTATGGCGGCATGATCGCGCTGGTCACCTTCGTGCAGCCGGAGCCGCGCGAGATGGTCGAGGTCGTGCCGCCCTCGAAGCTGCAGAAATGAGCAAGCAGGCGCGTTCCTGGCTGAACGGCTTCCTCGACATGCTGGCGGCCGAACGCGGCGCCGCCAAGAACACGCTCGAAGCCTATGAGCGCGATCTCGAGGATTATCTCGGCTTCGCTGCGAGCCAGGGTGGGCCGGCCGCGATCACGGCGGACGATGTCCGCGCCTACCTCGTCGACCTGTCGGAGCGTGGGTTGAAAGCCTCGTCGGCGGCGCGGCGGCTCTCGGCGGTCCGGCAATTCCACCGCTTCCTCTACACGGAAGGGTTGGCGGGAGGCGATCCGACCGCCGCGATCGAGGGCCCTCGGCTCGGCCGGCCGCTGCCGAAGGTGCTTAGTGTCGCCGAGGTCGACCGGCTGATCGGCACGGCCCAGCAGATGGCGAAGCAGGCGGAGCAATCGCCAGCGGCGCGGGCGCGCGCCGTGCGGATGCGCTGCCTGATCGAGATGCTCTACGCCACCGGCCTGCGCGTCTCCGAATTGATCGCGCTGCCGCTCTCGGCCGCAACCACGCGCGAGCGCTTCCTTGTTGTGCGCGGCAAGGGCGACAAGGACCGGCTGGTGCCGCTGAACGAGGCGGCGCGCGTCGCAGCCTCGGTGCATCTCGCCTTATTGCGCGAGCAGGGCGCGGCCGACGGACGCTGGCTCTTTCCCTCCGACGGCGAGAGCGGGCACCTGACCCGCCAGGCTTTCGGCCGAGACCTCAAATCACTGGCGGCAGCGGCCGGCCTGTCGCCGGCCAAGGTCTCGCCGCATGTGCTGCGCCATGCCTTCGCCAGCCATCTCCTGCAGAACGGCGCGGACCTGCGCGTCGTGCAGGAACTGCTGGGGCATGCCGACATCGCGACGACGCAGATTTACACCCACATCCTCGACGAGCGGCTGAAGAGCATGGTGCGCGACCTGCATCCGCTGATGGACGAGGACGGGTAACCCGGGCTCAGGCCGCGTTAGGCGCCGGCTCCTCGCCCTTCCTGCCGCAGAGCGCCAGCATGGCGCGGGCGATCTCGGCCTCGCCCATGATGGTGCGGCTGGCGCCACATTCCTTGAGATGCTCGACCTCGGCGACAGAATGGGCCCGGGCGATGATTGGGAGGCCCGGATTCTGCTTGCGGGCCTGCTCGCAGACCTGGCCGGCCTCGAAGCTGCCGGGAATGGCGACGAAGAGGCGTTGTGCCCGCGCGAGACCAGCAGCGGCGAGCACTTCCGGATCGGCGGCGTTGCCGACGAGCACCTCGGCGCCGTCGCGGCGGGCGGCGGCGACGCCGTCGTCCTGGTCCTCGATCACCAGCAGCTTCTCGCCCATGGCCGAAAGGCCGGCGCCGAGCAGCGAGCCGACGCGGCCATAGCCGACGACGACGATATGGTCGGAGAGCGCGGTCGGCGCGATATCGCGCTCGAGCGCCGGTGCAGGCTCGGGCTCCGGTGCCGTCGCGGGGGCCTCAGGCGGTGGCGCAGGCGCTGGCTCGGCCGGCTTGGGCTTGGCCGGAGCCGGATCGGGCGGCGCGAGCCGGTCGACCAGCTTGAACAGCAGCGGGTTGAGCACGATCGAGAAGATCGCGCCGGCGAGAATCAGGTCGCGGCCCTGCTCGGGCAGGAGCTTCAACGAGACGCCGAGCCCGGCGAGGATGAAGGAGAACTCGCCGATCTGCGCCAGGCTCGCCGAGATCGTCAGCGCGACCTGATCGGGCTTGCCGAAGGCGCGCACGATCAGCCAGGCCGCCAGGGTCTTGCCGAACAGGATGATCGCGATGGTGGCGATCAGCGGGAATGGCGAGCGCAGCAGGATAGCCGGATCGAACAACATGCCGACCGAGACGAAGAACAGCACCGCGAAGGCGTCGCGCAGCGGCAGCGATTCCTCGGCGGCGCGATGGCTGAGCGGCGATTCGCTCAGGATCATGCCGGCGAAGAAGGCGCCGAGCGCGAAGGAGACGCCGAACAGGCTGGCGGCGAGATAGGCGACGCCGAGCGCGATCGCGAGCACGGCGAGGCGGAAGAGCTCGCGCGAGCCGGTATGGGCGACCCAGTGCAGGATCCAGGGAATCAGCCGGCGTCCGACGATCAGCATGAAGGCGACGAAGGCGGCGACCTTGGCGAGCGTCAGGCCGAGCACGCCCCAGAGCCCGAGATCGAAGCGCGTCGCCAGCGGTCCGCTTCCCGAAGCGGTGGCGGAGCCGCCATTGAGCGCATCGGCGACTGCCGGGATCATGACCAGCGCCAGGACCATGGCGAGGTCCTCGACGATCAGCCAGCCCACGGCGATCTTGCCCTTCTCGGTCTGGACGATGCGGCGCTCCTGCAGGGCGCGCAGCAGCACGACGGTACTGGCGACCGAGAGCGCCAGGCCGAAGACGAGGCCGGCGATCACGGTCCAGCCGAGCAGCAGCGCGAGGCCGAGGCCGAGCAATGTCGCGACAGCGATCTGCACCAGCGCGCCCGGTACGGCGATGGCGCGGACCGAGAGCAGGTCCTTCAGCGAGAAATGCAGGCCGACGCCGAACATCAGCAGGATGACGCCGATTTCGGCGAGGTCGTTGGCGAGGCCTTGATCGGCGACGAAACCGGGGGTGAAGGGACCGACCGCGACGCCGGCGAGGAGATAGCCGACCAGCGGGGAAACCCTCAACTTCTGCGCCAGCGCCCCGAAGACGAAGGCGAGGCCGAGGCCCATGACGATGATGGCGATCAATGGACCGTGATGCATGGGTCTCCGGCGGGCAGGCAAGAAGGGATGTCGCGACTTTGCGGATCGCCGCGGACGATTTCAACCTTCGATGGCAGACAAAAGTCGCGAGGCGGCTGCGACATGGCGCGCAAGGCGCGAGGTCAGGCCTTGGTCGGCTTGTGCTCGAGCAGGATCTGGCCCTGCTTCTCGACGCCGAGCTTGAGCTTCTCGGCGAAGATCGCGAGCAGCAAGGGCAGCATCACCTCGACGCGCACCAGCCCCTCCTCGACCTCGATCTTGCCGTGGACGGTCTGGCCGAGGGCGGCGACGCCGAAATGCAGCGTGTCGTCCTGCCAGTTCTCCTCGACGAGCTGCATGCCGAAGCTGCCGAGCTTGTCGCGGACCTTGCCGACGCCGCCCTGCAGCCGCTGGCGGGCCGCGTCACGGCCAAGCGAATGCGAGATCGTGATGGTGACGGGGCGTTTCATGCGTCAATCCCGGAAGCGCGAGGTGGTCGGCCTACCGCTGAGATGGGCGGCGTTGTGCGCGCTTGCAACAGTCTATGGACACGACCTTGAACGAGATCGTCCCGGGCGACCGTGAGGAGACCCGGGACGACGCGTATGAAGTGAAACTGGGTTTTGAGGATCAGTGACTGCGGGCTTCGAGCGCCTGCTGGCCTTCCGGAGTGACCTGCCAGACCTCGTCACCGGGCTCGGCCAGGCCGCGACCCTGGAGCAGGCGCAGCATCGCCTCGCCGAAGATGAAGCGGCGCGTCTCCTCGCTGATGCTCTCCAGCGCGATCCATTCCGGATCGGTCATCACGATGCTCTGCGTGTTCGTCGCGGTCTCGGCCATATCGTCCTCCTCCGTGGCGGTTGCGGCGGTTAGACGCAAATTCGCGAGCAATCTTGGAGAGTATATGGCCGGCTTCGGGTGGCGCTGCGGCAATTGCGCGGGTTTTCCGGGTTAGACGGTGGTTTTTCCGGATGAGCCCTAGCCGTAGGGCAGGCGCAGGCCCGCCTCGGCGGCGCAGGCTTTCAGTGCCAGCAGGATGGCATTCTCGTCGGTCTCGACGCCGTGGCGCTGCAGGCAAGGCACCAGGATAGCCGCTTCGGCCTGGCCGGCCGGGCCGATCACCGGGCAGGCGATGTCGGTGACGGCGAGAATGTCGCGGCTCGGCGCGATCCGGTGGCCGAGCGTGCGGATCTCGGCGAGCGCGGCCAGCGTTTCCGGTTGGTCGAGACGCTGCCTGGTCTCAGCCGGCGCCTCGCGCATCAGTCCGCGCCGGCGCGCCTCCGACTGGAAGGCGAGGATGAGCAGGCCGGAATTGGCGTCGAGCGCCGGCCGGCCATAGCCGGGGCGGACGATGACGCTGGCGTCGAGATGGCCGGCGGTGGTCGCCAGCACCACGGTCTGCGCCCGGCTCAGTACGACGAGATGGGCGGCCTGGCCGCTCTCTTCGCTGAAGCGCTCCATCAATGGCAGCACGACTGAGGTGAGCTGCTTGCCGCCCGGCGTCCTGATGCCAAGGTCGAACAGGCGGCGCGACAGGCCGAGCCGGTCGGTGCCCGCCTCGCGCTCGAGATAACCGCGCTGCTGCAGCACGAAGACCATGCGGAAGATCTCGCTCTTCGAGCGCTGCAGCCGCTCGGCGATGACGCGGGTCGAGAGCGGCTCGCCGGTGTCGGCGAGCAGTTCGAGGATGTCGAGGCCCTTCTCCAGGGCCGGCGCGGCATAGGCCGCCTTCTCGTCATTCTCGGCTTCAGGGAAAACGCTCATGCTGCGCCTGTTTCATATGTGAAGCTTGACATCAAATAAGAAGCCAAACTAGCCTCCGGGTAAAGAGGGGGAGCAATGACCGCATCGCCGCAGCATCCGTCCAGCCTATCCGGACGATGGGCCTGTGGCCCCGCAGCCTTTGAGAGGCTGACGCGATGAAGTACGGGCTCCAGTTTCGCGACGTCTTTGCGGCCTGGGAGTCCATTCTCGACGGCGTCTGGATCACGCTGCTGCTTTCGGTGGCGGCGATGCTCGGCGGGCTCGTCATCGGCGTCCTCTGCGCGGCCGGGCGGACCTACGGCCCCACCTGGCTGCGCCGCATCATCGGCGCCTATGTCGAGATCATCCGCAACACGCCGCTGCTGGTGCAGCTCTTCCTGATCTTCTTCGGGCTGCCGAGCTTCGGGCTCAGGCTCGACGGGCTGACGGCCGCGATGATCGCGCTCGTCATCAATCTCGGGGCTTATACCACCGAGATCGTCCGCGCTGGGCTCGAGGCGGTGCCGAAGGCTCAGATCGAGGCCGGCCATTCGCTCGGGCTCTCCGGCCTGCAGGTCTTCCGCTACATCGTCGTTTTCCCGGCGCTGAAGGCGATGTTCCCGGCGCTCGCCAGCCAGTTCGTGCTCCTGATGCTGGCGACCAGCGTCGCCTCGCAGATTTCGGTGCAGGACCTGTTCCATGCAGCGTCGATCGTCCAGTCGCGCACCTTCCGCGATTTCGAGGTCTATACGGTGATCGGCGTGCTTTACCTCGCGCTCGCCATCGGCTTCCGCGGTCTCTTCGCCCTGATCTACCGTATGGTGTTCGTGCGATGATCCGCGAATTCGGCCTCATCGATGTGATGTACCTGATCGCGGCGGCGCGCTGGACGATCGCGCTGACCGCCGTCGCCTTCGCCGGTTCGGCGGTGCTGGGACTTGCGCTCGCGATCATGCGCATCCTGCCGGTCGCGCCGCTGCGCTGGTTCGCGGCGACCTATATCCAATTGGTCCAGGGCACGCCGCTCCTGGTCTGGCTGTTCCTGATCTTCTTCGGCCTGCCGCTCGCCGGGGTCTCGGTCAATCCCTGGATTGCCGCGGCCGTCGCCTTCTCGGTCTACGGCTCGGCCTTCCTCGGCGAGATCTGGCGGGGAGCGCTGACCTCGATCGCGAAAACACAATGGGAGGCTGGCGCCTCGCTCGGGCTCTCGCTCGGCGAGCAGCTGCGCTATGTCATCATCCCGCAGTCGATCAGGATCGCGATCCCGCCGACGGTCGGTTTCCTGGTGCAATTGATCAAGAACACCTCGCTCGCGGCGGTGATCGGCTTCGTCGAGCTCACCCGCGAGGGCCAGCTCACCGCGGCCGGCACCTACAAGCCCTTCGCCGTCTACATCACCGTCGCCTGCATCTATTTCGCGATGTGTTTTCCCCTCACGCAATGGAGCCGCTCGCTCGAGCGGAAGCTCGATGTCGCTCGTTGAAATCCGGGACGTCAGCAAGAGCTACGGCACCAACCAGGTGCTGAAGGGCGTTTCGCTGAACGTGGAGAAAGGCGAGGTCGTCGCCGTGATCGGCCGCTCGGGCTCGGGGAAAAGCACGCTGCTGCGCTGCGTCAATGGGCTGGAGCCGGTGCAGGCTGGCAGGATCAGCGTCGACGGCGTCAAGGTCAACGACCCCGCGACCGACCTGCGCAAGCTCCGGCAGGAGGTCGGCATCGTCTTCCAGCAGTTCAACCTGTTCCCGCATCTCTCGGTCGCCGACAACATCACGCTCGCCCCGCGCGTCGTGAAGAAGCAGCGGCCGGACGAGGCGCGCGCAGTCGCCCGCGAGGTGCTGGCCCGCGTCGGGCTCGAGGACAAGCTCGATGCCTATCCCTCGCAGCTCTCGGGCGGCCAGCAGCAGCGCGTCGCGATCGCGCGGTCGCTCGCCATGCGGCCGAAGCTGATGCTGTTCGACGAGGTCACCTCGGCGCTCGATCCGGAGCTCACCGGCGAGGTGCTGAAAGTGCTCGAATCCGTGGCGCAGGAGGGCATGACCATGATCCTCGTCACCCACGAGATGGGCTTTGCCCGCAGGTTCGGCTCGCGTGTCGTCTTCATGCACGAAGGCCGCATCCACGAAGAAGGCCAGGCCGCGGCGGTGCTCGCCGGGCCGAAGACGCCCGAGCTCAAGACCTTCCTCAGCGCGGTTCTGCACTGAGGCAGGGAAGATCAGTTTCGGTACCGGTCAACGAGGGGAGAGAAAGATGCGTAAACTGTTTGCAGGCCGTTCATTCCTGGCAGGACTTGCGGCGATGGCGATCGCCGCGTTCGGAACCGTCGAGGCCAAGGCCGACAAGCTCCAGGACATCCTGTCCAAGGGCGTGGTGCGCATCGGCGTGCCGCTCGATGCGCCGCCTTTCGGCTCACAGGACGCCAACCGCAACGCGGTCGGCTTCGACATCGAGTTCGCCGAGATGGTCGCCAAGGGGCTCGGTGTGAAGCTGGAGATGCAGCAGATCACCGGCGCCAACCGCATCCCCTTCCTGCTCACCGACAAGGTCGACATCGTCATCTCGGTGATGGGGCTGACTCCGGAACGTGCCCGGCAGATCCAGTTCACCGCGCCCTATGCCAACACCTTCCTCGCCGTCTACGGCGCGAAGTCGGCCAATGTCACGAGCCCGGAGACGATCGGCTCGAACCGCGTTGCCGCCGCCAAGGGCACGACGCAGGAACTCGCGATCACCGCGACGGCGCCGAAGGCCAGCATCATGCGCACCGAGGACGATGCGACCGCGGCCGCGGCCTACATCACCGGGCAGGCCGACCTCATCGCGACCAACTCGATCGTCGCCCAGGCGCTCGCCAAGCAGAACCCGAGCAAGGAGTTCGAGCGCAAATTCGTCATCCGCCGCAGCCCGGCGCATATGGGCGTCCAGATGGACCAGCACAATCTGGTGCGCTGGCTCGACGGATTCATCTTCTTCAACTCGATGAACGGCGAGCTCGACCGGCTGCACAAGAAGTACCTGGACATGCCGATGGACCCGCTGCCGACGCTGTGAGCGGTCCACTGCCGTCATTCTCGGGCGAAGCGTAGCGCAGACCCGAGAATCTCCTGACCAGACGACGCTGGGTGGAGCCTCATCCTGCCTGAGATGCTCGGGTCAAGCCCAAGCATGACGGTCTGCCTCGACCTTCCCCTTCGTGGGAGGGCTTCCCATGCCACGTCCCATCGAGCCCCGCCATGACCAGCCCCCGCCAGAAGCCGACGCCGCGCCCGTCTTCCGCCTTCCTCACCGTCGACCCTGAGAAGGACGGCAAGCAGGTCGGCTTCCTGATGATCCCGCATTCGCCGCATGACGACGCCTGGGGCGCGACGCGGATTCCGGTCGCGATCATCAAGAACGGGACGGGCCCGACCGCCGTCCTCGAAGGCGGCAATCATGGCGACGAATACGAGGGGCCGATCACGATCTGCGACATGATCCGCGACCTCGATCCCGGCAGGGTGCAAGGGCGGCTCATTCTGATGCCGGCGAACAACGTCCATGCCGTCATTGCCGGCCAGCGCACCTCGACGGTTGACGGGCTCAACTTCAACCGCACCTTCCCGGGCGATCCGCGCGGTACCATCACCCAGCAGATCTCGGCCTTCGTCAGCGACCATATTCTGCCGCTCGGCGACGCCTTCCTCGACCTGCATTCCGGCGGCTCCTCGCTCGATATCATCCCGAGCGCCATCGTCGAGCCGACCGACGATCCCGAGCTGCACAAGCGCAATGTCGCGGCGGTTCAGGCCTTTGACGCGCCAATGACCGTGGTGATCTCCAATCTCGGCGAACCGCGCACCGCAACCGCAACCGCCTGCCGGCAGGGGCTCGTCACGGTCGGCACCGAGATGGCGGGGGCCGGCACGGTCTCCCTTGACGCGCTCAAGGTCTGCCGCCGTGGCGTCGCCAATGTGCTCGACCATCTCGGTATCGTCGTGCGCGACAAGCCGGAGCCGCGCAGCGGCGGCGGGCAGGTGCTCGAACTGCCGGGAACTGCCGCTTACGTCTATGCCACGGCGGACGGCGTCTTCGAGCCGTTCCACGCCAATGGCGAAAAGGTCAGCGCCGGGCAGCCGGCTGGGCGCATCCATTGTACCTGGGATCCGACCCGCTTGCCCGAAACGCTGCATTACGCTGCCGACGGCATCCTCTACGGTCGGCGCCAGCCGGGCCGTGTCAGGCCGGGCAATTGCTGCCTGATCGTCGCGGCGCCCTATCGCGGAGTCCTGTCATGATCGGCCTCGACGATATCCGCGCGGCGCGCTGGCGGATCGCGCCGCACATCCGCAAGACGCCGATCCTGCCCTATGCCCAGCTCAGCTCGCGTGACGAGTTCGGCGGTACGGTGACGCTGAAGCTCGAATTGCTGCAGGCGGCCGGCTCGTTCAAGGCGCGCGGCGCGATGAACCGGTTGCTGACGCTCTCAGCGGAGGAACTGGCCCGCGGCGTCGTCACGGCCTCGGGCGGCAATCATGGGCTGGCCATCGCCCGCTCGGCCTATGTGCTTGGCACCAGGGCCAAGATCTTCCTGCCGTCGAATGTCGTCGCCGACAAGGTCGCCAAGCTGAAGAAATGGGGCGCCGATGTCGAGATCGTCGGTGCGATCTGGGACGACGCCAATGCCGCCGCGCTGACCTATGCCAGGAAGACCGGCGCAACCTACGCCCATCCGTTCAGCGATCCCGTGGTCGTCGCCGGCCAGGGCACGCTCGGCCTCGACATGCTCGATGAGATGCCCGAGGTCGACGTCATCCTCGTCGCGATCGGCGGCGGCGGGTTGATCACCGGGCTGTCGACGGCCGTGAAGGCGCTCAGGCCGCAGACGCGCATCATCGGCATCGAGCCCTATGGCTCGCCGACGCTGCATGCCTGTCTCAACGCCGGCAAGCTGGTCACGCTCGATAAGCTGGAGACGCGGGTCGCGACCATGTCGTGCCGGCGCACCGACCAGGCGATCTACGAGGCTGTCGCACGCAATGTCGACGAGATCGTGCTGGTCAGCGATGAGGAGATGGAGCAGGCGGCCCAATCGCTCTGGTTCGAGTTCGGCATCGCCGCCGACCTCTCGGGCGCGGCTGCGGTGGCGGCCTTGCAGGCAAAGCGTTTCGCGCCGGCGCCCGGCAGCAAGGTCTGTGCGCTGGTCTGCGGCGCCGGGACGGACGGGACGTGACATCGTCGTCATGCTCGAACTTGACCCATAGCTGCCCGGTTCGATTGATCAGACACGATGGAGGCGCGGGGAACCCTCTCCTGGAAGGAGAGGGCAGGGTGAGGTGTAGGCCCTGTGACCAGTTCCGCGAGCGCTGACCGCGCGGTCAGGTTCAAGCCGACGTTTCCAGTCCGAACACCTCACCCCTGCCCCTCTCCTTACAGGAGAGGGGTTCCCGCGCTTGTCCGATCAGCGCCTTCTCGTCTAGAGATTCTCGGGTCTGCGCTTCGCTCCGCCCGAGAATGACGGCTTGCTTTACCGCGCGACGCTCAGCCCCTGCACGCCGTGCTTTTCGATGAGTGCTGCGACGAAGCCCGACTCCTTCGCCGCGGTGATGAACTTGGTGAGGTAATCCGCAGCTTCGGCCTTGGCCTTCGGCACGCCGATCGCCTGCTGCACGGTCATGAAATACCCGTCGAGGATGCGTGTGCCGGGGATGGCGACGACATCCTTCAACAGACGTGGTCGCAACCCGGCCAGCGCGTCCAGTTCCTTGGCGACGAAATCATCAGCCGAGTCGTCGAGCGTGCCGGAGCGGACGAGCTCGGCCTTGCGGATGTTGCGGTCGAGCCAGAGGCCGTAGGCGGCGCGGCCGCTGACCGCGATGCGGACGCCCGGCGCGTCGACATCGGCGATCTCCTTCAGAGGCGAGGCCTCGCGGACGAGATAGGTCGCCTCGATCTCGGCATAAGGAGGCGTGAAGCTGATCGCCTCGGCCCGTTGCGGCTCGGCGCCGATCAGCCCGACATCCCATTCATCGCAAGGCGCGGCGTCGGCGAGCTGCCCGGGATTCTCGTAAGTTACATAGCGCAGGCCGGTGCCGAGGAGGTCGGCCAGCGCCCGGGCCATGTCGGGCGAGACGCCCTGCGGCTCGCCCTGCGAACCGCGGCTGGAGACCAAGAGGAAGTTCGAGAGGTTGATGCCGGCGCGCAGCAGGTTGGCCGGCGCCAGATGCTCGCGCACGGTCGGCGAGAGCTGGCCGATATCAGGGCGGAATTCCATGATGTCTCCCTGCCGTTCGAGCTTTCGTCTTATGCGCCGCGTGGCGGCACGGAGACAACCCGCCGGCAATTTTCCGGCGAAGTCGCGGCATCCTCATGACAACGCATTTTCTACGGAACCTTGCGGGACAAGTGCGGTTTGCCGGAGAGGTTCTTTCATCGGAAGGAGGAACTCAGATGATGAAGAAACTTGCCCTCGCGACGGCCATTGTCGCGTTCTCCACGGCTGCTATGGCGCAGCAGAATCCCTCAGGCGCTCGCGGCGGTGCGGCCGGTGGCGCAGCGGCCGGTGCGGTCGGCGGAGCTGTCGTGGGCGGCCCGCCCGGCGCGGTGGTCGGCGGTGTCGGCGGCGCGGTCGCCGGTGCGATCATCGGTGACAACACCGAGCCGCGCTTCCGCCAGTATGTGGTTCAGCATCGCGTACCGTCCTACACCTATGAGGAGCCGCTTGAGGTCGGTACGGTCCTGCCGGCACGTGGCGTCACCTATCGCGAGGTTCCGCGCGAGTACGGGGCGAGAGGCCATCGCTATACGGTGGTGAACGACCGTACGGTGATCGTGGAGCCGAAGACACGCAGGGTCGTGCAGATCATCGACTGATCGGCACCGGTGCGAATTCTGGAAGCGCGGCCTTCAGGGCCGCGCTTTCGTATGCCCGGTGTCAGAGCACCAGCCAGTGCGCGCCCTTGGCCGAAGACCGCACCGCCGCCTCGATGAAGCGGACACCGCGCACGCCCTCAGTGACGGTCGGCACCAGTGTCGAGAAGGGAGCGGGCTCGCGCCCCTCGATCCGGGCTGTGATCTGCTCGGCGATGTCGACGTAAAGTTGAGCAAAGCCTTCGAGATAACCCTCCGGGTGACCGGCCGGCACGCGCGAGGCGGCATTAGCGACCGGATAGGCTCCTGCGCCATTGCGCCGGATCAGGCGCGGCGGCTCACCGAGCGGCGAATGGATCAGCAGGTTAGGATTCTCCTGATGCCATTCGAGCCCGCCCTTCTCGCCGTAGAGGCGGATGCGCAAGCCGTTCTCCTGACCCGCGGCGACCTGGCTGCACCAGAGCATGCCGCGCGCTCCATTTTTGAAGCGCAGCAGCATATGGGCGTTGTCGTCGAGCCGGCGGCCTTCGACGAAGATATGCGCCTCAGCCGCGAGCGCCTCGACCTCGTCGCCGGCGATGAATTCGGCGAGGTTGAAGGCGTGGCTGCCGATGTCGCCGATCGCGCCCGCCGGACCGGACCTCGCCGGGTCGGTACGCCACTGCGCCTGCTTCTGGCCGCTGTCCTCGAGCCGCGTCGCGAGCCAGTCCTGCGCATACTCGACCTGGACGACACGCAGTTTCCCGAGCGTACCCTCGGCGACCATGGCGCGTGCCTGCCGGACCAGCGGATAGCCGGTGTAGTTGTGCGTGACCGCGAAGATCAGGCCGCTCTCCTTGGCCAGCTTCGCCAGGCTTTCCGCCTCGCGCAGGCTGGTGGTCAGCGGCTTGTCGCAGATTACATGGATGCCGGCCTTGAGGAAGGCTTTTGCCGCCGGCGCATGGGCGTGGTTCGGCGTGACGATCGCGACCGCGTCGACGCCGTCCTTGCGGCGCTTCTCGCGCTTCGCCATCTCGGCGGCATCGGCATAGATGCGAGCGGGATCGAGCAGCAGGTCCTCGCCCGACAGGCGCCCGCGCTCCGGATCGGAAGACAGCGCGCCGGCAGTCAGCTGCCAGCGATCATCGAGCCGGGCGGCGATGCGGTGAACCGCGCCGATGAAGGCGCCGCGCCCGCCGCCGACCATGCCGAGGCGCAGGCGGCGGTTGAGCTTTGGTGCCGTGGTACTCTCGATCGGCATAGACGGCTCCTCAAAATCTAACCACTTTCCCGTCCTGGTCGTCCCGGGCGGAGCGAAGCGGAGACCCGGGACCCATTCCGGAACGCTTCAGGAATGGATCCCGGATCGGTGCCGCTTCGCGGCTTGTCCGGGATGACCAAGTCAGGTGGTAAGTCCAAGCATGCGCCGGTTGGCGGCTTCATCGGTGCCTCCCGCCGCAAAGTCGTCGAAGGCCCTCTCTGTGACGCGGATGATATGGGCGGCGATGAATTCCGCGCCCTCGCGCGCGCCGTCCTCGGGATGTTTCAGGGCGCATTCCCATTCGAGCACGGCCCAGGAGTCGTAATCGTACTGCGCCAGCTTCGAGAAGATGCCGCCGAAATCGACCTGCCCGTCGCCGAGCGAGCGGAAGCGGCCGGCGCGATCGATCCAGGGCTCGTAGCCGCCATAGACGCCGACGCGGCCGTTCGGGTTGAACTCGGCGTCCTTCACATGGAAGGCCTTGATGCGCTCGTGGTAGATATCGATGAAGGCGAGATAGTCGAGCTGCTGCAGCAGGAAATGGCTGGGGTCGTAATTGATGCAGGCGCGGGCATGGCCGCCGACCGCATCGACGAAGCGCTCGAAGGTCGCCCCGTCATGGACGTCCTCGCTGGGGTGGATCTCGTAGCAGACATCGACGCCGGCCTCGTCGAAGGCGTCGAGGATCGGGCGCCAGCGCTTGCCGAGCTCGGCGAAGGCGGTCTCGACCAGCCCGGCAGGGCGCTGCGGCCAGGGGTAGATGAAGGGCCAGGCGAGCGCGCCGGTGAAGCTGACATTGGCGGTAAGCCCGAGCCGGCGCGAGGCCTTGGCCGCGAGCTTCATCTGCTCGACCGCCCATTCCTGCCGGGCCTTCGGATTGCCGCGGACTTCGGGCACCGCGAAGCCATCGAAGGCTTCGTCGAAGGCGGGATGGACGGCAACGAGCTGGCCCTGGAGATGGGTCGAAAGCTCGGTGATCGTCAGGCCGTACTGGGCGAGCATGCCCTTGACCTCATCGCAATAGCTATCGGATTCCGCTGCCTTTTTCAGGTCGAACAGCCGGGCATCCCAGCTCGGGATCTGTACGCCCTTATAGCCAAGCGAGGCGGCCCAGCGGCCGATCGCGTCGAGCGAGTTGAACGGCGCCGCGTCGCCGGCGAACTGGGCGAGGAAGAGTCCCGGGCCCTTCATCGTTTTCATGGCGACCTCCCGACAGCAAGGCTCCTTGCCGGAGCTCCGATCCATCGCCAAAGCGACAATGTAATCGATTGCAGGAATTTAGCGGCGCTATGCGTTCTGTCAAACCGGGGAAACGGATGCGATCGAAGCCGGGCTGGGCGCAGCTCGGTGTGAGCCGCGCCAACCGCGGTAATCGCAAGGTGCACCGCCGCGTGACAGTGCGGCGGTGTCGATAGCTGGAAGGAGGCTCAGCGTTCGATCATCTTGTTCCAGCGCGCGACAACTTCCATGCCGCTCTACTGGCGCGGCTCTCGCAAAAGGGCCGGCTAAGTCTCGAAGGCATCGCGACGTTCGATCAAGCGACATTGGGCGAAGTGCTGACCTATGCCGCAATCGCTACTTCCATCACGCTCGGCCGCCGCGGCGCCGATCTGCCAAAAGCGGTAGAGGTCGAGACGGAGCTCGTCCGTTTGGGCTGACGATCCTCCGTCTGCATATCCGCTCTGCCCGGCTGCTGCCGTGACCTTGCCGCCATCGATATGCTACCCCGGTTTGCCGCTGCGGCGGTCGCTTGCAATTGCCACGGAGGATGATCGTGCTGGAGAAGGCCTGGGCGGATCTTGCCGCGCATCGCACCCGAACCGTTTCGCAGCATCTGCGCGAGCTCTTCGCTGCCGACCCGCAGCGTTTTTCCAGCTTCTCGGCGCGGCTCGACGACCTCCTGCTCGACTATTCCAAGACGGCGGTAACGGAGGAGACAATGGCCCTGCTGCTGGCGCTCGCCGAGGCGGCCGATGTTCAGGCCAAGCGTGACGCCATGTTCGCCGGCGAGCCGATCAACACGACGGAAGGCCGCGCCGTGCTGCATACGGCGCTGCGCAACCAGTCCGGGCGCCCCGTGCTGGCCGACGGCGTCGACGTCATGCCTGAGGTGACCGCGACACTGGAGCGGATGGCCCGCTTCTCGGGTGGCATCCGCAGCGGCAAGATCGCGGCGGCCGATGGCGGGCGCTTCAGCGATGTCGTCAATATCGGCATCGGCGGCTCGGATCTCGGGCCGGTGATGGCGACGCTGGCGCTGGCGCCCTATCATGACGGGCCGCGCCTGCACTACGTCTCCAATGTCGACGGCGCCCATATCGCCGACACCCTGGCGAAGCTCGATCCGGCGCGGACGCTGGTGATCGTCGCGTCGAAGACCTTCACCACGATCGAGACCATGACCAATGCCGCGACGGCGCGGCGCTGGATCGCCAATGCGCTCGGTGAGGGAGCCGTTGGCCAGCACTTCGCTGCCGTCTCGACCGCGCTCGACAAGGTCGCCGCCTTCGGCATCGCGCCGGACCGGATCTTCGGTTTCTGGGACTGGGTCGGCGGACGTTATTCGGTCTGGTCGGCGATCGGCCTGCCGGTGATGATTGCGATCGGACCCGAGGACTTCCGTGCCTTCCTCGCCGGCGCCTATGCGATGGACGAGCACTTCCGCACCGCGCCGCTCGACAGGAACCTGCCGGTGCTGTTCGCGCTGATCGGGCTCTGGCATCGCGAGAGCTGCGGCTATCCGGCTCGCGCGGTTCTTCCTTATGATCAGCGCCTTGCACGACTGCCGGCCTATCTGCAGCAGCTCGACATGGAGTCGAACGGCAAGCGCGTGCACAAGGCGGGCGGGGCTGTGACCCGGCCGACCGGGCCGCTGGTCTGGGGCGAGCCCGGCACCAATGGTCAGCACGCTTTCTTCCAGCTGCTGCACCAGGGTACCGACATCATTCCCTGCGAATTCCTGGTCGCTGCGGAAGGGCACGAGCTGGACCTCGCCCATCAGCATTGCCTGCTGCTCGCCAACTGCCTCGCCCAGAGCGAGGCGATGATGAAGGGGCGCACGTTCGAGGAGGCGAGGGCGCAATTGATGAAGCAGGGGCTGTCGGCGGAGGCGGTCGAACAGCTTGCGCCGCATAAGGTCTTTCCCGGCAACCGGCCGAGCGTGACCATCGCCTATCGCAAGCTAGACCCGTTCACGCTGGGGCGGCTCATCGCGCTCTACGAGCACCGGGTCTTCGTCGAGGCGGCGGTGTTCGACATCAACGCCTTCGACCAATGGGGCGTCGAGCTCGGCAAGGAACTGGCGACGGCGCTGCTGCCGGTGATCGAGGGTAAGGCACCGGTCGAGGCGCATGATTCCTCGACGGCAGGGCTGGCGCGCTATCTGACGGGGCGATAGGCGTTGGCGTCATTCTCGGGCGGAGCGAAGCGCAGACCCGGGAATCTCGTGACGAGAAGGCAACGACCGGAGACTCATCCGGCCTGAGATGCTCGGGTCAAGCCCGAGCATGACGTCTGTCAGTTCCCGCCGCCCGGCTGCTTCACATCGCGCTGGGTGATCAGCCGGGCGCTGCGCTGGTCCCTGGCATGGATCCAGAGCCAGCTCAGTGCCACGGTCAGGCGGTTGCGCACGCCGATCAGGAAGTAGATGTGCGCCAGGCCCCAGAGCCACCACGCCAGCCAGCCTTTCAGCTTGACGCGACCGAAATCGATGATCGCGGCGCGCTTGCCGATGGTGGCGAGGCTACCGGCGTGACTGTAGGCGAAGGGGCGCGGCGCCTTGTCGCCAGCGAGCCGGCGCTTGATCGTCGCCGCGACATGACGACCCTGCTGCTTGGCGGCCGGTGCGATGCCGGGAACCGGCTTGCCGTCCTGGTCCGTCACGCTCGCTGTGTCGCCGATCACGAACACGTTCGGCCGGCCGGGCACGGTGAGGTCAGGCTCGACCTGGACACGGCCAGCGCGATCGACGAGGGCACCGAGCCAAGTGCCCGCCGGTGAGGCCCGTACGCCCGCCGCCCAGATCACCGTCGCTGCCGGCAGCCCTTCTTGCCCGATGGAGACGCCGGCGCTGGTGCAGGCGGTGACGGGCGCGCCGGTGCGGACCTCGACGCCGATGCGCTGCAGTGCCTCATGGGCATAGCGCGACAGATCCTCGGCGAAGCCGGGGAGGATGCGCTCGCCGGCTTCGACCAGCACGACACGACTTGAGCGGGTATCGATCCGGCGGAAATCCTCGGGCAGCGTCGCGCGCGCCAGTTCCGCGATCGTGCCTGCAAGCTCGACGCCGGTCGGGCCGGCGCCGATGACGACGAAGGTCAGGAGCGCCGCGCGGCGTTCGGGATCGGCCTCCGCCTCGGCGCGCTCGAAAGCGACAAGGATGCGGCGGCGGATCGTCGTCGCATCCTCCAGCGTCTTCAGGCCCGGCGCAAAGGGCTCCCAGTCGTCATGGCCGAAATAGGCATGGGTCGCGCCGGTGGCGACGACGAGCGTATCATAATGCAGCGTCTCGCCGGTCGAGAGCGTCACCTCGCGCAGGGCCGTGTCGATGCCGGTCACCTCGGCCAGCAGGGTCGTCACGTCGCTGCGGCGCCGGAACAAATGCCGGATCGGCCAGGCGATCTCCGAGGTCGCGAGCGAGGCCGTCGCGACCTGGTAGAGCAGGGGCTGGAAGAGATGGTGGTTGCGGCGGTCGACGATGGTGATGCGCACATCAGCGCCTGCCAGGCGGTGCACGGTCTCGAGCCCGGCGAAACCGCCGCCGATCACCACGACATGATGCGGTTCGCTCATCGCAATCCCTCGATCCGGCCAGTCGCGACTTTGTAGCACGGTTGGGGGGGCGGGGCTGTAGCTGGTCCGGTCAGCACGCGCGCGCTTCAGGGAACCCAGCGCCGCGACTGCTCGGCGCGATCATCATAGCTCGCCTCGAAGATCGGGGCGGCGAGCGTGGCGCGGACCTTGAGGATGCCGGTCCCGACATTCCTGAAGCCATGTTTCGCGCCTGCCGGGATCACAAGTGACTGGTTGGTGCGCAGGATCAGGCTTTCGCCGCGCAGCGTGACCTCCGCCTCGCCCGCCATCACTTCGAGGACTTCCTCGACGGCGTGGAGATGGATCGGAGCGCCGAGGCCGGGGTCGCAGAACTGCTCGAAGATGCAGAGCTGAGCCGACTGCACGAGTGCGGAGACCCGCATCTGCGTCATCACGCCCTCGCGCCATTGCTCAAGCGGCTGGGTCTCGTGATCGAGCAGGGTCATGCGCTCACCTTCTGTGCGAGCCCGGTCATCGGTGGCTCGTGCGGGACGCGGACCTCCGACGTCGGCGCGCCGCTCCAAAGTGACTCCAGCTGGCTGACGACATGCCCGCCGAAGCTTTCATAGGGGATACGGATCGAGGTCAGCCAGGGCGCGATCCAGTGGTTGATCGCGTTGCCGTCGACCCCGACCAGGGTGCAGCGTTGCGGGATCGGCACATCGTTCTCGACCGCCAGCCGATAGGCGCCATAGGCGATCATGTCGCTGACGCAAAGCGCCCCTTCCGGCCAGCCGCCGTCCTGCACGAGCGCTCGGGCAGCGGCGTAGCCGATCTCGATATGCGAGAGCCCGGGGCCGCTGGCGCGCCTGATCGCATCGGCAGGCACGCCATGCGCGACGAGGCGATCGATGAAGCCGGAGGCGCGCTCCTGGGTGCTAGAGATGTTTTGCGCCGCCATCAGCACGGCCGGGCGCTTGATCCCCCGCGCGAGCATGAAATCGGCGGCATCGGCTCCGGCGGCGCGGTTGTCGATGCCGACATAGGCGCCGCCGCCGAGCGGGTTGTGGCGCGCGACGAAGACCATCGGGTCGCCACGCCGCAGCGTTTCCTCGAGCCCGCGGCTGCGCACGGCGCTGACCATGACATAGCCGGCTACGAACTGCTCGCGCATCGCCTGCAGGTAGTCGTCCTGAAGCTCGGCGCGATCGTGCGTGTCACAGAGGATCATGACATAGCCGGCGGCGCGCAGTGCTGCCTCGGTCGAGACCGCGATCGCCGCCATGGCGGGGTTGTCGAGATTGGGTGAGAGCATCGCCACGACGCGGCTGGCGCGCTGGCGCAATGCCCGCCCGACCGGGTTCGGCCGATAGCCCAGCCGCGCGATCGCTTCTTCGACGCGTGCCACCGTCTCGGGTGAGGCCCGCCCGCTCTCGCCGTTGACGATGCGCGAGACGGTCGAGATCGAGACGCCGGTGTCGTGCGCGACGGTGGTGAGCGAGACCGAACCCTGCTGTACCTTTGCGGCCCTGGTCTTCATCGCGCTCCATCCCTGCTTCTCGCTTGGCGGCGCCCGGCGAGTCAGCCTGCCAGAGATGCAGGCTGACTTCGGGATTGACAAGTGAGGCAAACGTTTGCCTAAATGATTGTCAAGGTGCTCATCGAGGCGCCGGTTCAAGCGGGGATGGAACGCTCATGCACAGCAAGCATTGGATTTCGGCGCTCGCCTTGACGGCCGGCATCGTCATCGGCGGTCTCGCGCAGGCCCAGACTACGGTCCGCATCGCCTGGTATTCCGACGGCAACGAGGGCGAGGTCATCACCGACCTGCTCAAGCGCTTCGAGGCCCAGAACAAGGACATCAAGGTCGTGCTCGACCAGGTGCCCTACAAGGCCATCACCGAGAACCTGCCCGTCCAGCTCGCCTCCGGCCAGGGGCCGGACATCGCCCGCGTCGTCGATCTCGGCGGCATCGCCCGCTACGCGCTCGACCTGCGGCCGCACCTCAAGGACGCGGCCTATTGGGAAAAGAATTTCGGCCCGTTCCTGCCCTGGATGCGCCCTGAGGGCGACACCAAGGCGATTACCGGCTTCATGACGCAGCTCACCGTCACCGGCCCCTTCGTCAACAAGACGCTATTCGAGCAGGCCGGCATCGCCCTGCCGGGTGCGAAAGCGACCTGGGAGGAGTGGGGCAAGGCAGCCAAGGACGTCGCGGCCAAGGTCCAGGCGCCGTTCCCGCTGGCCATGGACCGCTCGGGCCATCGCTTCTTCTCGGTCGCGGTCTCCGAGGGCGCAAAGGTCTTCGACGCCAAGGGCGAGCCGGCGGTGATCGACGACGGCTTCAAGCGCGGCGCCAAGCTGGTCTATGACTGGCACAACACTGGCGTGATGAAGAAGGAGCTCTGGGGCTCGGTCTCCGGCACGGCCTATCGCGGCGCCAATGACGAGTTCAAGAACGCCCAGGTCGTGATGTACCAGTCGGGCTCCTGGCAGATCGCCCAGTTCGACAAGACGGTCGGCGATGCCTTCGACTGGATCGCGGTTCCCGCTCCCTGCGGCGCCGGCGGCTGCTCGGGCATGCCGGGCGGAGCCGGCCTCGTCGCGATCAAGACGACCAAGAGCCCGGAAGCCGTCGCCAAGGTGATGGAGTATCTGTCGAGCGAGCCGGTGCTGAGCGAGTTCTATGCCCGCTCGCTGTTCGTGCCCGGCCATCTCGGCATCGCTGCCAAGGGGCTCGACTATCAGGGCGCCAGCGTCCCGGCCAAGGCCGCGCTCAAGGTCTTCTCGGGCCAGGTCGCGCAGCTCTCGCCGGTCGCCTATCAATTGCAGGGCTATACGAGCAACCGCGTCATCTTCAACGCGGTGATCAGCCGGCTCGGCCAGGCGATCTCGGGCGAGGGCAACCTCGACGAGGCCTATAAGCGGATCGAATCCGACATCGCCCAGCAAATCGCCGAGCGCAAGAAGTAAGCCGGATGGCCTCCGACGCTCCCGTCCCGGCGGCGCCATCGGAACGCGCCGGCGCAGCGAGCCTGTTCGCCGCGCCGCTCGCGGTCCTGATGCGGCTGATCGACTGGCCGATGCAGGTTCTGCAGCGGCTGATCGGCGAGCGGCGGATGGCCTATGTCTTCCTCCTGCCCAATCTCGTCTTCTTCTCGCTCTTCGTCTTCCTGCCGCTCATCATCAACTTCGTCTTCTCGGTGACGGGCGGTGCCGGGCTGTTCCCGTCCGAGCGGCCCTATGTCGGGGCGCAGCAATACGCCTATCTCTTCGATTGCGGCTCCTTCCTCGATCCGTCTTCCTGCCGCGAGGACCATTTCTGGCGTAGCGTTTCCAATACGGCGCGTTTCACCGTCTTCCAGGTCACGGCGATGGTGCTGTTCTCGCTGCTGACGGCGGTGGTGCTGAACATGAAGATCAGGGCGCGCGGCTTCTTCCGCGCCGTCTATTTCTTCCCGGTGCTGCTCTCGCCGGTCGTGGTGGCGCTGACCTGGAAATGGATCCTGCAGCGCGACGGCCTGCTCAACGCCGCGATCACCTCGCTCGGCGGCGAGCGCATCCTGTTCCTGGTCGATCCGAGCTGGGCGATGTTCTGGATCGTCTTCGTCTCGATCTGGGCCCATATGGGGTTCTACACGCTGATCCTGCTCGCTGGCCTGCAGGCGATCCCCGCCGATCTCTACGAAGCTGCCGAGATGGACGCGACGCCGCGCTGGCGCGTGTTCTGGCGCATCACCTTGCCGCTGCTCTGGCCGAACATGATCGTGGTGATCGTGCTGGCGCTGATCCGCGGCGTGCAGACCTTCGACGAGGTCTTCGTCCTGACCGGCGGCGGCCCGGGCACCGCGACGCTGATGGTGGTGCACTACATCTACGAGACCGCCTTCGCCAACCAGGTCCAGAATTTCGGCCTGGCGGCGGCCGCCTCCGTCGTGCTCGGCGTCGTGCTGTTCGCGCTGACGCTGGCCCAGCTCGCGGCGAGCCGCCGCAAGGGGGCGGCATGAACAGGCTCGCCCGCATGGCGGTGGCCCGCCGCAATCCCGGCCGCTGGCACTGGACCGACATCGCGGCTTACGCCTATCTCGCGCTCGGCGTCGTGCTGATGTTCGGGCCGGTGCTCTGGCTCGGGCTCTCCTCGTTCAAGACACAGGCCGGCCTGCTCGAATTCCCGCCCTCGTTGCTGCCGATGTCGCAGAAGGAGGTCCGGGTCGAGGGCCATGCCCAGCCGCTGCCGCTGTTCGAGGTCACGCTGGAGGACGGCTCGAAGCGGGTTCTGGCGCAGGTTCGCCGCATCGGCATCCAGGCGCAGATGGTCGATCCCGCCAATCCCGGCCAGTCGATCCGGGTGCCGATCGACAAGCGTAACCCCGTGCGCGAGTTCAAGCTTGCCACCGAGAACTACACCGAGCCGCTGGAGCGCTTCGCCTTCATGCGCTTCCTGTGGAACTCGGTCTTCGTCACCGTGGTCGCGACGCTGATCACCCTGGTGATCAACTCGATGGCGGCCTATGCGCTCTCGATCTACGAGTTCCGCGGCAAGACGGCGGTGATGCTGATGGTAATCGGCACGCTGATGATCCCGATCACGATCATCCTCGTGCCAGTCTATCTCGTCATTACCGAGCTCGGCCTGGTCAACTCGCTCTGGGCGGTGATCCTGCCGGGCGCGGCGACGCCGACCGGCGTCTTCCTCTTGCGCCAGTACATGCTGACCCTGCCGCGCGACCTGATCGAGGCGGCGCGCATGGACAAGGCCTCGGAGTGGCAGATCTACTGGCGCATCGTCATGCCGCTCGCCATGCCGGCGCTGGCGGTGCTCGCGATCTTCTCGATCATGTGGCGCTGGAACGAGTTCCTCTGGCCGCTCGCTGTGCTGACCAAGACGGAAGCCTACACGCTGCAGATCGGCCTCAACGCCTTCCAGGGCGAATTGCAGACGCAGTGGCATTACCTGCTCGCGATGACGGTGGTGACGCTGCTTCCGGTCGCGCTCGTCTTCGTCTTCCTGCAGCGCTTCATCACCACCGGTATAGCCAATACGGGAATGAAATAATGGCGGGACTGAGCCTATCGGGCGTCCGCAAGAGCTATGGCGCGACGACGGTGCTGCATGGCATCGACCTCGACGTCGCCGATGGCGAGTTCGTCGTCTTCGTCGGCCCGTCCGGCTGCGGGAAGTCGACGCTGCTGCGCTCGATTGCCGGGCTGGAGAGCATCACCGGCGGGTCGATCGCGATCGACGGCGCGGATGTCACCGGGCTGCCGGCTTCTGAGCGCGGGCTAGCCATGGTGTTCCAGTCCTATGCGCTCTACCCACATATGAGCGTCTACGCGAACATGGCCTTCGCGCTGGAAAACATGGGCTTCAAGCGCGACGAGATCGACCGCCGGGTCAGGCGCGCCGCCGCGATGCTGCGCCTGACCGACTATCTCGAGCGCAAGCCCAAGGCGCTCTCCGGCGGCCAGCGCCAGCGCGTCGCCATCGGCCGCGCCATCGTGCGCGATCCCAAGATCTTCCTGTTCGACGAGCCGCTCTCGAACCTCGACGCCGAATTGCGCGTCGCTACCCGCAAGGAGCTCGCCGCGCTCCATGCCGAGATCGGCGGCACGATGATCTATGTCACCCACGACCAGGTCGAGGCGATGACGCTGGCGCACCGCATCGTCGTGCTCCATGGCGGGCGGATCGAGCAGGTCGGCACGCCGCTCGAACTCTATAATCGGCCCAACAATCTCTTCGTCGCCGGCTTCATCGGCTCGCCGCGCATGAACCTGCTGCCGGGCAAGGTGGTGAGGCCGGGTGCTGTCGCGATCGGCGAGGCCGGCCACGAGGTCGCCTGCTCGACCGGCAGCCTCGCCACCGGCGCTGCCGTCACGCTCGGCATCCGGCCCGAGCATCTCTCGCTCGCCGCGCCGGGTGCCGGCGTGCCGCTCGCCATCGAGCTGGTCGAGCGCCTCGGCGGCGAGAGTTATCTCTACGGCGCCTCATCGGGGTTGCCGCAGATCACGCTCAGGCTCGACGGCCAGAGCGAGCACCAGCGCGGCGCCAGCGTCGCGCTCGGCTTCCCGCAGCAGCACCTGCACCTGTTCGACGACGCCGGCAAAGCGGTCAGGGTTTGATTGTTCGCATTGTCATCCCGGCCGAAGCGAAGCGCAGAGCCGGGATCCATGCCTGAGCTTTTCCGAAAGAGGTTCTGGCATGGGTCCTGGGTCTCCCTGCGGTCGCCCGGGACGACGGCGCGGTTGAGATTGAGACGTTTGGAGACCAGTTCATGAAAGCCCTGACGCAAGGCCGCTATCTCGGCCGCGACGGCGAAGCCGCCTTGTTCGATGTCGGCCTCGGCGCGACGATCGCCGTCCGCATCCTCGAAGGCGATATCGGCCGGGTGACGCTAAAGCCGCAGGACGGCTACCGGCTCGACCGCGGCTGGTCGATCGCGCCCGGCGGGCTCGAGCCCGCTTATGAAGGACGCTTGCGCGACGACCATTCCGGCTTCGCCTGCCCGCAGGCGAGCGTCAGCAAAGGCGACGGCAAGGTCATATTGTCAGCCGACGGCCTCAGTGCCGAGGTTACGCTCGCTCCTTTCGGCATCGCCTGGCGCCGCGAGGGCGAGGCCGAGCCTTTCCTGCAGGACCGCACGACGCAGGCCTATCTGATCTCGCCACGCACCGGCGCGGTGGCCCATTTCATGGCGCGCGACTATGCCGAGCGGCATTACGGGCTCGGCGACAAGGCCGGCCCGCTCGACCGCACCGGGCGGCGCTTCGCCATCGATGCGGTCGACCCGTGCGGCTTCGACGCCGAACTCTCCGACCCGCTCTACAAGATGCTGCCCTTCTTCATCGTCGACGGGAAGGCAGGCGCCCATGGCGTGTTCTACGACAATCTCTCGACCGGCAGCGTCGATCTCGGCTGCACGCTCGACAATTACCACGGCCTGTTCCGCTCCTGGAAAGGCGACGATGGCGATCTCGACTATTACGTCATGGCCGGCCCGACCGTGCCTGATGTCGTCAAGCGCTTCTCCTGGCTGACCGGCGGGCAGGCCTTTGCGCCGCGCTGGTCATTCGGCTTCGGCGTCACCTCGATGGCGATCGCCGACGCGCCCGACGCCGACGCCCGGATCAGCGACTTCATCGCCAAATGCCGCAAGCACGCCATCCCCTGCGACAGCTTCCACTTCGGCTCGGGCTACACCCAGATCGGCCAGCGCCGCTACGCCTTCAACTGGAACCGCGACAAGTTCCCGGAGCCGCTGGCGACGATGAAGCGGCTGAACAAGGCCGGCATGCATACCGTCGCGAACCTGAAGCCCTGCCTGCTCGACGACCATCCGCGCCTTCAGGAGGCGCTCGACCAGGACTTTCTGGTCAAGGATTCCAGGACCGGCGAGCCGGCCGTGGCGCAGTTCTGGGACGGTCTCGGCTTCCATATCGACTTCACCAACCCGAAGGGCCGGGCCTGGTGGCGCGCCGGCATCGAGACGGCCTTGCTCGACCACGGCTTCACCACGGTCTGGAACGACAATAACGAATACGAGATCTGGGATGAGGACGCGGTCTGCGACGGCGATGATCGGCCCTTCCGGCAGGCGCTGGCACGGCCGGCGCAGCCGCTGCTGATGACCAAGCTGTCCTATGAGGCCCAGGCAGAACGCGCGCCGGGCAAGCGCCAGTATGCGATCACGCGCGGCGGCTGCGCCGGCGTTTCGCGCTATGCCCAGACCTGGTCGGGCGACAACGAGACCGCCTGGAAGACCCTGCGCTACAACCTGACCCAGGGGCTCAATATGAGCCTGTCCGGGATGTTCAGCATCGGCCACGATGTCGGCGGCTTCCATGGCCCGACGCCGGGGCCGGAGCTGTTCGTTCGCTTCAACGAGTTCTGCGCGCTCTGGCCGCGCATGGTGATGAACTCCTGGAACGATGACGGCGTCGTCAACCTGCCCTGGATGCATCCCGAGGTGATCCCGCAGGTACGCGAGGCGATCCAGCTGCGCTACCGGCTGATGCCCTATCTCTACACCCAGATGTGGCGGGCCAGCCGCGACGGCATCCCGGCGGTGCGCCCGCTGCTCTACGACTTCCCGCAGGACGCGGCGGCCGTTCCAGTCGACGATGTCTTCATGCTCGGCTCGGACGTGCTGGTCGCGCCGGTGCTGGAGGAGGGCGCGCGCGAGCGCAGCGTCTACCTGCCGCAGCATGAGGGTGGCTGGTACGACTGGCATGACGGCAAGCATTATTCCGGCGGCGTCACCGTCACGGTTCCAGCCCCGCTCGGCCGGCTGCCGCTGTTCGTGCGTGCGGGGGCGCTGATCCCGCTCGGCAATCCCGCGGGGATCGGCGACGAGCGTGAGGTCCTGGTCTGCGGGGCGGTCGAGGGCGCCTTTGGGGAACTCTACGAGGACGATGGCGAGACCGCCGACTGGCGCGGCGCCGGCGCGACGCTGATCCGCTTCCATGTCCGCACTGGCGAGGTCGCGATCGAGCAGCAGGGCGAGGGCAAGCCGCGCTTCAACAAGATCGCGATCCGGCAGATCGGCGGCTGAGCCCACTCGACAGCGCCGGCAATGAGCCGGTGCTGTTGCTGCCATTACGTGCAATCTGTATTTGTCATGTCGACAATGGATGGCGACATGACCGACAGGACCACGACGGCTCCGGCCGAGCGCAAGCGGGGCGAGGGCGTCAAGCTCGTCTACGACATCCTGCGCGACGACATCATCGACCTGGTGCTGCCTCCGGGCAGCCCGATCGACGAGATCCAGCTCGCCGAGCGGCTGTCGATGTCGCGCACGCCGATCCGCGAGGCGCTGGTGCGCCTGGCGAGCGAAGGGCTGGTGACGACGCTGCCCAATCGCTCGACGGTGGTGTCGAACATCGACTTCCTCAACCTGCATACTTTCTTCGACGCGATCACGCTGATGTATCGCGTCACCACCCGGCTGGCTGCCGAGTTCCATGTGCCGGGTGATCTCGACAGCATCCGCGCCCGGCAGGCAGCGTTCGCGGGTGCCGTCGAGGCGCAGGATGCGCTCGCCATGATCGCGACCAACCGCGATTTCCATGCCGCGATCGCCGAAGCCGGCCGCAATCCCTACTATACCGGGCTGTTCTGCCGCCTGCTCGACGAGGGCAGGCGCATCCTGCGGCTCTACTACTCCTCCTTCGAGGATCGCCTGCCGCAGCGCTATGTCGCCGAGCATGAGGAGATGATCGCGGCGATCGCGGCTCGCGATGTCGAGGGTGCGGACCGGTTGGCCAAGGCCCATGCCGACCAGATCGTCCAGCAGATCCAGCAATTGATCGCCCGCGACCGGCGCCAGACGCTGGCGCTTTAACGAGCGCGTTTTCAGCTTCAATTACCCGTCATTCCGGACAAGCGGCGAAGCCGCGCAGCTCCGGAATCCATCGAAGGGCGCCGAGCTCTATGATGGATTCCGGCGCTCCACTTCGCTGCGGCCGGAATGACGGTGCTTGGAAAGGGCGGGTGAGCACCCGGCGTACCGGACGCTTCAAGCTGTCCGATTTTTTTGTCGACAAATAAAATACAAAGAGTATTATAATGTGAAGCAACGCGGCGAGGCACCCCGCCGCGGAACCGCAGTCTGAGGAGAGCGCGATGAAGGCCCAGATCTTTGCCGGCTGCATGCCGGCGCTGATGACCCCCTCCAAGGACGACCGCAGCCCCGATTTCGAGGCGCTGGTGCGCAAGGGCAAGGAGCTGATCGCGGCCGGCATGTCGGCGGTGGTCTATTGCGGCTCGATGGGTGACTGGCCGCTGCTGACCGACGCGCTGCGCATGGAAGGTGTCGAGGCCCTGGTGAAGGCCGGCGTGCCGGTGATCGTCGGCACCGGCGCGGTCAACACGGCCTCAGCCGTCGCCCATGCCGCCCATGCCCAGAAGGTCGGCGCCAAGGGGCTGATGGTGATCCCGCGGGTGCTCTCGCGCGGCTCGGTGGTCGAGGCGCAGCGCCACCATTTCAAGGCGATCCTCGCCGCCGCGCCCGACCTGCCGGCGGTGATCTACAACAGTCCCTACTACGGCTTTTCAACCCGCGCCGACCTGTTCTTCGCGCTGCGGGCCGAGCATCCCAACCTAGTCGGCTTCAAGGAGTTCGGAGGCGCTGCCGACATGCGCTATGCGGCCGAGACCATCACCAGCCGCGACGATGACGTCTCGCTGATGATCGGCGTCGACACCTGCGTCTTCCACGGCTTCGTCAACTGCGGCGCGACCGGTGCGATCACCGGTATCGGCTGCGTGCTGCCGAAGGAGGTGCTGCACCTCGTGAGCCTGAGCCAGGCGGCGGCGAAGGGCGATGTCGAGGCGCGCCGGCTGGCGCTTGAGCTCGAGGCGGCGCTCGCCGTGCTCTCCTCCTTCGACGAGGGGCCGGACCTCGTCCTCTATTTCAAGCACATGATGGTGCTGAAGGGGGATGCCGAGTACGCGCTGCACTTCAACCCGACCGATGCGCTGAGCGAGAGCCAGCGCGGCTATGTCGAAGCGCAGCTCAAGCTGTTCGACGCCTGGTATGCGCAATGGTCGAAACAGGCTGGCGTCGTGCAGAAGCGCGCCGCCTAACGATGGCTGCTATCCCCTCTCCCCTTGCGGGAGAGGGTTAGGGTGAGGGGTCGCGCGACGCTGATCGTTTGCGCGTGTCATCTCAAAACTCTTCAGACCTGTGCGACCCCTCATCCGGCCCTTCGGGCCACCTTCTCCCGCAAGGGGAGAAGGGAAAGAGCGGCGCAATCGTTGCTGCTCAGGCGACCGCGTCGAGCCCCAGCGCCTCCAGCCGGTCCAACTGCTCGATCTCGGCGGCGCTCAGGGCGATTCCCTCCGCCAGCGAGTGCTCGCGGGCCTTGAAGCGGCGCTGCGAGGGCAGGCGTGCGCCCTGGCCGGAGATCGCCTCGAACAGCGTCTCGGCCCGGTCGAACGGATCGCCGGGACGGCCGGCGGCGAAGCGCTCGGGCGAGAACGCCAGGATCAGTTCGCCATGCTGCGGCGCCAGCGTCGTGGTGCCCAGGAAATCGAGCGCGCCGTGGCTGGTCAGGTCGCCGATCATCACGCCGGCCAGCAATTCGATCATGGTCGAGATCGCCGAGCCCTTGTGCCCGCCGAAGGACAGCATCGCCCCGGCGAGCGCGGCGGTGGGATCGGTGGTCGGCTCGCCCTGGGAGTCGAGAGCCCAGCCTGCGGGCAGGGGCTTGCCGGCGCGGCGATGCAATTCGATCTCGCCGCGGGCCGCGACGCTGGTGGCGAAATCGAAGACGTAAGGGTGGCTCTGCTTGCGCGGCCAGCCGAAGGCGAGCGGATTGGTGCCGAGCAGGGCGCTCGTTCCGCCTGCAGGCGCGACAGTCGCGTAGCTCGGGCACATCGCCAGCGAGGCGACGCCCATGTCCGCGAGCGCCTCCACCTCAGGCCAGAGCGCCGAGAAATGGGTGCAGTCGTTGATTACCAGCGCCGCGAGGCCGAGTTGTTTTGCTCGCTCGGCCAGCGCCGGCGCCCCCAGCTCGAAGCCGGCGCAGGAAAAGGCTCCGCCTGCCGAAACGCGCAGCACGGCCGAGCCGTCATCATGCAAGGCGGGCTCGGCGTCAGTCGAGACCTTGCCGGCCTTGATGGTGCGCAGGCAGCCCTCGACCCGGAAGACTCCATGTGACTTGCAGCCGTCACGCTCGCCGGCTGCGATCACGCGGGCGAGGGCGGTCGCATGCTGCGGCGACAATCCGCCCTTGCGGAAGACCGCCTCGATCCGGCGCGTCAGCGCCTCCATGCTGAGGATCGTCGTGTCGTTCATGACGGCGCCTGTTCGCTCGTTGCAAATCTGCATACATGCTGTATTCAAAAAGCCGACAGGATTTCAAGCAAGCTTAGAGCGCTTCCGCGTTTCTTCGAATCGCGGAGACGCTCTATCTCTTTGTTTTGATCGCATTTTCTTCACGCGAACCGGTGTCCACTTCGCTCGAAAATGCTCTAGTGCCTCAGGAAGGTTCTGATTCATGGCCAGCCACACCTTCTCCTGCATCGACGGTCATACCTGCGGAAATCCGGTTCGCCTGGTCTCCGGTGGCGGCCCGCGCCTCGAAGGCGCGACCATGCTGGAGAAGCGCGCCCATTTCCTGCGTGAGTTCGACTGGATCCGGACCGGGCTGATGTTCGAGCCGCGCGGCCACGACATGATGTCGGGCTCGATCCTCTACCCGCCGACGCGGCCGGATTGCGACGTCGCCGTGCTGTTCATCGAGACCTCAGGCTGCCTGCCGATGTGCGGCCACGGCACGATCGGCACCATTACCATGGGCATCGAGAACGGGCTGATCACGCCGCGCGAACCGGGCAGGCTCTCGATCGATGCGCCGGCCGGCAAGGTCGACATCAGCTATCGCCAGGAGGGTCGTTTCGTCGAGGAGGTCCGCCTCACCAATGTGCCGGGCTTCCTCCATGCCGAGGGCCTGACAGCTGAGGTCGAAGGCCTCGGCGAGATCGTCGTCGATGTCGCCTATGGCGGCAATTTCTATGCGATCGTCGAGCCGCAGAAGAATTTTCGGGACATGGCCGATCATACCGCCGGCGAGCTCATCGGCTGGTCGCCGAAGCTGCGGGCGGCGCTGAACGCCAAATACGAGTTCGTCCATCCGGAGCATCCGGAGATCCAGGGCCTGTCCCACATCCAGTGGACCGGCAAGGCGACGCAGGATGGTGCCCATGCCCGCAACGCCGTGTTCTACGGGGATAAGGCGATCGACCGCTCGCCCTGCGGCACCGGCACCTCGGCGCGGATGGCGCAGCTCGCCGCCAGGGGCAAGCTCAAGGTCGGCGACGAGTTCGTGCATGAATCGATCATCGGCTCGCTGTTCAAGGGGCGGGTCGAGGCTGCGACGACGGTGGCGAACCGCGAGGCGATCATCCCATCGATCGCCGGCTGGGCCCGCATGACCGGCTACAACACCATCTTCATCGACGATCGCGACCCGTTCGCGCACGGCTTCGTGGTGAAGTAGGCGAGGGCGCTCGCCGCCGGGGGTAGTCGCGGCCGATCCTGCTGCGTGATCCGGCGATATCGGCGGACCGCCGTGAGCCCATTCCAGGACTTCGACCCGCACAGAAACCTCGTCGCGACGCGGTGCTTGACACTGCGCGGGCATCGTCATACCCCTATTAGAAATAGATACCAGTATATGAAATAAATTTCAAGCTGGTCACAACGACGCCGGAGATCGGTCCGGCGTCGAGCCTCTGGAGGGGAAACATGCGCATCAAGGAACTGGCCAGGACTCTGACGCCGACGGTCGCCACGGGCCTCGGCCTGTCGCTCGCTCTGGGACATGGCGCGGCAGCGCAGACCCCGGCGCAATTCCGCTGCAAGGACGGCGAAACCTACTACATGAACGTGATGGTCTCGGGCGTGGAATACTGGTTCCCCGTCTACGAGATGTTCAAGCAGGCGGCGCAGTCGCTCGGCTGCAAGACCGCCTATACCGGCACGCCGGAATACGACGTCACCAAGCAGATCGCGAGCTTCGACCAGATCCTGGCCAAGAAGCCGGCCGGCATCCTCGTCCATCCGATGAACTCGGACCCGTTCATCGAGCCGATCAACCGGGCGGTCGCCTCGGGCGTGCCGGTGGTGACCTTCGCGGCCGACTCGCCGAACAGCAAGCGCGTCTCCTACGTCACCTCCGACAATGATCGCGAGGGTTCCTATGCCGCGGACGTGATCGCCAAGGCGATGGGCGGCAAGGGCGAATACGGCGTTCTCGAAAACCCCGGCCAGGACAATCACGACCGGCGCGTCGCCGCCTTCGTCAAGCGGATGGGCGAGAAGCATCCGGGCATAAAGCTGGTCGCGCGCGCCGCCTCGAACCAGGACCCGACCAAGGCCTACAATGCCGCGCTGAGCATGGCGCAGGCCAATCCCAATCTTGGCGCACTGTTCATGCCGGAGGCGAATTCCGCCCTCGGCGCGGCGCAGGCGGCGCAGGAGCTCGGCGGCAAGATCAAGGTGATGAACGCCGACGTGAACGGCAAGATCCTCGACATGATCAAGGGCGGTCAGGTTTTCGGCGCGATCAACCCGAACCAGGGCATGCAGGGCTATATGGGCTTCATGCTGCTGTTCATGGCGGCCCATCCCGAGCTGATCGACCCGATGAACGACAACAAGCGCTCGGGTTACAATCCGATGGGAGTGCCCTTCGTCGACAACGGCTTCGCCGTGGTCACCAAGGAGAATGCCGACGACTTCTATTGGGACGCTTATCTGAAGCGCCGCGGCACCAAGGGCATCAAGGAATAGTCCTGAATCGTCTCGCGGCGGAGCGTTACCATGCTCCGCCGATCCTCCCTCAGACGAGCCGTGCCATGCAGCCTCTCGCTCTCGAAGTCCGCAGCGTCAGCAAGAATTTCGGCCCGGTGCGTGCGCTCGACGGCGTCAGCTTTTGCCTGCGCAAGGGCGAGGTGCATGCGCTGATGGGTGAGAACGGCGCCGGCAAGTCGACGCTGATGAACATCATCGACGGCATCCTCAGGCCCGATGGCGGCGAGATCCTGGTCGGTGGCCGGCCCGTCGAGATCGCTTCGCCGCAGAAGGCGCACGAGCTCGGCATCGGGCTGGTGCATCAGGAGATCGCGCTCTGCCCGGACATCTCGGTCGCTGAGAACATCTCGATGGCGGCGACCAACGACCGGCGTGCCCTGCTGATGGATTACCGCGCGCTGCGTGATCGCGCCGGGAAGATCCTCGCTTCGCTCGCCGAGATCGATCCGCAGGCGCTGGTCGGCGAGCTCTCGATCTCCGAGCAGCAGATCGTCGAGATCGCCAAGGCTCTGGCGCTCGACTGCTCGATCCTGATCCTGGACGAGCCGACCGCGGCGCTAACCGAGCGCGAAGCCGGCAAACTGTTCGAGATCATCGCGCAGCTCAAGGCGCGCGGCATCAGCATCATCTATATCAGCCACCGCATGGCCGAGGTCTTCGCCCATTGCGATCGCATCAGCGTGCTGCGCGACGGGCGCTATATCTGCACCGAGGAGGTCGCGGCAACCACGCAGGAGGAGATCGTCCGGCGCATGGTCGGCCGGCATCTCGACGACATCTTCCCGCCGAAGAATCCCGGCAGCGCCACGGCGCCGGTGCTGATGTTGGTCGACGGTCTCAGCGACGGCGGCCGTGTCCGCGACGTTTCCTTTGAACTGCGCCGCGGCGAGGTACTGGGCATCGCCGGCCTGATCGGCGCCGGCCGAACTGAGATCGCGCTCGGCATCTGCGGCCTCAGCCGGCTGACCTCGGGCAAGATCGTGTTCGAGGGCAGAGAGGTCACGCCGCGCAATTATGCGCAGAGCATCGTCAACGGCATCGTCTACCTCTCCGAGGATCGCAAGGGCGCCGGCGTCTTCGTCGATCTGCCGATCGCGATGAACGTCTCGGCGCTGGACATCGACCGCGTCTCGGCCGCCGGCTTCGTCAGTCGGGCCAAGGAACAGGCGCAGGCGAAGAGCCTCGCCGACCAGCTGCGCCTGAAGCGCGGCTCGCTCGACGATGCCACGTCGACCCTGTCCGGTGGCAACCAGCAGAAGGTCGCGCTCGCCAAGCTCCTGTCGGTCTGTCCAAAGGCGATCATCCTGGACGAGCCGACGCGCGGCGTCGATGTCGGCGCCAAGGCCGAGATCCACCGCATCCTGCGCGAGCTCGCCACGGGCGGCACCGGCATCATCGCGATCTCCTCGGAGCTGCCGGAGCTGATCGGCCTGTGCGACCGGGTTCTCGTCGTGCACGAGGGCCGCATCGCCGGCGAGGTTTCGGGCGATGGTCTCAGCGAAGAAACGATCATGCGGCTCGCCTCCGGGCTTAAGATCGCGACCTGTCCTCTCCCCCCTTGTGGGGGAGAGTTAGAGAGGGGGGTAGTCAGCTGTGAGGCTGATCGTGAGCAGGCAAGCGACGCCGCTCACCCAGTCACCCCCCTCCCAACCCTCCCCCACAAGGGGGGAGGGCTAGAGCCTGCCGGCAACGGCGATGAACGCTTTCAAGCATTTGCCCTGCGAGACGAGAGATGAGCGTGGCCAGTGGAACGGGCGAGGAGCTGCGACCGGTCGCGGCGCGTGATGCTGCCGGCGGGAGCTGGCGCAACATCGCCAGCATGCGCGAATTCGGGCTGGTGCTGATCATCCTGGCGCTCTGCGTCGCGATGAGCTTCGCCTCGCCCTATTTCCTGAGCTGGGGCAACTTCCGCGCCATGCTGATGTCCTTCTCGATCGAGGGCATCGTCGTGGTCGGGATGACGGTCCTGCTGATCGTCGGTGCGATCGACCTCTCGGTCGGCTCGGTCGTCTGCTTCGCCATGGTGGTCGCCGGTACCGCCTTCCTTGCCGGCATCGATCCCTGGATGGCAAGCCTCGCCGGCATCGCCGCCAGCGCCTTCATTGGCGTCGCGATGGCCTCCTTCGTGACGCTGATCGGCCTGCACTCCTTCATCGTCTCGCTCGCCTTCATGGTGATCGTGCGCGGCCTCTGCCTCGCGATCACCGACGGCAGGCCTCTTTCACTGTTCTCGCTGCCGCCGAGCTTCAAGTTCATCGGCCAGGGCACAGTGCCGCTGGACCTGCGCTTCCTCGGCTTCGCCCAGGTCTACGACGTGCCGGTCGTCATCCTGATCTTCCTGGCGGTCGTCGTGGTCTTCGACCTCCTGCTGCGCAAGGCGACCGTGTTCCGGAAGGTGTTCTATACCGGCAGCAACGAGAAGGCGGCGCAGTATTCCGGCATCCGCACCAACCGGGTGAAGTTCTTCTGCATCGTGCTGTGCTCCAGCCTCTCCGGCGTCGCCGGCGTCCTCTACATGGCGCGCTTCGGCGCTGCGCCGCCGACCTTCGGCGTCGGCATGGAGCTCAACATCATCGCCGCGGCGGTGATCGGCGGCGCCAGCCTCAAGGGCGGTTCCGGCACCATCCTGGGCGCGATCCTCGGCATCGCCCTGCTCTCGGTGGTCTCGAGCTCGCTGACCCTGCTCGATGTGCCGCCGGTCTGGCAGGACGTGATCCGCGGAATGATCCTGCTCGCGGCGGTCACGATCGACCACCTCCTCCACACCCGCAAGCGCGCCGTCGGCGCCGTCCGCGCCCGCTGAACGAGCTCGTCATGGCCTCCCATTCCAACGACGATTTCGAGCGGCTGCGGAAGATCCACCGCGTGCTGGTGATGCATTACGTCGAGGGCCTGAGCCAGGCCGAGATCGCCAAGCGCACCGGCCTCTCGCACCCGACCGTCAACCGGCTGGTCAAGGAGGGGCATGAGCGCGGCTATGTGCAGATCTCCGTGCGCTCGCCGCTGCAATCGCTGTTCTCGCTCGAAGAGGCGCTCGCGGCGGCTGGCGGGCTGAAGGAGGCGATCGTCACGCCCACGGTCTCGGACCAGGAAGAGGTCAATCTGACCACGGTGGGGCGGGCGGCGGCCGAACACCTGCTGTCGAACCTTCGGGATGGCGACACGATCTGCGTCTCCGGCGGGCGCGGCGTCGATGCAATGATCCAGGCGCTGGCGCCGAACCGGGCCTATGACGTCACCGTCGTCCCGGCGACCGGCGGCATCCAGGGCGAATACTTCACCGATGTGAACCATCTGGCGGCGCAGCTCGCCCACAAGCTGCAGGGCAAGGCCTTCCAGATCCATGCCCCGGTCTTCGCGGCCTCGCGCGAGGAGCGAGATGTATTGCTCTCGCTGCAGTCGGTGCGCGAGGTGCTTGCCCGGGCGCGCGATGCCGCGATCGCTGTGACCGGCATCGGCTCGGTCCTGGCCGATCGCTCGACCTATCTCAGCCTGCGGGCGGCGAGCCCCGGCACCGAGAGCGAATTGTCGCGGCTCGGCGCGGCCGGCGAGCTCGTCGCGCATCTGCTCGATCGCCGCGGACGGCTCTGCGACTACAAGCTGAACGAGCGCGTGATCGGCCTGACGCTGGACGAGCTCAAGGCGATCCCGCTGGCGATCGGTGTCTGCGCGGGGGCCCGCAAGGCGGTGCCGGCGGCGAGTGCCCTGCGCGGCGGCTTCCTCGACGTGCTGGCGACCGACGAGGCCACCGGCAACGCGATCCTCGATGTGCTGAAGGATAAATCCCATGGGAATTAGCCAGCAACTGCGCCCGATGGGCACAAGCGCGGTGAGCGCGAGCGCCGTTGGCCTCGGCACCTGGGCCATGGGCGGCTGGATGTGGGGCGGCACCGACGAGGCCAAGGCGGTCGAGGCGATCCGCGCTTCGCTCGATGCCGGCGTCAGCCTGATCGACACAGCCCCCGCCTATGGCCTCGGCAAATCCGAGGAGATCGTCGGTGAGGCCATCGCCGGCCGCCGATCCGAGGTGGTGCTGGCGACGAAATGCGGCCTCGTCTGGCACACCGACAAGGGCAACCACTTCTTCGATGAGCACGGCAAGCGGGTCCACCGCCATCTCGGGCGCGACTCGATCCTGCATGAGCTCGAGCAGAGCCTTCGCCGCCTGCGCACCGACTATATCGACCTCTACATCACCCATTGGCAGGACCCGACGACGCCCGTCGCCGAGACCATGGTCACGCTGCTGGAGCTGAAGCAGCAGGGCAAGATCCGGGCGATCGGGGTGAGCAATGTCAGCTCCGACGAGCTCAAGGCCTATCTCGCCATTGGCCCGGTCGACGCCATCCAGGAGCGCTACAACATGCTCGATCGCGAGATCGAGACGACGCTGCTGCCGATCTGCCGGGCGCATGACGTCGCGACGCTGAGCTATTCCTCGCTGGCACTCGGCCTGCTCTCCGGCAAGATCGGTCCTGAGCGGGTCTTCTCCGGCGACGACCTGCGCAAGGACGATCCGCGCTTCTCGCCGGAAAGCCTGACGCGCATCGCCGCCTTCCTCGCAGAGATCCGTCCGATCGCCGAAGCCAATGACGCCACAATCGCGCAGCTGGTGATCGCCTGGACCATCGCCCAGCCCGGCATCACCTACGCGCTCTGCGGTGCCCGCGACCGGACGCAGGCCGTCGAGAACGCCGGCGCCGGCAGGATCACGCTCGCCAGCGAAGAATTGCGCCGCATCGGCGAGGCGATCGCGCGGCATCTCAGCAAGGCAGCGGGCTGAGCGAACGCAGAGACCATCATGGCCCAGGATCGTGCAGAGCGGATCAGCGCCTTGCGTCGCAAGGGGCGCGTGCAGGTGCTCGTCATCGGCGGCGGCATCAATGGCATCGGTACCTTCCGCGAGCTGGCGCTGAACGGCGTTGACGTCGTGCTGGTCGAGCGCGGTGACTTCATGAGCGGGGCGAGTTCCGCCCCGTCGCGGATGATCCATGGCGGCCTGCGCTATATGGAGAACGGCGAGTTCGCGCTGGTCAGGGAATCGCTGCGCGAGCGCAATCTGCTCCTGGCCAACGCCCCCCACCTCGTCAGCTCGCTACCGACGCTGATCCCGGTGGTCGACCGCTTCTCCGGCGTGGTCGGAGCCGTGCGCCGCTTCCTCGGCGGAAAGGAAACGGCCGGCGCGCGTGGCGCCCTCATCATCAAGCTCGGGCTCTGCCTCTACGATCTCTACGCCGGCCGCGGCAGCTTCGTCCCGCGTCACAGTTTCTTCGGCGGCCGGGAGACGCGGCGGCGCTGGCCGGCGCTGCGCTCCGACATCGTCGGCAGCGCGCTTTATTACGATGCGAGGATCAGCCATCCCGAGCGGCTCGGCATCGAGCTCATCCTCGACAGCGAGCAGGCCGCGCCCGAGGCGCTGGCGCTCAACCATCTCGGCTTTGTCGGGCTGGAGCCGGGCGGCGCCGAGCTCGAGGATGGCCTGACCGGCGAGCGCTTCACCCTCGACGCCGGCATCGTCGTCAACGCGACCGGCGCCTGGATCGACCTGACTAATCAAGAGCTTGCCGGGAAAGCACCGCGCCTGATCGGCGGCACCAAGGGTTCGCATCTCGTCATCGCCAACCGGCGACTCTATGAGGCGCTCGGCGAGACGATGATCTACTTCGCCAATCGCGAGGGCCGCGTCTGCATCCTGTTCCGGCATCTCGGCCAGGTGCTGGCGGGTTCGACCGACATCAGCGTCGAGACGCCGGACGGAGTGCGCTGCGAGCCTGACGAAGCCGCCTATATCCTCGCCTCGATCGCCGAAGTCTTCCCGGACATCCCGATTGTGCAGGACGAGGTGATCTACCGCTTCTCCGGCGTGCGGCCATTGCCGCGCAGCGATCACAATCTCAATGCCAGCATCTCGCGCGACCATAGCTGCGAATGGCTCGATCCGGGCGCCGGCGCGGCCCGGCCGGTGCTCAATCTGGTCGGTGGCAAATGGACGACCTTTCGCGCTTTCGGCGCTGCTGCCGCGGACATGATTCTGAACAGGCTGGGCCTCCCACGCCGCGTGGCGACCGAGCACAGCGCGATCGGTGGCGGCCGCGACTATCCCACGGGCGAGCGCCGGCAGGCCTGGATCGCGCGTGTCGCGAGCGCGGCGGGATTGGCTCGCGAGGCGGCCGAGCGGCTGCTGGCGCGCTATGGCACCCGGGTCGACGAACTCGGCTACAGGCTCGCCGGACGCGGCGACGAAGCCCTGATCTCGCTGCCGGCCCATGGTCGTGGCGAGATCGCCTGGATCCTTGACGAGGAACGGGCGGAGACGCTGCCCGATCTCGTTCTGCGCCGTCTGACCATCGCCTTCACCGGCGAACTTTCGCATGCCGCGGTGATCGAACTGTCTGGGATCATGGCGGCGGCGCGGGGCTGGGATGAGCGCCGGCGGGCGGCCGAATGCGCTGCCCTGTTCGCCGAACTCAACAACAATCACGGCGTCAGCGAAGCAATGCTGCGCCGGCGCGACGCAGATCGGAAGGGTAGCGATGTACGATTCGAAGAAGGTCCGCATGAACCGGCTGTTCCACAACGGCAGGTGTCTTGACGTCGCGATCGACCACGGCGTCTGCAACGAGCCGTCCTTTCTCGGCGGGCTCGAGGACATGGGCGGGATCGTCGATGTGCTGGCGCAGGCGGGGCCGGATGCGATCCAGATGAATTACGGCCAGGCCGACCTGCTGCAGGGACGGTCTGGCAAGGACAAGCCGGCGCTGGTGATGCGCATCGACATGGGCAATCCCTATAATGCGCTGCGCCATCGCGAGATGTGGGCGGTGCTGCAGAATGCGCATGACCCGGTGGTGCCGGCCTTGAAGCTCGACGCCGCCTGCGTGGTGGTCAACCTGTTCATGCTGCCGGACGAGCCGGCGCTGTTCCGGCAATGCGTCGAGAACATCGCCCGCGTCCGACAGGATTGTGAGCGCTACGGCATGCCGCTGATGATCGAACCCTTGGTGATGCAGCCCAATAGCGGGCGCGGCGGCTATCTTGTCGATGGCGATGCCGAGAAGATCGTCACGCTGGTGCGGCTCGCCCGCGAAATGGGCGCCGACATCATCAAGGCCGACCCGACCACCGACCCGGCCGATTTCGGCCGCGTCGTCGAGGCGGCGCGCTGCCCGGTGCTGGTCCGCGGCGGCGGCAAGGCCGATCTCAGGCAGGTCTTCGCCAACTCGTACGCGCTGATGCGGCAGGGCGCGCATGGCATGGTCTATGGCCGCAACATCTATCAGCATGCATCGCCGAGCCGGGTGGTCAGGGCGCTGATGGCGATGATCCATGACGGCATCGACGACGAGGCCGCCTGGCGGGTCTACGAGGGCGGCGAATGACCGAGCTGCTTCTCGGCCTCGATGCCGGCAACACCGTCGTCAAGGCGGTGCTGTTCGATCGAAGTGGCAAGGTGGTCGGCAAGGCAGCGCGCGATGGCCGCTCGAGCAAGCCGGAGCCGGGCCATGTCGAGCGCGATATCGGCGAGCTCTGGGACAATGCCGGTGAGGTGATCGCCGCCTGCCTGCGCGATGCCGGCGCGAAGGGCGCTGATGTCGCAGCTGTCGGCACGGCCGGCCATGGCAATGGCCTTTATCTACTCGACAAGCAGAGCGGGCCGCTGCTGGGCATCCAGTCGCTCGATACCCGGGCCGCCGAACTCGCGGCCGCGTGGCGAGAGGATGGCACAGGCGATGCGCTTTATCCGCTCTGTCTGCAAAAGCCCTGGCCCTCGCAGACGGCGACGCTGCTCGCCTGGGTCAAGCGCAACCGGCCGGAGATCTACACCAAGGTCGGCACCGCCTTCTTGTGCAAGGACGCGCTGACCCTCATGCTCACCGGCAAGCTGGTGAGCGACTATTCCGACATGAGCGGCTGCGGGCTGATGCGCCTGCCCGAACGCGACTACGATGCCGAGCTGCTTGAGCGCTACGGGCTTGCAGACGCGAAAGAGCTGCTGCCGCCGCTGGTGCAGTCCGACGCGATCGCCGGAACCGTCACGGAGGCGGCAGCGCGGCGCACCGGGCTCGCTGCCGGCACGCCGGTGGCCGCTGGCTTCTTCGACATCATCGCCAGCGCTGTCGGCGCCGGGGCGGCGCAGCCGGGGCAGGCGGCGATCGTGGTCGGGACCTGGGGGATCAACCAGATCATCCTCGATGCGCCGCTGGTCGACGAGCACATCCTGCACGCCTGCACCTGGCGCCCGGACCGCTATGTCGCAGTCGAATCCAGCGCGACTTCGGCGGTCAATCTCGAATGGTTCGTGCACGAGATCCTCGGCGATCACGGCGAGGGGGCCTTCGCGCGCTGCAACGAGCTCGTTGCCTCGGTGAGGCCGAGCGCCGACAGCCCGCTGTTCCACCCCTTCCTCTACGGCTCCGGGCCTGAGCCCATGGCGCGTGCCGCTTTCCTGGGGCTCGCTGGCTGGCATGGCCGGGCCGAGATGCTGCACGCGCTCTATGAGGGCGTGATCTTCGAGCACCGCCGGCATGTCGACCGCCTGCGTGCCGCCGGGGTGAGCTTCGAGCGGGCGGTCCTCTCCGGCGGCGGCTCGCGTAGCACGGTCTGGTGCCAGATGTTCGCCGATGGCATCGGCGTCCCGGTCACGGTCGCCGAATGCGAGGAGACCGGCGCGCTCGGCGCCGCCATCGCCGCCGGCGTCGCGGCCGGCCTGTTCAGGGATATCGAGGCCGGCGTCGCGCAGATGGTCAGGGCCAGGCGCAGCTTCGTGCCGATCTGCCAAGATCGGACCTTGAGCGATGCGCGCTACCGACTCTACGCCGATCTTGCTACGACTCTGACAGCACAGTGGCAGCGTTATCGATCGGAGGTCGCGTGAGCGTCCGTCGCCATCTCGGGTCTTTTGACTATGTCATCGTTGGCGCCGGGTCGGCGGGCTGCGTGCTCGCCAATCGCCTCAGCGCCGATCCCACCAAGCGCGTGCTGCTGCTCGAGGCCGGCGGTTCCGACAATTATCACTGGATCCACATCCCCGTCGGATACCTCTACTGCATGGGCAATCCCCGGACCGACTGGGGCTACAAGACGGCACAGGAGCCGGGTCTCAACGGGCGTTCGCTCGCCTATCCGCGCGGCAAGGTGCTCGGCGGCTGCTCCTCGATCAACGGCATGATCTACATGCGCGGCCAGGCCGCCGACTATGATGGCTGGCGCCAGCTCGGCAATCCCGGCTGGGGCTGGGACGAGGTGCTGCCGCTGTTCCGCAAGTCCGAGCGGCACCACAATCTCGACGGGCCGTTCCATGGCCGGGATGGCGAACTGCATGTCGAGCGCCAGCGCCTGTCCTGGCCGATCCTCGATGCCGTGCGCGAGGCGGCCGAGGAGATCGGCGTGCCGAAGATCGACGACTTCAATGCCGGCGACAATTTCGGCTCGTCCTATTTCGAGGTCAACCAGAAGGCCGGTTTCCGCTTCAATGCGGTGCGGGCCTTCCTCAGCCCGGTGCGCGGCCGCAGCAACCTGACCGTGCTGACCAAGGCGCAGGCCGAGCGCATCCTCTTCACTGGCAAACGCGCGACCGGGCTCGAACTGCGCCTCAATGGCGAGCCCGTAGAGGTCGACGCCGTCGGCGAATTGATCCTGTCGGCCGGCGCGATCGGCACCCCTCAGTTGCTGCAGCTTTCCGGCGTCGGTTCCGGCGAACTTCTGTCGCAGCATGGCATCGCCGTCCGCCACGAATTGCCCGGGGTCGGCGAGAACCTGCAGGACCATCTCCAGATCCGCACGGTCTTCAAGATCACGGGTGCGGCGACGCTGAACGAGCGGCAGGCGACGCTGCGCGGCAAGATGGGCATCGCGCTCGAATATGCGCTGCGTCGCTCCGGGCCGATGGCGATGGCGCCGAGCCAGCTCGGCATCTTCATGCGCTCCGACGAACGCTTCGCCACGCCCAATATCGAGTTCCACGTCCAGCCGCTATCGCTGGAGCGCTTCGGCCAGCCGCTCGACGCCTTTCCGGCGATCACGGTCTCGGTCTGCAATCTCAGGCCGGATTCGCGCGGTCATGTCCGGATCGCCTCGGCCGATCCGTCGGAACATCCCAGCATTGCGCCCAACTATCTCTCGACCGAAAGCGACCGGGAGGTCGCTGCAGCCTCCATCGTTGCGGCACGCCGGCTGATGCATACGGAGCGGCTGCGCGCGTACCGGCCGGAGGAGCTGAAGCCCGGCGTGGCGATCCAGGAGCCGGCGGAACTGGCGCGGGCGGCAGGAGATATCGCGACGACGATCTTCCACCCGGTCGGCACGGCCAAGATGGGCACCGATGCGATGGCGGTGGTCGATCCCGAGTTGCGCGTACACGGTCTCGAAGGCTTGCGCGTCGTCGACTGCTCGATCATGCCGACGATCGTTTCCGGCAATACCCATGCCCCGGCGGTCATGATCGCCGAGAAGGCGGCGCAGCTGATCACCGCTGCAGCAGGGGCAGTTCCAGTCGGGCACGCGTCGAGCGCCGGCCCTTCGGTAGCGGGAACTGGGCTCCGCTAGGGCAGGGGTTGCCGCCAGTCCGGCTCAATCGACATCGGCTGGCGTGAGGCGCTGGACGTAGCGCCGCAGCAGCGCCTCGAATGTCGCGAGCGCAGGCGTCACCGAGCGGCCGCTGGGCCGGATCATGACGATGTCGCGCGCGATCGTCGGATTGGACAGCGGCCGGGCGATGACCCTGCGATGCGGCGCCGCGGCGCGTGCATAGGTCGGCAGCACGGCGACGCCGAGGCGTGCCTCGACCAATGCCAGAGCCGTGGTGATCTGCGAGACCTCATAGGCCGGCGTCAGCGGCATTCCGACCGTCTCATAGGCGACTTCGACCAGGAGGCGGATGCCGCTGTCGCGCGTCAATGTGATCAGCGGTTCGCCTTGCAGCTCGCGCCAGTCGACCGTCGCCGTGGCGAAGCGGCTGCTGGGGCTGCAGAACAACATCAGGCTGTCGCGCGCCATCGGGATGCGCTCGATGCCGTCCTCCACGGCTGCGAAGGTTCCGAGGCCGCAATCGGCCCGGCCGATCCGGACGGCTTCGACGATCGTGTCCGTGCGTGCGTCTATCAGGACAATCTGGATACCAGGGTAGCGCTCGCGCATCTCCGCGATCGCCTCGGGCAGGATCGCAGCGGCGAGCAGCGGCGGGGCGGCCACGGTGATCCGGCCGCGCCTGCGTTCGGCGAGGTCGTTGGCGTTCTGGATGGCGAGTTCGAGGTCGTGGACGATCTTGGCCGAGGCGCCCTGGAACTCCCGGCCGCCTTCGGTCAGCTCGACCCGGCGCGTCGTGCGGTCGAAGAGACGAACCCCGAGGGCGTGCTCCAGCTCACGCACCAGTTGCGACAAGGCCGGTTGCGCCATGTGCAACCGCTCCGCCGCCTTGGTGAAGGTGCCCAGCTCGGCAACGGCGAGGAAGGCCTGAATCTGTCGCAGCGTAACCGCCATCGCCAATTTATAAGCAAATCATCTGAATTAAGACAAATAAGCTGAATTCCATATGGTCGGAATCATGGCCATCATGCCCGACATCACGCCGAGCGCCGCTCCGATCGAGGCTTTTCATGACCGCCTACCCAGACCTCAAGCTCTATATCGGCGGAGCCTGGCGCAAGACCTCCGACAGCCTGCCGGTGCTCAACCCGGCCGATGAGAATGTGATCGGCGCTGTCCCCGTCGCTGGTCGTGCCGACCTCGATGACGCGCTGGCGGCAGCCAGGGACGGCTTCAGGGTCTGGAGCCGGACGGCGCCGCGGGTTCGTGGCGAGGTCATGCTCAAGGCAGCGGCGCTGATGCGCGCCCGTATCGACGAGATCGCCCATGCGATCACGCTCGAGCACGGCAAGCCCTTCGCCCAGGCGCAGCTCGAAGTGATCCGCGGCTGCGAGTTCTTCGAATGGGATGCCGCCGAGGGCCAGCGCACCTATGGCCGGGTGATCCCGAGCGAGCCCGGCATCAAGTATGTCGTGATGCACCAGCCGATCGGTATGGTCGCAGCCTTCTCGCCGTGGAATTTCCCGATGAGCCAGCCGGCGCGCAAGATCGCCGGTGCGCTGGCAGCGGGCTGCTCGATCATCCTGAAGGCGGCGGAGGAGACGCCGGCCGGCGCGCTCCACATCGCCCGGGCCCTGCACGATGCCGGCTTGCCGCCCGGCGTGTTCAACCTGGTCTTCGGTATTCCGGCCGAGATCTCGCAATACCTGATCCCGCAGGAGCAGACCCGGCTGATCGCCTTCACCGGCTCGACGGCGGTCGGCAAGCACCTGACCCGGATCGCCGCCGACCATATGAAGCCAGTGCTGATGGAGCTCGGCGGCCATGCTCCGGTGATCGTCTGCGACGATGTCGACCCGGTGGCGGCGGCAACAGCCTCGGCGATCCGCAAGTCGCGCAACACCGGCCAGGTCTGCACCTCGCCGACGCGCTTCTTCGTGCAGAAGCCGATCTACGAGGCCTTCGCCCGGACTTTCGCCGAGAAGGCGCGCTCGGTGGTGGTCGGCAACGGTCTCGACAGCGCGACGCAGATGGGTCCGCTCGCCAATCATCGCCGCATCGAGGCGATGGAGATGCTGGTCGCCGACGCCAGGGCCAAGGGCGCGCAGGTGCTGGCCGGCGGCGAGCGCATCGGCAATCGCGGCTATTTCTTCCCGGTGACGGTCCTCGCCGACGTGCCGGACGAGGCCCGCGCCATGCGCGAGGAGCCGTTCGGGCCGCTCGCCTTGATCAGCCCGGTCTCGTCGCTCGACGAGGCGATTGAGAAAGCGAATTCACTGCCCTTCGGCCTCGCCGCCTACGCCTTCACCCATTCCGCCAGCAATGCCGACCGCCTCGCGGACGGGATCGAGGCCGGCAACGTCTCGATCAACACGCTCGAGGCCTCGGTGGCCGAGACGCCCTTCGGCGGCGTCAAGGATAGCGGCTATGGCCGCGAGGGCGGCGCCGAGGGGCTCGCGCACTACACGGTCATCAAGAACGTCTCGCACCGCATGGTGATCTAGCCGGCTAACGAGAAGGAGGCAGTCGCATGAACTACGCCAGGAAGGACGCCAAGGCTTACGCCCGCGCCAATATGAAGGGCATCTGGGCGGCGGCGCTGACGCCTTTCACCCGGTCGCTCGGCATCGACGAGGATGGCTTCCGCGAGAACATCAGGCACTGGACTGAGGACCTGAAGATCGACGGCCTGTTCATCGCCGGCAAGCAGGGCGAGTTCTTCTCGATGTCGGTCGAGGAGCGCAAGCGCAGCTTCGAACTCGCGGTCGAGGCCACGGCCGGCCGTGGGCAGACGATCATGTCCTGCTCCGACCAGAACATGGATGTCGTCATCGACCTCGCGAAGCACGCGCAGATGGTCGGCGCCGACTACATCGTCGTGCACGCGCCGCTGCTGCACTTCTTCAAGGCGCAGGACGAGACGCTCTACGAGTACTACCGGACGATCGCCGAAAAGGTCGATATCGGCATTGCGCTCTGGAGCCATCCGGACAGCGGCTATCTGATGAGCCCGCAGCTCTGCAACCGCCTCGCCGACATCGAGAACGTCGTCGCGATCAAGTACAGCGTGCCGCGCGCCATGTATGCCGAGCTCACCCGGCTCGCCGGCGACCGCATCCTGGTCAGCACCGCCTCGGAAGAGGAATGGCTCGACAACATCGTCGAGCTCAGCTGGCAGCTCTATCTCTGCTCCTCGCCGCCCTATCTGATCCAGAGCGCGAACGATCTGCGCATGCGCGAATACACTGATCTCGCCTTTGCCGGCGAGGTCGAGAAGTCGCAGGCCGTGCGCGACAGCCTCCACCCCGTGCGCGAGGCGCTGCGCGTCACGCGGCCGGCCGAGAAGCCGCATGCGCATCAGAAATACTGGCAGGAACTGCTGGGGCAGGTCGGCGGGCGCGTGCGCGCGCCCTTGCTCGAGCTGACGGAAACCGAGCAGGCGGCGACGCGCGCCGCCTTCGAGAGCTGCGGGCTCAAGCTCGCGGCGGGCCGGCCGTTGGCGAAGGCCGGCTGAAATTCGGGTAGGACAGCACAAAACGGGAGAGGTGAAGCGATGGCGACCGAAGAACGGCTCAAGGCCTTCAACTTCAAGAAATGGATCGAAGAGAACGAGCACCTGCTGAAGCCGCCGGTCGGCAACAAGAAGGTGTTCTCCGACGGCCAGATGACCGTGATGGTGGTCGGCGGTCCGAACCAGCGCGCCGATTTCCATGACGACCCGGTGGAGGAGTTCTTCTACCAACTCAAGGGCGACATGATGCTGAAGCTCGTCGACAACGGGAAGCATTACGACGTGACGATCCGCGAGGGCGACGTCTTCCTGCTGCCGCCGCATGTGCGCCACTCGCCGCAGCGCCCGCAGGAGGGCTCGATCGGGCTCGTGGTCGAGCCGGCGCGCCATGCCGACCAGGTCGACGGCTTCGAATGGTACTGCTTCGAGTGCAATGGCCTGGTGCATCGCATCGAGCTCAAGGTCGGGGATCTCGTCAAGGACCTGCCGCCGCTCTACGAAGCCTTCTTCGCCGACGAAAAGGCGCGGACCTGCAAGCAGTGTGGCGCCCTCCATCCCGGCAGGAAGCCGCCGGCCGGTTGGGTCGCGCTCTGAGCGAGGGCGGAGGCGCCGGCTCGTACGGCGCCCCGACGCGCTTGCGCACCGATCCAAAATTGCTTTAAGCTTAAAATAATTTCGAACAATCCGACGCACAAATGATCGGACGAGGGGAACCATGCAGCACCGTAAATCAGTATGCCTGGGATTGATGCTGGCAGCCGCCGTCGCCTTGCCGGCGCTCGCTCAGCAAGCGCCGGTCAAGATCGGCATGGTCACGACGCTGTCCGGACCGGGCGGCTATCTCGGCCAGGATATTCGCGATGCCTTCAGGCTCGCGATCGAGATGGGCGGCGGCAAGCTCGGCGGCGCGCCGGTCGAGCTCGTTGTCGAGGACGACGCGCTGAAGCCCGGCCAGGGCAAGCAGATCGCCGAGAAGATGCTGAAGACCGACGGCATCAAGATCATGACCGGCATCGTCTTCTCGAACGTCGCCGGCGCGACCGTGCCCGATATCGTCGATGCCGGGGCGCTCTATGTCAGCCCCAATGCGGCGCCGTCGAACTTCGCCGGCAAGGAGTGCAACGAGAACTATTTCGTCGTCTCCTGGCAGAACGACAGCCTGCATGAGAGCGCCGGCCAGCACGCCACCAATCTCGGCTACAAGAAGGCCTTCATCCTCGCCCCGAACTACCAGGCCGGCAAGGATGCGCTCTCCGGCTTCAAGCGCCTGTTCAAGGGCGAGATCGCCGGCGAGGTCTATACGCGCCTCGACCAGACCGATTTCGCGCCGGAGATGGCGCAGATCCGCTCGGCCAATCCGGACGTGGTCTTCCAGTTCCATCCGGGCGGGCTCGGCATCGCCTTCCTGCGCCAGTACCAGCAGGCCGGCCTCCTCGGCAAAACCCCGATGGTGCTGGCCGAGCCCTCGCTCGACGCGACCACGCTCAAGGCCGTCGGCGAGGCTGCGCTCGGGCTCAGCGTGACCGCGCATTGGAACACCGACTTCGACAACGCCTCGAACAAGGCCTTCGTCGAGGCCTTCACCAAGGCCTACAACCGCGTGCCGACCTATTACGCCAGCCAGGGCTACGACACCGCGCTCGCCATCGCCTCGGCGCTGAAGGCGGCCGGTGGCAAGGCCGATGTGCCGGCTTTGCGCAAGGCGCTTGCCAAGGCCGATTTCCAGTCGGTGCGCGGCGCCTTCAAATTCGGCACCAACCAGCACCCGGTCCAGGACTGGTATGCGCTCAAGGTCGAGAAGGGCGCGGATGGAACGCCGGTGCTGAAGACCTCGGGCAAGGTGCTGAGCAATCATGGCGACGCCTATGCCAAGGACTGCAAGCTCTGAGTCAGCGCGTCTTGCGTACTGACCACGACGATTAGGGCGTGGGGAACCCCTCTCCTGTAAGGAGAGGGGCAGGGGTGAGGTGTTCGGGAGAGAAATCATGAGCCTGAACCCAGCCACACCGCTCGCATCACTGGTCCAACGGCCTACACCTCACCCTGCCCTCTCCTTACAGGAGAGGGTTCCCCGCGCCCTTGTCGGGGCTGTCCGGCTTCCGCAGCGATGACCCTCGTTCTCGAACAATTGCTCAACGGCCTGCAGTTCGGCGTGATGCTGTTCCTGCTCGCGGCCGGGCTGACGCTGATCTTCGGCATCATGGGCGTGATCAACCTCGCCCATGGCTCGCTCTACATGGTCGGCGCCTATGCCGCCGCCTTCGCCGCGGCGCAGACGGGCTCGGTCCTGCTCGCCATCCTGGCGGGCCTTGCGGCCGCCGCCCTGGCCGGCATGGCGATGGAGCTCTTCGTGCTGCGCCGGCTCTATGCCCGTGACCATCTCGACCAGGTGCTGGCGACCTTCGCGCTGATCCTGATCTTCAACCAGAGCGTGACGATCCTGTTCGGGCGCCAGCCGCTCTTCGTCTCGGTGCCGCCGGCGCTCAACGGCTCGGTCGAGCTGCTGCCCGGCCTCACCTATCCGGTCTACCGGCTCATCATCATCGCCGTCGGTCTCGCCGTCGCGCTCGGGCTCTACCTCCTGATCAACCGCACCCGCATCGGCATGCTGGTCAGGGCCGGCGCCACCCACCGCGAGATGGTCCGGGCGCTCGGCGTCGACATTCGCCTGCTCTATACCGCCGTCTTCGGATTGGGGGCCCTGCTCGCTGGCCTTGCCGGACTGATGGCCGGGCCGATCCTGGCCGTGCAGGTCGGCATGGGCGAGCAGATCCTGATCATGACCTTCGTCGTCGTGGTGATCGGCGGCGTCGGCTCGATCCGCGGTGCCTTCTTCGGGGCCCTGCTCGTCGGCCTCGTCGATACATCCCTGCGCGCCTTCCTGCCCGGCCTGCTGCGCCAGGTCATGACCGGCTCGGAAGCCGACGCGCTCGGTGCGGGCCTCGCCTCGATGGGCATCTACATGCTGATGGCCGTGGTGCTGCTGGTGCGGCCCAAGGGACTTTTCCCCGCCAATGTCTGAGGACGCCATCACTCACGCTGGTCCAACTGCGCCGAATGCAGGCCGTGCCTTGGCGCTGCTCGCGCTGGTCCTCGGACTCGTAGCGCTGCCCTTTCTCGTCCAGGCGCTTGGCCAGCCCGCGCTGGTGCCGCTGGCGACCCGCGCGCTGATCTATGCGATCGCTGCCGCCAGCCTCAATCTGGCGCTCGGCTTCGGCGGCATGGTTTCGTTCGGACACGCCGCCTTCTTCGGGGTCGGCGGCTATGTCGTCGGCATCCTCTACCGGACTTACGTCGACGACGGCCTCTTCCTCGGCCTGATTCCGGGGACGAGCCAGCTGCTGATCACGCTGCCCGCCGCGATCCTGGTCGGCGGCTTGCTGGCCCTGCTGATCGGCGCGCTGTCGCTGCGCACCAGCGGCGTGCAGTTCATCATGATAACGCTCGCCTTCGCGCAGATGCTGTTCTTCCTGTTCGTCTCGCTCAAGGCCTATGGCGGCGATGACGGCATGACGATCCGCCGCCGCAACGAATTGTTCGGCCTCAACACCCGCGACGACATCACCTTCTATTTCATCTGCCTTGCGGTCGCGGCGCTGGTCTTTCTGGTTCTCTGGCGCATCATCGGCTCGCGTTTCGGCATGGTGCTGGCCGGCATCCGCCAGAACGAGCGACGCATGGCGGCGATCGGCATCGCGCCTTATCGCTACAAGCTCGCCGCCTTCGTGATCTCCGGCATGGGCACCGGCCTCGCCGGGGCGCTGATGGCGAATTATCTGCGCTTCGTCAGCCCCGACATGCTGCACTGGACCAAGTCGGGCGAGCTGATGATCATGGTCATCCTCGGCGGCGTCGGCACCTTGCTCGGCCCGCTCTTCGGCGCCGCAGCGCTCGTCATCCTCGAGACGGTGCTGACCTCCTGGACCGAGCATTGGCAGCTCATCCTCGGGCCGATCCTGCTGCTGGTGGTCCTGTTCACGCAGGGCGGGCTCAACGGGCTGTTCAACCGGCTCAGTATCGGCAGGAGCGAGCGATGAGTGAGCCGCTCCTTTCCGTCCGCGGCCTGCGCAAGCGCTTCGGCGGCCTCATCGCCACCGACAGCGTCGATCTCGACGTGGTCGAGGGTGAGATCCATGCGCTGATCGGTCCGAATGGCGCCGGCAAGACCACATTGCTGACCCAGCTCTTCGGCGAGCTCAGCCATGATGCCGGCGAGATCAGGCTGGATGGCGAGGCGATCGACGCGCTGGCGACGCCACAGCGCGTGCGCCGCGGCCTCGCCCGCACCTTCCAGATCAATCAGCTCCTGCCGGACTTCACCATGCTCGACAATGTCGCGCTCGCGGTGCAGGCGTGGCAGGGGCACAGCTTCCGCTTCTTCGCCGATGCCCGTTGCGACAAGGGCCTGCGCCCGCGCGCCCGCGAGCATCTGACCGCCGCCGGCCTCGCCCATCGCGCCGAGGTCATGGTCGCCGACCTCTCGCATGGCGAGCAGAAGCAGCTCGAATTTGCCATCGCGCTCGCCTGTGAGCCGCGCCTGCTGCTGCTCGACGAGCCGATGGCGGGTCTCGGCCATGCCGAGAGCGAGCAGATGGTCGCGATGCTCTCAGGGCTGAAGGGGCGCGTCACCATGCTGCTCGTCGAGCACGACATGGACGCGGTTTTTGCGCTCGCCGACCGGATCTCGGTGCTGGTCTATGGCCGGATCATCGCGACCGGGACGGCGGAGGAAATTCGCGACAACAGCGACGTCCGCACCGCCTATCTCGGTGAGGGAGACGCCTGATGCTGAGTGTGCGCAACCTGCAATCGGCCTATGGTGCGAGCCAGGTGCTGTTCGATGTCGGCCTCGACATCGGCGATGGCGAGGTGGTGACCCTGCTCGGCCGCAACGGCATGGGCAAGACCACGACGGTGCGCTCGATCATGGGGCTGTTGGCGCCGAAAGGCGGCGAGATCAGCTTCGACGGCCGCGCGCTCCAGGGTCGCGCGCCTGAAATCATTGCCCGCTGTGGCGTCGGCCTCGTGCCGGAAGGCAGGCAGGTCTTCCCGACCCTGAGCGTGCGGGAGAACCTCGTCGCCACCGCCGCCAACCGGCTCGGACGCGCTTCGCCCTGGACGCTGGAGAGGGTCTACGCGCTGTTCCCGCGCCTTGAGGAGCGCGCCGGCCAGTCCGCCCGCACGCTGTCGGGCGGCGAGCAGCAGATGCTCGCTGTCGGCCGAGCGCTGATGACCAATCCGAAGCTGCTGATCCTCGACGAGGCGACCGAGGGGCTGGCGCCGGTAATCCGGGCCGAGATCTGGCGCTGCCTCGAGGCGCTCAAGGCGCAGGGGCAGTCGATCCTGCTGATCGACAAGAACATTGCCGTGCTCAAGCGCCTCGCCGATCGCCACTACATCATCGAGAAGGGGCGCACGGTCTGGTCCGGCTCCAGCGCCGAACTCGCGGCCCAGGCGGAGATGGTGCATCGCTATGTCGGCGTCTGAGACCAATGTGCTGGAACTCGCGGCGGAGAGCGCCGAGGCCGATCCCATTGAGGCCCTGCGCGAGGCGCTGAGCGCCCTTCTCGACGGCATGATCGCCGCCGGCCGCGGACCGCATCATCTGCTCGAGATGAGCTGGGCCTCGGAGCAGCCTGCGGCCTTTCATCTCTCCCGTCACGAGATCGAGCTGGCCTATCGCGAGGTCCTTATCGGCTTCCGGCCGCCGATCCGGCTGTTGCCGAAGGACGGCCCCGGCCTGACGGTGCACGCCCGCCTTGCCGAACCGGGGCCGCTGCCGGATGTCGAGGTCGACGGTTATCCGCTGCGCGAACTTGCCCGGCAGTACAGCCCGCGCCTGCAGGCCGACATGAAAGCGCTGTTCCGGCAATGGAGCAGAGATGGCGCGGGTTTTCGCGCCAGTCATGCCGGGCTCGATCTCGCCTATGGCCCGGGTCGCTTCGAGACGCTCGATCTCTATCGCCCAGCCGGCGCGCAGCTCCCTCCGATCTTCGTCTTCGTCCATGGCGGCTACTGGCAGGCCTCCGACAAAATCCAGCACGCTCAATTCGCGCAGGGCCTGCTCGACGCCGGTTTCGCGGTCGCCATGCCGAATTACGGGCTGGCGCCGGAGACAGCCCTCGAAGCGAGCATCGTCCAGACCGTCGCGGCGCTGAGCTTTCTCGTCCAAGAAGCCGAGGCGCTTGGTCTCGATCCTGCCCGGCTGCATCTGTGTGGCCATTCTGCCGGCGCTCACCTCGCCGCCATGGCGCTGGCCTCGCCGGGCTGTCCGCCGGTCGGCTCTGCCCTGCTGCTTTCCGGGCTCTATCATCTCGAGCCGCTCGGGCATCTGCCGATCGGCCGCCTGCTCGGCCTTGCCGACCCCGCTCGCGCGATGCGGCTGAGCCCGCTTTCCCAGCCGCGACCGCTTGTGCAGAACATCGCCTTGGCGGTTGGCGAAGGCGAGAGCGAGGCGTTCAAGGCCCAGTCGATCGCGCTGGCCGAGACCTGGCGCATACCGGAGCCATTGATCTGCCCCGGGCATCATTTCAGCATGCTCGACGGGCTGAATGGCGGCGCGCTGCTCGATCTGGCGTTGCGGATGGCGGCCCGCCAATGACGAGCCGCCTGCGCAAGCCGCTCCGCATCGCGCTCATTGGCTGGGGCGCGATCAACCGGCGCGTCGTCGAGTTGCTGTCGGGCGCGCAGGACGCTCGGGGACTAGCCATCGTCGCTATCGGCGTCCGATCGATTGCGCGCGCCGACGACATCCCCGCCGGCGCGGAGCTCGTGACCGACCCCGGGCAGCTTGCCGGGCTTGACCTCGACCTCGTGATGGAAGCCGCCGGCCGCGAGGCGGTCGCGATCTGGGGTGAGGCTGCTCTGCGCTCCGCGCCTGCCTTCGCGATCGCATCGGCCAGCGCGCTGACCGATGCCGCGCTGCTCGAGCACCTGCTGGCGACGGCCGAGGCCAGCGGCAGCCAACTCATTCTTCCCCCCGGAGCGCTCGCCGGAGTCGACGGCGTCGCGGCTGCATCGGCGCTGCCGCTCGACGAGGTCGTCCACAGCATCGTCAAGCCTCCAGCGGCCTGGCGCGGCACCCCGGCTGAAGAGATGGTCAGGCTCGACGCGCTTCGCGCGCCGGTCACTTTCTTCACCGGTTCGGCGCGCGAAGCGGCGGTTCGGTTTCCTCAGAACGCCAATGTCGCGGTGATCTCGGCGCTTGCCGGCATCGGGCTGGATCGAACCCGCATCGAGCTCGTCGCCGATCCCGGTATCGCCGCGAATTGCCACCGCCTGAGCGCGTCCGGCGCCTTCGGCCGCCTGGACGTCGTGATCGAGAACAGGGCGCTTGCCGGAAATCCGAAATCGTCGGAGATGGCGGCGCTCAGTCTCGTCAGGACGATCAGAAACAAGGTCGCGCTGCTTTCTCGATAGAGCACCCGCACAAGGCTCGCGACGCAGCTTGGCGGAACCCGAAGAGCCATTCGTGACGCGCCTATTGTCTCGGCCCAGCGCTCGCAGGCCAGCGGGAGAGCGCAGCACGTCGTTTCGGCCAATCGCCGACGCGGTTGCTAATGCACCGCGACCATCCAGGACTGGGATGCGCATCTACCGCGCTGCTGCCTGACCTGGGCCGCGAACCATCGGACACGCGCGAACTCTACACCGGGCATGTCCTAACCCTGGCGCGGCAGCTGGCCGCTCAGCTCGATCCGCATCTGGCGGATCGGGAAGGCACTGCCATTTCCATCTTCGCGACCCTGATCGGTGCGCTGCAGCTGGCTCGGGCCGTCGATAATGCTGAACTCTCGGGTCGCATCCTCACCGCGGGTGCCAACGCCGCCCGCGCGCTTGCCGCGCCGGTGCGGCAGCATGACTGCCTCGCGATCGGTGCCGAGCTTCGCGAAGGGGAGGGACCTCGTTTGCCTGCACCGGACCAGGTAACGGGTTTATCTGGCGCTGGCAGGTTGCGGATTGATGCCAGCATCAATCCAGGAACGCGTCTGTTCCAGCACCTCATCCGAAAGCGCTGGGTCGTCTACCGCCCGGGCGAGGATCACGGCTCCCACCATCGCCGCAAAGCTTCCGATCGCCACGCGGCGTCTGTCTGCCGCAGCCAACTCCGGGAGCGCCTTGCCGACGCGGTCGATCTGCGAGCGAAGGCCTTCGGTCATGGCTGAGCGTGCCGCCGGGGTCTGCAGGCGCACGGCGGCCGCAAGGCTCGCCGTCGGGCAACCACCGGCGCAGTTGTCGCGATGTCGGGGTGAAAGATAGTCGTCGAGATAGGTGCGAAGATCGCCCCCTTCGCCTGCGTCCGCGGCGAGGACATGGGCAAGGGTCTGCGCGATCAGGTCGTCCTTCGAACTGAAATGGCCATAGAAGCCGCCATGGGTGAGCCCGGCGGCTTTCATCACCTCCGCCACGCTGACCGCGTCGAACCCCTTGTCGCGAAACAGCCGGCTGGCAACCTCCAGAATCCGGCGACGGTTCTCCGCCATCTGGTCTCGACTGACCCTCATTTCAAAATTCTCCGCAGGCTCCGTTGACATTTACATGATGAGCATCATATTAAACCACAATCATGATGAACATCATGAATATAGGTTTCAGCACAGAAAAGAGCAATGCCATGACCGCCATTCCGTCAGTCCTCATCACGGGCGCCTCCACCGGCATCGGAGCCGCCTATGCCGAGCGCTTCGCGCGCCGCGGACACGACCTCGTTCTGGTTGCCCGTGACAGGGCGCGCATGGAGGCTCTGGCGGCTCGCCTGCGTCAGGACAATCGCGTGGCGATCGACATCATCCAGGCTGATCTCACCAAGGCCGACGAGCTTGCAGCGGTCGAGACGCGGCTGCGCGATGACGCCCGCATCGGGATCCTCGTCAACAATGCCGGAACGGCCATCGGCGGAAGCTTCGTCGAGCAGAGCACCGACGATGTCGCGCGGCTGGTTGCGCTCAACACGACTGCGCTTCTGCGGCTTGCCAGCGCCATCGCCCCGCGTCTTGCCAAGGCCGGCGAGGGAGCGATCGTCAATATCGGCTCCGTGGTCGGCCTGGCGCCGGAGTTCGGCATGACGGTCTACGGCGCAACCAAAGCCTTCGTGCTGTTCCTGTCGCAGGGGCTCAGCCTCGAGCTCGGACCGAAGGGTGTCTACGTCCAGGCCGTGCTTCCCGCTACGACGCGAACCGAGATCTGGGGGCATGTCGGCGCCGACGTCAACACGCTGTCCAATGTGATGGAGGTGGGCGATCTGGTCGATGCGGCGCTGGTCGGCTTCGACCGCCGCGAGCCGGTCACCATCCCGCCGCTTCCCGATGCCGGGCAGTGGGACGCGCTTCAGGCCGCGCGCCAGGCCATGCTTCCGAACTATCGCAACGAACATCCCGCCGAGCGGTACCGCACGGTCGTCTGAGCACCAACCAAGCAATCTCGACAAACGGCCCCGCTACCGCGGGAACAAGCAAAGGTGAGTTATGACGAGCAAGACCCTGTTTGAGCCCTATACTCTCGGCTCGCTGATCCTCTCCAATCGGATCGTGATGGCGCCCCTGACGCGCAACCGTGCCGGCCCGGGTTTCGTGCCGAGCGACCTCGCCGCTGAATATTATGGTCAGCGCGCGTCGGCCGGCCTGCTGATTTCCGAGGCCACGCAAATCTCGCGGCAGGGACAGGGTTACCAGGACACGCCCGGCATCTACTCACAGGCGCAGATCGACGGCTGGCGCAAGGTCACGACCGCCGTGCACGCCAGGGGCGGGCGGATATTCCTGCAGCTCTGGCATGTCGGCCGCGTCAGCCACGTCGATCTCCAGGAGAACGGGGCGGCGCCGGTCGCGCCGTCGGCGATCCGGGCCGCAACCAAGACCTTCGTCAATAACGGCTTCTTCGAGGTCTCGGAGCCGCGCGCCTTGGCCCTCGACGAGTTGCCGGGGATCGTGAGCGACTTCCGGCAAGCGGCCGCGAACGCCATCGCGGCCGGCTTCGATGGCGTTGAGATCCATGGCGCCAACGGCTATCTGCTCGACCAGTTTGCCAGGGACGGCGTCAATGTCCGGACGGACGCCTATGGCGGATCGGTCGAGAACCGGGCCCGGCTGATGCTGGAGGTCACAGCTGCGGTGGTCGACGAGATCGGCGCCGGGCGCACCGGCATCCGGATTTCGCCGGTCTCACCGGCCAACGGTGTCTCGAGCAGCGGCCCCCAGGCCCAGTTCGACTACATCGTCGATCAACTCGATGCCTTGGGCATCGTCTACATCCATGTCGTCGAGGGCGCCACGGGTGGACCGCGCGATGTCACGCCGTTCGACTTCGGCTCGCTCCGCCGCCGCTTCAAGAATGCCTATGTTGCCAATAACGGCTATGATCTCGACCTCGCGACGTCGCGGCTGGACGAGGACAAGGCCGATCTGTTCGCCTTCGGCCGCCCCTTCATCGCCAATCCCGACCTGGTGGAGAGGCTGGAGACCCGCGCACCGCTGGCGGCTGTCGACCCGGCTACGATCTATGGCGGAGGCGCCGCGGGCTACACCGACTATCCCGCCATCGCGGCCGCAAGCCGCCCATGAGCCATGCGCGGCAACCATCCACTCGACAGCAGTGCCTCATTCTTCGGAGATCACCGCCATGAGTCTTCTGAAACAATCTGCCGCTTTCGCGCTCACGGTGGTCGCGGCACTCGCATCCTCGGCTGCGTGGGCGGATAATGCCTCGCCAGTCGGCCTGTGGAGGAACGTCGACGACGTCAGCGGCAAGCCTAGGGCCCTGATCCGCATTTCGGAAGCGAATGGCGCTCTGCAGGGCAAGATCGAGAAAGTCTTCCTCGCCGCGAACGAAAGCCCAACCTGCACGAAGTGCGAAGGCGCGTTGAAGAATGCGCCGGTCATCGGACTGGTGATCCTGTCCGGCCTGAAGAAGGACGGCGCCGAATTTACCGGCGGCCGGATCCTCGATCCGGATAATGGCAAGACTTATAGCAGCAAGATCTACCTGACCGACGGTGGCAAGAGGCTCAACGTGCGCGGTTTCGTCGGTATATCGATGCTCGGTCGTTCGCAGATTTGGCAGCGCCAAGAATAGGCGGCGGAGACCGACGGGAAAACTGCTCGATCCAGAGCGAACCCGTAGAAAGAAGTTATCATGAGAGCCTTCATCGTCGATCGATACAAGAAGAACGGCGCGTTGCGCTTCGGCGACATACCGGAGCCGCCGGTGCGGGATGACGATGTCCTGGTCGCGGTCCACGCAGCCGGGCTCAACCTTCTGGATTCGAAAGTTCGCGACGGCGAGTTCAAGCTCATCTTGCCCTACCGCGCGCCCTTCATCCTGGGACACGACGTGGCGGGCACGGTGGTCCGCGTCGGATCGAATGTCCGGCGCTTCAAGCCGGGTGACGAGGTCTATGCCCGGCCGCGCGATGGCCGGGTCGGGACGTTCGCGGAGTTCATCGCCGTGAACGAAGCCGACCTGGCGCTGAAGCCCGAGAACCTCACCATGGAGGAGGCGGCTTCCATCCCGCTTGTGGGGCTGACGGCCTGGCAGGTGCTGGTCGAGCGAGCCGGTCTGCGAAAGGGGCAGAAGGTCCTCATCCACGCCGGCTCCGGCGGCGTGGGCACCTTCGCCATCCAACTGGCGAAGCATCTCGGCGCGACCGTCGCGACGACGACGGGCACGGCGAATGTCGAGCTGGTGAGGAGCCTCGGCGCCGATGTCGTCATCGATTACAAGAAGCAGGACTTCGAGAAGGTCCTGTCCGGCTACGACGTGGTGTTGAACAGCCTGGACAGCGACACGCTTCAGAAATCCCTGAAGGTTCTGAAACCCGGCGGCAAGCTGATCTCGATCTCCGGTCCGCCGGACCCCGAATTCGCCAGGGAACAAGGACTGAACTGGGTCCTGAAGCAGGTCATGCGTCTTCTGAGCTTCGGCATCCGCAGGAAAGCCAAGGCTCGGCGGATCAGCTATTCGTTCCTCTTCATGCGCGCGAGCGGCGAGCAGTTGAGCCAGATCACATCGTTGATCGAGGCAGGGATCATTCGCCCCGTCATGGATCGGGTCTTCCCGTTCGAAGCGACCAACGAGGCCTTGGCCTACATCGAGACGGGACGGTCAAAGGGCAAGGTCGTCGTCAAGCTGAGGTGAGGGTGGTCGTCTTTGCCTACAGGCCAAGACGGCGCCGATAGCGTGCGCCTGTCGCGCATCCAAGGAAACGATCGTGAACATGTCGCGTCCACCAGAAACCAGCTCCATGACGTGGAAAGATGTGCCGACCAGGAGCATCGATGCTGCAGGGACGAGGTTCGTCTATCGGCAGCTCGGGACCGTGGCCGATGTCCCGGTGATCATGCTGAATCACTGGGGCGCCACCCTGGACAACTTTGATCCGCGCATTGTCGACGGCCTTGCCGCGAGCAGGCCCGTGATCGCCGTCAACTATCGTGGTGTCGGCGCATCGGGCGGCAAGGCACCGCTCACGGTGGCGGAGATGGCCGAGGACGCGATCGCCTTCATCCGCGCGCTGGGCCTCAGGCAAGTCGATCTGCTCGGCTTCTCGCTTGGCGGTTTCGTGGCGCAGGAGATCGTGCTGAAAGAACCGGGTCTTGTCCGCAAGGTCATCCTGACCGGTACCGGTCCGGCCGGGGGCGAAGGAATCTCGAGAGTAGGTCCGGTCTCCTGGCCGCTCATCATCAGAGGGATGCTGACCTTCCGGGACCCGAAATTCTACCTCTTCTTCACCTCGACCGCGAATGGCCGCCGCGCCGCGAAAGCCTTCCTGGAACGCTTGAAGGAGCGCAAGGCGGGGCGCGACAAGCCGATCACGATGGCCGCGTTCCTGAGGCAGCTCAAGGCGATCAAGGCCTGGGGCATGCAGGCGCGGCAGGACCTTAGCGCCATTTTGAAGCCTGTTCTCGTGGCGAATGGCGATCAGGATAAAATGGTCCCCAGCAGCAACTCGATCGACTTGGCGCGCCGCCTGCCGAATGCCGAACTCGTTCTCTACGAGGATGCCGGGCACGGCGGCATCTTCCAGTATCACGAGGCTTTCGTGAGGAAGGCTTTGGAGTTCCTCACGCGCTAAAGCGAAGCTATGTCGTGCAGTATGCGCTGCAGGCCGCTCGCGTCGCTACATGATCGGCTTGCACGGAGCTTGGCCCGAGGCGAATCCTGCTCGGCCAGCGCGAGAGGTGGAAACGCCGCCGAGCTCAACAATGGGCTTGTCCTCGGAAAAAAGCGGACGGCCAAAAAGCCCATGACGATCTCCACCGATCTCGGGCGCATCGAGCGCCATATCGTTCCCCTGCCAAGTGCGCGAACTCCATAACTCTCTGGCGGTTCGGCCGCGCATGCCTACCAGTTGGATTTCCGGAAGGTTCGGCCCGCAGTCGTCGAGACATGGTCTACCGCTTGAACGGCACGGGCATACGTTTGACCAGTGATCAACCACATGCCCGCGCGAGCTGCTCAACAGGCGCCTTACGCCTTCGACAAGTCGACCCTGTACGTCTCCCGGGCGAAGATCAGGCTCAGCACGAGGCACGCGGCGGCGATCCCGACCGGGTAGTAGAGACCGGAGTAGATGTTGCCCGTGGCCGCGACGATCGTGAACGCGGTCGCCGGCAGAAACCCTCCGAACCACGCCGCGCTCATGTGATAGGGGAACGACATCGCGGTATAGCGGATCCGCGAGGGGAACATCTCCATCAGCGAGGTCGTCGTCGGCGCGAACGTCATCGCACCGAAGGTCAACAAGAGCGAAAGCAGCAGCACGATGACGGGCGCGTTGACGTCCGCGGCGGCTGCATTGCCGAGTGGATACAGTTTCTCGGTCAGCGCCGCCGTCAGTTCCTTGTCGAAGCGCGCCTTCTGGGCCGCGGCGTCCGGAGCATTGCCGATATAACCGATGATGGCGCGGTCCCCGACCTTGACTTGGGCAACACCAGCATCGCTCGATTTGACGGTCGAGTAGTTCAATCCGAGCTTGGCCAGGGAGTCGCTGACGACGTCGCAGGACGAGGTAAACTTCGACGTTCCGAGGGGATTGAACTGAAGCGAGCAGTCGTTGCTGCTTGCCGAAATCGAGATCGGGTGGTTCCGTTGCGCCCGCTCCAGAGCCGGATTGCCGTAATGCGTAAGACCTTGAAAGATCGGAATCGTGAGCAGCGCCGCCGACAGGTAACCCGCGAGATAGACCGGCTTTCGCCCGATGCGATCCGACAGGCTTCCGAACACGACGTATAGCGGAACGGTCAGGACGGTGGCGAGGATCAGCAGGGTGTTCGCGGTCAGCGCCTCGATCCGCAGGACCTTGGTCAGAAAAAACAGCGAATAGAACTGGCCCGTGTACCAAATCACCGCCTGCGCAGGCAGAATGCAGAGGGCACCGATGATGATGTACCGGACGTTCTTCCAGTTGCCGAAGGCCTCCGCCAAAGGAGCCTTGGAAGCCTTGCCCTCGGCCTTCATGCGCTTGAACTCGGGTGACTCGTCGAGCTTCAGCCGAATCCACAGGGACACGCCAAGCAGCGCGATCGAGACTAGGAACGGAACGCGCCAGCCCCAGTTGGTGAAGGCATCCGCGCCGATCGAAAGCCGGAGCGGGATGATAACGGCAACCGCAAGCAGGAAGCCCAACGCCGCCGTCAGGATGACGTAGGCGGTCCAGGTTGCACGTTTCCCCATGGGTGCGTGCTCGGCCACGTAGATCATGGCGCCGCCGAATTCGCCGCCGAGCGCCAGCCCCTGCAACATTCGCATCGAGATGAACAGGATCGGCGCTGCCATGCCAATCGTCGCGTAGGCAGGCAAAAGACCGATGATGAAGGTCGAAAGGCCCATCAGCAGTATCGTGATGAGAAACGTATACTTGCGACCCACCAGGTCACCGAGACGACCGAACACAAGCGCTCCGAACGGGCGCAGCATGAAGCCCGCAGCGAAACCCAGCAGCGTGAAAATGAATCCGGCCGTTGGGTTGACGCCTGAGAAGAAGGCTTTCGCGATCTCGGACGCCAACAGGCCGATCAGGAAGAAGTCGTAAAACTCGAAGACCGTCCCAAGAGACGCGGCGACGATGACCTGCTTATCTCTTGCCGATATTCTTTGCTTTGCTGTCATAGCTTCTAAAGTAGTCATGCGTTCCTCCCACAGTTTTGAGATATCCCCGACGTCAAATTTTTAGTGACGTTCTTTAGGGTCGAGATTTTTCTCTGATATTCGAGCGGGACCGCGCGGCCTTTACTGGCAAATCTCGATGGCAACAGCGGTGGCCTCACCTCCACCGATGCAGACAGAAGCAATGCCGCGGCTCAACTTCGCTTCTTGAAGGGCGGATAGAAGGGTCACCATGATCCGGGCGCCGGAAGCGCCGATCGGATGCCCAAGGGCACAGGCGCCGCCGTTGACGTTCACGCGCTCTGCTTGCAGTCCCAGTGCGCGCATCGCGGCCATCGGAACGACTGCGAAGGCCTCGTTGATCTCGAAGAGGTCGACATCGCCGACCCGCCAATCGACCTTCCCGAGAAGGTCGCGAATGGCTTGAACGGGAGCCATGGGGAAGCGATCGGGAGCTTCGCCATGGGTCGCGTGCCCCATGATGGCGGCCAGCGGCGTCAGCCCACGTCTCTCGGCCTCGGATCGGCGCATGAGAACCAATGCGGCGGCTCCGTCCGAAATCGACGATGAGTTGGCGGCGGTGACCGTTCCTCCGGCGCGAAATGCAGGGCGCAACGTCGGAATCTTCTCAACCCGCGCCTTCCCGGGCTGCTCATCGATCGAGATCACCTGCGAAGCGGTCTTGTCTTCCGGCAGCGTGATCGGCGCGATCTCCGCAGCAAAACGGCCTTCGGCGATCGCCGCCTGAGCCCGTAATAAAGACCGGATCGCGTACTCGTCCTGAAGTTCGCGGCTGAACTGAAATTCCTCGGCGCACTGTTCGGCGAAGACACCCATCGGGATGCCCTTCTCGTAGGCGTCCTCGAGGCCGTCCATGAACATGTGATCGATGGTCCGACCGTGGCCCATGCGATAGCCGGACCGCGCACGGTCGAGCAGGTAGGGCGCATTGCTCATGCTTTCCATGCCGCCCGCCACGGCGACATTCACGCTGCCCGCGACGAGCAGATCGTTCGCCAGCATGGCCGCCTTCATGCCGGAGCCGCACATCTTGCTCACGGTCGTCGCTCCCGACCGGACGGGGATGTTCGCCTTGATGGCAGCCTGGCGCGCCGGCGCCTGCCCCTGTCCCGCCGTCAGAACGCAGCCGAAGACCGTTTCCTCGACACTCTCGGGGGCGAGGCCAGATCGTGCGATTGCCGCCGAAATGGTGTGGGCCCCCAGTTCCGCCGCGGTGAGCTTGCTCAGGCTGCCCTGGAAGGCGCCCATCGGCGTCCTGGCGGCACCGACGATGACGATCGGATCTTTGGACATCGAACCCGCTTTCGTGGAGGATTTGACGACATTCACTCGTGGAACTGCGTGAATTGAGAGACTTCGATCCGCCCACTGATCAGCGAGTTCTCGGGAGCGCTCGGATCGGATTTGCCGATCGCCATGCCGGACAGAACGACATGCGTGTCGGGAATATTGAGTTGCTCGTGAACAACCCGGCCGTACTCGCACCAAGCCTGCTGTGGGCACGTCTCCAGACCGAACGCCCGGGCCAGGATCATGACGTTCTGCATGAACATGCCGCAGTCGAGCCACGACCCATGGAGCAGGCTGTTCTCCATGGTGAAGAACAGGCCCATCGGCGCGCCGAAGAACTCGAAGTTCCGCAGCATCGCCCGCTTGCGGCTCTCATAGTCGGTACGCTCGATGCCGTAGAGACTGTACAGCGCGTATCCGACCTGCCGACGACGCGACAGATAAGGTTCCGGTATCGGCGTCGGCGCGTAGGCATACTCGTCCGACCGCTCGCCGGCTTCCGCGGCGGCAGTCACCGCCCGTGCCAGGCGATCACGTGTCTCTCCGACGACCACATGCACGTTCCAGGGCTGGAAGTTGGTCCCCGACGGAGCCCGGGCAGCCGCAGTCAGAATTTTTCGGATGATGTCGCTGGGAACCGGATCGGGGAGAAACCGGCGAATGGATCGCCGGTTCTCGACCGCATCAAGGACCGAGAGCCCGGTCTCGCTCACCTTTCGCTGTGCGCGGGCTTCCGCGGCAGCCACGGGGTGAACGGCCAGTCGCTTATCCGACATGCCCGGTCACTCCGCGGCAGCGGCGGACAATTGCGCGCGGCGCTCCTGCCGCAGGAGGAAGCGCTGGATCTTTCCGCTCGCCGTCTTCGGCAGTGCATCGACATAATGAATGGCGCGAGGATAAGCGTGCGCCGCGTACCGCACCTTGACCCAGTTCTGGATGTCCTTGGTTTGCTCCGGGGAAGGCGTTTCGCCGCTCTTCAGGACAATATAGGCTTCCAGGACCTCGCCGCGGGTCAAGTCGGGTACCGCAATCACGGCGCACTCGTTCACCGCCGGATGCGTCACGATGACCGACTCGATCTCGAACGGTCCGATCCGGTAGCCGGCCATGATGATGACGTCGTCATCACGCGACGAGAAGAAGTAGTAGCCGTCCTCGTCCCTCCGCCCGGCATCGCCGGTCAGGTACCAACGTCCGTTTCCAGCGAACTTCTCGGCGCTCTTCTTCGGATCGTTCAGGTATCCGTCGAACCAAGCCAGCGGGCTGTCCTTCAGCTCGATCGCCACACGTCCGAGTTCGCCGATCTCGGCCGGCTCGTCATCGCGCTCCTTCAGGACCAAGGCCGACCAACCCGGCAACGGGATGCCCATCGATCCCGGCTTTAGGCCGCATGCGAGATCGGGATGGTGATGGTTGTTGAGCAGCATGCCCGCCTCGGTCTGACCGAAGTGGTCATGGACGGAGACGCCCAGGACGCCGCTGGCCCATTCGTTGACTTCCGGGGTCAGCGGCTCACCGGCGCTGGAAGCACAACGCAGCTTGGTGATCGCAGGAATGGTGCCGGTGAAGGCGCGGAGCGATCGATAAATGGTCGGAGCCGCGGTGAAGTTGGTGACACCGAACTTTGCGAGGGTCCCGAAGGTCGTGGCCGGATCGAAATTCGCCTGCAACAGAAGGCTGGGCACGCCGGTCGTGAACGATCCTAGGATGCCGAAATACAGCCCATAGGCCCAGCCCGGATCGGCCGCGCACCAATAAAGGTCGTCGTTCGTGAGCCCGAGCCCGTATTCGGCGTAGACCTGAAAGCCGGCCAGCGCCTTGGCGGGCACCACGACGCCCTTCGGCGTGCCTGTCGTGCCCGAGGTGAAGATCTGGATGATCGGCGCGTCACCGCCCAGAGCCGCCGCCTTGAAGCCCGGCCGCGAGGCGGCGAGAACCGCGTTGAACTGGAACGCGCCAAGCGGCAATTTCTCCGTCGGAGCTGTGCTGATCACCCGCCATGGTGCGTCGAAGGGAATATCGTCACCTGGCGCCAGCTTCGCCTGCTGCGCCTCGTCGCAGACCACGATCTTCGCTTCGCTTCCCTTCAGCCTGAACGCGATGGCCGGCGGCGCGAATGCGGTGAAGATCGGGACATGGACGGCGCCGAGCCGCCAGATGCCCATCAGAGTGACCAGGTATTCGACGCTCTTTCCCATCAGCGTCGCAACGCGGTCGCCCGGCCGGACACCGAGGTCGTAGAGCGACGCTGCGAATTGCTCCGAACGCTGCCGCAGATCGCCATAGGTCAAATCGAACGAGGTCAGATCGCCGGAGACGACCTTGTAGGCGAGCGCATCCGCCGGCCGGTTATCGCAAAGCTGTGCAGCAACACTCAGGTCGGGAGCGCTGTACAGGTCCACGAGCTGCTTCACGCGCACGAGCGCTGACGCGTATTCGACTGCCATCTCGGCCACTCCCAGTGCTGTGATCTTTTTTTGATACATCCACCGGCCGCGTGGGCCCGGCGCCTCAAGTCAGGGGCGCGCTCCAACGCAAGGGGAGTCGCGAACATGGCGCAATCGGGCTGAAAGCATAATCAAAATTCTCTCCCTACTCCGCCATTAGAGGCAGCAATGCCGCTTTTGTGCGGTCTTCTTTTTAGTTTCTGAAGCATATGTAGAATTATAATTCTACTTATGTCAAGCGACCACGGACCTCGATTCCGGCGATTCTCACGAGGTGATCGGACCTCGTCGGATGGGGGCTCTTCGGGAGCTTGGATTCTGTAGGAAAGAGCCGATAGAAACGGGGACCAAGCTGGGCTCTTCGTGGACGTGGAGCTTTGACGCCGAACCGACCGACAGGCCGCCACAGATGAGTATTTCGCAGACCGGACGAAAAGGTCGGAGCGCGCAGGTCGCGAATGAGAAGCGCCTCGCGATATTGCACGCCGCCCGCGACCTGGTGACGAGGGTCGGATTCCGGGAGGCACAGATGAATGCCGTTGCCGAGGAAGCCGGTGTCGCGCTCGCAACGCTCTATCGGAACTTCTCGTCGAAAGCCGAACTCATGGTCGAGATCGTCGGCATCGTGTCCCAGCGCGAGGTCGACGCGGCGGCGGGAATGGCAGTCAGTGAAGGATCATCGGCGGACCGTCTCTGGGCTTCGGCCTGGATCTTCGCCAGCCGAGCATTACGCGGTCGCCGGCTCGCGCATGCCCTCGTCGCCGAGCCCGTCGAACCCGAAATCGAGACCGCGCGCCTGATCTACCGTCGCAAGCTCGCGCGTGTCTTCGAGACGGTGATCGACCAAGGCATCCGCGACGGGGAGTTTCCGTCACAGGACGCACAAGCCTCGGCGGCTTGCATCGTCGGCTCGCTTTTCGAGGGCCTCGTCGGTCCGCTTGCGCTCGATGGTCATCGAACCGATGCCGAACGCGAGGCTCACGCGAGGTCCATCGTGGCATTCTGTCTTCGTGGCGTTGGCCATACAGGCGCTATGCCGAGGCCGTGAGCGAGAGCACCCACCGGACTTGCAGCTTTCAAGTGCGAGCGTCGCCCTGAGGTTCGGCAGCAGTGGATGCGCGGACCGCGGCCATCGGCCTCGTCGAAGGCCTGCGTCGTCATCTGCCACCCGGTCGGCGCATTCTCACCCAGCGGGCCGAGCCGAAATCGACATCGAGCCCTTCAGGCGCGAGGCCGGCCCAATCGATTTCAACGAACCCGCGGCAGGCCAATCGACCCATCTTCAAGCAACAATCTGGCTGCATCGCGGTTTGCGTCCGCTATGGCTGGGTCGCGCGTCGATTGCGCGATCACGATCGAGCCTTGGATGAGCGACAGGATCTGGAGCACGGCTTTTTCAGGCCTGTTCAATGCCAAAGGCTCGATGAGCGACGCCACGAATTCATGCAAGCCCTTGAAATAAGTGGCGATGATTGCCTGCACTTCGGGAGAATTGGCGTCGGGTCCGAACTCGGCCAGCCCTTTTACGAACGGACAGCCGCGGAAGGACGGGGCTCGAAATGACTCGCCCAGCGCGTCGAAAATAGCCAGGACGCGTTCCAGCGGCGACAGCCCTGGTTTCTCCGTCGCGGTTGCGAGCATCTGGAACCAGACGGCGCTTTTGAGCCGCAGATAAGTAGCGATCAGGTCGGCCTTGGACGGGAAGTGCTTGTAGAACGTCATCTTGGCCACGCCGCTTTCGGCGATGATGCGGTCCACTCCGACGGTGTGGATACTGAACCGATAGAACAGATCCGACGCCGCCTTCAGTATCCGTTCGCGCGGGGCGAGGGCGTGAAGCGGCTGCGCCTCCAGATCCCCGAACTCCGGCACGTCCTGCATTTTCATCTCTCATCTGACCCAATCGGCACATAGACAGACTAATCTGTCTATTTTTCGATTGCAATGGACATACAAGTCTGTCTAGTGAGTAGCGATGCCCTCCAGATCGATATGAAAGGACCTATGATGGACAAGAAGATTGTTGTCGTGACCGGCGCGAGCAGTGGCTTCGGAAGACTGACCGTGTTGGAGCTCGCGAGACGAGGACACACCGTGATCGCGACCATGCGCGATGTCGACGGGAGGAATAGTCAGGTCCGGAGCGAGTTGATCGAAACCGCGAAAGCGGAAGGCAACGTGCTGCAGGTTCTTGAAATGGATGTCGCCGACGAGGCGTCGGTCAATTCGGCGATCGACCATGTCGTCAAGCAACATGGAAAAATCGATGCATTGATCAACAATGCAGGAACGATGTTCATCGGGGTTACAGAAGCCTACACCATTGCGGATATCGAACGGCAATTCGCGGTCAATTTCTTTGGCGCCGCGCGAGCCGACCGCGCCGTTCTGCCGCATATGCGCGCCGCCGGCCGCGGACTTCTCGTCCATGTCACGTCGTTGATGGGCCGGCTGATCTTTCCTTTCTTCGGTGTCTATTCCGCGAGCAAGTTTGCACTCGAGGCGCTCGCCGAATCCTATCGCTACGAACTGTCAAGCTTCGGCGTCGACTCTGTGATCGTCGAACCGGGGCCATTTCCCAGCAACCTGCTGCCATCCAGTCCGGCGCCGTCGGACGAAGGCGTGCTGACATCCTATGGAGCGGTCGCGGAGTTCCCGGGACAAATCAAAGAGAACTCCGCCCAATCGCATGATGCTGCCAATCCGCCACGCCCCCAGCTGGTCGCCGATGCCATCGCGCGGCTGGTCGAAGCCACGGAACGGCGTCCGTTGCGGACGGTCGTCATGCCCGACGGCATGGATCTCGGGGTGGAACGGCTGAACGAGGGCGTCTCCTCTATCCAGAACGACATGCTCCGCGCACTCGGCATGTCGGGCATGATCTGATCGGAACGAGACCATGGACACACTCTACAGCACCCGGGTCACCGCGATCGGCGGCCGCAGCGGCACCATCCGCAGCGAGGACGGCCTTCTCGATCTTTCGCTGGCGCTTCCCACGGCGATGGGCGGCAAGGGCGGCGCGACCAATCCGGAGCAGTTGTTTGCAGCCGGCTATGCGGCCTGCTTCGAAAATGCAGTGATCCACGTCACTCGCAACAAGATCGCCAAGGTGAAGGATAGTGACATCGTGGTGGTGGCCGAAGTCGCCTTGTCGCCGAATGGCAGCGGTGGTTTCGTGCTTTCGGTGGCGCTAGATGTCGCGATCACCGGGTTCGATCAGGCGACCGCCGAGGAGATCGTGCAGGCGGCGCATGCGACGTGCCCCTATTCGAACGCGGTGAAGGGCAGTATCGACGTGGCCATCACCATCACGACGAATTGAGGTCGGTGCGGAAGCGGATATGACGGGAATGCGCGACAAGCCATTGCGCCTTGATCGTCAGATCTGCGTCACGCTCTATGCCGCGTCGAACTGTTGACGCGGCTCTACCGCTTGGTGCTTGAGAACTCGGCCTCACCTGTCCGCGATATCTTTAAGCGGGTCAGGTGCGAGGCCGAGCCCCACGGCATCGGCGCCGCGTCAGTGCCGGCGCATCTGTCGGCTGAGCCAGACCTGATTGAGATCTTGGGGCGATGGGTCGTTGTTTGATCGTGTCGTGGCGGTCACGACGCTAGGCTGCGCATCTCGCTGATCAGGTCCGCCTTGCCCTCGAAGCCGATGCCCGGCAGGTCCGGCATGACGATGTGGCCGGCCTCGACGCGCACGCCGTCGGGGAAACCGCCATAGGGCTGGAACAGGTCGGGGTAGGATTCGTTGCCGCCGAGCCCTAGCCCCGCTGCGATGTTCAGCGACATCTGGTGGCCGCCATGGGGGATGCAGCGGCGCCAGGACCAGCCGTTCTGCTTCAGCATCTCCAGCGTGCGCAGATATTCGACGAGGCCGTAGCTCAGCGCGCAGTCGAACTGCAGCCAGTCGCGGTCCGGGCGCATGCCGCCATAGCGGATCAGGTTGCGCGCATCCTGCATCGAGAACAGGTTCTCGCCGGTCGCCATCGGGCCGGGATAATGCTCGGCGAGCCTGGCCTGGAGGTCGTAGTCGAGCGGATCGCCCGCCTCCTCGTACCAGAACAGGTCGTATTGGCGCAGCGCCTTGGCATAGGCGATCGCGGTCTCCAGGTCGAAGCGACCATTGGCATCGACCGCGAGCTTGCAGCCGGTTGGCAGCATCTTCAGCACGGCCTCGATGCGCTTGCAGTCGTCGGCCAGCGGCGCGCCGCCGATCTTCATCTTCACGACGGTGTAGCCGCGGTCGAGATAGCCCTGCATCTCGGCGACCAGCCCCTCCAGCCCCTTGCCGGGATAATAGTAGCCGCCGGCGGCATAGACGAAGACCTTCGGATCGGCCTGCGTGCCGTGGCGCTCGGCCAGCAGGCGGAACAGCGGCTTGCCGGCGATCTTGGCGACGGCGTCCCAGACCGCCATGTCGATCGTGCCCATCGCGACGGAGCGCTCGCCATGGCCGCCTGGCTTCTCATTGGTGAACATCGCTGCCCAGACCTTGCCCGGGTCGAGGTTGCCTTTTTCAGCATCGAGCAGGCTCTCGGGCACCGCCTCGAGGATGCGCGGGGCGAAGCGCTCGCGGATCAGCCCGCCCTGGCCATAGCGCCCATTCGAATTGAAGCCGTAGCCGATCACCGGCTTGCCGTCGCGGATGACGTCGGTGACGACGGCAACCAGGCTCAGCGTCATCTTCGAGAAGTCGATGAAGGCATTGGCGATGGGCGAGGCGATCGGAGCGGTGCGCTCCCGGATGTCGACGATACGCATTTAAAGGGCTTCCTGATGGGAGGAGATCGGCTGGGTTCAGTCGGCGAACTGACCGGCGGCCTGGATCAGCGGACGCCAGCGAACGATGTCGCTTTTCAGGGTCTGCGCCAGGGCGTGCGGCGTGGCTTTTTCCGGCGTCGGTACCGTGCTGATGTCAATGAAGCGGCTGGCGAGCGTGGGGTCCTGCAGAGCCTTCGCCAACGCTGCCGACAGCGTCTGAACCACGGAGTCAGGGGTCTTCGCCGGCACGAAAAGGCCGTGCCATACGCTGATTTCCATATTGGAAAGGCCGCCTTCGCCAGCTGTGGGCACATCGGGAAGCGCAGGGATTCGCTGCGTGCTCGTGACGGCATAGCCCTTGATGCTCTTCGACTGCAGCTGGGGCGCGGCAGTGGTGGCCTGCTCGCAGCCAAGGTCTACCTGGTTCGCCAGCAGCGCCTGCAGTACCGGCCCGCCGCCCCGGAAAGGCACCTGAGTGAGCTTCTTGTCCACGGCCGCCATGAACAGCAATCCGCAGAGTTGCGAGGAGGCGCCCAGGCCTGAATGGGCAAAAGTCACATCCTGCCCGCGGGCTTTGACGTCCTTGATCAGATCCGCGAGCGATTCAGGCTGATATCCCGGCCGGGCGATGATCGCCATGCTGGCATCCGAAACGACGCCGACGGGCTTGAGGTCGGCCGTCGGATCGAAAGGCAGCTTGCGATAGAGCGTGACGGCCGTCGCCAGTCCGAGATGGTTGAGCAGGATGGTGTGCCCGTCGGGATCGGAGCGAACGGCTCGATGACTGCCGGTCGTGCCGCCAGCGCCGGCCACATTCTCGACGATGATGTTCTGGCCGAGAATGCGGCCCATCGTTTCCGCGGTCACACGAGCGACCGTGTCGGTCGGCCCGCCGGCGGCAAAGGGAACGATCATCGTGATCGGCCGTGAAGGATAATTCTGCGCCGCAGCCGGCGTCGCGATCGCCGCCGCCAGCAAAATGCCAAGAGCCAGTTTCGCCATCGTTGCCTCCCCGTTTTTTGGTTGACGGGACGATAGAGCGAGCCGAAGGGAATATCAGCCACCTCTGGCGTGGTCATTTTTCATCCAAGCCATTCCATTTGGAGATGGCTGTAAAGCTCTGCCGGAGGTTTCATGCGCAGCTTCGACCCGGTATCCTTGCGCCTGTTCGTCGCCGTCTGCGAGGAGGGCAACATCGCGGCCGCCGCCCAGAGAGAAGCGATCGTGCCCTCGGCCGTCAGCAAGCGCCTCGCCCAGATGGAAAGCGAAGCCGGCGTCAGATTGTTTGAGCGCGGTCGTCGAGGCGTGACGGTCACCGCCGCGGGCGAGGCGCTCTGGCGCTATGCGCGCGAGTCGCTGCAGATGCTCGACCGGATCAAATCGGATCTCGGCGCCTTTGCGCAGGGCGTGCAGGGCCAGGTTCGCGTTTTCGGCAGCAAGTCGGCGCTCGCCCAGTTTCTGCCCAATGATATCGGTCGCTTCGCCAAGATGTATCGCGACGTCCGAGTGAGCATGGAAGAGCGGGAAATCTGGGAGGTTGTAAGGGGTGTCGAAGAGGGACGAGCCGATATCGGCGTTTGCTGGGATGCGGTGGACTTCCGGGATCTGACCCTCTTTCCCTATCACCGGGATCACCTCGCCGTCGTCGTTCCCGAGGGGCACCCGCTTGCCAGCCGCGACTCGGTCGCCTTCATCGAGACTCTGAACTACGAGCACGTCGATATCCTGGCTCGCAGCATCTTGCAGCAGAGACAACGGAGTGCTGCAGGAGCAGCCGGAAAGCAGCTGATCCACCGGATCCAGGTGTCGACGGTGGATGCCGCCTACCGGATCGTTGCCGCTGGATTGGCTGTCGCCATCGTCCCTGGCGAGGAAGCGCGCGCCGTTCAGCAGGCGCTGGGTCTGACGGTGGTCCCGCTGACCGATGCTTGGGCCCGCCGCCAATTCGTCATCTCGGTAAGGAACAGGGGATTGTCGCTTCCTGCCAGTCTCCTGGTCGAAAAGCTCCGGGATGCCGCCGACGCCGGCAACACTGATCAGCGAGCGCATTGACGTCTGCAGTCAGGCGACCGTCGAATGTCCGGTAGAGGCGCACACCGGTCCAAAATCGGGATGAACCGAACCGGCTGAGCGCTGCCCTTCGCGGCAACGCTCAAACGTGCCATCGGATCGTCTGGCGATCGCATCTGCAGAAAACGAGTGAATCCAAGGCGAAGTTGCGCCAATTGGCGTCACTCAGTTCGTGGCAAGGCGGGGTCCACTGCTTACGGACGCCTCGCCTCGCGCAAACACAACTTGCCTAATGGCCATTTAATGGCGCGTGTCAGACATCATGCGGCGGCTGCTCTTGGTCGACTGTGTTGAAAAAGTCCGGCTCGCCCAAGGCTGCAGTTGCGATAGCGGCTGGCGGAGAAGATCATTCTTTCAATTATCAAAAAGTGGTCCTTGGCGACCGGAAGTTTCCATCACGAGGGATGGAATTTCTGCGTTCGGACCAGCCGAGCCCGCCCCAAGTATTGCGGCGGACTTTTTCAACACAATCGGCCCATTGCTGACCTCAGGAACGTCTGCTTCCGGGCGCCGCGGTTATCGGCTGAAAGACCTAGGTCGGCTTCATGGCCGAGACTTTCGGCCCGTTGCTTCCGCGTATATTTTGCTCACTGATCCCGACGATCTCGCGTTCAAGTGAGCCGGATGCGGCGAGGTAGGGGTTACATCACGATCCAAGAAGCAACCTGAGATTGATGATCAAGGCGCCAAATAGTCGTTGACGGTCTCCCAAGCAACCGTCTGCAGATATTTGGCAACTTCTCCGTCGAAATCGGCTGTATAACTGAGACCGACCGGGTTTTTCTTGAATATTGCCGCATAGGTAGTCAGGGCGGCCAGATAGGTTCCCGCCATGGTCGGGTGCCGCTTGTCAGCAGTGTACAGACGGATATCGGGGCGCTCTTTGACGGCCCTGGCGAATGCCAACCCCGCAGGAATAACAAGAGCTTTGTTTTCATTTCCAATGCGGGTGTAGGCTTCGGAGAGCTGCTCCGTCATCTCCGGCTTGTCCAGGTAACCCCAGGACATGAAGAAAACTGGCTCAGCGCCATTTTTCCTGACCGTTTCTGCGTGTTTCTTTGCGTATTCATAGAATATGCCCTTCAAGTCCGAATGCACGGGGCATTGGCTGCAATCCATCATGATCGCCAGGTCGAACAGGCGGCTCGGTTTATTGAATGTCACGACATTGTTGGCGTCGATCGTGTAGCGACCAACCGCATCAGGGCGGAAGTGGGATCCAACATCGTGCCAATCAAAGCCGGAACCGCTGATCGTCACCAGCGCCGTGCGCAGTTTGTATTTCGGATCGGCCGAGGCAAGAATACGGGAAACCATCCCGCTTATGCCATTGTTGAAATAAAAGAAACTATTCCCAAGATAGATGATCGATTCCGGCTTCTCGATTCCCGTGCTTAGAACCGTAGGTTTCGTCTGTGATGAAGCCGCCGTGCTTGCAAGCGCGAGAACGGAAAATCCAAAAAATGCTTGTCTCAGGAAACGCTTAATCCGCTTCATCATGACCCCCTATTGAAACAATGCCCGGTGAACAATTCCGGATCGAATTTTTGCCTGTCAATGCGCCAAGTCCGTTCGGCGCGAACCGGGATAGATTTCATAGTATATCTATCCAAGGCAACGACTTTTTTGGCGTCCGGGCCGTATCGCGGCCGCGGCACAGACCTGCCCGCCGGCCTGCCTACCCGATGCAGCGCGCCCTGCTGTGCAGCCATCGCCATCAAGATGAATGCCGGCTTCCGCAGCATCGGCTTTGCCGGACTGAGCCAGGGGCGCCACGAGTGAGGTGGCGCTGCGGTTCGCCGAGATCTCCAGGCGAATGCCCTGCGCCGCCCGGCCAGCGCCAGCCTCACCAGCCGCCCCTCAAATCGAAATCAGAATTAGATTGCGTTCGACTTTTAAATCGCTTATAGAGTTCGAACGAAATCTAATTGGCGCGGCACCGCGCTTTCCTTCGAGGATCATCGGTCATGGGGCGCAGACGGATTCTACTCATTGGCGCGGCTGTGCTGTCGGCTTCCGGCATCGCAGCGTTCGCATTCGTTTCGCTAGGCCACAAGGGCACTGCCTCGGCCGCCGCGGATTCCCGCACGGCCCCGCAACTGGTCAAGGTCGCGCTCGCCTCGAGCGTTGAAGGCATCGAGAGGTCCTTCACCGGCACGATCGCCGCGCGGATCCAAAGCAATGTCGGCTTCCGCGTGCCGGGCAAGATCGTCGAGCGGCTGGTCGATGTCGGCCAGCAAGTCAAGGCGGGACAGCCGCTGATGCGCATCGACGATACGGATTTGCGCTTGGCCCTCACCGCCAGGCGCAATGCCGTGGCCGCTGCCCGCGCCGTCGTCGTCCAGGCCAGCGCCGACGAGAAGCGCTATGCCACTTTGGTCAAGAACGGTCTGGCGGCGACCCCACAACGCTACGAACAGGCAAAGGCGACGCTGGATACGGTGGAAGCGCAGCTGGCCTCCGCGCAAGCGCAAGCGGACGTTGCCGAGAACGAAGCGACGTATTCGACGCTGACAGCCGGCGCAGACGGCACGGTGGTCGCAGCCATGGGCGAGCCTGGCCAGGTCGTCTCGGCAGGGCAGACGGTGGTTCAACTGGCGCATGCAGGGCCTCGCGAGGCCGTGGTCGGCTTTCCCGAAACAATCCGTCCTGCTCTTGGATCGCAGGCCGAGGCAAGCGTCTACGGAAGCCGCCAGCTGCGCGGCACGGCCCGCCTGCGGCAGATCTCCGATGCCGCCGATGCCCAGACGCGCACCTATGAGGCGCGTTACGTGCTCGATGGTGACGCCGCTTCTGCGCCGCTCGGCTCGACGGTGACGATCAGGATCACCAACGGCGACAGGCCTTCGGAAGTCGTCGTGCCGATCGGCGCGGTGCTGGATGATGGCAGTCGGACCGGGATCTGGGCCGTCGATCGCAGCTCTTCGACCGTTCGCTTCATTCCCATCCAGATCAGGCGCCTCGGCGGAGAGACCGCCTTCGTCAGCGGCGTCGAGATCGGTCAGGAGATCGTGGCTCTGGGAGCTCATCTTCTGACGGATGGCGCCACCATCCGCACGGCAGTTCAGACGCAGGCGGCGAACCGATGAACTTCAATCTTTCTGCGATCGCGGTTCGCGAGCGAGCCGTCACCCTGTTCTTCATCATTCTGCTGGCGGCCGCGGGCCTCTACGCGTTCGTCAAGCTGGGACGGGCGGAGGATCCGTCCTTCACGATCAAGAGCCTGACGGTCACCGTCGCATGGCCCGGCGCGACCGCCCGCGAGATGCAGGACCTTGTCTCCGAACCACTCGAGAAGCGCATCCAGGAACTGACATATTACGATCGCGTCGAGACCATCGCGCGTCCCGGCTTCGCCTTCCTCACAATCACGTTGAAGGACAGCACGCCTCCGTCGGCCGTCGAACAGGAGTTCTACCAGGCCCGCAAGAAATTGGGGGACGAGGCCCGCAACTTGCCTCCAGGCGTGCTCGGTCCCTTCGTCAACGACGAATTCTCCGATGTGAGCTTCGGACTCTATGCGCTCAAGGCCAAGGGCATGCCGATGCGCGAACTGGCGCGTCAGGCCGAGGTCATCCGTCAGGACCTTCTGCATGTGTCCGGCGTCAAGAAGATCAACATTCTCGGCGAGCGGCCTGAACAGATCTTCGTCGAGTTCTCCTATGCCAAGCTCGCGACCCTCGGCGTGTCCGCACGCGACATCGCCAGCGCGCTGCAACGCCAGAATGCCGTCACCCCGGCGGGCTCCATCGACACGCGCGGTCCGCAGGTCTTCATCCGGTTTGACGGCGCCTATGATAGCATCCAGGCGATCGCCGACACGCCGATCGTCGCAGGCGGACGCACGCTGAAACTGTCCGATGTCGCGGATGTCCGCCGCGGCTATCAGGACCCGGAGACCTACATCATCCGCCATGACGGCGAACCCGCCATCATGCTCGGCGCGGTGATGCAGCAGGGCTGGAATGGGCTCGAGCTCGGCAAAGCCCTCGAAGCGCGATCGAGCGCGATCGCCGAGAGACTTCCGCTTGGCATGACGCTCGCCAAGGTCAGCGACCAGGCCGTCAACATCGAAGCCGCGGTCAGCGAGTTCATGCTGAAATTCGCGATGGCGCTCGGCGTGGTGCTGTTCGTGAGCTTGGTCGCCCTGGGCTGGCGTGTCGGCATCGTCGTCGCGCTCGCGGTGCCGCTCACCCTTGCCGTCGTCTTCCTCATCATGCTGGAAACCGGCCGCTTCTTCGACCGCATCACGCTCGGCGCGCTGATCCTGGCGCTGGGCCTGCTGGTCGATGACGCCATCATCGCCATCGAGGTGATGGTGGTGAAGATGGAAGAAGGCATGGACCGGATCAAGGCGGCTGCCTACGCCTGGAGCCACACGGCGGCGCCGATGTTTTCGGGCACGTTGGTGACGATCATCGGCCTGATGCCGGTCGGCTTCGCGAGTTCGAGCGCCGGCGAATATGCAGGCAACATCTTCTGGGTCGTCGGTTTCGCGCTGATCGTCTCGTGGATCGTCGCGGTGGTCTTCACCCCCTATCTCGGCGTCAAGATGCTGCCGGAGATCAAGCCGGTCGAGGGTGGCCATCACGCCATTTACAACACGCCGAACTATCGGCGCCTGAGGCGCGTCATCAAGTTCACCGTGCGCCACAAATTCGTCACCTGCGCGGTGGTCGTCATCGCAATGGGTCTTTCCGGCCTCGGCATGGGCGCTGTGAAGCAGCAGTTCTTCCCGACATCCGATCGTCCGGAGGTGCTGGGCGAGGTCCGCATGCCGGAAGGCACCAGCATTGAAACGACGACGGCCGCCGTCGCAAAAGTCGAACGTTGGATGAAGGATCAGGCCGAGGCGAAGATCGTCACGAGCTATATCGGCCAGGGCGCCCCTCGCTTCTTCTTCGCCATGGCGCCGGAACTGCCGGACCCGGCCTTTGCCAAGATCGTCGTGCTGACCGCGAATGCCGAAGCGCGCGAGACGCTGAAGCATCGGCTGCGCGATGCCATATCGGAGGGCCTCGCGCCCGAGGCCTTCATCCGCGTCACGCAGCTCGTGTTCGGGCCCTACACGCCCTTCCCCGTCGAGTTCCGCATCATGGGACCCGATCCGGAGCAATTGTACCAAATCTCCGAGAAAGCCCTCGGCCTGATGAAAAGCGTCGCCGATGTCCGGCAGGCCAACCGGGACTGGGGCAATCGTTCGCCCGTGCTGCGTTACATTCCCGATCAGGACAGGCTCAATCTGATCGGTCTGTCACCGGCGGAGGCGGGCCAGCAGATGCAGATGCTGGTCAGCGGTATCCCGGTGACGCAGGTTCGCGAAAACATTCGCAACGTGCCGGTCGTCGCACGCAGTGCTGGCGAGAACCGTCTGGATCCCGCGCGGCTGGCCGATTTCTCGCTGATGAGCCGCGATGGCCGCCAGGTGCCGCTCGATCAGATCGGCCGCTCCGAGATCCGGTTCGAGGAACCGATTCTCAAACGTCGCGATCGCACGCCCATCATCACGATCCGCTCCGACATCAACGAAGCGACGCAACCCCCGGAAGTCTCGAAGCAGGTCATGAAAGCCCTGCAACCGCTGATCGCGTCGCTCCCGGTCGGCTATCGCATCGAAATGGCCGGGAATATCGAGGAATCGATCAAGGCCAACGAAGCGCTCGCCAAGATCTTCCCGGTGATGATCGCCGCCATGCTGATCGTCATCATCCTCCAGGTACGCAGCCTCTCGACGATGACCATGGTCATGTTGACGGCACCGCTCGGGCTTGCCGGGGTGGTTCCGATGCTGATCGCTTTCGATCAGCCGTTCGGCTTCAACGCCATTCTCGGCCTGATCGGACTGGCGGGCATCCTGATGCGCAACACGCTGATCCTGACCGAGCAGATCCAGGAAAACCAGGCGGCCGGGCTCGACGATTATCACGCCGTGATCGAGGCGACGGTGCAGCGGACGCGGCCAGTCATCCTGACCGCGTTGGCAGCAGTCCTGGCCTTCATTCCCCTCACCCATTCGGTGTTCTGGGGATCGATGGCCTACACGCTGATCGGCGGCACGGCGGCGGGTACCGTTCTCATCCTGCTCTTTCTGCCGGCGCTTTATGCCACGTGGTTCCGGATCAAGCCCACTGCGGATGAAGCTCCCGAGCCGCAGAAGCAGGCCGAATTCACCCTGAGAACGGCTCATGCGGCGGAGTAGGTTGCGGCGCGAAGAGCGCAGCTGAAGCCGGGCACGATGGCTTGGCGTCGATGGTGGAGAAACGAGGCCGGCGGTTTCGTGAGCCGCAGGCCTTGGTTTTTGCATTCGGCCGCCAATATAGATGTTGAATGAACTCTAATTTAGGAGGTTCCCATGCGCGTCACCCGCCAGAAGGCTGAGGAAAATCGGCAGACGGTCATCGATGTGGCAAGCCGGCTTTTCAGGGAGCATGGCTATGACGGCATCGGGCTGAAGGATCTGATGGCCGGCGCCGGGCTGACGCAGGGCGCATTCTACAAACAGTTCGCCTCCAAAGACGACCTGGCGGTGCAGGCGTCCCGGCGGGCTCTCGAGAGCGGCTTGAGCCAATGGTCGGCCGCTGCCGCGTCCAACCCTCAAAATCCTTTGTCGGCGGTGATCGACTTCTATCTCAGCATGGGTCACCGCGCCGAGACGATGGATGGCTGCCCGGTCGTTGCGCTCGGGTCGGATGCGGCCAGGCAAGGTCCTGACGTGAAGGCGTCATTCGAAGCCGGAATCGAACAATATCTTGAAATGATGGGTGGCTGGGTCGGCAAGGCCGAGGGCAACGAGCCGGATAGCAAGGCCATGGCGCTTCTCTCGACCATGGTCGGTGCCTTGCTCATCTCGCGCGTCGTCAATGATGAGCAGATGGCAAAGGAGTTCCTGCAGGCGGCTGCCGAAAGCGTGCTGTCACAGTCGCCTGCGGGCGACCTACAGCCGGGACGGCGCCGATGACGATGTCATCGGCCGCGGCGCCCAGCGCAATTGTTGCAATCGCTGAGCCCGAGCAGGAAGCCGCAAAGAGCGCGCCTGCAGGGCGCCGCGTGACGGGAGGAATTCTGTTCCTGCTCGCGGGCCTCGCCGCGCTCGGCGCACTCGCCACGAACATCATCCTACCGGCCTTCTCGCAGATTGGTGCCGACCTTGCGATCTCCTCGCCGGAACTCGGCCTCCTGCTGAGCAGCTTCTTCATCGCGTTTGCGCTCGGACAGCTTTTCGTGGGGCCGCTTGCGGACCGCTTCGGCCGCAAGCCGCTTGTACTCGGCGGTCTGGTCGTGTTCGCCGCAGGCAGCGCCGTTTGCGCCCTTGCGGGCGATCTATCCGCGCTGGTGCTGGGCCGGATCGTTCAGGCGCTCGGGGCTTGCGCCGCGTCGGTCCTCGCACGCGCCATCGCCCGCGACCTGTTCGAGGGCGAGGCGTTGGGCCGGGCTCTGGCACTGACCATGATCGCCGGCGCGGCTGCGCCTGGATTTTCGCCATTGCTCGGCAGCATTCTGTCCGGCCTGTTCGGCTGGCGGGTCAGTTTCATCGTTGTCGCGATCTTCGGCGTCGCGCTCGCCTGGCACTATGTCGGCCGCGTCGGCGAGACCCACCCTGTCGAGCGTCGGACGCCACTGGCGTTCTCATCGGTGGTATCCACATACCGGAATCTTGCCGCCGATCGGCGATTCCTGCTGCCGGCCCTCGCGGTAAGCCTGGTCATCGGCGGGCTTTACAGTTTCTTCGCGGCCGCGCCGGGCGTGCTGATGAATGCTCTGGGTCTGAGCGCCATCCAGCTCGGCCTGTCTTTCGCGGCGACGGTTCTGATCGTCTTCGCCGCGGGGTTTCTCGCGCCGCGCCTGGCACGGCGCCATGGCGATCGCGCGGTCGGCCTGGCGGGCCTCGTCATCGCGCTCGCTGGCGGCCTTGCCATGTTCGGCTTCGCCGCATCGCCGAACTTCGCGACCTTCACCATGGCGATCGCCCTCTATCTGTTCGGCATGGGGTTGATCAATCCGCTGGGCACGGCGATCGCGCTTCATCACTTCGGACGGCAGGCCGGGTCGGCCTCCTCGCTGCTCGGCTTCCTGCAGATGGGCTGTGCCGCCATTGGCGCATCCTTCGCCAGCGTCTTACCGCTGTCGCCGCCTGCTTCTCTCGCGGTCGTCCTGACCGCGGCTGCGGTCCTGGCGATCGCGGCCTTCCTTCCCGTCTTCCTGCGCCGGAGCCGGAGGGCGCCCAGCGGCTTTGCCGGCGCGCCGGAATCGACTGGAGGCTAAAGATGAGACGGATTGTTGTCACAGGCCTGGGCGCGGTGACGCCGCTGGCCGCCGGCGTCACGCCGAGCTGGGCGCGCCTGCTGAAGGGTCGCTCGGGCCTGCGCAGGCTCCCCGACGAGGTTGTCGGCGATTTGCCGGCAAAAGTCGGAGGGGTCGTTCCCTCCCTCGTCGAGGACCCGGAGGCGGGCTTCGATCCCGATGCCGTCCTGGCTCCAAAGGATCAGCGCAAGGTCGACAGGTTCATCATCCTCGCGCTGGCGGCGGCAGACGAGGCGCTGGCGCAGGCAAACTGGAAGCCTGGCTCGGATTTTGAGCAACGCCGCACGGCCACCATCATCGCCTCGGGCATCGGCGGGTTCCCTGCCATAACCGAGGCCGTGCGCACCGTGGACACGCGAGGCGTGCGCCGCCTATCACCGTTCACGGTGCCCTCCTTCCTGGTCAACCTTGCCGCCGGGCAGGTTTCGATCCGCCACGGGTTCAAGGGCCCGCTCGGGGCGCCGGTGACAGCGTGCGCCGCGGGTATCCAGGCGATCGGGGATGCCGCCCGCCTTATCCGCTCGGGCGAAGCCGATATCGCGCTGTGCGGCGGCTCCGAAGCCTGCATGAACATCGTCAGCCTCGGCGGATTTGCCGCCGCACGTTCACTGTCCACCGGCTTCAACGACCGGCCTGCCGAGGCTTCACGCCCGTTCGACACGGCAAGGGACGGTTTCGTGATGGGCGAAGGCGCCGGGGTGCTGGTGATCGAGGAACTGGGTCACGCGCTGGCGCGCGGCGCCACACCGCTCGCCGAACTCGTCGGCTACGGCACGACCGCGGATGCGCACCACGTCACCTCGGGCCCCGAGGATGGCAGCGGCGCGCGCCGCGCCATGGAGATCGCGATCGCCCAGGCGGGCATTGCCCCGGGCGAGATTGGCCACCTCAATGCGCATGCGACGTCGACGCCGGTTGGCGACCTCGGCGAACTGGCTGCCATCAGGACCCTGTTCGGCTCGGATCGCACTATTGCCGTCAGCGCGACGAAGTCGGCGACGGGCCATCTTCTGGGCGCAGCCGGCGGGCTTGGAGCCATCTTCGCGATCCTTGCGCTCCGGCATCAGGTCGCTCCGCCGACGCTCAACCTGACAGCTCCCGATCCGGCCGGTGACGGGATCGACTTCGTCGCGAACGAGGCCCGACCGATCGTGACGGACTACGCCATCGCCAATGGCTTCGGCTTTGGCGGCGTGAATGCCAGCGTGCTGTTCCGGCGCTGGTCGGACGCAGCGGCGACTGGCGAAGGCAACCCTTGACGCACGCAACCCGCGCAGGCTCGCAGCGCTTCGTCACTAATCCAACCGAAACAAAGAGATGAATGTCATGAACACGAAGAATCCTGGCGTGGCCCTGGTCACCGGCGCATCCTCCGGCATCGGCCGCGTGACGGCCAAAGCGCTGCAGGACGCGGGGTATCGCGTCTTCGGGACCAGCCGCCGGGCCGCTTCGGAGAGCGTCGAAGGCATCACCATGCTGGCTTGCGACGTGACCGATGATGAATCCGTGGCGAAGCTTGTCAATGACGTGGTGGCCAGGACCGGCCGCATCGACCTGCTCGTCAACAATGCCGGTATCGGGCTGCTCGGCGGTGCAGAGGAGTCCTCGATCGAGCAGGCCCAGGCGCTGTTCGATGTCAACGTCTTCGGCGTTTTGCGTGTGACCAACGCGGTTCTGCCGGTGATGCGCCTTCAACGGCAGGGTAGGATCGTCAATCTGAGCTCTGTGCTGGGGCTGATCCCGGCTCCCTATTCGGCGCTCTATGCCGCCACCAAGCACGCCATCGAAGGCTATTCTGAATCGCTCGACCACGAGTTGCGCTCGCTTGGCATCCGCGTCGTCCTGGTCGAGCCGGCCTATACCCGGACCGCATTCGAGGAAAACCAAATCAGGCCGGACCGGTCGCTGGACGTCTATGACGCCGCGCGGGACGGCATGAACACGATCATGCGGACAGCGATCGAGGCAGGCGATGCGCCGGAAGTCGTAGCGAAGACGATCCTCGAAGCTGCGACCGCTTCTGCTCCGAAAAGGCGCTATGCGGCGGGAAAAATGGCTCGCCAGGTCAGTTTGCTGCGCCGCTTCGTCCCCGCATCCGCGTTCGACAAGAGCTTGCGAAAGCAGAACGGGTTGCCGGCCTAACTCGCCACCGTGCGTCGAAGCGATATATTGTTGCCGCTCTCTCGTCGGCCAATTCCCGCTCAATGCGCACGGCTGTCCGGTTTAAATTTCTAGACGTTGTGCATGGCGTTGATTCTACTGGTTTCCAAGCACTTGCCGGTGTTTTGGACACGAGACGGGATCGACGCCATGCGGCATCAGAATAGCGTTTTCCACGGGCTTCTGAAGCATGTTCCCTGGTCGGTCTTCGATAAACTGGTGGATGAGCACGGCTCGGACGCACGGGTGCGGCGGCTGACGACGAAGAGCCTCAGGCCCGCCAGCCCATCGAAGAAGGCCTCGAAGACGCCCGCCTTGCCAAGCCGGTCGAAGCGCTTCTCCACACCGTGTTCCAGTTCCCGAACCGCTCGGGCAGCGCTCGCCAGCGCACGTTCTCCACCGTGAAGAAATGCAGCGCTTCGAGAAACAGCCGGTCGTCCGCCGCCTTGCGCCCCCGGCGCGGCAGTCAGGCCCGGAACACCGTCAACGTGATCGCCCAGTCGTCTTCATCCATCCGAGTCGACATCGCTTCCGACCTCCAAATCCGTCGGAAACCCATGAATCACATCCGATTCCCCGCTGGAATCCTCAAACAGATCATTGCGGCAATTCGTCCACACGGCCTAGTGGCAAAGCGAGCCCCACTGCTTACGGGCGCCTTGCCTCGCGCAAACGCAACTCGCCCAGGTTGCATCTAATTCATTGAAACACATAGGAAAATTGGCGCGCCCGACACGATTCGAACGTGTGACCTTTGCCTTCGGAGGGCAACGCTCTATCCAGCTGAGCTACGGGCGCAATCCGTGGAGGCTGGATAGCTGATCCCAGCCGCTTCGGCAACGAGGGAATTTGCGGGGCGACTCTGATCTCCCGCAGTCCGCTTCTAGACCTGCTCCTCCTTGGGCCGGGTCGATGGCCGCAGGCGCTCGCGCAGCGACTGGAAGATGACATAGAGCGCCGGGATCACGAAGATGCCGATGAAGGACGCCGCCAGCATGCCGCCGAAGACCGGCGTGCCGACGTCGCGCCGAGCGAGCTTTGACGGCCCCTCGGCGATCACGAGAGGCAAAAGGCCGAGGATGAAGGCGAAGGACGTCATCATCACCGGACGGAAGCGCAGGCGCGCGCCCTCGGTGGCTGCGTGCAGGAGCGGGTGCCCCTTCTCGCGCAGTTCCTTGGCGAACTCGACGATCAGGATGCCGTTCTTCGCGGCAAGGCCGATCAGGACGACGATGCCGATCTGGGCGTAGAGGTCGAGCGTCAGCTTGGCGATGACGATGGCGATGAAGGCGCCGAGCACGCCGACCGCCACCGAGAGCAGCACCGGCACGGGGATGGTCCAGCTCTCGTAGAGCGCGACCAGGAAGAGGTAGGCGAAGAGCAGCGCGAAGGCGAGGATGATCGTCGTCTGCCCCTCGGCCCGCTTCTCCTGGAAGGAGACGTCGGTCCATTCGCCGCGATAGCCCTGCGACAGCGTCTTGGCGGAAACCGCTTCCATTGCCTTCAGAGCCTGGCCCGAGGAGACGCCCGGCGCGGGGGAGCCCTGGAGCGTCACCGCAAGACGGTTGTTGTAGCGGATCAGGGCCTGCGGGCCGACCACGACCTTGGCCTCGACGAAAGAGCGCAGCGGGATCATGTCGCCCGAGCGGCTGCGGACATTGATACGGTAGATGTCGTTGACCGAGGCGCGGTCGGTGCCCTCGGCCTGGACCTGAACCTGCCAGGTGCGGCCGAACAGGTTCATATCGTTGACGTAGTAGCCACCGAGCGAAGCCTGCAGCGCCTGGAAGACGTCGCTAAGCGCGACGCCGAGGATCTGGATCTTGTCGCGGTCGATGTCGAGATAGATCGAGGGCGCCGAATCCGAGAAGGTCGAGAACACCCGCCGCAATTGCGGATCTTGGTTGGCGGCGACGGTGAGGCCGCGCAGGGCCTGGCCGAGCGCCTTGGGATCGGAGGATCCCATGTCCATCAGCACGTAGCTGAAGCCGCCGCCGCTGCCGAGGCCGATGATCGGCGGCGGTGCGACCGGGACGACGTTGCCGTCGCGCACGCTGCGGAACTTCTGGGCGAGCCGGGCGATGACCGCCGAAGCCGAGTCCTCCGGGCCTTTGCGTTCGTCGAACGGCTTCAGCGTCACCACGAAGAAGCCGGCATTGGGCTGGGAGTAGTTGTCGATGAAGTTGAGGCCGATGACCGTGGAATAGTCCGCGATCGCCTTCTCCGTCTTCAGGATGCCCTCCACCTCGGCGGCGAGCGTCGATGTCCGCCCGATCGAGGCGCCGTCGGGCAACTGGGCGACGACGAAGAAGGCGCCCTGGTCGTCTTCCGGCAGGAAGCCGGTCGGCGTGATCCGCCCCATCGCATAGATGCCGACGCCGAAGGCGGCGGTCAGCGCGAGGCTGACGAGCGAGACGCGCACGAGGCGCGCCACGCCAGCACCATAGCGGTCGCGCGTCCAGTCGATACCACGCATGACATAGCCGATCGGCCCGCGCCGTGGCCCGTGATGCGGCTTCAGCAGGATGGCGCAGAGCGCCGGCGACAAGGTCAGGGCGTTGATCGCCGAGAGCACCATCGCGACGGCGACGGTGACGGCGAATTGCCGGAAGAGCTCGCCGGAAATGCCAGGGATGAAGGCGACCGGCACGAAGACCGAAAGCAGCACCAGCGTGATCGCGACGATCGGGGCGACGATCTCGCCCATGGCGCGCTTGGTCGCCTCGGCCGGCGTCAGCTCGGGATGCTCCTCCATCACGCGCTCGACATTCTCGATGACGACGATCGCGTCGTCGACGACGATGCCGATGGCGAGGACGACGGCGAGCAGCGAGACGGTGTTGGCGGAATAGCCGATGGCGTTGAGCACGATGAAGGCGCCGACCAGGCTCACCGGCACGGCGATGGTCGGGATCAGCGTCGCCCTGAGATTGCCGAGGAACAGATAGACGACGAGCACGACGAGGACGAAGGCCTCGATCAGCGTCTTCTGCACCTCGTGGATCGTGGCGGTGACGAAGGCGGTCGGGTCGTAGGTGACCTTCCAGGCGAGGCCATCGGGGAAGGATTTCTCGAGGTCACCGATCGTCTTCTTGACGGAATCGAGGGCGGTGAGGGCATTGGCGCCCGGCGCCTGGTAGACGCCGATCAGCACGGCCGCGCCGCCGTTCAGCCTGGTGTCGCGATCGAGATTGGCGGCGCCGAGCTCGAGGCGCGCCACATCCGAGAGCCGCAGCACCGAGCCGTCGGCATTGGTGCGCAGCACGATTTTGCCGAACTCCTCCGGCGAAGTCAGGCGGCCCTTGGTCTGGATGTTGAGCTGCAGCTGCTGGTCGTCGGAGATCGGGCGCGCGCCGATGCGCCCGACGGCGGCCTGCGCGTTCTGGCCCTGGATGGCGGCGATGATGTCGCCGGTGGTGAGGTTGAGGCCGGTCAGGCTGTCGGTGCGGACCCAGGCCCGAATGGCGTAGTCCTGTGCGCCAAACAGCGAGGCGTCGCCGACGCCAGTCGTGGATTTGATAGCGTCGAGCAGGTTGATCGTGACGTAGTTCGAGACGAACAAGGTGTCGTAATTGCCCTTCGGCGCGTAGACGGCGATGACGCCGAGCAAAGCCGAGGACTGCTTCTTGACAACGACGCCGCTGCGCTGGACCTCCTGCGGCAGCTTCGACAAGGCGAGCTGCACGCGGTTGTTGACGTTGACGTTGTTGATGTCGGCATTGGTGCCGAGCTCGAACGAGACCTGCAGGGAATAGCTGCCGTCATTGCCGCTGACGCTCTTCATGTAGAGCATCTTGTCGGTGCCGACGATCTGGGCCTCGATCGGCTGGGCGACCGTCTGCTCGACCACGGCGGCCGAGGCGCCCGGATAGGAGGCTCTCACCGAGATCTGCGGCGGCACGATATCGGGATATTGCGCCACCGGGATCGCGAAGAGCGACAAAAGACCGGCGATCGTGGTGACGAGCGCGATGACGATCGCCAGCCGGGGCCGGTCGACGAAGACGGAGCTCAGCATCGATTCAGCTCCGGCCGACCGGCGGGGTCACGGGCGAAGCCAGCACCGGCACGCCGGGCCGGAGGTTCTGCAGGCCCTGGATGATGATCTGCTCGTTGCCGGCGAGCCCCTGATCGATCACGACATAGGCGCCGGCCTCGGCGCCGACCTTGACGCGCTTCGCCACGGCCTTGCCGTCTTCGACGGCGAAGACATAGGCGCCCTGCTGGTCGGCGATCAGCGCCGATTGCGGAACCAATACCTTTTCCTCGCTCTGGTCGGCTGCGACGGCGACGCGAACGAGCGTGCCGTCGAGGAGCTTGCCCGCCGCGTTGGGCAGCGTGGCGCGCACCAGCACGGTATCGGTTGAGCGCTCGACCGAGACGTCGACGAAGTCGACGCGGCCCTTCTGGTCATAGGTCGAGCCGTCGGAGAATTTGAGGCTGACGAGCGGCGCTGCGCCGTCGGCCGGCAACCGATTCGTTTTCAGCGCCAGGAATTCGCGCTGGCTGACCGGGAAGGTGACGTACATCGGGTCGTCGCTGACGATCTGCGCCAGCACGCCGCTATCGGGGCCGACGACATTGCCCTTGGTCACCTTGGTGCGGCCGATCCGGCCGGCGATCGGCGCCTTGATCTCGGTATAGCCGAGGTTGATCTGCGCCGTCTTCAGATTGGCGGCGGCGGTCGTCTCGTCGCCCTGCGCGCCCTTTTCCTCGGCGACGCGCTGGTCGCGCACCGCGACCGAGCCGGCATTGGTGCGCAGCAGGTCCTCGGCGCGCTGGCGCTGCAGGCTGGCGTTCTGCAGGGTACCCTGGGCCCGCTCCAGCGCGCCTTGCGCCTGTTCGACGGCAGCTTCGAACGGCGCGCGCTCGATGCGGAAGAGCGGCGTGCCTTCGTTGACGGTTGCGCCATCCTTGAACAGAACGTTCTCGAGATAGCCGGTGACGCGGGCACGGACATCGACGCGGTTGACGGCCTCGATGCGCCCGACGAAATCCGCTGATTGCGTGATGGCGCGCTTCTCGGCGGTGACGGTGCCGACCGGAACGGCCGCGGGCGCAGGCTGCTGGGCGAGGAGGATTGTTGCGGGTCCGAAGGCGAAAGTGGCCGCAAGCACCAGGACGGGGAGATGCAAGGCCGAAGAGATCCGCTTCACGCGCGCTATCCGTGAACGCTTAGACATAGGCCACTCCTCTTCGCCGCCAACGCACTGCCGCGGTCGCCAACTGCAGCGCGCAATTCTATCCCGCGTCGATACTGAGCATATTCTGCCGGGAACGCTACGGTCTTGTTACGGCCCCCGATGACTGTCTCGCATTATGCAGTCATCCTTCGCCGGGATGGCGACGCGCCGGCAAGCCGTTCTCGTCGCCATGCGAACGCGTTCACGACGCCCGGTCAAAGCTGTCGGCGCGGGCGAGGTCCCAGTTACGGCGATAGAAGCTGTGCTCACATAGTCCGCTCACCAGCTCGGCGGGCTCGAGGAAGACGTGGAGGTCGGAGAACAGGCGGATCTCGGTGACACTGACGCGGCGGACGAGGTGGTGCGGGCCGAGCTCCTCGGGATGGGTCAGGCCGGCGGCCGCCAGCATGTCAGCGAGCGCCGCCAGCGTGTTGGCATGGAAGCGATGGACGCGCTGCGCCTTGTCCGGCACCACCAGCGCCCGCTGGCGGACCGCGTCCTGCGTGGCGACGCCGGTCGGGCAGCGATTGGTGTTGCAGGACAGGGACTGGACACAGCCAAGCGCGAACATGAAGCCGCGGGCGGCATTGGCCCAGTCGGCGCCGATCGCGAGCACGCTGGCGATGTCGAAGGCGCTGACGATCCGGCCGGCGACGCCGATCTTGATCCTGTCGCGTAGCCCTGCGCCAACCAGCACATTGTGGACGAAGAGCAGGCCCTCGCGCATCGGCAGGCCGATATGGTCGCTGAACTCGACCGGGGCGGCGCCGGTGCCACCCTCGGCACCGTCGACGACGATGAAGTCGGGCACGACGCCGCTCGCCAGCATCGCCTTGACCATGCCCATGAATTCCCAGGGATGGCCGAGGCAGAGCTTGAAGCCGACCGGCTTGCCGCCCGAGAGCTCGCGCAATTGCGCGATGAAAGCCATCATCTCGAGCGGCGTCGAGAAGGCGCTGTGGCTGGGAGGCGAGACGCAGTCGCGCCCGACCGGCACGCCGCGCGTCATCGCGATCTCGGGCGTCACCTTCGGCGCCGGCAGAATGCCGCCATGGCCGGGCTTGGCGCCCTGGCTCAGCTTGATCTCGATCATCTTGACCAGGGGGTCGACTGCCTGCTTGGCGAAGCGCTCGGGATCGAAGCGGCCCTCATCGTCGCGGCAGCCGAAATAGCCGCTGGCGACCTCCCAGACGATGTCGCCACCGCCTTCGCGATGATAGGGGCTGATGCTGCCTTCGCCGGTGTCGTGGCTGAAGCGGCCGAGGCGCGCGCCGGTGTTGAGCGCCCTGATCGCATTGGCGGAGAGCGAGCCGAAGCTCATCGCCGAGATGTTGAAGACGGAAGCCGAATAGGGCTGCCGGCACTGGTCGTTGCCGATGGTGATGCGGAAGCTCTCGGGATCGGAGACCGGCGCCGGCCGGGTCGAATGGCCGATGAACTCGTAGCCATCGCGATAGACGTCGAGCAGCGTGCCGAACGGGTGATCGCCGGCGAGGTTCTTGGCCCGGCGATAGACCAGCGAGCGCTGCGAGCGGGAAAACGGCGCCGCCTCCTCGTCAGCCTCGAACAGATATTGGCGCAGCTCCGGGCGGACCAGCTCGGCGAACCAGCGGATATGGCCGATCACCGGATAGTTGCGCCGGATCGCATGCTCGCTCTGGACGAGGTCCCAGAGGCCGAGCAAGGCCAGCATCGTCGCCAGCAGGCCCGGCAACCAGAACCAGTTGTAGCGGAAGGCCAGCGGGATCGTGACGAGTGCAACCAGAATGCAGACAATCAGGGTAGTGAAGCGGCTCAGTCGCAACGTCATATCCGACACCTGTCCGAACGAGGCTCCCTCCTTCTAGCCTCGACAAGTTCGAAAGACGATCGGCCAGAAGGGCCGGTGCCCTTGCCGGCTAGGCATGGCCATAGGCGTCGGCGCCGTTCTCGCTCGCCGGCTCCTGCCGGTCGAAGGCTTCGAGCCAGCGCGACAAGCCCGGTGACGGAGAGCCTGCCCGCTTGGCGGGGTTGGGCAAGCGGATCACGGGAAACCTTGGCGGTAACGTCAGTGGCACGTCACCGCGAACGAGATAATCCGTTCCGCTCCCGAAAACGGGCGCGTAAAGGCCTATCACCCATCAGCGGACCCCCGGCCGATGTGTTCGCGTGTGACCACGGCTGACGGCAGGTCTCCTGGCTCGCGGGTCACCACCTTTCACCGCCTTCCCAGGTCCGAGGCCCCAGTGGCATGTGGTGAAAGGCTCGCCGCTTACAGTTGCGGGGGCAGCCGCAGCAGAGGTGGCTAAGCCACCCGCACTGCGTTCCCTTTTGATCCCGTGAGGGAACCGTCGTGTTCACGCCTAGGGCGGCGGCAATGCGGCCAGATCAATTCGCCGGCCGCGTTTGCAGCCGGCTTATCCGGCCGCCTTGAGCGAGCGCTTCCCGCGCGCCTTGGCGGCTGGTTGCGGCGCCTCCGCATAAGGCGCGAGGATCGCCATGATGTCGCGCTCGCGCGGCTTGGCTTGCGCCACCAGCGCCCGTTCCGCCACCGAATCGAGATGGTGGTGCATCAGCTTCATCACGGTCTCGGCGTCGCCGCTTTCGAGCGCGTCGATCAGCAGGCTATGTTCGTTGATGGCGCATTCCGACGAATGCGGCCGGCTGTACAGCGACAGGATCAGGCAGCAGCGATAGGCGAGCTCGCTGACATAACGGGTGAGGATCGGGCTTTCCGTCATCTGCGCAAGCAGGATGTGGAACTCGGTCGCGAGTCGGATCGAGACCGCATCGGATTCGCCCCGTGCCGCATCCTCGGCATCGACATGGCCGCGCAGGGTCGCAAGCTGCGCCTTGCTCAGCCGGCCGGCGAGCTGGCGCACCACGAGGCGTTCCAGCTCGATGCGGATGTCGAAGGTGTCGCGCGCCTCCTGCCAGCTCGGCGTCGCCACGACGGCGGTGCGGTTGCGGCGCAGCTCGACCAATCCTTCGGCCGCGAGCTGGCCGAGCGCATGGCGCGCGATGGTGCGGCTGACGCCGAAGCGTTCGCCGAGCGCATCCTCCGGCAATGCCGCGCCAGGCTCGAGCGCTCGCTCGATGATGGCGCGGCGCAGAGCCCGGCAGATCGTTCCGGCCTTGTCCGATGCGCCGCTTCCTGCCTCGTCGCGCGTCATAGCCGACACCCTTGGTTGAAGATCGTCCCGTCTTAGCGCGCTTTCTGTTCAGCCGGAATCGGCTGAACGATCAGAATTCGTGCAAAATCAAACACGTTCTGGCGTCTGCGATGCGCAGTTCGCAATGTGGCGTGGACGCCGGCTGGTTGAACACGGAACAGGACAGTCTCTCTCACGTTCTCAACACGATCCATAAAGGCCGGGGGGCTCGCGCATGACGACGACACCGCCTCCTGGCCAAAGAGTGGTCCAGCCGGAGATGGGCGGCGTCGGCGCGGGCGTTACGGGCGGCGGCGACGTCGTTACGGTAGCCGCAACGCTCGTCAGTGCCGCCGTCATCATCGCGGGGCTTTATTACGGTCAGGACGTCCTGATCCCGCTCGCCTTCGCCTTCCTGATCGGCTTCGCGCTCAATCCTCCGGTGATGTGGTTGCGCCGGCGCGGCGTGCCGAAAGTGATCGCGATCGTGGCGGTGATGACGGTGGTACTGGTCCTGCTGGCTGGGCTTTTTGTGGTTCTGGGCACGCAGCTGCGCTCGCTCGGCGAGCAGCTGCCGACTTATCAATCGACCATCAACAGCAAGTTCAATGACCTCAAGGCGCAGCTCAGGGCGCCGGGAATCTTCGACAGTGCGCTGAACGCGATCGCGTCCCTTCAGAAGGAAGTGGAGGCTGTGCAAGGCGCGACGGCGCAACGTGTCGAGGTCGTGCCGGCGCCGGGCACTCAGCTGCAGGTCGCCCTGGTCTGGTTCGGACGCGCGCTCGAACCGCTTGCGACGGCGGGCATCGTCCTGGTCTTCGTCGTGCTGGCGCTGCTCGACCGCGCCGATCTGCGCGACCGGCTGTTGCGCACACTCGGCGGCAATCTGCACCGCTCGACCGACGCGATCGAGGATGCCGGCCGCAGGATCAGCCGGTACCTCCTGATGCAGCTCGTCGTGAACATCACCTTCGCCATACCGTTGACGCTGGGGCTATGGCTGATCGGCGTACCGGGAGCACCGCTCTGGGGCGTCGTTGCGGCCGTGTTGCGCTTCGTCCCTTACGTCGGTGCGCTGATCTCCGCCGTCTTTCCCCTGATATTGGCCTTCGCGGTCGATCCGGGCTGGCACATGGTGCTGTGGACGCTCGCACTGATCGCGGGGCTCGAGCTCGTCAGCAACAACATCGTCGAGCCGATGCTCTACGGCACCACCGGGCTCTCGGCGATCTCGCTGATCGCGGCCGCGACCTTCTGGACCGCGCTCTGGGGCCCCGTCGGCCTGATCCTGTCGACACCGCTGACGGTCTGCCTGCTCGTCCTCGGCAAGACCCTGCCGCAGCTGCAATTCCTCGACACCTTGCTCGGGTCGGTTCCGGCCCTCAGCCCGGCGACACGCATCTACCAGCGCCTGCTCGCCAATGACGTCGAAGAAGCGATCGAGATCGCCGAGGGCGAGATCGAGGCGCTTTCAGTGGTGCCGTTCTACGATACGGTCGGCATAGCGGTGCTGCGTCTCGCCAGCGATGACTACGGCCGCCAGGCCACCGCGGCCCACCGGCTGCGTGTCGCCGAGGGAATGGATGCGCTGCTGGAGGAACTGCGCGACGAACATCCGGCTGCGGCGTCGATGGCACCCGGGCCACAAGTCGCGTGCATCGGCGGTAAATGGGAGATCGATGCGATCGCAGCGGAGATGCTTGCGCATGCGCTCGCCTTGGAAGGGATCGCCGCGCAAACCCGCCGGGTCGTCCATGTCACGGCGAGTTCGGTCGCCAGGCTCGACCTCGATGGCGTGCCGGTCGTCTGCATCAACTATTTCAGCAGTGAGCCAGACAGCGCCGCCCGTCAGTTCTGTCGGCGGCTGCGGCAGCGCTGGCCGGAGCTCCAGATCGTTCTTGTGCTCTGGACGGTTCCGCCCGAAGCGCTGGCGAGCGACGCGCGCAAGAAGATCGGTGCCGACGAGATCGCGACCTCGGTCGCGGAAGTCATTGGCCGAGTCCAGCGCATGCTGCCCGAGGTTGCCGGCGAGCCGGCTACGGCGGAGGCGCCGGCCAATGATGCCGAGCGCGTGGCGGCGCTCCACGCGACAGATTTCCTCGCTGAGAGCCTGCGCGACGATCTCGATGCGATCGCCAAGCGCGCGGCCGACGCGTTCGATGTCGATGTGGCGATGATCTCGGCGATCGACGCCGATCAGGAGATCGTCATCGGTCGTAGCAAGGAGCTCTCAGGCTTCGGCCGGGACGAGGCCGGCCGGCCGATCCTGCCGCGCCAGGCGGCAATCTGCGACCATGTCGTGGCGGGTGGCGAGACGCTGGTCGTCGCCGACACCGAGCGCGACGCGCGTTTCACCGACAATCCCGTCGCCAAGACCTGGGGGCTGCGCTTTTATGCCGGCGCGCCGCTGCGTTCGTCCGATGGCTTCGTCCTGGGAGCGTTGTGCATCCTCGACGCCGAGGCCCGCACGCTCGATGAGCGCGAGCGCGTGCTGCTGGAGAAACTGGCCGCCGATGCGGTCGAGACGATCAGCCGGAAGCAGGCCGACCGCAGCTCGGAACAGCAAGCGGAGAAAGACTCCGAAGCGGGTGCGGCGGTCGGTCAGCGGGTTCCGGAGTGACGCCGCGCGGCGTCACTCAGAAGCTGTAGGCCGCTTTCACCTTGACCAGATGCTGGCTGAAATTGGTGATGTCGAGATCGCCTTGTACATCCTTGGCCTTGCCGGCGATCTGGACATTGTAGGCCGCCGAGATCGCGAATTGCTTGGTCGCCTGCCAGAAGACGCCGGGGCCGGCGAAGGTGGCGTAGCCGGCGTTGTTGCCGAAGCCGAGCTCGTTCTGGCGGCGCTGATGGCGGACTTCGCCGCTGAGATAGAGCCCGTCGATCAACTGCCAGGCGAGCGAGCCGCCGACCGTAAAGGTCGAGGAGCGCAGATAGGGACTCGGGCCCGTCCAGGTCAGGTCGTGCGAGAGGTTGAGCGCGGCGTATAGTTTGCCTGGGACCAGCGTCTTGTCGGCGAACAGGCGGATGCCGGTATTGTAGGTGGTGAAGTTGCCGGCGCCGCTCGGGTCGGTGCGGTTGAAGCTCGGATCGACGACGACGGTGAGGCCGATGCCGTGCAGATCGCGCCCGAGCAGACGGTATTTCATCTCGACGCCGGCGCCGAAGCTGCGGTTGTCGGCATCTGTGCCGGCAATGGTGGCATCGGCATAGCCGCCGAGCAGATAGGGGCCGATCTCGAAGCAGGGGAAGAGGCCGTAGGAGCCCTGCAGCTGGAGGCCGTGTGCCGCCTGGCGGCCGTCGCGGACACCGAAGCCGCCGCCATAGGTCAGGCTTGCGCCGAAGGAGCCGACCTCGGCGACGTCCGAGCCGGTGGTGAAGCCGAAGGCGTCGGTCGGGATGCCCTCGCTCTCTGTGCAGGCCGAAAGCACCGGCGGCGCGGCGGGCGCGCCCTTGCGCGAGGGCAGATCGGCAGCGAGCGCCGGCGAGAGTAGGCTGGAAACGGCAAGAGCGAAGGCGGCGGGCTTGAGCATGGCTGGCGATCCTGTTGACGAATCGACTCTACGCAAATGCAAATCAGTTGCAATATTGAATGAGCGACCGCGGGATCATGACGTTACAATGTTGCAAATGAGTAACAGCGAGCCGGCTCAACCCCGAGAGCTCAGGACATGCAGGCGCGTGAACGCCACCGGCGCGATCTCGGCCAGCGTGGCGATCGGCTTCCAGGCGGCGGCATGGACCTCTTCTTCCTGGGCCGTCAGCGGCAGCGCGGGATCGGCTATGAAGAGATATTGCAGGTCGTGATGGATATGCGGCGGCTCGCTCCGGCGCGGATTGCCCGGCACCTCGTGGCTGTCGATGGCGAAGGGCAGATCGCCGCCGCGATGCCAGGCATGCAGCGCCGGGCTGGCGACGCCGGTCTCCTCGACCGCCTCGCGCAGGGCGGACTCATGGAAGGACGCGGCCGGTTCGTAGTGGCCGCCGGGCTGGAGCCAGCGGCCGATCACGACATGGTCGATCAAGAGGATCTGCGCATGGTCGGGCGAGAGCACGAAGGCGCTGGTGGTGACATGGCCCGGCATGGTCTCGCGCCGGTCGAGCGCGTGCTGCTCGGCCATTTGCCAGCGCAGCAGCGCCAGCCGTTCGCGCGGGCCGGCGATCTCGGCGAGATAGCGGGAGACGACGGAATCGAGGTGCGCGAGAAAGCTCATGGCCTTGCGCATCGCATGTCCGGCAACGGCAGGGAAGGCCACTCGCCTGCGCCTCAGCGCAGCTTCAGCCGGTACTCCTCGAACTCGCCGTTCTTGACCCCGTCATAGCCGACGAGGACGCGCAATTCGTCGCGTTCCTCGGCGAGCACGGTGAGCGCCTCAGCCTTGGCATTCTTGCGCTGGCGCAGCTCGCCGAGTTCGCGGGTAGCCGATGGATCGGCCGGGTCGAGCAGCAGGATCGCGTAGGGCACCTCCTGGTCCTGCGCCGGGCCGACCAGCACGAGGAGGCGTCCGTCGGCGAGCGGGGCGAGATCGCGGACGCCGCGCTGCGCTCCGGCTGCAAAGGCAAGGAGCTGCGGCTTGGTCGCCGCCGGTTCGCTGCCCGGTTTGAACAGTTCGGCGAGATTGCCGCCCACGACGAAGGCACGGCCATCGAGCGAGGGCGCGCGCAGGCCGAGCCAGAGCCGATCGCCGACGACGGCGAGGCCCTCGATATTGAGCCCATTCGCTTCGGCGCCGAGCGGCTTGCCGAGATAGGGCGCGACCTCGCTGGCCGCGCCGAGAAGGTCGGAGACACGCCAGCTCAGCTCGGGCGGGCCGGATTGGCCGTTGCCCGGTGAGATGCGTGCGAGGAGGAAGGAGGAGGGGCGGTACTCGCCGCCATGGCGCGAGCAGCCATGCGAGGCGACCATATAGAAAGTGCGATCGGCATAGGCGACGCCCTCGCCGTCGAACTCGCCGAAAGAGCCCTGCTTGGGACAGCCGATCGCAGGCTGGGGTCCGCTTGCGGCGGGGGTGGCGTCGCCGATGAGCGGCAGGGGACGCTCGGGCCGGATCGTCGTCTGCGTCAACGTCGCGAACTGGGCCGCCTTGCTCTCGTCGTTGACGACGAGGCAGCGCCATTCCCCGCCGGCGGGTGGGCGGCAGGCGATGCCGCTGATGTCGTTGGCGGCCTTGCCCTTCTTGCCGGCAAAATCGGAGGTGGCCTCGATCCGGCGCTCCGGCTTCAGCGGCTCGGCGCGGGCGGGGTCGGTGGTGAGCAAGGCGAGGGCACAAAGGACGGGCAGGGTGGCAAGCCGCATGGTCTTGCTCCGGTGAAAAGAGGCGAGATAGGCGCGCCGGCGGCAAGTTTCAAAGGCCAGGGTGCCAATTCTTGCGCCGGGCAAGGACGGTTTGTTGCAGGAGCGACACTCTTCCTGTGGGATGAGCGGGGAACCCCGACGCAAAACCCTCTCCTGTAAGGAGAGGGCAGGGTGAGGTGTAGGCCGTTGGACCAGTTCCGCGAGGGCTCACAGCGGCGACGTTGTGGCCAGCGATTCCGCTCCCGAACACCTCACCCCTACCCCTCTCCTTCCAGGAGAGGGGATCCCGCGCTCTTGCTTCGAGCACGCGCCATCCCCGCCCGCAGGCTCATCCTGCGGGCGTTTGAATATGAGGGGCAGCGGAGCGCCGCGAGGCGCGGTTTGGTATCCGCTTCCATTGAGCCAGGAAGCGGCGCGAAGGGGTTGAGCCACCCCCCGCACGCCCCGTGGCGCTCCGCCATCGGCGATTTAAAACCCCGGGCCGCGCTTCATTCGGACGCTCCGCCGATCCCGCCCGCCGCCTTCGCCAGTGCCCCTCATCGGGTCGTCGCGTCGGCGGCCGGACGGCTGGTCATCGGCGGGCCGTCCAGCTAGCGAGCTCCTCGCGCAGGGGCCGTAGTACCCCCAGGTCGGTTCCCGAAGCCTCCCGAGTCCGGGGTGCAAACCCGGCCGCAGGCGCCGCACCCACCCCGCCAAACGACATGCCTCCGGATGGCCGCCCCTCGGGGATGGGATGCGAGCGAGTATACGGGAGGTTGGGAGGGCGGGGATAAAGTCATAACCGATCCCGCGAGCGTGTGTGGAATGGCTGGTTCCGACCCGTCTGAGACATTCTTCCATCGGTGTCTGGTGACGACTAAACTGCCGTCTGCCCTGTGGTCCTTCATTCGGCGCCCTCCAGGAAAATGGGTAGCTTATCGAGGAGGAAGGCAGTGATCTTCGGCATGCGGTCACTTCTCCGGCACGCCGCTGGTGCGCAGCGCCGCCAGGGCGTCGTCATCGATCGAGACGTCGTCGCGGAAACCGAGCACCATCCTGGCGTTCTGGAGCGTGTAGCCGGGTGCATGGGCCAGAAAGTCGTCCGCCGCAGCCTTGGCTTCGTTACTGCGCCCGAGCGACTGCAACGCCGCAATCCGCGCCACCCAGCAAACGCGAAAATAGCTCTGGCGGTCGACGCAGGTTTGGGTGATGGCCACGGCATCCGCGTACCGGCCGGCGGCGAACAGCGAAAGGCCATGCAGTCCATGATAGAATGTCGGAGCTAGGGGATTGAGCGCAAACGCCCGCTCGCCGGCGGCGACTGCTTCCTCGAACCGACCGTTCGCTGCCAGTGCGCGGCCCCGGAGCAATTGGTTCTCGGCGGCGTTCGGGGCCAGAGCTACGGCCTTGTCGAGAGCCTGCAGCCCTTCTTCGTACCGCCCGTTGAGCAAATGGGCGTTGCCCAGCGCCTGATAGGCGTAGTCGAATGTCGGATCGACAGCTATCGCCTTGCGGATGAGATCGTAGGCGGCACCGATATCTTCGCGCTGCCGCTCGCCGGTATAGCGTCCCGCGATATCGGTGACGTCGAGATAGCCGAGATAGGCATAAGCCGGAGCGTAGAGCGGATCGAGTTCGATCGCGCGTTGCAGCGCGGCGCGGCCTTCTCGATACGATTCGGCCGTGAAGCGATGCTTGAGCGCCAGCCCCCGCATCGCCAGCGCGTAGACTTCCAGATCCCGCGGGGGCCGGCGCAGGCTTTGCGATTTCTCTGCCTCGCGGACCTCCGAGAACAGAATGCCGGCGATGCGGTCGACGATCTCGTCCTGCGTCGACACGATACCAGCGGCTGTGATGTCGTAGCGCCCGCTCCACAGCGTGGTGCCCGTAGGCCCCTCGACGAGCCGGACCGTCAGTCGCAGCGCATCGCCGACGCGCCGCACCGAGCCGTCGAGGATATAGCGCACGCCCAGAATCCGGGCGGCGTTCTGAGGTGCCTTGTCCGCCCCACGCAGGCTCATGGAGCTGCTGCGGGCAAGGACCGGGATTTCCCGGTGCCGAGCGAGCTCGGTGATGATGTCCTCGGCGAAGCCCTCGGAGAGGAAGACGTCCTTGGCGTCGTCGGAGAGATTGTCGAAGGCGAGGACCGCGATCGACGGCCGAGCCTCCGCCACCGGTGCCGACCTGCCGAGCCAGACCGCGGCCGACACGACGGCGAGCAGCGCGACGGCCGCCGCGAGCAGCCCATGGCGCCGAAGCCTCGAAGGCTGCGCGCCCGTCTCCAACACATAGCCGCGCTTGAGGACCGTCCGGATGATCCTGTGCTTCTCGTCGCCGAGCGTTCTGCGAATGTCCTTGATGCATTGGACCAGGCTGTCGTCGGTCACCGCGATGCCGGCCCAGATCGCTTGGCTCAGCTCGTCCTTGCTCACGAGCTTGCCCGGCCGTGCCGCGAGCAGCTTCAGAACCGCCGCCGCCTGCGGCCGCAGCGTGGCCGTCCGGCCCGCCCCATCCGTGACCGATCCGAGTTGAAGGTCGATGACGCGACCATTCAAGCGAAGCGACGTCACAGCCGGGCTGTCCATCGGAGGCTCCCCCTTAGGCGAAGCCCTCGGGGCTCCCCGGCATCAATCTACCGCAAGGTCAGCCGCCGCTCCAGCATCGTCCGGTTTCGGCCGCCATCGCCAGGGTTTCGTCCGATTTCGTCCGACTTTCAGGCCGTTCTCGTTACCAGGGGCCGCATCAGATCCATTCTTTGGCTGAGAGCCGCAGGCGCGCCCACCCGCAACCAGTTTCGGAGACACGGAATGGCACGGAATTTCCATCCTCTCGGTTCCATCCGCGCCGACAACCGCGGCAGGGCACCGTGGCGCCACACCTTAAGAGGGCTTGCGGTCCTGATCATCGCCGTCCTGGAGCTCGCTATGGCCTCGACGCAGGCGGCGCGCGCCCAGATGGTGCCGGCGTCGGATCTGGCCCGCCCCTCTGAAGCGGCGGACCGAGTCGCGATCGCGGAGTTGTTCATCGCCTGGGAATCCGCGTGGAACACTCATGATATGAAAGCCTTCGCCAACTTATACCACGAGGACTGCATCTTCATCGCTTGGACCGGTGCCAAATGGCTCAGCCGCGACATGGTCGAAAAGGGACATGCAGAGGTTCACAAGACCGTTTTTCGCGACAGCGCTCAGCGCAAGCGCATCGACAGCATCCACTTCCTCGCTCCCGACGTCGCCCTCGTTCATCTCTGGAGCACGCTGACGGGAGACACGCGGCAGCCCGACAAGGTCGTGCGCAGCCGCAACACCCTGATCCTCACCAAGCGCGACGGGGAGTGGAAGATCCTTTCCTTCCAGAACACGCGGCTGGCCGACAACGTGCCGGACTAGGTAGGCGGTTCGATCAGATTCACTGTGAAACAATGACGGCAAGGCCAAGCCTAGCAAAGCGAAGCCGTAACACCTCACAAAAAAGGATTGTTCTATGCGTTCCATCTTGAGGGTTGTTTCCTTGAGTCTTTTGGCGCTGCTCGCATTCGCCTCGACCGGCGGTGCCCAGACGCGCAGTCCCGACGAATTGGTCAATGTGTTCGCGCGAGCCTGGAATGCACACGACATGAAGTCGTTTGGGGAGGCTCTATCCGATGATGCTGATTGGGTCACGGTTGCAGCGGCTCGGTTAAAAGGACGCAGCGAAATTCAGGGATTTCTCGACAAGGAGCAGAGTGGCTGGGCCAAGACGACAACCATGAATACAAGCAGCGTTGCGGTCCGTCCCCTCGGCACCGACGCCGTGACAGTCCATTTCAACTGGGAAATCACCGGAATCACGAGCCGTGACGGCCAGCAGGCCCCACCCGTCCGAGGCGTGAGTCTTTTCGTTATCGCGAAGCAGGCCAGCGATTGGAAGGTTGCTGCCGGGCAAGTCGCGTTGCAAAGACCAACGCCCTAGGGTCGAGACTCAACGGAGCCAGCAAGAGACGAGAGCTGCGAGGCACAGGGAGGCCAGATAGTTCCTGGCGAGCTTGTCGTAGCGGGTGGCGATGCGCCTGAAGTCCTTGAGACGACAGAACATGCGCTCGATGGCGTTGCGGCCGCGATAGCGTTTGCGATCGAAGGGGTGGAGGAACTTGCGGTCATCCTTGTTCGGGATGACCGGGCGCATTCCTCTGCCGAGGAGGTCTTCGCGGACACTGTCGCTGTCATAGGCCTTGTCGGCCAGAAGCTCGTTTGCCGGCGGGGCGGCGTCGAGCATGACGGGCAGCATCCTGATGTCGGCGGCCTGTCCGGGCGTGAGCGCCAGGACGAGAGGCCGGCCCTTGCCGTCGCTCAGGGCATGGATCTTAGTTGTTCGACCGCCGCGGGAGCGACCAATCGCCTGACATTGCTCCCCCCTTTTTCGGCACCGGCCGCCGAGCGGTGCGCCTTGATGTGGGTGCTGTCGACCAGGAGCTGCCGAGAGGTGCGCTCATCTCCAGTCAAAGCCGCGTAGATGCTCTGCCAGATGCCCTTTCGCGACCAGCGATTGAAGCGGTTGTAAACGGTCGTGTAAGGGCCGTACTCCGCCGGGCAGTCGCACCAGCGGCAGCCGCACCGAAGAACATGGACGATCCCGCTCAGGATGCGCCGGTCGTCGGCCCGAGGCGGGCTGCCGTAATGCGGCAACAACGGCTCGATCTTCGACCACTGCTTGTCATTCAACCAGAACAAGCGGCTCATGGAACTAACCTCCACCATGAGACCACTGAATCACAATACGCCCGTTGAGTTTAGACCCTAGTGCCTGCTTCATTTACACGAAAATCGGCCGGGGACGGGAGGCGTAAGGGGTGGCCATGGCGTTCCAGCGGCGATTCTGGCCCTTTGTACAATAGGGACAGATGTCAGGAAACGGTCGGGAACAGAAGTCAGGCCACCACTTGGCAATGTCTGCTTTCGGGCAATGGACCAATGTCCGCAGGTGGCGCGATTGCGACACCTGAGAGGCGCCCCACGACCTTCAGCAATCTATCTAAAAACGGGCAAAGGCCGAAATCCATTACCGAGCATCCAAGCGTAAACCCGCGCCACCCGTCCGAGCGGTGCGGGCCGCTGGATCACCCCAGCTTCGCGTAAGCCGGCACGGTCAGGAATTCCTCGAATTCCGGCGCTAGCGAGAGCTTCGAGAACAGATCGATCGCCTCGGGGAAGCGGCCCTTATCGTAGGTCTCGGCGCCGAGCTCGCTTTTCACCCGCGCCATTTCCTCGGTCAGGCAGCGCTTGAACAGCTCGGCATCGACCCTGGTGCCGCCTTCGAGCGCGACGCCGTACTGGACGAACTGCCAGATCTGGGCGCGGCTGATCTCGGCGGTCACGGCGTCCTCCATCATGTTGTGGATCGGCACCGCAAGTTCGCGTGGTGTCGGTCGCGGTCGACCGGACGCGGCCGGCTTCTGTGGTGCACGCTTAAGTTTCCTGGCCCATCTCGGCAGCGCAGGATCGGAGATGGGCGCACCGCGTGGTTCAGAAGTCGATGGCTGTGAAGGACAGGTTGGCGGCGGAAATCTCGGCGAGGGAGACGCCCTCGATCAGGATGGCCGCATCCTCGAACCCGTCGAGCGTAACCATCACGCCCGCCTCCGTGTCGCGCGAGGCTACAAGGAAATCCTCGTAGTCGCGGATCGAGGCGAGATCGCCGTTGGCGTCGATGAGGAAGCTGAGAATGTCGCCCTCCGCAGCGTTGAAATCGACGACACGATCGATGCTGCCCGGGGTATCGTAGCTGACGCTCCAGTGAAACACGTCGGCGCCGTCGCCGCCGCTCAGCTCGTCGGTGCCCGGCTGACCGACCAGCCGATCATTGCCCGCGCCGCCGATCAGGCGATCGTCGCCAAAGCCGCCGATCAGCTCGTCATCGCCGCCTCGTCCTTCCAGGAGATCGTTGCCACCGTTGGCGGAGAAGCGGTCGCTGCCATCGGCGCCGCGCAGCGTGTCGTCATAAGCCCCGCTTTCCAGCCCGAAATTCTCGATGCTGGCATAGATCGGTCCGCCGGGAATCCAGCCCAGCGTCGCGTCGAAGTGGAGCGGACCGGGCCGGTCGCCGAGGCCGAACAGGAGGCGGTCATTGCCGTCCCCGCCATTGACGGTGTCGTTGGCATCCGCGCGGATCCAGTCGTCTCCGGCGCCGCCATTGATCGTCGCGGCCTCGGGCTCGGTGCCGCGCGGCGAGAGATGCGTGATCCGGTCATTGCCCTCGCCGCCGTCGATGACGTCGCTGCCTTCCCAGCTTGCGATGCTGTCGTCGCCGGCCCCGCCCTTGAGGATGTCGTCGCCGGCGCCACCATCCATCGTGTCGTTATCGGCGCCGCCATTCAGATAATCGTTGCCGGCGCCGCCGTGGAGGGAATCGAGGCCATCGCCGCCGAACAGTACATCGTCGCCGTCATCGCCCGACAAATCGTCATAGCTGGCTCCGCCGGCGATCCAGTCATTGCCGGCTCCGCCGCTCAGGGTGTCGACGCCATCCCCGCCATGCAGCTCGTCGTCGCCTGCACCGCCGGACAACTCGTCGGCACCGTCGCCGCCCTCGATGCGATCGTCGCCGTCGCCGGTACTGGCGATGAGGCGATCGAGATCGCCGGCAATCACGGTATCGTTGCCACCGCCGGTGGTGACGGCGGCCCACTCGACATCCTGAAAGGCGATGGGCTGAGCGGTCGCAGGGTCGCTGCCGATCATGCCCTGGCCGCTCGCGCCGTCGAAACTCACGTCGTCCGTGGCCGAGGAGGCATCGACAAAGAGCGCATCGTAACCGGCGCCACCATCGACCGCGCCGCCCGTCCCGACCAGGATCAATCGGTCGAAGCCGTCGCCGCCATAGAGCTGGTCATAACCGCTTGCACTTCTGACGACGTCGTTTCCGGCGCCAGCGTCGATGAGGTCGTCACCAGCGCCACCGTCGATATCGTCGTCCCCGGCCAGCCCCCAGATGCGATCCGCCTCGCTCGTCCCGCGCAACGTATCGCGTCCAGCCGTTCCCACGATCTCGGCCATGAACCCGCTCCTCTCGATCGAAGCCGGAAGAGTAATCGCATTCAGATCAACCGAAGTAGCTTGGGTAATATGATGCTGGCCGATTTATTGTTCTTAAAGCGACAATTATATTGTTTTGAAGCGAGCTATTTATTTCAAAAATAAACCCGTGATCGAAGCAATTCTGGGGTGCCAAAGCGCCTCCTTTGTCGTGCCCGAAGGCGATGGCGGGGACGAAACGATCGAGGCGACCGTGTGGAGTGCAGCGGCTGCAACGCCTTGCGATGCGCCAATCGCTGAATTTGGCGAAGAGATTCTCGATCCTCACTTGGGAATAAGTGCGCCTGCGCGACGTTTCCGTTGCCATGACGATGCTCTCTCCCTCCTCATCCGCCGAGCTCACCATGGCCGGCGACCTCCGTTCCGATCATTGGCGCATGGCCCGGGCAGCGCTCCGGCTGGGCTTGCCGATCCTGATCGCCGCCGGCCTCGGCGCCGCCATCTGGTTCGGCCTGCCGCTCGATGTCCGGGCGAGGATGGCCTTGATCGTCTTCGCACTCGCGATCGTCGGCTGGTGCCTCACCGATATCGACGACACGCTGATCGCCCTGGCGGCCGCCGCTGCTCTGGTGTTGTGCGGGTTGACGCCCGCCCGCAATCTGCATGCGGCACTGGGCAACGAACTGACCTGGCTGCTGATAGGCGCCTTCATCATCGCGGCCGTGCTGCGCGCCTCCGGTCTCACCGAGCGCCTGGCTTCGGCGGTGCTCAACCGCGCCCGGTCCGTGCGCGCATTGTTTCTCGCCACGACCGGCGTGATCGTCGCGACCGCCCTCTTCGTGCCCTCGACCTCGGGGCGTGCGGCGCTGCTGCTCCCGGTCTACCTCGCCTTGGCCGCCGCCATCGAGGATGGGCGCATCAGGCGGGCGCTCGCGCTGCTGTTCCCGACCGTGATCCTGCTCTCGGCGGGGGGAACCCTGATCGGCGCCGGCGCCCATCTGATCGCGATCGAGATGATCCAGCGCAGTGGCGGCCCCGGCCAGGGCTATCTCGGCTGGCTGCTGCTCGGGATGCCGCTCGCCATCCTGGCGAGCTTCGGAGCCGCCTTCATCATCTTGTTCGCCTTCCTGCGCCCGGCAGAGCGCGCACAGGTGATCAGGCTGCCGGCGGCCACGGCAGAGCCGCTCTCCGGCCGGCAACGTTATGTCGGAGCGCTCGTGGCTCTTGTCGTCGCCGGCTGGTGCACGCAGCCGCTGCATGGCGTCGACGCCGCTCTGGTGACGCTGTGCGGCGCGATCGGGCTGACCCTGAAGCCCTTCGCGCCGATCTCGATGAAGCAGGCGGTGAAGTCCGTCGAATGGCAACTCATCCTCTTCCTCGCCGCGACCACGCTGATGGGGCAGGCGCTGATCGAGACCGGCGCGGCGAGCGGCCTGCTGCAGCCTTTGCTCGCCGCATTGCCATCGGATGTCCTGGCGCACCCTGCGGCGGTCGCAGCGCTGGTGACCGTCGTCGCCCTGCTGTCGCACCTGCTGATCACCTCGCGCAGTGCCCGGGCCACGGTGCTGATCCCGTTGCTGGCGCCGCCCCTGGTTACACTCGGCTACGACTTCGGCGCCATCGCCATCCTGATCGTGATGGGGACCGGCTTCTGCCAGACGCTGCCGGTCAGCGCCAAGCCTGTCGCGCTCTATGCCGATCTCGAGCACGAGACCTATCGGCCTGCTGATCTCGTGCGGCTCTCGCTGCTGCTGCTTCCGATGATGGGCGCGCTGCTGCTGGTCTTCTCGCTCTGGATCTGGCCGCTGGCCGGTCTTTCCCTGCGCTGATCTCGCTCCCGCGGAATTATTTGAGCCGGCAACGGAATAAGGCGCGCGAGCCGTCGTTTTTAGCTGCAGAGGCGTTTGACGGCCTCGGGATTTCGAGAGGATTTGCAATGACCCTCAATATTCTGATCGCCCCCTCCGGCTTCAAGGAATGCCTGGACGCCAGCGATGTGGCCCGGGCGATTGCCCAGGGTGTCAAGACTGCCATGCCGCAGGCGAGGACGATGCTGGCGCCGCTGGTCGATGGCGGCGAGGGCTTCACCCGGGCGCTCTGTGCCGTGACCGGTGGCGCTCTGCACGAGCGCACCGTGACGGGACCGGTCGGCGATCCCGTGACGGCGCATTTCGGCTTTCTTGGCGGGGCTGGGCCGAAGACGGCGGTGATCGAGATGGCGGCTGCGGCCGGCCTGGCGCTGGTTCCGCGCGACCGGCGCGATCCGACACTGACGACCAGCTATGGCGTCGGCGAGCTGATCGTGGCCGCGCTCGACGCCGGGGCCGAGCGCATCCTGCTCGGCTGCGGCGACAGCGGCATCAACGATGGCGGTGCCGGCATGGCCGAAGCCCTGGGCATCCGCCTGCTCGACGCGCAAGGCGCGCCGATCGGCCGGGGTGGCGCAGCGCTGCGTAAACTCGCCCGCATCGATCTGGCCGGCCGCGATCTGCGTCTCGACACCGTCAGGATCGACGCGGCGGTCAACTGGCACAATGTGCTGCTCGGCCCGCGCGGCGTGGCTCGGGTCTTCGCCCCGCAGAAGGGCGCCAGCCCCGAGCAGGTCGAGATTCTGGAAGCGGCGCTCGAAACCTATGCCGGTAGGCTGCGGGAGGCGACCGGCCGGGATGTTTCGACAGCTCCCGGCTGCGGCGCCTCGGGCGGGCTCGGCGCCGGACTGCATGCGCTATTGGGCGCGACGCTCCACCCACGCTATGACATCGTCATGCGTTATCTCTCCTTCGAAAGTATGCTGCGCCGCGCCGATCTCGTCATCACCGCCGAGGGTTGCCTCGACGAACAGACGCCCTTCGGCAAGATCCCGGCCGAGGTCGCGCGCCAGGCGCGGGCTCGCGGCATCCCCGTGATTGCACTGGCCGGCACGATCGGGCGCGGCAAGGTCCGGATCAATTTCGAGCATGGGATCGACGCCTTCGCCAGCATCCTCAAGCGGCCCTGCACGCTGGAGGAGGCGATCGCGGAATCGGAGAAGCTGCTGCGCCGGGCTGCCGAGGACGCGATCAGGATGATCGGCGTCGGCATCCGGCTTCGGCGCGAGAAGGTTGCGGCATGAACCGCGGCCGCCTTCGCTCCGCCCTGCGAGCCTCGCTGCTCGGCCTTGCGCTCGCCGGCGCGCCCTTCCTGGGGCTGCCGGATGGCGCGGGCCGCATCCTTCCGGCGTTGGCGGACGACAATGATGGCGACGACGGTGGCGGTGGCGGAGGAGGAGGGAGCGGGGGCGGTGGTCCCGGCGGTGGCGGCGGCAGCACGAGCCGCTTCCGCACCGGCGGGGAGCAACGGATCAACCCGGGGCGCCTGCTGCGTTTCTTCGGGATCGAGACGAGCCAGCCGCGCCGCGCGCAGCGCAGCGCGCCACGACCGGCAGCGACCGCCGTGCCACGCGAGATCGTCGCCGCCGGGCTGACGCAGGCCGAACTCGACACCTTGCAGGCAGAGGGCTTCCGCGTCGTCGCGCAGCGCAATCTCGGCCTCTTCGCCAACCTGACAGTGCGGCTGCGGGCGCCCGCCCGGCTGTCCATGCAACGCGCCGTCGAGCGTGTCCGCACGCTCGCGCCGTCGGCGCTGGTCGACCTCAATCATCTCTATCGCGGCGCCGCCCGCCCTTGCTCCGACGACCAGTGCTTCTCGCTGGTGGCGCAGGATGCGCGGATCGACGGCACCTGCTCCGCGCGCGGCACCATCGGCATGGTCGACACCGGCGTCGACATTGATCACCCGGCTCTTTCAGGCAGGGCGGTCGAGACGCAGATGATCCGCGGCCCGGATCATCGCGCCGCCCTGAAGCAGCACGGCACCGATGTCGCCATCCTGCTCACGCGCGGCGCCGAGGCCGATAGTCAGGCGCGTGTCGTCGCGGTCGATGCGTTCCATCGGCGCGGCGGCGGCGACAATGCCGACAGTTTCGATCTCGTCGGCGCGCTCGACCTGCTGGCACAGCGCAATGTCCGTGTCGTCAATCTCAGCCTCGCCGGGCCGGCCAACGTGCTGGTCGAGCAGATCGGCCGAACGATGCATGAGCGCGGCGCCGTGCTCGTCGCAGCCGCCGGCAATGACGGGCCGGGCGCCGAGGCGCGCTATCCCGCCGCCTATTCCTGGGCGGTCGCGGTGACCGCGATCGATCGCGACGAGCGCATCTATGCCCGTGCCAATCGCGGCAGCCATATCGCCTTCGCTGCACCGGGCGTGCGCATCCAGATGGCCGACAAGGCGATGCGCCCGACTGCGCCGCGCTCGGGCACCTCCTACGCGGCGCCGTTGGTCACCCTCGCCTTTGCGCAGCGGATGGTGCGAGACGACGCGGCCAGGCCTGAGACCCTGCTCGCTGCCCTGTCGGTGGCGGCGCGGGACCTCGGCGAACCCGGGCACGACCCGGTCTTCGGCTGGGGCCGCCTCTCCTGCAGTCCGTGACGGAGGCGGGCCAGGGCAATGCACGAGACCGGCATCAATCAGCGGGGATATCCGGCACCTTCGCCAGGGGCGGCGCTGTCGCCCTTTGCGACCGAGCTGATTGCGCTGCTGCCGCGCCTGCGGCGCTACGCGATGACGCTGACGCGCTCGACGAGCGAGGCGGAGGATCTGGCGCAGGCCGCTTGCGAGCGGGCGCTGCGGGCGCAGGCGCAATGGCAGGAGGGCACGCGGCTCGACGCCTGGCTCTTCAGCATCGCCCGCAACCTCTGGATCGACCAGCTGCGCAAGCGGCGGCGGGAGGGCGCCAGCGAGACGCTGGATCTGCATCCGGAGCTGCAGGGCGAGGATGGCAGGCAGGTCACCGAGACGGCCCTGACGGCCGGTTCGGTCCAGCAGGCGCTGGAGGAGATGCCGTCCGAGCAGCGTGACCTGCTGCTGCTGGTCTGCGTCGATGGCCTGAGTTACCGCGACGCGTCCGACCGGCTCTCGATCCCGATCGGGACGGTGATGAGCCGCTTGTCGCGCGCGCGCCTCGGCCTGGCCAAAAGACTGGGAATGGAGCCGACATGACGAACCTCGCTGTGAGCGACGAGGACCTGGTCGCACTGGCGGATGGCGAACTCGCCCCGGATGCGGCCGAGCGCCTGCATGCGCGCATCGTCGCCGACCCGGATCTCGCAGAGCGTTTCGCGATCCTGGCGGAAACCCGCTTCCTGCTGGAGGGGGAGAGGGCGGAGCCGCAAGCGGTGCCGGATCATCTCGTGGCGGCCATCGTCGCGGCGGGCAGCCCGCCGGCCGCACCGCGCCTCTCGGTGATCGCAGGCGGAAAGCCGGCGGTTTTCGAGGCGCCTTCGGCACGCCGCTGGCCGCGCCTTGCTTTGCCGCTTGCCGCCAGCTTCCTGGTCATGGCTGGTGGACTGGCGGGTTATCTCGCGGGCAGCGCCGGGCGGCCCGATGCAGGCATCGCGCTGGCGGGGTTCTCCCGCGGCGGTATCGATGCGGCCCTGTCGCAAGCGGCCAGCGGCGGAGAAGTCAGCCTTGCGGACGGCAAGCTGCGCGTGATCGCGTCCTACAAGCTCGGAGACGGGCGGCTTTGCCGGGAGTACACGCTGACGCATGCCGCCGGGCCGGGCTGGGACGCGGTCGATTGCCGTGATGGTGGCAATTGGCGCACGGAATTTCTCGCCGCCAAGGCCCCGCCGGCGACCGGTTATGCGCCGGCGAGCGGCGATGCGAGCGCCGAGGCCTTCCTCAGCGCACGCGGCGCCGAGCCGTTGTCTTCCGAAGAGGAAGGTAAGCTGCTCGGCCTCGGCAAGTAGCCATGCGCGCCGTCGCCCCTCGCAAGCCCTCTTTCAGAACCTGACCGCGAGGTTGGCCTTGAAGGCGTGGTCCTGGGCGTCCTTGGCGAGCTGGCCGGTATAGGCCAGGCCGAGCGCGGCGCTTTTGCTGATCGCGAGGTCGAGCCCGGCTTCGACGACGGCAGCGTCCCGTGCGATTGGCAGGCCGGCGACGGTGAATGAGCTGGCCCCGGCGAAGGCGAGCGCTGCGGTCGGCGTGACGTCGCCGAAGGCATGGCGCCAGGCCAGCCCGCCGCGCAGGGTCAGGTCCATGCCCTGCAGGCCGAGATTGGTCGAGGCGCGCAGGCCCAGCGTGGAGTAGCCGAGGCTGGTGTCGTCGCTGCGGGCCGTCAGCGCCGCCACTCCGCCGGTCTCGCTGAACCCGTCCGTGTGCAGGTTGACATAGGCCAGCCCGGCGAAGGGCTCGAGCGCCACCTTGCCGAGCTCGATCCGGTAGCCGAGCTCGCCGAAGACCTGCGCCGTGCCGGCGTCGTAACCGGCTTTCAGGCCGTCGCCGAAGCCGGTGAAGGCGACGGTACGGCGGGTCTCAATGGCGTGCCAGGTGTAGCTCGCCCCAAGGCGCAGCCCGAGCGCGCCCCATTGGCCGCCGCCATAGAGACCGAGATGGTAGTTGTCGCTCTCGCCCGAGGAGAGCCGCGCATTCACGTCGAACTCGCTGCGGCTGTAGCCGGCGACGACGCCCAGGCGCATGCTGTCGACCACCGCGACATCCGCGCCGATCAGGAAGCCGCCGGTCGAACGCGTCAGCTTGGCGGCGTTGCGGTCGCTGTCGGTCCGTCCCCAGGAGCCGTAGCCCTGGCCCCAGACGGCGAAGCGGTCGCTCCTGAGCCTGGGCATCGGCCCGGTCGCGCTCGGGGCGAGGTCGGCGGAAAAGCCGTAGTTCAGCGTCGCCATCGGGCTGGCGCCGACTGCGCCGAAGGCCGAGCGCAGCCGGTCGTTGACCGCCGCGCGCAAGAGCCAGCTCTCGTCGACCAGCGCGCTCTTGGCGGAGGCGTGGATCTCGCCCGAGAGCGCGTCGAAGGCCTGGCGGGCGGAGGGCGCGTCGAGCATCAGGAGGGTGTTGTAGAGCGCCAGCGTCCCGCCTGTCTGCGGCAGTGTGTCGAGCCCGCCTGCGGTGGCGAACTGGTTGCGCGTCTGCGCCACGGTCCCGAAGATCGCCGGCGGGGCAGTCGGCGTCGTGACGGGAGGAGTGCCCGGCCCGGGTGGTGTCACCGGTGGCGTGCCCGGATCGGGAGGGGTCACAGGCGGCGAGCCCTTGACCGCGATGACGAGGTCGACCTGGTTGGGCCGGTGATCGACCGTAAGGTCGAGGAAGGCCGAGCGCGAGACCGCCCCGGCGACGGTGCCGCTGACCCCGCCGGCGGCGGTGATGATCGTGTAGCGCTGGCCGCTGATGTAGCTGGTCTGCGGGTCGAGCGCGGTGACGCCGACCTGGCTGCCGGTGACGGTAGCGATCCCGGTCGCGGCGATCCGGTCGGACGTGCCATTGCCGCCGATCTCGACTTCATAGAGCGAACCCGGCGCCAGCACGAGGTTGCCGGCGACGTTCAAGGTGCCGATCGAGTTGCCCGGCGCGATGGTCGCGCCGGCCTGGATCGTGGTGGAGCCGACCGCGCCGGAACCGGCCAGCGTCGCGCCGCTGAGCACGGTGAGGGGCGAAAGCAGAAGCGTGCCGTTGACCGAGAGCTTACCGGCCTCGACCGTCGTCGGGCCGGAGAGGATGTTGGAGCCGGTAAGGGTCAGGCTGCCGGCGCCGCGCTTGGTGAAGGAACCGCTGCCGGTGATCCGGTTGGCGAAGGTCGCGTCGGTCGGCTGATCGATGATCAGCGCGCCAAGGTTGCTGATCCGGCCGCTGCCGAAGCTCGTGGCCTGGCCGATCAGCGTGCCGGCGGCGATCTCGGTGCCGCCCGCATAGGTGTTGACGCCGGTGAGCGTCGTCGAGCCCGTGCCGCTATGAGTGACGATGCCTGTGCCCGAGATCGCGCCGCCGAAGCTGACGGCGTCCGAGCGGTTGAACAACAGGTTGCCGTTGTTGACGACATCGCCGACGATCGAGCCGTTCGTGGTGCCATCGCCGAGCGTCAGAGTGCCGGCCGAGATCAGCGTGCCGCCGCTATAGGTGTTCGTCCCGGTGAGGGCGAGAGTACCAAGATCGGACTTCACCAGCTGGGCGCTGCCGATGAGGTTGGACGCGATCGTGGCCTGGGTGAAGGCGCCGCTCGCGGTGCCGTCGCCGACGCGGATGACCGCCTGCGTGCCGGTCAGGGTGATGTCGCCGCCCTGGATGACGTAGGCGTTCGTGACGAACTGCATGCCGGAGGCAATGACCGGGCCGAGGCCGGTGTTGACCGTGACCGTGCCGGGCGTACCCGCGAAGACGGCGAAGGAGCCGGCAGCGAAGCCACCGTTGGGGACGCCGAGCTCGTTCGTCCAGTTGTTGTTGCCGGAGGCGGCCAGCCAGGTGCCGTTGCCGCCGCCGATGACGCTGTTGTTTCGCCCGTCCGTCGCGCCGTCCCAGAAGCGCAACGTCAGCCCGGCGGTGTTGACCAGGTTGACCTGCCCGGCAACGCCGGTCTGCACGAAGAAGTCGGGGGTCGGCGCCGAGCCGACCGTCAGGCCGTTATCGGTCAGCGTGCCGGTATAGTTGAAGATGCGGTAGATGCCGGGATCGAAGCTGCCGCCCGGTGCGGTCGTGACGTTCAGCAGGCCAGCGACGGTGAGGTTGCCGTTGACGTTGGTGAGGTCGTTGAGCGGGCCGCCGGGAACGCCGGCCTGGCCGAGATTATAGTTGAGCAGCGCGCCGCTGTTCAGGGTCAGGTCGCCATTGATCGTCAGCGTCCCCGGCGTCACCCCGGCTGCGCCCGGCGCCAGCGTGCCGTTGCTGTCGATCGTGACGTTGCCGTTGATGGTTCCGGTGCCGCCGAGCGTCGCACCGACGAGCACGCCCACGTTGCCGAGCGACGAGCCGTTGACCAGCAGCGTGCCCTGCTCGACCGACAGGGGGATCGCGGTGGTGGCCGTCCCGGTCAGCGTCCAGGTGCTGGTGCCGGTCTTGATGAAGGCGTCGAAGTTCTGGTACTGCGCCGCCGGGCCGATGGCCGAGACGTTGAAGCTGGCGTCGGCGCTGCCGCCAAGGCGCAGGGTGTCGAGAAGCCCGGTCGGGTTCGCAACGACATTGCCAATGATCTGCGAGCCGGCCTGCAGCTCGAGGTTGATCCTGCCCGTTGTTGGGGCAACGCCGCTCGACCACTGGATCGCATTGGCGTGGCCCGCACCGGCGCGGATCGTGCCGCTGTTAACGAGGTCCAGGATCGTGCCGGCTGCATTCAAGACGATAGCAGCGGCTCCGGCGCCGCCCTCGACTGTGCCGGTGTTGATGATCGGGTTTATGGGTGCAGTACGAACCCAGATGCCTGCGCCATCCCCCGCTGTGCCGTTGGTCGGGCCGGTTCCGCCGCGGACGATGCCGTTGTTGACGAATGCATCGGCGCCCGGCGTGAACAGGTCGACGCCCGCTCCGCCGCCTGCGCCCGTGCTGTTTCCGCCCTGAATGACGCCGTTGTTGGTCACTGTTGCACTGCGCCGAATCTGTGCGCCCGCGCCTGCGTCCGCTGATATGGCGTTTCCGCCCACGAAGTTGCCCACAATCGTGAACGACCCGGGGCCGCCACCTATGTCTTCTACAATGTGAATGTAGCCGCCTGGGGTTCCACCGGCACCGTCAGTGCCGAAAATGGTGAAGCCTTGCGTGTCGATTGTGATCGGCTTGGTGGGCGGAACAAAGCTGGTCGTCGACATGATAAAATTGCCGGTAATCCTGATCGTCGCGGTTGGATCAGGATCGGCGTTCGCGGCCTGGACAGCGGTGACCATCTCCGCCTGGCTGCTCGCTGTGTAAGTCGCGGCCGAGGCAGGCGAAGCTGCCCAGCAAGCCAGCGTCAGCGTGGTGATGCTGACGCTACGGAGCAAAGCCCCATGGGCAGAGGAACGTCGCGGTCCGGCGGTCATCTGCTCATCCCATGCATAGCCAGTGCCGCCTTTCGGGCGGCATGCAACTATGGCTAGAGTCGGGCCGCTAAGGGAATATTAAGACCTGCCGGTTCGACCGCATCGGGGGGTTGCGTTCAGCGCATGTTTTACGTTTGGTAAACGGCCGGCGCCGCGTGCAGCGCCGGCCGTGATCTCAGCCCAGCTTTGCGTAAGCCGGCACGGTCAGGAACTCCTCGAACTCGGGCGCCAGCGAGAGCTTCGAGAACAGGTCGATCGCCTCGGGGAAGCGGCCCTTGTCGTAGGCCTGCGCGCCGAGCTCGCTTTTCACCCGGCCCATTTCCTCGGCCAGGCAGCGCTTGAACAGCTCGGCGTCGACCCTGGTGCCGCCTTCGAGGGCAACGCCGTACTGGACGAACTGCCAGATCTGGGCGCGGCTGATCTCGGCGGTCGCCGCATCCTCCATCATGTTGTAGATCGGCACCGCGCCGCGGCCGCGCAGCCAGGCTTCGAGATACTGCACGCCGACGCGGATGTTCTCGCGGAAGCCGGCCTCGGTGCGGCTGCCCTCGTGGACCTCCAGCAGCTGCTCGCGGCTGACCTCGACATCCTCGCGCAGCTTGTCGAGCTGGTTTTGCTGCGGCATCAGCCGGTCGAAGACCTCCATCGCCACCGGGACGAGGTCGGGATGGGCGACCCAGGTGCCGTCATGGCCGTCGCCGGCCTCGCGCTCCTTGTCGGCCTTGACCTTGGCGAAGGCGGCGGCATTGGCCTCGGGGTTGTTCTTGACCGGGATCTGCGCCGCCATGCCGCCCATGGCGAAGGCGCCGCGGCGATGGCAGGTCTTGATCAGCAGCAGCGAATAGGCGCGCAGGAAGGCCTTGGTCATCACCACCTGCGAGCGGTCGGGCAGGACGAAGGCCTTGTTGCGGGCGAGCTTCTTGATGAAGGAGAAGATGTAGTCCCAGCGGCCGCAATTGAGGCCGGCCATGTGCTCGCGCAGTTCGTAGAGGATCTCGTCCATCTCGAAGGCGGCCGGCAGGGTCTCGATCAGCACGGTCGCCTTGATCGTGCCGGCCTTGAGACCGAGCGCGGTCTGCGCCGCGACGAAGACATCGTTCCAGAGCCTGGCCTCGAGATGGCTCTCGAGCTTGGGCAGGTAGAAATACGGGCCCGAGCCCTGCGCCAGCGCCGCCTTGGCGCAATGGAACATGTAAAGGCCGAAATCGACCAGCGCGCCCGAGGCGATCTCGCCGTCGATCTCTATATGCCGTTCCGGCAGATGCCAGCCGCGCGGGCGGATGATCAGGACGGCCGGCTTGTCCTTGAGCTTGTAGGCCTTGCCGGTGCTCGGCTCGGTGAAGTCGATCCTGCCGGCCCAGCGGTCTTTCAGGTTGATCTGGCCTTCGACCATGTTGGCCCAGACCGGCGAGGAGGCGTCCTCGAAATCGGCCATGAAGACCTTGGCGCCGGAATTCAACGCGTTGACGATCATCTTGCGGTCGACCGGGCCGGTGATCTCGACGCGGCGGTCCTGCAGATCGGCCGGGATGGCTGCGACCTTCCAGTCGCCCTCGCGGATATGGCGGGTCTCTGCCAGGAAATCCGGGGTCTCGCCGGCGTCGAAGCGCTTCTGGCGCTCCTTGCGCACGGCGAGCAGGCGCTTGCGGGTCTCGTTGAAGCGGCGCTGCAGCCCGGCGACGAAGGCGAGCGCGTCATGGCTCAGGACCTCGTCATAACGCTCGGCGAGCGCGCCCTTGACGACGACGCCGGCAGGAAGGGTGAGGCTGGTCGGGGCGGTCATGGCTTTTGTCTCTCTCACCTACATCAGGTGAACGCAGTATGCCGCTTTCCGATTTTATCGGGAACAGCAGAGAATGTCAGATGATCTGATCCAAAACAGAAACAATCGCTTTCTGAGGCGAAAGCAGCCCTGAATGCGCCATTGCACAGGCGTGTCACGGCGCGGGGCGTGCCGCTTGACGATCAGGGGATTAGTTCATGACCGCCATCCGCCTCGGCCTCATCACCGCCGCGCTCGCCACTTGCCTGGCGGTCGCGCCGGCCTTCGCCCAGAGCCGCTGCGCCGTCACCGATCCGACGGGCACGCCGCTCAACATCCGCGAGACGCCGAACGGCGAGATCATCGGCCGCGTCACGAACGGCGCCGGCATCAGGGTGATGAACACCTCGTTCGACGAGCGCGGCCGGCCCTGGGCGCTGATCAGCCCGCGCGGCCGCAACCATGTGGTGGGCTGGGTCTATCGGGAATTTGTCTCTTGCTATTGAGGCCGGTGCCGGCCGGCTGCAGATAAAGCCGCGGGGAACCCTTCTCCCGTCTGGGAGAGGGCAGGGTGAGGGGCCTGCCCTAACTATAGAAGGCGCAGCGGCACTGCCTCGTTTCAATTATTCAGCGGCGGTCCCTAACCCCTACCCCTCTCCCATCCGGATTCCTCTGCGAAAGGGCCGATCGCTGAGCTCCTCCCTTCCCCCTTGTGGGGAAGGGTTGGGGATGGGGGTGGTGCCGCCTGGTGATCGCCAGCAGGAACGAGGCTTGGCAGCGGCGACGGTATGGTCTGGTTCAGCCGATCACTCCGGCTTTGCGACCCCCACCCCTGCCCCTCCCCACAAGGGGGAGGGGTTCCGTCCGCAACCCTTTCGCAGAGGAATCCATCCAGGAGAGGGGTTCCCCGCGCCTTATCCTGTCAACTCCGCAAAACGTTTCAGGAACGCCGCCTGCGCCTGCTCCGTCGCTTGCGGCTCGATCAACGCCAGCACCTCCCGCGGCAGGGCCTGCGGGCGGCCGAAGAAGCGTAGCGCTTCCTCGCGCTCGAAGCCGGCGAGCTCGGTCGCCTCGAGGAAGGCCGAGATCTTGTCGGCATCCTTGACCTTGCGCTTCAGCACGGCCGGCGTCGCCGCAGGCAGGGAAAAGCGCAGATGGATCGCCGCCAGCAGGCGCAGCTCGACGCCCTTGTAGGCATCGCCCATCACCGCCTTGAACGGCGAGATCATGTCGCCGATGACGTATTCGGGCGCATCGTGCAGCAACGCCATCAGCCGCCACTCGCGCGGCCAGTCCGGGTTGAGATGCCCGGCGATCGCCTCGACCAGCAGGCTATGCTGCGCCACCGAGAAGGAATGCGCGCCACGCGTCTGGCCGTTCCAGCGGGCGACGCGGGCGAGGCCATGGGCGATGTCCTCGATCTCGACATCGAGTGGCGAGGGATCGAGCAGGTCGAGCCGACGGCCCGAGAGCATGCGCTGCCAGGCGCGCGGCGGGGGCGAGGGACGGGTCACGGCGTTTCCACCCGACGCCCCCGCCCGTCATTCCGGACAAGTCGCGTCAGCGACGCAGCTCCGGAATCCATCGGAGGGCGTTGCGCTCTACGATGGATTCCGGGACTGCGCTTCGCTTGCCCGGAATGACGGTGAAATCGCGTTGCCGACATCTCAGGCAGCGGGGCGCGTGTCGCGGGCCAGTGCCGCGCATTCCTGCCAGCGGAAGCAGCCGGTGAGGTGGTCGTTGACCATGCCGCAGGCTTGCATCACCGCATAGACGATGGTCGGGCCGCAGAAGGTGAAGCCGGCGGCCTTGAGCTCCCTGGAGATCGCCTTGGACACGGTGGTCTCCGCCGGCACGTCCTCATGGGTCCGGAAGGCGTTCTGGATCACCCGCCCGTCGAGATGCTTCCAGAGGAAATCGGTGAACGGCCCCTTCTCGCTGAGCCTGAGATAGGCCTGCGCGTTGCGGATCGTGCCCTCGATCTTGCCGCGATGGCGGACGATGCCGGCATCGGTCAGTAGGCGCTGGACATCGGCCTCGCCGAAGCGGGCGACCGTCTCAGGCTCGAAGCCGGAAAAGCCGGCGCGGAAGGCGTCGCGCTTCCTCAGGATGGTGATCCAGGACAGGCCGGCCTGGAAGCCGTCGAGCATCAGCTTTTCCCAGAGCGTGCGGGAATCATATTCCGGCACGCCCCATTCGGTGTCGTGATAGGCAAGATAGAGCGGATCGCTCCCCGGCCAGATGCAGCGATACTTGCCGTCGGGGCCCTCGACCGCCTCGCGCCCGCTCATGCTGCCGCTCCGAATTCCGGCTCGCCGGGATAGGGGAAACGGATGAAGGCCGGCTTGCTCGCCAGCGTGAAGGCGAGGCCGCCCGCGTCGAGCTCGTGGCCGGCGGCGAGCGCATCCGCCACGCGGTCGAGCCGGAGCAAGGCAAGGCCGCGGCCGCCGGCACAGGAGCCGACGCGGCCGAGCAGCTTGCCGCCGGCGCTGGCCTCGACGCCGTCCTCCGGATTCAAGCCCTCGCTGAAGACAACAGGCACGACGCGGGAGCGAGCGGTGCCGCGGTGCTGCATGCGCGAGACGACCTCCTGGCCGATATAGCAGCCCTTCCTGAAGGAGACGCCGCCGAGCTGATCGAACAGCGCCTCGTGCGGGAAGGCGTCGCCATAGATGAAGTCGCGGCCGCCATCGGGAATGCCGAGCTCGATGCGGTGGGCGTGGTACGCGTCCAGGCTGGCATCCACGAGCTCGTCGGCGCCATCCAGGTCGACGATAGCGCGCTCGCCAAGCTCTGGCAGGCGTGGATCAGCATAGACCAGCCCGGCATCGGCCGGCAGCGTGCCGCCATCGGTCGCGGCGATCACGGCAGTGGTCTCGCTGAGATCATCGAGCGTCACTTTGGCGCGCAGCTTGTAGAGCTTCAGCTTCTTCATCAGGTCGGCGGTCTGGACCAAGGGCGTGTCGAGCAGGAAGCCGCCGCCCTCGGCGCCCGGGACCGCGACGACGAAGAAATCGCCGATGATCTTGCCTTGCGGTGTCAGCAGCCCGCCGTACCCGGCACGTTCGAGCGTGACGGTCTCCATCGCGTTGGTGACGATGTTCTCGAGGAAATCGCGGGCTTCGTCGCCGCTGACGCGGATGACGCCGCGGTCGACCAGTCTGGTTGCCGGCATGGCAGGGCTCTTTCAGCGATCGCTGTTTCGGCGCGGGCGCCGTTCGCCCCGATAGTTAGGGTGCTTCGCCCCGGGGCTCAACCGCTGCGGCAGCCGAGCCAGGATTCGGGTGCCGTCCTTCGCCAGGAGCCGATCGCAGAATTTTTTTCGGGACGCTGTCGATCCGGCGATGTGCCGTTCGACGTGTCAGCAAGAAGCAGCGGAGGTCGCAGGTCATTGCGCCTCCGCCCGAGCTTCGGAGAAGTGATGCGGGACGAGCTTCCGCAAGTTCGGGAGACATCAGATGAGACAAGTCGTTGCCGCCACCTTCGTGTCCCTCGACGGCATCATGCAGGCGCCGGGCGGCCCGCAGGAGGATCCGCAGGGCGGCTTCAGCCATGGCGGCTGGACCTTCCACCACTGGGACGATGCGATGGGCAAGGTCATGGACAAGGTCCTGACCGACAAGTTCGACCTGCTGCTCGGCCGCCGGACCTACGACATCTTCGCGGCGCACTGGCCCTATGCCGGCGACGATCCGATCGCGGTCAAGTTCAACGCCATCACCAAATATGTCGCGACCTCCGAGCCGCAGACGCTGACCTGGCAGAACACCGTCGCGCTGCGTGGCGATCCCGCCGCAGAAGTCGCGGCACTGAAGCGGCAGGATGGGCCGAAGCTCCTGCTGCAGGGCTCGAGCGAATTGATCCAGGCGCTGCTGGCGAAGGACCTGGTCGACGAGATCACGCTGCTGACCTTCCCGGTCGTGCTCGGCAAGGGCAAGCGCCTGTTCGGCTCGGGCGCCATGCCCGCCGCGTTCAAGCTCGTCGAGAGCAGCGCCTCGAGCACCGGCGTGCTGATGGCGACCTATCGCCGCGAGGGCGAGGTCACCACGGGATCATTCGAGTTCGCCGAGCCGAGCGCCGCCGAAATCGCCCGCCGCGAAAAATATGCGGCCAGGGGCTGAATTTTCTTCAGAGCCTGTCGATCGGGGCGTTCCTCGTTCGACGTGAAGACAGAGGCGGGATTTCTCCCGCCCGATAGCGAAGCAAAACCAACCCGACAGACAGGAGAAGACCGATGCGCGTGATGGTTCTGGTCAAGGCCGACAAGGACACCGAAGCCGGCGTGATGCCGAGCGAGGAGATCCTCGCCCAGATGGGCGCCTATAACGAGGAGCTGGTGAAGGCGGGCGTGATGCTGGCGGGCGAGGGTTTGCATTCGAGCTCGAAGGGGCTGCGCATGCGCTTCTCGGGCTCGCAGCGGGTGATCATCGACGGTCCCTTCGCCGAGACCAAGGAACTGCTCGCCGGCTTCTGGATCTGGCAGGTCCGCTCCTTCGACGAGGCGGTCGAATGGCTGAAGCGCGCCCCCTTCGACGGCGACACTGAGATCGAGATGCGCCCGATCTTCGAGATGGAGGATTTCGGCGAGGCGCTGACGCCGGAGCTGCGCGAGCAGGAAGAACGTGTGCGTGCCGAGGCGGCCAAGCTCGGCGGCTGACGCTCCGATCCAGGCAAATCGAACCGAAACGGAGGCGCAAGGCATCGCCTCCGCCCTTCTGCTTCAAGGAGAAGACCGATGCGCGTGATGATTCTGGTCAAGGCCAGCAAGGACAGCGAAGCCGGCGTGATGCCGAGCGAAGACATGCTCACCAAGATGGGCGCCTATAATGAGGAGCTGGTGAAGGCCGGCGTGATGCTGGCGATGGACGGGCTGCATCCGAGCTCGAAGGGGCTGCGCATGCGCTTCCAGGGCTCGCAGCGGACGATCATCGACGGCCCCTTCGCCGAGACCAAGGAGCTGCTCGCCGGCTTCTGGATCTGGCAGGTCCGCTCCTTCGACGAGGCGGTCGAGTGGCTGAAGCGCGCGCCCTTCGACGGCGGCACCGAGATCGAGCTGCGCCCGATCTTCGAGATGGAGGATTTCGGCGAGGCGCTGACGCCCGAGCTGCGCGAGCAGGAAGAGCGTGTGCGAGCCGAGGCGGCAAAACTCGCCGGCTGACCGGCCGAAGGTTCAGACTTCCATTCAATCCGGAGGGTGCGAGGCGAGGCCCGCACCACTCCAGCTAAACGGAGAAGACCGATGCGTTTCATGGTGCTGGTCAAGGCGACCAAGGACAGCGAAGCCGGTGCCCCGCCGACCCGGGAACTGGTCGATGCGATGATGGCCTATAATGAAGAGCTGGTGAAAGCCGGCATCATGAAGGGCGGCGACGGCCTGCAGCCGAGCGCGAAGGGCGCGCGTGTGCAGTTCGACGGCGAGAAGCGCGCCGTCGTCGACGGGCCCTTCGCCGAGACCAAGGAGCTCGTCGCGGGCTACTGGATCTGGGAGTGCAAGTCGCTCGAAGAGGCGATCGCCTGGGTCAAGCGCTGCCCCAACCCGATGCCTGGGCCGTCCGAGATCGAGATCCGCCCGGTCATCGACCTGGCCGATTTCGGGGACGCGGTCTCGCCCGAGGCCGATGCGGCCTGGAAGCGCCTGAAGAGCGAGGTCGGCGACAACGGCTGAGTGTTCGCTTCGGACAGGACACGGCGTGCTGAGAGCGATAGCCCTCCCCCCGCTTGCGGTGGGAGGGTTGGGTGGGGGGCAGTGCCGCTTGGTGCGCGCTGGAAGACGTCCCGAGCCCTGCTTTGCGGCCCCCCATCCCTAACCCTTCCCCACCGCAAGCGGGGGGAAGGGAATCTGAGCTGCTTGCCAGAGACGATCGCTGATGGTGTGTATCGCAGCCGATGACGGCAAGCGATGCACACCGCGCGATCGAGACGGTCTTCAGGATCGAGGCCCCCAGGCTGATTGCGGGCCTCGCCAGGGTCACCCGCGATGTCGGCCGGGCCGAGGAATTGGCGCAGGACGCGCTCGTCGCCGCGCTCCAGCAATGGCCGGGCGAGGGCGTGCCGCGCAATCCCGGCGCCTGGCTGATGCAGGCCGCCAAGCACCGCGCGCTCGACGGCCTCAGGCGCGCCAAGATGCTGCAGCGCAAGCATGACGAGATCGGCCGCGATCTCGACGAGGAGGCCGACCCGACCGCCGGGATCGAGGAGGCGCTCGACGACGAGCTCGGCGACGACCTGCTGCGATTGATCTTCACCGCCTGCCATCCGGTGCTCGCGGTCGAGGCGCGGCTCGCGCTCACCTTGCGCCTGATCGGCGGCCTCACCACCGAGGAGATCGCCCGGGCCTTCCTGGTGCCGGAGCCGACCATGGCCCAGCGCCTGGTCCGGGCGAAGAAGGCGCTGGCCGAGGCCAAGGTGCCCTATGAGGTGCCGCATGGGCCCGAGCTGGCGAACCGCCTCGCCTCGGTGCTGGAGGTGGTCTACCTGATCTTCAACGAGGGCTATGCCGCGACCGGCGGCGAGGACTGGGTGCGCCCGGCCTTGTGTCAGGAAGCGATGCGGCTCGGGCGCATTCTTGCTGGTCTCGCGCCGCAGGAACCCGAGGTGCACGGCCTCGTCGCGTTGATGGAGCTGCAGGCCTCGCGCCTGCGGGCCCGGATCGGTTCCGAGGGTGAGCCGGTGTTGCTGCTCGACCAGAACCGGGCCCGCTGGGATCGCCTGCTGATCAACCATGGCCTCAAGGCGCTCGATACGGCGCGGAGGCTTTCCACTGCGCCCAGCTCTTACGTCCTGCAGGCCGAGCTTGCCGCCTGCCATGCCCGTGCCCACACCGCCGAGGAGACCGATTGGCGCAGGATCGCGTCGCTCTATGGCGCACTCGGCGCGCTGACACCCTCGCCGGTGATCGAGCTCAACCGCGCCGTCGCGGTCTCGATGGCGGATGGGCCGGCGGCGGGGCTGGCGCTGGTCGATGCGCTCGCCGGCGCTCCTGCGCTGAAGAACTACCATCTGCTGCCGAGCGTGCGCGCCGACTTCCTGTTCAAGCTCTGCCGTTACGACGAGGCGGAGGCCGAGTTCACGCGCGCCGCCGAGATGACCCGGAATCGGCGCGAGCGTGACTTGCTGCTCAGCCGGGCGCAGACGGCGCGCCGGCAGATGGGGTAAGCGGGGGAACCCCTCTCCTGGAAGGAGAGGGGGCAGGGGTGAGGTGTTCGGACTGGAAACGTTGGCTGGAACCCGGTCGCGCGGTCAGCGCTCGCGGAACTGGTCGAACGGCCTACACCTCACCCTGCCCTCTCCTTCCAGGAGAGGGTTCCCCGCGTGTGAGAGTCTTCTTACCGCCTGCTTGAGAGCTTTTGGAACATCGTCCGAATGGAAGCGGGCAGCCTCGGGGCAAGCCCGAGCAGGACGCTTAGTGGCGCGTGCCGATGGTGAAGCTGCCGTTGCGGATCTTCTCGGGCAGGGCCTCGGCGAAGACAGCGGTCGCTTCCTCGCCATAAGTCTCGACCAGCGTGCGCATCGCCGCGAACAGGGCGGCATGGGCGAGCGCATCGGAATCGAGCCCGTCCTGGCGCGCCTCGGCGAAGGCGTCCTCGACATAGCTATAGGCGACGTGCCGGGCGTCCTTGACGTCCTCGGCGAGGGTCGGGTCGAGCGGCAGGTCGTCGGAGAGAGCGGACATGAAGGCAGCAGAACCCGGCGTCGAAAGAGACCTGTCGGACGGAACGGGCCTGGCGCAAGCCGTGACCATTCCAGTGATTTGCATACCAAGGATACGAGGCACAGCCGGCGGGCGCCATCACGGTCTTTAAGAAAGGTTAATTCACGGGGGACAATTCTGCCTAAGAATGGCGCAGCCTCGTGCCGAAACTGGATCGCCGTGCGTCCTGTCGAACGCAAAATGGCGATCCATCCTTTGCCGGAGCATCGGATTGCTCCGAAAAGTGGCATCCATTTTTCGGTCCGAGGCTCTAAACTAAAGTCAGAGACGGATCCGGCTCTAGCCACCGAAGCGGCTGGCGAGCGCCTTGGCCAGCTTTTCACCCTCTACGGCGAGGCGGGCCGAGGCCTCCTGGCTGCCGTCGCTGCAGGTGCGATGCGTCGCCGAATAGGCGCGATAGCCGCGATTATAGGCGCTCGCCAGCCGCTCGCGCCTTTGCGGGCTGCGGCCTTCCGATTCGAGCAGCGCGGCCATCCGTTCGCGCCAGTCCTGTGCCTCGCGGGTCTCGCAGAGCGTGCGCAGATAGGCGAGCGAACCGATGATCTCGGCGAGCTTCAGCAGTTGTGGTTCATAGGGCGGCGGCGGTGATTCGGGCTCTGCCGGCGGCGGCTCGGCGGGCCGCTGCTGCGGCTGCGCCGGCCGCCGTGCCTGCGCCAGCAACGCCTCTGGGTTCGCGGCAAGCACGGCCAGAAGCAGGGCTGCGAGCGCTCGCCTCGTCATGCACCAGTGCCGCGCGTGACGATGGCGGCGGCGCGGCGCAGCACGTTTGCGAGCTCGCGCGTCGTCGGCAGGCCTCCGAGCTTCAGCGGATCGGCCCACATCACCGCACCGGCCTCGGGGCCGGGCTTAGGCTCGCCGGAGAGCCATTCCCCGACATAGGACGCGATGACGAAATGGTGGGTGACGACGCCCTTCGGATCGCGGCCGACGATCTCGACATGACGGTTGAAGCCGAGGATGCGGGCGCTGACGCCGACCTCCTCCTCGAGCTCGCGCAATGCCGCCGCTTCCAGGCTCTCGCCGGCCTCGACCTTGCCGCCAGGCAGTGACCAGAGCTGATCGGCTGGCGGTTTGGTCCGTGTCGCCAGCAGGACCTTGCCGTCACGGAAGACGGCGATCGAGGCGGCGAGCACCGGGCGTGCTGCCGCGCGAGCGGGGTTGGGGAAGCGGATGACCTGCCCGCCGTCTTGCCCGCCGCTCTCGTCACTCACACGTGCTGCCCGCCATTGATGTGCAGCTCGGCGCCGGTGACGTAGCTCGAGGCGTCCGTGCAGAGGAAATGGATCGCCTTGGCGACCTCCTCGGTCTTGCCGAGCCGCCCGAGCGGCAGGGTCGCGACGATCTTCTCGGTGCCGGGCGAGAGGATGGCGGTGTCGATCTCGCCGGGCGAGATCGAGTTCACCCGGATGCCGAGCGGCCCGAAATCGGCCGCCATCTCGCGGGTCAGGCTGGCGAGCGCCGCCTTCGAGGTCGCATAGGCGGCGCCGGCGAAGGGGTGGACGCGCGAACCGGCGATCGAGGTGACGTTGACGATCGCGCCCTTCGCCGCGGTCAGCTCGTCGAGCAAGCCGCGCGCCAGCATGATCGGCGCGAAGAAATTGACCTGGAAGACCTGGTGCCAGTCGTTGAATGAGGTCGTCGCAGCGCCGAGCCGCCCGCCCTTCGGCCCCTTGGGCGAGATGCCGGCATTGTTGACCAGCGCATTGAGCTTGCCGCCCTCGGCCGCGAGCCGCTTCTTGATCTCGGCGATGCCGCGCATGGTGTCCTCGGGGTCGCCGAGATCGATCTGGACATGGTCGTCGGCACCCGACGGCCAGGGGCATTTGTCGGAGAAGGTCTGGCGCGAGCAGGACAGGATGCGCCAGCCGGCCATGGCGAACTGCATGACCGTGGCGTGGCCGATGCCGCGGCTGGCGCCGGTCAGCAGCATCACCGGGCGCTTGCCCGGTTCCGTTTTCGGAAAGTCGAATTTCGGCATGGCCATTTGGGCTATTTGCTCCGATTTACCGATTCTGCGTTGGCTGACATAGGAATTTTTACTTGACTTTTTATGATCAATTCACTAGCTATCATGTAAATGGAACGGGAATGCTCGTTCGGCGCTGGGCCTCGGGGAACTCCTCGGGGCCCTTCGCTTTCAAGGGAATATTTTGAGACCATAACCAGGTACGCGACCATTTGGGCCACGGCGTAGCTTGGGTTCGATCAGCTCGAAAGCACGGTTGGCCTGGGCCGGATCAATAACGTGCCGACCTATCGGATGCGCGACCAGATCGGCGAGCTGCAAGCCGGTTGAATTGTTGCGCTTGTCCATGAATCGGATGGCCAGATTGTCGATTCGACCCAATGCATTTTGACCGTCGGCGATCCTCCTGAACTCCAATTCGAGCTTGGCATCTTCAGCAGCCCCACGCCGCTCGACCACGATATAGGTCAACGGTTCGGATTGATTACGCTCGCGCAGCCAATGCTGAAGGCGCTCGATACAAAAGGCGAGAGCGATCTCATAGGGGTTTCTGGGGTTCGCATAGCGTGCTCGGTGACGCGGCTTGTCGATAACTGCCGCGATCACTGTGAACGGCAAATCCTCCATCGTCGCGTTCATCCGCTCGACGAACGCAGCGCGTGTTCGCGCATTCAGCAGGATATTGAAGTCGCCCTTCGCTTTGCGAATGTCATGGCTATGCATGATGACGCAATCGTGGCCCCAGAAGTCAAACTTCAGCTTCTGCATGCGCGGGACGATGGTGTCGTAGTAGGCCGCCTTTTCAATGATACAGAACGCGAGCACGAAAACAGGATTCTGCGGGTTGATCGCAGTCAGGCTGTGATCACCGCTTTCGTCGACATAGACGATGTAATCACTGAACTCGTTGCCAGGCATCAGGGGTAGAGCCGCGCCTTCGTCCAGGCTTCGCCCGGGGCGGAGCGGCGGAAGACGATGCGATCGTGCAGACGGAAGGCGCCGTCGCGCCAGAATTCGATATACACCGGGGCGATGCGAAAACCGGTCCAGTGTGGCGGACGCGGAATCTCGCCGATGCCGAATTTCAGCGCATAGCTCGCCACCGCCTTTTCAAGCGCGAACCTGCTCTCGAGCGGGCGGGATTGCTGCGAGGCCCAGGCGCCGATGCGGCTGTCGCGCGGACGCGACTGGAAATAGGCGTCCGCCTCGGCGTCGCTGACGCGGCTGACCGGGCCGCGGATACGGATCTGCCGGCGCAGGCTCTTCCAGTGGAACAGCGCAGCCGCCTTGGGCTGGCGGTCGAGCTCCTCGCCCTTCTGGCTTTGCGTGTTGGTGTAGAAGACGAAGCCGTCGGGGCCGCGGCCGTTGAGCAGGACCATGCGGACATTGGGCAGGCCGTCGGCGTCGACCGTCGAGAGCGCCATGCCGTTGGGGTCGTTCGGCTCGGAGGCCTTGGCCTCCTCCAGCCAGCTCTCGAACAGGGCGAAAGGCTCGTTCGCCTCGGTGAAGTCACCGCTCATTAACGCATTCACGTGCTTAGTCCTCGATAGGTTCAGGAAGCGTTGGGCGAGCGCGATCCGTAATGCGATTTGAGTTGGCAGTCATATATAGAGCGCGCGGGCGAGGGGGCCAGAGGCCGCGTGAGCGCAGTCCCCTTGCGCGCGGGGCATCGCTCACCGGTGCGCTGCTAGTTGGACTCGCGGCGGCTGGCTGCTCGATCTCGTTCCCGATCATGGGCCTGTCGAGCAAGGCCGAGGACGAGGTCGCGATGACGACGGCCTCGGTACTGCCGGCCCGTGCCGTCGAGGGCAGGAGCCCACTCGCCAATCTGGCTCCCGATCTCGGTCCCGAGGACTGGCGCCGGGCCGAAGGCGCGCTGGCGCTGGCGCTCGATCCGCAGGGCAATGGCGCGCCGGTCTCCTGGGACAATGCCCAAAGCGGCATGAAGGGGATGTTCACGCCGGTCGGCGGCCCGTTCCTGAAATCGGACGAGATCTGCCGCGCTTTCCTGGCCTCGATGAGCCTGCAGACCGGTCCGGTGAAGCTGCAGGGGACCGCCTGCCGTCCCTCCGGCGGTGAATGGGTGGTCAAGGATGCAAAACCGTGGAAAGGCGCGGCCTGAGAGCCCACCTGGAAACTCTACTTCGGCAGCCATCTGACGGCGTTTTCTGCGCTTCCGGTGCTCACGGACCAATGTCCGCTGCGCTCCGGTTCTCAAAAACACCGCCACCTGGCGTGCCATAGCGAGTTTCCAGCTGGACTCTGCTTAGGATTCCTGTTGCCAAGACGCCACAGTCTTCCCATCTAGGAGGCGGTTCCGCTACGCCGGAATACGAATCCTCCGGGGGTGTTTTTGAATGCGTGATCCGTATCAGGTTCTGGGCGTGGCGAAATCGGCCGATGAGGCCGAGATCAAGAAGGCGTATCGCCGCCGCGCCAAGGACCTGCATCCCGACCGCAACCAGGGCGATCCCAAGGCGCAGGAGCGTTTCTCCGAGCTGAACACCGCCTACGAAGTCCTCGGCGACACGGACAAGCGCAAGCAGTTCGACCGCGGCGAGATCGACGCCGAGGGCAAGCCGCGCTTCGCCGGGTTCGAAGGCATGGGCGCCGGGCGCCGGGGCGCCCATCATGGCGGCTTCGAGTTCAACTTCGACGGGGGCGGAGCGCCCTTCGGCCGCGGTGGCGCCGATCCGGGTTTCGACCCGGCCGACATCTTCGGCTCGCTCTTCGGCGACGCGGCCAGGCGCGGTGGACGCGGCCGGGCGAGCCAGCCGCAGAAGCCGCCGGAACAGAGCTTCACGCTCGAGGTCAACCTGGCCGAAGCGGTCAATGGCGCGATGCGCCGGGTGAAGCTGCCGGGCGGGCGCGAGGTCGAGGTGACGATCCCCGAAGGTGTCGCCGACGGCAAGGTCATGCGCCTGCGTGGCCTCGGCCAGACGCACCCACTCACCGGCGAGACCGGCGATGTGCTGATGACGATCAAGGTCCGGCCCGATCCGCGCTTCACCGTCGATGGCGCCAACCTGCGCACGCGTGTCGCAGTGCCGCTCGTCACCGCGGTGCTGGGCGGGCCGATCCATGTCCCGACGCTCGGCGGCGCCGTCGAGATGAATGTGCCGCCGCTGACCGGCACGGCGCGCCAGTTCCGCCTGCGTGGCAAGGGGCTGCCGGGCGAGAAGAAAGGCGAGCGTGGCGACCTGTTCGTCTCGATCGATATCGAGATGCCGGCCGAAGACGCCGAGCTGACTGCGCTGATGAAGGCGCGGGCGGGCTGAACAGGATTTCGGCAGACGAAGCTTTCACAGCTTCGCCGCCTCAGTTATGAGACCGTCCGGTTCTCTTTTGCCGGTTCGTCCAGTTCGAAGGTCTCAGATGCCTGAATCCAGCAGCGCCGCCCCGACCGCCAACCTTCTCCGGGGCAAGCGCGGTCTCGTCATGGGTGTCGCCAATAACCGCTCGATCGCCTGGGGCATCGCCAAGGCGGCCGCGGATGCCGGCGCCGAGCTTGCCTTCACCTATCAGGGTGATGCGCTGAAGAAGCGGGTCGAGCCGCTGGCGAAGCAGCTCGGCGGGCATGTCGTCGGCCATTGCGACGTCACTGACGGCGCGACGATCGACGCGGTCTTCGCCGAGGTCGAGAAGCTCTGGGGCAAGCTCGACTTCGTCGTCCACTGCATCGCCTTCTCCGACAAGGACGAGCTCACCGGCCGCTATGTCGACACGACCGAGGCGAACTTCTCGAAGTCGCTGCTGATCTCCTGCTATTCCTTCACGGCGATCACGCAGCGCGCCGAGAAGCTGATGCCGGATGGCGGCTCGCTGCTGACGCTGACCTATTACGGCGCCGAGAAGTGGATGCCGCATTACAACGTCATGGGTGTCGCCAAGGCGGCGCTGGAATCGAGCGTGCAGTACCTCGCTGCCGATCTCGGCCCCCAGAAGATCCGCGTCAACGCGATCTCGGCCGGGCCGATCAAGACACTGGCGGCCTCGGGCATCGGCGATTTCCGCTACATCCTGAAGTGGAACGAGTACAACTCGCCGCTGCGCCGCACCGTCACCATCGAGGAGGTCGGCGAGACCGCGGTCTTCCTGGTCTCCGACATGTCGCGCGGCATCACTGGCGAAATCATGCATGTCGACGCCGGCTACCATGTCGTCGGCATGAAGGTTCCGACCGCGCCGGACATCTCGCTCGACAAGGGCGAGTGAGATCAGGCGCGTCGCGCTTGGTCAACTTTCGAAAGAGCAGCGTTTCGGCCGGCCCGCGGATTCTCGAGGACGGCCGGGCAGCCTGAAAAAATCGCCGCGAGCGTTCCGGCGCCACCGCCATCCAGGGGCGACGCCGCTTCTGCGTGCCCTGGATGACGGGTTCAAGTGTCGTCAGTTGATCGACTTGATGCTTCCGAAGATGGCGTCGAGTTCCTTGCCATGGCCTTCGCGCTCTTCGTCCGAGCCCCAGACCGTCAGCATGATGACGCGACTTTCACCGGCCGGCAGCAGGATGAAATCGACCATGGTCGGGCCGTTCTCGTCAGTGGTGCGATACTGGAAGATGGTCGCCGAGATACCGTTGAGCGGTGCTTCAGCCTTGATCGGCTCGACCTTCTTGATCTTGTTTTCCTTCATCCAGGCGTCGTTGGTCGCCATCATCTTGTCGATGTTGCGGGCACTGGCGAACTCGACAGAGAAGAAGACCGACTCATCCTGCGGGCGAGCCGAATAGCCGAACTCGATTTCCTGGGTCTTCCAGTTGTCGGGCACGGTGATGGTGATGGCCGGGTTCTTGGTCGGGACCGCGAAGTTCTTCGCCAAAGCGGGCGCGATCATGAGCAACGCGGCCATGGCCACGGCGAATGGGCGAGCAATTGTCATCTGTCAGCATCCCCTGAGCCAGGTTCTCGATTTTTATCCTGCGCCAGCCCCTCGTGCGCCGATTGCCGTAGTGGCGCAATCGCTCGTCGCAGAAACGTTGGGGGGACAGTTAATCGGCTTGCAGGAGCCGCAGACGCTCCGTCGCCTCGTCGTCGTGCCGTACCGTCTGGTCGGCCAGGCCGTCGCGGAGTCCAGCCACACTGCATCCACCGATGACGAGTTCCGGCGCGATCTCGGCGAGCGGCGCCAGCACGAAGGCCCGCTCGGCGATGCGTGGATGCGGAACCTGCAGGCCGGGCTGGTCGATCGTCTCTTCGCCATAGGTCAGGATGTCGATGTCGAGCGTGCGCGGACCCCAGCGCTCGCGGCGCTCGCGGCCACTCTCGCGCTCGATCGCGAGGCAGAGCGCGAGCAGGTTGTCGGCCGATAGCGAGGTCTCGATCAGCACCGCCATATTGCGGAATTCCGGCTGGTCGAGCTTGCCCCAGGGCGCCGTGCGCCAGACCGAGGAGGTGCGCTTCAGCTCGACGGCGGTGTGATCGCACAGCCGTGCCAGCGCTGCCGCGAAGGCCGCGACCGGATCGCCGAGATTGCCGCCGAGGCCGAGCGTCGCCTCAACGCTCACGCGTGAAATCCAGCTTGATGCCGACCGATTCCATCCGGCCGGGAATGGGTGGAGCCGGCTTGCGCAGCGTGACCGCGACCTTGGTCACTGCCGGATATTCCGCCAGGATCGCCTCGGCCAGCGCCCGCGCGGCTGCTTCCAGCAGCTTGAAGCGCTTGCCGGAGAAGGTGCGCGTGACCAGGCCGACGACCTCGCCATAGTCGACCGTGTCGGCGAGAGCGTCGCTGAGCGAGGACGCGCGCAGGTCGCAATCGAGGACGAGGTCCATCGAGAAGCGCTGGCCGAGCCGGCCCTCCTCGGCGAAATGGCCGTGATAGGCGTAGAGGTCGAGCGCCTCGATGAAGATCTGCCCGGTCGCGCTCATCGTGCTTCTCCAATCGCTGCCCAGATCTTCAGCGCATCGACATGCTCGTCGACGTCATGGGCGCGGATGATGGCGGCGCCTTGCGTGACGCCGTAGAGATGCGCGGCGATGCTGGCGGCGACGCGCTGCGCCGGAACCGCCTTGCCGGTGACATGGCCGAGCACCGATTTGCGCGAAGCGCCGAGCAGGACCGGGCAGCCGAGTTCGGCGAGGCGACCGAGCTCCTTCATCAGCAGCAGCGATTGCTCGGCGGTCTTGCCGAAGCGGCCGATGCCAGGATCGACGACGATCTGGCTGCGCGGCACGCCGGCCTCGGTGGCGATCGCGATCGAGCGTTCGAGGAAGCGCATGACGTCGGCGAGGATGTCGAGGCCGGGATCGACCTCCTCGCGGTTGTGCATCAGGATGATCGGCGCACCATGGCGGGCGGCGACGCCGGCAATGGCGGGATCGCGCTGGGCGCCCCAGACATCATTGACGATCGAGGCGCCGGCCTTCAATGCCGCTTCGGCGACTTCGGCCTTGTAGGTGTCGATCGAGATCGGAATGTCGCTTTGGGCGACGATGCCCGTGATCACCGGCATGACCCGGGCGAGCTCGCTGTCCGCATCGAGGCGGACGTGGTCGGGCCGGGTTGATTCACCACCGACATCGACGATGTCAGCGCCTTGCTGCGCCAGCTTCAGCCCGTGTGCGACCGCAACCGCAGGGTCGGCGAAGAGGCCGCCATCGGAAAAGGAATCCGGGGTGACGTTGACCACGCCCATCAGCAGGGGCCTGGCGCCGAGGCTAAGCCTGCGGCCGTCCGGCAGTATGAGCGTGGCGTTCATGCGGCGATCGAGCGATGCGAGAACCTGCCTCTTACACAGGGCTTCGATGCGCGGCCACCACAAAGCTCACGAGGCCGCGAGGCTAGCCCTGCGGCGCTTTCGTCGCTTTGACGCGCTGGGCCTCAGCGTGCATGAGGCGGGGCATGACTGTCTTGACGATTCCCGGTCGCCTCTTCCTCGTTCGCCACGGCGAGACCGACTGGAATCGCGAGGGCCGATTGCAAGGCGGAAAGGACATCCCGCTCAATGGGCTCGGTCGCATGCAGGCCGAAGAGGCGGCGCGCCGGCTCAAGGCGCTGACGCCCGATTACGCCACCGTGGACTATCTCTCTTCGCCGATGGAGCGGGCGCGCGAGACCATGACGATCCTGCGCCGCGAGCTCGACCTGCCGCAGCAGGAGTTCCGCATCGACGAGCGTCTGCGCGAGCTGACCTTCGGCGACTGGGAAGGCTTCACCTGGCGCGAGATCCGCAAGAGCGAGCGCGAGCTCGCCCAGGCCCGCGAGCGCGACAAATGGGGCTTCGTGCCGCCGGGCGGCGAGAGCTACCGCATGCTGGCCGAACGCATCCGGCCGGTCCTCGAAGGGCTGGCGCCCGATACGGTGATGGTCAGCCATGGCGGCGTCGCGCGGGCGGTGCTGGCCCTGATCGGCGCGGTCGGCACGGTCGATGCCGCACGCGTCGAGATCTGGCAGGGCAAGATCCTGGTGGTCGAGGGCGGCAAGGCGACGTGGATGTGACAGTCGGGCGCAGGCGGCGGGCGGACACTTGACCGCACCCACGTCTTCACGCTTGCCGTTCAGCAGCGGTTAAGCCAAGTCTGCTCATGTACGGTCGGCAGGCGAGCTTCCGCGCGGCTGCGGGTGTCCGGCCTGGGATTTACGGACGCGTCGTCGCGGGGAGGCGGGCGTTCGGCGTGAAGTGCAGTCCAGGCGCAACGCCGGGACCTGCGGCGGGGCAGGATGAACGACATCACGACATCGGCGGGCACCGCCGATTCAGGCGCAACCGCGCTCGCGATGCTGGCGGGCGAGAAGCGGCCGGAGTTGCTGCGCGACGAGGTGCTTGCCGAGATCTTCGCGGCGAGCGTGTCGGCGCGCCCCGATCATATCGCGATGATCTCCGGCGAGCGCCGGCTGAGTTATGCGCAGGTCTGGGTGGAGGCGCAGGCGCAGGCCCGCGGCCTTGCGCTCGCGGGCGTCGGGCCGGGCGACATGGTCGGTCTGTGGATGCCGCGCGGCATCGACCTGCTCGTGGCGCAGATCGCGATCACGCTCTCCGGCGCCGCCTGGCTGCCCTTCGATGCGGAAGCGCCGGTCGAGCGCATCGCCATCTGCCTCAACGATGCCGATGCCAAGGGTCTGGTGACACAGACCGATTGGAAAGCGCGTGCCGCGGCGACGGAACGCGTGGTCTGGTGCCCGCAGCAGCTTGCCGAGGCGAACGACGGCCAGGCACTGCCGGCGCGGGCGCCGGGGCTGACCCAGGACCACCCCGCCTACCTGATCTACACCTCGGGCTCGACGGGCACGCCCAAGGCGATCGTCATCAGCCAGCGCAACATCTGTCATTTCCTGCGCTCCGGGAACGCGCTCTACGGCATGGGTCCGGAGGACGTGGTCTTCCAAGGCGCCTCGGTCGCCTTCGACCTGTCGATGGAAGAGATCTGGACGCCCTATCTCGTCGGCGCGACCCTGTTCGTCGCGACGCCGCAGATGATGGGCGACGTCGAGAAGCTGCCTGCGGTCCTGACCGAGGCCGGCGTCACCGTGATCGACACGGTGCCGACCCTGCTCGGCATCCTGCCAGCCGACGTGCCTTCGCTGACGCTGATCCTGCTTGGCGGCGAGGCGCTGCCGCCCTCGATCGTGCAGAAATGGTCGAAGCCGGGCCGGCGCATCTTCAACACCTATGGGCCGACCGAGGCGACGGTGGTGGCGACCGCCGCCCCGGTCGAGCCGGGCGATACGGTGACAATCGGCAGACCGATCCCGAACTACACCGCCTATATCGTCGACGAGGAGATGATGCTGACCGGCGTCGGCCAGCAGGGCGAATTGCTGATCGGCGGCCCGGGCGTCGCCAAGGGCTACCATCTGCGGCCGGAGCTGACGGCCGAGAAGTTCATCGCCAATCCGTTCGGCGGCAGCGGCGGCGATCCGATCCTTTACCGTTCCGGCGATGCCGTCAGCCTCGATGAGAACGGCAACATCGTCTTCCACGGTCGTATCGACGACCAGGTCAAGATCCGCGGCTTCCGCGTCGAGCTCGGCGAGATCGAGACGGCGCTCTCGGACGAGGCCGGCATCAGCCAGGCGGCGGTGGTGCTGCGGACCGATGACGGCATCGAGCGGCTCGTCGCCTTCCTCGTCGGCGAGCCCGGCGTGCAGATCGAGGGAACGGTGCTGCGCGCCTCGCTGCGCGAGAAGCTGCCGCCCTACATGATTCCAGCGCATTTCGAGCCGATCGGCTCGTTGCCGCGCATGGTCTCCGGCAAGATCGACCGCAAGATGCTGAAGGCGGCGCCCCTGACGGCGCCGGCCGCTAGCGGCGAGCAGGAGCCGCCGCGCAACGAGACCGAGGCCGCTTTGCTCGACGCGGCCAAGCGCGTTCTGGGGGCACAGGCCCTGCCGCTGGAAGCGGACTTCTTCGTCGATCTCGGCGGCCATTCGCTGCTGGCGGCGCGCTTCATCTCGATCGTGCGCGAGACGCCGGCCTATGCCGGCATTACCCTGCAGGATGTCTATGGCGCGCGCACCTTGCGGGCGATGGCGGAGCTGCTCGCTTCGCGCGGCGTGCGGGCCGAGGAGGATCTCTCCTTCACGCCGCCGCCGCTGCTGCGCCGCTTCCTCTGCGGGCTGGCGCAGGCTGTGGCGCTGCCGATCATCATCAGCCTGTCGACGGCGCAGTGGCTCGGCATCTTCGTTAGCTACATGCTGCTCTCCGGCGAGGAATTGTCGGCGATGGCGCAGGTCTTCGCGCTGCTCGGCATCTATGTCGCGATCACCATCATCACCGGCTTCATCGCGATCGGCCTGAAATGGCTGGTGCTCGGCCGCACCACGCCCGGAATCTACCCGCTCTGGGGGGTCTACTATTTCCGCTGGTGGTTCGCCTCCCGCGTCGCCGGGCTCGTGCACATCAAATGGCTGCAGGGCACGCCGGTGATGCGCTTCTATTGGCGCCTGCTCGGCGCGAAGATTGGGCGCGACGTCATCATTTCCGATTACGAGGCCGGCGCCGTCGACCTCGTCGAATTGGGCGACGGCACGACACTCGGCTCGAAGACCACCTTCGCCAATGCCGAGGCGATCGGCGCCAACCTGATCATCGGCCGCATCAGCATCGGCAAGGATGTCTATGCCGGCTCCTCGGTGGTGTTCGGCCATGGCTGCCAAGTCGGCGACCATGCCGAGATCGGCGACCTGACCGCGATCGCGCCGGGGGCTCAGATCGGCGCGGCCGAGATCTGGGATGGCTCGCCGGCGCGCAAGACCGGCATGGTCGATCTCGAGGCCTTGCCGCCGCAAGCCGAGGCGAGCGGGCGGCGCCGGGCGGCGATGACGCTGTTCTACGTGGTCATGCTGATCGTCCTGCCGCCGATCAGCCTGTTGCCGATCTTCCCGGCCTTTTGGCTGTTCGACAGGATCGATGACTGGGTCTCGACCTGGTCCGACATCAGCTATCTCTGGTACCTGCCGATCCTGACCTGGCCGACGGCGATCGGCCTCATCTCCATCACCGTCTTCCTGATCGCCGCGCTGCGCTGGGCGATCCTGCCGCGCGTCTCCTCCGGCTCATACTCGATCCATTCCGGCTTCTACGCCCGCAAATGGACGGTGGCACTGGCGACCGAGGTGACGCTGGAGACGCTGTCCTCGCTGTTCGCGACGATCTACATGCGCTTCTGGTACCGGATGATGGGCGCCGGCATCGGCAAGGGCGCCGAGATCTCGACCAACCTGTCGGGCCGCTACGACCTGACCGGCATCGGCGCCGGCAATTTCATCGCCGACGAGGTGATCTTCGGCGACGAGGACATGCGCCGCGGCTATATGCGCCTCGCCATGACCACGACCGGCGAGCAGGTCTTCGTCGGCAATGACGCGGTGGTGCCGCCCGGCTCCGTCATCCCCGACAAGGTGCTGATCGGCATCAAGTCGAAGCCGCCGGCCAACGAGCTGATGTCGCCCGGTGACACCTGGTTCGGCTCGCCGCCGATCAAGCTGCCGACGCGCCAGAAGGTCGATCTCGGCGCCGACTGGACCTACAAGCCCTCGCTCGGCAAGCAACTGGCGCGCGCCGGCTTCGAGGCGCTGCACACCTCCTTCCCGGCGATGCTGTTCATCACCTTCGGCACCATCGCCGTCGATCTCGTGCTGCAGCAGAAGATATTCGACCGCGACTGGACCGGCCTGGCTCTTGCGTTCATGGGCTGCGCCGTCGTCATCGCGGTCGTCCAGGCGCTGATCTGCGCGCTGATGAAATGGCTGCTGATGGGCGTCTACAAGCCGGTGATGAAGCCGATGTGGTCGTTCTGGGCGATGCGCACCGAGGCGGTCTCGGTGCTCTACTGGGGCCTCGGCGGCAAGGTGCTGCTCGACTATCTGCGCGGCACGCCGTTCCTGCCTTGGTTCCTGCGCCTGTTCGGTGCGCAATACGGCCAGGGCGTCTGGCTGGATTCGACCGATATCACCGAGTTCGACTGCATCAAGGTCGGCGATTTCTGCACCGTCAACGCCCATTCGGCGCTGCAGACCCATCTCTACGAGGACCGGGTGATGAAGGTCGGCCGCGTCCATCTCGGCAAGGGCGTCTGCGTTGGCGCCGGCGCAACGGTGCTCTACGACACCCATGTTGGCGACTACGCCCAGATCGGCCTGCTCACCGTGATCATGAAGGGCGAGAACATCCCGGCGAACACGCGCTGGGAAGGCGCGCCGGCGGTGCCGGCGGCTGGGCACTGAGGTCGAGCGAGCGACGAGCCGTTCCATTACGCGGATCGACTTGCTCTCAGCCCACTTCGGCAATATATGACCATAGTAGTCATATCGGAGGTGGTGATGCGGGAGATCCAACTCAAAGACGCCAAGGCGACGCTTTCCGCGGTGGTGGATCAGGCGGTAGGTGGAACGCCCTCGATCATCACGCGCCATGGCCGCAAGGATGCGGTCATCCTGTCGTTCGAGGATTATGAGCGGCTGGCGCGCGCGCCGAGCTTCGGACGCCTGCTGGCGGCCTTTCCGGGCGAGCCGGAAGATATTCCCGAGCGCCACAGAGGGCCGAGCCGACCCGTCGATCTCTGATGTTCCTCCTCGATACCAACGTGATCTCGGCGTTGGCCCCCTCGAAGCGAGCTGCTGCGGGAGAGCTCGCCGCCTGGCTCGATCGGGCGAGCCCTTATCTGTTCCTCTCGGTCATCACGGCAGCGGAGGTGGCGGCCGGGGTCGTAAAGGCCGAGCGAGAGGGCGCGGGCACCAAGGCGCGCGCGCTGGCCGAGTGGTGGCAGGCGGTCGAGCATTTCTACGGAGCGAAGGTGCTGCCATTCGATCTGCGTTGCGCACATCGTGCTGGCCGCCTGCTCGATCAGGCAAGGGCGCATAGCCCCGGTTTTGAAGACATCGCCATTGCGGCAACGGCGGATGTACACGGCCTGACCGTGCTGACCAGAAATCTGCGGCATTTCTCGCCTCTGGACGTCGCGGCGCTTGATCCGTTTCAGGGGCTGCCACCGCTGCCTGAAACCGGATAAGAAGCGAGCGCTCTAGCCTTACCGGGTCCTCATGTCGCACAACACCTTCGGCCACCTCTTCCGCGTCACCACCTTCGGCGAGAGCCATGGGCCTGCGATCGGCTGCGTCGTCGACGGCTGCCCGCCGCTGATCCCGCTGAGCGAGGCCGAGATCCAGCGCGAGCTCGACCGGCGCCGGCCGGGCCAGTCGCGCTACACGACGCAGCGCCAGGAGCCGGACGCAGTCCGCATCGTCTCCGGCGTCTTTGCCGATGAGACCAGCGGCGAGCTGGTCACCACCGGCACCTCGATCGGGCTGATGATCGACAATGTCGACCAGCGCTCAAAGGATTATTCCGAGATCAAGGACAAGTACCGGCCGGGCCATGCCGATTTCACCTATGACGTGAAATACGGAATCCGCGATTATCGCGGCGGCGGCCGCTCCTCGGCTCGCGAGACGGCGATGCGGGTCGCGGCCGGCGCGATCGCCCGCAAGGTCGTGCCGGGGATGGTGGTGCGTGGCGCCCTGGTCCAGATGGGGCCGCACAAGGTCGATCGCGGCAACTGGGACTGGGAGGAGATCGGCCGCAACCCGTTCTTCTGCCCAGATGCAAAGGCGGCCGAGCGCTTCGCCGATTATCTCGACGGCATCCGCAAATCCGGCTCCTCGATCGGTGCGGTGCTGGAGATCGTCGCCGAGGGCGTGCCGGCGGGCCTGGGCGCGCCGATCTACGGCAAGCTCGACGCCGAGATCGCCGCGGCGCTGATGAGCATCAACGCGGTCAAGGGGGTCGAGATCGGCGAGGGCTTCGCCGCCGCCGAGCTCTCCGGCGAGGAGAACGCTGACGAGATGCGCGCCGGCAATGACGGCAAGCCGCTCTTCCTCTCCAACCATGCCGGCGGCATCCTCGGCGGCATCTCGACCGGCCAGCCGATCGTCGCGCGCTTCGCCGTGAAGCCGACCTCGTCGATCCTCTCGCCACGCGCCACGGTGACCCGCACCGGCGGCGAGGCCGAGATGTTCACCAAGGGCCGGCACGACCCCTGTGTCGGCATCCGGGCCGTGCCGGTCGGCGAAGCGATGGTCGCCTGCGTGCTGGCCGACCAGTATCTGCGCCATCGCGCCCAGGTCGGCGTCGTCGAGCCGCGTTGGCCGTTCGGGCAGTAAGGGGTGTCTGGATACTCCACCGTCATGCTCGCCCTTGTGGCGAGCATCCACGTCTTGACCACCGTACTTGGTGAAAGAAGACGTGGATGGTCGGGACGAGCCCGACCATGACGGGTAGGGTCTCGAGCGTTTGATTTTAGTATCACTGAAAAATTTTATCACCTTCATTGCGAATGAAGCGAGGGCGTATTAGCTTCGCCTCATGAAGCTCGACGCTTGGCTCCAGCAAACCAAGACCGGCCGCAGCGCCTTTGCGCGGCAGGTCGACCTGTCGCCGGCGAGCGTCACCGCGCTCTGCAACGATCCGTCCGCCTGGATTTCACGCGAGAGCGCCGAGCGCATCGCCGCCGCGACCGGCGGCGCCGTCACCCCGAACGACTTTCTGGGCCTGCAGAGCCCACGCGAGGCCGCCATGATCGCCAGCAATGTCGCCGAGACCGTCGAAGCCTTCGCGCGCGGCGAGATCGTCATCGTCACCGATGACGACGACCGCGAGAACGAGGGCGATCTCATCGTCGCCGCCTCGCTCTGCACGGTGGAGAAGATGGCCTTCATCATCCGCAATACCTGCGGTATCGTCTGCGCGCCGTTGACCGCGGGCGAGGCCCGCCGCCTGCGGCTCGACCCGATGGTCTCGTCGAATGATGCCCCGCTCGGCACCGCCTTCACCATCACCGTCGACGTCAAGCATGGACTGACCACCGGCATCTCGGCCGAGCAGCGCACCAACACGGTGCGGGCGCTCGCCAACGGCAATATGGGCGCCGCCGACTTCGTGCGGCCGGGCCATGTCTTCCCGCTGATCGCCAAGGATGGCGGCGTGCTGATGCGCTCCGGCCATACCGAGGCCGCCGTCGACCTCTGCAAGCTCGCCAGCCTGCCGCCGGTCGGCGTGATCTGCGAACTCGCCAATGACGACGGCACGGTGATGAAGGGCGCGCAGATCACCGCCTTCGCCCAGAAGCACGGGCTCAAGCAGATCACCGTCGCCGACCTGATCGCCTATCGCCAGGCGCGCGAGAAGCTGGTCGAGCGGGTCCACTCCTTCCCGGTCAAGACCGCGTTCGGCGAGATGACCGGCCATGTCTACATCACGCCCTTCGACGACACCCAGCATTTCGCCTTCGTCATGGGCAAGCTCGGCGATGGCGAGAAGGTGCCGGCCCGGCTGCATCGCGCCAATGTCGTGGCCGACGTGCTCGGCGGCGCGTCCTCGATCCAGTGCGCGCTGCGCCGCTTTCAGCAGGAGGGCAAGGGCGTGCTGGTCTATCTGCGCGACGGTTCGGCCGGGGTGCCGATCAAGAGCGTCGAGGGCGAGGAGGGCTCGGACGCGCTGCGCTCACAGCAATGGCGCGAGGTCGGCCTCGGCGCCCAGATCCTGCGCGACCTCGGCGTCGCCTCGATCATCAACCTGGCATCCTCGACCCGCGCCTTCGTCGGTCTTTCCGGCTTCGGCATCGAGATCGCCGAGACCGCGCCACTGGAGTGAGCGCCGCACGAATCGGCAGCAAAAGCACCACCGTCTTTCCGGGGCGGGCCGCAGGCCCGAGCCCGGAACCCAGAGCCGATGTCCTTTATCGTAGGGCGGCGATGTCCCCGCTTCTCTGAAGGCCGCATCGGTTCTGGGTTCCGGGCTCTTCGCTGCGCGAAGCCCCGGAAAGACGGCGCAGTTCCTTGCGAGCCGGAAGATCGGGTTCAGCCCCGCATCAATGCGGTGACATGAGCCGCGGCCGATTTCGACAGGCCCTCGAGATCGTAGCCGCCCTCCAGGATCGAGACGAGGCGGCCGCCGGCATGGCGGTCGGCGAGCTCCATCAGCTTCTGCGTCGCCCAGGTGAAGTCCGCTTCCTTCAGATTGAGGTTGGCGAGCGGGTCGCGCCAATGCGCGTCGAAACCAGCCGAGATGATGACGAGATCGGGCTGGAAGGCCTCGAGCCGCGGCAGGATCGCGCTCTCGAAGGCATCGCGGAAGGCATCGGTCCCATCGCCGGACCTGAGCGGCGCGTTGACGATGGTGCCGTGCTGGCCGCGTTCGGAGGGGGCGCCGGTGCCGGGATAGAGCGGCATCTCATGGGTCGAGGCATAGAGCACGCTGGCGTCGTCCCAGAATATCTCCTGCGTGCCGTTGCCGTGATGGACGTCCCAGTCGACGATGGCGACGCGCTCGGCGCCATGGGCCCGCTGCGCATGGCGCGCGGCGATGGCGGCGTTGTTGAAGAAGCAGAAGCCCATCGCCCTGTCGCTTTCGGCATGGTGGCCGGGCGGGCGCATGGCGCTGAAGGCGTTGGTCGCGCGTCCGGTCATCACCTCGTCGACGGCATGCACGGCGGCGCCGACGCCGTGCAGGACCGCAGGAAGCGTGCCCGGCGACATGATCGTGTCGGCGTCGATCTGCACCAGCCCGTCCTGCGGAGCGGCCGCAATGATCGCATCGGCATAGGCGGCGGGGTGGCAGAGCAAGACCTGCGCGAGCGTGCCCTCCGGTGCCTCGGCACGCTGCAGAAGCGCGAATCGTTCCTCTTCCAGAACCTGTTCGACGGCGCGAATCCGATCGGCGCGCTCGGGATGGCCGGGCGGCGTGGCGTGGCGAAGACTGGAGGGGTGGCTGATCAGAAGCGTGGTCACACCAAAGTCTCCGAAGTCGGTAGGCGGATCGGAACGGGCTCTAGGCCCCAAGCGTGACCATATTGTCACTGCAATGCAGCAAGACGCCAGAGCAAGGCTGGAACTTCATTGCCTCCGATTCATTTGAGCCGTAAGACCGGTCTGCGTTCGATCCGGGCCGTGCCTTGTCGGGTCACCGTTTTTTAACGAAGCATTCATCATAACGAGCGTCGTTTCGGCATCGGCGGTGGAAACCATGAAGCAGACTTTCGTTGCGGTGCTCGGCCTGTCGGTGCTTCTCGGCGCCTGCCAGTACAAGACGGTCCATGCGCCGTCACTGTCGGCGCGTGACGCCGAATACATGGCATTGGTGCCGAATTTCGAGACGCAGATCACGCATCTGCCTTACGAGATCAATGATCCGACCGGCGAAGAGCCTGGCACGATCATCGTCGATACCACCGAGAAGTTCCTCTACTTCGTCCTGCCGGGCAAGAAGGCGATCCGCTATGGCGTCGCGACCGGCGACGAGGCCTTCGGCTGGACTGGCACGGCGGTGATGCAGCGCAAGGCCGAGTGGCCGCGCTGGACGCCGCCCGCCGAGATGATCGCGCGCTGGCCGCATCTGGCGCCGCGCGCCGGCGGCATGGAGGGCGGGCCGGAGAACCCGCTCGGCGCTCGCGCCCTCTATCTCTACCAGAACGGCAAGGACACGCTCTACCGCATCCACGGCACCAACGAGCCGGAGACGATCGGCCGCTCGGCCTCGTCCGGCTGCATCCGGATGCGCAATATCGACGCGATCGACCTCTACAACCGCGCCGCGGTCGGCGGGAAGGTCATCGTCCGCTAGCGCGACGCGCCCGCTTCATCGTCATTGCGAGCGAAGCGAAGCAATCCAGGGGCGGCAGCACTCTACGCCTCCCTGGATTGCTTCGTCGCTTTGCTCCTCGCAATGACGGGAGAGGCCCTCAGCCCAGTTCGATCAGGACGATTTCCGGCGGCGCGCCCAGCCGGATCGGCATCTTGCTGCTGACGCCGAGCCCGGCTGTGACGATCAGGTTGCGACCTTCCTCGACGATATGGCCGTAGGCGTAGCGGTTGCCGTAGCGGGACGGCACCACCGGCGACCAGCCGAACAGCCTGACCTGGCCGCCATGGGTGTGTCCCGATAGCGTCAGGGCGATGCGCGCTGGAGCGCGAGCAAAGATATCCGGCTCGTGGGCCATCAGGATCAGCGGCGCGTCATCCGTGACCATGGCGAGCGTGCTTGCGAGATCGTCGATGCCGCGATGCGGGCCACGCCTTCCGGGAGGCTGCAGCCAGCGCGGGAACGCCCACTGATCGCCAAGGCCGGCAAGCCAGATCGGCCCGGCCACGGTGTCGAGCTTGAGCGCCTCGTTCTCCAGTACTGGAATGCCGACCGCTTGCAGCGCCGCTCCAGCCAGCGTCGGGCCGTTGCGTGCGCGCTGGGCGCGCTCGTCATGCCACCAATCGTGATTGCCGAGCACGGCAAAGCAGCCGTTCGGCGCCTGCAAGCGGGCAAGCTCCGCCGCCCATTCCGCCGGCCGCGGATCGCCGGGACGCCAGTCGCGGCTGGCGACGAAATCGCCGAGCAGGAGGATGAGGTCCGGTTTCAGCAGATTGGTCTGATCGACGATCTCGCCGACACGCGAGACCGGCATATACCCGCTGCCGACATGGATATCGCTGAGAACGGCGAGCCGCAGCCGCTTGCCCTCCGGCCAGCCGGCCGGCCTGAGCTTGTAGCGGGTCACGCCCTGATACGTCGGCTCCCAAGCATAGGCATAGCTGCCGAGCCCGACACTGGACAGAAAAAGACCGGCGAGAGTTTGAAGAACTCTGCGCCGGTCAAGCATGGAGGGTCTCAGTAGGAGGTCGTCGTATCAATCTTCGAAACCATTGCACAGGAGCGCCGGAACGTCCCTGTGCTGCGAGGTCAACGCGGCTGGGGCCCAGCGGGTTCCCGCCAGGATGGCAGGAATCGCGATCGGGCGGAAGCGCGATGCATAGGCCTCACGTGCGCTGGCATCATGGAAGCTGGCGGAACGGTGCGCGGGGTGGCGCGGCTTATGCGTCGACATGATCCTCGGTTTCCAGTTCATCGGGCCGGCGGTTCCTGGCCGCCAGCACCTGCAATGTCGCTGCCGATCGGGTCGGGCCGGCGGCGGCATCAAGGAATTCTCATGACGTTTTCATCGTCACACCGAGGCTTTGGTCAGCTTTGGCACAGTTTCGCAGGGGCAGGGGGCTCGACCGATGATGAAGAGCACGGGGAACCCTTCTCCCGTGTGGGAGAAGGGCAGGGATGAGGGCCCGCCCTATCCGTAAGAGGTCGCAGCGGCTCCGCGTCGCCCTGACAATCAGCGGCGGTCCCTCACCCCTACCCCTCTCAACTGATCTCGGGCTTGCCCGAGATCAGCGCTCAGAGTGATCGAAGTCGGGTAGACCCGACTTCGATGCGGGAGAGGGGATCCCGCGCTCAATTGTTTTCCCTCAGTCCGCGAGCAGGCCTTCCGCCTTGACCCAGTCGAGGGTCCTGGCGAGCGCCCGCTCGTAGCGGTCGAACATCTCGTCGATCTCGGCCTCGGTGATCACCAGCGGCGGGCAGAAGGCGACGCGATCGCCGCCGAGCGCGCGCAGGATCAGGCCTTCCTCCTGGGCGAAGCTGGTCGACTTCAGGGCGACGCCCTTCTTGGCCTCGAACTGCGCCTTGCTCGCCTTGTCCTTGACGAACTCGATGCCGCCGATCAGGCCGACGCCGCGGGCTTCGCCGATCAGCGGGTGCTCGGCGAGCCTGGTCAGGCGCTGCAGGAACTTCGGCTCGACCTTGCGGACATGCTCGATGATCCTGTCGCGCTGGTAGATCTCCAGCGTCTTGACCGCGACCGCGCAGCCCACGGGGTGGCCGGCATAGGTGTTGCCGTGGCCGAAGGTACCGATCTTCTTGCTCTGGTCGACGAGGACTTCGTAGACCGGTTCGTTGATCAGCACGGCGCTGAGCGGGAAATAGGCCGAGGTCAGCGCCTTGGCGCAGGACAGCGTGTCGGCCTTCATCTTGTAGGTCGTGGTGCCGAACATCTCGCCGGTGCGGCCGAAGCCGGTGATGACCTCGTCGGCGATGAACAGGACGTCGTATTTGGCGAGGACGGCGTTGATCGCCTCGAAATAGCCCTCCGGCGGGGTCACCGCACCGCCGGCGCCCATCACCGGCTCGGCGATGAAGGCCGCGACCGTGTCCGGCCCCTCGCGCTGGATCATCTCGTCGAGCTCGGCGGCCAGCCTGGCGGAGAAGTCGAGCTCGCTCTCGCCGGGTTGCGCGAAGCGATAATGGTGCGGGCAGGAGGTGTGCAGGACGTTCGGGATCGGCAGGTCGAAATCGGTGTGGTTGGCCGGTAGGCCGGTCAGCGAGGCCGAGGCGACGGTGACGCCGTGATAGGCCTTCAGCCGCGAGATGATCTTCTTCTTCTTGGGACGGCCGAGCGCATTGTTCATGTACCAGACCAGCTTGACCTGGGTGTCGTTGGCGTCCGAGCCGGAGGCGCCATAGAACACCTTGGAGATCGGCACGGGGGCGATCTCCTTCAGCTTCTCGGCCAATTCGATCGCCGGATCGTGGCTGCGGCCGGAGAAGAGATGGGTGAAAGGCAGCTTCTTCAGCTGCTCATAGGCGACCTCGGCCAGCTCCTGGTTGGAATAGCCGAGCGAGGTGCACCAGAGCCCGGCCATGCCCTCGATATAGTCCTTGCCGGAAACGTCGTAGACGAACACGCCCTTGCCGCGCTCCAGGATCAGCGGGCCGACCTCGCGATGCGTCGCCAGGTTTGTATAGGGGTGGACGAGCGTCTCGATGTCACGGACGGCGAGGTTGGTCAGCATGTCCCGGCTCCAGCTTTTACGCGTTGTTTATGCGAGCATAGACCGCGATCCGCGCAAGCGCTGAGCGATTTTCCTGCAGATCGGGGCAGAGTCTGGCGCGGGACGGGCAGGGTTCGTCGGAATCTTGAGGCGGCGTCAAACCACAGCCCTCATCCTGAGGAGCGATCCGCAGGATCGCGTCTCGAAGGATGCTCCAGCTGGTTCCCGAGCCTTCTGAACCATCCTTCGAGACGCCGCTTCGCGGCTCCTCAGGATGAGGGTCGATGAAGCATATTGCGCCTGGAACGATTCCAATCACGGCTTGCCAGCCGCGCGTCCGATGCGCATGGTGCCGCGCCTTTTCGTGGGGAGCTGCATGATCGATCCCGCCCGCATGGCGAACCAGCCGGCGCCCGGCCGCGACTGCGGCAGCTGCACGCTGTGCTGCAAGGTCTACGACAATCCCGATGTCGGCAGCGTCGCCGGGAGCTGGTGCCAGCATTGCCAGCCGGGGCGTTGCTGCAACATCTACCCGACCCGGCCGCAGCAGTGCCGCGATTTCTTCTGCCTGTGGATGACGCAGGGTTTCCTCGGTCCAGAGTGGAAGCCCGACAAAGCCCGCTTCGTGCTGACCATGGATCCGGCGACGAGCTGGCTGTTGGTGCAGCTCGATCCCGGCGCGCCGCAGGCCTGGCGCAAGGAGCCCTATCTGACGCAATTGCGCCGGTGGGCTGCGGCCGGCAACCGCCCGGTCGTCGTCTTCCTCAACAAGTCGGCGACCGCCGTCTTGCCGGACCGTGACGTGCCGCTCGGGGTGGTCGCAGCGGACGAGCGCCTGGTGCTGAAGGAGGAGTTGGCCGGCGGCCGGTCGCGCATGACGGTGGCCAAGGTCAAGGCGGCGGCGTGAGCGAGGCGGACCGGCCGATGCTTCACCATCTCTCGCTTGGGATCGCCGATATCGAGCGCGCCGTCGTGTTTTACGATGCGGTGCTCGCGCCGCTCGGCTACGTCCGCGTCTGGAGCGACCTCAGACCCGGCGAGACCAATCAGGCCGTCGGTTACGGCATCCCGGGCGGCGGCGATGCATTGGCGCTGAAGCATCGGCCGGACGGGCAGCGACCGCCGGGACCTGGGTTCCATGTCGCCTTCGCGGCGCCCGACCGGCAGGCTGTCGACCTGTTCCACCGCGCCGCGCTCCAGCATGGCGGGCGTGACAATGGCGCGCCGGGCCTGCGGGCGCATTACGGCCCGCATTATTACGCGGCCTTCGTCGTCGATCCCGATGGCCATCACATCGAGGCCGTGTTCAACGCGGCGATCTGATCGGAATTGGAGACTGCCTTGAGCAAGCGGGCGCGCGACTACGGCCTGATCTGCGGTTCGCTACCGTCGGGTCCGCTCAACGCGATCACCGACGTGGCCGGTGTCACCGTGGGCCATCGCACCGTGCGCGAGGGCGATGTCCTGACCGGGTTCACGGCGGTACTGCCGCATCAAGGTGACCTCTTCCGCGAGAAGGTTCGGGCCGGCGTCGAGGTGATCAACGGCTTCGGCAAGAGCGCCGGGCTGATGCAACTCGCCGAGCTCGGCCAGATCGAGACGCCGCTGCTGCTCGGCAACACCTTCTCGGTCGCGACCGGCATCGAGGCGCTGGTCGGGCGGGCGCTCGCCAACAACCCGGAGATCGGCCGCAGCACCGGCACGGTGAATTCGCTCGTGCTCGAATGCAATGACGGCTTCCTCTCCGACATCCGCGCCCGGCGCCTGACGGTCGCCGATGCGGAGGCGGCGCTAGATACCGCCAGTGGCGGGCCGGTCGAGGAGGGCGCGGTCGGCGCCGGTACCGGCATGAGCGCCTTCGGCTTCAAGGGCGGCATCGGCACGGCCTCGCGCCTGATCGAGCTCGACGGCCGCAGCTTCACCCTCGGCGTGCTGGTGCAGGCGAATTTCGGCAATGCCGGCGACCTCGTCCTGCCGGATGGGCGTCGCCCGGAGCCGCCGGCCGCGAGCCCGTCCCAGCCGCCGGAGCGCGGCTCGATCATCATCGTGCTGGCGACCGACCTGCCGCTGGAAAGCCGGCAGCTGACGCGCATCGCCCGGCGCTGCGGCGCGGGCCTGGCGCGGCTCGGCGCCTTCTGGGGCAATGGCAGCGGCGACATCGCCATCGCCTTTTCGACCGCGAACCGGATCGCCCATCACGACGAGCCCGATCTCGTCCCGCTCACCGTGCTCAACGAGAACCGGATCGACTTAGCCTTCCGGGCCGCAGCCGAGGCGACGCAGGAGGCGGTGCTGAACGCCATGCTCGCCACGCCGGAGACGGTGGGGCGGGATGGCAATCGCCGGCCGTCGCTGGCGGGGTGTTTGTGAAGGGTGGTCGGAGCGAAGTGGTGCGGATTGCACGCGAAAGTTGAGGTGCTATTAGTCTGAGTCGTACCGTCCGGTGATCGGAATCGAGAGCAATGAACGCCCGCTTCGTTTCGACGCTCGTCCTGGCGGCCCTTTTCTTTGCAGGAATGGCGATGGCTCAAAATGCTGCCGAGCAGGCCTTTTCTGTAGATTCGAAAGTCCGAGCCATGACCGAGGCCTATTCGCTCGACGCAGTCGATCATGCCAAAGCTCATTTCGGGGTCGGCCTGGATTGGTCCGAGCGAAGCATCAACGACGTCGAGAAGATCCTCGCTCAAATGAATGCGGCGTACGCGAACTCCAATCCTCGCCCGTCGGAGGATGAAATTTCTACGATCGCCAAGGCCTATGGCAGCTATGTCGGCGAGGTGTATCGCCGCCATCACGGCGCCGAATGGGGCGTGATGACACTCAATGGCGGCAGCTTCCCTGCCGTGAAGGCAAAATCCGGAACAGTTTTCTGGCCAATCGGACGCGCCTTGAACCGGATCAAGCTTGGAGCGGCGGAGAACGTTGCATTTTATTATCGGGGCTTGCTAGCCAAGTGAGTTCCCAGGCTCGCTGGTATCCTGAATCTGCCGCCCGCCCTCTCCAGCATCGCCCCGACAGCGATCGCGGTGCGGTCTTCACCGAAGGGCGCAATGATCTGGACGCCTGTCGGCAATCCCGCCTGCGATAGTCCGACCGGCGCCGAGAGCGCCGGCAGGTCGGCGCCAGTGGCGAGGCTCGCCCAGCACAGGAAGTCGAGATAGGGGCGCTCCACGCCGTCGATGTCGAGCCGGCGGGCATGGAAATCGGGCAGATGATCGTGCTTTTGCGCCGCGACCGGCGCCGGCGGGCAGAGCAGCACGTCGTAGTTCTGGAAGAAGCGGGCCCATTGCCGTTTCAGCGCGAGGCGGCGTTGGTGGATCTGCTGATAGAGGCCGGGCGTCATCCGGGCGCCGCGGGCCTGCAGCGCCTGGTGCGAGAGGTCGCCGGGCGCGAACTTCGCCGCTTGCGCCTGGATGCGGGCGCGCACCTTTGGCGGCAGGCCGTAGGCGACGACGGCGTGATTCAGCAGCGCATAGACCTCATAGGCCTCGGTGAAACGGAAGCCCGGGCGCGCGGTCTCGTCGACGAGTGCGCCCGCTTCGGCAAGGCGACGTCCGGCTTCGCGCACGGCCTCCGAGACCTCGCCGGTGACCGGCGCGAACGGTTCCTGCGCCCAGATTGCGACGCGCAAGCCCCTCGCCTCCGTCTTACGCGGGGCGGCTAGGGCGGCGCCGGCGACATTCGGATCGCGCGGGCCGGTCAGCACCGGCAGGATCAGATCGAGGTCTTCGGTGGCGCGGGCGATCGGGCCGGCGACGACGAGATCGGCATTGCGCAAGGTGCGCCGCTCCGGCGGCGGTGGGATCAGCCCCCAGGTCGAGACCAGCCCCCAGCTGGTCTTCAGCCCGAAGACGCCGCAGGCCTGCGCCGGCCAGCGGATCGACGAGCCGAGATCGGAGCCGAGCTCGAAGGCGCTCATCCCGGTCGCAACCGCGACCGCCGCGCCGCCCGAGGAGCCGCCGGGCGAGTAGTCGGGGTTCCAGGGATTGTTGGTGACGCCATGGGCGGGGTTGTAGCTCTGGAAGTCGCCGGAGAAGACCGGAACCATGGTCTTGCCGAGGATGACCGCGCCGGCCGCGCGCAGGCGGGCGACGGCGGCAGCATCTTCCGCCGGGACGCGCTCCTTATAGGCCGGCAGGCCGCCGGAGGAGGGCAGACCGGCGACGTCGAAAGCGTCCTTGATCGTGATCGGCAGACCTTCGAGCGGCCGGGCTTCGCCCGCTGCGATGCGCCGGTCCGACTCCGCGGCAAACGCCCGCGCCGCCTCTCGGTCCTGTGCGACGATGGCATTGAGGGAAGGGTTCAGCGCGTCGATGCGGGCGAAGGTGGCTTCGAGCAGCTCCCCGGCGCTGAAACGGCGCGCCAGCAGGTTGGCGCGCAGGCTGGTGGCTGAGGCGGTGAGATCGATCGAGGCCATCGGGGAATCCGGCGGGAGGAGGAGCAAGTCGTAGACCAGGGTCTCACCGGAGAACAGTAAAGCGCGGGAACCCCTCTCCCGAATGGGAGAGGGGTAGGGGTGAGGGACCGCCGCTGATTACTGGGGCGATGTGGATGCCGTTCCGCCTTCTGCGGATGGGGCAGGCCCTCATCCCTGCCCTTCTCCCACACGGGAGAAGGGTTCCCCGCGCCCTTGTTCGCCGGCAGTGCCTATCGAATCCTGATCCGCTCAGCTCGCCAGACGCTTCCGATCCACCACTCGCAAGAAATCCTCACCGTCCCTGACGCCGAGCTCGTAGGCGAAGCGGATGCCGTCCCAGTTGCGGATGGTGAACTGGCTGACCGGGATCACTTGCGAGGGCCGGACATAGGTGCGGTTTTCGACCTGCGGCACCTCGGCGAAGGGGCGTGTCAGCACCACCAGCGTCTGCTCGCCGGCGGCTTCCAGCTCGGCGAGCGCCCAGGCCGGGGCGCTGTCGACGAGGCCGCCATCGAGCGCGGCGCGGGCGCCGATATGGCCGGCCGGCATGAAGGGCGGCACGGCGGCGCTCGCCATCAATGCTGCGACCAACTCCTCCGGATCGGCGCAGTCGGCGATGCGGATCAGGTCGGGCCGGAAGCCGAGCCTGCGCCCGGCAGTCGGGTGCACGGGGCGACGCAGGCGCTTTTCGAGCTGGTAGGCGCCAATGCCGAGCGCGGTAATGACAGGCAGCGGCCAGAAGCGCGGCGGTCGCGAGATCGCGATCAGGAAATCGGCTCGGGTCTTCAGAGCTGCCAGCCGCTCCGGCGTGAACAGCGCTGTCAGCATCTCGCGATACATCTCGGCGACCGGGAACAGCCTGCCGCCGCGGCGGAACGCGGCCCAGTCGACCTCGGAGGTGCGGCCGGCGCAGGCGTCGCGCAGCATGGCGCGCACCGTCGGGCCGAGGCCGAGCGCGTTGTAGAGCATCGCGCCGGCCCCGGCGCTGGCGCCGACGATGCGGCGCGGCGCAAGGCCGATGCGGGGCGCCACCGTCTCGTAGAAGCCGCCTTGCCAATAGCAGCGGTTGCCGCCGCCGGCATAGGCCAAGCCTGTGAACATCAGCCCTGGTCCGTATCGAGGGCGCGGGCGCGCTCGCGCCAGGACAGGACCAGCCGGTCGAGCTCGGCGAGATCTTCCAGGGGGAGTTTTCCAAGCGTCTGCGCGACATAGTCGCGCTGCGTCGCCATGCCCGCTTCGGCGAGGCGGCGGCCTTCGGGCGTCAGATGCATGGCGTAGGAGCGCCGGTCGCCGACGATGGCGCGGCGCTCGACCAGTCCGGCCTGGACCAGCCGGTCGACCAGGCCCGAGACATTGCCCTTGGTGACGTAGAGCCGCTCGGCAAGCTCGCTCTGGCTGATGCCCTCGCGCTCGGTCAGCGTCGAGAGCAGGTCGAATTGCGGGATGGAGAGGCCGAGCTCGCGGATGCGCGCCGTCATCTGGCCGAGCATGCGCTGATGCAGGCGCATGAAGCGGAACCAGACACGGTCCGGCTCGATGGGCTCCGGGGCGGGGGCTGGGCGCGGCACTGACAAGGCGTTCATCCCTAGATCGTTTAGTTATAAACTAACTCATCTCCCGAGCGGACGCGAGGGCTTTCGCTTTTCCCTCCCCCCGCTTGCGGGTGGGGAGGGCTAGGGTGGGGGGCAGTGCCGATGGGCGGTAAGCTGGGCGAAAGACCATGCCCTGCTTTGCGGCCCCCCATCCCCAACCCTTCCCCACCGCAAGCGGGGGGAAGGGAATCTAGCGGACTTCCCCCTCGCGTCGCCCGCTCGCTATGCTGCCAAAAACCGACGCAAGACGACAGGGAGAAACGCATGTTCGGGCTGATGCAGAATTGGCCGCTGCTGATCCACCGGATCATCGACCACGCGGCGATCCAGCACGGCACCCGCGAGGTCGTCTCCCGCAGCGTCGAAGGGCCGATCCGCCGCACCACCTATGCCGAGATGCGGCAGACGGCGCTGACGATCGCCAAGCGGCTGACGCGCGAGGGCATCCGCCTCGGCGACCGCGTCGCGACCCTGGCCTGGAATACCGACCGGCATTTGGCGCTCTGGTATGGCATCAGCGGCATCGGCGCGATTACCCACACCGTCAATCCGCGGCTCTTCCCCGAGCAGATCGCCCAGCTGATCGGTCATGCCGAGGACCGGCTGCTGTTCCTCGATCTGAGCTTCGTGTCCCTGGTCGAGGGGCTGCAGGACAAGCTGGCGACGGTCGAGCGCTATGTGATCCTGACCGACGCCGCGCATATGCCGGAGACCTCGCTCAGGAACGCGGTCGCCTATGAGGACTGGCTCGCCGATGCCGACGCCGATTTCGCCTGGGCCGAACTCGACGAGAACACCGCAGCCGGGCTGTGCTACACCTCGGGCACGACCGGCGGTCCCAAGGGCGTGCTCTATTCGCACCGCTCCAACGTGCTGCACGCCATGGCCTGCGCTCAGCCCGACTATATGGGCCTGTCGGCGCGCACCGTGGTGATGCCGGTGGTGCCGCTCTTCCACGCCAATAGCTGGTCGCTGGCCTTCTCGGCGCCGATGACCGGGGCGAAGCTGGTCATGCCCGGCGCCAAGCTCGACGGCGCATCATTGCTCGAATTGCTCAACGGCGAAGGCGTGACACTGACCGCGGCGGTGCCGACGGTCTGGCTCGGTTTGCTCCAGCATCTCGAGGCATCGGGCGGCAAGCTCGACACGTTGAAGCGGGTGGTGATCGGCGGCTCGGCCTGCCCGCGGGCGATGACCGAGGCGTTCGAGACAAAATACGGCGTCACCGTCGACCATGCCTGGGGCATGACCGAGATGAGCCCGATCGGCTCGTTCTGCTCGATCAAGCCGATCTATGCCGATCTCACGGGCGAGGCGCTCTACGATCTCAAGGTCAAGCAGGGCCATCCGCAGTTCACCGTCGAGTTCCGCCTGACCGACGATGACGGCAAGGATCTGCCCTGGGACGGCAAGACCTTCGGGCGCCTGAAGGTACGCGGGCCGGCCGTCGCCGGCGCCTATTACCGCCACGACCAGCCGATCCTCGACGAGCACGGCTTCTTCGACACCGGCGACGTCGCGACCATCGATCCGCATGGCTACATGCAGGTCACCGACCGCTCCAAAGACGTGATCAAGTCCGGCGGCGAGTGGATCTCGTCGATCGAGCTGGAAAACCTCGCCATCGGCCATCCCGATGTCGCCGAAGCGGCGGTGATCGGCGTCGCCCATCCGAAATGGGACGAGCGGCCGCTCCTGGTGATCGTGCCCAAGCCCGGGCGGTCGCCCAGCCGCGAGGAGATGCTCGCCTTCATGACCGGCAAGGTCGCGAAATGGTGGCTACCGGACGACGTCGTGCTGGTCGAGGCGATCCCGCACACCGCGACCGGCAAGATCCAGAAGACGGCGCTCAGGGAGATGTTCCGGGAGTATCGGTTGCCGGGGTGAGGGGCGCTTTGGGCAGGTTGCGGACTGGCAGCTTTCAGATGCCGGTGGCTGAGGACCGGACGTCCTCTTATCGACTGCAAGCGCTTCGACAGGGATTGCTTCGCCTGAAACCTCCGATCACGATCTGAGCGTAATGGAGGTCGGGAGTCGATGATGAAGGAGTTTGACTATCGGTTTGATGCGGGCCCACTTGGTTCTGCCGACGAGCTTGCAGGCGAATGGGACGAGGGCAACTGCCGCCGAGCGGTTCAACTGTATCTTTTCTCAATGAGGGGAGAATTTCTTGAGCCGGATCGTGTGTTGTGCCCTGAGATATACAACCAAACAGGCATCTTCGTTATCGATGCAGATCAGCAGTTCGATTTCGAGCGTTTGAACAACGGTGACGTTATCTTTGCTGAACGTTTGAAGGACGGCCACGGTATGGAGGTTAACTGCGGACGAGCTACCTTTAGCTCAAGTGATGACTACGTTATTTCGCTTCACACCGCGCTATACACGGGGCACAAGAGTCGAGAAATTTGGCATGCTACCGCCATTGAAGGATCCAGTTGCTACTGGAATACGCAAAGATTTCTGGAATTCTATCGCCCCGTCGCCGCCAAACGACTGCTTTCAGCGTTGTCGTGACACCAGCGGAGCGTCCGCTATGGGGCGAAAACGGCCGTTCTCGGCTTTGCATATAGCCGCCATTCAAGCTGCCCGGATCGGGTGGGACGCGGATAGTGGCCCGCGTCCCACCCGCTCCTACTTCACGCAGGCACCTTGTTGAACATGTATCGCGCAATCTTCCACGCGCCGTCGCCATTTTTGAGCACAAACAGTTCGCGATTCTTCTCGTTGCTGACAGCGTTCACCTGCTTTATCGTAACCTGTACTTCAGAGTGCGTCAGAACGAACGCATAGTCGCCGCTCACGGTAATTTCGTCGAAAGCTATTTTCGCGTCGATATTTATCGCGCCGAAGCCATGAGCGAAGAAGGCGTTGATCTTTTCAGTGCCGCGGACCGTCGGCGCATCCACAGCCATCAAAATCCCATCATCTGTGAATAGAGACGCCAACACATCGGCCTGCGAGCGCCGCATTGCTTCAATATAGTTTTCGATGACCTGTTTAATGCGGTCCTGTTCCGTCCGGCTTTGTTCGTTTTGCATGTCTTCCAACTCTATCAGAGCCATGAGTTGCTCATCGGCTTTCCGACAAGAGATAGGGGCGCGCGATTGTTTGATTAGGGCGCATATTCCGAATAGACTTTGCGCATAGGCGGATAATCGATGGACCTGAACGGCGCGTTGATTTTTGTTCGAGTCGCACAGCTCGGGAGCTTCACAAAAGCGGCCCGGGCGCTGCGCCTGCCCAACTCGTCGGTGAGCGACAGAATTTCGGATCTCGAAAAGACCCTCGGCGTGCGCCTGCTCGTGCGCACGACCCGGAAGCTTCACCTCACGGATGCGGGATCGAGATTTTTGCAGAAAGCCGAGCTCGCCGTAGCCGCCTTGATGGAGGCGGGAGAAGAAGCGTCATCATCGCAAAGCCAGCCAACCGGCGTTCTGAGAATAACAGCGCCGGTCGAATTTGATCTGTCGTCCATGTCCGCCGCAGTGACGGACTATCTTCAAAAATTCCCGCAGGTCAGAATGCAATTTCTTCTGACCGAGAGAGTGGTCGACCTGATCGGCGAGGGTTTTGATATCGCCATCCGGGTGGGACAGGCAAAGCCATCAAGCCTATCGACTATAAGCCTCGGGACCAGCGGGTTCATCTTGATTGCGAGCCCGGACTACATCGGCAGGTCCCCTAAGATCCGTCATCCGCGCGATCTGGCCCATCACAACTGCCTGTCGGTCTCGACCGAGAAGGATGCCACCGGCGCGGCCATTTGGGACTTGATGTCCGTGGACGGCCAAAAGGCCAAGATAGAGATCCAGGCCCGCGTCTCCTCCAACTCTCTCAGCGCAATCAAACATCTCGCTTCGATCGCCGAAGGCGTTGCCCTCATGCCCGCGACGGTCGTGCGCGATGATGTCTCAGCGGGCCGATTGGTCCATGTGCTGCCGGAGTGGTCGACGGCTCCGCAGCCCGTCTACCTTGCGCACGCAGATCGAAAAAATTTGTCCCGCAAGGTCAAGGCGATGCTCCCGCTTCTCGAGCCTCGTGTTCGCGACAGCCTTCGGGCACCTATCAAGGCCGGTGAGCCGACGCGCAAGCCGCGCTAACCGGGGTCGAGATCCGCAGATCGTCGCCGATCCGCATGACCTGGCGGCACCGACTTCCAGAGCCTGAACGTGCGCGGCCTGTTCGCCGAAGTATGCTTCGCCCGCAAGCAAACCTTGCCAACGTCCGCAACGGGTCGCGAGCTACCATCGAACACGCACCTCCAACCCCGCCGGCTCCCGCCGCGAGGGTCTGAAGGCAAGCGCAAGCCCAAGGGGAGCGCGGGGTCCGGGTGCGGCCGCTTTCCGCCGCTGTGTCGAATGTCGATGTCGAAATGTCGAAGCGGCTTGGAGTTGCCGCTCCCGAACCCCGCGCGCGGTTTTCGTATGGTGCCTCGCCGAGCCATCGGGTCGGGCAGACCCGGCTTCGCCCGGACGAGGCTCCTCCGCCATTCCAGCCCGCAACGGCTGTTCAAAGCGGACACCGCTCTCCTGCCCGGCCGCACGATGCCTCGCGACAGCCCCCTTGGTCGGGCGGGACAGGGGTGAGAATACGCCAGGTTTCGAGGGCGGGGATTGATTGGTGAGTTATCCCCGTGGAGACGGGTTGCCTCGACCGTCATGCTCGCCCTTGTGGCGAGCACCCACGTCTTGGTCACCGTATTGCATCGACAAAGACGTGGATGGTCGGGACAAGCCCGACCATGACGGGAAAGGCGCGGGGAACCCTCTCCTGGAAGGAGAGGGCAGGGTGAGGTGTTCGGAGTGGAAACGTTGGCTTGCACCAACCTGCGCGGTCAGCGTTCGCGCCACTGGTCCAACGGCCTACACCTCACCCCTGCCCCTCTCCTTACAGGAGAGGGGTTCTGCGTCGCGGGTCCATCGTCTTTCCAGCGAACGCGGTGGGAATGACGGGCGGCAGCTATCCCTTCGCCTTCAGTGCCTCGGCCAGAAACCCGGCCAGCGCCCGCACCGCAGGTGTCGGGCGACCCGGTGCGAGATGCAGCGCGATCTCGGAGGCCGGCAAAGCAGGCAATCCTTCCGCCGCGCCGAGCAGGCGCAGCCCCTCGCGCGCGGTGCCGGCCTTGACCACGGTCAGCGCTGCGCCGGCGGCGGCGACCGCCTCGACCGCGCCGATGCTGGACGAGGAGAACAGGATGCGCCAGGGCTGGCCGGCTTCGTTCAGGGCGGCGAGCGCCCATTCGCGATACATGTTCGGCGCCTTGAGCAAAGCGAGCGGCAGCGGGCCGGCCGGTGGAAGATCGTGCCGGTCGGACCAGGCCCAGGCGGTGCGCTCGGTGCGCAGGACTTCGCCGCTACCATCGCCGGCCTTCTGCGTCGCCAGGACGAGGTCGAAGGCCTCGCCGAGACTGGCGAGCAGGTCGCGGGTGAAGCCGGTGGTGACTTCGAGCTCGACCTCCGGGTGCGAGCGGGCGAAGCGGGCGAGCGTCTCGGGCAGGATGATGGTGGCGTAATCGTCCATCACCGCGAGCCGGACCCGGCCGGAGACGTTTCGGGCGCGGACGACGTCGAGTGCCTCGTCATGCAGCGCGACGATGCGGCGGGCGTAAGACAGGAAATCCTCGCCGGCGCGGGTCAAAAGCACCTCCTGCGGCGAGCGCTGCAGCAAGGTCTGGCCGGCGATCTCCTCGAGCTTTCGCACCTGCGTCGAGATCGTCGACTGGGTGCGGTTCAAGGCCGCCGCGGCGCGGGTGAAGGAGCGCAGCTCGGCGATGGTGACGAAGGAGCGCAGCAGGTCGATGTCGATATTGCGCAATGCCGTCACGTCCCACTCCGTCGCCTCGGTTCCACCCTTGTCATCCCGGCCGTAGCGAAGCGAAGAGCCGGGATCCATGCCGGAACGGTTCAGGCATGGATCCCGGATCGGCGCCGCTTCGCGGCTTGTCCGGGATGACTCGCATGAAAGTGATATGGCTCCTTCTCGCGCCCGCAGCATGGACGGCGTCGATCATCAAAATCGAATAATTCAATTTTGGCTGTTCGTGCGCCGCCGCTAGCTATAGGGCGAACCCTTCTGTTCGGACGCCCTGTTGACGAGGTCAAGCATGCCGAGGCTGAGATCCGCCACCACCACCCATGGCCGCAACATGGCCGGCGCCCGCGGCCTCTGGCGCGCCACCGGCATGAAGGATTCCGATTTCGGCAAGCCGATCATCGCGGTGGTGAATTCCTTCACCCAGTTCGTGCCGGGCCATGTCCATCTGAAAGACCTCGGGCAATTGGTGGCGCGCGAGATCGAGAAGGCTGGCGGCGTCGCCAAGGAGTTCAACACCATCGCGGTCGATGACGGCATCGCCATGGGCCATGACGGCATGCTCTATTCGTTGCCCTCGCGCGAATTGATCGCCGACAGCGTCGAATACATGGTCAACGCCCATTGCGCCGACGCGATAGTCTGCATCTCCAATTGCGACAAGATCACGCCCGGCATGCTGATGGCGGCGATGCGCCTGAACATCCCGGTCGTGTTCGTCTCCGGCGGGCCGATGGAAGCGGGCAAGTACATCGCCGAGGGCGTGCTGAAGAAGGTCGACCTCGTCGACGCCATGGTCGCGGCCGCCGACAGCAAGTATTCCGACAGCGACGTCGAGGTGATCGAGCGCTCGGCCTGCCCGACCTGCGGCTCCTGCTCGGGCATGTTCACGGCCAATTCGATGAACTGCCTGACCGAGGCGCTTGGCCTGGCGCTGCCCGGCAACGGCTCGACGCTGGCGACCCATGCCGATCGCAAGCGCCTGTTCGTCGAGGCCGGCCATCTCATCGTCGACATCGCCAAGCGCTGGTACGAGCAGGACGACGCCTCGGTGCTGCCGCGCAATGTCGCGAGCTTCAAGGCGTTCGAGAACGCGATGACGCTCGACATCTCGATGGGCGGCTCGACCAACACGGTGCTGCATCTGCTGGCGGCGGCGCACGAGGCCGAGATCGACTTCACCATGGCCGATATCGACCGCCTGTCACGGAACGTGCCGGTGCTGTGCAAGGTCGCGCCGGCCGTCGCCAATGTGCATATGGAGGACGTCCACCGCGCCGGCGGCATCATGGCGATCCTTGGCGAGCTCGACCGGGCCGGGCTGCTCGACACCTCGCTGCCGACGGTCCACAGCGCCACGATGGCCGAAGCGCTGGAGCGCTGGGACATCAGGCAGACCCAGAGCGAGGCGGTGCGCTCGTTCTACAGCGCCGCGCCGGGCGGCGTGCCGACACAGGTCGCCTTCAGCCAGGACCGGCGCTACGAGGAGCTCGACCTCGATCGGCAGGCCGGTGTCATCCGCGAGAAGGCGCATGCGCATTCGCAGGATGGCGGCCTCGCCGTACTCTACGGCAACATCGCGCAGGACGGCTGCATCGTGAAGACGGCGGGCGTCGACACCTCGATCCTGACCTTCTCCGGCAAGGCGGTGATCTTCGAGAGCCAGGACGCGGCGGTCGAGGGCATCCTCAACAACAAGGTCAAGGCCGGCGAGATCGTGCTGATCCGCTATGAGGGGCCGCGCGGCGGGCCGGGCATGCAGGAGATGCTCTATCCGACGAGCTATCTGAAATCCAAGGGGCTCGGAAAGGCCTGCGCGCTGATCACCGACGGGCGCTTCTCGGGCGGCTCGTCCGGCCTCTCGATCGGCCATGTCTCACCCGAGGCGGCCGAGGGCGGCGCGATCGGTCTGGTCGAAAGCGGCGACGTGATCGAGATCGACATCCCGAACCGCGGCATCAGCCTCAAGGTCTCCGATGAGGAGATGGCGCGCCGGCGTGCGGCGATGGAGGCGAAGGGCAAGGATGCCTGGAAGCCGGCGGCGCCGCGCAAGCGCAAGGTCACGACGGCGCTGAAAGCCTATGCGGCGCTGGCGACCAGCGCGGCCAAGGGGGCGGTGCGGGCGATCGATTGAGCCGACAGCTGAGCCAGCGGAGCCCCCGGCATGAGCGAGCTCTGGGGTGTGGTGGCCGCCGCGGCGTCGAGCGCGCTTGGAGGAACCTCCATCGCCGCGACCCGCTATCTCGTCGGCCATCTCGATCCGCTGGCGATCGGCTCCTTCCGCTTCGGCATCGGCTGCCTGCTGCTGGCGCCGGTCGCCTTGCTCGGCGGCCAGCGCTGGCCTGAGCGCAAGGACTGGCTCCGGACAGCCGGGCTCGGGCTGCTGTTCTTCGCGATCTTCCCGATCCTGTTCAACGCCTCCCTGATCTACACGAGCAGCGCGCGCGGCGCGCTGGCGCTCTCCACCCTGCCGCTGCTGTCGCTGGTGGTCGGCGCGGCGCTCGGCCAGGAGCGGCTGACGGCGCGAAAGACGGCCGGCGTGCTGACCGCGATGGCGGGCGTCGGCTTCGCGCTTCTCGCAGGTCTCAGCCACGCGCCGCCGCAGGCCTGGCGCGGCGACCTCCTGATGATCGCGGCGGCGTTGTGCATGGCGCTTTACGGCATCTGGTCGAAGCCCATTATCCGCCGCTGCGGGCCGATCCCGTTCACGACGGTCGCGATGGCCGTCGGCGCTGTAGCGCTGGTCCTGATCTCGGTCGTGCGCGGCAGCTTCGATGCGGTGGCGCAATTTGCCGTCCCGCAATGGTCGGCGGCGCTCTATCTCGGTGTGATCGGCGCCGCCCTGACCTTCTATCTCTGGGCCTTCGCGCTCGGGCGCGCTTCGCCGACCAGCGTCGCAGTCACAGTCACCGTCAATCCGGTCACGGCCTCGCTGGTGGCCGCTATCCTGCTGAACGAACCGATCGGCTGGAACCTCGCGATCGGGATCGTCGTCGTCGGGATCGGCATCTGGCTTGCGACGACGGATGGGCACAGCGCTCGCTTCGGCGGGTAGGATTGCCCAACGTCACATCTTCGCCACGGATCGTCCGGACAAAAGCCATATCGACACACGACGCGCCAGTGCGGCACCCCGCTGGCGCGCCCTGATTTCGGAGGCGATCTTGCCGGCATTCCTGATCGCGATCCTGCTCTGGCTCGGGCTCGCCTCCAGCTCGATCGCGCAGGCGCCGCCGGCAACGCTTTCGGACAATGCCGAGTCGATCGCGGTCGTGGTCGGCAACAAGAGCTACAAGCAGACCAGCACGGTCGACTTCGCCCATAACGATGCCGAAGCGATCAAGGCCTGGCTCACCGGCACGCTCGGCTTCCGCGAGCAGAACGTCTTCCTCTTGAAGGATGCGACGCTCGGCGAGCTCAGCCAGGTCTTTGGCAGCGAGGCCAATCCGCAGGGCGGGCGGCTTTGGCGCAGCGCGGTCGAGGGCCGCTCCAACGTCTTCGTCTATTATTCCGGCCACGGCGTGCCCGACCTTGCGACGCGCCAGCCCTTCCTGCTGCCGCAGGATGGCAATCCGAATGCGAGCGAGAGCGGCTATGCCCTGCAGACGCTCTACCGGAACCTGGAGCTGGTCCGGCAGAAGATCGGGCCGCAGCGGCAGCTGATCGTGATGATCGACGCCTGCTTTACCGGCGAGACCGGGCGCAAGGGCGAGAGCCTGCTCGCGGTGTCGGCGCCGGGCTTCACCCCCGCCAAGCCGCGCACCGGCGGCGGCATCGTCAAGCTGGTCGCGACGTCGGGCACGACTCCGGCGAACTGGGACGAGAGCCAGAAGCTCGGCCTGTTCACCAGCCGCTTTCTGATGGGCGCCGCCGGGCTGGCGCGGCCGGCCGGCGCGCCCGAAACCGGGCCGCTCGCCTGGGCCGATCTGCAGCGTTACCTCAAGGAGACGGTCGAGGCCGCCGCACGGCGCGACAGCGGGCGCGAACAGGCGCCGGAGATCGACCTGGCCTCGATCGCGCTGCCGGTGGCGCAGCCGGTGCCAGCGGTGGCGCGCGCCGTCGCGCTGGCGCGGGACGAGGCCAACTGGCAACGCGCCAAGGCGGCCGGCGAGCGCAGCGCGCTCGAGGCCTATGTCGCGCGCTGCGGCGAGACCTGCGGGTATCGCGAGGCGGCGCTGGCGCTGCTGCTCGACAAGCGCCGCAGCGGCGAAGCCGCCACCGACGAGCAGAACTGGGTGAGGCTCAGCGGCTCCGGCAAATACGAGGATTATCTCAGGGGCTGCGGCACGGTCTGCGCCTATCGCTCGCTGGCGGAGGGCTATCTTGGGCGCACCGACGCTTCGCGCGATCCGCGTGTGCAGGAGTGCGACGAGCTCGCCGGCGATCCGAACGATCCCGACAAGCGCGCGGGCGTCAAGGGCGTGAAGTACGGGCGGCTCGATACGCGCGCCGCGATCGCGGCCTGCAAGCAGGCGGCGGAAGCGCAGCCGCAGGTGAGGCGGCTCTCCTATCAGCTCGGCCGCGCCTATGACAAAGCCGAACGCTACAAGGAGGCGCTCGCCGCCTATGACAAGGCAGCCGATGCCGGCAGCGCCGCGGCGATGAACAATCTCGGCACGCTCCACGAGAACGGCCAGGGCGGCAAGGTCGAGCTGCAGAAGGCGTTCGTGCTCTATGAGCGAGCGGCCGGCACCGGCAACGCCATTGCGATGAGCAATGTCGGGCGCATGCTGCAATATGGCCGTGGCCGGCCGCGCGACGAGAATGCATCGCTGCGCTGGTACCAGAAGGCGGCGGAGGCGGGCGACGCCTTCTCGATCGCCAAGCTGGTGCCGGCCTATCTCGAAGGACGGCCGGGCTTCCCGAAGAACCCGCAGAAGGGTTTCGACCTGTTCCGCCAGGCGGCCGACAAGGGCGATCCGATCGCGATGGTCTCGATGGCGACGCTGATCGACAACGGCTTCGGTTCGTATTTCCCCGGCACGAACGCGTTGCAGATGCTGATGAAGGCGCTGGAAAAGGGCGAAGCGGGCGCGGCGGCGATCTCCTCCAGCGACGTCTCCGACCAGAAGCTGAAGCCGGACACGGTACGGGCCTTGCAGCGCGCGGCACAGAAGGCGGATCATTACAGCGGCGCGATCGACGGCCGCTTCAACCCCGTCTTCGTCCGCGCGCTCGATTCCTATGCTCGGTCGCTGGAACAGGAGCGTTAGGCATGGAGATCGGGCACGGAACCTCGTCCGTCTTTCCGGGGCGGCGCGCAGCGGCGAGCCCGGAACCCATGACCATCACGGGTCTCCAGCGTCATTGCGAGGAGCGTAGCGACGAAGCAATCCAGGGGCGGCAGAGCCCTACGCCCTCCTGGATTGCTTCGCTTCGCTCGCAATGACGGGGGAAATCCGCAGCCGCCGTGTTCATGGGTTCCGGGCTCAGGCCTGCGGCCTGCCCCGGAATGACGGCGAAAGGTCGCGCGCAATGCGCTTCATCTGTCGGGTGCTCGTCGCTGGCGTGTTCTTCGCCGTCTCCAGTTCGGCCCGCGCCGATGCACTATCGGCCTGGCTCGACAGCGTCGCAGCCTGTGCCGGCAAGCGCGACCTGTCGCTCGCGGTCGTCGGCTTCGACGCCGGCCAGCAGGTGCTGTCGCGCACGCAGGCCGACGAGGCCAGGCTCGCGGTCGAGAGCCGGCTGCAGAGCGAGGGGCGAATCCGGCTTGCGGCGAGCGGCGATGTCGTGCGCATCAAGGCGTTGCGGGACAGCCTCAACCTGCAGAAGCCGGGCGATGCCGAGGCGCAGATTCGCCGGGCGTTCGATGGCGACGCCAGCGTGTTCTTCACCGAGCCGGCAAGGCAGGACGACAAGGCGAGCTTCCGCCTGCAGGCGATCGCCAAAGCGGGCGACTGCAAGGCGACGAGCGAGCCGGTCGAGATCGCGATCCGGACCAGGCCGGGCGTGGTCGATATCGACCAGGTGATGCGCAGGGCGGTCGAGAACCTCGCACGCGCTGCGCCCGAATTAAAGCGGGTCGACATCTGCCCCTTCGCCGCGGCGAGCGGCTACAGCGCCTGCAGTGCCGCGCTCGGCGAGCGATTGCTGCTCGCGCTCGATGCCGAGTCCCGCTCCGATGACCGCGTCCTGCGTTCGCGGCCGCTGGAGATCCGCAAGGCAGCACCCGGCCAGTGCGCCGCTGCTGGCGCCGAGGTGACGACGCGCGGCCGTTTCGGCGGGGATCGCGACGGCCAGAGCTGGATGGAGCTCGAATTCCGTCGCGGCGACGCCGTGCTGGCGCCGACCGGACGCAACCGCATCCCGGTCGAGGGGCTGGGTTGCGATCCGGCAGTGCGCCCCTTCCTCGAACACGTCGCCGCCACTGCCGGCTCGGACCGGGCAAGGCTCGCCTTGCTGCCGGCGGCCTCGCCCTTCGCCAAAGGGAGGCGGCTCGATGTCCGGATCGAGGGCAGACCGGGGATCAGGCTCGCCTGCTGGGTGCTGGCGCCGGACGGCACTGCCTCGGTGGTGCTGCCGGTACGGGGCGAGGAGGGCCGGAGCGTGCTGCGCGCTGGCGGCCAGTCCTATCCTTACGATTTCGGGCTGAACGACATCGTGCTCGACGCTGCTTTCGAGAACCTGTTCGCCTGCTTCGGAGCTGATGCCGAGCTGCCGGCGGTGCTGCGCGAGCGCTGGCTCAAGGCGGCACCGAGCGCAACAGAGGATGCGACGACGCTGCAGCCCGACGAGGTGCTCGACCTGATCGAGAAGCTGCGGGCCGTGCCGGGCGTGGTCGAGGCGACGGCGCCGATCGTCGTGCGCTGAGAGTACATGACCGGCCAACGCTCGTCATTCCGGCCGTAGCGAAGCGGAGTGCCGGAATCCATCGTAGGGCTCAGCGCTCTACGATGGATTCCAGAGCTGCGCCGCTGCGCGGCTTGTCCGGAATGACGACGGTTTGTTCCGAATGGGATAACTCGGGTATCCGACGTCCCTTGTTTTCTTCCTAAGGCTCAAGCACCTAAGAGACATGCACCGGCGCCTCGTCTTCGAAGAGCCGATTTCGCGCGCGGCGATCTGGAGCCGGCGGCTGGCGCTGTTCGGGCTGACGGTCGTCGCGCTCGCCGTACTGATCTTCCGCTTCGGCCAGCCTTCGCTCGAGCGACTGGCGCCGATCGCCGGCGCCTATCTCTTCGTCGGACTGGCCTTCCTGCTGGCGCTCGCCGCCTTCGTCAGGATCTGGCAGGACGGTCATCGCGGCATGGGCATCGCCGTGCAGGCCTTCGTGCTCTGCCTGCTGCTGCTGGCGCCGGTCGCCTATGCCGGCTTCCAGCTCGCGACGCTGCCGCTGATCGCCGACGTCTCGACCGATATCGACGAGCCGCCGGCCTTCAGCCGTTCGCGCATTGCTCTGGCGGCGCGCGAGGGGCGCGTGCCGCCCGATGTCCCGGCCGAGCGGCGCAGAGCGCAGCGCCAGGGCTATCCGAAGGCGTTGCCGATCGTGCTCGAACTGCCGGCCGAGGTCGCCTACGACATTGCCCGCAAGGCTTCAGTCAATCTCGGCTGGCGGGTGCTGGAAGGCGCGGCGCCCGGCGGGCGCAGCGGGGCGGGACGGCTCGATGCGGTGGCGCGCTCGCGCGTGCTGCGCCTCGTCGACGACATCACCATCCGCATCCGGCCGCGCGCCGATGGCAGCCGCATCGACATCCGCTCGGCGTCGCGGCTGGGCGGCTTCGACTTCGGCGCCAATGCCAGGCGCATCGCGGCGTTCGAGGAGGAGGTGAAGCTTTTGGTCGAGCTTCGCTGAGAGACCGCCTTGCCCTTCCCGTCATTGCGAGGAGCGCAGCGACGAAGCAATCCAGGGAGACGTAGAGCACTGCCGCTCCTGGATTGCTTCGCTTTGCTCGCAATGACGGAAGAGGCGTCAAGCCAGCCGATAGCGGCTCGTCAGCACGGGCGCCTCGTCGTCGCAGAGCACGACGCCGCGTGCGACCAGGTCCTCGAGCTGGGCCAGCACCGAGAGCGAGGCGGCGCCGCGCAGGGCCGCCGGCAATTCCTGGTAGATCGGCGGCACCATCTCGGGAATCGTCTCGTCGCCGGCCTGCAAGCGGCTGAGGATCGCCGCCTCGCGCAGGCGGCGATGCTGCACCAGCCCGCGCAGGAAACGCTGCGGCTCGCGCACCGGGCCGCCATGGCCGGGCCAGTAGAGCCGATCCTCGCGCGCCCGCAGCTTCTCGATCGAGGCCATGTAGGAGACCATCGAGCCGTCGGGCGGGGCGACGATCGAGGTCGACCAGGCCATGACATGGTCGCCGGAGAAGAGGGTGTTCTCTTCAGGCAAAGCAAAGGCGAGATGGTTCGCGGTGTGGCCCGGCGTCTCCAATGCCTGGAGTGTCCAGCCCGGGCCGGAGACGGCGTTACCCTCGGCCATGATGAGATCGGGCGCGTAGTCCTTGTCGGCGGAAGCGTCGAGCGGGTTGATCTCGCCGAGGACAAGATCGCGCGCCGGCCGGTGCAGGCCGCAGCCGACAATGCGCGCGCCGGTCGCCGCCTTCAGGGCGCGCGAGGCCGGGGAATGGTCGCGATGGGTATGGGTGATGACGATATCGGTGACGGTCTCGCCGGCGACCGCAGCGAGCAGGCGCTCGATATGGGCGGGATCGTCCGGGCCGGGATCGATGATCGCGATGCGGCCGCGGCCGACGATGTAGCTGCAGGTGCCGGTAAAGGTCATCGGCCCGCCATTGCCGGCGATCAGGCGACGCACCAGTGGCGAGAGCTGTACCAGTTCGCCCGAGGCCGCACCGGGGTCGCGGTCGAAGTCGAGCTGCTCGTCGGCGGCGTCCTGGCGGGGGCTGGTCATCTGCGCATCCGGGGTGGGGCATGATCTCCGGCTTGTCGGCCGGCGGGCCATTTCCTATAGACGAACGAGCCGGGCGTCGACGGCCCGAAGAAGAAGGACGAGATCCGATGGCCGAGACGCTGCCACTGCCCGCCACCTCCATGGTCAACGCGGCCCTGCCGGCCCTGTCCGATTCGCGTACGCGCGTCCTGCGCAATGTCGCGCTCGCCGTCGTCGGCAGCCTGCTGATCATCGCCGCCGCCAAGGTCAAGGTGCCGTTCTGGCCGGTGCCGATGACGCTGCAGACGCTGGCCGTGCTCGGCCTCGGCGCTGCCTATGGCGCCCGCCTCGGCGCCGCGACCGTCGCGCTCTACATCGCCTACGGCCTGTTCGGCCTGCCGGTCTTCACCAACACCCCGCCGGTCGCGGCCGGGCCGCTCTACCTGCTCGGGCCGACCGGCGGCTTCCTGATCGGCTTTGTCGCCGCGGCCGCGATCGCCGGCTGGGCCGGCTCGCGCGGTGCCTCGCTCTGGCGTCTCGCCGGCGGCGTGGTGCTCGCCGAGATCGTGCTGATGGCATTGGGCTTCGCCTGGCTGGCGCTTGGCGCGCAGATGGCGAGCGGGGCGACCGGCATCGGCTTCGCCAAGGCCTGGGCTTTCGGCGTGCAGCCCTTCCTGCTCGGCGACCTGATCAAGGCGGCGCTGGCGGCGAGCCTGGTCGGAGCCGGCTGGTCGGTGCTGAAGCGCCGCGGCTGAGCCGAACGGCAGCTACAGAATCAAGAAGCCGGGGCAATGCCCCGGCTTTTTTGTTGCCTGCCGTGTTGTCCGGAGGGGCTCAGCCCTGCGGCTTCTGGTCGGTGCAGGCCTTCTTCACCGGCTGCAGGAACATGTCGAGCTCCATCATGTTGCCACAGCGGTCGCAGCCGGCGAGCAGCGTCGTGAGGCCGAGGACGGCGATGAGGCGAAAAACGGATTTCATGCGAACGCGGCTCCAGATTGCAGCGCGAGCATAGCGAAGCGGCCGGCGCCGCGCCACCGGAGCGCCACGCTATGGTGAAACGCCGGGGGGATCAGAACAGCATTGTGGTCACGCCTCGGCGCGAAGGCGCTGCCGCAATTTTTTACCTATGCATGCATAACAGGCGTTGCAATAAATTTCTCGTTTCGAAAGACTGGAAACAGTAATCGCCCGCGTTTACCAGTTGTAAAGCCAGTCAGCCGCACTCTCTGTCGTTGATTGAACTGCGGATCGGTTGTCGGGGGGCACGCGATGCGTGAAATCGGCTTCGGCCTGATCGCCAGCCTGGTCATGGCGCTGGGCGCCTTTTCCATCGCCGCCTGGCCGGTTCCAGGGCAGCCCATCGCGGCCTTCTTTCCTGCGGGAACCTCGTCGTCCGAGATGGCGCGTGCGGTCTCGCAAGCCGGAGGGAGCCTCCTGCAGCTCGACGATGCCGCCGCGGTCGCGATCAGCATCGGCGATGGCGGCGACTATGCGATCTCTCTCTATCGCTCGGGGGCCTGGCTCGTGGTGGACGGCTCCCTCGCTCAATCATGCATCCGTCAGCTGAGGAGTCTTGCTCGTGGGTGAGGTCGAACGGCTCCGCATACGCTTCGCCAGGCTCCTGATCGCGATCCTGTGGGCGAATGCGGCCTTGCTCCTGATCGGCATCCCGTCCGACGGGGCGCCACATGCGACGACGATCTCGGCGGCCGGGGCTGCGCTCGCGATCCTGGGGACGCTCGCCTGGCGGCTCGACCGCATCGGTTGGGTCACACGGCAGATCACCAGCATGACTCTGGTCGGCCAGGTCATGCTGCTGGTCTATGGCTTTGCCGGCCACCCCTATCAGGCCGACCTGCATATGTACTTCTTCGCCATGCTGGCGGTGCTGGTCGGCTGGCTCGACTGGCGCATCTTCCTGCCGGCGACGCTTGCGATCAGCGCCCATCACCTCACGCTGAGCCTTGTCTATTCGGCCGGTGTGTTTCCCGGCGGCAACGACATCCGGCGCGCCTTCCTGCACGGTGCCATCGTCGCGGTCCAGGCTGGGGCGCTGAGCTGGATCGTCTGGTCGCTCCGGCTGGCGGTCGAGGCGTCCGAGCGCGAGCGCGCGGCGGCGGACGCGGCTAGGGCGATCGCAGATGAGGCACGCCAGGATGTGGTGACGACGACGGTACGGGCGGCCGGCGAACGGCGGCGCATCCTGCATGACCTCGCCAACGAGTTCGAACGTAAGATCGCAGGCATCGCACGCGCCGTCATCGCATCGATCGCGTCCCTGCGGGCTGCGTCCGAGCAGATGCGCAGCGGCGCCGCCGAGGTCTCGCAGCGCTCGAGTGCCGCATTGGATGCGTCGCGGCAGTCGTCCTCGAACGTCATCGCCATCACCGAGGCGACGTCGGAGCTCGCCAGCTCCTTCACCGAGGTCGATCGCCAGGTGAACGAGGCGGCACGTCTCGTCGGCGACACGACGCGGCAGGCGCTCACGGTGCTCGACAGGGTCGGCGACCTCTCGCGCAAGGTCGATGAGATCGGCGACGTCACCCAGGTGATCTCGACCATCGCCCGGCATACCAACCTGCTGGCGCTCAACGCCTCGATCGAGGCTGCGCGGATCGGCAATATGGGCGGGGGCTTCGCCGTCGTCGCGCACGAGATCAAGGGGCTCGCCGACGAGACCTGGCGGGCGACCGAGCAGATCCAGAGCCAGATCGACGCGATCAGCCTCTCGGGCGCCGATGCAATCAAGGCGATCGATGCGATGACGGTGACGATCGACACGCTCAACCAGATCTCGGGCGCGGTCGCGGCTGTGGTCGAGAAGCAGAACGTGGCGACGGCCGGGATCGCCGAGAACGTCAGGCGCGCGGCGAACGAGACGGTCACCGCCGGCGGGCATATCGACATCGTCAGCCGCGTCGCCGAGGAAACCGGCGAGGCTGCGAATCATGTCGCGGATTCCGCCGACGTGCTCTCGAGCCAATCGGTCGATCTCGACACCGAAGTCGCCGACTTCCTGGGGCGGATCCGGGCCGCCTGACAGGGCCACCTGGCCGGAGCGAGGCGCCCACCACGAGCCGAGGCGGACGCCGAACCGCCGGTAGGGCTGCCAAGCAAACAGGGCGCCCCGAAGGGCTGTTCTCGCGATACCTTGGACAATGCGGGAAATTTTGGTCGGAGTGGCAGGATTTGAACCTGCGACCCCCTCGTCCCGAACGAGGTGCTCTACCAGGCTGAGCCACACTCCGATCAACTGGTGGCCGGCTTATAGCCAGCCGGTCGCCGCAGCGCAACAGCCAAGGCTAGGGGTATGTGCAATCTTTTCGGCAAGGGCGCCGGATCGATGCCGCTGCCCTCTTGATCGAGACGGTGCGTGCGCGATCCGATGTTGCACGCGCTCGCGACGCGCTCTAGAAGGCAGCGCAGATTGGGGCGTCGCCAAGCGGTAAGGCAGCGGTTTTTGGTACCGCCATTCGGAGGTTCGAATCCTCCCGCCCCAGCCACGCTCGCCGTGTAGCTGTAGCCCGGCGCGATCTTTTGCATCTTTGGTTGGGAACAGCGCTTTCGCGAATGTCGGCTCCCGACCCGACGCAGAAGTTGGGAACGTCCGGTTCCAGGCAAGTGCCAGAGTGCGCTGTGATCGCACGAACCCCGCTCCGTTCAAAAAGAGCCGCCGAGCGTCCGCGCTGTCAGAACGGGTTGACGTAGTTCGTGATGGCGATCTGCCGGAGCAGGACCTTCCGGATGACGTGCGCCGCAGCGACCTTGTCCGTGAAGATCGCAGCGTCACCCATGCTGCCCGCTGGAAGGCCACGCGCAAAGGCCTCATCGTCCAGCTTGACGCGCACCGCGAAGGGGGCGGCCTGGATTGCCCTCGGCGCCACCGCTGAGCCAGACGTCTGGACCTGTCCAGTGGCGACGGCCTGGAGCACGCTTTCGACCTTACCGGTCTGCACAGTTCCGGGCATCATCTTGAAGGTTAGCTCGACGGGCTGGCCGGGCGCTATGAACCGCGCGTCGTTCTGGTTGATCTCGACGCCGACAACGGTGTCCGAGGTGTCGATGAAGGCCATCACGGGCGCAAGCGGCAGGTTGGTGACCCTCGCTCCCTTGCGGAGGGCGATGTTGGTAACGAAGCCGTCGGCCGGGGCTCGGACGGTGGTCTTCTCCAAATTCCACTGGGCACCGGTAAGCTGCGCTCTGAGCTGGGCGACCTCGGCCTCACGTTGCTCGACGTCGAAGGCGCGCCCCGTGCCCCGGCTCTGGAGCTGACTCATCTCGGCGAGCCGCGTCTCCTGGAACTTCAATTGGGCGGCGAGCGCGTCAACCTGGGACTGAAATGGAACCGAGTCGATCTTGAACAGCACGTCGCCCGCCTTTAGCGGCTGGTTCGCCTGCACTGGCACGTCGATCACCTCTCCGGCGACGTCGGGCACGATGGCAACCGAATGCCGGATCACCAGTGCCGGACCCTGCGGCGCACCCCAGTTCATCGGGATGAATAGGCCGATCATCAGTAGCAAGAAGACCAGGAGGGGTGACACCTTCCAGAAGGTGTTGAACGGCACGACACGCAGCTTCACCAGGACGAAGAGCAGCGCCAGGTAGACGTTGAGGAGAACAACGATCATAGCGGCGGGGCCTCTCGCGTCGCGATGGCTGAGGTCTTGGCCGGCACGTCGACATAGGCCCAGATCAGGACGACCGGCCAGAGCACGAAGCCAAGGAACAGGGTCACCCAGCCGCCGACCGCGACCGCCTCCGCCCAAGGGTGGTTCCGTTTGCGGGCAACCGCGCCGGGCAGAGCGCCCATGAACGCGACGACGATGGCCGTGCTGACGACCAGCACGACCAAGACGACCCAGGCGAAGATGTCGAGACCGGACATGGATCAACTCACTGGACGGCTTGCGCTTCGGGGAACTTCCACTTACCGCTGAGGACCTCGGCGCGAGGACGATAGAGCCTCACCAGATAGTTCCAGCCGTTGGTCGTCGGAATGCAGTTCACCGTCTTGCCGTCGCAGCCGCCGAACTGGACGTTGACCGACCCGTCGGACTCGCGCTTGGCCGTGATGTCGTTGACCGTGTAGGCGTTCTCCGGGTTCTTTTCGAAGTAGCCCTGCCCGTTGTAGACGCTTATCGACCAGAAGGCGTCGACGGGAACGTCCTTGACCTTCAGTTTGTAGATGGTCTTGCCGTCGTTCTTCTCCGGCGTATGGCCGACATAGACGGCGTCCTTGTCCGGGTTGCCACCCCAGCCGGCCGCCGTGCCGATGAGGCGGTGGACCGGGTCGACCTTGCCCCTGGGACCGAAGGCGCCTCTGAAGTCCTTCATCGTAGACGCCAGGGAGAGGAGCGCGTCGCGCACCTTTTTATGGCCACCGGCATCGTAGTTCGGCACCTCGAACTTGCCGGCGCCGGCCTGCTTCACGCGGACGCCATCCTGGACCGCGTGAACCTTCTTCAGGTCCTCCGGGTCGGTGGGGTCGACCAGGACGCGCATCAGCAGCGCCATGTAGCGCGTGCCCATCTCCTTTCTGGTGAAGGTGTAGGTGCCGGCCTTGTAGATCACCCGGGGCGTGAACTGATCCTGATCGACGACCTGAACCGAACGGAAGCGCTTGCCCGCATCCGGGAGCATGACCGTGACGGGACCCGCATCGAGATCGAAGACAGCAAACGAGTAAAGCGTGTCGCGGTTCATCCTGATCACCGACTGGCGGTCGATCGAGGCCGGCTCGCGCGTATGGTTGAATTTACCGAGGGTACCGTCCTTAAGCAGGTTGCCGAAGTACATGTCCGTTTCGGCCCGCACGAAATTGTCGGGATTGACAGGGATTGGCGTCGTTGCCGACTGGCCGAGGGCGCCGCCGATCATGGCGAAAGTCAACGCTGCACTTGAGAGCAAGGTTGTGATTTTCATGGTCTCTCTACTCCTAGAGCCGGCGAACCCATTTAGATCGCCGGAGATGAGGAAGTTAACCCGCGCTTCGACCTTCACGTTGGACAGCACGGCCCCGCCAGCTGGGTGCGCGTCGCCGACGAGAGCCGGCCGGAGTAGCTGTAGAAGTCGTTCTCGAAGTAGAAGCCGGGCGGCGGCACGACGCCCGGCGTCGGGCCACGCAGGCCCGGCACGTAGAGGCCCGCGCCTCCTTCCGTACCTAGTGCATTGGTCGTTAAAACAAGAGGAGCCAGTGCAGGCACGGCAGCAACTAGCAGATTTATTCGCACAAATTGAGCTTTCGTAGTTTCAAGTGCGCAGGCTGGACTGGCAATTTACTGGCGTCAACCCTAGATGCATCATAGCTTCATGCAAAACTTGAGGCAGGCACATGTGTGATGGGCGCGTTGTCAATCGGCCGACCAAACACGGATCGAGGGGCGGCACGGGGGAAGTCGCGCCGGCCTATTAATCGATGGCCTCTCAGATTTTTCTGATAGAACCGAGCGACCGCTTTCCACCCATTGCAGACGTAGCGGTTTGTCACTGCAAGCCTTCTCGGACGCCCAAGGCGCTCCACCCGTCAGCGACGTGACAAGCTCCCGCCGGTCACGCTGCCGGGAAAAGCAATCAGTCCCGGCGAGGTCGCCTCTTGTTGAGGCGCTTGGCGACGGGCGCTCCGCGTTACCGGTGTGGACGTAGACCTCGCGGAACAACCGCGCCGATCGCCGCCGCCGCCGTCTCGACGCCGTTACTCTTGCGCGGGCCGCCGCGGATGGTGTCGATCACGGCGCGGAGCGGCGGCGCCATCTGCCGCTGGGCCGGATAGCAGAGGTAGTAGCCGGGGAAGGGGGCGGACCAGGTCTCGAGCAGCGCGACGAGGCGGCCCGCGGCGATGTGGGGCGCGATCAGCTGCTGGCTGGCGAATGCGACGCCGACCCCGTCGACCGCCGCCTGCACCCCGAAGTCCTTCATGTTGGAGATCAGGGGGCCGGCGATGGCGACCTCGAACCACCTGCCGTTTTCCATGAACTCCCATTTGTACGGCGTCTTCTGCCCCGGCCAGCGCCAGCCGATGCAGCGATGGTCGAGAAGGTCGCGCGGATGGGCCGGCGTCCCGTGCCGGGCGAGATAGTCGGGCGAGGCGACCACGGTCTGGCGCAGGTCCGGGCCGAGTTTCACCGCAATGAGGTCCTTGTCGATCACCTCCCCGAGGCGGATGGCGACGTCATAGCCCTCGGCCACGATGTTCACGACGGCGTCGTCGAGGGTGACGTCGAGCACGACCTGCGGATAGGCGTCGCTGAAGTCCCGGAGGATCGGCATCAAATAGAGGTCCGCCGCCGCCCGGAAGCAGTGCACGCGGACGGTCCCGGCGGGATGGGCGCGGCGCTCGCGGGTCTCGCCCAGCGCCTCCGCCAGTTCCTCGACGGCGGGCTTGACCCGTTCGAACAGCCTGGCCCCCGCCTCGGTCAGGGAGACGCTGCGGGTGGTGCGGTTGAACAGGCTGACCCCGACCCGCTCCTCGAGCGCCCGGACCATCTGGCTGAGCGCCGAGGATGACACACCGAGATTCTCGGCCGCCCGGCTGAAGTTCAGCGAACCGGCGACGGCGACGAAGGCGCGGAGCTGGTTGAAGTCTCCGGCAGACAGAAGGGAAGGGTCCATGATCGCCTTCGATTGCTTAGCTCAGCTTACAAGGCTGATTAGCGTGCGTGTATTAAACATTGCTGTCTCAGCTTTATACTCTGCTGGACGCTGGACTTGAAGGGAATCACATGACGCCGCAGGACACGCCCTCGACGGGAACCATAGATGGATTGGTCGCCTTGGCGAAAACCTACTTCGACGCCGCCTACGCGATGGACGCCGACAGGTTTGCGACCATCTTCGATCCCGCCGCCCTGGTCACCCGGCGCGGCGACGACAACAGCGTGGTGGTTACCCCTGTCGCCGCCTGGCTCGATGTGGTCCGGAGCCTGACCTCGCCGCAAGACGCCGGCGGCGTGCGCGCCGACCAGATCCTCTCCATCGCCATGACCCGTGACATGGCGCTGCTCAAGCTCCGCCTGCGGATTCCGCCCCGCGAGGTGACCGACCTGCTGTCGTGCTTTTACCTCAACGGGCGCTGGCAGATCGTCCAGAAGGTGTTCGCCGCCGAGACCATGGCCTGAAAGCTCTGCCGTCGATTCCCGTCGCCTCGACATCCATGATGACGGCGTGCTTCAGATCGATCAGATCGTTGATCGCACAGGCGAAGAAGGCCTGCCCGCCATGGGCAGCCGTCCAGCGCGCGGCTGGATCAGCCGGCGAGATGTGCGGCAGGTCCGGCGGCGGTGGCCCGATGTCGGCTTCTGGCGCGGGCCGGCCCTTCAACCGAAACAGCAAGCGGTGAGACTGTCCAAAGCTGGTGCGCGAGTGAGCTCCCGCGCCGCCGCCAGAGCGGCGGGAAGCGTGATTTCGGAGCGCGCGGCCACGGCCGCATGATGCGGAAAATCCGCCCGGCAATGAGCGCCACGGCTCTCCCGGCGCCGCAGCGCGGCGATCGCGATCATCAGCCCGATGGCGGCCGGGTCCGAGACCGCGTCCTTGCGCTCGGCGAGCGGCAACAAGGCTTGTACAGCCGCACTCAGGCCTTCACCGTCGCGCACCACGCCGAGTGCGCGCGATAGAAGGGTGCGCAGCGGTGCGGGATCGAACGCAGCGGCGTCGCCCATCATCGGCTGCGGTACCGGGCGCACAATGGTTCCCGCCAGGCTCTCCGCCACCCAGCGCGAACAGACGACGGCCTCGGTCAGCGAATTGCTGGCGAGCCGGTTGGCGCCGTGCAGCCCGGTCGATGCGACTTCGCCGCAAGCCCAGAGGCCCGTGACCGAGGTCCGGCCAGAGCCGTCCACGGCGATGCCACCCATGTGGTAATGCTGGGCGGGGCGGACGGGAATGAGGTCCTGCGCCGGATCGATGCCGATCTTGCCGCAAGCCAGGGCGATGCTGGGGAACTGCCGCGCGAATGCGGGACCGGGCTTGTCCCGGGCGTCGAGAAAGACGCGGTGACCCCTTGCGAGATGGTTCCGAACGGCGCGCGCGAGAACGTCGCGCGGAGCCAGCTCGGCACCAGGCACACCCTCGAGAAAGCGCCGACCGGTTTCATCGACCAGGAGCGCTCCTTCGCCACGAACGGCCTCGCTGATCAGCGCCATCGGGCTGCCCGATCCATCGAGCGCCGTCGGGTGAAACTGGATGAACTCCAGATCGGCCAGGACAGCCCCCGCGCGAGCTGCCAGCGCCAGGCCCTGCCCCCAGCTGCCCAGGGGATTGGTGCTGTCGCGGAACAGCCCGCCGATCCCACCGCTGGCAAGGACGACCTGTCGTGAGCCGCAGAACAGGGAACCTCCCGCGCCATTTGCCCAAACGCCGTGGACGGCGTTCTCTGCCACCGCCAGCCGGCGCGCTTCGACCCCCTCCACAACCTCGATCGAGGGCGTGGAGCGCACCGCCGCAACCAAGGCTCGCATCACCTCGCGCCCGCTGCCGTCACCATCGGCATGCACGATGCGTCGCCGGCTGTGCGCAGCCTCCAGCCCGAGCCGCAATCGTCCATGCGAGTTGCGGTCGAAGCGGACACCGAAGCCCGCCAGCGCTTCGATCGCGGCGGGCGCCGCCTCGAGGATGCGCCTGGCTATATCCCGATCGCAGAGGCCATCACCAGCCGCGAGCGTATCGGCCAGATGCAGAGCCGGGTCGTCATCGTCTCCGAGGCTGGCGGCGAGACCGCCCTGCGCCCAGGCGCTCGAAGCTTCGGTTCCCAGCGGCGACCGCGACAGGAGGAATACCGGCCGCGGTGCGAGGTGAAGCGCGATCAGCAACCCCGCGATACCGCCGCCGATGATGACGGGCCGGCCGTCACGCGCCTGGACGCCGGTGCTCATACGGCAAGCATCCGCTCGACGGCGAGCCGCGCGCGCTCGGCGATCTCGGGTTCGACGGTCACGACATGACGGTTCTGTTCCAGCGCGGCGCGGATGTTCGCCAGCGTGATCCGCTTCATGTGCGGGCACAGGTTGCAGGGCCGGATGAACTCGATATCGGGATGCTGGAGCGCGACATTGTCGCTCATCGAGCACTCGGTCATCAGCACGACGCGGGGCGGCTTTTGCCGTTCGACATAGTCGGACATGGCAGCGGTCGACCCGGAGAAATCGGCTTCAGCCACTACCTCCGGCGGACATTCGGGATGGGCGAGCACCGTCACCCCGGGGTGGCTTTCCCGCAGCGCCCGGATGTCGGCTGGCGTGAAGCGCTCATGCACCTCGCAGTGTCCCTTCCAGGCGATGATCTGCACATCGGTTTGCGCCGCGATGTTCTGAGCCAGGTACTCGTCCGGCAGCATGAGCACTCGGGGGACGCCGAGAGACTCGACGACCGCCTTCGCATTGCCCGAGGTGCAGCAGATATCGGATTCGGCCTTCACCTCGGCAGAGGTGTTGACATAGGTGACGACGGGGACGCCCGGATAGCGCTGCCGCAGCAAGCGGATGTCCGCCGCCGTGATGGAATCCGCCAGCGAGCAGCCGGCTCTGAGATCAGGGATCAAGACCGTCTTCCGCGGATTGAGCAGCTTTGCGGTCTCGGCCATGAAATGCACGCCGGCCAGCACGATCACGTCGGCTTTTGTCGACATCGCCTTGCGAGCGAGCGCGAGGCTGTCGCCGACGATGTCGGCGACGCCGTGGAAGATCTCCGGCGTCTGATAGTTATGCGCCAGGATGACCGCATTCCGCTGCCGCTTCAAAGCGAGAATGGCCTCGATGTCGTCGGCGAAGCTCAGCCATTCCGCCGGCGGAACAATGTCTTTCACGCGCTGATAGAGCGCGGCCGTCTGCGTGGACATGTCGAGCATGGGCGGGCTCCTATTATGCTCAAAGAGAGTATAATAGGGATATGCTTACTCTGAGCATAAGAGATGTCAAGCGCGTGAAAGAGGCAGCCTTGTGCCGACGACCGTGCGCTCCTCCAGAACCGACTGCCGGAAACGGAAGCGCTTGGCCGGGCGCCCGCCGGTATCGGACGTCGTCTCGCCGGTCTCCTCGACCAGATCCTGCTGTTCGATGAGCCGTCGGAAATTCTGCTTGTGCACGAGCCGGCCGGCGAGCGCTTCAACGGCGCGCTGCAATTGCAGCAGCGTGAAGGTCCGCGGCATCAGCTCGAACACGACGGGCCGGTATTTGATCTTGGTGCGAAGTCTGGCGATGCCCGTCGCGAGAATGCGGCGGTGATCGGCAATCATCGGCCGGCCAGGAATGGATTGCGCGCCGCAAGTGGCTTGCTCGCGCACCGCCTCAGCCACCAGGCCAGCCTCATAGAGCAGTTCATATCGCTGCAGAACGAGCTCTTCGTTCCAGTCATGGTCGTCCAGGCCGAAGTTGAGTGCCACGCGCCACCGGCGTTCCGCACGTGTGTTCGAACCTTCGCCCCTGTCAGCCCAGGCCAGAAGCCGGGGCACGAGGACATCGGTGAGGATCGAAGGCAGGCCCGCGCGATGGTCCTCCCATGGAAAATAATCGTACCAGCCTTGCCAGCCATGGGTGGGCGAGCTCCTGGCCGGCTCTTCCAGGGTCAAGCCGAGATAGCTGATCGAGATCTGGACGCGGTCGGGGCCGATCCGGTCGCGGTCGGCAAAGGTGTAGAGCTGCTCGACATAGCCGAGCGAGAAACCGGTCTGCCGCTCCACCCACGCCCTCAGGCCCGACTGCAGGGAGCGATGTCCCAGCTCGAATGGGCCGGACGGCAAGGACCCGGCCTGTTCGATCGTCAGGACACGCGGCTCGCCATGGTTCACGGCAACGACGACGGCGATCAGATCCGCGCCGATAGCCGGGCTTCGATTGGTCGCTGGCGCCTGCGCTGTATCGGCTTGCATGGGATTCGACGGGTCTCCAATCGTAAAACTATCCGAACAGCTCGGCCGAGCGAAGGGACGTGCCTGTCGGTCGTTTGCGGACACTTCCGCAATCCGCAATAGCTCGAGACCGGCGTCAAGCGGTCCGCCACCCGCAGCCGCCGGAGCTGACCCTGAGGACCGTCTCTTCGGCGAGAGCCTGCTCCTGGAGACCCGCAAACAGCATCAGGCCCGCAAGCCCGGCGACGTGCGTTTTCATGGTGTGATCCCCTCGATCATTCTTGGCGCGATAGTGGGGATCGCCGTCCCAGTCTGTCCAAGTCGAAATCCGGGATGAGGTATTCTCTGTGGTTATGGCGTGTGCAAACGGCAGGAGCGCTCAATATTTTATCACACAGCCTGCTGACATCCGCCGCACTCTGGTTATTCTGATCCGGCTTTGAACGCGGCCCACCGGCTGCGGGGTGGGCGTTTGTGCCCGGCCCGCAGCCTCTGATCAGATCGCAATGAAGGACCTGGCATGACCTCTCCGATCCTCTCGGTCTCGAACCTGACGACCTCATTCCGGGTCGAGGGACTCTGGAAGCCGGTCGTGCGCAACATCTCCTTCGAGATCAGGCCGCAGGAGACGCTTGCGGTGGTGGGCGAGTCCGGCTCGGGCAAGAGCGTGACCGCTCTGTCGATCATGCGGCTGACCCCGCCGAGCTCGAGCAAGATCGAGGGCTCGATCAAGCTCAACGGCAAGGAGCTCCTGACCCTGCCGGACGCGCAGATGCGCGAGATCCGCGGCAACGACATCGCGATGATCTTCCAGGAGCCGATGACCTCGCTGAACCCGGTGCTGACCATCGGCTTCCAGATCGCCGAGGCGCTGATCCTGCATCGCAACATGTCGCGCAGCGAGGCGGAGGCCGAAACGGTACGCCTGCTGGAGAAGGTCAAGATCCCGGCGGCGAAGTCGCGCTTCCACGAATATCCGCATCGCTTCTCCGGCGGCATGCGCCAGCGCGTGATGATCGCGATGGCGCTGGCCTGCAAGCCGAAGCTGCTGATTGCCGACGAGCCGACGACCGCGCTCGACGTCACCATCCAGGCGCAGATCCTCGAGCTGATCAAGTCGCTGCAGGAGGAGGAGGGCATGTCCGTCCTCTTCATCACCCACGACATGGGCGTCGTTGCCGAGATCGCCGACCGCACCGTCGTCATGTACAATGGCGACGAGATCGAGACCGGCGCGACCGAGGACATCTTCGCCAATCCGCAGAAGCCCTATACCAAGTCGCTGCTCTCGGCCGTGCCGCGGCTGGGCTCGATGGAAGGGCGCAGGCGGCCGATGCGCTTCCCGGTGGTCGACCGTGCGACCGGCCTGTCGGACGTGCCCACCGAGGTGCCCGATACGGTCCAGGCAGCCGAGCGCCCGGTGCTCGAGGTGGCGGGGCTGACCACCCGCTTCGAGATCCGCTCGGGCCTGCTCTCCTCGGTCAAGGGCCGGGTGCACGCGGTCGAGAACGTTTCCTTCAGCCTGAAGGCGGGCGAGACGCTGGCGCTGGTCGGCGAATCCGGCTGCGGCAAGTCGACGACCGGCCGCTCGGTGCTGCGCCTGGTCGAGCCGCTCTCCGGCTCGGTGCTGCTCGACGGCGTCGATGTGCTCAAGCTCAGCCAGGGCGATCTGCGCGAGCAGCGCAAGCGCATGCAGATGATCTTCCAGGACCCGTTCGCGTCGCTCAATCCGCGCATGAACATCGGCGCGGCCGTGGCCGAGCCGCTGCTGATCAACAATCTCGCCACCCGCTCCGAAGCGCGCGACAAGGTCGCCGACCTCCTGAAGCGCGTCGGCCTCTTGCCCGACATGGCGAGCCGCTTCCCGCACGAGTTCTCGGGCGGCCAGCGCCAGCGCATCTGCATCGCCCGCGCACTCGCGGTCGAGCCGCGTCTGATCGTGGCCGACGAGGCCGTCTCGGCGCTCGACGTCTCGGTCAAGGCGCAGGTGGTCAACCTGATGCTCGATCTGCAGGCGCGCATGGGGCTGGGCTATCTCTTCATCTCGCACGACATGGCGGTGGTCGAGCGCGTCAGCCACCGCGTCGCGGTGATGTATCTCGGCGAGATCGTCGAGATCGGCCCGCGCGAGGCGATCTTCGGCAACCCGCAGCACCCCTACACCAAGCGGCTGCTGGCGGCGGTGCCGATCGCCGATCCGGCAAGGCGCCTGGAAAAGCGCCCGGTCTCGAACGACGAGATCAAGAGCCCGATCCGCCCGGCCGACTACGTCCCGCCGGTGCGCCAGTATCGCGAGGCCTCACCCGGCCACGCCGTGATGATCTGGGGCGAGGAATGGGAGACCAAGCCGCTGATCGCCAAGGTGGCGTGAGCCTAAGCTCCCCCATAAGCGCAGCAGACCTCGGCGGAACCGCGCCGTCTTTCCGGGGCAGGCCGAAGGCCTGAGCCCGGAATCCAGAATCGCTGCGGTCGGGGGAGAGCCGCGTCGGCTGCGGGGCCATCACAATGATCGGCATTGGTTCTGGGTTCCGGGCTCTTCGCTGCGCGAAGCCCCGGAATGACAGCGCGCTTCCGTGCGAACCTTACGCCGCTGCCTTGGCCAGGAAGGTCTCGGCGTAGTGGCAGGCGACCTGCCGGCCGTCGATCTCGCGCTTTAGCGGGCGCTCGGTGCGGCAGCGCTCGGTGACGAAGGGACAGCGGGTCGAGAAGACGCAGCCCGTCGGTGGGTTGAGCGGCGAGGGCAGTTCGCCGCGCAGCACGATGCGCTCGCGCTTGTCGCCGCCGACACGCGGCGTCGAGGCGAGCAGCGCCTGCGTATAGGGATGGAGCGGCCGGGCGTAGATGCGCTCCTTCGGGCCATGCTCGATGGCATTGCCGAGATACATCACCATCACGTCATGGGCGATGTGACGGACGACGCTGAGATCGTGCGAGATGAAGAGGTAGGCGAGCTTCAGCTCGTCCTGCAGATCGGCCAGCAGGTTGAGGACCTGCGCCTGGATCGAGATGTCCAGCGCCGAGACCGGCTCGTCGGCAACCACCACCTTGGGCGAAAGAATGAGCGCGCGGGCGATCGCGATGCGCTGGCGCTGGCCCCCTGAGAACATGTGCGGGTAGCGAGCGTAATGCTCCGGCCGCAAGCCGACCTTGGCCATCATGGCGCGGGCCTTCTCGGTCCGCTCCGTCTTGGAGAGGTCGGTGTTGATCAGCAGCGGCTCCTCGAGGATCGTGCCGATCTTCTTGCGCGGATTGAGCGAGCCATAGGGGTTCTGGAAGACGAACTGGACGGTGCGGCGCAGCCGCTTGCGCTCAGCTGCCGGCGGCGAGACGGCGTCGAGCCCGTCGAGCGTCAGGGAGCCGGATGTCGGCTTCTCGATCAGCGTCGCCATGCGGGCCAGCGTCGATTTCCCGCAACCGGATTCGCCGACCACGGCAAGAGTGCGCCCGGCCTCGACCGCGAAGGAGACCTTGTTCACCGCCTGCAACTGCGCCGGCGGGCGGAACAGCCCCTGCCTGACCTGATAGGTCTGGACGAGGTCGCGGGCTTCGATGACGGGGTTGCTCATCGCACCGCCTCCGTCGCCAGACCGGCTTCGTCGCGGGCGCGCTCCGCCTCGCGCTGGGAATCGCCGAGCGGGTAGTGGCAACGCACATGCCCGTCCGCCCAGGGCCGAAGTTCCGGCTGGACGGTGCGCGAATGCTGGGTCGCATAGGCGCAGCGCGGGCTGAACAGGCAGCCTTTCGGCCGGTCGTTGAGGCCGGGGACCATGCCGGGGATGGTGGCGAGCCGGCTTTCGCCCTCGCTGCGTTCCGGCAGGGCTGCGAGCAGCGCGGCCGAATAGGGATGCTGCGGCGCGGAGAACAGCGCGTCGACCTTGCGCTCCTCCATGATCTGCCCGGCATACATCACCATGATGCGCTGCGCCGTCTCGGCGACGACGCCCATGTTGTGAGTGATCAGGACGAGCGCCATGCCGCGCTCGCGCTGCAGCGACATCAGGAGGTCGAGGATCTGCGCCTGGATGGTGACGTCGAGCGCGGTCGTCGGCTCGTCGGCGATCAAGAGGCGCGGATTGCAGGCGATCGCCATGGCGATCATGACGCGCTGGTTCATGCCGCCGGAAAGCTGGTGGGGATAAGCCTTGAGGCGGCTTTCCGGGGCGGGGATCCCGACCTGTTCGAGCAATTCGATCGCCCGGCGCCTGGCCGCCTTGCGGTCCATGCCCTCGTGCTTCCTCAGCGTCTCGGCGAGCTGGAAGCCGATGGTGAAGCAGGGGTTCAGGCTGGTGCTCGGCTCCTGGAAGATCATCGCCACGTCCTTGCCGGTGAGCTGGCGGCGCTCGCGCGCGGACATGGTCAGGAGGTCGCGGCCGTCGAAGCGCAATTTGTCGGCGCGGACGCGGCCGGGATAGCCGACGAGGCCCATCAGGGCGAGCATGGTGACGCTCTTGCCGGAGCCGGATTCGCCGACGACGCCGAGCACCTCGCCCTCGTCGAGGGTGAGGTCGATGCGGTCGACCGCGCGCAGCAGCCCCTGGGATGTGGGGAATTCGACGCTGAGGTTTTCGATCTCGAGCAGGGGCATGGGATCAGCGCTTCAATTTGGGATCGAGGGCGTCGCGCAGGCCGTCGCCGAGCAGGTTGAAGGCGAGCACGGTGATCAGGATGGCGAGGCCCGGGAAGGTGACGACCCACCAGGCGCGCAGCACGAATTCGCGGGCGTCGGCGAGCATGGTGCCCCATTCCGGGGTCGGCGGCTGGGCGCCGAGGCCGAGGAAGCCGAGCGCCGCGGCATCGAGGATCGCGGTCGAGACACCGAGCGTCGCCTGCACGATCAGCGGCGCAGCGCAGTTCGGCAGGATCTCCGAGAACATCAATCGCGTGGTCTGCGCGCCGCTGACCTTCGCGGCGACGACATAGTCCTTCGAGGTCTCGGCGATGACGGCGGCGCGGGTGATGCGGACATAGTGCGGCAGCACGACGATGGCGACGGCGAGCATCGCGTTCATCAGCCCGGGGCCGAGGATCGCGACGATGACGATGGCGAGCAGGAGGCTCGGCATCGTCATCAGGATATCCATCACCCGCATGATGGCGATGTCGGCGAGGCCCTTGAAGTAGCCGGCGACCAGGCCGAGTACGATGCCGACGACGATTGCGATGGCGACGACGGCGATGCCGATGACGAGCGAGAGCCGCGCGCCGTAGATCAGCCGCGAGAGGATGTCGCGGCCGATCGCGTCGGTGCCGAGCGGATAGGAGAGCGAGCCGCCCTCCTGCCAGAACGGCGGCTTCAGGAAGACGGCGTTGTCGGTCAGGTTGGGATGATGCGGGGCGATCAGCGGCGCAAACAGCGCGCAGAGCAGTACGATGCCGATGACGACGAGTCCGGCGACGGCGCCACGATTGGCGCTGAAATAGCTCCAGAACTCGCGGGCGGGGTGCGGCGGCGCGCCTGCGGGCACGGCGGGAACTTGCAGGGTTTCGGCGCTCATGGGCGAAGGCTCCAACGGGAGCGAAGGGACTGAAGAGCGATCATCGTGCGTGCCTGATGCGCGGGTTGATCAGGCCGTAGAGCAGGTCGACCAGGAGGTTGACGCTCATCACGACCATGCCGAGCAGCAGCGTGCCGCCCTGGAGGATGGGGTAGTCGCGCCGGCTGATCGCCTCGATCAGCCATTTGCCGACGCCGGGCCAGGAGAAGATCGTCTCGGTCAGGATCGCGCCGGTGAAGAGCGTGCCGACCTGCAGGCCGATCACCGTCACGATCGGGATCAGGGCGTTGCGCAGCCCGTGCAGGGCGACGACCCGCAAGGGGGCCATGCCCTTGGCGCGGGCGGTGCGGATATAGTCCTCGCCGAGCACCTCCAGCATCGCCGAGCGGGTCATGCGGGCGATGACGGCGAGCGGCACGGTGCCGAGCACGATCGCCGGCAGCACCAGATGCGACAGCGCCGACCAGAAGGCGTCGATGTCGCCGGCAAGCAGGCTGTCGATGGTGAGGAAGCCGGTGACCGGCTCGATGAAATACTGCACCGCGATCCGGCCAGAGACCGGGGTGATGCCGAGCTGCACCGAGAACAGCAAGATCAGCAGCAGGCCCCACCAGAAGATCGGCATCGAATAGCCGGTGAGCGAGATGCCCATCACGCCATGGTCGAAGATCGAATTTCGCTTCACCGCGGCGATGATGCCGGCTGGCAGGCCGATGATCAGCGCGAGCAGGATGGCGCAGAGCGCGAGCTCGATCGTGGCCGGGAAGAGCTGGCTGAATTCGGAGAGGACGTTCTCGCGCGTCACGGTCGACTTGCCGAGATCGCCCTGGACCACGCGCTCGATATAGCGGCCGTACTGGACGAAAAGCGGCTGGTCGAGACCGTACTCCTTGAGCAACTGCGCATGGCGGGTGGCGTCGATGCCGCGCTCGCCGGCCATGGTCTCGATCGGGTCGCCCGGCACGAGCCGGACCAGGAAGAAGGCCAGCAGCGTGATGCCGATGAAGGTCGGAATGACGAGGCTGACCCTGGTCAGGATGAAGCGAAGCATGGTTGTGCCAGTCTTGTCGGCCGGGCGCATTGTCGCTCGGCGGCCTGTTCTGTCGTCTTATTCAAGTTCGAATTCCGGCGCAGCGCAAACACCAGAACGCCGGAAAGATCAAGAAGGCGGCAGCAAAACCGGTGGATCGAGATGGTAAGGTGCAGTGTGAAACGCCGCTTGCGACGAAAGACCAGAAAACATCAGCGCGCGGAAGCGCAACAATAGGAACAGAAGCGGCGCCGACGAAGCAATGATTGCTCCGCCGGCGCCGGGATTATTTGACGCAGAGCCTCACTTGCCGATGTCGACGCCGTAGAAGACGTGGCGGCTGAACGGCGAGAGCTTGAAGTCGATGACTTCCTTGCGGACCGGCTTGAGCTGGACCGCATGGGCGATGGTGAACCAGGGCGCCTGCTCCTTGAAGATCACCTGCGCCTGCCGATAGAGCTTCTCGCGCTCGGCCTGGTCGGTGATCGTCTTGGCCTTGGTCACCAGCTCGTCGAAGGGCTGGTAGCAGAACTTGGCGACGTTGCCGCCGTTGTTCTTGGAGGCGTCGCAGCCGAGCAGCGTGTGCAGGAAATTGTCCGGATCGCCATTGTCGCCGGTCCAGCCGAACATGCCGGTCTGGTGCTCGCCGGCCTGCAGGCGCTTGCGGTACTCGCCCCACTCGAAGGTCTTGATCTCGGCCTTGACGCCGACCTTGGCGAGATCGGCCTGCATCAGCTCGGCGATGCGCTTGGCGTTGGGGTTGTAGGGACGCTGCACCGGCATCGCCCACAGGTCGATCTCGAGCCCGTTCGGGTAGCCGGCATCGGCCAGCTCCTTCTTGGCCGCTTCCGGATCGAAGGGGTCGTCCTTGATCGCCTCGTTATAGGACCACATCGTCGGCGGGATCGGGTTGGTCGCCGCGACGCCGCTGGAGAGATAGACCGCGTCGATGATCGCCTTCTTGTTGATCGCCTTGTTGACGGCGCGGCGGACCTTGACGTCGTCGAAGGGCTTCTTGGCGGTGTTGTAGGCGAGATAGCCGATGTTCAGGCCCGGCTGTTCCAGGATCTGGACATTGGCGTCCTTCTTGATGGCGTCGAGATCGGCCGGGTTCGGATAGGGCATGACATGGCATTCGCCCTTCTGCAGCTTGGCCCAGCGCACCGAGGCGTCCGGCGTGATCGCGAAGATCAGGTCGTCGATCTTGGCCTTGCCGGCCCAGTAGTCGGGGGAGGCCTTGTAGCGGATGATCGCGTCCTTCTGGTATTGCACCAGATAGAACGCGCCGGTGCCGACCGGCTCCTGGTCGAGCTTCTCGGGCGTGCCGGCCTTCAGCATCGCATCGGCGTATTCCTTCGACTGCACGCCGGCATATTGCATGGCGAGGTCGGCGAGGAACGGCGCTTCCGGCTGGTTCAGCGTGATCTTGACCGTGTAGTCATCGACCTTCTCGACCGACTTCAGGAGCTTGGGCAGGCCCATGTCGTTGAAGTAGGAGTGGTTCGAGCTGGTGACCTTGTAGTAGGGGTGCGCTTCCTTCCACTGCCGCTCGAACATGAACATCACGTCGTCGGCGTTGAAGTCGCGCGTCGGCTTGAAGTTCTTGTTGGTGTGCCACTTCACGTTCTTGCGCAGATGGAGCGTGTAGGTCAGGCCATCAGGCGAGACCTCCCACTTTTCCGCCAGGGCCGGCTGAACCTTGACGCCGCCGCGCTCGAACTGGACGATGGTGTCATAGATTTGGGTGTTGGCGTCGAACGACGTGCCGGTGGTGTTGACGCTCGGCGCGAAATTCTCCGGGCTGCCTTCCGAGCAATAGACCAGTGTCTTGGCCGCCAAAGGCTGCGCCACCATCAGCGCCGAGGCCGACAGCGTCGCCAGCATCAATTTCTTCATGGGATCTCTCCTTGAGCCACGCTTCGCCTCGCAAGGCGAACGGTTTCCCCGTTGAACCGGAAGCCTTGCGGGTGAAATCCCGTGGGCCGCCTTGCCAACAACTTATTGAAAGTTGGCGAGCGCGAACAGCGCCCGATACGCACGCCAAGCGAGTATGGTTGAGATCATACGAGTGCGCCGTGTTCTCCCCCGGAAGACCCGGCGCGAGGGGCTGGCCTTCATCCCCGCCTAAGCCTATGCCGGAATTCGACAACCCGCTCGCAACCGGACCCGCTATGCGCCTCTGGATCAGGAATCCGCTCGCCATCCTCGCCGAGAATGCAGGGGGCGGGATCGTGGTCGAGGACGGGCTGATCGTCGAGCTGGTTGCGCCCGGCGCCTATCCGGCGCTGCCGGTGACCGAGAGCTTCGACGCTTCAGATCACGTCGTGCTGCCGGGGCTGATCAACACCCACCACCATTTCTACCAGACGCTGACCCGCTCCCATCCCGCCGCAATCGACCGCGAGCTCTTCCCCTGGCTGAAGGCGCTCTATCCGCTCTGGGCGCGTCTGCGGCCGGAAGACCTGCGCCTCGCGGTGCGTGCCGCTTTGGTCGAGCTCATGCTCTCCGGCTGCACCACGGCCGCCGACCACCACTATCTCTACCCGGACGGGCTCGAGAATGCGGTCGACATCGCCGTCGAGGAGGCGCGGGCGCTCGGCATCCGCGTCACCATCTCGCGCGGCTCGATGAACCTGTCGCAGAAGGATGGCGGCCTGCCGCCGGACGAGGTCGTGCAGGACGAGGACACCATCCTCGCCGATTGCGAGCGGGTGCTCGGCCTGTTCCATGATCCGAAGCCAGGCAGCATGGTGCAGATCGCGCTCGCGCCGTGCTCGCCCTTCTCGGTGACGCCCCTGCTGATGGCGAGATCGGCCGAGCTCGCGGCCCGCTTCGACGCGCCGCTGCATACCCATCTGGCGGAAACCGAGGACGAGGACGCCTATTGCCTGGAGGTCTATGGCAAGCGCCCGCTCGACCTGCTGGAGGACGTCGGCTGGATGCGGCCCAAGACCTGGCTGGCGCACGGCATCCATTTCTCCTGCGAGGAATGCGAGCGGCTCGGCAAGGCCGGGGTCGGGGTCTGCCATTGCCCGACCTCGAACGGCGTGCTCGCCTCGGGCTTCTGCAAGACGCGCGAGCTCGAGGCGGCGGGTGCGCCGGTCGGTCTCGGCGTCGACGGCTCGGCCAGCAATGACGGCTCGAACCTGATGGAGGAGTTGCGCCACGCGCTGCTGGTCAACCGGCTGCACTACAAAAGCGCGAGCGCAGTGACGGCGCGCGACACGATCCGCTGGGCGACGGAGGGCTCGGCCCGTTGCCTCGGCCGCGCCGATATAGGCAGGATCGCAATCGGCCTGCAGGGCGATCTCGCCTTCTACAAGCTCGACGAATTGCGCTTCTCGGGCGCGCATGACCCGATCGCGGCGCTGGTCCTGTGCGGCGCCAATCGCGCCGATCGCGTCATGATCGGCGGGCGCTGGCGCGTGATCGACGGCGAGATACCGGGGCTCGACGTTACGAGCTTGCGCCGTGCGCACGGGCTTGCGGCGAAGCGCTACAGCTAACGTCATTGCGAGCGCAGCGAAGCAATCCAAGGGGACGTGGAGCGCTGCCGCCCCTGGATTGCTTCGTCGCTCGCGCTCCTCGCAATGACGGAAAACCTGGTGCTATTCACCCGGGATGCCGGTAACCGGCACCGTTGCGCCCGGCCGCATCAGCGGCTTCAGGAAGCCGGTCAGGTCGTCGGTGACGAAATCGACATGGCTGGCCTCGACCACGGCCTGCTCCCAGGTCTCGCGGAACGGATCGGGCGTGCGCGGCACGATCAGTACCGTCTTCATGCCGAGCGCGCTCGGCACGAGGAGATTCTTGTCGATGTCCTCGAACATCGCCGCCCGGGCGGGATCGACCGCATGCCTGGCGAGGAAGTTCTCGTAGGTGGCGCGCTCGGGCTTGGGCAGGAAGCCGGCCTCGACGATGTCGAAGATGTCCTCGAAATGGTGGAGGATGCCGAGCTTGCCGGCGACGTTCTCGGCATGACCGCGCGAACCGTTGGTCAGGATCAGCTTGCGGCCGGGCAGGGCGGCGATCGCCTCGCCGAGAGCGGGATTGGGATCGAGCAGCGACAGGTCGATGTCGTGGGCGAAGGCGAGGAAGTCGCCGGGATCGACGCCGTGCTCCGACATCAGCCCGTTCAGCGTCGTGCCGTAGCGCTCGTAATAATAGCGGCGCAGCTCGTGCGAGGAGAGGCCGTCGAGGCCGAAGAGCTCGAGCAGATACAGGGTGATCCGCTCATTGACCTGCGGCCAGACCTGCGCCTCATGCGAATAGAGCGTGTTGTCGAGATCGAAGATCCAGTGGTCGACATGGCCGAACGCCGCCTGCTCCGGCAGGAGCGGAATGGCGGTGGCTGGAATGGTCGTGTTCTGGTTCATGGGGGCATGTGATGTGGGGGGCACCATCATGACATGCAAGATGCTTGCAAAGTCCTTGCGACGACGAGGTCGTCCATAGGAGGGAGCCGCGACACCTGCCTTCTCCCGGATGGCTTCGACCACGCAACGCTGGTCGTCCTGTCTCCGCCCTTCCCCCTTGTGGGGAAGGGCAAGGGGATGGGGGTGGTGCCGCTTGGCGATCGCTAGCAGGAAGGGGGCGGCAGCGGCGATGGCGGTCTCACGTCCTGCCGGTCGTTCCTGCTTTACGACCCCCACCCCTGCCCCTCCCCACAAGGGGGAGGGGTTCCCCGCGCCTCATCCCGCAGGTTCTTTCACTTCCTGATGATCGTGCCCGAGCCGGTGTCGGTGAAGAGCTCGATCAGCGCCGCATGCGGGACCTTGCCGTCGAGGATGACGACGGCCTCGACGCCCTTTTCCAGCGCGTAGATGCAGGTCTCGATCTTCGGGATCATGCCGCCGGAGATGGTGCCGTCGGCGATCAGGCGCCGGCACTGCTCGATGGTGAGCTCCGGGATCAGCTGCTTGTCCTTGTCGAGCACGCCCGGCACATCGGTGAGCAGCAGAAGGCGTTTGGCGCCGAGCGCACCTGCGATCGCGCCGGCGAAGGTGTCGGCGTTGACATTGTAGGTCTGGCCGTCGGCGGCAGCGCAGACCGGCGCCAGAACCGGGATAAGCTCCTCCTTGAGGATCGCCTTGAGCACGGTGGTGTCGACCGTCTCGGGCTCGCCGACGAAGCCGAGATCGAGCACCTGCTCGATCTTCGAATCGGGATCGACGATGGTGCGGGTCGCCTTCCTGGCCAGGACCATGTTGCCGTCCTTGCCGCAGAGCCCGATCGCCTTGCCGCCCTCGCGCGAGATGTAGCCGACGATCTCCTTGTTGACCGAGCCGGCCAGGACCATCTCGACCACGTCGACGGTCGCGGCGTCGGTGACGCGCAGGCCCTGCTTGAACTCGGACTTGATGCCGAGCTTCTCCAGCATGCGGGCAATCTGCGGGCCGCCGCCATGGCAGACCACCGGCTTCAGGCCGGACTGCTCGAGTAGCACCACGTCCTCGGCGAAATCCTCGGCGGTGGCGGCGTCACCCATGGCGTTGCCGCCATATTTGATCACGATCACCTCCTGGTCGTAGCGCTGCATGTGCGGCAGCGCCTGGACCAGCAGCTCGGCGGCTTGCGAGGGCGTGAGATTGTGAGGCGCGTTCATCGGCAGGCTCCGCGAAGGCGCAGGAGGCAGCTGCGCCGCGCCGCGTTCTAACTGAAGACGACAGGCGGCGGAAGCGCCGAGGCGGGTTGTCAGGCGCGCCTGGCGAACAAAGCGGCGATGACCATGCCTAGCCAGCCGGCGAGCATCATGAAACCGCCTGCCGGCGCCGCGCCGAGGAACAGCCGCTCGCCATGGAAGCCGCGCATGGAAAGATCGGCGGAAAAGAGCGCGACGCCGAGGATCAGCAGCGAGATCGCGAGGCGAGCCGGCCAGTCCGCCAGCAATTCGGCGCGTCTTGCGGTGCAGGCGGCGATGACCGTCGGCGCATGGAAGAGCAGCATCTGCCCGGCGATCTGGACATTGTCCGAGCCACCGGAATGCGTCCCGGCCGCGAGCAGCGTGACGCCGGCGAGCCCCATCAGCATGGCGATGGTGAGATGGATTCGGGTCGCGGTGATCATCGGCGGATCCGTGTCATTGGCCCCCCCCGGGCGCGGGGCGAGCCTGCCGGCGAGCAGACGCTGTGGTTGCGGGCCAGGTCAAGCGGGTGCCGCTGTGGCATCGTGCTCCAGCCGACAGCTTTAGCCTCGGCCGGGCGCGCTGCGGGTGAGTTGCGTCACCGGCGCGGGGGCCGAGCCATAGCGGCTCTGGTGTTCGAGCTCGGCGTTGAGCTCGGCTCCGCCGAGCACGATGATCGCCGAGAGCCAGAGCCAGGTCATGAACACGACGATGGTCGCCAATGAGCCATAGGTCGCGGTGTAGCGGCCGAGCGTGCTGACATAAAAGGAGAAGCCGACCGAACAGGCGAGCCAGAGCAGCGCTGCGACGATGGCGCCGGGCAGCACCCAGGCGAAGCGTGGCGGCTTGCGGGCCGGGCCGATCCAATAGAGGCAGCCGATCGCGACGACGCCGATAAGGAAGAAGGCGGGCCAGCGCAGCCAACGGATCACGACCTCGAGTTCGTGACCGAAGGGAAAGAGCGCGGTCACCACCGGCAGGCTCGCGATCAGGGCGAGCGCCAGGATCAGGACGAAGAGCCCGCTCAGCGTCGTCGCCAGCGAGATCAGGTTCAACCGGATGAAGCCGCGGCGCTCCTTCACGCCATAGATGATATTGAGCGCGTCGAAATTCGCCTTGATCGCCGCATTGGCGCTCCAGACCGCGACCAGGAAACTGATGAAGAAGGTCAGCGAGAGATTGGCTGCGTCCTGGCCCGCCAGTCTGACCGCCTGCTCGCGGATCAGCTCGCGCGCCGCCAGCGGCAAGACGATGGTGATGTCGTCGAGCTGGCCGACGATGGTCGCCGGGGCAGTCAGCATGCCATAGAGCGTCACCAGCAGCGACAGGGCCGGCACCAGCGAGAGCAAGGTGAAGAAGGCGACGGCGCCGGCGAGCGAGAGCACGCGTGCTTCCTGGATGCGGGCGCTGAAGCGCAGCAGCACATCCTTCCAGCCGCGCCAGGGCAGGGTGATCGGGCTCTTGGCGCCGCGTCCGCGCCTCGCCTGGCGCAAGGGCTCGCCGACCCGGCGCGAGACCAGGCCGTGGACATAGCCGGCGACCATGGCCGCGAGCCCGGCGGCGCCGGTCAGTCGCTTGAAATAAGCCATGCGCGCTCCGGTCCAGGGGCAGCTAATCCCAGACTGCCCCGTCGCGCTGCCAACGTCCCGGCGTGCTTTTTCGTTCCGGACGGGCGGTCGCGATGGGGCCGCTTAGAGGTTCGTTAACCTTAACATTTTCATAATGCCGCTCCTGACGCCACTGCGGCAACGGCCGGATTCTCCGCCCGAAACAGCCGTCGCTCGAGCCGAGAATTCGATGAAGACGCTTCTCAAAGCCGCTGTCGCAACCATCGCCCTGTTGGCAGGCGGCGCCGCTTTGGCGGCTGACCTGCCGAGGAAGGGCCTCCTCCCGCCGGCGCCGGAGCTGCCGACATTCTACAACTGGAGCGGTGTCTATGTCGGTGGCCAGGTCGGCTATTCCTGGGGCTCCGACCGGGCGAGCGAATTTTCCACCGCCGGCCAGGCCCCGCTCGGTCGCTCCTTCGATTACAGCCCATCCTCCTTCATCGGCGGCGCCCGCCTCGGCTTCAACTATCAGCTCGGGGTGGTCGTGCTCGGCGTCGAGGGCGACATCGAAGGCATGAATGCCCATGCCGGGCAGGGCGACGCCGGCGGCGTGGTCCGGGTGCGGCAGGACTGGCAGGGTTCGGTACGCGCTCGCCTCGGCTACAGCCTGGATCGCGTCATGGTCTACGCCACTGCCGGCGCGGCCTTCAGCAAGCTCGAATATGCCTATGTCACGCCGCTTGGGGGGCTGAGCGAGACGATCAGCGCCTCGAAGACCGGCTGGACCGTCGGCGGCGGCGTCGACTACGCTTTGACCGACAACCTCATCCTCGGTCTCGACTATCGCTACACCGACTTTGGCAAGTTCGACCATGTCGGGGCGGGTGCCTATCTCGGCCGCACGGTCGAGCACGAGCCGTCGGCGCATGCGGTGCGGGCCAGCCTCGCCTACAAGTTCTGACGGCGGAGCCGTTCAGGGCCGCAGCATGAACGGCTCGAACCTGGCGCTCTCGTCGATGACCTTGCCGGCGGTCATGAAGATGCCGTTGCCGGTATAGTGCAGCGTCTTCGGATGCAGCGGGCGCGGCGCGACATGCGCCTTGACCACTTCGAGGATGAAGAGGTCGTAGCGCTCGATCAGCGCCTCGTCATGGATGCGGCATTCGAAGCAGGCATGGCACTCGCCGATCAGCGGCGCCTTGACGGCGTGTGCCCGCTGCGCGGTCAGCCCGAATTTCTCGAACTTGTCGGTGCTGGCGCCCGAGCAATTGCCGATGCCGATCGCCTGCTCGGTCAGCTTGGTCGTCGGCAGGTTGATGACGCATTCGCCGCTGTCCCTGACCATGCGGTGGCTGTGGTTGCCGCTGGAGATCAGGCAGGCGACGAGCGAGGGCGAGAACTCCAGCACCATGTGCCAGCCCATGGTCATGATGTTGTCCTTGCCGCGATGGCGCGAGGAGACCAGCACGATCGGCCCGGGCTCGAGATACTGCCGGACGCGGCCGACCGGAAAATCCTCCTTGCTGACGACTTTCGGCATGGCTGGCTCTCCGGTTCAGGCGTCTCCCGAAACGGAAGCCGCGGAGCCAGGCGATGGTTCCTTCACGAGACGGCGACCGCTCAGCCCGCCTTGCGGAACATGCCGGGCGTGATGCCGTGCACGGCGCGGAAGCTGCGCGAGAGGTGGCTCTGGTCGGCGAAGCCGGCGGCGAAGGCGGCGTCCGCCAGGCTGGCGCCCTCCCGGATCAGCCGGTTGGCGCGGCGCAGGCGGCGGTCGCGGATGAAGGTGGCCGGCGTCGCGCCGGTGAGCTTCTTGAAGTCGCGGATGACCTGGAAGCGGGTGACGCCGGCGGCCATGGCGAGCCCTTGCAGGTCGATCTCGCCAGCGAGCCCATCCTCGATCACCTGCTCGTAGCGTGGGAAGCGGCGCCGCGAGCCGGAGCGGTCGAGCGGCTCGACCTGCCGATCGCTGTCGCCATGCTGCAGGATCAGCCGACGCAGCGCGGTCAGCAGGGAGGCTTCCGCACGGGTGGCTTCCGGCGAGGTCGATTCCGCATGGGCCGCGGCGAGCAATCGGACCAATTCGGGATCGTCGAGCAGGGCCTGCGGGAAGAGCGGCACATTGGGCTGTCCGAGTTCGGTCGCGATGTCCGACAGCAGCGCCACCGAGGGATAGAAAGTCCGGTAGGCCCAGCCCTGCTCGGCACCGGCCTGCCCGTCATGCCACTCCTCCGGATTGACGACGAGCACCGAGCCGGCCGGAGCCAGCACCTCCTGGCGGCCGACGCGCACGCGCTCGCAGCCCTCGGTGATCAGCGCGATGACGTAGCCGTCATGGGTGTGGCGATCATAGCGATGCTTGCGAAAGCGCGCCTTGAGCAGGCCGAGCTCGCGGAAGGCGGCGTGGCGCCAGAATTCCTGCGTCTCCTGTCGCGGCTCGCTCATGGATCGGATCCGATTGGGTCAATCTGGTTCAAGACGCTGCCCGGTCCGCTCTCCTAATCCATGCGGGACAGGAGAGAACCATGCTGCACAATGACCCGATCGCCGCGCTGACACCAGAGGTCGTCGCCTGGCGCCACCACATCCACGCCAATCCCGAGCTCGGCTTCAGGGAAGTCGAGACCGCCCGCTTCGTTTCCGAGAAACTGCGCTCCTTCGGCCTCGAGGTGCAGGAGGGCATCGGCGGCACCGGTGTGGTCGGCACGCTGCGCGCCGGCTCCGGCAAGCGCGCCATCGGCCTGCGCGCCGAGCTCGATGCGCTGCCGGTCATCGAGCGCACCGGCCTGCCCTACGCCTCGACGAAAGAGGGCGTGATGCATGCCTGCGGCCATGACGGCCACAGCGCCATGCTGCTCGGGGCCGCGAGTCTCCTCAGCCAGAACCCGGATTTCGACGGCACCGTCCATTTCATCTTCCAGCCGGCCGAGGAGAACGAGGGCGGCAGCATGAAGATGATCGAGGCCGGGCTGTTCGAGCGCTTCCCGGTCGAGGCGGTCTATGCCGTGCATAATTGGCCGGGCGTGCCCTTCGGCACGATCGCTGCCCGCACGGGGGCGCAGATGGCGGCGGTCGACAATTTCGAACTGCGCTTCTTTGGGCTCGGCGCCCATGTCGCCATGCCGCATCTCGGCGACGACCCGATCCTCGCCGCCGGGGCCTTCATCCAGAGCGTGCAGCGCATCGTCGCGCGCGCGGTCGATCCGCAGACGCCGATCGTGGTCAGCCTGACGCAGGTCCATGGCGGCAATGTCGGCAACATCGTGCCGAAGGAGGTCTGGCTGCAGGGGACATGTCGCTTCTTCGACCCGGCGCTCTCCGATCTTTGCGAGAGGCTCATCGGTGAGATCGCGCAGGGTGTCGCCGCCTCGCATGGCTTGAGCGCGACGCTCGACTACAAGCGCGGCTATCCGCCAGTGATCAACACCCATGAGGCGGCGGCATTGGCGGTGCGGGCGGCAGCTGCGGCTGTCGGGCCGCAGAATGTCATGGCCGAGTTCAAGCCGAGCCTGGGCTGCGAGGACTTCGCCTTCATGATCCGCGCCGCGAGTGGCTGCTATGCCTGGATCGGCGCCGGCGAGGTCGGTCCCGGCGAAGGGCTGCACGGCGACCGTTATGTCTTCAACGATGCGATCGTCCCGCATGTGCTGCGCTACTGGCAGAACCTCGTCGCGGGCGCGCTGCCGAAGTCTGCGCCATGAACGCGCATGTGCCCCCTCGCCGGATGATCGAGCGTCGCTGTGGCGGGCGCATCCTGCTCGACGGCGTCGACACGATCATGCTCGGCGCCAACGACTATCTCGGCCTCTCGACCGATGAGCGCGTGCTCGCCGCGACCAACGAGGCGATGCGGCTCTATGGGACGGGGACCGGCATCTATCCGGTCTTCGCGACGACGCCGCTGCACGAGGCCTTGGCCGAGAACCTCGCCTCCTTCCTCGGCGTCGAGGCGGTGGCGCTGTTCTCCTCCGGCGGCAGCGCCAATGGTGGGGTGCTGACGACGCTGGTCGGCGCCGGCGACGTCATCATCTCGGACCGGCTGAACCATGCCAGCATCATCGATGGCTGCCGCCTGAGCCGTGCCGATGTCGAGACCTACGAGAACCGCAATGTCGCCGGTCTGCGCCGGGCGCTGGAGGGGACGCGACGGGCCAAGCGGCGCCTCATCGTCACCGACGGCATCTTCAGCATGGAGGGCGGGGCTGCGCCGCTCCCCGAGATCCGGGCACTGGCGCGTGAATTCGACGCGCTGCTGATGATCGACGAGGCGCATGCGACCGGCGTGGTCGGGCGGGGTGGCACCGGCACCGCGCCGCTTTGCGGGCTCGCCAATGGCGCGCCCGACATGCTGCTGACCGGCTCGCTGTCAAAGGCGCTCGGCGGGGCCAGCGGCGGCTTTGTCGCCGGCCCGCGCCTGCTGATCGAGAAACTCAAGGCGCAGTCGCGCAGCTGGATCTTCACCATGGGCATGACGACGGCGAATGCCGCGACTGCGCTGACCGCGCTGAAGATCTGCCGCGACGATCCCGGCCCGCGCGAGCGGCTCTGGCGCAATGTCGCCCATTTGCGCGAGGCGCTGCACTTCTACGCGCTCGCCTGCCATGACAGCGCCAGCGCCATTACCGCGGTCAAGATCGGCGGCGAGGAGAGGGCCCGCGCCATCACCACGCGCCTGACCCGTGCCGGTGTCTTCGCCCCGGCGGTCTCGTTCCCGATCGTGGCGCAGGGGGAGGCGCGGCTGCGGCTGCAGGTCAGCGCCGCCCATGAGACGGCCGAGCTCGACGAGGCGGCAGCTGTGCTGGCGAAGGCGTTCGCGGAGGCGGGCTGAGGTCAGGCCGTCGCGAGCCGGTAGAGATGGATCGGTTTGCGCGGGGCGCGCTTGATCACGCCCTTCGCCTCGAGGTCGAGCTGGACGGCCTTCAGCCACCAGCCGGCGGTATTGCCCTGCGGGAAGAGATCGTCTGGCAGGAGGGGCAGCAGCGCCTCCTTCGCATCGGGTACGGTCAGGCCGGGCGCCTCCTCCGGCAGGACCGACAGAAGTGCCTTGCGCATCGCCGTATACTTGCCGCGGTCGACCCGCTCGGACTTGCCGGGCTTGTTGACGTTCTCGATGTCAATCTTGTCGTCAGGCATCGACCGTCCCCGCGATGGTGATCTTCGGATTGCGGAAGCCCATGGCGATCCAGGACGTCAGGAGCTTCGCGTAGAACGAGATCGTATGGCTCTTCAGGTTGGGGATGTCGGCCGGCAGGGCGGATGCATCGGGCAGGTCGCCAGTCATGGTGCGCAGCGTCGCTTTCGGCCGGGCGTTCTCGGGCCAGAGATGCAGATAGAGGCTGAGCCAGTGCGCGCCCTTCATTTCCAGGAAGACCGGCGTGTTGCAGCAGGTCGCGACCACGCGGCGTGAGCCGGCATCGGAAGCCAGCCGGAACTCGCGCAGGCTCTCCGCGCCGGAGACGAACCGGATCCGGTCCTTGCGATAGTCGGCGCTGGGCGTCGCGTCGTACTCGGTCAGGATGCGTCGGGCACCGGGCAGCTTGGCTAACCGGGTCGCCGCCGCCCGGCAGCTGTTGCACAGGCATTCGGAGACGAGGATCGGTTCACCCTCGACTTCAAGTCGCGTATGCCCGCAGGCGCAACCGATCGTCATGCGTCGGCTCATGCTGCCAAATCCTCCGCGACGTGGAAAAGCTGCCGGATGTACCGGTCGAGATGGTCGAGGCTTTCGCGCGCGAGCTCTGGCTGGTTCCCGGCCTTGGCCAGGACGAAGCCGCCCTGGAGGACGGCCTGGGTGTGCCGGGCCAGGCTCTCGGCGGTCCAGTCGGCCGTGATGCCGCGCTCGCGGCGGGCCTGCTCGATATCGGCTTCCAGCGTCGCGGCATGGCCGAAGATGCTGCGGCCGCAGGCGTCGCGGATGTCGGGCGCGCTCGCATGGACCTCCTGCGCCATTGTCCCGACGAGACAGGTGAATTCGAAGAGATCGCCGGTGATGATCGCCTTGCGGAAGGCGACATAGGCGAGGACGCGGTCGAGCGCGTCGGCCGGCTCATGATAGGGGGCGGCGGCGAAGAAGGGGGTGACCTCCTGCGTCCAGAACTCGGCCGCGGCGACGCCGAGCGCCTCCTTGCTGGCGAAATGATGGAAGAACGCGCCCTTGGTGACATCGGCGGCGCGACAGAGGTCGTCGACGCTGGTGGCGGCGAAGCCCTTGGCACGGATGACGTCGCGCGCCGCTTCGAGGAGGCGCGTGCGGGCATTGCCGCGTTCGGGGGACTGTTTGGTTGGCCGTGGCATGGCATATACATACCATTCAGTTGGTATGTTGCAAGCGGCTCTTTGGATCAATCGCGTTGGGCGAGCAGCCACGCCCTGACCAGCGCGGCCTGCTCGGGATGGCGCGGCTTGCGCGCGCAGACGACGTAGAAATCGAGGCCGCCGCGCATGCTAGCTGACGTCGCCAGAGCGAGGCGGCCGGCGGCGAGGTCGGGCTCGACCAGGAAACGGCTGGCGAGCGCGATGCCCTGACCGGCGATCGCGGCGTCGATCGCCAGCGCCGTCTGGTTGAAGCGCGTGCTGCGGATCGTCAGCGGCATTGGCCGCCCGAGCGCACGCTCGAAGAATTCCGGCCAGAGATCGTGCCCGTCGCGCAGCAAGGGCAGGCGCGCCAGGTCTTCCTCGGTGGGACGCATCGCGGGATGACAGGCCGCGACGATCTCATGCTCGAACAACAGGTCGGCGGTCAGGCCGGGGCCGAAAGGCGGGCGGCCCTGGCGAATGGCGATGTCGACGCCATCCGACTGGAAATTCGCCAGCGCATCGCTGGCGAGGATGTTCAACTCCAGCTGCGGATGGGCGGCGGTGAAATCGGGCAGCCGCGGAACCAGCCATTTCGCCGCGATGCTCGGCGTGGCGCTGATCGTTAGCCGCAAGGGCTGCGGACGAAGGTTGTCGGTCGCCTCGACCAGGAGGGCAAAGGCGCGGGCGACATGGGTCGCATAGCTGCGCCCGGCGCTGGTCAGGGCGAGCAGGCGCGGCCGACGCTCGAACAGCTTCAGGCCGAGATCGCTCTCCAGCCCGCGAATATGCTGCGCGACCGCGCCTTGCGTGACACCGAGCTCGTCGGCCGCAGCGCGGAAGTTGAGATGCCGCGCCGCCGCCTCGAAGGCGCGTAGCGCATTGAGCGACGGCAGGCGTTGCTGCGTCTCAATCATGCGATAGTTTTTCTATTGATAGAGCGTCGTGTAACTCGCTGGCGAGTTTAGGCATGCAATGCGAGAAAGGCTAGAATGAGCTTTGCCGCTTGCATTGCTCTTGGAACCCACCGAGCAGATGGAGCCTCCAGATGGCAGGAGAAAAAGTCGCTGTTGTCACCGCTGGTGGTAGTGGCATGGGCGCTGCGGCAGCGAAGCGGTTGGCGCAGGACGGCTTCAAGGTCGCGATCCTGTCCTCCTCCGGCAAGGGCGAGGCCCTGGCCAAGGAACTCGGCGGGCTCGGCGTCACCGGCTCGAACCAGTCGAACGAGGATCTCAAGCGCCTGATCGACACGGCCCTGGAGCGCTTTGGCCGCATCGACGTGCTGGTCAACAGCGCCGGCCACGGCCCGCGCGCGCCGATCACCGAGATCACCGACGAGCAATGGCACACCGGGCTCGACGTCTACCTGATGAACGTGATCCGGCCGACCCGGCTGGTCGCGCCGGTGATGGCGGCGCAGAAATCAGGCGCGATCATCAACATCTCGACCGCCTGGGCTTTCGAGCCGAGCGCGATGTTCCCGACTTCGGCCGTTTTCCGCGCCGGGCTCGCTGCCTACACCAAGCTTTTCGCCGACCAGTACGCCGCGCAGAACGTGCGGATGAACAACGTCCTGCCCGGCTGGATCGACTCGTTGCCGCAGACCGACGAGCGCCGCGACGGCGTGCCGATGCAGCGCTACGGCACCAGCGAGGAGATCGCCGCGACGATCGCCTTCCTCGCCTCGGATGGCGCCGGCTACATCACCGGCCAGAACCTGCGCGTCGATGGCGGCTTGATGCGCTCGTTGTAGGAGCGTAGGCCGTCGCTCCGAATGCACAAGCGGAGCAGGCGCGATGACGGGCAAGGTCGACTGGAATGCGGACCAGTATCTGCGCTTCGAAGACGAGCGGACGCGGCCGCCGCTCGACCTGATCCAGCGCGTCCGCCTTACCGACCCGCAGCACTGCATCGATCTCGGCTGCGGACCTGGCAACAGCACCGAATTGGTCGCCGCCCGCTTCCCGGGCGCGACGGTGGAAGGCCTCGATTCCTCGCCGGATATGCTGGAGAAGGCACGCAAGCGCCTGCCGCAGCTCTCCTTCACATTGGCCGATCTGGAGAGCTGGTCGGCGGATGGCCGCTACGATCTGATCTTCGCCAACGCGGCGCTGCAATGGATTCCCGATCATCCCGCGCTGTTCGCGCGGCTGGCGCGGTCACTTGCGCCGGGCGGCACCCTCGCGGTGCAGATGCCGAACAATCTAAGCGAGCCCTCGCATGTCGCCATGGGCGAGGCCGCTGCCGAGGGGCCGTGGGCGACCCGCCTCGCCAATGCGCGGGGATCGAAGGCGATGATCGGCTCGTTCTCGGACTACCGGCGCTGGCTGATGGAGGCCGGCTGCGAAGTCGATATCTGGCAGACGACCTATGTCCACGCGCTCGCCGGCCACGATGCGATCGTCGAGTGGTTCAAGAGCACGGGCCTGAAACCCTATATCGACCCGCTGCCGGCCGGGGAGCGCACGGCCTTCCTCGCCAGCTATCGCGAGAAGATCGCCAGGGCCTATCCGGTCGAGCCGGACGGCAAGGTGCTGCTGCGCTTCCCGCGCCTGTTCATCCTCGCGGCCCGGACGTAGCGCCGGGCTCTAATGCGACTGGGCCTTCGCCTCGGCCAGCACGTCGTGCAGAGCGAGCTCGTGCACCAGAGCGTTGAAGGTCACGTCGTCAATCTCGCCGCTTTTGAGGAGGCCACGCAGGGCGCCTCGCTCTGCCGCCAAAGCAGTTTGCCGCAAGCTGCTCTCGGCCCTTTGCAGGGTCGCCGCTTCCTCCTGCGGCGTCTTGCCGTCGTCGAGCAAGGCGAGGCGGCGCCGGTAAGTCGCGATCAGGCCCTCCGCCACCGCCTGGTCGACCGTGGCGGCGCCGTCGGTACCGCCGCGATGGGCGACGCCCTCCAGCCGGGCGATCGCGGCTTCCGTCGCGGCGATCCGCGCCCGCCGCATCTCGGTGGCATGAGTGGCGCCATGCCCCGCAGCCAGTCCGCGCACGATCGGCGGCAGGCCGAGGCTGGCGATCACCAGCCAAAGCAGGATCACGCCGGCGGCCAGGAAGATCGCGACGTCGCGCCCCGGGAACGGCGAGCCATCGAGCGCCAGCACCGGGAATGACAGCACGCCGGCGAGCGTAACGGCGCCACGGACGCCGGCGATAGAGCCGGCCAGCCGCGTCCGCAATGTGGTGTGGAACTGCTCCAGGCGCAGACGCCGGACGATGATGCGGCTCAGCGCGATGGCCACCGTGATCCAGAAAAAGCGCAGCACGATCAGGCAGAGCGTCAGGGCGACGACGACGCCGAGCGGCTGCCAGAGCCAGTGCGAGCTGGTCAGCGCCGGCGGCACGGCACGGATGATCGCGGGCAATTGCAGGCCGAGCACCACGAAGAGCGCGCCGTTGAGGAGGAAGGCGAGCATCGTCCAGAAGGAGTGGGCGAGCATGTAGGCGGAGACGCTGAGCCGGCTTGCGGTGCGCGTGCGCCCGGCCGTGAGGCCAGCGACGACGGCCGCGAGCACGCCGGAGGCATGCACGGCCTCGGCCGCGAGGAAGGCGGCGAAGGGCAGGAACATGATGACCAGCACCTGCGCCTCCGGCGGAATCCGATCGAACTTCGCCAGCAGCTTCAGCGCCCAGGAGACCACGACGACCGCGAGCAAGCCTGCGGCGATGCCGCCGGCGACGGCGAAGAGGAAAGCGAGCGAGGCCTGCCAGAGCGAGAAACTGCCGGTCAGCGCCGCGGCGGTGGCGAAACGGAAGATCACCAGGCCCGAGGCATCGTTGAGCAGCGATTCCCCTTCCAGGACGTGCATCAGGCCTTTGGGCACCGTTTCCTTGTCGACGATTGAGGAGACCGCGACCGCATCGGTCGGCGACAGCACGGCAGCGAGCGCGAAGGCCACCGGCAGCGGCATGGAGGGCACCAGCCAGTGCAGAGCGAGGCCGCAGCCGAGGGTGGTGAAGAAGACCAGGCCGAAAGACAGCGACAGGATCGGCCGCAGCAGCCGGCGATATTCGCGCTTCGGCGCCTCCCAGGCGTCGGCGAAGAGCAGCGGCGCGATGAAGAGCAGGAGAAAGAGCTCCGGCTCGATCGCGGTATGGAAGCCGGCGGTCGGCCAGGCCAGAGCCGCGCCGAGCGCGATCTGGACGATCGGGAGCGGGACGATCCTGAACAGCCGGGTGAGCGGCTGCGACGCCACCACGGCCATGACCAGGATCAGGATGAAGGTGAAAGTGTGCATACCTGCGCTGCCGGCCCGGTTCGCTCTGGGGTCGGCGCGAGCTTTATCCTACCGCCATCCGGCAAGCCAACCTCGCCGGATGCGGTTGATAAGGTAATTGCTTGAAAGCCGGACTCATTCCCTTCCCCCCGCTTGCGGTGGGGAAGGGTTAGGGATGGGGGGACGGAAAGCAGGGCGCTACGCCTTTCCCAGCTTTCGCTAGGCGGCACTGCCCCCCACCCAACCCTCCCCACCGCAAGCGGGGGGAGGGCTTGCGCCCGTCGGCAACCCCGAAAAACAACGTCACCCGATTGCCCTGATGCAGGCGAGCGCTATCTCAGAACGCGACCTTGTCGGCGCCCTTGAGCTGGAGCTGCTCGCGGGCATCGTCCGGGGTGGCGATCTCGAGGCCGAGGCCTTCGATGATCTGGCGGGCGGCGCGGACCTGGTCGGCGTTCGACTTGGCGAGCTGGCCCGGGCCGAGCCAGAGCGAATCCTCGAGGCCGACGCGCAGGTTTCCGCCCATCGCGACCGCCATCGCCGCGATCGGCAACTGGTGGCGGCCGGCGCCGAGCACCGACCAGTGATAGTCGTCGCCGAAGAGCCGGTCGGCAGTGCGCTTCATATGGACGACGTCCTCGGGATGCGGGCCGATGCCGCCGAGCAGGCCGAAGACCGACTGGACGAAGAAGGGCGGCTTCACCAGCCCGCGGTCGACGAAATGCGCGAGCGTGTAGAGATGGCCGATGTCGTAGCACTCGATCTCGAAGCGCGTGCCGTTCTCGGCGCAGGTCGTCAGGATGTTCTCGATGTCCTTGAAGGTGTTCTTGAAGACGCGGTCGTTCGAGCCCTCGAGATAGGGCCGCTCCCAGTCGTGCTTGAACTCCTTGAAGCGGTTCAGCATCGGGTAGAGCCCGAAATTCATCGAGCCCATGTTGAGCGAGGCGACCTCGGGCTTGAAATGGGCGCAGGGTTTCAGCCGCTCCTCGACCAGCATGGTCGGGGCGCCGCCGGTCGTGATGTTGATGACGCAGTTCGAGCGCTGCTTGATCACCTTGAGGAAGGGTTCGAAGGCTTCCGGCGACTGGTCGGGCTGGCCGGTCACGGGGTTGCGGGCGTGGACATGGACCAGTGCTGCGCCGGCCTCGGCCGCGCCGACGGCGGCGTCGATGATCTCCTCCGGCGTCACCGGCAGATAGGGCGACATGGAGGGGGTATGGATCGCGCCGGTGACGGCGCAGGTGATGATGACTTTGCGGTTCTTGGCCATGCGATTAAGTCCTTCGCTGATCCCTGTTCAAAAACTCACGCCGGCTTGCGCTTCGCAGCCCGCTTATGCGCCTGCAGGGCGGCGAGGCGGCTGTCGCGCCAGTCGCTGAGGCGCTTGACGCGGCTGGCCTCCTGCGCGCCGCGCCATTCGCGCATGACTTCGGCGACCGTCTCGGGCTTGAACGGGTTGCCGAGCCCCTCGGAGGACTTGACCATGCGGTCGAGCGACTCCGAGTAGCGGGCGCAATAATCGGGGATCCCGCCCGGCGCATTGAGCTCGATCGTCTCGAACGGGCCCATGAACGACCAGCGCAGGCCGAGCCCGTCGCGGATGGTCTTGTCGACATCCTCGGCGCTGGCGACGCCCTCGCCGACGAGGCGGAAGGCCTCGGCCAGAAGCACCGCCTGCAGGCGGTTGAGCACGAAGCCGGGCTTCTCCTTGCGCAGCATGATCGCGACCTGGCCGGCCTGCTCATAGATGCGCTTGGCCCTGGCGACGATTTTGGGATCGGTCCACGGCGCCGGGGCGAGCTCGACGATCGGCACCAGATGCGGAGGGTTGACCGGATGGGCGACGAGGCAGCGTGCCCTGCCCTTCAGCTCTTCCGAGAAGGTCGAGGCCATGATGAAGGAGGTCGAGGAGGCCAGGATCGCGGAGGCCGGCGCGAGCGCGTCCATCTGCGCGAAGAGCTCGCGCTTGGCCTCGACCGTCTCCGGCCCGTTCTCCTGCACCAGCGCGACACCCTTCAGCGCATCGGCAAGATCCCTGGCGACGCGGATGCGGGCGAGCGAGCCCTTGGGATCATCGACGAGGCCGTGGCCGGCGAGCTCCCTGAGGTTCTTGCCGATATGGATGCGGGCGGCCTTGGCGGCGTCGGGCTTCACATCGTGCAGCGCGACCTCGAAGCCATGGCTGGCGAAGACAGTGGCCCAGGCGCGGCCGATCAGGCCCGAGCCGACGATGGCGATCTTGGTCATGCGGGAGAGTCTCGATTGATAGGATAGGCGCGGGGAACCCCTCTCCCGGATGGGAGAGGGGCAGGGGTGAGGGACCGCCGCTGATTATTAGGACGAGGCGGCACCGTTGCACCTTTCTGCGGGGAGGGCAGGCCCTCATCTCTGCCCTTCTCCCACACGGGAGAAGGGTTCCCCGCGCCTCTGTCGTCCATCGGACTACCCATCACAGCCACAGCACCTGCCGCCTCAGCGCCAGGTCCTGGCTCAGCGCGCGCGAGGGGCCGATATGGGTGACCTGGCCGCGCTCGAGCACCACGGTGCGGTCGGAGAGCGCCAGCGCGAGGTCGAGATGATGGTCGACGATGACGATGGCGATCTCCTTCCGGAGCTTGTCGAAGGCCTCGAACAGCTCCTCGACCACCGCGGGGGCCAATCCCTCGAACGGTTCGTCGAGCAGCAGCACGCGGGTGTCGCCGGAGAGCGCGCGCGCCACCGCCACCATCTGCTGTTCGCCGCCGGAGAGGTAATCGGCTGGCGAATGCCAGCGCTGTTTGATGCGCGGGAAGAAGGCGAAGATCTTCTCGTCCTCCCAATGGGTGCCGTTGCCGGTCCGGCGCCGCAGCCGGCCGAGCTCCATGTTGTCCTTGACGCTCATGCCGGCGAAGAGGCCGCGGCCCTGCGGCACATAGGCGATGCCGGCGCGGGCGATCCCAGCCGGCGGCAGGCGGGCGATATCGCTGCCGGCAAGGCTGATCGTGCCGGAGGCCGGCGGCGCGATGCCGGTCACGGTCTTGAGCAGGGTCGATTTGCCGGCGCCATTGCGGCCGAGCAAAGCGACGATCTCGTTCTCGTGCACGTCGAAGGTGACCTGCCGCAGGATGTGACTCTTGCCGTAGAAGGTGTCGACGCCGGATAGTCCGAGCAGCACCTTCTCGCCCGCTGCGCTCTCGCGTGGCTTCTCGGCCAGCGCGTGGGCGCCGGAGCCGATATAGACCTCCTGCACCTTGGGCGAAGAGCGGGCGTCCTCGACCGTGCCGTCGACCAGCACCGAGCCCTCGTTCATCACCGTGACATGGTCGGCGATGGCGAAGACGCGGTCGATGTCGTGTTCGACGAGCAGCACCGGCAGATCGGTCGAGATCGACTTGATCAGGTTGCCGACGCGCTCGCGCTCGGCCGCGGCGAGACCAGCGAGCGGCTCGTCGAGCAGGAGGATGCGCGGGCTGGTGGCCAGCGCGAGGCTCATGTCGAGCAGGCGTTGGCCGCCATAGCTGAGCGAGCCCGCTTCCGCCCTCTCGATGCCGGAGAGACCCATGGTCGAGATGACCTGGCGGGTCTCGTCATTGACCTGGTCGAGGGCGCCGGCGGATCGCCAGAGACCGAAGCGCTGGGCTGAACGGGCCTGCACGGCGAGGCGGACATTCTCGGCGACCGAGAGCGTCGGGAACAGGTTGGTGATCTGGAAGGCGCGGCCGATGCCGGCCCGGGTGATCGCCTCGGGCGAGAGGCCGGCGATGTCGCGATCGCGCAGGCGGACCTGCCCGCGATCAGGCTTGAACAGGCCGGAGATCAGGTTGAAGGCGGTGGTCTTGCCGGCGCCGTTCGGGCCGATCAGCGCATGCAGGCGCCGGTCGCGCATGGTGATATCGACGTTGTCGACCGCCTTGATGCCGCCGAAGCTCTTGGCGAGCCCGGTCGCGGTCAGGATGGTGCCGTCGCCGGCATCCCCAGGCTTCATGAAGGCCGGGAGTTCGACCGCGCCGGCCTTGCGGGCCGACATCGCCGCATCCTCGGCCGCCTGCTTGCGGAAGGGCTTGAGCAGGCGCTGGCCGACGCCGACCAGGCCATCCGGCGAGAAGACGATGAAGGCGACGAAGAGCAGGCCGAACCAGAACAGCCAGTTCTCGGTGGCGCTGGAGAGATAGTCGCGGAAGACGACGAAGAAGAGCGCGCCCAGCGCCGGCCCGAGGAAGGAGCGCATGCCGCCGATCACCACCATCGCCAGCAATTCGCCGGAGAAGGCGACCGAGATCGGCTCGGCCGAGGTCATGCGGTTGTTGAAGAGGAGGAGCGTGCCGGCGAGGCCGGTCAGCGCCGCCGAGACGGTGAAGGCGACGAGCTTGTAGCGGTTCGTGGCATAGCCGAGGAAGCGGGCGCGCTGCTCGTTCTCCCGGATTGCGACGAGCACGGTGCCGACCGGCGAGCGATGGAAACGCCAGAGCCCGTAGACGACGGCAAAGCCGATCGTCGCCACCAGCATGTAGAAGGGCAGGGCGACCTCGAAATCGATGCCGGCGAAGAGCGGGCGCTTGATGCCACCCAAGCCATCCTCGCCGCCGGTGACCGAGGTCCAGCGGAAGGCGACCGAATAGATCATCGCGGCGAGCGCCAGCGTCAGTAGTGAGAAATAGACGCCCTTGCGGCGCAGGATCAGGGCGCCGAAGGCGAAGGCGATCAGCGCGACGAGCGCGACCGCAAGCAGGATCGGCAGGGCGAATTGGCCGGGCAGCCAGTTGCGCTGGATCAGGCCGGCCGCATAGGCGGCGATGCCGAACCAGGCGCCATGGCCGAAGGAGACCAGCCCGGTGGTGCCGACGAGGATGTTGAGCGCCATGCAGGCGATGGCGAAGACGACGACCTCGGTGGCCGAGGTGGTGCCGAGCCCGACCGCATGCATCAGCGAGGGCAGGATGGCGAGGCCGAGAGCGGCGAGGACGAGCGGAAGATAATCGCGCTGGGCAGATGTCATGGCTGTCCCTTCTCCCTCCCCCCGCTTGCGGTGGGGAGGGTCGAAGGCGCGCGCGGGGGTTTGCCTTCTCCCCTTGCGGGAGAAGGTGGCGCGCAGCGCCGGATGAGGGGTCGCGCAGGACTTTCCGAGAGGCGAGGATGCCAAGCCGTCGACGTTGCAATCGTCGCGCGACCCCTCATCCGTCTCGGCTTCGCCGAGCCACCTTCTCCCGCAAGGGGAGAAGGGAAGAGGCGCGCTCCTTCCGTTGAGATGGCGAATGATTGGGGCTTGGTGTCCATTTCAGCCTCACTCGAAGCGCTGGATGCGCTCGCCGAACAGGCCGCGCGGACGGAAGAGCAGGACGAGCAGCATCATCAGGTAGATCACCGCGGTCGACCATTGCGTCAGGCCAAGGCCGATGGTGATGCCCTTGACCAGACCGACCATCAGGGCGGCGACGACGACGCCCCAGAACGAGCCGAGGCCGCCGATGACGACGACGACGAAGGCCGGGGTGATGATCTCCTGGCCCATGGCCGGATGGATCGAATAGATCGGCGCGAGCAGCACGCCGGCGAGGCCGGCAAGGCCGATGCCGATGCCGGCGACGGTCATCATATAGGGCTGCAGCGAGATGCCGAGCGCGCCGACCATGTCGGGGTTCTGCACGCCGGCCCGTACGACGCGGCCGAAGGCGGTGCGCTGCAGCAGGAACCAGAGGCCGAGCACGCAGGCCGCGGCAATCAGGATCAGCAAGGCGCGGTAGCGCGAATAGATGAAGTCGCCGATGAAGATCTGGCCGCGCAGCGCCGGCGGGATCGAAAAGGAGAGCGGCGGTGCGCCGAAGATCATGCGCAGCGACTGCTCGGCGACCATGGCGAGGCCGAAGGTCAGCAGCAGCGAGAGAATTGGATCGGCTCTGTAGAAGCGTTGAAAGAGCCCGCGCTCGATGACGATGCCGATCAGCGCAACCAACACCGGCGAAGCGATGATGGCGCCGCCGAAGCCGATATGCGGGGCGAGCACGATCGTGAGGTACGCCCCGATCGCATAGAAGGCGCCGTGCGCCAGGTTGACGATGCCGCCTAGCGAGAAGATCAGCGACAGGCCGAGCGCGATCAGGAGGTAATAGACCCCGTCGAGCAGCCCGTTCAGCACCTGCTGGATGAAGAGGGTGAGCAAGGGATGGCCTTTGTCAGGAACGCTTCTGGTTTGGCGAAGGGCGCGGGAACCCTCCCCCCTTGTGGGGGAGGGTTTGGGAGAGGGGTGACCGGGTGAGCGGCGTCGAGTTACGGTTCACGATCAGCCTCACGGCTGACTACCCCCCTCTCTAGCTCTCCCCCACAAGGGGGGAGAGGACAGGTCGCGACTCTGGCGCCTCAGCTCATCTTGCAGACTGCTTCGTCGCCCTGGGTGGCGATGACCTCCATGTCCTCGCTCGGGCCGGGGACCGGGGCCGAGGAGGTGAAGAGATCCCACTGGTTCTTGACCTGCGCCGCTGGCAGCGCCGTGATCGTGTACATCTCGCTGATCAGCTGGTGGTCGGAGGCGCGGAAATAGCCCTGGCGCGGCTTCATCACGTCGAACTTCGCGCCCTTCTCGAGATGCTCGAGGATCTTGGCGGTGTCGGTCGACTTCAGCTCGGCCATCGACTGGGCCATGACCTTGACGCCGACATAGTCGCCCCAGGCCTGGTTCTCCGGCGGCTTGCCGTATTTCTTGGTGAAGGCGGCGACGAAGGCCTTGGTCGAGGGCGTATCGATCAAATGATGCCAGACGCAGGGCCAGGTGCCACCAAAATTGTCCTTGCCGGCGGCCCAGGCGAGTGCGGTGTCGAAGCCGAAGCCGGCAACCGGGAAGGAGAGGCCGAATTCGGCATATTGCTTGAGGAAATTGGTGATCTGGTTGCCGGCGAGATTGGAGATCACGAGATCGGGCTTGGCGGCGCGGATCTCGAGCAGCAGCGCCGAGAAGTCGGTCGCATCGGTCGGCACCAGCTTGTCGGCGGCGAACTGGCCGCCATTGGCTTCCATGAAGCGCTTGGCGACCTTGCTGAGGTCATGGCCGAAGGCGTAGTCGGCGGTGAGCGAGAACCACTTCTTGCCCTTGACCAGGCCCTGGGCCAGCAGCGAACGGCCGCAGCTCTTCACATACATCGAGTTCTGGTGCTCGACATGGAACATGTAGCGGTTGCAGCTCTCGCCGCGCAGCGCGTCGGAATTGCCGCCGGTGTTGAGGAAGAGCGTCTTGTTGCGGGCCGCGACCTGCGAGATCGTCAGGCAGGAGGCGGACGAGATCTCGCCGATGATGCAGGCGACCTTGTCCCGCTCGATCATGCGCTCGGCCTTGGTCGAGGCGGTCTGCGGATTGACCGAATCCTCCTTCAGCAATTCAAGCTTGCGGCCGTTGATGCCGCCGGCGGCGTTGATCTCCTCGGCGGCGAGATCGGCGGCCATGACGCCGTATTCGCCGAGAGGGCCCAGGAACCCGGTGCGCGGCGTCAGGTGCCCGAAGCGGATCGCCTCCGGTGTCTGCGCGAGAATGACCGCCGGGCTGGCGATGAGGCCGGTAGCCACACCGCCGAGCCCGACGAGCGTCTGACGACGCGAGAGGCCCTTGATCCTTGACTGCTCTGACATTCCGTTCCTCCCAGAACTCTCCCGCGCGCTTTGGCGTCGGATCGCGTCGATCGTCATTTCGTTTGCGCGGTGTTGGAACCGCTTGTCGTGATCTGTGATCACAGTTAGGTTGGCAGACATGGTTGCCCGAGTCCAGCCCTCAGATGTGCCGCAAGCGCGGCCGGCCGCCTCCACTGCGGGGAAGGTCGGGGAGCTGTCGGCGCTCGACGAGGTCGGCTCGCTGCTGCATGAAACGCTGGGTGAGCGCGTCACCGGCGAGCTCAGGGCTTTGCTGATCGCCGGGCGGCTGGCGCCGGGCGAGAAGCTCTCGCTGCGCCGTGTCGCCGAGGCGCTCGGCGTCTCGATGATGCCGGTGCGCGAGGCGGTCAGTCGGCTCGCCGCCGACAAGGCGCTGGAGGTGCTGCCAGGGCGGGCGGTGCGCGTGCCGGTGCTGACGCTGGCGCAGTTCCGTGAGCTCACCCGGATCAGGCTGGTCGTCGAGGGCTTTGCGGCCGAGGAGGCGGCGAAGGCGATCACCGATGAGCAGATCGCCGTGGTCGCCCGCCACGAGGCGGCATTCCTCGCGGCAGCGAGGGCCGACCCGCCGGACCCGGCGGCTGCGGTCGCGACCAATCGCGACCTGCATTTTTCGCTTTACGAAGCCGCTGGCATGCCCTCGCTGATCGAGATGATCTCCCGGCTCTGGCTCAAGGCCGGGCCGATCCTCAATCTCGACATGCGGCACGAGCCGCGCCGGCTCGATGGCGGCAGTGCCGTCGTCGCGCATGCGGCGCTGCTGAAGGCCTTGCAGCGGCGCGATCCGGCGGCGGCGAGGCAGGCGCTGGTCGAAGACATCAGCGCTGCGGCGGAGCATATCGAACGGACGGCGCGGCTGGCGGAGTAGGTGTTGAAACCTCATCCGTCATTGCGAGGAGCGCAGCGACGAAGCAATCTAGGGGCGGCAGCGCTCTACGCCTCCCTGGATTGCTTCGCTTTGCTCGCAATGACGGCGTAGCGAAGCAAGGGAGGAACGATAATCATGGATCTGACGATCAAGGGCCTGCGCGTGCTGGTGACGGCGGGCGCGGGCGGCATCGGCCGCGCCACGGCGCGCGCCTTCGCGGCGGAGGGCGCCAGGGTTCATATCTGCGACGTCGACGAGAAGGCGCTCGCCGAGATGGCTGAGAGCGATCCGGCGATCACGCGTTCGGTCTGCGACGTCTCCGACCGCAAGGCAGTGGCGCGCCTGTTCGAGGAGGCGCTCGCCGCGCTCGGCGGGCTCGACTGCCTGGTCAACAATGCCGGCATCGCCGGGCCGACCGGCCGCGTCGACGAGATCGCGCCCGAGGACTGGGATTCTTGTGTCGCGATCGACCTGACCGGCCAGTTCAACTGCACGCGGCTCGCTGTCGAGCACCTGAAGCAGTCGCAGAACGCCTCGATCGTCAATCTCTCGAGCCAGGCCGGGAAGCACGGCTTTCCGCTGCGCTCGCCCTATGCCGCGGCGAAATGGGGGGTGATCGGCTTCACCAAGGCGCTCTCGGCCGAGCTCGGCGAATTCGGCATCCGCGCCAATGCGATCTGCCCGGGCCTGGTCGACGGGCCGCGCATCCAGAGCGTGATCGCCAACAAGGCGCGCTCGATGAACGTCTCGCATGACGAGATGACGAACCGGCTGTTCGCCGGCGTCTCGATCAAGCAGTTCGTTGATCCCAACGACATCGCCAAGCAGATCGTCTTCCTGGCCTCGCCCTTCGCCAAGACGATCTCCGGGCAGGAGATTTCGGTCTGCGGCGATACACGGATGCTGAGCTGAGGGGACGCCGTCATTCTCGGGCGAAGCGAAGCGCAGACCCGAGAATCTCAGGACGGAAGGGCAGAATTGGAGCCTCTTCTTGGCTGAGATGCTCGGGGCAAGCCCGAGCATGACGCGCCGGCGGCTCCCGCGGCGCCTCTACCCTCGACCTTCCCCCTTTAATCGCCTAGAGGATGCCGCCTGAACAGGAGCGGCGGCTTGTCGAAGGGCGTCCATCACGAATTTCAGGCCAGGGCCGGCCATGACGCGCATGAAGGATCGAGCGATCGCTCCTTTGGCTTCGTCTTCGCGGCCGTCTTTGCGCTGATCGGCCTCTACAGCGCCTGGTATTCAGGCAAAGCCTGGCCCTGGCTCGGGCTGGTCGCCGCCGGCTTCCTCGCGGTCGCGCTGATCCGGCCTGCGGTGCTCGCGCCGCTGAACAAGCTCTGGATGAAGTTCGGCCTGCTGCTGGCCATGATCATCAACCCGGTCGTACTCGGCATCCTGTTCTTCCTCGTCTTCACGCCGATGGCATTTGTCGCCCGGCTGGTCGGCAAGGACTTCCTCAGGCTGAAGAAGCAGCCGGAGGCGAAGAGCTACTGGATCGTCCGCGATCCGCCGGGGCCGGAGCCGGTCTCGATGAAAGATCAATTCTGACCTGGATAGACCAATGTCGTTCCTGCGCGAGTTCTTCCGCTTCATGGCGGCGCGAAAGAAGTTCTGGCTGGTGCCGATCCTCTTGATGTGCCTGCTGCTCGGCGGCCTGCTGTTCCTGACCCAGGGCAGCGCGATCGCGCCCTTCATCTACACGCTGTTCTGAGCGTCCCGGCCGCGATGCGCATTCTCGGGATATCGGGGCTTTACCACGACAGCGCGGCCGCGCTCGTCGTCGACGGGCGGATCGAGGCGGCGGCGCAGGAGGAGCGCTTCACGCGGCGGAAGCACGACGCCGATTTCCCGAAGCATGCGGTCGAGTACTGCCTCTCGGTCGCTGGCTGCGGGCTCGACGAGCTCGATGCCGTCGTCTTCTACGACAAGCCCTTCATCAAGTTCGAACGCCTGCTCGAGACCTATCTCTCCTTCGCGCCGCGCGGCTTCACCTCGTTCCGCATGGCGATGCCGCTCTGGCTGCGCGACAAGCTGTTCCAGAAACAGATCATCGCCAAGGAGCTGAAGAAGTTCTCAGCCAGCTTCGATGTCGAGAAGCTGCTCTTCACCGAGCATCATCTCTCGCATGCGGCGTCCGCCTTCTACCCGTCCCCCTTCGAGGAGGCGGCGGTGCTGACCATGGACGGCGTCGGCGAGTGGGCGACGATGACGCTCGCCATCGGCAAGGGCAGCGACCTCAAGGTCCATAAGGAGCTGCACTTCCCGCATTCGCTCGGGCTGCTCTACTCGGCGGTGACCTATTATATCGGCTTCAAGGTCAACTCCGGCGAGTACAAGGTCATGGGGCTCGCGCCCTATGGCGAGCCGCGTTTCGCCAGTCTGATGCTGGAGAAGCTGGTCGACCTGAAGGAGGACGGCTCCTTCCAGCTCGACCAGAGCTATTTCAACTATGGCGTCGGCCTGACGATGACCAACGACAGGTTCGCCGCCCTGTTCGGTGAGCCGGTGCGTGGCCCGGAGCAATTGCTGACCCAGTTCCATATGGATATGGCCGCCTCGATCCAGGCGGTGACCGAGGAGATCGTGCTCCGGCTGGCGCGCTCGATCCGCGCCGAAACCGGACAGAAGAACCTTTGTCTCGCCGGCGGCGTCGCGCTGAACTGCGTCGCCAATGGCAAGCTCCTGCGCGAAGGTCTTTTCGAGGGGCTCTGGATCCAGCCGGCAGCCGGCGATGCCGGCGGGGCGCTCGGCGCGGCGCTCGCCGGCTATCACCTCTTCCATGGCAAGCCGCGCGAGGTGCCCGTCAAGAGCGATGCCATGCGCGGCAGCTATCTCGGGCCTGAGTTCAGCCAAGCCGAGATCGAGACCGAGCTGACGGCCGCGGGGGCGAAGTTCGCCATCATGGACGAGGCCGCCGTGGTTGAGGCCACTGCGCAAGGCCTTGCAGACGGCAAGGCGGTCGGCTGGATGCAGGGGCGCATGGAGTTCGGGCCCCGCGCGCTCGGCGGTCGCTCGATCCTCGGCGACCCGCGCTCGCCGGCGATGCAGAAGACGCTCAATCTCAAGGTGAAGTACCGTGAGAGCTTCCGGCCCTTCGCGCCCTCGGTGCTGCGCGAGGACGTCGCCGACTGGTTCGAGCTCGACGGCGACTCGCCCTACATGCTGCTCGTCGCCGATGTGCGCGAGGGGCTTCGCCGCAAGATGACGACCGAGGAGCAGGCGCTGTTCGGCATCGACAAGCTGAACGTGCCGCGCTCGACCATCCCCGCCGTCACGCATGTCGACTATTCGGCCCGCATCCAGACGGTGCATGCGCAGACCAATCCGCGCTATCACCAGCTGATCTCGCGCTTCAAGGCGCTGACCGGCTGCCCGGTCGTGGTCAATACCTCGTTCAACGTCCGCGGCGAGCCGATCGTCTGCACGCCGGTCGACGCCTTCCGCTGCTTCATGGGCTCGGAGATCGAACTGCTCGTCGTCGGCAATTGCCTGCTGCGCAAAGAGGATCAGGATCCCGCGCTCAAGCTCGACTACAAGGATGCGTTCGAGCTCGATTGAGTTATGGCTTGATCGCGTTCTCTTCACGCGAACCGGTGTCCGCTTCGCTCGAACATGCTTTGAGACGGGGATAGATCGGCAATCAATCCCCGCTGCTTTCGGAGCCCGCATAATCGGCCCGCACGGTGCGCGTCCTGCGCGCCGCTTCGATCCTGCGAGGTTCCATGAGCGAAACGCCGCGTCTTGGCCTGCCCCTGCTCGCTGCCGGGCAGGCGCAGAAACACGTCACCCACAATGATGCGCTGATGCGGCTCGACGCGCTGGTGCATCTCGTCGTCGCGAGCCGGACGCAGACCGTGCCGCCGGCATCGCCGGTGGAGACGTCCGCCTTCATCGTCTCGGCTGGCGGCTCCGGCGTCTTCGCCGGTCACCAGGACGATCTGGCCATCTTCGAGGATGGTGGTTGGAGCTTCCTTCCGCCGCGCGCCGGCTGGCAGGCCTGGGTGAGCGACGAGGCCGAGCACCATGTCTGGACCGGCACGCAATGGCGCCGCTCGCAGCCGGAGAGCAGCCTTGGCGCCGCGCTCTGGGGTGTCAACGCGACGGCCGACACGACGAACCGCTTCGCCGTCGCAGCCGATGCCAGCCTGTTCAACCATGCCGGCTCAAATCATCGGCTCAAGCTGAACAAGGCGAGCGCGGCGCGGACGGCGAGCCTGCTGTTCCAGGACAACTGGTCCGGCCGGGCCGAGATCGGTCTTACCGGCGACGACCAGCTCCGGATCAAGGTCAGCGCCGATGGTGCGAACTGGACCGAGGCGTTGGTGGTTGACCGCGCAACCGGGCTGGTGACGCTGCCAGCCAGCGCCTGGGCTCGCGACGTGCCGCAGCCAAACCTGCTGATCAACGGTGATTTCCAGATCAACCAGCGTGCTTTCGCCGGTGGGGCGCTGGCTGCCGGAGCCTATGGCTACGACCGCTGGAAGGCGCATACCGGCGGCACCAGCCTCAGCCGCAGCGGCTTCGACCTGACGCTGACCTCCGGCGCAATCCGGCAGATCGTCGAGCCGGCGTTCTGGGGCGTGTCGTCCTTCGCTTCGACGCCGCTCTGCCTCTCGGTCGAAAATCTGAGTGGCGGCAATCTCGACGTGACGATCGGCAGCGCTTCCGGAACGATCACTGCCGGGAGCGGCCGTCGTTTCGTCACGTTGGCGCCGGTCGCGGGCGATACCGGAAATCTGATCGTCCAACTCGCGCCGGCTGCCGGCGCGGTGAGCTTCCGTGCGATCAAACTCGAGTTCGGCTTGACACCGAGCCCCTGGTTGGCGCGCAGCCAGACGGAAGAGCGCCAGCTCTGCGAGCGCTATCACTGGCGGCCCGGCGTTTCGATGCTGATCGACACTTTCCAAGCTGCCGCCTGCTATTTCACGAGTTTCCTGCTGTTCCCGACCCATATGCGGACTACACCGACGCCGGGCTACTCGGTCACGCAGGAACTCAATATCATGAACGGCGAGCGCCTTATCGCAGCAGCATCGCCGGCGATGGGATATGCGAGGATACGCGCCAGCGCACAGGGGCGCGTCTTCGCTACCTTCGAGAGCATCGCCTTCGATGCGGAGCTCTGACGACGGCGCCATGGCCAGCGCAATCGGACCAAGTGGGAGATGCGCTCAAAGAGCTTGATCGGGCCGGCGGCTGAAGCTCTGCGCTTCGGCTGCGCGCCGGCCGGTGCCGGCTATGGGCTGTCAGCGTCGGTCCGGCAGTCTCTGAGCGAGCGAGGGCTGGTCTGGGGGCGGTGCGATGGTGGTGTAGCTGGGTGGTCATCGGCGGTTGCCGGTTAGGTTTGGGTTGCGAGATCCACTCCTGACCCGAGAGACCCCCGATGACCGACGAGATGATGAGCCTGCGCGGGCTGCTGGAGAAGAGCGCCGACACGGATTTTCTGCGCGAGATGATCGGCTTTGCCGCGCAGCGGCTGATGGAGCTGGAGGTCGGCGGCCTGACCGGCGCCGGCTTCGGCGAGAAGAGCCCGGAGCGGCTGGCCCAGCGCAACGGCTATCGCGACAGGGACTGGGAGACGCGCGCCGGCACGGTCGAGCTGCGCATCCCGAAGCTGAGGAAGGGCAGCTACTTCCCGGGCTTTCTCGAGCCGCGCCGCATGGCGGAGAAGGCGCTCACCGCGGTGATCCAGGAGGCCTGACGCGGACCCGTCTACGCTCCAGCACAGCTATTGCGTGTCGGTGATGCAGCTTGATCGGGGAAGGGGGGCATAACTCTCCTCTGCGGGGCGGAGGAGGAGGGAGCACAGATTCAGTCCCAGCTTTCGCTGGTCGGGCGAAAGTCCGGCCGCGCTTGGCTGCACAGGATCGTGGATCGAGAACGTGACATCTAGGTCCCCGTCTTGGTTCCTTGCTTCGGCAGGTATGTGAAAACGTGTGGCCCTCGGCTGATTGGCCATGAATGACCATTCGGCTAGGGGTTTCCCAGAGACTTCCACCGTCACTCTTTGGACGCCCGGATAAAAGCCCAGACCGGTGAAACTCGATGCGTTCAAGACCGCCTCCAGTTCGCCGGCCGGCAGGCCGCGCGCCGGCAGCTTGATCTGCGCCTTGTCGGCTGTCGTCCATACACCGGTCGCTTCAGGAAGCCCCCAACCTGCTCCCAAATATCGTCTTCCGGCGCATGATGGTCCGCTCGACACGACGGATGAGCCGAAGGTGACGAGCGTGTTCGCAAGCAGGCTATGGCCGCAGGCCAATCGCGATTGGCTCATCTGGGATCGCCGCTGAAGGTGGACAGACATCGGTTCCGCATCGATCCCCTTCAATATCCGCCACGCTCCATCCTCGGACGAAGGGAGATCCGAAAGTGGAACCTGGCTCACGATATTCCGGCCGTTCCTGTACGAGAGCACGCTCTGCCCCAATCTCGCACTGGTGGCGCGATCGACCCGAACGGCAATCGCATCTACCGAATCGACGCGCGGATCGCCTGCAAGCGGCCGTCGATGGCGCGAGAGCGTGACCGCAAAAGAACGCTCATCATCCATCAATGCGTAGTCGAGGGTGACAACACCCTGCTGCAGGTCGTCTTGGGTATAGGTGTCAGTTTTGACCCTCAAAATGCGCTGGTAGCGTGCGGCGAGATAGTCGGTCCAATATGTATGCGGGACAGCTACATACCACGACCCGCCGGCCAATCGCGGAGCAAGCACGACCTTGGTGTCGGGAGCGAGAAGGTCGAGCCCGGGCAGCATCATCGCCATGACACGCCACCGCCCGGTCTCGGGCCGCATGTCGGCTGCGATCTGGTCGCTTGCGCGATAGGCGAGGGCTGCGAGGAGCCCAAAGCCAAGGCAGATCAGAAAAGCGAACCCGGTGACCACGGCTCGCCAAGGCAACTGCAAAATAGCGGCAAATGCGCCGGCGAGAAACAGGCACAGGCCGAAATGGGCTATCAAACTGGTCGGATAGGCCAGTATACCCTGCTGAAAGTGCCAGGATTGATACTTGGCCGTTATGGCGACGGGGAGGATGTGGATGAACGTGATCGCAAGACCGAGAGCCATGGCCCAGTAAGGCCCGTGCTTGGACGCGCTGCTCTTCGGCGCTCGCGTTGCGCTATGGATGGTCATAGCGGACCAAAAAAAGAGCGATGCCGCAATAATCCCGACAACCACCGCAAGCGGCGCCGTACCGATTCCGGTAAGCGCATCGGTCAAGCTGTAACTGATCCGCGCCCCGAAGCCTCCAATTGGGTCGCTGAACATCACTTCGTATGGGCGGAAGAACCAGGAAAGTATCGTACTGGCTGAGGCGAAACTCAGCAGAACCGCTCCAAACTGCGATGGCCAGAACGCGCCCAGGACGTGGCCGTCATAGTTGCTGCGGTTCAATAGGCTCCATGTCCACGATGCTGTAAGATAGAGGGCCGAGACGCCGAGCAGGGCTGCGACGAGGGCGACCGAACGGGCGTGTCGGAAAGGGCCCCATCGCGAGGCCGCGCCGCCCAGCACTTGCCGATCATTGGCGCATATGGTCAAGCCGAAGACACAGCAAAACAGAAGAGTCATGCCTTCGTTGTTGAATAATGATGCAAACAAGAGGATGCCGGCTCCTGCCAGGGATCCGACGTGCCCGCCAGCAATGAACCGGCGACCCAGTAGAACCGCGCCACAGAAGGCCGTCGCAGAAGGCCAAACGAGTAGCGGGTATGTGGTCAGAACGCCTCCGTCCAATGTAAGGACAAACAGCCCAAGAACGAGGGTTGCTGTCAGAACTGCGATTGCTCGGTCGCAATACGTCGCGACCATCACGTTGAACACGATAAAGAATATCGCGAAACTGCCAGTACGGAGAAGTTCTCCGTAGAGCGTGCCCTGCCAGTGAAGCGCATGCAGCATCAGGGTTCCTACCGGCAATGCCCATAGGCGTCCTTGGGAGCGCGCCCAGCTGATGACGGTATGGGCGTGTCGCTGATGAGATTCGAGTGCCCAGGTGGCGTCGTCGGTGTGGGCGATTCCAAAGCCCCAGATGCGCCAGCAGAGAAGAGCAAGCAAAAGGCCAATCAGCGCCAAACCGATAGGCGCATACGGATCAGCCTTCATGTTCAGCCCTTGTCCCTTCGCCGCCCACAGTTAAGGTGTGGGACAACATAACGATGTGCGCGGAAGGCCGCGCGTCGGGCCCTTGTTTCGGGGCGTCACGCGCTTTCGACCTTGCGGTCCTGGTTACAGGTGTGTTTCCCGCTATGTCCAGTGCCTATGAGGCATCGGGAATAGTTTTGTGTGCGCCCAAAAGTCCACTTGCGCCACACTGTGTTTCGATGGGATTTCGACCATCGTCTTGGCTCCCATCGGTCTTGGTGCGGTGGCGTGAGGGTTTGCACTTGCCCGCGTCACTCCGATCCAATACCGACCGGCGCAACCGCGCGCGACGACAAAAAAGGACCGCTCGATATGAAGGTTGTAATTCTGGCTGGCGGTTTGGGGACTCGCCTTGCTGAGGAAACAGGTGTTCGTCCCAAGCCGCTGGTCGAGATTGGTGGGCGCCCGATATTGTGGCACATCATGAAGTTCTATAGTCATTATGGATTCAATGATTTTATCATATGCCTTGGATATAAAGGTTACGCAATTAAAGAATTTTTTGCGAATTATTTCTTGCACACATCAGATGTTACTTTCCATGTATCCGAAAATAGAATGGAAGTTCATCGAAATGCTGCGGAGCCATGGACCGTTAAGCTTATAGACACTGGTGAAGATACGATGACGGGTGGGCGCGTCAAGCGGATCATACCCTATGTCGCTTCTGATCCATTTTTTGCGCTGACCTATGGCGACGGCGTGACAGATATGGACCTTGATGCCGAGATTGCTTTCCACAAGGCGCATGGCCGCAAGGCGACCGTTACAGTGGTGCGCCCCGCCAAGCGCTTCGGAGCACTGACGGTCGAGGGCGACCGCGTTACCGATTTCCGCGAAAAGCCCCATGATGATGGGGGATGGATCAATGGTGGCTTCTTCCTGCTGTCGCCCTCGGTAGGCGAACTGATCGAAGGTGACCACACGATCTGGGAGCGCGAGCCGATGGAGATGCTTGCGCGTACCGACCAGATGCGGGCGTACACGCATAACGGCTTTTGGCACCCCATGGACACCTTGCGCGATCGCACATTTCTAGAGGAAGAGTGGGCCAGCGGCCGCGCGCAATGGAGGAAATGGTGATCGACCGCGGTTTCTGGAGAGGTCGACGCGTCCTCATCACCGGTCATACGGGCTTCAAAGGGGCGTGGATGTCACTTGTGCTCGCGCGTCTCGGCGCCGAGGTCCACGGCTTCGCTTTGCCGCCAGATGACTCAAGAGGGATCTTCGAGGCAGGCCGTGTCCGGGAGCTTGTCCATCATCAGATTGGCGATATCTGTAACCGCGATGGAACGCAGGCGGCCATCGCCCAGACGCAGCCCGATATCGTCATTCACATGGCAGCCCAGGCGCTTGTCAGATTGTCTTATGCGCAGCCTGTCGAGACCTATGCCGCCAATGTCATGGGTACAGTTCATGTCTTAGAGGCGGTGCGCCATGTCGCGAGCGTGCAAGCGGTCGTGGTCGTGACAAGCGACAAGTGTTACGCCAACAACGATGATATGCGGTCCTTCAGTGAGACGGATCGCTTCGGCGGTCACGATCCCTACAGCAACAGCAAAGGGTGCGCTGAACTCGTTACTGATGCCTATCGTTGCAGCTTTTTTCGCGGAGCGAGCAGCGCGCGGATCGCGACGGCGCGAGCCGGAAATGTCGTCGGAGGAGGGGATTGGTCACAGGATCGCCTCGTGCCCGATGCGATGCGCGCATTTTCCGATGACAGGTTGCTGCGAATTCGAAATCCTGCCGCGATCCGTCCTTGGCAGCATGTGCTTGACCCGGTCTTGGCCTATCTCCTGCTTGCCGAACGGCTGGTGAAAGACGGGGAGCCCTTCGCGGAGGGCTGGAATTTCGGCCCTACTGAGGCCAACGAAGTGCCAGTTCGATATGTCGTCGACAAACTGGTGAGCTTGTGGGGCGGCTCCGCTCGCTGGGAGCATGATGGTGCGGTTTCCGTCGCCGAGGCGGCGTTTCTGAAGCTGGATTGCCGCAAGGCCGCGCAACAGTTGGGCTGGCATCCCCTGCTTCCGCTGGACGAAGCCCTGCGCTTGACGGTTGCGTGGCACGAGGCCTCCAACAACGGCAAGAATATGCGCGAGATCTCCATCGAGCAGATCGAGGGTGTTCTCGAAAAATTGTCGGGCTATGGCGCAGCTTGAGGACCCACTACGCAGGGTCTCAGCCAAACGTAGGCGCGCTTCATGACAGAAGGCGTCGAAGGGATTCTGCGTGACAAGACGTGCCCGCCGGGCAAGCCGTCCGTGGCCCAGGATAAGACCTCGGCCGTGGTCGCCATGACGCTGAAGCCGCCACCCCACGAGGCGACGCATTGGAGGGCTCGCGCCATGGCCAAAATCGCAGGGCTTGCGGTCTCCACGGTTCAGAAGATGTGGAAAGCCCATGGTCTGGCCCCGTATCTTTGGCGGCAGTTCAAGCTTTCCAACGATCCCGCCTTTGCCGAGAAGCTGCACGACGTCGTCAGGCTCTACGTCAGCCCGCCGGCCCACGCCATGGTCCTGAGCATTGACGAGAAATCGCAGATCCAGGCCCTCGATCGCACACAGCCGGGGGGGGCGCTGAAGAGGGGCCGTCGGGCCATCATGACCCACGATTACAAGCACAACGGCACGACCACGCTGTTCGCAGCCTTCGATGTCCTGACCGGCGAGGTGTTCGGGCGGAACATGCAGCGCCTCCGGCATCAGGAGTTCATCCGCTTCCTCAATGCTCGCGAGCGCGACATCCCGGCGGACAAGCTCGTCCTCGTGATCCTCGACAACTACGCCCCGACTTCCAGCTCGTGGTTGAGCGCCGTCGAGGGCTTCTTCGCCATCCTAACGCGTCGTCGGCGGCAAGACGGTGTCTTTCCGTCGTCGATCTTCAAGCCGCCATCAACCGCTTCATCGGCGAGCACAACCAGACGCCCAAGCCCTTCCTCTGGCGGGCCGACCTCGAAGCCATCATCGCTGCCAGGAACTGAGGGTTCCAAGCGTTGGAGCCAGTCCACTAATTGTTGGCGTGGGGCAACCCAGGTGCCGATTTCGTCACGGTTGGCACGCAGGCCACTGACGGTGTAATCAGGCAACCACTCGGGGAAACATGTCTGAGCGCATCTACATTCAAATATAGGTCCGAGTAGCCTTCCCGTGCAGAATCCTGTTTTTCGATTTCTCCATCGACATATTTGGCGCCGGTTGCCGCTGGGCGCGCGGCGGGCCGTGTTCGCGCGCATCTCAGCCTGGCAGGCACCGTCGATCACGCCCGGAGCCAACGCAAAGCAGCCGATCATCATCGTCGGCATGCTGCATCAGGCATCCGGCCTCGGGGACGCCGCGCGCAAATCTCATGACGCGCTGAAGGCCGCTGGCCTGCGCGTCTACGGCATCGACGTGACCAGCCTGTTGATGCACGATGCCAATCATACCGGCTTCAGCTTTGAGGATGGCAGCGACCTTCTCGGCGAAGGCACTGTCATCATCCATGTGAGCGGGCCGGTGATTCCGCGGGTGATGGCGTTTCTCGGCAAGCGCTTCGTGCGCGGCAAGCGCATCATGGCGCATTGGTTCTGGGAACTGCCGACCCTGCCGGAAAGTTGGCAGCCCGCCTTACCCTTCCTGCACGACATCTGCGCCAGCACGCGCTTCGTCGCCGACGCGATCAAGCCCATGGCCGGCAGCCGCCCCGTCCATGTGGTGTCCTATCCGCTGGGACCGGAGACCATCTGGCCGACGCGGCACGAGCATGCGGGCCCCTTCACGGCCTTCGTCGCCTTCAACTTTGCCTCGAATTTCACCCGCAAGAATCCCTGCGCGGCGATCCGCGCATTCCGCCTGGCCTTCGGCGATGACCCGGACGTGCGTCTCGTCGTCAAATATCTCAACGAAGCCTCCTGGCCGGAAGGCGTCGCGTTGATGCAACGCGACGCCGAGGGCGCGAGCAACATCGTCATGAACAACGAGGTGCTCGACGATGCCGGCGTCGATGAGCTCTACCGCCAGGCCGATGTCGTGATGTCGCTTCACCGGGCGGAAGGGCTCGGCCTCACAATCGCCGAGGCGATGATGCGCGGACTGCCGGTGATCGCCACCGATTGGTCGGGCAATACCGACTTCTTCGCGGCCGATGCCGGCTTGCCGGTCCGGTTCAAGCTCGTTCCGATCGACGACCCGCAGAAGAACTACGAGGGCGCCGGAATCCATTGGAAGAACCCGGCCGACGCCGTCTGGGCCGATGCTGACGTCGAAGAGGCGGCCGCGGCGCTGCGGACGCTGCGGGCGGACGCGAAGCTGCGCGAGAGCCTAGGCGCTACCGGAGCCAGGAAGGCTCGGGATTTCTTCGAACCCGCGCGCCATGTCGCGCAGATCAGGCAAGTCCTCAACGGCGAGCAGCCGCGGCCCTAGGCGGTGTGGACGGATTGCCGCATGTCTGTCTGGCAGGATTCCTCTGACGCGGGTTGTCTGATTCATGGAAAGTCGACTGATTTGGAGGTCGGCGATGTCCACAAAGATGGCGGAGACGGATTGGTCGGTGGCGCTGGAGGTGTTCCGTGCGTCCCTGCCGCGCCGGGGCGACAAGGGCCGCGACGACCGGCTATTCTCGGAGGCGCTGCACTATTTTTCAGTTCACAATATCACTTGGCGGACGCTGCCGGATCGGTTCGGCAAGTGGAACAGTGTCCGGAAGCGCTTCGACCGGTTGAGCAAGGCGGCCGTGTTCGAGACTTTCTTCGATCACCTCGCCTCGCTGTCGTCCTCGGCGCACCTCGTGCAGATGTTCGACTCGACCATCGTGCGCGCCCATGTCTCGGCGGCTGGCGCCAAAAGGGGCAGAAGGGTCAGACGCTCGGCCGTTCCCGCGGCGGTTTCTCCACGAAGATCCACCTGAAAACCGATTTCGATGGCCATCCCATCGCCTTCGATCTGACCGGAGGGGAAAGGGCGACGCGCCGCATTTCCCGATCCTGCTCGGGCTCGGCCCCGATATCGATCCCCGTGCCGCGGTTGGCGACAAAAGGCTACGCCAGCAAGGCCGACCGGCAGGCGGCGCACTCACTTGGCATCATCCCGGTCATTCCGCACAAGGCGAACGAAAGGGACAAGCCCCGCTTCTTCGCAAAAGCCCTCTATCGAGGCCGAGCCCGCATCGAGCAGGCCGTCTGCAAGCTCAAACGCTTCAAGCGGGTCGCCCTGCGCGACGAAAAGATCGGGCGAAACTTCGCAGCCATCGTTGCTCTCGCGGCAGCATTCGACTTGGTCAAATCCGTCCACGCCGCCTAGGCGTAAGTCCGTTCGTTCGGTTCCGGCCGAACGGAACGATTTCGCGTCAGATCGATAAGTTGGAGCCTCCTCCCATCGCAAAGGGGCATCACTTTGCAGGCCATGCCCTGCCGACAGGAGAGGCTTGGCGGCGGGGCAACAACCGGCTACGAGCATGCGTCATCGGCATCGAGCCGCCGATATCGCCGGGCAGAGGCCGGCGAAGGCAGCCCCCGCTGGGCCGCTTCACCATGAGAAACGTCAGGCAAGTCAGTCGGACCCCGGGGGCAGGCCAGATGGATGCGAACGAGAAGCGGCAGGGTTTACGCGCCTTTCCACCCGTGCCGACGAATGCGCGTTTCCTGCTGCTCTATCTGGGGCGGCGTGGCGCGATGTCCCGTTTCACCTTCGAGGCGATGCGCGCCGCTCTGTCGCTGCCGGACCTGCAGGCCGGCGTCTGCATTTCGAAACAGAACGAGAATTTCTCATCCTATTCCGACTTCGGCCCCGCCCTGATCGGAGTAGACACCTTCAGCGGCCATGCCGGAGCGCTGCTCTCCGCCTGGCGCATCCCGCTGATCGGGCGACGCCTCGCAGCCGAGATCGCGCAGCGGCGCGTGACGGCGGTGATCGACCTGATGCCGCATGTCTGGTCGTCGCTCCTGGCACGCTCCGTCCGCAAGGCCGGCGCGCGGTATCTGGCCATCGCCCATGATGCGGAGGCGCATCCGGGCGATGCGACCGCGCTGGTCAAGGGCATCACCGACCTGGCATTCGGCCAGGCCGATACCGTGATCGCGCTCAGCGCATCCGTGGCAAAGGGCCTGCGGGCGACCCATAAGGTGGACGAGCAGCGGCTCGTCAGCCTGTTCCACCCCATCCTCTCCTACCGCCCGCCACGGCCGCCGAGGCCCCGGCGGGCGGATCAGCCGCTTCGCCTGCTCTTCTTCGGCCGCATCATGCCCTATAAGGGGCTGCCGCTGTTCGTCGATATGCTGGAAATCCTGCGCGGACGCGGCTGCAGCGTCGAGGCCGGCGTCTTCGGAGAGGGGGATCTCGGTCCCGAGGCCGCCCGCCTCGCGGCTTTGGGTGCGGAGGTTGAGAACCACTGGCTGTCCGACGAGGAGATTGCCTCGGCGCTCGACCGCTATGATCTCGTGGTGGTGTCGCATGTCGAGGCAAGCCAGTCCGGCGTCATCGCTGCGGCTTTCGGCGCTGGTCTTCCGATCGTGACCACCCCGGTTGGAGGCCTTCCCGAGCAGGTGAGGCACAATGTCGATGGCCTTGTCGCGACAGAAACTTCGGCGCAAGCATTGGCGAGCGCCGTGGAGCGCATTGCACTTGAAATTGGACTCTATGACGTTCTATGCGCTGGAGTTGGAAAACAGCTGAACGACCGTTCCATGCAACGATTTGTCGGCGAACTTGCGAGGCTGGTGAGTGACTAATCTGATTGTCCCGGTTGTTCTGTGCGGCGGCGCCGGATCCCGTCTGTGGCCCGCATCGCGCGAGACCTACCCGAAGCAGCTCTTCGCCTTCGGCGGCGGCCGCTCGCTCCTGCAGGAGACGCTGGCCCGCGTCACCGGCGCGGGCTTCGCGCCACCGGTGATCGTTACGGGCAACGACTATCGCTTCCTCGTCGCCGAGCAGATGCGGGCGCTCGGCGCGAAGGGCGAGATCATCCTGGAGCCGATGCGGCGCGACAGCTGCGCGGCGATCGCGGCGGCTGCAGCCCATGTTGCCGCGCAGAATCCGGACGCGCTCATACTCGTCCTCGCCGCCGACCATGCCATTCCCGACACGACCCGCTTCATGACCGATGTCCGCCGCGGCCAGCTGGCGGCGTCGGCTGGCCGGATCGTCACCTTCGGCGTCAGGCCGACCGGCTCGGCTACGGGCTATGGCTATATCCGCCCCGGCGCCAGGCTCGAAGGGGACGCCGGCGCGCATGAGATCGCCGCCTTCGTCGAGAAGCCGGACGCCGAGACGGCCGCCCGCTACGTGGCCGAGGGCTATCTCTGGAACTCCGGCAACTTCCTGTTCCCGGCGCGGCTCTTCCTCGACGAACTCGCTAGGCTGGAGCCGGAACTCTACAAGAACGTCGCCGCCTCGGTCGCTGCAGCCAAGCGGGATCTCGATTTCCTGCGGCTCGACCAGGACACCTTCGCCAAGGCGCGTGCGACCTCGGTCGACTATGCGGTGATGGAGAGGACCAAGCTCGCCGCCGTGATCCCCTCCGATTTCCCCTGGTCGGATATCGGCTCCTGGTCGGCCGTCTGGGAGCTGGCGGAGAAGGACGCCGATGGCAACGCCGCGCAGGGCGACGCCGTCTTCGAGGGTTCGCGGAACTCCTATGTCTATTCGCCCCACCTGCTGACGGCGGTGGTGGGCCTGGACGACGTCGTCGTCGTCACCACGCGCGATTCCGTGCTCGTCGTGAACAAGGCGAAGTCGGAGGACGTCAAGAAGCTGGTCGCCAAGCTAACGGCGGCCGGGCGGAAGGAGACCATCGAGCACCTGCGTAACTACCGCCCCTGGGGCGACTACGAGCAAATCGACCGCGGCGCGCGCTATCAGGTGAAGCGCATCACCGTGCAGCCGGGCGGCAAGCTCTCGCTGCAGAGCCATTTCCACCGCGCCGAGCACTGGGTCGTCGTGTCGGGCACGGCGCGTGTCACCGTCGACGACAAGGTGCATCTGATCGGCGAGAACCAGTCGGTCTACATCCCGCTCGGCGCCGTGCACCGCATGGAGAATCCCGGCCAGATCCCGCTCGAGCTGATCGAGGTCCAGTCCGGCCCCTATCTCGGCGAGGACGACATCGTCCGCTACGAGGACGTCTATAACCGGACCTGACGCAGTTGCTCGCCCAACAAGGCTTACCGCTACAGCCGCTGCCCGCGCGGTGAGTGGTGCCGGCCACCGCAATTGCCTCTCCTCTGCGGGCGTCGGAGTGCGCCCCTTGAGGCGGCAGCGTGACGTCGAGCAATTGACCGGGGAGCCGGGCGTGTTGATCCTCGAACTGCTGCGGGCTGAGATAACCGAGTGCGGAGTGCAGTCGGCTTGATATGTTATTCGATGCGACTGCGATCACTTGCTACGGAAGAGGCCTTGAAGGAGCGCCTATTTCGGCCGAGAAGGCGTCCGGCTCCCGCCTCTTCCAGATACCAGTCACAAACCTGTGCCACGGTCATGCCCTCCCGAGTCGCGCGGCGCTCGGCCGAGGGGTCGCCACCACTTGAAAGGCTATCGGAAGGCGTAGCCGAGCCGATTTGCTTCCCCACGCAGGTGCAGCATAAGCGGGGAGGCAGGGGGAGGCAGTTGGACGGAAATTAAGGGCTTTTCTAGCGAGTCCGTAGCAACTGAGCTGGCAGTGTAAGTTATTGACTTATAGTTCTTTTTCGCGATCTGCGTCAAAACGCTTGTTGCGGCGAAAACGGCCAAATCGGGTTGCCAAGGTTGGGGTAGAGGGTTCGAATCCCTTCGCCCGCTCCAGACAATCTCAAGGCTTGAAAGGCACACAAACGTCGGGTTTCCCGGCGCTTGTTGCTTTTCTGGCCTGGGCGGTTGGGGTCGAATTCTGAACGCCTCCGAAAGCCCGTGGTTACACCGCGGTTACAGGAACGGTCCGGGTGGCTCAGGTTCGCTCCGGCATACGCCCACTAACCCTCGCTGTTTGAAGCAATTCTCTCGATGCCACCGCAGGAAATGCGGATGCGGGCGGTCATGGGCTCGCAATGGCGGTAGTGCTCAAGCTGCCGCGCCAATGCGGGCAATGCTAGAATAGCCAGCTGCCTAAGCCACCGAGGACGATGTGACCACCTTCAAAGTTGGCGAGCGTTACACTCGCGATCAAGTCCGTGCGGCCATCGGCTCATTGACATTGGCGGCGAGGCATGGACAGAGGGGCTCTGCTCACCTCCATACGGACAAGCCCAAGCGGAGCTCATTTGCAACATGGCAACAAAACGAGCGCTTATCACCGGCGTCACCGGGCAAGATGGCGCCTACCTCTCCCAGCTCCTGCTTTCGAAGGGCTATGAAGTCCATGGCCTGCTGCGCCGCAGCGCCTCGGCCGATGTCGTGAACAGCCGCCTGACCTGGCTCGGCATCGCCGACAAGGTCATTCTGCACGATGGCAATCTGACCGATCTGTCGGGCCTCGTCCGCACGCTTACCGAAGTGCGCCCGGCTGAAATCTACAACCTGGCGGCGCAGTCCTTCGTCAAGTCGTCCTGGCAGCAGCCGCTGCTGACCGGCACCGTCACGGGTCTTGGCGCCGGCAACATGCTCGAGGCGACGCGCCTCGTTTGCCCGGAAGCGCGGTTCTACCAGGCGTCGTCGTCGGAAATGTACGGCCTCATCCAGGAGCCGGTGCAGTCGGAGAAAACGCCGTTCTACCCGCGCTCACCCTATGCCGTGGCCAAGCTCTACGCACATTGGATGACGGTGAACTATCGCGAGAGCTTCGGCCTGCACGCTTCGAGCGGCATCCTGTTCAACCACGAATCCCCGCTGCGCGGCATCGAGTTCGTGACGCGGAAGATCACCGACGGGGTCGCGCGCATCAAGCTCGGACTGCAGAAGGAGATCGCGCTCGGCAATCTCGATGCCAAGCGCGATTGGGGTCACGCCCGCGACTACGTGAAGGCCATGTGGCTGATGTTGCAGCAGGACAAGCCGGACGACTACGTCGTCGCCACGGGCCGCACCGTATCGGTTCGCGAGTTCTGCACCCTGGCCTTCGGCCATGTCGGGCTCAAGATGGAAGACCATGTCGTGATCGACCCGCGCTACATGCGCCCGGCTGAGGTCGAGGTGCTGCTCGGCAATCCGACCAAGGCCAAGAATGCGCTGGGTTGGGCCGCCGAGACCAGCCTCGAGCAGCTCGTCGCCGAGATGGTCGAGGCGGACCTGACGCGCCTGAAGCAGCACACGCACCTGTAGCATCGCGCTTTCCGATGACGATGCGGATCTTGATAACGGGTGCGGCTGGCTTCGTCGGCTCTCACCTGCCGCAAGCGCTGACAAGCGCTTGCGGCCATGATGTCCAGATCATCGCGACGTCCAAAACCGCAGGGCAGCACCCCGCCTATGGCGCAATCGAAGCGCTCGATGTGCTGGATGGCGCGGCGGTCATCCAAGCGATCAAGCGCCACGCGCCAACGCACGTCATCCACCTTGCGGGCATAGCCGCACCGTCGGCCGTCAATGCGAACCCGCGCCTGGCTTGGGACGCGCATCTGGGCAGCGCGCTCAATCTAGCCGAGGCTACTCTCGCGCATGCGCCGGACTGCTGGTTGCTCCATGTCGGGACAGGCATGGTCTATGGCAACAGCGCCAAATCAGGCGAGCCGCTCGCCGAAGACACGCTGCTGGCGCCGGTTGATGGCTATGCGGCGAGCAAGGCCGCCGCCGACCTGGCGCTCGGCGCCATGGCGCATCACGGACTCAAATGCGTTCGGCTGCGTCCCTTCAACCATTCCGGCCCGGGACAGACCGAAGCCTTCGTGCTGCCCGCTTTCGCGATGCAGATCGCCAGGATCGAGGCTGGCCTCGCACCGCCTGTGCTCCAGGTCGGCAATCTCGATGCCGAGCGCGATTTCCTGGATGTCCGCGACGTGACCCGCGCCTATGCGCTGGCGGCCCGGCAAGTCGCAGCGCTCGAGGCTGGCGCGATCTTCAATATCGCGTCGGGCGTGCCGAAGCGCATCGGTGACTTGCTCGAGAGCCTTCTGGCATTGAGTCGCGTGAAGATCGACGTCGTAAGCGATCCCGCACGCATGCGGCCGAGCGACCTTCCGCGCATCATCGGAGACGCAGGCCTCGTGAGGCAGAAGCTCGGATGGTCGCCGCTCCGCAGCTTCGAGAGCATGGTCTCAGATGTGCTGGCCGATTGGCGCGCGCGGGTTACTAGTCCTTGAGCCGACAGGCTCGGGGATACCGTTCCACAAAGGCCCGGATTGACCATTTGGGCTTGAAGTGACGACCATTTTCGACTAGGGCCCTAGCCTAATTCAGTTTGAGAGAGCGACAATGTCTGACGTCGGATATCGGAAAATAGATCGCTGCCGGATCAGTGGGAGCCAGAATCTCGTTTCAGTACTGGACCTCGGATTTCAACGGTTGACCGGCGTCTTTCCGCGTTCTCGCGACGAAAAAATCACGAACGGACCGCTGGAATTACTTTGGTGTCCCGATAGCGGCCTTGTTCAACTTGCGCATTCATACGACGCCGACGAAATGTATGGTGACAATTATGGCTATAGGTCTGGCCTCAACCAATCCATGGTCGACCATCTGACAAGGAAAATCCAGCATCTCGAGCAGCGTGCTGACGTCAAGCCCGGCGATACCGTTCTGGATATCGGCTCGAACGACGCGACCTCTCTCAAGGCCTACAAGACGCCGGGCCTCAACAAGATCGGCATCGATCCGACGGCCGAGAAATTCCGGTCCTACTACACCTCCGATATCCGCCTCGTGCCAGACTTCTTCAGTGCGGCAAACTACCATAGCGTCACGAAGGAGCGCGCCAAGGTCGTGACATCGATTGCGATGTTTTACGACCTGGAGGATCCCGTTGCGTTCGCGAGACAAATCGAGGAGGTTCTCGCGCCAGATGGACTGTGGCATTTCGAGCAGAGCTATCTGCCGTCGATGCTGCGAACCTGCTCGTACGATACGATCTGCCACGAACATATCGAGTATTACTCGATGCTCTGCGTCGACAGGATCGTCAAGGCCGCCGGGATGAAGATCGTCGACGTGCAGATGAATGCGGTCAACGGCGGCAGCTTTGCGGTGACGGCTGCCAAGGCCGCGAGTTCGGTCGCGGTCAACAAGCCCGTCATCGACTGGCTGCTCGAGCAAGAAGACCGCATGGGGCTGACGACCATCAAGCCCTACCAGGACTTCAAGGAGCGCGTGTTCCGGCACCGTGAGGATTTGACCCGTCTCCTCGACGCGCTCGTGGCGGATGGCAAGAAGATCGTCGGCTACGGTGCCTCGACGAAAGGCAACGTCCTGCTGCAGTTCTGCGGCATCACCGAAAAGCAACTCTCCGCCATCGCAGAGGTAAATCCCGAAAAATTCGGCCGTTTCACCCCTGGAACCAACATTCCGATCGTATCAGAGGCCGATGCGAAGGCGATGAACCCCGATTACATGCTGGTGCTCCCATGGCACTTCAAGGAAAACATCCTGCGGCGCGAGCAGCAATATCTGGACAAGGGCGGAAAGCTAATTTTCCCACTTCCGGAAATTGAGATCATTTAAATAAAATCGAGCGTCGAAACTCCGAGAACGGTTGATGAAGCGCGCATCGATAATGAACGTGACGAGTCAGGATGGCGCTTATTTGTTAGTTCGGCTCGTCGAGAAAGGCCGCGAAGTCCACGGCTTGATACGTCGCGGCGCTTCGGTGGACGTCGTAGATTTCCGCTTCGGCCGGATTGGTACGGCCGATCGGATACCGAGCGCGATTTTCTCGACGCCCGCGATGTCAGCCACGCCCGCGCCCTGACGGTCTCACGAGCCGCCGAATTGAAGCCTGCAACATCCGCCTCCGAGGTAACCCGCGGCACCTCACCGATATCCTGGCAAGCCTCGTCTCGATGAGCGACTGGCGATCACAACACAGCGCGATGAGGCTCGGATGCGTCCTGCTGACATGCCATGCTTCATCGACGGTTCTTCACGCGCCGAGCGGGACATCGGAGGGCGACCGCGCTTTGAATTCAATGAAATCCTGAAAGACATCCTGGCCATTGCGCGCATATCAGTGTCAAAACGCGGCTGACAGCGATCAAACGCGTATTCCGAAGAAGGCTCGCTCATGCTTCAAACGCTATGGCAGTTTCGGTTCTTCATCATCGCTTCGGTGCATGGAGAACTGAAATCGCGCTTCGCGAGATCCTATCTCGGAGGTTTTTGGTTTATCCTCCAACCCCTCGCGCAGGCGATCATCTTCTCGGTGGTGCTGTCCGAGGTGTTGGGCGCGCGCCTTTCACAGACCGGAAGCAAGGCCGACTATGCGATCTACGTCCTGTCCGGAATGGCGGCGTGGGGCTTCTTCCTGGAGATCATGAACCGGAGCCTGACCATCTTCACGGACAACGCTTCGGTCATGAAGAAGATCGCGTTCCCAAGATTGTGCCTGCCGTTGATCGTGCTCGGCAGTTCGCTGGTGAACCACTGCATGGTCCTGCTTGCCAGCATGGTCATTTTCGCCATCCTGGGGCATCCACCAGGGTGGGCGTGGCTGGTGTTGCCGCTGGGCATGGTCCTGATCGCGGGCCTAGCGTTCAGCATCGGCCTGATCGTCGGCATCTTCAATGTCTTCTCTCGAGACGTTCAACAGATTGTCGGCATCCTCCTGCAGATCTGGTTCTGGCTTACGCCGATCGCGTACCCTCCGGGGACACTGCCGCAAGGCTTCGGCTGGATCACGGCCCTGAATCCGCTAGTCTCTCTTGTCGCAATCTATCAACGGGCGCTGCTGCAGTATCAATGGCCGGAGCTTTCCACGCTGCTCCTGCCTCTCGCAATTATGCTGGTCCTGCTGCCCGGAGCATTTTTCCTGTTCCGCCGGGCCAGCCCTGAATTGGTCGACGTCCTATGACATCCGACATCGTCCTATCCGTACAATCCGTTTCGAAGCGCTATGCGACCTATTCTTCGCTCTGGGCACGGGTGCTGAGCTGGTTCGACGCAGCAGTGAAGCCCGTCGCCGAGTTCTGGGCTGTTCGCGACGTGTCGCTGGAATTACGTGCCGGCGAGGCTGTCGCCATCATCGGCCAGAATGGCGCGGGCAAGAGCACATTGCTCAAGTTGATCACGGGCACAGTTCGCCCGACCAAGGGAGCTGTCGGATCACATGGACGCATCAACGCGCTTCTTGAACTCGGGCTCGGTTTCAACCCGGAATTTTCAGGGCGCCAGAATACTTATCTTGCGGGCGGTTTGATGGGCTATTCGGTTGCCCAGATCGATGCCATGATCCAGGAAATCCTCGATTTCTCTGAGCTAGGGGACTTCTTCGAGCAACCGCTACGAACCTATTCCAGCGGGATGCAGGCTCGCCTGGCCTTCTCCGTAGCCACGGCAGTCCGCCCTGACATCCTGATCGTGGACGAAATCCTGTCCGTTGGGGACAGCTACTTCCAGCACAAGAGCTTCGATCGCATTCGCCGGTTCAAAGAGGATGGCTGCGCCATTCTCTTCGTGACACATGGAATGGCTGACGTGCGCACGCTGTGTGACCGCGTCATGCTGCTCGAAAAGGGCGTTGTCCTGAAGGACGGGCCTTCCGACGAGGTTGTCGATTATTACAACGCCCTGATCGCGGAGAAGGAAAACGCAAAGACGGCGATTGAGCAGAGCCGTCAGGAGAGCGGCTGGCTTCGCACACGATCCGGAACGAGAGAAATCCTCGCAGATACCGTAAGTCTGAATGATGCCGACAACGACGACGCCATCTCGACTGCGACCGTCGGGCAGGATCTGATCGTCCGCATAGCAGCAACTGCGACCGCCGATGTGTCCCGTTTCGTCGTCGGGCTCATGCTGAGGGACCGTGCGGGCCATGTGGTATGGGGAACGAACACATTCCATACCGGACAAGTAGAGGAAGGTATTCTCGCTGGCGAAAAGCTGACGTTCGAGTGGCGTTTCACCTGCAATCTCGGACCCGGCTCATACGGGTTATCTTTTGCTTTTACCGCAGACGACACGCACACCAACAAGAACTATGAATGGATAGACAACGCGATTGTTTTTGATGTCATCAATGTGGATAAGCCATTGTTCATCGGAACGAATAATCTGGGCACGCAATTGAAAGTTGTACGAGGATAGTGCTGTGGACAATCTGTCACGCTCGATTATGACGATCCAATGTCGCGATTGCGACGTCGTCCCGAAGGTTCCCGACGCTGGCCATATCGTCCAAGTCGGAGACGACGCAGTGCAGATCATGCACAATGGCCTCAAGATGATTGCAGGCGGCTATCACGGCGATTGGATGGCCCACATCATCCGCGGTCTTGCGGGGCACCATGAGCCGCAGGAAGAGCTCGTGTTCCATGCCTTGCTTCGATATGCACGGCATAATTCGCTGTTCGTCGAACTTGGCGCCTTCTGGGCCTATTACACATTGTGGTACCTCAAGGAGATCCCAGGCGCCGACGCCATTTGCGTCGAGCCTGATCCGGTTCATATCGAGACCGGGAAAACCAACGCACGCTTGAATGGCTTTTCCGATCGGATCGCGTTCACCGAAGCGTGGGCCGGCGGCCAGGCCCTTCCGGAAATTGAGTTCATGTGCGAGACCACGCAGCAAATGCGGGCTCTGCCGATGCTGAACATGCCTGCTGTTGCCGAGCTCGCTAATGGACGGACCGTCGAGTTCCTGCATATCGACGTTCAGGGCGCCGAGCTTCAATTCATCGAATCAATGGAACAGGCCGCTTCCGAAGGGCGGATCCGATTCTTGATGGTCTCGACGCATCATCGCGCGATTTCCGGCTCGGCGACGACCCATCAGGATTGCCTGGCAGCGATCAAGCGGCTGGGTGGGCATGTGCTCTGCGAGCATGACATCCAGCAGTCCTTCAGCGGCGATGGATTGATTGCGGCCAGTTTCTTCCCACAAGATACGAGACTAGTCCTTCCGGCGATCAGCCGAAACGAGGCCGCCCGGTCTCTTTTTCCGGAGCCTTGATGCATGTTCGTTTCGTATGCCCAGAATTTCGAAGACGTCATGCTTTGGCGCGCTCTAAAGGGAGTGGAGAGCGGCTTCTATATCGATATCGGCGCGCAGGATCCGGTTTCCGATTCCGTCAGCAAGGCGTTCCATGATCTCGGCTGGCGCGGTGTCCATGTCGAGCCGACAGCCGACTATGCGCAACGGCTGAGGGAGGAGCGCGAAGGCGATCCGGTCCTGCAGGCGATCGTGGGGCCGGCGACGGACCAGTCGGTCATCTATCAGATCGAAGGGACTGGTCTAAGCACGACAGTCGCCGAACTCGCACGGCAGCACGCCGGCAACAACTTCAAGATCGAAAAAAGGGATGTCGACAACATCACACTCGACGAGTTGCTCGATATGCACAAGGATCGCGAGATCCATTGGCTCAAGATCGACACGGAAGGAAGCGAGGCTGCTGTTCTCGCCTCTTGGCAAAAATCCACGGTTCGCCCTTGGATCATTGTCGTCGAAAGCGTCGACCCACTCACCCACGAGGTTAACAGCAATGCGTGGGAAGAAAAGATTTTCTCAATGGGATATGAATTTGCGTACTTTGACGGCGTAAACAAATTTTATGTCAGCCACCGACGCAAGGACCTCCTGAAACATTTCGACAGACCACCGAATCTATTTGACGGCTTCAGCCTCAGCGGCGACGCCTCTTCGCCGTTCGCGAACAATCTATCTCAAAAAAATCAGGCACTCCTTGCCGAGCAGAAGCAGCTTTCGGAGCAGAAGGCGGCAATCGAGGAGACACTCAGACTGGAGCGCAAGCGGATTGCTGAAACGGTTAGGCAAAGCGATGCAGAGCGTCGGCGCCTGCACGCGCAGAACGAGGCTCAGGCGGAATGGTGGCGCCAGCAGGTCGAAGCCAGGCAGCGGCAGATCGAAACCCTTTATAAGTCGACATCGTGGCGGGTCACTGCTCCGCTGCGGATGCTCGCCCGCGGGCATCATGCGATCCTGCCGATGCTCCTTCGGACACCATCAATCGTCGTTCACCGGACCGCACGTTATTTCAGACGCAGATTCCCGGGGCTCTTTTATCGCCTGGCCACGAACCGGCTGGCGCGCAGCCTCTTCGAAATGTTCAGGAAGCCGCTTCACAGCCAATCATCTTCGAGGCTTGCGACATCGGCGAGACCACTGACGTCCGGCGACACCGGACAGGATACTCCCGAGACCTTGCAGGCCATGTTGTCGGGCGTCGGGCGTTGGAAACTGGATAAGCGTATCGATGCGTGAATCCGATATCCGCTCGCTTCGTATTCTCGTCGACCTGCAAGGTTGCCAGACCCCTGGCTCTGCGAGCAGGGGCGTGGGGCGTTATTCCAAGTCGCTATTCATGGAATTGGCGAGGACGGCGGCACCCCGCGACATATTCGGTCTTGCCTCAGACGACCTCCCGCACCCGGTGCGCTGGGAGAATGTACCCGAGGAGCGCATGCTCCGGCCGCCACGGCTTCCAGAATGGGGAGTGCCGCGCGACTTTGAGGGCGGCCAGCAGGATTCGCTGGACGCAGCGCTATACGCTTCGGCAGCAGCCGCGGTGCGGCCCGATCTGATCCACGTCTCCCATATTTTCGAGGGTTACAGTGATCGCGTCGCGATTCCGAACGCGAAGACGCGCCCAGCGGGACAGGTCTTCTCGGCAACACTGTATGATCTCATTCCGATACGCTTCAAGGAGCACTACTTTCGCGATAGGCGCTTCCAGGCTTGGTACTACCATCGCGTCCAATTGCTACGTCAGGCCGACCTCCTGCTATCGATCTCCGAGGCGAGCCGCCAGGACGCCATAAATCTGCTCGGCCTGGATCCCGCGAGGATCGTCACTATCCATGGTGGCATCGGTGAGCACTTCATGCCGCCGACAGACCGGGAGGCCGCCCGCGCGCAAGTGAAGGCCCGCTACCAGATCAATCGGCAGCAGTTCGTCCTCTATACTGGCGGCGACGATTATCGGAAGAACCTCCAAGGAGCGATTGAGGGCTACGCAAGCCTGCCCCCCGGGGTCAGATCACGAACACAACTCATCGTGGTGTGCGCTCTCGAGCCGCATCGTAGGACCTTTTTCGAGGCTGCGGCAAGAACGCTCGGCTTGTCTGCGGACGACATCATTTTCGTTGGGTACGTGCCGGAGGACGATCTGGTCGCGCTCTATGGGAGTTGCGACGCTTTCGTCTTTCCCTCGCTCTACGAAGGGCTGGGACTGCCCGTCATCGAGGCGATGGCTTGCGGCGCACCGGTAATCGGTAGCGACAATTCGAGCATCAGGGAAATCATCAGCCGCCCCGACGCAATGTTTGACGCGAGCAAGCCTGATGACATCGCCAAGGCCATGCGGCGGGTTCTCGACAATGCGGATTTCCGGGATGGTCTGAGGCAATACGGCATCGAACGATCGCAGCAGTTTAACTGGCGCTCCTCGGCAGCAATTGCCCTCGAGGCGTTTGACGAGGCCCTCGCCCGAAAGCGGGCGGACGGAGCAAGGTGCGCGTCCTCGGGTTGGCTCAAGCGGCCACGTCTCGCGATGTTAACGCCATTGCCGCCCGCGAGATCCGGGATCGCGGATTATAATGCGCGTTTTCTGCCGTTTCTCGCCGAGCATTTCGACATCGATCTTTACGTGATCCAAGACAAGGTTGAGGACGCCGAACTCAACGCCGCCTTCAGGATCTACGCTGCCTCAGGGTTTGCGGCCAACGCGAAATCGTATGATGCGATCCTCTACGAATTCGGGAACTCAGAGTTCCATGCCCACATGCTGGCCCTGCTCGAGCAGTTTCCCGGAATTGTCGGACTGCACGATGCCTATCTGAGCGGCCTGTTCGGGTATTTGCAGTTCAATCTCGGCGAGGAGAACCGCTACGTCAGCGAAATGCTAGCCTCTCATGCTGGCCAAGCTCGCAGTCTGATGGCTCCGTGCGCGGCCCACCCAGACGCATACGGTACCGCAATGGTGGAACTGCCGTGCACCAAGAGCGTCCTGAACCGGGCGATCGGGTTGATTTCTCACTCCTCCTTCAATCTGGAGGTGGCCCGTCAGTTCTATCCGGAAGGCTGGCCCGGGCCTTATCGCATTATCCCTCAGATGGTCGCTGGCGTGGAGGAATGGTCTGCGGAGCGGCGGGACAAGGGCCGGGCCGAGCTGGGTCTGGGTGCGGATGACTTCCTCATCGCCACCTTCGGCCATATCGCGTGGACCAAATGCGGCGATCGCCTGCTGGAAGCTTTCTTGAATTCGCCGTTGGCTGCGGACAAAAACTGCCGCCTGGTCTTTGCCGGTGAGCTCGCAAAGGACGATTTCGGGAAAGCGCTGAACGAGCGGATCAAAAAGTCGAAACTGGAAGACCGGATCAGCATTACAGGCTTTCTTTCGGAAGCTGATTACGCGAAATATCTGCGCGTGACCGATATAGCGGTGCAGTTGCGGACAAAGAGCCGCGGAGGAACTCCCAAGGGCGTGCTCGACTGTCTCGCCTACGGCGTTCCCGTCGTTGTCAACGACGAAGCGAGCTATCGCGACTATCCCGATGACGTCGTCGCCAAGCTTCCAGCAGATCCGACGGCCAGTGAGATTGCAAAAAAACTGTTGGATATGAAGGAGACCGTCGGAGCATTGGCTGCTCAGGGGAAGCGCGGCCTAAGCTATGTGCGCGAGCATCATGACCCGCGGCTCTGCGCCGAACAATATGCAGTCGCTATCCGGGAATTCGTCGAGCGCGATGCAGCCGCGCACGCCCAAGGCGCGGCCGACAATCTGGTCCCGCACCTGGCGGGCTGCCCCGACCCGGCCGCCGCCGCGACACTCGCGACGGAGTTTGTCGATGCGCGCCGCATCCCTCACTTCTCGCGCGCCCGTCTCGTCATCGATGCAAGCCACATCGCAAAGAACGATCACGCGACGGGCATTCCTCGCGTCATGCGCGAGACCGTCAAAGTCGCATACTGCAGCACTCGCCCGAATTTTGAAGCGATAGCGGTCGAGCGGCAGGGCAACGATCTCGTACAGGCCGGCAAGTGGTTGGCTGCGCGTGGACTGCTGCTGCCCTTCGAGTCTGCCGGGCAGCAGGTCGCCGTGGATTTCAGACCGGGTGATCATCTGCTCATGCTGGACTCGTCCTGGGCGGAATACGGCCAGTTCGGCGAGATTTTCACACGCGCCCGTACTGCGAATGTACCGATCACGACTGCTGTTTATGACCTTTTGCCTTTGCTCCTCCCTGAGAGCGATGTTGTGCAGGGCGGAAAGGAATGGTTTCAGGCTTGGCTGCACAATGCGATCGGCGCCAGCGACAATCTGGTCTGCATCTCGCGATCGGCCGCGGACGAATTGATTCGCCACATAACCACACATGATCTAGGCCGCCCCGGACTGCGCGTCGGCTATTGGCACCTCGGATCGTCCTTCCCGCGATTGCTCGATCAGTCCGTCGAGCCCGCGATACGCGACATTCGGCAGCCTTACGCTTTAATGGTCGGCACGATCGAGCCGCGAAAGAACTACGCACTGGCCCTGACCGCCTTCGAACAGTTGTGGCGCGAAGGCTGCGATCTGTCGCTCGTCATCGCAGGCAAGGTGGGATGGCTCGTCGACGATCTGGTCGAACGTCTCCGGAACCATCCGCAACTCAATAAGAAGCTCTTTCTGTGCGAGAGCTCGAGCGACGCCGGAATTGCGCACCTATACCAGAACGCGCAGGCTCTTCTGTTCCTGAGCAAGGGAGAAGGTTTTGGCCTGCCGCTCGTCGAGGCCGCGCATTACGGGCTGCCCATCATTTGCTCGGACATTCCAGTCTTTCGCGAGATCGCAGGTCATCACGCGACGTATGTCGATATCGACACTCCCGACAAAGTTGCTGCCGTAATCGCGGACTGGCAGACCAAGAGCGCGAAGGGCTTGAGTCCCTCGTCCTCCGGCATGCGGCGTCTGAGCTGGAGCGAAAGCGCGAACACGCTGTTCGACCTCCTGAGAAGTCATAGCTGGTATTGGGAGAAGACCAGATGAGCGCGCCGATCAAAGACATCAATCATTTGCTGCACGATTTGCGATCGGCGCATCTTCGTCGCCTTCCCGCGATATCAGGCTCCATGCTCAGCGCCGGATGCGCAGGGATTTGGTATTTCGACTGGATCACCAAGCAGACGGGGTTTACCGGACGCCATATCGGCCTCGAGTATTATACACCCAAGCCGACAGATCTGCCGGGAAACGTCGAGTGGATCGAGAACACTGTCGGTGACATGAACGCCGTGGCGGACGCGAGTTGTGAGCTGGTCTTTTCCGGCCAGAATCTCGAGCATCTCTGGCCGGAGGAGGTGATCGGATTTTTCCTGGAGAGCGCACGGGTACTGGAACCTGGCGGTTGGCTTGTCGTCGATAGTCCCAATCGGCTGATCACCTCGGCGCTCGGTTGGAGCCACCCAGAGCATATGGTCGAATTCACCCCATCCGAGGCGCGTCGTCTCGCGGAACTCGCAGGGTTCGAGGTCGACCGCGTGCTGGGCATGTGGCTGTGCCGTGATCCACGTTCCGGCCGCGCGCTCCCGTTCGACCCGCTTGCCGTCGATCCGGAGTGGTCGCTGCCCGAGCGCGTACTCGAAGCCGAAAGACATCCCGATGACTCGTTCCTGTGGTGGCTCGTGGCTCGCCGATCCGGTACGCCCCAACCCGAGGCACTCGCTAGTGCGGTGAACGAGATCTTCGCTCACGCTTGGCCGGAACGTCAGCGGCGCTTCGTCGTCGGCGTTGGAGAGCGATCGCAGGTCGGCGAACGTTCAGTGGTGACGGTGGGGCCGGAACAGAGCGGCCCCATGTCATTTGGACCGTACATGCCTTTGAGGAAGGGCGAGTACACCGCCGAATGGCGCATCGAAGTGGAAGCCGCGGACAACCCGGACGCGATCATCATTCGCTGCGATGTGGTGGGCGATAAGGGGCGTGAGTTGAGCGTCAAGTTCTTCAGCGCCAATGACATCGCTGCAGTCAATGGCCTGGTCTCGCTTGATTTCTCCTTGAGCGAGCTGGAGTTCGGCATTCAAGCGCGGTGCTTTTCCCATGGCGGCGCCACAATTCGATGCGACGTCCCGACCCGTTTCATCGACCGCTGAACCTGAACCGGCCTCGGGGATGCATTGCGCCATCAGCAGCGAAGCGCAAACCGCCTTGTCGACGTCGCGATCGACAGACGTCCACAACCTCTTGAACTCCGCGCCGCCATTGACCACGCGAAAGCGTCCGCACTACTGAGGGACCGGCAGTCGCGGCCGACCCTCATCGCGAACAGAATGACGGCATCCGGTTTCGAATGCCGAATGAAAGGGAAGCTGGATATGGCTGGGGCGCTGAACCGAATTTTTCGCTGCGAAGTCTGCGGAAATAACCAACTCGAACCGGTTCTGGATCTCGGCGCCCATCCGATGTGCGATGATCTCGTTCCCGTTGGGGATGATCGACGCTGCAAGGAATATCCGATCGAGATTCTCTTCTGTCACCGTTGCGTGACCGCGCATCAACGTTTCCAGATACCGAAGGACGAGCTTTTTCCCCCCTCTTATCACTACCGCTCACGGCACACCGTCGACGTGCTCAACGGGATGAAGCAGCTCGTGCAAGCTTGCATCGACGACAATGGGCCGCTGGAGGGAAAAAAAGTTCTCGACATCGGCTGCAACGATGGAAGCCTTCTGTCGATCATCAAGGATGCCGGAGCGAGCGCTACATTTGGAATCGAGCCGACTGGCGCAGCCGACGATGCCGCGGAACGCGGGCATGGCGTTATGAAGGATTTCCTGACAGAAACCGTCGCACGCGAGTTCGTTCAGAGATTTGGGCACCCCGACATCATCACCTTCACAAACGTCTTTGCCCACATCGAAGATCTGGAAGCTGTGATCAGATCGCTCCTGATCTTGTCCAACGATCAGACCGTCATCATCATCGAGAATCACTATCTGGGATCAATTATCGCCCGTAAGCAATTTGATACATTCTACCACGAGCATCCGAGAACCTACAGCTATACATCATTCACATTCATCGCCACATCGCTGAAGAGGCGCGTTGCAAAGGTTGTGTTCCCGCAGCGTTACGGCGGCAATATTCGCGTGACGTTGAAGCCCGAAGCGACCGGCAACGGGCATGATGCATCGGGGGAGGTCGGCGGGCGGGAGCTGTCGTTCGGCGCCCAGCTGAAAGATATGGCCCGCGAGATCGAGATATGGAAGCGCAAGAAGCGCGCGGAACTCAACGCAGCCTTCGCGCGCGGTGGGAAGCTCTCCGCGAAGGCCTTTCCGGGACGGTCCGCCATCCCGGTTAAGCTCTTGGGCCTGGATGAATCGATTCTTGCGGCAGTCTACGAGAAGCCCGCATCCGGCAAGATTGGTCACTACGTGCCGGGAACCCGCATTCCTATTCTCTCGGACGACGCCTTCGATCCCGCCGTGGAAAAAGGTCCGGTCTTGAATCTGGCGTGGCACATTGCCGATGAGATTCGCGCCTACATGTCGGGCAGAGGCTATCAGGGTGAACTGATCGACATCATTGCTCCGTCGAACTTTGAGGACGCGCCGTGAAGATTGGCATCCTGGGCGGTGGTTTCGGCTTGTATGGATACTTGCCCGCGCTCACGGTCGGCCTGGGACTGCATGTCGTTCTACCGCGTCGCTACCAGAGTATTCTGCTTGAACGCAGGGATGTGCGTGATCTCGCATCCCGGATTGACTGGGTAGAGAGCGACGAGCAAATGCTTAGAGAGTCGACAGCGCTGATCATCGCGCGTCGGCCCGTGGATCAGGCCGAGGCGATCAAGTACATCGTAGGCATGACGAATCTGGAGCGCGTCTTGCTCGAAAAGCCAGTTGCTCCGGATCCTGTTCAGGCCAGACAACTGATGGCTCTGCTCATGCAGAGCGGAAAATCGGTCGAGGTCGGCTATAGTTTTAGATTTACGGATTGGAGCAAGCACCTGGCTGAATGGCTGCAGCACGCCGATGCCAAGGCGACCCTGAGCATCGAATGGAGGTTCAGGGCCCATCACTACGCTAAAGGGCTCGATAACTGGAAACGGCGCCGGAGCCAAGGAGGTGGCGCACTGCGCTTCTTCGGAATCCACCTCATCGGTCTCCTGGCGGAGCTTGGCTATACGGCTGCTGATCACAGCAAGCTGTCTGGGGCGTCCTCCGATGATGCGGAATGCTGGTCCGCTAGCATCACGGGGCCCGGCTTGCCCCGATGCAACCTCGTGGTCGACAGCAACTCGGACCAGTCCATCTTTCGTCTCGATGGGGGTAGCCCCACTTCCTCCGCCAGCTTGATCGGGACCTTGCGCGATCCCTTCCAGAATTCTCCAGCGCTTGGCGAATTTGACCGCCGCACCGATGTTCTCATGAAATTGTGCAAGGCGACTTTCTTCGGCCCGGCCGATACGCCCGATTGGCTGCATGCATCGATCGACTTGTGGGAGCTGATCGAGCGCGGCACACAGCGCTGCGCCAGAGCAATGTGATCTGTTGCGATGTCAGCGTAACGCTCCAGCGGGAGCTTTCGATCACGAAATGACGATGGATAGCGCCATGCAAAATGAAATGACCCCGGAAGCGGCAGCTGGACCACTCTCGCAGAATCCAGTACCTCGGCGGAAAACGCTTAGTGTCATAACTCCTTTCTTTAACGAAGAAGCGAGTATCGTGGAATGCATAGAAACTCTTGGCAGAATTTTCCGGGAGCAGCTCCCGGATTACGACCTTGAGCATATATTCTGCGACAACTGCTCGACCGATCAGACTCTTGGGATTATTAAGGCAATCGCGGCGAGAGACCCGAGCATCAAGATCATCGTCAACTCACGTAATTTTGGGATTCTTAAGAACACTTATAACGGCGTTCTCGCCTCGACTGGCGACGCTGTAGTCCTCTTCATGCCCGCAGACCTACAAGACCCGCCAGAACTGATTCCGGAATTCGTAAGTTGGTGGGAGCAGGGCTTCGAAGTTGTTTACGGTATTCGAGCCACGCGAGAGGAAGGCATCGTCATCAAGGCCGCTCGGCGCGGGTATTATCGCTTACTCAGCAGATTGACTTATGTCGACTACCCACCGGACGTTGGGGATTTCCAACTCGTCGACAGAAAGGTCGTTGAGGCGATGAGGCAGATCGATGACGCGCAGCCGTTCATGCGCCTCATGACGTTTGATGTCGGCTTTCGCTCAAAGGGCATCGAGTACAATTGGAGAGCCCGCAAGCACGGAACATCACGAAATCAACTTTCCCACATGTTCGAGCAGGGCCTCAACGGCATCATAAGCTTCAGCGGCGCGCCAGTTCGGATCGCCCTGTTATGCGGATTTTGCATTTCTCTGCTGAGCGTTCTTTACGCGCTTCTTATCGCAGCCCTCACCGTGACGGGACATGTTTCCGCGGGTGGCGGAATCCCAACCATCATAATCTCTCTCTTTTTCTTCGGCGGCGTACAACTTTTTTTCTTGGGTGTGATCGGCGAATATATCGTTGCGATATACAATCAAGTGCGGAAAAAGCCTCTTGTCATTGAGCGAGAGCGTATTAACTTTAAATAATAGTGTTGTTTTCTATTGGAAGATCGCAAAAATGAAGGTATTTTTAGAGAGACTTTCGTGCATAGAAAGCCGATTACTAAGAGTAATAGCTATTGGAATTATAAATACAATTTTTGGATATTCAATTTTTTTGATATCATATCTGATATTAAAAGATCATAATATTTCAATATCACTAGCTACAGTTGTAGGTGTAATTTTTAATTACATGACAGTCGGAAATTACATTTTCGACAATCAAGGATGGAAGCAATTTCCGTTATTTATTATCTCATATATTATATCATTCTTGGCAAATATCTTGATATTGAATGCATTGGTATATTTCGAGCTTAACGTCATCATTGCGCAGGCATTAAGTTTGCCCCCAACGATAGCAATATCGTATCTATTTAACTCTCGAATATCTTTTCGAAAAAATATCGATAGACCCACAGACGTCGTTTAATGAGGCTCACGACCATAAATTTCCTTAGGAGGCTTATGTGTCAAACGGCGCTCAATATTGGGGTCTGACGTTGTCCCCTGAAGCGCCCTCGTTCATAACTGGACTCTGTTCTCGCTGTGATCCGTCCTGGATCGGGTTGCAAACTCATTCGGAGTGAGGCCGCCAAGGCTCGTATGCGGCCGGCGGTCGTTGTAGTCCGTTCTCCATTCTCCGATCAGCCGGCGAGCGCTCGGCAGGTTGCGGAACATGTGCTCGTCCAGGCATTCGTCCCGGAAGCGACCGTTCAGGCTCTCGACGAAGCCGTTCTGCATGGGCTTGCCCGGTGCGATGTAGTGCCACTCGACCCGGCTGTCTTCCTGCCATTGCAGGATCGCGCGCGAGAGGTCAGCTCGGTGCCGTTGTCGCTGACGACCATGAGCGGCCGGCCGCGCAGGGCGATGAGCACATCGAGTTCGCGGGCGACCCGCTGGCCGGAGAGCGAGGTGTCGACGACGAGCGCCAGGCACTCTCGCGTAAAGTCGTCGACGATGACCAGCACGCGGAAGCGCCGGCCATCAACCAGTTGGTCCGCGATAAAGTCGAGGCTCCAGCGCTGGTTCGGCCCCTGTGGCACGGCCATCGGCGCCCGCGTTCCCAGCGCGCGCTTGCGCCCACCACGCCGGCGCACCGTCAGCCGCTCCTCACGATAGAGCCGGAACAGCTTCTTATGGTTCAGCGCGACACCGTCCCGCCGCAGCAGGATGTGCAGGCGCCTGTAGCCGAACCGCCGCCGCTGACCCGCCAGGGTCTTCAGGCGCTCCCGGATCGTCGCGTCGTCGGACCGACGCGAGGCATAGCGATAGGTCTTCGGGTCAAGCCCAATCAGGCTGCACGCCCGACGCTGCGAGTAGCTCTTCTCTTCGATGGCCCAGGTCACAAACGCTCTCCGCGATCCGGGCTTCAGAAGTTTTTTCCAAGCGCCTCGCGCAACGTCGCGACGTCGAGCATCGACTCCGCCAGCAGCTTCTTGAGCTTCCGGTTCTCGTCATCGAGCGCCTTCAGCCGACGGGCGTCCGATACCTCCATCCCGCCAAAGCGATTGCGCCAGTTGTACAAGGTGGCGTCGCTGATTCCGTGTTTCCGGCAGATATCCGCTACCGCGACCCCGGCCTGATGCTCCTTCAGGACCGCGATGATCTGCTCTTCGCTAAACCGGCTCTTCTTCATCTCCGTCTCCCTCCGACGGAGTCCAATTCAAACCGAGGGCGCTTCAGGGGGCAACGTCACTGGAAGCGGCCAGCAGGTCGGCCAGCATCAGGGGCAGGCTCACAACTCAGCTAAATTCTCTCTGATTCAGGCTTTTACGATGGCCTTGCCAGTCAAACCTGCCCTGGCGCAGGCGTTTCGAGTGTCGACGATCAGTTTGGCACTTTCCACCAGAGCTCGATAGTCGACCGCATCATGATCTGTTGCAATCAATACCGCATCATAACTCGCTATGTCGTTGGCTGTCAGAGGAACCGAGGCGCGTCCAGCGAGATTGCCGTGCTTACGGGTTGGCGGTAGCGCCGGAACATGCGGGTCATGATAGTCGGCTTGCGCACCTCGCTTTTCCAAGAGCTCAATGAGCTTCAACGAAGGGCTTTCGCGCGTGTCTTCGATATTTTTTTTGTAGGCGATACCGAGCACAAGAATGCGCGCCCCGCTTAGTCCACGGCCCTGCTGCCGATCCAGCGCCTCGGCGACGCGGTCGATCACCCAATGCGGCATCGCCGTGTTGATCTCGCCGGCGAGCTCGATGAAGCGCGTGGGGACGTCGTATTCGCGCGCCTTCCAGGTCAGGTAGAAGGGGTCGATCGGGATGCAGTGGCCGCCGAGGCCCGGGCCCGGATAGAACGGCATGAAGCCGAAAGGCTTGGTCTTGGCGGCGTCGATCACCTCCCAGATGTCGATGCCCATCGCCGCGTAAACGGTTTTGAGCTCGTTCACGAGCGCGATGTTGACGGCGCGGAAGATGTTCTCGGTCAGTTTTACCGCTTCGGCCGTCGCCGTGGAGGAGACCGGTACGGCCTTGACGACGAGCGTGCCGTAGAGGGCGAGCGCCATGGCGAGCGCATCCGCCCCGTCGCCGCCGACGATCTTCGGGATCGTCGACGTCCCGAAGTCCGGATTGCCCGGGTCCTCGCGCTCCGGCGAGAAGGCGAGGAAGAACTCCTCGCCGCTCGTCAGACCGCTCGCCCTTTCCAGGATCGGCCGCATCACCCCGTCGGTGGTGCCTGGATAGGTCGTCGATTCGAGCACGACGAGCTGGCCTTTGCGCAACCGGGTGCTGATCGCCTCCGTGGTCTTGACCACATAGGAGAGGTCTGGCTCGCGATGTTTCGTCAGCGGCGTCGGCACGGCGATCAGCAATGCGTCGGGCTCGGCCATGCGGTCGAAGTCGGTGGTTGCGACGAAGCTGCCGGTCTTGGCGCCCTCGATGATCAGGTCCAGCGGGATGTGCTTGATCGCGCTGCGGCCGGCATTGAGATCGTCGACGCGCTTCTGGTCGATGTCGAAACCAATGACCTTGATGCCCTTGCGCAGCGCCGCGAGAGCGAGCGGGATGCCGACATAGCCGAGGCCGACGATACCGACCACGATGGAGCGGTCGTTGGCGCGTTCGATGAATCGCTGCGCGGCTGGCGAAGTCACGGTGCATCCCGAAATTGCGGCAAGATCGGCCGCTGGCCTGCCTTGGGCGTGCTTCTTCCAGAGTTGCCAAACCAGGTCAACATCAGCCGGGACATCCGCAGCACAGGCCTGCTCTGCACCCGGCTGTTTTGCCAGCGCGCGCTGCGGCCCGCTCTAATCTTTGAAGATGCTCTTGAAATGCCGGTTGATGGCGGTGTGGTCGACAACCACGCCGTGGTTCCGTTCGGTGAGAATGGCGGGGTGCCAGTACCAGTCGTCGAAGCCAACATTGAGCCGGTCGTAGTCGGCTTCCGCCAGCAGGGTCCGCATCTCTTCGCGCCTCGGCTCGATGAAGTTGTGCTCGATGGTGAGGAGCGCGATGCGATGACGCGCGAGATCGATGGTGCGCAGGATGTCGAGCTCGGAGCCCTCCGTGTCGAGTGAGACATAGTCGAAGCCGGTCTCGGCGAAATCGCCCATCGCCGCGATCTCGGCGAAGCTGATGGTTTTGACCTGGATCAGCCCATGCGTCGCGGCTGCCTGAGCGCGATCCTGCGCATAGCGGTCACTAGCGGCGAATTCCGCCAGGGTTCCGATCTCCTGGGAAGGGATGAAAGACAGGACCTGGCCGGACTCGCCGTAGACGGCCCGTTCAAGACAAATGGCGCTGCGGCTTTCGTTCAACCTGGCGAAGAGGGTGGGGTTCGGCTCGACGCAGACGCCTTTCCAGCCATGCTCGCTTTCGAGGAAGTAGCTGTTGCTGTGCAGGACGCCGTCGAAGGCGCCGATTTCCGCGAAGCGGCCGTCACGGCGGCCATTGCACATGGCGAAGACCCAGCGTTCCTGCTCGATCTGCGAATTGGTCGGCATCTCATAGGCGATCGCAGGATCGAAACGCTCCGCTTCTGAATCTGCCATCGCCTGTCTCGCCACTCCGCTGATACGATCGTAGAGAGTCGCTACCGCAAGTGAAGCCGGAGCTGCCGCAGTTAGTGGATCTCCGGTTCCGCCACCTTCGCCGTGCCGGCGAGGTAGTCGAAATCGCAGCCCTTGTCGGCTTGCAGGATATGGGCGGCGGACATCTTGCCCCAGCCGCGGGGGTAGTCGCGGTCGGGCGGTGACCAGACCGCGAGCCTTGTCGCGATCTCGGCATCGCTGAGCGCGACCGAAATCGTGCGCGCCTCGACATCGACCGTGATGATGTCGCCGGTCTGCACGGCTGCCAGCGGGCCCTTGATATAGGCCTCGGGCGCGATGTGGAGCACGCAGGCGCCGTAGCTGGTGCCGGACATGCGCGCGTCGGAGAGCCGCAGCATGTCGCGCACGCCCTGCTTCAGCAGCTTCTTCGGGATCGGCAGCATGCCCCATTCCGGCATGCCGGGGCCGCCGACCGGGCCGCAATTCTTCAAAACCATCACATGGTCGGCGGTGACGTCGAGATTCTCGTCGTTCACCGCCTTCATCATCGCATCATAGTCCTCGAAGACGATGGCCGGGCCGGAATGCTTGAGCAGGCGCTCCTCGGCCGCGGACGGCTTGATGACGCAGCCGCCCGGCGCGAGGTTGCCCTTCAGCACGGCGAGGCCATTGGCGGTCGAGACCGGCTTGTCGAGTGGGCGGATGACGTTGTCGTCATAGACCTTGGCGAGCGCGATCGTCTCGGAGAGCGGTTTGCCGGTCACGGTCATCGCGCCGGTGTGGAGCTTGCTCTCGAGTTGCTTCAGCAGGGCCGGCAGGCCGCCGGCATAGAAGAAATCCTCCATCAGGAAATCGCCGGAGGGGCGCAGATTCGCGATCACCGGCACCTTGCGCGAGAAGGCGTCGAAATCGTCGGGGGTCAGCGGCACGCCGGCACGGCCGGCCATGGCGACGAGGTGGATGATGGCGTTGGTCGAGCCGGCGACCGCCATGTGGACGGTGAGCGCATTCTCGAAGCTCTCGCGGGTCAGGATGCGGTCGGGCGTCAGGTCTTCCCAGACCATCTCGACGATGCGCTTGCCTGAGGCCGCGGCCATGCGCGGATGGGCGGCGTCGGCAGCCGGGATGGCGGAGGCGCCGGGCAAGGTCAGGCCGAGCACCTCGGCATGGCTCATCATGGTCGCGGCCGTGCCCATGGTCATGCAGGTGCCGTGCGAGCGGGCGATGCCGCTCTCCATGTCGCGCCAGTCCGCGTCGGAGATGTTGCCGGCCTCCTTCTCGGCCCAGTACTTCCAGACATCGGCGCCGGAGCCGAGCGTCTTGCCGGCCCAGTTGCCGCGCAGCATCGGCCCGGCCGGGACGAAGATGAAGGGCAGCCCTGCGCTGCAGGCGCCCATGATCAGCGCCGGGGTCGACTTGTCGCAGCCGCCGAGCAACACCGCGCCATCCAGCGGATGGGACCTGATCGATTCCTCCGCCTCCATCGCCAGGAAGTTGCGATAGAGCATCGTCGTCGGCTTCTGGTACTGCTCGGAAGCCGACATCACGGGGATCTCGACCGGGAAGCCGCCGGCGGCCCAGACCGCGCGCTTCACCGCCTCGGCGCGGTCACGCAGATGGGTGTGGCAGGGGTTGATCTCGGACCAGGTGTTGAGGATGCCGATCACCGGCTTGCCCATGAACTCGTCATGGTTGAGGCCCATCTGCAGCGCCCGCGAGCGATGCCCGAAGGAGCGCAGGTCGCTGGCGCCGAACCAGCGCTTCGAGCGCAGCATGTCGGGCGTCTTGCGGGGATGGGACATCGGCGTTTCCTTGGATTCTTGGTGTTCTAACTAGGTAACCGGGCCGGGGGCGTCATGGTCGGGCTTGACCCGACCATCTCGGAAACCAGTGCTCTCCCGTCCTGAGATTCTCGGGTCTGCGCTTCGCTTCGCCCGAGAATGACGCTGGGAGTTACTCCGCCGCTACCCGCTGCGAGCCCCAGCCTCCGACGATCTTGCGCAGTTCGGCGCGCTCAGCCTCGTTCAGCTCGGGCAGGCCGGGCAGGCGCACGGGGCCGACATTGGTGCCGAGCAGGCCGAGCGCCGCCTTGACCACGGTGACGTTGGCGCCGTTGCCGTATTTGGTCCGTAGCGTCTCGAAGCCGGCGATCTCGTCGACCAGTTGGCGGGCGAGCCCGTAGTCATTGCCTTCCAGGGCGCGCCAGATTGCGAGCGAGCGCTCGGGTGCGACATTGACGAGGCCGGAGGTGAAGCCGCGGGCGCCGAGCGCATGGAAAGGCGCGGCCCAACCTTCGGCGAGGCCGCAGATCCAGTTGGCGCTGGTGCCTTGCGTGGCGCGGACGCATTCGGCGAGCAGCATCACATTGGGCGAGGCGAACTTGACGCCGGCGACGTTGGCATGGGTCGCGACGCGGGCGAGGTCCCTCACGCCGATCGCATCGGAGCGGATATAGGCGACGAGCGGGATCGTCAGCGCATCGGCGATGGCGAGGATGTAGTCGGCCTGGCTCTGCGGAGCCGCGAAGGGGTCGAGCGGATGGTGCACCATCACCGCGTCGCAGCCAGCCCTGGCGGCGAGCTTGCCGGTCGAAATCGCCTCGCGCAACGAGCGGCCGATGCCGGCGGTGACCAGCGCCTTGCCGCCAGCGGCTTCGGCCGCGACAGCGTGGCTGCGCACCACTTCCTCGGTCGTCATCGGGTAGAACTCGCCGGTATTGCCGGCCGAGACGATGTTGTGGATGCCGGCCTCGGCGATACGCCGGACGATCGCGCCGGTCAGCGCCCAGTCGGCCTCGCCATCGCCCTTCCAGGCGGTGACGTGTACGCCCGAGATGCCGCGCAGCGCGCTGCGAACCTTGTCACTCATCATAGTCCAATCCTTCCGCATCGGCGCCGAAGACCTGGCGCACATGGCTCTTGGCGGAGCGCACGATATGGCTGCGCATGCGCTGTTCGGCCCGGGCCGGCTCGTGTGCGCGCAGCGCTTCGAAGATACCGCGATGCTCGTCGAAGCCCCGGGCGCGCTCGCTGGCCTCGGCCAGCAGGGCGATGCGCTGGGCATGGTCGTACATGCGCTGACCGTCGAGCCGGCGCTCGAGATAAGCACAGCCGGAAACCCGGTGGATCATGCCGTGATAAGCCTCGTTGAGATGGACGAGGTCTTCCAGAGCACTGTGCTCGGTCGCATGCGCCATCTCGTCGATCAGGCGGGCCATCTCGGCGATCTCGGTCGCGCTGATCCGGTTGGCGGCGATATGGGTCATGACGCTTTCGAGCGCGGCGCGGCCGAGCGCCATCTCCAGCGCCTGGCGGGCGGAGAATTCGACGAAGACGCCGCGGCGCGCCTCGGTGCGCACCAGGCCCTCGCTCTCGAGCATGCGGATCGCGTCCTTCACCGGCGTGGTGGAGACACCGAGCATGTCGGCGAGCTGGCGCTCGTTCAGTCGCTCGCCATTGCGGAAGCGGCCGGCGACGATCGCCCGGCGCAGGCGCTCGTGCACATGCTCGCGCAGCGAGCGCAGCAAATGCGGCGAGACAGGTTCGATCGCGAGCGCGTCTGACATCCGGTTTCCCCTGGCGCGGTTGCCGCGCGATTCTTCTCGCGGCCGGCCCCTCGCCATTGCCTCACCAGACATCACAAAGCGCAAGTGACATCAAGTCTGAAATTTCAGATTTCAAATCTGGAATTGCGTGCTATGCAGTCGAGCAAGAGGCCGCAAGACGCCGGAACGGCAAGGGCCGGATTGACATGACGAGGGAGGATTGGATGACATCGATCACACGCCGCAGCCTGCTCGCCGGAGCCGGCGCCATGCTGGCCGTGCCTGGCTTTACCCCGGCCTTGGCGCAGAGCGGCTATCCCGGAGGCAAAGTCGTCACCATCGTGGTGCCGTTCGCCGCCGGCGGAACCACCGACATGCTCGGCCGCATCCTGGCCGACCGCCTGGGCGCGCGTCTCGGCGGCAAGTTCATCGTCGAGAACCGGGTCGGAGCCGGCGGCAATACCGGCTCGGCGGCGGTCGCGCGGGCTGAGCCCGATGGCTACACCCTGACCCTGGGCACGGTCTCGAGCCACGCCATCAACCCGGGTGTCTATGCCAAGATGCCTTATGACCACATCAAGGATTTCGCGCCGATCTCGCAGCTCGCGAGCGTGCCGAACATCCTGATGGTCAATCTCGATCTGCCGGCCAAGACGGTGCCGGAGTTGATCGAGCTCTTGAAGAAGAACCCGGGCAAATACTCCTTCGGCTCGTCCGGCGCCGGCACCTCGACCCATATGGCGGCGGAGCTGTTCAAGGTCTCGACCGGCACCGACATGGTCCATGTGCCGTATCGGTCGAGCGGGCAGGTGACGCAGGACCTGCTTTCCGGCCAAATCCAGATCACCTTCGACAACATCACCATCGCCTGGCCGCATGTCGAAGCCGGCAAGATCCGCGCGCTCGCCACCGCGACGCCGAAGCGGCTCGCGGTCGCGCCCGATCTGCCGGCGCTGTCGGAATTCATCCCGGGCTACGACGCCAGCTCCTGGCACGGCTTCTTCGCCCCCTCGAAAGTGCCGCCGGAGATCGTCGCCAAGCTCTCCACCGAGACGCAGGCGATCATGCGCGAGCCGGCGGTGATCGAGCAGCTCAAGAAACTCGGCGTCGACTCGGTCGGCTCGACCCAGGCCGAATTCACCGCCCATATCGCCAGCGAGACCAAGCGCTGGGCTGAAGTGGCGCAGAAGGCGAATGTGAAGATCGAGTGACCGACCGCGCGGTAGCATTTAAACGCGCCGTCATCCCGGGCGACCAAAGGGAGACCCGGGATCCATTCCGGAACGCTTCAGGAATGGATCCCGGATCGGCGCCGCTGACGCGGCTTGTCCGGGATGACAACGTCGAGTGTTCGAAGAACTCCAAGGCAAGGACTGATTGGTTCATGACCACCCTGACCCAAGAGAACCGCGAGAAGCTGAAGCGCGTCTCGACCGCGACCCTGACCACGGCGCTGTTCAAGCGCGGCCTGCGCAACCAGTTCATCCAGGATGTGCGGCCGCTGTCGCCGAGCGCGCCGCGCATGGTCGGCGAGGCTTTCACGCTGCGATATATCCCGGCGCGCGAGGACCTCGACCATCTCAGCGTGTTCGAGGGCACGCAGCACCCGCAGCGCGTCGCGGTCGAGACCTGCCCGCCTGGCCATGTCATGGTGATCGACAGCCGCAAGGATGCGCGCGCGGCCTCGGCCGGCTGCATCCTGGTGACGCGCCTGATGCAGCGCGGCGCCGCCGGCATCGTCAGCGATGGCGGCTTCCGCGACAGCCCGGACATCGCCGCGCTCGGCTTCCCCGCCTATCACAGCCGGCCGAGCGCGCCGACCAACCTGATCCATCACCACGCGCTCGACATCAACGCGCCGATCGGCTGCGGCGACGTGCCGGTCTATCCCGGCGACATCGTCGTCGGCGATGGCGAGGGCGTCTGCGTGATCCCGGCCGATATCGCCAACGAGGTTGCGGCCGAGGCCTATGAGCAGACGGCCTATGAGGACTTCGTCGAGGCCAAGGTTCGGGAAGGGCGCGGCATCTTCGGGCTCTACCCGGCCAATGCCGAGACCAAGGCCGAGTTCGCGAAATGGCGGCCCGATTGGAAGTGAGTCTCGCGCTTACCCGCAGGTGAAGCGCGGGCGAGCCTTGTGAAAGCCTGCGCCTAACCGACGTCGCCAGCCAGCGGCGCTGGGAATCCGTCAACGACAACAAAAGTATGGGGGAACCACAATGGTCGATACATCTCGCCGTCATCTTCTGAAGGGCGGGCTCGCCGCCGCGGCCAGCTCGGTGCTGGCCGGCCCAGTGCTGGCGCAGGGCTTCCCGTTCAAGCCGAATCAGCGCTATCCGGACCCTTCGGTCGATATCCTCCATCCGAGCTTCGCCAAGTACCGGATCTATTCGAGCACGGTCGAGCAGGTCGGCACCGGCATGCGCTGGGCCGAAGGGCCGGTCTATTTCCCGGAAGGCCGCTACGTTCTCGTCAGCGACATCCCGAACAACCGGATCATGAAATATGACGAGGTGAAGAACAGCTTCACCGTGTTCCGCGAGAACGCCAACTACGCCAATGGCAATGCCCGCGACCGGCAGGGCCGGCTGATCACCTGCGAGCATTCGGTGACGCGGCGCATCACCCGCACCGAGAAGAACGGCCGGATCACCGTTCTCGCCGACAAGTTCGAGGGCAAGCGGCTGAATGCGCCGAACGATGTCGTCGTCAGGGCGGACGACACGATCTGGTTCACCGATCCGCTCTTCGGCATCAACGGTGAATGGGAGGGCTCACGCGCCAAGCCGGAACAGGCGACGACCAACGTCTACCGGCTCGCTCCCGACGGCAAGCTGACGGCGGTGATCACCGATCTGGTCAATCCCAACGGGCTCGCCTTCTCGCCCGATGAAAAGAAGCTTTATGTCGTCGAGTGGCGCGGCACGCCGAACCGCAGCATCTGGAGCTACGACGTCGATGGCGAGGGCAAGGTCTCGAACAAGGTCAAGCTGATCGACGCCGCCGATTTCGGCGCGCTCGATGGCTTTAGGGTCGACCGCGACGGCAATCTCTGGTGCGGCTATGGCAGCAATGGCGCGCTCAATGCCGAACCCGCCGATGCCGGCGGGCGCAAGGTCTTTGGCCTGCGCGGCAAGTCGGAGGACCTCGACGGGGTGATGGTGTTCAGCCCGGCTGGCAAGCCGCTCGCCTTCATCCGCCTGCCCGAGCGCTGCGCCAATCTCTGCTTCGGCGGACCGAAGGGAAATCGCCTCTACATGGCGAGCTCGCACTCGCTCTATTCGCTCTATGTCGAGGCGCACGGCGCGGTGTGACTGAGAGCCCGGTCCGATAAGCTTGCACCGCAAGCTGATCGGATCCGCCTCTACCCCGCAGCGAGCCGTTCGCGCACCATCGGGATGACCTCGCGGCCATAGAGGTCGATGCAACGCAGCAGCTTGTCCTGCGACAGGGGACCGGCGCTGATCTTGAGCTGGAAGCGCTGGAGGCCGAGCGCTTTCACCGTCGCCGCGATCTTGCGGGCGACGGTCTGCGGCGAGCCGAGATAGAGCGCGCCGCCAGCAACCTCGCGCTCGAACTCCTCGCGCGACATCGGCCCCCAGCCGCGCTCGGCGCCGATGCGGTCGCGCATCGCCTTGTAGGCCGGGAAGAATTCCTCCGCCGCCTGTGTGTCGTTCGCCGCGACATAGCCCGGCGAATGCACGCCGATCGGTCGCTCCGCGTGCCCGAGCCGCGCAAGCGCGTCGCGGTAGAGCTGGGCGTAAGGGGAAAAGCGCTGCGCCGGGCCGCCGATGATGGCGAGCATCAGCGGCAGGTCGTAGCGGGCCGCGCGCACCACCGATTCCGGGCTGCCGCCGACGCCGATCCAGGTCGTCAATTCGCCCTTCTCCAGCGGCGGGAAGACCTGCTGGTCCTTGAGCGGCGGGCGTAAGCTTCCCTCCCAGGTGATGCTCTTCTTGTGGATCAGCTCGGCGAAAAGGTCGAGCTTCTCCTCGAACAGCACCTCGTATTGGCGCAGGTCGAAACCGAAGAGCGGAAAGGATTCGGTGAAGGAACCGCGGCCGAGGATGACCTCGGCGCGGCCGTTGGAGAGCGCATCGACCGTCGAGAAGCGCTGGAAGACCCGGATCGGATCGTCCGAGCTCAGCACTGTGACCGCCGAGCCGAGGCGGATGCGGCTGGTGCGGGTGGCGATGCCGGCGAGCACGGTCTCGGGCGAAGACACCGCGAAATCAGCGCGGTGATGCTCGCCGATGCCGAAGAAGTCGATGCCGAGCTCGTCGGCGAGCACGGCCTGCTCGACGAGGTCGCGGATGACCTGCGCATGCGGAAGCAAGGCGCCGTCCGGGCCGGCGGTGACGTCGCCGAACGTGTCGAGGCCGAGTTCGAGATTGGCGGGCATAAGCGGGGTCCGGGACTGGTACGGTGCGCCGCAAGGCCGGCGCCCGCGCCATCTGGCGCCGTGATCCCCACCGTTCAAGAGGCACCGGCGCCGAAAGCTCTATGCGAATTCGCCAAAATCGGTACCATAAGGAACAATAATATCCGCCCGACCCCCATTTGGGTGTGGCGGAGGGGATATGATTGCTGTTGCCTGGCGCAGACCTCAAGAGGGGCGGAGTCGGGCGTGGCCACAAGGGAGGATTGGTTCATGGGCGGCGAAGCTGCGGCCGAGAGCGCTCGTTCGATCGTCGACAATCCAATGCTGCTGCCATTCTTCGATCTCTCCTTCGATGAGATCGAGCTGCTGTGCCGGGTGACGGCGCAGTGGCGCGACGACTCCAAGGAAGTCGTCGACAGCGCATGGTTCGCGAGTTTCATGGGCGCACGGAAGGAACCGGCTCGATAGGCGAGGCGCTTCTTGTCACGCTCGGCATGGTCGCCATCGTGGCGGCTGCATGGTGGGCGACGAACCGATGGCGGCTCTGAACTGGCCGCCCGTAGGCGATCAGGCCGCCGGTCCGAGCCGGGCACGGCCAAGGACGATCACGCCGATCGACCTCCCGCGGATCAGCCGGGCGGCCACTCGCCATCCCCGTAACCGGAGCCTGCACCGATCGCCCCGGCGGAACGGGCGCCGCTCTCATCCTTGAGCGCGACACCGGTCAGGCTTCGCGCAAAGGCCTCCCGGATCAGCCAGGCGGCGCGCGCCGCAGCCTCGGCAGCCGATAATCCGGCGTCATGCACATTCGAGATGCAATTGCGCTCGCCATCCTGCCGTCCGGGGCGTGGCGCGTAGGTCAGATAGAGGCCGAGGCTGTCGGGCGTCGACAGCCCGGGACGTTCGCCGAGGAGGATCAGCGCGAGCCGCGCCCGCTGCAATTCGCCGATCTCGTCGGCGAGCGCGACCCTGCCCTGCGTGGCCAGGGCGATCGGGCCAAGGCGCCAGCCGGCGCTCCGCACATGATCGACAAGCGAGCGCAGGACAGGAAGCGCATGGGCCTGGACCGCGCTCGCGGAGAGACCGTCGGCGATGGTGATCGAGAGATCGACCGGATCCGTCGCGCCCGCTGCCACCGCCTCCCGGTCCGCCGGCAACAACCTGCGGCCGAGATCGGGACGCAGGAGATAGGAGTCCCGGGTCGGCGCGCGGCTCTGCACGCGGACGACCTGCAAGCCGATCCTGCCGACCTCGCGGGCCAGCATGTCGGTATCGAGAGCGGCATGGACCGCGTCCCTGGCGCGGGCATGCGCGAGCGCGAAACGCAGGGTTTCGCTGGTCGGCAGCCCGGAGCCGGCGCGCCCGAGCGCGATGCGCGCCGGTGTGAGCGCGGCAAGCCGCTTCCAGCTCTCGATCTCGCTCATCGCGCTTCCAGTGCGGCGAAGGAGGAGAGCAGGCGGGCCGCGGCCGCCTGCGGCAGCAGCCGGCCGTCGCCGCCAGTGATGCCCTGATCCTGCAGCCAGGCCTCGAATTCCGGCGCCCGCTTCAGCCCCAGCAGGTCGCGGATATAGAGCTGGTCGTGAAAGGAGGTCGACTGGTAGTTCAACATCACGTCGTCGGCGCCGGGCACGCCCATGACATAGGTTACGCCGGCGGCGGCGAGCAGCGTCAGCAGCGCGTCCATGTCGTCCTGATCGGCCTCGGCATGGTTGGTGTAGCAGACGTCGCAGCCGAGCGGGACACCCATCAGCTTGCCGCAGAAATGGTCCTCCAGCCCGGCGCGGATGATCTGCTTGCCGTTGTACAGGTATTCCGGGCCGATGAAGCCGACCACGGTGTTGACCAGCAGCGGATCGAAGGCGCGGCAGACCGCATAGGCACGCGCCTCGAGCGTCTGCTGATCGACGGCGTGATGCGCCTCTGCCGACAAGGCCGAGCCCTGGCCCGTTTCGAAATACATGACATTGGAGCCGAGCGTGCCGCGCTTCAGCGACAGGCCGGCCTGGTGGGCTTCGCGCAGAATGGCGAGGTCGACGCCGAAGGAGCGGTTGGCCGCTTGCGTGCCGGCGACGGACTGGAAGACCAGGTCGACCGGAGCGCCGCGTCCGATCAATTCGATGGTCGAGGTGACGTGGGTCAGGACGCAGCCCTGCGTCGGTATGGCGAAGCGCTGGATGACCTCGTCGAGGAGATGGAGCAGATCGCTCAGCACCGACAGATTGTCGGAGACCGGGTTGATGCCGATCGTCGCGTCGCCGCAGCCATAGCTGAGCCCGTCGAGGATGGAGGCGGCGATGCCGCGCGGATCGTCGGCCGGATGGTTCGGCTGCAGCCGCACGGCCATCGTGCCCGGCAAGCCGATCGTGTTGCGAAAGCGCGTGGTGACCTGGCATTTGCGGGCGACCGAGATGAGGTCCTGAAGGCGCATGATCTTCGAGACTGCGGCCGCCATCTCCGGCGTGATCCCCGGCGCCAGCCGCGCCAGGACATCGCTCGTCGCCGCGTCGGAGAGCAGCCAGTCGCGGAATGCGCCGACGGTCAGGCTCGCGACCGGGGCGAAGGCGGCGCGGTCATGTCCATCGATGATGAGCCGCGTGATCTCGTCGTCCTCGTAGGGGACAAGCACTTCGCTGAGGAAGGTCGCAAGCGGCAGGTCGGCGAGGGCAAAGCGCGCCGCGACCGCCTCCTCGGCGCTGGCGGCGGCAAGCCCGGCGAGTTCGTCACCGGAGCGCGGCGGCGTCGCCTTGGCCATCAGCTCGCGCAGATCGCCGAACCGGTAGGTAGTCTGGCCGATGACATGCCGATAGGCCATCAAACGCTCTCCACATCGCAGCGACGCCACGGCATGCAAGCATGCTGCCGCGGCGCGGTCACGCGGAGCTTTCGGCTGACGGAGACTTCGAGAGTCGCCCGCCTATGGCTGGCTCGGCCCCGGCTGCTTGGACCTGATCGGTCAGGCCGAGCGGCAGCGCGGGAGCCAGTAAGCCAGAAGCATGATAATGGCTTGCAGCGCCTGCGACGTACGCCCACCTACTCTGCGACAAGAGCAGACGCTGGATCATCGCCGGAAAGCGGACATCCGTTCCTCACAGCGCGTTGCCTGCGCCGGCCAAGTGCATGAAGTCGGCAAGTGCGTAATCCTCGTGACTTACCGCGAGCTGGCGGACAGCAGCGCGCGCGGCGCCGACGTCAGGCGTCGCCCGCCGACAGCTTCGACGACAACGGTTTCGCTGAAACCCAGCCCGCCGGCCGAGACGTACATGTGGAAGACCATGCCGGCTTCGAGCCGCCAGCGGGCATTCGGCAGGAAGACGCGGGAGAAGTCGCTGGTACGCGGCGTGCGGCCATAAAGACCGAGCGCATAGCCGGTGACGTTATCGTAGACCGGGCGCAGGCGCTCGGTGAGCACGGCGTCCCGCAGGATCGCATCGACCTCACAGGCCAGAGCGCCCGGCCGCATCGCCGCGATCTGCCGATCCTGCAAGGCGACGAGGCGCTCGGCGAGCGGCGACAGTCCGCGCCGGTCCGCCCCGATCAGCACCGGCCGCATCAGCCGCGCGCTGTAGTTGCGACGCTTCGGGATCAGCTCGACATGCAGGATGTCGCCATCGGCCAGCGACTGGGCCGTCATCACGCCGTGGAGAAATTCGTGGTCCCCGACGCCCGGCACGATCGGCCCGGTCTCGCCGGTATCGGCCCCGTTCTCCAGGAAACAGGCGGCTGCGACCGCAGCCGCTGCACGCGGCGAGATGCCCGGCAGCGCCCTTGCGGCAATGGCCGCCATCGCCTTGTCGGCGATTGCCGCCGCCTCTGCGATCAGGACGATCTCGGCCGGCGACTTCACAGCCCGCAAAAGGTCGCTCACATGCGGCAGGTCGACGAAGCGCGCATTGGGCAGCAGCGCTGCGAAGCGCTCATGCGTCGCTGCAGTGAAACCGTAGGAGGCATGGTCGGCGCCGATCCGAGCCTGCGCGAAGCCGCGCCGCTGGATCTCCTCTGCCATGACCTGATGCGGCTCGGATGTATCCGCGAAGCCGACGATGTCCCCAAACCAGCAGGCATCCCGGCACGGACCGGCGTCGAGTTCGCGCAGCACGAACCAGGGCTCGCCCTCGCGCGGCAGGAAGGCGGCCCGGTACAGCGTTTCCGAGACCGTGTAGCCGGTCAGCCAGGCCAGGAGCTCGGCATGGTCGACGAGCAGCAGTTCGGCACCCGCCTCGGCCATCGCGAGGCGGGCCCTGGCGACCCGCCCTGCGAGCTCCTCGCGCGGGAAGAGCGAACTCACGCAACTTCGCAGATATCGAGGATGGTCAGCATGTAAATCCGGACCATGTCGAGGAAGTCGCGGATATCGACGCGCTCGTCCGGCATGGTGTTGTAGCGCCCGCCGGGCCCGCAGACGATGCCCTCCATGCCGGCCTCGGCATAGAGATGGCCGGCATCGGTGCCAAAGAAGCCCGGTGGCTTGATCGCGCCGGTCGGCTGCTTCTCGCCGCGCACCGCCTCATAGGCGGCGTTGACGGCCTTCACAATGCGGGCGTCCTTGGCGACCTCGAAGGCCGGCATCGACTGGTGCCCTTCCTTCTTCTCGATGCGGATCGAGGCCTTCAGCCCCGGGAAGCGTTGCTCCAGCGCGGCGAGCTCGCGCTGCATGTCGGCGAGCGCTCCCGCCTCCGTCTGGCCGGGCGCATAACGGCCGGAGCCCTTGAGCTTGCAGTAATCCGCGACCTGTGGCGCGCGCCATTCATGCAGTTCCTTGCCGAGTGCGCCGTGAACGACGCCGACATGGACGCGGTTGATCGATTCATGCTCGGGCGAGGGCGCGCCGCTGAACGTCATGGCGTTGAGGCGCGGGGTCAGGTCGCAGGCGGCCATGATCGCATCGACCGCCTGCTCTCGCTTGGAGAGATGGCGGGTGTTGCCGACGAGTTCGATGACGAAGGAGAAGGCGCAGGCATGCATGGTCACGGCCTGCACATCGGTCGGCTCGCTGTTGACGAAATAGTCGGCGCGGATGCCGTTGCGGATCGCCGCGACCGTGCCGACGCCGCCCTGCAATTCGCCGACGACATAGGTCAGGATCACGTCGCCCTTCAGCTTCACGCCGGCATCGAGCAGCGTCTTGACCGCGCAATAGGAGGCAGCGTCGCCCGCCTTCATGTTGGAGACGCCGATGCCGTAGATGAATTCGTCATCAACCAGCCCGCCCCAGGGATCGACGGTCCAGCCCTCGGTCGCCGGGTTGGTGTCGAGATGGCCGTTGAACAGCAGGCTCTTGCCGCCGCCCGTGCCCTTCCAGCGGCCGATGGCATTGGCGCGGCGGCCCTCGTCGAAGGGCTGCTCTTCCGCCTCAATGCCCATCGCCTTCATCTGGCCGACGACATGATGGACGAGCGCCCTCTCGCCCTCGGTCTCCGAATAGCTCTTATGCTTCGCCCAGTCCGAGAGCAGCGCGAGGCAGGCCTTCTCGTCGAGCGAATGGATCAGGTCGCGGGGATTCATCGTCATGGCCTCGAATGTCAGGCGGCCGTGGCCGGGGCGGGCACGGCTTCGAGCAGGGATTGGGTGTAGGGATGGAGGGGGCCGGTCGAGAGCGCGGCGACATCGACGAGATCGACGAGGTCGCCGCGATACATCACCGCGATCCGGTGGGCGATCTGGCGCACCAGGTTGAGATCGTGGGTGATGAAGAGATAAGCCGTGCCGAAGCGCTTCTGGAGATCGACGAGAAGCTCGACCACCGAAGCCTGCACGGAGACGTCGAGCGCCGAGGTGATCTCGTCGCAGATCACGAGCTTCGGCCTTGATGCGAAGGCGCGCGCGATGGCGACGCGCTGCTTCTCGCCGCCGGAAAGCTGGTGCGGATAGCGCTCGGCATAGGACGCCGGCAGCCGGACCTGCTCCAGCAATTCACCGATCGCAGCCGCATCCCGGCGGGAGCCCGGCTCGCCATAGAGCACGAGCGGCCGCGACAGGATCTCGCGGATGCGCTGGCGCGGATTGAGCGAGGAATCCGGGTGCTGGAAGATGATCTGGACATCGCGGCGATAGGCCCGGTCCATGTCGCCGAGCCCTTTGATGCGTCGCCCAGCGAAGCGGATCTCGCCCTCGAAGCGGTTCAGGCCTGTCATCGCCTTGGCCAGCGTCGACTTGCCCGAGCCGGATTCGCCGACGATGCCGAGGATTTCGCCCGGCATCACCGACAGGCTGACCTCGCGATTGCCGGTGAATTGCGTGTTCGTCCGGCCAAGCAGGCTGCCGAGGAAGGGCTTGCGGCCATAGAGCACGCTGACCTTCTCAACCTCGACCAGCGGCCTGGCCGCCACGGGAGGGCTCGTCTCGACCAATCGATGGTCCGGCCGTGGCACGGCGGCCAGCAGCTTGCGTGTATACGCGTCTTGCGGCCGGGCGAAGACCTCACCGACGGCGCCCTGCTCGACGATCCTGCCGCGATGGATCACCGCGACCCGGGTTGCGATCTGTGAGACCAGGGCGAGGTCGTGCGAGATGTAGAGCGAGGCGACGCCGGTCTCTTCCTGCAAGGCCTTGAACAGGTCGAGGATCTGGCGCGCAGTGATGACGTCGAGCGCCGTGGTCGGCTCGTCGAAGATGATGCATTCCGGCTGGCAGGCGAAGGCCGTGGCGATGACCACGCGCTGCTTCTCGCCGCCCGACGCCTCATGCGGGTAACGCCGCATCATCTGCTTCGGAATCTTCAGGCCGACATGGGCGAGGCGCTCCTCGCCCTCAGCCCAGGCCTGCCGGCGCGTCAGGCCGCGATGGCGCACCAGTACCTCGGAAAGCTGCTCGCCGAGTGGCAGGGTCGGATTGAGCGAAGTGCTCGGATCCTGGAAGACCATGCCGATGCGCTTGCCGCGGATCGCATCGATCTCGGCTTCCGAGGCCTTCAGCAGATCCTGCCCGGTCAGGCGGATGCTGCCCGTCTCGCGCGCGCGTTGCGGCAGATGGCGCATGATCGCCCAGGCCAGCGAAGTCTTGCCGGAGCCGGATTCGCCGACGAGGCCCAGCACCTCGCCCTTGGCGACCTGGAGCGTCACGTCGTCGAGCGCGCGGGTGAAGCCGGTCGGCGTCGCGTAGTCGAGACCATAGCCGGCGATGTCGAGGATCGGGCTCATCGCTCAGGTCCTCGGGTTCAGCGCGTCGCGCAGGCCGTCGCCGAGCAGGTTGAAGCCGATCGCGACCAGCGCGATGGCGAGGCTCGGCCACAGGATCATCCAGGCGCTGAGATGCATGAAGCGGCGCGCCTCGGAGACCATAAGCCCCCATTCGGACGCCGGTGGCTGAGCACCCAGACCGAGGAAGGAGAGCGTCGCGAACAGCATCACCGCGAAGGCGACGCGGATCGTCATCTCGACGATGATCGGCGCGACCACGTTCGGCAGCATCTCGCGCCCGACGATGAAGGCGGCGCTCTCGCCGCGCGCGACCGCGGCGCTGACGTAGTCCTGCTTGCGCACGGCGAGCGCCACCGAGCGCGTCACCCGCGCCATGCCCGGCGCGAAGGCGAGCGCGATGGCGAGGAGCGCGTTGAGACTGCTCTTGCCGAGCAGGTTCACGATCAATAGCGCCAGCAGCAGGCTCGGGATCGACATGATCGCGTCGACCGTACGCATGATCGCCTCGTCGCTGCGCCCGCCGAGGAAGGCGGAGACGGTGCCGACGACGGCACCGACCAGCGTGCCGAGCGCCGTCGCCAGCACCGCCAGCAGGACGGTGGCGCGCGCGCCATGCAGAAGCCGGCTCAGGATATCGCGGCCGTATTGGTCGGTGCCGAGCCAGAACTGCGCGCTCGGCGGCTTGTAGCGCATCAGCGGCGCCATCTTCTCAGGGTCGTTCGGGGCGAACGACGGCCCGACGAGGACGACAAGCAGGATCAGCCCGACGATCAGGAGGCCGAGCGCGCCCTGCGGCGAGCGCAGCATGCGCCTGAGGATCTCAATCATACTGGATCCTCCGGTCGAGCCAGGCATAGGCGATGTCGGCGAGGAAATTGGCGATGGCGTAGGTCGTCGCCATGATCAGCGCCCCGGCCTGGATCGAGGGCAGGTCGCGCGCCTGGATCGCGACGATGAGCTGCCGGCCGATCCCCGGCAAGGCGAAGATCTCTTCGACCACGATGACGCCGCCGAGCAGGTAGCCGACATCGAGCGCGACGATGGTGATGGTCGGCAGCAGCGCGTTGCGCAGCGCGTGCTTGAACAGCACCTGCCGCTTCGACAGGCCTTTCAGCCGTGCGGCGCGGATATAGTCGGAATGCAGCACGTCGACGAGTTCCGACCGCACCATGCGGGAGACATGGGCGATGAGGATCAGCGAGACCGTCAGGACCGGCAGGACGAGGTGCCTCAAGCCGCGCAGCGGATCCTCGGTCAACGGGACGTAACCCGTTGCCGGCAGCCATTGCAGCCAGTCGGCCAGCACGAGCACGACCAGCGTCGCCGTCACGAATTCCGGCACCGAGACGCCGACATAGGACAGGAAGCTGACGCCGAGATCGGCTGCCCTGCCGCGCCGCACCGCCGCGATGATGCCGAGCGGGATCGCGACCGCCAGCATCAGCAGGATCGAGAACAGGGCGAGCAGGAGCGAGCGGCCGAGCGCTTCCAGCATCGCCGGCGCGACCGGCTGGCCGGTGCGCATCGAGACGCCGAAATCGCCGCGGACGACGCCGCCGAGCCAATGCAGATACTGCATCCAGATGGGGTCATTCAGCCCCATCTTGGCCCGCAGCGCCGCCAGCGCATCCGGCGTCGCGTTCTCGCCCAGCATCATCACGGCCGCGTCCGCCGGCAGGACCTGCGTGATCGCGAAGACGATCAACGACACGACAAGGAGCGTGTAGCCGATCAACAGGATCCGCTTGAGGATGTAGGCCGGCGACACGCCTGCTGCTCCGCTTGCTCAGCTGCGCTTCGGCGCGTTGGCACCGAGCGAGACGTGGTCGAGCCGGAAGACCGCGCCACGCGGATGCAGCTGATAGCCCTGCACCCATTCGCGCTGGGCGCCGAGCAGGTCGAAGAAGGCCGGGATGATCGAGGGCACCTCGGCATTCATCAGCTTCTGCGCCTCGGCGTAGAGGGCACGGCGCTTGACCTCGTCGACGGTCGCGCGCGCCTCGAAGACGACCTTGTCGAAGGCGGCGTTGTTCCAGCGCGTCTCGTTCCAGGCAGCGTTGGAGGTGTAGAGCAGCGAGAAGATGGCGTCGGCCGTCGCCTGCATATTGTAGAAGCCGACATAGAAGGAGCCCTTCTTCCAGACCTGGTCGAGATAGGTCGCGTGCGGCATGGTCTCGACCTTGATGTCGAAGCCGGCGGGCTTAGCCATCTCGCGCAGAGCGACGGCGAGCTGCGTGCGCTGGCCCGGCCGGTCCGAGGCGATCAGCGTCGCTTCGAGCCCCTTGGGATAGCCGGCCTCGGCGAGCAGCGCCTTGGCCTTGGCGATGTCGGCCTTTTTCGCCGGCAGATCGGCATAGAAGCGATAGGCGGGGTTGAGCGCCGTATCGTTGCCGGGGGAGCCGAAACCCTCGGTGACGAAATCGACCATGGCGGCGCGATCGACGGTCAGCGCCAGCGCCTGGCGCACGCGCACGTCGTTGAAGGGCTTCTGGTCGCAGCCGAAATTGACGTTGCAGAACTGGCCTGACGGCACGCGCAGTGCCTTGACGCCGTTCGCCTTCTGCAGGCGGCCGAACTCGGTCGGCGGGGTCGTGGTGATGAGGTCGGTATCGCCCGAGATCAACGCGGAGGCCTCGGCGCTGACATCCGGGTAGACCACGACCTCGATCTTGTCGAGATAGGGCCGGGCCTTGTCGTAATAGGCGTCGTTGCGGGCCACGACGATCTGTCGCTCCGGCTCGAAGGAGACGAGCTTGAACGGGCCGGTGCCGACAGCCTGGCGGTCGAGCTTGCCGAGCCCCGCCTTGATGATGGTGGCAGGAATGATCTTGGCGTTGGTATAGGCGAGCGTCACCGGCAGGTCGGCGAAGGGTGCCGAGAGCGTGAAGACGACGGTCGTCTCGTCCCTCGCCACGATCTTGGCGATTGGGCCGACGTTCTGGCGTGCCGGCGAGGCTGTCTTGGCGTCGAGGATGGCCTCGAAGGTCGCGACGACGTCGGCCGCTGTGCAGGGCGAGCCGTCATGGAAGCTCAAGCCCTTGCGCAGGATAAAGGTCCATTCGGTCAGGTCGGCGGAGTTCGTCCACGACTCGGCAAGGTCGGGCTCGGCGCTCATGTCGAGCTTGAGCCGCGTCAGACCGGAGTAGAGCAGCTCTGCGACGAGGTATTCCGGGTTCACGCGGGTGACGAGCGGGTTCAGCTTTGCGACCGCCTGGTCGACGCTGACGCGCAGCGTGCCGCCCCGGCGCGGCGCCTGCCCGAAGGCCGGCAGGCCGGACAGGGCGATGCTGCTGAGAGCGGCGGAGGCGGCGAGGAAATCGCGACGATGGATGCTCGGCATGGAACGCTCCTTCAGCTCTGGGAGGGGAATAGATCTGGGTTGATGTCGGGCCTGAAATCGGCGGCGAGATAGGACAGCACCGCCTGCGCCAGCGAGACGATGTCCGGCACGGTCGTGTATTCGCCGGGCGCATGGATGTTGCGGTCGGGGCGGCCGAGGCCGCCGAGCAGCACTTCTTGCTGGCCGGTCGCGCGCTGGACCCAGCCGAAATCGGAGCAGCTCGCGGCGCCCCATTTCCGAAACTCCTCCGGCGCGTAGCCGAAGCCTTGGCCCATGGCGGCCTGCCAGCGCGGCCAGTGCGGCCCCGCCGGATCGGCGGTGGGGGCGAGATGGCCGACCAGTGCCGTCTCGACCGACAGGCCCGGCACGGTGGCGGCGCTGCGGCGGATCACCGCCTCGATCTCGGCCAGCGCCTGCTCGAAGCGCTCCTCGGGGGTGTAGCGCCGGTTCAGCGTGAGCTCGACGAGCGCGGGAACCTGGCCGCCGGCCGTGCCGCCCTGGATCGCAGCGAGATTGAGCTGGGCCGCGAGCGGCGGCTTGCCCGGCGGCGGTGGCAGGGCCGAGACGCGGGTCGCAACCTGCGCCTTCAGCGCCATCAGCGCATTGAGCAGCGGCAGCGCGCCCTCGATCGCATTGAGGCCGGAGCCCTTGCGATTGCCTTCGCCGGCATGAACGGCCTGGCCATGGATGCGAACGAGCAGATTGAACATACCGAAGCAGCCGGCCCAGATTCGCGCCTCGGCACTGCCGTTGAAATTGAGGATGTGCTCCGGGAGGCGGCCCTGCTCGGCGAGATGGCGGATGCCGGGATAGAGGCCGCCTTCCTCGTCAGTGCAGAACAGCAGCATCGGATCATAGGCGAGCTCGACCCCACAGGCACGAGCCGCGCGCAGCGCCAGCAGGGTCGCTGCGATGCAGCCCTTCATGTCGGCGGCGCCCAGGCCGATCAGCCGATCGCCGTCGCGCTGCATCCGCAGCGGGTCGGTGTCCCAGCCGGCCGCAGCGGGTACGGTGTCGACATGGAAATAGAGGCCGCAGACGGGGCGGCCGCTCCTGCGGCCGGCGATCAGGTTCGTGCGCGGACCGGCGGCGGGGCCATTCGGCACCTTCCACAGGCTCTCGGGCACTGCAACGCGCTCGGTTCCGAAGCCGAGCGGGGTGACGAGCCCCTCCATGAGACCGGCGAACTCGTCATAGCCCAGACCGGGCGGGAAAGAGGTGTCGACCGCGATCATCCGGGCGAGCGCGGCAAGCGCACCGTCGGCATTGGCGGAAATCCAGCCGTGGGCCTCGGCCAACGCCGTCTCGCTTCGCCGGAGAGATACGGGCTCGACCATCGCTCAGCCCAGCGACGCCGCGCTTGTCCAGCGCCGGTGCGATCTGCGATGGAGCCATCGAAAAGCCGCAGCTGGCAGCGCCATTTGCGGTCCTCCTTGTTTCATATAAACTATATAGAAATAGGACTCAGCAGCATGCTCCCTGTCAATGCCAAAAAAGCGCCGCCCGCTGCCGGCGGATCGGGCAACGGGGCCGGAGCCCCGGTGCCGGTGCTGCCGAACTTCGGCGCAGGAGAAGCCGCGCCGCTCTATGAACGCGTGAAGCGTCACATGTCGGAGGCGATCCTCGTCGGCGAATGGCCGCCCGGGATGGTTCTTCCCAGCGAGACCTCCCTTGCCCAGGGTTTCGGCATCGCCGTCGGCACGGTCCGCCGCGCGATGAGCGATCTGGTGGCGGAGGGGCTGCTGACACGCCGCCGCAAGACCGGAACAGTCGTGACCGGCCGGACGCCGCATCACAGCCTGCGCTTCTTCTTCCAGTATTTCCGCCTGCACAGGGCCGATGGCAGCCTGGTGCGCTCGACCAGCCAGTTTCTTAGCCTCGAATTCGAACCGGGCACTCCGGCGCAGATCGCGGCCCTGCAGATCAGGACGGGCGGCGTGATCAAGATCCACCGCATCCGCCACGCTGACGGCCGTCCCGTGATGCAAGACAGGCTGGTGATGGCGGAAGAGCGGCTACCGCACTGGCCGCGCGACACCGCCGAGCTGCCGCCCCTGCTCTATCTGCATCTGCTGGAACGCTACGGCATCCGGATTTCCGCGGTTCGGGAGCAGATCGCCGCCGAGCTCGCCAGCGACGAGGATATCGCGCTGCTCCAGTTAGGTGGACGCCAGGCTGTGCTGACGATCGACGAGGTCGCCTACGATCAGGCCGGCGTTCCGACCATCATTGGGTGGCACCGCGCGACGACTACCGCACACGCCTATGTCAACGAGGTCCGGTAGGTCTGCGCCTCCTGCTGACATTGACCGGACCGGGCCGCGTATCGCCCTGCTCGCGTTCCAGCTTACGCCGGCGGCTGACGCTCGCCGCGCTCATCCCGAACCGCTCGCCAGCCTGGCGATGCGTCAAACCCGCCGCCATAGGCGAGGCGCCAGAGCTTGGCGCCGGCTGGCGTCACCCATAACTGCAAACCACCGCCGTCCGAGTGCTTTGTTACCTTCGGCTGCGCCTTGGCATTCCTGATCGCGGTACCGGTTAGACGCATTGCTGGCCTCGGACCTGCTGGCCTTCACCTGAGGCCATTAGGAAGGCCAACAAACGGCGCTACTGCCAGCGGCCGCCGACGAATGCCAATGAACCAGAAACAAAAGAAACCGGCCCATTTGGAGCCGGTTACGATCGCCACTGAATGTCGATGAAAGAGAGTTTGGTAGCGGGAGAGGGACTCGAACCCCCGACACGCGGATTATGATTCCGCTGCTCTAACCAGCTGAGCTACCCCGCCCCGATGGCGACGCGCCTTGAGAACGGCGGTCAATCGCGACGGCGCGGATATAGGGGGCGGCGGGCGTCGGCGTCAAGCCTTGATGGCGAGGGTCAGCTGAGCTTCCGCAGCCTGACCACCTTGAAATAGCCCTGGCCGACATGGACGGTCTCGTAGCGGCCGGTCGCGGCGGCCCAGTCGGTCAGGCGCGAGACCTTGAAGTCGCTGCTCCAGCCGATCGCCCTGGCCAGTGGCGCGACCAGCTTCCAGAACGGCGCGGCGAGGCCGCCATCGCCGACGAGACGGCTGGAGATCACGATCTCGCCGCCCGGGCGCAGCACCCGGTCCATCTCGGCCAGCGCCTGCTCGGGATCGGGCACAAGCGTGATGACGAACTGGGCGGTGACCGCGTCGAAGGAGCGATCGGCGAAGCCGAGCCGGCAGGCGTCCATCACCATCAGTCCGCGGACATGATCGAGCCCCTGGCTCAGCACCTTGGCGCGCGCGACGCGCAGCATGTCGAGCGAGAGGTCGGCGCCGACGATGCGCCGGTCGCGCTCGAAATAGGGCAGGGTCAGCCCGGTGCCGACGCCGATCTCGAGGATGTCGCGGCCGCTGGCGCAGGCCGCCGCCACCGCCTCGCGCTGGGCGCGGGCGAGCAGGCCCTGATAGATCCGGTCGTAGACTTTCGCCCAGACCGCGTAGACGCGCCTTTGCGCGTCGAGACCGTTCGTCGTCGTCATGTGATGCCGTAGGCAGGCTCGGGCTGCGGCGCCGGATGCGGGACCCGGTTGGCCATGATGACGCCGCCGCCGAGCACGCGGGCTCCGCTGTCGGCATGGTCGTAGATCACGCAGGCCTGGCCGGGCGAGACGCCTTCCTCGCCCTGCGCCAGCAGGACATGGACGCCCTTGTCGTCGACGAGCAGGCGCGCCTCGCGCGGCGCGCGGGTCGAGCGGACGCGGACCGCGACCTCGATGCCACCGGGCGGCAGTTCGGCGAGGGCGATGTCGCCGATCCAGTTCAGATCGCGCAGGTCGACGCGGCTGACGCTCAGCGCCTCGCGCGGGCCGACGATGACACGGGCGTTCTCGGCATCGAGCGCAACGACATAGAGCGGCTCGGCGCCACTGATGCCGAGGCCCTTGCGCTGGCCGACCGTGTAGCGCAGCACGCCCTCATGCTCGCCGAGCACGCGGCCATCGAGATGGACGATGGCGCCAGGGCGGGCGGCGCCGGGCTTCAGCCGCTCGATCACCTCGGCATAGCGGCCGTTGGGAACGAAGCAGATGTCCTGGCTGTCGGGCTTGTCGGCGATGGCGAGGCCGAATTCGGCGGCGAGTGCCCGGGTCTGGGCCTTGTCGAGGCCGCCGAGCGGGAAGCGCAGCAAATCGAGCTGCTCCTGCGTCGTCGCGTAGAGGAAATAGCTCTGGTCGCGGCTCTCATCGGCAGCGCGGAAGAGGCCGCGATGGCCGGTGCCGAGGTCGCGGCTGGCGACATAATGGCCGGTAGCGAGCGCATCGGCCCCGAGCTCGCGGGCGAGGCCGAGCAGGTCGCGGAACTTCACGGTGCGATTGCACTCGACGCAAGGGATCGGCGTCTCGCCGGCGAGATAGCTCTCGGCGAAGCGCTCGATCACCGCGTCGCGGAAACGGCTCTCATAGTCGAGGACGTAATGCGGGATGCCGATCGCCTCGGCGACGCGGCGGGCATCATGGATGTCCTGGCCAGCGCAACAGGCGCCGGCGCGGTGCACTGCCGCGCCATGGTCGTAGAGCTGCAGCGTGACACCGACGACGTCGTAGCCCTGGCGCTTCAGCAGCGCCGCCACCACCGAGGAATCGACACCGCCCGACATGGCCGCGACGACGCGCGTCGCCGCTGGCGGCTTGGCGATGTCGAGCGAGTTGAGCGAAGCGGTCATCTAGATTCCGGGCGGGTTCGGGCGCGAAGCGTCCGAGGATGTGGGCGCTCTATAACGGTTTTGACAGATGCGGGCCAGCGCAAGGCCGGCAATTCCTGCCGGGCCGAGCAATCGAAGGAAGCGATTCCTGCCGGGTGAGGGGAGGGTGCTTTTCGGTCAAGTTGCTGAAACGGTGTGGTTTTTCGGTTGGCTCGCCTCTTGCTGAAGGAGTGGCGGCCACGTCGTCACGGTTCTGTTCCGGAGAGTATCCCATGTCTGCCGCGCCGGTCTCGCGTTCGTCCGCGCTGCCCGAGATTACAGCTCCGAGCCGCCGCAGCCCGGAGCGGAGCGAGCCCGAGCAGGCCTTTGCCTTGCCACCGGAGCCGGTGGAGCGGCCGCGTCCGCGCGTTGAGGACGACCGCAACTCGCGCGACAGCGCGGAGACACGCGAGCCCTCGAAATTTGATGACGGCGCCCGCAGGACGGCTGTAGCCGAGACCAAATCGCCGGCCCGTGCCGACGAGGCCGGCAAGGACAGGAAAACGGCAGGCGCTGCCGAGCGATCCGACAAGGCGAAGACGGAGCCCGAACCGGACGAGGCATCGACGAAGGATGCTACGGCCCCCGAGGGCAAGAAGACCGAGGCGGTCGCTGGCGACAAGCCGGTCGGTGGCAAGACTATCGAAGAGCATAAGGCAGCGCTCGATGGGGCGCCCGTGCTCGACAAAGGCACGCCCGAGGAGCAGGCCGTTGCGGGCGTCGTGCCGCAACCTGTGCCGGTTCCCGGTGTATCCGCCGAGTTCCTGGCGCTGGCGGCGCTGACGCTCCAGGGTGGCGAGCAGGCCAAGCCGGACGGTGCGGCCACACCGGAGAGCAAGCCGGAGGGGCAGACGGTCGTGGCGACCGGCGAGGCGGGTGCAGCCGGACAGCAGGTTGCGACCGGCGCTGTCTTGCCGGTCCCTGCAGCGTTGGTGAAGACAGACGGTCAGGCCAGCGCGGGTGGCGAAGCCGCGGCCATCGGCGTCAAAGCCGGCGTGACGGCGCAGCTTCCAGCAGCCGGCGTCGCGACCAAGGCGGAGATGAAGCCTGGCGAAGCGCAGCAGGGCGACGCCAAACCGGTCGATAGCCAAGCGGTGCCGAAGGAAGCGGCCGAGGTCAGCAAGGCGGCGACAGCCACTGCTGGCACTGAGGTCAAGCCGGCAGAGGCGACCGCGACAGGCCAGCCCGCGCAGGCCAGCACCGCGGACAATGTCGCACCGGCTGCCAACCCGCAGCCGGCCAGTGCGCCCCTGAGCCCGCAAGCCCTTCTCGCCGCCGGGCCGCAGACGCTGGCCACGCCGCAGGCGCCCTTGACCGAGCTCGACGCTGCCGCCCAGGCGACGGCGCAAGCCCAGGCCGAGGCCACCCACCGGATGATCTCGGGCGAGACGGGCCGGGCGACGCCGCTGCACGTCGTGCCGGTCGAGATCGGCGCCCGGGCGCTCGCCGGCAACAAGCGCTTCGACATCAGGCTCGATCCGGCCGAGCTCGGCCGTATCGATGTCACTCTGGAAATCTCCGACAAGGGCGAGGTCAGCGCCAAGCTGACGGTCGACCGGGTCGAGACGCTGCATATGCTGCAACGCGACGCGCGCACGCTCGAGCGCGCCTTCGAGCAGGCCGGCCTGAAGCCGTCGGAAGGCGGCATCGACATGAGCCTGCGCGATTCCAGCGACCAGCAAGCGGGCGCGCGTCAGCAACGGCAGGATGACGAAACGCCGCGCGGCCGCCGAGCCTGGGTCCAGGCCACGGACGACAGCGCATTCATCACCGAAGCGGCGACATTGCCGCGGACCGCCGGCCGCCTCGGCGGCGTCGATCTCAGCATCTGAAGGAGGAACGGACGATGACCGTCTCCAATACGGGTAGCCTCTCCAATTCGCAGATCGCGGCCGCGCAGAACAACACCGCGACCGGCAGCGGCACGTCGATCGCCAATAATTTCGACCAGTTCCTCACCCTGCTGACGACGCAGCTCAAGAACCAGAACCCGCTCGACCCGCTCGACACCAACCAGTTCACCCAGCAGCTGGTGCAGTTCGCCGGCGTCGAGCAGCAGCTCAAGCAAAACGAGACGCTGACGGCGCTGCTCGGCGTCAGCAAGGCGACGACGGGTGCAAGTGCGATCGGCTTCGTCGGCCAGACCGTCACCGCAGACGGAGCGGCGACGCAGCTCGCGGATGGCAAGGCCGAGTGGAAGCTCAACGCCTCCAAGGGCGGCACGGGTACGATCACCATCAAGGATTCGGCCGGGAAGGTCGTTTTCAGCGGCACGAAGACGCTCGTCGCCGGTGACCAGACCTATAGCTGGGACGGCAAGACCTCGACCGGCTCCAATGCGCCCGCCGGCGAGTACACCATCACGGTGGACGGCGCCGACGTCTCCGGCGCGGCGATCACGGTCAAGACCGAGATCACCGGCAAGGTCGACGGCATCGACTTCTCGACCACGGTGCCGACATTGCTCATCGGCGCGATCAAGGTGCCACTCGACAGGGTCAAATCGGTGAAAGCCACCAGCTGACGGACACGGTGATGACCCATGCCGAAAGCCTGTGTGATTGCTTTAGGCAAAATTTAAGCCCGTCGGGGCTAGGCTCCTGGGCAGTAGGTCTGTTGAGTTGTGTGAGAGTTACCATGACCGAGCCGCTGCGACCGCGCGTCAAATATGTGATCGGGCCTGATGGCAGCCCGCTGACCATTGCCGACCTGCCGCCGATGAATACGCGTCGCTGGGTGATCCGGCGCAAGGCCGAGGTCGTCGCTGCCGTGCGCGGCGGCCTGCTCAGCCTGGAGGAGGCCTGCCAGCGCTACACGCTGACGGTCGACGAATTCCTGAGCTGGCAGATGTCGATCGACCAGCATGGCCTCGCCGGCCTGCGCACCACCCGCATTCAGCATTATCGCCAGTAATCCTGCCGGCGAGCTGCCAAATTTATCGGGCGTCGGCCGAGAGGCCGGCGCCTTTTCGCGTTCGCATTGGTGTGTCTTTCCGGCCGAATTGCCCGTTTCCGAACCGTCGTTAACCCGGCGCTAACCATGCACTGGGAAAAACTTGCCTAGTGGTGCGTCTGCGCGTTGGTTTCGCAGGCACCGGGCAACGGAAACGTGGCGTGAACGGGCTAGTCGATCAGTTCCGGAGATTCGGTGCGGCGCGGCTGGCGGCGATGCTGGCGGTGACGCTGGCGCTGATCGGCTTCTTCGCCTTCGTGATGCTGCGCATGTCGCAGCCGACGATGGGTGTGCTCTTCGCCGATCTGTCGAGCCAGGACGTCGGCGCCATCGTCAAGGACCTCGACACGCGCGGCGTGAAATACGAATTGCGCGGCGACGGCCAGACGATCCTGGCGCCGCGCGCCGACGTGCCGCGACTGCGGCTCGAGCTCGCCGGCAAGGGTATCCCTTCCGGCGGCGGCGTCGGCTACGAGATCTTCGACAAGGGCGACGCCTTCTCCTCGACGAGCTTCGTCCAGAACATCAATCATCTGCGTGCGCTCGAGGGGGAGCTCTCGCGCACCATCCGTTCGATCAGCCGTGTCCAGGCGGCGCGCGTTCATCTTGTCATTCCCGAGCGGCGCCTGTTCGAGCGCGACCGCGAGCCGCCGCGTGCCTCGATCGCGCTCAAGCTCGCCGGCGATCTCGACGCCGCCCAGGTTCGGGCGGTCCGCCACCTCGTCTCCTCGGCCGTCGACGGGCTGAAGCCGGAACGGGTCTCGATCGTCGACGAGCGCGGCCGGCTCCTCGCCGACGGTGCCCAAGGCGAGCAGGGTATGGTCGGTGTGGCGCTGGACGAGCGCCAGGGCGCGATCGAGCGGCGGATCAAGGCACAGCTCGACGACATCGTCGCGAGCATCGTCGGGCCGGGCCGCGCCCGCGTCCAGGTCTCGGCGACGCTCGATTCGAACCGGGTCGAGAGCCGGTCCGAGACATTCGATCCCGAGAGCAAGGTCATCCGCTCGAGCCAGAATCGGACGGAGGCCTCCGCCAGCAATGAGCAACGCGAGGGCGTCACCGTCGGCAACGAATTGCCGGGCGCACAGCAGAACCAGGGCCAGCAGCAGGGCCAGCAGCGCGACACCAGCTCGAAGAACGAGGAGGTCGTCAACTACGAGATCTCGCGCACGACCCGCACCGAGGTGCAGGATGGCGGGCGGGTCCGCAAACTCTCCGTCGCCGTGCTCGTCGATGGCGTGTACAGCCGGCAGGGCAACGAGACGAACTACCAGCCACGGTCGCAGGAGGAGCTGGAGCGGATAGGCCAGCTGGTGCGGACCGCGATCGGCTTCGACCGTCAGCGCGGCGACCAGGTCGAGGTCGTCAATCTGCGCTTCGCCGAGGCGCCTCAGGCCGCGAGCGACCTGACCGAGCAGACGCTGATGCAGCAGCTCACCTCCTTCACCAGGGAGGACCTCGTCCGCTTCGCGGAGATGGGCGTGATCGCGCTGCTCATCCTGATCGTCCTGATGGTGGTGGTGCGTCCACTGCTCAAGCAGGTGCTCGCGCCCGACCGCGAGGTCAGGGCGCTCCCGAGCTTCATGCGTAACGGCACGCTCGTGGTCGACCAGGGCACCGGCGATCCGTCGACGTTCCCCGCCGTTTCCGGCGGAGCGGGCTCGGCTGGCGGCGCAGATGCCAGCCAGCTGGGTGTCGAGGCGCCCTCCGAGCGCATGCTGGCGATCGCGCAGATCAAGGGCCAGCTCAAGGCCCAGTCGGTCGAGAAGATCGGCGCCATGGTCTCGCAGAATCCGGCGGATTCCGTCGCGGTGCTGCGCGGCTGGATCCACGAGAAAGCACCAGCGTGACGGGAGCCTGAACCATGGCCGCGACACGCTCCATCGCAACCCGTAGCGGAAGCTCCGCCTCCGATGGCGAAAGGTCGGGCTATGCCGACGGGCCGATGACGCTCGAGGGCATGACCGGGCCGCAGCGGGCCGCTGTCATCCTGCTCGTGCTCGGCGAGGAGCACGGACGGGCGATCTGGGAAGAATTTGACGACGAGGAAATCCGCATCATCACGCGCGCGATGGCGGAGCTCGGCACGGTCGATTCCGACCAGGTCGAGAAGCTGATGCTCGACTTCGTCGGCAGGCTCTCCAGCGCCGGCGCGATCACCGGCTCCTTCGACCGCACGATCTCGCTGCTCGAGAAGATCCTGCCGACCGACCAGGTCGCACTGATCATGGAGGAAATCCGCGGTCCTGCCGGCCGCAACATGTGGCAGAAGCTCGGCAATATCGACGCCGTCGTGCTCGCGAACTTCCTGAAGAACGAGTACCCGCAGACGATCGCCGTGATCCTCTCGCGCATTCGGCCGGATCATTCGGCCAATGTGCTGCGCCATTTGCCCAACGAACTGTCGATCGAGGTGGTCGGCCGGATGCTGCGCATGGAATCGGTGCAGAAGGAGGCTCTCGACCATATCGAGAACACGCTGCGCACCGAGTTCGTCTCGACGCTGACGCAGACGCGCCGGCGTGATCCGCACGAGATGATGGCCGAGATCTTCAACGGCTTCGACCGCCAGACCGAGATGCGCTTCCTCGCCGCGCTCGACGTGACCAACCAGGACTCGGCCGAGCGTATCCGCGCCCTGATGTTCACCTTCGAAGACCTCGGCAAGCTCGATTCCGCCGGACTGCAGACGCTGATGCGCCAGGTCGACAAGGACATGCTCGCCCGCGCCCTCAAGGGCGCCAACGAGGAGATGCGCGCCTTCTTCCTCGGCGCGATGTCGCAGCGTGCCGCCAAGAACCTGCAGGACGATATGCAGGGGCTCGGCCCGCTGCGCCTCAAGGAGGTCGACGAGGCGCAGATGAAAATGGTGACCCTGGCCAAGGACCTCGCCGAGAAGGGCGAGATCGTCATCGCCAAGGGCAATTCCGAAGACGAGTTGGTGTACTGACATGGCAGCTGCCAAGAAATTCATGTTCGACACCGACTTCCGCGGCAATGGCCGCAAGGCGGTCGACGAGGCGGCGCTCGAGACAGCCAGGGCGGAAGGCTTCCACAGCGGCCTCGACCAGGCGCGGCGCGAGGGGGAGCAGCAGCTGGGAAGCCTGCTCTCGCAGCTGGTGCGCCATGGCGAGCGGCTGCTGGCGCAGCAGGACGAGCGCCTGGCGGACATCGAGGCCCAGGCGGCGCAGCTTGCGATCGCGACCGCGCGCAGCCTTGCCGGGGCCGCCTTGGCGGACAAGCCGCTGGTGCAACTGCTCGCGGCGGCGCGCGAATGCCTGGCCCACGCCCGGCATGCGCCGCATCTGGCGATCCGGGTGCATGAAAGCCTGGTCGAGACCGTCGAGGGAAAACTCTCCGGGCTCGCCCGCGAGAGCGGCTTTGCCGGCCGGATCGTCGTGCTCGGCGAGCCGGACATCGCCATCGGTGACGGCCGGCTCGAATGGGCCGATGGCGGTATTGCGATCGAGCGCGCAGCGCTCGACGAAGCGGTCGACAAGGCGGTCAGGGCCGTCTTCGGGCCGGTAGCGGGGTAAGCAAGATGCCGAACGGAAACGATCTCAACCTGCCGCCGCTCAATCCGGCCGACCTTTCCTTCGACCATAATGCCGGGGGCGACTCGGTGGCGCGGTCCGGGCCGGTCCCGGTGAAGACGGCGGAGGATCTCGAGCAGGTCTTCGACGTGCCGGTCACGGTCTCGGCCGTGCTGGGCTCGTCACGGATCGCGGTCGGCGATCTCCTGCGCGTCACGCCCGGCACGGTGCTGGAACTCGACCGGCGCGTCGGCGAAGCGATCGACATCTTCGTCAACGAGCGCCTGGTGGCGCGCGGCGAGGTCGTGGTGGTCGAGGAGCGCCTCGGCGTCACCATGACGGAAATCATCAAGACAGATCGGTGAGCGGCCGATCCGACCGAATGCATCTTTCAAGGAAGGCCTGAGCCATGCGCCTCATCATCGTCGGCAGCCTCAAGGGCCAGCTCATCACCGCTGCGAAGATCGCGGTTTCGCAGGGCGCCGCCGTCACCCATGCCGAGAGCATCGAGCAGGCGCTGGCCGTGCTGCGCGCCAAGGGCGGCGACCTCCTGATGGTCGATGTCGAGCAGCCGATCGCCAAGCTGGTCGCGGCGCTCGAGGCCGAGCGCATCCGCACCCCGCTCGTCGCCTGCGGCACCTCGACCGATGCCCGCGCCGCCGTCGCCGCGATCCAGGCCGGCGCGCGCGAATATGTGCCGCTGCCGCCCGATCCGGAGCTGATCGCGGCCGTGCTCGCCGCGGTCGCGGGCGACAAGGCGAGCCTGATCTGGCGCGATCCGGCGATGGAGCGGGTCGTGCAGCTCGCCAACCAGATCGCGCGCTCGGATGCACCGGTGCTGGTCACCGGCGAGAGCGGTACCGGCAAGGAGATGATCGCGCAGCATCTGCACCAGAAGTCGCTGCGCAAGGACAAGCCCTTCGTCGCGGTGAACTGCGCGGCGATTCCGGACAACCTGCTCGAATCTGAACTGTTCGGTCATGAGAAGGGTGCCTTCACCGGCGCCATCGCCCGGCGCATCGGCAAGTTCGAGGAGGCGAATGGCGGCACGCTGCTGCTCGACGAGATATCCGAGATGGATGTGCGCCTGCAGGCCAAGCTCCTGCGGGCGCTGCAGGAGCGGATGATCGACCGGGTCGGCGGAACGCAGCCGGTCAAGGTCGACCTGCGCATCATCGCGACCTCGAATCGCAATCTCGGCGATGCCGTGCGCGAGGGCTCCTTCCGCGAGGATCTGTTCTACCGGCTGAACGTGGTGCATCTGCGCCTGCCGGCACTGCGCGAGCGTCCAGGCGACATCCTGGCGCTGGCCGACCATTTCGCGAAGAAATATGCCGAGCTGAACGGGCTGCCGCTGCGCCCGATCGCGGCCGAGGCGCGCAAGCTCCTGCTCGGTAATGGCTGGCGCGGCAATGTCCGCGAGCTCGAGAATACGGTGCACCGTGCCGTCCTGCTGGCGCAGGGCGTCGAGATCGGGATGGAGGCGATGCTGACGCCGGAAGGCGAGACGCTCGGCCCGGCCAGCGGGCGCGATGTCGCGACGCGAGCCGCCCAGACGGCCGAAGCAGTGACGCGCGGTCTCGTCGGGCGCACGGTCGCCGATGTCGAGCGCGATCTCATCCTCGACACGCTGGACCATTGCCTGGGCAACCGGACCCATGCCGCCAAGATCTTGGGCATATCGATCCGGACGCTGCGCAACAAGCTCAGCGAATACGTCGCAGACGGCGTTCCGGTGGCCGAACCGGGGCAGGCGCGGACAAACTCTCTTTGAACGGTCCGAAATTGAAACGGGCCGGAGCGTGTGCCCCGGCCCGATCCCGTCCGCTCAGTAGTAGTAGCGGCGGCGATAATAATAGCGCCGCGGACGATAATAATAGCGCGGGCGGGCATAGTATCGCCTGACATAGCGCGGGCGACGATAGTAATAATACTGGCTGAAGTCGGCATCGGTCTTGTCGAGGCCTTCCTTCAGTTCCTCCGGCAGCTCTTCCGGTTTCTTGGCCGGAAGCGGCGCGAGCTTGGGCTGCGCGGCTTCCGAAGCGGCGATGCCGCCGACGCTGGCCACGGCGAGCCCGCCGAACAGCGCCATCACGAATGAACGTCGATCCATGTCATGCCTCCAGTTGGTTCGATTCAGGCGCCGCGTTCCCACGAGGCCACTCTATTCCCCTTCCTGACCAATCGTCACGTTCGCTTTGCGACAATGGTTCACAAAAAGGGCCGACGGCGCGGGATACCGGCCGCTAGCTTGTTGTGAGCGTTTGAGGCGCAATTGCCTCGGCGACTGCCGCTGCATCCTCAGACCGCTCCGAGCGGCTTGCTGACGTCCTCGAGCGAGCGACGCTCCGCCTTGACCGCAAAGCGCCAGGCGATCAGGCCGGCGGCGATCATCAGCACGGCGCCGAACAGATAGCCGCCGAGCACGCTGATGCGCGAGCCGGTATCGATCAGTGCGCCGAAGAGCCAGGGACCGGCGACGCCGCCGAGCCCTGTGCCGAGCGAATAGAAGACTGCGATGGCCAGTGCCCTGATCTCCAGCGGATAGGTCTCGCTCACGGTCAGATACGCCGAACTGGCGGCCGCGGATGCGAAGAAGAAGACGATGCTCCAGCAGATGGTGAGCTGGCTGGCGCTGACCATCTCGCGTGCGAACAAGAAGCCGGTCCCGGCCAGGAGAACGCCGGACAGGATATAGGTCCCCGCGATCATCGGGCGCCGGCCGAGCGTGTCGAACAGACGCCCGATCAGGAGCGGCCCGAGGAAGTTGCCGGCGGCGAAGGGCAGGATGAACCAGCCGATCAGGCTCGACGGAACGGCGTAGAAATCGGTCAGGATCAGCGCATAGGTGAAGAAGATCGCGTTGTAGAAGAAGGCCTGCGACGTCATCAGCGCCAGCGCCACCAGCGTGCGCGGCCGGTGCGTGACGAAGAGCGTGTGAGCCACTTCACCCATCGGCGTGCGCGAGCGCGGGCGCAAGGTGAGCGTCGGCAGTGTCGCGGCCGGCTGCGGCGGCGAGAAGGATTCGATGTGGGCGACGACCCGCTCGGCCTCGGCGATGCGGCCATGGCTCATCAGCCAACGCGGGCTCTCGGGGATCCATTGGCGCAGGATCATGATGATCAGGCCGAGCACGGCGCCGATGAAGAAGGCGAGCCGCCAGCCCATGTCGGGCAAAACGAAGGTGGGATCGAGCAGCACGATCGCGGCGACACCCCCCATCGCGGCGCCGACCCAGAAGGAGCCGTTGATGACGAGATCGGTCCAGCCGCGCACGCGCGCCGGCACGAGCTCCTGGATCGCCGAGTTGATCGCGGTGTATTCGCCGCCGATGCCCATCCCGGTCAGGAAGCGGAAGAGCAGGAAGCTCCACAAGTTCCAGGAGAAGGCGGTCGCGGCAGTCGCGCTCAGATAGACAAGAACGGTGATGGTGAAGAGCTTCTTGCGGCCGAGCCGGTCGGTCAGCCAGCCGAAGAAAACCGCGCCGAGGACCGCGCCGGCGAGATAGGCGGCGCCCGCCATCCCGACCTCGGTGTTGGTGAAGCGCAGTACCGGGCTTTCCTTGAGGGCGCCGGACACGGCGCCGGCAAGCGTGACCTCGAGCCCGTCGAGAATCCAGGTGACGCCGAGTGCGACGACGACGAGCGTGTGGAAGCGTGACCACGGCAAGCGGTCGAGCCTGGCTGGAATGTCGGTGACGATCTCTGCTGTGTGGGCGGGCGCTTCGTTCACAAGGTTGCCTCCCCTCGTCGGGCGGTCTTTTCGCCGCTTCAAAGAGGGCGGCCGGCACGAGGCCGACCGCCAGAAGGTTACGTTGTCAGCGGTAGATCACCCGGCGGCGAACCACGACGGGGCGGCGATAGGGCGCCGGGCGACGCACGACGGTGGTCCGGCGCACGACGACCGGCCGTCTGTAAGGGGTCGGCCTGCGGACGACCGTGGTGCGACGGACGACGACCGGGCGGCGGTAGGCCGGCCGGCGAACGACAGTCGTGCGGCGGACCACGGTCTGGCTGAAGTCGGCGTCGGCCTTGTCGAGCCCCGCCTTGAGCGCCGGGGCGAGATCCTCGGCTGCAGGCGCGGGCACTGCAGCTTGCGCGATACCCATGCCACCGACGCTGGCGGCGGCGAAACCGCCGAAAAGGCTCAGCACGAACGAACGTCTATTCAAGATTTCCTCCAAAAGGCTTCGGCGTGAAACCGATATCGTCGACCCTGCGCGAGTTGGCTGGGCGAATGCGGCCAGAACGCGGCCATTCGATAACAGCCCGTTCATGGAAAGGTTCCAGACGGGATTTTTTGAGGCGTCTTAACCACTCGTTCACCATGCGCTCGGCAAGAATTGCCGGGTGCGGCTGCCGTCCGATGATGGGCGGCGCGTGGGAGCCTCTGGTCGATGAGCGATGTGACGGCAGGCAGCGGCGGGGGCATGCAGATGCCGACGCGCGGCCAGATGGGCGCGCTGCTCAACCGGCCGGACCTGTTCCTCGCCATCGGCGTGATGGGCATCCTCGTGGTGCTGATCTTCCCGCTGCCGGCGATGCTGCTGGACATGCTGCTGGCGCTCTCGATCATCCTCTCGGTGCTCGTCCTGATGACGGCGTTGTTCATCGAGGAGCCGCTGGAGTTCTCGGCCTTCCCGACCGTGCTGCTGATCGTGACGATGCTGCGGCTGGCGCTGAACCTCGCCTCGACACGCCTCATCCTAGCTCATGGCCATGAGGGCACCGCCGCCGCCGGCCATGTCATCGAGGCCTTCGGCAATTTCGTGATGAGCGGCAATTTCGTGATCGGGGTGATCGTCTTCACCATCCTGATCATCGTGAACTTCGTCGTCATCACCAAGGGCTCGGGCCGTATCGCCGAAGTCGCGGCGCGCTTTGCCCTCGACGCCTTGCCGGGCAAGCAGATGGCGATCGACGCCGACCTCTCGGCCGGTCTGATCGACCAGGACGTCGCCAAGGCCAGGCGCAAGGCGCTGGAGGACGAGGCCAACTTCTTCGGCTCGATGGACGGCGCCTCGAAATTCGTGCGCGGCGACGCGATCGCCGGCCTGCTGATCACCTTCATCAACGTGATCGGCGGCATCATCATCGGTGTGGCGCAGCAGGGCATGAGCTTTGGCGCGGCGGCGCACAGCTACACGTTGCTGACGGTCGGCGACGGCCTCGTCAGCCAGATTCCGGCGCTGATCGTCTCGACCGCGGCGGGCTTGCTCGTCTCGAAATCGGGCGTGCGCGGCGCCGCCGACAAGGCGCTCGGCAAGCAGCTCTCGGGCTACCCCAAGGCACTCGGCATGTCGGCGGCGGTGATGCTGCTGATCGCGGTCCTGCCGGGCATCCCGATGCTGCCCTTCCTCGTTCTCGCCGCCGGCTCGGGCTGGCTTGCGCGCCATTTCGGCCGCCTTGCCAAGGCGCGCGATGCGGAGGCGGCGGTACAGGCGCAGGAGGCCTCTCCGCTCGCCGCCGACGGCACGCCGAAGGAAGAGACGCTGAACGACCTGCTCAAGCTCGACGAGCTCAAGATCGAGATCGGCTACGGCCTGCTGCCGCTGGTGAATGCGCCCGGTGGGGCGGACCGGCTGACCGACCAGGTCCGGGCGCTCCGACGCCAGCTCGCCGCCGAACTCGGCTTCGTCATGCCGGCGGTACGCATCGTCGACAACGTCCAGCTTGAGGCCAACCACTACTTCATCAAGATCAAGGAGATCGATGCCGGCCACGGCATGGTCTATCCCGGCCAGTACATGGCGATGGACCCGATGGGCGGCAGCGTGACGCTGCCCGGTCACAACGTGCTGGAGCCGACCTTCGGCCTGCCGGCGACCTGGATCGACGGCGCGCTGCAGGACGAGGCGCAACTGCGCGGCTACACCGTGGTCGACGCGGCCACGGTGATCTCGACCCATCTCACCGAGGTGCTGAAATCGCACATGCCGGAGCTGCTCTCGCATGGCGAGGTGCAGAAGCTCCTGCGCGAGCTGCCCAAGGACCATGCCGACCTGGTCAAGGAGATCGTGCCGAACCAGATCTCGACCACCGGCATCCAGCGCGTGCTGCAATTGCTGCTCTCCGAGCGCATCTCGATCCGCGACCTCGGCACGATCGTCGAGGGGATCGCGGAAGTTGCGGGCGCCCTCAAGAGCCCGCGCGACATCGCCGAGCATGTCCGTGTCCGCCTCGCCCGGCAGATCTGCGCGCAGTTCTCCAACCAGCACGGGCAATTGCCGATCATCACGCTGTCGCCGGCCTGGGAGAGTGTCTTCGCCGAATCAATCGTCGGCCAGGGCGAGGACCGGCATCTGGCCATGCAGCCCTCGCGCCTGCAGGACTTCGTCCATCAGGTCCGCGAGAAGTTCGAGGACGCGGCGCGCCTCGGCGAGATGCCGTCGCTGGTCACCTCCGGCATGGCACGACCCTTCGTGCGTCAGATCATCGAGCGCTTCCGCCGCGAGACGCCGGTGCTCTCGCAGAGCGAGATCCACCCGCGGGCGAAGCTGAGGACCGTGGGGAGCGTCTGATACCGGCACCCGGCGCGTTCATTGTGCCGGGAGCGGACTGATGTCGGCGCTGCCCCCTCTCCATCTCTCCCCCGTTCCGGGAGAGAGAGGCGCTTGGTCCGGCGTTGTCGCGGTAGGAAGGGGCGCGGGAGCCCTCTCCCGGAACGGGGGAGGGTTGGGAGGGGGCGGCGCAGTGCCTGATAGAATATCCGCTCGCGATCCAGCGAGGATCAACGCCGCGACACCACCACGAGATAGCGCGCCGGTTCGGTGCCGGGATTGCTGAAGCGGCAGTCGCTGGGCGGGCCAAGCTCCATGCAGTCGCCGGCCTCGAGCCGCGTGACGATGCCGCCCTCGTCGAAATCGAGCTCTCCCGACTGCATCCAGATCTGCTGGCGGATGAAGGCGTAGGAGCTCGCGGGATAGGCGATCGCCGCGCCGGGCGGCAACTCGCCGGCGACGAGTTCGAGATCGCCATTGCCGGCCGGCGAGATCGCCCGGCGGACGAAGCCGGTCTCGGGGTCACGCCAGAGCGGCTGGTCGGTGGCGCGGCGGACGCGCTCGCCGGCATTCTCGATCCGCGCGAGCAGGTTCGACAGGGTCAGCCCGAAAGCGCCCGAGAGCCGGCCGAGCAGCACCGCAGTCGGGCTCGCCTCGCCGCGCTCGATCCGGCTGATCATGGCGCGCGAGACACCGGAGCGCTCGGCGAGGTCGTTCAGGCTCCAGCCGCGCGCCTCGCGCTCGCCGCGCAGCCGCTCTGCTAATCTTGACGCGAGATCGTCCATCATCATACCCTTGATTCTCTTATAATAGAGCGCGGCAAGGGCGTTGGCCAGATGGCGATGCTGGCGCCTTGCGTCTCCCTCGCTAAGCGCAGCCCATGTCCCGCAACGCCGCCTACTTCGCGCTGATGTGCCTCGTCTGGGGCCTGACCTGGCTGCCGATCAAGGTCGGCTCGCAGCATGTGCCGCCGGTCTTCCTTGCGGCGTCGCGCTTCGTCATCGCCGGCGCGCTGATGCTGGCCTGGGCCGGCCGGGACGTGCTGCAGGTACCAGGCGAGGCCTGGCCGCGCGTGATCATGACCGCGCTGCTGCTCAACACCGGCAACTACACCTTGCTGTTCTGGGGCACGGCGCAGGCGCCGACCGGGCTCGCTGCGATCGTCAACTTCGCCACCATCCCGATCTTCACCATCATCGCCAGTCGCCTGATCGAAGGGCATGCGATCGGTGGGCGCAAGCTAGCGGCGATCGGGCTTGGCGCGGTCGGCCTCGGCTTCCTGTTCTCGACGCGGGCGCTGGGCGGACTGGCGGCGGCGAAGGGCGGGCCGCTCGAGCTCTGGGGGCTGGCTGCGGTCGCAACCGGGACGCTGCTCTATTGCTTCGGTGCGGTCTGGTCGCGGCCGGTGATGGGCCGCATCCCGACGCTGACGCTGGCCGGGTGGCAGACGCTGATCGGCGGCTTCGGGCTCTGCCTGATGTCGGGTCTGCTGGAGACCGTCACACCGGCGCATTTCAGCGCGCTGCTGTCCTGGCCGACATTGCCTGCGCTGGCGGTGCTGGTGGTCGGCGGCTCGCTGATCGGCTTCACGATCTATCTGCGGCTGGTGCGCGACTGGGGCGCCTTCCGGGCCGGGCTCTATGCCTTCATCAGCCCGGCGGTCGCGGTCGCGGCCGGCGTGCTTGCGCTCGGCGAGCCGTTCGGCCCGGCCGAGGCGATCGGCAGCCTCCTGATGTTCGGCGCCGCGGCGATTGCGTTGAAGCGCTGAGGCGTCACTGCGCCTGGTCGATGTGCAGGGCGGCGGCCTTGGCTGCCGCCTGCTCCTGCGCCTTCACCTGTGTCTCGTGCGCCAGGGCCTTGCGCAACTGCGCCCGCTCGAAGGCGAGCACGATCGGCAGCGACACCACCAGGGGAATGATCAGGTAGAACATCCGCCAGACCAGCAATGCTGCAAAGACGGCGGGAGCCGGCACGCCCGGCATCACCGCCAGGAAGACCGCCTCCATCACGCCGACCCCGCCCGGCACCTGGCTGAGCAAACCGGCCGAGAACGAGATCAGGAAGGCGCCGAGCACGATGAAGAAGCCGGGATTGCCCTGCTCCGGCAGGGCGAAATAGATGATGCCGGCGGCGCCCATCAATTCGAGCGGGGCAGCAAGATATTGCCGGGCGACGATCGGCAGGCGCGGATAGACCAGCTCGAAGGAGCCGATCTTCAGCGGCTTGAAGCGCAGCCAGGAGCCGATCGTATAGAGTGCGCAGAAGGCGAGCAGACCGAAGCCGATCAGGCGTGCCTGCTTGTCGCCGATGCCGAACCAGTCGGAGAGACGATGCAGCGGGCGCAGGATCTGCGGCTCGCCGACCAGCACGAGGCCCATCAGCAGGATGGTGCCGAAGGCGAAGGTGAAGGAGCAGAGCGCGACCAGCACCGCGATCTCAGGCCCGCTCAGGCCCTTCGCATGATAGGCGCGGTAACGCACCATGCCGCCCGAGAAGACCGAGGCGCCGATATTATGCGAGAGCGCGTAGGTGACGAAGGAGCAGAGCGAGATATAGGCCCAGGAAATGCCCTTCTCGCGGTGCAGATGCAGCAGCGCGATCCGGTCGTACCAGGCGAGCGCGGCATAGGCGACGAGCGTCGCGAGCCCGGCGTGGAAAAAGGCGGCGGGCGGAATGACCGCGATCTTCTGGCCGATGCCGGTGGCGACGATCCTGACCGAGTCCCAGAGGCCGGCCTGTTCGAGCTGAGCCGCGAGTGCCTCATTGGTGAGGGCCTCGGCCTTGAGCTTGTCCCAGAGCAGGTCGACCGACCAGATAACCGCGACGAGGCCGATGAGCGGCCAGAGATAGTCCAGATACTTCTTCATAGAACCCGCGAGCGGCCGAACGGCGAGAGGGAAGCCTATGTGAGTTTCGCGGCCTGTGCATGCAGGTATGCGTGGACGCAAGTCGCGCCGCCTCTCTGCCAGCGCCGGCCTTGCAGGGCAAGCGGCGGCATGAGGCCAACCCCTGATCTGCCGATCCGGAGCCGGCAGGGTGAGGCGATCACTTGCCGCGCTTCTTCAGCCACTCGCGCATGAAGGCGATCTCCTTCTCCTGCTCGGTGATCACGCCCTCGGCGAGCTTGCGCAGCTCGGGATCCTTGCCATGGGCGAGCACGACCTTGGCCATGTCGACCGCTCCCTGATGGTGCGGGATCATGCCGCGGACGAAATCGACATCGGGATCGCCAGTGAAGGCGACGCCCATCTCCTTGTGCATCTTGTCATTGGCCGCCTTGTAGGCCTGCGTCGCGGCGGTGTCGGCAGCGGCAGGCGCCGCGGCGCCATGGCTGCCATGCCCCTGATGGCTTTGCGCCACGGCGAATCCACCAAGGACGAGTGTGCCGAAAAGGGCCATGCCCGCGACAAGGTTACGGCTGGTGATCATTCGAGGTCCTTTCGGGAGTCGGCTATGGCGTGCCGTCAAGCCTCCCGGCCGATCATGTCATGAGCGCGGCGCGCCGGTTGCGGCCCGTCACATCTTCTTGCCGTCCTTGCCGAACTGCTTGAGGAAGGCGGTGAGGTCGGCGATCTCTTTTTCGTTCTTGATGCCGGCGAAGACCATCTTGGTGCCGGGGATCTTGGCCTTGGGATCCTTGATGTATTCGGCGAAGACCGCCTCGTCCCAGGTGATGCCCGCGCCCTTGTTGGCGGTCGAATAGCTGTAGCCCTCGACCTCGCCGGTATGGCGGCCGAACAGGCCGTTGAGCTGCGGGCCGACCAGGTTCTTGGCGCCTTCGCCGATCTGGTGGCAGGCGCGGCACTTGTTCCAGGAGCGCTCGCCGGCAGAGACATCCTGCGCCGAGGCGTTGGTCGTGATGAAGGCGGCGGCGAAGGCAGCGGCGACTACAGGCAATTTCATGCGTTTCAGACCCTGTGAGGAGAGGGGAGGATTGGCGCCGCCACCACGAGGCGAGAGCGCGGTGAGGGGGCTTAGCTGAACATGTCCGCGGTGATCGCGGCGTACCAGCCGACATTTTCGGCCTGGTTCTCCTTGCGCAGTTCGGCGCTTTCGCGCGGCTGCGACACGAAGCTCTCGGTCGCTGCGATCTTGCCGTCCTTGGCCTCGTAGCGGCCGCCGACCTTGACGGTGTCGTCGGTCTCGATCAGCGACCAGCAGGTGTTGATGTAGCGCGCCGGGAAGGTGCGGGCATTGGTGAGCTCGCCGCGGATCACCATCGCCGCGACCTTGGCATGGCTGTTGGCGGCGAAGGCGGATTTCGGCATGTCACCGGCGATGCAGGCGTCGCCGAGCACGAAGACGTTGGGGTCGGCGACCGACTTCATCGAGGCGGGATCGATGGTGCAGTAGCCGCCGGCCGGCGCCAGTCCGGCCGAGCGGGCGATCTCGCCGGCCATCTGGGCCGGGATGACGTTGACGAAGGCGCAGTCCTTGTAGGTCTCGAAGCCGGTGACGACGGTGTTGCTCTTCGGATCGACCGATTTGATGCCGTCATGCACCTTCGGCCCGAGCCATTCGATCATCGCGCCGTAATGCTTCTCCCAGCCTTCCTGGAAGACGCCTTGCTTCGAGAAGCTGTCCTTCGGGTCGAGGATCAGGATCTTGCAGTCGCGCCTGCCGCTCGCCTTGAGCACATGGGCGAACATCGAGGCGCGCTCATAGGGGCCGGGCGGGCAGCGATAGGGATTGGGCGGGGCGATCATCAGGATCGTGCCGCCATTGGGCACCGCGTCGAGCTTCTGCCTGATCAACTGCGTCTGTCGGCCGGGCTTCCAGCCATGCGGCATGGCTTCCTCGACATCCTTCGACCAGCCGGGGACGGAATCGTATTTCAGGTCGACGCCGGGCGAGACGACGAGGCGGTCATAGGGCAGGCGGTCGCCCGTTGAGAGCACGACCTCCTTCTTGTCGCGGTCGATCTGGGTGGCGCGGGCGCGAGCGAGCGTGATGCCGTGGTTCTTCGCCAGCGCGTCGTAGCGATGGCTGATCTCCTCATAGGATTTGAAGCCGCCGATGAAGAGGTTGGAGTGGAAGCAGGTCTGATAGACCTCGTTCTCCTCGACCAGCGTCACCGCGATGGCGCCACCTGAATCCCTGGCGAGGTATTTCGCGGCGGTCGCGCCGCCGGCTCCGCCGCCGATGATGACGACGCGCGGCTTGCCCTGGCCGAGCACGGCGGGCGCTGCGACTGCGCAGCTCCCTGCGGCGGCGAGGCCCGACAGGAATGTGCGGCGGCTGGTCGACATGGTTCCCTCTCTCCTTCCCATCGTGACGGCTGACCCTCTCCCAGGCCCTATCCGACCTTCAAATAAGCGAAGCCCTTGGCCTGCAGGGCGGCCACGGCGGCGACGCCTGAGGGCACGAAGCCGACGAACTCGGCCTTGCGGGCCCTGCTCTTGTCGATCTTCAACCGGGTGAAGGTGATCTCGCAGAGATGGACCTTCAGCCCGTTCTTGGCGACGTCCTCGACGCGCTCGAAGATCTTCGGGACAGTGGGGGCCTCGTCGCTCCAGCTCGTGCCGTCGAGGCTTTCCAGGAAGAACTTCACGCCCGGGCCATGCGCGACGACGGCGAGCTGGAGCGCGAACGGGTCGGCGTCATAGGCGGAGTAGTGATTGGCGATGTTCTGCAGCATCTGGATGAAGCGCTGCGGCTCGCCGAAGTCGCAATGGTAGAGGCAGGCGATGTCGGCGTCCTTCTTGAGGTCGGCGAGCGCCGTCTGCCGAGACGCGGCAAGGACCGGGGCAGTCGCAGCGACGACCCCGCTCGCCGCCGCCAGCATCAGCGCCCGGCGCGAAGCCTGGTGAGTGTCCTCCGACATCGTATCCTCCTCCGCCCGGGCCATATGCCCGGCTATGGATTGGGTCTCAGGCTCTCGTAATAGGCCGCCAGCGCTGCGATCTCCTCGCTGGAGAGCCGCGCGGCGATCGCCTGCATCACCTGGTTATCGCGCTGCCTCGCCCGATAGGCGTTCATCAGCGCGACGAACTGCTCGGCCGGATGACCGACAATCGCCGGGATGCCGCCGACCTGCCGGCCGCTGGTCTGGTGGCAGCTCGTGCATTCGGAGGAGAGATATTCCCCCAACGCCCGGTCGCCAGCGGCTTCTGCCGGCGCGCAGGCCAGTGCCAGGACCACAGCTAGAACGTTGCGCGCATTCCCTTCCCCCCGCTTGCGGTGGGGAAGGGCTAGGGATGGGGGGCGGGAAAGCAGAGCTCTAGGCTTCTTCGATGTCGCCCCGAGCGGCACTGCCCCCCACCCAACCCTCCCCACCGCAAGCGGGGGGAGGGCTTGAGCCTGGCAGAGCCGTCGCGGATCGGCTTCAAGCTGTCGCTCTGAGCCAGCCTGCCGCATCAGTCGACCTTTGGTGCGGTCTTCGAATCCGGCGTCACGTCGAGGACCGCCGCCCGTCCGGTGATCTTCACCTCCGGCTTGCAATTGCTCATGCACGGCTCCTTGCCCCAGAACGCCTTCTCCGTGGTCTCGCGGTCGTCGTCGTAGAAGGCGGCCGCGTTCGGCAGCTTCACATTGGTAAAGTTCTTGTCGGACAGTTCGAAGTCCTCGTCCTTCACGATGTCGTTGAGATAGAGCAAATAGGCGGTGACGGCGTAGAGCTCGTCCGGCGACAGCGACTGGGCGTTGCCATAGGGCATGGCCCGGCGGACATAGTCGAACACCGTCGAAAGGTCGGGCCAGAACGAGCCGATCGTCTTCTCCGGCCGGTCTGATTTGAGCGAGCCCATACCGCCGGCCAGCACCGGCCAGCGGCCATTGCCCTGGCCGAACTCGCCATGGCAGCTGGCGCATTGCGCCTGGAAGATTTCGTCGCCTTGCTTGACGGTGCCCTTGCCGGGCGGAAGACCCTTGCCGTCGGGGCGCACTCCGATGTCCCAGGCCTTGATCTCCTCCGGCAGGGCCTCGCGGCCGAGGCCGAGCTTCGCGGCGGGGGCGGGGACCGGAGCGGCTTTTGCGGGCGGATGCGTCTGGGCCTGCCTGGCCGGCGCCGATTTGGTCTGCGCGATCAGCGGCGCGGCGGCGAGCACGATCGCCGCTGCGAGGCCGGCGAACAGCAGGGGACTAACCGATTTCGACATTCTCGGTCTCCCCATTCGCCTTCACATGCCAGGTCTGGATGCCGTTGTTGTGATAGATCGAGTTCGAGCCGCGGACCTTGCGCAACTCGTCCTTGGTCGGCTGGACGTAGCCGGTCGAATCGATGGCGCGCGACTGGATCAGGAGGTCCTGCCCGGCCCAGTCGAAGTCGACATAGAAGCGGGTCAGCGACTTATCGAGCACCGGCCCGTCGATTCTGGCGTGCTGCCAGTTCTTGCCACCGTCGAGGGTGACATCGACGCGCTTGATCGTGCCTCGCCCGGACCAGGCGAGCCCGGACAGGACGTTGCGGCCCTTCTGCTTTAATGGCGCCTGCGGCGAGGGGTTGGTCACCACCGACTTGGCGTCCATGAAGAAGGTGAAGCGCCGCGAGCGGCCATCGGCCAGGAGGTCGGTGTATTTCGAGGTCTCCTCGCGCGCCTGCCAGGGCTGGTCGCCGACCTCGATACGCCGGAGCCATTTGACCCAGAGATTGCCTTCCCAGCCGGGAATGACGGCGCGCAGCGGATAGCCCTGCTCGGGCCGCAGCGCCTCGCCGTTCATGGCGAAGGCGATCAGCACGTCGTCGAGCGCCTTTTCGAGCGGCAGCGAGCGGTTCATGCCGGAGGAATCGGCGCCTTCCAGCAGCAGCCATTTGGCTGTGGTCTTCACCCCCGCCTCGGCCAGCAGCAGCTTCAGCGGCACGCCGGTGTACATGACGTTGTGGACCATGCCGTGGGTGAACTGGCAGCCATTGAGCTGCGCGCCACGCCATTCCATGCCGGAATTCGCCGCGCATTCGAGGAAGTGGATGCGGTTCTGCCGTGGCATCCGCTTGAGGTCTTCCATGGTGAAGACCAGCGGCTTGTCGACGAGACCATGGATCATCAGCCGGTGATTGGCGGGCTCGATGTCGGCGATGCCGCCATGGTGGCGCTCGAAGCAGAGGCCGGATGGCGTGATGATGCCGTCGAGTTCATGCAGCGGCGTGAAATTGACCGAGGATTCCGGGGACGCCGTCAACCAGGAGACGTCGCGGCGCATCACATGCTTCTCGAAGCGCGACGGCGTGCCATAAGGCCGCTTGTCGACGCCCTCGCCGAGATAGCGGCTCCAGTCCTGGACATCGGTGATCAGCGGATCGGGCTTGCCCGTTTCGGCGCGGGCGGAACCTGCGCCGGCAAGGCCGGCTCCGGCGATCGCCGCCCCGCCGAGGAAGCGGCGGCGGCTCAGCGCATCGGGTTTTGCGGGAGAGCTCATTGCTCGTCTCCTTGTTTGGCGGTAGCCGCGGCGGTGCAGATGCTCATGCCTAGGGCTATCGCTTGCAGGATTTTCTCGCGGCTGCCGGGGGCGCGAGCCCTCCCCCCGCTTGCGGTGGGGAGGGTTGGGTGGGGGGCAGTGCCGCTTGGCGCCGGACGGGAAGAAAGCTCGAGCCCTGCTTTGCGGCCTCCCACCCTAGCCCTCCCCACCGCAAGCGGGGGGAGGGGATGCGCGCATCCGGCAAGCGATCGTCCTGTTCTCATGCCCCGCTCACCTTCACCGCGTCGTTCGGCTTGATGGTGATGGTCTTGGCTGTGGCGACGTGGTCGCGCACCACATCCCAGATCGGCGGCCCTTGCGTGCCCTCGTTGACGCTGGCCCAGCCGGCGACGACGTATTTGCGGGAAGCGTCGATCGGCTGGCCCGACTTCAGATGAGTGAGGCCGGAGATACGGCTGCCCATCGGCTTGCCGACATCGATGGCGTAGCCCATGCCGCCAATGCGGACCATGTCGCCACCGCCCTGGAAATAGGGGTCGGGGTGGAAGATGTTGTCGGCGACGTCCTCGAGGATCTCCTTGAGCTGCGCGCCGGTCATCTCCATCCGGTAGCAGTTGGGATAGGTGATCGCGGTTGCGTTGGTGATCGCCTCCCAGGTGATCGCTTCGCCCGGCAGCAGCGAACCGCCCCAGCGGAAGCCCGGCGAGAGCGCGATCTCGGCGTCGCGCTGCGAGAGCATCGCGTCGCAGATCAGGTCATCGAAGCTGCCGTTGAAGTTGCCGCGCCGGTAGAGCAGCGAGTCGGTGCGGCCGATCTCCTTGGCGAGGTCGGCGGCGAAGGGCGCGCGCAGCTTGGTTACCAGCGCTGCCATCTCCGGATCGGGCGCGATCGCATCGGCGAAAACCGGCATCAGCTTGAAGCGGATATCGGCGACCTTGCCGTCCTTCACCGCGATATCGAGACGCGAGACGAACTTGCCATGCGAGCCGGAGGCGACCAGCGCGGTCTCGCCGACGCGGATCAGGCCGGGCATGGCGTCATGGGTATGCGCGGTCAGGATGACGTCGATGCCCTTGACCCGGCTCGCCAGCTTGCGGTCGACGTCGAAGCCGTCATGCGAGAGCAGCACGACGATGGCCGCGCCTTCGGCACGCGCTTCCTCGACCTGCTTCTGCAACTCGTCCTCGCGGATGCCGAACTCCCAGTCCGGGAACATCCAGCGCGGGTTGGCGACCGCCGTGCGCGGCAGGGCCTGGCCGATCACCGCGACCTTGACGCCGCCCTTCTCGAAGACCTTGCGCGGCGGAAAGACCGGCTCGTTCCATTCCTTGTCGCGGATGTTCTGGGCGAGGAAGGCGAAGGGCGCCTTCTCGACGATCTCCTTGACGCGCTCGGCGCCCAGCGTGAACTCCCAATGCGAGGTCATCGCGTCGAGCTTCAGGGCCGACATGACGTCGACCATGTCCTGGCCCTTGGTCTGGAGCGCGCTCCAGCTGCCCTGCCAGGTGTCGCCGCCGTCGAGCAGCAGCACCTTGTCGTTGCCGCGCTCGGCCCTGATCGCCTTGACCAGCGTCGCGATCCGGTCGAGCCCGCCCATCCGGCCGTAATTGCGGGCGAGCGAGACGAAGTCGTCCGAGGTCAGCGCGAAGGCGTCGGCCGAGCCGGCGGCGATCTTGAAATGCTCGCGGAAGGCGGCGTCGGTCAGGTGCGGCGGCAGGCCCTTGACCTCGCCGACGCCGAGATTGACCGCCGGTTCGCGGAACTGCAGCGGCATCAGCTGGGCGTGGATATCCGCCACATGCAGGATGGTGACCTGGCCCTGCGGCTCGAAGCGCAGGATGTCGGCCTGCGACAGTTTCTGCTGGGCGGCGGCGCGCCCGAGCGGGCCGAGGCCGGAGCCAGCAGTCAAGGCCGCGGCGACCGCCGTCGCCTGCAGGAATTCGCGTCTTGAGATCATGACTCATCCTTTGGATGCGCGCACATCGCGATCCAGGGGTTCTTCAGCAGAGCTCTAGTCGTCATTGCGAGGAGCGTAGCGACGAAGCAATCCAGGAGCAGCAGAGCTCTACGAGACTGGATTGCTTCGCTATGCTCGCAATGACGGGAGGACTCAGCCGACCGTCAGCTTGTTCTTCGAGACATATTCGGAGCCGTCGTCGTCCTTCCAGGTGAAGATGAACTCGCCCGATTCCGTCGCCTTGAAGAAGAAGGACTGATAGGGGTTGGCCGAAATCGCCGAGAACCAGTCGGCCGAGAAGACCGGCTTGCCGTTGAAGCTCGCCGAGAACTTGTTGATGATCTTGCGCGGAATGGTCTCGCCCTTGGCGTCCTTGCGCTGGCCGGATTCCATCTCGTGCGAGATCAGCGTCTTGATCTCGATCATCTCGCCGGCAGTGGCCTTGGCCGGAACACGCACGCGGGGCGTGGGCTTGGTGGTCATGGGGGTTTCCTCGCCTTGTTCTGGTCGATGACGATGAGCGGCGTCAGCCGCCGCAGCCGCCGATCGTGACCTTGATGTTGGCCTTGGCCGTGTGCAGCGCGCCGTTCGACATCTCGGCGACGCAGATGATGTCCTGCGTCTGCGCGAGGCGCATGCGCGTCGCGGCCGAGGCCTTTCCGCAGGCCGGGGTGAACTGGTAGCTGACGACGCCGGGCTGGGGATTGCCCTCGGCGAAGACGTGCACGGCCTTGACGTAGTCGGCGTCCGTCATCGGGCTCTCGATCTCGATATTGATCGGAACGACGAGGCCGTTCTCGGCGATCTCGGGCACGTCGAGCTTGATCTTGCCGGAGGCCATCGGCTTGTCGCCGTAGAGCTTCTTGATCTCGGCAGCGACGGTCTTCTCGTCGGCGAAGGCGAGCTTCGGCGCGACCGCGGCGGCGGCGAGAGCCCAGGCGGCGGCCTTCACCGCATCACGGCGCGACAGCGTCGACGGTTGAGTCTGCATGCGGGCTCCTCCCTGGAATTCGTCTTGTTTTAACTCTTGACGGCGCGACAGCGGGACGCCAATCATTTGCACGTATCGTGATATTGTTTTTTGTGAATGTAAAGCCCCCCAAGCGGGCCGGCGACGAGGCCGCAACATAAGCGGCCCCGGAGGAAACGAAAGGGCGAGGGATGAAGCTTCCCATCATGGGGGCGGCGCTACTGGCGGCCGTCGTGACACTGGCGGCCGGGCCGTTGACCGCGCAATCGCCGCCCCAGGACGACAGCGAGAAGGAGATCGAGCGCTATCGCCAGATGCTCTCCGATCCGTTCTCGAATCCGGGCTTCCTCGCGGTTGATCGCGGCGAGGCGCTGTGGGCGGAGAAGCGCGGAACCAAGAACGTCTCGCTGGAGGGCTGCGACCTCGGCGAGGGGCCGGGCAAGCTAGAGGGCGCCTTCGCCAAGCTGCCGCGCTATTTCGCCGACGCCGACAAGGTGATGGACACCGAGCAGCGCCTGCTCTGGTGCATGGACAAGCTGCAGGGGCTCGACACCAAGGAGGTCGTGCTGCGGCGGTTCTCGGGCCCGGCCCGGGCCTCGGACATGGAGGATCTCGTCGCCTTCATCGCCAACAAGTCGAGCGAGATGGCGATCCAGCCGCAGCTCTCCCATCCCAAGGAGAAGGAGATGGCGGCGGTCGGCGAGGCGCTGTTCTACACGCGCGGCGGCGTCAACGATTTCTCCTGCGCCACCTGCCATGCCGAGGAAGGCAAGCGCATCCGCCTGCAGGGCCTGCCCAACCTCTCGGTCAAGGGCAAGACCGCGCAGGAGACGATGGGCTCCTGGCCGACCTACCGTGTCTCGCAGAGCGCGCTCCGGACGATGCAGCACCGGCTCTGGGACTGCTATCGCCAGCAGCGCTGGCCGGTGCCGGAATACGGCTCGGACGCCCTGACCGCGCTCACCGTCTTCCTGCAGAAGCAGGCCGAAGGCGGCGAGATCAAAGTTCCGTCGATCAAGCGCTGAGGGGAAACGTGATGATCAGGACATTCATTCCCCTGGCCGCCCTGCTGATCGTCGCGGGTTCGGTCAGCGCCCAGGAGCGCCCGGCCCAGGCCGTGATCGACGCCTACCTGAAGTCGACCTTCGGCAAGGCCTCGGCCGAATGGCAGGCCAGGATCAAGCCGGACGACTCGCTTTCGGTCTGCAATGTGACGCGGAACAACCCGTCTTCGGCGCAGTCCGACGAGATGCTGAAGCGCGAGAGCGCGCGTGTTGTCTATCCCGCTGACGGCAGGTTCCTCGGCGACTGGAAGAAGGGCTATCAGGTCGCCAATAACGGCCGCGGCGGCCAGTTCTCCGACCCGGCCGGCACGGTCGCCGGAGGCAACTGCTTCGCCTGCCACCAGCTCGATCCGAAGGAGGTCAGCTACGGCACGCTCGGGCCGAGCCTCGCTGCCTATGGCAAGGACCGAAAATACGACCCCGAGACGATCAAGGACGCCTACACCAAGATCTACAATTCGATGGCGGTGGTGCCCTGCTCGAACATGCCGCGCTTCGGCGTCAACAAGGTGCTCGACGAGCAGCAGATCAAGGACGTGATGGCCTATCTGTTCGATCCGGAATCGCCGGTGAACAAGTAGGGCGTCTGCCTGTCTTGGCGCCTCCTTCAAATAAAGCGTCATTCCGGACAAGCGGCGAAGCCGCGCAGCTCCGGAATCCATCGAAGGGCGCTGAGTTCTACGATGGATTCCGGCGCTCCGCTTCGCTGCGGCCGGAATGACGGCGCGCTTTGAGCAAGAAGCGCAAGAAGTGCCCAGGCACTGTTGTCTGACCTCGATCATCGGAGTAGCTCATGCTGACGCGTCGCCTGTTCGTCACTGCCGGCGCCTGTGCTCTGGCCTCTCCGGCTCTGGCGCAGGTCGTCGCGACGCTCGGCAGCGGCGAGGAGACGTTGACCATCCTCAGCGACGGCAGCTTCGAATTGCCGTTGTCGATGCTGGCGCGCGACGTTGCGCCGGCGGAGCTCGCCGCCGAGGCGAAGCAGACGGGACCGGCGCGCTCGGTGCTCAACGTCACCTGCCTGAAGCGCGGCAAGGACGTTGTCCTGTTCGATTGCGGCTCGGGCGCGAACTTCCTGGCCGGCTCGGGCAAGCTGGCTGAAAGCCTGAAGACGGCGGGGATCGAGCCCGATGCGGTGACGCATGTGCTGTTCACCCATCTCCACCCCGACCATTTCTGGGGTGCGCTCGACGATTTCGACAGCCCGCTCTTTCCCAACGCCCGCTGGCTGGTGGCCGCGCCCGAGATCGGGTTCTGGAGCGACCCGAAGGTCTATGAGCGCCTGCCCGAGGACCGGCATGCTTTCGCGGCCGGGGCGCAGCGGATCGCCAAGGAGCTGGGCGACAAGCTGGAGCGGGTCGAACCCGGCCACGAATGGCTGCCGGGGATCGAGGCCGTGGCGACGCCGGGGCATACGCCGGGCCATGTCTCGTTCGCGTTCAAGGCGGCCGATGGCCCGGTGATGGTGCTGGGCGATGCGCTGACGCATCCGCTGATCTCGTTCGCGCGGCCGGAGTGGCAGCCGGCGTCCGACCATGACGCCGATCTCGCCGTCGCGACGCGGCGCAAGCTGCTCGACCGACTCAGCCAGGAGAAGAGCCAGGTGATCGGCTACCATCTGCCCGGTGCGGTCGGACGCGTCGAGCGGCAGGGCGCGGCCTATCGCTTCGTCGCAGCGTCCTGACCCTCGACAGGCACAAGCCCGTCAGCCGCGCTGCCAGAGCCCCCTGAGCGAGCCTTCCATCAGGAAGGCGATACCGATCCGGGCGCCGAGCATCATGCCGGCGATCGCCAGCGGCCAGGACAGGGCCAGCATCGAGCCGGCCGAGATGCCCTGTCCGATCGTGCAGCCACCGGCGAGCACGCCGCCACCGCCCATCAGCACGGCGCCGAGCAGATGCCGGCGCATCTCGCGGTCATCGTCGAAGGCCTCCCAGCGGAATTCGCGGTCGTAGAGCGCCGACAGGAACGAGCCGAGCGTCACGCCGGCGAGCGTGCCGATGCCGAATTCGAGCAAAGCGGAGGGTGCGCTCAGTACGCCATAGAGTGCCCGGCCGACAGGCGAGACGAAGGTCAGGCTCTGCGCCCGCGGCACGGTCTCGAAGGCGTCGACGGCAACGCCGGTCACCCACCATCCGGCGACGACGGCAAGGCCGAGCGTCGCGCCCGCCAGCAACAGGCGTGGCGAGCGCCGCAAGCGTGGATCGACGGCGACGATGGCGATCAGGACGAGGGCGCCGATGGCGGTGATCAAAGCGCGCGCAGCCGGCGCGCCGAGATAGGTCAGGATGCCGGCGAAGTCGCCCTTGAGACCGCCGGGAAGCGGCCAGTAGACCTTTTCCAGCACCTCGATCCGGACCGGGGCGAACATGCCGCGCAGCGTCGCATAGGCGACGGCGCCGAAGACCATCATCACGATCAGGCTGCGCAGGTCGCCGGAACCGAGCCGGACGAGCGAGCCGAAGCCGCAGGTGCCGACCAGCGCCATGCCGAGGCCGAACAGTGTGCTGCCGACCACGATCGACAGCCAAGGCAGGGCCGACTGGACATAGGTCGAATTGGCGGGGTCGAGCAGGCGGAGACCGATCAGCGTCTGTGTGCCGATCAGCGCGATGGCGAGAGCGAGGCCGAAAATCCGCAGCCGGCGGGTGTCGCCGCCCATCCAGGCATCCTCGACCGCACCGAAGGAGCAGAGCCGCGCGCGGCGGACGGTGAAGCCGCAGGCCGTGCCAACGCCTACGCCCGCCAGTGCTGCGCCCCAGGCCGAAAACTCGATCACGGCGAGCGCCGATCGAAGCGGCCGTGGCTCACGACTTCCCGGCTTCGGTCCCGGGCGGGCCGCAGAAGATATCGTAGATCACGGCGATGACGCGCCGGACATCGTCGCTGGCGAGGCTGTAATAGATCGCCTTGCCGTCGCGGCGGGTGGTGACGAGCTGGTCGAGGCGCAGGCGCGCCAACTGCTGCGAGACCATGGGCTGGCGCAGCGAGAGCAGGTTCTCGAGTTCGGTCACCGTGCGTTCCCGCTCGGCGAGCAGGCAGAGCAGCAGCAGCCGGTTCTCATGCGAGAGGGCTTTCAGGAAATCGCTGGCCTTGCGGGCCTTGCGCATCAGCTGGTCGAGCTCGGGCGAGAACTCGGCGCCGTCGCGCAGTTCGGTTTCGAGCGCTTTTGAGACGATCGCGGTCATTGTTTCTCCGCAACTGATCGTTGAACCGGGTCTGGAGTGTCAATGACAGCAACGAGCCGTCCGAGCAAACCCCAGAACATGTCGTCATTGAGATAGCCGGTGATGCGGCCGACCTCGCGGCCAGCGTCTACCAGCACGAAAGTCGGCGTGGCGATGACGGGTTCGCGCAATTCGCCGCCGCGGACACCGCCGGCCGGAAGCTCGATCCGCCGCAGCGGCGCGGCCTTGCCTTCCGGGGTCTTGGCGTAGACCGGCGCGACCTCGCGCTCGAAGCGGACGCAGAACGCGCAGCCATTGCGGGTGTACATGACGAGCTCGGCGGCCGCCGCTGGCAGCGACAGGCATATCGACAACGTGAACGCCGCCAGGCCCGCGCGATATCGCCCGCTTGCAATCATCCGCGGAACATAGTCGTATTCATATGTTTATACCAGAGCCCGCCGAGGCTCTGTGCGGAGGCGACGCCATGATCACACGACGCAGCTTGCTGGCGAGCACGATGGTCGCGGCGGGGCTCGCGCCGGCTTTGGCCAAGGCGCGGCTCGGCGAGGACGGGCTCTACCAGGAGGACTGGTACCTTGAGAGCTTCCTCGATCTCGCCGAGGACCTTGGCAATGCCAGTCAGGGCGGCAAGCGCTTCGCGATCCTCTGGGGCCTGCGCAATTGCCCGGCATGCCGGCGCATGCATGAGGTCCATCTCGCCGATCCCGCGATCGAAGCCTATATCCGCGACAATTTCGCGGTGCTGCATCTCAATATCCTCGGCGCGCGCGAGGTCACCGATTTCGACGGGAGCAAGCTGACCGAGAAGGCGTTCGCGGCGCGCTACGGCATCGAGGGGACGCCGGCGATCCAGTTTTTCCCCACCAGCGTGAGCGGACTTGCAGCCAAGGCGCCTAAGGAGCGGGAGGTTGCCCGAATGGCTTCTCTCCCTGATCCGCAGGCCTTCATCGCCCAGTTCCGCGCCGTCAAGAACGGCGTGTGATCTCGATCGCCTTATCTGGCTTGCCTTGACGGCGCAGACGCCGGCGGCGGCTTCGGTCAGCACGATCGAAAAGCCGCTTGACCTTGCCATGGTGGGAAGGTGCAGGCTGGCGCTATCGTCAAACGAAGGACATCGCAGACATGTGCTCCTGCCAGCAGCATTCGACCGCGACCTCGGTCGCAACACTGGCCCCGAACGGGGCGATCAGCTTCCGCGTCGAGGACATGACCTGCGGCCATTGCGCCGGCACGATCAAGCAGGCGATCGAGGGCAGGATTCCGGGCGCCTTAGTGACGGCGGACCCGGCCTCTAAGCTGGTCAACGTGCAGGGGAGCGCCGACTTCGCTGCGATCAAGTCGGCTGTGGTCGCGGCGGGATACACGCCCAGTGCGGAACCAATCGGTTGAGGCAGAGCATGACGAACGAATTGTCCCCATCCCGCCGCGGGCTGCTGATCGGCGCAGTGCAACTGGCCGCTGCGTTCGGCTTGAGGCGCCCGTCGAGTGCGGTGGAGAGACTGCCGAAGATGATCGTCACGCGCGATCCCAACTGCGGCTGCTGCGGAAACTGGGTCACGCATGTGAAGGCTGCCGGCTTTCCGGTCGAGGTGATCGAGGTCGCGGATGTCGCCCCGCTCAAGCTGAAGCTCGGCGTGCCCGATGCGCTCTCCTCCTGCCATACCGCCGAGATCGGCGGCTATGTGGTGGAGGGCCATGTGCCCGCCGAGGCGATCAAGCGCCTGCTTGCCGAGCGGTCGAAGGCGACCGGTCTCGCCGTAGCCGGCATGCCCGTCGGCTCGCCCGGCATGGAAGTGCCCGGGCAGGCGCCCGATGCCTACGACGTCATGGTTTTCTCCGCCGGGCGGCAGAACGTCTTCGCGCGCTATCGCGGGCTGCAGCAGATCTGACGGCCGATCTCGGTGGCTCGGCCGGCGACCTTAGCCGTCGGCCGAGCCTGTGGGCTCCGATCGCTGGGTGTCCCGGAACAGGTCCAATATGACCCCGCGCGCCCAGCGCAGCATGGCGCTCTGCGCGTGACGCCGGCTCCAATGCAGGGCCACGCTGAAATCGCGCTGGGGCAAGGCCGGCTCGAGCAGCGCGAAGGCGCTGACCGGTTCGAGGCCGAGGCCGATCTGGCGTGGCATCAGCACGGCGAGATCGGTGGCCCGGATGATCGGCGGCAGCGCCGTGAAGCTTGAGACGACTAGGCGGATGCGCGGGTCGAGATGCAGCATCTCCAGAATCCGCTGCGTCTGGGCGTGCGAGCGCACGGAGACGAAGTCCAGCCGCGCGATGGCGTCGGCGCTCAGGGCGCCGTCGACGGCATGGCGTGTGACCGGGTGCCCGGCGCGGACGAATATCTGGTAGCGATCGGTCAGCATCTCGGCCTGGGCGGAGCCGCTGACGGTCGGGAGAAACCCCAGCGCGAAGTGAAGCTGACCATTATCGAGAGCTTCCGAAATCGCCTCCGGTGGCCAGGCACGCGAGGTGATGCGCAGGCTCGGCGCGATCTCGCGGAAGGTGGTCATCAGCGGCGGCAGGAAGCGCCCCTCGCCGATATCGCTGAGATGCAGGCGCAGCTCGGCGTCCGTCGTCGCCGGATTGAAGCTTTCATCCTCCTTCAGGCCTGCTTCGAGCAGCGCCAGGCCGGCCTGGACCGAATGCGCCAGGCGCTCGGAGCGGGCGGTCGGGCGCACGCCGCCGGCGACGCGCTCGAACAGCGGATCGCGCAGCAGCAGGCGCAGGCGTGTCAGGGCCTGGCTCGTCGCCGGCTGCGACAGGCCAAGTTCCTCGGCCGCACGGCTGACATTGCGGGTGCGATAGACCGCGTCGAACAGCCTCAGCAGGTTGAGGTCGATTGAATCGATATTCGCCATGCGAATAATACTTAGTCGCTTCATCTAATTGAGCAATGGCCGGCGTGTCGCCACAGTGCCCTCGATCCGAGGGACGCGCATGCCAGCCGACACCACATCATCGACCGCCCGCCCGACCGTCCGGGAAGCTGTGCTGGACCTGCTGCGCCAGTTTCGGATCGACACGGTCTTCGGCAATCCGGGCTCGACCGAGCTGCCGATGTTCCGGGAGTATCCCGAGGACTTCCGCTATGTACTCGGCCTGCAGGAAGCGGTCGTGGTCGGCATGGCCGACGGATATGCCCAGGCGACGCGCAATGCAGCGCTGGTCAACCTGCACTCCGCCGCCGGCGTCGGCCATGCGATGGGCAATATCTTCACGGCGTTCAAGAACCAGACGCCGCTGCTGATCACCGCCGGCCAGCAGGCACGCTCGATCCTGCCCTTCGACCCGTTCCTCGCCTCGGTGCAAGCGACCGAGCTGCCCAAGCCCTATGTCAAATGGGCGATCGAGCCGGCACGCGGTGCCGACCTGCCGCTCGCTCTGGCGCGGGCCTATCACATCGCGATGCAGCCGCCGCGCGGCCCGGTCTTCATCTCGATCCCGGCCGATGACTGGGACCAGCCGAGCGAGTTCGTCGTGCCGCGCCGGGTCAGTCAGGCGCTGGCGCCAGCGCCGGACGCGCTCGCTGCGGTCGCCGAGCGCCTGAACGCCAGCAGGCGGCCGGCCTTCGTCGTGGGCGCCGGCGTCGCACGCGACCGGGCCGTCGACGATCTCGTCGCGCTGGCCGAGCGCCACCAGGCCTCGATCTATGTCGCGCCGATGAGCGCGCGCTGCGGCTTCCCGGAGCGCCACGCCCAGTTCTGCGGCTTCCTGCCGGCGATGCGCGAGCGGGTCGTCGAGCGCCTCGCCCCGCACGACTTCATCCTGGTGCTGGGCGCACCCGCCTTCACCTACCATGTCGAGGGCAATGGGCCGCATATCCCGGAGGGTGCCGGGCTCGCGCAGATCGTCGACGACCCGCAGCAGGCGGCCTGGGCGCCGGTCGGCGACAGCGTTGTCGCCAGCCTCGATCTCGCAGCACGGGCGCTGCTCGCCGCGAGCGCTCCCAGCCATGGGCGCGAGGCATCGCTGTCCCGCCCCGCTCCGCAGACACCTTCACCCGGCGTGTCGATGTCGGCTGCTTATGCTTTGCAGATCATCGACCGGGAACGCCATCCCGACGATGTCGTGGTCGAGGAGGCGCCGAGCACCCGCGCGACCATCCAGACCTATCTGCCGATGAGCGGCGCCGACAGCTTCTACACCATGGCGAGCGGTGGGCTCGGGCACAGCATGCCGGCGGCAGTCGGCATCGCGCTGGCGCGCCAGCGCATGAAGCAGCGGGGGCGGACGATCGCGCTGATCGGCGACGGCTCGAGCCTCTACTCGATCCAGGCGCTCTATAGCGCCGCGCAGCTCGACCTGCCGATCACCGTCCTGATCCTCAACAATCGCCGCTACGCAGCGCTGCAGGAGTTCGCGCCGGTCTTCGGCTACGCGCCGAACGACAAGCCGGCCGGAACCGAGCTGCCTGGCATCGACTTCGCGCAGCTGGCGGGTGGCCAGGGCGTGCCGGGCGAGCGGGTCGAGCGACCCGAGGATCTCGCTCCGCGCCTGCGCGCCGCCTTCGGAGCTTCGGGTCCGAACCTGATCGACATCGTGATTGCCTGATCTTGCGAGGACCGAGATGACCAACGCCAGCGACAGCGCCGACATCGTCAACCTCCTGATCGACGGCAAAGCGGGCGCGGCTACTGGAGGGCGCGTCTTCAAGCGGCGCAATCCGCTCGACGGCTCGGTCGCGAGCCGCGCCGCCGCAGCGACGGTTGACGACGCACGGGCGGCGGTCGACGCAGCCGCTCGCGCCTTCCCCGCCTGGTCCCAGACGCCGCCGTCCAAACGCCGTGAACTGCTGGTCAAGGGCGCGCATGCGCTGGAGGCGCGTGCCGCCGATTTTACGGCCGCGATGTCGGCCGAGACCGGGGCCTCTGCCATCTGGGCCGGTTTCAACGTCCATCTTGCCGCCGATATGCTGATCGAGGCCGCTGCGCTGACGACGCAGATCAGCGGCGAGGTCATCCCCTCCAATGTGCCGGGCAGCCTCGCTTTGGCAGTGCGCCAGCCGGCGGGCGTCGTGCTCGGCATGGCGCCGTGGAATGCGCCCGTGATCCTCGGCACGCGCGCCATCGCCGTGCCGCTCGCCTGTGGCAACACCGTCGTGCTGAAGGGCTCGGAGCTCTGCCCGCGCACGCATGGGCTGATCATCGCGGCGCTGCAGGAGGCGGGGTTGCCTGATGGCGTCGTCAACTTCGTCACCAATGCGCCTGAGGACGCTGCCGAGGTCGTCGCGGCGATGGTCGCGCATCCCGCTGTCAGGCGGGTCAATTTCACCGGCTCGACCCATGTCGGGCGGATCATCGCGAAGCTCTGCGCCGAGCATCTGAAGCCGGTGGTGCTGGAGCTCGGAGGCAAGGCCCCGGCCCTCGTCCTCGACGATGCCGATCTCGACGTGGCGGTCGCCGGCATCGCCTTCGGCGCCTTCGCCAATTCCGGCCAAATCTGCATGTCGACCGAACGCATCGTGGTCGACAACCGCATCGCCGACGACTTCGTCGCGCGGCTCGCCGCCAAGGCAACGAGCCTGCCGCTCGGCGATCCGCGCCAAGGGCCGGTGGTGCTCGGCTCGGTCGTCGACATGAAGGCGGTCGAGCGCTGCAACGGCCTGATCGACGATGCGCTGGCGAAGGGCGCGACGCTCGTCTGCGGCGGCAAGGCGGATACGACGCTGTTTCCGGCGACGCTGCTCGACCACGTCACGCCGGCGATGCGGATCTATGGCGAAGAGAGCTTCGGCCCGGTCAAGGCGATCGTCCGCGTCGATGGCGAGGAAGCCGCGATCGCCTGCGCCAACGACAACCCCTATGGGCTTTCGGCGGCCGTGTTCACGGGCGACACAGCGCGAGGCTGGCGCGTAGCCGGACGGATCGAAACCGGCATCTGCCATGTCAACGGCCCGACCGTGCACGACGAGGCGCAGATGCCGTTCGGCGGCGTCAAGAACAGTGGCTATGGCCGCTTCGGCGGGCGCGCCGGCATCGACGCCTTCACCGAACTGCGCTGGCTGACGCTGCAGACCGCGCCACGCCACTACCCGTTCTAGGTGCAAAGATGGGCGCGAGATCGGCGAGGCGCCGCGCTGAGATCGAGACGCTAAACTGTGCGGCGGAACAGCGCGTTGAGGGGTGCCGCGAGCTGCACCCCCCTACGCGCTGATGAAGATGGCAGAGCAAGCTGCCTGAGTTTCGAGCGTACGGAAAAAGTGCGCCGACAAAAAAAGGGGAAGGAAGTCGATGCAGGAACCCGTGCCGGGCGCACCAGCGAACGATCCGATTGCCTTCGGGGCGTCCGGGCGCGTGCTGCTGGCCGTCTCGAAGGTCCTGGCGATCACAGGAGGGCTGCTGTTCGTCGGCCTCGTCGGCATGTCGATCGTCTCGATCGTCGGCCGCAAGCTCCTGTCTGCGCCCGTTCCCGGCGATATCGAGCTCCTGCAGATGATCGCGGCCGCCGCGTCCGCTGCCTTCTTCGCCTATTGCCACCTCAACCATGGTGACGTGAAAGTCGACTTCTTCACGGCCGCGGCCCCGCCCTGGGTCAATCACGCGCTCGACGCCTTCGGCTCGCTTCTGGTCGGGCTCGTCGGCGCCGTGCTGACCTGGCGCGTCTATGTCGGGGCGATCGGCACCCAGGAATCGGGCGAGACCTCCGCGATCCTCGATATACCCGTCTGGTGGGCGCAGATCGCGATGGTGCCGGGCTTTGCGATGCTGGCACTGGCGGGCTTCTACATGGCGACGCGCCATGCCCAGGAAGCCGCGCATCGCGAGGGCCCCCGTCGATGAGCGGGATCTCGGTCGGCTTCACGATCTTTGCAGGCCTCCTCACGCTGATGGCGTTCCGGGTGCCGATCGGCATCGCGATGTTCGTCGCGGGCTCGAGTGGCTATGTCTACCTGATGGGCGGCAACTGGGCGCCCTGGCTCAACATCCTGAAATCCATCCCTTACGCCCGTCTCTCGAATTATGACCTGACGGTCATCCCGCTGTTCCTGCTGATGGGGCAGTTCGCCACCCATGGCGGCCTCTCGGCCAGCCTCTTCAAGTGCGTGAACGCCTTCATCGGCCATCGTCGCGGCGGTGTCGCCATGGCGGCGATCGGCGCCTGTGCCGGCTTCGGCGCGATCTGCGGCTCCTCGCTCGCGACCGCGGCGACGATGGGCCAGGTCGCCCTGCCGGAGCTGCGCCGCTACCGCTATTCGGGGAGCCTCGCCACCGGCGCGCTCGCGGCCGGCGGCACGCTCGGCATCATGATCCCGCCTTCGGTACCCCTCGTGATCTACGCGATCCTGACCCAGGAATCGATCGGCAAGCTGTTCATGGCCGCCGTCCTGCCCGGGCTGATCGCGATGTTCGGCTACATGTTCGTGGTGCAGCTGGTCGTGCGCCGCAACCCGGAAGCGGGGCCGGCGGGCCCGCGCGTGCCCTGGCCGGAGCGGCTCAAGGTCTTCGCTGGCGTGCTTCCGGTGATCCTCGTCTTCGTGATCGTCATCGTCGGCATCTATGGCGGCTGGGCCACGCCGACCGAGGCGGCCGCGATCGGGGCTGCGGCCTGCGGCGCGATTGCGGTGGTCAGCGGCGGCATGCGGCTGCGCGGCCTGATCGACAGCGCGCTCGGCACCGCGCAGGCGACGGCGATGATCCTGCTGGTGCTGCTCGGCGCCGACATGCTGAACACGGCGCTGGCGCTGTCGCAGATGCCGGCCGAGCTCGCGAACTGGGTCAAGGAGAGCGGCCTCGCCCCGCTCTTCGTGCTGGCGATGATCCTCGTGATCTACATCCTGCTCGGCTGCGTCATGGATTCGCTGGCGATGATCCTGCTGACGATCCCGATCTTCTATCCGATGATCATCGGGCTCGATTTCTACGGCATGTCGGTCGAGGACAAGTCGATCTGGTTCGGCATTCTCGCCCTGATGGTGGTCGAGATCGGCCTGGTGCATCCGCCGGTCGGGATGAACGTCTACATCATCAACCGCCTGGCCAAGGACGTGCCGCTGGTCGAGACCTTCAAGGGCGTGATGCCCTTCCTCGCCTCCGACCTCGTCCGCATCGTCGTCCTCGTCGCCTTCCCCTCGATCTCGCTCGTCCTGGTCAAGGCGTTCGGGGCGCTGTGAGGCAGTTCACCAAGAAGCAGACAACAACCACACAGGGAGGTGCAGCATGAGCAAGCAACGGACATCCATCCTCAACCGATTCCGCAGCGGCCTGTTGGCTGTCGGCGGCCTGGCAGGCCTGATGGTGGCGACACCGGCCTCGGCGCAGCAGGTCATCATCCGGGTCCATCATTTCCTGCCCTCGACCTCGAGCGCGCAGGTCAAGCTGATCCAGCCCTGGTGCGACAAGATCGCCAAGGAATCGGGCGACAAGCTCAAATGCCAGATCTATCCGGCGATGCAGCTCGGCGGCACGCCGGCTCAGCTCTTCGACCAGGTGCGCGACGGCGTCGTCGATGCGATCTGGACCGTGCCGACCTATGCGGCGGGCCGGTTCGCCAAGTCCGAGGTCTTCGAACTGCCCTGGATGGTGGTGACGGCCAAGGCCGGCAGCCACGCCTTCTGGGATTATGTCGAGAAGAATGCGCAGGACGAGTTCAAGGGCGTGAAGCGCATCTTCATGCATGTGCATGACGGCGCGCTCTTCCACTTCACCAGCAAGCAGCCGAAGACGCTCGTCGACATGAAGGGCCTGAAGATCCGGGCGGCGACGCGTGCCAATTCGCGCATGCTCGCAGCGCTGGGCGCGACCCCGGTGCAGATGCCGCTGCCGGCCGTGCCGGAATCGCTCGCCAAGGGCGTCGTCGACGGCGCGGCCGTGCCGTGGGAGGGCTCGCCGTCGATCAAGCTGGCCGAGATCGCCAAATACCATCTCAACGTGCCGGCGGGAGCGCCGCGCATCTCGAACACGATCTTCCTGTTTGGGATGAACCAGGCGAAATACGACAGCCTGCCGGCCGATCTGAAGAAGGTGATCGACGCCAATAGCGGCCCGGAGACCTCGGCCTGGGCGGGCGAGATCGGCTTCGATGCGGTGGTCGAACCCTTCAAGAAGCAGGCGGCCGATCTTGGCGGCGTCTTCTATGATTTGCCGCAGGACGAGTACAAGCGCTGGGTCGAGGCGACCGCCTCCGTCGAGGAGGACTGGATCAAGGAGGTCGGCGCGAAGGGCGCTGACGGCAAGAAGCTGATCGCGGATGCGCGTGCGCTGATCCAGCAATACGCCAAGTAAGCAGAGACAGGGGCTTCGCCGGACGGTGCTTGACCGCGCCGGCGAAGCTTCACTCACAGATGGTGCAATCAGTGCGATAGTTGGCTTTTCCGAATCCGGGCGAGCTGTTAGCGTCGCCGAAACAGGCTTTCGGGACGTGATCACGCTGTGACAGCAAAGGCCCCAGGCGGTTCTGTCGCCGCGCTCGGCGCCATCGTTGCAGGTGCCTTGATCCTGCAGGTCGCCGGGACGATCGTGAACACGGTCGTGCCGCTGCAGATGGCGATCGCAGGCCAGCCGCCGCTCTTGATCGGCCTTGTCGCTTCCGCCTATTCGCTCGGCTTCCTGATCGGCTGCTTCGTCAATCCCTCGCTCGTGCGCCGGGTCGGCCATATCCGCGGCTTTGCGGTGTTCGCCGCGCTTCAGGCGGCCTCGACGCTGAGTTTTCCATTATTGCCGGAAGCATGGTGGGGTCTGGCACGGCTGGTCATGGGCCTGGCGGCGGCCGGTCACGGCATCTGCATCGAGAGCTGGATCAGCGGGCAGGCCAACCGGGCCCAGCGTGGCCGGATCTTCGGCATCTACCAGATCCTCAACCGCGTCGCGCTGATCGGTTCGCAGATCGGCGTGGGCTATGTCGCGATCCAGTCGCAGGACATCTTCCTCTTCGCCAGCATGGCCTTCTCCCTGGCGCTGATCCCGGTTGCGCTGACGCGTGCGCGGGGACCGGAGTCGAGCGAGATCGTCTCGGTCGGGCTGCGGACACTATGGTCGCAAGCACCGGCCGCAGTGGTTGGCTGCCTCTATGTCGGGCTGGTGGGCGGTCCGCTGACGAGCGTGACTCCCGCTTACGGCATCCTGTCCGGGCTCGACCAGCGCGCCACCATCCTGCTCACGGCGGGTATCCAGATTGGCGCGCTCCTGCTGCAATGGCCGATGAGCCTGCTCGCGGACCGCGTCGCCAGCCGCCTGATCATGCTCGTCGCGACCAGCATCGTCGCGGTTACCGCAGCCGGCCTCGCGATGCTCCTGCAGGCCGATCCGGCCCATGGCCGGTTCTGGCTCTTCGGCCTGTTCGCGCTGATCGGCGGCTGCGGCATCCCGCTCTATACGGTCGCGGTCACGCACGCCTATTTCCGCATGGGGCGCGACCATGCCGTCGGGCTCTCGGCGCAGCTCTTGTTCCTCTGGGGCACAGGGTCCGCCATCGGGCCGCTGGCCGCGACCCTGCTGATGCAGTTCATGGGCCCGCAAGGCATGCTGGTCTATCTCACCGGGCTGTCAGTGGCCGTCGCGATCTATATCGCGCTGCGGATCTCGCGAAACCCATCGCCACCGATGGTCGATGGCGAGCGGGGCACGACCGGGCCGACGATCCCGGACATCGAGATGACCAAGCGCTAGCAGGGCAGTGGCTCTAAGCCATCGCCAGTTCCGGCTGTCGCTTGGGGAATGGCCGGAAGGTCAGCAGGATCAGCATCGCCCCCAGACCCATGACCCAGGAGCCGACATACATCGGCGCATAGGTGCCGAAGCGGTCGTAGATCAAGCCGCCGAGCAGCGGGCCGGTCGACATGCCCAGGCTGCCGGCCATCGCCGTGCCGCCGATGATCGTGCCCATCATCTTCAGCGGGAAATTCTCGCGGATGATCACGGCATAGAGCGGCATCGTGCCGGCGTAGATGAAGCCGACCAGCACCGCCACGGCATAGAAGCCGCCGAGCTGGTCGACGAAGGCGTAGGCGAGCACGCCGAAGGCCTGCGTCAGCAACCCGATCACGAGAATGCGCTGCGCGCCGAACCGATCGCCGGCCAAACCGAAGCCGATGCGGCCGAACATGCCGGCCAGCCCCTCGACGCTGTAGATCGACACGGCCGCAAGCATTGGGATGCCGCAGGTCACGGCATAGCTCACCGTGTGGAAGATCGGGCCGGAATGAGTCGCGCAGCAGAAGAAGTTCGCCAGCATCAGCGTGATGAACTGCGGCGAGCGCACCGCCTGGCCGACGCTCATCCCCGCTTGCGGCTCATCGGCAATCGCCTCGCCCTGCGCTGCAGCCTCCAGGGCTGGCGGCCGGCGCACGAGGAGCGCCGCGGGAATCATCAGCACGGCCGCGATGCCGGCGATGATCTGCATGGCGGTACGCCAGTCATGGCCGGTGACGAGCCAGGCCGCGAGCGGCGCCATCGTCATCGGCGCCATGCCCATGCCGGCCGAGACGAGCGAGACGGCGAGGCCGCGCTGCGTGTCGAACCAGCCGGTGACGCAGGCCATCATCGGCGCGAAGACGGCGGCGGTCGCAGCACCGACCAGAAGGCCGAAGAGGAGCTGGAATTCGATCAGCGAGTCGGCGCGGCTGGCGAGCGCCAGGCTGGCGGCGAGCACGACCGATCCGGTCAGCACCACCGGGCGCGGCCCGTAGCGGTCGGAGAGGCCGCCCCAGACCATGCTGGCCGCCGCCATGGCGAGGAAGCCGAACGTCATCGCCGTCGAGATGCCGGTGACGGACCAGCCGGTATCCTGCGACATCGGCCGCAGGAAGACGGGTAGCGAGAACATGGCACCGATCGCAACGCAGCCTAAAAGGCCGCCTGCTGCGACGATCACCCAGCGATAGGACTGATTCATGGGATTCTCCGGGGCGCTCCGTGCACCGCCCGAGCTGTCTTGAGACACCGCGCGCGGCCGATACCCCAAGGACGCAGCGGCATCGGCGATGCCGACATGCCGCTGCGGATTTTTTTCGCGTGGTGCGGATCAGCCCTGCGGCGGCTTCCAGTCGCCGGACGGGATGGTGTTGACCATCCACGGGATGCCGAACTTGTCGACCAGCGAGCCGAAGCCGGGCGACCAGAAGGTCTCGCTGAACGGCATCACCGCCTTGCCGCCTTCGGCGAGCTGATCGAACCAGCGCTGGCCCTGCGCCTTGTCGTTGGTATGCAGCGTGACGTCGAAGCCGTTCTTGGGCTTGTCGATGTTGGGGGCCCAGGCGATGTCCATGTCGGCGCCCATCAGTGCCTGGTCGCCGACCTCAAGCCAGCAATGCATCAGCCAGCTCTTGTACGTGTCGTCGGCCGGCATGCCCATGCCGGGCGGCGCATCTCCGTAAGGCATGGCCGCCGTGATCTTCCCGCCGAGGACCTTGGCATAGAATTCGAACGCCTCGCGGCACTGGCCGCGGAAGCTCAAGCTGGTCACGATCTTCATGGTCGTCTCCTTTTCCCTAGAGAGGCTTCGATAGGCTCGGGCAAGATAGTCACCGGGCCCCCAGAAGCGGTCAGCATCCTTCCATGAGAGTTGATATCAACGTATCTGGCCCGCCGGTGTCAACTTTCAGGGGCATGGAAGGTTCGGGGTGTCGTGATCGCGTGCCCGGCAAATAATCATAGCTGCACGATGGCAGGGCAGCCACCGCCGACAGTTCGCCAAGCCGACCTATATCGCCTACGGGCTGGTCTCGGTGGCTATCACTGGAACAACTTCCTCTGGCCGCTTTTGGTGACCGGTTCGGTGAATTCGTGGCCGCTGACGGTCGGCCTCCGGGTGCTTTCGTTGAGCGACCAGGGTATCGACTGGGCGGTGATCTGCGCCGCGACGCTGATGACCTCGGCGCTGCTGCTGGTCGGCTTCCTGCTGTTCCAGCGCCAGTTCGTGCAGAGCTTCATGCGTGCGGGAATCGAATGACGACATGGCGGTTCGGATGAAACTGATCACCTGGAACATCCAATGGGCCCGCGGCATGGACGATCGCGTCGACCCGGCGCGCGTCGTCGCTCATGCCCGGCAGATGGCGGATTTCGACGTGCTCTGCCTGCAGGAGGTCGCGGACAATTTCCCCGAGCTCGACTTCAACGACGAGGCCAACCAGTTCGCCCGTTTTGCCGAACTGCTGCCGGGCTTCACCGCGATCGAGGGCATCGGCGTCGATGTCGACGACGGCAAGGGCGGCCGCCAGCGCTTCGGCAACCTCCTGCTGACGCGCTATCCCGTCGCGCAGGCGCTGCGCCATCTCCTGCCCTGGGAGGCGGCCGAGACCCGCAACATGCCGCGCATGCTGATCGAGGCGATGGCGCTGACGCCGCTCGGCCCGGTCAGGCTGATGACGACGCATCTCGAATACTCGTCCTCGAAGCTGCGCGCCGCGCAGGCCGAGGGCATCCGCGAGGCCCACCGCATGGCGCTCGCCCGCCACGCCAAGCCGCGCTCGGCCGGGCCGCACACCTACCGGATGACGCCGAGCTCGGCGAGCGCGGTGCTGACCGGCGACTTCAACATGCGGCCGGATGATCCGGTGCTGGCGCGGCTGCTGGCGCCGTTTGACGGTGGCGAGCCGCCGCTGGTCGATCTCTGGGCCTCGGTGATGGGCGAGGTGCCGCATCCGCCGACCGCCAACCTGTTCGACCAGACCCATGGCCAGCCGGGTTGCCTCGACTATGTGCTGGCGACGCCCGATCTCGCGGCGCGAGCCCGCGCCATCATCTGCGATGTCGAGACCAAGGTCTCCGACCACCAGCCGATCCTCGTCGAGTTCGATCTCGGCTGATTGCCGCGCCACCTTTGCCGGCTGGACCACGAGTTGCGCGCAGCGATCCTAGATCTCCTGCGCGTCCAGCCTGCGGTAGAGCGGCAGGACGAGCGGCGCGATGCGGCGGATCAAGCCCTGGAAAGGCTGCGCCCTCGGCGCCGAGAGCGGCAGGCCCAGCGTCTCCAGCGCCGCGCCCTGCGTCGCCTTCGCCAGCTCGCGGCCGAGCGAGATCGACAATGCGACGGCGCGCCCGTTGCAGCCGACCCAGGCGAAGCCGTTCGGCCCGAGCTGGTGGATGCGCGGGTAGCCCGGCACCTGCGGCTGCAGCAGATTGTCGGGCGTCATCCCGACATAGCCGGACCAGACATAGTCGAACTCGACCTCGCCGAGCTGCGGCCAGAGACGTTTCAGCCGCGCTGCGACCGCCGGGCGAAGGTTGGCGCCGCCCGCTCCGGGCAGGACCGCAGCGCCGCCGGTCACCAGGCGGTTGCGGGCGTCCCAGCGGGCGAAATAGAGTTCGCGATGCGTGTCCGACATCGCCTGCCGGCCGGGGATGACGGTCTTGGCGATATTGTCGCTGACCGGCTTGGTCGCCATCTGCCAGGACAGGACTGGGATGACCTCGTTGGCGATGTCCGGAGCGAGATCGCGCGCGAACTCGCCGGTATAGGCGTTGGTCGCCAGGACGAGCGCGCGCGCCGTCACTGATCCGCGGGCCGTCGTTACCACCCAGCGGCCGTTCCGATGCGTCATGCTCACGGCGGGTGAGCGCGCATGGATGGTTGCGCCAAGCCTGAGTGCGACCTCGGCGAGGCCGCGGGTCAAGGCGAGCGGGTTGATGTGACCGCCGGTGCGGTTCCAGAAGCCGCCGAACCAGGCATCCGAGCCGAGCATCTCGGCGGCCGCAGCACGATCGAGCAGTTCGACCGGCGCGCCGATCGCCGACCATTCCCTGACGCGCTTCTCGGCGAGCTTGAAGCGCCCCGGCGAATGCACGGGCTGGACCCAGCCTGCCTGCTCGGCTTCGGCCGGGATCTCGTATTTGCGCACGAGGTCGAAGAGATATTGCGCGCTGTCGCGCAGCACCGCGTTGAAGCGCTCGCCGGCCTCGCCATGCCGGGCAACCATCGCGGAAGGATCATGGCCGGCCAATGTCGGGATGACCTGGCCGTTATTGCGCCCGGAAGCGCCCCAGCCTGGTTCGGCCGCTTCCAGGATGGTGACGCCGACCCCACTCTCGCGCAGATGGATCGCGGTCGAGAGACCAGTGAAGCCGGCGCCGATCACCACGACATCGCTCTCGACTGCGCCTTCGAGCGTCCCGAGCACAGGGCCGGGCTGGGCCGTCGCGGCCCAGAGTGACGGCGGCCAGGCGACGGAAGAGGGGGCAGTCATCAGTGGCGTCTTTCGGCAGGGATTGGGCGAGCGAGGACCCGCGTCGCGGGCTTACCCCGTATCCTTGCCGCCATGGCCATCGGCCTGCAAGTACGCTGTTCCCGGCGCTTCACCTGCCGGAGAACAATTTACTACTTTTTGCGCCTGAAACGAATGAATTATACCAAATTTTGCCTTTGTTTCTCGGGTTCTTGAAAATACTATTCTCCCGACGCTATGTCTCCCACGCAGCGGGGGCCGCTGGAATCGTCATCCCTGAGCGGTTGCGCCCTAACCTGCGTTCGGATGAACTCTCCTTCCGTTGGGTTCTGATCATAAGGGGGCGTCATGCCGCTGAAGCACATTCTCGGTCTCGACCATGTCGTGGTGACGGTTCGCGATCTCGACGCGTCGGCTGGGCAATGGCAGCGCCTCGGTTTCACCGTTTCGCCCCGTGGAACGCATTCGCCCATTCTCGGCAGCGGCAACTACACGATCATGTTCGGCGATGACTATCTCGAGCTGCTCGGCATCCTGGCCGAGACCGAGCACAACAAGCCGACCCGCGACTTTCTTCGGGAACGCGAGGGCATCGAGCGGGCCGCCTTCACCACGGACGATGCCGCCGCCGGCGCCGCCGAACTGAAGAGCCGCGGCCTCGAGCCGCTCGGCCCCGTCCATTTCGGCCGTCCGGTCGACCTGCCCAATGGCGGCAACGGCGAGGCAAGGTTCAACGTCTTCCGCTGGCCGCTCGACGAGAATCCCGGCAGCCTGCGCATCTTCGCCTGCCAGCATTTGACCCGCGAGACGGTCTGGATTCCCGAGCTGCAGAGCCATGCCAACGGCGCGAGCCGGATCATCCGCGTTGAGGTGCTGGCGGCCGATCCCAAGGCCGCGGCCGAGCATCTGAGCCGGCTGATCGACGAGCCGGTGAAGCAGCAGGACGACGCCTGGCTGGTGCCGTCGGGCGGCAAGCGCGCCGATTTCCTGTTCTATGACGCCAACGGCCTCGCCCGGCGCTACCCGGATACGGTGCGGGTCGGTACGGCCCCTGCCGGTGCGGTGGCGATCGTGCTGGCGAGCGATGATCTCGATCGCGCTGCCAAGGCGCTTGGCCCTGTCGGGGTCGGGCACGATGGCGCTGTCAGCGTGCCGGCCGCCTCCGCCAATGGCGTGATCGTGAGCTTCCTGCCGCAATAGGACGACCCTGCCTTTTTCAAGAACGGCTTCGTCGAATTGACGGGGCCTTGTGACGACCGCATCGTGCCGAGCGTGCACGCCGGCCCAGGAGATCATCAATGGATATGACCCGCCGCGCCGCGCTGATGACCAGCGCCGCCATCGCCTCCAACGTGCTGTTCCCGATGCGCTCCTTCGGCCAGGAAACGCCACGCAAGGGCGGTGTCTTCACCGTCCATTACGGCGCCGAGCAGCGCCAGCTGAACCCGAGCCTTCAAGCCTCGACCGGCGTCTACATCATCGGCGGCAAGGTCCAGGAGCAGCTGGTCGACCTCGACGCCAAGGGCCAGCCCGTTGGCGTGCTCGCCGAGAGCTGGGAAGCCGCGCCCGACGGCAAGACCATCACCTTCAAGCTTCGCCCCGGCGTGACCTGGCATGACGGCAAGCCCTTCACCTCCGCCGACGTGCAGTACACGGCGATGGAGATGTGGAAGAAGATCCTGAACTACGGCACCACACTGCAGCTCTTCCTCACCGCGGTCGACACGCCCGACCCGCTGACGGCGGTGTTCCGTTATGAGCGTCCGATGCCGCTCAACCTCTTGCTGCGGGCGCTGCCCGATCTCGGCTATGTCTCGCCGCGCCATCTCTACGAAGGCAAGGGCGACATCCGCCAGAACCCGGTCAATCTGGCGCCGGTCGGCACCGGTCCGTTCAAGTTCGTGCAGTACGAGCGCGGCCAGCACATCATCGCCGACCGCAACCCGAACTACTGGCGGACCAACGCGCCCTATCTCGACCGGATCGTCTGGCGCGTGGTGACCGACCGCGCCGCGGCCGCCGCCCAGATGGAAGCCGGGCAGATCCATTACAGCCCGTTCTCCGGCCTGACGATCTCGGACTCGGCCCGGCTCGGCAAGGACCCGCGCTTCATCGTCTCGACCAAGGGCAATGAGGGCAACGCCCGCACCAACACGGTCGAATTCAATTTCCGCCGCAAGGAGCTCGCCGACATCCGCGTCAGGCGCGCGATCGCGCATGCGCTCGACATTCCCTTCTTCATCGAGAACTTCCTCGGCGACTTCGCCAAGCGCGGCACCGGGCCGATCCCCTCGGTCTCGACCGACTTCTATCCGGCCGACAACGGCCCGCAGTACCCGTTCGACAAGAAGCTGGCCGCCAAGCTGCTCGACGAGGCCGGCTTCAAGCCTGGCGCCGGCGGGACGCGCTTTGCGCTGCGGCTGCTGCCGGCGCCCTGGGGCGAGGACATCACGCTCTTTGCCACCTTCATCCAGCAGTCGCTCGCCGATGTCGGCATCAAGGTCGACATCGTCCGCAACGATGGCGGCGGCTATCTGAAGCAGGTCTATGACGACCACGCCTTCGATCTCGCCACCGGCTGGCACCAGTACCGCAACGATCCGGCCGTCTCGACCACAGTGTGGTACCGGTCCGGCCAGCCGAAGGGCGCGCCCTGGACCAATCAATGGGACTGGACCGACCCGACCATCGACAAGCTGATCGACGATGCGGCGACCGAGATCGACCCGGCCAAGCGCAAGGCGCTCTATGGCGACTTCGTGCGGCGCGCCAACACCGAGCTGCCGATCTGGACGCCGATCGAACAGATCTTCCTGACTGCGATCAGCGCCAAAGCCCGCAACCACTCCAACACGCCGCGCTGGGGCTCCGCCTCCTGGCACGATCTTTGGTTGGCGGAGTGACGCTTCCCCACTCCGACCAAGGCGATATCTTGCAAGGTTTCTCGACAGCGATGGCAGACTCAAGCACTCCCCCCGCTTGCGGTGGGGAGGGTTGGGTGGGAGGCAGCCCCGCTCGGCGCGCCGTTGAAGGACGGTCGAGCCCTGCTGTCCGGCCCCCCATCCCTAACCCTTCCCCACCGCAAGCGGGGGGAAGGGAATGGCGGCTGTCCCATGCCGGCCGCGTCCATTCGGCGACCGGGTCGCGTAAAATTATGATCACTTTGTTCCCATGCGTGTCCTAGTTCTCGCGGGGCGGCGTCTCGCCGCCTCGATCCCGACTTTGATCCTGATCCTGATCGGGGTCTTCCTTTTGCTGCAGCTCGCGCCCGGCGACACCGTCGATGCGATGATGGCGCAGATGGGCGGCGGCGACGCGGCAACCGCCAAGCAGTTGCGCGAATTCTACGGGCTCGACCTCTCGGTCTGGGCCCAGCTCGGCAATTATCTCTGGCGGCTGGTCAGGCTCGATCTCGGCTTCTCCGCGATCTACGGCAAGCCGGTGGCGACTGTGATCGCCGAGCGGCTGCCGGCGACCATCCTGCTGATGACCGCCTCGCTCTCCTTCGCCTTCTTCTTCGGGCTGATCCTCGGCGTCGTTGCGGCGCGCGGCGTCAACACATGGCCGGACACGCTGATCTCCACCCTCGGCCTGATGTTCTACGCGATGCCGACCTTCTGGTTCGGGCTGATGGCGATCGTCGTCTTCTCGATCTATCTGCAATGGCTGCCGGCCGGGGGCTTCGAGGACATCACGGTCAGCTACACCGGCCTGCGGCGCACGCTCGACATCGCCCTGCACCTCGTCCTGCCGACGCTGACGCTCGGCCTGTTCTACATGGCGATTTATCTGCGCATCATGCGCGGCTCGATGCTCGAGGTGCTCAACCTCGATTTCGTCCGCACCGCGCGCTCGAAGGGCATGGACGAGACGCGGGTCGTGGTGCGGCATGTGCTGCGCAACGCGCTCCTGCCGATGGTGACGCTGATCGGCCTGCAGGCCGGCACCATGCTCGGCGGCTCGGTCGTGGTCGAAAGCGTGTTCTCGCTGCCCGGGCTCGGCCGGCTCGCCTATGAATCGGTGATCCAGCGCGACCTCAACACGCTGCTCGGCATCGTCTTCGTCTCGGCGCTCTTGGTGATCGCGGTCAATTTCATCGTCGACCTGCTCTATGCCCGGCTCGACCCGCGCATCACGGCGGGGAGCTGAGCCATGGACCTGGTGAAGCTCTATTTTCGCAGTCCGGCCGCCGTCATCGGGCTCTTGCTGCTTATCCTCGTGCTCGCCATGGCCGCGAGCGCCGACTGGTTCTACCCGCGCGATCCGCTGGCGCTCGCCGGGCGGCCGCTGATCTGGCCGTTCAGCAATCCGCGCTTTCTGCTCGGTACCGACAATTCCGGCCGCGACATCGCCGCCCAGATCTTCCACGGCGCCCGTATCTCGCTGCTGATCGGCGGCGTGGCGACGGTGATCTCGGTCATGATCGGCATCACGATCGGCGCCTTCGCCGGCTATTACGGCGCTTACGTCGATACCGCGCTGATGCGCGTCACCGAGGCGTTCCAGACCCTGCCGAACTTCCTCCTGCTCTTGGTGCTGGTCGCGGTCTTCGGCTCGACCATCACCACCGTGACGGTCGCGATCGGCATCGTCTCATGGCCGGCTTCGGCCCGGCTGACGCGGGCCGAATTCCTGTCGCTACGCAATCGCGAATTCGTGCAGGCGGGCCGAACGCTCGGCCTCAAGGACGCCAGGCTGATCTTCGGCGAGATCCTGCCGAACGCGCTGCCGCCGGTGATCGTCTATGCCAGCGTCGTGATGGCGATCGCGATCCTGCTCGAAAGCGCGCTCGCCTTCCTCAAGCTCTCCGACCCGAACGTCGCCTCCTGGGGCAATCTGATCGGCGCCGGCCGTGACGTGCTGCGCGTGCAATGGTATGTTTCGGCCATTCCCGGCATTGCCATCCTGGTCACCGTGCTCGCCGTTTCGCTGGTCGGGCAGGGGCTCAACGACGCCCTCAATCCGAGGCTGAAGAGCCGATGAGCCCGATCCTTGTCCTTGACAATGTCAGCGTGAAGCTGCCGGCCGGCGGCGATCGCTCGCATGCGATGGCAAAGGTCTCGCTCGCGCTGGCGGCGAACGAGATCCTCTGCGTCGTCGGCGAGTCCGGCTCCGGCAAATCGATGACGGCCAACGCGATCATGCGGCTCCTTCCGGGCGGCGTCACGATCGATGGCGGCCGCATCCTGTTCGAGGGGCGCGATCTCTGTGGGCTCAGCGAAGCCGAGATGCGCAAGGTGCGTGGCGCCGGCATCGCCATGATCTTCCAGGAGCCGATGACGGCGCTCAACCCGCTGCGCAGCATCGGCGACCAGATCGGCGAGATGTTCGAGTTGCACACGGAGCTGTCGGCGGCCGAAATCAAGGCCCGCACGCTCGCGCTGCTCGACGAGGTGCGCATTCCTGATCCCACGCTCGCCTTCAAGGCCTATCCGCACGAGCTCTCGGGCGGCCAGCGCCAGCGTGCCATGATCGCGATGGCGCTGGCGCTCGATCCGAAGGTGCTGATCGCCGACGAGCCGACGACGGCGCTCGATGTGACCACGCAGGCGCAGATCCTGAAGCTCATCCGCGACCTGCAGCGCCGCAAGGGCACGGCCGTTCTGTTCATCACCCATGATTTCGGCGTGGTCGCAGAGATCGCCGACCGGGTCGCGGTGATGAGCAAGGGCCATGTCGTCGAGCAAGGGGCGACGCAGGCCGTGCTCGGCAACCCGCAGCACGCCTATACCAGGCAGCTGATTGCCGCGGTGCCGCCGCTCAAGGCGCCGCCGCCGCGGGTGCTCTCCGGCGAATCGATCATGACGATCGGCCATGTCTCGAAGACCTATCGCACCGGCGGTTTCCTCGGGCGTGGCCAGCGCGTCACCCACGCGGTCAAGGATGTCTCGCTGGTGCTGCCCAAGGGCGCCACGCTCGGCATCGTCGGAGAATCCGGCTCGGGCAAGTCGACCCTGGCGCGCTGCCTGGTGCGGCTGATCGATCCCGAGAGCGGCGAGATCCGCCTCAACGGCATCGATCTCGCCAGCCTGAGCCGCGAGGAGATGCGTTCGGCGACGCGCGATATCCAGATGGTGTTCCAGGACCCGTTCGCCTCGCTGAATCCGCGCCGCAAGGCCGGCGAGGCGGTGGCGCAGGGGCTGATCGTTCATGGCATGGCGCGGCCTCAGGCCATGGTCCGTGCCAAGGAGCTGTTCGGGCTGGTCGGGCTCGATCCGGCATCGACCGAACGCTATCCGCACGAGTTTTCGGGCGGCCAGCGCCAGCGCATCGGGCTTGCCCGGGCGCTGGCGCTGGAGCCGGAGGTGCTGGTCGCCGACGAGCCGGTCTCGGCGCTCGATGTGTCCGTGCAGGCGCAGGTGCTGAAGCTGCTGGCGGAGCTGCGCCAGCGCCTCGGCCTGTCGATCGTCTTCATCACCCATGACCTGCGCGTCGCGGCGCAGGTCTGTGACCTGGTGGCAGTGATGAAGAGCGGCGAGGTGGTGGAGAGCGGCCCGATCGGCACGGTCTTCGGCCAGCCGCAGCACCCCTATACAAAGGCGCTGCTCGCCTCGATTCCAGGCCGCGAGTTCGGTGAAGGGCAGAGGTTCGCCGAAGAGGCGATGACCTAAGTCAGGACCGCCGCCATCGATCTTGGCCTTCGCGGCGTAGCGCCCTCTATTTTCGATGCTCCCGCGACAGGGCGGTTTCGAGATGCCTGCTGTAGAGCGACATGCCGAAGCAGACTGCGAAGTAGAATACGGCGCCGGCGACATAGGCCTCCGTCGAGAAGCCGAGCCAGGCCGGGTCGGACAGGCTCGCCTTGAAGGTGCCCAAGAGGTCGAAGACGCCGATCACGAGCACCAGGCTGGTGTCCTTGAAGATCATGATGAAGGTGTTGACCTGCGCCGGGATGACGGCCTTCAGCGCCTGCGGGAGAATGACGAGGCGCAGCGCCTGCCGCCGCATCGCGGCTGCAGTTGGCCCGCCGCATCTGCCGGGTTTAGGAAAATCCAAATCACCACAGCAAGAATTCGTATTTTTACAGTGCTGACGCCGCCGGTAGACCAAAGCCGGGGTCGGGATTTCCCGCAGAGGAATTCCGCCGGATTCGGCAAGAGGCGAACAATGTCAGTTGAGCAGATCGACACGCTCGTCGTCGGCGGCGGCCAGGCGGGGGTCGCGATGAGCGAGCATCTCGGCCGGGCCGGCGTGCCTCATGTCGTCCTCGAGAGAAGCCGCATCGCCGAACGCTGGCGCTCCGAGCGCTGGGACTCGCTGGCCGCGAACGGGCCGGCCTGGCATGACCGCTTTCCCGGCCTCGAATTTTCCGATGTGGATGGTGAGGTTGGCCCCAACGACTTTCCGCCGAAGGAAACGGTTGCCGACTATTTCGTCGCCTATGCCAAGAAGATCGCGGCACCGATCCGCTGCGGCGTCGAAGTCCGGCATGTCGAGCGGCTTGCCGGCCGGCCGGGGTTCCGCGTCGAGACATCGGCAGGCCCGATGGAGGCCAACCGGATCGTGGTCGCGACCGGCCCGTTCCAGTGCCCGATCGTTCCGGCGGTGGTTCCGGCGGAAACCGGCGTGCTGCAGATGCATTCCACCGCGTACCGCAATCCCGGCCAGCTGCCCGAGGGCGCCGTGCTGGTGGTCGGATCGGGCTCGTCGGGGACGCAGATCGCCGAAGAATTGCTGGACTCAGGGCGGCGCGTCTACCTGTCCGTCGGCCCGCATGATCGTCCGCCGCGGGCCTATCGTGGCCGCGACTTCTGCTGGTGGCTGGGTGTCCTCGGCAAGTGGGACGCTGCTGCGCGGGAGCCGGGCACGGAGCATGTCACGATCGCGGTCAGCGGGGCGAATGGCGGCCACACGATCGATTTCCGGCGCCTGGCAGCACGGGGACTGCTCCTCGTCGGGCGGACGCAGGCTTGCGAGAACGGCGTGGTCAGCTTTGCCCCCGACCTCGTCGAGAATCTCCGGCGCGGCGACGCGAATCTTCACGCCTTGCTGGATGAGGCCGATGCCTACGTCGCCCGCAACGGCCTCGACCTGCCGGAAGAACCGGAGGCGCGCGCCATCGTCGCGGATTCCGATTGCGTGGCCAATCCCATCGCCTCGCTCGATCTGGTGCAGGCCGGGATCGGCACGATCATCTGGGCGACGGGTTTCACCGCCGACTACAGCTGGATGAAGGTCGACGCCTTCGACGCCAACGGCCGCCCACAGCACCAGCGCGGCGTCTCGTCCGAGCCCGGCATCTACTTCCTGGGCCTGCCCTGGCAGTCGCGGCGCGGTTCGACCTTCATCTGGGGCGTCTGGCACGACGCCAGATATCTGGCCGACCAGATCACGATCCAGCGCAGTTACGCAGCCTATCACGATGCCATGCGGCGCGAACTCCAGAGCGCATGACTGTCGAACAAGAACTCGAGTTCGGCGCGCGGCCCCCGGGGCCGTTCGCGTCGAGCATGGTCTGACCAAGGAGGCCGAGATGGCGCATACCCGCATCCGCAAGTTCAACACCAAGGACACCTATCCGGAGCAGAAGCTCGACAACGACCTGGCTCAGGCCGTCGTGACCCGGGGCGGCCGGATCGTCTGGCTGCGCGGCCAGTGCCCGCAGAACCTCGACGATGCCGTCAACCTCGACAGCCACGACCCGGTCGAGCAGACCCACAAGGTCATGCAGAACATCAAGCAGCTGATCGAGGAAGCCGGCGGCGAGATGGCGCATCTGGTCAAGGTCGTCGTCTACCTGACGGACGTCCGCCACCGCGAGGCCGTCTACCGCACCATGGGCGAATACCTCAAAGGCGTGCACCCGGTCTCGACCGGGCTCGTGGTGCAGGCGCTGGCCCGGCCGGAATGGCTGGTCGAGATCGACGGCACGGCCGTCATTCCGGATTGACCCGATGACCTTCTCCCTTGTCGCCCGCTGCGCCCGGACCGGCATGTTCGGTATCGCGATCTCGTCCTCCTCGCCTGCGGTCGCGGCGCGGTGCTCGTATGCCCGCGCGGGCGTCGGTGCAGTCGCGTCGCAGAACGTCACGGACCCGACCCTGGGTCCGTTGACGCTCGACCTGATGGAAGAAGGCCGGAGCGCGGCAGAAGCGATCGCCGAGGTCCAGAAGCGCGGCCGGTTCATCGAATACCGGCAGGTGCTGGCGGTCGACCGGAACGGGATGACGGCGATCCATTCCGGGCCGAACTCGCTCGGCATCTGGACATCGGCTGAGGCCGAGAACGTCGCGTCGGGCGGCAATCTCCTCGCCAATGACGGCGTGCCCCAGGCGATCGTCGACGGGTTCCTTGCAAGCTCCGGCCATCTGGGCGACCGGCTGATCGCCGCCATGCGCGCCGGCCTTGCTGCCGGCGGCGAGGCGGGGCCGGTTCGTTCGGCAGGGCTCAAGATCGTCGACAAGGTCAGCTGGCCAGTCGCCGACCTGCGCTGCGACTGGACGGAAGATTGCCCGATCGAGGCGATCGCGATGGCCTGGGAGGTCTACAAGCCGCAGCTCGACGCCTATATCCAGCGCGCGCTCGATCCGCGCGCGGCACCGTCCTACGGCGTTCCCGGAGACGAATGAACGAGCGGGCCCGCGATGGCCGATGCAGCCCTCAGGGGCGGGCAGCCATCTACGGTTCGATCCTCGTGCGTTCGGTCATGGCGGGGGCGACCATTCCCGGGATGTAGGAGCGCGATATCCGTGCCTGGCAGTGCGCCTGGAACGCCGCGATCAGCCTGGACTTGGCCAGGGTACGTAGGGTCGCGACCCCGATCGTCATCGGGCGATGCTGCCCCGCCAGCCGGATCGAGACCAGCTTGCGGCCATCGAGTGCCTGGTCGGAGCGCGGACGGACATTGAACAGGGCGTAGCCGGCGCCGTTGGCGACCATCGCCCGGACGACGTCGGGATAGGCTGATCGGGCTGCGATCGTCGGCGTGATGCCGGCGGACATGAACAGGGCGACGAAATACTCCCGGCTCAACGGCAGGTCGAGCAGCACCAGCGGCTGATCGGCAAGCTCGTCCAGCGTCACGGCGCTCTCGCGTGCGAGCGGATGCGTCTCGGCGACGACGATATAGGGCGGCAGGCTGACGAGCTGCGAGAACTCGATGTCCTCCGGAATTTGCAGATCATAGGTCAGGGCCAGATCGATCTCGGACCGTCGCAGCCCCCTGAGCAAATCCTCCTGATGGCCCTCGATATGCAGGATCTTCGTGTCGGGAAAGGCGGAGACGAAGCCCTGCGACAATTCCGGGACCAGCATCGGGGCCAGCGTCACCATGCAGCCCAGGGAGAGCGTGCCGCGGACCAGGCCGCTGGTCTCGTCCGCGACGGTGTAGAGGCTCTCGGCCTGCGCGACGACGCGCTTGGCCTCGGCGAGGAGTGCCCGGCCGACCGGTGTCAGCGACAGCCCCTGGGCATGGTGACGAATGAAGAGCTGGGCCTTCAGCTCGCGTTCGAGATGCGAAATCGCCGTCGAGATCGAGGGTTGGGAAATGTGGATCCGTTCGGAGGCGAGGGTGATGCTGCCCGTTTCGCCGGCCGCGATGAAATATTCCAGCTGACGTAGGGAAAAGCGCATGCGGCAGCATTAAGCACGCGGAGCCCGCGCCGCAAAGCGCGCTCATCTGCCCGAGCCAGGCAGTTTTGTGCCTCAGGCCGCGATCCTGTCGAGCAGCCGCTCCATGAACCGGTCGCAGGCGGCGAGCTGGTCGAGCGTGATGAACTCGTCGGGTTTGTGCCCCTGATCCATCGAGCCCGGGCCGCAGACGAGCGCTGGCACGCCAAGGCGACTGGAGAATAAGCCGCCCTCCGTTCCGAAGGCGACCTTGTGCGTCGCCCCGTCGTCGAGCAGCGCGGCGACGAAGCGGACGGCCTCCGACTCCGCTGGCGTCGCAAGGCCCGGATAATCGTTCAGGCGCTCGATCCGGATCGCGGCCTCGGGATGGGCCGCCCGCTGAGCCGCGGCCAGCGCAGCCGCGTCGTCCATCAGGCCATCGAGGATCGCGGCCGGATCGTCGGCGGCAATGTTGCGGATCTCGAAATCGACGCTGCAGAGCGAAGGCACGATGTTCAGTGCCGTGCCGCCGGTGATCACGCCGGCATGGATCGTCGTGTAGGGAATGTCGTAGTCGTCGTCGCGCGCGCCGCTCTCTGCCAACTCATCCTGCCGCCGCCGCAAGGCTCCGACGAAGTCGCAGGCCAGGTGGATGGCGTTGAGCGCTTTCGGGGCCAGTGCGGAATGGCCGGAAACACCGCAGCAGGTGGCTCTTGCCGCGAGCTTGCCCTTGTGCCCGGTCGCGATGCGCATTCCCGTCGGCTCGCCGATGACCGCGAGCCTGGCAGCGAAGCCCCGGGTGGCAAGGCGGTCGATCAGCGAGCGGACGCCGACGCAGCCGATCTCTTCGTCATGGCTCAGGGCGAGGTGCAGCGGCGTTTCGAGGTTGCGCGATGCGGCGCGGGCGGCCAGCGCCAGTGCCGAGGCGACGAAGCCCTTCATGTCCGCCGTGCCACGCCCGAAGGCGCGGTCGTCGGCGACCCTGAGCTGGAACGGGTCGGAGCTCCAGGGCTGGCCTTCCACCGGCACCACGTCGGTGTGGCCGGACAGCATGATGCCCGGCCGGTCGCGCGGGCCGATGGTCGCGAAGAGATTGGCCTTGCGCCTGCCTTCTGCCTCGACCAGTTCGCTTTCGATGCCGTGCCCGGCGAGAAAGGCGCGCACGAAATCGATCAGCGGGCGGTTGGGGTCCCTGCTGACGGTCGAGAAGGACACCAGCTTTTCGAGGATCGTCAGCGTGTTCATGTCGACAGCTTCGCCTGCATTGCAGCGAGGATCAGAGGTAGAGATGGCGAACGGCGTCGCTGCCCAGAAGCTCTGCTGCAGTGCCGGAGGCGACGACGCGGCCCTTCACCAGCATGATGCCGCGATTGGCGATCGACAGCGCCGTCTCGGCGTTCTGCTCGATCAGGACGACCGTCGTGCCGCGGCGGTTCACCTCGGCGACCGTGTCGAAGTACTCGTCGATCAGCTTGGGCGAGAGGCCGAGCGACGGCTCGTCCATGATGACCAGCTTCGGCTTGCCGACGAGCGCGCGCGCCAGCGCCACCATCGCCTGCTCGCCGCCGGAGAGCGTGCCGGCGCGCTGGCCGATGCGATCACGCACGCGGGGGAAGAGCGTCAGCATCTCGTCCAGCCGGTCGGCGAAATCCGCCTTCAGGCCCTGTGCCTCGTAGCCGAGGCGGATATTGTCGCGGACCGTGATGTCGGCGAAGAGGCGCCGCCCTTCCGGCACGAAGCCGATGCCTAAGCCGCTCAGCGCCTCGGTGCGCAGGCTCGAAAGCTCCCGGCCCATGATCTCGATGCGCCCCTTTGCGAGGGGAAGGAGCGCCGATATCGCGCGGAAGGTCGTGGTCTTGCCGGCGCCGTTGGGGCCGAGGATGCAGACCAGCTCGCCCTCGCCGACGTGGAAGGAGACGTCGCGCAGCATGGCGACGACGCCGTAATTGGTGTCGACCTTGTCAAGCTTGAGCATTCTGCGTCGCCTTTCTGCCGAGATAGGCTTCCTGCACCCGCGGAATGAGACGCACCTCCTCATAGGAGCCCTCGGCCAGCTTCTGGCCGTAGTCGAGCACCAGCACGCGGTGCGGCAGCGAGGCGACGAGGCGCATGTCATGCTCGATGATCATCATCGCGAGCTCCGGCCGCTCGGCGCAGAGCGCGCGGATATCGTCCATCAGCGCATCGGTATCGGCATCGTCCATGCCGGAGGACGGCTCGTCGAGCAGCAGCACCTTGGGCTCGCTCGCCAGCGCGCGGGCGATTTCGAGGCGCCGGCGGTCGGCCTGCGGCAGTTCGGCGGCAGGGCGGTGGCGCTGCTCGTAGAGCCCGCGCGAGACGGCCTTGAGCAGCCGTTCGGCGATGGCGGCCGCCTCGGCGAGCTCCGCTTCGGCCTTGGAGCGCCGCAGGATCGCGTCGAATATCCCGGTCTTCATATGGGTGTGCCGGCCGATGATGACGTTGTCGAGCACCGACAGGTCGCCGAACAGCCGGCTCGACTGGAAGGTGCGGGCAATGCCCTTGCCGACGATGCGGTGCGCCGGCTGGCCATTGAGCCGTTCGCCCGACAGGCGCACCTCGCCGGAGGAGGGGACATAGATGCCGGTGATGATGTTGAGCAGCGTCGACTTGCCGGCGCCGTTGGGGCCGATGATGCCGAGGATCTCGCCCTTGCGCAGGGTGAAGTCGACCTCGGCCATGGCGACGAGGCCGCCGAAGCGCATCGTCAGGCCGGAGCCTTCGAGGATGACGGGAGCGGACATAAGCTCAGCCTCCGTAGCGCCGCAGCCGCTGCGGGAAGATGCCCTGCGGGCGGATCATGAGGAAGGCGATCACGGTCACGCCGAAGAACAGGATGCGGTAGTCGGAAAAGGCACGGAGCTTCTCCGGCAGCATCGTCAGCAGGAAGGCGCCGACGATGACGCCGAGCGTGTTGTCCATGCCGCCGGCGATGACCATCGTCATGATCGTCACCGAGACGAGGAAGGTGAAGTTGTCGGGCGAGATGAAGCCGACATAGAAGGCGTAGATCGTGCCGGCGAAGCCCGCGAGGAAGGCGTCGACCACGAAGGCGAGGACCTTGTACCAGGTCGCGTTGATACCCTGGCAGCGCGCCGCCAGCTCGTCCGCCCGCAGCGCATTCCAGGCGAGCCCGATCCGCGAATGATGCAGCCTGGCGGCAAAGAGGATCGAGACCCCGACGAGCGCGGCCGAGAGATAATAGAAATTCGCCTGCGACGGCAGCGAATGACCGAAGATGACGAGCGGCGAGGCGAAGGAATGCCCGAACAGCTCGGGCGCCGGAATGCCGACCAGCCCGTTCGGGCCGCCGGTGAACTCGAGATTGTTGAGGAGCTGGTGGACGACGACGCCGAAGGCGATGGTGACCAGCGCCAGATAGCTGTCGCGCGTGCGCATCGAGGGCACGCCGAGCACGAAGCCGAAGATCGTCGCGACCACCGCGGCCGCCGGCAGCGCCAGCCAGAAGCTGACATCCCAGTTCAGGGCCAATAGCGCCGAGGCGTAGGCGCCGATGCCGTAGGAGGCGCCGGTCGCGAAGTTCGGAATGTTGGCGCTGCCGAGCTGGAAGTTCAGCGCCAGCGCCAGCACGGCATAGAGCTGCGCGATGATCAGCAGGTGAAGCGCATAGGTGCTCTTCTCCAGCAGGAAGGGGAACAGCAGCACGATCGCTATGCCCAGCAGCGTCGCAAAGCGGCTCTGGGCCGAGAAGGAGCTTTCGATCCGGGCCTCGACGGTGGGCAGACGTTGCAGCCCGACCAGCACGATGGCGAAGAAGCCGAGCAGCCCGACAACCACGCGCCAGTCCTCGGCTAGCAGGAACTGCCTGAGGAAGGCGGCGCTGCCGATCTCGGTGAGCGCAACGATGGAGAGAGCGGTGGCGGCGCCGGAGGTTCCGCGCGTCGCTGTCACGGACACGGACATCGGCTCAGACCTTTTCCACGATTGTGCGGCCGAGCAGGCCGGCCGGCCGGAAGACGAGGACGCAGATGACGAGCAGGAACACGAAGACCAGCCGATAGGAGGCGCCGTTCGGGACGGTGGCCTGCACCAGCGTGTCGAGACCCGCGATGAGCAGGCTGCCGATGATCGCGCCGGGCATGGAGCCCAGCCCGCCAACCACCGCGGCCGAAAAGCCGATCAGGCCGACGTCGACGCTGAAGTCGAAGCGGACGATGCCGGCATACCCGGCGAAGAACAGGCCGCCAATCGCGCCGATGGCCGAGGCGATGAAGAAGGTGATCTGGAAGATCCGCGCCGGCGAGATCGAGATCAGGCGCGCCGCATCCCTGTCCTGCGATACGGCCTTGATGTGCAGGCCCAGCCGCGTCCGCTCGAGCATGTAGAACAGCAGGCCGACCGAGAGAACCGAGACCAGGATCGCGACGAGGTTGAAGGCCGGGATGGTGACGCCGAGGATCTCGATGCTGCCGGGCACGAGCCTGGGTACGGCATGGGGGTTCGACCCCTGCGGGTAGAGATGGCGGATCAGCTCGCGCAGGACGATGCCGAGCGCGACGGTGGCGACCAGCGCCATCATCGCGGGCGCATTCTGGAAGCGCTTGATCACGAGATAATAGAGCACCACGCCGAGCAGGCCGGTGACGATGACGGCCAGCAGTACCGAAAGCACGATGGCGCCTACCGCAGGCGAGCCGCCGAGGGATGCGCTCACCGTCTGTACGGCCGCGAGCGCCAGGAACGGCGCCAGCAACGACACGTCGCCATGCGAGAAATGGATGATGTTGAGGACGCCGAAAAGCAGGCTGAATCCGACCGCGACCAGTGCATAGATCGAGCCGAGCGTGATCCAGTTCAGGAGCTGCTGAACCAGTTGCTCTGTCATTCACGTCCCCTCGTGTTTGCGCCGCCCCAGCCGAGACGTGCCGCAATTGGTTTTCGCTGTGCACCAGAACCGAAGCCGGCAAGAGTCGCAATTTCGGAATCCCTGCTTTGCTTGTCTTGAGGCAAGTCAGGCTCGCCCGTCATTTGCCGGCCTGTGGGGCTCCAGCCGGCCTGCTTCGGCAAAACCGAAGCTTTGGGCGCAAAATATCCGATTTGCTTCGGGTTTCCTGAAGGGCAGATGGTCGAGCCACGATGTCGTCGGTGACGCTCACGGTGCCGGACACATCCAATTCCTTGAGGAGGGGATCATGCCTTTCAACCCGAATACCGGAGACAAGTCCCTGGGCGCGTTCATCCGCGCGGCCATCGTCGGGACGGCGCTCGCCTTAGCGTCGACCACCGCCATGGCGCAAGAAACCATCAAGCTGGGCTTCATCGGCCCGCTGAGCGGCGGCAACGCACAGCAGGGCCTGTCGGCCCGCAACGGCTTCCAGCTTGCGATCGATCAGGCCAACGCCTCCGGCCTGCCCTTCAAGATCGAGCCGGTCATCCTCGATGACGCCGCCAACCCGCAGACCGGCGTCGCGGCCGCGATCAAGCTCACCAACGATCTGCAGGTCGTCGCCGCGGCCGGCCACTGGAACAGCGGCGTCGCGCTGGCGACGATCCCGGTGTTCCAGCGTGCGGGCGTGCCCTTCATCGTCTGGGGTGCGATCTCGCCGAAGATCACCGAGCGCAACAACCCGATGGTCTCGCGCGTCGCGACGACGCTGGTGAACACCAACGAGCCGCTGGCCAAATGGGCGGCGGAGAAGGTCGGCAAGAAGATCGCGATCGTCTCCGATACGAGCGATTACGGCGCGGCCAATACCCAGAACTTCGAGAAGTTCTACAAGACCGCCGGCGGCAGCATCATCGCCACCGAGGCCGCTCCCGTCGGCACGACCGATTTCCGTGCGCTGCTGACGAAGATCAAAGCCGCGTCCCCCGATGCGATCTATTTCGGCGGCGTCGTGACCGAAGCCGGGCTGGTGCGCCAGCAGATGGTCGAGCTCGGCATGAAGCAGCCGATGATCGGCGTCGACGGTTTCCACGATCCGGCCTTCATCAAGATCGCCGCCGCTGCCGCCGAAGGCACGGTCGTCGGCATCGCCAAGGAGAAAGACAATCCGCAGGTCGCGAAGCTCAGGGACGACTATGCGGCCGCCAAGTTCGCCGAGCCGTCGACGACCTACACCAAGAACGCCTACGACACGGCGAACATCCTGATCGCCGCGATCAAGAAGGCCGGCACCAAGGACAAGGTCGCGATCGCCAAGGCCATCCGTGAGACCCAGCATGACGGCGCACTGGGGCACACCAGCTTCGACGAGAACGGCCAGACCAAGCTGCCGGTCGAACTCGAACTGCGCACGGTGAAGAACGGCGCCTGGGCGGCCTACTGATCCCAGCCGTAGCCGGGGCGGCTTCACAGGCTGCGCCGAAGGATCATTGTCGACTTCGGAAGGGGCTCGCGGACGACGCGGGCCCTTTTCTTTGATCGCCTGCATCCTGGTCAAGCGGCGTTCGCGCCGGACCGGAAAGCGCTGTATCTGATATGGCATTGTGAGATTCGGCAGATCCCCAGGCAGGTTTGATGATCCGGTTCGACGAAATCGGTGAGCGCCTGAAGGCCTACCGCCTGGGGCGGGGGCTTTTGGCCGAAGACGTTGCCGAGCGGCTCGGAATCTCGCGGGCGGCGGTCTATCGGATCGAAGGCGGCGGCGTCGTCAAGATCGAAACCCTGGAACGGCTGGCGGTGTTGCTGGAGACGACCGTCGCCTCGCTGCTCGGGGCCGGCGTTGAATATTATTCCAGCCCGATCAGCTATTTCGAGCGGATGCGGCAGATCGAGGAGCAGGCAGACCAGGTCATCGCCCACTTCCCGCCGCTGTCCTATCTGCTGACCTCGGACGACTACTCCGGCTATTTGCGGCAAACCCTCATCGAAGCGCTTCCGTCTCACATAACCGAGCGCGAGCAGGCGATCGGGGAAATCGACGCGATCATCGCGATCCTCGATGATCGCAAGCGGGCGCGCAAACGGCGCCGGCTGAGTGTCGTCAATTTCGTCAACGTCCTCGAGATCGAACGCTGGCTCAAGCTCGGTGTCGTCGGCCGGTTCAACCTGCCCGATAGCGAGCTGACCCGGCGGCGGCTGGCCGCACGAACCGAGATCGAGCACCTGATAGGCCTGATCGAGAGCGAGCCGATGGGGGTCCAGATCGGCCTGATCGAGGAGACGCTGCCGAACATCACGTTCCAGCTGTTCCGCACCTCGGAAAAGACGCTGCTTGGACTGAGCCCGTTTCGCCTGGGCGGCGAGTTGCCGAACATCCGGTCGGGCATCGCGATGCTGACCGCGGATGAGGAACCGGTGCGTCTCTACGAGGAGATCGCCAACGATCTTTGGCGCCGCGCTTTGAAGGGCAGCGAGGCCGGAGCGGTGCTGCGGGCCGCGATCGAGCGCTCGGGGATAGCACGGCCTGCAATCCGAAGGCCGTCATCGAACCTGGTCTGATATCTGCCCGATGCCCGGATGCAGCGGCGGCGCCCGAGTGCGCCGGGAGTGTCGCAAAATTGAGATTAGTATTGCAATTGAGATTACATCGTGAGATAGGTGACTGAGAAACGGCGTTGGGCCTGCCCGGCGCAGACGGGATTATCCGCGGCCGAGATTGATCCTTCGGCCGCCAAGAGACGCATCCAGGCGTCCTGAGAACGACGGGCGAACGCCCAAACTCCAGTGATTTTGAACGGGCCGGAAGCGGCGCGCGGAAGGCGCGCGCCGATCTATTTGCGTTTCAGCACGCAACGAAAAAAGCAAAACGGGGGAATTCACCGTGAGTGACAGTCAGGCAGCCATGAGCGGCTCCATCGCCATCTCCTCTCCGACCGAAGTCGACAGCAAGGCCCGCAAGGCCCTGTGGGGCGCTGCCATCGGCTATGCCATGGACGGCTTCGACCTGCTGATCCTCGGTTTCATGCTGCGGACGATCTCGGCCGATCTGCAGCTCACCCAGGGCCAGGCCGCCTCGCTCGTCACCGCCACGCTGATCGGCGCGGTGCTTGGCGGCATTGGCTTCGGCATGCTCTCGGACCGCATCGGCCGCGTCCGCGTCCTGACCTGGACCATCGTCCTCTTCGCTGTCTTCACCGGCATGTGCGCGCTGGCGCAGGGCTATTGGGACCTGCTGATCTACCGCACCATCGCCGGCCTTGGCCTCGGCGGTGAATTCGGCATCGGCATGGCCCTGGTCGCCGAGGCCTGGCCGGCCTCGAAGCGGGCGCGGGCGTCGTCCTATGTCGGCCTCGGCTGGCAGGTCGGGGTGCTGGCGGCAGCGATCGCCACCCCCATCCTGCTGCCGACGATCGGCTGGCGCGGCATGTTCGCCATCGGCATCCTGCCGGCTGTCGCGGCCTACTTCATTCGCCACTCGCTGCACGAGCCCGAGGTCTTCGTCGCCCGTTCCAAGGATCGGCCGAAGGAGTCGGCGCTGCGCCTGCTGGTCAAGGACTGGGACACCACCAAGCTGAGCCTCGGCATGGTCGTGCTCTGCTCGGTCCAGAACTTCGGCTATTACGGCGTGATGATCTGGTTGCCGAATTATCTGGCGACCCGCTTCGGCTTCGCCCTGACACAGTCTGCCGTCTGGACCTCGGTCACCATCGCCGGCATGGCGGTCGGCATCTACGCCTTCGGCCATATCGCCGATCGCATCGGGCGCCGCCCGGCCTTCTTCGGCTACATGCTCGGCGCCGCCGTGATGGTCATCGTCTATTCGCGGCTGACCGATCCGTTCCAGCTCCTGGTCGCCGGCGCAGTCATGGGCTTCTTCGTCAACGGCATGCTCGGCGGCTATGGCGCGCTGATCAGCGAGCTCTTCCCGACGACGGCGCGCGCGACGGCGCAGAACGTGCTGTTCAATATCGGGCGCGGCGTCGGCGGCTTCGGACCGCTCGTCGTCGGGACGATCGCGGCAGCCTACAGCTTCGAGCTGGCGATCGCGCTGCTGGCGACGCTCTATCTGCTCGACATCCTCGCCATGTGGTTCCTGATTCCGGAGCGACGCGGCGCCGAGCTTGCCTGACGGCAAGGGCATCGTCATGTCGATCCAGCTCGATCAGTCTCACATGGCCGCGCGGCCCATCGCGACCGCAGCAGGCAGCGCCTGCTCGGGCGCACCATGGAAGGCGAGCATCGTCGCCGAGCTCGCCGAGGTCGTGCAGAACGAGGCTGTGAATGCCGAGTACCGGCACCTCGTGGTGGACTGCAGTAAAGAGGCCGCGCAAGCGCAGCCGGGACAGTTCTTCCAGCTGCTCTGCCCGCAGCCGGCGGGCGAGCAGCCCTTCCTGCGCCGGCCGATGAGCCTTTACGGCGCCGACCCCGACAAGCGTCAGATCGAGTTCCTCTACAAGGTGACGGGCGCCGGCACGCGCGGGCTCGATACGCTGAAGCCGGGCGATCGGCTCGACATCATGGGGCCGCTCGGCGTCGGCTTCACGCTGGATCCGGGCTGGCGCCACATCGTCGCGGTCGGACGCGGGGCGGGGCTGGCGACGCTCGCCCCGCTCGCCAGGGCGGCGAAGGCCAATGGCACGCAGGTGACCGCGGTCTTCAGCGCAAGGCGGCCCGACCTCCTCGTCTCCGTCGACCTCTTCCATCGCCATGGTGCCGACGTCATCGCCGTCACCGATGCCGAGCAGACCAGCGGGCCTGCCAATGTCGAGCGCATCCTGCGCCGCCTTGTCGCCGACGGCCGCTGCGATGCCTTCTTCACCTGCGGCTCGAGCCGGCTGATGCGGGTGCAGCAGCGCCTGGCGCGCGAGTTCGGGCTGCCCGGGCAGGTCGCGATGGAGCAGCAAATGGCCTGCGGAATCGGCCTTTGCTACTGCTGCGTGCGCGACTTCAACGTCAATGGCGAGATCGTCAACCGGCGCGTCTGCTGGGACGGCCCGGTCTTCGACCTGATGGAGGCGCTGCCATGAGCATAACTCCCAATGTCGACCTCTCAGTCGCGATCGGCGGGCTTAACCTGCGCAATCCGGTCATGCCGGCGTCCGGCACCTTCGCCGAGGGGCTGGAGAAGGTGATGGACTTCAACCGGCTCGGTGCCTTCGTCACCAAGACGATCACCCGTGAACTGCGCGCCGGAAATCCGCTGCCGCGCGTAGTCGAGCGGCCGGGCGGGTTGATCAACGCCATCGGCATCCCATCGAAGGGCGTGCCTTATTTCATCGAGACGATCATGCCGCATTACGCGGCCTACGACACGCCGCTGGTCGTCTCGATCTCGGCGCCGACGGCGGAAGGCTTCGCCAGCCTTGCGGCGGAGCTCTCGATCCCCGGCGTCGCCGCGATCGAGGCCAACATCTCCTGCCCGAACATCGAGGAGGACGGCAAGGCCTTCGCGATGCGGGCGCAATCGACCGAGAAGGTGACGCGCCTGCTGCGCGCTGCGACCGAGCTGCCACTCTGGGTCAAGCTCACGCCCAATACCGGCGACGTGCCCGAGGTGGCGCGCGCTGCCGAGGCCGCGGGCGCTGATGCGGTCGTGGTCGCCAATACCATCCTGTCGATGGCGATCGACCTGAAGAGCTTCAAGCCCTGCCTCGGCAACATCATGGGCGGGCTCTCGGGACCGGCGATCAAGCCGATCGTGCTGCGCCAGGTCTTCCAATGCGCCAAGGCAGTGAAGATCCCGGTGATCGGTTGCGGCGGCATCTCCACCGCCGAGGACGCGATCGAGTACATGCTCGCTGGCGCCAGCGCGGTGCAGGTCGGCACGGCGACCTTCCTGCAGCCGGCGGCGATGACGACGATCATCGACGGGCTCAGAAGCTTCTGCCTGCATCGCGAGATTCCGCGTGTCACCGATCTGATCCGCGGCGTCGTGATCGAGGAGGCTGACGAGCCCGATCTCGCCTGGCTGGACCCGGTCTCGTGACCGCGCAACCTGCCGCGATGCGCAACATCTTCAGCGGTGACGAGCGCGACCGCGCCCTGTCGGTGATCCTCTTCGACGCCCTGCGCGAGGCCACGGGCGACGGCGTCGGCATCACTCGCGAAGCCTATAGCGAGCGCGAGTCGCTGGCGCTCGACATCGTCGAGGCGAAAGCGCGCGAGCTCGGTCTCGCGACAGAGCGCGACGCCGGCGCCAACCTCGTTATCACGCTGGAGGGCCGCGAGCCGGAGCTGCCCTTCCTCGCCTGCGGCTCGCATCTCGATTCCGTGCCGCAGGGCGGCAATTTCGACGGCGCGGCCGGTGTCATCGCCGGCCTTGCCATCATCGCCCGCTTCAAGGACGAGGGCTTCGTTCCGCGCCGGACCATCAAGGTCTACGGGCTGCGCGGCGAGGAGAGCGCCCGCTTCGGCAAGGCCTATATGGGCTCCAGCGCCCTGTTCGGGAAACTCTCGGCGGCCGATCTTGCCGTGCGCGACCATGCCAGCGGGCAAAGCCTGGCGGAGTGCATGGCCTCCGTCGGCGTCGACATGGCCCGCGTCGAGAGGGCTGAGCCGCTGCTTGATCCCGCTGATGTTGCAGCCTGGATCGAACTCCATATCGAGCAGGGCCCGGTGCTGGTGGCGCGCGACCTGCCGGTCGGCATCGTCACCGGCATCCGCGGCAATGTCCGGCATCGCACCGTTGAATGCCTCGGCGAGGCCGGCCATTCCGGCGCGGTGCCGCGCTGGCTGCGGCGCGATGCGGTCTTCGCCACTGCCGAATTGATCACCCATCTCGACCGGCACTGGCGTACGCTGCTGGAGCGCGGCCGCGACGTCGTCATAACGGCGGGCGTGCTCGGCACCGATCCGCAGGAGCACGCGATCGCGCGGATTCCCGGTTTGGTGCGCTTCTCCTTCGAGGTGCGCAGCCAGGACCGCGAGACGCTGGAGGCCTTCTACGACCTCTTCCTCTCGGAGTGCGGCTTGGTCGGCGAGGAGAGGGGGGTCGAGTTCCGTGTCGATCGGCGGCTCGAATCCGCTCCCGCCGTGATGGATGCGGGCTGGATCACCAGGCTCAAAACTGCCGCGCGCAATCTCGGCCTGCCCGACGAGGAGATTCCGAGCGGCGCCGGCCATGATGCGGCGGTCTTCGCCAATGTCGGCATCCCCAGTGCGATGATCTTCGTGCGCAACGAGCACGGTTCGCATAATCCCAATGAGGCGATGGCGATCGATGATTTCCTCGCCGGCGTCGCGGTGATGCGCGATGCCATCAGGGAGGCTGTGCGGTGAGCATTTCAACCTTGTTCGATATCGTGCCACGCGAGGCCGCCGACAGAGAGGTGAGACGATGACGGCGACCGAGATAGGCCAGGAGGTCGCGCAGCTCCTGTTCAGGGCCGGCGCGATCCATGTCAGCCGCCAGCAGCCCTTCATTCTGGCCGCCGGCTGGGCGAGCCCTGTCTATGTCGATGTCCGCCTGCTGCTCGGCGATCCGCAACTGCGCCAGGCGGTGACCGACCTCGCCGCCCGCTATGCCGGCGCGGCCTTTCCGGCTGATAGCTTTGACGCGATCGCCGGTGCCGAGACGGCCGGCATCCCCTTTGCCGCCTGGCTCGCCGACCGGCTGGCCCTGAAGCTGCGCTATGTCCGCAAGCGCCCGCTCGGCATCGGGCGCAATGCCCAGGTCGAGGGCGGGCCGGTCGAGGGCCTGCGCGTGTTGCTGATGGACGACCTGACCACCGACGGCGGCAGCAAGCTCAATTTCGCCCGTGGCCTGCGGGCGGCGGGTGCCGATGTCCAGCATGTCGTGACGATCTTCTATCATGATGTCTTCCCCGGCGCCGGCGCCCGGCTGCAGGAGGCCGGTCTGACGCTCCACGCCCTGGCGACATGGGGCGACGTGCTGCGCGCCGAGGCCAGCCAGCGCCTCGCGCCGGAGGATCGTGCCGAGATCGAGCGCTTCCTGGCTGATCCCGTCGCCTGGTCGACCCGTCATGGCGGCCGCGCTAGCCTCGTCGTCCGGACCTGAAGCAGGAAATGACTTGTGATGGCTGGACGGCGAAAGGGATCCGACATGGCCGACGATGCTGCGACTGCTCCGCCGCCCGATGCGTCGCGCCCGGATACAGTGCAAGTCGCCAAGACGCAGACCATTGCGCTGGCTGAGGTTTCGATCCGCCGCGAGCATGACCTGCTCGGCGAGGCCGATGTACCCGCGGACGCCTATTGGGGCATCCATACCTTGCGCGCGGTCGAGAATTTTCCGATCACCGGCGTGCCGATCGGCCATTTTCCCGAACTGGTGCGTTCGCTCGTGCTGGTCAAGCAGGCCGCGGCCCGCGCCAACCGGCGCCTCGGCAATCTGCCGGCGGAGAAAGCTGACGCGATCGAACGCGCCTGCGATCTGATCGCCGGAGAGAACCGCTTCCATGACCAGTTCGTCGTCGACGCCGTCCAGGGCGGCGCCGGCACGTCGACCAACATGAACGCCAACGAGGTCGTGGCCAATGTCGCGCTGGAGCTGATGGGGCGGCCGAAGGGCGACTATGCCGCGCTCCATCCCAATGACGACGTCAACATGGCGCAATCGACCAACGACGCCTATCCGACGGCATTGCGCCTCGCGGTGATCTTCGCGACCGAACCCCTGATCGCGGCGCTCGACGAACTCGCCTTCGCCTTCAAGGCGAAGGCGGTCGAATTCGCCGACGTGCTCAAGATCGGCCGCACCCAGCTTCAGGATGCCGTGCCGATGACGCTCGGCCAGGAATTCGACGCCTATTTCACGACGATCAAGGAGGATGTCTCGCGCCTGCGCGAGGCTGCCGCGCTGTTCCGCGAGGTCAATCTCGGCGCGACCGCAATCGGCACTGGCATCACCGCCGATGCGCGCTATGCGGCGCTCGCCATCGAAGAGCTCGCGCGCTCGGCGCGCCTGCCGCTCGTGCCGGCCACCAACCTGATCGAGGCGACCTCGGATATGGGCGCCTTCGTGCTGTTCTCCGGCGTGCTCAAGCGCGTCGCCGTCAAGCTCTCGAAGATCTGCAACGACCTGCGGCTGCTGTCGAGCGGGCCGCGCGCCGGCTTCAGCGAGATCCGCCTCCCGGCAGTCCAGGCGGGGTCCTCGATCATGCCGGGCAAGGTCAATCCGGTCATCCCCGAGGTGGTCAACCAGGTCGCGTTCATGGTCATCGGTCACGACCTCACGGTGACGCTCTGCGCCGAGGGCGGCCAGCTCCAGCTCAACGCCTTCGAACCGACCATCGGCTATTGCCTGCTCTCGTCGCTGCGCCACCTCACCGCGGCGGTGACGACGTTGGCGACGCGCTGTGTCGTCGGCATCGAGGCCGATCGCGAACGCTGTCTGGCCCTGGTCGAGGATTCGATCGGGCTGGTCACAGCCTTGGTCCCCGCGCTCGGCTACGAAGCGTCCTCGCGCGTCGCCAAGCGTGCGCTCGCCGAAAAGCGCAAGGTTGCCGAGATCGTGCTCGAGGAGGGGTTGCTGACGCGCGCCGAGCTCGACGAATTGCTGCGCATCGACGCCATGACGGCACCCGCGCGCGCCAGGCCGCCAACCCCCTCGCGCGCGTGATTTCGGGCCGTATCGCCGGCCCGCGCAGGACGCGATCGACACCCCGCAGAGAGGAACGATGAAAGAGCTTTTGAACTGGCTGCTGCAGCAGAAGGGCAGCCTTCGCACCTATGTCGAATTTCAGGATCGAGCCCTGGCCCTGCGCGCTGTCGAGCCGGAGCACGCTGCACTCCTGCGTCTGCTCGCCGATCTGGCCGGCCGCTTCGCCGATGCTTACGACGGTCAACCATTGTCCGCCGAGGTGGCCGCACGAGCGCTCGACCAGCTGATCGAGCTCCTCGAAAAGGCCGTCGGCCAAGGGGCTGCTGGCCCGTCCGACCACCTTGCATTGCTCAACCAGATCGGAACCAGCGAGCTCGCCTGGTCGCAGGAACGGTGAGGCTCCGATGCACTCCAGTTCGGGGTGTAACATCACTGTCTGCGAATGGCGGGGATCCATACGGTTCTCCCCGAGGTGCTATTATCAAGGCGCTAAACTCTGGCGAGTCGGCCCTAAAGCCAGCAACGGCCAAACAGAAAACTCCTGTACGGTATCGGTGCGGATCCCGCTCGAATACATCGTCAAACCACTCAGGGATCAGATCGCAAAGGCGTTCCGGGAGCGGTGAGAGTGCGCGTTCAGATCGATACGGCAGTTATCCTCGCGCAATGCGAGTGAGTTGCCTGGATTTGAAGCTGTATAAATGGTGATCGCCGTTGCTTCGGGTGGCAACGCGCACTTAGAAAAGACGGTGTCTGTTCTAGGGGCGGAAGCATAATGTCCAAATACTCAACGGAATTGCTCGAATTGTCTGCGATGGTCGTCGCGGCCTTCGTTCGCCATAACCGGCTTCCCCAGGCCGATCTTGCCGGTCTCATCGAACAGACCCACGCGGCGCTGGGCCGCCTCGGTCAGGAGCCGGCAGCTCCGCCGGCCGAAAAGCCCGTACCGGCGGTCCCGATCAGAAAATCCGTGACGCCCGACGCCATCTACAGCCTGGAGGACGGCAAGCCGTTCAAGTCGCTGAAACGGCACCTGCGCTCGGCCTACGACATGTCGCCCGACGAATACCGCGCCAAATGGGACCTGCCCGCCGACTACCCGATGGTCGCCCCGAACTACGCCGAAGCGCGCTCGCGAATGGCCAAGAGCCTGGGCCTTGGTCGCAAGAAGGGCCAGAGCGCCCCGAAGAGGCGAAACCAGCGGAAATGATCGCAACTCAAGCCCGCGTCCCGAGCCACCTTAGCTGACATCCCGGCAGATTACGCGGATCTTCCGCTTTGCCTGCTCGATGTCGTGGCAACGGCCGAACTCGGCTACCGACCGGCGTTTGCCCTTTGACATCGCCCAGTGCCATCGCGGCGAGCCGTCGGGAGCATACTTGTCGTGTGTGATGACGGCGATTTTTTCACCCGCTTCGTCTTCGACATGGAAGAGGTGATCGATGTCCGGCCACGTCCGCAGAACCCGAATTCGCGCTGTCATTGCTTGCATCCCGCCAATTCGAAGTTCTTAGTTTGTTCTTGTGGGCGAGATCAAGAGCATATCTACGCACGAGCCAGCGCAGGTGCGGGCAGACGAAATGGACCGGGAAATGACCGCACTCGGGGAGCGCGGCAGTAAGCGAGCGGTACTGGGCGCGCTGCGCAACTTTCGCATGCGATGGTGGATGGAGCAGGTATTCTTGGACGATCAGTTAGGGGTTTCGGGCTCGTCGAGCATTTCGTGTATCAGCTCGGCCGCCTTTTCCGTCGAGATCGTCATGACGCCCGAACTCGCAAGCCGATCGAACATTTTTGCGACCGCTGCGATAGCGTCGTGCTCGGCAGCCGAGATGACCAAGGTGGCCTGAGCCAGGGCCTTGTCTCGATTGGCAAGAACAATCGGAATCGACGACGAATGCAGCGTCGTCGTAAACCCGTCGATGAGCTCCCTGGCTCGTTCTTCGGGCGTGTATCCCGATGGGGAACTGATTTGTGTCACTCTGATGCAACTCAATGACGAGACTAAGCGACCGTTCAATGTCCGTGCCATTGTACGCGCCGCTGCCCGACGCCCCTGATAAGGCGGCGAGCTGAGTTCCGCAGGCCTTCGCGGCGCTGCTGCCATGCCGCTACGCTGCGCCCCATTCCTGGCATGCTGTGAATTCGGAAGCGGCGACGATTACACTTGTGCGACCATCAATGGGAGTTCCGGGTGTGTCTCGTGAAGCCGGCCGATATCCCCGAAACGGCGCGTTCGCCGGGGCAGCTCTCTCCTGTCGCGGCCATCATGTCGCGTTCAGGCAGAAGCTCCACTTATCCGACCGGTTCAATTTTCCCGAGCTGGCTCTCAACAGACTAGCGAATACCTACGCTTGCAGCACCGCTAGCTCGCCGCATAGCATCAACCCTCGGACAGGCCGATGTTCCGCTGATCCACGCTACGACCTGCGCCAATTGTTCTGACGACGGATAGGGGCAGATCAACAATGTAAGCGTGACAGCGTCTGTTACCGCAGTGATCGCGAAACCCGAGACCTATTCTATGTCCCTTCGTCTTGCCATTGGCGGTTTTCAGCATGAAACCCATTCCTTCGCCCCTAAGGCGACGGTCTTTTCGGATTTCCTGCATCCCGCGGGCTTTCCCCCGCTGACGCGGGGAGCGGCGTTAATGGCGGAGATCGCCGGTACGGCGACAGCGCTTGCCGGCGCGATTCCCGTCTTCGAGGCGGACGGCGCCACGCTCGTGCCGCTGCTCTGGTGTCTCGGCATGCCGGCGGGGCCGATCGAGGATGGAGCCTTCGAGCGGATTGCGGCGATGCTCTGCGCCGATGTCTCCGACGCGCTGCTGGCGGGCCCGCTCGACGGTGTGTATCTCGACTTGCATGGCGCAGCTCTGACCGACAGCATCCCTGACGCGGAGGGTGAGTTGCTGTTGCGGTTGCGGCGCATCCTCGGCCCCGATGTGCCGGTGGTGATCAGCCTCGATCCGCATGCCAACCTGACGGCGGAAATGGTCGCCTGCAGCGACGGTATCGCGCCCTATTTAACCTACCCACATGTCGACAAGCGCGAGACCGGCGCCCGTGCTGCGAAGCTGCTGCTGGCGCGGGTCGCGCGCGGCGTACCTTTCGCCAAGGCGTTCCGGCAGCTCGATTACTGGTTCACGCTGAGCGGCCAATGCACGATGACCGAACCGATGCGCAGCGTGATGGCGGAATGCGCGGCGATCAGCGCGCAGTTCGAGGTCGCCGAACTTGGCTTCTGCTTTGGCTTCCCCTACGCCGATTTTGCCGATTGCGGCGCCGCGGTCTCCTGCCACGCCGACACCCAGGGGCAGGCCGACGCGGCGGCGGATGCCTTTCTGGCCTATCTGAACGCGCGAGAGAACGATTTCCGCCCTGACGCCATACCCGGCGCCGCGGCGGTGGCCGAGGCCTTGAAGACTGCCAAGGGCGCACATCGCCCGGTGATCCTGGCCGATACGCAGGACAATCCCGGTGGTGGCGGCCATTGCGACACGACCGGCCTCCTGGCTGAACTGGTCGGACAGGGCGCCCAAGGAGCGGTGATCTGCCTGATCAACGACGCGGACTCCGCCCGCGCCTGTCACGCTGCCGGAGAGGGCGCGACCTTGCAGCTCGATCTCGGCGGCAAGTCCGATGGCGTGCCGTTTTCAGGCCTCGCCCGAGTGCTCAAGCTCGGCGATGGCAATTTCACGCTGACCGGCCCGATGGGCCACGGCAATCGCGCGAAGCTGGGAGCGACGGCGCTGGTCGCGTTTGAGCCGGGCATCAAGGTGATGATTGCGAGCCGCAAGACGCAGGCCTACGATCAGGCGATCCTGCGCCATCTTGGTGTCGAGCCCACCGAGTGCCCGATCATCGTGCTGAAGTCATCGGTGCATTTCCGGGCAGATTACGAGCCGATCGCCGAGCGCATCATCGTCGCCGCGTCGCCGGGACCGGTGATCGTCGATCCATCTACGTTGCCCTTCCGCCATGTCCGGCCTGGCATTCGCAAGTGCGCCGGCCGGCCGGTTCAATGAGCATCACCGGAGATCGTCCTTCCATGCCTCGTCGTCCATTGCATCGTCGCACCTTTCTGAAGGGCGTCGCTGCGACCGCCGCGCTGCCGGCGCTGGCACGCCCGGCGCTTGCCCAACCCGTCAGCACATTGCGCTATGTCCCACAATCCAATCTGGTCTCGCTGGATCCGGTTTGGACGGGCGCGACGGTAACGACCAACCATGCCTACTACGTCTATGACACACTGTTTGCCTTCGATCGCAACTTCCAGATCAAGCCGCAGATGGCGGAAGGCTACGAGGTCACGGCTGATGGTCTCGCCTGGCGCATCCGGCTGCGCGAAGGGCTGAAGTTCCACGACAACACGCCGGTCCGCAGCATCGATTGCGCTGCTAGCATAGAGCGCTGGGCAAAGCGCGATCCCTTCGGCCAATTAATGGCCAAGGTGGTCGAGAAATACGAGACACCCGACGACCGCACGTTGGTCATTCGGCTGACGCGGCCATTCCCGTTGGTGCTGAACGCGCTCGCCAAGCCCGATACCTCGGGGCTGTTCATCATGCCCGAGCGGGTCGCACGGACGGATGCCTTCAAGGCGATCACGGACACCACGGGTTCAGGCCCCTATCGCTTCCTGAAGGAGGATTGGGTCGAGGGCAGCAGGCTGGCCTATGCCAAGTTCGACAACTATGTGCCGCGCCCGGAGGCGCCGGAATGGGGCAGCGGTGGCAAGGTCGCACACTTCCAGCGCATCGAATGGCATATCATTGGCGACGCCTCCACTGTTGCCGCCGCAATGAAGAGAAATGAGATCGACTGGTGGGCGCAGCCCCTCCCGGATCTTTATGCCAGTCTCGCGCAGGACGGCATGCAGTTGCAAATCGACCAGCCGGCAGGCCGGCTCGCCATGCTGCGCATGAACACCCTGCAGGCACCATTCGACAATCCCGCCGTACGGCGTGCGGTCCTGATGGCGATCAAGCAGGAGGATTTTCTGCGCGGCTATGTTGGCGACGACAACAGCATGCTCAAGGAATGTCTCAGTCTGTTTCCGTGCGGCACCCCCCTCGCCGACGAGGCCGCCGGCAAGACGCTGATGCGTGGCGACATGGCGGAGGCTAAGCGCCTCCTGGCTGCCTCCGGTTACAAGGGCGAGAAGGCGGTGGTGTTGACCGCGAGCGACCTGCCAGTCGTCAATGCCTTCGCTCAGGTTGCCTTCGCCGTCCTCAAGCAACTCGGTATGAATGTCGACCTCGTTGCCAGCGATTGGGGCACGCTCGTGCAGCGCCGTGCCTCGCGCGAAACGGTCGAGAAGGGCGGCTGGAGCATCTTTACAACAGCAGGCCCGGCAGTCAGCTATGCCGATCCGGCGATCTCGCCATTGGTGCGCGGACAGGGCGACGCCGGCTGGTTTGGCTGGTGGAAGAACGCAGCGGTCGAAGAGAAGGTCCAGGCCTATCTCTACGCCCCGACCGAAGCCGAGCAGAAGCGCCTGGCCGTCGAGATCAACGCGATCGCGCTACAGGAGGTGGCGACCGTCCCGCTCGGCCAGTATTTCGTCAAAACTGCCTTCACCAAGCGGATCACCGGAGTTCTCGAAGGCATCTCGCCCTATCCTTGGAACGTGCGAGCGGCCTGATACGCAGCTTCATCGGCAAGACAGGTCGAGCACTACCGCCATTGCGAGCCCGCGACCGCCTGCATCCGCATTTCCTGCAGTGGCATCGGGAAAATTGCTTCAAATGGCGAGGATTAGCTGGAGCACGATAGCGCGGCCCCTACGGCACCGAGGCGTGCTTGTAACCGCAGACAGGCTTTCGGAGCCGTCCAGAATTCACCCCGAACCGCCCAGGCCAGAAAAGCAAAAAGCGCCGGGAAACCCGACGCTTGCATGCTTCTCAAGCCTTGAGATTGTCTGGAGCGGGCGAAGGGATTCGAACCCTCGACCCCAACCTTGGCAAGGTTGTGCTCTACCCCTGAGCTACACCCGCATCCGAGACAGTCGCGCCGGTGGCGCGGCCGGGTTATTGCCCCAAAGCGGCGGGAAGCGCAAGCGCCTTGTTGCAGGAATTTCACACAGACCTGCCGGGCGGCCATTTCCCCCATTGGAATCTGGACTTCCCAGCCCCTCTTTCCGATCTTCTGGTTCGAGCGAGGAAGCGGGATCGGCATGGCGAAGGCAGCAGCGGGAGGCAGGATCGAGCGATTCGGGTGCGGCTTGCGCCATGTCGCATTGGGCCTGGCGGCACTCGCGCTTGTCTGCGCGCTGGCGGTCGCCGCCGGCGCCCTGCCATTTGGTTTCGGGCCGGCGCAGCCCGGCGAGCGAAACGTCACGATCTATGTCGCGAGCAACGGCTTCCACAGCGACATCGTGCTGCCGACGGTGAGCGCGGGCCGGGATTGGCGGCCGCTGCTGGCGGCTTCGCCTTTGACCGAGCCCTATCGCGACGCGCCCTGGATCGCCTTCGGCTGGGGCGCCGAGACGGCCTATACCGAGCTCGGCACCCTGGCCGATCTGTCATTGGGCCTGATCCTGAAGGCCACCGCCTTCGATCGCTCGGTCGTGCATGTCCAGCCGGTCGCGGCGGTCCGGACAGGGACGGACCTGCGCAGCTTCACGATCAGCGAGGCGGGATATCGCGCGCTCGTCGGCCATGTCGAGGCCAGCCTCCAGCTGGACGAGACGGATGGACCCGTGATCCTGTCTGGGGTCAGCCATGGAAACGGCGATGCCTTCCTGCGCGGGTGCGATCGCTTCTGGCTGTTGCGCAGCTGCAATGTCTGGACCGGGGAGGGCTTACGCAAGGCCGGCCTGCCGATCGGGCTCTGGACGCCGCTGGCGCAATCGCTCATGTGGTCGCTCGGCCCCGGCGATGCTGGGGAGCGCTGACCAGAAAGCCCGAGCTGCCCGGATGAATTTCGCCCTGCCGATCGATGTACCAAAGCCGGCGACGCCCGCCGATCTGATCGCCACGCTCGATGCGCTCGGCATCGCGACCACGCGCATCGACCATGTCGCGGTCTTCACCGTCGCCGAATCGAAGGAATTGCGCGGCAAGGTTCCCGGCCACCACACCAAGAACCTGTTCCTCAAGGACAAGAAGGGGAAGCTCTTCCTGGTCTCGGCGCTGGAAAGCACACGGATCGATCTGAAGCGGCTGCACGAGACGCTGGGCGCCAGCGGGCGGCTCTCCTTCGGCTCGGCTGAGTTGCTGATGGAAACGCTCGGGGTGACGCCGGGCTCGGTCACCGCCTTTGCCGTGATCAACGATCGCGGCGGGCGCGTCACCATGGTGCTCGACGCCGCCCTGATGAGCGGCGAGCGCATGAATTTCCATCCGCTGGTCAACACGGCGACGCTCGGCATCGCACGCGACGACATGCTCGCCTTCCTGCGCGCGACCGGGCACGAGCCACGCATCATTGAACTTCCGGTGCCGCCGGACGATGGACAGAACGGCTGAAGCCACCCATCTATGGGGCGGCCCGCTACGGTGGGCATCCGGATTTCAAGTCGACAGATTGCTAAGCGAAGGACGAGCCATGCTGGTCAATGGCGATGCGGCCCCGGCCAAGGGGATGATCAAGGACACGACGACGCAAGGCTTCCGCCAGGATGTCATCGCCGAATCGATGAACCAGCCGGTGCTGGTCGATTTCTGGGCGCCGTGGTGCGGGCCCTGCAAGCAATTGACCCCGGTGATCGAGAAGGTGGTGGGCGAGGCCGGCGGCAAGGTCAAGCTGGTCAAGCTGAACATCGACGAGCATCCGACGATCCCCGGCCAGCTCGGCATCCAGTCGATTCCGGCGGTGATCGCCTTCCAGCGCGGCCAGCCGGTCGACGGGTTCATGGGCGCGCAGCCTGAGAGCCAGGTGAAGGCGTTCATCGAAAAGCTGGTGGGGCCGATGGGCCCGGGGCCGATCGAGGAGGTGCTGGCGGCAGCGGCGGAAGCTTTGGAGGCGGGCGATGCAGCCGGTGCGAGCGAGCTCTATGCCGAGGTCCTGGCGGCCGAACCGGAGAACGTCGCGGCGATCGCCGGCCTGGCGCGCCTCCATCTCGACGCCGGCGACATCGAGGGCGCCAAGGGTTTCCTCGCCATGGTGCCGGAAGCGAAGGCGCAGGATCCAGCCGTCGCGGCGGTGAGGGCCGCGGTCGAGCTTGCCGAGCAGGCCGCCTCGCTCGGCGACACAGCCGAGCTCGAGGCCAGGCTCGCGGCGAACCCGAAGGATCATCAGGCGCGTTTCGACCTGGCGCTGGCGCTGAACGCCCGCGACAAGCGCGAGGAGGCGGTCGATCATCTGATCGCGATCATCAAGGCCGACCGCAAATGGAACGATGACGGCGCCCGCAAGCAGCTGCTGCAGTTGTTCGAAGCCTGGGGGCCGATGGACGAGCACAGCGTCGCCGGTCGTCGCAAGCTGTCGGTCCTGCTGTTTTCGTGAGGCGGAAGAGGAGCGCGAGCCGATGGGCATGAACGCGGTCTATTCCGGGCCTGAGGACTGCCCGGCGGTGATCCCGCTGTTTCCGCTTGCGGGTGCGCTGCTGCTGCCGCGCGGCCAGATGCCGCTCAACATCTTCGAGCCGCGCTATCTTACCATGATCGACGACGCGCTGCGCACGCACCGCGTCATCGGGATGATCCAGCCCGAACCGGAGAACGGGCGCCAGTCGCAGGTGCCGGCGCTGCTCCAGGTCGGCTGCCTCGGGCGCATCACCCAGTTCGCCGAGACCGGGGACGACCGCTACGTCATCACGCTCACCGGCGTCGCGCGCTTCCGGCTGGAGGAAGAGCTTTCCGTCACCACGCCCTATCGCCAGGCCCGCATCGCCTATGATGGCTTTACGGTCGATTTCCAGGCGCGCGCCGGCGAGGATGAGGTCGACCGTGCCGCTCTACTCAAGGCGCTGCGCCGCTTCGCCAAGGCGAACGAGCTGAAGATCGACTGGAAGGGCGTCAACGAGGCGCCGAACGAGGCGCTGGTCAATGCGCTTTCGATGATGTGCCCGTTCGGCCCGCCCGAGAAGCAGGCGCTGCTGGAGGCGCCGAGCCTGAAGAGCCGGGCCGAGGTGCTGGTCGCGATCACCGAGATCGAATTGGCGCGGGGCGGTTCCGACCCGGAAACGACACTGCAGTGAGCGTCGTTTCCCTGCCTGTCTCCGGCGAAGCGCCGGCAGTCTATCCGCCACGGCGCTCGGTCGTCGCCTGGATCTTCTTCGACTGGTCGGCGCAGCCCTTCTTCACCTTGGTCACCACCTTCGTCTTCGCGCCCTTCTTTGCATCGGCGCTGGCAAGCGATCCGGCTGAGGGCCAGGCGCTCTGGGGCTATGCGACGGGTCTCGCCGGGCTCGCCATCGCGCTGCTCTCGCCCCTGCTTGGCGGCATTGCCGACAGGACCGGGCCGCGCAAGCCCTGGATCGCGGTGTTCGGCGCCATGCTCGTCATCGGTTCGGGGATGCTCTGGTTCGCCAGGCCCGGTTCGCCCTGGGCGGTGCCGATCGCACTCACCGGTTTTGTCATCGGTACGATCGGTGCCGAGTTCGCGACGACCTTCAACAATGCGATGATGACGCGGCTGGTGCCGCCGGAGAAGCTCGGGCGGCTCTCGGGCACCGGCTGGGCGGTCGGCTATCTCGGCGGGCTGATCTCGCTGGCGCTGACGCTCGGGCTTCTCGCCGCCGATCCGCAAACCGGCAAGACCCTGGCGGGCCTGTCGCCCTTGTTCGGGCTCGACGCCGCCGCCCGCGAAGGCGATCGCTTCTCGGGGCCGCTCACCGCGCTCTGGTTCGTGATCTTCGTTGCGCCAATGTTCCTGCTGACGCCGGATACGCCGCGCAGCGGCATCCCGCTGAAGGAAGCCGCCGCCGGCGGCTTGGCGCGACTCAAGGCGACGGTCGCGGAACTGCCGTCTCTGCCCGGGCTCGGCCGCTTCCTGCTGGCCAACATGATCTATCAGGACGGGCTGGTCGCGCTCTTCGCCTTCGGCGGTATATACGGCGCCGGCGTGTTCGGCTGGCAGACCATCGAGCTCGGCGTGTTCGGTATCCTGCTCACCGTCACCGGCACCTTCGGCGCCTGGCTCGGCGGCAAGCTCGACGATGCTATCGGCGGCAAGTGCGTGATCCTCGGCGCCATCGCCTGCCTGCTCTTCGCCTGCCTCGGCATTCTCTCGCTCGGGCCGGGACAGGTCGCCTTCGTGATCGAGGCGGCTCCGGCGACGCCCGGCGACGGGCTCTTCGCCTCGCTGCCGGAGAAGGTCTATCTCGGCTTAGGCTTGTTGCTCGGTCTCGTTGCCGGGCCCTTGCAGGCCTCCTCGCGCAGCCTGCTCGCCCGCATCGCGCCGCCGGCCCGGATCGGTGAGTTCTTCGGCCTGTTCGCGCTGGCGGGGAAAGTGACCTCGTTCCTCGGGCCGACGCTGGTCGCGCTGGCGACGACGATCTTCGCGAGCCAGCGCGCGGGCCTGGCGGTGCTGATCGGGTTTTTCCTGCTGGGCGGCTGGCTGCTCGCAGGGGTGAAGGTGAAGCGAGCTTGACCGTCATTCTCGGGCGGAGCGAAGCGTAGACCCGAGAATCTCATGACGAGAAGGCACTGGCTGAAACCTCATCCGGCCTGAGATGCTCGGGTCAAGCCCGAGCATGACGACCTGTATCAAGGCAGCGCCTTCAGATACCTGACCGGCCGGCCCGGGGCGGCGGCGTTTGCCGCGTGCACGATCGCGTTCGCGTCGATGCCGAAATGGCGGTAGAGGTCGGCCACCGTGCCGGTCTGGCCGAAATGCTCGACGCCGAGCGCTTTTTGCCTGTGGCCGTGGACGCTGCCGAGCCAGGCAAGCGTCGCCGGATGGCCGTCCAGCACCGAAACGATGCCGCAATCGCGCGAGAGCTCGCCGAGCAGGCGCTCGACATGGCTGGTGGCGGTATGGTTGCCGCGCTGGCGCGCCCGTTCCGCCGCCTGCCAGCCGGCATTGAGCCGGTCGGCCGAGGTGATGGCGAGCAGGCCGACATCGCGCCGGTCCTCGGCGAGCAGGCCGACGGCCTCGATGGCTTCGGGTGCGACGGCACCGGTATAGGCAATCACGACTGAGGCGTTCGGGCCGGGCCTACGCAGCCAGTAGGCGCCATCGATGATGTCGCGCTCCAGCTCCGGCGTCATGGCGCGCTTGGGCTGCTCGACCTGGCGGGTCGAGAGCCTAAGATAGACCGAGCCGCCGGTCTCGTCGCGCAGCCAGGTGCGCTCGTCCGGATCGCCCTCGCCATCCTTCTGCAGATATTCGAACGACCAGCGCATCATCACGGCGAGCTCGTCGACGAAGGCCGGCTCGAAGGCGCAAAGCCCGTCCTGGCTCATGCCGATCAATGGTGTCGCGATCGACTGGTGCGCGCCGCCCTCGGGCGCGAGCGTGACGCCGGCGGGCGTCGCAACGACCATGAAGCGGGCGTCCTGGTAGCAGGCATAGTTCAGCGCATCGAGCCCGCGCGAGATGAAGGGATCATAGAGCGTGCCGATGGGGATCAGCCGCTCGCCGAAGATCGAATGCGACAGGCCGAGCGCCGAGAGGTTGATGAACAGGTTCATCTCGGCGATGCCGAGCTCGATATGCTGGCCCTTGGGAGAGAACTCCCATTTCTGCATCGAGGGAATGCGCTCGTCCTTGAAGGTGTCGGCCATCGAGGCCCGCGCGAACAGGCCGCGCCGATTGACCCAGGGGCCGAGATTGGTCGAGACGGTGACGTCGGGCGCCGTGGTGACGATGCGGTCGGCGAGCGGGCCGCCGAGCTTCGCCAGCTCGTCCAGGACCTTGCCGAAGCCCATCTGCGTCGACATCACCGCCTGGATGCCGGCTTCGAGCTTCGCCGGGACGGGGAGAGCCGGGGCCGAATGGCGCCGGCGGCCCTTGGCGAAGAACGGCACCTTGTCGAGGAAAGCGCGGATCTCCTTCTCCGGCAGCGTCAGGCCCTCGAACAAGTCCCATTCATGGCCGGGCCGGACCTTGTTGGCGGTCTTGAAACCCTCCATCTGCTCCTTGGTCATCAGTCCGGAATGGTTGTCCTTGTGCCCGGCCAGCGGCAGACCGAAGCCCTTGACCGTATAGGCCAGGAAACAGACCGGCCGGTCATGATCGATCGCCTCGAAGGCTTCAAGGATCGAGGGCAGGTCGTGGCCGCCGAGATTGCACATCAGCGCCGAGAGTTCGGCGTCCGAGCGCTTCTCGATCAGCTTGGTCACCGGGCCCTGATCGCCGAGATCGTCCATCAGCCGCTTGCGCCAGGCCGCGCCGCCCTGGAAGGTCAGGGCCGAGTAGAGCTGGTTCGGGCAGGAATCGATCCAGGCCTTCAGCCGCTCGCCGCCCTTCTCCTTGAAAGCGGCCTGCTGCAGCGAGCCGTATTTCAGCGTGACGACATCCCAGCCGAAATTCTTGAACATCTGCTCGAAGCGGTCGTAGAGACCCTCGCGGATGACGGCGTCGAGCGACTGGCGGTTATAGTCGATCACCCACCAGGTGTTGCGCAGGCCATGCTTCCAGCCCTCCATCAGGGCTTCGAAGATGTTGCCCTCGTCGAGCTCGGCATCGCCGATCAGCGCGACCATGCGGCCTTCCGGCGCGTCCTTGGCCCAGCCATGCGCCTTCACATAGTCCTGGACCAGCGAGGAGAAGAGCGTCTGCGCCACGCCGAGGCCGACCGAGCCGGTCGAGAAATCGACGTCGTCGATGTCCTTGGTGCGTGAGGGATAGCTCTGCGCGCCCTTGTAGCCGCGGAAATTCTCGAGCTTCTCCTGCGTCTGCAGGCCCATCAGGTAGTTGATGGCGTGGAAGACCGGCGAGGCATGCGGCTTCACCGCGACCCGATCCTGCGGCTTCAGCGCCGCCATGTAGAGCGCCGTCATGATCGTCGCCAGCGAGGCCGAGGAGGCCTGGTGACCGCCGACCTTCATGCCGTCGCCATTGTCGCGGAGATGATTGGCGTTGTGGATCGTCCACGACGCCAGCCAGAGGATCTTCTTCTCCAGCTCGGCGAGGATGGGTAGACGGGGATCGGACATGATGGCCTCCAGCGCAGGCCATCATGCATGCTTCGCGTGGTGAAGGCAGCTAAAGATCAGCTCCCACGCCACCGGATTTGGTGGAAACCACCAAGATCGCCGGCAGTTCCTATTGAGGCTGCTGCTGTGGCAGGAGCCAATTCCTGAAGTCCTCGGCAAAATTGCCCGTCAATCGATCGATCGGGGGTGCAAGGAAGGCTGCATCGACGAGCGTGCCGCCTATGCCTTCGCCGGCGCGCGCGATCGACCGTTGTCCGGGGTGGGAAAGGATCGGCGCGCCGGTTTTGGCGTCGATGATCATCACGCCCGCAGTCATCTCGTGCGGGCCGCCGACGAGGATGCGCTGAATGATCGAGGTCAGCCGAAGTTCGCGCAGCGCCACCACGACCTTGACCGGTCGTTGACCGGCGAGCGCCGGCCTGAGTTCGTGTTCGAGAGCGGAGGAGATCTTGTCCGAAGCGGCCTTGGCGATGAAAGCGCGCGCTTCCGGCGTCTTCGACAGCTCCTCCGAGTTCTGCTCCGGCAGGCCCTTGCTGCGGGCATAGGCCCGGTCGCCATCACCCCACCACAGGGTCGTCGCCGGGGTGATCTCGACTGCCACCGTCGTCAGGCGGAGTGTCTCGACCTGTTGCGGGGTGAGCGGGTTGGGGACGGTGGCGCAGCCGGCGAGAGCTGCCGCGAGAAGGCAGAGCGAAAACAGGCGGTTGAGCATGTCGGGATCCGAGAAGAGGGAGCCCGACTAGACCTGAGTCGGGCTCGCGAGCCAGCGCTCGCCAGCGCTGAAAATGCAGCAAAATTGCAACCGTGACGGGAATGTCACAATCATTGCCCGGCCACTTCCGCTCTTGGTGGTTTCCGCTAAGTTCGCGGTGGCCTGCGAGGGAAAATGCCAGAGTTCAAGCTCGACGAGATCGATCGCCGCATCGTCCAGGCCTTGCAGGCGGACGGCCGCATCAGCGTGCAGGAATTGGCCGGCAAGGTCGGACTTTCGCCGAGCCCCTGCGCCAGGCGGGTGCGCCTGCTGGAGGAAGCCGGGATCATCGAGGGCTATGTCGCCATCGTGAACCAGGAGAAGCTCGGCCTGCCGGTCTCGGTCTTCGCCTCAATCAAGCTGGAGCGGCAACGCGAGGAGGAACTCGACCGCTTCGCCGCGGCGGTCTCGCGCTGGCCGGAGGTCGCCGACTGCTATCTGATGACCGGGCAACGCGACTATCTGCTGCGCATCATCGTCAGCGACCTCGCCGCTTACGAGCGCTTCCTCAAGGACAAGCTGACGAGGCTCGACAATGTCGCCTCGATCGAATCGAGCTTCGCGCTGGGGCGGGTGAAGCGCTCCTATTCGGTGCCGGTGGAGCTCGGGCGGGGTTAGCCGGTCCGCGCGCTGCCGAAGCGCCTGGCGAGCAGCATTGCCCAGAGATATCCCATCACGAGAGGACCGACGCCATGCTGCAACTTCGGCCGAACTGCGAACTCTGCGACCGCGACCTGCCGCCAAACTCGCTGGAGGCGCGCATCTGCAGCTATGAGTGCACCTACTGCGCCGATTGCGCCGAGAAGACGCTCGAGAACGTTTGCCCGAGCTGCGGCGGCGGCTTCGTGCAGCGGCCGATCCGGCCCGTCGGCGACTGGGGCGGGCTCGGCCTCGGGCTCGCCAACCGGCCCGCCTCGACCGAGCGCCATCATTCGCAATGGACGCTTGAGCAGCGGTGCGAGCGGACCGAATTGCTGCGCAACGTGCCGCCCGCGAACCGCTGACAAAAGCGCTGAGGCTCAGCGGCGCTCGAAGTCGCGATGGACGTCGTGCGTGACGATTCCCGCACCGTCCGGCGGGATCGTCAGCCAGTCCTTGCGGGTCAGCGTCTGCTTGGTGTCCTCATAGCCGGAACGCCAGTGCTCGCTCATCGAGGTCCGCGAGAACTCGTGGTCCTTGGCGTGGCTCTCATAGCTTTTCTGCTGGTAGATCAATTGCAGGATGGTGTGCTCAGGGATCAAGGCGAGCTCGTCGCGGAGCTTGCGATCCTCCTCGCTCAAGGCGTCCTCGGGGATGTGGGTCAGGGCCTCATGGGTCTTCTTCTTCCAGCCCTGCAGCGTCTGGAACAGGTCGGTGACCATGCGGGTGCGCGAGGAATACATGATGTCCTTGTGGCGGCCCATCACGTCCTGCATCGTGCGCGGCATCGGGCCGCGCGACGAGAACAGGTCGACCTGGAAGATCAGCGAGTTCAGCGTGTCGTCCTGGTTGAGCAGGTGTGACAGCGGCGTGTTCGAGACGATGCCGCCGTCCCAGTAATGCTCGGTGCCGATCTGCACGGTCGGGAAGGCCGGCGGCAGCGCACCCGAGGCCATGACATGCTCGGGCGTGATCTCTTCCTGCATGTTGTCGAAATAGACGAAGTTGCCCGAAAGCGCATTGACGGCGCCGACCGAGAAATGCGTGCGCTTTTCGTTGATCAGGTCGAAATCGACCAGCTCCAGCAGGGTCTCGCGCAAGGGCGCGGTGTCGTAGAAGCTGGTCGCGTCGGTGGCGCCGGCTGGTGCGAGCCAGGCGCTGGTGCGGCGCGGCTCGAAGAAGCCGGGCTGGCCGAGCACCGTGGTCATGAAGGACGAGGTCGCGTTGCGGGCCTGGCGGAAGATGTCGCCCTCTGGCGTGAACCACCAGACCTTGCGGTCGGTGATGCGGTTCCAGAATGTCTCCAGCCGCTCGAGCCGGCGCTCGCGCGGATTGCCGGCGATCAGCGCCGCATTGATCGCGCCGATCGAGACGCCTGAGACCCAGTCAGGGGCGATGTCGGCTTCGTGCAGCGCCTGATAGACGCCGGCCTGATAGGCGCCGAGCGCGCCGCCGCCCTGGAGCACGAGCGCAACGCGGTCGCAGCGCTCGGGACGCCAGCCGAGATGGCGCTCGGAGGAGGACGGGGACGGCGCAAAAGGGGCGTTCATGGCGCGGATTCCGTTCGCTCGGTCTTCAGGGGAGAGCTGGATTTCGCCCATGTCTGAGGGGTGGGCGGTAACAGGCGTGTGACGCGGGCAGAACCGGATATCGGTGTCATCCGCCTGTCAGACAAGCTTCATCGCCCCGTCAGCTTGCTCTTCCACCTCAGCGGCATGGAGTTTGCGACGCAGCATCGCGTCGTGCCCTCGCGTCTGGGAGATCAGAGCATGCTCAATGGCAAGACCGCCGTCGTCACCGGCTCGACCTCGGGCATCGGCCTCGCAATCGCCCGCGCCTATGCCGCCGAGGGCGCCAATATCGTCATCAACGGCTTCGGCGAGCCTGATGCGATCGAGAAAGAGCGCGTCGGGATTGAGGCCGATTTCGCGGTGAAGGCGCGCTATTCGCCAGCCGACATGGCCCATGGCGGCGCGATCGTGACGATGATCGCCGAGGCGGAGGCGCAGTTCGGCAGCGTCGACATCCTGGTCAACAATGCCGGCATCCAGTTCGTCTCACCGGTCGAGGAGTTCCCGGTCGAGAAATGGGACGCGATCATCGCGATCAACCTCTCGGCTGCCTTCCATGCCATCCGCGCGGCGCTGCCCGGGATGAAGCAGCGCAAATGGGGCCGGATCATCAATACGGCCTCCGCCCATGCGCTGGTCGCCTCGCCGTTCAAGAGCGCCTATGTCGCGGCCAAGCACGGCATCGCGGGGCTGACCAAGACGGTCGCGCTCGAAGCGGCGACCTTCGGCATCACCGCCAATGCGATCTGCCCGGGCTATGTCTGGACGCCCCTGGTCGAGAAGCAGATCCCCGAGACCATGGCGGCGCGCAATCTCACCAAGGAGCAGGTGATCAACGACGTGCTCCTGCATGCCCAGCCGACCAAGCAGTTCGTCACCAGCGAGGAGGTGGCGGCGCTCGCTGTCTTCCTCGCTTCCGATTCGGCAAAGTCGATCACCGGCGTCATCCTGCCGGTCGATGGCGGCTGGACCGCGCAGTAAGGGTAGCCCAATGAACCGCCAGCAGATCCTCGATTTGCCCTCGATGCCGCTCGCAGGGCCGAGCTATCCGGCCGGGCCTTATCGCTTCATCGACCGCGAATACATGGTGATCAGCTACGAGACCGATCCGGAGTTGATCCGCCATCATTTGCCCGAGCCGCTGATGCCGATCGCGCAGCCGGTGGTGCATTACGAATGGATCAAGATGCCGGATTCCTCCGGCTTCGGGACCTATACCGAGACCGGCATCGTCATTCCCTGCCTGTTCGGCGAGGAGGAGGTCAGCTTCGTCTCGCAGATGTATCTCGACATCGAGCCGCCGATCTCGGCCGGCCGCGAGATCTGGGGCTTCCCGAAGAAATACGCCCATCCCAAGCTCGAAGTGATCAAGGACACGCTGACCGGCACGCTCGAATATGCCGGCCAGCAGGTCGCGATGGGCACGATGGGCTACAAGCATGAGAGCCTCGCCGGCAACGGCGTCAAGACCACGGCGATGCTGACCAAGACGCAGGTCAACCTGAAGATCATCCCCGGCGTCGACGGCGAACCGGAGATCTGCCAGCTCGTCGCGCTCAACCTCACCGACATCACGGTGAAGGGCTCCTGGATCGGCCCGGGCCGGCTGCACCTGATCCCACATGTCAATGCGCCGGTCGCCGATCTGCCGGTACGCAAGGTGCTCGGCGCACATCATTTCATCGCAGACCTGACGCTGCCCTTCGGCCGGAAGATCCACGACTACATGAAGGGTTGATACCGCGGGTTGCGCTCGCGGCTGCGCCGATTATCTTGCCGCGCCGGGGGCGCGAGGGATTTCAGGGCGCATGATTGTCTCCTGGCTGGCGGGCTTGCGCCAGGCGGTGAGCTCGAAGCTCACCATCGGCATCGGCGGACTGCTGGCGCTCGCCATCACCTCCGGCCAGAGCCTGCTCGAGGCGCTGGAGCCGCCGGTGCTGCCGGCGCTGGCCGCCGGTGCACCGCTCGATGCTGGCCGTTGGCGCATCGTGCTGCACGAAGCCAGGCTGACGGCGCGGTCGCGGCCGGACGGGCCGCCTTCGCTTGATGGCACGCAGTTCCTGGCGCTCGACCTAGACATCGCCAATCGGAGCTCGGAAACCGACAACACCTTCGCGCGCATCCTCACCGTCGATCCGCCGGTCGAGGGCCTGCAGCCCAGTCCGACCTTCTGGCTGATGCGCGACAAGGCGATACTGAGCGCGGTGCAGCCCGGGCTGCCGGAGCGGGTGCGGGTGATCTGGCGGCTCGCGCCGGGAGCCAAGGCGCCGGAGCGGTTGCGGCTCGTCGTCAACGGCGAAACCTTCAAGCCGCGAGACAATCTCTTCGCGGCACCGGGCTGGTTCAATCGCAAGCCGATCGCAGCTGCGACCTTGCCGGTCGCCGCGGTAGAGGCGCGGCCATGAGCAGCATTCTGGCCAAGCTCGGAGCGCTCCTGCTCGCCGCCGTGCTGCTCGCCGGCATGCAGCGCTTTACGCCGGGCTACGCCGAGATCACCGGGCCGATCCCGCTCAAGGGCGATCTTGGCGAGACGCTGACCGGCCGCGGCTTCACGGTGCGGGTGGACAAGGTGCTGCTCGCCGAGAAACTGCGCTTCAAGGCCTATGGCCGCGAGGTCGAGCGCGACACCGGCGGCATCTTCGCGCTAATGATCGCAAGGCTCGAAGCGCACCCCGCCTCGACCACTGTAAGCGGCGCAATCTGGCGCAGCGCGCATAGCGCCCGTTTCGTCGCGAGCCCGCGCTTTCAGGGAGCGCCACGGCTGCTCGGAACCGACCGGCTCGAACCCGGCCTGCCGCAGCGCGGCGTCTTCGTCTTCGAAGTGCCGCGTGAGGCGGTCGCAGGTGCGACATTGCTCATCGCCGCCTCGCGCTGGCCGCGGCTGGATACGCAAGCCGAGATCGCCTTGCCGGCGACGCTCGGCACGCCCGCGCCGCTCATCGACCTGAGCGAGCTCGCCTATGAGTGAGGCTGCCGTATCCCATGGCGCTGCGCGAATGCGTCGCCTCAGCCTGTGGGCGCTGCCAGCGGCGCTGGCGCTCGGCCTCTTCCTGCAATCCTACGAGAATGCCTGGGAATGGTGGCGGTCGCGCGAATTGTTCGCGCTGGAGGTTCCGTCCGGTACCGCGAAGAGTCTCGGCGGCGCCGAATGGAAGCTGACGGGACTGCGGCGTGTCGGTGAGCGCTCGGATGGCCGAGCCGTGATGCTGCTCGACATGGAAGCGGTGGTGCGTGATCCCGAAGCCTTCGCCGTGCTGCCCTGCCGGCTGGTGCTGGAGGCGCAGGATGGCAAACGCTGGTCGCCGCAATTCCTCACGCCCAGCGAGGTCAACCGGTTGCCCGAGCGCCGCGGCCTGACGATCCCGACCTGCACCCAGGCGCTGGCGAGCAAGCCGGCAGCCGGCGCGACGCTCAGGATCAGTGAAGGCTTCGTGCTGCCGGCCGGGATGGCCGGAGAGATCAGGCCGGTCCTCAGCCTGCCGGCCGGACGGCCGCGTTATCTGCGCTTCCAGGTTCCGGGCTAGGGCTCTTTCCCACCTGCGCGGCGACGGCGGTTTCCATCACCGCCGCCAGCAGGCAGATGCGCAGGCTCTCGACCAGGATGCCGCCGCGGATCTCACTGGGGCCGCCGAGCAGGAAGGCGATGGCGTTGGCGATCAACTGCCAGCTGTCGAGATCGAGCGGGCCGATCAGGCGGGTGAGGCCGATCCAGAGCCAGGCGGCGGCAAAGCCGATCAGGCGATAGCCGACCACAAGCGCGATCAGTACCGAGAGGCTGGCGCCGAAGGCGAGGCGGACGCTGTTGACGACCGGCAGATAGCGCGAGCGATAGCCGCTGATGAAGTGCTCGGCGAAGTCGCGGACGAATTTGGGCGCCGCCTGCCAGCGCGCCAACGCCGCGGCGGCGCGCCGGTCGCGGGCCAGGGCGGAGGGATCCTTGGCGTCGTAGCCATAGATCGTTGCAGCCATCAGCAGCCAGACCAGCGGCAGCAGCGCATAGAGGAAGAGGCTCTGCAGGCTGGTGCCCAGCGGCGGTTCGGCGAGGTCGATCGCCTCCGGCATCGCCGCCTGCGCCTTGCCGATCAGCGAGAGCGTCCAGTCATGCATGAGCCTGAGATTGGGCAGCGCGACGGTTTTCAGCCAGGTCCAGGCCGTGTCCTTCCAGCGCGACAATGCGTAGAGGCCGACGAAGATCCAGTTGGCGTCGCAGGCGATCACCAGGAATTGCCAGAAGGGCGAGGGCCGGCGCCCCTGAGCCGCCTTGGCGAGCCTGCGTACCAGCCAGGCGAGGCCGATGGCGAGCGCGAGCCAGAGCGACAGTGGCACGTCGAGCACGGTGACACGCTCGCCAAGACCGGCGGCGGCGAGGGCTCTGACCGAATAGTCGCGGACGGTGTCGCCGAGAAAGCCCCAGGCGGCGTAGTAGGCGAAGAACGGCACGAGGGCGAGCGAGACCAGGCTGATCACGGCGCGTGCTCCGGCCGGCTGCGGAGCGTCGGATTGCGGGCCGGTACCGACGACTTGCAGGGCCGCCACCGCCGGCAGATAGGGCCGCAAGGCCACGAACATCAGTACGGTGACGACGAGCTTGGCGAGCACCAGAAGCGCGAGCACGGCAAAGCCGGCGAGGCTGTTGAGATAGCCGAGCTTGACCGCCAGCGGCAGCAAAAGCTCGTTGGCGATGGAGCCGAATGTCGCGAGCAGCAACAGGACGGGCCAAGCCTGGCGCCAGAGCTGGAAGAAAAGGCGAGCGAGGCCGGCGATCTCTTGCATGAAGGGCGTTTTACAGCTTTGGCGGCCCGCAATGAACCCCGTCGTCATTCTCGGGCGCAGCGAAGCGTAGACCCGAGAATCTCAGGCAGAACGAGGCTCATGTTTATGAGGTGCTCGGGTCAAGCCCGAGCATGACGGCGGGGCCTATCGCCCCCGCTTTGTCTCCATACTCCGGCTCCAGCGCGACAGCGCAAAGCAGATCAGCCAGTAGAGGCCGCCGGAGAAGACATAGGCCTCCATGTTCATGCCGACCCAATTGGGATCGGCGAGCGAGGCCTGGGCGATGCCGAGCAGATCGAGGATCGAGACGACGAGGACGAGCGTGGTGTTCTTGACCAGCGCGATGAACTCGTTGGTGATCGCCGGCAGTGAAATGCGCAGCGCCTGCGGCAGGATGATGAACCAGGTCGCCTTCCAGTAGCTCAGGCCGAGCGCAGTCGCGGCCTCGCGCTGGCCCTTGGGCAAGGCTTGCAGGCCGCCGCGCACCGCTTCCGCCATATAGGCGGCGATGCAGAAGCCGAGCCCGATCACGGCGCGCGCCAGCCGGTCGACACCGATGCCCGCCGGCATGATCAGCGGCAGCAGCAGCGAAGCCAGGAAGATCACGGCGATGATCGGCACGCCGCGCCAGAACTCGATGAACAGCACCGAGATCAGCTTGACCACCTTCAGCTCGGATTGCCGCCCGAGCGCGAGCAGGATGCCGAGCGGGATCGCGATCAGGCTGGCATAGATCGAGATGAAGACGGTCAGCATCAGCCCGCCCCATTCGCGCGTCTCGATCGCGCGCAGGCCGAAGCCGCCGGCGAGGAGCCAGATGCCGAGGGGCGGCAGGATGACGAGCGCCGCGACGCCGAGGCGCAGCTTCAGCTGCTTCGGCGCAAAGACGATCGCGGCCCCGGCAGCAAGGAAGAGCAATCCGGCGAGGTTCGGGCGCCAGCGCTCCTCGACAGGATAGAAGCCGTACATGAACTGGCCGAAGCGGGCCTTGATGAAGACCCAGCAGGCGCCGGTTGCCGTGCAGTCGTTGCGTGTCTGACCGCTCCAGGTCGCGTCGATCAGGGCCCAGCGGATGATCGGGACCGCGACCCAGGCGATGGCGGCGGCCAGCAGCAGCGTCACCACCGTTGTCGCCGGCGTGCCGAACAGGCGCTGGCGCCAGCTGGACGAGAGGGTTGCGGCGGCGCTCATCGTGTCACCAGGGCGATGCGGGCATTGTACCAGTTCATGAAAGCCGAAACGGCGAGGCCGATGACGAGATAGACAGCAAGCGTCATGGCGATGATCTCGATCGCCTGGCCGGTATTGTTGAGCGCCGAGCCCATGAACAGGCTGACCACGTCGGGATAGGCGATGGCCGCGCCGAAGGACGAGTTCTTCAGCACGTTGAGATACTGGTTGGTCATCGGCGGCGTCATCACCCTGAGCGCCTGCGGGATGGTGACGAGGCGGAGCGTCTGGGCGGGGCGCAGGCCGAGCGCGCCCGAAGCCTCGATCTGGCCATGCGGCACCGACTGGATGCCGCCGCGCACGATCTCGGCGATGAAGCCGGCGGTATAGGTGACGAGCGCCGCCAGCAGCGCGACGAATTCGGGAATGACGACGAATCCGCCGCGATAGTTGAAGCCGCGCAGCACCGGGATATCCCAGCGCGTCGCCAGCGTCGCCCAGGCGAGCGCCAGCACGGGGATGAGCAGGAGCAGGACGAGGCCGACGCGCAGGATCGGCGCGTCCCGGCCGGTCGCCTCCTTGCGCCGCCTGGCCCAGCGCAGGAAGAGCCAGTGCAGCAGGCAGGAGATCGCGATTGCGATGAAGGCGTATCTGAAGTTGGCGCCGGCGTCGGGCAGCGGGATGGTCAGGCCGCGATTGTTGAGGAAGGCGACGCCGAAGACCGAGAGGCTCTCGCGCGGCGCGGGCAAAGCGGCGATCACGCCGAAATACCAGAACAGCACGAAGAACAAGAGCGGGATGTTGCGGACGAACTCGACATAGGCGCCGGCGATCGCCTGGACCAGCCAGATCGAGGAGAGCCGGGCGATGCCGATCAGGAAGCCGAGCGCTGTCGCGAGGACCAGTGCGATCACGGTGACCAGCAGCGTATTGGCGACGCCGGCCCAGAACAGCGACAGGATGTTGTCGGACTGGGTGTAGCTGGTGAGGACGAAGGGCACCTCGATACCGGAGGTGCGCCACAGGAAGTTGAAGCCCGAGGCGATGCCCGCCTGGACCATGTTCTGCGAGGCATTGCGGATGAAATAGACCAGCAGCGCCGCAAGACCGATCAGCAGCGCCGCCTGGTAGAAGACGTCGCGGACGCGCTTGTCGTTGATGAAGGCGAGGGCTTTGCTCAAGGGGCGGCCGTCCGGCTGAGGGCGTCATTCTCGGGCGCAGCGGAGCTGCGACCCGAGAATCTCCTGACACGAAGGCTGGTTTCCGAGATGGTCGGGTCAAGCCCGACCATGACGAGCCGCTCTCACTGGAACGGCGGCGTGAACAGCAAACCGCCCTTGGTCCAGAGCTGGTTCTGACCGCGCTCGAGCTTCAGCGGCGATGCCATGCCGACGGTGCGCTCGAAGCTCTCGCCATAGTTCCCGACCTGCTTGATCGCCTTGTACATCCAGTCGTCGGGCAGGCCCATCATCGCGCCGAAGCCGCCCTCGGCGCCGAGCAGGCGACGGACCTCGGTGTTCTTCGAGTTCGCCTTCATCTCGTCGACGTTCTTGGAGGTGACGCCGAGCATCTCGGCGGCGATGGTGCCGTTCAGCACCCAGCGCACGATCAGCTGCCAGCGCTCGTCGCCATAGCGGGTCACCGGCCCCTGGGGGTCGTTCGAGATCGGCTTGGTCAGGATGGTGTGGTCGTCCGGGACCTTGAGCTTGGCGCGCTGGCCGGCGAGGGCACCGACGCCGGCCGTGTAGGCGTCGCAGCGGCCGCTGTCATAGGCGGTGATGGCGTCGTCGTTCTTCTGGAAGTTGGTGATAGTGACCTTGAGGTTGCGCTCGCGGAACCAGTCGGCGGCGTTCTTCTCCTCGGTCGAGCCGGCGGCGACGCAGACCGAGGCGCCGTCGAGCTCCTCGGCCGACTTCACGTTCGCCTTCTTGCGGACGATGAAGGTCTGGCCCTCGTAGAAGTTGATGCCCTGGAAGTTCAGGCCGAGCGTGGCGTTGCGCGAGAAGGTGATGGTCGAATTGCGCGAGAGCAGGTCGACCTGGCCCGATTGCAGGATCGGCCAGCGCTGCTGCACCGAGGTCGGCGTGAACTTGACCTTGGTGGCGTCGCCGAGCACGGCGGCGGCGAGCGCCTTGCAGTAATCGACGTCGAGCCCGCTCCACTCGCCCTTGTCGTTGGCGAAGGAGAAGCCGGGCAGGCCGAGATGGACGCCGCATTCGAGATGGCCGCGCGCCTTGATGGCGTCGAGCGTCGGGCTGGGCGCGAGCTGTTGTGCGGAAGCGGCGAGGGTGCCGGCGGCGAAGAGCGCCGCGGCTAGAACAAAGGTCTTCATCTGCGTTCCCCAGTCTGCGTCGGCGTTACGCCGCGTTGGCGCGACTATGCAACAGCCCGACCGGGGAAGGTAAGGGGGGTGTTCGCTGTTTCCTGCCATAGCCTGACGTGGCCGCCGCGCCGGCGGTCTACCAGCCGCGCTGGGCCTTGATCGCCCGCTTCTGCATATCCTTCTGCTGGCGCCAATAGTCCCTCTGCGCATCGATCTGCATGCGCTGGTAGTCGCGGATGCGGTCCTTGCGCGAGGTCGCGTCGCGATAGTCGTTCCAGTCGTAATGGTCGCCGTGGACATCGTCGTCGCCCAGCGCATCGAAGAACTTGCGCAGCGCCGAGCGGGCGGGCTCGATCGGCAGGGCGGAGGCTACCTTCGGCAGCGGTGCGAGCGCCGGCGCGGCCGAGGCGTTGGAGCCGGCGGCAAGGGCGATGGCGAGCGACAGGATAGCGGTACGGATCATGATGGTGCTCCTGCCCGTCACTGTGCCGACCGGCTGAAGGAATGCGGCAGCTCGGGGCTGAGCCAGCGCATCTGCGGGATCTTGCCGGCAGCATCGGTCTCGAAGCGCAGCCGGACGAAAGGCTCGCCGCCGGACATCTGCGCCGGGGCGACGAAGGCCCCGGTCGGCGCCAGTCGCGCCTGGAACAGGTAAGGGTCGTCCTTGTTCGGCTCGAGCAGGAGCTGCGCCTCGGTCTTCTCCAGCGTGAGGTTAAGCTTGCCATCAGTGAGCGCGACGGTCGCGTCGCCGAGGATCGGTGAGGCGTAGCTGCCGGTGAAGGCGGCGGCGATCGGCGACAGGGGCCCGGGCACGAAGCCCGCCGCCTCGGCCTGCGCCGCCTCGCGGCGGCCTTTTGCACTGGCGGCGGCGAGCGCGATGTTGTCGACGGCCGGGTTGGCGAGCACACGGTCGTAGAACCACATCGCCAGCGCGTCGGGCATGCCGCCATTGTCGAGATTGGTCAGGATGACGATGCCGGTCCTGGCGTCGGGCAGGAAGCCGGCATGGGCGCCGAAGCCGGCGGTGCCGCCATTATGCCAGATGATCCGGCCGCGCGGTGTCGCGCTCGCGACCCAGCCGATGGCATAGCCGGTGCGCTCGTTCATGGCGACGCGCGGCGTCCAGGTGACGTCGAGATTGCCTTCGGAGACCAGGACCTTGCCCTCGAAATGGCCGCGGCCGAGCTGCAGGCGCAGCCATTTGGCCATATCGGGAATGTTCGAGTTGAGCGCCCCGGCCGGGCCCAGCGCATAGGGGAAGGAGGGATGGAAGGGCACGGCGACCGGCGTGTCGGCGAGGCGATGGCCCTGCGCATGATTGGGCGCGGCGGTGATCGCCTCGGCCGTGGCCGTCGTTGCGCTCATTCCGAGCGGGGTCAGCAGGGTCGCCTTCAGCGAGTCGAACCAGGACGGAGCGCCATTGACCTTGGCGACGATCTCGCCGCCGACGACATGCGGGATGTTGAGATAGCGGAAATCGGAGCGGAACAGGCCGAGCTGCGGCGCGACTCGCAGCGAGCGGATCAGCGTCTGCTTGTCGTAGCCGAGCATTGTGAGCGCGTCGTTGACGTAAGCCGTCAGACCGGAGCGCTGGGCCGCGAGGTCGAGCACACGGAAATCGCGGGTGACCCAGGGGTCGGCGAGCTGAAATTCGGGGACATGGTCGATGACCGGATCGCTCCAGCCGAGCCGGCCGGCATCGACCGCCTGCGCCAGCGTGGTGGCGAGGAAGGCCTTGGTGGTCGAGCCGACCTGGAAGATCGTCTCGGGCGTGACCGGATCTGGCTTGCCGAGCGCGCGGACGCCGAAGCCCTTGGCGTAGATCAGCTTGTCGTCATGGACGATGCCGATGGCGACGCCCGGCACCGAGAAGGCCTTCATGCCCTCGGCGACCTGCTTCTCGAAGTCAGGCAGCAGCGCTTCGATCGAGGCTTGAGTGGGCTGCTGTGCCTCCGCTTTCGTCACGCTGGAGAGGGCCGCGATGCCGACCAGGAGCGCGGCTCCGATAAAGCGCTTCATTCAACATCCCCCGGGCACCGACAAGGCCAACAGATCACGTGGCCGAAGGCGGGCTCGCCCGCCGGCGGCGCGACGATCTCACGCCAAGCTCTGACTATAGGTAAATCGGATCAGGAGATTGTGACGGGATCGGTGATCCGGCCTGGATGCCGCTCAGCCGGGCAGGAAGGCGAGCCGTCCGTCATGGCCGCGGACCGTCTCGATCACGCTGCCATAGAGCGTAGCGAGCCGCTCGGGCGTCAGCAATTCGGCCGCGCCGCCGCTCGCCAGCGTCCGGCCGTCGCGCAGGAGCAGCGCCCGGTCGGCGTAGCGCAGTGCCTGGTTGGGATCATGGGTGGTGAAGAGCACGCCGAGACCCTCGCCGGCGAGCCGCCGGATCTGGCTCATCACCTTGCCCTGGTTGCCGAAGTCGAGGCTCGCCGTCGGCTCGTCGAGGATGACGTAGCGCGGCTCCTGGGCGAGCGCCCGAGCGATCATGACGAGCTGGCGCTCGCCGCCGGAGATCTCGGTGTAGGGGCGCTGCTCCAGATGTTGGATGCCGAGCCGCTGCAGCATCGCCTGCACCATCTCGCGGTCATGCGCCGAGGGCGCGGCGAACAGGCTGGAGCGGGTGGTGCGCCCCATCAGCACGACCTCGGTCACCGAGAAGGCGAAGGTGCCGGCATGGACCTGCGGCACATAGGCGAGGGCGCGGGCGCGCTCGCCTATGGAGAGCGTCGCCAATGGCCTGCCATCGAGCGTGAGCGTACCGCCCTTGGCCGGCAACAGGCCGAGCAGTGTCTTGAGCAGCGTGGTCTTGCCGTGGCCGTTCGGTCCGAGCAGGGCCAGCACCTCTCCGCCGGCGAGGTCAAGCGCGATATCGCGGCCGATCTCGCGTTCGCGGTAGCCATAGGCGAGGGCGCTGGCGGAGAGGCTCATGACCAGCCTCCGCGGGCCGAGGCCAGCAGCCAGATGAAGAAGGGCGTGCCGATCACGGCGGTGAGGATACCGAGCGGCGTCTCGACCGGAGCGGCGGTACGCGCCAGCGTGTCGATGGCGAGGAGGTAACCGCCGCCGAGCAATGCTGCCGTCGGCATCAGCCGGCCGAAATCGGGCCCGACCAGGAAGCGGGCGAGATGCGGCACGACGAGGCCGACCCAGCCGATGATGCCGGCGGCCGCCACGCTCGCTGCCGTAACCAGTGTCGCGGCGGCGATGATGGCGATACGCAAGGGGCCGGTGGCAAGGCCGAGCGTGCGCGCCTCCTCCTCCGGCAGCGACATCACGTTCATGCGCCAACGCAGCGCCAGGAGGACCGCAGCGCCGATCAGGACCGGGCCGAGCAGGGGCACGAGATCGGGCTTGGCCGTGCCGGCGAGGCTGCCGAGCAGCCAGAAGGTCATGGCCGGGAGCTGGTTGTACGGGTCGGCCCAATACTTCACCAGGCCGATGCCGGCGCCGAGCAGCGAGCCGACGACGACACCGGTCAGCACCAGCACGAGCACGGGGTCGCCACGCCTTATCGTCGAGCCGACGGCATAGACGGCCCCGACCGCAATGAGACCGCCGACGAAGGCGGCGAGCTGGACGCCGAACAGGCCGAGCGAGAGGTAGATGCCGAGGACCGCACCGAGCGCCGCGCCCGAGGAGGCCCCGAGGATATCGGGCGAGACCAGCGGGTTGCGGAACAGGCCCTGGAAGGCGCAGCCGGCGATGGCGAGCGCCGCCCCGCACAGGATCGCAGCGACGATGCGCGGGCCGCGAATGTTCCAGACCACGGTCTCTATTTGCGCCGGCAGGCCGGAGGGATGGCCCGAGACGAGCGACCAGGCGAGGCGGCCGAGATCACCGGGCGTGACCGGGTAGCGTCCGAGCGCGAAGGCCGCGAGCACGGCGAGCGCGAGCAGGAGGAGGGCGATCAGATTGCCGCGCAGGGAGGAGGTCATGGGATCAGTGGTGTTTCACTAAGAATGACCGAAACACAATGCGGTCATCCCGGACAAGCGGCGAAGCCGCGCCGATCCGGGATCCATGCCGGAACATTGCCGAATGATGTTCAGGCATGGATCCCGGGTCTCCGCTTCGCTCCGCCCGGGATGACCTGAGTGGGGAAGCCTTCATCCCCGCCCCGCCAGGACGCGGTCGAGCTGCGCCTCGCTCGGCGTCACTTGGTAGAACAGCGTGTGGAAATCGCGGGCGAGCTTGCGGATATCCTCCGGGAACTGAGCGGGGTAGAGCAGCTGCGCCAGCCACCACAGGCCGATCGCGCGGTTGACCGAGGGCGGGAAGTCGACCCAGCCGAAGGGCAGCTTCGGCGAAAGGTGGACGCGGCCCTCGCGCACCGCCTTGACCCCGGCCCAGTTCGGATCGCTGCGCACGCTTTCGGCGAAGGCGAGGTCGATGGTGACGATGACGTCCGGGTTCCAGGCCAGTACCTGTTCGAGCGAGACCTGGGCGAGGCCGCTGCCCTGCTGTTCGGCGGCGGCGTTGCGGGCGCCGAGGAAGCTAAGCGTTTCGACATTGATCGAGCCGCCGAGCCCGGTCTCGAGCCCGCGTGGGCCGCGGGCATAGTAGACGCTCGGGCGCTTCTCGGCCGGAATCGAAGCGACGCGGCCGCGGATCGTCGCGAAGCTGTCCTCGCACCAGCGCGCCAGAGTCTCGGCGCGCTCGCTGCGGCCGGTGAGCTGGCCGAGGATGCGATAGCTCGCCGGGGTCTGGTCAAAGCGGCCGTCGAGCAGGGCATAGGGGATGCCGGTCTGCTGCTGGACGCGCTCGGCGAGCTCGACATAGGTGCGGCCGGTCGAGCCGGAATCGATGATGAGATCCGGCTTGGCCTGGAGCACGGCTTCGAGATTGGCGCTGTTGCCGCGACCGGTGATGCGGCCGACCTCGGGCCGGTCGCCGATGCCGGGCAGCAGGAATTCGCGTTCCTCCGGCCGATTGGCGCGCGGCCAGCCGATCAAGAGGTCGGGCGCGAGCGTGTAGATCAAGATCGCCGCGGGCGGACCGGCCGGAAAGATGCGCTCGACCTTGCCGGGCACCGGCACTTCGCGGCTGGCGCCGTCGCGGATGGTGGCGGCACGGGCGAGGCGTGGGGCGGCCAGCGTCGCGCCGAGACCGGCGAGAACGGCGCGGCGATCAGGATGCGGACTCCCTCCCCCCTTGTGGGGGAGGGTCGGGGAGGGGGGTGACTGGGTGAGCGTTGTATCGCTTTCGATCGACCTCACAGCTGGCTACCCCCCTCTCCAGCTCTCCCCCACAAGGGGGGAGAGGGCGGGTTGTGCTCGATCGTTCCGTGAGTGCTCTTCTCCCTTGTCCCGTGCGAATGGCTGCAGCGAAACGGCTTGATGTCGAGGAGTGGCGTGCCGTCGAGGCAGTCGAGCCCGCGCACCAGCAGGACGCCGTCCTCGACGCCTTCGAGCTTCACCCGCGACAATGCGATTGGGTTCGGCCGCACCGGCGAGCGCAGCGCGAAGGTGCCGAGCGTTCCGCCGCCGCGCGGGGTCTGCGTCAGCAGATCGCGCCTGGCTTCGTGCATCCAGTAGAGCAGATTGAGTTCGCTGAAGGCTTCGATGCCTTTGAGCGCCGCCTGCCAGGGCGCGTCGATCTCTACCCGGCATAGCGGCCCGTCTTGCCGACCCTGGCGCGGGCAGTCGTCGCGCGTCGCGAACGGCGTGCGGATGCGGCCGATGAAGACGAGCCGGGCATCGCTCCGCTCGGGCAGGGGCGCTTCGGTCTCGCCCGGCCGGGTCGCTTGCCAGTCCATGATCTGCCCTTCCCGCTATCCCTTGCGCGGCAGGCCCGGCGCGGCGAAGCCATGCCTTGCCAGGATCGTCTGGCCCTGCGGCGACAGGATGAACATGGCGAGCCGGTAGCCGTTCAGCGAGGCCTTGTTCAGCACCGTCAGGCCGTAATCGGCGCCGACCGCGAGCTGATCCGGTAGGCGCAGCATCGCGACCCCCGGCTGCTCTTTCGCAAGCGGCTGGGCGTTGGTGCAATAGGCCAGGAAGATGTCGGCCTCGCCGCTCGCCAGCTTGTGACCGTAGACGTTGAGCCCGTCCGGCGCCGGCGTGCACTCCGGCCCGCCGGTGAGATTCAACGCCTTGGCTTCGAGCGCTGCCTTTGCGCCCGGTTTCACCGACTCCGCCCGGGCGAAGACGGCGAAGGCGTAATCGCCGGAAGGGTCGGCCCGCGGCGTCGAGGTGCCGAGCCTGACCTTGGGATCGAGCATCAGATCGAGCAGCGTTGCTGCCGTGGCAACCAGCCCAGGCCGCAGGAAGGCGCAGAGCTCGTTGCGGGCGAAGAGCACGGCCGGGCCGGCGAGGCCGGCGCGGGCCAGTGCCTGCGGATGCTCCAGATTGGCCGAGGCGAAGACTTCGCCGGGCTCGCCCCTGGCAAGCCGGTCCTTGAGCAGGCCGGAGGCGCCGAATTGCGAGGAGACGAGGACTCCGGTCTCGCTTTGGAAGGCGGCGGCAATGTCGAGCAGCGCCGTGCGCAGGCTGCCGGCGGCGTGCAGTCTCACCGAGGCGGGCGCAGCCAAGACCTCAGTTCCCCTCGCGCGGCAGGCCGGGCGCGACGAAACCGTGCCGCGCCAGGATGCGCTGGCCGTCCGGCGATAGGATGTACATGGCCAGCCGATAGGCGTTCGGCGAGGCGCCGTTCATCACCGTCAGCCCATAATCGGCGCCGACCAGCAGTTTCTCCGGCAGCCGGACCATGCGGATGCCCGGCTGCTCGCGGGCGATCGGGTCGGCATTGGTGCAATAGCCGAGGAAGAGATCGGCCGCGCCGGTCGCGAGCAGATGGCCGGTGCCGTTGCGGTCGGGCGGGGTCGGGGTGCTGCTCGGGCCACCGACGAGCTGCAGCGCCTTGGCTTCCAGCGCCGCCTTGGCACCGGACTTCAGCCCCTCGGCCTTGGCGAAGACCTGCCAGGCATAGTCGCCGGATGGGTCGGCCTTCGGCGTCGAGGTGCCGAGCTTGACCTTGGGATCGAGCATGCGCGCGAGCAGCGTGTTGCTGGTCACGTCGAGCCCCGCACGCGCGAAGGCGCAGGTCTCGTTGCGGACGAAGAGCACGACCGGGCCGGCCTTGCCGTCCTTCGCCAGCGCGAGCGGATGGTCCATGTTGGCGGAGGCGAAGACTTCGGCCGGCTCGCCCTTGGCAAGAGCCTCGCGGAGGAGGCCGGAAGGGCGGAAGCTGGTCTTGACCGGAATACCCGCGGAGGCCTCGAAAGCCTTGGAGACCTCGGTCAGGGCATTCTTCAGGCTGCCGGCGGCATGCAGAAGGACCGGTTTCTGGGCCTGCTGCGCCGAGGCGAGCGCCGGCCACAGGCCGATCAGGGCGGTGAGAGCGAGCTTGCGCAGCATGTCAGGCGCCCGCCTGGCCGGCGTTCGGGAAGAACAGCTGCTGGCCGTCGATCTTGTAGTCGGCGATCGCCTTCTGACCCTCCGGGCTGGTCAGCCAGTCGGCGAAGAGCTTGCCGTCGTTGAACTTCACATGCGGGTGCTTGGCAGGGTCCACCGACATCACGCCGTACTGGTTGAACAGGCGCTTGTCGCCCTCGACGGAGATGATGAGATCGCCGCGGTTCTTGAACGAGATCCAGGTGGCGCGGTCGGAGAGGACATAGGCGCCCATGGCGCCGGAGGTGTTGAGCGCCGCGCCCATGCCCTGGCCGATTTCGCGATACCACGGCCCCTTCTGCGCGGCGATGTCGATGCCCGCGACCTTCCAGAGGTTGAGCTCGGCGGCATGCGTGCCGGACTTGTCGCCGCGCGAGACGAAGGGCGCGCCCTTCTCCTGGATTGTCTTCAGCGCCGCGACGATGTCCTTGCTGCCGGCGACACCGGCGGGATCGCTCTTCGGCCCGATCAGGACGAAGTCGTTGTACATCACCGGCCGGCGCTCGGTCGAAAAGCCCTCCTCGACGAATTTCAGCTCCTGCGCCCTGGCGTGGACGAAGACGACGTCGGCATCGCCCCGGCGGGCGGTGTCGAGGGCCTGGCCGGTGCCCTGCGAGATGACCCGGACCTCGATGCCGGTCTTGGCCTTGAACAGCGGCAGGATGTGGTTGAACAGGCCGGAATCCTGGGTCGAGGTGGTCGAGGCCACGGTGATGAAGCGCTCTCCAGCCGGAGCCTGGGCGTGAGCGATGCCGCTCAGGCCAAGGAAGAGGCCGGCGGCGAGGAGGGAGCGGCGGCGGATCGAAGACATTGCATTATCCCCTGAGGTCTCGGTCGGACGGATTCCCAAAGCCCTCATCCTGAGGAGCGATCGCAGATCGCGTCTCGAAGGATGGTTCCAGTGCGCCCTGGAGCATCCTTCGAGACGCCGCTGCGCGGCTCCTCAGGATGAGGGCTGAGGGGGTGAAAGGCAGAAGGAGAGGTTTCACCACAGCAGCTCTCCTGCCAGGAAGGCGCGTGCCTCGGCCGATTGCGGCTCGGCGAAGAAATCCTTGGCGGGGGCATCCTCGACCAGGCGGCCGCGATGCAGGAAGAGCACGCGGTCGGCGAGGCGGCGGGCCTGGCCGAGATCATGGGTCGACATCATCACGGTGATGCCCTCGGCGACGAGACCCGACAGTAATTCCTCGATCTGGCGTGTCGCGGCAGGGTCGAGCTGCGAGGTCGGTTCGTCCAGGAAGAGCAGCTCGGGCCGCAGCGCCCAGGCGCGGGCGATGGCGAGGCGCTGCTGCTCGCCGCCGGAGAGGAGACGGGCCGGCTGGCTCGCGCGCTCGTTCAGACCGAAATGCTGCAGCGCCTGGGCCGCGCGCGCCTTGCGCTCGGCGCCATTGCTGCCGGCGGCGGCGAGCGCATGGGTGATGTTGGCCTCGACCGAGCGGCGCAGCATGATCGGCTTCTGGAAGACCATGGCGTGGCGCTTGGCTCTTCCCTCGGCCCCGGCAGCCCAGCGCACGGCGCCGCGGCTCGGTTTCAGCAGGCCGTGGCAGAGGCGCAAGGTCAGCGACTTGCCGGCGCCGTTCGGCCCGAGCAGCACGGTGAGGCCACCGGCCGGGATGATGAAGCTGTTGGGTTCGACCAAGAGCTTGCCCTCGCCGGAGAAGGCGGCAGCCTCGACGGTCAGCGGCAGGATCGAGGTTGCGCTCAGCATGTTCGCTCACCCGGCATAGCGCGCGCCGATGCGGCTGGCGCCGAAGGCGATGGCGTTGATGGCGAGCGTCAGCGAGAGCAGGACGAGGCCGAGGCCCAGCGCCAGCGGCAGGTCGCCCTTCGAGGTCTCCAGCGTGATCGCCGTGGTCATGGTGCGGGTGTAGCCGGCGATGTTGCCGCCGACGATCAGGACGGCGCCGACCTCGGCGCTGGCCCGGCCGAAGCCGGCGAGCAGCGCCGTCGCCAGGGCAAAGCGCCCGTCGAAGAGCAGGGTCGGAATGGCGCGCATGCCGTCGAGGCCGACCGAGCGCAGATGGTCGCGATATTCGCTCCAGAGGTCCTCGATCACCTGCCGGGTCAGCGCGATCACGATCGGCAGGACGAGGATCACCTGCGCGATGATCATCGCGGTCGGCGTGAACAGCAGGCCGAGCGGCCCGAGCGGGCCGGAGCGCGACAGCAGCAGGAAGACGGCAAGGCCGGCGACGACCGGCGGCAAACCCATCAGCGCGTTCAGGCAGACGATGATCGCCGAGCGCCCGGGAAAACGGGCCAGCGCCAGGGCCGCGCCGAGCGGCAGGCCGATCAGCGCTGCGATCAGCACGGCGGTCAGGGTGACGCGCAGCGACAGGAAGACGATGCCGAGGAAGCCGGGATCGAGCCCGACCACCAGGGCAAATGCCGCCTGAAAAATCGCGCCGACGTCCAAAGCCTGCTCCCGTATGCTCGCCTTGAGATTGCAAGCATTTGCAATTGGTAGAGTTCAATGCGACGAAATGCCAACGCCGTAAGCAGCGCAGGCATGTGCAGGCTGATGCAGGATCAAATCTGGCTCACGACCGAAGAAGCGGCCTCCTATCTGCGCCTCAAGGACCGCAAGCTCTACGAGCTGGTCGGGCAGGGTGCGGTGCCCTGCACCAAGGTCTCCGGAAAATGGCTGTTCCCGCGCGCCGGGCTCGATCGCTGGCTCGAGGCCGGGCTGGCCAATCCCGCCGGGCTCGAGGCGACCTCGCCACCGCCGATCGTCGGCGGCAGCCAGGATTCGCTGCTCGAGCTCGCCATCCGCGAATCCGGCTGCGGGCTGGCGCTGCTGGCCGAGGGCTCGCAGGCCGGGCTCGATCGGCTCGTCCGCAACGAGGTCGCCATCGCGGCGCTGCACCTGCATGCGACGCCGGATGACGACGCCGCCAATCTCGCCGCGATCCGGGCGGAGGCCTCGTTGCACGATGCGGTGGCGATCAACTTCGCCCGGCGCGAGCAGGGGCTGCTGGTGGCGCCCGACAACCCGCTCGGGATCGACGGGCTCGGAGCGGCGGTCGCCAAGGGCGCACGCTTCGCCCAGCGCCAGCGCGGCGCCGGGGCGCAATTGCTGCTGCTGAGCCTGCTGGAGCGGGCAGGCGTTCCCTCCGGCCGCATGGTTGTCGCCGACGGCATTTGCGCCACCGGCCAGGATCTGGCGCTGGCGATCCGCTCCGGCCGCGCCGATTGCGGCATCGCCGCACGCGCCATCGCCATGGCGTTCGGCCTTGCCTTCCTGCCGCTCGTCTGGGAACACGTCGATCTGGTGCTGCGCCGACGGAGCTATTTCGAGCCGGCGACGCAGAAGCTGCTCGCCTGGATGCGCAGTCCCGACATGGCGGCGCGGGCGAAGGAGTTCGGTGGCTACGACCTCTCGATCAGCGGGAGCGTGCGGTTGAACCGCTGAGGCCGGACGCCCGCGAAACAAGCTTGCAAATCGGGCGGGCAATTTCAGCGCCTCTTGCGCCCACATCGACATAGTCTTCCGGCCGTTGCAGCAGGCAGGGACGGCCCGTGACGATCGATCTCGACACCCTCGTGCAGGAGATGACCGCCTGGCGGCGCGACCTGCATGCCCACCCGGAGTTCGGCTTCGAGGAGACACGCACCAGCGCCTTCGTTGCCGAGAAGCTGCGCGAGTTCGGTTTGGACGACGTGGTCGAAGGCGTCGGAGGCACGGGCGTGGTCGGCACGCTGAAGCGCGGCAGCGGCAACCGGGCGATCGCGCTGCGGGCCGACATGGACGCCCTGCGCATTCCCGAGCAAGGCGAGCTGCCGCATCGCTCGCAGAACCCCGGCGTCATGCACGCCTGCGGCCATGACGGCCACACCGCCATGCTGCTTGGGGCGGCGAAGCTCCTGGCCGCGGATGGCGGCTTCGACGGCACCGTGCGCTTCGTCTTCCAGCCGGCCGAGGAATGGGGACGCGGGGCGCTCGCCATGCTCGATGACGGCTTGCTGGAGCGCTTTCCGTTCGAGGAGATCTACGGGCTGCACAATGCGCCGAGGCTGCCGGTCGGCAAATTCCAGACCCGCATCGGGCCGATCATGTCGGCGGAGGATAATTTCGAGATCGTCCTGACCGGTGTCGGCGGCCACGCCGCCCGCCCGCATGTCGGCAATGAGACGCTGGTCGCCGCCTGCGCTCTGGTCACCAGCCTGCAGACCATCGTCTCACGTCGCCTCAGCCCAGCCCAGATCGCCGTGGTCTCGGTGACGGAGCTGATCACCGACGGCACCCGCAACGCCCTGCCGGGACAGGCGCGCATCCTCGGCGACGCCCGCAGTTTTCATCCTGAAGTCAGCGCCGAGATCGAAGCGCAGATGCGCGTGATCGCCGAGGGCATCGCGCGCGCCTACAATGTCGAGCAATCGGTGAGCTATACGCGCGAATTCGTGCCGCTGCTCAACCAGCAGGCCCAGACGGAAGCGGCGCTGGAGGCGGCGCGCGCAGTGCTCGGCTCCGAGAACGTTTCGGTCGTCTCAGAGCCCTTCACCGGTTCTGAGGACTTTGCCCGCTTCCTCGCCCATGTGCCGGGCTGCTTCTCCTTCGTCGGCAATGGCGAGAGCGCACCGCTGCACAATCCGCGCTACGATTTCGACGATGCCGGCCTGATCCACGGTGCGCGCTTCCATGCCGAGATCGTGAGGCGGCGGCTGGCGGTGGGGTGAGGCATGTTCTAGGGGAGTCGACTGCGAACCCTTCTCCCTTCGGGGGAGAAGGTGGCAGCGCGAAGCGCTGACGGATGAGGGAAGGACAGCCTAAGCCTGTTCTCGTCTCACCCTGTCGTGCAGCCCTCATCCCCTGCCGGACCTTCTCCCCCGAGGGGAGAAGGGTTCTCTGTGCCGAATCGTCGCCACGCGCGGACCTTGTGCACATATTCCCGGTCTGGCTCTGCTTCGCCGAAGGGCGCGACCGGCCAGAGCCAGCTTTCGTCCTCCTTCGGCAACGCGACGCCATAGGTCAGGTCGAGGCGCTCATGGATCGCGCCTTCGCGGTCACGTTCGACCATCTCGACATCGCTGATCAGGCAGACATGGCCCGTGAAGCGGGCGAGATCGTCGAGATGCCAGGCAATGCAGCGCGCCGACAGGTTCGCGGGGAGGGTGGCAGCGCGGGCGGGGTTGTCCTCGAGCCAGTCTGCCACCGGCCAGGCGAGCTGCGAGAGCAGATTGGCGGAGACGACGAGATCGACGCTGTCGTCGGCGACGAGGTCGGCGAGCGGGTCCTGCCGTCCCTCCGTCTCGCCGGCGAGCCAGGCCATCGCGCCGGTGAGGTCGCGGCTGAGGAGGCTGACCTTGGTTTGCCGCCAGAGCTTCAGGCGCAGCAGCGGCAGATGGACGATGTCGACCAGCACGACCTCGTCGAAGCTCGCGCAGAGCGCCTCCAGCGGGATGTCGCGGGCGGGGCCGGATCCGAGCACCACGACCTTGCGTCGCATCGGCAGCGCGGCCGCGACCTCGGCAATGATGGCGCGGCAGCGGGCGTGATGCGGCTCCCAGGCCTTGCGCTGGCGACGCCCGCGCGACCAGAGCGCGACGCCCTCCCGCAGCAGGCCGAAGCGGCGCGCCATCGGCGCTGCGGGCGTCAGGGTACGGAGCGCCAGCTCGGCGAGCATCAGGGGGGCGACAGCCGATTTCGTCGGGCTATCCGTGTATCTTTTCCGTCATTCCGGACAAGCCGCGCTAGCGGCGCAGCTCCGGAATCCATCGAAGGGGGCTGGAACTCTACGATGGATTCCGGCGCTCCGCTTCGCTGCGGCCGGAATGACGGTGGAGGGGTAAGGAGCATGATTCCATCGTAGCTAGTTGAGCGCCCCGCGCCCGGCCACCGGCCAGACCGCCTCGACATGTGCGTCGGGGCCGGAAAGCCCGCGCACGCAGACATACCAGTCGTGCAGGTTGACGGTCGGGTCGCAATGGCCGGGCACGAGCAGGACACGGTCGCCGCGATGCGGCACGGCCACAGGGTCGCCGGTGAGGATGCCGTGCTCGTCGGAAGGCTTGGTGTAGATCACGCCGTCGCGCTGCCACGGCACCGGCATGCCGGAATCGACCGCCGCGGCCTTGTGGCCGGCATCGACGATGGCGCGGTCAGGCACGGGTTTGCTCATCACCCCGGCGAGCACGAAGAGCGCGTGCTGGAAGGTATGGAAGGGCGTGCCGTCGGCCATGCGATTGCGCGCGTAGTCGGCATCCATGAAGATGTAGGAGCCGCATTGCAGCTCGTTCCAGATGCCGGAGCGGCTCTCCAGCTCGAAGGTGCCGGTGCCGGCGCCGCCGACGGTTTCGCAGGCGAGGCCGGCCTGGGCGAGGCGCTCGATCGCATTGCGGGTGAGCAGGCCGGCGCGCTCGATCGCCTCGCTGCGCTCGTCGATCGAACGCATGTGCTGGGCCGAGCCGTGATAGGCCTGCACACCGCGAAAGCGCAGCGTGTTGCTGCGCGCCACCGCCTCGGCGAGCCGGACCGCCGCCTCACCGGGCGCGACGCCGCAGCGGCGCCCGCCAATATCGAGCTCGACCAGCACGTCGAGGACGACATCGTTGCGTGCCGCCGCCTCGGCCGCCTCGCGCACACCGTCGATATGGTCGACGCAGAGCCCGATGCGGGCGTCGCGGGCGAGCTTGGCCAGCCGGTCGAGCTTGTGGGCTCCGGCGATCTCGTTGGTGACGAGCACGTCGGTGACGCCGCCGGCGACCAGGACCTCGGCTTCCCCAACTTTCTGGCAGCACTGCCCGACCGCGCCATGGGCGATCTGGCGCATCGCGATCTCGGGGCTCTTGTGGGTCTTGGCGTGCGGGCGCAAGCGCACGCCGGTCGCCTCGGCAAAGGCCGCCATGGTGACGAGGTTCCGCTCGAAGGCGTCGAGATCGATGATCAAGGCGGGCGTGTCGATCTCGGCGAAGGACTGTCCGGGCCGGGCCGGCGGGGTAAGGGGCATGAGCTCTCGAATCTGGTGAATCAATTCCGAGGCTATCGGACGTCAGGTTCGTGTCCGGAGCAAGACCGGCATCCCCTTCCCCCCGCTTGCGGTGGGAAGGGTTAGGGATGGGGGGCCGCAAAGCAGGGTTCGATTTTTCTTTCAATTTGACGCCGAGCGGCGCTGCCCCCACCCAACCCTCCCCACCGCAAGCGGGGGAGGGCTTCATCCTCGCCGGGCAGTGGCGCTCGCATGGCGGCCATGTTAGGCCGCGCCCCATGAAGATCGGCCGCGTCACCGACGACACCCTTGCGCTCTTTGCCCGAGTCTGGCGCGAGCGTGGGCGGCAATACCTGCCGCAAATGCTCACCATCCTCGCCCTCGTCGTGGTCATCGCCGCGACGACGAGCTTCTATCCGCTCTTGATCAAGGCGGCCTTCGACGCCTTCGCCGACCCGATCGGGGCCGAGGCGACCGGCTTCGTGCGCCGCGCCGAAAGACTGGTCTCGAAATCGCTCGGCATCGAGATCGGCGTCGTCAATGCGGTCGCGATCGTCGTGGTGATCGTCACCGCGATCAAGGGCTTCTCGCTGCTGACCCAGACGGTGATGACCAACAGCGTCGTCAGCCGGATCGAGGCGGATATGCAGAGCGCGCTCTATGACCATCTGATCGATGCCGACCTCGCCCAGCTGCAGCGTGAGAATCCCGCTTCGCTCACACAGCGCTTCACCACCGACTTCACCTTCGTCAAGGAGGCGCTGACACGGCTGGTCAACATCGCGATTCGCGACGTGATGACGGCGATCGCGCTGGTCGGCGCCATGCTCTGGATCGACTGGAAGATGACCGCCGTCGTGCTCCTGATCGCGCCGGTGGTCGCGCGGCCGATCGGCCGGATCGGCAAGAAATTGCGCCGGATGGCGGCCTCGCAGCAGGAGCAGACCGGCCTCATGGCGAGCCTGGTCACCGAGAGCCTGCAGGGCGCGCGCGTCGCCAAGACCGATTCGCTCGAGCCCTATCTGAAGCAGCGCGCCGCTACCGCCTTCGAGACGATCCGGGCGCTGAAGATGAAGGCGGCGAATGCGCGCGGCCGGCTCGACCCGCTGCTCGAGGTCGCCGGTGGTATCGCGGTCGCTGGCGTGCTCGCCGCGATCGGCGTGCGCATCACCTCGGGCAGCTCCACCGTCGGCGACTTCACCGGCTATGTCTCGGCGCTGCTGCTGGCGGCACAGCCGATGCGCTCGCTCGGCAACCTCAACGCCATCGTTCAGGAAGCCGGAGCCTCGCTGAAGCGCTACTACGCGCTGATCGACGAGAAGTCGCTGATCACCGAGCGCCCGGATGCCAAGCCCCTGGCGGTGACCGGCGGCGAGGTTGCCTTCCGCGACCTGCGCTTCCGCTATCGCGATGACCAGCGCGGCCTCGAAGGCATCGACCTCGTGGCCGAGGCCGGCAAGACCACGGCGCTGGTCGGCCGCTCCGGCTCGGGCAAGTCGACCATGCTGGCGCTGGTGCCGCGGCTCTACGATCCGAGCGAGGGCAAGGTCGAGATCGACGGGCAGGACACCCGCGACGTGACCCTCATCAGCCTGCGCAGCCAGATCGGCGTGGTCAGCCAGGATGTGGTGCTGTTCGACGACACCGTCCGCGCCAACATCGGCTTCGGCCGCCCCGGTGCCAGCGAGGCGGAGATTGTCGCGGCGGCCAAGGGCGCGGCGGCGCACGACTTCATCATGGCGATGCCCGATGGCTATGAGACGCGTGTCGGCGAACGCGGCTCGCGGCTCTCCGGCGGCGAGCGCCAGCGCTTGGCCATCGCCCGCGCCATCCTCAAGGACGCACCGATCCTGCTGCTCGACGAAGCGACGTCAGCGCTCGACACCCAGTCGGAGCGGCTGGTGCAGCAGGCGCTGGCCGAGCTGATGAAGGGCCGGACCACGCTCGTCATCGCGCACCGGCTCTCGACCGTGCGCGAGGCCGACCAGATCGTGGTGCTCGACGAAGGCAGGGTGGTCGAAACCGGCGACCATGACGGGCTGATCGCCCGCGACGGCGCCTATGCGCGGCTCTACCGGCTGCAATTCGCGGAGGGCTAGAGCCATTCGCCTGGAGACCGAACGCCTCGTCCTCGATTTGCACGGCGTCGAGCATTTCGAGCCGCTTTGCCAGATGTGGGGCGATGCGACGGTCGTGCATCACATTGGGCAGCCGTCGACGGTCCAGGAGGCGTGGATGCGGCTGCTGCGCTATCGCGGGCTCTGGCCGCTGCTGGGCTATGGCTATTGGGCGCTGACCGAGAAGGCCAGCGGGCGCTTCGTCGGCGATCTCGGCTTCGCCGATTTCCACCGGGCGGTCGAGCCGCCGATCCGCGGCATACCCGAGGCGGGGTGGGTGCTTGCGAGCTGGGCGCATGGCCGCGGTTTCGCGAAGGAAGCGCTGACGGCCGCGCTCGCCTGGCTCGATGGACAGACCGCGCATCAAAGCTGCGTCTGCCTGATCGCACCGGAGAACGAGCCCTCACTCCGGCTCGCACGAGGTGCCGGCTTCCGCGACGAGCGCATCGTCGGCTTCCAGGGACATGATACGCTGCTGCTTCGGCGCGAGCGGCCGGCATAACGCCAGGGTCGCGCCATGGTGCTCGCACAAGCATACCGGGCATGCACAAACGACAGGCGGCTGCTGACAGGAGCCGCCACATTCGGCTGGCAGTGTCGCCACTCAAAAAATGACGGGATTGATTGTGACTGCTGCTTCGATCGCAGAGGCGCCTGTGCGCAAGGCGACACGCCGCGAATGGCTCGGCCTGATCGCCATCGCCGTGCCCTGCATGATCTATTCGATGGATCTGACGGTCCTGAATCTCGCCGTGCCGACGCTGACGCGTGAACTCAAACCATCGGCCGGTCAGCTGCTCTGGATCATCGACATCTACGGCTTCATGGTCGCCGGCTTCCTGATGACGATGGGCACGCTCGGCGACCGAATCGGCCGGCGCAAGCTGCTGCTGATCGGCGCCGCCGCCTTCGGTGTCGCTTCGACCGTCGCTGCCTTCTCGAACAGTGCCGAGATGCTGATCGTGATGCGGGCGCTGCTCGGCATCGCCGGGGCGACGCTGGCGCCGTCGACCCTTTCGCTGATCGCGGTGATGTTCGAGGATGAGAAGGAACGGACTTTCGCGATCTCGATGTGGATCGCCAGCTTCTCGGCCGGTGCGGTGATCGGCCCGCTGATCGGCGGCGCGCTGATCGAGTATTTCTGGTGGGGCTCGGTCTTCCTGATCGCGGTGCCGCCGATGCTGGTGCTGCTCGTGATCGGCCCGATCCTGCTGCCGGAATACAAGGCGCCGCAGGCCGGCCGCCTCGACATCGCCAGCGCATTGCTTTCCCTCGCCGTGATCCTGCCGGTGATCTACGGAGTGAAGCACTGGGCCGAGTTCGAGCTTTCGGCCTATGCCACGGCCTTCATCCTCGTCGGACTCGTGCTCGGCGTCGTCTTCGTACGCCGGCAGAAGCGCCTCGCCGATCCGATGGTCGACCTCGCCTTGTTCGGGATTCCGGCCTTCCGCGCCGCTCTGGCGATCAACCTTGCCGGCATCATGGTGATGTTCGGCAGCTTCATCTTCCTGGCGCAGTATTTCCAGCTGGTGGCCGGGCTGACGCCGCTCGAGGCGGGTCTATGGTCGCTCCCCTCGGCGCTGGCCTTCACCTTCGCGTCCTTCGGCGTGACGCCGCTGACGATGCGCTTCAAGCCGGCGACGCTGATGGCCGGCGGCATGGTGCTCTCGGCGCTCGGCTTCGTCTGGCTCGCCTTTGCGCCGAACCTCGTCCAGATCGTCGCGGCGTCGATCGTGTTCTCGATCGGCTTCACGCCGGTGATCGCGCTGACGACCGGGATCGTGGTCGGCTCGGCGCCGCAGGAGCGGGCCGGCGCGGCATCAGCCATGTCGGAAACCAGTGCCGAGCTTGGCGGCGCGCTCGGCATAGCCGTCTTCGGCAGCCTTGGCACGGCGCTCTATCGTCAACGCATGGCGGATATTTCGGTCGCCGGCGTCGATAGCGCGACGCTGGCGCCGGCGCGCTCGACCCTGGGCGGGGCGCTGGCGGCGGCGGAGCGACTCGCACCCGACCAGTCGGCGCATCTGCTCCAGGTGGCTCGCGAAGCCTTCATGACCGGCTTCCACGCGGTCGCACTGATCGCGATCGCCGGCATGGTCTTCTGCATCGCCGTGGCGCTGACCACCCTGCGCGACGCGCGACCGACGGGAGCGCATTGAGCCAAGGCGTCATTCTCGGGCGAAGCGAAGCGCAGACCCGAGAATCTCATGACGAGAAGGCGCTGATCGATGCCTCTTCCGGTCTGAGATGCTCGGGTCAGGCCCGAGCATGACGCCAGTTACGGCTCGCGCTGCAGCGCCTCGGCAGCGGCGGGGAAGCCGCGGAAGGAGAGCGGCAGCGCAACCTCGCGCTTGGCGGCGTCGAGGTAGCGCATCTGGCCGGCCTCGCCAAAACCGCGCCAGCGCTTGAAGACCTCGTCGCTCAGACTGGCTTCGGCGAAACAACCGCCGGGCAGGCAGCGCTGGAAGACGGCGAGCGCCTCGTCCTTGTCGGCGACGGTGACGCGCACGCTCACCTTGTCGCCCAGCGCAAGATTGGGCGGGACCTGGATAACGAGCTTGATCGGCTCGTCCTTGACCGGCCGGCCGATGGCAACGAGCGCGATCGGGCCGCGCTGGCCCTGCTGCTCGAGCGTCTGGACGATCTCGCAGACACGGGCCGCGACGCTCGCCTGGCAGCGCATCACCCAGTCGCCATAGGTTGCGGTGGTGTTGTCGGGCTGGGAGACCGCGCCGGGGGCGGGCGTTGCCTGGGCTTGTGGCGCGCGCTGCTGGCCCGGACGCTGTGCCGGTGCCTGGGCAAGCGCCGTACCGGTCAGAAGGACGGCGGCAAGGGCGAGGGCGATCTGTCGTCTCAGCATGGCGGCAAGATTCCGGAAGCGGCAATAGCCGAGTTCAAGACTATGGCCGGCCATTGCGCAAGCCGGAGTTGTGAACGGACATCAAGGATGCCAGCCGATCTCCTGCGCCGGAGCGTCATCCTTGGCCTCTTGCGCACGCGCTTCCTCGACCACCGCGAAGACGGCGCGCAGGGCCGCCTCGACGCCCTCGCCCGAGGCAGCCGAGAGCGCGATCGGGGTGCGGCCGGCGGCGCGCTTCAGGCGGGCGAGCTGCTCCTTGCGCAGCTCCGGCGTCAGCGCATCGACCTTGGAGAGCGCGACGATCTCCGGCTTCTCGTCGAGATCGGCGCCATAGGCGGCGAGTTCCTTGCGCACGGTCTTGTAGGCCTTGCCGGCATGCTCGGTCGTGCCCTCGACCAGGTGCAGCAGCACGCGGCAGCGCTCGATATGGCCGAGGAAACGGTCGCCGAGGCCATGACCCTCATGCGCGCCCTCGATCAGCCCGGGAATATCGGCGAGCACCATCTCGCGCGCGTCGACCCGGACGACGCCAAGGCCGGGATGGAGCGTGGTGAAAGGGTAATCGGCGATCTTCGGCTTTGCCGCAGTGACGGTGGCGAGGAAGGTCGACTTGCCGGCATTGGGCAGGCCGACGAGGCCGGCATCGGCGATCAGCTTGAGGCGCAGCCAGACCCAGCGCTCCTCGCCCGGCAGGCCAGGATTGGCGTGGCGCGGCGCCTGGTTGGTCGCGGTCTTGAAATAGGCGTTGCCGAAGCCGCCATTGCCGCCCTTGCACAGGACGAAGCGCTGGCCGGGCTCGGTCAGGTCGGCGATCAGCGTCTCGCCATCCTCGTCGAGCACCTCCGTTCCCGGCGGCACCTTGAGCACGATCGGAGTGCCATTGGCACCGTGCCGATCCTTGCCCATGCCGTGCTCGCCGATCCTGGCCTTGAAGTGCTGCTGGAAGCGGAAGTCGATCAGGGTGTTCAGCCCCTGGACGCATTCGATCACGACGTCGCCACCGCGCCCGCCATCGCCGCCATTGGGCCCGCCGAACTCGATGAACTTCTCGCGCCGGAACGAGACGCAGCCGGCGCCGCCGTCACCGGCCTTCACATAGATCTTGGCTTGGTCGAGGAATTTCATGAACGCTTGGTAGTCGTATGCGCCGGGCAGGGCAATGCGGGATGGGCGTGCGGACCTATTCCGCAGCCGTTCTCTTTTGAAAAAACAAGCGCGTCATTCCGGCCGCAGCGAAGCGGAGCGCCGGAATCCATCGTAGGGCGTTGCGCTCTATGATGGATTCCGGAGCTGCGCGCCTTCGGCGCTTGTCCGGAATGACGAGGTTCTTATGCGAAAGAACCTTCCGTCACGCCATGCAGGGCTCTTCGCTGCGGCTTTCGGCCTGCTGCTGTTCATCCGCCGGCAGCGGCGCCCAGCCGGAGGCGCTCCAGCTCTTCAAGGCCGCCCAGGTCGAGCGGTCGAGCCGGAACTGCTCGCAGGGGAAGAGGCCGCCGCGCGCCGGCAGCGACTTGAGGAAGGAACCCTCCTGCCGAAAGCCGCTCTTCTCCAGCACCCGGCGCGAGGCCGGGTTGATGACGCGGGTGTCGGCCTCGATCGCATCGATCTCGACCAGCGAGAACATGGTGTCGATCAGCGCCTGCACCGCTTCGGTGGCGTAGCCCCTGTTCCAGTACGGCGTGCCGAGCCAGTAGCCGATGAAGGGCCGCCCGGTCGCCTGCTTGTGCGCGCCGATCATGCCGATCAGCTCGTTGGGCTTCTCGCGCGGGGTGATCGCCAGCACGAGGTGCTCGCCGAGCGCATTGCCCTTGCGCGTCGCGAAGACGAACGGGTCGGCCGCCTGCGTCGGATAGGGATGCGGGATCGAGGCCGTCATCTCGGCGACGGCCTTCTCGCCGGCGAGGCGCAGGATGGCGGTGGCGTCGGCGATCCGCGGCCAGCGCAGCCACAGCCGCCTGGTCTCGAGCCGGAAGACGTCGTCTCTCGTCAATTCGGGGAACATCGGGTTTCTCCGTCGGCGCAAACGAAAGGGGGAGATGGGCTTTGGTCCCATCTCCCCCTCGCTTGACCTTCGGGAAACCCGCTTGGGGTTCTTATTCCCTTGATCCGTCCGGTTCGATGGAACCGGCGGATCGAGAACATTCCCTATCCGCCGTTTACTCTGCGGCCTCTTGGGCCGGGACTACGTTCACGAAAGCTCGGCCGAGCTTCGTCGTGAATCGGACGCGACCGTTCGACGTGGCAAAGAGCGTATGGTCTTTGCCCATGCCGACGTTCACGCCGGCGTGCCATTTGGTGCCGCGTTGACGAATAATGATGTTGCCGGGCACGACCACCTGGTCGCCGAAACGCTTTACGCCGAGACGCTTGCTTTCGGAGTCGCGACCATTGCGCGACGAGCCGCCTGCCTTTTTATGAGCCATAACGCCCTACCTCAAAAACTCTTCAGTCGATGTAACCCGAATCGGCGGCAAAAGCCACCCCGATCGGGCGTGAAGCTGCGCGGAGCCTGTCAGCGCCGGTCAGTAGTCTTCGCCGGACGCCTGCTCGGCCTGGTCGGCCTTGGCACGCGGCGGCTTGCCGGCGAGCAACTCCTTGGCCTGCTCGACCCACTCCTCGCGGGTGGCGCGGCCACGAAGCTTGAGCTCCTCGTCCCACTTGGCGACATCGGCCTCGGTCCAGGCGGCGATGTCGTTCCAGGAGGTGATGCCGGCGGCGCGCAGCTTCTTCTCGATGGTCGGGCCGACGCCCGAGATCAGCGAGAGGTTGGAGGCGTCGAGGCCCTCGGCCTTGGCTTCCGTCTTGGCGGCCTTCGCAGGCTTGGCAGCAGCCTTGCCCTTGACGGCTTCGCTGCCGGCCTTGAGCGCGACCGGGGCGGCTTCGCCCTTCTTCATCTCCGGCTTCTTGCCGCCGGTGAGGATGTCGGTGATGCGCACCACGGTCAGCTCGGCGCGGAAGCCGCGCTTGCGCTTGGAATTCTGGCGGCGGCGCTTCTTGAAGGCGATGACCTTCTCGCCGCGGGTCTGCTCGACGATCTCGCCGGCGACGGTGATGTCGCCGAGGAACGGCGCGCCGACCGTCGACTTCTCGCCGTCGGTCAGCATCAGCACGGAGCCGAAGGCGACGGTATCGCCCGGGTTGCCCTCGAGCTTGGCGATCGTGATGCGGTCATTGGCGGCAACGCGGAATTGCTTGCCGCCGGTCTTGATGACTGCGAACATCTTAGTGTTCTCCATGTTGAGCCCCGCCCTGTCATGAGCCCTTAAAAGGGCGCACGCGGGACGGCTTTTTGGCAGTCGGTTGCGTGGTCGGGTTCGCTCTTGAGAGCTTGCTGCGTCGGCGCATCGGAGCGTCGGCGTCGGCGATAGCCAAAAGAGATCAGGCGCGGGTTTCCCCACGCCGGACGCGGCTTCCTAGTCGCGCATGGGCAATCCGTCAAGGAAAAGCAGCATGGCTGCGAAGGATTTCAGGGCTGTGACAGGCTCGTTGCCGCAGCGCATCGGAAAGGCTTGTGCGGAGGGGGCGCAGTGTGTAGTAACCAGCCCGCTTCGACCAGAGCGACCGCGGACAGGTGGCAGAGTGGTTGAATGCACCGCACTCGAAATGCGGCATACCCGCAAGGGTATCGGGGGTTCAAATCCCTCCCTGTCCGCCACTCCTTTTATCTCACGCCAGTTCGCTTCGCTCACGGCTCCGATGGGGCGGCCTTCCGGCCGGTCGCGCAGTCGCGCTCCTGACTCCGAGTTCGAACTTTCATTCTCACTCTCCGCCATTTGACTTGATTTAAGATATTGATTTTGTTGATATACTCTCGGTTGCCGGAATGGCTGCCCCCCAATAGGCAGTGTGGGTTAACCTGCCTGGCAGCTCGCCGGCATGATCTGGCAGTGACACTGATCGAGCGTCGCGTACAGGATGGCCGGCCTCGCCTTCTCCACTGATCGTCCAGAGCGTCTGCTGGATGTCCATCAGATTGCGGGCTGCCACGGCATGATCCGCAAAGCCTTGCCGCCGGTAGAGCAATCCTCCTTGGCAGAGTTGCCGTTCTTATAGACGAACGGGCGGCCGGCGAGAAAAGGCCACGTACGAATGAATCCTGCAAAATTTGTATGTTTTCGGCGGGTTTCTTCCCTGTTGCAGACGCATTCCCCGCCGTGGGGAAGTATCTTCCCCTTTTCTCACGCTATTGAGATGGCTGTTCTGTCTGTGGCGTTCCTTTGAAAGAACGTTTCATTGACCGCCCCATCGGCTGGAGAGCACTCTCAAGGTGACAGCGAACGCCGCCTGCCGGCGGCCCGAGGCACCTTCCGGAGCAGCACATGATCAGCCGTCGCGCGCTTACGCGCTCTGTGGCCGCCGCCATCATCCTGGTTTCCACGACCGGCGCTTCCTTCGCCGTGGAGCCGACCGGAGAGCCGATCCTGCTTGGCGTGAGCGGACCGCTGACCGGGCCGAACGCGCAATACGGGGCGCAATGGAAACAGGGCTTCGATCTGGCGCTCGATCAGATCAATGGGGCCGGCGGCATCAAGGGCCGGCCGCTGCGCTATGTCTTCGAGGATACCCAGAGCGATCCGAAGCAGACCGTCGCGGTCGCCCAGAAATTCGTCGCCGACAAGCGCATCGTCGCCGAGCTCGGTGATTTCGCCAGCCCCGCCTCGATGGCCGCGTCGCCGATCTATCAGCGCGCCGGCTTGGTCCAGTTCGGCTTCACCAATTCGCATCCAAACTTCACCAAGACGGGCGACTTCATCTGGAGCAATTCAGTCAGCCAGGCCGACGAGCAGCCGCTGAATGCGACTTATGTCGTCAATAAGGTCGGCTTGAAGCGAATCGCGATCCTGTTCCTGAACACCGATTGGGGCCGTACCAGCAAGGACCATTTCGCTGCCACGGCCAAAGAGCTTGGTGCCGAGGTCGTCGCCGCCGAAGGCTACCAGCCCGACGAGAAGGACTTCCGCTCGACGCTGGTGCGCGTGCGCGACGCCAAGCCAGACGGGCTTTTCCTGGTTTCCTATTATGCCGATGGTGCCCTCATCGTCCGCCAGGCCCGCCAGACCGGCGTCACCGTCCCGATCGCGGCGTCGAGCTCGATCTATTCGCCGAAATTCATCGAACTCGGCGCCGAGGCCTCGGAAGGCGTCTTCACCAATGCGCGCTTCTTCCCGGAGGATCCGCGCCCCGAGGTTCAGACCTTCGTCGCCGCGTTCCAGGCCAAGTACGGCAAGGAGCCCGACGCCTTCAACGCCTATGCCTACGACACGGTGGTTCTCTTCGGTCAGGTGCTGCGCGAGGCGCCGAACCTGGATCGCACCACGATCCGGGACACGCTGGCCAAGGTGCAGGACGTGCCGAGCGTGGTTTACGGCAAGGCCACCTTCAACACCGAGACGCGCCGCATCCTGGGCGCCAAGAGCGCCCAGCTCGTCGTGCGCAACGGACGCTTCACGCTGTGGGATGGGGTGAAGACGAACTGACGCGTCAGACCGACCGATGACCTCCTGGTTCGACCACACCATCAACGGCCTGATCATCGGCAACATCTACGCGTTGCTGGCGGTCGGCCTGGCGCTGATCTTCGGCGTCAGCCGGCTGATCAACTTCGCGCATGGCTCGGTCTATGTCGTCGGCGCCTATGTCGGCTGGGTCGCAGTCTCCGTGCTGCAGACGCCGTTTCCGGTCACGCTGGCGCTGGTCATCACGCTAACCGGCCTGCTCGGCATTGTGATCGAGCGCTTCGGGATCCGCCCACTCGCTGACGCCCCGCGGATCGCGCCGCTGCTGGCGACCATTGGCCTCAGCTTCGTGCTCGACCAGACCGTGCAGATCCTGTTCAGCCCCGATCCGCGCGCGGTGCCGATGCAACTGCCGAACTGGCGGATCGAGATCGGCGGCGGCTCGATCGGCGTGCTCGACCTCCTGATCGGCGGCATCGGCATCAGCGCGGCAACAGCGCTCTTTGCCTTCCTCAAGCTGACGAAATGGGGCTGGGCGGTGCGCGCCACGGCGCTCGACCGCGATGCAGCCCGTGCCATGGGCGTCGATGTCGACAAGGTCAACATGATCGTCTTCGCCATCGCCTCGGCATTGGGCGGTGTCGGCGGCGTGCTGGTCGGCATGTACTACAACGTCATCACCCCGACGATGGGCTTCGAGGCGACGTTGAAGGGTATCGTCGCCGAGGTCGTCGGCGGCGTCGGCAACGTGCCTGGCGCGATCGTCGGCTCGCTCTTGCTCGGCGTGATCGAGAGCTATGGCGTCGCCTTGCTCGGCACCAGCTACCGCAACCTCTTCGCCTTCATCCTGCTCATCATCATCCTGGTGCTTAGGCCGAACGGGCTGTTCGCCAGCCGCCGTCAGCTGCCGCCCGAGCCGATGACCGGGACCTTCGTGGCGCCGAGCAAGCCGGTCGCGCTGCCGCTCCCGTTCGTCGCTGCAGCCGCCATCTTCTTCATCGCGCTGCCACTGCTGATCGACAATGGCTATCTCATCCAGACGCTGACCAATGCCTGGCTCTATGCGCTGCTGGGCCTGAGTCTCACGCTTGTGGCCGGCACGAGCGGGCAGGTCTCGCTCGGGCACGCCGCATTGCTCGCCATCGGCGGCTACACCTCGGCGCTGCTCGCATCCGATTTCGGCTGGCCAGTGTGGCTGACGCTGCTCTGCGGCGGCCTCGCGGCGGCAGGGCTCGGCACGCTGCTGGTCTCGCCCGCCTTCAGGCTGCGCGGCCATTACGTCTCGATCGCGACGCTCGGCATCGGCGAGATCGTCGCCCTCGTCATCCTGAACTGGGAGAGCGTGACGCATGGGCCGATCGGCGTCGCCGGCATCCCGCCGCTCGAACTCTTCGGCCATGCGCTCTACGACACCAATGCGATCTACTGGTTCGCCTTCGCGCTGATGGCGGGCCTCGCGCTGCTGCAGCTCCGGCTGCTCGGCTCCCATCTCGGCCGGACGCTCCGGGCGGTGCGCGACGACGACGTTGCGGCGCGCTCCTTCGGCATCGGCCTCAACCGCTATAAGGGCCTCGCCTTCGCCTTCGGCGGCTTCTTCGCCGGGATCAGCGGCGCCTTCACCGCGCATATGTACTCGTTCATCAACCACGAGACCTTCAACACGCAGATCTCGGTGCTGGCGCTGACCATCGCGATCCTCGGCGGCATGGGCAATGTCGGCGGCGCGATCCTCGGCTCGCTCGCGCTGATCGGCCTGCCCGAGGTGTTCCGGGTCGCAGCCGAGTACCGCATCCTGCTCTACGGCATCGCCCTCCTGCTGCTCGTCCGCTTCCGGCCGCAGGGCCTGCTCGGCACGGTCTGAGGAGAATTCGCCATGACTGCTCCCTTTCCTCTGCCTTTGGTCGAACCGGCGCGCCCGCTGCTCGAGGTGCGCGGGCTGGTGCGCCGCTTTGGCGGCCTGACCGCCGTCGCCGGCTTCGACCTCTCGATCGCGGAGGGCGAGCTCGTCAGCGTGATCGGGCCGAACGGCGCCGGCAAGACCACCGCCTTCAATCTGATCAGCGGCCTCGACCGGCCGGATGAAGGCACGATCCGCTTCGACGGCGCCGACATCACCGGCAAGCCCCCGGAGGCGGTGGCGGAGGCCGGCCTCGCCCGCACCTTCCAGCATGGCCGCGTCTTCGCCAACCTCAGCGTCGCCGACAATGTGCTGGTCGGAGCGCATCGTCGGCTGCGCGCGGTGCGTCCCGGCTGGCCGGTGATCGGCCCGCTGGCCGAGCTGGCGCTGGCGCTGATCCGCCCGCCATTGGTCAAGGCCGAGGAGGCCGCCCTGCGTGCCGAGGTCCGCGAGATCCTGGCGATCTTCGGCGACCGGCTGCTACCGCGGATCGACCAGCCGGCCTACAGCCTGTCCTATGCCAATCGGCGGCGCCTCGAGATCGCCCGTGCGCTCGCTGCAAGGCCGAGGTTGCTGCTGCTCGACGAGCCGACAGCCGGCATGAACCCGACCGAGACGGCCGAGATGCTGGAGATCATCGCCGGCCTCAAGGCGCGTGGGCAGGCGATCCTCTTGATCGAGCACAAGCTCGACATGGTGATGCAGCTCTCGGATCGTATCGTCGTGCTCGATGACGGCCGCAAGATCGCCGAGGGCGAGCCGCTTTCCGTGCGCAACGATCCTGCGGTGATCGAGGCCTATCTCGGCCATGGCAGCGTCGGTGGCGACAGGCCGGCGACAGAGGCCGCGCCGCCAGCCGTCGCGGCGACCGCGTGAGGTGGTTACGATGAGCGAAGCTGCGTGCCCGGTTCTGGAGCTCAGGGCCATCGACACCTTCTACGGGCCGGTGCAGGCGCATTTCGGCCTGTCGCTCCATGTCGGCAAGGGTGAGATCGTCTGCCTGCTCGGCGGCAATGCCAGCGGCAAGTCGACGACGATGAAGATCATCCTTGGGCTGGTGAAGCCGGCGGCCGGCGACGTGCTGATCGACGGCGTCTCGACCCTGAAGCTGAAGACGCCGCAGATCGTGCGGCTCGGCGTCGGCACAGTGCCGGAGGCGCGGCGCCTCTTCGGCGCGATGAGCGTGCGCGAGAACCTGCTGATGGGCGCCTTCACCCGCGACGACAAGGCGACGATCGCGGCCGATCTCGAGCGCGTGCTGGCGCTGTTCCCGCGTGTTGCGCAGCGGCTCTCCCAGCAGGCTGGCACGCTGTCGGGCGGCGAGCAGCAGATGGTCGCGATGGCCCGCGCCCTGATGGGGCGGCCGCGCATCGTCATCATGGACGAGCCGACCATGGGCCTGTCGCCGCTCTGGGTCGACCGGGTGCTGGCGCTGATCCGCGAGATCAACGGCCAGGGCGTCAGCATCTTCATGGTCGAGCAGAATGCCAGCCTCGCGCTCCAGATCGCCCATCGTGGCTATGTGCTGCAGACAGGGCGGATCGCGCTCCAAGGCAGGGCCGCGGACCTACTGGTCGATGCCAGGATCAGGGACGCCTATCTCGGCGGCGCGGAGGCAGCATGAGCAAGCAGAATTTCCGAATCGACCACGCGGTCATCGTTACCGACGATCTCGACCGGGCGATCGCCGACTGGCGCGCCCGCGGCTTCACCGTGGAGCCGGGCGGTACGCATCCGCGCGGCAGCGTCAACGCGCTGATCTCGTTTTCCGACGGCGCCTACATCGAAATCATCGCCTTTCCCGTGCCGCAGCCGGATTTCTTCTGGTGGCGGGTGCTGCAGGCCGATGGCCCGGGCCCGATCGACCTCGCGCTGCTGCCTGAGGATCTCGACGCCGCTCTGTCGCGGGCGGGGGCGGCCAGGCTGGGCTACGGCCCGCCGCAGGATGGCGGCCGCAAACGGCCCGATGGCGAGACGCTGGTCTGGCGCACGGCGCGGCCCGAGGCGACCGACCTACCATTCTTCTGCTCCGACGTGACACCGCGCGACCTGCGCGTTCCGGCGCCGCCGCAGCACCCCAACGGGGCCACCGGAATCTCCGGCATCAGCATCGTCGTCGGCGATCTCGCGGCCGCGGCGCTGCGCTGGCAGGCGCTGACTGGGGCAGAGACGACCATCGCCGGGATCTTGCCCGGTCTCGATGCGGCCGCGGCTTTCCTCGACCTCGGGACGACGCGGATCACGCTGCTCGCGCCGGAGCAACTTGGCCACGGTACGGTCGCGGAGCATCTGCGCCGGCGCGGCGAGGGGCCTTTCGCCCTGTCCTTTGCCGGGGTCGAGGCCTGAGAGGTTGCACTCATGAGCGCAAAACGCCTCGGCTTCTTCACCCGTCTGCTCGACGACGCTCCCGCTGGCGAACGCTACCGGCTGGCTGCCGAGCAGATCGGCCATGCGGAGCGCCATGGCTTCGACAGCGCCTGGGTGGCGCAGCATCATTTCCACCGCAACGAGGGCGGTTTGCCCTCGCCCTTACCCTTCCTGGCTTATGTCGCCGCACGGACGAGCCGGATCAGGCTCGGCACCGGGATCATCATCCTGCCGATGGAGGATCCGGTCCGGGCGGCCGAAGACACCGTGGTGGTCGACCTTTTGTCCGGCGGGCGGCTCGAGGTCGGTCTCGGTACCGGCGCGACGCCCGAGACCTTCCTCGCCTTCGGTCTCGACAAGGATGAGCGCACCGAGATCTTCGCGCGAAATCTCGACAGGCTGCTCGCGGCCTGGAAGGGCGACGCCCTCGGCCATGACAAGAACCGGCTCTATCCCGAGGCCGGCACGCTGGCGGACAGGGTCTGGCATGCGACCTTCTCGGTCGCCGGCGCCGAGCGGATCGGCCGGGCCGGCGCCGGGCTCATGCTCTCGCGCACCCAGCCGCGCAGCCGCGACAACCCGGATGCGAGCCTGCCGGAAATCCAGCATCCGATCGTCGATGCCTATCTCGCCAACCTGCCGGCCGGCGTCGCACCACGGATCATGGCCTCGCGCTCGCTCTTCGTCGCCGACAGCCGCGCCGAGGCGCTGAAGCTCGCCGAAATCGGGCTCAACCGCGTGCTCGACCGCTTCCTCGCCAGTGGCCATGTCATTCCCGACCGCAGCCTGCCGGGGCTGATCAGGACGCTCGACACCCATGTCGGTGCGCCGGACGATGTCGTCGCCTCGCTGGCGGCCGACAGCGTGCTGCCACGTGTCACCGACATCGTCTTCCAGGTCCACTCGGTCGACCCGCCGCATCCGGCGATCCTGCGTTCGATCGAGCTCACCGCAACGGAGGTCGCGCCGGCGCTCGGCTGGCGCTCGCCGTCGCGCAAGGCGGAGCCGCAATCGTCCCGGCAGCGTGCGGACGCTGCCGCCCTTCAACCGTGAGACCTGCCATGACCGACCACGCAACACCGGATATCCTCGACCGTCTCGCCGGGGTCAGCGTCGGCTCCGCACTCGACGTGGTCCGGCACGAGCGGCCGGAGACGCGCCGCAACGTCCAGGCGAGCTACGAAGCTCTCTTCGAGACCGGCGACGAGGCGCAGATCACGGTGGCCGAACGTTATGCGATCGCAGGTTTCGTCGCGCTGCTGCACGATGCCGACGGGTCGGCCGCCAACCACTATCTGCAGCTGCTCGAACAACGGCCCGAGGGTGACAGCCTGGCCGGAGTGTTGCGCCGCCAGGCCAAAAGGGCTGCGACCGCTGGTCCTTACGGCGCCTATCCGAGCGGGCCGCTCTCGCGCGAGAATCTTGCCGGGCCGATCTTCCGCACTGAGCCGTCGGATCGCGCAGTGCTGGGCGAGCGGCTCTCAGCTGCCCTCGAACATGCCCACCTGCTGGTCTTCCATCTGCGGGATGCCCAGGCATCGCATCTCGCGCTCCTGCGGCAGGCCGGCTGGAGCACCGCCGCGATCGTCACCCTGTCGCAGATCGTCGCCTTCCTCTCCTTCCAGATCCGCGCCGCGCATGGCCTGCGCGTTCTCGGTTCCTGATGCCATTCGACAACGGAGCGACCTGATGACCGCTACCACGCTCGACCATCCGAAGGCCGCGATCCCGACCGTCTTCACCCAGGACGAACTCGGCTGGAACGCCTGGCTCGACCCCGTTCCCGAAGAGGCCCTGACCGAACGCCAGAAGGAGGGGCTGGTCGAGATCGCCCGCGCCAAGAGCCCGTATTTTCGGCTGCTCGCGCATGATCCGGACATCCTCCGCGCCCGGACGCTGGCCGACAAGGACATCTTCTACAACACCCGCTCGGGCCTGCCGCGCGCTGAGCGCGAGCTTGCGGCAGCGGCGGTCTCGCGCAGCAATGGCTGCATCTATTGCGCCTCGGTCCATGCCCGCTTCGCGACCACGCATTCGAAGCGCCGCGACGATGTCCAGCGCCTGCTCGACGAAGGCGTCGGTGTCGATATCGACCCGCTCTGGAACGCGGTGATCGAAGCCTCCGTGGCGCTGACGGCGACGCCGATCGCCTTTGGCGCGGCGCATGTCGCCAAGCTGCGCCGGCTTGGCCTCGACGACCTCTCCATTGCCGACCTGATCCATGCGGCCTCGTTCTTCAACTGGGCCAACCGGCTGATGCTTTCCCTCGGCGAGCCGGAAACCCGCTGACCATCTGATTGTGAAACGACGCTATGAGCCTTGAATCCGAATACCTCTGGTACATTCCCAATGTCGTCGAGCCCGGCCATCGCGGTGACGCCGCGGTCGAGGGCCACAACAGCCTGGAGACGCTGACCAGCCAGGCAAGGGCGCTGGAAGAGCATGGCTGGAAGGGCGCGCTGATCGGCACCGGCTGGGGCCGCCCCGACACCTTCACCGTTGCTGCCTCGCTCGCCGCCCGCACCACGACCTTCGAGCCGCTGATCGCGATCCGCCCGGGCTATTGGCGGCCGGCGAATTTCGCCTCCGCCGCGGCGACGCTCGACCATCTGACCGGCGGTCGGGTGCGCATCAACATCGTCTCCGGCAAGGACAACCTCGCCGCCTATGGCGACAGCGAGGGCGACCAGGCCCATCGCTATGGCCGAACCAGGGAGTTCATGCGGCTCACCCGCAAGCTCTGGACGCAAGAGAATGTCGCGTTCGCCGGCGACCATTTCAGCGTTGATGGCTCGACCGTCGTGCCGCGTATCGAGGTCCGGGGTGAGCGCCGGCATCCGAAGCTTTATTTCGGCGGCGCGTCGGAAGCGGCGGAGCGGGTCGCTGCGACCGAGGCCGATGTCCAGCTCTTCTGGGGCGAGCCGCTCGATGGCGTGCGCGAACGGATCGAGCGGCTGAAGGCGCTGAGCCGCGACCTCGATCGCGACCTGCCGCCGCTGGAATTCGGGCTTCGGATCACGACCTTCATCCGCGACACCACCGAGCGGGCCTGGACGGAGGCTGAGGCCAAGGTCGCCGAGATGGCGAAGGGCAAGGGCGCCGGCTGGAACGACCATCAGCGCGCGACCGCCGTGGGCCAGCAGCGCCTGCTCGATTTGCACGCACAGGGCGAGGTGCTCGACGACAACCTCTACACCACGCCCGGCAAGTTCGGCGGGGGCGGGGCCGGCGCCACCTGGCTGGTGGGCTCGGCCGAGGATGTCGCCCGTTCGTTACGCAAATACCGCGATCTCGGCATCAGCCATTTCGTCCTGTCCGACACGCCCTACCTGCCGGAAATCAGGCGGCAGGGCGACCAGCTACTGCCCTTGCTGCGCAACTGAGATGGTGCGGGCGCCGCCTTTCCGGCGCTGCTCGATGGTGCGTCAGGAGCCGGTGGCGCGGGCCTGTGCCGGCTTGACGTCATTGGCGATCGTCTCGCCGAAGGGGCCGTTATTGACGACGCCGGAAAAGCGCGGCCTGCCATGGTTCAGTTCGAGCAGGGGGAAGACGAGCTCGGCAAAGCGGTACGCTTCTTCCAGATGCGGGTAGCCGGAGAGGATGAAGCTGTCGATGCCGAGGCCCTGATACTCGCGGATGCGCGCCGCGACCTGCTCGGGATTGCCAACCAGCGCAGTGCCGGCACCGCCACGCACGAGCCCGACCCCGGCCCAGAGATTGGGCGAGATCTCCAGTCTGTCACGCTGCCCGCCATGTAGCGCCGACATCCGGCGCTGCCCTTCGGAATCCATGCGGGCAAACGTCGCCTGCGATTTTGCGATGGTCTCGTCGTCGAGATGGCTGATCAGCTTGTTCGCCGCGGCCCAGGCCTCTCCTTCCGTCTCGCGGACGACGACGTGCAGGCGGATGCCGAATGAGACCTTGCGCCCGGCTGCCCTGGCTGCCTTATCGACGACACTGATCTTCTGCGCGACGGCGGCGGGCGGTTCGCCCCAGGTCAGGTATTTGTCGATCGTCTCCGCGGCGACCGCGATGCCGGCGGGCGAGGAGCCGCCGAAATAGAGCGGCGGGCCGTTCTCCTGCGCCGGTGGATAGAGAAGCTGGCCGCCCTCGACCTTGAGATGCTCGCCGCGATGGGTCACCGTCTCGCCGCGCAGCAGGGCCGAATAGATCGCGAGGAACTCGCGCGTCACCGCATAGCGTTCGTCGTGACCGGAGAAGATGCCGTCGCCGGCGTTCTCGACGGGGTCGCCGCCGGTGACGACATTGATCAGCAGCCGGCCATTCGTGACGCGATCGAGCGTCGCGGTCATGCGCGCGGCGACCGTCGGCGTTTGCAGGCCGGGCCTGACGGCGACGAGATAGCGCAACTCCTGCGTGGTCGGCGCGACGGCGGAGGCGACGATCCAGGAATCCTCGCAGCTCCGTCCGGTCGGGAGCAGCACGCCATAATAGCCGAGCTGGTCCGCCGCTTGCGCGACCTGGCGTAGATAGCCGAAATCGGTCTGCCGACCGCCCTGGGCGGTGCCGAGATAACGTCCGTCGCCATGCGTCGGCAGGAACCACAGGACATTGGCTGTCCTGGCAGGGGCGATGCTCATGGGGCGGTCCTTCTTGCGGGCGGGAGCGGGATGGGGCCGGTCTTCAGAAGAAGCCGGTCTTCGGCAGGGCGGCGCCCCTGACGGCATAGGCGCCGATCGCCTGGGCCTTGTAGGAACCGGGGTTGTGCGCCGCGAGCGTGCGGGCGTTGCGCCAGTGCCGGTCGAGATTGGTCTCGCGCTTGGCTGCCGAGGCGCCGCCGACATCGAAGAGCTGGGAGCTCGCGCGGATCGCGAGCTCGTCGACGACGATCTTGGCCTTGGCCGCCGCGAGCGCCGCCTCATGGGCGAGAGCCTCGTCGATGATGCCGTCGCTGGCGGAAGCCGTCGCGCGGTCGAGCGCCCGGGCCGCTGCGAGCACGGTCGCCTCGGCTGCGAAGGCAGCCGCCTCGACCTGTCCGACGACCTGCTGCAGCAAGGGATCGTCGGCCGGCGTCGCTACGGGCGCGTGGGCGAAGGAGCGGCCGCGGCGGTGGAGCAGGGCGATGGCGTCCTGTGCGACGGCCTTGATGATGCCGGCCACGATCGCGGTCACGAAGATATGGGGCAAGGTCGTATGATAGGGCCGGGCATAGCTGCCGCCGGCCTCGTCCCAGACGACCTCGTCGGGCTCGACCCGGACAGTCTCGAATTTCGTCGTGCCGGTGCCGGTGAGGCGCTGGCCGATGCCGTCCCAATCGTCCAGGCGGGTGATGCCCTCGCGATCGACCGGCAGGATGACCGAGGCCAAACGTCCTTCGTCCTGCGCACGGACCACGACATAATCGGCATAGAGCGTGCCGGTGCTGTAGTATTTCTCGCCGCTCAGCCGATAGCCCTCGCCATCGACCTCGAGGCGCGTTTCGAGCGGGCTGCCGCCGACCGGCAGCGCGGTCAGCTCACCTGCCGCCAGGCCGAAGATCTTGCCGGCGACGACCTCGGCGAGCCAGCGGCCGTTCTGCGGATCGAGCGCCGGCTGGGCGAAGCGCTCGACGAAGCTGAAATGGTTGCGCAATGCATGCGCGACATTTGGATCGGCGGCACCGAGCGCGATGATGGCCTCGATCAGGTCGCGGAGCGAGCCACCGGCCCCGCCATGCGCGAGCGGGACCCGCAAGGCGCCGAAGCGGGCGGCGCGGATGAGGTCGATCTCGACGTAAGGATGTGTGCGGGTGCGATCACGCTCGGAGGCGCCTTCGCCGATGCGGGCGATCAGCGCAGCCAGCTCTGGGGAGCGAGGGCGGACCGGCGCAGCGACGGCCTCGAAACTATCTTTGGGCGCAGCGATGTTCATGGCGGCGAGTTCCTTTTCGCGGATCAATGGCGGTGGGTGCCGATGCCGCCGGCCTCGAACGGCTCGGCGACGATGCGGGCGAATTCGTCCCGCCAGCTGGCGGACGAGGCCGCCTCGGGATGTGCCGGCAGGATGCGGCTCCGCAGCCAGCCATTGGCGTCGACGAGAAGGCGCACTCCGCTGAGTCTCGCCTCGTCGAGCCCAGTCATCAGCGCGAATGCGGCGAGCGCGTCCGGCGAACTCGACAGGCAGTCGAAGCCGCCAGGAATGGATTGGCTGTCCCTGGAAAGCAGCAGCACGCGTGCGAGCTTGATGCCGTCCGGAGCGGGTTCCGGGCCGCCCCGAAGCTCGTCAGCGATCGTGATCTCGATCGGGCTGGAGCGGCCAAGGATGTCGCGCATCGTGCTGCTGCCGTCCCGGCAGAGGATCGGGAAGTCCGGCGTCAGGACCGGATGGCGCCAGACCCCGCTGCGCTTCGCCGAGGTACCGGCGACCCGCGCCCGGAAATAGTCGATCAGCTGCCAGCGCTCGCGCGGGCCGAGGGCGGCGATCGTGCCATGCGGGAAGGGGCTGTGGCCGATCCTGTCGAAGGTTTCCGTCAGCCAGCCATAGAGATCGCCGTCGGGACGTTGCCAGAGCCCATAGGGTGTCGGATCGGAGGGATCGTCGCGCGGGCGAAAGCAGTCCGGCGTGCAATGCTGCTTCAGGAGCGCCTCGCCGCGCAGGATCGAGGCCGCGGTGAAGCCGGTTTCCGAACGCTGGAAGCTCGTCGGCCAGGCCGGCTTGGCGAGCAGCGGCAGGTTGGGGAAGGGCAGTAGCGCGATGGCGACAGCCGCAGCGAGCGGCCCGACCAGGCGCGTCCGGCGCCAGAACAGCGCCAGCAAGCCTGCGCCAGCGACGGCGACGAGCGCGGCGGCGCGCCAGAGCTCCTTGGCGAAATAGGCCTCGTCGATCCGCGACAGTTCGGGCTGGAGCGGGAAAGGCCAGGCCGGCTGCTCATGCGCACCCGGCGGCTGGTTGGCCAGCCAGGCCGCCATTGCGATTGTGCCAATGCCCAGCGCGAGCTCGATCGCGATGCTGATCAGGAGCGGGCGACGCGCGCCTGCCGCCAGCTTGGGCGTCAGCACGAAGCGGTTCAGGGCGGCGAGCGCTAGCAACACCATGAGCGCCACGGCCTTGCCGAGCACCAGCAGGCCGTAGGGCGTGCCGAACAGGCCGCCGAGATCGCCGATCAGAGGCAGCGACTGCAGCACGCCGGTTGCAGCGAGCATGCTGACGGCAGCAAGGCCGAGCCAGGAAAAGCGCCGGACCGCGATCGCCGCCGAGGCAATCGGAAGCCGCGCGACGACGATGAGCAGCGCCGGCAGGGCGCCGATCCAGAGCCCGGCACCGCTGGTATGTAGGGCGATCTGGACGGGAAGGGTCGGTGTCGACGCCGCGGCGGCATGGCCGAGCCAGGGCTGCAAGGTCACCGCTGCCGCCGCCAGCAGGGTGGCGAAGCCCACGCGCCAGGGCGAGCGCAGGTCGCCCGCAGCTTCCAGGATGAGCGCCAGCAGTCCGAACCGGATCAGCAGTGCATGGCCGAAGACCGTCTCCACTGCGATGAGCCGGGTCGCCTCCAACAGTCTGATCTCGCCGCCGGTCACGCGCAGGGCCTGTAGCGGTAGCCAGATGATGGACGCGATCAGCGCGACGACGATCGCGTGACGCAGCAGGCGGCGCAGACCAGTTCGCACCAGCTCGAACGGATGCTCGTCGCCGGAGGAGCGCGGGACGAGAAACGCGATCGCGAGCGTCCCGAACGCGGTTAGCGCCGCCATCAGCTCGATGCCGCGCGCCAGGCGCAGCAGGAGGTCGAGGGCGGCGCCAGTCAAGTCAGGGCCTCACAGTGAAGGCGAAGCTGCCATTGGTGCGGTGGGTGTCGACCGAGGCCGCGACCCAGTCGACGGTGTAGCGCCCAGGCGCCAGCTCGCTCAGCGCGACGAGGAGCTTCTTGCCGCTGGTGTCGGCGAAACGGGCCGCGCCGCTGTCGACGCGGCGCCCGGCGGCGTCCTTCACGGCGATGCTGGAGAGCTTCTCCTCGAGCTTCTCGGTGAAGCTGATCGAGACCTCGCGCGGCGCGGTGCGCACGGTGCTGTCCACCGCCGGGCTGGCGCTGACGAGATGGGCGTGAGCGAGTGCGGGCGTCGAGCCGACGATCGCCAGCAGGGCGAGTGTCATCACGGCCTCGCGCCGCGTGGGGGAAGCGGTGGCTTCTCCGGTCGGGAATTCGATCACCATTGCACGACGCCTTTCTGCCAGACGAGAAGCCGGTCACGGATGCGGAAGAGGAGGGTGGTGAGGCCGGAGAACAGCACGGCCATGACGAGGAGCCCGGCATAGAGGTGGCCATACGCGGTCCAGCCGCGCGCCCAGTCGATGTAGTAGCCGAGGCCGGCCTTGACCCCGATCATCTCGGCGACGACGAGCACGGCGATGCCGTGGCCGAGCCCCATAAACAGGCCGACGAAGAGATGCGGCAGAGAGGCCGGAATCGCGACGCGCAGCAACAGGAAGCGCTGGTTGGCGCCGAGCGTGCGAGCGACGTCGTAATAGGCCTTGTCGACGGCAGCGACGCCCGACCAGGTCAGGATCGTCACCGGGAACCAGGTCGCGAGCGCGACGAGGAAGACGCCGGCGCTGAAGCTCGACGGGAACAGGAACAGCACCAGCGGGATCAGCGCCGTGGTCGGGATCGGGCCGATGAAGCGCAGGATCGGGCTCGTCCAGTAGCCGACGCGCCGCGTCCAGCCGGTGGCGAGGCCGGTGAGGAAACCGGCGACAGCGCCGAAAGCTATGCCCAGTGAGAGCAGCACCAACGAGGCCCGGATGCCTTCGAGCAGGCGCGGATAGTCGCTGGCATAGGCTTCGAGCAGGCCCTGTGCCGGCGGGAAATAGGGCAGCGGCCAATAGCCGGTCTTGGCCGAGGCGATCTGCCAGATCGAGAGCAGCACCGGCAGGGCGATAAGCCAGGGGCCGTTCTTCCTGAGCCAGCGATCGACGCCGCGCAGGCGGGCGCCTAGCCCGTAGCCGAGCAGCAGGACCGCGCCGATCAGCCATTGACCGGCGGCGAGATGGGCGGTCAGGGCGAAGTCGCGGATGTTCGGCCAGAGAAGGGTGATTGCGCCGGCGGCGCTCCAGGCGAGCGTGGCGAAGACGAGGGTGAGGTCGCGCTGGCTGATGTCGGCCGGCGCGATCGCAACGTTCCTGTCCGTGATCGCGTGATCAGTCACGGTATGGGCATCCTGATGACGGGGAGGACAGGCGGATGCCGGCCGGCACCCGCCAACGGGACGTCAGCCAAGGACGTCGACGGTGATGCGTTCGGCCAGCGCCTTGGGATCGGTGCGCGGGCGGATGACGCCGACCGAGCGCAGGTCGTCGGCATAGAGCGCGATCTCATCGCGCAGCCGCTTGCCGGCGCCGAAATGATGCTCGTGCGTGTGGCTGCGGATGATCTCGCCGAGGATCGGCTTGGCGATCGGGCTGTAGGCGGTGAAGATCTGCGCAGCCTCGTCCGGGTTGTTCTTGACCCAATCGGCGGCCTCGAGCAGGGCGCGCGTCAGCGCAGCGCTCGCGGGCTTGTTGTTCTCGGCGAAATCCTTGCGCACCGCGATGCCGCAGCAGGACAGGTCCTTGTAAGGGTCGGTTGTGAGCAGGCCGCCGATCTCGTGCAGCTTGCCCTCATTGTTCTTGAGCACCAGGAAGATGCCGGGGTCGGCGTCGACGGCTGCCTGGATCTCGCCCCTCTTGATGGCTTCGCCGAGCAGGTCGACCGGATAGACGCGCCAGTCGACCTCGTTGGCCGGGTTGATGCCGGCCTTGAAGAGCTGGACCGCAAGGAAGTTCTTGCCGGCGCTCGCCATGTCGACGACGCCGATCGACTTGCCCTTCAGCGACTTGTAGTCGACCTCCTGCGAGCCCACGCCCGAGATCACCCGGATGCAGCCGCCATGCAGCGCGCCGGTGAAGCGGATGTTGATGCCCTGCTCCAGCGGCTTCAGGAAGCGCAGGATGAAGTTGACGGTGGCGTCGATCTTGCCGGAAGCGACGGCTTCCAGGCTGCCGTCGAAGTTCGAGCCGAACTTGACGATCTCGACATCGAGCCCGTGCTTGGTGAAGAAGCCCTTCTCCAGCGCAGCCGGCACCGAGATCAGGCAGATGCCGGTGCCGCTCCAGCCGAGCTTGAGCTTGTGCGGCGCACCCTGCGCCAGCGAGGGCGCCGAACCGAAGCCGGCGGCGATCGGCGCGCCGACTGCGAGCGCGGAGGCGCCGGCAAGCACATGGCGGCGGGAGAGGAGCGGGCTGTTGTCCGACATGACGAAATCTCCTGGAACGAAGGGAAACGGGACGAGGAAGGGCAGCTACCAGCTGGCGTCGAGGCCGAGCAGGCTGAGGCTTTCGCGGCGCAGTTCGGCGAGGCGCGGATCGCCGCGATGGCGCGGATAGGGCAGGTCGACGGCAAAGTCGGCCTTCACGCTCGCGGGGCGGTCGCTGAAGATGACGACGCGGGTCGCCAGGAACAGCGCCTCCTCGACGTCATGGGTGACGAGGATCGCGGTGAAGCCCTTGCGCTGCCAGAGCGAGACGAGCTCGGCCTGCATGGTCAGGCGGGTGAGCGAGTCGAGCTTACCGAGCGGCTCGTCGAGGATCATGATCGAGGGGTCGTTGACCAGCGCCCGCGCCAGCGCGACACGCTGCGCCATGCCGCCCGAGAGCTGATGCGGATAGGCGTTGGCGAACTTGCTCAAACCGACCAGCGCCAGCGTCTCGTCGACGCGCGGCCACTGGCTGTTCAGCGTGCCTTGGGCGCGCGGGCCGAGCGCGACATTGTCGCGGACCGTGAGCCAGGGAAACAGCGTCGGATCCTGGAATACGACGACGCGCGAGGGGTGCGGGCCGGTGATCGGCTTGCCATCCTCGCGCAAGGATCCCGCGCTCGGCGGCTCCAGCCCGGCGACGAGGCGCAGCAGCGTCGACTTCCCGCAGCCGGATGGACCGAGCAGAGCGACGAACTCGCCCGGCTTCACGTCGAGGCTGATATGGTCGAGCACGGGCAGGACCGAGCCGTCGAGGTCGAAGGCGTGGCTGACTTTGTCGATGGCGAGCGAGGCGCCGGCGATGGGCCGGGCGGCGGGCTGCAAGGCGAGCGCTACCATTGGACGAGACCCTTCTGCCAGGAGAGGACGCGGTCGCGCAGGCGGAACAGCAGGGTGATCGAGCCCGAGCAGAGCAGGGCCAGCACGACCAGCGCGGCATAGACATTGGCGTAGGAGGCCCAGCCCTGGGCCCATTGCATGTAGAAGCCGATGCCGGCCTTCACCCCGACGAGCTCGGCCACCATCAGCACCGAGAAGGCCGAGCCCAGCGCCATGAAGAGGCCGACGAAAACGTGCGGCAGCGCGGCCGGAATGGCGACGCGCAGGATGAGGAAGCCGGGCCCGGCGCCAAGCGTGCGGGCGACGTCGTAATAGCGGCTGTTGACACTGGCGATGCCCGACCAGGTCAGCACCGTCACCGGAAAGCCCGTCGCCAGCGCAATCAGGAAGATGCTGGCGCTCCAGCTCGACGGGAAGGCGAAGAAGGCGATCGGCAGCCAGGCGGTGGCCGGCAGCGGCCCGATGAAGCGCAGCACCGGATGCACCCAGTAACCGGCCTGGCGCGACCAGCCGATCGCGACGCCGGTGAGGAAGCCGAGCACGGCGCCGACCACAAAGCCGGTGACGAGCAGTTTCATCGAGGCGAGGACACTGGCGCCGAGCGTCGCATAGTCCTCGGTGTAGACCTCGATCAGGGCTTGCGGCGGCGGGAAGAAAGGCAAAGGCAGCCAGCCGAACTTGGCCGAGGCGAGCTGCCAGAGCGTCAGCGCGGCGCCGGACGCCGTCGCCCAGGGGCCGGCTTCGCGAATCCAGTCGCCGGCCCGCGGCAGCCAGCGGCCGGCGAGGGTCAAGCTGACGAAGCCTGCTGCAAAGATGGCTGCGCCGAGCGCGAAGCGACGCGTCTCGAGCCAGTCGCTGACATCGGGCCAGGCGACCGCGCTGACGGCGACCGCAGCCCAGGCGAAGCCGGCGCTCAAGCCGGACCAGGCAAGGGCGCGCGGTTGCTGCCGCTCGCGAATGAGATGAATGGAGGTGTCGGCTAGGGTCGTCATGAGCCTCGTCGCGCTGCTGGCGGAGCCGCCGGCCTGCAGATCCGCAGGCCGGATATCAATAGGCTAGCAGTGAGGCGATATTAGTCTATAAAATAGATAATCTAATTTAATGCCGGGCGAGGAAGAGGATTTTGCGAGCGTGGTCGCCGGCTATGAAATATTTCTCAGTGTCATCAGTTTTGGCCGAAAAGCGCTTATCCAGCGGCCAAGTTACCAGTCTTGTCAGTTTAATCCCTAAATAAGTAGACTATTGACATGGCGTGACCCGTCATGCGCTCTGGCGGGGAGCGGCAATGTGCCGTTGGTTTGCCAGCATGGAGCTGCCGATATGACGCGAGCGGGAAGCGCTGCGCTGAAGCGTGATGCGAAGCCGGTGAGAGCAGGACGGGAGGAATTGCTGTCGCGCTTGCCGGAGCTGGCGCGGCGCCTTGCTATCGGAGCCTCGGAACGCGAGCAGCGGCGCGAGCTGCCTCATGAGAGCTTCGGTCTCTTCCGCGAATCCGGCCTCGGTGCCTTGCGCGTGCCGGTCCATCTTGGCGGCCCTGGCGGAAGTCTGCGCGACCTGTTCGAGGTGATCGTCACGCTCGCCGCGGCCGACCCGAACGTGGCGCACGCGCTGCGCTCGCATTTCAATTTCACCGAGACGCATGTGTTGGGCGAGGACACGCCGCGCTCGCGCGAGCTATTAGGGCTCGTCCTCGAGGGCGCGCTCTTCGCGGGTGCTTCGACCGAGCTCGGTACTGCCAAGCCAGGACAGGTGACGACGCGGCTCCTTCGCGACGGGGAGGGCTTCAGGCTCGTCGGGCGCAAGTTCTACGCGACCGGCACCGCCTTCGCCGACTATGCGGTCTTCAGCGCCCAGGACGAGGAGGACAGGTCCGTCGGCGTGCTGGTGCCGACGAGCCGGGCAGGCATCACCGTCCATGACGACTGGGACGGGATGGGGCAGCGCCTGACCGCCAGCGGCAGCGTCACGCTCGACGATGTTGTCGTGCATCCGGGCGAAGTCACCTATCGCCAGCTCGGACTGGCGATCGGGCGCCATACCTCGTCGCTGCGCCAGCTGCACCTGGTCTCCTGCGCCGCCGGCATCGTCCGCAACATCGTCAGCGATGCCGTCACCTACGCGCAGCGCGATGCGCGCGCGGCGCTGCACAGCTCGGCCGAGACCGGCCGCCAGGATCCCTTCGTGCAGCAGGTGGTTGGCGAGCTCTCCGCCGCCTCCTTCGCCATCGATGCCGCCATCGCGGCTGCTGCCGCCGCACTCGACCGTTCGGCCGAAGGCTTCGTCCGCAATGCGCCCGAGCTCGACGATCTCCTGCTGGCTGGTTCGCTCGCGGTGTCGCGCACGCAGATCGCCGTCTATCCGCAGGCTTTGAAGGCGGCGGAGGCCCTGTTCGAGACGGGCGGCGGCTCGACCACGGCGAGCCGCTACAATTTCGACCGCCATTGGCGCAACATCCGCACGCTCTCGACGCACAACCCGCTGCGCCAGAAGGCGCGCGCCATCGGCGACTATTTCATCAACGACGAGACGACCTTCCTCAAGGCCGGGCGGGTGTTCTGATCGAAGGCGCCGGGCTTTCCGAGGAAAGTCCGGAGCCTGATCGTTGTCTTATTCGGCAGCCTGCCGAGCTCCGCTCCAGACCGCGGAACGCCAGGTCTCCTCGCCGAACTCCGGCGCGATGGCGGCGGTGAAGCGGGCCTGATGATGCTCGGCATCGGCGAAGAACAGGTCGCGGCTGATCGCCGAGACGACGGCCGGCACGTCTCGGCGGATCGAGGGCACGTCGCCGATCGGCAGGCCGAAGCTGACGAAGCCGCCGGGATTGTAGACGTGGATGTTGCGAAGCTGCGGGGCCTTGCCCGGTGTCTTCTCCAGCAGTTCGTGCCCGAAACCGAGATAGGGATGGGCTCCGAGATCCTCGTCCCGTTCGGCCTCCGGCGGGGCATAGCGGTCGCGCCAGAGCAGGACGTCGCCGGCGATATCGGCGAGCTCGGGCCGGCGGGCAAGATCAACCCGGAATCCGGTGCCGGCGATGGCGAAGTCGAAATAGAACTTGTCGCCGGCCAACTCGACCGCGATGCGGTCGTCCTGCTCGCGAGCATCCCGCCACTCCGAAGACAGATGGATGTGGAAGTTGGCGAAGCGCACGGTGCGCTCGATCGCGTCCAGTGTCGGCGTCGAGCCGGCGTCGCGGAAGCGGAAGGCCTGCCGCCAGCGGATCTCGTCCGGCAGGTGCCGGTAATTGTCATAGGCGCCGGGATAGCCGCGGACCCGTGACACCGGCGTCGCGGCGATGTGGCCGCGCCGGGCGAAGAGGTGGACCTCGCGCGCGCCTGCTTCCAGCGCGGCGCCAGCCGCGTCAAAGGCTGAAGCGGCCGCGCCGAGCACCGCGACGGACTTGCCGCGGAGCGAGGCGATGTCGATGACATCGGAGGTATGGGCGCGCAGATGCGGCGGCAGCGCCTCCAGCACCGGCGGCAGATAGGGGTAGCCGCTGCCGGCGACGCCGTTGCCGAGGATGAGCTTGCGCGCGGTCTCGACCCGGCGCTCGCCGTCAACGTCGAGATGCAGGCGCAGATGATCGGCGGCGGGCTCGATCCGCAGCAGTCGCGTGCGGTAGCGGATCGGCAGGCCCAGGGTCGACCGGAACCAGGAGAGATACTCGGCCCAGTCGAGGCGGGGGATGCGGATGAGGTCGGCATAAGCCTGCCTGCCGTGACGGGCCTCGTACCAGGCTTGGAAGCTCAGGCCCTGCACGCCGAGCTCGGGGCCCGCCAGGTTCTTCGGCGTCCGCAGCAGGTTCATCCGCGCCCGTGTCAGCCAGATGCCGGAGCTGGCCTGGTCGGAGGCGGCATCGATGATGCTGATCCGGCGGATGCCGGCGCGCTGCAAGGCGAAGGCGAAGGTCGCGCCGGTATGGCCGCCGCCGACGATGACAACGTCATGATCGATGCCGTCCTGCACCGGGACCCAATTGTCAGGGAAAGGGCCGAGCAGGCGAAGCGCCTCGGTGGCGGAGGAAGAAGGCAGGTCGGTCATTGCTCGATCCAGACATCTGCGAGGTTGCCATTGAGCCCGTCGGCGCCGACCGTGTGATCCTTCACCTTGCGGTTGTAGATCGTCAGATTGGCGAGGGTCTGCAGCGTGATCGAGGGCACTTCCTCGGCGACGATCTGCTGGAAACGGGCGAATTGCTGCTTGCGCCTGGCCGGGTCGAGCTCGACGGTCGCGGCCTCGAGCAGAGCGTCGATCTCCGGGTTGTTGATGCCGGAGCCGTTCGAGAACGGCACGCCCTTCTTGAAGTTCTTCGACCAGTAGAGCCGCTGCACGCCGACCGTCGGGTCGAAGGTGTTGCCCATCGAGTTGTTGGTGAAGTCGAAATCGCGCTCGGTGTAGACCCGCCGGATATAGGTGGCGAAGTCCTGCGAGCGGATGGTGATCTCGATGCCGACCTTCGACAGCGCCTGGCGCAGATAATCGGCGGTGCGGCGATAGCCGTCGCCATAGGGCAGGAAGTCGTGGTTGAGCCGGAAGCGCACGCCGTCGGCGCCGCGCTTGAACCCGGCCTCGTCGAGCAACTGCTCGGCCTTCTTCGGATCGAAGGCGTAGGGCTTCACGGACGGGTCGTGGAAGCGGGTGAGGCGGGCGCTGATCGGCGTCGCGGTCGGCTCGCCATAGCCGTACCAGACCGTGTTCAGGATGACGCGCTTGTCGATCGCATGGGCGATGGCGCGGCGCACGCGCACATCCCTGAGGTACTTGTTCTCGAAGTTGAACTCGATGCGCTGCACCGAGGGGCTGTAGGAATAACCCTTCTCCTCGACGCCGAGGCGAGGGGCCTGCTTGAGCCTGTCGAGCTCGGAGAGCGGGACCGGCGTCTCGCCGCCAAGATCGACCGACCCGGATTCGAAGGCGACGGCGCGCGCCGCGGCATCCGGGATGAACTTCACCACCAGCCGGTCGATATAGGGCTTGGGCTTGTCCCAGTAGTTCGAGTTGCGCTCGTAGACGACATGGCTGCCGCGCACCCATTCCTTGAAGATGTAGGGGCCGGTGCCGACCGGGGCGTTCGTCTTCGGATTGGTCGACGGATCCGTGCCTTCGTAGAGGTGCTTCGGCACGATCGGCGACTCGGACGCCGCGAAGGCGCTGATCAGATAGGGCGCCGGCTTGGACAGCACGATCACCGCCGTCAGCGGGTCAGGTGTCTCGACCGTGACGACATTGGCGAAGGTGCCGCGCCCGCGCGGATGATATTGCTTCAGGATGGCGATCGAGGCGGCGACATCGGCAGAAGTAAAGGGCTTGCCGTCATGCCAGAGCACGCCCTCGCGCAACTTGAACGAATAGCGCAGTCCGTCCTCGCTGATCGCCCAGTCCGTGGCGAGCTGCGGCTTCGGCGTCAGGTCGTGGTCGTAGGTCAGCAACCCCTCCAGCACCTTGCCGCTGACCTTGGTCGATGGGCCGGCCGTATGGGCGATGGTCGAGAGCGCCGGCGGTTCGGGCTCGACCAGCATGTTCAGCGTGCCGCCACGCTTGGGCTGAGCCAGAGCGCTGGAGAAGGGCAGGGCGGCCGCCAGCAGGGTGGCGACGGCGGTGGCTAGGAGGCGCGCGGACATGGCCATACTCTGCGATGCGAGGAGAATGGCCAAACCTAGGATGGTGAGCGTTTTGCAGGCAATATAGTACACTAGAAAAATAGACTAATTTGATGCCGGCATATGGAAAGAAGCGCTTTTCTCCGCGTGATAGCTTCGTGGCGGGGCGTTGGTCGCCGGTTCTCGTGCTGCGGCTCGGCGAGTGACCTGCCTGTCCAATCCCTCATGCCGATCGGAGATTGCTGATGACCGCGCTCGCCGAAGACCGGGCCGGCCCGCCACTGCGCCGGCAGACCGACTACCCCGACAGCCCACTGTCGCGCGCGCTGAAGCAGCCATTGCTGCTCGGCCTGTTCCTCAATCTGCAGGACATCCGCTTCTCGGACCTGCCGACGAGCTCGACCTGGACCTTCGACTACAATGCCGAGCTGGTGAAGCGGGCCGATGCGCTCGGCTTCGAGATCGCCTTCAGCCGCACGCAATGGCTGCCCAAGGGTGGCTATGACGGCGACGCCTCGCTCGACGCCTTCGTCGCGCTCGGGGCCATGGCGGCGGTCACGAAGAATATCCTGCTGATCTCGACGATCCATGTCCTCTACGGGCCGTGGCACCCGCTGCATCTCGGCAAGCTCGGCGCGACGCTCGACCACATCAGCCGGGGGCGCTGGGGCATCAACATCGTCACCGGCCACCGCGCCGTCGAGCACGAGATGTTCGGCCGGCAGCGCATCGAGCACGACAAGCGCTACCTGATGGCGGACGAGCTCTTCGATGTGCTGGGCCGCCTGTGGAGCGAGGACGAGAACTACTCCTACGAAGGCAGGCTCAATCCCTGGCGCCTGCACGATGCCTGGATCACGCCGAAGCCGCTCTATGGCCGCCCGATCCTTGTCAACGCCACCGGCTCGCCGGCCGGCATCGACTTTGCCGCCAAGCATTCCGATATGGTCTTCATCACCTCGCCCGGCGGTTCGCATATCGACAGCGCGCTGGCGACGCTGCCGCCGCATATCGCCGCGATCAAGGATCGGGCGCGCGCCTTCGGCCACGAGGCGAAGACGCTGATCAACCCGATCATCGTCTCGCGCGATACGGAGGCTGAGGCGCAGGCCTATGCGCAGGCGATCCACGACAACAAGACGGTGCTGGCGGGACCGGCCTTCGCCGCGCACGGAAAGGGCAGCAACCAGGGCTATGACAGCGACGCCCATGCCTGGCGCGGCCGGGCCGACGCTGCGCACAAGCAGGGGCTGGGCCTTGGCGGCAATATCGAGATCATCGGCTCGCCCGAGCAGGTGGTCGACAAGATCGCCGCGCTGCATGCGGTCGGCATCGACGGGCTGCAGATCAATTTCTACGACTTCAAGGCCGATTTCGACCATTTCGAGGAGCGCATCCTGCCGTTGCTGAAACAGCGGGGCTTGAGGCTCTGACGTTTGGCGATCGGCTTGTCCGTCATTGCGAGGAGCGAAGCGACGAAGCAATCCAGGGAGACGTAGAGCACTGCCGCCCCTGGATTGCTTCGCTGCGCTCGCAATGACGTGGAGAGCGTGCGCGAAAAGACCCCACCGGCGCGAGCCTGAGGGGCCTTTCCTTTGCCGGGCAGATGCCCTGCCTCAGGCCGCCTTCTGTGCCGTTGCTGCAATCGCCTGCGCGAACTCGCGCGGCACGCGGCCTTCCGGTGGGTGGCTCGGATCGTTCCAGCCATGGGTCGAGGCGTGCCCGGCCGGCACGAGGCTGTCGACGAAGGCCTCGTCGTCGGCGGTGAGGCGGTAGTTCAGCGCCGGCAGATAGCTGTCCCATTGCGCCTCGGTCCGCGGCCCGGCGATGGCGGAGGTGACGAGCCGGTTGTGCAGCACCCAGGCGAGGGCGAAATCGAGCGCTGTGATGCCGCGCGTGGCGGCGTGGCGCTGGATGCGCTGGGCGATGTCGAGCGATTCAGGGCGGTACTCGGTGTTGAGGATGCGCGGATCCTTGCGGCCGGCGCGGCTGTCGGGGGCGGGCTCCGCGCCGGGCTGGTACTTTCCAGTGAGCACGCCGCGGGCGAGCGGGCTGTAGGAGATCACGCCGAGCCCGTTGAAGGCCGCCGCCGGCAATTGCTCGGCTTCGGCGGTGCGGGTGACGATATTGTAGAGCGGCTGGCTGACGACGGGACGGTCGATGCCGTACTCGTCGGCGAGATGGGCGACCTCCGAGATCCGGAAGCCGCGAAAATTCGAGACGCCGAAATAGCGCAGCTTGCCCTGGCGGATCAGGTCGGCGATGGCGCGGACGGCTTCGCCGAGCGGTTCATCGAACGGGGCGCGGTGGAAGTAGAGGATGTCGATATAGTCCGTGCCGAGCCGCTTCAGGCTGGCCTCGACATTCTCGACGATCCATTTGCGCGAGATGCCGCGCTGGTTCGGGCCGTCGCCGAGCGCGTTGGCGAACTTGGTCGCCAGCACCCAGTGATCGCGGTGCTTGGCGATGCCGCGCCCGGTGATCTTCTCCGACTCGCCCTTGCTGTAGGCGTCGGCGGTGTCGATCGAGTTGATGCCCTGGTCGCGCGCCTTGTCGATGATCCGGTGCGAGGTCGCCTCGTCCGTCTCACGGCCGAACATCATGGTGCCGAGCGTCAGCGGCGAGACGCGTAGGGCGGAGCGCCCGAGATGGCGATAATCGATGGCAGTCACGTCTGGTGTCCTTGTCTGTGGTGGGGGAGAGCTGTCTCAGCGCCCGGCAGAGAGGTGCGGGTTCAGCGCGTCGTTCAGCGCATCGCCGACGAGGTTGAGCGCGAGCACGGTGAGGACGATGGCGAAGCCGGGAATGGCGGTGAGGTACCAGGCCGTGCGCAGCAATTCGCGCCCGGCACCGATCATGCTGCCCCAGCTCACCAGATTGGGATCGCCTAGGCCGAGGAAGGACAGGGCCGACTCCATCAGGATCGCCGAAGCGACCAGCACGGAGGCGGTGACGATGATCGGCGAGAGCGCATTGGGCAGGATCTCGCGCAGGATGATGCGCACTGGCCCGGAACCGATCGCGCGCGCCGCGGTGACGAAATCCTTTTCGCGCAACGACCGGAACTCGGCGCGCACGAGGCGAGCGACCATCGGCCAGGTCACCATCGCGATCGCGCCGGTTACGGTGGTGATCGAGGGCTGGGCGATGGCGACGAGCACGACGAGCAGCACGAAGCTCGGCACCGTCTGGACGACCTCGGTCAGCCGCACCAGCACATCGTCGACCCAGCCGCCAAAATAGCCCGCCGTCGCACCGACCGCGATCCCGGCGCTGACACCGAGCGCCATCGCCGTAAAGCCGACCAGCAGCGAGATGCGCGCGCCCCAGACCAGCCCTGCCGCAACGTCGCGGCCGAGCGAATCCGTGCCGAGCGGGAATTCAGGGTTCTGCCCGGGCCAGAGGAAGGGCCGGCCGACCATCGCGAGCGGGTCGTCGGGATAGAGCAAGGGCGCTGCGAGCGCGATACCCGCGACGAGCAGGAGGAAGGCCAGCGCGACCAGGCCAGACGGGTTTCGCAGGAACGCCTTGAGCGCCCGCTGACCGCTGGAGGGCGAGGGGACGGTCGCAACGGCAGGTGTGGATGCCTGCGCGTCCAACGAGCTGGCGATGTCACGCTCCCGGTCGGCGAGCAAGGCAAAGCCAGGACTCGGCAGCACCAGCGGCTCAGATGTCGGCCCGGCCCAGACGATCGCCTCGGAATGGCTCGGGGACCGTTCGATCACACCCATCAGCGAACCTCGATGCGCGGGTCGAGCCATGCCTGCAGCAGGTCAACGACCATGTTGACGATGATGACGAGCAGCGAGCAGAGCAGCAGCACGCCGAGAAGGACGTTGAAGTCGCGCCGCATCACCGCTTCGAAGGCGAGGCGCCCGAGGCCGGGCCAGCTGTAGACCGTCTCGACCACGACGGCGCCGCCGAGAATGCCGCCGAAATGCATGCCGGCGAGCGTGGTCACCGGCAGGAGTGCGTTGCGCAGGATGTGCCGGGTCGCGACATCGAACGGCGTGAGGCCCTTGGCCGTCGCGGTGCGGATGAAATCCTGCGAAGCGACCTCGAGCATCGTCGCCCGGGTCAGCCTAGCGTAGATCGCGACATAGAAGAGTGCCAGCGATGCGGCCGGGAGGATCATGTGGCGGGCCTTGTCGAGCAGGCTCTCCAATCCCGAAAGACCCGCCCCGATCGTCTCCGCGCCGCCGCTCGGCAGCCAGCCGAGCTTGACCGAGAACAGCACGATCAGCATCAGGCCGATCCAGAACCCCGGCACCGAATAGAAGATCAGCGAGCCGATGGAGATGAGCCGGTCTGGCCAGCGCCCGGCGTTGAGGGCCATCACTGCGCCCAGCGCGATTCCGAGCAGAAGAGCCAGCGACAGGGAAAGGCCCATCAGCAACAACGTGCCCGGCAGACGCTGCGCGATCAGGTCAACGACGGGCATGTTGTAGCGCGGCGAGAAGCCGAGGCTGCCTTGGGCGAGATTGCCGAGATAGGCGAGCAGTTGGTCGAGCAGCGGCAGGTCGAGGCCGAACTGCTTGCGCAGCATCACCATCGTCTCCTCGGTCGCGGCCCCGGCCTCTCCGGCCATGACGTCGGCCGCGTCACCCGGCGCGAGCTGCAGCAGGAGGAAATTCAGGATGACGATGCCGATGACCGTCGGAATTGCCTGGATCAGGGTCTTGCGCAGGACGCCGGATAAACGGGAAAGCGACATTCAATCGATCTACCAATTTTATAGATTATTTTGACGCACCGAGAGGCATGCATTCGGCCGCTAGTGCAGACTGGAGCGCGCCGAAGAGTGTTCGTTAGACTTGCCGGGAGGCGCGCCGAAAGTGGCCAGCTTTTCGAGCAGATCCAAGCCAGCGGGCCAGTCGCCCAGGCCGCTATCGGCATCGAGATGTCCGGCGTTGCCGGCATCGATGAACGCGGCGTCCCATATATTGGCGAAGATGCGGGCCCGGTGGATATCCATGTGGGGATCCGTGCGGCTGGCGACGACAAACGCCGGAAACGGGAATGGATCGTACGGCAGCGGACCGAACGAGGCGAGGTCGGCCGCCAAGGTTGTCTCGGCCTCTGGATCGACCGGGGCGACCAGCATTGCGCCGCGGATCGGCAGATCGGGATAGCGCGCCGCCAGATGTGCGATCACGGTCGAGCCGAGCCCATGGCCGACGAGCACGACGTTGGGGTGATGCCCGATATGCTCGCGCAAGATTTCGAGCCAGGCATCGAGGCGCGGGCGGCTGGTTTCGGGTCGCTCCACGCGCTCGACGGTGTCGAGCCGGCTTTCCCAGCGGGCTTGCCAATCCGTAGACTTCACCCTTGTTCCGGGGACGATGAGGATGGCCATGCGGCACCTCCTTTCATCGTGTCATCATCAGTGCCAATCGCTCGTTCGGTCAATAAAACGACTTGGCAAATTTGGACCTGATTATAGAACGATACTCTGCCATTCATCGGCAGAGATAGGATAGTCGCCCCAGCGGGCTCAGATGCCGGCGCCGTGTTGCAGCGCCTCGTCGAGCTTGCCGTAGACCCCCCGCCAATACAGAAGCGCGCCCTCGTCCTTCGCCTGCCGGATCGCCTTGATGCGGCCGATCAGGATCGTATGCGAATGACGCTCGATCGCCTCGTCGGTCTCGCAGTCCAGCACGGCGAGGGCTCCGGCCAGCGTCGGGGCGCCGGTCACGAGCGGCGCCCAGTCGCCATCCGCGAAGCGGGCCTCGCCCTTGAAGCCGCCGCGGCCGGCGAAGCGATCGGCAATGCTCTGATGGCGGGCGGCCAGGACATTGATCGCGAAATGGCCGGCCGACTCGATCTTGGGCCAGGCGGAGGCGCCCCGATTGACGCAGACGATCACGGTCGGCGGTTCGGCAGCGAGGGCGGTCAGCGACGTCGCAGTCAATCCGGCGCGCTCGCCGGCATGGGAGGCGGTGATGATGCTGACCGCGCCCGCGACATTGCGCATCACCGCCTTGAACGCGTCGGATTGGACATCGGCCGCGCCGGGCGGGGCGAACTGCTGATTCATGATCTCACCGGAATGCGGTTTCCGCTCCGGTTGAAAATAGGTTCTCGTGATAATTTGTCTACTAAAGAAATAGATTTTAGATCGCGAAATCGATCTCCGGCTTGTGGGCTGCGGCGCGGCCGACGAGATCGGCGATCGTGGTGTTGTCGACCACTGCCGCCATCGCGTCGCGCACCTCCCGCATCACCGAGCGGACGACGCAAGCTTCGATGTCAGCGCAATCCTGGCACGGCCTGAAGGCCGACTGGCTGGCGCAGTCGATCGGCGCGATCGGTCCTTCGAGGGCGCGGATGACGGCTCCGACCTTGATGGTCCGGGCCGGCTTCGCCAGCGCGTAGCCGCCGCCCGGGCCCTTCTTGCTGCGCAGCATGCCGGCATTGCGCAGATCGAGCAGGATGGCGTCGAGAAATTTCTTCGAGATGTTGTTGCGCTGGGCGATCTCGGCGATCTGGGCGGTTTCGCCGGCCTCGAGCCTGGCGAGGTGGACCATCGCCTTGATGCCGTATTTGCCCTTGTTGGTCAGCACTGCCCATCCCCCGCATAGAAGTACACTATATCGATCTATTTTGCGGGGGCTGCAAGTAAGTCGGCTGCGGACAGAGGTCTCGGTGACGGACGTTCAGGGCGCCGGGCTGCCATGGAGCTGATGAGCGGCATCGATCCGCGCCTCGATCTCCGGCGTGATCTCAACGTCGAGCGCGGCAAGATCGGCGTTGAGCTGCTCCAACGATGTTGCGCCGATGATCGCCGAGGTCACGAAGGGCCGGCTTGCGACATAGGCGATGGCGAGCTGAGCGGGGTCGAGGCCGAAATCGCGGGCGACAGCGAGATAGCTGTCGATCGCCGCTTCCGTGCTGGGCTTCTGGTAGCGCTGGCCGCGCTCGAACAAGGTCGTGCGAGCTCCGGCCGGGCGGGCGCCGCGCTGGTACTTGCCGGTGAGGAAGCCCTGTCCGAGCGGCGAATAGGCCAGCAGGCCGACCTGTTCGCGCTGGTGGAATTCGGCGAGCCCGATCTCATAGGTGCGGTTGAGCAGGTTGTAGGCGTTCTGCACGCTGGCGACGCGTGGCCAGTTATGGGTTTCGGACAGGTGCAGGAACCGCGACAGGCCCCAGGCGGTCTCGTTCGACAGGCCGATATGGCGGACCTTGCCTGACTTCACCAAGCCGTCGAGTGTGTCGAGCGTCTCCTCGATCGGTACCTCCGAGCCGTCGCCGCCGCGATTGGGCGCGTGCGAGCCGCCGCCGAAGAGCGGCACGTTCCGGCGCGGCCAGTGCAACTGGTAGAGATCGAGATAGTCGGTCTGCAGGCGTTTCAGCGAAGCGTCGATGGCTTCCTCGATGTTCTTCTTGTCGAGGCGGGGCTGGCTGCCGTCCTTACGCAGATAGTTGCGGTCGCCGGGTCCGGCGACCTTGGAGGCGAGGATGATCTTGTCGCGTTTGCCGCTCGCCTTCAGCCAGGTGCCGATGATGCGTTCGGTCGAGCCTTGCGTTTCGGCACGCGGCGGGATCGAGTAGCTCTCGGCCGTGTCGATGAAGTTGATGCCGGCATCGAGCGCGCGGTCGAGCTGGGCGTGCCCTTCCGCCTCCGTGTTCTGCTGGCCCCAGGTCATGGTGCCGAGCGTGATGGCGGAAACGCGCAGGTCCGTGCGTCCGAGCGGACGGTAGTCGGTCATGAAGAAGATCCAATCAGGTGGGGGCAGAGGCCGGTTCGGGGCTGCGGGCCGCGAACCCGCTGATCTCAGAAGAAGCCGAGCGCCGGCAGCTGAGTGCCCTTGAGCTCATAGGCGCCGAGCGCCAGCGCCTTGTAACTCGCGGGGTTGTGCGAGGAGAGCGTGCGGGCATTGCGCCAGTGCCGATCGAGATTCTGCCGAAGGGTCGCCGCCGAGGCACCGCCGACATCAAACAGCGCGGTCGAGGAGCGCAGTGCGAATTCGTCGACCACGACCTTGGTCTTGGCGGCGGTGAGCGATGCGTCGTGGACGAGCGCGGGCAGGCGGGGATCATCCGGAGCGCTTGCCCTGAGCGCTGCGACTGCGTCGAGCGCATCGCCTACGGCGAGGATACCGAGCTCGGCGATGAAGGCCTCACTGGCGATCCGGCCGATGGTCTGCTGCAGGAGCGGATCCTCTGCTGGCACCTCGGCGAGCGCGTAGTAGAAATTGCGCTTGCGGCTCAGCAGCAGCGCCTTCGCATCGCGCAGGACTGCACGCAATACGCCCGCGTTGACGGCGGTCACGATCGTCTGCGCGATCGTGCTGGCGAAGGGTTGGACATAGGACGTCACATCCGTCAGCAACTCGTCGGCTTCGACTCGCACGCTGTGGAAGTTGGTCGTGCCGGTGCCGGTCACGCGCTGGCCGATGCCATCCCAATCGTCGAGGCGCTCGACACCTTCGCGATCGGTCGGGATGATCAGCGAGACATCCTCGCCCTCCGGGGAAGTCGCCCGGACCAGTGTCAGGTCGGCATAGAGCGTGCCGGTGCTATAGAACTTGGTGCCGTCGAGGCGATAGTCGTCGCCGTCGCGCGTCAGCCTGGTCTTGAGGTCGCCGCGCCCGCCGGTCTGCTTGCGGTCGAGCTCGGTGGTGGCGAGGCCGATCAGGGCGCCGGCAGCCACCACCTTGCGCCAGGCCGGATTGTAACCGGGCTCGCGGCCGGTGACGAAGCGCTCGGTCACGAAGAAATGGTTGCGGAAGATGTGGGCGACGCTGGAATCGGCTTCGCCCAGCCGGACGAGCGCGCCGAGCACCTCGCGCCAGGACGCGCCTGCGCCGCCGTCACTCTCGGGCAGGCGCAGTGCGCCGAAGCGCAAGGCTCTCAGCTTGGTCAGGAGATCGAAAGGGTGCTCGCGCCGGGCGTCGCGCTCGGACGATGTCAGCGCGATCTCGGCGAAGACTGCCGCGAGCTCGTCCGGCCTTGCTGCGGCGGGGAGGGCGAGCGCCGGCAAAAGGAGGTTCGCCGCGGTCGGATTTTGAAAGGCACCCATCGATCTCAGCTTTCGATATAGACGTCGGCGAAATTCGCGCGCAGTCCGTTGGCGGAAACGGTGTGGTTCTTCACGCGCTTGTTGAAGACGGTGAGGTTCTTCTGCGCGATCAGGTCGTAATGCGGCAGGTCGTGCACCAGCAGATGCTGGACCTTGCGCAGCAACTCCCGGCGCTTCTCGACATTGGGCTCGACCGCGGCGGCCTCGAACAGCGCGTCGACTTCAGGATTGCTGTAGTTCGCTCCGTTCGAGAACGGCGTGCCCTTCTTGATGTTCTGCGTCCAGAACAGGCGCTGCACCCCGACCGTCGGGTCGAAATAATTGCTCAGCCAGGCATTGGCGAAATCGAAGTCGCGATTGGTGTAGACGCGGCGGATATAGCTGGCGAAGTCCTGGCCGCGGATCGTCACCTCGATGCCGATGCGCGCCAGCGCCTGCTTGATGAATTCCGAGCCGCGCTTGAAGTTTTCGCCATAGGGCAGGTAATCGTTGGTGAGCTTGAAGCGGATGCCGCCGGCGCCGCGCTTGAAGCCGGCCTCGTCGAGCAGCGTCTCGGCGCGCTTCGGATCGAAGGCGTAGACCGGCAGGTCGGTGGCGGCCCATTGCTTCAGCGCCGGGACGATCGGGCCGTCTGTGATCTCGCCAAAGCCGTACCAGACGATGTCGAGATAGGCCTTCTTGTCGATCGCGTGGGCGATCGCCTGCCGAACCTTGCGCTCCTTGAGATAGGGGTTGTCGAGATTGAAGACGAGCTGGTTGATGTCGCCGGAATAGGCGGAGCCCTTCTCCTCGACCGCCAGATTGGGCAGCTTGGCGAAGCGGGAGACCTCCGCGAGGGGAACCGGATTGTCGCCGGAGATGTCGGCCGTGCCGGATTCGAGCGCGACCGCACGCGCGGCCGAATCGGTGACGACCCGAACGATCAGCCTGTCGACATAGGGCTTCGGCTGGTCCCAATAGTTCGGATTGCGCTCGTAGAGGATATGGCTGCCGCGCACCCATTCCTTGAAGACGAAGGGCCCGGTTCCGACCGGGTTGTTGTGAGCGGGGTTGGTGATCGGGTCCTTGCCCTCGAACAGGTGCTTGGGGATGATCGGCGCCTGCGAGGCGATCAGCGCCGTTAGGAAATAGGGCGTCGGCTTCGAGAAGACGACGATCGCGGTATGCGGATCAGGCGTCCTGACCTCGGCGAGATTGGCGAAGGTGCTGCGGTTGTGGGCGTGATGCGCCTTCAGGAACAGCAGCGAGAAGGCGACGTCTTCGGCGGTGAAATCGCGCCCGTCATGCCATTTTACGCCTTGCCTGAGCTTGAAGCTGTAGGAGAGCCCGTCCTCGCTGGTTTCCCAATGGGTGGCGAGCTGCGGCTTCGGCGTCAGGTCGAAATTATAGTCGAGCAAACCTTCGTGCACCTTGGGGCTGACGAAGGAGGTCGGACCCGAAACGTTCACCGCCGAGAGCAGGGCGGTCGGCTCCGGATCGATCAGCGCCGTCAGCACGCCACCGCGCTTCGGGCTCGCAGCGAGCTGTGCCTGGGCGAGAGCCTCGGGGACGAGGCCAGTCGGCGTGACGACAAGCAAGCCGCCGGCCGCGAGGAGCTGGCGGCGCGAGGGGCGGGGTTCGGGCATGGGTTGCGTTCCGTGAATGGGGCCGGCACCGAGGCGCCGGGAGATTGGGAAGGGCAGGTCAGGCGCTGCGCAGCTCAGCCTTTGCGTAGCGGCTCGTCGGACGCGGCAGGCCGAAGCGCTCGCGCAGCGTCGTCTCGCGGTACTCGGTGCGGAACAGGCCGCGCTTCTGCAGGATCGGCACGACGTGATCGACGAAGATCTCGAGGCCGTCAGGCAGCACGTCCGGCATCAGGTTGAAGCCGTCGGCGGCGCCGCTGCGGAACCAGGATTCGAGATCGTCGGCCACCGCCTCGGGCGTGCCGACGGCGACGCGATGGCCGATGCCGCCGCCGAGCTTGTAGATCAGCTGGCGGAAGGTGAGGTTGCCCTTGCGGGCGAAGTTGAGCGTCGCACGAGCAAAGGTGATGCCGCCATTGGGCGGGATCGGCAGGTCAGGGAAGGGCGCATCGAGATCGAGATGCGACAGGTCCTGCCCGAAGGTCCCGCCGATACGGCGCACCGCATAGTCGAGATTGATCAGCGAGCCGAGCTCTTCCTCGCGCCGGCGCACTTCGGCCTCGGTCGAGGCGATCAGCGTGCCGAGCCCGGGCAAGGCGACGATCGAACGGGGATCACGGCCATTCGCGACGGCGCGGCGGCGCAGGTCGCCGATATAGGCGAGCGACAGTTCCTCGTCCTCGCCGACGCTGAAGACGGCGTCGGCATAGCGCGCGGCGAAGTCGCGGCCATCCTCGGAGCCGCCGGCCTGCACGATGATCGGGTGGCCCTGCTGTGAGCGTGGCAGGCTCAAGGGACCGGCGACCTTGAAGAATTCGCCCTCATGCTCGATCCGATGAATCCGGCGCTTGTCGAGCAGGGTGTTGCTGGTCTTGTCGCCGACGAAGGCGCCGTCTTCCCAGCTGTCCCAGAGCTTGAGCAGCACCTCGGCGAATTCCTGGCCGCGGGCATAGCGGCGGCCATGCTCCATCACGCCTTGGCCAAAATTGGCGGAGGCCGCGCCGTTCGCTGTCGTGACCAGATTGACGCCGACCCGGCCGCCGCTGAGCAGGTCGAGCGACTGGAACCTGCGCGCGATGTTGTAGGGCTCGTTGTAGCTGGTCGAGACCGTGGCGATCAGCCCGAGATGGCTCGTTGCCCCGGCGACCGCTGCCAATGTGATGCTCGGCTCGAGTCCGTTGAAGCTCTTCTCCTCGGCCCTGTCCTCAAGCGCCGGCTGGTCGGCGAGGAACATCGCGTCGAGCTTGCCGCGCTCGGCGATCTTCGCGGTGCGGACATAGTGCTCGACATCGATGCTGGCGCGCGGATCGGCCTGCGGCGCACGCCAGGCCGAGGCGTAGAAGCCGCCATGCAGGATATTGACGTTGAGATGAAGCTGTCGGGAACGGGTCATGGCTGCCTCCAGCCCAAAGGCTAGGCGGCATCGCCAATTAGTCAATTAAATTAATAGACTATATAATACGGCTTGAGGGAAAATCTGTTCTCTCGACTCCAGAGACCACACGCCTCGTTCCGAGTCCGGCTGTGTTTTGCCGTGAGCCATCGCTCTGCCCGGCAGCACGATGAATAACGTTATCTTTGCGAGCTCGTTCCGCGAGAAATTCTTCTCACCACTGCCGTTTCTTAAAAAGAACGTTCCAGTTGGCATAAGGAACGATCCTTTGAATAGTCCATTGATATTGTGGCTTATTTCGCTGGCTGCGACGTCCGTTCGCGAGCGTTTATCAAGAGGACCATCATGCTCGTGACATCCAACAGGCTCGGACGTGGGCTGAGGTATTCCGTCATTTTCGCCGGGCTGCTGGCAGGCACTGCCGCCTGGGCGGGGCCGACGCTCGATGCCGTCAAGCAGCGCGGCTCGATCAAGGTCGGCGTCGGCACTTCACCTGGCTTCTTCGCCCCGGACAGCAACGGCAAATGGCAAGGCTTCTTCGTCGATTTCGGCCGGGCGCTCGCGGTGACGGTGTTCGGCGACGCCGAGAAGGTGAGCTTCACCTCGTCCTCGCCGCAGCAGCGGCTGTCGGCGCTGCAGGCCGGCGAGTTCGACATCCTGCTTTCGGGCGTCACCCAGACCGCGACGCGCTCCTTCAAGCTCGGCTTCCATTTCGGTCCGATCGTCTTCTATGACGGTCAGGGTCTCCTGGTGAAGAAGGCGCTCGGGGTCAGCAAGGCGGCCGAGCTCGATGGCGCCACCATCGGTATCCAGAGCGGCACGACGGGTGAGCTCAACATCGCCGACTTCTTCCGCAAGACGAAGAAGAGCTTCAAGCCGGTGGTGATCGAAGAGACCAAGGAGTTCGTCAACGCGCTCGAAACCGGCCGTGTCGATGCCCTCACTCAGGACGCTTCCGATCTCGCCCTGCGCCGCATCCAGCTCGGCAAGCCGGATGATTACGTGCTCCTGCCCGAGCGGCTGTCAAAGGAGCCGCTGGCGCCGGCGGTCCGCTCGGGTGACGATCGCTGGCTCGAGATCGTCAACTGGACGGTCTACGCGACGATCCAGGCCGAGGAATACGGCATCACCCAGGCCAATATCGACGAGTTCCTGAAGAGCGAGGATCCCGGCGTGAAGCGCTTCCTTGGCGTCGACAAGTCGCTCGGCGAGGCGCTCGAACTCGATCCGAAGTTCGCTTACAACATCGTCAAGGCAGTCGGGAATTACGGCGAGATCTTCGAGCGCAATATCGGCAAGAAGAGCAAGGTCGGCTTCGAGCGCGGCTACAACCAGCCCTGGTCGCAGGGCGGCCTACTGTACTCGCCGCCTTTCCGCTGAGCGTCGCCACGAGGGATGAACTCTCCCGCATCCTTGCAGGCGATCGCGCCGGGCCCGAAAGGGCCCGGCCTTTTGCGTGCGCTCGCCGAGTGGTGGGGTGAAAAGCCATTCACGCAGCTGGTGGTCTTCGTGATCGTCGGTCTTGGCTTCGCGCTGCTCGGCAGCAATCTCATGCACAATATGGCGCGGGTCGGCCTCACCCCCGGCTTCGGCTTTCTCGGCCATGCCGCCAATTTCGAGATCGGCGAGGGGCTGATCGCCTATTCGGCCGGCGACAGCTATCTGCGCGCCATCGCTGTCGGGCTGCTCAACACCGTGCGCATCTCGCTGGCCGGCTGCATCCTCGCCACCATCCTCGGCGTCGCGCTCGGCATTGCCAGGCTCTCGTCGAACCCGCTGCTGTCGCGCCTCGTGCAGACCTATGTCGAGATCGTCCGCAACACGCCGCTGCTGCTGCAGATCTTCTTCTGGAATGCGCTCTTCCATGCCTTGCCCGGGCCGCGACAGGCATTGTCGCCGCTGCCGGGCGTCCTGCTCAGCAATCGCGGCTTTTTCTTCCCCTTCGTCGCCGATGACGGCGCGACCCCCGCGATCCTGACGAGCAGCTTCCTGCTTGCCGTGCTGGTTGGCGTCGCGCTGAAATGGCGGCCCCGCCGGACCGGCCGCTCGAACCTCAAGCGAAGTGTGGCATTCGTGCTCGCTGCGGCGATGCTGCCGGTGGCCGTCGCCGCGCTCTTCGGTGCTGTACCTGCCATCGACCTGCCGAGGCTGTCCGGCTTCAACATCCGGGGCGGTATCTCGCTCTCGCCCGAATTCATGGCGCTGCTGATCGCGCTCGTCGTCAACACGTCGGCCGGCATCGCCGAGACCGTGCGCGCCGGCATCCTGTCCGTATCGGTCGGGCAATGGGAGGCTGGCCGCGCGCTCGGCCTGTCCTATGGCCGGATCATGCGCCTGATCGTGCTGCCCCAGGCCCTGCGCGTCATCGTCCCGGTGATGACGTCGAGCTATCTCAGCCTGACCAAGAATTCGAGCCTCGCTGTCGCCATCGGCTTCCCCGATCTGGTCAACATCCTCAACACCACCGCCAACACCACCGGCCAGGCGCTGGAAGCCATTCTCGTGATGATGCTGGCCTACCTGACGCTGAGCCTTGCCGTCTCCACCGCGATGAACGCCTATAACCGGCGCTGGGCTCTTCGGGAGCGGTCTGCGGCATGAGCGCCATGGTGGAGCGGGATGCGTTCGCTCACGGAGGCGAACGCTGGCGCAAGCTGCGCGCCGACCTGATCGGCTCGCGCACCAATGCGGCGATCACGCTCGGCGTCATCCTTCTCGTCCTCTGGCTCGCGCCGCTCTTCCTGCGCTGGGCGGTTGTCGATGCGATCTGGCGCGGCGATGCCGCTGCCTGCGCAGTGGCAGGTGCAGGCGCATGCTGGGCCTTCATCGCCGAGAAGCTGCGCTTCATCACCTTCGGCTTCTATCCGCCGCACCTGCACTGGCGCGCCGGCCTGGCGCTCCTGCTGATGCTGGCCCTGCTCGCGGTCACGGCCTGGCCGGGAAACTGGAGCCGGCGCCTGCTTGTGGTCTGGGGCGCGGCGCTGATCGGCGTGCCGCTGCTCCTGCTTGGCTGGCCCGGCGGCGAGGTCGTGCCGACCGAGCGCTGGGCCGGCTTGCCGGTCACCTTCCTGCTGGCGATCGGAGCGTTTGCGGGCGCCTTTCCTCTGGCGATCCTTCTGGCGCTGGGGCGCCGCTCGAAAATGGGAGGCGTGCGGCTTCTCTGCGTGGTCTTCATCGAGGTGCTGCGCGGCGTCCCCTTCATCGCGGTGCTCTATGCCGCGACGCTGCTCTTCCCGCTGATGCTTCCGGCCGGCTCGGCGATCGACAAGTTCCTGCGGGCCGAGGTGGCGCTGACGCTGTTCGTCGCAGCCTATCTCGCCGAGGTCGTCCGCGGCGGTTTGCAAGCTGTTCCGGTGGGCCAATACGAGGCGGCGAAGGCGCTGGGCCTGTCCTATTGGCGGACCATACGCCTCGTCGTGCTGCCGCAGGCGCTGCGCGCGGTGATCCCGCCGCTCGTCAATCTGGCGATCGGCATCTTTCAGGACACCACGCTGGTGATCATCATCGGCATGTTCGACTTCCTGAACACGGCACGCGTGTCGGCGACGGATCCGAACTGGCTCGGCTTCTACAGGGAGGCCTATGTCTTTGCCGCCATGGTCTATTTCATCGTCTGCTTCTGCGCCTCCCGCTACAGCCTGTGGCTGGAAGTCAGGCTTGCAGCCGGACGGCGAGCGCGGCTAGCTGGCCCGAAATGAGTACTCGCTTGCGACCGCCGACCAATTGCGGCGATCCTGCTTAGATGACCTTCGCGCGCAATGTGGCGGTGACGATCTCAGTGACGACCACCACCGCGAAGATCACGACGAGCACGAGCCCGACCTGATCCCAGTAGAGATTGTCCATCGCCGCCTGCAGGGCGACGCCGAGGCCGCCGGCGCCGACCAGACCGAGCACGGCGCTCTCGCGCACATTGATGTCCCAGCGGAACAGGCTGACGGCCAGGAAGGCCGGCTTCACCTGCGGCCAGAAGCCCTTGAGCAGGACCGAACGCCGCGGCGCGCCGGCCGCTCGGAGCGCCTCGATCGGGCCGGGCTTGGCCTCCTCGATCGCCTCGGCCAGGAATTTTCCGGTGAAGCCGATCGAATGGACCGCCACGGCCAGGACGCCGGCGAGGGCGCCGGGGCCGAACACGGCGACGAAGAACAGGGCCCAGACCAGCGTGTGCACCGAGCGCGTCGCGACCAGGATGAAGCGGCCGAGCGTGTTGACCCAGGCCGAGGAGGTGATGTTGCGGGCGCACATCAGCGCGACCGGCGTCGCCAGCAGGATCGCCAGGATCGTGCCGAGCGTCGCGGTGTGCAGCGTCTCGATCAGCGCCTGCTGCACGGTCTTGGGGAAGTAGGCCCAGTCGATCGGCCACATCCGGGCGAAGAGATCGACCGTCTGCGCCGGGGCGTCATAGAGGAATTCCGGGATGACCTCGATGGTCTGGACAGACCAGCCGAGCGCCAGCGCCGCGACGGCCCAGAAGGCGAGGCGCATGCTGCGCTCGGCCGTGGTGAAGCGGTGCCAGACCGGGCCGGAGGCGCCCATCTTCACTTCGCCGCTTGGCGCTTCGTCCTGATAGACCCGGCGCATGAAGGCGGAGAGGATCTCGCCCGCCATCACCGCCAGGATGATCGCGATGATGATGGTCAGCACGAAATCATAGTCGAAACGCTGGAAGGCGGTGAACAGGGTGGCGCCGATGCCGCCGCCGCCGACCAGGCCGACAAGGGCGGAATTGCGCAGGTTCGAATCGAGTTGGTAGGCGGCAAAGCCGATGAAGCGCGGCAGCACCTGCGGCACCACGCCCATGGTCACCACCGAGAGGAAGGGCGAGCCGGCGGCGCGCAGCGCCTCGATCGGCTTCATCGACATTTCCTCGATCGCCTCGGCGATCAGCTTGGCGATGAAGCCGATCGTCGCGACGATCAGCGCCAGGATGCCGGCTAGCGCGCCGAAGCCAACTGCCTTGACGAAGAGGATGGCGACGATGACCGGGTGGAAGGTGCGGCAGAGTGCGATCAGCCCGCGTGCCAGCACCGTCATCGGCAACGGCATCAGGTTGCGGGCGGCGCAGAGGCCGACGGGCAGGGCGAGCAGGACGCCGGCGCCGGTCGCGATGATGGCGATCTGCAGCGATTCCAGCATGCCCTGCGCGAGCAGCTGCAATTTGTCGTGCGCCAGGTTCGGCGGGAACATGCGGCCAAGGAAGCGCGCGCCATTGCCGAGCCCTTGGACGAAACGCTCCCAGCGGATGTCGACGATGCCGGCGGCATAGATCACATAGGCGATGAACAGAGCTGCGCCGATACGCAGCGACCAGTTCGGCGGAAAGGCGCGATTACGCAGGCTGCCGCCGGCGTTAACGGGAGGAGCGCTCATTCCATCCAGCCTTCGCCACCATAGATCTCGGCGAGATGGCTGTCCTGCAGCCCGGTCGGCGGCCCGTCATAGACGACGACGCCTTTGGACATGCCGATCATGCGCAGCGCATAGCGGCGGGCGAGGGCGACGTTGTGGATGTTGACCAGCACCGGGATGTCGCGCTCGCGGCCGACCTTGGCGAGCAGCTCCATGATCTCGACCGAGGTCTTGGGGTCGAGCGAGGAGGTCGGCTCGTCGGCGAGGATGAGGTCGGGCTCCTGCATCACCGCGCGGGCGATGCCGACGCGCTGGCGCTGGCCGCCGGAGAGCTGGTCGGCGCGGCGGGTGGCGAAGTCGGCGAGGCCGACGGATTCGAGCAGCGCGAAGGCGCGGGCGATGTCCGCTTCGGGGAAGCGCCGCGTCCAGGCGCGCCAGACCGGGACATAGCCGAGCCGGCCGCAGAGCACATTCTCGATCACCGTCAGCCGCTCGACCAGATTGTATTCCTGGAAGACCATGCCGAGGCGCCGGCGCGCAGCCCTGAGTGCCTCGCCCTGCAGCTTCGCCAGATCGGTCCCGCCCAGCATGATCGAGCCGGAGGTCGGATCGACCAGCCGGTTGATGCAGCGGATCAGCGTCGACTTGCCGGTCCCGGACGGGCCGATGATCGCGACGATGCCGGGCTCGGTGACGCTCAGCGAAATGTCGCGCAGGACCGGCTGGCCCTTGCGGTACTCCTTGACGAGGTTGCGGATGACGAGCGCCCGGCCATGGCCGGGCGCCTCTGCGACGGGAAGCGCGCTCATGAGCTGGTTATGGCCTTCGCGTCAGGGAGCCTTGGCCGGTGCCGGCTGCTGCGCCTTCTTCGCGGCGGCTTCGGCCTCGCGTCTGGCCTCGGCGTCATAGGCCGACTTGTTGTAGGGCGTGCCCGATTTCTCGGCGACATCACGCACGACCGCCCAGTCCTTCTGGTAGGTGATCGGCAGGAAGCGGTCGTCGCCGTTGAACTCCTTGGTCATCTCCGGGGTGAAGCGGAAGGAGAAAAAGCAGTCGGTCAGCTTCCTGGCGAGCTCGGGCTTGAGGTCGTGGGCATAGGCGAAGGAGGAGGTCGGGAAGATCGCGCTGCGATAGATCTCGCGGGTATCCTCCTTCTTGATCGTGCCGCGCACGATCATGCGCTCGTAGACGTCGCCGGCGACCGCACCCATGTCGTAGTCGCCCGAGACCACGCCGAGAATCGACTTGTCGTGGCCGCCGGACATCAGCGGCTTGTAGTCCTTGTCGGCTTCGAGCCCGAGCTCGGGGAAGAGCACGCGTGGCGCCAGATTGCCGGAGTTGGACGAGGGCGAGGTGTGGGCGACCTTCTTGCCCTTGAGGTCGGCGAGCTTCTGATAGGGGCTCGAGGCCTTGACGACGGCGACGAGGTTGTAGCCCCGCACGCCGGCGGCCGAGCCCTTGGCTGCGAAGGGGATCGCGCCGGCGAGGTTGACGGCAAAGCCGGTCGGGCCGGTCGAGAAGCCGGCGAAATGCAGGCGGCCCGAGCGCATCGCCTCGATCTCGGCCGAGTTCGACTGCACGGGATAATAGACGATGCGCTTGCCGGTGCAGGCGGCGAGATGGTCGGTCAGCGGCTTGAAGATGTTGGCGTAGACGGCGGGGTCCTCGACCGGCGTATAGGCCCAGACCAGCGCTGACGGGTCCTTCTGCCTCGAGGCCTCGGTCGGCACGTCGGCGACGAGGTCCTTGTTGCCGTCGCAATACATCGTGTCGAGCTGGCCGCGATTGGGGCAGGCGTCCTGTGCCTGTGCCGCGCCGGCGAGCCCGAGGCTAAGGAGCAGCGAGGTCGTGGCGGACAGGCAAGTCAGCGTCTTGGTCATTGGCGGCGTCTCTCCCGGTCGATCTTCGTTATGAGCCGGCTATAGTATGTGACACAAAATCGTCATATTCCAGCCAAGCGAGACGCCATCGTTTTACGACTATAGTGGCCTTGCATCCCGCGGCTGTCTGCCACTCCCTAGCCGCGCTGGACCAGCGACCTCTCGCGATGAATTCGCGGCGCGTTCGGACCGAACGATAGCTTACGCGCTGCCACTGCTCGGCTGAAGAGCTGGTCAGCGCCCGGTCAGGAACAGGCCGGAGACAAAATAGGCCAATGCCGAGATCAGGCCCGCCATCGGCATGGTGACGATCCAGGCGAAGACGATGCCGCGCGCGACGCCCCAGCGCACCGCCGTGACCCGCCTTGCCGCGCCGACGCCGATGATCGCGCCGGTGATGGTGTGCGTGGTGGAGACGGGAACGCCGAGATAGGTCGCCATGAACAGGGTGATCGCGCCGCCCGTCTCGGCGCAGAAGCCCTGCTGCGGCGAGAGCCGCGTGATCTTCGAGCCCATGGTGTGGACGATGCGCCAGCCGCCACAGAGCGTGCCGAGCGCCATCGCCGCCTGACAGGAGATCACCACCCAGAACGGCACCGAGAAGGTCTCGCCCATCATGCCGTGCGAGAACAGGAGCACGGCGATGATGCCCATCGTCTTCTGCGCGTCATTGGCGCCATGGCCGAGCGAATAGAGCGAGGCCGAGACGAACTGCAGGAGGCGGAAGGTCGAATCGACCTTGATCGGTGCGAGCCGCAGGAAGGTCCAGGAGACGATCAGCGCCAGCAGCAGGGCCAGGGCGAAGCCGATCGCCGGGGACATGAAGATCGCGATGAAGGTCTTGCCGAGCCCCCACCAGACGATCGACGAGAGGCCGACCTTGGACAGGCCTGCGCCGACCAGTCCGCCGATCAAAGCATGTGACGAGCTCGACGGGATGCCGGCGATCCAGGTCACGACATTCCAGACGATCGCGCCGGTGAGCGCCCCGAAGATCACGCGGTCATCGACGATCGCCGCCTGGATGATGCCGGAGCCGACCGTCTGGGCGACGTGCAGGCCGAAGAACAGGAAGGCGATGAAGTTGAAGAAAGCGGCCCAGAACACCGCCCATTGCGGCGCCAGCACCCGGGTCGAGACGATGGTCGCGATCGAGTTGGCAGCGTCGTGCAGGCCGTTGAGGAAGTCGAACAGCAGCGCGACGGCGATCAGGAAGATGAGGGCAGGGGCGAAGCTGGCGAGATCCACGGCGCTGCGCGCTTTTCAGAGATGTTCGAGGACGATGCGGCTGACGCGCTTGGCGACATCCTCGAAGCGGTCGACGACCTTTTCGAGATGGTCGTAAACCTCCGCTCCGACGATGAAGCCCATCGCATCGGTGCCGCGGTGCGCCTTGAACAGCTCCTTCAGGCCGCGATCATAGAGCTCGTCCGAGCGCTCCTCGATCGCGCCGATCTCCTTGGCGAGCGCGCCGATGCCGACCGCATGCTTCTTGATGTCGCGCAGCATCGGGAGCAACTCGCCGACCTTCAGCGAAGCGGCGACGATGGTCTTGCCGAGCTCCTGCATGCTGGGGGCAAAGCTCTCGACCTCAAAGAGCCGGATCGCCTTGGCGGTCTTCTGCATCTGGTCGATGGCGTCGTCCATCGAGCCGATCAATTCCTCGATGTCGCCGCGGTCGAAGGGCGTGATGAAGGTGCGGCCGACCTCGAGCATGACCTCGCCGGCGATGGCGTCGGCACGGTTCTCCTCGGCGAAGATCTCGGCGCAGCCGGCCTCGATCGGCCTCGCCCCGCTGAGCACGCCGTCGAGTGCGAGCGCTCCAGCCTTCAGCGTCTGCGCATGACGCTCGAACAGCACGAAGAACTTGTCTTCCTTCGGCAGCAGCTTCTGGAACCAGCCCAGCATCGGAACGGCCTCTCACCAACCTCGTCAGTCCGCAGCAAGGAGCGGGGATGACACGCTTGTGCCTTCTGTGACAGTTTTGCGACGACGGCAATCCGGATTCCCGGCCTTGCCCTCCGCGGGCCTCGACGTCGGCGGGTGAAGAACGATCAAGGGAGGACTGAATGTTTACACGCAGGATCGCGCTCGTCTCGGTGCTGGGGCTCGCTTTGGCCGCGACGGCCGCTCAGGCGCAGGCACCATCGGGCAAGGTCACGGTCGTCACCTCGTTCTCCAAGGACGTCACCGACCCGATCAAGAAGGCCTTCGAGAAGGCCGTGCCGGGCGTGACGCTGGAAGTCCAGAACCGCAATACCAATGCCGGCGTCAAATATGTCGAGGAGACCAAGGCCAACAACCAGGTCGACCTGTTCTGGGCCTCGGCGCCGGACGCCTTCGAGGTGCTGAAGGGCAAGAAGCTGCTGACGCAGTACAAGCCCAAGGCGACCGGCATTCCCGAGAAGATCGGATCCTATCCGATCAACGACCCGCAGGGCTTCTATTTCGGCTTTGCGGCCTCGGGCTACGGCATCATGTGGAACGACCGCTATGCCAAGGCCAACAAGCTGCCCGAGCCGAAGGACTGGCAGGACCTCGCCAGGCCGGTGTTCTACGATCATGTCTCGATCGCCTCGCCCGCCCGCTCCGGCACCACGCACCTGACCGTCGAGACCATCCTGCAGGGCGAGGGCTGGGAGAAGGGCTGGCGCACCCTCAAGGAGATGGCTGGCAATTTCCGGTCGATCACCGATCGCTCCTTCGGCGTGCCGGAGGCGGTCAATTCCGGCCAGGTCGGCGTCGGCATCGTCATCGACTTCTTCGCTTTTTCGGCGCAGGCCTCGGGCTTCCCGGTCAAGTTCGTCTACCCGACCGTGACCACCGTCGTGCCGGCCAATGTCGGCATCATCGCCAACCCGCCGAACAAGGCCGCCGCCGAGGCCTTCATCGAGTTTCTGCTCTCGCCGGTCGGCCAGGAGGTTCTGCTCGAGCCCGGCATCCGCCGCCTGCCGGTCAATCCGGCTGTCTATGCCAAGGCCGGAGCCGACTATCCCAACCCCTTCACCGATCCGCGCTTCCAGAAGATGATCGGCTTCGACGTCGACAAGTCCGAAGCCCGCACCGCCGTGGTCGACACGCTGTTCGACCAGCTGATCTCCTTCCAACTCGATGCGCTGAAGGGCGTGACCAAGACCCTGCACGAGGTCGACGCGGCACTCGCCAAGAAGCCGAACCCGCAGGCCAAGGCGCTCGCCGACGAAGCCCGCGCACTGGTCGCCGCATTGCCGGTGACCGAGGCGCAGGCCGCGAGCCCAGAGCTGCGCGGCGCCTTCACCGGCGCCAAGGAGAAGGGCGCCCGCCAGGCCGAGATCGAGAGCCAGTGGGCGAGCTTCGCCCGCGACAACTACGCCAAGGCCAAGGCCAAGGCGGAAGAAGCGCTGAAGGTGGCGAAGTAGCCCTCGCTCTTCGTCATCCCGGACAAGCGACGTAGTCGCGCCGATCCGGGATCCATCGAAGGGCGCCGTGCTCTACAATGGATCCCGGCGCTCCGTTTCGCTGCGGCCGGGATGACGCCCCCGCCCTTCGGCCGACGATCAGGACCATCATGACCGCCATCCCTGCCAAGGCGCCGTCTCGCCGTAAGGCTTTTTCGGCCACGCCCGGCCAGATCGCGCTGGCGCTCGCCATCGCCGCCTTCCTGCTGATGTTCCTGGTGCTGCCGGTGGCGACGGTGATCTACGTCGCCTTCACCGAGAAGGGCACCTCGACCTTCACGCTGGTCAATTTCTACGATTTCTTCCGCACCGAGCTGTTCATGCGCTCGCTGTGGAACTCCTTCTACGTCTCGGCGATGTCAGTGGTCTGGGCCTCGGTCTTCGCCCTGCCGCTGGCCTACCTGACCACGCGCTTCGTCTTCCGCGGCGCGGCATTGGTCCAGACGCTCGGCTTCCTGCCGCTGATCATGCCGCCCTTCGTCGGCGCGGTGGCGATGCAGCTCTTCTTCGGCCGCAACGGCTCGGTCAACCTGCTGCTCGACGACTGGTTCGGCTTCAAGATCGACTTCATGGAGGGGCTGAACGGCGTCATCTTCGTCCAGTCGATCCACTATTTCCCCTTCATCCTGATCAACCTCTCGGCGGCGCTGCGCAATGTCGATCGGGCGATGGAGGAGGCGGCGCAGAATCTCGGCTCGTCGGGCTTCCGGCTGTTTCGGCGTATCGTCTTCCCGCTCGCCATGCCGGGCTATCTGGCCGGCGCCTCGCTGGTCTTCGTCAAGGTCTTCGACGATCTCGCAACGCCGCTGCTGCTCAACGTCAAGGACATGCTGGCGCCGCAGGCCTATCTGCGCGTCACCTCGATCGGCATCGCCGATCCGATGGGCTACGTCATCTCCGTCGTGCTGATCGTCGCCTCGGTCGCCGCCATGTGGCTGTCGGCGCGAGCCCTGAAGGGGCGTGATTATGCCACCACCCAGCGCGGCGGCGGCGGTCTCGCGAAGCGGGTGATGACGCCATGGGAGGCCGTGCTCGGCTATGGCGTCGTCATCCTGATCCTGGCACTGGTGCTGGCGCCGCATCTCGCCCTGCTGCTGCTCTCCTTCGCCACGATCTGGTCGTTCTCGCCGCTGCCCGACGCCTATACGCTCGCCCATTACGGCCGCGTCTTCGGCGAGAGCTCGGTCTACATCAAGAACACGCTGATCTATGCCAGCCTCGCCGGCGGCATCGACATCGTGCTCGGCGTCGCCATCGCCTATCTCGTGCTGCGCACCAAGCTGATCGGCCGCGAATGGCTCGACTGGATGGCTTCGGCGGCGCTCGCCATCCCCGGCGTCGTGCTCGGCATCGGGTACCTCAGGACCTTCTACGGCGTCACCCTGCCGGACGGCACGCCCCTGGCCTCGCTCTGGATCACCATCGTGCTGGCGCTGGCCATCCGGCGCCTGCCCTATGCGCTGCGGGCCTGTTATGCGGCGCTCCAGCAGATCTCGGTCTCGCTCGAGGAAGCGGCGGAAAACCTCGGCGCCACCAAGTCGCGCACCGTGCGCCGCATCGTCGTGCCCTTGATGGCCGGCGGCATCCTCGCCGGCTTCGTCACCTCGTTCTCGACGGCGGCGGTCGAGCTCTCGGCGACGCTGATGCTGGTGCAATCGAACTCCGATGCGCCGTTGGCCTACGGGCTCTACGTCTTCATGCAGTCGGCGGCCGGCCGCGGGCCCGGCGCGGCGCTCGGCGTCGTCGCGGTCATCCTCGTCGCCGCCTGCACCTTCCTTTCCCATCTCATCATCGAACGCAGCCAGAAGGCCAAAGGACTGGGCCACTGACCATGAACGCACCCTTATCCCTGACCACGCCGGCGGTGTCCGTCGACATCGCAGGCGTCAACCTGTCCTATGGCACCAACCATGTGCTCAAGGACGTCAATCTCGCGATCGAGCCGGGCGAGTTCTTCGCCTTCCTCGGACCCTCCGGCTGCGGCAAGACTACGCTGCTGCGCCTGATCGCCGGCTTCAACCAGGCCGATACCGGCCATGTCCGGATCGGCGGCAGGGACATCACCGATCTGCCGCCCTGGAAGCGCGATGTCGGCATGGTCTTCCAGTCCTATGCGCTCTGGCCGCATATGACGGTGCGCCGCAACGTCGCCTTCGGGCTGGAGGAGCGCGGCGTGAAGCGCGCCGAAGTCGAGCGGCGCGTCGAGACGGCGCTCGGCCTCGTCGGCCTCGCCCATCTCGCCGATCGGCGGCCCTCGCAGCTTTCTGGCGGGCAGCAGCAACGTGTCGCGGTGGCGCGCACCGTCGCGATCGAGCCCAAGGTCCTGCTGCTCGACGAGCCGCTCTCCAATCTCGACGCCAAGATGCGCGTCCAGGTCCGCCGCGAGCTGCGCGACCTGCAGCAGCGGCTCGGCCTGACCACGATCTTCGTCACTCACGACCAGGAAGAGGCGAACACGATCTGCGACCGCATCGCCGTGATGAACGACGGCATCGTCCAGCAGGTCGGCACGCCGATGGAGCTCTATGAGCGGCCCGCCAACCTCTTCGTCGCCGGCTTCCTCGGCACGGCCAACATCCTGAAAGGCCGCATCGTCGGCAGTGGAGCGGAGCGTTACTTCGAGATCGACGGCGGCACCAGGTTTCCAATCCCCGAGGATGACCGCATTCCCGATGGCGCGGCGCTCGTTTTCCGCCCCCAACATGCGACCCTCACTGATCAGGCCGGACCTCAGGACGGAGCGCTTTCATTGCCCTGCATCATCGCGAACCGCGAATTCCTCGGTGCGAGCATCCGTTACGGCGCCCGCATTGGCGCCACAGAAGTCGCAATCGACGTGCCGTTCCAGTCCGGGAAATATCTCTTTGAGATCGGCAGCAGCGGCTGGTTGAAACTTTGGCCCCGGTCGCTTCACTGGCTCTCGGTATGACGTAGAACTTCATTCCAGGCGCCAAGCGAGCAAGATCCGGAATGCGATAGAGCCAGAGAGGGCAAGTCCGCGATACGCGTTTGCGGATCTCTGAGGGGCTGCCCGTGAACCTTCACTGATTTTGAAACCTTACTCACCAGCTCGGCCTTCCAACAATTCTCCCCAGGCATTCATCAATTCACGGCGCTGCGCGAGCGCGTCACCGCGCCGATAGGCACGCCCGGTTTCATCGCCGACGACACGGGCCAGAGCAGATGCCGTCGAGGCTGGCGTTGCAGCTGGTGATCGCCACGAGCTCGATGCTTCTGCGGACGCAGCCTGCGAAGCTCAGGCCACGTCCTTCCACTTCGGCAGGGCGTCGCCATGAGCGGCGATGAGCTCGTCGACCATGCGCCTCGTCTCCTGCAGCGACAGCACGCTCGCCGCATGGCGGTCGAGCGCCGCGGCCCGGTGGACGCGCTCGCGGTCGCCGTCGAGCGCGGCGCGCACCGTCAGGTCCTGGACGAAGACATGAGGTGCGCAATGCGCTGCCAGCTCAGGCGGCAATGTGCCGGCATGGCAGGGGCGCAGGCCGTTGCGATCGACGATGACCGGCACCTCGACGCAGCAGCCTTCGGGCAGGTTGTCGATCAGCCTGGTGTTCTCGACATTGCCGTAGATCACCGTCGGCTCGCCGGTGACCATGGCCCGGATGATCAGCGAGCCGTACTCGTCGCTGCGCTCCAGCGGAAAGGCCTCGCCCGCGAGAAGCTTGCGGCGCGTCTCGGCATAGCGGCCGAGATTGCGGACGCTGCGCCGGACATATTCGTCGACCGGCACGTCGTATTCGGCGATCTGGTCGTCGCGGCGCAGGAAATACGGAGTATACTCGGCATTGTGCTCGCTGGATTCGCTGACGAACCAGCCGAGCGTCCGCATCAGCTCGAAGCGAACCTTGTCCTTGGCGTAGATCTCGGGATCCGCCATCGCCTGGCGGAGCGCCGGATAGGCGTCCTTGCCGTCGATCTGGAGCTTGAGGAACCAGGTCATGTGGTTGATGCCGGCGCAGTCATAGCTCAGCCGCGACTGCTCGACCCCAAGATAGCTCGCAAGGTCGCGCGCCGTGTGCTGGACATTGTGGCAAAGGCCGACGACGCGCTGCTCGGGATAGGCCTTGTAGACCGCCCAGGTCAGGATGCTCATCGGGTTGGTGTAGTTCAGCAGGACGGCGTTCGGGCAGAGCTCGCGCATGTCGGCGACGAGGTCGAGCATGAAGGGGATGGTGCGCAGTCCCCGGAAGATGCCGCCGATGCCGACGGTGTCGGCTATCGTCTGCTTCAACCCGTATTTCCGGGGTATGTCGAAGTCGAGCAGCGTCGCCTCGTGCATGCCGATCTGGACCATGTTGATGACGAAGTCGCAGCCCTCGAGCGCGCGCCGGCGGTCGAGATGCTCCTCGATCACCGCATCGGCGCCGAACTGCTTGGCGGTCCAGCGCGCCATCATGCCGCCGGTCTCGAGTCGCTCGGGATCGATGTCGTGCAGCGAGATCACCACGCGCCCGAGCTCAGTGAAGTTCAGGATGTCGGTCAGCAGGTTCTTGACGAAGACAGCGCTGCCCGCGCCCATCATGGCAATCTTGACCACCGGTCTTTCCCTTTCGAAACGTCGATACTGGTTGGTCCGCGCTCCCGCGCGGCCCGGTCACTTGAGGCCCGAGCCGGAGATGCCCTGGACGAAATAACGCTGGAAGAAGGTGAAGATGATCAGCATCGGCACCAGCGAGAGCAGCGCGATCGCCATGATCATCGTCCATTCGGTGTTGAACTGGCCGCGCAGCAGGTTGAGGCCGAGCTGCACGGTGTACATCTCGTGCTTCATCATCACGACCAGCGGCAGGGCGAAGTCGTTCCAGCGCCACATGAAGGTGAAGATCACCAGCACGGCAATGATCGGCTTCGACAGCGGCACGACGATCTTGAAGAAGATCTTCAGCTCGCTGGCGCCGTCGATGCGCGCCGCCTCCAACAGTTCGTCGGGGATCGAGACCATGAACTGGCGAACCATGAAGATGCCGAAGGCCTCGGCGGCGCGCGGCAGGATCACGCCCCAGTAGTCGCTGAGCAGGCCGAGCTCGGAGACCACCAGGAAGAGCGGTACGATGATGACCTGGAACGGAATCATCAGCGCCGACAGCACCGCGAGGAAGAGGATGTCGCGGCCGGCGAAGCGGAATTTGGCGAAGGCGTAGCCGCAGAGCAGGTTGATCGTCACGGTGATCACGACCGCGACCACGGTGATGATCAGCGAGTTCGCAGCCCAGCTCAGGAACGGCACGCGCCCGATCGCGTCGGAGAAATTCTGCCAGACGAAGCTCGACGGGATCAGGCCGGCGGCGCCGCTGAAGACCTCGTCCTTCGGCCGCACCGCAGTCGCGAACATCCAGTAGACCGGGAAGAACATGATCCCGGCGCCCGCCACCAGCAGGAGCCAGATGCTCGTGGTCTCAAGGCGCCCCTTCAGGGCGCTGCGGTTGGTTCCTGCGATCATGTCGGGGCCCTCATGCGACGTCCTCGACGCGTCGGTTCACCCGCCACTGCACCAGTGTGAAGAGCAGGACCACGACGAAGAGCACGATGCCCATGGCGCTGGCATAGCCCATCTCCGCGCCGACGAAGGCCGCCTGGTAGATGTACTGGACGATCATCGTCGTCGAGAAACCGGGGCCGCCGCCGGTCATCACATAAATCAGGTCGAAGACCTGGAAGGAGTGGATCACGCCCAGGATCAGCAGGAGGAAGGTGGCCGGACGCAGCAGCGGCCAGGTGACGAAGCGGAACTGCTGCCAGCGGCTGGCACCGTCCATCTGCGCGGCGTCGTAATAGGTCGGCGAGATCGACTGCAGCGCCGCGAGATAGACCACCATGCAAAAACCGACCCGGACCCAGAGCGAGGTGACGATCAGGGAGAACAGCGCCCAGCGCGGCGAGGACAGCCAGGCGACAGGACCGAGGCCGACTTGCTGCAACAGCGTGTTGATGACGCCGTAATTGTCGTTGAAGAGCCAGGCCGCGATCACTGCCGTCGCCACGTTGGAGATCACGACCGGCAGGAAGAAGACGCTGCGCAGGATGGTGCGGCCGAGAAGGTCGCGGTTGAGAGCGACCGCCAACAGCAGGCCGATAGCAAGGCTCATCGGAACCGTTGCGATAGAGTAGACCGCCGTATTGCTCAGCGACTGCCAGAACAGCGCGTCATTCGCGAGCCGGGTGTAGTTCTCCAACCCGATATAGCGCGGCGTGTCGATCAGGCTCCATTCCCGCAGGCTGATGTAGAGCGCGTAGAGCAGCGGGAAGAAGACGAAGACTGAGAACAGCGCCATGTTCGGGGCGATGAACATGTAGGGCGTCAGCTGGTTGCGCTTGGCTTGCAGCCAATAGCGCCGGGCGTCCGCCGCCGAGGGCCGGGCGGCGGCCGGCCCTCTCAGGTTTTCTGCGATCGCCATCGTTGCCATGCCGTCAGACCAACAGCGTGGAGCGCACGTGCTTCTCGATGTTCGCGACGGTCGCGGTGGGCGACTGGCCGGAGGTGAAGGCGAGCTCGAGCTCGTCGGCCAGCTTGGCGTTGAAGCGGTCCCAGGTCGGCAGGACGATGGTGCTGACGAGATGCTCCGGGACGGTCGCCGACTGCTCGAGGAAGACCTTCATCTCCTCGTTGCGGATGTCATAGACGAGGCCCTTCTCCTTCAGCGATTTGCGCACCGGCAGGAACTGCGCCTTGGTGACGAACTCGCGCATCGCCTCCTCCGCGACCATGAACTTGACGAAGTCGGCCGCGACGTCTGGGCTCCTGCTGTCACGCGAGACCGCCAGGGCATTGCCGCCGAGATCGGCCGCCATCGCGACGTCGCGCGGCAGATAGGTGACGCCCCATTTGAACTTGGCCTGGTCCTGGATGAACGGGATCTGCCAGTCGCCGTGCAGCAGCATGGCGATCTTGCCGGTGGCGAACAGGTTCTGTACCGGCTCGGAGCTCTTCAGCGAGGTGTTGGGCGGAACGAGCCCATCCTTGAACCAGCTCTGGGTCCAGGCGACGGTCTCGGCCGCCTCCTTCGTATTGATCTGCGGACCCTTGAGCTCGTTGTCGAGCAGCTGGCCGCCATGCTGGTAGAGATACATCAGCCAGCGATAGGCGTTGGAGTTCTGCCAGTTCATCGCGAAGGCGTAGTTCAGCCCGGCCTTCTCCTTCGCCAGCTTCGCGGCGCCGATGAACTCCTGCCATGTCCAGCTCTTGTCGAGGCTCCGGGGTGCTTCGATGCCGAGCTTCTCGAAGATCTCGGCGTTGTAGAACAGCGCGAAGGTGTCGGTGTGATGCGGCAGGGCGTGAGGCTTGCCCTTGATGGTCGAGGCGCGCCAGACCGAGGGCAGGAAGTCCTGGCCGAACCCGGCATCGAGATACTGCGACAGGTCGATCGCCGCGCCGCTCTGCCCGTAGCGCCCGATCCGCTGATACTGGGCGCGGAAGATGTCCGGCGCCTGCTTGCCGGCGAAGCGGGTGTCGAGCTGCTGGTAATACTGGCCGCTCGGAACGAACTCCAGCTTGATGGCGACGTTGGGATTGCGGGTCTTGTATCGCTCGATCAGGGCGTTGAAGGCGGCGACCTCGGCAGGGGAGCCCCAGGAGGTCATGCTCAGCGAGGCGGCCTTCTGGGCGCTGGCTGCGCCCCAGTACATGCCGGCCCCCGCGCCGATACCGGCGCACAGCCCGGTTTTGACGAAATTGCGCTTGGTGATGGTCGTCATGGTTTCGATCTCCCTTTGGTCTTTTTTATCGTTGGAATGCGGTGGGCTCTTTCAGGCTCCTTCCCGGCTGATAGCGGCGCGAGTGCCGCCGCAGGATTCGCGCACCAGCAGGCGCACCGGCAGCACCTGCTCGCGTGGCGCCGGCTCGGCCTCGCCTTCCAGCCGGCCGATCACCGCCTCGACGGCGAGCCGGCCGATGTCGGCGCGGGAATAGTCGACCGTGGTCAGTTCCGGCGTGACGAAGCCGCCGAGCGCGATGCCGTCGAAGCCGACGACCGCCATGTCCTCAGGCACCCGCACGCCGTGCTTGCGCAGCGCGTGCAGCGCGCCAACCGCCATCTGGTCGCTGTAGACGAAGACGGCGCTCGGACGCTCGTCCTGTGCCAGCAGCTCTTCCATTGCCGAGAAACCGCCGGCGAGGCTTGGCTCGGCCATCGCGATCAGATGCGGGTCGGCGGCGATGCCAGCTTCCTGCAGCGCCTGCGCATAGCCATCCGAGCGCTCGCGGCGCTTCAGCAGGCGCTGCGAGGCGCTGCCGATATGGGCGATGCGGCGATGGCCGAGGTCGAGCAGGTGCCGGGTCGCGACGTAGCCGCCCCGCTCCAGATCGACGCGCACCGCCTGGATCGCCGGATCGGGGCTGTGGTGCTGCATCACCACGATCGGCATGCCGTTGTCGGCGAGCTTCTTCAGGTCGGCGGCGAGGTCGGCGGGGGGAGCAGCGACGATCACGCCATCGGCGACGCCGCCGGAGAGCAGCGCATAGGCCCGCCGCTGCACCTCGTCGAACTTCGCCGACATGATGTTCAGCGAGTAGCCACGCTCGAGGGCAGCCGCATGGGCGGCGCCGATGATCTCGGCGTTGTAGAAGCTGTCCAGCGTATAGAGCAGCAGCGCGATGACGTTGGTGCGCCAACGCCTCAGCGAGCGCGCGGCATGGCTCGGCTGATAGCTCAGACGGGCGGCTGCATCGGCGACACGCGCCCGTGTCTCGGCCGAGATGCCGAGTTCGCCGCCGCGATCATTGAGAACGAGCGAGACAGTGGTGCGCGAGACGCCGGCGAGCTTCGCGACCTCGGCGCTGGTGGCGCGGCTGCTGGTTCGCTTGAGCGGAAGCACGCGCTTCACCAAGGCCATCTCCGTCCCTAATAATGTTGTCTAACACGATTTAGGTCGAGGCTAAATGCCGGATCGCCAGTCTGTCAAGGCCGGTGGTGTAGGCCTTTCCCATTTTGCGGAGAGTTTCCGGGCGTGCCGCTCGGCCACCTTGCTCGGCGTTTGCGGTCAGCCGAAAGGCGCTATAGCCGCGATCGAGCAGCTGTCTGAAAATAGGTGACAGGCAGCGATCCGGCTGTCACCTAGCCGCTTTTGGCCATCCAACAGATGTGGTTCCGGACAGCATTCTGGCGACCATGCTGAAGGTGCCTGGAAGCGGACCCTCTTGATTGACCCGCCGAGAACCGATGCAACTCTCGGCTAATCGGAGGTCGAGCCGGTCGCAGGCGGAGGCCTCGTATCCCGAAGCGGATCGCAAATCCGCTGATCGAGACCTCAGCGCGACATCATCTGAAGCGGCCACATCACGATCTGCGGGAAAACCACGAGCAGTACGAGCACGGTGATCTGGGCGACCATGAAGGGCAGGACGCCTTTGATCACGCCGGTCATCGGCACTTTCGCTACGCCGCAGACGACGTTGAGCACGGTCCCGACCGGCGGGGTCACCAGGCCGATCGCATTGTTCATGATGAACAGCACGCCGAAATAGACGGGATCGATGCCGGCCTGCTTGATCACCGGCATCAGGACAGGTGTCATGATCAGGACCGTCGGGGTGAAATCGAGCGCCGTGCCGACGATGAGGACCAGCAGCATCAGTATGGCCGTCAGCAGCATCTTGTTGCCCATGAAGGGCTCCACCATCTCGGCGAGCTGCTGCGGGATGTTGGCCGTCGTGATCAGCCAGGCCGAGACCCCGGCGGCGGCGACCAGGAACATGATGACGGCCGTGGTTTCGGCGGCGCGATACATCAGGCCGAACAGGTCGGTGATCTTGATCTCGCGATAGATCACGACGCCGACGAAGAGCGAATAGGCGGCGGCGATGACCGCGGCCTCGGTCGGGGTGAACAGGCCGAATTTGAGGCCGCCGATGATGACCACCGGCAGGACCAGCGCCCACAGCGCGTTGCGGGTCTCGGCCAGCCGTTCGCGCATGCTGCGCTTGGGCTCGACGCGCGGGTTGTCGCGCGTGATGCTCCAGCGCCAGGCCAGCATGATCGCCACGCCCATCATGATGCCCGGCACGATGCCGGCGATGAAGAGCTTGGTGATCGAGACGCCGCCGGTGACGCCGAAGATGATCATGCCGATCGAGGGCGGGATCACCGGCGCGATGATGCCACCGCAGGCAATGAGGCCGCAGGAGCGGTTGATGTCGTACCCGGCGGTCCGCATCAGCGGGATCAGCACCGAGGCCAGCGCCGCGGTGTCGGCCACTGCCGAACCCGAAAGCGAGGCCATGATCACCGCAGCGATGACGGCGACGTAGCCGAGGCCGCCGCGGATATGGCCGATCCAGGCCATCGCCATCGTGATGATCCGGCGGGTCATGCCGCCGGCATTCATCAACTCGCCGGCCAGCATGAAGAAGGGCACGGCGAGCAGCGGGAAGCTGTTGGCGCCGTCCCACATGTTCTGGATGATGATCTGCGGATCGGAGATGCCCATGTAGAGCATCATGGCGAGGCCGCAGCCGATCAGGGCGAAGGCCACGGGCATGCCGAGCGCCATCAGGCCCAGCAGCGACGCGATGAAGACGAAAACGATCATGGCTTGGCTCCTCCAGCCATGTGCGCCTTCATATCGCGCTCGGCCTCGAGGCCTTCCGCCAGCCCCTCCTCGTGGACATCGATCAGCTCGTCATCGGCGACTTCGCCCCGCGCGAGGCGAATGAGGTTCGACAGGCAGATCAGCGCGATCGCGGCCCCGGTGACGTAGCTCACGCCATAGACCCAGAGCATGCTGATCTGGGCGACCGGCGAGGCGTTGCCGGCGATGATGTCGTGCTGCAGCCAGGTGCCATAGAAGATGAACAGCGAGCAGATCAGCATGATGACCTGGCTGATCGCCCAGCAGATCTTGCGGCCGAGCACCGGCAGCGCCTGGACGACCATGTCGACGCCGAGATGGCTGCGCCGATGCAGACCGATGATGCCGCCGAGGAAGGTCATCCAGACGAAGGCGAAGCGCGGGATTTCCTCCGACAGGTCGATGCCGGTGTTGAAGAACAGCCGCAGGACCACATTGCCGAAGACCATGATCAGCATCACGGTCATGCAGAGCACGAGAATGATCTCGATGATGCGGTAGAACCCGTCGACCGCGGTCTTGAGCAGGCTGCTCATCAGTCACCTCGCCGGCAATATGTGAGGGTTCCGGCCTCAAGCCGGGCCGGGACGGGCGGCCGGCGCAAGGCCAGCCGCTGCTGCGCGTGCCTTTACTTGGCGGCGCGCGCCTTTTCGATCTCGGCCACGAAGCCGGTCACGAACTCGTCGCCGATCTGTCCCTTGAACTTCTCGACGACCGATTTGACCTTGTCCTGGACCTTGCGCAGGTCGTCCGCCGACACCTCGTTGACCGACACGCCGGCTTCCTTGAACTTGCCGATGACGTCGCGATCACCCTCGTCGAGCAGCTTGCGCTGGAGCAGGCCGGCCTCGGTCGCGGCCTTCTGGATGCCGGCCTTGTCATCGGCCGAGAGCGTGTCCCAGAACTTCTTCGAGGCGACCAGCGCGACCGGCGTGTAGACGTGGTTGGTGATGGAGATGTACTTCTGCACCTCCTGCATCTTGTTCGACCACATGTGCAGCAGGGGGTTCTCCTGCCCGTCGAGGGCCTTCACTTCGAGCGCGGTGAACACCTCGGAGAACGCCATCGGCACGGCGTTGGCGCCGATCGACTTCCAGGTGTCGAGTGCGACCGGATTGGCCATCACGCGCAGCTTGAGGCCGGAAACGTCTTCAGCCGTCTTCACCGGGCGGCGGCTGTTCGAGAGGTTGCGGAAGCCCATGCCGGTCCAGGTCAGGCCCACCAGTCCGCTCGGCTCGATCTTGTCGAAGATCTTCTTCACCGAGGCGCCGTCGAGCACGGCGTAGACCTCCTTCTCGTTCTGGAACAGGAAGGGCAGGTCCCAGACCTGCACTTCCTTCACACGGGTCGAGAGCGGCGCCAGCGTGCCGATGTAGAATTCCTGCGTGCCAGCCTGGACCGCCTGGAGCTGCTTCTCGTCGCTGCCGAGCATGGCGGAGTGGAAGGCCTGCACCTTCACATTGCCCTTGGTGTAGGTGCCGGCAAGCTCGGCGAACTTGCTGACCGCCGTCGCCTGCGGATGGGTGTCGGGCATGGCATGGCCGATCTTGGCCTTGACCTCGGCCATGGCGCTGACCGAGCCCAGCAGCGCTGCGGTCAAGGTCGCGATGAAAGCAAAGCGTGTCGGACGGAATTGGGTCACGGCTCTCGTCTCCTAATCGATTAGGCGGGGGTTTGCCATTTGAGCCCCTGCGGGTTCAATGGACCTGCAAGGTTTTTCCACCGCGAGGTGGCGGAGTTCATTTTCGCTGCTTCTTGATCTCGGCGTAGAAGTCGCTGACGAAGGCGGCGCCGATCACCTCGGTGTTCTTCTCGATCACGGGCTGGATCGCCTTGCGGATCGCATCGAGCTCGGCCGGCGGCATCTCGACCGCCACCATGCCCTTGGCCTTGAGCTCGTTCAGTACCTCGCCAGCCTCGCGAAGCTCGACCTCACGCTGGAAGGCGCGCGTCGTTTCCGCCGCGGCCTGGACGGCTGCTTGCTGCTGCGGGTTCAGCGAGGCCCAGAACTTCTTCGACACGACCAGCGCGACCGGCGTGTAGACGTGGTTGGTGACCGTCAGGTGCTTCTGCACCTCGAACATCTTGTTGGCATACATGTCGACGAAGGGGTGCTCGTAGCCGTCGAGCGCCTTGGTCTCCAGCGCCGTATAGACCTCGGTGAAGGCCATCGGCACGGCGTTCATGCCCATGGCGTTGAAGCTCGCCAGCGCCATAGGGCTCTGCATGACGCGAACCTTCAGCCCCTTCATGTCGGCGAGCGAATTTATCGGACGCTTGCTGTTCGACAGGTTGCGGAAGGCACCGCCCGACCAGGCCAGGCCGTGGATGTTCATGTCGGCGAGGCTGTCGAGCAGGCGTTGGCCGGCCGGTCCGTCGAGCACCGCCGCAGCCTCCGCATCGCTCGCGAACAGGAAGGGGAAATCGAAGATCTGGAGCTCTTTCTTGCGCGCTGCGATCGGCGAGAGCGCACCCATGTAGAAGTCGATCGTGCCCGCCTGCGTGGCGATCAGCATCTTCTCTTCCGAACCGAGCGCAGCATTGCCGAAGACCTCGACCTTGACGCTGCCACCAGTCGTCTTGGCGACCTCTTCGGCGAAGCGACGCATGGCTGCGGCGCGCGGGTGCGAGTCGGCGAAGGAGTGTCCGAGCTTGGCGGTTTTCGTCGCCTGGGCCGCGGCCGGCGCGACATGGATCGCGGTCAGCGCCACTCCGGCAGCGAGACCGGCAAGCATCGTCCGACGCGTTTGCTGGAGCATGGCAACCTCCCCGTTGATTGGGCGCTCCTGTCCTCGCTCTGCTGGCGGGCGCCGATAAATTCTCAATAACGCCGCTCATGTCAGGTTGTCAAACAACTGACAGCATGACAACATGAGGGACGAACGGGAAACGTCCATGCAGCTGTCATCGATCGGATCCAGACCCAACCTCGCCAACGACGCCGCCGCCGCCCTGGCGAAATCGATCAAGACCGGGGCGCTGCAGCCGGGCGCACGCCTGCCTTCCGAGACCGAGCTGGCGCGCCAGCTCGGCGTCAGCCGGCCTGTGGTGCGCGAGGCGATCGCCTATCTGCGCGCCGACGGCATCGTCGAAAGCCGGCGCGGCCTTGGCTTGTTCGTCAATCAGCAGGATTCGCTGCGCCTGCGACGAGCCGAGATCGAAGTGTCCGAGCAGTCAATCCTGCAGTTTCTCGAATTCCGCCTCGGGCTCGAGGTCGAGGCGGCGCAGCTCGCTTCCCTGCGCCACGCGCCTGAGGATCTGGCGCGAATGGAGGCGGCCGATGCCGCGCTAAATGCTGCGGACGACATCGGCGAAGAGAGCTCTCAGCACGATCTTGCCCTGCACCTCGCCATCGCCGCGGCCGCGCACAATCCGCTCTTCCTGAACGTGCTGCAGTTCGTCTCGAGCCCGCTGCTCAACTCGATCCAGAGCATGCGCGCCAAGGACCGCGGCGAAGTCTCGAACATCGCGATCCGCCGCGCCGATCACGCCGCAATCCTCGACCGCATCCGCGCACGCGATCCGGCAGGGGCAGGGGAGGCGATGCGCAAGCATATCGGCGAATCCTATCGCCGCTACGCCGCGCAGGTCACCGCAGGCGGGCCGAAGCCGATCCACCCCGCGCTTCAGGCGACGGCGACCCAGGAGCGCTGAACGTGAATCACCTGTTCGATCTTTCCGGGCGCACCGCGCTCGTGACCGGCTCGTCGCGCGGGCTCGGCCGGGCCATGGCCGAAGGGCTCGCCGACGCGGGAGCTGCGATCATCCTCAACGGCGCCGACAAGGGCCGGCTCGACGAGGCAGTCGCTGCGCTGACGGCAGCCGGGCACAACGCGCGCGGCCTGCGCTTCGACGTGACCGATGAGGCGGCCGTCATCGCCGCGTTCGAGGCGCTCGATGCCGAAGGCGTCGAGGTCGACATCCTCGTGAACAATGCCGGGATTCAGTTCCGCAAGCCGATGCTGGAGCTGGAAACGGCCGACTGGCGCCGCGTGATCGACACCAACCTGACCAGCGCCTTCGTAACCGGTCGCGAGGCCGCCCGGCGTATGGCCAGACGCGGCCGCGGCAAGGTCATCAATATCGGCTCTCTGACCAGCGAACTCGCCCGCGCCACCGTCGCGCCCTACACGGTGGCGAAAGGCGGCATCAAGATGCTGACCAAGGCGATGGCGGCCGAATGGGGCGAGCTCGGCATCCAGGCCAACGCGATCGGCCCCGGCTACATGTTGACCGACATGAACCAGGCGCTGATCGACAACCCGACCTTCGATGCCTGGGTGAAGGGCCGCACGCCGGCCCGGCGCTGGGGCAGGCCGGACGAACTCGCCGGCACCTGCGTCTACCTCGCCTCGGCGGCCTCCGACTATGTCAGCGGCCAGATCATCTATGTCGACGGCGGCATGATCTCGGTTCTCTGACCTTTCCGCCGGTTGCACGCTGCGTCCTTCCAGCGATCGCCGATCAGTTCAATCGCCTCCATCGAGGCCAGCCAGGACCACCCGACATGAAGATCACCGCCATCGAGACGCTTCGCGCCGAGGAGTTCGGCAACGTGCTGTGGGTGCGCGTCCACACCGATGCCGGCATCATCGGCCTGGGCGAGACCTTCTACGGGGCGGCCGCAGTCGAGGCACATCTGCACGATACGCTCGCCGGGCGCCTGCTCGGCAAGAACCCGCTGCATATCGAGGCCCTGCACAGGGAAATGACCAACCTGCCGATGGCGCAGTCCTCGACCGGTGCAGAATCGCGCGCAACCTCGGCAGTCGACATCGCGCTCTGGGACCTGTTCGGCAAGGTCTGCGGCCAGCCGGTGCACCAGATGCTGGGCGGCCTCTGTCGCGACAAGCAGCGCATCTACAACACCTGCGCCGGCACGAAATATGTTCGTTCCAGCAATATCAAGCCGGTCTCGAACTGGAGCCTGGACGAGAATGAGGGCCCCTATGAGGACCTCGACGGCTTCATGACGCGTGCCGACGCCGTGGCCGAAAGCCTGCTCGAAAGCGGCATCACGGCGATGAAGATCTGGCCGTTCGACCCCCCGGCGATCGAGAACCAGGGCGTCCACATCACGCCGGCGCAGATGAAGAAGGCGATCGAGCCCTTCGAGAAGATCCGCAAGGCCGTCGGCGACAAGATGGAGATCATGGTCGAGTTCCACTCGCTCTGGAACCTGCCGACCGCAATCAAGATCGCCCGCGCGCTCGAGCCCTACAGCCCAACCTGGTACGAGGATCCGATCCGGATGAACTCGCCGCAGGCGCTCGCCGAATATGCGCGCTCGACCACAGTCTCGGTCTGCGCCAGCGAGACGCTGGGCTCGCGCTTCCCTTACAAGGACATGCTCGACCGGGATGCCATGCACATCGTCATGGCCGATCTCTGCTGGACCGGCGGCCTGACCGAAGGCCGCAAGATCGCGGCGATGGCCGATACCTATCACCGGCCGTTCGCGCCGCATGACTGCATCGGCCCGGTCGGCTTCGTCGCGGCGATCCATGCCTCGTTCAGCCAGCCCAATACGCTGATCCAGGAGTCGGTGCGGGCCTTCTATCGCGGCTGGTATCTCGAGCTCGTCACCGAGATGCCGAAGATCGAGGGCGGCTACGTCTATCCGACCGAAGCGCCGGGCCTCGGCATCGACCTCTTGCCCGCGGTCTATGAGCGCTCCGACCTCAGCGTGCGCAGATCGACGCTGTGAGGCGGACCCGGCACGGCTCCTGAAAGCATCGATATCCCCATGCGCATCATCTTCCATGGCGAGAACGCCGCCTCGTTCAGCTCGGGCTTCGCCGATCTCGTCGGTTCGGGCGCGGACGTCGCGATACTGCCGGACACGCTGGCCTCGGACACCGACCGGCAAGCCTATGCACAGGCCGATGCGATCATCGGCGTGAGGTTCGGCGCCGACCTGCCGCAGCCGTCGCGGCTGAAGCTCTTCCACGTGCCCGGCGCCGGCTACGATGCGGTCGATCTCGATCTGCTGCCCGCCTCGGCCAATCTCTGCAATTGCTTCGGCCATGAGCAGGCGATCGCGGAATACGTCATGAGCGCGCTGCTCGCACGGGAGATTCCCCTGGCTGATGCCGACCGGCGCCTGCGCCAAGGCGACTGGGCCTATTGGGCCGGCGCGCCCGATCGTGTCCATGGCGAGATCGCCGGCAAGACGATCGGCCTGCTCGGCTTCGGCCATATCGGCAAGGCGATCGCCAAACGCGCCAAGGCCTTCGAGATGCGGGTCCACGTCGCCAACCGTAGCCTGGTCGAAACGTCCGAGCTGGTCGACGCCAGCTTCACTCTCGACCGGCTGGCGGACTTCTGGGGCAGTTGCGACGCGATCGTGGTTTCGGTGCCGTTGACGGCCGAGACCACAGGATTGGTCGATGCCACAGCCCTCTCGGCGATGCGGCGCGACGCCGTGATCTTCAATGTCGGGCGTGGGCCGACGATCGACGAGGCGGCGCTCTATGCAGCACTGAAGGAGAACCGCATCGGCGGCGCGGTGATCGACACCTGGTATCGCTATCCAGGCCCGGCGAACGCCAATCCGCAACCGTCGGAATTGCCGTTCCACGAACTGCCGAACATCATGATGACGCCGCACATGTCCGGCTGGACCAGCGGCACGATCCGGCGTCGCCAGCAGACCATGGCCGACAACATCCGGCGCAGCGCGGCGGGCGAGCCGCTGGTCAATCTCGTCAGGGCCGCACTGGCCTGAACCCTCTCCAGCAGCCGGCCGCACGAAGCCGGAAACAACGAAGGCGGGCAAGCCGCCAACCAGGGAAACGTCCAATGAAGTTCTTCAAGCATCTCAGGATCGCCGGCACGCTGCTGGCGCTCGGCGCCGGCATGCTGACTGCAAGCCAAGGATCGGCCCAGACGGTCAGCGAGATCGTCAAGCGCGGCAAGGTCAAGATCGGCGTCCTCATCGGGGCTCCGCCCTATGGCTCCGTCGACGCGCAGGGCAACGCGATCGGCTACGATGCCGATGTCACGGCACTCGTCGGAAAGTATCTGGCCGTGCCCGTCGAGATCGTGCCGCTCACGCCGCCTTCGCGCATTCCGGCGCTCGAGGCGGGCAAGGTCGATTTCCTAATCGCGACACTGGCGCCGACGCCCGAGCGTGCCAAGGCCGTGATGTTCACCATCCCCTACAGCGCCTTCCAGACCGGCATCTACGCCAAGAAGGGCACGGCGATCAAAGACTGGGCCGACCTCAAGGGCCGCAAGGTCGGCGTCAATCGCGGCTCCAGCGTCGAGCGCGAGTTCACCAATCGCGAGAAGGAACTCAACCTCACCATCCTGCGCTTCGAGGACGACGCCACTACCATGCAGGCGCTGTTCTCCGGCCAGGTCGAGGCGATCGCCGGCCCCGATGCGCAGGCCAACGCCGCAATCAAGGCGCGTGGCGAGACCGAGACGGAGCTGAAGTTCTTCTTCGGCATGCAGCCCAACTCGATGACCGTCCGCAAGGATGCCTACGAGCTGAAGCAATGGCTCAACAACACGATCTACTACATCAAGCAGAGCGGTGAGTTGAACGCCATTTCCGAGAAGTGGGTCGGCTCGCCGCTGCCGCAGCTGCCGACCTTCTGACCAGTCCCTGAGCTGCCGGCGGAGTATTCCTCCGCCGGCTTTGTGCGACCTGCAGGGAAGGGATCATGCAGTATCAGTTCCAGTTCGAAGCGGTCTTCGCCGAGGCGGATCGCATCTTCAATGGCGTGCTCCTGACGATCGGGCTGTCTTTCGGCGCGATCGTCCTGGGCCTTGCTCTCGCCGTGCTGCTCGTCGCCGCCAAGAGCCTGTTCGGCCGCTGGGTCGGCATGCTGGTCGACGCCTATGTCGAGCTGATGCGCAACACACCCTTCCTGGTGCAGCTCTTCATGATGTTCTTCGGGCTGCCGCTGATCGGCATCCGCATGTCGGGCACGGAAGCTGCGCTGCTCGCGATGACGCTGAACCTCGGCGCCTACGCGACCGAAATCATCCGCGCCGGCGTCGACTCGATTCACCGCTCCCAGATCGAGGCCGGCCTGTCGCTCGCCATGACGAAGCGCCAGGTCTTTCAGTATGTCGTGCTGATGCCGGCGCTGGCGCGGGTCTGGCCGGCGCTGTCGAGCCAGTTCGTGCTGATGCTGCTGGCGTCCTCGATCTGTTCCTTCATCTCGGTGCCCGAGCTTTCCGGCACGGCGGCGATCATCGAGCAGAACACCTTCCGCAGCTTCGAGACCTATATCGTCGTCACGCTGATCTATCTGGCGCTGGCGCTCAGTCTGAAGGTCTCGCTCCTCTGGCTCGGCCGGCAGATCTTTCCGCGCCTCTCCAGCCTCGACCGGCTCGACGCCAGGGCGGAGGCTGCGTGATGGTGACCTTCGGTTGGCCCGAGGCCTTCTTCATCTTTCGCGCCGCGGGCTGGACGCTGCTGCTGACCGCAATCGCCTTCCTGATCGGCGGTCTCATGGGCGGCGTACTTGCCATCCTGCGCCTGTCGCGGATCAAGCTGCTGCGCCGTTTCGCAGCCGGCTACATCCTGGTGATCCAGTCGATCCCGGTGCTCATGGTGTTGTTCATGAGCTATTACGGGCTGTCGCTGTTCGGCATCGAGCTGCCGCCCTTCTTCGCCGCCTCGGCCTCGCTCGCGATCTATGTCTCGGCCTATCTCGCCGAGATCTGGCGCGGCTCGATCGAATCGGTGCCGTTCCAGCAATGGGAGGCCTCAGCCTCTCTGGCCCATTCGCCAGCGCAGACCTACCGCTATGTGATCCTGCCCCAGGCGATCCGCATCTCGCTGCCGCCGACCGTCGGCTTCCTGGTGCAGCTGGTGAAGAACACCTCGATCGTCTCGGTGGTCGGCTTCGTCGAGCTGTCACGGGCCGGGCAGCTCGTCAACAACGCGACCTTCCAGCCCTTCCAGATCTTCACGCTGGTGGCGGCGATCTACTTCGCCATCTGCTTCCCGTTGTCCCGGCTCAGCCGCCATCTCGAAAAGGTGATGAATGCCAGCCGTCCTCATTGAAGACGTCCACAAGAGCTATGGTTCGCTGGAGGTCCTGAAAGGCGTTTCACTCGACGTCGAGCCCGGCCAGGTCGTCGCGCTCATCGGCCGCTCGGGCTCCGGCAAGTCGACCTTGCTGCGCTGCGTCAACGGACTGGAGGCCTTCCAGTCGGGGCGCATCGAAGTCGCCGGCCATGCGGTCGATCAGGACCAAAAGCGGCTGCGCGAACTGCGCAAGGACGTCGGCATCGTCTTCCAGAGCTACAATCTCTTCCCGCATCTGACGGTCGGGCAGAACATCATGCTCTCGCCGCGCATCACCAAGAACGTGCCGCAGGCGGAAGCCCTGGCGCTGGCGAAGGACGTGCTCGCCCAGGTCGGACTTTCCGACAAGTTCGAGAGCTATCCGGACAATCTCTCCGGCGGCCAGCAGCAACGTGTCGCGATCGCCCGCTCGCTGGCGATGAAGCCGAAAGTCATGCTCTTCGACGAGGTCACCTCCGCGCTCGATCCGGAGCTGACCGGCGAAGTGCTGCTGGTGATGGAGAAGCTCGCGCGCGACGGCATGACCATGCTGCTCGTCACCCATGAGATGAACTTCGCCCGTAACGTCGCCAACACCACGGTGTTCATGCACCAGGGCAAGATCTGGGAGAGCGGCCGGTCGGCGCAACTCTTCGCCGAGCCGCAGACGCCCGAGCTGCGCAACTTCGTCGGTGCAGGCAAGCACTGAATAGCCTGCGGATCTGGCCTCGCCAGGCTAACGAGCGGCTGCGCACGGAGAGCTCCGAAGCTGGCGATCTACGCCATCAGCGGACATTGGGCTGTTCCCGGGAAAGCGGAGATTCGGCCCAGAACACATTCGGGCTCGCCCCCCTAGAACGGATTGACGTAATTCGTGATGGCGATCTGGCGCAGCAGCACCTTGCGGATGACATGCGCGACCTGGACGCGGTCGGTGAAGATCGCGGCGTCGCCGGCGGCACCTGCAGGAAGGCGACTGGCGAAATCCTGGTCGTCGAGCCGGACGCGGACGGCGAACGGCGCCGCCTGGACCGCCTTCGGCGCGACGGCGAGGCCGGAGGTCTGGACCTGCCCGGTGGCGATCGCCTGCAAGACGCTTTCGACCTTACCGGTCTGGACGGTACCCGGTGTCATCTTGAAGGTGAGCTCGACCGGCTGGCCTGCTGCGAGATAGCGCGCATCGATCTGGTTGATCTCGACGCCGATGATGGTCGCCGACGTGTCGATGAAGGCCATCACCGGTGCGAGCGGCAGATTGGTGACGCGGGCGCCCTTGCGCAGCGCCAAATTGGTGACGTAGCCGTCGGCGGGCGCGCGAACGATCGTCTTCTCCAGGTTCCATTTCGCGCCGACCAGTTGCGCCTTCAACTGCTCGACCTCGGCCTCGCGCTGTTCGACATCGAAAGTGCGGCCGGTACCGCGGCTCTGGAGCTGGGTCATCTCGGCGAGCCGGGTCTCCTGAAATTTGAGCTGTGCGGCGAGCGCATCGACTTGCGACTGAAACGGCACGGGGTCGATGCGGAACAGCACATCGCCGGCCTTGAGCGGCTGATTGGCCTGGGCCGTAACCTCGATCACCTCGCCGGCGACGTCCGGAACGATCGCGACCGAGTTCCTGACGACGAGCGCCGAGCCCTGCGGCGCCCCCCAGTTCATCGGGATGAACAGTCCGATCAGCAGGAGCAGCAGTACGAGAACCGGCGAGACCTTCCAGAACAGGTTGAAGGGAATGACCCGCAGTTTCACCAGGATGAAGAGCAGCGCGAGATAGACATTGAGCAGGACGACGATCATCGGGCCGCCTCCACCTTGTCGGCTGCCCGGCCAGCCGGCAGCGGAACGTCGACATAGGCCCAGATCAGCACCACCGGCCAGAGCACGAAGCCGAGGAAGAGCGTGACCCAGCCGCCGACCGAGACGGCCTCCGCCCAGGGGTGATTGCGGCTGCGGGCGATCATGCCGGGCAGCATCGCCATCAGGACTACGACGAGGACCGTGCTGACGACCAGCACGAGCAGGACGATCCAGGCGAAGATGTCGAGCGTACTCACGGAGCCCTCCTGGGACCAGTTCTATGGCGGATAAGCGGGATTGAGCGGCGGAAGCGGCGCGGGCGCCGGTGTCGGGCTCGTGGCGCTTCCGGAGAAATCGCCCAGGGCCCGGACCAAAGCCTCTCCGCTCTGCCGCTCCCAGCTGCTCTTGCTTCCGAACAGCGAACCTTCCAATTCCGCGACGAGCGGGCCCACGCGAGCATCGGCGCGCACGCGCGCCCTTCCGGCCGGCGGCAGGCGTTCGAGCCAGATCCCGAATGCGCGATAGGTCGAGGCCGGTTCACCGACTTTCGCCTCCCGCAACAAGACCCGGCGCGCGAACGCCTCCGAAGCATGCCGGCGCTGAAGCCATGCTCGCCAGGCTGCGCTGAGCTGCGAGCGGCTCAGGATCAGCGTCGAAAGGAGCGCCACAGCAACGACGAGGGCCGCAAGCCACCAGAGACGGGATTGTCTTGGCACCTCTGCAGGACGCCGATCGGCAGCAACGACGGCCACCGTGAGGCCAGGCAGTGTTTCCACCCGAGCCTGCTTCTCCGCCAGGTTCCACCAGGGCTGCGACAGTTCCGGCAGGACATAGCTGCCGGCCCGTTCGAAGACATAAGTTGCCTTGTCGACCCTTGCGCCATCGACGATGCCGCGATTGCTTCTGTCCTCGACCACCGGCGGATCGACATAGACGCGCACGCCGTCCGGCGCCGCGAAGCGGAATTCGGCCATGCCCAGCGCCGGCACGCCCGCAGCCTGCCGTCGGATGGTTCGGGTGATCGCGCCGCCCGCCTTGAAGCTGGTCGTACCGGGATCGGGCGCCCAGCTCTCGCTCGCGGTCACCTTCTCGGCCGCGAGCACGGGGCCGGAAGCGTCGAGGCCGGCGGGAACGCTGACAATAATCCGCGTTGCCTCCCCTTTGGCAGAGCCTGCCGGGTCGCCACTGCGATCGAGCAACGTCACCTCGGGAGCCGGAACGGCGATCTCGCCACCGCGACGCGGGAAGACGACGAACTCGAAGCGCTGGCCGACATAGTCCCGCCCATCGATGCTGTCGCGAATCGTCGTGGCCTGCGTCTCGAAGCGCAGAATCTGGGCGCCAGGCGCTTCCGGCACCCGAACCTGCGGCGGATGCGGCATCTCGCCGGGGAACAACACCTCGACATGAAGCTGCACGGGCTGGCCGATGACGATGCCGTCGGCCGGATCGGCAAGGGTGCGCACCCGCGGGCCACTACCAGGCTGCTGCGCCATGGCGAAGGTCGGAACAGCGAGCACCAGCAGCAGCATGGCGAAGCGTTTCATGGCGCGGCCTCCGGAGGCGGCGCCTGGAGCTGGTAGGCGAACTTGGCGCGTAGGAAATCGGCAGGCCTGGTCTGCACCCGCTTGAGCCAGAGCGCGCGCACCGCCTCGTCCGACATCGGCTTCACGGCCTCGACGGTAGTGTCCTCTCCGCCCTTCTTGGTCTTGTCGAACACCACCTCGTCGGGCTTGTCGTCGGTGTTGCCGGTCTCGCCGCCCTCGGTCTTCCGGCGCTCGCCGCGGATGCGGGCGATCTCGCGGTTATTCAGCGCCGCCGGCCAGCCGGGACGCAAGGCGATCGCTCGGTCGTAGCGCTTCAACGCGTCGTCATACTGGCCGAGCATCACCAGCGCATTGCCCTGATCGAACGCGCCTTCAGCGGTATCGCGGCCGGCGAAGGCTTGGGCGGCACCTTTGAAATCGCCCGCCCGGAACAGTGCGACGCCGCGCCAGAGCGGATTGCGGAAGGACTTGGCTGCCTCTGCCGGCCGGTCTTCGTTCATCAGCAAGCGGCCGCGTTGGTCCGGCGTCAGCCAGAGCTCGCGCCAACCGAGGCGGTAGCCGGCCAGCAGCAGCGCCACAGCTGCGACAGCTGCGATCACCGCATAGGGTGAGGACGGAAAGCGCCGCCACGTCATTGCAGCACCCATCCGCGCCGGAACCAAAGCAGGGCCAGGAGGGCGATGAGCGGCGTGAGCCAGTAGCCGGCCTCGCGCCAATGCCTGCCCTCGCCGGCGACGCTGGCGGCCTGGTCGGCGCGATCGAGCCGTCGCGCGACCTCCGCAACATCGGCCTGGTCGGCGGTCGTTACGACGAGGCTCGCACCCAACGCCTGGGCCACCTCGCGCAGGCCTCCCGCCTCGACCTCCGCCGGCAGCAGCGAGAGCATCGTCGTTGCGGCCTTCGGGCCCGAGAGGCCGGTCGTCGCCTGCGGTCCGGCGGTATCTGTCATGACCAGGATCGAGCCGCCATCGCCGGTCCCCGCGATCACCCTGTCGGCCAAAGCGAGTGCGCCTGAAAGATCGTCGCCCTCGCGCGGCATGATCTCGGGCGACAGCGCCTTGGCCAGATCGAGCACGACGGCGCTGTCGGGCGTCGGCGGCAGAACGAGATGGGCCGAGCCGGCATAGGCGATCAGGCTGGTCGCGGCGCCCTCGCGCGCAGCCAGGATATCCGCCAGCTTCTGCCGGGCTCGATCGAGCCGCGTCGGGGCCAGATCCTCCGTCAGCATCGACGGAGCGACCTTCAACACGACGGCGACCGCAGGCTTGGCTGCGGCGAAGGGCGACGGCTCGCGCTGCCAGGCCGGACCGGCGACGGCGATGATCGTCAGCAGCCAGCCCACCATCAGCGCATTGATCGGGCTGAGGATGGCCGGCCGGGTTTCGCCGACGATGAGATGCGGCAACAACGCGGGATCGATCACGCGCTGCCATCTCAACAGCATGTCGGAGCTGCGGCGTTCGATGAGCCAGAGCGCCAAAGCCGGGATGAGCGCCAGCAGCCAGAGCGGACGCTCGAAATGGAAGGGGGCGAGCGCGGCGATCACGACCGGGCTCCTGCCGTCGCCGGTCTGCGTCCGGAGGCGTGGTCGCGGCGATATCGCCGCGCCAAGTGCAAGCCCTCCGCCAACAGCGTCAGGGCAAGGCCAGCAGCGAGTGGGATCCAGTAGATATCGCGCCGCGGCCGGAAGCTGACCGTATCGATTCGACGGGTCTCGATCGCATCGAGCCGCTGGTAGATCTCGGCGAGCTGGGCGCGGTCGAGCGCGCGAAAGAAGCCGCCGCCGGTGGCGGAGGCCACTTCCTTCAGCGCCGCCTCGTCGAGCTTGTCCTCGCCCGCCGCCGTGGGATCACCGACCGCGACGGTGTGGATGACGATGCCCTTGTCCTTGGCGACGCGCGCGGCCTCGACCGGCGGCACCTTGCTGACCGTGTCGTTGCCGTCGGTCAGCGCGATGATCGTCTTCGCCTTGACCGTGCTGCGGGCGAACAGCCCGATGCCGAGGCCAATCGCGTCACCGAAGGCGGTACGGGGCCCGGCCATGCCGACGTCGGTGTCGCGCAGCATCGCCCGGCACAGCTCCAGATCGGTCGTGAAGGGCACGAGCGCGAAGGGCGCGTCGCCGAAGACGACGACACCGACGCGGTCGCCCTTCCGGCGTGCGAGGAAATCGTCGAGCACCTGCTTCACCGCAGTCAGCCGGTCGACGGTCTGGCCGGAGGGATCGGTGAAGTCCTTGGTGTCCATCGAACCGGACAGGTCGGCGAGCAGGAGCAGGTCGCGCGTCGGGAGGTCACGATGCAAGGGTGGATCGATCCATTGCGGCCGCGCCAGTGCGGCGAGCGCGAGCAGCCAGACCACGGTAAGCACGGCGAACCGCACGCTTCCGCGTCGCGCGACCACCCCGCCGTCGAAGGGCTGCTGTCCGCTCAGCCGCGCGAGCCGGTCGAAGAAGGGCACGCGCAGGCCGGCGCGGCGCTCGGCATGGGGCGGAAGGCCGAACCAGGCCAGCACAGGAAGGGGAGCAAGCAGGGCCAGCCAGGGATAGGCGAAGGCGAGCATCGTCACGCCTCCGCCGGAAGGCGGCCGCGCTGGCCGTGGAGCCAGGATTTGGCCTGGGCGATGATCTCGCCCGAGACCGCCTGTTCAGGAGGGGGCGTTGCGGCCGGCGCTCCAGCAATCATAGCCGTTAGGGCATCGATCCGCAGACTGCCTGGAGCCGTCTCGGCAAGAAACGCGCCCCAGGCTTGGCCGGTCAGCGAGGCCACGCGCTCGCGGCCATGGGCGACGAAGGCGGCGCGCTTCAGCACGGCCGAGATCGCCTCTGCAGCGGCCGGCCCCGCGGCAAGCGCGTCGAGCTCGGCCGCCGCGGCGCGCAGATAAGCATCGGCGCGGTAGCGCGACCAACTCCGCCAGCCCAGCACGGAGAGCGCGGCCAGAGCGGCACAACCGACGATCCAGACCCCGGCCGCCGGCGGCCAGAACGGGACCGGTGGCGGCAAGGCAAGATCGGCGAGCCTGTTGAGATCGCCCGGGTCGCTCATGGCGCGCTCCGGCCGCTTGCGCCCGCGACCTGCTGCGCGCGCCGCTTGCCGATCAGCTCCCGCAATTGGTCCGCAACGCCGCGCGCCGTCGAGATCGGAAGGACGGGAATGGCCCGGCTGCGTGAGAGCTGCGCCAGCCGGGCGCGCCACTCCGCGCGCTCACCGGCAAAGCCTTTCCGGAGCGCCGGAGCCGAGGCGTCGATCTCGATCTGGGCGCTCTCGGAACTGAAGGTCGCCTGACCGATATCGGGCAGCTCCTGTTCCAGCGGGTCATGGACGAAGATCGCCAGCACATCATTGTGGGCGGAAAGCCGCGTGACGAGCCGCGCCGTCTCGTCGTTCTCGCCGTCGACATCCGAGATCAGGCAGATCAATCCGTCATGGGCGACCATCCGGGCAGCCGCGGCCAGCGCCTCGTTGAGCCGATCCGCGGCGCCGGCCCCCGCCGGCTTCGCCAGCGCGGCGTTCTGCCGGGCGACCTCGGACAGCACCCTCACGACGCCTTGATCGCGCGCCTGCGGCTTGATCGCGACAAGGTCACGGTCGCCGAAGACGACCGCGCCGACACGATCTCCGAGCGAGGTGACGCGCCAAGCCGCCAGTGCAGCGACCTCTGCTGCCACGACCGACTTCATCGCCCGCTGGCTGCCGAAGAACATCGTGCTGCGCTGGTCGACCAGCAGCAGGACGGGCCGATCGCGCTCCTCCGAATAGACCCGGACATGGGGGCTGCCGAGCCGCGCCGTCGCCAGCCAGTCGATCGTGCGGGTATCATCGCCCTCGAAATAATGGCGCAGTTCCTCGAAGTTCAGCCCACGGCCGCGCAATCGCGAGGCATGGCGTCCGGCGAGCAGGCTGTGCACGGGCTGGCGCGGCAGGAAGCTGAAGCCGCGCGCCCGATGCTTGAGGCGCAAAAGCTCGTCGATGGTCACGAAGGCGCGTGCGCCGGCCGCCTTGTTGCGCTCGCCTGGCCCCGCCCGCTCCCGCATCAGTGCCATGGGCTCTCTCCGCTAGATCGCGACAGCGACCTGCTTCACCACCTCGTCCAGCACCGCGTCGGCGCTCATCCCATCGGCGCCGGCCTCATAGGCCAGCGAAATCCGGTGCCGCAGGCAGTCATGCGCCACCGCCTGCACGTCCTCGGGGGTGACGAAATCACGCCCCTGCAGCCAGGCGAAAGTGCGCGCGCAGCGATCCAGCGCGAGCGAGCCGCGCGGGCTGGCGCCGATCGCGATCCAGCTCTTCAGCCTGTCGCCGAACTCGGCCGGCCGCCGGGTCGCGGCGATGAGCGCGACCATATAGCTCTCGACGACGTCCTTGAGCGTCACCCGGTCGATCTCGGCGCGCGCCGCGAAGACCGTTGCCTGCGGGATTTGCGCCGGCGGCGGCTGCGGATTGCCGGAGGCCGCCGCGCTCTCCGAGCGGACCAATCGCATGACCTTCACCTCGTCGGCGTCAGACGGGTAGTCGATGCGAATATGCATCAGGAAACGGTCCATCTGCGCTTCCGGCAGCGGATAGGTCCCTTCCTGCTCGATCGGGTTCTGGGTGGCGAGCACCATGAACAGCGGCGGCAGGTCGTAGCGCTTGCCGGCGACGGTGACGTGGCGCTCCTCCATCGCTTCGAGCAGGGCCGACTGCACCTTGGGCGGGGCGCGGTTGATCTCGTCGGCGAGAATGAGGTTGCCGAAGACCGGTCCCTTGCGGAACTCGAACTGGCCGTCGGCGCGCAGGATCTCGCCACCGGTGACGTCCGAGGGCAGAAGGTCGGGCGTGAACTGGATGCGGCCGAACTCGGATTCGAGGTTCTTCGACAGGCTCTTGATCGCCCGCGTCTTGGCGAGGCCGGGCAACCCTTCGAGCAGGACATTGCCGTTGGCGAGGAGCGCGATGACGATGCGCTCGACAACCCGCTCCTGCCCGATGATGTCCCGGTTGATCCGGCTCTGGAGTTCCCGGACGGCATCACGCGCTGTCGTACCGGTTCGATCCATCTCTTGTTCCTTGTCCCGATATCGGTCGCGCTCGACAGATTCAAAGGCGGTTCCATGGCTGCTTGGGCATGGAACCGCCCTCGCGAGGTCAGCGCGACGCGCTCGTTCTCAGCTGCTCTTCGATCTTGGTGAGATTGAACGAGCCTGGCGTTTGACTGGGCGGATAGTCCTTCATCGACTGGAGGAACTGCGCCGCGAGCCCCTGGATCGGGACTACAACGAAGGCGCGGCTGAGGAACCAATCATTGTACACCGTCGCGTTGTGCTGGGCCTTCTCGAACGGGTCGCGGCGAAGGTGGAACAGCAAGGGCACGCGCAGTTCGGTGAAAGGCTCGCGCCAGACGCCGAAGGCCTCGCCGCGGTTCTCCAGGAACACGACCTTCCAGTCCTCGTAGCGCGCCGCCACGACCTGCCCGTCATCGTTGACGTACCAGAACTCCTTGCGCGGCGATTCCTTGGTCTTGCCGCTGAAATAGTCGAGCATGTTGTAGCCGTCCGGATGGGAACGGTATCTGCGACCCGCGAAATTGTCGCCCTTCATCAGGCGCTCCTTCGCATCCGGCATGCCGGCGGCGGCGGCGAAGGTGATCATCCAATCCTCATGGGCGACGATGCCGTTCAGCGTCGTGCCGGCAGGGAATTTACCGGGCCAGCGCACGAAGGCGGGAACACGGTAAGCACCTTCCCAGTTCGAGTTCTTCTCGCTGCGAAACGGCGTGGTACCGGCATCCGGCCAAGTGTTGTAATGCGGGCCGTTGTCGGTCGAGTAGAAGACGATGGTGTCATTGGCGATGCCGAGATCATCGATCTTTTTCAGGATCGTGCCGACCATGGCGTCATGCTCGACCATACCGTCGCTATACTCGTCCTGACCGGACTTGCCGCGGCTGGCCTCCTTGATATGCGTGCGGAAATGCATGCGGGTGGCATTCCACCAGCAGAAGAACGGCTTGTTGGCCTTGACCTGCCGATCGATGAAATCGATGGCGGCTGCCGAGGTCTCCTCGTCGATCGTCTCCATCCGCTTCTTGGTGAGTGGCCCGGTATCCTCGATCTTGCCGTCGGCGCTCGCCTTGATCACACCGCGCGGGCCGAACCGCCGCCGGAATTCCGGGCTCTTGGGGTAATCCGGGTTCTCGGGCTCCTCCTCCGCATTGAGGTGGTAGAGATTGCCCAGGAACTCGTCGAACCCGTGCCTGACGGGCAAGTGCTCGTCGCGATCGCCGAAATGGTTCTTCCCGAACTGACCGGTGGCATAGCCCTTGTCCTTGAGCACGGCCGCGATGGTTGGATCGCTGGCCTGCCAGCCTTCCTTGGCACCAGGCAGGCCGACCTTGGTCATGCCGGTGCGCACCGGCACGCAGCCGCCCATGAAGGAGGCGCGGCCGGCGGTGCAGCTCTGCTGGCCATAATAGTCGGTGAAGCTGACCCCTTCGCGCGCGATGCGGTCGATATTGGGCGTCTGGTAGCCCATCATGCCACGATTGTTGTGGCTGATGTTCCAGGTGCCGATATCGTCGCCCCAGATCACGAGGATGTTCGGCGGCTTGCTCCCTGCCGTGGCCGCGGGCTGCTGCGCCTGCGCGATTTGGACAGGCGTCGCTGCGCCGAGCGCCGAGGCCGCGGCCAGCGTCGTGCCGCCGAGCAGGATCTTGCGTCTGTTCACGCTGGGCCCGTCCTGGCCAGCCGGCTTCCCGGCTTGTGGGAGCTCCGTCGTCATCGCCCTTCTCCTCCTGTCGATCATCGGGATAGCGAGTTCCGGACGAGTGCGGACGACGCGACGGCGCCGACACGCCTCATCGAAAGTCAGTCTCTCAGCCTCTTTGCGCCATTGGCGCGTTGCGTTTCGATGCCCCTGAGCTGGTCCGGGGCGGTTGGCCCGGCATCATTCCTGATGCGGCCATGCCGGAGCTTCGACTGACGGGAAGGGCGAGTCACCGCGGTAACAGTTACAGCCGGTCCGCTCGGCATCCTCGATTGGTCGGTAACGACCGGCTACATTGCCCGTCTTGAAGGCGGCTGCTCCGGCTCAGGATGCCGGCCTGAGGACGCAGCGGAAGCCGACATGGCTGGTCGAGGTGTCGACCGGTTCGGCATGGCGTGCAGCGGGGCGATAGCGCCGGCAATAGCTTGGCGCACAGAGATGCGAGCCGCCCTTCAGGACCCTGCGCGGGATGCGTATCTCCGGCTGGCGCGGATCGTAGCTGTTCGTCTCCGGGCCGCCGCGCGGATTTTGCGGCACGCAGCAGGCCTTCGGCGCATCGGCCTGATGGCGCGTCGACCAGAAGTCGGTGGTCCATTCCCAGACATTGCCGATCATGTCGTAGAGACCGTAGCCGTTCGGCGGGAAGGCCCTGACCGGCGAGGTACGGGCGAAGCCGTCCTCCTTGCTGTTCTCATGCGGAAAATGTCCTTGCCAGATGTTCGCCATGTGGCGGCCATCCGGCATCAGCTCGTCGCCCCAGGCGAACTCGGCATCTTCGCGCCCGCCCCAGGCGGCGAACTCCCACTCGGCCTCCGTCGGCAGCGACTTGCCGACCCAGGCGGCATAGGCCTCTGCGTCCCGATAGGCGACATGGACGACTGGATGGTCGTCCAGGCCCTTGATCGAGGAGCCCGAGCCATAGGGTTTGCGCCAGGTCGCGCCGAACTTGAAGGTCCACCATTGCGACCAGTCGCGCAGGTCGACCGGACGTAGCGGTGGATTGAACATCAGCGAGCCGGCACGCAGCATATGCGGCAGGGCGTTGGGATAGTCCTTCGGATCAGGGGCGATCTCGGCGAAGGTGACATGCCCGGTCGCCTCGACGAAGGCGCTGAACTGGCGGTTGGTCACCGGCGTCTCGTCGATCCAGAAACTGTCGACGCTGACGCGGTGGCTCGGCGCCTCCTCCGGATAGTGGTGATCGGAGCCCATGCGGAAGGTACCGCCTTCGACGCGGATCATGCCGTCGGTCCGGGTCGGCCTCTCGCGTAGTGCAGCATCGACCATGATGGACTCCGAGAGCTTCAATCCTTGCGCTTGCCACCTTCGGCCAGCAGCACCTTGCGTGCTTTGGCCATCGCCTTGCGCGCTTCGTCACTCACCGCCGGGAACTGCGGATCGAGCCGCTCGAGACGGTCGACGATCGTGGACGCGACGACGAGGCGCGTGAACCATTTATTGTCGGCCGGAACCACGTGCCAGGGCGCGTGACCGGTCGCTGTACTGGCAATCGCATCCTCGTAGCAGCGCTGATACTCGTCCCAGTGCTTGCGCTCGGCGAGATCGCCCGGCTCGAATTTCCAGTTCTTGTCGGGCTCGTCGATCCGCGCCAGGAAGCGGCGACGCTGCTCGTCCTTCGACAGGTTGAGGAAGAATTTCAGGATCACGGTGCCGTTGCGCGCCAGATGCTTCTCGAAATCGCGGATGCTCTCGAAGCGCTTGCGCCAGATGTCCTTGCCGATGAGATCAGGCGGCAGCCCCTGCTTCGCCAGCAACTCCTCATGGACGCGGACGACCAGCACCTCCTCATAATAGGAGCGGTTGAAGATGCCGATCTCGCCACGCTCCGGCAGCGCGCAGGTGGTGCGCCAGAGGAAGTCGTGGCGAAGCTCCAGCGAGCTCGGCGCCTTGAACGAGGTGACCTCGCAGCCCTGCGGATTGACGCCCGACATGACGTGCTCGATCGTTCCGTCCTTGCCGGCGGTGTCGATCGCCTGCAGGACGATGAGCACGGCCCAGCGCTTCTCGGCAAAGAGCCGCTCCTGCAGGTCGCGCAGGCGCTTGACGCCGGTCTGCAGCAGATCGCGCGCCTCGCTCTTGTCGATGTCGAGCCCGAAGGTGTCCGCCGGATCGAAGCGCTTCAGCCGGAAACCGTCGCCATCCGAGATCCTGAAGCGTTCGACCAGTTCGTCCGGCAGCATGCCTAGCGTCCCGCGGGAAAGACAGTCTTCCAGTCTGCCTTCATGTCGACGATTGTCCAGCCCTTCGCCTTGCCCTCGTCGAGCGCCTTGTCGAGCTTGCCGATATGGGAGGTGCGGTCATAGGCCCATTCACGCTCGGCGTCCGTGTGGTGCACGATCAGAGCCAAGCGCGGGCCGCTCCCGCCGGTCGTGTACTGCAGCATCTGCAGATCGCCGTCGGAGTTGCCGAAGGCGAGGATCGGACGCCGGCCGATGAAGCGGTTGATCCCGACCGGCTTGCCCGGCCCGTCATCGACGAACTCGATCTTGCTCTCCTTGAAGAGCTCCGGCTTGCCGCCGGCATCGAGGCGGAACTTCACGACGCCGGACGAGCCGACGACCTGCTCCGGCGGAATGCCATAAGCCTTCTCGGCGAAGACGCGCATGAACTCGACGCCGCCGCCGGAGACGATGAAGGTCTTGAAGCCGTTGGCCCGGAGATAGGTCAGCAATTCGAGCTGGGGCTGGTAGACCATTTCGGTATAAGGCCGCTGCTTCGTCGGATGACGGGCCGAGGTCAGCCATTTATCGACCGACGCGTTGAAGGCGTCCGTGGCCATGCCGGAATGGGTGAGAGCCATGACCTGCATCAGGCCCTTGTTGCCGCCGGCCGCCAGCGCCTTGAGATCGCGTGCGAGCACTGAACGATAAGGCTCATTGCTTTTCAGCGCGGGCTTTTCGGCCACCATCCGCTTCACCTCGTCGAAGGCGAACAGGAGCTGGAAATAGACCGGCTGCTCGGCCCAGAGCGTGCCGTCATTGTCGAAGGTGGCGACACGCTCCGCCGGCTTGACGAAATCGGGCCCGCCCTCCCGCGTCACCTTCGCGACGAAGTCGAGGATCGCCTGCTTACTCTTGCCGTCATTCCAGGACGGCAGAGGATCGGTCTGAGCGATGGCCGCGGCGTTCCACGCCGAAAGTGCAACGGCGATCAAAACGGCGGCAAATGTACGAAGTTTCGACATGGTCGCTCTCCGGAAGATTGAAGACCCGATCGGTGTCCACCGACCGGGACCCATGACGACGTTTCTGCTTTCAGCGCTATTTCGGCGCCGCCTTGGCTGCGTTCGCCTTGATCTTCTCCTCCACCCCCTTTGCGATCTGGTCGATCGTGAAGCTCGCGGGCGTCTGACTGGGCGGGTATTCCACGAAGGTCTCGAGGAAGTTGGCCGCATGCATCGTCATCCAGCCCATCAGATAGGCGTTGGTGATGCGCCAATCGTCGTACTGGTCGGAGACCAGATCGGCGCGCTCGAACGGATCCATGCGCAGATTGTAGAGCTTTGGAATGCGAAGGCAGGTGAACGGCTCATACCAAACCCGGAAGCCGCCGACCGGCCGCATCTCGCAGAAGACCGCCTTCCAGTTCTCGTTCCGGAATGCGACCAGTTCGCCGTCATCGTTGAAATAGGCGAACTGCGTGCGGTTGCCCTTGGGCTGCTGACCGGTGAGGTAGGGCAACTGGTTGTAGCCATCCAGATGCACCTTGAAGGACTTGCCGTCGATGCTGGCACCCTTGAGCAGCCGCTCCTTGATGTCGGTGTCGCCGGCGGCGGCAAGCAGCGTCGGGAACCAGTCCAGGCCGGAGAAAATCTCGTTCGAGGTTTCGCCCGGCTTGATGCGCCCGGGCCAACGAACCATCGCAGGCACACGGAAGGCACCTTCCCAGTTTGTATCCTTCTCGCTGCGGAACGGCGTCGTCGCTGCGTCCGGCCAGGAGAACTGGTTCGGGCCGTTATCGGTCGTGTAGATCACGATGGTGTTGTTGGCGATGCCGAGATCGTCGAGCGTCTTCAAGAGCTTGCCGACATCGCCGTCATGCTCGAGCATGCCGTCGGCATAGTCGTTGCCCGGCATCCCGCTCTTGCCCTTGTTGGCCTCGCGGATATGCGTGAACACATGCATGCGCGTCGTGTTCATCCAGGTGAAGAACGGCTTGTTGGCCCGGACCTGGCGCTGCATGAAGTCGATCGCGCCTGCGACGGTCTCATCGTCGATCGTCTCCATCCGCTTCTTGGTCAGCGGCCCGGTATCCTCGATCTTGCCGTCGGCCGAGGCCTTGAGGACGCCGCGCGGAGAGTTCGCCTTGACATAGGCCGTGTCCTGCTTCGGCCAATAGGGCCGCTCGGGCTCTTCCTCGGCGTTGAGGTGGTAGAGGTTGCCGAAGAATTCGTCGAAGCCGTGCCGGACCGGCAGATACTCGTCGCGATCGCCGAGATGGTTCTTGCCGAACTGGCCGGTGGCGTAGCCGCGCGCCTTGAGCGCCTGGGCGATGGTGACGTCGCGATCCTGCAGGCCGACCGGAGCGCCGGGGATGCCGACCTTGGAGAGGCCGGTGCGCTTGGGTGTCTGGCCCGTGATGAAGGAGGAGCGCCCGGCGGTGCAGCTGTTCTCCGCGTAGTAGTCCGTGAACATCATGCCTTCCCGGGCGATCCGGTCGATGTTCGGCGTCTTGTAGCCGACAAGCCCATGCGTATAGGCGCTGATGTTGGACTGACCGACATCGTCGCCGAAGATCACCAGGATGTTCGGCCTTGCAGGGCTGGGGCTCGGTGCTGGCTGGGCCTGCGCCGGCATCGCCGACAGGCCCAGGCCCACAGCGAGCCCGACTGCGGCGAGGAATTGATGGCGTCGCATGAGACACTCCCGGTTCCGGATCGCCGCCGGGGTGTTGCGCGTCTTCAAGACCGCAAACCTGGGCGCGCAAGGCCGAGGTTTGCATGGGGATCTGACTGGCTTAAGCGTGTAACTGTATCAGGGTCACCGACAAGCCGACGTCAGCGGACGGCGATCACAGTCGCGATCGATTTCGCTGCAGCCTCGGCCAATTCGTCGATCACGTCGAAGCAAGGCACCGCCCTGGCGACGTGATCGCGGAAGTCCGACGCCAGGATCTCGCCATTGCGCAGATCGCTGAAGCGCCAGGAATAGCGGCGGCGCTCGGCCATCGGCCGCACCGCGATGTCGAGCGAGTATGTTTCGCCGGGATGCGCGAAGAGGTCGTGGATCGCGACTGATGCCGCGCTGTGCTCGGCTGGCGGGACGACGAGGGTCTTGAAGCGCGCCTTGCGCAGCAGCACCAGCAGTGAGTCGATGAAGAGCTCGCCGCGCAATTGCGCCTCGGGATCAGCGTGGTCGGAATGATCGTGGATGATCACCGCAGCGGCAGGTGCCTCTCCAGAGCTCTCTGCAGGCGCGATGTCAGCCAAGCCCATGGTCGCGACCAACTCAGGCGACCACGAGAAATTCGGCACATAGCTGCCGCGTGGCAAGCTGATCCTGATGCGGTCGGCAGCGCCAGCGCCATCATAATACGCCGTCAGGGCCGATCGTAGGCGCGTCGCCTCGATGCGGACGATCGGGTCGATCGTCGGGTCGAAGCTGTCGTCGCGCCCGAACACATCGACACCGATCGCATAGGCTTTGATTCTGTCGGAGTGGCCTTCCATGGTCTGCGTCACCACGAATGACAGAAATCGCCGATTACGCTCGGACAATTTCAAGGCATTGTTCGCAAGTAACGTTTGGAGAGCTGCAAATATTTCACCAGGCGGCGGCTCGCCGCTGCTAGCCGAAACACTCCCGTCCATTGCTCCGCCTCCAAAGCGTGGACCGAAAAACATCTTTCGCCGATCAATGTAACAATGGCGCAACCATAGAGCGGTGACAAGGCGCGCCGCACGCGTCGACAGCTGGCCGGCGCGATGAGGTTAGGAAATCCTCTCCAGAATGTCTTGTTCTGTCGCCGATGCGAGGGCGTTGTACTCTTCGGTGCGCTGCCGGCCAAGCGGTGCCGGGGATTTCGCCCAGTATGAAGCGGCCTCGCAGGCGGCCTCATAGGCCTCGCAAAGCTCTACCAGGCGCGGATCGCGAGCACATTTTTCGCGCAGTTCCGCGCGCCGGCTCGGCCAGCGGAGCATGAGACGGGCGAGCCCGCGTCGTTGCGCGTGTTCCATAGCCGCGTGTCCCCTGCATGGTTGGGGCGCATGGGAAACATATGGCGGCAAAGCCGTGCCGGATGCAGCCGTAACGGTTACGCTTCGCAGGGAGCATGAAGACCAGGGCGTTTACCTCTTCGGCTTGACGCCGCCGGCCAAATCATCCGACGCTTCGTCCGCACGCCGCGGGAGAGGGATCATGAAGCGACTCGGGGCCGCTCTCGTTGGCGCATCGGCCTGTCTCTGCGGAAGCTTGATCCATACGCCGCTTGCCGCGACCGAAGGTGGAGCGAGCCTCTATATTTCGGGACTTCGCGGCCCGACGGCCGGCATCGTTCCGCCGCCCGGCTTCTACTTCGAGAACGACTTCTATTCCTATTCCGGCCGCCTTTCGGCGCGGACGCAGACCCAGTTCGGCGGCGCCGTCCTCTCGAACGTCAAAGTCGAGGCCAGGGTCAACTTCATGACCCCGACCTGGGTCACGCCGCTCGAGATCTTCGGCGGCAACCTGGCTTTTGCGGTGTCGATTCCGTTCGGCACGCCGCGGATCAGTGCCGGTGCGCTGATCGCAGCGCCCCGGCTTGGCCGGGTTTTCGGCGGGAGCCTGCGCGACGCGACCTTCAATATCGGCGATCCCGTCGTGTCGAGCTTCATCGGCTGGCATGCCGGCAATTTCCATTGGCAGGTCGGCACGTCGGTCAGCATTCCTGCCGGCGCCTACCAGGACGGCGAACTCTCGAACGTCGCCCTGAACCGCTGGGTCGGCGATGTCTACGCCGCGGCGACCTGGCTCGATCCGAAGATCGGGCTCGATATCTCGGCCGCGGTCGGCTTCGAGATCAATGGCAAGAACAAGGACACCGACTACCGCAGCGGCAACGCCTTCCATGCCGATCTCGCGATCAGCCAGTATCTGAGCAAGGAACTCTCGATCGGCGTCGTCGCCTCGCACTACCAGCAGGTCAGCGGCGACGGCGGCAGCGGCGCCTCGCTCGGCCCCTATAAGGGCCGCGTCACCGCAGTGGGCGGCACCATCGGCTACAGTTTCGCCGTCGCCGGAACCCCGGTCTCGGCTCGCCTGAAGATCCTGCGCGAGGTCAGCGCCGAGAACCGGCCGCAGGGAACGATCGCATTGATCAGCGTCGCTTTCCCCTTGGGGCATGTACCGGCCCCTGCGCCGCCGCCGGAGCCGAAGGTCGTCAAGCACTGACATGCTGCTTGCGGCCGCGAGGGCGCTCTTGGGCTGCGGCGCTAGAAGCGGTAGGAGACGCCCGCGATTGGCCCGCTCAGGCTGGTATCATAGACGAAGCCACCACGACGATAGTCGACTGCGAGGTGGCGGTACCCGATATGGGCCGACCAGTTCTGGTTGAAGGCGTAGTCCAGGGTCGCCCGCAACTGCCAGGTCAGGCGCGAGCTGCCGGCACCGATATCGCCATAGGCGCTTAGGCCGAAACCGTTGCCGAGATTGGCATGCACCCGCACGCCAGCGACCGGATCGATCCAGCTCTGCGTCGAGCCGGCCGAGACCGCCAAAGCGCCGGCGATCAGGAGGTCGAGATCAGTCGAGATGGACCACACCCGTCCGCCCGCCAGCAGGTCTGCGGTGAAGCTCCCGCTGTCGTAGAACCTGTAGAAGCCGGTCGCGGTGGCGGTGAAGGTCTTCGACGTCAGCGTCGCGCTGGTGAAGCCCGGTGCGCGCAGGGCCAGGTCGCGGTCGCGCTCGACCGAGATCGCGACATAGGTCAGGTCGGCGAGGAGCCCCCATCTACCATTGCGATATTCGCCAGCCAGCATCGCTGCGAAGTCGAGATTGCGAAGAATGTCCTTGAACTGGATGTCGACATCGACGGTGGGCAAGGTTCGACGGGTTCCGACGGTCCCGTTCAGGCCAGCTGCCCAGAAGAACGGCGTCAAGCGAAACTCGGTGTCTGGAACCGGCGCCGCCTGCGCCGCGGGCGGCGGCATGTCGGCAGCCCGGGCTGAGCTCGCCCACATCGAGGCGACCGCGGCCAGGATCAGCGCGCGGCGGGCCATCTCCCTGATCTTCATGATCCAGCCTCTCCCCATTCTCATGGTCCGAACGCAGCCTGGCGCCTTGGGCAGATGGCCGCGAATCAGTAGTTCGCTGCTTGAAGCCGAGCAGTACGCAATCTACCCCCATCGTCGGTTGCAAGCCTCGTCGCTGTGTCGGCAGGCGCTCTTCGCCAATTGAAGTCGGTTCAACGGGGGCAAACGTCCCAGAAACCCTGCGTGCGCTGCGCGTTGGTGTAGTACCAGCAGTAGCCCGGTGCCGGAGGTTGCGAATTGGCATAGGCCGAAGCGGCCGCGGCCGTCACGAAGCCGATCGCCGCTCCGGAAGCGATCGCTAGTCCGGGATGCCACCAGTAGGAGGCCGGGCGAACCCAGGGCCGCACCGGAACGGGCATCGGCCGATAGCCGGGACGCACAACGGCACCTCGACCGGCGACGACGTTTCCTCTCGGGCCGCGGGCAACGTAGCCCCTGCCGGCAACGGCTCCGCGCGGCCCGCGCGCGACGTAGCCCCGCCCGGCGATGGCGCCACCTCTCGGTCCCATCGCGGCGCCGCCTCTGATGCCACCCCGACGGAACTGGACAGTCTCAACGAGGTCAGGCGCGGCGAACTTGACCGCCGGCGCGACGACCATCGCGGCCGAGGCTTGAGGCGGTGCGAGCAAGGCAACAAGCAACGCGGCAGAAAAGATGCGGATCGGCTTCATGGGTCTTCCTCCTCTTGCCAAATCTCAATCCGGGTCAGTCCCCTTGCAGGTCGCAGCATGGAGTCCGGGCAGGCTCTTCTGAGCAGTTGCGCCGGGCGGCGACACGGCCCGAGATGATCGCTGCAGACGGAGCGCCCCGGGGCAGACAGAGCACGGGGAACACTAGTTGAGAACGATGTGGAAGGCTTCGGCGAGGCTGAGATCGACCATGTCGCCCCGTCTCAGCCTCTGCAGCTGTGCCTTGACGGTGGGGTCGGCCACCGTGAGCGAGCGCGGGCCGAGTGGGCCGACATAGCTCACGACATTATTGGTCGCGTCGAACCGCTCGAACCTCGCGGTCACGGTGACGGCACGGACCACGTATTTCTCTGGCAGGTTCTGGAATTGCGGTTCGCTCGCCGCTTCCGTGTAGGTGATTGCAGGCCTTGCGCCGCGCTTGCCCCGTCGGACATCCACGAGCACGCCTTCAACCCGCCTGATCTCGACCATGTCGCCTTCGCGAAGATTCTCGAGGTTTCCGAAGACCGGCGGAACCTCGACGCGCCAGGTGTTGCCACGCTGTTCGACGACGACCGAGCGAGCGGGGCGGTCGATCGACACCACACGGACATTGAGGCGCTCGACCTCGACCGGCCCAACGCCGGCGACGATGACGGTCTGGCTTGTGACCTCGGGATAGGTGGCGCAGCCCGCGGCTCCTGCCGCGATCGAAATGGCGAGGATCAGGCCAATATGTCTCGACATCGAAGCCTCCTTTCTCAAATGTGACCGGTAAGCTCGGCTTCAGCCGTATGCTGATTTCAGCGGTGGTCAGTTCGACCGGACGTCCCAAAAGCCCTGCCAGCGCTTTGGGTATGCAGGCTTGGCGCTTCCAAACGACGCCATGTCCTCCTCCTGTGCCGATCAGTCTTCCGAACCGCGGTAAAGGTGGAACGTGGCGCGTTGCTCGCACGCAGCAGTCCGCATCTCACTTGTCGCAGCGGTGATAGGTCGTCTCGACCTCCGGGAAATCCGGATCGAAGCGCACGAGGTCGCCATCGGGCTTGAAGCGGACCGAGACGCTCACCGTCTCGAAGATGATCTCGGTCTCGCAGCCGAGCAGGAAGGTGAGCACATCGCCCTTCTGCTTCGACGAGATCAGATCACAGCTCGCATGGGCGCCGCGGACATGCTTGCCCGTCGCGATGAAGCCGGACCAGCCCTCGGCTGAGCGCTTGCTGAAGACCAGACGGCCATTGCGCTTGGCAAAGACCTGGTCGCAAGTCGCGGCGCTGGTCGCCCAGGCGCCCTGCAGGCGCTCCGGCGAAGCAGCCGCTGGAAGGCCAGCGGCCGCGGTGGCGCCAACAATCAGCAACAGCGTAAGCAGCCTTTGCCTCATGGTTCACCTGTTCGTCGATGGCCCCAGGGTGTTGCGCTTCCAGCGCGAATTGCGACTGCATTCTCGGATGGATTGGTACAGGCTTGAAGCGATGGGTGAGCTTGTAACGGTTACAGTGAGCGGGCTGGAGGCCAGAGCTGATCCTCAACTTGTCGGCGGTTCGACCCGCACGAGCTCCATGTGAGTCACGCCGAGAGCCTGAACCAACTCACAGAGAGTGATCACAGTCGGATTTCTGCGGCCCGCTCCAAATCACTCAGGTACCGCTGACTGCTCATGGGACGCCCCTGCCTGGACGCCGGCGCAGAGGGCTCTGTCGGACCGAATGCTGAGCTATGTCGCTCGCTTTTCCAGGAGCAGCGTGCCGTCCGCCGATTGGCCAAAGGCGAGACCATGACCCTGCATCCTGAAGGCGACAGGATCGAAGCGGATGCGGCCTTCGCGAAGCGCCATTCCTGCGAAATCTGGGAGCGCCAGCCGGATCGGATTGCCCGGCGTGAGCTTTACCACGACCGGAGCCAACCCCGCTCGAAACGGCACTTCCGGCCCTGTTGATCTTAGCTCGAATTCGTGCAATTAAATGACCGACCGGTCGGTTGATAAAAACGCAGGGCAAGGGATTGATCCTCGAGCGCGTCTGACGCGCGAGGCGGAACAGGAGGCGAGCCGATGTATGCCCAGATGGTCAAGACCGAGGCGAAGCGGGTCCGCAGCCTCGATGAGATGGAGCCGCAGGAGCGCGCCTTCCAGGAGCGCATCGATGCCGGCCAGAAGATCGAGCCGAAGGAGTGGATGCCGGAGGACTACCGCAAGACGCTGATCCGGCAGATCAGCCAGCACGCCCATTCCGAGATCGTCGGCCAGCTGCCGGAGGGCAACTGGATCACCCGCGCGCCGACCCTGGAGCGCAAGGCGATCCTGCTCGCCAAGGTGCAGGACGAGGCCGGCCACGGGCTCTATCTCTACTGCGCGGCGGAGACGCTCGGCATCAGCCGCGACCAGATGTACGAGCAGCTCCATTCCGGCAAGGCCAAGTACTCCTCGATCTTCAACTATCCGACGCTGAGCTGGGCCGATATCGGCGCGATCGGCTGGCTGGTCGACGGCGCCGCGATCATGAACCAGGTGCCGCTGCAGCGCTGCTCCTACGGGCCTTATGCGCGCGCCATGGTGCGCATCTGCAAGGAAGAGAGCTTCCACCAGCGCCAGGGCTTCGACATCATGACGGTGCTCTGCAAGGGCACGCCCGAGCAGAAGGCGATGGCGCAGGATGCGCTCGACCGCTGGTGGTGGCCGTCGCTGATGATGTTCGGCCCCTCCGACGACGCCTCGGTGCATTCGGCGCAGTCGATGGCCTGGAACATCAAGCAGGATTCCAATGACGAACTGCGCCAGAAGTTCGTCGACCAAACCGTGCCGCAGGCGAAGTTCCTCGGCCTCACCGTGCCCGATCCGGCGCTCGCCTGGAACGAGGCGAAGGGCGGCCATGATTTCGGCGAGCCGGATTGGACCGAGTTCTTCGCGGTGATCGCCGGCGAGGGCCCATGCAACCGCGAGCGGCTCGAGGCGCGGCGCAAGGCCTGGGATGACGGCGCCTGGTTCCGCGACGGGCTGAGCGCCCATGCGAACAAGCAAGCGGCGCGCCGGGACGCCGCCAGGATCGCCGCCGAGTAGCGCGTTCAGAAGCGACAGGAAGCAAGCGATGTCCAGCGAATGGCCCCTGTGGGAGGTCTTCATCCGCGGTCAGCACGGCCTCAACCACCGGCATGTCGGCAGCCTGCATGCGCCGGATGCCGAGATGGCGATCCACAATGCGCGCGACGTCTACACGCGCCGCAACGAGGGCGTCAGCATCTGGGTGGTGCGCTCCTCCGACATCGTCGCCAGCGCGCCCTCGGAAAAGGGCCCACTGTTCGATCCCGCCAATGCCAAAGTCTACCGGCACCCGACCTTCTTCGACGTGCCCGACGAAGTGGGGCACATGTGATGAGCGCGGCACCCGCCTCCCCGGCCATTGCCGAGTTCGCGCTGCGCATGGGCGACAGCTGTCTCATTCTCGGCCATCGCAATTCGGAATGGTGCGGCCATGCCCCGGCGCTGGAGGAGGATATCGCGCTCGCCAATACCGCGCTCGACCTGATCGGCCAGACCCAGCTCTGGCTGGAGCTCGCCTGCGAGGCCGAGGGCAAGGGCCGGACGTCCGACGAGCTCGCCTTCCTGCGCGACGTCTCGGGCTACCGCAATCTCCTCCTGGTCGAGCAGCCCAACGGCGATTTCGGCCGCACGGTGATGCGGCAATACCTGTTCGACGCCTGGCATCTGCCGCTGCTGCAGGCGCTGATGGGCTCGGCCGATGCGCGCATCGCCGCAATCGCCGAGAAGGCCTCCAAGGAGGTCGCCTATCATCTGGAACGCAGCGCCGATCTGGTGATCCGCCTCGGCGACGGCACCAAGGAGAGCCATGACCGCATGCAGGCGGTTGTGGATTTCCTCTGGCCCTATACGGGGGAAATGTTCCTCGCCGATGCGCTCGACGAGGAACTGGCGGCCTCAAGCCTCGCACCGGAGCCCGGCTTGCTCAAGGGCGCCTGGCAGGAGCATGTCACCCGCACCTTCGCCGAGGCGACCTTGAAGGCGCCGGAGAAGAGCTTCGCGCAGAAGGGCGGCCGGCGCGGCGTCCATTCCGAGCATCTCGGCTTCATCCTGGCGCAGATGCAGTTCCTGCAGCGCGCCTATCCCGGGGCACGCTGGTGAGGAGGCGCTGATGGACGCCGCCATGCCAAGGCAATCGCTTGAAAGCGACGCGCGTTCCCTTCCCCCCGCTTGCGGTGGGGAAGGGTTAGGGATGGGGGGGCGGAAAGCAGAGCGAGGGGCTTCTTCCATGTTGCACCAAGCGGAACTGCCCCCCACCCAACCCTCCCCGCCGCAAGCGGGGGGAGGGCTAGCCACGCACCCCGCCGTCGCCGAGATCTGGTCCTGGCTCGGCGAGATTCCGGACCCGGAGATCCCGGTGATCTCGCTGGTCGATCTCGGCATCATCCGCGACGTCGCCTGGGTGGGCGACATGCTGGAGGTGACGGTGACGCCGACCTACTCCGGCTGCCCGGCGACCGGCGTGATCAATTTCGAGATCGAGCGCGGCCTGCGCGAGCATGGCATCGAGAAGCTCGCCCTCAAGCGGCAATTGTCGCCGGCCTGGACTACGGCCTGGATCAGCGCCGAGGGCCGCGCCAAGCTGCGCGACTACGGCATCGCGCCGCCGGTCGAAGGCACGGCTGCCTGCGCCGGGGCGCTGGTGCCGCTTCTGGTATCCTGCCCACGCTGCGGCTCGGCAAGGACCGAGCGCGTCAGCCAGTTCGGCTCGACACCGTGCAAGGCGCATTTCCGCTGCGCCGAGTGCCTTGAACCCTTCGACTACTTCAAGAGCATCTGATGGCCCGCTTCTTTCCTTTGGAGGTTGCCGAAGTCCGTCGCGAGACGCGCGATGCAGTGGTCGTCACGCTCGCGCCGCGGCCTGAGGACTGTGCCGCCTTCGACTTCACGCAAGGGCAGTACCTGACCTTCCGCCGAAGCTTCGAAGGTGAAGAGCTGCGCCGGTCCTATTCGATCTGTGCGGGCAGGGACGAAGGCGTGCTCAAGGTCGGCATCAAGCGCGTCGACGGCGGCGCCTTCTCGACCTGGGCGAACGAGGAATTGAAGCCCGGCGACGTTGTCGAGGCGATGCCGCCGATGGGCGCCTTCCACGTGCCGCTGAAGCCGGAGGAGGGACGGCACTATCTCGCCTTTGCTGGCGGCAGCGGCATCACGCCCGTACTCTCGCTGATCAAGACGACGCTGGCGCGCGAGCCGAAATCACGGTTCACGCTGGTCTACGGCAACCGCTCGATCCATTCGATCATGTTCCGCGAGGAGCTGGAGGACATCAAGAACGTCCATCTCGGCCGCTTCAACGTGGTCCATGTGCTGGAGAGCGAGGCGCAGGAGGTCGAGCTCTTCTCCGGCCGCATCGACGCCGAGAAATGCGCGAAGCTGTTCAAGGGCTGGATCAACATCGCCGCCATCGACATGGCCTTCATCTGCGGGCCCGAGCCGATGATGCTGGCGATCGCCGCGGCGCTGCGCGAGCACGGCCTGCGCGACGACCAGATCAAGTTCGAGCTGTTCGCCTCCGCCCCGCGCCGTGGCAAGCACGTCGTCAAGAGCGCCGCCGACACCGGCAAGGCCGCGACCTGCACCGCGACGATCACGCTCGACGGCACGACGCGGGTGATCGAGATGGCCAAGACTGGGCAGACCATCCTGGAGGCTGCGCTCGGCGCCAGCCTCGATGCGCCCTATGCCTGCAAGGCGGGCGTCTGCTCGACCTGCCGCGCCATGGTTGTGGAAGGGGAGGTCGAGATGGCGACCAACCATGCCCTCGAGGATTACGAGGTCCGCCAGGGCTATGTGCTGAGCTGCCAGTGCTATCCGCTCTCCGACCGGGTGGTGGTGACCTATGACCAGTGACGCCACCGGCACAGCCCCAGATTCGGCGGACACCATGCCGCTCGAGGCCTATCTCGCGCAGGGCGGCAAGCTGACGACGCCCGAGAACGCGCCGCCGCGCTATCGCGGCGAGCTGCTCCGGCTGATGGCGACTTTCGTCGACAGCGAGCTTGCCGGTGCTGCCGGCTTCGCCGACATCATCAATCAGGGCCCGGGTATCAAGGAGCGCATCGCCGCGTCCCGGATCGTGCTGGAGAAGCTCGACCATGCCGAGCGCGTGCTTGCCGTGATGGGCGAGTTCGGCGCCGACATCTCACGCTATGCCAACCACCACCCGTGGGCCGACCGTGTCGCGCGCGACAGCGATCTCGGCGCGGCGCGGCACGGAGCCGACATGAGGCTCGCCGTGCTGCACTACCCGCTGCAGGGCTGGCTCGATGCGGTCGTGATGAATGTGCTGATGGGCCACGCGGTGGTGATCCAGATCGACGAGTTCGCCCGGCTCTCCTACCAGCCGCTCGGCGATATCTTCCGCGCCATCCTGCCGCGCGAGCGCCGGCATACCGAGCTCGGCGAGGAAGGCTTGCGGAAACTGCTGCAGGAGCCCGGCAATCGGCCGCTGGTTGCCGCCGCGCTGGCCTATTGGCGTCCGCGCGTTGCCGCCAGCTTCGGCCGCGGCAGCTCGGCGCATTTCGAGACGCAGAAGAAGTTCGGCCTGCGCCAGACCAGCAATGCCGACCTCGCCGCCGCCTGGCAGCGGCAGGTGGACGACGTGCTTCGCACCGCCGGCATGGCCTAACCTGCACCAACCGACGACGGCGACAAGCCGCGCACCGCGATCGACAAGGGATCTCAAGGGATGAATGCGCCAGTGAAGACCGTCCGCCAGCTTGAATCCTACATCGCCGGAGAATGGGTCCGCGGCGCCGGCAAGGCCGTGCCGTTGCTCGATGCCGCGACCGGTGCGGAGGTCGCGCTGATCGATGCCGGCGGCATCGACATGAAGCGCGCGCTGTATCATGGCCGCGAGGCCGGCGGGTCGGCGCTGCGCAAGCTCAGCTTCCATGAGCGGGCCCTGATGCTGAAGGCGCTCGGCCAGGCACTGATGGAGGCGAAGGAGGAGTTCTACGCCATCTCCACCGCCACCGGCGCGACGCGCACCGATAGCTGGATCGATATCGAGGGCGGCATCGGCACCTTGCTGTCCTTCGCCTCGAAGGGCCGGCGCGAATTGCCGAACACGCGCACCCTCGTCGATGGCGATGTCGAGCTGCTGTCGCGCGACAACAGCTTCTCTGGGCAGCACATCCTGACGCCGCTGGAAGGCGTCGCGATCCATATCAACGCCTTCAACTTCCCATGCTGGGGCATGCTGGAAAAGCTGGCGCCGACGCTGCTCGCCGGCATGCCGGCGATCGTCAAGCCGGCGAGCCAGACCGCCTATCTGACCGAGCTTATGGTGCGCAGGATCATCGCGACCGGCATCCTGCCGAAGGGCGCGCTGCAATTGATCAGCGGCTCGGTCGGCGATCTGCTCGACCATGTCGATTGCCAGGACGTCGTGACCTTCACCGGCTCGGCCGCCACCGGCCGCAAGCTCCGGGCGCACAAGGCGATCATCGAGCACTCGGTGCGCTTCACCATGGAGGCGGATTCGCTCAACGCCGCCATCCTCGGGCCTGACGCGGTGGCGGGGACCGAGGAGTTCGATCTCTTCGTCAGGGAGGTCGCCCGCGAAATGACGGTGAAGGCTGGGCAGAAATGCACGGCGATCCGCCGCGTGATCGCGCCGCGGGCGTCCATCGAGCCGCTGATCAAGGCGCTCGGTGACCGCCTGGCCAAGACCGCGCTCGGCAATCCCGCCGAGGAGGCGACGCGGATGGGCCCGCTCGCCAGCCTGGCCCAGCGCGACGAGGTCCGCGCCCGCATCGCCGAACTGCGTGGCGAGGCCGAGATCGTCGCCGGCGACCCCGCCCGCGCCACTCTGACCTCAGGCGATGCCGAGGCGGGCGCCTTCCTCAGCCCCGTGCTGCTCTATTGCGACAAGCCGGGCGCCGCCAAGGCTATCCACGACGTCGAGGCCTTCGGGCCGGTGAGCACGATCATCCCCTATGAGACGGCCGAGGAGGCCGCGGAGCTCGCGCGGCGCGGCAGGGGCAGCCTCGTCGCCTCGGTCTTCACCAACGACGCCGCCTTCGCGCGCGAAGCCGTGCAGGCGCTCGGGCCCTGGCATGGCCGCGTCATGCTCGGCAACCGCGTCAGCGCCAAATCTTCGACCGGCCATGGCTCGCCTTTGCCGGTGTTGGTCCATGGTGGTCCCGGCCGCGCCGGCGGCGGCGAAGAACTCGGCGGCATGCGCGCCGTCAAGCACTACATGCAGCGGACTGCCGTCCAAGGCGCGCCCTGGCTGCTGTCGGAGGTCACCGGCCGCTGGATGCAGGGCGCGAAGGCGCGGCAGGACGGCATCCACCCCTTCCGCAAGTCACTGGCCGAGCTGGAGATCGGCGACCAGCTCGTCACGGCTTCGCGCATGGTGACGCTGGAAGACATCGAGCATTTCGCCCATTTCACCGGCGACACCTTCTACGCCCATATGGACGAGGAGGCCGCCAAGGCGAACCCGTTCTTCGACGGCCGCGTCGCGCATGGCTACCTGATCGTGTCGTTCGCGGCCGGCCTGTTCGTCGACCCGGCGCCAGGCCCGGTCCTCGCCAATTACGGTGTCGACGCGCTGCGCTTCCTGACGCCGGTCAATCCGGGCGACACTTTGCAGGTGACGCTGACCTGCAAGCAGATCAATCCGCGCGAAACCGAGGAGTACGGCGAGGTGCGCTGGGACTGCACGGTCACCAACCAGGAGGCTCAGCTCGTGGCGCAATATGACGTGCTGACCATGGTGGCGAAGCGCTGGCCGCAGTAAGCCGATCGCGCCTCTGGCGAACGGCGCAACTTCCCTTCTCCCCTTGCGGGAGAAGGTGGCAGCGCGAAGCGCTGACGGATGAGGGGTCGCGCAACGCTAGCCGTGTCATGCTCGGGCTTGACCCGGGCATCTCAGGCCGGAAAAAGCTCCGATCTGTGCCTTCTCGTCATGAGATTCTCGGGTCTACGCTTCGCTTCGCCCGAGAATGACGGACAGTCCTGCGCGATCACTCATCCGGCGCTGCGCGCCACCTTCTCCCGCAAGGGGGAGAAGGGAATTCGCGCCTCAGACCGGCACCGGCCCGTGCACCTTGATCTCCCTCAGCACGAGGTTGGTGCGGACATTGGCGATGCCCGGCAGCCTGAACAGGAAATGCTCCAGGAAATCGTTGTAGGCGTCCTTGTCGCGGCAGACGACATGCAGGTGATAGTCGGCCTCGCCGGTGGTCGCGAAGCATTCCAGCACCTCGGGCCGCGCCGCCACGCGCGAGATGAACGTCGTCACGTGGTCGGCCTCATGGCGCACCAGCGCGACATGCACCATCGCGCTGAAGGCGAGCCCGGCCCTGGCCGGATCGACGATCGCGCGATAGCTCGCGATCACGCCGGCTTCCTCCAGGGCCCGCACCCGCCGCCAGCAGGCGGAAGCTGACATGCCTGCGCCTTCTGCCAGCTCCTGATTGGAGATGCGGGCGTCCGCCTGCAGCAGGGTGATCAGCTTGCGGTCCTGTTCGGTGAGCTCCATTGCCTTGCCCTGAAAGGACTATCCCAAATTAAGCGCATCATCGGTCAAATCTACCGAAATGACAACGACAAGCGGCAAACCAGGCAACTCTTTCCAACCGGCCGAGTTTAGAATCTTCTCAATGAAACCTGTCGGGAGGCCCATGCCATGGCCGACATCGCGTCGACCCGCCAGCTTGCCGACTATGCGCTGAGTGACCGCTACACCAGGACCTCCGGGCGCGTGTTCCTGACCGGCACCCAGGCGCTGGTCAGGATCGCGCTCGATCAGGCTCGGCGCGATCGCGCTGCCGGCCTAGATGCCGCCGGTTTCATCTCAGGCTACCGTGGCTCGCCGCTCGGTGGCGTTGATCTCGAATTGTGGCGTGCGACGGAGTTGGTCAAGCAGCACGGCATCGAGTTCCTGCCGGCTGTCAACGAGGATCTGGCTGCCACCGCCGTGCTCGGTTCGCAGCAGGTCGAGACCAATCCGGACAGGACGGTTCAGGGCGTCTTCGGCCTCTGGTACGGCAAGGGCCCGGGCGTCGATCGCGCCGGAGATGCGCTCAAGCACGGCAACGCCTATGGCTCGTCGCCACATGGCGGGGTGCTGGTGGTCGCCGGCGACGACCATGGCTGCGTCTCGTCCTCTATGCCGCATCAGTCCGACGTCGCCTTCATGGCCTGGTTCATGCCGACGCTGAATCCGGCCTCGGTCGGCGAATATCTCGCTTTCGGCGAGTATGGCTACGCGCTGTCGCGCTATTCCGGCATGTGGGTCGGTTTCAAGGCGATCTCGGAAACGGTCGAGAGCGGCCAGTCGGTCGAATTGCCGGCGCCGCGGCTGTTCAGGGAGCCCGACTACACGCCGCCGGCTACCGGCCTGCACTATCGCTGGCCGGACCTGCCGGGGCCGCAGATCGAGGAGCGCATGGAGGCCAAGAAGATGGCCGTCTTCGCTTTCGCCGAGGCGAACCCGATCGACCGGCGCATCTACGACATTCCAGGCGCATCCTTCGGCATCGTCACCACCGGCAAGGCGCATCTCGACCTGATGGAGGCGCTGCGCCTGCTCGGCCTCGACGAACGGGCCTGCCGCGAGCACGGCATCGACATCTACAAGGTCGGCATGGTCTGGCCGCTGGCGCGTCGGTCCGCGCTGGAGTTCGTGCGCGGCAAGGCGGAGATTCTCGTCGTCGAGGAAAAGCGCGGCATCATCGAGAGCCAGCTCAAGGAGTATTTCTACGACTATCCCGGCGACAAGCCGCATTCGATGGTCGGCAAGCGCGACGAGGACGGCAACCGCCTGATCTCGTGGATCGGGGAGTTGTCGCCGCGCCTGCTCGCGCCGATCGTGGCGAAGCGATTGGACGCGCTGTTCCCCGATCTGCGCCTGACCGAGCGAGCCGCGCTGCTGAACCCCGAGTCCGGGCGCCTCATCCAGGTGCCAGGCGCGACCCGCACGCCCTATTTCTGCTCCGGCTGCCCGCACAACACCTCCACCAAGGTACCCGAAGGTTCGAAGGCGCTGGCCGGCATTGGCTGCCATTTCATGGCGAGCTGGATGGACCGCGAGACCAGCTCGCTGATCCAGATGGGCGGCGAAGGCGTGAACTGGGCGGCGTCCTCGCTGTTCACCGGCCGGGGCCACATCTTCCAGAATCTCGGCGAAGGCACCTATTACCATTCCGGCTCGATGGCGATCCGCCAGGCGGTCGCCGCCAAAGCGAACATCACCTACAAGATCCTGTACAACGACGCCGTCGCCATGACCGGCGGCCAGCCGGTCGATGGGCCGATCAGCGTGCACGCCATCGCCCAGGAGGTGCGCGCCGAGGGCGCCCTGCGCATTGCGCTGGTCTCCGATCAGCCGGAAAAGTTCGCGCCCGCCAGCCTGCCGCATGGCGTGACCATCCACCACCGCCGCGAGCTCGATGCGCTCCAGCGCGAACTGCGCGAGATCAAGGGCGTCTCGGTGCTGATCTATGAGCAGGCCTGCGCCACCGAGAAGCGCCGCCGGCGCAAGCGCGGCACGATGGCCGACCCGCAGCGCTTCGCCTATATCAACGATCTCGTCTGTGAGGGCTGCGGCGATTGTTCGGTGGCGTCGAACTGCCTCAGCGTCGAGCCGAAGGAGACGCCGTTCGGCCGCAAGCGGCAGATCAACCTCTCCAACTGCAACAAGGACTTCTCCTGCCTGGACGGCTTCTGCCCGAGCTTCGTGACGGTGGAGGGGGCCGTTCGCAGAAAGAAGCAGGGAAGCGGAGACGACTTTGCCGGCCGCGCCGCGCTGCTGCCGGCGCCGGCCTTGCCGTTACTCGACAGGCCTTACGACCTGCTCGTCACCGGCGTCGGTGGCACCGGCGTCGTCACGGTCGGCGCGCTGATCGCCATGGCGGCCCATCTCGAAGGCAAGGGCAGTTCAGTGCTCGACTTCACCGGCTTCGCCCAGAAATTCGGGCCGGTGCTGTCTTTCCTGCGGCTTGCGGAAACACCCGAAGCGATCAACCAGGTTCGCCTCGACAACGGTTCGGCGGATGCGCTGATCGGCTGCGACATCGTCGTGTCGTCCTCGCCCAAGGCATCCGCGACCTATCGAGCCGGCATGCGCGCGCTGGTCAACATGGCCGAGATGCCGACGGGCGACATCGTGCGCCTGCGCGATGCGGACCTCGCGACACGCCGCCGGCTGAAGGAAATCGAGCGGGTGGCCGGTCCGGAAAACGTTCGTGCCATCGACGCCAATGCGCTGGCCGAGACCCTGTTCGGCGACGCCGTCTTCGCCAACATCGTCATGCTCGGTCACGCCTGGCAGCAGGGGTTGGTTCCCGTCGGGCTGGAGGCCCTGCACCGCGCCATCGAACTCAACGGCGTCGCGATCGAGCGCAATCGGCAGGCTTTCGCCGCCGGGCGGCTCGCGGCTGCCGATCCGGCCGCCTTTGCGCCACCCTCGGTCACCTTCGAGACGGAAAACCTGGACGAGGTGATCGCCCGACGCGAGCGCTTCCTCGTGGATTATCAGGATGCGGCCTGGGCGGAGCGTTACCGGGCTGGTGTCGACAAGGTCCGAGCGGCGGAAAAGCCGTTCGACTCTGAGGCGCTCACTGACGCGGTCGCCCGCTCGCTGTTCAAGCTGATGTCCTACAAGGACGAATACGAGGTTGCGCGCCTCCATATGCAGACCGGCTTCCTCGACGAGCTGAAGCGCAGCTTCGCCGGCGACTTCAAGGTCAACTACCATTTCGCCCCACCTTTCCTCGGCGGCGATAAGGATGCGCGCGGACGGCCGCTGAAGCGCCGTTTTGGTCAGTGGATCCAGACGCCGCTGCGGCTGATGGCCAGGCTCAAGGGCTTGCGCGGCACGGCCTTCGACATCTTCGGATACACGGCCGAGCGAAAGATGGAGCGCGCGCTGATCGGTTGGTACGAAGAGTTGGTCGATGACATCGTGGCACGGCTGCCCGCGCAAGCGCCGGAAACGCTGCTGGCGTTGGCCAAGGCGCCGATGGATATCCGCGGCTACGGCCCGGTGAAGGAGGCCGCGGTCTTGCAGGTCAAGGCGATCGTGGAGAAGCTGCTGAAGGAGGCATCAATGCCTGATGCCAAGCAAGCTGCCTGATCGGCGCGGTTGCTATTTTATCGCGCCGGCCCCGTCCAAGAACAGTGCGGTGACCATGTCGGCATAGCCTTCGCGGCTGAGTGCGCCGCTCGGCCGGAACCATGTGTAGACCCAGTTCAGGATGCCGAAGAGCGACATGGTCACTGGCGTCACGCCGGCGCGGTTCGTGGCCAGCGCCGGGTTGATGTCGATCAGCACGTCCGAGAACGCCTTGACGATCCGGCGCTCCATCTCGCGCAGCTCCAGCCTCTGCGTCTCGGTGAGTGAGCCGGTGCCGTTGAGCAGGACCTGGTGGAAGTTCGAGGCGGTGCGGTAATTCTCGAGCACACCGCCGATCAGATGGCGCAGCCTTGCCCGGGGCTCGAGATCGGGCCGGTCGGCCTCGATGATCGCCGCCTCCAACTCGACGAGATGGGTGCGGCCGATATCGAAGATCAGCAGGTCCTTGCTCGGGTAATAGTGGTAGAGCAGCGCCTTGGAGACGTTGTTCTCCTGGGCGATCTGCGCCATCGAGGCGCGCTCCATGCCGAGTTTGGCGAAGACGGCCGCGGCGCTGTCGAGTATGCTGCGCCGCTTCTCATCGAAGTCGGCAGCCCTGGTCCGGGCCATCGCCTGCTATCCTTTCGGCCTGTTGTCGACGACGCGCCTCGCCTTTCCAGCCGAACGCTCGACCGAATCAGGATCGCCCACCACCACCTTGGTGCTGACTCCCACCACGCTTTTGATGTGGTGTGCAAGTTCCCTGCCGGATGCGGTGCGCGCCGCCGCATCACTGGCATTCGGCATGGCTTCGACATGCACGACCATGTCGTCCATGCGGCCGGCGCGCACGAGCTCGATCTGGAAATGCGGGGCGAGCCCAGCGCATTTCAACAGCTGCTCCTCGACCTGCGTCGGGAAGATGTTGACGCCGCGCAGGATGATCATGTCGTCGCAGCGGCCGGTGATCTTCTCGATCCGGCGCATCGCCCGCGCCGTGCCGGGCAAAAGCCGCGTCAGGTCGCGGGTGCGATAGCGGATGATCGGCAGCGCTTCCTTGGTCAGCGAGGTGAAGACGAGTTCGCCGAGCTCGCCATCGGGAAGGACGTCGCCGGTCTCCGGGTCGATGATCTCCGGATAGAAATGGTCCTCCCAGATATGCAAACCGTCCTTGGTCTCGACGCATTCACTGGCGACGCCTGGGCCGATCACCTCTGACAGGCCGTAGATGTCGACGGCATGCATGTCGAAATCCTGCTGGATCTCTTCGCGCATCGCATTGGTCCAGGGCTCGGCGCCGAAGATGCCGACGGCCAGCGAGGAACTACGCGGATCGATGCCCTGACGGCGGAACTCGTCGAGGATCGACAGCATGTAGGACGGCGTCACCATGATGATGCGCGGCTTGAAGTCCTGTATCAGCGTCACCTGGCGCTCGGTCATGCCGCCGGAGATCGGGATGACCGTGCAGCCGAGCTTCTCGGCGCCGTAATGCGCGCCCAGGCCACCGGTGAACAGGCCGTAGCCATAGGCGACATGGCAGATGTCGCCGGCCCGGCCGCCCGCCGCCCGGATCGAGCGCGCGACGCAGGTCGCCCACATCTCGATGTCGTTTTGCGTATAGCCGACGACCGTCGGCTTGCCAGTGGTGCCGGAGGAGGCATGGATGCGGACGATTTTCTGCTGGGGCACCGCGAACATGCCGAACGGGTAGGTGTCGCGCAGGTCCTGCTTCACCGTGAACGGGAATTTCGACAGGTCCGACAGCGTCTTCAGGTCACCCGGATGCACGCCGGCCTTGTCGAATTGCGCGCTGTAATGCGGCGAGTTGCGATAAGCGTGCTCGAGCGTCGTCTTCAATCGCGTCAGCTGGAGCGCCGAAATCTCGTCGCGCGAGGCGGTTTCGATGGGGTCGAGATCGCCCCGGCGGGGCGAAAGGTCTTCCATAGGTTTCCTCCGCTTTTTTGTCGGCCGGCGCGTTCAGCCTGGCGCGGGTATCGGCATGCCCTTGATAGTACGGGAGTGGCCGCGGAACTCCGCGACATGCTCGCCGTTCTGGTTCGTCACCGTGATGTCGTAGATGCCGCCGCGGCCGATCCGCGAGACCTCCCGGGCGCTGGCGGTCAGCCGGTCGCCCTCGAAGGCCGGGCGCAGGAAGGTCACCGAGCAGTGCTGCGCCACGGTGTTCTGATTGTAGCTGTTGCAGGCGAAGGCGAAGGCCGAGTCCGCCAGGGTGAAGATATAGCCGCCATGACAGGTCTTGTGGCCGTTGATCATCGCCGCCGTGACCGTCAGGGACAGCGTCGCCTCGCCGGGGCCGGCTGCATCGAGGCTCATGCCGAGGCTGCGGGAGGCAAGGTCCTTGTCCCACATCGCCTTGGCGACGGCGCGGGCGAGCGCGTCCGGGTCGGAAACGTCTGGGTTCATCGTCCGGTGAACTCGGGCTGGCGCTTATCGAGGAAGGCGAGGACACCTTCGGCATAGTCGGCGCTGCGCCCGGCCTGCCGCTGCAGGTCGCGCTCGAGATCGAGCTGCTGATCGAGCGTATTGCCGGCCGAGGCCTGAATGGCCTGCTTGATCAGGCCGAGCCCGAAGGTCGGACCAGCCGCGAGCTTCTTGCCGAGCGCCTCGGCTTCGGCCGCCAGATCGGCATCATCGACGACGCGCCAGATCAGGCCCCAGGCCGCGGCGGTCTCCGCTGTCAGTGGTTCCGCCGTCAGGGCGAGCGCCTTGGCCCGGGCCTCGCCGAGCAGCTGCGCGAGGCTCCAGGTGCCGCCCGAATCGGGAACCAGCCCGATCTTGGAGAAGGCCTGGATGAACTTCGCCGAGCGGGCCGCCAGAACGATATCGCAGGCGATCGCGATATTGGCGCCGGCGCCGGCGGCCACGCCGTTGACCGCGCAGACGATCGGCTTGTCGAGGCTGCGGATCAGCCGGATGAGCGGGTTGTAGAAGGTCTCGATCGTGCGGCCAAGATCCGGCGCGGTTTCCTTGCGCGGGTCGCGGTCGCCGAGGTCCTGGCCGGCACAGAAGCCGCGGCCGGCGCCAGTCAGCAGGACCGCGCGGATGTCGCTCTCGTCATGCGCGCGCTGGAAGCCGGCACGCAGAGCCAGGTGCATCTCGTCATTGAACGAGTTGAGCTTGTCCGGGCGATTGAGCGTCAGCCGGAGCAGGCCGTCGGCCAGCGCTACCTTGACCGTATCGGACATGCGCTTTCCTCCCATGCAGTCGCGGCTTTGGGCCGTCGCTTCAAAAAATCCCTTGCATAGTCCGAACGGTCGGTCAATTATTAATCCAACGAAGGCGCGAATTGGTCTTAGGCAAGGGTCGTGAACCTGGTCTGAAGCTCAACCAACGCGCCGTGCGGGGAACGACGACGACCGCGCTCTGAGGGTTCAGCCGCGCGACGACGAACTGCATAAAAATACGTGGCACTCGGAGGAAACAATGAAGCTCAACGTTTTCGGCAGCGCGCTCGCGCTGGCGCTTGGTCTGACGGGCCCAGCCTTCGCCGACATCAAGATCGGCGCCTCGGTCTCCGAGACCGGGCCGGCCTCGTCGCTCGGCGACCCCGAGGCCAAGACCCTTAAGCTGCTGGTCGACGAGATCAATGCCGCCGGCGGCGTGCTCGGCCAGAAGCTCAAGCTTTTCCTCTATGACGATGGCGGCGACCCGAACAAGGCGCGCACCTTCGCCACGCGCCTGGTCGAGGATGACGAGGTCGTCGCCATCGTCGGCGGTTCGACCACCGGCACGACCATGTCGATCATCTCGGTCGTCGAGAATGCGAAGGTCCCGTTCATCTCGCTGGCTGGCGCGGTCGAGATCGTCGACCCGCCCAAGCCCTTCGTGTTCAAGACGCCGCACACCGACCGCATGGCCTGCCGCAAGATCTTCGAGGACATGAAGGCCAAGGCCTTCACCAAGATCGCGCTGATCTCCGGCTCCGACGGCTTTGGCGCCTCGATGCGCAAGCAGTGCCTGCAGGTCATCGGCGAGTTCGGCATCACGGTGCTGGCCGAGGAGACCTACGGCCCGAACGACGCCGACATGACCCCGCAGCTCACCAATATCCGCTCCAAGGCGGAGGTGCAGGCGATCCTCAACCCGGGCTTCGGCCAGGGCCCGGCAATCGTGACCCGCAATTACGGCCAGCTCGGCATCAAGACCCCGCTCTACCAATCGCATGGCGTCGCCTCGAAGAGCTTCATCGACCTTGCCGGCCCGGCCTCGGAGGGCGTGCGCCTGCCTGGCACCGCCATTCTCGTCGCTGGTCTGCTGCCGGCCGGCGACCCGCAAAAGGCGGTCGTTTCGGCCTACAAGACCAGCTACGAGGCGAAGTTCAACCAGCCGCCCTCGACCTTTGGCGGCTACGCCCATGACGGCCTGCGGCTGCTGGTCGATGCCATCAAGCGCGCCGGCAAGGCCGACCCGAAAGCGATCCGCGATGCGATCGAGAATACCAAGGGCTTCGTCGGCGTGACCGGCACCTTCAACATGGCCGCAACCGACCATCTCGGCCTCGACCTCTCCGCCTTCCGGATGCTTGAGATCAAGCGCGGCGACTGGGCACTGGTGCAGTAAGGCGGAAGGCACGCGCTATCCCCTCTCCCCTTGCGGGAGAGGGCTAGGGTGAGGGCTCGCGCGACGCTGATCGTGAGCCCGGCGGTGCCCTTCCCAGAGCTTTCAAAACCTGCGCGACCCCTCATCCGGCGCTGCGCGCCACCTTTTCCCGCAAGGGGAGAGGAAAGCCTGGAGCATCAAGTGGCGGAATTTCTCCAGTACCTGTTGTCGGGCGTGACGGTCGGCGCGGTCTATGCGCTCGTCGCGCTCGGCTTCACCCTGATCTACAACGCCTCCGACGTGGTGAACTTCGCCCAGGGCGAATTCGTCATGCTGGGTGGCATGATCAGCTTCTTCGCCTGGCAGGCCGGTATTCCGCTGCCGCTCGCCGCGATCCTGGCCATCATCGCCACCGCGAGCGTCGGCGTGCTGCTCAACAAGCTGGCGATCGAGCCGGCGCGGGGCGCGCCCGTCGCCAGCCTGATCATCATCACGATTGGCGCCTCGATCTTCCTGCGCGGCGGCGCGCAGCTCGTCTTCGACAAGCAGTTGCACCGCTTTCCGAGCTTTTCCGGCGACGATCCGATCCGCATCCTCGGCGCGACGATCCTGCCGCAGAGCCTTTGGGTCATCGCCGGTGCCGTCGCTATCTTCCTCGCCCTGTGGCTGTTCTTCGCTCATACGCTGACCGGCAAGGCCGTGCTCGCCACCGCCAACAACCGCATCGCCGCGAGCCTGGTCGGCATCAACCCGAACCATATGATGACGCTGAGCTTTGCGGTCTCGGCTGCGATCGGCGCGCTGGCCGGCGTGCTCGTCACGCCGATCACCCTGACGAGCTATGATCTTGGCGTGGCGATCGCACTGAAGGGCTTCGCCGCTGCCATGCTCGGCGGCATGGGCATCCCGGCTGGTGCGCTGGCCGGCGGCCTGCTGCTCGGGCTGATCGAGGCGTTCACGGCCGGCTATGTCAGCTCCGTCTACAAGGACGCCGTCGCCTTCGTGGTCATCCTCGCGGTCCTGTTCGCCATGCCGCAAGGCTTGTTCGGCCGCAAGGCGATGGACCGGGTCTGACATGCGCCTGTCCCGCAAGCACCTGACCCTCATCGTGCTGGCGCTGCTGATCGCGCTGGCGCCGGCGCTCTTCCCGTCGAATTTCTATTACCGCATCGGCGCGCTGATCTTCGTGAACGGGCTCGCGGTCACCGGCCTCGTCGTGCTGACCGGCTTTGCCGGCCAGATCAGCCTCGGCCATGCCGGCTTCGTCGGGATCGGCGCCTATGCCTGCGCGCTGGCGCCGGGCTATCTCGGCCTGCATCCCGGCCTCGCCATGCTGCTCGGTGCCGGGCTGTCCGGCGGTGTCGCCTGGCTGATCGGCCGGCCGATCCTGCGGCTCAAGGGCTATTACCTTGCCGTCGCCACCCTCGGCTTCGGCATCCTCGTCTCGATGGTGCTCGCCAACGAGGCGAAGATCACCGGCGGGCCGGACGGGCGCGAGGTCGCCGAACTCGGCCTGCGTGGGGCGTTGGCTGCCATCGGCATCGGGCTGAGCAACGCGCAGTTCTGGTATGCCGCGACCGGCCTCGCCATGCTGTTGGGCGCCTGGATCGCGCTCAACCTCCATGACAGCCCGACCGGCCGGGCCTTGCGCGCCTTGCACGATTCTGAAATCGCGGCCCGCACCGTCGGCGTCGACGTCGCCCGACTGAAGCTGTCGGCCTTCGTGATCTCGGCCGTCTACGCTTCGCTCTCAGGCTCTCTGCTGGCATCGATGAACCGCTTCATCACGCCTGATGTCGCCGGCTTCCTGCATTCGGTCGAACTGGTGACGATGACGGTGTTCGGCGGCGTCGGTTCGGTACCGGGCGCCATACTCGGTGCGGCGACGCTGACACTGTTGCCGCAGGCGCTGACCGTGCTGCAGCAATACGAGAACCTCATCCTCGGCCTGATCATGATGCTGGTGATGATCTTCATGCGCGACGGGCTCCTGCCCTCGCTCATGCGCCGCCTGAAGGGGAGGGGCTGATGACGCTCCTTTCGGTCGAGGGCCTCGGCATCGATTTCGGCGGCCTTCGTGCCGTCGACGAGGTCGGCTTTGCGGTCGCGCCGGGCGAGATCGTTTCGGTGATCGGCCCCAACGGCGCCGGCAAGACCACGCTGTTCAACATGATCTCCGGCGTCTACCTGCCGGCGCGCGGCAAGATCACGCTGGATGGCCGGGACGTCACCGGCATGGTGCCCAACCGGCTCGCCGAACGCGGCCTGTCGCGCACCTTCCAGAACCTGCAGATCTTCCAGCGCATGAGCGTGCTGGAGAACGTCATGACGGGCTGCCATTTGAAGGAGCGGGGCGCGATCCTCAGCGACCTTCTCTGCCTGCCCTCCTCGCGTCTCCGCAGTGCCGTGACGAAGGGGCGCGCGAGCGAGTTGCTGGAGCGCGTCGGCCTGGCGCGCGCCGCCGAGCACGAAGCCTCCTCACTCTCCTACGGCGCGCTCAAGCGCCTCGAGATCGCCCGCGCGCTGGCGCTCGAGCCGCGCATCCTGCTGCTCGACGAGCCTGCCGCCGGCTGCAACGCGGTCGAGACCGAGGAGATCGATCATCTGATCGCCGAGGTCGCCAGGTCCGGCGTCGCCGTCCTGCTCGTCGAGCACGACATGAAGCTGGTGATGCGCATCTCCAACCACATCGTCGTCCTCGACCGTGGCGAGAAGATCGCCGAAGGCTCGCCGGCGACGGTGTCGCGCGATCCCAGGGTGATCGAAGCCTATCTCGGAACGCAGGCCACGGAGACCGGCCATGCTCTCGGTTGAAGGGCTGCGCTCGCGCTATGGCCGCATCGAGGTCCTGCATGGCGTCGACCTCGAGGTCGGCTCGGGCGAGATCGTCACGGTCGTCGGCGCCAACGGCGCCGGCAAGACGACGCTGCTGCGCTGCATCTCCGGCGTCCAGCCGGCGAGCGGTGGCGCGATCATCTTTAGGGGCGAGGCGCTGAAGTCGATTCCGGCCCATCGCCGCGTCGGCCTCGGTCTCTCGCATTCGCCGGAAGGCCGGCTGATCTTCACCAACCTGACGGTGGAGGAAAACCTGCGGCTCGGTGCCTATCTCTTCGCCGACGAGCGGGTCGAGCGCGACATGGCCGACGCCTTCGCCATGTTCCCGATCCTGAAGGAGAAGCGCAATCTTTCGGCCGGCGGCCTCTCGGGCGGCCAGCAGCAGATGCTGGCGATAGGCCGCGCGCTGATGGCACGGCCGGCCTGCCTGCTGCTCGACGAACCGAGCATGGGGCTCGCGCCGATCCTGGTGGCTCAGATTCTCGACGTGGTGAAGACCCTGAAATCGCTCGGCGTCACCGTCCTCCTGGTCGAGCAGAACGCCTATGCCGCCCTGCAGATCGCCGATCGCGGCTATGTCATGGAAACCGGCCGCATCGTCTTCAGCGGTGCCGCCGACGAGCTGATCGCCGACCCGCGCATCCGAGCGGCCTATCTGGGAATCTGAGTCGTCGTTCGCCCCGATCGACAACGCTCTGTTGTGGCCGTTGGCCTTATCGCGTTCTGAAGGCTATGTGGTCCGATGCGCGTGGATGTGCTCGGACTTCAGGCCTTCGTCAGCATCGCCGAGCGCGGCAGCTTCCGCGCCGCCGCCTCGCATCTCAACTTGTCGCAGACCGCGCTCAGCCACCGCATCCGCAAGCTCGAAGAGTCGCTCGGTACGCCGTTGTTCCTGCGGACCACGCGCCAGGTCTCGCTGACCGCGGCCGGCACGACGCTGCTGCCGCGGGCGCGGCGCATCTTCGAAGACCTCGGCTTCGCCATCAACGAGGTCAGGGTCGAGCTGCGCGAGGGTGACGAACAGGTCTCGCTCGGTTGCCTGCCGACGGTGGCGGCGCATTGCATGCCCGGCGTGATTGCCGCCTTCGCGGCGCGCCATCCCGGTGTCGGCGTCAGGATCCACGACAATTCGGCCTCCGAGATCGCCGACAAGGTCCAGTCCGGCGAAGCCGAATTCGGCGTCACCATCGTTGCTGCCAATCGCTGGGATCTCGAGCTGAAGCCGGTCGTCAAGGAGCCCTTCGTGCTGGTCAGCCATCGCGCGATGCCGCTGGCGCAGGCGACGTCGCTGACCTGGGCGCAATTGCAGGACGAGCCGCTGGTGCGGATCAGCGCCGAGACCGGCAACCGCATCCTGATCGACGATGCACTCGGCGCCCGCCGCGAAACCCTGACCTGGCGCTACGAGGTCCAACGCGTCGTCACCGCGGTCAGCCTGGTGCGCTCGCGCATCGGTTACGCCGTGGTGCCACAGCTCGCGCTCGATGTCGTCGATGCCGGCGATCTGGTCGCGATCCCGCTGCGCTCGCCGGCTGTGACCCGGACGCTCGGCATCATCACCCGCAAATCGGTGCCGTTGCGGCCGGTGACACGCGATCTCATCTCGATCCTGAGCCAGGCCCTGAAGCGCAGCATCGTGCTGCGGCGAGATGAAGAAAAGTAATCAATCGCTGCATTCTTATCATTTGATGGCAGAATGGCTTTGGCCGAACCTCGCGGCGGGATGAAACGCGTGAGGAGAGGCCAGCGATGGCAGGCGCCAATTCGGCAGCGATCGCATTTATCGGCTTTGGCGAGGTCGGGCAGAGCTTTTCGCGCGGCCTTCTGGCCAATGAGGGCGTCGCCATCCGCGCCTATGACCTCCTCTTCGGCAGCGATGCCGGCAGTCGCCTCGAAACTGCGGCGCAGGAGCTCGGGGTCGTCTGTGCGCCGTCGGCGCAGGAGGCTTGCTCAGGCGCGGCTTTCGTCTTCTCGGCCGTCACCGCCGACCGGGCCGAGGCGGTGGCGAGTGAGGCGGCGACCTGGCTGAAGCCGGGGCAGATTTTCGTCGACGTCAATTCGGCGGCGCCCTCGACCAAGCAGCGGGCGGCGCAGGCGATCGTTGCGAGCGGCGCGGACTATGTCGAGGCCGCCGTCATGGCACCGGTGCTGAAGCCGGGCCTCAAGGTCGCGATCCTCTCCGGTGGCCCGACGGCGCAGGCCGTGTCCGATGCACTGAACGCACTCGGCATGAACCTGACGCCGGTCTCGGAGATCTATGGCCGGGCCTCGGCGATGAAGCTTTGCCGCTCCATCGTTATCAAGGGGCTGGAGACGCTGATGGTCGACTGCGCTGCTGCCTGCGAGGCTTGGGACGTCAAGGACCCGGTCTTCGCCAGCCTGCACGCGACCTTCCCATCGATCGACTTCCATGCGCTTGCCGCCGACATGCGCGAGCGCGTCGCGACCCATGGCGTGCGCCGCGCCGCCGAAATGCGCGAGGCGGCCGAGATGCTGACGGCGGCCGGCTTCCATCCGGGGCTCGCCGGCGCCATCGCCGATGCCCAGCAGCGCGGCGCCCGTCGCAAGGTGGGAACATGATGACGCTCGATCGTCGCTCCGTCCTCGCCGGCCTCGGGCTTGCCGGCTTCGCTGGACTCGGGCCGGTGCAGGCGCAATCGGACTGGCCGAGCCAGCTGATCCGGATCGTCGTGCCGTTCACGCCCGGCGGCAGCACCGACGTGCTGGCGCGGGTGATCGCCAGCAAGCTCGAACGGGTCATTCCGGGCAAGGGCTTCGTCATCGAGAACCGGCCGGGCGCCGGCGGCATGAATGCGGCGGGGCAGGTGGCAAAAGCCGATCCCGACGGCCATACGCTGATGATGGGCCATATCGGGACGCTGGCCTTCGCGCCCTCGCTCTATGCCAATGTGCCCTATGACCCGGTCAAGGATTTCCAGCCGGTGGCGCTCGTCGCCATGCTGCCGAACATCCTGGCGATCAACCCGAAGCTGCCGGCCAAAACCCTCGCGGAATTCATCGCCTACGCCAAGGCGAACCCGGGCAAACTGAACTACTCGTCCGGCGGGCAGGGCAGCGCCGCCCATATCGCCACGGCCTATTTCTGCCACCGCGCCGGCATCGAAGCGACGCATGTGCCCTATCGCGGCACGGCGCCCTCGGTGAACGACATCGTCGCCGGCAATATCCAGTTCACGCTGACCGGCGGGCCAGCCGTGCTGCCACTCGCGGAAGGGGGGCAGCTTCGGGTGCTCGGCGTCGCCGGGCGCGAACGCGTCGGCTTCGCGCCCGATCTGCCGACGCTGTCCGAGAGCGGCCTGCCGGATTTCGAGGCGGTGCAATGGTACGGGCTCGTGGCGCCGGCGCGCACGCCGCAACGGATCGTCGAGCGGCTCAACCGCGAGATCAACGCGCTGCTCGGCCAACCCGATTTCGCTGCAACCCTGGCCAAGGACGGCGCCATCGCCCGGCCGGAACCGCCCGAGGGCTTCGGCAGGCTGATCGCCTCGGAACTGGCGCTCTGGCGCGACGTCATCACCCATGCCGGCATCAAGGCGGCGGAGTGAGACGATGGGCCAGATCGCCGTTCCCTGCATGTTGATCCGCGGCGGCACCTCCAAGGGCGCCTATTTCCTGGCCGACGATCTGCCGGCGGATGTCGCTGCGCGAGACGCCTTCCTGCTTGCGGTGATGGGCTCGCCCGACAAGCGCCAGGTCGACGGCCTCGGCGGCGCCCATCCTTTGACCAGCAAGGTCGCGATCGTCTCGCCTTCGAGCGAGCCGGGCTGCGATATCGACTTCCTGTTCGCGCAGGTCGGGATCGAGACGGCCTCGGTCGATACGACGCCGAACTGCGGCAACATCCTCGCCGGGGTCGGGCCGTTCGCCCTGGCGCGCGGGCTGATCAAGGCGAGCGGTGTGCGCACGACGGTGCGGGTCCGGACGATCAACACTGGCACGATCGCCGATCTCACCATGGACACGCCCGATGGCGAGGCGAGCGCCGAGGGGAACGCGCGCATCGATGGCGTGCCGGGGACTTCGGCGCCGATCGATATCGGCTTCCTCGATGCCGAAGGCTCGGTCTGCGGGACGCTGCTGCCGACCGGCAATGTCGTCGACGTGATCGAGGGCGTGCCCTGCACGCTGATCGACAACGGCATGCCGGTGATCGTGATGCGTGCTGTCGATGTCGGCCGGACCGGTTACGAGCCGCGCGACGAGCTCAATGAGGACATGGAGCTCAAGGCCCGCATCGAGGCCATCCGCCTTGCGGCCGGGCCGCTGATGAATCTCGGCGACGTCGCCACGAAGGTCGTGCCGAAGATCGCGCTGGTCGCGCCGCCACAAGCGGGAGGAGCGATCTCAACGCGCAGCTTCATTCCGCATGAGTGCCATGCCTCGATCGGGGTCTTCGCCGCGGTGACGGTCGCGACCGCCGCCGTGCTGCCGGGCTCGCCGGCCGCCTCTGTCGTGATGATGCCGCAGGGGCGCGAGCGCTCGCTCTGCGTCGAGCATCCGACCGGCGAGTTCACGGTGACGCTGACAGTCGGCGGATCGGCGGAGCAGCCGGTGGTCGAGCGGGCAGGGCTGTTGCGCACCGCGCGCATCCTGATGACAGGGCAGGCCTTAGTGCCGGCCGGTAGATTGTGAGAGAGGAGCGCGTTGCGATGAGCGCCCGGAAGACAGGTCTGGTGATCACCGCCCATCCCGGCGATTTCGTCTGGCGTGCGGGCGGGGCCATCGCGCTGCACGCTAAACGCGGCATGCGCGTCAAGATCCTCTGCCTGTCCTATGGCGAGCGCGGCGAGAGCCAGTTCGCCTGGAAGAAGGCCGGGGTCAGTATGGAGGAGGTCAAGGCGCAGCGCCGCGAAGAGGCGGAAGCGGCGGCTACGCTGCTCGGCGCCGAGATCGAGTTCATGGATGCCGGCGACTACCCGCTGCGCACGACCAAGCCGATGCTGGAGCGCGCCATCGACATCTTCCACGAACTGGGGCCGAGCTTCGTGCTGACCCATGCGCTCGAAGACCCCTATAATGTCGATCATCCCGAGGCGGCGCGCTTTGCGCAGGAGGCGCGCATCATCGCGCAGGCGGCCGGGCACAAGCCCGATCCGGATCGCGCTTATGCCGCCCCGCCGGTTTTCCTGTTCGAGCCGCACCAGCCGGAGCAGTGCAACTTCAAGCCGAACGTCATCCTCAACATCGACGAGGTCTGGGAGCTGAAGCGCAAGGCGTTCGAGATCCTCGCGGCACAGAAGCACCTCTGGGAGTACTACACCCGTGTCGCGCTCAACCGCGGCATGCAGGGCGGCCGGAATTCCGGCAAGGCGATGACCTATGGCGAGGCCTATCAGCGGCTCTTTCCGGAAGCGCTGGAGACGCTGGCATGACCCCGGTCGTCATCCGTACGAAGAAGCGCGCTCCCGCCGCAGCGATGGCCGATCTCGCCGCGCTCGGCGTCTCCACAACGCATGAGGCGATGGGCCGGAGCGGACTGCTGAAGCCCTATATGCGGCCGATCTATGCCGGCGCGCAGATCGCCGGCGGGGCGGTGACCGTGCTGGCCCAGCCCGGCGACAACTGGATGATCCATGTCGCGATCGAGCAGGTGCAGCCGGGCGACGTGCTCGTCGTCGCCTGCACCGCCGACAACAGCGACGGCATGTTCGGCGACCTGCTCGCGACTTCGCTCAAGGCGCGCGGCGGCATCGGCCTCGTCATCGATGCCGGGGTGCGCGATGTGCGCACGCTCACCGAGATGGGTTTCCCGGTCTGGTCGCGAGCGATCTCGGCCAAGGGCACGGTCAAGGCGACGCTCGGCTCGGTCAATGTGCCGGTGGTCTGTGCCGGCGCGCTCATCCATCCCGGCGACGTGATCGTCGCCGACGATGACGGGGTGGTGGTGGTGCCGCGGCGCGACGCCGAGGCGGTCGCCGCCGCCGGCCGCAAGCGCGAGGGCAATGAAGACGAAAAGCGTAGACGCCTGGCTGCTGGCGAACTCGGGCTGGACATGTACGCTATGCGCGAGGGCCTCGCGAAGGCGGGCCTTACCTATCGCGACGACGAAGACGACTGAGCCCAAGCAAAACCCCGAAAAACGGGGATCAGGCACAACTCTCGGGAGGAACGACGACATGACAATTCGCAGGACGGTTCTCAAAGGTGCTCTCGGCCTGGCGCTGGCCGCCTCGGTCAGCAGCGCGGCTCTGGCGCAGGACGCGGTCAAGATCGGCCTGATCCTGCCGATGACGGGCCCGTTCGCTTCGACCGGACGGCAGATCGCCGCGGCGGCCAATCTCTACATTCAGGAGAAGGGCGCCAGTGTCGCCGGCAAGAAGATCGAGCTCATCCTGAAGGACGATACCGGCACCGCCGACGTCACCCGCCGCATCGCGCAGGAACTCATCGTCAACGACAAGGTGACCGCGATCGCCGGCTTCGGCCTGACGCCGCTGGCGCTCGCCACCGCGCCTTTGGCGACGCAGGCGAAGACGCCGATGGTGGTGATGTCGGCGGCGACCGCGATCATCACCGAGCGCTCCCCCTTCGTCGTGCGCACCAGCCAGGTCGTACCGCAGATCGGCGCGCCATTCGGGACCTGGATCGCCAAGCAGGGCACCAAGCGCGTCATCACCATCGTCTCCGATTACGGCCCGGGCCATGACGTCGAGAGCTCGTTCTCGGAAGCGTTCAAGGCGGGCGGCGGCCAGGTCGAGAACATTCGCGTGCCCCTGCAGAATCCGGACTTCTCGCCCTTCCTGCAGCGTGTCGCCGACAGCAAGCCGGAGGCGCTGCTGGTCTTCGTGCCGTCCGGCGTCGGCGCCCAGTTCATGAAGCAGTTCGTCGAGCGTGGTCTCGACAAGAGCGGCATCAAGCTGATCGGCACCGGCGACCTCACCGATGACGATATCCTCAACGGCATGGGCGACATCGCGCTCGGCGTCATCACCGCCCAGCATTATTCGGCCTCGCATGACAGCAAGGAGAACAAGGCCTTCGTCGAGGGCTTCAAGAAGGCCAATCCCGGCATGCGCCCGAACTTCATGGCGGTCGGCGGCTATGACGGCATGCATGTGCTCTATGAGGGCCTGAAGAAGACCAAGGGCGAGGGCGGCGAGGCACTGGTCACCGCGATGAAGGGGATGAGCTGGGTAAGCCCGCGCGGGCCGATTTCGATCGATCCCGAGACGCGCGACATCATCCAGAACGTCTACATCCGCAAGGTCGAGCGCGTGAACGGCGAGCTCTACAATCAGGAGTTCGAGACGATCCCGAACGTCAAGGATCCGACCAAGGCCAAGAAGTAAGCCGGCCGAGGCGGACCCGGCGTGCTCACCATCCTGTTCGACGGCGTCGCCTACGGCATGATCCTGTTCGTGCTGGCCTGCGGGCTGTCCGTGACCATGGGATTGATGAACTTCATCAATCTCGCCCATGGCGCCTTCGCCATGCTCGGCGGCTATGTCACCGTGCTGGCGATGCAGCGGCTCGGGCTACCGTTCCTGTGGGCGCTGCCGGCGGCTTTCCTCGCCGCTGCGCTCGCGGGGCTGGTGCTGGAGCGGCTGGTCTACCGGCCGATGTACGCCAAGAGCCATCTCGACCAGGTGATGTTCTCGATCGGGCTGGTGTTCATGGCGGTCGCCGGCACCGACTACCTGATGGGATCGAGCCAGCAATTCGTGCATCTGCCGGCCTGGCTGAGCGGGCGCTTCGATCTCGCCGGCATCGGCGTCGGCCGCTACCGGCTCTTCATCATCGGGCTCTGCGGCGCCCTGGCCTTCGCGATGCAATGGGGCTTCACCCGCACGCGCTTCGGCAGCCGGCTACGCGCCGCGGTCGACGATGCCAGGGTGGCGCGCGGGCTCGGCATACCCGTCAACCGGCTGTTCGCGCTGACCTTCGCCTTCGGCTCCGGCCTCGCGGGTCTCGGCGGAGCGCTCGGCATCGAACTGATGGGGCTCGATCCGACCTTCCCGCTGAAGTTCATGATCTACTTCCTGATCGTCGTGACCGTCGGCGGCACCTCGACCATCTCCGGCCCTTTCCTCGCCGCGATGCTGCTGGGCGTCGCCGATGTCGCCGGCAAGTACCTCGTGCCGCAGCTCGGCGCCTTCATCATCTACGCGCTGATGGTGGTCCTGCTGATCACCCGCCCGCACGGTCTCTTCGCGAGGGGCCGGGCATGAGCGAGGGCAGCGTCGATAAGCGCGTCCAGCGCTCGCTTTATGCCGCGCGCCGCTGGCATCCGGCTGAGATCACGTTCTGGGTCCTGGCGGTTGCGGCCTTCTTCCTGCTGCCGCGCCAGCTCCTGATCCTGAACGAGATTGCGATCCTCGGGCTCTTTGCCGTCTCGCTCGACCTGATCCTCGGCTATGCCGGCATCGTCTCGCTCGGCCATGCCGCCTTCTTCGGCTTCGGCGCCTATGCGGCCGGGCTCTTCGCCAAGCATGCCAGCGCCGATCCGCTGGCGGGCCTCGCTGTCGGGATGGGCGCTGCCGGCCTGCTCGGCCTGCTCACCAGCCCGCTGATCCTGCGCGGCAGCGACCTGACCCGGCTGATGGTGACGCTCGGCGTCGCATTGATCCTGGGGGAACTGGCGAACTCGCTCGGCTGGCTCACCGGCGGCGCCGATGGATTGCAGGGGATCGTGATGGGCCCGGTGCTCGGCCTGTTCGAGTTCGATATCTTCGGCCGGGTCGCCTATCTCTACTCGCTCGCCGTGCTGTTCGTGCTGTTCGTGCTGGCGCGGCGCATCACGGGGTCGCCCTTCGGCCTGTCATTACGCGCGATCCGCGACAATCCCTTGCGCGCCTCGGCCTCGGGCGTACCGCTGCACTGGCGGCTCGTCGCTGTCTACACGCTGGCTGCAGCCTATGCCGGTGTGGCGGGGGCGCTGCTGGCCCAGACCACGCAATTCGTCTCGCTCGACGTGCTCGCCTTCCATCGCTCGGCCGACCTGATGCTCGTCCTGATCATCGGTGGTGCCGGCTATCTCTATGGCGGGCTGATCGGCGCGGTCGCCTTCAAGCTGCTGCAAGACGTGATCGCGAGCTTCACGCCGCAATACTGGATGTTCTGGATCGGGCTGTTCCTGGTCCTGTTCGTGCTCGGCGGGCGCGAATTGATCCATGGCGGAATCAAGGCGGTGGCGCTGCGGATCGGGCGCCTTACCCGGGGGGCGCCGACATGACGGCGGCGCTGCGCACCTTCAATCTCTCCAAGAGCTTCGGCGGCATCACCGCAACCGACCATGTCGACTTCACGCTCCAGAAGGGCGCCCGCCACGCACTGATCGGCCCGAACGGCGCCGGCAAGACCACTTTCGTCAATCTCCTGACCGGCGTGCTGCGCCCGAGTTCCGGCCGTGTCGAGCTGCTGGGCGAGGACATCACCACGCTGCCCCGCGAGGCCCGGGTCGGGCGCGGGCTGGCGCGCACCTTCCAGATCAACCAGCTCTTTGCGACCATGACGCCGGTCGAGATGATTGCGCTCGTGACCTCCGAGCGGCTCGGTAGAGGCCGGCAGTCCCTGCGCGCGCTCGACCAGGATGGCGAGCTCGTTGCCGAGACGGCCGAGATCCTCGCCCGCTTCAAGCTCGACGACATCATGGACGAGCGCATCGCGACCTTGCCCTATGGCAAGCAGCGCCAGATCGAGATCGCGGCGGCCTTCGCAGCGAAGCCCAGCGTGCTCTTGCTCGACGAGCCGGCGGCGGGGGTGCCCGAGGCCGAGCGGCGCGAATTGATGGCGATGGTTGCCGGCTTGCCGGAGGATGTCTCCGTCCTGCTGATCGAGCACGACATGGACCTCGTCTTCCGCTTCGCGACGCGGATCACTGTGCTGGTCAACGGCCGCCTGATTGCCGACGGCACGCCGGCCGAGATCGCCGCTGATCAGGCTGTCCGCGCCGCTTATCTCGGGGAGCACGCTCATGGCTGAACTCCTCACCGTCGAGCACCTCAGCGCCGGCTATGGCGAGGCCCAGGTGCTGTTCGACATCGACCTTTCGCTCGCCGAGGGGCGCTCTCTGGCGCTGCTCGGCCGCAACGGCGTCGGCAAGACGACCCTGGTCAACAGCATCATCGGCGTCACCCGGCGCCGCGGCGGCCGGATCGCGTTCGCCGGGCGCGACATCACTGCGGCATCCCCGGAGGAGCGCGCCCATGCCGGCATCGGCTGGGTGCCGCAAGAGCGCAATATCTTCAAGTCGCTGACCGTGCTGGAGAACCTGACCGCCGTGGCCAGGCCCGGCCCGTGGACGGTGGAGCGCGTCTTTGCGATGTTCCCGCGCCTCGCCGAGCGGAAAAATAATCTCGGCAACCAGCTCTCGGGCGGCGAGCAGCAGATGCTGGCGATCGGCCGGGCGCTGATGCTCAATCCCAGGCTGTTGCTGCTCGACGAGCCGACCGAGGGCCTTGCGCCGATCATCGTCGAGGAATTGCTGCGCGCCCTGAAGCTTCTGGTTCGCGAGGAGGGGTTGTCGGCGATCGTGATCGAGCAGCACGCCCGCAAGATCCTCGACCTCACCGACGAGGCGATCGTGCTCGAGCGCGGCCGCGTCGTCCTTGCCGCAGGGAGTGCCGAACTCCTCGCCGATCCCTCGCGGCTCGAGCGCCATCTCGGCCTCGCCGCCGCCTGATCCATCGACTGAAAACAGGAAAGGAAACGCCATGAGCCAGAGACAGAAGCCGCCGTTCCGCGGCGACATGGTCGGCAGCCTGCTGCGCAGCGCACCGGTCAAGGAGGCTCGCGCCAAGCTTGCGGCCGGTGAGATCGGCCAGGCCGAGCTGACAGCGATCGAGGATGAGGAGATTAGGAAGCTCGTCCGCAAGCAGGAGGAGGTCGGCCTGCAGGCGGTGACCGATGGCGAGTTCCGCCGCGCCTTCTGGCATTTCGACTTCCTCGACGGCTTGACCGGCGTCACCAGCTTCGAGACCGATTCAGGCATCCAGTTCAAGGGCGTCACCACCAAGGGCCATGCGGTCCGCGTCACCGGCAAGCTCGACTTCCCGGACGACCACCCGCATCTCGCCCACTTCAAGTTCCTGGCTTCGACGACCAACCGTGTGCCGAAGATGACGATCCCGAGCCCGTCCATGCTGCATTATCGCGGCGGCCGCAAAGCGATCGATCCCAGCGCCTATCTCAAGGTCGAGGATTACTATGCCGATCTCGGCAAGGCCTACGCCAAGGCGATCAGGGCCTTCTACGATGCCGGCTGCCGTTATCTCCAGCTCGACGACACCAGCCTGTCCTATTTCTGCGATCCCGAGCAGCGCAAGATGCTGGCCGAGCGCGGCGACGACCCGGAGCAATTGATCTTCATCTATCGCGACGTGCTCAACGCGGCGTTGAAGGCCAAGCCGGCCGACATGCAGATCACCACCCACACCTGCCGCGGCAATTTCAAGTCGACCTTCATCGCCTCCGGCGGTTACGAGCCTGTGGCCGAGATGGTCTTCAACGAGATCAATGTCGACGGCTATTTCATGGAGTGGGACGACGACCGCTCGGGTGGCTTCGAGCCGCTGCGCTTCCTGCCCAAGGGCGACAAACAGGTCGTGCTCGGGCTGGTGACCTCGAAGTTCGGCGAGATCGAGAGCAAGGATAATCTCAAGCGCCGGATCGAGGAGGCGTCAAAGTACGCGCCGCTGGAGCAGCTTTGTCTCTCGCCACAATGCGGCTTCGCCTCGACCGAGGAAGGCAACGTCCTGGCCGAGGACGAACAGTGGGCCAAGCTCTCGCGCATCCTCGAGGTCGCAAAGGAAGTCTGGGGATGAGCACGGAGCCCTGCTTCGACATCGCCCATCTCGGCCATGTCGAGCTCTTCACCGACAAGCCGCAAGAGAGCCTCGACTTCTTCGTCGATATCTTCGGGCTGACGGAGAGCGGGCGGGAAGGCGACAGCGTCTACTTACGCGCCTGGGACGATTACGAGTTCCATACGCTGAAGCTCACCGCGGCGCAGACGACGGGTGTCGGCCATATCGGCTATCGCGCCACGAGCGAAGCAGCGCTGCTGCGGCGCGTCGCGGCGATCGAGGCGATGGGCTGCGGCATCGGCTGGACCGAGGGCGATCTCGGTCATGGCCGGGCCTATCGTTTCCGCGACCCGGACGACCATGTCTTCGAGATCTATTTCGAGACCAACAAATATGCCGCTCCTGAGAAGGAGCGGCCCGCCCTGAAGAACCAGGCGCAGCGCAACCATGGCCGTGGCTGCGCCGTGCGCCGGCTCGACCATCTCAACCTGCTGGCGCAGGACGTGGCGGCGATCCGCGACTTCATGCCCAAGGCGCTCGGCAGCCGCGTCACCGAACAGATCGTGCTCGATTCAGGCGAGGTCGGCGGCTGCTGGTTCACCGTCAACAACAAGAGCTACGACATCGCGTATACCCGCGACCACACGCCGGCGCGCGGGCGCTTCCACCACGTCACCTATGCGGTCGACCAGCGCGAGCACATCCTGGAGGCGGCCGATCTCTTCCTGGAGAACGGCGTCTTCATCGAGACCGGGCCGCACAAGCACGCGGTGCAGCAGACCTTCTTCCTCTATGTCTACGAGCCGGCCGGGAACCGCGTCGAGATCGCCAATGCCGGCGCCCGCCTGATCCTCGATCCGGACTGGCAGACGGTGACCTGGACGGAAGAGGAGCGGAAGAAGGGCCAGGCCTGGGGGCTGAAGACGATCGAGAGTTTTCACACGCATGGCACGCCGCCGGTGGCGAAGGGGTAGGGCCAGTTTCGATCACATTGAGCCGTCATTCCGGACAAGCGCCGAAGGCGCGCAGCTCCGGAATCCATCGAGGGGCGCCGGAACTCTACGATGGATTCCGGCGCTCCGCTGCGCTGCGGCCGGAATGACGGTGCAGGTTGATTGCCCTCAGACCACTTCCGAGACGATCTTGGCGATCAGCGCATTCGACAGGACGACCGGGAGGCCGGCTGCGGCTGCCTCCTCGCGATGGCGCTCGACGAAGCCCATGCAGTCCATCAACAGGATCTGCGCGCCGCCCTCGGCGAGAGCTTCGGCTGCCTCCGTAATCGACGGACCGTCGCTGCCATAGGGCGAGGCGGCGGCATAGAGCGGAGAGCGGGCGAGCGGCGCCCATTTCCCGGCTTCGGAGGCGATCTGCTCGGCGAGCGGCACGATGATGCCGAGCTGCGCATTCTGGACCAGCGCCGCGACCGTCGGCGGCAGGATGCGGTCCGGCTCGATCAATCGCGCGTGTTTGGTGGCGAGGCTCGCGAAATGCCCGGTGCAGAGCATCAGGATCGTGGTGCACCCGGCGTCTTCGAGCATGGCGAGCTTGGCCTGCGCGGCCAGTTCGGTGCGAGCGCGATCGATGACGACAGAGGTCCCGTCGAGCAGCTTGGTGATCAGGAGTGCGCCGCCGGGCTCGGGTGCGAAATCGTTGGTGATCTGATCCTGCGACAGCCCGTCGAGCACGCCGGCATGCAGACGCGGCAGTGCGGGGTCGAGCACGGCATCGAGGGTCGGCGTGATGTCGCCGCGCGGCGCCTGGCCGATGGTGAGGGTACCGAGCTTGCCCATGGATGGCCCTTCTTCCAGGGATGATTCCTTTGCGAGAGGCTGATCGCCCGAGCTCCTCCCTTCCCCCTTGTGGGGAAGGGCATGGGGATGGGGGGCGAACGACTGGGTGCAATGTCGATTGTAGGAGCGGATCGGGCCAACTGGCCGAGATAACGCTCCGACTTTCCGCCCCCCACCCCTGCCCCTCCCCACAAGGGGGAGGGGTTCTCCCGCCATGGCGCCCTGCGCTGAGGAGCTCGGGCCTCTAGCTTCAACGCTTGAAGTTCTTCAGGACGGAATCGAAGAAGGAGAAGATCGCGTCGCCGGCGATGATGCCGGCGGCGAAGACCTCCATGTCGCCCTCGCCGGAGGAGCCGCGCAGCTTCTCCCAGACCAGCCGGCAGAGGATGCCGGCCAGCACCGCCCAGCCCGCCATCGGGAAGTTGATCAGGAGGCCGGTGGCGAAGAGCACGCCGATCTGGCGCTTCGGTCCGCCGACGAGCTGCAGGATCGCGCCGGGGATCGCCCAGAGGAAGAGCTGCCAGGCGACGCCGGGCGCGACGCCCGCCTTGATCGTCGCAGCATAGACCTTGTCGACGGGGGCGACGAGGTTCTGGTCGAAATAGGACTGGTAGGAAACCAGCACGACCGCGCCGGCGATGACGAAGGCGAACATCGCGGCGAAGAGCTGCTGGCGGCGGCCCTCGCGCTCGAAGGCGGGGTCGGCGCCGTTGCCGCGCAGGAGGTAGCCGGCCTTGAGATCGTAGCCCATGTCGGCGAAGGCGGGGCCGGTCGCGGCCGAGAAGCCGACCAATAGCGCCAGCGCCGGCATCGGAAAGCCGATGAGCATGCCGATGATCAGGGTGATCAGCGCCACCGCGAAGGCTGGGAACCAGCCGGAATGCATCGCGGCGAGGCCAACGATCAGTTCATGCACATAGGCCGCGAAGGCGGCGTAGAGCACGAACAAAATCAGCATGCCGATCGACATGTCGGTCATCAGCCCGCCGACGAGCGCGATAAAGACGGCGATGACGAGGTAGCCGATCGTGCCGAGCCCGAGCGCGCGCTTCACCTCGGCGTCAGAGGTGCCCGAGGCGGCCTCGGCCTGCTTCTGCGCCTCGCTGCGGCGGAAGAGCAGCAGACCGACTTGCAGCAGCGCGACGAGGCCGGCGCCGATCATGAAGCCGTGCGGGATGTAAGCCGCCATCAGGTCGCCCTTGGGGATGATGGTCTCGAAGAGCGGGCCGCCGAAGATCTGGCCGGAATAGCCGCGCAGCAACAGGCCGATGCCGAACATGGTCAGCGCCCAGATGTTGCCGATGAAGGCGACGCCGAAGGCAGACATGGGAATACCCGAGACGGCGGTCGAGCCGGCGAAGCCGATCCAGGCCAGCGGCACCTTGACGAAGCCGGCGAGGATGCCGGTGACGAAGCCGACGCCCATCAGCGCCGCCTTGCGCCCGCCCTCGTCGCCGGCCTTGATCGCCTCGGCAGCGGCAACGCCCGGCGGCCAGGCGCCGGTTGCCGGGAAGACGCGGGAATCGAACATCCGGTAGAGCAGGTAGCCGTCGAGCAGCATGGCGGCGAAGGCGCCCGCCAGCATCGGCAGGACGAGGTCGGGGCGGCCGAGCAGGAAGGGGATGCCGACCGGCAGCAGGAGGCTGTTCGCCGCGCCGAAGGTTGCCGAGGAGATCGCGCTCTGGGCCAGGTTCTGGACATGGATCGAGCGGTAGCGCGCGAACATCGCGAGCGGCACGCGCGCCAGCGCCATGGCGGCGAGCGCGCCGATCAGCGAGGTGTTCGCGGTGATGCCGAGCGACACCAGAAGCTGCATCCCGATGATCGCGCCGAAGACGCAGAGGATCGCGATCAGCACCAGCGTCGCCGGCTCGAACAGGCTCGGGTGCCGCCGAGGCACTCCCTCGGTTTGGTTGGTCATGCCTTACGTCCCCTTATTGGCCCCAGCGGGCGTCTTGCGATCGATCAGTCAGGCAACAAGGATGCCGGTCTTGGCCTCGCCGACATCCTGGGAAGCATGGGCGGCATGCATGCCGTAGTCGCGCCTGGCTGCTTCCGGCGAGACCAGGCCGAGCGCGATGTCGCGGGCGATCGCCTCGCGCGGACGCTCGGCAGCCGGGCCGTAGCCGGCGCCGCCGGCGAGCACGAGCTCGACGATCTCATGCGGCTGCTTGACCTGGACGAGGTCGCCGGTGCCGACGTCTTTCAGCACATGGCCCTGCTCGTCGATGACCCGGCCGGAGGCGCCGCCGCCGGCCTTGCCGCCGAACAGGCCGGGGATCAGGTTGTTGACCCCCTCCGGATAGAGCGAGACCAGCGTCGGCAAACCGTCATCGGAGAGCTTGCGCAGGCGCACGCGTTGGCCGAGGCCGCCGCGCTGGCGGCCGGCGCCGCCGGAGTCGGCGAGATAGGTCTTCTCAACCACCAGCACCGGCACGCGCGATTCGAAGGTCTCGATCGAGGTGTTGGCGGCCGAAGTCGGGTAGAGCAGGCCGGACTTGCCGTCGCCATGGGCCGAGCCGCCCTGGCCGCCGCCGACGAAAAGCATGTCGGAATAGGTGTCGCCGGCCTGGTCGCGGCCATAGACGCTGGCCGCGACCGGTAGGCCGGTGAAGGCCTGGACTTGGCGAGGCGCCGCCTGCGACAGGGCGCGGAAGATGTTGGGCGCGAGGTACCAGCCTGTGCGGGTGCGCAGGTTGACCGCGAGCGGCTTGTCGCAGTTCAGGATCGAGCCCTTGGGCGCGTCGATCGAGAAGGCGCGGTAGCAGCCGGCATTGCCGCGCACGCCGGGCGTCAGCATGCACTTCAGCGGGTAGGTGGCGTGCGCCATTGTGTAGTTGAGGGTGCAGTTCAGCCCGCCCTGCGGCAGCTGCGGTGGCGTGCCGGCGAAGTCGAGATGGATCGTGTCGCCCTTGACCGTCAGCGCCAGCGGATAGGTCATCGGCGTGCCGAGCGGATTGTTCGAGACCGTGCCGTGATAGGTGCCGTCCGGCAGCGCGCGGATCGCCTCGCGCATCGCCTTCTCGGAGCGGCTTTGCACGACATGGGCGAGCGCCCTGAGGTCCTGCATGCCGTAATCGTTGAGGAAGGACTGCAGCCGCTCGGCGCCGATCGCATTCGCCGCGACGAAGGAGTGCAGGTCGCCGAGCACCTGCTCGGAGTTGCGGACGTTCTCGGCGAGCAGGCGGACCAGCGTCTCGTTGATCTTGCCGGCTTCGTAGAGCTTCATCGGCGGGATCTGGAAACCTTCCTCGTAGATCTCGCGAGCGCGCAGGCTGTCCTTGGTGCCGCCGATATCGGAGACATGGCCGACCGTGCCCATCAGGCCGACGACGCGATTGCCGAGGAAGACCGGGGTGACGATCGCGATGTCGAAGAGGTGACCGGCGCAGAGCCAGGGATCGTTGGTGATCAGAACGTCACCGGGCTTCAGCGTCTCCGCTGGGTAGCGCTCCAGCAGCGCCTTGACCGCACGCGGCAGCGTCAGGTTGAAGACCGGCATGGCGCGGGGCGAATGCGCCAGCGTCTCGCCTTCGGGATCGAGCAGTTCGCAGGCGAAATCCTGCGCCTCCGAGATCACCAGCGAGAAGGCGGTGCGGCAGACGGTCAGCCACATCTCCTCGACGACGTTGATCATCCGGCTCCACATGATCTCGAGCGAGATCGGATCGGCCTCGATCCGCCGTGCGGCTTCCGCGAGCGGCATGTCGGCCGTGATCGTGGTCTCGACCGCATTGGCCTGGCCGACATGGATGATCAGGTTCAGAACATCGTCGATGGTAACGTTGTCGCCCGGCGGGACGATCGTGGTCGCCTCGCGCTCCTCGATGATGGCCGGGCCGCTGATCGTGTCGCCCGAACGCAGGGCATAGCGGTCATAGACGGAAGCATCGCTCCAGCCGCCCTCGAACCAGGCGCGGCGGCTGCCCTTGAGCTTGGCCATGGCGTCGCCGCCACCGGCCGCGCCGGAGAGCGAGAGCATCGGCACCGGGCCTGCGCAGCGGACGCGGAAGTTGATCGCCTCCAGCCGCGCACCCTCATAGACCGAGGTGTAGCGGGCCGAATAGGTCTTGCTGAAGGCGGCGCGGATCGCTTCCAGGCTGGACGCATCAATCGCGCCCGACGGCAGCGGCACGGAAATGTCGTGCATCTGGCCGACGAGGCGCATATCGGCCGAACGCTCGACCGTGACGTCGCCGGGCTTCACGCCGGCCTCGACCAAATGCTTGCGGCCTTCTTGCTCGAGCTCGGTCAGCACGCGGTTGACGGCAGCGGCGTCGAAGCCTTCCGAGAACTCGACGGGCAGGGAGCGCACCTGGTCGAAGGAGAGCGGCGCGGCGAGGAAGCCGAGCGCCGAGGCCGCGCCGGAAGCCGGCGGGATGATGACCTGCTTCACGCCGAGCACGCGGGCGACGTCGACGGCATGGGCCGGGCCGGCGCCGCCGAAGCCGACCATGGCGTAATGGCGGGGGTCCTTGCCCTTTTCGACGAGATGGACGCGGGCGGCGGCGCCCATGCTCTCGACCACGACCTTGTGGATGCCCCAGGCCGCTTCCTCGATGGAGAGGCCGAGCGGCTCGGCGACGGTCGAGACGGCCTTGCGCGCCGCGTCGAGATCGAGCGCCATGCGCCCGCCGAGGAAGAAGCCGGGGTCATAGTAGCCGAGCACGAGATTGGCGTCGGTGACGGTCGGCTTCGTGCCGCCCATGCCGTAGCAGGCCGGGCCGGGATCGGAGCCGGCCGAATGCGGGCCGACCTTGAGCAGGCCGACCTCGTCGATCGCCGCGATCGAGCCGCCGCCGGCGCCGATCTCGATCATGTCGATCACCGGCGCCTTGATCGGTAGGCCGGAGCCCTTGGCGAAGCGGTTGACGCGGCCAGCCTCCAGCATCGGCGCGATCTCGGCGCGGCCATCCTCGATCATGCAGGCCTTGGCGGTGGTGCCGCCCATGTCGAAGGAGATCACGTCCTTGTGGCCGGCGAGCTCGCCGAACAAGGCGGTCGCGAGGCCGCCACCGGCCGGGCCGCTTTCGAGCAGGCGAATCGGGAAGGTGCGCGCCGTCTCGGGCGAGACCAGGCCGCCGGCCGAATGCATCAATCGCAGCGCGCCACGGAAGGAGCGGGCGGCGAGCTCGCGCTCCAGCCGCTCGAGATAGCGCCGCATCAGCGGCTGGACATAGGCGTTGGCGGCGGTGGTGACGAAGCGCTGGTATTCCCAGATCTCGGCGACGACCTCGCTCGACAGCGAGACGGTGAGCTCCGGGCAGGCCTCGCGCACGATACGTCCGGCTTCCTGCTCATGCGCCGGGTTGCGGTAGCTGTTGAGGAAGCAGATCGCGATCGCCTCGCAGCCGGCGGCGGCGAGCTCGCGGGCGGCTTTGCGCACGGCGTCGGCATCGAGCGCGGTGACGACCTTGCCGTCGCGGTCCATGCGCTCGGGCACTTCGAGGCGGTGTTCGCGCGAGACCAGCGGCTCGGGGAAGGTGAGGAACAGATCGTAGATATCGTAGCGCTGCTCGGTCCCCATTTCGAGGATGTCGCGGAAGCCCCTAGTGGTGATCAGGCCGAGCTTGGAACCCTTGCGTTCGATCACGGCATTGGTGACCAGCGTCGTGCCGTGGACGATGTCGCCGACATCGGCGAGCGTGATCCCGGCCATCTCGACGAGTTCGCCGAGGCCGATCAGCGCCGCCTCGGACGGGTCGTGCGGCGTCGTCAGGCGCTTGTGCAGGAGGACCGAGCGCGCCTCACCGTCATAGAGGATGAAGTCGGTGAAGGTGCCGCCGATGTCGAAGCCGATGCGCCAGCGATTGCTCATGGAGCAGTCTCCGCGTTTGAGAGGTTCAAGGGGAAGAAGCGCTTGTCCCGGGTCAGCGCCGCGATCTCGGCGGCGCCCTCAGCCAGGGACTTGATGATGGCGAGGCGTTCGCCCGGCTCGACCGTCGCGGCCGGGAAGGAGATGCAGAGCGCGACCTCGTCGCCGGTGGCGGGGTCGCCGAGGCCGACCGAGATGGCGCGCACGCCGCGCACCGCCTCGTCATGGGATTCGGCGAAGCCGGCGCGGCGAGTCTCGGCTAGACGTGACAGTAGCTCGTCCATGTCGCGCGGCGCGGTCTGCGACGGAGCGGTGAACCCGTCCGGATAGAGCGCGCGGACCTCGTCGTCGGACAGCCTTGCGAGCAAGGCGCGGCCGGTGCTGGAGGCGAAGGCCGGGATGCGGTCGCCGATCGAGGTAACGACCCGAAGCGCGTGCCTGCCGGGATGGGCGGTGACGCCGATGATCTCGGTGCCACGGCGTACGCTGATATAGCCGGTATGGCCGATCGTATCGGAAACGCGCCCGACCACGGCGTCGGCGCGGTCGATCAGCGAGGCGGCGAAACGATAGAGCTGGCCGACCTGGGCGAGCAGCAGCGACGGGCGGTAGCGCTTGCTGTCGCCGACGGTCTCCAGAAGCCCCTCGTCGCGCATCGCCCGCAGCAGGCGCGAGGCGTTGCTCTTGGGCATGCCGAGCAGGGTCACGAGGTCGGTCACGGTCACGTCGTGACGCGTGCTGGAGAAGCAACGAAGCACGTCTGCGGCTGCCGTCAGGATGGACATCCGGTTGCTTCCAAAAGAAGTTCCAAAAAATGGAACTTAAGTTGCAATTAAAGGAACAATACTGTGAGCCGATAATGAGTCAAGACGGTTTGTGTCGCGAAGGGCGGCGCTCGCAGATCGAATCATGCGCATGGCCGCGCAAACGGCTGCGATGGCGGGCAGAGCGGCCACAGCGTGCGGAAGCGCCCGCGCGTGGGCGCGGCAGAGGCATCACCGGGGCAGACCGGCTTCATTCAGGGAGGTTTGGTACCTTGCTCGCCGGCGAGCGAGCCCAAGCGCTCAGGGAACCAGGATCACGCCCGAACTGGCGAAGGAGAGCCAGACTGGCGTGCCCGGCGCCAACATATCGTCGACATCGTGGCTGATGACGAAGAGCTCGCCGACGGCGGTTTCGATCATCAGGTCGAGATGGTCGCCGAGATAGGCGCATTTGCGGACATTGCCGGGCAGGGCGCTCTGGCTCTCATGGCGCGAGACCAGGAGGCTCTGCGGCCGGATCGCCGCCTTGGCTGGCCCTGGCTCCAGGCCGCGCGACGCCAACGAGACGCTCGCCGGCCCGATCGCGACCACGGCCCGCCCGTCGGCGACCGATTTCACGGTGACGTCGACCATGTTGGCATCGCCGATGAAGTCGGCGACGAAGGCGTCAGCGGGCTCCTCGTAGAGCTGGCGCGGCGTGCCTTCCTGGGCGATGCGGGAATTCGACATCACGATGATGCGGTCGGAGACGGCGAGCGCCTCCTCCTGGTCATGCGTGACATAGGCGACGGTGAGGTTGAGCGTCTGCTGCAGCTCGCGGATCTCCTCGCGCACGCGCCGGCGTAATTTGGCGTCGAGATTGGAGAGCGGTTCGTCGAAGAGCAGGACCTGCGGCTCCAGCACGAGGGCGCGGGCGACCGCGACGCGTTGCTGCTGGCCGCCTGACAGTTCGGAGGGGAAGCGCTTCTCGAAGCCCTTGAGGCCGACGAGCGCCAGCTTCTCCAGTGCCATCTCCTGCGCCCTGGCCTTGGGCAGGCCCTTCACGGTCGGACCATAGGCGGCGTTGTCGAGCACGTTCATATGCGGAAAGAGCGCATAGGACTGGAAGACCATGCTGACGTCGCGGTCGGCGGCGGACAGCCGCGTGACATTCTTGCCGCCGATCAGGATCTCGCCCTCGCTGGCGATCTCGAGCCCGGCGATCATCCGTAGCGTCGTGGTCTTGCCGCAGCCGGAGGGGCCGAGCAGCGTCACCAGCTTGCCGGCCTCGACCGTGAAGCTGACATTGTCGACCGCTGTCACCGCGCCATAGCGCATGCTGACATTGCGGAACTCGACGGAAGCGGGGCCGGCCTTGGGCATGGGAAGCGCTTATCCTTGTTTGATCGGCTCGGCGGCGGAGGAGGCGAGGGCGGGCGTGGTGCCGCGCCGGCCGAGCTTGCGCTCGCCGACGCCGAGCTGGATCAGGCTGATGCCGATCGCCATCACGACGATCAGCACCGAGGAATAGGCGATGGCGAGGCCGAACTCGCCGGCTTCGACCCGGCCGACGATATAGGCGGTGGCGAGGTTGTACTCGGCCGAGACGAGGAAGATCACGGCGCTGACCGTCGTCATGCTGCGCACGAAACTGTAGACCAGCGCGGCGACGAGAGCGGGGCGCAGCAATGGCAGCACGACACGCCAGAGCGTGGTGAAGCTGCGGGCCGAGAGCGTGGCCGAGGCCTCGTCGAGACTCCTGTCGATCTGCGACAGGCCGGCGATGCCGGAGCGGACGCCGACCGGCATGTTGCGGAAGACGAAGGCGATGATCAGGATCAACCCGGTGCCGGTGATCTCGACCGGCGGCACGTTGAAGGCGAGGATATAGGCGACGCCGAGGACGGTGCCGGGAATGGCGAAGCTCAGCATGGTCGCGAATTCGAGCGCGCCGCGCCCGGCGAAGCGCTGGCGCGTCAGCAGGTAGGCGGTGAGCAGGCCGATGGTCGCGGTCAGCGGTGCCGAGATCGCCGCGAGCTTCAGCGTGGTGAAGAAGGACGGCCAGGCCGAGCCGTCGAAATAGAGGCCGCGGCTGAAATCGATCGAGAAGCCGGTGATGTAGTGCTGCAGCGTCGGCGTATGGTCGCGCCCCATCGTCTTGACGAAGCCGCCCATCAGGATGACGACGTAGATGACAGCGGTCAGTGCGATCCACGGGCCGATGACGAGAGCGGAGATCCAGGTGATCCGGCGCGGCAGCGGCGTCGGTAGGCCGGAATCGCCCTTGCCGGTGACGGTCGTATAGGACTTGCTGCCGAGCCAGTATTGCTGGGCCCAGAAGGCAGCGAGCGTGAAGCCGAGCAGGACGACGGCGAGCACCGCCGCCTGACCCTGATTATGCGCCGCGCCGACGACGGCGAAGAAGATCTTGGTCGAGAGCACCTCGAAATTGCCGCCGAGCACCAGCGGGTTGCCGAAATCGGCCATGCTCTCGACGAAGCCGAGTAGGAAGGCATTGGCGAGGCCGGGGCGCAGCAGCGGCCAGGTCACGGTCCGGAAGGTCGTCCAGCGCTTGGCGCCTAGCGTCTGCGAGGCTTCCTCCAGGCTCGGCGCGATGCCTTGCACGACGCCGATCAGCACGAGGAAGGCGATCGGCGCGAAGGCCAGCACCTGGGCGAGCAGCACGCCCGGCAGGCCGTAGATCCAGCGCGAGCGCGGTACGCCGAACCAGTCGAACAGCAGTGTCGAGAACAGTCCGGAGCGGCCGAAGAGCAGGATCAGCGCCAGGCCGATGACGAAGGGCGGCGTGATGATCGGCAGCACCGTCAGCAAGCGCATGGCGCGCTTGCCCGGCATGCCGGTGCGCAGGATCAGGAGAGCGCAGGCGAGGCCGAGCAGGGTGGTGATGACGCCGGTCAGCACCGCCAGGATCAGCGTGTTCCAGGCGACGCCGCAATTGGTGTTAGCAGTGAGGCAGCCCAGCCCCCAGATCGTCCGGCTGAAGAAGCGCTCGACGAACTCGCCCAGCACGAGCGCGCCGCTGGAATCGACCAGTGCGCTGCGCAGGATCGTCGAGACCGGCAGGAAGATGAAGAGCGCGATCAGCATGACGACGATGCCGATCGAGGACGTCGTGAAGAGGTCGCCACGGCATACGCCGCGATAGGCCAGGCCGTGGCAGAGCAGCAGCAGCAGCGAGACCAGCGTCACCAGCGCGCCGAAGCCCATGCCGGGCTGAGCGGCGCCGGCGCCTCCCAGAAGGGCGGCCAGCGCCGGCATGCCCTGGTCTTTCAGCGTGATGGAAAAGCCCTGGGCGAAGAAGACGACGAGACCTGCGAGGCCGATCCAGGCCAGGAGCTTGCCGGTCGCCGCATTCTCCTGGCGGGCGCTGAGCAGGCTGGCGAAAACGAGGGCGATGCCGATTGGCGCGAGCCAGGGCGTCGTCCCTGAGAGCACGAGCGCGAGCGCCGTGCCGCCCTTGCCGAACGGGTAGCCGGCGAGGCTCATCCCCTCCGGCAGATACCAGGGGATGAGCACATAGCCGAGCCAGCCGGCCAGCAACGCAAGCCTTGTCGCAGAGCGCATCGTCTCTCGCCTTTTCGTGTCAGCTATCTGCGATCAGCGTGCGCTCACTTCGGGAGTGCCTTGATCTCCTTGTCCCACTTGGTCAGCAGGCGGACGCGCTCGGCCGACGAGCCGTATTTGACGAAGTCGTAGTTGATCAGCTTCATCTCGGACATCTTCGGCGCCTGGGCCGGCACCGGCGCGTTCTTGTTCGACGGCACCTGATAGGACTTGGCTGGCGCTGCCAGAGCCTGCGCCGCCGGGGTCAGCGCCCAGTCGTAGAATTTCTTGGCGTTGTCGAGATTGCGCGCGCCCTTGACGATCGACATCGAGCCGATCTCGTAGCCGGTACCCTCGCAAGGCGCGACGGCCTTGATCGGGTCGCCCTGCACCGCGAAGACCACGGCGTCGTGGATGAAGACGATGCCGACGGCGGTCTCGCCGAGGCTCGCGGCCTTGGCCGGGGCGGCGCCCGACTTGGTGTACTGGCTGACGTTCTTATGCAGGGCGCGCAGATAGTCGAAGCCCTTGTCCTCGCCCATCAGCTGCACGACCGTGGCGAGCAGGTTGTAGGCGGTGCCCGACGAGTTCGGGTCGGCGACCTGGACGTCGTCCTTCAGCTTGGGATCGAGCAGGTCGGCCCAGCATTTCGGCTCGTTGAGACCCTTGGCCTTGATCTGCTGGGTGTTGTAGCCGAAGCCGAGCGCACCGGCATAAATGCCCATCGAGCGCTTCTTGGCGGCGTTCCATTGCGCCAGCGCCCAGTCGTGCATGTCCTTGTTGGCCGGCGACTCGTATTCTTGCGTCAGACCTTCCTCGGCCGCCTGAAGATGCGGGTCGCCGGTACCGCCCCACCAGATGTCGCCGCGCGGATTCGACGATTCCGCCTTGAGCTGGGCATAGATCTCGCCGGCCGATTTGCGGGTCATCGCGACCTTGATGCCGGTTTCCTTCTCGAAGGCGCCGCTCATGGCGCGGCACCATTCCTCCTGCACACCGCAATACATGACGAGTGAGCCCTGGGCCTGGGCCGGAGCGGCGGCGAAAGCAGCCCCAGTGGCTGCAACCGCGAGTAGTCCGGCGCGAAGCCGGTTCAATGACAGCATGTCTTCCTCCCGATATCTGGTTCTGACTTGTTCTTATTGGGCCAATAGTGACCGTTTGCTCGAAAAGATCAACGATCCGTGTGCCGGCTTACTATTCCAGTGATGCGCTCCAACTCACCTTGCAGCTCCGGCGTGCAGCACAGGACCGGATTGCCGGCCGCGATCGCATCGCCCTCGAAGAAGTCGTTGACGTGGGCGCCGGCCTCGGCGGCGATCACCAGGCCGGCGGCGACGTCCCAGGAATTGATATGCAGCTCCGCATAGGCATCGGTCCGCCCGCAGGCGACATGGCAGAGCCCAAGCGCACCGGCGCCGGGGCGCTTGACTGCCGCGCCGGCTTCGAAGCCGCGCTTGACCATCTCGATATAGCTGTCGAGAGGCCTGCGCTTCGACCAGCCGAATTCAAGACTGGCGTGCCCGATATCCCTCGTGCCCGAGACCCGGATGGGTCGGCCGTTCAAGCTCGCCCCGCCGCCGCGCCGGGCGCGGTAGACCTCGCCGAGCGCGGGCGCTGCGATGACGCCGATCTCGGGGCGCCCGGCGAGGACGAGGCCGATCGAGATGCACCAGTTGCGATCGCCATGGGCGAAATTGGCGGTGCCGTCGATCGGATCGATGATCCAGACCGCGTCGGCCGCCTCGCCGCCGCCTTCCTCGCCGATCACTCCGTCGGAGGGGAAAAGTCGCCTGAGCCGTTCACGCAGAAAACTCTCCACGGCGCCGTCGGCGGCGGTGAGCCAATCCTGGGCCCCCTTCATCGTGATGTTCAGGGAGTCACTGCGCCCGAAATAACCGAGCGCGAGATGGCTCGCCTCCGCCACAAGGCCGAGCACGGCATATTCGCGCAGTTCGAGTTCGGCCGGCGTCATCAGAGAGCCTCGAGCGAGACGGAGACCGGCTTGCCGGTCCGGCGCGATTCCGTCGCGGCATCGGCCAGGATCTGCGCCTTCAAGCCGTCGAACCCGGAGGGAGAGGGCGCGCGCTTGTCGCGGCAGGCGGTGATGAAGGCGTCGAGCTCGGCGCGATAGGCGGCGGCGTAGCGCTCCAGGAAGAAGTTCTGCACCGGATCGGCTCGGAAGCCGGCGCCGGTCGCGATCTCGACCGTGGTCTCGTGGATGTTGCCGGCGCGCAGCATGCCCTTGGAGCCGTGCACCTCGATGCGCTGGTCATAGCCATAGGTGGCGCGGCGTGAGTTCGAGATCTGGGCGATGCGGCCACTTGCGGTACGCATCAGCACGGCGGCGGTGTCGACGTCGCCGGCCTGGCCGATCGCCGGATCGACCAGCGCCGAGCCGAGCGCAAAGACCTCGACCGGCTCCTCGGCGAGGAGGAAGCGGGCCATGTCGAAATCATGGATCATCATGTCGCGGAAGAGCCCGCCCGAGCGCTTCACATACTCGACCGGAGGCGGGCCGGGGTCGCGCGAGATCACGCTGACGATCTCGATGGCGCCGGCCTCGCCCGCGCGCAGGCGGCCCTCCAGCGCGGCGAAGTTCGGGTCGAAGCGGCGGTTGAAGCCGATCATCAATGGCTTGCCGGACTTCGCGACCACTGCGAGGCAGCGGCGGATGCGGCCGGCATCGAGATCGACCGGCTTCTCGCAGAACACCGCCTTGCCAGCGGAGACGGCAGCCTCGATCAGGTCGGCATGGGTATCGGTCGGGGTGCAGATCACCACGGCGTCGATGCCGCTGTCGGCGAGGATTGCGTCGGTCGTCGCGACCTTGGCGCCGGAAGCCCGGGCGAGCGAGGCAGCGGCGTCCGCAGAAGCGTCGGAAAGCGCGACCAGCTGCGCATCGGAGCGCGCCGCGACATTGAGCCCATGAATGCGCCCGATCCGGCCGGCGCCCAGCAATCCAAATCTCATCACGTCCGTAGTCCTGCGGTTCGAGAGTGCTTTCGCTTTAGTCGTGCGCGCCGAGAATGGTCTGGTCGAAATCGATGTTGGCGCCGGTCATCAGCCCCGATTCGGATGACGCCAGATAGGCGACGGCCTTGGCGACCTCGCGCGGATCGATCAGGCGGCCGAACGGCCTGCCGGCCTGCGCCTCCTCGAGCCAGCCATCCTGCGCGCCATGGCGCAGGCGCATGATCGCGTCCTCGCCGGGCGTCGCCATCCAGCCGATGTTGAGGCCGTTGACGCGGATGCGATCGGCGAGGAGCCCATAGGCGGCATTGCGGGTCAGCGTCGCCAGCGCGCCCTTCGAGACGCTGTAGGCGGCGAGGAAGGGCTGGCCGCCATGGGCCGACATCGACTGGATGTTGACGATGCTGCCTTCGATCTTCTCGCGCCGCATCAGATTGGCCGCATCCTGGATCAGGAAGAAGGGGGCGGTCAGGTTGACCGCCATGATGCGCTCGTAGAGCTCGGGGCGGGTGTCGAAGATCGTGCCGCGATCGGTGTCGCCGGCGGCATTGACGAGGATGTCGAGCCGGCCGAAAGCTTGCTCCGCGGCCGGGACGATTCCGCGGACGGCATCGAGATCGGCGAGATCGGCAGCGTGGAAGATCGCGTTGCAACCGTCGGCTTTCAGGCTCGCTGCGACGGCTTCGCCGCGCTCGCGGTTGCGACCGGTGAGGACAAGGCCGGCAGCGCCGCGTGCAGCGAATTCCCGGGCGATGGCCTCGCCCAGGCCCTGGCTGCCGCCGGTGACGACGGCGACCTTGCCGTCGAGCTCTCGGCGGAAGTCGGTTGGCTGGGGCACCTCTGATCTCCCTGGGTGTGTCACTGTCACAATGGCACATTATTTTTATTGCGCTTGACTAATGGAACAAACATTCCATTCTCTCCCGGCACAAGTCAAGGCCGCGAGAGCCCTGTTTCCCATGTCGTCGCCACTGCAGCAGGACCCGCCACGGGACGATTTCGACGGCTTCGTCGCGCTGCTGCGCGAGCGCGGGCCGAGCCTGCCGAAACGGTTGCGGCAGGTCGCCGATTACGCGCTCGCCAACCCCGACGACATGGCGCTGAGCACCGCCGCGCAAGTGGCGCAGCAGGCTGGCGTGCAGGCTTCGACACTGGTGCGTTTCGCCCAGGCGCTCGACTATTCCGGCTTCAGCGAATTGCAGCAGCTCTTCCGCTCGCGGCTGCGCCAGCAATTCCCTGATTATCGCGAGCGGTTGGTAGCGCTGCGCGAAGAGGGCGCGGCCGGGCCCAACATGGCTCAGGTGCTGCTCGACGGCTTTGCCGAGGCCAGCCGCAGCTCGCTGTCTCGGCTGCAATCCACGATCCGGCACCGCGACGTCGACAGGGCGACGGACCTGCTCGCCGGGGCGGAGACGATCATCCTGGTCGGCGCGCGCCGGATGTTCCCAGTGGTGTCCTATCTCGCCTATGCCTTCGGCAAGCTCGGCATAAGGGCGGTGCTCATCGACAATATTGCCTCGCTCGGGCCCGAGCAGGCGGCGATCGCGCGAGAGGGCGATGTCGTCGTCTCGGTTAGCTGCGCGCCCTATACGCCGGGAACCGTTGCGATTGCGGCCGCCGCCCACGACAAGGGCATTCCGGTGATCGCGATCACTGACAGTGCGCTCAGCCCACTCGCCCAGCACTGCTCCTTATGTCTCGAGGTCGAGGAAGCCGATTACGGCGCCTTCCGCTCGATGTCCGCCACCTTCGTGCTCGCCATGACGCTCGCCGTCGGCACCGCCGAGAAAGCCCGCCCCGATGCCTGAACCCGTGCTCGACCTGATCTCGATCGGCCGTTCCTCGGTCGACCTCTACGGCCAGCAGATCGGCGGCCGGCTCGAGGACATGGCCTCCTTCTCCAAGGCGGTCGGCGGCTGCCCCACCAATATCGCGATCGGCACGGCCCGGCTCGGCCTCAAATCCGCGGTGATCACCCGCGTCGGCGACGAGCAGATGGGCCGCTTCATCCTGGAGCAGTTGCAGCGCGAGGGTGTCGAGACGAAAGGCGTGGTCGTCGATCCCAAGCGCCTGACCTCGCTGGTCATCCTCGGCGTGCGCGACGAGAAGACGTTTCCGCTGATCTTCTACCGCACCGATTGCGCCGACGCCGCGCTCGACGAGAGCGAGATCGACGAGGCCTTCATCGCCTCCGCCAGGGCGGTCGTGGTCACCGGCACGCATTTCGCGATCCCCAATGCCGCCAAGGCGCAGCGCAAGGCGATCGCAATCGCCCGCAGGCATGGCCGCAAGGTCGTGTTCGATGTCGACTACCGTCCCAATCTCTGGGGGCTCGCCGGTCACGCCGCCGGCGAGGAGCGTTACATCCGCTCCGACACGGTGACCGAGCACCTCCAGGCGATCCTGCCGGACTGCGACCTGATCGTCGGCACCGAGGAGGAGCTGCACGCCGCCGGCGGCTCCGAGGACACGCTCGCCGCGATCCGCGATATCCGCGCGCTGAGCAAGGCGACGATCGTCTGCAAGCGCGGGCCGATGGGCTGCGTCGTCTTCCCAGGCGTCATTCCGGCCTCGATCGAGGACGGGATCAAGGGGCCGGGGTTTCCGGTCGAGGTCTACAATGTCTTAGGCGCCGGCGACGCCTTCATGTCCGGCTTCCTGCGCGGCTATCTGCGCGACGAGCCGATCGAGACCTGCTGCAGCTGGGCCAATGCCTGCGGCGCCTTCGCGGTGTCGCGCCTGCTCTGCTCGCCGGAGAGCCCGACCTTCGCCGAGTTGCAGTTCTTCCTGAAGAACGGCTCGCCGCACCGGGCGCTGCGCCATGACATCGCGATCAACCACGTCCATTGGGCGACGACGCGCCGGCCGCAAGCGCAGACGCTGATGGCGCTCGCCATCGACCATCGCTCCCAGATCGAGGCGATGGCCGACGAGGCAGGCGTGCCGCGCGAACGCATCGCGGTCTTCAAGCGGCTCGCCGTCGACGCCGCGGCGAGGATTGCCAAGGGTGCCGAGGGCTTCGGCATGCTGCTCGACGGGCGCCATGGCCGCGAGGCGCTGTTCCGCGCCGGCGATCACGGCTTCTGGATCGCGCGGCCGCTGGAGGTGCCAGGCTCGCGGCCGCTGCGCCTCGAAACAGATGCCGATGGCTCGCTCGGCGCGGTGCTGAACGAGTGGCCGGTCGACCATGTCGTCAAGGTGCTGGCCTTCTATCATCCGGACGACGACGCGGCGCTGAAGGCCGAGCAGGAGGCGACCCTGAAGCGGGTGGCACTCGCCTGCCGACAGGTGGGCCGCGAGCTCCTGGTCGAGATCATCTGCTCGAAGAACGGGCCGCTCAGTGACGACACCATGGCAAGCGTGATGCACCGGCTCTACGCGATTGGCATCAAGCCGGACTGGTGGAAGCTCGAGGGGCAGCCGACAACGGCGGCCTGGGCGGCGGTCGATGCCGCGATCGCCGAGAACGATCCCTATTGCCGTGGCGTCGTGCTGCTCGGGCTCGATGCGCCACTGCCGGAGCTGGAACAGGCCTTCAGGTTGGCGCAGACCGCGAAGACGGTGAAGGGTTTCGCAGTGGGGCGCAGCATCTTCGGCGAGGCCGCGCGCGGCTGGCTCGCCGGCACGCTCGACGACGAGGCCGCGGTTGCGATGATGGCCGAGCGCTTCGGCCGGCTGGTCGAAGCCTGGCAAGCGCGCTGAGGAGATAAGTCATGAGTACGGTCAGGCTCACCATGGCGCAGGCGCTGGTGGCGGCGATGGCGGCGCAGAAGACGGTCGTCGGCGGTCGGACACTGCCGCTCTTCGCCGGCGTCTGGGCGATCTTCGGCCATGGCAATGTCGCCGGCCTCGGCGAGGCGCTCTACGGCGCGCGCGATATCCTGCCGACACTGCGCGCCCATAACGAGCAGGCGATGGCGCATGCGGCGATCGCCTTCGCCAAGGCTTCGCGCCGACGCCGGATGATGGCGGTGACGAGCTCGATAGGGCCCGGTGCGACCAATATGGTGACGGCTGCCGCAGTCGCTCATGTCAATCGCCTGCCATTGCTTCTGCTGCCCGGCGATGTCTTCGCCGGCCGCCGTCCCGACCCGGTGTTGCAGCAGATCGAGGATTTCGGCGACGGCACTATCTCCGCCAATGACTGCTTCAAGCCGGTCTCGCGCTATTTCGATCGGATCACCCGGCCGGAGCAGCTCATCCCTGCCTTCGAGCGGGCGATGCAGGTTCTGACCGATCCGTCGGACTGCGGACCGGTGACGCTGGCGCTCTGCCAGGATGTGCAGACGGAAGCCCATGACTACCCGGAGAGCTTCTTCGCCGAGCGGATCTGGCAGCCGCGCCGGGTGCGTCCGGACGAACAGGAATTGGCGCAGGCGGTCGCGCTGCTGAAGGCGGCAAAGCGGCCGCTGGCCGTGGCGGGCGGCGGCACGCTCTACAGCGAGGCCGAGGGCGAACTCGCCCGTTTCTGCCTGGCGCACGGCATCCCGAGCGCCGAGACGCAGGCCGGTAAGAGTGCTCTGCCGCACGACCATCCGCTCAATCTCGGCGCGATCGGTGTCACCGGCACCGGTGCCGCCAATGATGCCGCGAAGAATGCCGATGTCGTGCTCGCGGTCGGCACGCGCCTGCAGGATTTCACCACCGGCTCGCGCGCGCTCTTCGCCGATCCGAATTGCCGGATCATTGGGCTCAATACGCAAGCCTTCGACGCCGGCAAGCATGGCGCCCAGCCGCTCGTCGCAGATGCCAAGGCCGGCCTCGCCGAACTTGAAGCTGCACTCGCGGGTTGGAAAGCGTTGGCCGGCTGGACGGCGCAGGCGCAGGCCTCCCGCGACGCCTGGCTCGCCACTGCTGCGCGTTATACGGCTGCGAGCAACCAGGCGCTGCCGAGCGATGCGCAGGTGGTCGGCGCGGTGCAGCGCCAGAGCCGGACGAGCGATGTCGTGCTTTGCGCCGCCGGCGGCCTGCCAGGCGAGTTGCATAAGCTCTGGCAGCCGGGCGCTCCCGGCGGCTACCATATGGAATACGGCTATTCCTGCATGGGCTACGAGATCGCCGGCGGCCTCGGGGCCAAGCTCGCCGATCCCGCTCGCGAGGTCTTCGTCATGGTCGGCGACGGCTCCTATCTGATGATGAACTCGGAGATCGCGACCTCGGTGATGCTCGGGGTCAAGCTCACCATCGTCGTGCTCGACAATCGCGGCTTCGGCTGCATCAACCGGCTGCAGAATGCGACCGGCGGCGCCTCCTTCAACAACCTCCTGCGCGACACTCGGCACGAGACGCTGCCGGAGATCGATTTCGCGGCGCATGCCGGCTCGATGGGGGCGATCGCACGCAAGGTCGCTGGTCTGGCCGAGCTGGAGACTGCGCTCGCCGAGGCGCGTAGCCATGATCGCACCAGCGTCATCGTCATCGATACCGACCCGCTGATCTCGACCGATGCCGGCGGGCATTGGTGGGATGTCGCGGTTCCCGAGGTTTCGGTGCGCGATGAGGTCAAGGGTGCGCGCAAACGCTATGACGATGCGCTGGCCAAGCGCGACAACTGACTGACGAGGATGACATGCCTATCCGTATCGGCGCCAACCCCATCGGCTGGTCGAATGACGATCTCCAGGACATCGGCGGAGCGACGCCGCTCGAAACCTGCCTGGCCGAAGCCCGCGAAGCCGGCTTCGTCGGCATGGAGCTCGGCCACAAGTTCCCGCGCGAGCCCAAGGCGTTGAAGGCGGCGCTCGATCCCTTCGGCATGGCCTGCATCTCCGGCTGGTATTCGGCCGAACTGCTGAAGCGCGATGCGGATGCAGAGCTGCGAAGCCTCCGGCCTCATCTCGACCTGCTCAAGGCGATGGGCTCGACTGTGCTGGTCTTCGCCGAGACTTCGAACGCGATCCATGGTGACCGCAGCAAACCCTTGTCGCAGCGGCCGGTGATGGCTGATGAGGATTGGGCCGAGTTCGGCCGGCGCATCACCCAGGTGGCGGAGCAGACGCTCGCCGAGGGCGTCAGGCTGGTCTACCACCACCATATGGGCACGATCGTCGAGAGCGAGGCCGATATCGACGCCTTCATGGCCGCGACGGGTGAGGCCGTGCATCTCCTGCTCGACACCGGCCATGCGACCTGGGGCGGGGCCGACCCGGTCAAACTCGCCGAGCGCTATCGCACCCGCATCAGCCACTTCCATGCCAAGGATGTACGCAAGGCGATGATGGAGCAGGCGCGGCGGGAAGACTGGAGCTTCCTCGACGCCATCCTCGGCAAGGGCTCCGAACTCGGCGTCTACACTGTGCCAGGCGACGGCATGGTTGATTATCCCGCGGTGTTCAAGGCGCTGCCGGGCTATTCCGGCTGGGTCGTGGTCGAGGCCGAGCAGGACCCCGAGAAGGCTCATCCGCTGACCTATGCCAAGAAGGGTGTCGCCCATCTCAAGCAGAGCCTGAAGGAGGCCGGGCTCGCCTGAGCCTGGGCAGAAATCATGTCGAAGCTACTGGTCAAGCCGCAGGCGCCCGATGCCGAGGGGCGCGTCCACGAGGTCACGCCTGAAACGGCCGGCTGGGAGCATGTCGGCTTCGCCGTGCACAAGCTGGCGGCCGGGCAGAGCCTGTCGCGCGAGACCGGGGACAGGGAGCATTGCCTGGTCCTGCTCTCGGGCAAGGTCGCCGCCAGCGCCGGCGGTCAGGATTTCGGCGTGATCGGCGGGCGGGCATCGCCTTTCGCGCCCGATCCCTGGTCGCTCTATGTGCCGGCGGGCTCAAGTTGGAACATCACGGCGCAGGGGCCGTGCGAGCTCGCGATCTGCTCGGCGCCGGGTAAGCAGGGCGCGCGGCCGGCGCGCGTCATCGGCCCGGCCGATGTCGGCGCCCTGACGCGCGGGGAGGGCAGCAACACCCGCCATGTCCGCAATATCCTGCCCGAGACAGAGGCCGCCGATGGCCTTCTCGTCGTCGAGGTGATCACGCCCTCGGGCTGCTGGTCGAGCTATCCGCCGCACAAGCACGATCAGGATCGCCTGCCGGCGGAATCGCTGCTGGAGGAGACCTATTATCACCGGCTGAGCCCACCGCAGGGCTTCGGCTTCCAGCGCGTCTATACCGACGACCGCTCGCTCGACGAAACCATGGCCTTCGAGGATGGCGACGTCGTGCTGGTGCCGAAGGGCTATCATCCCGTCGGCGCGCCGCATGGCTACGATCTCTATTATCTCAACGTCATGGCCGGGCCGAAGCGGGTCTGGAAGTTCCGTAACGATCCCGCGCATGAGTGGATGCTGAAGGCGTGACGACCATGAGGACGCAAGCCGAGCTGATCGGCGACGGCGAACTCGCCTATCTCCGCAGCCGGACGGCGTTCGTTGCCGGCGCCGGCATGACGCTCGACGACGGTTACCGGCTGGCGCATCTGCCGCTGATCGATCCGCATCACCCAAAGGCGATCGCGCGGAAAGACGGAACGCACTACGAGAACGGCCGGCACCCGCCGATCTACTCGCTGGTGGTGCCGACGCTCGGCTTGCAGGAGGCGCCCGCCTACCGGGAACTCGAACAGGCGCTGCGTGACGCTCCGTTTGCGAGCACGATCGCCTGGGATCTCGTAGCCCGGCGGCAGGCAAAGCTGCATGCGACGGTATGTGGCTCGCTCTCGGTCGGCACGCCGCCGGCGATCGACCCGGCCGCGCGGGACGCCCTGTCGCGTCTTGGTCCGGTCGAGATGGAGCTGCGCGGCCTGTTCTCCGGCAACGTCAATCGCGGACGGCTTTATCTCAGGCTCTATCCGGAGCGTCGCGACGGGCAGAATGCCCTGCACCTCATGCAACGGGCACTCGGGCGGGCGACCAGCGATCTCTATGTCGTCGGCATCTGGAACCTGAACGATGATCTCGACGTTGCTGAGGCGGCAGCGCTCGCGGCCTTGATCGATCGCTGGTGGGACCGGCCGATCCTGCGCTTCACCGCGGATCGCCTCTGGCTGATGGGAGCGAACGATGACCTCGTGCTCGACTCCGAGATCGTCGAAACGATCAGCCTGAAATAGGCCTTACGACAGCGAGGAGTGCCGTTGCGGCTTGCCTTGTCGGCGCGAGGGAGTTACCTCGCGCTCACAGCATTCTGCCGCCTCTGGGCGGCTCCGCGATCCCTCGGCCCGCCTTGTGCGTCGAAGCCAGACGGATCGCCCAACCGACAGGATCGATCATGGCTCGCAAGAAATCGAAACCGCTCGACGCCGCCTACGTCCTGTTCGACGTGTTCTACGAGGATGGCTCGCGCAGCTCCAATCGCCGCGTTCCGACCGAGTTGCTGGGCGGGATCGACGGCGACGACCCGGCGCTGGAAGCGATCCAGGAGCAGGATCGCGTCATCGCTGAAAGGTCGGGCAAGCCGCCGCTTACGATCCGGAGTGTGGTGCGGGCGGGCGATGCCGAGAAGCAGGCCGCGCGCCAGGCGGAGAAGGCCTCGCGCCGGACGGGCTGAGCCCAATCATCAACCTTACCGCTTGGCTCGGCGGCGGGCAGGCTGTGTCTGGCCGCTACTGCTGCTCAAAAGCGAGCTGATCACGTAGAGCGCAAGGCCTACGCCGACCACGGCCGCCAGCGGTTCGCGTTCGCCGCGGCGCATCAGCGCGCGGCCGCCTTCACGGGCATAATCGCGGCCGACATCGAGATAATCCTGCCCGCGCGCAACGTAGTTGCGACTACGATCGACCTGCTCGCGGCCGCTGCCGATCAGATCACGTCCGGCGCGGAGCGCCTGATCGCCATAATCGCGCAGCGTGCTGCTCCAGCCGCTGGTGTCCGGCTGCCAGCTCGAACGGCGGGGTGTCACCGCCCAGGCGATCAAGCCGACGCTGAGTGCGCCTATGGCGAAGGCTGCCAGCGGATGACGTTCGACCGTCTCGACCGCGGCCTCGCCTGTCTCCTGGGCGTATCGGCCTGCTTCGCGCAACGTGTCGCGCGGATCGAGGTCGGCGAGTTTCTGCTTGGTCCGCCCATAACCGTCCTTGACGGTCTCCGCTGTGCGATTGGCGAGGTCAGCGGCGCGCGCCGCCACGCCGCCGGTCGCGCGGTCGATCTCCTCCCGCGTCTCATCCTTGCTGGAAGGCACGTCCGGTGGCAGGCGCTTGTCGTTGTCCATTCGTCAACTCCATGAGCTTGAAAGCTTCTGGGCTCGAAAGCTTCATGGTCGAAACGATGGAGCGGCGGCGTGGTTCCGCCGCCGCGCAAGAAAGCCGGATTACCGCGTCGCGCGGCGGGTGGTGCGAACCACCGCCGGAGCGCTGACCGCGCCGGCTGCCCCGCCGACTACCGCCCCGATGGGGCCGGCGACGACCGCTCCGGTGCCTGCACCAACCGCGGCGCCGCTGACGCGTTGCTCCAGCGTCGTGCAGGCAGCCAGAGTGAAGGCCAGAACGGGCAGGGCGAGGTAAGCAGGGATCTTCATCAAGACGTCCTTTGTGGTGTCAGATTATGGAACCTGCTGACTAGCCTAGAAGTTGCCGCACGGCGATGGCAGAGATTTGCATCGTTGGTTAAGCTCGCTTCGGCGAGTTCGACTCATCGCCCCAGGGAGACTGCTCATGAAGACGCTTCTGTTCTCCACCGCCTTAGCGTTGTTGGCTGCGAGCTTTGCCGCTGCGCCGGCCTCGGCCCTGACCATGAAAGAATGCAGCGCCAAGTATCAGGATGCCAAGAAAGCGAACACGCTGAAGGGCCAGAAGTGGAACGATTTCCGCAAGGCCAACTGCGCCGATGACGACGCCTCGGAAAACGATGCCGCGGCAGCTGTGACGGATGCTCCGGCGGCAACCCCGGCCGCGACCACGCCGGCCAAGCCCGCTGGCAAGGCCAAGGCCGCGGTGTTCCCGCGGGCCGTTTCGCCGAAGTACTCGGATGAAACCGCCGGCAAGGCGCGCCTCAAGACTTGCGTCGACCAGTACAATGCCAACAAGGCGGCGAACGCCAATGGTGACTTGAAGTGGATCGAGAAGGGTGGCGGCTACTGGAGCCAGTGCAACACCAGGCTCAAGGGCTGAGCTGACAATCGGAGCGCACCTGGTTCGCCGGGGGCTCTTCCGCCAGGGATCATCGAGCCTCCCGCGGATCGGCGCGGGAGGCTTTTTCAATGCGCCTTGCCGGGCCGCGACGCTTCCCGCAGCAGCAGCTTCTGATAGGCGAGGCCGATGGCGACGAGGCTGGCGCCGAGGCCGATGAAGGACAAGGCCCGCAGCAGGCCTTCCAGTCCGGACATGTCAATCAGGAAAGCCTTGCAGATCGCGATCGTCACGACGCCGAGCGAGGCGAGGCGCAGATCCTTCGACTGCAACCGGAAGCCGAGCGCGAGCAGAGCCACGCCATAGAGCAGGAGCGCTGCCGAATAGGCATAGAGTTCGCTGGCGCTGCCGGCGTCGACCAGGAGATCGCGGCCGACGAAGCCGCGCCGGACTTCGATCAGCAGATAGAGCAGCCCGCCGATGATCGCGGTGACGCCGAAGATGCGCCGCGCCCCGGTGCCGGTTAGGAATTCTCTTGCCCAGCGTGCCGCCGCGAAGGCGAGCAGCGCCGGCAGGAGATAGCCGATGGCGGCGTTGTCGAGCAGGAGCGGGCCGGCGAGCGGTCGTTCGGTTGCGAGCGGATTGGCGATCAGGCCGGGCAGGAGGGCGAACAGGCCACAGGAGCCGACCGCTGCCCATTCGGGGCGGACCGGCACCGAGCGACCGGGCAGGCGGACCGAGCCGGTGATCATGACGATGATGGCGGCGATGAAGCCTAAGACGGCATAGAAGCCTGCTTCGGCGAGGGTGACCGGAACGTCGGAGGCCAGCAACGGTCCGTGGAAGCCATGGCGCAGCAGCAGGAAGACGCAGAGCGCTGATCCGGCCAGGGCCGTGCGCCGGAAGGCGACGCTGATCGCGGGCGCGACCTCGCGCAGCCACCAGGCCGTACCGGCGAAGCCTGAGATCGCCGCGCCATAACCCCAGAGGATGCGGTTGAAGATCACCGGCCCCTCGACGCCGCTGAGATCGAACAGCGGATTGCGAGCTATGCCGAGCGCAATCACCGCCCAGCCGATCGCGATCATGGCGAGCGCGCGCAGCGTGAAGCTCGTGACGCGGCCGGGCGAGAGTTCGCGCCAGATGCGCGCGGCGGCCGTGAGCGCCAGCAAGAGCAGCGTGATCGTCACCACCTCGGCAAAGCCGGCGACACTACCGTCCATCGGCGCCAGGACCGGGCCGGAGAAGGCGTGCCGGACGATCAATATCGCACCGAGCGAGACCAGCACCGCAGCGCAAGCGTTGAGCGTGTCGCCCAGGCGCGAGCGGCCGTCGCGCCCGAGCCAGTAGCCGAGCAGCCCGAGCAGGCCACCGACGACGACATACCAGAGCAGCCGGTTGAACACCGGCCAGCCGAGCACCGGCGTGCCATCGAAGACCGGATTGAGCACGGCGCAAAGCCCGCCGATGCCGATGAGGATCAGCGCGATCGCGGCGATATCGGCGCAGACGCCGAAGACCCGCCCGCCCAGCTGGCGGGCGAGCAGGACGAAGCCTGCGCCGAGCAGTCCGAGTGCCAGGACATGGCAGAAGACCTCCTCGAACAGGCGGTTGCGCGGGCCGAGATAATGCAGGCGGATCAGATCCGCGGTCGGTACGAGATTGGCTCCGGCGAAGGCCTGCCGCACTTCCAGCAAGACGAAGGCGGCGAAGAAGAAAGCGGCGAGCGCCTCATGGACCAGGCGCGGGCGATCCTGCCTGTCGCGCAGCGCCAGCGCGCCGATGGCGAAGCAGAGTGCCGGCAGGGCATAGGCCGGGATCAGCCAGTTGAGGATGGGCCAGGAGCCAACATCGCTGACGATCGGGTTCCAGACGAGCCGCGCCAGCGCCGCGGTGGCGAGCGCCGCCGACATGCTGCGCAGCAGTGGAATCGGACGGAAGGTGGACAGGAGGGCGACGCCCGCGGCCGAAACGGCAAAGCCGACCACCAGCCAGGTCTCGCGCAGGGCAAAGGCGATGGCGAGCCCGAGCGCGATCGCACCGGCGGCGGCATAGGCGGCCGAGCCGATGAAGGCGAGTGGATTGGCGCGCGCCTTGGTGTTGCGGCGCTCGACCGGGAGGAGGAATTCTGAAGCCGCGAAGAGCGCGATCGTCAGGAGCAGGGCCAGTGTGGCAAAGCCGGTCGAGCGTTCGAAGCCGTTGCTGCGCAAGGCCGTTGCCAGCAAAAGGCAGACCGGCGCGAGCGCCGAGGCGAAGGCAAGGCAGCCGCGCACCAGGACGCCGCCGGCACCTGACCCGCGCCGCATCCACAGAGCGAAGAAGGGGGGCAGGGCGAGAAGCAGCGCAAAGAGACCAGCGGTCCAGCGCAGGCCCGGGCCGGCGTCGGGGGCGAAGCTGAGGCGCATCAGATCGACCGGCAGCGTCGGCGAGAGGCCGAAGGCACCCTCGCGGGTCGGCCAGAGCAGCACCATGCCAGCGGCTGCCGCGCCGGCGAGCAGCGCCAGCGGGGCGAGGTCGCGATACCGGACCGCGCCGGCGACGGCGACAGCCACCGTGACGATGATGGCGACATGCAGCGGCGCCGGCCCGCCATGGCTGGTCCAGAGGATGCCGGAGAGGACGAGCGGCACGCCGATGGCGATGAGGCTGGTCAGTTCGAAGCCAGCGATCCGCCAGCCACCATCGAGCCCGGCCCGCCCACGCCAGGCCGGCCACTCCCTGAGCAGGCCGAGCGCGAGAACCGAGCCGGAGGCGGCGAGCCAGGCGGCCCAGCTCACATTTCCGCCGGCGAAGGCGATGAGCAGCGTCCAGGCGCCATGTCCGGCGACTGCGCCGAGGGTGACGATGCGGCTGGGTCGGCGCTGGTGCAGCAGGAAGGCGACCGCCGTGACGAAGGTGATGAAGAGCGCGAGCGCGACGAAGTTCGGCGCGGTGCTGGCGACCAGGAAGGGCGTCGCATAGGAGCCGAGCAGGCCGAAGAGGCCGAGTGCCGGGCCGTGCAGAAGCGAAGCGGAGAGCGCCGCCAGGCCGAGCAGACCCATCAAGGCGAAAGCGGTGCCCGGCCCGATGAAGCCGTAGACGGCATGGGCGGCGAAGACCACGCCGAAGCCGCTGAGCACGGCGACGCCCGCCAGCACACCGGGAATGCTGGCATGGCCGAGGCCGGCGAGCGGGCCGGTACCCGAGGCGATCGCGAGCGGCAGATCGCGCCGGCGCAGATATTCGCTCGCACCGGCCGCGGCGAGTGCGAAGGCGGCGCCGAGCAGCAACCGGACGCCCGGGCCGAACAGGCCGGCCTCGATCGAGTAGCGGACCAGGAAGAGGCCGCCGAGCGCGAGCGCGACGCCGCCGATCCAGACCGCCCAGCGCGAGCCGATCGCCTCCTCGAAATCGCGCCGCGGTGCAGGCGCGGCGAGGGGCTCCGTTTCCGGCGGGAGCTCGCTGCGTTGGACGTCCAATTCCGACCCGGGCGCTGTGGCGCTTGCGGCGAGTGTCTCGATAGGCGTGCGAAGCTCCTCATCCGAGACTTCGCCTGCGGGCTCGTCGATCGTGCGAGCTGCGACAGAATCGATGGCCGGTTCTGGCGCAGGCGCTGGTTCTTCTGCCGCGACAGGCGCGGGTGTCGGTGCATCGAGATCGGCTGCGACAACAGGAGTTGGTGCATCCTCGGCGAGGGCAGTTTCGGCCTGCTCGTTCGCTCGTTCGGGCGATGCCTCGTTGGCGACGGCTCCAGCAGCGATCTGTGCTCGCAAGACACTCAGGTCGGCACGCAAGGCCTCGATCTCGGCGCGCTGATGGGCGGCGAGCTCAAGCGCTCTGTTGCCGCGCGCCAGCGCACTGAAAGCGGCCCAGGGGACCGCGATGAAGAGGAAGCCGAACAAGAGGAGGCCGAGAAGCGCGAAGCCTTCCATGCGTGAAGTTCCGCCCCTCGCTCGATGATCAAATAGCGGTTGCGCAGATAGCGCGCCGCGCGCCGAGATGTCCAATCACCAGCGTTTGGTGTGGTGTGACGCCGATTCGAGATTTGATGGCCGGGATGGAATGCGCTTGGCCGCTTCGTTCGCTCCTGACTACCCCGTCTCGACCAGCAGAAGCGTCGCTCGACCACGCGGCGTTTAACGAAATATCAAAGGGCGCGATCCAGCTTCATGGCCGGCCGGGAGGGCGGACATGGTATCGGAAAGGCAATTGACCCTTGATGGGATCAGGGGATTGGCATGCTGCGCCGTTCTCGCCTCGCATTATCTGGCCGAGCTCCCGGGTGGCATCAGGGCGTTCGCCTTCGGGGCCATCGCGGTCGATGTCTTTTTTGTGCTGTCGGGCTTCCTGATCGGGCGACTGATCCTGACACGCCGCGCCGCACCCAATTTTTTCCGAACGTTCTACATCCGGCGTCTCTTGCGGACCGTTCCGTCCTATCTGATCGTCGTTGTCATTACGCTGGCACTAGCGGCCCTGCTGCCCGAATGGGCGGGCGACACTGGTGGGGTTCCCGGCTGGTCCCATCTGACCTTCACACAGAACCTGTTCTTCGCGCGGCAGAACACCACCGGTCTTGAATGGCTGTCGCCGACATGGACGTTGGCTGTGGAAGAGCAGTTCTATCTCTTCGCGCCGGCGGTGCTCGTCTTTCTGCCGCGGCGGCTCATCATCCCCGTCGCGATAGCGGTCTTCTCAGCATCGCTTCTCTACCGTGTCCTGATGGCGACTTCGGGAGCATCGCCTTTGGCGTTCTTGCCACTTCTACTGGCTCGCGCCGATACCCTGGCGGCTGGCATTATTGCAGGGGTCTTGTGGTTCAAACTCGCCGGTACGAAGCATTTCGACCGCATTCTGGAAGCGACGCCGCTTGTTAGCCTTCTCATCGCCGTCACCGTCGGTGCCCTTGCGTCGAGCAATATCTGGCAATCCACGGTCGCTCACAGCCTGTTCGCCATCGGGGCGGCGGCCTTCATCCTCCGCGCCGCCGTCTCGCCCGATGCCGTGCGCTGGCTGGAAGCTCGCTGGCTGCGCTTCATGGGCGACAATTCCTATTCGATCTATCTAATTCACATGCCGGTTGCGGGCATCGCCCACCATCTGATCGTCGGCACCCACCCTGCGCTCACGACGCCTTTGGCGTGGCTGGCAACGGCCGTCGCCACCGTCGCTACCATTGTGGTCGGACGCGGCCTGACCCGTTGCGTGGAGGAACCGCTGACTGCTTTCGGCCGACGCTTCTCTTGGGATCAGCCGAAAGTATCGTCGCCGCGCATCGCATAGCTGCTGTCGGACGCCGATTTCGAGCGCTGCCAGCGAAAAGGCTCACAGACTCTCTGTCGAACGCTGCTTCTCGCCGCCGTAGACGCTGGAACCCCAGAGCTGTGACTTCGGAAGTTCGGCGCCTTCCTCACACAGCGTCACGGCGCCGTGAAACAGCCGGGTATCTGCCTCGGGCGACAGCGGGCTTTGGCCGGACCGGCGGCAAGGAACTCTTCCACAGGCCGCCTCGAACGCAAGAGTCGTCGCAGGGCAAACGATCGACGGCTTGGTCGGTCGGAACGCGGCGTTGAAGATAATAAATTCCGTTCCGCTGGATCGTGCCGGGGATGCGGCGTCCCTCCACCAGCGGCTTGACGAAGCCGCTGGTGGAGCTGAGGGGATTCGAACCCCTGACCTCTGCAGTGCGATTGCAGCGCTCTCCCATCTGAGCTACAGCCCCAAGGCGCTGGCCTTCTAGGCCCTGCGTCGCGCTCCTGTCAATCGCTTGCGGCAGGAGTTTTGTGGGCGCTTCCAGCGGAGCGCCCGGCCTTCTCGGAGATGCTGTTCGATGCGTGCCGTTCTCGACGTCGTGACGCTGGCGTTGCAACTTTATATTTATCTGCTGATCGCCTCGGCGGTGCTGAGCTGGCTGATCGCCTTCAACGTCGTCAACACACGCAACCAGTTCGTCTCGGCGGTCTGGGATTTCCTTTATCGCATCACCGAGCCGGCACTGCGGCCGATCCGCAACATGCTGCCCAATCTCGGTGGCATCGACATCTCGCCGATCATCCTGGTGCTGCTCATTATCTTCATTCAGCGCGCCATCCAACTCTACATCTACCCCAACGTCTTCTAGCTGTGATGGCCGCCTGGTCGGTCACGCCGGACGGGCTCGCGATCGCCATTCGCCTGACGCCGCGCGGCGGGCGCGACGCCGTCGACGGCGTCGAAACGCTGGCCGATGGCCGTCAGGTCCTGAAAGCCAGGGTTCGGGCCGCCCCCAGCGAGGGGGAGGCGAATGCCGCATTGGTCGCGCTCCTGGCGGAGATGCTCGCCGTGTCCCGCTCGCAGGTGTCGCTGACGGCCGGCGCGAGTGCGCGGCTCAAACGTATCGTCGTCCGCGGCGACGGCGAGGCATTGGCAGCACGATTGCAGAAGCGGATTTGCGAGATTTGATGCTGCGTTGCAGCAGAATCATTCGGGTCGGCTCTTGACGAAGGCGGTCGCCTTCTGGCCCAACTGCGCGCCATGGACCAGCCAACGTCTCAGCCGTTCCCGCAGCGCCTGACGGAGGGCTATCGCGCCTTCATCGACGATCGTTTCACGCGCGAGAAGAGCCGCTACGAGGAGCTCGCCGAGAGCGGGCAGACGCCGAAGATCATGCTGATCGGCTGCTGCGATTCGCGTGTCTCGCCCGAGGTGATCTTCGATGCGAGCCCAGGCGAGATGTTCGTGGCGCGCAACGTCGCCAATCTCGTTCCGCCATTCTCGCCCGACGATCAACTGCATGGAACCTCCGCCGCGCTCGAATACGCCGTGCAGGCGCTGAGGGTCGAGCATATCGTCGTGCTCGGCCATGGCCGCTGCGGCGGCATCAGGGCTTTCGCCGACGATGCGCAGGGCCCGCTCTCACCCGGCGACTTCATCGGCAAGTGGATCACGCTGATCGAGCCGGCGGCGCGCCGCTCGGGCGGGCGCAGCCGCAATGAGAGTTTCGAGGCTTATGTCGAGCGTCTGTCCCTGCTCTCGATACAGCAGTCGCTCGCCAATCTGCGCACCTTCCCCTGCATCAGCATCCTCGAGGGCAAGGGCCGCCTGCACCTGCACGGCGCCTATTTCGCGGTCGCGACCGGCGAGCTGATGCTGCTCGATCCGCAGTCGGGGCAGTTCGTCCCGGCGGTTGGCGAGATGCCGAAGAAGGTCCAGATGATCCGCTGCTCGGAAGCCGAGCCGGGGCAGGGTGGTTGACGTCAGCTCCCGATCGGGTGAATTTTGAATTATCCGCTGCTTGAAACGGCGGTCTCTGGCGAAAAATTTCGCAATCCGGCAGCATTTCGCCGGACCAGCATTTTTGCTGCGCCGCCCCGATGACGAACCCGGAAGCTTGCGCTAGATTGCGCGCTCCCGGTCACCTATCGTTGAAGCTGCATGTTCGATCGTCGTAAGCCCGCCGCCCCGGCGCCCTTCGTCACCCACGAGAATATCGAAGCCAAGGTCAAGTGGTTCGATCCGGAGAAAGGCTTCGGCTTTGCCTCTCCGGCGGACGGCTCTGGCGACGTGTTTCTCCACATCTCGTCCATCGGCCCGCAGGATCCCCAGGACCTGCAGCCCGGTGCGACCATCATCTGCGATCTCGGCGAAGGCAGGCGTGGCCTGCAGGTCGTCTCCGTCCACGAGATCGATGCTTCGACCGCAACCCCCGCTGCGCCGCGTGGCGCTGGTGGCCCTGGCGGCGGCGGTGGCCGTCCGTTCTCGCCGCGCCCGCCGCGTGATGATTTCGGCGGCGGCTATGGCGGTGGCGGCGGTTACGACCGTGGCGGCTTCGACCGCGGCGATCGCGGCGGCTTCGATCGCGGCGCCAGCGCGCCGCTGGAAGGGCCGTTCGATGGCGCGGTGAAGTTCTTCAACACCGAGCGCGGCTTCGGCTTCATCGCCCCCGACAAGGGTGGGCCGGACGTGTTCCTGCACGTCTCGTCGCTGAGCCGCAGCGGCCTGCAGCCGCCGATGGACGGGCAGCGCGTGCGCTTCTCGATCCGCGCCGGCAAGAAGGGTCCCGAGGCGGCGAATATCAGCTTCCTCTGAGAGGCTGATCTCAAGCTCGTCCAACCGATCAGGCCGAAACAGCCTGATCGGATATGGCTTCGATGCGTTGATGGGGCGGCGGGCCGAAAGGTTGCGCCGCCTCAAACGCGTTCCAGGGCCCGGTGCGGCAGCGCCGGCAAGGTAACGCCGATAGGGTCGCCGGGCCGGACGTCCCCGCCTTCGAGCACGATCCCCATGATCCCGGCCTTCCGGATCAGCCCGCCATTGGCATCGCGGCCGAGGACGGCCTTGAGCAGGCCGGGCTGGAACGCCTCGATCTGGGCGCATGGGTTGCGCAATCCGGTGATCTCGACGAGAGCCTGAGGACCCAGCCGGAGGCGGGCGCCGACCGGCAGGCCGAGCAGGTCGATCCCACGGGTGGTGACATTCTCGCCCATGTCGCCGGGCTGGAGCGAATAGCCGCGGGTGGCCAGTTCGTCGAACAGTTCCGCGTGGATCAGATGGACCTGGCGCAGATTGGGCTGCGTCGGATCGACTGCGACGCGCGAGCGGTGCTTCACCGTCTTTCCGCAATGGGCATCGCCTTCGACGCCGAGGCTGGTGAGCAGGCGAATCACTGGCAGGGTCGGCTTGCTGAAGCGATGCCGGTCATCCCGAGCGACTGCGACGATCGTGCCCATCTGTCTGACCTCCGTGTCCGACGGATGGTCCTTCGCATGGCGAATCAGGCTTGGCGAGTGAGGCGCAACAAAAAACCGGGCCTGTCACCAGGCCCGGTCGATCGCCCCTTCAAGACTGGCGCAAATCAGTGCTCGTCGCCTTCGAGCCCGCCGATATGCTTCTGGGTGTAGAGTTCGAGGCCGATGCGGCCGATCAGGTCGAGCTGGGTCTCGAGGAAGTCGATATGGCCTTCCTCGTCCTTCATCAGGTCCTTGAACAGCTGCTCCGACGGGTAGTCACCGACCTCGCGGCAGTATTTGGCGGCTTCCTGATAGAGCGCGCGCGCCTCGACTTCGGCCTTGAGGTCGCATTCGATCACTTCCTTGACGTTCTCGCCGATCCGCAGGGGATCGAGCGTTTGCATGTTCGGGAAGCCTTCGAGGAAGAGGATGCGGTCGGTGAAACGGTCGGCATGGACCATCTCCTCGATCGATTCCTTCTTCCAGATCTTGGCCATGTCCTTCAGACCCCAATTGTCGAGGATCCGGTAGTGCAGCCAGTACTGGTTGATGGCCGTGAGCTCGGAGCGCAGGCCCTTGTTGAGGTATTCGATGACCTTCTTGTCGCCCTTCATGGCCGCTCTCCTCGCAATCAATCTACATTAGAATGATCCTAATGTAGGCCGAGGTCGAGCGAAAGGGAAGGGGAGATCGTGCAGTTTACAGGAGAAAATGCAATGCGCCGGTCAGGCAGCGACGCGGTCTTCGTTGTCCTCGAGGCCAGCCATCATCAGGCCGACCGAGACATGCACAGCGCATTCGACGTCATGGCTGGCGCAGCTATGGCACTGGCTGGCACAGGCGGCCCGGGCCTCTGTCAGCAAGGCGCGGACCTCGCGGGCGCAACGCCCGCAATCCGGGCTGCAGCCGAGGCAGTCGTAAGCCTCGCCCGCAGTGCGCGGACCGCTCCCGTCCGGCGCGATCGTACCCTTGATCTGCCGGCAGGATAAAACGTTGCAGGAGCAGACGATCACGCCCGACGGCCACCGGCGACCTTCGTCACCGTCTCCTCGTCATCGGCGCGGCGCAGGCGCACGATCACCTCGACGGAGGCGATCAGCATGCCTTCCGGCGCGACCGGCAGGCCCGAGACATGGATCTCGGAACCCGGGATGTCGACGACGGTCTCGTCGTCCTCGTTGTAGAAGTGGTGGTGTTCCGACACGTTGGTGTCGAAGAAGGTCTTCGGTCCGGAGACCGAGACCTGGCGCAGCAGGCCAACCTCGGAAAACTGGCGCAGCGTGTTGTAGACGGTCGCGAGCGAGAGCGGCTCGCGGGCACGCAGCGCTTCCTCGTAGAGCATCTCGGCGCTGACATGGCGGTCGCCCTTGGCGAAGAGCAGCCAGCCGAGCGCCATGCGCTGGCGGGTCGGCCGCAGACCAACGCTACGCAGGCGCGCCTTGACGGCGCTGATCGGGCAGGAGGCAGGAGCCTTCTGCGGCCAGGGAATCTGGTCCACCTGGGTTCGCACCGGGCTGCCATCCTTGAGGGACAGAATGCTCATGAACGCCTTCCAACTCGCAGATCAGTTTTGATGTAGTTTAGAATTTATCTAAACTACTGATATTACTCGTATTTTTGACGCTTCCGAAGCCGACTGTCAATCTCTTCGCACCTGCGGCAAGACGCATCAGGGGGTTGTCCACGGCGCGCGGCGCGGAGTTAGCAACCACCTTAGTGGCCGCCGCCACCGCCGGCAGGGGGCGCGGCTGGCGGCTTGGTCATGAACAGGGACAGCAGCACCAGGGCGGCAAAGATGACCGTCAGGGCGAGAAAGACGTCGCCGAAAGCCATGACCAGCGCCTGTTTGTGGGCTCGCTGCGTCAGCAGTTTCAACGCCATCGACTGGGCAACGTCGCCATACTCGATGAAGCGCTGCGTCATCGACGCCAGATTCTCCTCGGCAATCTGGCGGCCGGCGGCAACGGCTTCGTGCAGGCGCGTGATATGCAGATCGGTGCGGCCGTTGAGCAGGGTGTTGATCACCGCGAGGCCGACCGCTCCGCCGAGATTGCGGGTGAGGTTGTAGAGGCCCGACGCGTTCTTCAACTGCTGGGGCGGCAGGGTGCCGAGCGCGAGGTTGTTGATCGGCACCATGCACAGCATCAGCGAACAGCCACGCAGGATCTGCGGAATCAACAGTTCGTGAAAGTCCCAATCGGCAGTGATCGCCGAGGCGAGCCAGGTGCCGAGCGCGAAGCCGCCGAAGCCGATCATCATCATGATGCGCGGGTCGAGCTTGGCCGAGAGGCGCCCGGCGATCGGGGCGGTCAGGAACATGGCGAGGCCGGTGACGAACATGGTTTCGCCGATCATCAGCGCGTCATAGCCGCGGATGCGCCCGAGATAGACCGGGTAGAGATAGGTCAGCCCGTAGAGGCCGATGCCCATGGTGAAGGAGAACAGCGAGCCGAAGGCGAAGTTGCGGTTCCTGAACGCGTAGAGATCGACCAGCGGGTCGTCGCGCGTCAGCGCCCGCCAGAAGAACAGCACGGCGCCGATGATCATCACGCCGGTGAAGAGGACGATCTCGTGGCTCTCGAACCAGTCGAGGCGGGTGCCCTCCTCGAGCACATACTCCATGCTGCCGAGAAAGGCGGCCATGGCGCCGAGGCCGACCCAGTCGAAGCGTTTGAGCAGGCTGTGATCGGGCTTGTCGAAGTCGATCAGCGTCCAGGCGGCGATCGTCACGCCGATGCCGGGCACGACATTGACCAGGAAGAGCCAGTGCCAGGAGAAGGCATGGCTGAGATAGCCGCCCACCGTCGGGCCGATCGTCGGCGCGAGCGTGGCGATCAGGCCGATCAGCGGCGAGACGATCGGGCGCTTCGAGGCCGGGAAGATGGTGAAGGCCGCAGCGAACACGCCGGGGATCATGCCGCCGCCGATGAAGCCCTGGACGGCGCGCCACAGGATCATCTCGTTGATCGAGCTCGATGTGGCGCAAAGGATGCTCGCCACGGTGAAGCCGGCGGCGGCGATCGAGAAGAAGACGCGGGTCGACAGCGCCCGGCTGAGATAGCCGGACAGCGGGATCATGATCACTTCAGCGATCAGATAGGCGGTCTGGACCCAGGCGATCTCGTCGCTAGATGCCGAGAGGCCGGCCTGGATTTCGGCAAGCGAGGCCGAGACGATCTGGATGTCGAGGATCGCCATGAACATGCCGAAGACCATCGCCAGGAAGGCGAAGATCCGGCGCATTGGGATGGCGTCGGCAGCCGGTGGGGCGCCGGCGGGGATCGCAGTCGTAGCGGTGGCCATGCCGGCCTCCTCGACGGGTTCTTGCGGCGGGGTTGTGGAACCGGGCCCCCGGCCCGAGGAGCGCCGTGAGGCGCGGTGCGCTTTGGCCCAGAAGGGGCGAATGAGCCGCTGCGCATCGCCATTTCCCGGTCGGAAATGGCTCCTCGGGTCGGAGGCCCGGCGAGAGCCGGATCCGATCAGGTTGAATCAACCTGATCGGTGAATCCGTCTCTCACTTTGAGTTTAGAGACCGTTTTACCGATCAGCTTGCCATGCAAGCTGATCGGAACGGGCTCTAGTTAGTTTCCTGCGTTGGGACGCGGATCGATCGAAACCACGACCGACATGCCGGGACGTAGAACGTGCCTGGCCGCCGACTCGGGCGACAGGGCGATACGGACCGGTACGCGCTGGACGATCTTGGTGAAGTTGCCGGTGGCGTTGTCGGGCGGCAGCAGGGTAAAGACCGAGCCGGTGCCGCCAGCGATGCCGCTGACGGTGCCTGAGAAGCTCTGGCCGGGCAGGGCGTCGATGGTGATCTTCGCCTTGTCACCGATCTTCAGCGGGCCGACCTGCGTCTCCTTGAAGTTGGCGTCGACATAGACCTTGTCGAGCGGGACGATCGACATCAGGCGCTTGCCGGCGCTGACGAGATCGCCGAGCTGCATGTTGGTGTTGGCGACGAGACCGTCGATCGGCGCAGAGATCGTCATGAAGGAGAGATCGCGCGTGGCCTTGTCCTCGGCGACCTTGAGCTCGTCGATCTGGCGGGCGGCCTCGACGCGCTGCGCTTTCAGCACCTCGATATTGGCCGTAGCCTGGACGACACCGGCCTTGGCACTGGCGAGCGAGGCGGCGGCCTGATCGCGCGCGGCCGTGGCGGCGTCGAGCGTCGCCTGCGAGCCGTAGGACTTGGCGGCGAGGTTGCTGGCGCGGTCGAAATCGGCGGTGGTGCGGGTGACGGCGGCCTCGGCCGAGGTCTGCTGCGCCTGCGCCTGGAGCAGGCTGGCGCGGGCAGCCTCGATCTGCGCGTCGATGCGAGAGAGGGTGGCCTTGGCCGTGGCGCTCTTGGCCTGTGCACTTTCCAGCGCGATACGCTGGTCACCGGCGTCGAGCGCGACCAACGTCTGGCCGGCCTTGACCTCCTGGTTCTGCGTCACCGAGATCGTGGCGATGTTGGCCGGCAGCTTGGCCGAGATCGTCGCCATCTCGGCGCCGACATAAGCATCGTCGGTCGAGATGATGAAGCGGCCATTGCGCCACCAGTCGATGCCGAACCAGAGGCCGGCGGCGAGTGCCGTGCCGGTGACGAGGATGAGAGCGATGCGCTTGCCGCTCCGGCGCTTGGGCGCAGGCTTGTCGCTTGCCTGCGGGGCAGGGGCGCGTTCCTCGTCGGCCTTGCGGGCTTCGACGGGGGCTGGTGTCTGCTCGAGCACCGGGTCGACCAGCTTGAGCCGGTCGCGGCGGTCCTCTGAGCGCTTTTCAATGGCGGATTCGATAGTCATGGTAAGAATCCCTGACGATCACAATTCGAACCGCTCGGTTCGATTTTGGTTGAAATAGCGCCGTGTGCGGTGCATATCAAGAGGAAATCGAACCGTGCGGTTCGATTATTTTTGCAAGCGCGAACATGCGCGGAACGGCTGGAACACAATGAGCGCGACGCTGGAGCCGCGACACGTCAAGGCGATCTCCCGGAACCGGCGCGTTGCCGGTACCGATCCCGACAAGCGTCACCAGATCCTCGAAGGGGCGCATATCGTATTCACGGCGCGCGGCTTCGACGCGGCCAGCATGAACGACATCGCCGCTGCGGCGAACGTCTCCAAGGGCACGCTCTACGTCTATTTCGAGGACAAGGAGCACCTCTTCGTCGCGTTGATCGAACGCGAGCGCGAGAAGCAGAAGCAGGGTATGTACGCGGCGCTTGCCGAGGAGCCCGATCTCAATCTGGCGCTGACGAATTTCGGTGCAGGACTGGTGCGCCTGCTGACCGGGCCGTTCGCCCTGAGCGCCCATCGGATCGTGCTTGGGGTCGCCGAGCGTATGCCCGATCTCGGCCGTGAGTTCTACGAGCGCGGCCCGATGCAGGGTACGCAGCAGCTGGCTGCCTTCCTGGCCCGCCGCGTGGCGCTGGGCGAGCTTGCGATCGAGGATACCGAATTGGCGGCGGCACAGTTCGTCGACCTCTCCCAGTCGACCCTGATGCGCCCGCGCCTGTTCAATGCTGTGCGCACGCCGCCGAGCGAAGAGGAGATCGCGCGCGTCGTCGGCGAGGCGGTAATGACGTTCATGGCACGCTATGGAGCGTCGGCCGGTAAGCCCTAAGCTTTTGCGAAGCGCACGATGTCGGCGAGAACCGGTGCGCGGCCCCGGAAGCCGGTGTTCAAGGCGAGCAGGATGCCGGCGTGGCCGATGCCGGGATAGGTCTTCAACTCGACAGCCACTCCGGCAGCCCGAAGTTTTGCGGCGAGTGCAATGCTATTGCGTGGCCTGACCGTCTCGTCCTCGTCGCCGGTTGCGAGGAAGGCGCGCGGCGCGCGAGCGCTGGCAAAGCTGATCGGCTGGGTGTCGGTCAGCCGCGGGAACTCGCCGAAGGCGGCGATGCTGCGCGGATCGTCGAACGGCAGGAAGTCGTAGGGGCCGGCGAGCCCGGCGATGCTACGCACGAAACCGGGCGGCAGGCCGGCGCGGGCGAGGAAACGGCCGTCGAGCGCCAGCATCATCGCGATATGGGCCCCGGCCGAATGGCCGCTCAATGCAATGCCGGTCGCATCTCCGCCGTAAGTCGCGATGTTGTCGCGGACCCAGCGGAGGGCGAGGGCGCCGTCCTCGACGAAGGCGGGAAAGCGGACCTTCGGCACCAGCCGGTAATCGGGGATGACCGTCACGAAGCCCTGTGCCGCGAAGGCACGGCCGACAAAGGCATAGTCGGCGCGCTCGCCACTGTTCCAGCCGCCGCCATAGAAGAAAACCATGACCGGTGCGCGACCCGCACTTTGCGCCGGCACGTAGACGTCGAGCCTGTGACGCTCGTCCGGGCCGTAGGCGATGCCGCCAGCAGCGAGGCGGCCGCCGGTATCGGCCGGGGTGAAGGCATTGAGCAATCCGAGCGGGGAACAGGCCGACAGCAACGCCGAACCAGCAGTAAGGAGGGCGCGGCGGCCAAGAGTGATGGGAGAGGCCATTGGGTGCGAGGCTAGAATGAGGTCGATGCTCTGGATAGAGCGCAATCGGCAAACTGGATGCAGCTTCCGTCTATCGTCCGGTGACCTTGCGCGCCCGGATGCGCTCGCGATGGGCGGTATAGAGGCCGGACGCGATGATGATCGCCGAGCCGAACCAGGTGAAGGCGTCGGGCAGCACGGAAAACAGAATGAAGCCGAAGACCGAGGCCCAGAGCAGCTGCACATAGGAGAAGGGCGCCAGCAGCGAGGCATCGGCGTGCCGGAAGGCCTGGATGACGAACCAGTGCCCAACGGTCGAGAATACGCCGATGAACAGGCCGACCAGCAGCGCCTCGGTGGTCAGGGGCTGCCAGGTCAGCGGTTGTAGCCCCGAAAGCACAAGGCAGCCGACAACGGCTGACCAAGCCAGGGTGGTGATAGGGTTCTCGCTCGCGCTCATCATCCGGGTGACGATCAGGGCGAAGGCCCAGGTCACCGCCGAAAGAACGGGAAGGATCGAGGCGAGTTGAAAATCGCTGCCGCCCGGGCGGACGACGATCAGTACGCCGATCAGGCCGATGGCTGTCGCAGTCCAGCGCCGCCAGCCGATCTTCTCGCCAAGAATCGGGATCGATAGCGCGGTGACGAAGAGCGGCGCGACGAAGCTCGTCGCGGTCGCATCGGCGATCGGAAGGTATTTCAGCGAGGAGACGAACAGGATCGAGGAGACCGTGACGGCGACGCCGCGCAGAATCTGCATGCCCATGCGCTTTGGCATCAACTGCGCGAAGCCACCGGGAGCGGCCACCGCCAGCATGATCAGCGCGAAGGCAGCATAGCGCAGCCAGACGACCTGGAGCGCAGGGGTCGTTGCTGTGAGGTATTTCGAGGCGACATCGGCAGCGGACAGGAAGACACTGCCGAGCAGCATCAGCCCGATGCCACGCAGGCTGTTGTCGCGTCGCGGCGCCGGGCGCTGCGGCGGCTCGGCCGGGGCTGGATCGACCGGCAGAGGCACTCTGGTCAGGGTGTCGGGCAAGGTTTCGGCGAATCTCGATGCAGGCCGACCCTAGCCGATGAGCGCGGCGAGCCCTTGCGCAAATCCGGCACGGCCGCCATGCATCCGCGCAAGAAAAAGGCGGGCAGCGCGCCCGCCTTGAAATTTTCTTTAAAGTCTCGCGGTCGGAACTCAGGCGGCCTTCTTGCGCGGCTGGATCAGCTTGCGGTTGACCAGCACCTCGGCGATCTGGACCGCGTTCAGCGCTGCGCCCTTGCGCAGATTGTCCGAGACACACCAGAAGGAAAGGCCGTTCTCGACCGTGGCGTCTTCGCGGATGCGCGAGATGTAGGTCGCGTCCTCGCCGGCCGCCTCGTGCGGGGTGATGTAGCCACCGGGCTCGTGCTTGTCGATGACGAGGATGCCGGGGGCGGTGCGCAGCACTTCGCGCGCCTCGTCGGCGGTGACCGGCTTCTCGCACTCGATGTTGACACTCTCGGAGTGGCCGATGAAGACCGGAACGCGCACGCAGGTGGCGGTCAGCTTGATCTTCGGATCGAGGATCTTCTTCGTCTCCGCCATCATCTTCCACTCTTCCTTGGTGTAGCCGTCCTCCATGAAGACGTCGATGTGCGGGATGACGTTGAAAGAGATGCGCTTCGGAAACTTCTTCACCTGGACCTCGCCGGCGGCGAAGACCGAGCGGGTCTGGTTGAAGAGCTCGTCCATCGCCTCCTTGCCTGCGCCGGAAACCGACTGATAGGTCGAGACGACGACGCGCTTGACGCCGAAACGGTCATGCAGCGGCTTCAGCGCCACGACGAGCTGGGCGGTCGAGCAGTTCGGGTTGGCGATGATGTTCATCTTGGTGAAGCCGGCTGCCGCGGCGGCGTTCACCTCCGGCACGACCAGCGGCACGTCGGGGTGCATGCGCCAGGTCGAGGAGTTGTCGATCACGACGCAGCCCTGCGCGCCGATCTTAGGCGACCATTCCTTCGAGACAGCGCCGCCCGCCGACATCAGGCAGATATCGGTGTCGGAGAAGTCGTAATGGTCGAGCGCCTTCACCTTCAGCGTCTTGTCGCCGAAGGAGACCTCGGTGCCGATCGAGCGCGAGGAGGCGAGCGCCACCACTTCGCTGACGGGGAAAGCGCGCTCGGCGAGGATGTCGAGCATCTCATGGCCCACATTGCCCGTGGCGCCGACGATCGCGACCTTGAAGCTCATGCTGGAAATTCCTTCTGGCGAAACCGGTTCAGCCTCCCCGGGAGGCCGTCGCCGCTGATCTCGTTTGCGGGTTCGGCCGGTTGACCCCGGCCGGGGGGGGAGAACCCGGAATCGAGGCGAGGTGTCAGCGCAGCGTCCGGGTTTTCCCGGTCGCCGTTTTGGTCGTGGTTTTCGTCGTCAGAGCGAACGTCACGGAACCAACCAGAGCTGAACATCATCGCGAAGCCGGAGGAGAAGCATCCGGCGCGCAATCCCAAACACAAGCCGCCGTAAAAAGTCAATCGTCAGAGCCGCCCTGCGGCATTAACCCTGCCTCCTTACCCGTCATTGACCCTGTTTCGCGATGGAAAGCGGCTGGTAACGACCCGCTCACCCGCCCCGACGAAAGTTCGGCGGCGAGTGGGGCGAAGGCTGCCTGCAGGGGTGCAGGCGGTCGAAACGGGTCGGGGTCTATCGTGTTCGGGGACGGGATCAACGCCATCTGGCAGCGCCTTCAGCCGCGCCTGCACGTCCTGGCGAGCGCTGCGCCGGGACGCTTCGATCTTGCCGCGCGGCTGGTCGATCTCGCCGACGCGATCGAGACCGGCCTTGCGCGGATCATGCGGCCGCTGCGGCGTGCCCTGCGCTCCGGAGCAATCGGGCTGACAGGTGGTCTCGTCTGGCGCGGGCTCGCCGCCGTCACCGGCATCGGGCTGACCGCCATGCTCGTCGCCGGCCTCTCGTCAGGCTCTTCGGATCCGGCCCTTGCCAGCTTGCCGGTGCCAGCGGAAGCGTCGACTGGGCCTGCGGTGCGCGATGTGCGTTTGCAGGCACTGCCACTCGCCGCCGGGGAGGAGGGTTGGGTGACGATCGGCCGCCCGATCGCGCTCTTCGGCCTGGAAACGCCGGAGCTCGACAAGCGTAGCGCTTATGGCGCGCGCCGCAGCCAGGATGGGCAGCGGCGCGAAGACGCGCTGACTTTCGGTGCGTTCGACGATGGCAAGTCGTTCCTGTCGCTGACGTTCCAGGTCAATCGCGATGCGCAAATGAAGGCGCTCGCCGGCCTGTCGCAGCCCTTCGTGATCACGCTGGTGCGCGAGGGCGCGGCACGTGGGCTTTCGGTCGGGCGCAGTGGTGCAACCACGACGATCGAGACCAAATTCGGAACCGTCGAGACCGCAGATGTCGGCTTGAGCGACGGCGCGGCCGGACGGGCCTGCATCGCCTTCCGCCATCTTGACGCAGCGGCGCATCTCTCCTTTTCGGGCTGGTGGTGCGGCAGCGAGGCCAAGCCGGCCGATCGGGCGCAGCTGACCTGCCTGATCGACCGGATCGACCTTTTGAGCGCCGGCGATGATCCGGAGCTGCGCGCCAGCTTCGCCCGCACCGAGCTCAACCGCAGGCCGGGCTGCTCGGTGCCGAGGCTCGCCGCGACCGGGCGCAAGGGCTCCTGGCTCGACGCCGATGGCAAGGCGCCGACCTTGCGACCGACCAGCGGCAAGCAGGCGCAGGCGCGGTAACGCGCTCGTGTGGCGGCGGCGCACTGGCAGGCCGCAACAAAAGCATTAACTCTGGGGTTGTATCGTCACGACAGCCGGTCCGCCAATAGCTTCGGCGGGGGCAACCGCCTCAGGAGATCGTCATGCGTTCGCTTTCCCGTCTCGCCGCCGGCCTGGCCTTGTCCGTCGCAGCCGTCACCTTCGCCGCGTCCGTGGCCGAGGCCCAGCAGCAGCGCCGCCCGCTGCGCGTCACCGTGCAGAAGCGCAGCTATTTCGACGCCGGCAATGTCGTGCCCGTCGGCAGCATGAACCGCTATGCGACCCAGAACATCGTGGCGAGCCCGGTCTATTCGGCTTCGGGCGAGCTCTATGGCGAGGGCACGCTGCCGTCGCGCATCGGCTCCGGCGCCAACCCCTTCGCCAACAGCTTCTCGACGCCGCGCTTCTGAGCCAGCAGTCGGCTTGAAACGAAAAAGGCCCGCCGTGAGGCGGGCCTTTGCTTTGTGACGGTCAGCGCACCAGGATGTTGCGGAACTGCCAGGGATCGCTGGTGTCGATATCCTCCGGGAACAGGCTCGGACGGCCGTCGAGCGGGGTCCAGTCGGTGTAGTAGCCCTTCACCGGCCCGAGATAGGGCATCTGGATCGCGAGGCAGCGGTCGAGATCCATCTCCTCGACCTCGACGATGCCGGCATTGGGGTTCTCCAGCGCCCAGACCATGCCGGCAAGCACGGCCGAGGTGACCTGCAGGCCGGTCGCGGTCTGGTACGGAGCGAGCTTGCGCGCTTCCTCCGTCGAGAGCTGTGAGCCGAACCAGTAGGCGCCCTTGTCGTGGCCGTAGAGCAGCACGCCGAGCTCATCGATGCCGTCGATGACCTCGTTCTCCTCGAGGATGTGGTGCTCTTCCTGGGGGCGGCCGGCATTGCCGAACATCTCGTGCAGCGAGAGCACGGCGTCGTTGGCCGGATGATAGGCGTAGTGGCAGGTCGGCCGGTAGACCGCCTTGCCGGCGTCGTCGCGCACGGTGAAGTAGTCGGCGATCGAGATCGACTCGTTATGCGTCACCAGGAAGCCATATTGCGGGCCCGGGGTCGGGCACCAGCTCCGCACCTTGGTCTCGGCACCAGCCTGCATCAGGTAGATCGCTGCCTGCGAGCCGGTCTCGTGGGTGCGGGCGTTGTCCGGCATCCACTTCTCATGGGTGCCCCAGCCCAATTCGGCCGGCTGCACGCCCTCGGAGATGAAGCCCTCGACCGACCAGGTGTTGACGAAGACGCCCGGCGGCTTGGGGTGGCGCGAGCGCTGCGTGTCGCGCTCGGCGATATGGATGCCCTTGACACCGACCTGCTTCATCAGCCCGGCCCATTCCTCGCGGGTGGTCGGCTGCGGCACGTTGAGGCGCATGTCGGCGGCGATGTTCAGCAAAGCCTTCTTGGCCAGCCAGGAGGCCATGCCGGGGTTGGCGCCGCAGCAGGAGACAGCCGTCGTCGAACCCGGCGCACGGGCGCGCTTGGCGGCGAGCGTCATCTCGCGCAGCGCGTAGTTCGAGCGCTCGCCCGGACCTTTCGTCTCGTCAAAATAGAAGCCGAGCCAGGGCTCGTTGACCGTGTCGATATAGAGCGCGCCGAGGCTGGAGCAGAGCTCCATGATGTCGCGCGAACCGGTGTCGCAGGAGAGGTTGACGCAAAAGCCCTGGCCACCGCCCGCGGTCAGTAGCGGCTCCAGCATGGTCTTGTAGTTCTCGAGCGTCACGGCTTCATGGATGAAGCGGATGCCACGCTCGTCCAGAAGGGCGCGGTTGTCGTCGTCGGGTGCGATCACCACGAAACGGCTCTTGTCGAATGTGAGATGCCGCTCGATCAGCGGCAGCGTCCCGCGGCCGATCGAACCGAAGCCGATCATCACGATCGGGCCGGTGATCTCGCCGTATACGGGCCAATCCGTCATTCTTTTCAACTCCTGGGTTGGTTACTTGCAGAACAAGCGGACGCTGGTATGGCCTGCCGTTCCAGGGGTCAATCCCGCTGGCGTTGGGCCTATGCTCGTCAGTCGTGTGCACCGGGATAATCGGCGTCGAGCACGAAGGGGTAGGGGCCGGGATAGCGTTCGACATAGGCCATGTGGCTGACGAGCCCGGTGCCGGACCGATAGCTGTGCAGGTAGTAGGCCGGCGGCTCCATGTGGAAGGTTGCCGGCCCCTCGGGCGCGAGGTCGAGCGTGACCTGATGCGTCACGCTCGGCGCGATCTGCGCGATCGTGCCGGCGAAGCGCGTCGTGATCGGCCGGTGATGGTGGCCGCAGACGATACGCTCGATGTTATGATGCCGGCTAACAATGGCGCGGAAGCCGTCGGCGCCGTCGAGCAGGCGGATGCGGTCCATATGGACGATGCCGCAGTCGAAGGGCGGGTGGTGCATGAAGATGACGGCCGGCTTGCCGTTTGCCCCGGCGAGTGCGTTCTCCAGGAAGGCGAGGCGCTTGTCGCAGAGCGCGCCGGCGCTCTGGCCCGGCAGCAAGGTGTCGAGGCCGATCAGCCTGATGTCGCCGATATCGGCGCTGAACTGGACGAAGCCGTCGTCGAGAACCGCATGCGGCCCGAGCTGGAGGCCGGCCATCAGGGTTTCGCGGCGGTCGTGATTGCCGGGAAGCAGCAGCACGGGCACTTCGATGCGCGCGAGCAGGTTCGCCAGCAGCTCATATTCCTCGGCGAGACCGCAATCAGTGAGGTCGCCGGTGATCACCAGCGCATCCGGGCGCGGGCGCAGGGCGGCGACAACATCGAGCGCGCGCTCGGTCAGGGCGTTGGTCTCGGAGATGCGATAGGCCGGTTTGCCGAGCGGGCGGATGTGCAGGTCAGTGATATGGGCGATCAGCATGATGAGGATCCGGTAGGAAGTGCGGATAGCGCGACAGGTCCTCTCCCCCCTTGTGGGGGAGAGTTAGAGAGGGGGGTATGCCACCCTCGACATATGCCCAGCTTGGCGCGGAGAGCGCTGCTGGTGCGATACCCCCCTCCCAACCCTCCCCCACAAGGGGGGAGGGCTCGCGTCGAGGTCCCTTACTGCGTCGGCAGCTTGAGCGCGGTCTGCTCGACGTAAGGCTTCATGATCTCGTCGGCGGTCTTCTGCGCCGAGACCAGCGCCTCCTTTGGCCGCTTCTTGCCCGAGAGCACGGCCTGCAATTCGTCCTCGATCGCCTTGCGGACCGGAACGGTCTTGTAGGTCGCGAACCAGGGCTTGGCGTAGGCGAGCTGGCTGACGGCGATGCCGGCATCCGGATTCCTGGCGATGAATTCCTTCATCTCCGGCAGTTCGTAGGCGGCCATGTTCGGCGCGAAATAGCCGGTGGCGCGGCTCCACCAGCCCGACTTCTCCGGCGAGGTCATCCAGTTGATCAGGGTCCAGGCGGCCTTGCGGCGCTCGCCCTCGACGCCGGTCGGGATGACGAGCGAGGCGCCGCCGATCGGCACCTCGTTCTTCACGTTCCTGGGCACGAAGGCGACCTTGTAGGGGAACTTCGCGTTGGTGCGGATATGGGTGAGCGAGCCGGTCGAGAGCAGCACCATCGAGGCCTGGCCGGACAGGAAGGCGGTCGAGACCGCACCGCCCGCCTGCACGCCGGCGGGGTGAACCTTGTGCTTGGCGACGAGGTCCGACCAGAAGGTCAGGGCGCCGAGCATGGACGGGCTGTCGTAATAGACCTCGCCGCCGTAATCGACGTTGAACCACTGGCCGCCATTGGACTGGGTCAGGGCCTGCAGGATCCAGCCGCCATAGTCGTAATTGGACGGCGCGATGATGCCCCAGCGGGTGACACGGTCGCCTTCGCGCCTGGTCAGCTTCTTCGCGGCGGCAGCGAGCTCTTCCCAGTTCGAGGGCAGCTTCTCGGGATCGAGACCGGCTTCCTTGAAGTGCTCGGCATTGACGTAGAGCAGCGGCGTCGAGTTGTGGAAGGGCACGCCGTAGACCGAGCGGTCGAGCACCGCGTTGCCGTGCAGGGCGCGGAAGAACTGGCCCATATAGGCCTCGTTGGTCCTGCCGTCGGTCTTGATCAGATCGTCGAGCTTCTGGATCTCGCCCTCGATCTTGAGATCGAGCAGGAAATTGGCCGACATGATCACCGCTGCCGGCGGCTTGCCGGCCTTCATCGCGGCGCGGGTCTTGATCAGGGTCTCGTCATAGGAGCCGGTGTAGACCGGGGTCGCCTTGATCGCCGGGTTCTTCTCGTTGAACTCCTTGATCAGCGCCGTCATGTCGCGGGCGAGCTGGCCGTCGACCGGGACCGGGAAGAACAGCTCGATCTCCGTCGGTGCCTGGGCGAAGGCGGGTGCGACGGCGAAGGAGGCGGCCAAGGCTGCGCCGGCGAGAACCGATCTGCGGGTGGTGCTGGTCATCTTCTGGACCCCTTACTTGATGCCTGACGAGACGAAGGAATTGACGAAGGCGCGCTGGAACAGCGCGAAGGCGATCAGCAGCGGCGCGCTGACCATCAGGGTGCCGGCGGCGATGACGCCCCAGGCCTGCGCGCCCTCGGCGCCGCGGGTGAACGAGGCGAGGCCGACGGTGAGCGGGCGCAGATCCGGCGAGTTGATCACCATCAGGGGCCAGAGGAACTCGTTCCAATGGCTGGTGACGGAGACGATCCCGAAGGCGATCAGCGAGGGCTTCGCCAGCGGCAGATAGATGAAGCCGATGCGCTGCCAGACGCTGGCGCCGTCGATCAGCGCTGCGTCCTCGAGCTCGCGCGGGATCGCCCTGAAGGCCTGGCGCATCAGGAAGGTGCCGAAGGCGGAGGCGAAGTAGGGTGCCATTACGCCGAGCAGGCTGTCATAGAGGCCGAGTTTCGCGATCGTCGCCAGATTGGGCGCGATCAGCACGACCGGCGCCAGCATCAGCTGCAGCAGGAAGAGATAGAAGCAGAGCGTTCGGCCGGGGAACTCCAGCCGGGCGAAGGCATAGCCGGCCAGCGTGATCATCACGATCTGCCCGGCGAGGATGCCGAAGCTGATGATCGCGGTGTTGAGGCCATAGCGCGGGAAATCGGCCGAGGCCCAGGCTTCGGCGAAGTTGCCGAGCGTCGGGAGATAGGACGGTACCAGCGAGGCCATGCTGGAGCCGCCATAGGTGTGCGGGTTGAAGGCGGCGACCAGCATCCAGAGGAAAGGCGTGATCCAGAGGGCGGCGAGCAGCAAGGTCGCTGCGTAGCCGAGCCTCGGGGTGATCTCGCGGTTGGCGACGCCGCTCGAAGCTTCGATCATGGCTCGCGCTCCCCGAAAGAGCGCTCGAGCGTGCGCAGCGAGCTTGCGGAGATGACGAGCAGCAGGGCCAGCATCACGAGCGTGCCGGCGGCGGCGCGACCGGCATCGTAGCTCTCGACCGCCTGCTGATAGACGTAGAACAGCAGGAGATTGGTCGAGTCCGACGGTCCACCCTTGGTCAGGACGAAGACGTGGTCGACCTGGGTGACGACGTTGATCAGCCCGATCACCATGACGAAGCCGATGGTCGGCTTGAGATAGGGCAGGGTGACGTAGCGCAAGCGCTGCCAGGGATTGGCGCCGTCGAGGATCGCCGCCTCATAGGCGTCGGCCGGAACCGCCTGCAGCCCGGCCAGGAAGAACAGCATGTAGTAGCCGGCGTTCTTCCAGATCGTCAGGCCCATGATCGAGTACAGGGCGATGTCGGGATCGCCGAGCCAGTTCGGCCCCGAGATCGCGAGCAGGCCGAGGTGGTAGTCGAGCAGCCCGGCATTGGGCAGGAAAATGAACAGGAAGATCGAGGCTGCGGCGACGAGCGGGATCAGCACCGGCAGGAAGAAGAGCGAGCGGAACAGCGCGTTGACGCGGCTCGACCTGGCGAGCGCCATGGCGAATCCGAGCGCCAGAACAAGGCTCGGGATCACGGTGCCGAAGGCATAGAGCAGGTTATTGGAGAGCGCCTTGCGGAAGGCGGCATCGGCGAAGAGCGCCGTGAAATTGGCGAGGCCGACATAGGCCTGCGGGCCGCCGATCTTGACCTGGTTGTGCAGCGCCTGCCAGGCGACCTGAATCACGGGCCAGTATGTGAACAGCGTCAGCAGGATGAGCGAGGGGGCCAGCAGGCCGAAGGCCAGCATCGTCTGACGACGAGGCCGCCAGGCCGCGAGCCGCAGTGCCTGTGGCCTTGCCAATCCGTTCGTCAGAACCGTGTCCGCCATCATTCCCGCCTTCGCTGCGGGGTGATGGCGGTGCTGGACGACAGTCCGGTGAAGATCGGATGACGCTTCGGCGACGAAGCCGGTGAAATAGCGGGCGCCTGAACGCAGAACGGGCAGACCCTAGGGCCTGCCCGCTGTGCTTGGTGTCGAGGCTGCGACGTCAGGCGGCGCGACGTCGGAGACCCTCCGCCCCCTCAGCCGGGACGAGCGCACCCGTGGCCTTGAGCACGCCGCTCGCACCCTGGAGCGCGCCTTCGCGCAGCTCGAGGCCGAGGAAGCGCTCGCGCTCGACCGGGCCCGGCATGGCGAGACCGGCCATCGGCGCGGCCGAGAAGCCGAAGCGCTCGTAATAGGGCGCGTCGCCGACGAGCAGGATCGCGCCATGGCCGCGGCAGGCAGCGCGCCAGATCGCCTCGCGCATCATCGTCTTGCCGAGGCCCTCGCCCTGCAGTTCCGGCTCGACCGCAAGCGGACCGAGCAGCAGCGCCGGCTTGCCATTGGCTTCAACGTGCCAGAGGCGCACGGTCGCAACGACGGCGCCATCGCGCTCGGCCGTCAGCGCGAGGCCTTCGGCGGGCAGGCGGCCTTCGCGCAGGCGCTCGCTCGACTTCGACGTGCGGCGCTCGCCGAGGCAGCGGTCGAGCAGGGCCTCGCGGGCCGGAACATCGTTCTCGATCTCGTCGCGGATCGTGATCATGACGCACCTCCTGCCGGAGCGCCCGCCATCGCGCGGACCTTCCCGGCGCCGCGCGGACGCGGCCACAACATCAGGGATGAGGGAGATTGGGTTCGGCGGGAGCCACGCCCGCGCTCCATTCTTGGAGACGCGGACGCTCCGCCCGGTTTCCCGGGCAGCCTGCCGATAGGGTGGCAGGGCGCTTCGCCGAACCCGATTGGTGAGAGGGCGGAAGCTCCCGCCCTCGACGTCAGATGACGTACTGCTTCAGCGGCGGGAAGCCGTTGAAGGCGACGGCCGAATAGGTCGTCGTATAGGCGCCGGTGCCTTCGATCAGGACCTTGTCCCCGATCTCCAGGCTGAACGGCAGCATGTACGGGGTCTTCTCGTACATGACGTCGACCGAATCGCAGGTCGGGCCGGCCAGCACGCAAGGAACCGTGGCGTCGCCGTCACGTTCCGTGCGGATCGGGTAGCGGATCGCCTCGTCCATCGTCTCGGCCAGTCCGTTGAACTTGCCGATGTCGAGATAGACCCAGCGAACCTGGTCGTCCTCGCTCTTCTTCGAGATCAGCACGACCTCGGCCTCGATCAGGCCGGCTTCGCCGACCATGCCGCGGCCCGGCTCGATGATGGTCTCAGGCAGGCGGTTGCCGAAATGCTTCGACAGCGCCTGGAAGATCGCATCGCCATAGGCCGGGACGCCCGGGATCGGCCGCAGATAGCGCGCCGGGAAGCCACCGCCGAGGTTGACCATCGACAGCGAGAGACCGCGGGTGGCGCACTCCTTGAACACGGCCGAAGCCGAGGCCAGAGCCGAATCCCAGGCGTTCACGTTCGCCTGCTGCGAGCCGACATGGAACGAGATGCCATAGGCCTGGAGGCCGAGGCGATGGCCATGCTCGAGCACGTCCGCGGCCATTTCGGGCACGCAGCCGAACTTGCGCGAGAGCGGCCAGTCGGCGCCGGCGCCGTCGCAGAGAATGCGGCAGAAGATGCGCGCGCCTTCGGCCTTGGTGGCCTGGGCGGCACGGGCGATCTTCTCGACCTCGGCCTGGCAGTCGACGGCGAACAGGCGCACGCCGAGCTCCATGGCGCGGGCGACGTCGCGCTCCTTCTTGATGGTGTTGCCGAAGGAGATGCGGTCCGCCGTGGCGCCAGCCGCGAGCGCGAGCTCGATCTCGACGACCGAGGCGCAATCGAAGCAGGAGCCGAGCTTGGCCAAGAGGCGCAGCACTTCCGGCGCCGGGTTCGCCTTGACCGCGTAGAAGACGCGGGTGTCCGGCAGCGCCCGGGAGAAGGCGACATAATTCTCGCGCACGACCTCGAGGTCGATCACGACGCAGGGACCATCCTCGCGGCGGTCACGCAGAAATTCACGGATGCGCTCGGTCATGAGACGCTGCTCCTCTTCGGCGCAAGCGGCGCCGATACGACGTGTAGCCGTTCGAGTCGTTCGCGATCCGAGGCGCGATGGAGACGCCTTGGGATTGCGGACGAGACGTCCGGACCCGAAACACCGTCGATTGGGAGATTAACCCCGCACGCCCGGCAATGAAGGACAAGCCTCTTCGGTGTTGGCCTTTGGAGGACCAACGAGACCAAAAAAGCCCGCTCCGTCGTTGCTTTAAGCTGCGTCCCCCGTGGAGATTCGGGGTTCGCCGGTTTCGCCTCCGGCTGCCAGTCGCTGTTCGGGAGCGGCCCTCTTGCGAGAGCCGGGAGCGTGATTTGAGGGGATATCCATCCCCCTCCATCCGTTTCCCATCCCTGGCGGCTGTCCGGCCTCTTGTCCGGATGCCCACCGACCGGCACGCGGCCACAGGCACGTGCGAATTGGGTGAGCCCCATATACGGAGGGGGGACCCCGGCTTCAAGTTTTTTCTGACGGCCGGGACCGGATTTTTTACAGGACGCGCCGGCTGGAGCGTCCAACGACCGCACGCCTTCTTAACGCTGGTCCATGCGGGCCATGGCTGCGCCCTAGACCAGCCCCATTTCATCCCCTAAGTCGTTGGCGCAGCGCGTTTCGCGCGACGGGAGGCGATCGATCGGCCTCCAGCCAAGAGTTGTATCAAGTCGGGGCAAGTTTCGATCATGACGGTTACCGATCGCCGCCGGGTTTTGGCCGGGCTGAGCGCGGCATTGTGCGCCACCGCCGCGCCGCAGGCTTTGCTGGCGCAGCAGCCAGAGCAGGCGCCGCCGCAGCCGCGCTTCGGCTTCGAGGATGTCGTGCGCCGGGCCCGCGAGATCGCAGCTGTGCCCTATGAGGCCGGGCCTGCGCTGCCGGAGGTGCTGACGCGGCTCGATTTCGATGCCTGGCGCGAGATCCGCTTCCGGCCGGAGCGGGCTTTGCTAGCCCAGTCGAATTCCGGCTTCCGCATGCAGATGTTTCATCCCGGCTTCCTGTTCACCCGGCCGGTGACGGTGAACGTGATCCGCGACGGCGTGCCGACGCCGGTGCCCTATGCCGCCAATCTCTTCGATTACGGGCGGACCAAGTTCGACAAGCCGCTGCCGGTCAATCTCGGCTTCGCCGGTTTCCGCCTGCACTACCCGCTGAACGACCCGCGTGTTTTCGACGAACTGATCTCCTTCATCGGGGCGAGCTATTTTCGCGTGCTCGGGCGCGGGCAGCGCTATGGCCTGTCGGCGCGCGGGCTTGCGATCGGCGCCGGCATCCCCGGCGGCGAGGAGTTCCCGGTCTTCCGCGAGTTCTGGGTCGAGACGCCGACTACCGATGCCGACCGCGTCACGGTCTACGCGTTGCTCGATTCGCCCTCGGTGACGGGCGCCTATCGCTTCCATATCTATCCGGACGGCGACAGCGTGGTCGATGTCGGCGCGGTGCTGTTCCCGCGCAAGCCGATCGAGAAGCTGGGTCTGGCGCCTCTCACCTCGATGTTCTTTACCGGCGAGAACGACCGTCGCTTCTATGACGACTTCCGCACCGAACTGCACGATTCCGACGGGCTGCTGATCCATTCCAGCACTGGCGAGTGGATCTGGCGGCCGCTGCGCAATGCGCGCGTCGCGGCGTCGTCCTCCTTCGTCGAGCGCAATGTCCGCGGCTTCGGCCTGATGCAGCGCGATCGCGCGTTCGAGCACTATCAGGACCTCGACCTCGCCTATGAATTGCGGCCCTCCTACTGGGTCGAGCCGCAGGGCGATTGGGGGGAGGGCGTCGTCGAACTGATCGAATTGCCGACCACCGACGAGACCAACGACAACATCGTCGCGCTCTGGGCGCCGAAGACGCCGCTCGAGCCCGGCCGCGAGTTCCGTTTCGGCTACAAGCTGACGGCGATGGTCGATTCCAGCGACCTGCATCCCGGCGGGCGGGCGATCAACACTTATCAGGCCAAGCCCAAGGCGCTCGGCTCGGGCGAGCCAGTGACGGAGAACGCCCGCCGTTTCATCGTCGATTTCTCCGGCGGCGATCTCGGCTACTATCTGAAGCAGCCGGAAAAGGTCGAGATCGTGCCGTCGATCGCCTATGGCCGGATCAACCGGGCCTTCCTGGTGCCGAATCCGAAGACGGACGGCTTCCGCGCCTTCATCGACATCGTGGTCGAGCCCGGCCAGCTCGCCGAGATGCGCGCCTTCCTCAAGAGCGGCAGCAAGACCCTGACGGAGACCTGGAGCTATCCCTGGCGGGCGCCCGACGCCGGCTGAGGGCGAATACTCGCTGAAGCTTCATTCAGTTCTGCGGGGCGTCTCGGGCGACCGGAGGGAGACCCGGGACCCATTCCGGAACCTATTTCGGAAAGGCTCAGGAATGGATCCCGGATCGGCGCCGCTTCGCGGCTTGTCCGGGATGACCTGGAGGGCGTCCGATCAGAATTTGGGTGCCGTAACCGTGCGCGCCGGCTTGCGCCGCTTTTCGGGGGCGGCTGCGACGACCTCGATCTCGATCTTGAACTCCGGCAGGGTGAAACCGGAGACGATCATCAGGGTCGAGGCCGGCGGCGGGGTGCCGACATGAGCATCGCGCGATTCCATATAGCCCTTCATATGGGCGCGGTCGGTGACGTAGGCGTTGACGCGGACGATGTCCTTCAGCGTCATCCCCGCCTCGCCCAGGATCGCGGCGATGTTGGCAAAGCAGAGATCAGCCTGCTCCCTGACGCTCTCCGGGATCGTGCCGTCGGCCGCGATGCCGAGCTGGCCGGAGCAGAAGACCAGCCGCTGGCCGGATGGTAGCTCGGCGCCATGGCTGTAGCGGGCGAAGGGCGCGCGGATCGAAGAGGGGTTGAGCGGCTTCATCGGTCGATCCGGATGGCGGGGGCATCGTTCTGCCATGCCAGCTGCAAGCTGCAAAACCATGTTGCGACTTGACCGGTGCCCTTTTTGCAGCCTTGAACGCGCTCATGTCACGTTCAGACGCCAGCTTTCACAGTGCTCCGGATGGTCGGGGCTATCGAAATGACGGGGATGAGCTTGAGGACTTCTGCGCTGCTGCGGGCCGCGAGCCTGCTGCCTCTCGTGCTGCTGACCGCTTGCGCTGGATCACAGCGCTTCGGTGGATACGGCTCGGGTTCGGGCCAGGCCGTCGCCCGCGCGCCGGTCTATGGCGAGCCTATTCAGTCGGCGCCGCCGGTCCAGTCGGCCCCGATCACCTCCGAGCCGCTGCCGCCGCCGGGGGGCTACCCGAGCGCGCCGCCACAAGCAGGCGGTTATCCGGCCGGCGGTCCCGCGCCGGGGCCGGGCGGCCTGCCTCCTCAGAATGATCCGTTCTTCGATCCGCAGGCAGCACCGCCCGGCCAGCAGCCGCCGGCGCAGCGCCCGGTGGAGCCGGCCCCGCCTCAGGTCGCAAATGCCAATCCCGGCGCGACGCCTGGCGGCGGCTCGACGCGCAGCGGCGCGGTTTCCACACGCGACGGCGTCATCGGCAACTGGACGGCGCAGGAAGCGACCGGCGGCTCCTGCCGGGTGCAGCTCTCGAGCTCGCCTTCGCTCGACCTCTACCGCGCCAATGCCACGGGCTGCAGCAATCGCGACCTGCAGCAGGTCAACGCCTGGGATTATCGCGACGGCGAGGTCTATCTCTACCAGCGCGGCGGCGCGGTGGTGGCGCGCCTGCGCGTCGGCAGCGGCGGTGCCATGAACGGAGCCATCACGAAATCGGGCGCTGGGCTCTCGCTGAATCGATAGAGCGCGGCGTTGCCCTTCTCCCCCTTGCGGGAGAAGGTGGCCCGAAGGGCCGGATGAGGGGTCGCGCAGGTCTGGAAGGTTCGGTGAGTGCCTCGCGACGCTTATCATTAGTGTCGCGAGACCCCTCACCCCAACCCTCTCCCGCAAGGGGAGAGGGGGTAGCGCGTGCGCTTCAGGCGAGCGCTCAGTGCCGCGAGGCCGCTCGCCCGAACAGGGTCGAGGGCCAGAATTTGCGCTGCAGCGAGAGCGACAGGGTCGCGAAGCTGCGGGCGTTGTCCATCGCCTCATCGAGCAGGGTGAACGGCGTCGCTGCGCCGGTGGCGATCCGGCCCTCGACGTCATTATAGCCGCCGACCATCTCGGCTTCGAACTTGCGGGCGAGATTCCGCATCGCTGCGTTCTCCGGCAGGCAGGTCATGTAGAGCGTGCGGATGTTGCGATTGCGCGATGCCGTGATCAGGCGGCCGAACAGCGCTTCGCCGATGCCGCGCCGGCGCCAGTCGCGCTCGACGCTGAAGGCGGCTTCGCCGGTCTGGATGACGATCTCCTCCAGCCCACGCAGTTCAGCGGCGCCGCGGACCTCGCCCGCCTCGACATAGGCGTAGACGAGCCCGCCGACGCCGAAGGTGGTTTCGGCGTAGCTTTTCAGAAAATCATCCGTGACCGCCGTCCCGAAGCGCTCGCGCCGCGTTGCGGCATCGAGGCGAAGGAGATGGGCAGTGAAGAGATCGCGCTCGGCAGGCCAGAGACGCCTGACCTCGCCGTGCCTGGCCTTGGCGCCAGACTTGATCGAACGATTCAATTGCAACTCCTGTGAAAGCGCGGATGCGCTGCCCAAGGAGGCGAATCTTCCCTAACTCGGAGAGCAAGATGAGCCTCTGATCAGGGAATACAAGAGGCGCGATTGCGGCAATTTACGGCTAAACGCCTGTAAAAATGGCGGAAATGGTTATGCTTGTGCGCTAACGCCACATCGTGGCGATCGACGCGGCCAACGACAGCGCGAGCGCGACATTCAGGATGCGCCATTGCCAGGCGTGCCGCAGCAACCGTGCCAGCAGCAGGCCAGCGACGCACCAGAGCATCAGCGACAAAAGCGCGAGGATGCCGAAGACGGTGCCAAGCAGGGCGGCGAGTTCGGTGGCGCTGCGGGCGAGCCCGGCGAAGGACGCGGCGGCACCGAGCGTCATCGCCCAACCCTTGGGATTTTGCAGCTGGATCCAGAGCGCCCCCAGGAAGCTGGTAGGCCGTGCGATGCTGCGATCGAGATGCGGCGGGCCGCTGCGCGCGATTTTGATGGCGAGCCAGAGCAGATAGGCCGAGCCGGCGAGCTTCATCGCGAATTCGAGGGACGGCATCGCAAGCAGCAGCCCGGCGAGCCCTGCCGCTGCGGCGACCGCCATCGCTGCGAGGCCAATGGCGACGCCGATCATGAAGGGCAGGGAGCGGCGAAAGCCGAAATGCGCGCCCGACGCGGTGGCGAGCGTGGTGGTGGCGCCCGGCGTTACGGTCGAAACAGCGGCGAAGGCGATGAGTGGCAGGAAATGCTCGAATGCCATGGGCAGGCTCCAGAGGGGGCCTGCTGGATAGGTGCTCAGCTTGGATCATGAAAATGAATGTTGAAGCGATCTTGCATTACGATGTATAATGCAAGGATGCGCAATCTCGACCTTGAGCTGATCCGGGCCTTCGTCGCCGTCGCCGACCATGGCAGCATGACCATCGCAGGCAATGCACTGCATCTGACGCAGAGCGCCGTCAGCCAGCAGATCATGCGGCTCGAGCGAAGGCTCGGGCAGGTTCTGTTCCTGCGCGAGCGCCGCGGGCTGAAGTTGACGGCGGCGGGCGAGCGCTTGCTCGCCAAGGCACGCCGGCTCATTGGCCTCAACGACGAGATCTGGGCCGAGATGACGACCAGTTTCGGCGGCACAGTGCGGCTCGGCGTGCCCTATGACCTCGTCGGCGCAAGTCTGGCGCCGATCCTGAAGGGCTTTGCCGAAGCGAGCCCGCTGGTCGAGATCTCGCTGGTCTGCGCCTCCTCGCCGCAATTGCTGGAGGCGCTCGGCAAGGGCGAGGTCGATCTTGCCCTGGTCGAGGAGCCGCTCGCGACCGCGGGCGGCGAATGCCTCGGCATCGAGCGCCTGGTCTGGGTCGGCGCCAGGGCCGGCACCGCCCATCTGAAGCAGCCTTTGCCGTTGTCGCTGGTCGCCGATAGCTGCGCCTTTCGGCCGGCGGTGACCGAGGCGCTGGATGCGCAGGGGCGCGGCTGGCGCAGCGTGTTCGAGAACGGCAATATCGACGCGACCACGGCGACAGTCAGGACCGACCTTGCCGTCACCGCCTGGCTGGCCTGCACGGTTCCTCCCGATCTCGACATTCTCGGGCTTGAGGCGGGGTTGCCCGAGCTGCCGCCCTTCGCGATCACGCTGCATCTGTCGCGCTCTCAGCCCCCGGAAGCTGCGCACGAGCTTGCCCGTCATCTGCGCGCCGGCTGGCAGCGTTCGCGCCAGGCCGCATAGCTTGCCGGCCTCGCCGAGGGTTGCGGGCCGGGCCGCCCTGACGTAACCCCCAGGGACGACGTCTCATCCTGCCTCAAGGCCATGTCCGGCACGCTTCCCGAACGTTATGACGCCCTGGTCGCCTCCGGTGCGATCGAGCGCGATCCGGCGCAGGTCGCCGTCGTCAGGCGGCTGCAGGCGCTGTCCGAGACGCTTGCCAGCCGCAAGCTTGCGAAGAAGAGCAGCGCGCTCGGCTGGCTGTTCGGTCGCAAACAGTCGGCGCTGGACGGGGTCAAAGGTCTCTACATCTGGGGCTCGGTCGGCCGCGGCAAGACCATGCTGATGGATCTGTTCTACGAGACGGTCCCGGTCGCGGCGCGCCGCCGGGTGCATTTCCACGCCTTCATGGCCGATGTGCACGAACGCATCCACGCCTATCGCCAGGCGCTCAAGGCCGGAACGGTCAAGGAGCCGGATCCGATCGGCCCGGTCGCGGCCGAGCTCGCGGAAGAAGCCAGCCTGCTCTGCTTCGACGAATTCACCGTCACCGACATCGCCGATGCAATGATCCTCGGACGGCTGTTTACGGCGCTGTTCGCGGCCGGCGTGGTCGTGGTCGCGACCTCCAATGTCGAGCCCTCGCGGCTTTATGAAGGGGGCCTCAACCGCGCGCTCTTCCTGCCCTTCATCGAATTGCTCGCCAGCAAGGTCGACGTGATCAAGCTGGAGGCGCGCACCGATTTTCGGCTGGAGAAGCTCGGCGGGGCTCCGACCTATCACGTTCCCGTCGACGACAAGGCGCGGGCCGCACTCGACAAAGCCTTCAGCCAGCTCACCGGCGTGGCGCAGGGCGCGCCGGTAACGATCGATATCAAGGGCCATGAGCTGAAGCTGCCGCAGGCGGCCGGCGCGGTTGCGCGGGCGAGCTTTTCCGATCTCTGCGCCCAGGCCTATGGCGCCTCGGACTATCTCGCGCTTGCCCAGCGCTTCCATACGCTGATCCTTGACGGGATCCCGATCATGGACACCGACAGGCGCAACGAGGCCAAGCGCTTCATCATCCTGATCGACACGCTCTATGAGAGCCATGTGAAGCTCGTCGCCTCGGCTGCGGCGGAGCCGACCGGGCTCTACCTCGCACAGTCGGGCCGCGAGGCCTTCGAGTTCGACCGGACGGTGTCGCGCCTGATCGAGATGCGCTCGGAGGAATACCTCGCACTGCCGCATGGCCGGGCTGATTCGGCGGCGAGCGGCGATACGACCGGGCTGGTGGAGACCTGACCGTGGCCACGCCGCGCGAGCCGAGCGAGATGCGCATTCTCTCGGTCGCCGGCGAGCACTTGCGCCTGCACGGCCTGCGCCGTTTCACCGTGGTCGCGGTGGCGGAAGAGGCGGGCATGACGCATGCCAATGTCTACCGCTACTTCCCCTCGCGCACGGCGCTGATCGATGCGGTGGTCGATGTCTGGCTGAAAGCGACCGAGCGCTCGCTCGCCGACATCGCTGATGGGCCGGACCCGGCCGAGGACAAGCTCGAGCGCCTGATCCTGGCGCTCGCCAAGGCGAACCGGGACCTGCTGCACGAGGAGCCGCATCTGTTCGCGGCACTGTCGCAGGCGGTGGCCAAGCGCCATGCGATCAGCCGGCGCAACCGCACCCGGGTGCGCGCCCTGTTCGAGCGCGTGATCGACGACGGCATCGCAACCGGGGCCTTCGAGCCGCGCGATCGCGACCGCGCTATCGCCTTCGTGATCGATGCGACCCACCGTTTCATCCATCCTGCGGCGCTGGAGCTCGAGGCGGATGTGCCGCAGGCATCGGTCGATACCAGGCTCGCGACCCTGATCAGAGTCGCTTTGCGGACGCTCGCGACAGGTGTCATCTAAAAAATAACAGATTTTGTAAAATGTAACTGCCTGTTTGCAAGGCAGGTTGACGATCCGGTTTTGGCGGTTAGCTTCTAACGACTTGGTTTTTCTGGATTTTCCGTGACTACGGGGCTGAATTCGCGGTTTGGGGCGGTTCCAATGTCCGATTTCGCACAGGGTTGAGCCCGGCGGCGGCTTGCGTCAAAGAACCGTCGGCTTTTTTGGCTTCAACTGCTTTCGCATCCAACAACAAGGATTCGGCAATGGCCCGCAAGAAGATCGCCCTCATCGGCGCCGGACAGATCGGCGGCACGCTCGCCCACCTCGCCGGCCTTAAGGAACTGGGCGACGTCGTCCTGTTCGACATCGCCGAGGGCATCCCTCAAGGCAAAGGCCTCGACATCGCCGAGTCCGCCCCGGTCGACGGCTTCGACGCTGGCTACAAGGGCACGCAGTCCTATGAGGACATCAAGGGCGCCGATGTGGTGATCGTCACCGCCGGCGTGCCGCGCAAGCCCGGCATGAGCCGCGACGACCTGATCGGCATCAACCTCAAGGTGATGAAGTCGGTCGGCGAGGGCATCAAGACCTATGCTCCCAAGGCCTTCGTGATCTGCATCACCAACCCGCTCGACGCGATGGTCTGGGCGCTGCAGAAGTTCTCGGGCCTGAAGCCCAACATGATCTGCGGCATGGCCGGCGTGCTCGACTCCGCCCGTTTCCGCCACTTCCTTGCCGATGAGTTCAAGGTCTCGGTCAAGGACGTCTCGGCCTTCGTGCTCGGCGGCCATGGCGACGACATGGTGCCGCTGGTCCGCTATTCCGGTGTCGCCGGCATCCCGCTGCCCGACCTCGTCAAGATGAAGTGGACGACGCAGGAGCGACTCGATGCCATCGTCGAGCGGACCCGCAAGGGCGGCGGCGAGATCGTCAACCTGCTCAAGACCGGCTCGGCCTTCTACGCCCCGGCGGCTTCGGCGATCGCCATGGCAGAGAGCTATCTCAAGGACCAGAAGCGCGTGCTGCCGGCGGCTGCCGCGCTCCGGGGCCAATACGGCGTCAAGGACATGTTCGTCGGCGTGCCGGTCGTGATCGGCGCCAAGGGCGTCGAGCGCGTCGTCAAGATCCGCCTCAATGGCGCCGAGAAGGAGATGCTCGCCAAGTCGGTCGCCTCGGTCCAGAGCTTGATCGACGCCTGCAAGACCGTCGATCCGTCATTGGCGTGAAATGGAGCGAGTGGCGAGATGGCGAGCGGCGAATAAAGCGCCGTAGCCTGTCACTCGCCATTCGCCATTCGCCATTCGCTCCCTTCCAGCAGGACATCAGGCATGAACATCCACGAATATCAGGGCAAGGCGGTTCTCAAGGAGTACGGCGCCCCCGTCTCCGCCGGCTTCCCGGCGCTATCGGTGGCGGAGGCCGTCGAGGCGGCCAAGAAGCTGCCCGGACCGCTCTATGTGGTGAAGAGCCAGATCCATGCCGGCGGCCGCGGCAAGGGCAAGTTCAAGGAGCTGCCGGCCGACGCCAAGGGCGGCGTGCGGCTCGCCAAGTCGATCGATGAGGTCGAGAGCCACGCCAAGGAGATGCTCGGCAACACGCTGGTGACGGCGCAGACCGGCCCGGCCGGCAAGCAGGTCAATCGCCTCTACATCGAGGACGGCTCGGATATCTCGAAGGAATTCTACCTCTCGGCGCTGGTCGATCGCGAGACTTCGCGCGTTGCCTTCGTGGTTTCGACCGAGGGCGGCATGGACATCGAGAAGGTGGCGCACGACACGCCGGAGAAGATCCTGACCTTTTCGGTCGATCCGGCGACCGGGATCATGCCGCATCATGGCCGCACCGTTGCCAAGGCGCTCGGCCTTGCCGGCGAGCAGGCCAAGCAGGCTGCGAGCGTGCTCGGCCAGATCTATGCCGCCTTCGTCGGCAAGGACATGGCGATGCTCGAGATCAACCCGCTGATCGTGACGACGCAGGGCCAGGTCAAGTGCCTGGACGCCAAGGTCTCGTTCGATTCGAACTCGCTCTACCGCCATCCCGAGCTGATGGAGCTGCGTGACGAGACGGAAGAAGACGCCAAGGAGATCGAGGCGTCGAAATACGACCTCGCCTATATCGCGCTCGACGGCACGATCGGCTGCATGGTCAACGGCGCCGGCCTCGCCATGGCGACGCTCGACATCATCCAGCTTTACGGGGAATCGCCCGCGAACTTCCTCGATGTCGGCGGCGGCGCCTCGGAAGAGAAGGTCACCGCGGCCTTCAAGATCATCACCGCCGACCCGAAGGTGAAGGGCATCCTGGTCAACATCTTCGGCGGCATCATGAAGTGCGACGTCATCGCCCGCGGCGTGATCGCGGCCGTGAAGACGGTCGGTCTCGAAGTTCCGCTGGTGGTGCGCCTCGAAGGCACCAATGTCGAGGAAGGCAAGGAGATCATCCGGACCTCGGGCCTGAACGTCATCCCGGCGGATGATCTCGACGACGCGGCTCAGAAGATCGTCGCTGCGATCAAGAAGGCTTGAGGTAAACCGATGTCCATCCTGATCGACAAGAACACCAAGGTCATCTGCCAGGGCTTCACCGGCAAGAACGGCACCTTCCATTCCGAGCAGGCGATCGCCTATGGCACGCAGATGGTCGGTGGCACCTCGCCGGGCAAAGGCGGGGCGCTGCATCTCGGCCTGCCGGTCTTCGACACCGTCGCCGAGGCGCGCGACAAGACCGGGGCGACCGCCTCCGTCGTCTACGTGCCGCCGCCGGGCGCGGCTGACGCTATCTGCGAGGCGATCGACGCCGAGATCCCGCTGATCATCTGCATCACCGAGGGCATTCCGGTGCTCGACATGGTCAGGGTCAAGCGCTCGCTCTCCGGCTCGAAGTCGCGGCTGATCGGGCCGAACTGCCCGGGTGTCGTCACCGCCGGCGAGAGCAAGATCGGCATCATGCCGGCCAACATCTTCAAGCCCGGCTCGGTCGGCATCGTCTCGCGCTCCGGCACGCTGACCTATGAGGCGGTGTTCCAGACCACGAACGAAGGCCTCGGCCAGACCACGGCTGTCGGCATCGGCGGCGACCCGGTCAAGGGCACCGAGTTCATCGACATGCTGGAGATGTTCCTCGCCGACGAGAAGACCACCTCGATCGTGATGATCGGCGAGATCGGCGGCTCGGCCGAGGAAGACGCGGCGCAGTTCATCAAGGACGAGGCCAGGCGCGGCCGCAAGAAGCCGATGGTCGGCTTCATCGCCGGCCGCACGGCGCCTCCCGGCCGCCGCATGGGCCATGCGGGTGCGATCATCTCCGGCGGCAAGGGCGGCGCCGAGGACAAGATCGCGGCGATGGAAGCAGCCGGTATCCGGGTCTCGCCGTCGCCGGCGCGCCTCGGAAAGACCTTGGTCGAGGTGTTGAAGGGCTGATCATGAGGACGCCATGGCCGGGTCAGACCCGGCCATTCGTTCCCTATCAGCGATGTAAACGATGGTCGGCTCGGGGCCGACTGTGATGCGGTAGGAAGAAGGCAGACGCACCATGGCTCGCCAGGACATCAACGAGGCTCTCGCACAGACCGGGTTCCTCTATGGCGGCAACGCGGCCTATATCGAAGATCTCTACGCCCGCTATCAGGCCGATCCGAAGTCGGTCGATCCGGAGTGGCAGGGCTTCTTCGCCGGGCTGAACGACGACAAGCAGGCGGTCGTCGACAACGCCAAGGGTGCGTCCTGGAAGCGGCCGAACTGGCCGATCCCGGCCGGCGGCGAGCTTGTCTCGGCGCTCGACGGCAACTGGGCCGCGGTCGAGAAGGCGGTCGGCGAGAAGCTCGGCGCCAAGGCCAAGGCCGCCGGCGCGACGCTGTCGGCTGCCGATGTCCAGCAGGCGACGCGCGACTCGGTGCGCGCGATCATGCTGATCCGGGCCTATCGCATGCGCGGCCATCTCCACGCCCAGCTCGACCCGCTAGGGATCGAGAGCCAGAAGGACTCTGAGGAGCTCTCCCCGGCAGCTTTCGGCTTCTCCGAGGCCGATCTCGACCGCAAGATCTTCATCGACAACGTGCTCGGCCTGGAGTTCGCCACCATCCGCGAGATGACGGCGATCCTGCAGCGGACTTATTGCCAAACCATCGGCATCGAGTTCATGCATATCTCCGATCCCGAACAGAAGGCCTGGCTGCAGGAGCGGATCGAGGGGCCGGACAAGGAAATCGCCTTCACCCGCGAGGGCAAGAAGGCGATCCTGAACAAGCTGGTCGAGACCGAAGGCTTCGAGAAGTTTCTCGATCTGAAGTTCACCGGCACCAAGCGCTTCGGCCTCGACGGCGGCGAGTCGCTGGTTCCGGCACTGGAGCAGATCATCAAGCGCGGCGGCTCGCTCGGCGTGCGCGACATCGTCTTCGGCATGGCCCATCGCGGCCGCCTCAACGTGCTGACGCAGGTGCTGGGCAAGCCGCACCGGGCGCTGTTCCATGAGTTCAAGGGCGGCTCGTTCGCCCCCGACGACGTCGAGGGCTCGGGCGACGTCAAATACCATCTCGGCGCCTCGTCGGACCGCGAGTTCGACGGCAACAACGTTCACGTCTCGCTGACCGCCAACCCCTCCCATCTGGAGATCGTCGACCCGGTCGTGCTCGGCAAGGTCCGTGCCAAGCAGGACCAGTTCGGCGACATCGTCGAGCGCTCCAAGGTGCTGCCGCTGCTGATCCATGGCGATGCCGCCTTCGCCGGTCAGGGCGTGGTGGCGGAATGCCTCGGCCTGTCAGGGCTGAAGGGCCACCGCACCGGCGGCTCGCTGCACTTCATCATCAACAACCAGATCGGCTTCACCACCTATCCGCGCTATTCGCGCTCCTCGCCCTATCCGTCCGACGTGGCGAAGATGGTCGAGGCCCCGGTCTTCCATGTGAACGGCGACGATCCCGAAGCAGTCGTCTTCGCCGCCAAGATCGCGATCGAGTTCCGGCAGAAGTTCCACAAGCCGGTCGTGATCGACATGTTCTGCTATCGCCGCTTCGGCCATAACGAAGGCGACGAGCCCGGCTTCACCCAGCCGCTGATGTACCGCAAGATCCGCGGCCACAAGTCGACGCTGGAGCTCTACGGCACCAAGCTCGAGGCCGAGGGCGTGATCCAGCCGGGCGAGCTCGACCAGATGCGCGCCGCCTGGAAGGCGAAGCTCGAGGTCGAGTTCGACGCCGGCCAGTCGTTCAAGCCGAACAAGGCCGATTGGCTCGACGGCCGCTGGGCCGGCATGAAGGCGATCCGTGCCGACGAGGACGATCCGCGCCGCGGCGCGACCGGCGTGCCGGAAGCGGTGCTGAAGGAGATCACCCAGAAGATCACCGAGGTGCCGGAAGGCTTCAACGTCCACAAGACGATCCAGCGCTTCCTCGACAACCGCCGCAAGGCGGTCGAGAGCGGGCAGGGGATCGACTGGGCGACGGCGGAAGCGCTCGCCTTCGGCTCGCTGCTGCTCGACGGCAATCCGGTGCGCCTCTCCGGCCAGGATTGCGAGCGCGGTACCTTTTCGCAGCGCCATTCGGTGCTGATCGATCAGGAGACCGAAGCCCGCCACACCTCGCTGAACAATATCCGCGAAGGCCAGTCCCGCTACGAGGTCATCAATTCGATGCTCTCGGAAGAGGCGGTGCTCGGCTTCGAATACGGCTACACCCTGTCGGAGCCGAACGCGCTGACGATGTGGGAGGCGCAGTTCGGCGACTTCGCCAATGGCGCGCAGGTCGTGTTCGACCAGTTCATCTCCTCGGGCGAGCGCAAATGGCTGCGCATGTCGGGCCTGGTCTGCCTGCTGCCGCATGGCTATGAGGGCCAGGGTCCGGAGCACTCCTCGGCCCGCCTCGAGCGCTTCCTGCAGATGTGCGCCGAGGACAATATGCAGGTGGCGAACTGCTCGACCCCGGCGAGCTATTTCCACATCCTGCGCCGGCAGCTGAAGCGCGACTTCCGCAAGCCGCTGATCCTGATGACGCCGAAGTCGCTGCTGCGTCACAAGCGCTGCGTCTCCGACCTGTCGGAACTGGCGGAGGGCTCGACCTTCCACCGTGTGCTGCACGACGATGCCGAGCGCGGCAAGTCGACCACCAAGCTGGTCAAGGATTCGAAGATCCGCCGCGTCGTGCTCTGCTCGGGCAAGGTGTATTTCGACCTGCTGGAGGAGCGCGAGAAGCGCGGCATCGACGATGTCTACCTGATGCGCGTCGAGCAGCTCTATCCGTTCCCGCTGAAGTCGCTGGCGCAGGAGCTGGCGCGCTTCAAGAGCGCCGACGTCGTCTGGTGCCAGGAAGAACCGAAGAACCAGGGCTCCTGGACCTTCGTCGAGCCCTATCTGGAGTGGGTGCTGGGCCATGCCGGCTCGAAGTCGAAGCGGCCGCGCTATGTCGGCCGCCCGGCCTCGGCCGCGACCGCCACCGGCCTGATGTCGAAGCACACCGCCCAGCTCAACGCCTTCCTGGACGAGACCTTCGCGGTCTGATCCAGATTCACTCAGCGGAGCGCGACCCCGAAAACCGGTTTCCACGTTTCGGGATCATGCTCAGACAAAAGACACGAGAAGAGGCCTGACATGGCGACCGAAATCCGCGTTCCGACCCTCGGCGAATCCGTCTCCGAGGCTACCATCGGCAAGTGGTTCAAGAAGCCGGGCGACGCGGTGAAGGCGGACGAGCCTTTGGTCGAGCTCGAGACCGACAAGGTGACGCTCGAGGTCAACGCGCCGGCGGCCGGCGTGCTCGGCGAGATCGTTGCCAAGGAAGGCGAGACGGTCGGCGTCAGCGCCCTGCTCGGCATGATCTCTGCCGGCGACGGCAAGGCGGCTCCGGCCAAGGACGAGAAGAAGGCCGATACGGCCGTGGCGCAGGCCGCTGGCAAGGCGGGCGCCGAGACCTCTGCCGACGCGCAGAAGAAGGCCGGCGAAGTCGCCGGGGCCACGCCTGTGAAGCCAGTGACCAAGGCAGCCGATTCCGGTCCGGCCGTCTCCCGCCTCGCCGCCGAGAGCGGCGTCGATCCCTCGACCGTCGGGGCTTCCGGCAAGGATGGCCGCGTCACCAAGGGCGACATGCTGGCGGCGATCGCGACCGGCCCTGCTGTTGTCTCTGCTGCGCCTGCCGCCCCGGTCCAGGTCCGGGCGCCGTCGGCTCCGGACGATGCCTCGCGCGAAGAGCGGGTCAAGATGACCAAGCTGCGCCAGACCATCGCGCGCCGGCTTAAGGAAGCCCAGACCAACGCTGCCATGCTGACCACCTTCAACGAGGTGGACATGACCAACGTCATGGCGCTGCGCAACCAGTACAAGGACGTGTTCGAGAAGAAGCACGGCGTGAAGCTCGGCTTCATGGGCTTCTTCGTGAAGGCCTGTGTGCAGGCGCTGAAGGAGATCCCGGCGGTCAATGCCGAGATCGACGGCACCGACATCGTCTACAAGAACTACTACCACATCGGCGTCGCGGTCGGCACCGACAAGGGCCTGGTCGTGCCGGTGGTGCGCGATGCCGACGAGCTCTCCATCGCCGGCGTCGAGAAGAAGATCGGCGAATTCGGCAAGAAGGCCCGCGACGGCGCCCTCAAGATCGAGGAGATGCAGGGCGGCACCTTCACGATCTCGAATGGCGGCGTTTACGGCTCGCTGATGTCGACGCCGATCCTGAACGCGCCGCAATCGGCGATCCTCGGCATGCACAAGATCCAGGAGCGCCCGATGGTGGTCGGCGGCCAGATCGTGATCCGGCCGATGATGTATCTTGCTGTGAGCTACGATCACCGCATCATCGACGGCAAGGAAGCCGTGACCTTCCTCGTCCGTGTCAAGGAAGGCCTTGAGGATCCGGCGCGCCTCGTGCTCGACCTGTGAGGTAACAGGCCCGTGGCGGGCATACACTTCATGGCCCTGCCGATCGCCGCGAGCATCATCTTGCTCGTGGTCCATATCGGCGTTCAAGCCATTACGGTGACGCGCGAGTTTGGTTCGGCGTGGAATGCCGGACCTCGCGATGAGGAGCTGAGGCCAAAGGGCATTCTCGCGGGGCGCGCCGAGCGGGCGCTGCGCAACTATCTCGAAACGTTCCCTGCTTTCGGCATCCTGGCCTTGACCCTGGCGGCGATGGAGCGGGCCGATGGGCTGGGACTGTTCGGAGCGCTGCTCTGGCTCGTCGGGCGCATCATCTACCTGCCGCTCTACCTCGCTGGCATTCCTTATTGGCGCAGCCTGGCCTGGAGCGCTGCTACCGGCGGATTATTGCTGATGGTCGTCCGAACGATCCTCTAGACGGGAAGGAGTAGCCGTGGCTTTCGGACCCAACCCGCCCCCGATCCAGGCGCATATCTGCGTCAAGGGCGGCGAAGAGGCGATTGCCTTCTACGAGAAGGCTTTTGGCGCGCAGTGCAGCTTCAAGGCCATGGCCGATGACGGCAAGCGCGTGATGCACGCCAATCTCACGCTCTTCGGCGGCGAGGTGATGCTGCACGACGAATTTCCCGAGTTCGGCGGCGATATCATGGCGCCGAACTCGCATGGCGGCGCCAGCATCGCGATCAACATCAATCTGCCAACGCCGGCCGATGTCGACACCGCCATCGCGAAGGCTGAAGCCGCCGGTGCCGATGTCATCATGCCGGCAAGCGACGTGTTCTGGGGCGCCCGCTATGCCCGCCTGCGCGATCCCTTCGGCCATGTCTGGGCCTTCAACGCGCCGCTGGCGCAACAGCAATCGTAAAGTCTGAACGAAAGAGAGACCATGTCCTACGATCTCGTCGTCATCGGAACCGGCCCCGGCGGCTATGTCTGCGCCATTCGTGCCGCCCAGCTCGGCCTCAAGGTCGCGGTGGTCGAGAAGCGCCGGACTCATGGCGGCACCTGCCTGAACGTTGGCTGCATCCCGTCCAAGGCATTGCTGCACGCCTCCGAGATGTTCGACGAGGTCTCCCATACCTTCCCCGGACTCGGCATTATCACGGCTAAGCCCAAGCTCGACCTGAAGCAGATGATGGTCCACAAGCAGGAGACCGTCGACGCCAACGTCAACGGCGTCGCCTTCCTCCTGAAGAAGAACAAGATCGAGGCGTTCCACGGCACGGCCTCGATCCCGGCCGCCGGCAAGGTCGTCGTCACCGCCGAGGATGGCAAGACACAGGAACTCGAGACCAAGAACATCGTCATCGCCACCGGCTCGGAATCGGCGGCGCTGCCGGGCGTCACGACAGACGAGAAGACTGTGGTGACCTCGACCGGCGCACTTGAGCTTTCCTCCGTGCCGAAGGAGCTGCTGGTGGTCGGCGCCGGCGTGATCGGGCTCGAGATCGGCTCGGTCTGGGCCCGGCTTGGCGCCAAGGTCACCGTGGTCGAATTCCTCGACCGCATCCTGCCCGGCATGGACGACGAGATCGCCAAGCAGTTCCAGCGCCTGCTGCAGAAGCAGGGCTTCACCTTCCATCTCGGCTCGAAGGTTACCAAGGTCGAGACCGGCAAGAAGGGCGGCGCTACCGTCACCGTCGAGCCTGCCGCCGGCGGCGAAGCCAGGACGCTGAACGCCGATATCGTGCTGGTCGCGATCGGCCGGCGCCCGAACACGGACGGCCTTGGCCTCGACAAGGCTGGCGTCGTGACCGAGCGCGGCCGCGTCGTCATCGACGACCATTTCCAGACCAACGTACCGGGCATCTATGCGATCGGCGACGTGGTGCGCGGGCCGATGCTGGCGCACAAGGCCGAGGATGAGGGTGTCGCCGTAGCCGAGATCCTCGCCGGCAAGCATGGCCATGTGAACTACGACGCGATCCCGAGCATCGTCTACACCGGCCCTGAGGTCGCTGCGATCGGCAAGACCGAGGAAGAGCTCAAGGCCGCAGGCGTGGCCTACAAGGTCGGCAAGTTCCCGTTCACGGCCAATGGCCGGGCGCGCGCGATCAAGCACACCGACGGCTTCGTCAAGTTCCTCGCCGATGCGGCCACCGACCGCGTGCTCGGCTGCCACATCATCGGCCCGCATGCCGGCGACCTGATCGCCGAGGTGACGGTGCTGATGGAATTCGGTGGCTCCGCGGAAGACCTCGCCCGCACCTGCCATGCCCATCCGACGCTGGCCGAGGCGGTCAAGGAAGCGGCGCTCGCCGTCGACAAGCGCCAGATCCACATGTGAGGGGGGCGCTGTCATTCGCTTCCGACCCTGTTTGGTGTAAAACATGGGCATGACCCGTGACGAAGCCACCGCCGAACTGGTCTGCCGTGCCAAAACCTTGCGCGATCGTGGCGCGCAGGCTGCGTTCGTCTATGGCTCGACGGCTCGCAACGAGGCGAGAGGCGACAGCGACATCGATATTTTCATCGATATCGAGCCTGGCCGGAAATTCTCGCTGCTCGATCTCGTGGGAATGCAGCGCTACCTGGCGGAGGAACTCGGCGTCGCGATCGATCTGACGACGCGATCGAGCCTGCATCCCAAGCTCCGGGCGCAGATCGAACGGGAAGCGATCCGAGTCTTCTGATGGTGCGTCGGAGCGATGTCGTCCTCGAGGAGATTCTCGATGCGATCACGCTCATTGAACAGGAGCTTGTCGACCACACCCAAGCATCATTCGCGACGGCTCTGTTTCTGCAGCGGGGAACAGAGCGGTCGCTCGAAATCATTTCCGAAGCCGTGCGCCATCTTCCGGACGCACTGCTTGAAATGCGGCCGGAAATTGCTTGGAATGACGTCCGATCGATCGGGAACAGGATCCGGCATGAATATTGGCGCGTCGATCCAGCGCTGATCTGGTCAATCGTTGTAGACGACCTTCCGGCTCTCCGTGCCGCGGTCGAGGATTTGCTCCGGCGTCTTGGCCCCTAACAGCCTATCGCTGATATGAAGTCGCTAGACCATTTCGCGTTTAGGTTGATTGATGCCTCGCAAACGCAGGGTATCAATCAACCTAAACGCGAAATAGTCTAGCCCCGCCGCGCGCGATAGGCGGTCAGCGTGTTGCGCAGCAGGCAGGCGATGGTCATCGGGCCGACGCCGCCGGGGACCGGCGTGATCGCGCCGGCAATCTCGGCCGCTTCGGCATAGTCGACATCGCCGGCGAGCTTGCCGTCGGGCATGCGGTTGATGCCGACATCGATCACCGTGGCGCCAGGCTTGATCCAGTCGCCCTTGATCATGCGCGGGCGGCCGACGGCCGCGACGACGATGTCGGCGCGCTTCACCACGGCCGCGAGGTCACGCGTGCGCGAATGGGCGATCGTCACCGTGCAGTCGGCCTGCAGCAGCAATTGCGCGACGGGACGCCCGACCAGTTCCGAGCGGCCAACGACGATTGCTTCCAGCCCCGAAAGCGAAGGCAGCGCCTGCTTCAGCAGCAGCATGCAGCCGAGCGGCGTGCAGGGCACGAGGCCATTCTTGCCGCCGGCGAGCAGGCCGGCATTGATCGGGTGGAGGCCGTCGACATCCTTGGCCGGGTCGATCGCGTCGATGATGCGACCGGTGTCGATATGCTTCGGCAAAGGCAGCTGGACGAGGATGCCGTCGACGCCGTCGTCGGCGTTCAGCTCGGCGATCTTTGCCAGCAGCGCTGCTTCGGTCGTCTCGGCCGGCAAGCGGTGGGCGACCGAGTTCATGCCGATTTCGGTCGCGAGCTTCTCCTTGGAGGCGACATAGACCCGGCTCGCCGGATCATCACCGACGAGGACGACATGCAGGCCGGGGGTGGGCTTGCCGGCCGCCTTGAGCGTTGCGACCTCGCGGCCGATCTCGGCCCTGAGCTCCGCCGCCGCCGCCTTGCCATCGATGATGCGTGCCGTCATGACCAGCTCCGTCCTATGCCGCCAGATCGCCGGCCGTCCTGTTGGACGCAAAACGCCGAGCCAGCTCCTTGTTGAGGCATCGGATCGAAAAGTGGATTCCAGTTTTCAGTTTGATGCTCTGCGCCGTTCTCTTGCTGCATCGCGACAGAACGGACAAGTGCAGCTTTGCCCCTGAATGTCTCGCGGGTGGGGATGTCGTCGGCGGCGCTTGATCGCGGCGCGGCGAGCCAGCATGGTCGGCTGGTGATTCAGAGGGCGGCCTGCAAGCCGGAGACAGCGACGTGACCACCGGCTTTGCGGCAATCCCGGCCTCCGGCAGCTATATGCTGCGCAATGCCAGGGCGCCTGCATGCCTGGTCGAAGCCGGCAGCCTGGCGAGCGACCGCGACGGTCTCGCCTTGCTGGACATCACGGTCGAGGATGGCGCCATCGCCTCGATCCTGCCGGCGGGTACGCCCGCGCTCGATGCCACGCCGGCCCTCGATCTCGATGGCGGGATCGTGCTGCCGCGGCTGGTCGACGTCCACACCCATCTCGACAAGGGCCATATCTGGCCGCGCCAGCCCAATCCGGATGGCAGCTTCATGGGCGCGCTCAATGCGGTCGCGGCCGATCGCGACGCGAACTGGTCAGCCGAGGATGTGCGGGCGCGCATGGAATTCGGCCTGCGCTGCGCCTATGCCCATGGCACGGCGGCGATTCGCACCCATCTCGACTCGCTCGGCAAGCAGATCGAGATCTCCTGGCCTGTCTATGCCGAATTGCGAACCGAATGGGCCGGGCGGATCGCCTTGCAGGCGTCGCCGCTGTTCGGCGTCGACGCTGTCGCCGATCCCGCGCATATGCAGGCGATCACGCGTGCCGTGACAGCCTATGGCGACAGCCTGCTCGGTGCCGTCACCTATATGGTGCCGGAACTCGACGCCGCGCTCGACACGCTGTTCCGGACCGCGATCGAGCACGGCTTCGATCTCGACTTCCATGTCGACGAGGCCAATGATCCGGCGGCGCGATCGCTCGAGCACATCGCCGACGCCGCGCTGCGCCATCGCTTTCCGGGCAGGATCCTGGCTGGGCATTGCTGCTCGCTCTCGCTGCAGCAGCCACAGGACGAGGCGCGCATCATCGCCAAGGCCAGAGAGGCCGGCATCGCCGTGGTCTCGCTGCCGATGTGCAACATGTATCTGCAGGATCGCCAGCGGGGCCGTACACCGCGCTGGCGCGGCGTCACCGCGCTGCACGAACTCAAGGCGGCGGGCGTGCCGGTGATGATCGCCTCCGACAACACCCGCGATCCGTTCTACGCCTATGGCGATCTCGACCTCGTCGAGACGCTGCGCGAGGGCACCCGCATCCTCCAGCTCGATCATTCCGAGCGCGACTGGGCGAAGGCGATCGCCGCGACGCCGGCCGAGATCATGGGGCTTCCCGGAACCGGCCGGCTTTCACCGGGCGGTCCCGCCGACTTGATCCTGACCCGCGCCCGCGACTGGACGGAGTTCTTCGCCAGGCCGCAGGCCGACCGGACCGTACTGGTCGCTGGTCGCGCCATCGACCGCACCTTGCCTGATTATCGCGAACTCGATCACCTGATGAGCCGCTCCGCATGACCGCACGCTATGACATCGACGCGCTGAAGCGCCGCCTGAACGGCATCCGCACCGAGGACAATCCGGCGCTGGTCAAGCAGAAGAGCCGCGACTTCTTCTGGTACTCGCCCAAGCTCAAGCGCCAGCTCGATCATGTCGTCGCCGACATCGTCGTCTCGCCGGTGAGCGAGGTTGAAGTGCTGGAGACGCTTTCGGCAGCGCATGCGCTCGGCATACCCGTGACGCCGCGTGGCACCGGCACCGGCAATTACGGCCAGGCGATGCCGCTCTCGGGCGGCATCGTGCTCGACCTTTCCGGCTTCAACAAGGTGAAGAGCATCGAGGCCGGCCGCTATGTCGCCGAGCCCGGCGCGGTGCTGGCGAAGATCGACCAGGAGACACGCGCCCATTCGCGCCAGGAGATCAGGCTGCACCCGTCGACCTATCACACCGCTTCGGTCGGCGGCTTCATCGCCGGCGGCTCCGGCGGCGTCGGCTCGATCAAATGGGGTGGGCTGCGCGACTGGGGCAACATCATTTCGCTGCGCGTCGTGACGATGGAAGGCACGCCGCGCATCCTCGAACTCCAGGGCGATGACCTGCACAAGGTCGCCCATGCCTATGGCACCAACGGCATCATCACCGAGGTCGAGATGCCGCTCGGCCCCGCCTACGCCTGGGTCGACGTCATCCTCGGCTTTGGTGACTTGCGTGCCGCAACTGAGTTCGCCAACGCGCTCGGCGAGCAGGACGGGCTGGCGCTGAAGAACGTCGCAGTCGTCGCCGCGCCCGCGCCGCACGATTATTTCTTGCGCCACCGTAAGTTCCTGCCGCGCGAGAGCCATTGCGTCATGATCATGGTCGCCGATTTCGCGGTGGAATCGATGCTGGCTTTCGTCCGCCGCTTCGGCGGCTCGCAATTGCTGATGCGCTCCGACAAGCTGACGGCGGAGGAGGCGAAGGGATTGCCGCCGACCTTCGAGCTCGGCTGGAACCACACCACCTTGCGGGCGTTGCGGGTCGATCCATCGATCACCTATCTGCAGGTGCTCTATCCCTTCCCGAACCAGGTCGATCTCGTCGACAAGATCCATGCCCGCTTCGGCGACGAGGTCACCTGCCATCTCGAATTCGTCCGCTTCGACGGCAGGATCACCTGCTTCGGCCTGCCGCTGGTGCGCTTCACCAGCGAGGAGCGGCTGGCGGAGATCATGGCGATCCATGAGGAGATGGGCGCGCCGATCTTCAACCCGCACCGCTACACGCTGGAGGAGGGCGGGATGAAGCAGACCGACGAGGTCCAGCTCGCCTTCAAGCGCGAGGCCGATCCGCAGGGGCTGCTCAATCCCGGCAAGATGATCGCCTGGGAAGACCCAAGTTACGATTACCGCTCGGGCAAGACCTTCCTGTTCCGCGCCCTCGGCGAAGCCGGCGTCGGCGCCTGAGGCCCTCGATGCGCGCACTCGTTCTCTACGCGCACCCAGATCCCGAGAGCTTCGGGGCGGCCGTGCACGAGACGCTCGTCGCTGCGCTGCGCCGGGCCGGGCACGAGGTCGATGATTGTGATCTCTACGCCGAGGGCTTCGACCCTGTGCTGAGCCGCGAGGAGCGCGTCGGCTATCATGACCTCGCCAGCAACCGAAATTCCGTAGCCGGCTATGTTGAGCGCCTGCTGGCGGCGGAAGCACTGTTCCTCTGCTTCCCGGTCTGGAACTACGGCTACCCGGCAATTATGAAGGGCTATTTCGATCGCGTCTTCCTGCCGGGTGTCTCGTTCAAGCTGGTCGATGGTTTGATTCGGCCCAATCTCTGGAATATTCGCCGGCTGATGACGGTGACGAGCTATGGGGGCTCGCGCTGGCGCACCATGCTGATGGGCGATCCGCCGCGACGGCAGATCAAGCGGGGATTGCGGGCGGTTTGCCATCCGGCGGCGCGGGTTTCCTATCTGGCGCATTACGACATGAACCGCTCGACGCCGGAGAGCCGCGCAGCCTTTCTGGTCAAGGTCGAGCAGGAAATCGCGCGGATTCAAGAGCCTGTCTGACAGTTGTCATCAGCTTGTCATGAAGGCGCGCGATTGCACAGCCGGCGAAAAGTATCCGCAACCTTTTCCAAGGGCCGGCTCATGACCAAGTCCCTCGAAAAAAGCGTCGGCCGTGCCCTCCTGGTGACGGCGCGCCTGCACAGAGCGCGGATGGGCGAGCGCCTCAACGCGCTCGGGCTCTTTCCAGGCCAGGAGCAGGCGCTGAAATCGCTACAGACGGCGCCGATGACGATGGGCGAGCTGGCGACCCTGCTACGGGTCAAGCCGCCGACCGTCTCGAAGACGATCGGCAGGCTCTCGCTGCAGGGGCTAGTGACTCGCGAGGGCGGCGGCCGCGACGGCAGGCTGGTGCAGGTGGCGCTGACCGAGAATGGGCAAAAGACCGCGGTTGCGCTTGATGCGGTCTGGAACCAGGTCGAGGAAGAGCTGCTCGAAAAGCTCGACGCCAAGGAACGCAAGCAGCTGCGCAAATTGCTGCGCAAGGCGGCGAAGGGCCTGTCGAAAGCCGGAGCCGATGTCGACGAAGCCGAGGACGAGGCCGAAGACGCAGCCTGATCAGCCTCGGCTCCAGCGGTATGATCCGCATGCGTCCTAGGGCTGGCCTCGTGCTTTAAATCGGTTCATTGGTAGTCTGTCATTCCTCCAGAGCATGACGGACTCCGCGCTTGTCGGCCGCTCCCGCTCCGCTTCCGGATACGCGCCGGACACGCCTGACCGCCATCGCGCTGATGAGTGGGGCGATCGTCTGCTTCTCGCTGCTCGATGCCTGCGCGAAATGGCTGGGCGGGACGATGCACCCGATGCAGGTCGTGCTGGCGCGCTATCTGGTCAGCGTCGCTCTGGTCTCGCTCCTGCTCAATCCCTGGAGCCATCCCGGCATCACCCGGACCAAGCGGCCCTGGCTGCAGGGCTTCCGCTCGCTGCTGCTGCTCGGCTCGACGGCGCTGAACTTCGTGGCGCTGCAATATCTGCAGCTGGCCGAGACAGTCTCGATCATGTTCGCGGCGCCCTTGCTGGTGGCTTTGCTGGCGGGGCCATTGCTCGGCGAGTGGGCCGGGCCGCGTCGGCTGATCGCGATCGGCGTCGGCTTCCTTGGGGTACTAGTGGTGACGCGGCCGGGGCTGGGCGGCCTGCATCCGGCAGCGCTGCTCAGTGTCTGCGGCTGCTTCTGCTACGCCTTCTACAGCCTGTCGACGCGGATGCTGGCCTCGAGCGATTCCCCGCAAACGACGATGTTCTATTCCGGGATCGGCGGTGTCGTCATTATGCTGCCGTTGCTGCCGCTGTTCTGGTCCTGGCCGTCGACCTGGCAGAGCTGGCTGCTGATGGGCGGAACCGGCTTCTTCGGGGCGCTCGGCCACTGGTTGCTGATCCTGGCGCATCAGCGTGCGCCGGCGACGATCCTGGCGCCCTTCATCTACTCGCAGATCGTCTGGATGATCCTGCTCGGCTGGTTCGTCTTCGGCCAGATTCCCGACCGGTTCACCTTTATCGGTGCTGCGGTCGTCATCGCCTCCGGGCTCTATCTGCTCTATCGCGAGCGCATCCGGGCCGTGCCCGAAGGCTCGGCCCGGCTCGATTGAGGCCGGCACGGTCCTTGAAGCCTCCATTCATGAATGGAGACCATGGTGACGTTTCTGCATCGCAAACGGCTACAAATGGTTCCGCTCGGCACAGTTGTGGTCCGGGCGGGTCCCATTGCGGCGCAAGCGCCGCGTTCAGCCGAGCGATACGCGACTCTGCCCGGCGACGAAGTCGGAGAGCATCGGCACATACTCTTCCCCCATGCCGCTGGCGACCGCCGCCGCATAGACGTTCTTGACCGCTCCGCCGACCGGGTTCGGAACGCCGGCGGCGTTGGCAAGACTTTCGAGATAGCGGACGTCCTTCAGGGCGTTCGACAGGGTGAACTTGTGGGCGTCGCGGTCGCGCTCCAGCACGTATTTCATGAAGGTCTGGTAGAAGCCGCATTCCATCCGCCCGCCGGTGATGACGCTGTTGAAGGTCTGCGGGCTGATGCCGACCTTCTGCGCCAGGGTCAGCGCCTCGGCATAGATCGCGCCATAGCCGAGCGAGAGGAAGTTGTTGAGCAGTTTCATCTTGTGGCCATCCCCGACCGGGCCGAGATGCACGATTTTCTGGGCCCAGGTCTCGCAGACCGGGCGGATGCGCTCGAAAACCGCGCTGTCGGCCCCAATCATCGTCGAGAGTTGACCGAGATTCGCCTGGGCGGGTGTTCCACCCAGCGGCGCGTCACAGAGGTGCAGGTCCATGGCAGCGAGCCGTTCCGCCAGAGCGATCGTGGAGACGGGATCGGAGGTCGAGCAGTCGACGATGATCGTGCCGGGCTTTGCGCCAGCGGCGATGCCATCGGCACCGTTGATGACCTGCTCGACCTGGGGCGAGCCGGTGACGCAGAGGAAGATGATGCTCGCCTTCCCGGCGAGCTCTCGCGGGCTCGCGGCTTCCGTTGCGCCTGCGGCCTTGAGCTCTTCCACGGGCTTGCGGTTGCGATGGCCCATGACTGTGAGAGGGAAGCCCTTGGCGAGAATACAGCTCGCCATGCCCTGACCCATGTAACCAACGCCGATGAAGCCGATCGATTCTTTAGTCGCGCTCATCTTCAGTTTCTCCGAAATCTATGAGATGGAACAAGGGAATGCGGAACGATTTGGCCAAGAACTGGTTGAATGCAGCGGCTTCCAGGCTTCAGGAGAAGCGATTGATGGCTAACGACGGACACTCGCGCGACCCTTCGGGGGCGGGGAAGTCGGGTGTCAAACCCGGTGGCCGTGGCCGCGTTACCTTGCAGATCATCGCTGATCGACTCGAGGTCTCGACCGCCACCGTCTCGCTCGCGCTGCGCGAAAGCCCGTTGGTCGCCGACAGCACCCGCCTGCGCGTGCAGCAGATCGCGCGCGAGATGGGCTACAGCTACAACCGTAGCGCGGCCTCGCTGCGGACCGACCGGACCAACATCCTCGGCGTCGGCTTCCACGACATCACCAATCCCTATTTCGCCGAGCTGCTCGCCGCGATCGAGGAGACGGCGACGACGCATGGCCGCTCGATCCTGCTCGGGACCTACGCGGAGAACCTGCAGCGGCAGGACCGTGTCCTCAACACGCTCAAGGAGTACCGGCCCGACGGCATGATCATCTGCCCGGCTGGCGGCACCACGGCGGAGACGCTGCAGCACCTGATGGCGGCGCAGGTGCCGCTGGTGCAGCTCTCGCGGGAGATTCCCGGCATCGGTCTCGATTTCGTCGGCTCGGACGACCGCCACGGCACCGTGCTCGCCGTCGAGCATCTGCTCGGGCTTGGCCATCGCCGCATCGCCTTCCTCGGCGAGAGCCCGCTGATCTCGACCGGGCGCAACCGCTATCGCGGCTATTGCGAGACACTGGCCAAGCACGGCCTGCCGCTCGATCCGACGATCGTCTATTCGGCCTATGGCACGCGCGAGAACGGCCTGAAGGGCGTCCAGAAGGTGCTCGATGCCGCGAATCCGCCGACCGCGGCCGTCTGCTTCAACGACCTCACCGCCTTCGGCGCGATGCTCGGCTTGCGTCATCGCGGCCTGGAGGCCGGCGCGGACTTCTCGGTCATTGGCTGCGACGATGTCCAGGAAGCATCGCAATGGTATCCGGCGCTGACGACGCTGAAGAATTTCCAGGATGATATGGGGCGGACATCGGCGGAGCTGCTGCTGCGCCGGATCGCCGATCCGTCGGCGCCACCGCAACGCGTCGTGCTGACGCCGGAACTGGTTGTACGCGGGACGACGGCGCCGCCGAAGACGCGGCGCTGAGGCCAGAGCATTGCCGCGTTTCTCCGAACCGCGGAAATGCTCCAAGTTTTTGCTTTGACGCATTTTCTTCTCGCGAAGCGGTGCCCACTTCGCTCGAAAATGCTCTCGTTCAGGCATCGTTGTTCGGCTTGCGGTTCAGCGCCCGGTAGGCGCGCACCACATGCGAGTCGTCGCGCCCGCCATGGCCTAGGCCCGAGGCGGCGAGGAACATCTGGTGCGCGGCTGCGGCGAGCGGCAACGCTGTCTTGGCGGCGCGCCCGGCATCGAGGACGATGCCGAGATCCTTGACGAAGATGTCGACGGCGCTGGCGACCGGCGGCTCGTCTTCGAGCATGCGTGGGCCACGATCCCTGAGCATCCAGGACGAGGCGGCCGAGCCACCTATGATCTCGAACAGCACTCTGCCGTCGATGCCGGCCTTCTGCGCCAGCGAGAGCGCCTCGGCCGCGACCGCGATATGGACGCCGCAGAGCAGCTGGTTGACGGTCTTCACCGTCGCGCCCTGGCCTGGCTTCTCGCCGACATGGAAGACCTTGTCGCCCATGGCGTCGAGCACGGGCTTGGCCCTGGCGAAGCTCTCGGCCGGGGCGCCGACCATGATGGTGAGCGTGCCGCCCTGCGCGCCCTTCACGCCGCCCGAGACCGGCGCATCGACGAAGTGCCGGCCAGTCTTCGTCACCGCCTCGGCGATGGCCTCGACCTCGCCTGGCGGGCAGGTCGCCATCAGGATGACACTGGCGCCAGGGGCGAGCGCTACCAGCGCACCGGCCTCGAACAGAACGGAGCGGGCCTGAGCGGCGTTGACCACCATCAGTACGATTATGTCGGCGCCCTCAGTCGCTGCGGCCGCACTGTCGGCAGCGTCACCGCCGGCAGCCACGAGCGCGGCGCGGGCGCTCTCCCTCATGTCGAAACCGGTAACGCGGAAATGGCGTTTGACGAGGTTCTCGGCCATCGGCGCGCCCATGGCGCCGAGTCCGATAAAGGCGATGGAAGTCACTGATATCTGGCCTTGGCTAGATCACGATGATTTTGGATCGAGCCGATCCAAAATCATAAACGTGATCGATTCTAAGAGTTTAGAGCAGGATGCGAAAAACCGGTTTCCACTTTTTCGCATCCTGCTCTAGGGGCCGCCGCAAGGCCGCCCGTCTTGAACATCACTCCTTCACCGCGCCCGTCAGCGAGGCGACGTAGTAGTCGACGAAGAAGGAATAGAGCAGGGCGACGGGAATGGAGCCGAGCAGTGCGCCGGCCATCAGCGAACCCCAGTGGTAGACGTCGCCCTCGACCAGCTGGGTCAGCACCGCGACCGGCACGGTCTTCTTCTCGGCCGATTGGATGAAGGCGAGCGCGTAGATGAACTCGTTCCAGGACAGGGTGAAGGCGAAGATGCCGGCCGAGATCAACCCGGGCAGGGCCAGCGGCAAGGTGATCTGCCAGAGGATCTGCAAGCGGGTCGCGCCGTCAATCATGGCGCATTCCTCGAGCTCGTAGGGGATCGACTTGAAGTAGCCGATCAGGAGCCAGGTGCAGAACGGGATCAGGAAGGTCGGGTAGGTCAGAATCAATGCCCATTGCGAGTCGAACAGACCGAGCTGGAAGATCAGCGTCGCCATCGGGATGAACAGGATCGAGGGCGGTACCAGATAGGCCAGGTAGATCGCCAGGCCGACATATTGCGAGCCCTTGAACTTGAGACGCTGGATCGCGTAGGCGGCGAGCACGCTGGAGAACAGCGAGAGCACGGTCGCGACGGTCGCGACCGTCATCGTCGTCAGCAGCCATTGCGGATAATCGGTCTGGAACAGCAGCCGCTTGATGTTGTCCAGCGTCGGCGAACTCACCCAGAACGGGTTGTAGGTCTTGTAATCGTAGAGCTCGGCGTTCGGTTTGATCGCCGTGATCGCCATCCAGTAGAACGGGAAGAGCAGCACGATCACGAAGATCGACAGCGGCAGGTAGACCGTGATGAAGCGGCGCGGACCCGACGACCAGTCGATGACGCCGGTGTTCTCCTTCTCGACGAGGTGCGGGCGCTCCGCGGCAGCGTGATCAGTCATTGTCTTCTCCCTGCTGCCATTTGCGGCGGGCGAGCGCGTAGTAGCTGAACAGGGTGGCCAGCACGAGGAAGGGGATCATCGCCACCGCGATCGCGGCGCCCTCGCCGAGCTGGCCGCCGGGAATGCCGCGCTGGAAGGCGAGCGTCGCCATCAGATGGGTCGAGTTGATCGGCCCCCCGCGGGTGATGGCGTAGACGAGCTGGAAGTCGGTGAAGGTGAACAGCACCGAGAAGGTCAGCACCACCGCGAGGATCGGCATCAGCATCGGGAAGGTGACGTGGCGGAAGCGCTGCCAGGCGTTGGCGCCGTCGAGCATTGCGGCCTCGTAGAGCGACGGCGAGATCGTCTGCAGCCCGGCGAGCAGGCTGATCGCGACGAAGGGGATACCGCGCCAGGTGTTGGCGGCGATCAGCGACCAGCGCGCCGCCCACGGTTCGCCGAGGAAGTCGATATAGCTGGTGCGCCAGCCGAGCACGTCGACCAGCACATAGGAGATGATCGAGAACTGCGGGTCGTAGATCCACCAGAAGGCGATGGCCGAGAGCACCGTCGGCACGATCCAGGGCACCAGGATCAGCGCGCGCAGCAGCGACTTGAACGGCAGGTGGTTGTTGAGCAGCAGCGCCAGCCAGAGGCCGAGCGCGAACTTCCCGACCGTTGCGACGCCGGTATAGAGCAGCGTGTTCCAGACCGAGGTGATGAAGACACGGTCGTGCCAGAGCGATTCGAAGTTCTCGAAGCCGATGAAATGGCCGGAACGTCCGATCTTGGTGTCGGTGAAGGCGAGCCAGATGCCCAGCCCGAGCGGATAGGTCAGGAAGATCAGCAGCAGGGCCGCCGCCGGCAGGAGGCAGAGGAAGATGAGGACAGACTTGTTGTCGAGCAGCCGGACCAGCCAGTTCTGCGGCATCTGGTGGACGGCCCTGGCTTCCGCGGCGATCGTCATGGCGCTCCTTTCCGTAAAACAGCCGCGCCGCCGGAGGTCCGGCGGCGCGGTCGTGGCGATCAGGTGCGGTAGTAGCGCTTGGCGCGGCGCTCGGCCTCGGCGGCGGCTTCCTCAGGCGTCGCCTGACCGGCGCAGACGGAGGCGACCATCTGGACCATGACGTATTCGGCGTTGACCGTGCCCGCGGCCTCGGTGATCGCGCCCTTGTAGCCGCTCCACAGCGCGCGTTCCCAGGTGTCGCGGTAGACCAGGATCTTGGGATCACTCTCCCAGACCTTGCTCTTCGCGTAGCCCTTGAGCGGCTGTGTCCAGTAACCGAAGCAGCCGGTCAGCCACTTGTCGTACTGGTCGTTCTCCATCATGAAGCGGAGATATTCCTTGGCGGCGTTCGGGAACTTGGTGTGCTTGAACACCATGGCGTTGATCACCAGCGCCGTTTCGGTCGGCCGCCCGACTCCGGCGCCGACCGGCATCGGCGCATGGTTGAGGTCCTTGCCGATCGCCGAGATCTTCTCGTCCTTCGAGTTCTTGATCGAGAAGTAGAGCGAGACGCCGTTCTGGGTCAGCCCGATTTCGCCGGAGGTCAGCGCCTTGTTGTTGCTGATGTCGAGCCAGGACAGCGTACCCGGGATGAAGGTCTCGTAGAGCGCCTTGGCGTATTTCAGCGCCTCGATCGTCTCCTTGCTGTTGATCGCGACCTTGTTGTTCTCGTCGACCATGTAGCCGCCATGCGACCAGACCAGCCAGTTGCAGAAGGAGTTGCCGTCACCGACCGCGTTGCCGAGCGCGAAGCCGGAGGGGTGGCCCTTCGCCTTGAGCTTGCGGCAGAGGTCGAGGAAGCCGGCATGGTCCTTCGGGAAGGTGTCGAAGCCCGCTTCCTTGACCCAGGATTCGCGATAGACTGCCGGGCCGCCGGAGCCGCCCATCGGGATCGAGATCCAGGTGTTGGTCTTGTCCTTCTTGCCGTATTTCTCGGCGACCGGGTACCAGCCGCCATATTTCTTGCCGAGATCCTCGGCGACCTGCGTCAGATCGAGCAGCTTGTCGGCGAAGATATGCGGATCGTCGGCCCAGCCGACGACGATGTCGGGCCCGGCGCCGGTGTTGGCGGTCACGGCGGTCTGCGGGCGCAGATCCTCCCAGCTCGCATAGTCGACGCGGACCTGAACGCCGGTCGCCTTGGTGAAGGCTTCGGTGTTCTCATTGAATATCGTCTGGTCGGGGTCGACGAACTTGGTCGGACGCAGCACGCGCAGCGTCGCGCCCTTCTCGATATTGGCCGTCTGGGCAATGGACGGCACAGGCAAGGTGGCGCCGGCTGCGAGGCCCGCGCCACCGATCAATACATCGCGTCTGGAAATCGTCATTCTTTGTCTCCTCCTGGTGGCCGCGAGGCCCTGCATGGGAGCCTCGTCGCGATTTGTCGGGACAGTGCCGCCGCCGGAGTATTCTCCGTGCAGCGGCCCTCAATATATCAGATGCGCTTGCCCGTCGCCGCGTCGAAGAGATGCGTGACCGAGGTATCGGGCCGGATATGAATGTTCTCGCCGGGCTTGGCGGTGATGCGCTCGCGGAAGATGCAGGTCAGACTCTGGCCGCCGCAACGCACGATGACCTGGGTCTCGGAGCCCATCGGCTCGATGACCACGACCTCGGCCGGCAGGCCGGAGGGATCGAGCTGGATATGCTCGGGGCGGATGCCGAACACGGCGGCCCGGTCATTCGAATCGGCCGGGTGCTTGCCGATCGGCCAGATCACGCCGCCTTCGGTCTCGAAGCCGTTGGCGCGGATCGTGCCCTTCAGCAGGTTCATCGAGGGCGAGCCGATGAAGGCGGCGACGAAGAGGTTGGTGGGGTTGTCGTAGAGATCGAGCGGGGCGCCCATCTGCTCGACGATGCCGTCATGCATCACGACGATCTTGTCGGCCATGGTCATGGCCTCGATCTGGTCGTGGGTGACGTAGACCGTCGTGGTCTTGAGGCGCTGGTGCAGCTCCTTGATCTCGGTGCGCATCTGCACGCGCAGCTTGGCGTCGAGGTTGGACAGCGGCTCGTCGAAGAGGAAGACCTGCGGATCGCGGACGATGGCGCGGCCCATGGCGACGCGCTGGCGCTGGCCGCCGGAGAGTTGGCGCGGATAGCGGTCGAGCAGCTTGTCGAGGCCGAGGATGCCGGCGGCCTTGCCGACGCGCTCGTCGATCTCGGCTTTGGGCGCCTTCCGCAGTTTCATCGAGAAGGCCATGTTGTCGGCCACCGTCATATGCGGGTAGAGCGCGTAGTTCTGGAACACCATGGCGATGTCGCGCTCTTTCGGCGGCACGTCGTTGACGACGCGCGGGCCGATGCGGATTTCGCCGCCGGTGATGTTCTCGAGGCCGGCGATCATGCGCAGCAAGGTCGATTTTCCGCAGCCCGAGGGGCCGACGAGGATGACGAATTCGCCATCGTCGATGTCGATGTCGACGCCGTGAATGACCTGCGTCGAGCCATAGGCCTTGCGCACGTCGGCAATCTGGACGGATGCCATCTTTGGTTTCTCTCCCGCTCTTTAGGTTGCCCCGGGGTGCCTGACACAATCCCCGTCGGCGGCGCTGCAGATCATCGGTTTCTGACGACCGATCGACACGAGACCACGCAATCCAGGCGAGCCGCCTGTTGCGTCAACCTCGTTCGCGGATAAAGTCATACGATAGAAAGAGGCGTGTCAAGCGCCGGGCGGCCAGCGGGACGACCTCTCCGACGCTGCTGATCATCGGAGGAAAACGTAGGTTCGATGCGGCTCCAGGTCCATGCGCGCCCGACGAGGCTCAACCCCGACCGGCTGTTCGGCCAGGTGGCCCACAAGCTTGCGGTCGCGATCATCACCGGGGCGTCGCCGGCCGGCGCGCTGCTGCCGAACGAGGACGATCTGAAGGGCGAGATTTCGGTCTCGCGCACCGCCTATCGCGAGGCGGTCAAATTCCTCAGCGGCAAAGGGCTGGTCGAGGCCAAGCCGAAAAGCGGCACGCGCGTGGCGCCACGTGACGTCTGGAACCTGCTCGACCCGGATGTCCTCGCCTGGCATTTCGAAGCCGATCCGAACGAGAAGTTCATTCGCGATCTGTTCGAGCTCAGGCTTTTCGTCGAGCCTAGCGCGGCACGTCTCGCGGCGCAGCGGCGCAGTCCCGCCGATCTGCAGCGGATCGAAGCGGCCTATCGCGGCATGGTCGAGAACCCGCCCTATGCCGAGCGCACGGTCAATGCCGACCTCGCCTTTCACGAGGCGATCTTCGCCGCGACCCGCAATCCGCCGCTGCAATGCCTCGCGCCCGCCGTCTGTGCGACGATCCAATGGTCGTTGTTCCTGAAGGCGCCTGACGACCGCTTCTTCTTCACGGCGTCATTGGTCGATCACGAGCGTGTGCTGGATGCGATCGTGCAGCGCGATGGCGAGCTCGCGGCGGCGCGGATGAGCGGGCTGGTGATCGACAGCCTGAACAGCACGCTGCGTCTGCTCGCTGGTCGAGTGGAGGCAAATGCGAGCAAAATCGCGTGATTAAATCATACTATATCAGGCTGAATCGACAGCTGAGCCGGGATGTCATACCCGGCTTTGCAAGCAGCCCTTGCCTGCGCGCTATGGGAATTCCCCGGCGTGGTTCTGGAGGCTATGCTGATCTAATCGTTTTAAAAGTTTGAAATCAAGCCACGCACGCCTTCCACGAAAGCAGGACCATGACCGCGCAGAACAAGATCGAGATCGTCATGACCGGGCCGTTGATGGCCTATGCCGCCGACCAGCTCAGGGCACGCTTCACCGTGCATGAGCTCTGGAAGGAAGAGAATCGCCCGGCAGCGCTGGCTGCCGTGAAGGATCGCGTGCGCGGTGTCGCTGGCGGCGGCGCGCATGTGCGCATCGACGATGCGCTGTTCGACGCGCTGCCCAAGCTCGAGATCGTCTCGAATTTCGGCGTCGGCTACGACAATGTCGACGCGACTGCCGCCGGCAAGCGCGGCATCCTCGTCACCAACACGCCGGACGTGCTGACCGACGAGGTCGCCGATCTCGCCATCGGTCTCCTGCTGGCGACCGTTCGGCAATTGCCGCAGGTCGACCGCTATCTGCGCGCCGGCAAGTGGCTCTCGGGCGCCTATCCGCTGACGACTTCGCTGCGCAAGCGCAAGATCGGCATCGTCGGGCTCGGGCGGATCGGCAAGGCCGTGGCGCGCCGGCTCGAGGCCTTCGACGTGCCGATCGCCTATCACGGCCGCTCGCGGCAGGCCGATGTCGCCTATCGCTACTATCCCTCGCTCGTCGAGATGGCCCAGGATGTCGACACGCTGGTTTCGGTCGCGCCCGGCGGCGACTCGACCTATCACATCATCAATGCCGAGGTGCTGAAGGCGCTTGGGCCGAACGGCATCGTCGTCAATGTCGGCCGCGGCACGGTGATCGACGAGCAGGCGCTGATCGAGGCGCTGAAGTCGAAGACGATCCTCTCTGCCGGTCTCGACGTGTTCGAGGACGAGCCGCGCGTGCCGGCCGAGCTGATCGCGATGGATCATATCGTGCTCTTGCCGCATGTCGGCTCGGCATCGGTGCATACGCGCGAACAGATGGGCCAGCTTCTGGTCGACAACCTGGTTTCATGGTTCGATGGCAAGGGTCCTTTGACACCGGTTGCCGAGACGCCATGGACGAAAGCCTGATCCTGACGGGAACACGCCTTATGTGGCGAGGTGCGATTATCGCCGCTCTGGCGTTGCTGGCCGCCTCGCCGGCTGGCGCACAGACGGCGCCGCTGCCGCGCGGTGCAGAGCAGGCGCCCGAGGCGCTCAAGCCCTTCATCGGCACCTGGGACATCGAGAAGCTCGGCGCCTCGCGCGAGTGCTCGGTGACCTTCGGCGCCGAGCCCGCCGGGCAGGGCCGGCAGATCCGGTTTCCCGCCACCTGTCGCCGCGCCTTGCCGATCCTGGTCGGCGTCGTCGCCTGGGATGTGTCCGACGGCGCACCGAGGCTACTTGATGGCCATGGCAAGGCTGTGATCGTCTTCGGCGAGAAGGCTGATCCGGGCCGCCGTGGCAAGGGCAGCGACGGCGCGCAATACGGGCTTGATCCGACCGGCTATGTGCGGGCCCAGCAGCGCCCGGCGCCAGGCCGCGCGGAACTCGCGGCGACGGCGGCCGCCCGCCCGACGGCGGTCGATCCGGCAAACGCGCCGGCCGCTGCGAGCCTACCGGGACGTTATGCGGTGATGCGCCAGGTCGGCCGCGACGTCTGCAAGCTCGTGCTCTCGACCGCGCCCTCCGCCAATGCCGGGGCTTCGGTGGTTAGCTTTGACGGGCTCTGCTCCGATACCGGGCTGACCATCTTCTCGCCCGTCGCCTGGCGCTATGAGGCGGGCCGGCTCGAGCTGATTGCCCGCAAGGGCCACAAGGTCGAGCTCGTCTTCGAGGGCGGGCAGTGGCGCAAGGACCCAGCGGTCGGCGCGTCGTTGATGCTGAAGAAGCTGCCTTAGACTGACGCTGTTTCTCGTCATGGTCGGGCTTGTCCCGACCATCCACGTCTTCCTTCGGCGAATGCGGTGTTCAAGACGTGGATGCTCGGCACAAGGCCGAGCATGACGGCGGAGGAATTCGGTGTTTGGTCCTTACGCGACGAACGTCCCGCCGAGCTCGTCGTCGATATGGGCGCGGATGATCTCCTCGAAGTTCGATTCCGCCTTGAAGCCCAGCGCCGGCGCCCGCTTCGCATCGAAATTGCGCGGCCAGCCGGCGACGATGGCGTCGATCACCGGATCAGGCACGCGTTTGATCCGCTTCACCACGTTCTCACCGGCGACCTTGCGCAGTGCCTCGATCTGTTCGGCGACGGTCGCGGAATAGCCCGGCATGGTCAGCACCCGGCGCGGGCCGATCAGACCAGTGTCCATCGTCGCGGCATGGACGAGGAAGCCGACGGCCGAACGCGGCGAGGCGTGCCAGTGGCGAACCTCGTCGGAGACCGGCAGCACCGCGTCCTGGCCGGCGAGCGGCTCGCGGATGATGTTGGAGAAGAAGCCGGAGGCGGCCTTGTTCGGCGCGCCGGGGCGCACGCAGATCGTCGGCAGGCGGATGCCGACGCCGTCGAAGAAGCCGCGGCGGCTATAGTCGCAGAGCAGGAGCTCGCCGATCGCCTTCTGCGTGCCGTAACTGGTCAGCGGCGTGGTGAAGAACTCGTCCTCGATCTTGTCGTGGAAGGGCGCGCCGAAGACGGCGATCGAGGAGGTGAAGACGACGCGCGGCTTGTAGCCGTCGCCGACAAGACGGATCGCGTCGAAGAGGTAGCGCGTGCCGTCGAGGTTGATGCGGTAGCCCTTGTCGAAATCGGCCTCGGCCTCGCCGGAGACGATCGCGGCGAGATGGACGATCAGCTCGGGGCGCGAGGCGATCAGCTTCTCGGCCTCGCCCGGCTGCGACAGGTCGGAGGTCAGCGACTCGAAGGCGAAGGGCGCGTTCGCCGGTGCCGAGGCCGGGAAGATGTCCTGAGCCGTCACCTTGTCGACCGCCTTGCCGCCCAGGCTGCCGTCGCGCGCCAGCCGTTCGATGAACTTGCGGCCGACCATTCCGGCGCCGCCGATAACCAGGATGTGCATTTTCGTTTTCCGATCGGATTGTCTTCAAGTCAGTTGGGAAGGTGGCCGCCGAGATCGTCGTCGATATGGACGCGGATGATCTCGTCGAAATCCTGCTCGGCCTTGAAGCCGAGCGACAGGGCGCGACGGGCATCGAAGCGGGTCGGCCAGCCCTTGACGATGTCGGCGGCGGCCTTGTCCGGCGCGCGCCTGATCAGCTTCACCGCCTTCTCGCCGGCGATGCGGCGCAACGCCTCGATCTGCTCGCCGACGGTGACGCAGACGCCCGGCATGCTGAGGTTGATGCGCGGGCCGAGCTCTTCGCGGGTGAGCGAGGCGCCGTGCAGCAGGAAGCCGACGGCCGAGCGCGGGCTGGCATGGGTGAAGAGCACGTCGTCGCCGACCGGGAGCAGTGCTTCCAGTCCCTGCAGCGGCTCGCGGATGATGCCGGAGAAGAAGCCGCCGGCCGAGGCGTTGGGCTTGCCCGGCCGGATGACGATCGAGGGAAAGCGGATGCCGACACCCTCGACGAAACCACGCCGCGAATAGTCGGCGAGCAGGAGTTCGCCGATTGCCTTCTGGGTGCCGTAGCTGGTCAGTGGCGTGACGTGGAACTCGTCGGAGATCGCAGGCGGGAAGGGCGCCCCGAAGATGCCGCTCGACGAGGAGAAGACGAACTTCGGCACATAGGGGCCGTTGCGGGTGCCCTCCTGCCGGATCGCTTCCAGCAAGCCCCGCATGCCGTCGAGGTTGATGCGGTAGCCCTTGTCGAAATCGCGTTCCGCCTCGCCGGAGATGATCGCGGCGAGGTGGAAGATGACGTCGGGCCGAAGAGCCGCGAGCTGGGCCGCGACCGCAGCCGAACTCGAATCCTCGGTGCGGGCCTCGATCGGCCCGTCGAAGCCAGCGGGCCGTGGCGGCTCGAAGACGTCGGTCAGCGTCAGTCGCGATAGCGGCCTACCGGCGCATGCGCCCTCGCGGGCAATGCGCGCGGCGAGCCGCGAGCCGATCATGCCGGCGGCACCGCTGATCAGGACATGCATGGCGTGCCTCCCGCGCTTAGAGCGCGAAGCCGCCATCGGCGAGATGGATCTGGCCGGTGGTGTAGCTCGCCTCGTCCGAGCCGAGATAGACCGCGAGCCAGGCGATCTCCTCGGCGGTGCCGAGCCGGCCCATGGGCTGGCGGTCGACGAAGGCCTGGCGGGCGGCCGCCTCGGTCGTCTTGGTCACCTTGGCGAGCTCGACGATGCGCTGATCGAGCGAGGGTGACTGGATCGTGCCGGGGCAGATCGCGTTCGAGCGGATGCCCTTCTTGATGTAGTCGGCCGCGACCGCCTTGGTCAGGCCGATCACCGCCGCCTTGGTGGCGCCGTAGACATAGCGGTTCGGGATGCCGCGGACAGAGCCGGCGCCGGAGGCGATGTTGACGATCGAGCCCTTGCCGGCGGCGAGCATGCCGGGGACGAAAGCCTTGATCGTGCGGTGCATCGACTTGACGTTGAGGTCGAAGGAGAACTCCCAGGCCTTGTCGTCGCACTCCAGGATCGTGCCGTGATGGACGTAGCCGGCGGCGTTGACCAGGATGTCGATGGTGCCGACCTTCTCGGCGAAGGCCTCTACCGCCTTGGTCGAGAGCACGTCGAGCTTGCGCTTCTTCGCCTTCGGGATGCCGTCGAGCAGGGCAACGTCCTTGTCGGTCGCCCAGACGGTCGCGCCCTCGGCAACGAAGGCTTCGGCGATAGCCCGGCCGATGCCCTGGCCGGCTGCGGTCACCACCGCGACCTTGCCCTTCAAACGTCCTGCCATGTCGTTTCTTCCCTTACTGTCCGATTATCGGAGGCTGGTTACCGAAGATTCTTGCGCATATGGACCAGCCGGCGATCCGGCAGGTCCTTGTAGTGGGTGACCTGGTAGCCGAGCCGCTCGTACCAGCCGATACGGTCGGCGAGCTTGGCGTGGGTGTAGAGATGGACGGCATCGTGGCCGAGCGCCCGGGCCCGTTCCTCGGTGAAGCTCATCAGCGTCGAGCCGATCTTCTTGCCGGTGGCCGCCGGCGAGACCGCGATGCTCCAGAGCGTGAACTTCGCCGGCTCGTCCTCGAGCACCAGGACGCCGTCGAGCGCCCCGTCGCTTTCCGCGAGCCAGACCTCATGCTCTGCCAGCACCTGACGATAATCGGCGATGCGCGGCAGCGAGGGGACGCCGATGATGCTCTCATTCGGCAGATAGGCGGCCTCAGTCAGCGCGACGATCGCCGGGATGTCGTCTGACGAGGCACGGCGCAGGGTCATGTCAGGCGGCCCCCGAATTCTTCATGAGCCCGGAAAGCGGCGTCTTCTGCTGGCCTTGCGCGTCGAAATTCTCCGGCGCGAGCCAGTTTCGGAAGGCTTGCCCGACCTGCGGCCACTCGCTGTCGAGGATCGAAAACCAGGCGGTGTCGCGGTTCGCGCCCTTCACCACCTGGTGCTGGCGGAAGAGCCCCTCATACTGGAAGCCGAAGCGCAGCGCGGCGCGCTTCGAGGGCTCATTGAGGTTGTTGCACTTCCACTCATAGCGGCGATAGCCGAGCGAGAAGCCGTAATCGCCGACGAGATAGATCGCCTCTGTCGCCATCCGTGTGCGCTGCAGGGCCGGCGAATAGGTGATGAAGCCGACCTCGAAGACGCCGTGCTCGGGCCTGATCTCCATCATCCAGAGATGGCCCTTGGCCTTTCCGTCGGCCTCATCGATAACGGCGAAGGGCACGATGCCAGCCTTGCCCGCCATCATCGTCAGGAGTTCGCCATAGACCTCGCGGCTTGCCGGCGGCGTGGACGGCAGCCAGTCCCAGACCGATGCATGGCCGACCATCGCCTGCCAGATATCGTCGAGATGGCGGACCGGGTCGAGCGGCTCCAGCCGGCAATAGCGCCCCTGCAGGACCTTGGCAGGCGGGAAGGGGCGGGGCGTCCAGTCAAGCTTGGTCATGTCGCGACTTTCTTGCGCCAGACGGCGAAATCATGGGTAATCTGCCAGCTTGAGCCGAGCTCGGCAGCGATGGCCTCTGCGAGCGCGGCACCTTCCGCTTCCCAGGCGAGCCGTTCGGCTTCGCTGGCGAAATCGGAGGCCGCTTCGTTCGCCTCGTCGTAGATCGCGTCGAAAACGTCCATCCAGCTTTCGAGCCGGTCGGCGAGATCGTCCGACAGGCCGAGATCGTCGGCATCGACCGGCTTGCGCCTGCCCCTGTCGATCAGCCAGAGCCCGCTCTTTCCGAGCCATTCCGGGGCGAGGAGCAACTCTCCGCTCACGAGCGCGCCTTGAGGTCGTCGTGGAAGAACGGGTTGAGCGGCGCCGAGGCGCCGTTGCCCGCGAAGCCCTTGAAGCTGCCTTCGTCCTTGATCAGGCGGGTCGCCTCGATGAAGGCGGCCCAGGCGGCGCGGGCCAGGGCGCCACCGATCGAGATGCGGCGCGCGCCGGTGGCGGCGATGTCGGACACGCTGAGGCCGAAATCGCCATACACCAGCGCGTTGACCGGCTTGCCGCCGGCAGCCGCGACGATGGCTCCGATGTCGGCGATCGTCCTGGGGCCGGGGGCGTAGAGCACGTCGGCCCCTGCCTCGGCATAGGCCTCGATCCGGCGAACTGCTTCCTTCAGCGGCTCGGGATGACCAGTGAGGAAGCATTCAGCGCGGGCGGTCAGCAGCACGCCAGAGCCAGTCTCGTCGACGGCGCGGCGCGCAGCCTTGACGCGCTCGACGGCGAGTTCGAAGGGGTAGAGCGTCTCGCCTGCGCGCCCGGTCGCATCCTCGATGGAGAGGCCGGCGACGCCGGTCGCGATGCAGAGCTTGACGTTGGCGGCGACGCCGTCCGGGGTGTCGGCATAGCCGTTCTCGAAATCGGCATTGATCGGCAGATCGGGGACCGCCTTCACCAGCTCGGCGAGGTGGGCCAGCATCATGTCGCGAGGCACGTCCTGGTCGGCGCGCCCTTGCGTGAAGGCGAAGCCGGCGCTGGTCGAGGCCAGTGCCTTGAAGCCTTGGCCGCGGAGCCAGCGCGCCGAGCCCTCATCCCAGGGGTTCGGCATGACGAAGCAGCCGGATTCATGGAGTTTGCGAAACGCGTCGACTTGCGAGCTGTAAGTCATTTTAAATCGTTTCAAATGAGCTCAGGGGCGTCATACTGTCCGCATTGAACGGATTTGTCAGCCCTGTCGGCGCGCATCTCGGGGGTGACGCCAACGCGCGGGCTTCATGTCCGGCAAACAGGGAAAGCGCCGAACTTAAGAGGGTGCGGGGAACCCTTCTCCCGCATCGAAGTCGGGTCTACCCGACTTCGATCACTCTGAGTGCTGATCTCGGGCAAGCCCGAGATCAGTGGAGAAGGGCAGGGATGAGGGCCTGCCATAACCAAAAAAGACGCAACGGTGCCGCATCGCCTGAATGATCAGCGGCGGTCCCTCACCCCTGCCCCTCTCCCATCAGGGAGAGGGGTTCCCGCGCGATCTTCCGAAAGGGTGGTCTCAGTGGTTGTCGCGCGGGATGCCGAACTTCTTGTGGATCTTCTGGTACTTGACCGCCGGCTTCAGCACCATGCCCTCGGAGAGCTCGTCGACGATCTTGCGCTGGATCTCCTGCCAGGGCGTCTGGCTCTTCGGATACTTGTAGCCGCCGGCCGCCTTGAGCTCGGCGCGACGCTTCTCGAGCTCCTCGTCGGAGATCAGCATGTTGGCGGTGCGCTTCTTCAGGTCGATGCGGACCTTGTCGCCGGTCTTGAGCAGCGCGAGCCCGCCGCCGGTCGCCGCTTCCGGCGAGGCGTTGAGGATCGAGGGCGAGCCCGAGGTGCCGGACTGGCGGCCGTCGCCGACACAGGCGAGCGCGGTAACGCCCTTCTTGATCAGGTAATCCGGCGGCCGCATGTTCACCACCTCGGCCGCGCCGGGATAGCCGACCGGGCCGACGCCGCGGATGAACAGCACGGTGTGCTCGTCGATCCCGAGAGCGGGATCGTCGATGCGGTGGTGGTAGTCCTCGGGTCCGTCGAAGACGACGGCCTTGCCCTCGAAGGCCATCGGGTCCTTCGGGTTTTCCAGATAGCGCTTGCGGAACTCCGGCGTGATCACCGAGGTCTTCATGATCGCCGAGTCGAACAGGTTGCCGGAGAGGTTGAGGAAGCCGGCTTCCTTCTTCATCGGCTCGTCATAGGCCTTGATGACCTCGCGATCGCCGGTGAAAGCGCCTTCGCAGTTCTCGATATGGGTCTTGCCGTTGGCGGTGATCGCCGGCTTCAGCCGGCCCTTGGCGATCAGCTCGGCGATCACGGCGGGCAGGCCGCCGGCGCGGTAATAGTCCTCGCCGAGATACTCACCGGCCGGCTGCATGTTGACCAGCAACGGCGTGTCGTAGCCGATCTTGGTCCAGTCCTCATTGTCGAGCTTGACGCCGATATGCTTGGCAATGGCGTTGACGTGGACCGGCGCATTGGTCGAGCCGCCGATCGCCGAGTTGATGACGATCGTGTTCTCGAAGGCTTCGCGGGTCAGGATCTTCGAAGGGATCAGGTTCTCCCAGACCATCTCGACGATGCGGCGGCCGGTGAGATAGGCCATCTCGTAGCGGTCGCGATAGGGCGCCGGGATCGCGGCAGCACCGGGCAGAGTCATGCCCATCGCCTCGGCGAGCGCGTTCATGGTCGAGGCCGTGCCCATGGTGTTGCAGTGACCCGCGGATGGCGCGGACGACGCAACAAGATCGACGAAGCCACGATAGTCGATCTCGCCGGCCGCCATCATCTGGCGGGCTTTCCAGACGATCGTGCCCGAGCCGGTGCGCTCGCCGCGGAAGGAGCCGTTCAGCATCGGGCCGCCCGGCAACGCGATCGCCGGGATGTCGACGGTCGCGGCCGCCATGATCTGCGCCGGGGTGGTCTTGTCGCAGCCGGTCGTCAGCACGACGCCGTCGATCGGGTAGCCGTAGAGAATCTCGACCAGGCTGAGATATTGCAGGTTGCGGTCGAGCGAGGCGGTCGGCCGCTTGCAGGTTTCCTGGATCGGATGGATCGGGAATTCGAAGGGCACGCCGCCCATCTCGCGGATGCCGTCGCGGACGCGGTGGGCGAGCTCGAGATGATGGCGGTTGCAGGGCGCGATGTCGGAGCCGGTCTGGGCGATGCCGATGATCGGGCGGCCGGACTGCAGTTCCTCGCGCGACAGGCCGAAGTTCATGGTCCGCTCGATATAGAGCGCGGTCATGTCGGCATTGGCCGGGTTGTCGAACCAGGCCTTGGAGCGGAGCTGCTCCGGCTTGATCTTCCGCACCGGCTTCTTGCCGTTCGGCGTCTTGCTGCTCGGCGTCTTGGCCATCCCGTTATTCCCTCTCGCGCCCGGGCGGCCTTCGCGCCGCTTCGGCATCGTCTTTAAATCGATTTGACCGACAGGTCATGCCGGCCGCAAGCAAATCGGCAAGGGCGCTTGCCGCAGCTGCTGTATTCTGCATACAGCAGCTTGTGGCGCCGTGCCAATCGCTTGGTAAGACGCTGACACCAGCAAAGGTCGCCGCAGCGCAGTTTGCAAGTGTTCCAAATGCGTCCCTGTCCGGACCGGGACGCAAGAGGCGCACTTGCGCGGCCGCCGGCTTTGCGGCCAAGACAGGTTTGAAAGACTGCGGCGGCTCAAGACCGGCCGCGACTGATGAGGAAACCGCCATGACACTCCACGTGGTCCCTTCCTTCGGCCGGATCGGCGAGGAGAACGCCTTTGCCGTGCTCGCCCGCGCGACCGAATTGCAGCGCCAGGGCAAGGACATCATCAATCTCGGCATCGGCCAGCCGGACTTCCCGACGCCGGAGCACATCGTCGAGGCGGCGGTGAAGGCGCTGCGCGACGGGCATCACGGCTACACGCCGGCGAACGGCATCCTGCCCTTGCGCGAGGCGGTGGCGGCCGACCTGCACAAGCGCTTCCAGGTCGAGGTCTCGCCGGAGGCGGTGATGATCGTGCCGGGCGGCAAGGTCACCATGTTCATGGCGATCCTGATGTTCGGCGAGCCCGGCGCCGAGATCCTCTATCCCGATCCCGGTTTCCCGATCTACCGCTCGATGATCGAATACACCGGCGCGACGCCGATCCCGGTGCCGATCCGCGAGGAGAACGGCTTTGCCTTCTCCGCGGAGGAGACGCTGGCGCTGATCACGCCGAAGACGCGGCTCCTGATCGTCAATTCGCCGGCGAATCCGACCGGCGGCGTCACGCCCAAGGCCGAGGTCGACAAGCTCGTCGCCGGCCTCGCCCGCTTCCCCGATGTCGCTGTCATGTCGGACGAGATCTACGACCAGATGCTCTATGACGGCGAGAAGCATGTCTGCCTGCTGAGCTATCCGGAGATTCGTGACCGCCTCATTCTGCTCAACGGCTGGTCGAAGACCTATGCCATGACCGGCTGGCGCATGGGCTTTTCGGTCTGGCCGAAGCCGCTCTACGACAATGCCCGCAAGCTCGCCGTCAACTCGCATTCCTGCGTCAATGCCCCGGCGCAATGGGCGGGCTTGGCGGCGCTGACCGGCCCGCAGGACGCGGTCGCGATGATGCTGGCGGAGTTCGACCGGCGTCGGAAGGCGGTGGTCACCGGGCTCAATGCGCTGCCGGGCGTCTCCTGTATCGTGCCCAAGGGGGCGTTCTACGCCTTCCCGAACGTGTCGCAGACCGGCTGGAAAGCGAAGAAGCTGGCCTCGGCGCTGCTGGAGGACGCCGGCGTCGCTACGATCGGCGGCCCGGATTTCGGCGTCCATGGCGAGGGCTACATCCGGCTCTCCTATGCCAATTCGCTCGAGAATATCGAGCGGGCGCTAGGGCGGATGGGCGAGTTCCTCAAGAATGCGAAAGCGGCCTGACGATGACGATTACCTGCCATCTCCGTTACATCGTCGACCCCTACCAGCTCCCGGCCTTCGAGGCCTATGGCAAAGCCTGGATCCGCCTGGTCGAGCGGTTCGACGGCAAGCACCACGGCTATTTCATGCCGTCGGAGGGCACGTCCAACGTCGCGCTGGCGATGTTCAGCTTCCCGTCCTTCGCCGCATACGAGACCTACCGCGAGGCCTCATTCAAGGATGCGGAGTGCCTGTCCGTCGTTGCAGAGAACGAGAAGCACCGCTTCATCATCAGCTATGAGCGCAGCTTCTTCCGGCCGGTGTTCGAGGACGATCAGGGCGTCAAGCGCGCGCCCTGATCACCGGCCACCTTACTGGTCAAGCGGAAAGCCGGACTCGCCCGGCACGAGCCGCACCTTTCGCGGCGCCGCCAGCCAGCGCCGTTGCTGAGATAAGGCCGCGGCCACAACAGGAAGCCGAACGAGAACGCACCCGAGGCGAGCGCGCGATGATTGCATCCCTATCCGTCGGCTGGACGCGCCGGACGGTCAATCCGCGCCCGGCGCACTCCGGGCCTGCGTCAGGGATCAGACCTTCGCAGCACTCGCCGCCGCGTCGATATTCGCGACCAGCTCGGCATCGAGGCCGAGTGAGCCGGCGAGCCCGGCAAGGAAGTCCTTCTCGGCCGGGGTGTCCGGATTGATGGCGACGCGCGCCGCCGTGTAGATCTGCGCGGCGAGCTCAGGCGTCTCTGCACCCTCGACCAGCGCATCGACGCTCGCCGGGTTGGCCAGCTCCTTGGTGAGCCATTCATTGGCTTCCGCGTCGAGCCCGGCCTCGCGCAGGCCGCCGAGGATGGCGTTGCGCTCGGTCTCGTCGATATGGCCGTCGGAGGCCGAAGCGGCGATCATGGCGCGGATGAAGATCAGGGCGCTGGCGTTGCTCGCCGCTTCCGGCTCGAAGCCGGAGCCGGACGGAGGCGGCAGCACGGCCTGCTGGTCGGCGCCGAGCAAGGGCTTGCCCGCCTGGTAGTTCTGGAAGGCCTTGTAGGCGAGGCCGCCGATCAAAGCGAGGCCACCGACCTTGGCGGCGGAACCGGCGAGCGAGCGGCCGGCCGAGGTCCCGAAGATCAGCGCACCGAGCCCGCCGAGCACTGCGCCGGCGGCGAGCTGATTGCCGCCAAGCATGCCCTTGGCCTGCTCGATCAATTGCTCGGGTGTCTTGCCGCCGGAGAACTGGCCGACGATGTCGGTCGCGCCCTGCTGCAGGCCGGTATTGCGGGCCGCGTCCTGCACGCCCTGGCTGGCCTGGCCAAAAATCTGGCCGGCCATACCGGCGAGCCCGCCCGGCTGCTGGGCCTGCTGGGCGAGATTGCCGAGTACGCCGCCAAGGCCACCGGCCTGACCGCCCTGGGCGCCAGCCTGGCTGCCCGCATTGACGAGGGCGTCGAGGAGGGACTTGGCGTTGAACATCGAGAAAACTCCCTGATAGGTCGACCGCGGCTGCAATCTAGGTATGCGGTGGTCGGGACGCTAGAGCCCGTTCCGGTCCGCCCGCTTTGCGGCGATCAGGTTGTTTCAACCTGATCGGATCCGGCTCTAGGGCGGCCATGCGATTGCGACGGGAGCATGACGGGCCGTATAAGACGCCGGAATTATGCGCCGGGGCCTTGCCAATCGCGGCAAAATCCTTATACAGCCGGCATCGCATCAGGCGCGCATGTCGTTTGTTCGATGAGGGCCGGTTCCGGCTCGCGTCGCGCCTTTCGTTTTGACCGGTCTGGCCGAAAGGCCGATCGACGGGAGTCCGGACCATGAAGATCCGCAATTCGCTGAAGTCGCTGCGCGCGCGTCATCGCGACAACCAGCTCGTGCGCCGCAAGGGCCGCGTCTACATCATCAACAAGGTCCAGAAGCGCTTCAAGGCGCGTCAGGGCTGAGGCTTCGCACGGCCTTCAGGCCGCGCTGGCAAGCTTCCTTGTCGAGATGAAAAGAGCGGGTTGCACGATGTGCGGCCCGCTTTTTTGGCATGTGTCTGGCGTCCTTCTTTACCGATCTCGCTGGGCTGTGAATTGACGCGGATCGTCATCGGCCCCACCTTGCGGGTCATGAGACTCTCTCGTCTTGCCCATCTTGCGCTGATTCCGGGGTTGCTCCTTGCGGCCGTGCCGGGAGCCTTCGCGCAGGAAGCACCATTGCGCGACGGCGCGGTGCCAAACGCCGATCGCGACGACAAGCCGAACCTGCCGGAAGCGCCGCTGCCGCGGAGCCCCGCTGCCACGCTGGACCGGCTGTTCGAGCGGCTCGCTTCGGCGAAGACTCCGGAAGAGGCGAAAGGCATCGCCAGCCTGATCCAGCGGCGCTGGGCCCGCTCCGGTTCAGATACCGCGGATCTGCTGATGACCCGGGCGCAGGAGGCGCTGAAGGCGCGTGAACTGCCGCTCGCGATCGAGCTGCTCGACCGTGTCGTCACGCTCGAACCCGACTGGGCCGAAGGCTGGAACCAGCGGGCCAATGCGCTTTTCGTCGCGGGCGATCCGATTCGCTCGATGCTCGACATCGCCGAGACGCTGAAGCGCGAGCCGCGCCATTACGGGGCGATGATGGGGCTCGGAACGATCCTGCGCCAGCAAGGCGACGACAAGCGCGCCATGGTTGCCTACCGGCGCGCGCTCGAGGTCTATCCGCAGCTCGACGCGGTGAAGGACGCCGTCGAATCGCTCAAGCTCGAGGTCGACGGCCGCGACGCGTGAGGTCGCTCGGGCGGCCGGAAGTGCGTCATGCTCGGGCTTGACCCGAGCATCTCTGGCCGAGTGAAGCTTCCAACCGCCCCTTTCTCGTCCTGAGATTCTCGGGTCTCCGCTTTGCTGCGCCCGAGAATGACGCTACGCGCAGTCTATTGCCATTTGGCAGTATTTTATCTATATTATGCCAAATGGAGATTGCCCGATGAGCTCGCTCTCGCCGGTTTCGACTGCCCCGGACGCCTTCTCACCCGCCGCGATCACGGAAGCAGAGGCGGCGGCGATGTTCCGCGCCGCCGTGAATCTCTTCCGCCTCTGGGGCCTGACCGACGAGGAGGCCGCGGTGCTGCTCGACCAGCCGGTGCGCAGCTATCGGCGCTGGAAGGCGGGCGATATCGGTCGCCTCGACCGCGACACGAGGGCTCGGCTCTCCAATCTGATGGGCATCCACAAGGCGCTGCGGCTGATCTTCCGCGAGCCGCAGCGCGGCTATGCCTGGATCAAGGCGGGCAACGAGGCCTTCAGTGGTAAGTCGGCGCTCGCCGTGATGCTCGGCGGCGAGCTCACCGATCTGATGCGGGTGCGCCGCTATCTCGACGCGGAGCGCGGGCTCTGGTGAGTCCCGATGGTTTTCCGGTCGCGCGGGTCGAATGGCCCGCCGCTGTCCGTATCATCCGCAGTGCCTTTCCGCCGATCGACCTGTTCGAGGACATCGCCGATCCGGCCGACTGGCCGCTGCTGATCCAGGCCGAAATGAAGACCAATCCGCGATTGATGGAGACGATCGGCAATCTCGACCTGGTGCCACCGGCCCGCCGCGTCTCCGGAGCGGGCGCAAGTTGGCTGATGGCGCCGTTCACCCATATCAGCCGCGATAGGCCGAGCCGGTTCAGCGACGGCAGCTATGGCGTGCTCTATGTCGCCGAGAGCTTCGAGACGGCGCTGTTCGAGACCATTCACCACCACGGCCGCTTCATGGCGCGCACGAAGGAGCCGCCGGGCTGGACCTCGCAATTCCGCGAGCTCGTGCTGTCGATGGATGCCGCCCTGTCCGATCTGCGCGGCGAGCGGGCAGGGGAGAGCGAGCTGCTGCGGCCGAACGATTATGCAGCCAGCCAGGCGCTGGGGATGAAGCTGCGGGCGGCCCAGTCGGATGGCGTCGTCTATCCGAGCGTGCGGCGACCGGGCGGGGAGTGTGCCGGGCTGTTCTGGCCCGATCTTGCCGGGAATCCCGTCCAGGGCCGACATCTCGACTATCACTGGAACGGCGAGCGGGTCGATCTCTATCGCGAGGCGGGCACAGGGAAGGTGTTCCGGATCGGGTAGGTATGCTTGCTGTCGACGGCAGCTATGGATGGGAAGCAGCATGCGCATCAAGCGTCGCGAATAGTGATTGAGGAAGTCCGTGATGAGCATTGACGGATTTAGCAGCAACCCACTTCCTGAGGAGCTTAACGCTGCGATCAGAGAGTATAGAGGCAAGGACGCTCGACAACTGGCGTCGGCGCAGGAGAAATTTGCGGTTACAAAGCCGCTCTACCAGTACACAGGATGGGATGGCTTAGCTGGCATTATCGAAAGCCAATCCCTCTGGTTCACCGATTACCGCCATCTGAACGATCCAAGCGAACTCTCATACGGCGTAAAGATCGCGCATGAAGTACTCGCTGCGGCTGCGCGACACTCCGATCCACGAGTATTTCTGTTTCTGCAAATGATTGGCGATCTTCTGGTTCCCGAGAATTTCGTCAATTACCTCGATTTCTTCACGGCGAGTTTCACCACGCAACGCGACGATTTGAGCCAGTGGCGGGCCTATGGCGATAATGGGAAGGGATTCGCCCTCGGTTTTGCTCCGATGATGTTTAGAGTGACTGACCAAGTTAACCTTCGCCCGGACGAGATGTCATTCGTTGGACCTGTGCTCTATGATAGGCAGGCGATATTCATGCGGCACCAAGCTGCGATTGATACTGCGGCGTCGATCTTCCTTGCTGCCTGCGAAGCATACCCCCAATTCATGGCTGACAGGACCGTAGGTTTACCATTTATGCGCGAGCTGGCGAACGAACTCATAGCGTCGCCGCTAGTCTGGAACTGTATTACCTCGAAGCATGTTGGCTATGAGCACGAATGCGAGATTCGGCTTCTACTGCTCGGGCAATCGAGCAATCTCTCGCCTTACAGAAGAGTACGGATGCGGGGATCGGAGAGCGTGCCTTATGTAGCCCACGCGTTCGACACTCGCGAGCCGGGCGCTATCCATGAAATCGTCATAGGTCCGGCGGCTGCAGCCGATGCCGAGGACAAGGTACTGGACCTGCTGGCAGCATATGATCTGCAATCAGTGTTTGTTACGCGGTCGGGGATTCCCTACCGCGGATGACGGTGGGAGTGGCGAGAGGTAAGGTTGCTCTTGCGTCGGATGCGGTTTCGCAAACTAAGAGTTGATGGCTACACCCTCACCGCCTTCGCCTTCCGGTCAGCCCCGCCGAACACCCTGAGATACCTTGCGATCTCGGCCGGGTCGCCAGTCGCCTTGTTGGGGTTGTCGGAGAGCTTCACCGCCGGGCGGCCATTGGCGCTGACGACCTTGCAGACCAGCGAGATCGGGTCGAGATCGGGCGTGCCTACCGGCGAGCAGCCGACGAAGTCGTTGGTCAAATTGGTGCCCCAGCCGAAGCCGGTGCGGACCCGACCGTGGAAATGGCGATAGGCTTCCTCGATCGAGTCGATGTCCATGCCGTCGGAGAAGATCAGGAGTTTGGTTTTTGGATCGCGGCCCTGAGCCTTCCACCAGGCGATGATCTGCTCGCCGGCTTCGATCGGCGGGGCGCTGTCGGGGCGGAAACCCGTCCAGTCGGCAAGCCAGGACGGGGCATCGTCGAGAAACGCGGTGGTGCCGAAGGCGTCCGGCAGCACGATCAGCAGGTTGCCGCCATAGACCTGGCGCCATTCGTCGAGCACGCGGTAGGGCGCGCGCCTCAATTCCTCGTCGCTGTCGGCGAGGGCAGCCAGCACCATCGGCAGCTCATGGGCGTTGGTGCCGATCGCCTCGAGATCGTGCTCCATGGCGAGCAGCACGTTGGAGGTGCCGGTGAAGGTCGGCCCCAGTCCTTCCTTCAGCGCCTCGACGCACCAGCGCTGCCAGAGATGGCCATGGCGGCGACGCGTGCCGAAATCGGAAATGCGCAGATCCGGCAGCTTCTTCAGCCGCTCGACCTTGTCCCAGAGCTTCGACTTGGCGCGGGCGTAGAGGACGTCGAGCGCGAAGCGATCCCAGCCCTTCAGCGCCTGGCGCGAGCGCAATTCGTTGACGATGGCGAGCGCGGGGATCTCCCACATCATCGAGTGGGTCCAGGGGCCGGCGAAGGTCAGTTCGTACTGACCATCGACCTTGCGCAGTTCGTATTCGGGCAGGCGGAACTCGGCGAGCCAGGCGATGAAGTCCGGCGTGAACATCTGGGTCTTGCCGTAGAAGCTGTTGCCGGCGAGCCAGATCAGCTCCTTCTTGGTGAAGCGCAGCTCGCGGGCATGGTCGAGCTGGGCGCGCAGCTCTGATTCCTCGATGACATCGGCGAGGCGGATCTGTTTCGAGCGATTGATCAGGCCGAAGGTGACCTGCACCTCCGGATGGAAGCTCCTGATCATCTGCAGCATCAGCAGCTTGTAGAAATCGGTGTCGAGCAGGCTGCGGATGATCGGGTCGAGCCGCCAGCTGTGATTGTAGGTCCTTGTGGCGATGTCGGTCAGGGCCATGGGCGTCGCTGGCTCGCAGAGGCTGATGGCTCAAGCAGTAGAGCAGGCATGGCCGCAGGGGAATGCGGAGGAGCGAGAACCTCGCTGTCTTTCCGGGGCAGGCCGCAGGCCTGAGCCCGGAATCCATGAACACGACGCCCGTCGTGACGGGCACCGCCGACGCCGCGTCTTCTTGAAGCACGCGGTGTTCATGGGTTCCGGGCTCGCCGCTGAGCGGCGCCCCGGAATGACGGTGTGTTTCGGCACGCAGTCGAGCAGATGGCGCTCACGCCTGCTCGACATGCTCCTTTGCGACGAAGGCGATGCGGACCATGTTGGTCGCGCCCGGCGTGCCGAAGGGGACGCCGGCGACGACGATGAGCCGGTCGCCCTGCGCGGCGAAACCCTCGCGCACCGAAAACTTGCAGGCGCGGAAAGCCATGTCGTCGACGTCGCTGGCGTCCTTGGTGACGACGGCGTGAACACCCCAGACCAGAGTGAGGCGGCGTGCTGTAGCGGCGTTCGGCGTCAGCGCGATCACGGTCGAGTTCGGCCGCTCGCGGGCGATGCGGAAGGCGGTCGAGCCCGAGGAGGTCCAGGCGGCGATCGCCTTGAGATGCAGCGCGTCGGCGATCTCGTGCGCGGCCTTGGCGATGGCGTCGGCGCCGGTCGCCTCCGGCTCGGCCTTCTGCGATTCGAGGATCGAACGGTAGATCGATTCGCTCTCCACCTCCTCGGCGATGCGGTTCATCATCGTCACCGCCTCGATCGGGTACTGGCCGGCGGCGCTCTCGGCCGAGAGCATGACCGCGTCGGCGCCCTCGAAGACCGCGGTCGCGACGTCGGAGACCTCGGCGCGGGTCGGGACCGGCGCGGTGATCATGCTCTCCAGCATCTGCGTCGCGACGACGACGGGCTTACCCATGCGCCGCGCCATGCGGGTGATGCGCTTTTGCGTGCCGGGCACCTTCTCGATAGGCATCTCGACGCCGAGATCGCCGCGCGCCACCATGATCGCGTCGGAAGCTTCGATTATCTCTTGAAGCCGGGCCACCGCTTGCGGCTTCTCGATCTTGGCGAGCGCCAGCGCCCGGCCCCGCACGATCTTCCGGAGGTCCGCCATATCCTCCGGCCGCTGCACGAAGGAGGCCGCGATCCAGTCGACGCCGGCCTCGGCAGCGGCTTCCGCATCGGAGCTGTCCTTCTCGGTCATGGCCGAGACAGGGATCGTGGTGTCGGGCAGGCTGACGCCCTTGCGCGAGGAGAGTCGGCCGCCGACGATGACCTTGGTCACGGCCTGCTTCGGCGAGGCCTTCTCGACGACGAGCCGGATCTTGCCGTCGTCGAGGATGAGATGATGACCGGGCTCCAGTGCCGTGAGAATCTCGGGATGCGGCAGGTGCACGCGCTTGGCGGTTCCGGGCGCGGCATCGGAATCGAGGATGAAACGGGCATCCTTCTCCAGCATCACGCCGCCATCGCCGCCGAACTGGCCGACGCGAAGCTTGGGCCCCTGTAGATCGGCGAGGATGCCGACCGGCCGGCGGAACTCCTTCTCCAGCCCACGCAGCATCGCGACTCTGGCCGGCAGGTCCTCGCGTTGGGTGTGGCTCATATTGATGCGGAAGACATCCACGCCGGCCTTGAACAAGGCGGCACACATCTCCGGCGTGGACGAGGCTGGGCCCAACGTCGCGATGATCTTGATCCGCCGTTCCCGCTTCATCGCGTTATTTCCCCTCGTAAAGTCATTTCGTGCCCGCCCAACGCAGGCCTCGCCGATTCAAACGATTAGAGCAAGCTGGTTGCTGCACCGTCGTCATGGACGTGGCGCGGCCCCCGCCGTGTCGGTGAGCTGGATCGTCCAGCCCTTTTGCTCGCCGGTGTCGACCTCGAAGAAGCCGGAGCGCTCGTAGCCGCGCGCCAGGCAGTCCTCGATGCCGCGGATGGTGAATTCCTTGTTGCGCGTGCACATGACGGATTTTCCGGTCCACTCGCCGCCTTTGTCATAGTCGACGGCGTGAACGTAGTAGAAGCGCGCCGCGAGCGTGCCGCGCAGCAGGGTCTCGCAGGCGCGCGGCGCCAAATTCCACCAGCCTTCGGTGACCCAGCCCTGCGCATCGCGGTAGCCGAGCGCGACGCCGATACGGCTGCCGGTGGTGTTGCACATGCGCAAATCCGCCAGCGCCGGACTGGCGCCGGCTATGAGTAGCCCCGCTGCAAGCAGGATTAAATGGAGGCGTCCACTTCGGCTCATGGATCGATCAGAATCACGCGGCAATCGTTGACATTGGTCAGGGTCGGGCCGGTCTGCAACAGGTCGCCGAGGGGTGAGAAGAAGCCGGTCGAGTCGTTCTGGACCAGCGATTGGGCGGGATCGAGGCCAAGGCCGCGGGCGCGCACCAGCGTGGTCTCGTCGATGACCGCACCAGCCGGGTCGGTCGCCTCGCCACCACCGCCATCGGTGCCGTCGGTGTCACCGGAGAGCGCGACGATGCCGGGCTCGCCGGCGAGCGCGATCGCCAGCGCCAGCGCGAACTCCTGGTTCGGCCCGCCGCGGCCATTGCCGGCGATGGTGACGGTCAGTTCGCCGCCGGAGATCAGTGCGGCGCGCCGGCCGGCGGCTTTGAGCGCGAGCGCCTGCTTCGCCTGAGCAGCGGCAACCTCGCGCGCCTCGCCTTCGAGATCGGGACCGAGATCGATCGGCTCGTAGCCGGCCTCGGCAGCTGCCTTCACCGCGGCGGCGATGGCGTCGGCCGGGCGGGCGACGATGCGATATTCGCTCTTGGTGAAAGCAGGGGCACCTGGCTTTGGCGTCTCGCTGGCGTCGTCGGCGAGCAACGCCTGCGCCGCCGGCGGCAGCGCCAGCCCGTAGCGGGCGACGATGGCGCGGGCATCGGCCATGGTGCTGGGATCGGGCACCGTCGGCCCCGAGGCGATCGCCGCCGGATCGTCATGCGGGACATCGGAGACGGCGAGGGTGAGAAGTCGTGCCGGGGCGGCGGCGAGTGCGAGCCGCCCGCCCTTGATGTGCGAGAGGCGTTTGCGGACGGTGTTCATCTCGCCGATCGGCGCGCCCGAGCGCAGCAGCGCCTTGTTGACCGCCTGCTTCTCGGCGAGGGCTAGTGAGCCGGCCGGCGCGACCCAGTTGGCCGAGCCGCCGCCGGAGAGCAGCACCAGGACGAGGTCGTCGGCGGTGGCGGAGGCCGCGAGTTCGAGCGCCCGTGTCGCACTGGCGATGCTGCCTTCGTCAGGCACGGGATGGCCGGCTGCGAGCATCGGGATATGACGGGTTTGCGCCTCGTAGCCATGGCGAGCGACGGCATGGCCGAGGAAGCGCTCCGGCGGCAGCTTCAGTGTGTCGAGATAGTGGGCTTCCGCCAGCACGGTCATGCTTCCGGCGGCCTTGCCGGCGGCGAGCAGGATCAGGCGGCCGTTAGCCGGGGGCGAGGGAAGATGCGCAGCGAGCCAGCTCTGCGGGTGGGCACGAGCCACGGCAGCGTCGAAGATCTGGCGTGCGGTCCGGCGCCGCTCTGCGATTGCGTCTTCCCGCTGCTCCAAGCCGCTTCCTCGTGCGAATCTGCTGTTGGCAATCGACTTTCGTCTCAGCCACTTCTATGTCGCGCAGGCGCGGGCGTCACCCGCGATTTGATGATGTAGTTCGAGGTCATGATGCGTGCGGACGAGAGCTTGCAGAGCAGTGCTCCGGTTCGGCAACCCGGCGATGTCGAAATCATCCCCGGCAATCCTGCGACGGGCGTCTTGCTGCTCTGCGACCACGCGACGAACGCGATCCCGGCCGAACTGAACTCGCTCGGCCTGCCGCCGCAGCAGCTCGAACGCCATATCGCCTACGACATCGGCGCCGCCGAGATGACGCGGGCCATGGCGCAGGCGCTCGGTGCGCCGGCCGTGCTCAGTAATTTCTCGCGCCTGCTGATCGATCCCAATCGCGGCCGCGACGACCCTACCCTGGTGATGCGGATTTCGGATGGCGCGATCGTGCCCGGCAATGCCCGCATCGACGAGGTCGGCATTGCCGAGCGGATCGCACGCTATTACGCGCCCTATGACGCGGCGATCGATGCTGCGGTCGAGACGGCGATCGCCGCCGGCCAGCCGCCGGCGATCGTCTCACTGCACTCCTTCACGCCGTTCTGGAAGGGCGTGCCGCGGCCCTGGCATGCTGGCGTGCTCTGGGATCGCGAAGGCCGGCTGGCAAAGTCGCTGATCGCTTCGCTGCAGGCCGAGGGTGACCTGATCGTCGGCGACAACGAGCCCTATAATGGCGGCCTGCCGGGTGACACGATCGACCGCCATGCGACGCGGCGCGGCTTGCTCGACGCGCTGATCGAGATCAGGCAGGACCTGATCGGTGAGCCACATGCGGCGCGCGCCTGGGGCTTCCGGCTGGCGCGGCTGCTGCCGGGAGCGCTGGCTGCGGCACGAGAGATGTGAACTCAGGGTCGTTCTTGCTTGACCTCGCCGCTCATCCTTGCGAACCCCTGCGGCCGAATTCCGAAGAAGGGTTTTGAGAATGGACGATCCGGTTGCAGGCGATCAGCTCAAGAGCATCGTGCAGCGCATCGAGCGGCTTGAGGAAGAGAAGAAGACGATCTCCGACGACATCAAGGAGGTCTATTCCGAGGCCAAGGCCAATGGTTACGACGTCAAGGTGCTGCGCAAGGTCGTCGCGCTGCGCAAACGCGATCTCGACGAGCGCAAGGAAGAGGAGGCGATCCTCGACCTCTATCTCCAGGCGGTCGGCGAGAGCGCCTGAGCTTCAGCCATCGAACGCCAAAACGCCGCCCGGGATATCCCGGGCGGCGTTTTGCTTTTCAGGGTGTTGCTCAGGCGACGAACTCAAGCTCTGCCCGTCGACGCCGAGCTCAACGATGCGTGCGGAACCGGAGCTCGTCATCGATGAAGGTCTTCTCCGCAAAGGCCGCCTCATTGGAGCCGAAAGGCATCTGCGCACGGAGAGTCCAAGACTCAGGGATGTTCCAGGTCTTGGCGACTTCCGCGTCGACGAGCGGATGGTAGTGCTGGAGGCTCGCGCCGATGCCGACGTCGGCAAGCGTGGTCCACACCGCCAACTGCGCCATCCCGGTCGAATGCTCGGACCAGATCGGGAAGTTGTGCGCGTAGAGCGGGAAGTTGGCCTGGAGGGCCTTGACCGGCTCCTGATCCTCGTAGAACAGCACGGTCCCGGCGCCGCTGGCGAAGCCGTCGATCTTCTTAGCCGTCGCGTCGAAATCGGCAGCCGGCACAATCGCGCGAAGCGCTTCCCTGGCGATGCTCCAGAACTTGTCGCTCTCCTTGCCGAAGAGAATGACGGCGCGCGAGCTTTGCGAGTTGAAGCTGGAGGGCGAGAGGCGGATCGCCTCCCGGATCAGACCATCCACCTGCGTTTCGGAGATCAGCAGATTCTTGCCGAGGGCATATTGCGTGCGGCGTCTCTTAAGCTTGTCGAGCATGGCTTCCTCATCTGTGAACGCGTGTCGTCTCGGCGAACCGATGAGACATCTGGGTCGGTATTGAAGGGGATGTTTTCGGAGCGCCTCGTAGGGCGCCTTCCCTGTGGAACCGGGATTTGATGAGGGAGAGGTAGCGGTTCACATACCGCACCGGAATGCCCATATTGGGCACCAATCTGTTGCTCATTCAGGAACGCTTGCAGGAACGCTTCATGTCCGAGATCGACAATATCAGGAGCTTTGTCGCCGTCGTCGACGCCGGCGGCTTCGGCCGTGCCGCCCATAGCCTCGGCCTGGCGAAGTCGATCGTCAGCCGCCGCATCTCCCGGCTGGAGGCCGATCTCGGCACAAGGCTGCTCAGCCGCACGACACGTGGCGTCGCCGCCACCGAGGCCGGGCTGGAATTCAAGGTGCGCGGCGAGCGCATCCTGTCCGAACTCGCCGAGGCGCGCGAGGCGGTGGCGCAGCAATCCGAGGGCGTCGCCGGGCGGCTGCGGCTGTCGATGCCGCTCTCCTTCGGCTATCGTCATCTTGCGCCCGTACTGGCGGAACTGGCGCAACGGCACCCCCGGCTGGAGCTCGACGTCGAGGCCAGCGACCGCCAGGTCGACCTGATCGGGGAGCGCTTCGATGCCGCGATCCGGATCGGCTTGCTCAAGGATTCCAGCCTGGTCGCGCGTCGCATCGCGCCGGTGAAGGCGGCGGTGCTGGGTAGCCCCGAGTATTTCGCCCGGCATGGCCGGCCTGAGACGCCGCTCGACCTCGTCCGTCACGAATGCCTGGTCTATTCGGGCAACAGCGTCGTCGACTGGGGCTTTCGCATGAACCGGCGCTGGGTTTCCGTGCGCCCCTCCAGCCGCCTGCGCTCCGACAATGGCGACACGCTGCTGCGCTGGGCCGAGGCCGGGCTGGGCATCACCGTCCTGCCGACCTTCATCGCCAGCGACGCGATCCGCGCCGGGACGCTCGAGCACATTCTCTGGCGCTATCCGATGCGCGAGAGCGCACTCCATGTCGTGCGCCCGCCCGGGCTTTACGTGCCCGGCAAGGTGCGCGTCCTGATCGATCTGATGATCGAGCGTTTTGGCAGCACGCCCTCCTGGGATCCCTGCCAGGCGGCGCTGCAGGCGAAGATCGCGGCCGGGGAACTGGCCTCCGAGGACTACCCCGCCGACGAACATCAAATGGCGTGAAGTCAGGCTTCACGCGAATTCGTGAGGCAAGCGGCGCGCAAGCAGTCAGTGTTCCTCTCACAACAACGGGAGATCGCCATGCTGCTGGTTGGAATGCTCGACAGCCCCTATGTGCGGCGCGCCGCTATCACCGGGACTTTGCTCGGCCTCAAGTTCGAGCACCGTTCCGTCTCGGTGTTCCGGCACATGCCGGAATTCCGCAAAATCAATCCGCTGATCAAGGCACCGACACTGGTCACGGACGACGGCACGGTGATCACCGACTCGCTGCTGATCATCCAGCATTTCGAGGATGTCGCGGGCCGCTCGCTGAGACCGATCGATTCGGCGGCGCGGGTCCGGGATCTCAGCCTGACCGGCATCGGCATCGTCGCCGCCGACAAGGCCGTCTCGGTCGAGTACGAGCGCAAGCGGCCGGAAGAGAAGCGCTACGAGAACTGGCAGGAGCGCATCCTGGCGCAGCTCCACACCGCCCTCGACCTGCTGGACCAGGCTGCCCAGCGTGGCGAGGTCGGCGCCGGGCCGGAGCTCAAGCCCGGTGATATCGCCACAGCGATCGCTTGGGGCTTCTGCCGCTTCGTCATCCCGGATTTCGTCGAGGAGGGGCGCTGGCCGGCACTGGCGCGTCAGGCTGCAGCCTGCGAGGCGCTTGACGTGTTCAAGGCCTGGCCGATCGACAAGGAGTAGTGGGCGACGAACCACGCGGTCATTCCGGGGCGGCCCGTAGGGCCGAGCCCGGAACCCAGAACCGATGCGCGCGCTCGCGAAGGCTCACAGGCTGGCTCGCCTTTCGACCAGGGTCCAACAGTTCTGGGTTCCGGGCTCAAGCGCTGCGCGCTTGCCCCGGAATGACGGTCAGTTCTGGACGAAGGTCGTCGGCAGAGCCTTGACGGCAGGCCCGGTGAAGCCGCTGGTGCCGACATCGCTCGGCTCGGCGGCGGAGAAGCCGAGAGAGGCGGCCGGACTGGCGCCGACAACCCAGCCCTTGGCCTGAGCATCCGCACCGGCCTTCGGCTTGGCGGTCGCGACGGTTGCCCGACGCGCGGTCGGCGTGTCCGGCGCCGAAACTGCAGCGAAGAGCGTGTCGAGGCCGGCGCGGTCGGCATTGTATTCGGCGGCGATCGGGGTGGCACGCGGCTGTGCCGCGATCTGGGTCGTGCCGGGACGCTCCGGTTCGGCACCCGGCGGACGCGGCCGGATCGGCGGCAGCGGATGTCTGACCGCGACGAGCTTTGCGCCGGCCGGGACGGCGTCCTCGGCCTCGTCGCTCAGCCGCAGGCCCTCGGTCGAGAGACTTGCCAGCGCGACCGGGCGGGACGGCGGCAGGGGCGCGGAAACGGAGCGGCCGGTGACGATGGTTTCGAGCGAGGGGCCGGGCAGGTCGTCGGGCCGGCGCGGCGGCAGCGAGGCGAGGATGAGCTTCTGCTCAGCTGCCGGTAGCGGCAATGCCGAGGCCTCGGCGGCGAGGGCGGCGAGCTGCGGCGAGCCGGCTGGCGGATTCGGTATCGGCGACGTCAGGCCGCTCGGGCGCGCGACGGGCAGCGCGGTTGCGATCGGGCTTGGCTTCGGCGGCTCGGGCGGGGCCACTTCGGCGGGAGCGAGCGCCGCGACCTGGGTTTCCGCTGGCGGTTGGGCGGTAGTCGTCGTCGCGCGGTTCGAGCGCTCGCGGAGGACGGCGCGGCCGGCGGGCTCGGATTGAGCTGGCTGCCCACCGAAGACGGAGAAGCGGCCGCCATCGCCGCTGTTGCTGTCGCCGGCATAGGCCATGACTGTCGGCTGCTGTGCCGGCGCGCGGCGGGCTGCGGCGCGGCCGCGGGTCGGACGGGCGTCGGCTTCCTCGTCGTCGCCGCCGAACAGCGCGGCCCAGAAGCTCTTGCCGCCGCCGCTGGAGGCCATGATCGCGCCTTCGTCGTAATCTCCGGCGGCGTAGCCCATCACGGAGCCACCGCCGGAGAGGATCTCGGCCTTGGCGGTCTCGTAGCCGCTGAGCGGCTTGCCGTCGGCCGGCAGGTGCACGGTCCTCTCATCGGGGAAGAGGCGCACGAGCTGGTCGCGAGTCATGCGCGGCCAGGACCGGACAGAGCCGGCGTCGAGATGGACGAAGGGCGTGTGGGCGCCAGGATAGAAGCCGACGCCGCCACGCTGCATCCGCATCGCCGTCTCGCGCATGCGCGCAGTCGGGGTGTCGGGCAGGTAGAAATCCATCGCCTTGCCGAGCATGTGCTGGCTGTGCTTGGCGACGCCGCGCGAGCGCCGGCGCAGCATCGAGTTGGTGCCAGGCGAGCGATAGGCGGAGACGACATGGAAGGGCTGGTCGGAGCCGACCTTGCGATGGACCTCCCAGGCGATGTCGAACAGGCGCGGATCCATCCGGATCGGCTCGTCGGTGCGCCAGTCGCGCAGCGCCCAATTGAGCTTCTCCAGCGCCGAGGAATCATAGCGCCCGTCACGCTTGAAGGTGACGGTCGTGTCTTCCTTGGTGTGCATGTGCCGGATGGTGATGGTGCGGGTGTCGCCATTGGCGACGGCGTTCTGCGTGCTGCGGACTCCGAGGACGAGGAGGCTCGCGCTGGCGACCAAGAGCAAGCCGACGCGTGTGCTGCCTCGCAAGGAATGCGGGAGCCGTGCTGCGATCTCGGCTTTCGACCTGCTCACTCTGTCAGACTCGTCTCGAAGCGCCGGGGCGAGCCGGAGCGGTAAACGTGAAGGAACAGTTGCCGAGAAGGCTTAACGGGAGGTTACCGGCGAGACAACTCCCCGCCGGGTTCGGCAAGCAAGATTGCTCGCTACCGGCAGATCGTGGCGAAACCGTGCCGAATGGGACTTTTCGCGGCCGAGGTGGTCAGGAACGTTGCTCGAGCGCGTTCCGCACCATCCTGTGGAAACCGTAGATATCGTCGAAGGTGGAGACCGCACCGGCCTCGTTGACGATGAACGTCTCGTAGACGAGGTGGATCGCCAAAGGCTGCGGCAGCTTGATGGTGCGCTCGCCGGAGCCGATCAGCCGCTTCAGCCGCTCGGCGGTCCATTCCGGCCCGAGCACCTGGTCGGCGAGGGCGAAGGGATTCTCGACGCGCACGCAGCCATGGCTGAAGGCACGCTTGCCGGCGCCGAACAGGCTGCGATTTGGCGTATCGTGCAGATAGACGGCATGGTCGTTCGGGAACATGAACTTGATCCAGCCGAGCGCATTTCGCTCGCCCGGCGGTTGGCGCACCGAGATGTTGCCATTCTTGCCGCGCGTCACGACGTAGCCGCGCCTGGCGCCGTAGTTCGGATCGTTGGCGAGCCCGGGCAGGAACTCCTTCTTCAGGATCGAGGGCGGCACGAACCAGGACGGATTGACGACGACGTGATCCATCTTGTGCGAGAAGACCGGTGTCGCCGATTCCGGCTTGCCGACGATCACGCGTGCCTCATGCGCGATCTTGTCGCCATGCATGACGCGCATCCTGTACTCGGGGATGTTCACGACGATGCGGTTCTCGCCGAGGTCGGTCGGCAGCCAGCGCCAACGCTCCATCTGGGCGACGATGTCGCTCTCCAATCGCGTCGAGGGCGGCATCGCGAGCGCGGCGACGGTCTGGTCGCTGAGCACGCCGTCTGCGCGCAAGCCGGCCTGCTTCTGGAAATCGGCCAGCGCCAGTGCGGTCGAGCGGTCGTAAACCGGCTCCTCGCTGCTGCCGAGGCCGAGCCGGGCGCGGACGAGCGGCACGCGGGCATCGCGCATGCCGACCTTGAGGGCGGGGCCGGCCGGGATGCGGGCGACGGGCGTCTCGGGCTTGTGAATGCGCAGCTCGGCGAGCTTGGCCTTCAGGCGCTGGTAGCCATCATGCTGAGGATTGTAGGCGGCAAGCACCGCGCCGGCGTCGGTAGCGCCGGTAAGTTCGGACAGTACTTCGGTCGCCGACGGCAGCTCGAGTTTCGGCGTGATCAGTTTCGAGAGGCGGCGGGGATCGATGCGTCCACCGCGGGCGTCGCGGGCGTAGAGCACGGCCAGCGCCGACAGCCGGATATCGGCCGCGGCGAGGCTGTCCTTGTCGTTCGCCTCGAAGACCGGAAGCAGGTAGTCGCCCGGGCGCAAGCCGTCCTCGCCGGCATGGCCGAGGCGAGTGGCAATCTGTTTGCCGGCGGCGCTGAGATCCTTGCCGTCGATCCAGAACGGCCGGTTCTCGTTGGCAGCGTAGGCGGCGACGATATCGGCGCGCTCACGAGCGGACAGGCGCGGCAGCGCCGCTGCGATCTCAGCCTGGGCCGCGATCCGGCCGGAGAGCTCGAGCCCGGCCGGTAGCGTGACCGCGACTTCGGGCAAAGGCGGCAGGTCGATCTGCGGCGCAGCCGGCTTGGCCAGCTGCGGTTGCGCCGGCTCGATCGGTTTCGTCAGTGCCGGATCGACCGGCGGCATCTCCGGTTCTGGCAGATCGAGCTCGGGCTCGGCCGGGGTGGGATCCAGCTTCGTCGAGAGTGCGCCGGTGACCAACTCCTTGGCTTCGGCAGCTTCGGCCGATTGCAGGTCGGCGGACGGGCGCAGGTCGAGCGTGACCTCAGCCGGAGCAGGGATGTCGAGCGTCTGCGGCTCGGCGTCGCGCTTCACGATGACCAAAGCGGGCTGTTCGGGCAGCGGAATGCCGAGCTCGCCGGTGGTCTCCTGGGCAATCGCCGGAGCGAGCAGGAGCGCGAGGCCCAGAGTGGTGGCTGAGACGGTTTCCACCAGGCGGCGAAGGCGCATCGATTAACTTCCCCGGTCCCAGCCGATCCACGCTGATAACTGCGTGACTCGACCCGCTTCGACAAGATGCCGCCCTGCAACAGCGGCCGATATTCGCCCTCTGCAGCCTGTCCCTGTGGGTTGCAGAACGCGTTTCGCCTGGACGGGCTTAAGCCGCGTCGGCGCCGTCGGAGGCATCCTCGCCTTCGATCAGCCCGTAATCCTTGAGCTTGCGGTAGAGCGTCGAGCGGCCGATGCCGAGCTTGCGCGAGATCTCGGACATGTGGCCGCGATAATGGGCGAGGGCGAACCGGATGATCTCGCGCTCGAGCTCGTCGAGCGTGCGCATGTCGGAGCCAGCGACGAGATCGAGCGCATTGGGATCACGCACCGGCACCTGGATGATGCGCGGTGGTGCCTCGCCGCGCGGCTCGTTGGCGATCGAGGCTGGTGCCGGCGGGATGCGGACGTCGAAGCCGTCCATCTGCGCGGCGATCTGCGGGAATTCGGCGACGGTCAGTTCGTCGCCATCGGAGAGCACGACGGCGCGGAACATCGCGTTTTCGAGCTGGCGGACATTGCCCGGCCAGTCATAGTCGGCGAGCAGGCCGAGCGCCTCAGCGCTGATTCCACGCAGCTTGCGGCCCTCTTCTGCGGCGAAGCGGGCAAGGAAGCCGCGGGCGAGGTCGGCCACGTCCTCACGACGTTGGCGCAAGGGCGGCAGGGTGATCGGGAAGACGTTGAGCCGGTAATAGAGGTCCTCGCGGAACTCGCCGCGCTTGACCTGCTCCAGCAGGCTCTTGTTGGTCGCCGAGATGATGCGGATGTCGACGCGCACGGACTTCTTGCCGCCGACGGGGTCGACCTCGCTCTCCTGGATGGCGCGCAGCAGCTTGACCTGCGCATCGAGCGGCAGCTCGCCGACCTCGTCGAGGAAGAGCGTGCCGCCACTGGCCTCGACGAATTTACCGATATGGCGCTCGGTCGCGCCGGTGAACGAGCCCTTCTCGTGGCCGAACAGGATGGATTCGACGAGATTGTGCGGGATCGCGCCGCAATTGACCGTGACGAAAGGCCTGCCCTTGCGGTCGCTGGTGCCCTGGATGGCGCGGGCCAGCACCTCCTTGCCGACGCCGGATTCGCCCTCGATCAGGATCGGGATGTTGGAGCGGGCGGCACGTTCGGCCAGCTGGATGACGCGGCCCATGTCCTGGCTCTTGCTGGCGAGATCGCGAAAGCCGAGCTGGCCGGAGGCGCGCCGCTTCATGTAGCGGATCTCGTGCTCGAGAGCCCCGAGCTTGAGCGCGTTCTTGAGCGAGATCTGCAGGCGCTCCGCGCCGGCCGGCTTGACCACGAAATCGACGGCGCCGGCGCGCATCGCCGTGACCACGGTCTCGATCGACCCGTTCGCGGTCTGCACGATCACAGGCACCTCGCTGCCACGCTCGCGCAGCGCCGCAAGCACGCCCATGCCGTCGAGGCCGGGCATGACGAGGTCGAGGATCAGGCAGTCGATACGGCGCGATTCGTCGACGAGGGCCGCCAGGGCCTGTTCGCCGCCTTCCGCGAGCGCGACCTCGTAACCGAAGCGCTTCAGCATCGCATCGAGCAGCCGGCGCTGCACGGGATCGTCGTCGACGACGAGGACAGTGGCGGACATGAAACCTCGGCAGGCCAGGCAATTAGCCGGAATCGGCTGTTCCGTTTCGGGTCACTGTCGAGGAGAAGGGTTAAGCGCCGCTTAAGCCGGCGATGCCGACAGGAAATCGGGCCCCTGTGGCAGCGCCGCCGTTGATCGCTGGCCGCTGGCCGCGCATATGAGAGAGCCACTACCCTTCCCGACAGGCCGAGGCTGGATACGCAATGACCCGCTCCTTCGACCGCCCCGCAATCGCACGCGCCGCTCATGCCGGGGGCGCGGCAGAGGCGCTCGGGGCCCTGCCGGAATGGGACCTTACGCATCTTTATCCGGCGATGGACTCGCCGGCTTTCGCGGCCGATGTCGAGCGCGCTGCAGCCGAAGCGCGGCGCTTCGCCGAGCTCTATCGTGGCAAGCTCGCCGCCTTGGCGGCGCGCGATGACGCTAGCGCTGCGCTCACCGAAGCGGTCAAGGCTTATGAGCGGCTGGAAGATCTGGTCGGCAAGATCATGTCCTATGCGGGCCTCGTTTACTCCGGCGACACCACCGATCCGCAGCGCGCCAAATTCTATGGCGACACGCAGGACAAGGTTACGGCGATCTCGACCGAGCTGCTGTTCTTCGGGCTCGAGCTCAACCGGATCGACGAGGCGCTACTGGCCAAGGCGGCTGCGCAAGCCCCGCTCAGCCACTGGAAGCCTTGGCTCGACGACCTCGCCAAGGACAAACCGCATCAGCTCGAGGACCGGATCGAGGAGTTGTTCCACGAGAAGTCGGTGACCGGCCACGGTGCCTGGAACCGGCTCTTCGACGAGACGATCGCCTCGCTGCGTTTCAAGGTCGGTGACGACGATCTCACCCTCGAACTGACGCTGAACCGGCTGCAGGACGCTGACGGCGCCGTGCGCAAGGAGGCCGCCGAGGTGCTGGGTACGGTGTTCCGCCAGCACCTGCGCACCTTCGGCCTGATCACCAACACGCTCGCCAAGGACAAGGAAATCTCCGACCGCTGGCGCAAGTTCGCTGATGTCGCTGATTCACGCCATCTGGCGAACCGGGTCGAGCGCGAGGTCGTCGATGCGCTGGTCGCGGCGGTGCGCGAGGCCTATCCGCGCCTGTCGCACCGCTACTACAGGCTGAAGGCACGCTGGTTCGGGCAGGAGGTGCTCGACTATTGGGACCGCAACGCGCCGCTGCCCAAGGTCGAGCAGCGCACGATCCCCTGGACGGAAGCGCGCGACACGGTGCTCGACGCCTATGGCGCCTTCTCGCCGAAGATGGCGGGGATCGCGCAGCGCTTCTTCGACGAAAGCTGGATCGATGCGCCGGCCCGTCCCGGCAAGGCGCCGGGTGCCTTCGCGCATCCGACCGTGCCGTCGGCGCACCCTTATGTGCTGCTGAACTACCAGGGCAAGCCGCGCGACGTGATGACGCTGGCGCATGAGCTCGGCCATGGCGTGCACCAGGTGTTGGCCGGGCCGAATGGGGCGCTGATGGCGCCGACGCCGCTGACGCTGGCCGAGACGGCGAGCGTGTTCGGGGAGATGCTGACCTTCCGCAAGCTGCTCGACGGAACCACGGACCAAAAGCAGCGCAAGGCGATGCTGGCGGCCAAGGTCGAGGACATGATCAACACGGTCGTGCGCCAGATCGCGTTCTATTCCTTCGAGCGAAAGGTCCACGAGGCGCGCCGGCAGGGCGAGCTGACGGCGGAGAATCTCTGCGATCTCTGGCTCAGCGTGCAATCGGAGAGCCTCGGCCCCGCGATCCGGCTCGGGCCGGGCTATGAGACCTTCTGGGCCTATATCCCGCACTTCATCCACTCGCCCTTCTACGTCTACGCCTATGCCTTCGGCGATTGCCTGGTGAACTCGCTCTACGGCGTCTACCAGAACTCGGCTTCAGGCTTTCAGGAGCGCTATTTCGCGCTGCTCTCGGCTGGCGGCACCAAGCACCATTCCGAGCTTCTGAAGCCCTTCGGCCTCGATGCCCGCGATCCGGCCTTCTGGCAGATCGGGCTCAAGATGATCGAAGGGCTGATCATCGAGTTGGAGGGGATGGAATAGCGCGACTTTTGGCACAGGAGTTTCCTCCCGTGTGGATTCCGCGGAAGGTCGATCGCCCCGGCTCCTCCCTTCCCCCTTGCGGGGAAGGGTTGGGGATGGGGGTGGTGCCGCCTGGCGATCGCCGGCAGGATGCCGGGCCTGGCAGCACCGCCAGCGCCCTCTGGTTCTACCGATCGCTCAGGCTTTGCGACCCCCACCCTTGCCCCTCCCCGCAAGGGGGAGGGGGGTCCCGCGCTTTCTCGATCCAGCGGGCCTCCAGTCATGGCTGATCACCTCGTCTTCGACCGCGCGCTCTATCGCCGCCGGCTTTCGGCGGCGCTCGCTGCCGGCTATCCCGATTTCCTGCTCGCGCGCTGCGTCGCCGATCTCGACGAGCGGCTCTCCGCCGTGCTGCGCCGCTTTGAGCGGGCGGCCGATCTCGGCACGCCGTTGCCGCTCGCGGCGCCGGCGCTGCGGGCCCGGGCAGGCGAACTGCTGCGCATAGCGGAAGTGCCAGATACCAGCGCCGGCCTCGTTGGTGACCTGGAGGTACTGCCCTTCACGGCGGAATCGCTCGATCTCATCGCCTCCCTGCTGTCGTTGCACACCGTCAACGACCTGCCCGGCACGCTGGTGCAGATCAGGCGGAGCCTGCGCCCGGACGGCCTCTTTATCGCCTGCCTGCTCGCCGGCCAGAGCCTGACCGAATTGCGGCAGTCGCTGCTGGCGGCCGAGGTCGAATTGACCGGCGGCGCGAGCCCACGCGTCGCGCCTTTCGCCGACCTGCGTGACCTCGGTAGCCTGCTCCAGCGCGCAGGTTTTGCGCTGCCGGTGATCGACAGCGAGAGCGTCACGGTACGCTATGGCGACATGTTCGGGCTCTTGCGCGATCTGCGCGCCATGGGCTGGGCCAATGCGCTGACCGAGCGCAGCCGCAAGCCGCTGCGGCGCGGCGTGCTGCTGCGGGCGGCCGAACTCTATGCCGAGCGTTTTGCCGATCCCGATGGGCGTCTGCGCGCGACCTTCGAGGTCGTCTGGCTCTCCGGTTGGGCGCCGCATGAGAGCCAGCAGAAGCCGCTGCGACCCGGCTCGGCCAAGGCGCGGTTGGCCGATGCGCTCGGCGCGGTCGAGATCGGCACTGGCGACAAGGCGGGCGGGGGAGAGCGATGAGCGAGAGACCGGTCAGGCTGGGGCGGGCTGATTTCCGCCTGTTCCGCACGATCCCGACGCGCTGGGCCGACAATGACGTCTTCGGCCACGTCAACAACGTGATCTACTATAACTGGTTCGACACGGTGGTGAACGCCTGGCTGATCGAGCAGGGCTTTCTCGACGTGAAGGAAAGCAAGGTCGTCGGTCTCGTGGTCGGCACGCGCTGCGACTATTTCGAGAGCGTCGCTTTCCCTGAGGTCGTTGAGGGTGCGCTCGCGGTCGAAAGACTCGGCCGCTCCTCCGTGACCTATCGGATCGGGATTTTCCGACAGGGCGGCGCGCTGACAGCGGCGCAGGGCCTCTTCACTCATGTCTATGTCGAGCGCGGCCCGCAGACGCCGGTACCGATCCCGGCGAAGCTGCGTGCGGCGATGGCGGAGATCGGGGTGGGGTAGGCGCTTCGGCACCCCTCGCATCACGCGATCAGCAGGCCGCAATGCTCGGCGAAGGGATCGAAATCACGATCCTGATGCAGGAGGCGATAGCGGTTGGCGATGCAGTAGGTCGCGATGATCAGGTCGGGCGTCTTGCGGATGGTGATGCCACGGGCCCGCAGGTCGCGGTCGTGCGCGGCTCCCTCTCGCGCGAGAGCGGGAGAGAGCATGCGGGCGACCGCAAACCGACGCAGCCTTGTCTCGATGGCGAGAGCTTGCTGATCGCTTCGGGCGCCTCGCAGGATTTCCAGCAGAACGATGTCGCCGACGAGAACGTTCTGCGTTTCCTCCAGCTCGCGCAGCCTGTCCACCGGTGGTGAGCGATCGCCGCGAAGCAGCCCGATCCAGGCGGAGCTGTCGACGACGATCACCCGGTTTCGGCCGGATCGTCGATATCGCGCCGCATGGCGTCGAGATCGCCATCCCAGCCGAGTCCGTCGAGCTCTTTCAGCGCCTGACGCTGGCGATGCTGCTGCACCAGCTTGCGCAAGGCCTCCTCCACCGTCGCACGCTTGGTGGGCAAGCCCGTCGCTTTCATCGCTTCGGCGAGCAAGTCATCATCGAGCTCGATATTGGTGCGCACGGCAGCCTCGATGTGTAAGGGATGTGTAAAACATACACATCATGCGCCCGCCGTTCAATCGGCGCGCTCCAGCTGCGATTGTCTCCGCTGCCGTTTTCAGGCTATTGCCCCCGCTTGAGATCGAGCCTTTGGTTCGTCCCCTCCGTCAGGAACAGGCCGCGTGATTCCCAACGACATCAAGATCACCCCGCAGCTGGTCGCCGAGCATGGCCTCAAGCCGGACGAATATCAGCGCTTCCTGCACCTGATCGGGCGCGAGCCGACCATCACCGAGCTCGGCATCGTCTCGGCGATGTGGAACGAGCATTGCTCGTACAAGTCGTCGAAGATTCATCTGAAGACGCTGCCGACCAAGGCGCCCTGGGTGATCCAGGGGCCGGGCGAGAATGCCGGCGTGATCGACATCGGCGACGGCCTCGCCGTGGTCTTCAAGATGGAGAGCCACAACCACCCCTCCTTCATCGAGCCCTATCAGGGCGCGACGACGGGCGTCGGCGGCATCCTGCGCGACGTCTTCACCATGGGCGCGCGGCCGATCGCGGTGCTCGACGCGCTGCGCTTCGGCGATCCCAGCCATCCCAAGACCCGACATCTGGTCTCCGGCGTGGTCGCCGGTATCGGCGGCTACGGCAATTCCTTCGGCGTGCCCAATGTCGGCGGCGCCACCGGCTTCCACCGGCGCTATGACGGCAACAACCTCGTCAACGCCATGGCGGTCGGCCTCGCGCGCTCCGACGAGATCTTCTACGCCAAGGCCTCGGGCGTCGGGAAGGCGATCGTCTATCTCGGCTCCAAGACCGGCCGCGACGGCATCCATGGCGCGACCATGGCCTCGGCCGCCTTCGGCGAGGGCGGTGAGGAGCGACGCCCAACCGTGCAGGTCGGCGATCCCTTCGCCGAGAAGCTCTTGCTCGAAGCCTGCCTCGAGATCATGGCGGCCGGCCATGTCGATGCGATCCAGGACATGGGCGCGGCCGGCCTGACCTGCTCAGCCGTCGAGATGGGTGCCAAGGGCGATCTCGGCGTCGAGCTCGATCTCAACGCGGTGCCCTGCCGCGAAGACCAGATGAGCGCCTATGAGATGATGCTCTCGGAGAGCCAGGAGCGCATGCTCATGGTGATCAAGCCCGGCCATGAAGAGCCGGCCGAAGCGATCTTCCGCAAATGGGGTCTCGACTTCGCGGTCGTCGGCAAGACCACCGGCACGCTGCGCTTCGTCGTCAAGCACGATGGCGAGACGATGGCCGACCTGCCGATCAAGGAGCTCGGCGACGAAGCTCCCGAATACGACCGGCCCTGGGTCGAGACGCCGAAGCGGCCGGTGGTCGAGGCGGCAAGCGTGATACCGCCGATGTCGAACGCCGAGGCGCTGCTCGCGCTGGTCGGTTCGCCCGATCTCTCGTCGAAGCGCTGGATCTATGAGCAGTACGACACGCTGATCCTCGGCAATTCGGCGGTGACGCCGGGTGGTGATGCCGGCATTGTGCGGATCGAGGACGGGCCCAAGGGCCTCGCCATGACCGCCGACGTGACGCCGCGCTATTGCGAGGCCGATCCGTTCGAGGGCGGCAAGCAGGCTGTCGCCGAGGCCTGGCGCAACCTGACCGCGGTTGGTGCGACGCCGCTCGCGATCACCGACAACCTCAATTTCGGCAATCCCGAGCGGCCTGAGGTGATGGGCCAGCTCGTCGGCTGCATCCAGGGCATCGGCGAAGCCTGCCGAGCGCTCGATTTCCCAGTCGTCTCCGGCAATGTCTCGCTCTACAACGAGACCAACGGCGTCTCGATCCTTCCGACCCCGACGATCGGCGGCGTCGGCCTGCTCGCCGATGTGACGAAGCATGCGACTGTTGGTTTCAAGGCCGTAGGCGAGGCGATCGTCCTGATCGGTGAGACCAAGGGCTGCCTCGGACAATCCTCCTATCTCGCCACGGTCTGCGGCCGTGAGGAGGGCGCGCCGCCGCCGGTCGACCTTGCGATCGAGCGCCGCAATGGCGAGTTCGTGCGCTCCCTGATCTCGACTGGCCGAGTGACCACTTGCCACGACCTCTCGGATGGCGGGCTCGCGGTCGCGCTCGCCGAGATGGCGATGGCGAAGGGTATCGGCGCCAACATCGATGCGCTGCCGGCCGGGCCGGCCCATGCCGTGCTGTTCGGCGAGGACCAGGGCCGCTATCTGCTTTCGCTGCCGGCTGGTGCTGCCGAGGCGATCGTTGCCGAGGCGAAGGCTGTCGGCGTTCCGGCGCAGCTTATCGGCAAGACGGGCGGAAGCGAGCTGGTGCTGCCGGGCGAGGCCGCCGTCTCGATCGCCGCGCTGCGCGAGACACATGAGAGCTGGCTGCCCGACTATATGGCCGGCAAGGCCGCTTGATAGATTGCAAGGAACACCACCGTCATTGCGAGCGTGAGCGAAGCAATCCAGGAGACATAGAGCTCTGCCACTCCTGGATTGCTTCGTCGCTCCGCTCCTCGCAATGACGGAAACAGTCCGGATTTGGGGAGATCAGTCATGGCGATGGAAGCAAGCGAGATCGAGCGCATGATCAAGGCGGCGTTCCCCGACGCCGTCGTCGAGATCAAGGATCTCGCCGGTGACGGTGATCACTATGCCGCGACCGTGACCTCGGCCGCCTTCACGGGCAAGTCGCGCGTCCAGCAGCACCAGATGGTCTATGCCGCGCTGCAAGGAAACATGGGCGGCGTGCTGCACGCCCTTGCGCTGACGACGACGGTTCCCCAAGATTAGAACGAGTTCATCCAGCGGGCCTTGAACCCGCCGCAGGAGAAAAGACATGAGCGACGTCAACGCCCGCATCGATGCCGAAGTGAAGTCCAGCGACGTGGTGCTCTTCATGAAGGGCACGCCGCAATTCCCGATGTGCGGCTTTTCCGGCCAAGTCGTGCAGATCCTCTCTTACGTCGGCGTGCCGTTCAAGGGCGTCAACGTGCTCGAGGACCAGGAGATTCGCGAGGGCATCAAGGCCTATTCCAACTGGCCGACGATCCCGCAGCTCTACGTCAAGGGCGAGTTCGTCGGCGGCTGCGACATCACCCGCGAGATGTTCCAGGCTGGCGAGCTGCAGGCGCTGCTCGAAGAGAAGGGCATCGCCGTCAAGCAGGCGAGTTGAGCCTCGCGGGCGTTGCCCGCCGGCTTGTGCTATGAAGCGGCATGAGCGCCTACATCACCTTGCGTCAGCGCCATGAGCGCAAGCTTGCAAGCTATCGGATTTCGGTCGAGCGACTGAAGCCGATGCTTGCCGCTTATGCGAGCGCGCATGGCGGTGCCTTCATCCTGTTCGGTTCAGCGGCGCGCGGCGATGCAGGCGACCAGAGCGATGTCGATGTACTGGTCGATTTTCCCGATGAAAGTGTCATGGCCGCTTGCGGTTTCGCCGAGGATTCCTGCTGGGCGCTGGGCCTGAAGCCCGATGTGCGGCCGGTCATGTGGACCTCTGACAAGGTGGTGGCGCGCGCTCGGGAAGAGGGCGCGGTCCTGGCATGATGCAGGCATAGCGATGATGGCCGAACGCTGGGGCGATATCAAAGCTGACATTGCCGCGGCCAAGCGCCATTTTGCCGCCGCCGTGCGGATCAGCGAACAGGCGACTTTCGATCTCGACAGCGACAGCCATTACGATGCCGCCATGGCGCTGCAGCATGCGATGCTCGCCGGCTATACGTCTTTCGAGATGGGATTGCGACGCATTCTGGCGCTTCTTGGCGAGGACCCGCCAATCGGTCCGGACTGGCATGCTGCGCTGGTCCGGCGGGTCGCCACCCCGATCGAGAACGGCCGCCCTGGCATCATCAGCCCGAGCCTCGCCCGTGATATCGGTGAACTGATGCGCTTTCGGCACGTTGCCATGCACAGCTATGACGATTTCGATTTTGAGCGGGCCAAAGCAACGGTCGCTGCCGCGGCGCGCTTCGTCGCAGGTATAGACGGCGAGATCGCCGCTTTCCGCGCCGCTATCGATCCCGACTGAACTGCCTCACTTCACCAGAAGCCAGTCCTCGACCACCAGCGCATCCAGCCCGCTCGTATAGAACATCAGGATCGCATCCTCGCTTGAGTGCAGGATCGGCTTGCCCATGATGTTGAACGAGGTGTTGAGGATCACCGGCACGCCGGTCAGGGTGTGAAATGCCGATATCAGGGCGTGGTAGCGCGGATTGCGCTCGGCGGTGACGCTCTGCAGGCGCCCGGTCGCATCCTCATGGACGACGGCGGGAACGCGCGAGCGCACCTCCGGCTTCCAGACAAGCGTGCGCTCCATATAGGGCGAGTCCTGATAGTTCTCGAACCAGTCGGGACCATGCTCGGCCAGGATCGAGGGCGCGAAGGGCCGGAAGGCCTCGCGGTATTTCACCTTAGCGTTGAGGATGTCCTTGGCGTCGGTCGGGCGCGGATCGGCAAGGATCGAACGGTTTCCGAGCGCGCGCGGCCCGAATTCAGCCCGTCCTTGCGCCCAGCCGATAAGCTTGCCCTCGGCCAGGAGCGTCGCCGTCGCGACGACGATCTCGTCGGGCGAGAGCTTCTGCAGCCTCGGCTCCCAGACAGCCATGCGCTCGAAGGGCTCGGTCGAGAGGCTCGAGCCGAGATAGGGCGTCATTGGCCCCTTCGGCGCCTGCCAGTCCGGATTGGCCTCGGCATGGGCGAGCCAGGCGGCGCCGATCGCATTGCCGTCATCGGCCGGGGCGGAGGGGACATAGACCTGCCGGAAGCCGTGGCGGCCGACGATCTTGCCGTTGAAGGAGGAGTTCAGTGCGCAGCCGCCGGCGAGCACGAGGTTCTCCGACGGGCAGAGCGCGGCAGTCTCGGCGAGCAGCGCCTCCATCATCTCGGCGAAGACGTCCTGGCCGCAGCGCGAAAGATCGGCCCAGCCTTTGTCGAGCGCATCGGCCGGGCGGCGGGCGAGGATATCGACTGCGACTTGCTGGACGGTCGCGGCGTCGGCGAAGGTGAGCTTGGTGCCCTCGATACGATAGAGTTTGCGCAGCAGTGCGAGCAATTCGGGATCGCTTCGGCCATAGGGCGCCAGCCCCATGATCTTCCATTCCTCGCCTTTGGCCTGATCGAAGCCGGCGAGGTCGGTGACGAAGCCGAAATAGAAGCCGATCGATTCGCGGCCGCGATGGCGCTTCAGCTCGGTAAGGCGGCCATCTTTCAGGGCGAAGATCGCGGAAGCGCCGGTCTCACCCATGCCGTCGACGACGAGGCAGGCGGCATCGCGGAAGGGCGAGGACCAGCAGGCATACGCCGCGTGGCTGAGATGATGGCCGTAGCGCTTGATCCCGGTGATCTTCGCCTCGCCGAAGGCGCGGTCGAGCCCGAGCAAGGTGCCGAGGCCGGCGCGCTGCTGCTGGTGATGCAACGAGGCGATCAGAGCGCGCTCGCTGCGCTCCGGCACGAGCGAGCGGTTGAAGGCCGGTGAGAGCTTGAGCAGCGTGTCGAGGCTGAAGGCGCCGCCGCGGTTCATCTGGTCGAGGAAGCCGGTGAACTCCTCGCCCCAGCTGGTTGCGAGCCTGATCTCGGCGCCTTTGGGAATGTAGCGCTTGAGCAGGCTTTCCATCCGCACCGCCGTGTCCGGCTCGCAGTTCGGCGCTCGCTTGTACTGCAGGTAACGCTCGGCCGCTTCTGCGAACAGGACCTCCCCGGCCGGGTCGATGATGGCGATGGCCGGGTCGTGGAAAGTGGTGGCGAGGCCGATGGTGTAGCTCATGGCCGGCAGGATATGAAGCAGCCGGCTGGCCATGGCAAATGTTGCGGATCGGTGACGTCAGGCGATGGCGTCACGCGTTTCTCACTTCGCGAAAGCGATGCTGTCGGCGATCGCTTTGATCGCCGGCTCCAGCGTCGGGAAGGTCGCCTCCTCGGCGCTGACGATCATGCGCACGAAGCGGCCATCAGGGCCAAGACCCATGTACTGTGCGAAGCGCTTGACGACGGCGCCTTCCGTGGTCTTGCCCGAGAGCATCACGCCGCTGTCGCTGCCGACGAAGGCGGCCGTCTCGCGCTTGGTGATCTCGGCCTTCTCGAAGCCGCGCGTCGTCGACAGCAGCTTTTCACCGACAGCGGCCAATTGGCCGGCGGCAACCTGGCCGCCGATCTGATAGCTGACGATCAGCATCGGCTGCGAGCCCTTGGGGTCGACGTTGAGCGGGCCGACGGTCATCAGCACGCCAAGGCCGCCGAAGGTGTCGACGACGCGGAAGGGTTCGGCGGCGCGGACACGGAAGGGCAGGGCCGCGAGCTTCTGGTCTAGCGTCGGTTCCGCCCCCAGCGACACGGTCTTCAGCATGGCGACGACATCGTCGCCATCGAGATCGGAATCATCGGGCGCCTGCACCGTGATCATCACGGTCTTGGCGCCCTTGAGCAGCACGATCCATTTGTCGAAGGTCGCAGCGCCCAACGCCTGCTGGCCGGTCAGGATGCGGCCCTTGCCGGCGGCGGTCTCGATGTCCTCGGCGTCGTCGATGGTGATGTTCTGCTTGGCGAAGTTGGTCTTGGCCGTCTCGAGATTGGTGAACAGCGCCGACAATTGCGGATGCGCCTCGGGCGGCAGCTCGACGACGAGCACGGAGGCCTTTGCCTCGACGTTCTCCAGACCAGCGAACTTGGCCGATGGCGCGAAGCCCTTGAGCGGCGTCAGCGAGACCGTGGTTCCGGAAATCGCGGCGCGCTCCTGCGCCCGCACATTCGCCGTCAACCCGGCGACGAGAAGGCCGCTCATCGCCAGGCGAAGGGTCGTTCGGGCGGCATGGCGCACTATGCTCATGTCGAATCGGATCATCGCGTCGCTCCTGTACGATCGGTGGGCCCGCGTCGCCGACGGCAGGCCATGTTGTAACTGGCTCGGCGGGTACGGGTTCACATCCCGCGATCTTACGATCGAAGGATGAGGCTCGAGCCGCTTGTCGCTCTTGTGCGTGTCAGCGTCGTGATCGATGGAGCGTTATGGTCAGCGCCGGCCGATCGCGGCGGTGATCATCGCCTTGGCGTCGGCGCCGGCCCACTCGGCCGGGCCCTGGAGCAGAGCGAGCTCGCAGCCGGCGGGATCGACCAGCAGGCTGATCGGCATGCCTTCGACCTTCTTCACGGCGCGGATGTCCTGGAAGACCCTGGCCTGCGGGTCTGCATAATAGGCGAGACGAGAGATGTTCTTGTCGGCCAGCCACTTCTTCGGCTTGTCGGGGTGGCGCGTGTCGATGTTGATCGCGATCACCTCGAAATCGGGGCCGCCGAGCGCGCCCTGGAGCGCGTCGAGCGCCGGCATCTCGGTCAGGCAGGGCAGGCACCAGGTCGCCCAGAGGTTGACCAGCACGGTCTTGCCGCGAAAGGCCGAGAGGCTCATTGGCTTGCCGTCCGGGCCGTTGAAAGCGAGATCGGGCAGCAGCGCCGGCTGCTTGGCGACCTCGACGGCCGCGACTTCGCCCTTCGCCAGGGGACGCAGTGCATCCACCTTCGTCGCGGCTGCGCTGCAAGTGGAATTGCCGGCCGCGCCCCGCACGGAGTAGAAGGCCGCAGCGCCGCCGAGCGCAAGCAGCGCCAAGGCCCCACAGGCCGCCACCATTTTCGACCGAGACGTCATCGTGCGTCCTTGAAGAGCAGGAAAGACCGCCGTGAGCAACCGCATGTGGGGTGGGCGTTTCGCCACAGGTCCCGACGCCATCATGGAGGAGATCAACGCCTCCATCGATTTCGACCAGCGCCTGTGGCGCCAGGATATCCGCGGCTCGCTGGCGCACGCCGCGATGCTGGCCGAGACCGGCATCCTGACCCGTGAGGACGTGGACGCGATCTCGGCCGGACTCAAGGGCATCGAGGCCGAGATCGAGGCCGGGCGCTTCACGTTCTCGCGCGCGCTCGAAGACATCCACATGAATATCGAGAGCAATCTCAAGGAGCGGATCGGGCTTGCGGCCGGGCGCCTGCACACTGCCCGTTCGCGCAATGACCAGGTCGCCACCGACATGCGGCTCTGGGTGCGCGACGCGCTCGACCAGCTCGACGAGCAGGTCGCCGACCTCCAGCTCGCGCTGGCAGAGAAAGCCGAGACCTATGCCGGTGCGGTGATGCCGGGCTTCACCCATCTGCAGTCGGCCCAGCCGGTGACCTTCGGCCATCACCTGCTTGCCTATGTCGAGATGCTGGCGCGTGACCGCAGCCGTCTTCGTGACGCCCGCGAGCGCATGAACGAATGCCCGCTCGGTGCGGCGGCGCTCGCCGGCACCTCCTTCCCGATCGACCGCTACATGACGGCCAAGGCGCTCGGCTTTTCCCGGCCGACGGCGAATTCGCTCGATTCGGTCTCGGACCGCGATTTCGTGCTGGAGACGCTCTCGGCCGCCTCGATCTGTGCCATGCACCTGTCGCGCCTCGCCGAGGAGATCGTGCTGTGGGCGACGCCGCAATTCGGCTTCGTCAAGCTCTCCGACAAGTTCTCGACCGGCTCCTCGATCATGCCGCAGAAGCGCAATCCCGATGCGGCCGAGCTGGTGCGCGGCAAGGCGGGCCGCGTCTTCGGCGCGCTGCAAGGCATGCTGACGATGATGAAGGGCCTGCCGCTGACCTATTCGAAGGACATGCAGGAGGACAAGGAAGGCACCTTCGACGCGGTGCAGACCCTGTCGCTCTGCCTCGCTGCGAGCGCGGGCATGGTCCGCGACATGCAGCCCGACCTCAAGGTGATGAAGAAAGCAGCCGGCCTCGGCTACGCCACTGCGACCGACCTCGCCGACTGGCTGGTGCGCGTGCTCAAGATGCCGTTCCGCGACGCGCACCATGTCACCGGCCGGCTCGTCGGCATCGCGTCGGCCAAGGGTGTCGGGCTGGAGAAACTCTCGCTTGCCGAAATGCAGGAGATCGAGCCCAAGATCGGCGACGAGATCTTCGCCGTGCTCGGCGTCGAGCGCTCGGTGAAGAGCCGCACCAGCTATGGCGGCACCGCTCCCGCCAATGTGAAGCGGCAGGCCCGGCGCTGGCTGAAGCTGCTCGCCAAGGACGCGAAGCCGCAGCCATGATCCCGGCGCAAAGGCTCGCAAGCTTGCACGCCATTCGCTACACTCGTCCCGAAGCTTCGCCCAAGGATCATCGTTCGTGCCGCAATCCCGCCTGAAACTCGGCCGCACCGTGCTGGTGGTCGGCCTGCTTGGCCTCGCGCTCGCGGCTTGCGGCCGCCGTGGACCGTTGGAGCCGCCACCGGGCGCCAAGAATGCGATCGCCCTGCCCGACAAGCAGGTCGGCGCAGTGGAGAACACCTTCAATTCGACGGAAGCTTCGCCGCTCGGCAAGCCGCCGAAGACGAACAAGGCGATCGAGGTTCCTGAGAAGCCCTTCGTGCTCGACCCGTTGCTCTGAGTCTCCAATGCATCATTTTGCCTATCGCGACGGCGCGCTCTTCGCCGAGGATGTCGACCTGCGCGAGATCGCTGAGACGGTCGGAACGCCGGTCTATGTCTACTCTTCGGCGACGATCGAGCGGCATTACCGCCTCTACGAAGCGGCGATGAAGTCGACTGCGCCGGGCAAGCCGGCGCATGTCTTCTACGCCATGAAGGCGAACAGCAATCTCGGCGTGCTGAAGACGCTGGCGGCGCTCGGTGCCGGCGCCGACACGGTTTCCGAGGGCGAGATCCGCAAGGCGCTCGCGGCCGGCTTCCCGGCTGACAAGATCGTCTTCTCCGGCGTCGGCAAGGCTGAGAGCGAGCTCGCCTTCGCCGTCGAGGCCGGCATCTTTCAGGTCAATATCGAGACCGAGGGCGAGCTCGACCTGCTGTCGAAGGTGGCGCAGCGGCTGGGCAAGCGCCAGGAAGCGGTGTTCCGGGTCAATCCCGACATCGGCGCCGGCGGCCACGCCAAGATCACGACCGGCTCCTCGGCCAACAAGTTCGGCGTCTCCTTCGAGGAGGTGCACCGGCTCTATGCCCGTGCCGCCAATATGGCGGGCGTCAGGATCATGGGGCTCGCCGTGCATATCGGCAGCCAGATCCGCGAGGTCGATGCCTTCGAGGCGGCCTATGCCAAGATGCGTGATCTCGTGCTGGCGCTGCGGGCGGAAGGCCATCGCGTCGATCGCCTCGATCTCGGCGGCGGGCTCGGCATCCCCTATGACATTCCCAGGGAATTCGACCACGGCCCCGGTCTGATCGAGGCTTACGCCGCGATGGTTGCCAAGGTAACCGAGGGCCTCGACGCCGAGCTCGGTTTCGAGCCGGGTCGGCTGATCGTCGGCAATGCCGGCATCCTCTTGACCAGGGTGCTGCATCTCAATCCGCGCCCGACCAAGCAATTCCTCGTCGTCGACGCGGCGATGAACGACCTGCTGCGGCCGGCCATGTACGAAGCCTATCACGAAATCTGGCCGGTGGCGGAACCGGACGAGGGGGCGAAGACGATCGCCTATGACGTCGTCGGGCCGATCTGCGAATCAGGCGACACCTTCACCACCGGGCGCGATCTCTCCGAGCTGAAGCCCGGCGACCTCATCGCCTTCATGACCGCCGGGGCCTATGGCGCCAGCATGTCCTCGACTTACAATCAGCGCCCGCTCGTCGCCGAAGTGCTGGTGAAGGGCGATAAATTCGCCGTGACGCGGCCGCGCCAGACCTATGAGGAGCTGATCGGCACGGATCGTGCACCGCCCTGGCTGCCCTGAGAGCCGGATGACAGCTTGTTCGAATCGCTTGCGTTTCGAACAAGCTGTCTGAATCCGTCTCTTCAAAATGGTAGGAGCAGGATTCATGCGAAAAACCGGTTCCCACTTTTTCGCATCCTGCTCCGACGCTTCACAATAAGCGGAGCACCTGTGGGGTATCGCGCCTGAGTGCTGGTCACGCCACAATCACGTGCTAGCCTCTCCGCTCGATCGATGAAGCCAAGAGAGGCGCCGCGGGGGGCGGCTCGGAGCATCGGATGAGCGAAACACCGCGCCGTACGGCGCTTGACTCAGGTGGGACGATCCGCAAGCGGCTGGAACGCCTCACCATGGCGTCGCGGCTGTCGCTGGCCTGGGAGCGGCTTTGGCCCAAGCTCTGGGCGCCGCTCTGCGTCGTGCTGCTATTTCTCGCCGTTTCCTGGTTCGGGCTCTGGCTGCACCTGCCGTGGTGGGGCCGGGCCGCCGGCTCCGCCATCTTCGCTTTGGCGCTGCTCGGAAGCTTCTGGCCGGCCGTCACCGGCCGCTGGCCGAGCCGCCGCGAGGCGCTGGTCCGGCTCGACCACTCCATGGATGGCGCGCACCGCCCGGCAACCGCGCTCGAGGACACGCTTGCGGTCGGTGGCAAGGATCCGGTCTCGCAGGCGCTGTGGACGCTGCATATGCAGCGCCAGAGCGCCCATGTCGCGGCGCTCAAGGTCGCGCCGCCGCAGCCCCATATGGCGGGACGCGACAAGCGGGCGCTGCGTGCAGCGCCTCTGGTTGCCGCTGTCGCCGGCTTCTTCGTCGCGGGACACGAGGCCTTGCCGCGGCTCGCTGCGGCCTTCGACTGGCGCGGGCCGGCGCTCGCCGCCGCCGCGGTCCGGATCGATGCCTGGATCGATCCGCCGGCCTATACGCGGATGCCGCCGATCCTGATCGACTTTGCCAGACTGGCGAGCCCCAATTTCAACGTGCCCGAGAAGTCGACGGTGGTGGTGCGCATCGCCGGGCGCAGCGGCATGGATGTCGCGACCACAGGCCGGCTCGATGCCGTGCCGGTCGAGGGCAAGCCCGGCGAAGCCAAGCCGGCCGATGCCAAGGCGGCGCCGACGAATTCCGTTGCCGTGACGGAGAAACGCTACCTGCTTGCCGGCGACGGTACCTTGCGCATCACCGGCTCGGGCGCTCCCGGCCAGACGCTGAGCCTGCACGCGATCATAGACCAGAAGCCGGAGATCGCCTTCGCCGAGCCACCCAAGCCGGTCAGCGGCGTACAGGGCGGGCTCGGCATCAGCTACCGGGCCAAGGACGATTACGGCGTCGCTTCGGCCGAGGTCATCGTCTCGCGCGTCGCTCCGCTCGCGGGCGGCCGCTCGCTGGTCGAGGCGCCGAAGCAGATCCTGCCAGTGCCGTCCTCCGGCTCCGGCGAAGACGAGATGAAGAGCACGGTCGACTTCTCGGCCCATCCTTGGGCCGGCGCCAAGGTCAATATGAACCTCCTGGCGCGCGACGAGACCGGGCAGGAGGGACGCAGTGAGACCGTCGAGGTCGTGTTGCCGCAGCGGACCTTCACCAAGCCGCTGGCCAAGGCGCTGGTCGAGCAACGGCGCAAGTTGATCATGGATGTCGATACGCGCAAGAAGGTCCAGCTTGCGCTCGACGCGCTGATGATCGAACCCGATCGCTTCATGAAGGAGACCGGGGTCTATCTCGGCATGCGCATGATCGGCGAGCAGCTGCGCCGGGCCGCCAGCGACGACCAGCTGCGCGAGACCGCCGAGATGATGTGGGCGCTGGCGCTGCAGCTCGAGGATGGCGACCTGTCGGATGCCGAAAAGGCGCTGCGGGCCGCGCAGGAGAACCTGCAGCAGGCGCTTGATCGTGGCGCCACCGAGGACGAGATCAAGAAGCTCACCGAAGAAATGCGCCGCGCCATGGACCGGTTCATGCGCGAGCTCGCCCAGCAGATGCAGCGCCAGCAGCAGAATGGCGAGCAGAACCAGGCGCAGCTGCCCGAGAATTTCCGCACGGTGACGCCGCGTGACCTGCAGAACATGCTCAACCGCATCGAGGAGCTGTCGAAGCGCGGCGACATGGCCGAAGCGCAGCGCCTGATGGAGGAACTGAACAACCTCCTGAACAATCTCAAGACGGCGCGCCCCGGCCAGCAGGATCCACGTCAGCGCGAGATGAATCAGGCGCTCGGCGATCTCGACCGGATGACGCGCGAGCAGCAGCAATTGCGCGACGAGACCTACCAGCAGGACCAGCAGCGCCAGAACCGCGCCCAGCGCGGTCAGCGCCCCGGCCAGCAGCAGGCGCGTCCCGGCCAGCAGGGCCAGCGCCAGCAAGGGCAGCAGGGCCAGCGCGGGCAGCGTGGCCAGCAACCCGGACAGCAGCCTGGCGAGAGCGGCGAAGACGGTGAGGGCGAAGACGGCCAGAACGCGGAAGGCGGGCAGGGCCAGGGCCTGTCGCAGCGCCAGCAGGCCTTGCGCGAGCGCCTGCAGGACCTGCAGCGGCGCATGCGCGGCATGGGCGCCGACCCGGGCGAGCTCGGCGAGGCCGAGGACGCCATGCGCGAGGCCGAAGGCCAGCTCGGCCAGGGCCAGGACGGGCAGGCTGTCGACGCGCAGGGCCGTGCGCTCGAGGCCCTTCGCAAGGGTGGCCAGAACCTCGCCCAGCAGATGCAGGGCGAGCCAGGCGAAGGCGAGGGCAACGAGAACGCCTATGGCGAGCCTGACGGCCGCCCGGCCGGCCGGCCCTCGGCGCAGCAGCGCGACAACAACGATCCGCTCGGCCGGCCGCAGCGCCAGCGCGACTGGGCCGATGGCCGCGTGAGGGTACCCGGCGCCGATGAGAGCGCGACACAGCGGGCTCGGCGCATCCTCGAAGAGTTGCGCCGACGCCTTGGCGATCCGCTGCGTCCGACCGAGGAGCTCGATTATCTCGAGCGCCTGCTGCGGCGGAATTGAGCGGCGCTTCCCTTCTCCCCTTGCGGGAGAAGGTGGCCCGAAGGGCCGGATGAGGGGTCGCTCAGGTCTTAAGGTTTGTGAGGGCGTGGTGCTGAGCTGACGATCAGCGTCGCGCGACCCCTCACCCTAACCCTCTCCCGCAGGGGGAGAGGGGATATGGCGCTTCGCTTCGCCCGAGAATGACGCTCAGCTTGGTCAGCCTGCCCTGTTGCCCGAGACCACCGCGAGCGCTTCGATGAAGCGGTCGAGATCGGCCTCCGTCAGATAGGGCGCCGGCGAGATGCGGATGGTGTTGCCCTTGGCGACGCCGCCGCGACGCACCGTCATCACCTTGTGCTGGTCGCGCAGCGCCGCGACGACGGCGTTGCAGTCGGCGGCGGAGCGCTGGCCCGTCAGCGCGAAGGAGGTGATGCCGGCGACCATCTCGGGATCGTCCGGAGTCTGGATTTCGACGCCCTTGAGTTCGCGCGCCCGGGCGACCCAGTAATTGCGCAGGTGACGGTAGCGCGCCTCCTTGGCCTGCGGGCCGATTTCCTGGTGCAGGGCCAATGCGGCAGGGATAGTGAGTTGGGCGGCGAAGTTTGGTGTGCCGGTATGGATGCGCGAGCGGACATCGTCCGCCTTGAAGTCTTCGTCGCCGTAATGGGTGTCGATGTCGGCCAGCCGCTCGCGGGCGATGTACATCAGGCCGACGCCGAGCGGCGCGCCGATCCATTTGTGCAGGTTGAAGCCGATGAAATCGACACCGAGATCCCTAGCCTTGAAGTCGACCTGGCCCCAGCTATGGGCGGCATCGAGGATGACGTCGATGCCGCGCGCCTTGGCCATGGCGGCGAGCTCCCTGACCGGCATCATCAGCCCGGTGCGGTGGCTGACATGGGTCAGCAGCAGCAGCTTGGTCTTCGGATTGGCCTTGAGCGCGGCCTCATAAGCCGCGAGCACATTGGCCTTTGTCGCGGGCTCCGGGATGTCGAGCTTCGCGACCTCGACGCCACGCCGGCCCTTGAGCCAGTTCATCGCGTACTGCATCGAATCATAGTCGAGATCGGCATAGAGCACGCCGTCGCCGGGTTTCAGCTTGTTGTAGCCGGCGATCAGGGTCTGCAGCGCCTCGGTCGCGCCGCGGGTCAGCGCGATCTCCTCGCGCGCCACGCCGAGGAATCCAGCTACCGGCGTGCGGACCTCGTCGAGGTCCTGGCCGATCTTGGTGCGGGCGTAGACCGTGTTCTCGAAGTTCACGAAGTCGGTCAGACGCTTGTATTCGGCCTTCACCGGCTCGGCCATGATGCCCCAATAGCCGTTCTCGAGGTTCACCATATCTGGTGTGACGCTGTAGAGGCGCCGCACCGCCTCCCAATAGCCGTTGTCGGTGCCGAGGCTGCTCGCCGGCAGGGTCGGAAGCGAGCGCGCAAGGGCCGGCGCGGCGAGGGCGGCGGTACCGAGGGCTGCGAGCAATGTGCGGCGGCTGAGGGCGGTTTGGTCGGTCATGGCGGATTTTCCTGAAGCGGTAGTCTTCGCTAGCGGCTGCCTGTTTCAGGGCCATGACGCCTGCCAGGTGGATTTATCCCCACGCTGCGAAACGGATGCATACTGGCGCAAAGCGCAACCGGAGTGCCGCCATGTCGATGCAAGGATCGCCAGCCGAGGAAGCCCCAGTCGAAGAGCCGCAGGCTCCGCGGGTGCCGGATCTTGCCGTAACGGTCGCGCGGCTCGCCCGCCTGGCACCGATGGGCAAGGCGGAAATCATGAACAACATCGCCCTGCATTTCGATCGGCTCGCCGCCGAGGCCGATCTGACGACGCCGCTGCGCGTCTGCCATTTTCTGGCCCAGGCGGCGCATGAGAGCGACCGCTTCCGTACGCTGGAGGAGAAGGGCGGGAAGAAGCAGTTCGCTCGCTACGAAGGCCGGGCCGATCTCGGCAATACCGAGCTCGGCGATGGTGAGCGCTATCACGGGCGCGGCATTTTCCAGCTGACTGGCCGGGCCAACTACAAGCGCATCGGCCGGATGCTGAACGTCGATCTCGAAGGGCGGCCGGAGCTGGCACTCGATCCGCGTGTCTCGGTCCAGATCGCCTTCGCCTATTGGCGCGACCGCAAGATCAACGCCGCAGCTGATCGCGATGACGCGGCGCGCGTCACCCAGCTGATCAATGGCGGCGCCAATGGCCTGGCCGACCGCCGGCAATTGCTGACGACGGCGAAGGGGATCTGGTTCTAGGCGTCGTTGCGAGCGGAGCGACGCAATCCAGGAGAGCCAGCGCTCGACGGCTCTGGATTGCTTCGTCGCTGACGCTCCTCGCAATGACGGGAAGCAGCCTCAGCGATGTCCGGCCTTCAGCGCCTGGTCGAGATCGGCGTAAAGATCGTCGACGTCCTCGATGCCGGTCGAAAGACGCAGCAAGTCTGGCGGGCAGGGCGAGCCTGCGCCCTCGATCGAGGCGCGGTGCTCGATGAGGCTCTCGACGCCCCCGAGCGACGTGGCGCGCTTGTAGAGCTCGACATGCGCGGCCGATTTGATCGCCGCCGCCTCGCCGCCGCTGACCTGGACCGAGAGCATGAAGCCGAAACCGCCCTCCATCTGGCGGGCTGCGATGTCGTGGCCGGGATGCTGCGGCAGGCCGGGATAGAGCACGCGCGAAACCAGCGGATGGGCGGCGAGCTTCTGCGCCAGGACCATGGCCGAGGCCGACTGGCGCTCCTGCCGGACATGGAGCGTGCGCATGCCGCGCATCAAGAGATAGGCCTCGAATGGACCGAGGATGCCGCCCTGGCCCTTGCGCACGGTCTTGATGCGCGCCCAGAACTCATCGTCCTGTCGGGCACAGAGCGCGCCGGCGATCACGTCGGAATGGCCGTTCAGCACCTTCGTGGCGGCATGCATGACGATGTCGGCGCCGAGTGTGAGCGGGCGGGTGTGCACCGGTGAGGCGCAGGTCGAGTCGACCGCGAGCCTGGCGCCGGCCGCATGGGCGATCTCGGCGGCGGCGGCGATGTCGGTGATGGTCCAGAGCGGGTTGGACGGCGTTTCAATCCAGACCAGCTTGGTGACGCCGGGCTTCACAGCGGCCTTCAGCTTGGCGAGGTCGTCACTCTCGACGAAGTCGATCTTCAGCCCCCAGCGCGTCGCCTCGGTCAGCAGCCAGGAACGCAGCGCCCAGTACATCACCTTGGAGGCGACGACGTGATCGCCAGGAGAGAGTGCCTGGAACACGGCGGTCGCCGCAGCCATGCCCGAGCTGAACAGCAGGGCGCCAGCCTTGGCTTCCTCCAGCATGGCGAGCACGGCCTGCGCCTCGTGCACCGTCTCATTGTCCGGCCGGCCATAGATGAAGCCGGAGGAATAGGCGTTGTCCTCGTCGCGGATATAGGTCGTGGAAAGATGGATCGGCGGCACCACCGCCTTGGTCAGCGGATCGATCTTGCCCATCGCCTGCGCAGCGAGCGAACGGGGGTGCAGTGGGCGCGCGGTCATGATTGATCCAAAATTTCTACTATGAGAGATGTTTGTTATCCGATGCGATACGAACCGCGCAAGCGCGGCGCAGGTAGGACGGGATTGCGATGCGCGCGATGCTGGCGATCCGGCTACCCGATCGAGTGCTCGATCACGCGCAGCACCGTCTCGCGCAGCTCGGCGATGGTGAAGGGCTTGGTCATCACCTCCGCAACGATCGTCTCGAGGCTCTTGGCCCGCTCGCGCTGCTCGGCATAGCCGGTCATCAGCATGATGGTGAGGTCAGGGAATTGCTGTTTGGCGGCGAGCGCCAGCGCGATACCGTCCATCAATGGCATGCGGATATCGGTAAGCAGCAGGTCGAACCGACCCTGTTCTGCCAGGAGGATATCGAGCGCCTCGGCGCCGTCGCCGGCGGTCAGGCAGTCATGCCCGTCCAAGGCGAGGCCACGCGCGACCAGCGAACGCAGGCTTTCTTCGTCATCGACCACGAGGATGCGCGACATCGGTTCAGATCCCCGGCAGGCCGGCCTGGTCGGCGGTCTCGATCACGCCGACATAGGGCAATTGGCGGTAGGAATGGGCGACGTCCATGCCGTAGCCGACGACGAAATAGTCGGGGCACTCGAAGCCGACATAGTCTGCCTGGATATTGACGGCGCGCTTGGCCGGCTTCTCGAGCAGGACGGCGGTGGAGACCCGGGCGGCGCCACGCGCGGCGAGCAGGTCCTTGGCGAAGGCGAGCGTGCGCCCGGATTCGAGGATGTCGTCGACGAGGAGCACCTGCCTGCCGCGGACGTCGCTCTGGACGTCGCGCAGGATCTCGACCTGGCCGGACGAGATGGTGGCGGCGCGATAGCTGGAGAGGTGCACGAACTCGACCTGCGGAGTCATGCCGATGCGATGCATGGCCCGGATCAGGTCGGCGACGAACATGAAGCTGCCCTTCAGCACCGCGACGACGAGCAGGTCCTCGCCGGAATCGGCCGCGATCTCGGCAGCCATTTCGGCGTTGCGGGCGGCGATCGCGGCTTCGTCGTAGAGAACGCGGATACGTTGGGGCTGGGACATCGACGACCGTTCCTTTCGGCGCAGGCCCGTGCCCGCGCAGCCCCTTGATCGCGGGCTAAACTGTTTCGGCCTCAGTCATAGCGTCCACGCGCCGACAATTGAAGCGGCCGGGGCCCGGGAGTTGGGAAACCGGGTGTGGGAAATCAGTAGAGAGCGGCGAGGCCGTTGGGGCTAGTCGCGCCGAAGCGCAGCTGGACGGAGCGGCCGTTCTCGGGTGGCGAGGCGAGGCGGGCGCGGAAATGCATCAGCTCGGCCGGCTCGAGCGACGAGCGCGGCGGCTCCGTCGTCCAGCTGTAGAGCACCTTGCCGTCCTCGGCCTGTACCGTCACCGTGATCGGCGGCACCTTGGCCGTGCCCCTGGTGATGTTGGTGACATCGCCCGTGACCACCAGGAAACGCCCCAGCGGGTCCTGGATCAGCTCGCTTTCCACGGCGCTGAAGGCGAGACCGCGAACGTTCACCGGCAGGCCGAGCTTCGCGTAAAGGTCGGCCAATTGCGGTATCGCCCGAACGACGCGCTCGCGTTGCCAGACGCCGAGTCCGAGGATGGCGATGCCCACCACCACGAGGACGCTCGCGGCAGTCGATGGCACGCGGGCAAGCGGATTGCGGGCGCCGGCCCAGCTTGACCTCTTCCGTGGAGGGGGCTGCTGTGCTGTGTCGGGCTGCTCGATCCTTTCGGCTGCGACCGCTGAGATGTCGGCGTCGATCTCGGCGGCGCGGCGCAGTTCATCCTCCAGCTCGGCGGCGGTCTGCTCGGGGCTGGGAGGGGTGGGGAGGTCCGGGATCGCGGCATCGAGATCGGACTGCAGGACTTCGCCCGCGGGCCGCGCTTCGACAGTTGGCGGTGCCTCGATCAGCCATGTCGTCTGGCAACTGGCGCAGCGCACCTTGCGGCCGCCAGCACCGATCTTGGCCTCGGCGATCTCGTACCGGCTGGCGCAGTTGGGGCAGACGATCAGCATTGCCTTAAAAGCGCTCGCTCCGCGCTGCATCTGGTGGGCTTCAGTCTGGAGCCTGATCCTCTCGCCAGCTCTTGCAAGCGCAAGCTGGTGCGGTCATGCGGCTCCACGTCCCATAGGGTCGATTTATGGTTAACGTCGCGTAAAGCTCAGCCAAGTCAGGGCTGAGGAAAACCTCCCGGGCGCTTCCCGCCCTGGCTCGGTCTCGGTGTAGGATCGCATTGGCTCAGCATCCATCTGGTCCGATTCGGAAGATCAGCGAGAGGAAGTGCGTTGGTTCGGTTCGAGAATGTCGGCTTGCGGTACGGGATGGGCCCGGAGGTGCTGAAGGATATCAACTTCAGCATTGCGCCGCGCTCGTTCCAGTACCTGACCGGGCCGTCGGGAGCCGGCAAGACCACGCTGATCCGGCTGGTTCTGATGGCGCTCAAGCCGACACGGGGTCTGGTCAACCTGTTCGGCCAGGACGTGTCGCGCCTCGAAGCCGCCACGCTCACCGATTTTCGTCGACGCATGGGTGTCGTCTTCCAGGATTTTCGGCTGCTCGACCATCTCACGGTCTACGAGAACGTCGCCCTGCCACTGCGCGTGATCGGCAAGGAGGAGGCGAGCTATCGCGCCGAGGTCGTCGAGCTGCTGCGCTGGGTCGGGCTCGGCGAGCGCATGCATGCCGTGCCTGCCGTCCTCTCCGGCGGCGAGAAGCAGCGCGCTGCGATCGCGCGCGCCCTGATCAGCCGGCCGCAGTTGCTGCTCGCGGACGAGCCGACCGGCAATGTCGATCCCGGCCTCGGCCGAAGGCTGCTTCGGTTGTTCATGGAATTGCAGTCGCTGGGGACGGCGGTGGTGATCGCGACCCACGACATCGCCCTGATGGAACTCTACGACGCGCCGCGCCTCGTGCTGGCGGATGGGCACCTGCATGTCGATGCCTGAGCACCTTGACATGGATGAGATGGAGGAGGAGCGCCCGCGCGGCGGTTCGCGGCTGCCGGCCAGTCTGCGCCGTGATCAACCTCTGGTGCCGGTCGATTCGGTTGCGGGGCGTGCGCTGGTCGTCGTCATCGCCATCCTGACCTTCCTCGCGGCTCTGAGCGCAGGTGCAGCTTTGCTCGCCGCCCGCGCCTCGGAGCAATGGCGCGGCGCGGTTGCCAACGAGATGACCATCCAGGTCAGGCCCGACCCGCGCCGGAACATCGAGCAGGACATTGCGCGCGCGGTCGAGCTCGCCCGGGCGGTGCCGAGCGTGGCCGAAGTGCGGCCGATGCCACGGGCCGAATCAGACAAGCTGTTGGAGCCTTGGCTGGGGGCCGGGCTCGATCTGGTCGAGTTGCCGGTACCGCGGCTGATCGTGCTGCGGCTGTCCTCGACCGTCGCCAACGATCTCGTCGCCTTCAGTCAGACGTTGCGGCGCGAGGTGCCGAGCGCGACGCTCGATGACCACCGGCTCTGGGTGCGCCGTCTCTCGACCATGGCGAGCACCATCATCCTGGCCGGGGTCGCGGTGGTGCTGCTGGTGCTGGTGGCGGCCGGGCTCGCCGTCGCCTTCGCCACGCGCGGTGCGATGGCGGGCAGCCGCGATTCAGTCGAGGTGCTGCATTTCGTCGGCGCGACTGACGAATTCATCGCCCGCGAGTTCCAGACGCGCTTCGTTGCGCTCGGCTTGCGTGGCGGCGCAGCCGGTGGATTCGCGGCGATCCTCGCGATTGCGCTGCTCGGGCTTTTATCCTCGGCCTGGAGCGCGACACCGGAGGCCGATCAGTTGCAGGCGTTGTTCGGGGCCTTCGAGATCGGCTGGTCTGGCTATGCGGCCGTCATTCTGGTGGCGGCGGTCGTCGCAGCGATCGCAGGACTCGTCTCGCGCCTGACGGTGCGGCATTATCTGCGGGCAATGGGCTGACTCGCTTCGCGGCGGAGTTGTGAGAGCGCCGTCATTGTGCCCGATTGGGCGGTTAGTTTTTCAACCTGATGGTGCTGCTTGGAACCCGGCAAGGTCATCTTTCCCCTGTTGAGGACAGCCTGGCTGCCCTGCGACCGATGACGGCCGACGCTTCGACACGGCGGCGCTGGCTCGGCCGCGTCCTGCTCTGGTCCTGCCTTGTCGGGGCGATGGTTCTGGCTGCGGGATATATCCGCTTCGCCACCCGCCTCTCGGTGACCGAAGCGGTTACCCCGCCCCGTACGGACGCGATCGTCGTCGTCACCGGCGGGGCGCAGCGGATCGGCGACGCCGTCAGCCTGCTCAATGCCGAACGCGGTCGACGCCTGCTGATCAGCGGCGTCAACGAGAAAACTGGCCGCGACGAACTGGCGAAGCTCAATCCGACGGCGCGGGAGGCGCTCGCCTGCTGTGTCGATCTCGATTATCGCGCCCGTAACACGATCGGCAACGCCATCGAGACGCGGCGCTGGGTCCGCCGTCACAATTTCCGCTCGCTGCTGGTGGTGACCTCGAACTACCACATGCCGCGCACGCTGCTCGAGCTCGAGCATGCGATGCCAGGCGTGCGCTTCGTGCCGCATCCGGTGGTCACCGACCAGGTCGACATCGCCGGCTGGTGGCGCGACTGGCACGCGATCCGCCTGCTGGTGCCGGAATACCTCAAATATCTCGTCGCCGGCGTGCGCAGCATGCTCGAGACGGATCCCGAGACCTCACGCCTGTCCGTGATCATCGGCGGGCGCAAGCCCGTGTCGCCCAAGCCCGGCGACCAGATTGGCCCCGAGCACGACAAGCGCTCGCGAGCGGTGTCGCCGGCGCGCGGGGCCTGACTCGGCGCAAGACGGCTCTTGACGGATTCGGACTGCCGGGGTTCTTGCGGACCATGCTGCTGATCCGCTCGCTCCTGTTCAACGTCGCCTTCTATCTGAACCTCGCATTCTGGCTGCTCGCAGCCATGGTGACGATGGTGTTGCCGCCGCGCTTCCTGCTGCGGATCGCGCAGCTCTGGGGGCAGAGCTCGATCTGGCTGATGCGGGTGATCGTCGGTACGCGTTGCGAGATCGTAGGAACTGAGAACATCCCGCCGGGCGGCATCATCATGGCCGCCAAACACCAGTCGACCTGGGAAACCTTCGCGCTGGTGACGGTGTTCCGCAACCCCGTCTACATCCTCAAGCGCGAGCTGACCTGGCTGCCGTTCTTCGGCTGGTGCCTGATCAAATTGAGGATGATCCCGGTCGATCGCGGGGCGCGCAGCCGGGCGCTGCAGGCGGTGACCCGGCGAGCCAAGATCGAGCTCGGCCAGAATGGCCGGCAGCTGATGATCTTTCCGGAGGGTACGCGCCGTCCGGCAGGCGCCGAGCCGGCCTACAAATACGGCGTCACTCATCTCTATACCGAGCTCGGCGTGCCCTGCGTGCCCGTCGCGCTCAATGCCGGGCTGTTCTGGCCGCGACGGAGCCTGATCAAGCGACCGGGCACGATCCGCGTCGAGATCCTGCCGGCGATTCCGCCAGGCATGGGCAAGGTCGCATTCCACGCCCTGCTGCAGGAGCAGATCGAGACGGCCAGCAACCGCCTCCTGAAGGAGGGGCTGAACGAACTCGAGCAACTCGGCGTGCCCGCTCCTGTCAGTATACGGCAGGAGCCGCAGGCCAGCGCCTGATCGGCCTTGACAATGGATCGCGCTGTTCCGATTTTGTTCTAGAACAAAGGAGGAACGATATGGCTGCTCTCGCCCGAGCCCGGTTCCCATTCGATCGCAACCGGTCGATCGACAAGATGCCGCGCCAGCTCAATTTGCTGGAGGCCCTGCAACCCGCCAAGGCAGAGCGCGCTGCTCCGCTGTTCGGCGATGATGCCGCGTTGCCGGGGCAGGTGCGGGAGATGCCGCTGCGCGCGACCGCCCATCTCGCCGAGCGCCGTTTCACCGCCTGGCGCGGCCGCTCGGGCCGGCGCTATGTCGCTTCGGTCTTCGCTGTCCAGGACGGGCACGCGCTCGGCTTCAGCGACGTGGTGCTGCTGGCGGTCTCGCCCGATCGCAAGATCGTCGCGGCGCGCGACAGCGGGCCCTTCGGCATCGATGCGGCGCTGACACGCTGGCGCGATGCCGTCGCCATGGCCGGCGCCAGCGAGATCCATGTCCATCTCCTGGCCGAGGACGGCGCCAGCCGCCGCGCCGCGCTCTGCGACCTGATGCCAGAGGCCTGAGCGCAGGGGAGCCGCGCCGTCATTCCGGGACTTCGCGGAGCGAAGGGCCCGGAATCCAGAACCGATACCGGTTGCCGTTGAGACGCGGCAATCAGGCAGCGTCTTTCGGGGATGGCATCGGTTCTGGATTCCGGGCTCAGCCTATCGGCCTGCCTCGGAAAGACGGGTTGGTTCCGGCGTGTAAACGTTCAGATCGGCGCCGGTCCGCTCGTCTTGTCGAGCTCGACCACGAGGTGGGCGAGCAGCGGGTCGTGGATGCCCATCTCGTGCAGATGCTCGTGGGTGCGCCGGACATAGTCCGGATTCTCGCCCGAGACACCCTTGCCCTGGCGCACCAATGCGAGCACCGCCGCCTCCGGCAGGCGCCCGGCATATTGCTCATGTGCGCGATCGGCGATGTAGGTGATGGCGTTGAGGCGCCGGCCGTCGTCGAGCCGTAAAGCGAGCCTGCGCTCAAGATAGACCGCCGTCGCCTGCTCCCGGGCGCGCAGATAGTCGATCGTCTCTTCCGCTTGTTCGGCGGGAATGCGGAAGGCGACCCCGCGGCAGATCCCGCCCCGATCGAGACCGAGCACCAGCCCCGGCACGTCCGGCGTGCCGCGATGGACATGCGAATAGATGCAGAGCGCGCGATGATAGCCATGCAGGCGCGCGCCGGCGCGCTCGGCGAAGGGGAAGCCCGGGCGCCAGATCAGCGAGCCGTAGCCGAATACCCAGAGATCTTCCGGCGGAAGCAGCGCCGTCATTCGTCCCTCACAATTTAGCCTGCTTGCCTCGCCAGAGAGGGCTTTCGCGATCCGCTGGCGACCTCCGCCCGCGCTGGCGCGTTGCGGCCCCGGTCGCTATCAATCTGCCGAGATTTTCGCAATGGAGCCTGCGCGCATGTCCGATATCACGCCCGTGCGCCGGCATGGCCGCTTCTGGCTTTACGCGCCCTTCGTGCTGCTGGCGCTGCTCGCCGCCGGCTGGTCGGGCATCTGGGGCTTCGCGCGCAGCAAGGTCGACCAGGAACTCGATGCCGGCATCGCCCGCGAGGCCCGCGCCGGACGCAACTGGACCTGCCGGGATCGCAACGTCGGTGGCTATCCCTTCCGCATCGAGGTGCGCTGCGCCAGCTTGACGCTGACCTCCTCGCGCTGGGGCGACGAGGTCAAGATCGATGCCGGCCAGGCGGTCGCAGTCGCGCAGGTCTGGACCCCCGGACACATCATCCTGCAGGTGACCGGGCCGATGCTGGCCAACCTGCCGCAGGGCCGCAAAGCGGCGCTCGACTGGAAGGGGCTTGCGGCCAGCCTGCATCTCAGCGGGCTCGCTTTCGAGCGCTTCTCGCTGGTGCTGGGCGAGCCGGTGCTGACCGTTACCGAACCCGGACAGGAGGCTGCGGAGACCTGGCGGGCAAGTGCTGCCGAAGCGCATCTGCGACCGAACCCGCAACGCTTCGCCAGCGAGGGGACGGTCGATCTCGCCGTCAACGCCAAGGGCGGCGTGCTGCCGGCGCTGGAAGCGCTGATCGGTAACGGTCAGCTCGCCGATCTCGACCTGCAGGCCAGCCTGTCGCGGGCGCCGGCCTTCAGGCGCGGTTTCAACCCCGATGCGCTCGAAGTCTGGCGCACCTCTGGCGGCGGGCTGGAGGTGACCAAGCTCGTCCTGATCAAGGGCCCGACGCGGCTGGAGGCGACCGGCCTGGTCGGTCTCGACGAGGTGCACCGGCCGGCAGGCAGGGTTTCGGCGGCGGTCGCCGGCGTCGACCGCATCGCCGGCATCAAGGTCGGCGGCCTGACCGCAGGCCTCGGCGCCTTGTTCGGCAGCCGCAGCAGCGATAGCGGCCAAAGCAATGCGGCGGCAGGGCTCTCGCCGCTGCCGCCGCTGGTCCTGCGCGAAGGCAGGGTCTTCCTCGGGCCGCTCAGGCTGCCCTTGCAGCCCCTGCAGCCGCTTTACTGATCAGGCTGCGGGCAGGGCGGCCCGCGGCGCCTCGATCTTCACCAGCGCCTTCTTGACCGCGTCCTGCACCTTCTCGAAGGCGCGGACCTCGATCTGGCGGACACGCTCACGCGAGACGCCGAACTCCTCGGAGAGCTCCTCCAGGGTGATCGGGTCCTCGGCGAGGCGGCGCGCCTCGAAGATGCGGCGTTCGCGGTCGTTCAGCACGCCAAGCGCCTCGCGCAGCGCCAGATGGCGGTTGTCGCTCTCCTCGGAGTCAGCGAGGCGGCGCTCCTGGCTTTCGCTGTCGTCGACCAGCCAGTCCTGCCACTCGCCTTCGCCGTCCTCGCGCAGCGGCGTGTTCAGCGAGGCGTCGCCGCCAAGGCGGCGGTTCATGTCGATCACGTCCTGCTCGTTGACGCCGAGCTTGGTCGCGATGCTCTTGACCTGATCCGGCTTGAGATCGCCCTCGCCGAGCGCCGAAATCTTGCTCTTCGCCTTGCGCAGGTTGAAGAACAGCTTCTTCTGGTTGGCGGTGGTGCCCATCTTCACCAGCGACCAGGAGCGCAGGATGTACTCCTGGATCGAGGCCTTGATCCACCACATCGCATAGGTCGCGAGCCTGAAGCCCTTGTCGGGCTCGAAGCGCTTGACCGCCTGCATCAGGCCGACATTGCCTTCCGACACGACTTCGCCCATCGGCAGCCCATAGCCGCGATAGCCCATGGCGATCTTGGCGACGAGGCGCAGATGCGAGGTCACGAGCCTATGGGCCGCGTCGCGGTCGCCATGCTCGCGCCAGCTCTTGGCCAGCATGAATTCCTCGTTCGGTTCCAGCATCGGGAACCGACGGATCTCGTCCAGGTAACGTGAAAGTCCGCCCTCCGCGGACATGACGGGCAACGACGCAATCGCCATGCTCGTACTCCTTTCCCGGCTCCCGCTCTGCGGCGAGCCAACCACCCGATGTTCCATCGGGCAGGATCATCCGGTGCCTTGCTTGGCGACGACCTTCGCCCTGTCGCCCGCGATAAGCACCCTAAGCGGCGCCCCTTTAGCCATCCGCTTTCGCAGCGCAGTATAGACGATGCGAGGGTGGCGGAAAGTGGGCAGCGCAGCAAAAATCCGTCACAGGATAGAGAGCTCGGCTTGCAAACGTGCAAAGTCGGCCGGGGGTTCCGACTCGAAGCGCAATTCCTCGCGGGTGACCGGATGCTCGAAACCGAGCAGGCGTGCGTGCAGCGCCTGACGGCCGAGATCGGCGAGCGCGGCCTGGGCTTTTTCCGGCAAACGGCTCGCCTTGGTCATGAAGCCGGAGCCGTAGAGCTGGTCGCCGAGCAGCGGGTGGCCGATATGGCTCATATGGACGCGGATCTGATGAGTGCGGCCGGTCTCGAGCTGGCACTCGACCAGGCTCGCCAGCGCCTCGACCTCCTCATGGCCACGCAGCAGAGGCGGATAGCGTTCGATCAGCTCGATATGGGTGATCGCCTCGCGGCCGCGGCCTTCGCCGACCACCATCATCTTTTCGCGATTGCGGTTGGAGCGCTCGATCGGGGCATCGATCGTACCGGTCTGCCGGCGGGGCGAGCCCCAGACCAGAGCGAGATAGGCCCGTTCCAGCGGCCCGGTGCGGCCATGGTCGGCGAATTGCTTGGCGAGGCCGCGATGGGCCTTGTCGTTCTTGGCGACGACGAGCAGGCCGCTGGTATCCTTGTCGAGCCGGTGGACGATGCCCGGCCGGCGCACGCCGCCGATGCCGGAGAGGCTCTCGCCGCAATGGGCGATCAGCGCGTTGACCAGCGTGCCGTCTTCATGACCTCCGGCGGGATGGACGACGAGCCCGGCTGGCTTGTCGATCACGATCAGGTGCTCGTCCTCGAAGACGACGGTGAGTGGGATGTCCTGGCCGACCGGCGCGGCGGGCTTGGCCTCGGGCATGACGAGGGAGAGGCGCTGGCCGACGGCGACCTTGCGGCTGCCATCGACGACCACGGCGCCATCGACGCTGACGCCGCCCTCCTTGATCACCTGCTGCAGGCGGGCGCGCGAGACCTCGCCGCCGAGCAGAGTGAGCGCCTTGTCGAGGCGCAGGCCAGCTTGCTCGGGCTCGATGACGAGTTCGGTTGCAAGGAGCTGTGAGGTGGTGGTCTCGGAGGTGGTCATGCGCCGTCTATAGGCGGGCGGACGGAAAACCGCACGCGAAGATACATCGCGACTCGCACGTCATGCTCGGGCCTGACCCGAGCATCTAAGGCCGAAGAAGGCTCCAGTTAGCGCCCTCTTGTCACAAGATTCTCGGCTCTCCGCTGCGCTTCGGCCGAGAATGACGTGCTTATCAGCTGAAGATTCGAAAACGACCCTTGGTCTCGCCCGGCGCCTGCTGTTCCGGACCGGGATCGTCGGGGGCGTGCGGGACCGGGAAGACGACGGGAGCGGGCTTGGGCGCCTGCGGCGCCGGCTTCGTCGTCACCGGCGCGATCTCGACGACAGGCTCGGCCGGGGCAGGGGCTGGCGCGACAGGCGGTTCCGCTTTGGTCTCAGCCTTGGGCTCCGGCTTCGCCTCGGCCTTCGGCTGCTCGATCGTCGCGGGTGGAGCAAGTCCGGCCGCGGCCGGCACCGTCACTGCCTCTGCGATCTCGGCCCTGCCTTCCAGCAATGGCGTCGAGGGCTCGTCGAGATCGGCCAGCACGTCATCGTTGAGATGGGCGCCCTGGCTGCCGAGCGTCGCCGGCGGCACGGTCCAGACGAAGGCATCGAGCCGGCCGGAGATCGGCGAGACCGGCAGCCACTGATCGGAGACGAGGCCATCGGCGACCCAGGCGGCGTCGCGCGGAGCGCGGGTAGCGCGTCCCAACCATTCGCGTACGCGGCCGGTGGCGCCGTGCTCGGCCTCTTCCAGCTCGGCCATCAGCAGGCAGGCGCGGACCGAGGCGCCGCCGGCGAGCAGCGGCTTCAGCGTGGAACGGGCGCGGGCGAAGTCCTGGGCGTGGATGGCGGCGCCGGCGAGCGCCAGCACGCCCTCGGGATCGGCCGGGCGCAATTTGGTCAGCGTCTCCGCCCGCGCGAGGCGATCGCGGGCGCTGTCGCCGGGGCGGACGTCGAGATAGGCGCTGGCGACATCGGGATGCGAGACCTGCTTCCAGGCCGCTTCGAGCAGTCGCGCGGCTTTCTTGATGTCGCCGCGCTCGGACAGCATCCGGCCCGCGAGAGCCGCAGCCGGAGTGAGGCCCGGCGCGAGCTTGACCGCTTCCAGCGCGGCGGCAAGCGCCTTTTCGGGCTCGCGGTCCTTGGCGTCGAGCGCCTCGGCTGCGAGCAGGACGGCGCGCTGGCGCTTGGCTTCACCCTTGTCGGCGAGGCGCAGCGCGGCCCGGCGCTCGACCGCGGTGCGGGCCGCCTGCCAGTCGCCTGCGGCAGTATGGAAGTCGAGCAGGGCGTCATTGGCCCAGGCGAGCGAGGGCGAGCGGCGCACCGCATCGTCGGCAAAGGCGCGGGCGGCGGTCATGTCACCGCGCCTGCGCGCCTCGACGAAGAGGCCGCGCAGACCGAGCACGCGGGTTTCCGGTTTGTCGAGCATCGCCTTGAAGGCGGCCTCGGCCTGGCCGCGATCGCCGGAAAGCTGGGCCGACTGCGCTTCGAGCAGCAATGTCAGCGGCTCGCTGGCTGCGAATTTGCGGGCATCGACGGCATGGCGTCCGGCGGCGATGGGGTCGCCCGCGCCGATCGCGACCATGCCGCGCGAGATCGCCTCGAAGCCGCGGGCCCGGCGCCGTGCCCGCGAGGCGAAGCCGAAGGCGGAGGGCAGGCCGAAGACGAAGCGCATGATCGCCCAGGCGACCAAAGTGAGGAAGGCGAGCACGACGACGCCGATCGCGGCGATCGCGACGCTGGTCTCGATCCGGTAGCCCTGCCAGAGGATCGAGACCTCGCCCGGCCGGTCGGCGAGCCAGACGGCGCCGACGGCGACGAGCGCGATGATGAAGAGATAGACCAGTACGCGAACCATCGGGACCTATCCTTCTCAGCCTGCCGTACCCAGCGCCGCGACCGCATCCTGCGCAATGCGGTTGATCGTCGATTCCGCGATCGCCCGCAGCCTCAACGCCAGGCCGAAAGCTTCGCTGCCGCGCCGTGCCGGCTCGGGCAATTGTGTCCAGAGTTCAGCCGCCTTCACGACCTCGTTCTGGGCGAGCGCCGCTTCCAGCCGGATCGGCAGGGTCGCAGGGTCGTTGGAGCCGGATTCGCCGACCGGGCGGATGGTGACGATGCGGCTCGCCAGCCCGAGCAGCTTGTCTTCCCAGCTGTTCGCGGTCGGCGAAGTCTCGCGCACGAAGAGGGCGTGATGGCTCTTGAACTGCGTCAGCAACTGGTCGCGTGTGGTGGCGCCAGTGCTGGCGACGGCGCTCAATGCCGCGCGCTGCTCGGCCGGAATGTCGCCGAGGGCGGCCAGATCGGGTTGGAAGGGCCGGCCCGAGCCGATCGCGTCGCGGATGCGCTCGGCGAGGACCACGCGCGCGGCGGCCACGGCCTGTTTACTTGGCTGGGCAGCGCTCCTGGCGGCCGCCTCGACGCCAGCGAGGCGCTGGCCCAGCGTCGCGGCTGCGTCGCGGGCGGCGGCGGCCGTGCTGTCGGCGCGGTCGAGCTTCTCGTTCAGCCCGGCGGGGATAGCAGCGCCCGCGACAGGGGCGGCCTTGGCCAGTTCGGCGAGCCGGGCGGCATTAGCCTGCGCCTCGCTGCTCGCCTTGGCGGCGCTCTCGGCCGCTGCCGCGGCCTTGCGGTCGACGGCATCGAGCGCAGCGCGGTTGGGCAAGGCGGCGCTCTGCGCCTGCAAGGTCTCGACGCGCTTGGCGAGCTCGGCCAGTTGCGCGCCGTCATCGGGACCGGAGAGGCGCAGACCCAGCAGCACCAGGCCGGCGCCGATCACGCCGCCGGCGAGGCCGGCGAGCGCGACAGTCGGCAGGCTGTAGCGCCGCTGATGCTCAGGTACCGGCGGTGGCGTGAATTCCTGGGCGAGCGCTTCGGTCGGCAGCACCGCTTCGGCTTGCGTCTCGGCGCGCTCGGCCTCGGCCGTGCTTGTTGCCGAAGCGGTAGCCTCGGCGGGTGGCGTCTCGACGGTTTTGGTGGCCGCAATTTCGATGGTCGGCGGCATCCTGCCGGAGCGGTTGCGGCGCTTGCTTGCCGGGCCCTGGTCGCTGCTCGGCTCTGCCGTCATGCCGCCTTCGTCCACTTTGTCGTTTGCCGCTTCCGGCTCCTTAGCATCGCCGGTCAGCAAAGTGCGAGCGGGAAGCTGGCCGAGCGCGGCGAAGAGCGCGGCTTCCTCGGGATGTTCGGCGACGAGCACGGTATCGGAGCCAGCTGCGATCAGCGGCGCGGCGATCTCGATGGAGAGTGCGAGCTGGGGCAGCGCCTGCGCCTGCTCGGCCAGCCCGGCCTTGCCGGCGAGGTCGAGGAAGATCTGGGCGCTGCGCGGCGAATAGTGCAGGGCGGCATCGGCAGAACCGTCGCGCAGGGCCTCGGCGGCCGGGGCGGGGAGGACGTCGACCGCCTTGGCCTCATAGGCCGTCCAGACCGTCACTTCGTAGCCGGCATCGCGCAATTGCTGCGGCAGGTCCTCATGGCGGTCGCGACCGGCGACGAAGAGCAGCTTCTGGCCTTGCGGCAACTGTTGGAGGATCAGCGTCAGCAATTCGGCGCGTCCGCCCTGCGCGCTGTGCGCGGTGAAGCCGAGCTTGCCCACGGCCTCTGCCGTGCGCGTGCCGACGCAGAAGGCTGGCAGCGTGCCGCGCCAGGTCTTCGGCAGGATTTCCACTGCCGGCACGGCATTGGCGCTGGTCAGCACCAGCGCCTCGAACGGCCCTTTCGGTGGTTTCTCGTTGCTCGGCACGATCTGGAACAGCGGCGCAACCACCGGATCCTTGCCGCGCTCGCGCAAGGTTTGCGCGCTGCGCTCGGCATCCTGCTGAGGTCTGAACACCAGAACGCGCATATCGTCTCCTCGTATAGGCTTCGCTCAGGCCGGGTCGTAGATGCCTGCCGGGGCGCGGGCGCGCAATTCGCGTCCGAGATCGGCTCCCAGTTGCGTGGCCTCCGTGACGGAACCAAGGCGTTCGCCCTCGGCGCTCGCCGTGCCGTCGGGTGAAAGCAGCAGACCCCGCAGATGCAGGCGCTCGCCATGGACGATGGCGTGACCGGCGATCGGCGTGCGGCAGGAGCCGTCGAGCTCGGTCAAGAAGGCGCGCTCGGCGGCGAGGGCATGACCGGTGTCGCGGCAGGTGATGGGCGCAAGTGCAGCGGCGGCCGCAGTGTCGCCGGCACGAATCACCACGGCGATGGCGCCCTGGCCGACCGCCGGCAGACATTCCTCGAGCGAGAGGATACCGCTCGCCTTGTCGGCGAGGCCGAGGCGGCGCAGCCCGGCGAGAGCAAGGAGGGTGGCGTCAATCTCGCCGCTCGCGACCTTTTCCAACCGCCGTCCAACATTGCCGCGCAGCAGCGTGATTTCGAGATCGGGCCGGGCCCGCTTGAGGATCGCCTGGCGCCGGAGCGAAGCCGAGCCGACGACGGCGCCCTGCGGCAGATCGGCGAGGCGCGCGATGCCACGCGCGATCAGCGCGTCGCGGACGTCCTCGCGCGGCAGGTAGCCGGCGATGACGAGGCCATCGGGCAGGGCGGTCGGCAGATCCTTGGCGGAATGGACGGCAAAATCGATGGTGCCGGCGAGCTGTGCGGCGTCGATCTCCTTGGTGAAGAGCCCCTTGCCGCCGGCCTCCGAGAGTGCCCGGTTCTGGATCGCGTCGCCGGTGGTGCGGATCACGTCGAGCGGCAGCTCAGCGCTGTCCCAGCCATGGGCGGCGCCGAGCCGGCGGGCGAGCTCGTGCGCCTGCGCCAGAGCGAGAGGGCTGCCACGCGTGCCGAGGATGAAGCGGCCAGCGAGCCGGCTTTCGCGTGGCGGGGTCGGCATATCGGTCATTCGCTGCGAGGTCTCCGCTTTCGCGCCGCAAGTTCTACGTCTTCTGCCGGCGCTGGCCATTGGCCTTCGCCTTCATGCAGCACTATACGGAGGAAATCCCCGCGCGAAACCGCGCACCCTGGCGGCGCTCCGGCATCCGGGCCGATGCCCGCCCAACGTTACGATGAGCATGCGAGTTCTGGGCATAGAGACGACTTGCGACGAGACGGCCGCCGCGATCGTTTCAGTCGAACGCTCCGGCGAAGCGAAGATCCTGTCGAACGAGATCCTCAGCCAGATCGCGGCGCATGCCGCCTATGGCGGCGTCGTGCCCGAGATCGCGGCGCGCGCCCATGTCGAGGCGATCGACCGGATCGTGATGCGCGCCTTCGAGACCGCCGGCATGAAGCCGTCCGAGATCGACGGCGTCGCCGCCGCGGCGGGTCCGGGCCTGATCGGCGGCGTCATGGTCGGCCTTACTACGGCCAAGGCGATCGCACTGGTGACGGCTAAGCCCTTCATCGCGATCAATCATCTCGAAGGCCATGCGTTGACGGCGCGGCTGACCGACGACATCGCTTTTCCCTATCTGTTGCTGCTGGTCTCGGGCGGGCATACGCAATTGCTCGCCGTCCGCGGCGTCGGCGATTACCTCCGGCTCGGCACCACGATCGACGATGCGGTCGGCGAAGCCTTCGACAAGATCGCCAAGATGCTCGGCCTGCCCTATCCCGGAGGTCCCTCGGTCGAGCGCGAGGCGCGGAGCGGTGATCCCGAGCGCTTCGAATTCCCGCGGCCGATGAGCGGGCGGCCCAATCCCGATTTCTCGCTGTCGGGCCTGAAGACCGCGGTGCGGCTGGTCGCCGAGCGGATCGCGCCCTTGTCGGACCGCGACGTTGCTGATCTCTGCGCTTCCTTCCAGGCCGCGGTCGTCGATGTGCTGGTCGATCGGACGCGGGCTGGCCTGCGCGCCTGCCGCGAGGCCGGAATCAAGCCCTCTTCATTAGTCGTGGCCGGTGGCGTCGCTGCCAACCAGCAGATCCGCAACGGTCTGGTGCGGCTCGCGACCGAGGCCGGACTGCCGATGGTCGCGCCGCCGATGGCGCTTTGCGGCGACAATGGCGCGATGATCGCCTGGGCCGGGCTGGAGCGCCTGCGGCTCGGCCTCGTCGACGATATGAGCGCGCTGGCGCGCCCGCGCTGGCCGCTCGACGAATTGCGGGCCAAGGCGTGATCGGCAAGGCTCGCTACGAGACGATCGGCGTCGCCGGCGCCGGTGCCTTCGGCTCGGCACTGGCGCTCGCCGCGGCGCGAGCTGGGCGGCGCGTCCTGCTCTGGGCCCGCGACGCGGAGACCGTGGCGAGCCTGCGCGACAGGCGCGAGGCGCCACGGCTGCCGGGCGCAAGGCTGCCCGAAGCGATCGAGCCGATTTCGGATATCGCGGCGCTGGGAAGGGCTGAAGCGCTGATCCTGGCCGTGCCGACGCAGGCGCTGCGTGCGGCCTCGACGCTGCTCGCTCCGGCGTTACCCGAGGGGCTGCCAGTGATCTCGGCCGCCAAGGGCATCGAGCAGGGCAGCGGGCGCTTCACCACGCAGATCATCGCCGAGGCAATGCCGCAGGCGGTTCCTGCGGTACTGTCCGGGCCGAGCTTCGCCGCCGACATCGCGCGGGGCCTGCCGACGGCGCTGACGCTCGCCTGCGCCGACGCCGCGCTGGCGAAGGGGTTGGCCGAGGCGCTGAATTCATCCGCGCTGCGCATCTATCACAGCAACGATCCGCGCGGCGTCGAGATCGGCGGGGCGGCCAAGAACGTGCTGGCCATCGCCGCTGGCATTGCGATCGGCCTCGGTCTCGGTGAGAGCGCCCGTGCTGCGCTGGTGGCGCGCGGCTTTTCGGAACTGCGCCGCTTCGGCGAAGCCCATGGCGCCCAAGCCGAGACGCTGATGGGGCTTTCGGGGCTGGGCGACGTCGTGCTCTCCTGCGCCACGGCGCAGTCGCGCAACTTCGCCTATGGCCAGGCGCTGGGGCAGGGCAGATCACCGACCGAAGCCGCCGGCGGCAAGCTTGCGGAGGGCGCCTTCACCGCCTCCATCTTGGTGCAGATGGCGCGAGCGCAGGAGATCGACATGCCGATCGCGGAAGCGGTTGCGAGCGTCATTGCCGGCACGGCCGGCGTGCGCGAGGCGGTCGCCGACTTGCTGGCGCGGCCGGTGCGGGCGGAGAATTGAGCGGAGAGGCTGCATGGCGAATGACTGGTCCGATCTGACGAAGCGCGTCGCGCGCGGCATCGCCGAGGTGCGCAAGACGACTGGGGCCGAGCTGGTGGCCGAGAGTCAGCCGGTGCCGCTCGCCGGGCGCATCGCCGGGCGGGTGATCGAATTGCGCCGTCGCCGCGCCGAGGACACGCACCGTTTCGTGCTGATCCTGCCCTTCGGCGAGGGCGAGACCCGGATCGAGCTCTCGCCACAGGATTATGCCGCGCTGACGCGCGAGATGGTCAGGTTCTGGAACGAGAACGGCGAGGCGGCGTCGCGGCCGCCGGTGCCTTTGAAGGAAGAGGATGAGGGCTGATGGCGCACTGGCTGATCAAATCGGAACCTTCGGTCTTTTCCTGGGACGACCAGGTCAAGGCCGGCGCCAAGGGCACGCACTGGGACGGGGTGAAGAACCACACCGCCAAGCTCAACCTGATGGCGATGAAGACCGGCGACCAGGTCTTCTTCTATCACTCCAATGAGGGGCTCGAGGTCGTCGGCATCGTCGAGGTCATCAAGGAGCACTATCCCTGGACCGAAGCCGGCCCGCCCTGGGTGCTGGTCGACTTCAAGGCGGTGAAGCCCTTGCCGAAGCCGGTCTCGCTCGCCGCGGTCAAGGCCGAGCCGAAGCTCGCCAAGATGGCGCTCGTGACCTCCTTCCGCCTCTCGGTCCAGCCGGTGACCGACGAGGAATGGGCGCTGGTCTGCAAGATGGGTGGGCTCTGAACTTTTCCATCCTCGCCGAAAGTCGCAGCAACCAAAGTGCGAGCCCGCTGCGGCTTGCCGGCTGAGGTTCGCGCCCTATGATGCGGCGAAATTCAAGAAGCCGATGGGATGTCGGGCTGACGCTGTGCGCCAGCCGTCGCTGATCGGCCCCGACGACGGCCCAAGTCTGGGGAGACGCCTGAAATGACCGAGATGATCTACGATGTGCCGGCTTCCTGGGCCAAGAAGGCATGGTTGAACGACGCCAAGTACAAGAAGATGTATGCGGCCTCGATCAAGGACCCGGACAAGTTCTGGGCCGAGCAGGGCAAGCGGATCGACTGGTTCAAGCCCTACAGCAAGGTCCGCAACGTCAGCTACAAGCCGGGCAAGGTCTCGATCAAATGGTTCGAGGATGGCACCACCAACGTCGCCTACAACTGCATCGACCGGCACTTGGCGACTCGCGCCAAGCAGACGGCGATCATCTGGGAAGGTGACGATCCCAGCGAGTCGAAGAAGATCAGCTATGGCCAGCTCTATACCGAGGTCTGCAAGTTCGCGAACGTGCTGAAGGCCAAGGGCGTCAAGAAGGGCGACCGGGTCACGATCTACCTGCCGATGATCCCCGAAGCGGCCTATGCGATGCTGGCCTGCGCCCGCATCGGCGCGATGCATTCGGTGGTGTTCGGCGGCTTCTCGCCGGATTCGCTCGCAAGCCGCATCGAGGACTCCGATTCAAAAATCGTGATCACCGCCGATGAGGGCCTGCGCGGCGGCCGCGCAGTGCCGCTCAAGAAGAACGTCGACGCCGCCGACGACAAGGTGAAGGGCGGCATCGCGACGGTGATCGTGGTGAAGCGCACCGGCGGCAACGTCACCATGAAGGACGGCCGCGACGTCTGGTACCATGACGAGGCCGCCAAGGTCTCTGGCCATTGCCCGCCGGTCGAGGTCAAGGCCGAGGATCCGCTGTTCCTGCTCTACACCTCGGGTTCGACCGGCAAGCCGAAGGGCGTCCTGCACACCACCGGCGGCTACCTCGTCTACACCGCGATGACGCATCAATACGTCTTCGACTACCATGATGGCGACATCTACTGGTGCACCGCCGACGTCGGCTGGGTCACCGGCCACAGCTACATCCTATACGGGCCGCTCGCCAACGGCGCGACGACGCTGATGTTCGAGGGCATCCCGACCTATCCGTCGATTTCGCGCTTCTGGGAGGTCATCGACAAGCACAAGGTCAACATCTTCTACACCGCTCCGACCGCGATCCGCTCGCTGATGGGCGCCGGCGAGGAGCCGGTGAAGAAGACCAGGCGCAAGTCGCTGCGCCTGCTTGGTTCGGTCGGCGAGCCGATCAATCCGGAAGCCTGGGAGTGGTATCACCGCGTCGTCGGCGAGCGCCGCTGCCCGATCGTCGACACCTGGTGGCAGACCGAGACCGGCGGCATCCTGATCTCGCCGCTGCCGGGCGCGACCAAGCTGAAGCCCGGCTCGGCGACGCGACCCTTCTTCGGCATCAAGCCCGAGCTGGTCGATGCTGAGGGCAAGGTGCTGGAGGGCGCGGCCGAGGGCAATCTCGTCATCGCCGAGAGCTGGCCCGGCCAGATGCGCACGGTCTATGGCGACCATAAGCGCTTCGAGGAGACCTATTTCGCGACCTATCCGAACAAGTATTTCACCGGCGACGGCTGCCGGCGCGACGCCGACGGCTATTACTGGATCACCGGCCGCGTTGACGACGTGATCAACGTCTCCGGTCACCGGATGGGCACGGCCGAGGTCGAATCGGCGCTGGTCGCGCATCCCCAGGTCTCGGAGGCTGCGGTCGTCGGCTATCCGCACGACATCAAGGGCCAGGGCATCTACGCCTATGTCACGCTGATGGCGGGCGAGAAGCCCTCGGCCGAGCTGAAGAAGGAGCTGGTCTCCTATGTCCGCAACGAGATCGGTCCGATCGCCTCGCCCGACCTGATCCAGTTCGCGCCCGGCCTGCCCAAGACCCGCTCCGGCAAGATCATGCGCCGCATCCTGCGCAAGATCGCCGAGGACGAGTACGGCGCGCTCGGCGACACCTCGACGCTGGCCGACCCGGCCGTCGTCGACGACCTGATCGCCAACCGCCAGAACAAGCGCAAGGCGGGGTGAGGCTGAAAGGCTGCTTCGACGTCATGCTCGGGCTTGTCCCGAGCATGACGTCTTGAACACCGCTTCTCACCGAGGAAGACGTGGATGGTCGCCACAAGGGCGACCATGACGGAAAGCGCGGTCAGGCGTCCTTCTTGCCGGGCTTGCGCCGCTGTGGCTTGACCTTGCGTCCATACAGCTCCAGCCGGTGCCGGACGATCTCGTAGCCGAGCTTGGCCGCGATCTTGGCCTGCAGCTCCTCGATCTCGGGCGAGGAGAACTCGACGACCTGGCCGGTCTCGACGTCGATCAGATGATCATGGTGCTGCTGGTCGGCGTGCTCGTAGCGCGAGACGCCGTCCTCGAAGGCGTGGCGTTCGATCGCGCCTTGCGTCTCCAGCAGCTTCATCGTGCGGTAGACGGTCGAGAGCGACAGCGTCGGGTCGTGCACGAAGGCGCGCGTGAAGATGCCCTTGGCATCGGGATGGTCGTTGGCTTCGGCCAGGACCCGCAGGATCAGCCGACGCTGCTGCGTCATGCGCAGCCCCGCCTTGCGGAGCTGGAGCTCGAATGCCGCCACGCGCTGGTCGATTCCCTTCATGCGCGAGAGGTAGCAACCCTGAGAGGCATTTGCAAAAATGCCTTGTCGCAATTCGTTTGCAACTGCGTTGACAGATGCAAGTGGTTTGCAATAGCGTGAGGTATTCCCCGTTTCGCTATTGGAGAGACCATGTCGCCGCGCCGCTATTTCCTTGCCCTTGCCGCCGCCACGACACTGGCCTTCGGCCTTGCCGGCTCTGCCTTCGCGCAGGTGACGCCGGGCAAGCCCTTGCGCGTCGTCACCACCTTCACGGTGATCCAGGATATCGCCCAGAACGTCGCCGGCTCGGTGGCGATCGTCGAATCGATCACCAAGCCTGGCGCCGAGATCCACGACTACCAGCCGACGCCGCTCGACGTGGTGAAGGCGCAGTCGGCCGATCTCGTCTTGTGGAACGGCATGAACCTGGAGCGCTGGTTCGAGAGGTTCTTCGACAATGTGAAGAACGTGAAGAGTGCGGTGGTGACCGACGGCATCGCGCCGATGGGCATCAAGGAGGGGCCCTATGAGGGCAAGCCCAACCCGCACGCCTGGATGTCGACGGCGAGCGCGCTGATCTATGTCGAGAACATCCGCAAGGCGTTCGCCGAGGCCGACCCGGCCAATGCTGCGACCTATGCGAAGAATGCCGCCGACTATGCCACGCAGATCAAGGCGATGGACGGTCCTCTGCGCGCCCGGCTCGACAAGGTCCCGGCCGACAAGCGCTGGCTCGTCTCCAGCGAGGGCGCCTTCAGCTATCTCACCCGCGATTATGGCTGGCGCGAAGCTTACCTCTGGCCGATCAATGCCGATGAGCAGGGCACGCCGCAGCAGGTGCGCCGGCTGATCGACCTCGTCCGCAAGAACAAGATCCCGGCGGTGTTCAGCGAGAGCACGATCTCGGACAAGGCCGCCAAACAGGTCGCCCGCGAGACCGGCGCCAAATATGGCGGCGTGCTCTATGTCGACTCGCTCTCGGATGCGCGCGGCGCGGTGCCGACCTATCTCAAGCTGCTGGAGGTCACCGTCGACACGATCGCGAAGGGGTTCGGCCAGTGAACCGGCAGGCCGCCGAGATCCGCGCGGGGCAGGAGCCGACGCCGTCGATCGTGGTCAGCGGCGTCACCGTCCGCTACGCCAATGGCGTGACCGCGGTGAATGACGCGTCCTTCGCGCTCGGCCCCGGTACGATCTGCGCGCTGGTCGGCGTCAACGGCTCCGGCAAGTCGACGATCTTCAAGACGCTGATGGGATTCCTCAAGCCGGCGCAGGGGCTGGTCAGCATCGCCGGCATGGAGGTTCGCGCGGCGCTGAAGCGCGGCCTCGTCGCCTATGTGCCGCAGGCCGAGGAGGTCGACTGGACCTTCCCGGTGCTGGTCGACGACGTCGTGATGATGGGGCGCTACGGCCATATGGGCTTCATGCGCCTGCCCCGGAAAGCCGATCGCGAGGCGGCCGAGCACGCCCTCGAACGCGTCAACATGCTGGAGTTCCGCCGCCGCCAGATCGGCGAGCTCTCCGGCGGCCAGCGCAAGCGCGTCTTCCTGGCCCGCGCCTTGGCGCAGGGCGGGCAGGTGATCCTGCTCGACGAGCCCTTCACCGGCGTCGACGTCAAGACCGAGGACCAGATCGTCGGGCTGATGCGCGAACTGCGGGCGGAAGGGAGGCTGATGCTGGTCTCGACCCATAATCTCGGCTCGATCCCGGATTTCTGCGACCAGGTCGTGATCGTCAACAAGACCGTGCTCGCGGCCGGGCCGACCGAGACGACCTTCACCCAGGACAATCTGCAGCGGGCCTTCGGTGGCGCGCTCCGGCATTTCCGCCTGGAAGGCGCGAGCCTGCACGCCGATGCCGACGACCGCCGCGTCACCGTGATCACCGACGACGAGCGCCCGCTCGTCTTCTACGGCGATCGCGATCATGAGAAGCCTGCCGCCGGCAGGAAGGACGGGCAGCCGTGATCGAACTCCTGCTCGAGCCGTTCGGCTACCAGTACATGGTCAAGGCGATCTGGGTCTCGGCCTTGGTCGGCGGCGTCTGCGCCTTCCTGTCCTGCTACCTCATGCTGAAGGGCTGGTCGCTGATGGGCGACGCGCTTGCGCATGCGATCGTGCCCGGCGTCGCGCTCGCCTATCTCCTGAAGGTGCCCTATGCCGCCGGCGCCTTTTTCTCCGGCCTGCTGGCGGCGCTCGCCATGGCGCTGGTCCGGGTGCGCACGCAATTGCGCGAGGATGCCGTCATCGGCATCGTCTTCACGACGTTCTTCGCCGTCGGCCTGATCATCGTCTCGATCAATCCGACCTCGGTCAACGTCCAGTCGATCGTGCTCGGCAACATCCTCGGCATCTCCGACGAGGACGTGATCCAGGTCGCGACCATCGCTTTTATCTCGCTCGCCATCCTGCTGCTGCGCTGGAAGGATTTGATGCTGGTCTTCTTCGACGAGAACCAGGCACGCGCCGTCGGCCTGTCGCCGACACGGCTGAAGATCCTGTTCTTCGTGCTGCTCTCGGCCTGTACCGTTGCGGCACTGCAGACGGTCGGCGCCTGCCTCGTGATCGCCATGGTGGTGACGCCGGGCGCGACCGCCTATCTGCTGACCGACCGTTTCGGCCGGCTGATCGTGATCGCGGTGACGATGGGCGTCGTGACCTCGGCGGTCGGCGCCTATGCGAGCTATTTTCTCGACGGCTCGACCGGCGGGCTGATCGTCGTCTTCCAGACGGCGCTGTTCCTCATCGCCTTCCTGTTCGCGCCCAAGCATGGCCGCCTCGGCGCGCGACGCGCCGCCAGCGTTGGAGGCGCGGCATGAGCTTGTCTCGCACGGATTGTCCCCTTCCCCCCGCTGGCGGTGGGGAAGGGTTAGGGATGGGGGGCCGGAAAGCCGGAGCTCAGTCCTTCATCGTTTCGCCAAGCAGCACTGCCCCCCACCCCGACCCTCCCCACCGCAAGCGGGGGGAGGGAGAGCGCTTTGCGATGGGAGGCGCGGCATGAACCTGATTCAGGACTGGCTGCTCGCCCCCTTCGCGCATGAGTTCATGCTGCGCGGGCTCGCCATTGCCGTGATGGTCGGTTTCGTCTGCGCCGTCCTGTCCTGCTTTTTGGTGCTGAAGGGCTGGTCGCTGATGGGCGATGCGGTCTCGCATGCGGTGCTGCCCGGCATCGTGCTGGCCCATATCGTCAGCCTGCCGCTGGCGCTCGGCGCCTTTGCCGCGGGCCTGGGCTGCGCCTTCGGCATCGGCTATCTCAAGGAGAACAGCCGGGTGAAGGAGGACACGGTGATGGGCATCGTCTTCTCCGGCATGTTCGCGCTCGGCCTCGTGCTCTTCGTCAAGGTCGACAGCGACCAGCACCTCCTGCACATCCTGTTCGGCAACATGCTCGGCGTGACCTGGGCCGACATCACCGAGACGGCGCTGATCGCCTTGCCGGTCGCCGGCATCATGCTGGCGAAGCGCCGCGATTTCCTGCTGTACGCCTTCGACCCGGCGCATGCCCGGGCAATCGGCCTGTCGGTCAGGGCACTGCATTTCGGCCTGCTCGCCATGCTGGCGCTGACCATCGTCGCCGCGCTGAAGGCGGTCGGCATCATCCTCGTCGTCGCCATGCTTGTCGCGCCGGGGGCGATCGGCTACCTGACGACGCGCCGCTTCGACCTGATGCTGCTGGTCGCGATCGCGGCGGCGGTCACGTCGAGCGTCCTCGGTACGATCCTCAGCTTCCATCTCGACGTCGCGACCGGACCCTGCATCGTCGTGGTGCAGGCGGTCATCTTCCTGGCGGCGCTGGCACGCAGCCTCCTCAGGGCGCGAAGGCTGGTCGCGGTGCGGCCGGCCTGAATCGCACTGCGAAAATCGTCTCCTCCGGAATAAGGCCGATCGCCACTCGTTCTTCCCAAATCCGCCAAGTTGTCCCGCTGCCATGGGGCATGGTCGGTATAGAGGAGACGATGATGAGCGGAACCGACGAAGGACGGCGGAAGCTGCTGCGGCTGGCGCTTTTTGCGCTGCCCATGGCGATCGCCGGCTCAGTGCTGACCGCGACGACTGTACGCGCCGAGGATGATGACGACGATGACGATCGTCGGCGCCGCCGGTGGTATCGCCGCCGCTATTACGATGATGGCTACCGGCGGCGCTGGCGCGATGACGATTATTATCGCTGGCGGAGGCACAGGCGCCGTCGTGACGATGACGACGACGATGATTGATCGCCGCGGCTGAGCGGCCGGCTCATCGCCGGTTCAGGCCGCCTCGGCGGACTCGTTGTCGTCGATCGGCGTGACCTCGACCCATTGGCTGAGGCACTGGCACAGGCTGCCGCTGGTCAGGAAGGCGATATCGGCGGCGTCGCGCCCGGCGGCGATGCGGACCATGCCCTCGATCGGCGCTAGCCTGGTCGGATCGACCAGCCACCAGCGTCCGTCGAGGAAGACCTCGAAGACCGCGTGGAAATCCGGTGGGTTCAGCTCGGCGGCGTAGACGCTGACGGCGCGCGCCGGCAGGTTGAGCGCGCGGCACAGCGCGATGCCGAGATGGCTGAAATCGCGGCAGACGCCGGCGCGGTCGATGAAGGTCTGCTCGGCCGTGGTCTGGGCGTTGCTGACGCCGTGGACATAATCGACATGCTCCTGCAGCCAGTCGACGACGGCGAGCACCTTGGCGCCGCCGGCTTCGATGTCGCTGAATTCGCGCTGGGCGAAGCGCATCAGGCTGTCGGAGGGGCAGAAGCGGCTCGGCAATAGATAAGGCAGGACCTTGGCCGGGAGTTCGGCCCAGGCATGCTGGTGCGCGCCGGCCTGCAGGAAGGGGCGCGCGCCATTGTCGATCACGCCCTGATACTGGATCGAGACCTGCCCTGAGAGCACCGCGCGGAAGCGGCGCATGCCCGTGGCGGAATCCTCGTCGCGGATCAGCTCGGCCGCCTGATCGACGAGCAGGCGGTCCGAGAGGATGGTCTGGTCGGGAGACCGCGCCGGTTCGATCGCGACGATCACCGGCGTTTCATGGTCGAAGCGATAGACGAGAGTGGCGACGACCTTCAGCTGCACAACCTGCTCCTTGCACGACCGCGTCAGAGGCGCGTGCGTCGACCTGACGGGGAGCAGGATGTTCCGCTGTTTCCGCGACAGCCGTGCGAAGGTTTCGCGCCCGTCGTCAGCGTTTCGTGAGGAACGCCATGAAGGCGGCCTGCGCCTCGGCCGACTGCAGTCGCTCGCCGAAATGGCGCGCCTCGGTCGCGATCGTTTCGGCCACGGCGGCGGCGCTGCCGCGCTTGAGCAGCGATTTGGTCAGCGCGACCGATTGCGGCGGCAGAGCCGCCAGCGCCTTGGCTTTTTCCACTGCCAACGCGAGGGCGCCACCCTCGTCGGCGACGCCGTTGATCAGCCCGGCCTCCTGCGCCAGCTCGGGGCCGAAGGCCTCGCCCAGCATCAGCAGTTCGGCGGCGCGCTTGCTGCCGGCGACCAGAGGCAGGAGATAGCTCGACCCGCCTTCGGGGCAGAGGCCGAGCGTGACGAAGGGCAGGCGAAAGCTCGCGCCGCGCCCGGCGAAGGCGAGATCGCAATGCAGCAGCATGGTGGTGCCGATGCCGACGGCGAAACCTTCGACCGCGGCGACGATCGGCTTCTTCGCGGTCGAGATCGCGGTCAGGAAGTCGATGGCGATCTCGGCGCCGACGCCGGTCGCGGCCGCCACGGCGAAATCCTTGATGTCGTTGCCGCTGGTGAAGCAGCCGCCCGCGCCGGTGAGGACGACGGCGCGCACCGAGGCGTCGGCGTCGGCGGCGGCGAGCGCATCGATCAGCCCCTGATAGGTGACGCGGTCGAGCGCGTTGCGCCGGTCGGGGCGGTTCATGGTGATCTGCCTGATGCCCTCGGCCGGGGTCTCGCTCAGAACCGTCTGCGTCATGCCAGCCTTCTCATCTCGATGCCGCCAAAAGCGGGCGGCAGACGATGGGCGAGGCAAGCTGGCCGGTCAAGGAAGGGGCGGGGGCAACGGTGGTCTGGCTTGACAGCATCCCTCGCGCTCGGCTCCTTGCGGCGCGCAGTCCAAATGGAGGTAGGCATGCAGACCGTCACCCTCACCCGCCAAGGCCAGGTGGCGATCGCGACGCTGCACAACCCGCCGGTCAACGCCTTGAGCGCCGCACTGCGCGCCGACCTGTTGCAGGCACTGGCGCTGGCGCTGGCCGACAGCGACGTGGTTGCGCTGGTCATTGCGGCCCAAGGCAAAGCCTTCATCGCCGGCGCAGACATCAGCGAGTTCGGCAAGCCGCCGGCGCCGCCGATCCTGCCTGATCTGCTGGCTGCAATCGAGAACGCGGCCAAGCCGGTCGTCGCGGCGATCCAGGGCGTGGCGCTCGGCGGCGGGCTCGAGGTTGCGCTCGCCTGTCATGCCAGGGTCGCGACGCCTGCAGCGAAGCTCGGCCTGCCCGAGATCAAGCTCGGCCTGATCCCCGGCGCCGGCGGCACGCAGCGCCTGCCGCGCCTGATCGGCGCGACCAAGGCCTTCCCGATGATGCTCTCGGGCGAGCCGATCGCCGCGCAGAAGGCGCTGGCGCTCGGGCTGGCCGACAAGCTCGTCGAGAGCGATGCCGTCGGAGCAGCGGTCGCGCTGGCGCAGGAGTTGGCGGGCAAGGGCGCGCCGTCGAAGACCGGCGAGCGCGCCGACAAGCTGACGGCGGGCGATCGCGAGGCTTTCGAGGCGCTGGCGAAGGATGCGCTGGCGAAATCCGGCGACATGCCGAACGCGATGGCGCTGATCGAGGCGGTGCGCGGCGCTTTCACGCTGGCGCCGGCGGAGGCCCATGCGAACGAACGCGCGCTGTTCGTGAAGCTCGTCGCAGACGATCGCTCCAAGGCGCTGCGCTATGCCTTCTTCGCCGAGCGCGAGGCGGCCAAGGTGCCGGGCCTCGACGAGAGCGCGAAGCCGAGGCCGATCGCGCGGGCCGCAGTGATCGGTGCCGGGACGATGGGCGGCGGCATCGCGATGTGCTTCGCCAATGCCGGCATCCCGGTGACGCTGATCGAGACGACGCAGGAGCTGGTCGACAAGGGGCTGGAGCGAGTGCGGGGAACCTATGGGTTCTCGGTGAAGCGCGGCTCGCTGAGCGAGGCCGCGCGCGACGAGCGTATGGCGCTGATCACGCCGCATGTCGGCCTCGACGGCGCTGCGGATGCCGACATCGTCATTGAGGCGGCCTTCGAGGAGATGGGCGTCAAGCAGGAGATTTTCGGGACGCTCGACAAAATCGCCAAGCCGGGCGCGATCCTCGCCAGCAACACCTCCTATCTCGACCTCGCCGAGATCGCCGCCGTGACCAGCAGGCCAGCCGATGTGCTCGGGCTGCACTTCTTCAGCCCGGCCAACGTGATGAAGCTGCTCGAGATCGTGCGGCCGGCCGGGACGGCGGCCGATGTCGTCGCCACCGCGCTCTGGCTCGGGCGCAAGCTCGGCAAGGTGCCGGTGGTGGTCGGCAACTGCTTCGGCTTCGTCGGCAACCGCATGTTGGCACAGCGCACCCGCGCCGCCGAGCGGCTGCTGATCGCCGGCGCCCTGCCGCATGAGGTCGATGCGGCGCTGACCGGGTTCGGCTTCAAGATGGGCCCCTTCGCGATGTCCGACCTCGCCGGCAACGATATCGGCTGGCGCACGCGCAAATCGCTGGGCAAGACGGCCGCCGTGGCGGACGCGCTCTGCGAAGCCGGGCGCTTCGGCCAGAAGACCGGCAAGGGCTATTATCTCTATCCGGAGGGCGCCCGTACCGGAGAGCGCGACCCCGAGGTCGAGGCGCTGATCGCGCGGATCTCGCAGGAAAAGGGCGTGACGCGGCGCAGCTTCACCGCGGACGAGATCGTGGCGCGGCTGATGGACCCGATGGTCAACGAGGGCGCGCGCATCCTCGAGGAAGGCATCGCGGCGCGGCCGGGCGACATCGATATCGTCTGGCTCAACGGCTATAACTGGCCGGCCTGGCGCGGCGGGCCGATGCATTGGGCCGATTCCGTCGGTCTCGACGTCATCGCCAGGCGGCTCCAGGCCCAGGCGGCGGAGAGCGGCGACGCCTCACTCGAACCGGCGCCGCTGCTGCGCCGCCTCGCGGCCGAGGGCAGGGGATTCTCCAGCGTGAAGGCTGCGGCCGCCTGAAGGCGGCCCGGCATGAGCCAACAGTTCGAATGGCGGCCGCAGCCGCAATGCCAGACAGGATGTGAAGCGCCATGACCGAAGCCGTGATCGTCTCGACTGCCCGCACGCCGATCGGCAAGGCGCATCGCGGCGCCTTCAACCAGGTCCGGGGCGCCGACATGGCCGCTCATGCGATCAGGCACGCCATGGCCCGGGCAAGCCTTGAGCCTGAAGGCGTCGAGGAGGTGGTGCTGGGCTGCGGCTATCCCGAGGCCGCGACCGGCGGCAATGTCGCCCGCCATGGCGCGCTGGTCGCCGGCATACCGGTGCAATCGGCCGGCGTCACCGTCAGCCGCTTCTGCGCCTCGGGGCTGGAGGCGATCGCGCATGCGGCACGGCGGGTGGTGATGGATGGCGTGCCGGTGGCGATCGGCGGCGGCGTCGAGTCGATCTCGCTGGTCGGGCCGGTGGTGCGGCGCGACCTGACCGAGAACGACTGGCTGAAGGCCAACAAGCCGACCATCTACACGACGATGATCGAGACCGCCGACATCGTTGCCGAGCGCTACGGCATCTCGCGGCAGGCGCAGGACGAATTCTCGGTCGAGAGCCAGCGCCGCACCGCCGCCGCCCAGCAGCGCCAGCTCTTCGACGACGAGATCGTGCCGATGAGCGCGGTGATGGCGGTGACCGACAAGGCGACCGGCGAGATCCGCCAGGAAGCGGTGACGCTCTTCAAGGACGAGGGCAACCGCCCCGACACGACGCTGGAAGGCCTGCTCAAGCTCAAGCCGGTGCGCGGCGAGGACAAGTTCGTCACCGCCGGCAATGCCAGCCAGCTTTCTGACGGCGCCGCGGCCAGCGTGGTGATGTCGGCAGAGGAGGCCAGGCGCCGCGGCCTTGAACCGCTCGGGATCTTCCGCGGCTTTGCCTCGGCCGGCTGCGAGCCCGACGAGATGGGCATCGGGCCGGTCTTCGCCGTGCCGCGCCTGCTCGAGCGCAACGGCCTCACGGTCTCCGACATCGATCTGTGGGAGCTCAACGAGGCCTTCGCCTCGCAGTCGCTCTATTGCCGCGACAGGCTCGGCATCGATCCCGACAAGGTCAACGTCAATGGCGGCGCGATCGCGATCGGCCACCCCTTCGGCATGAGCGGCGCGCGCCTCGTCGGCCATGCGCTGCTGGAAGGCCGCCGCCGCAAGGCGCGCTATGCCGTCGTCACCATGTGCGTCGCCGGCGGCATGGGCTGCGCCGGACTGTTCGAAATCAACCGCTGATCAGCCCTCGGCTGCGAAGCCGAGCGGGATCGCCGTGGTCGCCTTCAGCTCCTCCATGGCGAACATGGAGGTGACGTCGCTGAGCTCGATGCGGGCGATCAGCTTCTTGTAGAGCGCGTCATAGGCGGTGATATCCGAGACATAGGCCTTGAGCAGATAGTCGATGTCGCCGCTCATCCGATAGAAATCGACGATCTCGGGTAAATCGTGCACGGCGGCGTGGAAGCGTTCCAGCCATTCCATCGTATGGCGCGCCGTCTTCACCGCGATGAAGACGGTGACACCGGCCTTCAGCTTGCCACGATCGAGCAGCGCGACCCGCCGCCTGATGTAGCCTTCCGCCTCGAGCTTCTGGATGCGCCGCCAGCATGGCGTCGGCGACAATCCGACGGCTTCGGCGATCTCGGCCAGCGGCTTGCTCGCATCCTCTTGCAGCAAGGCGAGGATGCGCAGATCGAAGGCGTCGAGTTTGACCACGGTGGTCGATCTCCTCGGAACGGAATATCATTCGTAACCGGTCATCGGAAATCTGTTTCTCACAATGCGATGAAGATTGGTATCAGTTTTCAAGATTGGCTCGTTTCGAGCTGAGGATCGCAAACCATTGCCTCCACGCCCGGCCTATCATTCTCCCGTTATCGGACGTGATCGGAGATGAGGGACATGCAGGGCTTTCTCGGCGAGGAGCGGCGCGGCGCGGTCCTCAATGCGTTGCGGACGCATGAGGGGACCTGCTCGCGCGACTATCTCGCCGCGGCGCGTAGCGTCCTCAATGAGCTCGTCGCGGTCCCCGACCTGATCCAGCGCCTGCCGCTGCTACGCAAGCCGGGCGGCTACACCCGCAACCTGCTCGCCGGCAATGACGCCGTCAGCGTCTGGGCGATCGTCTGGGGCGAGGGCGCCACTACCTGTATCCACGATCATCACTGCTCGTGCTGCTTCGGCGTCGTCTTGGGCACGGTCACGGAAACCTGGTATCGCGCCATCGATGCGAACCGCGCCGTGCCGACCGAGGAGCAGGAGCGCCGGGCTGCTTACGTCGCCTGCATGCTGCCATCAGGCCCGAACATTCACCGCATGCAGAACCGTGGCGTCGGTGATGCGATCTCGATCCACATCTACGGCTACGATCATCAGCTCCACGATTCCTCGGTCGAGACCGAATACACCGCCGTCGCGGGCTGAGGCGCGCAGCGGCTAATCCAGCCAGCTGGTGAAGCCCTCGACCGGCTCGCGCTCCGGCACGAGCCGGTTGGCCGGCGCATCCGGATCAGCCTTGCCGAACGCGATGCCGCAGACCACGACCTCGTTCTCGGGGATGGCGAGCTCGCGCCTGACGACCCCGTGGAAGCGAGCGAAGATCGCCTGCGGGCAGGATCGAGGCCGTGGCCCTGCGCAGCGACCAGCATGGTCTGGACGAAGGCGCCGAGATCGAGCCAGGAGCCGATCTCGAGATCGCGGTCGACGGTCAGCATCAGCGCGACCGGCGCGCCGAAGAAGCGCAGATTCGCCTCGGTCTGGCGGCGCATGCCGGCATGGTCGCCCTTGGCGACGCCGAGCAGGCCGTAGAGATCCCAGCCGACCTTGCGGCGGCGCGAGAGATAGGGCTCGCGCAAGGTCGCCGGATAGTAGCGGTATTCCTCCTCGCGCGGGGAGGGATCGTCGAGCGCGGCGACCAGCGCCTTCTCCAGCCGAGTGCGCGATCGAGGGCCGAGCACGCGCAGACGCCAGGGCTGCATGTTGGTGCCGCTCGGCGCCTGCGCCGCCAGTTCGATCAAGCGGCGCACCAGTTCGGGCTCGACCGGATCGGGCAGGAAGGCGCGCACGGCGCGGCGGCCGGTGATGGCGCGCTCGATCGGGGCCGCGTCATACATGGTCGTTCTCCGGCCGCTTGCGCCCGCCAGCTCGGTGATCTCAGCCCTGTTCGGACGAATACTCCGGTCGCCGCCAGACATAAACCATCACGCCGATCATGACCGCCGCGACGGCAGCCTGAAGCGGTCGCGAATTCGTTTCGAGGAAGATCAGCGAAAAGCTCGCGATCATGCTGATCATGATCACCCATTTCGTGGTGCGGGAAATAGCCCCTGACGATTGCCAGTTCCGGATCAGCTTGCCGAAGCGGGGATGGGTCGTCAGCCAAAGCTGCATCTTTGGAGAAGACCGGGAGAAGCAGGCTGCTGCCAGTACGAGGAAGACGATGCCTGGAATCAGAGGAACGACCAAGGCTACCACCCCGAAGCCCAGGCAAAGGCACCCGATCACGAAATAGAACGGGCGCTGCCAGCTTGCTGTCGATTTACCGGTCATCTCCATCTGGAGGCCTTTTCTTTTGGAGCACGTCTTACTTCGGCAAAGCGATTATGGCCGGTCGCAAGAGGAGGGAATCCTACCGCGACGCCAGCGGCCCGGTATCGCTTCTTCGATGTTTCAAGAACGAGTTGGGTTCAAACGGCTTTTCTCGCCGCGATGAACCCCTCGTGCTCGCGGATCAAGCCGCCGTCGAGCGCCTTGGCGATCAGCCTGCGGGTGTTGTCGAGCCCGTAGATTGCGGCGAAGGAACCGAAGCGCGGGCCCTGATCCTCGCCGAACATCACCTGATAGATCGCCTTCCACCAGTCGCCCGAGACACCGGGCCGCTCAGGTGTCGCATTCTTGGCGGTGAGATTCTGATAGCGCGGGATGGCACGGGCGACATCGAGCGCTGCATCCTGGACCTCTTCGGCGCTTGCATCCGCCGGGAGCGCCGCGAGCGCCGCGTCGAGCGCGATGAAGGCCGCGCGCTCGGTCTCGTCGGCCGGGCGATAATGCTTTGCCGGCTTTACGAAGTCGCGGAAATAGGCGAGCGCGTAGCCGACGAGCGCGTCGAGCCGCGGATGCGTCGCCGGCGAGATGCCGGGCGCGTAGCGCTGAAGGAAGCCCCAGAGCACGGCCTTGTCCTCGGAATTCGCGACTGCGACGAGGTTCATCAACAGCGAGAAGGTGATCTGCGTGCGCACCGCATTGTCGCCCGCGCCGGTGGCGATCACCTCCGGCTGCGGCGGCTCGCCGGCATGGATGTGCCAGGTCGGATTGCCGAGGCGGTTCTTCCAGTCCTGGCGCTCATAGCCGCCGAGGGACGTGAGATAATCGTCGACCGCGCGCGGGATCACGTCGAAATGCAGCTTCTTGGCCTCGCGCGGACGCGAGTACATGAACAGCGCCAGCGACTCCGGCGGGCCGTAGCTCAGCCAGTCCTCGATGGTGAGGCCGTTGCCCTTCGACTTCGAGATCTTCTGGCCCTGCTCGTCGAGGAAGAGCTCGTAGTTGAAGCCTTCGGGCGGTGTGCCGTCGATGGCGCGGGCGATCTGCGAGGAGACCTTGACCGAGTCGATCAGGTCCTTGCCGGCCATCTCGTAATCGACGCCGAGCGCGACCCAGCGCATTGCCCAGTCCGGCTTCCATTGCAGCTTGGCATGGCCGCCGGTCACGGGCGTGGTGAAGCGCTCGCCCGTTGCCGGATCGGTCCAGGTGATGGTGCCGGCCGTAACGTCGCGCGCCTCGATCGGCACCTGCATGACGATCCGGGTCTTGGGGTGGATCGGCAGGAAGGGCGAATAGGTCGCGGCGCGCTCCTCGCGCAGCGTCGCCAGCATGATCGACATGACCTTGTCGAAGCGGGCCAGCACCTTGAGCAGGGTCGCGTCGAACTCGCCGGCGCGATAGGCGTCGGTCGAGGACTTGAACTCGTAGTCGAAGCCGAACTGGTCGAGGAAGGCGCAGAGGCGGGCATTGTTGTGCCGGCCGAACGAGTCATGCGTGCCGAACGGGTCCGGCACCTCGGTCAGCGGCTTGCCGAGATGCTGCGCCAGCAGCTCCTTGTTCGGGACATTATCCGGCACCTTGCGCAGCCCGTCGAGATCGTCCGAGAAGGCGACCAGCCGGGTCGGGATGGCGCCGTCGGTCAGCACCTGAAAGGCGTGGCGCACCATCGAGGTGCGCGCGACCTCGCCGAACGTGCCGATATGCGGCAAGCCGGAGGGGCCATAGCCGGTCTCGAACACCGCCTCCCGCTTGCCCGATTTCTGCAACCGCGCGACGAGCTTCTTGGCTTCCTCGAACGGCCAGGCGGCCGAGACGCGGGCGGCTTCGATCAGCGCGGGGTCGAAAGCGGGCATTTTGGCTTCAGGTCTCGCTGGACAGGGCAGGGAAGCGCGCGGTTTCGCAGATATGCACGTGCGGCGCAACATCCACACTGGCCTAGGGGCGATCTCCTCGACGTGGGAGCCCTCCCCCCGCTTGCGGTGGGGAGGGTTGGGTGGGGGGCAGTGCCGCTTGGTGAGAGCTGAAAGAAGACCCGAGCCCTGCTTTGCGGCCCCCCATCCCTAACCCTTCCCCACCGCAAGCGGGGGGAAGGGAAATGCGCGCATGTCTCGAAGCGATTTGCTCTGTGCCCGTTGACACCAGAATGGAAAACGCCTGCCCGAAAAAGCGGCAGACAACCCCGGCCGGTCAATTGACTCCCGATAGAGCCTCGCTAGCGTCGTCGTACAACATAAGCAGGGGTCGGCTTCGATGGTTCGTGATGTGAAGTGGGGGCAGTCCGGCTCGCAGCCGGCCGGCGAAGGTCTGGCGTGGGCATTCACCCGCCGTATCGCATTGGCGGGCGCAGCGGCGCTGGCCTTGGGCGCAATGTCTCCGGCGCAGGCGCAGACCGCGGTGAAGTTCACGCTCGACTGGGTGTTCCAGGGGCCGACCTCTCCCTTCCTGGTGGCGCTTGAGAAGGGCTACTACAAGGCCGAGGGGCTCGACGTCACCATGGATCCCGGCCAAGGCTCGGCCGGCGCGGTCCAGCGCGTCGCCACCGGCGCCTACGATATCGGCTTCGCCGACGTGAACTCGCTGATCGAGTACAACGCCAAGAATGCCGGCAAGGAGATCCTTTGCGTCTTCATGGCCTATGACTTCCCGCCCTTCGGCGTGCACACGCTGAAGAAGACCGGGATCAGCAAGCCGGCGGATCTCGCCGGCAAGAAGCTCGGCGCGCCGGTGTTCGACGCCTCGTTCCGGCTCTTCCCAGCCTTCGCCAAGAAGGTCGGCATCGACGCCAAGACCGTCAATCACGTCAACCTGACGCCGCAGTTGCGCGAGCAGTCGATGGTGCAAGGCACGGTCGACTTCATCAGCGGCCACTTCTTCTCGTCGGTGCTCGACCTGAAGGCGCGCGGCGTGAAGCAGGAGGACATCGTCTCCTTCAACTACTCCGACTACAAGATGGACGTGTACGGCAACGGCATCATCATCTCGCCGGCTTTCGCCGAGAAGCCTGAGGTGGTCAAAGGCTTCCTGCGCGCCACCGCCAAGGCCTGGAAGGAGGTCGCCGCCAACCCGGCCGTCGGTCTCGCCGCGGTGAAGAAGCGCGACCCGCTGATCGACGAGAAGCTCGAGACCGAGCGCCTCGACCTGTCGCTGAAGATGAACGTGCTGACGCCCTTCGTGAAGGAGAACGGCATGGGCGATGTCGACCCGGCGCGCTTTGCCCGCTCGGTCGTCGACGTCGCTGACGCCTTCGGCCTGCCCGCTGCGCCTGCGGCCGACAAGGTGTTCACCAACAAGTTCCTGCCGTCCAAGGCGGAGCGCATGGTCGCGCCGTGAGGAACGGACGCGACCTACCCCCTCTCCCCCTGCGGGAGAGGGTTGGGGTGAGGGGTCGCGCGACGCCGATCGTAAGCCCAGTGCCGCGTTTTCCGGAACTTTCCAGACCTGCGCGACCCCTCATCCGGCCCTGCGGGCCACCTTCTCCCGCAGGGGGAGAAGGGAGCGGCGGCACGTTGCGCGCTGCTTCCACAGCCTTCGCACAAGCCCGAGAATGACGCCCTTCATGCCGGCTTCCTCCGACACCCCTCTCGTCGAATTGCGCAAGGTCAGTCTCGCCTATGGCAGCGGCCCCTCGCGCATACTGGCGCTGGAGGATGCGACGCTCGACATCGCCAAGGGCGAGTTCATCGCCGTGGTCGGGCCCTCCGGCTGCGGCAAGTCGACTTTGATGAAGCTCGTCACCGGTCTTCTGCCGCCGACGGGTGGCGAGGTCCGCGTCCATGGCCAGCCGGTCAAAGGCCCGATCCGCGGTGTCGGCATGGCCTTCCAGGCGCCGACGCTGATGCCCTGGCGCACGACGCGCGACAATATCCTGCTGCCGCTCGAAGTGGTCGAGCCGCATAAGCGCCGCTTCCGCAGGAACAAGGCGGAGTATATCGAACGCGTCGAGAAACTGCTCGCCTCGGTCGGCCTCGGCGGCTTCGGTGACAAGTTCCCCTGGCAGCTCTCGGGCGGCATGCAGCAGCGCTCGAGCCTGTGCCGGGCACTGGTACACGAGCCCGAGATCATGATGCTCGACGAGCCCTTCGGCGCTCTCGATGCCTTCACGCGCGAGGAGCTCTGGGGCGTGATGCAGGCGCTGTGGCTGGAGCGGCGCTTCACCGCCGTTCTCGTGACGCACGATCTGCGCGAAGCGGTCTATCTCGCCGACACTGTCTATGTGATGAGCCGGCGGCCGGGACGGATCGTCAAGGTCAGCAAGATCGAGCTGCCGCGGCCGAGGACGCTGGAAACCACCTTCACCGCCGAGTTCGTCGACATCGTCCACGACCTGCGCGAGCGTATTCATATGGAGCATGCGTGATGAGAGGGCAATCAGGTGAAGGCGATGCGCATTCCCTTCCCCCCGCTTGCGGTGGGGAAGGGTTAGGGTTGGGGGGTCGGAAAGCCGGGTTCGACCCTTTTTCCAGCTTTTACCAAGCGGCACTGCCCCCCACCCAACCTTCCCCACCGCAAGCGGGGGGAGGGCTTGCGCGCGCCAACAGCCGTGAAAAAATCCTTTGGCAGGTTGTCCTGGGCCAACGCAATCCCCCGCAGGACCAGGACAATGACTGATACGCAGAGGCGGCTTCTGCTCGTCGCCATGCCCTGGCTCGCCATGGCGGGCCTGCTGATCCTTTGGGAGCTCGCCTGCATCGTCTTCGACGTGCCGGAGATCCTGGCGCCGAGGCCGACGCGCATCTTCGAGGTGATGGTCCTGCGCTGGGACATCCTGCTGAAATACTGCCTGGAGACACTGTGGACGACGGCGATCGGCTTCGTGCTGGCGATCGGCTTCGGCGTCCTGCTCGGCCTCGCCGTCGGCGCCTCGCCCTTCGTCTATTCCGGCCTCTATCCGCTGCTGATCGCCTTCAATGCCGTGCCCAAGGTCGCGATCGTGCCGATCCTGATGATCTGGCTCGGTGTTGGGGCGCTGCCGGCGATCATCACCGCCTTCGTCATTTCCTTCTTCCCGATCGTGGTGAACGTCGCGACCGGCCTCGCCACGATTGAGCCGGAGATGCGCGACGTGATGCGCTCGCTCGGCGCCAGCCAATGGGAGATCCTGACCAAGGTCGGCGTTCCCCGCGCCATGCCCTATCTCTTCGCCAGCCTGAAGGTCGCGGTGACGCTCGCCTTCATCGGCTCGGTGATCTCCGAGACGGTCGGCGGCAATCGCGGCATCGGCTTCCTGATGCTCTCAGCGGGCGCCCGCAACGACTCCGCCACCACCTTCGCTGGGCTCTTCGCCATCGCCATCATGGGCGTCTTGATGTATGCCGCCTGCGCCCTCGTGGAGCGGCGGATGACGCGCTGGGCCTTCCGCGGCGAGATCGTGGGCTGAGGGGCATTCTGCTACTAGTGACAGAGTTGCCTCGCAACAATATACAGTCAATCCATTCAGTGCTTCGCCCGGACCGCATCGATGGATTGGCTTCCTGACCTGACCCAGAGCGACAAGCCGCGCTATCTCGCCATTGCCGACCGCATCGCCGCCGACATTGCCGCAGGGACGCTATCGGCGGGTGATCGGCTGCCGCCGCAGCGGCGGCTGGCCGAGGCGCTTGCGGTCGACTTCACCACGGTAGCGCGCGGCTATGTCGAGGCGCAGCGGCGCGGCCTGGTCGAGTCGCGGGTCGGGCAGGGGACCTTTGTCAAGGCTGCGCCAGCCAGGATTGTGGCGCCGCGCGCGCCCTCGCCGGAACTGGTCGATCTCTCCATGACCCTGCCGCCGGAGCCCGATGATCCGGCGCTGATTGCCCGGCTGCAGCAGGGCATGATGGAGGTCAGCGAGAAGCTGGTCAGCCTGCTACGTTACCAGCCGCTCGGCGGTGCGCCGGCGGACAAGGCCGCAGCGAGCCTGTGGCTCGGCCGGCGCGGCCTGACCCTGCCATCCGAACAGCTCTTCGTCGTGCCGGGCGCGAATGCAGCCCTGCTGGCGATCTTGAGCAGCCTCACCAAGCCTGGCGATGCTGTGCTGTGCGAGGCGCTGACCTATCCCGGTATCCGCTCGATCTGCGCGCAACTCGGCCTGTTCCTGACCGGCCTGGCGATGGATGGCGACGGGCTCGATCCCGAAGCTTTCGCCGATGGTTGCGCACGATTGAAGCCGAAGGCGCTCTATCTCAACCCGATCCTGCAGAATCCGACGACGATCACCATGCCGGAGCGGCGGCGCCTTGAGATCGTGGCGATCGCCCGCCGTCATGGCGTGGCGATCATCGAGGACGACGCCTATGGCTTCGTTCCCCTGCAGGCACCTGCGCCGTTTGCCGCGATCGCGCCTGAGCTGACCTGGCACATCGCCGGCCTGTCGAAATGCCTCGGGGCCGGTCTGCGCCTCGCCTATGTCGTCGTGCCGGATATCCGCTCGGGTTGGCCCTTCGCTGCCGCCTTGCGCGCCAGCAGCATCATGGCCTCGCCGCTGACCGCGGCGCTGGCGACGCGCTGGATCGAGAATGGCAGCGCCGATGCACTGCTCGATTTCCTCCGGGCGGAGATGACGGCGCGGCAGCAGCTTGCGGCCGAGATACTGCCGGCAGGCAGCTATCGCGTCGATCCGCTGAGCTTCAATCTCTGGCTCGAATTGCCGCCGCCCTGGACGCGCGCCGCCTTTGTCGGACAGATGCAGGCAACCGGGATCGGCGTTGTCGCCAGCGACGCCTTCGCTGCGCTGGGCCCGCCTCCCGAAGCCGCCCGGATCTGTCTCGGCGGACCGATCGGCCGCAAGGCGCTCGGCGACGTGCTTGCCTTCATGGCCCATGCGCTCGAGCAGGCGCCGGAGGTCAGCGGCCGCGCGCTGTAGGCGGTCCTCCGACCAAACACACCGTCATTCCGGCTGGAGCGAAGCGGAACGCCGGAATCCATCGTAGAGCTCCGGTACCCTTCGATGGATTCCGGAGCTGCGCGGCTTCGCCGCTTGTCCGGAATGACGGCCCAGAGGTGGATAGGCCTGCGACAGTGTCGCGCGTCTGCGAATATTGACTGCAATCAATATCAGCGCTATGTCGCGGTCAATCTCCGGTAAATGCAGTCAATCATGTTGCATCACCGTCAGGAGGACGACATGGCACATCAGCATTGGCCGGCGCTGTCTCCGCTCAAGACCGGCCTGCGCGGCCGCTGCCCGCGCTGCGGCGAGGGCCAGCTCTTCGACGGCTTCCTGACATTGAAGCCGCGCTGCGAGGCGTGCGGGCTCGACTATTCCTTCGCCGATCCGGCGGATGGGCCGGCCTTCTTCGTGATGATGTTCGTCTGCGTGCCGGCTGTCGCCTTCCCGCTCTGGCTGGAGCTGAGCTACCAGCCGTCGACCTGGGTCCACCTGGTCACGACATTGCCACTCGTCCTGCTCACCTGCATCCCGCCCCTGCGGCCGCTGAAGGGCTGGCTCGTCGCCTCGCAATTCTTCTACAAGGCCGAAGAGGGGCGCCTGGCCAAGCCGAACCTGCCGTCCAAGGACGAGGCTCAGAACGGGCTCACCGGGAAGAACCGGATGAACAGCCTGGCATAGGTGCCGTCGTCCCAGAGGCTTTGCAGCGCGTAGTCGATCGCCCGCTTGAGAGCGAGATCGTCCTTGCGCAGCAGGAAGCCGACGCCTTCGCCGAAATAGCGCGCCTCGAGATAGGGCCCGCCGGCGAAGGCGAACTCGCTGCCGCCGCGGCCGGCGATGGTCAGCGAAAGCGAGACCCCGTCTCCGAAGACATATTCGGCATCGCCGCTGCGCAGCAGCGCGAGAGCCGCCTGCAGGTCCGGCGCCGTGCGGCGCTGGATGAAGGGCGCGAGGCGCTCGAGGAAGGCCTCATGTGCGGTTCCGGCGACGACGGCGACGCGCGTGCCGCGCAATGCCGCCAGCTCGATGTCGGGCCGGGCATTGCCGCGCGTCGTCAGCAGCCTTGCCGGTGAACGGTGGTAAATCTGGCTCGCGGCAAAGCGCGTGCGCAGCTCTGCCGTTACGGGAATGGCGGCGGCGAGCACGTCGCCGCGTCCCTCGGCCAGCGAGTCCAGCAGAGTGTCGAAGCGGCGCGCCTGGATGGTGCAGCTCAGGGCCAGTTTCTCGCAGACCGCGCGCGCGAGCTCGACCGAGAAGCCGGTGATGCCGCCTTCGGGCGTGGCGAAGTGCATCGGCGGGAAGTCGTCGTCGGTCAGGAAGCGGATCACCCGCGGCGGGCCGAGATCTGGCCGCTCGACCCGCACGTTCGGATCCCAGTAATTCGGCACGACATAGGAGGAGGGCGGCTGCGCCTGGGCTTTCGCTCCACCTGAGTGCAGGAGCAGCAAAGCGGCGAGGGCGCTCGTGGCCAGGGCGTTGGCGAAGCGGGCGATCATTGTCCGCATCTGGCGTCAGGGTGGGGCGGGGATCAAGAGGCTGCGGCTGTCAGATGAAGGCGCGGGATCCCCTCTCCTGGAAGGAGAGGGGTAGGGGTGAGGTGTTCGGACTGAAAACGCTGGCCTGAAACTGGCCGCGCGGTGAGCGTTCGCGGCGCTGGTCAAACGGCCTACACCTCATCCTACCCTTTCCTTACAGGAGAGGGTTCCCCGCGCTTGGCGTGGCGTGTCGAGCCCTAACCCAGCGCCGCCGCCGTCGCCTTCGCGCCCTTCTGGAACAGGCTGTCGAGATGAGCCGCCACGACCTGTGTGAAGCGCTCCTCTCGCGGCAGGTCGTCGCCGAAGATCGCGACGATGCCGAACAGGGCCGTGCTCAGTGCCACGGCATCGCGGCCAAGGGCCTTGGCGCGGAGCGCGAATTCGGCGGCAAGCGGATCACGCACGTCGATCGGCTCGCCCTTCTCGTCGATGCCGGCGACATAGGCCATCCAGGTGGCGACGCCGAGCGCGAGATGGTCGATCGGCGCGCCGGCCTTCAGCCGCTCGCGGATGGTGCCGAGCAGGCGCTGCGGCAGCTTCTGCGAGCCGTCCATGGCGATCTGCCAGGTGCGGTGGCGGATCGCCGGGTTCTGGAAGCGGGCGAGCAGGTCGCCGGCGTAAGCCTTGAGGTCGACGCCCTGCGGGGCCGGCACGGCCGGGATGATCTCGGCCCATAGCCCCTGCAGGAAGCGGGCGAAGACCGGATCGCCGCTCGCCGCCGCGACCGTCTCATGCCCGGCGAGATAGCCGAGATAGGCGAGACTCGAATGGGCACCGTTGAGCATGCGCAGCTTCATGAATTCGAAGGGGGCGACCTCCGAGACCATCTGCGCGCCGACGTGATCCCATCTCGGACGGCCCGCTGCAAATACGTCCTCCACCGCCCATTGCCGGAAGGGCTCGCCGATCACGGGCGCGGCATCGTCGAATCCAAGGAGTCCTGCGACCTCGGCGATGTCGGCCTCGGTCGTGGCCGGCACGATCCGGTCGACCATGGTCGAGGGAAAGGCTCCGTTGGCCTCGATCCAGGCGGCGAGGGTGTCGTCGCGCAGCGCCGCAAAGTCGCGGACGAGGCCGGCCAGCACATGGCCGTTGGAGGGGAGGTTGTCGCAGCAGAGCGCGGTGAACGGGCCGAGCCCGGCGGCCTTGCGGGCGGCGAGGCCGGCGACGATCAGGCCGACCGCCGAGCGCGGGGCACCGGGATTGGCGAGGTCGTGGACGATGTCGGGGTGATCGGCCTTGAGCCTGCCCGTTGCCGGATCGTGGCAGTAGCCCTTCTCGGTGACGGTGAGCGAGACGATCCTGGTCTCGGGCGCGGCGAGCTTCGCCACCAGCGCCTGCGGGTTCTCGGGCGCGACAAGCACGTCGAGCACCGAGCCGATGACGCGCAGCTCCGGGCCGGCCGGAGCCCGCTTCAGGAAGGTATAGAGCCCGTCCTGGGGTTTGAGCCGGTCGCGCTGGTCCGGCCGCTGGAGGCTGGCGCCGATGATGCCCCAGGCGCCGAACTCCGTCTCCAGGGCATCGTCGGTGAACTCGCACAGATGGGCGCGGGTGAAGGCGCCGAGGCCGAGATGGACGATGCCGGGCTGGAGCTTGCCCCGGTCATAGCCCGGCCGCCTGACGGCGGCCGGGAGGGTGGAGAGCGTGGCGGAGGACAGGCGCGTCAATGGAACAGCCTCGGCAGCCAGAGGGAGATGCCGGGCACATAGGTCACCAGCAGCAGCACGGCAACCGAGGCGCCGTAGAACGGCCAGATCGTGCGCATGGATTCACCGATCGAGATCCGCCCGATGGCGCAGGCGACGAACTGCACCGAGCCGACCGGCGGGGTGTTGAGGCCGATGCCGGCATTGAGGATCAGGATCACGCCGAAATGCACGGGGTCGACGCCGAAGGCCTTGACCACCGGCAGGAAGATCGGCGTGCAGATGATGATCATCGGCGCCATGTCCATAAAGGTGCCAAGGACCAGCAGGATCAGGTTGATCATCAGGAGGATGACGAGCGGGTTGTCGGAGACCGCCTTCATCGCCAGGATCGTCGCCTGCGGCACCTGCAGGAAGGCCATCAGCCAGCCGAAGGAGCCGGCCGTGCCGATCACCAGCAGGACCATCGCGGTGGTGCGGACAGCGCCGAGCGTGGCCTCGACGAAGGCGGTCCAGGTCAATTGGCGGTAGACCAGGATGGTGACGAGGATGGCGTAGACCACCGCGACGCAGGAGGATTCCGTCGCGGTGAAGACGCCGGAGCGGACGCCGCCGAAGATGATGCCGATCAGCAGGATGCCGGGGGTGGCGACGACGACATAGCGGCCGACGGCGGCGAAGCCCGGAAAGGCCTCGCGCGGATAGCCGCGCTTCACCGCCACTGCCCAGGCCGCGACCATCAGCGAGCCGCAGAGCAGCAGGCCGGGGACGACGCCGGCGGTGAACAGGTCGGCGATCGAGATGTTGCCGCCCGCCGAGAGCGAATAGATGATCATGTTGTGCGAGGGCGGGATCAAAAGCGCGATGATCGCAGCGTTCGCCGTGACGTTGACGGCGTAGTCGGCGTCGTAGCCACGCTTCTTCATCTGCGGGATCATCAGGCCGCCGACGGCGGAGGCATCGGCCACGGCCGAGCCGGAAATGCCGCCGAAGAGCGTGCAGGTCACGACATTGACCTGGCCAAGACCGCCGCGCAGATGGCCGACCAGGCTCGACGCCATCTGGATCAGCCGCTCGGCGATGCCGCCGCGGATCATCAGGTCGCCGGCATAGATGAAGAACGGGATCGCCATCATGGCGAAGGCGTTCATGCCGGAATTCATCTGCTGAAAGACGACGACCGGCGGCAGGCCCATATAGACCACGGTCGCGACCGAGGCGATGCCGAGGCAGAAGGCGACGGGCACGCCGATCAGCAGCAGCAGCGAGAAGGTGCCGAAGAGAACCCAGAGTTCCATTCCTCAGACCTCCTGCTCGGAGCCGAAATGGCCGAAGCCGAGCGGGGCCTGCTTCTCGCCGGTGACGAAGAGCAGCATCTTCTCGAGCGCGAACAGGGCGATCAGCGCGCCGCCGGCGGCGATCGGGACATAGTCCCAGCCGCGCGAGATGCCGATGATCGGCATGCGGTCGCTCCAGGTCCCGGCGGCGAGCTGGCTGCCATAGCCGAGCATCGCCAGGCCGAAGAAGCAGACCAGGCCCTCGCCGATGAGAACGAGCGCGGCCCGCACAGGCGGCGGCGACATGGCGAGCCCGACCTCGAAGCCGAGATGATCGCTCTCGCGCACGCCGACGGCGGCGCCGAGCAGGATGAACCAGGACATCAGGAAGAGCGAGCCGGCCTCGACCCAGGTCGGCGTGTCGTTCAGCACATAGCGACCGAACACGCCCCAGGCGACCATGACCGTCATCAGGACGAGGCCGGTTCCGGCGATGAACAGGGCGTAGAGGCTGAGCTTGGCGCCGAGGCGCGTCAGAAGCGCGGTAAAGGCGTGCATGGGATGTCCGAGAATGACGAGGGCGAAGGCCGTTCTTTCGTCATTGCGAGCGTAGCGAAGCAATCCAGAAGGTTTCGCACAGCGGCCCCTAGATTGCTTCGTCGCTTTCGCTCCTCGCAATGACGCAGAAGAGATGCGCCGGCCGGGAGGCCGGCGCAGGCAGTCACTTCACCGCCTGGATGGCGGCGACCATTTCCTTCAGCTTGGGATCGGTGACGAACTTGTCGTAGACCGGCTTCATCGCGTCGATGAAGGGCTGCTTCTCGATGGCGTTGACCTGGGCGCCGCCGGCCTTGACCTTCGCCTCCGAGGCCTTCTCGCGGGCATCCCAGAGCTCGCGCATCTTCGCGATCGATTCCTTGGCGGCAGCCTTGATCAGCGCCTGGTCGGCGGCGTTGAACTTGTCGAAGCTCTTCTTCGACATCACCAGCACCTCCGGCGAGAGCGAGTGCTCGGTCTGCGAATAGAACTTCGAGACCTCGAAATGCCGGGTCGACTCATAGGACGGCCAGTTGTTCTCGGCGCCGTCGATGACGCCGGTCTGCAGCGCCGAATAGACCTCGCCGAACGGCATCGGCGTGGCGTTGGCGCCGAGCGCCGAGACCAGGCTGACGAACATGTCGGACTGCTGGACTCGGATCTTCATGCCCTTCATGTCCGCGGGCGTCTTGATCGGCCGCTTGGAGTTGTAGAACGAGCGCGAACCGGAATCGTAGAAGGCGAGGCCGATCAGGTCGTGCTTCTCGAAATCCTTCAGCAGATTGTCGCCGATCGGGCCGTCCATGACCTTCCGCATATGATCGACCGAGCGGAAGATGAAGGGCAGGGACGGCACATTGGTCGCCGGGATCAGGTTGTTGAACGGCGCCATGTTGATGCGATTGATGTCGATGACACCGAAGCGCGTCTGGTCGATCGTGTCCTTCTCCTGGCCGAGCTGGGCCGAGTGGAAGACGTTGATCTTGATCCGCCCTTGCGTGCGCTCATCGAGCAGCTTGCTCATGTGGCGGACGGCCTCGACCGTCGGATAGTCGGTCGGATGGATGTCGGTCGAGCGCAGGGTGACGTTCTGCGCCTGAGCCGAGGTCGCGAGCAGCGCGGCGAACGCGACGCCGGTGAGCGCGGAGAAACTCCGTCGATTGAGCATGGTTTCAGTCCTCTCCCCAAAATGTTTGCCGGCTTATTCCGGTCGTTGTTGTCCCCTGACGGGAGCCGCGCCGGCACGGCCGGCACGGCGAGCTCTCACAAAAATTCCGTCCGCATCGGTGTGAAGGAATCGATCAATTGCCCGGCCTCGATGTTGACGACGCCGTGGACGAGGTTCTCGGGCACGAAGAAGGTATCGCCGGCGGAAAGCCGGCTGGTCTTGCCGTCGATGGTGACGTCGAAGACGCCGCTCTCGACATAGGACGCCTGGCGGTGCGGGTGCTGGTGCGCCTTGCCGATCGCACCTTTCTCGAAGACGACGCGGACCACCATCAGATCCGGCCCATAGGCCATGATCTTGCGCTTGACGCCGGGCTCGGTCGGCTCCCAGGCGATGTCAGCGTCGTGCTGGAAGAAGGAGTTGAGACGCTCGCTCATCGCCGAGCTCCTGGCGCTGCCGCGTTCCCTTCCCCCCGCTTGCGGTGGGGAAGGGTTAGGGATGGGGGGCCGCAACGCAGGACGCGGCCGTTCTCCCAGCCCTGCGCCGAGCGGAACTGCCCCCCACCCCGGCCCTCCCCACCGCAAGCGGGGGGAGGGGGGAGGTCGCGGCTCGTCATCGCGGATGTGCACGTCGAAGAGGTCATCGGGCCAGCCAGCCTCCGTCGACGGGAAGGATCGCGCCATGGATGTAGGCGGCGGCGTCGCTCGCCAGAAACACGGCCGCGCCGCCGATATCCGAAGGCTTGCCCCAACGACCGGCCGGGATGCGGGCGAGGATCGCGGTATTGCGGTCGGGATCGGCGCGTAATGCTTCGGTGTTGTTGCTCTCGACATAGCCCGGGGCGATCGCGTTGACGTTGATGCCCTTTGCCGCCCACTCGCAGGCGAGCAGCCGTGTCAGGCCGGCGAGCCCGCTCTTGCTTGCGGTGTAAGAGGCGACGCGGATGCCGCCCTGGAAAGAAAGCAGCGAGGCGATGTTGACGATGCGCCCGCCGCGGCCGGCCGCGAGCGCGGCCTTGGCGAAGGCCTGGGCCAGGAAGAAATTGGCCTTGAGGTTGAGGTTCATCACCTCGTCCCAATCGCTCTCGCTGAAATCGAGCGCGTCGGCGCGGCGGATGATGCCGGCATTGTTGACAAGGATGTCGAGCGGGCCAGCGAGCTCTGAGGCCTGCTCGATAACGCGCTGGGCGATGCCGGTCTGCTGCAGGTCCGCCTGAAGCGCGAAGCAGGTTCCGCCGGCTTCCGCGATCAGCTGTTCGGTCTCCGCCATGCTCGAGCGCCCCGCCGCGACGACCCTGGCGCCAGCCTGCGCCAACGCCAGTGCGATGCCCTGGCCGATGCCGGTATTGCCGCCGGTGACCAGCGCCGTCCGGCCGTCCAGCGAGAAGGGCGAGCGCGTCACCATCAGCGCAGCGTCTCCACCGGGGCGGCGTCCATGTCGGTGAACTCGACATTGTCGCCGGCCATGGCCCAGACAAAGGAATAGTTCGAGGTGCCGCAGCCGCAATGGATCGACCAGTTCGGCGCGATCACCGCCTGCTCGTTGGCGACGAGCAAATGGCGGGTCTGCTGCGGCTCGCCCATGAAATGGAAGACGCGGTGGGCCGGGTCGAGATTGAAGTAGAGATAGGCCTCCATCCGCCGCGTATGGGTGTGGCAGGGCATGGAGTTCCAGACCGAGCCCGGCTCCAGCGCCGTCATGCCCATCACCAGCTGGTTGGTGCCGGTGCTGTTCGGCATGATGTATTGCCGGATGGTCCGCTTGTTCGAGGTCTCAGCTGCACCGAGATGGATGGTGTTGGCGTCTTCCTTGCGGATGAGCTGGTGCTTGGCCTCGCGATGCGCCGGCGCGCTGGTCAGGTAGAGCTTGGCCGGGTTGGCCGGGTCGGCGCTGGCGAAGGAGACCTCCTTGGCGCCGAGGCCGACATAGAGCGCATCGAGGCTCGGCAAGTCGAAGCGCTCACCGTCGACGGTGACCGAGCCGGCGCCGCCGAGATTGATCACGCCGAGCTCGCGGCGCGCCAGGAAGAAGGGCGTGCCGGTCGGTGGGAACGGATCGAGCGTCAGCGGCTTGGCGGCAGGCATCGCGCCGCCGACGATCATGCGGTCGTAGTGGCTATAGGTCAGCGCGACCTCGCCGGGCACGAAGATGCGCTCGATCAGGAAGTCCTGGCGTAGCGTTTCGGTGTCGTAACCGCGCACATCGCGGGGATGGGCGGCCTGGCGTTCGTCGATAGTTTTGGCGCTGGTCACAGCCGGTAGGCCTCCTTGGCCAGGCGGTAGGCGAGATCATGGGCGACTTCGGCAGCCTCGTCCTCGTCGAGACGATGCTCGGCGACGAGCTTGGCGAGGTAGGCGCAATCGCAGCGGCGGGCGACGTCGTGGCGTGCCGGGATCGAGAGATAGGCGCGGGTGTCGTCGTTGAAGCCGACGGTGTTGTAGAATCCGGCGGTCTCGGTAGTGAGCTCGCGGAAGCGCAGCATCGCCTCGGGCGCATCGAGGAACCACCAGCCCGGCCCGAGCTTCAGCGCGGGGTAATGGCCGGCGAGCGGGGCGAGCTCGCGCGAATAGCTGGTTTCGTCGAGGGTGAAGGCGATGACGGTGAGGTTCGGCTCGTTGCCGACCGCGTCGAGCAAAGGCTTCAGCGCCGAGACATAGTCCATGCCGCGCGGGATGTCGGCGCCCATGTCGCGGCCGAATTGCTCGAAGAGATAAGGGTTGTGGTTGCGGTGGGAGCCGGGGTGGATCTGCAGGACGAGCCCGTCGTCGAGGCTCATCTTCGCCATCTCGGTCAGCATCTGGCCGCGGAAGACGTCGGCGTCCTCGGCCGAGAATTTGCCCTTCAGGATCTTGCCGAAGAGCTTCTCGCACTCGGCCGCGGTCAGGTTGGCGGTGCGGGCTGTGGCATGGCCGTGGTCGGAGGAGGTCGCCCCGCGCTCGATGAAGTAGGCGCGGCGCTTGCGATGGGCTTCGAGATAGCCGTTCCAGCTGCCGACATCCTCGCCGGTCAGCTCGCCGAACTGCTCGAGATTGCCCTTGAAGCCCTCGAATTCGGGATCGACGACGCTGTCGGGACGATAGGCGGTGACGACCTTGCCGCCCCAGCCCGACTCCCTGATCATGTCGTGCCATTTCAGCGGATCGAGCGCGCCCTCGGTCGTGGCGATCGCCTCGATCTTGAAGCGCTCGAACAGCGCGCGCGGGCGCATCGCGTCCTGCTCCAGCTGCTCGGCGATGCGGTCATAGATGCGGTCGGCGCTCTCGGCCGAGAGGCGCTCGGTGATGCCGAAAATCGAGAAGGCGGCGTGCTCGAACCAGAGCCTGGTCGGCGTGCCCCGGAACAGATGCCAGTTGCTGGCGAACAACTGCCAGATCTTGCGCGGATCGCCCTCGACCTCGCCACCGTCCTTGCGGGCGATGCCGAGCTGCTCGAGTCTTATGCCCTGCGAATAGAGCATGCGGAAGATGTAGTGGTCCGGCTTGACGAACAGCGTCGCCGGATCGGGGAAGGGCTTGTCCTCGGCGAACCAGCGCGGATCGGTGTGGCCATGCGGCGAGATGATCGGCAGGTCGCGAATGCCGGCATAGAGGCGGCGCGCGATTCCGCGGGTCACCGGTTCGGCAGGCAAAAGACGATCGTCGTGCAGCAGCATTGCTGGCGTTTCCTCTGGCGGGCCGGACCATAGGGCCGGCATCGGTGGCGCGTCAATATACTAATATACTAGTATGCGCTGCTCCGCCGTGTTACGCCGTTCTTGGCCGCGGAGCGCGCATCGCGGTCCAATAAGGGAGTGATCATGGCCGGGATAGGACGATGTCGGAAGCGCTAGGGGGAGGCGACGTTGGAACCCTGCGCCGCGAGCGCAAGCCGCAGCGCCTCGCCGCAGCGTCCGCAGGCCGCGCCACGGCCGCTTCCATCGTGCAGGACGAACTCCGGCGCGAGATCCTCGACATGGTGCTCAGGCCCGGCGTGGCGCTGTCCGAGAAGGATCTCACCAGCCGCTTCGGCATGAGCCGCACGCCGGTACGCGAGGCGCTGATTCGCCTGAAGGAAGAAGGGCTGGTCGAGATCTTCCCGCAAGCCGGCACCTTCGTCGCGCGCATTCCGGTCGGAGCCATCCCCGAGGCTGTTTTCATTCGCCAGGCACTCGAATGCGCCACGGTCGAGGTGCTGGCACAGGCGGCGAGCGCCGATGACATCGCCCGGCTCGATGCGACGATCGCGCAGTTGCACGAGGCGCATGAGGCGAACGACCAGGAGCGTTTCCACCTTGCCGATGAGGCTTTCCACGAGGTGCTCGCCGAGGAGGCCGGCTATCCCGGCGTCTGGAAGCTCGCCCATGCCGCCAAGAGCCAGATCGATCGCTGCCGGCGGATGACGCTGCCGGTGCCGGGGCGGATGGCGATGGTGATCCGCGAGCATCTCGCGATCGTCGACGAGATCAGGCGGCACGACGCGACCGCTGCAGTCGGGGCAATGCGCCAGCATCTCGGCACGCTGCTGCCCGATCTGGTGAATCTGAAGGCGAGCTATCCGGATTATTTCGTGTGAGCTTTTGCTTGGACCCTTGCAGTTTGAAGCGCGGGGAGCCCCTCTCCCGGATGGGAGAGGGGTAGGGGTGAGGGACTGCCGCTGATCGTTGGAGCACGACGGTGCCGCTGCCTTCTTTGCAGATGGAGGAAGCCCATTTCCCGCCAGCGCTGAAGAACGCGCCGGCCCTGTTGCAGCTTCATTCTGAGAGGGCGGTCCCTCACCCCTACCCCTCTCCCACACGGGAGAGGGGATCCCGCGCCTGACGACTTGCCTCGCTCCCATCTCCCGCGCCATCTTGCGCCGCAACGATATGGAGGCGGGACGATGACGACGCGGCGCGATCTTCTGGCGGGAGCAGGCTTGGCCACGCTCGCAACCCAGCTTCCGCTCTCCGCCTTCGCGCAGGCGAAGGACAGCGTCGTGATTGGCATGACGCTGGAGCCGCCGACGCTCGATCCGACCTCAGGGGCGGCGCAGGCGATCCGCGAGGTCGTGCTGCAGAACGTCTTCGAGGGGCTGGTGGCGATGGACCGCACCGGCAAGCTCGTGCCCGCGCTGGCCGAGAGCTGGACGCTCGCGCCCGACAACCTCACCTACACCTTCAAGCTTCGGCCGAATGCGCGCTTCCACGACGGCACGCCGCTGTCCTCGCGCGACGTGAAATTTTCCTTGGAGCGCGCGGTCGCGCCCGATTCGACCAATGCCCAGCGCTGGATCTTCACGCCGATCTCCGGCATCGAGGCGCCCGATCCGGTCACGGTCGTGATCACGCTGAAGCAGCCGACGGCGAACTTCGTCTACGGTCTCTCCTGGGGCGACGCGGTCATCGTCTCGCAGGCTACCGCTGCGAACAACAAGACCAATCCGGTCGGCACCGGCCCATTCAAGTTCGCGCGCTGGAACCGCGGCGACCGGCTCGAACTGACGCGCAACGACGAGTACTGGGGCACCAAGCCCTCGCTGGCCAAGGCGGTCTTCCGCTTCATCTCCGATCCGCAGGCGCAGGTCGCGGCGCTGCGTGCCGGCGACATCGATGTCTTCACCAATCTCACGGCGCCGGAGGCGATCCCGCAGCTCAAGGCCGACCCGAAGCTCAGGGTCACGCTTGGCAAAACCGAGGGCGAGACTATTCTCGCCATCAACAACGCCAAGGCGCCGTTCAGCGATGTCCGGGTGCGCCAGGCGATCGCGCATGTGCTCGACCGCAAGACGATCGCGCTCGGCATTTACGGCTTCGACCTTGACTATATCGGCAGCCATTTCTCGCCGCTGCACCCGGCCTATGTCGACCTGACCGGCGCCTATCCGGTCGACCTCGCCAGGGCGAAGAGCCTGCTGGCGGCGGCGGGCTTCCCGAAAGGCTTCGAATGTACGCTGCGGCTGCCGCCGCCGGCCTATGCCAGGCGCGGCGGCGAGATCGTCGCGGCGCTGCTGGCGCAAATCGGGATCACCGCGAAGATCGAGCCGCTGGAATTCCCGCAATGGCTGGAGCGGGTGTTCAAGGCGCGGGATTTCGACCTGACCATCATCTCGCACACCGAGCCGCTCGACATCGCTAACTACGCCCGCGACGACTACTATTTCCAGTACAGGAATCCCGAATTCAAGGCGCTGATCGAAAAGATCGACCGCACCGTCGACGAGGCCGAGCGCAACAAGCTCTATGGCGAGGCCCAGCGCATGCTGGCGCGCGACGCGGTCAACGGCTTCCTCTTCATCCTGCCGAAGATCACCGTGACCAAGGCCGATCTCGACGGCATGTGGACCGACTGGCCGCTGCCGCTGACGCCGCTGGCGGAGGTGCGCTGGCGGTAGGTGTTTTTGCGATGACGATCGGGACATCCGCGGGGAACACCCTTCCCACACGGATTCCTCCGCGAAAGCGGAGCCTGGGCTCCCCCCTTCCCCCTTGTGGGGAAGGGTATGGGGATGGGGATGGGGGGCGAACGACCGGGCTCGAGGTTGTTTGTATGGGCGGATCGGGGCCGTCTCGCAGCCGATCGTTTCGACTTTCCGCCCCCCACCCCTTCCCCTCCCCACAGGGGGGAGGGGGGCCCGCGCCACGTCCTCGTTTCGCAGAGAAATCCACACGGGAGAAGGGTTCCCCGCGCCTCTCAAATCCGTTTCGCGTCGCCTCGTTCTGCCACAGTCTGCGGAGTGGCGAATGACCGCCTATCTCCTGCGCCGCCTCCTCTCCTTCGTCGCGACGCTGCTCGGCGCGGCGATCGTCATCTTCCTCGTGCTGGAAATCCTGCCGGGCGATCCGGCGGCGGTGACGCTCGGGCTCAATGCGGCGCCGGAGGCGCTGGCGGCGCTGCGGGCTGAGATGGGGCTCGACCAGCCGGCGCTGCTGCGATTCTTCAGCTGGATCGGCGGCCTCGTCACCGGCGATCTCGGCCTCAGCTACACCTATCGCGTGCCGGTGACGCAGTTGATCGGCGAGCGCATGGTGGTGACGCTGCCATTGGCCTCGATGGCGATCCTGCTTGCCTCCGCCATCGGCATCCCGCTCGGGGCGCTGGCCGCGGCCAACCACAACCGGGCCGGCGATGCTGCGGTGATGGTCTTCGCCCAGGCCGGGCTCGCCATCCCGAATTTCTGGTTCGGCCTGCTGCTCGTGCTGGTCTTCGCGGTCGGCGCCGGCTGGCTGCCGGCCGGCGGCTTTCCGGGCTGGCAGGCCGGCTTCTGGCCAGCGCTGAAATCGCTGCTGCTGCCGGCCATCGCGCTTGCTCTGCCGCAGGCGGCGATCCTCGCCCGCGTCACCCGCTCGGCCATGCTCGAGACGATGCAGGAGGATTATGTCCGCACCGCCCGCGCCAAGGGGGTGAGCCGGCGGCGCACCATGCTGCGCCATGTGCTGCGCAACGCCCTGATCCCGGTCGTCACCGTGCTGGGCCTGCAGTTTTCCGTGCTCCTTGCAGGAGCGATCATCATCGAGAACGTCTTCGCCTTGCCGGGGCTGGGCCGGCTCGTCTTCCAGTCGATCGCCCAGCACGACCTGATCGTGGTCAAGAATCTGGTGATGCTGTTCTCCGCCCTGGTCGTCTTCATCAACTTCGCGATCGAACTGCTCTACGGGCTGATCGATCCGCGCCTGCGGCAGGCGTCATGAGCGCGGTCGCGCCTCGCTCCCGCCCACGGCGTTGGTGGGCCGGGCCGTCCTTCCTGGCCGGCCTGCTGCTCGGCGGGCTCGTCGTCGCGATGGCGCTGATCTCCTATCTCTGGACGCCCTATGAGCCGACGCAGATGGCGATCCTGAAGCGCTTGCGTCCGCCCTCGGCCGAGCACTGGTTCGGCACCGACCAGTTCGGCCGCGACGTGTTTTCGATGATCATGGTCGGCGCGCGCAATTCGCTGGCGGTGGGCCTGGGTGCGGTCGGGCTCGGCCTGACGGCGGGCAGCGCGCTCGGGCTGATCGCTGCGATCCGGCGCGACGGCTGGCTCGACAATTTGATCATGCGCATGGCCGATTTCAGCCACGCCTTCCCGGCCGTGCTCTCGGCGATCATGATCAGCGCGGTCTGGGGGCCCGGCATGATGAATGCCGTGATTGCGATCGCGCTGTTCAGCCTGCCCTATTTCGCAAGACTTGCTCGGGGGGCGGCGTTGCAATGCTGGGCGCTCGACTATGTGCTGGCGGCGCGCGCCGCCGGGCTGACCGAGATGGCGATCACGCGCCAGCACGTCCTGCCCAACATCGCCGGCGTCCTGGTGGTGCAGGCGACGATCCAGTTCGCGCTCGCCATCCTCGCCGAAGCCGGCCTGTCCTATCTCGGCCTCGGCACGCAGCCGCCGGCGCCGTCCTGGGGGCGGATGCTCAACGAGGCGCAGACCTTCATGGCGGCGCAGCCCTGGCTCGCGATCTTCCCGGGCGCGGCGATCGCGCTCTCGGTGCTGGCCTTCAATTTGCTGGGTGACGGTTTGCGCGACGCGGTCGATCCGCGCATGCGCCGTTCGCGGGACTGACTATCAATATGATTGCGGAGACTTCCCGATGATCGAGTTCGCCGACCTCAGTGCTGTCGACATGCTCCGGGCCTTCCGCTCGCGCGAGCTCTCGCCGGTCGAGGTCACCGAGGCGGTGATCGCGCGCATCGAGATCTGGGAGCCGTCGCTGAAGGCGCTCTACGCCTATGATCCAGGGGGCGCCCGCGCCGCGGCGAAGGCGAGCGAAGCGCGCTGGCGCAACGGCGAGGCGCTGGCGCTCGACGGCGTGCCCTGCACGATCAAGGAGAACATCGCGACAAGAGGCGTGCCGGTGCCGCTCGGCACGGCGGCGATGGAGCTTGCCCCCGCCGCAGCGGATGCGCCGCCGGCGCAGCGCCTGCGCGAGGCCGGCTGCGTCATCCTCGCCAAGACGACGATGCCCGATTACGGCATGCTCTCCTCCGGCCTGTCGAGTTTCCACGAACTCGCCCGCAATCCGTTCGACCTCTCGAAGAATCCCGGCGGCTCCTCGGCCGGGGCGGGGGCGGCGGGAGCTGCGGGCTACGGCCCCTTACATGTCGGTACCGATATCGGCGGCTCGATCCGCCTGCCGGCTGGCTGGTGCGGACTTGTCGGCCTCAAGCCGAGCTTCGGCCGCGTGCCGATCGACCCGACCTATTACGGCCGCGTCGCCGGGCCGATGACGCGCACCGTCGCCGATGCCGCGCTGATGATGCGCGAATTGTCGAAGCCGGACGAGCGCGATCCGATGTGCCTGCCGCCGCAGGAGATCGCCTGGAGCGCTCTCGAACGCGAGCCGCGTGGCCTCAAGATCGGACTTCAACTCGAAGCCGGCATCGGCCTGCCGGTCGAGCTGGAGGTGAGGGCGGCTATCGCCAATGCGGCCGACGCCTTCCGCAAGGCAGGGGCGATCGTTGAGATCATGCCGTCCTTCCTGACGCAGGACATGCTCGACGGGCTCGACGATTTCTGGCGCCAGCGCGCTTGGGCCGAGATCGGCGCGCTGCCGAAGGAGCGACAGGAGAGGGTGCTGCCCTACATCTACGCCTGGGCCGAGCGTGGCCGCTCGCTCACCGGCGCGCAGGTCCATCGCGGCATGAGCCAGATGCTGGCGATCCGCCATGCGGCGTTGAAGGCAGCCGCGCCCTTTGATTATGTGCTCTCGCCGGTCTCGCCGGTGCCGAGCTTTGCCGCCGAGTTGGCCTCGCCGCTGCATGATCCCGAGCGACCCTTCGAGCACATCGTCTTTACGGTAGCGGCCAACATGTCGGACCAGCCGGCGATCTCAGTGCATGCCGGCATGACCACATCCGGCCTGCCGATCGGCCTGCAGATCACCGGAAAACGCTTCGACGATCTCGGCGTTCTGCAGATGGCGCGGGCGTGGGAGAGGCTGCGCGGGGCGGGGCCGGAGTGGCCGCGGGTGCCGCGGGTTTCGAGCGCTGTAGGCTGAGCACGACATATCCCCTCTCCCCTTGCGGGAGAGGGTTAGGGTGAGGGGTCGCGCGCCCTCTCCGTCATGCTCGCCCTTGTGGCGAGCATCCACGTCTTGAACATGGTTTGAAGTAAAGGCGTGGATGGTCGGGACGAGCCCGACCATGACGAGTCTGCGTTGCGCGACCCCTCATCCGGCCCTTCGGGCCACCTTCTCCCGCAAGGGGAGAAGGGAAGAGGGCCTTTAAGCCTTCTTCTTCCCAGCCGTGTTCAGCACTGCGGCGGCCCGGACAAGCGCCGTCAGCGCCGCCTCGTCGATCGCAGCGCCCTCATGGATGTCGATGGCGCGCCGGGTGTTGCCATCGAGGCTCGAATTGAACAGGCCTGAAGGGTCAGGGAGTGAGGCGCCCTTGGCGAAGGTCAGCTTCACCGCGGCCTTGTAGGTCTCGCCGGTGCAGATGATGCCGGCATGTTCCCAGACCGGGACGCCGCGCCATTTCCAGGTTTCAACCACCTCGGGATCGGCCTGCCGGATGATGGCGCGGACTTTTGCGAGTGCCGCGCCGCGCCAATCGCTCAGTTCCGCGATCCGGGCATCGATCTGCTCGGAGGCTGAGGCCGTGTCGCCGGTCTTGTCGTCTGCCTGCTTCATCGGGCCGATCTCCTCATAACCGTCGTTACATCTTCTCGCCGGGCAAGGCGGCCGCCTGCTTCACCCAGGCGGTGAACCGGGCCTCGTCGAGCCCGTCGTCCTCGTGGATGTCGAGATAGCGCACCTCCTTCTGCTTCGAGGTGCCGGGCGGGACGGGATCGAGCGAGGCGCCGCGGAAGAAGGCGACCTTCACGTATTTCGCGAAGACATGGATGCCGAGGAACCAGTAGTCGTCTTTGAGCCCATAGAGCGGCGAGTTCCATTTGACCGCTTTCCTCACCTCCGGGACGGCGCTGGTGATCAGAGCATCGAGGCGGGCTCCGAGCTCGCTTTTCCAGCCCGGCATGGCGGCGATGTAGGCCTGCACCGGCGCATCGCCATAACCCTTGGCGATCTGCGGATTGCCGCCCGAAAGCAGGACGGGTTCCGTGCTCGCGCTGGCCTCTCCTGCCGTCTTCGTCGCCGTCTTCTTCGCCGATGCCTTTATGGTCTTGCCCGCCATGTCCCGACTCCTACCCGTCAACCCGCTGCCCGCTCCGCCAGCCGGCGACATAGGGCAATGCGAACATGTAGAGGCCCGAGAAAATCAGCAGGAACAGCGGCAGCAGCGGCGAATAGACGATCCAGGCCGGCGGCGGTCCCAGCGCCATGGCGACGAAATTGGCGATGACGGTCGCCGTGAAGATGATGGCGAGCCAGCGATGGCCCTGCCGAATAGCGCTGCTCCAGGTCATGAGCACCTCCTTGCAAATGTGAGACCCGACATCGTCACTCTGCCCGCGCCAGCAGCTGTTCCAGCTTACCGAAGAACTCCTGCCAGCCGGCCTTGGCGCCGCCAAAAGCCTGCTTCTGCTCCGGCCGGAAGCCTGCCTGCTCCATGCGCAGCAGCGTGCCCTTGGCAGTCGGGGTGAGCGTGAAGGTCACGACGCTCTTCATGTCGAAGGCAGGGTCCTCATGGGCGAAGTCCCAGGTGTAGGACAGCGTCCGGTTCGGCTCGATGTCGAGAACCTCGCAATCGAGCACGCCGCCCCACTCACCGCGCAGGTTGAAGCGATGGCCGACAACCGGCGCGAAGTCGTTCTTCATCAGCCATTCCGCGATCAGATGCGGCTGCGTCAGCGCGCGCCAGAGCTTCTCCGGCGGATGGGCGATCTCGCGCTCGACGGTGACGGAGCGCGTTTGCGTTGTGGCGGTGCTCATTGATCCATCCTTGTGAGCAAATTTTCGAGGTCGTCGAACCGCGCCTCCCAGAACCCGGCCATCTGGCTGGTCCAGTCGATCAGCGGGGAGAGCGCGCCGAGCTGGGCGCTGTAATGAGTCTGGCGGCCGGCATGGCGATCGCGCACCAGCCCGGCCAGCTTCAGCACGCCGAGATGTTTCGAGACGGCCGGTTGCGAGACCCCGGCCTGCGCGGTCAGCGCCCCGACCGTCTGCTCGCCGTCCCGGCACAGGCGCTCGAAGATGGCGCGCCGCGTCGGGTCGGCCAGCGTCCTGAAGAGCAGATCGTGAGCATCCTGCATCGAGATCAATAACCCGTTGGCTATGGGTTTATTCATAACCACGGAGATATGAATTGGTCAAGTGCCCTCGTGGGCCATGCGGGGCAGGGGGCAAAGTGATCGCTCGAAAGTCGGACACATCCCCTTCCCCCCGCTTGCGGTGGGGAAGGGTTAGGGATGGGGGGCCGCAAAGCAGGATTCGACTACTCTTCCAATGAAGCGCCGAGCGGCGCTGCCCCCCACCCAACCCTCCCCACCGCAAGCGGGGGGAGGGCTTGAACCCATCACGAACGGTGGAGCGTTTCTTCAAGCGAGCGCTCTGAGGGGGAAGCGGCCCGGGGTGCTGGACTGCACCGAGCCGTTCCCGCAGGATGCCTCATGAAACCGTGGGGACCGTCGCTGTCTGCACGCCCCCCTCCTGCCTTCATGGAACCTCACATGGATCTGATGCTGAACGGCAAGCGCGCTTTGGTCACGGGCGGCAGCAAGGGGATCGGCCGCGCCATTGCGCGGCAGCTGGCGCTTGAGGGCGCGGATGTCGTCATCGCCGCGCGCAACCAGGCGGAACTCGATGCTGCTGCTGCCGAGCTAGCGCAGGAGACCGGACGCAAGGTCATTGGGCTCAGCGTCGACACGCAGGACGATGCCTCGGTCAAGGCTCTGATCGCCGGCACCGTGGCGGCGCTGGGCGGACTCGATATCCTCGTCAATGCCGCCGCCAAGCCCGGCGGGCAGGCGACGCCGCCCAAGCTCGCCGAGATCACCGACGCGCTGTTCTTCGACGACGTGAACGTCAAGGTGATGGGCTATCTCCGGATGGCCCGCGAAGCCGCGCCGGTGATGGAGGCCAATGGCTGGGGCCGGATCATCAACATCAGCGGGCTCGCGGCGCGCCTGACCGGCTCGACCATCGGCTCGATCCGCAATGTCGCGGTCGCGGCGCTGACCAAGAACCTCGCTGACGAACTCGGCCCGAAGGGCATCAACGTCACCGTGGTGCATCCGGGCACGACGCGCACCGAGAAGACGCCGGGCGTGGTCGCGGCGCGGGCGGCGGCGTCCGGAATGGCGGCCGAGGAGGTCGAGCGCCGCATGGCGGCCAATGTCACGATCGGCCGGCTGGTCGACATGGCCGAGGTCGCCGACATCGTCGCCTTCCTGGCCTCGCCGCGCAGCATCGCGATCAATGGCGACGCCGTCGCCTGCGGCGGCGGCTCGAAGGGCGCGATCCACTACTGAGCGGTCGCGCCCTGCCGGACAGTCCCCATAGCCCTCATCCTGAGGAGCGCTCCGCAGGAGCGCGTCTCGAAGGATGTTTCAGGAGGCTCCCGAGACAGCTGGACCATCCTTCGAGACGGCCGCTTGCGCGGCCTCCTCAGGATGAGGGCTGAGGGAGCCGAGCTGCCTTCAGAACAGCGCGGTCGGCGCGACCTCGGCGATCACCATCAGCGCGAACCCGAGCAGGCCGAGGCCCACGCCGGTCCAGGCGAGTAGGGCAACGCCGGTGATGATCGCCGCTGAGGCGACGACGATGGCGATCTGCAGCAGGCCCGAGACGATGTCGTATTTGTCGTCGCGGGCGCTGGAGATGTCGCGCCGGGCCTCGGCCGCCTTGGCGCGGGCGATCAGCTCCTTGCGGCCCTCATTGGTCTCAGGCTCCGACTCATAGCGGACGATCGTCGCCTTCCAGCTGTCGATGCGCTTCTGCAAGCGCTCGCGTGCCGCCGGCTCGGTGGCATTGGCGAGCTCGATCTCCATCGCTTCGGCTGCGGTGCGTAGTGTTGTGCCGCGGATCGTCTTGGCCTGGAAGAAGGCCCAGAGATTGGAGGCCTCGATGTTCTTGGACAGCGCGTCCTGCTCGGCGTTCTTGCCGCCGATCTCGGAGAAGGCGAGCAGGAGCGCGAGAATGCCGATCAGTAGGGCGATACGCTTGTTTGTCTTGCTGGTCGGCTGATTGTCTTCGGTGACGTCTGGTGCGGCTGAAGCCATGCGTGATTCCCCCCGGAAAGGCCCTGCCTGATGGCCGGGTCGGGTGACGGAATCAAGCCGATTTCACGGAGACGGGCTGGCTATCCCCGGGCGCGTGGATGGGCGGAATCATAAGCCGCGAGCAGGCGGGTGGAATCGATCCGGATGTAGATCTGCGTCGTCGAGAGCGAGGCGTGGCCGAGCAGCTCCTGGATGGCGCGCAGATCCCCGCCGCGGCCGAGCAGATGGGTGGCGAAGGAATGGCGCAGCGCATGCGGCGTCGCGCTGCTGGCCAAGCCGAGCGAGCCGCGCAAACCCTCGACCGCGAGCTGGATGATCCGCGGCGAAAGCGGCCCGCCCTTGACGCCGACGAAGAGCGGGCCCTCCGGCGCGAGCCGCCACGGGCATTGCACGAGATAGGTGGCGATGGCCTCGATGACGATGGGCAGCACCGGTACCATCCGGGTCTTGCCGCCCTTGCCGAGCACGGTCAGCGCGTCGGCTGTGCTCACCGGCGCCTGCGAGCGCTTTAGGCCGAGCGCCTCGGAGATGCGCAGCCCACTGCCATAGAGCAAGGAGAGCACGGCGGCGTCGCGGGCGAGAACCCAATCGGGCCGTTCCTCGCCGGCGCGGCTGTCGGCCCTGGTCACCGCCGCGGCGGCCTTGGCGTCGAGCGGGCGAGGCAGCCCCTTGCCGAGCCGTGGCCCGCGCGTCGCGGCGAAGGCGGCGGCGGTCAGCCGGCCGCTGCGCTCGCCGAAGCGCGCCAGCGAGCGCAATGCTGCGAGCTGGCGCATCAAGGTGCGGTTGCCGACGCCGTCGCGGCGGCGATAGCCCAGGAAGGCGCGCAGATCGGCCGGCTTCAGGGCAGCGATGGCCTTCAGCGTCGGCGTCGTATCGAGATGATGGGTCAGGAAGGTGGCGAACTGGGCGATGTCGCGGCCATAGGCCTCGAGCGTCTTCGGCGAGAGCCGGCGCTCATGGCCGAGATGGGCGAGCCAGTCGCGCCGGAGGGTGTCGAAATCGCTCATGCGTCAGTTCACATTTCGGCGGTCATCCCGGGCGACCGAAGGGAGACCCGGGACCCATTCCGGAACCGTTCAGGAATGGATCCCGGATCGGCGCCGCTGACGCGGCTTGTCCGGGATGACTGGTCTGGGTCTGTCAACTCGATCCCGATGATGCAGCTTGAGGCTTAACAAGCGCTGTCCGGAGCGATCTCTGGCTGCTATGAACCCGTAAGAAATTTGTTCAGGGCTGACCAAGTTGCACGCTCCCGATCCCCACGGCCTGATCTTCCCCTTCCCCGAGCCGCCGGCGCCGGGCCAGCTGATCGAGGTCGCGCCCGGCATCTTCTGGGCCAGGATCGCGCTGCCGTTCCGGCTCGACCACGTCAACATCTACCTGATCGAGGATGGCGACGGCTTCGCCGTGATCGACACCGGCATCGGCGACGAGGCGACCAGGCAGGCCTGGCTGGCGCTGATGGCGGGTGCGCTCGCCGGCAAGCGCCTGACCCGGCTGTTCGTCACGCATTTCCATCCCGACCATATCGGCCTCGCCGGCTGGCTGCATGAGCGCTTCGGGACGCCGCTCCTGACCAGCCAGACCAGCTATCTCGGCTGCCTCAACATCTCGCTCAGTCCCGGCGCCTCCGAAGCGCCGGTCTACAAGGACTTCTATCTGCGCCACGGCCTCTCCGCCGAGGTGACTTCGGTCGTCTCGACGCTCGGCCATGGCTATCTCCGCCAGGTCACGCCGTTGCCGCCGACCTTCACCCGCATCGTCGCGGGCGACGTGCTGAGAATCGGCGGCCGTGATTTCTTCGTGCTGTCGGGCGATGGCCACGCGCCGGAGCAGCTGATGTTCCATTGCCCGGAGGCCAATGTCTTCCTGGCGGCGGACCAGGTGCTGGCCAAGATCACGCCCAATATCAGCGTCTGGGCGGTCGACCCCGAGGGCGATCCGCTCGGCCTTTATCTGCGCTCGCTGAAGGAGCTGCCGCGAGCGATCCCGCCGGGGGCGCTGGTGCTGCCCGGACATCAATTGCCGTTCTACGGACTTGCGGAGCGCTGCGCTGCGCTCGCCGCCCATCATGGCGAACGCTGCCGGCTGATCGCCGACGCCGTCGCCGAGGGGCCGCATTCGGTCGCCGAATTGGTGCCGGTGATGTTCACCCGGCCGCTCGATCCGCACCAGCTCTCCTTCGCCTTCAGCGAGGTGTTCGCGCATGTGAACGCGATGCTGCGGCAGGGTGAGTTGCGCTGGGCCGAGCCGAAGGCCGGCATCATGCGGGTCACGGCGGGCTGAGATCGGCACATTTAAAATTAAGGATGATCCGAGAAGGCGGCTGTGCTGCGTCCGCCGGTCCACGCGGAATTAGGATTCCCGCGGCATCAATGCACGTGATGAGCGCGCGGGCGGTTCGGAACAACCCGGACCCAGCCTGCGTCATGTGTTCGGCAGTGACGACGACGGGGACCATGGCGCTACCGGCGATGCTTCGGGCGATGCGACCGCATCATTGGGCGAAGAACGGCCTCGTCTTCGTGCCGATACTGCTCAACCACGATGTTTTCGCCTCGAAGGCGCTGCTCTACGGTCTCGTCGCCTTCGTCTCGTTCTCGCTGATGGCGTCGTCGATCTACCTGCTCAACGACATCATGGACATCGAGGCCGACCGCCGTCATCCGACCAAGTGCAGGCGCCCGCTCGCCGCCGGCGAGATCAGCAAGAGCCAGGCCTATGCGATGGTGCCTTGCCTGCTGATCGTCTCGGTCGCGCTGACGGCGCTGCTGCCGCGGCCGGACCTCTATCTGATGGCCTGGGGCGCCTATCTCGTATTGGCGCTCGCCTATCTCTTCGTGCTGAAGCGCAAGCTCCTGGTCGACGTGCTCGGCCTCGCCTCCCTGCACACGATGCGCATCATCGCCGGCAATGCGGCGGCAGCGGTTCCGATCTCGTCCTGGCTGCTTGCCTTCTCGATGTTCCTGTTCCTGAGTCTGGCGCTGATGAAGCGTTACGCGGAGCTGCGCATCACTCAGGATCAGTCCGGGCTGAAGAAGGCGGGCCGAGGCTATCACGCCGAGGATATCGAGGCGCTGTCGCAGCTCGGCATGGCCTCGGGCTGCACCTGCGCGCTGATCATGGCGCTCTATGTCGACAGCGCCGCGGTCAAGCAACTCTATCGCCATCCCGAGATGATCTGGCTGGTCTGCCCGATCATCCTCTACCAGATGGCGCGCATGTGGTTCCTGGCCCGGCGCGGCACTATGCCGGACGATCCGCTGATGTTCATGATCCGGGATTGGCGCAGCCAGCTGATGGGCGCGGTCGTCGTCGTGATCATGGTCGGAGCGAAAGTGTTGCCGTGAGCGATGAGCGCGCTGTCCTGCGCTCCTGGGGCGGGCTGGAGGCCAGGGATTCCGCGCTGATTGAGCCGGATGACTGGCTCGCCGGGCGCCAAAGCAATCCGCCTGTGCTGGCCTATGGCAATGGCCGCTCTTATGGCGATTCCTGCCTGAACGATGGCGGCGGCCTGATCGTGGCGCGCCGGCTCGGCCGTGTCCTCTCCTTTGACGTCGAGACGGGGATCATGGTTTGCGAGGCCGGGGTGCTGCTCGACGAGGTGCTGAAGCTCTGCGTCCCGGCCGGCTGGTTTCCGCCGGTGACGCCCGGCACCAGTCTCGTTACCATCGCCGGGGCACTCGCCAACGACGTCCACGGCAAGAACCATCACCGCGCCGGCACCTTCGGGCGGCAAGTGCGCAGCTTCGAGCTCGCCCGCTCGGACGGCTCAGTACTGACCTGCTCGCCGATCGAGAATGCCGAGCTCTTCGCCGCGACGATCGGCGGGATGGGGCTGACCGGGCTCGTTACGCAGGTCGAGTTGCAACTGATGCCAGTTGATTCCGCAGAGATACTGCAGGAAGCGATCCATTTCGACGGGTTCGATGCCTTCTTCGCCATCGCGGCAGCGTCCGACGCGACGCATGACTACACTGTCGCCTGGGTCGATTCACTCGCCGGCGGCCGGCATTTCGGGCGCGGCGTGTTCTTCCGCGCCAATCATGCGCCGGCCTCCGACGCTCCGCCGGCGAAGGCCGCGCCGACCTTGCCGTTCCCGCTCAAGCCGCCCTTTGCGCTGATCAATCGGCTGAGCTTGCGCGCCTTCAACGCGCTCTATCGCGCCGCACAGCCGCGGACGCCGGAGCCGCGGCGCCTCGCCTATCGCCCGTTCTTCTACCCGCTCGACCGCATCCGCGACTGGAACCGCGCCTATGGGCCGAAGGGTCTGCGCCAGTTCCAGTGCGCCGTGCCGATGGCGACTGCGCGCGAGGCGGTAGACGAGATGCTGCGCCTGACGCTGAGGGCGGGCGAGAGCTCGTTCCTCACCGTGCTGAAGCTGTTCGGCGACGTGCCCTCGCCGGGGATGATGTCCTTCCCGATCCCCGGCGCGACGCTGACGCTCGACTTCCCGCATCGCGGCGAGCGCACCCTGAAGCTGCTCGATGCGCTCGACCGAATCGCGATCGAGGCTGGCGGACGGGTCAATCCCTACAAGGACGCGCGCATGTCGGCTGAGACCTTCGAGGCCTCCTTCCCGCATTGGCGCGACTTCGCGCGCCATATCGATCCCGGCTTCTCGTCGAGCTTCTGGCGGCGGGTGACGGGCGGCTAGCTCAGCCCGGTCCGGCCGTGCCGGCTGCAACGATGTCCGTGCGGTTAAAGTCGTCGCCGACGAAGAGCAGCGGGCAATCATGCTGCCGCGCCAGCTGATAGGCGAAGCAATCGCCGAAGTTGAGCCCGGCCGGAGCGACGCCCTTGCCCCAGGCGCGATAGGCCTCGGCGACGCCGTGCGCGGTCGAAAGGTCAGCCGTCTCGACCGCAAAGCCGAGGCCGCCGAGCAAGTCCGCCATCTCGGCCTGCACGCCGCGCCGCTCCGCCACGATCAGCGCCTCGGCAACGGTCACCGCCGAGATCGAGAGGTTCGGCTCCTCGGCGAGCGTGGTCATGCAACGCTCTGCCTCGGGCTCGTCGAGCACGATCGCCATCAGCGCCGAGGTGTCGACGACGATCATCGCGGCATGCCGCCATCGTCGTAGAGGAAGTCCTGACTGCGCGCCGCGTCCGGCCCGGCCAGAGTCTTCTCCGCTCCCGAAAGCCGCACGCGCTCCATCAGCACGCGGCGCTCAGCTCGTCCGATCGCGCGCCGCACCGGAACGAGACGCACAGCCTCCTGACCGTGCCGGGTCAGAACGACAGCCTCGCCCGCCTCGGCCCGGCGGACCAACTCGGTCAGTTGGGCCTTTGCGTCGGTGACGGATATGCGCATGCCAAAGCGACCTCCAATATCCCCTAATATGGACTATTCGATAGTCCATATCAAGGAGAGCTGAGGAAGACGAGCTTCAGGCTGCAGTCATTGCCGCCTGCTCGACCGCCGTCACCGTCAGCAGGTGCTTCTTGCCATCGCGGGCGGTCCAGGCGATCGACTGGCCGGCGGCGAGGCCGATCAGCGCGGCGCCGATCGGGGTCAGCACCGAGATGCGGCCCTGCTCGATATCGGCCTCGCCGGGATAGACGAGCTGGACGCGGCGATGCTGGGCGCTGTCCGAATCGAAGGTGACGAAGGAGCCCATGCGCACGACATCGGCCGGCAGCTTGCCGGGCGCGACGACCTTGGCGCGGTCCATCTCGGCGAGCAGTTCCTCGGCGACCTCGGGCACGCGCTCGAGCGCCGTGGTGGCGAGGCCGGTCAGGCGCTCATGGTCGATCTCGCTGACGATGATCTTCGGCTTGCGATGGGTCTTCTGGGTCAGTTGGGTCATGGGCCTTGTATCCTGCGATGGCGCGCGCGACGGCGGCGCCAGAGCGCGACCGGCAAGTTCAAAAGGGTTTTTTGGGGAGAGACGCCTTGGGGCCCATGCTGCACCGAGAAGGGACAACATCGGCGACGCCCCTGGACTCGGGGCGCGCTCGGGCCGAGTCCGGGGCTAGGATTCCGCGATCGGGGCGATCCGGATCACGAGATTGGGCTTCGTCGTCATACCAATAGACTTGGGGGCGAGCGCCTTGCTGTCAAGGTAGGGCGGTGCTTCGGGCTCAAAGCAAAAGGGCCGGCGTGAGCCGGCCCTTCAACAAGCGGAGTAGTCAACCTGGCTCAGCCCTTCGCCACCGCGACCTTGCGCAGATAGTCGGTGACGATGCGGGTGATGCCGCGCGAGAGCAGGTCGTCGAGTGCATCGATGAACTGATCGCACTGCTCGCGGGTGACGATCAGCGGCGGTTCGAGCCGGATGACGTTGCGGTTGTACTCGGTGAAGGCGACGAGCACGTCGTAATCCTTCAGGAGGAGCGCGCCGATGAAGCCGCAGAGCGAGCCCTTCAGCTTGTCGTCGAGCAGCGCGACCATGTGCTTCACGCCGAAGGGCATCGCCTCGCTGATGTCCTGGAACTCGACGCCGATCATCAGGCCGCGGCCGCGAATCTCCTTGAGCAGGGTCGGATGCTTGGCGCGCAATTCGTTCAGGCGCTCGATCAGGTAGTCGCCCTGGCGCTTCGCATTGCCCATCAGGTCCTCGTCATAGAGGACGTTGAGGGCCTCGATGGCGCTGACGCAGGCTTCGCCCATGCCGCCGAAGGTGGCCTGGGCATGGATCAGCGCCGTCTTCGGCTTGCCATAGGCCTTCATGTAGAGCTCGCGGCGGGCGATCATCGCGCCCATCGCCGCCTTCGAGCCGCCGAGTGCCTTGGCGAGCGCGGTCACGTCCGGAACGACGCCGTCACGCTCGAAGGCGAAGAACTGGCCGGTGCGGCCGAGCCCGCATTGCACCTCGTCGGCGATCCAGAGCACGCCGTGCTTGTCGCAGAGCGCGCGCAATTGCCGCCAAAAACCGTCCGGTGCCTCGACGATGCCGCCGCCGCCCTGGATCGTCTCCATCACGACGATGCCGATGCTGGGATCGCTCTCGAGCGCTCGCCGCACTGCCTCGATGTCGCCGAAGGGCACCTTCACCCGGTTCTCGACCAGCTTGAACTGCGACTGGTAGAGCGTCGAGTCGGTGACCGAGAGCACGCCCTTGGTCTTGCCGTGGAAGGAGTTGGCGGCGTGCAGGATCTTGGATTTGGCCGGTCCCTGCGCCTGCTCGGCGACCTTCAGCGCGGCTTCCATCGCCTCCGAGCCGGTCGAGCCGAGGAAGACCATGTCGAGATCGCCGGGCGAGATGGTGGCGAGGTTCTTCGCCAGCGCCGAGGCGTATTGCGACATGAACGCCATGCAGATCTCATGGCGGTTCTCGTCCTGGAATTTCTTCCGCGCGGCGACGATGCGCGGATGGTTGTGGCCGAAGGCGACCGAGCAGAAGCCGCCGAAGAAATCGAGGATCTTGCGGCCATCCCTGGTGATGTAGTGCATGCCCTCGGCGCGATCGACGAGGATATTGTCGAAGCCGAGCAGCTTGAGGAAATGCACCTGGCCCGGATTGATATGGGCGGTGAAGAGCTCCTTGACCTGCTGGGCGTCGAGTTGCTTGGCGGCTTCGACGCTGAGCAATTGCGGGCGCGAGGGCTGCGGGGCTGCCTCGTCCGTCTTGTAGGCGGGCATGCTCATGCGGCCTTCCTCCTCTGTTCGTCCCTGGCCTTGCGGTATTCGGTATAGGCCGCCATCAGCATGTCCTCGTCGCGATGTTGCGGCGCCCAGCCGAGCTCGCGCTTGGCCTTGGAGGTGTCGAGGATGCAGATCTCGTCGGCGATCATGTACTGCTCGGGATCCATGATCGGCAGGTTGATCGCATCGAGGCCATTCAGCGTCAGCTTGACCAGCGAGGCCGGCGTCGGCAGCAGGATCGACTTCGAGCCGGCATGCTTGATCAGGTCGCCGAGCAGCTTCTTGACCGGCGGCGGATCGTCCGAGCCGAGATTATAGGCGCTGTTCGGAAAATCCGCCTTCCACGCGGCGATGCAGGCGCTGGCGCAGTCGAAGACCGAGATGAACTGGTAGGGGTTGTTCCCTGAACCGATCATCGGCACCGGCAGATTCATGTCGATCAGCTTGAACAGCTTGACCAGGATGCCCAGGCGGCCCGGCCCGATGATCAGGCGCGGCCGGAAGATCGGGATGCGGAAGCCCTTGTCGCGATAGGTCTGGCAGAGCGCTTCGGTCGCGAGCTTGCTCTCGCCATATTCGCCGAGCGGCTTGGCCGGATGGGTCTCGTCCTGCGGGACGGTGACCGAATGGCCGTAGATCATGTCGGTGGTGAAGTGGACGAGCCGATTGGCGCCGTTTGTCTCCATCCAGGTCAGGATGTTCTGTGTGCCGTGGTAATTCACCGGCCAGAAGAAGTTGTGGCGTTCCTTCCGGGTCACGATCGGCGACAGCATCTTGGCCGAGAGGTTGTAGACGAGATCATCGGGCGTCAGCGCGATGCTCTCGAGGCTCGCCGGATCGGTCACGTCGGCGCGCTGGAACGGCACCTTGCCATAGTGCGGATGGGCACTCTTCTGGATGTCGCAGACGAGAACCTCCTCGCCCATGGCGGCGAGATCCGCCGCCAGGCGCGAGCCGACAAAGCCGTCGCCGCCGATGATGATGTGCTTCATGTCTCGTTTCGCTGCTGTTTAGCGTCAGCGTCGCGCGTCGGGGCGGCGTGCCGGGACCGGGATCGGCTTCAGCTGCGGCTGGGCCGGAGCGAAGAGAGTGCCGAGACGGAGAATGAAGCGGGCGAACAGGTCCATGACGTCCCTCAGCTCTGTGCAATGAAAACGGTGCCCAGGACGATGAAGCCGATGCCGGCGATGCGCGCCGGGCTCAGATCCTCCTGGAAGACGAAGTAGGCGTAAACGGCGACCACGACGTAGGCGAGGCTCAAGAACGGGTACGCGTAGCTGATCTGTACCTTCGATAGCACGATCAGGTGCGAGGCCATGCTCACCACGAAGGTGCATAGCCCAGCGAAGACGAAGGGGTTGAAGACGACGCGGAAGATGGTGGGAATCAGTCCGTCATTGCCGACATCGAGCGCCCCGACCCCGCCCATGCCGCGCTTCAGCATCAGTTGCGCCGCTGCGTTGGTCAGCACCGTGAACAGGATCAACGGCAGGTAGGCGTTCATCGGCGCTGGAGTTCCGGGTGGCAGATGCAGCCTTGGATCGCGCAGAAACTACTTCAAATGCCTTACGCTACAGAAGGTTATCGCCCTGTAACCTTAAGAGTGTGCTGCGCCGAACGATGAAACCGCAGGAGATGCGCGCGCGGCGGCGCACGGAAGGCGGTGTTGGCGGACAACGCGGCGATTGAACCATGTCGGCGGCTCGCTTATGGCTAATGAATCGTTAACCGAGGGTGCCCTCCGATATGGCCAGTCTGTTCCGGCTCGTGCCCGATATGCGCGCCGAACTGCTGCAGGTGAATTCCTGGGCACGGCCGCATCAAGCCGGCTTTGCCGCTGCGCAGCGCGCAGCGCGTTATGGCGCGGCCGGGCCGGAGGCTTCCGCCTTCGTGGCAGCCAGGCGCGAGGCGACGCTGGCGCGGCTCGGAGAGGGGGCTGCGAGCTGGAACGGCTGGGCCGGCGAGATGGCGCGGCTGCGCGGCCGGATCGGCGCCGACGGGCCGCTCCTTGCCCTCTGGCGCCTGCTTGCCGATGTCGAGCTGGTCGACGAGATCTTCGAAGGCGACTTCAATGTCGCCGGCATCATCTTTCCGGCCGCCGCCCGTTTCGCCGGCAGCGCCTTCTGCGGCGATGCCTGGTTTTCCGAAGCGCATTTCCACGGCCCGGCCAGCTTCCGCGATGCGAGCTTCCGCAGCGACGCCTTTTTCGACCGGGCGCACTTCGCCGGAGATGCCGATTTCGGCGCGGCGACCCTCCACGGCACCGCCGAGTTCCGCGACATGCGCTGCGAGGGAGTGGCCTGCTTCGTCGAGGCTGAGTTCTCCGGCGACGCCTGGTTCCGCGGCTCGCGTTTCGACGGCGTGACGCAGTTCCGCGGCGTGCGCCATGGGGGCGAGGCCGGCTTCGGCGAATGCCAGTTTGCCGCTGCGGCCGATTTCGGCGAAGTCGAATTCGCCGGCAATGCCGGCTTCGAGGAAGCCCGTTTCGGGCAACTGGCGACCTTCGCCGGCGCGCGCTTCGACCGCGGCGCCTGGTTCAGCAATGCCGCTTTCGACGGCCGCTCGAATTTCGAGCGTGCCCGCTTCCGCGGCCGCCGACACTTCGAGGGCATTTCGCTGGCGGCCCAGGTCTCTCCCGTCGCGCAGCAGATCGCGGCATTGGAACAGCTGCAGTTCGGCCGGCGCTGATCCGGCGCTGACCCGGAGACCATCGCTTCACTACCCAGTCTGGCCGGTTCTGGCCCGCGCCTTGCTAGCTCTTTCTCTGACCATCGCCCTCTTGGCGGCTGCGATCTGTGAGGACGAGATGAAGCGCGAAGAGCTCACCGAGAAGATTCTCGACATCAAGCGCGAGAAGGGCTGGAGCTGGAAACATATCACCGACGAGATCGGCGGCATGTCGGAGGTGCTGGTGATCGGTGCCCTGCTCGGCCAGATGAAGCTGGTGAAGCCGCTCGCCGAGAAGGCGGCGACGCTGTTCAGCCTCTCGGAAAACGAGAAACGCATGCTGAACGAGGTGCCTTATCGCGGCACCGGCACGCCGATGCCGCCGACCGATCCGCTGATCTACCGCTTCTACGAGATGGTGATGGTCAACGGCCCCGCCTGGAAGGCGCTGATCGAGGAGGAGTTCGGCGACGGCATCATGTCGGCGATCGACTTCAACATCGCCTTCGAGCGCGAGCCGAACCCCAAGGGCGACCGGGTCAGGATCGCCATGTCGGGCAAGTTCCTGCCGTACAAATACTACGGCAACGAGCAGGGCATTCCGGACTACGGCTTCAAGGAAGACTGATCAGGCTCAGGGCAGCTTGTCTCAGGGTACCTGGCCAGGCTCGAGCGTGCCGTCCTTCTGCATGGTCCGCTGCAGGGCAGGGCGCTCGATCATCCGTTCCATATAGGCCTCGAACACCGGCAGGCGCGGCAGCACGCCGACGATGTTCATGCCGAAATGGATGCCGGCGCCGAGCTGGGTGTCGGCGGCGGTGAAGCGCTCGCCGGCTGCATAGGGATGCTCGCCGAGCTTCTTCGCGAGATTGGCGACCGTGTCGGCATGCGAGCCGAAGGAGAAGCCGCGCGCCTCGTATTTGAACTTGTGAATGGAGGTCGCGATGATCGGGTCGAGCACGGCGTCGGTATAGACCAGCGAGGTCAGGAAGGCTGGGCGGTCGGCATCGCCAACGGCCGGCGCCAGCCCGGCTTCCGGAAACTGCTCGGTGAGATAAAGGCAGATCGCGGCGCGCTCGGTGACGGTGGTGCCGTCATGGATGATCGCAGGCACCTTCTTGTGCGGCTGGATGGCGCGATAGCTTTCCGGCGGACCACCCTCGGCGCGGATATCGACGAGCTTCATCTCGTAGGGCTGGCCGAGCTCCTCGAGCAGCCAGAGGATCGAGAACGAGCGCGATTGCGGCGAATGATAGAAGGTCAGCATGGCGGCGTCCCTTTTGGCGTTTCCCTGACCGATGGGCGAGGCTGATAGGGGCTATGGATGTCAGGAGCTGTCAGGAGCGCAGCGCCCCTGCCTGACCGGCTTGGATCGAAACGCAGGTCAGTGCGGATTGCTCCACGCAGCCCGGTCACCTGGGTCAATTCCTGCGGGCCACGACAAAGGGACGGCTGTCCTTGCCCCGGCTGGCATGGCTTTCCGTGCTCACGATTTCGAAGCCTGTGGCGGCGATGAGATCGCTCAACTCCTGCGCCCGGAAGACGCCGGCATAGGGCGCCTTTCCAATCGCGCGCATCACCGGCAAGGCGAGCCGGATGAGAGGGCTCATGTCGCCGAGGCAGGGCGTCTTCGAGATGAACAGGCCGCCTGGCGCGAGCACGGCATGAATACTGTGCAGCGTGCCGGCGAGATCGCGGACCAGATGGAGATAGTTGAAGCCCAGGACCGCATCGAACTTTGCCGCCTCGGAGGCGAGCGCCTCCGCCGTCTCCGCGCGAAAGGCGAGCGTCGGGATGGGGTTCGCGGCGTGCTTCTCGTTGGCGATGGCGATCATTTCGGTGGAGAGGTCCGTCGCGAGATAGCTTGTGACGCCGCCCGCGAGCCGCAGTGCGGTCGTACCGGTACCGCAGCCCAGCTCCAGGATCCTGTCGTCCGGCTTCAACAGGGCGCGCGTCCGCTCCAGTGTGCGCTCATATCCGGCCTGATCCGAGATCGGTGACTTCGCATAGTTTCGTGAAGACCGGTCCCAGAAACGGGCGTCATTCGCCGTGCTCATGCCGTGTTCCCATTCTGCGCGGTGCTCGGCCTTGGAGCCGGTGTGGTTCGTGGCCCTCGGCTTGCGGGGCAGCTGCGAGGTGACACAGTCCTGTTGCCGAGAGATGACCTCATCGTTCAAGCAGGTTCAACCACCACCGGACGGCGCGGCTGAGCCGGGGTTGACCCCGCTTTGCCTCTTCCGGTTAAATCCCGGCGGGGGGCGTTGCAGGGATCGTCATGCTGCGCGCCATTATTCTGACTGCCACGCTTCTCGCTTTCGCTACGCCTGCGTCGGCCTATTCCAACTCGATCAGCCGCGGGCTCGCGGACTTCCTCAACATCTTCAGCGAACAGCCGGTGCCGCGCCAGGTCGTGGCCTGGAGCGGCAAGCAGGCGCCCGGCACGGTCGTGGTCTCGACCAGCCAGCGGCGGCTCTACTATGTGCTCGGACAGGGGCAGGCCATCCGCTACGGCGTCGGCGTCGGCCGGCAGGGCTTCAGCTGGTCCGGCACCAAGACCGTCACGCGCAAGCGCGAATGGCCGGATTGGCGTCCGCCCGCAGCGATGCTGAAGCGCCGGCCCGATCTGCCGCGCTATATGCCCGGCGGCATGGACAACCCGCTCGGCGCACGGGCGATCTATCTGGGGTCGAGCCTCTACCGCATCCACGGCTCGAACGAGCCCGACACGATCGGGGCTGCGGTCTCGTCGGGCTGCATCAGGATGACCAATCGCGACGTGACGGATCTCTATGATCGCGTCAGGCCCGGCACCAGGGTCGTCGTGCTGCGATGAGAAACGCCTGACTACCTGAGGCGCTTTCCGATCAGGCCGAACCGTCATTGCGAGCGCAGCGAAGCAATCCAGGGGGACGTAGAGCTCTGCCGCCCTGGATTGCTTCGTCGCTGTGCTCCTCGCAATGACGGTTTGTGCGATCCGCCCCGGCCGAAAGTCGCCTAGCTGTCGCTGTGGCCGCGGCGGATGCGCCGGACCATCAGCCAGACACCGATCAGCGCGACCGGCACGAACAGCGCGGTCGCGACGCCGATATCGACCGGCAGGTAGCCGGCATCCTTGGCGCCCTTGGCGAGATAGCCGAACAGGCTGACGACGTAATAGCCGATCGCCGCGACCGAGAGCCCCTCGACCGTCTGCTGCAGGCGCAATTGCAGCCGGGTCCGGTCGTTCATCGCCGTGAGCAGATCGCGGTTTTGCTGTTCGAGCGCGACGTCGACGCGGGTGCGCAAGAGGTTGGCGGCGCGGGCGAGCCGGCGCGACAAATCGAGCTGGCGCTGCTGCAGCATCTGGCAGGTGCGCATTGCCGGCGCCATCCGCCGCGACAGGAAGGCGGCGATGGTCGGCCAGCCGCCATGGGGCGTCTCGCCGATCGCCTCCAGCCGCTGGCCGACGATGCTGTCATAGGCGCGGCTGGCGCCGAAGCGGTAGTTCGACGAGGCGGCTTCCGATTCCATCGTCGCGGCGGTGGCGGTCATCTCGTCGAGCAGGGCGTTGTCGGCGTCGAGCCCGTCGGTCTGCGTCATCGTGCCGGCGATGTGCACCAGCGTCTCCTCGGTACGGCGTACGGAGGGGGCGAGGCGGTGCGCCTCCGGCAGGCCGAGCAGCGCGAGCACGCGATAGGTCTCGATCTCGAGCAATCGCTGCGCCAGGGCGCCAGCCCTTGCCGGGGTGAGTTCGCGGTCGAGGACGAGGATGCGCACGAAGCCGTCGGCTCCGGCGCGGAAGTCGGTCGCGATGATGGCCGCCTCGCCGTCGACAACCGAGGCCGCAAGGCTCGCCGCGTCGAAGAGTGTTTCCAGTTCGGGCGCAGCCTTCTCGGGCAGCAGATGCAGGTCGGCCGCCACCAGATGCGGCCCCGGCTGCGGCAGAGCGTGCATGCCGTGCGGCAGAACGGTACTCGCCGGCAGGAAGGGGGCCGCGCCGGGCGCGGGCAATTCCCAGGTGTAGGTGGTGAACTCGCTGTGCTGCTCCCAGCGCAGGCTGACGTCACTGAGCCGGGCGCGATGATGCTTGGCGCCCTCGGCCGGACCCGGAACGCCGCGCTCGGCGCAGAAGCGGGCGAGGGCCTCGCGATCGGCGGCCGCCTGCGCCTGATCGGTCATGAAGGCGAAGTGCAGCAATCGCTGTGGCGTCGCCAGCGGCGCGAAGGGGCGGGCATGGATTTCGCCGAGGATCGCGCCGCGCGACGGGTGCGCGACGAGCGGCTGAGCAACGCTCTCGGTCGTCTGGTCCATGCCGTCCTGCCCCTTTGCGCGCTCGCCCTTCGGCTTGTCCGCGCAGCTGGAAGCTTGCCGGAAAGCGAAGAGCGCGACGAGTCCGGCACGGTGTCGCAAGGGCAGTCGCCATCCGGCGCGGCACGTGACTCTCCTACCGAACGGGCGCGAACGCCGGACGATCACCGGCTCGCTTTGTGCCTGCGCTTGTCCGCGCTATTCTCGTCGATGTCAGCGGGAGCACGATAATGGGCTACGCCAAGCAGAAGCCACCTTACGACCCGGCTTCGGATTACGAGACTGACTTTTATCTCTGGAGCTACCAACAGGCCGAGCTGCTGCGCCAGCGCCGGTTTTCCGAACTCGACCTGCCGAACATCATCGAGGAGATCGAGAGCTTGGGCCGCAGCGACAAACGCGCTCTCACCTCGGCTTACCGCGTGCTGATGTGGCACTTGCTGAAGTGGCAGTACCAACCGCAGAAGCGGAGCGTTTCGTGGCAGGTCACGATTCGAGCCCAGCGAACGGAGATCGAGACGCTCGAAGACGAAAGCCCGTCCCTGGCAGCCAAGGCCGGCGAAATCGTATCGCGGAGCTATGCCAAGGCGCGCTCGGAAGCCGCAGAGGAAACCTCCTTGCCGCTCGCGACATTCCCCGAGAGCTGCGAGTACACGCTTGTGCAGTTGCGGGATTTCGACTGGTTGCCGGAGGCAACCGCCTGAAGACTGATGACGAGATTGGGCAGGGGTGCGGTTAGATTGCGCCCATGCCACTGCCCAATCGCATCCGTCCCGATGGTTCGCTCTTCGCCGATCCGGCGCGCGGCCTGCTGTTCGGCAATCGCGGCGGCAAGTTCCACGACCCGGCGACGCAGGCGCTGCCGACGCGTCTGTTTGCGACCAAGCAATGGATCTGCTGCGTGCTCTCGTTCAAGGGCCGGCAGCGCAACGTCTGGGGCCGCTACTACACCGAGCTGTTCTTCTGCGACGAGGTGACGGCGCTCGCCGCCGGGCACCGCCCTTGCGTCGAATGCCGGCGCGCCGAGGCGCATGCTTACCGGGCGGCGCTGGTCGCGGGGCTCGGCCTCGCCGAGGTGCCGCTCTTTCCGGTGATCGACGAGCGGCTCGATCGCGAACGGCGCGATGGCCGAACGAAGCGCTTGCACAAGCTGCCGGCCGCGAGTCTGCCGGATGGCGCGATGATCGCCACGCCGGAGGGCGAGTTCCTCGCCTTGCGCGAGGGTAAAGCCCTGCTCTGGTCGCCTTCCGGCTATGTCGCGAGTCGGAAGCGGCCGGCCGGTTTGGTGACTGCCGTCACCCCGCCGTCATCGCTGGCCGCGCTTGTGAACGGCTATCAACTGCTCTGGCACCCTACGGCCGCGGAACTGGCCTGAATCGCGATCTGCCCGCCTTGTCAGCGTGAAGCGCGACGTCGCAACGTCTCGCCTCGTGGCTCGCGGGCCGAGCCGATCCCGGGGGAGTTTCGATGTTGAAGATTGTTTTTGCGCTCGCTGTCGCGCTGGTCGGGTTCAGCGGCTTGCCGGCCATGGCCGGGGCGCTTCAGATTGCCGATGACGACCCCATCGCCGTGGTCACCGTGCCGGACGCCTGGACGACTGCGAAGATCAAGCGCGGCGTCGAGATCAAGACGCCGGACGACGAGATCTATCTCTGGTTCGAGCTGGTCGCGCCGGATCAGATCGAGACGCTGCAGAAGGAGCACAACGGCTATTTCGACAAGGAAGGCGTCACCATCACCGGCTCCTCCGAGACGATGAAGCAGGAGGTCAAGGGCAAGGCCTGGTCGTTCACTGAGCTCAAGGCCAAGAGCAAGGACGGCGATTCGCTCATCCGCTATGTCGCGATCAATCCGAATGTCCCGAGCGGCAAGATCATCATGATGACCTATTGGGCCTCGCTCGACGGCCACAAGACGCACGACGCCGCCATGAAGGGCATCATCGACAGCATCGCCTACAAATAAGATCCGCTTTGCGCGAGGAACCGCCGGCCGGCCGACGACGTTGTCCCGTCATCTTCATCCGATGACAATCAAGGGGTTAGCGCCGATGCGTTCGATCATTCTGTGGTTGGTAGGCGTTCCGATCCCGATCATCATCCTGCTCTGGTTCTTCATGCGCTGACAGGAACTGGTAGAAGGACTTGCTATGGCCGGGCTCGCCCGGCCATTCTTGTGTCGCGGGATGTCGTGCCGGCAGGGCGAAACGGCACCATCCCGCCTTCACCCATGTGCCGCGCTGCGAGTATAGCTTTCGCCCATGCAACCCATCATCCAGATATCCGACCTGTCGAAGACCTATGCCTCGGGCTTCCAGGCCTTGAAGAGCGTCACGCTCGACATCAGGCGCGGCGAGATCTTCGCCCTGCTCGGGCCGAACGGCGCCGGCAAGACGACGCTGATCAGCATCGTCTGCGGCATCGTCAATCCGAGCACCGGCAAGGTCCTCGCCGACGGCCACGACATCATCGGCGACTATCGCGCCGCCCGCAGCCAGATCGGCCTCGTGCCGCAGGAGCTGACCACCGACGCCTTCGAGACGGTCTGGGCGACGGTGTCGTTCAGCCGCGGCCTGTTCGGCAAGCCGAAGAACCCGGCCATCGTCGAGCAGGTGCTGCGCGATCTCTCGCTCTGGGACAAGCGCGACAGCAAGATCATGACGCTGTCGGGTGGCATGAAGCGGCGCGTGCTGATCGCCAAGGCGCTGGCGCACGAGCCGCAGATCCTGTTCCTTGATGAGCCCACCGCCGGCGTCGACGTCGAGCTCCGGCAGGACATGTGGAAGCTGGTGCGGCGCCTGCGCGATAGCGGCGTCACCATCATCCTGACCACGCACTACATCGAGGAGGCCGAGGAGATGGCCGACCGGGTCGGCGTGATCAGCAAGGGCGAGATCATCCTGGTCGAGGAGAAGGCCGAGCTGATGCGCAAGCTCGGCCAGAAGCAGCTCACCTTGCACCTGCAGACGCGGCTGGACGCGGTGCCCGAGGCCTTGGCCGGCTACGGCCTGACACTCCAGGCCGAGGGCGAGGAACTCGTCTACACCTACGACACCAAGGCCGAGCGCACCGGCATCACCGCCCTGATGAAGGATCTCGCCGACGCCGGCATCCGCTTCAGCGACCTGCGCACCAGCCAGTCCTCGCTCGAGGACATCTTCGTCGGCCTGCTGAGGGCGAACGCATGAACCTGCACGCAATCAAGGCGATCTACCGCTTCGAGATGGCCCGCACCTGGCGCACGCCGCTGCAGAGCATCCTCTCGCCGGTGATCTCGACCTCGCTCTATTTTGTCGTCTTCGGCGCGGCGATCGGCTCGCATATGGGCGCGATCGATGGCGTGCCCTATGGCGCCTTCATCGTGCCCGGCCTGATCATGCTCTCGCTCTTGACGCAGAGCATCGCCAACGCCTCATTCGCGATCTATTTCCCGAAATTCGTCGGCACGATCTTCGAATTGCTCTCGGCGCCGGTCGCCTGGTGGGAGGCGGTCTTCGCCTATGTCGCGGCGGCCGCGACGAAATCGGTGATCCTGGGATTGATCATCCTCGCCACCGCCTTCCTGTTCGTGCCGCTGAAGATCGAGCATCCGATCTGGATGCTGCTCTTCCTGATCCTGACGGCGGCGACCTTCAGCCTGTTCGGCTTCATCATCGGCGTCTGGGCAGACGGGTTCGAGAAGCTGCAGGCGATTCCGCTCCTGATCATCACGCCGCTGACCTTCCTCGGCGGCTCGTTCTACTCGATCGACATGCTGCCGCCGTTCTGGCGGGCGGTGACGCTGGCGAACCCGGTCGTCTACCTGATCAGCGGCTTCCGCTGGAGCTTCAACGGCGTCGCCGATGTCGGCATCGCTGTCAGCCTGGCCATGACGCTGGTCTTCCTCGCCGCCTGCATCGCGGTGATCGCCTGGATCTTCAAGACCGGCTACCGGCTGAAGAACTGAGACGCCGCTCGCTCCGGGCGACGCGTATCAGCTTGCGCTGCGCGTCGCGGTCCAGTTGCCGCCTCCCTCACGCGAGCCGGTGATCTGATTGTTCTCGACCTTGCCGGTGTAGCGGCGGCCAGCGGCGGTGAAGACGATCTCGGCGCCGTTCATCTTCGCCTCGCTGATCGGGACCCGCTTGCCGCCGCTGGTCAGCGTACCGGTCAGCATCTGATACTTCTGGGTCAGCCGCAGTTCGCCATCGGGAAGACGCCAGGTTCCGGCGACCTTGGCCGGGACGACCCATTTGTGCGCGCGGCAGAAGGAGGCGCAGTTCTCCGCCAATGCGACGCTCTCGTCAGATTCCCAGTCGTCCATGGTGAAGCTGTTCGAGACGACGCGCGTGCCCGGCTTCATGTTCAGGATGGTGGGTCGGAGCTTGACGTTGAGCTCGGGCAGCAGGAACAGCGTCAGGACGGTGGCGTCGGAGAAGTCGGTCTCGAAGATGTCACCCTGTCGGAAGGTCGCGCGCTCGGTCACGCCCTCCCTCTGGGCATTGCGCTGCGAGAGCGCGACCATATCGGGGTTATATTCGATGCCGAGCGCGCGGATGCCACGCTTGGCGGCTGTGATGACGGTGCGTCCGTCGCCCGAGCCGAGGTCGATAACGTAATCCGCCGGCGTCGCACCGGCCATGTTCAGCATCGTGTCTACCAGGGTCTGCTGCGTCGGCACCCAGACAACATCCTTGCCGGCCTGGCCGGATTTCGGCTCGTAGGCTTCGCTTGCAGGCGCTGTGGTCGGGGCGGTCGACGGCGAGCTCGCGGTCTGCGCGAGGGCCAGCCCGAGCGACAGCAGCGATACCGCGCACGCGGCGGTGAGGGAGCGGAGCGGCTTCATCGTCATCGTCGGTTCCTTTCGCGGGTTGATCAATCGGCTGCCGGCGCGGGGCGAAGCTGGCGAGGGCGGTGGTCGGGCAGGGCCGGATCGGGCGAGCGGCGCTGGAAGAACAGGATCGGCACGCCGATGGCGACGACCGCGACGCCGACGAGAGTGCCCTTGCCGGTGTAGGCGAGGCTCGCGTGCAGCATGTACGCGCAGGTCAGGCAGAACAGGATCGGCGTCAGCGGGTAGAGCGGCACGCGGAAGGGCAGCACCCTGTCGGGCTCGCGCCAGCGCAGGATGAACAGGGCGACACCGACGAGCAGCAGGAAGGCCCAGAACACCGGCGCGGTATAGTCGACCATCGCCTGGAAGCCGTCGCGGGTCGCCGAGCCGAGCAGGACGAGCAGCAGCGCCACGATTGCCTGCAGGATCAGGCCGTTGGCCGGCGTGCGGCCACGCGCGTCCCACTCCGCGACGCGCGGCAGAAGCGTCAGGTCACGCGCCATGGCGTAGTAGACCCGTGCACCGGTGAAGATCGTGGCGTTGAGCGTCGAAAACGCGGCGGCGACGATGGCGACGCTGACGAGCAGCGCTCCTTCTTCGCCTGCCACCTGCCGCATCATGTCGGCGGCGACGGCCTCGGAGCGACGTAGCCCGTCCAGGCCGAGAATTTGCAGCAAAGCGAGATTGGCGAAAACATAGAGCGCAGTGATGACGAGCGTGCCGATGACCAGGACCCGCGCGATCTTGCGTGGGGCGTCGCGCAATTCGCCCGAGAGATAGGCCGCCTCGTTCCAGCCGCCATAGGTGAGCAGCACGAAGATCATCGCCATGCCGAGTGCGGCCGTCTGTGACGGGGCCGCCGCCTCCGGCTGGGACATCGGCGGCTCGGCACCAGCGAACAGGCCGAACAGGATGATGGCGGCGATGGCGCCGACCTCGACGACGGTGACAGCGATCTGCAGTGTCTTGCTCTGCAGCGTGCCGACGACGTTGAGGCCGGTGAGCAGCACGATCGCCAGGCTGGCGTAGATCGCGGTGCCGTGCCGGCCGAGCGGCTGGAGTTGCGAGGCGTAATCGCCGAGTACGAAGGCGACCGCCGCTATCGCTCCAGTCTGGATCACCGAGCCGCGCGCCCAGCCGAACAGCATGGCGACTGGTCGCCCATAGGCTCGCGACAGGAAATGATATTCTCCCCCGGCATGGGGATGGGCTGCGGCGAGCTCGGCGTAGCAGAGCGCGCCGATCAACGTGACGAAACCGCCGAAGGCCCATAGCGCGATGAAGGCGGAGTTGCTTTCGACATTGCTCGCGACGAGCGACGGTGTCTTGAAGATCCCGATACCGACGACGATGCCGACCATGATGGTGACGGCATCGAGCACGGAGAGGATCGGCTGCGGTTCGGATCGATTTTCGCGCGACATTGGTCCTCCGACGGTCGTCGCCGGGATGTTGCGACGAGGAATGTGACGAGAGCCGGGAGGCGACACCTCGTCACGGACCGGATTCCGATAGAGTCTGCTCGCGATCCTTCACGGTCGTGCGAGCTGCCTGCTTATTGGGCACGGAGCGTCTCCCGAAGCGCAGGCCGATAGGCGCGGCTGCGATCGGTCGCTCCGGCAGGTCGGTTCAGGCGGCCTTGACCTGGCCGAAGAAGGTCGCCACCGCGCCGCGCAGCGCTTCCGCCTCGCGCGCCAGGTTCTCGGCGGTGCGCAGCGTATCGGACGCCGCGCCGGTCGCTTCGCCGGAGGCCGCGGCGAGGCTATCGAGCGCCAGGGTCGCAGTCGCAGCACCGTCGGCAGTCGCCTGGGCACTGCGGGCGATTTCCGAGGTGGTGCTCTTCTGCTGCTCGGTCGCAGCGGCGATGGCAGTGGTGTGCTGCGAGACTTCGGTGATCGTCGCGGCGATCGCGCCGATTGCCTCCACAGCACCCGTGGCCTCGCCGCGGAAGGCCCCGATCTGGCTGGCGATGCTGTTCGTCGCCTCCGCGGTGCGGCTCGCCAGTGTCTTGACCTCGGTGGCGACGACGGCGAAGCCGCGCCCGGCCTCACCGGCTCGGGCAGCCTCGATCGTCGCATTGAGCGCGAGCAGGTTGGTCTGCTCGGCGATGTCGCGGATCAGGTCGATGACGCTGCCGATGCGCTCCGAGGCGCGGGCGAGACCATCGACGCGCTGGCTCACGTCGCGTGCCTCTTGCGCGGCGCCGCTGACCATGGCGCTCGCCCGGATCACACGGTCGGCGATCTCGGCGATTGAATTCGACAGTTCCTCGGCCGCCACCGCGACTTGCTGGACCTTGTCGGAGGCGTCCTGGGAGGCGTTCTGCGCTCCGTCGATCTGCACGGTTCGGGCGCTGGCGATCTCGTTCACGATCCGCGCCGTGCCCTCCAGCGTGTGGGCGCCGGTCTCGACGGTTTCGAGAGCATCGGCGAGCCTGGCATCGAAGGCGGCGACGATTTCGGCGATCCGCTGCTGGCGCGCGGCGCGTCCGGCTTCGTTGCGCGCGGCGGCGGCTTCTAGGGCCTCACGAGCGAGGGCGTTGTCGCGGAAGACCTCGACCGCCCGCGCCATGTCGCCGATCTCGTCCTGGCGGCGCACGAGCGGAACGGTCGTGACGGGCTCGGCCGCCGCCAGGCTGCGCATTGTCGTCGCGAGCCTGCGCAGCGGGCGGGAGACGCGGCGATACACGACCAGGACGGTGAGGCCGAGACCGGTCAGGATCGAGAGGGCGCCGACGCCGATCTGCAGGTTGACGCTGTCGCGCTGCATCGCTTCGAGCCTGGCGTCGAGCGCAGCGCTTCGCCCGTCATAGCTGCCCGCGATGCGCTTCAGCGTCTCGTTGAGCGCCTTGCGATTATCGCGATTGGCATCGTCATTGCCGGCTACACGTGCCGCCGCCGTAGCGCCCTGCCGCCCGAGTCGGACGATGTCGCGCCGGAAGCGGATGAATTCTCGAATGCGGGCTTTGAGGGTTTCGAAGTCGGCGCGCTCCTGCTCCTCGACCAGCGGCTGCCATTCGGCCATCAGCAGGTCGATCTCGGCGAGGCTCTGCAGCAGCGGCGGCGCGAAGCGCTCTGCTCCGATGGCGCCCTCGCTCATATAGATGCCACGCGATTCCATCACGACGGCGTTCACCAGCCCGTTGATCCGCTCGGCGAGGGCGGAGCGGTGCGTGACCGACTGCATCTCGTCGGTCATCGCGGCATAGCGGCTAAGGCTATAGATCCCGAGGCTGATAGCGATCGCGGCGGCTATGACGAGAAGCGATATCGCGGCGAGGATCTGGCTCGAGATGGTGCGCAGCGTGGCCATCTGTGTCGCGAATCGGGAGCCGCGGCTTTGTCACGGTGCGCGGCAGGGAACCCAGCAGCGATGTACGCGCAGCTTGGTTAAATTAGCGTTGGAGGGCTCGTGATGCGCGGGCGGCGATCCCGGGATGACGGTTCGCCCGATTGACTTGCGCGGCGCATCCTGTCTTCACCACGCCATGACCGATCTCTCCATGCTCGACAACCCGGCTGAGGCCGCGGCGCCCCATGCGCGCCGGCGTACCTTCGCCATCATCTCGCACCCGGACGCGGGCAAGACCACGCTGACCGAGAAGCTGCTCTATTTCGGCGGCGCCATCCAGCTCGCCGGCGAGGTCCGCGCCAAGGCCGGTCGGCGCCAGACCTCCTCCGACTGGATGAAGATCGAGCGCCAGCGCGGCATCTCGGTCGTCACCTCGGTGATGACCTTCGAATATGACGGGCGCGTCTTCAACCTGCTCGACACGCCGGGCCACGAGGACTTCTCGGAAGACACCTATCGCACGCTGACCGCCGTCGACTCGGCCGTGATGGTGATCGACGCCGCCAAGGGCATCGAGGCGCGCACCAAGAAGCTGTTCGAGGTCTGCCGTCTCCGAGACATCCCGATCGTCACCTTCATCAACAAGGTCGATCGCGAGACGCGCGATCCCTTCGACCTGCTCAACGAGATCGAGACGACGCTGGCGCTCGACGTCGCGCCGATGACCTGGCCGGTCGGGCGCGGGCGGGAGTTCGTCGGCACGCTCGACCTCGCCAGCAACACGCTGCGCCGTAACCAGAAGGGCGACGAGAGCGATGCCGGCCAGAGGGTTGACGGCGAGGACGACAAGCTCTTCGACGAGCTCCTGCCCAACGGCGCCGTCGATACCTTCCGCGAGGAGGTCTTCCTGGCGCGTGAGGGCTGCAAGCCCTTCGATCTCGAGGCTTTCCGCGAGGGCCATCTGACGCCGGTCTATTTCGGCGCGGCGCTGCGCGACTATGGCGTGCGTGACCTGATCGACGCGCTCGGGCGGCTGGCACCGAGCCCGCGCGCGCAGCAGGCGGACAAGCGGACGATCGAGGCGGGCGAGCCGAAGATGACCGGCTTCGTCTTCAAGATCCAGGCGAACATGGACCCGAACCACCGCGACCGCATCGCCTTCATGCGGGTCTGCTCGGGCAAGCTCTCGCGCGGCATGAAGGCCAGGCTGGTGCGGACCGGCAAGCCGCTGCCGCTGAACGCGCCGCAATTCTTCTTCGCCCGCGACCGCTCGATCGCCGAAGAGGCCTATGCCGGCGACATCGTCGGCCTGCCGAACCATGGCACGCTGCGCATCGGCGACACGCTGACCGAAGGCGAGGACATCGTCTTCCGCGGCGTGCCGAGTTTCGCGCCGGAAATCCTGCGCCGCGTCAAGCTCAAGGACGCGATGAAGGCGAAGAAGCTGCGCGAGGCGCTGCAGCAGATGGCGGAGGAAGGCGTAGTCCAGCTCTTCCTGCCGCATGACGGCGCGCCTGCGATCGTCGGCGTCGTCGGCGCACTGCAGCTCGACGTGCTCAAGGAGCGGATGGAGGCGGAATATTCCCTCCCGGTCGATTTCGAACCCTGCCAGTTCGCGATCGCGCGTTGGATCTCGAGCGACGACAAGGCGGCCTTGCAGAAATTCGTCGGCGCCAAGCCATCTTCGATGGCGGACGACCTCGATGGCGATCCGGTTTTCATGGCCTCGTCGCAGTTCACCCTGAAATACGACGCCGAGCGCGCGCCGGAGATCAGCTTCTCCGATGTGAAGGACTATCAGAAGGTGGCGGGGGCCTGAGGATAGCGGCCAGTGGGCAGCATGGAAATGCGCATCGTTTGATGCTACATTTGATGCGCACCGGAGGCACGCCTGATGCGGACGACCGTAACGCTGGACGATGAGCTCCTCGAGAAGGCCCAGTTCTATACAGGCATCACCGAACGATCGGTGCTGCTGCGCGAGGCGCTGACTGCGTTGGTCCAGCGCGAAGCTGCGCGAAGAGCCATCAAGCTGGGCGGCTCCGATCCCAATGCGGTTGCGGCGCCGCGCAGGCGTCAGCCTGCAGCGTGATCCTGCTCGACACGTCGGTGTGGATCGACCATCTGCGGCGCAGCGAACCGCGTCTGGTCGCAGCGCTGTCGGAAGAGGGTGTCCTGATCCATCCATTCGTGACGGCCGAGGTGGCGCTCGGTTCGATCGCACGGCGCAATACCGTGATAGCTGTACTTGATGCGCTTCCCCAGGCACCGGTCGCGACACATGGCGAAGTCATGCGCCTGATCGAGCATGAGCGTCTGCATGGGCTCGGCATCGGCTATGTCGATGCTCACCTCCTGGCGTCCGCACGTCTTGCAGGTGCTGCGATCTGGACCCGCGATAGGCGGCTGCAAGCGGCGGGCGAACGGCTCGGCGTCGCCGCGGTTCCCGAGGGCTGAGCCTCAGCCCTGCCAGCGGCTCAGCGCCTCGGCGATGGTGCGATTGCCGGCGCCACCCTTCTCGAAGGTGATGATGCCGCGCCGGCCGGAGGTGAAGCGCACCGGGAGGTCGATCCAGTTGCGGTTGCGCAGCAGGTCGAGATTGCGCTCGGCCTCGACCGGGACGTTCGACAGGGCCGCGACGAACAGGTTCTCGCCCAGTGCCGAGGAGATGGCTGAGAGCGGCGCGCCGCGCTCGCCCTCTTCGAGCTTGAACTGCGGCACGCCGACTTCGCGGATCGCGTCGTTCGCCGCCTCGCCGGTGGTGGTGAAGCGCATGCCGATGATGTGCGAAGCCGGGAAGGCCGTATCGGTGTTGCGCCGGATGGTGAAGTCGAGCGAGAGCCCGGCATCCGCGATCTCGATGGTGCCGCGGACGATGGTTTCGACCGGCTGGCCGGGCCCCGTGATGTCGCTGTCGAGCCGCCAGAGGACGCGGCCCTGCACGGTGCGCGGCTGCTGTGGTGCGTCCGGCACCTCGATGTAGAGGATGGCGCGCTGGGCGACGGCGATGTCGCCGCCGGGCTGGGCGCCCGCCTGCTGGTTCGGGCGCTGGCCGGTTTGCGGGGTCGGCGTCGGTGTCGATTCGCCTCCGGCGCGCTCGCTGATCTTGCCGGCCTGGTCCTGCTGCGCCGGCGGCGCCTGAGCCTCCACGCGCTGCCGGACCGGCTGGTCCTGCGGGGCGATCTTGTTGACGTAATAGGCCGAGCCGGCGATCACGGCGACGGCAAGCGCGACGCCGCCGCCGACGATGGCAGTGCGGACATGGCCGGGGTCGACGCTGCGCTTGCGCGGCGGCGCGACGCGCGGTCGGAGCGGTTGCGCATCATCTTGCGATGCCGACCGCTCGTCGAAGCGCGGCATCTCCTGCGGCGCAGCCTGGCGCGGCTTCGGCTCGGACTGGGGACGTGCGGGAGGCGCAGCGGAGATGGGCGCCGGCTCGTCCGCCGGCAAGGGCGGCAGGCTCGGCTCGATTGCCTCGGCGAGCGCGATCTCCGCCTCGATGCGCGACACCGCTTCATCGAGCGAGAGCCGCTCGCGGGTGATGTCGGCTTCGGAGAGCGGCGGGTCGAGGCTGCGCAATTGCCCGAGCAGCGCCGTGCGCGCCCGGTCGTAGACGGAGCGGCGCGCTTCCGGCGACTTGTCGGTCAGTCCGGCGATCGCACGCGCCAGAATGGGGTGGAAATCGGCCATTGGCCTCACATGTCCGCGTTGTTCGGGTCCGTCAACCCTCGAACGGGTTCTGGACCAGGATCGTATCGTCGCGCTCCGGGCTGGTGGAGAGCACCGAGACGGAGGCGCCGATCAGTTCCTCGATGCGGCGGACGTATTTGATCGCCTGCGCCGGCAGCTCGGCCCAGGAGCGGGCGCCGGCGGTCGAGCCTTCCCAGCCCTCGATCACCTCGTAGATCGGCTCGACCCGGGCCTGGTCGCTCTGGCCGGCCGGCAGATGCTCGATGATCTCGCCATTGAGCCTGTAGCCGGTGCAGACCTTGATCTCCTTGAAGCCGTCGAGGATGTCGAGCTTGGTCAGGGCGATGCCGTCGATGCCGGAGGTCTTGACCGTCTGGCGCACCAGGCAGGCGTCGAACCAGCCGCAGCGGCGCTTGCGGCCGGTGACGACGCCGAACTCCTTGCCCTTCTGGCCGATCAGTTCGCCGATCTCGTCGAAGAGCTCGGTCGGGAAGGGGCCTTCGCCGACGCGGGTGGTGTAGGCCTTGGCGATGCCCAGGACATAGCCGACGGCGGAGGGGCCGAGGCCGGAGCCGGTCGCGGCCTGGCCGGCGACGATGTTCGAGGAGGTCACGAAGGGGTAGGTGCCGTGGTCGACGTCGAGCAGCGCGCCCTGCGCGCCCTCGAACAGGATGCGCTTGCCGGCGCGGCGCTCAGCATCGAGCAGGGCCCAGACGGTGTCGGCATAGGGCAAGACCTCGGGGGCGATCGCGATGAGCTGCTTCAGCAGTTCGCCGCCGTCGACTTCGGCGATGCCGAGCCCGCGCCGCAATGCGTTGTGGTGGGCGAGCAGGCGCTCGATCTTGGCCTTCAGGACCGCCTCGTCCTTGAGGTCGATGACGCGGATGGCGCGCCGGCCGACCTTGTCCTCATAGGCCGGGCCGATGCCGCGCTTGGTGGTGCCGATCTTCAGCGCCGAGTTCGAGGTCTCGCGGAAATGGTCGAGCTCGCGGTGCAGCGGCAGGATCAGGGTCGCATTGTCGGCGATGCGCAGGTTCTCAGGGCTGATCGCGACGCCCTGCGCGCGCAACCGGGCGATCTCCTCGACCAGGTGCCAGGGATCGACGACGACGCCGTTGCCGATCACCGAGAGCTTGCCCGGGCGCACGATGCCGGAAGGCAGCAGCGAGAGCTTGTAGACGGTGCCGTCGATGACGAGGGTATGGCCGGCATTGTGGCCGCCCTGGAAGCGCACCACCACATCGGCCTGGCTCGACAGCCAGTCGACGATCTTGCCCTTGCCCTCGTCGCCCCACTGGGCGCCGACCACGACCACGTTCGCCATGGTGGTGATTCCCTCTCGCTGACTTACAGGGCCAGCGCGAACTCCCATCGCCCGATCGGGATCGGTCGATTTCGGAAACCACGCTGACGCAAGCGCCCGCACGAACAAAAACCCCGGCGCAAGGCCGGGGTTTCGGGTGGGTCCTTGCAAGCCCTCTTCGGCCAAGAGCATGGCGAGGTCAAGGCTGACGGCGGCAAAGCCGGAGAAAGAATTTTTCGGGACGCTGTCGATTCAGCCGTTTCTGCTTCGACGCCTGGGCAGAAGGGCAGCGCAGCGCTGCTCGGCGAATCCCAGGAGAAGCAGCATGCGCAAGCTCGTCGTCACCCAGTACATCTCGCTCGACGGGGTCATCGAGGACCCGGTCGGCATGGAGAACTCCGGCCTCGGCGACTGGACTGGACCGTTCACGCGGGGCCCGGAAGGCGAGCGGCTGAAGCAGGAAGAGCTCGATGCCGCCGACTCGCTTCTGCTCGGGCGCAGGACCTACGAGGCCTTCGCCGCGGTCTGGCCGCATGTGACCGGCAGCCCTTTCGCCGACCAGATCAACGCGCTGCCGAAGCATCTCGCCTCGACGACGCTGACGAAGGCCGAGTGGCAGGGAACTTCGATCCTGGCGGGCGACGCCCTCGCCGCCATTTCTGCGCTGAAGGAAGAGCCCGGCCGCGACATCCTGGTCTATGGCAGCCTCAAGCTCGTCCATGGCCTGCAGCGCGCCGGGCTGGTCGATGCCTACAACCTGATGGTCTATCCGGTCGCGCTCGGCGCCGGCGGGCGGCTCTTCGCCGATGGCGCGCGCAGCAATCTTGCGCTGGCCGGGGCAAAGACCCTGGGTGAAGGCATCCAGTGGCTGCGCTACGAGGTCAGGCACTGACGGGCAGAGCAGCCCTGCGGCCGCCGTAGTTGCAGGCAGGCGCAGGGAGGATTAACCCGGCGCCAGCAACCTTGCGAGACCGAAGCCGATGCAGCCGATCGCCATTTCCGTCCTCACCGTCTGCGGGATCGAGGAACTGCCGGCGCAGAGCGCGCGCAAGGTCAGCCATGTGCTGTCGCTGCTCGATCCCGATCTGCCGGAGCTCGAGTCCTTCGCGGCCTACAATGCCCATGAGCGGGTGACGCTGCGCTTCCATGACATCATCACGCCGCAAGAAGGCCGCGTGCATCCGACGGAAGCTCATGTCGCCGAGATCCTCGACTTCGGCGCCAGCTTGCGCGAGACGGCATTGAAGCGGCAGGAGGGGCATCTGCTCGTCCATTGCCATATGGGCATCTCGCGCTCGACCGCGGCGATGCTGTCCTTGATGGCGCAGGTCCATGCCGATGAAAGCGAGGACGCCCTGTTCGCGCGCCTGCGCGCCATCCGCCCGCAGGCCTGGCCGAACTCGGTGATGATCGGTTTTGCCGACACGCAATTGAAGCGTGGCGGCCGGCTCACCGCGGCGCTTTGCCGGCATTATGCCCATCAGCTCGAGGCGCAGCCGCGCTATCGCCAGTGGATGGCCGATCTCGGCCGCGGCGCCGAAGTCGCGATGGCGGGCTGAACGCTTTCCCCAACCTCCAGCTCGTCACCCCTCCGATCTGCCGTCAGTCTCCTGGAGCATGGCCGTTTTGCCGTGTTTGCAGAATGACTTGGCCGCGATCGGCCGTATGAGGTTGGTGGGGGCGGCGAACGGCACTGGCATGAGCCGTGCTTGCAAAAGAACGCCGCAGGCTGGGGAACGACAATCATGACGAAGCTCGACGACTGGCTCGGCGCGCACCACGCCGAGTTCACGGCGATCCGCCGCGACATCCACGCCCATCCCGAGCTCGGCCTCGAGGAACATCGCACGGCCAAGCTCGTCGCCGACAAGCTGCGCGAATGGGGCGTCGAGGTCACCGAGAATGTCGGCCAGACCGGCGTCGTCGGCGTGATCCGCGGCAATCAACCGGGCCAGCGCGCCATCGGCCTGCGCGCCGACATGGACTGTCTTGCGCTGGAGGAGCTGACCGAGCTGCCGCATGCCTCGAAGTTCCCCGGCCGCATGCATGCCTGCGGCCATGACGGCCACACCACCATGCTGCTCGCGGCCGCCCGCTATCTCGCCGAGAACCGGGATTTCGGCGGCACCGTCAACCTGATCTTCCAGCCGGCCGAGGAAGGCCGCGGCGGTGCCAACGCCATGCTCGCCGACGGGCTGTTCGAGCGCTTCCCCTGCGATGCCATCTATGGATTGCACAATACGCCCGGTCAGCCGGCGTCGAGCTTCGGCACGGCCGTCGGTCCCTTCCTGGCGTCGGCGGATTCCTGGCGGGTGACCTTCCACGGCGTCGGCGGCCATGGCGGCTCACAGCCGCATCGCTCGACCGACATCACCTATGCGCAGGCGCATTTCGTGCTCGGGCTGCAGGGCATCGTCGGCCGCAATGTCGCGCCGCTCGACACGGCCGTGATCAGCGTCGGCTTCATCCATGGCGGCGACGTGAACGCCTCGAACGTCATCCCCTCCGAACTCGTCATCGGCGGCACGGCGCGGACCTATTCCAAGGAGGTGCGCGATCTGATCGAGCGGCGCATCGCCGAGCTGGCGGCGGCGACGGCGCAGGCCTGGGGCTGCGAGGCGCAGGCCCATTATCACCGCGGCACCAGCCCGCTGGTGAACGCCGCCGAACAGGTGAAGGTCGCGGTAGCGGCGGCATCCACTGCCGTCGGGCCGGAGCATGTCAACGGTCAGATGCTGCGCGGCACGGGCGGCGAGGATTTCGCCGAGATGATGCTGGTCTGCCCCGGAGCCTTCATGCGCATCGGCAACGGCGTCGAGGCCGACGGCTCGTTCAAGGGGCTGCACACCCCGCTCTACGACTTCAACGACGAGATCATCCCGGCTGGCGTGCGCTACTGGGTCGGCCTGGTCGAACAGGAGCTCGGCCAGGGCTGGCAGGCGATCGCGGCGGAGTAGGTCGTCGGGTGCGAGGAACCCCTCCCCCTTGTGGGGAGGGGCAGGGGTGGGGGTCGTAAAGCCGGAACGATCGGTAGAACCTGGTGGCGCGGTCGCTACTGCCGGCTTCCTATTTCTGACGCCGGTCACCAAGCGGCACCACCCCCATCTCCAGCCCTTCCCCACAAGGGGGAAGGGAGGAGCTTGGGCGACGAACCTTGCGCAGAGGAATTCCGAAAGGGCCGGCGTCCTATCGCCGCGGCTGGTCGAAGACGACCTCGCGATCACCCGGATACTTGATCCGGTAGGCGAGGCGGATCTCCTTCTGCGCGCCCGGCGCGAGCTCGAAGCTCCAGGCCGAGACGCCGCGCTTGTCGCCGATCTGTTTTTCGGTCGGCGGCGTGCTCTGCGACAGGAGCTCGACCGTGATCGCGCTGTTCTCCGAGAACGGCACGCGCTCGATCACGGTGAGCTTGACCGGCTGGGCGTGCAGGCTCTTCACCACCGTCCTGAACTCGCGCTGGTCGGTCCGCGTCGAGCCGAGCCAGCCGGAATCGTTCTCGCGCCGGCGCACCGGCACGCGCGTCACCTTGAGGCGGTCGTCGGCGCCGAAGCCGAGCTCGACCTTGTCACCCGGCGCGACCTGTCCGAGACGCCCCTTGCCGATATAGGCGCCGTCGCGGTGGAGAAAGACCTCGCCGGCAAGCAGCGGCGCCTCGTCCTCATGATTGAAGCTCGCCTCGAGATAGGCCTTCTCCTCGAGCTCCGGCGTGGCGCGGGCGGAGAGCTCCGGCTTGATCTTGGCTTGCGTTAGAACCACCGCCTTGCTGGAGCCATCCTGCGGGATGCTGACCCGGCCCGGCACCTTGAAGCTCGCCTGATAGGCGCCGGCCGTCACGGTCGCGGTCTGGACCTCGGCGCGCTGCTGTTCGGCTTCCTTGGGCGCGGGGGCGACGACCGCATCGACGTCCGGCGCGGCGCCGAGAGGCGCTGCCGGTCGCGCTGTCGCCGGGGCGCTGCGCCGCGCCCGCTCCTCATAGACCACTGGCGGCTCGTAGAAGGCGATGCGCAACGGGTTGAGGTCCGGGGCGCGGGTGCCCTGGGCCGAACGCGTCGTCGAGAGTTCGACGGCGACCTCGTTCCAGTCCTCGCCGGTGCGCTGGCGCAGGTCGGCGCGGCGGGTGAAGGCGATCTCGGCGGCGTCATTGGCATTGCCGGTGGTCAGCCGCGCCTCGTAGACCGGCAGCCAGCTCGCGCCGGAGACCCGGTAGCTGACCGAGATGTCGGCCGCGACCGGCGCCTTCGCCTCGACGGCGATGGCGACGTCGCGCCTGGGCTGGCTGGCGCGCGGTGCCTGCGGCCTTGCCCTCTCCAGCGCGGCGATCTCGGCGTCGAGATCGGAAATGCGGTTGCGTAAGCCGAGCAGTTCGCCCTGGACTTTGACCAGCGCGGTGCCGATCGCGTCGAACACCGCCGGCCAGTCGCTGACGGGGAGGACCTTGCCGCCTTCGCCGAGCCTGTCCGGACCGACCTTGCCGAAATTCTCGATGGTGGCGCGCTTGGCCTCGATCGCGCTGATCTCGCCGGCGAGCCTGGCCTTCTCGCCCTGGAGTGCCCGGATCTTGCCTTCGAGCACTTGGTCGAGGGCGGGACGGGCGTCGCCCGGGACTTGGCGGACATCGACCGCACCGATCGCGAAGGCGCCGTCGCCTTGCGCCTCGACGCGGATCGAGGCCGGATCGACGCTGGCAGGCAGGCCGCGCAGCACGATCTGCGAGGCGCCCTGCAGCAGCGCAGCCTTGCCGAGACGCGTCACCACTGCGCCATCCGGATAGACGGTGACGCGATCGATCTTCGAGGCGAACTCGATCTCGGCGGCGCCAGCGAGGCTCGGCGCGAAAATCAAGGCTGCGGCCAGTCCGGTCTTCATCATGCTGTCCCCCGACAAATCAAAGCAGCCGCGATTTGCCCGGTGGATTTCGGCGCGGCGAGGGCGGAATTGGGCCGGAAGGTGGAACGGCGCCGCAAGGGCGCAATCACCGCCCGGCGACGATGGCTGGCCCTTGCCGCTGCCAGCGCGGTTTTCGCTACGTCAGGGGCGGAGTGGCGTATGCGCGATATCCCCTCGCCCTTGCAGATTCCTCTGCGAGATCGGACGAGGCGCTGGAACCCCTCCCCCTTGTGGGGAGGGGCAGGGGTGGGGGTCGCAAAGCCGGAGCGATTGGCTGAACCAAACGGCGCCGCCGCCGCTGCCAAGCCTCGTTTCCTGCCGACGATCACCAGGCGGCACCACCCCCAACCCCAACCCTTCCTCACAAGGGGGAAGGGAGGAGCTCAGGCGACCGGCCCTTTCGCAGAGAATCCGCAGGGGGAGAAGAGGGGTGGCGGCTCGCCAGGTGCTCAGCTCCGCAGCCCCGGCGCCTCCTGGCCGGTGCTGGCGACGTATTCGGTGTAGCCGCCGCCGTAATTGTGGACGCCGTCCGGGGTCAGCTCGAGCACGCGGTTGGAGAGCGCCGCCAGGAAATGGCGGTCGTGGCTGACGAACAGCATGGTGCCCTCATATTGCGCGAGCGCCGTGATCAGCATCTCCTTGGTGGCGATGTCGAGATGGTTGGTCGGCTCGTCGAGCACGAGGAAGTTCGGCGGGTCGTAGAGCATCTTGGCCATGACCAGCCGCGCCTTCTCGCCGCCCGAGAGGAAGCGGCAGCGCTTCTCGACATCGTCGCCGGAGAAGCCGAAGCAGCCGGCGAGCGCGCGCAGCGAGCCTTGCCCGGCCTGCGGGAACGAGCCTTCGAGCGATTGAAAGACGGTTTCGTCGCCGTTGAGCAGCTCCATGGCGTGCTGGGCGAAATAGCCCATCTTGACGGTGCCGCCGACAACGACCGTGCCTTCGTTCGGCTGCGTGGCGCCGGCGATCAGCTTCAAGAGCGTCGACTTGCCGGCGCCGTTCACCCCCATCACGCACCAGCGCTCCTTGCGCCGGACCTGGAAGTCCAGCCCCTCATAGATCGTGCGGCTGCCATAGCGGACATGCACATTCTTGAGCGTCGCGACATCCTCGCCCGAGCGCGGCGCCGGCTGGAACTCGAACTGCACGGTCTGGCGGCGCTTGGGCGGCTCGACGCGCTCGATCTTGTCGAGCTTCTTGACGCGGCTCTGGACCTGCGCCGCATGCGAGGCGCGGGCCTTGAAGCGCTCGATGAAGGCGACCTCCTTGGCGAGCATCGCCTGCTGTCGCTCGAACTGCGCCTGCTGCTGCTTTTCGGCGAGGGCTCGCTGCTGTTGGTAGAACTCGTAGTCGCCGGAATAGCTGGTCAGCGTGCCGCCATCGATCTCGACGATCTTGCCGACGATGCGGTTCATGAACTCGCGGTCGTGCGAGGTCATCAGCAGCGCGCCGTCATAGCCCTTGAGGAAGCTTTCAAGCCAGATCAGGCTTTCGAGGTCGAGATGGTTGCTCGGCTCGTCGAGCAGCATGGCGTCGGGCCGCATCAGGAGGATGCGGGCGAGGGCGACGCGCATCTTCCAGCCGCCGGAGAGTGCGCCGACATCACCCTCCATCATCTCCTGGCTGAAGCCGAGGCCATCAAGCACCTCGCGGGCGCGGCCGTCGAGCGCATAGCCGTCGAGTTCCTCGAAGCGCCCCTGCACCTCGCCATAGCGGGTGATCAGATCGTCCATCTCGTCGGCGCGATCGGGATCGCCCAGCGCAGTCTCGAGCTCCTTCAGCTCGGCCGCGATGGCGCTGACCGGGCCGGCGCCATCCATCACCTCGGAGACGGCACTGCGGCCGGCCATATCGCCGACATCCTGGCTGAAATAGCCGATGGTGATGCCGCGATCGACCGAGACCTGGCCCTCATCCGGGGCTTCCTCGCCGGTGATCAGCCGGAACAGGGTGGTCTTGCCGGCGCCGTTGGGGCCGACGAGGCCGACCTTCTCGCCCTTCTGCAGCGCCGCCGAGGCCTCGATGAAGATGATCTGCTGGCCGTTCTGCTTGCCGATGCTTTCGAGGCGAATCATGATGTCCGGAACGCTGGAGATGTGAGGTTGCCGCGGACTTACAGGGCTGGCGGCGCCTGTGGAAGCCCAGGCGGTGCCCGGGCACTTTTCGATCAGCTTGGATCGCTGAAACCGTCATTGCGAGGAGCGTAGCGACGAAGCAATCCAGGGGGACGTAGAGCTCTGCCGCCCCTGGATTGCTTCGCTACGCTCGCAATGACGGTTTAATCCGGCGATTATGAAATCTTCGCGCTGCGCGCGACTATGGCGGTGATCGTCTCGAACAGCTCCCGTTTCGCCTCCTCGGCGCCGACCTCGCCGGTCGCGGCGGCATGCGACAACGCCTCGGCGGCACCGAGCATGGCGCGCAGGCCAGCGGTCGTGATCGTCCTGCCGCCAGCGAAGGGCGCGAGCAGGCTCCGGCAGCGCTCCAAAAAGATCACATCGCAGTCGCGCTTGACCGCGGCGAGCTCGGGCGAGCCCGCCAAAGCGGCGACGACACCTGGAATCTCGCGGCCCTGGGTCAGGACGCAGTCGACATAGGACGAGGCGATTGCCCCGGCCTTGCCGGCAAGGCTCGCCTCGCTGTTATCGAGCGCGGCCTCCATGATCGCGTACTCGCGCGCGTCGAAGTCGCGATAGAGCGCGATCAGCAGGCCGCTGCGGGTGGTGAAGTGATCGTAGACCACCGGCTTGGTGACGCCAGCCCGCTTGGCGAGGCGGCCGAGCGTCAGGGCGTCGGTGCTTTCCTCGCCGACGATCCGCCAGGCGGTCGCGATGAGCTGGCGCTGGCGATCTTCGCGCGTCAGGCGCTGACGGCGCGGCCGTTCGGTATCGAGGCTTGACATATCTTATGTACCAAAAGTAACTTACGATAAGTATATAACGATCATCATCCGATCGCAATCAACCCAGGAGACATCGCATGCATGCCCTCGTCGTCGTCGCCCATCCCGATTCCGCCTCCCTCAGCCATGCCGTGGCGCAGGCGCTGGCCGACGGCGTTTCCGGCGCCGGCCATAGTGTCGAGATCGCCGATCTCGCCAAGGAGGGGTTCGATCCGCGCTTCTCGCTGAAGGATCTTGCCGTCCACCGCCGCGAGATCGCCCAGCCCGCCGACATCGCCTTCGAGCAGGCCAGGGTCGACCGGGCCGATGCGCTGGTGCTGGTCTATCCGATCTACTGGTGGTCGATGCCGGCACTGATGAAAGGCTGGATCGACCGCGTCTTCGCCAATGGCTGGGCCTATGAGGAGCTCGCGGACATGAAGACGGTCAAGAAGCTGGAGCACCTGCCGGTCCATCTCGTCGCACTCGCCGGCGCCGACATGCGCACCTTCGCCCGCCATGGCTATTTCGGCGCGATGAAGACGCAGATCGACCACGGCATCTTCGGCTATTGCGGCGCGCCGGTCGTCACCTCCGAATTCCTGGTGCCGGTGCCGGAGATGTCGGAACATCTCGACACGGCGCGCGCGCTCGGCGGCAAGGTGTTCACGCGAGCGAACAGGGCCGCCGAGGCCGCCTGAGCTACAGCGATCGCGCCTGGCGTTTGGCCTCTTCGGCCAGCATCGCGACGAAGGCCGTGACCTTGGGCGGCCGGAAACGTGCGGTCGGATAAACGGCGTGGATGCCGCCGGACGGGAGCTCCCATGCCGGCAGGATGTGGATGAGCCGGCCCGCAGCGATCGGCTCCGCTGCCTGAAAATCCGGAAGCACCGCGAGACCGCCGCCGGCGAGCGCGGCGCTTAGGACGGCGGGCGTGGCGTCGATCGCGAGCACCTGACGCATGCGGACCGTGCGGCGTTCGAAATCGCCTTTGCTGAAGCGCCAGACGAGCGGCTCCTTCAGCGCACCATTGGCGATGAAGGGCCATGTCGCAAGGTCCTGAGGCTCATCCGCCGCCAGGCGCGCTGCGAGCTCCGGCGCGGCGACCAGCAACTGGCGAAAGCTTCCGATCCGCCTCGTCTGCAGGCTGGAATCGTCCAGCCATCCGACCCGGATCGAGAGGTCGATCTGATTGGCGATGAGATCGATCCTAGCATCCGACAGGGTGAGCTCGACGGTGCAGGCCGGATAACGCCGCGAGAAGGCGGCCGCTAGCGGCGCGATCGCCGAGGCGCCGTAGTCGTTGGGCGCGCTGATGCGCAGCACTCCCATCGGCTCGGCGTTGGAGCGTGCGATCTCGTTGAAGGCATCGTCCGCCTCGCGCAGGATCATGACGCAGCGGGCGTGGAGCAGGCGGCCGGCCTCCGTCGGCTCGACCCGCCGCGTCGTCCTCACGAGCAGGTCCGTCTTCAGTTCCGCTTCGAGCCGTGAGACCTGCTGGCTGACAACGGCCTTGGTGATGCCGAGCCTCTCGGCCGCCCGGGTGAAGGATCCCAGATCCGCCACCGCAGCGAAATAGGCCAGTCGGTTGAGGTTGATCGCTTCCACCAGCCGCCCTCGCCATTGTTCCTGATAAGCATACAGTTTGTCATATTGAGTGCCATTTATCACGGAATTATCTGCACCTACTTACGGTCCGTATCATCGCCGGGACTTCGGACATGCGGATCACCTATCTCTTCGACCCGCTCTGCGGCTGGTGCTACGGCGCCGGTCCAATGCTGGAGCGGCTCGCCGGGCTGGGCGAGGTCACGATCGAGCCGGTGCCGACCGGCCTGTTCTCCGGTGACGGCGCGCGCCCGATGGACAGGGATTTCGCGGCCTATGCCTGGCAGAACGACCAGCGCATCGCCCGGCTGACCGGGCAGATTTTCTCGGCCAGCTATCGCGAGGAGGTGCTCGGCGCTGTCGGGGACATGTTCGACTCGGCGCCCGCCACGCTCGGCATCGTCGCGGTCGGGCTCGTCTCGCCGCAGCGGCAGCTGGAGGCGCTGAAGGTGCTGCAGCACGCTCGTTATGTCGGCGGCCGCAATCATGCCGAACCAGCGGCCGTTGCCGTGACCCTGGACGGAGCCGGCTTCTCGGACGCGGCGCAGCGTCTGCGCGCGCCGGATGACGAACTGCTCGGTGCTTATCGCAGCCGTATCGCGGCGGCGCGCGAGGACATGGCCCGTATCGGGGCGCAGGGCGTCCCGACTCTTCTTGCCGGGGAGGGCGCGCAGCGCCGCATGCTGCATAGCAGCGCCCTGTTCGGGAGCTTCGATACGATGGTGGCCCAACTCCGGGCCGCCTGACCATCTGGCTGGAACGAGCCGTCGCGCTCGTCCCCGTTCAATCCGGGAGCTGGCGCAGCCTGTCTCCCGGCCCTCATGACCGAAGACGGAGATCGTGATGTTGACCAGAAGACGAGCGATGACGACTGCTCTGGCGGCGGGCGCGACAGCCCTGTCCGCGCCCGCGAGCTTCGGCCAGGCAGCCGGATCGAAGCTGAGCTGGAAGCATTTCCCGGCCGGCCCCAACGGTTTCTTCCGCGCGCCGGTGCTGCTGTCGGGACCGAACGAAGCCCTGCTCATCGATGTCGGCTTCACCTATCCGGACGGGCGGGCGCTGGCCGAGGCGATCAAGGCGACGGGCAAAAGGCTGACCACGATCTATGTCAGCCAGTCCGATCCGGACTATTATTTCAGCCTGAAGCCGGTCCGCGAGGCTTTCCCGGAGGCGAAGGTCATCGCGGCCTCGGAGACGCTGGCCGCGATCAAGGGCAATGTCGAGAAGAAGCTCGCCACCTGGGGACCGCAGCTCAAGGAGAACGGCCCGCAGACCCTCGCGGATATCGTTATGCCCGAAGCCTTCGACGGCCCGTCGCTGAGCGTCGACGGCGAGGCCATCGAGATCGTCAAGGCCGAGGGCCTCGCCAACCGCCGCTATCTCTGGGTGCCTTCCCTCGACGCGGTGTTCGGCGGCGTCATGATCTTCTCGGGCGTTCACGTCTGGACCGCCGACACGCCGACCAGGCAGGAGCGGGCCGCCTGGATCGCCAACCTCGACAGGATCGCGGCCCGCAAGCCGGCCGTGGTCGTGCCGGGCCATCTCGGCGCGGCGGCGGCGACAGATGTGTCGGCCATCGAGCACACGAAGCGTTATCTGCTCGCCTTCGAAGAGGAACTGGCCAAGGCCGGCGATGCGGCCGCGCTGAAGGCCGCGATCGAAGCCCGTTTCCCCAATCTCGGCATGGGTGTGGCGCTCGATATCGGCGCGAAGGTGGCCAAGGGCGAGATGAAGTGGGGCTGAGCGGAAAGCCGCTCGCCCATCGGCCCGGGTGGTCGTGAGGGAGGGGAAAAGGCGGCCGGGTGCGTAGGCCGTCCCTGGCCCCCTTCACGCCCGTCCGCGGACGCTCGCCTGCGGCTTCACCCGCATCTCGAGGAAGTTCCGGAGCTCGGTCACGCGCTTGACGGGGTCGAGCACCTCCTCGTCGAGGCCATGGGCCCAGGCGAGGTCGCGGCGGGAAGGGTCGGCATCGAGCGCGTCGAGATCGGCGAGCCAGGCCTTTGTGTCGGCCTCGTCCTTGCGGAAGCCGCGCTCGATCAGGATCCCACTGTGCCGCCGCAGGATCGTGGCGACGAGACTGAGCGAGAATTCCGGGTGGTACTGCACGCCCCAGAAGCTGCCGCCGTCCTGGCGGAACTCGGCGGCCTGGATCGGGCTCATCGCGTTCGAGGCGAGGATGGTGGCGTCGGCGGGCGGGGCGACGATGCTGTCGAAATGGATCGCCGGCGCGTCGAAGGCGGCGGGCCGGCCGGCGAGCAGCGGGTGCCGGGCGCCTTCTTCGGTCAAGCTGATCCGGCGGGCGAAGCCGATCTCGAGTCCATTGGGATTGAGCGCGACAGTCCCGCCGGCGGCGACGGCGCCGATCTGGATGCCCCAGCACGAGCCGAAGCAGGGCGTGCCGCTCTTGTAGATCGCCCGCATCAGCTCGATCTGCCGGGTCACCGCCGGCTCGGGGCTGTGGATGTGGAGCGAGGAGCCGGTCAGGGCGATGCCGTCATAGGAGGCGAGGCCGGAACCATCGGGCAGGTTGGCGCCCTCGTCTGCGGGCAGGCAGATGTCCGTCACTAAGGACGGATCGATCCGGCGCAGCTCGGCGGCATAGGCTTCAGACGGGGTCGCGCCCCAGTCGCGGACATAGTCCTCGCGCTGCTCGCGCTTGTAGCCGTCGACGACGAGGACGCGGAGCGGCTTTGCGCTGAACATGTTCATGGCTTCCTCGGCACGTTTGCGTGCGGCGACGGGCTGCATTGCGCCTCCTCTCAGCGCGCTTTCCGTTCGGTCGGGATCGGTCGAACGAAAAGAATTCGCGCCAAATCAAAGACACTGAGCATGGTCCTATCGCAAAAGTGGTGCCCGCTTTTGCGGACCATGCATAGGACAAGCGCGGCCGGCAAGGCTATGCAAGCGCTCCGCAGACATGAGGATCATGCGTCTTGCAGACTGCCGCCTCCCTTCCGCAGCGCGTCTGGGCCAACGCCTATGTCCTGCTGACGCTGACGACCCTGCTCTGGGCCGGCAATGCCGTCGCCAGCCGGCTCGCTGTCGGCGAGATCGCGCCGATGACGCTGACCGCGCTGCGCTGGGTCTTCGTCTGCGCCGTCATGCCGTACATGTTCCGCCAGGGTCTGCGCAAACACTGGCCTGTGCTGAAGGCGAACTGGCTCAAGGTGACGCTGCTCGGCGCCTTCGGCTTCACCGCCTTCAACACGCTGATGTACATCGCCGCCTATTCGACCACGGCGATCAACATCGGCATTCTGCAGGGCTCGATTCCGGTCTTCGTGCTGCTCAGCGCTTTCCTCGCCTTCCGCACACCGATCGGCGGCCTGCAGGCGCTCGGCGTCGCCGTCACCATCCTCGGCGTGCTGGTCACGGCGAGCCGCGGCGACTGGCACATCCTCTCGCAGCTCAGCTTCGTGCCGGGCGATCTCTGGATGATCATCGCCTGCGTGTTTTATGCCGGCTATACGGTTGTCATTCGCACGCGCCCGCCGATGCCGGGGCTGATCTTCTTCACCGCGATGGCGATCGTCGCCTGCCTGGTCTCGCTGCCTCTGCTCGGCGTCGAGATCGCGACCGGCAAGGCCTTTTGGCCGACGCTGAAGGGCTGGCTGATCCTGCTCTATGTCGTGATCGGGCCGTCGATCTTGTCGCAGCTCTTCTTCATGCGGGCGATCGAGCTGATCGGCCCCGGCCGCGCCGGCGTCTTCGTCAATCTCGTGCCGGTGTTCGCGCCGCTGCTCGCGGTGCTGATCCTCGGCGAGCAGCTCGCGACCTATCACGCGCTGGCGCTGGCGCTGGTGCTCGGCGGCATCTGGATCGCCGAGCGCAAGCTGCGCTGACACCGGCCGGCGGCGACTGCCGAAAGCGCGAGTTGACGGAAGGGGCGGGCGCGTCGGTGATTAAGCCGGGCGCTACGCGCCTGTCTCGCGGGCATCGAGGCGCGCTGAGACGTTGTTCTGGCGGCTTGCCGCGGTCGACTGGAAGGTTCTACTTCGCTCGCCGGACCCGAGGCTTCTTCGCCGGTTCGGGTGGAGCCAGCGCCGCGGCTGCGGCGTCGGCCGCCTCCTTGGCGAGCCGCAGCGCGCGCAGCCTTGCGGTCTTCTCGGCGACGGCCCGCTGCTCGGCGCGCACGGCTTCGAGCGCGCTCTCTGCTTCTTCCCGCCGCTTCTCGACCTTGGCGAAGTTCCGTTCCGCCCGAAGCTTGGCGTCCTCGGCGGAGAGTCCCTTGGTTGCCATGGCTGCGGCTCCTCTGGTCTGGATCAGGAGGCGACTGCTGCCGGGCGCGGCGGCCGGACCGGACGCGGCTTCGGCTTCGGCGCGGGGAGCAGGCCCTCACGCTGTGCCTGCTTGCGGGCGAGCTTGCGGGCGCGCCGGATGGCGTCGGCCTTCTCGCGGACCCGCTTCTCAGACGGCTTCTCATAGGCAGAACGCCGCTTCATCTCGCGAAACACGCCCTCGCGCTGCATCTTCTTCTTCAGGACGCGCAACGCCTGTTCGACATTGTTGTCGCGGACGAGAACCTGCATTCGGACTTCCCTTCTCGGGTAAACGGCTCTTGGAAACAAAAAAGGGCCGGGTGATCCCGACCCTTCCTCAGCTATCCTGCGCGGAGCGGGTCTGGCGCCGGTACATCCGCGGTCGCCTGCCCCTGATCTCTTATGCTGGACAGCGCGTCAGCTCACTCGGCGCGCAGGTTGTCGGCCGACATCTTGCCCGAGCGCTTGTCCTGGACGAGCTCGTACGAGATCTTCTGACCGTCGCGGAGGTCGCGCATGCCAGCGCGCTCAACGGCGCTGATGTGGACGAACACGTCCTGACCGCCATCATCCGGCTGAATGAAGCCGAAACCCTTGGTCCCGTTGAACCATTTCACTGTGCCACTGGCCATAATCATATTCCTTCTTGCGAGTGGTAGTTCATGCGTAGCGGTTGCCGCGCATGTTTTCGATTTGAGCAGGAAGGTCGTCAGCGGTGCGCAGAAGCGCGGGCCAATTCGTTCGGCCTAGATCGAGCCCTACAAATGGGGGTTTGTCCTTCATTTGTCAACGCAACTTTATCGTGCACCGATGGCGGGTGGGCGATACCTGCTGCACCTGCGGCCAATTCAATGGCGCTCGAGCCGGATGATAAGAGCAGGATTCCTGCGAAAAACCGGTTCCCACTTTTTCGCATCCTGCTCTAGCGCAGGCTCTCCACCGCCAATCGCGCCACTGCGGCGTGGGCCGCCTCGCGCTCCTTCTCGCCGACCTGCGCACCGGCGAGATAGACCGCGATGGCGAATCGGCGCCCGTCCGGCAGGGTGACGATGCCGATATCGTTGGTGGCGTGGTTGAGCCCGTCGGCGCTGGGCCCCAGGCCCGTCTTGTGGGCGAAGCGGGCGCCCGCCGGCAGGCCGGCCTTGATCCGGTTCGGGCCGGTCTTGGCGTCCAGCATGATCTTGTCGAGCAGCGCGGCATGGGCGGGATCGCGCAGCCAGGTGCCCTTGGCGAGGCCATCGAGGAAGGCGATCGAGGCCTCGGGCGAGGCCGCATCGCGCTTGTCGGTCAGCGTCGCCGCGAGGCGCTTCTTGCGCTCTGCTACGGGAATGGCCTGGATCGCCTTGTAGAACTTGGCGGTGTCGATCGTCTCGTTCCAGCCATAACCGGGCAGCCCCAGGATCTCGGGCTGGAAGACGCGCTCATAGCGGTCGACCGAGATGCCGCTGACGCCGCCATCCCTGAGCAACGCGGTCAGCGCCTGTGGGCCGCCGATCAGGCGCAGCAGGAGGTCGGCGGCGGTGTTGTCGCTTTGACCGGTCGAGAGGGTCAGGAGCTCGCGCAGCGGATACTCGTTGCGCTCGCCCTTGAAGGCCTTGGCGAGCGGGCTGTGATAGAGCGAGAGATCATTGCGGGTGACGGTGATGGTCTGGTCGAGCTTCAGCTTGCCGGCCTCGACCGCCTGCAGCACGCCGATCGCGAGCGGCAGCTTGAACACGCTCTGCAGCGGGAAGGGTTCGGACCCGCGCTGCGACCAGCTCTTGCGGTCCTTGAGATCGATCAGGCCGACGCCGAGGCGGCCCTTGGTGCTCTGCTCGATCGCCTTGATGCCGGCGTCGAGTTTCGTCTTGTCCCAGTCGGCGAAGGCGGGCGAGGCGGCAAGGCCGGCGACGGTGAAGGCGAGGGCGCAGGCAAGGCGGGTCGGCATGAAAAATCCCCTGTGGCGGGTGCCACAGGGGAGGGTGATTGCGGCGCCGTTTGGGCGCGATGCGGGCGGCCCTCAGAACTTCAGCCGTCTCGCCCGCTTGACCATCGGGATCTCGTGGATCTTCGCCAGCAGCTCGTCCGAGATCGCCTCGTCGACGGCGACATAGCAGATCGCGTCGCCGCCCGGCTTGTCGCGGCCGAGATTGAAGGTCGCGACATTGACGCCGGCCGCGCCCAGCAGCGAGCCGAACTGGCCGATGAAGCCGGGCTTGTCGGCATTGCGGACATAGAGCATGTGCGGCGCGAACTCGGCGTCGACCTGGATGTCGCGGATCTCGATGATGCGCGGCTTGCCGTCATGGAAGACCGTGCCCGAAGCGTGGCGCGGCATGTCCTCGGCCTCGACCACGATGCGGATGACGCTTTCGAGATTGCCGGCGACCTCGCGGGTCAGCTCCTCGACGACGATGCCCTTCTCCTTCGCCACCATGGCCGAGTTGACCATGTTGATCTCGGGCAGGAAGGGGCGCAGCACGCCGGTGATCGCCGCCGCCGAGATCGCCTTGAGATTGAGCGCCGCGACCGCACCCTCGTACTCGATGCGGATGCCCTTGACCGGCGCCTCGGTGAGCTGGCCGAGGAAGGAGCCGAGCTTTTCGGCGAGGTCGACGAAGGGCTTGATCCGCGGCGCTTCCTCGGCCGAGATCGACGGGAAGTTCACCGCATTGGTGATCGCGCCCTTCAGCAGATAATCGCTCATCTGCTCGGCGACCTGCAGCGCGACGTTCTCCTGTGCCTCATTGGTCGAGGCGCCGAGATGCGGGGTGCAGACGACATTGTCGAGGCCGAACAGCGGGTTCTGCTCCGCCGGCTCCTGCGAGAACACGTCGAAGGCAGCTCCCGCGACATGGCCGGACTTGATCAGCTCCGCCAGCGCGGCTTCGTCGACCAGCCCGCCGCGGGCGCAGTTGACGATGCGCACTCCCTTCTTCGTCTTCGCCAGGTTCTCGGCCGAGAGAATGTTCCTGGTCATCGCCGTCATCGGCACATGCAGCGTGATGAAGTCGGCGCGCTTCAGGAGCTCGTCCAGCTCGACCTTCTCGACGCCGAGCTGCACCGCCCGCTCCGGCGAGAGATAGGGGTCGAAGGCGATGACGCGCATCCTGAGGCCGATGCCGCGCTCGGCGACGATCGAGCCGATATTGCCGCAGCCGATCAGGCCGAGCGTCTTGGCCGTGATCTCGACGCCCATGAAGCGGTTCTTCTCCCATTTTCCCGCTTGGGTGGAGAGATCTGCAGACGGGATCTGCCGGGCGAGCGCGAACATCATGGCGATGGCGTGCTCGGCGGTGGTGATCGAGTTGCCGAAGGGCGTGTTCATCACGATCACGCCGCGCGAGGTCGCAGCCGGGATCTCGACATTGTCGACACCGATGCCGGCGCGGCCGATCACCTTCAGGTTCTTGGCGGCCTCGAGCAGCTTGGCGGTGACCTTGGTGGCCGAGCGGATGGCGAGGCCGTCATAGTCGCCGATGATGGCGGCGAGCTTGTCCTTGTCCTTGCCGAGGGCCGGATCGAAGGTCACGTCGATGCCGCGATCCTTGAAGATCTGCACGGCGGCGGGGGAGAGGGCGTCGGAAATCAGGACGCGAGGTTTTGTCATTGGGATGGCTCCGGCAGCGCCGCGCTACACGAGGAGCGTTTCGGCGCGAGAATGAGGAAAGGCGCGTATCCTTCTCCCCTCGGGGGAGAAGGTGGCTCGGCGAAGCCGAGACGGATGAGGGCCGGCAGGGCGAGAGCTCACGACAAGCGTCGCGCTGCCCTCACCCCAACCCTCTCCCCCGAGGGGAGAGGGAGCAGGTCGAGGCTCTACGCCGCCTTCTTGCCCAGGCCAGCCTTCGCCTCGTTGAAGGCGTAGGTGATCCAGGGCAGCAGCGCCTTGAGGTCGCGGCTCTGCACGGTCGCGCCGCACCAGATGCGCAGGCCGGGAGGCGCGTCGCGGTAATGGCCGAGATCGTAGCCGGCGCCGGCCTTCTCGATGATCGAGACGACCTGCTTGGCGAAAGCCGCCTGCGCGTCGGCCGGCAGCGCCGTCACCGAGGGATCGGTGAACTTCAGGCACACCGAGGTGTTCGAGCGCGTCTTCGGCTTGACCGCGAGGAAGTCGATCCAATCGTTCTCGCGCACGAACTTGGCGATGACGCGGGCGTTGCCGTCGGCGCGCTTCACCAGGCCGTCGAGCCCGCCGACCTTCTTGGCCCAGTTCAGCGCATCGAGATAATCCTCGACCGCGAGCATGGACGGCGTGTTGATCGTCTCGCCGGCAAAAATGCCCTCGGAGAGCTTGCCGCCCGAGGTCATGCGGAAGATTTTTGGCAGCGGCCAGGACGGCTTGTAGGTCAGCAGCCGCTCGACAGCGCGGGGCGAGAGCACGATCATGCCATGCGCGGCCTCGCCGCCGAGCACCTTCTGCCAGGAGAAGGTGACGACATCGAGCTTTGGCCAGTCGAGCTTCTGGGCGAAGGCGGCCGAGGTCGCGTCGCAGATCGTCAGCCCCTCGCGGTCATCGGCGATCCAGCTGGCGTCGACGACGCGCACGCCCGAGGTCGTGCCGTTCCAGGTGAAGACGACGTCGCGATTCCTGGTGTCGACCTTCTTCAGGTTCGGCAGCTCGCCATAGGGGGCGGTGAAGGTGCGCACATCCGCGAGCTTGAGCTGCTTGGCGACGTCGGTGACCCAGCCCTCACCGAAGCTCTCCCAGGCGACCATGTCGACGCCGCGGGCGCCCAACATGCTCCACATCGCCATCTCGACGGCGCCGGTGTCGGAGGCCGGCACGATGCCGATACGGTAATCGGCCGGGACCTGCAGCACCTCGCGGGTCAGGTCGATCGCGAGCTTGAGCTTGTCCTTGCCGACCTTGGCGCGGTGCGAGCGGCCGAGCGCTGCGTCACCGAGAGCCTTGAGGTTCCAGCCGGGGCGCTTGGCGCAGGGGCCGGACGAGAAATGCGGCACGCGCGGGCGCGCTGCCGGAATCGTATTCGCCATCGATGTCTCCATCCTTACAGATGGGCGCGCCGCGTTGGGGCGGCGTGTCCCGTCGATGGGCGTAGGATGGCGGGGCGGGGGGAGTCAAGGGAGACGAGTTGGCGACGAGCGAACGATCAAGTGGCAACAGGTAAATGCATCACGTGAACAGTGCTTTTATAGGCGGTCCGGCAATGAGCGCGAATGTCTGGATTGTCGGTATGCTTAGGGCAACGAAGCCGAGGCCAAAGCAAATCGTCACAAGTGCTCGCATGTAGGGACGGGAGTGATCAGCGGCTCCATATCGTAGGCTAAGGAGATCAATCCTAAGGGGAGCTGAGGCTTGCTCAAATGCAGTCAAAAATCCTCGATAGGGAGGGGTTGCCTCGTGCCACAAGTAGGCAGCGGCATCCGTGTTTACGTTCCCTGTCATAGTGATGATCTCTTGAGCATCCGGACCTTCCCATATTGTGTCCGTTTCGCTCCGCATGGTTCTGACTACCTCGTCCACAAACGAATGAAATAGCGGATAGAGGGACTCGGGATAAGCTGCCGTTGGCGTGCTGTGTGGAGCAGCCAGAAAGTAGGTTTCCACAGTCTCAGCAAGAAGCAGGCGATGGCGTGCGTTTGAGATCAGTGGCAGTTCGCGTTCGATATATTGGGGCAGATTCTCGTAGTGTTTGATCTCGGTCGGACACACAAGAAGGAACGAGAACGAGCCGATACCTAGCGCGACAAGCCCGAGGTAGGTCAGTTTTAATCGCGTCAGCGTGAAGTGGTCTGCGTCGCCAGCAGGCAGTTGGAGAGCGCCGGCTCCCAATCGTACCAGTTCAACAACTTGCTCATTGAACAGGATTAGGCTTCCCAGAAAGGGCGCGATGGCCGTGAGGCTCACGATGCGCGAGCGGCCAAGTGATCGAAGTGAGGACCAGCTTGGCACCCAGCCTAAATACTTCATCGTGGCGCGGTCGAATGGCCCAAGAGGCACAACTGAGTTTGACATGAGATGAGGAACTCCCGCGCTCGCTTCGTGCTCTAAATATCACCCGCTTGGTAACCTGATCGCGATGGGAGAGACAGCGCGGGAACCCCTCTCCCGGATGGGAGAGGGGCAGGGGTGAGGGCCCGCCGCTGATTATCTGAACGCAACGGCGCCGCTGCGACCTTCTGCGGGAAGGGCAGGCCCTCATCCGGCGCTCCGCGCCACCTTCTCCCATCCGGGAGAAGGGAAGGTCGAGGTTCCAGAGCCTCATCGATCTCGTCATGCCATTCGTACCAGGCGAACCCCTGCAGCGAAGAGGCGCGGGGAACCCCTCTCCCGGATGGGAGAGGGGCAGGGGTGAGGGGCTGCCGCCGATTATCTGAATGCAACGGAGCCGTTGCGTCTTCCGCGGCAAGCGCAGGCCCTCATCCGGCGCTCCGCGCCACCTTCTCCCATCCGGGAGAAGGGAGGCCGTTGCGGTTCTTGCGCCTAGCGGCCTGGATCGCGGCCTCGATCTCGTCATGCCATTCGTACCAGGCGAACTCCTGTGGCGAAGAGCGCGGGGAACCCCTCTCCCGGATGGGAGAGGGGCACGGGTGAGGGACCGCCGCTGATCATCTGAACGCAACGGAGCCGTTGCGGCCTTCTGCGGCAAGGGCAGGCCCTCATCCGGCGCTCCGCGCCACCTTCTCCCATCCGGGAGAAGGGAAGGCCGTTGCGGTTCTTGCGCCTCATGGCCTCTCGCGCTGGATCGCGGCCTCGATCTCGTCATGCCATTCGTACCAGGCGAACCCCTGCGGCGAAGAGCGCGGGGGAACCCCTCTCCCGGATGGGAGAGGGGTAGGGGTGAGGGACCGCCGCTGATCATCTGAACGCAACGGAGCCGTTGCGACCTTCTGCGGCAAGGGCAGGCCTTCATCCGGCGCTCCGCGCCACCTTCTCCCATCCGGGAGAAGGGAAGGCCGTTGCGGTTCTTGCGCCTCATGGCCTCTCGCGCTGGATCGCGGCCTCGATCTCGTCATGCCATTTGTACCAGGCGAACCCCTGCGGCGAAGAGCGCGGGAACCCCTCTCCCGGATGGGAGAGAGGTAGGGGTGAGGGCCCGCCGCTGATCATCTGAACGCAACGGAGCCGTTGCGTCTTCTGCGGCAAGGGCAGGCCCTCATCCGGCGCTCCGCGCCACCTTCTCCCATCCGGGAGAAGGCAGGGGGCGAGGTTCTAATGCCTCTCTCGTCATGGTCGCCCTTGTGGCGACCATCCACGTCTTTGCGGCGGTTCGACGGGGTGTTCGGCATTCGATAGCCGATCGCTTGGCATCGGCGTCGCAAGACGTGGATGGTCGGGACAAGCCCGACCACGACGGTGACGCGTTTTCGAGCGAGCGCTGTCTCAGATTCCTGCTTGGCTGATTTAGCCAGGATCTTGGCAGCGATTGCCAGAGGTTTCCGTCGAATATGGGATATATAGACGGCCGCGAACTTAACGGAGGTCGTGGTGACGTTTCTTCAGATTGCCTATCTTCTCATTGCATTTTCATATGTCGTTGCGGCCGCCGCCCTGTTTTCTGGGCACTGAGCGTGGTTGGCGCGAATGTATCCGGCCCCTGCGGGCGAGGGTTGCGCCTCGCTCCCGGGAGGCTTCGGGAGCCGCGACGCAGAACCCCTCTCCCGGATGGGAGAAGGGCAGGGGTGAGGGCCCGTCGCTGATAATTGGACCGCTACGGCGCCGTTGCGCCTTCTGCGGAGAGGACAGGCCCTCATCCCTGCCCTTCTCCCACACGGGAGAAGGGTTCCCCGCGCCTACTTTTCGTCGGGGAGAAGGGGGCCGTTGCGATTCCGGCGCTTCCCGATGCATCCTCGCCCGATGACCACCGAGCAACGCAGCTTCGCCCGCAGGTTGCGCCGACGCGCGACGCCGGCCGAGGAGGTCGCTTGGGAGCTGCTGCGCGATCGCCGGCTCGACGGTCTCCGGTTCCGGCGGCAGGTGCCGCTGCTCGGCTATACCGTCGACTTCATCTGCATCGAACGCCGGCTGATCGTCGAGCTGGATGGCATCCAGCATGATCACGAGCAGGATTACGATGCGGCGCGGACGCAAGAGATCGAGCGGCAGGGCTTCACCGTGCTGCGTTTCGCCAATCGGCAGGTGCTCGACGATCGCGATGCGGTGGTGGCGGCAATCAGGACGGCGCTGCGGATTTAGGTAGAGCGCGGGGAACCCTTCTCCCGTGTGGGAGAAGGGCAGGGATGAGGGCCTGCCTTATCCGCAGAAGGCGCTGCGGCGGCGTGGCGTTTCAGTAATTAGCGGCGGTCCCTCACCCCTGCCCCTCTCCCATCCGGGAGAGGGGTTCAGGTCGCGGTTCCCGCGCTCCGCGGGGATAGACCGCAACCTTATCCCCGCCCTCCCAACCTCCCGTATACTCCCTTGCATCCCATCCCCGAGGGGCGGCCATCCGGAGGCATGTCGTTTGGCGGGGTGGATGCGGCGCCTGCGGGTGAGGGTTGCGCCTCGCTCCCGGGAGGCTTCGGGAACCGACCTGGGGGTACTACGGCCCCTGCGCGAGGAGCTCGCTAGCTGGACTTACCCTCGATGACCAACCGCCCGGCCGCCGACGCGACGACCCGATGAGGGACACTGGCGAAGGCGGCGGGCGGGATCGGTGGTGCGTCCGAAGGAAGCGCGGCCCGGAGCTTTAAAATCGCCGATGGCGGAGCGCCACGGGGCGTGCGGAGGGTGGCTCAATCCTTCCGCGCCGCTTCCTGGCTCAATGGAAGCGGAATACCAAACGCGCCTCGCGGCGCTCCGCTGCCCCTCATTGCGACAACGCCCGCGGGATCAGCCTGCGGGCGGGGATGATGCTTGGGCGCGTCTTCCTTCTCCCCTCGGGGGAGAAGGTGGCAGCGCGCAGCGCTGACGGATGAGGGCAGCGCCGCGTCTCCACCCAGTCGAACCGCCCTCATCCCCTGCCGGACCTTCTCCCCCGAGGGGAGAAGGAGGCTAATCGGAAAGGAGCCCCCCATGCCCCGCAATCCCGACCACCGCGGCGCGACCCGCGAGGAGTTCGAGCGCTATGAGCGCGAGCGGCCGATCCTGTTGCGTAGCGTGGCGACAAAACTGGAATGCTGGCGCTATCTCTGCACCCTGCCGGAATGCCGGCGGGCGCAGGCCTGCATCGGGCCGGGTGGCGAGCATTGCGCTCACACCTTCCTTCGGACCTGCTTCAGCAACGAGGAGCGCGCGACCTTCAAGGAGGCGCTGGGCCTGCGCCTCGCCGGCCTCTCCGCCGATGCAGCCTGGCACGAGGCGGAGCGGCGGATCGCACAGCACAAGGCGCAGCTCGAGGCGATTCCGGGGATGCGGGGCGAGAGATAGGCGGGCGAGACGCGAGGAACCCCTCTCCTGTAAGGAGAGGGGCAGGGGTGAGGTGTTCGGAGCGGAAACGTTGGCCTGAACGCGACTGCGCGGTCAGCGCTCGCGGAATTGGTCTGATCCCCCACACCTCACCCTGCCCTCTCCTTACAGGAGAGGGTTCCCCGCACTTTTCAGAGCTGGTTGCGCTAAACTCGTTGCCAACAGCGATTCACGGAAAAACCCTGCCATGGCCAAGAAGACCCCCGAACAGCTCGCCAAGGAATTCGAGGGCCGCAAGGCCAAGGGACTGGCCAAGGGCGGCGCGGCCTTCTGGCCGAACGTGCTGTCGAATGCGGTGCTGAAACTCGTCGCCGCCGGCGAGGTGCTCAGCGTCGAGGCGCTGATCGCCCGCATCGAGCAGGATTCCGGCTCGCTGGACATCCAGGTCAAGGCCGGCGCCGAGGAGGCGATCGCGCGGCTGCGGCAGGCGGTGGCGAAGGCGAGTTGAATGAGCGCGACGCGCCCTCTCCCCCCTTGTGGGGGAGAGCTGGAGAGGGGGGTAAGTCAGCCGTGAGGGGAAACGTCCTGCTTTAGCGATGAGGCCTGCGATGAAGCTCGGAGCGCTGCATCACCCCCCTCCCAACCCTCCCCCACAAGGGGGGAGGGCTCCCGCGCCGGGCTGGAGCAGGGCGTTGCCTCTCACTCCCCCATCGCGATCAGGCTCGCATTGCCGCCGGCCGCCGCGGTGTTGATCGTCACCGTCTGCTCGGTGGCGAAGCGGGGAAGATAGTTCGGGCCGCCGGCCTTGGGGCCGGTGCCCGACAGGCCGTGGCCGCCGAAGGGCTGCACGCCGACGACCGCGCCGATCATGTTGCGGTTGACATAGATGTTGCCGGTCGAGAGCCGGTCGATGACCAGCTCGACCGTCGTCTCGATGCGCGAATGCAGGCCGAAGGTCAGGCCGTAGCCGGTCGCCTCGATCTCGGCGAGGATCTTGTCGAGCTGGCCCGCCTTCCAGCGCACGACATGCAGCACCGGGCCGAAATGCTCGGCGGTGAGGTCGGCGACCTTGTCGAGCCGGATGATGTGCGGGGCGACGAAGGTGCCGGGCAGCGACGGGATCTCGCCGGCGAACGTGACCCGGCCGGCCGCGCGCATCGCGGTGATGTGGTTATCGAGCCGCTCCTTTGCGGCGGCGTCGATCACCGGGCCGACATGGGTCTCGATTTGGCGGGGATCGCCGAGGGTGAGCTCGCGGGCGGCGCCCTCGATCATCTCGACCATCTTGTCGGCGACGTCCTCCTGCACGACGAGCAGGCGCAGCGCCGAGCAGCGCTGGCCGGCCGAGCGGAAGGCGGAGAGGACGACGTCGTCGGCGACCTGCTCGGCCAGCGCGGTCGCGTCGACGATCATGGCGTTGAGGCCGCCGGTCTCGGCGATCAGCGGGACGATCGGGCCGTCCTTGTTGGCGAGCGCGCGGTTGATGGCGCGCGCCGTCGCGGTCGAGCCGGTGAAGGCGACGCCGGCGACGTGCCTGTGCGCGACGAGCGCCGCGCCGAGCTTGCCGTCGCCGGGGGCGAAGTGCAGCGCGGTCTTGGGGATGCCGGCCTCGTGGAGGAGGCGCACGGCGAGCCCGGCGATCAGCGGGGTCTGCGGGGCCGGCTTGGCGACGACGCTGTTGCCGGCGACGAGCGCGGCGGCGACCTGGCCGACGAAGATCGCGAGCGGGAAGTTCCAGGGCGCGATGCAGACGAAGGGGCCGCGGCCACGCAGGATCAGCCGGTTGTCCTCGCCGGTCGGGCCGGGAAGGGCGGTCGGCACGGCGAACCGGCCTTCAGCCTCCGCAGCGTAATAGCGCAGGAAGTCGACGGCTTCGCGCAGTTCCGCGATGGCGTCGTCGAGCGTCTTGCCGGCCTCGGACTGGAGCAAAGCGAGGATCGGCCCGCGGCGCGCTTCCATCAGGTCGGCGGCCTGGCGCAGGCAAGCGGCGCGGTTGCGGGCGGGCGTCGCGTTCCAGGCATGGAAGCCGGCCCTGGCGGCGGCCATCGCCCTCTCGGCGCTGGCGGCATCGCCTTCGGTGACGCGGCCGACCGGCTTGCCGTCGATCGGCGAGAGCACGTCGCGGGCGCTGCCGGAGCCGGGCTTGCCGTCGATCAGCGGCACGGCGTCGGGCACCGGCTTGGCTGCGGCGGCGTGGACCTCGGCGAGCAGGGTCGAAAGGCTTTCCGCATCGCCAAGCTCGACGCCGGCGGAGTTGCGGCGGGACGGTCCGAAGAGCTCGGCCGGCAGCGGGATGCGGCGATGGCGCGCCGCGCTGGCTGAGCCGATCAGGTCGGCCGGCGGCACCAAGAGCTGGGCGACCGGCACGTCCGGATCGCCGGAGACCGAGACGAAGGAGGAGTTGGCGCCGTTCTCGAGCAGGCGGCGGACGAGATAGGCGAGCAGGTCCTGATGGCCGCCGACCGGCGCGTAGGTGCGGCAGGCGAAACCGGAATCCTCCTGCAGCAGGCGCTCATAGAGCGCCTCGCCCATGCCGTGCAGGCGCTGGAACTCGAAGTTCTGGGTATCGCCGGCCATCTCGGCGACGGTGGCGACGGTCAGCGCGTTATGGGTGGCGAACTGGGGAATGATGCGCGGGCGCAGGGCCAGGAGCTGCTTGGCGCAGGCCTCGTAGTTCAGGTCGGTCATCGCCTTGCGGGTGAAGACCGGATAATCGGGCAGGCCGCGCTCCTGGGCGCGCTTCAATTCGGTGTCCCAATAGGCGCCCTTGACCAGCCGGACCATCAGGCGGCGGTCGTAGGTTTCGGCGAGGGCGGCGATGTGGTCGATCACTGCGCTGGCGCGCTTTTGATAGGCCTGGATGGCGAGGCCGAAACCGTCCCAGCCGGCGAGCGAAGCGTCGGCCATGACAGCGGCGATGACGTCGAGCGAGAGCTCGAGCCGATCGGCCTCCTCGGCGTCGACGGTGAAGTTGAGGTCGTATTTTTTGGCCTGGCGGGCGAGCTCGATCACCTTCGGCGTCAGCTCGGCCAGCACGCGCTCGCGATTGGTTGCCTCATAGCGCGGGTGCAGGGCCGAGAGCTTGACCGAGATGCCGGGCCGGTTCGGCAGCCTGTCATTGCCGGCCGAGCGGCCGATGGCGTCGATCGCGTCGGCGTAGGAGGCATAATAGCGGTCGGCGTCGGCTTGGGTGCGGGCGCCTTCGCCGAGCATGTCGAAGGAGTAGCGGTAGAGCTTGCCCGAGCCGGAGCGGGCGCGCTTCAGCGCCTCCTCGATCGTCTGGCCGAGGACGAAATGGTTGCCCATGACGCGCATCGCCTGGCGCGTCGCGGTGCGGACGGCAGGCACGCCGAGGCGCTTGGAGAGGCTGCCGATGATGCTGGTCGGCGTCTCGCCCGGCTGGATGATGCGGGCGGTGATGCCGAGCGCCCAGGACGAGGCCGAAATCAGGAAGGCATCGGATTTGGATTCGTGATGGGCGAAGTCGCCCTGGCCGAGCTTGTCCTCGATCAGCCGGTCGGCAGTGGCGGCGTCGGGCACGCGCAGCAGCGCCTCGGCCAGCACCATCAGCGCGAGGCCCTCCTTGGTCGAGAGCGAGTATTCGCGCAGCAGTTCCTCGATGCCGCCCAAGCCGATCTTGCGAGTGCGGATCGCGTCGACCAGCGAGGTCGCCCGCGCGTCGATCCGAGCCTTGGCCGCCGGGTCGCGCCGGCCGCCGGAGAGCAGGCGACCGGCGATCGCGGCATCGTCCTCGGCATAGGGAGCATGGAAGACGGGCGCGGTGCTGGCGGCAGGTCGCGGGGCGGGGGCGGCCATGGAAAAAGCTCCGGATCTCGGCGGCGGGATGATCTGCAGAATCATCGCAAGCAGGCTGGATATCAATGGAGATTTCAGCAATTATGCCGCAATTAATCCTGCAGGAAATTCAGATGGCAGAGAATAATCCGGTTCTCGATCGAACCGACCGGCGCCTGCTCGCCTTGCTCCAGAATGATGGTCGCGCTGCCGGTGTCGAGCTGGCGGAAAAGGTCGGGCTGTCGCCGACCGCGACGGGCGAACGGCTGAAGCGGCTGGCGCGCGAAGGCTTCATCACCGGCTACCGCGCCACGCTCGATCCGGTGAAGCTCGGCCTGCATCTCCTGGTCTTCGTCGAGGTCTATCTCGACAAGACGACGCCCGACGCCTTCGAGCGCTTCGCCGCGGCGGTGAAGCGGGCGCCGGAGGTGCTGGAATGCCATATGGTCGCCGGTGGCTTCGACTATCTGGTCAAGACCCGTGTCGCCGACATGAACGCCTATCGCCGCTTCCTCGGCGAGGTGCTGCTGGCGCTGCCGGCGGTGCGCGAGACGCGGACCTATGCGGTGATGGAGGAGGTCAAGACCGACGGGGCGCTGCCACTGTAACCGAGTTGGCGCTGCCGCAGAAAAACGTAACCATTTCCGCGATTTCGCCGTGTTCTCGCCCTGTTGCCGCTTGACCTTCCGGCTAGTTGGGTCCTCTAGGCGAATGCTTCTCCGGCACGATGTTTGCTGGAACGGAGTCCGTGAGTTGCTGCCGCCCTTAGATCACGTGATTTTGGATCGAACCGATCCAAAATCATAAATGTGATCGGTTCTAAGAGTTTAGAGCGGGATCGACGCGAGAAACCGGTTCCCACGTTTTCGCATCCCGCTTTATCGGCCGCCGTTATTCCGGAGCCTGACATGTCCGCTGCGATCCTCCCGTTTCACGTGCCGTTGTCGCGGCGCGGCTTCGGGCGCGTTCTCGCCGGAGGCGCGCTGGCTGCGTCGGCAGGGTTTTCCGAGGCCGCCGCAGCCGCAACACAGCTCAAATTCACGCTCGACTGGCGTTTCGAGGGGCCGGCGGCGCTGTTCCTCATCGCGCTGGAGAAGGGCTATTTTGGCGACGAGGGGCTCTTCGTCACGATCGAGCCTGGTACAGGCTCGCGTGAAGCCATTCCGCGGGTCGTGACCGGTGGCTACGACGCCGGCTTCGGCGATGTGAACTCGTTGATCCGCTTCCGCGACGAGAATCCGGCCGTCGATCTCAAGGCGGTGATGATGGTCTATGACCGCCCACCCTTCGCGATCGTCGGGCGCAAGAGCCGCGGCATCACGAGCGATCCCAAGAGCCTGGAAGGCAAGAAGCTCGGCGCGCCGGCGGCCGACGGAGCCTTCGCGCAATGGCCTGTCTTCAAGAAGGTCAACGGCATCGACGATGCCAAGATCAAGCTCGAGAACATCGGCTTTCCGGTCCGCGAGCCGATGCTGGCTTCCGGCGAGGTTGATGCGATCTTCGGCTTCGCCCACACCTCTGTCGTCAACATGAAGGCGCGCGGCGTGCCGGCCGATGACATCGTCACCCTGCTGATGGCCGATCATGGCGTCGAGCTCTACGGCAACGCGGTGATCGTCTCGCCGAGGCTGCTGGCGGAGAAGCCGCAGGCGGTGCGTGGCCTGCTGCGGGCGATCACGCGCAGCGTCAGGGACGTCGTTGCAGAGCCCGATGCGGCGATCGCCGCCGTGCTCCAGCGCAACGAGGGCGCGCGCGCCGAGATCGAGTCGCAGCGCCTCAAGATGGCGCTCGATCAGTATGTGATGACGCCGGCCGTCAAGGCGAATGGCTTCGGTGGCATCGACAAGGTCCGTTGGCAGAAGGGCCTCGATCAGATCGCGCTGACCTTCCCGTTCAAGGACAAGGCGAAGGCCGGCAATGCCTTCGCCGAAGGCTTCCTGCCGGCCGAGGCCGAACGGGCGTTCTGAACGGCCGCCGGTTTACTTTAGGCCAAGGTGACAGTGCGTTGGCTCTTCGCATATCGTGCGCGCCCTTTAGAGACGGAGCACGTTTGACCTCCCATAGCCCTCATCCTGAGGAGCCGCGCAGCGGCGTCTCGAAGGATGCCCCAGTTGGTTCCGGAGCCTCCTGGAGCATCCTTCGAGACGCGATCTACGATCGCTCCTCAGGATGAGGGCTCAGGAGGGCAAACAGCCTCTGAGCAAGGGCTTGCCGCATGCTTCCCGATATCCGCGACTATGAGCGCCTCCGCGCTGCCTTCCGCTGGCGGATTCCGGAGCGTTACAATATCGGCGTCGATTGCTGTGACCGCTGGGCCGTAGCCGAGCCCGGAAAGGTCGCGATCCTCGAAATGCAGCCCGACTGGTCGGTCGTGCCGGTCAGCTATGGCGAATTGCGAGCGCAATCGAACCGGCTGGCCAATGCGCTGCGTCGGCGCGGCGTCGGGGAGGGCGACCGCGTCGCGATCCTGCTTCCGCAGGGGCGGCATGTGCCGGTCGCCCATATGGCGGCCTATAAGCTCGGTGCCATCGCGGTGCCGCTGGCAGCGCTGTTCGGCGCCGATGCACTATCCTATCGGCTCCAGGACAGTGCGGCGAAGGCGTTGATCACCAACGACGCCGGGCTCGCTAAGCTCGGCCAGATCGCCGAACCGCTGCCGGAGCTCGAACTGGTGATTTCGGTCGACGGGGCGGATGGGCGAGCTGAGGGGTTTGCTCGCGCACTGGAAGCCGAAAGCGAGGAGTTTTCGCCCGCCGACAGCGGCCCGGACGATCCGGCGCTGATGATCTACACCTCCGGCACGACTGGCAACGCCAAGGGCGCGCTGCATGGCCATCGGGTCATGCTCGGCCATCTGCCCGGCGTGGAAATGCCGCATGAATTCCTGCCGCAGCCGGGCGACCTGCTCTGGACGCCGGCCGACTGGGCCTGGGCTGGCGGCCTGCTCAACAACCTCCTGCCGGCGCTGCATCACGGCATCCCGATCGTGGCGCGGCCGGCGGCGAAGTTCGACCCCGACGAGGCGTTCCGGCTGATGGCCGATCTCGGGGTGCGCAATTGTTTCATCCCGCCGACGGCGCTGCGCATGCTGCGGGCGGTGGAGAACCCGCGTGGGCGCTATGATCTCAAACTGCGCACGGTTGCTTCGGGTGGCGAGTCGCTCGGTGCCGAGACTCTCGCCTGGGGCCGCGAAAAACTCGGCCTGACCATCAACGAGTTCTATGGCCAGACCGAGTGCAATCTCGTCCTTGCCTCCTGCGCCGCGATCGGCGTGGTCAAGCCCGGCTTCATCGGCAAGGCGGTGCCGGGCCATGAGGTCGCGGTGATCCGGCCGGATGGCAGCCTTTGCGAGCCGGAGGAGGAAGGGCAGATCGCGGTGCGCCGGCCCGACCCGGTGATGTTCCTGCATTACTGGCGCAGGCCCGAGGCGACCGAGGCCAAGTTCATCGGCGACTGGATGACGACGGGCGATCAGGGCTCGCAGGACGCAGACGGCTACATCCGCTTCGTCGGTCGCGACGACGACGTGATCACTTCGTCCGGTTACCGGATCGGGCCAAGCGAGATCGAGGATTGCCTGCTGCGCCATCCGGCGGTGGCTCTGGCGGCCGTGGTCGGCAAGCCCGACGTGCTGCGCACCGAGATCGTCAAGGCTTTCATCGTGCCGAAGTCCGGCTATGAGGCCTCGCCGCAGCTCATCAAGGAGATCCAGGGCTTCGTGCGCGAGCGGCTGGCGGCCCACGAGTATCCGCGCGAGATCGAATTCCGCAGCGAATTGCCGATGACCACCACCGGCAAGATTATCAGGCGGCTGCTGCGCGACGCCGGATGACGATCGGTGCGCGGCGGGACGCTGCCGTCGTGACGGAAAGCCGGATGTCGCCGAGCCGCAGCGGCGCCGTGACGGCGTGCGGGCCGGGAACATCGCCGACGATCTCGCGCTGGCGACCGCGCCGGCCGAGCCAGGCGACGAGCTGCGCCAGCGGTGCGAAGCTGATGAAGCGATCATCCTCGACGCCGGAATAGAGCCAGAGGCGTGGGCCTTTGCCGATCAGGATCGCGCCGGCGACCGGCTTGTCGTCGAGGTTGAGCAAACCGACCCGGCAGCGATGCGAGCCGGCGAGATTGCGGGTCATGGCGCGCAGGAAAGCGCTCTCGCGGACGTCCTGAAGCGCGGCGGCGCCGGCGCGCGCCAGCGAGCCCGAAGCTTCGAGCGCCAGATGCAACTCGACCATGTCGCGCAGCTCCTGGCGCGAACTGGATTCGGCGAAGCTGAGCTTGCCGTGGCGCAACAGGCCATGGCGCAGGGCGGTGAGATCCGGCGCGCCCATGCAGGCCGGCAGTTCCGGCGCCGGTTCGAGCGAGGCTGCATGGCCGCTGTGCTGGGCAACCTGCAATACGCTGTGCAGGAACGGGCCATCGAGATCGAGGCGGTGCAGCTGGAGGTTCTGCGTCTTGGCGAGTCCCCAGCGACTGGGGGCGTGGAGGAGGGCGGCGATGACGCGCTCCGCCTGATCCTGGTCGATCAGCGGCGTAGCGATGCCGAGGCGGGGATTGCTCAAGCCGGTCAGCTCGTCATGGCCGAGCAGGCGGCGCTGGAGACGGGCCGGGACGAAGCCGAGCAGGCGCTGCGATGCGGTCGCGCCGCTCCAGACCAACAGCACGGGCGCGTCGCGGAAATCGACGAGATGCTGGGCGGCGGGTAGGGCGAAATCGGGCTCGAAGAAAGGATTTGCCTCGATGGCGCGGGCGGCGAGGTCGCGCCATTCGGTTTCGATGGCGGCGCAGGCGGCGAGCGAGCGGCGTTCGAGCCGGAGTGCGCTTCCCTCCGCAGGTTCGACAACGCGGGGGCGCTCGGGCGCCGCCGGACGTACTGGCATTGCAGGGGCGACAAGGTTCGGCATGGCGCAGCCCTTTCGCGGCTCGCCCCGCTTCGGCGCGCTTTCGTGCCGGATCGGCACGCGGGCGCGGGACGGCGCAGGGGTCTGCGCACTACGAACCAAGAAACGGGCCGGGCGGGGCAGGCCGGTCAGGCGTGATGGTGGTGAGCTTCGGCCTGGGCAGGTGCGGGCCGGCCGAGGAAGGCCGACCAGAGCCGGGCAACGGTCTCCTCCTCCAGATCCTTGACGATCAGGACGAGGCGGGAGCGCCGGTCGGTATCAGGCCAGGCCGGCAGCAGCACCGGCGGATGCAGGATCTGCTGGACGGCATGGACCAATAGCGGTCCCTCGGGATGCTCGGCGAGCGCGACCAGTCCCTTCAGGCGCAGCAGCTTGGCGCCATGGGTCGAGCGCAGCAGGGTCCAGAACAGGTCGAAGGTCGCCTCGCGGATCGGCGTCTCTGCGGTCAGCGTGAAGGCGCGGATGCTGGCGTCGTGGCGATTGACGTCGTGGCGGTGGTTGTGGCTGCCGTGATGGCCATGGGCCTCGCCATGATCATGGTGATGGTCGTGATCGTGATCATGACCCCCTAGAGCTTCCGCGGCGAGCCAGCGACGCAACTCGTCCGGGCGCTCGGCTATGTCGTAGAGGCCGGCACCAATGAGCGCTTCAGCCGGGGCATCGGGAGAGAGGATGGCAATGCCGGGATTGAGCTCGCCGAGCCGCCGGCGCAGCGCCGCGACGGCCTGCGGATCGGGCGCGATATCGGCCTTGGTCAGCACCAGCCGGTCGGCGGCAACGACCTGCCGGAGCGCTTCGGGATGGGCATCGAGGGTCGCCATGCCGTTGACCGCGTCGACCAGCGTGACGACGCCGTCGAGCCTGAAACGCATCGCGAGATAGGGGTGGTTGATCAGCACGTTGAGGACCGGGGCCGGGTCGGCGAGGCCGGTGGTCTCGATCACCAACCGCCGGAAAGGCGCGACGCGGCCATTGTCGAGCCGGCGCAGCAGATCCTCCAGCGTGACGATCAGGTCGTCGCGGATGGTGCAGCACAGGCAGCCCGAGGCGAGCAGGATCATGCCGTCCTCGATGCCTTCGACGAAGAGGTGGTCGAGGCCGATCTCGCCGAACTCGTTGACCAGCACCACGGTGTCGGCGAGCGCCCGATCCTTGAGCAGACGGTTGAGCAGGGTGGTCTTGCCGGCGCCGAGGAACCCGGTCAGCAGCGTCAACGGAATCGGTGTGGGGCGGTCGGACATACGCTTCAGGTTCCTGGCGCAGCCACCACCGGCAGCCGGCGGGCTCGCTTTTGTTCCAGTATTACATTGGCGATGATCGCGGCGACGACAAGGGCGCCGCCGGCATATTGCAGCGAGCCGACGCGCTCGCCGAGGAAGACGGCGGCGATCGCGACGGCGAAGACCGGCTCGGCGCAGAAGGCGAGGGCGGCAGGGCCGGGCGCGACGCGCGCCAGCGCCAGCACCTGGAGCAGGAAGCCGATCAGATAGCCGCCGATCGTGATCGCGACCGCGATCGGCGCGAGCGCCAGCGCCGAGGGCGGCTGGAACAGGCCGGTGAGGACAAGGATCGCCAGTGTCACCGGCAGGATGACGAGATGCGACCAGAACAGCTTCGGCAAGGTTCCGGTGTCGCCGCAGCGTGCCGCGGAGAAGAACTGCACTGCGGCCAGCACGCTCGCGGCGAGCGCGAGCGCGAGGCCACGCGGGTCGAGCCCTTGCCAGTCGGGTCCGACCACCATGGCGACGCCGAGGAAGGCGACGAGCGCGATCGCAACCCGGTCAAGGCTGAAGCGGGCCGGGGTGAAGAGCGGCTCGGTGAGCACGATCAGGATGGGAAAGGTGTAGAAGACCACGGCCGCTACCGTGATCGGCAGAAAGGCGACCGAGGAAAGATAGGCGCAGGCCGTGAGCGCCGTGCTGATGCCGAAGAGGGCCAGCGCCGGCCAGCGATGACGCGGCACGGCGAGGCTGGCGCGCCAGACGAATGTCGCACCGACGACGAGCGCCAGCATCAGGAAGACGCGATAGAAGACGATGAGCGGTCCGCTCAGCCCGGCATGGCCGGCGAGCTGGGCGCTGACGATGTTGGTGCCGAAGGCGGCGGCGGAGGCGAGCGCCAGCGCAAGGCCATGCTGGGCCGACGAGGCGCTGCCCTCTTGCACCTGCGCGCTAGGATCAGGCGTCGGGCTTGTTGGCGTCAGGCTTGGCGGCGGGCTTCGCGCCCGGCCGGACCGGTGGCTTGGCGAGCGGCTTGGCCTGCGCCTGGCTCGGCTTGGCCTTGGCCGGAGCTGCTTTGTCCGAAGTCGGTTTGGTCAGCAGCGGCTTGGCGGCAGGCTTGTTCGCCGCCTTGATGCCGGCCGCGGCACCGGGGCGCAGGCTCGCGGGCGTGGCTGCGCCGGGCTGGATCGCGCCCTGCAGGCGCATTGGGCCGGAGCCGAGCGCTGCGGCGGCTGGGCGCTCCTCCGGCGTCGGCGCGACCGGCGCAAAAGCGGAGGAGGAGGGCGGGATCGCGCCATTGCCGGAGAAGGTGCGGCTGCCGGCGACGAGCCCGGCCGCGACCGGCGCGCCGGGCTTGATCGTCTCGCGCGCGACCTGGGTGTCGGGCCTGCCCACCGCATTGGCGGCGAGCGGCGCCGAGGCCGAGCCGGGCGAGCGCCCGAAGGAGACCTGGACGGGATCGAACTTGACGCGCGGACCGAGCGTGATGCGGCCGGAGGGCGAGCGGGCCAGCACCGAGCCGGAAGCGCCGCCCTGGGGCACGGCCACGGCGAAGCGGTCCGAGGTGCCTTCGGCATTGCCGCCGAGGCTGAAGTTGCTGCTGGTGAAGCTGATCGGTCCGGCCGTCTCGGCATCGTCGCCGAGCGCGTGGCCGCCGCGGCGGACGCTGTCGCAGATGCTGTAGGCGCGCCCGCCATTGCCGGAGGACATGCTGGAGATGCTGCCGCCGAAGCCGCCCCATTTGCCAAAGCCGTCATCGAGCAATTGCGCGGCCTTGACGGTGCGCTCCGCGCCTGAGGTCGCGCCCAGGACCACGGCGATCAGGGTGCGGCCGTTGCGCGTCGCGGTCGAGACGACGTTGAAGCCGGAGGCGCAGACGAAACCGGTCTTCATGCCGCTGATGCCGTAATAGCGGCCGACGAGACCATTGGTGTTGTTGAGCACCTGCTTGCCGAGCTGAACAGCACCGGTGTTCCAGTAGTCGGAGTACTGGCTGAACTCGTTCATCAGCGCCATGGCAAGCACGGCGAGGTCGCGGGCGCTGGTCTGCTGGTCGGGATGGTGCCAGCCGTTCGGATTGACGAAATGGCTGTCGCGCATGCCGAGCCGCTGCGCCTCGGCGTTCATCATCGAGACGAAGGTCTCGACATCGCCGGCGACGCCCTCGGCGATGACATAGGCGATGTCGTTGGCCGACTTCACCATCATGATGCGCATGGCGTTGTCGAGCGTAATCTCCTGGCCGGCCTTGATGTAGACCTTGACGCGCGGCTGACTGGCGGCGCGCTTCGAGGCGGGGATCGCGGTCTCGAGCCCGAGCTTGCCCTCGCGCACCGCCTTGAGCGCGAGATAGAGCGTCATCATCTTGGTGGTGGAGGCCGGATGCCAGGCCTGGGTCGGGCTCTCGCTCGACAATACGGCGCCACTCGAGGCGTCGACCACTACGCTCGTGCCGGCTTCAGCCGGAGCGGCGACAGCGAGGAGCGAGGCGAACGTGGCGCCTGCGGCGAGACGGGACGAGATCATCGGCTGGGGTCTGAACCTGTCTTGGCGGGGGTCGAGGGCTTCAACGCGACGCTTGAGGCATTTTCGAGACGGCGGGCGACAATCCTGCCTCGCTGATGACGCATACCTACCCCTCATCGGGCGATTTGCCTAGCGGGGCGTGGCGGTCCAAAGCATCCGCGGTGCTTTTTCCTCGGGATGCCAGCGCGTGAGTCTCAGCCTTCTGTGGATACCGGTGACGCTTGCCGCCTCGATGCTGCAGACGGCGCGGAACCTGACCCAGCGCTCGCTGACCGAGGTGATCGGCGTCGTCGGCGCGACACAGGTGCGCTTCCTGTTCGGGTTGCCCTTCGCGTTGATTTTCCTTCTCCTCGTCTGTCTCGTCAGCAACAGCCCGCCGCCGATGCCGGATCTGCGTTCCTTCGGCTTCGCCGTGTTCGGGGCGCTGACCCAGATCCTGGCGACGGCGCTGATGCTGGCGGCGATGCGCGAACGCTCCTTTGCGGTGACGACCGCCTACACCAAGACCGAGCCGGTGCAGGTCGCGCTCTTCGGCACGGTGCTGCTCGGCGATGCGTTGGGCTGGGCGAAGTTCGCGGCGATCGTCGTCGCCACCGCCGGCGTGGTGCTGATGTCGTGGCGGCCGGGGGACAAGCTCAGCGCGGCGGGCCTGCGCCCGGCAGCGCTCGGGATCGGCGCCGGTGCCGCCTTCGCGCTGTCGGCGATCGGCTTTCGCGGCGCGATCCAGGCCTTGCCGGAAGGCCATTTCCTGATGCGGGCGACCACGATCCTGGCGTTGGGCCTGGCCATGCAGACGCTGATCCTGACGCTCTACATGCTGATCGCCAATCGCGCGGCGCTGATGCTCAGCCTGCGCAACTGGCGGCGCTCGCTCGCGGCCGGCTTCCTCGGCGCGGCCGCCTCGCAATGCTGGTTCATCGGGTTTTCGCTGACGACGGCGGCCAATGTGCGCACGCTGGGATTGGTCGAGGTGCCGCTGGCGCAGATCGCCTCGCGCCGGATCTTCTCGGAAGGCACGAGCTGGCGCGAGCTCACCGGCATGGCGCTGATCGTCGCCGGGGTCGGCGCCCTGCTGCTGCTGGCGATTTAAAAAACCGAGCCACGCATTTGTCGCACTCGCTCCGTACGCCCTAGGCAAATAGGCCTAGGGAGACAGGCGATGGCGGCGAACTATCACTATGTTGGAACCTATGACGAGCGCATCTTCGAGCAGGAATTCCGGGACCGTTTCGGCAAGAAGCCGCGCTACAACGCCAACGCGATTCCCGACCTTTTGGTGCTGCTGCGCCTGATCAGCCGGGACACCAGCATCACCGATGTCCGCTGGGCCGCCTATATGCTGGCGACCGTCGCCTGGGAGACGACGAGCCCGGTGACCCAGTTCGTTCAGGCCAAGAACAAGAAGGGCAAGCCGCTGGTCGACAAGGCCGGCAAGGCCGTCATGCTCAAGCGCCGGGCCTGGCTGATGACGATGGCGCCGGTCGACGAGGTCGGCCACGGCAAGGGGCGGAAGTATCACGAGCCGGTCAAGGTCGCGAAGCTCGCCGATGGCAGCGTCCGGATCACCGAGCAGGACGGCGACCAGTTCAAGGTGACGGCGGCCGGAGCGATCTCGAAGCTGACCAAGGGCGCCAAGATGGGCACGGTCGATGGCGGTGCCGCCGACAGGGCCTATAACGACGACACCGGTACCGAACTCGCTTATTTCGGCCGCGGCTATGTCCAGCTGACCTGGTGGTCGAACTATGCGACGACCGGCGCCGCGATCGGCCAGGGGCTCAATCTGCTGCTCGATCCGGAACTGGTGAAGACGCCTGCCATCGCCTATGCGGTGATGTCGCATGGTATGCTCACCGGCGATGGCTTTGCCAATGGCCGCAAGTTCTCGACCTATTTCAGCGGCAAGTCGCGCAACTATGTCGGCGCGCGCGCCATGGTGAACGGCTCCGACCATGCCAAGGACATCGCGGCGATCGCCGAGGTGTTCGAGGCGGTTCTGCTCGCAGCCGGACCGCAACGGCCGATCAGCTTCGCGCCGCCGATCGATTCCAGCCTTGCCGGCATGCCGCTGCCGGGCGCGCGGTTCACCAGCCAGTCGAGGTTCTTCCAATGAGCCGCCGGTCGCTCGCAACTGCTGCGGTCATCCTGACCCTCGGCGCCGGCGTTGCCGCGGCGCAGCAGCCGGGCAGTGCGCAGCGCTGTGGCTGGCTCGACAATCCGACCCCGGGCAACGCCTCGCTCTACGACAAGGACGGCGAATGGACGATCGCCGTGCAGGGCGGGCACCAGGCGAAGGGCGACTGGCCACCGCCCTACAAGGCGGGCGAGTGGCGTAAATCCGGGAACGGCAGCTACGGCTATGGCTGCGCCTGCATGACCGTGAAGGTCGACGCCGAGGAGAAGAACGTCCTCGAGATCGTCTCGGCGAAGGCGAGGCCGTTGGCGGCCTGCCGGAAGGACAAGGCGCTGTCGGAGGTCGAAAAGACGCTGCGCTAGCGCTATCCTTGGGTTGGGAACAACCGAGCCTTGAGTTTTGCGTCAGCCGCCATGCCCTGATCGCAAGGGCGGTCCCCGCTTGCCTGAACAGCGTCCTATCTCGCTTGACTTGATCCAGCTTCCGTTGGCCTTTCCTTGCACGGGAGGAATGCGCGCTTGCCGGCTTGCAGCCGCAGGCGCGCGGGGGCAGATACAGTGTATCTGCACATTAATCAGGAGAAGGTCATGAGCGCTGCAATCGTCGGCTGGGCACATACCCCCTTCGGCAAGCAGGATACCGAGACGGTCGAGAGCCTGATCGTGCGCGTCGCGACCGATGCGCTGATCGATGCCGGCATCACTGCCGACCAGGTCGACGAGATCGTGCTCGGGCATTTCAACGCCGGCTTCTCGGCCCAGGACTTCACCGCCTCCCTCGTACTGCAGGCCGATCCTGCGCTGCGCTTCAAGCCGGCGACGCGCGTCGAGAATGCCTGCGCCACCGGCTCGGCCGCGGTGCATCAGGGCGTGCGTGCGATCAAGGCCGGTGCCGCCAAGGTGGTGCTGGTGGTCGGCGTCGAGCAGATGACGACGACGCCCGGCCCGGAGATCGGCAAGAACCTGCTCAAGGCCTCCTATCTCGCGCAGGAGGCCGATGTTCAGGGCGGCTTCGCCGGCGTTTTCGGCAAGATCGCCAGCTCCTATTTCCAGCGCCATGGTGACCAGTCGGACGCGCTCGCCATGATCGCGGCGAAGAACCACAAGAACGGCGTCGACAACCCCTACGCCCAGATGCGCAAGGATCTCGGCTACGCCTTCTGCCGCGAGGAGAGCGAGAAGAACCCTTACGTCGCCGGCCCGCTGAAGCGCACCGACTGCTCGCTGGTCTCGGACGGCGCCGCCGCACTCGTGCTTGCGGATGAAGAGACCGCCAAGACGATGCGTCGCGCCGTCGGCTTCCGCGGCATGGCCCATGTCCAGGACTTCCTGCCGCTGTCGCGCCGCGACATCCTGAAGTTCGAGGCCGGCGCGCTCGCCTGGCAGAAGGCGCTGGCCGACGCCGGCGTCGCGCTCGACGATCTCTCCTTCGTCGAGACGCATGACTGCTTCACCATCGCCGAGCTGCTCGAATACGAGGCGATGGGCCTGACCAAGGAAGGCGACGGCGCCCGCGCCATCAAGGAAGGCTGGACGCAGAAGGACGGCAAGCTGCCGGTCAACGTCTCCGGTGGCCTCAAGGCCAAGGGCCATCCGATCGGCGCGACCGGCGTCTCGATGCACGTGCTCTCGGCCATGCAGCTCGTCGGCGAGGCGCCGGAGGGCATGCAGGTGAAGGACGCCCGCCTCGGCGGCATCTTCAACATGGGTGGCGCGGCGGTGGCGAACTACGTCTCGGTGCTTGAGCGGGTGAAGTGAGGCGAGACGATCCGCTGAACGATCGCTCTGCTCTTGCCGGTCAGGCGCGGGAGCCCTCCCTCCTTGTGGGGGAGGGTTGGGAGGGGGGCATCGCACCCGCAAGCCTCTCAGTTCCCAACGCGACGTCTGTCGAGGGTGGCATACCCCCCTCTCTAACTCTCCCCCACAAGGGGGGAGAGGACTGGGTGCGGTTCCGAACAGCCGCGTCGACATCGCGGGCCGGAGACGCGGCGTGACCATCTTCTTCGCGCTGCTGCCGGCCTATGTGCTGTCGATCTTCTATCGTTCCTTCCTGAGCGTGATCGCCGGGCCGGTGATGGGCGATCTGCGCATCGGGCCGGCCGAGTTCGGCCTGCTCGGCGCCGCCTGGTTCATGGCTTTTGCGCTGGCGCAATTCCCGGTCGGCTGGGCGCTCGACCGGATCGGGCCGCGCCGGACGGTGGCGGTGACCATGGCGATCGGCAGCGCCGGTGCCTTCCTGTTCGCGCAAGCCGGCAACGCCGACACGGCCACTGTGGCGATGGCGCTGGTCGGGATCGGCTGCTCGCCGATCTTCATGGCCTCGCTCTACCTTTTCGCACGGACTGAAGCGCCGGCGCGTTTCGGCCTGCTGACCTCGATCTTCATCGGCCTCGGCTCGCTCGGCAATCTCGTCGGCGCGGCGCCGCTGGCTCTGGCTGCGCAGGCCTATGGCTGGCGCCCGACCATGCTCGCCTTCGCCGTGGCATTCCTGCTCGCGACCGTGCTCGCAGCTGCGCTGGTCCGCGATCCGCCTGAGGTCACCGACGCTTCGGGCAAGCATGAGGGCCTGCTGCAAGGCCTCAAGAGCATCGTCGCGATCGGGCCGCTCTGGCTGCTCGCGCCGCTCACGCTCGTCGGCTACGCGATCGTCGCGACGGCGCGAGGCTTGTGGATCGCGCCTTACATGACGCAGGTGCACGGGCTCGACGGCATCGCCGCCGGCCATGCGGCGCTCGGCATGGCGACGATGATGGTCGTCGGTGCCTTCGTCTATGGTGCCTTGCAGAAGCGGGCGGGCCGCAGCAAGGCGCTGGTCGCCTGGGGAACCGTGGCGACCGGCGCGGGTTTCGCGTTGCTGGCGCTGATCGGCGCGCAGTCGCTGGCCGGTGCCATCCTGCTCTTTGCGCTCGTCGGGGCCACCGGCTTCACCTACGCGATCCTGATGGCGCATGCGCGCATCTTCTTCCCCGAGCATCTGGTCGGGCGCGGCATGACCTGCCTCAACTTCCTGTTCATCGCCGGGGCCGGGTTGATCCAGTGGGGCTCCGGCTGGTTCGTCGCGGCCCAGCGCGCCGATGGGCGCGATGCGGCGGTGGCCTTCGCCAACATGCACTGGGTGTTTGCGGCGCTGCTACTCGTCTCGACCGCGATCTATCTGGCGACGCCGGAGCGAAAGACGGCCTGAGGTCTAAGCGTCGCCCGGCGCACGCGCCACGATCGCCAGCGCGTGCACGCTGCCGGCGAGTTCCTCGGAAAGCGCCGCATTGACCAGGCGATGGCGCTCGAGGCGGCTCTTGCCCGCAAAGGCGGACGAGACGACCTCGACGCGGAAATGCGTCTCGCCGCCCTCGCGCCAGCCGGCATGGCCATGATGCTGGTGTGATTCGTCGATCACCTTGAGATGCTCCGGCGCGAGCGCAGCGGTGAGCTTGACGGCGATCCGGTCGGCCATGGTCGACATACGTTCTCCTCCTGCGGGAGCAAAGTCTGGAGTGGCTTTCTCCCGGCTCGACGCGAGAACATCAACCCGAGCTGATCGGTCAAGGGCGAACTTCGACGGCGCCGCCTCATTGGAGCCGGATTCTCCGGGCTCTCATGTCGGCGTCGGCGTGCTGGAAATCGCGTCGGCTTCCGGCGAGGCGCCGATCTATCGTGTGCCTCGCGGAACCAGGCCCGTGCTTGCGGCCGGGGGCGATACCGCCTGCGACCGTTGAGTTTTGGGCGTGGAAACACTATCTAGGAGAAGGTTTCGGCCGTTCCGGCTGGGCCGGGTTCCTTAAGCAATCAGGGTCAAGCTGTCGCCGAGGCGATTTGCTTGCTGTAGGCGCAGAGCGATCCGCGCTACGGCCGGCTTGTCGACGGAGCGTTCCGCCCGCATAACCATGAGACGATGAACTTCAACTCGCGCCTTTTCGACCGGATCAGGATCGGCCCTTCCGAGGCGGAAGAGGTGGTCGAGGCCGATGCGCGCCATTGCGACCACGCCGGCTGCACCAAGGCGGGTGAGTTCCGCGCGCCGATGGGGCGCGGCAAGGAAGGCAAGTTCTTCCAGTTCTGCCTTGAGCATGTGAAGGCCTACAACGCCACTTACAACTACTTCTCCGGCATGAACGACGAGGCACTGGCGGCCTACGCCAAGCAGGAGGAGATCGGCCACCGGCCGACCTGGAAGCTCGGCGTCAATGCCAGTGCGGCGCGGATGGCGCAGCGCGGGCGTGGTCCCAGCGAGCAGGATGGAGCGGATGTGCAGGATGCCTTCAACCTGTTCCGTGGCCGGGCCCGCCGCGAGCAGGAGCGGGCTGAATCGCGCGTCGGCGTGCTGGCGAAGAAGGCGCTGGAGACGCTCGACCTTGACGAAACCGCCGATCGCGTCGCGATCAAGGCGCGCTACAAGGAACTGGTGAAGCGTTTTCACCCGGACGCGAATGGCGGCGACCGCTCACGCGAAGGCCGGCTGCAGGAAATCCTCAAGGCCTACCAGACGCTGAAGACGAACGGGCTGGTCTAGCGCTTCGCAGTCTGGACCGAGGCCTTCGGTCCCGATAGGGAATCCGCAGACATCAGTCGGCGGAGCAAATCATGACCACGGACTCGCAGGTTATCGCCCCCGACGATGCGGCGGAACGGCGGGCCAGGCCGCCCGTCGTGGTCTATCCCAATGACAGCCTGCCCGGCGCCGACATGGCGATGCTGGGACGAGCTCGCCAGACGCTGACCAAGCGCGACGAGATCATCGTGCCGCCGCGCGAGGCTGGCAGCTTCCGCGTGCCGAAGGGCCATTTCTTTCGGATCGTCAGCATCGAGGGGCCGCAGGTCGGCGACCTCAATCTGTGGAACGCCGACGATCTCGACGAGCGCTTCTTCAGCGGCAAGACGCGTGCCCTGCACGCGACCCATCTCGGCACCGGCGACCGGCTCTGGAGCAGTCTGCCGCATCTGCGGCCGATGGCGACGATTACCCATGATACGCTCGGCTGGTACGGCTTCGATCAGGACGGCGCCGGCGTTCACGACGTCATCGGCACGCGCTGCGATCCCTATACCCACCGGCTGCTCGGCGATGGCGGCGACTACCATCATTGCTGCCATTCCAACCTCTCCCGCGCCTTGGGACAGGCGAGGGGGCTGCCGGCGCGCGAGGTCGAGCAGCATGTCCATGACGTGCTCAACGTCTTCATGTGCACTGGCTTCACGAAGGACACGCACCAGTATTTCATGAAGGCGAGCCCGGTCAGGCCCGGCGACTTCCTCGAGCTCTTCGCCGAGATCGATCTGCTCGGGGCGATCTCGGCCTGCCCGGGCGGCGATTGCGGCCAGACGCATTCGAGCGACATCGCGCGCTGCTATCCGCTCAAGGTCGAGATCTATGAGGCCGACCCGGCCACGCTCGAAGGCTGGCGCTCGCCGCAGCGCAGCCCCTACGGGCGCAGCCACGGCGAGGCTGGCTGAAGGTCGGAAGGCGTCGGGAAATTCTTCCGTCTTTCCGGGGCAGGCCGTAGGCCTGGGCCCGGAATCCATGGCCACGACATTGCTTCATCGTCATTGCGAGGAGCGAAGCGACGAAGCAATCCAGGAGGCGTAGCGCACTGCCGCCCTTGGATTGCTTCGCTGCGCTCGCAATGACGGTGTTCCGTCCGGCTCTGCCGAGTTCATGGGTTCCGGGCTCTTCGCTATGCGAAGCCCCGGAATGACGGAAGCCGCTCAGTTCTTCAGCAGCGAATTCATCCCGTCGGTGTCGAGATTGTCGGAGCCGCGCAGGGTGCTGCGCTCGGTCGAGCTCGGCTGGTCATCCTGCCCACCGCCCGACGCGACCGAGCCGCCATCCGCGGCCGGCGCCTGCCCGCCCGCACCGGCCATCTTGCGCAGCAAGGGGCTGGCCTGGAGCAGCGCGGTCATGCTGGTGGCGGTGTTGTAGCTGTTCGGATCGTTGGGAGCGAGGCCGCCCTGCTTGTGGAGGGCGATGCCCGAATTGCCGGCGTTGTAGAGAAGCGAGCCGGAAGAACCGCCGAGCGTGTCGCAGCGATGGCGCAGCTCGGCCGCCTCGCCCTGCTGGCGCGTCGCCATGCAGCGGAAGCGGCTCATCACTTTTGGCCGGCCAGCCGGATGGTGGATGACCATCAGCGAGGGAGCGCCGCCGGACGGTGCCGCCGCGAGCTTGACCGAACCGTAGGTCGCGGTCGGATTGCCCTTCGCCTTGGCGATGGCGTAGTCGAGATTGGCATTGAACTCGACCGGCTTGGGATCGAGCTCGAAGACTTTCGCGCCTTTGCCGTCCTGCGTCAGGAAGTCCATCACGATGATGGCGCGCACCGGCGTCATCTCGCCGCTCTGCGGCAGACAGTGATGGTTGGTGAGGACATAGTCACCCGGCAGCAGCTCGCCGGTGCAGTGGGCGCCGGACTGCTTGCCGGTCTTGTTGTCCTTCAAGAGGATATCGATGCGCCCGACCGGCTTGGCCATCTTGGCGAGCGGGTCGCGCTGATCGAGTTCCGCGATCGGCTCGAAGGCGCCCTTGTTGTTCTCGATCTGGGTCGCGGCGTCGCCGGTGCTCTGCCGCCTGGGCATGCTGACCTTGCCGAAGTCGCTGGGGTCGAAGCCCATCGTCTGGGCTGCGGCGGGGCCTGCGAGGGCAAGGCCCATGGCACCGATAAGGGCGGCGCGGATGTTGGCTCCGGTCAAATTGGTCTGCAGCCATGCGGGCATGCGCTTCTTCCTCTCCTCAAGCGGGTCCCTCGCGGCCCTGCCGACGACCGCCTCCAGGCACGGACTGGCGCCGCGGAAAGCGGGCATGACCGAGCAGTATCTGGACGATAGTCGTCCGCACGCGCTTGGGGAACCCTGAGCGCTTTTCGCACAGGCGAGAAGCTGGGAAAGCGATCGGCTTTCAGCGCTTCTTCGCCGCCAGCCCGGCGACGTCGGCGATGATGCCGTCGAGGGCGAAATCCTTCGGGGTATAGACCCGCGCCACGCCCATGTTCTTCAGCGCGTTCTCGTCATCGGGTGGGATGATGCCGCCGACCACGACCGGCACGTCCATGCCGGCGACACGCAGCCGAGCCGTGACATCGCGCACCAGCGGCAGATGCGAGCCCGAAAGGATCGAAAGACCGATGATGTCGGCCTCCGTCTCCTGTGCCTGGGTGACGATCTCCTCGGGCGTCTGGCGGATGCCGCCATAACTCACCGTCATGCCGGCGTCGCGGGCGCGCACCGCGATCTGCTCGGCGCCGTTCGAATGGCCATCCAGGCCTGGCTTGCCGACGAGGAAACGCGGCGCCCGGCCGAGCGTCTCGGTTGCCCGGGCGACGGCGGCCTTGACGGTGGCGAGCCCGGCATCGTCGCCGAGCTTGGTCGTGTCGACCCCGGTCGGAGCGCGATACTCGCCGAAGATCTCGCGCAGGGTCTGGGCCCATTCGCCGGTGGTGACGCCGGCCTTGGCGCAGGCGATCGAGGCCGGCATGACGTTGCGGTCTTCCTTGGCAGCGCTGGCGAGCTCAGCGAGCGCGGCTTCCGCCGCATTGCCCTCTCGCGCAGCGCGCCAGGCCTTCAGCCGGCCGACGGCCTCGATCTCGACCGAATCCGGCACGGTGACGACATTGCCTTCGCCGGCCGAAAGCGGCGAGGGCTCGCTGGTGGTGAACTTGTTGACGCCGACGACGATCTGCTCGCCGCGCTCGATCGCCTCGATGCGGCGGGCTCCGTTCTCGACCAGCGCCATCTTCATGTAGCCGCTCTCGACGGCAGCGAGCGCGCCGCCCATCGCGTCGATCTTCGCCAATTCGGACAGCGCTGCGGCCTTCAGCTCCTCGACCTTGGCGTCGACCTCCCTGGAACCGTCGAAGATGTCGCCGAATTCGAGCAGGTCGGTCTCATAGGCCAGCACTTGCTGCATGCGCAGTGACCATTGCTGGTCGAAGGGGCGGGGCAGGCCGAGCGCCTCGTTCCAGGCCGGCAGTTGCACCGCGCGGGCGCGGGCTTTCTTCGACAGCGTCACCGCCAGCATCTCGATCAGGATGCGGTAGACATTGTTCTCCGCCTGCGGCTCGGTCAGCCCGAGCGAATTGACCTGCACGCCATAGCGGAAGCGGCGATGCTGCTCTTCCAGCACATTGAAGCGCTTCAGCGTGATCTCGTCCCAGAGATCGACGAACGCCCGCATCTTGCAGAGCTCGGTGACGAAGCGCATCCCGGCATTGACGAAGAAGGAGATGCGGCCGACGACGCTGCCGAACTCCTCGGGCGCGACCTCCGGCCGGGCCCTGATCGAGTCGAGCAGGGCGATCGCGGTCGCGAGCGCGAAGGAGAGCTCCTGCACCGGCGAGGCGCCGGCCTCCTGCAGATGATAGGAGCAGACGTTGGTCGGGTTCCATTTCGGCAATTCGCGCGCCGTGAAGACGACGATGTCGGTGGTCAGCCGCATCGAGGGGCGCGGCGGGAAGACATAGGTGCCGCGCGACAGGTATTCCTTGACGAGATCGTTCTGGGTCGTGCCCTGCAGGGCAGCGCGGTCGGCGCCCTGCTCGTCGGCGGTGGCGATGTAGAGCGAGAGCAGCCAGGCCGCCGTCGCATTGATCGTCATCGACGTGTTCATCTGCGCCAGCGGGATCTGGTCGAACAGCGCCCGCATGTCGCCGAGATGGGTGATGGGCACGCCGACCTTGCCGACCTCACCGCGCGCGAGCACGTGATCCGGGTCGTAGCCGGTCTGGGTCGGCAGGTCGAAGGCAACCGAGAGGCCGGTCTGGCCCTTGGCGAGATTGGTCCGGTAGAGCTTGTTCGATTCGGTGGCGTCGGAATGGCCGGCATAGGTCCGGAAGATCCACGGCTTGTCACGCGGCAGAGGCTTGTCGCGCTGGGTCTGGTTCCGAAGCGGATCGATCGCGTTCATGGTCGCTCCCTGCCGTGCCGTCTCTGAGCTCGTGCAATCTGGATTGTTGCACTGCAGCGAAGATAACGCCAGAGGGCGGGAAAGGTCGCGTCAGACGTTCGGATAATGCGCACCGCCATGCGCCGGGCCGGGTTTCACAGCTGAACACCGGCGTATAGCGTGGTCCAACCTTGTCTTCAGCAGAGTAGCGATGACGCAGTCTCCTCCGCCGCGGCCGGCCTTCGCGCGCTGGCTCTCGACCGGCAACAGCATCACCCAGCAGTTCATGGCGATCGGCGGGCGGCCCGATGTCGTCAGCCTCGCTGGCGGTTTGCCGGCGGCCGAGCTCTATCCGGTCGAGGCGATCGCCGCGGCGCAGGAGCGGGCCCTGACGCGCTGGGGCACGCAGATCCTCGAATACGGGCCGATCGAAGGCTTGCCGGCGTTGCGGGCGGCGGTCGCCGAGCGCTTCACCGCGACGACTGGACGCCGCTTCGGGCCGGAGAACGTGCTGCTGACGACGGGCGCGATGCAGGGGCTCGACCTCGTCGGCAAGGCGCTGGTCGATCCCGGCGAGCTGATCCTCTCGCAGTTCCCGACCTATCTCGGCGCTCTCGATGCCTGGCGCCCGCGCATGCCGCGCTACGAGAAGCTCGACTGGAGCTTGCAGGCGCCCGGGCATGACGTGGCTCTGCGTCAGGCGAAATTCGTCTATGCCGTGCCGAACTATTCCAACCCGACCGGCGTGCTGGTGCCGCAGGATGAGCGCGCCGCCATGCTCGAAAAGGTCGAGGCGGCCGGGACCTGGTTGCTCGAGGACGATCCCTATCTGCCGCTGCAATTCGACGGGCCAGCCGGGCCGAGCATCCTCGCCCATCATGCGCAGCGCCATCCGAACGGCGCCTATGCCGGGCCGGTGATCTATCTCGGTACGCTGTCGAAGAGCCTGGTGCCGGGGCTGCGCGTCGGCTGGGTCGTGGCCGATGCCGCGCTGATCTCGACGCTGGCGCTGGCCAAGCAGTCGACGGACATCGCCTCCAGCCTGCTGACGCAGGCAATCGCGCTGGAGATGATCGAGAGCGATTTCGAGGCGCAGCATATCCCGAAGATCGTCGCGACCTATCGCGAGCGCCGCGACGCCCTGTGCGCTGCCGCTGCGACACATCTCTCCGACTGGTTCGACTGGGAGGTGCCGCCGGGCGGCATGTTCGTCTGGATGCGGGCCAGGGACGGGGCGATCGACACCGATGCGCTCTATACCCATGCCCTGGCCGAGAATGTCGCTTTCGTACCGTCGAGCGTGTTCGATCCGACGGGCGCCCTGAAGAGCGCGATGCGGGTCAATTTCACCCGCTCGCCGCCGGAGGTGCTGGTCGAGGGCGTGCGCCGGCTGGAGCGGGCGGTGCGACGGCTGCTCGCCGAGCGGCACGGTCGGGCGGCGTGAAATCAGTTCTATACGGTGTCATCCCGGACAAGTCGCGTCAGCGGCGCCGATCCGGGATCCATTCCTGAAGCGTTCCGGAATGGGTCCCGGGTCTCCCTTCGGTCGCCCGGGATGACCTTGAGATTTATGAAAGCGTCGAGAAAGCTGAGGAAGTTTCCATGCCGACCCGTCTCGCCACGCCCGCCCATCCGCGCCTGCCGCAATCGCTGATCGACGCCTGGCAGGCGGTGCCGAGCTCGGTGATCGCCGATCTGCTCGGCGGCACTGGCCATGCCGATCCGGCGATCCGGCCGACCCGCCCCTTCGCACCGGGCAAGCGCCTGGTCGGCCAGGCGATCACCGCCTGGTGCGAGCCGGCCGATTACGGGCCGGTGCACCATGCGATCAGCCTCGCCGAGCGCGGCGATGTCGTGGTGGTCGCGGCCGATGGGCGCAAGGATGCGGCGATGATCGGCGACCTGCTTGGCGGCGCGGCAAGGCGCAAGGGCATTGCCGGTGTCGTCGTCGACGGCGCCGTGCGCGATGCCGGGCCGGTCTCGCAATGGCCGGACTTCGTCTTCTTCTCGCGCTGGATCATGCCGCGCGGCCCGTCCTCGATGGAGCGCGGCGTGGTCAACGGGCCGGTCGTCTTCGGCGGCGTCGCGGTCCAACCGCATGACCTCGTCGTCGGTGACGATGACGGACTCGTCTTCGTGCCGCATGGCCTGGTCGAGGCGAAGCTCGCTCCCTGCTTGGCGCGGGTAAAGGCTGAGGCCGAATGGGAGATCCTACTCACCGGCGGCGCCTCGACGGTGGAGACCTTCAAGGTGCCGCCGATCGAGAAGGCCTGACGTTTTCGTCCGAAGCACCATCAGCCCTCATCCTGAGGAGCAAGCGTAGCTTGCGTCTCGAAGGATGTTCCAGATGGTTCCCGAGCCTCATGAAGCATCCTTCGAGACGGCCGTTTTACGGCCTCCTCAGGATGAGGGCTGAGAAAGAGAGTCTCTGAGCGGCCTCAGAAGCTCTCGACCCAGGGTCTGAGCTCGACCTCCAGCGACCAGGCGCTGCGCGGCTGCCTGAGCACGTCGAGATAGCTCTGGGCGATGGCGTCCGGGTCGAGCGTATTGTCATCAGTATCAGGGCGGTTTGCACTGCGCACGCCGCCGTCGATGACGAAATGCGCGACATGGATGCCCTTCGGCCCGAGCTCGCGCGCCGCGCTCTGGGCGAGGCCGCGCAGGGCGAACTTTCCCATCGCGAAGGGCGCCGACAGCGCAAAACCCTTGATGCCGGCGGTGGCACCGGTGAGCAGGATGGCGCCGCGGCCATGCGGCAGCATCCGCCGCGCCGCCTGCTGCGTCACCAGGAAGGCGCCATAGGCGGTGACCGCGAGCGCCTGCGCGACCCCTGCCGGATCGAGTTCCGCGATCGGCCCGCGCAGCCGGCTGCTGGCGTTGTAGACGACGATGTCGGGCTCGCCGATCCTGGCCTCCGCCGCTTCGAACAGGCCGGCGACAGCCGCTGGATCGGAGGCGTCGACCGTGAAGGTCGCGGCGCCCGTCTCGGCAGCGAGCGCGGCGAGTTTGTCGGTATTCCGCGCGGCGAGGCCGATCTTGATGCCTTGGGCGGCAAGCGCGCGGGCGACCGAGGCGCTGATGCCCGAGCCGGCTCCGACGATAAGGGCGCTGCGATAGGGGAGGGAGGTCATCGCGAGGTCTCCGTTCAGGCGGCGGTGGGAACAGGCTTGGGCTCGCCGCCGCGCATCATGATGCAGAAGCCGGCGGCGAAGAGGCAGAGCGCACCGGCGATGAAGAAGGCCGGCAGATAGCTGTCATAGACCGTGCGGCTGAAGCCGGCGCCATAGGCGGCAAAAGCGGCGCCGAGCTGGTGGCCGGTGAAGACCCAGCCGAAGACGAGCGTCGCCTTGTCGCCGAAGCGGTCAGCGGCGATCTTGATCGTCGGCGGCACGGTCGCGACCCAGTCGAGCCCGTAGAAGATCGCAAAAATCGAGAGGCCGTAGAAGGAGAAGTCGGTGAAGGGCAGGAAGAGCAGCGAGAGCCCGCGCAGGCCGTAATACCAGAACAGCAGCCAGCGGCTGTCATAGCGGTCCGAGAGCCAGCCGGAGCCGACCGTGCCGAGGAAGTCGAAGATGCCGATCACCGCGAGCACGCTCGCCGCCGTCACCGCCGCCATGCCGTAATCGCCGCAGAGCGAGACGAAATGGGTCTGCACCAGGCCGTTGGTGCTGGCGCCGCAGATGAAGAAGGTGCCGAACAGGATCCAGAAGGTGCTTGTCTTCGCCGCCTCGCGCAGCGCGACGATCGGCGAGGCGAGCATCGTCATAAGGCTTGCAGCCTGCGCCGGCGCCGGCACGATCTGGGTTCCGCCATAGGGGGCAAGGCCGACATCGGCCGGCCGGTCGCGCATCAAGGCGAGCACGCCGATTGCCGTGAGCGCGATCATGCCGAGCACGAAGATCATGGCAGCGCGCCAGCCGACCTGCTCGGTCAAGGCCGCGAGCAAAGGCAGGAAGACGAGCTGGCCAGTCGCGGTGCTGGCGGTCAGCAGGCCGACGACCAGGCCGCGGCGATGCACGAACCAGCGGGTCGCGACGGTGGCGCCGAGCACCATGGCGGTGAGCCCGGTGCCGAAGCCGAGCACGATGCCCCAGAGCAGTACCAGCTGCCAGAGCTGCGTCATGGCGAAGGAGCCGAGGATGCTCGCCGCGATCAGGCCGAGCGCGACCATGGCGACGGGCCGGACGCCGAAGCGGTTCATGAAGGCGGCGGCGAAGGGCGCCATCAGCCCGAACAGCAGGAGCCGGATCGCTAGCGCCGAGGAGATTTCGGAGGTCGCCCAGCCGAACTCCTTCTGCAGCGGCAGGATCAGCACGCCCGGCGCGCCGACCGCGCCGGCGGTGACCAGCATGGTCAGGAAGGTCACCGCCGCCACGGCCCAGCCATAATGGATGCCGCGGCGGGCGAGGGCGGCGGCGAGGCCGACTGGTTGGGACTGTTTTGCGAGATCGGTCGGCATCAGCGGCTCCTGTTGCGGGTATATGCCCGCATATGCATGAGAAAATCAGAGTGAATCGAGCGCGACATGAAGCTGTCGCATGAACTCGGCGCCGAGACGGTCGTCGAGGGATTTCTGGGCGCCGTCCCAGAGGGGGGCGCCGTCTTCCAGAACCTTGTGTCCGGCTTCGGTCAGCGTGACCGTGGCTTCGCGCTGGTCCTCGCCGCGGCCGAGCGCAACCAGACCCATCTTCTCGAGCACGCGGACATTGCGGCCTATGGTCGAGCGGTCGAGTTCGACGCGTCGGCCGAGTGCGGTCAGTGTCACCGGCTCGACCCGCGCGATCGAGCGCATCAGGCTGAACTGCGCAATGTTGACCCCGACCGGAGCGATCGCCTCGTCATAGAAGGCGATCATCCGGCGCGAGGCCGAGCGCAGCGTCGTGCAGATGCAGGGAACCGACATGAGTTGCGGGTATATGCCCGCGATGAGAGGAGCGCAAGGGGGCGAGCGGCTTTAGTTGAGCCCGGGATCCCCTCTCCAGGACGGGAGAGGGGTAGGGGTGAGGGACCGCCGCTGATCGTTTAAGCGCAGCGGCGCCGCAGCGCCTTCTGTGGATAGGTCAGGCCCTCATCCCTGCCCTTCTCCCACACGGGAGAAGGGTTCCCCGCGCCTTTGCTTTCAGTGGCGATAAGCTGTTAGTTCCGCCCTTCCGGCAGGCGCGGCAACGGCATGAACTCGACGCCTTCCTCGTGCAGCATCTGGGCATCCTCAGGCGTAGCCTCGCCATAGATGGCGCGGCTCTCGCTCTCGCCATGATGGATCTTCAGCGCCTCCTCGGCGAAGTTCTTGCCGACAGGCTCGGCGTTGGCGGCGACATGCTCGTGCAGTGCGGTCAGCATGGCGCGAAACGCCATCTCGCGTTCGCCGATCAGCGCGACGGGCCGAGCAGCAGGAACAGGGGCAGGGACCACAGCCTGAGATGTGGCTTCAGGCGCTGTCGCCTGTTCCGCCGGACGTGGGCCGCGGTCGGTCCGCGCCACGGCTGGGGACATCACGGCGCGCTCGACCCTGGCGCTGTCGCAGACCGGGCAGGTGACGAAGCCGCGCTTCGCCTGCTCCTCGAAGCTGCCGGAACTCGCGAACCAGCTCTCGAACTCGTGGGCGTTGTCGCAGATCAGAGTGTAACGGATCATTTCAACTCAAAGCCGGGTAACGGCTGCAGATGGGGGCGCGGCCGTTCCGCGACAAGTTTTCGGGCCATGCTCACTCCGCCGCGTCGAGTCGGGGCTGCTCGCCCTTGCGGGTCTCGACCGCGAAGAGCCGAGTGTGGCGCAAGGTTGGGATGCGCTGGCGCGCGTCCGCGACCAGTGCAAGGTCGATCTCGGCCATGATCAGCCCGGGCTCGTTGCCGGCCTCGGCCAGCACGCGGCCCCAGGGATCGACGATGATCGAGTGGCCATAGCTCTCGCGGCCGTCCTCATGCAGGCCGCCCTGCGCCGCCGAGATCATGAAGGCGCCGTTCTCGATGGCTCGGGCCCGCTGCAACACCTGCCAATGCGCCTCGCCGGTCTGGCGGGTGAAGCAGGCCGGTGCGGTCAGCATGAAGGCGCCGGCCTCTGCCTCGGCCCGGTAGAGATAGGGGAAGCGGACATCGTAGCAGATCGACATGCCGATCAGGCCCCAGGGCGTCTCGACCAGGGTCGCCCTGTCGCCGCCGGAGAAGGTGTTGGATTCGCGCCAGGTCTCGCCATTGGGCAGATCGACGTCGAAGAGATGGATCTTGTCGTAGCGCGCGGCGATCTCGCCTTGGGGGTCGATCATATAGGCGCGGTTGGCGATCTTCTCGCCGGCCCTGACCGAGAGCGAGCCGATCTGCAGCCAGATACCGGTCTCGCGAGCGGTGTCCCGCAGCCCGGCCAGAACCTCATGCCCGTCCTCACCCTGGCTGATTTCGCGCAGGCGCCTAGTATCGCGCTCGCAGAGATTGGTGACCTCCGGCGTCTGGACGAAATTTGCGCCGGCTGCCGCCGCCTCGCGGATCAGGCGCACCGCGTCGTCGCGATTGCGCAGCGGATCGCGCGTCGAACGCATCTGGACGCAGGCTGCGGTGAAGCGTGGCGCGGTCATATGTATTCTCCGGTCAGGCCGCCTTCAACAGCGGATCGAGCTCACCGCGCGCATCGAGCGCGTGCAGGTCGTCGGAGCCGCCGACATGGCGCCCGTCGATGAAGATCTGCGGCACGCTGGTGCGCCCGCCGGCCTTCGCCGTCATCTCCTGGCGCAGGTCCGGTTTGCCATCGACGCCGATCTCCTCGAAGGCGACCCCCTTCTTGATCAGCAGCGCCTTGGCGGCATGGCAATAGGGGCACCAGCCCGTGGTGTAGATCGTGACCTGCGGCATCAGCTTGTCCTGAAAGAACGTTTCGCTTTGCAATATAGGGAGGCGTCACGCTTCCGTCACGACCCGGGCGAAGGTCAGCACGTCGACAGCGCTGGCCCCGCCGCGCAGCAGCGCGCGCGAGGCGGCATTGGCGGTCGAGCCGGTGGTCAGGACGTCGTCGACGAGCAGGATGCGCCGGCCCTCGACCTGGGGACGCATGGCGGGCAGGACCTTGAAGGCGCCCTGGAGATTGTCGGCGCGCTGCGCCCGCGTCAGTCCGACCTGCTGCTTCGTCCGCTTGACGCGGGTGAGTGCTTGCGGCGCGCAAGGCCGCCCGGATTGACGGGCGATCGTTTCCGCCAGCGCCGCGGCCTGGTTGAAGCGACGGGTCCACAGGCGGAAGCGATGCAGCGGCACCGGCACGACGAGATCGGCTTCGGCGGTCAGCTCGCGGCCGGCCTGCGCCATCATCCGCCCGAGCATCAGGGCAAGCTCGGTCCGGTCGCCATATTTCAGGCGGTGCACCAGTTCGCGCGCCGTGCCGTCGAAGCGGCAGGCGGCGCGCGCCCGGGCGAAGACCGGCGGGTCGGCGATCGCGGCCGGCGAGATCAGCCCCGGACCGAGATCGACCTCGAAGGGCGTGCCGAGCCGCTCGCAATAGGGCCGCTCGATCAGGCCGAGCCCGGCCCAGCACTGGGCGCACAGCCCCTGCGCCTCGCTCGTGGCGGCCCGGCAGCCGACGCATGAAGGCGGGTAGACGAGGCCGATCGCGCTGGCGGCGCCCGCGCGCAACCAGCTGCGCCCGCGACGCAGCCAATGCGAAGAGAGTGTTTTTTCCGTCTCCTCGGGATTTTCGGAAGGGCTCATGCTCGACGAGGTCCGCAAAGAGAGCGTCTTCGCTTTCTCGCGAGCGGGGCAGGGTGAGCCCTGCCAATTCCTGCCGCGTGGCCTATGTTCCTTGCGACGGCTCCTGCCCGCATGACGGTGACTGGCGCTATGGATGCCTCCCTCGGCCTTATGGCCGCCCCGCGACAAGGATCGCCACGATGAGTCATGCCGGTGCCTCCGCTGCCACGCCCAAGCTGTTCACGCTGTTCCGTCTCGGCGATCTCGAACTGAAGAACCGCGTCGCCATGGCGCCTTTGACCCGCAACCGGGCCAACAAGCACGATGATGCGCCGAACGCGCTCAATGTCGAGTATTACCGCCAGCGCGCCGGCGCCGGGCTGATCATCACCGAGGCGACGCAGATCTCGCAGCAGGGCCAGGGCTATATCTGGACGCCCGGCATCTATCGCGATGCGCAGGTCGCTGGCTGGAAAGCCGTGACAGATGTCGTGCACGAGGCGGGCGGGCGGATATTCGCGCAGCTCTGGCATGTCGGGCGCGTCAGCCACACCTCGCTGCAGCCGGGCAATCAGGCACCGGTCGCGCCCTCGGCCGTGCTGGCCAAGACCAAGACCTATATCGAGAGCGGCTTCGCCGAGGTTTCGCAGCCGCGTGCGCTCGGGCTCGAGGAGATTCCCGGCATCATCGCCGATTTCGTCCGGGCGGCCGAGAACGCCAGGGCGGCCGGCTTCGACGGCATCGAATTGCACGGCGCCCATGGCTACCTGCTCGACCAGTTCCTGCGCGACGGCTCCAACCAGCGCGAGGACGCCTATGGCGGCCCGATCGAGAACCGGGTGCGGCTGACGCTGGAGGTGGTTGACGCGGTCACCAAGGTGTTCCCGAAGGAGCGCGTCGGCATCCGCATCTCGCCGGTGAGCCCGGCCAATGATGCCCGCGATACCGATCCGCAGGCGCTGTTCGACCATCTCGTCGCCGAGCTCGACAAGCGCGGTATCGCTTTCATCCATGTCGTCGAGGGCGCAACGCGCGATGCGCGCGACTATCTGCCCTTCGACTACCAGCGCCTGCGCAAGGCCTTCCGCGGCGCCTATATCGCCAATAACGGCTTCACCCGCGAACTCGCTATCGACGTGGTTGAGAAGGGCGAGGCCGATCTCATCGCCTTCGGCCGGCTCTTCATCGCCAATCCCGATTTGCCGGAACGGCTTAGGCTGGACGCCCCGCTCAACACGCCGGATGTCGCGACTTTCTATGGCGGCGACGCCACGGGCTACACCGATTACCCGGCACTCGCGCCGGCCGAGCGCTTGCACGCCGCGGGCTGAAGGCGGTCAACCGGCCCTGCGGGCAGCGCTGTTCTGTCCGCAGGTTTTTCGTCGTCGGCGACACGGAAGGGCTTGCAGCGGGCGCGACGCCCGATTATACGGACGGCCTTGCCGCGCTGCTCCCATCGTCTAGCGGTCAGGACGTCGCCCTCTCACGGCGAAAACTGGGGTTCGATTCCCCATGGGAGCGCCATCGCACGGCCTCTAAATCTCTGGCAAATAAGCGTTTTCTGACGCTGTCTCTTGCTAGGGTGGACCCGGTGGTAGACCAAAAGGTCATTCACACCTTTGCCAAGCGCGGTGTGTTCTATTTTTCCCGCAGGGTTCCGAAAGCTCTTCAGACGCAGTTCGACCGGACTCGTGTCGTCGCCTGCCTTCACACGCGCTCGGCCGCTCAAGCCCGGAAGTTGGCGACTGTGCTCTCGGTGCAGTTGGAGACCCGCGCGCTCGCGGACAGGGTGCGAGTCAACTGCCTCTGTCCCGGCACTGTCGATACGCCCTGGATCGCCCGCCTTGCCGGCGATGGCGCCGATCGCGAGGAGCGCATGACCACGATGGCGGAGCGCCAGGCGCTCGGTCGTTTGGGCACGCCCGAAGAGATCGCTGCGGCGATCGCTTTCCTCGCCTCGCATGAAGCGAGCTTCATCACGGGTTCGGTCATCATGGCCGACGGCGGCATGACGATCGTCCCGCGGTGACGCACTCCTGCGGTTCGCCCGATTGCGTCAGGCGACCCCGACGCTGCCGAACACCATGCGGCCGCGATGGAAGGTCGCGCTGCGCTCTGGCAGCCTTGCCACGGCCTCGGCGGAGCAGCTGGCCGGGACCAGCGTGAAGTCGGCGGCGTCCCCGGCCTTGGGCCAGACCCGCTTGCCATTGTCGTCGAGCGGAAGCACGCCGCCGGTCGCGATCGCCAGGGCCCGGGACAAGCGGAACTCGTCGCTGCCACGGTAGAGCTGCGCGTAGAGATTGGCCTTTTCGAGCATGTCGGCGCGGCCGAAGGGCGACCAGTGGTCATAGACGCTGTCGGTGCCCGTCATCACGAACACGCCCTTCGCACTCAACTGCGGCAGCGGCATCGTCATCGCGCCGAGCGGCACCGTCGAGGCGATCGTCATCCCCTGTGCTGCCATGCGCGCAGCGGTTTCCTCGAGCGCGCCCGGCGCGAGCGTCGCGAGGGCGAAGCCATGGCTGATCGTGACCTTGCCGCGCAGGGCCGGGTTCTTCTCGACGGTCGCGATCATGTACTGGATCGCCGCGGCACCGGCCGGGCTGGTCTCGTGGAGGTGGATGTCGACACCCTTGCCGGTGTCCAGCGCGATCTGGAACATCGCGTCGAGCGACTTCTCCATGGCGCCGTCGACATTGGTCGGGTCGAGCCCGCCGACATAGGCGACGTCCATGCTCATAGCCTCCCGCATCAGCCCGTCGACCTTGGAGTGGAGCAGGCCGTGCTGCGGGAAGGCCACGATCTCGCAGGTGAAATCGTCGCGATGGTTCTCCAGCGCGCGCTTCAGATGTTCGAGGCTCTTCAGCCCGCTGACCGGGTCGATGTTGCAGTGGCTGCGGGCGACCGTGGTGCCCTTGGAGTGGAGCAGAGCGATCAGCGCCTCGGCGCGCTGCTGCGAGGTCGGCAGCAATTGCGGAATCAGCTTCTCCTCGCGGGCGATCATGTCGAGGATCGTCTTGCCCTGCCGCGGCAGCGGCGCCTGCCACGGGCCGCCATAGAAGGTCTTGTCGAGGTGGATGTGCATGTCGCGCATCGCCGGCAGAGCAAGCTGGCCATTGGCCTGGTAGCTGGGCACGCCGGCGGGCAAGGCGGCGCCTGCGGCATGAAGCGCCACGATCCTGCCGGCCTTGATCTCGAGCGTATGCTGGGCCGTGCGGGTGGCCGTCACGATCTCGCCGTCATAGACGAAGCCGTCCTCGAGCCGGACATTCGTCAGCAGATAGTGCTGGTCGGTCAGGGTGCTTGTCCCCGCTTCGGACGCGGCAGGTTTGCCGGAGGCAGGCGCGGCCTTGGCCCCGCCGCTGCCCGTCATGCCTGCCATGGCGCAGGCGGTGGCGATGCCACCTGTCCGGCCGAGAAACGTACGCCTGCTCTGATGCTGTGCCGGTTCCATGGTTTGCCACCTCCCTATGATCGTTGCCCCTGAAATACGGGCGAAGGCGGCATTTTGGCAGTGATACTTGGCAATGCTGGCGATTGAGAACGTCAATGCTGTCGTCTGTCACGCTTCCAGCCGGCAGAAGGCGGCGATCTGCTCGGCCAATGCGGCGGTCAAGGCTGGTGCATCGTCACGATAGTAGAGGGCCAGCTCGAAATCGGTGATCTCGGCCAGTCCCTCGGCTGGGCCGAGCGTCCTATGCCCGGGCAGCCGGCAACTGGCGGGTAGCAAGGTCACCCCGAGCCCCGCGGCGGACGCTGCGGCGAGCGCTGCAAGGCTGCCGCTGCAATAGCCGACGCGCCAGCGGATGCCGAGCGCGTCGAGGGCTCCGCACAGCTCTTCGCGATAAAGCCCGCCGAGCGGGAACATCGCCAGCGAAACAGGTGTGCGCTCGATCGCAGGATACGCCAGGCTGTCGAGCCATAGCAGTGGCTCGCGCCGGGCGGCGCGCGGCGGCTGGCCGCGCCGCTGCTTCACCAGGATCAAGTCCAGCTCCTCGCGCTTATAGGCAGCGTGGAGATCGGCGCTCAATCCGCTGGTGACATCGAGCCGCAGATGCGGCTGCTGCCGGCTGAAGGCCGCCAGCAGCTCGACGGTCGGCACCGCGAAATCCTCCGGCATGCCGAGACGCAGCACTCCGTCCCGCCAGGCGCCCGTCAACGCATCATGCGCCTCCTCGTTGAGGGCGATGATCCGCCGCGCATAGCTCAGCAGCCGCTCTCCCTCTTCGGTGAGCTCGACCTGATGCGAGGAGCGCTCCAGAAGTGCCTGGCCCAGCAAATCCTCGAGCCGTTTGACCTGCAGGCTGACAGTGGACTGCGACAGCGATACCCGGTCGGCCGCGCGCGTGAAACTCAGCGTCTCGCAGACGGCGACGAAGCTGATCAGCAACTGCGGACTGAACATCGGATATCGGTTCACGTGCCCGCCGCTCCAAGATGCATCGCGCCGCGACCCGCCTTGTTACCTCGGCACTGAGTTCCACTGCAACGAGCCCTTGTGGTGCGGTTCCGGCGCTACTCGGCCAAGGCCTGTTTTCGCCCTCTGACAACCATTGGCGAAAGCAGGGCGACGAACATCAGCGCGACGACGCAGAGCAAACCGGCACTGATCGGGCGCGTCAGGAAGACCGAGAAATCCCCGTCCGCCAGCAGCATCGCACGGCGGAAGTACTCTTCCAACTGCGGCCCGAGGACCAGCCCCAGGAGCAGCGGGGCCGGCTCGACCCCGACCTTGATGAAGAAGTACCCGACCGCGGCGCAGCCCAGCATCAGCCAGACGTTGAACAGGCTGTTGGCGATGCCATAGGTGCCGATGCAGCAGAACAGCACGATCGCCGGGAACAGCAATCTGTAGGGTATCCTCAGCATCGAGACCCAGAGGCCGATCAGCGGCAGGTTGATCACCAGCAGCATGAGGTTGCCGACCCACATCGAGGCGATGACGCCCCAGACGAGCTGCGGCTGCTCGCGCATGATCTGCGGGCCGGGCTGGATGCCCTGCATCATCAGCGCGCCGATCATCAGCGCCATCAGCGCATTGGCCGGGATGCCGAGGGTCAGCAGGGGGATGAAGCTCGTCTGCGCGCCAGCATTGTTGGCCGCCTCCGGCCCGGCGACGCCCTCGATCGCGCCGTGGCCGAAACGCGACGGGTCCTTGGCCAGCTTCTTCTCGAGCGCATAGGAGGAGAATGGCGGCAGCGCTGCGCCACCGCCGGGCAGCACGCCGAGGGCCGAGCCCAGTGCCGTACCGCGCAGCATGGCGGGAAAGGCTTGCTTGAGATCGGCCCAGCTCGGAATGAGGCCGCGCACCGCCTGGCTGACGACGTGCCGCTCAGCCGGGCGTTCCAGATTGGCGATGATCTCGGCGAGCCCGAACATGCCCATCGCGACCGGTACGAAGTCGAGCCCGTCGGACAGCGCGGGGACGCCGAAGGTCATGCGCGCCGCGCCCGAGCTGACATCGATGCCGACGAGCCCGAGCAGCAGCCCGAGCAGCACCATCGACAGCGCGCGCGCGACCGAGCCATGCGCCAGCACGACCGCGGCGATCAGCCCGAGCACCAGCAGGCTGAAATACTCGACCGCGGTGAACTTGAGCGCCAGCGCCGCCAGCGGAACACTGAGCAGGGCGATGACGATGGTCGCGACCGTGCCGGCGAAGAAGGAGGAAAGCGCGGCGATCGCCAGCGCCAGTCCGGCGCGGCCCTGCCGGGCCATCTGGTGTCCGTCGAGGCAGGTCACGACCGAGGAGGTCTCGCCGGGGACGTTGACCAGGATCGCGGTGGTCGAGCCGCCATATTGCGCGCCGTAGAAGATGCCGGCGAGCATGATCATCGCGCCCGCCGGCTCCATGCCGAAGGTGAACGGCAGCAAGAGGGCGATCGTTGGAATCGGCCCGATCCCGGGCAGGACCCCAATCGCCGTGCCGATCAGCACGCCGATCAGGCAGAAGCCGAGATTCTTGAGTTCCAGGGCCGTCGACAGGCCGATCAGCAGATTGTCAAAGAGTTCCATGATGTGCTCAGCGGGGCCAGAGCGGGACCGGCAGAGCCAGGACCTTGACGAACAGCAGTGCCGCCAGAGCCGACAGGAGAACCGCGAAGCCGATGCTTTCCAGCGGGCGCGTCTCGCGGGTGGCCAGCCCCGCCAGCAGGACGGTGAGGACCGAGGCGATGGCGAGGCCGAGCCGCTCGGCCGTCAATGCGAAGACCCCGACCGCAGCCAGCACGGCGAGCAGCGGCCGCAGGCGCACGGGCTCGATAGTCGCTGCGACGCCTCTGGCGCTGCGGGCCAGGAAGAACAGGCCGAAGCCGAGCAAAGCGAGCGAGACGACGTGCGGCATGTAGCCCGGGCCCATGTCGGCCGCATGGCCGACCGATAGCGTGCGGGTCGCGTAGAGCGCTCCCGCCGCCACCGCGACGAGGAAGGTGCCCAGGAGCAGGTCCCGCCAGTCGAGCCTGAGCCGCGTCATCGGCTGCGCCACCGTCAGTTCGTGCCCTTGATGCCGGCCTCGCGGATGATGCCGCCCCAGCGCTCGGTGGCGCTCTTCAGCCAGTTCGCGAACTCGGCGGGCGCACCCGGCTTCACGACGCCGCCCTGCTCGGCGATCTTGGCCTTGATCTCGGAATCCTGCAGGACCTTGCCGATCTCGGCATTGAGACGCGCGATCACTGCAGGCGGGGTCTTGGCCGTGGTCAGGATGCCTTGCCAGGTGCCGGCATCGCCGCCCGGCAAACCGGCTTCCTTGAAGGTCGGCATGCCGGAGATGCGCTCTTCGCCGGTGACGGCGAGCCCGACGAGCTGCTTGTTGGCGACGAAGGGCAGCGTCGCGGTGGAGCCGTTGATGATCACGGTGCTTTCGCCCGAGACGACGGCGCGGGAGGCGGCCGCGCCGCCCTTGTACGGCACGTTCTTCCAGGTGATGCCGAGTTCCTTGGCCATCGAGACCGCCGTAATGTGGTTGGCAGCGCCGACGCCGGAATTGGCCATGGCGAGCTTGCCCGGATTTGCCTTGGCGTAGGCGACGAGCTCCTGGGCGGTCTTGACCGGGACCGATTCATGCACGGCGAGCACATAGGGCCCGAACATCACCATGCTGACCGGCGCGAGATCCTTGTTCGGATCATAGGTCAGATCGGAGAACAGGCTCGGCGCGGTCGCCAGCGAGCCGACATCCATGAGCAGGAGGGTGTGGCCGTCGGCGGGCGCCTTCGCGACCGTGTCGGCGCCGAGATTGCCGGCCGCGCCGGGCTTGTTCTCGATCACCACCGGTTGGCCGATCGCGGCCGACAGCTTCGGTCCGATCAGGCGGGCGAGGATGTCGGAGGTTCCGCCCGGCGCGAAGGGGACGATGATGCGCACGGGCCGTTCGAAGTTCTGGGCGGCCGCTGGCGCGGCGGCGAGACCGAGGCCCGCGAGCGCGGCAAATACAAGGCCCTTCGCGAGGGCGGACGACGGGCGGAACGAAGATCTTGACATGGTCGCTCTTTCCTCCGGATGCAGCCTGGCGGGGCCTGGCCGGCACGTGCTGGCGGGCAGTCTCGATGCTGCCCTGTGAGGCGAAGGATAGGTCAGGCACGATGCTGCAATGAATTAGTTTGGCAATGGAACGATACCGTTTTTGGATTGTGCGATAGCGCGGAAAGCCTTGCCCGCGCTCGTCATCGCCCTAGTCTCGGATGCAGACGGCAAAAGCTGCGGACCATCTCGGGGAGGAACAATATGGCCAGATCGATCACGCGCCGCGGGGCGCTCGGACTTGCAGGCGGCGCGCTCGCGGCGCCGTTCCTCGCGCGGCCGGGCTTCGCGCAAAGCTATCCGGCAAAGCCGGTCACGGTGATCATCCCGTTCGGCGCAGGCGGCACGACCGATGTGATTGGCCGGATCATCTGCGAGAAGCTGCAGCAGCGGCTCGGCAAGGCCTTCGTCATCGAGAACCGGGCGGGCGCGGGCGGCAACACCGGCGTCGCCGCGCTCGCCCATGCCGCGCCCGATGGCTACACGATCGGCATGACGACGGTCTCGACGCACGGGATCAACCCCAATCTCTACAAGGACAAGCTGCCCTTCAGGGCGATCGAGGATTTTGAATTCCTGTCGCTGTCGTCGTCGCAGCCGAACTTCCTCTGCATCCACCCCTCACTGCCGGCCAAGACCGTCCCGGAGCTGATCGCCTATCTCAAGGCCAATCCCGGCAAGGAGAATTTCGGTTCCTCGGGGATCGGCACCTCGATCCATCTCTGCGGCGAACTCTTCATGCAGCTCGCCGGGGTGAAGATGCAGCACGTTACCTACCGCTCGTCGGCCGCGCTGGTGCAGGACGTCGTCGCCGGCAACGTCAAGCTCTCCTTCGACAACTTCACCTCGCCCTATCCGCACTACAAGGCCGGGACGCTGCGCGGCCTTGCCGTCACTACGGTCGATCGGGCCAAGATCGCCCCCGAGATCCCGCCGCTGGCGGAGACGCTGCCGGGTTTCGACATCAGTTCCTGGAACGGTTTCCTCGCGCCGAAGGGCACGCCGAAGGAGATTTGCGACAGCCTCACCAAGGAGATGCAGGCGATCCTGAAGGACCCCGGCGTCGTCTCGCGCTTCGAGGAACTCGGCGCGGCGGCGACGCCCTCGACCGGCGCCGAGGCAAAGGCGAAATCGGTCGCCGAGCTCGCCAAATTCAAGGACATCATTGAAAAGGCCGGGATCACCATCCAGAACTGACGCCGGCCCCGCGCTGCGGCTGCACCGCAGAGGCCGCGCGGGAGGCGTGACATGTTCGAGCTGAGCCAGTTGCGCTGCTTCGTCGCCGTTGCGGAGGAGCTGCATTTCGGCCGCGCGGCGGTGCGGCTGAACATGACCCAGCCGCCGCTCAGCCGGCAGATCCAGATCCTCGAGCGGGTTCTGGACGTGGTGCTGCTGGAGCGCAGCAACCGCACGGTGAAGCTCACCCCCGCGGGCAAGAGCTTCCTCGCCGAGGCACGCCGGCTGCTCAAGCTGGCGGAGAGCGCGGCCCTGCTCGCCAAGCGCGTCGCCAACGGCAAGGCGGGTTCGATCAATATCGGATTCACCGCGACCTCGGCCTATTCCTATGTGCCGCGGCTCGTTGCCGCCTGTCGACGCGAGCTGCCGGAGGTCGAGGTCTCGCTGAAGGAGATGGTCAGCGGCGACCAGCTCAAGCGGCTCGACTCGGGCGAGATCGACATCGGCCTGCTGCGCCCGCCGATCCCGCGCCGTGGCCTCGGGGTTTTCCGGGTTATGGCCGAACCGCTGATCGCCGCCGTTCCCGCCGGCCACGCTTTGGCGCGCGGCGAGAGCGTATTGCTACCTGATCTCGCCGGCGAGCCCTTCATCATGTACGCGCCCTATGAGGCGCGCTATTTTCACGATCTGCTCGTGGAGCTGTTCTCGCGCGCCGGCCTCGTGCCGAACTATGTCCAGCATCTGGCGCAGATCCATTCGATGCTCGCTATGGTCCATTCCGGGGTCGGCGTCGCGCTCGTGCCGGAAACGGCGGTCAACCTGCATTTCAGCGGCGTCGCCCTGCGACCGCTCGACCTGCCGCGCCACCGTCCGGCCGAACTCTTCTTCGTCAGTCGCGACGACAACGACAATCCGCTGGTGCCGATCGTCGCCGCGCTGGCGAAGGACATCGCCGAAACGAGCGGAACAATTCAACGATTGGATCGATCGATCCAGTGATTGGTCTCAATGTGCATCGATCTTGCTCTACTCCTTCGCCATCGCCAGCGAAGGACACGGGATCATGAGCAAGTTCACGCCGCAGGAGATGGCAAGGCAGATCGGCGACGGGCTGCTGTCCTTTCCGGTCACGCCGTTCACGGCCGCCAACACATTCGACGAGGCGCGCTACCGCTCCAATCTCGACTGGCTCTGCGGCTACGAGGTCGCCGGCCTGTTCGCGGCTGGTGGCACGGGCGAGTTCTTCTCGCTCTCGCCGCAGGAGGTGGTCAAGGTCGTCGCGACTGCCGTCTCTGCGACGGCGGGGCGGGTGCCGGTGCTCGCCGGCGTCGGCCATGGTACGCAACTCGCCTGTGAGCTTGCGAAGGGCGTCGAGCAGGCCGGCGCCGACGGCATCCTGCTGCTGCCGCCCTATCTCGTCTTCTCCGAGCAGGAGGGGCTCGCCGCCCATATCGACGCCGTCTGCAAGGCGACGACGCTCGGCGTGATCGTCTACAACCGCGACAATGCGATTCTGACCGAGGAGACGCTGGCGCGGCTCTGCGAGCGCAATCCCAATCTCGTCGGCTTCAAGGACGGTGTCGGCGATATCGAGCTGATGACCCGCATCCATCTGAAGATGGGCGATCGGCTGACCTATGTCGGCGGGCTGCCGACCGCCGAGACCTTCGCGCTTCCCTATCTGGAAATGGGTGTGAACACCTATTCCTCGGCCGTTTTCAACTTCGTCCCGCAATTCTCGACGAAGTTCTACGCCGCCGTGCGGCGGCGCGACAGGGCGACGGTCCAGGCCGGCCTGCGCGACTTCATCCTGCCGCTGATCGCGATCCGCAACCGCAAGCGGGGCTATGCCGTCTCGATGATCAAGGCGGGGATGAAGGTGATTGGCCGCGATTCCGGTCCCGTGCGCGCACCGCTGACCGATCTGACCGAAGCCGAGACGGCCGAGCTCGCAGCGCTCGTCGCCGGCCTCGACAAGGGCGACTTCGCTACGCGGGAGCTGGCTGCTGCCTGATGGGCGGTGCATCTGCGCCTCAGCTTTAAGCCGGGCGCGGAAGCCCGGCATCCGCTCGCCCTCGGTTTACGCATAACTTACGATTTGCACTCATAAGTTGTATATCGAGGTGTGACTCACTCAATCGAAGGGGAGCTTCTCCGTTCCTCCAGGGCGCAGACACACCGGCTTCATGATGAGGCAGGCTACGATGTCCGGTTGCCGTATTGCAACTCGCCGCGCTGCTGTCCGTCGCGCAGTTCTCCCTGGCGCGCGGTGATAATTTCGTGATGGAAGGGCTGAGGCCCGTCCTGAGCGCCTACATGCTCGCCTTCGTGGTCTTCCTCGCCGCGATCCGGCTGGACCGGCCGCGCTCGCCACCGCTCGCTGGGATCGGACTGACCAGTTATTCGATGTATCTGTTCCACGGCACGGTCAACGCCGCCGTCTATCGCGTCCTGCCCTTGACCGGAGAGTTCGGCGACATCGCCACCATGCTGGTCTGCACCGGTTCGACCCTGTTGGTCTCCTGGCTCGTCTATCGCACGGTCGAACGCCCGATGATCGCGCTCGGGCGCTGGATATCGTCAAAGCGCGACGCAGCCCTCGTCCCATCTTCACAGCTTGCGGAGACCTTCCACGGGCGAGCGGAATGGAACGGCTCGCTCGCTGGTGCTCATGCGGGCCTGCAGGGCTCAACGCTTCATCCGTCACCGGATTATCGCGCCGTCGGGCATGGCGCTGGACGCTGGCTCGAGAGCGAGCCGAGCCCGCCAATGTCCGATATAGCCGTCGAAGCCGCTCGGGAAGCGACCGCCAGCGACAAAGTCGTCAGCGCGATCCTCGGGACCGCGATCGCCACCGTCATGCTGAGCTGGTTCGCACTGCTTGGATATGTCGGCTGGAAGATCGCCGGGGCGTTGTGATGATCCGTCGAGAGACGAATTGATTTCAGATCGCGAAGTCGATCTCCGGCTTGTGAGCTGCGGCGCGGCCGACGAGATCGGCGATGGTCGTGTTGTCGACCACTGCCGCCATCGCATCGCGCACCTCGCGCATCACCGAGCGGACGACGCAAGCTTCGATGTCAGCGCAATCCTGGCACGGCCTGAAGGCCGACTGGCTGGCGCAGTCGATCGGCGCGATCGGTCCTTCGAGGGCGCGGATGACAGCTCCGACCTTGATGGTGCGGGCCGGCTTCGCCAGCGCGTAGCCGCCGCCCGGGCCCTTCTTGCTGCGAAGCATGCCGGCATTGCGCAGATCGAGCAGGATGGCGTCGAGAAATTTCTTCGAGATGTTGTTGCGCTGGGCGATCTCGGCGATCTGGGCGGTTTCGCCTGCCTCGAGCCCGGCGAGGTGGATCATCGCCTTGATGCCGTATTTGCCCTTGTTGGTCAGCACTGCCCATCCCTCCGCATAAAGGTACAGTACATCGATCTATTTTGCGGGGGCTGCAAAGCGAAGCCGGTTACGGAGGAGTGGCCTGGAGAACGGTGTTCTCCGCTGGCATCCGCCTTTTAGTGATGACGCTGCGTTGCGCGGCTGCGCTCAGCCGTCAAGGAAGGCGGCTACCTCCGGCGAGGCTCGTAAGGTCGCCAGTTCCTCCGGCGTCGGCAAAGCAGGGCGGTCGCGGATGGCGTCGACCAGGCAGAGGAAGCCGAGCGACTCGTCGGGGGCGGCCCGGAACTGGTGCCAGGTCCAGCCGGGAATGGTGACGAGGTCGAGCGGGCCGATCTCGCTCACCTGCGAGCCGACGAGGCAGCGACCACGGCCGCGCACGATGACGACGCCATGGACATGGCCGTGACGCTCCAGCGTGGTGTGGCCGCCGGGACCGACCTCGAAATAGCGCAGCTCACCGGCAAGGTCGGGCCGCGAGAACAGGATCTGGCGGGAGACGTCGCGGAACGGCGCATCGCCATCCTGCTTGTAGGCGAGGCGTTCGACGCCCTGCCAGCCGAAGCGGTCATCGTGACGGCGCAGGTTGGGTGCTTCGTCCTTGATGGCGTCAGACATGGGATTCAGCCCGGACTTGCGCTTGCGAGTGGCGGTGGACCTGCGCGACGAACTCGGCCGTGGCCTCGCTCAGCCGGTCGCCTTCGGCAAGCAGGTTGCCGCCGATCAGCAGCATGACGTCGCGGCCATAGAAGTCGAGTATCTCCGGCACGCGCGCGACGCTCATGCCGCCAGCCGGAACAGGAGCGCTCGCCGCTAGTCCTGGCTCGGGCGCGAGCGCGGCCTCGGCAATGCGCCGGCAGGTATCCATGGAATAGCCGAAGCGGCCGCCATGGTTGGGGAAGATCACCGCATCGACGCCAGCAATCCGCCAGAGCTTGGCAAGACAGGCCGGATCGATCCGGGCCGCGCCCGCCAGGCTCGGATGGGCGAAGAAGGCGATGCTGGGATAGTCCCGGCGAAGCTGCTGGACATTGGCGAGGCCGAGGATCGCTGGTGCGACCATCGCGGTGTCGAGCCCTTCCTCCAAGACGATGCGCAACTGCTCGCGTGCCGCATCGAGGCTGCCGGAAAGGCTTGGCACGTAGCGGGTCGGATGCCCGGTCTGCGCGACGGCGCAACGCACAGCGGCGGCGCAGGCAGCGACACGCTGCGGGAACGGGCTGTAGCGTTGCGTCGCCAGCCCGTGATCGTCCTTGACGTAGTCGATGCCGCCGAGCGCGAAGGCTTCCGTCAGGCGCGCCAACTCCTCCAGCGGCAGTCCCTGCGGCTTCAGGGCCGAACAGGTCAGGGCCCGTGCTCCCGCTCCAACGCGCTGGCGCAAGCCGTCGAGGCCGATCTGAGGACCGTCACCGAGCGCGGCGCGCAGATCGGGCGCCAAGGCGAAGTCGGCGAGCGTCAGATCATCGTGCAGCGAGGAGTTGCCGAACAGCATGTTGAGGAGTTGGCCGGCATCGTCGCCGACCGTTGCGGCGGAGAGCAGGATGCGGATCGCATGCAGGCCGCTGCCCCTGGGCTCGACTGCGACGACGCGGCCGAGGATCTCGCCGAGCACATACGGGTCGTCGACCGCCTCGGGCGGCATCTCGATGCTCTGCTCGACGGCGATCGCCCGGGCGCGCGCCTCGGCACCCTCGGGCGCGCCGCGCAGATGATAGGTGACTTCAATCCAGCTCATCGTCGATCCCGCCGAAGCAGGGCTCCGTCATTCCTGTCGAGCACCACTATAGCGCTGCGGCTGCGAGCGCACCTCAGCGCAACGCGAATCCAAGCGCGATCAATGCATCGCGGATGCGGTCGCGACCGCTCAGGGATTGTGGGCCGGCGACGCGGGCGAGCGCCTGGCGCGACCATGGCACCTGCGGAAGCTTCTGCTCGCCTTGGAAGTCCTGGATCGCGCCGTCATAGGCCGCGACCGGCTCCGGGGCGTAACCGGCGCGGTATTGCTCGCGGTGGAGGACGAGCGCGGGCGAAAGCCGCGGCTTGATGCCGGTGACGACTTCAGGGGCGGGATAACCGACGCAGAGGCCGAACACGGGGAAGACCTTCGGCGGCAGGCCGAGCTCCCTGGCGACCCGTTCGGGATCGTTGCGCAGCGCGCCGATATAGACTGTGCCAAGGCTGAGGCTCTCGGCCGCCAGAACGGCGTTCTGCGCGGCGAGCGCCGCATCGATGATGCCGACGAACAGGGTCTCGAGATAGTCGAGAGCCTCGACCGCATGCTCGCGTGCCGCGCCGAGCTCGCCCAGCCGGCTGAGATCGGCGAGGAAGACCAGCAGGGTCGGCGCCTGCAGGATGTGCTTCTGATTGCCGGTGACCTCGGCGAGGCGCGCCTTGCGGGTGGGTTCCGAGACCGCAACCACGCTCCAGGTCTGCAGGTTGGAGGAGTTGGCGGCCGATTGCCCTGCCGCGACCAAGGTCTCGATCGTGCCTTCGGGCAGCAGATCTGGCCTATAGGAGCGCACCGAGCGATGCGCCAGGATCTGCCCGATGACCTCGTTCCAGTGCGTTGGTTCCGGCTGGCTCTCGGCGCGATAGCGCGCAAGCAGCAGCGCATGTGCGTCGTCTCCGGCGGAAACCTCGGAGAGCGCGGAACGAGGGGCGTCCGTGGCATGCAGGGCAGCGGTCATTGTCGGGAACCCGTTCAGGAAGGCCTGGGTCAGCGAGGACAGCGGCATCAGCGCGCCATGCCCCAGCGCCTGATCGTCGTCCTCTCGATCGCCGCGAAGACGAGGTTCTCGACGGTGAGGCCGATCAGGATCACCAGAAGCAGGCCGGCGAAGACCTTGTCGGTATAGAGCTCGTTGCGGTTCTGGAAGATGTACCAGCCGAGGCCGCCGCGGCCCGAGGAGGCGCCGAAGACGAGCTCGGCGGCGATCAGCGTGCGCCAGGCGAAGGCCCAGCCGATCTTGAGGCCGGACAGGATCGCCGGCAGCGCCGCCGGCACGAGGATGCCGAAGACATAGCGCAGGCCCGTGAGCCCGTAATTGCGACCGGCCATGCGCAGCGTGTCGGGCACGCCCTGGAAACCGGCGAAGGTGTTGAGCGCGACCGGCCAGAGCACCGAATGGATCAGCACGAAGATCAGGCTGCCCGAGCCGAGGCCGAACCAGAGCAGAGCCAAAGGCAGGAGCGCGATCGCCGGCAGCGGGTTGAACATCGCGGTCAGGGTCGAGAGCAGATCGCGCCCGATCTGGGTCGAGATGGCGAGCGTCGTCAGCAGGAAGGCGAGCGCCAGCCCGGCGGCATAGCCCTGCGCCAGCACGACCAGCGAGAGCCGGGCGCGCTGGATCAGCTCGCCGCTTGCAAGCCCCTCGACCAGTGCCTGGACCGTGGCGAGGAAGGTGGGCAGCAGCAGTTCGTTGTCCTGCCAGCGCGCCAGCGCTTCCCAGAGGACGGCGAGGATGACGAGGATCAGGCCCTTGCGCAGCCAGCCCTGCGCGGTGAGCCGCTCGACCAGCGGACGCGGACGCTCGAGTGCCGTCGCGACGAAGGGCGGCAGCGGCTGGTCGTATTCCGGCCGGATCGGTGGCTGGGCGAGGCTCATCGCTTTGCCTCCCCCGCACCCGCGTGCTCATGCTCGAACAGCCGTTCGTGCAGGCGCCGTACGGCCGCCTGGAACGGCGCCCCGCCAGTACTGGCGAAATCGAATTCGTGGCTGTTGAACTCCGCCCGCAGCCGGCCGGGATGGGCTGAGAGCACCGCAACGCGGTTGCCAACGATCAGTGCTTCCTCGATCGAATGGGTGACGAAGAGCAGGGTGAAGCGGACCTCGTCCCAGAGCGCCAGCAACTCCTCCTGCATCCTGCGCCGCGTGAGCGCATCGAGCGCGGCGAAGGGCTCGTCCATCAGCAGGATGCTCGGCTGCATAGCGAGTGCGCGGGCGATGGCAACGCGCTGCTTCATGCCGCCGGAGAGCTGGTGCGGATAGCTGTCGGCGAACTTGGCGAGCCCGACCTTCTCGACATAGTGGCGCGCCCGCTCTTCAGCCTCGCGGCGCGCAAGAGCGCGCGAGGCCGTGAGCGGGAAGGTGACGTTCTGCAGCACGGTCTTCCAGGGCGGGAGCTGGTCGAATTCCTGGAAGACGACGATGCGGTCGGGGCCAGGTCCGCTGACCGGCCGGCCACCGAGCCTGATCTCACCCTCGACCGGGGCGATGAAGCCGGCGACGGCCTTGAGCAAGGTCGACTTGCCGCATCCGGACGGGCCGAGCAGCACGAAGCGGTCGGCCTCGTAGACGTTGAAGCCGACCCGGTGCGTTGCGCGCACGATATGCTCGGCCGTGCGGTATTCGAGGCTGACGCCGTCGACCTGCAGGAGCGGCGCGGGTAGGGCAGGCGAGGCCAGCTCTTCCCCGGCCCGTGTAGGCACGCGGTGCAAAGGCAGCGGGCTGTCTTGCGACCGTCTCTCGGCGACGAGCGTCATGCCGGTGCTCAGCTGCCCGCGGCGATGCGCGGGTCGGTGAAGAAATAGTCCGACAGTGCCTTGGGCTCGTTCTTGATCGCGCCGACACGATGGAGGAATTGGCCGAGGCCGAGCGTGTTCTGCGGCTCGACCTTGAAGGTCACCTCCGGGTTCTTGATGACCTGGAGCAGGAGCTTGCGGTCGCCTTTGCCGCCATTGGCCTTGAGATAGATGTCGGCGGCCTCATCGGGATTGGCGGCGATGAACTTCGCGGCTTCGTCGAGTGCGTCGAGGAAGGCGCGGTAGGTCTTCGGCGCGTCCTTGTAGAATTTCTCGGTGCCGTAGAGCACAGTCGAGGAAGCCGGCCCGCCCTGGACCTCGTAGGAGTTCAATACGATGCGGGCTTTCGGGTTCTCGGCCAGCTCCTGCTCCTGGAAGGGCGGGTTGCCGAAATGGCCAGTGATCTCGGTGCCGCCCTTGATGATCGCGGCAGCGGCTTCTGGATGGGGCAGGGCGACACTGATCTTGTCGAGCCGGTCGAACTCCTTGTCGCCCCAGAGCTTGGCCGAGGCCCATTGCAGGATGCGCGACTGCACGGAGACGCCGACCGCAGGCAGGGCGATCCTGTCCTTGTCGGTGAAGTCGGCGATCGCCTTCACATTCGGATTGTTGGTAACGAGGTAGTAGGGGAAGTTGCCGAGCGAGGCGACGCCCTTGACGTTCTGCTTGCCCTTGGTGCGATCCCACAGCGTGAACAGCGGGCCGACGCCGGCACCGGCGATCTCGATGGAGTTCGAGAGCAAGGCGTCGTTCACCGCCGCGCCGCCGGAGAGCTGCAGGAACTCGACCTTGATGTCGACGCCGGCCGCCTTGCCGTGCTTCTCGATCAGCTTCTGCTCGGCGGCGACATCGAGCAGCAGGTAGACGACGCCGAACTGCTTGGCGATGCGCAGCTGGCCCTCCGCGGCGGAAGCCGCGCTGGCGAGGCCGAACGACAGCGCCGTGCCGACCATCAATGCGGCCGCCTGTCGGCGCGACAAGAGATTGTTCCAAATCGCCATCTCGAACTCCTGAAAACGCTGCAGCGGCCCGTGCTTCAGGCCGCGCCGACCATGCCGAAACTTGCGGCTCGACAACGCAGGCGTCAACGAGAATGTTCTTTTTAAAGAACGGACGGTGAGGGACGTTTATTGCTTTGAGCGCGACAGATGAGAAAAATCTATCTTCTGGGGCCGACGAGCCCCCGCCTTTCCGGCTGAATGGCAGGATCCAAAGGTGATTTCCAGATATCGTTCTCTTTAAGAAACGTTCACTGGGAAGCCTGGGGGCCCATGAAAGCGGCGAAGAAGGCGGCCAGGGCGGCGTGGTCATCCAGCGGCAGCACATTGGCGACGTACTGATCGGGCCGCACGACCACCAGGCAACCGCGCTCGCGATCGATGCCGCGTGCATCGAAGATGTCCTGACCGCTACGGAGGTCGGGGCAGAACACCTTCTCGTAGTCGATCAGCCCGAGGCGGCCCTTGCGTGGCAGGAGCAGGCTCGGCAGCGTCTCCACGGCGACGTCGCGATGGGCCTGCTGGAGGATCGCGCGAAAGTCGATGACCGCATCGATGTCGTCGCCCGGCCGCGTGTGCTGGCGCAGCGGCGACGAGGGCGCATCCGCCAGGAAATCGCAAAGCGCCCGCAGCCGCGACGTCGTTGAGGAGGGATCGATCCTGTCCGCGAGGGCGTAGAGGCGCCAGCGGCCATCGGCCTGCGCGACATGACCGAGCTCGACGGGCTTGGCGTCGCCAAGGCGGATCACCGGCGCGGAATGGAGGCGTGCGCCGATCGGCAACCCCGTCGCCAGTGCGGCATGGGTTGGCTCGCCGGTCAGGATAGAGGGCGTGTAGCGGGTCGCGGTTCCCGCGGTGTAGCGGCCATGCCTGACGAAATAGGCCTCGACCTCCTTGGGATCGACGCCGTTTCCGGTTTCCGAGGTCTTCAGGGGCGCGCTCAGCATCTTCGCCCATTCGCGATCGAAATCGATCAGCTCCTTGGCGATCGCCTGGCGCTCGGCCGAGTAGCTGTGCAGCAGCTCCGGCGGGCATTGCCCGCGCAGGACCGCGGCAAGCTTCCAGCCCAGGTTGAAGCTGTCCTGCATCGAGACGTTCATGCCCTGGCCGGCTTTCGGGCTGTGGGTATGGCAGGCATCGCCGGCGATGAAGACGGCTGGCAGGCGCTGCTCGACCTCGTCGGCCGGCACGTCGTCGAACTTGTCGCAGAGGCGCTGGCCGATCTCGTAGACCGACCACCAGGCGACCTCGCGCACCTCGAATGTGTAGGGACGCAGGATGCGCTGCGCCGCGGCGATGAGGTGCTCCACGCCGATGTTGCGGCTTGCGACCCGCTCGTTCTCGCTGAGCTTGTCGAGCTCGACATAGATTCGGATCAGATAGCCGCCCTCGCGGGGGATGATGAGGATCGTGCCCTCGCCGGCGGACTGGATCAGCGCCTTCAGCCGGACGTCCGGAAAATCAGTGACGGCCAGCACGTCCATGACGCCCCAGGCCTGGTTGGCGGAATCGCCCTGCAGGGTGCGGCCGATTGACTTGCGCACGGCGCTGCGCGCGCCGTCGCAGCCGACGACGTAGCGGGCCCTGACGGTCTCGATCTCTCCCTCATGCGCGGGATCGAGGCGCTCCAGCTGCACGGTCACCGGGTGCGACGGGGCGCTGCCGTCGGCTGCGCGCGCCGTATCGATCTGCAGATCGAGCAGGCGCCGGGAATAATCCGGCTCCAGCCGGCTCGGCGAGCGGCGCATGACATCGAGGAAGAAGTCGTGCACCCGCGCCTGGTTCAGGATCACATGCGGGAATTCCGAGAGCCCATCCTCGACATCCTGGATGCGACCGCTGCGGATGATCGCCTCCGGCCGGGTTGCGTCGGGTTTCCAGAACACCGTCTCGTTGACCCAGTAGCTCTCCTTGAGCACGCGCTCGGAGAAGCCGAAGGCATCGAACATCTCGATCGTCCGACAGGCGATACCATCAGCCTGGCCCAGTTCCAGCGGTCCGGGTTTCTGCTCGACGATCCGTGTCGTGATCTCGGGGAAGGCCGAGAGTTGCGCAGCGAGTGTCAAGCCGGCCGGGCCACAACCGACGATGAGGACGTCGACCTCCCGCGGCAGGGAGGCGCCGGTCGAGGAAGCAGCGAGATCGGTGGTGGGCTCGGAGACGGCGGGATCACCGGTCCGAAAGCCGTTGAGATGAAACTGCATGAAGGCCCCCTTCAACGAGGCGGAATGATCGAGGCGTTTGCGTTGGCCGAACGCCGTCAGCGCCGGCGGGCGCGGGCCTGCTCGAGCCACATCTCCCAGGGGCGATGGACCTGCGCCTCGATGCTCGCGACGCAGGCGCGGCTTTCGCCCTCGGTGAGATAGGTGACCTCGCCGAGCTGCATCGCCTGGAGCTGATAGCGCGCGTTGAGCTCGGCATAGACGGCGCGGTAAACCGCCTGCTTGATCGAGCCGCCGACCACGGTCGAGCCATGGCCGCGCATCAGGACGATGTCATGCCCGTCGAAATGCTCGGCGAGGGCGCGGCCGAGATGATTGTTGCTGATCAGGAGATCGGTCGCGTCGCCTCCGGCCTCGCGGATCTCGAAGACCGGCGCGCCCTGGCCGACGAAGCCGGCCATATGGAACATCGCCCTGAGCCGCGTGCCCTTGACGACGCTGAGGGGCACGATGGAATGCGAGTGGCTGTGGACGACAGCCATCACGTCGGGGCGCTTGCGGAAGATCTCGGCGTGGATGAAGCGTTCGAGATAGACCTTGCGGCCGTTGGCGTTCACCGCCTCGCCGTCGAGCGTGAACTCGACGATGTCCTCGGCCTCGACCCGGCTCGGCGCCATGTTGCGGGCGAGCAGGAAGCGATCGGGCCGGCCGTCATGGCGCACGCTGATATGGCCGAACGCATCGACGACGCCCTGATCGAACAGGATGTGATTGGCGGCGACGAGATCTGCGACGATCTCCAGTGACGGCGCGGCCGAAGCTGCGGCCGTATCGGCCACGTCGACGGCGATGGGGTGATTGCCATGGTCCGAGGTGCACATAGGTCGGTCTCTCCGAAATCGCCTTGATCGAAGCGTTCTACAGGCCAGCCAGTGCCGGTGCAGCGGTCGATCCGCCGTGCCGGCGCAGACAATCAGAAGGGATCGAGGAGGGAACGAAGGCGTTGCGGCAGCGCGAATTCCCGAAGCGGAAATCGCCAGGCCGTCCTCCCATCTGCTCGATCTCTGATAGATCGTCCGTATACTGATTAACAGGATACGCGCAGATTTTTGGCTGTCAACCGCGCCGGGAGGGTCGGGTGTCATAGCGCTCTGCAGGGCAGGGCTGAGGGCTCGGTTGGATGGGCGAGATACGCCGTCGCTTCGGCTTGCGGCGCTGGGTTCAGTTTGACCGCTTACGGAATGAAAGCATACGATCTATAGCGGAAGTTCGCTGATCTGGCCGGGCAATGTTCGCCTCGGCCGGCTGACCAACAATCTGCGGTTCTGACATTCGGCGGCGAGACCTGCTGCCGTTTCACCAAAGCAAAGCGACGATTCCGATGGACGATATCTATCATATGCCCGGCCATCTCATTCGGCGTGCGCAGCAGATCGCCGTCTCGATCTTCCTCGAGGAATGCGCACCGGTCGATCTCACGCCGGTTCAGTATGCGGCGCTGGTCACGGTGCGCGAGAATCCCGGCATCGACGCGACGCGCCTGTCGGCCCTCGTCGCCTTCGACCGGTCGACGCTCGGCAATGTCCTGGAGCGGATGGAGGCGAAGGAACTGATCCTGCGCTCGGGCAGCAAGGACGACAAGCGCATCAAGGTGCTGCATCTCTCGCCCAAGGGCGAGCGCGTCCTGCAGGAGGCCGAGCCGCTGGCGCAGCGGGCCCAGGAGCGCATCCTCGCTCCGCTCGTGCTCGAAGATCGGGAGGTCTTCATGCGCATGCTGGCGCAGTTGGTCGAACTCAACAACGACGCCTCGCGCGTGCCGCTGCGGTTGGCTGCGGTCCGCTCCTCCGACGCGGCCTGACCATCCCATCATTGAGATCGGAGCCAGGGCGGCAGCGCTCTGGCCGGCGTACTGGTTGAGACCGGCGTCTCCCAGTAGCGGGATTTGACAGGCTCAAGATGCAATGCATACTGATAATGAGTATGCGTTCTTATCTCGCGGAGTGACCTGCGGGAGCCGCTAGCGCCAGTCGTTGGTGGGCCCGCTCCGCGACGAGATCCGGATCGCAGACGGCCCTTTCGACGTGACTCGAGAACCGCCGGCAAGGCGGCCATATCTGGAGGAAACCCTGGTGATCATCACAAGACGTGCCGCCCTGGCCGGGCTCGCCGCCGGCGCGCTCGCGCCCCGTGCCGCCCTGGCTCAACGCAAGATCGTAAGGCTCATCGTGCCCGCCGCTGCGGGCGGCGCCATCGACGTGATCGGGCGGCTCTACGCCCAGCGCATCGCTCCCGCACTCGACGAATCCTGGGTGGTCGAGAACAAGGCCGGCGCCAGCAATACGCTCGGCGCGGCCGATGTCGCGAGGTCCGCGCCCGACGGCACGACCTATCTGACCAATGCCGACATCCACATCATGGCGAAGCACGTGATGCGCAGCGTATCCTACGATCCGCTGAGCGATTTCACGCCGATCTCGCGTTTTGCGACCTCGCCGATGGTGCTGATCGGCTCGACCAAGACTCCCGCGACCATGCCGGCGCTGATCGCCGATATGAAGGCTAAACCGACCGAGTACACCTTCGCCAATTCAGCGCTGGGCAGCATGGGCCACCTCGCCACCGAGAGCTTCAAGCGCCGCACCGGCACGAGCGCCGAACTGGTCAATTATCGCGGCACGGCTCCGGCGATCACCGATGTTGTCGCTGCCCAAGTGCCGCTGATGGTCGCGCCGCTCGGCTCGGCCCTGTCGTTCATCGCCGACGGGAAAGTCCGCGCCTTCGCGATCATGGGTGCGCAGCGCAGCAAGCTGCTGCCGAACGTGCCGACCGCCGGCGAGCTCGGCCTGGCGGATATCGATTTCACGCTCTGGTACGGCCTGTGGGGACCGAAGGGCCTGCCGGCCGAGACGGTGCAGCGCGTCAATGCGACGGTGCAGGCGGCCTCGAAGGATCGCGAGATCGTCGAGAAGCTGACCGCACTTGGCGCCGAAGCCGTGACCGAGGACGCTGCGAGCTTCGCGAAGTTCATCGAGGCCGAGACCCAGCGCGCCAACCGCGTGGTCGAAGAGGCCGGCATCAAGCCGGGCTAGGCTCCATTCCGGCCAGCTTGCGCCGCAAGCTGGCCGGTGAATCCGTTTCTAGCGGGTGAACGCTTTTGCCAGCGCGTCGGCGTGTTTCGTCAGCAGGCCAAGATCCGAACCGACGGCGACGAAGCGATAGCCCCATTCGATATAGCGGCGGGCATCGGCCTCTGACGGCGTCAGGATGCCGGCCGGCTTGCCGAGGGCGGTCAGGCGGGTGGCCGCATCCTTGATCGCGGCCTGCACCTCGGCATGGCCGGGATTGCCGATATGGCCGAGCGAGGCCGAGAGGTCGGCCGGGCCGATGAAGACGCCATCGACGCCGTCGACCGAGGCGATCGCCTCCAGCTGGCTCAGGGCCTCGCCGGTCTCGACCTGCACGAGGACGCAGATCTCGGCATCGGCGCGCTTGAGATAATCCGGCACGCGGCCATAGCGACTGCCGCGCCCGCTCACGGTGATGCCGCGGATGCCGGCCGGCGGATAGCGGCAGGCGGCGACGGCCTTGGCTGCCTCCTCGGCATTCTGGACGAAGGGCACGAGCACCGCCTGTGTGCCGATGTCGAGCAGGCGCTTCAGCAGCACCGGATCGTTCCAGGCCGGTCGCACGATCGGGGTCGCGGTGCCGGCCTGCATGGCCTGGAGCTGGGCGAGCACGGCCGGCGGCTCGTTCGGCGAATGCTCGGTGTCGACCAGGATCCAGTCGAAGCCGCTATGGCCGATGATCTCGGCGACGATCGGGCTGCACAGGCTGCTCCACAGCCCGATCTGGAGCTCGCCGCGGGCGAGGGCGGCCTTGAAGGCGTTGCGGGGCAGGTCCACGGCGTTCCCTCTCAGACGAACTGCACGGAGACGCTACCGAGCGGCCCGAAATCGGCGTGCAGCGTATCGCCCTTAGCCGCCCAGACGGGCCGTGTGAAGGAGCCCGACAGCATGAGGTCGCCCGGCTGCAAGGTGATGTCGAACGGCGCGAGCTTGTTGGCGAGCCAGGCGATCGCCATCGCGGGATGACCGAGCACGCCGGCGGCGAGGCCGGTCTCCTCGATCTCCGAATTGCGATAGAAGATCGCGCCGACCCAGCGCAGATCGACATCCTCAGGCCGGACCGGTCGGCCACCGAGCACGATGCCGGCGGCCGCGCCGTTATCGGCCACCGTGTCGAAGATCTTGCGCGGCTCGGTCACGCGCGCGTCGATGATCTCGATCGAAGGGACGATGTATTCGGTCGCCCTGAGCACATCGATCAGTCCGACGCCCGGTCCCTTCAGCGGCTCCTTCAGGATGAAGGTCAGCTCCGGCTCGACCCGGGGCACGCAGAAATTCTCGAACTTCACCTTGGCGCCGTCGTTCAGGATGAGGTCGTCGAAGAGATAGCCGTAATCGGGCTCGTCGATCTTCGAGGAGGCCTGCATCGCCTTCGAGGTCAGGCCGATCTTGTGGCCGATGATGCGGGCGCCGGCCTTGACCCGCTCCTGCGCCACCGCCGAGGAGATCGCATAGGAATCCGCGATCTCGATCTCCGGGAACATCTGCGAGGGGCGCTCGCCCTGCTTCTTGGTGCGGTGGCTCTCGAGCAAAGAGCGCACCACCTGCGCGCGCTGGGCTTCGGTCAGCATGGTTTGTGTTCCTTGGAGCTTGTTCGCGGCTGACGCCGCCATAGGGACAGGATGTTTAAGACTTCCCCCAGCCCTCATCCTGAGGAGCAGCTGAAGGCTGCGTCTCGAAGGATGCTCCAGGAGGCTCCGGAATCATCTGGAGCATCCTTCGAGACGGCCGCTGACGCGGCCTCCTCAGGATGAGGGCTCTGGGGTATGGTCAAACCGACATTCAAAGCTTGACGCAGACGTTGCGCAGCTCGGTGTAGAACTCCATCGAGTGCACGCCGCCCTCGCGGCCGATGCCGGACTGCTTCGAGCCGCCGAAAGGCGTGCGCAGATCGCGCAGGAACCAGGAGTTCACCCAGGTGATGCCGACCTCGACCTGTGCCGCGACGCGATGGGCCCGCGTCAGGTTTTCCGTCCAGATCGAGGTGGCGAGGCCGTAGGGGCTGTCGTTCGCAAGGGCGATGACGGCGTCTTCCTCGTCGAAGGGCACGATGTTGCAGCAGGGCCCGAAGATCTCCTCGCGCATCACGGCCGAATCCTCAGGAAGACCCGTCCAGATCGTCGGCTCGACGAAGGAGCCGGCGGAGAAGGGGGCGGGAAGTTCGGGAATGCCGCCGCCGGTGATGATCTCGGCACCCTCCGCCTTCGCCTTGGCGTAGTAGGACAGCACCTTGTCGCGATGGACCTGGCTGATCAGCGGGCCAAGCGTGGTCGCGGTCTCGAAGGGATTGCCGGGCTTCAGCTTCTCAGCCGCCTGCTTCAGCCGCTGCGTGAACTGATCGAAGATCGGCCGCTCGACATAGACGCGCTCGGTGCCAAGGCAGACCTGGCCGCAATTGGCGAAGACCGCGCGGGTCACGCCCTCGATCGCCTTGTCCATGTCGCAATCGGCGAAGACCAGCGAGGCGTTCTTGCCGCCGAGCTCGAGCGAGACCGGACGAACGCCCTTGGACGCCGCCCGCATGATCGCCTCGCCCGTGCGTGTCTCGCCGGTGAAGGTGATGCCGTCGACATCAGGGTGGCTGGTCAGGTATTCGCCGGCGCTGTCCTCGCCGAAGCCGTGCACGACATTGTAGACGCCGGGCGGCACGCCGGCCTCGTTCATGATCTCGCCGAGCATGGTCGCCGTCGTCGGCGTCTCCTCGGATGGCTTGACCACGACGGTGTTGCCGCAGGCGAGCGCCGGCGCGACCTTCCAGGTCATCAGCAAGAGCGGCAGGTTCCATGGGCAGACCACGGCGATGACGCCACGCGGCCCCCGGATCGCGTAGTTCAGCGCGCCGGCACCGTCCGGCGTCGCCATGCGGAAGGTCTCGGTCGAGAGCGTCAGCACCTGGTCGGCGAAGACGTTGAAGTTCGCGGCGCCGCGCGGAATGTCGATATGCGAGGCGAGGCTCTTCGGCTTGCCGGTGTCGAGCACCTCGGCGGCGAGGAAATCGTCGAAGCGGGCCATGATCCCGTCGGCGACCTTGCGCAGGATGACCGAGCGCTGCTGCTCGCTCATTTTGCCCCATGGCCCCTTGAGGGCGCGCCTGGCGGCCTTGACCGCATCGTCGACCGCGGCCGAGTCGGCCTCTGGCACGAGGTTGATCACCTCGCCGGTCGCCGGATGGCGGTTCTCGAAGCTGCTGCGGCCGGCCGGCACGAAGCGGCCGTCGATGAAATGCGACAGGCGGGCGGTCTCGGCGCCCACGGCAGCACCCTGGTAGCGCGGAACAGCGCTGTTCATCGTCTCACTCCCGATCTGGTTATGTCGTCACGGGCGCATCATGGCGCCGCCATTCACGTCGAGGACGGCGCCCGAGACGAAGCTCGCCGCCGGTGAACAGAGGAAGGCGATCGGCCAGGCGATCTCGTCGGGACGGGCAGCCCGGCCGAGCGGATGGCGCGCCAGCGCCGCCGAGAGATCGTGGACGCCGACCATGGCCGTGTCGGTGATCCCCGGCGCGACGCCGTTGACCAGCACCCTCTGGCCGCCGAAGCGGGCCGCGAGCCAGCGTACCAGCGTATGCAGCCCGCCCTTCGAGGCCGCGTAATGCGGGCCGACGCCGGGAAAGGAGCCGCCGGTCGCCGCGACGATCGAGCCGACGAGGACGACCCGCCCTCCTCCGCGCGCCGCCATGGCGGGCACGAGCTCGCGCGCCAGCCGCATCGGCGCCATCAGGTTGAGCGACAAAGTCGTCTCGGCGACCTCTTCCCAGCCATCGGCGTCCCAATCGACCGGGCGATAGATGCCGGCGCCGAGGACAGCGGCGTCGATTGCGCCTGCCTTCTCGCACAGGTGCCGCGGCGCATCACCGTCGAGCAGGTCGACGATGATCTTGCGGGCCTTGTCGGCATGCTCGCCGAGCCCGGTGATTGTCGCAGCGCAGGAGATGCGGTCGGTCAGCACCAGCTTTGCGCCCAGCCCGGCCAGAACCCGCGCCGTCACCGCGCCGATGCCGCCGGCCGCGCCGGTGACCAGGATGGTCTGGCCGGTCAGATCGAAGCCGCTCACGCCTTGCCTCCGAAAATCTGGTCATCGTCCCGGGCCAGCGCAGCCATCGCCTTGCGCACCTCTTCCGCCGTGCGGGCGAGATGCAGCTCGGTCATCCGGCAGGCGCGCAGTGCGTTGCGCTGCATGGTGGCATCGTAGATGGCGCGGTGCTCGTCATGGACGTTGCGCCAGCCGCGCGAGACGTTGAGCGAGACCCGGCGATAGCGCTCGGATTGCTGGTAGAGCAGGTCGCGCAGCTTGATCAGCATCGGCGAGCCGGCAGCCGAGACGAGCGCGGCATGGAAGGCGCGGTTGCGCGCCTCCCAGATCTCGAGCTGCTCCGGCGGCAGCGCCTCGCTGGTGTGAGGCAGATGTTCTTCGACGGCCGCCAGCGCCTCGAACGCCGCCGTGACCTCGCGCTCCCAGCTCGCGTCGCCGTTGCGGATCGCGGCATTCAGCGCCTCGGTCTCGATCAAAGCACGGACGCGCGAGACATCGTCGAGCTCGTCGAGCGAGAGCGGCGCCACCCAGAAGCCGCGCTGTCCCTCCGAGACCACGAGCAGATCGCCCATCAGCCGGGCGAGTGCCTCGCGCAGCGGCGACATGCCGACCGCATAGTCCTGCGCCAGGCCTTCGAGCTTCAGCTTGCTGCCGGCCGCGAGGCGGCCATTGACGATATCGCCGCGCAATTGGCGGTAGGTCCGGTCGGCCAGGGTCTTGTCGGATGAGGACATTCCGAAGCGCGCAGCTCCTGTTGTCGGTAGCCCTCTCTACCATCAAATTTCGAAATTACAATCCTGAGTGAAATGCAATATCGGCGACACGCTTCCTCGAATTTCCATAAAACAAAGGAAATGATCGAAATCGTTGCAGGAAAGCATGTTTCACTTTCAGAAAAAATATCGAAATAAGATTGACACCTCAGCACCGATCTTGTTGGATGCCGGGCGATCGGGTGGCGCCAAGACCGCCCCGTTGGAGGACGTCCCATGACCGAGCGCTTTCCACTTTCCCGCCGCGACTTCATCGCTTCTGCCGGTGCCGCTGCCCTCACCGGCGCGATCGGTGCGCCCGCCCTGGCTCAGAGCGCCAACAAGCCGCTGAAGATCGGCATGGTGACCTCGCTGTCGGGACCGTTCACGGCGCTCGGCGAGAGCATGCGCGCCGGCATGCAGATGTTCCTGGCCGAGAATGGCGGCAAGCTCGCCGGCCGTACTGTCGAGCTGATCGTCGAGGACGATCAGGCCAAGCCGGATGAGGGCGTGCGCAAGTTCCGCAAGCTGCTCGGGCAGGACAATGTCGACATCGTCTCCGGCGTGATCTCCTCGGCGGTGGCGCTCGCCGTCCGCGACGTGGTGACCGAGGCCAAGGCGCTGACCTTCATCTCGGCCGGCTCGGCCAATGATCTTGCCCGCAAGGCCGCGAGCCCCTTCGTCTTCCGGCCGACCAAGACCAACTGGATGCTCGGCCACACCGCCGGTCTCTGGGCCTATGAGAAGCTCGGCAAGACGGGCTGCATGACGATCGGCGCCGACTACGCGGCCGGGCGCGAATACATCGGCGATTTCGTCGCCACCTATCAGCAGCAGGGCGGCAAGGTCGGCAAGCAGCTCTGGGCGCCGCTCGGCACCACCGATTTCGGGCCGCTGTTGACGACGATCGCGGCCGAGCGCCCTGAGTTCATCTATTCCTTCTTCGCCGGCTCGGATGCGGTGCGCTTCCTGCGCCAGATGCGCGAATACCGGCTCTCCGGCAAGGTCAAGCTGATCGGCGGCGGCGCGCTGTTCGACCAGGAGGACGTGGTCTCGGCAGTCAAGGAAGCGGCGCTCGGTGGGCTCAACACCTGCAACCAGTCGCCGACGGCGCCGAGCTCGGCCGCCTTCACCAAGGCTTATCAGGCGGCGCGCAACGTCATGCCCGGCGAGATGGGCACGGCCGGGTATGTCACCGGCCAGGTGATCAAGGCCGCGGTCGAGCGCGTCCAGGGTGATCTCTCCAACAAGGAGAAGGTCAAGGAGGCGCTGCTCGCCAAGGAGGTCGAGACGGTGTTCGGGCCGATGCCGTTCGACCCGCGCAACAACCAGGCGATCCTCGACATCTACGTCAACGAGATCAAGGAAGGCGCCGGCGGCGTCCCGGTCAACCAGGTGATCCACACCTACAAGGGCGTGCGCGATCCCGGCCGGGTGGCCTGACGCGATAGGGAGCGGTTCCGTGGGCTTCTATGCCGTACAGAGCCTGAACGCGCTGTCGTTCTCGATGTTGCTGCTGCTGACCGGGCTCGGCCTGTCGGTGGTGCTCAACCTGATGAACTTCGTCAACCTGACCCACGGTTCCTTCTTCCTGCTCGGCGCCTATGTCGGCGTCTACTGGCTGGCCTCGGGCGCGCCCTGGTGGCTCGCCTTCCCGCTCGCCTTCGTGGCGGCCGGCCTCGCCGGCTTCCTGCTGGAGCGTTTCCCGTTCCGACAGTTCTATCAGCGCACCCATCTGATGCAGGTGCTGCTGACCTACGGCCTCTCGGTAATCTGTGCCGACCTGATGCGCTGGAGCTTTGGCGCGCAGATCCTCTCGCCGGAGATCCCGGAAGCGCTGCGCGGCGTCGTCTTCATCATGGACATGCCGTTCCCGATCTACCGGCTCTTCATCATCGGCTTCGGCGCGGCGCTTGCCTTCGCGCTCTGGTTCGTGATCGACCGCACCATCTGGGGCGCGGTGGTGCGGGCCTGCGTCACCGATCGCGGCTTCGTCGAGACGCTCGGGCTCGACACCCGCCGGATCTTCACCGCGGTGCTGGTGATCTCGGCGGGCCTCGGCGGCATTTCCGGTGCGCTCGGCGCCGGCATCCTCTCGGCCTATCCCGGCCTCGACGAGGAGGTGCTGATCCTGGCGCTGATCGTCGTCGTCGCCGGCGGCCTCGGCACCTTCCGCGGCACGGTGCTGAGCGCGCTCTTGCTCGGCTTCGCCATGACCTTCTCCAAGGTCTGGGTGCCGGAATTCTCGAACGTCGTCGCCCTCGCCATCATGGCCGCGCTGCTGGTGGCACTGCCCGAGGGGCTGGTCGCCAGGAAAGTGAGGCAGGTATGAGCTCGATCGCCGACGGGACCGGCCGGGTGGAAGCGCGCCCCGCCAGTGAGCGGCGCAGCCTGCCGGTTGCCGCGAAGCTCGCCTTGCTCGCGCTCGCCGCCGCCATGCCCCTGCTGTTCGCGGGGGACTATCAGCTGCGCTTCCTGGCCGAGATCCTGATCATCGGCACGGCCGTGCTCAGCCTCGATCTCCTGGTCGGCTTCGGCGGGCTGGTCTCGCTCGGCCACGCCGTCTTCTTCGGCGGGGCCGCCTATGCCGCGGCGATCGCCTCGCAGGCGCTCGGCGCCGACATCGTCGTGATGCTCGCCGTGGGTATCGTAACGGGCATGGCCGCGGCGCTCCTGATGGGCGTCGTGGTGATGCGAACCATCGCGCTGTTCTTCCTCATTCTCAGCCTGATCGTCGGGCAGATCGTCTGGGAGGTGGTGTTCCATTGGCGCGAGGTCACCGGCGGCGCCGACGGTTTGCGCGGCTTCCCGGTGCTGACTCTGCACACCGGTTTCGCCACGGTCCCGCTCAACAACGGCGTCGCGCTCTATCTCGCCTCGGTCGTGCTGGCGCTCGCCGCCCTCCTGACCGCCCGCTCCTTCGTCGAAGCACCGATCGGTCGCGCTTTGCTCGGCACGCGCGAGCGCCAGCTCCGGATGAGCGCGCTCGGCTATTCGATCCCGCGCATACGCCTGATGGCGCTGGTCGCCTCCGGCGGCATCGCCGGCGCTGCGGGCGCCCTCTATCCGTTCGTCAACCAGTATGTCGGCCCCAACGCCGTGCATTGGACGATGTCGGCGATGATGATCATCATGCTGGTGATCGGCGGCGTCGGCTCGCTCTATGGCGCCTTCATCGGCTCGGCGATCTATCTGGGCATCCAGACTTATGTCTCGTCCTATACCGATCGCTGGCAGCTGGTCGTCGGGCTCGTCTTCGTGCTGACCGTGATGATCATGCCGAAGGGCGTCGTCGCCGGGCTGAAGGCTGCTTTCGGACAGCGGAAGGACGGGGAGGGCAGGTCATGAGCGCGACTGTCGTTCCCGCTCTCGCGATCGAGGGCGTCGCCAAATCGTTCGGCGGACTGAAGGTGCTCAGCGACGTCTCGGTCACGCTCGGTCAGGGCGAATGCCTGGGTCTGATCGGCCCCAACGGCGCCGGCAAGACGACCCTGTTCAATATCGTCACCGGCTTCCTCATCCCTGATCAGGGCCGCGTTGCCTTCGCCGGTGAGGACATCACCAGGGCAAAGCCGGACGTGCGCGTCCGCGCCGGGCTGGTGCGCACCTTCCAGAAGAGCATGGCCTTCCCCGAGCTCAGTGTGCGCGAGAACCTTGCTTTGGCGGCGCGCTCACGGAGCGGCGAAGGCTATGGCTGGTTCGGCAGCCGCAAGGCGGTCACGGCAGCGGACGAGGCCGCCGATGAGTTGCTGACGAGCGCCCAGTTGCGCGATCGGGCCGAATTGCCGGTCGCAGGCCTTTCCTATGGCGAGCAGCGCATCGTCGACGTGCTGGTCTCGCTGGCGATGTGCCCGCGCGTGCTGTTGCTCGACGAGCCGACCGCCGGCCTGTCGCGGGCCGAGGGCGAGCATCTGATCGAGGTCGTCCGCACGCTCGGCGAAGATCTCTCTACCATCCTGATCGCGCATGATCTCGACATCGTCTTCGGCGCCTGCGATCGCGTTGCCGTGCTCGATCTCGGCCGGCTGATCGCTTGCGATACGCCGGAGGCGATCAAGGCGCATGAGGGCGCGCAGGCCGCCTATCTCGGCGCTTCGCTCGGGGAGGCCGCATGATATCCGCTCAGGCACAGCAACAACCCGCCGCTGCCACCTATCTCGAGGTCGCCGGGCTCGATGCCGGCTATGACGGCGTGCGCGTCCTGCACGGCGTCGATTTTTCGCTGGCGCAGGGCGAGGCGGTGGCGCTGCTCGGCCGCAACGGCGCCGGCAAGAGCACGCTCTGCTCGGCCCTGTTCGGGCTGGAGCCGCAGGTCACCGGCCGGATCGCGATCAAGGGCCGGGAGGTCGCCGGCTGGCCGGGCCACCGCATCGCCCGGCTCGGCGTCGCGCTCGTGCCGCAGGGCCGCGGCGTCTACGCCAACCTCACCGTCGACGAGAACCTGACGATGGCGGGCTTGTGGTCGCGCAAGCAGCCCAACCGGCGCTGGGTCAAGGAGCGCATCTACGAGGATTTCCCGCGCCTCGCCGAACGGCGCTCCTTCTCCAGCGGCGCGCTCAGCGGCGGCGAGCGGCAATTGCTCGCGATCGCGCGGGCGCTGCTGACGCAGGCCGACCTGATCGTGCTCGATGAGCCGAGCGAAGGCCTCTCGCCTCGCGCCATCGAAGAGGTCATCATCGGCACGGTCGGGCGCCTGCGCCGCGAGGGCTACACTTTGCTGATCGCCGAGCAGAACCTCGCCATGGCGCTGAAGCTCGCCGAGCGGACGCTGGTCCTCGACCATGGCCGCGTCGTCTTCGATGGGCCGTCCGCGACATTGCTGGCCGACAAGGACCTCCAGAAAGAGCATCTCGGGCTATGAGCGACGCGATCACCATCGAGCAATTGCGCTATGTCCGGCTCGGCACTGCCGACCTGAAGGGAGCGGCCGATTTCGCCGGGCGCATCCTCGGCCTGCAGCTCGTCGACCGCACCGACACCGCCGCCTATTTCCGCTCCGATTATCGCGACCACACATTGGTCTATGTCGACGGGCTCGATGCCGGCCAGGCGATCGGCTTCGAGGTCCGCGATCCCGATGCGCTGGCCCATGCCGAAAAGCTGCTGCAGGGAGCAGGTTTCGCTGTCACGCGTGGCGATGCCGAGGCCTGCGCGGCCCGCAAGGTCCGGCAATTCGTCTCGTTCCGGATGGCCGGCGGCTACGATATCGAGCTCGTCGTCAGGCCGCTGGAATCCGGCTGGCGCTACCACGGTCCGCGCGACGCCGGCATCACCGGGCTGGAGGCGATCGCGCTGCGCGGTGCGCCCGACGCCTCCGACCAGCAGGTCTGGACCAAGCTTTTGGGCGGCAAGGTCAGCGACTGGGTCGGCGAGGCCGCCTATATCCGCTTCGACGAGGCGCATCACCGCATCGCCGTGCATCCCTCGCAGGAGAAGGGCATCCTCTCCGTCGAGTTCGGCGTCGAGGACGTCGATCTCGTCATGCAGAACGCCTACCATCTGCGCGGCGCCCAGGCCCGCATCGTCGACGGCCCCGGCCGGCGCACGGCCTCGCAGCAATTGTTCCTGAGTGTCGCTGGTCCCGACGGCGTCAACTTCTCTTATGTCGCCGAGGGCGAGCGGCTCGCCGCGCCGCGCCGAGCCAGGCAGTTCCCGCGCAAGCGCGAGTCCTTCTGCGCCTGGGGCAGTGACACCCAACTTCCCGAATATCGTTGAAGCGTCTTCGCCGGTTTTGAACCGGCAGGAAGGAGCGACCATGATCAAACTTGCCGATGTCTCCTATGTCCGGCTCGGAACCCGCGATCTAGAGGGTGCGACCCATTTCGCCACCGAGTATCTCGGCCTTGACGTCGCCGAGCGCGCCAAGGGCTCGGTCTATTTCAAGTCGGACGAGCGCGAGCACACGCTCTGCTATTTCGAGGGCGATCCAGGCGACCAGGTCGTGTGTTTCGAGGTCGAGGAGCAACTCCACCTCGACGAAGCCGCGGCGCAGCTCGAAGCGCTCGGCCATCCGGTCCGGCGCGGCACCGCCTCGGAGGCGGCACTGCGCAAGGTCCACGACTTCATCGCCTTCCGCGATCCGACCGGCAATCCGATCGAGCTCGCCTGGCGGCCGGGCTATAGCGGGCGGCGCTATCACGGCGCCCGCGATGCCGGCATCACCGGTTTCAGTCATGTCGGGATCTGCTCCAGCGATCTCGCCCGCGACGAGGCGTTCTGGACCAAGGTGACGAACGCCCAGGTCAGCGACCGGATCGGCGATGCGCCGCTGCTGCGCATCGACGAGGTCCACCACACCATCGCACTGTTTCCCTCGCCCAAGCCCGGCATCCAGCACATCAACCATCAGGTCGAGACCGGCGATGACATCATGCGCTCGCACCAGTTCCTGAAGGATCGCCAGGTGCGCATGGTCTTCGGCCCGGGCCGGCACCCGACCTCCTCGGCCAAGTTTCTCTATTTCGAGGGGCCGGACGGCATGGTCTTCGAGTACTCCAGCGGCGTGCGCGAGATCGCCGACGAGCTGCTCTGGCGCGAGCGCCAGTTCATGTTCGAGCCGAAGGGCTTCTGCAAATGGGGCGCGAAGCCCAACATCGCCGAATTCAACAAGTGAACCCGACATCGCCGCGGCCGAGCGCCGCCCAGGAAGAGCTGGTCCGGCAGGCGGGGCGGGCTCTGGCGCGCCATGGCCTCGTCCATGCCTATGGCCATTGCTCCCTGCGCCTCGACGAGACCCATTTCCTGGTCTCGCCGGCAAAACCGCTCGGGCTCGTCGCGGACGAGGATGCCTGCAGCGTCGTCCCGATCGACGGGCCGTTGCCGGACGGCGTGCTCGGCGAGGTCCGCATCCACCGCGAGATCTATCGCAGGCGGCCCGAGATCGGCGGCGTCGTGCGCTCGATGCCGCAGAGGGTGATGACGCTCGGCACGGCCCGGATCACGCCGCAGCCGCGGCATGGCTTCGGCAGCTATTTCGCGCCGTGCCCGCCGCTCTGGGACGATCCGCAATTGCTGCGCAATGACGCGCAGGCTGCCGCGCTCGCCGAGCAGATGGGCGCGTCCCGCGCCATCGTCATGCGCGGCAACGGCGCGGTGACCGCAGGCAGGTGTCTGGAAGAGGCCGTCGTGCTGACCTGGTATCTGGAAGATGCGGCGCGCGTCGAGTTCGAGGCGCGGGCGGCCGGCATCGCTGAGACCGGGGTGGTCTTCGGCGAGGCCGAGGCCGCACAGCGCGCGACCTGGTCCGGCGCCATCCTTGAGCGGATGTGGGCCTACCTCACCAGCGCAGGTTGACGCCGCGTTGCTTCAGCCTTGGGCGGGTTGCTTGCTCGGCTTGCCACTCCTCAGCGAGGCGATGACAGTCCAGCCGATGATGCCGATGGTGATCGTGGCGAGGACGGCGGCGATCGGCCGGTCGACCAGGCCGATCAGCCTGCCGTCGGACTTGATCATCGAGTTGATGAAGTACTCCTCCAGCAGCGGCCCGAGCACGACGCCGAGGATCACCGGCGCGACCGGGAAGTCGTTCTCCTCGAGCACGAAGGCCAGCACGCCGAAGGCGAGCATGACGCCGACGTCGAACAGCGAATTGTTGATCGCGTAGGAGCCGACGATCGCGAAGAGCAGGATAATCGGCATCAGCACGCGCCGCGGCACGGAGAGCACGCGCGTGGCGACCTTGATGATCGCCCAGCCGAGCGGCAGCATCAAAAGGTTGGCGATGACGAAGACCAGGAACACCGCGTAGACGTTCTCCGGATTGTTCACGAAGATCGTCGGCCCCGGCGCCATGTTCTTCATCATCAGCACGCCAATGGCGATCGCCGTGATCGAGTCGCCGGGGATGCCGAAGACCAGAGCGGGAATCCAGGCTCCGGCCAGCGACGAATTGTTGGAGGCGCCGGCCTCGATCAGGCCCTCCGGATGGCCGGTGCCGAACTTCTCCGGCTCCTTCGAGAAGCGCTTGCTCATCGCATAGGACATCCAGGCCGCCATGTCGGCGCCGCTGCCCGGCTGGATGCCGATGATGGTGCCGAGCGCGCTGCCGCGGATGAGTTGCCAGGGGTACTGCTTGGTCAGGCGCCACATATTGGCGAAGATCGGGCCGATCTTCTGGACCACGGCATGCGGGGCGCTGCCGTCGGAGACCATGTGTCGCATCACCTCCGAGCAGGCGAACATGCCGACCATCATCGGGATCAGCGAAACGCCGCCCAGCATCTCAGTGGACTCGAAAGTGAAGCGCGGCTGGCCGGCCGGGTTGTTCATGCCGATCATCGCGATCAGCAGGCCTATCAGCAGCGAGATGCAGGCCTTCAGCGGCGTCGAGGAGCCGATGAAGACGGCGCCGCCAAGGCCGAGCATGACGATCCAGAAGAACTCGACCGAGCCGAAGCCGAGCGCGAAATCGGCGATGGCCGGCGAGGCCACCATCATCACCGCGGTGCCGAACAAGCCGCCGAGCACCGAGAACCAGAGGCCGATGCCGAGCGCGAGCTCGGGCCTGCCCTGCAGCGTCATCTGGTAGGAATCGTCGACATAAGCGGCCGAGGCCGGCGTGCCCGGGATGCGCAGCAGGCAGCCCGGAATATCGCCGGAGAAGATCGCCATGGTCGAGGTCGTCACGATGGCGGCGATCGCCGGCACCGGCGGCATGAAGAAGGTCAGCGGGACCAGCAGTGCGGTGGCCATCGTGGCCGAGAGGCCGGGGATGCAGCCGACGACGAGGCCGTAGATCGCCGAGGCGGTGATGACGAAGAGCACATAGGGATCGAGCACCATCCCCAGCGCTGTGACATAGGCGTCGAGCATGATGGCTTACCAGCGCAAAGATTCGAGCGGTCCCCAGGGCAACTGCACGCCGAGGGCCAGATAGAAGATCGAGTGGATGACGAGTGCAGCCGCGAGCGAAAGCCCGACGGCCTGCAACGGCCTGGTGCCGCCTGCCAGGAAGAGGACGATGAGGATCAGCGTCGCGCAGATCAGGAAGCCGAGCGTCTCGGCGAAGAGCATGTAGAAGATCACTACTGCCGGAACGAGCAGCAGGCGTGCAAGCGCGCCACCGCTGCGGGCCCAGTCGGCGAGGCCGATCAGCGGCCCGCCTTGCGTCGCGCGGGCGCCGTTGATGGCGAGGATCGCGGCGCAGAGCGCCAGCAGTCCCGACAGGATCAGCGGGAAGGCCGAAGGTCCCAGCGGCTGCTGCGAGGGGTTCGGCAGGTTCCAGGAGGCGGCCGCGACCAGGCCCGACAGGGCAAGGAAGACGAGGCCTCCGAAGAGGTTGTTGAACTTCATGACAAGCTCGGTGTGGGCGACAAGGTTGGGCGCGGTGAAGGACGCCGCGCCCTGAGCATTGCGAATAGCGATCGATTACTGGCGCAGGCGCAGGCCGAGCGCGCCCATGATCTCGCCGTTGTTCTTGTGCTGGGTGGCGAGGAAGGTGCCGAAGGCCGGTCCCTTGGCGAAGGCGTAGCCGAAGCCGCGCTCGGCTAGGAACGACTTGTAGGCCTCGGAGTTCGCGACCTTCTCGGTCGCCTCGACGAGGCGGGCCGTCACGTCCGCCGGCAGGCCGGCCGGGGCGGCGAGGCCACGCCAGGTGCCGCCCTCATAGTCCTTGCCGATCGCGTCCTTGACGGTCGGCACGGTCGGGAAGGCACCGATTTTCTCCTTCGACATCACCGCAAGCGACTTGACGCGGCCGGCATCGAACATCGGCTTGCCCTCGGGCAGGGAGGAGGGGACGATCTGGACACCGCCGGACGCCAGCTCCTGGAAGCCGGGCGCTGCGCCCTGGCTCGGTACGACGACGACCGCCTTGGGGTCGATGCCTTCGAGCTGCATCAGGCCAGCAAAAGCGAGGTGATAGGCCGCGCCCGCCGCCATGCCGGAGAGCTTGTACTTGCCGGCCGGCTGCTTCTTGATGTCGTCCAGCGCTGCGCGCAGATCGGCCCAGGGCGAGTTCACCGCGACGTTGAAGGCGGCCGAGTCGAAGTTCACCAGTGCGATCGGGGTGAGCTTCTCATAGGTGAAGGGCGCGGTGTTCGACCAGTAGAAGGTCGTCACCTCAGCGGTGGCGAGGCCGATCGTGTAGCCGTCCGGCTTGGCGTTGACGATCTCGGTGTGGCCGACCACGCCGCCGCCACCGGTCCGGTTGACGACGTTGACCGGCTTGCCGAGTTCCTTCTCCAACCCGGCCGCGAGGATGCGGGCGACGGCGTCGGTGCCGCCGCCGGCGGCCCAGGGCACGACCAGGGTGATCGGCCGCTCCGGCCAGGCTGCGAAGGCGGGCAGCGACACCGCCGCCACGGCGGCAGCGAGCAGCAGCTTTGCAAGTTTCATGGCGTTTCTCCCTGTTTGGTTTTTTGAGTCGAGCTGGTTCCGCTCGCGAGAGCGGGGCTGGAAAGCATGTGGCCGCGGGTGTAGCCGAGCACCTGCCGCATCGCCTGGCGGGCCTGCTCGGCCTCGCCCGCGACGATCGCATCGACGACCGCGGCATGGTTGGCGAGGTTGCCGGCGAAGACGTCGACGGTGAAATCGAACATCGCGCTCAGGATCGTATCGATCGCGCCGCGGAAGCTGCGCAGGATCGGGTTGTTGGTGGCGTCGAGGATCGCAAGGTGGAAGCGCTTGTCGGCGGCGATGGCGACCGGCGGGTCGTCCTGCCCGGCTTCCATGGCGGCCAGCGCCGCGCGGATACGGGCGAGGTCTTCCGGTGTGGCGCGGATCGCTGCCAGCGCCGCCGCTTCCGGCTCGATGATCTCGCGCGTCTCCTCCAGAGCGAGCAGCAGGTCGCGGTCGAGCCCGTCGCCGCTGCGCATCCAGCCGAGCACCTCACGGTCGAGCAGGGTCCAATCGTGCTGGGGGCGCACCTGCGTGCCGTGGCGCGGCCGCACGGTGAGCAGGCCCTTGGCGACGAGGGTCTTCACGGCTTCGCGGACGACGCTGCGGCCAGCTCCGTAGCGCTCGGCGAGCTCAGGCTCGGCCGGCAGGACGGTTCCCGACGCGATCTCGCCACGCACGATTGCGGCCCCGAGTGCCGCGACCATCGCGCCGATCTTTCCTGGCTTGCTGCCACGCTGCATGCCGTTGTTCCCTCTCGTGGCGGGAAACTGTCATGGCCGGGGCTTGCGCGCAAGCATTCATCTGATGTTTAACATCAGATCATTGGAGGCGAAATCATGGCCATAGCATTCACCGGCATCCACGCGATCCTCTATGCGCTGTTCGATGAGCAGGAACGCCTTGACCGGCGGGCGATGCGCCGGCAGGTCGAGATCTGCCTGGAACAGGGGGCGCACGGCGTCGCGGCACTCGGCCTTGCGACGGAAGTCTCAAAGTTGACTGTGCCTGAGCGCCGCTCGGTGATGGAGTGGACGTCGGAGGATGTCGGCGAGCGCAAGCCGCTCGGCTTCACGATCTACGGCACCTCGGTCGGCGAGCAGATCGAACTGGTCAGGGCAGCGCAGACGGCGAAGGCCGACTGGGTCATCCTGCAGCCGCCCATGGTCGGCAGCTTCGCAGCGGGCGAGTACATCCGCTTCTTCGGCCGGGTCGCGGATGCCACATACCTGCCTGTGGCGATCCAGAATGCGCCGGCCTATATGGGCCGCGGCCTGTCGGCGGAGGATATCCGCAGCCTCGTCGCGCAGCACCCCAACATCAGGCTGGTGAAGGGCGAGGGACCGGCGACCGAGATCCGGCAGTTGATCGAGACGACTGAGGGCCGGCTGCCGGTGATGAATGGCCGCGGCGGTCTCGAGCTGATCGAGAACCTGCGCGCCGGCTGCGTCGGCATGATCCTCGCGCCCGAGATCATCGATTTCACGACCAAGGCTTATGAGGCCTTCGTCGCTGGCAATGAGGCCGAGGCGGAGCGCATCTATCGCGATATCCTGCCGGTGATCGTGTTCATGATGCAGTCGCTGGAGAGCCTGATCTGCTACGGCAAGCGCATCTTCGGGGCGCGGGCTGGCATCGCGATCCACGACCGTGCGCCCGCCATGCGGCCGACGAGCTTCGGCGAGGAACTCGTTCGCCAGCATGTCGCGAAGCTCGGGGCATTCACGGGCACGTCGGCCACCGGTCGCGGTTGAGACCAGCCGCCCGTTCGCTCAGTCGGCAGACGCGTCCGGCCTGTCGCTGCCGATGCCGACCATGGCCTGTTCGAGCTCGGCGAGCAGGCTCTGCAGATCGGCCAGCTTGTCCGCGCCGAAGCGTTGGCTGATCTCGCGATAGATCGCTTCCGAAACCGGCGTGACGGCGTCAATCAGGGCGGTGCCGGCGGGGCTGAGCGAGATCATCCAGCGGCGCAGATCGGCAGGGTCGGCCTCCCGGAGGATCAGGCCGCGCTGGTCGAGATCCGCCAGGATCCGCGAGAGGCTGGGGCCGAGCAGGAACGTCGCCCGCGCGAGTTCCGCCACCTCCATCTGCGGCATGGTGCTGAGCGCCCGCAGTACGCGCCATTGCTGCTCGGTCACGCCGAACTCGCGCAGGGATTTGCGGAAATGCCGCATCACCGACTCCCGCGCGCGCAGTAGCGACATCGGCAGCGATTTGGAGAAATGGCGCAGCCTTAGCCTGGTCGCGGCCGGACCCGTGGCGCCCATGGTCTTCGAATCGTCGGTCAAACCTTGAAACCTATCTGAGATTTGCGCCACCCTAGCCCAGGCGACGGTTCGAGCCAAACGTGCTTGCGACAATAAATTTAACATGTTATCTAATTTGAATACGGAGGAGCAGCGTGCCCCACATCGTCATCGAATATTCCGCCAATCTCGAGGACGATGTTCGCCCGATGCGGCTGGTCGAGGCATTGCACGCAGCCGCGCTGGAGACCGGCGTCTTTCCGCTGGCCGGGTTGCGAACCCGTGCGGCGCGGCGGAAGCACTATCTCGTCGCCGATGGAGACCCCGAAAACGCCTTCATCGCCGTGAGCGTGCGGATCGGCGAGGGGCGCGACGCTGCGACCCGCCGGCGCGTCGCCGAAGCGCTGATGGCGACGCTCGAGCGCGAGACCGCCGAAACCTTCCAGCGCCTCGGCCTCGCGCTCAGCGTCGACGTGACCGAGATCGACGGGACGGCGTCGCTGAAGACCAACAATTTGCACGAGCGCCTGAAAGCGAGGGCGAAGCCATGACCGCGACCGATACCAAGCTGACCGCGAACCTCGCCAAGGCGCGCAAGGCGATGGAGCGCTTCACCGCGGGCACGGTGCCGCATCTGATCGCAGGCGAGGCCGTCCTCTCGGCCTCGGGCGCGACCTTCGATACACTCGACCCGACCACGAACGAGCGCCAGGCAGTGATCGCTGCCGGCGACAAGGCCGAGATCGACCGGGCGGCCAAGGCGGCGCGCAAGGCCTTTCCGGCCTGGAAGAATGCGTCCGGGGCCAAGCGCCGCGCCGTGCTGCACGCGATTGCCGATGCGATCGAGGCGCGGGCTGAGGAGATCGCCCTCGTCGAGAGCAGCGATACCGGCCAGGCGATCCGCTTCATGTCGAAGGCGGCGCTGCGCGGGGCCGAGAATTTCCGCTTCTATGCCGACCGGGCGCCGGAAGCCGGCAACGGCCTGTCGCTGCCGGATGAAGGCCACATCAACTACACGCTGCGCCAGCCGATCGGCCCGGTAGGGGTGATCACGCCTTGGAACACGCCGTTCATGCTCTCGACCTGGAAGATCGCGCCGGCGCTCGCTGCCGGCTGCACGGTCGTCCAAAAGCCGGCCGAGTGGTCGCCCCTATCCGCCACGCTGCTCGGCGAGATCATGGATGAGACCATCCGCAAGCATGGTTTTCCGGCAGGCGTGGTCAATGTCGTCCACGGCCTCGGCGAGAGCGCCGGCAAGGCGCTGACGGAGCATCCGGACATCAAGGCGGTGGCCTTCGTCGGCGAGACCACGACCGGCCAGCACATCATGCGCCAGGGCGCCGATACGCTGAAGCGCGTCCATTTCGAGCTCGGCGGCAAGAACCCGGTGATCGTGTTCGAGGATGCCGATTTCGACCGCGCGCTCGATGCGGTGCTGTTCATGATCTACTCGCTCAATGGCGAGCGCTGCACCTCGTCCTCGCGCGCGCTGGTCCAGCGTTCGATCTATGATGTCTTCTCCGCCAAGGTCGCCGAGCGGGTGAAGCGCCTGCGCGTCGGACATCCACTCGATCCGGCGACCGAGATCGGGCCGCTGATCCATCCGCGCCATGCCGAGAAGGTCCTGTCCTATCCCGCTTTGGCGAAGGGCGAGGGCGCGCGCGTGGCCTGCGGCGGCGGGCGGGCGCTGGGCGGCGCCGGCAACTATGTCGAGCCGACGCTCTATCTAGGCGCCAGTAACGGCATGCGGATCGCGCAGGAGGAGATTTTCGGGCCGGTCCTGACCATGATCCCGTTCGAGGACGAGGCCGACGCGATCGCGATCGCCAACGACGTCCAGTACGGGCTGGCGGGCTATATCTGGACCCGCGATGTCGGCCGCGCCCATCGCGTCGCGCGCGACCTCGACGCCGGGATGATCTGGATCAATTCGGAGAATGTCCGCCATCTGCCGACGCCGTTCGGCGGCGTGAAGTCGTCCGGCATCGGGCGGGATGGTGGCGACTATTCCTTCGACTTCTACATGGAGACGAAGAACGTCGCCGTGGCGTTCGATTCCCATCAGATTCCGAAGCTCGGCAACGCCTGAACAAGAAGGACCGCATGTCGCGCCCGGTCTCCCGGAGACCGGAGCAGGACAGCAAGGAGGAACGTCCATGCCCATCCCAGCCCCCGTTTTCGATCCGCCCTTCAATGTCGTCCGGCTGAGCCATATCGTCCTTGCCGTCACTGACCTCGCCAGGTCGCGGGCATTCTGGCGCGACACACTCGGCATGCAGGTCACGGAAGAAAGCGGAAGCCGGATCTATTTGCGCGCCATGGAGGAGCGCAACCACCACAGCATCGTCCTCGAACAAGCCGCGGAGCCCGAAGCGCGTGTCCTCGGCTTCAAGGTCGCGAGCGAAGCGGACCTCGACCGCGCCCTCCTGTTCTTCAGGGCGCAGGGGCTCGCGGCGGAGTTCGTCGAACAGCCCTTCCAGGGGCGCACGCTGCGCGCCACCGATCCGCGCGGCATTCCGGTCGAGTTCTATGCGAGCATGGAGCGGCTTCCGCCGATCCATCAGAAATACGGCCTCTACACCGGCGTGAAGCCGCTGCGCATCGACCACTTCAACTGCTTCTCCGACGATGTCGACGCGTCCGTGCAGTTCTACAATTCGCTCGGTTTCCGCATCACCGAATACACCGAGAACGAGGACAGGACGCGGCTCTGGGCCGCCTGGATGCATCGCAAGGGCGGCGTCCATGACATGGCCTTCACCCATGGCGTCGGCCCGCGCCTGCACCATGTCGCCTTCTGGGTGCCGACGCCACTCAACATCATCGACCTGCTCGATCTGATGGCGACCACCGGCTATGTCGGGAATATCGAGCGCGGCCCCGGCCGGCATGGCATCTCCAACGCCTTCTTCCTCTATGTGCTCGACCCGGACGGTCACCGCATCGAGATCTATTGCTCGGACTATCTGACAGTCGATCCCGATCACGAGCCGATCCGCTGGGACCTGCGCGACCCGCAGCGCCAGACGCTCTGGGGCGCGGCCGCGCCGCGCAGCTGGTTCGAGCACGGCACGCCCTTCGCCGGCACGCCGGCCCGCCAGCCGGCCTATGAAGCCGCCCCGATCATCGCCGCGTGAGGTTGCCGAGGGCGCAGTGAGCCTCCAGTCGACCACGAGCTGTCGCTTAGACGATAGCCCGCAGCGGCAGTTCCGTCGTCGTCTTGATCGACTTCAGCACCACGCCGGTCCGCAACGAGGCGAGGCCGCCGGTGACGGCGATCAGGCGGTCGATGAAGTCGCTGAGATGGGCGAGATCGCGCGCCACGATCTTGAGGATCATGTCGGCATCGCCGGTCTGCGCATGGCACTCCAGCACCTCCGGCGACTCCAGCAGGAATTGCTGCAGCGAGGCGTTCTGCGCGGCATCATGCGCCCGCAGGCTGAGCAGCGAATGCGCCATGACCTGCAGGCCGAGCGCCGCCGGGTTGAGCAGGCAGACGACCTTCTCGATATAGCCCTGCTTGCGCAGCCGCTCGATGCGACGGGCGCACTGGCTTGGCGACAGGTGGACGCTCTCGGAGAGCTCGACATGGGCGGCGTCGCCCCTGCGCTGGAGCGCGGAGAGGAGTTTCACGTCATAAGCGTCGAGCATGTGCGATACCCCGGCGGCGAGCATTGTGCGGTTTTCGCGCACGGAATACTCCATTCGTGCCGGAAGCTAGCATCGACGGCACGCTTCATCACCTTGAAAGCGCGGACATTGCGTCCGATGCGCGCTACGTTCACCGAAATCGGGAGATCACCATGTTCGAGAGCCTGCAGCCGAAGCCGGCAGATGCGATCCTCGCTCTGATTTCCGCGTTCAAGGCGGATGAGCGGACCGGCAAGATCGATCTCGGCGTCGGGGTCTATCGCGACGAGCAGGGCCGCACGCCGGTGTTCTCCGCGGTCAAGCAGGCAGAGCGCATCCTGCTCGATGAGCAGCCGAGCAAGTCCTATCTCGGCATCGAGGGTGATCCGGTCTTCGTCGATCTCTTGAGGCCGATCGTCTTCGGGCAGAAGATCGCGCAGGACGACATCGTCGGCTTCCAGACTCCGGGCGGTAGTGGTGCACTGCGGCTCGGCGCCGATTTGATCGCCGCAGCGCGGCCTGAGGCGCAGGTCTGGCTCGGCCTGCCGAGCTGGCCCAATCACGCTCCGATCTTCCAGGCCGCCCGGCTGGCGGTACGCGATTACGCCTTCGCCGACTTGACCTCGCAGAGCCTGTCCTTTGACGCGATGATGACAGCGCTGTCGTCGGCGCAGGCCGGCGATGTCGCGCTCTTGCACGGCTGCTGCCACAACCCGACCGGGCTCGACCTCGATGCGACGCAGTGGGAGGCGGTCACGGCGCTCTGCCTGGAGCGCGGCCTCGTGCCCTTCGTCGACCTCGCCTATCAGGGCCTCGGCGAGACGCTGGATATGGACGCCGCCGGGGCGCGGCGCATTGTCGAAGCCTGTCCCGAGGTGCTGGTCTCCTATTCCTGCGACAAGAATTTCGGCCTCTATCGCGAGCGGACAGGGGCGCTCTACGTCAAGTCGCGCACGCCGGCAGCGGTTGCCAGCAACATGGCGGCGGCCGCGCGAGTGAGCTGGTCGATGCCGCCGGATCACGGCGCGGCCGTGGTGCGCGCGATCCTCGAAAGCAAAGAACTGACCGCCAACTGGCGCGGCGAGCTCACCGGCATGGCCGAGCGCATCCACTCGGTTCGCTCAGCGCTTGCCGGCTTGCACCCGGCGCTCGCCGGCATCGCCAGGCAGCGTGGGCTGTTTTCGACGCTCAAATTGACGCGCGAGCAGGCGGAGGCGCTGCGCAGCGAGCACGCAGTCTATCTCGTGCCGAGCGGGCGCATCAACCTTGCCGGGCTCCGCAGCCAGGATGCGCCGCGTTTCGTCGAGGCGCTCGTCGCCGTCGGCGTGCTCGCCCGGACCTGACCTTCGCCTGCTCCCTTCCAACCCAGCCGGGACGCCTGAGATCATGCTGAAACCTGTTCTGCCGCAGCAGATGACTGGCGGTGCCGCGATCGTCGAGGCGCTGATCGCCAACGGGGTCGACACCGTCTTCGGCTTGCCCGGCGCCCAGATGTACGCATTCTTCGATGCGCTGCAGCAACGCTCCGACGCGATCCGGACGTTCGGCGCGCGGCATGAGCAGGCCTGCGCCTACATGGCTTTCGGCTATGCCCGCTCGACCGGGCGGCCCGGCGTCTATTCGGTGGTACCGGGGCCCGGCGTGCTCAACACGACCGCGGCACTCTCCACTGCGCTCGGCTGCAACGCGCCGGTGCTCTGCATCACCGGCCAGGTGCCTACCGCCTTCATCGGCCGCGGCAGGGGCCATCTGCACGAGCTGCCGGACCAACTGGCGACGCTGCGCACGGTGACCAAATGGGCGCAGCGGATCGAGCGGGTCGAGGACACCGGCGCGATCCTCGCCGAGGCCTTCCGGCAGATGCTGAGCGGGCGGCCCGGACCGGTGGCGGTCGAGATGGCCTGGGACGTGATGGCCGGGGCGGGCAAGGCGCCCGAAAGCTTCCCGGTCGCGACGCAAGATGCCGCCCCGGTTGCGGATGAGGCTGCGATCGAGGCCGCGGCGCGCGCGCTGCTCGCGGCCCGCTCGCCATTGATCATGCTGGGCACCGGGGCGCAGGATGCCGGCGCCGAGATCGCCGCGCTGGCCGAAGCCGTCGGCACGCCGGTCGCGGCCTTCCGCGGCGGGCGCGGTGCCGTCCCGGAGGACCACCCCTTCAGCCTGTCCTCCTATGCTGCAGCAAAGCGCTGGGCCAAGACCGATCTCCTGCTTGGCATCGGTTCGCGCCTGGAAGCGCCCTATATGCGCTGGGCCAATCCGATGAGCTATGTCCAGGACCCCGGCCAGGCGCGCCAGCTCATCCGCATCGACATCGATCCGGCCGAGATGGATCGCCTGGTGCCGACGATCGACATCGTCGCCGATGCGAAAGCCGCGGTTTCGGCGCTGCTTTCGGCCGTGCGCCGCCTTGGCGGCAACGCCTCGGCACCGGAGCGAAAGATCGAGCTGAAACAGCTGCGCGCATCGGCCAGGGAGGAGACCGAGCAGGTCCAGCCGCAGCTCTCCTATCTCGATGCGATCCGCGAGGTCCTGCCGCGCGACAGCTTCTTCGTCGGCGAGCTTTGTCAGGTCGGCTTCACCTCCTATTTCGGCTTCCCGGTCTACGAGCCGCGCACCTATGTCAGCGAGGGCTATCAGGGCACGCTCGGCTTCGGCTTCCCGACTGCGCTCGGCGTCAAGGTCGCCCATCCCAGTCGCGCCGTGGTCTCGGTCACCGGTGATGGCGGCTTCATGTTCGCGGTGCAGGAGCTGGCGACGGCCGTGCAGGAGAAGATCGGCCTCGTCACCATCCTGTTCAACAACAACGCCTACGGCAATGTGCTGCGCGACCAGACCAACAGCTTCGGCGGCCGCGAGATCGGCTCGGCGCTGGTCAACCCCGATTTCGTCCGGCTGGCGGAGAGCTTTGGCGTCAGAGCGCACAGCGTGACGTCACCGGCGGCGCTGCGCCCGGCGCTGTCCGAGGCGATCGCGTCGAATGAGCCGACCCTGATCGTCGTCGAGGTCGAGCGCGGCTCGGAAGCCTCGCCCTGGCCGTTCATCCATCCAAGGTTCGACTGAGAACCCGTCACGAAACTCTACTGCGGCGGCCATCTAGCGGCGTTTTCTGCGCTTCCTGTGCTCACGGACCCATGTCCGCTGCGCTCCGGTTCTCGAAACCACCGCCATCTGGCGCGCCGCAGCGAGTTTCGTGACGAGTTCTAAGCAACGGTGGGCGCGGCTCTACGCCCGATCGAGCGCCGGCGGCAGGACCTTGCCGGGGTTCATGATGTTGTCGGGGTCGAGGCTCTGTTTCAGCGTGCGCATGACCTCTACGGCAGCGTCGCCGTGCTCCTTGCGCAGGAACTTCGCCTTGCCATAGCCGACGCCGTGCTCGCCGGTGCAGGTGCCGCCGAGGTCGATGGCGCGGTTGACCAGGAGGCCATTCAGCCGCTCGGCCTCGCGGATCTCGTCCGGCGAATCCATCTTGATCAGGAAGCCCATGTGGAAATTGCCGTCGCCGACATGACCGAGCGCCGGCACCGGGAAGGGCGCGTCCTTGGCGAGCTCCCTGATCTCGGTGATGCAGGTCGCGAGCTCAGAGATCGGCACGCAGGCATCGGTGCCCCAGCTGCTGGCGCCGGGGCGCAAGGCGAGCAGTGCGTAGTGCAAATTGTGCCGGGCCTGCCAGAGCTTGCTGCGCTCCTCGGCGCTGGCGGCAAACCGCCAGCCTTCGCCGCCATGGCCCTCGGCGAGCGCCTCGACCATCTGCGCCTGCGAGACCACTGCGGCTTCCGTGCCGTGGAATTCGAGGAAGAGCGCGGCGCTCTCCGGATAGGTGAGGTTGCTGTAGCGGTTGATCGCGCGCATGCAGGTCTCGTCGAGCAATTCGACGCGAGCGACCTCGATGCCGCATTGGATCGTCTCGATCGCGCAGGCGACGGCGCTGGCGACGTCCGGGAAGGAGCAGACCGCGACCGAGCTCGCCTCCGGGATGCCGTAGAGCTTCAATGTGATCTCGGTGATGACGCAGAGCGTGCCTTCCGAGCCGACGAAGAGGCGGGTGAGGTCGTAGCCGGCGGAGGATTTGCGGGCCCGGCCGCCGGTCTTCACGATCGTGCCGTCGGCGAGCACGACGGTGAGCGCCAGCACATTGTCCTTCATCGTGCCATAGCGCACCGCATTGGTGCCCGACGCCCGCGTCGCGGTCATGCCGCCGAGCGTGGCGTCGGCGCCAGGGTCGACCGGGAAGAACAGGCCGGTGTCGCGCAAATGCTCGTTGAGCTGCTTGCGGGTGACGCCGGCCTCGACCGTGCAGTCGAGATCCTCGGCGTTGACTTCGGTGATCGCGTTCATGCGCGAAAGGTCGATGCAGACGCCGCCATGCAGCGCGACGACATGGCCTTCGAGCGAGGTGCCGGCGCCGAATGGAATGACCGGCACCTTCGCCTGGTGACAAAGCGTCACGATCCGGCTGACTTCCTCGGTGGTCTGCGGATAGCAGACGACGTCAGGCGCCTTGGCCGGATGATAGGATTCGCCATGGCCGTGATGCTCGCGCTCGCTGTCCGAGGTCGAGCAGCGCGGGCCGAGGAGCTCGCGCAGCGAGGCGGTAAGGCCGTCGAGGGCGGGGTGCCGAGAGGTGCCGGGGGTGGCGGCGGGAGCGTTCATATGGTCTTCGATCCTCGTGCACGTCTTCGGCGCGGCTCGGGTGCAATCTCGACCGGCGCGTCGTCTTCCGCCACCGCCGATGCAGCATGAGCGCTCTGCATCGACAGGGGAAGTGCGGCGTCAGGCCGAGTGGTCGCGCCCTGCGACACCGAGCAGATACTGACCGTAGCCGCTCTTCGACAGGGCCTGGCCGAGCGTCCGCAATTGCTCGCGGTCGATCCAGCCGTTCTCGAAGGCGATCTCCTCGGGGCAGGCGATGCGGAAACCCTGGCGGCGTTCCAGCGTGCGCACGAACTCCGAGGCCTCGACGAGGGAATCCGGCGTGCCGGTGTCGAGCCAGGCATAGCCGCGCCCGAGCCGCTCGACGCTGAGCGCACCGCGTTCGAGATAAGCGAGGTTGACGTCGGTGATCTCGAGCTCGCCGCGGGCCGAGGGCTTGAGCTTGCGGGCGATCTCGACCACCTCGGCGTCATAGAAGTAGAGGCCGGTCACCGCCCAGTGCGAGCGCGGGAGCTTGGGCTTCTCCTCGATCGAGAGCGCCTTGCCGGCGGCATCGAAGGAGACGACGCCATAGCGCTCGGGATCGCTGACGCGGTAGGCGAAGACGGTCGCGCCGCTGGTGCGGGCGGCAGCACGGTGCAGCACCTCGGTGAGGCCGTCGCCGTAATAGAGATTGTCGCCGAGGATCAGGGCGGAGGGGCCGCCGGCGACGAAATCGGCGCCGATATGATAGGCCTGAGCCAGCCCTTCCGGCTTGCGCTGTACCGCGTAGGAGAGCTTGAGGCCCCAGCGCTCGCCGCTGCCGAACAGCGCCTCGAAGCGCGGCGCGTCCTCAGGCGTCGAAATGATCAGGATCTCGTTGATGCCGGCGAGCATCAGGGTCGAGAGCGGATAATAGATCATCGGCTTGTCGTAGATCGGCAGAAGCTGCTTCGACGTCACCATGGTCATCGGGTGAAGCCGGGTGCCGCTGCCGCCGGCGAGGATGATCCCCTTCATCGATAGCTCCTTCAGCTTCGCGATTGCGCGAGCAGCGTAGCGACGCAGATTTGCGCGGATTCCTGCCAGAGCGGCAGGCGCAGGCCGTGGCGCTGCGCGAGCAGGCTGCAGTCGAGCCTGGAATTGCTCGGCCGGCGGGCGGGAGTGGGGTAGTCAATGGTGGCGATGCGCCTGACGGTCGTGCTCGGTCCGCCCAGTGCCGCTGAGGCGGCGAAGACGGCCTCGGCGAGGTCGGCCCAGCTCGCCTCGCCTGTGCCGGCAGCATGGAAGACGCCGTGCAGCGAGGCATCGCCGGGGCGGGCGACCAGGGCCTTCGCCACTGCGATGATCGCATCGGCGAGGTCGAGCGCGCTGGTCGGCGAACCCAGCTGGTCGGAGACGACGCCGACCTCGTCCCTCGTTTCGGCGAGGCGCAGCATGGTCTTCACGAAATTGCCGCCATAGGGGCTGTAGACCCAGGCGGTCCGGAGGATCGTCCAGTCGGCGCCGGAAGCCAAGACAGCGTCCTCGCCGGCCAGCTTCGAGCGGCCATAGGCGCCGAGCGGGGCGGTCGGATCGTCTTCGCGCCAGGGCCGCGGCGCCATGCCGTCGAAGACATAGTCGGTGGAGAGCTGGATCAGCGGCACGCTTAGGGCCGCAGCCGCTGCGGCCACAGCACCGGCGCCAGCGCCGTTGATCCGCAGGGCGAGCTCCGGTTCGGTCTCGGCCCTGTCGACGGCGGTGTAGGCGGCGGCGTTGACGATGCAGTCGGGGCTTGCTGCGCCGAGCGCCTGCTGAGCACTGCCCGGCTGCGCCAGATCGAGCTCGGGCCGGCCGACCGGGATGACCGTGATGCCGGCCGCCCCGGCGCGGGCGAGGAGGGATTGGACGACCTGTCCGGTCCGTCCGGTCACGGCTATGCGCATCGGGCCTTCGCCATCGGAAGCATGGCGGTCGGTCTAGAGCATGCGTCCGGTGGGCTCAACCCGCGGCCTCGAAGCGGCGGGCTTCCTCGCAGAGCCAGGCGATCAGCGTGTCGACGGCCGGGCTGCGCTCGCTCTGCGAATTGACCGTCAGCCAGCAGCCAGTCGCGCTGTCGAAATCGAGGCCGAGTGGGTTGACAAGCGCGCCCGAGGCCAGTTCCTCGGCGACATAGCAGCGTGGCGCGAGCGCGACGCCGAGCCCCGCGACGGCGGCGCGGATGATCACGGAATAATAGCCGTAGCGCACGGTATGGGCCGGCACGGCGCCGCGCAGGCCGTGCGCCTCGGTGAACTCGGCCCAGAAGGCCGGCATCTGGAAATGCTGCAGCAGCGTCATCTTCTGGATGTCCGCGGCACGGGCGAAGCCGCCCAGGCGTTCGAGCGCCGCGGGCGCCGCGACGAGCGCGACCCGGCGGCCGAAGAGGTAGTGCGACTCGCGATCCGGCCAGGGGCCGAAGCCGTGGACGATCTCGAGATCGGCCTCCTCGATCTCGCTCTCACTGACGAAATTGGTGAACTGGACGTCGATCTCGGGATGAGCCTGGGCGAATTCCGGGAAGCGCTCCATCAGCCAGCGCTCGCCGGCGATGGCGATCATGTGCAGGCGGATCGGCCGGCCGATCGCGGCGCGTTCGGCGAGGCGGCGGGCGCCGCGTTCCATCTGCTCGATCGCCGCCTCGGCATAGGGGCGGTAGATCGTGCCGGCCTCGGTCGGTTTGAGACCGGCGGGGCTGCGCTCGAACAGCTCCGTGCCGAGATGCTCCTCCAGCGCCTGGATCTGCTTGGAGACGGCGCTCTGGGTCAGGTGCACCTCGCCAGCCGCCTTCGCCGTCGAACCGAGGCGGGCGACGGCGAGGAAAACCCTGAGCGCCGTGGTCGATGGCGGGAGGTTGCGGCCGGCCAAGCAGATATTCCTTCAGCGACTACCCTTGAGGAGATCGTTTCGTTTGCCGGTTGCGCGGTCAAGAGGGCAGTGTTTTTCGCAAGGGGAGAGCATTATGAACCAGACCACGCGTCTCTGGGGCGGCCGTTTCCGCAAGCCGCCGGATCCACGCATGATGAAATTGTCGAGCGCGGCCGGCGCCCATGCGCGCCTCGCGCCGCAGGACATTGCCGGCGGCAAGGCACATGCGGCCGAACTGGAGCGCGCCGGACTGCTCAGCCAGGATGAGTTCAGGACCATCGTCGCGGCGCTCGAAGCAATTGCCGCCGATCTCGCCGCCGGGACACTTGCCCCGGAGGAGAGCGACGAGGACGTCCACACCTTCATCGAGCGCGTGCTGACCGCCCGGATCGGTGCGATCGGGGCCAAGCTCAGGGCCGGGCGCTCGCGCAACGACCAGGCCGCCAACAATCTGAAACTCTATCTGCGCGCTGAGGCGCGGAGCATCGGCGCGATGCTGGCCGAACTGCTCGACGCGATCGCGAGCCAGGCCGAGCGGCATGCGGCCTCGGTCTGCCCCGGCTTCACCCATCTGCAGAGCGCCCAGCCGGTCACCTTCGGCCATTGGCTGATGGCGCATGGCCAGGCGTTGTCGCGCGACGCCTCTCGCCTGCAGGACTGGGAGAAGCGCTCCTCGCTCTCGCCGCTCGGCGCCGCCGCGCTCGCCGGCTCGGCGATCGCGCTGACGCCCGAACTCAGCGCCAAGGCCCTCGGTTATGACGGCCCCTGCGAGAACTCGGTCGATGCCGTCGGCGCGCGCGACCATGTCGCGGAATTCCTGTTCGTTGCGGCGATGCTGGCGACGAACCTGTCGCGGCTGGCGGAGGAGGTGACGCTCTGGACCTCGCGCCAGTTCGGCTGGGTCGTGCTCGACGATGCCTTCGCGACGGGCTCCTCGATCATGCCGCAAAAGAAGAATCCGGATATCGCCGAGATCTCGCGTGGCCGGGCGGCGCGTCTCACCGGCGATCTCGTCGCCATGCTGGGCGCGCTGAAGGGCCTGCCGCTCGCCTATAACCGCGACCTCGCCGAGGACAAGCGTGCCGCCTTCGACGCGGTCGACGTGCTCGGCGAAGTGCTGCCGGCTTTCGCCGGACTGGTCGCGACGATGGAAGCCAAGCCCGAGGTGATGCGGGCGCAGGCCGGCGCCGGCTTTGCGCTCGCGACCGAAGTCGCCGATCATCTCGCCCGCAAGGGCGTGCCCTTCGCCGAGGCGCATGAGATCAGCGGCGCGCTGGTGCGCTATTGCGAGGAGATGGGCCGCGAACTCGAAGGGCTGGAGCCGGTGGAATTGCGCGCGATCGATCCGCGCCTCGAAGAGAGCGTGCTGAACGTGCTGACGCTCGATGCGGCGGTCGCGGCGCGCAGCGGCCATGGCGGCACCGCCCCGGCGCGGGTCGCCGAGCAGATCGGCCGCTTCCGTGACTGGCTCGCCGGCTTCTCGCAATGGACCAGGGAGGGCGCGGCATGAGCGACGCAAGCCGGACCATGCCGGATCGCGGCCTTGCCGAGATCGCCGGCCTGACCATCGTGCCCAAGCGCTTCTACGGGCGCTGGATCGCGGCGGCCGCGATCCTGTTCGTGCTGGCCTGGGTCGTGAAGGCGTTCGCGCAGGGGCAGATCGCCTGGCCGGTGGTGGCGCAGTTCTTCACCGCGCCGGCCATTCTCGCCGGCCTCGTCAACACGCTGATCATGACCGCTTGCGCGATGGGGCTCGGCATCGTGCTCGGCGTCGTCTTCGCGATCATGTACATGTCGCCGAACCCGGTGCTGCGCGGCGTCGCGCTGTTCTACATCTGGTTCTTTCGCGGCACGCCGCTGCTGCTGCAATTGCTGCTCTGGTTCAACCTGGCGCTGGTCTTCCCGACGATCGGCATTCCCGGCGTGATTGAGTGGCGCACCATCGACGTGATCGGCCCGTTCATGGCGACGCTGCTCGGGCTCGGCATGAACCAGGGCGCCTATACCGCCGAGGTCGTCCGTTCCGGCATCCTCTCGGTCGATCTCGGCCAGACCGAGGCCGCCAAGGCGATCGGCATGACCCGGCTGACGACGTTGCGCCGGATCGTGCTGCCGCAGGCGATGCGGGTGATCATCCCGCCTGTCGGCAACGAGGTGATCAGCATGGTCAAGCTGACCTCGGTCGCCAGCGTGATCCAGTTCTCCGAGATCCTGCGCAATGCGCAGAATGTCTATTACGCCAATGCCCGCGTCATCGAATTGCTGATCGTCGCGGCGGGCTGGTACCTGCTCGTCGTCACCTTGCTGCAGACCGGCCAGTTCTTCCTCGAACGCGCCTTCTCGAAGGGCAGGGGCGAGCGTCGCGCCAAGCCTCAAATCGCCGAGGAGGCTGCCGCGTGACCGCCTTGTCCCCGATCGTCGTCGCCGCCAGCGTCACCAAGCAGTTCGGCCGGCTGAAGGCGCTGAACAATGTCTCGCTCTCGGTCATGCCGGGCGCGGTGCAATGCATCATCGGCCCGTCGGGCTCGGGCAAGTCGACGCTGCTGCGCTGCATCAACCAGCTCGAGAAGATCGATGCCGGCGCGATCACGGTCGCCGGCGAGCTGATCGGCTATCGCCGTGTCGGCAACGAGTTGCACGAGCTCAGCGACGTCGAGATCGCGCGACAGCGCCTGAAGACAGGCATGGTCTTCCAGCGCTTCAACCTGTTCAACCACATGACCGTGCTGCAGAACATCATCGAGGGTCCGCTCACGGTGCTGAAGCGGCCGCGGCGCGAGATCATCGCAGAGGGCATGGCACTGCTCGAGCGCGTCGGCCTTGCCGAAAAGCGCGATTCCTACCCGATCGAGCTCTCCGGCGGCCAGCAGCAGCGCATCGCGATCGCCCGCGCGCTGGCGATGAAGCCGCAGCTGATGTTGTTCGACGAGCCGACCTCGGCGCTCGATCCCGAGCTCGTCGGCGAGGTGCTGAACGTGATGCGCGACCTTGCCGCCTCCGGCATGACGATGATCGTCGTCACCCATGAGCTCGGCTTCGCCCGCGAGGTCGCGAACGACGTCGTCTTCATGGACAAGGGCGAGATCGTCGAGCAGGGGCCGCCGCAGCAGGTGCTGGTCTCGCCGCAGCAGACCCGCACCCGCGACTTCATCGCCGCCGTCCTCAAGTGAATCCAGCCAAGTCGATCCAAACAAAGACAAGAGGGAGACTACCATGCTTCGCCTTTCGCTCGCCGCCGCGCTGCTCGCCGGCACCGCGCTCGCCGCCCAGGCCCAGGCCCTGCCGGACCGGATCAAGACTGCCGGCAAGATCGTCATCGCGACCCAGCCGAACTATGCGCCGATCGTCTACAAGGACCCGGCGACCAACACGATGGCCGGCTTCGACTACGAGCTCGGCGAGGCGATCGCCAAGGAGCTCGGCGTCAAGGCTGAATGGCAGGACACTGCCTTCGCCCAGATGCTGCCGTCGCTGACGACCGGCCGCGTCGACATGGTGATGGCCGGAATGAGCGACCTGCCGGCACGGCGCGAGACGGTCGATTTCGTCGACTACATGGTCTCGGGTGCGCAGTTCTACACCGTCACCGCCTTCGCCTCGACGATCAAGTCGGTCGAGGATCTCTGCGGCAAGAGCGTCGGCGCCAGCCGCTCGACCAACTGGCCGAAGCAGATCGGCGAGTGGAGCGATGCCAACTGCGTCGCCAAGGGCAAGCCGGCGATCACCGTGGTCGGCACGGAAGGCTCGGTCGACGCCCGCACCCAGCTCAAGACGCAGCGCCTGCAGGGCGGCGTCCAGGGCAGCGAGACGATGAGCCACTTCCAGAAGCTCGAACCGAACACCTATATCGCGCTCGGCGCACCCTTCACCCGCTCGCTGACCGGCATTCCGTTCCCGAAGACGGCCGAGGGCGGCCAGCTCCGCGACGCGGTCAAGGGCGCGCTCGAGCGCTTGCAGGCGAACGGCATCTATGACGCGCTGGTCGCGAAGTATGTCCAGCCGAGCAACGTGCTGAAGCCGATCTCGGTCAACAAGGGCGAGTGATCGCTTGACCCTGCCGGCCTCGGCGGCTTCGCTGCCGTCGATGCCGGCGGCCTCCTCGCCGGGACGCCAGCGAGGATAGCGTGCTGACCTTCCGCCAGATCGAGGTGTTCAAGGCGGTGATGCAGTGCGGCAGCCTCGCCGGCGCCGCACGCGAATTGCGCATCGCGCAGCCGACGGTGACGCGGATGATCCTGCGCATGGAGGATCAGCTCGGCGCCAGGCTGTTCAACCGGGTCCGCGGCCGGCTGACGCCGACACAGGAAGCCTCGCGCTTCCTCGCCGAGATCGACCGCGCTTTCGAACAGATGCGCTCCGCCGTGGAGCGGGCGGCGCAGGCAGCCCTGCCGGAACGCGCCGTGTTCCGCTGCGGCGCCTCGCCCAGTATCGGCCGCGGGCTCGTTCCGGCGGCGCTGGCGCGATTGCTCGCGCGCATGCCGGCGGTCTCGCTGCAGCTCGACATCCTGACCGTCAGCCAGGTGCTGCCCTACCTGCTCGACGGCTCGGCCGATGCGGCGGTGACGCTGTTTCCGGTCATGCATCACGAGGTGGTCAGCACGCCGGTCGGCAGCGGCCGGCCGGTGCTGCTGTTGCCGGCCGGGACGGAGGATGCGTCCGCCGGCGAGATGAGTCTCACCAGCCTCGCCGATCGTGCCTGGATCGTCTTCCAGCCGCGCTCCGTCCATGGCGATATGGCCGCCGGTATCCTGTCGGACCATGGGCTGCGGCCGGCCCGGACGCATATGGTGCGCTTCGCCGAGACGGCGGTCGCGCTGGTCGAGGCCGGGGTCGGTGTCTGCATCGTCGACGAGTTCTCGGCGCGTGCCGCCGACATGTCGCGTTTGCGCTGCCTGCCGGTGCCGACGGGCCGGCGCTACGAGGCCTATCTGCACCGCCCGCTTGCCGCGCCCCGCGAATTGACGGACCCTTTCGAGCAGTGCCTGAAGGATGAGTTGCGAGCCAACCCTATGTCCTGAAGCTATAGCTCTGGCATAGAACGTCGCTTGAATCGGCCAGCCGGCTCCGTTTGAGTGCGCGCAGAAAAATCCAGGGAGGATTCCAGCATGCAGAAGCGTCAGCCGGCCGTGAGCCGGCGGTTCGTCCTGTCCGGCATGGCGGCCACGATGGCCTGCCCGGCGCTGGCGCAATCCTATCCGGCCAAGCCCGTCACGCTGATCGTCACCTTCGCGGCCGGGGGCGGCGTCGACGTGACCGCGCGCCTGATCGCTGAATCGCTCAGCCAGATCCTCGGCCAGCGCGTCATCATCGACAATCGCGGCGGCGGCGCGACGATGACGGGCACGCAGGCCGTGACCAAGGCCGACCCCGACGGCTACATGCTGCTCGCCGCGCCGACGACGATGGTGATCAATCCGGCGCTGCGGGCCAGCATGCCGTTCGACTGGCGCAGCGACCTCATGCCGATTGGGCTGATGGCGAAGCTGCCCTTCGTGGTGGTGACCCGGCCGGATTCGCCGGTGAACACGATGAAGGACCTTGAGGCGCTGGCGAAGAAGCGACCCGAACCCGTCCTGTTCGCCTCGGGCGGCACCGGGACCGTCGCCCATCTCGCCGGCGAGCTCTTCGCCATGCGCACCGGCAGCAAGATGCAGCATGTGCCCTATCGCGGCGAAGGGCCATCGCTCGCCGACGTCGCGGGCGGGGCGCTCGACGTCACTTTCGCGACGCTGGCGGCGGTCGCAGGACAGGTCGAGGGCGGCTCGCTGAAGGCGCTCGGCGTCACCACCAGCGAGCGCGCCGGGCTGCTGCCGAAGGTTCCGACCGTCGCCGAGCAGGGCTATGCCGATTTCGACGTCTCGGCCTGGGTCGGCCTGATGGCGCCGAAGGGCACGCCGTCGGCGCTGACGGAGAAGCTGCGCGCCGCGCTGGCGACGGCGCTGGGCGACGCCGAATTGCAGCGCAAGCTCGCGGCCAGCGGCTCGATCCCTGCGGCCGTGGGCTTCGACTTCGACGGCTTCCTCAAGCGCGAAAGCGAGATCTGGAGCAAGGTCGTCAGGGAAGCCGGCGTCAAGGTCGATCCGTAGGGCGCGGTCATGCTTGCCATCCGCAAGGCAGCGCCGGAGCCGGGGCTTGTCTGCCGCGAGGTCGAGGCGCCAGCTCTCCTTCACGACGACGAGGTGTTGGTCCGGGTCGAAGCTGCCGGCATCTGCGGCACCGATCTGCACATCGCTGACTGGACGGCGGGCTACGAGGCGATGGCGAGCGCCATGCCCGTCACGCTCGGCCATGAATTCGCTGGCAGGGTCGAGCGCGGCCCGCCCGAGTGGATCGGGCGTCGGGTGGTGGTCAGGCCTTCGGTGACGTGCGGGCGCTGCGAAGGTTGCCGGCAGCACGGCGAGGATGGCTGCACGGCGCGCACCGGCATCGGTATCCGCCGCAATGGCGGCTTCGCCAGCCTCGCGAGCGTGCCGGCGCGCAATTGCATGCCCGTGCCCGACGGACTCGATCCGGAGCTTGCGGCGCTGACCGAGCCGCTGACCGTCGCGGCGCAGGCCATAGCTCGTGCGGGTACTGTCGAGGGCAAGCGCGTGCTCGTGCTCGGGCCGGGGCCGATCGGGCTCGGCGTCGCGCTCTTCGCCGAACGAGCCGGATCGGCTGCGCTGACGATCGCCGGGCGCGATGATGCGGCGAGGCTGGCCTGCGCCCGCGCGCTCGGCTTCACCGACACCAGGGATGCGCTCGCCGATGACGAGCCGCTGGCGCCCGCCGGCTTCGATGTGATCTTCGAGGCGACCGGCGTTCCGGAGGTCGCGAGCGCGGCGCAGCGCCTGCTCGCTCCGGGCGGCGTGTTGGTAATCTGCGGCATCCATGCCCGGCCGGCCAGCTTCGACCTGACCGCGATGGTGCGGCTGGAGCAGAGCGTCGTCGGCTCCTACCGAGCGCCGGTGGCGCGCTGGGGCGAGGTGGTCGCGGCAATCGCCGCGGCGCCGGAACGCTTTCGCAAGCTGATCAGCCATCGCCTGCCGCTGAGCGAGGCACTGGAGGGTTTTGCGCTGATGCGCAGCCGGGCCGCGATCAAGGTGATGCTGCAGCCATGAGTTCCACCGCTTCAGCGAGCAGCGCTTTTCTCGTCTTCGCCAATGATGTCGTTTCCGAGCAGCGCGAGGCCTATGAAAGCTGGCATGGCGGCCATCATGTCCCGCAGCGGCTGACGGTGCCGGGCATCCTGCGTGCCACGCGCTATCGGACGAGCGGTGGCTCGCCGGAGTATCTCACGGTCTATGATCTTGCCGATATCGCGGTGCTCGCTTCGCCTGACTATCGCCGGCTCGCCGAGCAGCCCGATGCGGTCACGCAGGCGATGCGGCCCCATCTGCGCACTCCGCTGCGGCTCGCCTGCCGCGCCCTGGTCGGCGCCGATTGCCCGCATGGCGGGTTCTTGGTCATGCTTCGGATAGCCGATGCGAGCGCGGCGCGAGCGGCCGAGTGGTTCGCGGCCGAAAAACCCGCGACGATCAGGCTCGGCAGGACCGCGCCCGAGGCCGGCGGACATCCGATCATGGGCCGGGGCGGCATGCTGGAGGAGGCGGTCGCGCTCGTCTTCGCCGCGACGTTCGAGGCGGCTCGGACCGTGGCCGCAAGCACGCGGGGTGCAATGCAGGTGGAGATCCTGCCGGCTCCCGGCTCGGGCTTGGTCTATGAGCGGATCGAGAGCTTTCCCTGACTCGGCCTGCGTCGGCACGGCGGTCAGGACGGTCTCAGCCGCGTGCGCTCCTGCGGGTAGCGGCCGCCCGCTCGATCGAGCGGGCTTTGCGACGGGCTGGGCGCAATTCCTCCAAAGTGGGCTGCCACCAGCCCCGCTTCAGCTCATCGCTGGTGGCGGGATGGCGCGCCGGCCAGGTGCGGACCAGTTCCTCAAGCGTGGGAGGCCGCCAGCTGACCCAGACATAGGTCTCGTCTTCGGTGAGATGAGGATAGAGGGCGAGGAACTGCGCTCTGTCGACCAGTTCGCCATGGCTGCCGGTCACGACGATCGGTCCGATTGCCGTCATCACTGGCCACTCCGGCGGTACGTCGCTCATGGACATCGGGTAGCGCCGCCGACGGCGCTCGCGGGCCTGTTCGAGTGCTCTCGCTCGCTCCTCCGAAAGTGGTCGGCTGCGCCGCTCCGCACGTTCGGCAGGTTCGGCCCGAGCCGCAGCAGCTTCGATCCGGGGCCAGCGGGCTCGCAGCGCATCGTAGGAGCGGAACGGGATGATCCAGGCGCGCAGTTCTCGATCCCAGCGAGCGAAGGGAACTGCGCGCAATTCATCGATCACTGACTGGGAGTACGGCGTTCTCACCACCAGCCCATCGGCAACCGAGAGATAGGGACTGTCGATCGGCTCGAAATTGCAGGCGTCGCGGCCGCGCTCATCCTCGAAAGCCGTCAGCGCTGCCAGTTCCCGTTCCAGCCAACGCACGACGCGCTTTTGTGCCGTTATGCCCGGCACGAACCACGCCGTCTCGTCCTCGCGCCAACGGGCCCGCGGAAACGCCGCCTTGAAGCGCTCGACCGTTGCGACATCGAAGGGGAACGCCACGAGAGCACCCGAACCGGCCGTCGTGACGTTGACCGCGATCTCGCCGGAGTCTGGCCCGGATCTGGCGGGTTCCGCTTGCGGCGCAGATATCTCTTTCCCTGTCATGTCCAGTGGAACCGGCGGCGACCCCTTGCGGTTTCGGCGCCATGAATGCTCGGCGCCGTCAGGAGCGATTGGCGATCGCAACCTACAACATCAACAACGTCCGAAGACATCTTCAAAATCTGCTCGCCTGGCTCGATCACGCCGATCGGGTCTGATCTGAGGCCTGCCGAAAGCAACGAGACGAATAAGCCGGGGCTCACGCCCCGGCTTTTGCTGACCTCGTGGCTCCACCGATAACGTGCTGCCCTACCGCCACATCCCGCGCATCTTCGCCCGCACGTCGACCTTGGGTCCGCCGGAAGGCGCCGGCTGATCAGAGGGCGCTGCCAACGGCCAGGCGCGTCGCTCGAAATGCTTCAGCAGATTGGCCGGGATGAAGCGGGTGCGGGCGGCATAGACATGCCGGTCGCCGGTCGATGACTGGCCGTGGGTGAAGAAGCGCTGCGGCACCATCAGGTGTAAATCGTCCTTCGCGCGCGTCATGGCCACGTAGAGGAGCCGGCGCTCCTCCTCGATCTCGTCCTTTGCGCCGGCGCCGAGATCGATCGGAATGCAGCCGTCGACGACGTTCATGACGAAGACCGATTTCCACTCCTGGCCCTTGGCGGAATGGATCGTCGACAGGATCAGATAATCCTCGTCGAGATGCGGCACGCCGGCCTGGTCGCTGGTGGCGTCCGGCGGATCGAGCGTCAGCTCGGTCAGGAAGCGCTCGCGTGACGGATAGCCGCCTGCGATCTGCTCGAGCTGGACGAGATCCGCCTGGCGTGTCGTCGCGTCCTCATGGATGCGCTCCAGATGCGGCGCGTACCAGAGCCGGGCCCGCTCGATCTCCGAGGGCCAGCCTGAGCGGCCGGAACGCAGCTCCTCGATCGTCTCGATGAACTGAAGCCAGTCCGAACCGGCCCTGGCAGGCTCGGGGGCACCCCTGAGCGCACTGGCTGTATCCGGCGCCTGCGCCAGATGCTCGATGACGCGTTGCGCCGAGGTTGGCCCGACGCCGGGCAGGAGCTGCATCACCCGGAACGCCGAGACCCGGTCGCGCGGGTTCTCGACGAAACGCAGCAGCGCGAGCAGATCCTTGACATGCGCGGCGTCGAGGAACTTCAGCCCGCCGAACTTGACGAAGGGGATGTTCCGGCGGGTCAGCTCGATCTCGAGCGGCCCGCTGTGATGCGAGGCGCGGAAGAGCACCGCCTGCTGCTTCAGCGCTGCGCCGGCCTCGCGGTTCTCCAGCACCTTCTCAGCGATGAAGCGGGCCTGGTCCGCCTCATCGCGGACATTGACCAGCTCCGGCGCGGCGCCTGCGGCCCGGTCGGTCCAGAGGTTCTTCGTGAAGCGTTCGGCTGCGAGGTCGATCACCGCATTGGCGGCGGCGAGAATGGCCTGCGTCGAGCGATAGTTCTGGTCGAGCGTGATGATTTCGGCCGGCGGCGAGAAGGCGAGTGGAAAGTCGAGGATGTTGCGGACTGTCGCGGCGCGGAAGGAATAGATCGACTGCGCATCGTCGCCGACGACGGTCAGCCCCCGGCCATCCGGCTTGAGGGCGAGCAGGACCGAGGATTGCAGCCGGTTGGTGTCCTGATACTCGTCGACCATGACGTGATCGAAGCGCGCACCGACGTCGGCGGCCAGCTCGGGATCCATCATCGCCTGCGCCCAGTAGAGCAGCAGATCATCGTAATCGAGCACGTTCTGTTGCTGCTTGGCCTCCACATAAGCTGCGAAGAGCTGCTTCAGCTCGGCGGCCCAGGCGATGCACCAGGGATAGGACAGCCTCAACACGTCCTCGATCGGCTGCTCGGCGTTGACGCAGCGCGAGTAGATCGCAAGGCAGGTGCCCTTGGTCGGAAAGCGCGCCTCGGTCTTCGAGAAGCCGAGCTCGTGCCGGACCAGGTTCATCAGATCGGCGGCGTCCTCGCGGTCGTGGATCGTGAAGGCGGGGTCGAGCCCGATCTGCTCGGCGAGGTCGCGCAGCAGGCGCGCGCCGACGCCGTGGAAGGTGCCGGCCCAGTTCAGTGCATCCACGACGACACCAGCACCATCGCCCATCACCTTGCGGGCGATGTGCTCGACGCGGCGGATCATCTCCGAGGCCGCCCGGCGCGAGAAAGTCATCAGCAGGATCCGGCGCGGATCGGCACCACCGACCAGGAGATGAGCGACGCGGTGCGCCAGCGTGTTGGTCTTGCCCGAGCCGGCTCCCGCGATGATCAGCAGCGGCGGCGCAGGCAGGGCGCTGTCGCCGAAGGATACCGCACGCCGCTGCGCCGGATTGAGGCTGTCGAGATAGACGTGCGCGTTCATGATTGATTCGACCTGCTACCGCCTGAGCGCAGCACGGGGCGGCGTTCCCACGCAATGTCGGAAGATGGCGTCAATGTTGGCTCGCTCGGTAGGTGCGTTCTGATTCTGTTCTCATAAGCGAGGCCGAGCGGAATGTCAGCGAGCGGCGCACAAGGACCGCAACTCCTCCCGCAAGAAGCCTCCGATCTGATGTGCTTCGCGCCTCGTGTCATGCCGATAAGCATCTTGCGAGGGCTAACGCGCGTAGGCTGTCGAGGCGGTCCCGATGAACTTCGGCCGTGCTCCGGCATTTATTGCAGATGACCTTAACTGCGCAGCGTCCCACCCGGGTTCCGATCACCCTTGCGACCTATAATGTCCGCCGCTGCCTCGGGACGGATCGCTGCCTGTCACCGGATCGCGTTGCCGACGTGATCGCCGAGGCGAACGCCGATATCGTCGCCCTGCAGGAGATCGACGTCGGCAGGCTGCGTAGCGGGGGCGTCGACCAGGCTGGCGTCATTGCCGACAGGCTCGGCTTCTCGAGCCATTTCCACCCGGCGCTGCAGATCGCAGAGGAGCAGTACGGCGACGCGATCTTGACGCGAGGCCGATCCCACCTGGTCAAGTTCGGCTTCCTGCCCGGCTCACGCAATCTCTGGCCCTCGGAGCCACGCGGCGCCATCTGGATCGAGGCGGTGGTCGGCGACGCCCGCCTGCAGGTGATCAATACCCATTTCGGGCTCGGCCGCCGGGAGCGACGGGACCAGGCGGCGGCCTTGCTGGGCGCCGGATGGATCGGCCAATGTCCTGCGCCCTTTGTCGTGGCAGGAGACCTGAATTCATTGCCCGGAGGCCGGGTCTATCGCAGCTTCGCGGCACGCATGCGCGATGCCCATATCGCCGGGGCACAGGGCAGGGCTGCGCCGACCTTCCCGTCCCGTCGGCCGCTGCTGCGTATCGACCACGTCTTCACGTCGGACGATATCGACGTGGCAAGCGCCGCTGTCGTGCGCTCGCCGCTTGCCAGCCTGGCGTCGGATCACCTGCCGCTCGTGGTGCGCCTGAAAATCCCGGTCGAGGAGGGCAAGGGCAGCCTTGCCGCCGTCGATGGAGCATGAAGCCGCCCTTGTTGGTGAGGATCAGCCCGCTCGTCGGCGATGGCCGGCTATCCTCCGGGCTACTCTGGCGCTGGCGGCCGTCATGCTCGCGGCATACCTGCTGTACCGGACCTTGCGCGGTCATAGCTATCAAGAGCTCAGTGGCTTGCTGCGCTCGGCAAATCCGATCCGGGTGGCGGCTGCGCTGGGCTTCGCCCTGTGCAGCTATGCTTGCCTGACCCTGTTCGACTTTCTCGCGTTGCGATACGCCGGTAAGCTGCTCCCTTATCGGCAGGCGGCGCTGGCCTCGTTCACCAGCCTGTCACTCGGCCACAATATCGGCCTGGCGGCGCTGAGCAGCGGCGCGATCCGTTATCATTTCTATGCGCGATGGGGCCTCACCGCCGGAGATGTCGCCAAGGTGATCCTGTTCTGCGGGGCGACCGTCGGCATCGGCCTGGGCTCGCTCGCGGCGCTGGCGCTCCTGCTGCGCCCGGAACTCGCGGTGAAGCTGACCGGTCTGCCGGACAGCGCCGTATTCGCATTGGCCGCCGGCCTGATCCTTGCGCTGGCGGTGTATTTTATCCTTTGCGCCTGCGTTCGCGGCCGATTGCGGATCGGCTCCTGGGACGTTGAATTGCCGCGCCCACAGCTGGCCGCCGCGCAATTCATCGTTGGGCCGTTGAATTTTGCCCTAGTCGCCGCATGCCTGCATCAGGCGTTGGCAAGCCTCGGGGAAGTTTCCTATCCCGATGTCGCCGCGAGCTATGTGCTGGCCAACATCGCATCGCTCATTGCCCATGTTCCTGGTGGACTTGGGGTCATCGAGGCCGTGGTGACGATGGTATTGCCCGGTGCCGGCGTGATCGCCGGCCTCATCATCTTTCGCGCTGTCTATTTCCTCGTGCCCTTGCTGCCAGGGGCGGTGTTGCTGGCGTTCTCGCTAACGCGGAAGCGGCCTAGCGGAACGGCCAAGGCAAGCGAAATATCCTCTCCGGATCCAGGAAGCGCGTCCCCAGGATAGGCCAGAACGGGCCTCCTGTTTTGCTCGCCTCGAAAGATCTGAGTCCACGCGGTTTGCAATTCAGTCGATCCACCGCAGCGGCCAGCCCGCCTGCGGTGATGGCGGTCTCGACCTCGTCGACCCGGCAATCCAGATGTTCTGCGAGAAGCCTGTTGCGAATCCCCGCAATGGCCCTGCAGGCCTCCGAGTCAGCTGCTTCGAGCGCGACGTCACATTCGGTGTCGAGGCCGATGGAACGATTGTTGAGGTTGGAGGATCCGATCCGGATCGCCCGGTCATCGATGATGATGAGCTTGGAATGGATCAACACCTCGACCTCTTCGGTCGCGCCCGGAACCACCGGGTAGAGGACGCGAAGCCGGCCGAAGCGATCCGCCCGCACGAGCCGGCGCATCAGCCTGTCGCGATTCTCGGACATGGCGAGACGCTCGAGAAGCCCGCGCGATTTGCGGGTCATGACGATGACGACGTCAGGGCCGCCGGCCTTCTTGAGCTGCTTCGACAGCGCTGCGCCGATGCGCTTTGCCGTCAGGTACTGCGCCTCGATGTAGACCGAGTGTTTTGCCGCCGCGATCATGTCGAGCGCCAGAGTTGACGATTCGCGAATCTCGTGGCGCCCGGCATAGGCCGGCTCGGTCCTTGCTATGGCCAGGACGGCAGATTGAAATTCCGGCGGCAGGTCTTCGGGCCAGGGCCCGCCTATTCCCACAGCCGCACTCGCTGGGAAACCCGAGCTTTCGCCCGGTCGCTCGCCGGCCGCAAGCTGCCAACGCTCGGCCGCCATCGCGCACATCGCCGCCGCTGCGCTGCCATCGAAGACCATCTGGATGTCGTGAACCGGGGGATAGCGCTCCCCGTCGCAGTCGATCCGGCGCGGGTCGTCGGCCACGTGTTCCGACGTATCCCAGCGTTCGACAGTGAGGTCCATGCCGCCAACGAACGCGATGGCGCCGTCGATGCAGACGATCTTCTGATGGTTCGATCCGTAGAAGGGATGCCGGGTGTCGAACTTGACCTGAATCCGAGGGTGATCCTGCCAGTCGCTGCCGAACAATGCGGGCACGACCGCGCTCGGGCCGTGCAGTACCGAGATGCTCCAGACCAGAATCTGGATCACAAGTTGTGGATTGGCCTCGACCAGCGCGCGGAGCAGCGGCCCCAGAGGCGGGGACTCACGGTCATCGGCCTGCGGGCGCAGACGGATACGGCCGTCGAAATCCCAGCCGATGATGGTGATCGAGCGCCGTGCCTGGCGCAGGCTGCTTTCGAGATGGCGGAAGTAGTTGGCTCCGTCGACGAGAACGGCGACGCGGTCCGCCATCGCCACCTCGACGCAGTTGCGCCCGGGACAGAACATCGAAGCCGGATTTCGAGCCGAAGTCGGCCGCGGGCGATCGCCCTTCCAGAAAGCGTTCCAGCGCACGGACAAGCTCATCACGGACCGCGCAACGCTTCGGGCCATGTGATTGTTCCGCGTCGTCGAAGAGAGGAACCGTTGCCCAATCCCGCGGTTTCCACAGAAGGCAACGCGAGGAGGCTACGATGCGCGATGGACGCGGAAATCAGCTCTCGCCCGAAGAGCAGAAGAAAGTGAAATCCATTCAAGGCGCTCCGGATGGGCAATCCTTGAAAAAAGTGTCGATCAATCCGGATGCGGACAAGGATACAGGTTCGGCCAACAAGCCGGAGGTCAAGCCCGGCGACAAGCCTGCAGCCGGGGTTGGGAGGTAGCAGGCTGGCGGTGTGGTATCGGATTGGCACTCGCTCGTTGCCCCCATTCGGTTGAGCGGTGTGCGCGGCAACTGCCTGGCGGGAGCCGCCCTTCTCCTGTCGCAAGCGAGCCGGTGTGAGCCGGGAGCGCATCTTTTTGTGCTGCCGCCCGATCGGCTGATCGATTGCACAGAGCAGCCGCTCTGATGCGACACCCTGCGTTCCAGACCTTCTCCAGCCCACTGGGAGAATGCGCCTCACGACCTAGTGACCTCTCTTTTTAGAAAGGGAGTGAACTGGGACGCGCTTTTTCGGTTGTCGTCGCAACGCCGCGTTGCGTGGAAGCAGACGCAGACGCTCCGACAAGACAATCCAGCCAAGACACGGAGGCGGATATGCCAAGTCCCGGCGATATCGAAGTGAACAGGCGTGACCTGATGGTTGCCGCCGGAGCCTGCGCGGCCTTGCCCGCGATGGGCGCGAACGCCCGTTCGCAGCCAGCTCCGGTCGGCACCCCGGTGCTCGCGGACGTGTCCTTCACCGTGAACGGCCAGCAGCGCGCACTTGCGATCGACACCCGAACCACCTTGCTCGATGCGCTGCGCGAGCATCTGCACCTGACCGGCACCAAGAAGGGCTGCGATCATGGTCAGTGCGGCGCCTGCACGGTGATCGTCGATGGCCAGCGGATCAATTCCTGTCTGACCCTCGCCATCATGCATCAGAGCGCGAGCGTCACCACGATCGAGGGACTGGGAACGGCGGACAATCTGCATCCGATGCAGGCAGCCTTCGTCAAGCATGACGGCTTCCAATGCGGCTACTGCACTCCCGGTCAGATCTGCTCCGGCGTCGCCATGCTCGACGAGATCAAGGCCGGCATTCCAAGCCATGTGACTGCCGATCTCACCACAGCGGCGGCCGTGAGCGAGGCCGAGATCCGTGAGCGCATGAGCGGCAATATCTGCAGGTGCGGTGCCTATTCCAACATCGTCGAGGCAATGACCGAGGTTGCGGGGAGGCAGGGATGAGGGCTTTCACCTATGAGCGCGCGACCTCCCCAGCGACAGCGGCAAAGGCCGCAGCTGGGAACGGCGGCGCGAAGTTCATCGCGGGCGGCACCAACCTGCTGGACCTGATGAAGCTCCAGATCGAGACGCCCTCGCACGTCATTGATGTGAACGGGCTGAAGCTCGACACCATTGAGGCGACCTCGGAGGGCGGCCTGCGGATCGGCGCGCTGGTGCGCAACACCGCCCTGGCAGCCGATGAGCGTGTCAGGCGCGATTATGGCGTGTTGTCACGCGCCCTGCTCGCCGGTGCATCGGGCCAATTGCGCAACCGTGCGACCACCGCCGGCAATCTGCTGCAGCGTACCCGTTGCCCGTATTTTTATGACACCGCCCAACCTTGCAACAAGCGCGAGCCCGGCAGCGGCTGCTCGGCATTGGGCGGCTTCAGCCGGCAACTGGGCGTCATCGGTACGAGCGACGCCTGTATCGCGACGCACCCTTCTGACATGGCCGTGGCGATGCGCGCGCTCGACGCGACGATCGAAACGGTCAAGCCCGACGCAACGACGCGCACCATCCCGATTGCCGAACTCCATCGCGCGCCTGGATCGACACCCCATATCGAGACGACGTTGGGGCCAGGCGAACTGATCACGGCCGTGACCTTGCCGAAACCCGCCGGCGGCGCGCAAATCTATCGCAAGGTGCGCGACCGCGCCTCCTATGCCTTCGCCCTGGTTTCGGTCGCCGCCATCGTTCAACGCGACGGCTCGGGCCGCGTCGCGCTAGGCGGCGTCGCTCCAAAGCCGTGGCGGGTCGAGGCAGCTGAAGCGGAGCTCCCGCGTGGCGCGAAGGCAGCGGCCGCTGTGATGCTCGACGGCGCCAGGCCAACCCGCGAGAACGCGTTCAAGCTGCCGCTGATCGAGCGCACGCTTGGCGCGGTCCTGTCCGAAGCGAGGGCTTGATCATGAAATTCGACATCCCCGCCACGCAAAATCCGATCGATCGGCAAATCGTGGTCGGACAGCCGCGCGACCGCGTCGATGGCTCGCTCAAGGTCAGTGGCACAGCCCGCTATGCCTATGAGCAGTACGACGCGGTGCCGAACCAAGCCTATGGCTACGTGCTCGGAGCAGCGATCGCCAAAGGGCGCGTCGCATCCATCGATCTGAAGGCGGCCAAGGCCGCGGCCGGCGTGCTCGCCGTCGTGACGGCGAAAGAGGCCGGCAAGCTCGGCAAGGGCAGGAGGAACACCGCGAAGCTTCTCGGCGGTCCCGAGATCGACCATTACCATCAGGCCGTTGCGCTGGTCGTGGCGGAGACGTTCGAGCAGGCCCGCGCTGCCGCGAGCCTCATTCGTGTCGAGTATGCGCCGGGCAAAGGCAGCTTCGACCTCGAGGCCGCAAAGGGCCGGGCGGTCAAGCCGCCGGACGAGGGCTCCAACCCCACCGACACATCGGTCGGCGATTTCTCCGGCGCGTTTGCGAGCGCCCCGGTCACGCTCGACCAGACCTATACGACGCCGGACCAAAGCCACGCGATGATGGAGCCGCACGCCTCGCTGGCGGCATGGGAGGGCGACAAGCTCACAATCTGGACCTCGAACCAGATGGTCGACTGGGGCGTGACCGACCTTGCGCAGACGCTCGGCATTCCGAAGTCGAACGTCCGCCTGGTCTCGCCTTTCATCGGCGGCGGGTTCGGCGGCAAGCTGTTCCTGCGGGCCGATGTGCTGCTGGCGGCCCTCGGCGCGCGCGCTGCGAAGCGGCCGGTGAAGGTCGCTCTGCAGCGTCCATTGATGATCAACAACGCGACGCATCGGCCCGCTACCATCCAGCGCATCCGGATCGGCGCGACGAAGGACGGCAAGATCACGGCCATCGGCCATGAAAGCTGGTCCGGCGACCTGCCGGACGGCGGCCCCGAAGTCGCGGTCCAGCAGACCCGCCTGCTCTATGCCGGCGCAAACCGGATGACGGCGATGCGGCTCGCAGTGCTGGATCTGCCGGAAGGCAATGCGATGCGCGCGCCGGGCGAGGCGCCGGGCATGATGGCCCTCGAAATCGCCATGGACGAGATGGCCGAGAAGCTAGGGATGGACCCGATCGCTTTCCGCGCCCTCAACGATACCCAGGTCGATCCGGAGAAGCCGAACCGGCCGTTCTCGCTGCGCCGGCTCGACGAATGCTTCAAGGTTGGCGCCGATCGCTTCGGCTGGAGCCGTCGCAGCCCGCAGCCGGCCCAGTCGCGCGACGGGCGCTGGCTTGTCGGGATCGGCGTTGCCGCCGCCTTCCGCAACAACCTCGTCATGAAATCGGCGGCGCGCGTCCGGCTGGACGCGAACGGCATCGTGACGGTCGAGACCGACATGACCGATATCGGCACCGGCAGCTATACGGTCATCGCCCAGACGGCGGCCGAGATGCTCGGGGTTGGCCTCGACAAGGTCGTCGCGCGCCTCGGCGACTCGACCTTTCCGGTTTCCGCAGGTTCGGGCGGGCAATGGGGCGGCAACAGCTCGACCGCCGGCGTCTATGCGGCCTGCGTCAAGCTGCGCGAGGCGGTGGCGCAGAAGCTCGGAATCAACTCCACGGAGGCCGTATTCGCCGGCGGCGAAGTCCGCGCCGGCAACCGCAGCGTGCCTCTCGCCCTGGCGGCCGAAACCGGCCCCTTGGTCGGCGAAGATGTCCTCGAATACGGCGATCTTAACAAGACGCACCAGCAGTCGACCTTCGGCGCGCATTTCGTCGAAGTCGGGGTCGATATCGCGACCGCCGAGACGCGCATCAGGCGCATGTTGGCAGTGTGCTCCGCCGGGCGGATACTCAACCCCAAGACGGCGCGCAGCCAGGTCATCGGTGCGATGACGATGGGCGCGGGCGCGGCCTTGATGGAGGAGTTGGCGGTCGACACCCGGCGCGGCTTCTTCGTCAATCACGACCTCGCGAGTTACGAGGTGCCGGTGCATGCCGACATTCCGCATCAGGAGGTGATCTTTCTCGACGAGACCGACCCGATGTCTTCGCCGATGAAGGCAAAGGGCGTCGGCGAACTCGGAATCTGCGGCGTCGGCGCCGCCGTCGCGAACGCGATCTACAATGCCACAGGTATCCGCGTGAGAGACTACCCGATCACGCTGGACAAATTGCTGGAGCGCCTGCCCGACGCGGCGTAGCCTGAGCTATGTACGCATCAGAAGCGTTCATCGTCGATGTTCATGGGCTCGGTGGCGCTTTGCATTCCGGGGCGGATTCGAGCACCCTTGGCACAACCGCGAAAGGATGCAATTTGCTCGAACCAGCCCATGGACGCTTTGATTTCAGCCGTGCCGAGCTTTGGGCAGACGGCGTGGTTCACGTGCTCGGCATAGCCCTGGGGTTTTGCGCCGTCACGGCGTTGATCGTGCAGGTGCTCGCAGTCGCCCCGCTGCCTGATCTGGTTCCTGTTGCGATCTACAGTTCCGCGCTGATGGCCGTCCTCATCGTCTCCGCCGTCTACAATATGTGGCCGGTTTCACCGGTGAAGTGGCTGATCAGGCGCTTCGACCATTCTGCCATCTACATCCTGATTGCGGGAACCTACACGCCTTTCCTGATGAGATTGGGCGAAAGCGCCGTAGCGCATATCCTCCTCGTCATCGTCTGGATCGCATCGGGTGCGGGCGTCTTGCTCAAGGTTGCTCTACCCGGCCGGTTCGACCGCCTTTCGATCGCGCTCTATATTCTCATCGGCTGGAGCGGCGTCCTGGCATGGGACAGCATCGCACAACTGCCGAGCCTCGCCCTGTGGCTGATATTGGCTGGCGGCCTTCTCTACACGCTGGGCGTGATCTTCCACGTCTGGCAGGCACTTCCCTTCCAGAACGCCATCTGGCACGCCTTCGTGCTTGTCGCGTCCGGCTGTTTCTACGGAGCCGTGTTTCAGGCCTATGCGGTTGCTCGGCCGATCTGATGGCGCCCCGGCAGGATACCTGACGTGAGCGCGCCTCGCAGCCCAAGCACCACCGGCCTGCGCCGATTCCTGGATCTCGAGCAGCAGCGCGATTGGATACAAGGCAGGACGATCCTGCGCGACGCCGATGAGCGCCCGGAGTCCCTGGAACTGCGTCTCAAATACGTCGCGCGGTTTGGGAAGCTGCTGCGCCGGCCTCAGGCAAAAGAGGTCTTGGACATTCTCGGGCGATATGGCCGCGACTGCGCCCCGATCCCGCGCCGGACCGAGCGACACTACTGGTCGGTTTCCTGTCTGCCCTCGACTCCGGGCAAGGCGCTCGTTCGCGTCAATGCGAGCTGGATGGAGCTTTTCTCGCTCTATGCGGACGGCGAGGGCATCTGCGCGCTCTTTCTGGTGCATCTTTCCGATTTCACCACGGACCATTCGCTCGACCAGGGCCAGGTTGATGAAGCTTTGCTTGAGCGTAGCGTGATGACGCCGGAAGACGTCAGCTATGTCTTCCCCCGCGGCGAGGACATTTTCGGCATCAAGGTTCGCGGCCTCTCCTCGATCGGTAAATTCCTCGCGGCGCGCCGTGCGCTGCAGGCCATCCGGACATTCAACCTGACGCATATGAACCGGGGTCGGAACGCCTATCAGGCGAGCCACTGCTACAGCCTGGCTGATCACATGTTGAATGGTCGTGAGGCGGATGAGGACGCTTCCGCCGGAACGCTGTGACGCTGCGGCCGCAAGACCGCTATCGCTGTGAGGTCGCGACTTCGGCAATATCCGGAACTCGCGCGGCTCGGTTGAGTTAAGCTCCATCTCCAGAGGGCAAAACGAGATCTGGGATGAGCCTGCCCGCCCCACGCCGACTGCGTCTCTCCAATGGAACCGAGCTTGCCTACTTTGCTGCGGGCGATCCATCCAATCCCGCTTTGCTCCTCCTGCACGGGTTTCCGAGTTCGGCGCATACATTCCGCGACGTGTTTCAGGGGCTGGCGCGCACAGCCCATGTGATCGCGCCCGACCTCCCGGGTCATGGCCGGTCCGACGTTCCGCCAACACCCTCCTTTGCAGCCTTCAGCGATACAATTTCAGAATTGCTGGCCCATCTCGGGATTGGGCGCCGCTTCATCTACCTGCATGACTGGGGCGCACCTATGGGCCTGCAGATCGCCATGCAAGTGCCCGAACTGGTTTCGGGCCTTATCGTCCAGAACGCCAACGCGCATCGGACCGGCTTCGGGCCCCTGTGGGACGCCACGTTGAAGTACTGGTCTGAACCGACAAAAGAGAACGAAGCGGCCGCAACCGCCCACCTGACCTTCGAATTCACGCGCGAGCAATACACGGGCGGCCTGCCGGAGGATGTCGCCGCCACGATCAGAGGCGAACCCTGGGTTGAGGACTGGAGGGTGATGAATCTTCCCGGCCGCATGGAGACCCACCGCGCGCTCATCGCCGACTACAAGAACCACGCCGCGCGTTTCGATGCGATCGCCGCCTATCTCAAACAATGGCAACCGCCGGCGTTCATGCTGTGGGGCCGTCACGACCCATTCTTCGACATCGCAGAAACACTGTCATGGATGCAGGATCTGCCGCGCATGGAAGCGCATATTTTCGATGGTGGGCATTTCCTGCTCGAAACGCATGCGGAACCTGCACTCTCGCTCATGATGGAGTTCATCAAGCGAACACGGGAAAAGGCTTCGCAAATCCCAGCGGCCGTTTGACTGTGAGCGCAATAAAGATGCGATTTCCCTTTTCAGGAAACCGCCGCCGCCCACGGACTTAAGTCAAAGGTCCGGTTCGTCCGTACTGAACCGCCCGCCAGACCGCCTGAGGCGTCGCAGGCATGTCCAGATGCCTGACGCCATACGGCGCCAGGGCGTCGACGACTGCGTTCATGACCGAAGGCAGCGAGCCGGCGCAACCGGCTTCGCCGCAACCTTTGGCGCCGACCCGGTTATTGAGGGTCGGCACACCCCGGCTCGCGAACGAGAAGAAGGGGACATCCGCCGCCCGAGGCAATGCATAGTCCATGTAGGACCCGGTGAGGAGCTGGCCGCTGTCGTCATAGACCGTCCGCTCGAACAGCGCCTGGCCGATGCCCTGGACGACGCCGCCATGGAGCTGCCCTTCGACGATCATCGGGTTCACCACGGTTCCGAAGTCGTTGACCATGACATAGCGCACGACCTCGACATGTCCGGTCTCGGGATCGATCTCGACCTCGGCGATGTGACAGCCATTGGGATAGGCCGAGGACGCTGCCTTGAAGACATGATCGACGTCGAGCGACTGTGGCAGGTCGGGCGGGACCGCGGCGCTACCACGCAGCCTGGCCGCAATGTTCATGATCGCGATCGAGCGGTCGGTACCGATGACGGTGAATCGGCCGGAAGCGAACTCGATGTCAGCGACATTGGTCTCAAGGAAATGACCGGCGAGCAGCTTGCCCTTTTCGATGACCAGCTCGCTCGCCTCGATGATCGCCGAGCCGCTCGCCATCAGCGATTTCGAGCCGCCCGTGCCGCCGCCGGCAATCAGCTGATCGCTGTCGCCCTGGACGAGCTTGATCGCCTCGAAGGGAACGCCGAGCTGGCTGGTGAGGAGCTGGGCGAAGGGCGTCCAATGTCCCTGGCCGTAATCGAGCGTGCCGGTGACGATGCTCACGCTGCCGTCCGGTTCGAAATGGATCCCGCCCATTTCGTTCGTGGGTGGCGCGGTCACCTCGAGATAGCAGCCGATACCGCGCCCGCGCAGCAAGCCCGCCTTTCGGCTCGCCCGCTGTCGTCCGGCATAGCCCTTCCAGTCCGACGCCTCGAGAGCTCGCTCGAATAGTGCCGGGAAATCGCCACTGTCGTAGACCGTCCCCACCGGCGTGGCCCAAGGCAGCTTGGCAGGCGGGATCAGATTGCGCCGCCGCAGGCTCGCGCTGTCGATGCCCATGTCGCGGGCGGCCGTGTCGATCAGACGCTCCATGAAATAATTGCCCTCCGGGCGACCGGCGCCGCGATAGGCCCCGATCGGCGGGGTGTTCGTCACCGCACACCGCGTCCGGACCTCGACGAGCGGCGTCCGGTACATCCCGACGGAGTTCTTCCCGATATTCGCCGTCGGCATCATGGCTCCGACCGGCGTGAGATAGGCGCCCATATTGGCGACGCCGGTGAAGCGCGTCGCAAGGAAACGGCCGCGGGCGTCGAGGGCCAGTTCTGCCTCGAAAACCATGTCGCGCCCATGGTGATCCGAGACAAAGCTCTCCGACCGTTGATCGGTCCATTTGACCGGCCGCTTCAACATCCGGGCTGCGTGGAGGAGAGTGACGTATTCGGGAAATACCGAGGCCTTCATGCCGAACGAGCCGCCGACATGGCCTGTGACCAGCCGCAAGCCAGCGGGCTTCACCCCCATGGCTGCGGCCAGGTTGTTGCGCATGCCGAAGGCGCCCTGGCTCGGAGCGTGCAGCGTGTAGCGCTTCGACTTGCCATCGAAACTCGCAATGGCGCTGCGCGGCTCGATCGGATTGACCACGACGCGGTTGTTGACGATCCGCACCCGGGCGATGTGCGCGGCTTTCGCGAAAGCCGCGGCGACCTTCTCGCCGTCGCCGGACTGGAAATCGACGATCAGATTGCCGGCGACATCGTCATAAAGTTGCGGGGCGTCGGCCCCGAGCGCCTGCTCGGCATCGGTGACAGCAGGCAGGACGTCGATGTCGAGCCTGATCGCTTCCGCGGCGTTGCGGGCCTGATCGGCGGTTCGGGCGACCACCATCGCGACGGGATCGCCGACGAAGCGGACCTTGCCGGCCGCCAGCGCCGCCCGCTGGGGCCTTCTCATCGGCGCGCTATCGCGACCTGGCACAGCGATGGGCGTCGCGATCGCGTTGTAGCCGTGGCCGTCGAGGTCCGCCGCGGTGTAGATCGCGACGACGCCCTTCATCGCTCGGGCCTCTGCCAGATCGAGGCCACGCATGTGGCCATGCGCATGAGGGCTGCGGACGAAGGCCGCGAAGAGCTGCCGCTCGACGCTAAGATCGTCCGTATACCGCCCGTGCCCCTGCACGAGGATCGCATCCTCCCTGCGCGGCACAGGTTGACCGATCCCGACCGAGGCCATGAGATCGCTGTCACGGGAAGTGCTGGAATTCATCGAGGACCGGCCGTGGGCAAACAAGACAGGGACATCAGGATCCCCTTGATAGGGCGGCTGTTCTATCTGCTGAAAGAGCGCCGGCTGCAGCCCCGCCCAGCGCCCAGCGGTTGCGAACTCGCTGACTGAGCCAGCATAGTTGCCAGCGCCTGGCGGTTCGTTGCCGCGCAGGCCGGGCGAACCGAACGGAACAGGTGTCCTGATGGGCCTTCGCTTCATCTTCATGCTCACCCGCAACGACCGGACCGTCGGCGATGCGATGGAGCAGCTTCGGACGGCTCTGGCTCTGGGGGTCCGGCATATCGGTTTCAAGGACATCGGCCTGCCGCTCGACACGCTGAAAGCGCTCAACGCGGCGATCAAGGCCGGCGGCGCGACGTCTTATCTCGAAGTCGTCTCTCTCGATCGCGACAGCGAGATCGCGTCTGCGAAAGCTGCGGTCGAGATCGGCATCGACATCCTGCTTGGCGGGACGAGGGTCGATGACGTGCTGCCGATCATCGCCGGTACGACGATCCAGTACTGCCCGTTCCCGGGCATGATCTCCGGACATCCGAGCGTGCTGGAGGGCAGTATCGACGAAATCGTCGCCAGCGCGCAGGCCATGGCCGCACGCGACGGCGTGCACGGCCTTGATCTCCTCGCCTATCGCTCGCATGAGAACGTCCCGGCTCTCATCGAAGCTGTCTGCTCGGCGGTATCGAAGCCGGTCTATGTGGCCGGATCGATCGACACCCCGGGCCGCATCGAAGCCTTGAAGCAGGCCGGGGCCGCTGGTTTCACCATCGGCACGGCCGCGCTCGACGGCAAATACCCGGCTGATGGCAGGGATGTGCCAAGCCAGCTGAAGACGATCATCCGCGATGTCGCGATGCTCAACCGGCACATCTCGCCGTTCCGCAAGGAGAATCTGGAGAGCGCTTTTGGACGATTTTCCGACAGCTGGCCCCCTCGGCTCGCCGCATCCGTCAACAATCTGCAGATCAAGCTCGCGAAATTCGAGGGCGAGGCCGGCTGGCATTTCAACAGCCGCGAGGACGAGGTCTTCTTCGTTCACAAGGGTCGGCTGCTGATGAAGTTCCGCGACCGCGACGAGGTCATCGAGGAAGGGGAGTTCATCGTCGTGCCGCACGGCGTCGAACGTTGTCCGACCGCGGTCGATGAGGTTTGCGAGGTCGTCGTCCTTGAGATCGGCCCGACGAAGGATGCGCCCGCATGACGACACCGATCTGGATCGAGGCTGCGATCAACGGCCCCTGGGGCAAGGAACGCCAGCCCGGCATCCCGATCGCGATCCCCGACATCGTCGGGGACGGGATCGCCGCCGTCGAGGCCGGTGCGGCGATCGTCCATCTGCATGTCTACGACGTCGAGACCGGTCGTCAGCGCGACGATTGGGAACTCTACGCGAAGGCGATCGAGGGCATCAGGGCGAAGGTCGACGCGATCGTCTACCCGACGATCCCGATCCTCGGCTCGGGCTACGCCGGCGACATGATCGGCTCGGGCCGCTACACGCATCTGGAGGAACTGGCCAAGCGCGGCCTGGTCGAATGGGGCGTGCTCGATCCGGGCTCCTGCAACTGGACGACCTTCGCCGGCATTCCGAAGGGAGAGCCGGGTTTCATCTACCAGAACCCCGGCGAGCATATCCGCGAGGGCATGGCGGTGGCGCATGAGCACAGGATCCATCCGAGCTATGCGATCTACGAGCCCGGCTTCACCCGGCTGGGAGCTGCGCTGGCCAAGGCCTATCCCGGCATGCCGACGCCGATCTACCGGCTGATGTTCTCCGACGCCTTCGCCTGGGGCTTTCCGCCAAAGCCCTACGCGCTCGAAGCCCATCTTGTGCTGCTGGCGGATTGCGCACCGCAGGCGCCGGCGATGATCGCGGGCCTGGGCGTCGATCTCTCGGAGATCGTCGCGCCCGCAGTCGCACGCGGCGTCCATGTCCGCGCCGGACTGGAGGATGCGCCCTTCGGCGAGACGCGCAGCAATGCGCAGCTGATCGCCGACATGGTCGGCAAGGTCGAGGCCGCAGGCGGTCGACCCGCGAGTGTAGGGGAGGTCAGGGCGAGCCTCGCGGCTTGACCCGGACAGTGGCGGCGATCGCTGCCAACGATTAGCCTCTCGTGTTTCCGATACGCGAGGGGAACGCCATGGCGTCGGTGACGGTCGAATTGCGCAATGTCGAGGGCACGCAGGCCGCGATGGGCTGGGCGGGCGCGCATACCGTCATTGTCGATCGACCGGAGGGCAGGGCCGGCGGGATGGGGCTCGGCTTCAACGGCGCGCAATTGCTCGCGCTCGCACTGGGCGGCTGCTTCTGTAACGATCTGCGCTATGCCGCCGACGAACTCGGCGTCGCGCTCGGGCGGATCACCGTCTCGGTCACGGTCGAACTGGAGGGCAGCCCGCTGCTGACGACGGCGGCGACGATGAGCGTCGCGTGCGAGAAGCAGGACGGCTCAGACGCGGCTGCCGTCATCGAAAAGGCCAAGGCGATCTGCATGGTCGCCAACTCGCTCGGCCGCGGCTTTCCGGTCGCGATCGCGCAGGCCGGATCCTCCTGAGACAGCGTGCCGGCTGGCTTTCCCCGGCAGAGCGCCTACATCGGGTAGCAGCCGTCACAGCGCCGCGAGCCTCAATGTCCGAACGCGATAGCGAAGCCAATCGTTTCTCCGCCCGCGCGGCGCGCTATGCCCGCGTCGGCGCCAATGTCGGCGGGGTGGCGGCGCGGATCGCCGGCACCAAGCTGTTCGGGCTGGAGGGCCGCAACGCCACCAATGCCGAGGCGCTGGCCAAGGCGCTGGGCGGGCTGAAGGGGCCGCTGATGAAGGTGGCGCAGCTCGTCGCCACCATTCCCGACGTGGTGCCGCCGGAATACGCCGCCGAGCTGCGGAAGCTGCAATCTGAGGCGCCGCCGATGGGGGCGGCCTTCGTCAAGCGGCGCATGCAGGCCGAGCTCGGCGCGAATTGGCGGGAGCGCTTCGCCGAGTTCGACCTCAAGCCGGCGGCGGCGGCTTCGCTCGGGCAGGTGCACCGGGCGACCGCGCTCGACGGCGCCCCGCTCGCCTGCAAGCTGCAATATCCCGACATGGAATCGGCGGTCGAGGCCGATATTTCACAGCTCGAGATCCTGTTCGGGCTGCACCGGCGGATGGGTGCGGTGATCGACACCAGCGAGATCGCCAAGGAGATCAGCGCCCGCGTTCGTGAGGAACTCGACTATCGCCGCGAGGCCAAGCATGTCGCGCTCTACCAGAGCATGTTGGCTGGGACGCCCGAGGTGCGCGTCCCCGATGTCGTACCGGAGCTGTCGACGCGGCGGCTGCTGACCATGGGCTGGCTCGAGGGCGACAAGATCCTCAACCACAAGCAGGCGAGCCAGGAGGTCCGCGACCGAATCTCGACCGCGATGTTCCGAGCCTGGTGGCGGCCGTTCAGCCATCACGGCGTCATCCATGGCGACCCGCATCTCGGGAACTACACGGTCTTCCAGGAGCGCGGCGAGCCGGGGGGCATCAACCTCCTGGACTACGGCTGCATCCGGATCTTTCCACCGAGCTTCGTCGGCGGCGTCGTCGATCTCTATCGCGGGCTGCTCGAAGGCGACGAGGCCCGTGTCGTCCATGCCTATGAGGTCTGGGGCTTCAAGGGGCTCAACAAGGAGCTGATCGACACCCTCAACATCTGGGCGAAATTCATCTACGGCCCGCTGCTGGAGGATCGCACGCGCCGCATCGCCGAGGGCGTCAAACCGTCGGAGTACGGCCGCAAGCAGGCTTTCCAGGTTCATTCCGCCCTGAAAGCGCGTGGTCCGGTGACGGTTCCACGTGAATTCGTCTTCATGGACCGGGCCGCGATCGGGCTAGGGGGCGTCTTCCTGCATCTCGATGCCGAGCTCAACTTCCACCGCCTGTTCGAGCAGGAGATCGAGGCTTTCAGCGTCGCGCGGGTCGCGAGCGAGCAGGCCGTAGCGTTGTCGGCGGCCGGACTTGGGAATTCCTGACGATCAGAATCGTCAATACAGTTGTGACGCGGCACATGCCCCCCTCGAATGGGCTGCCGTCAGTCGCGCTGGGTACGAGATGATTTAAATCGATTTAATTGACAAGGTGAAGGGTTTTTCCTTAGCGTCATGCAGCTGCTGCCCAGAAAATGGGCGCTGCCGCTCCGGCGCTCCGTTGCCGACCCTTGGCAGGTGCGGTACAGGGCGTCAGGATAGGGTTGAACTCGGGACTTTTTTCATGGCCGACCACGGACACGCTGCCGACACTCCGCAGATGGATTACCCGGAGCATGAGCGCACCTATACGGGCTTCGTGCACTTCGCCGAGGTCGGCACGGTGGCCTGCCTCGCAATCGTCGCTGCGCTCGCCGTCGGCGGCACCAAGCATGCCTGGGGCACCGCCATCATCGGCACGTTGCTGACCTTGATCGGTACTGGCGTCGGCATCGCCGCCCCGTCGATCGGCTGGCGCGCCACGCTTGTTCCCTTCGTTCTGATGCTGCTCGCGCTCCTCCTCTACTAAGCCCGAAAGGCCTGGCCTCCATGCGCATCGCTGTCCCAGCCGAAACGCAAGGGGCGGAGACCCGCGTCGCCGTGACGCCGGAAACCGTCCGCAAGTTCATTGGCCTCGGGGCCGAGATCGCAGTGGAGAAAGGGGCGGGCCTCGCCTCCGGGATTACGGACAGCGACTATGAGGCGGCTGGCGCGACAATCGCCAAGAACGCCAAGGACGCGCTCAAGGGCGCCGACATCGTGCTCAAAGTGCGCCGCCCGGCCGAGGGCGAGATCGCCGGCCTGCCGGCTGGCGCGCTGGTCGTCGGCATCATGGACCCCTATGGCAGCGAGGCGCAGGTCGAGGCGCTCGCCAAGGCCAATGTCGTGGCCTTCGCCATGGAGTTCATGCCGCGCATCACCCGCGCGCAGGTGATGGATGTTTTGTCCTCGCAGGCCAATCTCGCCGGCTACCGCGCCGTGATCGACGGCGCCGCCGAATACGGCCGGGCGCTGCCGATGATGATGACCGCGGCCGGCACCGTGCCGGCAGCGAGGATCTTCATCATGGGCGTCGGCGTCGCCGGCCTGCAGGCGATCGCGACGGCGCGTCGGATGGGCGCGATCGTCACCGCGACGGATGTGCGCCCGGCCACCAAGGAGCAGGTCGAGTCGCTCGGCGCAAAATTCCTCGCCGTCGAGGACGAGGAGTTCAAGCAGGCGCAGACGGCCGGCGGCTACGCCAAGGAAATGTCGAAAGAGTACCAGGCCAAGCAGGCCGAGCTGACGGCGAGCCATATCGCCAAGCAGGATATCGTCATCACCACCGCGCTGATCCCGGGCCGCCCGGCGCCGAAGCTGATCTCGGCGGCGATGGTTGAGAGCATGAAGCCCGGCTCGGTGATCATCGACCTCGCGGTCGAGCGCGGCGGCAATTGCGAGCTCGCCAAGCCGGGCGAGATCGTGACCACGCCGAACGGCGTCAAGATCGTCGGCCACCTCAACGTGCCTGGCCGCCTGCCGGCAACCTCGTCCAGCCTTTACGCCAAGAACCTCTTCGCCTTCGTCGAGACGCTGATCGACAAGGCCGAGAAGAAGCTCGCGGTGAATTGGGAAGACGAGCTGGTCAAGGCGACCTGCCTGACCAAGGACGGCGCGATCATCCATCCGAATTTCGTGGCCAAGGCCTAGCAGCAGCGCAGAGGGGAGTGTCACGTCATGGCTAATCCGGCACCCGAACAGGCGCTCGAACAGGCCCGCTCCGCCGCGGCATTGGCGAAACAGGCAGCGGAACTCGCCGAGAAGTACGCCGAGCAGGCGGCGGCAGCGGCCGGCGCCGCGACAGGGGTCGACCCAACCGTCTATCGCCTCGCCATCTTCGTGCTCGCCGTTTTCGTCGGCTACTACGTCGTCTGGTCGGTGACGCCGGCGCTGCACACGCCGCTGATGTCGGTCACCAACGCGATCTCCTCGGTCATCGTCGTCGGCGCGCTGCTGGCGGTCGGCGTCCAGGCCGCGCCCGCGATGGGCGACGGGCCGCTCTGGGCCAAGGTCTTCGGCTTCATCGCGCTGATCCTGGCTTCGGTGAACATCTTCGGCGGCTTCCTCGTCACCGAGCGGATGCTTTCGATGTACAAGAAGAAGGGCTGACGCGCATGGCCGCCAATCTCGCCGCCCTTCTCTACGTCGTCTCCGGCGTCCTCTTCATCATGGCCCTGCGCGGGCTGTCGCACCCGACGAGCTCGCGCCAGGGCAACCGCTACGGCATGATCGGCATGGCGATCGCCGTGCTGACCACGGTGATCTTCTATCCGCCCGCCGGCTTCTCCGGCTGGCTACTCGTCATCCTCGGCATCGCCATCGGCGGCGGCTTTGGTGCCTATATGGCCAAGCGCGTGCAGATGACGCAGATGCCGCAGCTCGTTGCCTTCTTCCACTCGCTCGTCGGCCTCGCCGCGGTGCTGGTGGCAGCGGCGGCGCTCTATGCGCCGGAAGCCTTCGGCATCGGCCAGGTCGGCAAGATCAAGGGCGCCAGCCTGTTCGAGATGGCGCTCGGTGTCGCCATTGGCGCGATCACCTTCACCGGCTCGATCATCGCCTTCCTCAAGCTCGACGGGCGCATGAGCGGCAAGCCGATCATGCTGCCGCAGCGCCACGGCATCAATATCGGCCTCGGCATCGCGCTTCTGGTGATGCTGCTGATCTTCCTGAAGACGGAGAGCCATCTCGTCTTCTGGCTGATCGTCCTGGTCTCCTTCGCGCTCGGCGTGCTGCTGATCATCCCGATCGGCGGCGCGGACATGCCGGTCGTCGTCTCGATGCTGAACTCCTATTCCGGCTGGGCAGCGGCGGGCATCGGCTTCACCCTCGGCAACATGGCGCTGATCATCACCGGGGCGTTGGTCGGCTCGTCCGGTGCGATCCTGTCCTACATCATGTGCAAGGCGATGAACCGGAGCTTCATCTCCGTCATCCTCGGCGGCTTCGGCGGCGATGACGCTGCGGCCGGTGCTGGTGGCGCGGCCGAGGCACGGCCGGTCAAGCAGGGTTCGGCCGATGACGCTGCCTACATCATGAAGAATGCCGGCAAGGTCTTGATCGTGCCGGGCTACGGCATGGCGGTGGCGCAGGCCCAGCACGCGCTGCGCGAAATGGCCGACCTGCTCAAGAAGGAGGGCGTCGAGGTGAAGTACGCCATCCATCCGGTGGCGGGCCGCATGCCCGGCCACATGAACGTGCTGCTGGCCGAGGCCAACGTGCCCTATGACGAGGTCTTCGAGCTCGAGGACATCAACTCCGAGTTCGGCCAGGCCGACGTCGCCTTCGTCATCGGCGCCAACGACGTCACCAACCCGGCCGCCAAGACCGACAAGGCCTCGCCGATCTACGGCATGCCGATCCTCGACGTCGAGAAGGCCAAGACCGTGCTGTTCATCAAGCGCGGCATGGCGGCCGGCTATGCCGGCGTCGAGAACGAGCTGTTCTTCCGGCCCAACACGATGATGCTGTTCGGCGACGCCAAGAAGGTCACCGACGACATCGTCAAGGCGATGGCCCACTGAGCAAGGCCATCCGTCATCGGAGCGTTGCAAAGGGCCGGCTCGATGCCGGCCCTTTTGTTTTTCGTGGCGAAGGCAGGCGCTGATGCGCAGGATTCTGAAACTTCTCGTTCTCGCCTGCCTGGGTGCCTACCTCGCGGTCTTGGCGCTGCTCTACGCTCGGCAGCGCGAGATGATGTATCCGCGCAATCCGGCCCGGGCCGAGATCGCCAGCGCCAACCTGCCGGGCGTCGAGGAGACCGTCCTGACCGCGGCCGATGGCGAGAAGCTGGTCGCCTGGGTGATGCCGCCGCACGAGGGTAAGCCTGTACTGCTGTTCTTTCACGGCAATGCCGGCAATTTCGGCCGCCCGATCCGGCAGACGCGCTTCCGCGCCCTGACGCAGGACGGGACCGGCCTCTTCGCCGTGAACTATCGCGGCTATGGCGGCTCGACCGGCACGCCTACCGAGGAGGGGCTGGCGCAGGACGCACGCGCCGCCTACGCCGCCGCCGTCGCCCGCTTCGGCTCGGAGCGGCTGGTGGGGTATGGCGAGTCGCTCGGTACCGGCGTGGTGCTGAAGCTCGGCGCGGAGGCCCCGCTCAAGGCTGTGATCCTCGAAGCGCCTTATCTCTCAACCGCCGCTGTGGCGCAGCAGCTTTATCCCTTCATCCCGGTTGGCCTGGTCATGCATGACCAATTCCGCTCGGACCGGGTCATCGGGCAGGTGAGGGCGCCGTTGCTCGTGCTTCATGGCCAGCGCGACGGCACCATCCCGTTCAGCCAGGGTGAAGCGCTGTTCGCCCTCGCCAATCCGCCCAAGCGCTTCGTCCGCTTCCCGCAAGGCAATCACGAGAACCTGCCGGCGCTCGGCTCCGTGCCGGAGATCAGGCGCTTCCTGGCCGATCTCGACGCGAACCTCCTGACGGGCAGTGAAACGAAAACGGCGGAGACGCGGTAAGCGAGTGCCTCAGAAGCGGAACATTCCGCCACCGCCGCCGAGACGGGCCGAGCCGGCGCGAGCGATCTGGTTGTTGCCGTCGAGGCCGAGCGCGCGCTGATAGGCCTCGCTCGCCTCGGTCTTCTTGCCCTGCTTCTCGAAGGCGAAGCCGCGGCCGGCCCAGGCCGCGGCATTGCGATTGTCGACGTTCAGCGCAGCGGTGAAGTCCTCGAGCGCCGAGTCGTATTTGCCCAGCGCGTTGAGGCTCTCGCCGCGGGCGATGTAGGGCGGGGCGGTATAGGGGTTGCGGTCGATCACCGAGTCGAAATCGGTGACGGCGTGCTGGTGCTGGCCTTCCTTCTGGTAGACCAGCCCGCGGGCATGGAACGCCTCGGCGGCTTCCGGGTTGAGGCGGATCGCGCTGTTGAGGTCGGCCAGCGCCTGCTGGCTGTTGCCCTGCACGCGCAGCAGATTGGCACGGGCGATGTAAGCCGGGGCGTAGTTCGGATTGGCCGTGGTCGCGCGGTTGAAGTCCTGCAGCGCGGCGTCGTTGCGCCCGGTCTGGCGCAGGGCCAGGCCACGGTTGGTGTAGGCTGGCGCGAAATTGGCATCGATCTGCACCGCCTTGGTGAAGTCGGAGATCGCATCTGAATAGCGGCCGACGCGGGCATAGGCTGCGCCGCGGGTGTTATAGGCCTGCGGGTCGTTCGGATTGCGGCTGACCACCTCGCTGAGCGAGCCGATATTGACGCTGGCGGCCTCGGTGTTCTCGGTCTGGAGTTCGGCAACGCCGGCACCGGAGCCCATGCTCACCGTGTCGCAGCCTGCGAGCGCGAGCGCGAGGCCCGTCGCGATCAGCCAGTTCCTGCCTGTGACCATGTTCTTACCCATCACTCAAGCTCTCGCCTGCCATGCGGCGCGACCGCCCCGGTGCGCCGCCGTCCTCCAAAACGCCCAAGCCCTGACAAAGTTTGGTTAACGACGCTACAAAAACAATTGCGCCCGGAGAAGCTCCAGGCGCAGACAAAAACCAGAGCACTTGGTGGCAGCAGCCGAGTTTCGTGGTGCTGGTCAGACCGGCCGAGCGGGGCGCTCGGGACGCTTCGGCTTGACCGGTGCCGGCAGGAGGCCCTCGCGCTGCAGCTTCTTGCGGATCAGCTTGCGGGCACGGCGGACGGCCTCGGCCTTCTCGCGTGCTTTCTTCTCGGACGGCTTCTCGTAATGGCCGCGGAGTTTCATCTCACGGAAGATGCCCTCACGCTGCATCTTCTTCTTCAGCGCCCGCAGCGCCTGATCGACGTTGTTGTCGCGAACGAGAACCTGCACGTCTTAGTGTCCGTCGTTGTCGGTGGCCCGGAATCCGGGCGGCGACCTCTCCGGGGAAAGATCGCCGCGAAAGTGGTGCGGATACCAGAATTCCCGCGACCTGTCCACGCCGCACCGCGGCAAAACCGTCCAAAATGCGCGGTTTTAGAGGGCTAGAGGCGTTCAGCCAGCCTCGGGGAGGATGCGGGTGACGTGGCCCATCTTGCGGCCGGGCCTCGCCTCACGCTTGCCGTAGAGGTGCAGATGCGCGCCGGGCTCGGCGAGAATGGCCTGCCAGTCATTCGCCTGATCGCCGATCAGGTTCTGCATGGTGACATGGCCGCGCCGCGCCGTCGCGCCGAGCGGAAAGCCGCAGACGGCGCGGACATGCTGGTGGAATTGCGAGGTCTGTGCCCCCTCGCTGGTCCAGTGTCCGGAGTTGTGCACGCGCGGGGCGATCTCGTTGACGACGACATGCTCGCCGGTCTTGTCCTCGACCACGAAGAACTCGACAGCGAAGACCCCGACATAGGACAGGGCTTCGCCGATGCGTCGCGCCGCCTCGATGGCGCCGTCGGCGGCGGCCCAGCCGATACGCGCCGGCACCTGCGTCAGGGCGAGGATGTGGTCGCGGTGCTCGTTCTCGCAGACGTCGAAGGCGGCGAAGGAGCCGTCGGCGGCGCGGGCGGCGACGACCGAGACCTCGCGCGAAAACGTCACGAAGCCCTCGAGGATCGCCGGGAAATGGCCGATCTCGTCCCAGGCCTGCGTGAGATCGACGCCATCGGCGATCTTGACCTGCCCCTTGCCGTCATAGCCGAAGCGCCGCGTCTTGAGCACGGCGGGGCGGCCGAGCCTGACGATAGCCTGCTCGAGATCGGCGAGCGAGTCGATGGCCTCGAACGGCGCGACAGCAAGGTCAAGTCCGGCGACGAAGCGCTTCTCGCTGAGACGATCCTGCGTCACCGCGAGCGCCCGCGCCCCGGGATGCAGCGGCGTGCGGGCGGCGAGGAAGGCTGCCGTCGCCGCTGGCACGTTCTCGAATTCGTAGGTCACGACGTCGACGGCATCGGCGAAGCTGGCGAGCGCCGCCTCGTCCTCATAGGCGCCGATGGTGTGGCGGGCGGCGACCTCATAGGCCGGGCTGTCGGTGTCCGGGGCGAAGATGTGCACGCGCACGCCGAGATCGGCCGCGGCCAGCGCCAGCATGCGGGCGAGCTGCCCGCCGCCGAGGATGCCGAGCACGGCGCCGGGGCCGAGCCCTCGCGGATCGGGCTGGCTCATGCCTCGTCCTTCGGGCGTTCGGCGACGGCACTGCTCAGCCTGGCGCGCCAGGCGTCGAGCCGCTCGGCGAGATCGGCGTCGGAGAGCGCGAGGACGGCGGCTGCGAGCAGGGCGGCGTTGATCGCGCCGGCCTTGCCGATAGCGAGCGTGCCGACCGGGATGCCGCCCGGCATCTGCACGATCGAGAGCAGGCTGTCCTGGCCGGAGAGCGCCTTGGACTCGACCGGGACGCCGAAGACGGGGAGAGGAGTCAGGGAGGCGGTCATGCCCGGCAGGTGCGCCGCGCCGCCGGCGCCGGCGATGATGACCTTGAAGCCTTCCGCCCTGGCGCCCTTGGCGAAGGCGTACATCCGGTCGGGCGTTCGGTGGGCCGACATGATGCGCGCATCGAAGGCGATGCCGAGCTCGCCGAGCGTCTCGGCGGCGTGGCGCATCGTCGCCCAGTCGGACTGGCTGCCCATTATGATGGCGACGGGAGGGGTCGGCTCGGCCATGAAAATGCACGCTTCCCGGCAGGAGGGAGGAAGCGCGCGATCTAGACCGGCCGCAGCGTCACAGGCAAGCGCGGAATCGGGATTCCTGCGGAATTCCCGCAGCCTAGGCGATGATGTCCGGTGTCAGCTGATCTTCGAGATAGGAGATGCGGTCGCGCAGATAGAGCTTGCGCTTCTTCAGCCGCTGGATCTGGATCTGGTTGACCGGACCGAGCCGTTCGAGCGCGTCGATCGCGCTGTCGAGATCGCGGTGCTCCTCGCGCAGCCGCGCCAACTCAGCCTCCAGGACCTCGATCTCCTCCGGGCTCAGTTCGAATCCCATGAAGCCGTCTCATCATCGCCGCGATCGGGCGCGACTATGCGCAGGCACGGGCGGCGCGGCAAGGGCGCTGTCCTGGCGAATGCAGACTGGCTCGCTCGCATTCACGCGCCTCGGGAAAGGTCTCGGAAGGGATCACAGAAACTCATGGTGCGGTGCACGTCTGCCCCGCAGACGCGAAGCCGGCTCTGTGTCAGACTTCACCCTGCCAGAACGCTCATCAGGAGGATCCAGATGTCGCTGCAGACACATCTCGCCGAGCTTGAACGCAAGCATCGCCAACTCGAGGACGCTATCGCCCAGGCGGTATCAAGTCCCTCGTCGAACGATCTCAGCGTGGCCGAGCTCAAGCGAAAGAAGCTGCTGCTGAAGGATGAGATCGAGCGGGTGCGGCTCACCATGCCGTCACCGACACTACACTAAAATGACAGCGCGGGCCGCGGCGGCCCGCATCGAACTCACGCAGAATGCGGATCGCCGGCCCTGAGAGGGGCCGGTTTTTCTTTATGAGAACTCAGGTCCCGGATTTGTTGCGAGCTGGCGGAGGCAAGGGGCGAGAACGGCAGAATCGGTGGCGATCCACTGCCCCGGGTTTGAAGCGCTCGGCCAACAATGCAAGAATCAGTCGAGACAGGGAGACGTGCCGTTGCCTCGTGTCGATCCACGCAACACCACCCGCTACTGGAACGCCCCCGGCATCGATGGCCTCAGCTGCCTTCACGCCGACTTCACGACGCATGACTATGCGCCCCATCAGCACGACGCCTTCGTCGTCGCCGTGACGGAGAGCGGCGGCTCCGAGTTCAAGAGTCGCGGCCGCTCTGACGAAGCCCGCGAGAGCGTGCTGCTGGTCTTCAACCCCGCCGAGCCCCATTCCGGCCGCATGGGCCGGAGCGAGCGCTGGCGCTATCGCTCGATCTATCTGACGCAACCCGCGATCGACGCGGTGACCGCCGATCTCGGGATCGCGCAGCCAGCCTATTTCACGCGCAATGTCCTTGCCGATGCCGATCTGATCGCGGCCTTTTCCCGCCTGCATCGCAGCCTGGACGATGGTCACGATCCGCTCGAAGAGCGCGAACTCCTGGTCGCGAGCTTCGGCCAGCTCTTCCGCCGCCATGGCGATCAAGCTCGGCCGATCCCGATCGCACCGCGAGACGAAACGGCCCTTTCGCGCGTGGCAAAGCGGATGACCGCCCAGCATGCTGAGAGCGGGCTGACGCTGAATGAGATGGGGCTCTGGGTCGAGATGACGCCGTTCCAGCTCATCGGCCTGTTCAAGCGCACGGTCGGGCTGACGCCTCACGCTTATCTGACCCAGCTCCGCTTGAAGACGGCGATCCGGCAGCTGAAGGCCGGCGCACCCATTGCGGAAACGGCCCTGGCCAGCGGCTTCTATGACCAGAGCGCGCTGACCCGGCACTTCAAGCGCTCGTTCGGGATCACGCCGCTGCAATACCAGAGAGCGGGGTCTGTCGGCGCAGGCCGCTGATCGATCAATTTCCGCCAATACCGCACTGAACCAGGCCGCCAGACTCCTCATCGAAAAGGAGTCTTCGGGTGATGCGCTATTTCTGCCTGGACGAGCCGGAGGTGTTCGACCTCGAAGCCGTGGTCGTGGGTGCCGAGCCGGGCCGCGTCCTGCTCGATCGCTCGCCGTTCTATCCCGGCGGCGGCGGCCAGCTTGCCGACCGGGGCAGATTGCACTGGTCGGGCGGCGAGGTCGCGCTCACCGGCTTCGAGACGCAAGCCGACGGCATCTGGCATCTGCTCGCCGAGCCGGTCATGCCCTCGGGCACTGTGGTTGCGCAGGTCGATCGTCCGTTTCGGCAGCTCATGCGCGAGCTGCATACCGATCTGCACATCGTCAATGCGCTCGTCTACCAGGGCTTCGACGGTGCGCTCGTGACCGGCGTGCAGATGAACGAGGACGGCACCGCGCGGATCGATTTCGACCTGCCGGAGGCCGACAACGAGCGCTTGCGCGGCCTCGAAGGCGCGATCAACGACGTGATCAGGCAGGATCTGCCGGTTCGCGAAAGCTATGTCACCGAGGACGAGGCTTTCGACGAGCCCGGCCTGATCCGCTCGCGCTCGGTCACGCCGCCGCCGACGGCCGATGGCAGGATCAGGGTCGTCGAGATCGCCGGCCTCGACCGACAGGCCTGCGGCGGCACGCATCTGGCGGCGACGGGGGCGTCGCGCCCGCTGCGCATCCTGAGGATCGACAACAAGGGCCGCCATAACCGGCGCCTTCGCATCGGCCTCGAAGGTGCCTGAGCCGGCCATGCGTGCTGTCCTGAAGGGGCTCTGGCAACGGCCGCTCCTGCTGCTGTGGCTGCCGCCGCTGTTCTGGGCGGGAAATCTCGTCCTCGGCCGCGCGCTCGGCGCAAGCTTTCCGCCGGTTTCGCTCGCGGTCGGGCGCTGGCTCGTGGCGCTGGCCTGCCTTGCCCCTTTCATCGGCCGGCAGGCCTGGCGGGAGCGGGCGCTGCTGCGGCAGCACCTTGTCCTGATCGTCGCTTGCGGTGCCTTCGGCGTCGCCGGCTACAACGCGCTCGGATACCTCGCCTTGCGGACGACACCTGCCGCCAGCGTCGCCTTCCTCAACTCGACCCTGCCGCTGATGGTGCCGCTGGCCGCATTCGCGCTCGGGGTCGAGCGCGTCTCGCGCCGGACGCTCGCCGGCATCGCGGTGTCCTTCGCCGGCGTGGTCTGGATCGTCGCACGCGGCGATCTCCAGCAGCTCGGCGCGCTGCGGGCCGATGGCGGCGAGTTCCTCGTGCTCATCGCCGTTGCGAATTACGCGATCTATTCCGTCCTGCTGCGGCGCAAGCCGGCAGCCATAAGTCCGCTGGTCTTCCTGGCCGCCACCATGGCCGCCGGCCTCCTGGTGCTCGCACCGTTCTGGGCCTTCGAGCTGATGCATGGTGCGCGCATTCCGACCGATGCGGGCTCGATTGCGGCAGTCCTCTATATCGGCGTGTTCGCCTCGCTGCTCGCCTTCATCCTCTGGGGCCATTGCGTGGCGACGCTCGGACCCAGCGTCACCGGGGTCTCGTTCCATCTGGTGGCGCTGTTCACGGCCCTGCTCGCGGTCGCGGTTCTGGGCGAGCCGGTGCGCGGCTTTCACCTCGTCGGCATGGCGCTGATCCTCGCCGGCTTTTCCCTCGCGACCGGGAACTGGATGGGTGCCCGGCGGCCGCCGGCACGGCAACCCGGCGCGTCCCGGCTCTGAGGACGATCATGGATACCACCGGGATCCTGCGCAGGCTCGTGGCCTTCGACACCACCTCGCGACGCTCCAATCTCGATCTGGTCCACTGGGCCGCCGACTATCTCGAACATGCAGGCGCACGTGTGCGCCTGACCAGCGACGTGTCGGGAGAAAAGGCCAATATCCTGGCGACGATCGGGCGGGATGAGCCGGGCGGCATCGTCCTCTCGGGACATACCGATGTTGTTCCGGTCGATGATCAGGATTGGGCGAGCGATCCGTTCGTGCTCGCGAGCCGGGATGGGCGCCTGCATGGCCGCGGCGCCGTCGACATGAAGGGCTTCGTCGCCGCCTGCCTTGCAGCCGTTCCGGGTTGGCGGGCCCGGGAGCTGCGACGGCCGATCCATCTTGCCCTGTCCTATGACGAGGAGATCGGCTGTCTCGGCGTCCCGCTCCTGATCACCGACATGCTCGCGCACGGCCCGCTGCCGGCGCTCGCGATCATCGGCGAACCGACGCAGATGCAGATCGGGCTCAGCCATCGCGGCTTCTACGGCTATCGCAGCGTCTTCCATGGCCGCGCCGCCCATTCGAGCGATCCGCGTCTCGGCGCCAGCGCGATCGAGCCCGCGGCGGCGTTTATCGCGGTACTCGCTGCGCTGGGTGGCGGCGACGGCGGAACCACCATCAACATCGGCAGGATCGAGGGTGGCAGCGCCATCAACATCATCCCCGAACGCTGCGAGGTCGTCTGGGAGTTCCGGCCGCCCGATGAGGCTGCCGCGCATGCCGTGCTCGCCGTTGTCGAGGGCCTAGCGACTGGGCTGGCTGCCGGGGTCGGCGTCGAAACGGTCTCGCTGGCGAACGTGCCGCCGCTCAGTTGCGTCCCGGACGATCCAGCCGTCGCAGTGGCGCGCGGGCTCGGTGGACTATGGCCGCCGATCGCGATGCCGTTCGGGACCGAAGCCGGCTTCTTCCAGCAGGCAGGCATTCCGGCGCTGGTCTGCGGCCCCGGCTCGATTGCGCAGGCGCATCAGCCGAACGAGTGGATCGCTCTCGCCGAGCTGGACGCCGCGGATAGGTTCCTGGCTCGTGTTGGAGACTGGGCGGCCGAGGAGCTGTGAGTCCGAGCCACTACAGCGCCCGCGCCATCTCGCGCAGCTTGAACTTCTGGATCTTGCCGGTCGAGGTCTTCGGGACCTCGGTGAAGATCACGGTCCGCGGGCATTTGAACGAGGCGAGCAGAGTCTTGCACCAGGCGATGATCTCATCCTGCGTCGCGCTCTGACCGGGCTTCAGCTCGACGAAGGCGCAGGGTGTCTCGCCCCATTTCTCATCGGGGCGGGCGACCACGGCGGCGGCCTGCACGGCGGGATGCTTGTAGAGCGCGTCCTCGACCTCGATCGAGGAGATGTTCTCGCCGCCGGAGATGATGATGTCCTTGGAGCGATCCTTGAGCTGGATGTAGCCGTCGGGATGCATCACGCCGAGATCGCCGGAATGGAACCAGCCGCCCTCGAAGGCGGCGGCTGTCGATTTCGGGTTCTTGAGATAGCCCTTCATCACGACATTGCCGCGGAACATCACCTCGCCGAGCGTTTGCCCGTCATGGGGCACCGGCTGCATCGTCTCGGGATCGCGGACATCGAGACCTTCGAGCGCGGGGTAACGCACGCCCTGGCGCGCCTTCAGCGCCGCCTGTTCGCCGCCCGGCAGGGCGTCCCAGGCGCCGTTCCACTCATTGACGACGGCCGGGCCATAGACCTCGGTCAGCCCGTAGAGATGGACGACGTTGAAGCCGGCCTGCGCCATGCCGGCGAGCACGGCTTCCGGCGGCGGCGCCGCGGCGGTGAAGAAGTTGACCTTCTGGGCGAAGCTGCGGCGCTCGGCATCGGGCGCGTTGAGCAGCGCCGACATCACGATCGGCGCGCCGCACATATGGGTGACGCTATGGTCGGCCAGCGCATCGTACATCGCCCTGGCCCGGACCTGGCGCAGGCAGACATGGGTGCCGGCGAGGAGCGAGATCGTCCAGGGGAAGCACCAGCCATTGCAGTGGAACATCGGCAGGGTCCAGAGATAGACCGGGTGCCGGCCCATGCCACCGGTGAGCACGTTCGAGGTCGCGAGCAGGTTGGCGCCGCGATGGTGGTAGACCACGCCCTTGGGATCGCCGGTGGTGCCGGAGGTGTAGTTCAGCGCGATCGCGTCCCATTCGTCCGATGGCATGACCCAGTCGAAACCGGGATCGCCCTGCGCCAGGAAATCTTCGTACTCGACGCTGCCGAGCCGCTCGCCCGGGCCGTCATAGACGGGGTCGTCATAGTCGATGACCAGCGGCTTTACCTTGCAGAGCGACAGCGCCTCCTTGACCGTCCTGGAGAACTCGCGGTCGGCGATCAGCACCCTGGCTTCGCCATGGTCGAGCGAGAAGGCGATGATCGCGGCGTCGAGGCGGGTGTTGAGCGTGTTGAGGACGGCGCCGCACATCGGCACGCCGTAATGGCATTCGAGCATGGCCGGGGTGTTTGGCAGCATCGCCGCGACGGTGTCGTTCTTGCCGATGCCATGCTGCTTCAGCGCCGAGGCGAGGCGGCGGGTGCGGGCGTAGAGTTCGGCATAATTCCGCTGCAGCGGACCATGGATGACGGCGACGTGGTTCGGGAAGACGCTTGCCGCACGCTCGAGGAAGGGCAATGGCGAGAGCGGCTGGAAGTTCGCCGGGTTGCGGTCGAGATCGGTGTCGTAGGGCGTGGTCTTCATCGGGGCGCCTTCTGCCGTCGCGTCACCGCAGGATTAGCGGCTTGCGGGGCTAACGGTAATCCATCTCTTTTTCCGAGGCGGTGCAATCGCCGGCGGTGGCTTGCTAGCCAGGACATGGGTCGGCAGGATGGTGATGATCGGCGGAGGCGAACCATGCGGATCGTTGCGGCAGGCGGCGCCATCATTGGCTGGGCGGTGCTTGCGCTCCAGTTTTATCTGATCGCAATGGAAGGGGCAGAACAGGGCTGGTCGTCGGCCGAGGTCTTGGCCCGCTTTTTCAACTTCTTCACCATCCTGACCAATATCCTCGTGGCGTCGACGCTGACGCAGGCTGCGCTCGCGCCTGGGCGCGGCATTCTGGGCCGGCCACCTGCTCAGGCAGCGGTGGCGAGCTATATCGTCGTCGTCTGGCTGATCTACTTCACATTGCTGCGCCGGATCTGGGCGCCCGCCGGCCTGCAATGGCAGGCGAACATCATGCTGCACTATGTCATGCCGGCCCTCTATGTCGGCTTCTGGCTGGCCTTCGTGCGCAAGGGCAGGCTGCGCTGGGCGATGGCGGTCGCCTGGCTGGCCTATCCGCTGCTCTATCTCGCCTGGGCGCTGATCCGCGGCGCGGTCTCGGGCTTCTATCCCTATCCCTTCATCAATGCCGCGGCGCTCGGCTATGAGCGCGTCGCTCTGAACGCGCTCGGGATCGCGGGCGTGTTCCTCGTTATCGGCCTGGTGTTCGTTGCGCTGGATCGGCTGCTGGCGCGTTCAGGTGGGGCTGACGTCGCGGCTACAGGCGCAGGCCGCCGAGCCCCTCGATGACGAGCTTCAGGCCGACCGCGATCAGCAGCCAGTAGATGATGGTGTAGAAGCGCTCGGCCGGAACGCGCCTGACGAGCCAGACGCCGGCAATGGTCGAGAGGATCGCGACCGGCGCGAGCGCGGCCGAAGCGGCGAGGTTCTGCGGGCTGAACTGGCCGAGGATGAAATAGGGCAGCACCTTGATCCAGTTCATCAGTGCGAAGAACAGCGCGCCGGTGCCGACGAAGACGGCCGGCGGCAGGCGCTGCGGCATCACATAGATCTGGAAGGGCGGGCCGCCGGCATGGGCGATCATGCTGGTGAAGCCGCAGATCACGCCCCAGACCGTCCCGGCCGCATAGTTCGCTTTCGTCACCGGCTGCGCCGCGGTCTTGCCGGCGAGGAGGCGGCGCAGCGCGAACCCGATCGAGATCACCCCGACCGCGAGGCCGACGACCGCGTCGGAGACCTTCGCCGCCAGGAGGTAGCCCGCGAGCACGCCAAGCAGCATGCCGGGCAGGAGCGTCGCCAGGTTCCGGCGGTCGAATTCGCGCCGATAGGACCAGACGGTGACGACGTCCTGGATGATCAGGATCGGCAGCATGATCGCCGCCGCCTGCACCGGCGAGACGATCAGCGCCATCAGCGGCAGCGAGAGCAGGCCGAGGCCCGAAAAGCCACCCTTGGACAGCCCCATCAGGATGACAGCGGGAACCATGACGGCGAAGAAGGTGAGGTCGAAGGTCATCGTCCCGCGCGGCTGCCGGCCGAGCGCCGGTTGTGCAGCGCAGCCCATCCGGTTGCGCTGAAAGTCTGACAGAGGAGCGCTTGCACGCAAGCGGCGGACATGGGCACGATCCCGTGCCAAATCCGGCCCGCAGACGGCCAGCCCGGAACGAAGCTCTAGGCCGAATACCCGGCGAAGAGGAACGCTTTTGATGACTGCCAGCCATGCAAGCCGTTATGCGCAGACCTATGCCGCCTGGCAGCAGGACCCTGAAGCCTATTGGGCCGAGATCGCGGCGGGCGTCGAGTGGATCAAGCCGCCCCAGACGATCTTCGATGCGAGCGCTGGCATCTATGGCCGCTGGTTCCCCGATGCGAGCTGCAACACCTGCTTCAACGCGCTCGACCGGCATGTCCGCGACGGCCGGGCCGAGCAGACGGCGCTGATCTATGACAGCCCGGTCACCGGTACGAAGGCGAGCTTCACCTACGCGCAGATGCTCGACGAGGTTTCGACGCTCGCGGCCGTGCTGCAGGACCAGGGCGTCGGCAAGGGCGACCGCGTCATCCTCTATATGCCGATGATCCCCGAAGCGGCCATCGCCATGCTGGCCTGCGCCCGGATCGGCGCCGTGCATTCGGTGGTGTTCGGCGGCTTTGCGGCCAAGGAGCTGGCGACCCGAATCGACGACGCCGCGCCGAAACTGATCCTGACCGCGACCTGCGGCATCGAGCCGACGCGCGTGGTCGAGTACAAGCCGCTGCTCGACGCGGCGATCGACATTGCCAGCCACAAGCCCGACGCCTGCATCGTGCTGCAGCGGCCGCAGGTCGACGCCTCGATGCATGTCACCCGCGACAAGAACTGGCGCACGCTCGTCGCCGCCGCCCGCGCCAATGGCCGCAAGGCCGATTGCGTCGAGGTCGCCGCGACCGATCCGCTCTATGTGCTCTATACCTCCGGCACCACCGGCAGGCCCAAGGGCGTGATGCGCGACAATGGCGGGCACATGGTCGCGCTGCTGGCGACGATGATGCAGCTCTACGACGTCAAGCCCGGTGAGGTGATGTTCACCGCCTCCGATGTCGGCTGGGTCGTCGGCCACAGCTACATCGTCTATGGGCCGCTGCTGCTGGGCGCGACCTCGATCCTCTATGAGGGCAAGCCGGTCGGTACGCCCGATCCCGGCGCCTATTGGCGGGTGATCGCCGAGCACAAGGCGGTGGCGATGTTCACCGCGCCGACCGCCTTCCGGGCCATCCGCAAGGAGGATCCGCAGGCGACCTATCTCAAGAACTACGACCTCTCGCAATTCCGCACGCTCTTCCTCGCCGGCGAACGGGCCGATCCCGATACGTTGAAATGGGCCGAGGAGGTGCTCGGGGTGCCGGTCGTCGACCATTGGTGGCAGACCGAGAGCGGCGCCTGCATGGTCGGCAACCCGGTGGGCCTCGGCTTGCTGCCGATCAAGCACGGCTCGCCGAGTGTGCCGCTGCCGGGCTACGACATCCAGTGCCTCGACGAGGGCGGCAAGCCGGTTCCGCCTGGCACGATGGGCGCGATCGTCGCCAAGCTGCCGTTGCCGCCCGGCGCACTGCCGACGCTCTGGCAGGACGATGCCCGCTTCCGCAGCGCCTATCTCGAGACCTATCCGGGCTTCTACAACACCTCGGATGCCGGTTTCATCGACGCGGACGGCTATGTCTTCATCATGGGCCGCACCGACGACATCATCAATGTCGCCGGCCACCGGCTCTCGACCGGCGGCATGGAGGAGGTGCTGGCCTCGCATCCGGCCGTGGCGGAGTGCGCCGTGGTCGGCATCAGGGATGCGCTCAAGGGCGAGCAGCCCTGCGGCTTCGTCGTGATGAAGGCCGGGGTGACGCAGTCGCCGGCCGAGGTCGAGAAAGAGCTGGTCGGGCTGGTGCGTGACAAAATCGGTCCCGTGGCCGCCTTCAAGCTCGCGATCACGGTGGCACGGCTGCCGAAGACGCGCTCCGGCAAGATCCTGCGCGCGACGATGAAGAAGATCGCCGATGGCGAGGAGTACGCGATGCCGGCGACGATCGAGGACCCGGCCGTGCTGGCTGAGATCGGCGTGGCGCTGAAGGGCAGGGGGCTGGGCTGAAAAGCGCTCTCGCACAGTTCGACGAAAGTACAACTTTACGTTGTTTTAAATAAAATCGTTCAGGATCGCAGGCGGTTATCCTGTCGGATTTAAACGATGGCGCTTCGCCCACGCGTCGGACCTCTGGCCTTGGCGATCGGCGCGTTGCTCGCGCCGGTCGGTGTCGTGCTGGCCCCGCGGGAAGGGGCCATCGTGCTCGTGCTCGCCAGCAGCTCCGCTCAAGCCGTAGAGGCGGTGAGCCGGGCGGACGGTGTCATCCTCGCCCCGATCGGCCGCTTCGGCTTGCTGGCCCGCTCGCAATCCCCCGGCTTTTCAACGCGCCTCTACCAATCCGGCGCCGCGCTCGTCCTGGCAGGGCTGGGCGGCGGCTGTTCCGGTCAGGCGCGCGATCCCCTCATTTCAGCGAGACGATCCCCATGAGCCTGAGCCTCGAGACGTTTCGCCGGGCCTTCGCTGCACCGCTCATGACGGGGCAGTGGCTGCTGGTGCCGGTGACCTGCGCCGTCGCCTGGCTCGCCGGTCATCCGGCGCTGATCGCGATCGGGCTGGTCTCGACCCTGCTGGCCGCAGCGACAACGCTGGCCTGGCGCTCCGACGGGATCGGCCTGTCGACGCGGCTGATCTCGACCATCGCGGTGAACGGGCAGGTGGCGCTGCTGGTCTTCGCCTGCGAGGGCACCCGCTACCAGATCGACCTGCATATGGCCTTCTTCGCGGCGCTCGCGGTGATGACAGCCTGGTGCTGCTGGCGCTCGATCCTGGCTGCGACGGCGGTCGTGGCGGTACATCACCTCGTCCTCAACTTCGCCTATCCGGCAGCGGTGTTCCCCGATGGCAGCGAGTTTCTCCGCGTCGTCGTCCATGCCGTCATCCTGCTGGCCGAGGCGGGCGCGCTGATCTGGATTGCCCACCGGCTCGCGGCTGCGCTCGACCAGGCCGACGAGGCGGCGGCCACGGCGCTGCTGAACCAGGAGAGCGCCGAGGCGCTGCGCCATGACAGTGCAGAGGCGGAAACCGGGCGGGGCGACATCGAGGCGCGGCTGATCGAGGCGGTCTCGATCGTGGTCGATGCGGCCAAGCGCGGCGACTTTTCGGTCCGGACCGCGCAGACCGCCGAGCTCGGCCGCTTCAGCGCGCTGGTGCGCGGCATCGACGAGCTGACGGGGGCCTGCGAGAGCTTCCTTGACGAAACCGACCAGGCCCTCGCTGCCCTCGCCGATGGTGATCTGACGGTGCGGATGTCGACCGGGTTCGAAGGGCGGCTCGCCGCCGTCGCCGGCAATTTCAATCGCTCGACAGAAGCGCTGGCCGCGGCGTTGGCGGCTGTGGTGCAGAACGCAGGGCAAACGCGCATCACAGCCGAGGACATCCTCTCGGCGACGCTCGACCTGTCGCAACGCGGCGAAAGCCAGGCCAGCGCGATCCAGGACACCTCCAGCGTCATCGAGGAGATCGCGGCGACGGTTCGCCAGACTTCGGACATCGTCCAGGCGGCGGCGCGCAAGGCGCGCGCGACCGCAGACGATGCCGGTGCAGGCGTTGCGGTGGCCGGCCGCGCGGTCGAGGCGATCGACAAGATCGACCAGCAGTCGCGCCGGATCGTCGATATCGTCGAAGTGATGGACGGGCTCGCCTTCCAGACCAACCTGCTGGCGCTGAACGCCTCGGTCGAGGCGGCGCGGGCCGGGGAGGGCGGGCGCGGTTTCGCCGTGGTCGCGACCGAGGTCCGCCGGCTCGCCCAGCAATCGGCCGATGCCGCACGCGATGTGCGGGCGCTGATCGGCGAGACCAAGCTGCATGTGGATGAGGGTGTGAAACTGGTGCGCGCGGCCGGCGCAAGCCTCACCACCATCTCCGGCGAGGTCGAGGAGGTCGCGCAGGCCTTCGGCGAGATCAGCCAGGCGACGGCAGAGCAATCTCAGGGCGTCGGCGCGATCGAGCGGGCGCTGGTCGAGATCGACGCCGCTACCCAGGACAACGCCCAGGCGGCGGCGCGCACCGCTGCTGCCGGGCGCGGCATGGCGGAGGCGGCCGAAGCGGTCGCGAGGTTGGCTGGCAGCTTCCGGCTCGATGGCGGGCAGGCTAGCACGGGATTGCGCCGGGCGGCCTGAGCCAGCGCGCCGGCGATCAGAATCCTAACGCGGCGGCGTTCCAGCGCAGCAAGCGCGCCGGCAGCTCCAATCGCATCAGATCCTCGCCGACGATCAGCGGTCCGGCATAGCCGCCGGCCCGGACCTCAGCGAACAGCGCCGCCGTGTCGGCTCCTGGCGGGACGAGATGGGTCAGCGCCAGCGCCTTGACGCCGGCGCGCTCGGCGAGGCCAGCCACGACTGCCGGGGTCATGTGGTAGCTCTGGACCGAGGCGACGGTCTCGGCCGAGCGGACACCGGCGGTGACCGGCATCTGGTTGTCGATGAAGACCTCGCAGACCAGCAGGTCGCAGCCGTGCGCAGCCTGCTTCAGCGACGGTGTCAGGCGCGTGTCGCCGGAGAAGACGATGCGGCTGCCGGCCGCCGACAATGATAGTCCGAAGGTCGGCTCGACCGGCTTGTGGTCGACGAGGAAAGCCTCGACCGCAAGGGCGCCCAGCCCCGCGACCGGGCCCTCGCGCAATTCCTCGAAGACGACCTCGAGGCCGATCGCATCGGGGCGCTTCTCGAAGGCGATGCGCAAGGCGCGCTCGCGGGCGAAGGCCTCGTATTGGCCGCGCAAATTGGCAAGCGCCGGTTCGGGCGCGAGCACCCGCCAGGGCCGGCTGCGGCCCTGATGCCAGGACGAGACGACGAGCTGGTAGAAGTCGACCAGATGGTCGGAATGCTCATGCGTGACGATGAGCGCATCGATCTGCGCCCCGGCATGGCCGGCGGCAACGAGGCGCTGGCTGACGCCAGAGCCGCAATCGATGAGAAGCTTGAGACCATCCGCCTCGACGAGATGGGCGGGGCCGGCCCGGCGCAGGCTGACGGGCGGCGCGCCGGTGCCGAGGAAGGTGAAGGTGAGATCGGTCATCACAATCGCTCACCTCCAGCTTCGATCAGCTCGTCGAGCTCAGTGCTCGTCGTCCTCGTCTTCGGCCGGGCGCTTGAGCTGCTTCAGCTTGGCGAAGACCGAATCGACGTCGATCTTCTCTTCTTCCTCGCGCTTCGGCCGGCTCATGTCGGCGAAGGGCTGGGAGGCCGGCGCCGGCGCGGGCGCGGTGGTCTCCTCGGCCGGCAGCAGGGTCGAGCCGGTGTTCTGCACGACCATGGCCGGGCGATCCTTGGCAGCGCGAGCCACCTCAAAATCGAGGTCGATCTGCGAGGCGAGGCCGAGGCTGACCGGGTCGATCGGCTGCAGCTGCTGGGCGTTCCAGTGGGTGCGGTCGCGGATCTGGGCGATCGTTGTCTTGGTCGTGCCGATCAGGCGGATGATCTGCGCGTCCTTGAGCTCGGGATGGTTGCGCAGCAGCCAGAGGATCGCGTTGGGCCGATCCTGGCGCTTCGAGACCGGGGTGTAGCGCGGCCCCTTGGTGCGCTTGATCTCCGGCACCTTGACCTTGCGCTCGGCGAGCTTGAGCTGGTGCGCCGGGTTCTTGGCGGCGCGTTCGAGCTCCTCGCGGGTGAGCTGGCCGGAGGTGATCGGGTCGAGTCCCTTGATGCCGGCGGCGACTTCGCCGTCGGCGATGCCGCGCACCTCGAGCGGATGCAGTTTGCAGAACTCGGCGATCTGCTCGAAGGTCAGCGAGGTGTTCTCGACCAGCCAGACCGCAGTGGCTTTCGGCATCAGCGGCGTTTGTGACACGGGCCGTCTCCTGGAATGTCGCGGGCAATAGCTCTCAGGCGCAGACCGGCCGCCCCGGCCGGTCATCCAAATCATCGACGATGAGGAGGATGGCGCGCCTTATAGGCAAAGCCGAGATCGCTGTCCATGGAAAGCGTGCGGCAGGGGGCTGCCCTCGGGTCCATTCATTCTCCGCGTCATTCCGGCCGTAGCGAAGCGGAGCGCCGGGATCCATCGTAGAGCGCCGGAGCCCTGCGATGGATCCCGGAGCTGCGCGGCTCCGCCGCTTGTCCGGGATGACGCGTCGATGTGATGTTCGCCACGATTGGGGTCGGATCAGCGCCGTTCATACCGTCAGCACGATCTTGCCGATATGGGCGTTGCTCTCCATCAGCTGGTGCGCCTCCGCTGCCTGTTCGAGCGGGAAGCGTGCATGGATCACCGGCTTGCAGCGCCGTCCCGTCAGCAGGGGCCAGACCTTCTCCTCGAGCTCGCGTGCGATTGCAGCCTTTTCGGCAATGGTGCGCGGGCGCAGGGTCGAGCCGGTATGGGTCAGCCGCTTCATCATCAGGCGGCTGAAATTGACCTCGGCCTTGGGCCCGTTGAGGAAGGCGATCTGGACGATGCGGCCGCTCTCGGCGGCAGCGTCGTAGTTGCGGTTGATATAGTCGCCGCCGACCATGTCGAGGATCAGGTTGACGCCCCGCCCGCCGGTTGCTGCCTTCGCCGCGGCGACGAAGTCCTCACTGCGGTAATTGATGGCGTGGTCGGCGCCGAGTTCGCGGCAGGCGGCGCATTTTTCGTCCGACCCCGCGGTTGCCAGCACCGTCGCGCCGAAAGCCTTGGCGAGCTGGATCGCGGTGGTGCCGATGCCAGAGGTGCCGCCATGCACCAGGAAGCTCTCGCCCTTCTTCAAGCTGCCGCGCTGGAAGACATTGGTCCAGACGGTGAAATAGGTCTCCGGAATCGCGCCGGCTTCCTCCAGCGACAGCCCAGCCGGGATTGGCAGGGCATTGTCTTCGTGGACCACGGCGTACTGAGCATAGCCGCCGCCGGCGACGAGCGCACAGATCTGGTCGCCGACCTCGTAGCGCGAGACGCCTTCGCCGAGGGCGACGATCCGGCCGGCTATCTCGAGACCGGGAATATCGGAGGCGCCGGGCGGCGGAGCGTAGCCGCCCATGCGCTGCAAGACGTCGGGCCGGTTGACGCCGGCGACCGCGACATGGACCAGGACCTGCCCGGGACCCGGCTGCGGCACCGGGCGCTGCTGCGGTTTCAGGACCTCCGGGCCGCCGGGGGCATCGAAGCCGATGGCGGTCATCATCGCGGGCAGGGCAGTCATGGCTATCTCCTCGCCTGTGGTGCTGGCGTTCGCGTCCGATTAAGCTCTCGCGTCCGGAGGATGCAAGGCGAGGCTGCGATGGCTGGATTTCTCGACGACGACCGCCCGGCGCCGAAGCGCGCTCACGAGATCGGGCAGGACCTGTCGCAGCTGGCCGTCGCCGAGCTCGACGAGCGGATCGCCCTCCTCGAAGCGGAGATCGCGCGGCTGCAGGAAGCGCGGGAGAAGAAGGCGGCGTCACGCTCGGCTGCCGATGCCTTCTTCCAGAAGAAGGCCTGAGGCGAAACTGCGGCGGTCAAGAGCGAAGGCCGGGCCGCCGGCACTTCGCGGGATGGTTGCGTCCTTCCTGCCACGCGACAAGATGCGCCAGCCGATGAACGGATATTCATCTTCGCGTCGAGGGCCGAAGCGGCTATCTTAGCCGCAAGGATGGAAGCGGCCTGAGATTGCCGCGCCGCACCGACGGGATGTCGGGCGAATCCACTTCGATAACACCAGAGGATTTGTGTGAATGCGGGCCGCATGCGGCGGCCCGGTCGCGCGCTCGCCCTCGTTGACGCCGGAGAAACACATGCGCGCGTTCAGCATCGTTCTTGCACTCGCTGCAACCTTGGCAGTTCCCGCGATGGCCGATGAGGACATCGCCAGCCTTGGGCTGCGCGAGGATGGCGGCAAGCCCCTCGCCGCGTTCAGGCTCAAGCTGCCGAATACCGTCGTCGTCGTGCAGGCTCCGGTCACAGTGCTGGGCGGACACAGCATCGAGATCAGGCGCGAGCTCGCGCCCCGCGTCAGCCTTGGCGCGACGTATCGCTATACCCTGAACGAGCATCTCCACAGCGACCGCTTCGGCCTGAAGCTGACATTCACGAACTGAACCGGAATCGTTCGAATTTGTCGCGTTTTCGGGCGGCGTTAACGGTCGCTTAACGATTCCAAAGTATGAATCGCATCATCCAGTTTGTCTGGATATCGAGTGGCTCCTGCCCACTCTGTTTGACGCCTCCCTGTTGACCTTCGAGCCGCCTTCGGGGCGGCTCTTTTTTTGGCTTCGGCCCGGATTGGTCGAGCGGGCAGGGGCGTCGCCGGGCCCGGACCATGGCACCGTTAACCTTAACGACACGTTACCGCGGCGCCGACAACGCTACGGCGTTATCCTTGCGATGTCCCGGCAGGAGTCGGCGTCGCGTCCTTCAATCGCGCGCCATTGTGCCGATTGGAGACATGGTATGACCGATCTGACGATGCTGAGGCCCGGGGCCAAGGACGGCGCGATCTCGTTCGCGCGCGGCTTTGTCAAATCGGACGCGTTCATGCAGCTCTTCCGCGAAGGAATGGGGCTGGTCGAGGCAACCGCATCCTATCTCGATGGCGACGGGCGCGCCGAGTCGGCGGCGCTGCCGCGCGAGGTCTCGCTGACCTATGCGACCGAGAGCATGCGGTTGACGACACGCCTGATGCAGATCGCCTCCTGGCTGCTGGTGCAGCGCGCCGTCGCCGAGGGCGAGATGAGCGCCGAGCAGGCGCGCAACGAGCACAACAGGGTACGTATCGCCGAATCGATGCTGCAGCCGACCAATGCCGAGGCGGAGCGCCTGCCGCAGCGCCTGCGCGACCTCGTCGCCCATTCGAGCCGCCTGCAGGAGCGCATTCGCCATCTCGAGGAGCAGATGTCCGGCACGGGTCGCCCTATCGCGGTGAACCCGGTGCGCGGCCAGCTCGAAAGCCTGCAGGCGCGGCTCGGTCTGCTGCGCTGAAAGTCGCCTTGGCCGTCCTTCAGGTGGCCAGACGCGCCAGACTTGCCCCGGATATCCACTGCCGAGACCGCAGTGCGGGGCGCAAAGCGCCCAAAGCGCTTTTCACCGTCATATTTGTTAAACTAGGCTTCCGAATCGGATGAGCCGGCTTGGCCGGCCAGCAGAGGAGGGAGCGTGGCGTCTCCAGGACTGGACCACGCCCTGTCGCGCCTCGAAAGCGCGCTCGGCCAACTCGAAGCAGCCGCTCGCAGGCGGCTAGAGGTCGAGCGCGGCCGGGCCAATCTCGAAACCGAGCTGACCCTGATGCAGGACGACCGCGCCCGCCTCGCTGTCGAACTCGACGGTGCGATGGCCAGGGTCGGTCAGGTCCAGGGTGTCGCGGAAGAGGTCGATCGCAAGCTCGACCGCGCCATGACGGCGCTCGCAGAGGTCATCGCGCGCGTCGAAGTCCGCCCTGACGAAGAAGCTGAACAGGACGCCTGATGCCCCAGGTCAACGTCACCATCTCCGGCAAGGCCTACCGCATGGCGTGCGGCGAGGGCGAGGAGCCGCATCTGGAGGGACTCGCCAGCTTCTACGACGGCAAGATCGAGGAGATGCGCCAGGCCTTCGGCGAGATCGGCGACATGCGCCTGCACGTCATGGCGGCGCTGATGGTCGCCGACGAGGTCAGTGAGCTGAAGAAGAAGGTCGAGACGCTCGAAGGCCGGCTGCAATCGATCCAGGGTGACGCGGGAACCGCCGACCAGCGCGCCGGCGAGGTCGAGGAGAAGGCGGCCGCCGCCCTCGTCGCCGCGGCCGAGCGCATCGAGGGGGTGGCGCGGAGCCTGCTGCCGGGGCAGACGGGGTAAGCGGGAGCATACGAACAAGCGCGGGGGAACCCTTCTCCCACACGGGAGAAGGGTTCCCCCGCGCCCTTCGCCATAGCTCTGCGCCAAAACTTCTTCCCGCCTGCCTTTGCAATTCCTCAATCATGCCTGACTGACGCTCGCAGCTGAGATGAGTCGATGAAGGCAGGGACGATGAGCGACAGGGTTCGGGTGGCAATTCTCCTCGGTGGCAAATCTGCCGAGCATGAGGTCTCGCTGATGTCCGCCGCCAATGTGGTGAAGGCGATCGACAAGGCGAAGTACGATGTCGTCCCGATCCTGATCACCAAGGCCGGGCAATGGCGCGAGCTCGAATTGCAGAACGGCGTCCTGCCTGATCCGATCCCGCAGGACGGCGCCGAGATCTGCCTGCTGCCCGGCGGGCGCGGGCGCCTGCTGCGCCTGCAGGACGGCGCTGCGCCGCAGACGCTCCCGAAGATCGATGTACTCTTCCCGGTGCTGCATGGCCTCGACGGCGAGGATGGCTCGGTCCAGGGCCTGGCCGCGGTCGCCGGCATCCCGCTCGCCGGCTGCGGCATCGTCGGTTCGGCCAATGCGCTCGACAAGGACATCGCCAAGCGGCTCCTGCGCGAGGCCGGGCTCGGCGTCGCCCGCTCGCTCACCGTCCGGCAAGGCGAGGCGCTGAGCTTCGAGCAGGCCAGCGCCGCGCTCGGCCTGCCGCTGTTCGTCAAGCCGGCCCGGCAGGGCTCCTCCGTCGGCGTCAGCAAGGCGACGACCGCCGAGGCTTTCGCGGCGGCGCTCGCCGAGGCCTTCCGGCACGATCGCGTCGTCCTGGTCGAGGAGTTCATCGAAGGCCGCGAGATCGAGCTCAGCGTGCTGGAGCAGGCCGATGGCGAGACGATCGTCTCACTGCCGGGCGAGATCGTCGCTGCCGCGAGCTATGGCTTCTACACCTACGAGGCCAAATATCTCGACGAGGACGGTGCCCGCGTCGAGGTTCCGGCCGAGCTACCCGAGGATGTCATCACCAACCTTCAAGCGTTGGCCAAGCGCGCCTTCTACGCGCTTGGCTGCGACGGCATGGCCCGCGTCGACTTCTTCCTGCGGCCGGACGGGAGCGCGCTGGTCAACGAGGTCAACACCATTCCCGGCTTCACCGACATCAGCATGTTCCCGAAGGCGCTCGCGGCAAGCGGCATCGCCTATCCCGACCTGATCGACCGCGTGATCCGGCACGGCATCGCGCGTGGTGCCTGACGGCACGAAATTCCCACACCTTCCACCAAACGCCTCTGGCGCTTTGCCGGCATGCATCCTACCTTGGCTTGGCGGGGCTGCCTGGTGCGTGCGAGTTATGTATTCCCGGGCCCATACGACTCCCTAGGGAGCTGTCCCTGACCGGGTCCCTGGACCCGGACACACGGCGCCCACCTACTTTGTAGGTGTCCCGGGATCGAAATCTCCACGGCCAAGGTGGCTCCGCACTGCCCATGACCGATTCTCCCATCCTCTCTTCTCGCAAGGCCGCGCTGCGTGCCGAGGCGCTCGCCCGGCGCGACGGCCTCGAGCTCGACGACCGCCTGATCTGGGACGAGGCGATCGTCGCGCGCGCCCTGGCGCTGCCGGTGTTCAAGGAGGGGCCGGTCTCCGCCTACTGGCCGATGCGCTCGGAGGCCGATCCGCGCCCGATCCTGGAAGCGCTGCACGAGCGCGGGCTGCCACTCTGCCTGCCGGCGATCGTCGAGAAGCGCATGCTGTTCCGGCGCTGGGCGCCCTGGGAGCCGATCGTGCCGGGCGGCTTCGGCACGCTGGTGCCGAGTCCGGAGGCGGCCGAGGTCAGGCCTGCGATCCTGATCGTGCCGCTCGCCGCCTTCGACCGGCGCGGCTACCGGATCGGCTACGGCAAGGGTTATTACGACCGCGCCATCGCCGCGCTCGAGCCGGTCGCGACCATCGGCATCGCCTATGCGGCGCAGGAGATCGAAGCGGTGCCCGCCGAGGCCCATGACCGCCGCCTCGACTGGGTGGTCACGCAGGACGAGGCGATCCACTGCTGTTGATTTCGCTGCGGTGATCACGTCATTAGCAAGCGTCTTTCATTCAAGACGCAGTCGTCCCGCCGTGCTTCCCTCAAAACCGTGAAGTCCTGCGCGACCTCGCCGCTCTGGCCGGGGTGACGGCATCTTAGGTGAAAGCGCGACGGAACGGGCCGCAATGTGGCAGCCCAATCACTGGATAGTGTCATGCGTCTACTCTTTCTCGGCGACATCGTCGGGCGCGCCGGCCGCCTTGCCGTCCAGGACCGCCTGCCTGGCCTGCGCGAGCGCTGGAAGCTCGACTGTGTCGTGATCAACGGCGAGAACTCAGCAGGAGGCTTCGGTATCACCGAGGCGATCTGCGACGAGACCCTCGCTGCCGGCGCCGACGTCATCACGCTCGGCAACCATTCCTGGGACCAGCGCGAGGCGATGGTCTTCATCGAGCGCCAGCCGCGCCTGATCCGGCCGGCGAACTATCCGCCTGGCACGCCCGGTCGTGGCGCGACCGTGATCGAAGCGCGGAACGGCGCCCGCGTCCTCGTCGTCAACGTCATGGGCCGGCTGTTCATGGACGCGCTCGACGACCCCTTCGCCGCGCTCGAGCGCGAGCTCGCCGCCTGCCCGCTGGGGGATGCCGCCGACGCCGTCATCGTCGACGTGCATGCCGAGGCGACCAGCGAGAAGCTCGCCATGGCCTATTATCTCGACGGCCGCGCCAGCCTCGTCGTCGGCACCCACACCCATGTCCCGACCTCCGATACGCGCGTGCTGCCGGCCGGCACCGCCTACCAGACCGATGCCGGCATGTGCGGCGACTACGAGTCGATCCTCGGGATGCAGAAGGAGGAGGCGATCCGCCGCTTCCTGCAGAAGACGCCGGGCTCGCGGCTGGAGCCGGCGCTCGGCGAGGGCACGCTGTCGGGCATCGCTGTTGAGACCGACGACCGGACCGGTCTCGCCAAGGCGGCCTGGCCGGTGCGCCTTGGCGCCACGCTCGCTGAGACCTGGCCGACAGCCTGGGATCCGCAGAGCGGCTGATGTCGCAGCTCTTTTCCGCTCTCGTCGCCGTCTTCGTCGGTTACGCGGCCTCGGTTGCGGTGGTGCTTGCCGCCGCGCAGGCTCTCGGCGCGACGCCGGGACAGACCGTCTCCTGGATCGCCGGGCTCGCCATCGCCAAGGGGCTCGCCAGCCTGATCCTGTCCTGGCGGCATCGCATGCCGATCATCTGTGCCTGGTCGACGCCGGGCGCGGCGCTGATCGCGGCTGCGAGCGGCGTCGACATGGCCTCGGCCGTCGGTGCTTTCCTGGCTGCCGCCGCGCTGATGATGGCGACCGCCGCCTTCCGCCCGCTCGGTGCGCTGGTCGAGCGCATCCCGATGAGCATCGCCGCGGCCATGCTCGCCGGCGTGATCTTCCGCTTCGTCGTCGCCGTCTTCGACGAGATGCGCCTGCAGCCGGCTCTGGTGCTGACGCCGCTCGTCGTCTTCCTGCTGGCGCGGCTGTGGAATCCCTTCCTCGGCGTCATCGCGGCGCTGGTGGCGGGCCTCGCGCTCGCCTTCGCCACGGGCACGGCGACGCTGCCGGCCGGACCGGTCGCGCTGACCCATATCGAGCTGATCGTCCCGCAGCTCGACCTGACCGCCATCGTCGGTGTCGGCATTCCGCTCTATCTCGTCACCATGGTGGCGCAGAACCTGCCGGGCTTTGCCGTGCTGCGTGCCTCGGGCTATCAGCCGCCGACCGCGTCCTGCCTGTTCATCACCGGGCTGATGTCCTTACTGACGGCGCCGACCGGCGCGCATATGGTCAACATGGCGGCGGTCAGCGCCTCGATCTGTACCGGCACCGACACCCATCCCGATCCGAAGCAGCGCTGGAAGGCCGGGATCTGGTATGCCGTCCTCTGGCTCGTCATTGCCGCCACCGCCGGCCTCCTGCTCGCGCTGATCCTCGCCATGCCGAAGGCGCTGATCGTCGCGGTCGCAGGCCTCGGCCTCGTCGGCTCGCTGGCAGGCGCGCTCGGCCAGGCGATGGCGAGCGACAAGGACCGTTTCGCCGCGGCCGTCACCTTCGCTGTCGCCGCTTCGAGCCTGTCGCTGTTCGGCGTCGGCTCGGCCTTCTGGAGTCTCGTCGCCGGGCTTATGGTCTTGACATTGGATCACGCCGCAGGCCGTTTGCGCGCAAGATCATGACTACGAACCCGCTCCGCACCCGCCTGATGCTCGTCACGCCGCCGATCCTGGATCCCGGCGCGATCACCTTTCGCCTGATGCAGGCCTTCGCTGGCGGCGATGTCGCCGCCGTGCTGCTGCGGCTCGCGCCCGGCGACGAGCGCAGCCTGACCGAACGGGTCAAGGCGCTGGCTCCAGCGGTGCAGGCGCAGAACGTCGCCCTGGTGGTGGAGGCTTCACCTCAGGTCGCCAGCCGCGGCGGTGCCGACGGCGTCCATTTGACCCAAGGTGCCGATGTGATCGCCGATGCCCGTTCCAGCCTGAAGCAGGAACGCATCATCGGGGCAGGGGGCCTGCGCTCGCGCCATGACGCCATGGATATGGGCGAGGCCGGCGTCGACTACGTCATGTTCGGCGAGCCGCGGCCGGACGGCTCGCTCCCGCCGCTGCCAGCGGTGATCGAGCGCGCTTCCTGGTGGGCCGAGATCTTCGAGACGCCCTGCATCGCCTATTGCCCGGACGCCGAGTCCGTTCAGACCCTGATCGAGACTGGCGCCGAGTTCGTCGCGCTCGGCGAATGGGTGTTCGCCGAAGGTGTCGACATCCGCGCGGCCGTCGCTGAAGCCGATGCTGCGATCGCGGCCCAGCACGCCCGCAGGATCGCGCGATGAGGCTCGACCTGCTCTCTCCCCCCTTGTGGGGGAGAGCTGGAGAGGGGGGTAGTCAGCCGTGAGGCCGATCGCAAGCGACTCAACGCTCGCCCAGTCGCCCCTCTCCCAACCCTCCCCCACAAGGGGGGAGGGCTCCCGCGCTTTGCTTGCGAGGTTTGGACATCACGAGCAGCGTAAGGCAGGAGCGCGCACCTTGCGACGCTGGCCCATTACGGTCCTCGTCGCGCTTATGCTGCCCCTCGCTCTACCCGCCGCCGCGACGGAGCCGGACCTGGCTTACGGCGCCTATCAGGCAGGACATTATCGGCGGGCCCAGTCGGAGGCTCTGAAGCGGCTCGAGGCCGATCCGAACGACGCCGCGGCGATGACGCTGCTCGGCGAGATCTATCGCCAGGGTCTCGGTGTCCGTGACGACGCCAAGGCCGCGGCCGAGTGGTACCGCTTCGCCACTGACAAGGGTGACGTCAACGCCACCTTTGCGCTCGCCATGGCGATGCTGGAGGGACGCGGCGTTACGCGTGAGCCGAAGAAGGCCGGCGCCCTGCTGGAGAAGGCCGCTGCCGCCGGCCATCCCGCCGCCAACTACAATCTCGCCATCGCGCTGCTCGCGACGGGCAGGCCGCAGGACGACCAGCGGGCCATAGGCTGCCTCAGGGTCGCTGCCGCCGCCGATCTCGGCGACGCCCAGCATGCGCTCGCCATTCTCTACAAGATGGGCCGCGGCGTGCCGCAGGATGACGGCATGGCGGCCGAGTGGATGGGCAAGGCCGCCGCCAACGGGCTGATCGCCGGCGAGGTCGAGTACGCGATCATGCTGTTCAACGGCGACGGCGTCGCCAAGGACGAGCGCGCGGCAGCTAGACTTTTCATCCGCGCGGCCAACAAGGGCAATGCCATCGCCCAGAACCGGCTGGCCAAGCTCTACCAGTTCGGCCGCGCCGTTTCGCCGGACCTGTCGGAGGCCGCCGCCTGGCATCTCGCCGCCCGCGCGCAAGGCCTCTCCGATGCCACGCTCGACCAGTTGCTGGAGCGGCTTTCGCCGGAGCAGCGCGCCCGTGCCGCCCGCCTCGCCGCCGACCGGATCGAGGCGACGGCCTTGACGACGCCGAGCCAACCGAGCAAGTGACGGCGCGAATTCGCGCCGCATTGCCGGCGCTGCCCAACGACTGCCGCTGTTTGATAGTCCGTTCCATTCTGCCGCGCTTCGAGCGCCGGAGGTTTTGATAATGATCCGCTCGCCCCTGATGACCGTGATGACCGATGCCGTGATGAAGGCGTCGCGTTCGCTGAAGCGCGATTTCGGCGAGGTCGAGAATCTGCAGGTCCTGGCCAAGGGCCCGGGCGATTTCGTCTCCAAGGCCGACCACAAGGCCGAGGAGATCCTGCGCGCGGCGCTGGAAAAGGCGCGGCCGGGCTACGGCTTCGTCATGGAGGAGAGCGGCGTCGTCGTCGGAACCGACGAGAGCAATCGCTGGCATGTCGACCCGCTCGACGGCACCCACAACTTCCTGCGCGGCATCCCGCACTGGAATATCTCGGTGGCGCTGGAGCGCGACAACCAGTTCATCGCCGGCGTGGTCTATGACGCCGCCAAGGACGAGCTCTTCATCGCCGAGAAGGGCAAGGGCGCCTATGTCAACAACCGCCGCATGCGCGTCTCCGGCCGGCGCGAATCGGCCGACATGCTGATCGGCATGGGCGTGCCGCATATCGGCAAGGGCGGCCACCCGCTCTTCCTGAAGGAGCTGGGGGCGGTGATGAGCCGCTTCGCCAATGTCCGCCGTATGGGCTCGGCCGCGCTCGACATCGCCTATGTCGCCGCCGGCCGCATGGACGCCTATTGGGAGCGCGGCCTCAATACCTGGGATTTCGGCGCCGCTGCGGTGATGGTGCGCGAGGCGGGCGGCACTTTCGGCACGCTCGACGGCAAGCAGCCGACATCAGCCAAGGACGTGATCTGCGGCAACGAAGCCGGCGAGCCGGCGTTGCGGGCGGCATTGAAGACTGTGCTCTGAGCGCGACACCGCGCTTTCCTGCTTGATCCTTGCGTGGCGGGAGGCGACAGTCGCCGCCGCGACGAAACCGGATCGGATGAGCAGGCATGGCCAATGACGAGGCGGCCCCCGAGGTCCAGCCGCTGGAGCCCCTGGCTGAGGGAAGTTCGGCGACGGTGATGCATCGGCCGCAGACGTTCCGGTTCTCCCGCCCGCTGCGCTACGCCCTGCGCGCGCTGATCTTCCTCGCGCTGATCGGCTTCCTCGTCTACATCCTGCACGCCAACCTCGTCACCGCGGTCATGGCCAATCCCGGCCTCAACGGCCTGATCCTTGGCGCGCTTGCTGTCGGCGTGCTGATCACGCTGCGCGAGCTCTGGCGTATCGATAGCGAGGCGCGCGCCGCCACCCGTCTCGCCGCCAACCCGGCAGGCGTGGCGATCCGGCGCAATCAGGTGATCAGCCCGCTCGGCGCCGCGCTGCCGGCGCTGGAGCGTCGCACGCTCGCCCCGTCCCAGGCTGCGACCCTGCTCGAATCGATCGCGGTCCGGCTCGATGACGGGCGCGAGGTACTGCGCTATATCGCCGGACTTCTGGTCTTCCTCGGCCTGCTCGGGACGTTCTGGGGCTTGCTCGAAACCATCTCGTCGATCGGCACCGTCATCAAGAGCCTGCGCACCGGCGCGGAGGCGGGCGTGCTCTTCGACGAGCTCAAGACGGGCCTCGCCGCACCGCTCGCCGGTATGGCCCTGTCCTTCTCGGCTTCGCTGTTCGGCATCGCCGGCGCGGTTCTGCTCGGCTTCCTCGATCTCCAGCTCGGCCAGGCGCAGCGCCGCTTCCGCAACGAGGTCGAAGACTATCTCGGTTCCGCCACCGCGAACTCCGCGACCATCCCGCTGGCGCTGCCGGTCGCCGGTCCGGCATCCGGCGACATCGTGGTCGAGCGCCTCGACAAGCTGCAGGCGGCGATGCAGGACGGGAGCAACAATCGCGCCGCGACGCAGGCGCTCGCGAACCTCGCCGAGGGCATCCAGGGCCTCGTCCAGCATATGCGCTCCGAGCAGCAATTGATCCGCGACTGGGTCGAGGCGCAGGCGGCGCGCGAGAAGGACCTGAAGCGCCTGATCGAGCGCCTCGCCGCCGAACGCGTCGGTGAGTCATGAGCCGGTCAGAGGACAGCGATGACGGACGGGGTAGAGAGCGCGGGGAACCCCTCTCCCGGATGGGAGAGGGGCAGGGGTGAGGGACCGCCGCCGATTACTGAAACGCAACGGCGCCGCTGCGACCTCTTACGGATAGGGCAGGCCCTCATCCCTGCCCTTCTCCCACACGGGAGAAGGGGTCCCCGCGGATCTCCTGCCTGCCATCGCCGGCTGGAATATTCTCGGTGATTTGGATTTCCGGCATAGTGCCCGGGACGACATAGCCCTTGAGGAGATAGGCAACGCCATGGCCCTGTCGCGCGCACATCGCCGGGAAGAGGTGAATTTCTGGCCGGGCTTCGTCGACGCGCTCTCGACGATGCTGATCGGCATCGTCTTCCTGCTTTCCGTCTTCGTCCTCGGCCAGTTCTTCCTGTCGCAGGAGATCAGCGGCCGGGACACGGTGCTCGACCGGCTGAATCGCCAGATCTCCGAGCTCAGCGACCTGCTCGCCCTCGAACGGTCGACTGGCAAAGAAGCCAAGGATTCGCTCGCTTTGCTGCAATCATCGCTCGCCAGCGAGCAGGCAGAACGCGCCCGCGTGCAGGGGCTGCTCGACGGCGCTGCCAGTAGCAACGCTCCAGCCCAGCTCGCCGACACGCAGAAGGCGCTCGACGCCGAAAAGCAGCTCTCCGCCAAGGCTCAGGCGACCGTCGAGATGGTCAACCAGCAGATCGTCGCCATGCGCCGTCAGCTCGCGGCGCTGGAGGAGGCGATCGGCGCTGCCGAGGCCAAGGACAAGGAATCGCAGACGCGCATCTCCGAGCTCGGCTCGCGCCTCAATGTCGCGCTGGCCCAGCGCGTGCAGGAGCTGGCGCGCTATCGCTCCGATTTCTTCGGCCGCCTGCGCCAGGTGCTCGGCACGAGGCCGGATATCCGCGTCGTCGGCGACCGTTTCGTCTTCCAGTCCGAGGTCTTCTTCGACGCGGGCCAGGCCGTGCTGAAGCCGGAGGGGCGCGGCGAGCTCGACAAGCTCGGAGCCATCATCGTCGATCTCGGCCGCGAGATGCCACCGGACCTGCCCTGGATCCTGCGCGTCGACGGCCATACCGACAACCGGCCGATCCGCTCCGCGCAATTCCCGTCGAACTGGAGCCTGTCGACGGCGCGTGCCGTCGCCGTGGTGGAATACCTGGTCAGCAAGGGGATTCCCGCCGACCGCATCGCCGCGACCGGCTTCGGCGAGTTCCAGCCGCTCGACGTCGCCAACAACGACGACGCCTGGCGCCGCAACCGCAGGATCGAGTTCAAGATCACCGAGCGGTGAGGCGGACAGGCTGCTGTGGCGGCCGGCCCCTCAATGCCGCTGGGCGATCTGGATCAGGTTGCCGCAGGTATCGTCGAACACCGCGGTGGTGACCGGGCCGAGATGGACCGGCGGCTGGGTGAAGGCGACGCCGAGCGCCGACAGCCGCTGATGCTCGGCATGGACGTCCTCGACTCCGAAAGAGGTCGCCGGGATGCCGTCGGCGACCAGGGCGGTCTTCAAGGGCTTTGCAGCCGGATGCTCATCCGGCTCGAGCAATAGCTCGACGCCGTCCGGGTCGCCGGGTGAGGTCAGGGTCAGCCAGCGATGCTTGCCCATCGGGATGTCGTGCTTCAGCTCGAAGCCGAGAATGTCACGATAGAAGCGCAGCGCCTTCTCCTGGTCATCGACCAGCACGCTCGTCACGACGATCTTGATCGGCATCGCTTGTCTCCTTCTCTGGCGGCTCGGCCAGAGGCCGCATCCACACATCCCACATCTGCCGCAGCGGCGAGCGCTCAAGGAAATGGTGCTTGCTGCGCCAGCGCCATTCGGTACGGACCAGGCCGGCCTCCTCCAGCAGCTGCAGATGCTTCGACAGGGCTTGCCGGGAGAGGCTCGCCCCGTGCCAGCTGATCAGGCGGACATGCAGCTCGAACAGCGTCTGGCCGTCCCGCTCGGCCAGCTCGCTCACCATGCGCCGCCGGGTCGGATCGGCCAGCGCCCGGAAGAGGCGGTCGAGGTCCATGGCGCGTTGCTAGCACGTGGGCGTCCATCACGCAACGATTTGGTTGCATGATGAGGCATGGCGTCACCGGCGGGCGGCCCTCCCTACTGTCACGTCCGCGGGGCGTTCGAGCTATCCTGACGCTGCATTGGAGGTCTTGCAGCATGGCGAAGCTCGTCTTCGGAATGAACCTGTCGCTGGACGGATATGTCGACCATCAGGCATTCGCGCCTGATGCGGCCCTCTTTCGTCACTGGATCGAGCACGTGCGCGGCCTGGCCGGCAGTGTGTACGGCCGCCGCATGTACGAGATCATGCGCTATTGGGATGAAAACGATCCTGAGTGGGGCGCGGAGCGGCGCGAGTTCGCGGCGGCGTGGCGGAGCCAGCCGAAATGGGTGGTGTCGCGCTCGTTGAAGTCCATCGGCCCCAACGCCACGCTCGTCGAGGACGACCTCGAGGCGGTGGTCCGTGGGCTGAAGGCTCGACTTGCCGGGGAGATCACGGTCTCCGGACCAGAGCTGGCGCAAAGCCTGACCGACCTTGGCCTCATCGATGAGTATCGACTGTATTTGCACCCGGTCGTGCTGGGTCGCGGCAGGCCATTCTTTGCTGGCCCGCGGCCGCCGCTCCGCCTTATGGCCAGCGATCGAGTCGGCGAGGACGTGATCAGGTTGACCTACGTTCCTGCGTGATCGCGCGGCTCGCATTGCTGCCGCTCACTGGCCAACGCCCATAGGAAGAGCCTGACGGCCCGACACAAACCTATGCGCGCAAATCCCGCGAAAAGCGGCGGCGTGCCATGCCTTTGCGATAGGTGCGCCGTCTTGCGCCCATGCTAGCATGAGGGCTGGTATGGTAGTGTACCACGCCGACCGCCGCGGCCGAGCCGGCAGGAGCAGCATGACCGACATCCGCATCACCCCCGACAAGAACGAGCTCGGCCGGCAGGCAGCGGCGCTCGGCGCCGAGACGATCCGCGCTGCGATCGCACGCCATGGGCAGGCGACGATCATCGTCGCCACCGGCGCGAGCCAGTTCGAGATGCTGCAGAACCTCGTTGCCGCCGAGGGCATCGACTGGTCGAAGGTCACCGCCTTCCATCTCGACGAATATGTCGGCCTGCCCGAGAGCCATCCGGCGAGCTTCCGCGGTTATCTGAAGGAGCGCTTCCTCGCACCGCTCACCGTCAAGCCAGCCTTCATTCCGGTTAACGGCGAGGGCGATCCTGTCGCCGAGACCAGACGCCTCAATGGGCTGATCGCAGGGCGCCGCATCGATCTTTGCTTCGCCGGCTTCGGCGAGAACTGCCATCTCGCCTTCAACGATCCGCCGGCCGATTTCGAGACGGACGAGCCCTATATCGTCGTCACCCTCGACGAGGCCTGTCGCAACCAGCAATTCGGCGAGGGCTGGTTCGAGAGTCTCGCCGCGGTGCCGGAGCAGGCGATCTCGATGAGCATCCGCCAGATCCTGAAGAGCGAGCTGATCGTGCTTTCGGTGCCGGACGCCCGCAAGGCTCAGGCGGTGAAGGACGCGCTCGAAGGCGAGATCACGCCGCTGCACCCGGCCTCGATCCTGCAACGCCATCCCAACACGGTGCTGTTCCTCGATCCGCCGGCCGCTTCGCTGCTGAAGACGGGTTGAGCGGGTCATGCCCGTCTCGCCTGGCCTCGTCGATCTCCAGATCAACGGCTTCGCCGGGGTCGACTTCAACAACCCGGCGATCACGGCGGCCGATCTCGATCGGGCCCTGGAGGCGATGTTGGCGACTGGCGTCACGCACTGCCTGCCGACGATCATCACCGCCTACCCGCATGAGCTGATCGAGCGCTTTCGGGCGCTCGATGCCGCGGTCGCCGGCAGCCGGCTCGGCCCGCTGATGTGCCCGGGCTATCATCTTGAAGGCCCGTTCCTGAACCCGGCGCCGGGCTATCACGGCTGCCACCCTCCCGCGGCGATGACGACAGCAAAGCCGGAGCTGATCGCCGAGGTCGAACGCGGCCTGTCGCGGCCGATCCTGATGGTGACGCTCGCTGCCGAGCGCGAAGGCGCGGTCGCGCTGACGAAGGCGCTGGCGGATGCCGGCAAGATCGTCGCGATCGGGCATTCGGCTGCCGATTTCGATCAGGTCTCGGCCGCGGCCGATGCCGGCTTGTTGCTCTCGACCCATCTTGGCAACGGCCTGCCGCAAACCTTGCACAAGCTCGCCAACCCGATCTTCGCCCAACTCGCCGAGGACAGGCTGATGGCCGGTTTCATCGCCGATGGCATCCATGTCCATCCCAAGGCGCTCGCCGCGCTGATCCGGGCCAAGGGGGTCGAGCGCTCGATCCTCGTTACGGACGCGGTGGTTGCGGCTGCCGCGCCGGTCGGCCGCTACCATTTTGCCGGCATGGCCGTCGATCGCATGCCTGATGGTTCGGTCCGGCAGGAAGCGGGACTGCTCGCTGGCTCGGCGCTCTGCCTGGACAAGGCGGTGCGCAATGTCGTCGCCTGGGGCATAGCGACGCCAGAGCAGGCTTTCGCCATGGCCTCCAGCCACGCACTCGCCGCGATCCGCCCTGCGCTCGAAGCGCATGGCATCGCGCTTGCGGAGGGCGAGGTCGAGTGGTCGGATGAGCTTTTCGTCAGGCGGGTCCGCCTCGCCGATCAGGAACGTCGCTACGACGCATGACCGCCGCTGGAACGGCGCGACAACAAAGGGGGAAGGCAATGACCAAGCATCTTCATGGCATCGACCGCCGCACCGTTCTCGGTGGCCTCGGCGCGCTTGCCGCCGGCGGTCCGGCATTCGCCGCCTCGCCGCCGCTGCCGACCAGCCCCGTCGTGATCAGCGTCATGGATGTCGGCGGCGCGCTCGCCTTGATGCAGAGGGCTTTCGAGGACTACCGCACCGCCAATCCCAAGCTGGTCTCGCGCATCGCCTTCGTGAAGGCGCCGGCGCCCGAACTCGCCAGCAAGCTCAAGGCGCAGCAGGATGCCGGCAAGGTCGATCTCGACCTGATCCTGACCGGCAGCGACGGCCTCGCCGCTGGGCTCGACCAGAAGCTCTGGCAGAAGATCCTGCCCGACTTCTCCGACAAGTTCCCGAACATCGAGGCCAATTACGAGCCGGCCGCGCTCAACCTGCACAAGGTCCAGGGCGACGGCTTCGGCGTGGTCGTCAACTACTACCCCTCCGGCCCGCTGCTCGAATACATGCCGGACCGAGTGAAGAGCCCGCCGACCACGGCCGAGGAGCTGCTCGCCTGGGCCAAGGCCAATCCGAACAAGTTCATGTATGCCCGCCCGACCAATTCCGGCCCGGGCCGCACCTTCATGATGGGCCTGCCCTACCTCCTCGGCGACAAGGACCCACAGGACCCGGTCGGCGGCTGGGACAAGACCTGGGCCTATCTGCAGGAGCTCGGCCAGTCCATCGAGTACTATCCGGCCGGAACCGGCGCGACGATGAAGGAGTTCGGCGACGGCTCGCGCGACATCATCATCTCGACCACCGGCTGGGACATCAATCCGCGCGCGCTCGGCATCGTGCCGAAGGAAGCCAAGATCCAGACGCTGAAGGGCTTCCACTGGGTCTCGGACGCCTTCTTCATGTGCGTGCCGAAGGGCCTGCCCAATGATCGCCTCGCCGTGGTGCTCGACATCATGGCGCATGTGCTGACGCCGAAGATGCAGGCCTATTCCTATGACGAGGGCTATCTCTATCCGGGCCCGGCGGTGAAGAACGTGCCGCTCTCACTGGCGCCGGAAGCGAGCCAGAAGGTCATCGCCGAGTTCGGCCGGCCGGAATATGCCGACCTGATCGCCAACAACCCGATCGAGCTGCCGCTGAAACCCGACAAGATGGTCGTCGCCTTCAGGAAGTGGGACGAGCTGGTGGGCGCCAAGTGGGCGAAGTGAGCGGCTGACTCGAGCGCAGGGGACGCGACGGAGATCCCCTCTCCTGGAAGGAGAGGGGCAGGGGTGAGGTGTTCGGGAGAGGAATCGTTGGCCCGAACCCGACCGCGCCGCGAGCGCTCGCGGAGCTGGTCAAGCGGCCTACACCTCACCCTGCCCTCTCCTTACAGGAGAGGGTTCCCCGCGGACTGCATCGGCGCTTCGCGACACCGATTGACTCCACCGCCGCCATGCGCTTTTCATCCGGGTAGAGCGCATGGGGCGCCACCAGTCCGCGGCAAGGGAGCCTGCTCCCACCCATACCGAGCGACGACATCGCATCTCGCTTTCTTCCGGCCTGTCGAGCGGACATCAGGCTTTCTTCGGAAGGAAGGCCCATGTCCGATCCCACCCGCGAACTCACGCCCCGCTCGACCCTCGAGACGATCCGCCGCCAGGCCAAGCGCTGGCTGAAGGAGATCGAGGCCGGCGATACTGAAGCTCTTGCCCGTTTCCGCAAGCTGATCCCGGACCATGCCGGCGCGGCCAAGCTGCGCGAGGTCCAGCATGCGCTGGCGCGCGACTACGGGCTGGCGAGCTGGGCGGCGCTGAAGCAGGAACTCGCCGCGCGCGAGGCTGCGGCGCGCGGCCATGCCGCGCTCGTTGCGCTGTTCCTGGAGAAGTCGGCGCTGCGCTACGGCGTCAGGCCCGGCACCCAAAGCTGGGGCGAGTACGAGGCCGACCGGCCGGCGCGCGGCGCACTGGCGCAGCGCCTGCTCGAACGCCATCCCGAGATCACCGGCGACAGCATCCACACCGCCGTCGCTGCGCATGATCTCAATGCGGTCAGCGCCTTCCTCGGCAAGGACGCCGCGGTTGCGAACAAGCCGAGTGATTTCGACGGCTGGATGCCGCTGGTCCGCCTCGCCTTCACGCGCCTGCCGAACGAAGCCTTGTCACGCAACGCCGTCGCGCTCGCGCAGCTCCTGCTCGACCATGGCGCCGATCCGAACGCGCTGTTCAGCGACGGCACCAACCACTTCACCCCGCTGACCGGCGTCATCGGCGGTGGCGAGGGCAACCAGCCCTCGCATCCGCAGGCCGAGGCGCTGGCGCGGCTCCTGATCGCCCGCGGCGCCGATCCGCTCAATGGCCAGGCGCTCTACAACTCGTCGCTCGGTGCCGACGATATCACCTGGCTCGACCTGCTCTGGAGCGAGACGGAGAAGCGTGGCGAGACCGGGCGTTGGCATGAGCCTGTGCGTGAATTGCCGGCACCGCCGCTCGACTACCTGCTCGGCAACGCCGTGCCGCGCCAGCCGAAACGCGCCGCCTGGCTCCTAGCCCATGGCGCCCGGGCGCAGGCGGTCAACGCCTATTCGAAGCAGAGTCTGGTCAAGCAGGCCATGCTCGACGGTCGCAGCGATCTCGTTCGCCTGCTGATCGAGAATGGCGCCAGCCCGGTCGAACTCAGCGGACAGGAGGCCTTCACCGCTGCGGTTGCGCGTGGCGACCAAGCCGAGGCACGCCGGCTGCTCGACGGCAATCCGGACTTCCTGCTCAGCCCGGCGCCGCTGCTGGTCGCGATCCGGCAGGGTAAATCGGAGATCGCAGCGCTGGCACTGCGCCTAGGCGTCTCGCCGGATGCCGAGACGCGCGACGGCGTCCGGGCCCTGCACAAGGCGGCCGGGAGCGGTGCGATCGAGATCGTCGCGCTGCTGGTCGAGGCGGGTGCGCAGATCGATCCGATCGAGCGTCGCTATGGCTCGACCCCGCTCGGCTGGGCGCGTCATCAAGGCGCCAGCGCCGCGCAGATCTATCTGGCCTCGCGCAGCCACGACATCGAAGCGCTGTGCGAGGCCGGCGAGATCGAGCGGCTGGAGACGCTTTTTGCCAAGGAACCGACGCTCGCCAATGCGCCGGTCCGCTCGGGCGAGGCGCCACTGTTCTGCCTGCCGGACGACGACACCAGCGCCTGCGATCTCGTCGAGTTCCTGCTCGCGGTGGGGGCCGATCCAACGATGCGCAATGCGGAAGGGCAGACGCCGGCACAAGTCGCGCGCAAGCGAAGCCTGCTGGACACGGCGGCGCTGCTGGAGGCCTTCCTTCTCCCCTCGGGGGAGAAGGTGGCAGCGCGAAGCGCTGACGGATGAGGGAAGGACGGCTGCAGTCTGTCCTTGTCTCACCCGGTCGTACCACCCTCATCCGCCTGCCGGCACCTTCTCCCCCGAGGGGAGAAGGAAGCTCTGAAAGGCAGAAGGAAGTCAGGCCGCCTCCAACCCGAACTGCAGCGCAGCCAGCCGCGCATAGAGCCCGCCCTTGGCGACGAGGGCGGCATGCGTGCCTTCCTCGACGACCCGGCCGTCCTCCATCACCAGGATGCGGTCGGCGGAGAGGATGGTGGCGAGCCGATGGGCCACGACCAGCGTGGTCCGCCCCTGCATCAGTCGGTCGAGCGCGTCCTGCACGGCGCGCTCGCTTTCCGAATCGAGCGCCGAGGTCGCCTCGTCGAGCAAGAGAATCGGGGCGTCCTTCAGCACGGCGCGCGCGATGGCGAGACGCTGGCGCTGGCCGCCCGACAAGGTGACGCCGCGCTCGCCGATGACGGTGTCGTAACCATCAGGCAGCGCCCGGATGAAGCCGTCGGCGGCGGCGAGCTGCGCGGCTTCCTCGATCTGCGCGCGGGCCGCGCCGGGCCGACCATAGGCAATGTTGTCGGCGACCGAGACGCCGAACACGGTTGGCTCCTGCGGCACCAGCGCGAAGCGGCTGCGCCAGTCGGTCGGGTCGGCCTCCGGCCCGGCGACGCCATCAACGACGACGCGGCCGGCGAAGGGGTCGTAGAAGCGCAGCGCCAGCTGCAGCACCGTGCTCTTGCCGGCGCCGGATGGGCCAACCAGCGCGACGCGTTCGCCCGGCCTGATCGCAAGATCGAGATCGGCGAGCGCGAGATTGCTACGGCCGGGATAGCGGAAGGAGACGCCCTCGAAGGCGAGGGCGCCGACCGCCGGCATAGGCAACGCCTTGGGGTGGGGCGGCGCGGTGATGGCCGGTTTGGTAGCGAGGATTTCGCCGAGCCGTCCGGCAGCGCCGGCTGCAGCCGAGATGTCGCCATAGACCTCCGAGAGCTGGCCGAGCGAGCTCGCCGCCAGCACGGCATAGAGCACGAATTGCGACAGGCGCCCGCCACTCATCCGCCCAGCGAAGACCTCGGTCGCACCAACCCAGAGCACCAGCACGACGCTGGCCGAGACCAGGAAAATCGCGATGCCGGAGAGCCAGGCGCGCGAGCGCGTCGCATCGCGCGAGGCGTCATAAGCGCCATCCGAGGCGCCCTGGAAGCGCCGCGTCGTCTCACGCTCGGCGCCGAAGGACTGCATGGTCCGGATCGCGCCGATCGCCTCGGCGGCGAAGGCCGAGGCATCGGCGAGCCGGTCCTGCGCCGCACGGGCCCGCTTGCGCACGGTGCGACCGGAGAACACCAGTGGCAGCACGATCAGGGGAATCGCGCCGATCACGATCGCCGAGAGCTGCGGGCTGGTCACGATCATCATGACGAGCGCGCCGAGGAACATGATGCCGTTGCGCAGCGCGATCGAGGCGGTCGAGGCGAAGGTCGACTTGATCTGGGTGGTGTCTGCGGTCAGGCGCGAGACCAGGTCGCCAGCGCGGCTGGCGTCAAAGAAGGCCGGCTCGAGCCGGGTCAGGTGCGCGAAGACGTCGGCGCGCAATTGCGAGACGACGCGCTCGCCGACCGTCATCACCAGATAAAAACGGAACGAGCTCGCCAGCGCCAGCACGGCGACGACGCCGATCAGGATGGCGAAATAGGAATTCGCCAGTTGCTGCTCGCCGCCGGAGAAGCCGACATCGATGACGCGCCTCACCGCCATCGGCAGTATCAGCGTCGCCACCGAGGCGACGATCAGCGCGACGAGCGCGAAGGCGATCCGCTGCTTCTGCGCTAGCGCATAGGGCCAGAACGAGCGCAGGGCGCTGAAATCCGGCCGCGCCTTGGTGTCTTCCTTGGTCTCGTTCGCCACGCTTACCTATCCCGAAAAGCTTGCACCGTCGCTGCGGCTGCGCTATGGGCACCCGACTTCACGACAGGCTCATACGAATTGTTCGAAGAGCCGGCGATGTGCGCCGAGTTCCGGCCACCCGCTTTTCGACAATTGAGGATTTCGCCATGAAGACCGGCATTCATCCCGACTACCACACCATCAAGGTCGTCATGACCGATGGCACCGAATACTTCACGCGTTCGACGCTGGGCAAGGAGGGTGACACCCTCAATCTCGACATCGACCCGAAGACCCACCCGGCCTGGACCGGCGGTACCCAGCACATGCTGGACCGCGGCGGCCGTGTCTCGCGCTTCAACTCGCGTTTCGGCGCGCTGGGCGCCCTCGGCAAGAAGTAATTCGCGGCTTTCGGGCCAGCGACAACGACAGAAGAGCCCGGCCGTGAGGCCGGGCTCTTTCGTTTGGTGGCGACGATAGGCCGCGGTCCATTCGCCCGCCATTCCAGCATGGCGACACGGCACTTTTGAATCAGTCACGGAAGATTTGCTCCGCTTTGGCCTGCACGGCGTATGGCGAATTGACTCCGCTTGAGCCGGCGGCCTATCGAACGCGCGACCTTTTTCGCAAGTTCGCTGCTCGCCCCCGGACAGCTCCGGCGCGCGAGTCTCGTTCCCGCCTCGCCGGAGAGACTTCATGACGACGCCCGCGATCGACCGCGCTTTGCACGAGCGGCTCGCCAATGCCATACGCTCGCTCGCCATGGATGGCGTCGAGCAGGCGAAGTCCGGCCATCCCGGCCTGCCGATGGGTGCGGCTGATGTCGCGACCGTGCTCTTCACCCGCATCCTGAAATACGATGCCGCCGAACCGCGCTGGCCCGATCGCGACCGCTTCGTGCTCTCGGCCGGCCACGGCTCGATGCTGATCTACGCGCTGCTCTACCTCACCGGCACGCCGGGCCTGGAGCTCGACGACCTCAAGAAGTTCCGCCAGCTCGAATCGAAGACCCCGGGGCACCCCGAGAACTTCATGACTGCCGGCGTCGAGACCACCACCGGCCCGCTCGGCCAGGGGCTCGCCACCGCGGTCGGCATGGCGATGGCCGAGCGCATGCTCGCCGCCGAGTTCGGCAAGAAGCTGGTCGACCACAAGACCTATGTGCTCGCCTCCGACGGCGACCTGATGGAAGGCATCAGCCAGGAGGCGATCGCGCTCGCCGGCCATCAGAAGCTCAACAAGCTGATCGTGTTCTGGGACGATAACGGCATCTCGATCGACGGGCCGCTCTCGATCTCCGATTCGGTCGACCAGGTCGCGCGCTTCAAGGCCTGCGGCTGGAAGGCCGAGCGCGTCGACGGGCATGATCCCGATGCGATCGAGGCGGCGGTCCGCCGAGCCCAGAAGTCGAACAAGCCGACGCTGATCGCCTGCAAGACCGTGATCGGCTTCGGTGCGCCGAAGAAGGCCGGCACCTCGAAGGCGCATGGCGAGCCGCTCGGTGCCGAGGAACTCGCCGCTGCCAAGAAGGCGCTCGGCATCACCGGCGGGCCGTTCGAGGTCGCGGCCGACGTGCTCAAGGCCTGGCGCGGCTTCGGTGCCACCGGCTTCGCCGAGCGCAAGCAATGGAACACGCGCCTGGCTGCGCTGTCCGAGCGCAAGCGCAGCGAGTTCGAGCGCCGGCTGTCGCTCACCCCTCCGGCCAAGCTCGGCAAGGCGCTCGTCGCTCACAAGAAGGCGCTCGCAGCGAGCCCGGTCACGGTCGCGACCCGCAAGGCTTCGGAGCTGGCGCTTGAAGCCATCATGCCGGTGATGCCGGAGCTGGTGATGGGCTCGGCCGATCTCACGCCATCCAACAACACACGCACCAAGGCGGCCGAGGACTTCACGCCGAAGACGCCGAAGGGCCGCTATGTCCGCTACGGCATCCGCGAGCACGGCATGGCCGCGGCGATGAACGGCATCACGCTGCATGGCGGTTTCCGCACCGCCGGCGGTACCTTCCTGGTCTTCGCCGATTATGCCCGCCCGTCGATGCGGCTCGCCGCGCTGATGGGCCTGCCGGTCGTCTACGTCATGACCCATGATTCGATCGGCCTCGGCGAGGACGGCCCGACCCACCAGCCGGTCGAGCAGATCGCCAGCTTGCGCGCCATGCCGAACATGCGCGTGCTGCGTCCCGCCGATGCGATCGAGACAGCGGAGGCCTGGCAGATCGCGCTGGAGCGCACCGATGGGCCGACCGTGCTGGCGCTCTCGCGCCAGAACCTGGCGCCGGTCCGCACCGACGGCACGGCGACGAACCGTTCGGCCAAGGGCGCCTACGAGCTGCTGGCGGCCGAGGGTGGCAAGGCCCAGGTCTCGCTCTTCGCCTCGGGCTCCGAGGTCGAGATTGCGGTCGCTGCCCGCAAGCTCCTGGCCGAGAAGGGCATTCGCGCCCGCGTCGTCTCGGTGCCTTCGCTCGAAGCGCTGCTGGAGCAGGACGAGGCGACCAGGGCCGCGATCATCGGCGATGCGCCGATCAAGATCGCGATCGAGGCTGCCGTGCGCTTCGGCTGGGATGGCGTGATCGGCGCCGATGGCAGCTTCGTCGGCATGTCCTCCTTCGGGGCGAGCGCGCCCTATAAGGAGGTCTACAAGCATTTCGGCATTACGCCGGAGGCGGTTGCCGAGGCAGCGATCAAGCGTCACAACGGCTGAGCTTCCTTGAAATTTTTAAGGCCTGCCCTTGCGTTCCGCCATGGTTTGGCCGATTTGCCCGCGTGAATGACGCCGGTCCTGCCGGCGAACGGCGAAGGAGAGGATTGAGATGACGGTCAAGGTGGCGATCAACGGCTTCGGCCGTATCGGGCGCAACGTGCTGCGCGCGATCATCGAGTCGAAGCGCAAGGACATCGAGGTCGTGGCGATCAACGATCTCGGCCCGGTCGAGACCAACGCCCATCTCTTCCGCTTCGACTCCGTGCATGGCCGCTTCCCCGGCACGGTGACCGTCTCCGGCGACACGATCGATGTCGGCCGCAGCCCGATCAAGGTCACCGCGATCCGCGATCCCAAGGACCTGCCGCACAAGGCGCTCGGCGTCGACATCGCTTTGGAATGCACCGGCATCTTCACGACCCGCGACAAGGCGGCGGCCCATCTTGCCGCCGGCGCCAAACGCGTGCTGGTTTCGGCTCCCTGCGACGGCGCCGACCTGACTGTGGTCTTCGGCGTCAACAACGACGCCCTGACCAAGGATCACATCGTCGTCTCGAACGCCTCCTGCACCACCAACTGCCTGGCCCCGGTGGTCAGGGTGCTGCATGACGCGGTTGGTATCGACAAGGGCTTCATGACCACGATCCATGCCTATACCGGCGACCAGCCGACGCTCGATACGATGCACAAGGACCTCTACCGCGGCCGCGCCGCCGCGATGTCGATGATCCCGACCTCGACCGGTGCCGCCAAGGCGATCGGCCTCGTCATCCCCGAGCTCAAGGGTCGCCTCGACGGCACCTCGATCCGCGTGCCGACGCCGAACGTCTCGGTCGTCGACTTCAAGTTCATCTCGAAGCGCAAGACCACGGTCGAGAAGATCAACGAGGCGATCATCAAGGCGAGCAAGCGCGGCGCCCTGAAGGGCATCCTCGCCGTCACCGACCAGCCCAACGTCTCGATCGACTTCAACCACGATCCGGCGTCGTCGACCTTCGCGCTCGACCAGACCAAGGTCCTGGACGAGAAGTTCGTCCGCATCCTCACCTGGTACGACAACGAGTGGGGCTTCTCGAACCGCATGAGCGACACTGCCGTCGCCATGGCGAAGCTGATCTGACGCACACTCCCATTGCAGCCGCGCCTTATCTGGCGCGGCTGCGTCCACATCGCCGAGGAACGGACCGCGCAATGAACAAGATCGAGCCGACCGTCGCCACGCCGAGCACGCCCGTCGAGACCATCGCCGTGCCGCCGGCGCCGAGCATGGCCGAGATCGCCGCGGCTCGCGTCCCCGAGCCGAAGCCGGCTGAGATGAAGATCGCCGAGCCACTTGCGGCCAGCGATCCGCGCAAGCTCGACCAGCTTTCGCGGATCGAGGACAAGGCAGCCCGGATCGAAGAGAAGTTCGCGCGCTACGAGGCGGTGCTGACCCGCGCCGAAGCTTCGCTCGACCGCAGCGCCCAGAAGGTCGAGCTCGCCGCGGGCACCATGGACTTCGCCGGCCTGCGCGAGGAGTTCTCGGCGCTGCGCCAGCGCGTCAACGCGACACCGCGCTTCGGCGCGCTGCTGCTCACCGGGATCGTCACGGCGATCCTGACCGTCATCCTGACGGTGATCGTGCTGAAAAGCGGCGTTCCCGGCGTGCTGCCACCGATCCTGCCGCGATGAGCTTTCGCCCGGCCGCCGAACTTGCGGGCGGGCGCAATGTCCGCTGGCAGGCGCTGGAAGGCGACGGGCTCGAGCATCTCACGCTGCGAGCGGGCACGAATGGTCTTCGCGCCGATTCCGTGCTGATCGGCGAGCGCGACGGGCAGCACTACGGTGCGACCTATCGGATCGACTGCGATCCTGACTTCACGGTCAGGGCCTTCGAGGTCGCGACGACCGATGGCCGTCGTCTCGCCATGACACGGCGCGATGGCCTCTGGCACGATAGCGAGCGCGGCCACCTGCCGGCCTTCGACGGCTGCGTCGACATCGATCTCTCCGGAACCCCGTTCACCAACACGCTGCCGATCCGCCGCTGCGCCTGGCAACCGGGACAGCAGCGGCGCATCGCCATGCTCTTCGTGCCGTTCGACAGCTTCGAGCCGTTTGTCACCGAGCAGGTCTATACCTGCCTCGCACCGAACCTCTTCCGGTTCGAGACGGCCGATGGCAGTTTCACCGCCGAACTCCCCGTCGACGAGGACGGCCTCGTCATGGATTATCCCAGTCTGTTTCAACGCTTGTGAGAGAGTTCTCCATGCCTGCTTTCCGCACCCTCGACGACGCCGATCTCGCCGGCAAGCGCGTCCTCGTCCGTGTCGATCTCAACGTGCCGACGGAGGAGGGCAGGGTCACCGACACCACCCGGATCGACCGCATCCTGCCGACGATCCGCGAGATCGCGCAGAAGGGCGGCAAGGTCATCCTGCTGGCGCATTTCGGCCGACCGAAGGGGCGTGACGAGAAGAACAGCCTTCGGCAGGTCGTGCCGGCGCTGGCACATGCGCTCGGCCAGCCGGTGATCTTCGTCGGCGACTGCATCGGCACGGAAGCGCCGAAGGCGATCGCCGCCGCCAAGAACGGCGAAATCCTGCTGCTTGAGAATACCCGCTTCCACGCCGGCGACGAGGCGAACGATCCCGAATTCGTCAAGGCGCTCGCCGCCAATGGCGATCTCTATGTCAACGACGCCTTCTCGGCTGCCCACCGCGCCCATGCTTCGACGGAAGGGCTGGCGCATCTGCTGCCGGCCTATGCCGGGCGCACCATGCAGGCCGAGCTGGAAGCGCTCTCCTCCGGTCTCGACAACCCGGCGCGGCCAGTGATGGCGATCGTCGGCGGCGCCAAGGTCTCGACCAAGCTCGAGCTGCTCGGCAACCTCGTCAAGAAGGTCGATGTGCTCGTCATCGGCGGCGGCATGGCCAACACCTTCCTCGCCGCGCGCGGCGTCAATGTCGGCAAGTCCCTGTGCGAGCACGATCTTGCCGGCACCGCCCGTGAGATCGAGGAGAAGGCCAAGGCCGCAGGCTGCGAGATCATTCTGCCGGTCGATGCGCTGGTGGCGCGCGAGTTCAGGGCCCATCCGGGCCATCGCGTCGTCTCGATCAACGAGATAGGGGCGGACGAGATGATCCTCGATGCCGGCCCACTCAGCGTCGCCGAGGTCGTGCTCAAGCTCAACACCGTGAAGACGGTGGTCTGGAACGGGCCTTTCGGCGCCTTCGAGCTGCCGCCCTTCGACACCGCGACGGTTGCGATTGCCAAGGCCGTGGCCGAGCGCGTCCGCGAGGGCAAGCTCGTCGCGGTCGCCGGTGGTGGCGACACGGTCGCGGCGATGAACCATGCTGGCGTCGCCGAGGACCTGACCTATGTCTCGACCGCGGGCGGCGCCTTCCTCGAATGGATGGAAGGCAAGGCGCTACCGGGCGTCGAGGCGCTGCGGAAGGGCTGAGCTGAACCGCAGCTTACAGTTGCGGAGTGCAGTGTTTATGCTATGTTCTCGTGCATGAGCGAGAACGTGCAGACGGCAATGTACGAGATCCTGAAGAAGATTCAGGCGGATATCGCTTCGTTTCGGACCGATGTGAACGAGCGCTTCACCCGTGTTGAGGCACGCTTCGAGGGGCTCGACGATCTCGTTCGCAAGCAGCGCCGCGACACCGCGGGTCTGCTCGTCATGGCCAAGGCCGTGACGGGCGATTTTGCCGAACAGGTCGCGGCGATCGAGGAGCGCGTCAGGGTCTTGGAGGCGCGCGGGCGCTGATCGCGTTCACTTTTTGGCTGCTTTCGCTTTGCGTCCGCCACAGTTCGATTCTAAACCCTCCGGATAAGCAGAGCCCAACCGGAGGATCATCGTGGCCCGTATCACGCTTCGCCAATTGCTCGACCATGCCGCCGAGAACGACTACGGCGTTCCGGCTTTCAACATCAACAACATGGAGCAGGCGCTCGCGATCATGGCCGCGGCGGACGCGACGGACGCCCCCGTGATCATCCAGGCCTCGCGCGGCGCGCGCTCCTACGCCAACGACATCATGCTCAAACACATGATGGACGCGGTCACCGAGATCTATCCGCACATCCCGGTCTGCGTGCATCTCGACCATGGCAACGAGCCGGCGACCTGCATGACCGCGATCCAGGCCGGCTTCACCTCGGTGATGATGGACGGCTCTCTCAAGGCCGACGGCAAGACCCCGGGCGACTGGGACTACAATGTCGGCGTGACCAAGACCGTCACCGAGATGTCCCATCTCGGCGGCATCTCCGTCGAAGGAGAGCTCGGCGTGCTCGGCTCGCTCGAGAGCGGCGAAGGCGAGAAGGAGGACGGCCACGGCTTCGAGGGCAAGCTCAGCCACGACCAGCTCCTGACCAATCCCGACGAAGCGGTGAAGTTCGTCGCCGAGACCAAGGTCGATGCGCTCGCCATCGCCATGGGCACCTCGCACGGTGCCTACAAGTTCACCCGCAAGCCCGATGGCGCGATCCTGGCGATGCACGTCATCGAGGAAATCCACAAGAAGCTGCCGAACATGCATCTCGTCATGCACGGCTCGTCCTCGGTGCCGCAGGACCTCCAGGACGTGATCAACCAGTATGGCGGCAAGATGCCCCAGACTTGGGGCGTGCCGGTCGAGGAGATCCAGCGCGGCATCAAGCACGGCGTGCGCAAGATCAACATCGACACCGACAACCGGATGGCGATGACCGGCCAGATCCGCAAGATCCTGTCCGAGAACCCCGGCGAGTTCGATCCGCGCAAGTACCTGAAGCCGGCGATGGAGGCGATGACCGCCCTCTGCAAGAAGCGGCTGGAAGAGTTCAACACTGCCGGCCAGGCCTCGAAGATCAAGCGCGTCATCACGCTCGCGGACATGGCCAAGCGCTACGCCAAGGGCGAGCTCGACCCGACCTTCGGTTCGAAGAAGGCGGCGTAGGCCGCCCTCAGTTATGCCGCGTGAACCGCGGGGAACCCCTCTCCTGTAAGGAGAGGGGCAGGGGTGAGGTGTTCGGGAGGGAAATCGTCAGCCTGAACCCGACTGCGCCGTGAGCGTGGCGCCCCGCTGGTAAAACGGCCTACACCTCACCCTACCCTCTCCTTACAGGAGAGGGTTCCCGCGCTTTCCGCGTTCAGCGATGGGGGGTGAAAGAGAAAGGCCTCAAACCCCGATCTTGCCGCCGCCCTTCTTGGTGATCGCCACTACGGACGGCCGCACCGGCATATCCGGTTTGAAGTCCGGCCAGCGGGTCGAAAGATCCTCGTAATAGGAGCGGCGGCCGAAGGCGGGCCAGTCCGGACCGTCGTCGCCCGGATGCTGGACGGCGACGAAGGCCGTCGTATCGTCGGGCGTGAAGCAGGGGCCGCAGAGCTCGGCGCCGTGCGGCACGCGGTAGAACAGCTTCGAGGTCCGACGCGCCTCGCCCTCGGTATCGACGGCCCAGAGTCCGTCGGTCCGGCCGGTTTCCGGGAAGCCGTTTCCATCGGTCGAGACCCAGAGCCGCCCGGCGGAATCGACCACGGCGTTGTCAGGCATGCCGAACCAGCCGTTCTTGCTGGTCTCGGTCGAGAAGCTCGCACCGACCGCGGCGACCGAAGGATCGCCGCATTTCAGCAGCACTTCCCATTTGCCTTTGGTCGCGGTGAAATCGCCGCCATCCTCGATGATTTCGATGATGTGGCCGAAGGCGTTCTTGGCGCGCGGATTGGCGGTGTCGACCTGGTCTTCCTTGCGGCTGGTGTTGTTGGTCAGCATCACATAGACGCGGCCATTGACGCCGTTGGGGGTGATGTCTTCCGGCCGGTCCATCTTGGTGGCGCCGAGCAGGTCGCCGGCGCGGCGGGTCTCGATCAGCACGTCGGCCTGGCTGGCGAAGCCGTTGGCGGCGGTGAGCGGCCCCTGGCCGAAGACCAGCGGCAGCCACTCGACCGAGCCGTCGGCGCCGAACTTGGCGACAAAGAGCGTGCCGGTGTCGAGCAAGTCCAGGTTGGCGGCGCGGTTGTTCGGGTCGAAGCGGCCGGTGGTCACGAACTTGTAGACATAGTCGAAGCGCTCGTCGTCGCCGAGATAGACGACGACGCGGCCGTCCTTGGCGACGATGCTGTCGGCGCCCTCATGCTTGAAGCGGCCGAGCGCGGTACGCTTCTTCGGCACCGAGTTCGGGTCGAACGGATCGACCTCGATGACCCAGCCGAAGCGGTTGGCCTCGTTCGGCTCCCTGGCGAGGTCGAAGCGCTCCTCGAACCGGCCCCAGGCATAGGGCGCCGAGGGAATGGCGAGGCGCTTGTAGTTGGCTTCCTCGCGATGGCCTTCCGGCAGCTTGCCGGAGAAGTAGCCGTGGAAGTTCTCCTCGCCGGAGACGAAGGTGCCCCAGGGCGTCATCGCGCCGGAGCAGTTGTTCAGCGTGCCGAAGACCTTGCGGCCGCTGGAATCGGCATTGGTCTTCACGCGGTCGGAGCCGGCAACGGGACCCGAAAGCTGCATCTCGGTCGCAACGGTGATGCGGCGATTGTATTTGGAGTCTTTCACCAGCGCCCATTTGCCGTCGGTCCGGCGGACCTCGGCGACGGTCGCGCCATGTGCCATGGCCTCGATCCGGAAACGCTCGGGCGTGGCGTTCTTCATCACGGGTTTGCCGTCCTTGATCTCGACGACACCGGGAAACATCAGATGCGGGTTGGTGTATTCGTGATTGACGAAGAGCACGCCATGGGCAGACGGATCGGCCGCACCCGGCATCGGCAGATAGCCGACAAAGTCGTTATTGTAGCCGAATTGCCTGGCCTGGGCCTCCGGCGTCTGCTTGGCCGGGTCGAAATCCGGCGCGTCCGCGAACAGCGGATCACCCCAGCGCAGCAGCACGTCGGCCTGATAGCCTTCTGCGACATGATGGTCGGCGTCGACCCCGGCTTCGACCTCCTTGAAGCTGAAAGCAGACGCCTTCGCCTGGGCTCTGGCCTCGTCGGCGGTCATCAGCGCGGCCGCGCCAACCGTCGCCGAGATGGCTGAGACGGCGAGCGCGCCCTTGAGCAGGCCGCGGCGCGAGAAGCGCTGGCCGATCAGCTCGCCCATGGTCGGGTTGGCCGAATGGTTCTGCGGCGGAGCGTCGTCATGCTCGAGCATGCTGGCGCCGAAGGTGGATTCGTATTGGGTCTCTTCGGTCATGCCCGGCCCTGTCGTGCAAATTGGAACGGCTCGAATATATGAGCCATGCTTGACAGGTCGGTGACGGTCGCCCCTCAGGCGGCGCGGTTCTGCCGGGTCAGGTTCTCGAAGGCTTCGGTCAGGGTTTCGGCCTGGCGCGCAAGCGTCTGGGCGAGGCCGAGCATTTCGCCGACGCTGGTGCCGGATGCCTGGGCGGATTCGTTGACGCTGGCGATGGCGTGCGCGACTTCCTGCGTGCCCTGCGAGGCGAAATTGACGCTGCGGGCGATCTCCTGGGTCGCTGCCCGCTGTTCGTCGACGGAACTCGCGATCGTCAGCGTGGTGTGGTCCATGTCGCCGACGAAGCCAACGATGCTCTCGATCGCTTGGACGGCTTCTTGCGTCGCCGCCTGCATGGCCGGAACCTGAGCCGCGATTTCGTCGGTCGCCTTGGCGGTGCGGGCGGACAGTTGTTTCACCTCCTGCGCGACCACGGCGAAGCCCCGTCCCGCCTCGCCGGCGCGCGCCGCCTCGATCGTCGCGTTGAGGGCGAGCAGATTGGTCTGAGCGGCGATGTCGCGGATCAGATCGACGATGGAGCCGATCGTCTGCGCCGATTGCGCGAGCCCCTTGACGATCGCCTCAGTCCGCAATGCGGCCTGGCTGGCATCGTGCGCCTTGGTCGTGGCACGCGCGACTTCCTCGGAAATCTGGCTGAGCGAGATGGACAGCTCCTCGGCGGCGCTGGCGACGCTGCCGACATTGTCGGAAGCCTCGTCCGACGCCCGGGCGGCTGCGACGGCCTGCGTGCCAGTCTCCTTGACGATGCCGTTCATGGTATGCGCCGTCGCCTCGACGACACGGGCACTGCCGGTCACGGCGCCGACCACGTCCCGGACCGTGACCTCGAAAGCCGAGATCTCGCGCTGGATGCGCTCGCGGCTCTGCCGCTGAACATGCGAATAGGTCTCGAGCAGCAGTTCGAGATCGAGCTGCACCGCCTTCTGCAGGGCGGCGCGCAGCGCAATGCGGCGGTTGTATTCCTTCGCCTGCCAGAAATGGCTGAGCTTGGCGAGGCCGTCGCGCAGCAGACCGAGTTCGGCTCCGACCGCATTGCCGACGATCGCGTGACAGATTGCCACCGCATGGGCTGGAACGCCGTTGTCGTTAAGGGCGCTGGCGACAGCGTGCGCGGATTGGAGATAGCCGTCATCGAGCTCGCCCGACACCAGCCTGATCCAGTGCGCGAGCCTGAGCTCGTGCACCTCCGGCCGCTGCATCGCGCTCAGGATTTCGGGCCAGGCCTCGAAATGCTCATGCAACTCCGGCAGCAAGTCCGGCAGGCGCCGGCGCGCAAACTCGGCCTGCTGCCGCAGCAGGCCGATGTCGATGGCGTCGATCCGGAAGGTTCGCAGGCGCGCCGCGTGCTCGGCGATGGCGTTAGTCATGCGCGCTGCGTTCTATTCCGCTGGTGGGCCTGCCCGCGACATTGCGGACAGTTCGCGAATAAACGCTTAAGCATGGGGGCGCGGGAAACGCTGTCGCCGCGCTTGCCTCGCGCCGAGCCGGCTGAGTATAAGCCGGCCGGCGCATAACAGCGGAGATTTGAGCGTATGGCCGGCCATTCACAGTTCAAGAACATCATGCACCGCAAGGGCAAGCAGGATGCGGTGCGCTCCAAGCTGTTCTCGAAACTGGCCCGCGAAATCACCGTCGCCGCCAAGATGGGCATGCCGGACCCGAACCTGAACCCGCGCCTGCGCATGGCCGTGCTCGCCGCGCGTGCCGAGAACATGCCGAAGGACAATATCGAGCGCGCCATCAAGAAGGCGCTGGGCGGCGACAGCGAGAACTATGACGAGGTGCGCTATGAGGGCTATGGCCCGGGCGGGGCGGCCGTCATCGTCGAGGCTCTGACCGACAACCGCAACCGCACCGCCTCTGCCGTGCGCTCCTATTTCACCAAGGCGGGCGGGGCACTGGGCGAGAGCAACTCGGTCTCGTTCATGTTCAACCGCGTCGGCGAGATCAGCTATCCCGCCGAAGCCGGCGATGCCGACAAGGTGATGGAGGCCGCGATCGAGGCCGGCGCCGACGACGTGATCAGCGACGAGAACGGCCACGTCATCCTGTGCGCCTTCGATTCGCTCAACGAGGTCTCGAAGGCGCTGGAGGCCGCGCTCGGCGCGCCGGCCTCGGCCAAGCCGGTCTGGCGCCCGACGACGACCGCCCCGCTCGACGAGGACAAGGCGGCGTCGATGATGCGGCTGATGGAAGCGCTCGACAATGACGACGACGTCCAGAACGTCTTCGCGAATTTCGAGATCGCCGACGAGGTGATGGCCAAGCTCGGCGGCTGAGTTCAGCGCCCGATCAGCCCGTCCCAGAACGGCAGGCTGACGAGCGCGCTCAGGAAGATCGTCAGATAGGCGATGCGGCGGAAGGTCTGTTCGGACGCCAGGCCGAAGGCGTGGGTGCCGAGCCAGAGGCCCGCGCCATAGACGGCGAAGAGCGGCAACGCCATCACGAGCGAGGTGAAGGTGATGATACTCTTGAGCCAGAGAACCGCGCCGCTGACCACGGTGCTCAGCCCGAAATAGGTCTGCAGGTTGGCGCGGGTCTTGTGCCGGTCGTTGCGCTGGGCGCCGAGCCAGAACACGGCGAGCGGCATGCCGCCGATGCTGGCGAGACCGTTGCACAGGCCCGAGGCGGTGCCGACGCCAAGCGAGAGCGGGATGCCGGGCTTGCCATGGTAGCGCCAGCCTGAGGCCATCAGCAGGACGGCGGCGAGCACGAGCAGCGCCAGCAGCCAGCGCATGGTCTCGCGATCGAGCCAGGTGAGCAGGGCGATGCCGAGCGGCAGGGTGAGCGTCGCGGCGATCAGGAGCGGAATGACCTCGCTCCATTCCGCCCGTTTTGCCGAGCGCGCCGCCAGCGGCAGGGCGAAGGGCAGGTCGATGACCCAGATCAGCCCGAGCGCTGCGACCGGCCCGAGCACGATCGAGGCCAGCGGCATGAACACCATGGCGAAGCCGAAGCCGGTGAAGCCGCGGACCAGGCCGCCGAGCAAGGTCGCGCCGATCAGGACGGCGATGCCGTCAAGCGAGACACCGGGAAAAAGCGAGATCAGGAGGTTTGTCATCGGAACGCCGGGGAAGGATTTTCTACCTTCACGCAAGGCGCCGGCCGATCAACCCCTGTTGCAGTGATGGCAGCGATGAGTGTCGTTCATCGGTGGCGTAAAGAGCGCCCTGCTTTTCGTTCGGTTCCTTGGCCGAAGAGCATTTCGCGCCGGTCCGGACTGGTGGCAAGCCGCTGACCGGCTGCCTTACAAAACTGTAATGAGGTCCGTCATCGCGCGTTCATCTTGGCGATCCTAGCGTCGATCAGCCGCGAGACCTTCCGGAATGTTCCGTCTGGTCGACGCTGCATCAACCTGATCCCACAGGGAGATGACGATCATGACACGCACCAGATTTGCACTTGCCGCCGGACTGTTCGCGCTCACCGGCGGCCTCATGCTGCAGACCTCGTCGCCGGCGCTCGCACTGTCGATGAAGGAATGCAGCACCAAGTACAACGCTGCCAAGGCCGGCAATACGCTCGGCGGGCAGTCGTGGAATGATTTCCGCAAGGCGCAATGCAGTGACGTGGCCGCTCCGGCTGCCGCAACCCCCGCTGCGACGACTGCTCCGGCCGCGACCGCGCCGGCCAAGCCTGTCGCCAGCGCACCCGCCAAGCCCACAGCCGCGCCCGCCGCAACCGGCAATGCTATGTTTCCGAGCAAGGTCGATCCGAAATACTCGACCCTCTCGGCCGGCAAGCAGCGCTTCAAGACCTGCAACGACCAGTACAATGCCAACAAGGCCAATGGCGGCAATGGCGACCTGAAATGGATCCAGAAGGGTGGCGGCTATTACAGCCAGTGCAACACCCGCCTGAAGGGCGCCTGAGCAAGGCGTTGTCACTGGCGTCACTAAAATGGGTCGAGGCTTCTGCCTCGGCCCCGGCTCGCGCAACGACGGGGTGCGCCGGAGCCCGATCGGGAATAGCGTTCGCGCATGTCCGATCCGATTCGCATTCTCGGCCTCGATCCCGGTCTCAGGAAGACCGGCTGGGGCATCGTCGTCAGCGAGGGCACGAAGCTGTCCTTCGTCGCCTGCGGCGTGGTCGAAAGCGACGAGAAGCAGTCGCTCGCCGAACGCCTGCGGCAACTGCATGACGGCATCGCCAGCGTGATCGCGCGGCATCAGCCGCAGGAGGTCGCCGTCGAGGAGACCTTCGTCAACCGCGATCCGCAATCGGCCTTGAAGCTCGGTCAGGCGCGCGGCATCGCGCTGGTCGTGCCGGCGCTGGCTGGGCTCGATGTGGCGGAGTATGCCGCCAATCTGGTGAAGAAGACCGTGGTCGGCGTCGGCCATGCCGACAAGAAGCAGGTGCAGGCAATGATCCGCGTGCTGCTGCCCAAGGCCGAGACGCGCAGCGCCGATGCGGCGGATGCGCTCGCCGTCGCGATCTGTCATTCGCAGCATCGCGGCGCCAGGGCGCTGCTGGCGCAGTATCAGCTGCGGAAAGCGTAGAGCTCGGCGTCCGGATCGCCCTTGCCGAGGAGGCCGGACCGAACGATTTCGGCACCGATGCGGCTATAGGTGATGCCGTTGCCGCTGAAGCCCGTCACCGGCCCGCGGCGGTCGATCACCAGCACCTGGAAGCCCGCCTCGCTCAACGCGTCGGCCTGCATGGCGCCAGAAATGCCGGCGCCGATGACGACGACGTCGCTCTCGATATCCGCGGTGATGCCTTGCCTTGGAAAGCGCGGTGGCCGCTTGCCCTGCCAGACCGAACGGCCGGTCCGCAGGTCCCTCGTCTTCGTCAGCACATGCGGCTCCCCGATATCGTCGGTGGAGAACGCGCGATCGCCACGAATGATCCGATCTGGCGGCGGGCTGCCGCCATGCTAACAGGAGGCATGATCGGAAAGCTCAAGGGCCTCATCGATTCGTATGGCGAGGACCATGTCATCGTCGACGTGCAGGGCGTCGGCTATGTCGTGCAGTGCTCGTCGCGCACGCTGCAGCGCCTGCCCAAGGTGGGAGAGGCGGCGGCCTTGTCGATCGAGACGCATGTCCGCGAGGATGCGATCCGGCTCTACGGCTTCATGTCGGACAATGAGCGCGACTGGTTCCGGCTGATGCAGATGGTGCAGGGCGTCGGCGCCAAGGTCGCGCTCGCCATCCTGTCGACGCTCGAGCCCGGCGCGCTTGCGACCGCGATCGCCAGCAACGACAAGGCCGCGGTGGCGCGCGCGCCCGGCGTCGGCCCCAAGCTCGCCCAGCGCATCTGCGCCGAGCTCAAGGACAAGGCGCCGGCCTTCGGCCATGTCGATCCGGCCATCGCGCAGCTCTCCGGCGCGCTCGAGGACAGGAGACTGCCGCAGCCGGTGGCGGACGCTGTCTCGGCGCTCACCAATCTCGGCTACCAGCAGGCGCAGGCGGTCGCGGCGGTCGCGGCTGCGTCGCGTACGGCAGGCGAGGGGGCTGGCACGGCGCAACTGATCCGGCTCGGACTGAAGGAGCTTGCCAAGTGAAGAACGGTCCGACGGTGATCTTTCGGGAGATCGCCGACAAGTCGGCGTTCCTTGCCCTGATGATGCGGCACTGGGGCTCGCATCGCATGGTGATCGGCCTGAAGCTCTACGATTGCGCCGAATTGCCCCTGCTCGGCATGTTCACGGCCGAAGGTGAGCTTCTGGCGGTGGCGAGCTGGGCGCATGACGGCGAGATTGCGGTACTGTGCGCCTTGCATTCCCTGAAAGAGGGGGAAGGCGCCGCGTCACGCATGTTAGAGGCGGTGAAGGCCGCGGCGCGGGCAGCCGGCGCGGTCAAGCTCAGGGCGATGCTGACCAATGACAACATGCCGGCCCTGGTCTTCTACCAGAAGCACGGCTTCCGCTTCTCCGGCCTCTATATCGAGGCCATCGACGCCTATCGTTCGGTGATTCCGACGATCATCAAGACTGGCTACCAGGACATTCCGGTGCACGATGCGCTGGAGCTGGAGATCGAATTGTGAGCGAACCGAAGCGGCCCGGCCTGATGACGTCGGACAAGCGCGACGACGACAGCGAGACCTCGCTGCGGCCGCTTTCGCTCGCCGACTTCACCGGGCAGGCGGCGGCGCGGGCGAATCTCCAGGTCTTCATCAATGCCGCCCGCACGCGCGGCGACGCGCTCGATCATGTGCTGTTCGTCGGGCCGCCGGGGCTGGGCAAGACCACGCTGGCGCAGATCGTGGCGCGCGAGCTCGGTGTCAGCTTCCGCTCGACCTCGGGGCCGGTCATCGCCAAGGCCGGCGACCTTGCGGCCCAGCTCACCAATCTCGAAGAGCGCGACGTCCTCTTCATCGACGAGATCCACCGCCTCAACCCGGCGGTCGAGGAGATCCTCTACCCGGCGATGGAGGACTACCAGCTTGACCTGATCATCGGTGAGGGGCCGGCAGCGCGCTCGGTCAAGATCGATCTGCCGAAGTTCACGCTCGTCGGCGCCACCACCCGCGCCGGCCTGCTGACCACGCCGTTGCGCGACCGCTTCGGCATCCCGATCCGGCTGCAGTTCTACACGGTCGAGGAATTGCAGAGCATTGTCGCGCGCGGCGCGCGGGTGCTCGGCGTGCCGATGTCGGATGACGGGGCGAACGAGATCGCGCGCCGCGCGCGCGGAACGCCGCGCATCGCAGGGCGGCTGCTGAGGCGGGTGCGCGACTTCGCCGTCGTCGATGGCGACGCGATCGTCACCCGCAAGGTCGCCGACAAGGCGCTTGGCCTGCTCGATGTCGACGCCATCGGCCTCGACCAGATGGACCGGCGCTATCTCACCACCGTCGCGATCAATTTCGGCGGTGGCCCGGTCGGGATCGAGACGATCGCCGCCTCGCTCTCCGAGCCGCGCGACGCGATCGAGGAGATCATCGAGCCTTTCCTGCTGCAGCAGGGCTTCATCCAGCGCACGCCGCGCGGACGGCTGCTGACGCCGCACGCCTTCCGGCATCTGGGCATGCCGGAGCCGAACCGTGAGGCCGCGCAGTTCGGGCTGTTCGGGGAAGACGATGAGGACTGATCTTTGGTCCGAGGTGCCTTGCTGCTAATATGCAGGCAGTGAGAGGACGTTCCATGACCTTGAGACTGCCGAAAGATATCGATGCTCTCGTGCAGGCGCGGGCGGATGCCGGTGGATTCGCAACCGCCGAGGAAGTGTTGCGCGACGCGATGCGGCCATGGCTCGAGGCCGAGCAGAGGCGGCAGGAGGACTTGCGTGTGATCCGGGAGAAGATCGCGCAAGGCGATGCCGACTCGACCGATATCGGCGCAGACGAGGTTTCTGCTCGCCTGGACCGCCTTGCGGTCTCGATTGCCAAGACCTCTCCCGATGCGGCTTGAGCTGGTCTATTCCGCCTCTGCTCTCGCCGACCTCGAAGCCGTCCTGCTCTATATCGCACTCGATAATCCGCGCGCTGCCCGGCAGTGGGTGGCCGAGATCGAAAAGCGCTGCGAGCTGCTCTGCGAGTTTCCGGAACTGGGCGTGGAGCGCGATGATCTCGTCCCCGGAATTCGGATATTTCCTTATCGGCGGGCAGTGATCGCCTATCGCATTCAGACGACGCGGATCAGGATCGTGCGTGTCTTCTATGGCGGGCAGGATTACGCGACCTTGATGGATCTCTGAGATGCACACGCTGCTGCCGCTACGTATGATTATCCTCTCCTTCGGGCTGTTGCACGTCGCCACAGCTTTTGCCGCCGAGCCCACCCCCGACGCCACCGTGCGCAAGGCCTATGAGGTCACCCAGAAAACCTTGGATGGCGGCGGTGAGCCGCCCTGGCGCCCACCGCATCGCGATGCGCTGATGAGCAGGAGTCTCGCGGCGCTGTTCGCCCGTGACGACCGCCATCAGGACGAGAGCGGCGATATCGGCCATGTCGGCGCCGATCCATTCATCCAGGGCCAGGACGGCGAGGTGAAGGAGCTGCAGGTCAAACTCGCCGGCAAGGCCTCGCAGGGACGAGCGCGCGTGATCGCCTCGTTTCGCAGCTTCGGGCAGAAAATGGCGGTCCGCTTCCTGATGGTCGAGGAGGGCGGTGGCTGGCGCATCGACGATATCGTCAACCGTATCGACGGCAAGGCCTATTCGATCCGTGCCGGGCTGTCGCAGCCCTATGATTGCGGCTCGTTCATGGGCAAGCCCTGCAAGCGCTGAGCGGCAGGCAGCCTCCCATGAGGTTGTCCGGTTGGCGCACGTCGGTCTAGAACGCCCGCGCCACCTTGCAGAAGGACCGTCATGGCCGGCGCCCACAGCATCTCCGTCCGCGTCTATTACGAGGACACCGACTTCTCCGGCGTCGTCTACCACGCCTCCTATCTGCGCTTCATGGAGCGCGGCCGCACCGAGCTGATCCGGGCGCTCGGCATCGAACAGCGCGAGCTCTTCGACGGCGATGCGGCGCTCGGCTTCGCGGTCCGGCGCATGCTGATCGACTTCGTGAGGCCGGCGGTGATGGACGACCTGCTCACGGTCGAGACGAAGCCGACCCTGGCGCGCGGGGCGACCATGGAGCTTGAGCAACGCGTCCTGCGTGGCGAAGAGGTGCTGGTGACGGCGCAGGTCAAGGTCGCCTGCGTCGGCGGCGGCAAGGCCCGGCGCATTCCCGATGTGCTCAGGCATCGGCTCGGCCTGGAGATCGTCTGACCACGTCCGATGCCGCTGGCATCGACGCTGGCCGGTCACCATGTTAGGGCCCGTAACATGAGCTGGAAACGCAACGAGCCCGAGCAGCCGCGCGGTTATCACCACGGCAACCTCAAGGAGGCGCTGGTGCGCGCCGCTTTGGGGCTGATCGGCGAGAAGGGCCCGAACGGCTTCACTTTCGCCGAGGCCGCCCGCATGGCCGGCGTCAGCCCGGCAGCGCCTTACAGGCATTATCGCGATCGCGACGAACTGCTCGCCGATGTCGCGGTGCGGGGGTTCACCGCCTTCGAGGCAGCTCTGGCCAAGGCCTGGAACGGCGGCAAGCCCGATGCCGAGACAGCCTTCCATCGTCTCGGCCCGGCCTATCTCGCCTTCGCCCATGACGAGCCTGCCTACTATTCGGCAATGTTCGAAGCCGGTGTACCGCTCGATGCGAGCCCGGAGCTGCGCGCCGCCGCCGATCGTGCCTTCCAGCAGTTGCGCCAGGCGGCGGAGACATTGATCGCGGTGCTGCCGCAAGCAAAGCGGCCGCCGGCGCTGATGATGGCGCTGCATATCTGGGCGATGTCGCACGGCGTCGCGGCGCTGTTCGGCCGCGCCGATGCCGGCCGCCGGCCGCTGCCGATGTCGGCCGCCGACCTGCTCGAGGCCGGAATGCTGGTCTATCTCAGGGGCCTGGGCCTGCCTCCCGATCAATCCGTCTGACGTCCCGCGGAAAATTTTGATCCGCCCGCCTTGAAAGCCTTGGCAAGTGCGTCCAGATATGTGAATGTGATTTACATTCACACGGTCGGCGAAAGCCGATCGAAAGGTTGGCCGGCAGCGGCACCCGCCGCTGCCATTCAGGTTCGAGAGGAATCGATGCCGATCGTCGCGAAGCTTGATGAATACGGAAAAGGAGCCTGGCTCGCGTTTGCGGTCCTCGGCTTCATCATTTTCTGGCCGCTGGGTCTGGCGACCCTGGTCTTTCTATTCTGGAGTGGACGCATGGGACATGGTTGTGGACCGGCACGTTACGAGCACCGGATGAATCGCCTGCAAGACAAGATGGAACGCCTGCGCGAGCGCATGGGCGGGGCCCAGCCCTGGGGCCGTGGCGGCTTCGGCGGCGGTTGGGGCCGCGGCGCGTCGAGTGGCAACCGCGCCTTCGACGAGTATCGCGACGAGACGCTGCGCCGTCTCGAGGACGAGCAGCGCGAATTCCACGACTTCCTCGGCCGGCTGCGCATGGCCAAGGACAAGGCCGAGTTCGACCAGTTCATGAACACGCGCCGTCCCAGCAACGGCACAGATACTGTCGAAAGCGCCTGATCGCCCCTTTTCAGAGCTGACGACCGTCGGCGGCCCGCTTCCTCACGGAAGCGGGCCGTTGGCGTTTTCTGATGTTGTCCCCGCTATGTATTCCTATGCGAAACGCTGGTCGCCCCGGCTCCTCCGTTCCCCATTGTGGGGAAGGGTATGGGAATGGGGGGCGAACGACTGGGTACAAGGCCGCTCGTAAAAGCGGATCAGTCCGTTTCCCGGCCAGTTCGCTCCGACTTTACCCCCCACCCCTGCCCCTCCCAACAAGGGGAGGGGTTCTCTGCGCCTCCTCCGTTTTCGCAGAGGAATCCCATTTTCGCGATGACTTCACGTCCGATCGGTGTGGCCTTTCGCCTCCGGTGCCGGAGCAGCCGCACGCTCGTCATAACGCGATGTTAACCATGCCGGCCCTTAACCTCGGCGGGGATTTAAGGGGACGCAAGGCCTCTGGCGCACGGGAGCACCGCCGTTTGGCCCATCTTTCGCCGAATTCAGCGGCAATTGGTACCAATGGCATATCCCCGGAGCGCAGAACGGGCGGCGGCGCGAGCTTCGCGGCGCGAAGAACAGGCTGCGCGGGCCAAGCATCGGTTTCGCGTCGGCCAGGCAGAAGGATGACAGGATGAACCCCGCCGTGGAGATCGCGCAGGCCGCGCCGCAGATCGACATGTCTTTCTGGTCGCTGTTCTGGCACGCCCATATCGTCGTCAAGCTCGTGATGATGGGTTTGCTGGCCGCGTCGATCTGGTGCTGGTCGATCATCATCGACAAGACTTTGCTCTACCGCCGCACGCGCCAGGACATGGACGCGTTCGAGGAGGTGTTCTGGTCCGGCCGTTCGCTCGAGGAACTCTATCGCGACCTCGCCAACCGGCCGGTCAACGACATGGCGGCCGTCTTCGTCGCGGCGATGCGCGAATGGAAGCGCTCCTTCGAGAATGGCGGACGCTCGGTCGCGAGCCTGTCGGCCCGCATCGACAAGGTGCTCGACGTCACCATCCAGCGCGAGGCGGAGCGTCTCGAATCGAAGCTGCTCGTGCTCTCGACCATCGCCTCGGCTGCCCCCTTCATCGGCCTGTTCGGCACGGTCTGGGGCATCATGAATTCCTTCACCGCGATCGCGGTCTCGAAGAACTCGTCGCTCGCCGTCGTTGCGCCTGGCATCGCCGAGGCGCTGTTCGCCACCGCGATCGGCCTGTTCGCCGCGATCCCGGCGCTGATGGCCTACAACAAGCTGCAGGCCGAGGTCGCCAAGGCCCAGAACCGGTTGGAGGCATTCGCCGACGAGTTCTCCGCGATCCTGTCGCGGCAGATCGACGAACGTCTGGCGGCGTGAGGGCTTAGAACAATGGGCATGTCAGCCGCAGCCGGAGCCAAGGCCGGGGGGCGCCGTGGGCGTCGCCCGCGCCGCCATGGCGCCATCGCCGAGATCAACATGACGCCGTTCATCGACGTCATGCTGGTTTTGCTGATCATCTTCATGGTGGCCGCGCCGCTGATCGCGACGGGTGTACCAATCGACCTGCCGCAGACCGGCGCCAAGCCGATCAATGTCGACCAGAAGCCGATCACCATCGCAATCGACGACAAGGGCCAGATCTTCCTGCAGGACCAGCCGACGCTCGAACCTGACCTCGTGCAGAAGCTGCAGAGCATCGCCAAGCAGGGGGTCGAGGACCGGATCTATGTGCGCGGCCACAAGCAGGTGGACTATGGCCGCGTCGCTTCGGTGATGGCGACGATCACCAGCGCCGGCTTCAGGCGGGTGGCGCTGGTCACCGAACCGAATTCGCGTTGAACGAGAAGGTGCCGTCGCGTTGATGGTCTCGCGTTCCGAGCCGGGCTTGGCGGTTTCCGCCCTGGGCCACGCGACCGTTCTGGTCGCGGGGTTGCTGGCGTTTGCCGGCGCGACGCCGCTGCCCGAGCATCAGGAGGCGATCGCCGTCGAGGTGGTCGATCCCTCGGCGCTGAACCAGGTGACGCGCGGCGAGCGCCAGGCCGAAAAGGTCCAGGAGCAGCCGCAGCAGCGGGCCGAGCGTCAGTCCGAGACCGTCGAGCGCAAGGAGGCGGGCGAGGCCAAGCAGGATACGCCTGCGCCGCCGTCGCGCCCGCCGGAGCTCAAGGTCGCCGACGACAATGCCGCGGCGCCGCTACCGCCGGCGCGTCCGACCCCCAAGCCGACCCCGCCGGCCGAACCGGTGAAGCAGCCGCCGCAGAAATCCGAGCAAGCCGCCGCCCGCGAGGACGAGCAGCGCCGCGAGGAGCTGGCGAAACTGGCTGAGGAGGCCGACCGCGAGAGCAAGGCCAAACAGGCCGAGCAGGAGGCCAAGGCCGCCGCCAAGGCAAAGGCCGAAGCGGAGGCGCAGGCGCGTGTCGAAGCGGCCAAGGCCGCCAAGCAGAAGGCGGAAGCGGAGGCCAAGGCGAAGGCGGAAGCCGAGCAGAAGGCCAAAATCGCGGCCGAGGCCAAGGCGAAGCGCGAGGCGGAAGCAAAGGCCAAGCGCGAAGCCGAGATCGCCAAGAACTTCAATCCCAACGACATCGCCAAGCTCCTGCAGTCGAAGGAGCAGGCGCAATCCTCGGGATCGAGCGCGCCGCAGATCAACCGCACCGCCTCGCTCGGCACCCAGACCGGCTCCTCGCAGAAGCTCTCGCCATCGCTCAGGGCGCAGTTGATGGGCATCATCCAGGACCAGCTGCAGAAGTGCTGGAACGTGCCGATCGCGCTGCAGAGCGCGCAAAAGCCGGTGGTGCCGCAGGTGCGCATGAAGCTCAACACCGACGGTTCGCTGATCGGTCAGGCGAGCGTGACCAATTCCTCGTCAGACCCGCTCTTCCGGGTCGCGGCGGATTCGGCGCTGACGGCGACACGCCGCTGCTCGCCGCTGCGCATTCCCGCGCAATTTGCCTCCTATTATGACGATTGGCGCGACGTCATCGTCAACTTCGACGCCAGGGACGTGCTGTGACCGCCATGGACCGCATCCATCATCCTGCCTTTGACCCGGTTGGCAGGGCCGCCGGGCCGACCCGCCGGCATGCGCTGTTGCTGGCCGGCTCGACGCTCCTCCTGCCGGCGCTGATTGCTCCAGCGCGGGCCGAGCTGGTGATCGACCTGCGCAAGGGCACCTTCCAGCCGATGCCGATCGCGGTCGCCGATTTCGCCGGCGAGGGCGGCGCGCTGGTTTCCGGCATCATCACCAACAATCTGAAGCGTTGCGGCTACTTCCTGCCGATCGAGAAGGCGCGCCATCCCGAGAAGAACCCGCCCTTCGACGCGGCGCCCCAGTTCGAGGCCTGGAAGGCGGCCGGCGTGCAGGCGCTGGTGATCGGCCGGGTCTCGCGCGAGGGTGGCCGGCTCAAGGCCGAGTTCCGGCTCTGGGACGTGGTCGCCGGCCAGCAGATCGACGGCCAGCAATACTTCACCGACCCGAACAATTCCCGCCGGGTCGGCCACATCATCTCGGATGCGGTCTTCACCAAGATCACTGGTGTCGGCGGCTTCTTCGATACCCGTGTCGTCTTCGTCGACGAATCCGGCTCGAAGGAGGCTCGGCGCAAGCGCCTCGCGATCATGGACCAGGACGGTGCCAATGTGCGCTACCTGACCGATGGCGCGACTTCGGTGGTGACGCCGCGCTATTCGCCGGTGGCCCAGGAGGTCACCTATATGGCGCAGCGTACCGGCGAGCAGCCGCGCGTGCATGTGCTGAACATCGAGACCGGCCAGCGCCAGGTCGTGGGCAATTTCCCCGACATGACGACGAGCCCGCGCTTCTCGCCCAATGGCGCACGCATCGCGCTCAGCCTGCAGCAGGGCGGCAACGCCAATCTCTATGCGATCGACATCGGCTCGCGCACCACGCAGCGGCTGACCTCCACGGCGGCGATCGATACCTCGCCCTCCTTCGCGCCGGATGGCTCGCAGATCGTCTTCGAGAGCGATCGCGGCGGCTCGCAGCAACTCTACATCATGGGCGCCGGCGGCGGGGAGGGCAAGCGCATCTCCTTCGGCCAGGGCTCTTATTCGCAGCCGTCCTGGTCGCCACGCGGCGACCTGATCGCCTTCACCCGCCAGGGCAGTGGCGCCTTCTCGATCGGCGTGATGAAGCCGGACGGTTCGGGCGAGCGCATCCTGACCGAAGGCTTCCACAACGAGGCGCCGAACTGGGCGCCGAACGGCCAGTACATCATGTTCTTCCGCGACCCCGGCGGGCAGTCCGGTGGCAAGCTCTACATGGTCGACATCACCGGCCGCGTCGAAGTGCCGGTGCCGACGCCGGCCTTCGCCTCGGACCCGACCTGGTCGCCGTTGCTGACCGCCGCGCGCTGATGCAGAAATGCAACACCGCTGAACAGTCGGTTGCCCGCCATATTTGGTTAACCATACGCCGCAATGCCGCCACTTCGCCTTGTTCTGGCAAGGTCTCGTTTAGGTTGACACATCATTGATGGGGAACGCGTGACGCCGCCCGGCGCGCTCCGCGTCCGACATTCGGAGAGAATTGACATGCTCGCCTCCTTCGCTGCCAGCGCCCATAACCTGCGCCTCGCCGCCGTCCTGATGGGCGCGCTCGCCCTCGGCGCCTGCGCCAAGGATCAGAACGCCGATGGTTTTGGCGCCGGTGGCGCCGCCACGCCCGGCAGCGCGCAGGACTTCGTCGTGAATGTCGGCGACCGCGTCTTCTTCGAGACCGACTCGACCGATCTGACCACGACCGCGGTCGCGACCCTCGACAAGCAGTCGGCCTGGCTGCAGCGCTATCCGCGCTACACCTTCACCATCGAAGGCCATGCCGACGAGCGCGGCACGCGCGAATACAACTATTCGCTCGGCGCTCGCCGCGCCCAGACGGTCCGCGACTATCTTGCCTCACGCGGCATCCCGGGCAACCGCATCCGGACCATCTCCTACGGCAAGGAGCGCCCGGTGGCGGTCTGCAACGACATCTCCTGCTGGTCGCAGAACCGGCGCGCCGTGACGGTGCTCGATGCCGGTGGCGGTGTCTGATCCAGGCGTCCGACAAGAACTTGACGCAGCCGGCGCTTACCGCAAGGAAAGCGCCGGCTTTTCCATATTTTGGCCGCGGTATTCGCGTGTGATAGTTTTTGACCTCCGGGGCGATGCGGTTTGCTTGACATGAGCTTTGCGACGATTTCGATCTCGGGCCCGAAGCGGCTCCCGTTGCGGCGTGCCTTGCTCGCCGGCCTGTCGCTACTGGCGATAGGCCTGATCCAGCCTGCCGCTGCGCAGGATGCGGCCGACCTCGTGGTACGGACGAGCCGCCTCGAGAACCAGCTGCGCCAGCTCTCCGGCCAGATCGAGCAATTGCAGTTCGAGAACCGGCGCCTGACCGAGCAGCTGCGGAAATTCCAGGAAGATGTCGACTTCCGTCTGTCGGAGCGCGGCGGACAGCGCAGCACCGCTGCGCCGGCGCCGCAGGGCACCCGTCCGGCCAATCCTCCGCCACCGCCAGGGCGCGAACGCCGGGGCGACGCTTTCGATCCTGCTGCGCAGCCGGGCTCAGCCGGCGCGCCACGTCAGCTCGGTCAGATCATCGACGAAGAGTTCGCCGGCGATCAGGGGCAGGGTCCGATGGACCTTTCCAGGGTTGGCCGTCCCGTGCCGGAAGGCACGCTGCCGGCGACGGCGCCGCGTGGTCCGAGCGTCGCTGCGACCGGGCAGGCAGGCACCTCGCGTGAACTCTACGACCTCGCCTATGCGCATGTGCTGCGCAAGGAATACGAGCGCGCCGAGATGAGCTTCCGCGAGTTCCTGCAGAGCTATCCGCGCGACAGGCTGGCCGCCGACGCGACCTTCTGGCTTGGCGAGAGCTATTTCCAGCGCCAGCGCTACCGCGAGGCGGCCGAGCAGTTCCTGAAGATCTCGCGCGACTATCCGAAGGCCGGCAAGGGCGCCGACAGCCTGCTCAAGCTCGGCATGTCCTTGAACGGGCTCGGCGCGCGCGACCAGGCCTGCGCCACCTTTGCCAAGGTCGGCGTGGATTACCCCGCTGCGTCCAGCACAGTGCGTCAGGGCGTGGAGCGCGAGCAGCGGCGCGCCCGCTGCGCTTGACTGCGACGCCTCCAGAGACTGCCGAATACGAACCCCTGACGGCGGCAGACGCCGCTGTCCTGTTTACTCCGCTCGCGGGCGAGGAAGCACTGGTCGTCGCGGTGTCCGGGGGGCCGGACTCCGTTGCTCTCCTTGCGCTTCTCGCCGAATGGGCTGAGCGTGGCCGTCCGCGGCTCCTGGCTGTCACCGTCGATCACGGCTTGCGACCCGAAGCGGCGCAGGAAGCCCTGATGGTCGCCCGGCTCTGCGCCGGACTTGGCGTCGAGCATCGCACGAAGCGCTGGTTGGGCCATAAGCCGCAGACCGGCTTGCAGGAGAAGGCGCGTGCCGCCCGCTATGCCTTGCTGGCAGAGGAGGCGAGGGCATTCGGCGCGGCTGCTATCCTCACCGCCCATACCCTCGACGACCAGGCGGAGACCTTGCTGATCCGCATGGCTGCGGGCTCCGGCCTTGCTGGTCTCGCGGGGATGGCTCCCCGTAGCTCGGTGAATGGAGTCGTGCTCGCAAGGCCGCTGCTCGGCGTCGAGAAAGCCCGGCTCGTCGCGACCTGCAAGGCGCGTGGCCTCGCCTTCGTGCGCGATCCGTCCAATGACGACCCGCGCTTCGCACGCATCCGCTGGCGCCAACTCTTGCCGGAGCTGGCGCAGGACGGATTGACCGCCGAGCGGCTCGGTCAGCTCGCCCGCCGGCTGGCGCGGGCCGACGAGGCGCTGGATGTCCTCGCAGTCCGTGCCCTGGCGGCCTTGCCGGCCGGCGGGGAGGCTGGAGAGCGCTGGTTCGATTTCGCGCGGCTTTGCCACGAGCCCGAGGAGATCGTCATCCGGGGCCTGGCTCTTGCGCTTGCCGCGGCGCAGGACAGTGACGAGGAAACCGATGTGCCGCTGCGCCTGGCGCGGCTGGAGGATTGCGCGCAGGCCCTGATCGCCGCCGCACGCGAGGGCAGGGCGCTGCGCCGCACGCTCGGTGGCTTCCGCCTGTCGCTCGCCGGCGACGGGGTGCTGACGCTGATGCGCGAAGGCGAAAGGCGCCGAGGCGTTCACCCTGCGACGGTATAACGAGAAGAAGAGCTAGCCTTCCCTTGGCAAGGGGGCATGACAGCCCTAGATTAAGCAGCGAAAACCACAGGCTCGCGCGGCACTTCCGCCGACGAGCGGATCGGAACCCTGATGAATCCGAACTTCCGCAATTTCGCCCTCTGGGTGGTGATCTTCCTGCTGGTCCTGGCGCTGGTCACCTTGTTCCAGAGCCCGAGCCAGCGCGCCAGCACCAACGAAATTCCCTACAGCCAGCTGATCAACGAGTCCGAGGCCGGCCGCATCGCGAATGTCGTGGTCGCCGGACAGGAGATCACCGGGACCTTCTCCGATGGGCGCAGCTTCGTCACCTATGCGCCCTATGGCGATCCGGCCCTGCTGAAGACGCTGGCGCAGAAGGGCGTGCAGGTCTCGGCCCGCGCTCCCTCCGAGGGCACGCCCTGGTTCATGGCACTGCTCGTCAACTCGCTGCCCTTCGTGATCTTCATCGGCCTGTGGATTTTCATGTCCCGCCAGATGCAAAACGGTGCGGGCCGGGCGATGGGCTTCGGCAAGTCCAAGGCGAAGCTCCTCACCGAGGCGCATGGCCGCGTCACCTTCGAGGACGTCGCCGGCATCGACGAGGCCAAGGAAGACCTGCAGGAGATCGTCGAGTTCCTGCGCGATCCGCAGAAGTTCCAGCGCCTCGGCGGCCGCATCCCGCGCGGCGTGCTGCTGGTCGGCCCTCCCGGCACCGGCAAGACCTTGACCGCGCGCGCCGTCGCCGGCGAGGCGAACGTGCCGTTCTTCACGATTTCGGGCTCGGACTTCGTCGAGATGTTCGTCGGCGTCGGCGCATCCCGCGTCCGCGACATGTTCGAGCAGGCCAAGAAGAACGCGCCTTGCATCATCTTCATCGACGAGATCGACGCAGTCGGCCGTCATCGCGGCGCCGGCCTCGGCGGTGGCAATGACGAGCGCGAGCAGACGCTGAACCAGTTGCTGGTCGAGATGGACGGCTTCGAGCCGAATGAGGGCGTGATCATCATCGCCGCGACCAACCGGCCCGACGTGCTCGACCCGGCGCTGCTGCGTCCCGGCCGCTTCGACCGCCAGATCGTCGTGCCGAACCCGGACGTTGCCGGGCGCGAGAAGATCCTGCGCGTGCATGTGCGCAAGGTCCCGCTGGCTCCCGATGTCGACCTCAAGGTGCTGGCCCGCGGCACGCCCGGATTCTCCGGCGCCGACCTGATGAACCTCGTCAACGAGGGCGCCCTGCTCGCCGCACGTCGTGGCAAGCGCATGGTTACGCATGCCGAATTCGAGGACGCCAAGGACAAGGTCATGATGGGCGCCGAGCGCAAATCGATGGCGATGTCCGAGGAAGAGAAGAAGCTGACCGCCTATCACGAGGCTGGCCACGCTATCGTCGGGCTCTACGTCCCGGCCGGCATCCCGGTGCACAAGGCGACGATCATTCCGCGTGGTCGCGCGCTCGGCATGGTCAAGTTCTTGCCGGAGGGCGACCGCTACTCGATGAAGTTCAAGGAGTTCACCTCGCAGCTCGCGGTGGCCATGGGCGGACGCGTCGCGGAGGAGATCACCTTCGGCAAGGAGAACATCACCTCCGGCGCCACCGGCGACATCCAGCAAGCCACCAAGATGGCCAAGGCCATGGTGACGCAGATGGGCTATTCCGACGAGCTCGGCCTGGTCGCCTATGGCGACAACCAGGAGGAAGTCTTCCTGGGCATGTCGATGGGCCGTACGCAGAGCCTGTCGGAGGCGACGGCGCAGAAGATCGACAGCGAGGTGCGTCGGCTGGTCAACCAGGGCTATGTCGACGCCAAGGAAATCCTCAGCAAGCACCATGACGAGTTCGTCGCGGTGGCCGAGGCGCTGCTCGAGTTCGAGACGCTGACCGGCGACGAGATCCGCGACCTGATCGCGGGCAAGCGCCCGTCGCGCGATGCCGACGACGCGCCGCATGCTCCGCGCGGCTCGGCTGTGCCGAGCGCCGGCAAGGGCCGCAAGCGCGACGAGCCCGATGCCGGGCTGGAGCCACAGCCGCAGCCGCAGGCCTGAGCGGGCACAAGACTGCAGAAGACGATCAAAGGGCGGCCTCGGGCCGCCCTTTGTCATGCTCGTCCCCGTAATTCACGCCAAGGGGGGGATGGGCGGTGCTTGACGGATACGATCCGACACAATTTGTGAGAAGCTGAGCGGGCAAAACGCCTGTATGAGCTGCAAAAGCAATGAGCCGGGCAAGGCTCCGGGGACGACCATGACACGCAAATACTTCGGTACCGATGGCATTCGTGGGCGCGCCAACGGCGTCATCACGCCGGACCTCGCCATGCGTGTCGGCCAGGCGACGGGCATCGCCTTCCGCCGTGGCGACCATCGCCACCGCGTGGTGATCGGCAAGGATACCCGGCTCTCGGGCTATATGATCGAATACGCCTTGGTAGCGGGCTTCACCTCGGTCGGGATGGACGTGCTGCTGCTCGGCCCGATGCCGACGCCGGCGGTGGCGATGCTGACCCGCTCGATGCGCGCCGATCTCGGCGTGATGATCTCGGCCTCGCACAACCCTTATGAAGACAACGGCATCAAGCTGTTCGGACCGGACGGCTACAAGCTCAACGACGAGGTCGAGGCGGAGATCACCCGGCTGATCGATTCCGATCTCGGCAAGCAGCTCTCGCCCTCGGCGATGCTCGGCCGGGCCAAGCGCGTCGAGAGCGCCCATGCGCGCTATATCGAGTTCGCCAAGCGGACCCTGCCGCGCAATCTTGGCCTGGACGGCCTGCGCATCGTGCTCGATTGCGCCAACGGCGCCGCTTACAAGGTCGCGCCCGAGGCGCTCTGGGAACTCGGCGCCGAGGTCATCACCATCGGCGACGAGCCTGATGGATTCAACATCAACAAGGATGTCGGCTCGACCAAGCCGCAGGCGCTGTCGAACAAGGTGCGTGAATTGCGCGCCGATCTCGGCATCGCGCTCGACGGCGACGCCGATCGCGTCCTGATCGTCGACGAGCAGGGCCAGGTCGTCGATGGCGACCAGCTGATGGGCGTGATCGCGCGCAGCTGGCAGGAGGACGGGCGTCTTTCCGCCCCTGGCATCGTCGCCACCGTGATGTCCAATCTCGGGCTCGAGCGCTATCTGGCGGGCCTCGGCCTGTCTCTTGCCCGCACCGCGGTCGGTGACCGCTATGTGCTGGAGCATATGCGCGCCAACGGCTTCAATCTCGGCGGCGAGCAGTCCGGCCACATCATCCTTTCCGACTATGGCACGACCGGCGACGGGCTGGTCGCGGCGCTGCAATTGCTCGCCGTGGTCAAGCGGCAGGAGAAGCCGGTCTCCGAGGTCTGCCATTGCTTCGAGCCGCTGCCGCAGATTCTCAAGAACGTCCGCTACAAGCAGGGCCGCCCACTGGAGGAAAAGCCCGTCGTCAGCGCGATCAAGGCGGCCGAGCTGATGCTGGGCGAAGGTGGGCGCCTGGTGATCCGTCCTTCGGGCACCGAGCCGGTGATCCGGGTCATGGCCGAGGGCGACGACCGCGATCTCGTCATGCGCGCTGTCGACGATGTGGTCGAGGCGGTGACGAAGGCGGCCGCCTGAGCGGGCGCCTTCGCGTTCTCCAGGCCCGCAAAGCGCCGTTTACCGGTCGGTAGGGTTGTTTTTTAGGGTTAAGTCTCGTTTAAGAAATCCGTGGCAAGGTTTCCCCATCGGTAACTCGCGTGCGCTCGAGTCCAGCTGCACGCAAACTCGAAGGGGCCTGCCATGCGCAGCCTGAAAACCCTTGCGCTTGCAGGCGCCATGGCCGTGAGCGCGTCCGCCATCGCCCGGGCCGCAGACTTTCCGGTTGCCCCGCTTGCGCCCCCTCCGCCGCCGGAACTGCGCGGCACGATCAGCTCGGGCATCTATCTGCGCGGCGATATCGGCGTCGGCGTCACGAATTACGGCAACTACAGCCAAGCGGAGATCACCGAGTTCGGCGGGAGCTTCGTCACCAAGGAGGACAGGTCCAACTCCTACTTCGCCGGGGCGGGCATCGGCTATCGCTTCAACAACTGGTTCCGCGTCGACGGCACGCTGGAATATCGCGGCGGAGCCACGATCGGCGCCACCGACGTGGTGTTCAACCCCTTCATCGGCGGCAATCAGACCAACACATACAAGGGTAACCTCTCTTCGATCGTCGCCCTGTTCAACGCCTATGTCGATCTCGGCACCTGGAACTGCCTGACGCCCTATATCGGCGCCGGTATCGGCTATGCGACCAACCGCATCAGCGGCCTGACCGACCAGGGCCTGCAGTTCACCGGCGCCGGCACACTGGGTACGGCAGGCAATGGCGACAAGTCGGGTATGGCCTGGGCGCTGATGGCCGGCGTCGGCTATGAGGTGAACAAGAACCTCACGCTGGAAGTGGGCTACCGCTACCTCAATCTCGGCGACGCCCATTCGGGTCGTATCCGCAACGCCTTCCTGAACGAGACCTACTCGCCGCTGAAGGTCAAGGATATCGATAGCCACGATTTCCGCATCGGCATGCGCTGGAACTTCGGCGACCCCGATTGCTGCGGCCCGGTCGAACGCCCTGTCACCTACGCGCCGGCTCCGGTCGTGCGCAAGTACTGAACGGCTTACCAGCCTTGGACGATTTTGGCGGCGCGGTCGGAAGACCGCGTCGTTGGTTTTGAGCGTCCCCGTGTGTCGGTGGGCATGAGGAAGCTGTGCTCCGCTCCAATCTTCAACCGGTGCTTTTGCCGAGACACCGGGCTGCGTCAGGCCGCGACACCGAGCGGATAGCTTCAAAACAGACGGCCGAAATTACCTTGGGTTAAGCTCGGCGCCAAAGATCGACCGGCCCCGCCCAACCTGTTCATGAGCACTTAAGCCACTCCTGCTTCGCTGGCGGCAGCAAGCCGGGGGGATTTTGCATATGACACTGAGCCTTTTGGCACGGTCGGCCGTTGCCTTTGCCGTGATCGCACCGAGTTGGGGCGCTCCCGTCTCGGCGACCGAGGCAGAGCCGCGACCTGGCGCCGCTTCGGTCTGCGATAGTTCCGACGACGCGCCGACCGACGCCTTCGGCTTCACCGACAGCTCGGGCATCGCCGACCTCGGCGGCGGCAGCCTTGGCCTGACGCTGGGCGGCAATGCCGGTGTCCGCGAGGGGCGCTCGCTCAGCCGCGGCGCCACGTTGACAGGCTCCTACGGTATCCTGCCCTGCCTCGAGATCGGCGCGTCGCTGTTCGGCGGCACGACGCGCTCCGTCATAGCCCGCGACAGGCTCAAGGACAGGAGCCATGGCGCCGGCCTGGAAATGCGCTACCGCCTGCTCAATCACAGCCATCACGGTTTCGGCCTGACCTTCGGCATGGATGTCGGCGCGGAACGCAATGACGATAAGCAGACGGGCCGCTTCGACAGCTACAATACCGGCTTCAGGCTGCTGGCCGACCGCGTCCTGATCTCGGAGACGCTCTACGCCGCCGTCAACGTCTCGCACAACATGGTCTGGAACGGGACCGAGCCGTTCGCACGGGCCTCGACCTTCGCCGCCGGCGCGGCCCTGGCCTGGCAGGTCGTCGACGGCGTCTTTCTCAGCGGCGAGGTTCGGCACCTGCGCCAGCAGAATTCGCTCGGCTTCGGCAACCATGCCGGCCACGCCACCTTCGTCGGTCCCGGCGTCTATTGGCAGGCGACCGAACGGCTGGCGCTATCCGTCGCCTACAATGTCCAGGTCACCGGCCATGAGCGCGGCCGCCACGGCCCGCTCGACCTGACCAATTTCAGCCGCCACCTCGTTCAGGTCGATATCGGCTGGACGTTCTAGGTTGCCCTGGGGCGGCGCGTTGACATCCTACGCGGCGGCGCCCTAAATCTGGGAGAGTAATACTCTACCCCAGTATCAAGCGCATGCCGCATACCCCTGAAGAAAAGAAGCGCGCGGTCACGCGGCTGCGCCGCATTCGCGGGCAGGCCGATGCCCTGATTCTCGCCGTCGAGCGCGGCGAGGACTGCGGCGCGCTGCTGCAGCAGCTCTCGGCTTTGCGCGGCGCCGCGACCGGGCTGATGGCGGAGGTGCTGGAAAGCCATCTGCGCGAGACGATGCTGGCGGGTTTCCCGGCAGGCGCGCCGCAGCCGGATGAGATCGCGCGAACCATGCGCGTCGTTCGCACCTATCTCAGATGATCCCCGCGATACCATCACAAGGAAACGCCCGATGAAGACACGTGCCGCCGTGGCCTGGGAGGCCGGCAAGCCGCTGACAATCGAGACCATCGAGATTGGCGGGCCGAAGGCCGGCGAGGTGCTGGTCGAGGTGATGGCGACCGGTATCTGCCATACCGACGCCTATACGCTGTCGGGACTGGATTCAGAGGGCAAGTTCCCGGCGATCCTTGGCCATGAGGGCGCCGGCATCGTGCGCGAGGTCGGCGCGGGTGTCACGACGCTTAAAGCCGGCGATCACGTCATCCCGCTCTACACGCCTGAATGCCGCAGCTGTAAATCCTGCCTGTCGCGCCGCACCAACCTCTGCACCTCGATCCGCGCCACGCAGGGGCAGGGGCTGATGCCGGACGGCACCTCGCGGTTCTCCTGCGATGGCGGAGAGGTCTTCCACTACATGGGCTGCTCGACCTTCGCGAACTTCACCGTGCTGCCCGAGATCGCGCTGGCCAAGGTCCGCGAGGACGCGCCCTTCGACAAGATCTGCTACATCGGCTGCGGCGTGACCACCGGTATCGGCGCGGTGATCTACACCGCCAAGGTCTGGCCCGGCGCGAACGTCGTGGTCTTTGGCCTCGGCGGGATCGGCCTCAACGTCATCCAGGGCGCCCGCATGGTCGGCGCCGACAAGATCATCGGCGTCGACATCAACCCGGGCAAGCAGGAGATGGCGAAGAAGTTCGGCATGACCGACTTCATCAACCCGACAGAAGTCGGCAACGACAAGGTGGTGCAGGCGATCGTCGACCTGACCGGCGGCGGCGCCGACTTCTCCTTCGACGCGACCGGCAACACCAATGTGATGCGCCAGGCACTGGAATGCTGCCATCGCGGCTGGGGCGAATCGATCATCATCGGCGTCGCCGAGGCCGGCAAGGAGATTGCGACCCGGCCGTTCCAGCTGGTCACCGGCCGGGTCTGGAAGGGCACCGCCTTCGGCGGTGCGAGGGGCCGCACCGACGTGCCGAAGATCGTCGACTGGTACATGGAGGGGAAGATCAACATCGACGATCTGATCACCCACAAGCTCTCGCTCGACGAGATCAATCACGGCTTCGATCTGATGCATGAGGGCAAGTCGATCCGCTCCGTGGTCGTCTACTGACGCAGCGTCTCTCGCCCTTTGGGAACGCCTGCACGCGATCGGTGTTGATCGGTGCAGGCCTACCGGGAGGGCAGCCATGGCCATCAAGATCGCGGCGGGGGGCAGCCGCTCCTTCTTCACCCGTTTGTCGCACGTCGTCTCGCACTGGGCCGGCAAGCCGCAGGCTTTCTTCGTCGCGCTCTCGGTGATCGTCGTCTGGGCGGTGTCAGGACCGTTCTTCGGCTTCGACGACACCTGGCAGCTGGCGATCAACACCTCGACGACGATCGTCACCTTCCTGATGGTGTTCATCATCCAGAACAGCCAGAATCGCGACACTGCGGCTATGCAGATCAAGCTCGACGAGCTGATCAACAAGATCGAAGGGGCGCGCGAGGAACTGCTCGATCTGGAAGAACTCGACGAGGACAAGCTCGAGGAGATGCGGGCGGAGTTCGAGGCACTGGCGCGGAAAGCGCGCGCGCTGCATGACAAGCGAACTTCGGCTTGAGAATTTTTCGCCGCTCCTGTCGAAATCGCGGCTCGCCGCGCGTCGAGGTGGCGGAAGAGGGAAATCGGTCCTTCCTCCCGCAGCGGCCGCGAGCCGCGAGGAGCCATGCCATGCAGTACATGCTGATCTTCCGCGAGCCTTCCGAAGGCGAGCATCCGCGCAACGATCCCGAGAAGGCGCAGGCCTACTACGGCGCGTGGAAGGCCTATATCGGCGCGCTCACTCAGGCGGGGGTCATCGTCGGCGGCCGTGGGCTGCAGCCGCCCCAGACGGCGACGACGGTGCGTGTCCGCGATGGCCGGCGGCAGGTGCAGGACGGACCCTATCCCGACACCAAGGAACAGCTCGGCGGCTATTACGTGCTGGAGGTCGACGATATCGACGCTGCTCTCGACTGGGCGGCGCGCAGCCCGGCGGCGAGCCAGGGCTCGGTCGAGATCAGGCCGATCCTGATCGTGCCTGAGACGGCCGAATTTGCCTGAGAGGCGACCGGATGAAGCGCGGGCGGCGGCCGAACAGGCCGCCCGCAATTCCTATGGGCGGCTCGTCGCCACGTTGGCGCAGCAATGGCGCGATCTTGCTGCGGTCGAGGATGCCCTTGCCGACGCGTTCCGATCCGCCCTGGAGCATTGGCCGGTGTCGGGGGTGCCGACGCGGCCGGAGGCCTGGTTGCTCGCTAGTGCCCGCAACACCCTGATCGACGGTGTCCGCCGTGGCCGGGTGCGCAGCGATGCGGCGCCGACGCTCGCGCTGCTGGCCGAAGCGGACGAGGCTGCAGATGCCAGCCTCTTTCCGGACGAGCGCCTGAAGCTGCTTTTCGTCTGCGCCCATCCGGCGATCGACGCAGCGGTGCGGCCGGCGCTGATGCTGCAGATCGTGCTCGGCCTCGATGCGGGGCGCATCGCCGCCGCTTTCCTGACCTCGCCGGCAACGCTCGGCCAGCGGCTGGTTCGCGCCAAGGCGAAAATCCGCGACGCCGGCCTTGCCTTCACAGTGCCGGAGCAGGCGGAGTTGCCAGGCCGGCTGCATTGCGTGCTGCAGGCGATCTACGCCTCCTATGGCAGCGGCTGGGAGGATGTCGCTGGTGCTGATCCCAAGCGCCGGGGTCTCACCGAAGAGGCGATCTTCCTGGCGCGACTGGTCGCGAGCCTGCTGCCGCGCGCGCCCGAGGCACGCGGCCTGCTCGCGCTCCTGCTGCATTGCGAGGCGCGCCGCGCGGCGAGGCGCGATGCCGGTGGGGCATTCGTGGCGCTGTCCGATCAGGATACCCGGCTCTGGTCGCGCGAGCTGATCGCCGAGGCCGAGCGCGAACTGGCCGAGGCTTCGCGATCGGGGAGCCTCGGCCCCTTTCAGCTCGAGGCGGCGATCCAGTCCGTCCATGCCCAGCGGGCTCACGACGGGCGCACCAACTGGCATGTGCTGGCGCAACTCTATGAAGGGCTGGCGCAGCTTGCACCGAGCCTTGGGGCGCTGACCGGCCGCGCCGCCGCTTTCGCCGAGGCCTTCGGGCCGCAGCGTGGTCTTGCGCTGCTGGCGGAGCTGCCGGAAGCGCAAACCGCTGGGTACCAACCCTATTGGGCGCTGAAGGCGCATCTGCTCGTTCGGGTGGGTGAAGCTGCTGCGGCCAAACAAGCCTATACCCGGGCTATCGGCCTGACCGAGGACCCCGCCGTGCGCGGCTTCCTCGACCAGGCGCGCGAGCGAGTGGGCGGCTAGCCGCACGCTGACCCGGCTGGACGCCGGCCGGCGTCACGCTATCCTTTGCCGCAGCGCGCCCGCCGCGGTGCGAATCGGCTGGGGGCAACACCATGCGGGGCGCAGGTTGGCGGACGCCTGGTCTGGCGATGCTGCTTTCGCTCGCCAGCACGGCCGTCGTTGCGGCCGAACCGCTGCTCGATGTCCAGGATGTCGCGACGCTGCGCCGCCTCGAAACGACAGGCTATGCGCTGGCTGATGTGCTCGGCGCCGGCAGGGGCGACAGCACTGCCGCACTGGCTCGAGATAGCGTTGCCTTCCGCACGATCGCCAGCCATGTGGGCGAGGACGTCAGCGCGCTGCGCGCCGAGATGCTGGCCAATGGCCGCAAGCTCTACGAGGTCACCGACGGCAATGTCGGCCGGGTCATCGACCTGCGCTGGCTGCGCTCGCCGATCGCGCGGTTCCAGCTGACCGCGGTGGTCAACCGGCTCGACCGGCAGGACTTTGCAGCGTTGTCCGGCGAGGCCGGCTGTGGCGAGGTGCGCCTGATCTACCGGCTCGCCTATGCCTTCGACGATGCGAGGCTGAAGCGCCGGCTGGCCTCGCGTTTGCCGTTCACGCTGAATGCGGTCTTCAGCGTCAGGGCGGGCGAGGGCGGCTCCTGCCGCGAGGCCGCGCAAGCCTGGCTGATCGCGCCCGGCGACGACCCGGCGATGCTGGCGCGACAGCTCGCCGAGGGACCGCTGGCGAAGGAGCGGATCAGCCTCAAGCAGGTCGAGGTCAACGCCCAGATCGTGCGCTTCCCATCCGGCATGGAGACCGAGTTCGGCGGGCAGGCCGCCTATCTGCAGCGCGTCTTTGCGGCGTCCAAAGGTGGAGGTGGTTTCGTACTCAAGCCGAAGCCGCTGGAGAACACGCCTGATGTGGCCCGGCTGAAGTCGGATGCGGCGCTGCGGCAGGAGCTGATCGATTACGTCAGAAGCAATCTCCCGGCGATCGACCGGGGCGTCTATCAGCTGCCCGAGCGCTTCCTGGCGACGAAGGCGGTCTCCTATTCGACTTTCGGCAGCGCCCGGCAGGCGAACCACCCCTTCATCGAGGCCGTGCCGGCTACCGCGCTGACCGGGCTCGATTTCGGCGCGACCCGACTGGTGCGCAACGAGAAAGCGCTGTTGGAGCGGCTCGACAATGGCTCCTGCATGGGCTGCCATCAGGCCGGCGCCACCGCCGGTTTCCACATGTTCGGGCTCGACGACGGCGCGACCTCGGCGCTGAACCGGATCAAGACCGGCATCTCGCCGCATCTCTACGCGGAGGGTTTTCGGCGCGCGGCCTATGCCGCAGCCGTCGCAACCGGTACGGAGCCGGAGCGCTATCGCCCGCCGTCCTTCGCGCCGCCGGCGAACTGGCAGGCGGGGCGGCCCTTCGCCTATAATCCGGCCGCGCTGACCATGCCTTGCCTGACGGGCGAGAGCGCCCAAGCCTTCGGCGAGGGTTGGGCCTGTGCAGCAGGCTCGGTCTGCAAGCCGCTGGTCGAGAGCAAGGCGGTCGGGATCGAGTTCGGCCAGTGCATCAGGCTCGACGAAGCCCGCAACTTCTCGGGCCAGCCCTGCTTGACCGGCGCGATCAGCACCGCCGTCGGCAAGCCTTATCTCGACCGCTATCGCAAGACCGGGCAGTTCGGCGCGTTCGCCACGGGCTTCTCGCAGACCGCCTTCAATTGCCGGCCGGCCAAGATCGGCGTTCCGGCCGGAATGGCCTATCGCCAGTGCACGCCGGCCGATCGTGTCTTCGCCGGTTTCGCCAATGGCAAGGTGCCGGACGAGATTTGCGGGCTCGCGGGCGGCAAGGCCTTCGACGATTGCGTTGCGACCAACCGCTTCGACGAGTGCCTGTCGAAGGCGGTGACGCGCGGCAACCGCGGCACCTGCAGCGCGACGAGCTTCTGCCGCGAGGACTACATGTGCCAGGCGATTCCGGACGACGTGCCCGGTGCGACCACGACGGTGAAGGATTACGGCTTCTGCTCGCCGACCTATTTCCTGTTCCAGATGCGCATCGACGGCCATCCCGACCCGCAAGCGCGGCTGTAGCGCTTATCCTGCCAGCACGAAGTCGAAGCGGCCGAGCTGGCCGCCGTCGGCCGGGCGCAGGCTCATCAGCAGCTTTTGGTCGAACAGGCCGTCGCGGCGATTGCCGGGCTCGTCGGGAAAATAGAGCTGTGTAGTCAGCACCGGGCTCTGCGTGCCGGCACGCACCTTCACATGGAGATGGCGCGTGCGGCCGGTGTAGAGCCCCGGCGCGCGGGTGATGAACTGGTAGCGACCCTGCTGGTCGGCGAAGAGATGGCCGCGGAAGCGGAAGCCGCGATTGTCGTACTGGCCGCCGGCATCGGCATGCCAGAAGTCGAGCAGGGCGCTGGGTACCGGCCGGCATTGCCGCGTCAGCACGAAGCCGCTCAGCACCAGTAAGGTGCCAGTGCCGTCGGCCCGCAGATCGGCGCGCTGGGGAGAGGACGGGGTGAAGAACGGGCCTTCGGTCTGGCGTGGCGTCGCGGTGGCGTGTCCCTCGCAGGCTGGGGTCGCCGGCAGGTTGACGCTTTGTGCGAATGCATCGGCGGGGAGGGTGAGGCCTGCGAAGCCTGCGGCCGAGAGGCGCGCGAGCAGGTCACGGCGGCTTGGAGCGTCTGACATGGTTTCCCTCCTCACGCCTGCGGCGCCGCCATTCTTGCCACAGGAGCCATGTCCGATTTCGGGCGAAGGCGACGCCTCGCCGAACTGTGATGGTGGCTGAGGCTGGGAAGTCTCCTGTGGGCACATTGCATCCATGTGCCGGCGCGCTGGCGACCGGTCGCGTTTTTCGGCAATAGTCGCGCCCGCGGGGGGGCGAGGCGTCCCGTTTAAGCAGGCTCTGAGGGACGGCATGTCGACCGATATCGAGATCGCCCGCGCGGCGACGCTTAAGCCGATCGGCACCGTCGCCGAGGAAGCCGGCATCCCAGAGGCGGCGCTGCACCCTTTTGGCAAATACATCGCCAAGATCGAAACCGACGCGATCCCGGATCTCGCCGAGAGGCCCGACGGCAAGCTCATCCTCGTCACCGCGATCAGTCCGACGCCGGCTGGCGAGGGCAAGACCACGACGACGGTCGGCCTCGGCGACGGGCTGAAGCGCCTCGGCAAGCGCACCATGATCGCGCTGCGCGAGCCCTCGCTCGGTCCCTGCTTCGGCCAGAAGGGCGGGGCGGCCGGCGGCGGCTATGCCCAGGTCGTGCCGATGGAGCAGATCAACCTGCACTTCACCGGCGATTTCCACGCCATCACCAGCGCGCACAATCTGCTGGCGGCGATGCTCGACAACCACGTCTACTGGGGCAACGGGCTCGACCTCGACGAACGCCATATCGCCTGGCGCCGGGTGGTCGACATGAACGACCGGGCGCTGCGCTCGATCGTCTCCTCGCTCGGCGGCGCGATGAACGGCTTCCCGCGCGAGGACGGCTTCGACATCACCGTCGCCTCCGAGGTGATGGCGATCTTCTGCCTCGCCAATGATCTTGCCGATCTGGAGGAGCGGCTCGGGCGCATCGTCATCGGCCGCACCCGCAGCAAGCGCCCGGTCACGGCCGCGGAGCTCAACGCCCAGGGCGCGATGACCGTGCTTTTGCGCGATGCGCTGATGCCGAACCTGGTGCAGACGCTGGAGGGCACGCCTGCCTTCGTCCATGGCGGCCCCTTCGCCAACATCGCCCATGGCTGCAATTCGGTGATCGCGACGCGCGCCGCGCTGAAGCTCGCCGATTATGTCGTGACCGAGGCCGGTTTCGGCGCCGATCTCGGGGCTGAGAAGTTCTTCGACATCAAGTGCCGCAAGGCGGGCCTGAAGCCGGATGTCGCGGTGGTGGTCGCGACCGTGCGGGCTCTCAAGATGCATGGCGGCGTTGCGCGCGACCTGCTCGGCACCGAGAACCTCAAGGCGCTGGAGGCGGGCCTGTCCAACCTCGCCCGCCATGTCGAGAACGTCAGAAAGTTCGGCGTGCCGGCGATCGTCGCGATCAACCACTTCACCAGCGATACGCCGGCCGAGCACGCACTGATTCAGAATTTCTGCCGCAACCATCTCGGCGTCGAGGCGGTGATCTGCCGGCATTGGGCTGAAGGAGGGGCGGGCACCGCCGAACTCGCGACCAAAGTCGCGGAGCTGACGGAAAGCGGCGAGGCCGATTTCGCGCCGCTCTATCCGGACGCGATGCCGCTGCGCCAGAAGCTCGAGACGATCGCGCACGAGATTTATGGTGCCGCCGGCGTCTCGATGGACGCCAAGGTGACGGCCCGCATCGCCGAGCTCGAAGCGGCCGGCTATGGCAACCTGCCGATCTGTGTGGCGAAGACGCAATATTCCTTCTCGGCCGACCCGACCCTGCGCGGCGCGCCCTCGGGCCATATCGTGCCGGTGCGTGAGCTCAGGCTCTCGGCCGGCGCAGGCTTCGTCGTCGCGATCTGCGGGGACATCATGACCATGCCCGGCCTGCCGCGCCAGCCTGCTGCCGAGCGCATCTACATCGACGCGCACGGCCAGATCGAGGGGCTGTTCTAGCCCGTTTCGTCGTTGTTCCGGGGCGCTGCGCAGCAACGAGCCCGGAACCCATGACTACGGCGTTACCCCAGTTCGTCATGCTCGCCCTTGTGGCGAGCATCCACGTCTTGAACACCACTTTCGATCAGTGAAGGCGTGGATGGTCGGCACAAGGCCGACCATGACGGTGAGGGCGTGTTCATGGCTTCCGGGCTCAGGCCTATGGCCTGCCCCGGAATGACGCTCTAGCCCGGCCACATTCGTCAACGAAGTGTAAACCATATCGCGGCCACCATGGGCCCGTGCGATTCCGAACATGTCGGAAGGCGCGGGAGATGCCGACGCGATGGGTTTGCTGACCGCCTGGACCAATTCGGGCCTGAAGGCGCGTGTGCTCATGCTCGTCCTGGCGACGCTGGTTGCGATCGCGGTGCCGGCCTCCGGCATCTTCCTCTGGATGGTCAACGGCACGGTGGTGAAGCTCGGCACGCTCTTCGCCGAGAAGCAGATCCTGTTCGACCGCTATCGTGGGCTCGAAGCGCTGATGCGCGAGGTCTCGCTGGCCGAGACGGTGGCGCGCGCGCCGGTGATCGTCGAATGGGCGCAGGACGAGACCGATCCGGAGAAGGCCAGGCGCGGCCTCGCCGAGCTCGAGCATTACCGCCTGTCCTTCACCGACCGCAGCTATTTTGCCGTCGTCGACAAGAGCGGCAACTACTATTTCAACGACAAGGACAATGCTTACGAGCCCAATCGGCTGCGTTACACCGTCTCGCCGAATGCTCCGCAGGACATCTGGTACTTCAAGACGCGCGCGCTCGGCACGGGCTGCCATCTCAACGTCAACCGCGACGAGGTGCTCTCCGTCACCAAGGTCTGGATCAACTGCATCATCCAGAAGGACGGCAAGGTCCTCGGCCTGATCGGCACCGGCGTCGACCTGACCCAGTTCATCAAGGAGGTCGTCGAATTCCCGCAGACCGGGGTGCAGAGCATGTTTGTCGATCTGCAAGGCGCGGTGCAGGCGCATCGCGATCCGCGCGTCGTCGACTTCCACAGCCTGACCAAGGACGCGGCGGCCAAGAAGACGATCTTCCGGCTGCTCGACGAGGAGGGCGACCGCAAGGCCCTCGCCGACATGATGCAGCGCGTCGCCAAGGGCGAGGCGCTGGTCCTGTCCCGCTTCATGCGGATGGACGGGCACGAGGTCCTGGTCGGCGTCGGCTTCCTCGACCGGCTCGGCTGGTTCAACGTCACGGTGATGGATGTCGACGCCATCATCGACCGCAAGCTGTTCGCGCCGATCGCCGGGTTGATGGTGGCGATCGTCATCGTGGCCGCTGGGCTGATGACCTTCCTATTCAAACGCAAGGTGCTCGACCGGCTGGCCTGGGTCGAGCAAGGCGTCACCAGAGTCCGCGCCGGCGACTTCACCGCCGTGGCGAAGGAGGACGGCAACGACGAGATCGCCCGGCTGTCGCGCGCCTTCAACGAGATGGCCCAGGCCGTCGGCGACAATACCGGCCGGCTCGAGGCGATGGTCGCCGAGCGCACGCAGAAGCTCGAACAGCTGGCGCAGCACGACCCGCTGACCTCGGTGCTCAACCGCCGCGGCTTCGAGGAGGTCTTCGCGCGCGAGCAGAACCGCGCCCGGCGCGATGGCAAGGCCTGCGGCCTCGTCATCGTCGATCTCGACCGCTTCAAGCTGGTCAATGACGACTACGGCCACCATGCCGGCGACGAGGTGCTGATCGCCTGCGTCCGACGGATGCTCTCGACCTTGCGCAGCTACGACGCCTGCGCCCGCTGGGGTGGCGACGAGTTCATCCTGCTGATCAGCGATTGCTCGGCGGAGTCGCTTGCGACGACCGCGAGCAAGATCGCGACGCTGCTGCGCGAGGCGCCGGTCGCGCTCAGCGATGGCCGGGCAGTGCCGATGACGGCGAGCCTCGGCGCCGCCATGGCTCGGCCTGAGGACAGCCTGACCGATGCCGCCGCGCGCGCCGATGCGGCGCTCTATCAGGTCAAGCGCAATGGCCGCGACGGCGTCGCGATCGACGAGCCGCAATCGGGGGCGATGTTGCGGCGGGTAGTCTGAGATTGGGCGTCATTCTCGGGCGCAGCGAAGCGCAGACCCGAGAATCTCAGGACGAGAAGGCATCAAGAGAGCCTCATGCTGCCTGAGATGCTCGGGTCAAGCCCGAGCACGACGTGGTTCTTCAACCGAAAACCAGCTGCACCTTCATCGCCTTTGACTTGTCGGCGGCGAGCTCGAAGGCCTCGACGGCGCGCTCGATCGGGATCGAGGCGGTGAGCAGCGGCGAGAGGTCGATGCGGCCCGACGAGATCAACTCGACCGCCCAGTCGAACTCCTCGTGGAAGCGGAACGAGCCGCGCAGGTCGAATTCCTTGGCGACGACGACATTCATCGGAATCGTGAAATTGCCGCCGACACCGATCTGGACGATGACCGCGCCGGGGCGCAGCGCGTCGAAGGCACCGGTCAGCGCGTGCTGGTTGCCCGAGCATTCGAACATCACGTCGAAGGCGCCTTTTTGCGCGCCGTAATCGGCCTTCAGTCGCTCCGGCTCGGCCATGACGTTGATCGCAGCTGTCGCGCCCATCTTGAGGGCGACCGGCAGCGGGCCGTCGACCACGTCGGTGACGACGATCTCGCTGGCGCCGGCGGCGCGGGCCGCAACCACTGTCAGCACGCCGATCGGGCCGGAGCCAGTGACGAGGACGCGTTTGCCGAGGAGGGCGCCGGCACGCTTGACCGCATGCAGGCAGACGGCGAGCGGCTCGGCGAAGGCGGCCTGGGCCGCGCCGACATGGCCGGGCAGCTTCACCGCCTGGCGCTCCTCGATGACCAGAACCTCGCGGAAGCCGCCCTGGACATGAGGGAAGCGCATGGCGCTGCCATAGAACAGCATGTCCAGGCAGTGCTGCTGCTGGCCGGCCTGGCAGTAGCGGCAGCGGCCGCAGGCCCGGCTCGGATTGACCGCGACGAGATCGCCCGGCTTGACTCGGCTGACCTCGCCGCCGACCGCCTCGACGATGCCGGCGATCTCGTGGCCGAGGATCAGCGGCTCGCGCACCCGGATCGTGCCGAAGCCGCCATGGAGATAGTAGTGCAGGTCGGAGCCGCAGATGCCGCCGGCCTTGATCGCGACCTTGACGTCGAGCGGGCCGAGCTCCGGAACAGCGGCGTCCTCGACCCGCAGGTCCTTCTCGGCATGGATCACGACGGCACGCATGGCGAAAGTCTCCTGTGAGCGGTAGCCATGCGGCCACGGCATTGTCTAATCGTTTTAAACCGCTTACCCAACCCTTGAGACGCTAACAAGCCGCAAGTCGGGCCACGGACCGGGAGGATAGGATGTCGCTCAATCTGTTCAAGCTCGACGGGCGCATCGCGCTGGTCACCGGCTCCGGCCAGGGCATCGGCCTCGCCATCGCCGAAGGCCTCGCCGCTGCCGGCGCTCATGTCGTGCTGAACGGCCGCGACGCCGGCAAGCTGGAGAAGGCGCGCAGCGCCATTGCGGCAGCCGGCCACAAGGCTTCGATCGCCGCCTTCGACGTCACCGACCAGAAGGCAGTCCAGGCCGGCGTCGCGAAGGTCGAGGCCGAGATCGGGCCGATCGACATCCTGATCAACAATGCCGGCACGCAGAAGCGCGGCGCCTTCGTCGACTTCCCGGCCGAGGACTGGCACTTCCTGATGGCGACCAACCTGCACTCGGTGTTCTATGTCAGTCAGGCGGTGGCCAAGCGCATGGCCCCGCGCAACCGTGGCAAGATCGTCAATATTGGCTCGGTGATGAGCAAGCTCGGCCGGCCGAGCATCGTGCCCTACACGGCGTCGAAGGGGGCCGTCAGCCTGATGACACAGGGGCTCGCGGCCGAGCTCGGCAAGCACAACATTCAGGTCAACGCGATCGGCCCCGGCTATTTCGTGACCGAGCTGAACCAGGCTCTGCTCGCCGACGAGACCTTCTCGAACTGGGTGAAGAGCCGCGCCCCGGTCGGCCGCTGGGGCGAGACCAAGGAATTGGCGGGTGCGGCGATCTTCCTGTCCTCGGAAGCCTCCGACTATGTCAGCGGCCATCTGCTGATGGTCGATGGCGGCCTGACCGCGGTGGTGTGAGGTTATCGCCTCACCAACCCTTGCCGTCATTCCGGACAAGCGGCGAAGCCGCGCAGCTCCGGAATCCATCGTAGAGCGCAGTTCCCTACGATGGATTCCGGCACTCCGCTTCGCTGCGGCCGGAATGACGGAGCCTGGTATCGGCTGCCGGGTCAGCCCTTCAGAAACGCATTCTGCGGGAAGAGGATTTCCCGCGCTTCCTCGTCGATCTCGGTCTTCCAGGTGAACCTGTCCTTGAGCGCCACGGCGCGCTGCGCCGCCGGCCGGGCCGAGATCTCGTCGAGATGGCGCTTGACGTTTGCGATCTTGGCGAAAGCTTCGTCGCCGAGCGCGAATTGCGCACGCGTCGCCCAGCCCCAGACCGCCATGTCGATCAGCGTGTAGTCGTCGCCGAGCATATAGCGGTGCTTGCCGAGCTGATCGTCGAGCAGGCTCCAATGCCGCTCGGCCTCGCGGGCGTAGCGGTTGATCGCGTAGGGCACCTTCTCCGGCGCCATGCGGGAGAAGTGCACGGACTGGCCAGTATAGGGGCCGATGCCGGTGGCGACGAACATCAGCCATGACAGCATCTGGCCGCGCATCTGCGGCGTATCCGGCGGCAGGAATTGGCCGGTTTTCTCGGCGAGATAGAGCAGGATGGCGTTGCTGTCGAAGATCCTGACATCGCCATCGGTCAGAGCCGGGGTCTTGCCGTTCGGATTGATGGCAAGGAAGTCCGGCTTGAACTGGTCACCCTTGCGGGTGTCGACGGGGACGAGCTCATAGGGCAGGCCGGCTTCCTCCAGGAAGAGCGCGATCTTCGCCGGGTTGGGCGAGGGGTGGTAGTAGAAGCGGATCATCGATGCTCTCCGGTGGAAGCGCTCAGCGGCGCGCGGCGACGTAAGGGACGAGATCGGTCAGGGCCGAGATGGTGAGATCGGCACCCGCACCGAGCTGCTCCGGTTGCATGCGCAGCGCTTTGAACAGGCTCTTCGGCCCGATCGTCGCTGCGCCTGCAAGTTCGTCCCGCAGGGCCTGCGAGGTTACACGCTCGATGCGCGCAACCGTCATGCCATAGGCCTTGGCGCCGGCGATGTCGAAGCCATTGGAGGAGACGAACAGGATCTCGTCGCGCGTCAGGCCGAGCCGCTCCTCGACCAGGCGATAGCCGCGCGGATCGGGCTTGTAGGTGCCGATCTCGTCGACGCTGACCACGGTCTCCAGCAGCTTGTCGATGCCGGCCTGCCGGGTGAGATTGATCAGCATGGCCGGGCTGCCATTGGAGAAGATGGCGAGGCGCGTCGGGGCGAGGCCGTGCAGCGCCGCCAGCGCTTCCGGATAGAGCGCCAGCGCGTCATAGGCCGCGGCGATGCGGGCGAGGAAATCGGGTGTGGCTTCGAGCCCGAGCGTCTTCAGCGTGAAGTCGAGAGAGGCCTGCGTCACGCTCCAGAAGTCCTCGTAGCGGCCCATCAGCGCGCGCAGCCAGGTGTATTCGAGCTGCTTCAGCCGCCAGATCTGGGTGATGGTCTCGCCATGGCCGGGGAAGGCGGCGTCGGTGACGCCGGCGACCGACTGCACGTCGAACAGGGTTCCATAGGCATCGAAGACGACGGCCTTGATCGGCATGGCAATCTTCCCTTCTCAACTCGGCCCTCATCCTGAGGAGCAGCTGTAGGCTGCGTCTCGAAGGATGCTTCAGGAGGCTCCGGAACCAGCTGGAGCATCCTTCGAGACGGCCTGCGGGCCTCCTCAGGATGAGGGCTGTGCGGAACTGCAGCGCTATTCTTAGCGCTCGCCTTGGCCGCGTGGAGCATGATATCCGCACAAGCACTTGTTCGCAGATGCACAGGATACGCGAATGTCCAGCCGCCCCGTCATGCTGATGATCCTCGATGGCTGGGGCTGGCGCGACGACAGGGACAACAACGCGGTCCTCTTGGCGAAGACGCCGAATTTCGACCGCTTCTGGGCGTCGTCGCCGCATGCCTTCCTGCGCACCTCCGGGCTCGATGTCGGCCTGCCCGAGGGGCAGATGGGCAATTCCGAGGTCGGCCACCTCAACTTGGGCGCCGGCCGCGTCGTGATGCAGGACCTGCCGCGCATCAACCAGGCGATCACGGACGGCACGCTGAAGCAGGCGCTGGATGCAAGCGGGTTGATCGGCAGGCTCAAGGCCAGTGGCGGTACCTGCCATATCCTCGGCCTGGTCTCGCCCGGCGGCGTCCACGCCCATCAGGATCATGCGGTCGCGCTGGCGAAGCTCGTCGTCGCGGCGGGCGTGCCGGCGCTCATCCACGTCTTCACCGATGGGCGCGATACGCCGCCACGCTCGGCGAAGGACTATGTCGCTGCGTTGGAGGCGGCGCTGCCGCCGCAGGTCAAGATCGCGACGGTGAGCGGCCGCTACTACGCGATGGACCGCGACAATCGTTGGGAGCGCGTCGAGCTCGCCTGGAAGGCGCTGGCTCTGGGCGAGGGTGAGCGGATGCCGAATGCTGGCTCGGCGATCGAAGCGGCCTATGCCGCCAATGTCAGCGACGAGTTCATCAAGCCGGCGGTGATCGGCGACTACAGCGGCATGGAAGATGGCGACTGCCTGCTCAGCTTCAACTTCCGCGCCGACCGCATCCGCGAAATCCTGGCGCCGCTGCTCTTTGCCGAGTTCAGCGGTTTCCCGCGCCCGCGCATGCCCAAGCTCGTCAGCGCGGTCGGGATGACCTCCTACAGCTCCGAACTCGATCCGATCATGCCGGCGCTGTTCGCACCGCAGAGCCTGGCCAATGGGCTCGGCGAGACGGCGTCGCAGGCAGGCCTCAGGCAGATCCGCTTCGCCGAGACCGAGAAGTACCCGCACGTCACCTATTTCTTCAATGGCGGGCGCGAGGAGCCGTTCGCGGGCGAGGAGCGCAGCATGACGCCGTCGCCGAAGGTCGCGACCTATGACCTGCAGCCGGAAATGTCGGCGCCGGAGCTGACCGGGAAGGTCGTCACCGCGGTCGAGAGCGGGCAGTACGACCTGTTCGTGCTGAACTTCGCCAATCCCGACATGGTTGGCCATACCGGCGTGCTCTCGGCGGCGATCAAGGCGGTCGAGACGATCGATACCAGCCTCGGCCAGATCGCCGACGCCATCCTGGCCAAGGGCGGGGCGCTGATCGTGACCGCCGACCACGGCAATGCCGAGCTGATGGTCGATCCGGTCACCGGCAATCCGCACACCGCGCATACGACCTTCCCAGTGCCGGTCATGCTGATCGGCGGGCAGGCGACTGGGTTGGCCGAGGGCCGCCTCGCCGATGTCGCGCCGACCTTGCTCGCGCTGCTCGGGCTGGAACAGCCGGCCGAGATGACCGGGCAGTCCCTGCTGCGCTGAGCGGCGGTCAGGCCGGCGTGATGCCGGGAATGCCGGCGATCTCTGCAGCCAGGAAATCGATGAGCAAACGGACGCGGGCGACGGGCGCCCGCTCCGGGACGATCAGCATGCTGAGCGGCACGGCAGGCAAGGCATAGTCGGTCAGTATCGGCTCCAGCTGGCCAGACGCCAGCAGATCGTCGACGAGCCAGCGATGGGTCGGGGCGATGCCGCGCCCGGCGAGGAGTGCCTCGCGCACAGCCAATCCGTGATCGACCCGTAATCGCCCGTCGAAGGGGACGCTGTAGTGCTTGTCGCCGGTACCCTCGAGCGCGAGCAGGGCGCTGCCGGCGACGTTCGTCATGCGAATTCCCTGATGCCCGGCGAGATCATCCGGCGAGGCCGGTGTTCCATGCCGGGCAAGATAGTGCGGCGCAGCGACGAACAACCGGTGCGATCGGCCGAGTGATCTGAGCTTCATGGTGCTGTCGGCGAGCGGGCCGAGGCGGATGGCGATGTCGACGCCCTCGCGGACGAGATCGATCCGCTCGTCGCTGAGGCTGAGGTCGATATCGATCCCGGGATGGCGATCCTGGAAGGCGAAGATCAGCCGCGTTATGTGCAAGACGCCGAAAGAGGCGGTGCAGGAGACGCGCACCGTGCCGGCAGGGGCGTCGCGGGTGCTGCGGACCTCGTCACCCGCCAGCTCGACCAGCCGCAGGATGGCGAGGCAGTTCTGGTAATAGCGGCTGCCCTCGTCGGTCAGCGTCACGCGCCGGGTCGTGCGGCTGAGCAGAGGGACGCCGAGTGCCTCCTCCAGCTCGTTGAGATGTCGCGTCACCGTCGATTGACCGAGGTCGAGCTCGCGCGCGACGGCCGACAGGCTGCCGCGCTCGGCAACGCGGACGAAGCTGCGCATGCGCTCCAGTGTGATGTCAGATCTATCCATTTATCGGCATAATCATATGCATTACTGCGTTATAGTGTAGAACTGAGACAGCGCCTAATTCGGAAGCCGGTTCTCATCCGGAAAGGCTCTCCCATGAAGGTTCTGCTGGTTTTCGCCCATCCCGAGCGTCGTTCGCTCAACGGCGCGCTGCGCGACGTCGCCGTCGCCGAACTCGAAGCCCAAGGGCACGAGGTCCGCATCACCGATCTCTATGCCGAAGGCTGGAAGGCGCATGTCGATCGCGCCGACTTCCCGAACTGGCCGCAGGAGAAGGAACTGCGCGTCGGTGCAGCTTCGAAGACAAGCTTCGAGGCAGGCAATCTTACAGGCGACGTCAAGGCCGAGATCGAGAAGCTGCTCTGGGCCGATATGCTGATCCTGCAGTTTCCGCTCTGGTGGTACACGATGCCGGCGATCCTCAAGGGTTGGGTCGACCGGGTCTATGCCTATGGCTTTGCCTATGGCGTCGGTGAGCACAGCGACAGGCGCTGGGGCGACCGCTTCGGCGAGGGCACACTCGCAGGCAAGCGCGCCATGCTGATCGTTACGGCCGGCGGCTGGGAGGAGCATTACTCAGCCCGCGGCATCAACGGGCCGATCGACGATCTGCTGTTCCCGATCAATCGCGGCATCCTCCACTATCCTGGCTATGACGTGCTGCCGTCCTTCGTCGTCTACAGGGTGGACCGGTTCCAGCAGGCAGATTTCGACCGGGTCGCAGGACAATTGCGCGAGCGTATGCGCACGCTGGAGACCACCGGGCCGATTCCATATCGGCGCCAGAACTTCGGTGATTATGTCATCCCGGAGATGACGCTACGCCCGGGCTTGGGCGAGCCGGCAGCCCGTGGTTTCAGCCTGCATGTCGACGGCGTCGGAGCGGTAGACTAGCTGGAGGCGCGGAACTCCTGCGGTGCGCGGCGGTTGTTCGGCGAGAGAGGACAGAGTCATGCCGAACACACGCCGCGACCACCTGACCGATACGCCCGCTGCCTTCGTGACTGCGCCGCGCCCCGGTCAGTCCGGCGCGCATGAGCAGCGGCGCGCCGGACCGAATCCGCGCTCGGCTCATCCAACCGGACCGCATGCCCCCTATGAGCCCGATGATCCAGAAGGCCTGGCTGCCGGCAAGCACGAGCGGAATGAGAAAACCAACAAGCGCTGACAGGTAGAGACGCGACGGGGGCGATCATCGAGACACCTTGCCACATCTCGCGCTGGCGGCCGATTATGCGCAGGTACATCCGCTGATTGCGAGCAGATCACGGTGGTTTCGGCGAGTCCGAAATCGGCCGGAAACCATCGCTGCAAGTCAATCCGAACTATCGTTTGGTTTAATATTCATGCGATGACTATGAGATTTCACGCTGAACGGCAAGGTTGTCGCCTTGATCCCTCGCGCAAGTGAAAGTAGTGACGGCAATCATGCGCTTCCGGATGGGCGCATGAGCGACCTGGGGGGCGGGTCGTCGGGGATGCCGGGGACGGGCGGATCCAGGATGAGAGCGCGCAATGCGAGAAGGCCGGCTCTGGCCGGTACGGTGGAGTCGGTAAAGCAACGGACAATGCGGGACGAGATCCTCGACGCGGCGGCGGAGATCATCGTTCGCGAGGGCTATGACGCCTGCACGATGCGGGCGGTGGCGGCGCTGGTCGGTATGAAGGCCGGCAGCCTCTATTACCATTTCAGGTCGAAGGACGAGATCGTCGAGGAGATCCTGAATCAGGGGATCGAGACGCTCTATGCCCGGGTGGCGGAGGCTGTCCGAGACATGCCAAAGGAGACGCCATTCGCGCAGCGGCTCGCGACCGCGGTGGGGATGCATGTCGCCAGCCTGGTCGGCAAGGACCAGAAATACATGCATGTCTACGAACATTTGCCGCCGGCGATCAGGCGGCGCAGCCGCAAGATGCGGGAAAAATACGCTCAGCTCTGGTACGAGGTGTTCGCCAAGGGCGTGGCGAGCGGCGAGATCGATGGCGGACACGATCTGCGCCTGCTGGTGCCGTATTTTTTGGGCGGGCTGAATCGGGTGCCGGAATGGATCCGCACCAGCGGCGCCGGCAGCGAGCAGATCGCAGCGCTCGCAACCGCAACCCTGCTCGACGGAATCGGCGCCAGGCAGTAGTTCGGAGGGCGGTCGCGTGATGAGAGTCGCGCAACCGATCATGCCCCGTCAGCCTCGCCGGAAGCCATGCCCGAAACCTTCGCCATCAGCCTGAACGGCACCACCGACCTGCCGGCCGGCAAGATCGCCGCGGTCGTAACCTCGCTCGAGATGTTCTCAGCGCCGGAGCGACGGCCCGATCCGCCAAGCGTCGAGGGGTTCTCGCTGGAGGCGATCGGGCGCGAGGACGTGGCGCGCTATCTTTCGGTCTATCGCCTGCTCGGCGAGCGCTGGATGTGGTTCAGCCGGCTGGTCAAGCCGGTGGAAGAGCTCCAGGCGATCCTCTCTGACCCCGCCGTCGACTTCTTTGCGGTGCGCTTCGACGGGCGTGACGTCGGACTGCTCGAGCTCGACTTCAGGGTTGAAGGCGAGGGCGAGCTCGCCTTCTTCGGCCTGGATGAGAGCGTCGTCGGCAAGGGGGCCGGGCGCTGGCTGATGAACCGGGCGCTGGAGCGCGCCTGGGCAAGGCCGATCGGCCGATTCTGGGTGCACACCTGCACGCTCGACCACCAGGGCGCGGTCGAGTTCTATCAGCGTTCGGGCTTCACGGCATTCAAGCGTGGCGTCGAGGTCGACGACGATCCACGCCTGCACGGGGCGATGGCGCGCAGCGCCGTTCCGCATCATCCGGTGATCGAATAGACGCCCGTCTTCAAACGCGCGAGCGCAGGCCGATCGAGTCCATCATCGCCTGATCGCGGGCGGCTTCGGCGGCGCGCTCGGAGGCGCGTTCGCGATCGTCGAGGATCTCGACCTTCTTCATGTCCTCGAAGGCTTCCTGCAGCTCGCCTTTGGCCTCGTCGAGCTGGCCCTGCAGGTTGTCGGCGGACTGGCGCAGATTGTCGCGACGCCCAAGTGCCGCCTTGGCATAGGTCGGATAGGCGAAATGGGCCGGATCGGAGATGCCGGCGCGCGTTTCTTCATTCTGGATCTCGCGGTCGAGATCTCCAGCCATTCGGTTGAATTCCGCGATCATCATCTCAATCTGGCTTACCCGGCGGCGCTTTTCGTCCACCTGGAAGCGTTTGAGACGCAAAAGGGTCTCTCGCGACTTCATCTCGTGCCCAACTCCTGATTACGCTCAGAGCCCGTTCCAGTCCGCCTGCACTGCAAGCTCGCCGGTTAAACGGTCTCCAACTTTCGTTCCGAGACGGATTCACCGACCGGGTTGGTTCAACCTGATCGGATCCGGCTCTGGCGATGAGCCGACCCCTCGGCTCGCCACCGCAACACTCCGCGAGACGAAAAGCACAATGGCCCAAGGAGGTTGATCGTTCCTTACCAGGATCGCTCGCTTTCGATGCATGCAACGGGTGCGTCCCGGGCTCTCCCGGCTGGGCACAGCTCACGCTAGCGTGGGGCGAATCAATAACAAGGGGCGCGCGTGCCAGCGCGCCGGACATATCCTTGCCCGTTTCGCGCCGCCTTCCCGAGTACAGTCTGCTGCTGAGCGGACTCGCCATGACGCGGATCATCGGCTGGGGCTCGATCTATTATTCGCCTTCGGTCTTGGCGGCCTATCTCGATCGCGAGCTCAAGCTCGGACCTGCGGTCATCTTCGGCGGGATCACGATCCTGCTGGTGATCGGAGCTGCGGTCGCGCCCTTGCTCGGGCGCCATCTCGACCGGCGCGGCACGCGGCATGCCATGGCGCTGGGCGCCGTGATCTCGGGGCTGGGGTTGGCGCTGCTGGCGCTGGCGCAGGGGCCGGTCAGTTATCTTGCGACCTGGTTCGTGATCGGCATCGGCCATGCGATGCAGCTCGCCAACACCGGCAACGTCACGGTGGCGCAGCTGATGGGTGAGCGCACCCGCCGCGTGATCGGACTGATGATGCTGGTGACGGGCCTTGCCTCCAGCGTGTTCTGGCCGCTGACCGCCTGGCTCAGCGCCGACTATGGCTGGCGCGCCTGCCTGATGGTCTTCGCCGCGATCCAGCTCGTGATCGTGCTGCCGATCCATCTTGCCATCCCGGCCTATCGCGCCAAGCCGTTGGCCGAGCCCGGCCCGTCCGCCATGCCTGCCGAAGAGCAGGGCAGGGTGCCACTCGGCGAGCGGCGGCCGATATTCTGGCTGCTGGCGCTGAGCTTCTCGGCGAGCGGGCTCGTGTCATGGGGCCTGCCGCTGCACATCATCGGGCTGATGCAGGGCGCAGGCATTGGTGCGGTGAGTGCGGTGACGATCGCCTCGCTGAGCGGCCCCGCGACCCTGATGGCGCGGGCGGTCGACGCTGTTGCGGGCGAGCGTCTACCGGTCGAGCGCGTGGCCCTGGCCGGGCTCGCGCTCGGACCCGCGGCCTGCCTGCTGATGGCGCTGGCGCCGGGATCGAGCGCCGTCGCGGCCGCGTTCGTCCTGCTGTTCAGTGCCGCGATGGGCGTGATCGCGGTCGCGCGGGCGACCCTGCCGCTGGCGCTGTTCGGCCGCAACGGCTTCGGCGCGATGCTCGGCCGGCTGACCGTGCCGCAGAACCTGACCTTCGCCGCGGCGCCGCTGCTGTTCGCGCTGATGGTCGAGCGGCTGGGCGCATCGGGCACGCTCGTGGTGTCGGCGGCGATACAGAGCATGGCTTTGCTCGCCATGATCGTGCTGGTGCGTAGACTCAGGAGCTAGCGCCGTCTCGGAAACGACATGGTCGGCTGCGTCACTGACGCGATCGTGCGTAGGGGCATGGCGCGCGTCGACCTATCACGCGGCCTTCCTGACGAGACCGAGCCTAAGATTTGATGCCGCCCTGTTCATTGACCCGCCGCCTTGTCCTCCAGGCCACGCTCGGATTGCTTGCAGCACCGGGGCGAGCCGAAACCCCGTTTCCGCAATTCCGCACGGCGCGCTACCAGTTCATCGAGCTCGATCCGGTCGAGACGATGGCGCCGCTCTCCTTGCAGGGGCTCGACGGCAAGCCCGCCATCGCCCGGCCGGTGCCTGGCAAGGTCTGCCTCATCTATCTCTGGGCGACCTGGTGCCCGATCTGCCGAATCACCCTGCCGCGCTTCGAGCGGCAGCTCGCCGACTTCAAGGCGAGGGACGTCGAGCTCGTGACCATCAGCACCGATGAGCGCGAGCTGGCGCATGTCCGACAATATCTGGCGCGGCTCGGCATCAAGCGGCTGCGGGTCTTCTGCGATCGGGCCGGCAAGGTTATTGCGGCATCCGGGGCGGGGCAGCCGCTGTCGACCGCTGAAGGGCTGCCAGTGGTCTATCTCACCGACCGGCGCGGCGGCGTGCGCGGCTATATGCTCGGCGAAACGGACTGGGCGTCGCCCCAGGCGACGGCGCTGCTCGACTATGTCGGGCGGCTGTAGGCCGCTCACATCCCCATGATCCGGGCGAGCCGGGAGTAGCCGTCGGCGAGGCCGGTCGCCTCGTCCTTGGCCTGCTTCAGGAAGGCTTCGAGCTCGGGATTGAGCCGGATCGCCTCGTCGACCTCGGCGGAGGCTCCCTGGCGATAGGCTCCGAGCCGAATCAGTTCCTCCATGTCGGCATAGGTCGCGAGCGTGGCGCGCGCCTTCTGCACCACCGGATAATAGAGCGGGTCGCAGGAGCGCGGCATGGTGCGCGACACCGATTTCAAGATGTTGACCGCAGGGTAGCGGCCGCGCTCGGCGATCGAGCGTTCCATGACGATATGACCGTCGAGGATGCCGCGCACCGCGTCGGCGACCGGTTCGTCATGGTCGCCGCCATCGACCAGCACGGTGAAGAGGCCAGTGATCGCGCCGTCGCCGATGCCGGGCCCGGCGCGTTCGAGCAGGCGAGGCAGTTCGGCGAAGACGGTCGGGGTATAGCCTTTGGTCGTAGGTGGCTCGCCGGCGGCAAGGCCGATCTCGCGCATCGCCATGGCGAAGCGCGTGACCGAATCCATCAGGCACATCACCTGCAGGCCCTGGTCGCGGAAGAATTCGGCGAGGGTCAGCGTCGTCAGTGCCGCCTGCTTTCGCATCAGGGCTGGCTCGTCGGAGGTCGCGACCACGACGATCGAGCGGGCAAGGCCGTCCGGCCCGAGATCGTCCTGGAGGAACTCCTGGACCTCGCGGCCGCGCTCGCCGACGAGGCCGATGATGTTGACGTCGGCCCTCGCATAGCGCGCCAGCATCGACAAAAGCACCGATTTGCCGACGCCGGAGCCGGCGAAGATGCCCATGCGCTGGCCGAGGCAGCAGGTCAGGAAGGTGTTGAGGGCGCGTACACCGAGATCGAGCGGCGCGCCGACGCGCCGACGGGCATGGGCAGGCGGCGGATCGTTGCGGAAGGGGATGGTGTGCTCGCCCTGCGGCAGTGGCGGGCCGCCATCGACCGGCCGACCGAGCGCATCGACGACGCGGCCGAGCCAGGCCATGGTCGGGCGCAGGCCCGCAACGGTGCGGTCGACATAGGCTGGACAGCCGCGGCGGACGCCGTCGAGCCCACCATAGGGCATGACCAGCGCCTTTTCGCCGGAGAAACCGATGACTTCGCAGGGAACCCGGATCCCGGACGCGATCTCGATGCCGACCCGGCCGCCGAGGCTCATCGCGCTGATCGGCCCGGAGACCTCGACCAGCAGGCCGCGAACTGCGGTGACGCGGCCATAGACCGAGGTGGCCTCAAGCTCGCCGATCATCGCGGCGAGTGTGGATAACCGGTCCTGGCCAGGCGCCGCGCCGCTCATGATCCCTGCCGTAAACCTTTCGTTTACCCGAGTGATTAACACTACGTTTCGAAGCCGTGTCGAAGTTCTGGGTGATTCTCGCCTGATTCCTCGACGCGAGCTTACGCGAAAGGTGCTTTCGCGGCTGAAGCTCGTACGATCCGTGTCAAATTCGACTCACCTCGACAAGGATCGTCAACCTTTCGCCAAGAAGCACTTGCGCCCGGGAATCAGGGTTTGTTAACCATTTCCCCGTAGCGTGTCGCGTGGCGTTTCATCGGGCAAGCGTTCGTCTCCAGGACCACGAGGGTTTTGGGGGAATGAACGGGATCGCTGCCTCGGGGCGAAATTGGGGACGTGACATGCGGGTTCTGCTGATCGAAGACGATAGCGCGACCGCTCAAAGCATCGAGCTGATGCTGAAGTCCGAGAGCTTCAACGTCTACACGACCGATCTCGGCGAAGAGGGCGTCGATCTCGGCAAACTCTACGACTACGACATCATCCTTCTCGACCTGAACCTCCCCGACATGTCGGGCTACGAGGTGCTGCGCTCCCTGCGCGTCGCCAAGGTCAAGACGCCCATCCTGATCCTCTCCGGCCTCGCCGGCATCGAGGACAAGGTGAAGGGCCTCGGCTTCGGCGCCGACGACTATCTGACCAAGCCGTTCCACAAGGACGAGCTCGTCGCCCGCATCCACGCCATCGTCCGCCGCTCGAAGGGCCATGCCCAGTCGGTGATCACGACCGGCGACCTCGTCGTCAACCTCGACACCAAGACCGTCGAAGTGGATGCAGCCCGGGTGCATCTGACCGGCAAGGAATACCAGATGCTGGAGCTGCTCTCGCTCCGCAAGGGTACGACGCTGACCAAGGAAATGTTCCTGAACCACCTTTATGGCGGCATGGACGAGCCGGAGCTGAAGATCATCGACGTCTTCATCTGCAAGCTGCGCAAGAAGCTCGCGAACGCCTCCGACGGCAAGAACTACATCGAGACGGTCTGGGGCCGCGGCTATGTGCTGCGCGAGCCGACCGAGGTCGAAGAACGCATCCCGGCCTGAGACCTGTCATCCCGGCGTCATCGTGTACGCCTAAGAGTTTGATCGCCTGATCGTCGGATGTACACGACAGGTGAACGGGGACCCCGCCGCGAGGCGGGGTTTTTGTTTGTCGGCGACGCTGGTTCTGTCGAAGCCGGTGAAATCGTCCAGCGATCAGGTCCGGACGATCTTGAGCGGGGGAAGCGCGCTGCTGCGCTCTGCTGTCGCGGCAAAGCCCGGTCGCCGCGCCTGTGCAGTCGAAGCGGCATCGCGGTAGACGCCGCGATATTGCGGGTCCGGCACCAGGGTCGTGGTGATGCCGATGACGGTCTCGGCCGCGCCGAGGATGAAGGCGCCGTTCTGCGCGAGCCGTCCGGCGAGGGCGGCCATCACGCGCGCCTTGGTCGGGACATCGAAATAGATCAACACGTTGCGGCAGAAGATGATGTCGAACTGGCCGAATTGATGGTTCGGCTCCAGCAGATTGTGCTGCTTGAGGTCGACCTTGTCGCGAATGCGCTCGGACAGGCGCCATTTGTCGCCCTCCTGCCGGAAATGCTTGAGCAGGAGCTGGATCGGCAAGCCGCGCTGCACCTCGAACTGGCTGTAAAGCCCCTGGCGCGCCCGCTCGAGGACGTCGGCGGAAATGTCGGTGCCGAGGATCTCGACCGTCCAGCCGGCGAGGCGGTCGGCCACCTCGTCGAGCAGCATGGCGAGCGAATAGGCTTCCTGACCGGTCGAGACAGCGGCGCACCAGATGCGCAGCGTCCGGCTTTGCGCGTTGGCGGCGAGCTTCTCGGGCAGAATGATATCGCGGAACAGGTCGAAGGGCGTGCGGTCGCGGAAGAACAGCGTCTCGTTGGTCGTCATCGCGTCGACGACGGCGGCTTCGAGCTCGGAAGCGGGGCAGGTGCGCAATTGCGCAACCAGCGCCGGTATCCCTGCGATTGCGCGCCGCCGACAGAGCATGCCGAGCCGGCTCTCGACGAGGTAGCGCTTCTCAATGCTGAGAAAGAGGCCTGAGCGCCGCTGCAGGAGCACGCGCAGGAAATCGAAATCCAGCTCGGTCATGTGGGATGGGCCCCACCGACGAGCGCCCGGATTGCCGGTCCGATCGTGCCGAGCGGCAAGACGGCACTCGCCTGCCTGGCGCGCACCACCGAGCCCGGCATACCCCAGACCGTGCTCGAGGCCTCGTCCTGCGCGATGATGGCGGCGCCCGTACGGCGCAGAGCGGTCGCCCCTTCCGTGCCGTCGCTGCCCATGCCGGTCATGATCAGGCCGAGTGCGGCCGGGCCGAGATGGCGCGCGGCTTCATTGAACAGCACATCCACCGCCGGCCGGCAGAAATGCACCGGCGGGCCGTCGCTGATGCTGGCGACGATATGGCCGAGTTTCCGTTCGATGCCGAGATGACGTCCTCCTGGCGCGACATAGATCGTGCCGCGGGCGAGTCGTTCGCCGTCATAAGGCTCGCGCGCCGGCAAGCCGAGCTGCCCGGCGATCTGCTCGGCGAAAGAGGCGGTAAAGAGCGGCGGCATATGCTGGACGACCAGTGTGACGAGATTGGCCGCGGCATCGCCGAGATCGCTGAGGACGCGTGCGACGGCACGGGGGCCGCCGGTCGAGGCGCCGATCACCAGATAGCGTGGCATGGCCGACACCAGCGGGCGCAGGTCGGCGATGCTGCTCGGCGGCGAGGCGCCATGGCCTGCCTCGGCGGTGATATCGCCGTGACGCATACGGGTCTGTGCGATGCTGCCCAGCTTGCCCAGGAGCTCGCTGCGGAAATCCAGCGACAGTGTCAGGCCGCTGCGACTGTCCGGCTTGGGCAGGACGTCGACGGCACCCATGCTCATGCATTGCAGCGCGAGTTGCGCATTGCGCTCGGTGAGTGTGGTCGTCAGCAGGATAGCGGTTCTGGGGCTCTGCTTGACGATTCTGGGCAAGGCCTCGACGCCGTCGAGCACCGGCATGTCGAGGTCGAGCACCATGAGGTCTGGATGATGGCGTCCGGCATGTTCGATCGCCGCTTCCCCGTCGCCGGCGACGCCGACGACATGGAAGCGCCCGCTTTCACCGAGCCAGCGCGCGAACAGTCCCCGCACAACCATGGAATCGTCGGCGATCACGACCGTGCTCGGACGCAGGCCGGCCTGGTTGTTTAGGTTCGGCACCGTGATCATTGCGATTTTGTGGCCCGAGTGCGGGGATGTCGTGTGCCGTGCGACTTCTAGAGCAGGCCGACCTGATGGAATTTCGAGGCGACGATCTCCTTGTCGAACGGCTTCATGATGTATTCGTCAGCGCCGGCATGCATGGCGCGGGCGATGTGGGCGATGTCGTTCTCGGTCGTGCAGAACACGACCTTCGGGCGCTTGCCACCGGGCATTTGCCGCAGATTCCGCAGGAAGTCGTAGCCGTCCATGACCGGCATGTTCCAGTCGAGCAGGATCGCGTCCGGCATCTCGCCCTTGCAGGCGTCGATCGCGCGCGCGCCGTCCTCGGCTTCAGCGATGCGGAACTGGAGCCCTTCCAGGATACGGCGAGCAACCTTGCGGATGACGGCGGAGTCATCGACGACGAGGCAATATTTCATGACGTGACTCCAGGCAGCGGCGGTTGCCGTCAGGCGGCGACCGGCAGTTCGATGTTGAGGACGGCATCCACGTCGATCACGACCAGAAGACGATCGTCGAGACGGTGAACACCCTTGGCGAGGGCAGCCCAGGCACGATCGAGATGGATCGGCACGGGCTCGAAGGTCGTATGGCTGAGGCGCATCACTTCGCCGACCGTGTCGACAATGAGCGCGAAGGCTTCGCCGCCTTGGTCAATGCCGACTGCGGTAAGTTCGCGCCCGTCAGCGCCGACGGGCGCCGCGTAGGCGTCGGCGTGACCCATCCGGCGGCGCATGCAGATCGCGGTGACGACGCGCCCGCGCAGATTGATGAGGCCGACGATTTCGCTCGGCGCCAGCGGCACCGGTGTGACGCGGGTGGCAATGAAGACGTCCTGGACGCGCGCGATCGGCAGACCAAGCAGTTGCCCGCCGACCGTGACGGTGACGTAGTCGAGCGAATCCTCGAAAGCCGCGACGCCGGATTCGCTATCGTTGCCTGTGCCGGTCATGCGGCTCGCCTCAGTTTGGGCCGGGTTTCGGCGAGCTCCGCAATCAGCGCGCGCCGATCGAACTTGGCGACGACTTCGTCGAACTCCGCCTGTGCAGCCATGACGTGCAGCTCGGGCGTCGGCAAGCTTGCGAGCCCGATGATACGCAGATTGGCGTGCCGGGCTTCGGCGCGCAGCCGGGCGGCGAGCGCGAAGGCAGCCTCGGCGTCGCGGTCGAGATCGATCACGACGGCGTTCAGCTCGGTGCTGCCGGAGGCGAGACCGGCCGCCATGGCGAGGTCCGCCGCATGGATCACCTGGAGACCGGTGGCCCTCAGCACGGGAGCAAGCATCTCGCGCAGAAACTCGGACGGCTCGACCAGCAGGACGCGTGGTCCGCCGGTGTCGCTGCGGCGCACATGCAGCCAATTGGGATTGGCCTTGAGCAGGTAATGCGCGAGGTCGAGGATCTCGGTCGCGCGGCCTCTGACGATCGCGGAGCCGAGCATTCCCTGCTCGGGCATGGCCAGCATCTCGATGTCGAGCACTTCATCGACGATATCGACGATGGCGTCGACTGCCAGCGCCATGCTGAAGTCGCCTTCCGAGAAGATCACCAGCGGCTGCAAGCCACTCTGCCGGAGCTGGACCTCTTCGACGGGGACGACGGGCATCAGCCGGCCGCGATAGTTGAGCAGCGTGCGCCCGCCGCCGCTCTCGAACAGCCCGGCATCGACTTCCTCGAGCCGCGTGACCAGGGACAGGGGCACGGCCTTCAGCCGATCCTTGCCGGTGCGGAAGACCAGCATCGTGGTGCGCTCGACGGGGAGGGCAGCTTCGGCCGAGATGTCCGAGGCGGCTTCGTCCTGAGGCGCCGACACGCCGACCAGGCGCGCCACCCCATTGGGATCGACGATCAGCACCACGGCGCCGTCGCCGAGAATGGTGTTGCCCGAGAACAGCGGGATATGGCGTAGCCGAGTCGACATCGGTTTGACGACGATTTCCTCGGTGTGGAACACGGACTCCACGAGGATGCCGAACTGGCGCTCGCCGACCTGCGTCACGACGATGAAGCCATCATCGACGGTCGCTTTGCTCGCTCTGTCCATCACTCCGGCGAGGGCGATGATCGGCAACAACCGCTCGCGCAGGCGCAGCACGGGTGCGTCGTTGATGCGTTCGATGCGGTGCTCGCCCTCGGCCTTGACGCGCACCAGCTCACGAACCACCACCTGCGGGATGGCGAAGCGCTGGCCTGCTGTCGCCACGATCAGAGCCGAGACGATCGCCAGCGTCAGCGGGATCTTGATGGTGATGGCGGTGCCTGTGCCAGCGATGCTGGCGAGGTCGATCATGCCGCCGATCGCGTCGACATTGACTTTGACGACATCCATCCCGACGCCGCGTCCAGAAATGGCGGTGACCGTGTCTGACGTCGAGAAGCCCGGATGGAAGATGAAGCGCAGGACCTGGGCCTCGCTCAGCTTCTCTGCCTCCGCTTCACCGACCAACCCGCGCTGCACCGCCTTGCGGCGGATGCGGGCGGTGTCCATGCCGCGGCCATCGTCCGTGATCGCGATCGTGACCGAGCCGCCTTCGTGATAGGCCGATACCCGGATCGTGCCCATTTCGGGCTTGCCGAGCGCGACGCGCTCCTGTGGTTCCTCGATCGCATGGTCGGCGCAGTTGCGGACCATGTGGATGAGGGGGTCCTTGATCAGTTCGAGGATCTGCCGGTCGAGCTCGGTGTCGGCTCCTTCCATCACCAGCTCGATCTTCTTGCCGAGGTCGGTGGAGAGATCGCGGACGATGCGCGGCAGCTTCGACCAGGCATTGCCGATCGGCTGCATGCGCGTCTTCATCACGCCGTCCTGCAATTCGGCCGTGATGAGCGAGAGCCGCTGCAGCGGCCCTTTCAGACCGGCATCCTCCTGCCGGCGGGCGATCTCGAGCAGCTGGTTGCGCGTCAGCACCAGCTCGGAGACCATGGTCATCAGATGCTCGAGCGTGTCGACATTGACGCGCAGCGTCGCCGGGCCCACTGCCTTCGCGTCCCGGATGGCGTCGCCATGGACCTGCCCCGGCTGATCGAGCGGACTTGGCGCCGCCCGGAACACCAGATCCATCTCGTCCGTCGCCGCACTCGCAGCGAGCGGGGATGTAGGTTCGGGCGAGCGGGTTCCTGAAGTGCGCGCGAGATAGGCTGCGACCGGATCGAGGGGCGGCTGCATCTGCCGGGCGGCAAGCTCCTGCTTTGCCCGCTGGGCGAGGCCGCGCAATTCGTCGATCAGCTGGCCGTCATGGCCTGGCGGCTCCTGCCCCTTCTCGGTGAGCTCGGCCATGATCTCCTTGATCCGGTCGATGGTCTCGAGGATCGCGGTGACCGCGGTCGAGGAGACGCTCGCGCCGTCGCGGAACTGGCCGATGACGGATTCGGCCGCATGCGTCAGCGCTTCGAGCCGCGGCAGCCCGATGAAGCCACAGGTGCCTTTGACCGTGTGAACGAGCCGGAAGATGTTGCGCAGGATATCCCCGTTATTGGGTTCCTGCTCGAAGCGGACGAGCTCCCGATCGACCATATCGAGATGCTCGCCGGTCTCGCCGAGAAACTCTTGCAGCAACTCGTCCATGCACGGACTGCTCACTTACATCACGGATTTGGCCCGGATAGTGCGGTGCAAGGGTTTATGATCAGTTGAGAGCGAGCGGAAACCGCGCAATATTACATTCACCAGATGCTGTTTTCCTGGCGCTCAGGCGGCTTCCGCATTGATGCCGACGGTATCGCCCTCGATCGCGAAGGCGATCTTCATCCCGGCGGCGCGGGCGACCAGGCCGGTATAGAGCGGCTGGACCGCATGAGCGTCGATGACGCCAGTTTCGGAGCGCCCGGCGATCAGCTCCTCGACATGGGCGGGAATGCGCGCATGCGAGCCCGTAGCGGTGATGGCGAAGCTGCCCTGCTCGCCGGTGACGGTGGCCCGGCAAGTGATCTTGCCGCCGCGCGGGATCGCCTGCGTCGCCAGAACGAGCAAATTGAGCACCAACTTGACCTGGTTCTTCGGCAGGAGGGCGCGCGGCGCCTCCCAGTCGAGCGAGAGTTTCTCGTCGTTGAGAAACCCGTTGGCGACAGCGCCGGCGTCGCCAAGATCGATCATCGCTCCGGCCGAGCCAGCCGCGCCGAAGGCGAGCCGCGCGAACTGCAGGCGGGCGGAGGCATTGCGCGCGCTCTTCTTGATCAGGTCGAGCGCAAAATCCTTCATCGAGGGATCGTCTTCCTCGAGCACTTCGAGCGCGTTGACGATCGCGCCGACCGGGCTGATCACGTCATGGCAGACGCGGCTGCAGAGAAGCGCGGCCAGATCGAGCGGCTCGAGTGAGATGGCGGTCATGATCTGGTCCTGCGGTCAAGAGAATCAGGGCGGTACGCGCCCAATGTCGATGGTGCAGCATGCGCCACGCTGGTTTGCAGCTGGTTAACCATAGCCGGGAGGGTCCTGCGGTCGGAGCATTCCGCTCCGGCATGCCGGGGCAAGATGGCTGCCAGAAGGCGAGCCGGCTTTTTCTTTAGCGCGCGATACACTACCTAGGGTGATGAAATCGCCGGAGGCGCCGCCCGGCATGGGATGAAGAGCAGCACACGGCGCCGGCGAGACTGGTTCGACGATGACCATCGCTTACGATGATCCACGCCTGAGCGATCGGGATGGGCTTGCACGCTCGCTCGGCGAAGCGGCGCGGCGCACGGCGGCCGTCCTGCTGGCGAAGCGGGCGGCGCGCGACGTCAAGCTCAAGGCGGACGGCTCGCCGGTCTGCTCTGCCGACCTCGCCGCGGATTTTGCCGCGAAGCAGGCGCTGGCCGAGCTGCTGCCTGGCTTTCCGGTGATCAGCGAGGAGAGTGTCGGCGACGTGGCACCGTCGGCAGTTTTCATCCTGCTCGACCCGCTCGACGGCACGCGCGAGTTCCTGGCCTCCGGAGACAGCTATTGCGTCGCCATCGCCGTGATCCGCGATGGCCGGCCGCTCGCCGGGGCGCTCGCAGCCCCCGCTATAGGCCGGCTCTGGTATGGCGGAGAGCGGAGCTTCGCCCAGGCATTGGACGCAGAAGCGGCGCCGCTGGGTGCAGCGCGTGAAGTCCATGTCCGCACCGAGCCGACAGACGGGCCGCTGATGCTGGTCAGCCGTTTCCACGGCGACACGGTGAGCGCCGGTGTCGCGGCCGCGATTGCGAAGGGGGAGGGCGCGCCGGTGTCCTCGGCCGTGAAGTTCGGGCTCATCGCCAGCGGCGAGGCTGACCTGCATGTGCGCGGCGGCGCCACGATGGAATGGGACATTGCCGCGGGCGATGCGATCCTTGCAGCTGCCGGCGGTGTGGTGCTGACCCTCGACGGCGAAAAGCCCGTCTACGGCAATGTCGATCGCGATTTCCGCAACCCGCCCTTCGTCGCTGCGAGCTGCGAGAGGCTGGCCAGGCTTGCGATCGAGAAGGCGGCGACCTGCCGCTGCTAGAATATGCTGCCGCTGCGCGGGCTCAGCGTGCGATCGAGACCGTCACGGCAGGCCAGCGTTCCTGGGCTTTCGCCCGCAATGTCGCCTCGGTGAGGAAGCGCTGGCGATTCTCGTCGCTGCGAAAGAAATAGAGGCGCGATCCGATGACGGCGAAGCGGCGCGGGTCGGCATCGACAACACGCCCCTCCGCGACGCCGCTGGCATCGAAGCCGCCGAAGCGCGGGGTATAGACCTCCGGCGCCTCGCGGAAGGCATCGCGATTGGCGGCGCTGGCAAAGCGCCAGACGGTTCCGTCAGAGATCAGTTCGTACTCGGGCAGCCCCGGCACCGCGGCGTCGTTCAGGAAATAGGCGACGGGATCGAAACCGGAGAGCGCGAAGCCGGAGCGGTTGTCGCGCTGCATGGTCTCACCGAGGCTCGGCAGTTGCGGCAACCCCGGGGGAAGGGCTGAGGCAGAGCTCGTTACGGCTGCGAAGGGAAGCGCACAGCTTAATCCGATGCCGGCGAGGACGATCCCGGCATGCCTTGCTGCGGCCTTCATCGACACCAATCCTTGGCTTCAAGTCGCGTCACGGCGCGTTCTGCGTCGCGGTTCACCGCTTGGATACACATACAGCGTATCCAGGAGGTTACCGTGGTCACGAGGATTCGCACGACCCACCGTCGACGCCACCCGGCAGGAGGCCGAATGCCCATGCCCGGCGCTTGCCTGGAGACGATGAGATGAACCATACCCGCCGCACCCTGCTCGCCAGCGCCCTGCTGCTCGGCGCAGGCTTCGCCGTCGGTCCTGCCGCCGCTCAGCAGAACGAGCGTTCCTTTTCGCAGAACGAGCTGGTCACCTCCGGCCACCAGTTCTTCGGCAATGTCTCGCGCGGTCTTGCCCTCACCATCGAGGAGGCGGTGCGTCGCTGGGGCGAGCCGAACGGTTATGTCCTCGGCCAGGAAGCGTCCGGCGCTTTCGTCGGCGGGCTGCGTTATGGCGAGGGCACGCTGTTCACCCGCAATGCCGGAGACCGCAAGGTGTACTGGCAGGGACCGTCCGTCGGCTTCGATTTCGGCGGCGATGGCGCCCGCACCATGATGCTGATCTACAATCTGCCGAGCGTGGGCGCGCTCTATCAGCGTTTCGGCGGAGTCGACGGCTCGGTCTATTTCGTCGGCGGCTTCGGTTTCACCGCGCTGACGGCTGGCGGCGTGACGGTCGTGCCGATCCGCACCGGCGTCGGCTGGCGCCTCGGTGTCAATCTCGGTTACCTGAAATTCACGCCGCAAGCGACCTGGAACCCGTTCTGATCTGACAATTCGGCGCTGCTGGTCTTATCTTGCAAGGCATGGCAGCCTGATCTCGGGCTGACCGCAGAAACTGGAGCTGCCCTGCCTTGATCGAAGCCGTCATGCTCGTGGCGCTCGGCTTTCTGTCGGCCAGCCTGCTCGCCCTCTCGGCGTTGCCGGCTCTGAGCCGCCGGGCCGATCGGCTGGCTCGGCGCCGGGCGGAGACCGCGTTTCCGCTGTCGCTCGCCGAAATCGCAGCCGATCGCGACCATTTGCGCGCGGAGCAGGCGATCCGCGAGCGGGCGCTGGAGCAGAAGGCGGAAAGCGATTTCGTCGCCAGGGCCAGCGCGATGAGCGAGCTCGGCCGGCGCGACATGACGATAGGCCGGCTCGAAACCGACCTGGCCGAGCGACGGCGGAAGATCGCCGATCTCGAAACCGAGCTGGCGCAGAGGACGCAGGAACTCGCGGAGATGCGCGAGGCGCTGGCCGGGGAGAGCACCGGGCATCAGACGACGCAGGCGGCGCTTTCGACCCGCATCTCTGATCTGGCCGCCATCGAGGCCCGGCTTTCCGAGACCCGCCAGGCGCTCAAGGGCAGCTCTGCCGATCTGGCGGCGCGCAGCCAGGAACTCGCCGAGCTCCGGGCGCTTCACACCCAGCTTGAAACCAAGCTCGCCGAACGCGACCAGGCGCTCACGGTGCTGCGCGGCGAAACCGATGGCCAGCGGGTCGCACTGATCGAGGCAGGCACATTGCGGCTGACGCTGGACGCCGAGCGGGACGACCTGTCGGCGCGGCTGACAATGGCCGAGTCGGCGCTCGCCGAAGCGCGTGCGAGCCTCTCCGGCATGACGCTGGACCGCGACAGCGAGAGGCTGCGCGCCGATGCACTTTCGACACGCGCGAGCGAGGCCGAGGCCTCGCTGCGTGCTGCCGATGCGAACGCCGTCAAGCTCGGCGCCGAGATCGCACGACAGGAGGCGGCCGTGACGCAGGCATCCTTGGAGCACGCCGAGGCGCTGGCCCGGATCAAGGCGCTCGAAGGCAAGATCGAAGCGGCTGCTGCGGCCGAGGCCCGCTTGAAGGGACAGCTGGCCAGCGAAGCGGCGGCTCACCGCGAGGCCTTGCGCGAGCGCGACGAGACAGTCGAGGCACTGCATGCCGAGCTCGGCACCGTCCAGGGCGCCCGCGATCAGGCACGGGCCGACCGGGCCGGGCTCAAGCGCGAACTCGCGGCGCTGCGCAAGCAGAGCGGTGGCAAGGCTGCCGGCGAAGCGGCCCTGCGTCAGGAGATCGTGCGGCTGGCCGATGCGCTGCTGACGGCGTCGGAGAGGCGCGAGGCCGCGGAATAGGCGCCGGTTCGGCGAGGCCTTTCCACTTTTGCCGAACATGTTCTAGGGAGGACCGGGCCGCGCTCGCGGCCGGCGGTTTCGGTTGGGATGATGACGGATATCGTTTGTATCGGTGAGCCCCTCGGCGAGTTCAACGCGACACGAGGCGAGGCCGGTGCCTATCGCTTCGGCTTGGGTGGCGACACCTCCAATTGTGCGATCGCGGCAGCCCGGCAGGGCGCGAGCGTCGCCTATATCGGCGCACTGGGGGATGACGAGCCGGGCCGTTCATTCCGGACGCTGTGGGCGCAGGAGGGCGTCGACGATAGGCATGTCTCGACGCACCCTTCCGCGCCGACCGGGCTCTATTTCGTCGCGCATGGCCCGCAGGGCCACGTCTTCTCCTATCTGCGGGCTGGCTCGGCTGCGAGCCTCTATGGCCCGGCGCAATTGCCGAAGGATGTCATCGCCTCGGCCAAGGTGATCCAGGCTTCCGGCATCAGTCAGGCGATCTCGGCGAGCGCCTGCGATGCGGTGTTCGAGGCCTTCGCGACGGCGCGTGAGAACGGCGTGCTGACCGCCTACGACACCAATCTCAGGCTCAAGCTCTGGCCGCTGACACGGGCGCGGGCGATCATCCATGCCGCCTGCGAGATGGCCGACATCGTCCTGCCGGGCGATGGCGATGCGAAGCTGCTCACCGGGCTGGAGCAGCCGGATGCGATCGTCGATTTCTACCTGAAGCTCGGCGCCAAGGTCGTGGCGCTGACGCTCGGCCATGAGGGCTCGCTGGTCGCGACCCCTTCCAGCCGCCAGCGCTTCGTGCCGATCAAGGTCGATGCGATCGACGCGACCGGCGCCGGTGATTGCTATGACGGCGCCTTCCTCGCCGAATACATCCGCACCGGCGATGCCTTCACGGCCGGCGCCTATGCCAACGTCGCGGCGGCGCTGTCGACGCAGGACTATGGTGCGGTTGCACCACTGCCAAGACGGGCCGAAGTCGAGGCGCGCATCGCCAAGGAAGCGGCTGGCCGGGCATGAGCGTTCCTGTCCTGATGGAAGCGGGCGAACTGCTCGCCCGCTACGACGTGCTGATCAGCGATGTCTGGGGTGTCGTCCATGACGGCGTGCTGGCGCTCGGGCCGGCCTGCGACGCCTTGATGCGCTATCGCGATGGAGGCGGCACGGTGGTGCTGCTCTCGAACGCGCCGGGGCCCTCGGCGCAGATTGCCGGCGTGCTCGACGAGAAGCGCGTGCCACGCGCCGCCTGGGACCGGCTGGTGACCTCGGGCGATGTGACGCGGGCGCTGATCGCCGAGACCCATCTGCGCAAGGTCTATCATATTGGCGAGCACGGAGACCGGGCGGTGTTCGCGGGCTTCGACATCGAGCTCGTCGGCGAGGCCGAAGCCGAGTTCGTCGTCGCGACCGAGCTCAACGATTATCGTCGCGAGACGCCGGAACAGTACCGGCCGCTGCTGTCGCGCTTCGCTGCGCGCGGATTGCCCTTCATCTGCGGCAATCCCGATCTCGTCGTCCATGTCGGCCATGATCTCCTGCCTTGCGCCGGAGCGCTGGCGACGATCTACGAGGAACTCGGTTGCCAGGTCGCCTGGGCCGGCAAGCCGCACCGCCCGGCCTATGATCTCGCGCTCGCGGCCGCCCGCGAGGCGCGGGGCGGACGCGATGTCGATCCCGCGCGCGTGCTGGTCATCGGCGATGCGGTGCGCACCGATTTGGCCGGCGCGAAGATGATGGGCTTCGACAGCCTGTTCATCGCAGGTGGCATCCACCGCGACGAGACGATCCGGGATGGCGCTGTCGTTCCCGACGGGCTCGCCCGAGTGCTGGCTGCGCACCGGCCATTGCCGGTCGCGGCGATGGCGGCGCTGGGGTAAGCTGCTTCGTCATTGCGAGCGCAGCGAAGCAATCCAGGGGCGGCAGAACTCTACGTCTCCCTGGATTGCTTCGTCGCTTTGCTCCTCGCAATGACGAGAAGCGTCCTGCGTCTCACACCGGCGGCGGGTTCGCCTTGCGGATCCGCTCGCCGATCGCGTGATAGAGCCCGTCGAGCGGGCGGAAAACGAAGCGGATCGTCGAGCGGCCGGGCGGCACCTGGACGGCGCGGAAGATGACGTTGGCGCGCAGGAGCTCGGCCGGCTTGCCGTCGACCTCGACCTGCCACCAGGGCTGCCAGACATCATTGAGCACGACGAAGCCGCCGCGCGGCGCGTCGGCCTCCAGCAGCACCTCGGTCGTGCCGTAATTGCGGATGCGCACGCTGCCCGCCTGTGCCGGGCCGGTCGGCAAGGGTGGCGCCGCCTTGTCGAGCAGGACGGTGCGGCGCGGATCGAAGCCAGCAGGCCATTGCCCGCTCTTCAGGATCGCGCCGAAATCGACCTGTTGCGCCTCGGTGACGAGGAGCACGCGTGGCAAGGCGCGCGGGTTCTCGTAGACATAGGCGTCCTTGGTGCGCGCGATCTGAACGAGGTCGCCGGGCTTGAGCCGCTTGTCTATCTCTTCGACGGGGACGCCGGTCGCGATGAAGCGCAGGCCCAGCATGTCGGCGAGCAGGGAGCGATAGGACGGCATCAGCGCCGAGAAGGTCCGCTGGTCGGGCAGGGCGACATGATCGCCGGCGCCGGTCGCCTGGCTGTAGAGGCCGAGCCGCAGCGGGTTGTAGCCCAGCGTGTTGTCGAGCCCGTGCACCAAGCTGGCGTTCGGCCAGTGGAAATCGATACCGGCGAGCTCGATGCGGTCGCGCCGGTCGGGACCGGCTGTGCGGGCGGTCTCGCGCTTCAGCAGCGCGATGGTCTCGTTGCTGCTGTCGGCGCGCAGGACCTCGTAGTGCCCGGCCGGCAGCGCGGTCGATTCGCTCGGCCCGTTATTGACCGACAGATCGACGACCATGGCGATCGCGAGAATGATCGTCGCGGCCATGCCGGCGCCCTGCAGAGCGAGCCCCCGCGCCGCAACCAGCGCGCCCGCGACCAGCATCAGGCAGAGCACGGCGGTCACCAGCGGCACGAAGGCGACATGCAGGCGCCCGACCGTCCAGGCCAGCCAGATCGCGAGGCTAAAAGCCGCGAGCAGCAGGAGGGTCTCGAGCGCGATCTGCCAGCGGCGCGGCCGTGGTGCGGTGTCGGTCAGGACGAGATGGGTGAGATAACCGCCGAGGATAGCCAATAGCGCGCCGAGGATGAAGAGTGCGTCCGCAGGGCGACGGTAGAAATCGATACCGGGCAAATGGAAGAGCAGGGAAAAGCCCGGCGTGTAGCGGCCGAGTGCGAAGACCAGCACGATCAGCGCGGCGGCGCTCAGGGCGACGATCTCGCGCCGGAGCAGGGCGCCGCGGACGATGCCGACGCTGGCGACGAGCAGGATCGGCAGCAAGCCGAGATAAAGCTCGCCCATATTGCGGGCGAGGTAGAGGTCGAGCGGGCCGAAGCGCTTCTCCCAGGCCGGGCTCGGCGGGCCCCAGAAATTCTCCAGCGGCCCCGACGCGCCGTAGAGATTGGCGATCAACCCGGTCAGCAGCGAGCCCGGATGCAGCGAGCCCTTTCCGGCGCCGGCGAGATCGATGACCGGCCGGTTGGATTCCTCCGCCAGGACGGCGGTGAGCAGGATCGGGACCGTTGCGACCAGCGTGGCACCGAGCACGCCGAGCAGCAGCGGTATGACGCTCGCCCGCAGTGCCGCGAGCGGCTTGTCCGCCATGGCGATGGCGGCGAGCACCAGCCCGGCGAGGACATAGACGCCGAGCAGCGCGACCTGGTCGCGCCCCAGCACCATGAAGCCGGCCGCAAGGCCGGCCGCGAAACCGTAACGCCAGGAGCTGCGCTCGAGCGCGCGGGAGAGCAGCAGCAGCGTCACCGCGAAATAGGACAGGCTCAGCACCTGCCCGACATGCTGGATGCGCCAGGCGGCGGCCGCGCCGAAGGCGAAGGAGAGGGCGCAGACGACAGCGCCGGCAGGGTGCCAGCCGCGATCGCGGAAGAGCAGGACGAGGCAGAGCGCGCCGACGAGCAGCGAGCCGAGCAGGGCGCCGTCGCTCCAGCGGAAATCCGGTGTCGGGTTGAGCAGGGCGATCAGGAAGAAGGGCGGCGAGAAGATCAACGATTGCGGATCGGCGACCTGCGGCGAGCCGGCGAAGACGAAGGGCGTCCAGAACGGCGAGAGACCCTTGTGCAGGGCGGCGGCGAGGAACTGCAGCTGCGGGTGGAAATGCGCCTTGGCGTCCCAAGGTATGGTGACGGCGCCGGAGAGCCAGGGCCAGGACAGCGCGAGCCAACCGGCGCAGACGAGCAGCATCACCCTGGCGGTTGGCCAGGGTGGCTTGATCGCCAGGTGCTCCGGAGGGGCTTGCTCGGACATGGCGGCTTCCTGCCCTAGGCCCAGCGCGGGATCAATCCTTGAACTGTTGCTTGGGGTGGGGCTCGTCCCCTTCCCCCCGCTTGCGGTGGGGAAGGGTTAGGGATGGGGGGCCGCAAAGCAGGACGCGGGACTTCTCCCAGTGAGGTGCCGAGCGGCACTGCCCCCCACCCAACCCTCCCCACCGCAAGCGGGGGGAGGGCTTGATCTCGCCATGAACGGCGAAGCTTTCCTTCAAGCGATGCCCTGGAATCAATCCTTGGGCGCAGCGCGCGCCATGAGCGCGTCCATGTCGATGAAATGCCCGGCGCGATCGCGCTTGGAGGCGAGATAGCGGACATTGTGGACGTTCGGACGGCCGAGCACGCGCTGGGTCGCGGCGACTTCGAGCCCGGCGGCCTTGATCGCTCCGACCTTGAGTGGGTTGTTGGTCAGCGCCGTGACGCTGGAGACGCCGAGCTGCTTCAGCATGGCGGCGGCAAAGTCGAAATGGCGCTGGTCGAGATCGAAGCCGAGCACCTCGTCGGCATCGTAGGTGTCCCAGCCCTGGCTCTGCAGCTTGTAGGCGCGCATCTTGTTGGAGATGCCGTTGCCGCGGCCTTCCTGGTCGAGATAGAGCAGGATGCCGCCCTCGTTCTGCGCCATCCACTGCACGGTCTCGCGCAGCTGGTCGCCGCAATCGCATTTCAGCGAGCCGAACAGGTCGCCGGTCAGGCAGGCCGAGTGCAGCCGAACGGGCACGGCAGTCGAGAGATCCGGCTTGCCGACGATGATCGCGACCTGGTCGCGCAGGCCCTCGCCGCCACGGAAGACGACGAATTCGGTGTCGGGAGCGCCCTCTAGCGGCACCGGCGCACGGCCGACGATGGCAAGCCGTGCGACCTGGGCGGCACGGTAGCCATTGAGGGCCTCGATGGTGACTTCGATCAACGGCTCGCCGGCGATCTGGCCGGCCGAGACCGGGACGAGGATCGCCGCGGGCAGAACCAGTGCGAGGCGCGCCAGTTCGAGCGCCGCATTGTCGAGCGGGCCGGCCGGGCCGACAGGCGCATCGACGCGGGCGTCGAGCTTCAGTGCAAGTGCCTCGATGCGCTCTAGGTCGATCACCGGCATGGCGAGGATGCCGGTCTCCGCACGGCCCTTGGCGCCGAGACGGCGCAGGCGTGCAGCGCTCAGCACAAGGCGGGCATGGCCAGCGGAAAGGTCGTCGAGGCGCGTGGCGAGATCGGCCTCCGCGAGCTCGGCCGACAGCGCCAGCGCCAGGTCACCGCCATGACGCAGCAGCACGGGGCGGGCAGCGCGGAACTCGGCGAGAGCGCGGTCGACGGTGACCAGATCGGTTTCACCCGGTCGGCCGAAAAGCGTACGCGACTGAGGCATCGGAAAGTCCGTCAGATTGCGCCCGAAAGCGGCGGAGGAAGTGTGCTTGTTACGCGCGTCTCACCCGGACGGATGCATCCGATGCAATATCGCGTTCCTACAACGTGCCCGTTTCTGCGTGGTTCCCAGGATAGTGCCTGCAATCCACCTTATCGTCAGCGGATTGCAGACTGGCCTATAAAAGCGCGAGATTGAACACCAGATGAATAGTCGCAGCAGCGGGCCCTGGCCTAATATGGTGATTGGGAGCGCCGAAGCGACATGACGCGGGGACATGACCAGGTGACGACCAGCGCGGGACGCGCCGACGCCTACAGCCTGATGGCGCGGTCCCTGCACTGGATCACGGCCGCGGCGGTCTTCGTGATGGTCCCGCTCGGGCTCGCCATGACTTATCGCGGCAACACGCTCAACATCTGGGACGGCCTGACCGATGCGCTCTATTCCACGCACAAGCTGACCGGCTTCCTCGTGCTCTGGCTCAGCGCCGGCCGATTGATCTACCGGCTGGTGCATGGCGCGCCGCCGGACGAGCCGACCCTCGAATGGTGGCAGAAGGCCGGCTCGCACATCGTGCACTGGGCTCTATACGGCTTGCTGCTGATCGTGCCGCTGCTCGGTTGGATCGGCATCTCGCTGTTTCCATCGCTGACGCTGTTCAACCTGTTCAACCTGCCAGCGCTGGCCGCGCCAAATGAAGAGGCTGCCAAGCGCGTGCTCTTCGTCCATGGCTGGCTCGCCATCCTGCTGGCGCTTTTGGTCTGCGGGCATATTGCGGCCGCGCTTTTTCATTACTTCATCCGCAAGGACGGGGTGCTGCGCCGGATGCTGCCCGGGCTGAGATAGCGCTTACCATTCCGCCGGCGGTGCCATCCCGCCGATGATCTCCGCCAGCCGCCGGCGGGTGCCGGGCGTGGTCTTGTCCGGCAAGGCCGAGAGCGGGAAGAAGCACGCCTCGGCGATCTCGCGATCGGGCTGCTTCACTGCCGTCTGCGTGAAGGTACGTACGACGAAGACGGCGACATGGTCGCGGTCGGAGACATGGCGGTTGAGGAAGACGCCGTGCAGCACGGCTGGAGCGGTCAGCGCGATGTTCGCTTCCTCTTGCAGTTCCTTGGCGAGCGCGTCGGCCAAGGTCTCGTTGGGCTCGACGCCGCCGCCGGGCAAGTGCCAGCCGGGCGTGTAGGTGTGGCGCACCAGCAGGACTTCGCCGGCTTCGCTCAGCACGGCGGCGCGCACGCCGAGGGTCATGCCGCGGCGCAGGCGGAAATAGAGGTGCAGGCCGCGGCCGGCCAGGCGCCGGAGGGATTGCGGCACCCGCTCTATTCCCGTCGTGCCGGCGCGCGGGCCGGATCCATCCTCGTTGCTCACGATTTAGGCAAGTCCCGGTGTCGGATTACCTGCTCATGCAGTATGTGCATATCAGAGCTCCATTCTGCCTCTCGCTATAACACAAACGCGCCTTAAATGAGGGCTACAAACTTCGCATCACCGCTGGGGAATTGTCATGCTTCTCGCCTTCATCACTGCCCGTTTGAACGCCAAGCCCCGCTTCGTCTGGAAGCCGGCCGTCACCCTGACCGATCCGCGCATCGTCTCGGAGCTGATGGGCTCGGCCAACTGAGCCTTTCAGGCTGCGTCATCTTCGCCCGTTGCCGCCGTCGCGCTTGACGCGGCGCGGGCGTTGCAGGCAAGCGCTGGAGCGTGTTCACGCTCGCGCATCTCTCCGACCCGCATCTCGGGCCGCTGACCAAGTTCTCGCTGCGCGAGCTGATCGGCAAGCGCGCGACGGGCTATGTCAACTGGCGACGCAAACGCCGCCATGCGCATGACATGGAAATCCTCGGGCTGATCGTCGCCGATATCCTGGCGCAGAAGCCCGACCATATCGCCTGCACCGGCGATGTCTCTCATATCGGCCTGCCGACCGAGTTCAAGACGGCGCTCTCCTTCCTCGACACGCTCGGCCCACGCGACACCGTCAGCTTCGTGCCGGGCAATCACGATTGCTATGCGCGCTCGTCGCTTTCGGCGCTGGCGCGCGAACTTGCGCCCTGGTGCGCCAGTGACGGTGGCGAGGCCGGCTATCCCTGGTATCGCAAGCGAGGGCCGGTCGCGCTGATCGGGATGAACACCGGCATCCCGACTATGCCGCTGATGGCGACCGGGCGCGTCGGCTCGGCCCAGATCGCCGCGACCGAGAAACTGCTGGCGCGGGCCAAGGCCGAGGGGCTGATCCGCGTCGTACTGATCCACCATCCGCCCTATGTCGGCGGCGCGCGGCGCACACGCGAACTGCTCGACGCCGATGCCTTCGAGGCGATGCTGCGCCGGGCCGGGGCCGAGCTCGTCCTGCACGGCCACAACCACCGCTTCTCGCTGGCCTGGCGGCCTGGCCTCGATCATGACGTGCCGATCGTCGGCGTGCCCTCGGCCTCGATCGGCCCGCGCGGCGACCATGGCGAGCTCGCCTGCTGGCATCTCCTGCGCATCGAGGGGCCGCCGACGGCCCCGATCATCAGCCTGGAGCGCCGTGCCTTCGATCTCGACGGCACGGTCAAGCAGTTGCAGCTGCTGCCGCTGACGGGCGGGGGAATGGTCTGAGCGTCATTCTCGGGCGGAGCGAAGCGCAGACCCGAGAATCTCAGGACGAGAAGGCGCAGTTTGGAGCCTCATCCTGCCTGAGATGCTCGGGTCAAGCCCGAGCATGACGCCTGTTCGAGCCGTCAGACGCAGCGGCCGCCGTCGACCGCCAGCACCGAGCCGGTCACCATCTCCGACTCGTCCGAGCACAGGAACAGCGCCGCGTTGGCGATGTCCTGCGGCGTCGAGAAGCGGCCCCAGGGGATCGTCGCGGTGAAGGCCTTGCGCTTCTCCGGCGTGTCCTCGCCCATGAAGGTCGCAAGCAGCGGCGTCTCGCCGGCGACCGGGGCGATGGCATTGACGCGGATGCGGTCCGGCGCAAGCTCGACCGCCATCGACTTCGAGAGCAGGTTCGCGGCGCCCTTCGAGCCGTTGTACCAGGTCAGCCCGGGGCGGGGCCGGACGCCCGCGGTCGAGCCGATATTGAGGATGACGCCGCCGCCATGCTCGCGGAAATGCGGCACCGTCGCCTTGGCCATCAGGTAGATCGACTTGACGTTGACGTCGAAGACGCGGTCGAACTCGGCCTCGCTGACATCGAGCATCGGCTGGTTGCGATGGCTGATGCCGGCATTGTTGACGACGATGTCGAGCCGGCCGAAGCGCGCGATCACCTTCGCCACGGCGCTGTCGACGCTCTTGCCCTTGCCGACGTCGCAGGCGACCGCGAAGGCCTTGCGGCCGATCGCTCTCGCCGCTTCCTTTGCCTTATCGCCGTTGATGTCGAGCACGGCGACGCGGGCGCCCTCGCGCACGAAGGTCTCGGCGATGCCGAGGCCGAACCCTTGCGCCGCGCCGGTGATCAGCGCGGTCTTGCCCTTCAGTCTCATGGTGTTCCCTCGGATGCTTTGTGCCGGATGACTGTGGGGCGATTTGGCGGCCGAGATAAATACGCTTTCGCGATTGGCCGGATAGCGGAATTGTATGGGCGGCAGCGTCATTCTCGGGCGAAGCGAAGCGCAGACCCGAGAAAATCTCAGGACGAGACGGCGCAATGAAGGGCGCGAGGAACCCTTCTCCCGTGTGGGAGAAGGGCAGGGATGAGGGCCTGCCCTATCCATAGAAGGTACAGCGGCCCTGCATCGCTTCAATAATCAGCGGCGGTCCCTCACCCCCGCCCCTCTCCCATCCGGGAGAGGGGTTCCCCGCGCTTTACGCCTCGATCTCCTCGCGCAGCATCTCGAGCTCGAGCCAGCGCTCCTCGGTCTGCGCGATCTCGCGCGTGACTTCGTCGAGTCTTGCCGTCGCCTTGGCGAAGAGCTTGGGATCGCGGGTATAGAGATCCCCGGCCAGTGCCGCGTTGAGCTTGCCGGCTTCGGCCTGCAGTTTTTCGAGCTGCTGCGGCAGGGTCTTCAGCGCATGCTGCTCGTTGAAGGAAAGCTTGCGCCTGGAGCTGGCCGCGCCCGCCGCTGAGGTGAGCTTCTGCGGCTCCGCTGCGGCGGCCTTCACCGGAACGGCGCGGGCCTTGGCGCCGACGCCGCGCCCACGCTGGGCCAGCATGTCGGAATAGCCGCCGGCAAACTCGGTCCAGACGCCGTCGCCATCCGAGATCAGGGTCGACGAGACGACCCTGTCGAGGAAGTCGCGGTCATGGCTGACGAGCAGGACGGTGCCGGCATAGTCGGCGAGCAGCTCCTGCAGCAAATCGAGCGTCTCGATGTCGAGATCGTTGGTGGGTTCGTCGAGCACCAGGAGGTTGGATGGCTTGGCGAGAGCGCGGGCCAGCATCAGCCGGCCGCGCTCGCCGCCGGAGAGCGCGCCGACCGCGGTGCCGCGCTGGATCGGCTGGAACAGGAAGTCCTTCATGTAGCTGATGACGTGGCGCGGCGTGCCGCCGACCATGACCTGGTCGGAGCCGCCGCCGGTCAGCGCGTCACCGAGCGGGGTCGCCGGATCGAGGCTTTCACGGCGCTGGTCGAGCGTCACCATTTCGAGCGTTGCGCCGAGCTTGACCTTCCCTGAGTCGGGCTTGAGCGCGCCGGTGAGCAGGTTGATCAGCGTCGTCTTGCCGGCGCCGTTGGGGCCGACGATGCCGATGCAGTCGCCGCGCGCGACGCGCAGCGAGAAGTCCTTGACCACCGGCCGGCCGTCATAGGCCTTGGCGACGTCGACGGCCTCGATTACCAGCTTGCCCGAGGCCTGCGCCTCGCTCGCTTCGAGTCGGACGGAGCCGACGGCCTGGCGGGCGGTGCGGCGCTGCTCGCGCAGGCCATGCAACTCGCCGAGCCTGCGCTGGTTGCGGGTGCGCCTTGCGCTGACGCCGTAGCGCAACCAGTCCTCCTCGCGGGCGATCTTGCGATCGAGCTTGTGGCGGTCGAGTTCCTCTTGGGCGAGGACCTCGTCGCGCCAGGCCTCGAACTCGCCGAAGCCGCGCTCGACGCGCCGGGTCACACCGCGGTCGAGCCAGATCGTGGCGCGCGAGAGCGAGCTCAGGAAGCGGCGGTCGTGGCTGATCAGCACCATGGCCGAGCGCAAGGATTTCAGCTCCTGCTCGAGCCATTCGATCACCGGGAGGTCGAGATGGTTGGTCGGCTCGTCGAGCAGCAGGATGTCGGGCTCGGGCGCGAGCACGCGTGCGAGTGCGGCGCGGCGCGATTCGCCGCCCGACATGCTGGCGGGGTCTTCCTCGCCGGTCAGGCCGAGTTCCTCGATCAGATACTGCGCGCGATAGGCATCGTCGCCGGGGCCGAGCCCCGCCTCGACATAGGCGAGCGAGGTCTTGTAGCCGGAGAAGTCGGGCTCCTGCGGCAGATAGCGGATGGTCGCGCCCGGCTGGACGAAGCGCTCGGCGCTATCGGGCTCGACCAGCCCGGCCGCGATCTTGAGCAGGGTCGACTTGCCGGAGCCGTTGCGGCCGACCAGGCAGACCCGCTCGCCGGCCGAGATGGCAATTTCCGCGCCCTCCAGCAAGGGCTGGCCGCCGAAGGTGAGCGCGACGTCGCGAAGATGAAGGAGAGGAGCCATGGAGCGCGGGATAGACTGCGGCGGCGCGCCTGTCACCCTGCAGGGCCTTGCCGGGTGGCGCGAGCTGATCCACTATGAGATGCGATTTGTATCTCATAGTGGATGATGTTCATGAGGCAGCCGGCTCTGCGCAAGCCCCGTACCGCCCGCATCGGCGACAATGGCGGCCCGCCGCTGGAAGAAAAGAAGCGCAAGCCGGCAACCGACAAAAGCGAGATCGGCCGGTCTTTCGACTGGCGTTTCGCCCATCGCAAAGCCTGGAAGAAGCCGCGCGAGATCGCGCTCAGGCGTCAGGAACGGGCCGAGGCGCTCGGCTTGACCTATGAGGAGTACACGCTCGAAGTACTGGAGCGCGGCTATTTCCCGCAGGTCGAACATGTCGAGACGATCGTCGCCAAACGGCCCCAGCGCCGGCGCGATGGTGGCGTGGTCGGGCAGTCCCTGAAGGGGATGCGGCTGAAGAAGTAGTGGGCGCGACCTGTTCCCTCTCCTCTTGCGGGAGAGGGCTAGGGTGAGGGGTCTCGCGACGCTGATCGTACGCGCGTCTTCCAAAACTCTCCAGACCTGCGCGACCCCTCATCCGGCCCTGCGGGCCACCTTCTCCCGCAAGGGGAGAAGGGAAGGGGACGCCTCACTCAGGCCCGCAACATCCGCCGCACCGCCTTCGTCATCGGCCGCTCGAACCAGTGATAGACCGCGAGAGCCGCGAGTACGGCCGCCACCAGCGCCAGCACGATGAACAAGCCGGTCGCGCTTGGGGCGAGCCGGGCGAAGACCTCGCGCAGCGCCCGCATGGCGAAGGGGTGGACGAGATAGAGCGCGTAGGAAGCATCGCCCAGGAGGGCAAGCGAGCGCACCAGCGCCGAAGGGGCAGTGACGTTGCGGCCGCAGGCCGCGGCCGAAACCAGGAGCAGCGCCGCCGGCCCGCGCAGGGCAACGGCGCCCCAGGGGGTCTGGGCCCAGCCATCGCCGGAGGCGAGCACAAGCAGTGCGATCCCGGCGGCCACCATCAGCCAGCGCAGGCGGCCATCGAGCCTGAGGCCATTGCGGCGGAGCAGGCCGACCGCCATGCCGGCGGCGAATTCGAGCACGATCGGCTGGCCCCAGAAGCCGAAGGGCAGGGGCAACGGCCCGGCGAAGGCCTGTGCTGCGACCAGCCCGGCGAGCATCACGGTAACCAGCGGCACGACCAGCCGTCCGGGGGCGAGCAGGGCGGCGCCGAATAGGACGTAGAACAGCATCTCGTAATTCAGCGTCCAGCCGAGCGAGTAGATCGGCTGAAGCTGGTTTGCCGCGTTCGGCATCGGCCAGAACAGGTAGGAAGCGGCGATCTGCGCGAAACTTGGAACTCCGGAGTTCACTAGCGCAGGCGAGACGAGGAGCACCGCAAGGAAGAGAGCGGTCGCGGCCCAGTAGAGCGGCACGATCCGCGCGATGCGCCGGGCGATGAACAATCGCGCCCCGCCCGGTCGGTCGAACAGCCCCGCCGAAGAGTGCACCATGATGAAGCCGGAGATGACGAAGAACAGGTCGACGCCGGCGGTCCAGGGTAAGGCCTGCGAGGGCGTGAAGGCGATCCCGGCCTTTGCCGCGAGGAAGCCGGCATCGCCCTGGACGTGATGGACAGCGACCATCAGCGCCGCGAGCGCGCGCAGGACCTGAATGCCGTAGAGCTGGGGCAAGGCGGGAATCGTCTTCGAAAGAGGTCGGGTGAGCGCGGCTGCGCTCAGCCAAACCACAAGCGCGCGGGATCGTCGAGGCCGAAGCGCGCCGGCGCCGCGGCAATGGCGGCTAACCCCTGTTCGGCCGGGTCGTCGCAGGTGATGACGTTGAGGGCGAAGCGGGCGGCGAGATCCTCGACCGGCGGCTTGCCGGCAAAGACGGCGTGGATCGTCGCCTTGTCGGCGAGCGGCAGGATGCGCGGGGCGATGCCGCCGGCGAGGTAGACCCCGCCCGTCGCCTTGAAGCCGAGCGCAAGGTCGCCGGCGACGCGTCCCAGCAGCCGCCAGAAGCAGACCACCGCCATCAGTGCCGCGGGATTGCCGTCGAGGGCGAGTGCGGAGACGTCGGCGGCGCTGACATCGGGCTCCGCCACATCGGATTGGCGCATGATGGCCCGGTGGAAGCGGATGAGGCCGCTGCCGCTGAGCAGTTCCTCGACGGTGACGCGCGGTAAGCCCTCGGCCAGGGCCGGCCAGAGCTTCACCTCGGTCGGGTCCTCGGGGCCGATGCCGATATGGCCGGATTCGGTCGGCACCAGCATGCCGGTCTCGCCACGCCTCAGCAGGGCGGCGGCGCCAAATCCGGTGCCCGGACCCAGCACGAGACGCGGGCCTTCCGGCTCCGGCTGGCCGCGGACGAGATTGACCAGGTCGCTATCCCTGAGCACGGCCAGAGAGGCGGCAAGTGCCTCGAAATCATTGACCAGCAAACCCTGCTCGAAGCCGAGCGCGCGGCCGAGCACCGGGCCGTCGAAATGCCAGCTGGCATTGGTGAGTTGCGCCTTGCGGCCGTCGAGTGGGCCGGCGACGGCGAGGATGGCCGAGCGTGGCTTCACCGTCAGCGTCGAGAGCACCGCGCCGAGCGCCGCCTCGGGCGTCGGATGCGCGCCGGTGCTGATCCGCGCCAGCGGCTCGTGCAGCGCGCCGGGCGTCTGTACCAGCGAGAGCCGGCTATTGGTGCCGCCGATATCGGCGACGAGGACCGGATGGGGGAATCTCGAGCCGCTCACGCGTGCTTCTTCCACGGCGAGAACCAGCCGAGGCCTTCGAGCGTGCCGCCGCGCGGGCGGTATTCGCAGCCAACGAAGCCGGCATAGCCGAGCGAATCGAGCTGGGCGAACAGCGCGGGGTAGTCGGGCCGCGTGCCGTCGGGCTCGTGCCGTCCCTCGGCATTGGCGATCTGGACATGACCGATCAGCGGGTAGAGCGCCTCGAGGCGGGTGCCGACATCGCCGTGGATCAGCTCGCAATGATACATGTCGAACTGCAGCTTGACGTTCGGCCGGCCGGATTCGCGGACATAGGCCGCCGCCTGGTCGAAATCGCTGAGGAAGTAGCCCGGCATGTCCTTGCCGTTGATCGGCTCGAGCAAGAGGTCAACGCCATGTTCGCCGAGCTTGTCGGCGGCATAGACGAGCGAGGCGCGATAGGCCTGCTGCGCCGCCGGATCGTTCGGATCGGCGTGACCCGCCATCATGTGCAGGCGCTTGACGCCGGTCTCGTGGACATAGGCCAGTGCGGTCTCGATCCCCTTGCGGAACTCCTCCTCGCGGCCGGGCAGGGCGGCCATGCCGCGCTCGCCATTGTTCCAGTCGCCCGGCGGCAGGTTGAACAGCGCCTGCTCGAGCTCGCCGCCGGCGAGCGCGAGACCGACCTTCTCCGGCGCGTGCTCGTAGGGGAAGAGGAATTCCACCGCCTCGAAGCCGGCCTCGGAGGCCGCCTTGAAGCGGTCGAGGAAATCCCACTCGTGGAACATCATCGAGAGATTGGCGGCAAAACGCGGCATGGGCAGTCTCGTCAGTCAGATTGTGGACGGCAAGCTAGCCCGTTCGGGTGGGCACGTCATTGGTAACCTGCGTGGGCGCAGGACGTTCCGAACTCCGGCACTCCATCAGGCGCCGAGCAGGCGCGGCAGCGACGAAGCCAGCAACGCGACGCCGGACAATGTCAGCAGGCTCAGCACGATGCGGCGGAAGGCCTGCTCGCTGAGCCCGATATAGAGCCGCCCGCCGAGCAGCGAGGGGATCAGCATCGCCGGCGCGACGATGGCGAAGGCGGGCCACATCGGGCGCGTGACGTTTCCGGCCAGCACATAGCCCAGCATGGTGGCGGCGATCATCGTCAGGTTGAAGTTCTGGACGATGGAGCGCTGCACGTCCTTGTCCATGCGGCGCAAGCTGCACCACAGCGTCGGCAGCACCCCAGTGAAGCCGCCGAAGCCGCCCATGATGCCTCCTATGAGGCCGATCGCGCCATCCGCCAGGCGCCCGCCGGCGCGGACCGGCGGCAGATGCGGGGCGAACAGCATGATCGGGCACCACGTCACCAGCAGGATGCCGAGCCCGAGCTTGAACAGGTTGGCGTCGACCAGCGGCAGCAGCAGGACGCCGACCGGGATGCCGGCGAGGCCGCCGAGCAGGAAAGGCCAGAGCCGGGCGAGATCGAAGCCGCGGCGCACGGTCAGCGCTGCGATGCTCTGGCCGGTCAGGCCGCCGAACACGGCCATGACGGCTGCGAGCTTCGGATCGAGCGTCCAGGCCCAGACCGACATGGCGACGAGGCTGAAGGCAAAGCCGGACAGTCCCTGCACGAAGCCGGCGAGAGCGGCGCCCAGTGCGAGGGTGATGATGGTGGAGGTGTCCATGAACAGGCTTCTAGCTGACGCTAACTGACGGGACAGGTGCGCGGGAACCCCTTCTCCCCTTGCGGGAGAAGGTTGGGATGAGGGGGCTCGCGACGTTGCCGTAAGCCCACCGCGACGTTCCCGGAGCTTTCCAGACCTGCGCGACCCCTCATCCGACCCTTGCGGGCCACCTTCTCCCGCAAGGGGAGAAGGGAACAGCGGCCAGCGATAGGGGCGGAAGACTACTTCTTCGCTTCCGGCTTGGCCGGCGGGTTCGGATCCCTGGAGAAGTTGCGGAAGACCATGTCGGGCGAGGAGGTGTTGTGGCGCGAATGGGTGGTGCGGCCCATCCAGACATCGGTCGCCTTGCCGCCGGTGAAGGGCATCAGCGCCTCCTCGCGCCAGCCCTTGGCGCCGGGCTCGCGGATGGCGATGCGGGCGACGTCGTTGTTGAACTCGGTGACGTACATCGAGCGCAGCGCGGCGAAGGCCTTGCCGCCGGTGACCGGTTTGTCGAGCACGGCGTCGAGCACCATGCGGTTCTCGTCGACGCTGTCGAGCTTGAGCGTCCCGGAGGAACCGTCCTTGAAGGCGAGCTTGAAGGAGAGCGTCTTGGGATCGAACGCGATCTCCTTGATGTTCACCACCGGCCGCGCGCCGTCCTGTTCGACCGGTCCGAACAGGAAGGAGGAGCCATAGGCAGCGGCCGACAATTGCTGCGGCGGCAGCGGCCGGACACGCCAGTAGCCATCCTGCGGATAGACGACGAGCACCTCGTAGGAGCCGGTCTTGCCGAGCTTCCAGAGCTGGACGAGATGCAGGCCTTTCTCGACGCGGTCGCCGACCCGGAAGGTCGTCTCAGCCGGGCGCCAGAAGCTCTCAAAGGTGTAGCCGACGAGCCAGTACTCGATGCTCTCGTAGAAGGTGATGCGCTGCGGCGGCACCGGTGCCTTGAAGACCGGATCGCCGGTCATGTCGCAATCGGTCCAGTCGGCGTCCCAGTTGTCGCGCAGCAGGCCGGCGATATAGGCCGGGTGCGCCGCCTCGATGCGGAAGCGCCGGACCTCGGGCGAGATCGCCTTGATGCTGACGTTGTCCTTCTCGGCGCAGGCGACCTGCTCAGACTCGTTCCTGATCTCGACGGCAACGTCGCCGGCGGCATGGGCCGCGATGGAGGAGACGAGCAGGGCGAACGACAAAGCGAGCGGGCGGGCGAGACTGAGCATGGCCATCCTTGAGCAGGCGGGTTCGCGATCAGCCTGGGCCGGGCGAGATGAACGCAGGCTGAGCTGCGTCATAGAGCCGACCGGCGCGGGATGAAAGCGCGACAACGGCGCCGCTTCCGCGATCGATGAAAGCACGCTCATATCGGCATGGCGTGATGCGGGGTGGTCGTCGATGCAGATGCAGCTTTTGGCCGCCGGCGTGCTGATGACCTTGATCGGCGTCGTCCATCCCGCACTCGGCGAAATCCTGATCTTCGGGCGATTGCGAGCGCGGACGATCGTGCCGCTGCTCGCGCCGCAGCCCTTGCGTCAGCGGCATCTGCGGATCCTCTGGGCGAATTGGCACCTGTGTATGAGCGGCAGGGGCGGTGGGGCGCCGCGCCGGACACCGCCAGTTGCTCTCGTCCGGCCGCTACGCGGGGTCTGGATTATGCGACTTGGCGCGCCTGCTCGCAAAGCCACGTACAGAAATGCCGCGGGCCCGGGCGGGGGTCGTTCGCGCGCATCAGCGCAAAATGCCAGGCCGGCCCGCTCAGCACACAAGCGAACGGCGCGATCAGCAGGCCGGCGCGCAAGAGCGGCTGAAACAACGAGGGTGACAGCAGCGCCACGCCGGCGCCGGTCAGCGCGGCGTTGGCGTTCAACTCATGCGTCGGATAGTTGACCGCGGCAAAGCGCAGGTCAGCCGGTACTTCGCCCTGGGCCTCGGTAAACCAGCGCTCCCAGTCGCGGTGCGGCAAGAGCTCGAAGCCGGCCAGTGCACCGGGCGTGGAAAGGGTCCGCGTCCCGAGCAGGGAGGGCGCCAACATGGGCGTCACTTCCACGGGAGAGAGCGCGTACTCCTCATGCCCGGCCCATCCGCCGCGACCCGTTCTGATGACGACATCGAATGCGTCCGGGTCACGTATATCCGTCGAGACGTCGAGCTCGATGCCGAGAGCTCCCGGCGTGGGATAGCGCGCCAGCCGCTGCGCAAGCCAGCGCGACGCGAATGTCGGCGGCGCCGTGACCCTGAGCGGCGGCAGGGCAGCCCGAAACTCGCCGAGCGCCTCGCTGACATCGGCCAACGCCTCTCGAACCCGGTTGGCCAGCTTGGTGGCAGCCTCCGTCGGGATGACTCGCCGGCCGACGCGCACGAAGAGCGGCTGAGCGAGTTCGCGTTCCAGGGTGCGAATGCGCAGGCTGACCGCTGCCGGCGTCAGAAACAGGCGTTCGGCCGCGCGCGCGAAGCTGCCGGCCGAGACGCATGTTTCCAGGACCCGCAGAGACTCCAGGGAGGGCCGCATGGCTAGTTTCTCTTGTGGTGACGACAAGCAAAGCGCGTTTTGGAGAGGGAGCGCTCGGGAGCAGTGTTGGGCCGAAAATTAGGAGGTCTGCCGTGGCCCTGCAATCGCAGCATCTGTTTACGCTCTTCATCTCGCTTCATCCGACGCTGGAGCTGGGGCAGACGCCGGCTGGCGGCCGGCGCATCTTCCCGGTCTCGGGCGGGCGTTTCGACGGTGAGCGGCTGAGAGGAGAGGTATCGCCGCTGGCCGGCTCCGATCTCCTGCTCGCTCGCGCCGACGGGACATCCCAGCAGGATGTCAGGCTTCTTCTGGTCGCTGATGACGGCGGCCTCATCCTCATGACCTATCGCGGTGTCAGGCGGGCGTCGCAGGTGGTGGCCGAGCGTTTGGCACGCGGTGAAGCGGTCGATGCCTCCGAATACTATCTGCGCACGACGCCCTATTTCGAAACCGCCGCACCTGCACATGGATGGCTCAACGGCATTGTCGCCGTTGCAAAAGGTGGTCGCTGTCCAGGTGGCGTCGAATACGAGGTCTTCGAGGTTCTCTGACTGCCCATCCCTGTCCGCAGGCCGTGTATCAGGCTTGCATGACCGCGTAGACGTCGCCGGAATTCGCCTCGTGCGGGAGGTCGCGGAGATGGCTGTGCATGGCTTCCGCTTCGACCGGCTCCGAAAAGACCAATGCCTGGCTCTCCCCCAGCGCGACGTTGAAGCGGTACGGGCTGAGCGCGGCGAGCCGATCGAGGCACGCCTGCGCGACATTGCGCTGGATCGTGGTGAACTCGAAGGAGAGGGCGGGCGGCGTCTGGCTGAGGCCGGCGAGGACATGCGCCTCGAAGCCCTCGACGTCGATCTTGATGAAAGCGGGCAGGCCGTGTTGGCCGATCAGTGCGTCGAGCGTGGTGCAGGGCACGGTGAGCTCGCGGTCCCAGACCTGCTCGCGCCAGCCATCCTGGCCCTGTGCCGCATCGACGAACTCGCCGGAAAGCGTCGAGACCGTGGGGTTGGCGCTGTTGATCCGGAGCGTCGCGGTGCCCACGCTGTCGCCGCAGGCCGCCTCGACCAGCGTCACTTTCGGATCGCGGCCATGGATCAGGCGCAGCGCCCTGGCCGGGCCGGGCTGCGGCTCGAGGGCGACAACGCGGGCGCCGAGCCGGCGGAAGGAGGAGATGCGGTCGCCGACATGGGCGCCGATGTCGAAGGCAAGATCGCCGGGGCGCAGGAAGCGGGCGTAAAGCGAATCCATGGCGACCTTGCGGACATGGTCGCCATGGTAGACGCGCAGCGAGCGCCCAAGGCTCTTCGCGGTGCCCTTCGGGTAGGCGACCGGCTTCATCGGGCGCCGCCGCCCTGGATCGCGACGATCTCGGCCGGCGGGTCGAAATCCTCGGGGACGCCGCAGAGGCCCGAGCGGACGAAGAGGGCGCCCAGCGCCGGCGCGGCGGTCAGCATGGCGAAGGGGATGGCCAGCACATAGCCGGCGGTCAGCGGCAGCGACCAGATCAGCACGGTCGGCGAGAGCTCGGCGAGCGTGCCGAAGATGTAGAGACCGAAGAGTAGATGCGGCCAGAGCCCGGCGAAAGCGGTGGCGAAGGAGAGCGCGTGGGCATCGCGCGTCTGGCCGTTCCAGCCGATCCTGGCCTTGCCGAAGGCGAGGCCGATCATGAACAGCGTGGTCCGGAAGGTCGAGACCGCGCCCTGCAGGAAGGCGAAGACGATCTCGATCAGCGAGGAGACGACGAAGCGCAAGCTGCCGCCATAGCGCTGCGTGCCCCCCTTGGTCAGCAGGATATCGGCGAAGCCGGCGAGCTTCGGCGAGAGATACATCGCGAAGAACAGCACATAGAGGAAGGCCGCGAAGCCGGCGGGGTAATCGGCGACGGCGCGATCCTCCAGCACCTTCAACGGCAAGAGCGCGATCATCAGCGTCCAGGCCGGCAGGCCGATGAACATCAGGATCGCCCAGGCGAGCTGGAAGCGGCTCATCGCCTTGAGGCCCGGGATATCGAGTATTTTCAGGTACTGCAGATTGCCGAGGCACCAGCGCAGGTCGCGTCGGGCGAATTCGAGCATGGTCGGCGGGTTCTCTTCCCAGCTGCCCGCCTCGACCGGCAGCACGCGGACCTCGTAGCCGGCGCGGCGCATCAATGTCGCCTCGACCTGGTCGTGGCTCATGATCGGCCCGCCGAGTGGCGGCCCGCCGGGCACGACCGGCAGATGGCAGTGATCGCGGAAGGGCGCGATCCGGACCATGGCATTGTGGCCCCAGAACGGGCCGCATTCGCCGATCCACCAGGCCGAGCCCATGGTGTAGGGCCGCATGCCGTGGCGCATGCCGAACTGGAAGATGCGGGCGAAGGCCGACTTGCTCGGCATGCCCACGACGAGGCTCTGCAGGATGCCGAGCTTCGGATAGGCCTGCATCATCCGGGCGAGCTTCACGATGGCGTCGCCGGACATGACGCTGTCGGCGTCGAGCGGCAGCATCAATTCGTAGCGGTCGCCCCAGCGTTCGCAGAAATCGCGGACATTGCCGGCCTTGTAGCCGGCATTGTCGCTGCGGCGGCGGTAGACGACGGTGCAATCCTCGCCTGCATCGCGCGTGAGCTGTGCGGCAAGCGCCTCTTCCTGCGCCGCGACCGCGGGGTCATTCGTGTCGGAAAGCACGAAGTAATCGAACCAGCCGCCCTCGCCGGTGGCGTTGACGCTGTCCTTGACGACGCGCAGTCGCGCGAAGGCGCGGGCCGGGTTCTCGTTGCGCAGCGTCATCAGCACGGCGGTGCGGATTGTGAGCGGTGTGTCGGCCTCTCCGGCGGCAGCGAAGGGCGCGACCTGATCGAGCCCATCCTGAGTGCCATGCAGGAGCCAGAGTCCGATCACGGCGTTCCAGAAGCCGAGCACGGTCCAGGGCGCGCCGAACAGGAAGGCGATGAAGATCGCGATATCGGCAAGGCTCCAGCCGCCGGCTGCGAGCACACGCGACAGGCCGTAGAGCAGTGCCGCCAGCGTGACGAGGTTCAGGGTTGCGACGAGCCAGCGCCGCGTCCGCAAGGCCCGAAACGACTGCAGCCCAGCCGGCGTCAGCCGGGTGTCCTCTTGCGCCGCCGCCTGGAACGTGGTCGGAGCGGGACGCTGGTTCATGGCGGTTTCCGTCATGGGCTCACAAGGCTGGCGGGGAACGGCGCGGAGGGCGATGCGTGGTAAAGCCGGCAATTGCAAACGAAGCAAGCGCGCAGGCGACCGCGCTCTGGTATGCCGCCGCGCGTGAATGCGTCCTGAACACCGAAGAACTGCCGGAGCGGGGGCCGGGCGACTGCCTTGTCCGCACGCTCTGGAGCGGCATCAGCCGCGGCACCGAGCGGCTGGTCTTCGAAGGCCGCGTGCCCGAGAGCGAATATGAGCGCATGCGTGCTCCCTTTCAGCAGGGCGCGTTCCCGTTTCCGGTGAAATACGGCTACTGCGCCGTCGGCATGGTGGATGCGGGGCCGGCCGAGCTGCTCGGCAAGCGAGTGTTCTGCCTGCACCCGCATCAGGACCGCTTCGTCGTCGCGGCGGGCCGCGTGGCCGTGGTGCCCGAAGGCATTCCGGCAAGGCGCGCCGTGCTCGCCGCGAACATGGAAACCGCGCTCAATGCGCATTGGGATGCCGGCTCCGGCCCGGCCGATCGCATCGTCGTGGTCGGCGGCGGCGTGCTCGGCCTGCTCACTGCCTTCATCGCGGCGAAGCTGCCGGGTGCGGAGGTGACGCTGGTCGATCTCGACGAGAGCAGAGCGGGGCTCGCGCAGGCGCTGGGCTGCCGGTTCGCGCTGCCGCCGAACTGCCCGCAGGATGCCGACCTCGTCTTCCATGCCAGCGCCAGCGCCGGCGGCCTTGCCACGGCGATCGGCGCAGCCGGCTTCGAAGCACGGATCGTCGAGCTGAGCTGGTATGGCGAGGGCAATGTGGCGGCACCGCTTGGCGGCGCTTTCCATGCCCGGCGCCTGCAACTCGTCTCCTCGCAGGTCGGGCAGGTCTCGCCGTCGCGGCGGGTGCGTTTCGACTATGCGCGACGTGCCAATGCCGCCTTGGCGCTGCTCGCCGACGCACGGCTCGATGCGCTGATCACCGACGAGATCGCGTTCAAGGATGCGCCTGCGCGATTGCCGGCGCTGTTCGCCGGCGCAGGGCTGACGGCGGTTCTGCGCTATTGACGTCGCGCACCGGCCTTCGCCAAGACTGCGCGCGCTGAAGGAGACCGTCCATGTTTTCCGTCGAAGTCCGCGATCGCATCATGATCGGCCATTCGCTGCCCGATCCGTTCTTCGGCCCGGCGCAGGCGATGCACGGCGCGACCTTCGTCGTCGACGTCGCCTTCTTCCGCGAGAACCTGACCCGCCAGAACGTGGTGGTCGATATCGGCGCGGCGCTCTCCGTGCTGAACCAGACGCTGAAGCCGCTGAACTACCAGAACCTCGATGCCCTGCCGCAGTTCGAGAGCGTGCTGACCACCACCGAATTCCTCTGCAAATACATCTTCGACGCGATGGCGGCCGCGGCCCGCTCCGGCAAGCTTGGCGCCGATGCCACCGATCTCGCCAAGATTCGAGTGACGCTTCACGAGACCGACCTGGCACGGGCGAGCTATGAGGGCGCGCTCGCGTGATATCCGGTCGGGTAGAAGCGTCGGATGGCTCGACCTACCCTCTCCCCCCTTGTGGGGGAGAGTTGGAGAGGGGGGTAGTCAGCCGTGCGGCTGATTGTTGGCGAAGTCTCGACGCCGCTCACCCAGTCACCCCCCTCCCAACCCTCCCCCGCAAGGGGGGAGGGCTTTGCATCGCGCTTGGTCTGGGCGAAAGGTCGTGAGCGAGATCGTCTTCGCCATTCCAGGCGATCTGTCGCTGCCGACTGGCGGCTACGTTTACGATCGGCGGCTCCTGGCGGAATGGTGCGAGATGGGCGTTGCGGCACGGCATTTGCCGCTGCCGAGAGGCTTTCCGAATCCGAGCGAGACTGATCTCGCCGAGACCGGCCGGGCGATCCTGTCGCAGCCCTATGACAGCGTGCTGCTGATCGACGGCCTCGCCTATGGCGCCTTTCCGGAGAGCATCGCAGCCGGGCTCGCCGGACGCGTCGTCGCGTTGGTGCATCATCCGCTCGGGCTGGAGACGGGACTGTCACCGGCGCAGGCGGCGGAGTTCGTCAGGCGCGAGACCGCCGCCCTGCGCTATGCGGCTGCGGTCGTCGTGACCAGCGAGACGACCAAGCGGTTGCTCGCCGTCGACTTCGCCGTGCCGGCGGAGCGGATCACCGTGGCCGAGCCCGGCGTCGATCCGGCGGCGCAGGCGGCCGGCTCCGGTGGTGGCGAGATGGTCGAACTGCTGGCGGTCGGCTCGCTCGTGCCGCGCAAGGGCTATGACGTTCTGATCGCGGCGCTGGCGGGACTGGCTGACAAGCCGTGGCGTCTCACCATCGTTGGCGCGGATGACCGCGCTCCTGCCACCGCGGCTGCCCTGAAGGCGCAGATCGCCGCCACCGGGCTATCCGGGCGGATCAGGCTTGCCGGTGCGCTCGGGCAGGCGGAGCTCGACGCTGCCTATGCCAAGGCTGATCTCTTCGTCATGCCCTCGCTGTTCGAGGGCTATGGCATGGTGCTGACCGAGGCATTGGCGCGCGGCCTACCGATCCTGTGCACGACCGGCGGAGCCGCGGCCGAGACGGCGCCGAACGAAGCTGCGCTGAAGGTGCCTCCGGGCGATGTGGCGGCCTTGCGCGCCGGGCTGGCACAGTTGTTCGATGATAGGGATGAGCGTCGACGCCGTGCCGACGCGGCCTGGCATGCGGCCGGCGCATTGCCGCGCTGGCGGCGGACTGCGACGATCGTCGCCGAAGTTTGTGCGAAGGTTATTCCATGAGCGGATTTTCCCCCGATTGGCTCGCTCTGCGCGAACCGGCCGACCATGCTGCGCGCAATCCGCAGGTGCTCGCCGCGGTCGGCTCCACCTTCGCCGGGCGGCAATCGCTAGCGGTCGTCGATCTCGGTTGCGGTGCCGGCTCGAACCTGCGCGGCAGCTATAGCGCGCTGCCTGTCCGCCAGCACTGGACGCTGGTCGACGCCGATTCGCGCCTCTTGTCCGTCGCGCGGCGCAAGCTCGCCGAATGGGCGGACGCGGCGCAGGAGCAGGGCGAGGAGCTCGTCCTGCGCAAGGACGACAAGACGCTGACGGTGGATTTCCGGCAGGCGGACCTGAACAAGGAGCTCGAATGGGTGCTCGGCTGGCAGCCGGACCTGGTCACGGCTGCGGCGCTGTTCGATCTCGCCTCGGCCCGCTGGCTCGAACGTTTCGCCGCTTCGCTCGTCAGCATGCGGCTGCCGCTCTACACCGTGCTGACCTATGACGGGCGCGAGAGCTGGGAGCCGACGCATGCCGACGACCAGCGCATGCTGGCCGCCTTCCACCATCACCAGCGCAGCGATAAGGGCTTCGGCCCGGCGGCTGGGCCCGATGCCACCGAAGCGTTGGCGCAGGCTTTCCGCAAGGCTGGTACAGCAGTTACGGTCGGTGAAAGCCCGTGGCAGCTCGGAGCAGGCCAGCCCGATCTGATCCGCGAGCTGGCGGCCGGGATCGCTGCCGCCGTGGCCGAGACCGGGCATGTCGCGCCGGAGGCGATCGCGGGCTGGCTGGAGGCCAAGCGCAGCGCTGCCTCCGTCCGCGTCGGCCATCAGGACCTTTGGGCAAGGCCGGTCTGAAGCCGGCGCCATTGCCATTCGCGCCGAATTCGGCCATGCCGCGATCCCGACCATGACTTCGCTTCCCCTCACCATCCGCCAGGAATTGCCTGGTGACGCCGCGGCGATCGAACGCCTGCACGAGCGCGCCTTCGGGCCGGGACGCTTTGCGCGCACGGCCTTCCGTCTGCGTGAGGGTGCGCCGCCCGATCCGGCGCTGTCCTTTGCCAGCCATGTCGGCACCTTCCTGGTCGGCGCGGTCCGGGTGACGCCGATCCTGGCCGGTGGCGCGCCAGCGTTGATGCTCGGCCCGCTGACGGTCGATCCCGCCTTCGAAGGCCGGGGGATCGGGGCAGCGCTGATGAACGCCGCGATCGAGGCGGCGCGCGAGCATGGCCACGAGCTGATCCTGCTGGTCGGTGACGCGCCCTATTACGCCCGCTTCGGCTTCAAGCCGGTGAGGCCGGGCCAGCTCGCCCTGCCCGGCCCGGCCGATCCGGGGCGCTTCCTGGCGTTGGAGCTCAGCGCGGGTGTGCTGGCGCAGCGCAGTGGCGCGGTTACGGCGCTGCGCTGACCAGGGCGTCATTCTCGGGCGAAGCGAAGCGTAGACCCGAGAATCTCCTGACGAGAAGGCGCGGACCGGAGCCTCCTCCGGCCTGAGTTGCTCGGGTCAAGCCCGAGCATGACGAGGATATCTACGCCTCGCGCTTGAACCTGCGCCCGCTCTCGCCGATCCAGCCAGCGATTAGCGCACCGAAGAGGATGGCGAGTCCGATCAGCCCGACGAAGAGCGGCGAGATCGAGACGCCGCGGACGATGCCGGAATCGCTGATACGCAGGCCGATCCAGTCGGCGCCGGCGAACTGCCGCCCAGAGCGGACCGGCACGATGCGCGGGATGGTGACGCCCGAACCGTTCTCCTGGCCGATCCGGCGCGAGGAGCCGCCGGTCGCCTCAGCCAGCGCCTGGAGCTTGCCGGGGTCGCTGACCACCTCCATCAGCTCGCGCGGGTTCTCCGGGCCGATGCTGGCGAAGGCGGTGAGATTCTCGGTGGTGATCTTGTGCAGGCCGAACTCGCTCGCCGCCGTGCGGGCGACGAAGAGGCCGGGGCGGCCAGCCTCGAAGGGCACGGTGCGGGTCGAACCATCGGGCGCCGTTATGATCGCGGGTGCCGGGTTATCGCCGAGCGTCTGGCGTTCGATCTCGATGTTGCGGCCGCGTGCCGAGGCGCGCAGCGCCTCTTCCTCGAGGTCAGGCTCCTTCATCAGCCAGTGGCCGAGTCGACGCAGCAGGTCGAGATGCGGGCCACCATCGCGGAAGCCGCGAGCCCAGAGCCAGGCATGGTCGGAGAGGAAGAGCGCGACACGGCCCTTCTGCTCTCGCGCCAGCAGGAGGAGCGGGCGCTCGCCGGGGCCGGTCATCACGGTCGAGCCCGAGCGGGCGCGGGCGCCGACCAGGCGCAGCCATTCGCCCCAGCGCGGCGGCTCGGTCTCAGAGCCCGGCAGGTCGCGGGTGACGGGGTGGCGCTTGCCCGGCTCGCTGACGCGGGCGCGATAGGCCTCGTCGATGACGCTGCCATCGGGCTGTGCCGGCAGGATCTGGCCGAGCGGGGTCCGTGCCAGCGACTGCGCGCCGGAATATTCCGGCCCGGCCGCGATCAAGAGCGCGCCGCCATCGCGGACATAGCGGACGATGTTGTCGAAATAGACCAGCGGCAGGATCGACTGGTTGGCGTAGCGGTCGAAGATGATCAGGTCGAAATCCTTGATCTTGACCTGGAACAGCTCGCGCGTCGGGAAGGCGATCAGCGAGAGCTCGTTGATCGGCGTGCCGTCCTGCTTCTCCGGCGGGCGCAGGATGGTGAAATGGACGAGGTCGACATTGGCGTCGGCCTTGAGCAGGTTGCGCCAGGTACGCTCGCCCGGATGTGGCTCGCCGGAGACCAGCAGCACACGCAGCTTGTCGCGGACGCCTTCGATGGTGATGACGGCGCGGTTGTTGGCGAGCGTCAATTCGTCGGCGATCGGCGCCGCCTCGATCTCGATCACGTTCGGGCCGCCGCGATCGATGCGGACGGGAACCTGGATCGTCTCGCCGGTGATCGCCTCGCGCCGGGCGATGATCTCGCCGTCGCGGCGCACCGTGATCGCGGCGCGGCCGGGACCGCCCTTGTCGACGACCCGCAGGCGGACGTTCTGCTCCTTGCCGACGATGCCGAAGCGCGGCGAATCGACCAGCACGATGCGCCGGTCGATCTCGCGCTCGCGGCCGGTGGTCAGCACATGCAGTGGCGCTCGCAGGCCGAGCGCCTCGGCCGTGGCGGGGGCGTCATGGGCAAGGCCGTCGGTCAGCAGGATCGCTCCGGCGACGCGCTCGGACGGCACGTCGGCGAGACCGGAAGCGAGCGCCTCGAACAGCCGGGTGCCGTCGCCGGCGCCCTGCTGGTCGGTGACCTCGATCGTCCGCGTCTCGACGCCGGAAATGCCGCGCAATTGCCGCTCGACCTCGGCCTGGGCGGCTTGTGTCTGCTGGGCGCGATCGGCGAGGCGGTTGGAGGCGGACTTGTCGACGACGACGGCGACGACGTCCTTGACCGGCTCGCGATCCTCGAAGACGAGCGACGGGTCGGCCAAAGCGACGGCGAGCACGGCGAGCGCCAGCGCGCGCAGGATCGCGCTGCGCCCGGCCAAGACCAGCGCCATGCCGGCAGCGACCGCGGCCAGAACGGCGAGGCCGATCAGCAGCGGCAGCGGGACGAGCGGGGCGAAGGTCAGGCTCCACATGGGTTCAGGATCCTCTTGCCAGACACCTGAATCTGGTCATGGAGCGAGCGAATTCCCTCCAGGAGAATTGCACGAAAGATCGGCCTGCATTGGTCGGGGCGCGGGAGCCCTCCCCCCTTGTGGGGGAGGGTTGGGAGGGGGGTATCGCATGCGCAACCCTTTCCGCGCCAAGCTGGGCATATGGCGAGGGTGGCATACCCCCCTCTCTAGCTCTCGCCCACAAGGGGGGAGAGGACAGGCCACCGCTTCCGGCTTTCAAGCGAAGTACCATCACTGCCCCAACCTCTCCAGCAGGGCCGGGACATGGACCTGATCAGCCTTGTAGTTGCCGGTCAGCGCGTACATCACGAGGTTGACGCCAGCGCGCAGCGCCATCTCGCGCTGGCGCGGATCGGAGCCGGACATCGGCACGAGCGCCTCGCCTCGCCGCCCAACAGCCCAGGCGGCGGCGAGATCGTTCGAGGTGATCACGATCGGCGAGACGTTGTCGCCGGCGCGGGCCGGGCGGCGGCCATCCTCGGTGGCGGGGGGCAAGACCTCGACCCAGGTTGTGCCGGTGTCATAGCGGCCGATGAAGCCGTCGAGGATGTAGAAGGTCTTGGTCAGGACGTGGTCGCGCGGGATCGGCTCGAGCTCGGGAATATCGAGCGTCTGCAGCATGCGGCGGAGCTGGTCGCCCTCCGGCGTGGTGCCACCGCCGGGCCGGGAGCTCATCGCGTCGCGGGTGTCGAAGATCACCAGCCCGCCGCCCTTCATATAGGCTTCGAGCTTGCGCAGCGTCTCGGCCGGGGGGATCGGCCGGCCGGCGACAACCGGCCAATAGAGGATCGGGTACATGGCGAGTTCGTCGCGGGCGACGTCGACACCGGCTGCCTCGCCCGGCTCCAGCGCGGTGCGGGCGCCGAGCACGATGTTGAGGCCGGCCATGCCAGCCTTGGACATGTCGTCGACCCCCCTGTCGCCGGTGACGACATAGGCAAGCCGGGTCGCGCTCGCGGCCGTGACGATATCGCGGGTCACCGGGGGACGCTGATCGGCCGGCGGAGCAGGGGGCGCCGGCTGCTGCGCTTGCGCCGTGTCCGGGACAGGTAGCGCTGCGAGGGCAATGGCGAAGACGAATGCCGCCGGTGCCGCCCGGCGGAAGCGGGCGAGATTCATCCGGCCACCGAGCCAGAGCGTCGCCAGCGTATCGGCGACGAGCAAAATCAGCGCGAGAACCAGGAGCTGCGGGCGGATATCGCGGGCGACCGGCTGGTCGATCGGCAGCACGGTTGCGCCGAGCGCGGCGAGATCGAGCGCGGTCAGCGTGTCGGCAGGAGCCAGCGTATTGACCGCCATGGCGCCGTCAGTCGGGCCGTAGATGCCCGGCGGATGGGCGAGCGTGGCACGCCCGGCGAAGTTGCGCGCCACGGGCTGCGCGGTCGCCGGCGGGCTGCGGAAGGCGCCCTGGCCATCGAGCACGCGCGTCGGCGAGAGGGTCTCGACCCTGACCTCGCCGCCTTGTCCCTCGGTCGCGCTGGTGCCGGACATGGCGACGACCTTGCGCAGCATGTCGACGAAGAGGCCAGAGAGCGGCAAGTTCGACCAGGTGGTGTCGGCGGTGACATGGACCATGGCGAGAACGCCGTCGCCGCGCCGCTCGCCGGTGACGACCGGCGTGCCGTCCTCCAGTGCCGCCCAGGTCTTGCGGGCGAGGTCAGGCTCCGGCTCGGCCAGGATCTGGCGGGTGACGCGGACGTCCTCGGCCAGGGACGAGCCGAAGAACGGGCTCTCGCGGGTGAAGGGCGCGAGCTTGCGCGGCGTCTCCCAGGAGAGGCCGCCGCCGAGGGTGCGGCCGCCACGGCGCAGGCGCACCGGAGTCAGTTCGTCCGAGGCGGCGGCGAGCCGCGCGCCGGCAAAGCGCAGCAGCACGCCGCCGCGTTCGACGAAAGCTGACACCTTGGCCGCAGTGTCGCTGTCGAGCGCGCCGATATCGGCGAGGACGAGGACGGAGAGGTTCTGCGCCAGAAGCTCGCCGACAGGGTCGGTCGAGCCGGAGCGGGGCTCGCGGATCTCGGCGAAGGGCGAGAGCGCGCGCGAGACGTAATAGGTCGGCGACAGCAGCGGCTGGGCGGTGTCGGCGGTGGCGCCGGAGACGATGCCGACGCGCCGGCGCTTGGCGCGGTCATCGAGCAAAGCGACGGCACCGGCGCTGCGCTCACCGGTGATCTCGAGCCGGGAGACGGCGTTGCGGACTTCGATCGGCAAGGTCAGCCGCGCGGTGGTCGCGAGCTCGTTGCCGCCGAAGACGAAGGGCGCATCGCCGAGCGGCAGGCCCTTGAGGTCGAGCGCGCGGACCTGGCCACTTGCCGCGGCATTCGTTGTCGGGCGCAGCACCTTGACGGTCAGCGCGCCGGCGAGATTTTCGGGCGTGGTGAGCGCACGCTGGTCGGCCGGGCCGGCATGGATCGAGAGCCGATTGGCGCCGGCTTCCTGCTTCAGCCGGGCAAGGAACTCGGCATCGCCGCCACCAATGCCGAGCCCGTCGGCGACCCAGACCGTCTCGGCCTGGGGCTGGGCGCGCCAGAAGGCTTCGAGGCGCTGGAGATGGGCGCCGCGATCGGGCGCGTGCGGCTGGAGGGCGAGGGCGCGCAGGCGTTCGAGCGCGCCCTGCGGCTGCGACAGCGCGATCTCGGCTGGTGCCTCGGCGAGGCCGACGACGGCGACGGGCCGGCCCTCGCGGGTGGCCGCGGCGATGCGGCTCTCGGCGATGGCCTGGCGCTCGGTCCAGTCGGTCGCCGCGCCAAAACCGTTGTCGACCAGCAGCAGCAGCGGGCCGCGCAGGGCTGCGGCGTCGCGTACCGGATTCCAGACCGGGCCGGCGACGGCGAGGATCGCCAGTGCCGCCACCGCCATGCGCAGCGCCAGCAGCCACCAGGGCGTATGCGCCGGCGTCTCGCGCTGCGGGATCAGGTCGCGCATGATCTTGAGCGGCGGGAAATCGATCCGCTTCGGCCGCGGCGGCGTCACCCGCAGGATCAGCCAGAGCACGGGCAGGACGGCCAGCGCGATCAGGGCCAGCGGCGCGGAGAAGGCGATCGGGAGAGAGCTCAGCATCGGCTCGCATCCTTTCGCGGGGATGGCGCGCGATATCCCCTCTCCCCTTGCGGGAGAGGGTTAGGGTGAGGGGTCGCACGACGCAGGTCGCTGGTGCGCCGCTGCGTTCTCCGAAGCTTTCCAGACCTGCGCGACCCCTCATCCGACCCTTCGGGCCACCTTCTCCCGCAAGGGGAGAAGGGAAGAACCGCATGCGCAGTGCTCAGGACCGACATCGGACTAGCTCCCAACGCCGCGCGAGGCGGCGATCAGGCTGGCGATGCGCAGGACCCCCTCGCTCGCCGGGCGGTCGGTGCGGTGCAGGGTCAACGTCCAGCCGGCATGGCGGCAGGCCTCGCGGATGGCGTCGCGATGAGCCTGAAGCCGCTCGCGATAATCCTCGCCCCATTTGCCGGCATCACCGACCCGCAGCGAGAGGCCATCCTCCAGGTCGAACAATTCGGCCTGTCCGGAGAAGGGGAAGGTCTCCTCGATCGGGTCGGCGATCAGAAGGATATGGCCCTTGGCGCCGCTGCTCGCCAGCGTGGCAATGCGCTTGGCCAGCGCTGCGACCGGCGTCAGTCCGTCAGTGATCAGGATCGCGTCGGCGAGGCGCGGCAGCGGCTCTGCCGGCGGCAGGTCGGCCTCGCCATTGCGGCGATCGGCCAGGATCGCCTGCGCCAGCAATTCGACGATGCGGCGCGAGGCCATCGGACGGGTCAGGCCGAGATGGCCGACGCGCTCGCCGGCCTCGACCAGCGCTTCGGCCAACGCGAAGCCGGCGATCAGCGCGCGATCGACCTTGCTCGCCAGCGCGAGCGAGGAGGCAAAGCCCATCGAGGCCGAGCGGTCGATCCAGAGCCAGATCGCGTGCGAGGCCTCCCATTCGCGCTCGCGTACGAAAAGGTGGCCGTCGCGGGCCGAGCGGCGCCAGTCGATGCGCGAGGCGGCCTCGCCCGTGACCAGCGGCCGATATTGCCAGAAGGTCTCGCCGGGGCCGGAGCGCCGACGGCCATGGATGCCGTGCACGCTCGCCGAGACCCGCCGCGCCTCCAGCACCAGCCGAGGCAGTCGCGCGGCGAGATCAAGGGAAGCCTTGAGGACCGGCTGTCCCGGCTGGCGTTCAGCTTGGCCGAGGACGCGCGTGCGCAGCATCAGCTTTTCCTCAACCCAGGCGCTCCACCAGCTTGGCGACGATGCCCTCGACCGTCTCGCCATCGGCGCGGGCGGCGAAGGTCAGCGCGATGCGGTGCTTGAGGACCGGCGCTGCGAGCGCGGCGACATCGTCGACCGAGGGGGCGAGCCGGCCCTCGACGAGGGCACGGGCGCGGGCGGCGAGCGTCAGCGCCTGGCTGGCGCGCGGGCCGGGGCCCCAGGCGAGCTTGTCGGTGATCGCCTTCTCGCCGTCGCCGGGGCGGGCAGAGCGGACGAGATCGAGGATCGAATCGACAACGGCCTCGCCGACCGGCAGGCGGCGCACCAGGCGCTGCGTCGACATCAGGGTCTCGGCCGTCATCGCCTGCACCGGCTTGTGCTCGGCGGCGCCGGTGGTCTCGAGCAGGATGCGGCGCTCGGCCTCGCGGTCGGGATAGCCGACGTCGATCTCAAGCAGGAAGCGGTCGAGCTGGGCTTCCGGCAGCGGATAGGTGCCTTCCTGCTCGATCGGGTTCTGGGTAGCGAGGACATGGAAGGGCGCCGGCAGGTCGTGACGCTCGCCGGCGACGGTGACGTGATGCTCCTGCATCGCCTGCAGCAGGGCCGACTGGGTGCGGGGCGAAGCGCGGTTGATCTCGTCCGCCATCAGCAATTGGGCGAAGACCGGGCCCTTGATGAAGCGGAAATGGCGCTTGCCGCCCTCGCTCTCGTCGAGCACCTCGGAGCCGAGGATGTCTGATGGCATCAAATCGGGCGTGAACTGGACGCGGCGGGCCGAGAGGCCGAGCACGGTGCCCATCGCCTCGACCAGTTTGGTCTTGGCGAGGCCGGGCACGCCGACGAGCAGGCCGTGGCCGCCGGCGAGCAAGGTGATCAGCGAGAGATCGACGACCTTCTGCTGGCCGAAGATGACCTGGCCGATCTCGGTGCGGGCGGCGCCGATGGCGGCCAGGGCCGTCTCGGCTGCCTCGACCACGCCGGTGTCGAGGTTGATCGGGGCGTTGGCATCACGGGCTTGCGCCACCATGTCGATCTCCTTCAGCCGCGCCGTTGCGCGGCCTTCCTGTCCGATTCCAGACTCTGACCCTCGCGCGGAACATGCTCAAGGGGCAGAGGCAGGCGGTGCACAACAGTCCGCTTCACGATTATGTAGAGTTCAAGGCGAGAGAGCGATGCAACCGGCATGCCGATGACGAAAGCGCGAGGTGAGGTGACGACCGAGGCGGGTGGCGCGATGAATCGCCTGCTGAGCGCGCTCGGGACCGGTCCTTCACGCGGCTTGCCGCCGGTCGAGCGCTGGAATCCGTCCTTTTGCGGCGATCTCGACATGCGTATCGCTGCCGATGGCACCTGGTTTTATTTGGGCACGCCGATCGGCCGGCCGGCGCTGGTCAAGCTGTTCTCCTCGGTGCTGAAGCGCGAAGGCGACGATTACTTTCTCGTGACCCCGGTCGAGAAGGTCGGGATCAAGGTCGAGGACGCGCCGCTCCAGGCGGTCGAGATGGCCGTGGAAGGTGAGGGGGATAGGCGCAGCATCGCCTTCCGGACCCGGACCGACGATCTGGTGACGGTCGGGCCGGACAACGCTCTGCGTTTCGCCAGGGCTGCAAACGAGGGGGTGAAGCCCTATGTGCATGTCCGGCGCGGGCTCTGGGCCCGGCTCACGCGGGCGCTGACCTATGATCTCCTGGCGCTCGGCGAGATACGCGACGGCGACGGGGAGCCGCAGTTCGGCGTTATGGCCGGCGGTGCCTTCCACATCGTCGCGCCGGCCAGCGAGATCGAGGGACTGTGATGCAGCATCCGGCGAAGCGGCTTGCCGAGACGGCGTTCTGGAACGGCGGCGACCTTGAGGCGCTGCTGCTCCGCAGCCTTCGGACCGAGCCGCCAGCCCTCGGCGACCTGATCGCGCGGCCGCGCGGTGACCACGACCTCCAGCCCGAGCCGACTGATATCCCCGACGAAGCGAACGCAATCGAGGCGGCGGTGCTGATCCCGATCGTGCTGCACCCGGACGGACCGACTGTGCTCCTGACCCTGCGCGCCGCGGCGCTGCGCAGCCACTCTGCTCAGATCGCCTTTCCGGGCGGACGCATCGATGCCACCGACGGCTCGCCGCTGGTTGCGGCGCTGCGCGAGGCAGAGGAGGAGATCGGGCTTGCGCCCGACAAGGTCCGGACGGTCGGCTATCTCGACGCCTATCTCACCGGCACCGGCTATCGCGTCACGCCGGTGGTCGGGCTGGTCGAGCCGCCGCTAGCGCTGACGATCAACCCGCACGAGGTCGACGAGGCCTTCGAGACGCCGCTCGCCTTCCTGCTCGACCCGGCCAACCACCAGCGCCATGGCCGCGAATTCAGGGGACGCTACCGCACCTACTATGCGATGCCGCATGGCGATCGCTATATCTGGGGAGCGACGGCCGGCATGATCCGCAATCTCTACGAGCGGCTCACCGGCTAGTGTCCGTTCGGGAATTCGTGATGGCGGACTGCGACTGGCATTGTTCTGCGCCTCGGTGCTCACGTACCTCCGTACGCTGCGCTCCGATGCTCGAAAAATCCCAGTCTCGCCACGCCCTGACGAATTCTAGAGCGGACACTCAGACTGGACGGATTGGACTGGCCCGATGCTGCGCACGCTGATCGAGGAGTTCCTGCTCTTCGTCCTGCCGTTCTGCCTGTTCGCGGGCTATCTCGTGATCCGGCGGCGCAATCCGTTCGATGTCGACCATTGGAGTGGCCATGTGTTCTGGCTGTCGGTGACCGGGCTCGTGCTCGGCATCGTCTCCTTCATCTATGCTGGCTCGGTGGCGCAGCGGCATACCGGCGCCTTCGTGCCGCCGCATGTCGAGAACGGCCGGCTGGTTCCCGGCTATTTCGAGGACCGGCCGAAGCCATGACCGGAATCGAGCGGCAGCATCTCGCCGCATTGCTGGCGCGGGCTGATGTCGCAGCGCTTCTTTCCGCGCTGAACCGTGATGGAGAGGAGGCCCGCATCGTCGGCGGCGCCGTGCGCAATGCGCTGCTCGGCGAGCCGGTCGCGGATATCGATCTCGCGACGACCTGCCTGCCCGACGAGACGATGCGGCGGGCGCGCGCTGCCGGTTTCAAGGCGATCCCGACCGGGGTCGAGCATGGTACCGTCACCGTCGTGATCGACGGCGCGCCCTTCGAGGTCACGACGCTGCGCCGCGATGTCGAGACCGACGGCCGCCATGCCGTCGTCGCCTTCGGCCGCGACTTCCGCGAGGACGCGCTGCGGCGCGATTTCACCATCAATGCGCTCGGGCTCGATGCCGCAGGCGTGTTGCACGATTATGCCGACGGGCTCGCCGATCTCGCGGCAAGGCAGGTGCGCTTCATCGGCGCGGCAAGCGAGCGGATCGCCGAGGACTACTTGCGCATCCTGCGTTTCTTCCGCTTCCATGCACGGTATGGCGTAGGCGAGCCGGACCCCAGAGCCCTCGATGCCTGCATCGCAGGCCGTGCGGGGCTGGAGGGGCTGTCGCGCGAGCGGATCTGGACGGAGCTTCGCAAGTTGCTCGTTGCGCCGCGTGCCACACATACGCTGCAAGCGATGGCAGGCGCCGGGCTGCTGATGCCGGTGATCGGCGGCGTGCCCCGCCTCTCGCGCTTCGCTGCGATCGCCGATGGGCCGGGGGAGCGCGTGTATCCTGCCTTCCGGCTGGCGGCATTGGCGGTCGTGACCAATGAGGATGCGCTCAGGCTGCGCGAGCGGTTGCGGCTCTCCAATGCCGAGTTCGAGCGGATTTCCGGTATCGCCACAGCGCTGGAGGCGTTGTCGGGAAGCGGAGTGCCGCAGGAGATCGCGCGCCTGCGTCGCCTGGCTCACCGCATCGGAACCGACGCGGTCGCAGGGGGACTGGCGCTGCTGGGGACGGCCGGCAGATCGGCTGATACTCAAGCGCTGATCGCCGAGCTGGCGCGGACGCCGCCCTTCCTGCTGACCGGCAAGGATGTGCTGGCGCTCGGCGTCGGCGCCGGCCCGAGGGTTGGGCAAGCGCTCGAGATGGCGCGGGAGGCCTGGATCGAGGCCGGATGTCCGGCCGGGCGGGAGGTGCAGTTGCGGATGCTGGGCGAGGCCGCGGCGGGAGCGAATGGCTGACCCGAAGGTCTTCGAACAGCCGGCGGTCAGGCGACCTCTTTCATCCCCGCACGTTCGTAAAGCCGTCTTGCTCCGGTCGGGTTGTCGATCTCGACCTTGAGATCCACGGCATCGGCGCCGCGGGCGGCGAAGGCGAGGAAAGCCTGTCGCAGGAGAGCCTCCCCGAGACCCAGCCGCCGCACTGAGGGGTGGACCACCAGGTCCTTGATGAAGGCGGAGCTCCAGCACAGGCAGATCGCGGCGACGGCGCCCCTGGCGTCCTGGGCGACGAAGACCAGTGCCGGATCGAAACCGCTGTCAACCAGAAGGGCAGCCCGCCAGTCCTCGAACGGAGGGACGCGACCGCCGCCGAGGCTGTAGCCGAGGGCGAGCAACGCGTGAAGCGCCGGCAGGTCGGCGATAGCGAACGGTGCGAGGCGATATCCCGCAGGCCAGACCGGCGCCGGGACGTGCACCGCCAGCTCGCGCCGCATGCGAATCCAAGGCCTCACGGCCAGCGCACCGTCGGCGGCATCGAGGACAGGATCGAGGCGACATTGCCGCCGGTCTTCAGGCCGAAGATCGTGCCGCGGTCGTAGAGCAGGTTGAATTCGACATAGCGGCCGCGACGGACCTGCTGCTCATGGCGCTCGGCTTCCGTCCAGGATTTCGCCAGGTTGGCGCGCAGGATGCGCGGATAGATGTCGAGGAAGGCCTCGCCGACAGCTCGGGTGAAGGCGAGGTCGGCGTCCGGATCGCCCGACCAGAGATAGTCGTAGAAGATGCCGCCGATGCCGCGCGGCTCATTGCGGTGCTTGAGGAAAAAATATTCGTCGCACCAGGTCTTGAAGCGCTGATAGTCGGCGATGCCGGCATGGGCTTCGCAGGGCGTGCGCATCGCGGCGTGGAAGGCGAGCGTATCGGGATCGTCTTGCGAACGCCGGCGGTCAAGCACCGGGGTCAGGTCGGCGCCGCCGCCGAACCAGGGTTTTGTCGTGACGACAAAGCGGGTGTTCATGTGCACGGTCGGCGCGTGCGGGTTCCAGGGATGGGCGATCAGCGAGATGCCGGTGGCGTGGAAGCGCGGGTCCTCGGCGGCGCCTGGGATTTGCGCGGCGAATTCCGGCGCGAAGCTGCCATGCACGGTCGAGACGTGGACGCCGACCTTCTCGAAGACCCGCCCCGACATCAGCGACATGACGCCGCCGCCACCCGAAGCGCCGTCATGGTTGGTGCGCTGCCAGGGCGTGCGCACGAAGCGGCCGGGCTTGTCGGTTTCGGGCGGGAAAGGCCCCCTCGCCTCGTCTTCGATCTGCTCAAAGGAGGCGCAGATGCGGTCGCGCAGGCTCTCGAACCAGGCGCTCGTACGCGGCTTCAGCGCTTCGACGATAGCGGGATCGAAGGCGGCGGTCTCGGTGGCTTGTCCGGTCATGGCGGCCTCTTTGTCAGATATCGGCCGGCCCGGGATAGGCGCCAAGCTGACGCAGCGCCTCGCCCACGACCATCGCCGCTGCCATGGCGACATTGAGCGAGCGCAAATCGCGGCGCATCGGGATGTGCACGCTGGCTTCGGCCGCAGCGTAGACGTCCGGTGGCACACCGGCGCTCTCGCGCCCGACCATGACAATGTCGCCGGGCTGGAAGGCGAAATCGGTGTGGGCGATGGCGCCGTCGGTTTCGGCGAGGACGAGGCGGTGGCCGGCCTGCCGCCGCCAGGCCTCGAAGGCGCGGAAGCTGTCGTGGCGCGCCACCGCTGCCCGCTCGAGATAGTCCATGCCGGAGCGGCGGAAATTGCGGTCGGAGACGTCGAAGGCGGCGGGCTCGACGATGTCGACGGCGACGCCGAGGCAGGCGGCCAGGCGGATCATCGTGCCGGCGTTCTGCGGGATGTCGGGCTGGTAGAGGGCGAGGCGCAGCATGGCGAGCGTCATGCTGCGCCTCGCCCGCCATCGTCAAGCTTCGCCGCCTGCCGGCGCAATCGCTTGAAAGCTTTCTCGCACTATGAGGCGGGCTCAAGCCCTCCCCCCGCTTGCGGTGGGGAGGGTTGGGGTGGGGGGCAGTGCCGCTTGGCTCCACGTTGAAGAACTGTCGAGCCCTGCTTTGCGGCCCCCCATCCCTAACCCTTCCCCACCGCAAGCGGGGGGAAGGGGATGAACGCCGCTTTTAAGTGATTGCGCTGCTGCCGACTCGAAGCTCGGATCGGCAGGCGGATTACGCATCAGACCGAGTGCATCTTGCCGGCGAGCTCCCACATGGCGTCGACGAGCTGGTCGACATCGCCCATGTTGCTCCACAGATGGGTCGAGACGCGCACGCCGTAATGCTCGTCCTTCTGGCCGGCGATCGGGAAGTTCGAGTTGCGGATGACGAAGCCGTATTCGTCGAGCATCCGCTTCACGAAGGCGTCGGACTTGGCCTTGTCCTTGATATGCTCGGGATTGCGGAACGGGTTGAAGGCGGTCAGCGCACAGACCAGGCGCGGATCGTCCTTCGGCGAATAGAGGGAGTCGACGCCCCATTTCGCCGCGATCTTCTCCTTGAGATGCTGCGCCATGCCGACCGTGTAGGTCGCGATCTTGTCGCGCCCGATCCGGTCCCAGATCTCGACCGATTTGGCGAGCGCCAGGTAGACGGGTGCATTGCGGCTGCCGGTGCTCTGGATGCGCGCCGCGAGGTCGTCGGTTTCCTTTGCCGTCCTGGTGCGCGGGGGCAGGCCGCCCGACGCCGGATAGGCGCTGGTTACGACCGGGAAATAGTCCGGCAGCGGCAGCGGGTTGAACTGCGGCAGCACCTTGTTGCGGACATAGAGGATGCCGGTTCCGAGCGGCCCGCACTGCCATTTGTGGCCGGCGCCGGCCAGGAAATCGACGCCGAGGTCGCGCATGTTGATGTTGATCATGCCCGGTAGGTGCGCGGCGTCGCAGATGCTGACGATGCCTTTGTCCTGGGCGAGCTTGGCCAGCATCTTGACCGGCAGCAGGGTGCCGGTCTTGTAGGTCGGCGCCGAGAAGACCAGCGCCTTGGTGCGCGGCCCGATCGCGGCCGAGAACAATTCGACGTAGTCCTCCGCCTTCTGCTTGTTGCCGACCGGCAGGATGACGCGCTTGATCACCACGCCATAGCGATCCTGCAACAGCGCCATCGGTGCGTTGCCGCCGGAGTGCTCGTGGTTGGTGGTGACGATCTCGTCGCCCGGGCGCCAGACCATGCCGAGCAAGGCGTGGCACATGCCGTCCGAGGTGTTGCCCGACATGACGATCTCGTCGGCGTCGCAGCCGAAGCTCTTCGCCAGCGCCTGGCGCTGCGGCAGATAATTGCCGTAGCCGCTCATCGACTCTCGGGCGTGCCGGCGGGTCTCGGCGTCGAGGAAGGCTTGCGTTTCGACAGGCATGGAGCCTGCCGTGCCGATGTTCATGTAGCGGACGCCGGACTTCTGATCGAAGAGCTTGCGGACATCCGTCCAGAAGGCTGCGTCATTGGCGAGGGCTGCGGCCGCCGGCGCCTGAGCGCTGGCGCCGGTCGGCACGAAGCTCGCCAGCGAACCGGCGAAGGCGGCGGAGGAAGCGAGGGCGCCGATAAAGGCGCGGCGGTTCGGGTCGAAAGCGAGTGTCTTCTCGTCCGAGGCTTGCATGGGCCTACTCCATGGTTGCGAGGAATCCTCTTGTCGGGTGGTGAGCTGCCGAGTGGCGCGGCAGCTCAGGGGCGGACGGCGATGGCGCCGATCTCGACCTTCACATCCCTCGGAAGGCGGGCGACCTCGACCGTGGCGCGCGCCGGGGGAGCGGTCTTGAAATAGGTGGCATAGACCTCGTTCATCTTGCCGAACTCGTTGAGGTCCTTCATGAAAACACTCGTCGAGACGATGTTGTCCATCGTCAGGCCGTCGGCTTCCAGCACCGCCTTGAGATTGTCGAGGACGAGCTTGGTCTGATCCTCGATGCTGGCATCCTTCATCAGCTGCTTGGTCTTCGGGTCGATCGGGATCTGTCCGGCCAGGAACACCGTGTTTCCGGCCTTGATCGCCTGCGAATAGGGGCCGATCGCCTCAGGGGCGTTCGGCGTCGCGATCACCGTCTTGCCGGTGGTCTGGGCCTGCACGGAAATCGGCAGGGCAAGCGCGCCCGCCAGAGCGAGCCCGCAAAGCATCTTGGTCATTGTCGCCTCCAAAGCGCCGCTGTCACGCACGGCGTGGAGGCATGCTCGGCGGGGCCGGAGCACGCAGGCAAGGAGGCAGGTGTGCACTCCGCCATGCGGAAGTAGTCATTCCTTTGTTGTACGACTGTCGGTAACATTATTCTAAAAATACTCGTCTAAGTAGAATTTTATTCTACTTTCCCGCATTGCCTGCGCGAGTGCCTGAACGATCCGCGACCCGCGGCCTTCCGACCGCCAATTTCCCATTCGCCATGCGCTGCTGTCATGACCTGACCGGAAGGCGCCACAAGCTCTGGCCACGGCGCGCGATGCGCCCCATATCGGTATCGACCGATCCGAGGAGGGCGGCCCCTTCATGTTTGCCCCGCTCTTCCGTTTTCTTGAAAGCCGCATCGACGTCTTCGCGCCGTTCGACGAGCGCAAGACGCCGCCGACCGGCGTGTTCCGCTTCATGTGGCACCACATCAAGGGCGTGAAGGGCTGGATGGCCCTGATCATGCTGACCGGCCTCGGCTTTTCCGGCATCGAGGCGGCGATGTATCTGATGGTCGGCTGGTTCGTTGACCTGCTGGCGAAGAACTCGCCGGAGCAGGTCTTCAGCGAGCATGGCGGGCTGCTGATCGGTGCGGCCATCCTCGTCACGGTGTTCAGGCCGCTGATCTATTTCGCCAATCACGCCATCGTCGACCAGGTGGTGGTGCCGCAGATCACCAACCAGATCCGCTGGCGCAACCATGTCTACACGCTCGGCCACGCGCTCTCCTATTTCCAGAACGACTTCGCCGGCCGGCTCTCATCGCGGGTGATCCAGGCCGGCCAGGCGATCCGCGGCGCGACGATCGAGGTCATCGACGATCTCTGGTACGCGCTGATTTTCGCCTCGGTCGCGCTCGGCTTTTTCGGCTCGACCAGCATCTGGCTCGCCATGCCGGTGATCGTCTGGCTCGCGGCCTATGTCGTGCTGCTGATCTATTTCGTGCCGCGGGCCAAGAAGCGCTCGGAGGCGAATTCGCTCGGTCGATCGAGCACGACGGGCCGGATCGTCGACGCTTACACCAACATCCTGACCGTCAAGCTCTTCGCCCGCGCCGATGCCGAGCGCTCGGCGGTGCGAGACGCACTGACGCGCTGGAACGCCTCCTTCCTCAGCCTGTCGCGGCTGATCACCGGCGTCAGCGTCATCCTGCAGACGATGAACAGCCTGCTCGTCGTGGCGACGGCCTGGCTTTGCCTGCATCTGTGGAGTCAAGGCGAGATGACGCCGGGTGCGGTCGCCGCTGCGATCGGGCTCGTCTTGCGCCTCGTGCAGATGTCGAGCTGGCTGATCCATCTGGTGCGCGGCGTCTTCGAGAATATCGGCTCGGTGCAGGAGAGCATGGAGACGATCGCCAAGCCGCATGATCTGCCTGACGCAGCCGACGCGGTGCCGCTCAAGGTCGCGCAGGGCGGCGTCCGCTTCGAGCATGTCCGGTTCAACTACGGCCGGCCATTGGGGCTGTTCGAGGACCTCGACCTCGAGATCAGGCCGGGCGAGAAGATCGGGCTGGTCGGCCCCTCCGGGGCCGGCAAGTCGACGTTGGTCAACCTTTTGCTGCGGCTCTATCCGCTCGATTCGGGCCGCATCCTGATCGACGGGCAGGACATCGCCCGGGTGACGCAGGAATCGCTGCGCAGTCAGATCGGCATGGTGACGCAGGACAATTCGCTGCTGCACCGCTCGATCGGCGACAACATCGCCTATGGCCGCATCGGCGCGACCCAGGATGACATCGCGGCGGCGGCCATGCGTGCCTCCGCACATGAGTTCGTCCTCGGCCTCAGTGACCAGGACGGGCGCAAGGGCTTCGATTCGCGCGTCGGCGAGCGCGGCGTCAAGCTCTCCGGCGGCCAGCGCCAGCGCATTGCGATCGCACGGGTCCTGCTCAAGGACGCGCCGATCCTGATCCTCGACGAGGCGACTTCGGCGCTCGATTCGGAGGTCGAAGCCGAGATCCAGGCGCAGCTTTCCACATTGATGGAAGGCAAGACCGTGATCGCGATCGCGCACCGGCTCTCGACCATCGCTGCACTCGACCGGCTGATCGTGCTCGACAAGGGACGGATCGTCGACATGGGCAGCCATGACGAGCTGGTGCGGCGCCAAGGCCTCTACGCAAGGCTGTGGGCGCGGCAGTCTGGTGGCTTCCTGGCGCTCGCCGACAGCGACAGGATTCCGGCCTGAGCCCACCGCACGGCGGCCTTGCTGCGATGCGGTGGGCTGCGGCACGGGGAACAGTAGACTTCGTCAAAACTGCATGCCAAAGAGCGCGGCAGGCGACGCGCCGCCGGAAGGTGGCTCTGCGCCCGCGCTCCTATGAGGGCGCGTGATTTTGATTGAGCCGGCCAGGCCGGCAGCCGAGCAGGGAACTGGATCGTGGCGCACGCGACAGAGACGACTGGCACCGAACCCACCCGCCGCGATTTTCTGTTCCTGACCACTGCCGCGGTCGGCGTGGTCGGTGCCGGTTCGCTGCTGCTGCCGTTGGTTGGCCAGCTGGCGCCTGATGCGCAGACCGTTGCTGCCGGCGCGCCGATCGATCTCGACCTTACCCCGATCGCGGAAGGCCAGGCGATCAAGCTGTTCTGGCGCGGCAAGCTGATCTTCGTGCGCAACCGCACCAAGAAGGAGATCGACGAGGCGCTCGCCGTCAACATCGCGACGCTGCGCGATCCGCAGACCGACCAGCAGCGCACCAAGGCCGGCCACGAAAAGTATCTCGTGGTCTATGGCAGCTGCACCCATCTCGGCTGCGTGCCGCTGGGCAGTGCACCCGGCGAGCCGAAGGGCGAGTTCGACGGCTGGTTCTGCCCCTGCCACGGCTCGCACTACGATTCCTCCGGCCGCATCCGCAAGGGTCCTGCGCCGCTGAACCTGCCGGTGCCGCCCTATGCGTTCACCGCGGACACCAAGATCAAGATCGGCTGAGCCTCCAAGCAGGCGAAGACGGCATCGGCGGATTTGAGAGAGCTTGAGGCGAGCAGCATGAGCGGTCACAGCACCTACCAACCGAAGACGGGGATCGAGCGCTGGCTCGATGCGCGCCTGCCGATCGTGCGGCTGGTGCACGATTCGGCGATCTCCTATCCGGTGCCGCGCAACCTCAACTATCTCTGGACCTTCGGCGGCATCCTGGCATTCATGCTGGTGGCGCAGATCATCACCGGCGTGATCCTGGCGATGCACTACACGCCGAATTCGACGATGGCGTTCAACTCCGTCGAGCACATCATGCGCGACGTGAACTTCGGTTGGCTGCTGCGCTATCTGCACTCCAACGGCGCCTCGATGTTCTTCGTCGCGGTCTACGTCCACATCTTCCGCGGCCTCTATTACGGCTCGTACAAGGCGCCGCGCGAGGTGCTGTGGATCCTCGGCGTCATCATCTTCCTCCTGATGATGGCGACCGCTTTCATGGGCTACGTCCTGCCCTGGGGCCAGATGTCGTTCTGGGGCGCGACCGTCATCACCAACCTGTTCTCGGCGCTGCCGGTGATCGGCGAGACGATCGTCACCTTCCTGTGGGGCGGCTATTCGGTCGACAACCCGACGCTGAACCGCTTCTTCTCGCTGCACTTCCTGCTGCCGTTCATGATCGCCGGCGTCGTCGGGCTGCACATCTGGGCGCTGCACCATGTCGGCCAGAACAATCCGACCGGCGTCGAGGTGAAGGACGTCCGCAAGGACACCGTGCCGTTCACCCCCTATGCGACCATCAAGGACCTGTTCGGCATGGTCTGCTTCATGCTGGTCTTCGCCTGGTTCGTGTTCTACCAGCCGAATTTCATGGGGCATGCCGACAACTACATTCCGGCCAACCCGGCGGCGACGCCTGCCCATATCGTGCCGGAATGGTACTTCCTGCCGTTCTACGCGATCCTGCGCGCCATCCCCGACAAGCTCGGCGGCGTGCTCGCCATGGGCGGCGCGATCGTGATCCTCGCCTTCCTGCCCTGGATCGACACCTCCAAGGTCAAGTCGATGACCTATCGGCCGATCGCGCGTCAGTTCTTCTGGATGTTCGTGCTGGTCTGCATCGGGCTCGGCTATCTCGGCGCCATGCCGGCCGACGAGCCCTATGTCACCATCTCGCGCATCCTGACCGTGCTGTATTTCGGCTTCTTCGCGGCGCTGGCACTGATCGGCATTTTCGAAAAGCCGGCGCAGCTGCCGACCTCCATTGCCGACTCGGTGCTCGGCGGCTCGGGCGCCCGCCTGGCCCACGCCACCGCTTCCGAACCGAACGTCAAGGGTTGACGAGATGAAGACCACCTCGTTTCGCCGCGCCCTGACGGGCCTCGTCACCGGCCTCGCCATCGCTGCTGCCTCGCCGGTTCTGGCCGCTGAAGGCGCGCCGAAGCCGCCGCGCGTGAGCTGGTCGTTCGCCGGCCCGTTCGGCACGTTCGACCGCGCGCAATTGCAGCGTGGCTTCAAGATCTACAAAGAGGTCTGCGCCGCCTGCCATGGCGCCAGCCTGGTCGCGTTCCGCAATCTTGCCGAGCCCGGCGGGCCGGAATTCTCGCGCGGCCAGGTGGCTGCGCTGGCCGCGACCTATCAGATCAAAGACGGCCCCAACGATGCGGGCGAGATGTTCGAGCGTCCCGGCCGCCCGGCCGATCGTTTCCCGTCGCCCTTCCCGAACGAGCTGGCGGCGCGCGCGGCCAATGGTGGGGCCTATCCGGTCGACATGTCGGTGCTGGCCAAGGCGCGCACCTATGAGCGCGGTTTCCCCTGGTTCATCTTCGACATCTTCACGCAGTATCAGGAGAACGGGCCGGACTATATCCACGCGCTCCTGACCGGCTACAAGGATCCGCCGCAAGGGTTCCCGGCGCTGCTGCCCGGCCAGAACTACAACGAATACATGTCTGGCCATCTGATCGCGATGCCGAAGCCGCTCAATGATGGCCAGGTCGAGTATCCGAAGGCGGCAGACGGCAAGCCGCAGGCGCCCGAGACGGTCGATCAATACGCCAAGGACGTCACCGCCTTCATGATGTGGATGGCGGAGCCGCATCTCGAGGCACGCAAGCGCATGGGCCTGCAGGTCATGCTCTTCCTCGCGCTCTTCGCCGGCCTGCTCTACTTCACCAAGAAGAAGATCTGGTCGCGCCTGCCCGACCACGCCTCGGTGCACTGAGCAGAATTGAAATCAGAAGGGGCCCCGGAAACGGGGCCCTTTTCGTTTGCGGCCAAGGCTGTGGATCAGCGTGTGCTGCAGCCGTCCGCGGTTGCGCAGGCGTCACAAACTTCTGATCCTTGGCCGGGAAAGCTTTCGAGGGCAGGCGACATGGCTGAAGCGGTTCTGGGCATCATCGGCGGCTCCGGCATCTACGACCTGCCGGGGCTCAGCGATCTGCGCGAAGAGCGGATCGAGAGCCCCTGGGGCGAGCCCTCCGACGTGCTGCGGATCGGCCGGATGGGGGAGACCAGAATCGTCTTCCTGCCGCGTCATGGCCGCGGTCATGCGATCCCGCCCTCCGAGATCAATTACCGCGCCAATATCGACGTGCTGAAGCGGGCAGGGGTCACCGACCTCGTCTCGCTCTCGGCCTGCGGCTCCTACAAGGCCGAGCTCTACCCCGGCCTGTTCGTGCTGGTCGACCAGTTCGTCGACCGCACCTCCGGCCGCGCCAGCTCCTTCTTCGGCAAGGGCTGCGTCGCCCATGTCTCGGTGGCGCATCCGGTCGGGCCCCGATTGCAGGAGCGGATTGCGGCGGCGGCGACGGCGGAGGATCTGCCTTTCGTGCAAGGTGGCACGCTCGTCACCATGGAGGGGCCGCAGTTCTCGACGCTGGCGGAATCGCTGACCTATAAGGGGCTCGGCTACGACCTGATCGGCATGACGGCGATGCCGGAGGCCAAGCTCGCACGCGAGGCCGAGATCACCTACGCCACCGTCGCGATGGTCACCGACTACGACTGCTGGCACGAGGAGCATGGCGCGGTCGACGTCGCCTCTGTCATCGCCGTGCTGCACGCCAATGCCGACAAGGCGCGCCGGCTGGTGGCTCGGCTCGCCGCCGACTTCCCGCGCGAGCGCGAGCCTTGCCCAGCCGGTTCGCACAACGCGCTCGACTTCGCGATGGTGACTGCGCCGGAGTTCCGCGAGCCCAAGCTCATGGCCAAGCTCGATGCAGTGGCTGGGAGGGTGCTGAAAGTCTGATGGCCTCGAAGGAACGGAGGCGGTCAGCCGACGTTCAGGCTCAAGGGCGGCATATGGCGCCTCTCGATGCCAACCACGGAGCTGACCGATGCGATCGCTCACCCTGGCTTTCATCGCTCTTTGCGCCGCCGGCCCGGCCTTCGCCGGCAACACCTCGTCGAATTCGAGCTCGAATTCGTCCAATGGCGTTCACACCCGCGTCGACACCATCATCCGCGACGATGATCGCGGCCGCCGGCGCGTCTATGAGCGCCGGATCTATCGCGACGAGCGTGAGTGGCGCGCGCCGCGCCGCTACTGGCGCGACTAGAGCCGGATCCGATCAGGTTGTTTCAACCTGATCGGTGAATCCGTCTCTCACTTTGAGTTTAGAGACCGTTTTACCGATCGGCTTGCTATGCAAGCTGATCGGAACGGGCTCTAGCTGCTGAGCAGGCGGCACTGCCCGGTCCGCAGCGCCGTTCCCGCCGGCTGCGCCATACGCTAAGAGGGAGCGCCTTAGCCGATGGACGATGTCATGGACCGCAGTGCGCTCGCCGATCTGAAGAATGCGATCCGGACGATTCCCGATTATCCGGCGCCCGGCATCCAGTTCCGTGACATCACCACGCTGCTCGGCGATGCGCGCGCCTTCCGCCGGGCGGTGGACGAGCTGGTCCAGCCCTTCGCCGGGCTGAAGATCGCCAAGATCGCCGGCATCGAGGCACGCGGCTTCATCCTCGGCGGCGCCGTGGCGCATCAGCTCTCGGCCGGCTTCGTACCGGTGCGCAAGAAGGGCAAGTTGCCGCATGAGACGGTCGGCATGCCGTATTCGCTCGAATACGGCGCCGACGAGATCGAGGTGCACAAGGATGCTGTCTCGCGCGGCGAGCGCGTCCTGCTGGTCGATGACCTCGTCGCCACCGGCGGTACGGCGGAGGCGGCGGTGAAGCTGCTCTCCTCGCTTGGTGCCGAGGTGGTTGCCGCCTGCTTCATCATCGACCTGCCGGATCTCGGCGGTGCCGACAAGATCAGGCGGCTCGGCGTGCCGGTGCGCACGCTGGTCTCCTTCGCTGGACATTGACGCCATGAAGATCCACGGGCGGCATTATCGGACCATTTGGCTCGACGAAGACGGCTGGGGCGTGCGCGTCATCGACCAGACGCGACTGCCCTTCCATTTCGAGACGGTGAGGCTCGCGACCGCCGAGGAGGCGGCCCATGCCATCCGCCACATGACGGTGCGCGGCGCGCCGCTGATCGGCGCGACGGCGGCCTATGGCGTAGCGCTGGCGCTGCGGGTCGATGCCTCGGATGCGGCGCTTGAGCAGGCGCTGACGCTGCTCGGCGCGACCCGGCCGACCGCGGTCAATCTGCACTGGGCGCTGACCAGAATGCGACGCCGCCTGATCGACCTGCCGGAAGCCGAACGGGTCGCGGCAGCCTATGCCGAAGCGGCGGCGATCTGCGACGAGGATGTCGCGCTCTGCCGTGCCATCGGCGAGCACGGGCTCGGCGTGATCCGCGAGATCGCGGCGAAGAAGCCGGCGGGCGAACCGGTCAACATCCTGACCCATTGCAATGCCGGCTGGCTCGCCACCGTCGACTGGGGCACGGCGCTGGCGCCGATCTACCTCGCGCATGATGCCGGCATCCCCGTCCATGTCTGGGTCGATGAAACCCGGCCGCGCAACCAGGGCGCAGCGCTGACGGCTTATGAGCTCGGCAGTCATGGCGTGCCGCATGCCGTGATCGTCGACAATGCCGGCGGCCACCTGATGCAGCACGGCCAGGTCGACATGGTGATTGTCGGTACCGACCGCACCACGGCGAGCGGCGACGTCGCCAACAAGATCGGCACCTATCTCAAGGCGCTGGCGGCCAGGGACAACGAGGTGCCGTTCTATGTGGCGCTGCCGTCGCCGACGATCGACTGGACGCTGCGGGACGGGCAGAAGGAGATTCCGATCGAGGAGCGCAGCCAACGCGAGGTCACGCATCTGTTCGGCCAGAGCGAAGATGGTCGCACCGGTTTTTTCCAGGTCACTGCACCTGGTAGCCCGGCCTGCAATCCGGCCTTCGACGTGACACCGGCGCGGCTTGTCACCGGCCTGATCACTGAGCGCGGTATCGCGCCGGCGAGCCGCGAGGGCTTGGCCCGGCTCTTTCCAGATCTCGTGCAGGGACAGGCGGCATGAACGAGCAGGCGTTGCGGCAGGAGATCGTCGAGGTCGCGCAAGCGATCGACCGTGCCGGCTTCTGCCCGTCGAAATCGGGCAATGTCTCGGCCCGTTTCGAAGGCGGGCTGCTGATCACGCCGTCGGGGCTGCCTTATGCGAAGACGAAGCCGGAGGATCTGATCCATCTGTCGCTCGACGGCACGATGCTCTCGGGCGAGCGCAAGCCGTCCTCGGAATGGCCGTTCCATGTCGAGATCTATAAAGCGCGCCCGGATGCGCAGGCGATCGTCCATACGCATTCGCCGCGCGCCACGGCGCTGTCCTGCGCGCGTCGTGGCATCCCGGCCTTCCATTACATGATCGCGCTGTGCGGCGGTGCTGATGTCCGCTGCGCCGATTACGCGACCTTCGGCTCGCCGGAGCTGGCAGCGAACGCCGTCAGGGCGCTGGATGGCCGCAAGGCGGTGCTGCTCGCCAATCACGGCGTGATCGCGCTCGGCGCGACGCTCGCCGGCGCGCATACCATCGTCGCCGAGGTCGAGAATCTCGCCGGGCAGTATCTCGACTTGCTGGCCTCCGGGCTCGAGCCGATCATTCTCGACGCGGCCGAGATGGAGCGTGTTTCGGCCAGGTTCGCGGGTTACGGAAAGGTCGGCTGATCTTAAAGGCCGATCTCACCGGTTGTTAACGGCTCTCGTCTAATGACGGCGGGATGAAGCTCTCGCGCTATCTGCTCGATTCGCTCGACGCCCTCGGTATAGGCGTTTGCGAATACGATGAGCAGATGAGGGCTCTGTGCTGGAACCAGACCTTCCTGCAACTCTTCCCTGAGGACGAAGGCGAAATCTACGTCGGCGAGCCCTATGCGGACAATCTGGTGCGGTTCTATCAGCGCCGTCTCTCGCCGGAAGAGATGCCGGAGATTGCGCGACACGTCGCAGAAGGCGTGACGCGCCACGAGAACCAGACCCAACCCTTCGAATTCATCCATAACGGCCGCAAGCTGCGCGCGTCCTCACTGCGGGCGCCGGATGGCGGCCGCGTGCGGCTGTGGCAACGGCTGGATGTCGAGAGCCATTCCGAAACCGCCCCCGAGCTGGTGCTGCCGGTCATGGACGCGCTCCGCTTCATCCCGGACGGCGCCAGCATTCTGGATGCGAAGGAGCGGGTGATCGCCGCCAACAACGCGTTCCGGCGGCTCTATGATCTGCCGAAAGGCACGCCGGTGGTCGGCCGCACATTGGACGAGATCATCGCCTGGTGCTGGCGCGAAGCCTCGCCGGCCGGCGCCTGGCGGGCGGCGATCAGCAACGGCCTGCGCTATGACGGCGTGCCCTTCGAGATCGAGTTGCCGGGCCAGCGCTGGCTCCGGCTGATCGCGCGGCACAGCACCGGCGGCGTCAGCTTCTTCACCCATGCCGACATCACAGCCGCCAAGCGCCAGCAGAACGAGCTGCTGGAGGCGCAGGAGGCCCTGCGCCGGGCCAATGTGGCGCTGGCTGAGCTCGCCGAGACGGACGGGCTGACCGGCCTTGCCAATCACCGCCGCTTTATTGCGCGACTGGCCGATGCGTCGGCCCGACCAGAGCCGCTCTCGCTGCTGATGATCGATGCCGATCACTTCAAGGCGATCAACGATCGTTTCGGCCATCTCGTCGGTGATGCCTGCCTCAAGGCCATTGCCGAAGTCATTGCGGCTCAGATCACGTCGGCTTCGGCGCTGGTTGCCCGGGTCGGCGGCGAGGAGTTCGGTGTCCTGCTCGGCGACACGCCGATCGAGGCGGCCAGGGAGGCGGCGACGACCATCCGCCGTGCCTTGCGGCGGGTGCCGTGGCGCCTGCTTCATGGCGAACTGACAGGGGTGACTGTCTCGATCGGACTTTGCGCAGGAGAAGGACCGTTGGACGGCAAGAGCCTCCACGCTCGTGCCGACGAGGCGCTCTATGCCGCCAAGCGCAATGGCCGCGACCGCATCGAGATGGCGAGCCCGCCGGCGGCTTCGCGGCGTGTCGCCGGCTGATCGGCGCTACCTCAAATCCGGTTCTTGCGCTCGATGAAGACGCAGCCGTCGAAGCTGAAGACCGTCTCGCCGTTCTGGTTGACGCCGGTGTTGTGGTGGAAGAACAGGCCCCAATCTGGACGCGAGAGGCTTGGGCGCTTGTCGGCGACGGCCGAATGATAGGTGATGCGGTCGCCGGCATAGACCGGCTTCAGCCAGCGTAGATTCTTGAAACCGGGCGAGGGGCCAAGCCGGGGCGCTGCGGCCGGCGCGAGCGCGGCCTCCTGGCGGCGGCGGTGGCTGACCATCGCCGCCATCCAGCCGGCCGCCGTATGCCAGCCGGAGGCGCAGAGGCTGCCGAAGGAGCTCTTGCGCGCCGCCTCCTCGTCCATGTGGAAGGGCTGTGGATCGAAGGAGCGGGCGAAGGCGACGATCTCTTCCGGCGTGAAGACGAGGCTGCCGAGCTCATAGGTCTCGCCGATCGTCAGCTCGTCGAAGAAGCCAGGCGGGGCGGTCGGCAGAGCGGGCGGCTCGACAGTGACGGTCGCGTGTGGTGGCTCGTAACTCACCGAATGCCCGAGCCAGTCACCGCCTGCCGCCTCGAAGCCGGAGCCGCGGCGGCCGAACATCACCCAGTTGTTCTGTTCGACCACCGGCTGGCCACGCTGGTTCAGCAGCTCGAAGCGGAACTTGACGAGTCCCATTTCAGATCTGGAGCGCGACTCCTTGGTCTCGCTGACCGTCCAGCGCAGCGTCAGCACGTCACCCGGCTTGACCGGCCGCAGCCATTTGACCTCCTCGACGCCGGGCGAGCCCATCGAGGTCGAGTCGAGGAAGAAGGCTTCGGCTGCCAGCCGCATCAGCAGGGCGCAGCTGTGCCAGCCCGACGCGATCAGCGTGCCGACGAAGCTCGCCTTGGCCTTGTCGGGATCGATGTGGAAGTCCTGCGCGTCGAAACGCCCGGCGTAGGCGATGATCTCGTCCTGCGAGATGGGAAGCGCGCCATACTCGGTCACGGAGCCGGCGACGAAGTCCTCGAAATAGAGCATCGGTAGCCCATCTCATTGCTCGGGCGCGCATCCTGCTCGCGGGATCGCTGATGATCGAGCGGAAAACGCGCAAACTCCGAAAGCCGCCCACGCATAGCGCCGGAGCGGGTTCCGCTCCGGTGGTGCTGGCTCAGTTGGCGAAGCGGAAATGCAGCACGTCGCCATCGGCGACGACGTATTCCTTGCCTTCGAGCCGGAATTTGCCGGCCTCGCGCGCACCGCTCTCGCCCTTGTTGGCGATGTAGTCGTCATAGGCGATCGTCTCGGCGCGGATATAGCCCTTCTCGAAATCGGTATGGATCACGCCGGCGGCGGCAGGGCCCTTGGTACCCTTCTCGATCGTCCAGGCGCGGGCCTCCTTCGGGCCGACGGTGAAATAGGTGACGAGGTGGAGCAGCGCATAGCCGGCGCGGATCACCCGATTGAGGCCGGGCTCTTCGAGGCCGACGGCTTCGAGATAATCGGTCTGCTCCGCCGCCGGCAGCACGGCGATCTCGCTCTCGATCTTGGCCGAGACGACGACGGCGACCGCGCCTTCCTCGGCAGCGCGAGCCTTGACCTGCTCGGAGAAGGCGTTGCCCTTGTCGGCGCTGGCTTCCTCGACATTGCAGACATAGAGCACGGGCTTGGAGGAGAGCAGGCCGAGCGTCTCGAAGGCGCGGCGCTCGTCGGCCGCGACCTTGACGAGGCGGGCCGGCTTGCCCTCGCGCAGCAGCACGAGGCAGCGGTTCATCAGGTCGGCCAGTTCCTTGGCTTCCTTGTCGCCGGACTTCGCCTTCTTCTCCAGCGGCAGGACGCGCTTCTCGAGGCTGTCGAGATCGGCGAGCATCAGCTCGGTCTCGATCGTCTCGATATCGTCGATCGGCGAGATCTTGCCCTCGACATGGGTGATGTCGCCGTCCTCGAAGCAGCGCACGACATGGGCGATGGCGTCGCATTCGCGGATATTGGCGAGGAACTGGTTGCCGAGGCCCTCGCCGCGGGAGGCGCCGCGGACGAGCCCGGCGATGTCGACGAAGGTCAGCCGTGTCGGGATGATCTCCTTCGAGCCGGCGATCGCGGCGAGCTTCTCCAGCCGATCGTCGGGCACGGCGACGTCACCGACATTCGGCTCGATCGTGCAGAACGGATAGTTCGCCGCCTGCGCGGCCGCCGTCTGCGTCAGCGCGTTGAAGAGGGTCGACTTGCCGACATTCGGCAGGCCGGCGATACCGCATTTGAAGCCCATGCTTGCTCGTCCAGTGCATCGCGGGCCGGCTGCGGCCTCCGCGGAAGATCTCTCGGTTCTCCCCGGCCTTATTGGGTGCGGAGCAGCAAAAGACAAGATGGCGGGCGCGAGCGCGGATCACGCGAAAGTGCATGGCGGCGCGATTCGTCAGCGGGCACGAGTGAAGCACGACAGAAAGATCGACAACCGGAGCTGCTTGATGCGCCTCGCCTCGCTCGCCCTGATCGGCTTCGTCATGGTCCTCGCAGCCGGTGCACAGGCGCAGACGCCGCAGACCCGTGTCCGCGGCACGGTCGAACGTCTCGAAGGCCAGTCCCTGACCGTCAAGACGCCGGAGGGTGCGGTGATGACGGTCGCCCTCGCGCCCAATTATTCCATCGGTGCCGTGGTCAAGGCCTCGATGACGGATATCAAGACGGGAAGCTTCATCGGCGTCGGCGCCCGGCCGCAAGCCGGTGGTGCGCTCATGGCCGTGCAGGTCTTCATTTTTCCCGAGGCGATGCGAGGCACGGGCGAGGGCCACAAGCCCTGGGGCGTCCTGCCGGATTCGACGATGACGAACGCGACGGTGGCCGAGACGGTCTCGCAGGTCGAAGGCGGCAGCGTCACGCTGACCTATCCCGGCGGCGAGCAGAAGATCGCGATCCCGCCCGAGGCGAACATCATGATGGCGGCGCCGGCACAGGCGGGCGACCTCGTCGCCGGGGCGCAGGTGGCGATGACCGCGAGCCGGCAGGCCGATGGCAGCCTGCGCAGCAGCCGTGTCACGATCGCCAAGCAGGGCGCGCAGCTGCCGCTCTGAGAGCGAGCCCTAATCCGCCTTCTCGCCGAGGCGCTTCACGGCGCCGTGGCCGCGTGCTTCCATGAACAGGTGGACCTTGTTCTGGAAGCCGGCATCGTCATGGGCGGCGAGCAGGGCCGCATTGTCGGCGCAGGCGGTGCAGAGATCCTCGACCCAGGCCTCCTCAGCCTTGCCGAAATCGTTCAGCACATAGGGGTGGACAAGTGCCTTGTCGCCGGGATGGCCGATGCCCATCCGCACGCGACGATACTCGTTGCCGATCGCAGCGGTGGTCGAGCGCAGGCCGTTATGGCCGGCATTGCCGCCGCCGAGCTTCACCCGCAACTTGGCCGGCGGCAGGTCGAGTTCGTCATGGAAGACGATGACGTCGGCCGGCGCGACCTTGAAGAAGCGCGCGGCTTCGCCGATCGCACGGCCGGATTCGTTCATGTAGGTCTGTGGCATGAGCAGCAGCACCTTTTCGCCGCCGATCGTCGCCTCGCAGGCATGACTCTGAAAGCGAGCACGCCAAGGCGCTGCACGGGCGGCGCGAGTGATCGCCGCGACCGCCATGAAGCCGATATTGTGGCGGTTGCGGGCGTAGCGTGAGCCCGGATTGCCGAGGCCGGCGAAGATCAGCATCGTTCGGTTCCGCACCGGTTGTCATAGCAAAACGGCCGGGCATGCCCGGCCGTCTGCAAGCGTTCGTTCCGCGGGGAACGTAAAGCTCAGGCCTTGGCGGCTTCGGCTTCGCCCTCGGCAGCGGCAGGCTCCTCGGCCTCGACCGTCGGCGGAATGATCGTGACCAGGGTCCGATCCTTCGTCGAGGTCAGGCTGACGCCCGCCGGCAGCTTGAGCGCGTCGCTGTGGAGCGTATCACCAACCTCGAGGCCGGCAACCGAGACCTCGATGAATTCGGGGATGCTCTCGGGGGCGACTTCGATCTCGAGCGAGTGCTCGACGATCTGGAGGGTGCCGCCGCTCTTCAGGCCCGGCGACTGCTCCTGGCCGACGACGTGCAGCGGAACCTCGACCTTGATGGTCTGGCCGGCAGCGATGCGCAGGAAGTCGACATGGATCGGGAAATCCTTGACCGGGTCGAGCTGGTAGTCGCGCGGGATGACGCGCGTCTTCTTGCCGTCGACGTCGATCTCGAACAGCGTCGTCAGGAAGTGACCAGCGTAGATCATCTGGCGGGTCTTGTTGGCATCGAGCGCGATGGCCAGGGGCGTTTCGCCCGCGCCATAGATCACGGCGGGAGTGAGGCCCTGGCGACGAACTTCCCGGGCGGCCCCCTTGCCGACCTGGGCGCGCGCCGAAGCCTGAATCTGCTTCACGGCGGTCATGTGTTTGATCCTTAGCTTTTTAAAAGACATGGCCGCCAGCGGGCGGCCATTGCGGTTCGCGTCCCTGCCTCCAAGGGTGTCAGTGGGACGCGAGCAGGCTCATAGGCGAAACCGCGGACAATCTCAAGCCCGCAGGCCGATTCAGGCCGCCGTGGCGGCCGAATGCGAGATGGCGACTGGCGCCGGGCGCGCGAAGCTGCGAACGAAGGCGGCGACCGCTTCGGCCGGCATCGGCCGTGAATAGTGATAGCCTTGGCCGAGCGGGCAACCCATCGTGGCCAGGCGCCGTGCCTGGCTCTCGGTCTCGATGCCTTCCGCCACGAGCCGCATGCCGAGCCGGCCTGCGATGCCGATGAGCGCCTCGACGATCGCAGCGCTTCTCTTTCCGCCATCGATGCTCCCGACGAAGGAACGGTCGATCTTGATCGCGTCGACCGGGAAGTCGAGCAAATGGGTGAGCGAGGCGAAACCGGTGCCAAAGTCGTCGAGCGCGACCATGATGCCGCGTTCGCGCAAGGCCGCCATGGTGCGCGCGACGCCGTCGCGGCGTCCGCCCATGATCACCTGCTCGGTGATCTCGACGACCAGATGCTCCAGTGGAATCTGCACCCGCTCGAAAGCCCTGACGATGCGTTGAACAAGGTCGCCCTTCTGGAAGTCGGCGGAGGTGACGTTGATGCCGACATAGCGGATGGGCAGGCCCTCGCGCAGCCATTGCGCCATGTCGACCGTGATCGCGGCCAGCATCTGGCCCGAGATGCGATAGGCTAGCTTGGGGTCGAGCAGGGCATCCTGGAATTCGCCGGCCGCCACGACACGGCCGTCGTCGAGACGCAGTCGCGCCAGGGCCTCCAAACCGGTGATCTCGCCGGTGTCGAGCCGGATGACGGGCTGATAGTAGGGTATGAGGCGCCCTGCGCTCAGCGCCTCGTCCACGGTTCGGACCGTCTGGATCCGGCGGGTCATCGCGGTGCGCAGGCCGTCCTTGAAACGGACATAGCCACCGCGCCGGGTTTCCTTGGCGTGGTAGAGCGCGAAGTCGGCATTCTGGCGCAAGGTGACGCTGTCGGCGCCGTCTTCCCCGGCGATGGCCCCGCCGATCGTGACGCTGGGGACGATGGTCGTCCCCTCGCAGTCGAGCGGCCCCTGCATTGCGCCGAGGATAGCGCTGGCCACGCCGCGCAATGGCCCGGCCTTGTCGCAGCCGGGCAGGAGGACGGCGAATTCATCGCCGCCGATCCTGAATGCCGTTCCATCTGGCGCCACCGCAGCAAGCCGCGAGCCGACGGCTTCGATCAGCAAGTCGCCGACGGCATGACCCATCGTATCGTTGATCGCCTTGAGGTGATCGATGTCGATCAACATCAGCCCGAAGCCGGGCCGGGACCGGCTCGTTGCCTTGGCGATCGCCTCGTTGAAGCGGGCCCGGTTCGGCAGCCCGGTCAGCGTATCGAAATAGGCGAGGCGGTGATTACGGGCATTGACCTCCTCGTGCTCGATCGCGATGGCGCAGAGATGGACGCAGGTCTCGACGATCCGGCGCTCGAACGGCGTCGCGCCGCGCGGCTCGCGATAATAGAAGGCGAAGCTGCCGACGACCCGGCCGTCGCGCGCTGCGATCGGGCTCGACCAGCAGGCGCGCAGGCCGAGCGGCAGGACGAGTTCGCGATAATCTTCCCAATGCGGGTCGGTGGCGATGTTGGTCACCTCGACCGGATGCTTGCGATAGATCGCCGTCCCGCAGGAGCCGACGTGCGGGCCGATCGGTATGCCGTTGATCGCCTCGCCATAGGAATGCGGCAGGCTGGGGGCAGCAAGCGGGCGCAGCCTGAACGCGTCGTCGATGGCGACGACGGAGCAGACTACGCCAGGCGCGAGCACTTCGACCTGCTCGCAGAGCGTCGTCATGATCGCCGCCAGTTCCTCACCGCGCGCGATCGATTCCAGGATGGCGTTTTGCAGGGATTGCAGACGCTCGACGGAATCGTGACGGCGCATCGTGGCACTCGGCGGACGGGAGGCGCCATCATGCCGCAGGGGCGTGAAACCGCAGTTTCGCCCTTAGATCGAATTGTCGGCTTTTGCAGTCTTCAGGCGGGAGCGAGCCCGATCCGCTCGTCACGCCGACGCAGTAAATGCATCAGCGGCAGCGCGAGCAGCACCATCCAGGCCTTGCCGATGATCTGGCCGGTCAGGAAGTCGAGGCTGCCGAAAGCGAGCCAGAGGAAGACGAAGCTGTCGACCACGAGGCCGAAAACGCTCGAGGCAGCGACGGCGGCGACGAAATTACGGCGCTGGAGCGGGGTATAGATCGCAAAGTCGGCGAGTTCGGAGAGCAGGAAGGCGGCCGTCGAGGCCAGGACGATGGCGGGCGGCGCCAGCAGCCCGGAGATCAGGGCGCCGATCGCGATCGCGCCGAGGCCTGCCAGTGGTCCGAGGCGACGCTGGACGATGTCGCGCAGGACGAGCGCGAGCCCGACCATCAGCACGCCGCTCGGTGCCTTGATCCCGGGAGCGACCGGGACGAGGCAGGGGCCACCCGGCACGCAGACCGTGCCGACATTGCCGATCAGCCAGTTGGCGAGCGGGATGGTGAGGGTGAAGAGGGCGAGGGCGATGAGGCCCTCTATACGGCGTTGCCGATCAATCGTCATGGTTCGGTCCGCTGTCGTTCGGCGCGGTCTCATAGGCCGCAAAGCCCCTGGCTCGCAAGTCGCAGGCCGGGCAATGGCCGCAGCCATAGCCCCAGGCATGCCGTTTCGTTCGATCGCCGAGATAGCAGCTATGGCTCTCCTCGACCACAAGGTCGAGCAACGCCTCGCCGCCCAACTCCTTGGCCAGGGCGAAGGTCTGGGCCTTGTCGCGCCACATCAGCGGCGTGTGCAGCACGAACCGGCGGTCGAGCCCGAGACCAAGGGCGACCTGCATCGCCTTGATCGTGTCGTCGCGGCAGTCGGGATAGCCGGAGTAATCGGTCTCGCAGACGCCGAGCACGATGTGCTTGCAATCGCGGCGGTAGGCCAGCGCCGCCGCGAAGGTCAGGAAGATCAGGTTGCGGCCGGGAACGAAGGTCGTCGGCAGGCCGGCATCAGTGAAGGCGATCTCGCTTTCGCTGGTGAGCGCGGTGTCCGAGATCGCGCCGAGCGTCTTGAGATCGAGAAGATGATCCGGCCCCAGCCGTTCGGCATAGACCGATGACAACCCGGGAAGCCTGATCCGGATCGTTTCGCGGCAGGCAAGCTCGATGCGATGGCGCTGGCCGTAGTCGAAGCCGACGGTCTCGACGGCGGCGAAGCGCTCCAGCGCCCAGGCCAGGGCGACGGTGGAATCCTGGCCGCCTGAGAAGAGGACGAGGGCGCGGGTTTCGTTCATGTGAGTTCAGCCAACACAGCGGCGTCATCCCGGACGCAGCGCAGCGGAGCTCCGGGATCCATCGTAGAGCGCGGAGTTCTACGATGGATCCCGGGTCGACCTTCGGCCGCCCGGGATGACGGCGCGTTTCCGAGCCATGACATCACGGCAGAGGGCCTCCGTCGCTCAGTCGAACAGGCTGGAGACGCTCGACTCGCTCGCCGTGCGCTCGATCGCCTCGCCCATCAGCCCGGCGATCGAGATGACGCGGATGTTGCGCGCGACCTTCACCGCCTCGGTCGGCATGATCGAGTCGGTGATCACCAGCTCTTTCAGCTTGGAGGAGGCGATGCGCGCCACGGCGCCGCCCGAGAGAACGCCATGGGTGATATAGGCGTAGACCTCCTTGGCGCCCTGATCGAGCAGGGCCTCGGCGGCGTTCACCAGCGTGCCACCGGAATCGACGATATCGTCGAGCAGGATGCAGGAGCGGCCCTCGACCGAACCGATGATGTTCATCACCTCGGATTCGCCCGGCCGGTCGCGGCGCTTGTCGACGATGGCGAGCTGGGCGTCGATGCGCTTGGCGAGCGCGCGCGCCCTAACGACGCCGCCGACGTCCGGTGAGACGACCATGGCGTTCTTCCAGTCGAGCCGGTCCTTGATGTCGCGCGCCATCAGCGGGGCGCCGAACAGGTTGTCGGTCGGGATATCGAAGAAGCCCTGGATCTGGCCGGCGTGCAGGTCGAGCGTCAGCACGCGGTCGACACCGGCATGGGTGATCAGGTTGGCGACGAGCTTGGCCGAGATCGGGGTACGGCCTGAGGCGCGCCGGTCCTGTCGGGCATAGCCGAAATAGGGGATCACCGCCGTGATGCGTCTCGCCGAGGAGCGGCGCAGCGCATCGGTGATGATCAGCAGCTCCATCAGGTGGTCATTGGTCGGGAACGAGGTCGACTGGATGATGAAGACATCCTGTCCGCGGACGTTCTCCTGGATCTCGACGAAGATCTCCATGTCGGCGAAGCGCCGGACCTGGGCCCGGGCGAGTGGGACGTCGAGATGGCCGCAGATGGCTTCGGCGAGGGCGCGGTTGGAATTGCCGGCGACGACTTTGAAGGTAGAGGGCATGCCGGGCGCACCAGAAACGCGGGTCAAGGCGAGCCGTCCGAGCGGGGGCGGCTCAGTTTCGAAGGGCTCATAACAGCGTGATGACGCCGAGTCGACCGAGGAGGCGCGGCGTCCCCATGCAAATGCTGCACTGCACCGGAGGCGATGCACGTTGCGCGGGACATCTGCGGCGCGTTCGACGCCGAAGGCGTGCCTGTGCCGGGAGCCGGACTTCTAGCGTTTCTTGTCGGGAGCTGCCTGGGCGGTGCGCGTCTTGCTCTTTGCTTCAGGCTTCGGCTCGGGCACCGGTGCCGTGGTCAGGAAACTCGCGATCGCGTCGGCCGATTCGGACGCGGCCTTGGCGACGATGGTCTGGTCGATGCCGGCCCAGGGATCGGAGCTGCCGCCGCGGCGGCCGAGGCTCTCGCCCTGGACGCGCTGCGCCCGCTTCTTGCTCTCGTCATAGACGTCCCAGACGAAAGCGAGGGCGGTTTGTCCGTCCTCGGTCGGCTGGGCGGTAAGATAGCCGCGCACCCGGAAGCGGGCTGGCTTGTCGCCGGGGACGATCTCCATCTTGCGCTCGGCCGCTGCCTCGCCGAGCAGGCCGGCGAAATGCGCCGTCACCTGGTCGGGCGCGCCCGAGATGCTCTGCACTGAGACCGGGACGCCCGGCGCATCGACGCGCGGCCGCGCCACGGTGGTGGTTTCCTGGCAGCCTGCGAGCGCAAGCGCGACGAGCGGCCCCAGAACGAGGCCGTAAGAACGAACCGACATTGTGACGCCTCCCGCCCTTTTGTTTGGGCTCGGATTGCTGGTCTTCCCTGCGGCGCTCGTTGTAGGCGCAACGATCGGTCAGGTCCAGATAGGGCAGGCGAGGGCAAAGACGAGCCCGTCGTGCCACGGTGATTGCGCTGTGGACGCTCCTTCGCCATATCTCCGGCAGGCGCATGGGGCGCCCGCCGGAGAGCTTCGATGGTCAGCACGTCCAACCGTATCCTCGATGACATCGCCCGGCTGGCGACCGATGCGGCCGGCGCGGCGCAGGGCGTGCGTCGCGAGGTCGAGACCGTGGTCAAGACCCAGATTGAGCGGCTGCTGCGCGATCTCGATGTGGTGACGCGTGAGGAATTCGAGGCGGTGCGCGAGATGGCGCTGCTGGCGCGCGAGGAGAACGACAAGCTCGCGGCCCGGCTGGCGGCGCTCGAGGCGCGCGCGGCAAAAGAGTGAGGTCATTCCGGTGCGCGCTGTGGACAGTCGCACGGAGGGATTGAGCCGACGTCCGAATCCGCAGAGCCTGCATCGCGTTGTGGGCGGGTTAACCGGCCTGCGCTATCGTCGATGAAGAGAGGTGATTCGTCGTTCGGCCCTGCCTTAGGGGTGGTTCGACGGAATGGAGGCCGCTTAGCGGCTTTCTTGTCGGGTTGTGTGCCTTACGCTTTTCCAGTCGCCGTGTACCCGTTCTCAGACAAGCCGCGCCTGCCTTGAAGGTCAGATGCCGGCTGTTGGACCTTGGGCATGATGGACCTTGACCTGGATACCGAAACCGAACGCCCCTCCAATCCCCTCGACCTCATCGAACGCCTCGCCTCGCTGAACGATTGGAGCTTCGATCGCGACAGCGATGACGAGCTCTCCGTCTCCGTCACCGGCGGTTGGGCCGACTATCATGTCGCGATCACCTGGCTCTCGGAAGTGGAGTCGCTCCACATCGCCTGCGCCTTCGACCTCAAGGTGCCGGATCGACGGCGCAACGAGGTCATGAACCTTGTCAGCCTCGTCAACGAGCAGCTCTGGCTCGGGCACTTCGACCTCTGGAGCCGCGAGAACGTGGTGATGTATCGCCATGCGCTGCTGCTTTCCGGGGGAGCCGAGCCGACCGAGGAGCAGGCCGCCGGGCTGATCAAGGCGGCGATCGACGCCTGCGAGCGCTATTACCAGGCCTTCCAGTTCGTGGTCTGGGCCGGCAAGAGCGCGCGAGAGGCACTCGAAGGCGCGCTGCTGGAGACGGTCGGCGAAGCGTGAAGCCCGGCGGGGCCCGGGCTTGACCCGGGCCGCGCTTGGCGGTTCAGGTCCGTGCGTAACCGCGCATCGACCGGAGAGACGCCATGCCCAGCCCGCTTCCGCAAACCCTCACCCTCGTCGGTGCCGGCAAGATGGGTGGCGCCATGCTCGAGGGCTGGCTGCGCATCGGCGTGAAAGGGGCGGGGATCACGCTGATCGACCCGCATATCTCGGACGACATGCAAGCCCTTGCCGCGGCCGAGGGCATGACAGTCAACCCACCTGCGCCAGCTGCCGCCGAGGTGGTCGTGCTGGCGACCAAGCCGCAGATGCTCGACACGGCCGCACCGTCCGTCCAGGCGCTGATCGGCCCGAAGACGCTCCTGATCTCGATCCTCGCCGGCAAGACACTCGGCGATCTCTCGGCTCGCCTGCCCAATGCCAGTGCGATCATCCGCGCCATGCCGAACCTGCCGGCCGCGGTCAGGCGTGGCGTCACCGCTGCTGCGGCGGGGCAGGGCGTCAGCGAGGGGCAGCGGCAGCTGGCGGATGCACTGCTTGCCGGTGTCGGCAAAGTCGAATGGCTCTCGGATGAAGGGCTGATCGACGCCGTCACCGCCGTCTCGGGCTCCGGGCCGGCCTATGTCTTCAACATGGTCGAATGCCTGGCCGCGGCTGGCACCGCCGCCGGCCTGCCTGCCGACCTCGCCGAGCGGTTGGCACGCGCCACCGTCGAAGGCGCGGGCGAGATGCTGTTCCAGTCGCCTTTGCCGCCGGCGACGCTGCGCCAGAACGTGACCTCGCCCGGCGGCACGACCGCTGCAGCGCTGGAGGTGTTGATGGCCGATAACGGCCTCGCGCCGCTGATGCGACGCGCGGTCGCTGCCGCCAAACGCCGCGCCGAGGAGCTTTCCGGCTGAGACGGCCTTTCAACCAGCCCGTGCAAGGCCTAGCTTCTCTAGAGCCGGATGACTTCAGATGACATCGTAAAGCGATGCTATCTGAAGTCGGAATCCGTCTCTTATCAAAAAGTTAGAGCAGGATTCTTGCGAAAAAGCCGGTTCCCACTTTTTCGCATCCTGCTCTAGCAGCTCGCGACAGGAGAGACCCCGATGGCGCGCAAACCCGTTTCACCCGAAGCTGACAAACCCGCCGCGAAGCCAGATCCGCGGCGCGCCGTGGTCGATGCGCTGTTCCGGTTGGCCGCGACACAAGGCTGGGACGAGATCGAACTGCCGGCGATCGCCCGCGAAGCCGGCATCAGCCTCGCCGAGCTGCGCGGGCTCTTCCCCTCCAAGCTCGCGATCCTCGGCGGCCTCGGCCGCATTCTCGACGATGCAGTCCTCGCCGGCAGCTCCGAAGATTTGATGGAGGAATCCTATAAGGAACGGGTCTTCGACTTGGTGATGCGCCGGCTCGATGCGCTTGCACCCTACAAGGCCGGCCTGAAGGCGTTGATGCCGCATCTGCGGCGCCAGCCTTTGGCGCTCGCCGCGCTCGGGCGCAACTCCATGAATTCCTGGCGCTATCTGCTCGCTTCGGCTGGAATCCCGACCGAGGACGACCTCGGCTCCGTCCGTGTCCGCGGCGCGACGTTGCTGATGGCGCGCGTGCTCGACACCTGGCTCGAGGACGACGAACCCGAGCTCTCGCGCACGATGGCGAAGCTCGACCGCGAGCTGAAGACGGCAGGCCAGATCATGGCGCGCGTCGAGGACGTCCACCGGCTGACGGCGCCACTGCGCGGGCTTGCCCGCTCGCTCTGCTCGGGCGTCCGGCGCACGCCGCGGCGCGAGCGCATGAGCGGCGAGGAGAGCGACGACTACGCGCCGGCGATCTGACGACAATCTCTGGTTGTCACTGGCAACCAGAGATTGCGGCAAAATCGTGGCAGCGTTAAGCGAGTATTAGCCGCTTCTGACGAATGTGAGGAATCACGTTCGTGAGGGGCGCTCATGTCATTGTTGAAGAAGCTTACTGCGCTGTCGATCAGCCGCTCGTTCGGGCTGGTCGCGATCCTGGCCGCGGTCGTCGCGATCGCGAGTGTTGCCGTGACGCTTCGGCAGGCACGCATCGACATGCTCGACCTCAAGCGGGCTGAGGTGAAGAATGCGGTCGAGGCCGCCGCCTCCACAGTGAACGCCTATGTGGCGAAGGTGGAGAAGGGCGAGCTCAAGGACGCCGACGCGCAGAAGCTCGCGCTCGATGCGATTGCCAATGCCCGCTTCGACGACGGCAACTACTTCTTCGTCATCCGCTATGACGGCACCAACATCGCCCATGCGAACGCGAAGCTGGTCGGCACCGACATGTCGGCGCTCAAGGACCCGACCGGCAAGCTCTTCGTCAAGGAACTGACCGACACCGCGCGGCTGAAGGGCGCTGGTTTCGCCGACTACATCTGGGTGAAGATTGGCGACAAGGATCCCTCGCTGAAGATCTCCTATGTGGCCGGCGTGCCGAAATGGCAGTGGGCGATCGGCACCGGCATGCACGTCCACGCCGTCGACGCGGCCTTCTACGGCATGATCAAGGATGTCGCGATCGTGCTGGTGCCTCTGGCGCTGCTGCTGCTCGGTCTCGTCGTCGTGCTGAGCCGCCGCGCCTCCGGGATGTTGCACGCGATCGCCGGCAATATGAGCGCGCTGGCAGCCGGCGACCTCAAGGCCCCGATCGCCTATCAGGAACGCCAGGACGAGGTCGGCAGCATGGCTCGTGCGCTCGTGGTCTTCCGCGACGCGGCGCTGATGAAGGAGCAGGTCGAGGCCGAGAAGGCCCAGGCCGAAGCTGATGCCGGCGAGCAGCGCCGGGCAGCCGATACGCAGCGGAGCCTCAACGAGGCGCAGCGCGGCGAGGAGGCGAAGAAGCAGGCCGTCGTCGTCGATGCACTCGGCGCCGGGCTCGAGCGCCTGACCGAGGGCGACCTGACCTACCGGATCGAGGCTGCGTTCAGCGCCGAATACGCCAAGCTCAAGGACGACTTCAACGCCGCGATGGCGCATCTCGAAGAGACGATGCGTCAGATCGCGACAAATACGGAAAGCATGAAGGCGGGCGCGGGCGAGATCAGCCAGGCGGCCGACGACCTCGCCAGCCGTACCGAGCAGCAGGCCTCCTCGGTCGAGGAGACCGCGACCGCGCTCGACCAGCTGACCGCGACCGTGCGCCAGACCGCCGAGGGCGCGCGCCAGGCGAGCCATGCGACGACCCAGGTCAAGGGCGAAGCCGAGCAGTCGGGCCAGATCGTCCGTGAGGCCGTCGCCGCCATGAGCGGCATCGAGAAATCCTCCGACGAGATCTCGCAGATCGTCGGTGTCATCGACGAGATCGCCTTCCAGACCAACCTGCTCGCGCTCAACGCCTCGGTCGAGGCGGCCCGAGCCGGCGATGCCGGCAAGGGCTTCGCGGTCGTCGCCTCCGAGGTCCGCGCGCTCGCCCAGCGCTCGGCCGACGCGGCCAAGGAGATCAAGGGGCTGATCACGGCTTCCTCGATCGAGGTCGAGAAGGGCGTCGCGTTGGTCGGGCAGACCGGAACGGCGCTGGAGCGGATGTCCGGCGAGATCACCCGGGCCACCTCGCTGGTCGCCGAGATCGCCTTGGCCGCGCAGGAGCAGGCGACCGGGCTGCAGGAGGTCAACACCGCGGTCAACGAGATGGACCAGGCGACGCAGCAGAACGCCGCCATGGCCGAGCAGTCGACCGCCGCCTCGCAGGCACTCGCCCAGGAGGCCGACAGGCTCGCGGCACTGGTCGGGCGCTTCCGGCTCGGCGGCGACGTGGTTGCCTTGAAGGCGATGGCAGGCAAGATGGCGCAGGCTGCGGCGCCTGCGCTGCGCCCAGCGCGCGCCGCGGCGCCCGTCCAGACTCATGGCAGCGCCGCGCGCAAGGTCGCCAATGGCGGCGATCGCGGCTGGGAGGAATTTTGAGCGAGCCTACCGAGATCGCCGCAGAGATCGGCTTCGACGATTTCCTCAAGGTCGACGTCCGTGTCGGCACCATCGTCGAAGCCGCTCCCTTTCCTGAAGCGCGCAAGCCGGCGATCAAGCTGGTGATCGATTTCGGCGGCACGATCGGCCGCAAGAAATCATCGGCGCAGATCACCAAGCACTACCGGCCCGAGGATCTCGCGGGCCGGCAGGTGCTGGCGGTGGTGAACTTCCCGCCGCGCCAGATCGGCAAGTTCATGTCGGAGGTGCTGACATTGGGCGTGCCGGATGCCGACGGCGAGGTCGTGCTGATCGGCCCCTCGCTCGAGGTGCCCAAGGGCGGGCGCCTCTTCTGAGGCCACCCGTCAGGCGGCTTCGTGGTGCCGCCAGGTCCCGGTCGCCAGCGTGGTCTGTGCCGGCTCGGGCTCAGCCCAGCGAAAGGGCAGTGCCGCCTTGCGCCGCCAGGCGCGTGTTACCTCGACATGCAGCAGGCGCTTGGCGCCATCGAGCCCGGCCAGCTCCGGCCCGCCCCAGACGATCTCCGCCATGCCCTGCAACTGCAGCAGGTCGCCCTTGGCAAAGTCGATGAAGAGCAGGGCTGTCGCCGGCTCGCGCAACAGGTTGCCGAAGGTGTTGAAATAGCTGTTGCCGGCGAAGTCCGGCACGGTCAGCCGTCCGTCCTCGATCCGGACGAAGCCCGGCCTGCCGCCGCGATGCGAGACGTCGAGCCCGCTCTCCGAGCCGCTGGCGATGAAGAGCGTGTCAGCCTGCGCGATCAGGGCGCTGGTTGCCGCGTCGAGGCTGCCGAGCTCTTCGGTCGCAGCCGCAGCGGCTGGCACGAGCTCGTGCTGCCTCTGCTGGATGTACTTGGCGCAGTTGCCGAAGCTCTGCGTCACGGCGACCCGCAGCCCGTTGCCGTCACGCTCGCTGACGACGCCGTTGGCCCGATTGCGACGGCGGGTGCGCAGGTCGAGCCCGAGCAGGCCGATCGGCGCGCCGGCACTCAGAGCCGCATCGGCGGGATCGCCGAGAGCGGGCAGGGCAGCGACGGCGAGTTCGTCGGGTGCCGCGCTCGTGACGAAGCCCTCCGACCCGGTGAGGACCGTCGCGATCGGCTTGCCCTGTGCATCGCGTCCCGCCGCGAAGAGGTAGGGCAGCAGCGCGAAGAAATCGCGGTGTTGGTCGGGCATGAAGTCGCGGATGCCAGCCCCGCGCGAACTCTCGCCGGCGCGTGCCTGCGCCTCGAGTTCACCTTCGTGGAACGGAGAGGCGTCCATGGCGTCAGCCCTTCACGGGGATGGGTGATGGCGGGATCGGCTTGAAGAAGGGCAGGGCCTCGATACGTGCGATCCAGGCCCGCACTGCCGGATAGGGGTCGAGCGGAATGCCGCCTTCCGGCGCGTGCGCCACATAGGAATAACAGGCAAGGTCGGCGAGCGTCGGGTGTTCGGCGGCGAGGTAACTGCGGCTAGCGAGATGCGCCTCCATGAAAGCGAGCAGCCGGGCCGCGATACGCTCTGCCCGCGCCGGGTCGTCGGGGAAGCCGAACTGCGCGATCATCCGGGCGATCGACGGACCGTGCATGACCTCGCCGGCGGCGATCGAGAGCCAGCGCTGCACCTGCGCGGCGGCGACCGGATCGGCCGGAAACCAGTCGCTCTGCGGTGCGTAGCGCTTCGCGAGATAGACCATGATCGCATTGCTGTCGGCGAGGGCGAGATCGCCGTCCTGCAGCACTGGGATCTGGCCGAGCGGGTTGAGCGTCGTCCGGAATGCCTCGGTACGGCGGACCTCGGCAGGGGCCGGAACGAAGTCGAAATCAAGACCGAGCGCGCGCAGCAGGAGCTCGACGCGGTGGGTATGGCCCGACAGGGCGGTGCCGTGCAGCGTGATCTTGGCTTGGGTCATCAGGGCCTCGCGATTGTGCGAAGCGGACTGTGATTGTTTCAGGAATTGAGCGATAGCTGATAGGTTGGCAAATCAGAATTCCCTCTGATGGAATGATTGTGGATCGGCTCGACGAGCTCGCCATCTTCGTGGCGATCATCGACACAGGCAGCCTCGCCGGAGCGGCGCGCCAGCTCCGGCGTTCGCGGCCGGCGGTGACGCGGGCCCTCGCAGCGCTGGAGGAACGCGCCGGCGTCAGGCTGATCGCGCGCACGACCCGGCAATTGATGGCGACCGAGGCGGGGCGGGAGCTCGCAGCGTCGGCCCGCAACATCCTCGCCGAATACGATGCCTCCCTCTCCGGCGTGACCGCGGCGCCGATGCGCGGCCTGGTCAGGATCACGGCGCCGCTGGCCTTTGGCCGACGTCATGTCACGCCGGTCGTGGCCGATTTCCTCGACCTGCACCCGGAGATCCAGATCGAGCTGGTGCTGGCCGACCGCAATCTCGACCTGATCGAGGAGGGGCTGCATCTCGCGGTTCGGATCGGCGCCTTGCCGAACTCGCGGCTGGTGGCGCGCAAGGTCGGCGAAGTCAGGCGCGTGCTGGTCGCGGCACCGGCCTATCTGGAGCGCCGCGGCATGCCGATGCGGCCAGCCGATCTGGTAGACCACGACACCATCGCCAGCATCGCTGCCGGCCAGACCATGCTCTGGCGCTTCGCCGGCGGCGCGCGCAGCGCAACCGTGACGGTGACACCGCGCCTGATCGTCAACGAGGTCGAGGCGGCGTTGATCGCGGCGCGCTCCGGTCGTGGCATCGCACGCGCTCTGTCCTATCAGGTCGCGCCGGATCTCGAGGCCGGCACGCTGGTGCGGGTGATGCGGGAGTGGGAGCCGCCGGCAGCGCCGGTCCAGCTCGTCGTGCCGAGCGGGCAGCACCTCCAGCTGAAGGTGCGTGCCTTCCTGGATTATGCCGCCAGCCGGCTGCAGCAGCTGCCGGTTATCAGGCCCGAGCACTGAAAGTCAGCGCATTGTTCTGACGCAATTCCGGCCGCAAAACCGCTGCGTACTTCTGCTGGGACTGCTCTAGCGCAGCGAGCCGACGAAGCCGGTGATTGCCGAGACGACGGCGCCCTCGCGGCCGATGAAGCCGTGATAGGCGCGCGCCTGGCAGGGGTCGCCTGTGGAGGTGCCACCGTCGATCCAGAGCAGGCGGGCGCGATTGCCGGTCCATTGCTGGAAGGCGACCGCCGATTCCGGCAACGTCACGCGGCAGCTGTCCTGGCGATGCTGGATGATCAGCGTCGGCGGCAGTCCGGCGGGATCGCCGAGCGAAGGCTTGGCGGCGTCCAGCATGGCCGAGGCGAAGACGATTCCGTCGGGCCGGGCAGAGAGCGTGCCGGGCACCTTCAGCGCGCCGCGGCTCATCGCGACGACGACGACACGCGACGCGATGGTACGCATCAGCTCGATCGCCTTGTTCGGATCGGCGCCGCCGTCGAGCGTGATACTGGCAATGCCGCTCCTGGCATAGGCGGCGCGAGTCCGGACGATCCAGTTGCCGCTGCGCTCGACACTACCGTCGCCGCCGATGCCGATATAGCCGTCGCCACCGGTCAACAGCACGACCCCGGCACGAGCCTTGCCGGCAGGCTTGTTGAGCAATGCCTTGCCGCCACCGAAAAAGCCACCGAGCTCGACCACTTCCTCCGCCGTGGCGGCGCAAGGCAGCAGCGCCAACAGCGTCGAAAGCAGCAACCGTCTCATCATCGCGATCATCTGCTTCCCCCTTGTCCATCGGCCGGCCGATGCGTCGTTTCCGATCATGAGGAGCGCAGTGCCTGCGCGCCAGCCCCATTTGGGGGCGAGCGCATCGGGGCAGCGTCTTATCGCGGGCTTGAATGGTCAGCGCAGGTTCGCATACTTGGCGGCCTCTTCATGGATCCAGCCGCGGAAGGCTGCGATCGCCGGCCGCTCCGCTACGGCCTCGGGGCAGACCACATAGTACTGGGAGCCACCGGGCAGCTGCTGCGGGAAGGGGCGGACGAGACGCCCGGCTTCGAGATAGTCGCCGATCAAGGCGCTGGTAGCCAAGGCGACGCCTTGGCCGGAGGCGGCGGCCTGCAAGGCAAGGAAGGTGTGCGAGAAGCGTGGGCCATGTGTCGCGTCGATGTCGTCGACGCCGGCGAAGGTGAGCCATTGCCGCCAGGTTACATATTCCGGAATGCCTTCGGCCAGTTCGTGCAGCAAGGTGTGATGGCGCAGGTCCGACGGCTGGCGCAACGGTCGCTCGGGATCGTTGAGGAGCGCGGCATTGCAGACGGGGAAAAAGGTCTCGGTCATCAAGAGTTCCGAGAGCAGGCCGGCATAGGCACCCCGCCCATAGCGGACCGCGATGTCGACATCCTCGCGGGCGAAATCGGTGAGGTGCAGCGACACCGAGATGCGCACTTCCAGCTCGGGGTGACGCTGCTTGAGCGAGCCGAGTCGTGGGATCAACCAGCTCAAGGCGAAGCTCGGCATGGTGCTGACCGTGATCACATTGGCCGCGTCGGGTCGCAGTGCCCGGGCCGTGGCCTCGTCGAGCTGGTCGAGCAGTAGCGAGATCGAGGCGGCATAGCGCTGGCCGAGCGCAGTCAGCGCGACACCCTTGCTCGGCAAGCGCGTGAAGAGCGGACGGCGAAGCCAGGCTTCGAGGGTCTTGATTTGTTGGCCGACGGCGCTGGCGGTGACAGCGAGCTCGTTGCCCGCCCGCTCGTAGTTGAGATGCCGTGCCGCGGCCTCGAAGGCGCGCAGCGAGGTCAGGGGCGGCAGGTGGCGGCGGATCATGGCGTGGCCAAGTTCTGCTTGGGCTAAGGCAAAGAACTTCTCATTTGCTTCAGAGCGCTGCAATCCCCAAATTCTGGGCATAGAACTTGCCAAAGGAGGCCGCCATGTCGGCCACGACCGCCACAGAAAATCTTTCGTTCTCCGCGACGCAGCATACTGCGCACGGACTCACCGGCCTGTTCCTTCGCTTCGAGGACTGGCTCACGCAGCGCGCCAGTGCGCGCACGCTCTACAGCATGGACGATCAGGCGCTCTCCGATATCGCCCTGTCGCGCAGCGACGTCGAGCGGGTGAACGACACGGCTCGCAAGGCCCTTTGGCGCCACTAGCTGAGCCCGTCATTCCGGGGCGCGCCGAAGGCGCGAGCTCGGAACCCATGAACACCACGCTTCCCGATGACGCGGTGATCGCCGCGTCTTTATGGCGAAGTGGCCGGTGTTCATGGGTTCCGGGCTCTTTGCTGCGCAAAGCCCCGGAAAGACGGCGCGGCTCCGTGCGCCGACCCTAGACCGGCAGCCTGACCGTCGCGCGCAGGCCGCCCAGCGGTGACTCGCCGAGGATGATGTCGCCGCCATGCGAGCGGGCGATGTTGCGGGCGATGGCGAGGCCGAGGCCTGTGCCGCCGCCATCGACATTGCGCGCTTCGTCAATACGGAAGAACGGCTTGAACACGTCCTCGCGCAATTCCGGCGCGATGCCTGGTCCGTCGTCGTCGACCGTCACGATCAGATAGCGCGCGTCATGGGTGGCGCGGATGGCGATGCGGTCGCCGAAGCGCGCGGCATTCGAGACCAGATTGGTGAGCAGGCGCCGGATCGCGTCGGGCCGGACCACGACCAGCGGGTCGCCGATGACGGTGAGCTCGGTCTGGTGACCCTGCCGCTCGGCATCGGCCTTCAATGTTTCGAGCAGCGCCCGGATGTCGGCCTCGACCGGCGCCTCGCCGGCATCGCCGCGGGCGAAGGCGAGATAGTCCTCGAGCATGCGGCTCATCTCGTCGACATCCTTCTCAAGAGCTTCGAGATCGGGCGAGCGGTCGAGCAGGGCAAGCGAGAGCTTGAAGCGGGTCAGGATGGTGCGCAGGTCGTGGCTGACGCCGTTCAGCATCATGGTGCGCTCGCCGATCGAACGCTCGACACGGCGCTTCATCTCGATGAAGGCATTGCCGGCGCGGCGTACCTCGCTCGCGCCGCGCGGCCGGAAATCGGCGTCGCGGCCCTTGCCGAAGGCCTCGGCGGCATCGGCGAGGCGCAGGATCGGCCGGATCTGGTTGCGCAGGAACAGCACCGCGATGGTGAGCAGGATCAGCGAGGTGCCGATCATCCAGAGCAGGAAGATGTGGCTGTTCGAGGCATAGGCCTGGCTGCGGCGGGTCAGTACCCGCATCACGTCCTTGCCGAGCTTGATGCGGATCTCGATCAGGCTGGAGCGTCCGACCGTGTCGAGCCAGAACGGGCGCCTGACCTGCTGGGCGAGCTCGGCCGAGAGCGCGCTGTCGAGCAGGGAGAAGAAGGGCCGAGGGCCGGGCGCCGGGAGGTCGGTGTCGGGCAGGATCTCGACATCCATGCCGAGCCTCTCCTCGGCGATGCGGCCGAGGATCGTCGCCTGATTGTCCTGCGGATAGCTCTCATAGACGTCGATGAGGGTCGATATCTCGGAGGCGACCGCCGAGGAAAGCCGCTGCGTCACCGTCTGCCAGTGCCGCTCCATGAAGACATAGGCAACGACTGACTGAAGCAGCACGACCGGCGCGATGACGATGACGAGGGCGCGCGGATAGAGCCCCTTGGGCATGATGCGCGCGATCGGGCGCAGCGACCGATCGGGCAGGCGTCGCAGCGGCGCGAGGACGTTCGAAAATGCCGATGCAGCCTTCGTCCAGCCTGCGCGCAGCTTCGCCAGTGTCCGCGCGGCGAGCGGAACCAGGCGACGCCGGAGCGAAGCATCCGCCATGCCGATCAGGACCTGTCGATCACGAGACGGTAGCCGATGCCGCGCACGGTCTGGAGATAGAGCGGATCGGCCGGATCGCGCTCGATCTTGCGACGTAAGCGATTGATCTGCACGTCGATGGTGCGGTCGTTGGCGGCTGAGCCCTGGTTGGCGAGCTGCTCGCGCGGGACATGCTCGCCGGCGCGCTCGGCCAGCGCGGTCAGGATTTCGCGCTCGCGTTCGGTCAGGCGGATCGATTCCTCGCCTTGGCGCAGCTCGCCGCGGGCGAGGCCGAAGACGAAAGGGCCGAAGCGGACATAGTCCGGCCGCGGCGGCGCAGTGGGCGTTTCGGGCTGGGCGTTGCGCTTCAGGACGTTGCCGAGGCGCAGGATCAGCTCGCGCGGCTCGAAGGGCTTGGCGAGGTAGTCGTCGACGCCGATCTCCAGGCCATTGATGCGGTCGTTCGAGTCGGCACGCGCGGTCAGCATCAGGATCGGCACCTGCGTGGTCTGGCGCAGGCGGCGGGCGAAGTCGAAGCCGTTCTCGCCCGGCATCATCACATCGAGCACCATGGCGTCGAAGACGAGACGGCCGAGCCGGGAATCAGCGTCGGCCGCGCTGGCGGCGGTGGTGACGCGGTAGCCATGGTCGCCGAGGAATCGCGCCAGGAGGTCGCGCAGGCGGCGGTCATCGTCGACCACCAGGATATGCGGGGCCTCGTCGGGCACTGGCTTGAGCACGCTGGCCGCCATCTGGGCTCCTCTTTCCGCCTCCGGCGCCGGCTGACGCGCCGCTACCTGCGCACAAGGATAGCACAGGCTACCCGGGCGCAGGCCCGCGCCGGGGCTCGCCTCAGATAACATTGTCTAACGTTCTGCAACGCCTGCGGCGGGAGCGGCGCGCCGCAGGAGCTGACTTCTTCTCATCGGCCCGCCTTGCCAAAGGTGACACCCCGGTCGGTGACCTTCAGGCTGAAGCGGCCGCGGCCGCTTGGATTAGCGCGCGAATCATTCCGTCCGAGGACGGTGCCGGTATAGGTGATGACGCCTTGGCCGAACTGGATCTGCCGCGGCTCCATACCGACCGTCTCATCAGCGCGACCGACCGGCGTCCAGCGGCCGCTGGTTTCCTTGAACACGATCGCCATCTGGTTCACGGCGTTGCCGGTCTGGTCGTACTGATAGCCGACGAAGGCGACCGCATAGGGGGTCGGATCGTTGCTGAAGCTGCCATGGAACAGGCTGGCATTGGTGGCGGTGTCGATGATCGGGCACTTCTGCTCGCCCTGCTGCGTGTAGCAGGCAATGCGGGTCTGCTTGAGATAGCGGGCGACGGTCTCGGCGGCGGGCCCCTTGAGGCTCGCGGTCACGTCCTGCGCTGCCGCCGCGGTCATGAAGCTCGTCAAGGCGGCGAAGCCGAAGAGAATCCTGCGCATCATCATCCTGTATCGTCGTCTCGTTCTCATCGCGGCTCGGCGAGCAGGTCCTGCACCTTCGTGCGCTCGGATGGGTCGATCATGCCCGCCAGATAGCGTGCGACGACTTCACCCGCTTCGGGCCCAACGAGGGCGAGCGCGCCGTTGATGCGCCTGGCCTGCAACTGCGCCAGCCTGACAGCGAGCTCGCGGCCGGCGGTGGTCGCGTGGAGATTGCGCTGGCGCTTGTCCTGCGTCCCCGTGCGCGACTCGACGAAGCCGGTCTCGACCAGCTCCTTCAGGACCCGGTTCAGGCTCTGCTTGGTGATCTGCAGGATGTCGAGCAGCTCGGCGATGGTCAGCCCCGGCCGGCGCTGGACGAAGTGCAGCACGCGATGATGGGCGCGGCCGAAGCCGTAATCGGCGAGGATGCGGTCGGGATCGCCGACGAAGTCGCGATAGGCGAAGAAGAAGAGCTCGATCAGATCGTAGGGCACGTCGACAGGTGGCGCGTCCGACGGAGCGGCAGGCACTGGATGCAATACGGATGTGCTCACCATCACGCTCATTTTTTATGTCAGCCTTGTTGACATATCTCAGACGCAAGATTACCGGTCAAGCACGCGGGGCGACCGATTATGTCGCATGTGCCGGTTTCGGCGCAGCATTGATACCGCGCTTGCACGCCCTTTCGGCCTGTGGCGGAGTGCCTGCAAGAAAAGCATCTGGAGGACTGTACCATGTCTGTCATTCCTTTCGACCAGCGCGACGGCGTCATCTGGTTCGACGGCAAGCTCGTGCCGTGGAAGGAAGCCAAGGTGCACGTACTCACCCACGGCCTGCACTACGGCTCCTGCGTCTTCGAGGGCGAGCGCTCCTATGACGGCGTGATCTACAAGTGCACCGAGCACTCGCAGCGCTTCCACAAGTCGGCCGAGATCATGGATTTCACGATCCCGTACTCGGTCGCCGAGATCGACGCCGCCAAATATCTCTGCCTGAAGGAGAATGGGCTGAAGGACGCCTATGTCCGCCCGGTCGCCTGGCGCGGCTCGGAGATGATGGCGGTCTCGGGCATGAACAACACCATCCACACGGCGATCGCGGTGTGGGAGTGGCCGAGCATGTTCGACATGGCGCAGAAGCTGAAGGGCGTGCGCCTCGACGTCGCCGAGTATCGGCGGCCCGACCCGGCCTGCGCGCCGGTTCATGCCAAGGCGGCGGGACTCTACATGATCTGCTCGCTGTCCAAGCACAAGGCGGAGCGCGGCGGCTATGCCGACGCGATGATGCTCGACTGGGAAGGCAATGTCGCCGAATGCACCGGCGCCAACATCTTCTTCATCAAGGACGGCGTGGTCCACACCCCGCTGGCCGATCGCTTCCTGAACGGCATCACCCGCCAGTCGGTGCTCGATCTTTGCAAGAAGCGCGGCTTCGAGGTGGTCGAGCGCCGGATCCGGCCGGAAGAGCTCGAAGGCTTCGCTGAGTGCTTCATCACCGGCTCGGCCGCCGAGGTGACGCTGGTCTCAGAGATCGGCCCCTACAAGTTCATCACCGGCAATATGGGCAAGGTGATCATGGAGGACTATTCGGACGAGGTCCGGCTGAAGTCCAAGGCTGCGGCCTGAACGAAGCCATTACCTCCCCGTCATTCCGGACAAGCCGCAATGGCGGCGCAGCTCCGGAATCCATCGTAGTGCCCTGCGATGGATTCCGGCATTCCGCTTCGCTCCAGCCGGAATGACGGCGGGAGTGTGAGGCAGGATTCACGATCTACCTCGCGGTTTTCACTTCGCTGCGGAACAGCGTGATCCAGTCGTCCGAGCCGATGCCGCGGCATTCGCCCATCATGCTCAGCTCGGTCAGGACGAAGCTGGAGCCCGTCCAGGCATAGCCGCCGGCGACGCCGCAATCGCCGATACCACGCCCCTTTGCGAAGTAGCTGATGCGGCCGGTCTTCGGTTCGAACTCGCCGTTGGTCAGCATGTTCGTCGCGCCGCCGTCGTTCTGCGGAAAGTTCACGGGCTTCGCTGTCGTCACCGCATTGCCCTCGACGATCCAGAAGGCGTTGGAGGCGTTGTAGACGCCGAGCGAGCAGGTGAGCGCGACGAGGCTGCGCTTGCCGTCGAGCGGCCAGGCCTCGTCGGCGACCGCCGGGCTCGCATCGTCGCCACACAGGTCCGGATCGCGCTGCTTGATGTGCTTGCGCAGGGCGGCGGCGAGCGCCTTGCCGCCCTTCTCCGAGAGCGTGCCGCTGGCAGGTCTGGCCGTGATCACCGGCAGGGCCGGAGCGGCGGGGGCGGCGCCGGCGCTGCCCTTCCGGATCAGGGCAGACGGCGTGTTGAGCCTGCTCTGCTGCTCGTCGATCCAGAGCAGGGCTGCGACGGCGCCGGAGAGCGAGATCTCGGCCAACAGGCCGGGCGCCGCGATCGACAGCTTCGTCGCCTTGCGCGCGGCGTCGATGAGCGCCGCCGTATCGGCCGGCTGGAAGGTCAGGGTGGCGATATTGTCGTTGGCGGTGACCGGCATGGCTTTGCCGGCGGCGGGGAAGGGAGTGCCGTCGAGCTTGAGCTCGACGGTCGCCGGCGGTGTCTTCCAGTCGCCACTCAGCCGCAGGATCAGGCTGGCTGCGCTGTCCGGCCCGGCGGGGCGCTCCAGACGCAGATAGGCAGTCGTGTCGGCGACGAGGGGTGGGAGCGACAGCGCCGCGCAGCTCTTGCGATTGTCGCAGCCGGCCATCCAGTCGCGGAAGGTCTTAGGCTCGGGCGATACCGCCAGGGCAAGCGCGGGCAGCAGTAGGAGCGCGCCGCCCAGCAAGAGCGATGTCAGTCGATCAGGAACCCTGTTCCCAGCGTCTTGCCGCATCGTCGTCATCCGCCTTGGCCTCGACCCAGCCGCCCAGCGTACCGTCGGCGAGGTGCTCGCGCTTCCAGAACGGGGCGCGGGTCTTGAGATAGTCCATCAGAAAGTCGGCGGCCTCGAAGGCCTCGCGCCGATGGCTCGAGGTCGCGATCACCAACACGATCTGCTCGCCCGGCCTGATCAGCCCGAAGCGGTGGATGGCGACGAGGCCGGAAAGCGGCCAGCGCGCAGCTGCTTCAGCGGCGACACGCGCGATCTCGGCCTCGGCCATGCCGGGATAGTGCTCGAGCTCGAGCGCGGTGAGGCGCCCGCTCTCGTCGCGGCACAATCCGGCGAAGCTGACGACGGCGCCGATGTTCGCATTGCCAGCCGTCAGTGCCGCGATCTCGGCACCGATGTCGAAATCCTCGCGCTGGATGCGGACGAGCGGCGTCATGGCGCTCTGCCGTCGTTGCGAGGAGGCGCAGCCGACGAAGCAGCCCAGGAGCAGCGGAGCGGGCCCTTCTGGATTGCTTCGCTGCGCTCGCAATGATGGAAGGATGCCGCGCCGGTCATCTACCCCCCCGTCATCGGCGGGAAGAAGGCGATCTCGCGCGCGCCGGCGATCGATGTCGCGGGCTTGGCATGGGTCTGGTCGATCGCCGCGCGGACGATCGCCTCGTTCTCGAAAGCGAGTTCATAGCCTTCGCCACGCGTCTTCAGCCAGCGCACGAGGTCGGCGACGGTCGCGGTGCCGGCGGGCGGCGTGACGGTCTCGTCGGTGAGGCCGATGCGCTCGCGCACCCAGGCGAAATAGACCAGGCGCAGGCCGGCAGGCTCGGTGATGACGGTGCTCATGGCGCGCGCTCGTCCTCCTCGACGAGGTGGCGGATGCCGGAGTTGAGATAATCCCAGCCGGTGTAGATCGTCAGCACAGCCGCGATCCACAGCATCACGATCCCGATCTGGGTGTTGTAAGGCAGGACCTTGTCGCCAGCGGGGCCGGCGACAAGGAAGCCGAGCGCGAACAATTGCGCGGTGGTCTTGTATTTGGCGACCTTGCTGACGGGGACGCTGACCTTCAGCTCCGCCAGAAACTCGCGCAAGCCCGAGACCAGGATCTCGCGGCAGAGGATGACGATCGCTGCCCAGATCGCCCAGCCCTTGATCGTCTCGGTATGGACCAGCATCAGCAGCAGGGCGCAGACCAGCAGCTTGTCGGCGATCGGGTCGAGCATGCGGCCGATCGCCGATTGCTGGCTCCAGGCGCGGGCGATCCAGCCGTCGAGATAATCAGTGACGGCGGCGACGACGTAGATCGCCAGCGCCGTCCAGCGTGCCCAGGCATCCCAGGGCCAGAACAGCAGCGCGACCAGCGCCGGAATCGCGAGGATCCGGCCATAGGTCAGGAGATTCGGCAAGGACCAGGGGCCGCGCCGGCGAATGGCTTCGTTCAGACTCGTCACGACGCTCACCAAAACAGCCCCTTCATGACAGCGTCAACACGCAAGAGTGTGACCCGGCCATTCGCCACACATGCCCCGCACCAAGGACAGCAGCTTCGCGGCGAGAACATGCTCAAATTTGTGAGCTGGCGAGAATTCTCGTCGCTTCGCCGATGCCACCCGAAATGAGCGCGCTAATGCTCGTGGAAATGGGCATGGACCGCCTTGGCGGTGGCGGCATTGACGCCGGGCGTGCGCATCAGATCGTCGAGCTTGGCGCGTTGGATCGCCTTCACCGTGCCGAAATGCAGCAGCAGCGCCCGTTTGCGGGAGGGGCCGATGCCCGGAATCTCGTCGAGCGGGTTTGTCTTGATGTCGCGCTTGCGCTTGGCGCGGTGCGTGCCGATCGCGAAGCGGTGGGCCTCGTCGCGCAGGCGCTGGATGAAGAACAGGGCCGGATCGCGCGGCGGCAGCTTGAACGGCTCGCGGCCGACCATGAAGAAGGTCTCGCGCATGGCGTTGCGGTCCTCGCCCTTGGCGATGGCGACGAGGGCGATATCGCTGGCGCCGCATTCGGCCATGATCTTGCGCGCCGCCTCGAACTGCCCCTTGCCGCCATCGACGATGACGAGGTCGGGGCGGGAGGGGAAGGCGGTGTCGTCTTCGTTGGCCTGAACGGGTTCAAGCGCTTCGGGAGGAGGCGCGTCCTCTCCCCCCTTGTGGGGGAGAGCTAGAGAGGGGGGTATGCCACCCTCGACGTCTGGTGAGCTGGCCTCGGGAGCGTTTGCGGGTGCGATACCCCTCTCCCAACCCTCCCCCACAAGGGGGGAGGGCTCTTGAGCCTCATCCGGTGATGTGGAAGCGGTTCCCGCCTCCTTTGCCAGCCTTGAAAACCGCCGCTTCAGCACCTCGCGCATCATGCCGAAATCGTCGCCGGCGATGGTGTCGGACGAGATGTTGAAGGTGCGGTAATGGCTCTTCATGAAGCCGTCCCGCCCGGCGACGACCATGCCGCCGACGGCGTTCGTGCCCATGATGTGCGAGTTGTCGTAGACCTCGACCCGGCGCGGCGCCTTCGCCATGCCGAAGGCTTCGCCGAGCGCGGCGAGCAGGCTCTGCTGGCCGGCATTGTCGGCGAGCTTGCGGGCGAGCGCCTCATGCGCGTTCTTCTGCGCATGGGCGACGAGGCCCTGCCGCTCGCCGCGCTTGGGCGTCGCGAGCTCGACCTTGCGGCCGGCGCGGGCGCAGAGCGCCTCCGCGATCAGGTCGGCCTCGGCCAGCTCGTGCGAGAGCAGGACCAGCCTCGGTGGCGGCTTGTCGTCGTAGAACTGGGTGACGACCGAGGCCAGCACCTCGGCCGGGGTCAGGCTCTTGTCGGCGCGCGGGAAGAGGGCGCGGTTGCCCCAGTTCTGCTTGTTGCGGAAGAAGAAGATCTCGACGCAGAACTGCCCGGCCTGCTCGTCGATGGCGAAGACGTCGGCCTCCTCGACCCCTTGCGTGTTGATGTCCTGCCCGGCCTGCACCGCCGAGAGCGCCGCCAGCCGGTCGCGGTAGCGCGCTGCCTTCTCGAATTCGAGCTCTTCGGCCGCGGCCTGCATGCGCTTGGAGAGCAACTCCTTCACCGCCGAGGAGCGGCCGGAGAGGAAGGCGCGCGCCTGGTCGGCGAGGCCCTGATAGTCGGTATGCGAGATCTCGCCGGTGCAGGGGCCGGAGCAGCGCTTGATCTGGAATAGCAGGCAGGGCCGTGTGCGATTCTCGTAATAGCTGTCTGAGCAGGAGCGCAGCAGGAAGGCCTTCTGCAGCGCGTCGATGGTGCGCTCCACCGCCCAGACCGAGGCGAAGGGACCAAAATAATCGCCCTTGCGCTGGCGCGAGCCGCGATGCTTGGCGATCTGCGGCGCCGGATGATCGCCGGAGAGGAAGATGTAGGGGAAGGATTTGTCGTCGCGCAGCAGCACGTTGTAGCGCGGCCTGAGCTGCTTGATCAGGTTCGATTCGAGCAGCAGCGCCTCGGTCTCGGTGCCGGTGGTGACGAACTCCATGTTCGCCGTCTCGGCGATCATCCGCGCCACCGCATTGGTATGCGCCATGCCGCGCGCATAGGCGGTGACCCGGTTCTTCAGGCTCTTGGCCTTGCCGACATAGAGCACCTCGCCGGCACGATCGAACATCCGGTAGACGCCGGGCCGGTTCGGCAGGTGCCTGGCAAAGTCGGCGATCACCTCGATGCCGGCCTTGAGCGCCCCGGGGGCGGCTTCACCGGGATCGAGCGCGGCCTCGGGCGGGGGAAGGATGTCCTCCTCGTCCTTGAAGTCCTCGTCCGGCAGCTCTTGCTCGGGTGGCTCTTGGCGTTCGCGATTCATGACCTGCATGTAGGATGCCGCACGCGCTTCGTCATGTCAGGAGCGCGGGTTTTCGCTTGACCTCCAAGGGGGAGCTTGGCCAAGTCCGGCTCCTCCCTTCCCCCTTGTGGGGAAAGGGTATGGGGATGGGGGGCGTTCCGCTTGGTGAGCGCTCATCCAGTCATTCGCCCCCCACCCCTGCCCCTCCCCACAAGGGGGAGGGGTTATCGCGATCGCGTCCGGACCCGTGCCATGCCCGTCTTCGCCATTCCCTTCCCGGTGATCGATCCGGTCGCGCTCCAGCTCGGGCCGCTCTCGATCAAATGGTACGGGCTCGCCTATGTCGCCGGGCTGCTCGGCGGCTGGTGGTATGCGCGCAAGCTCGCCGGGGCAGAGCGGCTCTGGGGTGGGCGGACGCGACCGGACCCGGATTCGCTCGACGATTTTCTGCTGTTCGCTGCGCTCGGCGTCGTGATCGGTGGCCGGCTCGGCTTCGTGCTGTTCTATAATCTCGGCGACTATCTCGCCGATCCGCTGGAGATCTTCGCGGTGTGGAAGGGCGGAATGTCCTTCCATGGCGGGCTCGTCGGCGCCGCGGCGGGTTTATGGGTCTTCGCCCGGCGGCGCGGCTATCCGCCGCTCTCGGCGCTCGATCTCGGCGCTGTGGTGGCGCCGATCGGCCTGTTCCTTGGTCGCATCGCCAATTTCGTCAATGGCGAGCTCTGGGGGAGGCCAGCGCCGGACGTGCCCTGGGCGATCGTGTTTCCGAACGGCGGCCCGGTGCCGCGCCATCCGAGCCAGCTCTACGAGGCCTTCAGCGAAGGGCTGCTCCTGCTGGTGATCCTGATGATCGTGGTCAAACTGGGCGGGCTGAAGCGGCCGGGCCTTGCGGCCGGGCTGTTCGGCATGGGCTATGGCATCGCCCGCACGACCTGCGAATTCTTCCGCGAGCCCGATCCCCAGCTCGGCTTCCTGTTCGGGACCGGCTGGGTGACCATGGGCATGGTGCTGTCGGTGCCGCTGTTCCTGGCCGGTCTCGTGCTGGTCCTGCGCCGGCGGCAGGGATCGGCTGCAGCGTGAATCCCCTGGCGCAGGACCTTGCGCGACTGATCCGCGACGAGGGCCCGATCAGCATCTCGCGTTACATGGCGCTCTGCCTCGGCCATCCGCGCCATGGCTATTACATGAAGCAGGACCCGTTCGGCGCGGACGGGGATTTCACCACCGCACCCGAGATCAGCCAGATCTTCGGCGAGCTGATCGGCTTATGGGCCGCGAATGTCTGGCAGGCGATGGGCGCGTCTTCCTCCATCCGCCTCGTCGAGCTCGGGCCGGGACGCGGCACGTTGATGCAGGACATGCTGCGGGCGGCGCGAGCGTTGCCAGGCTTCCACGAAGCGCTCTGCGTCCATCTGGTCGAGACCAGCCCGGTGCTGCGCGAGCGGCAGAAGGTAGTGCTGGCCGGAAGCGGTGTGACGCCGCAATGGCACGACCGGATTGAGCAGGCCCTCGAAGGGCCGGTGATCGTCGTCGCCAACGAGTTCCTCGATGCACTGCCGCTCGACCAATTCGTCCGCACGCCGGAAGGCTGGCGCGAGCGGCTGGTCGGGCTGGACGGCGAAGGACTGCTGGCTTTTGGTCTTGCGCCACAGGCCTCCTCTCCCACTGATCTCGGGCTTGCCCGAGATCAGCATCCCAAAGTGCCGAAGTCGGCAACAGCCGACTTCGGTGCGGGAGAGGGTTGGGGTGAGGGGTCGCGCGACGCCGCAGACGATGTGCTTGCAAAGGCGGCCAGCGATTCAGCACGGCGAGACCCCTCATCCGGCCCTTCGGGCCACCTTCTCCCGCAAGGGGAGAAGGGAGGCGCGACGCCTGTCGGCTCCATATTTGAGCCGCCCACCGCCGCATTGGAGGCGGTCGCGATCGTTGCGCGCCACGTTGCGGCGGAAGGCGGCGCCGGGCTCTTCATCGATTACGGTCCGGCCCGCTCCGGCTTCGGCGATACGCTGCAGGCTCTGAAACGCCATGCCTTCGTCGATGTACTGGCCGAACCGGGCGACGCCGACCTCACCGTCCATGTCGATTTCGCGCGGATGGCGCAGGCCGGGCTCGCTGCCGGGGCGGCCGCGCATGGCCCGGTGATGCAGCGCGATTTCCTGCTGGCGCTCGGCCTGCAGCAGCGGCTCGAGGCCTTGTCCCGTCGCGCGACGCCGGCACAGGCAGACACGCTTGCGAGCGGCGCGCAGCGCCTGATCGAGACCGGGCCGACGGCGATGGGCGAGCTCTTCAAGGTGCTGGTGGTCGCCGAGCGGAACCTGCCGCTCCTGCCCGGATTTGACCTTCATCGCCTGCCAGAGCAGGGCTGACCCTAAAATGGATGCGCCGCCATGTTCATCACCTCTCCCGACCTCGCCCATGAGCCCGGCATCCGCCACGCCTTCTTCACCCGCGAGGGCGGCGTCTCCACCGGAATCTACGCCTCGTTGAACGGCGGGCTCGGCTCGAACGACGACAAGGCGTATATCGCCGAGAATCGTGCCCGCATGGCCAGGCAGATGGGTGTCGAGCGCGATCGGCTGGTCAGCGTCCATCAGGTGCATTCGCCGGATGTGGCCATCGTCACCGGACCCTGGGCGGCGGAGCGGCCCAAGGCGGACGCGATGGTCTCGATCGCGCATGGTGTCGCGCTCGGGGTCTCCACCGCCGATTGCGGCCCGATCCTGTTTGCCGACAGCGAGGCCGGCGTGATCGGCGCGGCCCATGCCGGCTGGAAGGGCGCCTTCTCCGGCATCATCGGCTCGACCGTGACCGAGATGGAGAAGCTCGGCGCGCGGCGCGAGCGAATCATCGCCGTGCTCGGACCGACGATCAGTGCTGCCGCTTATGAGGTCGGCCCGGAGTTCAGCGAGCGTTTCAAGGAGGAGAACGCGACCTTCGCCCGCTTCTTCCACGCTTCCGAGCGGCCGGCGCATGCGATGTTCGACCTGCCGGCCTTCATCGCCCATCGCGCCCAGGAAGCGGGGATCGGCCGCTTCTATGATCTGGCCTTGTGCACCTATGGTGACGAGGCGCGCTTCTACAGCTACCGGCGCACGACTCACCGGCACGAAGCCGACTACGGGCGCCTGATCTCGGCGATCGCGCTGGGCTAGAGGTCATTTCTCCCGGCTTGCGCCGCAACGGACCTGTGATTCCGGTTCGTAAGTCGGCGCAACGTGCCGTTGCAGGTGTTGTTTTCATCGATGCCGAGTTGCGCATGCCGTGACGGAGAGGCATCCTCCCTTCGCCATCCACCTTGGCTGAGGGATTGAACATGGAACAAATCCTGATGAATCTGGTCGCAGGCGCGATCGGTGGTAATGCGGCCGGCAAAGCTTCGCCGACCTTCGATATCGGCACGATCGGCAATACCATTGCGGGTCTGGTCGGCGGCGGCGTACTTGGCCAGCTGATTCCGGTCCTGCTGCCGGCGATTTCGGCTGCGGCGATGGGCGGCAATCTCAGCGTCGGCGGTATCCTCACCAACCTGATCAGCGGTGGCGCCGGCGGCGCGATCCTCACCGCGATCATCGGCGCCATCAAGAACAAGGCGGCGGCCTGAATTTTTCATCATGGCGCCGCCGCTCCGGCGGCGGCGCCATTGTCATGTTGATCGAAGCGATCACGACAATTCACACCGGGCGAGCTTGCCCGGTTCAGCCATCAGCGGGCATCGTCCGGCTCTTGCTTGTCCGAGGACGCCGATGCCACGCCAGATCGACTATTATTTCACGCTGCTTTCACCCTGGACCTATCTCGGCCACGGCGCCTTCATGGAGCTGGCGAGGCAGCACGGGCTTTCCGTCCGCTATCGGCCGACGCCGCTGCGCTCGGTTTTCGAGGAGACAGGCGGACTGCCGCTGCCGAAACGGCACCCGGTGCGGCAGCGCTACCGCGTGCTCGAGCTTCAGCGCTGGCGCGCCAGGCGCGGCCTGCCGCTGACGCTGTTCCCGAAGTTCTTTCCCTATGACGTGTCGCTGGCGGACAGGATCGTGCTCGCCCTCGTCGCGCGCGGCGACGATCCGGCCGGCTTTATTGGAGAGGTGCTGGCCGATGTCTGGGCGCGCGAGCAGGACATGTCGCGGCCCGAGCTGATTCTGGCCGCAGCCGAGCGGGTTGGCCTCGATACTGCCGGCCTGATCGAGGCGGCCGAAAGCGATTCGACCAGCCAAGCCTACCAGACAGCGATCGCGGAAGCGGTCGAGGCCGGTGTCTTCGGCGCGCCGAGCTATGTGCTGGATAGCGAGATCTTCTGGGGACAGGACCGGCTCGATCTGCTCGCCGACGCGCTCGCCAGCGGCCGGGAAGCCTATCGCAACGACGCGACGGTTTGAGCCGATTCTCTCAGTCGACGATGTCGGGCGTGCGCCAAGCGATGTGCTGGCCGGCATCGACGGCGAGCATCTGGCCGGTGACAGCTCTGGCGCGCGCGAGATAGAGCACAGCCTCGGCGATATCGTCGGCCTCGACCTTGTGGCCGAGCGGGGTGCCGCCCGCTTCGGCCGCGAGCAGCGCCTCGCCGTCATGCGGGTTGGCGAAGGTCGGGCCGGGGCCGACAGCATTGACCCGGATGCGCGGCGCCAGCGCCTGCGCCATGGTCGTGGTCGCGGTCAGCAGCGCCGCCTTGGTCAGCGTGTACGAGTAATATTGCGGCGTCAGCTTCCAGACACGTTGGTCGACGATGTTGACGATCGCGCCCTGCCGGTCCGCCGGCAGGCGGTTCGCCATCGCGCCGGCGAGCACCGAGGGTGCCCGCAGATTGACCGAGAACTGGCGGTTCCAGGTGGGCACGTCCAGTGCCATCAGGTCGTCGACCAGGAAACTCGAGGCGCTATTGACGAGCAGACTGACAGGCCCGAGTAGCGCTTCAGCTTCCGGCACGATCCGCTCGACGGCGGCCGGATCAGCGAGATCGGCGACGACGACGCAGGCCCGCCCACCTGCAGCAGTGAGATCCGCGGCGAGAGCCTCGGCTTCGGCGCGCGAGGCGTTGCAATGGATGGCGACCGCATAGCCGGCGCCGGCAAGGCGCAGGGCGATGGCGCGGCCGATCCGCTTTGCGCCGCCGGTGACGAGGGCGACCTCAGCCACCATGCTCGTTTCCGTTTCCGTTTGCGCGCGGACCGCGACGCCGAAGCCGGCGCTCCCAGTGCTTGGCGACGCGCAGATAGCGATAGAAGGCGTAGTTCATCGCGGTCATGAAGCCGTAGACCCCGCGCAGAGCGTGACGCCGTCCGATATAGGCCTTGATGAAGTTGGCGGGAAATTCCGCCACGAGCCGGAAGGCGGAAAGTGTTTCGCCGCGCGCATCGAGGTCGTCGGCCTGCGCGTCGCTATAGGTATTGAGCTTGTCCATCTGCTCGCCGAGCGAACGCACCGAGTAGTGATGGAGCGTGCCCTTGAGCTTGCCGACGCGCGCATCCGGCGCGACGTCGACGCGGTCATGCACCGGGGAGGGCGAGTAGCGCCCCTTATCAGACCGGTAGAGGCGGACTGGCGAGAGCGTATAGGCGAAACGATGCGGCGCGCCTTCACCGGGGAATATCTCGGCGATGCGGATGCGGTAGGCATCGCAGGCCGGCTCGCCCTCGGCGAAGAGAGTCGCGATCTCGGCCGCGAGGTCCGGTGGGATCACCTCGTCTGCGTCGAGGTTGAGGAGCCAGGGATGGCGGCACTGCTCTTCGGCGAAGCGCTTCTGCGGGCCATAGCCGGGCCAGGCGTGCGCGATCACGCGCGCGCCCAGATCTGAGGCGATGGCCTGGGTGCCGTCGGTCGAGCCGGAATCGATCACGACGATGTCATCACTGAGATCGCGAACCGCGGTTATGGTGCGCCCGATGCGATCGGCCTCGTCGCGCGCTATGATGAAGATCGAAAGCGGTGGCACTTTAGGCGGGTCTCGGTCGGAAGGCAGGGGCCCAGTCGGCTAAAGCACGCGCAAAGGCGGGCCGCAAGCATGGGGCGCATGGCGGGTTTGCGCCGGGGATGGAACCCAAACCCGTTTGCGGCGGTTATGAGATGGCCGTGCGTAGTCGGTGACGTTGCGTTAGTAATCGGTTGGCGATTCATACTGCCTTAACAATGCCTAACCGGAATTCATCAATATGCCTTTCTTGTTCAGGGTCGTGCCGCAATTTCGCCTCGGTCTGGCAAGCAGATGTGTTCTCGCCGCAACAGACACGGCCCGCTACAAACCCTATAAAGGGGTCACTGAAATCACCTGCCGGCCAGCGCCGGGAAATACGATGACTAAGGAGTTTGTCATGAAGAAGTATCTGCTTTCGGGCGTTGCGGCCCTCGGCCTCCTCGCCGCCGGCGCTGCCTCCGCTGCCGACCTGCCGAGCCGCAAGGGCCCGGTCGTTGCTCCGGTCTATGCTCCGGTGTTCACCTGGACCGGCTTCTACGTTGGTGCCAACGCCGGTTATGGCTTCGGCAACGTGAACGCCAACGGCTTCGGCAATGTCGGCGATCTCGACGGCTTCATCGGTGGTGGCCAGGTCGGCTACAACTACCAGATCGGCCAGTTCGTGATCGGCGCCGAAGCCGACTTCCAGGGCGCTGATCTGAGCAGCGGCAGCAACCTCGGCCTGGTCGACATCAAGACCGAGTGGTACGGCACCGTCCGCGCTCGCGCTGGCTTCGCTTTCGACCGCTTCCTGGTGTACGCCACCGGTGGTTGGGCTTACGGCAACGTCAGCACCTCGGTTCCGGCTCTGGCCTTCTCGTCCGACCGCACCCACACCGGCGGCTATGCCATCGGCGGCGGCGTCGAGTACGCCTTCACCAACAACATCATCGCTGGCGTTGAGTATCAGTACGTCGACCTCGGCGAGAAGAGCATTGCTGGCGTTCCTGGCTCCAAGGTTGGCACCGACTTCTCGGTCGTCCGCGCCCGCCTCAGCTACAAGTTCTGATTTCTCCTCCCGGAGACAGAGCGAACCCGGTGGCTTCGGCCACCGGGTTTTTTGTTGTCTGTCGCGTCGAGCCGTCATTTCGGGTGTGCAGTTCCGGGTATCCGCCCTTGCGGACGCAGCGATCTAATCCAAGGAGATGGAACTCTGCCGTCCCCGGATTGCGTCAACGTTGCGCTTGTCGCAGTGGCGGCTCCGGTGGCCGGGGTCGATTGAAAAAGCCTAGCCTTTGAAGCGTGTCGCTTCGAAAGCTGGAACCTTGGCGGTGAACGTGTCGAGCCAGGCGACCAAGGCGGGATGGCCGGCACGCCAGGCCCCCTCGAAGCGCAGATCGAGATAGCCAAGGGCGCAGGCGAGCGCGATCTCGCCGATGCGCGGCCGATCATAGACAGGCGGCGCTGCTTCGAGCGAGGCCAGGGCGCGCGTCACTTTGCCTGTCTGGTTCTCGATCCAGGCGGCGCTTCGCATCTCGGCCGTGCGCAGGCGGAGCTCATAGACCTGTAGCAATGCCGCGTCGCAGATGCCGTCGGCGAGAGCCAGCAGGCGCAGTTGCGCAAAGCGAGCCTCGCCGACCGGGAAGAGCCTGCCACCGCCGGCAAGATGATCGAGGTATTCGGCGATAACGCGCGAATCAAACAGAGTCGCGCCGTCCTCGAAGACCAGAGTCGGCACCTTGCCGAGCGGATTCTGGCGCCGGAGCGATTCTGAGGGATCGTTGGTGTCGGCCGGCACGACCTCGATTCGATCATCCAACCCCAATTCCGCAATCGCGATCTTGATCTTGCGGCCGAAGGGGGAGGTGGGGGAAGAACGCAGGATCAGCATCGGTCATGGCCTTCGGCTTGGCGGACGGGAACGATCAGCCGTCGGAGCGGATCGCCTCGCAGCGATAGCGCGGGTGCGGCCCTTGCGCGAGCCGTTCGCACAAAGCGGGCAGCAGAATCTCGGCTTCCTGCGCCAACAGCCAGGGCGGATTGACGACGAGCATTCCAGTCGCGCTCAGGCCGCCGGCGGCGTCCGGCCGGTCGACGTCGATTTCAAGCCGGAGCAGGCGGCCGATGCCGGCGTCGTCGATGGCGTCGAGCAGGCTTTCGACGGCGCGCATATCCTTGATCGGGTACCAGAGCGCGTAAATCCCGGTCGGCCATTTCCGATACGCGGCGATGAACTCGGCCGCCAATGTCGCAAACTCGTCCTTCTCCTCAAAGGGCGGGTCGATCAGGACGAGGCCGCGGCGCTCCTTCGGCGGAACATTGGCGCGCAAGGCCGTCCAGCCGTCGATCTCCAGTGCCTTGCAGCGCTCGTCGCGGGCGAGCGCCTGGGCGAGCTTGCGATAGGTGTTCTCGTGCAACTCAGCTGCGATCAGGCGGTCGGCGGGCCGCATGGCATGTCGGCAGAGCCAGGGCGAGCCGGGATAGGTCTCGGCGCCATGGCGGGCACGGGCGGCGGCGAGGGCTTCGCGCCAAGGCCTCAACAGATCCTCGACCTTCGCGGCGAGCGGCGCCTGCTCGAGCCTGGCGACGCCGTCGCGCCATTCATGCGTCTTCAGCGCCTCCTCGGAGCCGAGATCGTAGCGGCCTGCGCCGGCATGGGTGTCGATCACGCGCCAGGGTTTGTCCTTGGCGTTGAGATGCGTGAGGATGCGTATCAGCACGACGTGCTTGAGCACATCGGCGAAATTGCCGGCATGGAAACCGTGGCGGTAGTTCATCCTGGATCAGCGAATCGCGTTGACGCGAAAATCCCGCGCGCGGCAACCGGAGCGGTCGACCTCCTCGCAGGGCCTGAAATTACGTAGGTCCTTGCTGAAGCAGATGCGGACTTCCTCCAGCACGCCGCGCCGACAGGAGACCGACATCATGTCGGTCCGCAGTCCCGCATTGGCAGCGACGAAGGCGCGTTCGAGATCGAGCGCGGTCCAGCTCTGCTCGCTGTCACCTTTCTGCAAGGAGGGCGGGATCACGACCTTGTCGCGGGCGCGGCGGGCATCGGCAAAGTAATCGGCCGGGCTCGAGCCCGAGCAGCTGCCGTGCTTGCGCCATTGATAGCGGGCGAGGCTCTCGGTCGGGAACACGCCTTCGGCCTGTTCCATGGCGATTCGCGAGGGTGAACGGCCCGACGGGCCGCAATCGCTGGGGAAGCCACGCTCATATTGTGGCCAGAGACCGTGCACGACGAAGCCGAGGTTGGCGCCGGGCGCGCATTGCTCGCGGTTGCGCCCGCGGCCGCCGTCGAGTTCGCAGAAGCCGGGCGACCAGGAGAGGGCGAGCACGTAGAAGTCGAAGTCGCCGGAGCTGCCGCCGCGCTCATAGCGGCCTTGCGCGAAGGCTGAGTCGGCCATCGTGCAAATGGCCAGAAGGCCGAGGGCGACTCGTTTCAGAAACATGGCAGGTGGATCAGGGGCGCGCCATCTGGCAGTCGGGCGCATAGGAGCGATGGCGGTCGAGGCCGGAGACGCACCAGTTGACGTTCCAGGTCCAGCCGAACAGCCCGAGATTCTCGCGAACCGAATAGTCGACCCGGCGCAAAACGCCGTCATTGGTCAGCACGCGAGCGGTGCAGAAACGGCGCGGAATGAAGTCGCTGCCCCAGGGGCGCCAGGCGACGGGCCGGACGCGGTCGAAGCTGATCGCCTGCAACGGCCCCCAGAACTTGGCCTCGCGCGAGTTGAACCAGCTGGTGATCTCGCCGAGCACGGCTGGATCCTCGCAGGCTGGCAGATTGCCGTACATCGGAATGATTCGTTCTTCCGCCCGGTCGGCCGGATTGACGTAGCGCCCTCCTGCCGCCTGGGCAGAGAGACCGGCCAGGCACAGCCCGGCGACGAGGGTGGAGAGAAGCGAAACGCGGCGCATGGGGGCCTCGCGAGGGGGGATCCGTTGCAAGCACGATGGCTGGGGGGGCGGCCACGGTCAAGGCGGATAGGCGGGGCGTCGCATGTCGAGCGAGGCCTGTGGCTTTTCGATCCGACCACAGACTGCGGCAGATAAAGAAAAAAGGCCGGCGTCCCGAAGGAGCCGGCCTGAAAGTTTGAAACATCCAGCGCAAAAGCGCCAAACATCTCAGAGGGGAACGGCTGGAACGAACTCAACGCCGGGAGGAGATGCGGAGCCCGTTCCGAACAACCGTGAGCCAAATATCGGGCAGACCCTGCCTTTTCGCAATGCAGCATTGGTCGGGTCGGTTATGCGCTGGCAACATGACTTATTACTAGAATTCGTCACAATTGCCAGGAGACCGCGCGTGGCACGCATGCGCAGTCGGCGTGAGGCACGGTGCTGCCGGATTTTCCAGCAGCACCTGCCTGTCATTCAGTATGTCCAGCGTTGCGCCTTCTGGATCAGGAAATCGCGGAAGACCTGTACGCGCGCAACCGATTTCATCTCCTCCGGATAGACCAGATAGCTCTCGAGCTGCGGCATCTCGGTCTCGCGCATCAACTGCACGAGCGGCGAGCCGGCCTCGATCAGATAATCGGGCAGGATGGCGATGCCCGCGCCCGAATCGACCGCGCGCTTCATCGCCGTGATGTTGTTGACGGTGAGGTGGATCGCCCGCGGATTGCGCTGGTCGCGGCCGAGTGTGCCGAGCCAGTGCACCGCCGTCAGATAAGATGGCGAGGAGGCGCCGAAGGAGAGCAGCCGGTGGTTGTCGAGCTCCTCGTAGCTCTTCGGCTCGCCGAAGCGCTTGATGTAGGCAGGCGAGCCGTAGACATGGAAGTGCACGGTGAAGAGCCGGCGCTGGATCAGGTCGGGCTGCTGCGGCTGACGCAGACGAATCGCGATGTCGGCCTCGCGCATCGACAGGTCGAGTTCCTCGTCGGTGAGGATCAGCTCGACCTTGATGTCGGGGTAGAGATCGAGGAACTCGGCGAGGCGCGGCGTCAGCCAGTGGCCGCCGAGCCCGCGGGTGGCGGTGACCTTGAGCTCGCCGGAGGGATGCTCGCGCGTTTCGGACAGCTGCGCCCGAGTCCGTTCGAGGCGCTGCGTCATCTCGCGCGCGGCGCGCCAGAGCAATTCGCCCTGCTCGGTGAGAATGAGGCCGCGCGTGTGCCGATGGAACAGCGGCGCGCGCAATTCGCGCTCCAATGCGCCGATCTGGCGACTGACGGCGGACTGGCTAAGCCCGAGCCCGTCTCCGGCCTTGGTGAAGCTTCCCGATTCAGCAACCGTGTAGAAGATTCGGATGCGGTCCCAATCCACCGCGTTCCCCCCGTGTTATGCGTTCAGCGCATGATGGGGGGATAGAGTTGTCCGGTCAACGACTCCTTTGCCGGGACGGTTGATTTTAGCCGTTAATATCGTGCTGGAACTGATCAATTCCAGTGATGGAACGGTGCGCGCGCTATTCAGCCGCCTCGCGGACCCCGAGTTCCTGCGCCATCAGCCAGCGTTCGGCGTCGAGCGCAGCCATGCAGCCGAGGCCGGCCGCTGTCACGGCCTGGCGATAGTGCTCGTCAGTGACGTCGCCGGCGGCGAAAACACCGGGCACATTGGTCTCGGTCGTGCCGGGCGTGACCTCAAGATAGCCCGAATCGCGCATGGCGAGCTGGCCGGCGAACAGCTCCGTCGCCGGCTTGTGGCCAATGGCGACGAAGACGCCGTCGGTCGCAACGTCGCGGAGCGTGCCGGTCTTGGCATCGCGCAGGCGGATATGCGTCACGGAAGGCGGCTGCGTGCCGCCGAGGATCTCGGCGACCTCGGCGTTCCAGATCACCTCGATCTTCGGGTGCTTGAAGAGACGATCCTGCATCACCTTCTCAGCCCGCAGCGAATCGCGCCGGTGCACCAAGGTGACCTTGCTGGCGAGATTGGCGAGATAGAGCGCCTCTTCGACCGCGGTGTTGCCGCCGCCGACCACGACGACCTGCTTGCCCCGAAAGAAGAAGCCGTCGCAGGTGGCGCAGGCGGAGACGCCGAAGCCCTGGAATGCCTGTTCCGAAGGCAGGCCGAGCCATTTCGCCTGCGCGCCGGTCGCGACGATCAGCGAGTCACAGGAATAGGTCTCGCCGCCATCGCCCCAGAGCCGGAAAGGGCGCTGCGAGAGATCGACGCGGGCGATGTGGTCGGAGACCATCTTCGTGCCCATGTGGACGGCCTGGGCCTGCATCTGCTCCATCAGCCAGGGGCCCTGGATCACGTCGGCGAAGCCGGGATAGTTCTCGACATCGGTGGTGATCATCAGCTGCCCGCCGGCCTGCAGACCGGAGATCATGACCGGCTCGAGCATGGCGCGGGCGGCATAGATTGCGGCGGTATAGCCGGCCGGGCCGGAGCCGACGATCATCACCTTGGCGTGGGTATGGGCCATTTATCTGGTTCCTGAGCCGGCACGAGCCGGAGATATATCGGTATCGGAGCGGCTTCAGTCCAGCCCCGTTGCAGCCTTGTGACGCCGCCAGCCCTCGAGCACGGCCGCAGCGATCGTTCCGGTCGAATCTAGCGGCTCGTAGCGGGAGCCTTCAAGCTTGCCCTGGAAGTGATGCACAGCGCCGTGGCGTTTCAGCGCCTCCAGGAATTTCGCCAGCTTGCCGTGGCCGCCATGCGGCTCGAACACCAGGATCGGTGCACCCGTTGCGGCGGCCTCGCCGATCATATTGGTCGAATCGGCGGTTGCGACGATGGCGTCGGCGTTGGCGAGCAGCGGCACATAGGGGTTGGCACCGAAGCCATCCCACCACCAGCCGCCATGGCGTTGGAAGACCTCGGCGATGGCGGCATCGAGCGCTGGCGGGGTTCGGCGCGAGCGCGAGCCCATCAGGGCGACGCCTGACGCAGCGAGCGCATCGAGCTCGCGCGCGAAGCGCTCTATGTCGTCCGGTCGGAAGCGGTGGTGGCGGCTGTCGCCGCCGACGAGCACGGCCGCACGAGGTGAGGGCAGGGCGGCAAGCTCCGGTGGCGGCGCGGCGCGGGCGGCAGCGAGAGCCTCAGGCGCGAGGCGGTGCGGCGAGGTGATCGTCACCAGCACATTCTCGCCACGCAGGCGGTCGTGCTCGGAGACCCAGATCAAGTCGGCGGCGCCGGTGCCGATACGGGGGTCTTTCAGGAAGACGGTGAAGGTCGCCCCGTTCGAGGCCTTCTTGACGGCGCGCAAATAGACGACGGCGCGCCGACCAGAGGCGATGGCGATATCGGGGAAGGGCGGGCGGATCGGGCTGCCCGGCCGGTCGGAGGCCTCGCGCGGATCGATCGGCCCGCGCGGCATCAGCCAGCTCCAGGGCCGGCCCGGATTGATCCGGCGGATTTCCGGGATGACGCCCAAGCGCTCGGCGACGCCGAGGCACTGGACCTCGTCGCCGGCCTTGCCGTCGGTCAGCACCCAGAGGGAAGGCGTGGATTCTGTCGGCACGGTGGGCTGATCCGGGATTGACGTGGTCGATGCCTTGTAACGCGTCGATGGCGCGTCTACACCAGCGCGGCTGTTTTTCAGGAGGATTTGTGCGCGCCAAACTCGACGAGATCGATCTCCGTATCCTGACGGAGCTGCAGAGCGACGGGCGCATGACCAATGTCGAGCTCTCGAGCCGGGTTGGCATCTCGCCGCCGCCCTGCCTCAGGCGCGTGCGCGCGCTGGAGGAAGCCGGCGTCATCACCGGTTACCGGGCGCTGCTCGACGAACGCAAGCTCGGCATCGAGGTCGTGTGCTTCGCCTTCGTCCACCTCGCCAGCCAGGCCGAGGCCGATCTCGCCGCCTTCCAGGAGCGGATCCGCGAATGGTCGCTGGTGCGCGAGTGCTGGACGCTTTCAGGCGATATCGACTTCATCCTGAAATGCGTCGCGGCCGACCTGAAGGCATTCCAGGATTTCGTCGCCGACCTGACGGCGCTGCCCAATGTGCGCAATGTCCGCACGGCGCTGGCGCTCGACCGGGTCAAGGACGCGCCGATCGCGCCGCTCTGACGGGAAGCTATCGGCGCCAGGCCGTGCCACGCGTCGTCGAACCTCCCGCAGTGAACGCATAATCTGCCTTCTGGTCGGGGCGCATGGTCAGGACCATCCGACCTGCCGGGGCGATGTCAAAGGCGAGTTGGGCTTCGTCGGCGCTGATGTTCGAGATCGCCAGGCTCTCTCCGCGATAGCGATAGGCCATTCTGCTTTGCGAGACGGTGAGCATCCAGCCGCTTTCCCGTCCCCAGGTGCCATGCCATGTCTTGGGCGCGCGTGCTGCGATGCGCACTGGTGCGGAGGCGCTGTGAGCCTCGCTTTTCGACAGCAATCCGGTCGCTGGCCCCATCTGCGGATGGGCAAATGAATAATTTGCCTGGGTTGGGCCGGCGGGGGTCATCGTGATGACGGCGGCCGAGCCTGGCGAGAACGAGACGCGATCATCGGAGACGCTGCCGTAAGCGATATTGGCGGCGCGCCTACCGAAGCGGTATTCGCTGACCTTGCCGCGAGATATGGTGATGCTGACTGCGACTCCGGTGGAAATGGTCCCGGACCATCGGCCGTTCCAGGCTTGGCTGTCTGCTTGCGCAGAAGCTGCGCCTCCAGTCAGCCACAGAGCGATCAGAAGCCCGCGCCACATCGCCATTTCCCCGCAGGAAGAAGACTATCATGACGATAGGGAAGGAGGCTGATCGCGTAAACCCGCACGGGCCGAATTCCCCACTCGCAGGTCAAAGCCTGCCGGGTCTCAGCTGCCGACCGCGCGCCTGATCCATTGGGCGTTGCTGGCGACAAGCGCCTCGATCCGGCGCTGATTGACGTCCGGCCGATACCAGGCCCCGCCATAGCTTGGCGCCATGATGGCGAGGATTGGGTAGCGGGCGATCTCGCGGCCATCGGCGCCGATCAGGCGCGCTTCGCTTTCCAGCGTGTCGTTGCCGAGCGTGACGGCCTGGCTGCCGGCATAGCTCGCCAGATAGAGACCGGTGACGATGACCTGCAGGGTCGCGCCGCGCCTGTCGCCCTCTGTGCGAAGGCTGGCGAGTTCGCGCTCCAGCATCGGCTTGATCAGCGCGGCGGTGGTGCTTTGGCCCTTGGCCGCCAAGGGCGAGGTGTCGATGCGGATTGCGCCGATCGCGACAGGAGAAGCGGTCCCGGCCGTCGTCTGGCAGCCTGCCAGCAAGGCAGCAGCGAGGCTCGCCAGGGCGCTCCGGCGCGACAGCATTCTCTCAGGCGCCGAGATAGCGCTTGATCCACTGGGCATTGTTCTCGAGCAGCGCGACGACGCGACGCTGGTCGACATCCGGCCGGTACCAGGCGCCGCCGGAGGAGGAGAGCAGATGCGAGCGGACATCGCGGCTGAAGAGGACGCGGCCGCGGTCGATCACCTCGGCGAGACTGTCCATATTGTCGTTGTCGCCAGCATCGCCGGCGCCGCCGGTGCCGGCCGAGCCGGCGAGCCAGAGGCCCTGCACCGTGACGTAAAGGGTCGGGCCGCCGCGCTGGCGCAAAGGCGCGAGCTGACGTGCGAGCTCTAGCTCCAGTGCGCGGGCGATCCGGGGGGCGTTCTCGCCCCAGCCTTGCGGGCCGAGCCTGCGTGCATCGACGCGGATTCCGCCGATGGCGATGCCCTGCGCTATAACCGGAAACGAAGCGAGCCCGCCGGCGGCAAGCATGGCGGACCCGGTGAGAAATGCGCGGCGCGTGGTCATGGGCGGTCTCCGGCGGCAGTCAGACCCTCAATGTAGGGGCTGCCGCCGGGCTGGCCAAGCCGCGCCGTCAGCGAAAGGCGACGCTGACGACCTCGTAGGACTTGCCGCCGCCCGGCGTGTTGACCTGGACGGAGTCGCCGACCTTCTTGCCGATCAGGGCGCGCGCGATCGGCGAGCCGATCGAGACCTTGCCGGACTTCACGTCGGATTCCGGCTCGCCGACGATCTGGTAGAGCTTCTCTTCCTCGGTGTCGTCGTCGATCAGCTTGACGGTGGCGCCGAACTTGATCGTGTCGCCGCCGAGCTTGCTGACATCGATGATGTCGGCACGGCCGATCAGCGATTCGAGCTCCATGATGCGGCCTTCGTTCAGCGACTGGGCCTCCTTGGCGGCATGATATTCGGCATTCTCCGAGAGGTCGCCCAGCGCGCGCGCCTCGGCGATCGCCTGGATGATGCGCTGGCGGTCGACCTGCTGGCGCTGCTTCAACTCGACCTCGAGGGCGACGAAGCCGCCCGCCGTCATAGGAACCTTGTCCATCGTCCCGTCCCAGTTAAAAAACGAACACGCGCGCCGGCCATGGCCGACGCGCCCGCGTCGCTCCGATCGTCAGAAAACTATTCCGCCGCGCGACCGGTCAGGCGGCGCGGGCGAAATAGGATTGCAGCGACCTCACTTCGAGATCACCGCTGCAATAGGCCTTGATGCCCTCCGCCGCGGCGATCGCTCCGGCCAAGGTGGTATAATAGGGAACCTTGTGCAAGAGGGCTGCGCGGCGCAGCGAGCGGGAGTCCGCCAGCGCCTGCGGGCCGTCCGTGGTGTTGAAGACGAGCTGGATCTCGCCGTTCTTGATCGCATCGACGACGTGCGGCCGGCCTTCGAGCACCTTGTTGATCTTGCTGGCGCGGATGCCGTGCTCCTGCAGCAGGCGCAGGGTGCCGCCGGTCGCGACGATCTGGAAGCCGAGTTCGGCCAGCATCGCCATCGCAGGCAGGATGCGCGGCTTGTCCTCGTCGCGGACCGAGACGAAGACCGTACCCTTGACCGGCACCTTCGAGCCGGCCCCGAGCTGGCTCTTGGCGAAGGCGACATCGAAGGAGCGGTCGAGGCCGATGACCTCGCCGGTCGAGCGCATCTCCGGGCCGAGCAGAACGTCGACACCGGGGAAGCGGGCGAAGGGGAAGACGGCTTCCTTCACGCCGACATGGTCCAGTTTTTCCTGCTTCAGGTTGAAGCTCGCGAGCTTTTCGCCGGCCATCAGCCGGGCCGCGATCTTGGCGATCGGCTTGCCGATGACCTTGGCGACGAAGGGCACGGTGCGCGAGGCTCGCGGATTGACCTCGAGCACGTAGATGTCGCCGTCCTTGATGGCGTACTGCACGTTCATCAGCCCGCCGACGTCGAGCGCCAATGCCATGGCGCGGGTCTGGCGCTCCAGTTCGGCGATGGTCTCAGGGCTGAGCGAGCGCGGCGGCAACGAGCAGGCCGAATCGCCGGAATGGATGCCGGCTTCCTCGATATGCTCCATGATGCCGGCGATGAAGGCGTCCTTGCCATCGCAGAGGCAGTCGACGTCGACCTCGATCGCATCCGAGAGATAGCGGTCGAACAGCAGCGGATTCTTGCCGAGGACGGTATTGATCTGGCCGGTCTTGTCGTTCGGGTACTTGGCCTTGACCTCGGAGGGGATCAGCGAGGGCAGCGTGCCGAGCAGGTAGTCCTCGAACATCACCTCGTCGCGAATGATCGCCATGGCGCGGCCGCCGAGCACGTAGGACGGGCGCACCACGAAGGGCAGGCCGAGTTCGGCCGCGATCATGCGCGACTGCTCGACCGAATAGGCGATGCCGTTCTTCGGCTGCTTGAGCTGCAGCTTGTCGAGCAGGCGCTTGAAGCGGTCGCGATCCTCGGCGAGGTCGATCGCGTCGGGCGTCGTGCCGAGGATCGGGATGCCGGCCTGTTCCAGCGCATGCGCCAGCTTCAGCGGCGTCTGGCCGCCGAACTGTACGATGACGCCGTGCAGCGTGCCGTTCTGCTTTTCGGTCTCGAGGATCTCGAGCACGTCTTCGGCTGTCAGCGGCTCGAAATAGAGCCGGTCCGAGGTGTCGTAGTCGGTCGAGACCGTCTCGGGATTGCAATTGACCATGATGGTCTCATAGCCGGCGTCGCGCAGCGCGTAGCAGGCATGGCAGCAGCAATAATCGAACTCGATGCCCTGGCCGATCCGGTTGGGGCCCCCGCCGAGGATGACGACCTTCTTGGCGGAGGAGGGCTGTGCCTCGTCGGCCGGCTTACCGGCGAAGGGCATGGCGTAGGTCGAGTACATATAGGCCGTCGGCGAGGCGAACTCGGCGGCGCAGGTGTCGATGCGCTTGAACACCGGGCGCACCTTCAGCGAGCGGCGCAGCGTGCGAACCTCGTCCTCGCTCTTGCCGGCGACGGCGGCGAGGCGCTTATCGGAGAAGCCCATCGCCTTGAGCTGGCGGAAGGCGACCGGCGTCTGCGGCAGGCCGTGGGCGCGGATCTTCTCCTCGGTCTCGACGATGCCGCGCATCTGCTCGAGGAACCAGGGATCGATCTTGCAGCTCTCGTGGATCTGCTCGTCGGTGAAGCCGGCGCGCATCGCCTGGGCGACCTGGAGGATGCGGTCCGGCGTCGGGGTCGAGAGCGCCGCCTTGATCGCGTTCCTGTCGTCGCCGTGGCCGACGCCCTCGATCTCGATCTCGTCGAGCCCATCGAGGCCGGTCTCGAGCGAGCGCAGCGCCTTCTGCAGCGATTCCTGGAAGGTGCGGCCGATCGCCATGGCTTCGCCGACCGACTTCATCGCGGTGGTCAGCGTCGGCTCGGAGCCCGGGAACTTCTCGAAGGCGAAGCGCGGGATCTTGGTGACGACGTAGTCGATCGTCGGCTCGAACGAGGCCGGCGTGGCGCCGCCGGTGATGTCGTTCTCGATCTCGTCGAGCGTGTAGCCGACGGCGAGGCGGGCCGCGACCTTGGCGATCGGGAAGCCGGTCGCCTTCGATGCCAGCGCGGACGAGCGCGAGACACGCGGGTTCATCTCGATGACGATCATCCGGCCGCTCTCGGGATCGACCGCGAACTGGACGTTGGAGCCGCCGGTCTCGACGCCGATCTCGCGCAGCACCGCCAGCGAGGCGTCACGCATGATCTGGTATTCCTTGTCGGTCAGCGTCAGCGCCGGGGCGACGGTGATCGAATCGCCGGTGTGGACGCCCATCGGGTCGATGTTCTCGATCGAGCAGACGATGATGCAGTTGTCCGCCTTATCGCGGACGACCTCCATCTCGTACTCCTTCCAGCCGAGCACGCTCTCCTCGATCAGCACCTCGCTGGTCGGCGAGGCGTCCATGCCGCGCTCGACGATGTCGATGAACTCGCCCTTGTTGTAGGCGATGCCGCCGCCGGTGCCGCCCATGGTGAAGGACGGGCGGATGATCGCCGGCAGGCCGATATCCTCCAGCGCATCGAGCGCGGCGCCGAGTGTCTTGACGTGGTGCGAGCGCGGGGTCGAGAGGCCGATCTTGGTCATCGCCTCGCGGAAGCGCTCGCGGTCCTCGGCCTTGTCGATCGCGTCGGCGGTGGCGCCGATCATCTCGACGTCGAACTTTTCCAGCACGCCCATCTTCTGCAGCGAGAGCGCGCAGTTGAGCGCGGTCTGGCCGCCCATGGTCGGCAGCAGGGCAAAGCCGCCGGGCAGGACGCCCCGCTCCTTCTCGATGATCTTGGCGACGATCTCGGGCGTGATCGGCTCGACATAGGTCGCGTCGGCCAGATCCGGATCGGTCATGATCGTTGCCGGATTCGAGTTGACCAGGACGATGCGGTAGCCCTCGGCCTTCAGCGTCTTGCAGGCCTGGGTGCCGGAATAGTCGAACTCGCAGGCCTGGCCGATGATGATGGGGCCGGCGCCGATGATCAGGATCGTCTTGATGTCTGTGCGCTTGGGCATGGTCTCGACCGGTTTCGTGCGGGCGCGCACGGTCCGTCCGACCTTAAAGGAGCGGAGGCCAGCGAGCGCCCAAAGATGAATGCTAGGCGCTCGCTATAGACGGGGGGGGCGGCGGGGGGAAGCGGAAAGCGCTTCTTCCTGTCATGCGCGCACAGGCAGCGCGTTTCTCCCTTTGCGCAGTTGAGCGTTGCCGAGCGGGGTATAGCATCGGCCGCTGCGATGGCGTCGAGCCGGTTCGCGTCAGATTCCGGCCACGCCCTCGCCAACCAGAGGAGCTTGGCCATGCGTCAATCCGATCCGCAAAAGCTCGATGCGCTCGTGGGACGTCTCGTCGGAGACGTCGGAGCCTGCGTCACCGGCTCCCTGATCGTCCTGGGTGATCAACTCGGCCTCTACCGGGCCATGGCCGATGGCGAGCCCGTCACGGCGACGGAACTCGCCAGCAGAACCGGCTTGAAGGAGCGCTATGTCCGCGAGTGGCTCTCGGCCCAGGCCGCGGCCGAGTACATCGAATACGACGAAGGGACCGACAGCTTCAGCCTGTCGCCGGAGCAGGCGATGGCCTTCGCCGAGGAGGGCAGCCCGGCCTTCTTCGCCGGCGCCTTCGAGATCGTGCAGTCGATGTGGGTCGATGAGCCCAAGGTCGAAGAGGCCTTCAGGACCGGCGCCGGGCTCGGCTGGCATGAGCACAGCAACTGCCTGTTCCGCGGCACCGAGCGCTTCTTCCGTCCGGGCTACAACACCAATCTGGTGAGCAGCTGGATTCCGGCGCTCGACGGCGTCAAGGCCAAGCTCGAAGCGGGGGCAGTGGTCGCCGATGTCGGCTGCGGCCACGGCGCCTCGACCATCCTGATGGCGCAGGCCTATCCGAAGTCGCGCTTCTACGCCTTCGACTATCACGGCCCTTCGATCGAGAAGGGCAGAGAGGCGGCGGAGAAGGCTGGCGTCGGCGACCGCATCGTCTTCGAGCGCGCCAGCGCCAAGGATTTCCCGGCAAAGAAATACGATCTGGTCGCGATGTTCGATTGCCTGCACGACATGGGCGATCCGGTCGGGGCCGGCCACCATGTCAGGGAGACGCTGGCCGAGGACGGCACCTGGATGATCGTCGAGCCGTTCGCCCACGACAAGCTGCAACAGAACATCAACCCGGTCGGCCGGATCTTCTACGGGGCGTCGACGATGATCTGCACGCCGGCCTCGCTGTCGCAGGAGGTCGGGCTCGGCCTCGGGGCTCAGGCCGGAGAGATGCGGCTGCGCAAGGTCGCGTTGGACGCCGGCTTCACCCGCTTCCGCCGCGCGACCGAAACGCCGTTCAACATGGTGTTCGAGGTCAGGGCCTGAGCCTGCGGAGAGACCGTTCGACAACTTTTCAGCCCTCATCCTGAGGAGCCATTCCCTTGGAATGGCGTCTCGAAGGATGCTTCAGGAGGCTCCGGAACCAACTGGAACATCCTTCGAGACGCGCTCCTGCGGAGCGGCTCTTCAGGATGAGGGCTGAGTTTCCAGACAGATTCTGAGACCGGAACGGCAAACCCGCCCGCCGTGACGGCGAGCGGGCTGAGCGGTCGGTTAGCCAATGCTCATCAGCGCACGGAGGGCGCGACTGCGACCTTGCTGACGCGGGCGGCTTCGCGGGCCGCCGCCTTGCGCCGCCGCGTCGCGATCAGCAGCAAGGCGAGCGCTCCGAGCTCGCAGGCCGCTCCGACGAAGCCGAGCTCCCAGGAGGCGCCATGGCGCAGCACCTGCTGGCCGAGCGCGGCACCCGCTGCGATGCCGATATAGAGCGCCGAGGCATTGAGCGAGAGCGCGACCACGACGGCATCCGGCGCCATCGCGGCGAGGCGCGACATCTGCGAGGGATGGCCGGCCCAGCCGGCGCCGCTCCAGACCATCAGGATCACCGGCAGGACGAAGATCGCCACGGCCGGCGGCAGCGTCACCGCGACGAGCGAAGCGGCGGCCAGCGAGGCGGCGAGCAGGGTCAGCACGAAGGTCAGCGTCGGCACGGGGCCGAAGCGGTCGCTGGCCTGGCCGCCCCACTGGTTGCCGAGCGCCGAGCCGATGCCTGTGATGACAAGCGTCGCGCTGAGCCAGTGGCCGGAGATGCCGGCATGGGCCGAGAGGAAAGGCGCGACATAGGTGTAGAGCGTGAAGGCGCCGGTGGTCCAAAGCGCGGTCGTGCCGAGCGCGAGCAGCACGTCGCCGCGGCGTGCGACCTGCAGCCGTTCGGCGAGCGTATTGGCGCCGCGCGGCAGGCCGGCCGGCATCTTGAACAGCAGGCCGGCCAGAGCCAGCGCGCCGAACAGCGCCACGACCAGGAAGGCGAAGTGCCAGCCGAGCGTGGCGATGGCGGTGCCGAGCGGCACGCCGAGAATCAGCGAGACGGTCATGCCGCCGGTGACCAGCGCGATCGCGCGGGCCCGGCGCTCCGGTGGCACCAAAGCGACGGCGACGGCGTTCGCCGCCGGCATGAATACGCCCGAAGCGAGCGCCATGACGATGCGCGCCAGCATCAGCCAGGTGAAATCGTTGGTGAAGGCGGCGACAAGATTGGCGAGCGTGAAGATCGTGAGCGAGCCGACGAGCACGAGCTTGCGGTCGAGATTGCCGAACAGCGTCGAGAGCACCGGCGAGCCGATGGCGTAGGCGATGGCGAAGATCGAGATCAGCAGGCCGGCTGTGTCGACGCTGACGCCGAAGGCGGCGGCGAGGTTCGGCAGGATGCCGGTGATGACGAGGCTGCCGGTGCCGATGGCGAAGGCGCCGCCGGCCAGCAGGAGAAGACGGATGTCCATGGCAGAGCGCTCCGTGCGGATTTGCCGACTATTTCAATGATCATTGAATCATGGGCGTCGGCCGACCACGAGTCAATCTTAAATTCAAGGATCATTGAAACTTGTCAGGAGCGACCGATGCAATTAAGTCGGAGGTGATGAAGCAGCTCTTCCATCCGGAGATCGAGGACGTCCTGCCGGCGGACGTGTTCGCGGCGCTGGGCGATCCGATCCGGCTCGGCATCCTGGTCTCGCTCGCCGATTGCGAGGAGATCGACAAGGCGCGCTGCGGCGCCTTCACCGAGCTCGCCTCGCCCTCGCTGCTCTCCTACCACTTCGCCAAATTGCGCGAGGCCGGGATCACGCGGTCGCGGGCGGAGGGGACGGTGCGCTTCCTCAGCATCCGCCGCGAGGAGTTCAACCGGCGTTTCCCCGGCCTGCTCGACAGCGTGATCGAGACGGCGCGGCGGGACCCGTCCGTGCCGCGCGCCAAGCTCGCCGTCTGAGTCTTTCGTCGTCAGGGTCGGGACAACGGTGCGGCTCCCGGCTCGTACGATGCGCCGAACCTTCTCCAGCGGGTGATGAAAGACCCGTCATACGCGGGGAACCCTCTCCTGAAAGGAGAGGGCAGGGTGAGGTGTTGGCGGCTTGACCAGTGAGGTGTCGCGCTCACCGCGCGGTCAGGTTCAGGCTTACGATGCCTCTCCCGAACACCTCACCCCTGCCCCTCTCCCATCCGGGAGAGGGGTTCCCCGCGCCAATCTCGTCTGCCGGGGACATCGCGGTCAGCTAACCGCAGCACGGACACCCCGGCCCGAACACCGCCCGGCTGCCGAGCGCCGCGAGCCTTCCGCGCCAGCCGGGGACATGCTCCCTGATCCGCGCCATCGTCCTGTCGCGGTCAAGGTGCGTCGGGCGGCCATCCTCGACCACGATCGCTCCGTCGACGATGCTCGTCACCACGTCGCTCGCCCGGGCATAATAGACCAGCGCGGCGTAGTCGCCGTAATAGGGTTGGAGGTGCGGGCGGTCGATGTCGACCATGATCAGGTCGGCCTTCTTGCCCGGTTCGAGCGAGCCGATTTCGTCCTCAAGGCCCATGACGCGGGCGGCGCCGATCGTGTGCAATTCCAGCGCCTGCGCGCAGGAGAGGGCGGTCGGGCTGGCGAGGCGCAGGCGCATGGCGTTGAGGGCGTTGCGCATGCCCTCGAACGGGTCGTTCAGCATCCAGTCGGTGGCGAAGCCGGCCCTGATGCCGCGCGCCATGATGTCCTCGAGCGGCGGATAGCGGCCACGGCGCGGATAGATCGTCGGGCAATGGGCGTAGGCTGCGCCGCTCTCCTGGACGGCGTCGAGATCGCCCGTCCCGGCGAAGACGAGATGGGCGAGCACGACGTCCGGGCCGAGCATGCCGACATCCCTGAGGAATTCGACCGGGCCGCAGCCATGGGCCGCCTTGATCTGCTCGACTTCGGCCGCGCTCTGCGCGGCGTGGATGTGCATGCCGATGCCGAGCCGGGCCGCCTCGGCGCGGGCAGTCCGAAGTAGGTCGGCCGAGCAGGTGTCGGTGGCGTGCGTGCCGATGCGCGCGGTGATGCGGCCATTGACGGCGCCATGCCAGCGCTCGGCGAAGGCGACGCCGTCGCGCAACCGCTCCTCGCCGATATCAGGATGATGCGTGTAGTCGCCGCGCCAGAGCTCGTGCAGGCGGACATCGAAGACCTTGTGGGCGATCTGGGCGCGCAGGCCGCAGGCCTCGACCGTCTCGGCGAGCCGGTGCGGCGCGTACCAGATGTCGTTGATGCTGGTGATGCCAGCCTGGAGCATATCGGCGCAGCCGGCCTCGGCCAGCAGTGCCCACTCATCCTCCGTGATGTCCTTTTCCATCCGGAAGGCGACTTCGAGCAGTGCCGCCTTGGCCGCGTGGTCGTCGGTCTGGCTGCGGAAGACCAGCGACGCCGCGTGCGAATGGCAATTGACGAAGCCGGGCAGCACCGCCCGTCCGGCGCCATCAAGCGTACGGGCCGGCGCCCAATGTCCCTCCGGCTGGCGCGGGCCGGCATGGAGGATGCGCCCGTCCGCGATCGCGACCTCCCCATCCGGGATCACCGGCATGCCGGGGCTGACCGGATAGAGGAATTCGGCACGGACCAGCAGGTCGATCTCGATCATGCGGCCCTCCATCGGCATCTAGAGGGCAGCTTAGCGCCGTTCGGAGACTTCTGAAGCCCTCGTGCCGAGAGTCTGGCCGATAGTGAGCGTCATGATTTCAAGGAGCTCTTGCTTCCCAAAAAGCGCGTGTCGTCCCGGGCGACCGGAGGGAGACCCGGGACCCATTCCGGAACCTCAATCGGGAAGGCTCCGGAATGGATCCCGGAGCTCCGCTCCGCTGCGTCCGGGACGACAGCGCGATGGAATGCGGAAGCTCCAACGACAGTCTTGCGTCCCGGGATCGGTCTCGCTATGAAATGTTACAACATAACAATATAGGAATCCGAGATGGACGCCCGCCTTCCCGTCACCGTGCTTTCCGGCTTTCTCGGCGCCGGCAAGACGACGCTGCTGAACCACGTCCTCAACAACCGCGAGGGCCGCAAGGTCGCGGTCATCGTCAACGACATGAGCGAGGTCAACATCGACGCCGACCTCGTCCGCTCCGGCGGCGGCGACCTGTCGCGCACCGACGAGAAGCTGGTCGAGATGAGCAATGGCTGCATCTGCTGCACCCTGCGCGACGACCTCCTCGCCGAGGTCAGCCGGCTCGCGCGAGATGGCCGCTTCGACTACCTCTTGATCGAGGGCACCGGCATCGCCGAGCCGCTGCCGATCGCCGCCACCTTCGAATTCCGCGACGAGGACGGTTTCTCGCTCTCCGATCTCGCCCGGCTCGACACCATGGTGACGGTGGTCGACGCGATGAACCTGCTCAGGGATTACGGCTCGCGCGACTTCCTGCGCGAGCGCGGTGAGACCGCCGGGGAGGGCGACGAGCGCACGCTGGTCGATCTCCTGGTCGAGCAGATCGAGTTTGCCGATGTTGTCGTGCTCAACAAGGTCAGCGATGCCGGGCCGGAGGCGACGGCGCGGGCGAGGCTGGTGATCCGCGCGCTCAATCCGGATGCGCGGCTGATCGAGGCTGATTTCGGCCGCGCGCCGCTGGATGCGATCCTCGACACCGGCCTGTTCGACCATGAGAAGGCGCAAGCGCATCCGCTCTGGCACAAGGAGCTCTACGGTTTCAAAGACCATGTGCCGGAGACCGAGGAATACGGCATCGCCTCCTTCGTCTACCGGGCGCGCCGGCCGTTCCATCCCGAGAAGTTCAACGCCTTCCTCGCCCGAAGCTGGTCCGGGTTGATCCGGGCCAAGGGGCATTTCTGGCTGGCGACCCGGCCCGAATGGGTCGGCGAAATGTCGCTCGCCGGCGCGATCTGCCGGACCGAGGCGATGGGCTTCTGGTGGGCGGCGGTGCCGCGTCCGCGCTGGCCCGACCATCCGGAATGGCGCGCCATCCTGAACCGGCACTGGCACTCGGTCTGGGGCGACCGCCGGCAGGAGCTGGTCTTCATCGGCGCAGGGATGGACGAGCGCGCCATTCGCGCCGGGCTCGACGCCTGCCTCCTCGGCGAGACGCCGACCATCGCCTTCAAGCCCGAGCGCTATCGCGACCTGCCCGACCCGTTCCCGGCCTGGCGCCGGGCCGATGCTGCCTGAGATCCCAGCCGACCCGTTCCACCGCTCCCTTACTGTCCGTCCTGGAGATTGCCATGCGTCCGCTTTCCCTGTTGTCCACGCTCGCCATTTCGGCCGTGCTTTCGAGCCTGCCGGCCCTCGCCCATGACCATGCCGTGCTGCGCGGCCGTCTGGTCTTCGCCGATCACGAGAAGCCGGTCGTGCGCGTGCTCGATCTCGACACCGGCGAGGTCACCCACAATTTCGACTTGCCCAAGGCCAATCCCGGCTTCGCCACGGCGCAGGGCGGCCGCTTCGTGGTGATCAAGACTGGCGACGATGCGGGGACGATCCGCTTCCTCGACACCGGCCTGACGATCGAATCGCATGGCGACCACAACGACATCGAGAAGGGGGCGGTGAAGCTCGTCGACCTCACGCTGACCGGCCAGAAGCCGGCCCATGTCATCTCGGGCCATGGCCAGCTCGCTTTGTTCTATGACGGCATCCGGCCCTGGGACGGCCAGAGCACGGCGAAGGCGGTGCTGGTCGCGATCAATGATCTCGCCAAGGACAAGCCGCAGCTGACGGAATGGCCGAGCCCGGGGCCGCAGCACGGTATCGTCGTGCCGATGGGCGAGGGGCGCTGGCTGATGTCGGTGCCGAATCCGGCCTATGTCAAAGGCGATGACCGCAGCGCCTCGTCGCGGCCGGATGGCTTCGAGATCCTCGACCGGACGAAAGGCGGCTGGGCCAGGCTCGCCTCCTTCAACGATCCGGCCAAGCCCGACGCGTCCTGCAAGCTCTATCACGGCCATGCCGCGGCCGATGGCCGCCATGTCTTCGGCTGCGCCGAGGGCGAGGGCGGCGGCATGCTGGTGCTGTCGCAGGCCGGCGCCAAGTTCAGCGCGCACAAGCTCGCCTATCCGGACGAGCGCCGGATCAGCGCGATCAAGGCCAGGGTCGGCGCCAAGTTCATGGTCGCCAATTACGGCAAGACCTCGCCCTATGACGGCCTGATCAGGGTCGACCCGACCGCCAAGTCGCTGTCAGCAGCCGATGTCCTGCCGGTGCCCGGCGGCCAGTCGGCCTGCCAGTTCGAACTCTCCGGCAATGGCAAGCGGCTCGCCAATCTGACGCCGGACGGCAAGCTCAAGGTCTACGACGTCGCCGCCTGGAAGGAGCTCGCCAGCTTCGACGCCGTGCCGGCCTTCGATTGTCAGTACGGTGCCAGGACGCCGACGCCCTCGCTCGCGGTCGTTGGCGGCAGCGCCTATGTCAGCGACCCCACGAATGGCCGCATCCGCGAATACAATCTCGAGACGCTGAAGCAGGCGCTCGACCTGCCGGTCGAGGGCATGCCCGCCAATCTCGCCGGCAGCGATGCGGGCTGATCCCATGCCGTCATTCCGGACAAGCGGCGAAGCCGCGCAGCTCCGGAATCCATCATAGAGCGTCGAGCCTTACGATGGATTCCGGCGCTCCGCTTCGCTGCGGCCGGAATGACGTGGTTATTTGGGTAATCAGTTGGCGAAGCTGAGGTTCTCGTAGGCTTCCGTTCAGCATCCGGGCTATAGGCATCCCGGATGCTGCAACGTCTTCCTCGCCACAGCCGCCAGGTCATCGCCTATGCCTTCTCCGGCGGGGTGACGGCTGTCGCGCATTACGCGCTGCTGATCGGCCTGGTCGAGCTCGGCGGGGTCGACCCCGTCCCGGCCTCGCTCGCCGGCTTTGCGCTCGGTGCCGTGGTCTCCTACACGCTGAACCGCTGGCTCACCTTCGAGGCGACGCGGACCCATGGCGAGGCGAGCTGGCGCTTCGGCCTGATCGCCTTCGGTGGCTTCCTGCTGACCGGCGTGCTGATGCACCTCTTCGTCAAGGTCGCCGGCTTGCCCTATCTGCCGATGCAGGTCGTCACCACGCTGATCGTGATGATCTTCACCTTCGCCGGGCACAAGTTCTTCTCCTTCGCCGATCGGGCGGAGTGAGAGGCTGCTCCGCTTCTAGGACGGGACGCCGCTCAAGGTCTTGCGCCCCGCAGCCAGGTCGGCGAGCAGTGCGACATGGACGTCCAGGGCATCGATCACCCTGTATCCCGGGTCCTGCCCATCGAAAGCCAGATTGAGATCGGTTCCGGCGAGAACGATGGCGTCGACCCCGGCGGCGACCATGCGTCGTCCCGCATCGAGAAACAGCTCCCGCTGGGCGGCTGAGCAGGTGCCGGCGACCGCGACGTCCTGATAGGCCTGACCGAGGATCTCGATCTCTTCGTCCAGCGCCAAGGCGTCGGTGCGAGCGAGCTGGCCGTAAAGGCGCGTGCGCATCACCACCCGCGTGCCGAGAAGCCCGACCCGCTTGATACCCTGCTCGACGAAATAGGCGTCGAGCGGAGCGACAGCCGAGACGATCGGCAAGGGTGACAACGCCATCAGCTCATCCAGGCAGAAATGCGCGCCGAGCGAGGACAGGGCGGCGCAATCGCAGCCCGCGTCCTTCAGGCGCGTGACGAGAGGCAGAAACGCCTGTGCCTGCTCGGTCCTGCGGTCGGCCAGATTGTTGCGGATCAGTTCCTGGATCTCGCCGTGAACGATCGTGAGCTCGAGCTTCGGTATGCCACTCGCCGCTGCGGCTGCCGTCAGGCGCTGGTAGTAGACCACCGTCGCCGCAACGCCGATGCCTCCGATCAAGCCGATATGCATTGGATTCGTCCTCGCGTGATCAGGCCTGGCCGGCGGCGTAGAGCGCCCAGCCGATGAGCAGCAGGGTGACGAAGCTCGCCAGCGTGCGGACATGGTTCCACAGCGTCCAGGGGCCGGAATAGGTCTGCCAGAGCGTCCGCGCCGCCTCGGCATCGGTGGGGATCGTGGCGATGGCGAGCGCCTCGTTCATCGGCACATTGGCGAGGATGGTGATGAGGAAGGCACCGACCAGATAGACCAAAGCGGCGAGCGCCAGCAGCAGCGCGACCTGGCCGGCATCCTGCTTCCACCACAGCCCGGCGGCGATGAGCGCCACCACCGGCGTGCCGAAGAAGGCCGGGAAGAATATCGCGTTGCGCACGACGACGTTGATGCTCTGCATCGAGGCGATCGCCGCCTTCGGATCGACCGCATCGAGCGCCCACATCACCGACATCGAATAGGCGTAGAAGAAGCCGGCCATCGCGCCGGCCAGGATCAATGCGACGAAGGTGAGGGCAAGCGCGAGCGAGGTCATGGCGTCAAACCTCTGGAGCCCGTTCCGATCAGCTTGCGCTGCAAGCTGATCGGTAAAACGGTCTCCATCTAAGAGTGAGAGACGGATTCACCGATCAGGTTGGACCAACCTGATCGGATCCGGCTCTGGTGAGCTGCTTCCTGGCCGAGAAGGCCATGCGATGCGGGTTGTGACCGAAATTCTGGCGGCGTGTGACGCCCTTGAAGCCGGCGGCCTCGACCAGAGCCGTGATGCCGACGGCGCTGTAGGTCGAGAGGCCGTATTGGGCGCGCAGCTTGCGGTAGTCCGAGAAGGCGGTGCGGACCAGCCCGCCGAGCGCCGCGACGAGGAAGCCGCCGCGCCAGGCGAAGCCGAGCAGCTCGGTCGCGTCGGTCAGGGGCGAGAGATCGGGCGGGATCACGTCGGCGAGGATGAGCTCGCCGCCTGGCTTCAGCTTGGCGAGCCAGGTCGCCAGCGCCCGCTTCAACTCGTCCTCGCTCAGATACTGGATCAGTGAGTTGGCGACGACGAGGTCGAGCGAATCATCCGGCAGCGCCTCGACCTCTTCCGGCGAGACGACCGAGAGATTGGCGAGCGCACCGAAACGGGCCTTCAATTTGTCGCGGACGGTCGGGGCCGCCTCGCACAGGATCAGCCGGCCGCTGGCCGCGGCGACGAGATCAGCCGAGAGCGCCTCGCCACAGCCGACATCGAGCACGACAGCGTCCTTCGATGGGACGGCGGCGGCGATGTCCTGCGCGATACGGCGATAATGCAGGGCCTTGTGGCGATCCGAGACGTAGATCGCATGCTCGCCGTTCCAGAAATCGCGCCAGGACATCGGGTTTCCCGTTTCGAGAATGGCGCCGACGCGCCTTCGCCTTAGCCCTAGCATGACCGCAGCGACTGTGGAGTCAGGTTGATTGCACGCGAGGTTTGTGCTGCCTCAGACGAGCCAATAGCTTGCGCGCGACCGACCGGAGCCTGCCCGACCATGCTGCTGTTGCCGAAACTCCTGAAGCGCTCGATCCGCAAGGGGCGCCTGACCGTGATCGCGCCGGATGGAAAGCGGCATGTCTTCGGGCCGGGCCGGACCGAGTTCGTCTTCGCCGGCAAGCCCGTCGTCGCCGGCGAAGTGACGGTGCGCTTCAAGGATAACCGGATCGAGCGCGAGCTCTTCCTCAATCCCGAGCTGGCGCTGGCCGAAGGCTATATGGATCAGCGTATCGAGTTTGAGGACGGCTCGACCATCCACGACCTTTTGACGCTGTTCTGGATCCAGCGCAGCGAACTGCGCAAGCATCCGCTGCAGGCGGCGATCCGCAAGGTGCGCTTCAAGATCCGACGCTGGCGGATGCACAACCCGCTTGGTATCGCCGGCAAGAAGGTGAAGCACCACTACGACATCCCGACCGATTTCTATCGGCTCTGGCTCGACGAGACGATGACCTATTCCTGCGCCTACTGGCACAGCCCCGAGGTCGGGCTCGAAGCCGCGCAGAAGGCCAAGCTCCGGCATCTAGCGGCGAAGCTGAAGATCGAGCCGGGCATGCGCGTGCTCGACATCGGCTCGGGCTGGGGCGAGCTTTCGATCTATCTCGCCAAGGCCTGTGGAGCCAAGGTCACCGGGCTCAACGTCTCGCCCGACCAGATGGCGGCGGCGCAAAAGCGGGCGGAAGCCGCCGGCGTCGGCGATGCCGTGAACTTCATCAACAAGGATTATCGCGAGCTGACCGGCACCTTCGACCGCATCGTCTCGGTCGGCATGATGGAGCATGTCGGCGTCGCGCATTACCTCGAATATTTCGAGAAGATCCGCGACCTGCTCACGCCGGACGGGATCGCGCTGGTCCACTGCATCGGCCGCGTCGGCCCGCCCGGCTTCACCGGACCGTTCTTCGACAAGTACATCTTCCCCGGCGGCTATGCCCCGGCGCTGTCGGAGGTCTTCGCCGCGGTCGAGCAGACCGGGCTCTGGCATTCCGACTGCGAGTTCTGGCGCCGGCACTACCACTGGACGCTGGAAGCCTGGCGCGAGCGCTTCATGGCGCACCGGCCGGAGGTGGTCGCGATGCTGGGCGAGCGCTTCGCGCGGATGTGGGAGTTCTATCTTTCCGCCTGCTCGATCTCCTTCGACATCGGCGGCGACATGGTCTTCCAGCTGCTGCTCGGCCCGCACAAGAGCGCCGTACCGGTGGTGCGGGACTATATCACTGAGGTGGAAGCCGAGCTGGAACAGCGGGGCTTCTAGCGATGGCGGGAAGGGTGCCGATCGAGCAGGTCTCGGACCTGCTGCGCGAGGTTGCGGCCGAGGCGGTGATGCCGCGCTTCCGGCGGCTGGCGGAAGCCGAGGTCCGGCTGAAATCGCCCGGCGAAGAGGTCACCATCGCCGATGAGGAAGCCGAGCGGCTGCTCACCGCCGGGCTATCGGCGCTGCTGCCCGGATCGCGGGTGATCGGCGAGGAGGCGGTCTCGGCCCGGCCTGAACTGATGCAGGGGCTGGGCGAGGGCACGGTCTTCGTGGTCGATCCCGTCGACGGCACCGCCAATTTCATCAAGGGCAGCCCGTGCTTCTCGATGATGGTGGCGCTGCTGCGCGAGGGCGAGGCGATCGCCTCCTGGATGCTGAGCCCGGCGACGGGGGCGCTCCATGTCGCCGAGCGCGGCTCGGGCGCCTGGGTCGATGGCGAGCGCGTCAGGGTCGGGCAGCCACCGCAATGGACCGGGCTGCGCGGCGGCGTGCTGACCCGCTTTCTGCCTGCCGAGACCACGGCGCGGGTGCAGGCCAATGGGCGCGATCTCGCCGCCATCCTGCCGGGGATGCACTGTGCCGGCGAGGAATACCCTGCGATCGTGCGCGGCGAGCAGCACTTCGTGGTGTTCTGGCGCGGTTTGCCCTGGGACCATGCGCCGGGTACGCTCTTCCTCGAAGAGGCCGGCGGCCGGGCGGCCAGGTTCGACGGACGTCCCTACAGGCCGGCCGAGCCGGGCTTCGGCATCCTGGCGGCGCAATCGCCCGAGCTGTGGGACGAGCTGCAGCGGCGACTGTTCGCGGAAACCTGAGACGGATCCCACGCTGCTCGCAGATCGAAATCCAGGTGGCCGTGATGGCGAAGCTGAAAGAGATCGTGATCGATTGCGATGCGCCGTCGCGGGTCGCACGCTTCTGGGCCGCGGCGCTCGATGATTTCGAGCTGCGGCCCTATGACGATGCCGAAATCGCGCGGCTGGCGGCGCTCGGCCTGACGCCCGAGACCGACCCGTCGGTGATGCTCGACGGGCCCTCATTGACGCTGTGCTTTCACCTGCGGACCGGGCCTCGTCCCGAGCGTAATCGCATCCATTTCGACATCCAGGCCGCCCATCGTTCGGCGGAAGTGGCGCGACTGACCGCCCTCGGCGCGACTTTCCTGCGCGAGACCGAGCAATACACCGTGTTGCGCGATCCAGAGGGAAACCAGTTCTGCGTCGTGGCTGCCAAACCGGATTAGCAGCGCCTTCGCATCGAGTGGTTGCTCAAGCCAAGTTCACGCTGGTCAACGGTTGGTCGGTCGCACTCAAAACCCCGCCGGCTTGGCGCCGCGAGGGTTTGAGGCAGGACGCCATCCGAGGGAGGCGCGGGGCCAAGGCGGCGTCGCAGTCGACGGCTGCGTGCCGAATGTCGATGTCGAATTGTCGAGGCAGCGCCACTGGCCACTGCCCGAACCCCGCGCGCGGTTTTCTTTTGAGTTCTCGCCGTGTGTTGCGTCCGGCTGGACCGGGGTGCCTGCCCCGAACGACGAAACCCCTCCGTGGTGGAATGAGCGGACTCTGGTCGCAAAAGTGGTTCGCACTTTTGCGGAGCGCACTCATTCGGGCTTGCAAGGCCCTGTCGCCACAAACACCGCTCTCCCGCCCGGCCTCATGATGCCTCGCGAAGCCCCCTCGGTTCGGGCGGGACGGGGAGAAGCATAAAGCAGGTTTTGGGGGCGGGGATTGATTGGGAGTCTATCCCCGCCGGAAGCCGCGATGTGTGAAGCGAGGGCGCGGGGAACCCTTCTCCCGTGTGGGAGAAGGGCAGGGATGAGGGCCTGCCCAATCCGTAGAAGGCACAACGGCGCCGTTGCATTCAAATAATCTGCGGCGGTCCCTCACCCCTACCCCTCTCCCATCCGGGAGAGGGGTTCTGCGTCGCGGTTTCCGCGGCCGTCTTACGTTGAAGCGAAGGCGTGGATGGTCGGGACAAGCCCGACCATGACGGTGAAGCGTGGCGCGACCCCTCACCCCAACCCTCTCCCGCAGGGGGAGAGGGGGCAGGTCGCGGCTCGGGCGCCAAGCTCACCCCGCCGGCATCGCCGACATATCGGCGAAGACTGCCTCGAAGGTGTGGCCGTCGGCGTCCTCGAAGGCGCGGTTGTAGAGCCAGCCCATATCGGTCGCCGGCCGCGGATCGGCCTTGCCGCCAGCTGCCGCCGCTGCCTCGACCATGGCGTCGACCTCGGCGCGGCTCTCCAATGTGAGCGCCAGCAGGACCTGCGCGCCGGCATGGGCGTCGGCGACGGGTTTGCTGATGAAGGTCGCGAAATAGTCGCGGGTCAGCAGATGGAAGGTGATCGCCTCGGACCAGACCATGCTCGACGCTTGGTGGTCGCTGAAGTCCGGATTCTGCTTGCAGCCGATCGCCTCGTAGACGCGGGTCGCCGCAGCAATGTCGGTGACGGGCAGATTGACGAAAAGCATCTTGGGCATGGTGGTTCTCCTTCTTGCTGGGATGGGTCAACGTCAGAGGTTCTGCTGCAGGATCCGTTCGTTCGGATGGACGCAGATGAGTTCGAGCCGGCCTTCGCCGACATTCTCGAAGCGATGCGGGATATCGCGGGCGGCGACGACGATGTCGCCGGGATAACCGCGGGTGGTTTCGCCACCGACGGTGAACTCGGCCTCGCCCTTCTGGACGATCCAGGTCTCGGAATAGGGGTGGACGTGCAGCATCGAGCCCTGGCCCGGTTCGGCATCGACCATGAAGAACGAGACCGGCCCGCCGAGCGCCTCGCCCTCGAAGCGTAGCGTGCGGTTGGCGCTGCGCTGCTGGTCCTGTGCACGAAGAATGTTGAACATCGCTGCCTCCCTGGCTGGGGATGATTTATCTCGACGAGAAGATATCTAATCCAGAGATATCTTCCCGTCAAGATAAATATCTTCGCGCCGAGATATCTTGGCCAAAGAGCGTGTGACGTGTATGTCTCGCTATCGGGGCTGCGGTAGCCAAGGCACGGAAATGACGAACGAATCGGGGAACCAGGAAGGCACCCTGGAGGACCATGTCGACCGGCTGCGCCGGCAATGGGCGTGGGAGCTGCCCGGCCTGAACACCGAGCCGATGACGATCCTCGGCCGGGCCTTCCGGCTCGGCAACATGGTCCGGCCCAGCATCGAGGCGACCTTCGCCGGATTCGGGCTAGATCGCGGCGAGTTCGATGTGATTGCGACCTTGCGCCGGTCGGGGCCGCCCTATCGGCTGACGCCGACCGAGATGTATTCCCTGCTGATGATCTCCTCGGGCGGGCTGACCCACCGGCTCGACCGGCTGGAGAAGGCCGGGCTGATCCGCCGCGAGAAGTCGCCGCAGGACGGGCGCAGCGTGCAGGTCGCCCTGACGGAAAAGGGCTCGGCGCTGGCCGAGCAGGCCTTTCGCACGGACATGACGAGCGAGCTCACCTTCCTGCAGCCGCTCGACGCAGGCGAACGGGAGTTGCTGGCAGGGTTGCTGAGAAAGCTGATTTTGGGGATCGAGACTGGCTTGCGACAGAACGAGGAAGAACGCGGGGAACCCTCTCCTGGAAGGAGAGGGCAGGGTGAGGTGTAGGCCGTTCGACCAGTTCCGCGAGCGCTGACCGCCGTTTGAGTTCAAGCCAACGTTTTCAGTCCGAACACCTCACCCCTGCCCCTCTCCTTCCAGGAGAGGGGATCCCGCGCCCTGCTGTTCAAGCGGGGCACTGCGACGCTGTTCAGCGCTTCCAATTGACGATCACCACGCCGGCCAGGGCCATGGCGCCGCCGATGAGGCCGAGGGTCGTCGGGATCTCGCCGAGCCAGAGGAAGCTGATAAGCATCGCTGCCGGCGGCACGCAGTACTGGAAGTTGGCGGCGCGGGCGGCCGGCAGCCGCGACAGGGTGATCGCCCAGGTGCCGTAGGCGACGACGCTCGAGACCAGAGCAAGCCAGATCACCGACCAGATCGCCTGCGCCGGGGCGGCCGGCAACTGCTCCAGCGCGCCGGGCAGGAAGGGCGTGAGCGCAAGCCCGCCGAGCGCCATGTTCCAGGCCGCGACGGTGAGCGGCTTGTGACGGGCGAAGAGCGGCTTCTGCACCACGGTCGTGACCGAGTTGCACAGGGCGGCGCCGAGGATCAGCAAGACGCTGACGCCGATATTGAGGTCGAGCCCGTTGCCAACAGCGATCACGCCGATGCCAGCGAAGGCCAGCGCCGTGCCGGCCCAGGCGAGCAGGCTGAAGCGCTCGTTCAGGACCAGCATGGCGAGGGCCGCCGTCATGATCGGGTTGGTGTTGATGATGAAGCTCGCCGCGCCGGCCGGCACGACGCGCTGGCCGAGATTGAGGAAGATCGCATAGAGCGCGATGAAGACGATGCCGCCGGTGAGGAAGCGCCAGATGTCGGCGCGCTCGGGCAGTTTCGGGCGCATCACGACCAGGAAGAGCGCGGCGAACACGCCGGCGATGGCAAAGCGCAGCGCCGCCAGTTCGAGCGCACCGAATCCGGCGAGGCCGGCCCGGATCGCCGGGAAGGAGGAAGCCCAGGCGATCACGGTGAAGGGAATGGTGAAGAGCAGCATGGCGTCGAGGGTGGAGCCGGGCCGGGTGGCAGCGGCGGGAGCGGCGGTGGTCATGACGAGCCTCTTTCAGGCGAATGACGGTTCGCCCCCGATAAGCGCCTCGGTGAGCTGATTGACAAACGAGTAATTCGATGGCGAGCTGTGAGCATGGATCACAGCTCGCCGCTTCCGCCACTCGATACGCTGCGTGCCTTCGAGGCGGCTGCCCGTTCCGGTAGCTTCTCGGCCGCGGCCGAGGCGCTCAACCTCACCCATGGCGCGATCTCGCGGCAGGTCGCCAAGCTCGAGCACTGGCTGGGCCTGCGCGTCTTCGAGCGGCAGGCGCGCGGCGTCGCTCTGACGCCGGAGGGGCAGCGCCTGTTCCAGCGCACGCAGGAGGCCTTCCTGGTCTTCGCCGACTCATCCGACCGCTGGAGCGAGCCGCGCGGGACGGCGGTGGTGCGCTTCAGCGCGACGCCTTCGGTCTGCTCGCTCTGGCTGATGCCGCGCTGGCAGCGCCTCGAAAGCGGCGATCCCGCCGTGCGGATCATGCTGCAGGTCGACCATCGCAAGGTCGACCTCGAAGAGGAGGGTATCGACCTCGCCATTCGTTGCGGCCGCGGCGGCACGCCGGGCCGGGTCTCGGTGCAGCTCTTCGAGGAATGGTGCTACCCGATCGCCTCGCCGGAACTGGCCAGGGCGATCGGCGACGGCAAGCCGGAACGCTTCCTCGACCAGCCGCTGATCCATGATTCGGACGCCGCCGGCTGGCGCGCCTGGTTCAATGCGCAGGGGCTCGACTTCCGGCCGCGCCAGCAGGACCGGCGCTTCGAGGATTATAATCTCGTGCTCGATGCCGCCGCCAGCGGGCTCGGTGTCGCGCTGGCGCGTCCGCCTTTGGCGCAGGCGCAGGTCGATGCCGGGCGGATCGCCATGGCCGATGCGCGTGTTGCTTTGAACCCGGTCTCCTACTGGCTCGACCGGCCGATGGGCCAGCCGCGGCCGGCGGCGGTGGCACTGGCGATGCGAATCGCGACCGAGGCCGGACTGCCGGCGGCCAAGCTGGCGGGCTTCCTGCGGCAGGAGGCGAGGGCGGCTTAGCGGCTGCTCGTTTCGATCCGACACGGCGCTGTCGGATAGGGCGCAGCCCTCCCCCCTTGTGGGGGAGGGTTGGGAGGGGGGTATGCAGGGTGCTGTCCCCTCGCGGATGTCTCGACTGCAAAGCCAATGTTTCCCCGCACGGCTGACTTACCCCCCTCTCCAGCTCTCCCCCACAAGGGGGGAGAGGGCCGGTTGCGGCTCCCGCGTCAGGTTGGAGCTGGTGTGATTGAGAGTTGGACGATCCCTATCGAGATGCGCCCGCATCTCTTCGGCCAGGGCGAAGAAGCGGTCGCGCACCGGCCGCGCATGCGGGTTGGCCTGCTCGATGGCGAGGAAGACGCCGGGGCTGTCATGGCGCACCATCTCGGTCGCGCGCATCAGGAGGTCGAAGCTCGCCGTGGTCATTCGGCGCGGCAGGGGCTCCATCCGGACCAGGATCTTGGCGATGAGATGGGTCAGGCCCTGGACCAGCGCCGCCTCGCGGTCGTGAGCTTCCGGCGTCGTCATGATCACGGTGAGACCGAGTACGTGGCGCAGGAAGGCGGCGATACGCCAGGCGCTGGCACCACGGATCGGGCAGATCGCGATCTTGAACCCGGCAATGCCGTCCCGCCCGCTCTGCGGACCGAAGAGGGGATGGGTACCGACGATCTCGACGTCATCAGGCAGCTCGGCCAGCATGGTCGCAGCCGGGCCGATCTTGACCGAGCCGACATCGATGACGATCGCCCCGGCGCGCAGATGCGGCCTTAAGGTCGCGATCGCCTCGGAGAGGGCGGCAACCGGCACGGCGAGAATGACGATGTCGCAGGCGGCGATCTCGGCCGGCGCGGCGGCGATGATCCCGCCCGCCGCGGTATCGGCGGGCAGCGCCGGATCGAAAGCGAGCAGGCGGCAATGCGGTTTGAGATGGCGGGCGATCAGGCGGCCGAAAGCGCCAAAGCCCATCAGGCCGACGGAAGGATTGGTCTTGTTCGGGATAAGCATCGCGTGGTCCTCGGGAGGGGCCGCGATGCCGGGTGACTGCCTGATTTCAACCGCCAGCGCGGCGGTTGAGCATGGGAGTGCGACCGCCTTCTATGAGGACGGCGCGTAATAGTTGCGGGCGATTAGGCAGGGATCAGTCATGACGCGCTTAGAGCGCGGGCTCGCCCGCCTGTCAATCACAGCGAGCTTTGCACGGGGCACTCGCGTCATTCCGGGGCGCCGCGGAGCGGCGAGCCCGGAACCCAGAACCGATGCCATCTCCGGAAGAGCCAAGGCGGTTTCGCATTCTTGAGAAAACGCATCGGTTCTGGGTTCCAGGCTCAGGCCTTCGGCCCGCTCCGGAATGACGGAAGAAGTTCCGCGCCAAAGCCTGTCACAACGGTGGGGAATAGTCGGTCGGCACCAGCATCCGGTCCTCGATCGCGCCGACGAGGTCGCCGTGCTCGATGACGCTGATGCGCTTGATCTCGAGCCATTCGGGGTCGGCCATGAAGCTCGCCCAGCACGCCGCCTTGGTCTCGAGGTCGGGCCAGGCGAGGAGATAGGCGAATTCGGTGCGGCCCGCGCTCCTTGTCTCCCACATCGCCAGGATGCGGAAGCTGTGGCGGGCCATGATCCGGCTGGCGTGATCTCTGAAGCGGGCGTGGAACGCCGCCTTGTTGCGCTCGAATATCTCGTTGATGCGCAACTGGTGGATCATGGCGAGCTCCTTGTCAGGCGGCCTTCTTCGCCTTCTCCGCTTCCATCAGCGCGACGAAGCGGGTGAAGAGGTAATGGCTGTCCTGCGGGCCGGGCGAGGCCTCGGGATGGTGCTGGACGCTGAAGGCCGGGCGGTCGGTCAGGGCGATGCCGCAGTTCGAACCGTCGAAGAGCGAGACATGGGTCTCGGTCGCGTTCGCCGGCAGCGTGGCCGGATCGACGGCGAAGCCATGGTTCATCGAGACGATCTCGACCTTGCCGGTGGTCTTGTCCTGGACGGGATGATTGGCGCCGTGATGGCCCTGCTTCATCTTCAGGGTCTGGCCGCCGATGGCGAGCGCCAGCATCTGGTGGCCGAGGCAGATGCCGAAGGTCGGGATATTCCTGTCCAGCAGCTCCCTGATCACCGGCACGGCGTATTGCCCGGTCGCGGCCGGGTCGCCCGGGCCGTTCGACAGGAAGACGCCGTCGGGATTGAGCGCGAGGATGTCCTTGGCGCTGGCGGTCGAGGGCACGACCTCGACCTCGCAGCCGGCCTTGGCGAGGAGGCGCAGGATGTTGCGCTTGACGCCGTAGTCGATGGCGACGACGCGATGCGCCGTGCTCTCACGCTTGCCGTAGCCGCGCGGCCACTGCCAGGGCGTCTCGTCCCAGTCATAGCGCTGGGTCGCGGCAACGAGCGGGACGAGGTCGAGCCCGGCCATGTCGGGCAGGGCGGCGGCCTCTTTCTTCAGGCGCTCGATGTCGAAATTGCCGGCCGGGTCATGGGCGATAACCGCGTTGGGCATGCCGTTCTCGCGGATCAGCGTGGTCAGCGCCCGCGTGTCGACGCCGCAGATGCCGACGATGCCCCGGGCCTTGAGCCAGGCATCGAGATGCTTGGCCGCGCGCCAGTTCGAGGGCTGCGTGACCTCGGCGTGCAGCACGATGCCGCGTACGCCGGAGGAGGCGGCGGCATTGACCGTCTCGGTGTCCTCCTCGTTGACGCCGACATTGCCGATATGCGGGAAGGTGAAGGTAATGATCTGCCCGGCATAGGACGGGTCGGTCAGAATCTCCTGATAGCCGGTCATCGCCGTGTTGAAGCAGACCTCGCCGGGAGCCTCGGCGATGGCGCCGAGGCCGAAGCCTTCGAGCACCGTGCCGTCGGCGAGCACCAGCACCGCGGTCGCGCGCGGCTCGACCCAGCCCTCTTGCCAGCCTTGCGCGGCGGGGTTTCCTTCATGAGCGGTCATGTCTATGTCTCGTCCAGGCCGCTGGAAGCTGCGGCAAGCGTGAAGGCTGCGCGCAGTGGCGCTGCCGGTCTGGAGCGCGAGCCTTAATCAGGCGCCCGCGCCCAGTCAATGAACGAAGAAGGTTTGTAAACTCATGTCCACTCTGCGCGAGCAGTTCGCTGCCGACCTGAAGACCGCGATGAAGGCCGGTGAGAAGGGCAAGGTCTCGACCATCCGCCTGGTCCAGGCGGCGCTGAAGGACAAGGACATCGAGGCGCGCGGGGCCGGCAAGGGCGAGGCGACGCCGGATGAAATCCTCGCCTTGCTGCAGAAGATGATCAAGCAGCGCCAGGAATCGATCGCGATCTACGACGCCAATGCCCGGCCCGAGCTCGCCGAGGGTGAGCGCGCCGAGGTCGCGGTGATCTCCGCCTATCTGCCGAAGCAGATGAGCGACGAGGAGATCAAAGCTGCGATCGAGGAGGTCATCGCCGAGACCGGCGCGGCTTCCGTCAAGGACATGGGCAAGGTCATCGGCGCCCTGCGCGGTGCCTATGCCGGCCAGATGGACTTCGCCAAGGTCTCGCCGATGGTGAAGCAGCTGCTGGGCGGCTGATCGGTAGACGCAATCTTGCCATGCAGCGGAGCCGGCCGGTGTCGAAGCTGAGATTTATCGCGGCGCTCGCCGCGCTGAGTTTCGCCCTGGCAAACCCTGCTTGGCGTGTGAAGGCCGGCGAATGGCGGTGGGCCAAGTTCTCCCATATGGGAGGTCCCGCTGCTGGTGTGGTTACTGGCGAAGGCGCGCAGCTGACCTTCAACTGTTACGGCGATTCCGCACCTTCTCCGTTCCGTGGCCCGCACCTGATGGGGCTGCTGCCATCAGCGAAACGCGCGGATCCATCATCCGCGCTCGAGATTCTGATCGACAACAGGGCTGTCCAGATTCCTGTCGAGTTCATTGAGTACGATGGCGCTGTAGCTTTTGTCTGGAGGCCCGATCCGAAATTCGATCTCGGCCGGATGAAGTCGGTGATCACCGATTTGCGCGGCGCGCGGCAGATCGAGCTGCGCGTCGCCGATGTTTCGGTCAGGCTTCCGGTTGACGGGGCGGTCGAGGCCTTGTCGGGTGACCCGCTGCAGTGTCCATAGCGAGCCTTGCTTGCGGCGCATGGCTCGTGCGCCGCATCACCGCTCCTAGACGGCGCCGAACATGTGGCCCAGATGGATTTCGCCAAGGTCTCACCTATGGTAAAGCAGCTGCTCGGCGGTTGATTAGCAGGCGGCAGTTTCGCCATATCGACGGGGCAGCGCTTCGGCAAAGTAGGCTTCCGATGTCGAAACAGGTGATGATTGTCCTGGCGCTCGGCCTCGCCCTGCAAGGCCCGGCAGCCCTCGCCCAGTCACAGGGCTGGAGCACCGGCTACCAGATGGGCACGTCCTTTGCCGGGGTGAGCGGCGCCGACGGGACGCGGCTCACCTTCTATTGCGGGGATGCGGCGGCGGCTCGCGCCAACCCGGCGATTGTGGGCGGCCCCTATCTGATGGCGGTTCTGCCCAAGACGCAGCTCAAGGACGCCTTGCCGTCGGCGATCGAGATCGTGACCGATGGCAGGGCGACGCGGGTGCCGGTCAAGGCTCAGGCGGGCATCGACGAGGTCGAACTGACCTGGACGCCTGTCCGCGACTTTGGTCTCGCGCAGATGCAGCCGGTGGTGGCGAGCCTGCGCGAGGCGAAACGGATTGAATTGCGCGCCGCCGAGGCTTCGGTGCTGCTGCCGACGGAGGGCGTGGCGACGGCCCTGGCGGATGATCCGCTGCGCTGCCCGTGAGGAGCCGGCTGCTTACGGCGAATAGCTCGTGCGCTGCATCACCCGCTCCTCGATCGCGCCGACCAGGCGGCCATGCTCGGCGGAGGTGCGGTCCTTGATCTTCGACCACTCCGCGTCCTGCATGAAGCGGGCCCAGCTTTCGCGCATCGTCGCCTCGTCGGGCCAGCGCAGCACGTAGACAAACTCGGTGCGGTCCTTGCTCTTGGCTTCCCACATTGCCGCGATGTCGAAGCCGTGGGTCTTCATGATGCGGGCGGCATGGTCGCGGAAGCGGGCGTGGAAGGCATCCTTGTTGCTTTCAAAAATCTCGTAGATGCGCAGTTGCTCGATCATGGTCGCTCGCTCGGTCGCTGAGGCAGGGATGGCGAAGGCGGCTGCCGCGGCGAGCGCGGCCACAAGCAAGGCTGATCGCCGGATGGGGCGGTGCATGAGCTGAAGCTCCTCGGCTATTGCTGTGCGAGGAGCCTGCCTGCCTGGCTGCTCTCAGTAAAATATAGTGTTTGTCCTAGTTTGATATGCCCTGCATATCGGCAGCTGCCTGCCGGAGCACGGCGAGGAAATTGTCGCGCGCCGGGGAATTGCGGGTCGCATCCCAGGCGGCGATCAGGTCGACATGTGCCATCTCCGGCGGCGCCTCGACTGCGATCGGCCGGAAGGCGACGCCGGCGCGCGGCATCAGCGCCAGCGAGGCGGGAATCAGCGCGACGCCGAGCCCGCTCGCGACCAGGCTGGCGACAGTCTGCATCTGGCGTGCTTCCTGGACGATGCGCGGCGAGAAGCCGGCGAGCCGGCAGAGCCCGATGATCTGGTCGTGAAAGCCGATGCCGAGCTGGCGCGGCGTGCCGATGAAGTCGTCACCGGCGAGAGCGGCGAGGGAGAAGGTCTTGCGCTCGGCGAGTGCGTGGTCGTCGGGCAGGGCAGCCAGGATCGGCTCGCGCAGCAGGCATTCGCTGGCGAGCTGCGCGACCATGATGCCGGGCTGGCGCATCAGGCCGATATCGGCCTCGCCCGCGGTGATCGCCGCGAGCTGCTCGCCGGTGGTCGCCTCGCGCAGGATAAGCTCGATGCCGGGGAATTCGGAACGGAAACGGCGCAGCGCCAGCGGCAGCAGGTCATGGGCGGTGCCGACGAAGGTGATCGCGAGCCGGCCGGCCTGGCCGGCGGCGACGGCCTGCGCCTCCCTTATGCCGTCATCGAGCTGGGCGAGGACGCGCCGGGCAGTGACGAGGAAGGCGGCGCCGGCCGGCGTGAGCGCGACGCTGCGGTTGCTGCGCGCGAACAGCATGATGTCCAGTGCCTGTTCGAGCTTGCGGATCGCCTGGCTGAGCGGCGGCTGCGCCATGTGCAGCCGCTCGGCCGCGCGATGGAAATTCAGCTCCTCGGCGACGGCGATGAACTGGCGCAGCAGCCGCGTCTCGATCAGCGGCGGCATCAAGCCCGCTCGATGTCGGTCTGCGTGAAGTCCTCGCCCTTGTAGAGCAGTGGCCAGCCGCGGGACCTGGCCAGTGCATAGGCGGCGCAGTCGCCCATGTTCAGCTTGGCGGGATGGCGGCCCTTGCCGAAGCGGCGATAGGCGTCGAAGGCAAGGTTGGAAAGATCCTCGTCGAAGGGGATGATCTCAATATTTTCGCGCGCAACCAAGTCCGCGGCGGTCTCAGCAGGCATGCCCTTGCCGAATGTCAGGACGATCTGAGCTTCGAGCAAGTTGACGCTGGTCAGGGCTCGTGTCCGAGCCGACGCGAGTGCAGCGATGAAGTCCGCGGCTTCGGCCTCCTCCATGACGATCGCCACGATTGCGGAGGTGTCGACGACGAGGTTCACCACATGCCGTTCTCGTCATAGCCGATGATGTCGTCCATCTCCTCCTTGGTCATGGAGCGTTTGGCCGGCTTGATGTTGTACTTCTTATAGAATTCCGCCATCCGCTCATGTGCCGCAGCGACCCGCCGCGCCTTTTCGTCCTCCGACAATTCTTCCTTGCCGAGCTCGCTCCTGACGGCCATGCGCACGGCCTCGGTCAAGCTGAGCCCGCGCCGACGTGCCAGTAGTCGCACTGCTTTCTCGGTTTCAGGATCCTTGATGTTGAGCGCCACGGCTTTCTTCCTTTCTGGCGATTTTCTTTATCATGTGGGGGTTGCTGTGGATATGGGCCATAAGCCCGGCGATGGCGGCTTCGGCGGTTGGCAAGCAGGCCCGCAGCGGCCAGATAGGAAGCCATGAAGTTCCCGCCCTCCGTCCTTGAGGAGATCAAGGCGCGGCTGCCAGTCTCGGCGGTCGTGGGCAAGCGCGTGCGCCTCGCCAAGGCCGGCCGCGAGTGGAAGGGGCTCTCCCCCTTCAATGCCGAGAAGACGCCGTCCTTCTTCGTCAACGACCAGAAGGGCTCGTTCTTCGATTTCTCCTCCGGCAAGAACGGCGACATCTTCAAGTTCGTGATGGAGACCGAGGGGCTGTCCTTCCCCGAGGCGGTCGAGAAGCTCGCCTCGGAGGCCGGGGTCGTCCTGCCGAAAGTCTCCGTCGAGGCGCAGGTACAGGAGGAGAAGCGCAAGGGTCTGCATGAGGTCGTCGAGCTCGCGGCGCGCTTCTTCGAGGCCGAATTGCAGTCCGAGCGCGGCGGGCTGGCGCGGCGCTACCTCTCTGGGCGCGGGCTGGAAGCGCAGGCGCGCCAGCTCTTCCGCATGGGCTATGCGCCGCCCGACCGTTTCGCGTTGCGCGACCATCTCGCGGCCAAGGGCGTCGGCGTCGACGCGATGATGGAGACCGGGCTCCTGGTGCATGGCGAGGAGATCGCCGTGCCCTATGACCGCTTCCGCGACCGGATCATGTTCCCGATCCACGATGCGCGCGGGCGGGTCGTCGCCTTCGGCGGACGGGCGATGAGCGCCGATGTCCCGGCGAAATACCTGAACTCGCCGGAGACGCCGCTCTTCCACAAGGGCGGGCTGCTGTTCAACCACCACAATGCACGGAAAGCTGCGCACGACACCGGCCAGGTGATCGTGGTCGAGGGCTATGTCGACGTCATCGCCATGACGCTCGCCGGCTTTCCGCAGGTGGTGGCGCCGCTCGGCACGGCGCTGACCGAGGATCAGCTTGCGCTGCTCTGGCGCATGGCGGGCGAGCCGGTGATCTGCCTCGATGGCGACAAGGCCGGCCGCAAGGCGGCGGGACGGGCGATCGACCTCGCCTTGCCGATGCTCGAGCCGGGACGCTCGCTCTCCTTCGCGCTGCTGCCGGAGGGGCAGGACCCCGATGATCTCGCCCGCTCCGGCGGCAAGCAGGCGGTCGCCGAGGTGATCGGGTCGGCGAAACCGCTGGTCGACATGCTCTGGGCCCGCGAGTTTGAGGCGAGCCAGCTCGATACGCCCGAGCGGCGCGCCGCCTTCGAGCGCCGGCTGAAGGAGCCGCTCGGCCTGATCCGCGACGAGGCGACGCGCCGGCATTATCGCCGCGAGATCGACGAGCGGCTTGGTCAGCTCTTCGCCCCGCCGCCACAGCAGGAGCGTTTCGAGGGGCGCCGGCAAGGCGGGTTCGGCGGCAATGCACGCGGCGGAGGCCGTTTTCAACGTGGTCCGGAGAGGCAGCCGCTGTCGCTGGTGCGGCCGAGCCAGCAGCTGACCAATTCAGCGATGCTGCAGCGCCGGCATGGCGAGAACCCCCGCGAGGCCTTCATCCTGCTGGCCCTGGCGAGCCATGCGGATCTGGTCATGCGCTGCGTCGACGAGATCGCCGAGCTCGCGCTCGACGGCCCGTCGGCCGAGCGTTTCCGCCAGGCGCTGCTCGAGGCGGCCTTCGATGGCAGCTTCGACCAGGAGGCGTTCGGGCGCAGGCTGGAGCAGACCCGTGTGGCCGAGGCGAGGGCGGCGCTGCTCGCCGTAACCCAGCCGGCCGAGCGGCTGAAACTCTTGCAAACGGCTGATCTGGAATCGGTTTTTGATTCGATTCGTCAGGCTCTCGTCTTGCATCATCGCGCACGAACGCTACATAGCGAGCTGAAGGCAGCCGAACGCGCATTGGCTGACGAACCAACGGAAGCCAATTTCGCCTGGATGAAGGACGTCAAGGCCCGCCTCGAAGCTGTCGAGGGGACCGAGGCCAATCCTGAGGACTGACCAGGCTGGGTGCTTTCCTCGTTCGTCGGCAGATCCGGGGTGACTTTCGAGATGGTGCACGATTCATCAACGATGGTCGGCACTATCTGTGATGGATGAGTAGGTTGGGGTGCGCGGCAGCAACGGCAGCCGCGGCGCCCTTTTCTGCGTCGGAGCGGCAGCATCCGGCGCGCAAGATGGTGGAGCGCTGATTGATGGCGACCAAAGTGAGCGAGCGGGACAAGTCCGAAGCGGGTTCCCCCGAAGCGCCCCCGAGCACGGACAGCCCCCTGCTGGATCTCACCGATCAGGCCGTCAAGCGGATGATCAAGCTCGCCAAGAAGCGCGGCTATGTCACCTATGACGAATTGAACGAGGTTCTGCCCTCGGAGGAGTTTTCCTCCGAGCAGATCGAGGACGTGCTCGGCCAGCTCAGCGAGCAGGGCATCAACGTCGTCGACAACGAGGACCCGGAAGCGGCCGGCGAGGAGCGCGCTGCCCGCGGCAAGGAAGGCGAGGAGGACGAGGCCGAAGGCGGCGACATGGTCGAGGCCTCGCGCCCGTCGCTGCCGGTCGAGACCAAGCGCAATCTCGAGCCGACCGAGCGCACCGACGATCCGGTGCGGATGTATCTGCGCGAGATGGGCTCGGTCGAGCTGCTCTCGCGCGAGGGCGAGATCGCGATCGCCAAGCGCATCGAGGCCGGCCGCGAGGCGATGATCGCGGGCCTCTGCGAGAGCCCGCTGACCTTCCAGGCGATCATCATCTGGCGCGACGAGCTGATGGAGGGTAAGGTCCTCCTGCGCGACATCATCGATCTCGAAGCCACCTATGCCGGTCCTGACGGCAAGAACCCCGAGCAATTGCCGGGCGAGGGCGAAGAGGGTGCCGAAGCAGCCGAAGAGGCAACGCCCGAGGGCGAGACCCCGCCCGAGGGCATGGACGACGACGATCTCGAGAACAACGTGTCGCTCTCGGCCATGGAAGCCGAACTGAAGCCGCGCGTGCTCGAGACCTTCGACTCGATCGCCAGCAACTACACCAAGCTGCGCCGCCTGCAGGACCAGGACATCGCCAACCGGCTGGAGAACACCAAGCTCTCGCCGTCGCAGGACCGCAAATACAAGAAGCTGAAGGACGACATCATCACCGCGGTGAAGTCGCTTTCGCTCAACAACAACCGCATCGAGGCGCTGGTCGAGCAGCTCTACGACATCAACAAGCGCCTGATCTCGCACGAGACCCGCCTGCTGCGCCTGGCCGAGAGCTATGGCGTCGGCCGCGAGGACTTCCTGAAGCAGCATATCGGCGCCGAGCTCGACCCGAAATGGCTGCTGCGCGTCTCCAAGCTCGGCTCGCGCGGCTGGAAGGAATTCGTCGCGCAGGAGAAGGAGCGCATCCGCGAGCTGCGCGAGGACGTCCATACCCTGGCGTCTGAGACCGGCCTGGAGATCCAGGAATTCCGCAAGATCGTGCTGATGGTCCAGAAGGGCGAGCGCGAGGCCAGGCAGGCCAAGAAGGAGATGATCGAGGCCAATCTGCGCCTCGTGATCTCGATCGCCAAGAAGTACACGAACCGCGGCCTGCAGTTCCTCGACCTGATCCAGGAAGGCAACATCGGCCTGATGAAGGCGGTCGACAAGTTCGAGTACCGCCGCGGCTACAAGTTCTCCACTTACGCGACCTGGTGGATCCGGCAGGCGATCACCCGCTCGATCGCCGACCAGGCCCGCACCATCCGCATCCCGGTGCACATGATCGAGACGATCAACAAGATCGTCCGGACCTCGCGCCAGATGCTGCACGAGATCGGCCGCGAGCCGACCCCGGAGGAGCTGGCCGAGAAGCTCGCCATGCCGCTGGAGAAGGTCCGCAAGGTCCTGAAGATCGCCAAGGAGCCGATCTCGCTGGAGACCCCGATCGGCGACGAGGAAGACAGCCATCTCGGCGACTTCATCGAGGACAAGAACGCGATCCTGCCGATCGACGCGGCGATCCAGAGCAATCTGCGCGAGACGACCACGCGCGTGCTGGCCTCGCTCACCCCGCGCGAGGAGCGCGTGCTGCGCATGCGCTTCGGCATCGGCATGAACACCGACCACACCCTCGAAGAGGTCGGCCAGCAGTTCAGCGTCACCCGCGAGCGCATCCGGCAGATCGAGGCGAAGGCGCTGCGCAAGCTCAAGCATCCGAGCCGCAGCCGGAAGCTCAGGAGCTTCCTCGACAATTGAGAGCCCGGAAGCGGCTGGAGAAACCTTCAAAAGGGCGGCGCGAGCCGCCCTTTTGTTTTGGCGATCAGCCTGTCGGGGCGACGAGCAGCGCGGTGAGCCGGCGGGCCATCGGCAGCGCCAGCAGCAGCACCGGGAAGGCGATCAGCCAGCTCAGGCCCCAGGCACCGGGCCAGTTCTGCAGGAAGGCCGGCGTCGGGCCGAGCAGGCGCAGCGTCGAGATGCCCGAGACGATCAGGGTCATCAGGCCCGACAGGATCAAAGGGGTGACGAGCGCGCCATAGCGCGCCGGCAGCTTGCGGAAAAGGTTCATGGAAACATCCGTAAAGGCAGGCCGCACCGTCATGGCTTCATTGCATCCTGGCGGCGCTAGCCGAGTGGATGCGTTGCCTGACGTGAGACGCTTACGGCAGCCCGAAGGGACGTACTCGCCGCGGTTACGACCAGTTCGTGCATGAGGCAAGCAGAATCCGCTCAGCCCACCACAGTTCTGCTAAGGTAAGCCTCACAATCGGGGCTTCCCCTGGAGGAGCATCAATGACCGGTATCCCGACTGCCGATGAGATCGAGGCTGCCAAGGCGGCCCTGCAGGCGAACCTTCCACCCCAGGCGAAGAAGCAGGAGGATGAAGGCTCGGCCGCCGGAGACGTCGTCGGAGGTGTTCTCGACGTCGCCAGCAACGTCACGGTCGAGGCGGTCGGTGTCGCGGTCGACGTGGTCGGGACTGTGATCGAAGGCGCGGGGACCGTTGTGGTCGCGACCGGCGAGGCGGTGGTCACGGTGATCGGTGGCATCTTCGAGGGGCTGGGCTAGCAAGGCGCCCGCGACCGGGATATCGATGCTGTTCCGGCATCGTCGCAGGAAGTGGAGCCACGCATGTCCCCCGAATTCCTGCTGACCTCGCTGATCATCGTCGCCTCGCCCGGGACCGGCGCGATCTACACCATCGCCGCCGGCCTGGCGCGCGGGGCCAAGGCCAGCGTGCTCGCCTCCTTCGCCTGCACGCTCGGCATCGTGCCGCATCTGCTGGCGGCGATGATGGGCCTCGCGGCCCTGCTGCACGCCAGCGCGCTCGCCTTCGAGATCGTCAAATATGCCGGTGTCGCCTATCTGCTCTGGATGGCCTGGCAGACGCTGAAGGAGCAGGGGGCGCTCAGCGTCGAGACCAAGGCCGACAAGCGCTCGGCCTGGCGCGTGCTGGTCGACGGCATCGCGATCAACGTGCTCAATCCGAAGCTCTCGATCTTCTTCGTCGCCTTCCTGCCGCAGTTCATCGCCGCCAACGAGGCAAGCCCGATGGCGCGCATGCTCGAGCTCTCGGGTGTGTTCATGGCGATGACCTTCATCGTCTTCGCGCTCTACGGCCTGTTTGCTGCGGCGATGCGTGACAAGGTGGTGAGCCGGCCGGCAGTGATGGCCTGGCTCCGGCGCACCTTCGCCGCCGCCTTCGTCGCGCTGGGTGTCAAGCTGGCGCTGACCGAGCGCTGATGGCGGGCAAGCAGACCCGCCTGAGCGTCGAGACGCGTGGAGCTGGCCTCTACGAGTTCACCGACGCCGTCGCCCGCTTCGTGCGCGAGGCGGCGGTCGATGTCGGGCTGCTGACGCTGTTCGTGCGCCATACCTCCTGCTCGCTGCTGATCCAGGAGAATGCCGATCCGGATGTCAGGCGCGATCTCGCCGCCTTCTTCGCCCGGCTCGTGCCGCCGGCGGATGATCCGGCGATGGCCTATCTGACCCATCGCGCCGAGGGGCCGGACGACATGCCGGCCCATATCAAGGCGGCGGTGCTGCCGGTCTCGCTCTCGATCCCGGTGAGCGGTGGCCGGCTCGCGCTCGGCACCTGGCAGGGGATCTACCTGTTCGAGCATCGCACCAGCCCGCATCGGCGCGAGGTCGTGCTGCATCTGGGGTAGACAGGCACTGCGCCGTCATTCCGGGACTTCGCGTAGCGAAGGGCCCGGAATCCAGAACCGATTCCCTGGCTCGAGAAGTTGCTCCGATCGCTTTGCTTGGCCGAGGAGCGGCATCGGTTCTGGATTCCGGGCTCAGGCCTACGGCCTGCCCCGGAAAGACGGCGGAGCCACCAGCCGCATGAACGTGGCGTAGCACTCGTGCAGGTCGTCCTGCGACAGACCGAGATCGAGTTGCTGGAAACCGATGAAGGCGGCGTATTCGACGCGGGCGAGGGCGAGGGCTTCCTCGGGCGTGAAGCGCCCGCTCTCACCGTGGAGTTTCTCAAGATAGCCGACGCGTTCGCGGTCCACCTCTGCGCAAATCGTGGCCACGCCGGCATCGAGCTGGGCAAGGCGGCGCATGCCCTGCTCGGCACGCATATCGAGGGAAAGAGCCATCCGGTCGAGCGCGATCAGCCGGTCCTGCGCCGCTCCGCCCTTGTCGACTTCCTGCATCAGGCGAAGCGTATGGGTCTCGCGCCAATGCCCGGCGAGCGCGGCGAGGTAGGCTTCGATCGCGGGAAAATGCGCGTAGAACGAGCCCTTGGTCTTGCCGGCGCGCCGGCACAGCGCCTCGATCGTCAGCCCGGAAGGCCCCTGCTCGGCGAGAGCGGTTAGGCCGAGAGCGAGCCAGTCGGTTTGGCGGAACCGGCGCGGAGCAGGGGAGGTCACTGCCACAGGCCGATCGTCCCGCTGACGGCGATCGCTGCGAACAGCGCCCATTGCGGGAAATGTGCGATCCGCAGGCGGAACAGCCCGACCATGGCGAGGCCCCATAGACAGAACAGCGTGGCGCCGACAGTGGCGAAGAGGGCAAGGTCGCGACTGCCCCGGCCGGTCGCCGCGAGGCCGAAAGCGAGCGCCAGTGCGGCGAGCACGATCGTGACCAGATGCCAGCAATAATACATGGTGAATTTAGGTGCGGCGTGCAGCCGCTCGGTCGCCAGCAGCGGCGCGGCGACGTGCCTGCCACCAAGAATGACGTGGATCAACGTGGTGGCAGCCGCAATGGCGGCGGCAAGAGCGAGCCAGATGTTCATGCTGACCTCCAAAAATAGTACCATCTAGTATGGTACTATTCTGACGAGGCACGCAAGCACCCCAGCGGGGAGGCGATGTGGGGAAAAGGGTGGCTGTCCCGCTCACGCCGGGAACGTCGCGCTATTCGTCCGCTTGACCTGCCGAGCTCTTAGAGCCGGATCCGATCAGGTTGAAACAACCTGATCAGTGAATCCGTCTCTAAATCATTGAAAGAGAACGCGTTATCCGATCAGATTGCGTAGCAACCTGATCGGCGCGTGCTCTAGCGGCCGGCATAATGCTCGTACTCAGGCGGCGGCTCCCAGGATTGCCCGGAGGCGATCAGGCAGCTCAGGCCATGCGGCAAGGTCGCGAACAGGGTGAAGGAGCCGTTCGGGGCGGCGAAGAGCTCGATCACGTTGCCGTTCGCGGCAAGGCCATAGCCGATCCGGTGCTCGCCATAGAGCTCGTGCAGTTGCGTCGTCGCCAGGCTGCGATCGGCACAGGCAAGACCGGCGGGAGCCTGCGCGCGGGCGTTGCCGGACAGAAGTGGCAATACCAGCAAGAACGGCAGAAGAGATTTGAAGAAGCGCGTCATGGCTGCTCCTGCGACAGAGCGGGCCAAGAAGAGCGCGAAAGGTGGGCGGGCCTCTATTCCGCCCTGTCTTCAAGAAATATGGTGATGCTCACGCCGTTTCGCCAGTCGCCTGTAGCGCAGCAGATGCGCAAGCTCCTGAGGCGGGTCACCATTGCCATTCTTCAGGCCCGCGAGGAATGGCTTGGCTTCTTTGCCCCTTGGCCAAGCGGCCCCGATCTGGGCTATACAGCGCGGGTCAGATGGAGCCTGCCATGTCCTTTCTCAAATCCCTGTTCGGCCGCAAGGACGCCAAGCCGGCCGGTCCCGCCGCGCCGCTGAAGAGCACCGAGTACAAGGGCTTCACCATCCATGCGACGCCGTTCCCCGAGGGCGGGCAGCAGCAGCTTGCTGGGGTGATCGAGAAGGAGATCGACGGGGAGGTGAAAAGCCACCGCTTCATCCGGGCCGATCGCTTCCCGGGTGCCGAGGAGGCGGCGGATTTCGCCATCACCAAGGCCAGGCAGTTGATCGATGAGCAAGGCGAACGCTTGTTCAAATAGGGGCTTATGAAAATCTCTGCTCCATTGTGAGAAATGTTTTGCGTTGATATCCAGAGAAATCGATTAAAATTTTTATATCTGAGTGAATATCGGCGTACCCTTAGGATACTCCAAGATTTTGACTTGAATTATACCATTATTGTGAATTGTTTCTCGATGAGCCCGCTAGGGATTTGGCTGAGGCATCGGGACGGGCTCCTGCCATTTAAAACTTTATTCGGTTTTTCAGGCTTTGATACCGTCACCTCGCTTGTCGGATCGAGACCGTTTTCATGCCCCCCATGCGCCCCGGTGATCAGAAGCCGGACACATCCCAGGATATGGGGGCCGGCTGCGGCGGCGGTAGCTGGTTTCGCGAGGTCGTGGCGCAGTTGCCGATGGCGCTCTATACGACCGATGCCGACGGGCACGTCACCTATTTCAATCAGGCCGCTGCCCGGCTCGTCGGACGCGAGCCTGAGCTCGGCCGCGATCGCTGGTGCATAAGCCATAAGCTGTTCCGGACCGACGGTTCGCCCTTGCCGCTTGAAGACTGTCCAATGGCGGTCGCGCTGCGCGAGGAGCGCGAGGTGCGTGGCGTCGAGGCGCTGGTCGAGCGGCCCGACGGCAGCCGCGTGCGGTTGATGCCGCTGCCGACACCGCTCTACGATTCCACGGGCAAGCTCACCGGCGCGATCAGTCTGCTCGTCGACGTCACATCGGGCGCGCAGGCCGGTCCCAATGCTGCGAGCGAGCGGCATGATCTCGCCGAAGATCTCGAGGCGGCGATCGCGCAGAAGCGGCTGCATCTGCACTATCAGCCGGTCTTCTCGGCGGCGGGCATCCTGACCGGCTTCGAGGCGCTGGCGCGCTGGATCCACCCCGAACGTGGCGTCGTTCCGCCGTCCGAGTTCATACCGGCAGCGGAGGCGAGCGGGCTGATCCTGCCGTTGGCGCGGGAGCTGTTGTGCCAGGCCTGCACCGAGGCGGCGAGCTGGGAAAAGCCGCTGCGCATCGCCGTCAACGTCTCGCCGCTGCAGTTCCGCCATGGCGACCTGCCGGGGCTGATCGACGAGATCCTGGTCGAGACCGGCCTCGAGCCGGAGCGGCTCGAGCTCGAGATCACCGAAGGGGTGATGATCACCGATTTCGACCGCACCATGCTGGTGCTGCACCGGATCAAGGCGCTTGGCGTGCGCATCGCGCTCGACGATTTCGGTACCGGCTATTCCTCGCTCTCCTATCTGCACATGTTCCCGCTCTCGACGCTGAAGATCGATCGCAGCTTCGTCGCCAATCTCGGTGTCGCCTCGGAGGCGGCGGCGATCACGCGCGCGGTGATCGCGCTCGGCCATGCGCTCGACATCGAGGTCGTGGCGGAAGGCGTCGAGACGCGCGAGCAGCTCGACTTCCTGATCGACGAGGGCTGCAACTACATGCAGGGCTACATGCTCGGGCGGCCATTGCCCGCCGAGCAATATGCCGAGCTGACCGGGCGCAGGGGCTGAGCTAGCTGCGCTTGGGACTTGCCGAGAGCTCGGCGAGCAAGGCCTCGCCGCTCCAGTTCTGTCTTCCGCCGCTCGCCTCGGCTGCATGGACGAGCGCGACCAGTCGCTCGTTCGCAGGAGCTCTGCGGCCGAGCCGTTGTGCGAGGCGCACTATCTCGCCATTGATCCAGTCGACCTCGGTCGGGCGGCCGGCAGCAAGATCATCGGCCATGGAAGAGCGGGCCAGCGGGTCGATCGCCAGCATCTTGCGGGCGAGGCGCGTGAAGAGCGCGTCGGGCAGGCGCAGCAGCGCCGGGATCCAGCGCGCCGGCAGCGGCGTCAGCTTGGCGGGCGCGATCCCGGCTTGCGAGAGCAGCACGAGCGCCTCGGCCTGGGCGAGCGCAAGGCAATGGCGATAGTCGCGCTGCGCCAGCTCCTGCTGCAATGGCAGGCCTGAAAGGGCGTTGACGGCGTTGTTCAGATTGAAGAGCAGCTTGGCCCACTGCACCGGCAGCATGTCGCGGTGCCGGCGCAGGGCGAAACCGGCGCGGGCGAAGTCGGCGAGGAACGGAGCCAGTGCCTTTGCCTCCTCGACCTCGGGTTCTCCCTCGGAGCCCTGATGAAAGGCACCGGGGCCGCGCCTGACCACATTGAACGGCACCATGCCGGTGAGCACGGTGCGGCCGGGCAAGGCGGCGCGTAGCGTATCGGCATTGCCGATGCCGTTCTGGAAGCTGATCACGGCCGCGCCCGGCGAAACTACCGCCGCAAGCTCGGCCGCGGCCTGCGCCGTGGCGCCGGATTTCACAGTGACCAGAATGAGATCGGCGGTCGCTGCTGCGTTCGGATCGGTCGAGAAGGCGATGGCATCCGGCGCGACCCGCCAGCTGCCGCCATCATAATGCGTCAGTGTCAGGCCATGTGCCCGGAGTTCTTCGCCGATCCCGGGGCGGCCAATAAAGCCGATTTCGGCGCCGCCGGCCGCGAGCCGTCCGCCGAGATAGCAGCCGATCGATCCGGCGCCGTAGATGCAGATCCTCGCCATCGCTCCTCCATTCGGATGCCGAGCATGCCGTCGCCGCCGTATGATGCAAGCCGATCGAATACAGCGGAAGCTGATCCTACATCCACGCTGCATCGCCCCGGCGCCCGCGCGCTTGTGGCGGCGCTCAACGCTGCCTAATGCTCGGGCAGAGAGAAGATCGTTCTCCGTCGCGCTCGCGAGGAAACATGGACGCCCAGGACGCGCGCTACGCGCCGGATTCGCCCTATGCCTGGTTCAGGCTGGCGCTTGCCCTGCTGATCGGAACGGTGGCTTGCGTCGGCTCCTGGTCGGCTGTCGTGGTGGTGACGGCGGTGCAGCAGGAATTCGGCGTCATGCGCGCCGATGCCACGCTACCCTACACCTTCGCCATGATCGGCTTCGGCATCGGCAATATCGTCATGGGCCGCCTGGTCGACCGGTTCGGCATCGTCTGGCCGATCGTGCTCGGCGCAGTGCTGCTCGCCGCCGGTTATGCGCTCGCATCCGTGTCTGCCTCGCTCTGGCAGTTCGCGCTGGCGCATGGCTTCCTGATCGGGCTCGGCGCCGCGACCGGGTTCTCGCCGCTGATCGCCGACCTGTCGCACTGGTTCAAGCGCTATCGCGGCCTCGCCGTCGTCTTCGGGGCCTCCGGCAGCTATCTCGCCGGCATGTTCTGGCCGCAGCTGATCAACTGGGGCGTCGAGACGCATGGCCTGCGCACGACGCATCTGTGGCTCGGCATCGCGGCGTTCGCGGTGATGATGCCGTTGGCGCCGCTGTTCCGCCGCCGCCCCAATGCGGCAAGCTTCGCGGCGGCGGAGGCGACCAGCGCCGGCGCACGCGGCAGCCTCGGACTTTCGCCGAACCAGTTGCAGCTGCTGCTGGTCGTCGCCGGCTTCTGCTGCTGCGTCGCGATGTCGATGCCGCAGGTCCATATCGTCGCCTATTGCAGCGACCTCGGCTATGGCGTGGCGCGCGGCGCCGAGATGCTGACCGTGATGATGGCGCTCGGCATCGTCAGCCGCGTCGGCTCCGGCTTCGTCGCCGACAGGATCGGCGGCACCGCGACTCTCGCTCTGTCCTCGCTGATGCAGGGCATGGCGCTCTTCCTCTATCTCTGGTTCGACGGGCTGAGCTCGCTCTTCGTCGTCACCGGCATCTTCGGCCTGTTCCAGGGCGGGATCGTGCCGATGTATGCGGTGGCGATCCGTGACTACATGCCGCCGCGCGAGGCGGGGGCGCGCATCGGCGTGGTGATGTCGGCGACGATCTTCGGCATGGCCTTCGGCGGCTGGGTCTCCGGATGGATCTTCGACGCGACCTCGTCCTACCGGCTCGCCTTCCTCAACGGCCTCGCCTGGAACCTGATCAATCTCGCGATCGTCTGCTGGCTGATGCTGAAGGCGCGGCCGAAGCTGGCGACGGCGTGACACCCCTAGCCCTCATCCTGAGGAGCAGACGTAAGTCTGCGTCTCGAAGGATGTTCCAGCTGGTTCCAGAGCCTCCTGAAGCATCCTTCGAGACGCCGCTGCGCGGCTCCTCAGGATGAGGGCTCCACTTGTTCCGGCTCTCGGTCAGGCCGAGGCAGCCCCCGGCCTATAGGTGCCGAAGCACCAGACATGCCCCTCCGGGTCCTTGCAGATGAAGTCACGGCTGCCATAGGGCTGGTCGGTCGGCTCCATGCAGATCTCGGCGCCGGCCTTGCGGGCGCGTTCGCAGAGCGCATCGATGTCGGTCGTCGCGATATAGGGCGAGGCGGTGGTGCCACCGAGCTCGGCCGGGCGCGAGACGAGCTTGCCGAATTCGTTGTTGTCGGAAGAGCCGAGCATGACGAAGCTCTGGCCCATGCGCAGCTCGCCATGCAGCAGCGTCTTGCCGTCCTCGGAATAGTAGGCCGCGTGCTTCTCGAAGCCGAAGGCCTCGATCAGCCAGTCATAGATGCGCGGCGCGTTCGCATAGCGCAGCGAGATGCAGATCATCGGCGGTGGCATGGTCATCGCTTCCTCCTTCGGCGAACATGACTTGACGCAGCATGCGCGCGCGTCAATCTCGGCTCAATGACGAAAGGGAACGCCATGCTCCAGACCACGCTCGCCGGCAGCCTGCCGAAGCCGCGTTGGCTCGCGGAGCAGGAGAGGCTCTGGGCGCCCTGGGTGCTCTCGGGCGAGGCATTGGAGGCGGGCAAGCGCGACGCAACCATCCTCTCGGTCAAGCTGCAGGAGGATGCCGGGCTCGACATCGTCGGCGATGGCGAGCAGGCGCGCGTCCACTTCGTTCACGGCTTCCTCGCCAATCTCGACGGGATCGACTTCGACAAGAAGACGATCATGGGCATCCGCAACAACCGCTACGACGCGGAGGTGCCGACCGTGACCGGGCCGATCCGGCGCAAGGGCCCGGTCCACCGGATGGAGGCGGAAGCGGCACGGGCGCACACGAAGCGCAAGCTCAAATTCACCCTGCCGGGGCCGATGACGATCGTCGACACCATCGCCGACGAGCATTACGGCCGCCGGGAGGACCTCGCCATGGCCTTCGCCGCCGTTCTGAACGAGGAGGCGAAGGAACTGCAGGCCATCGGGGTCGACGTCATCCAGTTCGATGAGCCGGCCTTCAACGTCTATATGGGTGCGGTGGCCGAGTGGGGCATCGCCTGCCTGGAGCGGGCGGCACAGGAGCTTTCGGTCACCACCGCCGTGCACATCTGCTATGGCTACGGCATCAAGGCCAATATCGACTGGAAGGCGACCCTCGGCGAGCAATGGCGTCACTATGAGGAGACCTTTCCGGTGATTGCCAGGAGCTCGATCGACCAGGTCTCGCTCGAATGCCGCAATTCGAAGGTGCCGCTCGAGCTGATCAGGCTGCTTGACGGCAAGGATGTGCTGGCCGGTGCGATCGACGTCGCCAGCAACGCCATCGAAACCCCGGAAGAGGTGGCGGCGACGATCCGGGCAGCACTCGCCTTCGTCGCTCCCGAGAAGCTCTACCCCTGCACGAATTGCGGCCTGGCGCCGATGCCCTTCGATGTCGCCTATGGCAAGTTGGCGGCGCTCGCGGCCGGTGCTGCGCTGGTGCGGCGGGAACTCGGCAGAGCCTGAGCGCCGATGCACCACCTCACCCGCTTCGAGCATCGTCGCGAGGCGCTCCTGCCGCCGCAGCAGTTCGCCCTGCGTTTGGGACGAGCGATTCTGCTCTGGCTGGCGCTCACCGTGGTCGGGCTCGCCATCGGCATGGCGGGCTATGCCGCCAGCGAGGGCATGAGTGCGGTCGACGCCTTCGTCAATGCGGCGATGATCCTGTCCGGCATGGGGCCGGTCGCCGAGCTCAAGACCGTCGGCGGCAAGATCTTCGCAGGTGCCTATGCGATCTTCTCGGGCCTGTTTGTGGTGATCGCCACCGGCTTCGTGCTGGCGCCGATCCTGCATCGTGTGCTCCACTCCTTCCATATCGAGGAAGGGAAGGGCAACGATGACTGAGCCTGGCGTCAATCCCGTCGAGGAGCCATGCGGCACGCTGACCGTGCGCACCATCGCCATGCCGGCGGACACCAACGCCAATGGCGACATCTTCGGCGGCTGGGTGATGTCGCGCATGGACCAGGCCGGCGGCATTGCCGGGGTCGAGCGGGCGCAGGGCCGCGTGGTGACCGTCGCGGTCGAGGCGATGACCTTCATCCGCCCGGTCAAGGTCGGCGATGTGCTCAGCGTCTACACCTCGGTCAAGTCGGTCGGCCGGACTTCGATGAAGATCCAGGTCGAGGCCTGGGCCAAGCGCTTCCGCACCACGCTGCACGAGAAGGTCACCGACGCGAGCTTCACCTTCGTCGCGATCGACGATGACGGCCGGCCACGGCCGGTGCCGGCGGAGTAGGGGGGCGCTCGAGCGCTTCCTTCCCGGAAGAGGTCAGACACCGATGAAGAGCGCGGGGAACCCTTCTCCCGTGTGGGAGAAGGGCAGGGATGAGGGCCTGCCCTATCCACAGAAGGCGCAACGGCGCCGCATCGCTCAAACAATCAGCGGCGGTCCCTCACCCCTGCCCCTCTCCCATCCGGGAGAGGGGTTCCCCGCGGATGTTCGCTCTGCCGCTCCCTTCGGACTGCGAAGACGCCAGTCCCTAACAACTTATGAACCCGCCCCATCGCCGAGTGATTCAGAAGAATCCGGCAACTTAAGCGTTCTTTAAGCGAACCTCCGCAATTCTGCCGTCGATCGGTCCACCGGGATCGGTCAGCCTGGGGCTGGGAGGTCCTGCATGATCGATCGCCGTCGCATGTCGGCCGGCGTGGTCCGGCTCGCGCCGCCGCTCGCACGCGGCACGGTCGAGCCGGCGAGCCCTTGCCCCGCATTTTTCCAAGCGCACCCAGTTCACGGCTGACCATCGTCGGCCGCCGCCTATCGTCCGTGATCCGCTACCGGCCAGCGCCGCGCTGCCGGGCTTGTCTTCAGGAGTACCGCGTCAATGTCGAAGACTGAGAAGCCTGCGCGCCAGAAGGCGTCGCGTGTCGGCATCGCCGCCCGCATCTATGCGGCGCTCGGCGTCCTGACGGTCCTGACGATCGCGGCGTCGCTGGTCGCATGGTTCTCCTATGGCCGGGTCGGCAGCACGGTCGCCGACATGGTCGAGCGCAAGATGCCGGTGGTCGAGCTGGCGCTCGAACTATCGCAGGCGGCGACGGCCTCGACCGCGCTGGCACCGCGCTTCATGGAAGTGCAGACCGTGCGCGAGCGCGCGGCCCTGACCGGCGAATTCGACAAGGTCGAGGCCCGGCAGTTCGACCTGGTGCGCAAGATCGGCGATCAGGGCAATGTCGACAACAAGAAGGCGCAGAGCGCGCTCGACGGCCTCTCGCGCCAGATCAACGACATCAACGACCTGACCGGCGAGCGCCTGCGCAACGCCTCGGAGTCGGCAGCCGCGCTGGAGAAGCTCGGCAAGGCCTATGAGGCCTTCGTCAAGGCGGCGAGCGGCGAGGCCGAGCAGGCCAAGTTCGCGGTGACCTTCGGGCTCGACGATCTCGCCGTGCTCTCCGGCGAGGCGCTGACCGGCGCGGTCAAGACCCTGATGGACCGCGACTTCGCCATCTTCGACCTGGCGCGGACGCTGCAGGCCAATGTCAACGAGATGGTCGGCGTGCTCCGTGAGATCGCCCAGATCAACGACAAGGAGAAGCTCGGCCTTGCCCGCGAGCGCTTCAACGGCATCGCCTACCGGCTGCGGACTCTTCTCTCCGACGCCGAGAAGATCACCGCCAACAAGGCGCGGGCCAGCACGGTCGAGGCGCTGATCGCGGTCGGGGAAGGCTCCGAGGGCCTCGTCGACATCCGCAATCGCGACATCACCACCCGCGAGGGCATCACCCGCGGGCTGAAGGAGGTCGACCAGGCGGCGGCGAATCTTCGCCGCGAGGTCGATGCGCTTGTGCAGGGCGCGCGCGGCGAGGCGCAGGCCGCTGCCGCCTCGACGCAGACGCTGATCGAGACGAGCAAGCTCTGGCTCGGCATCATCGGCCTCGGCTCGCTGATCGTCGCGCTGGCGCTGGCGCTGCTCTATGTCCGGCGCCAGATCGTCGGCCGCCTCAACCGGCTCTGGGCCGCGACCAGGGCAATCGCCGACGGTCAGCTCGAGACGAAGGTCGAGACCAAGGGCAATGACGAGATCGCCGACATCTCGAAGAGCGTGCTGCTCTTCCGCGACAATGCGGTGGCGCTGCGCGCCGCCGAGCTCGCCAAGGTCGAGGACGAGGAGCGCGCCCGCGAGCAGCGCCAGCAGATGATGGCGGAGCTCGGCGAGGCCTTCGGCGTCGTCGTCGCCGCGGCGGCGCAGGGCGATTTCAGCCGGCGCGTCGACGCCAACTTCGCCGACGCCGAGCTCAACGCGCTCGCCGGCTCGGTGAACGAGCTGCTGGAGACGGTCCAGGCCGGCCTGTCCGAGACCTGCGAAGTCCTCGGCCACCTCTCCGACGGCCGTCTGGTCGCCCGTGTCGAGGGCCGTTACCAGGGCGCCTTCGCCGAGCTCAAGAACGGCACGAACAGCCTCGCCGGCGAGTTCGAAAGCACGCTGGCGCGCCTGTCGGAGACTGTCTCGGCGGTGCGCAGCGCGACCAGCGAGATCCTCGACGGCGTCACTGACCTCGCCGAGCGTACCAGCGAAGAGAGCAACGCCGTCACGGTGGCGACCAACCAGCTCGGCGCCTTCGCCAGCAATGTCCAGAAGACCGCCAAGGACGCTGCTCAGGCGGTCGGCATGGCCCAGAGCGCCGAGGAGCGCGCCCAGCAGGGCGAGCAGGTCGTCGCGTCGGCGCTGGAAGCGATGCACCGCATCCGCGTCTCTTCCAGCAAGATCTCGGAAGTGATCTCGATGATCGACGAGATCGCCTTCCAGACCAATCTCCTGGCGCTCAACGCGGCGGTCGAGGCGGCCCGCGCCGGCGACGCCGGCAAGGGCTTCGCCGTCGTCGCCAGCGAGGTGCGCAGCCTCGCCAAGCGCTCGGCCGACGCCTCGAACGACGTCAAGAAACTGGTCGAGGCCGCCCATGGCGACGTCAAGGTCGGCGTCGGCCTGGTCGAGCAGAGCTCGGCCGTGTTCAGCAGCATCGTGACCTCGGTCAACGATCTCTCGGCGCTGATGAACGGCATCTCGCAGACGGCCCGTGGCCAGGCGACCGATGTCTCGACGATCAACCGGGAAATCGACGGCATCGGCACCATGGCGCACCAGAACGCCGCGCTGGTCGAGGAAACCAACGCCGCGCTCGCCCTCACCGACGAGCAGACCCGTTCGCTCACGGAGCATATCTCCCGCTTCAGCTTCCGCGAGGGCGGGGCAGCCGAGCACGAACACGAGCAGGCAAGGGCGGCTTGATCCAGGCCGTCGAAGACGGGCTCACCAGAACGCCGCCGCTCCTATCGAGCGGCGGCGTTTTTTATGCTGCCGGCCGTCACCTCACGCCGGCATGACGGGAAGGTGATGGCCCGGCCGATGGACTTCGCCGATGGCCGCTCCTTAGATGGGACAGACAAGACGATGCGTCGGGCGGGGATGCCTGTGGCTGCCTCCGGGCTGTGTCGCCCAAAGTCTTTCCTGACGTCAGATGCAATGGCGAGGATCAGATCATGACCGTGACGATCATCCATCCCAACCGCAGGATCCTGCTCCTTGGCGCAGCGGCTGCCGGCGCTGTCGGCCTGCTGCCGCGCCATCTTGCGTCCGCAAGCGCGCAGACCGGTGGCCATGCCCCGACCGAGACGATGCGCGGCGGCGCCAACAACTATATCCCGAACGCGCCGCTGGTCGAAAACCTCGGAACCGGCTTCGTTGCCTCAGGGCTCGTCCGGAAAGCCGGCAGTGGCGAGCCGTTGCGCAATCTCCGCATCCAGATCTGGGCTGCGACCGAGCGTGGCGGCGAGCGTGAGCCGAGCAATCGCGGCAGCGTCATGACCGACGTGAACGGTCGCTACCGGCTCGATATCTCGCCGATCGTTCCGCAGTTCGGCCAGCCGCATATCCATATCGCCTATGACGATCCCGGCTTTGCGACCCTGTTCCTGCGGCCGGTGCTGAACAGCCGCCACGACAAGAGCATGGCCGTCGACTTCGTCCTCGCTCCCGCGGCGGGCAATGCCGGCAAGTCGAGCTGACAAGGGCCGGCGGGGCCTCGCCTGGCTGGCGATCGCGGCCGTCGCCACCATCCCCGTGGTCGCGGCGGCGGCGAGCCCGCTCCAGCGCGGCCGCGAGTTTCTCTGGGTCATTGGCGGCATGGCCGGCGTCGTCGCGCTCAGCCTGCTGTTCGTGCAGCCGTTGCTGACCGCAACCGCTCCGGTCCTGATGCCGGCCGCGCGCGGGTTGCGCTGGCATCGCTGGGGCGGAATCGCGATCGTCGCTGCAGTCGCGCTGCATATCGGGGCGCTCTACGCCTATAGTCCCGAGGACGTGATGGACGCGCTGCTCTTGGTCGCGCCGACGCCGTTCTCGCTCTACGGCGTGATCAGCCTGTGGTGCCTCGTCCTCACGGCCATCCTCGCCGCGATGCGCCGGCGCTTGCGCCTCTCCCACCGGAACTGGCGCATCGCCCACAGCGTCCTGGCCGTGGCGATCGTCAGCGCCGGTGTGGTTCACGCCATCCTGATCGAAGGCGCGATGGAGGAGACCTCGAAGCTCATGGTCTGCATCGCCGCGTTGGCCGCGACCACGGTCGGCGCGCTCGAGATCAATGTCCTCGGCCCCTTGCGCCGGCGCCGCAATCTGCAACGCGCCTGATCCGGCGCAATTGTGGGTGGGGCCGCCAGTTCCCATCTGACAAGTCCCACGCTCGCCGCAAAGCCGTTGCACGTCTCGCCGCCCGGATGCTAGGCGTGCTGCGGGCCGGTAGCTCAATGGTTAGAGCTCGCTGCTCATAACAGCGCCGGTGCCGGTTCGAGTCCGGCCCGGCCCACCATTCCATTTCAGATCAATGCCTTAGCCAGAGGATTGTGCCGGTGGGATATTCTGGTGGGGCATTCTGGTGTTCACTCCGGCCTATTTGCAGCGTTCCAAAAGCGGCATCTTCTATCTCCGCTGGCCGATTCCCCGGCGGCTTCATCCGACCAACAAGCCGAGCACGCTGAGAATGTCGTTGAAGACCCGAGACCCGAAAGCAGCTTTGCGCCTCTCCCGATCCGCCAGCCAAAAATTTGTTTAGAAATACGGCGGAAGCGGTGGAGGCTAAAATTCAGTTGCGGCCGAGAGTGCCTAAATTTCCAACGAGTCAGCAATTTCGCTACCGCCTTCACTGTCGAAACCGTTATCTGGATGAACGATAATGGTTTCAGGGCGGCCTAATTGAAGATAGCTGATCGCTGTAGAATTTGCCGTTGCTGCACGAAGTTCTCTGATAAGCACTCTTCGGTCGATTCCACGTTCGCTAGCTTTAGAAATTACAGTTTCAAATGGCCATTTATCTCCGCTATTAATCGCTAAGTTTCCTGCTACATGAATGGCTTTATAGCCATCTTCTTCTATAATCCCCTTTCTCTCCAACCGTCTGCAGAAATCTGTTAGAAGCTGCATGCGGATCATTCCGCCCATGATCTCCATCCAACTCAGTGAGCGGTTAAACATCTTGTGGGCGCTGGGCACGAACGCGGCAACCCTAAAAAGTAGCCGCGCAACAAAAGCTGACGCATCGCGAGCATCAATTGGGAAAACCGATCCGAGCACGGTCCTGGCGCCGATCGAAAGAAATCCATTTGCTGTCGAAGCATGGTTCCGATCTGCAGCATGGGTATCGCACGCACTTAGAATGACGATTGGTGGAACTCGGGGGCGCTCTGCCTGAAGAGTCCATATATTTATCTCCTCATCAAGAAGTTGAAGGGTAGCCGCCTTTCCAGGCTCGTGACCGCCATGGCCGTCGAAAATTAGCATTGCTGCGTCGAATGAGTTTAGAGCGTCGATGAAATCTTTTTTATTCCTAACTTGAACGGCTCTAATCTTTATCTTATCAGCAAAATGTGGTCGAAATGTTGATAGGGCAATATCAAATAATTGACTGATAGGATCTTTGCTTGCAAGCGCGCTTAGTATAAGTATCTCAGAAAAATCAGAAACTCTGAGGTGTTCATATGGTTTTGGAGATATTTGATCGATGAATAGATTCCCCGGCGTAACGGGAATGCGGATAGTATCTTTCTGCAAACATAAAGGAAGCCCTCTTATATCCGCCCATTCGAGATGTGAATCGCATACGAGGCGGATTCCATCTTCAGAATCATCAATAAATCTATAAAAATCCTGTGGAATAGAATTTGTTATTGATTCCTGTGTTTTTCTAAAGAGTTCAATCCGTTTCCGATCTGTGTTATTCTTGGAATGATACTGCTGAGCAAATTGACGAACCTGTCCTGCACTACGATTTACTCGGTTTGGCAGGCGAATGACAGCTGATATTTCTGATGCCGCTAAGGTTCCTATGCACTCGGTTGCAAGCCGCAGCTCTCCGGCTCGCTCCTGCATCAGGAAATGCGGGCGGTGGTTCCCCTCGGAGTCAATGCCGAGGAATGCGTTGGCTTGTGCCGAGGTCTTGGCTTCAAAGGTGTAGCCCTCCTGTCTTTCAAGAGCATTACGAACACCTATGAGCCTGCGCTTGTCCTCCCCTGTCATGCTGCCATTTAACGGGATTTCTCTCACGTGCGGATAAATTGCAGGAGCAAAAAGGTTAAGCCCTGGCGGGCGCCGAATGTATTGGTTGGCATTTCGCTCGCCTACAATCCTACGTTCGTTCAAAATTGACTCAGTTGTTTTGCAAATTTGTTCTACATAGGGTTCGATTCCATGGTCGATATTTTTAAACAGACCATAAATTAGGCCTGTGTACCCTGCGGAATTCAGCGCTAGGACGTTTGGATGAATGGAGTTATGTCCACCTAATTGGTAGCCGATACTGCGTTCCGGCTGCATTTTCCATTTAGACAGAAGTGACTGCGCTACTTTGATGTCGTCTAATCTTACGAATCCCTGTAAAGCATCGCAAATATTTATAAATGATTTGCGAAGCGTCTCTACATTGAAATTATCATATGTAACCGTTCCACCTGCTTCCGCTACGACCGTAAGCGGGAATGAGTGGGCATCGATCCATTGACGATACTTTTCAATACTATGATCTGGGCCAATAAAAAGTACAGTCCAAGGCGCAAATGCTGGTGTAACCATCGCGGTAAGCGCTTTGAGGGATTGTCCATGCCACATAACTGCCGCCTGTCCCGACATCCGGCGAGCCAAACGGACGTCTTGCCCTTCAGGGGTGAGTTCCAGAAGGTCGCTAGGTAGCGTATTTATTAGCCGAATGATCGGTGTGTTCCGTATCAGTGATCTGGCGAAGCCCTGAAAAAAGCTAGCCTTGTACGGGTCGCCATCCTCGACGGGAATAATATAGTTAATTTCCCAGAGTAAGCTTGGTAAATCCTGCTGAGACATAGTCCTTAACCGAATTATGATTGCCGAGGGCAGGGAAGTTTGTGAGGTGAAAACGCAGCAGCGCTATTCCAACGGGAGATCGGGCCAGTCAACATGAACAAGCGCTGGCGGCTTGGTCCACGAGCCCTCGACGAGAGCTGCTTGGAACCATTCATCGCGGAGATTGTCACGCTCCGTCACTACCAATTGGAACCCAGGCGCATCCGTAGCTGTGAACTTGCAGAAGCACACACGAATCCCCCGGATAAGCTTTTCGGATAGTTAGACCTCTGTCGGCTTAAATCAATCGCGTTCCGCCACGGCGACAATGGCGTGCAAAACAAGCACGACGTTAGAGGATGTGTGGTGCAATACGGCGGGTCTCGCAATCAAAGAATGTCTGCCTTCAACTGAATCTACCGTGGGAGCGGCAAGACGCTGCACCTAGCATCAGATAATCGCTTGGTTCGGTATACCTGATCGTCGATTCCGGGGGTAGTGGGCCCGCCACTCCACGATCAGCTAGATCTGTGTGACATTCGTTCACGCTTATCCGATGCAAACGTCGGCGGGGCTTATGTTTGAAGCGGTGGTGGGCGCTCCGGCCCGGCCCACCAGCCTTGGCCCTTCGGGCTACGGCTGCAAGCCGGAGCGAGGCGAGACGCCTCTCCCGCGCTATCGCCACCTGACCTCCTCCACAACCAGACTTGCCAGCCAGCCCCCAATCGCTAGCTTTGACGCGATGGTTGTAGGCGCCGGTTCTGCCGGCGTTGATCCGACCGCCCTCAAGAGGCGGCGAGGTTCAATCGTTTCAGAGGGAGGAAATCCGATGACGAGACTGAGCAGTGCAGCTTTGTGTCTTGCCGCTACGGCTGCGCTTTGCGCGCCGGCCGCCGCTGCCGATATGCGGCTGATGACCGGCCCTCAGGGCGGGGTCTGGGTGCCGCTGGGCGGACAACTCAAGGACATCTGGGAGAAAGCGGTTCCGGGCCTCAGCGTGCAGTCGCTGCCGGGCGCCGGCATCGCCAATGTACGCGCCATCGAAGACGGCAAGGCGGAGGTCGGCTTCGGCAACTCGATCTCGACGGTCGACGGGCTCGCCGGCAACGCGCCGTTCCCGAAGAAGCACGAGAACATCTGCAATATCGCCTCGCTCTATCCGCAGTATTTCCAGATGCTGGTGCCGGCGGATTCAGGGATCAAGACGGTCAAGGACCTGAAGGGCAAGGCGATCACCACCCAGCCGCGCGGCAATACCGGCGAGCTCATCACCGGCCAGCTCCTGAAGGTGCATGGCCTGAGCTACAGCGACGTCAAGGTGTCCTTCGTCTCCTATACGGACTCGGTCGAGCAGGTGAAGGACGGCCATGCCCAGGCCTTCACGCTCGGCACCGCGATCCCGTCCGGCGCGGTGATGGACCTCGCCTCGGCGCGCGACATCAAGCTCCTCGACCTTTCGGCCGATCTCGACGGGATGCGGAAGCTCAATCCCGGCTACACGCTGGTGACCGTGCCGAAGGGCACCTATCCGAAGCAGGGCGAGGATGTGAAGGTGATCGGCTACGCCACCCATATCGTCGCCTCCTGCAAGCTGCCGGCCGACCAGATCTACGCGATGACCAAGGCGATCGCCGACAACGTCCCATCGCTCGCGGCGACCAGCAAGACGATGGATGGCCTGACGCCGCAGATCATGGCCGAGGATGTCGGCGTGCCGTTCCACCCCGGCGCGGCGCGCTTCTACAAGGAAAAGGGCATCACCGTCGCCGCGAAGTGAGCGGTCGGCGGTTCCCTTGAAGACGGACTGACACCCGGCGCGCCGGGCCTCCGGCGCGCGCTCCTCAAGAATGCCCCGATCCAGCCGCGCAGGCTCGCGGCTTGCCGCCTTGCGGTGGATCGGCCCTAGAGCCGGGACATGCCAGTGGACATCAGCGTTCCGAAGCCCGAATTCAGGTTCGATTTCAGCCATGCCGGCGTCGTGCGGCTGGTGACCGCCGTGATCGCGGTCGCGATGGCGCTCTATCATATGTGGGTGATCCTGCCGCCGGCGCTCGGCGGGCAGGGCACGCCGGAAGCGATCATTTTCCGCGGCACGCACCTCCTGTTCGCGCTGACGCTGACCTTCCTGATCTATCGGCGGGCCGGAACCGACGCGGCGCCCTCGCTGCTCGACTATGCCCTGCTCGCGCTCGCCATGGCGCCGATCACCTATCTGTTCTGGAACTACGACTACATCGTCAACCGGATCTACTATGTCGACGACATGACGCCGGCCGACATGGCGATGGCGGTGATCCTGATCGTGCTGCTGCTCGAGGCGACGCGGCGGCTGATCGGCTGGGCGCTGCCGATCACGGCGCTGGTCTTCCTCGCCTATGGCCTCTTCGTCGCGAAGGTCGAGCCGATGCGGCTGCTCGACCAGTTGTTCATGACGACGGAAGGCATCTTCGGCGCGCCGCTCGGCGTCTCGGCCGCCTATGTCATGATCTTCGTGCTGTTCGGCTCCTTCATGGAGCGGACGGGCACCGGCCAGCTCTTCATGGATTTCGCGCTGTCGCTGACCGGCCACACGGCTGGCGGGCCGGGCAAGGTCTCGGTGGTGTCGTCGAGCCTGTTCGGCACGATCTCCGGCAGCGCGGTCGCCAATGTCATGGTCGATGGGCCGATCTCGATCCCCCTGATGAAACGGACCGGCTTCAAGGCGCATTTCGCCGCCGGCGTCGAGGCGGTGGCGTCGACCGGCGGCCAGATCATGCCGCCGATCATGGGGGCGGCCGCCTTCGTCATGGCCGAGTTCCTCTCGGTCTCCTACGGCCAGGTGGTGATCTGGGCGCTGATCCCGGCGATCCTCTACTATGTCGCCTGTTTCGCCGCGGTGCACTTCGAGGCCAAGCGCCACGGCATCATGGGCGTGCCGCGCAGCGAATTGCCCAAGCTCGGCACGACCCTGCGCGAGCGCGGGCATCTCTTCCTGCCGGTCATCACCATCCTCGGCGTGCTCTATTCCGGCTACAGCGCGCCGCTCGCGGCGCTGGCCGGGACGCTGCTGTGCTTCCCGGTCGCGGCGCTGCGTGCCTCGACACGCGGGAACGTGCGCATCCCGATCATCATCGACGCGATGATCGACGGCTCCCGCAACGCGCTCGCGGTTGCGCTCGCCTGCGCCTGCGCCGGCATCGTGATCGGCGTCGTGGCGCTGACCGGTGCCGGCATCGTCTTCACGCAAGCCGTGATCGGCCTGTCGCAGAACTATCTGCTGCTCGCTCTGATCCTGACCGGCGTCGCCGGGATCGTGCTCGGCATGGGGATGCCGACGACCCCGGCCTATATCGTGATGACCTCGCTGCTGGTGCCGGCCTTGATCAAGCTCGGCGTCGCGATGCCGGCGGCGCACATGTTCGCCTTCTACTTCGCCATCCTGTCGGCGATCACGCCGCCGGTTGCGCTCGCGGTCTATGCCGCGGCGGGGCTGGCGAAGGCCGATCTTTGGGCCAGCGGCTGGGCGGCGGTGAAGATCGGTGCGGCCGGGTTCATCGTGCCGTTCATGTTCGTCTATGAGCCGGCGCTGCTGATGATCGGCGACTGGCCGACGATCATCTGGCGCTTCATCGCCTCCTGCTTCGGCATCGCGCTGCTCGCCGCCGGGTTGCACGGCTACCTGCTGCGACGCTGCGCCCCGTGGGAGCGCGCGCTTCTCGTCGCTGCGGCCTTCTGCCTGGTGAAGCCTGACTGGCTGACGGACCTGCTCGGGCTGGGACTGGCCGCGGCGATGTTCGCGCTGCAATGGCCGCAGCGCGACCGCCCGCTGCCGACCAAGAGCGTCGGGCCGATCACGGAGGCGGCCGCAGTGCAGCCGGACGCGGTGAAGTAGGATTGCGCGCCCGGCCGAGCGCGGCCGCTCGGCCTGGCTCAGCCCGCGACGATGTCGTCGTATTCGGGATGCCGGCTGACCCAGCCGGCCATGAAGGGGCAGCGTGGGACGACCTTGCGGCCCGAGGCCTTGATCTGCTCGAAGACGCCCTTGGCCAGCCGCGAGCCTACCCCCTGGCCCGAGAGAGCTTGGGGAACCTCGGTGTGGGTCAGCACTACGCGGTCGCCATCGAGGCGGTAGTAGGCGAGGGCGAGTTCGTCGCCGACAGCGAGTTCGAAGCGGTTCTGGTCGGGCCGGTCGACGACGCCGGTATCCATCGGATCATCCTCTTTCAGTCGTAGGTCCCGCGGATGCGGGCGCCGGATCAACGGCAGTCTGGAGCAGTGGCGCGGTAAGAGGCAAGGCAGGCCGGCATTGACGCGGTGAACCCTCCGATGCCGGGCTAGCTGCGCTGCGCCGAGCCTTCAGGCCGCCAGCTTCGCTGCGATCCCGGCGACGTGGCGGCCCTGATAGCGGGCACCGGCGAGCTCGTTCTGCGAGGGCTGGCGCGAGCCGTCAGCGCCGGCGATGGTGCTGGCGCCATAGGGCGAGCCGCCACTGATCTCGGCCATCTCCATCTGGCCCTGGAAGGCATAGGGCAGGCCGACGATGACCATGCCCTGATGCAGCAGGACAGTGTGGGTCGAGAGGATCGTGCTCTCCTGGCCGCCATGCTGGGTGTTGCTGGAGGAGAAGACGCTGCCGACCTTGCCGACGAGCTTGCCCTGGAACCAGAGGCCGCCGGTCTGGTCGAGGAAGTTCTTCATCTGCGCCGGCATGTTGCCGAAGCGGGTCGGCACGCCGAAGATGATCGCGTCGTACTCGGGGAGCTCGTCGACCGTGGCGATCGGAGCGACCTGATCGAGCTTGAAGCCGGACTTGCGGGCGACATCCTCGGGGACGAGTTCGGGCACGCGCTTGATCACCACATCGGCGCCGGCCTCGCGCACGCCCTCGGCGACAGCCTGCGCCATCGTCTCGATATGGCCGTAGCTGGAATAGTAGAGAACCAGAATCTTCGTCATCGGAATCATCCTTCTCTGGCCAGGCTGTCGGAGCGGGGAGCCGACAACAAGACGGCCGGGCGATGCCCGGCCGCTGCAATCGCGGCTCGCGCCGACGGATCAATCTTACTTGAACGCGATCACGACGCCGTCGGCGCCGATCGTGGCCTGCAGGCCCTGGCGGCGCGTGTCGAGGCTGATGGTCACGCCCTTGTCGTTCTTGAGCCAGACGCGGCCCTGGCCGGCGCGGCCGACGGCCCAGCCTTCCTTGAGCTGGACATAAGGTCCGGCCAGGTCGTTGCGTGTGGTCAGGCCGTAGACGCGCCCGCTGGCGACGACGCGCGAGGCGCCGATGCCGCCGATGCCGAGCCCACCGACCGAGATCGGATAGGAGCGGCCGCGATAGGTGAAGGTGCCGCCGCCGAGCTCGCCGGAGGCGATGAAGGCGACGGAGACCTGCTCGATCTTGACCGTGCCGGTCTGCGGGCCGAGCGTGCGCGGCTGGGCCACGGCCGTGCCGGTGACGAGGGCAAGCGCAGCGGCGCCAGCGAGGAGGGATTTGATGGCGGGCACGGTCAGTACTCCTTGGTGATGCAACGGAGTCTACAACTGCCGGGACGCCCGGCAGTTCCGTCTGCCCGCCGCGCCGCCTACCGGAATGGCGGGCTGTACTGGATGCCGCCCTTGCTCCAGAGCTCGTTGGGACCGCGCGCCAGCTGCAGGCGCGAGCTCTTGCCGAGATGGCGCTCGAAGCTCTCGCCGTAATTGCCGACGGCGGAGATGACGCGCACGACCCAGTCGTTGCTGACGCCCATCGCCTCGCCCATCTTGCCGTCGAGGCCGAGGAAGCGCTTCACCTCGGGGTTCGAGGACTTCAGCATCTCCTGGACATTGGCCCTGGTGATTCCGAGCTCCTCGGCGTTGATCAGAGCGAGCACGGTCCAGCGCACGAGGTTGAACCAGCTCTCGTCGCCGGTGCGCACCCAAGGGCCGAGCGGCTCCTTCGAGACGACTTCCGGCAGGATGACGTGGCTGTCGACGTCCTGCAGCTTCATCCTGACGGCCGAGAGCGCCGAGATGTCGGTGGTGTAGGCGTCGCAGCGACCGGACTCGTAGGCTTTCAGCGCTTCCTCCGAGGTGCCGAAGGCGGCGGCCTCGTATTTCATGCCGAGCTTGCGGAAATAATCGGCGAGGTTGAGTTCGCTGGTGGTGCCCTGGGCGACGCAGACCGAGGCGCCGCCGAGCTGGGCGGCGGAGGAGACGCCGAGCTTCTTCGAGACCATGAAGCCCTGGCCGTCATAATAGTTGACGGTGGTGAAGGTGACGCCCTGGCCGGCATTGCGCGACAGCGTCCAGGTGGTGGTGCGCGGCAGGACGTCGATCTCGCCGGCCTGCAGCGCGATCAGCCGGTCCTTCGAGGTCAGCGAGACGAAACCGGCCTTCTCGGTGTCGTTGAAGATGACGGCGGCGAGTGCCCGGCAGATGTCGATGTCGAAGCCCTGCCAGCGGCCATTGGCATCCTGGGTCGAAAAGCCGGCGACGCCGGGGCTGGTGCCGCAGATGATCTTGCCGCGGTCGCGGATCATCTTGATCGTATCGGCGCCGGCGGGCGCGGCGAAGCCGGCGGCGAGTGCCAGCGCGGCGGTCAGGCGAAGCAAAATCCGTTTCATCGTCGATCCCCTGTTGTTTTTAGGCACAATTCTCCCGCCGCGGCGGAGATGTGCCCCGCCGCGTCCGTCGTCTTTGGTCTCTCGGCCTCAGGCGACCTTGGCGGCCGCCGGCCGTTCCAGTGCGACCAGCAGCGTGTCGAGATCGTTCCAGAGGTCGTCCGGGTCCTCGAGGCCGATGCTGATGCGCAGCGCCGGACCGGGATGGGGCCAGAGATTGACGGTGCGCTCGCCACCCAGCGCCAACGGCGCGATCAGGCTGCGCGTGCCGCCCCAGGAGGCGCCGATGGCGAAGACCTTGAGCGCCGAAAGTGCCGCTTCGAACAGGGCGTGGGGCGCGGGCTTCAGCACGACGCTGAACACGCCCGAGGAGCGGCCCATGTCGCGCTGCCAGAACTCATGGCCGGGGCAGGAGGGCAGGGCCGGGTGCAGCACCGTCTCGACCGCGGGCGAGCGGGCAAGGCGCCGGGCGAAATCCTCGGAGACCTTGCCCATATGGGCGAGGCGCAGTGCCAGGGTTTCCAGACCGCGCAGAGCGAGCTGGCATTCGTCGGGCGAGACGCCGACGCCGAAGCCGCGCAGCGTCTCCTTCAGCTTCTCGCGCAAGCCGAGATCGGCGACGGTGACCGAGCCGAGCAGCAGGTCGGAATGGCCGCCGACATATTTGGTCAGCGCCTCGCAGGCGAAGTCGGCGCCATGGGCCAGTGGCTTGAAGATCAGCGGCGTCGCCCAGGTGTTGTCGCAGCCGACGAGCACGCCTTTGGCCTTGGCTGCCTTCACGATGGCGGGCACATCCTGCACCTCCATCGTGTTCGAGCCCGGCGACTCGACCCAGACCAGCTTGACCCGGTCGTCGATCAGCGCCGCGATACCGGCGCCGATCAGCGGGTCGTAGACGCCGTAGTCGATGCCACGCGGCGTCAGGTACTCCTCGCAGAAGCTGCGCACCGGCTGGTAGACCTGGTCGGGGATCAGCACCTTGTCGCCCGGCAGCAGCACCGAGAGCATGACGATAGTGACCGCCGCCTGGCCGGAGGGGACGAGGACGGTGCGCACACCGCCATGGAGCGCGGTCAATTGCGCTTCCAGCGTACGCGTCGTCGGGGTGCCGTGCAGCCCATAGGTATAGCCGTCGAAGCCGCGATGTCTGCGGGCGAAGAAGCTCGCTGCATCAGGGTAGACGATGGTCGAGGCGCGGTGGGTCGGCACCGTCAGGCTGGCATAGCCCTCCTCGTTGACGGCCGGATGGTGAACGCAGCGGGTGGTGTCGTGCATAGGGGCTCCTTTGAACGGAGGTTCCCTCCGCAAGGCCCTGCGGACAATCAGTCGAAACTCATGACTCGATGCCTGGATGTTATGGGCTGGGCGTTTCGCGACCAGATCAACCCGTCATTCCGGGGCGGCGCGTCAGCGCCGAGCCCGGAACCCATGACCACGATAGTCCCGAATGGTCGCCACGTTTGCCGAGGTGCCCCACTTCCGATCCGCGTGGTCATGGGTTCCGGGCTCAGCCCTGCGGGCTGCCCCGGAATGACGCGGAAGTTTCCGGTCAGCGCACCTCCATCAGGCAGTCGATGAAGTCGCGCACCAGCTGCGATTTCGGCCGGTCGAGCGGCAGGATCAGCAGACTGCGGCTCTGCACCTCCGGCTCGAAGGGGCGCAGCACCAGTCGCGACGGGTCGGCACCAGCGACTGCGTAGGGGCTGACCAGGCCGACGCCCACCCCCTCCGCGACGAGGGCGCAGACGGTCGCGGCGTAGATGGTCTCGACGACGATGCGCGGCTTGACGCCGGCCTCGGCGAAGATGCGGTCGAGCCGCTGGCGGGCGCGGTCTTCCGGGACATAGGCGACGAACGGGACGCCATCGAGGTCGGCCGGACCGATCAGGTCCTTCTCGGCGAGCGGATGGCCAAGGGGCAGGGCGCAAAGCGCGCGCGGCTGGACGAAGGGTTGGTGCAGTACGCCGTATGTGTCGATCTCGTCGGCGGCGAGGCCGATGTCGAAGGCGCCGGAGGCGACGCCGTCGCGGACATCGCGCGAGGGCAGGACCATCAGCGTCACCGCGATGTCCGGGCGCCTGTCGCGGAAGCGGCGCACCGCCCTTGGCACCAGCGAGGAGCCGAGCGCCGAGAGCGAGCCGATCCGCAGCTGGCCGGCACCGTGGTCGCGGATACGGGCGGCGGTGGCACGCAGCGTGTCCATGCCGAGGAAGGAAGCCTGGACCTGGGCGTAGAACAGCTTGCCCTCGGGCGTGGCGACGATGCGGTTGCGGATCCGGTCGAAGAGCAGGAAGCCGAGCGAGCGTTCGAGCTCGGCGATGGTGCGGCTGACGCCGGGCTGGGTGACGCCGAGCAACTCCGCAGCACGCGAGATCGTGCCGGCCTTCATCACCGCGGCGAAGGTTTCGAGCTGTCGACTGTTCAAGCGGCGCGTCCCAGGCTGTCGTCCCGCCGGCAACCTAACCGTGGCGCCGGGCCGAGGGAACTGCATGTCCTTAATGGGCGCCCGCGCCATTAACGGCAGCTTTACTGCGTTCCTTTAGGTTCGCTGGGCAGAACTCCAAGAAGGATGCGCAGCGTCGATGCACGCCCAGGCCCTGAAGTTGCCTGATCCTGCCAATGAGGATGCGCCCGGGGCGGAGGCCGCATCGCGCGCGGTGCTCGAGATCGCCGAGCGCTTTGGCAAGCTCAGCGCCGAGATCACCGACATGTCCGGCCGCATCGGCGACGTCAATGCCGAGCTCGACAGGCAGACCGACGGGTTGCACCGCGTCGTCGCCTCGGTCGACCAGGTGGCGCGCTCCAATCAGGCGATCCAGCACTCTGCCGAGGCCGCCCAGGAGGCGGCGTCCGTGGTCAAGAGTGGGCTGGAACGTGTCACTGGTGCGGTCCGGCAGGGCCTCAATGCGGCGCAGAACGATATCGCCGAACTCTCGAACGGCGCGCAGTCGATCTCACAGGCGCTGAACGAGGCGGTGAGCCGGGCGCACAAGGTCCGCGAGGCCAGCGAAGCGATCCAGACGATCACGCGCGAAATCCAGCTGCTGTCGATCAATGCTGGCGTCGAGGCGGCGCGTAGCGGCGTCGCCGGGCGCGGCTTTGCCGTCATTGCCGCGGCGGTGAAGCAGCTCGCCGAGCAGACCCGCGACGCCACCTCCGCGAGCGCCAAGCAGCTTGACGCGCTGGTCGCGACCGTCGACCAGCTGGCGAAGCAGAGCGAGGCGAATGCGCAGGCGGCCCGGCGCGCCAGCGAAGAAAGCCAGGGGATTTCGCAGCAGATCGGCGAACTCGACCATTTCGGCCGATCGGTGGTCGGCCTGATCGGCGAGATCGACTCGATCTCGGCGCCGGCGCGCGAGAACGCCGTCGCCTTCGCCCAGGTCGGCGACGAGCTGAGGGACCTCGTTGCCGGGGTCGACCAGTCCGGCCGCAATCTCGAGGTCGCGGCGCGGCGAGGGGCGTCGCTGGTTTCGACCAGCGAGGCGATCCTCGGCGCGATCGCGGGCTCGGGCGTGCGTACGCCGCAATCTGACATGATCGAGATCGCTGTCGAGGCGGCCGCGACGATCTCGGACCTGTTCGAGCAGGCCGTCGCGAAGGGCGAGGTCGGCCTGGCCGAGCTGTTCGACGAAGCCTATCGACCGGTTCCGGGCAGCGACCCACAGCAGTTCATCAGCCGCTTCACCGCGCTGACAGACCGAGTGTTGCCGCCGGTGCAGGAGAGGCTGCTGACGGTGAACAAGCGCATCGTCTTCTGCGCGGCGATCGACCGCAATGGCTACCTGCCGACGCACAACCGCAAATATTCGCAGCCGCAAGGGGCGGACCCGGTCTGGAACAACGCCAACTGCCGCAACCGCCGGATCTTCAACGATCGCACCGGCCTTGCCGCGGGACGCAACCAGAAACCGTTCCTGCTGCAGACCTACCGGCGCGACATGGGCGGCGGCAATTTCCTGGTGATGGAAGACCTGTCGGCACCGATCTTCGTCCGGGGCCGCCACTGGGGCGGGGTCCGGTTCGGCCTCAGCGTCTGAGGGACCGGACGGGGATTGCGGCCGTCGTTTTCGAGATTGTGTTGAGTACGGGTTTCGAGTTGCTGACATGCATATCGCGCCATCCTTCCCCAATCTCTCGGTGCTGCTGATCGATCCCAGCCCGCACTATCGGCGGATCATCCGCACCATGCTCTACCAGGCGCAGCTGCAGCGTGTCTTCGAGGCGGCCGATCTCGCCACCGCCGCGACGACCTTCATCCAGAAGCAACCCAATATCGTGATGCTGGACTGGGACCTGCCTGATGGCGACAGCCTGAAATGCCTGGCCTCGATCCGCTCGTTCAAGACCTCGCCCTTCGCCAAGGCGCCGGTGCTGGTGATGATGGAGAAGCCCGATCGGCGCTCGGTGGTGCAGGCCGCCAAGCTCGGCGCGCACGAGATCATCGTGAAGCCGATCTCGCCCAATAATCTCTGGCTGCACCTGTCCGGCATCATCAACGTGCCGCGCAAGTACAAGGAAGCGAGCGGCGCGATCACGCTGGTACCGCGCGCGATCAGCAACAGCCTGTTTTGAGGCCGGTCGGCTGCCCCGGAATGGCCATAATCCTTGCCGCGACAGCGCGAGCTTAGCGAAATTTTTACTAATCGTGCAGATTCTGCCTAGTCACCAATCACAGGGCGTGCCGCCGTGGTCATCACCGTCTCCCTTCCGCCTTTTCTCGGTCGATCAGAGGCTGCTGCGTTCCGCAATCAGCTCCTTGTCGCGCTGGAGCAGAAGGAAAGCATCGCGGTCGAATGCGCCGAGGCCGGCCCGTTCCCGAGCCTGTGGATCCAGCTGCTGCATGCGGCTGCGACCAGCGCCCAGGCGCGTGGGCTCAGCGTCACGCTCAAGGCGGCTTCCGAGGAATGCCGCCAGTCCTTTCAGGCGATCGGGTTCAACCCGGCGCAAAGCGCTCTCGTTCTGGAGTGATGCCGCGATGAAGATCCTCGCGATTGACGACACCAAGACACTGCTCAGCCTGCTCAGCATGACGCTGCGCAATGCCGGCCACGAGGTCGCCGAGGCGGAGAACGGCGAGGAGGGGCTGGCGCGCTTCGACCAGTTCAAGCCCGATCTCGTCATCACCGATCTCAACATGCCGATCATGGACGGCATCGAGTTCACGCGCGCCTGCCGCTCGCGGCCGGCCGGGCAGAACACGCCGATCATCGTGCTGACCACCGAGAACGGCGCCGAGATCAAGGCGGAAGGCCGCCGTGCCGGCGCCAGCGCCTGGATGGTCAAGCCGTTCGAGCCCAACACCCTGCTCGGCCTCGTCGCGCGCTACCAGAACTGAGGCGGTCTATGGATCCGTTGGCGGAACTCAAGCAGACTTTTTTCCAGGAGTGTGATGAACTCCTCGGCGCGCTGGAGCAGAAGCTCCAGTTGCTCGATGAAGGTTCGACCGATCCTGAGGACGTCAACGCCGCCTTCCGCGCCATCCACTCGATCAAAGGTGGCGCAGGCGCCTTCGGCTGCACGGAGCTCGTCGGTTTCGCGCATGTCTTCGAGGCGGCGCTCGACCATCTGCGCTCGGGCCGCGTTGCGCTCGGGGACGCACCGTTCAGCCTGTTCCTGCGCTGCTCGGACGCCGTCTCCGATCTCGTCAACGCCGCGCGTAACGACGAGATCGCGCCGGTGCGCACCGATTTGCTCGCGGCGCTCGAGCAGGTCGGACAGGCCAAGGCGGCCCCATCGGCAGCTCCCGCTCCGGCCGCTCCCGCGGCCGATGCACCGCCCGGCATCGCCGCGCTCGGCAACCTCCTCGCCCTGGTCGACTCCAAGATGGGCGCGCCGGCACCGGCTGCGCCCGCGAAGGAGGATGATGGCTGGGATGACGAGCCCGTTGCCGCCGTGCCGGTCCGCAGGCTCGGCTATGACGTGCGCATCAAGATCACGCCGGAAGCCGACCTGTTCCGCCGGGTGATCGAGCCGCGCGTGGCGATTGGCATCCTGCCGGCGGAGGAGATCGTCTCGGTCGCCTGCGATCTCAGCCACGTTCCGCCGCTTGAAGTCCTCGACGTCACCGATTGCCATATGCGCTTCGAGGTGATGTTGCGGACCGCATTGTCGGCCGAGGAGATCGTCTCGAAATTCGACTTCACCCTCGCCAATGAGGAGTTCGAGGTCGAGGTCCTGACGGATGCCGAGGAAGAGACCGCCCCGGCGGCCCCGGCCGAGGTGCCGCAAAGCGTCGCCGCCGACCTGTCGGCGATCCTTGCCCGATTGGGGCCGAGCGCCGATGCCGCGCCGCAGCCCGATATCCAGCCCGTCGCTGCATCCGTAGTGGCTCCCATCGCCGCCGCGCCGGCAGCCGCAACTGCTCCGGCAGCGTCGCGCGCCGCGATGCGGCCTGCCGCCAACGATGTCGCTGCGCGCCAGCGCCAGGCCGTCAGCGTTCGCGTCGATCTCGATCGCATCGACCGGTTGATGAACCTGGTCGGCGAGATCGTCATCACCCAGTCCATGCTGGTCGAGTGCGTGCGCTCGCTGCCCTATGACGTCTATGCCAAGACTGCCGAGGGCATCCTGACCCTGTCGCGCCAGACGCGCGAATTGCAGGACCATGTCATGGCGGTGCGCGCGCAGCCGGTGAAGGCGGTGTTCCAGCGCATGCCGCGCCTGGTGCGTGAGCTCGCGCAGACGCTCGGCAAGGAAGTGAAGCTCGTCCTCGAGGGCGAGAACACCGAGGTCGACAAGACGATCATCGAGGAACTGGCCGATCCGCTCACCCACATGATCCGCAACTCGATGGATCACGGGGTGGAGACGCCGGAGGAGCGCATCGCTGCCGGCAAGCATCCGGAAGGCACGATCAGGCTGATCGCCGAGCATCGCGCCGGCCGCATCGTCATCTCGGTCACCGATGACGGGCGCGGCATCGGTCGCGACAGGCTGCTGGCCAAAGCGAAATCCCGCGGCCTTGTCGGCGCCGACGAGAAGCTCGCACCGGAGGAGATCGACCAGCTGATCTTCGCCGCGGGCCTGTCGACGGCGGACGCGGTCAGCGACATCTCCGGTCGCGGCGTCGGCATGGACGTGGTTCGCCGCAACGTCGAATCGCTCGGCGGCCGCATCAGCGTCGACTCCGAGCCCGGCCGCGGCTGCAAGTTCACGCTCGCTCTGCCGCTGACGCTCGCCGTCCTCGAAGGCATGGTGATCCGCTGCGGCGTCGATCGCTACGTCATCCCGATCGCCAGCGTGATCGAGACCCAGCACCTCGCCAATACGCCGATCGAGCATCTGACGTTTGGCCAGGAAGTGCTGCGCTGGCGCGGCGAGATCACGCCGCTGCACCGCCTAGGGGCTGTGATGGGCTCGGCCGGCACGCGCGACGAGAATATCATCATCATCGCGGAGACCGAGCGCGGCGGCAATGTCGGCATCGCCGTCGACGAGATCGTCGGGCAGCAGCAGGTCGTAGTGAAGAGCCTCGAGTCGAATTACGGCACGGTCAACGGCGCCTCCGCCGCGACCATCCTGGGCGACGGCCTCGTCGCGCTCATTCTCGATGTCGACTCGATGCTGCGCGTGGCGGCCTCGGGCGTCCGCCAACCCGTTCCCGAACTCAAACTGGCTGGATGAACCATGTCCCTGCAGCTCAGCGAAAAGCACTTCACCTCGGCGCAGCCTGAGTCCGCAGTGCGCCGGATCGTCACCTTCCGGGTCGGCGACCGCACCTTCGGCATCGATGTTGGCATGGTCCGCGAGATCAAGGGCTGGCAGGCGACGACGCCGCTGCCGCATGCGGCCCCGCATGTGCGCGGCGTGCTCAACCTGCGCGGTGTCATCCTCGCGGTCTACGATCTGCGTACCGCGATCGGGCTCGGCACCACGGATGCCACCGCGACCCATGTGATCGTCGTCGTCGATATCGACGACAAGACCGCCGGCCTCTTGGTCGACTCGGTCTCGGACATCGTCGACGTGCCGGTGAGCGCGGTGCGGCCTGCGCCGGACCTGGAGCGTGACGAGCACGGGCTGATCGAAGGCCTCGTCCTGCTCGACACCGAGATCGTCGCCCTGCTCGACCTCGCGGCGGTGATCCGTGACGGCGGTGACAACCAGGACAAGCAGCTGCGCGTCGCCTGACCATCCGGCGGCCTCCTCCGGCAGCGCCCAGCCGGAACCGTCAAGGGATGATCAGGACCGCCTGAGAGAACATAAAACGAGCGATGAACCAGCTGGGCGCCCTCTCGAAACTCTCGGTCAAACTGCCGGCGCTCTTTGCCGGCGCCGCCGCTGTTTCAGGTGGTGTGGTCGCATTCGCCGTGCAGCAGGGCGCGGCGGCCCGGCTTGGCGCGCTCGGCCTGTCCAGCCAGCAGGCCGATGCAACAATGTCGGCGCTCACGAGCCTGGCGCTGCCGTTCGGCGCTGCGGGCCTTGCCATCGCCGCCGGCCTTGGCTGGCTGACGGCCCGCTCGCTGACGCGGCCAGTGGCGGCATTGCGCGAGGGCATGGAAAAGCTTTCGGAGGGAGCGGCCGAGACTGTGCCCGGGCTCGCCCGCCGCGACGAGATCGGCGATCTGTCCCGGGCACTGCATCAAGTCCAGGAGGACTCCATCGAGGCAGGGCGCATCCGCGCCGCGCTCGACGGCTGCCGTACCTGCATCATGGTCTGCGATGCGCAGGACCGTGTCGTCTACGTCAACAAGTCATTGCTGAGCTTCTTCAGTGGAGCGCAGGAGGATTTCCGCGCAGCCTTCCCGGGCGTCTCGGCCAAGGACATGCTCGGCAAGGTGCTGGAGCTGTTCGCAGGCCCGCAGGGCGTCCCCGAAGCCCGCACCATGCGCGTGCCGCTCGGCCGGCGCATGGTCGCGCTGACGCTGACCACGATGACGCAGCCCGATGGCCAGCGCCTCGGCTCGACGATCGAATGGCGCGAGCTGACCGAGGAACTGCGTGCCGCCGACGAGGTCGCGGCAGTGGTCGCCGCGGCGGCCGAAGGCGATTTCTCCCGGCGCGTGCCGCTCGCCGGCAAGCCGGAGGCGCTGCAGCGCATCGCCGAGGGCATCAACGAGATCAATACGATCGTCGAGGCGGCCACGAACGAATTCGCCGCGGTCCTGTCCGGGCTCAACGAAGGCGACCTGACCGGCCGCGTCGACGGCGCCTATGATGGCTGCCTCGGCGAGCTGAAGGCTGGGCTCAACCAGACGCTGGCACGGCTGACGCAGACGGTCTCCGGCATCCAGGGGGCGGCGGCTCACGTCGCGGCGACGGCCATCGAGATCAGGGCGGGAGCGGCCGATCTCGCCGAGCGTACCGAGCATTCAGCTGCCGGGCTGGAAGAGACATCGGCGACCACCGGACAGCTCGCCGCCTCGATCGGACAGAGCGCCAGCCGCTCGCGCGCGGCCAGCGAGCTTGCCGGCGAGGCGATGGCGGTCGCCGGCAGCGGTCAGCAGGCCGTGGCCGAGACGATCGGCGCGATCGGGCGGATGGAGCAGTCGTCGGCGCGGATTGCCGAGATCGTCTCGGTGATCGACGGCATCGCCTTCCAGACCAATCTGCTGGCGCTCAACGCCGCGGTCGAAGCGGCGCGCGCCGGCGACGCCGGCAGGGGCTTCGCCGTAGTCGCCAGCGAGGTGCGCACGCTGGCGCAGCGCTCGGCCACGGCCGCCAAGGACATCAAGGGCGTGATCGCCAACTCCAACGCTGAGGTCGCCGAGGGTGTGCGCCTGGTGCGCCGGACCGGCGAGACGCTCGGCCGCATCGTCACGGCGGTGGAGCAGGTCTCCGCCACCATCTCGGAGATTTCGCAGGCAAGCGCCGAGCAGGCGAGTGATATCGCGGCGATGAGCCGATCCGTCGCAGCGATGGACGAGGCGACGCAGCAGAATGCGGCGCTGGCCGAGCAGAGCGTCGGCTCGGCTGCGAACCTCGCCGAGCAGACACAGGCGCTGCGTGAGCTCGCCGGCTTCTTCCATCTGGGCAGGGCGCCGGTCCAGGCGCGGCCAGCCTCGGTCGAAGCGGCCTGGCAGCGCCCGCCCGCAGCGAAGGCGCCGACCGAGCCGCGGCGCTCGCCCGCCCGCCAGGACATCCATTCCACCGAATCCCGCCCTGTCACTCCGCGCCGCCGCGTCGCCGGTGGACGGAAGGACGAGTGGGCCGAGTTCTAGTTCTCATCGCCAAGGCCGAAGCATGCTTGCGCCTCAAACCGTCCAGTCGGACACCACGCTCAGCCGGGACGACATGGCCCTCGTGGCTAAGCTCGTCTACGAGCATGCCGGCATCGTCATCCGCGAGCACAAGGAGGCGATGGCGCGCGGGCGGCTGGCGCGCCGCGTCAAGGTGCTGGGCCTCGGCTCGATCGCGGAGTACTGCGCCTATCTGCGGACAGCGTCGGCGGTGGATGAGATTCCGGAGCTGATCAACGCGGTCACCACCAACCACACCGCCTTCTTCCGCGAGCGCCACCATTTCGACCATCTGCGCAAGGACGTGCTGCCGGGCCTGATCCAGGAGCGGGCCGGCCGGCGCGGTCGTATCCGGATCTGGTCGGCAGCCTGCTCGTCGGGCGAGGAGCCCTACAGCGCCGCCGCGATCTCGCGCGACGTGATCGGCCATCGCACCGATCTCGACTTCAAGATCCTGGCGACCGACATCGACACCGACATCCTCGACCGGGCGGCCGCCGGGCAATACCCGACCGACCAGTTCGACCGGCTGCCAGCCGATCTGCGCCCGCTGCTCAAGCTGGAAGGCCAGAACGGGCGCGGCGAAGCGCGCATCGCCGAAGAGCTCAAGCGGCTGATCGCGTTCAAGCGGCTGAACCTGATCGAGAGCTGGCCGATGAAGGGGCCGTTCGACGTCATCTTCTGCCGCAACGTCTTCATCTATTTCGACACGCCGACCAAGGCTGCGATCCTCGATCGCTATGTCGCGCTGCTGCAGCCTGGCGGCTTCCTCTATCTCGGCCATTCTGAATCACTGCCCCAGCCCCACCCGCAATTGCGGCTGATCGGCCGGACGATCTACGAGCGCACGCCATGAGCCTGAACCGATCCTCACGGCGCTATTTCGATCAGCGCTTCGACGCCACCATCATCACGGTCGCGCCGGGCGAGCACGAGATCACCTCGGCGAAGGACGAGATCGTCGCCACCGTGCTCGGCTCCTGCATCTCGGTCTGCATGCGCGACCCGCAGATCGGCGTCGGCGGGCTCAATCATTTCCTGCTGCCCAAGAACAACGGCGGCACCGATACCCATGCCGGCGAGCGCTATGGCGACACCGCCATGGAGGTGCTGATCAACGGGCTGCTCAAGCGCGGCGCCAGGCGCGGCCAGCTCGAGGCCAAGGTCTTCGGCGGGGCGCGCGTGCTCTCCGGCGCCACCATGCTGGCGATCGGCGAGGGCAACATCATTTTCGTCAACGAGTTCCTCGCCCGCGAGGGCATCCCGGTCGTCTCCAGGGATGTCGGCGGCACGCGCTCGCGCCGGATCCACTACCAGCCCGCGACCGGGCGGGCCTGGGTCCAGCATGTCCAGCAGGCGGCGCGCGATCCCGAACGCGAGCAGGAAATGGCCTATCTCAACCGCCTCAAGACCCAGCCTGTTGCCGGCGAAGTGGAGATCTGGTGATGAGCATGCTGACCTCCGGCGGCCCGGTCAAAGTCCTCGTCGTCGACGATTCCATCCTGATGCAGAAGTTGATGACGCAGATCGTCAACTCGACGCCCGGCTTCCAGGTGATCGGCGTCGCCGGCAGCGCCGAGGAGGGCTGGGACGCGATCCAGGACCTGCGGCCCGATATCCTGACGCTCGATATGGAGCTGCCCGGCCGTCACGGGCTCAAGCTGCTGGCCCGGGTGCTGAAGCAGGATCCGCTGCCGGTGCTGATCGTCTCGGCCTTTGGCGGGCCGGGTGCCGACAACACCATCCAGGCGCTGGAGCTCGGCGCGATCGACTTCATCGAAAAGCCGGATGGGGCGACGCACACGCTCGAAGGCTTCATGAAGCATGTCGCCGCGGCGCTGCAGCGCGCCTCGGCCAGCCGGCGCCTGATGGCGGCTGCGAAGGAGATGGTCACGCAGCAGCGGCCCCAGAGCGCTCCGGCCCGGCCAGTCGCGATGCACACGCCTGCCAACCACGGCAAGGTCGCGCTGATCGCGATCGGAGCCTCGACCGGCGGCGTGCCGGCGGTGCAGACCGTGATGCGCGATGCGGCGCATTTGCGCCTGCCGATCGCCGTGGTCCAGCACATGCCGGCGGGCTACACGGCCAAGTTCGCGGCGAGGCTTTCGGCCGCGACGGGGCTCGATGTGCGCGAGGCCGCCGATGGCGAGCGCCTGCGGCCGGGCATGGCGGTGGTGGCGCCGGGCGGCCTGAAGCATCTCGAGATCGAGGAACGGCGCGGCGAACTCATCTGCCATCTCAAGGACGCGCCGCCGGTCAGCGGGCACTGCCCCTCGGTCGACGTGATGTTCCATTCGGTCGCGCGCGCGCTCGGCGCTCACGCCATCGGCGTGCTGCTCACCGGCATGGGTCGCGATGGTGCTGACGGTTTGTTAGCCATGCGCAAAGCCGGTGCTGCGACGTTAATCCAAAGTGGCGAGACCTGTGTGGTAAACGGGATGCCGAAAGCCGCGTTCGAGTTGGGCGCCGCCGACCGGGTCGTGCCGCTCGACCAGATCGGAGGCGCCATCGCGGGACTGCTGGGCGAGCGCCCGCAGCAGCGCACCGCATAGATCATCGCGCGTCCGAACGGACGCGGTCACGATGATCTATCGCATTGTTATCGCATCGGATTTTTCCGAAAAGTGGATTCCACTTTTCGGTCCGATGCTTAGGGAGAGTGCCATGTCAAAGGCGAGAAGCGAGTATCGCATCCTTGTGGTCGACGACCAGAAGAGCATGCGCGGCCTTGCCACCTATTTCCTCAAGCAGATCGAGTTTCAGGACATCGACGAGGCCGAGAACGCCCGCGAGGCCCTGATGAAGATGCAGACCAAGCGCTACGATCTTCTGCTGCTCGACTGGAACATGGACGGGATGAGCGGCATCGACCTCCTGCGCGCCATCCGCTCGGTGCCGGAGCTCAACCAGATCAAGATCATCATGGCGACCTCGGAGCGCTCGGTCGACAAGATGGACGAGGCGACCACCAACGGCGCCGACCATTACGTCGTGAAGCCCTATGAGCTGCGCGATCTCGAGGTCCGCGTGAAGAAAGTGCTGGCCTGCTGAGTGGCCGGCATCCTCGCGAACGATCGACGCCCCGGCCCGCTCCGGGGCGTTTTCGTTTCCGCTCGCGGATATCTTACTTGGCGGGGAGCTCGGTAAAGGGCTAGCTTGTCGCAGCCGCGGAGCCTGCCCATGCGCTTCAATCGTCGCCAGATTCTCCCCTTGCTCGCCCTCGCACCAGCTGCTCCGGCATTGGCCGCGCAGGGGGAGAGCAATGCCTACGCCTTCAGCTTCGACCGGGCCGAAGGCGGGCGCATTCCGCTCTCGGCCTATCGCGGCAAGCCGATCCTGATCGTCAATACGGCGACGCAATGCGGTCTTGCCGGGCAGTTCGCCGGGCTCGAACAGCTCTGGCAGCGCTATCGTGACCGCGGCCTCGTCCTGATCGCGGTGCCGAGCAACGACTTTGGCGGGCAGGAGCCGCTCGATGGCGCCGCGATCGCCGAGGCGGTGCGCCAGAGCCATGGCGCGAACTATCCGATCACCCAGAAGAACGTCGTGCGCGGGCCGGATGCCCATCCGTTCTATCGCTGGGCGGCGAACCAGCGCCCGACCGAGCTGCCGAGCTGGAATTTCCACAAATACCTGATCGGCCGCGACGGCAGCCTGATCGGCAGCTTCAGCTCGGGCAGCGATCCGCTATCGCCGGACCTCATCCGCGCGATCGGGCAGGAGCTGGAGAAGGGCTGAGCGAAAAGGCTCCAGCGCGCTATCCCCTCTCCCCCTGCGGGAGAGGGCTAGGGTGAGGGGTCTCGCGACGCTGCCAGCTCTTGGACAAAAGCCGCCATCGACGCCGACCTGAGCGACCCCTCATCCGGCGCTTCGCGCCACCTTCTCCCGCAAGGGGAGAAGGGAGAGGCGCGCTCCTCAACTACGCGCGTAGATGTCCTCGATGCGGATGATGTCGTCCTCGCCGGTATAGCTGCCGACCTGGACCTCGATCAGCTCGAGCCCGATCTTGCCCGGGTTCTTCAGCCGGTGGGTGCAGCCGATCGGCAGGTAGACCGACTCGTTCTCGTGGACGAACCTGACCGTTCCGTCGAGCGTGACCTCGGCCGTGCCCGTGACCACCACCCAATGCTCGGCGCGGTGAAAATGCTTCTGCAGGCTGAGCTGGCCGCCCTCCTTGACGTGGATGTGCTTGACCTGGAAGCGGCTGCCGATGTCGATGCGCTGGTACCAGCCCCAGGGCCGGTAGATGCGCAAATGCTCGCTGGCCTCGGGACGCCCCGCCGCCTTCATCTGCTCGACCAGGGTCTTGACCTTGCCGGCCGCTGCCATCGAGGCGACGAGCACGGCATCGCGGGTCGAGACCACGACGACGTCGTCGAGGCCGACCACGGTGGTCAGCACGTCCTCGCTGCGGATGAGCGAGCGGCGGGTGTCGAGCGCGACCGCCGGGCCCTCCAGCACGTTGCCGTTGTCGTCCTGCGGCTTGATCGCGTGGATCGAGTCCCAGGAGCCGACATCGGACCAGTCGAAGGAGGCGGAGAGCATGCCGGCATGGGCGGTGCGCTCCATCACGGCATAGTCGATCGAGATCTTGGTGGCGCGGCCGAAGCTCTCGGGGTCGAGCCGGAGGAAATCGAGGTCGCGCTTCGCGCGGCCGACCGCGGCTTCGGCGGCCGACAGCACCGCCGGCGCGTGGCGCGCCAATTCCTCGCGCATGGTGCCGGCCGAGAACAGGAAATTGCCGCTGTTCCAGAGATAGCCGTCGGCGAGGTACTGCTTGGCCAGATCGAGCTTGGGCTTCTCGACGAAGCGGGCGAGGCGGCTGGCGCCGATCTCGGGCAGCGCTTCGCCGGGGGCGAGATAGCCATAAGCCGTCGAAGGCTGCGTCGGCTTGATGCCGAGCGTCATGATCAGCCCGGTGGCGGCGAGGCCGGCGGCGCGCTTGCAATCCTGGCGGAAAGCCTCGGCATCGCCGACCACATGGTCGGAGGCGAGGGCAACGCAAACCGCATCGGGATCGCGCTTTTCCGCCATGACCAGGCCGACCGCGATGGCCGCAGCAGAATCGCGCCGCTCGGGCTCGAGCACGATCTCGCCCTGGATGCCGAGCGCCAGCATCTGCTCGGCGGCGATGAAGCGGAAATCATTGTTGGTGATGACGATCGGCGCGCCGAAGGCCGGGTCGACCAGACGCTGCAGCGTCGCCTGGAAAGTCGAGAGACCATCCTCCAGCAGCGGGATGAACTGCTTCGGCATGGTGTCGCGCGAAAGCGGCCAGAGGCGCGTGCCGGAGCCGCCGGCCATGACGAGGGGAACGATCTTTGCTGCCATGAACGGGTTTCCGGCGGGATTTGACCCCTGATTTCTACAGCACCGAAGCTACTATCCGATAAACGCGCATAGGGGGAGGCCGGTGGTGTCCTTCGAGGTATCGTTCACTCTTTCGGCTTCTGCCCCGGTCGGAAGGCGACGATCACCGCCGGATCGGTTTCCAGATATGGCCCCTCGATCAGGTCGATGCAGTAAGGGATCGCCGGCATCACCGCGTCGAGGCATTCGGCGATGGCGCGCGGGCGGCCGGGCAGGTTGACGATCAGCGACTTGCCGCGAATGCCGGCGAGCTGGCGCGAGAGGATCGCGGTCGGCACCTTGGCGAGGCTGACCTGGCGCATCAACTCGCCGAAGCCGGGCATCAGCTTGTCGATCACGTCCTCGGTCGCCTCGGGCGTGACGTCGCGTGGGGCGGGGCCGGTGCCGCCGGTGGTGACGATCAGGCAGCAGCCCTCCGTGTCGGCGAGCTCGATCAGCGTCTGCGCGATGCCGCCGCGCTCATCGGGGATGACGCGCGTGATCGCCTGCCAGGGACTGGTCAGCGCCTTGGCGAGATAGTCGAGGATGGCGGGACCGCCCTCGTCGGCGTAGACGCCGGCCGAGGCGCGGTCGGAGACGGTGACGATGCCGATCTTCGCTGGGGACGCCATAGCCACTCCTTTATGCCTGTTCGGAACTTTTCTCAGCCCTCATCCTGAGGAGCGAGCACAGCTTGCGTCTCGAAGGATGCTCCAGATAGTTCCGGAGCCTCCTGGAGCATCCTTCGAGACGCCGCTGCGCGGCTCCTCAGGATGAGGGCTTGTTGATCGGAGCGACGTTTCAAACCCGGTAGAAGTCGCGATACCAGCGCACCATGCGCCCGATGCCCTCGGCAAGCGGGGTATGTGGCCGGAAGCCGACCGCCGCCTCCAGCGCCGAGACGTCGGCGGCGGTGCGCAGCACATCGCCGGGCTGGCGCGGCTTCATCTCCATCACCGCCTTCTTGCCGACCGCCTGCTCGATGGTGGCGATGAAATCCATCAGCGGCACGGGATCGGAGTTGCCGATGTTGTACAGCCGCCAGGGCGCCGAGGAGGTCGCGGGGCTGGGCTCGTCGCTCGACCAGGCGGGGTTGGGCGCGGCGATTTGGTCGAGTACGCGGGTAACCCCTTCCACAATGTCGTCGACATAGGTGAAGTCGCGTTCGTGCCGGCCTTCGTTGAAGACCTCGATCGGCTCGCCGGCGAGGATCTTCTTGGTGAAGATCATCGGTGCCATGTCGGGCCGGCCCCAGGGACCATAGACGGTGAAGAAGCGCAGGCCCGTGGTCGGCAGCCCGTAGAGATGGGCATAGGCATGGGCCATGCCCTCATTCGCCTTCTTGGTCGCGGCATAGAGGCTGACGGGGTGGTCGACATTGTCCTCGACGCGGAAGGGCGTGCGGGTGTTGGCGCCGTAGACCGAGCTCGACGAGGCATAGACCAGGTGCTCGACGCCGTTGCGGCGGCAGCCTTCGAGGACATGGCCGAAGCCGGTGAGATTGGAATCGAGATAGGCCTGCGGATTGTCGATCGAGAAGCGCACGCCGGCTTGGGCACCGAGATGGGCGACGCGCTCGAAGCGGCCTTCGCTGAAGAGCCTGGCCATGCCGTCGCGGTCGGCGAGGTCGAGCGTCTCGAAGCTGAAGCGGTTATGGCCGGCAAGACGGGCGAGGCGCGCCTGCTTCAAGGCGGGGTCATAATAGGCGTTGAGATTGTCGATGCCGACGACTTCGTCGCCGCGTTCGAGCAGAACCCGGGCTGTCTCATTGCCGATGAAACCGGCAGCCCCCGTCACCAGAACGCGCATGTTCCTCCTCGCGCCAATCGCGCTGTTTCAGGGTACGTCTATCGAGCAGCTTGCCGCCCCGGTCAACGCGGGCCGCGGTCGCGCCACTGCCTCAGCCGCAGGCGCGCCGTCGCTGCGAGCCGGGGCAAGATGGCGGAGCCGCCTGCGAGCGCGACGATCGCGTTCGCCATCTCCTGCCGCTCGCCCCAGGGATAGGCTGATGGATCGACCCGGTCGCTGGCGCCGCTGTCGAGCTGGAACGGGCGACCGGCGGCGAAGTCGGCGCGCAGCATCTCGATGGCGAGTGCCCGGCCGGGTGAGAGGCGGGCCTTGTCCTCGTCATAGGCGATCTTGAGGAAATGCGACTGCCCGGCGAGATCGAGCAGCAGCCCACCGGCGATCAGCGCGTCATCCAGTCGGAGCAGGTCGATACGGATGCCGTCGATGGCGGCGAAATTTCCGACGATCTCGCGGATATAGGCGCCGTGCCGCGGCAGGCCAGCGAGCGCGGTGCCGCTGCGGCCTTTCCAGCCGGCGGCTTCGAGCGCGAGGAAATCCTCCAGCGCGGCGACGGCGTTCGCGCCGCGATGGCGTTCAAAGGCGAGCGTGCCGGCCTTCTCGAGCTGGCGATGCTGCTGCATGCGCTTCTTGTAGCCCTGACCGAGGGCGCGGCGCAGATAGCGCTCGGCATCGTCGCCGGGCTCGGGGGTCAGCATCGGCCGCTGCCAGCGCTCGAAGGTGGTGATGGCGCTGCCGGTTGCCGCCAGCGCGGACTCGATGGCGGCAAAGACGTTACCCTGCATGGGTAACAGAGGCAGCTTCAGGATGCTCGGCAGATCGGGCGCTTCGACGATCGCCTGCACCAGCGCCACGGCGACGTCGCCGGCGCGTTCGCGGTCGAGAACCGGGGCCGAGGAGACCTCATAGAGCGGTACCAAGGGCGCTTCGAGGACAGGCGCGAAGCCGCTGTGGAAGCTGCGGGTTCGGCGCAGGGCCCAGAGTCCGAGCAGGCGCTGCTCGCCTGCTTCGTGAGCCGCAAGGATGACGACATCCTCGCTTGGAATGCCGAAGTTCAGTGCAGCCGCGACAGCCGCCGGGGCCATATGCAGATTAGGCGCCTCGGCGCGGCGGCAGAGATCGGCGAAGGCTTCGGCGAAGGTTGTGCCATAGGTCCCGGCCGGCAGGCGGCGGACCGCGACAGCTGAGGTCATGGGCGCGGCGGGCCGCCACCGCGGCGGCGCAGGCCGAGCACGAAGGCGATCACCTGCGCGGTCGCAAGATAGAGTTCCTCGGGGATCGTGTCCTCAAGCTCGACCGCCGAAAGCGCCTGCGCCAGCACGGCGTTCTGCTCGACCGCGATGTCGTGCTCGCGCGCGGTCTCGATGATTTTCTCCGCGACGATGCCGTGGCCCTTGGCGGTGACGCGCGGAGCGCCCTGGCCGTCATATTCGAGCGCGACGGCGAGCGGCAGCGGCTGGGTCATGAGCGGCGATCCAGGAACTGGCCTGCGCTCGCCTTGGCCTGCTGCGGATGGCCGGTGAAGACCTCGAACTCGGCGCTGTCGAAGCGCGACCTGAGCAGCGAGGTCTCCAGATCGGGGGTCGCCTGACGCAGCAGGCGGCTGGTGTCCTCGCGCTCGGCCCAGAAGGAGACGCCGATGGCGCGGCCCTGCAACGTCACTACGCCCTGAAGCGCGCCGAGCGGCTCGACATCGAGCGCAAAGCGCACCCGCCAGAGTGGCGCGTCGGGCGTCGCCGAGCCGGGTTGCGGCGGGTCACGCTCGATCTCGAGCGGCAGCACGGCCGTGCCATTCGGCAAAGCGAGCGGGATCTCGGTGAGCCAGCGCGCCGGCGGCTGCTGGTCGAGCCGCGCGGCTTCCTGCGGCAGCGAGGCGTATTGGGCGAGCGCGATGCGATCGAGCGCCGCTTCCGCCTGGCTGAACAGTGCCTGCGCGATCACGGCCGGACGGGCGGCGCTGGTCAGGCTTGCTTCGGTGGCCGGTTGCGGCGTCAGTAATCCATCGCGCGGCGGGGCAGGGCGCGCCTTGGCCGGCATCTGGGCCGCGGCGTCCTGCTCGGGCGCTCCGGGCATGGCCGGACGCCTGGGCTGCGGCGCCGCGTCAGTTGTGCTCTCGCCGGGAAGAGGAAGCTTTGCTGCCGGCGCGCCCTCGACAGCAGGCTTGAGCAGGTCGCGCAGGCTCTGCAGCGCCGCCTTGAGGTCGGTCCGCGGTGTCGGAGCTTCTCCCGCCGCCTGACGCGCTTCGAGGAAGACGCCGGAGCGGGCAATGGCGGCCTTCAGCGCTTCGGCTGTGACGGGCTTTCCGCCTGCCGGCAGGCGCTGGGCGAGGATCTGGTCGACCAGCGTCATCAATGGCTTCGGCAAGGTGAGCGCGACTGAGCCCTGCGCCAGGCCGCCGAGATTGGCGAAGAGCGGGGCGAGGCTGTCCTGCCGCCCGAGCGCGGGGCCGAGCAGCGGGCCGGCGATCGCGCGGGGCGAAGCGGGCACGGTCTGCGGAGCGAGCGGCACAGTGGTAGGGATCGTGCGGCCGACCTGCAAAGTGGCGGGGGCCGTCGATGCTTGGGCCGTTGCGGCGGCCGCTGTCGCCAGCGGCGATTGCGGTGCCGGCTGAGCAGCCGAGGGCGTGGTGCCGACTGTCGGTTGCCCGGCCGGTGTCGAAGCGTGGGGGGCGCTGGCGCCCTCAGCCGGCGCAGGCCGAATCCCGACCAGCGTCGCCTGCAGCGGCGCGCCTGGCTCGGCGGGCGCGGTGAGCTTGAGCACCAGGCTGGCGCCCGGTTGCAGCGCCGCTTGCCTGGCCTCGGGGCCGGCGAGCACGAGCGCGACCTTGATGCCGTTGACCAAGGCGGTGGCGTTGCCGTCGCCATCGAGCGCGACGAGCTTGGCTTCCACGGTCTTGCCGGCTGCGAGGCCGCCATTGCCGGTCATCGCCGCGAGCAGGGTCGCGAGGCTCTGGCTCTTGACGAGCGCGGCGAGTTGCGCCGGATCGGGCGGGATGGCTGCCATCCGCGCAAGCTGCCACGAAATGTTAAGGATTCTCTTGCGCTGGGCCGCGTTGCGCATTCCCTTCCCCCCGCTTGCGGTGGGGAAGGGTTAGGGATGGGGGGCGGGAAAGCCGGGCGAGATACTTCTTCCAATCTCCCGCCAAGCGGCACTGCCCCCCACCCCGGCCCTCCCCACCGCAAGCGGGGGGAGGGGGAAGTGCCAGCTCGCTTCAAAGCGCTTCTGCAACGACCCCGTCATGCCTTTGGCAATGCTGGTGCGGGCGCCCGCTCTGCGGCAGGCTTATCGCTTATTTGGAGACATCGTCATGGATTATCGCGCGCTTGGCCGTTCCGGCCTCAAGGTCTCGCCGCTCTGCCTGGGCACGATGATGTTCGGCGCGCAGACCGAGGAAGCCGATGCGCGCGCGATCATCGACAGCGCTGCGGGCGCCGGCATCAACTTCATCGACACGGCGGACGTCTATGCGGAGGGGCGCTCGGAGGAGATCACCGGCCGCGCCATCGCCGGCAACCGCCATGGCTGGGTGCTGGCGACCAAGGCGGCGAACGCGATGGGTGAGGGGCCGAACCAGCGCGGCCTCTCGCGCAAATGGCTGATCGAGGCGTGCGACGCCAGCCTGAAGCGGCTCGGCAGCGATTTCATCGACATCTACTACCTGCACAAGGAGGATCACGAGACGCCGCTCGCCGAGACAATTCGGGCGATCGGCGACCTCGTGCGGGCCGGCAAGATCCGCTATTTCGGTGTCTCCAATTATCGTGGCTGGCGCGTCGCCGAGATCTGCCGGCTCTGCGACGAGCTTGGCATCGACCGGCCGGTGGTCAGCCAGCCCTATTACAACGCGATGAACCGGATGCCGGAGGTCGAGCATTTGCCGGCCTGCGGCCATTACGGGCTCGGCGTCGCCAGCTATTCGCCATTGGCGCGCGGCGTGCTGACGGCGAAATACCAGCCCGGCCAGGCGCCGCCGGAAGGCACGCGCGCCGGCCGCGCCGACAAGCGCATCATGCAGACCGAATGGCGCGAGGAATCGCTCGTCATCGCCCGCACCATCGCCGATCACGCTGCGGCGCGCGGGTTGACACCAGTGCAGTTCGCGATCCGCTGGGTGCTCAACAACAAGCTCCTGACCGCGGCGGTGACGGGGCCGCGCACGATGGAGCAATGGCAGGGCTATCTCTCGGCGCTGTCAGCCGACTTCACCGCCGAGGACGAGGCGCTGGTCGATTCACTCGTGCCGGCGGGCCACCCGTCGACGCCGGGCTACAGCGACCCGGCATATCCGCTGGAAGGGCGGGGGGCGCGGACGGGGTGAAGGCTCCTGTTTCTCCCTTCCCCCTTGTGGGGAAGGGTTGGGGATGGGGGTGGTGCCGCTTGGTGATTGTCGGCAGAGGGGGGAGCCGGCAGCAGCGACAGGGGTATCGGGTCCAGCCGATCGCTCCGGCTTTACGACCCCCACCCCTGCCCCTCCCCACAAGGGGGAGGGGTTCGCGCGCCTCTTCCAGTTTCGTCGAGGGCCCGCAAGGGGAGAAGAGACGACCACCGCCTCAAGGATGCAGCTTGAGCCCCTTGATCACCTTGTCGATCGTCTTGCGCTCGCCGTGCAGTGCGATCCCGACCAGGTCGAGCGCCTCGGTCGCGACCGCCGCGACGGCGGCGCGATTGGCCTCGTCATGGCCGGTCGCGAACAGTTCGCTTGTGTAGAGCGAGGGCGTCAGCCCGGCCTCGCCGGCCCGCCGCAGCACGCGGGTGAGGTCGGTCGAGGTCGCGGCGAAGATCAGGATCGGCTGGCGTACCAGCGGCCCGTAGACCTTGCCCGAGCCGTCGCGGTAAGCTTGCCCGCCGATCTCCGGCGCGGCGGCGACCAGCCCCCCGGACAGGAAGGCGGTGACGTTGAGCTTCTGCCAGGCAGCGAGCTCCTCATGGACGATGATGGCGATCTTGGTGTCGAAGCGCATGCCGACAGCGATAGGGCCCGATCAGCCGGCCGGTCTTGAACGTTCGTGCGCGACCGCTTCGCCCGGCGACTGGATCCGCACGGCGCCGGACGGGGAGGGCATCGAACGGATCGAGGCCTTCTTCAGCGGCCATGCCTATGACACGCATCGGCACGACACCTATGCGATCGGCTACACGATCAGCGGGGTGCAGAGCTTCGACTATCGCGGCGTGCAGCGGGATTCGACACCGGGCGACCTGATCGTGCTGCATCCGGACGAGTTGCATAATGGCCGGGCCGGGGTCGAGAGCGGCTTCCGTTACCGCATGGCCTATGTCGAGCCGGGTTTGATCATGGCGGCGCTCGCCGGGCGCGCCAGCGCGATCCCCTTCATCGGCAATGCGGTCTGCCGCGATGGCAGCCTGATGCGGGCGCTGGTCGGCCTGCTCGGCGATGTCGAGCATGGGCTGGAGCCGCTGGAGCGCGATGCGGCGGTCGGCGCACTGGCGGAGGCGCTGCTCCGGCTCGATCCATCCTGCGCGCTGGCAGGCGCGGAAACGATTGCTATGCGGGCCTGCGAGCGGGCGCGCGATGTCCTGAGCGAGAGCCGGGACGAGACGATCGACTCCACGATGCTGGAGGCGGTCACCGGGCTCGACCGCTATGCGCTGGCACGGCAGTTCCGCCGCCGCTATGGCACCAGCCCGCATCATTACCTGGTGATGCGCCGACTGGAGCGGGCAAGATTGCTGATCCGCCGGGGCGAGGCTTTGGCCGAGGCCGCCGCGGCGAGCGGTTTCGCCGACCAGAGCCATATGACCCGACATTTCCGGCGCGCCTATGGCCAATCGCCCGGGCGCTGGCGGGCGATGCAGGTCGGTGGCGTGCCGGAAGCCGCCTGAGCGGCGCTCAGTTCAGGATGCAGAAGCCACCGACGACCACTTGCGAGCGGCACCAGACACGCGCTTCCGCGGACTGCGTGCCGCGGAGATCAGCCGTCTCGACCGCAGCGGCGGCAGCCGGCGTCGCGATGCGGAGAGGCTGGCTTGCTGTGGCGTTCTGTGTCTGGCGGCTGCGCAGCGTCGGCGTCACCACGGCATGGGAGCCGTCGCGCTGGCCCTGACCAGCATGAGTGGTGGACGAACGGCCGCCACCGAAGCGGAGTTTAGCGGCTTCGGCATTCGCCGGCAGCAAAGCGACAGCGAGGGCGGCGACGGCGAGACGACGGATCATGCCAGGCTCCATTGCGCCGCATGACTGTGCCCGAGCGGGCCCGGACTGCCCAGCAAAGCCTCGGATCAGGCTGAGCAAGGCGTTAAACGGATAGCGTGGGCTGTGCGAGCTTCAGGCCCGGGCTCTGGTCAACCCGTCCCAGGCCAGCATCGCTCCTTGCGCCACGGCTTCGAGCTCGCTGCGGGTCGCTCCGTCGCGCGCGCGGATCGACATGCCTTGCTGCACCGTGCAGTAGAAGGCGGCGATTGCGGCCGGATCGCCTCCCGGCAGCTCACCACTGCTGACCGCGGCGCGCAGGCGTGTTTCGAGCACTCCTTGCATCTCGGCGCGCGCGTCGCGCAAGGCGCGGCCCGCCTCCTCGCTCGTGCCGGCAGCGTGCACGACAGAGAGCACGACCATGCAGCCCGCCGGCTTGCCGGGGCGGCTGAACAGGGCGGCCGAGCGCATCAGATAGATCTCGATCGCGTCGCGGACGGTCGGCGCGGCGGCGATGGCGGCGGCGAGCTCGGCTCCGTCGCCCGCTTCGTAGAGCGCCATCGCCTCGCGATAGAGCGTCTCCTTGCTGCCGAAACAGGCGTAGAGGCTCGGCGCATTGATGCCCATCGCCGCGGTGAGCTCGCTCATCGCGGTGCCCTGGAAGCCCTTCTCCCAGAATAGCAGCATCGCCTGCTGGAGGGCCTGCGTCCTATCGAAGGCACGTGGGCGGCCTCGTTCGGCCATGGGGTCACCTTTCTGTATCGAGCGATAAATAAATCGCTTGACGCGCTGGGGCAAGCGCCTCATCTGTATTTGTATCAATCGCTACAGATATAGGTGAGCTATGACGAAATTGGCGGGCAAGAAGGCCCTGGTGACCGGCGGAAGCCGTGGCATTGGCGCTGCGACGGCGTTGAGGCTGGCGCAGGACGGGGCGGATGTGGCGCTGACCTATGAGCGCTCCCGCGACAAGGCCGAAGCGGTGGCCGCGCGGATTCGCGCGCTCGGCCGCAAGGCGGTGGTGCTGCAGGCCGATAGTGTCGATCCGGCAGCGGTGACGGGCGCGGTCGACAAGGCGGCAGCCGAGCTCGGCGGGCTCGACATCCTCGTCAACAACGCCGGCATCTGGCATTATGGCGAGGTCGGCAGCTGGGATCTCAAGGAGATCGACGCGATCATCGCGGTCAATGTCCGGGCGGTGATCGTCGCCTCGCAGGCGGCGGCCAGGCACCTGCCCGATGGCGGACGGATCATCACCACCGGCTCATGCCTCGCCGAGCGTGTGATGGAGCCGGGCATCGCGCTCTATGCGATGAGCAAGGCGGCGCTGATCGGCTTCACCAAGGGCCTCGCCCGCGATCTCGGCCCGCGCGGCATCACCGTCAACGTCGTCCATCCCGGCTCGACCGATACCGACATGAACCCGGCGGATGGCGAGCATGCCGAGGGCCAGCGCGCCAAGATGGCGATCCCGCGTTATGGCAAGCCGGAGGATATCGCCGGGCTCGTCGCCTATCTGGCGAGCGAGGAGGGGCGCTTCATCACCGGTGCTGGGATCGCGATCGATGGCGGGGTGAATACCTGAGGCGCCCGGTTGCAAAATCACAGCCCTCATCCTGAGGAGGCCCGCAGGGCCGTCTCGAAGGATGTTTCAGCTGTCTCCAGAGCCTCCTGGAGCATCCTTCGAGACGCAGCTAACGCGGCTCCTCAGGATGAGGGCTCGGGAAGGCATTGAGAGCGGGACCGTGCTCAGTGCCCCGGCAGGACGATGATCGTCGGCTTGGCCGGCAGCGTTGCCTTCGACAGTACGATCTCCGGCCGCTCGCGCCGTTCGACCGGCCAGAGATCCTGCGAGCGCGCGAGAAAGCGATTGAGCGTGCCGCCGCCGAAGAAGTGCATGGGGATCATCACCTTGGCCTGCAGCGATTTCAGCACCTCCAGCATGCCTTCCTGGTCGAGCGTGTAGCTGCCGTCGACCGGGAAGAGCACGATGTCGACCCGCCCGAGCGCGCGCAGATGGCCGGGCTCGAGCGGGTGATGGAGATGGCCGAGATGGGCGATGCAGAGCTCGCCGATCTCGAAGACGAACATCGAGTTGCCGTCGAAATCAGTGCCGCCGGAATAGGTGCGGATATTGGTCGGGACATTGCGGACGCGGATGTCGCCGAACGTGACGTCATGGGCGGCTGGCCCCTTGCCGGACGGATCCCAGCCGGGCAGCACCTGCTTGATGGCGGGGTCGGGTGCGCGCGAATAATGCGTCGAATGCGCCTTGTTCATCGTTGCGATGTCGGGCGTCACCGGCGGGCGGACATAGTCGTTGTAGTCAGTCGCGATCTTCACCCCGCCCGGGGTCTCGATCAGGAAGGTGGCGTGGCCGATGAAGGTCAGCCGGACCTCGTCCTTGGCGAGGTTCACGCGCTGGATCGGCAGGCGATAGCTCGCCATTTCCGGCCGACAGCCGGGTTCGTTCGATTGGGCGCGGGCGGGCGGCGCGGCGGCTACCAGGCCGACCAGGACAAGCGCCAAGCGCAGAGCGATCGTCGACAGCCTCATCAGATGCTCCCGCATTCACCGAGCTCAAAAGCTGAGGCAAAAGCCGGGCCGGCGGAAGAGGCAGAGCAGCGTGATGGCGATTTCGTGACGGGAACGGGGACCCTGGACAGCTTGCCGCCGTCGCGCTATCGAGCCTGTCCGTCTCCCGCGAGGACGCGATGTCGATCCCCAATCGCCTCAGATTCGTGGCCCTCCTGTTCCTCGTCGGAGGCGTCGTCGCGTTCTTCTACGTCGTCAGGATCTCAGGCTGGGAGCGCGTCGATGGCGGGGCTCGCTTCGTCATTCCCGACACGGGCGGACAGCAGCATGTGAAGTCGGAGATCCTGTCGCTACTCGGCCAATATGGCGGGATCGCCATCGGGCTGGGCGTCGCGCTGCTGATCGCGGCGCAGGTCTATGCCGCGCGGCAACGACGCGCGGTCCGTGAGGGACAGCTCTTCCCCAAGCCGGTCAGGATGGGGCTGGCGCGCACGATGGCGCTCTTCACCTTCGCGATCATGGTGGGACTTGGGGGGACATTCGGCTATCGCTGGTACGATTACGTCACCAATGCCGCGAGCCCCTATGACGAGGTCGGGATCGAGATCAACAGCCGGCTGCCGGAGAGCCTGCGGGCCTGGGGCTGCGGGCGGCTAAAAGAGCGCTTTGCGCGTGCGATACCGCCCTATGGCTGCAGCGACGCGACCGGCCGGAACTGGCGCTGAGGCATCGGGCCGGCGAATGCCGCTGCTCCGGACCAGCGTGCGGTTGCGGGCTTCCGCCAGCCTCGCTACATACGCGCCAGATTTCCCGACACATCCGACTACCAGTCCGAAGCGGAGCCTGCACGCTTATGTCCCGTCAGTTCATCTATCATATGCGCGGCCTGTCGAAGACCTATCCGGGCGGCAAGCAGGTCCTGAAGGACATCCATCTCTCCTTCTATCCGGATGCCAAGATCGGCGTGCTTGGCGTCAACGGCGCGGGCAAGTCGACCCTGCTCAAGATCATGGCCGGCTTCGACAAGGAGTGGACCGGCGAGGCTTGGGTCGCCGAGGGCGCGCGCGTCGGCTACCTGCCGCAGGAGCCGAAGCTCGACGAGAGCCTCAACGTCCGCGACAACATCATGCTCGGCGTCGCGCCGCAAAAGGCGATCCTCGACCGCTACAACGAGCTCGCCATGAACTATTCGGACGAGACCGCCGACGAGATGACCAATCTCCAGGACGAGATCGAGGCCAAGGGCCTGTGGGATCTCGATTCCAAGGTCGACCAGGCGATGGACGCGCTGCGCTGCCCGCCGGATGACTGGGAAGTCGGCAAGCTCTCGGGCGGCGAGCGCCGCCGCGTCGCGCTCTGCAAGCTGCTGCTGGAGCAGCCGGAGCTGCTGCTGCTCGACGAGCCGACCAACCATCTCGACGCCGAGACCACCGCCTGGCTCGAAGGGCATTTGCGGAGCTATCCGGGCGCGATCCTGATCGTCACCCACGATCGCTACTTCCTCGACAACGTCACCAGCTGGATCCTCGAGCTCGATCGCGGCCAGGGCATTCCGTACGAGGGCAACTACTCGGCCTGGTCGGTGCAGAAGCAGAAGCGCCTCTCCCAGGAAGGCCGCGAGGACATCTCCCGGCAGAAGACGCTGGAGCGCGAGCAGGAATGGATTTCCGCTTCGCCGAAAGCGCGCCAGGCCAAGAGCAAAGCCCGCATTCAGCGCTATGACGAGCTGGTGCAGAAGGCCTCGAACAAGGGGCCGGACACCGCCCAGATCGTCATTCCGATCGCCGAGCGGCTCGGCAACAACGTCGTCGACTTCGAGGAGCTGTCGAAGGGCTTCCAGGACAAGCTGCTGATCGACGGGCTCTCCTTCAAGCTGCCGCCGGGCGGCATCGTCGGCGTGATCGGCCCCAACGGCGCCGGCAAGACGACGCTGTTCAAGATGATCACCGGGGTCGAGAAGCCCGATGCCGGCACGATCAAGATCGGCGAGAGCGTCCAGCTCGGCTATGTCGACCAGAGTCGCGACTCGCTCGACGACAAGAAGAATGTCTGGGAGGAGATCTCGGGCGGCAACGACATCATCTATCTCGGCAAGAAAGAAATCAATTCAAGGGCTTATTGCTCGGCCTTCAACTTCAAGGGCGGCGACCAGCAGAAGAAGGTCGGCTCGCTCTCGGGTGGCGAGCGTAACCGCGTCCACCTCGCCAAGATGCTGAAATCAGGCGCCAACGTCCTGCTGCTCGACGAGCCGACCAACGACCTCGACGTCGATACGCTGCGGGCGCTCGAAGAGGCGCTGGAGGACTATGCTGGCTGCGCCGTGATCATCAGCCACGATCGCTGGTTCCTCGACCGCATCGCGACCCACATCCTCGCCTTCGAGGGCGACAGCCATGTCGAGTGGTTCGAGGGCAACTTCCAGGATTACGAGGAAGACAAGCAGCGCCGACTGGGCATCGATTCCACCATCCCGAAGCGCATCCAGTACAAGAAGTTCACGCGCTAGAGCCCGTTCCGATCAGCTTGCCCCGCAAGCTGATCGGACAAAACGGTCTCTATCTCAAAGTGAGAGCCGGATCCGATCAGATTGATCCAATCTGATCGGATCCGTCTCTAAGCTGCCTCGCTTTTCGGCGGGTTTTGTGTTAGCTAGCCTAGCTAATCTTGCGACCCGCCGTGGAGGCGCCGATGACCGTCGTCAACGTTCATGAGGCCAAGACCAACCTGTCGCGCCTGATCGAGCAGGCGTTGCGGGGCGAGGAGGTCGTGATCGCGCGCAACGGCGTGCCGGCGGTCAGGCTGGTTCAGGTCGAGGCTGAAACACGGACGAAACCAAAGCGGCAAGGCGGTTTCCTGAAGGGGCAGATTGTCGAGATCGACCCTGACTGGTGGAAACCGGACGATGAACTCGCCGACCTTTTCGAAGGAAGCGATAGTCGGGACGATCATCTGCTTGGCCTGCTCAAGCGGGATCAATGAGGCTGCTTCTCGACAGCCACGTCCTGCTCTGGTGGAGCGAGGCCACGTCCGATCGCCTTCGGGCCGACGCCCGCGTGATGATCGACAACGCCGACGATGTCTGTGTCAGCGTGGCGTCCGTCTGGGAACTTGAGATCAAGCGCATGGCGGGGCGGCTCGATCTCGGTGCATTCCGATGGGAGATGCTCGAGGAGCACTTTGTCGAGGTCATCAGTATCGACCGCGACGACGCCCTCGCGGCCGCCAGCCTGCCGCCTGTCCACAGCGACCCGTTCGACCGGATGATCGTGGCGCAGGCGATGCGGCGCGGCGCGACACTCGTGACCGCCGATGGCGCGCTCGGCGAATACGGGGTGGCGATCCTCAAGGCGTAACCGGCGCTGCGCCCGGTCAACTCACGGGCGCGCCTCCCCGCCGAGCAGCTTCTGCAGGGCTTGGAGGTCGGTGCCGGCGAAATCCGAGGAGCGGCTGACCTCCGCCCATTCCGCCGCCTCTCTCTGCCGCTGCGCCTCCGCCTGGGCGAGGACGAAGAGCGCGTCGCTGCCGAGGACGAGATGGGCCGGCAGGCTCTCGCGCCGGCTGAGGTCGAGGACGATCCCGGCGATCTTTTCGGGATCGCCGATCTCGTTACCGACATAGGCCTTCAGTAGGTCGAGTACGGCGCCGACGCTGGGCTGGTAATCCGGCATCACCGCCGGGGCGTTGCCGCGGGCAATCTCGCCCCAGCCGGTGCGCATGCCGCCGGGCTCGACCGAGACGATGCTGATGCCGAGCGGCGCGACCTCCTTGGCGATCACCTCGGTGAAGCCGCCGACCGCCCATTTCGCCGACTGGTAGGCGCTGAGACCGGGCGTGCCGGTGCGCCCGCCGACCGAGGAGATGTTGATGATATGGCCGGCGCGCTGGGCTCGCAGCGCCGGCAGCGCGGCGCGGGTGAGGTTCACGACGCCGTAGAAATTGGTCTCGATCTGGGCGCGGAAGCTTTCCTCGCTGGCCTGCTCGAAGGCGACGGCGTGGCCGTAGCCGGCATTGTTCACGAGCACGTCGAGCCGGCCGAAGGTGTCGACCGTGACGGTCACGGCCACGTTCGCGGCCGCCATGTCGGTGACGTCGAGCGCGAAGGAGAGCAACGTGTCGGGGTATCGGGCCTCGAGATCGGCGAGGCGGCCGGGGTCGCGGGCGGTCGCGACGACGTTGTCGCCAGCGGCGAGGGCCGCCTCGGTGATGGCGCGGCCGAGGCCGCGGGAGGCGCCGGTGATCAGCCAGGTCTTGGTCATGAGATGTCCTCTCGATATTGTGAGTGAGTACTTGCTCATTTAAGTGAATAAATGGGCCCGAGCGGTCCTTCCTTGATAGGTTTCAGGCGGAGATGCCGTCCCAGAAGACCGAAAAGCCGGTCTTCCTATAGTGCTCGTGCCGGCTGGGCTCCTGCGCGATCAGGTCGAGCGTCATCGTGCCCATGGCATCCAGAACCGCGCCGATGAAGCTCTGCGGCTGGTTCTTGAGTATGCCGTCCTGGTGGCCCTGCTCGAACATCGCGCTGATCTCCGCAAAAGCCGTGGCGGCTTTGCTGCGGGTTTCCTGGGTTATCCGGTCGGAGACGGCGAGCTGCCGCAAGGCCTTGCGCTTGGCGGGATACTTCGCGCCCCAGTCGATGAAGCCGTTCCAGAAGTGCTCGAAGCGGTCACGCACGCTGCCATTGGCGGGATAGGAGGCCACGGTGAGCTTGGCGAAGTCAGTCTTCAGGTCGAGATAGAGCTGGTTGAGCAGCTCGTCCTTGTTGGCGAAATAGGTGAAGAGCGTGCCTTCGGCGAGCCCGGCCTCCCTGGCGATCTTCGCGGTCGGCGCACCGGTCCCGAGCTCCGCCACGAGCTTGCAGGCGGCGGCCAGGATCGCTTCACGCTTCGCTTCGCTGAGAGGGCGGGCCACGGATTGCTTCAATCAGAATGAGTGAGTGATTGCTCATTTATCTGGATGCGGTGGCCCTGAGAGTCAAGGCTGCCCGCGCTGGTTTTCTCAAAGCGAGCGCCCGACCCGCTCTATCGTCGCCAGGAACCAGGTCAGGGCCGGATCGGTCGTGGCGCGGCGGCTATGCAGCAGGTCGATCGCGAAGGCTGGCACCTCATAGGGCAGCGGCACGAGCGTCACGCCGGCGATCGTGGCGAAGCGCGTGGCGACACGCCTCGCCATGGTCGCGACGAGATCGGTGCCGGCCACGGCGAAGGGCACGGCCACGACATGCGCGAGCGTGACCGCGATCCGGCGCTTGCGGCCCTCCATGGCGAGGACGGCGTCGACCACGCCGGGCGATCCGTCGCCACCGGCGGAGGAGAACAGCGCATGCGGCAGCCGGACATAGTCATCGGCCGTGAGCGGTGCTCCTTCCGCGGCGCGGTCCTCGTCCCGAATGCAGACGAAATCCTCCTCGAACAGCCTGTGCCGTACGGTGCGCGCCGACTCCGGAAGATGGCCGCCGATGAGGGCATCGACATCGCCGCGCTCGAGTGCGGCGAGGCTGGCGGCAGGGTCGGCGATCGGCCGGACGACGAGGTCGATGCCCGGCGCCTCCTGCCGCAACAAGCTGACCAGCGCCGGCACGACGACGAGGTCGCCGTAGTCGGTGACGGCGATGGTCATGCGGCGGCGCGCCGTCGCCGGCTCGAAGCCTGTATCCGGCGCGAGCGTCTCCCTGATCTGGCTCAGCGCCTCGCCGATCGGCCGGGCCAGCGCCAGCGCCCTAGCGGTCGGCTGCATGCCGGCGGCGGTGCGAATGAAGAGCTCATCGCCGAACAGAGCGCGCAGGCGCGTCAGCGCACTGCTCATCGAGGGCTGCGCCAGCCCGATGCGCCGGCCGGCGCGGGTGACGTTGCGCTCTTCCATGAGCGCCTCGAAGGCGACGAGAAGGTTGAGGTCGACGGCAGCCAAATTCATTTGAACAATAATACCGATAGTAAAAATCGATTTCCACAATGCCGTGCGAGCTGCTGAAAGAAGCGCGCTTGAAACGACCGGACGAGGCGCATGCGAGCTTCACTGTCGCGCCTCATCCCGCGCGGGCCGACGATCCTGGCGCTCGGCGTCCTTGTCGGCCTGGCCTTTCCTGCGTTGGCGGAGCTGGCCCGGCCGTCGATGCCGGTGATGATCTTCACCATCGTGCTCGGAACGCTGCTGCGGACCGATGGCCAGGCGGTCATCGCCGTGCTCGGTCGCCCGGCGCTCTCGCTGGTGCTCCCCGTCATCGTCATGGTCGCTTGCCCGGTCCTGATCGGCCTGATCGCCCATCGTCTCGGCCTCGGTGCCGAGCTTGCGCTCGCGCTCGTGCTGGCGACCGCCGCCCCGCCATCGAGCGGAACGGCGGCAGTGGCGCGGATGCTCGGACTCGACGGTACGGTTCCGCTCGCGGTGACGCTGCTCTGCATGGCGCTCGCGCCGATCACCGTGCCGCTTCTGGCCGGCTGGTTCGGCGGGATCGGGTTCAGCGCCTTCGATCTCGCCTTGCGCCTGGCCCTGCTGGTCGGTGGCGCGGAGGGCGTCGCCTTGCTGCTGCGGCGCTTTGCGGCGCCATTGCTGAGGAGCCATGGCGGGGCTGTCGACAGGATCGTGGTTGCGGCGCTGCTCGTCTTCGTCGTCGCCACCATGGCAGGCGTACGCGCGCAGATCGAAGCGGACTGGCAGGGCGCGCTGCTCTGCCTCGCGCTGGCCTTCGCCGGCAATCTCGGCCTGCAGGGCGCCGGCGCCTTCCTGTTGCCGGGCACGCTTGCCGAGCGGCTGACCGTCGGCCTCATTCTCGGCAACCGCAATGTCGGGCTGGTCTGGTCGGCGCTCGGCGCCGCGGCCTCGCCGCGCATGGTGCTGTTCTTCGCGGCGACGCAATTGCCGATCTATCTCACCCCACGCCTGATCGGCCTGCTAATCAGCTACGCCAGAACAAGGAAGCCAACATGACCGCAGCCCGTTTGACGGAAGAGCTCGCGCTCCGTTTCGCCCGCATCGCGCTCGGGCATGTCGGGCGCGAATATCCCAACAAGCCGGATCATACGCTGGCGGGGCCGCAGGATGCGCTGACCCCGCGTGAGCTGCACCCGATCTTCTATGGCAGCTATGACTGGCATTCCTGCGTCCACAGCTACTGGATGCTGGCGCGATTGCTGCGGCGCTACCCCGGGTCCGAGGCGGCTGCCGATATCCGCGCGCTGTTCGACGCGCAATTCACGCCCGAGAAGGTCGCGGTCGAATGCGCTTATCTCGCGGCTCCCACCGCGCGCGGCTTCAAGCGCCCCTATGGCTGGGGCTGGCTGCTGAAGCTGGCGGCGGAACTGAGCTTGCTCGACGACAAGCGCTGGTCTGACGTCTGCGCGCCGCTGGCCGAGGTCTTCGCGCAACGCTTCCGCGACTTCCTGCCGCTCGCGACCTATCCGGTGCGGGTCGGGACGCATTTCAACACCGCCTTCGGCCTGCGCATGGCGGCGGACTACGCGACCGCGACGGCGGATGACGACCTCGCCGCTCTGCTGCGCGACACGGCGCTGCGCTGGTATGGCGCCGATGTCGATTGCCCGGCCTGGGGCGAGCCGAGCGGCGACGACTTCCAGTCCTCGGCTCTGATCGAGGCCGAATGCATGCGCCGCCTGCTGGCGCCCGAGGCGTTCCTGCCCTGGCTCGACCGCTTCCTGCCGAGGCTGGAGCGCCAGGAGCCGGCGACGCTGTTCCGGCCCGCGACTGTCTCCGACCGCAGCGACGGCAAGATCGCGCATCTCGACGGGCTGAACCTCAGCCGCGCCTGGTGCTGGCGGGCGCTGGCCGGCGCGCTGCCGGAGGGCGATGCTCGCCGGGCGGTCGCAAAGACCGCTGCGGCAGAGCACCTCGCCGCCGGAATCCCGCATATCGCCGGCGACTATATGGGCGAGCACTGGCTCGCCAGCTTCGCCGTTCTCGCCTTGGAGGAGGAGCCCTGAGCGCAAGGGCCTCAGCGACTGTTCGGAAACTCCGAGCCCTCATCCTGAGGAGGCCCGCAGGGCCGTCTCGAAGGATGCTCCAGCTGGTTCCGGAGCCTCCTGGAGCATCCTTCGAGACGCCATTCCAGATGGAATGGCTCCTCAGGATGAGGGCTATGGGGAGTTTCCAAACGGGTTGTCAGGCCTTGCCCTTGACCAGGATGTTGCCGTCGACATCCTGGATGTCGCGCTTGCCGCAGAGGGCCATGGTGATGTCCATCTCCTTGCGGATGATCTCGAGCGCGAGCCTGACGCCCTCCTCGCCCATGGCGCCGAGCCCATAGAGGAAGGGGCGGCCGATCAGCACGCCGCGGGCGCCGAGCGCCACCGCCTTGAGCACATCCTGGCCGGAGCGGATGCCGCCATCCATCCAGACCTCCATGCGCCCTCCGACCTGCTCGACGATGCCGGGCAGGGCTGCGATCGAGGACACCGCGCCGTCGAGCTGGCGCCCGCCATGGTTGGAGACGATCAGCGCATCGGCGCCGCTCCCTGCCGCGAGCTCGGCATCCTCGGCGTCGAGGATGCCCTTCAGGATCAGCTTGCCGCCCCAGCGGTCCTTGATCCACTTGACGTCGTCCCAGCTCAGCGTCGGGTCGAACTGCTCGGCCGTCCAGGCCGAGAGCGAGGTCATGTCGCCGACGCCGCTGGCGTGGCCGACGATGTTGCCGAAGCTGCGCCGCCTGGTGCCGAGCATGCCCAGGCACCAGCGCGGCTTCAAGGCGAGGTTGATCAGGTTGGCGAGTGTCGGCTTCGGCGGAGCGGAGAGGCCGTTGCGGATGTCCTTGTGGCGCTGGCCGAGGATCTGCAGGTCGAGCGTCAGCATTAATGCCGAGCAGCCGGCCGCCTTGGCGCGGTCGATCAGGCGCTCGATGAAGGCGCGGTCGCGCATCACATAGAGCTGGAACCAGAACGGCTTGTCGGTGTTCTCGGCGACGTCCTCGATCGAGCAGACGCTCATGGTCGAAAGCGTGAAGGGCACGCCGGCCTTGGCGGCAGCCCTGGCGGCGAGGATCTCGCCATCGGCGTGCTGCATGCCGGCGATGCCGGTCGGCGCAAGCGCCACCGGCATCGAGACCTGCTCGCCGATCATGGTCGAGGCCAGAGTGCGATTGGTCATGTCGACGGCGACGCGCTGGCGCAGCTTGATCCCGGCGAAGTCGGCCTCGTTGGCGCGGTAGGTGCTCTCGGTCCAGGCGCCGGAATCGGCGTAATCATAGAACATGCGCGGCACGCGGCGCTTCGCCAGAAGGCGCAAATCCTCGATGGTCAGAAGCTGGGCCATGCTCGCCAAATCCCGCGTTTTCTCCGTTCGCTCGGTCGCATGGAACGGGACGGGAGGCAACCGGGGAGGCCATGCGCCCGAGGGCGATCGTTTGAACGGCAGTATCACTCTCGCCTGTAGCTAGCGGGAGCCCTCCCCCCTTGTGGGGGAGGGTTGGGAGGGGGGTATCGCACCCGCAGTCCCTGCTGCGCCGAGCTCGGCGTAAGTCGAGGGTGGCATACCCCCCTCTCTAGCTCTCCCCCACAAGGGGGGAGAGAACAGGTCGCGGCTCCCCAGCGAGCCGTGCACATCTTCGAGCGATTGCCCTGCTGCGCGCCCTGGCATTCCGGCGTCGCTTCAGACCTTGTTCATCGCAATGCGGCGATGGCAGCGGTTGAGCCCGGCGGCCCGATCCTGTAGGGCCGCTTCTACCCTCCGTCTGCTCAGCGAGACCTCAATCATGCTTCTGCGGCTCGTCGCTGCATTCCTGTTCTGCGGCCTTGCGACCTTCGCCCATGCGCAGCAGCAGGGCGTCGGCTGGAAGCAGGGCCGCGAGGCCACCGAGATCGAGCGCAAGATCACCGCGCTGATCGGCAGGATGACGCTGGAGGAGAAGGTCGGCCAGCTCCATCTCTCCGGGCGTGGCGAAGGCTTCGATATCGAGCAGGTCAAGGCCGGCCGCATGGGCGCCGTGATGAACTTCGTCGTGCCGCAGGAGGTCCGGCAGGTCCAGGAGGCCGTCAGGCAGTCGCGCCTGAAGATCCCGCTGATCATCGGGCTCGACGCCGTCCACGGCTTCTCGACCTATTTTCCGCTGCCGCTTGGCCAGGCGTCGAGCTGGAATCCGCAACTGATCGAGCAGGCGGCCTACTGGACCGGGCGCGAGGCGCGCGCCGCCGGCGTCAACTGGACCTTCGCGCCGATGGTCGACATCTCGCGCGATCCGCGCTGGGGCCGCGTGCTGGAGGGTGCCGGCGAAGACGCCTATCTCGCCAGCGTGATCGCGGCGGCGCGCACCCGGGGCTACCAGCGCGGCGGGGTGGCCGCGACGGTGAAGCACTTCGTCGGCTATGGCGCCGCCGAAGGTGGGCGCGACTACAACTCGACCTGGATCCCGACGAGCCAGCTGCACGATCTCTTCCTGCCGCCGTTCAAGGCCGCCTTCGACACCGGGGCGATGACGGCGATGGCGGCGTTCAACGCGCTGAATGGCATGCCGACGACCGCTCATCGCGGCATGCTGACCGACCTGCTGCGCGGGCAATGGGGCTTTCGCGGCTTCGTCACCTCGGATTTCGGCTCGATCACCGAACTGCGCCTGCATGGCATCGCCAAGGACGATGCCGAGGCGGCGCGCAAGGCGCTGCTCGCCGGCATCGACATGGACATGATGGGCGACGTCTACCACAAGCACCTCGCGGGCGAGGTGAAGGCCGGGCGCGTGCCGATGAAGGCGCTCGACGAGGCGGTGCGGCGCGTGCTGCGGGTCAAATTCCATCTCGGCCTGTTCGAGAGGCAGGATGTCGATGTCGCCGCGGCGCCTTCGCTGATGCAGACCGAAGAGGCGCGCAAGGTCGCGCGGCAGGCGGCGCGCGAGGGCGTGATCCTGCTCAGGAACGACAAGCAGACGCTGCCGATCGCACCGGCGGTCAAATCCGTCGCGGTGATCGGCGCCATGGCGGTGCCCGAGGACGAGCGGGTCTGGACCGATCCGGCCGGTTTGGGGCGCCGCGTCGTCCAGCCGCTGCCCGAGGCGCTGCGCGAGCAGTTGCCCTCAGATGTCACGGTCGCCTACGAGCCCGCCTTCGCCAAGGCCTGCGGCACCGAGTTCAAGGACAAGGACGCTGCCGTGAAGGCGGCCGCGGCCGCCGACCTCGTCGTCGCCATGCTCGGTGAGGATTGCGAGTTCATGGGCGAGGGCGCCTCGCGCACCGATCTCGGGCTGCCGGGTGTGCAGCAGGCGCTGCTCGAGGCGCTGGTCGCGACCGGCAAGCCGGTGGTGCTGGTGCTGGCGACGGCGCGGCCGCTGGTCCTGACCTGGGCCGACAGCCACGTCGCCGCGATCGTGCAGACCTTCCATGGCGGCACCGAGGGGCGCGCCGCGATCGCCGAGGTGCTGGCCGGCAAGGTCAACCCGGCGGGGCGCACGCCGATGAGCTTCCCGCGCTCGGTCGGGCAGATCCCGGTTTATTACGACCAGCTGCCGACCGGCCGGCCGCAGAAGATCCGCCAGCGCTACGAGTCGATCTACATGGATGAGGCCAACGAGGCGCTCTACCCGTTCGGCTTCGGGCTGTCCTATAGCCGCTTCGCCTATGCCAATCCGCGGGTGATGAATGCCCGGGTGCCGTTCAATGGCGCGACCGAGGTCGCCGTCGACGTGACCAATCAGGGTGATCGCGACGGCCAGGAAGTCGTACAGCTTTATATCCGCCAGCCGGTGGCCGAGCGCTCCCGCCCGCTGCGCCTGCTCAAGGGCTTCGACAAGATCGCGCTCAAGGCCGGGGAGACGAAAACGGTCACGTTCCGGCTGGAGGGCAGGGCTCTCGGCGGCCATGACGATGCCGGCCGCTACCAGCTCGACCCCGGCACGATCGAGGTTTATCTCGGTGGTTCCTCGCTGGCTGTGGCCAAGACGCAGTTCGAACTGACGAAGCCTTGACCCGACGTTACGGCACCCACCGTTGCTTTCATCTCGACAAGCTTGCGTTTTCGGTCAATCCTTGCTGCGCGGGGCCTTTTCGACGTCGTTGCCGAGGGGCTCCGTTGCGACCACGGATGCTCCAAGGGATGCGGCGATGGCGACCGGAACCGTTAAATGGTTCAATACCGAGAAGGGCTACGGCTTCATTCAACCTGCTGATGGCGGCAAGGATGTGTTCGTGCACATCACGGCCGTCAAGGAAGCGGGCCTGATGTCCCTGACCGAGGGACAGAAGCTCTCCTTCGACCTGAAGACCGAGCGCGGCAAGACCGCTGCAGGCGACCTGAAGCTGCTCTGAGGCGGCTGCGGGCTTGATAGAGGTGACGAAGGCTGCGCCTGCGGCAGTGAAGACTGCGCTCAAAGCCGACAGGCTCGTCGCCAGATTGACAACCGGCCCTGACCGGCACGGCGGCCATGCGTTCGTGACAAGGCGCGCGGCTGCCCTCGATTTTGGCTTCTGCGGCCGCCCGATCTACCGCGCGTAGCGCCTTGCGCCCGCGACGCAGAGGACGACGGCGGCCGAGGTCGCGACCATCTGCCAGCCGACCGCCTCGCCAAGCAGCAGTCCGGCCAGCGCCAGGCCGAAGAAGGGCTGCAGCAATTGCAGCTGTCCGACCGCGGCGATGCCGCCCTGGGCGAGGCCGCGATACCAGAAGACGAAGCCGATCAGCATGCTGAACAGCGAGACATAGGCCAGGCCGAGCCAGGCGGGGCCGCCGGCCTCTGCGAACGAGGCCGGCAAGGTCAGCAGCGTCAGGCCGGCCATGATCGGCAGCGACAGCACCAGCGCCCAGGAGATCACCTGCCAGCCGCCGAGATGGCGCGACAGCCGCCCACCCTCGGCATAGCCGAGACCGCAGATGATGACCGCGGCGAGCATCAGGAGGTCGCCGATCGGGGAGGCGGCGATCCCTTGCGTCCAGGCGAAGCCGACGACACAGAAGCTGCCGAGGATGGCGAAGAGCCAGAAGGCCGGGCGCGGCCGCTCGCCACCGCGCAGCACGCCGAAGATCGCGGTCGCCAGCGGCAGGAGGCCGATGAAGACGATCGAATGGGCGGAGGTGACGTGCTTCAGCGCCAGCGCGGTCAGCAGCGGAAAGCCGACGACGACGCAGAGCGCGACCACGGCGAGCGGCAGGAGGTCGGCCGGTGCAGGCCGCTTCTGCCGCAGTGCCAGCAGGAGCGCGAGCCCGAGCAGGCCGGCAATGGCGGCGCGTGCGACGGTGAGGAAGACCGGATCGAAATCGGCGACGGCGACGCGGGTCGCCGGCAGCGAGCCGCTGAAGATGACGACGCCGATGAAGCCGTTGAGCAGGCCGTTCGCAGTCCGGTCCATGATACCTCCTGAGGCCGGCCGACACCTCCAGCCCTCATCCTGAGGAGGCCGCATGGCGGCCGTCTCGAAGGATGATCCAGGAGGTTCGGGAACCAGTTGGAGCATCCTTCGAGACGCGATCTGCGATCGCTCCTCAGGATGAGGGCTGTGGAAGGGCAGGCAGACTCTTTCGCCGTTCTGCATGCGGCGCAGACTTACAAATTTCCAGAGACAGTCCGGTACAGTTCGGCCAAACTGTGCTGATGCTGGAAGCAGGACAGATTATGGGTTCCGCCGATTCCGCGGCGCCTGGCGACACCCTCGTCGGGCGCGTCATGGCGACGATCCGGCAGCGGATCGCCGGGCGAACGCTGGCGCCGGGGGCGAAGCTGCCCTCGATCCGCGGTCTTGCCGAGAGCATGGGCGTGTCGAAATCGACCGTGGTCGAGGCCTATGAGCGGCTGGCTGCGGAGGGAGCGATCCAGGCCAGGCGCGGCTCCGGCTTCTATGTCCGGCGCCTGCCACCGCTCTCGCTCGCCGATGTCGCACCAAAGCTCGATCGGGCCGTCGATCCGCTCTGGATCTCCAGGCAATCGCTCGATGCCGGTGTCGGCAGCCTCAGGCCAGGCTGTGGCTGGCTGCCGCCTGACTGGATGCCGGAAGCCTCGATCCGCCAGGCGTTGCGCCGGCTCAGCCGGGCCGAGGCCGGGACATTAGCCGAATACGGCACGCCACTCGGCTTGCCGGCACTGCGCCACCTGCTCGCCCATCGCCTGGCCGAACGCGGCGTCGAGGCCGCGCCGGATCAGATCGTCCTGACCGAGTCCGGCACGCAGGCGATCGACCTCGTCTGCCGCTTCCTGCTCGAGCCCGGCGACACGGTGCTGGTCGACGATCCCTGCTATTTCAATTTCAATGCGCTGTTGCGGGCGCACCGTGCGAAGATCGTCAGCGTGCCCTATACGCCGTCGGGGCCTGACCTTGCCCTGTTCGCGCAGGCGCTGACTGAGCACCGGCCGCGGCTCTATGTCACCAACTGCGCCCTGCACAACCCGACCGGCGCGACGCTCTCGGCCGCGACCGCGCATCGCCTGCTCAAGCTCGCGGAGCAGGCTGGGCTGACCATCGTCGAGGACGACATCTTCGGTGATCTCGAGCCGGAGGCGGCGCCGCGGCTCGCCGGGCTCGACGGTCTGGAGCGGGTGATCCAGATCGGCAGCTTCTCCAAGACGCTGTCGGCTTCGGTCCGATGCGGCTACATCGCGGCACGGCGCGACTGGGTCGAGGGGCTGATCGACCTCAAGGTCGCGCTCTCCTTCGGCGGCGGGCGGCTCGCGGCCGAACTGGTGCTCGACCTCTTGAAGGACGGCAGCTATCGCCGGCATGTCGAGGCGCTGCGACAACGCCTGGGGCGGGCCATGGCAGAGACGCGGGGCCGGCTCGCCGAGCTTGGCATCGAGCCCTGGCTGACGCCGCGCGGTGGGCTGTTCCTGTGGTGCCGTTTGCCCGGCGAGCTCGACGGCGCCGAGATCGCCCGGCATGCGCTCGGCGAGGGGGTCGTGCTCGCGCCGGGCAACGCCTTCAGCCTGTCGCGGACGGCCCGGCATTTCATGCGCTTCAACGTGGCGCAGGCCGCCGATCCCAGGATTTTCACCGTGCTGCGCGAGGCGATGCGGGCGGCTGCGCGGTCTTGATCCGAAGCGGATCGTTACGCCGCCTGAATGTCGGTTTGCGAGAAATCGTTGCCCTTGAAGAGCAGGGGCTCTCCATAGGCTTTCGCGAGGGCATAGGCGAAACAATCGCCGAAGTTCAGCCCCGCCTGGTGGCGACCCTTGCCGAAATCGAGGAAAGCCTGACGCGCCAGATCACCGTGCTCCACGGACACCGGCTCGATGATGATCCCGGCACGCCGGAAGAACGCTTCGGCTTGGCGCATTCCCTCGGGGCCGAGCTGATGTTCGATGACCATCGACAGCTCCACATAATTCGCAACGCTGATCCGGCTCGTTTCGGCCGCGTGGATGCGCTTGACGAAGGCTTCGGCTTCGGGCTCGCGATACAGGATCGCGACGAGCGCCGATGTATCGATGATCATTTCGGGATACCGCTTTCGTCATAAAGCAGCTCCGCATGGTCGGCATATGGGCGTTTCACGTTGGCAGCGGCGCGTTCGGCAATCAGCAGAAGCTCCTCGACGCTTGCGCGGCCCTTTTGCCGTTCGATCTTGTTCCAGCGCTCTCGCAAGGCTTCGGTCACAACCCGGGTCATGCTTTCGCCAGTGGCATGAGAGATCGCCTGGGCGAGGCGATGGGCTTCGGGATCTTTGATGCTGAGACTCATCGCGGTCTTCTTTCTAGAAATTATCCAGATTTTCTACCATTCTACCGCAAGTCCGGTTGGTTTCAAGTGACTGCGCTCCTCCTCTTGGCCATGCCCCGTTGATGTCGGCTGGTGATGCGAGCTTGCATTCTCGCTGAGTCTGACATAAAGATATCTTTATATCTTTCACAGAATTTCGAGGTGCTCGCAGGTGACCCGCCCCTCCCATCATTCGCTGCCGACCTTGCTGGCCTGCCTGCGCGCGGCGGGCGAGGAAACGCGCCTGCGGATCCTGGCGTTGCTGGCGGAAGGCGAGCTCTCGGTCTCCGATCTCACCGACATTCTCGGCCAGTCGCAGCCACGCATCTCGCGTCATCTCAAGCTGATGGCCGAGGCCGGGCTGCTGCGCCGCTCTCGCGAGGGCGCCTTCGCCTTCTTCCGGCTCGACGATGCGACGCCGGGCGGTGCGCTCGCGCTGACGCTCGCCCGCGATCTCGATCCCACCGACCCGGTTCTGGCGGCCGATCGTGAGCGCCTCACCGCGGTGCGTGCGAGCCGGGCCGCGGCGGCGCAATCCTATTTCGCCAATGTCGCGCGTGAATGGGACCAGCTCCGCTCGCTGCATGTGCCGGACGCGGCGGTGGAAGCGGCTGTCGAGGCCGCCGTCGGCGAGACGCCGATGCAGGCCCTGCTCGATCTCGGCACCGGTACCGGGCGCATGCTCGAGCGACTGGCGCCGAAGGCGGCGCGCGCCGTCGGCGTCGATGCCAGCCACGCCATGCTGGCGGTGGCGCGGGCCAATCTGGAGAAGGCCGGGCTGTCGCGCGTCGAGCTCCGGCAGGGCGACATCTATGCGCTGCCCTTCGCGCGCGGCTCGTTCGACCTGGTGATCGTGCACCAGGTCCTGCATTTCCTCGACGACCCGGCGCGCGCGCTGCGCGAGGCGGCGGCGCTGCTCTCTCCCGGCGGGCGCTTGATCCTGGTCGATTTCGCTCCGCACGAGATGGAATTCCTGCGCACCGAGCACGCCCATCGCCGGCTCGGCTTCGAGAAGGACGAGATCGCCGCCTGGTTCGCCGAGGCGGGCCTCGACTGCGATCTTGCCAAGGAGGTCACCGCCGCCGATGGCGTGAGCGGCCAACTTGGCGTCATGCTCTGGCGCGGGCGCGACCGGCGCCTCCAGGGTGATTTCCCGCTTCGCCAGTTCGATCGTGAGGTTGCGTGATGAACGCGTTCCGTCCCAGCCGCCACGGCTCGCGCCGCCCGCGCGTCTCCTTCGAGTTCTTCCCGCCGAAGAACGAGGAGATGGAGGTCAGCCTGTGGGAGAGCGTGCGCCGGCTCGAGCCGCTCGGGCCAGCCTTCGTCTCGGTGACCTATGGCGCCGGCGGCTCGACCCGCGAACGCACCCACAACACCGTCAAGCGCATGGTCGACGAGACCGGCCTGAAGCCGGCGGCGCATCTGACCTGCGTCTCTGCGACCACGGATGAGGTCGACGAGGTCATCCGCGCCTATTGGGCGGCGGGCGTCCGTCATATCGTGGCGCTGCGCGGCGACCCGGCCGGCGGCCTTGGCAGCACCTATGAGCCCCATCCGCAGGGCTATCACCAGACCTCCGACCTCGTCGCGGGCATCCGCAAGGTCGGCGATTTCGAGGTCACGGTTTCGGCCTATCCGGAGAAGCATCCGGAGGCGGCCTCGCTTGATGCCGACATCGATGCGCTGAAGAAGAAGGTCGATGCCGGAGCGACGCGGGCGATCAGCCAGTTCTTCTTCGATAACGACGTCTATTTCCGCTATCTCGACAAGGTCCGCGCCAGGGGCATCGAGATCCCGATCCTGCCCGGCATCGTGCCGGTTCAGAACTTCAAGCAGACCGCGAATTTCGCCCGCAAGACCGGGGCGAGCGTACCGCAATGGCTGGCCGACCGCTTCGAAGGGCTCGAGGACGACGCGGCGACACGCCGGCTGGTCGCCGCCGCCGTCTGTGCCGAGCAGGTGCTCGACCTGATCGACCGCGGCGTCTCGGATCTGCATTTCTACACGATGAACAAGGCCGACCTGGTCTATGCGATCTGCCATCTCGTCGGCCTGAAGCCGGAGAAGGTGCAGGCGCAGCAGGTGGCGGCGGAGTAGTTGAAGAGCCCTCATCCTGAGGAGCCGCGTAGCGGCGTCTCGAAGGATGGTCCAGGAAGCTCCGGAACCATCTGGAGCATCCTTCGAGACGCGATCTGCGATCGCTCCTCAGGATGAGGGCTGATTTTTGAGCAGACCCGTTTCCGGTTGGAAAGCGTAACGATGTCCGACTACAAGCCCACTCCCGTCGACGGCGCCGAGATCGAGCGCGCCCTGCGCCAGGCCGCTTCCGAGCGCATCCTCATCCTCGATGGCGCGATGGGGACGCAGATCCAGAACCTGAAGCTGACCGAGGCCGATTTCCGCGGCGAGCGCTTCAAGGGCTGGAACCACGACCTCAAGGGCAATAACGACCTGATCGCCCTGACGCTGCCGGATGCGCTGCGCGACATCCATCTCGCCTATTACCGGGCCGGCGCCGACATCGTCGAGACCAACACCTTCTCCGGCACCTCGATCGCCCAGGCCGATTACGGCATGGAGGCGATCGTCTATGAGCTCAACGTCGAATGCGCCCGGCTCGCGCGCGAGGCCGCCGAGATCGCCCGCAAGGAGGATGGACGGCGCCGCTTCGTCGCCGGCGCGATCGGCCCGACCAACCGCACGCTGTCGATCTCGCCCGACGTCAACAATCCCGGCTATCGCGCCGTCACCTTCGACCAGGTGCGCGACGCCTATGCCGAGCAGGTGCGCGGGCTGATCGACGGTGGCTCGGAGCTGCTGCTGATCGAGACGATCTTCGACACGCTCAACGCCAAGGCCGCGATCGTCGCGATTCAGGAGGTTTTTCGCGAGAAGAGCCTGAAGCTGCCGGTGATGATCTCCGGCACGATCACCGACCTCTCCGGTCGCACGCTCTCGGGCCAGACGGTCGAGGCGTTCTGGAACGCAGTGCGTCATGCAAACCCGCTGACGATCGGCCTCAACTGCGCGCTCGGCGCCCGCGAGATGCGCGCCCATATCAAGGACATGTCGCGCGTCGCCGGCACCCTGGTCTGCGCCTATCCGAATGCCGGCCTGCCCAACGAGTTCGGCCTCTATGACGAGCGGCCTGAGGCGACGGCCAAGATGCTGGCGGAGTTCGCCGATGCCGGCTTCGTCAACATGGTTGGCGGCTGCTGCGGCACCACGCCGGACCATATCCGCGCGATCTCGGAGGCTGTCGCCGGCAAGGCGCCGCGCGGCGTGCCGGAGCCGAAGCCTTATCTCAGGCTCGCCGGGCTTGAGCCGTTCACGCTCGACGAGACCATTCCGTTCGTCAATATCGGCGAGCGCACCAACGTCACCGGCTCGGCGAAGTTCCGCAAGTTGGTCACCGCCGGTGACTTCGCCGCGGCGCTCGACGTGGCACGCGACCAGGTCGCCAACGGCGCACAGGTCATCGACATCAACATGGACGAGGGCCTGCTCGATTCCGAGAAGGCGATGACCGAGTTCTGCAACCTGATCGCCTCGGAGCCGGACATCAGCCGCGTGCCGATCATGGTCGATTCCTCGAAGTTCCATGTCATCGAGGCGGGCCTCAAGACGATCCAGGGCAAGCCGATCGTCAACTCGATCTCGATGAAGGAGGGCGAGGCGGCCTTCCTCGAGCACGCCCGCATCTGCCGGCAATACGGCGCCGCCGTCGTGGTCATGGCCTTCGACGAGACCGGCCAGGCCGACACCTATCAGCGCAAGATCGAGATCTGCACGCGCGCCTACAAGCTCTTGACCGAGCAGGCGGGCTTCCCGCCCGAGGACATCATCTTCGATCCGAACATCTTCGCGGTGGCGACCGGCATCGAGGAGCACGACAACTACGGCAACGACTTCATCAACGCGACCCGCACGATCCGCGAGACCCTGCCGCACGCCCATATCTCCGGCGGTGTCTCGAACCTGTCCTTCTCCTTCCGCGGCAATGAGAAGGTCCGCGAAGCCATGCATTCGGTCTTCCTGTACCATTGCATCAAGGTCGGGATGGACATGGGCATCGTGAATGCCGGCCAGCTCGGCTCCTATGATGACCTCGATCCCGAACTGCGCGAACTCTGCGAGGACGTCGTCCTCAACCGTCGCAAGGATTCGACCGAACGGCTGCTCGATGCCGCGCCGCGCTTCAAGGGCGACGGTTCGCAGGCGGTCTCGGGCAAGGACCTCGCCTGGCGCGAGGCCGATGTGCACAAGCGCCTGGAGCACGCGCTGGTCAACGGCATCACCGAGTTCATCGACCGCGATACGGAAGAGGCGAGGGCGCAGGCCGAGAAGCCGCTCCACGTCATCGAGGGGCCCCTGATGGCCGGGATGAACGTCGTCGGCGATCTGTTCGGAGCCGGCAAGATGTTCCTGCCGCAGGTGGTGAAGTCGGCCCGCGTGATGAAGCAGGCCGTCGCCTATCTCATGCCGTACATGGAGGAGGAGAAGCGCCTCAACGGCGGCGGCGAGCGCTCGGCCGCCGGCAAGGTGCTGATGGCGACGGTGAAGGGCGATGTCCACGACATCGGCAAGAACATCGTCGGCGTCGTGCTCCAGTGCAACAATTACGAGGTGATCGACCTCGGCGTGATGGTGCCGACGCAGAAGATCCTCGACACCGCCCGCAAGGAGAAGGTCGACATCATCGGCCTCTCCGGGCTGATCACGCCCTCGCTCGACGAGATGGTCACCGTCGCCTCCGAGATGGAGCGCGAGGGCTTCGACATCCCGCTCTTGATCGGCGGGGCGACGACGAGCCGCGTCCACACGGCGGTGAAGATCCATCCGGCCTACAATCAGGGCCAGACGGTCTATGTCACCGATGCCTCGCGCGCTGTCGGCGTCGTCTCCAGCCTGCTCTCGCAGGACCAGAAACCCGCCTATGTCGAGGCCATCCAGGCCGAGTACGAGAAGGTCGCCGCCGCGCATCGCCGCTCGGAGGCCGACAAGCAGCGCCTGCCGCTGGCGAAGGCCCGCGCCAACGCCTTCAAGCCGGACTGGGCCGGCTACCAGCCGCCGAAGCCAACCTTCCTCGGCACCCGCGTCTTCCGGACCTATGATCTCTCCGAGCTCGTGCCGCTGATCGACTGGACACCGTTCTTCCAGACCTGGGAGCTGAAGGGCCGCTACCCGGCGATCCTCGAGGACGAGAAGCAGGGCGAGGCCGCGCGCCAGCTCTGGGACGATGCGCAGGCGATGCTGAAGCGGGTCGTCGAGGAGCGCTGGTTCAACCCGAAGGCGGTGATCGGCTTCTGGCCCGCGAATGCGGTCGGCGACGACATCCGCCTCTATACCGGCGAGAGCCGGCAGGAGACGCTCGCCACCTTCCACGGCCTGCGCCAGCAGCTCTCCAAGCGCGACGGCAAGCCGAACATGTGCATCTCCGACTTCGTCGCGCCTGAGGGCATCGAGCGGCCGGACTATGTCGGCGCCTTCGTGGTGACCTCGGGCGCGGAAGAGGAGCGCATCTCGGAGAAATTCGCGCGCGACAACGACGATTACCGCTCGATCATGGTCAAGGCGCTGGCGGACCGCATCGCCGAGGCCTTCGCCGAGCGCATGCACCAGCGCGTGCGCACCGAGTTCTGGGCCTATGCCCCAGACGAGGCCTACTCGAACGAAGACCTGATCCGCGAGGAATACCAGGGCATCCGCCCGGCGCCGGGCTATCCGGCCCAGCCGGACCATACCGAGAAGGCGACCCTGTTCGAGCTGCTCCAGGCCGAGCGCCGTGTTGGCGTCAAGCTGACCGAGAGCTATGCGATGTGGCCGGGTTCCTCGGTCTCCGGCCTCTATCTCTCGCATCCGGACGCCTATTATTTCGGCGTCGCCAAGGTCGAGCGCGACCAGGCCGAGGATTATGCGGTCCGCAAGGGCATGGATATCCGCGAGGTCGAGCGCTGGCTCTCGCCGATCCTGAACTACGAGCCGAGCGCCTATGCGGAGGCAGCGGAGTAGGGCGCCTCGCTGCGAGCGCGCCAAGGCGGGGTCATGCGGCCAGGAACTCTTCGGCCGCAAAGTCAACAAAGGCTCGCAATTTGGGCGAGGCGTAGCGGCTCGCAGGCCACATCAGGCTGAGCTTCGTCCGCACCTCCACATAGCTGTCGAGGACGGTGACGAGCGAGCCCCGCTGCAATTGCGCCACGACCGATAGGTCGGGAACACAGGCGATGCCGAGCCCGCTTTCGGCGAGGCCGATCTGCGCTTCGAGCGCGTTCGTCACCACGCTGATCGGCATGTCGATCTGCACGGGCTCGCCATTCCTGGACAAGGGCCATTGGTCGAGCTTTCCCGTGGAGGCGTAGCGATAAACGAGGCGGGAATGCCGGGCGAGATCCTCCGGCGTTTCCGGAGTTCCCATCTGGCGGAAATAGTCCGGCGAACCGACAATCGGCCGGCGGAAATAGCCGAGCGTGCGGGTCATCAGCCTGGAATCGGCATGCTCTCCGGTGCGGATCACCACATCGAAACCCTCGCCGATCACATCGACCACCCGGTCGGTGGCATCCAGCTCCAGCTCCACCTCCGGGTAACGTCGTTTGAATGCGGCGAGTTTCGCCAACGGCATCATGCTCATCGAGGGCAGGCTGACACGCAGCTTGCCTTGCGGCGCCGTTTGGCTCTGCGACAGCTCCAGCTCGGCGGCCTCGTATTCGCAGAGAATGCGCCGGCAGCGTTCGAGGAAGATCGCGCCCTCCGGCGTCAGCGTGACGCTGCGGGTCGAACGATGGAACAGCCGTGCGCCAAGCCGACCCTCCAGACGCGCCACGGCCTTGCTGACGGCCGATGCCGAGATGCCGAGCTTGCGGCCGGCTTCGGTGAAACCACCGGCATCGGCCGCGTGCACGAAGGCGAAGAGGGCTCCGAGGCTGTCCATATCGCGATCGCCCATGCATGACAGAAATGTCCAAAGTGTTGTGAATTGTCTCCTGTTTTTCGTTTATTGGGAACCGACTACCTCAAGCGCCGACACATCTTTGAAAGCGCCCTGCCAATGACATCCGCGACGAACACGCTATCGACTGGTGCAGCCGATGCGAGGCTGCCGCTGGGGGGCCTGCTGGCGCTCGCCATGGCGGCCTTCATCACGCTCCTGACCGAAATCCTGCCGTCGGGGCTACTCCCACAGATGGCTGAGAGCCTGGGAAAGTCCGAGGCGCTGATCGGCCAGCTCGTCACCGTCTACGCGGTTGGCTCGCTCGTCTCCGCCATTCCCTTGACGATCGCCACGCAGAACTGGCGGCGGCGCACGCTGCTGCTGATCGCCATCGGCGGTTTCGCGATCGTCAATACGGTGACGGCCGTTTCCGACAGCTATGCCGTCACGTTGGTTGCCCGTTTCGTCGCCGGCATGAGCGCGGGCCTGCTCTGGGCACTGGCGGCGGGTTATGCCGCGCGCATGGTGCCCGACTATCTGCAGGGTCGCGCTATCGCCATCGCCATGGTCGGGGCGCCGCTTGCCCTCTCGCTCGGCATTCCGACGGGAACGTTCCTCGGCACGCTCCTGGGCTGGCGCTGGACCTTCGGCGTGATGAGCGGGCTGACGGTGCTCCTCGTCGTCTGGGTGCTGGCCAAGGTGCCCGATTTTCCCGGCCAGAAGCGGGGGCAGGAATTCGGACTGAAGACGGTGTTCATGCTGCCGGGCCTGCGGCCGGTCCTGTTCGTGGTCTTCGCCTATGTGCTGGCCCACAACACCCTCTACACCTATATCGCTCCCTTCCTCGAGCCGGCCGGCATCAAGGACCGGACCGATGTCGTGTTGCTGGTTTTCGGCGTTGCGTCGCTGCTCGGCATCTGGATCACAGGCGTCCTGATCGATCGCTGGCTGCGCGAACTGGTTCTGGCGAGCGTCGCGTTGTTCGGCTTCTCCGCCCTGGCGCTCGGTATTGCCGGAACGGTGCCGGGGGTGATCTACGGCGCGGTCGCCGTCTGGGGGCTGGCATTCGGCGGGGTGGGGACACTGTTCCAGACCGCGTCGGCCAAGGCGGCCGGCAATGCGGCCGATGTCGCGCAGTCGATGCTGGTCACGACATGGAATCTGGCCATCGCGGGGGGCGGCATCGTCGGCGGATTGCTGCTGAGCGGACTCGGCGTCGCACCTTTTCCGTGGGTACTGGCCGCGCTTCTCGCCGCTACGTTCGTGGTCGCATGGGGCGCGAAGAGCCATGGCTTTCGAGCGGCTGCAGCCAGATTGTAAGGAGCAGGCGCGGGGAACCCTCTCCCAGACGGCGGGCCTTGTGGCCAGTGCAGTGAGAGCTCACCGCGCGGTCAGGTTCAGGCGAACGTTTCCAGTCCGAACACCTCACCCCTACCCCTCTCCTTCCAGGAGAGGGGATCCCGCGCCTCCAACGAAGCTGCTCACCCGCCGCAGCGCTGCGCCATCACGGCAAAGCCCTTCTGCCCGCCGGCGAGCGAGAGTCCCTCCTGGATCGCTTCGCTGCGCTCGCAATGACGAAAAAGGACGAGCAGAAACGGCAAACGGGCCGCCCGAAGGCGGCCCGCTCGTTGTCGATCTATTCTGGACCTGCTCAGGCCGGCACGGCGGCGGTGCCGAAATCGCCGGCTTCGCGGGTCTGCTTGCTGGTTTCCGTCACCGGCACGACACGCGAGACCGAGCGACGCTCCTCATCGATGCGCTCGATCAGGAAGTAAGCGCGCTCGGCCGAGCCGAGCAGCGCCAGGATCGCGCCGCGCTCGACCCAGGGCAGCTCGGCGCCGAGCCGCAGGCAGCGCTCGCGGACAGCCGTCAGGGCGGAGATCCGCGGCTCGGCTTCGGCGGAGACGAGCGGCCCGTCCTGCCCGGCCGGCACGATGGCGCGCATCGCCTCGGCGACCTGGTCGATGACGCCATCGACGATCTCCCGGCCAGGTGCGCCGAAGGGCTGGCGCTCGATGCGGCGGGCGATCTGGTAGAGCGTCTCGCCGAGGCTCGCAGTGAAGTCTTCTTCCTCGATCAGGCTCGCGACGAGGTCGGCGCGGGCATAGGGCATCTCCGACGTGAACATGCCGGAGGTGTAGGCGCGGATGTCGCGGTTGAGCACGTCGATCGCGGCGTAGTGTCCGTCGCTCTTCTCCGGCGCGTCCGGCTTGTTGCGGGCGATGTCGAGAAAGAGCTGCGCCGCCTGGAGATAGCGGCCGGTCTCCTGCTGGATGTTCGCAACGGCATGGGCGTGGTCGGTCGCCTTGGCGAGGAAGCGCGGCTGCGAGTAATCCTCGATATCGTCCAGATGCGACGCGCCAACCTTCAGCAGCACACGCTCGAAGACGCCGACGAAGGGGAAGAGCAAGACGGTGTTGAAGATGTTGAAGAAGGTCGAGTAGAGGCCGATCGCGACAGGGATGAGCGGGAAGGTCTCCTTGCCGTCCTTGATGACGGGCACGCCCGGATCGCCGCCGAACCACTGCATCGCCCAGGTGAGCACGTCCATCGAGACGAAGAAGAGCGGTATCGTGATGGCGACGCCGATGATGTTGAAGGAGATATGGGCGTAGGCCGCGCGCTTGGCGTTCTTCGACAGGTTGAGCGAGGCCATCCAGGAGGTGATCGTGGTGCCGAGGTCGGCGCCGAGCGAGAAGGCGACCGCGGTCTTCCAGTCGAGGATGCCGGCGGCGCCGAGGCCCATGACGATGCCGATCGTCGCCGAGGAGGAGTGGATCATCGCGGTGATGCCGGCAGCGATCAGCACGCAATAGAGCAAAGTGAGATAGCTGTCGGCCTTGAGCGAGGAGATGACGCCCATCACCTCCGGCATCGAGCGCAGGGGGCGCAGGCCGCCGGTCATCAGGTTGAGGCCGTAGAAGATCAGCGCGAAGCCCATGCAGGCGAGCGCGATATTCTTCACCTTCTCGGTCTTGGCGAAGATGTGCACCAGCGCGAAGATGCCGGCGAGCAGCAGGCCGAGCGGTCCGAGCGGCAGCGCGATCAGGCCGTTGCCGAGGGTCGTGCCGATATTGGCACCCATGATCACGCTGATCGCGGGTCGCAGGCCGATCACACCGGCGTTGACGAGGCCGACGACCATCACGGTCATCGCGGTCGAGGACTGGATGATACCGGTGATGAAGGTGCCGGCCAGGACGCCCTTGACCGGCGTGCCGGCGATCTTGGCGAGCAGCGCCCGCATCTTGTTGACGGCGAGATTCTGGATGCCGTTGCTCATGAATTCGAGGCCGAGCATGAAGATGCCCAGGCCACCGATCACAGGCACGATCACCTGCGTGAAGATATCGACTTGCATGCTCTCGACTCCGACAAGGGGCGCGGTCGCTTCTGCGGCTGGGTCGAGACGTCACGGCGAGCATCAGCGCGCACGTCCCGCAATGGACACGCGCGTTTCTCCGTGCCGGTTTCCCCACCTGGCCAGCGGAGTCCTAGGCAGGTCGTGCGACAGCCCGGTGACTATGGGTCACAAGGTTGGCGAGCCGCTGCCGGTGCCTAGCCGCCGGCGGGAAGGCCTGCCGGCGGGGAGCGCTTTCAGCCGTTCAGGCGGCCGCCTGGTCAAGGTCGAAATGGAAGACCTTGGCGATCAGGCGCCAGTGCCCAGCCAGCCTGACGAAGCTCAGGAGGTCGATGAAGTGCTTTTCGCCGATGGCGCATTCGACGCGGGCGAGGGCGGTGACCGGCCCGGCGAACTCGATCGAGAGGATGCGGTCGCGGCGCGCCTCTCCCCGGCTGGCCGGGGAGAGGCGTTTTGCGACCATGGGCAGGTAGGCATCCATGGTCAGATGCGTGAGGCTGCCCTCGCTGGCGCAGGCGTAGATCGCCTGCGGATGGAAGACCCCGGCGAGCTTGCCGGCATCGCTGTGGTAGAGGCCGTCGAAATAGCGCGTCAGCACCTCGACGAGTTCGGCATAACGGGGATCCATCGCAGCGCTCCGGTCAGACCAGGCCTTCGGCCTGCATGGCCTGCTTGACCGTCGGCCGATCCGACATGCGCGTCATGAAGGCGCGAAGCTTCGGCCAGGGATCGAGCGCCACGCCGGTGTGCTTTGCCCAGTTCGCGACCGCGAAGAGATAGCCATCGGCGACGCTGAAGCGCTCGCCCAGCAGATAGGAGCGACCGTCGGCGAGCTTGTTCTCGACATCACCGAGGCGGCGGGCGACCCTCTCCTTGGCTTCGCTCCTGGCGCTGTCGCTCAGGGCCTGGTTGAACAGTGGCGTGAAGCCCTTGTGCAGCTCGGACGCGATGAAGTTCAGCTCTTCCTGCAACCGCGCGCGGGCGAGCGTGCCGGCTTTCGGTGCGATCTCCGCCTCCGGCTTCAGGTCGGCGATGTACTGGACGATCGCAGCGCCCTCGGTGAGCACCTCGCCGCTGTCGAGCTGCAGAGCCGGGACATAGCCGCGTGGATTGACGGCGGTGAAGTCGGCGCCGGTCTCGGTCGTCCTGGTCTTGGTGTCGACCTTCTCGAGCGTAAAGGGCAGGCCTGTCTCGTGCAGGGCGATATGGGGCGAGAGCGAGCAGGCGCCGGGGGAGTAATAGAGTTTCATGCTGATCAGTCTCCGTGTTGGCGGGCGGCTCAGGGGTAGGGAGCGAGATAACTTTTGTATACCGGATAACTTGTGGTTACTGAATTTTCCGGTATCCTCGCGGTAACCGGAGAATTCTTCTCATGGCTTTGAAGTTACGAAAGAATCGCGCGAAGAACCCGCCGCCGACCTGCGCGGTCGGCACCTGCATGCAGGTGCTCGGCAAGGCCTGGACGCCGAATGTGATCTGGTATCTGAGCGCCGGGCCGCGCCGCTTCGGCGAGCTGCGCCATGACATGCCGCTGATCTCGGCCAAGATGCTGAGCGAGCGGCTGCGTGACCTGGAAAGCAGGGGCGTCGTCGAGCGGTGCGTCGTGCCGAATTCGCCGCCCTCGGCCGAGTACGGGCTGACCGAACTCGGTTTCGAGCTGATGCCGGCGATCGAGGCGATCGTTGCGGTCGGCAAGCGCCTGAAGGAACGGATGGGGCAGGCGGCCGAGGCTGCCTGAGGTTTTCTCCGACGCAATTCCGGACGCGAAACCGCTTCGCACTTTCGCTGGAATGGCTTTAGCCCTTCGCTGCGGCTTCCAATTCGGCGATGTCGAGCTTGACCATCTTCAGCATCGCTTCGGCGACGCGCTTGGCCTTGGCGCGGTCGGGATCGCGGACCAGCTCGCCGAGGCGCTTGGGCGTGATCTGCCAGGACAGGCCCCAGCGATCCTTGAGCCAGCCGCACTGCTCGAATTTTCCGCCTTCGCCGAGCGCCTCCCAGAGCCGGTCGATCTCGGCCTGGGTCTCGCATTCGATCATGATCGAGAAGGTGTGGTTGAAGGCGTCGGAGCGCCAGGCCTCGAAGGCCTGGTAGCGCTGGCCGTCGATGGTGAAGAAGGCGATCTTGACGCTGCCGGCCGGTCCGCTCGGCGATTCTGCCGGCAGGGCGCTGGTCCATTCGAGCGCCGAGTTGGGGATCAGCGAGGTGTAGAGGCTGATCGCCGCCTCCATGTCCTTATCGAACCAGAGGTTCTGGATGATCTTCATCGCAGGGCTCCTTGCTGCGTCATCAAGCCAGGGATTGGCCTGTCGCTTCAAGGACGAACGATGGGAGAAGGTTCCGACAAGGCCGCGGCGATTTTTTGAGGGGAGTTGCGGCTCCGAGGATCGAGGGCGCCTCAGCCCTCAAGCCTCTGCTCACGCACTCCGTGTGCGTGGAGCGGCCCCGCTTCGCAGCGAGGCCGCTTTGTCTCACCAGCGATCGTAGCGCGGGCGACCATAGCCGTCGCCATATCCGCGCCGGTAACCGTAACCGCCGCCGTAGCCGCCGCCATAACCGCGTCCGTAGCCGCGCCCGTAACCGTCGCCATAGCCGCGTCCATAACCACCACCGCGGCCATAGCGCTGACGATCGAGGTTGTCCTGGATGATCTGCATCCGGCGCAGCTTCGCAGCGCTGGCGGTGAACTCGGCCGGCAGCCTGTCGAGCTGCTGCGCGGTCGCCGAGGGAAGCGATCCGCTGAGCTCGGTTGCGGACGCAGTGCTGACCGCCGTGGCAGAGCCGATGAGCAGGGCAGCGGCGATCAATAGATGTCGCATGAAAGGTCTCCTGATTTGCCGGGGGCGATCATGGCTGCCGCAGTTGCAACCGCACCTGAACGGAGTTGTTCGCTCGCGTTCAGCGAACGCTGGGGTCGAGCGGCTACTTTGGATGCGGTACCAGGGCCGTCAGCCGAATCGGCCCGCTTGCGGACGATGGTCCAAAGAAGGTTGCCGAAAGGTTGCGGCGCTTGCGACAGCGAGTTCGGCGCCAGATGCGCGTCACAGGACGGAGTGGCGTTGGCAAGCCGTGATATCTGCTCAGGGTCGATTGCGGACCATGAGCGTCGACTTCTACGCAATCACCTGCAGCCGATTGAAGAAAAACCTACGGAACAAAATAGTAACCGAAAAATCGTTTTCCGCTGGCATTTACTCGAAATCGACAACATAGGCGGCTTTGGTGGAAGGTTTGTGCCTGCGATGAACTATCGCCGCGTGTTGCTATGGAGCTTTGCCGCAGGGTTGGGTGCCGCCTTGCTAGTCGGCAATCCTTGGCTCATCAGGCCGCAATCACCAAGCGGGCCTATTGCAGACGTGCTGTCTTCGATCGAGCACATTAAGGGTAAACAGGTCGAAACGAGCGCCTTGGCTGACGTTCTCCCGAATAGTCCTGTACTTCGATGGGGTGGTAAGCCGGCCGGCGTTACGCCGCCTTTTGTTATGGCTCTAAAGTCGGCGAATTTCTCTTGCGAAATGATGATAGACGTTGACGGACAGCCACGACTGTATGCCTGCCGCAACAGCTATGCTGGTAAAACGCTTGAGGGCTGCCGCAGGTCCTGGCTGCTAGTATTCGAGCTACCACCGAAGAACATCGGCCTTACCGCTAACTACCCAACCAAGCGTCAGGCTTTCGTGCGCGCAATCTGCTAGCCGCTCGCAAGTTCGGCAATGGGTCGAAAACCGACGCTCCGACCCAGCAAAGCTACTAGCTCAGACCGCGCGCAACCCGCCAGCGCCGACCATCGCCACGTCGCCCGCCACCTCGACCGGGTCGCCGAACAGGCGCAGGCAGTTGCGGCCGGCGGCCTTGGCGACATAGAGCGCCGAATCGGCTTCGGCGAAGCGCCGCTCCGGGTCGTGCAGGAGGCCGGGGCGCAGGATGGTGGCGCCGATCGAGGCGCTGACCGCGATGGTGGTGTCACGCCAGGCGACCGGGCGCGCCAGCGCCTGCTGGGCCTGCTCCAGCCGGTGAAGCAGATAGGGTCGGCCGGCGGCCGAGCAGAGCAGGAGGCCGAATTCGTCGCCGCCGATACGGGCGATGATCGCGGCGTCGCTCAGCGAGGTCTCAAGCCGCATCGCGATCTGGCGCAGGCACTCGTCGCCCGCGGCATGGCCGAAGCGGTCGTTGATCGGCTTCAGGTTGTCGAGGTCGACGATGGCGAGGACGCCGAGCGCGCAATTATCGCCGGTGTGGCGGCGCAGGTCGGAGAGCTGCATCTCGAAGGCACGGCGGTTGGCGAGGCCGGTCAGCGGATCGCTATAGGCGAGCCGGCGCAAGCCCAGCCACATGTCCTTCTCGCCGGTGATGTCCTGCTTGGCGCCGTGGATGCGGACCGGCCGGCCGTGCTCGTGCGTGACGGCGGCGGAGAGGCGCATCCAGCGCTCGGCGCCGGCGGCGGTGCGGATCCGTGCGTCCATGCTGAAGCCTTGCCCGGAGGCGATCAGCCGGCCGCGGAGGCGCTCCATCTCGGCACGCGAGTCATCGTAGTAGAGGTCGACGATCGAAGGGCGGTGGATCGCCGAGCCGCGCGGCAGGCCGAAGAGGTCGTAGATGCCGTCGGTCCAGCTCAATCGGGTGTCGGCGAGCCGGCATTCCCAGGCGCCGATGCCGGCCATCAGCGCAGCCTGGTCGTAGAGACGTCTGGCTTCGGCGTCGGAGAGCGGCATCGTCTGGCTCTGCGCCTTGCATCGGGTGATCGGGCGAGCACGCTGACGCTAGAGCGCAACGGTTAACGAAGATTGCGGCGTCAGGAGCTGTTGCCGGTCCCTCACCGTCATTCCGGGGCGGCGCGTCTGCGCCGAGCCCGGAACCCATGCCCACGACAGGGCCGAATGGTCGCCGCGGTTGCCGAAGCGCCCCGATCCTCGTGGTCATGGGTTCCGGGCTCAGCCCTGCGGGCTGCCCCGGAATGACGGTGCGGCGTTGCGTGCGCTTCCAGTGCCAGCCGTCAGCAGCATCAGGGGCCTCCTACTCCCGCCTGAGCGCCTCGATCGGGTCGAGCCTTGCGGCCTGCCTTGCCGGGTAGAAGCCGAAGAAGACGCCGATCAAGCCGGAGACGCCGACCGCGACCAGGATCGTTTCGGGCGAGATCACGAAAGGCCAGCCGGCGAAGCGGGCGATCCCGGTGGCGGCGCCGATGCCGAGCGCGATGCCGACGGCGCCGCCGATGGTGGCGAGCGTCGTCGCCTCGATCAGGAATTGCGAGAGCACGTCGCGCTGGCGGGCGCCGACGGCGAGGCGCAGGCCGATCTCGCGAGTGCGCTCGGTCACCGAGACCAGCATGATGTTCATGATGCCGATGCCGCCGACCAGCAGCGAGACGCCGGCGACCGCTGCCAGCAGCCAGGAGAGAGTACTCGCCGCCGCGGTCGCGGTGTTGGCGATCTCGGTCAGGTTGCGGACGATGAAGTCGTCCTCCTGATCCTCTGCGAGGCGATGGCGCTGGCGCAGCAAGGCGCGCGTCTGCTCGATGCCGGGGCTGATCGCTGCCTCGCTGGCGAACTTGACCATGATGGTCTGGACCGAGCGATCGCGGGCGTAATTGCGGCCGATGATGCGGCGCCGGCCGGTGTCGAGCGGCACGAAGATGACGTCGTCCTGGTCCTGGCCGAGCGCCGACTGGCCCTTGCCCGCCATCACGCCGATGACCTTGAAGGGCACGTTGCGGATGCGGAACATCTGGCCGAGCGGGTCGCTCTCGCCGAACAGGTTCTTCGCCACGGTCTGGCCTATGATCGCGACGATCTCGCCGCGGCGCAGTTCCTCCGGCTCGAACAGGCGGCCCTCGGCCAGCCCCCATTCGCGGGCGGTGAAGAAATCGAGATCGGTTGCGGTGATCGTCGTCGACCAGTTGGTGCCGGCGTAGACGGCCTGCGCGCGCGTGGTGATCACCGAGGCGGAGGCGACGACGTCCTCGACCTCGGCCGCGACGGCGCGCGCATCCTCGTCGGTCAGGGTCGAGGAGGCACCGGCGCCTAAGCGGACGCCGCCTTGGGTGACATTGCCGGCCTGGATGATGGCGAGGTTGGCGCCGAGCGACTTGATCTGGCTGTCGACGCGCTCGCGGGCGCCCGAGCCGATCGCGACCATGGCGATCACGGCGGCGACGCCGATGATGATGCCGAGCATGGTCAGCGCCGAGCGCAGCGCGTTGGCGCCGATGGCGGAGAGCGCGGAGCGGATGGCTTCCAGCAGGCTCATTCGGCGGCCTCCGGCAGCGGAGTATCGTGCGCGGCGAGCGCGGCGCGCGCATCGGCCGGCTCCTGGCTGACATCGGCGATGACATGGCCGTCGCGGAAGCGCACGACCCGGCGGGCATGGCGGGCGACCTCGGCATCATGCGTCACCAGCACGACGGTGACGCCCTCGCGATTGAGGTCCTGGAACAGGGCGAGGATCTCGAGTGCGGTGCGGCTGTCGAGTGCGCCGGTTGGCTCGTCGGCGAGGAGCAGGCGCGGCTGGTTGACCAGGGCCCGGGCGATGGCGACTCGCTGCTGCTGGCCGCCGGAAAGCTGCATCGGGCGGTGATGCGCGCGGTCGGCGAGGCCTACGCGAGCCAATGCAGCGAGCGCCCGCTCGCGCCGCGTCTTGCCGTCGAGCCCGGCATAGACCATCGGCAGCTCGACATTGGCGCAGGCGTCGACCCGCGGCAGCAGGTTGAACTGCTGGAAGACGAAACCGAGCTTGCGATTGCGGAGCGCGGCGAGCCCGTCGCTGGAGAGCGTCTCGACCGCGACGTCGTCGAGCCGGTAATGGCCGCCGGTCGGCCGGTCGAGGCAGCCGACCAGGTTCATGAAGGTCGACTTGCCGGAGCCCGACGGTCCCATCACGGCGACGAGTTCGCCAGCCTCGATATCGAGCGAAACCCCGCCGAGCGCGGTGACGCGACCGGAGTCGAGATCGTAGACCCGGGAGAGATCGCGCACCTCGATCAGGGGCATGGCGAGGCTCCGGCGGCGTCCCAGAGTGGCGCAGAGCCGGGTCGAAGGACGCGGGGAACCCTTCTCCCGTGTGGGATGAGGGCCCGCCCTAGCCGCAGAAGGCGCCGCGGCAGCCGCTTCGCCCTAATAATCAGCGGCGGTCCCTCACCCCTACCCCTCTCCCATCCGGGAGAGGGGATCCCACGGTCTGCGAATGAGCGCTTCACCACCGCACCCCTCAGAACAGGCGCGGGCCGCGCGGGGCCGGGCTGCGGCTGGCCGGCGTCGGCTCGGCATTGCGTGGGCCGCCGCCGATCACGACCTCGATGCCCTCGGCGATGCCGGTGGCCGGCAGGATTTGGGTGAAGGCGCCGTCGCTCGGCCCGAGCCGGATCGCGACCGGCTTGGGCTGGCCTTCGCCATCGAGCACATAGACGCGACCGGGCGAGACGTCGGTTTGTGCGGCCGGCCGGCCTTCCTGCATCAGCGCCTCGAACTTGGCGCGGCGCTCGGGATCGAGCACGGCGGCGACCTTGGCGCGTAGCTCGGTGCGGGCAGCGCGGAAGGCGGCGCGGCGCTCCTCCTCGGACAGGCCGGCCATGGCCGGGCGGTTGCCGGCACGCTGCTCGGACATGATCGCGGCGATCGCCTGCTTCTGCTCCGGCGTCGGCTGGACCTCCTCCTCGATGCGCTCGCGCAGTGCACCCGCAGCACGGCCGCCATTGCCTCCGCCGCGTCCCGCCGGCGTCTCGGCTGGGGCTGCCGCGGGCAGGGCGGTGGGGCCACCGAGCGGGCGGAAGCGCAGCGCCGCATTGGCCACGCGCAGCACGTCCTGGCGGTCATCGGTGACGATCTGGAGATTGGCGGTCATGCCCGGCAGCAAAGCGAGGTCACGGTTCTCGACGCGGACGACGCCGGTATAGGTGACGACGTTCTGGATGGTCTGGGCGCCGAGGCGGACCATCTGCACCTTCCCCTGGAAGGTGCGGTTCGGGTAGGCGTTGACGCTGAACGAGACCTCCTGGCCGACCTTGAGCCGGCCGACATCGGCCTCGTCGATATTGGCGTAGATGTCGATGGTGCGCAGGTCCTGCGCGATCTGGAACAGAACCGGCGCCGAGAGCGAGGCCGCGACCGTCTGGCCGAGATCGACCTGGCGCTGGACGACGACGCCATCGACGGGCGAGCGGATCTCGGTGCGCTCGAGATCGATCAGGATGTCCTTCAGCTTGGCGTCGCGCTGGGCGATCAGCGCCTCGCCGGACTGGACCTGGCCTTCCGCCAGCGCGATATCGGCGTCGAGCCCGCTGATCTCGGCCTGGAGCGAGGCGATCTGCGCCTCGTTCGAGGCGAGCGTCGCGGTCTGGATCTCGACCTGGGTACGGGCGCTGTCGAGGCCCTGCTGCGCGCCGGCGCCGCGCGTGAACAATTCGTTCTGGCGATCATGGGTGCGCTTGGCGTCGGCGAGCTGGGCACGGGTGCGGTCGCGCTGGGCCTCGAGGTCGTTGACGGTCGAGTTCGCCTTGGTCCGCGCCACCTTGGCCCGCGCGAGCTGGGCGCGCTTGACGACGAGGTCGGCCTTCGCCTGCTGCAGATCGGCGGCGGCGGCGTCGCGGCGGGTCTTGATCTGGTCGCTGTTGAGGCGGGCGACGACCTGGCCGGCCTTCACCTGCGAATTATAGTCGGCGAGGATCTCGACGATCTGGCCGGAGAGCTGCGAGCCGACCACGACGGTGGTCATCGGCGTCAGTGTGCCGCTGGCGCGCACGGAGGCGGTGATCCGACCGCGGTCGATCGCGGCGGTGCGATACGGTGTGTCATTGGCGGCGCCGCCGGTCGGCCGCAGCGCGAAATAGCCGGCCGCCAGCGCGCCTGCGCCGACCACCGCACCGATTGCCCAGAGACGCACGTCCGTTCACCCTCCGAGGCCGGCTGGAGAGCCAGCCTTCCATTCCGCACAGCATGCCAGATTCAGGCAGGCGAGACGAGTTAACTCGCTGCAATGTTGCAGAAAGCTTGCCGGAAGCTGCTGCTCACGCCGTCCGCGCTTCCTGCGCCAGCGCCAGGAGGTCGCGCAACGTGGTGATGGTCGAGCTGTCGGCGACGCCGTCGATCTTCTCCGGCCGCCAATGGCGCTGGAAAGCGGCGACCACCGCCTCGAAGCGCTCGTCATAGGTTCCGTCGACAAGGACGCCGTAGCCGAGCATCGCGAACATTGCCTGCAGCGCCTCGACCGGCGGGCCGGCATCGCCGCGGGCGAAGAAGCGGCCGCCCTTGATCGGTGCTGGTTCTGTCCAAAGGCCGACGCCTGCTTCGGCAAAGCGGCGCCAGGGGAATGTCTCGCCGGGATCGATCTTGCGGCCGGGCGCGATGTCGGAATGGGCGAGCACCCGCTCGGGCGGGATCCGCCAGCGCTCGCAGATGTCGCGGCAGAGGTTCAGCGTCGCGGCGATCTGTACTTCGGGAAAGTCGGGCAGGCCGCCAGGGTGGCCGGGATTGGCGATCTCGATGCCGATCGATGCCGAGTTGAGGTCGGTCTCGCCAGCCCAGTGCGAGGCGCCGGCATGCCAGGCGCGGCGCGCTTCGGGCACGAGCTGGAGCGTGTGGCCGTTCTCGAAGACGAAGTAGTGCGAGGAGACCTGCGAGACCGGGTTGCACAGCCACTGCAGCGCCTCGCCGGCGTCGGGCATGCCGGTGTAGTGCAGGATCAGCGTGTCCGGGCGGCGACCGGTGGCGCCGTCATGGAACTTGCGCTCGCCATGGTTGGGCGAGGGGAAGACCTTGGCGGCGAAGCGGCTGTCGGGTGCGAGGCTAAGGCTCACGCCTGTTCAACCTGCTTGGGGCTGAGGCCGCGTTCCCTTTCGATCGCGTCCCAGGCAGCATTGATGGCGGCGAGGCGGCGCGTCGCGATGCAGATCGCCTCCTGCGGCAGGCCGCGGGCGATTTCGCGATCGGGATGGTTCTCGATGACGAGGCGGCGATGAAGCTGCTTGAGCTCGCCATCGCTCATCTCGCGGTTGGCGCCGAGCACGAGATAGGGATCGTCGCGACGGCGCAGATGGCGGGCCTCGATACGGGCGAAACCGGCTTCGTCGATGGCAAAGATCGTGGCGACATCGCGCAGATAGGCGTGCTCGTGCTCGTGGATCGCGCTATCGGCGGCGGCGATCAGGAAGAGGCCGTCGAGAACGTCCTCGAGCAGGGCCGGCTCGTCGCGGAAGCTCTCGGCAATCTGCTGCGCATAGGCCTCGAAGCCGGCGCTGGTTTGCTTGGCAAGATCGAACAGGCGCTCGATATGGGCCTGCTCATCGGGAGGCACGGTGACGATGCGCTGGAAGGCCGCGATCTCGTCGCGCGTCACCACGCCGTCGGCACGCGCCATCTTGGCGGCGAGCGCCACCAAGCCTGTGGTGAAGATCAGCTGCTTGGGCGCGGGGCCGAACAGCGCGCCCTCGCGATCGACCAGCACATGCCCGGCCACGGCGCCGACGAGCGCACCAAGCGGTCCGCCCAAGGCAAAGCCGAGGCCGCCGCCGCCCAATGCTCCCCAGAAAGACGACTTCATCGCTCACCCACCATGGCCGTTCCGGGCCATGGCACCTGCGTAGAATGCGCGTGGCTCAGCGGCAATAGAGCCGGCCGTAATAGTCGCGGTAATAGCCGTAGGGGCAGCCGCCGTAGCCGTCGTCATAGTAGTAGCCGCCGCGGCGATAGGGCGAGGTCGCAGAGCCGATGATCGCGCCGCCGGCTCCGCCGATCGCGGCTCCGGCCAGCGCGCCGCCGGCCCGGCCGGTGGCGAGCCCACCGATCACGGCACCGGTGGCCGCACCGACCAGGGCGCCGCCGCCGACACGTTCCTCATGCGGTGTGCAGGCGCCAAGGGCGAGCCCGACTGCCGCGATTGCCATTAATTTTTTCATCCTGGTCCCCCTTCTCGGGTCGCTCCAGAGCCGGATCCGATCAGGTTGGATCAACCTGATCGGTGAATCCGTCTCTCACTCCTAGTCTCGAGACCGTTTTACCGATCGGCTTGCAGTGCAAGCCGATCGGAACGGGCTCGTGGCGACACGATCCCAGCCTCAGTCGACTTTTTGCATTGCGACCGGGAATTACGGTCGCAGTGCGGCGATGATTTGGCGTGCCGCCATAACTGCGTCAACGCCGGGCAGGGTGAATCGTTCCGCCGCTCAATACATGATAATTACTGCTCTCGAAACGAGGCTAAAGTATTTGCCGAGACCCGGTAATGGCTCGTTCATCTGTCGTATCGGACAGATTGTCGTCACATTCATCTATCATCTCACCGCACCGTTTTGCGCTGCACAAGATAGATGAGGCTCCCTCTGCATGAACAAAATCTCCGGTAGCGGCTGCGCCGCCTTTGCGATTTGCCTGGCCTTTCTTCAACCCGCTTCTGCCCAGGTGAACGCCGAGACCGACGCCCGCGCCTTCATCGTGCGGGAGGCCGAAATCCGACGCCAGGCCGCCGCTGCCGAGCAGGGCCAGGATCCGCAGAAGGAGACAGCCGAAACCGCCCAGACGAAGGGCGGGCGCAAGGCGCAGGCCAAGGCTGGCAAGGCCGTTCGTGAAGCCCGCACGCCACTCGCGGCGCCCGCCGGTTCCGAGGGCTTACGCGCGCTGGTCGCCCGTCATGCCGCCGCCAATGGCGTGCCGTTCTCGCTGGCCGATGCCGTGGTGCGCATCGAGAGCCGCTACAATCCGCGTGCTGCCAATGCCGGGAACTTCGGCCTGATGCAGATTCGCCATCAGACAGCGCGCGGCGTCGGCTACAGCGGCGGCGCGGCCGGCCTGCTCGATGCCGACACCAACGCCCGCTATGCCATGAAATATCTCGGCCAGGCCTACAAGCTCGCCGGCGGCGACACCTGCCGCACCGTGATGAAGTACCAGAGCGGCCATATGGCGACCCGCATGAGCGGCGCCAACCGCACCTATTGCGGCAAGGTGCGCACCATCACCGGTGCGACCCAGGCCAGCAACTGAGCTTCAGTCTGGCAGATCGCTTCGCGATGCCGGATTCATCCATCGTTGAAAATCAGGCACTTGCGTGATTTTCAACGAGCGGAATACGTAATCCCTCGATGGAATTCCGTATGCGCTTGACGGCTCCGGCCTTTACAGCGCACAGGGTGCCGGCCAGTCGGCCGGACGGCCGCTCCCGCAAGAGCTCAGGTTCTTTCGGGGGAGGAAAGTCCGGGCTCCACGGAAACACGGTGCCGGATAACGTCCGGCGGGGGCGACCCCAGGGAAAGCGCCACAGAGATCGAACCGCCCGCCTTCGCCCTTCGGGGCTACGGCGCGACAAGCCTCCGGGCTCGCCGCGCCGGAGCAGCGCAAGCTGCATAGGCGGGTAAGGGTGAAAAGGTGCGGTAAGAGCGCACCGCGGACCCGGCAACGGGGACGGCATGGCAAGCCCCACCGGGAGCAAAACCGAATAGGGACGATGCTCGCCCGCAAGGGTGAGGGGCCGGTTTCCAGGCCCGGTCGTCCGGGTTGGTTGCTCGAGGCGCGCAGCAATGTGCGTCCCAGAGGAATGGCCGTCACGTCGGGGGAGCGATCTCCCGGCCATCCAAAACCCGGCTTACAGGCCGGCTGGCACCCTCATCGCAGCGAAAAGGGCCGGGAGCGATCCCGGCCCTTTCGTGTTTGCGCAAGGCTGCGATCAGAGCGTGTAGCTCCACTCCGCCGTGGCGAAGCGATAGCCGTTGCCCTCCTTGCTCACCTTGCCGAAGCCGGGGAAGGGGATGTGGGCGCCGCTGATCACCAGCCTGTCGGCAGCCGCCATGTCGAGCATGCGCCGGCGCGAGGCGACGGCCTGCTTGGCGTCGGCGTCGAAGGTGAAGGTGATCTCGGGCTGGGCGGTCTGCAGCACGACATTGTGGATGCAGTCGCCGACGAGCAGGAGCTGCTGGTTGCCGGAGGATAGCCGCAGGATGCTGTGTCCCGGCGTATGGCCCGGAGCGTGCTCGAGCGTCAGTCCGGGGGCGACCTCGCCCGCCTTCACCTTGCGGGTGCGGCTGGCATAGGGCGCGAGCGCGCCGCGGGCGGAGGCGAAGAACGGCTTCACCTCGGCCGGCACCTGGCTGAGGATGCCGTCATCATGCCAGAAGGCGTGCTCGGCCTCGTGGATGATCAGCTCGGCGTTGGGGAAGCGCGCGCTCCTCTCGGCCGTGAGCAGGCCTTCGTGATGGTCGGGATGGGCGTGCGTCAGGATGATCGCGTCGATCTGCGCGGGGTCGATCCCGGCGGCGCGCAGGTTGCTCTCGGCCCGGCCCATGGTGTTGCCCATCGCGTTCCAGGCACCCGAGCCGGTGTCGACGAGATAGGTCCTGTCCTTGCTGTTGACGACGAAGGCATTGACCGAGGTCGGCAGGCTTTCGTCGAGGCCGGCGCCGGCGATGAGCTGGCCGATGGCGGCCGGATCCGCGCTGGCGAAGGATTTGGCGCCAAGCGGGATATAGCCGTCGAGGATGGCGGTGATCTCGATGTCGCCGAGCTTGCGGCGATAGATGCCCGGCACTTGTGCGCCGGTCAGGGGAGCGCGGGCGTGCGCGGGCAGGGCAGGCGCGAGTGCGGCTGCGGCGGCCGCAGTCAGGAAATGGCGGCGATCGATCATGGGATGTTCCAGAGGCTTTGCGGTTGAGGCTTCCGGAAACGAGGCTCGCCTCGGGGCGGGCCAAATCGTCTCACGGCCGGAGGGATGTCCGGCCGTGAGGATCAGATGGGTTGCGCCAGCTCAGGCCGCAACCGTCAATTCGACGTCGATATTGCCCCGGGTCGCGTCCGAATACGGGCAGACGATATGGGCCTTCTGGACGAGGTCCTCGAGCTTGGCCTTGTCGATGCCCGGCGCCGAGATTGTCAGCTTGACGGCGATGCCGAAGCCCTTGCCGTCGTCGCGCGGGCCGATGCCGACATCGGCGCTGACGCGGGCGTCGTCCGGGATCTTCACGCTCTCCTTGCCGGCGGCGAACTTCAGCGCACCGAGGAAGCAGGCGGAATAGCCCATGGCAAAGAGCTGCTCGGGATTGGTGCCCTCGCCGCCACCGCCGCCGAGCTCCTTTGGCGTGTTCAGCACGAGCTTGACGTTGCCGGTGTCGGTCGCGGCCTGGCCTTCACGGCCGCCGGTGGCGGAACCATGGGCGGTGTAGAGGATCTTCATGACTGCTCTCCTTGCTGGGCGGGCGTCCGCCGTGGTTGGTGAGATTTAGATTGTGCACAATTGAATTGTCTGCAATTCAAATTTCCGTGAACGGGCAGCGCTCGGCGCGATGAGAGAGTATCTTGGGTTCATCGCAGGGGAGACTGTTTCAAGGGCGGGTTGTTCCAATCCGATCGGATCGCTCCCCCTGCCCAAGGAGCCATGATGCGGGCAACAAACGGCAAGGCGATGACGAAGGATATAAAGGCGACACCGGTGCGCGGGCTCGACGAGCAAATCTGCTTTGCGGTCTATTCGGCCGCCCATGCCTTCAACCGGGCCTACCGGCCGTTCCTGGCCGAGCTCGGGCTGACCTATCCGCAATATCTGGTCATGCTGGTGCTGTGGGAGCAGGACGGCCAAAGTGTGAAGGCGATCGGCGATCGATTGATGCTCGATTCCGGCACCTTGACTCCGCTGCTGAAGCGCCTCGAAGGCAACGGCCTCATCCTGCGCAGGCGCGGCCGCAACGACGAGCGTCAGGTGCTGGTCGAGCTGACCGGTGCCGGCAACGCGCTGCGCGAGAAGGCGAGCCTGTCAGCCAATCCCGTGCCCTGCGCGGTCGAGGACAGCGGTGTCCCGCCGGGGCGTTTGCTGTGCGATGTCCGGGCCCTGCGCGAGGCGCTGCTGCGCAGGGCGGCGGCCGAGGACTGAAGCCCGGCCAGGCAGGGGCGCCGGACATCGAAAATATTTCTTCGCAGATCCGCTGGGCCGGTCAGCCTTATTGGGCATCGCCGGGCCCTCATACGTGTCGGAAATCCTCGTCTTTACGGATAGTTAACCTTAACGGGCTGTGATGCCTTAAGGCTCGGGCAGGCCTCCGTCTGCAGCGCCGGATCCGTTGACGCCCATATTGTCCCATGCTATCCCAAATCATCCCGTCGAGACCGACAGGCAAGCAACAGGTCAGAGCCCGTGTGCCGCGCGGATTTTGGCTGACGGCCGTGCCATGTCGGGATCGGCGGGAGTATCGATCACCGGCGCCTGCCGGCGCGCCTCGCGCCGTCGGAGTCCGACTGGAAGTCCGGCCAGGAGGCGGCGTTGACGGACCGCTTCGTCTCCCATTTCACCAACAGGCTGGACGCCAAGGGGCGCGTCTCGATCCCGGCTCCGTTCCGGGCCGTGCTGGGGAAGGACGGCTACGAGGGGCTCTACGTCTATCCGGCGCTCGACCAGGCCAGTCTCGATTGCGGTGGCCATGCACTGCGAGCGACGATCGACGAGATCCTGTCGCGCTTCTCGCCTTTCTCGGAAGAATGGGAGTCGCTCTCGACGGCGCTCAACGGCACTTCGGAAGTGTTGAAGGTCGACCCGGAAGGGCGGATCATGCTGAGCGAGGCGCTGAAGGCGCATGCCGGCATCGGCGATACCGTCACCTTCGTCGGGCAGGGGCACAAGTTCCAGATCTGGGAGCCGGAGCGCTTCAAGGCGCATCTCGAGGATGCCAGGGGAAAGCTGCGCGACGTCCGGCGCATGCTCGGCGCGAGGACTGTGCCATGACCGGCGAATCCCACATTCCCGTGCTGATGGACGAGGCGCTCGATGCGCTCGCGCTCAAGCCCGGCGGCCGCTATCTCGACGGAACCTTCGGCGCCGGTGGCTATTCGCGCGCGCTGCTGGAGCGCGAGCCGAAAGCGACGCTGCTCGCGCTCGACCGCGATCCGACCGCGATAGCCGGCGGCGCGGACCTCGTCCTGGCGATGGGCGGGCGGCTGACACTGGCCGAAGCTCGCTTCGGCGCGCTGGCGGAAGAGGCCGAGCGCTTCAAGATGGCGCCGCTCGACGGCGTCGTCCTCGACATCGGCGTCTCCTCGATGCAGCTGGATCAGGCCGAGCGTGGCTTTTCCTTCCGTTTCGACGGGCCACTCGACATGCGCATGGCGGCGAACGGCCAGAGCGCCGCCGAACTCGTCAACGAGGCCGATGAGGGCGTGCTCGCCAACATCATCTATCACTATGGCGAAGAGCGGCGCTCGCGCGCCGTGGCGCGCGCCATCGTCGAGGCCAGGCGCAAGGCGCCGATCACGACGACGAAGCAACTCGCCGATTTGGTCGCCGGCATCGTCAGGGGCGAGCCCGGCGGGGCGCATCCGGCGACGCGGACCTTCCAGGGCCTGCGCATCGCGGTCAATGACGAGCTCGGCGAGCTGGTCAGGGCGCTGCATGGCGCCGAAGCCGTGCTGAAGCCGGGCGGGCGGCTGTCCGTCGTCACCTTCCATTCGCTCGAGGACCGCATCGTCAAGCAGTTCTTCGCCGAGCGTTCGGGCAAGGCGCCGACCGGCTCGCGCCATGCCCCGGCCGTGGCGCAGCCGCAGGCGACGTTCAGCCTCGTCACCAAAGGCCCGGTCGCACCGTCCGTGGCCGAGAGCAGGGCCAATCCGCGGGCGCGCTCGGCCAAGCTGCGCGCCGCGGAGCGTACCGACCTTCCGGCGCGCGCTCCCGATCCCGACCTCGTCGGGCTCGCCGTCGTGCCCGCGCCGCAAACCCGCCGGAGGAGCTGAGCGTGATCAAGCTCTTGCATATCGTCGCCATCGGCGCGCTGGTCTCCTCGGCGCTCTATGCCTACTCGATCAAGTACGAGACGACACTGCAGGCCGAGCAGTTGCAGAAGCTGAAGGCCAAGGCCCAGCGCGAGCGCGAGGCCATCGCCGTGCTCAAGGCGGAATGGCAGTTCCTCAACCGGCCCGAGCGCCTGCAGGCGCTGGCCGACAAGCATCTCGACCTGCAGCCGCTGGCGATCACACAGATCGTGCGCCTGTCGGACATCCCCAATCGCGGGCCCAAGGTCGATTCGATCGGCCGCAAGCTCGAGGACCTCGGCCTCGGCCTGCCGACCGAGACGCCGAAGGACCGCAAGAGCAACGCCGTGACGACGCCGGGAGCCCGCCCATGAGCCAGGAGCCCCACCAGCAAGCCGCGGCGCCCGAGATCGCCGCCGCCACGATCGAGAAGCCCGCGGTCGCGCAGACGAAATGGCGCTTCCGCACCGAATGGCTGCGCGACGTCTTCCGGATGAGCGGCGAGAAAAGCGAGCCGCGCGTCGGGCTGGTCATTCTCGGCTTCAGCGGGCTGTTCCTGGCGATCGTCGCCCGGCTCGTCATGCTCGGCGCTTTCCCGAGCGACCAGGTTGGCCTGCGCCGCGCGACCTCGACCGCGATCTCGGCGGCGCGGCCCGACATCATCGACCGGAACGGCATCCAGCTCGCCACCGATGTGCGCACCGTCTCGGTCTTCGCCGAGCCGCGCAACATCGTCGACAAGGACGAGGCGACAGAGCTTCTGACCGCGGTGCTGCCCGACCTCAACGCCAAGGAGCTGCGCGATAAGCTCGGCACCAAGAAGGGCTTCGTCTGGGTCAAGCGCGAGATCACGCCGCGCCAGCAGGCCGAGGTCCACAGGCTCGGCATTCCCGGCGTCGGCTTCGTGCCCGAGAACAAGCGCGTCTATCCGAACGGCACAGTTGCCGCGCATGTGCTCGGCTTCGCCAATGTCGACAATATCGGCATCGCCGGCATCGAGAAGTATATCGACTCGCAAGGGCTGCAGGACCTGAACGGCGCGGGTTTCGCTGTGCAGGCCTCTGACCTCAAGCCGGTGCAGCTCTCTGTCGACATGCGCGTCCAGCATCTGGTGCGCGACGAGCTGGTCAAGGGCATCGAGAAGTACCGGGCGATCGCTGCGGCGGGCGCCATCATGGACGTCAACACTGGCGAGGTGATCGCGCTGGTCTCGCTGCCCGATTTCGATCCCAACAATCCGGTCGACGCGCTGGAGAAGGACCGGATCAACCGGATGAATGTCGGCGTCTACGAGATGGGCTCGACCTTCAAGGCCCTGACTGTCGCGATGGCGCTCGATTCCGGCAAGGCCAACATCAATTCGAGCTACTCGACTGCCGGCGGCATGATGCGTTTCGGCCGGCAGGTCATCAAGGAATACCATGGCACCGGCCGCACGCTGACCGTGCCGGAAGTGTTCCTGCACTCGTCGAACATGGGCTCGATCAAGATGGCGCTCTCGGTCGGCGTCGAGGGCCACAAAGCCTTCCTGAAGAAGATGATGCAGCTCGACCGGATGCAGACCGAGCTGCCGGAAAGCGCTGCGCCGATCGTTCCCGGGCGCTGGGGCGAGATCAACACGGCGACGATCGCATTCGGTCACGGCCTCGCGGTCGCACCGCTCCAGGCGCTGGCAGCGGTCGGCGCTCTGGTCAATGGCGGCTATCTGATCAAGCCGACCTTCCTCAAGCGCTCCGAGGAGGAGGCCAAGAAGGACGCGATCCGGGTGATCAAGCCCGAGACCTCCGAGGCGATGCGCTTCATCATGCGGCTCAACGGCGACAAGGGTTCGGCCCGGTTCGCCAACATCCCCGGCTATTTCGTCGGCGGCAAGACCGGCACGGCCGAGAAGGTCATCAACGGCCGCTACGCCAAGAACAAGAACTTCACCACCTTCACGGCGATCGCGCCCTCGGACAAGCCGCGCTATGTCTTCCTCGCCATCTATGACGAGCCGAAGGGCTATGCCGAGAGCGGCGGCTACTCGACCGCCGCCTGGAACGCCGGCAAGACCACCGGCAAGCTGATCGAGCGGGCGGCGCCGATCCTCGGCCTGGCGCCGCGCTTCGAGCCGCCGGTCGCGCCGTTCCCGCTGATGGCAAGGCTCGGCGCCTGGGGTTCGAGGTAAGAGCCCGTCCGGAAATTCGTGAGGGCGGGCTGTGAATGGCGTTTGTCTGCGCTTCGGTGCTCACGTACTTGAGTACGCTCCGCTCCGATGCTCGAAAAACCCCATTCTCGCCACGCCCTGACGAATTTTCGAACGGACTCTGGGCCGAAGGACCTTGATAGTGAGATGACCCACTCCGGTTTCAGCCTCGGCCAGCTCTTTCCCGGGGCGTTTCCGGAGTCGGGCGAGCGCCGCGTCGGTGGCGTCGCCTTCGACAGCCGCAAGGTCTCGGCCGGCGATGCCTTCGTCGCGCTCGCCGGCGCCAAGGCAGACGGCGCCCGCTTCATCACTGACGCGGTCCAGCGCGGCGCGGTCGCAATCGTCGCCAACGGGCCGCGCCCTGCCGATCTGGCAGGCGGGATCGCTTACGCTCAAGTCGGGGACCCTCGGCTCGCCCTCTCGCTGGCTGCGGCTAAGGTGCACCCGCGCCAGCCGGGCACGGTCGTCGCCGTCACCGGCACGAGCGGGAAATCCTCGGTTGCCGAATTCACTCGCCAGATCTTCATGGCGCTCGGGCGCAAGGCGGCGAGCGTCGGAACGATCGGCATCGTCACCGAGGACGGGGCCGATTACGGCTCGTTGACGACGCCCGACCCGCTCTCATTGCACGCTTCGCTCGACAAGCTGGCGAGCGAAGGCGTCACGCATCTTGCGATGGAAGCGTCTTCGCACGGGCTCGATCAGCGCCGGCTCGACGGCGTCAGGCTCTCTGCGGGCGCTTTCCTCAATCTCGGCCGTGACCATCTCGACTACCATCCGAGCGTCGAGGACTATCTTTCAGCCAAGCTGCGGCTCTGGGAGCTGCTGCCGATCGGTGCGCCGGTGGTGATCAATCGGGACGAGCCCTATGCGGACAAGGCCGAGGCGGCGGCGCGGGCGGGCGGCCACCCGGTGATCGGCATCGGTCGCGATGGCGACCGTCTCAGATTGCTCGCCGTGGTGCGTGAAGGCTCCTCGCAGCGCCTGACGGTCGAGGTCGACGGCGCGAAGGCAGAGGTCGTGCTGCCGCTGGTCGGTGATTTCATGGCCGGCAACGCGTTGGTCGCGGCCGGGCTCGCGATTGCGACAGGCGAGGATGCGGCGGCTTCCGTTCAGGCTATCGCCGGCCTGAAAGGCGTGCCCGGCCGGCTGGAACGGGTCGGCGAGCACAATGGCGGGCTCGTGGTGGTCGACTATGCCCATAAGCCCGATGCGCTCGCGGCGGTGCTCAAGACCTTGCGGCCCTATGCCAGCGGCCGGCTGATCTGCGTCTTCGGCTGCGGTGGCGATCGCGATCGCGGCAAGCGGCCGCTGATGGGCAAGATCGCCGCCGATGGCGCCGACATCGCGATCGTCACCGACGATAACCCGCGCAGCGAGGATCCCGCGGCGATCCGCGCCGAGGTGCTGGCGGCGGCACCGGGCCGTCTCAGGGAGATCGGCGACCGCGGCGAGGCGATCGCAGCCGGTGTCGCCATGCTGCAGCCCGGGGATGTCCTGGTCGTTGCCGGAAAAGGCCATGAAAGCGGCCAGATCGTCGGCGATCGGATACTGCCGTTCTCGGATCATGATGTGGTCCGGGAGGCGATCGCGGCATTGGCTGGGGGAAGACGGGGATGACGACCGAACCGCTATGGACAGGCGCGCGCCTGATCGAGGCGATGGGCGCCCGTTCGCAAGGCCCTGTTCCGGCCGCCGTGACCGGCGCCTCGATCGACACGCGCACTCTCGAGCCGGGCGACACCTTCTTCGCCATCAAAGGCGAGCGCGACGGGCATGACTTCGTCGCAGCTGCACTCGACAAGGGCGCGGCGCTCGCCGTCGTCGACGAAGCACATGCCGGCGTCTTCCCGGCGGATGCGCCGCTCGCCGTCGTCCCCGGCGTGCTGCGCGCGATGGAGCAGGCCGGCATGGCGCGCCGGGCCGAGCTCTCGGCCAAGGTCGTTGCGGTGACCGGCTCGGTCGGCAAGACCGGCACCAAGGAGGCGCTGCGGCTGGTGCTCTCGCGCCAGGGCAAGACGCATGCGCCGGTCGCCTCCTACAACAACCATTGGGGCGTGCCGCTGACGCTGGTGCGGACGCCGCGCGATGTGCGCTACGGCGTCTACGAGATCGGCATGAATGCGCCTGGCGAGATTCTGCCGCTAGCGAAGATGGTTCAGCCCGACGTCGCCGTGATCACCACGATCCAGCCGGTGCATCTTGCCGCCTTCGAGTCGCTCGAAGGGATCGCCCGCGAGAAGGCGGCGATCTTCGGCGGGTTGAAAGCCGGCGGCACGGCCATCATCAACGCCGACATCCCGCAGACTGGCCTGTTGCGTGAACTCGCACTCGCCGGCGGGGCAGGGCGCGTCATCTCCTTCGGCGAGAGCGAGGAGGCGGATGTGCGGCTGCTCGGCTGCGCGCTGAAGCCGGATGTTTCGACCGCCAACGCCAACGTGCTGGGCCAGGCGGTGACCTACAAGCTCGGCAGCCCGGGCAAGCACATCGTCCTGAATTCGCTCGCCGTGCTGGCGGCCGTCGAGGCGCTGGGCGCCGATCTCGCCTTGGCTGCGCTGGCGCTCTCCGACCTCACGCCACCGGCCGGGCGTGGGGCACGGCAGGTGCTGCACGCGCCGGCCGGCCCGTTCACGCTGATCGACGAGAGCTATAACGGCAACCCGGCCTCGATGCGGGCTGCGATCGAGAATCTCGGCCGCATGCCGGTGTCCGGCAGGGGCCGGCGGATCGCGGTGCTCGGCGACATGCTGGAACTCGGCGAAACCGGGCCGGAGCTGCACAAGGGGCTCGCCGACGCGGTCACCGGCAACGGTATCGACCTCGTCTTCGCGTGCGGTCCGCTGATGAGAACCTTGTACGACGCCTTGCCATCGCACCGCCGCGGAGCTTATGCCGCACAGGCGACCGGTCTCGAGCCCCATGTGCTCGACGCCCTCCGCGCCGGCGATGTCGTCACGGTGAAGGGTTCTCTCGGCACGCGCATGGGGCCGATCGTCAAGGCGATGACGGCTCGCTTCCCGGTCGTCCAGGCCGACGACTGAGTAAGGAATAGAATTCGATGCTGGTCTGGCTCGCCGACTTTTCGGTGCACTTCCCGATCCTCAACGTCTTCCGCTACATCACCTTCCGCGCCGGCGGGGCGACCGCGACCGCGCTGCTCTTCGTCTTCTTCTTCGGACCGGCGGCGATTTCCTGGCTGCGGATCAAGCAAGGCAAGGGCCAGCCGATCCGGACCGACGGGCCGGAATCGCATCTCGCCAAGCGCGGCACGCCGACCATGGGCGGGCTGATGATCCTGACCGGGCTGTTCGTCGCGACGCTGCTCTGGGGCAATCTGCGCAATCCTTACGTCTGGATCGTGCTCGGCGTGACCGCGACCTATGGCGCGATCGGCTTCTACGACGACTTCCTCAAGGTGACGAAGCAGTCGCACAAGGGCTTCTCCAGCAAGGCGCGCCTCGGCCTGGAGATCGTCATCGCGCTCGCCGCCTGCACCGCGATCATGCAGGTCAGCCCGCCCTCGATCGCGAGCGGCTTCGCCATGCCGTTCCTGAAAGAGCTGATGATCCCGCTCGGTATCCTGTTCCCGGTGGTCACCGCCTTCGTCGTGGTTGGCGCCGGCAATTCGGTGAACCTGACCGACGGGCTCGACGGGCTCGCCATCGTGCCGGTGATGATCGCGGCCGGCACCTTCGGCTTCATCGCCTATCTCGCCGGTAACGCCATCTTCGCCAACTACCTGCAGATCCATCATGTCCCCGGCGTCGGCGAGCTCGCGGTGATCTGTGGCGCGATGATGGGGGCGGGGCTCGGCTTCCTCTGGTTCAATGCGCCGCCGGCGCAGATCTTCATGGGCGACACCGGCTCGCTGGGCTTAGGGGGCATGCTCGGCACCATCGCGGTCGCGATCAAGCACGAGGTCGTGCTCGCCATCGTCGGCGGCCTGTTCGTGGTCGAGGCGCTCTCGGTGATCATCCAGGTCGCGGTGTTCAAGCGCACCGGCAAGCGCGTCTTCCTGATGGCGCCGATCCATCACCATTTCGAGAAGCTGGGCTGGACCGAGCCGCAGGTGGTGATCCGCTTCTGGATCATCTCGGTGGTGCTGGCGCTGGTCGGCCTCGCCACGCTGAAGCTGCGTTGAGCGAATGACCCCCGTCACGGTTTTTGCGGGCAAGACGCTTGCCCTGTTCGGCCTCGGTGGCTCGGGGCTGGCGACGGCGCGTGCGCTCGTCGCTGGCGGTGCCGCTGTCGCCTGCTGGGACGATAATCAGGCGAGCCGCGACAAGGCAGCCGCCGAGGGGCTGTCCGTCGTCGATCTCGCCACGGCCGACTGGTCGGGCTTTGCCGCCTTCGTGCTCTCGCCCGGCGTGCCGCTGACACATCCCGCGCCGCACTGGATGGTCGAGAAGGCCAAGGCGGCTGATGTCCCGGTGATCGGCGACATCGAATTGTTCTTCCTGGAGCGGGCGAAGATCGCGCCGGCCGCGCCGGTGGTCTGCATCACCGGCACCAATGGCAAGTCGACCACCACGGCGCTGATCGCGCATGTTCTGCAGGCAGCCGGCCGCGACGTGCAGATGGGCGGCAATATCGGTACCGCCGTGCTGGCGCTGGAGCCGCCGGCGGACAACCGCATCCACGTTATCGAGTGCTCGACCTTCCAGATCGATCTTGCGCCCTCGATCAAGCCGAGCGTCGGCATCCAGCTGAACCTGACGCCGGACCACCTCGACCGGCACGGCACTTTCGAGGCGTATGGCGTGATCAAGGAGCGGCTGGTCGCAGCCTCCGACATCGCGGTGATCGGCGTCGACGACGAGCCCTCGAAGCAGATGGCGCGCCGCCGCGCCGCGCAGGCTAAGCCGCTCGTGAAGATCAGCGGCGAGCAGCCGCTCGACGAGGGCGTCTTTGCCGGCGTCACCGCCAATGCGGGCCAGCTCGACACGCGGATCGTCGAGGTCAGGGACGGCAAGCCGAAGGTCGTCGCCAATCTCGCCGGCATCGGTAGCTTACGCGGCAGTCACAATGCCCAGAACGCGGCTGCCGCCTTCGCCGCCTGCGCGGCGCTCGGCCTTTCGGCAGAGGAGATCGCCGCTGGTTTCAGGAGCTATCCCGGCCTGAAGCACCGGATGGAAGAGCTCGGCCGCATCGGCCGCGTCGTCTTCATCAACGATTCCAAGGCGACCAATGCCGACTCGACCGAGAAGGCGCTGACCTCCTTCCGCGAGATATTCTGGATCCTCGGTGGCAAGGCCAAGGAAGGCGGGATTACGTCGCTCAGGCGCTATTTCCCCAATATCGCCTGCGCCTATCTGATCGGCGCGGCGAGCGATCTCTTCGCCGCGACTTTCGACGATGACGGCCGGGTTCCTTACGAGCGCAGCGGCACGCTCGATGTCGCGGTCGCTGCGGCGACTAAGGCCGCGCTGGCGCAGAAGGGAGAGGGCGAGATCGCGGTGCTGCTCTCGCCGGCCTGCGCCTCCTATGATCAGTTCCCGAACTTCGAGGTGCGCGGCGACGCGTTCCGGGCGCTGGTCAAGGCGCTGCCGGGGTTCGAGGCTGTCTAACCCTTCCTTCTCCCGCAAGGGGAGAAGGAAGGGGGGCGGCGCCCGTCCATTCACTGGATGCTCAACGCCGCTGATGCGCTATGATGCGTTCCAATAATCCGATCAGAATGCCACAGCCTGACGAGGCTCTCGCGATCGAGGATATCGATCTGGAGGATTATCACTGATGGCCATCAAGCTTCATCCGAGCTTTGCCGTTCATCCTGGCTCGTGGCTTCGGACCGAAATCGTCGAGCCTTATGGCTTGAGCGTGACTGTCGCTGCCGAGAAATTCGGCGTGACGCGGCAGGCCAGGAGCAATCTCCTGAACGGCAAGGCCGCCTTGTCGGCCGAGATGGCGATCCGGTTCGAGAAGGCTTTCGGCGTACGCGCAGAGACGATGCTGCGGATGCAGGCGGCGCATGATCTCGTCGAAGCCCGCGCCCATGAAGACGAGATCAAGGTGGAGCGTGTCGCGGCGCTGGCCTAGCGGCAGTCTCTGTGGCGCACCCGACACGCGGGAGACACCCATGCCCAAGATCGACATCGCAGCCGTGCCGGAGCGCAAGGGCTCGGGTTATCCGAAGCCTTTCGACGCCCCTTGCGCCGAACGCATCCGCAAGCGGCTCGGTGATGCCGGCGGCCTCACTGATTTCGGCGTCAACCTGATGCGGCTGCCACCGGGCGGCTGGTCGAGCCAGCGGCATTGGCATTCGCATGAGGACGAGTTCGTCTACCTGCTCGACGGCGAGCTGGTCCTGATCGAGGACGAAGGCGAGACCGTGCTGCGCGCTGGCGATTGCGCCGCCTTCGCCAAAAACAGCGGCAACGGTCATCACATGATCAACCGGTCGGACAAGGTCGCGGTCTATCTCGAAGTCGGCAGCCGCCAGGCCGACGACCTCACCACCTGTTCCGACATCGACATGATGAGCGCCAATGCCGATGGGCGCTTCGTGCACAAGGACGGCACGCCTTATCCCGAGGCGTAAGCAGCCTGTTGTGGGACGCGCTCGATCCACCGAGAAACCGATGATCGGAATCAATCGGTTAACCATTCATTGACAGAGTGATTCGCCGGAGCGGGCGCTCTCGATCTGCCCGCTCGTCGACGGAGCCTTGGAACGATGGTCTCGCGCGCAGAACCCAGCCTGAGCGGCCGCTGGTGGTGGTCGATCGACCGCGTCATCCTGACGGTGCTGGTGACACTGATGGTGTCGGGGGTGGTGCTGCTGATGGCGGGCGGGCCGCCCGTCGCCGAGCGCCTGGGCCTGTCGACCTTCCATTTCGTCAACCGCCAGGTGGTCTATCTGCTGGTGGCGCTGGCGATCTTCCTCTCGACCTCGCTGCTCACGCCGCGCCAGGTGCGCCGGATCGCGCTGGTCATCTTCGTATTGTCGCTCGCCGGCGTGGTCGGCACGCTCTATTTCGGCGTCGAGGTCAAAGGCGCCAAGCGCTGGCTGACGCTCGGGCCGCTCGGCTCGATCCAACCCTCCGAATTCCTCAAACCGGCCTTCGTCGTGCTCGCTGCCTGGGCTTTTGCCGAAGGCCATCGCCGGCCGGAGCTGCCGGGCACGATCATCGCTTTCCTGCTGCTGCCGATCACGATCGTGCCCCTGGTCCTGCAGCCGGACTTTGGCCAGACCATCCTGGTCACTCTGGTCTGGGCCGGGCTGTTCTTCGTCGCCGGCCTGCACTGGTTCTGGGTGATGGGGTTAGGAGGCATCGGCGCGATCGGTCTGTTCATCGCCTATGAACTCGTCCCGCATGTGCGCGCCCGCATCGAGCGCTTCATGGACAAGGGCTCGGGCGATACCTTCCAGGTCGATACCGCGCTGGAGAGCTTCGCCCAGGGCGGCTGGTTCGGCAAAGGTCCGGGCGAGGGCACGGTGAAACGCATCCTGCCGGACGCGCATACAGACTTCATCTTCGCGGTCACTGCCGAGGAGTTCGGCATCGTTGTCTGCATGGTGCTGGTGCTGCTCTTTGCGGTCATCGTTCTGCGAGCGCTGTTCGTGGCGCAGCGCGCCGAGGATCCGTTCGTGCGCCTCGGCGTCACCGGCCTCGCTTTGCTCTTCGGCATCCAGGCGGCGATCAACATGATGGTGAACCTGCACATGATGCCGGCCAAGGGCATGACCTTGCCGTTCATCTCCTATGGCGGCTCCTCGCTGATCTCGCTGGCGCTCGGCACCGGCTTCCTCCTGGCGTTGACCCGCAAGCGGCCGCGTGCGGAGAGCTTCGGCAAGCCGGAGCGCAGCTCGTGAGCGCAGGAGAGCAGGCGCCGCTCGTCGTGCTCGCCGCCGGCGGCACGGGCGGGCACCTCTTTCCGGCCGAGGCGCTGAGCCATGCCTTGCACAGCCAGGGCGCCAGGGTGGCGCTGATCACCGATACGCGCGCCGCCGAATACGCCGGCAACTTCCCGGCCGAGTCGATCCATGCGGTGCCGGCGGCGACGCCATCGGGCAAGTCACCGGTCGCGATGGCGAAGGCAGCCGTCGTGCTCCTGCGCGGCGGGCTGGCGGCGCGCCAGGCGATCAAGCAGCTGAAGCCTGCCATCGTCGTCGGCTTCGGCGGTTATCCGACGGTGCCGCCGGTCTTCGCCGCGGGGCTGATGGGCGTGCCGACACTCCTGCACGAGCAGAACGCGGTGATCGGCCGGGCCAATCGCTTCCTCGCCAGCCGGGTCAAGGCGATCGCGACCGGCTTCGCCGAGGTCGGTGGGCTCACTCCGGCACAGGCGCAGAAGTGCACCCAGGTCGGCAATCCGGTCCGGCCGGCGGTGATCGAGGCCGCATCGCCCTATCCAGACGCGGACGGGCGGATCAATCTTCTGGTCTTCGGCGGCAGCCAGGGCGCGCGGGTGATGGCCGACATCGTGCCCCCCGCCATGCAGTTGCTTTCGCCGGAGGAACGCAGCCGCCTGTCGATCGTCCAGCAGGCGCGGGCCGAAGACGACGAGCGGGTACGCAAGATCTACACCTCCCTCGGCATCAGGTTCGAGATCGCGCCCTTCTTCAAGGATCTGCCGGCGCGGATGGCGGCGGCGCATCTGGTGATCGCACGCTCCGGTGCCTCGACCGTCGCCGAGCTCACGGTGATCGGCCGGCCGGCGCTGCTGGTGCCGCTGCCGGGCTCGCTCGATCAGGACCAGGCGGCCAATGCCGGGGTGCTCGCCAGGGCAGGCGGGGCGATGATGATCCTGCAGAACGATTTCTCGCCGCGGCGGCTCGCTGCGGAGCTGTCAGTGCTGCTCGCCGAGCCGTTGCGCTTGACGGCGATGGCTCAGGCGGCCAAGAGCGCGGGCATACCGGATGCGGCCGACCGCCTGGCGCGGCTCGTGCTGCAGACCGCCCGGCAGCAGTGATCGAGCGCTTTTACGCCACCGCGCGCAAATCGAAGTCGGCGTGGATCACGTCATAGGGAACGCACACCTTGCCGGTTTCTGTGCGCTCGATGATGCCCCACTCACGCAAGCTGCTGACGTCTTCATGCACGCGCTTGACATCGCGGCCGAGCGAACGGGCGAGACCCCGGACGCTGCTCGGTCCGAGCCGCTGCAAGGTCTCGATCAGTTCCCAGCGCTTGGGACTGATGACCGAGAACAGCTGAGCGGGCGAGGCGAAGGTGAAGGTGGCGACGGGATCGCTCGCCCGGCCGCTTCGCCACGCCTTCACGAAATTCTCGGCGCTTGCGGCTAGGATGGCGTGAATGTCCTGGTCGCGTTTGATCGCAATGACGGCGCGTTTCATGTCGGCATCCTTTCATAGACTGCAGCCAGGAAATTCCGCATCAACTCCTCGACTGTGACGAAGCCATAAGGTTGCTCGACGCCATCCAGATGGCAGTGATCACCTTTGCCGCGCTCATTGTCGAAACCGACGATCCTTGCGCCGCCGCGACCATAATAGAGCCGATACTTATAGGGATGGCTGCTTCCCGGGATCGGCGCCGGCGCTCGCCAAATCACCATCTCGATGATCGCCCCATCGGGCAAGACGTGCTTCTCACGATGAAGCAGCACCGCTTTCAAGTTGGCATAAATGCCATCGATGATCGCTGTTGTCAATTATGCCAACGGCCTGCCGGGCACTGCCAATCGCCAAGCTGGCGGGGAAGCGCCTGCCGGGTTGCGGTTCTACGCGCAATGCGTATAGCCGTTCCGTATTCCCTTGCAGCCTGAGGCAATCCAATCATGAAGCTGCCGCCGAAGCTCGGCTCCATCCATTTCGTCGGCATCGGCGGCATCGGCATGTCCGGCATCGCCGAGGTGCTGCACAATCTCGGCTACAAGGTGCAAGGCTCGGACGCTTCCGACGGCGCCAACGTCAAGCGCCTGGCGCAGAAGGGTATCAAGACCTTCGTCGGCCATAAGGCCGAGAACATCGGCGAGGCGGAGGTGGTCGTGGTCTCGACCGCGATCAAGCGCGACAATCCCGAGCTGATGGCGGCGCGCGAGCAGCGCCTGCCGGTGGTGCGCCGCGCCGAGATGCTGGCCGAGCTGATGCGGCTGAAGAGCTGCGTCGCCATTGCCGGCACGCATGGCAAGACGACGACGACCTCGCTGGTCGCGACCCTGCTCGAGAAGGGCGGGCTCGACCCGACCGTGATCAATGGCGGCATCATCAACGCCTACGGCACCAATGCCCGCATGGGCGAGAGCGACTGGATGGTGGTCGAGGCCGACGAATCCGACGGCACCTTCCTGAAGCTGCCGGCCGATGTCGCGATCATCACCAATATCGACCCCGAGCATCTCGACCATTTCGGCTCGTTCGACGCGATCAAGGCAGCCTTCCGCGCCTTCGTCGAGAACCTGCCCTTCTATGGCTTCGCCGTGATGTGCATCGATCATCCGACCGTGCAGGAGCAGGTCGGGCAGATCGAGGATCGCCGCGTCATCACCTATGGCGAGAACCCGCAGGCCGATTTCCGCCTGCTCGACATCGACCTCTCCGGCGGCCAGTCGAAGTTCACGCTGCTGATCCGCGACCGCAAGCGCGGCCGCGAGGAGGTGGTGCGCGACCTCATGATGCCGATGCCGGGTCATCACAACGCGCTCAACGCCACCGCTGCGATCGCTGTCGCCTATGATCTCGGCGTGCCGGTCGAGCAGATCCGTGCCGGGCTTGCCGGCTTTGGCGGGGTCAAGCGCCGCTTCACCAAGACCGGCGAGTGGAACGGCGCGCTGATCTTCGACGATTACGGCCACCACCCGGTCGAGATCGCCGCCGTGCTCAAGGCAGCGCGCGCCTCGACCAAGGGCAAGGTGATCGCGGTGATGCAGCCGCACCGCTATAGCCGCCTGTCGAGCCTGTTCGCCGACTTCGCCGCCTGCTTCAACGATGCGGATTCGGTGATCATCGCCGATGTCTATGCTGCCGGCGAGCAGCCGATCCCGGGCGTGGACCGCGACTCGCTGGTGGCGGCGATCAAGGCGCGCGGCCATCGCCATACGCTGCCGCTCGAATCCTCGGACAAGCTCGCCGGCATGGTCGCCGAGCTGGCCGGCCAGGGCGACTACGTCGTCTGCCTCGGGGCGGGCAGCATCACGCAATGGGCGTACGCGCTGCCGGGCGAGCTGGCTTCTCTTCCTTCTCCCCTCGGGGGAGAAGGTGGCAGCGCGAAGCGCTGACGGATGAGGGCCGGTCGTGGAGCGCAAGAACACGACCGACACGCTCTCCTTCGCCCGCGACCAGCGTCGCCAGCCGACCCGCTCCGAATTGGCTTTCTGGCAAGCCGTTCGCAATCGCCGCTTCGCCGGTCTCAAGTTCAAGCGCCAGATGGCGATCGGGCCGTTCATTGCAGATTTCTGCTGTTTCGAGCACCGGCTGATCGTCGAGCTGGATGGTGAGCCGCATGCCACCGACGAGGCGCGCGCACATGATGCCCGACGCGACGCCTTTCTACAGCGCGAAGGCTATCTGATCTTGCGCTTTCCGAACGAGCGCGTTCTAGGAAACCTCGAATTCGTCCTGCGCGAGATTGCCGAACGTATCGGCCTCGCCGGGCGACCCTCATCCGACCCGGCTTCGCCGGGCCACCTTCTCCCCCGAGGGGAGAAGGAGACGCGCGGGTAAGCTCATGCCTTTTCAAGACATCACCCCCGACATCCTCGCCGCCGCGCCCGAATTGCGCGGACGGCTCCTTTCCAACCAGGCGATGGCGGGGCTGACCTGGTTCCGCGTCGGCGGGCCGGCACAGCTTCTGTTCACCCCGGCCGACGAGGCCGATCTCGCTTATCTGCTCGGCAAGCTGCCAGCCGAGATTCCTGTCACGGTGGTCGGGCTCGGCTCGAACCTGATCGTGCGCGATGGCGGCATTCCCGGCGTGGTCATCCGCCTTGCCGGCAAGGCCTTTGGCGAGATCGCCTGCGAGGATGGTGACCGGCTGCGCGCCGGGACCGCCGCGCCTGACGTGAAGGTGGCGCGCGCCGCGGCCGACGCCTCGCTCGACGGGCTCGCCTTCTATCGCGGCATTCCCGGCTGCATCGGCGGGGCGCTGCGGATGAATGCCGGCGCGCATGGCGGTGAGACGACCGATGTGCTGGTCGAGGCGCGCGGCGTGACGCGGGCCGGCGAGATCATCACCTTCTCGCATGCGCAGATGGGCTTCACCTATCGCAACAGCACGGCGCCGCTCGACATCATCTTCACCTCGGCATTGTTCCAGGGCCGGCCGGGCGATCAGGCCGCGATCCTGGCCGAGATGGACCGAGTGACCTCGGCGCGTGAGGCGGCGCAGCCGATCAAGGAGCGCACCGGCGGCTCGACCTTCAAGAATCCGGACGGCGGCAAGGCCTGGCAACTGATCGATGCGGCCGGTTGCCGCGGCCTGCGCATTGGCGGGGCACAGGTCTCCGAGATGCACTGCAACTTCCTGATCAATACCGGCGGCGCGACCGCCGCCGATATCGAGGGACTGGGCGAAGAGGTCCGCCGCCGGGTCAAGGACAATTCAGGCTATGAGTTGCACTGGGAGATCAAGCGGTTCGGCGTTGCCGCCTGAATCCGGTCAGATCTAAGCGGCCCGTTCGACCTGCGGGATCGCATCGATCTCATCGGCCGCGCTGATCCGAGCTGTCTCGATCTCGTAGCGGGATTGCAGATTCATCCAGAACTCCGGCGAGGTTCCGAAGAAGCGTCCCAGGCGCAGCGCGCTGTCGCCAGTGATGCCGACCTTCTCGGCAGCGATCCGCTCGATACGGGTCCTGGGGATGCCGCACGCCCGCGCAACACGCCCGGGCGAGAGACCTAGCGGTTTCAGAAACTCTTCCCGAAGCATCTCGCCCGGGTGCATCGGCGGCAGCGTTGTTACGATCTCCAGCTCGACCGCCATGACATCCTCCTTCAATGATAGTCGACGATCTCGACATCAGCCGGCCCAGTCTCCGTCCACCGAAAGCAGATTCGGAACTGATCGTTGATCCGGATTGCGTGTTGGCCGGATCGGTCGCGGCTCAAAGCGTGCAATCTGTTGCCCGGCGGGCTCTGCAGATCAGACAGAAGATGTGCCGCATTGATCGCTTCCAGCTTCCGTCTCGCAGCGGGGAAGATCTCTGGCGGAAATCCCTTCGGGCAGCGGCCAGCGAAAATCAGCTCGGTTCGCTTGTCGCGAAAACTGCGGATCATCGCATGCTCCGATCACACGGTTGTATCTAATTTTGATACATTCGTGAGTCAAGCGCGGCGGGTACCATTACCGAAGCCGCCTTGCGCCGCGACAGCAGGATGCCGGCGACGGTCGAGCCGAAGATGATGGCGATGCCGAGCCATTGCTGGGCGTGGAACCATTCGCCCAGCAGGGCGGCGCCGAGGAAGGTCGCGACCAGCGGGCTGAGCAGGCTGAGGAAGGCGACGCCCGTCCCGATTGTGGCGATGCCGCGCACCCAGAGCCAGTAGGCGAACGCGGTGCCGATCACGACCAGATAGCTCAATCCGACGAGGTTGCGCACAGTCGGCATGGGCGGCAGTCCCTCGACCACGAGCGCGACCGGCAGGAGCAGCAGCCCGCCTAATGTGAGCTGCCAGGCGGCCAGTGCGAGCGGCGAGCCGACCTTGCCCCAGCGCTCGATCAGGACGGTTCCGGTTGCCATCGAGGCGGCGCCGACGAGGGCGGCGGCAACGCCAATCGCGTCGAGCTGCACCGTATCGTCGACCACCAGGAGGCCGACGCCGACCGTGCCGGCGAGGGCGGCGAGCACCTGCCCGAGGCGAGGGCGGCGCAGCAGCAGCGGCCAGGCGAGGAAGGCGACGAGCAGCGGCTGCATCGAGCCGAGCGTCGCGGCGAGCCCGCCGGGAAGGCGCGAGGCGCTGAGGAAGAGCATGCCGAAGAACAGGCCGATATTGGCAAAGCCGATGACGGCGAGCGGCAGGAGCTTGTCGCGCGGCGGCAGGCCGGGGCCGAGCAGCATCAAGAGGATGCCGGCCGGCAAGGCGCGCAATGCCCCGACCAGCAGCGGATGCTCGACGGGAAGCGTCTGGGTGAAGACGACATAGGTCGAACCCCAGAGGGCGGGCGCCAGGATCGTCGCGAGCAGGATGCGGGTCTTGTTGTCGGCCATGGCGGCCTCCCTTTGCATCGAAGGTATATGTGCGTAGGATAATCCGATAAGTTATAATTCGATATCGAATTATTTGACGTAGGATAATTAGGCGCGGGATTTCCATGAGTCAAGCTGACGAAACGGGGCAGGGCGGTCCGCTCGATTCAATCCTTGCGCAATGGCAGCGAGCCCGGCCGGATATCGACCCGAGCCCGATGGCGGTCTGCGGCGCGGTCTGGCGGGCGGCCGAGCGGGTGCGCCTCGGCGTTGGGCGTAACCTCGCTGGCGAAGATCTCGACTTCGCCGGCTTCGACGTGCTGATGACCTTGCGTCGTCAAGGCGAACGCGGCGGTTCGCTGACGCCGTCGGAGCTCGCCAAGGACATGATGCTCTCGACTTCGGCGATGACGAATCGGCTCGACCGGCTGGAGAAGCGCGGGTTGATCGCAAGGCAGGCCGATCCTCAGGACAGACGCAGCCTGCGCATCCTGCTGACGCCGGAAGGATTTGCGCTGATCGAGCGGCTCGTGGTCTCGCATGTGGCGACGGAGGAGCGGCTGCTCGCTGCGCTCGGCGCGTCCGAGCGCGAACAACTCAAGGCCCTGCTGGCCAAGGTCGCGGCCGGCGAAGGGGAGTGAGTCTGGCGCGCAACAGGCGCGTTTCCATTAACCGGCAGGGCGCTTCGTTAACGCGTCGTTAACCATGTCGGCTCAGGTTCGGCCCGAGGAGTTCGGTGTCAGGAACCTTGATGAGCAAGCATGTCGCAGTGCTGATGGGCGGGTGGTCGGTCGAGCGTGAGGTCAGCCTCAGCAGCGGCGCGGCCTGTGCCCGGGCGCTCGAAAGCGTCGGCTACCGCGTCACGCGCGTCGAGGTCGGCCGCGACGTTGCCGAGGTCCTGGCCAGGCTGAAGCCCGAAGTCGTCTTCAACGCCCTGCATGGCCGCTTCGGCGAGGACGGCACCATCCAGGGCATGCTCGAGATCCTCGGCATTCCCTATACCCATTCCGGCGTGCTCGCCTCGGCGCTCGCCATCCGCAAGGACAAGGCCAAGATGGTCGTGTCGGCAGCCGGCGTCCCGGTCGCGCACGGCATCAGCGTCTCGCGCTTCGAGGCGGCGAAACGACACCCTCTGCCACCGCCCTATGTGATCAAGCCGATCGACGAAGGCTCATCTGTCGGGGTGGTGATCGTTAAGAAAGGCCGCGAGCACCCACCCCAGGAGATCGCCCGGCCGGACTGGCCCTGCGGCGAGACCATGCTGGCCGAAACCTTCATCGCCGGGCGCGAACTGACCTGCGCGGTGATGGACGGCAAGTCCTTGGGGGTAACGGAGATTCGGGCGGCGACGGGCGAGTTCTACGACTACGACGCCAAATATGCCAAAGGCGGTTCAATCCACATCTGCCCGGCTCAAATTTTACCGAATATTTACCAGCGGATCGAAGAGTGTGCGTTAACGGCGCATCAAGCAATCGGGTGCCGCGGCGTCAGCCGTTCAGACTTCCGCTACGACGACGAGAGCGACACGCTCGTCTGGTTGGAAGTCAACACGCAGCCGGGCATGACCGAGACTAGCCTGGTGCCCGAATTAGCCGCCCATGCGGGCATGAATTTCGGTGAGCTCGTCAGATGGATCGTGGAGGACGCCTCCTTAAATCGGTGAAGGTGGAACCGGTGTTTGCCGGCGCCAACCTGCCGATGCGCGTGACGGGGCCTCAGCTCCTCGTCGGCGAGCGCTCGCGCCGCTGGTTCCGCGGCTCGCGCCGCAGCGCCGTCGCGGTGCCGCTGGCCGAGCGGCTGCCGAGCGGCCTCGGCTCCTGGCTGGCGATCGGTTTCCTGACGCTCGCGGGCGCGACCGGGGCGATCCTGGGTGGCCATTACGAGACTTTCCGCGAGACCTATGGCGAGCCCAGGCATGCGTTGGCCCGGGCTGTCGGGCTTGGCATCGACCGGATCACCATTTCGGGCTTGAGCGGGCTTTCCGAGATCGAGGTCCTGGTCGCGGCCGGCATTGATCCGAAGATATCGCTCGCCTTCTTCGATGCGGATGAAGCCCGCAAGCGGCTCGAGGCCACGCCGATGATCCGCGAAGCCTCGGTCCGCAAGCTCTATCCCGGCGAGATCTCGATCAATCTCACCGAGCGCGAGCCCTATGCCCTCTGGCAGGTCAAGGGCGAGCTTTTCCTGATCGCCCAGGACGGCACGGTGATCGACAAGATGGACGATGGCCGCTTCGCCAACCTGCCGCTGGTCGTCGGCGCCGACGCCAATCTCAAGGCGAAGGACTATCTCGCGCTGCTCGCCGAGGCCGGACCCTTCGCCGCGCGCATCCGCGCCGGCAGCCTCGTCGCCGGCCGGCGCTGGAATCTCAAGCTCGATACGGGCGCCGACATCAGGCTGCCGGAGCAGGGCGCCGGGGCCGCGGTGAAGCGCCTGGCCAGCCTCGAGCAGGACTTCCGGATCAGCGAGAAGGATTTGATCGCCATCGACATGCGCCAGCCTGATCGTGTGACCATGCGCCTGACCGAAGAAGCCGCGACCGCGCGGGCCGAGCAGCTCAAGAGCAAGACGAAGAAGAAGGGCGGCGAGGCATGAGCTTGACCTCGCAGGGCCTGACGCCGCGGATGCGGCCCTTGTCGTCGCGCAAGAGCGCGACCTTGTCGATTCTGGACATCGGCACGAGCAAGGTCGTCTGCCTGATCGCCGAGCTCAATCCGGCCGAGGCGAACGAGCGGCTGCGCGGGCGCACCCATGTCGCGCGCATCATCGGCATCGGCCATCAGCGCTCGCTCGGCCTGAAGGGCGGGGCGATCATCGATCTCGAAAGCGCCGAGCGCGCCATCCGCGCCGCCGTCGACGCGGCCGAGCGCATGGCCAAGGTCGAAGTCCAGTCGGTGATCGTGAACCTGACCGGCGGACGCCTGAACTCGCAGCATTACGCCGCCAGCGTCGATCTGCGCGGCGGCTCGGTCGGCGATTCCGACGTCAAGCGCGTGCTCGCCGCCGCCGCGAACCATGCCATCCGCCCGGGCAAGGCGGTGCTGCACGCGCTGCCGACCGGTTACGCGCTCGACGGCTCGCCCGGCGTGCTCGACCCGCGCGGGCTGATCGGCGGCTCGCTCTCGGTCGACATGCACGTCGTCGCCTCCGAAGCAGCTGCGGCGCGCAACGTCATGCTCGCGGTCGAGCGCTGCCATCTCGAGGTCGAGGCGGTGGTCGCGACCCCCTATGCGGCTGGTTTGTCCGTTCTGGTCGATGACGAGGCTGAGATGGGTGTCGTCGTGGTCGACATGGGCGGAGGCACGACCTCGCTCGGCGTCTTCTCCGGCGGACACCTGACCCATGCCGACGCGATCGCCGTCGGCGGCAATCACATCACCATGGACGTGGCGCGCGGGCTCTCGACCCGGGTCTCCGCGGCCGAGCGGCTGAAGACGCTGCATGGCTCGGCCATCGCCAGCCCCTCCGACGAACGAGACATGATCGCGGTGCCGCAGGTCGACGACGACGAGCGCGACATGCCGAACCATCTGTCGAAGTCGCATCTGGTCCGGATCATCAAGCCGCGCGTCGAGGAGATTCTCGAACTGGTGCGCGACCGGCTAAAGGCGGCGGGCTTCTCGGCCGAGGCCGGGCGCCGCGTGGTGCTCACCGGCGGTGCCTGCCAGCTCACCGGCATGCCGGAAGTGGCGCGGCGCGTGCTCGGGGGCCAGGTCCGCACCGGCCGGCCGCTCGGAATCAAGGGTCTGCCCGAGGCGGGCAAAGGCCCGTCCTTCGCGGCGGCGGTCGGCCTCCTGGTCTATCCGCAGGTCGCCCATGTCGAGCATTTCGAGCCGCGAGCCGGGGCGTCCTTCTTCGCCCATGCGACCGACGGCTACTTCTCCCGCGTCGGCCGCTGGCTGCGCGAGAGCTTCTAGAGTTGCGGGCCGCGACGCCGAGAGGCGAGGCGACCCGGGGTGAGTTTTAACAGAACGGGGCTCCGGCCCCTGGCGTGGAAGACGGGACGGCCCGCCAGGAGCCGGACAAGACAGTGAAAGAGGCAATCATGGCGATGAACCTGCAAGCCCCGGACATCCGGGAACTGAAGCCCCGGATCACCGTGTTCGGTGTCGGTGGCGCCGGCGGCAATGCCGTGAACAACATGATCGAGGCCGGCCTCGACGGCGTCGACTTCGTCTGCGCCAACACCGACGCGCAGGCGCTCGCACTCGCCCGCGCCCCGCGCATCATCCAGATGGGCCTCCAGGTCACCGAAGGCCTCGGCGCCGGCTCGCAACCGGAAGTCGGCCGGGCGGCGGCGGAAGAGGTGATCGACGAGATCCGCGATCATCTCGCCGGTGCGCACATGGTCTTCATCACGGCCGGCATGGGCGGCGGCACCGGCACGGGCGCGGCTCCCGCGATCGCCCGCGTTGCCCGCGACATGGGCATCCTCACCGTCGGCGTCGTCACCAAGCCGTTCCAGTTCGAGGGCCAGCGCCGGATGCGCATGGCCGAGGCCGGCATCGGCGAGCTCAACGAAGCGGTCGACACGCTGATCGTGATCCCGAACCAGAACCTGTTCCGTGTCGCCAACGAGAACACCGGCTTCGCCGATGCTTTCGGCATGGCCGACCAGGTGCTCTACTCCGGCGTCGCCTGCATCACCGACCTGATGGTCCGTCCCGGCCTGATCAACCTCGACTTCGCCGACGTCCGCGCCGTGATGCGCGGCATGGGCAAGGCGATGATGGGCACCGGCGAGGCGCAGGGCGAGAAGCGCGCCCTCTCGGCCGCCCAGGCCGCGATCAACAACCCGCTGCTCGACGATGTCTCGATGAAGGGCGCGCGCGGCCTGCTGATCTCGATCACCGGCGGGCGCGACATGAAGCTCTACGAGGTCGACGAGGCCGCCACCCGCATCCGCGAGGAGGTCGACTCCGAAGCCAACATCATCGTCGGCGCCACCTTCGACGAGGCGCTCGAAGGCACGATGCGCGTCTCGGTCGTCGCCACCGGCATCGACAAGCCGATGAGCGCCCAGGGCGAGCTCGACCCGACCGAGGCCCGCATCGCCGAGGTCGCCGAGCGGCTGAAGGCCGAGGCACGGCTGCGCTCGGCGGTTCCGAACGTCCGCACCTCCGCCTCTGCTCCGGCGCCGATGCCGGCCCCCGCGGCTGAGACCATGATGCCGGAACCGGTCCGCGCCCCGGCTCCGGCGGCCTATGCCGCCGATGTCCGGATCGAGCCGGCCCAGCCGCGCCCGGCGATGGTGGCCGCGCCGGTCGTCGAACCTCAGGCTCCCGAAGCATCGGTGCCGCATTTCGAGGACAGCTTCATTCCGCCGGCCCCGGAGCGTGCGGTCATCCGCCCGACCCGCATGCCGCGGGTCGAGGACCTGCCGATGCCGGCCCAGCACCAGATCGCGCAGAGCCGCGGCGCAGTGCCTTCTCCCGCGCCGGCTTCGGCCGAGCAGAAGCGCATGTCGCTGATGCAGCGCCTCGCCTCGGTCGGCTTCGGCCGCAAGGAGGATGATTACGCTGATACCCCGGTGGCGCCTGTTCCGGCTCCGGCTCCGCGTCCGGCGCCTCCCGTCGCAGCGGCCGGCCCGAGCGCAGCCCATGCCGAGTTCATGCGCCGTCCGCCGGCGCCGGCCACCCGCCCGGCCCAGGGGCAGCTCGACCAGCTCGGCCGCGCAGCTCCGGCGCGCAACACGGAAGAAGACCAGCTCGAGATTCCGGCCTTCCTGCGCCGCCAGTCGAACTGAGTTGCCAGGCCCGGTTCAACCGGTTTAAACGAGCGGCCCGGCGGAACCTTCCGCCGGGCCTTTTTTAACGTCTGAAAAACCATATACATCAATCAGATGGTTAAGTTTTTCTGGCTTCGTAACCGTTGTTACAGAGCGAAAGAAAGCGTGATTTTGCAGCCAGTGCGCCTGCGCGTATCTTGCGGCGCATCACCGGGTAAGGGGATTCGGGATTAATCCCGAGTTCGCTGCAATTCAGGGAACCGCGTCGATCGTCGAACAGGTTGCGCCGCAAGGCGCCGCCCCCGAGATTTGCGCGCTTGAGACGGATACAGAGTATGATGGCTGAACGGCAGACGACCCTTCGCTCGCCCGTGACCCTGCAAGGCATCGGCGTTCATTCCGGGGCTCCTGCCTGCCTGACCCTGCGGCCTTCCACTGCCAATTCCGGCGTCGTCTTCCTGCGCAAGGGCCTCGAAGGCGGCCATGAGCAGTTGATCCACGCCCGCCACAACAAGGTCAGCGCCACCGAGCTGTGCACGGTGATCGGCGATCAGGCATCGGGTTCCGTCGCCACGATCGAGCATCTGATGTCGGCCTGCTCTGGCCTCGGCCTCGACAACGTGCTGATCGAGATCGACGGCCCGGAAATGCCGATCATGGACGGCAGCGCCGCCGAGTTCGTCGCCGCCATCGAGTCGACCGGCCTCGTCGCGCTCGGCGCGACCCGTCGTTATCTCAAGGTTCTGCGCCCGGTGCGCATCGAGCACGGTCGCGCTTTCGCCGAGCTCGCTCCGTCCGAAAACGGTTTCCGCCTCGACGTCGAGATCGACTTCGACACCCCGGCCATCGGCCGCCAGCGCAAGATCTTCGATCTCGATCCCGAGGCCTATGCCCGCGAGATTTCCGGCGCCCGCACCTTTGGTTTCATGCGCGACGTCGAGCAGCTCTGGAAAGCCGGCTTCGCGCTCGGCGCCTCGCTCGACAACACCGTCGCGATCGGCGACGACAAGGTGATCAATCCGGAAGGCCTGCGCTACGCCGACGAGTTCGTGCGCCACAAGGTCCTCGACGCGGTGGGTGACCTGGCCCTGGCCGGTTATCCGATCCTCGGCGAGTTCCGTTCCTATTGCGGCGGTCATCGCATGAACGTCCGGATCCTCGAGGCGCTGTTCGCCGACCGCGCCAACTACGCGATCGTCGAAGCCCAGCCGGTTTACGGGCACCACGCCGTGCAGATGGCGGCCGGTCCGATGCCTGCCGCGCTTGCGCCCGACCTGCACTGAGCGGGGTATTACGCGACGCTACGCCTTGCATTCGCCCGTTTCCTGTTGGAAACGGCGTTCGCACTGCATGAAGCGCCCGTCACGCTTGGCGAAAAGGCTGCTTCTGAGCTAGAGCATGTTCCGCAAAGGTGGGAACCACTTTTGTGATGAGAACATGCTCCAGCACTAAGTTGGCGCGAATTCTTGTCGTTCGACCGTTCCGGTCGAACGGAAAGCGCGCTAAGCCATTTCGCGCGCTCTTGTCGAAGGGGCGTCACAAGGACGGATGAAGTGAGCGTCATGCGGCTGAAGACATTCAATCCCGGCGAATCGACCAGCGGCGGCAAGCGCCTCGCGCTGGCTTTTGCCCTCGCTGCTGCGCTCGGCGGCTGCGACACGGTTAGCGCGCTCAACCCGTTCGACCGGCCAGAGGTCTACAAGCCCGAGGTGGTGGCGGAGGTTCCTGCCGACAAGCTCTACAATGAGGGTCTCGCCCGTCTCCAGAACGGCGACACCGAGGGCGCGAACAAGAAGTTCGATGAGATCGACAAGCAGGCGCCGTTCTCGCCTTATTCGAAGAAGGGCCTGATCATGGCCGCCTATGCGAATTACGAGGCGGCCAAGTACGACGACGCGATCACCGCCTCGAAGCGCTTCCTGGCGCAGAACCCGGCGAGCCCGGACGCGGCCTATGCGCAGTACATCCTGGCGATGTCCTATTACAACCAGATCCCGGATGCGACGCGCGACCAGGAGCGTACCGACCAGGCGCTGCGCGCGATGCAGGAGCTGCTCGACCGCTATCCCAAGTCGGAATACGTGCTCGACGTGCGCGAGAAGATGCTGGTCGCGCGCGACCAGCTCGCCGGCAAGGAGATGAATGTCGGCCGCTTCTATCTCGAGAAGCGCAACTATACCGGCGCTGTCGGCCGCTTCCGCGATGTCATCACCAAGTACCAGACCACGCGCCATGTCGAGGAGGCGCTGATGCGCCTGACCGAGGCCTATATGGCGCTCGGCATCACCAACGAGGCGCAGACCGCCGCGGCGGTGCTCGGCCACAACTTCCCGGACAGCCCGTGGTATAAGGACGCCTACACCCTGCTGGAGAGCGGCGGCCTGCAGCCGCGTGAGGATCGCGGCTCCTATATCAGCCGGGCCTTCAACGGCTTCACGCGCGCTGTCGTCGGGTTGACCGGTCTCGGCCGCCTCTAAGGCCTGCTGGTGTCCCGGCGAGGTTATCTGCAGCCGGCACAAGGGAGCTGAGTCGCCATGCTCGCTCAGCTCTCGATCCGCGACATCGTACTGATCGACCGGCTCGACCTGGGTTTCGAGGGCGGGCTCAGCGTGCTGACCGGCGAGACCGGCGCTGGCAAGTCGATCCTGCTCGACGGTTTCGCGCTCGCTCTCGGCTCCCGCGGTGACGGCGGGTTGGTCCGCCATGGCGAGACGCAAGGGCAGGTCAGCGCCGTCTTCGACCTGCCGATGTCGCATCCGGCGCGCACTCTTGCGCAGGCGCAGGAGATCGATACCGACGGCGACCTGATCCTGCGGCGCGTGCAATATGCCGATGGTCGGACCCGTGCCTTCGTCAATGACCAGCCGGTCAGCGTGCAGATCCTGCGGATGATCGGCGCGGCGCTGGTCGAGATCCATGGCCAGCACGACGACCGGGCGCTCACCGATCCGGCCCAGCATCGCACCATCCTCGACGGCTTCGGCGAACTCGCCGAGCAGGCGGCCGAGGTCGTGCGTGCCAGCGAGACGCTGAAGAAAGCGCGCCAGGCCCTGCAGAGCCAGCGCATGCGGGTCGAGACGGCGCGCAAGGAGGCGGACTTCCTGCGCCATGCTGTGGCCGAGCTCGGCAAGCTCGCGCCCGGGCCTGGCGAGGAAGAGGCTCTCGCGAGCCAGCGCCAGGGCATGATGGCCGCCGAGAAGGTCGCCCGCGACATCATCGAAGCCTATGAGGCGGTCGGCGGCACCGCTTCGCCGGTTTCAGCCTTGTCGGGCGTGCTGCGCCGACTGGAGCGGCGCGCCGCCCAGGCGCCGGAGCTCGTCGATCCCTCGATCGCGGCGCTGACCACGGCGGTGGTCGCGCTCGAGGAGGCGGGCGAGACCCTGCAGGCGGCGGTACGCGCCGCCGAATTTGATCCGCGCGTGCTGGAGCGTGTCGAGGAGCGGCTGTTCGCACTGCGCGCCGCTGCCCGCAAGTTCGATGTCCCCGTCGATGCGCTGCCGGCGCTGGCCGAGACCATGGCGGCAGACCTTGCCGCGCTCGATGAGAGCGAAGGCTCGCTCAAGCGCCTGGAGGCCGAACTCGCCGAGGCGGAAGCGGCCTATGTCGCGCTGGCAACCACGCTCTCGGCCGGGCGAATCCGGGCAGCTTTGGCGCTCGACGCTGCGGTCAAGGCGGAACTGCCGCCGCTCAAGCTGGAGCGCGCCCGGTTCATCACACAGATCGACAGCGATCCCGATGCGCGCGGGCCGGAGGGTTTCGACCGCGTCGAGTTCTGGGTCGAGACCAATCCCGGCACGCGGCCGGGGCCGATGATGAAGGTCGCTTCGGGCGGCGAGCTCTCGCGCTTCATGCTGGCGCTGAAGGTGGTGCTGGCCGAGCGCGGCTCGGCTCCTACTCTGGTTTTCGACGAGATCGACACAGGTGTCGGCGGCGCGGTGGCCGATGCGATCGGCGAGCGGCTGGCGCGGCTCGCGGCGCGGGTGCAGGTCGTCTCGGTGACGCATGCGCCGCAGGTCGCGGCCAAGGCCGGGCAGCATTTCCTGATCGCGAAGTCGGCCCAGGGCGGGGAGGGGGCGGACGAGCGCACCGTCACGCGCGTCTCGGCGCTGGAAGCTGGCACCCGGCGCGAGGAGATCGCCCGCATGCTCGCCGGCGCCTTGATCACCGAGGAGGCAAGGGCGGCGGCCGGCAAACTGCTCGATGCTGCCGGGATGCGCGGCTAGAGACCGCGGATTTTACTCGGAACCACGCCGTCATCCTGGACAAGCGGCGAAGCCGCGCAGCTCCGGGATCCATCGTAAGGCGCCGGAGCTCTACGATGGATTCCGGGCCGAGCTTTGCTCGCCCAGGATGACGATGATGGTTCCGCGTAGGGTGGGAAGCAGAACGTCTTTCCGGGACTTCGCGCAGCGAAGGGCCCGGAACCCAGAACCGATGCCGGTCGTGATGATGGCGCTGTGATCGACGCGCGCTCCCGGAGATGGCATCGGTTCTGGGTTCCGGGCTCAGGCCTATCGGCCTGCCCCGGAAAGACGGGTGTGGTTCCATGTTCGCCTGAGCGCCGATCAGGCCGGGATCAGTTCGTATCCCGAGCCGTTCTCGACGACGCGCCTGAAGCCTTCGACATGGCCGCCCGACACGAGCCAGTTTTCGCGCGCGGCGCGTTCGAGGATGGCGCGGCGGGAGGCGACGGCGGTGGCGGCGTCGAAATCATAGACCAGGCCGACATCGGGATCCGAGGCCTGCAGGTCGGACAGATGCAGCGCATCGCCCCAGAGCAGGAGGCTCTCCTCGCCTTCGATCAGATAGCCGCTATGGCCGAAGGTGTGGCCGGGGAGCGGGATCAGGCTGATGCCGGGCCGAACGGTGCCGGCTGCGGCGGGGCGGATGCGGTCGCCATAGTGCTTCTTCACCGCAGCGGCGACGGCAAAGCCGCCCTGCCTGTTCGGCGGCGTCTGCGCGCGATTGGCCTCCTCGCCGAAGAAGGCGAGGTCGGCTTCGGGCACGATGATCTCGGCATTGGCGAAACGGGCGCGCTCGCGGTCGAACAGGCCGAGCGCATGGTCGCCGTGCAGATGCGTGATCAAGACACGTTCGACCTGCTCGGGGGCAATTCCGGTGCTCACCATGGCAGCGGGCGCATGACCCATCGCCTCGCCCCAGGAAGGACCCGTGCCGGCATCGATGAGGGTGATCCCGTCGGCATCCTTCAAGGCGAAGCAATTGACCGGGATGCTGATCTTCGGCCTGCCCCAGCGCGCCACAGCTTCGTCACGGGCGGCCTGGCCGCCCGCATGGATCAGGACGTCCAGCGGCGCCTCGAAGATACCGTCATGCAACGCGAGCACGTCGTATGAGCCGAACCGCCGCCACGTCCCGTTCATGTCCGCTGGTCTCCGATCAAATGCGATCCGCTTAGATCACGAGGCCAGCGGTGCGGGCAACGGAGCGGGCAGCATGGCCGATATCCGGCTCCACACGCCGGAACGGATGGCTGCTCCATTTCCTTTTTGCGCGATCTGCTTTATGTGCGGCAGCAACTGCGCGCGCCGCATCCGGCGCCGCCCCTCGATCTGCATGCCGCCAGCCCGCCGGTTGCAACCTAAGGCCTGACATCAATGTCCTTCATTTCCACGAGCGCGCCGCTCGCGCGTGCGCTCGCCGACCGCAATTACAATGAGCCGACGCCCGTCCAGACTGCCGTGCTGGAAGGAGCCGCCGCCGGCCGCGATCTCCTGGTCTCGTCGCAGACCGGCTCTGGCAAGACCGTGGCCTATGGCCTCGCCATCGGCGCCGACCTGCTCGGCGAGGCCGAAGCGCTGCCGCGGGCCGAACGGCCGCTGGCGCTGATCGTCGCGCCAACGCGCGAGCTCGCCCTTCAGGTCCAGCGCGAGCTCGGCTGGCTCTACAAGCAGACCAATGCCCGCGTGATCTCCTGCGTCGGCGGCATGGACCCGCGCCGCGAAGCGGCCCTGCTCGACGAGGGCGCGCATATCGTCGTCGGCACGCCCGGCCGTCTGCGCGACCATATCGAACGTCGCCGCCTCGACGTTTCGGGCCTGCGGGCGGTCGTGCTCGACGAGGCCGACGAGATGCTCGATCTCGGCTTTCGCGACGATCTCGAATTCATCCTGAAGTCCGCGCCGGCAGAGCGCCGCAGCCTTCTGTTCTCGGCGACGCTGCCGAAGGCGATCATCGCCCTGGCGCGGAGCTATCAGCGCGATGCCCTGCGCATCGAGGTCGCTGGCGGCGAGCGCGGCCATGCCGATATCGAATACCGCGCCATCCGCGTCTTCCCGAAGGAAGCCGAGCTCGCGGTCGTCAACCTGCTGCGCTTCCACGATTCGCCGACCGCGCTGGTGTTCTGCAACACCCGCAACGCGGTGCGCCATCTCGAGGCGATCCTGCTGGAGCGCGGCTTCTCGGCCGTGGCGCTCTCGGGCGAGCTCAGCCAGAGCGAGCGCAATTCGGCGCTGCAGGCCTTGCGCGACGGCAGGGCACGCGTCTGCGTCGCGACCGACGTCGCGGCGCGCGGCATCGACCTGCCGGGCCTGACGCTGGTCATCCATGCCGAGCTGCCGAACGATCCCGAGGTGATGCAGCATCGCTCGGGTCGTACCGGGCGCGCCGGCAACAAGGGCACGAGCGTGCTGCTGGTGCCGGCCTCGCGCCGGCGCAAGGCGGAGATGCTGATCTCCGAGGCCAAGATCGAGGTGAGCTGGGCCGGCCCGCCGACGCAGGACGAGATCCGCGTGCTCGACGAGCAGCGCCTGCTGAGCGATCCCTTGCTCTCCGGCGAGGCGAGCGAGGACGATGCGCCGATGGTCGCGGCCCTGCTTGCGGGGCGCTCGACGCAGGAGATCGCGGCGGCGCTGGTGCGGGTCTATCGCTCGCGCCTGCCCGCGGCCGAAGAGGTCGGTGATCCCAACTTCGGTCGCGACGAACGTCGCCCGGTGCGCAGCGCCGAGGATTATGCAAGGCCGCGCGAGCATGGCGGGGCCGAGCGGCCGGAGCGCCGCGAGAGGTCGGGTCCGCGCGGCGATACCGTCTGGTTCCGCCTGAATATCGGCCGCAAGGACGGCGCCGACCCGCGCCAGCTCCTGCCGATGCTGTGCCGGCGCGGCAAGATCACGCGCGACGAGGTCGGCGCGATCCGTATCTTCGACAAGGAGACCAAGGTCGAGATCGATGCCGAGGTCGCGGAGCGCTTCGCGCAACTCGCCAAGGCGGTCGACCGCGACAAGATCATCATCGAGCCGATGACGGGCGAGGACGAGCGCCGCCCAGCCAAGCCCTTCGCCGAGAAGGCGAGCCACGCGCCGCGTGCGCCCTATCCGGCTCGCGACCAGCGCGACGAGCGTTCGTCCGCCCCGGCGCGCAAGCCCTATGAAGGCAAGGGCAAGCCGTTCGGCGCCAAGCCCTATGATCCGACGCGGCGCGACCGCGAGCCGGCCTATGAGGAGACCGCGATCCTGCGGCCCGAACGGCCCTTCGACAAAAAGGCTGAGCACGGCGGCAAGCCGTTCGCCGGCAAGTTCAAGGGTGGCAAGAAGCCTTTCGGCGCGCCGCATGGCGGTGAGCGCCCTGCCGCCGGCGATGCACGGCCTGCCGGCAAGAGCTTCGGCGAGAAAAAGCCGTTTGGAGCCAAGAAGCCCTTCACCGGCAAAAAGCCTTTCGGAAGCAAGAAGCCGCGCCGCGACGACCGCTGAGGTGTTTCGGTAGACGACGACGGATGGAACATGCGCGGGGAACCCCTCTCCCGGATGGGAGAGGGGTAGGGGTGAGGGACCGCCGCTGATCGTTAGGGCGATACGGCGCCGTTGCGCCCTCTTTGGATAGGGCAGGCCCTCATCCCTGCCCTTCTCCCACACGGGAGAAGGGTTCCCCGCGCCCTTCATCGGCGCGGTACGTCACACCCGAAAGAAAGAAGCCCGGGAGGTCATCTGCTCAACCGAGCGGCTGGGCCGCTTGAGCGAGCACGAGATGCAACTGCTCAGCGCAGGCCGAGGAACGACAGAATCGCCAGAACGACGACGACCAGACCGACGATGTAGATGATGTTGTTCATGGTGGAGCCCCCTCCGGTTGCGATGCCGTCGCATCTGCACGGCTGACGGTGCGTGCGACCAGGCCGCAGCACTTCTCGCAACGCGACGCATGGCGGGATTGTTCCGGAACCGTCGCATAGCTGTTGCACTCGCCAGCCATCCGCTCCCACAATGCCCGGCCGGGCAGAGACCCGGACGGGGGAATGCCATGAGGACGATTGGTAAGGCGCTCGGCGCCGTGTTGATGTTGGCCGGGCTCAGCCTGCCCGCCGCCGCGCAGGACCGGCTGGTGATCGCCGGGCGCGATGCCGGCTTCGCCCCGGCGCTGGCCAAGATGGTCGAGCTCTACCAGGCCAAGAATCCGAACGTGAAGATCGAGCGGCTCGAGCTCGGTGGCGGCCCGCTCTATGAGCGCCTCGCCGTCGGCGCGCGCGAGAAGACGGCGGCGACCGACGTCGCCATGCTCGACGACATCTGGGCTCCGGAGTTCATGGCGCGCGGCTGGCTCACCGATCTCGGCACTGTCGGCGGGCTGCCGGGCGAATTCGTCAAGTCGGCGCTGGACGTCTCGCGCCATGACGGCAAGCTCTACGCCGCGCCCTTCGTCGGCAACATCGCCATGTTCGCCTATCGCAAGGACTTGCTCGCCAAGCACGGCTTCGAGCGGCCCAAGACCTGGAGCGACGTCGTCAAGGCGGCGCAGGTGATCCAGGACAAGGAGCAGGGCATCTCCGGCCTCGTCTTCCGCGGCATCAAGGGCAATCCGATCGTCACCTCCTTCCTGCCGGTGCTATGGGCGCATGGCGGCGACGTGGTGAGCGCCGACGGCAAGGCCGTGCTCGATACGCCGGCGGCCGAGAAGGCGCTGACCCAGTTCCTCTCGTTCAAGGCGCTCGCGCCGAAGGGCGTCGAGACCTACAACGCGACCGAACTGCGTGACGCCATCCAACAGGGCCGCGCTGCGATCGCGGTCGAGATGTGGTCGTCCTGGGCCGGCACGCTCGATGGCAGCGCCTCCAAGGTCGCGGGCCAGGTCGAGGTCGTCGCCTCGCCGGGCGAGGTCAAGGGTCCGGCGCCGATGCTGGGCGCCTGGCTGCTCGCCATCCCGGCCGACTCGCCGAACAAGGCGCGCGCCGCCGACTTCATCCGCTTCGTCACCTCGTCTGAGAACCAGAAGCTGATCGCGCTCGAGACCGGCAACCCGCCGACGCTCACCGCGCTGTTCAACGACAAGGACCTCGTCGCCAAGTACCGCTGGTATCCGGCGCAGCTCGAGGCGCTGAATGTCGCGCAGGCCCGCCCGCGCATCAGCCAGTGGGCCCGCGTCGAGACCATTCTGGGCGACTATCTCCAGCTCGTGCTGATCGGCCAGATGCAGCCCAAGCAGGCGCTGACAGAGGCCAACGCCCAGATCACCCGCGCGCTGTCGCGCTGAGCGATCTTGCGCCATCAACCTCTCGCGGTCGTCCCGGGCGCGCGCAGCGTGACCCGGGACCCATGCCTGAACCTTTCTCGGAAGCGTTCCGGCATGGATCCCGGCTCGCCGCTTCGCTCCGGCCGGGATGACGGCGGAGGGGTTCTCTCAGTTCAATGCTATTGACCTTATGACCGCTTCCCGCCGCCTGCTGCCCTGGCTCCTGCTGACGCCGGCGCTCCTGATCTTCGCCGGGCTGACGCTCTATCCGCTCGGGCGGACGCTGGCGCTCTCGCTGTTCGTCACCGATTACGGCTTCGAGAACGCCAAGTTCGTCGGGCTCGAGAATTTCCAGGAGCTCCGGGACAGCCGCTTCTTCCGCCAGGCGGTGACCAACACCGTCGTGTTCACCGTGGTTGCGACCGTGCTCGAGGTCGCGGCGGGGCTTGGCCTCGCGCTCCTGCTCGACCGCGCCTTTCCCGGCCGCACGCTGGTGATGACCCTGCTGCTCGCACCCTTTGTGCTCTCGACCATGGTGGTCACCGCGATCTGGCGGGCCTGGTTCCATTTCGATCTCGGCTTTCTCAACAACCTGTTGCGCGCCGTCGGCCTGCCGGGCGTGCCCTGGCTGTTCGATCCCAACCTCGCGCTCTGGTCGATCGTGCTGGTCGATCTCTGGCAGACCGCGCCCTTCGCCTTCCTGATCATCTTCGCCGGCCTGCGGCTGATCCCGCAGGACGTCTACGAGGCCGCCCGGGTCGACGGCGCCGGTCCTTGGCGGCGTTTTCGCGACATGACGCTGCCGCTGCTCGCGCCCTATCTCTTCGTCGCGGCGCTCTTACGCTCGGTCGACAGCTTCAAATTGTTCGACAAGGTCTACGCCATGACCGGCGGCGGGCCGGGGCAGGCGACCGAGACGGTTTCGATGTTCGTCTACCGGCAGGGCTTCCGCTTCTTCGACATCGGGCTGGCGTCGGCGGCTGCCGTGGTGATGATCGTCGTCGCCGGGTTGCTTGCCGTGGTCTATGCGGCGTCGCTGCTCAAGGGGGCAGGCCGATGATCCGGATCGTCGCCGCCTTCGGGCTCTGCGCGCTCTCGATGATCCCGCTGCTCTGGATGGTTGCGACCTCGCTCAAGCCGCCGGCCGAATATGTCTCGACCTCGATCGCGCTCTGGCCGCAGGATCCGACGCTGGCGCATTACCGTGTGCTGCTCGACAGCGGGATGTGGCGGCTCGGGCTCAACAGCGTCGTGGTGGCGCTCGGCACGGTCGGACTCTCGCTGCTCGCCGGCCTGCCAGCCGCCTATGCGCTGGCGCGCTTCGAGCTGCCCAAGCGCTTCGACATCGTCTTCCTCGGCTTCGTGCTGGTGATCAAGCTGGCGCCGCCGATCGCGCTCGCGATCCCGCTCTACCAGGTGCTGCGGGCGCTCGGGCTGCTCGACACGCATCTCGGCCTGATCCTCGCCAACCAGATCCTGGCGCTGCCCTTCGCGATCTGGATGCTGCTCGGCTTCGTCCGCGACGTGCCCTATTCGTTCGAGGAGGCGGCGATGCTCGACGGCGCCGGCTTCGTGAAGCGGCTGCTTCAGATCGTCGTGCCGCTGCTAATGCCTGGCCTGGTCGCGACGGCGGTCTTCGTCGCGATCATGAGCTGGAACGAGTTCCTGTTCGCGCTGCTCTTCATCCAGACGCCATCGAAATTCACCCTGCCGGCGTTCATCGCGACGCTGATCAACGAGGACGAGACCTTGTGGGGCCGGCTCTCGGCAATGGGGCTGATTGCCTCGCTGCCGGTCCTGCTCGCGGTCGGGCTGGTCAGGCGCGGGCTGACGCGCGAGGTCTCGCTCGACCAGCATTGAGGGATACGGAGCGCCGGATGAAGCGCGCGGGGAACCCTTCTCCCGTGTGGGAGAAGGGCAGGGATGAGGGCCTGCCCTATCCGATCAGGGTCGCAGCGGCGCTACGACACTTCCCATTGCACCGGCGGTCCCTCACCCCTACCCCTCTCCCATCCGGGAGAGGGGATCCCGCGCTTGTCCGGCGAGGGGAATGCCTACCGCGGCACGACCTTGCGGTAGAGGTGCCAGCTGGCGTGGCCGAGTACCGGCATCACGATGATCAGGCCGACCAGCACCGGCAGACTGCCGAGCACCAGCAGCGCCGTGATGGTCAGGCCCCAATACATCATCACTCGCGGATTCTTCTCGACGGCCGCGACCGAGGTGCGGACTGCCGTTGCCATGTCGACATGCCGGTCGAGCATCAGCGGGAAGGAAACCACGGTTATCGAGAAGACGACGATCGCGAAGAGCAGGCCGAGCGAGTTGCCGAGGATGATCAGCGTCCAGCCGTTCACCGTGGTCAGCAGTGGCGTGGCGAAGCTCTCGAAGGAATCGAGCGGCACGTCGCCCATCAGCCAGCGATAGATGATCCAGGCGCTGAAGAGCCAGGTGAGGAAGGCGCCGGTCAGGAGCGCGCCGAGCAGCGCGATCTGGCCGATGCCGGGCGAATGCAGCACGTCGAGGGCGTACTTCCAGGAAGTGTCCATCCCGAGCTCGCGGCGGCGACTGATCTCGTAGAGGCCGATCGCTGCGAAGGGGCCGAGCAGGGCAAAGCCCGAGGCGAGCGGGAACAGCAGCGGGAAGATATTGTAGCTCACCGTCAGCCGGGCGAGCAGAATGCCGGCGATCGGATAGATCAGGGCGATGAAGAGCAGATGGCTCGGCTGGGCCATGAAGTCGGAATAGCCCTGCTTCAGAGCATCCTTGATGTCGGCGATGCCGATCTCGCTGACGGGCAGGGCGTCGGGCGGTGCAGCATCATTCGCCGCCACGTGATCGTGATGGAGATGGGTATCGGCCATGGCGTTCTTCCCGGTTCGGCCCGGTTCGCCTTGGCGGTCCTGACGCTATCCTCCGGTCAAGACCTGCGAGGCGTCGAGCATCCATTCTCAGCGAGGGAAGCTTACACCCGACCTGCTCCTGCCACAAATCGGCGTAGCCAAATCGTGAAACAGGAGCTTCGCAGGAAACTTCCCCTGAACTCAGAGGCTGTCAGTGACCATGGACAAGACTTGGGTGAGGTTTCACCTCACCGCGCAGCGGCGTGGCGCTTTTGCCCGATTGCGGCGTCGCTCGTCACGGCCAAGCCGGAAGGCTTGGCCGCACCAAGCTCCTGGCACTCGGACAAAATCGCCGACGCCCAAGCCTTGTCCATGGTCACTGACAGCCTCTAAAACTGCGCCATGGCCGATACTGTTCCCACGCCCGTCGAAGATCTGACGCCCGAAGCCGCCCGGGCCGAGCACGACCTGCTCGGGCCCGAGATCGCCGCCGCGAATGCCGCCTATCACAGCGACAGCGCGCCGATCATGGACGACGCGACATTCGACGCGAAGTTCCGCCGGCTGGCCGCGCTGGAAAACGCCTTCCCTGAGCTCAAGGGAGAAGAGGCGCTCTCTGACAAGGTCGGCGCCAAGCCCTCGGGCAAGTTCGCCAAGATCCGGCACCGCGTGCCGATGCTCTCGCTCAACAATGCCTTCGCCGACGAGGACATCGTCGATTTCGTCACGCGCGTGCGGACTTTCCTCGGTCGCAAGGACGACCAGCCGATCGCCTTCACCGCCGAGCCGAAGATCGACGGGCTCTCGCTCTCGTTGCGCTACGAAAAGGGCGAACTGGTCAGTGCCGCGACCCGCGGCGATGGTGAGGAAGGCGAGGACGTCACGGCCAACGCCCGCACCGTCTCGGAAATACCGCACCGGCTGAAAGGCAAGGACGTGCCTGATATCGCCGAGGTGCGCGGCGAGATCTATCTCGGCCATGCCGATTTCGCCGCGATCAACGCGCGGCAGGAGGCGGCCGGCAAGACCCTCTTCGCCAATCCGCGCAACGCGGCGGCGGGTTCGCTGCGCCAGCTCGATGTCTCGATCACCGCGAGCCGGCCGCTGCGGTTCTTCGCCTATGCCTGGGGCGAGATGCCGGAGTTGCCGGGGCCGACGCAGTTCGGCGTGGTCGAGGCCTTTGCGCGCTGGGGCTTCAGGACCAACCCGCTGATGGCGCGCTGCGAAAGCGTCGAGGCGCTGTTGGCACATTACCGGTCGATCGAAGCGCAGCGCGCCACGCTCGGCTACGATATCGACGGCGTGGTCTACAAGGTCGACGAGCTCGCGCTGCAAGCCCGGCTCGGCTTCGTCGCGCGCGCCCCGCGCTGGGCGATCGCGCATAAATTCCCGGCCGAGCTTGCGACCACGCTGCTGGAGGCGATCGACATCCAGGTCGGGCGCACCGGGGCGCTCTCGCCGGTGGCGCGGCTGAAGCCGGTGACGGTCGGCGGCGTCGTCGTCACCAATGCGACGCTGCACAACGAGGACTATATCCGCGGCTTCGATTCGAAGGGGCTGCCGATCCGCGACGGCAGCGACATCCGCATCGGCGACACGGTGACGGTGAAGCGTGCCGGCGATGTGATCCCGCGCGTCGAAGCGGTCGATCTCGCCAAACGCCCGGCCGACGCGCAGCCTTACGTCTTCCCGACGACCTGCCCGGTCTGCGGCTCGGATGCGGTGCGCGAGCACAATCCGCGCTCGGGCAAGGAGGATGCGGTGCGCCGCTGCACCGGCGGGCTGATCTGCGCGGCGCAGGCGGTCGAGCGGCTGAAGCATTTCGTCTCGCGCGACGCGCTCGATATCGACGGGCTTGGCGACAAGCAGATCGAGTTCTTCCATGCCGATCCCAATCTGCCGGTGAAGGAGCCGGCCGACATCTTCACGCTGGCGCAGCGCGATGCTGCGAACCTCAAGAAGCTCAAGGACAAGGAAGGCTTCGGCGCGACCAGCACCAAGAAGCTGTTCGAGGCGATCGACGACCGGCGGAAGCCGCCGCTCAACCGCTTCATCTTCGGGCTCGGCATCCGCCATATCGGCGAGACCAATGCCCGACTGCTGGCGCGCCATTACGGCTCGTTCGAGGCCCTGCAGGCAGCCTGCCTCGCTGCGGCCGATCCGGAGAGCCATGAGCGCGCGGCGCTCGATGCGATCGATGGTGTCGGCCCGACCGTGGTCGAAGCGCTGCTGCAGTTCTTCGCCGAAGAGCACAACCAGCAGATGCTCACCCGGCTGCTCGCTGAGGTCACGCCGCAACCGCTGGAGGCGGTAGCCTCGTCCAGCCCGGTCGCCGGCCAGATCGTCGTCTTCACCGGCGCGCTCGAACGCATGACCCGCGACGAGGCCAAGGCGATGGCCGAGCGGCTTGGCGCCAAAGTCGCCGGCTCGGTCTCGTCGAAGACCGATCTGCTCGTGGCAGGGCCGGGTGCCGGCTCGAAGCTCAAGGATGCCGCCAAGCACGGCGTCAAGGTTATCGACGAGGCTGGCTGGTTCGAGCTGGTCGGGGGGTAGGGCAAAGCCCGGCTCACCGTTGCCGAAAATTGCCCCTTGCGAGCTGAAGGGCGCGGGGAACCCTTCTCCCGTGTGGGAGAAGGGCAGGGATGAGGGCCTGCCCTATCCGCAGAAGGTGCAACAGCTCCGTTGCATTCAGATGATTAGCGGCGGTCCCTCACCCCTACCCCTCTCCCACACGGGAGAGGGGATCCCGCGCCTTCTCCCGCAAGGGGAGAAGGGATAAGCCACCGATCGCCTAGCTCCGCTCCGCCGCCAGCGTGCAGATCATCCGCGCCACCTCATAGGACTTCTCGAAGGCCGGGACCGGCAGGAACTCGTAGCGCGAGTGGAAATTATAGGCGCCGGTGAAGAAGTTCGGCGTCGGCAGGCCGCGCGCGGAGAGCGCCGCGCCGTCTGTGCCGCCGCGCATCGGGATCTGCTTCTTCCGGATCTGCAGCGCCTCCAGCGCGCCGAACAGCAATTCGACCGGGCGGTGGTCGTCGCCGAGACTGTCATGGATGTTGCCATAGGTGTCGCTCACCCGGCACTCGACGCGGCCGGTCGGATAAAGCGCGGCGATCTCGTTCGCGACCTCCTCGATGCGGCGCTTGCGTGCCTCGAGGCTTGCCCTGTCGAAATCGCGGATCAGCGCGCCGAGTCTGGCCTCGCTGGCATTGGCGGTGATGGCGTTGAACCAGACATAGCCCTCGCGGCCTTCGGTGTTCTCCGGCGTCTGCGCGCGGTCGAAGCGGCTGATGAAGTCCTGCGCCATCAGCACCGGGTTCACCAGCACGCCCTTGGCCGACATCGGATGGGTGCTGACGCCGGTGAGGGCGATCTCGGCGGCTGCGGCGTTGAAATTCTCGATCACGACCTCGCCGAGCTCGCAGCAGTCGATCGTGTAGGCGAAATCGCAGGGAAAGCGGGCGAGGTCGAGGACCTTGGCGCCGCGCAGGCCGATCTCCTCGTCCGGGACAAAGGCGACGACGATGTCGCCATGGGCATCCTGCGGGCCGAGATTGGCGAGCAGGGTCATGATCACCGTGATCGCCGCCTTGTTGTCAGCGCCGAGCACGCTGGTGCCGTCGCTGGCGATGATCTCGGAGCCGATCCAGTCGCCCAATTGCGGATGCTCGGCGACCCGCAGCCAGATGTCCTGGTCGCGGTTGAGGCAGAGGTCTTCGCCTTCGAAGCGCAGGAGCTGCGGGCGGATCTCTGGCGACAGGCCGGCATCGAAGGTGTCGAGATGGGCGATGAAGCCGATCGGCGGCGCACTCGCCACGGTGCCGCGCTTTCGCGCCGTGACGGTGGCGCGGTCGTCGATGGCGACGTCGTCGAGGCCGAGCGCGCGCAATTCGTCGGCCAGCAATTCGGCGAGCTGCTGCTGTCCCGGCGTGCTCGGCAGCGTCGTCGCCCTGATGTCGCTTTGGCTGGTGACCGAGAGATAGCGGAAGAAGCGCTCGATCAGCTGCTGGCGGATGGGCATGGTCATTGGCGGTGTCTCTCGCGGCCGGAAGCAGCAGGTCAGCAAAATATGGCCGTCGTTGCGAGCGCAGCGAAGCAATCCAGGGGCGGCAGCACTCTACGTCTCCCTGGATTGCTTCGTCGCTTCGCTCCTCGCAATGACGGGAAGCCCACCGGCAGGGGAGGCGTCGACCGGCCGTGCCGCTGGGGCTGGCGGCTCCATGGCGCGGAAATGGCTCGGCGGCTTGCCGATCACCCGCTTGAAGGCGCGGCTGAAGGAGGCTTCCGAATCGTAGCCGAGGCGGCGGGCGACGGCGGTGATCCTGAGCTTGTCGCGCTCCAGCCATTGCCTGGCCTGGTGCATCCGGACCTGCGCGACATAACGCGCCGGCGTTTCGCCGACGACGCTGGCGAAGCGCTCGGCGAAGGCGGAGCGCGAGGCGTGCATCACCTTGGCGAGCGCATCGACCGTCCAGTCCTCGCTCGGATTGAGGTGGATCGCGGCGAGGACGCGGCCGATATCGGGGTCGCGGGCGGCGGCGACCCAGCCGGTCGCGTTGCCGCAGCCGCGCTCGACCCAGGAGCGGATCAGGGCGGCGGCGACGACATCGGCGAGGCGGGTCAGGATGCCGCCGGCTCCGACGCGATCAAGGGCAAGTTCGCACGACATGGTGCTGAGCAGCGGCGGAATCGCCGGCTCGTGCACTGCCATCTCATGCACCCACATCAGCTCCGGCATCATTCGCAGCAGCGGGTGCTGGGCATCGACGTTGAAGTTCAGGCTGGCGCTGAAGAACAGGGTCGCTTCGCCCTCACCACCGCCGCCGCGGGCTTCGGCGATCTCGCCGCAGAAACTCTTGACCTGGCATTTGCCGAGCGGGGTCGCGCAGGCGCCGGGCTCGCTGGCGAGCGCATGCTCGGCGCCGCGCGGCATCAGCACGGCGTCGCCCTGCTCGATCCGGACCCAGTCGTCCTCCGGCGTGCGCAGCCAGCACCCGCGCTCAGCCATGAAGTGGAAGCGCGCCGCAGCCTGTGCCGGAAACAGCAGGCCCCAGGGCGCCGTCATCTGGTAGCGGGCATAGTCGACGCCTTCGAGCCTCAGGCCGCGCAGCATCTCCGAGAGCGGATCAGGCGCCGATCTTCTGGACGATTGGTCAAGCATGCCGGGTTTTCTAGCATGGAAGCTCCAGGCGGTCACGCCTAACTCCGGTGTCCGAACTTCTTCGGCCTCTTTGGAGCGACCCATGTCGAATTCCTTGTCAGCCACAGCCGATCCCGAACTCGTCAGCAGCGTGCCCGAGGAGCGGACCGAGGCTGCCTGGCCGGCGGTCTTCGCCCTTTCCATGGGTGTGTTCGCGCTGGTCAGCGCCGAGTTCTTGCCCGCCAGCGTCCTCACCTCGATCGCTGCCGATCTCTCGATCAGCGTCGGCGCCGCCGGGCAGACCGTCACCGTGACCTCGCTGGTCGGCGTCGCCGCCGCGATCTTCACGCCGATCCTCACCAGCCGCTTCGACCGGCGCCTGGTGCTCTGGACGCTGTTGTCGCTCCTGGCGCTGTCGAGCCTGGTCACGGCCATGGCCAATGGCTTTGCCATGCTGCTCGCGGCTCGCTTCCTGCTCGGCATCGCCCTCGGCGGCTTCTGGTCGATGGCGCCGGCGCTGACGCTGCGGCTCGTCCCGGCGCAGTCCATACCGCGGGCGCTGGCGCTCATCTCGGCCGGCGTTTCGGCCGCCTTCATCGGGGGTGGGCCGCTCGGCGCCTATCTCGACGCGCTGATCGGCTGGCGCATGGTGTTCGGCCTGTCAGCCGGCCTGGCCGGCGTCGCCCTGCTGGCGCTGCTGACGACGATGCCGCCCTTGCCGTCGCAGACGACGCCGCGGCTCGGCACGCTGGGCGAGCTGCTCTTGCGTCCCAGCATACGGCTGATGCTGATCTCGGTCCTCGTCATCATTTCCGGCCAGTTCACCGGCTTCACCTATATCCGACCGTTTCTCGAACAGGCTCCGCAGCTGGGCGTCACGGCTATCACTTTCGTCCTGCTCGGCTATGGCGTCGGCAACGTCATCGGCAATTTCGCCGGCGGCGCGGTCGTGGGACGTGGCGTCAAGCTCGCGATCGTCTCGTTCGCGCTGACGATCGGCGTGCTGGCGCTGGTCATGCTCCAGTTCGGCGCTTCGCCGATCGTCGCCGGGATCGCGGTGGCGCTCTGGGGCTTCGCCTTCGGCTTCGCGCCGGTCGGCTTCCAGACCTGGATGGTGCGGGTCGCGGCTGACCATGCCGAATCGGCGAGCGGGCTCGTGACGGCGGCCTTCCTGGTCGCGATCGCCAGCGGCGCGGTGCTCGGCGGCCTGCTGGTCAACCATGTCGGCGGCCTCGGCCCGATCGGCTATATGGCGGTGGCGACGCTTGCCGGCGCGCTCCTGGTGCTTGTCGCCGGCAAGGAGCCGCCGAGCCCCTGAGACCGACAGAATGGCGAAGGGCCTTGCGTTGGCGCGAATTCTCATCGTTCGGCTGCCTGCAGCCGAACGGAAAGCGCGCTGGCGTGATCGTCGCCATCACTTTTCTTCAAGACACGCAGGCTGGCTTCCGCTCTATCTTGCGCCATGGATCTGATCAGCCAAGGCGATGCATTGCTGGAGATGCCGCTCCAGGTGGGGGAGCATGCCCGCCTGTTCACGGCAGCGCGCTTTGCCGGGCTGGAGTGCCTGTCGGCAAAATTCTCGACCCACACCTATTCGCCGCACGCCCACGAGACCTTCGCGGTCGGCACGATCCTGGAAGGTTGCGAGCTCTGGCATGCGCGCGGCCGCACGCTCTTTGCCCGCACCGGCGACCTCGTCTTCAACCATCCGCTCGACGTCCATGACGGCGCGCCGAGCGAGGGCGGCTATCGCTACCGGATGACCTATCCGACGATCGAGCTGATGCGCGAGGTCGCGATCTCGCTCACCGGCGACGAGACGATCGGCACGCCCTTCTTTCCCGAACCGACCGTGCAGGACCCGGAAGGGTCGGCCCTGTTCTCGGACGCGCATCGCGCGCTGGAGGAGGGCGGGGATGGGCTCGCCGGCGAGGAAGGCCTGCTGCGCGCCTATGGCTGGTGCCTGTCGCGCCATGCCGATCTTTCCGTGCGCGATGTCGGGCGGGAGCGTGGGCCGATCGCGCAGGCCAGGGAGCTGCTCGAGCAGCGTTATGACGAAGACCTGTCGCTGGCGGACCTCACGCAGCGCTCGGGCCTGCCGCGGCATCATCTGATCCGGGCCTTCCGGCGCGAGACCGGGCTGACGCCGCATGCCTATCTCGTCGATGTCCGCGTCCGCCGTGCGCGCGAGCGGCTGCGGCGCGGCGAATCCCCCGGCGCGGTCGCGGCCGCCACCGGGTTCTGCGACCAGGCGCATCTGACCCGCGCCTTCAAGGCGAGGCTCGGCGTGACGCCGGGCGTCTTCCGCGCCGCCCATCACGGCTGATGGACAGACCATGAGTTGGAAAGACGAAGCCCGGGCCGGGCTGAATGACATCTGGCCGGCGGCGCTCGCGGCCGTGCCGATCGGCCTGCTCTTCGGCGCGCTCGCGGCCGGCAAGGGGCTCTCGCCGCTCGAAGTTTTCCTGATGAGCGTGCTCGTCTTCGCCGGCGGGGCGCAATTCGCCGCTGTGGAGCTCTGGGCAAGTCCGGCGCCGATCGTCGCGCTGGTGTTCTCGACGGCACTGATCAATGCCCGCCACATCCTGATGAGCGCCTCGATCGCGCCGAAGCTCAAGGGCTTCTCGACCGCCCAGACATTCGGCGGGCTGTATTACATGGCTGACGAGAACTGGGCGCTGGCAGAAAAGCGGGCCCGAACCCATCCGGTGACGCCGGCCTACTGGTTCGCCATGATCGTGCCGTTCGTGCTTGGCTGGCTGACGACTTCGACGACGGGCGCGATCATCGGCGCTGCCCTCGGCGACCCGAAGCGCTACGGCGCCGACTTCGCCTTCACCGCGCTGTTCATCGCGCTGACCGCCGCTTTCTGGAAGGGGCGGGTCACCGCCTGGACCGTCGCCGCGGCCGGCCTCGCCTCGGCGCTGGCTTACAAGCTCGCCGGGCCGCCTTGGCATGTGCTGGCAGGTGCACTCTGCGGCCTTGCCGCCGCCTGGATCGCCGCGGGCGATCTCGCCGAGAAACCCATCGAAAGCCCGGCCGAATGAGCCTCGATCCGATCAATCTCGCCGCCTTCCTCGGCATGGCGCTGGTGACCTATCTCACCCGCATCGCGGGGCTCGCCCTCGTCGGCCGACTCAACCTTTCGCTGCGAGCGCAGGCCGCCTTCGACGCGATTCCGCCAGCTGTGCTGATCGCCGTGATCGCGCCGAGCGCATTGGCGACCGGCTGGCCGGAGACGGTCGCAGCATTGGTCTGCGGCCTGGCGGCAACGCGTCTGCCGCTGCTCGGCGTGGTTGCCGTCGGTGTCGCGACCGTGGTTGCCTTGCGCATGGTGGCCTGAGGCCGGCCGGGAGGAAGCGCATGCGAGCCGTGATGGATTCCGTCGTCGATGCCATCGGCGGCACACCGCTTGTCCGGCTCGATCGCTTGACGCGTCATCTCGGCGCCAGCGGCACCATCCTCGCCAAGCTCGACTACCTCAATCCCGGCTTCTCGAAGAAGGATCGGGCTGCACTCGGCATCATCGCGGAGGCGGAAGCGTCGGGCACGCTGAAGCCGGGGCAGACCGTGGTCGAGCTCACCTCGGGCAATATGGGCACCGGGCTTGCGATCGTCTGCGGGATCAGGGGCTATCCTTTCATCGCCGTGATGTCGAAGGGCAATTCCGAGGAGCGCGCCCGGATGATGCGGGCGCTGGGCGCGGAAGTGGTGCTGGTCGACCAGTTGCCGGGCTCGGTGCCGGGACAGGTCTCGGGTGGCGATCTCGATCTCGTCGACAAGGAGGCGAAGCGGATCACCAGGGAGCGCGGCGCCTTCCGTGCCGACCAGTTCCACCGCGACGGCAACTGGCTTTCGCATTACCGCACGACCGGGCCGGAGCTTTGGGAGCAGAGCGGCGGGACCATCGACGCCTTCGTTGATTTCATCGGCTCGGGCGGCAGCTATGCCGGGGTGACCAAGGCGCTGAAAGAGCGCAGCCAGGCTGTGCGTTGCTATGTCGTCGAGCCGGCCGGGGCCGCTGCCGCGGCGGGCGAGGCAGTCACCAGGCCAGACCATCCGATCCAGGGCGGCGGCTATGCGATGGCCGATCTCGCCTTCCTGAAGGATGGGTCGGTCGACGGTTACCTGCAGGTCACCGGCGAGGAGGCGCGCGAGATGACACGGCTGCTGGCGCGGCATGAGGGGATTTTCGGCGGCTTCTCGGCCGGGGCGAATGTCGCTGCGGCGTTGCAGCTGCTGCGTGGAGCTGAGGCGGGGAAGACGATTGCCGTCCTCATCTGCGATTCCGGGTTGAAGTACTTATCTACGGATCTGTGGGGGTAACTGGCTGCAGGAAAGAGCGCGAGGAACCCCTCTCCCGGATGGGAGAGGGGCAGGGGTGAGGGACCGCCGCCGCTCATTGAAGCTCAACGGCACCGTCGTACCTTCTGTGGATAGGGCAGGCCCTCATCCCTACCCTTCTCCCACACGGGAGAAGGGTTCCCCGCACTCTGCATCCGGATATTCGCGTCACCTTGCCAGGAAGGGTGGGGTGCGTCCTCCTCACAACGGCAGGCACGCCTGCTCCAGCCAGGCCTTCGCCTCGCCCTCGACCAGCGGGGCGAGGTTGCTCCAGACCTGGGCGTGATAGGCGTTGATCCAAGCGAGTTCGCCCTCATCGAGGAGCGAGAGGTCGATCAGCGCCTGCTCATAGGGGCACCAGGTCACCGTCTCGAAGCCGTACATGGTGCGCTCGGCTCCGGGGATCTGGCGCTCCTCGACGATGATCAGGTTCTCGATGCGGATGCCGTAGGCGCCTTCCTTGTAGTAGCCGGGCTCGTTCGAGAGGATCATGCCCGGCTCGAGCGGCGTGGTGCCGAGCTTGGAGAGGCGCTGCGGCCCCTCATGCACCGAGAGGTAGCTGCCGACGCCATGGCCGGTGCCATGGTCGAAATCGAGCCCGGCCTGCCAGAGCGGGGCGCGGGCGAAGGCGTCGAGCTGGGCGCCGGACGTCCCCTTCGGGAAGACCGCGCGCGAGATCGCAAGATGGCCCTTGAGCACGCGGGTGTAGCGGTCGCGCATCTCGGCCGTTGGCTCGCCGACCGCCATGGTGCGGGTGATGTCGGTGGTGCCGTCCTCGTATTGCCCGCCGGAATCGACCAGGAAGATGCCGGGCTCGATCCGGCGATTGCTCGCTTCGGTGACGCGGTAGTGCGGCAGGGCCGCATTCGGGCCGGCGCCGGCGATGGTGGTGAAGGAGACGTCGCGCAATTCACCGGTCTTCAGCCGCTCGGCTTCCAGCGCGGCGACAGCGTCGATCTCGGTCAGCTCGCCCTTGGGCGCCTCGCGCGCCAACCAGGACAGGAAGCGGACGATCGCCGCGCCATCGCGCAAATGCGCCTGCCGGCTGCCGTTGAGCTCCGCCTCGTTCTTCTTCGCCTTCATCAGGGCAATCGGGTCGGTGCCGGCGTCCGGCGTGCCGCCGGCATCCCGGATCAGCGTGGCGAGCGCCGAAGCTGCCGTGCTGGAATCGAGCCGGACCTTGGCCTTGGCTGCACCGAGCGCCTTGAGCTGCTGTTCGAGCGCCTGGGGCGGGGCGATCTCGCCGAGCGCGCCGATGGCGTCGCCGGCCTCGTTGGTGATCTTTTCCGGCGCGAGGAAGACGGTCGGCCGGCCTTCGCGCGGCACGATCGCGTAGCCGAGCGGCAGAGGCGTGTGCTCGACATCGCCGCCGCGGATGTTGAAGGCCCAGGCCAGCGCGTGCGGATCCGATAGGACGAGCGCATCGACCTTGGCCTTGGCGAGCTCCTTCTGGATACGAGCGAGCTTGTCGGCGCTGCTCTCACCAGCATAGGCGGCCGGATGCGCCTTGACTGGGGCGGTCGGCGGCGCCGGGCGGTCGCTCCAGAGCGCATCGATCGGGTTCGGCGTGACCGGGACGAGCATGCCGCCGGCCGCGGCGGTGCCCTTCTCCAGCTTGGCGACGCCATCGACGGTATGGAGCCAGGGATCGTAGCCGAGTTTGCCGCCGGCCGGCAGGTTGGCCTCGACCCATTTGTCGAGCGGCGTCTCCTCCATCTTGGTCGGTGTCACGACGCTCGTGTCGGTCTGCGCCGCCGACTGGATGGTGTAGCGGCCGTCGACGATCAGGGCTGCCTTGTCGGCGAGCACGATTGCGTTGCCGGCCGAGCCGGTGAAGCCGGTGAGCCAGGCAAGGCGCGCCATATGGGCGGGGACGTACTCGCCCTGGTGCTCGTCGGCGCGCGGGATGATGAAGCCGTCGAGGCCTTGCTTCGCCAGCGCGGCGCGTAGTGCCGCGACACGCGGCGCGACCTGCGTCGGGTCGCTCGGCTCGGAGAAGGACTGGAAGCGGCAGGCGGCTTTCGATCGCGATTCGGTCATGTCGGGCTCTGAGGCTGGATTTCAGCCATGCTCGCCTCGGTGCCCCTGAAAGGCCAGTGCAAAACTGCCGTTTCGCCTCTGCTTTCGAAGCAGGCGCACATTGGCTCGCATTTGAGCGGATTGCCTCTTGGTTATGCGGTATGCGCAGTCGTTAACGGATTTCTGTTTCCGTTATGCGTTTCTTGCATGTTGTGCATATGCGAACGTATCTTCTCGCAAGTGCGAAGAGGGTCCATCTTAGTCGCATAAGAGAACGAGGAAGCGACCGGGACTGTCCTTCGTGATCTGAGGAGAGACCCTATGACTTATGTGCTGAATTCCACCGACGTCCTGCCGGCCGCGACACGCGCCGAGACGACGGACAAGAAGACCGCCGGCCAGGGCTTCTGGCAGCGCCTCTATGCCGCGATGATCGAGAGCCGTCGCCGTTCGGCGATGCGTGAGCTGCGCGCCCATAGCTATCTGGTGCGCGAGAGCGAGCTGGTGCTCGGCGGCTTCCCGGCGACGACGCTGAAAAGCGACGCCGAGCTGCCGTTCAATCGTTGACTGCAACCGCTGAACGTCAAGCGCCGCAGGCCGCGAACCGCGCCGCGCGCAACCAACAAGGAACCAAGATCATGATCGCCATCATCAAGCACACCTATGACTCGATCGTCGACGCCGCCAAGTTCGCTGCGGCCGTCTGGCATGATGCCCGCGCCATGCAGGCGCAGGCCGAAGAGAAGTACGGCCATCTCGGCTTCTGAGCGGTAACGGCGGCGAGACCCGTCGCCGTTGCTCAAAGCGTAGGGCCTAGTAGAGGCGGCGTGGCCTGGTGGCTGCGCCGCCTCTTTTCATGACCAAAGTCGCCCAGCCCTCGCGCGAGGTGCGCCGCGCCAGCGCCACGCCCTGATGGCGATAGGCCGAGACCACGCCGGCGACGTCCATCTCCAGCAACCCCGAAAGGATCACCGTGCCGTCGTCCGACAATGCGCGGGCGATCGCGGGCGCGAGCTTGCGCAGCGGGCCGGCCAGGATATTGGCGAAGATCAGGTCGAAATGGCGCGGCCGGTTCGCCTTGGCGTGGCGCAGGCCCGGCGCGACATAAAGATCGAGCGCCTGCGGCGCGTGGTTGATCCGGGCATTGTGAGCCGAGACCTCGACCGCGATCGCATCGATGTCGCCGGCGACGACCTTGCGCTTGACCTGCTTGGCGAGCGCCAGCGCCAGAATGCCCGTGCCGGTGCCGACATCGATGGCGTGCTTCGGCCGGCGCTTCTTCAATTCGGCATCGAGCGCGAGCAGGCAGCCGGCCGTGGTGCCGTGATGGCCGGTGCCGAAGGCGAGCGCCGCCGCGATCTCGATGGCGACATCGTTGATGCGCACCGCTTCGCGATCATGCGAGCCATGGACGAGGACGCGGCCGGCCCGCACGGGCTGCAGGCCTTCGAGGCTGGTTGCGACCCAGTCCTTCTGGTTGACGGTCGTGAACGGGGTGGAATCGACGCTGTCGCCGACGATCGGGCGCAGCATGTCGCGCACGGCGTCCTCGTCCGGGTGCGTCGCGAAATAGATCTCGACCTTCCACGGGGCGTTGAGCGAGAGCGTGGTGACGCCGGTCTCGACCTCGAACGCGGAGACTGCGGTCTCGGTCGGGTCGAAGACCTCGCCGAGCAGCTCGGTCAGGGCTCGCGCCTTGTCGCCGCTGGTTTCAAGTTCGAGGACGGTCGCGACCGTCGATGGCAGAAGGCCTTCGCGCATGGCGGGGAATTAGCAGGGCCCATGAGGATTGTCATTCGTTGTCGGGAGGACTTGGCAAGCTTGCGGTGCGGCCTAAGCTGCCGCGCAACCTGGGCCGGAGACATCCGCCATACTCTCGCATGTCACGATCGGCGCGAATGATTTCGAGCGCTCCTTCCACTTTTACTCCAACCTGTTCGAGGCGCTCGGCCATCGCCGGCGTTTCCTCGACCCGGGAAAATTGGCCGGGTGGCAGCATCAGGATGGCGGAAGACCATTCTTCTTCCTGACCAAGCCCTTCGACGGCGAGCCGGCGACGACGGGCAACGGCCAGATGATCGCGCTCCTCGCTGACGACCGGGCGACGATCGATCGCAGCCACGCCGCGGCGCTGGCGAATGGCGGGTCCTGCGAAGGGCCGCCGGGCCTGAGGCCGCATTATCATCCCGACTATTACGGCGCCTATTTCCGCGATCCGGAGGGCAACAAGCTTTGCATCTGCTGCCACAAGGCGGAGTAGGCGCCGCAATTGACCCGGCAATTGCGCAGAAGGCGAAGCCGACGAAGCAATCCAGGGAGCCGTCGAGCGAGCCCTCCTGGTTTGCTTCGCATACGCTCGCAATGACGGCCGGCGCTCAGCCGTGTTGCGCGTTCAGCTGAGCGAAGACCGCCGCGACCTGGCCGTTTTCGGCGGCGAAGCGCAGCGGCTTGCAGCGCTCGACGATGATCTCGCCCGTGGCCGGGGCGCTTTCGAGCAGCGCCATCACCTCGCTGGTGAACTCCGGCAGCGGCATCGCCATGGGATCGACCGCCTGCTGCGGGCCGAGCAGTTCGGTCTGGACATAAGGAGGAGCGATCTCGATGACCTCGACCGATGTCTTCTTCAGCTGCTCGCGTAGCGCCATCGACCAGGCATGGATCGCCGACTTGGTCGCGCTATAGGTCGGCGTTGTCGCCAGCGGCACGAAGGCAAGGCCGGAGGAGACGGTCAGGATCGCCGAGCGCGGCTGCGCCAGCAGGTGCGGCAGCAAGGCGGCGGTCAGCCGGATCGGCCCGAGCAGGTTGGTGCCGATTGTCTCCTCGGCCGTGCCGAGGAAATCGCCGGCTGCGACCGCCTCGCTGCGCATGATGCCAGCATTGTGGATGACGACGTTGAGCTCCGGAAAGCTTTCGATCGCCTGCCGGGCGAAGGCAGCGACATCGTCCCTGTCCTGGATGTCGAGCACGAGGGCTTCCATTCCCGGATTGGCCGTCGTCACCTCCTCGAGCAGCCGCTCGCGCCGGCCTGAAATGATCACCTGGTTGCCGGCCCTGTGGAAGGCCTCAGCGAGCGCGCGGCCAATGCCGGAGCCGCCGCCGGTGATCAGGATGGTGTTGCCGGTGATGTTCATCGCAAATCCCTTTCCTGGTTGCGGACCATCAGCTGGCGTCGATACTCTTCATCGGAAAGAAGGCTCCCGAAAGTTCGATACGCACCAAAAGGAGAGTGTCAGATGCATGCGATCCGCGAGGCCATGGCGGTGATGCACAAGCGCAGCGAGGCGATCCCGCCGGTGTCGCCCGCGGTCGAGTCGCTGGTGCGCCAGGTCATCGCGCAGGTGGCCGACAAATGGACGATGCTGGTGCTGGAGGCGCTGGAGGAGCGCGGCACGCTGCGCTTCACCGAGGTCGGGCGCGCGGTCGGCGGCATCAGCCAGAAGATGCTGACCAAGACGCTGCGCGAGATGGAGCGCGACGGGCTGGTCGTCCGCACCGTCCACCCGGTGATCCCGCCGCATGTCGACTACACGCTGACCGATCTCGGCTGCGAGCTCAGCGCGGCGTTCTGCGGGGTGTGGAGCTGGGCCGAGATCTACTACGCCGAGGTCTCGGCGGCGCGGAAGGCGTTCCGGGAGCGGGAGGAGAGGTAGGGGCGCCAATTGCCCTGCGCTGCTTCTTGATACTCAAAATAGCAATGGACCGTTGTCGGGAAATCAGCACTTTTCTTGACGACGTCGGAGACAGGGCGTAGAAAAAATGCACGTCTGCGGAGCGCAGTTTGGACCTGCACCTCGCAGACGCTCCTTACCCTTTTGGAAGGGGCAGGAAAGGTTGGGCCGCTGCTAGCGGCTTACCGATGTTGTCCGGGCGATGTGCCACATCGCGCCTCTCCTTTCTCTCCGGGGTCGTGCTTCGCGCGTGTCCCCTGGCAGGTATGCCGCGCTAAGCTGGAGCTCTTTTTGGCGGTGGCTGATTATCAGCTGCCGCCATCATTTTCGGTGATCGAAATAGTAATGCGTCCCTTGGACTTCGAAAGCAGTTTGAATATCCCCGCTGCGGCGCGGAGCCACTCGGCTTGATCTTCCACCGACCATTCAGAGAATTTTTCAGTCTCTGGAATTTCGTCCAGCAACCCCTGAACAAAAGGATGGTACTTCATCGGAGGGGCGGCCGGGCTGCTGTTGTTCGTATTTTGAGTTGCAGCATGTTCATTCGGCGGATGGGTCTCATCTCGCCTTTTATGTTTGGCAGCTTTCTTATTATTGGAGGAAGCAGAAACCGTTTTTCTTGCTAGCAGATGCTGCGAAAGCGTAATTTCTGCCATTTTTGCGCCAGATATAAAAAAGGCAGCTATCTTATCGACCGTCGATCCTTGGACATCAAATTCATTTCTAATGTGTTCGTCGAATTGACCCGCAGTTATAGTCCTCAAATTGACGCTGTCTTTGAATAAAGAGGGGTATCCTTGAGTAATAACTTCTCTGAGAAGGGATTTTCTTTCGTCATCTGATGATTCAACAAGAGAAGTAAATCTCTCGGATGGAATTCCGGCGTCATCTATAAGTTTAAGAAATTTGAGTGCCGCAATTACACTGTAAGATATGCTGCCGGAGGCGTTGCCAAAAACAGACGGATCAATTCGCCCCGGAACGACGGTGTCTCGCAGTTTATTGAGAAATCCAAGAAAAGAACCAAACGTCGCATAGGGCGGCGAAATCACCTTAGGCTTGTCGCTCACGGTCTCCCTCCCAGCGCTGACTGCACGCTTCTGCTTACTGCGACACAGCGCAGAGCGTCAATAGCCGAAAGGGGTTCAGCGCAGAAAAATTTACAGAAGCTCTGAATTCGCCTCTGTTGCGACCTGCTTATTCTTTTTGTTTTTCCTTCCGGTTTCGCTTCCGGTATTTTTTCTGCAGTGTTTTTTCCAGCGCAAATATCTGATGCAAAATGTTTTTTGTGGCTTTCTGCATGACCGTCAAAAATATCGCTAGGTTTTTTGCACGAAGCTATCCAGCACCATTTTCCTGCCGGCCTTGTCGAAATCGACGGTCAGCTTGTTGCCGTCGACGCTCGCCACTGAGCCGGGGCCGAACTTGATGTGGAAGACCCGGGCGCCCGCGTCGAAGGCCGAGGTGCCGGTCGATTTCGCCGTCAGCTCGCCCTCGATCAGCATCGGGCCGCGCTGGCGGCTGGCGAAGCCGGTCCCCTGGCCGAAGCCGCGCTGGCCGGCGTCGGAGAAGCCCGAGCCGCCGCCCGAATTGAACTTGGCCTTGTTTTCCTGCGCCCGCTGCCAGCCCGGCGTCTGGTAGGAGGAGCCGAAGCTCTCCATGCGCTCGAAACGCGAGGCGCCATAGCCGCCCTGGCTGTAGGTCGAGGCGGCCTGGACGACCTCGACATGGTCTTCCGGCAATTCGTCGATGAAGCGCGAGGGCAGGCTCGACTGCCAAAGGCCGTGGATGCGCCGGTTCGAGGCGAAAAAGAGCTTCAGCCGCTTGCGGGCGCGGGTCAGGCCGACATGGGCGAGGCGGCGCTCCTCCTCGAGGCCGGCGCGGCCGTTTTCGTCGAGGGCGCGCTGGCTCGGGAACAGCCCTTCCTCCCAGCCGGGCAGGAAGACGGTGTCGAATTCCAGCCCCTTGGCGGCGTGCAGCGTCATGATCGAGACGCGGGCGCCGCCATCGCCGCTGTCGGCGTCCATCACCAGCGAGACGTGCTCGAGGAAGGCCGGCAGATCGGGGAACTCGTCGAGCGAGCGGACAAGCTCCTTCAGGTTCTCCAGCCGGCCGGCGGCGTCGGCGGAGCGGTCCTTCTGCCACATCTCGGTGTAGCCTGATTCCTCAAGCACCAGCTCGGCGAGCTCGCCTTGCTGCATGCTCTCAGCCCGTGCCGACCAGCGGCCGAAGGCCTCGACCAGCTCGCGCAAGGAGGTGCGGGCCTTGGGCTTGAGCTCGTCGCTCTCGACCACGGCTCTCGCCGACTGCAGCAGGGAGAAGCCGGTCGCCCGCGCATGATTGTGCAGGATCTGGATCGTGGCGTCGCCCAGCCCGCGCTTGGGCACGTTGACGATGCGCTCGAAGGCGAGGTCGTCGGTCGGCGAGACCACACAGCGCAGATAGGCCATGGCGTCGCGGATCTCAGCGCGCTCGTAGAAGCGCGGGCCGCCGATCACCCGATAGGGCACACCGACATGAATGAGCCGCTCCTCGATCTCGCGCATCTGCGCGGAGATGCGCACGAGAATGGCGGCCTCGGCGAGGTTCTCGCCCTTGGACTGCATCGCCTCGACCTCGTCGGAGATCAGGCGGGCCTCCTCCTGGCTGTCCCAGGCACCGGTGATGGTGACCTTCTCGCCGGGCTCGTCCTCGGTGCGCAAGGTCTTGCCGAGGCGGCCTTCGTTTCGAGCAATCAGTTTGGAGGCAGTGGCGAGGATATGGCCGGTCGAACGATAATTGCGCTCGAGCCGGACCACGGTCGCGCCCGGAAAATCGTGCTCGAAGCGCAGGATGTTGTCGACCTCGGCGCCGCGCCAGCCATAGATCGACTGATCGTCGTCGCCGACGCAGGCGATGTTGCGCCGGCCCTGAGCGAGCAGACGCAGCCAGAGATACTGGGCGACGTTGGTGTCCTGGTACTCGTCGACGAGGATGTAACGGAAGCGCTCGTGATAGCTCGCCAGCACGTCCGGATGTGTCCGGAACAGCGTCAGGCAGTGCAGCAGCAGGTCGCCGAAATCGACGGCGTTCAGCGTCTTCAGCCGGTCCTGATAGGCGGCATAGAGCTTGCCACCCTTGCCGGACGCGAAAACACCGGCCTCGCCCGGCGGCACGTCCTTGGGCGCAAGGCCGCGGTTCTTCCATGAGTCGATGAAGCCGGCCAGCATGCGGCCGGGCCAGCGCTTCTCGTCGATCCCTTCCAACTGGATCACCTGCTTCATCAGGCGGATCTGGTCGTCGGTGTCGAGGATGGTGAAGTCGGAGCGCAAATCGAGCAGCTCGGCATGGCGGCGCAGCAGCTTGGCCGAGATCGAGTGGAAAGTGCCGAGCCAGGGCATGCCTTCGGCGACCGGGCCGACGAGATGGGCGACACGCTCCTTCATCTCGCGCGCCGCCTTGTTGGTGAAGGTCACCGACAGGATCTGCGAGGGAAAGGCGCGGCCCGTCGCGATCAGATGGGCGATGCGGGTGGTGAGCACGCGGGTCTTGCCGGTGCCGGCACCGGCCAGAACCAGTACGGGCCCATCCGTCGCCTCGACCGCCAGGCGCTGCTCCGGATTGAGGCCCTGCAGATAGCCGGCCGCCGGCTGCGCCGCCGCGCGCGATGCGAGGCCGCCGGGGCGAGGCAAGGGGGCGGAGGTCGTGTGGTCGGACAAAGTTGACGGCTCGATCGTGATTCGTTCTGCGGTCAATATAGGGTGTCGCGCGCGCGATTGCTGGATCATGCTGTGGAGGAACGGATGGTCCAAGCCAAACTCCGTGAGCCCTCATCCTGAGGAGCGGGCGAAGCCCGCGTCTCGAAGGATGGTCCAGGGGGTTCGGGAGGCGACTGGAGCATCCTTCGAGACGCCATTTCTGACGAAATGGCTCCTCAGGATGAGGGCTGAAGGAGTTTAGATTGCAGGAGCGCCCGATGCCGTCAGCAGGATCATCGCCGGGGCATGCCCATCAGGTCACCAATCAGGTGCCGCCGCTGCAGGACTACGACGCCTATGCCGCCGACCCGGTGCTGAGGGCCGCCATCGCGGCCTTCGACGCCGGCTGGGCGGATGAGCGGCTACACGAGGCGGGCCGCACGGTCGGGGCGGCTGAGACGATCGAGATGGCGCGGCTTGCCAACCGGCATGGGCCGGAATTGCGCAGCCATGACCGCTTCGGCAACCGGATCGACCAGATCGAGTTCCATCCGGCCTGGCACGCGCTGATGGCCCGCGCCATCGGCCAGGAGACGCATGCGCTCGCCTGGAACCGGCCGGGGCCGGGGGCGCAGGTGGCGCGGGCCGCCCTGCAATATCTCTGGTATGGCTGCGAGAGCGGCATCTGCTGCCCGATCTCGATGACCTATTCGGCGATCCCGGTGCTGAAGCAGGACCGGGCGCGCTGGGCCGAGTGGGGCGCGCTGATCTCCTCGAAGACCTACGACAAGAGCCAAGGACCGGCCGCGGACAAGGCTGGCGCGACCGTCGGCATGGCGATGACCGAGACGCAAGGCGGCTCGGATCTGCGCCAGACCCAGACCATCGCCTATGACAACCGCGACGGCACCTATTCGCTGCACGGGCAGAAATGGTTCTTCTCGGTGCCGCATTCCGACCTCTTCCTGACGCTGGCGCGCAATGAGGAGGGCATCTCCTGCTTCGTCGTGCCGGGCTGGCGGCCGGATGGCGAGCGCAACGGCATCGCGATCCAGCGCCTCAAGGACAAATGCGGCAACCGCTCGAACGCCTCCTCGGAGGTCGAGTTCAGGGGGGCGATCGGCCATATGCTGGGCGAGCCGGGCAGGGGCCTGCGTACCGGCCTGTCGATGAACCACAACACAAGGCTCGACATCGCGGCTGCCTCGGCCGGGCTGATGCGGCAGGCTGTGATGCTCGCCGGCCATCACGCCCAGCATCGCACCGCCTTCCAGCGCCAGCTGATCGACCAGCCGATCATGCAGAACGTCCTCGCCGACCTCGCCATCGAGGCGGAGGCCGCCGCCTGGCTCGCCTTCCGGCTCTTCGCCGCCGTTGATCGGCAGGAGCAGTCGGAGAGCGAGAAGCTGCTGGCCCGGATCGGCGCGCCGCTGGCGAAGTACTGGGTGGCGAAGCGCACGCCCGCGGTCGTGGTCGAGGCGCTGGAATGCCATGGCGGCAACGGCTTCATCGAGGAAAATCCGATGGCGCGGCATTATCGCGAGGCGCCGCTCAACTCGGTCTGGGAAGGCTCGGGCAACGTCATCTGCCTCGACGTGCTGCGCTCGCTCGAGCGCGAACCGGGCTCGTTGCAGGCTTTGCGCGCCGAGTTCCACGCCGTCTCCGGCCAGGACCGGCGCTACGATGCGGCATTGCAGGCGCTGGACAACGACCTGCACGAGCTCATCCGCCATGAGGGCCAGGCGCGCCTGCTGACCGAGCGGCTGGCGCTGATGCTGCAGGGCGCTCTGCTGATCCGCCATGCGCCGCACGCGGTTGCCGACGCCTTCGTCGCGACGCGCCTCGGCGGTCATTGGTCCGGCCATTTCGGCGACCTGCCGCTGGCGGTCGATGCGGCGACGCTGGCGCGGCGGGCGCTGCCGGAGGTTTGAAGGGAGAGCGCGGGGAACCCCTCTCCCGGATGGGAGAGGGGCAGGGGTGAGGGACCGCCGCTGATTATTGGACCGCGACGGCTCCGTTGTGCCTTCTGCGGATAGGGCAGGCCCTCATCCCTGCCCTTCTCCCACTCGGGAGAAGGGTTCCTCGCGCCTTACTTTCCCGGGGCGAGCCTCACCCCGCTTCCGCCTCGAAATCCATCGCCACGCCGTTGATGCAGTAGCGCAGGCCGGAGGGCGGCGGGCCGTCGGGGAAGACGTGGCCGAGATGGCCGCCGCAATTGGCGCAGTGGACCTCGACCCGGCGCATGCCGAAGCTGTGGTCGACGCTCTCTTCGACCGCGCCTTCCAGCGGCTGGTCGAAGCTTGGCCAGCCGGTGCCGCTCTCGAACTTCTTGTGCGACCGGAACAGCTTCTGGCCGCAGCCGACACAGGAGAAGGTGCCGGCGCGCTTCTCGAAGTTCAGCGCGCAGGAGCCGGCCCGCTCGGTGCCATGGCCACGCAGGACCCGGTACTGCTCGGGCGTCAGCTTCTCGCGCCACTCAGCATCGCTGAGCTGGAAGGGGAATTCGCGCTCCGGCTTGCCGGTGTCGTTCCCACCCTTGGCGAACATGTCCATCAGGCCCATGCGAGGCTCCTTTCCGCGCTGTCTTGTCGGGATTGTCGCGCGAGATATGGGGATTTGTCTTCCTGATTTCAGCCTCACGCAACGCGGCCTGTTTCACGTTTGCGTTCTGTCGCGACCAGCCTCTTCTCCGCCGGCCAGCCGCGTCACCCAACCGTCACGCGACTCCTCTAGTCGGCTCGCCATCGCAACGGGCGCAAAACGAGGGCCTCGTGACGCAGACGATCCGCGCGGTGAAGCGCACCACGAACCTCGGCCTGACCACTGCCGTCCATCGCAGCAAGCCGCTCTCGCGCGCCGGCCTGCTGGAGCGAATGTTCACGCTCGCCTTCTCCGGCCTGGTCTATCCGCAGATCTGGGAAGACCCGGTCGTCGACATGGAGGCGCTGGCACTGCAGCCGGACGACCATCTCGTCGCCATCGCCTCGGGCTCCTGCAACATCCTCTCCTACCTCACCGCCAATCCTGCCAAGATCAGCGCGATCGACCTCAACGGCGCCCATATCGCGCTCGGGCATCTCAAGCTCGCGGCCCTGCGCGAGATCGACGATCACGCGATTTTCCGCCGCTTCTTCGGGCAGGCGCAGTCGAAGGCCAATGTCGAGACCTATGACCAATTGATCGCGCCGCGGCTCGATGCGGTCAGCCGGGCCTATTGGGACGGGCGCAACCTCGTCGGCCGCCGCCGGATCGAACTTTTCGCCCGCAATTTCTACCGTTACGGCCTGCTCGGCCGCTTCATCGGCACCGGGCACTTCTTGGCGCGCCGTCTCGGCTGTGACCCCAGGGTCATGCTGCAGGCGACGACGATGGACGAGCAGCGGGCGCTGTTCGACCGGCATCTGGCGCCGGTCTTCGACAAGAAGCTGGTGCGCTGGCTGGTGCGCCAGCCGGCCTCGCTCTACGGGCTCGGCATTCCGCCGGCGCAGTACAAGGCGCTCGCCGCCGATGACGATGCCGGCATCCGCGCGGTGCTGCGCCATCGGCTGGAACGGCTCGCTTGCGGCTTCGACCTGAAGACCAACTATTTCGCCTGGCAGGCCTTCGGGCGTGGCTACGGGCCGGAGCCGGACGCGGCTGTGCCGCCCTATCTGGAGCAAGGCAATTTCGAGACGGTGCGGGCGCGCGCAGCTAGAGTCGCCTATCATCAGAGCGCGATCACCGCCTTCCTCGAACAACAGCCGGCCGAGAGCTGCAACGGCTTCGTGCTGCTCGATGCGCAGGACTGGATGAATGATGGCGAACTGACGGCGCTGTGGACACAGGTCACCCGCAGCGCCGCGCCGGGCGCGCGCGTGATCTTCCGCACCGCCGCCGACGAGCGCTTGCTGCCCGGCCGGGTCCCGGAGGCGATCCTGTCGCAATGGCATTACGATGAGACGCGCAGCCGCGAGCTCGGCGCGCGCGACCGCTCCTCGATCTACGGCGCCTTCCATCTTTATGTCCGCGGAGCGGCCGCGTGAGTGCGGTCAAGGGCAGGCAGGACGCCGCCGGGCGGCCGCACGATGGAGAAGCGCGTCCCCTTCCCCCCGCTTGCGGTGGGGAAGGGTTAGGGATGGGGGGACGGAAAGCGGGGCTCGGGCCTTCTTCCAACTTTCACCAAGCGGCGCTGCCCCCCACCCAACCCTCCCCACCGCAAGCGGGGGGAGGGCCAGCGCCTGCCGGCAACCACGAGAAAGCCTTCCAAGCTGTTGCCTTGCCGAACGCCGCCGGACTGATGGACCGGATGTACCGCTTCCAGCGGCACATCTACGACGCGACCCGTAAATTCTATCTGCTCGGCCGCGACGGGCTGATCGCCGGGCTGAAGCCGCCCCCGGGCGGGACCGTGCTGGAGATCGGCTGCGGCACCGGGCGCAACCTGATCAAGATCGCCCGGCGCTACCCGCAGGCGCGCTGCTATGGGCTCGACGTTTCCGAAGAGATGCTGCGCACGGCGCGCGAGCAAGTCGTCAAGGCCGGACTTGCCGACCGGATCACGCTGGCACAGGCCGACGCGACCAGTTTCGACCCGCAGGCGCTGTTCGGCCGTGCCGGCTTCGAGCGGGTGGTGATCTCCTATGCACTTTCGATGATTCCGCCCTGGCGCGAGGCGCTCGCGCAGGCGATGCGCGTCGTCGCGCCAGGTGGCTCGCTGCACATCGTCGACTTCGGCGACCAGGCGCATCTGCCCGCGCCGTTCAGGGCTGTACTGAACCGCTGGCTGGCGCTGTTCCACGTCACCCCGCGCAAGGATCTCGACGCGGTGGTGATCGAGCTCTGTGCCGAGACCGGCGTCATCGGTGGCTCCACGCGGCTCTTCGGCGGCTATTCGGTGCAGGCCGTGGCGATCAGGCCGGCGTGATCGCCGGGGCTGGACGCTGCCGCTGCTGCACTGCTACGCCAGCAGGATGAGTGAGACCGCCGACCGCGAAGAGAGCAGCGACGGACGTCCTTCGTTGCGCGATCGGCTTCGGCAGCTCTATCACGGGCGGAGCCCGGCGGCGCTGCGCTTCCAGGTCGCGACGCTGATCGTCGACCTCCTGATCATCGGCTTCTTCATCGCGACGCCGCTGCTGCGCGACCGGCCGGAATTCCTCTGGCTCGACTATGCGGTCGCCATCATCGTCGCCGCCGAGATCGCGGCGCGCTTCCTCGCCTCCTCGAACATGCTGCGGCTGCTGCGTCAGCCCACCATGCTGCTCGACCTCTTCATCCTGGCGACCCTGCTGGCGCCGCAATGGCTGGAGAATTTCGGCTTCCTGCGCATCCTCCGGCTCTGGTCGCTGTCGCAGCGCGGCCTGGTGTGGGCGCAGTTGCGCCAGACGCGCTATCGCGATTGGGAGGACGTCGCCAAGGCTCTGGTCAACCTTGCGACCTTCCTCTTCGTCGTCAGCGGCTTCGTCTACACCTTCTTCTTCATGAGCCGGCCCGGGCTGGAGGGCTATGTCGAGGCGCTCTATTTCACCGTCGCGACGGTGACGACGACCGGTTTCGGCGACATCACCCTGCCGGGCATCGCCGGCAAGATGACCTCTATCGTGGTGATGATCATCGGCATCTCGCTGTTCGTGCGGCTGGCGCAGGCCGTGTTCCGGCCGCACAAGGTGACCTTTCCCTGTCCGCAATGCGCGCTGCAGCGCCACGAACCCGATGCCGTGCACTGCAAGGCCTGCGGCCACGTCCTTAAGATACCGGACGACGACGAGTAATTGGCTGGCCTCGGCCCGGTGGTCTCGACGTCTTGTAGAAGGCGATCCGACGCTTGATCCTGCGGGAGCAGGAGTGCTGACATGAGCGAGCCACTTTGACATCTAAAGGGGTATTCGGCCTTCCGGTCAGTCTGAGAATTTTGGAGCGGTGATGGCGCCGGTTGAGGTCAATCCTGAAAAGGTCCGGGAATTCGAGGATGCCTCGCGCTTCTACGACTGGCTTGGCGAGCACCATGACCAGGCGGACGAAGTCTGGATCAAGATCCACAAGCTCTCGTCCGGCCTGCGATCGATCACGCCCAAGGAGGCGATCGATGTCGTGCTTTGCTGGGGCTGGATCGACGGCGTCAGGAAGGGCCTCGACGAGCGCAGCTTTCTGCAGCGTTACACTCCGAGGGGCGCCAGAAGCATCTGGAGCCAGATCAATGTCGACAACGTCGCCCGCCTGATCACGGAGGGGCGCATGACCAGGCACGGCCTGATGCAGGTCGATGCCGCGAAAGCCGATGGCCGATGGGCGCGCGCCTATGGCGCCGGCAGAAATCTGAAGATCCCCGACGATCTCCAGGCTGCGATCGACGCGGAACCCCTGGCCCGGGAGATGCTGTCGAAGCTGAGCGGACAGAACCGCTTTGCCCTGGCGTTTCGCGTCCACAATCTCAAGACGGAAGCCGGGAGAAGGAAGAAGATCGCGGCCTTCGTCGAGATGCTCAAGCGCGGCGAGACGATCTATCCGCAGCGCTAGAAGGGCTAGTGCCGTGTCTCCGCCTCGCGCTTCGCTTCCTGATCCTCGGCCGGTGCACTGAGCGTGATCGCACTCTTCTCCGGCATGCCGATCATCCGGCCGACCGTGGCCGGGCGCGGCATCTGCGCATGCGCCGCCTTCATGATCGCGAGATTGGCGAGGATGTCGGCCGGGAAGGGCGTGACCTTGCGGGTCGCCATGTCGACATGCAGGGACAGATTCTCGGAGGTCGCGGCGAGCCAGCCTTCGCTGGCATGGCGCATTTCGAGATAATAGTGCAGGCGCTTGTCGTCGAAGGCGATGAGTTGCGCGGTGACGCGCACCAGGTCGCTGGCCGTCAGCTCGCGCTTGTAGAGCACATGGCACTCGGCCGAGAAGAACGAGGCCTTGCGGGTCTCGACATAGTCCTGGTTGAGGCCGACCAGTGAGAAGACCTCGTCGACGGCGCGATCGAACAGGACATGGTAATAGGCCATGTTGAGATGGCCATTATAGTCGATCCATTGCGGCTCGACCCGCATCGGGGACGAGACGAAGGGAGCGAAGAACAGGGCGGTCGTGCGAATTTTGTCCGGCATCGGCGCCTCCTTTCGTCCTTTTGTCCCGTCGATGCGTGGGCGGCTCTGCGCTGCCGCCTCTTGCCGGCGCGGGCGTGGCGCGTGACAACAACACGAGCCGCTGCTCCATAGGCCGAACCATTCCAGACTAGGCGAAGTTCTCAAGCCATGACAATGCCTTCTACTGCTTCCGCATCTCAGCCCACCCCTGCTCGTAGTGCAAAGCTGCCGCCGTCGCCGCAAGCCATTGCTGCGATAACGCGGGAGCTGGCGGCACTGTTCGGCAATCGGCTCGTCACCAGCCTCGCCGTTCGGCAGCAGCATGGCCATACGCTGACCTGGATTCCCAACCAGCCGCCGGACGCGGTCGTCTATCCTGAGAGCACCGAAGAGGTGGCCTCGATCGTGAAACTCTGCGTCAAGCACGGGGTTCCCGTCATCGCCTTCGGCACGGGGACGTCGCTGGAGGGGCATGTGAACGCGCCGTTCGGCGGCGTCTGCATCGACATGTCGCAGATGAAGCGTGTCCTTGCCGTCCATGCCGAGGATCTCGACTGCACGGTCGAAGCCGGCGTCACCCGCAAGGAGCTGAACGAGCATCTGCGCGACCAGGGCCTGTTCTTCCCGATCGACCCAGGCGCCGACGCCTCGATCGGTGGCATGGCGGCGACCCGCGCCTCCGGCACCAATGCCGTGCGCTACGGCACGATGAAGGACAACGTCATCGCGCTCACCGCGGTGATGGCCGACGGCGCCATCGTCAAGACGGCGAGCCGGGCGCGCAAATCCTCGGCCGGCTATGACCTGACCCGCCTTCTCGTCGGCTCGGAAGGCACGCTCGGCATTATCACTGAAGTGACGCTGAAGCTGCACGGCATTCCGGAAGCGGTCTCGGCCGGCGTTTGCGCGTTCCCCTCGGTGAAGGCGGCTTGCGATGCGACGATCATGACGATCCAGTCCGGCCTGCCGGTGGCGCGGATCGAACTGGTCGACGATGTGATGATGCGCGGCGTCAACCTGCACTCCAAGCTCGGCCTGCCGGAGACGACGATGCTGTTCGTCGAGTTCCACGGCTCGGACGAGGGCGTGACGGAACAGGCCGAGCGCTTCGGCGAGATCGCGGCCGAATTCGGCGGCGGCGCGTTCGACTGGGCGACCAGGCCGGAGGACCGCTCCAAGCTGTGGCAGGCCCGGCACGACGCCTATTGGGCGGCGCGGGCGCTGCGCCCTGGGGCGGAATCTGTCGCGACCGATGTTTGCGTCCCGATATCGCGGCTGGCCGAATGCGTCGACGAGACCAAGCGCGACATCGAGGCTTCCGGCCTGATCGCGCCGATCGTCGGCCATGTCGGCGACGGCAATTTCCATACCCAGCCGCTGGTCGATCTCGCCGACCCCGACGAGGTCGCGCGCTGCGAGGCCTTCATCGACAGGCTGGTCAAGCGGGCGCTCGCCATGGGCGGCACCTGCACAGGCGAGCACGGTGTCGGCCAGAAGAAGATGAAGTACCTCGAGATCGAGCACAGTCCCGCCGCCCTCGCAGTGATGCGGCTGATCAAACGCTCGCTCGACCCGCAGAACATCCTCAATCCGGGCAAGATCATCGCCTTGTGACATCCAACCGCGTTGTCGAGCGGTATTACCCACAAGAATGTCGTGATCCTGCCGCGACTTGCGTGCATGATCGGGCCGTCGACATTTCGAGGATTGATGCAAGAGCGTGCGTGAGGCCCTGACCTTCCTGGCCGGGCTGCTCGTCGCGGCGTTGCTGGCTGCGCTGGTGGGGCCGGGCTTCGTCGACTGGCGCGAGTACAGGCCCCATTTCGAGCAGCGCATCGGCGCCGCGCTCGGCGTGGAGACGCGTGTCGCCGGCGAAATCGGGCTGCGGCTGCTGCCATCGCCGCGACTGGTGCTGGGCCAGGTGCGCCTCGGCTCCGGCGAAAGTGGTGCGAGCAGCGCCACCGTCGAGACGCTGACAGCCGAGCTTGCTCTGGCGCCATTGGCACGCGGGGAGTTCAGGCTGGTCGAGGCCGAAGCGGATGGGCTGACGCTCAGCCTCGTCGCCGACGAGACCGGCGCGATCGCCCTGCCGGTCCGCCAGGGAACGGGCCTGCCGAGCGAAACGGCGATCGACCGTCTCGCGATCCGGCGGGCGGCCGTGATCTGGCGCGAGCCCGGCACGGCGGCGCAGACACTGGCGCCGCTGTCTCTCGATGTCTCCGCCGTCAGCCTGCACGGACCCTGGCGCGTCGAAGGGGAGGTTGCCGGCTCGTCCGTGCGCTTCGTCACCGGCGCGGTCGAGGCCGATGGGCGGCTGCGCACCAAGCTGTCGGTCACCGGCGAGCAGGCGCAGTTCGGCTTCGACGGTTCGCTGACCCTCGGGGCGACCGAGGGGCGTGTCCGGCCCGGGCTCGAAGGCGGCTTCACCATGGCACCCGGCGGCGCCGTCAGCCTGGCGGGACGGGTGAGTGGCGACAGCCGGCGCCTCGATTTCTCTGGCCTTGCCGTCGACATCGCCGGCGGCGCGGCGCGGCTGGAAGGCGAGGGCTCATTCAATCCGGCTGACAGCACCGTTAGCGTCCAACTCAAGGCACGCCGGCTCGACGCGGACGCGCTGATCGAGGCGCTCGCCCAGCGGCCGGGCTATCAGCGCGCCCTGCAGGCGCTGCCGGGACAGGTCGATTTTTCGCTCGAGCTCGACCAGATCGCCTGGCGCGGCGAGGATTTCAGCGGCTTTGCCCTGCGCGGCAAGCTCGATCGTGACGGGCTCGACGCGGGGAGTGCCACGGTCAGGATCGCCAATGCCGTCCTCGACGCGCGTGGCGCGCTGGACGGCCAGGGTTTTCGCGGCACGGTCGAGGCGAAGGCGCCGGATGCGCGCCGTGCGGCGCTGGCCCTGGCGCGGCTCGGCGTCGAGGCCGGGCTGGCCGACAGCTTTGCCGCCCTGCGCAGCGTCGATGGCACGGCCGCGCTGGACTGGAGCCAGGAACAACTCGCGGTTACGCGCCTGACTGCGCGGGCAGGCTCGGGGCCGCGGCTGGAAGGCTCAGGTGCGATCACGGCGGGCCGCCTCGATGCCAAGTTGACCCTGAACGGGCTTGACCTGTCGACCTTGCCACCAGGCGACAGCCTGAACGCACTCACCGGCCGGCGCGACCTTGCGCTCGATCTTACCCTGAATGGCCTGCGCTACCTGGCGGCGGCGCCGGGCTCGGCCCGGCTTGCACTGACCCGTCAGGGCTCGGACTGGCGCCTCAGCCGCCTGGCCGTCGACGGCTTCGGCGGCGTCAAGGTCGAGGGTGAGGGCGCGTTGCTGCCGGGCGGCGGCGAAATCGCCGGGCGGGTGCGCGCCCCGCGTTTCGCGGCGCTGACGGCGCTGGCCGGGCCTTTGCTGCCGGAAGGACTGCGGCGCGTCTTGCCGCGGATCGAGGACGGGCTCGCCGGCATCGATGCCGGCTTCAAGCTGGCACGCGCGCCGAACGGAGACACCAGCGTCATCGCCGAGGGCTCGGCCCAGGCCGGCCGGCTCTCACTCAACGGCAAGCTCGACGCAGCCGGCCAGTGGAGCGGCGGCGATGTAAAACTCTCGCTCGACGACCGTCGCCGCGCCTTCGCCGCCTTCGGGCTGCCGCGTCCGGCGCGGGGCGGACCAGGCGAGCTTACGCTCGGCTTCGGCGCCGCCGGCCCGGTCGGCTCGCTTGCCGGGCCGGGGCTGATGCTCGTGCTCGAAGGCGCAGGCGATGCAGCGCGGCTGAGCCTCCAGGCCGATGGGCCGGGGCAGGTGCTGCCCGAGGGGCTGGCGCGGCTGGTTCCGGACGGGGTGCTCGACGCGCATGGGCGCGTCTCCTTCGGCGAGGAAGCCAGGCTCGACGATCTCGTCGTCAATGCCGGCGGCAAGGCGGCGCGCGGCGCGCTGAGCTTCTCGGCCGAGCGTGGCATTGGCGGGAAGCTCGACCTGCCGTCGCTCGCATTGCAGCCGGTGCTTGCGGCCGTGCTCGGCCAAGCCCAGCCGGTCAGCGGGAGTCAGTGGTCGCCGAGCCGCTTCCAGGGCGGCACGGCCCTGGGCGAGATCAGGCTCGCCCTCGGCGCCGATCGGCTCGAGCTGACCGACAGGATCGCGTTGTCCAAGGCTCGCCTCGACTTCTCGGCAGGGCCCGATGGGCTCACGTTCGACAATCTCCGCGGTGGCCATGCCGGTGGCGACGTCAACGGACGGCTCACGGTGCGCCGGGATGGTGGGTTGGCGCAGGTCGCCGGCAAGCTCGGCCTGGCCGGGCTCGACCTTTCTGCGCTGACCAAGGGCGCTCTCACGGGCAGGCTCTCGGGCAGCTTCGAGGCCGGCGGCTCCGGCGAGAGCCCGGCGCGATTAATCGCGGCGCTCGGCGGAGCCGGCTCGATCAGCGTCTCGGGCGCCGGCATGGCGCGCTTCGACCCCTCCGCGATCTCCAAGGTGATCGCCGCGACGGGCGAGGATGCTTCCGAGAGCGAGACGGATCGCCTGCAGGACCGGATCGGCGCGGCGCTGGAGAAGGCGAGCTGGCCGCTTGGCAACGTCACCATCCCCTTTACCCAGGCGGCCGGCGTGCTGCGCGTGTCGCCCGTCAGTGTCGAGCGTGCCGGCCTCCGGGCCGACGCCACGGGGTTGGTCGACTGGCGGGCGATGACGACCGATCTACGCCTGAATCTCCGCCCGCTCGGCGCGGCGCCGAAGGGCTGGCCCGAACAGTTGCCGCAGGTCGGCGTCGCCTGGCGCGGGCCGCTGGAGGCGCCCAAGCGCGAGACCGATGTCGGAGCGCTTTCCAACGTGGTGGCGGCGCGGGCGCTGGCGCGCGAGATCGAACGGGTCGAGGCCTTTGAGGCGGATCAGCGCGAGCGGGCGATGAATGTCCGGCGTCTGCGGGCCGAGCGCGAGCTGCGCGAGAACGAGCGTAAGCTGGCTGAGTTCCTGAAGGCGGAGGAGGAGCGCCGCATCGCCGAGGAGAAGCGGGCTGAGGAAGCGCGCAAGGCCGAGGAGGCCAAGCTTGCGGAGGAGGCACGCAAGGCCGAGATCGCACGGCGCGCAGAGGAAGCAAGGCAAGCCGAGGAGGTCCGCAGGGCGGAGATCGCCCGCAGGCTGGAAGAGGCGCGCCTCGTAGAGGAGGCCCGCAAGCTCGAGGCTGCAAAGCGGTTGGAAGAGACGCGCCGGGCCGAGGAGGACCGCCGCCGGGCGGATGAGGACAGGCGCAGGGTCGAAGCCGAGGAGCGGGCGAGGCAGGCTGCGATCCGCGCCGCGATCGAGGGGCGACCCGGGCCGATGATCCTGCAAGGGGCGCCGCCCTCCTATATTCCGGGCGATCCGTATGTCAGGCCGCGCAGCGAGGCTCCGCCGCTGCCGCCGCCGCTCGATATCCAGTCGGTGCCGCGACCGCTGTCGCGCTCGCCCCTGCAGAACTGATCCAAGCCGCTGGCAAACTGATTCAAGCGCATGCGGGGTTGATTCAAGCGCTGCATGCAAGATCTTGATTTGACGACGTTCTTACCTGTGATTGTTTGCTCGGGAGGCGCCTTTGTGAAGCGCGAGAACCGTCATTGCGAGGAGCATAGCGACGAAGCAATCCAGGAGCGGCAGTACTCTACGTCCTCCTGGATTGCTTCGCTTCGCTCGCAATGACGGATGGAGGCCTGCAGGGACAAGAGTCGATCAACCGCCCTGAAGGAGCTTGAAGGCGATCGCCCACATGGTGGCGGCGACGATGCCGTCGAGAATGCGCCAGGATCTCGGATCGGCGAAGAGCGGGCGCAGCCAGCAAGCGCCATAGCCGAGCCCGAAGAAGAACAGGAACGAGCCGGTCATGGCGCCGGCGGCGAAGACCAGTTCCTGCCCGGGAAACTGGCTCGCGATGCTGCCGATCAGCAGCACGGTGTCGAGATAGACATGCGGGTTGAGCCAGGTGAGGGCAGCACAGGTGACGAGGCTGGCGGACAAGGTCGCGCCGCCTGTGGTGCCGACTGCAAGCGCCTCGGATGAGCGCAAAGCCGAGAGCAGGCTGCGCGCCCCGTACCAGACCAGGAAGGCGGCGCCACCATAGCGCAGGGCCGGTTCGAGCATGGGCAGCATCGCCGTCGCCTGCTTCAGGCCGACGACGCCGGCAAGGATCAGGACCGCATCCGACAACGCGCAGGTGAGGCAGATGGCGAAGACATGCTCGTTGCGCAGGCCCTGCCGCAGCACGAAGCTGTTCTGGGCGCCGATGGCGACGATCAGGCTGAGGCCCATGGTCAGGCCGGTGACATAGACGGAAAGAAGCATGGGCGGCGGTCCTGTTTCTCCATCTCGCCTAGGCGCTCCACGTGCTTTAGTGTAGTTAAACATTATAACTCTGATTAAGCAGAGCTAATGTCATGCTCGACTATCCCGCTTTGCAGGCCGTCTCCCTCGTCGTCAGAACGGGTAGTTTCGAAAAAGCCGCGCAGGCGCTGAACGTCACGCCCTCGGCCGTCTCGCAGCGCGTCAAGCAGCTCGAGGAACGGCTCGGGACCGTGCTGATCATCAGGGGCCAACCCTGCATCGCGACGGAACGGGGCGAATGGCTCTGCCGCCATATGGAGCAGGTCGGCCTGCTCGAGGGCGAGCTGATGATGCAGCTGCCGGCGTTGGCCGAACCGGGTTTGCCGCCGCAGCGCGTCACGCTGCGGGTCGCCACCAATGCCGACAGCTTGGGAACCTGGTTCCTCGGCGCGGTGGCGGACTTCGCGAACCGGAGCACGCATCTGCTTGATATCGCCGTCGACGATCAGGAGCATACGGCAGACTGGCTACGGCAGGGGCGGGTGCTTGCCGCCGTCACGGCACTGGAGAAGCCGATCCAGGGTTGCCGCGTGATCCCGCTCGGCTCGCTCCGTTACCTCGCGACGGCGAGCCCGGACTTCATGGCGCGCTATTTCGCCGAGGGCGTGACGCTGCCGGCGCTGGCGCAAGCGCCCTCCCTAGTCTTCAACCAGAAGGACCGGCTGCAAAGCCAGTGGATGGAGCTCGCGCTCGGCGAAAGCCCCGGTCATCCCGTGCATTGGGTGCCCTCGACCCAGGGCTTCGTCGAAGCGAGCCTGCTCGGCATCGGCTGGTGCGCCAATCCCGAATTGCTGGTGAGGGAGCCTCTCGCCGCCGGGCGACTGCGCGAACTCATGCCCGGTACACCGCTGGACATACCGCTGTTCTGGCAGGTCAATCGGATCGCGGCGGACCGCCTGGCGGATCTGACGCGCGCGGTGGTCGAGACAGCGCGGCGCCTGCTCGTCAATCCGCGGGGATGATCCGCGCGGCTTCGGAGCGCCCGCGATAATGCGCCAATACGCGCAGCCGCAGCGCCGAGGAGAGGTTGAGCTCGCCCCGGCCGGAATCGACCTCCATCACCAGGCTGGCTATGGGGCGCTTCTCGGTCGCGGCGATCTCCTTCAGTGCCTCCCAGAACGGCTCTTCGAGCGAGACGCTGGTGCGATGGCCGGCGATGGCGAGGGAGCGCTTGCGCAGGCCGCTCACGCCTCGTCCTTGTCGTCGGTCAGGCGATGACCTTCGAGGCGGCGCTCGGCGAGCGTCTTCTCTGCCTCGGTCAGCTTGCGCTCGGCCTTGGTCCGGCCGAACTCGATCCGGTTCTGCGCCGCCTGCGCTTCGGCCGTTGCCCGATCGCGAGCCTTGCGGGCGCGGCGGAGATTGACAATCTTGGCCATCGTTATGCCAACGGCCAGTGACGCTGACGCGTCAGGCCGTTGCTCCAATGTGGATGTCTCACATGCGGCCGATCGCGTGAGCCATCCACATGCGGAATACCAAGGGTCATTCGCATGCCCCTTGGTATCAGCCCGGGCTGAGCATGTCTTCGGCGACGACGGTCTTGTCGAAGAGCTCGGCATCGACGCCGGCCTTCAGCGCTTCCTCGCGCAGGGTCGTGCCGTTGTGATGGGCCGCCTTGGCGATGCTGGCGGCCTTGTCGTAGCCGATCGCGGGGGCCAGCGCGGTGACAAGCATCAGCGAGCGCGAGAGCAACTCGGCAAGACGCTCGCGATTGGGCTCGATGCCCTCGACGCAATTGATGCGGAAGCTGTCGGCCGCGTCCGCCAGGAGCCGGGTCGATTGCAGGAAAGCCTGCGCGATCACCGGCTTGAAGACGTTGAGCTCGAAATGGCCCTGGCTGGCGGCGAAGGTGACGGTCGCCTGGTTGCCGTGCACGCGGGTCGCGACCATGGTCAGGGCCTCGGCCTGGGTCGGGTTGACCTTGCCCGGCATGATCGACGAGCCGGGCTCGTTCTCGGGCAGGCTGATCTCGCCGAGGCCCGAGCGTGGCCCGGATCCCATCAGGCGGATGTCGTTGGCGATCTTGAACAGATCCATGGCGAGCGCGGTCAGCGCGCCATGGCTGTAGGAGATGGCGCCGTGGCTGGCCAGCGCCTCGAACAGGTTGTCGGCGGTGCGGAAGGGCAGGCCGGTCAGCTTGGCGACCTCAGCCGAGAAGGCCTTGGCGAAATCGGGATGGGCGTTGAGGCCGGTGCCGACCGCGGTGCCGCCCTGGGCGAGCGCCAGCAGGCCGGGCAGGGTCTGCTGGATCCTGGCGATGCCGAGCTGAACTTGCGCGACATAGCCGGAGAATTCCTGGCCGAGCGTCACCGGGGTCGCGTCCTGGAGATGGGTGCGGCCGATCTTGACGAGATCGGCGTAGGCCTCGGCTTTGGCAGCGAAAGCGTCCTTCAGCCGGCCGAGCGCCGGCAGAAGCTCATTCGAGACGGCGAGCGCGGCGGCGATGTGGATCGCGGTCGGGAAGCTGTCGTTCGAGGACTGACCCTTGTTGACGTGGTCGTTGGCGTGGACCGGGCTCTTCTTGCCGAGGCCGGCGCCCAAAATCTCGTTTGCGCGGTTGGCCAGCACCTCGTTGACGTTCATGTTCGACTGGGTGCCGGAGCCGGTCTGCCAGACGACGAGCGGGAAATGCTCGTCGAACGTGCCAGAAAGCGCCTCGTCGGCGGCCTGAACGATCGCCTTCTCGACGGTCGCGTCGAGCAGGCCGAGCCTGGCGTTGACGGTCGCGGCGGCCTTCTTGACCATGACCAGCGCATGCACCAGCGGCAGCGGCATGCGCTCGGCCGGCCCGCCGATCTTGAAGTTCTGCAGCGAGCGCTGCGTCTGCGCCGCCCAATAGCGGTCGGCGGCGACATCGATCGGACCGAAGGAATCGGTCTCGCTACGGAATCCGGTCATAGGGGGAGTCCTTAGATCTCAGGTCTTCTTGCGGAAGGCGTCGAGGCTGACCACCTGGGCGCCGCCTTCGTCCTCGGCCTCGGCCGCTTTCTCGTCAACCGGAGCATCGGGCTTGCCGGTCTCGCCTGCCTCGGCTTTCGACCTGGCTGCTGGCAACGCTTTCGCTGGCGCCTTGGCGGGCAATGCGAGCGGTGCCGCAGGGGCGACGCTGGGTTCGGAGGCGGCGCCGCGCGGCCCCTTCACCGGTGCGGGCGCCTCACTCGCGGGCGCTTCGCCGGCGGCATCCTGCGTCTCGAACTTCAGGCCGAACTGGACCGACGGATCGAAGAAGGTGGTGATCGCGTCATAAGGGATCAGCAGCCGCTCCGGCACACCGGAGAAGGAGAGGCCGACCTCGAAGGCATGATCGCTGACGTTCAGGTCCCAGAACTGATGCTGGAGGACGATCGTCATCTCGTCCGGGTGCTTCTCGCGCAGGCGCTGCGAGAGCCGCACGCCGGGCGCGGTCGTCCGGAAGGTGATGTAGAAATGATGATCGCCCGGGAGCCCGTCGCGGCCCGCCTCGGACAGGATCTTGCGGACGACGCCCTTGAGCGCGTCCTGCACCATCAGGTCGTAGCGGAGAATATCCTTGGTCATCGCGTCCGGATTCCGTTTCCGCTCCTCTAGAGCCGGATGATTTCAAAGGGATCGCCATGCGATGCCATTTGAAATCTGAATCCGTCTCTCATCAAAAAGCTGGAGCAGGATTCATGCGAAAAACCGGTCCCCACTTTTTCGCATCCTGCTCTAGATCACGCCGCGACCGGAGGGAAGCGCCCCGAAACGAAAAAACGTGACCAATTCCATTAGTTTAGAGCGCCTCTCATGCAAAAGAGGCCAGCTGCTTCCGCTGCCCGGTACTGCTTCGTGCAGGCCCAGGCAGAAAAGTGGAGGCTTCTGTTGCCAGGCGCCTCCGAGCCCCGCCTTACGCGGCTAAACGCAAGGGCTTTGGTTTGGGAACCAGCACCGCTTACGCGGCGACAGCAACCCGAGCATTGTTGTCGTTGGCAACTATGCTTTTGGCCCGATAACGGCGGAACCATGCCGAGCAAAAGAACGACCTTTACACCCTCGTCGATCCTATTTCGCCCCCGCCGCAGCCCTGCAGCCTGGTGGCTGCAAGTCCCTGCCGCTCGCGCCGCAGGGCTGTGGTGGAGGCGCCGGGTACCGCCCCCGGGTCCGAAAGGCTTATTCCGACGTCCGTTTATCGCCATAGCCGACCTTGCGGACGGCAAGCGGAATATAGGGACTGAGTGCGCGCGGGGAAAGAGAGCAGAACGCCGTCCCGGCTAATTTCTGCGGAGGCGGCGCAGAAACCACAGGAAAAGCCCTGTGGCCTGCGCCGTTCCCGAACAGGGTGCGATCAGGGCGCTGCCGCGCCGCCGATCACCGAGCCGTCATAGGCATTGAGATCGAGAGTCACCTCGATGCCGCCCTGGGCGCGCCCGGCAATCTCCCAGCGCCAGTCGGCGAGGGCAATCTCCTCGACATGGACGAGGCCATGCTTGAAGGCGATGGAGCGAGCCTGCGCCTCGCTGATCCTCGGCGCGGTGGCGGCGGCCGGATTATGGGGCTTGCTGTCGGCCCAAGCCGAAGCCGAGGCCTGCCCCGCCATGCCGACTGCCAGAAGCAGCGCGGCCAGCATGGATAGTCTGCTCATGATACGGTCCTCATCAGCCGGGTTTTTGATGGAGCATCGGATCGTTCCGGAAACCCGGAAGCCACCTTAGAGCCTCTAACAAAACCTGAGCAGGTCTGGACGCCGGCAATTCGTCCGATCCGCCAGGAGCGGCGCGCAGTCGATACCGTTGGTATCGGCAAGCGGCGCAACGCCGCGGGCGGGCGAATTCCCGGTGCCGAAGGTGGGCCTTGGAGGGCCGCCTGCGGCGTCGGACCGACTTGCCGATATCGAAGGATATCGGCTGCGCGCTCCTCCTGGCATTCGGCTCCTCCAAGGCCCATCCAGATCTGCTCAGGTTTTGTTAGAGGCTCTAAATCCGATGCTCCAAGCGCAAACCCGAAGCGCCCCTTCTGTTCATCAGGCATTCAGATTGGGGCGGCCCTGCGGCATTGCAATATCCCGGTCGTTCACGATCCCTGTCATTATCGTGAGAGCTGTGGGAGAAGCTGCGCCGACGAGGCCGGAATCGTCCCGGCCGTTGTGCCATTATCGTGGAGGCGGGAGTGGTCCGCAGGCATCCAGAGCAGCAATATCTCGACCTCGTCGACGACGTATTGAGCCGCGGCGACGAGAGGATCGACCGGACCGGCGTCGGCACGCGCTCGATCTTCGGAGCGATGGCCCGCTTCGATCTCTCGGACGGCACGGCGCCGATCCTCACCACCAAGCGCGTCTTCTGGAAGATTGCGGTGAAGGAGATGCTGTGGTTCCTGACCGGCCAGACCAATATCCAGCCGCTGGTCCGCGAGAACGTGCGGATCTGGACCGATTGGCCGCTTGCGATCTATCGCCGCGAGACCGGCGAGGACATCTCACAGACCGATTTCGAGCGGCGCATCGTCGAGGATGATGGCTTCGCGGCGCGCTGGGGCGATCTCGGCCCGGTCTATGGCAAGCAATGGCGGCGCTGGCTCGGGGCCGACGGGCGTGAGCACGACCAGATCACCGATCTGATCAGGACGCTGCGCAACAATCCAACCAGCCGGCGCATGCTCTTCCACGCCTGGAACGTGCCGGAGCTGAGCTCAATGGCGCTGCCGCCGTGCCACATGGTCTATCAATACCATGTCACGAGCGACGGGCGCCTCAACTCGCTGTGCTACCAGCGTTCGGCCGACCTGCTGCTCGGAGTCCCGTTCAACTGGGTCGGTGCGACCGCGCTCCAGCTGATGATCGCGCAGCAGGCCGGCCTGCAGCCGGGCGAGCTCGTCTGGTTCGGCGGCGATGTCCACCTCTATCTCAACCATCTCGAGCAGGCACAGGGACAGCTGGAACGGGAGCCGCGGCCGTTCCCGACGATGCGGTTGAACCGCCAGGCGGCCAGCATCGACGACTACCGCATCGAGGACTTCGAGGTGGAGGGGTATTCGCCCCACGCCGCCATCAAGGCCGACGTCGCGGTGTAACCGACGCCCCTTGGTTCAATCTGAATAGTTGACCGAGCCAAGCTAGCGGCGGGGGGCTTTAGAAGGCTATTAGGCGCTGATGTTGCCACCAGCACGATCGACACGTCGAGAGCTGGAAAAATCAGCTGCGCCCACTACGCCAGTGAACTCGGAGCAAGTCGGGGCTATACGACTTTTCTACTCAGCATATTCGAGGATTACGAGAAAAGGCTTCGAGGCGGTTGATCGTACGGATCAGCGTCTTCTTGCCGGAGCAGAGATGTTTCATTTCTCTGTCACGACATGTCAAAGCCCACATCCAATATGTACTTCGCAAACGCTGCGCCCTCGGGATCTGCGGCTTGTCGGGCTTTGTCCTCGGACCACCCATATGAGGATGCAATACCGAAGCGGGCTTGATTTCGCTGCCGATCGGGCTCTGTGGGATGAACTGCCTCGCGCCGTGTATCGTAAGCCTCGATCTCCGACGTCAGTTCGCTATCGTCATAGCGATCATGATGAACCGTGACAGACATCGGCAGGCGCATCGATATGTGCCCATCACCAGCAGGATAGCCGACGCAGAGCCCCGCCACCGGAAAGACGCCGTCGGGCAGCCCGAGCAGTTGCGCCATCTGCGGCATCTTGTTGCGAATCACGCTGATCGGGCAGCAGCCCAACCCTGCCATTTCGGCGGCCAGGACGAAGGCCTGCATGGTCAGTGCCGCATCAACCGACGCGTTCAGGAAGCCTTCGAGATTGCGGTTGCTCTGGTGATGCCCGCGCAATGCGCCGAGTTTCTCCAGGCGTAGGCTGTCGCCGCAGAACACGAGAAACCGAGGCGATTCCCCGATCCATGGCATCGCGGGGAAGTGCCTTGCGATGTCGGCGCGCAACGAGCGATCGTTTACAATGACGACGGAGGCTTGCTGGAAGTCCGATTTCGAGGATGCCGAGAGTGAAACGGCCAGCAGCGCTTCAATCAAATCCTGCGGAACCGGCCGCTCCGCATAAGCCCGATGCGTCCTTCGGGCGAGAATGCGTGCGAGCTCTGGAGGAAGCGAATCGAAGGCCGGATTGTCCGAAGTGACGCCGAAGCGGTCGGCGAAGGCCCTAGCGTTGACACCCGTCATCAAACCCTCGTTTGCTACGATTTCCGGCAGGTTTAAAACGCTCAATGCGCTCAGCCAGCCAAGCGCGGACCTTCTATGACGCGAGCTTAACACCTTCTCTCGGAACGACCACGGCGCGGATAGCTTCACCCAGCCTCGCATCGGGCATGCCGGCACTCAGAGCCGCGGCAATATCAGCGGGTTAGCATAGAGCTGTCCCTCGTCGATCAGGGCGGCGATATCTTAACCATGGGCTGAGCGATGGGCCTGTGACGGTACTTCAGTAGGTCGCCCTGCCACCGGAGAGATCGAAGCAGGCACCCGTCGAGAAAGAGCACTCGTCCGAGGCCAGCCAGGCAATCATCGCCGCGACTTCCTCGGGGCGGCCGGGACGCCCGAGCGGTATTTTCGCGGTGACCGCCCGATAGGTCTCCTCCGACATTTGCTTGACCAGTTCGGTCGCGATCACGGCCGGAGCGAGGCAGTTCACCCGCACCTCGGTATCGGCGAGTTCCTTGCCGAGGGCCTTGGTCAGCGCGATCACCGCGCCCTTCGCCGCGGAGTAGCCGGTCATCGTCGCATTGCCTTCCTTGCCGGCGATCGAGGCGAGGTTGACGATCCGCCCGGCATTGCGCTGCCGCATCAGCGGGACGGCCGCCCGGCAGCACAGGAAGGTGCTGGTCAGATTGATGTCGAGCGTGCGGCGCCAGTCGGCGAGGCTGTAGCGCTCGATCGGCACGGTCGGGCCGGTGATCCCGGCGCAGTTCACCAGGATGTCGAGACGGCCGTGACGGCCGAGCAGCCGCGCCATGCCGGCCTCGACGGAGGCCTCGTCGGTGACGTCGATCCTGTCGTCGGCCGCCTCATTCAGATCCCATATCGCGACGGTCGCACCCGAAGCGGCGAAGCGCTGGCTCACGGCCCGCCCGATGCCGCCGCATCCGCCGGTCAGCAGCGCAACCTTGCCGTGGAGGTCGATGGCGTTCATGCGGTTGCTCCTTCGTCCCGTCTCAAGCTCGCGCCCTTCGTCACCGCCTCGTCGCGGCGCGCCAGCAGCGCCTTCGCCGCGGCCAGCGCCTGCCTTGCCCATTCGCGCTGGCCGAGCGCGGCGCAGCGCTCCAGATGCGGGACCTCGACGCTGATCGGCAGCGCCGCCGGCAATTGCGTGAAGATGCCGACAAGGTCGACGCCGCCTTCACCCGGCAACAGGCGCGCGCAGCGCGCCGTGTGGATCAACTCGGCGTCGGTCGTCGGAATCTCGGCCGGCGCATCGCAGATCTGGGCGTAGCTCAACAGCCCGGCCGGGATCGCGGCGATGTCGGCCAGCGTCGTGGTGGAGCGGCCGGCGTGCAGGGCGTCGACCAGAACGCGGCCATTGGGCTGCGCCGCATGGGTCACGATCCGCAGCGCGGCGCGAGCATCGGGTACCTTCGTCCAGGGCATGAATTCGAGGTCGCCGGTCAGTCTGAACGGCGCCGCCGCCTCGCAGAAGGCGGCGAAGGAGGCCGTCAGCCGCGCCTCGTCGGGATCGTCTCCGGCCACCAGGATGGCGCGTGCGCCGAGTTCTCCGCTGGTCTCCAGGAAGGGCAGCACCGTTTCGACGGCGAAATCGGCGCCCAGCCGGACGATCTCGACATCGAAGACGGAGACACCGGTATCGGCGATGCGCCGCTTCGTCTCCGCCAGCAGCGCCGCATCCTCGATCAGGCGGCTGAATTCGCCGCCGGGCGCGGCCGGCAGCGCCCGCAAGCCGACCGCGTCATAACCGAGCTCGGCTGCGATCGAGATCGCCTCGGGTGGCTCGAGCGGGACGCTCGTCAGATAGGCGAGCGAGAACATCGGATTCATCGCTGGCATCCTCGGTCAGGCCAGCGGCGAGATCGCGGCCGGCAGCGTGATCGTCGAGTGCATCTCACCGGTCAGCCAGGCGGGCCCGCCCTTGGGCGGCCAGATACCCTTTGCGACGGAATCGGCCCGCACGGCGGCACGCGCATCGAGGCTGGCGAAGGGCCAGATGTGGGTGAAGCGCGGTGGCCCGTCGAGCGCATACATCGCGATCACCAGCGGTGAGAGCTTGATGCGCTCGGGGATCGCCGCCTCCCAGGCGGCGATGGTGGCCGGCACGCCGCCATGCTTCAGCCGGTAGGTCCTGATCTCGTAGACGTTGCCGAGCTTGCCGGGCTGGATCGGCGGCAGGAAGGGGAAGGGCGCATAGCTGTCGAATGTCAGGGCTTCGATGTGCTCGCCGGCCCCGAACGGGTTCGTGGTGTCGAGCGCCCGGTGGCGCTCGGCCTGCAGCTCGGCATCGTCGGTGAAGCCGCGCAGGGCAAAAATCTCGTTCAGCGCGCCGATCTCGCTCGTCCAGCAGCCGAGCAGGGTCCCCCTGGCCTCGGGCGCCTTCACATAGGCTTCGATGCCGGCGATGACGTTCGCGGTCTTGCCCAGGTGGACGGTGAGGGTGGCGATCTCGTAGCGCATGGCGGTTTTTCCGGCTGTTTCAGGAGCGATTGTTGTCGAGGGGGACGCCGGCCGCGTCGTGGGCGGCGACATAGCCGAAGGTCATGGCGGGACCGAGTGTGATGCCGCCGGCCGGATAGCGCCCGGCCATCATGCTCGCCATGTCGTTGCCGACGGCATAGAGCCCCGGAATCGGGCGCTCATGGGCGTCGAGCACATGGGCATGGGCGTCGGTCTTCAGCCCGGCGAAGGTGCCCAGACTCCCGGGCACGATCCGCACGGCGTAGAACGGAGCGGCGGCGATCGGCGCGATGCAGGGGTTGGGCTTGTGCGAGGCTTCGCCCTGCACGCGGTTATAGGGCGAGTTGCCCTTGCCGAATTCCGGGTCGCGGCCATGCGCCGCCTCGCGGTTATAGGCGCGCATCGTCTGCTCCAGCCCGGCGGCGTCGATGCCGCAGCCACGGGCGAGATCGCCGAGGCTGTGGCCGCGGCGCAGATAGCCGTTGCCCAGCCAGCGCCCGATCGGGAACGGGCGCGGCCGCACCCGGCCGAGCCCGTAGCGGCGCAGGAAGGCATGGTCGCAGATCAGCCAAGCCTCGCAGGTCTCGCCCGGCGGCGTCGCGGCGAACAGCCCCTTCATCACGTCGTGATAGGAATCCGCCTCGTTGACGAAGCGTCTTCCGTTGCGCCTCACCATGACGAGGCCGGGCTTGGCGCGTTCGACCAGATGCGGAAAGCGCGCCGGCTCGCCATCCTTCTTCGGTACGAGCGAAACCGGTGCCCAGGCCCCGGCATCCGAAAGGTCGATGTCGACATGGCCGCCGGCCGTCTCGCCCAGCCGGATGCCGTCGCCGCTGTTGGCGAGCGGTGCGGCGGACCAGTGCTCGCTGCCCGACGGCGCATGCGGAAAGAGCTGCGCCTTGCGTGCCCTGTCATGCGGAAAGCCGCCCGCCGCCAGCACGACGCCACGCCGGGCCCGGATCGGAACCGCCTTGCCCGCCACGCTCGCCATCGCACCAACGACGCGCCTGCCCTCGCGGATCAGCGCGCTCGCCGGCGTCGCGGCCATCAGGCGAACGCCGAGATCGTCGGCCGATTTGAGCAGGCGGGCGGCGAGGGCATTGCCGTTGACCAGATGCATGCCCCGGCCATGGGCGACGAGGTCGAGCGCATGGCGCGCCAGCCGACGCGCGACATGCAGGAAGGAGGGCAGGGAACGCGTCGCCTTCAGGAAATGCTGCAGATCGGCGCCCGAGCCGATGTTCATGCCGAAAGGCGCGACTTCGGCCAGAGGCGAGCGCAGATCCTTGATGCGCTCCCCGAGCCGGCGCCCGTCGAAAGGGGCCGCGCAGATCGAGCGGCCGCCCAGCGCCGTGCCGTCGGAGCCGTCATGGAAATCCGGGATCCCGTTGCCGTCGATGAAGGCGAGGCTGGTCTCGTCCTGGAAGAAGGAGACCATGCGCGGTCCCTGCTCCAGCAGCATGTCGACGAAGGCTTCGTCATAGCCGTCGCCGAGCTCGCTGCGCAGGTAGCGGCGCGGCGCCTCGATGTCCTCGCGGATGCCGGCGGCCTGCGCCAGCGGGTTGCGCGGAATCCACATCCAGCCTCCCGACCAGGCGGTGGTGCCGCCGAACTGCGCCTCCTTCTCGATCACGATGACGTCGAGCCCGAGCCAGGCGGCGGTCACCGCCGCCGCGAGCCCCCCCGCGCCCGAGCCGACCACCAGGAGATCGCAGTTGAGTTCACCCGTCGCCGCCATCAGGCGACATCTGCCCGGTGCGGCCTCGGCTGCGCCGCGGTCTGCGCCTGCCCCAGCGCGTGCTGCATCGCCCGATAGGCGAAAGTGATCGCCGGGCCGATGGTGATGCCCGGGCCGGGATAGGTTCCGCCCATGATCGAGTTCGCCTCGTTGCCACAGGCATAGAGCCCGCCGATCGGCCTATTCTCGCCATCGAGCACGCGGGCCCATTCGTCGATGACGAGGCCGGTCGCCGCGCCGATATCGCCGGGCTGGAGGCTGACCGCATAGAAAGGCCCGGTCGCGATCGGCCCCAGCGTCGGGTTGGGGCTCTGCGAGGCGTCGCCGTTGGCGCGGTGATAGGCGGTGGTCCCGCGCCCGAATTCCGGGTCGACCCCAGTCTTCGCATAGGCGTTCATATTGGCGATGGTCGCCTCGAGCGTCGCCGCATCGATGCCGAGCTTGCCGGCGAGGGCCGCGACGGTCGCGCCTTCGACGAGATAGCCGTCGTCGAGATAGGGCTTGAGGTTCTTCGTGCCCATCCGGACCTGGCCGAGCCCGTATTTCCGGAGCCCGACCGCGTCGGTGATAATGTAGCAGGGGATCGTCGGCGCGCTCTGGTTGGCCTCGAACATCGCCCGCACGAAGAGGTGATAGGAGGTCGACTCGTTGACGAAGCGCCGGCCACGCGGGTCGACGCAGACCGTGCCCGGCTTGCTCCGGTCGAGCACGAAATGCGGGAAGACGGCGGTGCTGCCATCCGGCCGCTTGCGCACGGAGACCGGCGCCCAATAGGCATTGTCGAGATTGCCCTCGCCGAGCCGCGCGCCTAGCCCGATCGCCAGATCCTGCATCTCGCCGGTATGGCCGGGAGCCGAGGGGCTGAGCGCCGGCGTCGGCGCGGACAGCAATTCGGCGCGCCGGGTCTTGTGGCGGTTGAAGCCGCCGGCCGCGAGCACCACGCCATGCCGCGCTGCGATCCGCCGGGTCCGGTCATTTTGCGTAAGGACCACGCCCGTCACGTTGCCGGCATCGGTCAGGAATTCCGATACGGAGGTGCCAGTGAGGACAGCTCCGCCATGCTTCCTCAGCGTCAGCAGCAGGCGCCCGACCAGCGCATTGCCCATGACCAGGCGCGTGCCGCGCGGGCTCTTCAGCCGGTCGAGGCCATAGCGACAGAGGATCGCCGCAGCATGGCGGAAGGATGTCCATGATTTTTTCAGCCCGAGCAGATGCCCGATATCGGTGCGGTCGACCATCATGCCGCCGAACAGCGTGAATTCCGGGATCGGCGGGCGGATGCGGGCGAGATCGCCGCCCAGCTCGCGGCCGTCGAAGGGGATCGGCTCGAGCGCCCGCCCGCGCATCGTCGCGCCTTCGACCTGCTGCTCGTAATCGGGATGGGTGGCGTAGGGCCGGAACCTGACATCGGTCTTGGCCTCCAGAGTCGCGATTGCCTCCGGGCCGCTCTTGAGGAAGGCCTCGCGCAGATGGGCTGGTGAGCGATTGCCGACGACGCCCGTCAGGAAGGCGGCCGCCTTCTCTAAGCTATCGTCGGTCGCGACCTTGCCCGCATGCATGGAGTTCGGAATCCAGGTCGTCGCCGCCGAGAGCGCGGTCGTGCCGCCGACATGGTCGGTACGCTCGACGACGAGCACGGATTTGCCGGCGATGGCGGCGAAGACTGCCGCCGCCAGCCCGCCGCCGCCGGCCCCGACGACGACGATGTCGTAAGTCGCGTCCGCAGGAACGGTGTCCAAGGTGGTGAACATCGGGCGCCTCCTCAGCCGAGCCTCTCGCCGGCCATCAGGAAATCCACCATCGCGCCCTGCAGCGCCTGGTACATCTCGCTGCCGGTCGAGGTCGGGCAGCCCCGTCGGCGCGCCGCCTCGATCAAGGGTGACACGATCGGAACCGTGATGACGCAGCCGACGAAGGTGCCCGGCGCCAGCTTGTCGATCTCGACGGGCAGGGCGTCGCCCGGCTTCATGCCGGCCGGCGTCGCGTTGGCGACGAGGTCGAAGCCGGTCGGATCAGGCGAACCGGGCACGACCTTGAGCTTGTCCCTCGCGTTGAGCCGCGCGATCAGCCGGTCGCGCCGGGCAGCGTCGGCATCGTGGATCGCAAGTTCGCGCGCGCCGGCATCGATCAGAGCGAGCGCGATCGCCGAGCCAGCCCCGCCGGCGCCGATCAGCAAAGCGCGCTTGCCGGCGGGCTCGTAGCCCTGCGCCTTCACCGCGCCGACGAAGCCCAGCCCGTCGACCATCTCGCCATGCCAGGCGCCGTCCTTGCGCCGCCGCAGGATGTTGACCGCGCCGAGGAACTCGCCCCGCTCCGTCGCGCTGGCGCAGTGCTCGTAGCAGGCGAATTTATGCGGGACAGTGACGATGATGCCGTCGAGGTTGGGCAGCCGGTTGGCGATCTCGAGGAAATCCTTCAGATCCTCGGACGAGACGCGGACGGGCGCGACGACCGCGTCATGATCGCGCGCAGAGAAGGCGGCCGTCATGCCGGCCGGCGATTTCACCTGGGCGATCGGGTCGCCGATGATGACGTTGAGGCGCGTCGCGCCTGTGATGTTGAAGTCCATCGTACTCTCGATCTCCGCGTCAGATTGCAGCCGCATGGGCTGCCGGTGCCGGGTCCTCGGCATGCACCACGCCGAGCAGGCGGGCCTGGAGGGCGTGGTCCTGCTCCAGCGCGGCGGCGCCTCCGCCGAAGGCGATCCGGCCGTTGACCAGCACATAGGCGCGATCGACGATCGGCAGCACGGTCTCGGCATGGTGCTCGACGATGATCATCGCGACGCGCCCGCGCAGCTTCACCAGCGCCGCCATCACCTCGTTGACGACGGCCGGAGCCAGCCCCTCGAAGGGCTCGTCGAGCAGGATCAGCTTGCTCGGCACCATCAGAGCGCGCGCGATGGCGACCATCTGGCGCTCGCCGCCCGAGAGGTTCTCGGCCTTGGCCGCCTGGCGCGTGCGCAGCCGCGGAAACAACTGGAAGACCTCCTCCAGCCCGATCCCGCCCGGACGCGCGGCGAGCTGGAGGTTCTCGACCACGGTCAGGTTCGGGAAGAGGCGCCGCCCTTCCGGCACCAGCGAGATGCCGAGCCGGTTGATCTCGAAGGGGCGCAGCGTCGCCAGCGGCGTGCCGCCGAACGAGATCGTCCCCGCGTCGAGCGCCAGGCTGCCGGTCAGCGCCCGCAGCGCCGTCGTCTTGCCAACGCCGTTGCGGCCGAGCAGGGCGACGGCTTCGCCCTCGCGCACCGTCAGGCTGACATTGGAGAGCACCGTGCTGCCGCCATAGCCGACGGCGATGTCCCGCGCATCGAGCAGCAGCCCGGCCTTTGCATCGACCTTGCGCTCCACTGCCGGCGCGATCTGGTCGGAGCCCTTCGCGGCGCCGAGATAGGCCGAGATGACCTCGGGATTTTTCGCCACCTCGGCCGGCTTGCCGTCCGCGATGATTCGCCCCTGATGCAGCACGGAGATGCGGTCGGAGATCGCCAGCACGCGGTCGATGTCGTGCTCGATCAGCAGCACGGCGTGCTTTTGCGCCAGCCGACGGATCAGATCGGCGACGACGATGCGGTCGGCCTCGGCGAGGCCGGCCAATGGCTCGTCGAGCAGCAGGAGCTTGGATTCAATCGCCAGGGTGACCGCGATCTCGAGCAGGCGCTTGGCGCCGTGCGGGAGGTCGAGACTCGGCAAGGCGGCCTTGTCGGCGAGGCCGACCGCGTCGAGGATCGACCAGGTCCGGCCGTTGACCTCCTCGTTGCGATGGGCGTCGGCGATGAGGCCGCGCGCGCCGACACGCTGGGCCTGCACGGCGATGCGGACATTCTCGAACACGCTGAGATTCGGGAAGATCGAGAGGATCTGGAATGATCGGCTGATGCCGAGGCGGGCTCGGATATGGATCGGCAGCCTGGTGATGTCGCGGCCTTCGAACAGGATCTTGCCCTCGCTCGGCGGCAGCACGCCGGTGAGCATGTTGTAGAAGGTCGTCTTGCCGGCTCCGTTCGGCCCGATGAGGGAGTGCAGCACGAAAGGCCGGACCTCCAGGTCGATGTCCTTGGCCGTGACGAGGCTGCCGAAGCGCTTGTTCAGCTTCTTGGTCTCCAGGATCGGGCGCTGCGGATCCATCGCCTGCGCGGCGCTCTCATAGGGCGCGATGATGGCGGGCCGCGGCGGGATCGTGTTGCGGGTCAGTGTCCAGCGCTCGCGCCGCAGCAGCCGCTGCACCAGGCCCTGGATGCCTTCCGGCGAGAGCAGCGCGAACAGGATGATGATCGGCGCGAAGATCAGCCACCAGTTCTCGGTGATGGCCGAGAGCCGGTTCTCCATGATGATGAAGGTGATCGCGCCCCAGAGCGGGCCGAGGAAGTGGTGCACGCCGCCGAGCACTGTCATCAGCAGCGCGTCGCCGGCATGCTGCCAGCTCAGGTTGTTGGCGTAGACGCCCTGCAGCAGCAGCGTCAGCAGCGCCCCGGCATAGCCGACGAAGCCGGCCATCAGGACGAAGGAGCCGAGCCGCAGTAGATAGACGTTGAAGCCGAGGCTGCGGGCGCGCTGCTCGTTGTCGCGCACGGCCTGCAGCGCCCGGCCGAACGGCGAGTGCACGATCTGCCAGAGCAGGGCGATGCCGAGGACGACGCTCGCCACGGCGAAGACATGGAAGGACAGGTCCGACGCGAAAGCGGGCCGCGCAACGCCCTGCAGCCCGTTCTCGCCGCCGGTGACGGCGGTCCATTTGAACGCGACCTCGAAGGCGATCTGCGAGCAGGCCAGCGTCAGCAGCGAGAAGTAGAGGCCCTTGCGGCGCAGGATCAGCGCGCCGATGACGAGGGCGAGCGTGAGCGAGAACAGCACCGCCAGCACCAGCGCCACCACATCGGTCGCGACACGGCCGAGCACGAAGAAGGCAAGCGCATAGCTGGCGCAGCCGAAGAACACTGAGGCGCCGAACGGCACGAGCCCGGTATAGCCGACGAGCAGGTTCACGCCCATGCCGTAGAGCGTGTAGATCGCGATCTGCGTGATCAGCCCGACGGGCGCGCTGAGCGCGAGCCAGAGCAGGGTGAGGCCGGATAGGACGAGCCCGGCTAAGAGGGCGGGGTGGCGGAAAAGCTGACGGGCGGTCACTCGAAGCGCTCCCATTTTTCGCCGAACAGGCCGCGCGGACGCACGAGCAGGATGGCCGCCATCAGGACGTACATGGCCGCTCCCGCCCATTCCGGCTGGAACTGGATGGTCATGGCGGTGGTCAGGCCGACGAGCAGGCCGGCGACGATGGCGCCGGCATAGGAGCCGAGCCCGCCGATCGTCACGATCACGAAGGCTGGCATGATGGCCCCGGCCGCCATGGTCGGGTTCACCGTCCAGAGCGGTGCGGCCAGCATGCCGGCGAGCCCGGCCAGCAAGCAGCCGATGCCGAAGACGAAGCTGAACACGACCGGCAGGTTGATGCCGAGCAGCCCGACCATCTCGGCGTCGCGCGAGCCCGCCCGGATGATCCGGCCGAAGGGCGTGTAGGTCAGGAAGGCCCAGAAGCCGACCAGCGCGGCGACAGTCACCGCCAGCACGAACATCCGGTATTTGGTGATCAGGACCGGCCCGTATTCGACGAAGCCGGAGAGGAAGCGCGGCGCCGCGAAAGGCAGCGGCGCGCCGCCGAAGATCATCCGCAGCAGCGACTCGAACAGCAGCGCCAGCGCGAAGGTCAGGATCAGGCCGAGCAGCGGCTCCTTGCCGTAGAGATGGCGGATCAGCACCCTCTCGACCAGCATCCCGAGCGCGCCGGTCAGCACCGGTGCGAGCAGCGCCACCGCCCAGCCGAACTCGCGGTTCAGCACGAGGGCAAGATAGGCGCCGATGGCGAAGAAGGCGCCATGGGCGAAGTTCACGATGCCGAGCAGCCCGAAGATGATCGAGAGCCCGACCGCGATCAGCACGTAAAGGAAGCCCAGCACCAGGCCATTCACGGCCTGGGATAAGATCATGTCGAGCATGGCGCATCGATCCTGCGGAGAGCGGCGTCATGGCCGCGCGTCAGGGATCGGCCCGGGCATCCCCGGGCCGTGTTCGGAAAGGCTGCCTGTGGCTCCTCAGCTCAGAGGGAATCCATCTTGCAGGCGCTTTCGGCCTGGTTGCCGAAGGCGCGGGCGATGCCGCCAGATGTCGCCGGCAGCTCCGCCTTCACGTCGAAATAGTCCCATTTGTCGGTGATCTTCGGCTTGATGCTCGCCACCAGCAGCCGGCTGATCATCTGGTGATCGAAATCGCGATAGCCGACATCGAGGTCGCCGCGCTTCACCGACCATTTCTCGAGCGCGTTGACGATGGCGGCGGGCTCGGTCGACTTCGCGGTTTCGATCGCGTCGAGCAGGGCCTTCATGCCCATCCAGCCCATCCAGGTCTTGTCGGCGGCCGGCCGGTTGTATTTCTTCTCGTAGGCAGCTGCCATCGCCTGCTCTTCGGGCGGGTTGTTCGGGTTCTTGTAGTACCAGGTCAGGGTATAGAGACCATCGGCCGCCTCCGGCCCGACGCCCCAGAGATCGGTGTTGCCGACGGAGATCTCGGCGAAGGGGATGCGCCCGCGCATGCCGAGCTCGTTCCACTGCTTGAGGAACGTCGTCAGGTCGCTGGCGGCGATGCCACCGATCACCACATCGGGCTTGGCGGCGCGGATCTTCAGGATGAAGGAGCTGTAATCCGGGGTGCCGACCGGCACCTCGTCCGTGCCGACCAGGGTGCAGCCATTGGCGGCCGCGTATTCGGAGAAGGCGCGCTTGATGTCCTGGCCGAAGGCGTAGGCCGCCGTCATCAGGTACCACTTCTTGCCGATCTCGCCGCAATAGGGCGCGAGAACCCGGGCATGGACATCGACCGGGGGCTGCAGGCGGAAGGTGTACTTGTTGCAGGACTTCCCGGTCAGCTCGCCCGTGGCGGCATTGGCGGCGATATAGGGGATCTTCGCCCTCTTCGCCACGGCGGAGATGGCGAGCGCGAAGGAGCTCAGCGCGCCCCCGACGATGCCGACGACCTTGTGCTCGCCGACGAGGCGTTCGGCATTCTGTTGCGCGCCTTGCGGATTCGGCTCGTCGAGCCAGACGATCTCCGCGGGGCGACCGAGCAGCATGTTGTTGCGCTGCTCCAGCGCCAGCAGGCTGCCCTGTGCCAGATATTCCGACTGGTCGACGATCGTGCCCGTCTTGGCCCAGATCATGCCGATCTTGATCGGCTCGGCCGCGGCGGCATTGCCGATATAGGGCATGCCGAGTTTGCCGGAGATGAGCCCTGCCGCACCTAGAGAGGACGCTCCTGCGATAAGGCTGCGCCGGCCGATCACGGAGCCTTCGGGCTGCTTTTTCTGATCCGTCACTGTGTCCTCCCAGACATCGATATCGGGCTGTCCCGAATTGGATCCGGCGGCGCATCGAGGCGCGTCGGACGATGCCGTTTAGCACAAGTGGAATTGAGTTCCATTATTATTTTCAAGATCGGAATTGGATTCCAAAGTCTCTTGACGCCGGCTTCGCGGCAGGGGACATATGCCGCTGGATCGGGGAGCCGGATGTCGCAATTCTCAGTCGCTATCGTGGGGGCAGGGGCGATCGGGCGCCTGCACGCCGACGTGATCCAGGCGTCCGGATTCGCCGGACTGGCCGGCATCGCCGACCCGACGGAGGCTGGGCGGCGCTTCTGCGAGGAGCGCGGCATCGCCTGGTTTGCGGACCATGCCGCGCTTCTGGAGAAGACAGGTCCGGAGGCGCTGATCGTCGCCACCCCGAACAACACGCATTTGCCGATCGCGCTCGATGCACTCGCCGCCGGCGTCACCGCTCTGGTCGAGAAACCCGTCGCCAGCACGGTCGAGGAGGGGCTGGCGCTGGCCGAGGCCTCGGCACGCGCCGGCGTGCCGGTGCTCGTCGGCCATCACCGGCGCCACAACCCGATCATCGCCCGCGCGCGCGAACTGGTCGCCTTGGGCGCGCTGGGGCGCCTCACCAACGCCTCGGTGCTCTACACCTTCTTCAAGCCGGACGGCTATTTCGAGATGGCCTGGCGGCGCGAGCCCGGCGGCGGCCCGATCCTGATCAACCTGATCCACGAGATCGACCTGATCCGCTTCGTCTGCGGCGAGATCGAATCCGTGCAGGCCGCGACCTCGAACGCGGTGCGCGGTTTTGGCGTGGAGGATACCGCAGCGGTCGTGCTCCGGCTCGTCAACGGCGCGCTCGTCACGATCAGCCTCTCCGATACCGCGGTCACGCCCTGGAGCTGGGATCTCGCCTCCGGTGAATTGCCGGGTTATCCCGCGCAGCCCGCGCCGGTGAATTCGCATTACATTTCCGGCACGGAGGGCTCGCTGACGCTGCCCGGCCTCGATCTCTGGCGCTATGGCGGCGAGCGGAGCTGGTTCAATCCGATCTCCCGCGATTCGCTTGCGGTGGTACGCGCCAGCCCCTACGTCGAGCAGTTGCGCCACCTGTGCGAGGTGGCGCGGGGCGAAGCGACGCCTCTCATCGATGCGGCCGATGCGACCAGGACGTTACGCGCGACGCTGGCGGTGAGCGAGGCGGCGCAGACAGGCCGGCGCGTCACGCTGGTTTCCGGATAGGCCCATGGCAAAGCGAATCGACCACGAAGAACACCTCGCCGGCGATCAGGAATCGGGCCCGAGCGGGCTGCTCGAGCGTACGCTGAGCGTGCTGGAGCTGCTCGCGGCCAACGCGCATGGGCTTCAGCTCTACGAGATCGCCGAGCGCCTCTCCATCCCGCGCAGCGCGACACACCGCGTGCTGACGAGCTTGGTCGAGCGCGGCTATGCCCGGCAGGAGCGGCAGCTCGGCTCCTATCAGCTCACCGCCAAGATCGCCTCGCTGGCGTTCAGCTTCCTGGGCGGCGTCGGTATCACCGATCTCGCCCAGCCGGTGCTCGACCGTCTGGCGCGAGAATCGGGTGAACTCCTGCGCTTCGCCCTGATCGACGGGCGTGAGCTCGTCTGGGTGGCGAAGTCGCAGGGTTCGCCCTTTGGCCTGCGCTACGATCCGGACATGGGCCAGGCCGCCCGGCTCTCCTGTTCGGCCAGCGGCCACGCCTGGCTTTCCTGCCTGCCCGAGGACGAGGCGCTCGCCCTCGTCGAGAAGCAGGGCTACGGCTCGCGCGAGGAGTTCGGCCCGCGCGCGCCACAGACCAGCGCGGCCCTGCTCAAATATCTGCGCCAGGCACGCAAGCGGGGCTTCAGCATCGTGGTCCAGACCTATTCGGCCTGGATGAATGCCGCTGCCGCTCCGATCCGCAGCCCGCAGACCGGCGAGGTCGTCGGCGTCGTTGTGATCGCCGGCCCGCATATCAGACTGACCGAGGCGAAGATGCTGGGCTTCGCACCGCAGCTCATGGACGCCGCGCGCGAGCTGTCGCTGGCGATGATGGCGACGCCGGCGCTCTCGCGGCCGCGCCCAGGCGGGCAGGCGAGATTCTTCGATTCTCCACCGTAACGATGCAGGCAAGGGCTTCATGCGTATTCTCGTCACCGGTGGCGCGGGCTTCCTCGGCGCCTGGATCGTCCGGCGCCTGACGGCAGGCGGCCATGCTGTCCGCGTGTTCGATCTCGCCGAGAACCGCAGCCTGATCGCGGCAATCGCCGGTCCCGAGGCGGCGCAGGCTTGCGAATGGCGCCGCGGCGACATCGTCCGCCTCCCCGATGTCCGTGACGCTGCTGAAGGCTGCGACGCCATCATCCACCTGGCCGGCGTGCTGACCTGGGCCTGCAAGGCCGACCCCATCCGCGGCGCGCAGATCAATCTGATCGGCACGCTCAATGTTTTCGAGGCGGCGCGCGAGCTCGGCATCGACCGGGTGGTCTATACCAGCACGGCCGGGGTCTATGGTCCCTCCGGCGGGCAGACGCCCGTGCCCATCTCGCATTATGGCGCCTTCAAGCTGGCCTGCGAGGGGAGCGCGCGCGCCTATTGGCATGATCACGGCCTGGCGAGCATCGCTTTCCGCCCTTACGTCGTTTACGGCCCGGGGCGGGAGAGCGGCCTCAGCGCCGGCCCCTCGCTGGCCTGCCGAGCCGCCGCACTCGGCGAGGCTTACGTCTTTCCGTATGAGGGCGCCGCCGGCCTCGTCTATGTCGACGATGTCGCCGCCGCCTATGAGCGTGCAGTGCTGCGCCGGCCGGACGGCGCGCATGTCTTCAATCTCGTTGGAACGCTCGCGACGCCGCAAGACGTCATCGCCGAGCTTTTGCGCCTGAACCCACAGGCCGACATCCGGCGAGGCGGCGAGACGATGCCCTCGGCTTCCGAGATCGAGGAGGGCGAGGTGCGCGACGTCCTCCCCGACCTGCCTGCCACCAGTCTGCGCGCCGGGATCGAGCGCACCTTCGCCTATTATCGCGATGGGGCTCTGTGACATGCTCAGGCTCGCGGCCCACAGCTTCGGTTTCGTCTGGCAGGAAAGCGCGGAAGCCGCCGTCGAGCGCATCGCCGAGGCGGGGTTCACCCAGGTCCAGCTCATGGCCACGCCACCGCATTTCGATCCGTGGCGCGAGGATCCGGCACGGACGCGGCGCCTGCGCGCCATTATCGAGCGCAGCGGCATGGATCTGCTCGCGGCCGATCTCGCCAGCAGCGACATCAATCTCGCCAGCGCCTCGCAGGATGTCGTCGCGTTTTCCATGGAAGCCTATCGCCGCGCCATCGCCCGCTGCGCCGAGCTCGGTGCGCGCTGGGTCTGCGTCGGCTCCGGCCGGCGGCATGCGCTGCTGGCGAACGCGAATGCCGAACTGATGCAAAGCTTCCGCCCGGCCTTCCACGCGATCGTCGAAGAGGCGCGCCGCGCCGGGCTCGGCGTCATCCTCGAGAACCATCCGCAGGGGCTGCTCGCCGATGCCGGCGCGATCGACCGCTTCCTGCGCGAGGAGGGGCTGGACGACGTTTCCGTCGTCTACGATGTCGCGAATGCCTTTGCCATAGGGGAGGACCCGGTCGAAGGGCTTCGCCTGCTCGGGCCGCGTCTCGGGATCGTCCATGTCTCCGACAGCCCCGCCGGTCAATGGCGGCATGATCCGATCGGGGCCGGCGCGATCGATTTCGCGGCGATCGGCGCGACCCTCGCGGCGCAGGGATTTGCGGGATCGGCCGCCCTCGAAATCCTGTCCGATGATCCGCTGGCGGGGCTGGTCGACGGTGCCCATGCGCTGGCCGCAGCGGGATGGCGTTTTTCCGATCCGCTTCCCAACGCCCGCCTCGCGGCCTGAGCCGAAGACGTCGGCATGGCCAAGACGCTGCCTGAATGTGTGAGATCGGGAGCGGGCTGGCTCTCTACGGTCCTGCATGGCTGGCGTCCCGGTGGGAAACTACCTCTCCAAGTACGGAGGCGGCGCGCTGGGCGGCGTGAACTTCGTGGATGCGCTGATAAAGCGGTCGCGGGCCCTCCGGAGAATCGTGGGCACCTGCCGGCGACCGCTTCGCCCGACCTCGGAACGCGCGTTGACGCGCTGCGCGCTTTCCTGCGCTCCTGCTTTGACGTCGCTCCGACCCCCGCAGAGTTCGAGCGAATGCTCGCCTTCAACGCCCAGGTTCCCCGCCACGTGCTCACGGCCGTCATGAAGGGCGTCTCCCTGGATGCAGAACAGGCCTACCGCGCCGCAAAAGTCCCAGTGCTCGTCACGCATGGGACGCAGGAATTCCTGCGCGCCAAGCAGGGCGTCGGCTACATCACCTTCTACTACTGGGAGGTGCTGAACCCCGAGAAGATGTATGCCGACATGGTCGTCGTCATGCTGCTCGGCGTCACGCTGACCTATGGTCTGCAATGGCTGCAGCGCCGGCTGATGCCCTGGCAGTGGTGATTGCCGCTTGCCAAAACAAAGTTCGCTCCTCGGCCGGACAGGGCCAATACTCGCCGCTGCCCGGCCAGAGGTCGATCACACGGTGATTCTCTCACCATCCGCGGGCAAGCGAAGCCTGTCCGAAAAGCCTTGCTGTTCCGCGAAGCTGCGCAGGGCCGAGCGCGTCAGGGTGCAATGGTTGACAGCTTCCATATGAGTGTCGATCAGCATCGCCGATGGGGCGGCCCTGTGGACCTCCAGAACGTCCGAGGCGTTCATGATGAGCCGGCCGAGTCCGGCGGCCTGTGCATTGCCGCTGTTCAGCACAATGACATCCGGACTATGCGCCGCGATAGCCTCCTGGACCTTCTCGTACCAGACGGTATCCGCTGCGAGGTACAGGGTCTTATGGCCCGGATGGCTGAAGACGGCTCCGCCAACCCTCAGGAACTCCGGCGGGAAAGCCTGCACGACCGCCTCGACCCCGTGCACCGCGCTGGTACGCGTCAAGGTCACGCCCTTGAACGCGGTCGCGGCTCCGATGACACGCACATCCGTGAATCCTGCCTTCCGGATTTCATCCGCATCGGCCTCGCAAGGCACCAGGACCGGAAGCGATTTCGGCAGGGCTTGTGCGGCGGCCTCGTCCCAATGGTCGAGATGCAGATGCGTCACGAGTACGGCGTCGACATCGATAATCTGCGCAAGCGGCAGCGGGACCAGCGGATTGCGCAATTCCTCGTTGAGGGTGCCGGGGAAGCCCGGATAGGCTCCTTTTTCGGCAAGCATGGGGTCGATCAGGAAACGCACGCCGGCGTAGTCGATGACCATGGTCGCATTGCGCACCTGGGTGATTTCGATGCTCTTTGCGTTCATCTGCTGCTCCTGAAAATCTCCGCAGGAAGAGGCCGCGCACCAAGGCGCACGGCCTTCCGCAGACTGGCTTACTTGCCCCAGAAAATATCTTCTTGGATCGGGTCTGAGGAAAACAGCCACACTTCGACGATCTTGCCGCCGTTGAGCCTCAGCAGGTCGATGCCGGCCTGTGAAAGCTTCGCGTCGTCTTGCTCGCCCGAGAATTCGATCTCGATGGCGACCAGGTCGCCATTGGCCATGTAGCGGCTGGCGCTGTTGATGGCGAAGGTCCCCCGCGAGGCTTCCATCATCGCACCAATCATGCCGCCGACCTCGGCAATGCCGTTCTTCGTGCCGGAAAACCGGTTGTTGCCTGGCTGGTGCCAGACGACAGCCGGGGACAGAAGGTTTCCGAGCGACGCCTGATCGCCCGTCTGCACTGCGGTGATATAGGCCTTGGCAATGTCGATATTGGTCATGTCAGTCCGTTCACGGATCGGTTTGAGTGCTTGCCGGCGATAGATAACGAATTCTCGGGAGCAGATCGTGGTGCTTTGCGGCCGGTCTCTGATAGATATCGGACATTGGCGCGTACTTTGGTGCTGACGACCGGGTGCTCGATGGTAAGGCAAGCCGACGAAGCAAAGATCGCCTGGCTCGATTATCGACCGTCCGGCCTCGAGCTCGATGTCGAGGTTTTCCCTTTCGCCGATTTGTGGCGGCGAGCAACGCCCGCTGCGATCCGAGCGACTTATCGTTACACCTTCCCCATGCTGATCTGCGTCACGGAAGGCACGTCCACTCAGTTGGTGGATTTCGAGCCGGTCGCCTGCGCGGCCGGATCGCTCCTGGTGCTGAGACCGGGGCAGGTGCACAGCTTCGGCAGCGGCGAAGGCTGGGATGGGTGGCTGATACTGTTCCGCGCCGAATTCCTGCCCGCCCTCGCGGAAACGAACTCTGAGCTGCTACCGGTGCTTGGATTGGATCGGCTCCCAAACCATCTGTCCCTGCCGGCAGCCGATTTCGCTGCCGTGACTGAAGTCATCGGGAGAATGGAAAAGGACGCCCGGGAAGATATCTCCTCGACGCTGCTGCACCCGCTTCTGAGGCATCAGCTCTGCGGACTGCTCCTCCGTCTCAGCGTCCTGCACGATCGGCAGACCGGGGCCGAGGCAGTTCACAGCCGCGGTCACAAGCGCTACGCGCAGTTCCGGACTCTGGTGGAACAGAACTATGCCGCCTGGCATCAGGTCGCCGCCTATGCCAGCGCATTGGGTTGCACGCAAAGAAGCCTTACGCGCGCCGCGGCGCAGGCGACCGGGCGAACTGCCAAGCAAGTCATAGCTGCGCGCATCGCGCTCGAGGCCAAGCGCCTGCTGGCCCACACCGACTTGCCGATCTATCTGGTCGCAGGCAGCCTCGGCTTTGACGAGGCAACCAATTTCTCAAAATTCTTCAAGCGCGAGGCGGGATGCACACCCGCCGAGTTCCAGCAGCGCCACGAATAGCGGGGACCGCCGACATTCTGAAGTGCTGGCAGGACTGGTTCATGAGCCAGTCCAATCTCGATCCGGAATGCCTCGCCCTTGTCGGCGAGACCTAAGCTTCGACGCAGTGGCGCATCACCTGGCCGCAGCCTGTCTTGCCTACATGACGGCGGTGTCCATGGATTGGACGACAAAACGTTCATCGGACGGCTTGCTCGCAAGTTCCTGCAGGTCGATCAGGCGAAACTCGCCGACCATGACGATTTCTCCATCCGACAAGCGAGCTGGCGTCCAATACGAGACGCAGGCCATTTCAGGTCCGTCGTTCAGCGGCTTCCATCGATTGCAGACACGTACATTGGCAATCTCGCCATCGAAGAAACCCAATTCCACTGCCTTTTGCCAGTTGTCTTCAAGTTCGGCCGTGAAATACGGACGATAATTTGCCTCGGCGAGAACTGGTTGCAAGACTCCATGAAGAGCAGCAGCCGTCGCGGACGCCACGATATTCTTCCCATGTCGTGTCGAAATTTTCATGGCGAATGGCGAATTCGCTGCGTTCTTGAGAATGAATCCGTCGGAGGACATGCCGCGCCCGAAGATGAGATCCCGGAGCCGACGCTGCATCCCCAACTCGGGTTCGTGCGTTCCACGCTCCCAACGGGAGATCGTAGCCTGCTCGACATTGGTGATTTCGGCCATTCGGGCTTGGGTCATCCCTTGCGCCCGGCGATAACGTTTAAGTTGCGTTCCCCAGTCCATGGGTGGCCTTGTATACGAATATATACGTCGTAGACCACGATGTCCCGGTTGCCCGATCTTGACAAGACAATTGTCAAGAGGGGTGAGCGGCTGTGTTTCAATCAGAGACCAAGGGTTACAAGTTCGGCATTGATCGGGGCGGCACGTTCACCGACATCGTGGCCTGGTCACCGACGGGCGAAGTCATCGTCAAAAAGGTGCTGTCGAACCGTGTGGGACAGACCGAGGACTCGGCCATCACCGGCATTCGCGAGGTCTTGGGCCTGTCGCCGGACGATCCGATCTCCCAGGATCTCATCGATGTCGTGTGCATGGGTACCACCGTCGGCACCAATGCTCTGCTCGAACGCCAGGGAGAGCCGACTGTCTTCGTTACCACCGAGGGCTTCGGCGATGCGCTCCAAATCGGTTACCAAAACCGTCCGCGCCTGTTCGACCTGGATATCCGGCTGCCATCCGAGCTCTACTCAGCAGTCGTAGAGGTCGACGAGCGTGTCGATGTCGGCGGCAAGGTCCTGCGACAGCTCGACGAGCTCAAGGCCCAGACGAAACTGCAGGCGCTATACGATCAAGGCTACCGATCCTGCGCGATCGCCTTCATGCACGGCTATCGCTTTCCCGAACACGAGGAAAGTGTCGCCCGGATCGCCAGGGGCGTCGGCTTCACACAAGTTTCGACATCCAACGCATGCAGCGGCATGATCAAGTTCGTCGGACGCGCACAAACTGCGGTCGTCGACGCCTATCTGACGCCGATCCTTCAGTCCTACATCCAGCGCCTCGACGGGCCGCTTGGAAAGACACCGCTGTTCTTCATGCAGTCGAACGGTGGACTCGTCGAAGCCGCGCAGTTCAAGGGCAAGGACTGCATCTTGTCAGGACCGGCGGGAGGCATCGTCGGTGCCGTTGCGAGCTGCACCGCGTCGCGTATAGAAAACCTCATCGGCTTCGACATGGGTGGCACCTCCACGGACGTATGCCATTACGCTGGACACTTCGAGCGTACGACCGAAAGCGAGATTGCCGGCGCAAGAATTCGCTCGCCCATCATGATGATCCATACGGTCGCAGCCGGCGGGGGATCCATCGTCAGCTTTGACGGCTTGCGCTTCCGTGTCGGCCCGGAATCTGCGGGCTCCGTGCCTGGACCAGCCGCATACCGGAATGGCGGCCCGTTGACGGTGACCGACTGCAACCTGGTGCTTGGCCGGATTTCTCCGAAATTCTTTCCCAGTATCTTCGGTCCCAATGGCGATCTTCCGCTGGATATGGATCGCTCGAGCCGGCTTTTCGACGAACTCACGGCGCGCGTGAATGCAGCGAGCGAGAGCGAAAGGACCAAGCACGAATGCGCCGAGGGCTTCTTCGACATCGCCGTGGAGAACATGGCGAACGCGATCAAGAAGATCTCGACCGAACGCGGTTATGACCTCGGGAAATATACCTTGTGCTGTTTCGGCGGCGCCGGCGGCCAGCATGCCTGCAAGATTGCCGAAACCCTCGGCATGGAAAGCATTTTCGTTCATCCACTCGCCGGCGTCCTTTCGGCATACGGCATGGGGCTGGCCGATCTGCGCGCAATCGAAAGCGCGACGATCGAGCGAATCTTCGACAATGATGCGCGTGCCTATCTCTTGAGGCAGATCGAGCTTCTCGAACGAGACGCCAAGGCAAAACTCGTCAAGCAGGGCGTTCATGAAGACGATATCACGGTCACCCACCGGGCCGTCGTGCGTCATCGTGGCTCCAGCTCCGGCCTGGAAATCGTCTTCGACGATCTGGAGACCCTGCGCGCCACGTTCGAGGATGCCCACCAGAAGCACTATGGCTTCAACCGTCCGCAAAGCGAGATCGTGATCGAGTCCCTCGCGATCGAGGCCGGCGGATCGCATCGTCGGGCGCATAGGCCCATCGATAGCCGCAGGGTGTCCGTCGGAAAGACAATCGAGCCGTTCGATACGACCGAACTCTATTACGACCACGGAATGCACCAGGTGCCGGTCTTCAAGCTGGAACAGATGGGTGAAGGTACGGAAGTCCAGGGACCGGCGATCATCATCGATCCGTATTCGACGACCGTCGTGGATTCCAATTGGAAGGCGGTGTGCGACAGCACAGGTTCGCTAAAGCTCGGGTATACAGGTCTTTCTCGCTCGAAATCGATCGATGCGAGCAGCATGGATCCGGTCCAACTGGAGCTTTTCAACAATCGTTTCAGGTCAATCGCCGACCAGATGGGTTATGCGCTGGCCAATTCGGCGCAATCTGTAAACATCAAGGAACGCCTCGATTTTTCTTGCGCGATCTTCGATGCCGACCGGCAGCTCATCGCCAACGCACCTCACATTCCCATTCATCTTGGGGCGATGTCCGAAAGCGTCGAGGTCGTAGCCAGGGAGTTCGCGCACACGATGGAGCCGGGCGACCTCTTTGTGCTCAACTCGCCGTATAAGGGGGGAGCGCATCTTCCCGATGTGACCGTCATCATGCCGCTGTTCGACGTGTCCGGCAAAAAGGTTCTCTTCTACACGGCCGCCCGTGGCCATCAGGCTGATATCGGCGGGAAGACACCGGGATCGCTGCCGCCGGACAGCCGCGATATCCATGAAGAAGGGGCGCTCATCGAACCGATGAGGCTGGTGCATAAGGGCGAGTTCGCGCTGGAAGAGTTGATGCGCCTGCTGACGACGGCTCAATATCCGGCACGGAACCCGTCTCAGAACATCGCCGATCTCCAGGCCCAGGTGGCAGCCTGCATCCGTGGTTCGGATGAACTGAGGCAACTGATCGATGAGTTCGGCGAGAAGGTTGTGGTGGCCTATGCCGGATACATCATGGACGTGTCGGAGGCCGAGCTTCGCGCCATTGTCCATCGTATTCCTGAAGGCGAATACACCGCGGTCCATGACCTCGGGCACAAGGTTCACGTCAAGATCTCGATCGACAAGGAGAGCAAGTCGATCAAGGTCGATTTTACCGGCACCAGCCCGCAGGTTCCGACCAATTTCAATGCGCCGCCTGCGATTGCCCGGTCTGCGACGCTGTATGTGTTCCGCACGCTGATCGACCGCGATATCCCGCTGAATGCTGGTTGCCTGCGGCCGATCGAAATCGTCATCCCGGAAAAGTCGTTCCTTTGCCCGGAGTATCCGGCTGCCGTGTCCTCTGGAAATCCGGAGACGTCCTGCCTGGTAACCGATGCCCTGTACGGGGCGTTGGGAGTCATCGGGGGCTCTCAAGGCACGATGAACAACTTCACCTTCGGCAACGGAACCTACCAGTACTACGAGACCATCTGCGGTGGAGCAGGGGCCGTGGAAGGCAATGCCGGTGCTTCGGCGGTGCATACCCATATGACCAACTCCCTGATGACGGACCCTGAAGTCTTCGAGCTGCGCTTTCCAGTGCTTCTCGAGGAGTTCAGCGTTCGCCGCGGTTCGGGCGGCGACGGCAAATGGAAAGGCGGCGACGGTGTGAAACGTCGGGTTCGCTTCCTGCAGGGCCTCGACATGGCCATCGTATCGAACCGGCGTCTTGATGGGCCGGCGGGAGCTCAGGGAGGGCAGGACGGCAAGCCCGGGCGCAACCGCATCGTCAGAAGCGACGGGCGGATCGATGAGCTCATGAGCTGCGACAAGTCCGAAATGCACGCCGGCGACGTGTTCGAGATATTGACGCCCGGCGGCGGAGGATTCGGGATCGTCTGATCTCGCCCAAACACGTCGCATTCGAAGAACCCGGGGTCGGCTGCCGCAGCCGATCCCGGGTTCTTTTTTTGAGCCGGATGCAGATGGGAGCCTATGCCGGAAAGCATGTAAAACGACGGCCTGCTGCGCAAGTATACGCATATATACGCTCTACTTCTACGAAAGCGCTTTGATACCGTTCCCCGACAGCCGCGAGCTCCAAGAATGGCTCGCTTCATAAAAAGGGGACCTATCCATGCGAGTATCCGGATCACGTGACGAGTCGAAGAAAATGAGGAGAGTCGCGTTCGCGGCTTTTCTTGGAACCGCCTTGGAGTGGTACGACTTCTTCATTTATGGAGCGGTGGCCGCGCTCGTCTTCAACAAGATCTTCTTCCCGAGCTACGATCCTACCGTCGGCATCCTGCTTTCCTTCGCAACGTTCGCTGTGGGCTTCATTGCACGCCCGCTGGGTGCATTGCTCTTCGGCCACATGGGCGACACGGTCGGAAGAAAGAAGGTTCTGGTCATAACCATGCTGTTGATGGGCGTCGCCACCGTCGGCATCGGTCTTTTGCCGTCGTACGATCAGATCGGCATTTCCGCCCCGATCCTGCTGATCGTTCTGCGCATCCTCCAGGGCCTCGCTCTGGGTGGCGAATGGGGCGGCGCGGTGCTCATGACCGCAGAGCACGGCGATGCAAAGCGCAAGGGATATAATACGAGCTTTGCGCAAATCGGCGTGCCGATCGGCAATCTGCTGTCTGTCGGGGTCATCGTGTTGACATCGATGATGCTGAGTGACGAGCAGTTCGTGTCCTGGGGCTGGCGGGTGCCTTTCCTCCTGAGCACCGTCCTGATCGTCGTCGGACTGTGGGTGCGCAGCGGCGTCGAGGAGTCGCCTGAATTCGCAGCCTTGTCGGAGACGCGCAAAACAAGCCGGCCGCTTGTCGAGCTGCTTAAATCCTATCCGCGGCAGTTGATGATCGCCTGCTTCATCCGCATCGGAACCGATGTGGCCTTCTACATCTTCTCCCTGTTCGTTCTGACCTATGTCACCAGCCGCCTGGGCTTGCCCAAGTCGATTTCACTCAACGCCGTGCTGATCGCCTCCGCGATCCAGATCGCTGTCATTCCCGCCGTCGCGACATTGTCGGACAGCATCGGAAGAAAGCCGGTTTTCCTGGTAGGGTCGATCGGCGGCATGATCTGGGTCTTCTTCTTCTTTTCCCTGATCGATACGCGCGATCCCACGATGATCACTGTCGCGATCTGCGTCGCAATGACCTGCTGGGCCTTCATGTATGGGCCATTGGCCGCCTTCATCACCGAGCTTTTCCCCACCCATGTCCGCTACAGCGGCATTTCCCTGGGCTTCCAGTTGGCGGGAATCCTGGGCGGCGGTATCGCTCCCCTGATCGCAACCACGCTGCTGCGCGAATTCCAGACGCCGATGGCCATTGCCTGGTATGTGGCTGGCGCGCTGGCATTGACCACCATCTCCATCCTTCTGTCTCGCGAAACCTCCAGTTCGCGCGTGAGCAGCGACCAAGCCAGGGTTTCAACGGCACACTAAAATTCTGAGCGAACTCAGCTTCATCACGCCATGGTGCTGGGCCAGAAATTCCTCCCGGGTCGAAGTATGACTTCGGCTCGGGAGGAATATTCTGCTCGCGAAACTCAGATCTCTCTCGCGACGCTGCGCCAGCCTCCTTGATGGCGCCAGCCCGACAAGTCCGCGGCCGGCGGTGGGGTCGCGGTGCCGAACGGAATGGTTCAATCCCAGCGGCAGGTTGCTTGATTTCGATACCGCCGCTGCGCGCCCACAGCGTCACGAAGGTCCTCCAATGACGGCACACGGCACCGACGCAGCCTCACGCGGCTTGCTCGGAAGGCTTGTTTGGCAAGCCCGCGACATCCTGCCGGGCCTCGCCTTGTGCAGCGGCGTCTCGCTCGCCGCCAAGCTGTTCGAGCGCCTTGAAGAGTTCGCCTTCGGCCGCGCCTGGCTTGAAGCGCTGGTCCTTGCGATCCTGATCGGCACGGCAGTGAGAACGGTCTGGACACCCGGCCAGCGCTGGCGCGGAGGCATCGTCTATTCGGCCCGGACGCTCCTGGAGATCGCCGTGGTGCTGCTGGGCGCCTCGCTCAGCGCCGCGACGATCCTGGCTGCGGGGCCTGCGCTGCTGGCCGGCATCGCCGGAATCGTCCTGGTGGCGATCGTGTCGAGCTACGCCATCGCGCGGGCGCTGAAGCTGCCGCGTCGGATGGCGATCCTGATCGCCTGCGGCAATTCGATCTGCGGCAATTCGGCCATCGCCGCCGTCGCTCCCGTGATCGGCGCCAGCAGCAAGGACGTCACCTCTTCGATCGCCTTTACGGCCGTGCTGGGCGTGCTGGTGGTCCTTGGCCTGCCTTTGCTGGTTCCGGTGCTCGGCCTGAGCGAAACCCAGTTCGGCATCATGGCCGGGCTGACTGTTTATGCGGTGCCCCAGGTCCTGGCCGCGACAGCGCCGGTCGGTGCGATGGCGGTGCAGATCGGTACGTTGGTCAAGCTCGTCCGCGTCCTGATGCTCGCCCCGGTTGTGCTCGCCCTGTCGCTGCTGGCCGGTCGCCTGTGCAAAGAGGCCGATGAGGCAGCGCCCGCTATCACGACGGGCCAGTACCCGGCGCGCCGCGCCGTTCCGCTCCACCTGCTGGTGCCGTGGTTCATCGTCCTCTTTCTCGTCATGGCGGCGCTGCGCTCGGCCGGAGCCATTCCGGCCGTTCTCCTGCCGGGGGTCGCGGCAACTGCCAAGGCGTTGACGGTGGTGTCGATGGCGGCGCTCGGCCTGGGCGTCGATATCCGCACGGTCGCCAAGGCCGGCCCGCGCGTCACGCTCGCGGTGACGCTCTCGCTGATCACCCTCAGCGCGATCAGCTACGCGCTGGTGCGACTGCTGGGAGTTGTTTGAAGCATTGCTGCGACGTGTTTGAGGTGACGTCGGCCATGCTCGTTAACGATGGCTTGGCGCGTCCACCGCTTACGGCCTCCGCCGTTATCGACGCGATCGTCGGCCGGCGATGCCCAGCAGAGGTCGAAGACCTGGAACAGTCGAGGTGGTCCGGATCTGGAACGGCATAGCCCTCGAGGATTTCCAGTATTTAAGCAGAGAGAAAGCGCGCGATCTCAGGGGCGAGCGCATCGGCAAAATCTTGCTCCGACTGCATCTCGTCTGTCATCGCCGCCGAGGACAATTCCGCGGTTGGCATGATCCTCGCGAGTTTCCCGGCGAGCTCGCGTGGGTGTCGACTGTCGATACCCGGAATGATCAGCGTAGGGGTCGTCAAGGCCACCAGTTCCTCCGGCTGCCGGAAGGAGCGATCCTCGCCGATCGCCGCCGCGGCGGCGATGCTGGCAGGGTCGGAGCGCGGAATCGCGTCTCGCACCATTCTGCCGACGATCGGCGGGAAATGCGCCAGGATCGGCTCCCAGCCGGCTGCTATCCCCTGCTCGCGCACACGGCTCGCGAACGCGGCGAGATAGGCCTTTTCCTTCTCCTTGTCGGCATCGTCCTCGATGTCTTCGACGCTGATGAGCGCCATCCTGCGAAACCGCTGGGGGGTGGCGATTGCAGCCCGCATCGCGATGGTCGCGCCGAGCCCTATGCCGAGCAGATCGACCTGGCGAAGGCCAAGATGATCGATCAGTGCGACGACGTCCCGGGCATATTGCGACCAGCGATGGCGCGCCGGATCGGCACAATGCGAGCGGCCATAGCCGCGGATGTCGGGCAGCACGATCGTTCGCCCCTGGTCCAGCCGCGCTGCGAGCGGCAGCAGCATGTGGTGGTCAGGGCCGCCGGCATGCAGCATGACCAACGGCGGCAGACGGACGTCACCGGCCTCGCCGATCCACGCCAGCAGGGGCCAGCCGTCGTCACTGTGGAAGGTGAACTCTCGCAAGCCGCCGCCGACATCATCGCCGGGAAGAGCCTGTCGCGCGCGGGCCGTCATCGAGCCGGCTCCTGCTCGTTGAGGCCGAGCCAGTAGATGCCCTCCATCGGCACCGACAGGCGGCGATTGATCGCCGCCATCGTCGCGGCCGGATCGATATCGGCGAACAGTGCCGGATGCAACCATTTCGCGATCTGCTCGATCGCGACGATGTTGATCGGCTGCGTCGCGAACACGGTCCAGATCGCATAGACCTTGCCCTCGCGCACCGGCCTGATCTCCCTGAAGCCGGTCCGTTCGGTCAGGCGCAGCAGGGAGGCGTGGATGGTCGCCCGGTCGTAGCCCGGGCCGATCACCAGCCCCTTGCCGTCGAGATAGGAGCCGCCATTGCCGATATAGACCTCCGGCTCCTGCGCCAGCAGGTATTCGAGGCTGAGCATGCCGCCGGCCTGGGGCGTGTCGACGCCGAGATTGCGGCCGCCGGCGACCTCGACGAACTCGCTCCAGCCATGGCGCCCCGGTGCCCGGCAGCATTCACCGAGCCCGGCATAGGTTTCGATCAGCACGGAGGGCCGCGTGGGGTTGGCGTGGGCGATCCGCTCGGTGACCGCCGCCAGATGGGACTGGTAGAAGGCGATATAGTCTTCAGCCTTGGGCTCGCGACCGAGGATCGCGCCGAACATTCTGAGCTTGGGCGCGATCTCGGTCGCGCTGGTGCGCGTGTTCACGCCGGCGGTGACGAAGGCGACCGGAATTCCCGCTGCCTCGAAGCGGCGGGTCAGGTCGCCATTTCCAAGCCCGGGCTCCTGATAAGCCGTCATCAGAACAAGGTCGGGCTTGAGCGCGATCGCCTTCTCGGCCGCGAAGCTGTCGGCTGACCAGTCGCCGACGATCTCGATCCGGTCGATCGCCGGAAAGCGGCGGCGATAGGCTTCGAACGTGCCGTTGTCGAAGCGACGCAGCGCCGCCCAGCCGACCACCCGCGCGGCCGGATCAGGATCGAGCAAGGCGAATGAGAGCAGATCATTGGCCTCGGTGAGGACGATCCGCTGCGGCAGGCGCGGCAGGGTCACGCTGCGGCCGGCCATGTCGGTGAAGCTGACCGGTGCCTGCGCCCGCAGCGCCGGTGCGAAACTCGCCGCCGCCGCGGCCGCTGCTAGCCTCGCCAGTGCGGCGCGGCGGGTCGGATGGGACATGCGTTCAACCATCGCTCACCACCGATAGGTCAGGCTGGCGGTCACCGTCCGGCGTTGGCCGCCAAAGCAGTAGCCGGCGTCGAGGCTGGTGCCGCCGCAGCTCGCGGCATAGGCCTTGTCGAGCAGGTTCTGGACATTGACCTTCAGCTGCAGCCCGGCGAGCTGCGGCATCGACACGCCGAAATCATAGCGCAGCGCCGCATCGACCAGCGTCGCCGCTGGCGCCTCGAAATAGTTCAGCGTGGTCAGCGTATTCGCCGGGGAGGCGCCGACATGGCGGACACCGGCGCCGAGGCCGAAGCCGGCCAGCGGCCCGCTGCGGAACGAGTAGTCGAGCCAGGCCGAGGCGCTGTGGCGCGGCGAATTGGTCAGGCGCATGCCCTGGTCGCCGCCGTCGCTGCGCCTGACGCGGGCATCGAGATAGGTATAGGCGGCGATCAGATTGAACTCTGGCGTGATCTCGACCTTGGCCTCGGCCTCGACGCCGCGCGATCGCGCCTCGCCGATCTGGATGTTGAAGTTGCCGCAGCCGCGCGCATTGCCGGTCGCGCCACAAGTATGGGCGAGGTCGAGCGTGGTGCGGTTCTGCTCGGTGATGTCGAAGGCGGCGAGCGTGAACAGGCCGCGGAAGCCGGCCGGCTGGTACTTGATACCGGCTTCCCATTGCTGGCCGGTGCGCGGCTTGAAGGGCGCGCCGAAGAAATCGGTGCCGCTCGTCGGCTGGAAGGATTCAGCGTAGCTGACATAGGGCGCGAGCCCATTGTCGAAGAGATAGAGCAGCGCGGCCCGGCCGGTGAAGGCATGGTCGGACTGGCGCGTGATGACGCCGTTGTTGCGGTTCAGCGTATCGCTCTCGGCCCGGTCGAAGCGACCGCCGAACAGGCCGATCAGGTTGCCCAGGCGAATCTGATCCTGCGCATAGAAGCCGAATTGTTCGGAGGCCTGCGAGGTGTTGGTCTGCGGCGTCGCCGGAAAGCGGATCGTGCCGGTGCCATAGACCGGCGCGAACAGGTCGATCGGGCCGGCGGTGCCGTTCGCCATCGCATTCTTGAAGTCGGAACGCAGATAGTCGAGGCCCATCAGCAGCTTGTGCTTGAGCGGGCCGGTGTCGAAGTTGAGCTCGGCCTGATTGTCGAGCGAGAGGCCGTAACCCTCCGCCCGGTTCATCAGGGCATAGCGGTTGACCGTGCGCCGGTTGGCGGCGAGCGCCGAGACCTGGACGGCGTCCCAGGAGAACTCGGAACGGACATAGCGCAGGTTCTGCCGGATGGTCAGAACCTCGTTGAAGCGGTGCTCGAACAGATAGGCGAGCGACGCGTATGTCCGGTCGAAGCGGTCGAAGCCCGGCTCGCCGGCATAGAAGCCCTTGGGGATGCGCCCAAGCGGGTTGCGCACGGCGGTGCCGATCGCCGGCAGCGCATCATAATAACCGATTTCAGGATCGTGCTGGTAGCTGCCGAGCACGGTCAGGCTCGTGTCGGAGCTCGGCCGCCATGTGATCGACGGCGCGATGGCGAAACGCCCCTCGCGGGTATGGTCGACTTGCGTTTCGCCGGTTACGCCCAGACCGGTGACTCGGTAGGACCATTGCCCCTGCGGATCGACCGGGCCGCCGATGTCGAAGCCGGTGAAGGCACGGCCATTGCTGTCGATGCTCGCAGTGACCTCGCGCAAGGGCTGATCCGTCGGCCGCTTGCTGACGAGATTGAGCACACCGCCGGGAGCCGCCTGACCGAACAGCACCGAGGACGGCCCCTTCAGGACGTCGACGCGCTCCATCAGATAGAGATCGGGTGCAGGGGCGCCATAGGTGCCGATCGCAGGGATCTTGAGGCCGTCCCAATAGCCGTCGACGCCGTAGCCGCGGATCATGACACTGCCGATTGCAGCGCCAAAATTGCCGCCTGCAACTCCACGCCATTCGGGCACCACGCCGGCTGTGTAGCGCAAGGCCTCGCCGACCCCCCTTGCCCCCTGCGCCTCGATCTGGTCGCGCGTGACGACGCTGACCGATTGCGGTGTCTCGATGATCGGGGTGTCGGTCTTGGTGGCGGTCGCGCTGCGCCTCGCCACATAGCCGTGCACCGGCGAGGTCGCCGTCTCGCCCTGCACGACGATCGCTGGCAGATCGATCGGCTCTGCCGTCTGTGCCTGGACTGGCCCGCCAGCGAAGACCAGAGAGGCGACGGCGCCGAGCCAGCAGGTCAAGGCGGTGTCGGAGAGGAACAGGTTTCGCATGGATCTTCGGCTCTGGGTTGTCCAGAGCGATAGAACACGGCGTTACGCCCGTCTCCATGGCCGATGTATTTGCAAAAGCGACTATTGCATCGCCAAAACTGTTCACTTTCGACTATTTTCAAACTGGGATGAAATCCTTGACAAGTTGGGCACGCAAACTGCCATTGCGGTCACCAGGCACGAGCTTCGGGGAGCCCTTTGCCGCGACAGTCCAATCCGATCCGCCGCTCGCTCGGCCATGCCGATCTGAAGACTCTGGCAGACGGCCTCGGCGGCGACTTCCGCATCACCGACAACCGCAGGCTGGTGCATGACCAGTTGCATCGCGGCCGGCTCGCCTATACTGAGCTGGCGCCTGGGCTTTCGGTCCATACCGTCGATGTGCTCGATCTGGCCGATTTCTCCGCCGACATCACGATGCCGCCTTCGATCAGCTTCTCCTTCGTGCTCGGCGGCGAGGTCTCGATGCTGGTCGGCGACGAAAAGATCTGCATCGGCCCGGACGCCAACAACGGCCAGCCGCAGGGCGCCTTCCTCGCCCTGCAGCAGCCGGAGCATTTCAAGCGCTTCGCCCGGCAGGGCTGCCATCTGCGCGCGGCGATCGTCGTGCTGACGGCGGAGTGGCTCGCACACCACGCCGAGGACGGGCTTGGCGCCTCGGCGGCCTATGCGCGGCTGTCGCAGCAGCCCGTGAGCTATGGCGCCTGGCCGCTGACAGCACGCCAGATCGCGCTCGCCGAGCAGATCCTGCGCCCGCCGCAATTCGAGCCACTGCTCCATACCCTTCTTCTGACCAGCCGGGCGATCGAGGCGAGCGCCGAAGCGTTGCGTTCGATCGCCGGGATCAAGCCGAACGAGGCTTATTCACTGCGCCGGCGCGATCTCGACCGGCTGGAGGCACTGAAACGCTTCATCGAATCCGACGAGGCGGTCGGCGTACCCATCGACGAGATTGCCTCGCGCTTCGGGGTCAGCATCCGCAGCCTGCAGCGCGATTTCCGCCTCGCCTTCGGCACGACGATCTATAGCTATGTCAAGGACCTCAGGCTCAACCGGGCGCGCAACGCCTTGCAATATCAAGGGGTGACGATCGCCGAAGCCGCCCACATCGCCGGCTATGCCAGCGCCGCCAATTTCTCCACGGCTTTTCGCAAAGTCTTCGGCGTTGCTCCCGGCAAGTTGAGACTGGATTGAGCGCTCAGCTCCGGATGCGTCCTTGCTTGATCGCTACGTCGTTGCCGCCGGCTCGACATTCGCGACCTGGGACCTATGCCTCGAGCAGCCCGATCTCCTTCCTATCAACGACACTACCGCCGATGTCTTTGCCGGCTTTGGCGATCAGTTCGACTCGCCGATCACGCTTTCCTGCAGCGTGCCCGCCTGGTCGAGCACGCGCGCTGATCGAGGGCGACAGTATCAACGTGACCGGTGCCCGCTTCAGGTCGGGGTCGTGGTGTGGCCGGCTCACTCGTAGCGTGCTTCCGACCGCCGATCGATCGCCAGCGCCGCGAGCGTGCAGAGCGCGCCGGAGAGCAGGTAGATGCCGACCCAGGCGAGGCCGAACGTGCTCGACACCGTCAGCGCCACCAGCGGGGCAAAGCCCGCGCCGAGCAGCCAGGCGAGGTCTGAGGTCAGCGCCGCGCCGGTGTAGCGGTACTGCGTGCCGAAGCTGCCTGCGACTGCGCCGGCGGTCTGGCCGTAGGACAGGCCGAGCAGTCCGAAGCCGATGATGACGTAGATCGTCTGCCCGGCCAGGCTGTCGCCGAAAAGCAGCGGGGCGACGACGCTCGACAGGCTGAAGAGCGCGATCATTCCGCCGGAGAGCAGCAGCGTGTTGCGGCGCCCGATCTGGTCGGCGATCAAGCCGGAGGTGACGATCGCACCGGCTCCGACGACACCGCCGGCGGACTGCACCAGCAGGAACTCGGAGACCGAGCGGTCGGTGAAGAGATTGATCCAGCTGACCGGGAAGATGGTGACGAGGTGGAAGAGCGCGAAGCTCGCCAGCGGCACGAAGGCGCCGAGGATGATCGTGCGGCCATGGGCGCGGATGAGCTCCGATACCGGCGTCGGCACCAGCTCGCGCGTTTCCATCAGCTCTGCGAATTCATGGGTCGCGACCATGCGCAGACGGGCGAACAGCGCGACGACGTTGATCGTCAGCGCGACGAAGAAGGGATAGCGCCAGCCCCAGCCGAGGAAATCCTCCTTCGAGAGCGCGCCCTCGAAATAGGCGAACAGCCCGGCGGCGAGGATGAAGCCGAAGGGCGCGCCGAGCTGCGGAAGCATGGCGTACCAGCCGCGCCGGTTGGCGGGAGCATTCAGCGCCAGCAGCGAGGACAGGCCGTCCCAGGCGCCGCCGAGTGCGATGCCCTGCAGCAGGCGGAAAGCGGCGAGGATGACGCAGGACCAGATGCCGATCGTCTGGTAGCCTGGCAGGAAGGCGATGGCCGCGGTCGAGCCGCCGAGCAGGAAGAGCGCGACGGTGAGCTTGGTCGCCCGGCCATAATTGCGGTCGATCGAGAAGAACAGCACGGAGCCGATCGGGCGCGTGACGAAAGCCAGCGCGAAGATGCCGAAGCTGTAGAGCGTGCCGGTGAGCCGGTCGACGAACGGGAAGACCAGCTCGGGGAAGACCAGCACGCAGCCGAGGCCGAAGACGAAGAAGTCGAAATATTCTGACGTTCGCCCGATGATGACGCCGAGTGCGATGTCGGCGGGGGAAACATGGTCCCGCCCGTGCTCGTCGACCACGTGTCCCGGTGAGTGGCTCGCCGCGTCAGCGCTCATGACCGCGAATTCCTAAGCTGGCGGGCGTGCCGGAGAACCGGGCTTGCCCGCACCTCGTGCAAATGGATACGGTGGATAGAAGCGACCCGTCAAACTGCCGCAATGAGACAGATTGTCTTATGTGCGGTGCGAAAGAATGGACATAGACAACGGCTGTTCCCCGATAGGGAGGTCTTAAGTCTCTTGCGGATCTTTCGGCTTTTAGCGGTTTTACCGATCCTCGCCCTGCTCGGCGGGTGCCAGATGGTGCTGCTCTCGCCGTCGGGCGATGTTGCGCTGCAGCAACGCAATCTCATGCTCGCCTCCGTCGCGCTGATGCTGCTCGTCATCATCCCGGTGATGGCGCTGACGATCTTCTTCGCCTGGCGCTACCGCGCCTCGGCCAAGGCGAGCTACGATCCGGACTGGAACCATTCGCTGCCGCTCGAGGTGGTGATCTGGTCGGTGCCGCTGCTGATTATCGTCGTCCTCGGCGCGATGACCTGGATGGGCACGCATCTGCTCGATCCGTATCGGAAGCTCGGACGGATCAGCGCAGCCAAGCCGGCCGTTACGGCCAAGGTGGGCGAGCCCAATCCGCTGAAGCAGCCGATGGTGATCCAGGTCGTGGCGCTCGACTGGAAGTGGCTCTTCCTCTACCCGGCGCAGGGCATCGCCTCGCTCAACGAGGTGGTGGCGCCGGTCGACCAGCCGATCGAGTTCCGCATCACCTCGTCCTCGGTGATGAACTCGCTCTTCATCCCGGCGCTTGCCGGCCAGATCTACGCCATGCCAGGTATGCAGACGAAGCTCAACGCCGTGATCAACCATCCCGGCGAGTTCGAGGGCTTCTCCGCCAACTACAGCGGCGCCGGCTTCTCCGACATGCGCTTCCGCTTCCGCGGCGTCGACGACAAGGCCTTCGGCGAGTGGGTGCAGGGCGCGATCCGTGGCGGCAGCGCGCTCGGGCGCGACGAATATCTCGTGCTGGAGCGGCCGAGCGAGCGCGAGCCGGTCCGCTATTTCCGCGACATCCCGTCGGATCTCTTCACCGCCATCCTGAACATGTGCGTCGACCGCACCAAGATGTGCATGCGCGACATGATGGCGATGGACGCCAAGGGCGGCGGCGGCAAGGAGGGTATCCATACCGTCGTCGCGCTCGAATACGACAAGAGCGTGCGCCGCGGCGGTCAGCCACTGCCGCCGCGCCCGTTCGTGACGGCGATCTGCACGCCGACCGATGTCTACGGCGCTGCGGGCCTATCCGCCCGCGCCGTCAATTGAGCCGCATCCGCGAGCCGAGGAAAGCATGACCTCCTATCCCGACTGGTGGAAGCTCATCTTCGGACGCTTCACCTTAGAGGCGATCCCCTATCACGAGCCGATTCTGATCGCGACCTTCGCGGCCGTCGTGCTCGGCGGGCTCGCGCTCGTCGCGCTGATCACCCGGTTCAAGCTCTGGGGCTATCTCTGGCACGAGTGGTTCACCAGCGTGGACCACAAGAAGATCGGGATCATGTACATGATCCTCGGCGTGATCATGCTGCTGCGCGGCTTTGCCGATGCGCTGATGATGCGCGGCCAGCAGGCGATCGCCTTCGCCGGCAATGAGGGCTACCTGCCGCCGCATCATTACGACCAGATCTTCACCGCCCATGGCGTGATCATGATCTTCTTCGTGGCGATGCCCTTCGTCACAGGACTGATGAACTATGTCGTGCCGCTGCAGATCGGCGCGCGCGATGTCGCCTTTCCCTTCCTCAATAATTTCAGCTTCTGGATGACGGTCGGCGGCGCCGTCTTGGTGATGGCCTCGCTGTTCATCGGCGAGTTCGCCAAAGTCGGCTGGCTCGCCTATCCACCGCTGTCGGGGGCCGCCTACTCGCCCGGGGTGGGCATGGACTACTACCTCTGGGCGCTGCAGATCGCAGGCATCGGCACGACGCTATCGGGCGTCAACCTGATCGCGACCATCGTCAAGATGCGCGCGCCCGGCATGGATCTGATGAAGATGCCGATCTTCACCTGGACGGCGCTGTGCACCAACGTGCTGATCGTCGCGACCTTCCCGATCCTGGCGGCGACACTCGCGCTTCTGACGCTCGACCGCTATGTCGGCACCAACTTCTTCACGAACGATCTCGGCGGCAACCCGATGATGTACGTGAACCTGATCTGGATCTGGGGCCATCCGGAGGTCTACATCCTGATCCTGCCGATCTTCGGCGTCTATTCCGAGGTGGCCTCGACCTTCTGCGGCAAGCGCCTCTTCGGCTACGCCTCGATGGTCTATGCGACGGTGGTCATCACCATCCTGTCCTACCTGGTCTGGCTGCACCATTTCTTCACGATGGGCTCGGGCGCCAGCGTGAACTCCTTCTTCGGCATCACGACGATGATCATCTCGATCCCGACGGGAGCGAAGATCTTCAACTGGCTGTTCACGATGTATCGCGGCCGCATCCGCTTCGAGTTGCCGATGATGTGGCTCATCGCCTTCATGCTGACCTTCGTCATCGGCGGCATGACCGGCGTCATGCTCGCGGTGCCACCGGCCGACTTCGTGCTGCACAACAGCCTGTTCCTGATCGCCCATTTCCACAATGTCATCATCGGCGGCGTGGTCTTCGGCGTCTTCGCCGGCATCGCCTACTGGTTCCCCAAGGCCTTCGGCTTCAAGCTCGATCCGTTCTGGGGCCATCTCTCCTTCTGGTTCTGGGTGGTCGGCTTCTACGTCGCCTTCATGCCGCTCTACATCCTCGGCCTGATGGGCGTGACACGGCGCCTCAGCCGCTTCGAGGATCCCTCGCTGCAGATCTGGTTCGTGGTCGCGGCTGTTGGAGCGGTACTGATCGCGCTCGGCATCCTGTGCTTCCTGATCCAGATCGGCGTCAGCATCCTGCGCCGCGAGCAATTGCGCGATACGACCGGCGACCCGTGGGACGGGCGCACGCTGGAATGGTCGACCTCCTCGCCGCCGCCGGCCTACAACTTCGCCTTCACGCCGATCGCACATGACCTCGACAGCTGGGCCGACATGAAGAAGCGCGGCTACCAGCGCCCGCTCACGGGCTACCGGCCGATCCACATGCCCAGGAACACCGGCGCCGGCCTGATCATCGCCGGGTTGGCGACGATCTGCGGCTTCGCCTTGATCTGGTATGTCTGGTGGCTGGCGGCGCTTTCCTTCGTCGGCGTGCTCGCAGCTGTGATCATCCACACCTTCAACTACGACCGCGACTTCCACATCCCGGCCGACGAGGTTGTGCGGGCGGAAGACGCTCGCACCCGGCTTCTGGGCCGGGCCTGAGGGGCGATGATGGCTAAGGCGACAGCGCAGACCGCGAACGGCGTTCCGGCGTTCTACGTCACCGAGGAGGAGCACGCGCACCCCGGCGGCTCGACCATGCTCGGCTTCTGGCTCTATCTGATGAGCGACTGCCTGGTCTTCGCAGTCCTCTTCGCGACCTATGGCGTGCTGGGGCGCAATTACGCGGCGGGGCCATCCGGCGCCGACCTGTTCGACCTGAAGCTCGTGGCGGTCAACACCGCGATGCTGCTCTTCTCCTCGATCACCTATGGCTTTGCCATGCTGGCGATGGACAAGGGCCGGCAGGCGGCGATGCAGGGCTGGCTCGTGGTCACCGCCCTCTTCGGCCTCGCCTTCCTCGGGATCGAGCTCTACGAATTCGCCCACCTGATCCATGAAGGCGCTACGCCGATGCGCAGCGCCTTCCTGTCCTCCTTCTTCACGCTGGTCGGCACGCACGGGCTGCACGTCACCTTCGGCCTGATCTGGCTCGCGGTGCTAATGACGCAGGTGTCGAAGCACGGACTGATCGAGGCCAATAAGCGCCGGCTGATGTGCCTCTCGATGTTCTGGCACTTCCTCGACGTCGTCTGGATCGGCGTCTTCACCTTCGTCTACCTGATGGGCGTGCTGAAATGAGCCAGAACCACGCCGAGGCCCAAGCCAGCCATCATGACGGGCACGACGCCCATGGCGCGGCGCATGGCAGCCTGCGCGGCTACGTCACCGGCTTCCTGCTCTCCGTCGTCCTGACCGCGATCCCGTTCTGGCTCGTCATGAACGACGTGCTGGCGAACTCGACGCTGACGGCGATCGTGATCATGCTCTTCGCCGCCGCGCAGATCGTTGTCCATATGGTCTATTTCCTGCACATGAACGGCCGCTCGGAGGGCGGCTGGACGATGCTGGCGCTGATCTTCACGATCGTCATCGTGGCGATCGCGCTCACAGGCTCGCTCTGGGTGATGTTCCACCTCAACGCCAACATGATGCCCGACCTGCACAAGATGTGAGTCCTGCGCCGTGTCGCCTGGCGCGGAGAAGCGACGACACGGCGGTGTCGCACGGGTGATTTTCATCGCCGGGCTCGGCCTTGCCACCCTGGTCTTCGCCGGCCTCGGCATCTGGCAGCTCCTGCGGCTGGGCTGGAAGCTCGACCTGATCGCCCGCGTCGAGCAGCGCCTTACGGCCCCGCCGGTTGCTGCGCCAGGACCGGCGCAATGGGACGGGATCAGCGTCGCAGCGGATGAATATCGCCGCGTCGTCCTGCAGGGGCGCTATCTCGACACTCCTGAGACGCTGACGATGGCGGTGACGGAGCGCGGCCCCGGTTTCTGGGTGCTGGCGCCGTTCCGGGTGGATGCCGGCTTCACAGTCCTCGTCAATCGCGGCTTCGTGCCGGAAGGACAGCGCGCCGCGGTGGACCGGCGCAAGGTCGCCGGCGAAGAGGCGAGGGTGGTCGGGCTGCTGCGGCTGAGCGAGCCGGACGGTGGCTTCCTGCGCGCCAACGATCCCGCAGCCGGCCGCTGGTATTCGCGCGATGTGACGGCGATCGCGCAGGCGCGGGGGCTGGGTGAGGTCGCGCCCTATTTCGTCGATGCCGATGCGGCCACGGAGCCCGGACCGCTGCCGCAAGGCGGCATGACCCAGGTCAGCTTCCGCAACACCCATCTGGTCTACGCGCTGACCTGGTTTTGCCTGGCACTGATGAGCGGCGGGGCCGCAGCTTATTTGGTCAGGGGCATACCGGAGGAGGCGCCTTGAGCGCTTTGCGCCAAGCGGCGGGCGGTTTGCCATAGGCTCGCGTGAAGGCGCGATTGAACGCCGCCTCGGTGTCGTAGCCGGCCGCATGCGCCACTACCGCGATCGCTTGCCCCGAGGTGCCCAGCGCCACGCTGGCCAGATGGAGGCGCCAATCGCGTAAGTATCGCATCGGCGAGGTGTTGAGGGTCATGCGGAAACGTTCTGCCAGCGTACTGCGCGATGCGGCCGATGCGGCAGACAGCCTCTTCAGGGACCAATCCTGCTTCGGATCATCGTGAATGAGAGCCAGGCAGCGCGACAGCCGAGGATCGGCGAGCGCTGCGAACCAGCCCGTCGCGGCGGGAGGGGCCATCAAAATCTGATGGCGCAGAATTTCGATGAAGGCGATCTCGGTCAGCCTCGGCAGCATCGCGATGCCGCCGGCCCGTGGCCGATCGACCTCGGCAACCATCTGCCGGATCGTCGCCCGCAGCCAGTCCGCATCGTTCGCGCCTTGCGTGCGCGTATGGATCAGCTTCGGTAGGGATTGCCTGAGGGGCAGGAAGCTCAGAGCATCGCATTGCAGATAGCCGCAGAGCAGCCGCACGCGCCGGGCTTCGTCGCCATAGCGAAGGATGGGGATATCGCGCCAGGGCTTTTGCGGCAGGTCCTGTGTTGGGGTGACCAGCCTGCCATTCTCGCCGGCGCCGAGCTGATGGCCGCTGCCGAAGGGGAAAACGATCACATCCCCTGTTTCGAGCGCGGTTCGCACACCGTCCAGCTCGAGCCAGCAGCTGCCTTCCGCGACGACGTGAAACGGCATGGTGCCGCTCGCATCGGCCGAGAGCTGCGCCAGTGACGGCGCGGCGTCGGTCTGCCAGGAACCGGTCGGCATGAAGCAGAACTGGAGCGAGCCGGACAATCTGATCGTCCCCAGCAGGGACGACAGGGCATCGTCGCCGGCGGAGCCGCTGCTGCCGGTCGGATTTTCGGGCAAGGCTTTCGGCATTCCGGCCAAAGACGTCGGTCCAACCTGCTCCTACGAAGCGTGCAGTCTATCCGAGAACCCGAGGATACAATGCGCAATCCGACTGACAAACTCGTTGTCCTGATCACCAAAGGCATCGAATCCGAACTGTCTTCCGTTGCCTTCACGATCGCCAATGGCGGCCTCACCGCCGGGCTGAAGGTTTCGATCTTCCTGACCAGCACGGCGATCGATCTCGTCCGCAAGGGTGGTCAGAGCATGACGCAGGCCGCGCCGCTGGAGCCGCTGGCCGCGCTGATCGCGGATTTCCAGCAGCGCGGCGGGACGATCTGGGCTTGCCCGCCTTGCGTGAAATCGCGCGGCTATGAGCAGGCCGACCTGCTGGATGGCGTCGTGATCGTCGGCGCCAGCGCAATGCATGCGGAGATCAAGGAAGGCGCTGCGACGCTGTCGTTCTGAAGCTGTCCTTCCGCCCGGCTCGTCCCGTCGTGCTGCCTGGCCGAAAGGGGGGTGGTCCACTTGACCGCCCCCCGGGCGGCCGTCGCGGACTACTCGAAACGTATTGCGTAGAATTGCCAGACAAGGCTCCACGCGAAACTTCGGGATTCGCGCGGCCGGTATGACAGCCGCGTTGCCGGCATCGCTGTCGCCTCCTATACGGGGCCCGTGGTTTTCGGCTTCCGGCAGTGCTCTCCCATGTCCATGACGATCCGCCCCGCCCGGCCCGACGAAGCCGGCCTCGTCCTCGCCTTCGTCCGCGAGCTCGCGGAGTATGAGAAGCTGCTACACGAGGTCGAGGCCAATGAGGCCGACATGGCGGCGGCCCTGTTCGCCCCGGAGCCGAAGGTGTTCTGCGACATCGCCGAATGGGACGGCGCCCCGGCCGGTGTCGCGATCTGGTTCTACACTTATTCGACCTTCACCGGCCGCCACGGCATCTGGCTGGAAGACCTTTATGTCCGGCCCGAGCATCGCGGCCGTGGTATCGGCAAAGGGCTGATGGTGCGACTGGCGAAGCGCTGCGTCGACGAGGGCCTGTCGCGCTTCGCCTGGTGGGTGCTGAACTGGAACGAGCCGTCGCGGGTGTTCTACCGCTCGATCGGCGCGGTGGCGCAGAGCGAATGGACCGTGAAACGGGTCGACGGCGAGGCTCTGCGCAAGCTCGCGGCCGGGAGCTGAGCCGGTGGCGAAGCTTCCCGTCGTCCTGATCGCAGCGCTCGCCGAGAACGGCGTGATCGGCCGCGACAACCAGCTGATCTGGCGGCTCAAGACCGACATGCGCCGCTTCCGCGAATTGACCATGGGCTGCCCAATCATCATGGGGCGCAAGACCTTCCTGTCGATCGGCAAGCCGCTGCCGGGGCGCCAGACCGTCGTGCTCTCGCGCGAACCGGACTTCCAGCCTGAAGGCGTCTATGTCGTGCCGTCGCTGGATCAGGCGCTCGCAACGGCTCAGGGGCTCGGCCAAGCGATGGGCGCGCGTGCCGTGATCGTCGCCGGCGGTGGCGAGGTCTATGCGCAGGCGCTGCCGGTCGCTGACCGGCTGGAGTTGACCTTCGTCCACGCCCGTCCGGAGGGCGATGCGGTCTTCCCCAATTTCGACCGCACGGCCTTCCGCGAGAGCGCCCGCAGCGAGCATCCGGCCAGCGCGGACGACGAGTTTTCGTTCGCGTTCGCGACCTTCGAGCGGCAGAGACAAGCGCCCTTCTGAGCAGCCTTGATCTGGAACAAAGCTGCTATTTCTAGCGGGTTGAGGGCTAAGATTTTTCGACAGCCGATGCGGCGAAAGCTTCGTACCTGCCTCCTACTTCTTGCTGATTGAGCCATAGGGTGGTACATAGGGGCCGCGCTGGAGTGGCGGAATGATCATCGGCTTTCGCGATGAATGGCTGCGGCTCTTTTTCGTGGAGGACGTCCGCTCTCGCAATATTCCGCCCGAGCTCGAGGCCCGCTTATTTCGCAAGCTCCAGATGATTGACGATGCTGTAAACGATCGGGATCTGCGTGTGCCGCCCAGCAATCATTTCGAGAAACTGCGCGGCAATCTGGCCGGGCTTCACTCGATCCGGGTCAACCAGCAATGGCGACTCATTTTCCGTTGGGATGGTGAGCGGGGCGAGGCGGGTGAGCTTTATCTGGACGATCACAGCTATCGATGAGGCAAGGCGAGGCGATCATGCTGACAACCAAGCGCAAGCCGGCGACCATCGGCGAAATCCTGTCGGAAGAATTCATGCAGCCGATGGGCCTGACCCAGGCGGCCCTGGCCGAGGCGATGGGCGTTCAGCGCAAGCACGTTAACGAACTGTGCGGCGACCGCAGGAACGTCACGGCGGCAACGGCGCTGATCTTGGCGCGCGTCTTCGGCAACAGCCCGGACTTCTGGCTGAATGTGCAGCGGCGTAGTGATCTCTGGGCGGTGATGAACACGCCCGAACAGCGACAACGGGTAGAGCGCGCACGTCCTTTGCCGAATGCCGCCTGAGCGACCTTCGAGCGGACCTCCTGAGCCGTCAAACCGCGAACTGCGACGAACGGTCTAAGACCAAGGGGGCTTGCGTCGTTGACGAATCCGTGGCCGATGCCCAATTCAACGCGCATTGCGCCTGATGGCGCTGACAGCGTTCTGCCGTTCAGCTATGCACGGTTGAAAGCGAAGAGTGAGGAACGGCTGAGGCATGCCTTGGAGTAACCAGAGCGGTGGAAGCGGCGGAAGCGGCGGCGGCGGTGGCCCCTGGGGTCAGCGCGGTGGCGGCGGCAATGGCGGTGGTCCCTGGGGCGGCGGTCCGTCCGGCGGCAACACACCACCGGATCTCGAGGAGATCATCCGGCGCGGTCAGGACCGGCTCAAGAATTTCCTGCCCGGCGGCAATCTTGGCGGGCCCGGCCTGATCATCGGCGTCCTGTTCCTGATCTTCATCTGGTTCATGACCGGCTGGTACATCGTCCGCCCGAACGAGGTCGGTCTCAATCTCGTCTTCGGGAAATACATCGGCAAGACCGGCGAAGGCCTGAACTACAACTGGCCCTATCCGATCGGCAGCGTGGTCAAGCCGCAGGTGACGAACGTCATCACCACCGAAGTCGGCTTCCGTACCGTCGAGTCGGTGCGCGCCTCGCGCCAGACCGATGTCACCGAGGAAAGCCTGATGCTGACCGGTGACGAGAACATCGTCGACATCGATGTGATCGTGCAGTGGAAGATCGATGCGGGCGCGCCCGAGAACTATGTCTTCAACATCCAGGATCCGCCGGGCACGGTGAAGGCCGTTGCGGAGAGCGCGATGCGCGAGATCATCGGCCGGCGCAACATTCAGCCGGTGCTGACCACCGATCGCGGCGTGATCGAGACCGAAGTGCGTCAGCTGATGCAGGACACGCTGAACACCTACCGGGCCGGCGTCCAGATCAACCTCGTCCAGCTCCAGAAGGTCGATCCGCCGCAGCAGGTCATCGATGCCTTCCGCGACGTTCAGGCGGCGCGCGCCGACCAGGAGCGCCTGCGCAACGAGGCGGAGACTTACGCCAACCGCGTCGTGCCGGAATCGCGTGGTAAGGCCGCGCAGCTCCTCCAGTCGGCAGAGGCTTACAAGGACCAGACGGTCAACGAGGCGCTCGGCCAGATCAGCCGCTTCAACTCGGTCTATGAGCAGTACAAGAACGCCCCCGCCGTCACGCGCGAGCGGCTCTTCCTCGAAACCATGGAACGCGTCTTCGGTGGCATGGACAAGGTGATCCTCGACCAGAACGGCTCCGGCAGCGGTGTCGTGCCCTATCTGCCGCTCGGCGAGCTCGGGCAGCAGCAGCGCCGTCCGGCCGGCCAGACCCAGGGAGCTGTGCGATGAACGGCTTCCTTCGTGTAGGTCTGCTGGCGATCGTCGCCATCGCCGCGGTCGTCTTCTATGCCTGCACCTTCGTCGTCAGGCAGACGGACTCCGCCATTGTGCTGCGCTTCGGCGCGGTCAGGACCGTCGCGACCGCGCCGGGGCTCTATCTCAAGCTGCCGGCACCGTTCGAGCAGGTCGTCTTCCTCGACAACCGCATCCTCGATCTCGACCTGCCGTCGCAGGAGATCATCGCCTCGGACCAGAAGCGTCTCGTGGTCGACGCCTTCACGCGTTACCGGATCTCCGATCCGCTGCGCTTCTACCAGGCGGTCAACAACATCCCGCGGGCGAATTCGCAGCTCGCCTCGATCGTCAATGGTAATGTCCGCTCGGTTCTCGCCGAGGCGACGTTCACGTCGATGGTCCGCAATGATCGCTCGCGGCTGATGAACCGCATCCGCGACGAGGTGAACCGCGAGGCGGGCCGTTTCGGCATGACCGTGGTCGACGTCCGCTTGCGCCGTGTCGACCTGCCGGCGGCCAACTCGCAGGCGGTGTTCCAGCGCATGCAGACCGAACGCCAACGCGAGGCGGCAGAAGCGCGCGCGCTCGGCGGCCAGCAGTCGCAGGAGATCCGGGCAAAGGCCGAGCGCGACGCGATCATCATCGTCGCCGAGGCGCAGCGGAAATCCGACGAGACCCGCGGTCAGGGCGAGGGCGAGCGCAACCGCATCTTCGCCGAGGGCTTCGGCAAGGATCCGGAGTTCTTCGCCTTCTACCGCTCGATGCAGGCCTATGAGGCGAGCCTGAAGTCCGGCGACACGCGCATGCTGCTGACGCCGGATTCGCCGTTCTTCCGCTTCTTCAACGATCCGTCCGGCCGACGGGCCGGCGCGGGAACCAGCGCGGCCCCGGCGACGCCGGCCGCGCCCAAGCCCTGATCCTAGAGCAGGATGCGAAAAAGTGGGAACCGGTTTTTCGCTGAACCCCTGCTCTAAGCCCTTAGAATCGATCACGTTTTATGATTTTGGATCGAATCGATCCAAAATCATCGTGATCTAGGACCGAGCGCTGCGCATGACAGATTTCCTCGCGGCGCTCGGCCTGGTCTTCGCCATCGAGGGACTGCTCTTCGCGTCGATTCCCGAGATCGCCAAGGAGGCGCTGCGCAGCGCCTCCGAGACGCCCGCTGAGCGGATGCGCCTGATCGGCATCGTCTCGGCGGTCGTCGGTGTCGGGCTGGTCTGGCTGGCGAGAGGCTGACTGGACCTTTTTCGGGCGATCACGACGTTATGACGCAATCTTGCGTCGCCCTTCCGCCGCATTTTGGCGTTCTTAAGTTGCGTTCGGATTCCGGCTGCGCTGCAATGCCGTCAAGCCGATCACTTGGCGCGGCAGCTCATGATCATGAGGACATCGATGGCATTTACACATTCCCATGCCTACCGTCTGGCGCGGGTCGCGACTGTCGCCGGCATGGCCTTCGCAACGGTGCCCGCATTCAGCCAGGCGACGCCGGCGCCCGGGCCTGTCCAGGCCGTGCCGCAGGTCCATGGCACCACCATCTCGCTGGCCGATCTCGCCGAGCGGGTGATGCCGGCGGTGGTCAACATCGCAGCGGTGACGACCAGCGAGAACCGCGGCCGCACCCTGCCGCAACTGCCGCAGCTCGGCCCCGACACCCCGTTCGGCGACCTGTTCGAGGAATTCTTCAACCGCCGCGGCCGTGGCGGCGAACAGGGTCAGAACCAGCCGCAACAGCCGCCGCAGCAGCGCCGTTCGCAATCGGCCGGCTCGGGCTTCGTGATCGATCCGTCCGGCCTTGTGGTGACCAACAACCACGTCATCGGCGACGCCAACGAGATCACCGTGGTGTTCAGCGATGGCCTGCGCCTCAAGGCCGAGGTCGTCGGCAAGGACACCAAGGTCGACCTCGCCGTGCTGCGGGTGAAGCACGACAAGCCGCTGCCCTTCGTCAAGTTCGGCGATTCTGACAAGGCGCGTATCGGCGACCCCGTCATGGCGATCGGCAATCCGTTCGGCCTCGGCGGCTCGGTTTCGTCGGGCATCGTTTCGGCCCGCAACCGCGACATCAACCAGGGCCCGTACGACACCTACATCCAGACCGACGCGGCCATCAACAAGGGCAATTCGGGCGGCCCGCTGTTCAACATGGCCGGCGAGGTGATCGGCATCAACACTGCGATCCTGTCGCCGACCGGCGGCTCGGTCGGTATCGGCTTTGCTGTGCCATCGTCGCTCGCGACCAACATCGTCGACCAGCTGCGTGAGTTCGGCGAGACCCGTCGCGGCTGGCTCGGCGTGCGCATCCAGAACGTCGACGAGGCCACGGCGGAAGCGCTCGGCCTCGGTACGGCGCGCGGCGCGCTGATCGCTGGCATCGACGAGAAGGGCCCGGCCAAGCCGGCCGGCCTCGAAATCGGTGACGTGATCGTCAAGTTCGACGGCAAGGACGTGAAGGATTCGCGCGAGCTGCCACGCATCGTCGCCGGCACCGCGGTCGGCAAGGATGTGCCGATCCAGGTCGTCCGCAAGGGCAAGGAGCTCGCCAAGACGGTCAAGCTCGCCCGGCTCGAGGATGGCGAGAAGGTCCAGCCGGCCTCGGCGAACAAGCCGACGGGCGAGGCTGCCAAGCCGGCGACCGCCTCGGCGCTCGGCCTCGAATTCTCGGCCCAGACCGAGGAGCTGCGCAAGCGCTACTCGATCAAGGACGGGCTGAAGGGCGTCGTCATCACCAAGGTCGACAGCAACTCGAACGCCGCCGACAAGCGCATCCTCGTCGGCGAACTCGTGGTCGAGGTCGGCCAGGAGGCGGTGAATTCGCCCGAGGAGGTCACCAAGCGGCTCGACGCCCTCAAGAAGGAGGGCAAGAAGTCGGCCCTCCTGCTCGTCTCGAACGGCCAGGGCGAAGTCCGCTTCGTCGCGGTGACGATGAGCTGACCGCTCCTCATCGATTGATCAACGAAAAGGCGGCCTCCGGGCCGCCTTTTTTCTTGGCGCTGATCGGCGCCATCAGATTTTTGCGTTGGAAGCGCGGTCACCGCTCCGACAAGGTTCCGGACCCAATCAAAGAGGCGTCCAATGCGGATCAGCGACATTCCCTTCGGCACGACCGACTGGTCTTCCGTCGAGCCGGAGCATTTTCCCGGCGAAGAGGGCCAGGCGACCTGGCGCACACGGCGCTTCGGGCCGGCGGATAATCCGATCCGCGTCAGGATGGTCGAATACTCGGCGGGCTATGTCTCGGACCATTGGTGCGAGAAGGGGCACATCCTGCTCTGCCTCGACGGCGAGCTCGAGACGACGCTGGCTGACGGCCGGGTCATGCTGCTGCGGGCCGGGATGAGCTATCAGGTTGCCGATAACGCGGAGCCGCACCGCTCGCGCGCGCCAAAGGGCGCGCGGCTGTTCATCGTGGACTGAGCAGTGCAATCGCCTTGAAGGTTATGCGCGTCCCCTTCCCCCCGCTTGCGGTGGGGAAGGGTTAGGGATGGGGGGCCGCAAAGCAGGGCGCGTCTGTTTTTCGATGTGGTGCCGAGCGGCGCTGCCCCCCACCCAACCCTCCCCACCGCAAGCGGGGGGAGGGCTTGAGCCGCCGCATAGTGCGAGAATCGCTTTCAAGCGATTGCCCTGGTCGACTGATCGTCAGTCCCTGACGATCTCGTCGCCGCGATAGCCCTGGGCGTAGAGCAAAGCGGTGAGGTCGGCATGGTCGAGGCGGGCATCGGCCGCAGCCGCGACCGCCGGCTTGGCACGGAAGGCGACGCCGAGCCCGGCCTCGCCCAGCATGGCGAGATCGTTGGCGCCGTCGCCGACAGCCAGCGTCGCCTCATGCGGCAGGGCGAAGCGGGCGCGCAACTCGATCAGGGCGTCGAGCTTGGCCTGCTTGCCGAGGATCGGCTCGGCGACGGACCCTGAGAGCAGGGTGCCTTCGCTGAGCAGGATATTGGAGCGGTGCTCGTCGAAGCCGATCGTTGCGCTGATCGGGCCAGTGAAGACGGTGAATCCGCCCGAGACCAAGGCCGTGTAGCCGCCATTGGCGCGCATCGTGCGCACCAGCGCGCTGCCACCCGGCGTCAGCGTGATGCTCTTGGCGATGATCTCGTCGACCACGTCGAGCGCGATTCCCTTGAGCAGCGCGACGCGCTCGCGCAGTGCCGGCTCGAATTCGAGCTCGCCGCGCATGGCGCGTTCGGTGATGTCAGAGACCTTCTCCTTCAGGCCGACATAGGCGGCGAGCTCGTCGATGCATTCCTGGCCGATCATGGTGGAATCCATGTCGGCGAGGAACAGGCGCTTGCGGCGCGTTTGCGCAGACTGGACGATGATGTCGACGGGTGCGCCGTCGAGCGCGGGGCGCAGCGCCGCTTCGAGCTTGCGCGCATCGCCTGCTTCCGCGAAGAGGTCGGCCGCGACCTCGCCGTCGAGCCGCTCGATCCGGGCCGGGGCGGGCGAGGCGGCGCGCAGGCGGGCGAGCAGCGCATCGCCCAGCAGGGCCTGACCATGGGCGGAGACGAAGGTGGCGACGAGCGTCATGAGGGAGCCGGAAGCGAAGTGAAATACAGCGCGGTGCTCATCGCAGGTCCGACCGCGAGCGGCAAGTCGGCGCTGGCGGTCACGCTGGCGCAGCGTTTCGGCGGCGTCGTGGTCAATGCCGACTCGATGCAGGTCTACCGCGATCTCTCGATAATCACGGCGCGGCCGACGCTGGCGGAGATGGGCGAGGTGCCGCACCGGCTCTATGGTCACATCGACGGCGCCGTGAACCATTCTGCTGCGGCCTATGCGGCCGAGGTCACGACGCTGCTGCAGGAACTGACGGGGCAGGGCGCCTTGCCTGTGCTGGTTGGCGGCACCGGGCTCTACTTCAAGGCGCTGACCGAGGGGCTCTCGGAGATTCCGCCCGTGCCGGAGGAGGTTCGGACCGCGTTCCGGGCCTGGGCGGCGGAGCGCGAGACCGGCGCGCTGCATGCCGAACTCGCCGGCAAGGATCCGGGGATGGCGGCGCGCCTGCGGCCGAGCGATCGCCTGCGAGTGATGCGGGCGCTGGAGGTATTGCAGGCGACCGGCCGCTCGCTGGCGAGCTTCCAGGGGGCGCGGCGACCGGGACCACTGGCGGGGCGAGAGCTGCTCAAGCTTTTCCTCGCGCCGGAGCGGGAGCTGGTCCGTGCCCGGATCGATGAGCGTCTCGATGCGATGATGGCTCAGGGTGCGCTCGCCGAAGTCGCGGCCTTGCGCGAGCGCCGGCTCGACCCGCTGCTGCCGGTGATGCGCGCCCATGGTGTGCCGGGGCTGATCGCCTATCTCGACGGCGGGCTTTCGCTGGACGAGGCAGTGGTACGCGGCAAGGCCGATACCCGGGCCTACGCCAAGCGGCAGATGACCTGGTTCCGCCATCAGATGGAAGGCTGGACGGCGGCTGCGCCGGAGGCTGCGCTCGGCGTGGCGCTCGCGGCTTGTCGCGCTCCAAATGCGGACTGAGCTATTCGCTTCGCCTGGGAGCTGCCTTCGTCTGTAGGGCGCGGGAGCCCTCCCCCCTTGTGGGGGAGGGTTGGGAGGGGGGATCGCATCCGCAGTCCTCTCCGCGCCAAGTTGGGCCCATGTCGAGGGTGGCATAACCCCCCTCTCTAACTCTCCCCCACAAGGGGGGAGAGGACAGGTCGCGGCTTCGTACCGAGAGTGCGCAGCCTTCAAGTGATCGTCGTGCGCCGGCTCTGATCCCGCTTGACCATGCGGCGTTGCTCGGCTAGCGTCCGGCAACTTTCGTTTCGACAGGGCTGCGACATGCGCAAGCTTATTATCGTACAGGTGCGCTGGTAGGGGCCGGTTTAACAACCGGGCGTCCCCGACGCCAGCGCACGCCCAGGCCCCTCCGAGGGCCTTTTTTATTGCCTTTTTCCGATCGAAACTGACCAAGACCTCCGTAGGAGACCGTTATGAGCGAGATGATGACCGGTGCCGAGATGGTCGTTCGCGCCCTCCAGGACCAGGGTGTGGAGCATCTCTTCGGCTATCCCGGCGGCGCCGTACTGCCGATCTATGACGCGATCTTCCAGCAGGACAGGGTCAAGCACGTGCTCGTCCGCCACGAGCAGGGCGCTGTCCATGCCGCCGAGGGCTATGCCCGTTCGGCGCCGGGCAAGGTCGGCTGCGTGCTCGTCACCTCCGGCCCTGGCGCGACCAATGCGGTCACCGGCCTGACCGATGCGCTGCTCGACTCGATCCCGCTCGTCGTCATCACCGGCCAGGTTCCGACGCATCTGATCGGCTCTGACGCCTTCCAGGAATGCGACACGGTCGGCATCACCCGCTCATGCACCAAGCACAACTATCTGGTGAAGAGCATAGCCGACCTGCCGCGCATCCTGCACGAGGCCTTCTACGTTGCCGCCAATGGCCGGCCGGGCCCGGTCGTGATCGACGTGCCCAAGGACATCCAGTTCGCGACCGGCGCCTATAGCCGCCCGCGTGACAACCAGCACAAGACCTATCGGCCGGTGGTCAAGGGTGACCTGAACAAGATCAAGGCCGCGGTCGAGCTCATCGCCAAGGCGAAGAAGCCGGTGTTCTACACCGGCGGCGGCGTCATCAATGCCGGCCCGCACGCCTCGGCGCTGCTGCGGGAACTGGCGCGGCTGACCGGCTATCCGGTGACCTCGACGCTGATGGGGCTGGGCGCCTTCCCGGCCGCCGACAGGCAGTGGCTCGGCATGCTCGGCATGCACGGCACCTACGAGGCCAACCTCGCCATGCATGACTGCGACGTCATGATCAATATCGGCGCGCGCTTCGACGACCGCATCACCGGCCGGCTCGACGCCTTCTCACCGCGCTCGAAGAAGATCCACATCGACATCGATCCGTCCTCGATCAACAAGAACGTCAAGGTCGATATCGGCATCATCGGCGACTGCGCCCATGTGCTCGAAGACATGGTCCGGATCTGGCGCGAGACCTCGCCGCAGATAGACAAGACCGCGCTCACCGCCTGGTGGACGCAGATCGACGGCTGGCGGGCGCGGAACAGCCTCGGCTACAAGCAGTCCGGCTCGGTGATCAAGCCGCAATATGCGATCGAGCGGCTCTACGAGTTGACCAAGGACCGCAACACCTACTTCACCACCGAAGTAGGCCAGCACCAGATGTGGGCGGCGCAATACCTGCGCTTCCAGGAGCCGAACCGCTGGATGACCTCGGGTGGGCTCGGCACCATGGGCTACGGCCTGCCGGCGGCGATCGGCGTGCAGATGAAGCACCGCGACGCGCTCGTCATCGACGTTGCCGGCGAGGCTTCGATCCTGATGAACATGCAGGAGATGTCGACGGCGGTGCAGTACCGGCTGCCGGTCAAGGTCTTCATCCTCAACAACGAGTACATGGGCATGGTGCGCCAGTGGCAGGAACTGCTGCATGGCGGGCGCTATTCGGAGAGCTACTCGGCCTCGCTGCCGGACTTCGTCAAGCTGGCGGAGGCCTATGGCGGGCACGGCATCCGCTGCTCTGATCCTGCCGATCTCGATGCTGCGATCATGCAGATGATCGAGACGCCCGGACCGGTGATCTTCGACTGCCTGGTGGCGAAGGAAGAGAACTGCTTCCCGATGATCCCGTCGGGCAAGGCGCATAACGAGATGATCCTGCCCGATTTCGAAGGCGATACCGGCGAGATCATCGACGCCAAGGGCAAGCAGCTCGTTTGAGCCCAAGCCTGGTACGCGTCATCCCGGACAAGCCGCGAAGCGGCGCTGATCCGGGATCCATGCCGGAACCGTTCAGGAATGGATCCCGGGTCGAGCAGCGCTCGCCCGGGATGACCCGGCGGTAATGAGTTGGGGGATCACATGGCGACCATCGGCCTGATCGGCGGAATGAGCTGGGAATCGACGGCGGTCTATTACCGGCTGCTGAACGAGGGCGTGCGGGCGCGCCAGGGCGGGCTGCACTCGGCCGATGTCCTGCTGCACTCGGTCGACTTCTCGTCGATCGCCGAGATGCAGGCGAAGGGTGACTGGGACCGTGCGGGGGCGGCGATGGCGGCGAGTGCGCGTCGGCTCGAGCAGGGCGGGGCGGTCTGCATCGTTCTGGCCACCAACACCATGCACAAGCTCGCCGACCACATCACCCAGGCGACGAACCTGCCCTTCCTGCATCTCGCCGACGTCACCGCCAAGGCGATCCGCAAGAGTGCGAGCCGTCGGCCGCTGCTGCTGGCGACGCGCTTCACCATGGAGCAGCGCTTCTATCGCGACCGGCTCGGCGCCTTCGGCGTCGAGGCGCTGGTGCCGGACGAGGCGGAACGGGCAGACGTCCACCGCATCATCTATGAGGAGCTCTGCCAGGGCCGCGTCGAGGCGGCCTCCAAGGCGCGCTATCGCGAGATCGTCGCCAGGGCGGCGCGGGAGGAGGGCGCCGACGGCGTCATCCTCGGCTGTACCGAGATCGGGCTCCTGCTCTCGCAGACGGATTTCGAGCTGCCGGTTTTCGACACCACTGCGCTGCATGTCGAGGCGGCGCTCGACTTCACGCTGGCGATGGAGCAGGCGGCGTGACCTGCCGATTGCCTGACGTCATGAGTGAGATCACGAAAAGGCGCGGGATCGTCGCGGGGCGTGCCGATAGCGTCCGCGCTCCCTTCGACGGATGGAGCGCGCCATGAAGCTGATCATCGCCAACAAGACCCATTCCTCCTGGTCGCTGCGGCCCTGGCTGGTGCTGAGTGAGTTCGGCATCCCCTTCCAGGAGATCCTGATCCCCTTCGGGCCGACCATGGACGATCCGGACTGGAAGCGCGCCGTTGCCGAGTACACGCCCGCCCGCAAGGTTCCGTCGCTGGTCGACGGCGTGATCGCGGTCTGGGATTCGATCGCCATCATCGAATATCTCGCCGAGACGCATCCCGAGCTGCCGATCTGGCCGCGCGATCCGGCGGCGCGGGCCCTGGCGCGGTCGATTTCGGCGGAAATGCACTCCAGCTTCACCGCCCTGCGCGGCGCCTGCCCGATGAACCTCGCCTGGGTGCACCCGGCGCGCGATCGCGGCCCGGCGGTGGCGGCCGATATCGCCCGCATCGGCGAGATCTGGCGCGATGCAAGGCAGCGCTTCGGCGCCGGCGGCCCGTTCCTGTTCGGCGAGTTCAGCGCGGCCGACGCGATGTTCGCGCCGGTGGCCAGCCGCTTCACCACCTATTCGGTCGCGCTCGATCCTGTCAGCGCCGCCTATGTCGAGACCGTACAGGGCACGCCCGGCTTCCAGGCCTGGCGCGAGGCCGCGCTGGCCGAGCCCTGGATCGTATCCGAGGACGAGGTCGACGAACCCGTCCTGACCGATTTCCGCCCAAATCTCAGCCGCAGCAAGGCCCAGCGATGAACACGACGCACTATCCGAGCGCCCCGACAGCCCAGCCGATCGCCCGCCACACCCTGGCGGTGATCGTCGACAACGAGCCGGGCGTTCTCGCCCGCATCGCTGGGCTGTTCTCCGGCCGCGGCTACAACATCGAGAGTCTCACCGTCTCGGAGACCGAGCACGAGAAGCACCTCTCCCGCATCACTGTCGTCACCTCGGGCACCGCCAATGTCATCGACCAGATCAAGGCGCATCTCGACCGGCTGGTGCCGGTCCACCGCGTCGTCGACCTGACCCTGCAGGGCGAGGCGCTGGAGCGCGAGCTCTGCCTGCTCAAGGTCGTCGGCAAGGGCGACCATCGCGTCGAGGCGATGCGGCTCGCCGCCGCCTTTGGCGCGCGCACGCTTGATGCGACGCTGACCTCCTTCGTCTTCGAGCTCACCGGGGCGACCGAAGAGGTCGAGCGCTTCATCAAGCTGATGACGGTGGTCGGGCTCACCGAGGTCTCGCGCACCGGTATCGCGGCGATGAGCCGCGGCCCGGAGGCGATGTAGTTGATTGCGGAAACCCTTCGTCATTCCGGCCGGAGCGCCGGAATCCATCGTAAAGCGCGACACTCTTCGATGGATTCCGGAGCTGCGGCTGTCGGCTGAAGGACTTCCGCCGGGTCGCAACATGCTACGACCGCTTCGCCACCAATCTCCTCGCCGCCGTCCGCCCCGCCGCAACCGTCAGCTGCTGCATCTGAAGCTCGCTTCGTCGCTGCGAGACAAGATGAGCGGTTTGAGCTAACATTGCTTTTTGGTGCATCCGCTTCTGGCACGTAGATCGTGGATATTCCGCTTCGTGAAGTCGTAGCCTGGAGAGCAAGATGCATCGGGTTTCGGCCGCCTTTATTGGCATGGCGCTGTTCATCGTCCCGCGCATCGCGGAGGCAGCCGAGATTCGCGTCCTAAGCCTACCGCCGCTACGCAGCGCCCTGTCCGAGTTGGTGCCGCAATACGAGCAGTCCTCAGGACACAAGGTCACCATCACCTATGGCACGCCGCCACAGCTATTAGATCGTTTGCAGGCGAGCGATGCGGCAGATCTTGTCATCATGACCCCGGACGCTCTCACAAGATTGCAGCAGCAGAACAAGCTCGAGGTGGGAACGGCGCGTGACGTCGCGAAGGTCGGGATGGGCGTTCTGTCGCGTAAGGGTGTATCGAAGCCGGATATTGGGTCGGTCGACAGTTTCAAGCGAGCGCTAGTCGCATCGAAGTCCGTCGCCTATATCGACCCAGCCAGCGGAGCTCCGGGCGGTATCTACTTGTCCCAGTTGTTCGAGCGCCTTGGGATCGCCGCGGACTTGAAGCCGAAAACAAAGCATTTCGGCCCAAGCGGAGCCGAGGCAGCGGTTGCATCCGGTGAGGTGGAACTTGGGCTCTCGCAGATTACCGTCATTTTGGCATCCCCTGGGGTCGATCTGGTCGGGCCGCTGCCCACCGAGGTCCAGAATTACCTGCACTTCGCCGCGGGGGTCATGCAAGGAACGCCACGGGTCGCCGAGGCCAAGGGGCTGATGGAATTCATCGCCTCGCCATCAGCAGTTGCAGCCATGCGAGCCAAAGGCTTTGAGTAGCGCGACAGCGCTCTACTGCCGCTGATCCGCGACCGGATGGTTCTGCCGCTGGCGCGCTTGCCGGGCATCGACCGGATGCTGGCGTTGCTGGTCTCGGGGCTGATCGGCGATCTGCTGCGACGGCTGGGGTTGGAGGAGCCTGATCCCGTCGAGGCAGTTGCCGAAAGGCCCTCGACCAGAGCCGGACTCTAAGCGCGTCCGAGGAGGTCAGGCATGCGGACCGGGTTGCCCGCTGTTGCCGGATATCCGAGCGGCCTCTATATGGATATCCGAAGGAGGCTGGCATGAAGGTCCAGGTCTCGAAATGGGGCAACAGCACCGCGGTGCGCCTGCCGAAAACGGTGGTGAAGGAGCTCGGCCTGGCACAGGGCATGACGCTCGATGTCACGGTCGACGGCGGCGCGGTGAAACTCGTGCCGGTGGAGTCCGAGCGCGCGCCCTTGCCTGAACCAAGGCCAGTCACGCTCGACTGGATTGTCTCCGAGATTAAGAGGCTAGGGCCGGAGAACGCGCCGGACGATACGGTCGACTGGGGCCCCGATGTCGGATCCGAAGTGATCTATGACGACTACAACCCCCGTCCCAAGAAATCCTGAGGCAGGGGATGTCTTCTGGGTCGAATTCGATCCGGTCGTCGGCTCGGAACAGGCAGGGCGCCGGCCGGCACTGGTGCTGTCCAGTGAGGCGCTGCATCGTGTGTCCTCGCGAACCCTGATTTGCCCGATCACATCCAATGTCGAACCCTGGCCTACAAAAGTGCAGATACCTTCCGGCTGTGTGGTGAGCGGGGCGGTCCTGGCCGATCAGGCGCGCATGGTCGATCACCAGCGCCGTCATTTTCGCTTCATCGGACGCCTGCCAGACGATATTACCGTGCGCGTCAGGGAGCGAGTCGTCGCGTTCATGGGTATGATTGCGATGCGAGACGCCCCATGAACGCCGAGACCGTCAATCTGCTTTCGCTCGGCCTCGGCGCCATCGGCTTCGCCTGCTTCGCCTGGCCGATCATGCAACGGCTTCGCGGCCAGACGGAAGCCGAGCCGCTCGGCTCGGGCAAGAGCCTGCGCTCGCCGCTCTGGTGGGCCGGCTTCGTGCTGACGGTGGTGGCGATCTTCCTGCAGCGGATCGCGGCGCAGCAGATGGCGGGCGGCTGAGCCGCGGCTCTTGATCGCCTGCGGTAATCGGCGGCAAATGCGCGGCATGATCCCTTGCGCGTGAGCGGGCGATGTCGATCCATCTTGAAATCCGCAGCTATCGCGGCGGCGACCGCCACCGCCACGACTACAGCCAGATCCTGCTGCCGATGCGCGGCGCGATGCGGCTCGATATCGAGGGGCATCGCAGCGTCGTCTCCAGCCATTGCGTCGCCATCATCCCGCGCGATCACGAGCACGATTTCGAACCGAGCCGCGACTGCAGCATGCTCATCCTCGACGTGGAGGCGTCGGCCTTTGCCGGCGAGGCGGTTCCGGCCCTGCTGCGCGATGCCCTGCCGTCGCTGACGCGGGTCGAGCCCTGGCTGTGGCGGATGTTCCGCCAGCTCGGCGCCGAGGTCGAAGCTGGCGCCTGCCGGGCAAGTGATGCCGCGCGCCTGGCGCTGGCAGGACTGCAGCTGGTCGAGCCGAACGCGCTGCCCCGGCCCTTGTCGCGCTCGGAAAGCCGCGTCCTCGATGTCACCCGCGATGCGCCAGCCGGAAGCGTCGCCGAGATGGCCAGGTCGGTCGGCCTCGGCCAGAGCCGATTCCATGCCCTGTACCGGGCGACGACCGGGCAGTCGCCGAAGCAATCACAGCTCGGCCGCTTGTTCGACGAGGCCGCCGACAAGCTGGCCAGGACAGCGCTGCCGGTCTCCGAGATCGCCTATGGCGTCGGCTATCAGAACGCCTCGTCCTTCAACCGGCAGTTCAAGCGGCGCTTCGGCCTGACTCCGTCCGAGTTCCGCGCCGCGAGCCGGAGCGGTGGCTGAAGGGCAGATTGCTATCAATACGAGGTCATCCCGGACAAGCCGCGTCAGCGGCGCCGATCCGGGATCCATTCCTGAACCTCTATCGGAAGGGTTCCGGAATGGGTCCCGGGTCTTCCCTGCGGTCGCCCGGGACGACTCGCGTATAGTTAGCTCTCAGGGAGAAGCGTAGCTTCGGTCAAGTCGTTCGGAGGTTCGCCTCATCACGGCTTTGCGGGCGCTCGCTATGGTCGGGGCACGTGATCCCGCCATTCATGAGGCTCTCCCCGATGAAACTCACCGATTTCAAGGTCCTGACCTTCGACTGCTACGGCACGCTGATCGATTGGGAGACCGGGATCTGGAACGCGCTGCAGCCACTGCTGAGCGCCGGCCGGCTTGATCTCGATCGCGAGGACGCGCTGGCGCAGTTCGCCCGGATCGAGACCGAGATGGAAGAGGCGGGGCCATCGCTGCGCTATTCGACGCTTCTGGCTGCCGTTCATGCCCGCCTCGCCAAGGATCTTGGCGTCCACATCCATGCCGATCTGAACGAGCGCTTCGGCGGCTCCGTGCCAGACTGGCCGGCCTTTCCGGATTCCGCAGAGGCGCTCGCCTATCTCAAGCGGCATTACAGGCTGGTGATCCTCTCCAATGTCGATCGCACGAGCTTCGCGGCCAGCAACCGCAAGCTCGGCGTCACCTTCGACGCGATCTACACCGCCGAGGATATCGGCTCCTACAAGCCCGACCCGCGCAACTTCGCCTATCTGCTGGCGCATCTGGAGGCCGATCTCGATCTCAAAGCAGGCGACGTCCTGCACACCGCGCAAAGCCTCTTCCATGACCATGTCCCGGCGGAGCGGGCCGGGCTGGCGCGTGCCTGGATCGACCGGCGCTTCGGCATGACGGGCAGCGGCGCGACGCAGATCCCGGCGAACCGGCCGAATGTCGACTTCCACTTCAAGAGCATGGCCGAATTGGCCGAGGCTCACCGTAAGGCGATCGGCGGCTGATTGGCGTGGCCGCCTTCAGCCTGTGAAGCCGCCATCGTCGAGGAAGCGGCGCTCTTCATCCGTGGTCTCGCGACCCAGTACCGTATTGCGGTGGGGGAAGCGGCCGAAATCGCGGATGATGTCGCGGTGGACGATCGCCCATTTGGTCGAGTCGTCGTCGCCTGAGGCTTCGCTCAAGGCGACGCAGCGCTCCTGGTCGGCGAGATCCTCGGAGTGCATGAACGGCATGTAGAGGAAGCGGCGCTCCGGGTTGTCGAAGGCCTCGTCGAAGCCTCGCGCGATCGCGCGGCCGGCGACCTCACGGGCGAGCCCGTCGGCCGCGAAGGCGTGAGCCGAACCGCGATGGAGATTGCGCGGGAACTGGTCGAGCAGGATCAGCAGCGCGTAGACACCCTCCGGCGTCTCTTCCCAATCGGAGAGCTCGCCGCGTGCGGCCGCGGCGACCAGTGGCCGGAAGCGACTGGAAATCTCAGCGTCGAAAGCATCGTCCTTGGCGAACCATTTGTCCGGGCCGGCCGCGCGCCAGAAGGCGAGGACTTCGGTGGCGGCGGGCGGGGTAGGCTGTCTCATCGTATGCTCCGGATCGGGCACTTCTCTCGGGGGAAGATATAGGTGCCGTGACGGCGCGCAGGCGATGAATTTTCTCCCGCGTACCCTTGCGCCCCGGCAAGCCGTGCGGTAGATGCCGGAACCGTAACGTACGGTACTCTCGGATCGATGAGCGAACCCGCAACCCATAGCCAAGGTGAGGCGCTGAGCGAGCGGCAGCAGGCCGTGCTCGACGCCGTGCTGGCGTTGATGGTGGAGCAGGGCGACCAACTCACCATGACGGCCGTCGCCCGCCGCGCCAGCTGCTCGAAGGAGACGCTGTACAAATGGTTCGGCGACCGCGACGGGCTGCTGACCGCGACCGTGCAATGGCAGGCGTCCAGGGTCCGTGCCGATAATTACGACCGCCAGGCGCTCGACGCAGCGACGCTGCGCAAGAGCCTGCGGGATTTCGCCGAGAACTGGCTGACCGTGATCACGAGCCAGACCTCGATCGCGCTCAATCGCGCCGCCATCGGCCATGCCGCCTCGGGCAAGAGCAATCTCGGCGGGATCGTGCTGGCGAACGGGCGTTTCGCCATCGGCGAGCGGCTGAAGCCGGTCCTGGAGGCCGGCCGCGCGGCGGGGCTCCTCAGCTTCGACGACGCCGAGACGGCGTTCCGCACCTTCTTCGGCCTGGTAGGCCGCGACGTGCAGATCAGGCTGCTGCTGGGCGATGCGTTCGCTAATGGACGGGCCGAGATCCAGCGCGACGCGGCGCGCGCCACCGACCAGTTCCTCGCACTTCACGGACGGCAGGGCGCCGTACCGAAAGCCTGAAGCCAAGAGACCAACCCAAGGAAGGACGCCTCCAATGCGCGTTTATTACGATCGCGACGCCGACATCAATCTGATCAAGGGCAAGAAGGTCTGCATCGTCGGCTATGGCTCGCAGGGCCATGCCCACGCGCTCAACCTGCGCGATTCCGGCGTCAAGGACGTCATCATCGCCCTGAAGGCCGGCTCGGCCACCCGCAAGAAGGCCGAGGAGGCCGGCTTCAAGGTCATGACCCCGTCCGAGGCCGCCAAGGTCTCCGACATCATGATGATGCTGACCCCGGACGAGCTGCAGGGCGACATCTATCGTGACGAGCTGCACGGCAACATGAAGGAGGGCGCCGCCCTTCTGTTCGCGCACGGCCTCAACGTCCATTTCAACCTGATCGAGCCGCGCAAGGACCTCGACGTGCTGATGGTTGCGCCGAAGGGACCCGGCCACACCGTCCGTTCCGAGTATCAGCGCGGCGGCGGCGTGCCGACCCTGATCGCGATCCACCAGGACGCCACCGGCAACGCCCATGACCTCGGCCTCTCCTACGCCTCGGCCAATGGCGGCGGCCGCGCCGGCATCATCGAGACCACCTTCAAGGAAGAGTGCGAGACCGACCTGTTCGGCGAGCAGGTCGTGCTCTGCGGCGGCCTGGTCGAGCTGATCAAGGCCGGCTACGAGACGCTGACCGAGGCCGGCTACGCCCCCGAAATGGCCTATTTCGAGTGCCTGCACGAGGTGAAGCTGATCGTGGACCTGATCTACGAGGGCGGCATCGCCAACATGAACTACTCGATCTCGAACACGGCCGAATATGGCGAGTACGTCACCGGCCCGCGGATCATCACGACCGAGACCAAGGCCGAGATGAAGCGCGTCCTGACCGACATCCAGTCGGGCAAGTTCACCCGCGACTGGATGCTGGAGAACAAGGTCAACCAGACCTCGTTCAAGGCGACCCGCGCTCGCTACGCCGCCCACCCGATCGAGGAGGTCGGCGCCAAGCTGCGCGACATGATGCCCTGGATCAAGGCCAAGGCGCTGGTCGACAAGACCAAGAACTGACGCAAGCACCGGACTTCGTAGGCTGCTTCATCGCGCTGCGAGGCTGATTCCGGAATCGCTCTCAACTGCTTGACAATCAACGGAACGGGCGCCCGGCAGGGCGCCCGTTCCGCGTTGTCGGAGGTCGCCATTGGAACCGCGCCCCGTGGCGGGCGTTTATGCTCCAGTCGATATCTGCAGGAGCGTGCGATGACCCGCGAAGACGAACAGAGGCAGAGAGCGATCGAGCGGCTGCATCAGCGCCATGCCCGTCACGGGCTCGCCGATGTCGCAAAGACGGGCTCATGGGAGGATCAGCTCCCCGTCCTGCTGCTGGGTGGTTTTCTAGCGGTCACCTTGCTGGCGAGCATCCTGATGCGCGCGGCCAGCGGCTGATACGATTCCGAAGCCAGCCAATGGAGGCGGCGATGCAAGACGACGTGAAGGAGCGCGAGGCGCGCATTCCCGAGAAGGGTGGCCAGCCGATCCCGCCGATGCGGGCGGACGTCCACTCCGACGCCGATCCGGCGGTCGAGACCCCGGTGGAGGCGAGGCAGGGCTTCCTCGACCGGCCCGTGCTGGTCGTTCTGGTGGCTGGCCTTGCCCTCGCGATCCTCGGTTGGGGCGTCGCTGAAATGTGGGCCTATTGAGCCCACCGCGACCTGGCCACGACGAAAGAACTCGACGACGAAACAGACCAGGCTGAACAGATGGAGGCGACGATGACACCGATCCGATCGATGCATGCGTCCCAGGGTTTTCAGTTCAAGATCGCGTATCTGGCGCTGGGCGCTTCGTTCGCCCTGCTGACAATGGTTGTGCTCGGCCTGCTGTAATTCTCCGCGGCGTCAACCGACGCTGCGAAAGGCAGGCATGTCGCAATTCTTGGTGAACAGGCTCCTCGACAGCGAGATCGTGCTGGTGCGCGATGTCGTCTGTTCCGGCGAGTGCCGGCATCGCAGCGGCACGGAATGCGCTCACGCGACCCACCTGGTCTTCCCGTATCGCGGCGTCTTCGTGCGCCATGTCGGGCGGGAGGATGTCGTCGCGGAGAGCAACCAGGTCCTGTTCTTCAACCCGCATGAAGGCTATCAGGTCAGCCACCCAGTCGCGGGTGGCGATGCCTGCCTCGACCTACGTTTCGGCGAGGACGCTCTCCACGAGCTTGTGCCGGCCGAGCTGCTGCGGAAGGGCTCGACCTCTTTCCTGACGCTGCACCGTCGAACCGATCCGCGCGCGCAAGTGCTCGTCGCCTTGCTACGGCACAGCCTGCAGCGCGGCGTCGCCGAGCCGCTCGAGGCGGAGACGCTGGCGCTGACCCTGGTACGGAGGGCGCTGGGCGAACGCACCTCGCATGCGGCCGGTGCGTCGATTGGGCGCCGCAAGCTGGTCGACCGGGCGAAGCTGGTGATGGCCTCCGACCTCGCCAGGCGCTGGACGCTGGCCGAGATCGCGCGCGAGGTCGGGGTCTCGCCAGTTTATCTCACGCAGGTCTTCGCCCAGGTCGAGGCCGTGCCGCTCTATCGCTACCAGCTGCGCCTGCGGCTGGCTCGGGCGCTCGATCTGCTCGGTGATTACGACGACCTGACCCAGCTCGGCCTCGAGCTGGGTTTCTCCAGCCACAGCCATTTCAGCGCCGCCTTCCGTCAGGCCTATGGCCGCACGCCGGCGGAGTTCCAGCGCTCGCTCAATCTCCGCTGACACAAGCTGTCAGTGATCGCGAAAGATTCTGACAGCGGCTGTCGGCCCATGGGTGTCCTGTTCGTCATCATGACGACGGAGACAGGACATGGGTGTCCGTTCGTCATCACAACGACGGAGACAGGACATGATCAGCTTCATCATCGGATCGGCCAAGCCCGTGCTCGCAATGGTCGACGGGCTCGGCCGGATTCTCGGCGCGATCGATCGCTGGCTGCAGTCGCGCCGCGATTATCGCACTCTCTGCGATATGACCGAGCGCGACCTGCGAGATCTCGGTTTACGCGACAGCGATCTGCGCGACGCGACGGCTGCTCCCTTTTTTGGGGACCCGACCGGGATCATCTCGCTGCGCGTCGAAGAGCGGCGTGGCCTCGCGGGCGGCGAAAGCGTCGACCAGGTCCTGCGCGGCCTGAGCGCGGGAGCACCGGCCCGCCCGGAGCGGATCGCTAAAGAATCCGACAGCGCCGTAAGCAGCCGGGTGGTCTTTCTCAGGGCGGCCGAATGAGCGGCCCTGAGACGGAGGAATGCCATGAGTGGAACTTGTGCCGCCTGCGATTGCGAGCTCGACGAGAACCCGATCAAGGTCACGGTCGGCGGCAATACCGTCGAGGTCTGCTGCGACGACTGCGCCCAGGCGCTGCGCGAGGCGGATGCCTCGCAGGGGCAGGGAAGCGAAGGCTAGAGCGCTTTTCGAGCGAGCTGGATAACAGGGGTCGTCATTGCGAGCGTAGCGAAGCAACCCAGAAGCGGCCGTGCTCTACATCCCCTGGATTGCTTCGTCGCTGCGCTCCTCGCAATGACGGTTCGAAAACGAAAGAGCCGGCCGCGCGAAGCGGCCGGCTCGTCTAGTTTGATCGGGGTCAGAAGGTGACGTGGTCCTTGATGTCGGCCTCGACATTCGAGGGCAGCACGCTGCGCTTCACCAGATCGTCGAAGTTCTTGAACTTCGCTTTGGCGCGCTCTTCGACGATCTTCTTGGAGCGGGCCTCGCCGATGCCCTTGAGCTGCTCGAGCTCGGCGGCGCTGGCGGTGTTGATGTTGACCTTCTTGGCCTGGGCCTGGGTGGCGGCAGGCGCAGCAGGCTTTGCTGCGGGAGCGGCAGGCGTCGTCACGGGGGCGGCCGGCTTGGCCGGGGTCGTCGGCTGGGTCGCGGTCTGCGCGAGGGCCGGGCCGGCGGCGAGAGCGAGCGCAGCGAGGCCGATGGCGAAACGAGACATGGTCATGATCTCGACTCCTGTAAGTCATGCCCGGTGGAGCTGGGGCGCGGATGCCGGGCCGTCCGCGCCGCCGCGCCGGTGGTGAACCGGAGGATCCGGTCTCGACGCGATGCCCGGACTTTCGGCCTGTGCGGCTGAACGCGATCTGAGGTGAGCGTTCAGCTGGCGTTGTGCTTTCCGCCGGGTTTTCGCCGCGATTGGCTCGATCGCCGCGCGTCCTAATGGACGCGACAATGGCGATCGAATTTGGTGTCGCATCGGACCGAAAAGTGGAGCCCACTTTTCGGTCCGATGCGATGGCTATTTCCCGGTGAACTGCATCATGTATTCGGAGAAGCGTCCGGCGCCGTAGATCAGGCCGAAGCCCCAGGCGAAGGAGGCGGCGAAGTTCGCCAGCTGGAAGGGCCAGAACGGCATTTTCACGATGCCGGCGACGAGCGCGATCACCGCCCGGATCGGCCCGAAGAAATGACCGATGGCGACGCCGAGCACGCCCCATTTCTCGAAGAAGTCGTGTCCGCGCTGGAGCAAAGCGGGATTGTCGCGTAACGGCCAGTGATCGCCGACGCGCGGGCCGAGGACGAGGCCGATCCAGTAGGAGAGCCAGAAGCCGGAGGCCGCGCCGAGCGCCGCCGCGAGCGAGAGCGGCATCAGATTGAGGCCCGAAGCGCCGGCAACCGCGCCGAAGGCGGTGAAGAACACCGTTGCCGGTACCAGCCAGGACAGGATCGCGACGCATTCGGCGAAGGCGATGAAGAAGACGATCGGGGCCGCCCAGTACTGGTTGGCACGCATGAACGCGACGAGCTCGTGCATCCATTGCTCAAGCGGGGGCATGGGCCGGGAATTCTCCTGAGAGCGGCGAACGATGTCGCGAGCGATAGAGCAGAAGCGTCGACTTTTCGCTACTACAACCCGCTGGTTGGCGAGACCCCGTGTCGCGGGCGGGTTGCCTTCGCGGAACGATTGCCTAGTGTTCGCGACGAACGGAAATAAGCCGCGCGCGCCGGGACGGCGCCGACGGCAGGGGACGGGATATCCATGGAGTCCAAGGTCAGCCCGCCCGGCGATGCGGGCGCGGCAGCAGAACTGCCGGCGGTCAGCCTCGCCGGCATCGACATCACCTTCCATCTCCAGGGCGGCCAGCGCTACCAGGCGGTGAAGAAGATCGACCTTGCGGTGGCGCCGGGCGAGTTCGTCTCGGTGGTCGGGCCGACCGGCTGCGGCAAGTCGACCTTGCTCAATGCTGCTGCCGGCCTGCTGATGCCCTCGGCGGGCAAGGTCACGATCTTCGGTCAGCCGCTTTCGGGCCTCAACCGCCGCGCCGGTTATCTCTTCCAGCAGGATGCGCTGATGCCGTGGAAGACGGCGCTCGACAACGTCAAGGTCGCGCTCGAGCCGATGGGCGTCTCGGATGCGCAAGCCGACAAACACGCCCGCGACTGGCTCGGGCGGGTCGGCCTGCGTGCCTTCGTCGAGCGCTATCCGCACATGCTGTCGGGCGGCCAGCGCAAGCGCGTGGCGCTGGCGCAGATGCTGATCCGCGACCCCGAGATCCTTTTGATGGACGAGCCCTTCGGGCCGCTCGACGCACAGACCCGCCAGATCATGGGCAATCTCCTGCTCGATCTCTGGTCGAAGGACCGCAAGGCGCTGATCTTCGTGACGCACGATCTCGAAGAGGCGATCGCGCTCTCGGACCGGGTCGTCGTGATGTCGGCCGGTCCGGCCGCCGGCATCGTCGCCGATTACAAGGTGCCGCTCCCGCGTCCGCGCGACATCGCCGAGATCAGGCTGGAGAAGGCCTTCCACGAGATCCATCGCGACATCTGGACCTCGCTCCGGGTCGAGGTGCAGAAGGCCTACGCCATGGGCGAAGGCAAGGAACTGGTCGCGGAGACCTCCAAATGAACATGGCTTTGGTGAGCCGCGATTCCCTTCCCCCCGCTTGCGGTGGGGAAGGGCTAGGGATCGGGGGCCGGAAAGCAGGGCTCGTCTATTCTTGCAACCAAGCGCCGAGCGGCGCTGCCCCCCACCCAACCCTCCCCACCGCAAGCGGGGGGAGGGCTTGTGTTGCGGTTCTCTCGCTCTTCTGCCCGGAGATCGCCGGATGAACCGCGTCAAGCTCATCGGCCTGCAGATTCTGGTCATGGTCGTGTTTCTGGCGATCTGGCACATCGTCACGACCACCAGCCTGTTCGGCGACATCAAGACGACGCAGTTCTTCTTCTCGACGCCCGGCGAGGTGCTGGCGCGGACCTGGAAGCAGCTCACCGGCGCCGATATCTACTACCATCTCGGCATCACGCTGACCGAGACGGTGCTCGCCTTCGTCATCGGCTCGGCGGCCGGCGTGTTCTTCGGCTTCGCCTTCGCCCGGAACGCGTTGCTGGCGGCGGTGTTCGACCCTTACATCAAGGCGGCGAACGCCTTGCCGCGCGTCGTGCTGGCGCCGATCTTCGCGCTGTGGTTCGGCCTCGGCATCTGGTCGAAGGTGGCGCTCGGCTTCACGCTGGTGTTCTTCATCGTCTTCTTCAACGTCTATCAGGGCGTGAAGGAGGTCTCGCCGACGGTGCTGGCCAATGCCCGCATGCTCGGCATGAACGAGCGCCAGCTCTTCCGTCATGTCTATTGGCCCTCGGCGCTGACCTGGATGTTCTCCTCCCTGCACACCTCGGTCGGTTTCGCGTTGGTCGGTGCCGTGGTCGGCGAATATCTCGGCTCGTCGGCGGGGCTCGGCTACAAGATCCACGAGGCCGAGAGCGTCTTCGACGTCACCGGCGTGTTCTCCGGCATGCTGATCCTGGCGATCTTCGTCATCCTGATCGATTCACTGGTGACGCTGGTCGAGAACCGGTTGCTGGTCTGGCGGCCGGGGCAGAGCTCGACAACCACGACGTGAAAGCTCAAGCGGGAGACCACAGCCGTTCAGGTCTCCTGGGCCGCCTTACAGGCGGGTAGACGAAACATCACCGCCGTGGGCGCTGACGAAGTTCATGATCGTCCCGGCGATCACATCCGCCTTCTGATCGAGCAGCATCAGCGGCACGCACAGCCGGTTTGATCTGCGGCGCCACTGTAACCCACCGCCGAGACGCATGGGGTTGCGGTGAGCCAGCAGAGGTCGGTCAAGTGTCAGCGCGACATGCGCGATGCCGTATCGATGATGGCCAATCCGCGCGCGAACGATCGAGTTCCAGCCGATCGCGATTCCTGCGCGGGCATCGAACAGGCCGTCTTGATCGATCTTCAGAATGGGGGACGGCCTCATTGCATCGATGAGACACGTGAAGGCCACGCCGAGCGCGAGCGGGACAAGCAGGGTCGCGACGAACCAATGCGCGGCGGCGAGAACCCGCGTCCAAGTCGAAACATCGCTGGAGAACATGAACTGAGGGATGAACCAGACGCCCAGCAGAAGCGGGAAAAGGAGTGCAAAAAGGGCGATCGTTACTAGGGTAAGAGCCACGCGATTGGGGCCGACTTCAAGCAGTTGCTGGTGATTGTCGTACGATAAGCCGCTTGAGTGAGAGTCGGATGCTCCGCTGTGGCTACTGATCTGATTTGTCATTGCAGACACGGGTTGGCCTCACAGCTTCCTGCAAGCGCAGGTTAGCGTGAGTTTCGTGAACAAAAGGATGTCTCAGCTAGTACGGTTGCGATCGCCTGCCGATTCTGGCGGCTGGGGCAGAGCTCGACGACCACGACCTAGCGCTGATCGGCACTTGCCGCTTCTGGCACGGCGGCCGACCGCTTGGCAGGGTGGCCGGCTTCGATCAGCCGCAGCAAGGCGAGCGCGGCCGGGGCGAGTGCTTCCGTCGGTAGCGTCACGGCATGCAGCGTGCGGCGGAGCGCGGGTTCGAGGCGCAGGGTTGCTATCCCGTCCGCATCGTCGATGGCGAGCTCAGGCATGATGGTCAGCCCGAGCCCCTCACGCACCATGCCGAGCAAGGTGGCATTGTCGCGGACCAGGCAGACGATTTCCGGATGGCTCGCCGCCGCCACCAGCAATTCCTGGATCAACGTCTCGCAACCGCCGCCTGAGAGCAGCATGCGTTGTCCGTCGAGCGCTTTCAGCGATACGGTGCTGCGCGACGCCAGCGGGTGGTTCGCTGGCAGGACGGCGAGATAGTCGTCTGAACAGACCGGCCGAGCGGCGAGTTCAGGGTGGGTCCGGCTGGTAATGCCGATCTCGACGATTCCAGCCTGGACCCAGCCGGTCACCTCGGGATCGGTTCCCTCGTAGAGCGTCACGGTGACGCGCGGGTGCTCGGTGCGCAGGCGACGCAGCCAGGCGGGAAGCAGTCTGATGGCGGCGCTCTGGACGACACCGATCCGCACGACGCCATTCAATGCCTCGGCCTGGCCGGCACAGCTCGCCAGCCGCGAGACCGCGGCGAGCGCCGCACGCGCCTCGGCGAGGGCCTTTTCGCCGGCGACCGTCAGCGCCAGGGTGTCGCGGCCGCGCAGCAACAGCTTCGCTGCGAGCACCCGCTCCAGCCCCGCAACCGTCTGGCTGACGGCCGATTGCGACAGACAGAGCCTGTCCGCCGCCGCCGTAAAGCCGCCGTGCTCTACGACACCGGCGAAGCAGCGCAATTGAACCAGGCTGACATTAGGAAACATGATCGAACTCTATTCGACTGATTAATTGGACTGATCGTGGGCGCATGCCTAACCCGGGGGCACATGCTGCTCAAGTGAGGATTGTCCCCAACATGATCGATATCGAAGCCGGTTCGCTGACCGTAGGCCTTGCCCAGATTGCACCCGTCTGGCTCGACCGGGTTCGGACGCTGGATAAGATCGTTGCCTGGATCGAACGCGCCGCACAGGCCGGGTGTGGTTTCGTCGTCTTCGGTGAAGCGCTCGTGCCGGGTTATCCCTTCTGGATCGAGCATACTGACGGGGCGCGGTTCGAATCGCCGCTGCAGAAGGAGCTTCATGCGCTCTATCTCGAGCAGGCCGTGCAGATCGAAGCCGGCCATCTCGAACCGGTTTGCACTGCGGCGGCGCGAGGTGGCATCGCGGTCATGCTCGGCATCATCGAGCGGCCGGTCGATCGCGGCGGGCACAGCATCTACTGCTCGCGGGTTCATATCGCCGCCGACGGGACAATCGCCTCGGTCCACCGCAAGCTGATGCCAACCTATGAGGAGCGACTGAGTTGGGCGCCGGGAGACGGGCATGGTCTGCAGGTCCACCGTGTCGGGCCGTTCACGGTCGGCGGGCTGAACTGCTTCGAGAACTGGATGCCGCTGTCGCGGGCGGCGCTTTACGCGCAGGGTGAGAACCTGCATGTGGCGCTCTGGCCGGGGAACCCGCGCAACACCGAAGGCACCACTCGTTTCCTGGCGCGAGAGGGACGCAGCTATGTTCTCGCAGTCTCCGGGCTGCTGCGCCGATCGGACGTTCCGGCCGATCATCCAGCGGCGGCGATGCTCGCCAGTTGCCCCGACGTGCTGGCCAATGGCGGATCCTGCATAGCCGGCCCGGACGGCGAGTGGGTGGTGGAGCCGGTCACCGGACGCGAAGACCTGCTGGTCGCGCAGCTAGACCATCGCGAAGTCTGGCGCGAGCGGCAGAATTTCGACCAGGCCGGTCACTACGCCCGCCCGGACGTGACGAGGCTGATCGTCGACAGGCGGCGTCAGGGGATCGCTTCGTTTCTCGACGAAGCCATGTCCTAGCCCCTCCGAGGTAGCACTCGACCATGGCGACCTAACGTAAGCTTCGCTTGATTCCAAGCGCGAACGAGCGTCATCCTTGCCCTTCCATGTTGGGGGGCGCTCATGGAACTCGACGTTCACGATCGCATCACCACCGATCCGACGCCCGAGGACATCGCTCGCGCTATCGACCAGCGCGGTGACGATCCCGACTGGTTCATCAATCTCTCCGACGGTGATGGCTATGTCGAAGCGGAGCTGGAGAGAGCCGGCCGGTTCCGATTGGCCTACCATTCGGGCAAGGCCCGGTTCGATGCCGCCGAGACAGTCGACACCGCGACGCTGAAGACGATCTTCCTCGCCTATCTCAGTGGCAATGACAGCTGGCGCGCCAACCGGAGCTGGCTGCGCAAAGCGTCGCCGGCCAAGGCGGCCGAAGCTTCGGGCGAGCCGCCGGTCTGGGCGATCGCGGCGGTGGTCGCCTCGCTCGCGCTGATCTTCGTGATCGTGGAAGTTCTGCCGGAGAGCTGGGTGGAGCGGCTGCCTTTCGCCGGGACGACCCTCGGCAATATCGCGCTGATCGCATCGCCGATGGTGGTGATGGTCGCCGCGATGGTGATCAACGCGATGCTCAAGGTGCGGCGCGCCAAAGGCTGGGCGCAGGTGCTAGGACACGTCACCCATTCGCAGATGACGACGCGCCGCCCGCCCGCCGGCAACGAGATCGGGACAGTCGTGAACGTCCCGGCTGTCGCCTACACCTTCAAGGTCGGAGGGCAGGAGTACCGCGGCACGCGCGTCAGCCTCGGCGACATCAGCGGCAAATATGCCGAGGAGGCGCTGGTGCGTTACCCGCTCGGCGCTGTGGTGACCGTCTACTACGACCCGGCTGATCCCGATGATTGCGTGCTGGAGCGCGATCCGCCCAAGGGCGCGATGAAAGGCTGCAGCCTTCTGCTGCTCGTCTCAGCGCTGCTCGGCGGTGGGCTCTATTGGGCAGTGACGCAGGGAGCCGAGGTTCTCAAGGCACGCATGCCGGATGCGGATGTCCCGGTGATGCTGTTCGCCGGCTTGTTCGGACTGGCGGCGCTGCTGTTCTTCGTCGGGCACCGGCGCTATCTCGCGCGAGCCAATGCCTGGCCGGTCACGCAAGGCGAGATCGTCTCCAGTGTCGTCGAGCAGCGTCGAACGACGGACGATGGCAGGGTGCGCACGAGCTATATCCCGATCGTCGAGTTCGCCTACACGGTCGGCGGCAATCGCCTGCACAGCCGGCAGGTGAAGCTCGGCCTGGAGGTGTCCGGGTCGGAGAATTTCGCGCAGAAGATCGTCGCACGCTATCCGGCCGGAGCGCCGGTCGACGTGCACTATGATTCGCAAGACCCGTCGAACGCGGCTCTCGAAAACCCGACCGAAACGAGCTGGATCCTGCTCGGCGTCGCGCTCGCCTGTTTCGCCATCGCGCTCTACGCGAGCCGCATCTTCCGCTAACTCTCCTGGCCTGGCAGGGCTCCGAGCTTCCGCGTCAGCTCGGCAAAACGCGGCGTCAGCTCCTCGCGTCGTTGCATATCGCGATCGAACTCCGCTCGTTGATCTGCCTCGCCGTTTTCGCCCTGCTGGACGGCTGCGCTCTGAAACATCTTGTCGAGCGCATAGGCTGCAGTCCGATCGCTGAGCCAGGCGAGTTCCTGCTGAAGCGCGGTGTATTCGGTCATGAGCTTGAAGCGCTCTTCGAACCGGATCAGCCCGGTTAGATTATCGGCGGCGTTGGCCGATGGGGCGGCTCGATCGCGAGCGTTCGCCTGCGCCAGAACGGCCCGAGCCTGTTCCGACAGGTCGAGGATGACGGCGTCGTCCTGCTCGGGTGCTGCCGGCACCATAACGGCAGGCGAGGTGCCTCGACTGTCTTGTGGCGGCGAGCGCGACGTCGATGCGCCCTGCTGGAGCTCACGTAGGGAAGGCGCAGTCCGGGCCGCTACTGCGTCCACCATGACCGTCTCCTGTTTCGTCCGTTCTGGTCGAAAGCCCTTGTCGAGGCATCGTCGGAAATCCCCGCATCCAGCCAATGTGAAAGGCCATCTTTAACAAGCCTTGAATCTTTCGCGTCGCTTCCGCGCCGATCGGTCCTCGCATTCGTGTTCACGTGGCCTGTCCCCGCGCTTGCCCAGCCCGCGGCAATGCGCCTATCTTCGTCGCAAAATCGCGCCTTTTACGAAGCGCGTCGTCGCTCAACCGGAGGAAACCTATGTTTTTCACTCGCCGCGCGGCGCTCGCTGCGCTCGCCTTCAGCACTGCGCTTGGCCTCGCGCCGGCCTTCGCCCAGAACGCCGAGAAGCCCAAGCTGACGCTCGGCGTCGGCGGCAAGCAGCTGCTCTACTACCTGCCGCTCACCGTCGCGGAGAAGAAGGGCTTCTTCAAGGACCAGGGGCTCGACGTCGAGATCAACGATTTCGGCGGTGGCGCCAAGTCGCTGCAGGCGCTCGTCGGCGGCTCGGTCGACGTCGTCACCGGCGCCTATGAGCACACCATCCGGATGCAGGCCAAGGGCCAGGACATCCGCGCCGTGATCGAGCTCGGGCGCTTCCCGGCGATCACCATCGCGGTGCGCAAGGACCTCGCCGACAAGGTCAAGTCGGCCGCCGACTTCAAGGGTCTCAAGATCGGCGTCACCGCGCCGGGCTCCTCGACGGCGCTGACCGCGCAATATGCGATGGTCAAGGCGGGCCTCAAGGCGACGGACGCTCCGATCATCGGCGTCGGCGCCGGCGCCAGCGCGGTCGCGGCGATCAAGCAGAAGCAGGTCGACCTGATCTCGCATCTCGATCCCGTGACCTCGAAGCTGGAATCGGATGGCGATGTCGTCTCGCTGATCGACACCCGCACCGAGGCCGGCACCAAGGCGCTGTTCGGCGGCTCGAACCCGGCGGCGGTGCTCTATCTCAAGAACGACTTCGCCGAGAAGAATCCGGTCACGACGCAAAAGCTCGTCAACGCGCTGATGAAGTCGCTGAAATGGCTGGAGACGGCCAAGCCCGAGGATGTCGCCGATCTCGTCCCGCCCGAATATCATCTCGGTGACAAGCCGCTCTACCTGACGGCGGTGAAGAACTCGCAGGAGAGCTATTCGCGCACCGGCATCCCGACCGCCGACGCGATGAAGAGCATGTACGATTCGCTCAAGCTGCTCGACCCCGAGCTGACGAACTCCAATGTCGACCTCGGCAAGACCTTCATCGACTCGTTTGCGAAGAAGGCGGCTGCCGGATCCTGATCCGGTTCGGCCCGCTCGTCGCGCTGATGATGGCGTCGCTTCACAGCGGCGCCATTTTTTTTGGCGGCTCACTCCAAATGCAAGCTGGACTTGCAGTTGTCGCGGCGCGAGATTGTGCCGTTGACGCAAGGAGAGGCAAGATGATCGAGCGTGCTGCGATCGAAACCCTCATTCGGGATGCCTATGCCGCCCGTCATCGCGGCGATCTCGATGCGCTGATGGATCATTTCCACCCGCAGTGCAGCTATCGTCTCGCTGGAGGGCCGCAGGCCGCCGAAGTCTTCGTGCAGCCAGACGGTATCGAAGCCGTCCGCGAGCAAATGGCCGGGCTGATCGCGACGTATGTCTTCAGCAATATCGCGGAACTGGCGATGACGGTCGACGGCGAGACGGCCACCCTGCACTGGCGTGCCGACGTCGAATGCAAGCCGACGGGCCGCAGCGGTTCTTTCGAGATCATGGACGTCTTCACTGTCTCCGACGGCAAGCTGAAGAGCGTCACACAATTCACCGACACCGCCGGCGTGGCGAAGCTGTCGAGCCCATAGCGCCGAGGCTGATCGCTTCCATCACGGCTTTCGATTGGCGCGCGCCGCACCAGCCGCTAGGTTCGCCGCGTCGTTTTGTCGAAGGCTGGCCTATCCCCCATGAACATCCTCTCGATCCAGTCCCATGTCGCCTATGGCCATGTCGGTAATGCCTCGGCCGTGTTCCCGATGCAGCGTCTCGGCGTCGAGGTCTGGCCGATCCACACCGTGCAGTTCTCGAACCACACCGGCTACGGCGCCTGGAAGGGGCAGGTCTTCGATGGCGCCACGATCGATGAGCTGATGGCGGGCATCGGCGAGCGCGGCGTGCTCGGCAGATGCGACGGCGTGCTCTCCGGCTATATGGGCTCGGCCGATATCGGCCACGCTATCCTCCAGGCTGTGGCCAAGGTGCGCGAGGCCAACCCGAAGGCGATGTATTGCTGCGATCCGGTGATCGGCGATGTCGGCCGCGGCGTCTTCGTGCGGCCGGGCATCCCCGAATTCATGCGCGAGCAGGCTGTGCCGGCTGCCGACATCGTCACGCCGAACCAGTTCGAGCTCGAATTGCTCACCGATGTCGAGGTCAAGACGCTGGCCGATGCGCATCGCGCCGTCGAGGCGCTGCGCGATGCCGGGCCCAAGGTCGTGCTCGTCACTTCGCTGCATACCAACGAGACGCCGGACGACGCGATCGACATGATGGCGGCGGACGGGCAGGGCACCTACCGGGTGCGCACGCCGAAGATCGACCTCGACATCAACGGCGCCGGGGACGCGATCGCCGCGTTGTTCTTCGTCCACTATCTGCGTGACGGCTCAGCCGCGAGCGCGCTCGGCAAGGCGGCCTCCTCGATCTACGGCCTGCTGAAGCGGACCAAGGAGGCCGGCTCGCGCGAGATCCTGACGGTGGCGGCACAGGACGAGTTCGTGACGCCCTCAAAGCTCTTCGCGCCCGAGGCGGTTTGACGAGTGCCTTTGACTCCCTCAGCCCTCATCCTGAGGAGCCGCGCAGCGGCGTCTCGAAGGATGCTCCAGGAGGCTCCGGAATCTTCTGGAGCATCCTTCGAGACGCAAGCTGTGCTTGCTCCTCAGGATGAGGGCTCACATTGGCGGCAGCCAGTAGCCGCGAGGGCTTCATGAAGCTGCGGCTCGGCACTTTCAACGTCGAGAATCTGCTGACGCGCCATCGCTTCGAGCCGGGCGGGCGGGCGGAGACGGCGGCGGCGATGTCGCTGTTCCATTTCCCGCGCGCCGACGAGCGCGATGCGGTCGAGCGCTCGCTCGCGGTCGCGCTCGAGGACGACAAGCGCCAGATGACGGCGCTCGCCATCGCCGAGGCCAATGCCGACATCTGGATGCTGCAGGAGGTCGATTCGCTCGCCAGCCTGCAGGCCTTCTTCGCCAATTACGTCCACCGGATCGCCGATCATCGCTACGGCCATTTCACGCTGATCGACGGCAATGACCGGCGCAATATCGATATCGGCTTTGCGGCACGGCGCGATCTGGTGCAGCCGCGGCAGGTCACGGTGCGCTCCTACAAGGGCATGAGCTTCGCCGATGCCGAGGCGTTCTCGCCCGAGATCGCCGCCTTCGGCATCGTGCCCAACGACAAGGTCTTCGCCCGCGATTGCCTGGCGGTCGAGCTCGATCTCGGCGACCGCCGGCTGACCCTGTTCGGCTGCCATCTCAAGTCGATGAACAATGGCCGCGACGATGGCAGGCAGGCGACTTTGCCGATCCGCCGGGCCGAGGCGCTGGCGGTCAGGAAGATCATCAAGGATTGGTTCGGACCGGGCTGGCGCGAGGCGAACTGGGCGATCCTCGGCGATCTCAACGGCTATCGGATCGGGCTCGGGCCGCTGGCGGCGCCGGTCGACGAGGGCGACAGCGGCATCGAGCCGCTGCTCGAGGATTTCGCCGTCGACCCGATGGAGGCGTTGCCGCCGCATGAGCGCTGGACGCATTTCCGGCGCTACTGGTCGGAGGAGCGGCAAGCGCTGGTCGACAGCCATATGCCGCTCGACCACATCCTGCTCTCGCCGGCGCTCGCTGCGGCAAATCCGAACCCGACAATGCAGACGATCCGGCGCGGTCTGCCTTATCGCGTGCCGCTCGATCCGCGTGAGGCCGACCGCTCGATGGCCAAGCTCGCCTTGACCCATGACCGCTATCCGCGCGTCGGCTGGGACCGGCCCAAGGCCTCCGATCATTGCCCGCTGACGATCGAGCTGACTATCCCGAAGGAAACCGCATGAGCCGCCGCTTCGTCACGCTCGACGTGTTCACGACCAGGCCGCATGCCGGCAACCCGCTCGCGGTCGTGCTCGACAGCGAGGGGCTGGATACCGCGGCGATGCAGACCATCGCCCGCGAGTTCAACCTGTCGGAGACGGTCTTCGTCGCAGCCCCTGCCAACCCGGCCCATCGCGCCGCGGTCCGTATCTTCACGCCCGGGCAGGAACTGCCTTTCGCCGGTCACCCGACTGTCGGCACCGCCGTGCTGCTGGCGCTGCGCGATGCGGCCGAGGGGCGGGCTGCGGACAGGCTTGTCCTGGAGGAGAAGGTCGGGCTGGTGCCCTGCGCGATTGCGCTCGGCAATGCCCGCAGCGCCCACGCCACCTTCACCCTGCCGAAGCTGCCGGAGACGATCGCACAGCCGATCGCCGACGCGGCGCTGGCGGAAGCGCTTGGGCTTGAGCTCGCCGATCTCGGCTTCGAGGGCCATCGGCCAAGCGCCTTCTCGGCGGGCGTCGCCTATACGATGGTGCCGGTTTCAGGTCGCGAGGCGGTCGCCCAAGCGCGGGTCGCAGGAGCGGCGTTCGAGCGCGCGGTGGCGGCGGCGGCGAACGGCAATGCCTTCGTCTATTGCCGCGAGACGGACGAAGCGGGACACCATTACCACGCCCGCATGTTCTGGCCGGACGTCGGCGTCACCGAGGATCCGGCGACCGGCTCGGCCGTCGCCGCCTTTGCCGGCGCGATCATGGCATTCGACCGCCCCGGCGATGGCGTGCACCGCTTCGTCATCGAGCAGGGCTACGAGATGGGGCGGCCGTCGCAGATCGAGCTCACGCTGACGGTCGCTGGTGGCGTTCTGGCCTCGGCGACGATCGGCGGTGGAGCCGTGGTGATGAGCGAAGGTGTGCTGCTGTGAGCGGCAGTGGCGTCGTCGACGGCGAAATCGTCGCGCTCGACCGTGTCGAGGCAAGGATTGAAGCTTTCGACTGGGGCTTCGCCCGCGAGCGCACCAAGGAGATCACGGCGCATTGGGCCAAGCTCACCGTCGGCAAGCCCTCGATGTTCAATGGCCGGATCATGCTGCAGCATCGCGCCGCGATCGAGGGCGGCGTCTTTCAGGCCGGCTATTTCGCCGCCGACTATGCCGCATTCCTGGCCTGGCGCGATTTCGGCGTTCAGGGTTCCTTGCCGCAGCCGACGATCCGCAACGGCTTCGCCATGGCGGCGCTCAGGGCGGCCGATGGCGCCTTCCTGCTCGGCAAGATGGGCGATCACACCGCCAATCCCGGCAAGGTCTATTTCGCCGCCGGCACGCCGGACGAGGAGGATGTCCGTCCCGACGGCACGCTCGATCTCGCCGGCAGCGTCACCCGCGAGCTCTGCGAGGAGACCGGCCTCACGCTCGACGAGATCTTGGTCGAGGAGCGCTGGACGGCGGTGATCGTGCCTGGCCGTGTCGCCTTCATGCGCCCGGTCGCGGTTCCCTGGAGCGCCGAGGAGGCGCGCGCGCTGATGCTGGAGCGGATCGAAGCGCAGGCGGAGCCGGAGCTTTCCGACATCGTGATCATCCGTAATCTCGCCGATTGTGCGGCTTACGACATGCCGCCCTTCATGACGTCCTATCTCGTCCATATCTTCGGGCGGGATTGACCCCCTTACCGATCGAGGTTGCCGATGGCCGATGCGTCCGAAGTCCTGAACCTGCCTGCCGACAATCCCTTCGGGCGCGCCTGGGAGACGCCGTTCGGCCTGCCGCCGTTCGCGCAGATCACGCCCGAGCATATCCGTGAGGCCTATCCGGCGGCGCTGGAGAAGCACCGGGCCGAGATCGAGGCGATCAAGGCCGAGACCGCCGCGCCCGACTTCGCCAACACGATCGAGGCGCTGGAGCGCTCGGCGCGCGGCATGAGCCGGCTCGGCGGCGTATTCTACAATCTCGCCGGGGCCGACACCAACGAGGCGCTGCAGGCGATCGAACGCGAGATGTCGCCGGTGATGTCGCGGCACTGGTCGGCGATCATGATGGATCACGAGCTCTTCGCCCGCGTCGATGCCGTCTTCGCGCAGCGCGAGGGCCTGGGGCTGAACGAAGAGCAATCGCGCCTGCTGGAGCGGACGCATCGCGGCTTCATTCGCTCGGGCGCCAAGCTCGAAGGCGAGGCCAAGGCCAGGCTCGCGGCGATCAACGAGCGGCTGGCCGGCCTCGGCACTAGCTTCGGCCAGAACCTGCTCAAGGACGAGGCGAGCTATGCGCTGATCATCGAGGACGAGGCCGATCTCGACGGGCTGCCGTCCTTCGTCGTCGCGGCGATGGCGCGCGCCGCCGCCGATCGCGGCCAGGATGGCAAGCACGCGGTGACGCTTTCGCGCTCGATCATCGAGCCCTTCCTGACCTTCTCGACGCGGCGGGACTTGCGCGAGCAGGCCTTCACCGCTTGGAGCAAGCGCGGCGAGAATGGCGGCGAAACCGACAACCGCGCCATCGTCGCCGAGATGGTGAGCTTGAGGGCCGAGAAGGCAAAGCTCCTGGGCTTTGCCACCTTCGCCCATTTCAAGCTCGACGATTCGATGGCGAAGACGCCCGAGAACGTCCGCAACCTGCTCGAGTTGGTCTGGAAGCCGGCGCGCGCCCGTGCGGGGCAGGAAGCGGCCGACCTCGCCGCGCTCGCCCAGAGCGAAGGCGAGAACGCTCCGATCCGCCCGTCCGACTGGCGCTTCTATGCCGAGAAGGTCCGGCAGAAGACCTATGCGCTCGATGAGGCCGTGCTGAAGCCCTATCTCCAGCTCGACAGGATCATCGCCGCCGCCTTCGACACTGCCGGCAAGCTGTTCGGGCTCTCATTCGCCGAACGGTCGGAACTCAAGGGCTACCACCCGGACGTGCGCGTCTTCGAGGTGATCGAGACCGCGAGTGGCCGGCATATCGGCCTCTTCCTCGGCGACTATTTCGCCCGCGCTTCGAAGCGTTCCGGCGCCTGGATGAGCGCCTATCGCGGCCAGCGCAATTTCGACGGTGAGGTCCGGCCGATCATCGTCAACGTCTGCAACTTCGCCAAGCCGGCCGAGGGCAAGCCGGCGCTGCTCTCGATCGACGATGCCCGCACACTCTTCCACGAATTCGGCCACGCGCTACACGGCCTGCTCTCGGATGTGCACTACGGTTCGCTCGCCGGCACCGCGGTCTCGCGCGATTTCGTCGAACTGCCCTCGCAGCTCTACGAGCACTGGTTCCTGACGAAGGAGGTGATGCAGCGCTTCTGCCTGCATGCCGAAACGGCTGAGCCGATCCCCGAGGCGCTGATCGAGAAGATCAAGCGGGCGCAGACCTTCAACCAGGGCTTCGCCACGGTGGAATACACCTCCTCGGCGCTGGTCGATCTCGCCTTCCATTCGCTGGAAGAGCCGACCGAGGTCGACCCGCTCGCCTTCGAGGCGAAGGAGCTAGCCCGGATCGGCATGCCCGCCGAGATCACCATGCGCCACCGCACGCCGCATTTCTCGCATGTGTTCTCGGGCGACGGCTATTCGGCCGGCTATTACAGCTATCTCTGGTCGGAGGTGATGGACGCCGACGCCTTCAACGCCTTCATCGAGGCGGGCGACGTCTTTGCCGCCGAGGTCGCCGGCAAGCTCAAGCGCTACATCTATTCGGCCGGCGACACGCGCGATCCGGCCGAGGCCTATACGCTGTTCCGCGGCCGCCTGCCGACGCCGGACGCGCTGCTGGAGAAGCGGGGGCTGGCGGCTTAAGCCTACTCCCGCGCCAGCACGACGAGACGCGCGCCGCGCCCGCTTAGCAGGGTGAGCGCGCCGCGCTCGATGCGCCAGCTCCGCGTGGCCTCCAGAGCTTCGCGGAAATGGCGCTCGACCTGCATGCGCGGTTCCGGGCAAGCCATCATCGTGCCGACCAGCGGGCCGAAGCGGATATTTCCGTCGCGGATGGTCGCCTGTCCGCCCATGCCGTTGCAGCCGCTATGAGCGGAGACGCGCCCGTCCGCCTCGATCTTCAGCGTGGCGCGGATGCCGGCAGGCAGCGGCCGGCCATGCAGGCTCTCGACGCGCCAGAAGCCGGCGGGACCGCCGACCTCTGCCGGTGGCGCGACGCGCTGGACGACGATCTCGCCGCTCGCCTCCGGCACGAGGGCGGCGTGGTACTCCGTCGTGGTGAACCAGAGCTGGCCACGAGCCCTGATCTCGGCGCGAAGCGCGTAGCGATGGCCGGGCCGGATCACGGCGTCGTTGAAGCGCAGCCGATACGGGATCGGCACCTGCCCGCGCGGGACGATCCGCGTGCGGGCGATGGTGCGGGACGGAGCGTCGGCCAGCGAGACGTCGAGCAGGCTGACCTCGACCGTCGCGCCCGGCGGCAGCGCAATCCGCTCGCGATAGACGACCGTGCCGGAGAGCGTGCGCGGGGCGGCGAGGGCGGGCAAGGGCAGCGCAGACAGAGCGAGGGGCGCGGCGGCGAAGATGCGGCGGGTGATCATGATCTAGCGCCTCCCTTGGCTCCTGACGGCACTCGCCCTGCGAAGCCTCCCCCCGTAAGGAGAGGCGGACAGGCTCACGGATAGCCGAACTTCGTTCGCGTCGCGCGAATCTGCCCGATCGCTCCGCCATCATTGCCGGCGGCACAGCTCTTGCGGGCCGTGTCGATCTCCGCGCTGACGCGGGTATGGACGCCCTTGGTGGTGTGGCCAGTTTGCAGATCGTTGTCCATCACCGCCTGGAAGCGGTCGACTTCGCCGGCGCAGCCAGAGCCGGTCGGCATGCGGAAGGTGTTCGGGGTGACTCCGGTCGGCGCCTGCGCGGGCGAGGGCGAGGGCGCCGGCGGCGGTCCGCCCGACGGCGTCTGGCAAGCCGCGAGGGAGAGGCCGAGGGCGGTGGCGAAGAGGATGGTGCGCATCGGCTGGGCTCCGGCGGGTCGGACCGGAACCATGGTCGATTCCATCCGCGAGGCAAAGGTCCCCGATGGAAGGGGCCTGATCGCTCAGTCCTGGCTGGGCATGAAGAAGGCGACGATGGTGAAGCCGGCCGCCGCCATGGCCGCCAGCCAGATCGCCCCCAGCCCGACGTGCCCATGCGCATAGGCGCCCAGGAACGCGCCGACGAGCAGGCTCAGCCAGAGCACGAAATGGCGCAGGAAGGCGCGCTTGGAGCCGCCGAGCAGGGCGCCGGCGAGGCGCTGTCCCATCTTGACCAATGTGCCGGTCATATAGGTCAGGCCGATCGTGACCTCGCCGTCGCGCTGGAAGACGGCGTTCTCGGCGCCCATCGCCAGAGCGAGGGTGCCGGCGGCTGCTATGGCCAGCCCGGCGCCGTAGAGACCGGCCGAGAGCGCCAGCGCCAGTGTGACGAAAGCGAGCACAGTGGCCCGACGCCGGCGTTTGCCGACATGGCCGACGAGCGAACCGCAGATCACGCCGAGCACGAAGAGGAGGATGATCATGCCGGCGAGCATGATGCCGTCCAGGCGGCCTTCCGCCAGCTCGATGCCGAGGCGGGTGGTGTTGCCGGTCATGAACGAGACGAAGAAGCCGCTGATGTTCAGGAAGCCGAGCGCATCGACGAAGCCGGCGAGCCCCGAAAGGCCCATGGCGAGCCCGATGGCCGGACGATCATAGCGCAACACAGGCAAGGCACTCCGGTCAGGCGGGCCGGCTTCCGATGCACGCGACCGCCGGCCGAGTCGCGCCGGTCACGTTAGTCCACGCTCTGCGCTCGTCTTGCCAGTGCAGCGAGGGCATAGCGCACTTACTCCCGTCACAATTCGACGGAAGGCTCACCGTCATGATGCCGCTGCACACCATCGAGCTCGAAATCTTCGCCGACTACTTCCAGTTCTATCTCCAGGACGAGGCGGTCGACGAGGATTGGGGGACGTTCTGGACCGACGAGACGGTGGAGCGGATGCTCGCCGTCGGCGAATGCTCGGTCGGCATCGCGACCGCCCGGAACATGAATGTCCCGGTCGTGCTCTCGGTCCATGACGCGGCGCCGGAGGCCGATTTCGGCGAATGGGAGCTGGTCAACGAGTGTTCCTTCAGCGTGCGCTCGGGCCAGGTGATGGTGATCGGCTGCACCGAAGGCTCGCCGCAGGAGCGGGCGCGGTTTTCGCTCGCACCTGGGCCCTATCGGGTGCGGGTCTCCTATGCCGGCCTCGACACGCTGAGCGAGGACGGCCTGGAGGGCGACGATTTCTACCGGTTGCAGGTCTGGCCGGCGCCGCTCGCCGGGACGAGCACGCTGAAGGAGCGGGCCGGTGCCGCGGGATGAGCTGAAGGGCGCGGGAACCCCTCCCCCTTGTGGGGAGGGGAAGGGGTGGGGGTCGCAAAGCCAGAGCGATGGGCGAACCCTGATGGCGCTATCGCTGCTGCCTTCTTCTGAGAACGATCACCAGGCGGCACCACCCCCATCCCCATACCCTTCCCCACAAGGGGGAAGGGAGGAGTTCAGGCGATGAGCGCCTCGCCGATCAGCGCACGAACGTTCAAGACCTCCGAGGCTTGCCTTCCTAGGCTGCGATCCGGTAGACAGCTTCCGTCGACGAGAGGATCGTTCGTGGCCGCATTCGCCACCCATGCCGAGAGCCAGAACCGCGCCATTGCGCGGACGGCCGGCATGCGCGCTCCCTCGCTCCTTGGTCAGCTGCTTCTTCTTACCAGCCCCTGAGGGCCGGCCGGGCACATGTGCCTGGGCGCTCAGGGGATGACGGGAACCAAGCCTTAGACCTTTCGCGCCTGCCGGAATCGATGTGCGGCGCGTCCTGACCCGAGGACCAAGACCATGAGCAATCCCAGCAACACCGTGTCCACCAAGGACCGGGTCCTGATTTTCGACACCACGCTGCGTGACGGCGAGCAATGCCCCGGCGCGACCATGACCTTCGAGGAGAAGCTCGAGGTCGCCGACATGCTGGACGCGATGGGCGTCGACATCATCGAGGCCGGCTTCCCGATCGCTTCGGACGGTGATTTCGAGGCGGTCTCGGCCATCGCCGGCCGGATCAGGCGCGCGACCGTCGCCGGCCTCGCCCGCGCGATTCCCGCCGATATCGCCCGTGCCGGCGAGGCGGTACGCCATGCCGCGAAGCCTCGTATCCACACCTTCGTCTCAACCTCGCCGATCCATCTGCAGTACCAGATGCGCAAGAGCGAGGAGGAAGTGCTGGAGATCATCACCAGGACGGTGACGCAGGCGCGCAACCTGGTCGAGGACGTCGAATGGTCGGGCATGGACGCGACCCGCACGCCGATCGACTATCTCTGCCGCGCGGTCGAGACCGCGATCAAGGCCGGCGCGACCACGATCAACCTGCCCGACACGGTCGGCTACGCCACGCCGGACGAGTATCGCGCGATGTTCAGGGCGGTGCGCGAGCGTGTGCCGAATGCCGATAAGGCGATCTTCTCGGCGCATTGCCACAATGATCTCGGGCTCGCCGTCGCCAATTCGCTGGCGGCTGTCGAGGGCGGGGCGCGCCAGGTCGAGTGCACGATCAACGGCATCGGCGAGCGTGCCGGCAATGCGGCGCTGGAGGAGATCGTGATGGCGCTGCGGGTGCGCGGCGACGTCATGCCCTACGACACTGGCATCGACGCGACCTATCTGATGCGCGCCTCGAAGGCGGTCTCGAGCGCCTGCTCCTTCCCGGTGCAGTACAACAAGGCGATCGTCGGCCGGAACGCCTTCGCCCATGAAAGCGGCATCCACCAGGACGGCATGCTGAAGCATCAGCAGACCTACGAGATCATGACCCCGGCCTCGGTCGGCGTGACCAAGACCTCGCTGGTGATGGGCAAGCATTCCGGCCGCGCCGCCTTCCGCTCGAAGCTGAAGGAGATGGGTTACGAGCTCGGCGACAATCAGCTGGAGGACGCCTTCACCCGCTTCAAGGCGCTCGCCGATCGCAAGAAACACGTCTACGACGAGGATATCGAGGCGCTGGTCGACGAGAATCTCGCGACCGCCCATGACCGGGTGAAGCTGGTCTCGCTGACGGTGATCGCCGGCACGCGCGGCCCGCAGCGCGCCATGCTGAAGCTCGATGTCGATGGCCGGGTGACGGCCGAGGAGGCCGAGGGCAACGGGCCGATCGACGCGGTGTTCAATGCGGTCAAGGCGATCGTGCCGCATGAGGCTGTGCTCGAGCTATACGACGTCCACGCCGTCACCGAGGGCACCGACGCCCAGGCGGAAGTCACCGTGCGTCTCTCGCATGACGGCGCGGCCGTGACCGGTCGCGGCGCCGATCCGGACACGCTGGTCTCCTCGTGCAAGGCCTATCTGGCGGCGCTCAACAAGCTCGTCGCCCGCGGCAACCGCGTGCACGCCCAAGCGGCCGAGTAGCTTTCAGACTTCGGTGAGCCGGTGCGCCACGCTGTGACCAGCGCGGCACACCGGCTCATTTTTTGCTTCCCGCATGGAACAAAGCCTGGATTCGCGAAACAGGTGTCGCTCTCATGTGCGCGGGGGACCACGCGAGACATTCTCGATGAAGTTACTGCGCCTATTGCCGATGGGCGTCCTGGCCGTGCTGAGCGCGCAGCCCGTCGCGGCCTATGCGCCCGCCTCCGTGCCGGAGCAGGCAGAGCGCACGCAGGAGCGCGTCCGGCTCTGCATGGGCGCGACCGAGGCTGGCGGCAGGGAGCGGCGCGCCGCTTGCGATGAGGCCCTGAGCAGCGAATTCAACCGCACCGTCCGCGCCGACCTCCTCGCCAGCCGCGGCTGGTTGTCCGAAGCCGAGAACGCCCTCAACGAGGCCCTGCGCGATTTCGATGCCGCGCTCAAGGCGGTGCCGAATCACCTGGCTGCCTTGCGCGGCCGGGCACACACCCTGTCCGAGCTCGGCCGGCATGCCGAAGCCGCGGCGCTGATCGAGCGGGCGATGGTCCTTGGCGGGCGCGCGACGCTGCTGGCCGACCGTGCCCTGCTGCGCGAGCGCGCCGGCAACGTCGCCGGAGCCCGCGCGGATCTCGATGGCGCGATTGCGCTCGATCCGTCCAACAGCTGGGCGCGCGGCACGCGGGGGCGGTTCCTGCAGGTCGAGGGCGAGCACGAGGCGGCCTTGGCCGATTTCGACGCTGCGCTTGCGCTCGAGCCGGAGGTCACCTCCTATCATTATCGCCGCGGTATCTCGCTCGCTGCGCTGGCGCGGCCGCGCGAGGCGATCGCTGCCTTCGACGGTGCCTTGCGGCTGGAGCCGGCCGTCGCCCAGGTCTGGCTCGAACGCGGGCGCGCCTTCGAGGCGCTCGGCCATGAAGGGCCGGCGCTCGCCAGCTACGAGCGGGCGCTGCGTCTCGATGCGCGCCACGAGGCCTCGCTGTCACGGCGCGCTTTTCTCCTGCAGCGCACAGGCCGGGCCGAGGAGGCGATAGCCGCCTATGATCGGCTGCTCGCGGTCCAGCCGAGCGCAGCGTTCGGGCTGAACAATCGGGCCGGCCTGCTCGCCGAGGTCGGCCGCCGCGAGGAGGCGCTGCGCGACCTCGACCTTGCCATCACCCTCGTCCCAGGCGACGGCAACGCGCTGCGCAATCGTGCGCAGCTCCTGCTGCAGCTCGGCCGCAACGACCAGGCGCTGCGCGATCTCGACCGGGCCGGGCCCGGCCATGATGCCGGAGCCTGGCATGGCATGCGCGGCGACGCGTTGCTGGCGCTCGGCCGCCCTGTGCCGGCGCTGGAGGCCTACCGCGCCACGCTGGCGCTGAAGCCGCAGGATCGTGCCACGCTGTTCGGCTTCGGGCTGGCGCAGGAGGTGCGCGGCGACCGGAGCGCGGCTGCTGCCGCCTATGGCGCGCTGCTCGCGGTCGATCCGGAGCATGAAGGCGCGCTCGAACGCCGCGAGGAGCTGCTGCCCGCGCTTGGCCGCTCGATCGAGGTCTGGCCGTCACGCCTTGCCGGCCTGCTGCGGGGCGCGAGCGACGCCTTTGAGCGGGAGCGCGAGGCGGTGCAAGGCGTCTATCGCGCGCTGCGGCCTCAACCAAAGCCTCAGCCAGCCCTGGCCTTGCCGGCACCGCCGAACCCGCTCGCTGCGCTCGATGCGGCGCTTGCGCTCGACGCCTTCGACGTGCCGCGCCTGATCCGCCGGGCTCAGTTCGGCATCGGCCAGCCGCAGCGTGAGGCACAGGCGCGGGCTGATCTCGCCACGGCGTTGCTGCTCGAGCCGGAGAACCCCGCGGCTCTGGTGCAGCGCGCCCGGCTGAGTTTCCGGGACGGTGCCTACGCCGCGGCACAAACCGATGCGGAAGCGGCGTTGCGCAGCGAGCCGCGCTCGATCGAGGCGCTGTTCCAGCGGGCGAGGGCGCTGACGGCGCGCGGCCAGCTGAGCGCGGCGCTGAAGGCCTATGACGACGTCGTCGCGGTCGCGCCCGCCAATGCCGCGGCCCTGCTCAACCGCGCCCTGCTGCTGCAGCATGCCCGCGAATACGATCGTGCGCTGGCCGATCTCGATGCTGCCGTCGCCGCCGATCGGACTGACCCCGATGGCTGGGTGGCACGCGCCGCGCTGCGGACGGCGCTCGGGCAGACCGATGCGGCGATCGCCGATTTCGACCGGGCGCTCTCGCTCGACGCCCGCCTCGGCCAGGCCTGGTATGGCCGCGCCGTCGCGCACCAGCGCCGCGGCGACGCGGCCGAAGCGGCGGCCGATTTCGCCCGTGCCCGCGCGCTCGATGCCCGGGCCGATGAGCGCTACCGTGCCTTTGGCGCGGCGCCCTGACGGGCGGATTTCTCCGCCGGTAGCCTGTCGGTCGCTGATCTGCACCGTTGCGCGCTGTTTGCGGTGGACGGCGCCCGCTGCTCGCTTGGCGCAGGCCCGATTCTTGCCACTATTCCGGCCTGGTGCGCCTGCGCGCGATGGCTGGGAGCGGGGACGATGGCTGGCTATTTTCCGAACTGGACGCTGAAGACCTCCGGCGACGTCATGCCGGACGAACGCCTGCCGACCGGGCAGACGATCATCGCCGGCCTGCAGCATGTCGTCGCCATGTTCGGCGCGACGGTGCTGGCGCCGATCCTGATGGGCTTCGACCCCAACGTCGCGATCTTCTTCTCCGGTATCGCGACACTGCTGTTCTTCGTCATCACCGGCGGGCGGCTGCCGAGCTATCTCGGCTCCTCCTTCGCCTTCATCGGCGTCGTCATCGCCGCGACCGGCTATGCCGGCACCGGCCCCAACGCCAACCTGCCGGTTGCGCTCGGCGGCATCATCGCCTGCGGCGCGGTCTATGCCGCGATCGGCCTCATCGTGCAGGGCGTCGGCACGCGCTGGATCGAGACGCTGCTGCCGCCGGTGGTGACCGGTGCGGTCGTCGCCGCGATCGGTCTCAACCTGACCTCGGTCGCGATGAACATGATCTCGGCCAGCCCCTACACCAAGTGGATCGCGCTGTTCACGGTCGTGGCAGTAGCGCTGATCGCGGTCTATGGCCGCGGCCTGGTGCAGCGCCTGCCGGTGCTGATCGGCGGGCTCGCCGCCTATATCCTCTATGCCGCGACGGCGACGAGCTTCGGCGCGCCGCCGGTCGATTTCGGCAAGGTCGCGGCAGCCGCCTGGTTCGGCCTGCCGAACTTCGTCGCGCCGGTGTTCGACGCCAAGGCGATGGCGCTGATCGTGCCGGTCGCGATCATCCTGGTCGCGGAGAATCTCGGGCACATCAAGGGCATCTCGGTGATGACCGGGCGCAATCTCGATGGGCTGATCGGACGCGGCTTCTTCGCCGACGGCGTCGGTACGATGATCGCCGGCTCCGGCGGCGGCACCGGCGTCACCACCTATGCCGAGAACATGGGCGTGATGGCGGTGACGCGAGTCTATTCGACGCTGGTCTTCGTCGCCGCCGGCGTGATCGCCATCCTGCTCGGCTTCTCGCCGAAATTCGGCGCGGTGATCGGCACGATCCCTGTCGCGGTGCTGGGCGGTCTCGCCGTCGTCGTGTTCGGCCTGATCGCCGCGACCGCCGGCCGGATCTGGGTCGAGAACAAGGTCGACTTCGCCCAGCCGAAGAACCTGCTGACGGTGGCGACCGCACTGATTCTCGGCGCCGGCGATCTCAAGCTGCCGATCTTCGGCTACGAGCTCGGCGGCATCGGCACGGCGACCTTTGCCGCGATCGCGCTCTATCATTTGCTCAACCGCCGCGCTGCCGCCTGAGAGCGGCAAAAAGGGCCTGCCGCACCTCTCGCGGCAGGTCTTTCCCGGGTCTGGCACACAGGCCATCCGATGGCGGCGAGACCAGTTTGCATATTTCTGTCGCAAACAGGTGGACAGGGGCAGGGGCGGTTGCTATACGCCCGCCTGCCGACGCGCTCCGTCGCTTCGGCAACGTCTTCGTGGCGTATGGGTGATTAGCTCAGTTGGTAGAGCAGCTGACTCTTAATCAGCGGGTCGTAGGTTCGAGCCCTACATCACCCACCACGGAACCTCTTGAAATCGTTGGATGCCTGGACCTGAGTGCTTGATTGCGCTCGGGATGGATTCCGCTCGTTCGCCCCCTGGCGCGACTGCGCCCTCCCGAGCCGTTGGCTGGCCCCAGGTTGGCTCACACAGCCGCTGCACCTAGTACACGACGGTGGCGACGACCGTGTCGGCGTACAGGCCGGGAGACGGCGTTGTCTGCGGTGGCACGCGGCCATGTATGGCGACGGCCTGGGCCAGGCCCGTGCCCGTCCCGACCAGCGTATCGACCCCCGGCGTGCTGCCGAAAGGCAACGTTCGGCCGGCATCGCGGTAGAGCCCGTAGGTGACGAATTCCGTTCCCTTCGCCATCCGCCTCTGCGCCGGGTTCGTTGCGCCGGCGAGGCCGCCGTCCAGCCCGACCTGGTAAGCCGTTCCGTTGGTGCAGGTCGGTGTCAGGTTGCTCGCGACATCGCGAGCGCTGCCGAGAATGCCGGCGGAACCGAATTCGAGCAGGTTCGTCGTCACCCGGCAGGTCGGCGGGACATTGGCGGTCACAGTGAATGTCGTGGTCTGCGAATTGGTCAGGAGATTGCAGCCGAGCAGGAATGACAAAAGCCCGTAACGGATGCGAGCCTCAAGGCCGGTGAAGGTGCTCGCATAGGCCAGTGGGGCCGCGGTCGGCTGGCCGCCATAGACGCGCCCGGTGATGATTTCCGAGCGGCTGCCGGTTCCTCCGAGCGAAAGCGTGATGTTGAAGCCCACCGGATTGGCAGCGCCACCGGCCCAGGTGCTTGAGCCCCAGGGCGTCATGCCAGTAGAATAAAGGCCGTAGCGCAGCTGCTGGGCGCCATTGACCATGAAGCGGCTCGTCGCATCGGTCGCACCACCGGAGCCCGGGCCGAGGTCGATGCAGACCCCGACGAGCTGCAGCGGCAGGCCGGAGCAGGTGACGGTCGCGGTTGCCGTGGCATCGACCTGGGCATTGGCGGTGACGTCGATCGGATTGAAGATCATCGGCGTGACGCTGAGCGTGCAGGACTGGGCCGCGACATGTCCGGTTGCGGCGAGTAGGCCGGCGATGATGAGCATGGCGCAGGTCATCATGAGACAGAGCAGGGACCTTACCGACATGGGATCGGCCCGATCGTGATCTGGGTTCCCTCCTGGGGCGCGAAGGGGAAGCGCGCGCTGCATTCGCCATCGGCGAGGCGAACGCGGATCTCGTTGTCGGTGCCGAGGTGCTCGACGAATGCGCGTCCGTCATAGCCCACGGTGAAATCCGGGGCCGGGCTGGTGACGCCACGCAGGCCCGGCTGGAGCGCGCCGGGCACGCCAGCCGGCAGCGGCTTGCCGTCGCGCCCGTGGAGAATGACGATCGCCGCGTTGACCGCCGAGCGGACTGCGAAATCGACCACGATGCCAGCCCGGTCCGGCGGAGCCGCGACCTCCTGGGTCGTCTCCGCCAGGGCGGTGACCGGCAGTCCGCGCGGATCGATCGAGATGCGATTGGACTGGTAGGAGCGCAAATTGGGGATCAGCGCCGTCCCGTTGGCGCCCGTGCGCGCCACGACGCGGTTCTCATGGAGAACATCGACATCGGGGGCGCCGACCCTGGCGATGGCGAAGGCGTCGTCGATGCGGTTGGCGAGGAAGAGGCCGCCGCCAGCCGCGACCAGCGCGCCGTCGAGCTGTGCCGTCCCGGAGATACGCCCCGCCCCCTGCTCTACGCCGCCTTCGACCTGGCCGTAATTGCCGCGATAGGCGATCGACGCCGAATGGCGGCGCTGGTAGCTGGCGCCTTCGACATCGCGCAGGCGCCAACCGATGCTGCCCGGCTCCTGTCCGATAGGCTTGGCGACGTCGGCCGCGAGCGCCCAGGCGCCGCCGGATCTGGTGAAGCCGGTCGAGGCGGTGATGTTGCCACCGAACGGGAAGGACAGGCCGGCGAAGATGCCGGCGGATCCGCGCGTCGTCAGGTCCGCGAACACCGTGGCGTAAAATGAGCCGCCCAGCGGCAGGGGGCGCGAGTAGCTCGCATTGACGATGCGGCTCGAGCGACCGCTGGCCTCCTTGAGGTGGGCGAAGCCGAGATTGAGCCCACCGCCGAGCCACGGCGCCGGCAGGCCGATGGAGACGCGCTCGACCGCGCGCGGCGGGAGCTGCAGCCAGGACCAGGCGTGCGGATCGGTGGCGGAGGCGGCAATGCGGCCCGGCAGGTCGAAGGCGAGCGTGCCGAGCGCTGTCGGCGAAGCGGTGGCCGAGGCGAGGTCGTGATAGTTGCCGAAACTGCGCTGGCTCGAGGCGAAGAAGGAGACGTCGCCGAGGCGGGTCTCGAAGGCGAGGTAGGCCAGCCCGCCGGTCGCGCCGCTGCGCCAACTTCCGGCACCTGCGGCGCTGACGACACCGAGCGATCCGAGCCCGACCACGGCACCGGCCCCGGCATTGCCGAAGCTGCGCGCCCCTTCGCCATGGGCTATCAGCGTGACGCGGTCGCTCAGCCCGTAGCGTACGCTGCCCGAGCCTGCGGGCTGCTCGGCATAGAGGCTCGATCGCAGCCCGTATTGCAGGCGCGGCATGCCGATCTCGGCGGAAAAATCGCTCAGGCCCGGCCGCAGCAGCTTGCTCGATACCGCGAACGGCAAGGTCGTTTCGGTCTGCTGGCCGGCGGCATCGCGCACGACGACGCTGGCGTTGCCGTTGCCGGAGAGGATGGGGACGTTGTTGATCCGGAACGGCCCGGAGCCGACATCCTGCGAAACGGTGCGGATGCCGTTGACGAAGACATCGACCGTGGAGGGCACGGCGGCGCTGCCGTCGATGCTCGGCAAGGGCAGGGTGACGAGATCGGGCCGCAGCCCGAAATTGCGCTGGATCTGCAGGCCTCCGAGGCGGATTGGGCGCGTCCAGGGCAGGCCGCCGGAGATCGTGTCGCCGGCCCGATAGCTCAGCAGCGTGGCCGGGTCGGAATAGCTCCAGCTGGTGTCAAGCCGCAGGATCTCGGCCTTGTCGGTGGCGAGTGAGCGGTTGGCGACGATCCCGCTCTGCGACAGCACGCCGAGGGGGCTGAAGACGCGCCCGTCCAGATTGGCCGAGAGGCTGGGATAGCGCCAGAAATCGTAGAACCGCGCTCCGCTGGAGCTGCCGAAGAGGGTGTAGTTGAGCACCGCGCCGGTTGCCGTCCGGCCTGCTCCGGGCGCAGCCTCCGGTTGCGGCGTTGCATCATAGATTTTCGCCATCCGGAGGCCCTCGGGCGCCTTGAGGTCGATCCGCTGTGCGGCTTCGTCGTAGCGGTGGCTCAGGCCGGGTATGGCCGAGAGCGGCACGTCATCATCGAGCCGGAAATGCTGCGGGACCTTGATGCCGAGCTCCTCGAGTTCCTTGCGACGGGCCGACAGGGCGCCCGTCTCACTCTGATGGAACGCGCCGATGAGGCCGACCGAATGGCCACCAATGGAGACATCGAGCAGAAGCTCCCGTGCCCGGCCTTCTGCTACCGCATCGCCGCGAAACGCCAGGAGCAAGCCGGCATTGACGAGCATGACAACCAGACAGCCGCTAAGGCGCCGTTTGAACGAGCGCGGTCGCATTGAACGGACCGATTTCGCTGGAACCGCTGATCGAGACCTTGCTGCCTGGACGTGGCAACGCCCCCGTGGCCGGCAGCGGCCAGCTCATCATGCCCTGTCCGAGCGAGTAGCCGACCAGCCCCTTGTTCGCGCCGACGAGGTTGCCTGACGTATCGCGAACGCTGACGGCAGACAGCCGCAGATGGATATCGCCGCGATTCCTGGCGCTGAGCACGAGGCGCTGGCCCTGCTTGCTGATGCCCCAGCTTACGTCCGGCGGAGAGGTGCCACGGCTTGCGAAGAAGACCGGGACGACGTGGCGCAGCACGAGCGATACCGTGCCGGTGCGTTGCTGCGGCTTTGGCAGCTCGTCGATGACGAGGCGATAGGCTTCCTCGCCGGTCACGGCCTGTTTCGTGGTCCGGACCACGCGCACCGTGTAGTCCTGACGCGCGCGCAGGTCGACGAGCGGCGGGCTGGCGACGATGTCGCTGGTCGGTTCGAGCCGCTCCTCGCCGCCGGCCTGGACCCAGCGATACACCCGGATCTGGGCCGTGATGGGTTGGGTGTCCGTGTTGCGCAGCGTGATCGTCGTGGCCGCGCCCGGGGCGGGCACGGTCAGCAGGACGGGGGCAACCTGCAGGGAGGCGGCTGAAGCCATCGATGCTGGCAGGCAGCAGGCGATGGCCAAGGCGAAGCCATATCTCATCGCGTCCTCCTTTGTTGGCTACGGGCGCAGTTCGCCGTTGGCCACGGGGTCGTGGCCTGCCCGGGTTGAATGCTTGAAGATCTCCTGGTGCCGGCGATGCCGGCAGCGGTCAGTAGGTGACGGTCACGGTGATCGTATCGGTGTAGAGAGCCGGGCTCGGCGTCGCTTGCGCCGACACCCGGCCATAGACCGTATAGGCTTGCGTCGAACCGGACCCTGTTCCGACCGAGGTATCGGTGCCGATCGTTTCGCCCCAGTTCAGCGTCCGGGCGGGATCGCGGAACAAGGAGTAGTTCACCGTGCCACCGGCACCGCTCATCTGCCGTGTCGTCACGGCGCCGCCGTTGAGGCCGGCATTGAGGCCGATATTGTAGGGCGTGGTCGCCGTGCACTGCACGGTTATCGTGCTGGTGCTATCGATATTCGTGGAAAGGACGCCGACGTTCCCGAAGTTCATATCGGTGGCGCTGGCGATCGTGCAGGCGGCCTGGATGTTGATCTGAACCTGGAAGGTGCCCGTCGCGGTCGCGGCATTCGCGTCGCCCGCCAGCATGCCGATGAACAGCAAGATCCACGTGGAACGCATGCTTCCCTCCATTTTTGTCAGCGGCGGTCAGTCGTGGCCGTCTCTCTTATTGCGCGTGCTTATGGTCAGAGAATGGGCAAATGTGGTTAATGAAATGTTATCGGTAGGTAATTCGTTTCTTGACCACCTACGCATACGGCTCATGCTTTTGTTTTGATCCCACGTTGGACTTTTATCGTGCTTATTCTTGAATTGAGTTTGCCTTGATGACGTTAGGTAATGTCAGCGCCTGATGCGAGCACACGCATGCGAGCCGGCGGTATGCGCCCGCTCGCATGCAGGTGTCGATTTGGAGGAACGAGTCGCGTCCGGATCGCCTCAGGCGGCGAGGCCGCCCTGTGATCTCTTGTCGCCGCGCAGCATGTTGCGCAGTTGGTAGGCCAGGGCCACCGGCGCCGGGAAGCGCTTGCGGCAGAAGGCGATCTTGCGGACGTAGGTGTCGATCCGCCAGGTCGCCCAGGTCTTGCTCGCGAAATAGGCGATGTCGCCCTTGCGCAAGATCCGCTGCGAACCATCCTGCGCGGTGACGTGCACCTCGCCTTCCAGGATGATGACGGTCTCGTCCCAGTCGAAGAACCAGCGGAACTCGCCGGCGGTGCAGTCCCAGAGAGCGGTCGAGGCCGCCTCGTCCTTGCTGCGTGAATGCAGGGCAACGCGCGCGACGGGATCTCCGGCGATGATCCAGGATGGCTCGATCGGGGCGGGCGTCATCGGCAATTCGTCCGGCGCCCCCGACACGAGCGGCGCCTGCTCGCTTGGGGCGACCACAGGAAGCTGTCGCAGCATCGTCGCGGCAGCCCCCGCGAGCATCATCTTCAAGGCCATCAATCCCTCCCTAATATCGCGCGGATCATACGGGAGGAGCGGTAAAGCCGGCCCTTCGGGAATCGCTCACATTTGTCGGCATCGAGAAACGGCTCGGGTAACCATCCCGAGCCGTAATCTGCAAAGCTGCTGTTAGGCGCGGTCGACCGCGACGATCGCCTCGGCGAAGGCGGCCGGTGCTTCCTGCGGCAGGTTGTGGCCGATGCCGCCATCGACCGTCCTGTGCCGATACCAGCCCGAGAACTTCTTGGCATAAGCCGCGGGATCAGGGTGCGGCGCGCCATTGGCATCGCCCTCGAGCGTGATCGTCGGCACGGTAATGACCGGGAAAGCCGCGAGTTTGCTCTCCAATGCATCGAATTGCCGCTCGCCCTGCGCCAGGCCGAGGCGCCAGCGGTAATTGTGGATCGAGATCGCGACATGATCGGGATTGTCGAAGGCTGTGGCGGAACGCGCGAAGGTAGCGTCGTCGAACTTCCACTTCGGAGAGGCGGTCTCCCAAATCAGGCGGGCGAAATCCCGAGTGTTCTTGGCGTAGCCGGCCGCGCCGCGCTCAGTGGCGAAATAGTATTGATACCACCACTGCTGTTCGGCCTTCGGCGGCAGCGGGGCCTCGTTCAGCTTCTGACTGCCGATCAGGTAGCCACTGACCGAGACCAGGCCCTTGACGCGCTCAGGCCAGAGTGCCGCGACGATGCAGGCCGTGCGCGCCCCCCAGTCGCAGCCGCCGAGCAGCACCTTGTCGAGCTTGAGCGCGTCCATCAGCGCGATCACATCCACGGCGAGCGCCGCCTGCTGGCCGTTGCGCGGCGTCTCCTGCGAGAGGAAGCGGGTTCCGCCATAACCGCGCAGAGAGGGCACGATCACCCGGTAGCCCTTGGCCGCCAGCAGCGGGGCGACGTCGACATAGGTGTGGATGTCATAGGGCCAGCCATGCAGCAGGATGACCACCGGGCCGTCTGTCGGGCCCTGCTCGGCATAGCTGACGCTGAGCGCGCCGGCCTCGGCCTGCTTGAGCTGGCCGAAGGATGACAGCGCCGCGGGCGCCGCCAAAGCTGGTCGGGGCAGGTCAAGCCCGGCCGCGGCAATCGCCGTTGCCATGGAGCCGACGAAGAAGCGGCGGCTGGAATCGATGGTTTCAGGGGCCTTGACCATAGTGGAATGCCTTCTGTCCGGAGTTGCGATGACTGGGGAAGGGAGGCGTCGGCGGGACCTCCGCGCGGCGCCGTCCGATGCGGTTCAGATCAGGTTGATCTCGACCTCGATGTTGCCGCGGGTCGCCTTGGAGTAGGGGCAGGTCTGGTGCGCCGCATCGACCAGGGCCCGGGCGGTCTCGCGATCCAGCCCCGGCAGGGCGACGTTCAGGCGGGCCTGCAGGACATAGCCGCGCTCGCCATGGCGCAGGTCGACCTCGGCGTCGACCGCGGTCTCGGCGGGCACTGCGACCTTGTGCTCGCGCGCCGCCAATCCGATCGCGCCGATGAAACAGGCCGACCAGCCGGCCGCGAAGAGCTGCTCGGGATTGGTGCCGGCCCCGGCTGCGCCGGGCGAGGTCAGGTTGACCTCGAGGTGGCCGTCCGAGCTGCGGGCGGCGCCATCGCGGCCGCCGGTGGTGTGGGTGCGGCCAGTATAGAGAACCTTGTCGGTCTGGGACATGTCGAGCTTCCTTCTGTTTTTAGATCGTGTCCGATCTAATCGGATGCGGTCTTATATGTGAAGCTCGGAAGCGATGTCAACACTTCCGATTTAATCGGATGCGACATATATTGAGGGGGCGATGACGCACTCACGACGAGGCCCGGCCATGCCCGCTCCGACCCCGAAACGTCCCGATGCCCCCCGGCTGGCGGATTTTCTTTGCTTCGCGATCTATTCGGCCAACCTGGCTTATGGGCGCGCCTACAAGCCGATCCTCGACGAGCTCGGGCTCACCTACACCCAGTACATCGCGATCATCGCGCTGTCGGAGGAGGACAATCAGAGCGTCGGCGGCCTCGGCGAGAAGCTGTTCCTGGAGTCGAACACGCTGACCCCGATCCTGAAGAAGCTTGAAACGCTCGGCTATATCCGCCGGCAGCGCGACCCGGCCGATGAGCGCCAGGTGCGCGTCAGCCTGACGCCGGAAGGCCGGAAGCTGCGCGAGAAGGCGCTGCCGATGAATCTGGTGGCGGCCGCGGGGCTCGGCGAGGATTTTCCGGTGGTGCAGAAGGCGGTGGTCAGGTTGCGCAGCAACCTGTTGCGCGCGGCGCGGGGGGGCAAAGGCGGCTGATGCTGAATGAGGTTCGCGCCGAGTTTCCAGCGGCCGATGGTCGAAATGGCGTCCGCGGGGAACCCTTCTCCCGTGTGGGAGAAGGGCAGGGATGAGGGCCTGCCCTATCCGCAGAAGGCGCAACGGCGCCGTAGCGGTCCAATTATCAGCGGCGGTCCCTCACCCCTGCCCCTCTCCCATCCGGGAGAGGGGTTCCCCGAGCTTGTCCGACACATCGCCGAGGCGGGTGCGGCTGCCGCGCTTCAAGGGCGAATATCACGGGGAGAGGCGGCTGCTTATGTTCGATCACGCTACGGCCGCGACCTTCGCCTCGTTGCCAGGCTCGCGCCCTTCGAGATCGGCCATCGCTGCCGCGACGCCGCCGCTGCGATGCGGCACGCCCGCAGCCGCAAGGCCCATCTCGACGCCGGAGAGGGCGCCGAGCAGGCTGAGCTCGTTGCACTCGCCGAGATGGCCGATGCGGAAGACCTTGCCGGCGACCTTGCCGAGGCCGGAGCCGAGCGAGATGTTGTATTTCTCCAGCGCGATCTTGCGGAAGCGGTCGGCATCGTGGCTCGGCGGCATCAGCACGCCGGTCAGGACCGGCGACTGTTCGGCCGGGTTCTCGCAGAGCACCTCCAGCCCCCAGGCCTTGACCGCGGCGCGGCAGGCGCTCCCGAGGCGCTGGTGGCGGGCGAAGACCTGATCAAGCCCTTCCTCCTGCAGCATGGCGAGTGCCTCCTTCAGCCCGTAGAGAAGGTTGGTCGCCGGCGTATAGGGGAAGAAGCCGCCGGCGTTGATCCTGATCATCTCCTCCCAGTCCCAGAAGGAGCGCGGCAGGGTATTGGTCTTCGAAGCTGCTAGCGCCTTCTCCGAAACGGCGTTGAAGCCGAGGCCCGGCGGCAGCATCAGCCCCTTCTGCGAGCCCGAGACCGTGACGTCGACCTGCCATTCGTCATGGCGATAGTCGACCGAGGCGAGCGAGGAGATGGTGTCGACCATGAACAGGGCAGGGTGGCCGGCCGCATCAATCGCCTTACGGATCTCGGCGACGCGGCTGGTCGCGCCGGTCGAGGTCTCGTTATGGACGACCATCACCGCCTTGATCTTGCGGAGTTTGTCCTCGGTCAGCCTCGCCTCGATCGCGGCAGGGTCGGCGCCGCGGCGCCAATCGCCCGGGATGAATTCGACCTCGATGCCGAAGCGTGTCGCGATGTTCTTCCACAATGTCGCGAAATGGCCGGTCTCGGCCATCAGCACGGTGTCGCCGGGCGAGAGCGTGTTGACGATCGCCGCCTCCCAGGCGCCGGTTCCGGAAGAGGGGTAGATCACCACCGGCTGCCTGGTCTTGAAGACGGACTTGCTGCCTTCCAGCACCGTCTTGCCGAGCGCGGCGAACTCGGCGCTGCGATGGTCGATGATCGGCATCGCGATGGCGCGCAGGATCCGGTCCGGAATCGGGCTCGGACCGGGAATGTGCAGAAAGTGACGCCCTTGCATGATGGTCTTTTCCTCTCAGGGGGCCGGCGCTATTGCGCTGCTGGTTGATATTTTGCATTCATTTTTTGAAAGATCAATCGCCCTCTGGTATGCTGATTATGTGCAATCGGGCTCGACAGCGGGCTCGAGCCGACTTAGCGATGATGCATGAACGAGCCATTCCTCGATACCATTGATGAGCAGAACCCGCCGCTGGCCGAGGCTGCGAAGCCGGTCGCCTCGCTGCATGAAGGGCTTCTAGTCGCGCTGCGCGACTTCATCGTCGAGGGCAATCTTGCCGATGGCGCGCGCGTCCCGGAGCGGGCGCTGTGCGAGCGTTTCAACATCTCGCGCACGCCATTGCGTGAAGCGCTCAAGGTCCTGGCGGCGGAAGGGCTGATCGAGCTCCTGCCCAATCGCGGTGCGCGGGTGCGCGAGCTTAGTTCCGAGGACATCCGCGAGCTCTTCGATGTGATGGGTGGGCTCGAGGCGTTGGCCGGGCGGCTGGCCTGCGAACGGATTTCGGAGGAAGAATTCGCCGAAATCGAGCGGGTTCACCATGAGATGTACCGTTTTTACCTGCGCCGCGACATGCATGGCTACTTCCACTGCAATCAGGCGATCCACCAGTTGATCGTCGCCGCTGCCGGTAATGCGACGTTGGCTACGACCTATGCCGGCCTGGCTGGGCGGATCCGGCGGGTGCGCTATTCGGCCAATCTCGCCAAGGATCGTGACCGCTGGGGCGAGGCGATGCGCGAGCATGAGGCGATCCTCGATGCGCTACGGCGGCGCGCTGGCTCGGAATTGTCGGATATCCTGTTCCAGCATCTGCGCAACAAGCGGAAGGCGGCGCAGGCTTCTGCCTGACTGCGACCAGCCCGCATTTGCGGGAGTCGGGCGGCGAAGCAATCCAAAGGCCGGCCGACGCTCGCACCGCAAGGATCGTGGTCATTTTTTATTTCTGAAATTTTGGATTGAATGCAAAAATTTTTGATCTAAGGTTCCTTCACCGCGCCGTCAGAGCGCAATCATTGGGAGGAGCGATCATGAAGCAGCAATGGCTGGCCGCGACCGCAATTCTGGCCGCCGGCATCGGGCAAGCCGCTGCCTGGGAGCCGAACAAGCCGGTCGAGATCGTCGTGCCGTTCTCGGCGGGCGGGGCGTCCGACCAGATGGCGCGGACGATCCAGGGCATCATCCAGAAGCAGCAATTCACCAAGCAGCCGATCATCGTCGTCAACAAGCCGGCCGCCGGTGGCGCCGAGGGCATGCTCGACATCCAGAAATCGGCTGGCGATCCGCACAAGCTGATCACCACCTCGAGCGGCATCTTCATGACGCCGATGGCGACCAAGCTGGCGCTGAACTGGACGGACTACACCCCGGTCGCGATGCTGGCGCAGGATTCCTTCCTGCTCTGGGTCAACGCCAAGGCTCCATACAAGAGCGCGGGCGACCTGATGACGGCGGCGAAAGCTGCGAACCCAGCGATGAAGATCGGCGGGACCTCGTCCAAGCGCGAGGACAATCTGCTCGTCTTCGCCATGGAGAAGCAGGGCGGCACCAAGTTCGCCTATATCCCCTACACCTCCGGCGGCCAGGCCTCGACGCAATTGTCGGGCGGGCATGTCGAGGCCACCACCAACAACCCCGCCGAGGATCTCGCCAACTGGCGTGGCGGCGCCACGCGCCCGCTTTGCGTCTTCGCCGAGCAGAAGATGGCCTACACCGAGAAGGTCGCGGACGGGCAGTCCTGGGCCGACATCCCGACCTGCGCCTCGCAGGGGCTGAATGTCAGCTACCAGATGCTGCGCGGCATGTTCATGCCCGGCAAGGTCAGCAAGGAGCAGCAGGCCTTCTATGTCGACCTGTTCAAAAAGGTCTCCGAGACGCCGGAATGGAAAGAGTACCTCGCCCGCAATGCGCTGGCGGCGGATTATCGCGATGGCGAGGCCTTCGTCTCCTTCCTGAAGGCGGACGAGGCGAAGCACGAGAAGCTGATGACCGAAGCCGGCTTCATGGCGAAGTAAGGCCGGGGCCGTAACCGCACCCTTGGCGTCATGGTCGGGCTTGTCCCGACCATCCACGTCTTCGCTGCTCGCGTGCGGTGTTCACGACGTGGATGCTCGCCACAAGGGCGAGCATGACGAAACCAGGGCTGCCGGCCTTGGAATGACGGCACCAGAGCCGCTGACGCGGCTTGTCCGGGATGACATGGGAGGGGACGGATAATGTCGAGCTCTAGCGAAACCGAAACACCCGAACCCGGCATCTCGCGCCGGCCGGTCGAAATCGCCACGGCGCTGCTGCTGATCGGCCTCGCCGGCATCGTGCTCTACGACTCGCATGGGCGTGGCGCCGGCTGGGATGGCGGCCCGCAGAACGGCTTCTTCCCGGCCCGCGTCGGCTGGATCTTCCTCGCCGCCTCGCTCTTCATCCTCTGGCAGTCCTTCCGCCGGCCGGACGGGGTCTTCGTCACCTATGAGCAATTGCGCCAGGTCGTCAGGGTGCTGGGGCCGCTCGTCCTGTTCGTGGCGCTGATCCAGCCGCTCGGCATCTATGTCGCCTCGGCCGTCTTCATCATCGCCTTCATGGCGGTGGTCGGCACCTCGCGCTGGTGGGCGATCGCGTTGACAGCGTTGCTCGTGCCGATCGTCTGCTTCTGGGTCTTCGAACTGCAGTTCCGCGTGCCCCTGCCGAAGGGTCCGCTGGAAGCCATGCTCGGCTATTGAAGGGTAACCGATGGACGATCTCTCCTCGCTCATCGCCGGCTTCCAGGTCGCGCTGTCCTGGCACAATATCGGCTTCATGGCGGTCGGCGTGATCCTCGGCATCATCGTCGGGGTGCTCCCCGGCCTGGGTGGACCGAACGGCGTCGCGATCCTCTTGCCGCTGACCTTCGGCATGGACCCGACCTCGGCGATCATCCTGCTGTCGTCGATCTACTGGGGCGCGCTGTTCGGCGGCGCGATCACCTCGATCCTGTTCAACATCCCCGGCGAGGCCTGGTCGGTCGCGACCACCTTCGACGGCTATCCGATGGCGGTCCAGGGCAAGGCGGCGGAAGCGCTGACGGCGGCCTTCACCGCCTCCTTCATCGGGGCGCTCTCCGGCGTGGTGCTGATCACCTTCGTTGCGCCCCTGGTCGCGCAGTTCGCGCTCAAATTCGGTCCGGCCGAGTTCTTCGCGGTCTTCCTCCTGACCTTCTGCTCCTTCATCGGCATGGGCCGCGAGAACCGCGCCAAGATCATCGCTTCGCTCTGCATCGGCTTCCTGCTCGCCGCGGTGGGCCTGGATTCGATCTCGGGCGACCTGCGCATGACCTTCGGCTCGACCGAGCTGATGCGTGGTTTCGACTTCCTGATCGTGGTGATCGGCCTGTTCGGCGTCAGCGAGATCCTGCTGACGGTCGAGGAGGGGCTGGTGTTCAAAGGCAAGCAGGCGAAGATCGACCTGATGGTCGTGCTGCGGACCTGGGCCGGTCTGCCGCGCTATTGGGCGACGCTGCTGCGCTCGGCGGTCGTGGGCATGTGGATGGGCGTGACGCCGGGCGGCGCCATCGCCGCATCCTTCATGGGCTATGGCCTCGCCAAGCGCTTCTCGAAGCATGGCAAGAACTTCGGCAAGGGCGAGATCGAGGGGGTTCTGGCGCCGGAGACGGCCGCGCATGCGGCAGGTACCAGCGCGCTCTTGCCGATGCTGGCGCTCGGCATTCCCGGCTCGGCGACGGCGGCCGTCCTGCTCGGCGGCCTCCTGGTCTGGGGGCTTCAGCCCGGGCCGATGCTGTTCGTCGAGCAGAAGGAGTTCGTCTGGGGGCTGATCGCCTCGATGTATCTCGGCAATCTCGCCGGGCTGATCATCGTTTTGGCGACGGTGCCGCTCTTTGCCGCGATCATGCGGATCCCGTTCTCCTTCGTCGCGCCGGTCATCCTGATCGTCTGCGCGATCGGCGCTTATACAATCTCAAACTCGATCTTCGACATCTGGCTGATGCTGATCTTCGGCGTCGTCGGCTATGTCTTCAAGAAGCTCGATTACCCGCTCGCCCCGATGATCCTGGCGCTGGTGCTGGGTGACCGGGCCGAGGATGCCTTCCGCCAGGCGCTGCTCGGCTCGGGCGGCTCGCTCGGCGTCTTCTGGGCGAACGGGCTGGTCGCGACGCTGGTGGTACTCGCTTTGCTGCTGCTCTGCTGGGGCCCTGCCAGCGATGCGATTGCGGCGCTGCGCGGTCGCGGCCGGAGCGAAGTCGAACCCGCAGAGGCCGCCCGATGACGCAGGCCGCGCTGCCGCGCCCGCACAGCCGCAATCTCGGCTTCGAACGCAAGCTGTCGCAGGCGCTGGAAGGGGAGGTGCGGTTCGACGCCTTCACCCGCGGGCGCTACGCCACCGATGCCTCGATCTACCAGATCGTGCCTGAGGGCGTCGCCTTCCCGAAGAGCGAGGCCGACCTCGCCGCGGCGCTGACGATCGCCGCCGAGCATGGCGTGCCGGTGATCGCCCGTGGCGGCGGCACCTCGCAGAACGGCCAGCCGATCGGCGATGCGCTGATCCTCGACATGAGCCGGCACTTCAACGGGATCCGCGACTACGACCCGGCCTCGCGGACGGTCTCGGTCGCGCCCGGCATCGTGCTGGAAGCGCTCAACACGCATGTGAAGAAGGATGGCCTCTTCTTCCCGGTCGAGCCCTCGACGGCGAGCCGCTGCACCATCGGCGGCATGGTCGGCAACAACTCATCGGGTGCGCGCTCGCTGCGCTACGGCAAGACGGTCGACAATGTCGTCGCGCTGAAGGCGATGTTCCATGACGGCGAGCCCTTTGCGCTCGGCGAGGGACCGGTCGGCGACAACGCCTCGCCGCGGGCGCGAGCGCTGATGGAGAATATGCTGGCGCTGGCCGACCGGCATCGCGACGAGATCGAGGCGATCTTCCCAAAAGTGCAGCGGCGTGTCGGCGGCTACAATCTCGACGAATTGATCGTGCCGCGGCCGAACCTGTCGCACCTGTTGGTCGGATCGGAGGGCACGCTGGCGCTGACGACGCAGGCGACGCTGAAGCTCTCGGCCCTGCCGCAGCACCGCGTCATGGGCGTCTGTCATTTCCCGAATTTCCGCGCGGCGATGGAGACGACGCAGCATCTCGTCGCGCTCGGGCCGGCAGCGGTCGAGCTCGTCGACAATAATGTGCTGGTGCTCGGCGCTGACATCCCGCTGTTCGTGCGCACGCTCGCCGACATCACCAAGGGCAAGCCGAACTGCCTGCTGCTGGTCGAATTCGCCGGCGACGACCTTGCCGCGCTGAAGGCCGACCTCAAGCGGCTCGACCAGTGCATGGCCGATCACGGTTTACCGGATGCCGTGGTCGAGGTCATCGAGCCGGCCCGGCAGAAGCCAGTCTGGGAGGTGCGCGAGGCCTGTCTCAACATCATGATGTCGATGAAGGGCGACGGGAAGCCGGTCTCGTTCATCGAGGATTGCGCCGTCCCGCTCGAGCATCTCGCCGATTACACCGATGCCGTCACCGCTCTGTTCGAGCGCCATGGCACGCGCGGCACATGGTATGCGCATGCCTCGGTCGGCTGCCTGCATGTCCGCCCGATCCTCAACATGAAGACGGAAGCCGGCGTCAGGGCGATGCGCGGCATCGCCGAGGAGGCCTGCGAGCTGGTGCGGCGATTCAAGGGCTCGTTCTCGGGCGAGCATGGCGACGGCATCTCGCGCTCGGATTTCGTCGAGCCGATGTTCGGGGGCCCGCTGACCCGCGCCTTCGAGGTGGTCAAGGACGGGTTCGACCCGGGCAACCAGCTCAACCCCGGCAAGATCGTGCGCCCGCTCAGGATGGACGACCGCTCGCTGATGCGCTTCCCGCCGGGCTACGCGACGCCGATCCCGGCGGAGACCGCGCTCGACTGGTCGGACTGGGGCGGGCTCGGCGGTGCCGTCGAGATGTGCAACAACAACGGCACCTGCCGGAAAATGTCCGGCGGCACGATGTGCCCGTCCTATCGCGCCACCAAAGACGAGACGCATCTGACGCGCGGGCGGGCGAACACCTTACGGCTCGCCATCTCCGGCCAGCTCGGAGAGGGCGCCTTCACCTCGCCGGAGATGAAGGAGACGCTCGATCTCTGCGTCTCCTGCAAGGGCTGCAAGCGCGACTGCCCGACCGGCGTCGACATGGCCAGGATGAAGGTCGAGTTCCTGCATCACTACCATGGCAAGCACGGCCTGCCGCTGAAGGAGCGCTTGATCGCCTTCCTGCCGCGCTATGCGCCGTTTGCCGCCAAGCTCGCGCCGCTGATGAACCTGCGTGATCGTATCCCGCTGCTGGCGAAGCTCAGCGAACGCTGGCTCGGCTTCTCGGCGCGGCGCCCGCTGCCGGTCTGGCGCAAGCCCTGGCGCGAGGCGGCGGCACCGTCGGATCCGTCCGCCGTGCAGGGCGACGGCCGCGACATCGTGCTCTTCGGCGACACCTTCAACCGCTATTTCGAGCGCGAGAACCTGGAGGCGGCCGAGCGCGTGCTGTTGGCCGGCGGCTATCGCTTGCATCGTGTTGCGGCTGTGGGAGGAGGGCGGCCGCTCTGCTGCGGGCGCACCTTCCTCTCGGCCGGGCTGGTCGACGAGGCGCGAGCCGAGGCAAGGCGGACGCTCGATGCGCTCGCGCCCTTCGTTGCCAAGGGAGCACGCATCGTCGGGCTCGAGCCGTCCTGCCTGATGAGCTTCCGCGACGAGTTCGGTGCGCTGCTGCCGAAGGCCGAGGTCGAGCCCTTGGCCAAGGCGGCACTGCTGGTCGAAGAGCTGCTTGCCGCCGACATGACTGCCGGCACGACCAGCCTGCCGCTGCGCGACCAGGGTGGACGCGTCGCGCATCTGCACGGGCACTGCCACCAGAAGGCCTTCGACGCGATGGGGGCGGTCGAGAAGACCTTGCGGGCGGTGCCGGGGCTCGAGGTCAAGCCGATCGAATCGAGCTGCTGCGGCATGTCCGGGGCTTTCGGCTACGGGGCGGCGACGATCGACGTCTCGCTCGCCATGGGCGAACTCTCGCTGCTGCCGGCGGTGCGCAAGGCTGCGGCCGACGACCTCGTCGTCGCCGACGGCACCAGTTGCCGCCACCAGATCCACGACGGCGCCGGGCGCGAGGCGATCCACGTTGTCAGGGTGCTGGACGGCGCGCTGAAGGAGCAGGGCACACCGACATAGAGAACGACGAACCCGGAGAACGGGACAACCGAGGGAGGACGATCATGTTGCGGACGACGCTTCTCGGAACGACGCTGGCGTTTTGCGCGATTGGAGGCGCAGATCAGGTCATGGCGAAAGACTATTTCCTCGCGAGCGGACGCTGGGACAATGTCGTCCTGGTCATCGACCTCGAGAAGGCGATCGACCCGGCCAATGATGGGACGCCGAAGGCCGTCGTCAACCGCTTGCGCGTCACGCCGGATATCCAGGTCGACAGCAAGATCGTCATCTCGAGCGGCCAGCCAATCTCGATCGCGATCGCGCCGGATTATCGCCGCGCCTATGTCGTCAATCATTCCGGCCGGACCTCGCCGGAAGCTGCCGCTGCCTTCCAGCATGGCCATGCCGGCACAGTGACGGTGGTCGATCTCAAGAAGGCGCTCGACCCGGCGAGCAACGGCACGCTCGGTGCGGTCGAGGGCTATATCGAGACCGGTGGCTTCGGCCCGACTGGGTTCGCGATCGCCGCCGACGGCAAGCATGCGGTCCTTGCCCATGCCGAGCAGGAGGGCGACGAGGATGGCGGGCGCCATCTCAGCATCGTCGATCTTTCGACCAACAAGGTGATCCGCCGTGTCGAGCAGGCCTTCGGCAAGCCAGGCTTCCCCTGTCCGCCCAATCCGGTGCCGCACCGCGCGCCCGATCCCAAGTTCGGCTGCTTCCCCGATACCAACGGCGTCACCATCAGCTCGCTCGGTGGTGGCACGATCTTCGGCGCCAATGGCGGTACCGACGACATCACGGTGATGAGCCTGCAGAAGGCGATCGCCGGCGAAAGCGGGGCGGAGGTCGCGCGCATCCCGGTCCAGGCCGGTGGCTTCGGCATCTCGACCAGCCCCGACGGCAAGCTCGTCGCGCATGCCTCGCGCGAGAACGCCCAGACCGACACGCCCGGCAACACCGTCAGTATCGTCGATGTCGAAAAGGCGCTCAGCGATCCTGGCAAGGCGGAGGTGGCGCGGGTCCTGGTCGGCACAGACGACAAGGCGACGCCAACGCGCCCGTTCGTGGCCGCCTTCCTGCCGGACGGCAAGCGCATCCTGTCGACCCAGTTCCGCTCGAACAACATCGACATCATCGATGTCGCCAAGGCGCTCGCCGGCCAGCCGGCGACGATCAAGCGGATCGAGCTCAAGACGCCAGGCGGCGAGCCGTCGCGGCCGCGTGGCATCGCGATCACGCCGGACGGAAAATATGCGGCGATCACCGGTGCGCCCAAGGGCAAGCCGAATTCGAGCGTCGTCTGGATCGTCGATCTGGCGAGCTATGAGGTGAAGGGTCGCGTCACCGAAATCGGCAATGAAAGCTACATGATCGGCGCGTTCCAGGCCGATTGAGAGCGACGGGCACAGGCCACGATCCACAGCTATCTCCGGCGCGAGTTCAGGGGGTGTTAACCCTGCCCGGCTACCTCTCGATGCTCAGTCGTGAGTGCCGGGCCAGCGTCAATCCATGCGTCGAATCCATCGCAATCTCCAGACGAACAGCGCCTCTCCCGCTGCCCGAATCTCGGATCAACTTGCTGATTTCGCTGATATTCCGGAGCCGGCTCCGGCCGATCGCCGCACGTCCGTAGCACCGGCTGCGCCCGGGCTGGTGCGCTTCGGGCGCACGCCCGACAAGGTCCGCCGGCAGGAGGTCGAGCGTGCGGCCGCAGAGCCCCTGAATCCGCCGCCCGAGCCGGTGCCGGAGGCTCCGGCTGAGGCCGAGCGCGTTCGTTTCTGGCGGACGCCGCGGCACATGATGCAGCAGGTCTGGGGTGGCGCGTCGGCCGAAGTGCCGGGGCCCGAGATGCTACCGCAGCTCCAGGCTGACATAGCTGGGGAGGGGGATGAGGCGCTGACCGTTTCGGCGATCGATTCGCCTGCAGAGAAAGAGAGCCCGCCCGAAGCGGTGACCACCCCGTTCGCCTTCCTCTCCGATGCTGCGTTCTGGGAGTTCATCCCCGACGCGGAGCAGGAGGATGAGGCGGCGTTCGAGAGCGCGCCTCTGGTGCTCGCACCCATGACTCCTCCGGAGCTGAACGCGCCTGTGGTGGTCGCCGAGCCGGTGCGCGCTGTGCCTGCTCAGGCTCTGGCAGCCGTATCTGCGGCAATGAGCTTCGGCTGGACGCAGCCTTATCGCTTCGATCTGAGCTTCGCACAGCCCGCTCCCCCGGTTGCCATGCCGGCTCCCGTATTCGCAACTCCGGTTCGTGCGCCCAAAGCCCCGGCTCCGGCTCCGGCCCCGCGTCGCAGGATCATGGGGCAACTCGCTCCTGCCGCTGCGCCCGTGCCGAAGGTGGCCGAAGCCGAGGATGTGCCCGCGGCCGTGCAGTCGAAGGTGTCAGTCGTGCCGCCAGCACTGAGACCGCGCGTGGCCGCGCCGCAGCCCAGGCGGGTCGCGGCGCAGGGCTTCGAGCTGCCGCCAATCGAGTTCCTGGCCGAGCCGCCACAGATCGCGGCAACGATCCCGATCGAGCTCATCCAGCAGAATTCCGGCCTGCTCGAGGGGATTCTGGAGGACTTCAACGTTCGTGGCGAGGTGGTGCAGGCCTGCCCCGGCCCTGTGGTCACCTTGTACGAGCTTGAGCCTGCGCCTGGGACGAAGAGCTCGCGGGTGATTTCGCTTGCGGACGACATTGCGCGGTCGATGAGCGCGATCTCGGCGCGTGTGGCGGTGGTGCAGGGCAAGAACGCGATCGGCATCGAACTGCCCAACGCCAAGCGCGAGACCGTCTTCCTGCGCGAGCTCCTGGCCAGCCAGGATTTCGAGGGCACCAAGCACAAGCTCGCCCTCTGCCTCGGCAAGACCATCGGCGGCGAGCCGGTGATCGCCGACCTGGCCCGCATGCCGCATCTGCTCGTCGCCGGCACCACCGGCTCGGGCAAGTCGGTCGCGATCAACACCATGATCCTGTCGATCCTCTACCGGCTGAAGCCGGAGGAGTGCCGGCTGATCATGGTCGATCCCAAGATGCTCGAGCTCTCGGTCTATGACGGCATCCCGCATCTGCTCACCCCCGTCGTCACCGACCCGAAGAAGGCGGTGGTCGCGCTGAAATGGGCGGTGCGCGAGATGGAGGAGCGCTACAAGAAGATGTCGAAGCTCGGTGTGCGCAACATCGACGGCTTCAATGTCCGGGTCGGCGAGGCGCTCGCGGCAGGCGAGGTCATCACCCGCACGGTCCAGACCGGCTTCGACAAGCATTCGGGCGAGGCGATCTACGAGGAGGAGGCGATGGACCTGTCGCCTCTGCCCTATATCGTCGTGATCGTCGACGAGATGGCCGACCTGATGATGGTCGCCGGCAAGGAGATCGAGGGCACGATCCAGCGCCTGGCGCAGATGGCCAGAGCCGCCGGCATCCATGTCGTGCTCGCCACCCAGCGGCCCTCGGTCGACGTCATCACCGGCACGATCAAGGCGAACTTCCCGACAAGGATCTCCTTCCAGGTCACCAGCAAGATCGACAGCCGCACCATCCTCGGCGAGATGGGCGCCGAGCAGCTGCTCGGCCAGGGCGACATGCTCTACATGGCCGGCGGCGGGCGGATCACCCGGGTGCACGGGCCGTTCGTCTCGGACGCCGAGGTCGAGAAGGTGGTGGCGCATCTGAAGACGCAAGGGCGGCCGGACTATCTCGACGCGGTCACCGCCGAGGACGAGGCCGGCACGGCTGAGGACGAGGACGGCGCGGTCTTCGACAAGAGCGCGATGGGCGCCGAGAGCGACGACCCCTATGAGCAGGCGGTGGCGGTGGTCCTGCGCGACAAGAAGGCCTCGACCTCCTACATCCAGCGCCGGCTGCAGATCGGCTACAACCGCGCCGCCTCGATCATGGAGCGGATGGAGAACGAGGGCATCGTCGGCCCGGCCAACCACGCCGGCAAACGCGAGATCCTCGTCGAGACCGGAAGAGCACGCGAAGACGAGGACTGAGGCGTTCCTCGATCACACTCGTCGTCATTCCGGACAAGCCGCGTAGCGGCGCAGCTCCGGAATCCATCGTAAAGCGCTAAGCCCTATGATGGTTCCCGGCGCTCCGCTTCGCTGCGGCCGGAATGACGGTGCAATTCATGCGAAGTGCAGCGCCGGCCGCGTCAGATCCTGGGGGGCTTTGAAGCGCGATCGAAGACGGGTGTCGCCTCGGTCTTGCCGGCCGGGTCCTGCCCGGTTGGGACGTCCTCAGCCGCCTGACGGACAGCCTCCTCCTGTTCGGTCAGCCCGTCCACGGTGTCGTTCGCGTCGCTGCCGGCGTCGTGGACATTGGTCTCGTCACTCACCCGGCGGCGGTCGCCGACCGGTGCCTCCTGATCCGGGCGGACCGAAGCATCCTCGGGACGCACAGGGTCGTTCGGGATGCGCTCGTCGAGCAAAGCGGGATTCTCGCGCTTTTTTCCATCGTCCGACATGGCACGGCTCCGTTGCTGGTTGCCTGCCGAATCCAAGCTGCGAACTGCGGCATTGTTCCGCGCCGCCCACCGCGAACCATCGCGAGGCATGGACGTTTATTGAGGATGCAAGGAGTGCCCGCATGACGACGATCCATCAGGCCGGTGGACCCCCGGGCGGCGCGCCGACCAGCCCGACGCCGCCACCGGAACTGCCGCCGGCTACCCCGGGCGAGGTGCCGCCGGCGCCGCCGATCGAGAACCCGCCGGACAACGAGCCGAACGGCATCCCGAACGATCCGCCGCCGGAGCTGCCGCCGAACGCACCGCCCGAAGGGCCGCCGGCGACGCCGATCGACCTGCCGCCGGCGCGCGACCCGCGCGAGCCGCAGGAGCCCGGCCGATAGGAGCCGTCCTTGATCGGGAATAGATCAATGCGGATGAAGAGCGCGGGGAACCCTTCTCCCGTGTGGGAGAAGGGCAGGGATGAGGGCCTGCCCTATCCGTAGAAGGCGCGACGGCACCCTCGCGTTCCAATAATCAGCGGCGGTCCCTCACCCCTGCCCCTCTCCCATTCGGGAGAGGGGTTCCCCGCGGATGACAGCCTTGGCCGTGCGTCGAGCATGACGGTGGGGAGTTCCCGAACTTGTCAGAGTGCCGGGCGGTCGCTCTCGCCGAGATCCCAGTAGAGCCCGGCCATCAGGCCAAGCGCCTCGCGCGGGATGGCGACGGGGACATGCTCGTTCGGCGCATGCTGCGAGCAGCCGGGATAGGAATGCGGCACCCAGATCGTGCGCATGCCGACGATGTCGGCGAAGATGTCGTTGGGCAGGCCGCCACCGAGATTGGGCAGCAGCGCCGGCTTCTTGCCGGTGCTCCTGGCGAGCGAGGCCAGCGCCCATTCGACCCACGGGTCGTCGGGATCGAGCCGGGTCGCATTGAAGACCGCATCGCGCGCCTTGGTGACCTCGACCATGCCGAAGCCATGGCGGTCGAAATGCCGGCGCAGCGCCGGCATGACGTCGTCCGGATCGATGCCGACGACGAAGCGCAGGGCGCAGCGGGCCCAGGCGCTCGGCGGCACGGCGTTGACCGGGGTTTCCGGCACGCCGGATTTCATCGCCAGCACGTCGAAGGAGCACCAGCCGAAGACCTGCTCGGCCGGCGACAGGCCGGGCTCGCCCCATTCGCGGTCGATGGTCGGACCGTCGGGCCCGCCGTCGATCTCGCAATCGGCGAGGGCTTTGCGCACGGCCGCCGGCAATTCCTTCGGTACCCATTCATGGATGCGGATCTGGCCGGTCGGCGAGGTGATCGAGGCGATGGCATGGGCGAGCTGGATCGCTGGGTCGGAGAGGATGCCACCCCAGTTGCCGGAATGGTGGCCGCCCTCGCGGGCGTTGATGGTGAGATCGAAGGTGACGCCGCCGCGGGCGCCTAAGAAGATGGTCGGGCGCTCGGCGTTGAGACGCGGCCCGTCGGAAGCGATCAGCACATCCGACTTGAACAGCTCCTTCTGCTCGGTGCAGAGCTCGCGCAGGCCGGGCGAGCCGCATTCCTCGCCCATCTCGATCAGGTATTTGGCGTTGAAGCCGAGCTTGCCGCCACGCGTCTCCAGCACGGATTTCAACGCGCTGAGGTTGATCAGGTGCTGGCCCTTGTTGTCGACGACGCCGCGGCCATACCAGCGGTCGCCGCGCTCGGTGAGGGTCCAGGGCGAAAGGCCTTCGGCCCATTGCGCGTCGAGGCCGCGAATGACGTCGCCATGACCGTAGCCGAAGATGGTCGGCAGGCCTTCGTCCTCGATACGCTGGGCGAAGAGGAAGGGGCCCTTGGCCTTGGGATGGGTCAGCACCGTGCAGGTAAAGCCGAGGCTCTCCAGCAGCGGGCGCATCTCGGCGTCGAGATATTCGGCGAGGACTGGGGCGCGCTCGGGATTCTGGCTCTCGGTCGGCATGGCGACGAGCCGCGACAGGTCGCTCTTGAAGCTGCCGGAGTCGAAATAGTCGAGCGCATGGGCGATGGCCTTGGCGCGGGTCATGGCAGTCACTCCGTCTGGTCTTGAGTAGCCCAACTCTCAGCCCTCATCCTGAGGAGCCGCGCAGCGGTGTCTCGAAGGATGCTCCAGAGTGCACTGGGAGTATCCTTCGAGACGCGATCTGCGATCGCTCCTCAGGATGAGGGCTGTGGGTCGGGGTGGGCAGAGATGCATCAGTTACGCTTTTCGGGCGAGATCACATCGCGCAGGCCGTCGCCGGCGAGGTTGATCGCGAAGATCAGCAGAGCGAGCGCCGTGCCGGGCAGGGCGATCAGCCAGAACGAGAAGAACATGTAGGCCTTGGCTTCCGAGACCATCAGGCCCCAGGAGGGCAGCGGCGGCTGCACGCCGAGGCCGAGGAAGGAGAGCGCCGCTTCGAGCAGGATGGCGCTCGCCGCTTCCAGCGTCGCGACCACGATCAGATGCGGGGCGATGTTGGGCAGGACCTCGCGCAGGATGATGCGGGTCGTGGTCGCGCCGGAGGCCTGCGCCGCCGTGATGTAGTCGAGTGAGCGGACCTGCTGCGTCGCGCTGCGCATCACCACGGCGAAGCGGTCCCATTTCAGCAGGCCGAGCACCAGGATGACAATCCAGAGCGAGGAGCCGATGATGGCGACGACGGCGAGCGCCACCAGGATCACTGGCATGGCGAGGCGGGTCGTCAGCACGAAGGTCATCGCCATGTCGATGCGGCCGCCGAAATAGCCGGCGAGCAGGCCCATGGTCGTGCCGATCAGCCCGGCGATGGCGACGACGCTGATGCCGATCAGCAGCGAGATGCGGGCGCCGTAGAGCAGGCGCGAGAGATAGTCGCGCCCGAGCGGGTCGGTGCCGAGCGGATGGAGCCAGCCGCCCTTGGCGTACCAGACCGGCGGGACGTTCCGCGCCGTCAGGTTCTGCAGATAGGGGTCGTGCGGCGCCAGCACCGGGGCGAGCAGCGCGAGCGCCACGAACAGCAGCAGCAGCCCGAAGCCGAGCAGGAAGGATTTTTGCGCCAGCGCCCGGCGCAGCAAACGGCGCCCACCGGTGACGTCGCTGGCAGCGAGGGGGAGGGAGGTCACGTCGCTCATCTCATGACACCCGGATGCGCGGATCGAGCCAGGCATTGGCGATGTCGCCAGCGAGCGTCAGCAGCACATAGACCACCGACAGCAGCAGGACGATGACCTGCATGACCGGGAAATCCTTGTAAGTGATGCTCTGATAGGCGAGGTAGCCGAGCCCATCGAGCGCGAAGATCGTCTCGATCACCACCGAGCCGCCAAGCAGGTGGCCGAGCTGCACCGCCGTCAGCGCCACGACCGGCACCGCCGCGTTGCGCAGTGCATGGGTGATGACGACGGCGTAGGGCGAGAGGCCCTTGGCGCGCGCGGTGCGGATATAATCGGCCGAGAGCACCTCGATCATGCCGGCGCGGATCAGGCGCATGAAGGCCGGCGCGGTGTAATAGCCGAGCGCGATCGTCGGCATGACGTAGTGCAGCCAGCTGCCGGAGCCGGAGACCGGCAGCCAGCGCAGCGTGATCGAGAGCAGCATCACCAGGATCAGCGCGAAGAAGAAGTTCGGCATCGCCTGGCCGAAGACGGCGATGGCGAGCGCCAGCCGGTCGATCCAGCTATTGGAGTAGATCGCGGCGAGCACGCCGAGCGGGATCGAGATCAGGAGCGCGAAGGCGAGCGAGGAGAGGCCAAGGATCAGCGTCACCGGCAACTTGGCGAAGACCAGCGTTGCGACATCGGTCTTGAAGTAGATCGAGGTGCCGAAATCGCCGGAGAGCGTCTTCAGCAGCCAGTCGAGGTACTGGACGACGAGCGGCCGGTCGAGCCCGTAGGTCTTGCGGATGACGTCGAGATCGGCCTGCTGCGCGCCCTCGCCGGCGATCGCGACCGCGATGTCGCCGGAGAGGCGCAGCAGGAAGAAGGCGATGGCCGAGACCGCGAGCGCGACGAGCAGCGCCAGGCCGAGCCGTTTGACGATGAAGCCTAACACGAGATGCGTCCGGGGTGATGCAGGGTGATGACATCCAGCGGCCGGGTGCTTGCGCAAGGAACCGCTGCGCGAACCCCTCCCCCTTGTGGGGAGGGGTAGGGGCGGGGGTCGAACGACCGGGTGGGTGATTTGGAGATTGGCATCAGCGTCAATGCGATCGGCGAGCGTCGCGCCCAGGCTTTGCGACCCCCACCCCTAACCCTCCCCACAAGGGGGAGGGGAACTCTGTGGCGCTTCCGCCCGTCACTTCCAGCCCATCTCCCAGAAGCGGACGAGCTCGTCCGGATAGGCCTTGAAGTTCAGGTCCTTGTTGGCGACGTAGTAAACCGGCAGCGAGTAGAGCGGCACGGCATAGGCCTTGTCGGCGATCAGCTTCAGCCCGGCCTTGTAGGCTTCCTTGCGCACCGCCGGATCGACCGAGTTGTTGCCTTTCTCCAGGAGATCGCGGACCGCCGCATCGCGGGTGATGTCCTCGCTGCGGAAGGCGAAATAGTTCGGCGTCGCGGCCGAGACGTCGTTGACCGAGAACGAGCCCCAGGTCTGGTGCGTCAGCATCGCCTTGTTGGTGGCGATCTGCTCGCGCATCGCGGCGTATTGCAGGAAGCGCAGATTGGTCTTGATGCCGACGGCCTGGAGATAGCCGATCAGCGCCTCGGTCTGGTTGCGTTCGCGATAGGCGACGATGTCCATGGTCAGGCTGGGATGGCCGGCTTCCGCCAGCAGCGCCTTGGCCTTGGCGGGATCATAGGGATAGCGCGCCGCGCCCTCGTCGGTGCAGCCGAACTGCGAGGGGAAGCAGATCGTGTTGATGACCCGCGAGCCGGTGCCGACGATGTTCTTGACCATCGCCTCGCGGTCGATGGCGTGGATGATCGCCTTGCGGACGCGCTCGTCCTTGAGGGCCGGGGCCGGCCCGTTCTCGAGGATGTTCATCTGCATGAAGACGATGCGCATCGTCTCGCCGGAGACGACCTGCAGCGTTGGCACCGCCTGAAGCTGGTCGGCCTGGTCCTTCGGCACGTGCATGATCAGGTCGGCGCCGCCCGAGAGCATCTCGGCCATCTGGGTCTGGCGATCCGGAATGAAGCGGATCTCGAACTTGCCGATCTTCGGCTGCGGCTTCGGCGAATCCTTGAAGTAGTCCTTGTTGAGCTCGAGCGAGATCGACTTGCCGGGCACGTAGTTCGTGACCTTGTACGGGCCCGAGCCGACCGGCTTCTCGTTCTGTCCCTTGGGACCGACCTTCTCGTAATACTCGTTCGGATGAATCACGACCGGGCCGGCGAGATACTCGATCGCGGCCGGGAAGATCTCCTTGGTGGTCAGCCGGACCTTGTATTTGCCCTGCTTCTCGGCCTTGGCGATCCAGTTGACGTTGCCCTGGGTGACGACCTTGTTCTCGGTCTTGGAGATGAAGTTCAGCGTGTAGACGACGTCGTCGGCGTCGAACTCCTCGCCATTGTGGAACTTCACGCCCTCGCGCAGCTCGAAGTCGATGGTCTTGTCATCGACCTGCTTCCAGCTCTTGGCGAGCTGGCCCTTGTACTCGTTGGTGGCAGGGTCGCGGTAGATCAGCGTGTCCCAGACATTGGCGCCGATGATCACGCCGATGCGGACATTGTTGAAGAACGGATCGACGCTTTCCGGCGCCTGGTCATAGGCGAAGCGGACGGTATTGGCGGCCTTCTGCGCGAAGGCGGGCGTCGCCAGAGCGGTCACCGCCAGAACGGTTGCAGCCAGGGCCGTGGAGGCCTTGTCGAAGAAGCGCATGTTTTCCCCTCGCAGCGTTGTCGCTTGTCTGGTTCGGCGGGCAGCCATGGGCCGCCGTCACGCCGGCGACACAAACTCTGCACAGCTTCGTGCTTGCCGCCATAAGAATGAATCGAAAGGATCGTTGCCGGAATGGCAAGGCTTTTGCTAAGGCGAGCAAACTCTCAGCCCTCATCCTGAGGAGTAGCCGCAAGGCTGCGTCTCGAAGGATGCTCCAGGAGGCTCCGGAACCAGCTGGAGCATCCTTCGAGGCGCAAGCTGTGCTTGCTCCTCAGGATGAGGGCTGGAGTGCCCGAAGCGATTGCCGAGGCTCAGACGTGCAGACTCCGGCCTTGCGATATTTCCTGGCGGTGGTGCGGACCGGCTCGGTCAGCGCCGCCGCGCAGCGCCTGCGCGTCGCAGCCTCGGCGGTCAGCCGCCAGATCGCCAATCTCGAGAAGGAACTGGACGCAGCCCTGTTCGAGCGGCGCTCGCACGGCATGATCCTGACCCAGGCCGGGCAGACGCTCGCCGCCTATGCCCAGCGGCTCGAGCTGGAGAGCGAGCAGGTCGTCAGCGAGATCCGCGAGCTGCGCGGTGCGAGCAAGGGGCTGATCAGGCTCGGCGTCACCGAAGGCTTCGCGGTCAGCTTCATCCCGGAGGTGATCTTCGCCTTCCGCCAGCAACACCCGGATGTCGCCTTCGACGTCAAGGTGATGTCGCCGCAGGTGGTGACCGAGCATGTCCGCACCGGCACGATCGATCTCGGCCTGACCTTCGTGCTGCAGCAGGAGCGCGGCGTCACCATCAACTGGCAATGTGCGGCGCGGACCTATGCCTTCGTCGCGCCGCACCATCCGCTGGCGGCGAGGGAGTCGGTCCGGATCGAGGACATCTTCGTCCACCCGGTCGCGGTACTCGATAGCGAGGCGACGGTGCGCAAGATCGTCGACATCTATTTCTCGGCGCGCGGGCTGACCGTCGATGCCGTCCTGACCTCGACCAATGTCGCGAGCCTGCGCCATTTCTGCAAACTCGGCGGTGCCGTGATGTTCGCCAGCTCGATCACCTTCGGCGCCTCGATCCGGGACGGCTCGGTGGTGGCGCTGCCGCTGAGGGATGGCGACCTGCCGCCGCGCAGCCTGCAGATCCAGACCATGTCGGGCCGCGCCCTGCCTAAGGTGGTAACCAATTTCCTCGGCGTGCTGATCGAGGAGCTGCAGCGCGCCGACGTGCTCGCGGCGATGGCGACCGAGCCGGCAGCGGCTTCCGAGGTCCGGCAGGCATGAGCGTTCCAGCCAAGGGCGATCCGTCCGAGATCATGGTGCCGCATCCGCACCAGCTCGTGGCGCGCGATGCGATCCTGGCGGCGCGGGCGGCGGGCAAGCCGGGCTTCCTGCTCGGCGACCTGACCGGGCTCGGCAAGACGCTCTCGGCCTGGCTCGCGATTTCGGCGATGCCGGAGCAGGAGGTGCTGGTGATCTGCCCGAAAGGCGCGATCCCGCAATGGCGGCGCACCATCGCCCATGCCGGGCTGCCGGCGAAGAAGCTGACCTTGATGAATTTCGAGCGGACCAAGTCGCTGCTCGCTCCGCCGCCGGCCAGCAGCAAGCGCTCGACACGGGCGAAGAACAACGAGCTCGCCAAGCACGGCACGCCGAAGCGGGTCTGGCCGCTGGTCGTGATCGACGAGGCCCATCGCATCCGCAATCCGAATTCGCAGCAGGGGCTGGTCTGCCGGCAGATGGCGGCGGCGGCGCAGTTCACGATCTACATGAGCGCGACGGCAGGGCAGGCGCCGCACGAGCTTTCCTATCTCGCGCGGCTACTCGCCGAGGCAACGGGGGCGCCCGGCGCCGATCTCGACGGCTTCCGGGCGCTGATGAAGCGCCTGAAGATGGGCAAGGCCAAAGGGCGCTGGAAGAACTGGAGCTGGGAGCCGAACGAGAGCGACCGCAAGGTGATGGCCGGTCTGCTCTATCGCGGCGCCAACGCCATCGGGCTCAGGCGCCGGCCGGAGGAGATCGCCGGCTGGCCGGAGGTGCAGCGCGAGCTCGCTCCGGTCGCGCTCGATGGAAGCGAGCGCAAGCTCTACGACGCGACCTGGCGCGAGTTCCGGCGCGAGCTCGGCCTTGCCGGCGGCTCGACCCGCAAGCCCGCCGGCTGGGCCGCCGATCTGCGCTTCCGCCAGAAGGCGAGCCTGCTGCGCACTGCGGGCACGGCCGAGTTCTGCCAGGACCTGCTCGAGAACGACGAGCAGGTCGCGATCTCTGTGGCTTTCCTGGAAACCGGCGCGATGCTGGCCGAGAAACTCACCGGCAAGGGCTGGCGCGTCGGTTCGATCACCGGCGAGTATTCCGGCGAAGCCAACGAGGCGACCCGGATCGCCTTCCAGACCGGCAAGCTCGACGCCGTCATATTCACCGTGACCGAGTCGATCTCGCTGCATAAGGCCGAGATGCCCGGCGGCGAGCGCGAGCGCGCGCTCGTCGTCCACGATCTGCGCCACAGTGCGATCCAGCTGCAGCAGATCGAGGGCCGCTGCCATCGCGACGGCCAGCACGCGACGATCTTCTACACCTATGCCGAGGACACGGTGGAGGAGAAGGTCGCCACGACCGTGCTCGCCCGCATGGCGGCGATGGAAGGCCTCGCCGGTGACGAGACGGCGCTGATCGACGCCATCGCCGGGGAGATCGAGCGGGCGGCGCTGGCGCGCGAGGCGGCTTAGACGCCACCCTTTCCGTCATGGTCGGGCTTGTCCCGACCGTCCACGTCTTCGGCGATCCAGTGCGGTGTTCAAGGCGTGGATGCTCGCCACAGGGGCGAGCATGACGGCGTCGCTCAATTCATCTGCGAACGCGGCGGCTCGTCCGGCGCGCGCTCGCCGATGCGCTTGGCCTGATCGACGACGCGCTCGGTCGCGCCGACCGCCTTGTACCAGAGGTCGCGCGTATAGGCGCCCTGATGGACGATGGCGTCGTAGCCGATCGCGATGACCGCGATCACCAGCAGAATGCGAAACATGGGAAATCCCCCGTCCGAATTGGTCTTCGGCAGAGAACGCTCGGGCGGCGGCGGGGTTCCTGCGCAGCGAGGTTGACCACCGCCGCGCGGCATTGTCCCCTCCACCGGGGAGGCAGGCACTGGATGTTCGACGATCTCAACGGCAAGCGGGTTCTGGTGACGGGTGCCTCCTCGGGGCTCGGCGCGCATTTCGCCCGGCTGCTTGCGGGCAAGGGCGCATTGGTCGCGGCGGCGGCGCGGCGTACCGAGCGCCTCGCGGAACTGGCGCGCGACTGCGAGGGGCTGCCGGGCCGGGTCGTGCCGCTCGCGCTCGATGTGAGTTCTGTTGGAGCGATCGAGACGGGTGTCGCTGAAGCCGCCAAGCTGCTCGGCGGGCTCGATGTGCTCGTCAACAATGCCGGCGTCGGTGAGACGGAAGCTGCGCTCTCGGTCAGCGAGGCGCAATGGGACTGGCAGCTCGACGTCAACCTGAAGGGCTGCTTCTTCGCGGCGCAGGCGGCGGCGAAGATCATGGCGGAGCAATCAGGCGGGGCGATCGTCAATATCGCCTCGATCCTGGGCGAGCGCGTCGCGGGCAAGGTCGCGCCCTATGCGATCTCCAAGGCCGGATTGATCCAGATGACCAAGGCGCTGGCGCTGGAGTGGGCCCGGCACCAAATCAGGGTCAATGCGCTGGCGCCGGGCTATGTCGTCACCGACATCAACCGCGAGTTCTTCGCCGGAGACGCAGGCGAGGCGCTGAAGAAGCGCATCCCGATGCGCCGACCCGGCGAACTCGACGATCTCGATGGGCCGCTGCTGCTGCTCTCATCCGACGCCGGGCGCTACATGACCGGCGCGGTCGTCGCGGTCGACGGCGGCCATCTGGTCAGCGGGCTGTAGGAACCCGATCGCGCTCTTCCGTCATTGCGAGCGTAGCGAAGCAATCCAGGGGCGGCAGAGCTCTACGTCCTCTGGATTGCTTCGTCGCTGCGCTCCTCGCAATGACGGGAATGCCTTCCTTCAAGCTCCCGGCAGCAAATCCCGCAGCCTGATCAGCGCGATTGTCTCGACCTGCGCCAGCGCCGTCGCGAACTCCTGCTCCGGCGTGCTCTTCAGCCGCTCCTCGAACGAGGCGAGGATGTCCGCCTTCGTCAGTCCCTTGACCGCCAGGATGAAGGGGATGCCGAACCGCGCCTTGTAGGCCTCGTTCAGGGCGGTGAAGCGGGCACGCTCGTCCGATGTCAGGCGGTCGAGCCCGGCCGAGCCCTGCTCATTGGCCGATTCCGGTGTCAGCTCGCCGGCGGCCGCAATCTTGCCGGCGAGGTCGGGGTGGGCGTCGAGCAGCACCTTCTGGCGCTCGCGCGGGGCCTTGCGCATCACCCCGACCATCGCCTGGTGCAGGCCCTCTGCGCTGTCCTGTTCGGACGAAAGGCCGGCGGCATGCGTCTCCTGCGCGATCCAGGGCGAGTGCTCCCAGATCCGGCCATAGACTTCGGTGAACAGCGCCTGCGGCAGCCGCGACGGCTTATAGCCGCCAGCCGGCGGCTGCGTCCTGACCCAGTGGCGGGCGATGTCGAGGCGGGTCGCGACCCAGACGCGCTCATGGCTCTGGACATAGTCGAGGAAGCGGGCGAGCGCGGCGGCGCGGCCGGGCCGGCCGACGAGGCGACAGTGCAGACCAACCGACATCATCTTCGGCGCGGTCTCGCCCTCGGCATAGAGCGTGTCGAAGCTATCCTTGAGATAGGCGAAGAACTGATCGCCGGCATTGAAGCCCTGCGGCGTCGCGAAGCGCATGTCGTTGGCGTCGAGCGTGTAGGGCACGGCGAGCTGCGGGCCATGCGGGCCTTCGAGCCAATAGGGCAACTCGTCGGCGTAGACGTCGGCGGTGTAGAGGAAGCCGCCTTCTTCCATGGTCAGGGGAATGGTGTTCTGCGACGTCCGACCTTGGTAGCAGCCGAGCGGACGTTCGCCGGCGATCTCGGTCTGGATGCGGATCGCCTCGGCGATATGCGCGCGCTCGGTCTCGGCGGGCAGGTCGCGATAATCGATCCATTTCAGGCCGTGGGTGGCGATCTCCCAGCCGGCTTCCTGCATCGATGAGACGATCTCGGGATAGCGCTGCAGCGCCGACGCGACCGCGAAGACCGTGACCGGCAGCTTGCGCTGCGTGAACATGCGCCAGAGCCGCCAATAGCCGGCGCGCGAGCCGTATTCGTAGATCGACTCCATGTTCATGTGGCGCTGGCCGGGCCAGGGCGCCGCGCCGACGATCTCGGACAGGAAGGCCTCCGAGGCAGCGTCGCCATGCAGGATGTTGTTCTCGCCGCCTTCCTCGTAGTTCACCACGAACTGCACGGCGATGCGGGCCTCGCCCGGCCAGTGCGGATGCGGTGGGGTGCGGCCATAGCCGACGAGGTCGCGCGGATAGGAGGAGGCGTTCATCTGGTGATTCAAGTCCATGCGACGGTGATTCAAGCGCGGCTCGCAAGCCGTTGGCGACAGATTCGTTTCTCAGCTGCCGCGATAGGTCGAGTAGCTCCAGGGCGAAGCGAGCAGGGGCACGTGATAATGCCCCTGCGGCTCGGCGATGGCGAAGCGGATCGGCACGAGATCGAGGAAGGCGGGTTCGGGCATTTTCGTGCCGAGATGGCGGAAATAGTCGCCGATCGCGAAGGTCAGCTCATAGCTGCCGACCGGCAGCGTCCCGCTGAGCAGCGGTGCATCGGTGCGGCCATCGGCATTGGTGACGGCGTCGGCCACCCGCACGCGGCTGCCGTCCGGCAGCAGCGCATCGAGCGCGATGGCGACGCCGGCGGCCGGCTTGCCGTGGACCGTATCGAGCACATGCGTCGACAGACGCCCCATGCCTTGAACCTCTCGTTGAAGCCGCGCCGCGCGGCGGGAATGCCGCTTGCCTTCCGAAAGCGCGAACCTAGTCTTGAAGGCGATGCAAGTTCCATCCCGGATTCGGCCCTGTCAAATGGTGAAGCGCGCGAGAACCGCGCGACAAGCCCTCCCCCCTTGTGGGGGAGGGTTGGGAGGGGGGTATCGCAGCCGCAGTCCTCTCCGTGCCAAGCTGAGCAGATGTCGAGGGTGGCATACCCCCCTCTCTAACTCTCCCCCACAAGGGGAGAGAGGACAGGTCGCAGCTTCGATTGCGCTGGTGCTTCTCCATCCGGAACCCGCCGGTGCTTGAGGCCTATCTGATGGAGTGGGGCAGCCAGCTCCTGCGCTGGCTGCATGTGATCGCGGCGATCGCCTGGATCGGCTCGTCCTTCTTCTTCATCCATCTCGACGCTTCGCTCCGGGCCGCGCCCGATGCGCCCAGGACCGACGCCGGCCAGCCGACGCAGTTCCTCGCCTGGCAGGTCCATGGCGGCGGCTTCTATGCGATGCGCAAATACCTGGTCGCGCCGGAGGTGCTGCCGAAGGAGCTGACCTGGCACAAATGGCAGGCCTACTGGACCTGGATCTCCGGCTTCTTCCTCTTGGTCTGGGTCTATTACGCCCAGTCCGAGCTCTATCTGATCGATCCGGCGGTGATGGCGCTCTCGCCAGTCGCGGCGGGCGCGATCGGCATCGCGGCGCTGGCCGGCGGCTGGCTGTTCTACGACCTGCTCTGCAGGTCACCGCTGGGGAAGAATGATGTCGTGCTCGGCCTGCTCGGCTTCGGCTATGTGGTTGCCGCGAGCTGGGCCTTCGCCAGCGTTTTCTCGGGGCGTGGCGCGCTGATCCATACCGGCGCGCTGATGGCGACGATCATGTCGGCCAACGTCTTCTTCGTGATCATGCCGGGCCAGCGCAAGACCATCGCCGCGATGGTCGCCGGCGAGGTGCCCGATCCGAAATACGGCAAGCAGGCCAAGCAGCGCTCGCTGCACAACAACTACATCACCCTGCCGGTGCTGTTCCTGATGCTGGCGAACCACTACCCGGTGACCTACGCCAATTCGGTGGTGATCCCGGCTCTGGTCGCGCTGATCATCGTCGCTGGCGCGCTGATCCGGCACTTCTACAATGTCCGCCATGCCGATCATGCGAAATCGCCCTGGTGGACCTGGGCGGTGGCGGCGCTGGCGCTCTGGCTCGCCTTCTGGGTCGCGATGGCGTCCTCGCCCGGCGGGCGCGAGCGGCTCGGCCTGAAGCCGCTCGAGCCGGTGAAGCCGGTGATGCTCGCCGGGCTCGTCGCGCCTTCGCCCGAGGTCGCCAACATCGTCACCGGCCGCTGCGCCATGTGCCATGCGCCGGAGCCGTCCTGGCCCGGCATCGGCATCGCGCCCAAGGGCGTCTATCTGCACGAGCCTGAGCTGATCGCCCGCCAGCGCCGGGCCATCGGCGTCCAGGCGGTGCTGACCCACGCCATGCCGCCGAACAACCTCTCCGGCATGACCGCAGACGAACGGCGTGTGCTCGCGGCCTGGGTGGCGCAGAAGCGCTGATCGCGCTGCACCGGCGCGGCATGGTGACGCTGCTGTGCCACAGTCGGGCGGCTGATCCGCTCCGTTCAGTTTCATTCAGTTTCGGTTCATCGCGGAACCGTCATCGTCAATCCTGATCACATCGGCGTGATCGGCGCGTGATCATGCGTGCCGGGTGCGCCAGGGGCCTTGGGGGTCCAGTTGAAAGCGGTTTGGAGATCGGGCTCCAGCTACTGGCTGGCGGCCGCGCTGTTCTGTTGCGCCTGGATGGCGCTGTGCTGGCCCTGGCTGTCGGGGGCGGTGACGATTCCGTTCGATGCCAAGGCGCATTTCCAGGCGCAGATCCAGTTCCTGGCGCAGGCGCTGCATTCGGGGCAGTCGCCGTTCTGGACCCACAATGTCTTTGCCGGCTCGCCGCAGGTCGCCGATCCGCAATCGCTGATCTTCTCGCCGGCGATCCTGCTGGCGCTGTTCAATTCCTCGCCGAGTTTCCGCGCGGTCGATGCCTATGTGCTGGCCCATCTGCTCGTCGGCGGGCTCGCCATGCTGATGTTCTTCCGCGATCGCGGCTGGCATCCGGCCGGCGCGCTGCTGGCGGCGCTGGTCTTCGCCTTCGGCGCCTCGGCGGCCTGGCGCATCCAGCATGTCGGGCAGATCGCGAGCTTTGCCTTCTTCGGCCTCGCCTTCTGGATGACGGCGCGGATGCTGCAGCGCGCCTCACTGCGCTACGGGCTGCTCGCCGGCTTTTCCGCCGGCATGATGGTGCTCGATCCGGATCAGGTGGCGCTGCTCGGGGCCTATATCCTGATCGGCATGGTCGTGGCCCACTGGCTCTCGGAAGGCTGGACGGGGTTCCGTGCCAGCCTTGCACCGATCGCGGCCGCCTGCTTCGCCGGCATCGTCACCATCGCCGTGCCCCTGCTCTGGACCTGGCTCTTCGCCGAGGCGACGACGCGGCCGGCGATCGATCTCGTCGAGGCGGGTAGGGGCTCGCTGCACCCGGCCTCGCTGCTGACAGCCTTCGTCGGCGACCTGTTCGGCGTGCGCGATCCGGCGATCGAGTTCTGGGGCCCCTACGCTCCGGACTGGAATGCCAAGGAGCTCTTCCTCTCCAAGAACATGGGGCAGGTCTATCTCGGAGCGCTGCCCTTCCTGCTGCTGATCGTGCCGGGGCTGACACGCGGCTGGCTCTGGGACAAGGCGATCCGACCCTACACCATCCTGTTCGTGCTGATGGTGCTGTTCGCGCTCGGCCGCTACACGCCGCTGTTCCACCTCGCCTATGAGTATCTGCCGGGCGTCAAGGTGTTCCGGCGGCCAGCCGATGCGACCTTCCTGATCGGCGGGCTCGGGGCCGTGCTCTCGGGCTATCTGCTGCACCGCATCCTCCGCGAGGAGAAGCCGGGCGCGACCCTGCGCGATCTCGGCATCGGCGCCGGCGTGATCGCCCTGCTCATCGTCCTCGCCTTGCTGGTGGCGCGCCACGCCGGCCATCTCAGCCAGGCCTGGCTCCCGAGCGCAACGGCCGCCGCCTGGTTCGTGACGGCGCTTCTGCTCCTCGTCGTGCTGACGCGCTGGCGCGGCGCCGCGGCTCCGCTCGTCGCGAGCCTGATCGTGACCGGCGTCGTCGCCGCCGACCTTGCCGCCAATAACGGCCCGAACGAAGCCACGGCGCTGGCGCCGGAGGTCTACGACGTGCTGCGGCCGGAGACGAAGAACGAGACGGTCGCTGTGCTGAAGAAGCTTACGGTGCAGCCGCCGGATTCACCGCGGCGCGACCGGGTCGAACTGCTCGGCATGGGCTTCGAATGGCCCAATGCCGGCATGATCCACGGCTTCGACCACACGCTGGGCTACAACCCGCTGCGGCTCGCCGATTTCTCGGAGGCGGTCGGCACGCGGGACTCGATCGCCGCGCCGGGCGAGCGCGTATTCACGCCGCTGTTCCCGTCCTATCGCTGCCGCCTCGCCGACTTCCTCGGCCTGCGCTACATCGCGACGCGGGTGCCGATCGGCCAGGTCGACCGCTCGCTGCGAGCAGGCGACCTCAAGCTCGTCGCCTACACCAAGGACGGCTACATCTACGAGAATCCGCGGGCGCTGCCGCGCGTGATGTTCGTCGGCGGCTGGCAGCTCGCCGATTTCGAGGGGATGAAGTCGGCCGGCCAGTGGCCTGATGCCGACCCGCAGCGCGTCGTCCTGCTCGAGCAGGAGCCGGAGCCCGGTGTGCCGGAGGGGCCGGTCGCGGCCAATGCCGAGGTCAAGCTCAAGCGCTACCGCAATACGGTGGTCGAGATCGAGGTGACGAGCGCTCAGCCCGGCTTCGTCGTGCTGAACGACATCTGGCATCCCTGGTGGCAGGCCGAGCTCGACGGGCAGGAGGTCGAGATCCTCAGGGCCAACGTCCTGTTCCGCGCCGTGCAGGTTCCGGCCGGGACGCACAAGATCCGCTTCAGCTTCCATCCGCTCGACGGCGCGATCGCCGAATTGCGCGACCGCGTGACCCCGCCGGAGGAGGAGGGCGTAGTCGCCGAGGCTCCGACACATAGCGGCCCATCGGGCTCGCTGGCGACGCGGCTCCAGCCGATTGCGCCCGAGCCGGTCAAGCGCCCGGCGCCGGACATGGCCGCGCACGATCTGTCGGCCTCGTCGGCCATGTCGGTGGTGCGGTAGGGCTTCACGGACGTCATGCTCGGCCTTGAGCCGAGCATCTCAGGTCGAAGAGGCCTCGGATAGCGTTTTCTCGTCCCGAGATTCTCGGGTCTGCGCTTCGCTTCGCCCGAGAATGACGCGGAATCTCAGGCCACGCCGAGCTTCTTCTGCAGTGCGGTCGAGGAGGTCGTGTACTGGAAGGTCAGCCGCTTCTCTGGATAGACGTAGCGGTGGACCTTCTGGGCGGCGAGCGCCGCTTCGTGGAAGCCCGACAGGATCAGCTTCAGCTTGCCCGGATAGGTGTTGATGTCGCCGACGGCGAAGATGCCGGGCACATTGGTCTCGAACTTCTCGGTGTCGGCCGGGATGAGGTTCTCGTGAAGGTTCAGGCCCCAGTCGGCGATCGGCCCGAGCTTCATCGTCAGCCCGAAGAAGGGCAGCATCGTATTGCAGGCGATCTCGAACTCGGCACCGGCATTGTCGCGGCAGACCGCACCCTGAAGGTCATTGCCTTCGCCCTTCAGCCCCAGCACCTGGCCGAGCTTCAGATCCATCGCGCCGGAGGCGACGAGGGCGCGCATCTGCTCGACTGAATGCGGCGCGGCGCGGAAATCGTCGCGCCTGTGCATCAGCGTCACGCGCCTGGCGATCGGCTGCAGGTTCAGTGTCCAGTCGAGCGCCGAATCGCCGCCACCGACGATCAGGATCTCGCGGTCGCGGAAGACCTCCATCTTGCGCACGGCATAGTGCACGCCGCCGCCGTCGTGGCGGCCCTCATAGGCCTCGATGCCGGGGATCGGCGGCTTCTTCGGCTGGAATGAGCCGCCGCCAGCCGCGATCAGGATCGCTTTCGTTTCGAAAACCGTGTCGGCATCTGTGCGCAGGCGGAAGCGCGGCGCCTCGGCGGTGCCGAGCACCTCGACCTGCTCGATCATCTGGTTGAGATGGAAGGTCGCGTCGAAGGGCTTGATCTGCTCCATCAGGTTGTCGACCAGCCCCTGGCCGGTGACGAGCGGGAAGCCGGGAATGTCGTAGATCGGCTTCTCCGGATAGAGCTCGGCGCATTGGCCGCCGACCTTGGGCAGGATGTCGACGAGATGGGCCTTGATGTCGAGCAGGCCGAGCTCGAACACGGCGAACAGGCCGCAAGGGCCGGCGCCGATGATCAGCACGTCGGTCTGGACGGTTTCGCCCTCGATGGCGGCGGCGATGTTCATGGTCGCAATTCCTGAGACGGCTTCAAGGGCCGCCGGTCACGCACCCGTTGCCGGAAATCCGCCGGCCTTGCAATGCGACATGGCGCAAGGCCGGGCAGGCAGGGCCGCATGTGACGATAGCAGAATTCAGCCGCCGGTTTCGGCGACGAGCCCTGCCGCGGCGATGCCGGCGAGCGCCGCCGCCTCGTCATTGTCGGAAGTGTCGCCGGAAATGCCGACGACGCCGATGAGGTCGCCTTCTGCATTGCGGACCAGCGCGCCGCCGGGAACCGGCACCACCGGCCCGCCGACCGAGAGTGCGACGCCGTTGATGAAGTGCGGGCGCTCCAGCGCCATCTTGTTGAGCGTGCGCGGGCCGACGCCGAGCGCGATCGCACCATTGGCCTTGCCGAGCGCGATCTCGCCGCGCTTCAGGCTGGTGCCGTCCTGGGCGAGGAAGAATTTCTGCGCACCGCGCGCGTCGAGCACCGCGATGGCGAGCGGCTTCAGGGCGTTGTCGCGCGCATATTTCAGGGCGCCGTCGACGATCACGCTGGCCTGTTCGAGGGTAAGTGCGCTCATGGCTGGCCTTTCGCGGTGTCGATGACGGTATGCTTTGGTTCGGCTCCGTTCTGCCAGCGTCGACGGCGCGAGGGAAGGGCGACGACGCGGTTTCGTCTTGCAGGTTTCGTCTTGCAGTTGTCGTTCCGAATGGGCTTGATGGATTGCCCGTCCGGGAATGTGTTCCGCAAGGTGACGCCACTTTTGCGACCAGAACATGCTCCAAGGCTGTCGGGTTGTGTGAAGTCCTAGCGTTCGACCAATCCTGGTCGAACGGAAGGCGCGCCAGGAGAGCATGCTATGGGTCTGTTCAGTTTCATCAAGGAAGCCGGCGCCAAGATCTTCGGGTCGAGCTCGGCCAATGCGGCGACGGCAGATCAGTTGCAGAAGGAACTGGCCGGCCACGGCCTGCCGTCCGACGTCAAGATCGACGTCTCGGGCGACAAGGTGAAGGTCTCCGGCAAGGCGCTGAGCACCGAGGAGGCCGAGAAGATCATTCTGGCGATTGGCAACACCGCCGGCGTCGGTTCAGTCGAATCGGAGCTGGTCGTCAACAAGGAGGCGCCGGCCGCCGTGTTCTACACGGTGAAGAAGGGCGACACGCTCTGGAAGATCGCCGAGGAGAACTACGGCAAGGGCAAGGGCGCCAAGTACACCGAGATCGTCAAGGCCAACACGCCGCCGGTGAAGGATCCCGACCTGATCCAGCCGGGCTGGGTGCTGCGCATTCCGCCGCTGGCCTGATCACGCTTGAGCCGGATCTGATCGGGTTGAATCAACCCGATCAGTAGATCCATCTCTCGCTTGTGGTCTGGAAGGCCGTTTTTGCCGCGAGCTTGCGGTGCAAGCTCGGCGGAACGGGCTCTAGCGCGAGCAGCCCGCCGGGCAAGTTCCGGCGGGCTTGCGAATTAGTTGCGAATGAAACTATAAGGCCTGGAAGGCGTGAGACTTCCGGCCAGTTTGCATCGGGGCCGGTTTGATCCATCTTGCGTCTTCGCGAGACGGGCCAGCCGGCCTTTTGCCGGCAAGGCCCGCGGCAGGGTGAACGCAACAACGCAGAATTCCCGGGGAGGGGACCCAAATGAGCTTTGATCGCCGCAAGTTCCTGACGCTCGCCGGCTCAGCCGTGGCCGCTCCGGCGGTGCTGCGCGCCAGCCGTGCCAATGCGCAGGAAGTCACGCTGCGCATGCACCACTTCCTGCCGCCGGTGGCGAACGGGCACTCCAAGTTCCTGAAGCCCTGGGCCGACAAGGTCGGAGCCGAATCGAACGGCCGGATCAAGATCGACATCTTCCCGTCGATGCAGCTCGGCGGCACCCCACCGCAGCTCTACGACCAGGCCCGCGACGGCGTCGTCGACATCGTCTGGACGCTGCCCGGCAACACGCCCGGCCGCTTCACCGGCATCGAAGCGTTCGAGCTGCCCTTCGTGGCGAACAAACGGGCGCTGGTGAACTCGCTGGCGCTGACCGATTACGCCAGCGAGCATCTCAAGGACGAGTTCAAGGACATCCATCCGATCTGCTTCTGGGCGCATGATCACGGGCTGATCCACGCCAACAAGCCGGTGAAGACGATGGAGGACCTGAAGGGTCTGAAGCTGCGCTTCCCGACGCGGCTCGCCGGCGAGGCGCTGCGCGCGCTCGGTGTCAACGCCATCGGCATGCCGATCCCGCAGGTGCCGGAATCGCTGGCGCAGCGCGTGATCGACGGCTGCGTCGTGCCCTGGGAGGTCGTGCCGTCGATCAAGGTCCAGGAGCTGGTCAAGAACCACACCGAGATCCCGGGCTCGCCGACCCTGTATGTCGCGACCTTCGTGCTCGCGATGAACAAGGCGAAATACGAAGGGCTCGCGCCCGACCTCAAGGCGATCATCGACAAGAACTCCGGCGCCGCCGCCTCGGCCATGGCCGGCAAGGTCTGGGACGAGCAGGCGATCGTGGTCTCCGAGATGGTCAAGAAGCGCGGCAACAGCATCACCACCATCGACGAGGCGGAAGCGGCGCGCTGGCGCAAGACGACCGAGCCGGTGATCGAGGGCTGGATCAAGACCGCCAAGGACAAGGGCCTCGACGGCGAGAAGCTGCTCGCCGCCGCCCGTGCCGCGCTGACCAAGCACCAGAACGCCGCCTGATCCGGTCATGACCGACAGGGCAGTGGAAAGGCCGCCATCGCGCATCGACGCGGTGGCGGAGACGGTCGCGCTCATCGGCGGAGTGCTGCTGATCGTGCTCGCGACCATGGTCGTCGTCAGCGTGACCTTGCGCAGTGATCTCGTCGGCAAGGCCGGCGTACCGGGCGATTTCGAGCTGGTGCAGATGGCGACGGCCGTCGCCGCCTTCTGCTTCCTGCCGCTCTGCCAGTTGAAGCGCGGCAACATCTTCGTCGACACCTTCACATTGAAGCTGCCGCCGCGCTGGCGCGACGGGCTCGATGCGCTCTGGGACGTGGTCTACGGCCTCGCCATGGCGCTGATCGCCTGGCGGCTCGGAGTCGGGGCTCGCTCGGCGCTCGCCAGCGGCGAGAACACGATGGTTCTGCAGCTGCCGAGCTATCTGCCGATCGCGCTCTGCGCGGTGCTCGCCGGCTTCGTCGCGCTTGCCGCCTTCGTCAGCGCCAGCCGCCTGCTGAGGCAACCCCGATGAGCGGCGCGTCCCTCGCCATCACAGGTTTCGTCGTCATGCTGACGCTGATGGCGCTGCGCCTGCCGATCGGCCTCGCCATGCTGGTCGTCGGCAGCGCCGGCTATATCCAGCTCAACGGACTCGAGCCGTTCCTCAACTATATCCGCACCACGCCCTATCAGATCTTCGCCAACTACACGCTCTCGGTGATCCCGCTCTTCGTGCTGATGGGCGCCTTCGCCGAGCGCTCGGGATTGGCGGGCGATCTGTTCAAGGCGGCCTCTGCCTTCGTCGGCCATCGCCGCGGCGGCCTCGGCATGGCGATGATCGGGGCCTGCACCGGCTTTGGCGCGATCTGCGGTTCCTCGGTCGCGACCACCGCGACCTTCGCCCGTGCCGCGCTGCCGCAATTGCGCAGCTACCGCTATGATCCCGGCTTCGCCTGCGGCGTCACCGCGGTCGGCGGCACGCTCGGCATCCTGATCCCGCCCTCGGTCATCCTCGTCGTCTATGCGATCTCGACCGAGCAGAACATCGCCAAGCTGTTCCAGGCGGCGCTGATCCCCGGGCTGATGGCGGCGGCGTTCTACTGCATCACCATCGCGATCATGACGCGGCTCGACGGCACGCTCGGGCCCGCGCATGAGCGCACGCCCTGGCGCGAACGCTGGCCGCTGCTCGTCGGCGTCATCCCGGCGATGGCGGTCGCCGTGATCGTGGTTGGCGGCATCTATGGCGGCATCTTCACCCCGACCGAGGGAGCCTCTGTCGGCGCCTTCATCATGCTGGCGATCGGCCTGTTCCGGCGCACGCTCGGCCTCGCCGAGATCAAGCAGGCGATCCTGCAGACGGCCGAGACCTCGGCGATGATCTTCGCGATCCTGCTCGGGGCGGAGGTGTTCAACGCCTTCTTGGCCCTGACGCAGGTGCCGACGGCGGCGGCCGAGATGATCGCGGCGTCCGGCTGGGCGCCCTACACCGTGCTGGTCGGCCTGCTGCTGTTCTACATCGTGCTCGGTGGCGTCATGGACGAGCTCGCCATGATCCTTTTGACGCTGCCGGTGTTCTTCCCGATCGTGACGGCGCTCGATTTCGGCATGCCGAGCGACGACATCGCGATCTGGTTCGGCATCCTCGTCCTGGTCGTGGTCGGCATCGGCATGACCTGTCCGCCGATCGGGCTCAACGTCTTCGTCGTCGCTTCGCTGGCGCGCGACGTGCCGGTGACGCGGATCTATCGTGGGGTGCTGCCTTTCGTCGTCGCCGACGTGATCCGGCTTGGCATCTGCGTGGCATTTCCGGCGTTGAGTCTCTATCTGGTGAAGCTCCTGAACTGAGCGATACCCGAGAGCGACAGCATGATCGTACACGACCTCGACATCGACGCCGTCAAGGCTGGGCTCGCCGACGGCTCGATCCTGATCGTCGACGTGCGCGAGCCGCACGAGTGCGCGGCGGGGCGTATTCCCGGCTCGGTGTCGCTGCCGCTCTCGCAGTTCGACCCCGCCGACCTGCCGGATGAACCCGGCAAGCGCATCGTGCTGTCCTGCGCCGCGGGCGTGCGCTCGCTGCGGGCACTGGAGTTCGCGCAGGCGGCCGGCCTCGACATCGACAGCCACTATATCGGCGGCTTCAAGGATTGGGCCATGCGCGGCGAGCCGGTCGAGCGCTGAGTGTCCGTTTGAATCCCTTGAGCCCTCATCCTGAGGAGCGCTCCGCAGGAGCGCGTCTCGAAGGATGCTCCAGGAGGTTCCGGAGATCGCTGGAGCATCCTTCGAGACGGCCGCTCACGCAGCCTCCTCAGGATGAGGGCTGTGTTGGGGGGCGAACCCCGAGCTGATCCATGTCGCCTTCCGGTTGCAGCTTGCCACGCCAGAGCCGATAACGTGGCGCGGCTTCAAAACCGGCCGTGGTCGACCAAAGGTGCCCTGATGAAGGCCGTCCGCCTGCTGAGCCTCTCCCTCGCAGCCCTGCTTTGCACTGCTTCCGCAGCTCCGCTCGCCTTCGCGCAGGCTGCCCCGCAGACCGCAGCGAAGCGACCGACGCAGGATCCGGAGCTGCAGGCTGCGATCGCCAAGTCGAACGCCTATACCTCGCTCGCCAACCGGACGCTCAGGGCGATCGAGTCCTGGGATCGCTACAAGAGCTGGGTCGACATGAAGAAGGGCCCGACCGGCAAGGAGCGCTACATCTCCTATGGGCTCTACAGCCTCTATGACGTGAAGGACGAGATTGCCAAGGCCGAGGCCGCGACCGGCCAGCCGCCGGCTCAGCCGGAGCTCGATGGCGCGGTCGAGCGCTTCATCGCCGCCTATCAGGAGCTGGCGCCGCTGATCACCCGGGCCGAACGCTATTACGAGCGCAAGGACTATCGTGACGACAATGCCACCGAGGGCCGTGAGCTGCACGCCAAGATGGTGCCGGCGGCGGAGGCCTTCCTGCGCGAGCGGGGCGCCTTCGACCTGCAGCTCAACGCCTACAAGAAGGGCATCGACGCCCGCGAGCTCGCGGCGATCGAGGCGAGCGAGGGCCGCCAGGCCCGCTGGCAGCTGCGCAACATCATGATGAATGCCCGCGCCGTGATGGATTTGATGCCGAGCAATGAGCGGCCGATCGTCGATCTCGCCGCCTTCGACACGGCGCTGGCCGGCTATTCCGGGGCGATCAAGGAGATGGACCGCTTCAAGGACAACAACCCGTCCGGCGTGCCGATGATCGATTCCTCCGCCAGTACCTGGCTCGGCTCGCTGCGCGACTTCCGCGAGAAGCTCGGCAAGTCGAAGGGCGATGTCCGCAAGGGCGCGGCGGGCGATGCCAACCGGATCGTCTCCAGCTACAATATGATGGTGAGCATGTCCGACAGCGCTGCGCGCATGATCCGCTGAATTCAAGACCCGTTGCTTGCGCTCGGCGCATCCCGGTCCCTGCGCGTGGACCGGGGTGACGTCACGGCGATCCTGCGCCAGTCTTTCTCATTCGAGTGATCCGAAGGAAGTTTGCCGATGCGTCCGATGAAGTTCGGGATGGGCCAGCCGGTGCGGCGGGTCGAGGATCAGCGCCTGACCACCGGCACCGGCCGCTATACCGACGATACCGCGGTCGAAGGCGCGCTGCACGCCTATGTGCTGCGCTCGCCGCACGCGCACGCAAAGTTCAGGATCATCGACAAGGAGACGGCCAGGAAGCGCAAGGGCGTCAAGCTGATCCTGACCGGCGAGGATGTCGCCCATCTCGGCGACATCCCTTGCAAGGGTTTGATCAAGGAGATTTCCGGCGAGGATGTGAAGCCGAATCCTGTCCCGGTCCTGCCCACCGATACGGTGCGCCATGTCGGCGAAGCGATCGCCTTCATCGTCGCCGAGACGCTCGACCAGGCGCGCGACGCCGCCGAAGCGATCGAGATCGAGTTCGAGACGCTGCCTTCGATCACAGGCATCGCCGAGGCGCTCGAGGGGAAGGCGCCGCAGGTCTGGCCGGACCGGGCCGGCAATGTCGCCTTCGAGGCGGAGCAGGGCAACGCCAAGAAGACTGAAGAAGCCTTCGCCAAGGCCGACCGGACCGTCTCGGTGACCATCGTCAACAATCGTCTCGCCTCCAACTACATGGAGACGCGCGCCTGCATCGCCGAATACGACAGGGCGACCAAGCGCTGGACCCTGACACTCGGCAGCCAGGGCAGCCACGGCACGCGTGAGATCCTCGCCGACTACATCCTCAAGGTCGACCAGGCTCGGATCCGGGTGGTCACCCCCGATGTCGGTGGCGGCTTCGGCACCAAGATCTTCATGTACCGCGAATACCCGCTGACCATGGTCGCAGCCGAGATGCTGAAGCGGCCGGTGCGCTGGGTCGCCGATCGCACCGAGCACTTCCTCGCCGATACACATGGCCGCGCCAATCTCAGCACCGCGACGATGGCGCTCGACAAGCGCGGTAAGTTCATTGGCCTCAAGGTCGATCTCGCTGCCGATATGGGCGCCTATCTCTCGCAGTATGGGCCCTTCATCCCCTGGGTCGGCACGACGATGACGCCGGGCTGCTACAATATCCCGGCCGTGCATGTCCGCTTCCGCGGCGTCTTCACCAACACGACGCCGGTCGACGCCTATCGCGGAGCGGGCCGGCCCGAGGCGGCCTATCTGATCGAGCGGCTGGTCGATGCCATCGCGCGCGAGACCGGCAAGACGCCGGATGCGGTGCGCGCCCTCAACTTCGTCAAGCCGAGCGAGATGCCGCACAGGACGCAGACCGGCCCGGTCTACGATTCCGGCGAGTTCGAGGGTCATATGCGCCGCGCCATGGAAGTGGCGGACTGGAAGGGCTTCAAGAGCCGCCTGAAAGCCTCGCAGAAGGCAGGCAAGATCCGCGGCATCGGACTCGCCTGCTATATCGAGGCCTGCGGCGGTGGCGGGCCGGAGAGTTCGACCGTGATCCTGGAGAAGGACGGCACCGTCACCGTGCTGATCGGCACCCAGTCGAACGGGCAGGGCCACGAGACCGCCTATTCGCAACTCGTCTCGCAGCATCTCGACATCCCGATGGACCGCATCAAGGTCATCCAGGGCGATACCGACCGGGTCGCAACGGGCTCGGGTACCGGCGGCTCGCGCTCGATCCCCGTCGGCGGCGCGGCGCTGAACGCGGCGACCGGCATTCTTGCCGACAACCTCAAGAGCCTGGCCTCGGATGCGCTCGAAGCCAGCCCGGGCGATCTCGAGATCGTCGACGGCGCCGTCCGTATCGTCGGCACCGACAAGAAGCTCGACCTCAAGGCGATCGCTAACCTGCCCGGCGCCAAGGCGGAGCAGCTCAGCGTCCATCAGAGCTGGACGCCGCCAGAGGCGACCTATCCGAACGGCACGCATGTGGTCGAGCTCGAGGTCGATCCGGCGACCGGCGGCACCGAGATCCAGAACTATGTCGTGGTCGACGATTTCGGGGTGACGCTGAACCCGATCATGCTGCAGGGCCAGGTCCATGGTGGCGCGGCGCAGGGCATCGGCCAGGCGCTGATGGAGGAAATCCGTTTCGACTCGTCCGGCCAGATGCTGACCGCGACCTTCATGGATTATGCGCTGCCGCGCGCGATCGACATCCCGAACTTCCATTTCGAGACGCGCAACGTGCCTTGCGTCACCAACGCCCTCGGCGTGAAGGGCGCGGGCGAGGCCGGCGCGATCGGCGCCTGTCCGGCGGTGATGAACGCCATGGTCGATGCGCTGGACCGCGCCGCGGGGATCAAGGCGATCGACATGCCGGCGACGCCGGCCAAGGTGTTCGGGACGCTGAAGGCGGCGGGATATCTGCTTTGACGCAAGGAGTTGATTGCGCTTATGCAATGATATTCACGACAATGCGACTTGGCGCTGTCGTGCCCGTGCGTTGATCTGGAAGAGTTCAAAACAGCGCTGGTTCAGGCGCCTGTCTTCCGGAGGATTCCTGCGCATGCTTCGCTCTGCTTTCGTCGCCCTCGGCCTTGCCGTCGGTGTCTCCGCCGTTCTGGCCCAGGCCAATCCGATCGCCGAACGGCGCGACACGATGAAGGGCGTCGGGGCTGCGACGCGCGATGGCGCGGCGATGGCCAAGGGCGAGGCGCCGTTCGACGCCGCCAAGGCGCAGGCGGTGTTCAAGGCCTATGGCGATGCGGCCAAGAAGATGCCGGGCCTCTATCCGGACAATGCCAAGACCGGCGGCGAGACCACGGCGGCGCCGAAGATCTGGGAGGACCAGGCCGGCTTCAAGGCCGCCTTCGCCAAGTTCGAGGCCGATGCCGGCAAGGGCGCCGCGGTGACCGATCTCGCCGGCTTCCGCACCGCCTTCGGCGACGCCACCAAGAATTGCGGCGGCTGCCACGAGACCTATCGCATCAAGAAGTGATAGCGGCCTGACGCCCCCGATTTGACCTGCAGATTTGACCTGATCGAAGGAGCGGGCTTCCTTGTGGAGCCCGCTCCATTCGTGTCGGCGTCATCCGGGGCGAACCCTGTCGCGATACGAGCGTTGTTTGCCCGGGACAACTCAATGAGGAACCGATGCGCCGCCTGCTGATCACGCTTCTGGTCTTCATCGCGCTTGGCACTGCCGGCTTCTTTGTCCTCACCGATCCGCGCGTGGTCTCGCCGGGCCCGGCGGTCGGCACGCTGCCGGCGCCCGACATCGAGAACGGCAAGCTGCTGTTCGCGGCCGGCGGCTGCGCCTCCTGCCACGCCACACCGGGGCAGGACGACAAGACCCGGCTCGGCGGCGGGCTGGTGCTGGGCTCGCCCTTCGGCAAGTTCCATGTGCCGAACATCTCGCCGCATACGCGCGACGGCATCGGCAACTGGGGCACGGCGGATTTCATCCAGGCGATGACGGCCGGCGTCTCACCCTCAGGTCAGCACTATTACCCGGCTTTCCCCTACACCTCATACCGGCTGATGCCGCCAAAGGCGGTCGCCGATCTCCTCGCCTATATCCGCACGTTGCCCTCGGTCGAGGGCAGGGCGCCTGCGCACGAGCTAGGCTTCCCTTACAACATCCGCCGCGCTGTGGGCGGCTGGAAGCTCTTGTTCTTTGACGGGACGCCGTTCAAGGCCGATCCGGCCAAGAGCGAGGAGTGGAATCGCGGCGCTTATCTGGTGAACGGGCCGGGCCACTGCGCCGAATGCCATTCCAGCCGCAACCAGTTCGGCGCGATCGTCCAGGCGACGCGCTTTGCCGGCGGGCCCGATCCCGAGCGCAAGGGCTGGGTGCCGAACATCACCCAGGCCGAGGACGGCTTAGGGAAGTGGTCGAAATCCGAGATCGCCGAATTGCTCAAGAGCGGCTTTACGCCGAGCTTCGACAGCGTCGGCGGCTTGATGGCGGCAGTGGTGCGCAACATGGCGCAATTGTCGGATGCCGACCGGCTGGCGATGGCGGAATACCTGAAGTCGCTGCCGGCGGTGCAGGGGCCGCCCCGGCCGCAGAAGGCGGCGGGCGGGTAGGTTATCCGCCAAACAGGCGCCGATCCCAGAACACAGGCTCGTGTAGGCTCGCCTCAATCAGGGCGAAGTCGGGATGAGCCGGATTGATCAGCACGTTTTTGTCGAGTCGCGCGACGACGCTCGGGACCAGCAGGACCGCGCTGCGGCGCTCCCGGCACCAGAGTTCGCCATAGGGCCTGCTGACTGTTGCGGGCATCGTATCCCAGCCGGGCAGAGCGGGGGCTGAGAATATCTCGTAGCTGACGCCGCGGGGGATGCCGATCCGGACGAAATGCTGGTTGGGCGGCAACTGGCCGCTGCCGCGCACCAGCTTCTCCAGCAGGGCTGTGGAGTAATGTTCGCTGGTATAGATCACCGGGCTGCCCGGTGTGTTCCAGCGCCCGGGCGCAATGGTGGAGCCGGTTGCGTCGAAGATCGGATAAAGGCCGTCGGGATCGCCGATGCGATAGGCTGTCAGCGTCCGGTCCAGACGCTGTGGCGTCACGCGGCGCTGCCGTATTTCAGGCCAGCTAGAATGTCGCGCACCAATTCGGCGCCAATCTCGTTCTGGATGACGACGTCGATCGGACGCCGGTCGTCGAGCATGGCGTGCGACCTGAACATAAAGTCTCGCGCGGCCTCTTCGGTCTTCCAGACATCGAGGGCCAGACCCCAGACGCCGGCGACGCGCGCCAGGCGCGTGCCTTCGTCGGCAGATAGGCGATGCGCTGCCTTGCGTCGCTCATAGGTGGCCTTCGGGACGAAGCGGAACTTGAACTGGGCATCGTTGGGCGATAGCAGCCGGGAGATACGCTCCAACGCGCTCACCGGAAGTCCGCTCTCGATCGTCGAAATCAGTTCGAAGGGCGTGCGTGCTGCCAGAGTATCACCGGGCAGGCCAAGTACGCGAGCCATTGCCTCGTAGGTCAGCATCGATCTTGCCTCGTTTCATCTGAGGCAAAATATAGTCTCGACTGAGGCTTCCCGCAAGCGGGGCTGCAACAGAGGCGAGGCGGCCTTCAGTCCATCACTGCCGCCTTGAGGATGCAGACCATCAGGGCCGTGCCTGGCTGGCCGCTGACGCAGCGGACGACGTGCTGGCGGTCGCAGCGATAGCGCAGGGTCTCGCCGGCCTTGGCGCGCTGGGTGATGCCGCCGACCTCGACTTCGAATTCGCCGGCGCTGACCGAGAGCGATTCGATCGAGCCGCGCTGATGGCCTTCCGAATCGAGCTCGCCGCCGGGCTCGGCGCTGACCTCGTACCATTGCAGCCATTCGACGGTTTTGATCCAGCCGATGATGGCGAGGCGCAGCTTGCCGTCCTCCGAGACCAGGATCGGCGTATCCGATCGGGCGATCTTCTCGATGAAGGCCTCTTCCTCATTGGTCGAGAGCACGCGCTCGATCGAGACGTCGAGCGCCTGCGACAGCCGCCAGATCGTAGCCAGGGTCGGATTGGTCTCGTTGCGCTCGATCTGGCTGATGATCGACTTGGCGACGCCGGACTGTTCGGCCAGCTCCGAGAGCGAGAGATTATAGGCCTTGCGCAACCGCTGGATCGTCTTGCCGAGCTGGCCGGAGATGACCTGTGCACCCGACTCAATTTCGCGGCCGCCACGTTCCCTGGTTTCGATACCCATTGCACTCTTGCCTGCCGTCGCGCCTTGCCCGTTCAGGAATTTGTCCGTTTGGGAAAGAGAACGATTGTTTGTCTTAGCGGACAATGCCTCGGATCGCTCCAAGCGGCAAGTCGGGCTGCCTCAGACCGAGCGGGATGGGCCGGCTTCGCGAGTCTCCTTCTTGAGCAAGCCGAGTTGCTGTTCGCGCAGGATGACGTAGATGCCCGAGGCGATCACGATCAGCGAGCCGATGAGCACGGCCAGGAGCGGCCACTCGCCGAAGACGAACCAGCCGAGCGCCGTCGCCCAGATCATCGTCGAATACTCGAAGGGGGCGATCAGCGAGGCGTCGCCATAGCGATAGGCTTGGACCAGCAGCATCTGGCCGAGGCCGCCGAGCACGCCGATGGTGACGAGCAGGATGAAGTCCTTCAGGTCGGGCACCGTCCAGCCGAGCGCCAGCGTCAGCAGGCCGAGCAGCGAGGTCAGCGACATGAAATAGAAGACGATGGCGCCGGTCTTCTCGGTATGAGTCAGGAGCCGGACCTCGATCGAGGCGAAGGCCGAGCAGAAGGCGCCGGCAAGCGCGAGCAGCGCACCGATGGCGGGCCCTCCCGAGAGGCCATGTCCGAAGGCCTGCGCGCCCATATGCGGCGAAAGCATCAGCAACACGCCGACGAAGCCTACGGCAACGGCGGTCCAGCGGTAGATGCGGACGCGCTCCTTCAGGATCAGCGCCGCCAGCACGACGACGATCAGCGGCGCGGCGTAGCCGATCGCGACCGCGTCGGAGAGCGGCAGCAGATGCAGGGCGGCAAAGCCGAGGAACATGCCGGTCGAGCCGATGACCCCACGCTTGAGATGGCCGCGCAGATTGCTCGTCTTGAGCGCTTCCGGGAATTCATGGCGCCAAGCCAGCCATATGATCAGCGGGATCAACGCGAAGAACGAGCGGAAGAAGACGAGCTCGCCTGTCGGATAGCGCGAGGCCAGCGTCTTGATGCCGGCCGACATCAGCGTGAACGACAGGGCTGAAAGCAGCTTGAGGCTGATGCCGAGGAGCGGGGACAAGGGAAAAGGTCGGGCACGAGGAATGGAAGTCTTGTGCAAGACTTCCATTCCTTAGACCATGAGCGTGGAGCCGTTCCAAGCACCGATCTTGCACATCGGACCGGCGATGTGCGGGAGGCGGCGTCGACCAGCCGATCAGGAGAGTCGATATTCGAGGATCTCGTCGTCCCGGTCGTCGAACGTACCGGTCGAGGTCCAGCCTAGGTGCCGGTAGAAGCCATAAGAGCGTACGGTCGGATCGGACGAGCAGCCAAGGAACAGCCTGGTGAAGCCGAGCGCCCGGAGTTCGTCGACGACCAGATCCAGCAGGCTCTTCCCGATGCCCTGTCCTTCATAGTCCGGCAGCAGCGCCAGCACGACGATCTCGCCGGTCTCGCGCTCGCCGAAGCAATAGCCGACGATCTCATCGCCAAAGGTTGCGACATGGCCCGGCAGGCTGCCATCGGCGATGGCGGCGCGCCAGCCTTCCAGCGTGACACCCGCAGCGGCCAACCGCTCGACCGAGAAGGCGTTCTCCCGTGTCCTGCCGCGCAGAATGACGCAGGCTGGCGTGTCTTCGGGGACAGCTCGTCGATAGGCGATGGTCATAGCGCTCGGGTTGGCTTTGTTACGTTAGAGGTCCTTCGACCCTCATCCTGAGGAGCCATTCCGCGAGGAATGGCGTCTCGAAGGATGCTCCAGCAGACTCCGGAGCCATCTGAAGCATCCTTCGAGACGGCCGCCGGAGCGGCCTCCTCAGGATGAGGGCTCAAACTCTGTTGGCGGTTTTCAGAAGTTCGTGCGGAACGAGCCGCCGTCGATCAGGAAGTTCTGGCCGGTGATGTAGCCGGCATGGGTGCTGGCAATGAAGGCGCAGAGCTTGCCGAATTCGTCGGCCTCGCCGAAGCGGCCGGCCGGGATCTCGTTGCGGCGCAGTGTCATCACCTCCTCCTCGGAGATGCCCTTCATCGCCGCGACGCGCTTGGTCGAGGTCGTCAGCCGGTCGGTGGCGAAAACGCCGGGCAGGATGTTGTTGATGGTGACGTTGGCATGGGCGATCTCGCGCGCCACGCCGGCGAGGAAGGCGGTGAGGCCGGCGCGGGCACCTGACGAGACGTCGAGCCCGGTCAGCGGGGTCAGCACGCTCGCCGAGGTGATGTTGACGATGCGGCCGAAGCGCCGCTCGATCATGCCGTCGACGACACGCTGCACCAGCTCGAGCGGAGTCGCCATGTTCTGCGCGACGCCTTCGAGCAGCGCCTCGCGCGTCACCTCGCGGAAGGGCTTGGGCGGCGGGCCGCCATTGTTGTTGACGAGGATGTCGGGGCTGGGCGCCGCGGCGAGGAGCGCGTCCTGGCCGGCTTTGGTCGAGACGTCGGCGACGACGGCAACCACGGTGGCGCCGGTGCTGGCGCGAATCGCGCTTGCGGTCTCCTCGAGCGTCTTGGCGTCGCGGCCGTTGACGATAACCGTGCAGCCGGCCTCCGCCAGCGCCTGCGCGCAGCCCCGACCCAGCCCCTTGCTCGAAGCGCAAACGATGGCCGTGCGGCCTGCAATTCCAAGGTCCATCCGTCGTCTCCTCAACAAGCTTCGCTTTCGTGAGCGCAGGCAAAGCACGGTTTTCCCGCCGCGTCATCAAAGCGTAGTGCAAATCAGACACACGCCGGAGGCATCGTAACAGGACGGGTCGGCTGCTATGAGCGACGACAGCGACGCCAAACAGGTTCGCAGCATCTTCATCTCCGACCTTCATCTGGGCACGCGCGGAGCGCAAGCGGACCTCGTGCTGGAATTCCTGCGCGCCTATGACGCGCCGAAAATCTACCTGGTCGGCGACATCATCGACGGCTGGCGGCTGAAGAGCGGCTGGTACTTCCCGCAATCGCACAACGACGTCGTCCAGAAGCTGCTGCGCAAGGTGCGCAAGGGCTCGACGCTGATCTACGTCACCGGCAACCACGACGACTTCCTGCGCGACTACACAGGCCTGCAATTCGGCGGCATCACGCTGGTCGACGACATCGTCCACGAGACCGCCGACGGCAAGCGCATGCTGGTGATCCATGGCGACCTGTTCGACCTCGTGGTGCGCAACGCCAAATGGCTCGCCCTCCTAGGCGACTGGGCCTACACGGTCGCGCTGGTGCTCAACCACGGCATCAACCGGGTGCGCCGTGTCTTGCGGTTGCCGCACTGGTCGCTCTCGGCCTGGGCCAAGCACAAGGTCAAGAACGCGGTGAACTATATCGGCGAGTTCGAGCAGTGCCTCGCCGATGAGGCGCGCCGGCACAAGGCCGACGGCGTGATCTGCGGGCACATCCATCACGCCGCCCAGCGCGAGATCGGCGGGCTGACCTACATCAACACCGGTGACTGGGTCGAAAGCTGCACGGCGGTGGTCGAGCACGACGATGGCCGCTTCGAGATTATCCGCTGGCCGCAGCACCGGCAGAAGGGCGAGAAGCCTGCATTGCCGGCGCCGACGACGCGTCCCGCCCCTGTGCCGAGCCTCGTCGAGGCGGCGTGATGCGCGTCCTGATCGCGACGGACGCCTGGCGCCCGCAGATCAACGGCGTGGTGCGCTCGCTGGAGCGGATGGTCGAGGCGGCGCCGGAGTTCGGCGTCACCCCGCATATGCTGACGCCGGAAGGCTTCTGGCAGGTCGGTCTGCCGTCCTATCCCGACATCCGCATCGCGCTGGCGACGCGCCGGCATGTCGCCCGGCGTATCGCCGAGTTCGCTCCGGACCATATCCATATCGCGACCGAAGGGCCGATCGGCTGGCTGACGCGGGCGGTCTGCCTTGCCCAGAAACGGACCTTCACCACGAGCTATCACACCCGCTTCCCGCAATATGTCGCGGCGCGCTGGCCGATTCCCGAGAGCTGGAGCTATCGTTTCCTGCGCCGCTTCCATGGACCGGCCGCCGGGGTGATGGTCTCGACAGCGACCGTCGAAGCGGAGCTGCGTGCGAATGGTTTCGAGCACATCCTGCGCTGGGGGCGGGGCGTCGACCTCTCCTTGTTCCATCCACGGCCCGAGAGCGTGCTCGACCTGCCGCGGCCGGTTTTCCTCAGCGTCGGCCGGGTCGCGGTCGAGAAGAACCTCGAAGCCTTCCTGTCGCTGCGACTGCCCGGCAGCAAGGTCGTGGTCGGCGACGGGCCGGCCCGCGCCGACCTCAAGCGCGCCTTCCCGGATGCGCATTTCCTCGGTGCGCGCGAGGGTGAGGAGCTGGCTGCGATCTATGCCTCCTCCGACGTCTTTGTCTTTCCGAGCCTGACCGACACGTTCGGCATCGTGCTGCTGGAGGCGGCGGCGAGCGGGCTGCCCGTCGCCGCTTTCCCGGTGCAGGGGCCGAGCGACGTCTTCGCCGGCAGCCAGGCCGCGGTGCTCGACGAGGATCTGCGCAGTGCCGCACTCGCGGCGCTGCGCCTGCCGCGCGAGGCCGGGCTTGAACTCGCCCAGCGTCATAGCTGGCACAGCAGTGCCGAGCAGTTTTACGGCCATATGCGCCGCGCGATGCAGTCTGCGGCGGCAGGGAAGCCGGCGCGCGCCGAGCTGGCGCCTGCGTCGACGACTCTCTCCGTACGCCTGGAGCCGGCCGAGCGGAAGGAATTCGCGTAGGATCGCGCCGTCTTTCTGGGGTGACGCGCAGCGTCGAGCCCGGAGCCCATGACCACGACGGCGCCAAGGATCCCTCCGTCATTGCGAGCGTAAGCGAAGCAATCCAGGAGCGGCAGAGCTCTTCGTCTTCCTGGATTGCTTCGTCGCTACGCTCCTCGCAATGACGAGAAACGTCGTGTTCATGGATTCCGGGCTCAGGCCTGCGGCCTGCCCCGGAAAGACGACAAGAAAACGTTACAGCCGCCGCGAGCGGGCGTGACGTGGAAGCGCTGGCTGCAGCGCGCTCGCCGGCTTGAGCTCGCTGCGGAAATCGTCGCGGCGCTGATGCACCGAGGCGATGACAAGGCCCATCGGCACGCCGAGGCCGACCAGCGCCGCTTCCGATAATTGCAGGCTGGCCTCGATCGTCTCCGGCACGGCGTCGTTCACACCGATCTCGTAGAGATGCCGGGCGTGCTTGGCATCGCGGGCACGAGCGACGATGACCAGATCCGGCCGCAATGCACGCGCTGCCGTCACGGTCTCGTCGACAGCGCGCTGGTTGTCGATGGTGACGATCAGTGCAGTCGCGTCCTCGAGGCCGCAGAGCCGCAGGAAGTCCGGCTTGGTCGCGTTGCCGTAGAAGGCCGGCCGCCCGGCGCGGCGCTGAGTCGCGATCAGGGCGGCGTCGGCGTCGATGGTGATATAGGGAACCTTGTGCTGCTCGAGCATCTCGCCGACCAGCCGGCCGACGCGGCCGAGGCCGACGACGATGGCGCGCGACGTGTGGTCATCCGGCGGCAGGATGCTCGCCTCCGCTGGAAGATTCGCCACCGGAACGAAGCGGGCCGACAGCGTCCGTGCCATGCGGGCGGCGAGCGGCAGGAAGATCATGGTCAGCGAGACCGCGGCGAGCACGAGCGCCGCAGCGTTCTGGTCGACCAGCTTGGCGGCGACGGAGGCTGTGAGCAGCACGAAGGCGAACTCGCCGCCGGGACCGATCATGATCGCGGTTTCGAGCGCGGTCGACCGCGACAGCTTGAAATAGCGGGCGAGCAGGAAGGTGATCGCCACCTTGGCGAGGAAGAGCCCGGCGGCGATGCTCAGGATCGCGACCGGCTGAGCCGCCAGCGCGGCCGGGTTCACGCTCATGCCAACGGTCAGGAAGAAGACGCCGATCAGCAACGACTTGAACGGCTCGATCGTGACCTCGATGGCCCGGCGATACTCTGTCTCGGCCAGCAGCAGGCCGGCGATGAAGGCCCCCAGTCCCATGGAGAGCCCGGCCCCGGCTGCGATCAGCCCGGTCCCGAGCGCGACCAAGAGGGTCGCCGCCATGAAGCTCTCGGAGGAATCGGTCGAGGCGACTAGGCGAAAGAGCGGGCGCATGGCGAGGCGGCCGATGACGACGATGGCGGCGACCGCCGCGACCGCCTGCAGCAGCGCCTGGGTTAGGCCGGCGATCAGCGAGCCGCCGTTCTGTGCGCCGAGCACGCTGACCAGGAAGAGCAGGGGAATCACTGCGAGGTCCTGGCAGAGCAGGACGGCGAAGCTGGCGCGCCCGGCCGAGGAGGTGATGCGACGGTGCGCCGAGAGCAGCTCGACCACCATCGCGGTCGAGGACAGCGCGAGCGCCGTACCGATCAGCAGGGCTGCGGCCGCCGGCTGCCCGAAGGCATAGGCGATGGCGCTGATCACGGTGGCCGAGAACGCAACCTGGCCGAGGCCGAGCCCGAAGACCAGCCGGCGCATGGTCATCAGGCGCTCATAAGAGAGCTCGAGCCCGATGACGAAGAGCAGGAAGGCAACGCCGAGCTCGGCCGGGCCGGCGAGCGCTTCCGCATTCGAGACGGTGATCGCGCCGAGGAAGGGAATCTTGGCGGCGAGGCCACCGAGACCATAGGGGCCGAGCAAAGCGCCACAGGCCATGAAGGCGACGACCGAATTGACGCGGAAACGCTTGGCGAAGGGCACGATCACGCCGGCCGTGGCGAGCACGACCACGGCGTCGCGATAGGCGGAAGGATCGATCGTCCCGGCCACGTCACCCTCGAAGAATCAAGCGAAGCTGCTGATCTCGAAGCTTTGCTTGGCAAAGCCTTGCAACACAAACCAAATCACGCGCCGGGCTGACGAAAACTTGCCCCGCCGCCGGCTGACCTCTAAGCACGGTGCCAATCGTGGCAGCAGCTTGGCCGCGACCTCGCCACGTCAAGGGCCTCCGCATGCGCTTTACCGGCACCGCTTCTTACGTCGCTACCGAGGACCTGACCGTTGCGGTCAACGCGGCGATCCGGCTGGAGCGCCCGCTCTTGGTCAAGGGTGAGCCCGGCACCGGCAAGACCGTGCTGGCGGAGGAGATCGCCGCTGCGCTCGGCGCGCCGCTGCTGACCTGGCACGTCAAGTCGACCACCAAGGCGCAACAAGGCCTTTATGAATATGACGCGGTCAGCCGCCTGCGCGACAGCCAGCTCGGCGACGCCCGCGTCTCCGACATCGCCAACTACATCAAGCGCGGCAAGCTCTGGGAGGCCTTCGTCTCGCCCGTGCGTCCGGTGCTGCTGATCGACGAGATCGACAAGGCCGACATCGAGTTCCCGAACGATCTCCTGCTCGAGCTCGACCGCATGGAGTTCCATGTCTACGAGACCGGCGAGACGATCAGGGCTTTGCGGCGGCCGGTGATGATCATCACCTCGAACAACGAGAAGGAATTGCCCGACGCCTTCCTGCGTCGCTGCTTCTTCCACTACATCCGTTTCCCGGACGCCGAGACGATGCAGAGGATCGTCGAGGTCCATTTCCCCGGCATCAAGAAGCGGCTGATGGAGGAGGCGCTGCGCCTGTTCTTCGAGGTGCGCGAGGTGCCCGGCATCAAGAAGAAGCCCTCGACCTCCGAGCTGCTCGACTGGCTGAAGCTCCTCGTCGCCGACGATATCGGCCCCGAGGTGTTGCGCGAGCGCGATCCGCGCAAGCTGATCCCGCCGCTGCACGGCGCGCTGCTCAAGAACGAGCAGGACGTCTCGCTGTTCGAGAAGCTCGCCTTCATGGTGCGGCGGGAGAGCCGCTGACCTTCGCCGCCGGGATCGCGTCGCAGGGCGGGATCGCCGTGGCCAAGTCGACCTTGGGGTCGATTTCGCGAACGGCGTCCTTGAGGTCGAAGTCGCGCATCAGCAGGACATAGTCCTGCGTTTCCGACGTCCTGAGATAGCCGGTCATCGCGATCGGCTTGCCCGAGAGCTCGCCGAGCCGGCAGGCCTTGTCGGCGCCGAGCGCCAGGCTGCCGCGATTGCCGCTGTTCTGCGGCCCGGCAAACATCTCCTCGCGAAAGGTGCCGAGGCGCGCCGCATCGGCCGTGCTCAACCTGAACAGTGTGAAGCGACGTCCAGGGGCAGCCATCGCCGGTAGTTTCGCCAGCTCGACCGCGTCGCGTACCTCTTCAAGCACAACTTTGCGCTCGTGGCGGCCACCATCCTTCAGCAGGGCGACGAGTGTCATCGTGACGCCGCCGGGCAGCGGGCGAATGTCGGCCGGCAGGCTGATGCCGCCGCGCAGCTGCGCGAGGTCCGTCGTGCGGATGTCGATCTTCGACAGTTTCGGCAGCGAGGCCAGCGGGACATGGCCGCAGCCGGCAAGCAGGCCGCAGAGCAGGAGACTGGTGGGTAGGGAGACGCGCATTGGGGCTCTCAGTGAAATGGCTTTGACATCTATAAATTCATTTCTTAGTTTAATTTTGTCAATCACGGAGTGAAATGAGATGGCATCCTCAGCAGGCTCGAACCAAAGCTGGCCGGCCATGGCGCGGTTGCGCCGCGTGAGCGCGGTCGCACGCATCCTCTGCTTTGCGGCCGCAGTGCTGATGGCTGTCGGCGTGGTTTGGCTCTGGCGTGATCCCGAGCAGCTTGCCACCTATGCCCGCGGCACGATCGGCGTCAGCGCGCCAATTGGCCCGCTGTCGGAGCGCGGCTACTGGATCGCGCTCACGATCGGCCTGGTCCCTGCTGGGCTCTTCATCGCGGCGATGCTGCGGCTCGCCAGCTTGTTCGGCCGCTTCGGCCGCGGCCAGGTGCTGGAGGAAGAGAACGCGCAGCGGCTGACGCGGGTAGGCTGGCTCTTGACGGCGATGGGCGTGGCGACGCCGTTCACGCGCGGGCTGCAGAGCGTGGCGCTGACTTTCGACAACCCGTCTGGCCAGAAGCAGCTGGCGATCACGCTCGATCCGGGGATGTTCGGCGCGCTGGCGGCTGGCGCTGCGCTGGTCGCCTTCGGGCTCGTGCTCAGGGAGGCGGTCCGGCTCGCGGACGAGAATCAGAGTTTCGTGTAGGAGTTGGGCGATGCCGATCATCGTCGAACTCGATGTCATGCTGGCGCGCCGCAAGATGCGCTCGAAAGAGCTGGCCCAGCGCATCGGGCTGACCGAGCAGCAGGTCTCGCAGCTGAAGTCCGGCAAGGTCCGCGGCATGCGCTTCGACACGCTCACCCGGATCTGCACCGTGCTCGACTGCCAGCCCGGGGATCTGCTGCGCTACGAGCCGGGAGCCGATGATCTTGCGCCCGGCGACGATGCGTAACTGAATCAGCCAAGCCCAAGCAGTGGGCGCGCCTGCAACGCCGCGACGAGCGCTGCCGTGGTGATGGCGGCGTAGGCAGCGGAGACCGTACCGAGCGCCACGAGCCCCGCTCGGGTCTGCCGCATCGCCAGCCAGAGCAGCAGGCCGATCGCCGGAATGATCTGCAAAGCGTGGAGGCCAAGGAAGTGCGCGATGCGCAGATCCCCGATCGTCAGCGACCAGCCGAAGAACGGAATGGTCGGATGCAGGGCCGGTTGCGTGCCGACATAATGGCCGGTGGGGCTCGAGCCGAGGAGCGCGCCACTCAGCAGCCCGAAGACGCAGGTGAGGGCGAGGCCGACGACCAGCGACCAGCGCACGACCTCGGGCATCTGTGCGGCGTCGCGGCGAGCGAGCCCATAGGCGAGGAAGCCGGGCGCGATCGTGAACATCACCGCGCCGATGCCCATCAGCGTGTAGAGGCCCGCGCCGAGCGCGCTGTCGCTGTTGTAGTGCGAGGCTTCCACCCGCGAGGCGCGCCAGGCGATGTAGAGCACTTCGAGCACGATCGGCGCGATCACCGGCCAGACGATGTAGCGCCCGGCCCAGGAGGCGCGGAAGCGGTCACTCGCGAGCGGCAGGAACAGCGCTAGCGTGAGCAAATAGAAGGCGACCGAGATCTCGAATTTCAGCGGCTTGATCCAGGTATCGACGCCCTGGAACTGCCTGACATCGATCAGCCAGGCGAAGATAGTCGGCACCGCCAGGGCCAGCATGGCGAAGGCGGCGGCAGTGAGGCGCGGCTCGAGCTCGAGATCAGGCAGCCAGGCCGGCAGGCGGGCCTGGAGCCTGGCGATGCGATCCTCGCGCGCCAGGCGGAAGCAGGCCTCCAGCAAGAGATAGGTGATGAAGCCGAACGGACCGAACAGGAACGTCAGCAGCAGCACCGGCAGCATCAGCCAATGCGGAATCGCCTCTGCCTGAGAGCGGCGCAGGAGCCAGTTGCCGAGGAAGAGGTCGAAGGCGAGGTAATGGACCCAACCGGCGAGCAGCAGCGGCTTCGAGGCGAACAGCGCCGCAACCGAATCGAGCGAGGAGAAACCGCCCTTCGCATCATGCCAGTGGATGGCGATCAGCACCGCATAACCGAGCGAGAGCAAAGCCGGGATGATCCAGCCGGCCAGAGCCGCCGAGACGCCGCGCCAGCGCGGCAGCAGGATCAGCGCGAGCCAGCCGAGCATGGCCAGCTGGCCCGCCCGGGTGAAGGTGTCGTCCAAGCCGAGAGGCATCATGCACTCCTATCTTGACACTGTTCAGTTGCGATGCCGTCCTATTGCGATATCTTGACGGCGTCAAGTTTGATTTTGACGAGCGTGGACAGGGCGTTGCGATGACGGCAGGCGGCGTGATCAAGCGAGGCGGGTATCATCACGGCGATCTGCGCCAGGCGATGATCGATGCAGCCGAGGCGGTGCTGGCCGAGAAGGGCGTCGGCGGCTTTACCTTGCGCGAATGCGCCCGCCGGGCCGGTGTCTCGCCGGCCGCGCCGGCGCATCATTTCGGCAATCTCGTCGGCCTGCTGACGGCGATCGCAACGCTCGGCTTCGACGACCTGTCGCAGAAAATGGAGGCGGCTGTCGCGAAAGCCGAGGCGTCCGGCGGCGATCGGCTGGCAGCGATCTGCGAGGGCTATCTCGAGGTCGCGCTGACGCGGCCCGGCCGCTTCCGCGTCGTCTTCGGGCGCCTTGGCCTGAAAAGCGGCGACGAGGATCTGCGCCGCGCCGCCGTCCGGGCCTTCGGCATCCTGGTCCGGGAAACCAAGCTGGCGCTTGGGCGGCGCGTCGACGAGGAAGAGGTGCTGACGCGCCTGCCGTCGAGCTATGCCGACGATGCCGATCTCGCCGAGATCCTGTTCGTCTGGTCGATCACCCACGGATTCTCGACCATGCTGATCGACGGCCAGCTCGCGCCGTTGGAAATGCAGTCGGGCGGACGTGAGCGCCTGCTGGGGCTTTATTCGGGCCGGCTGATGGATATGCTGCTCGCTGCAGTGCGCGTGTCCGCAGCTAAGGCAACCGCTTGAGGGCAGTGCACATTCCCTTCCCCCCGCTTGCGGTGGGGAAGGGTTAGGGATGGGGGGCCGGAAAGCGGGGCTGGACCATTCGTCCAGTTCAGTGCCGAGCGGCACTGCCCCCCACCCAACCCTCCCCACCGCAAGCGGGGGGAGGGCTTGAGCCTTCCGATCGCTGCAGACAGCCCTTCACCTGATTGTCCTGGCTCAAGCCACTCGCAAATCCTGCCAGCCGTGGTTAGATGGCGGCCATGCGCCGCCTGATGCTCCTGCGCCACGCCAAATCGGCCTGGCCTGCCAATACCGCCGACCGCGACCGCCCGCTCGCCATGCGCGGGCGCGAGGCCGCTCCGGTCATGGGCCGCTATCTCGCCGAGGAGCTGCTGCTGCCCGACCTCGTCCTGATCTCGCCGGCGAAGCGCACCGCCGAGACCTGGGAGCTGGTCAAGCCGATGCTGCCGGAAAAGCCGCCGACGCATTACGAGCCGCGCATCTATGAGGCCAAGCCGGAACGCCTGCTCAACGTCGTTCAGGAGACCGAACCGGAAGTCCGCACGTTGCTGATGATCGGCCATAATCCTGGCTTCGAGGAGCTCGCCGCCAAGCTCGCCGGGCATGGTGACCGCTACGCGGCGGCGCGGATGGCGCAGAAATACCCGACCTGCGGGCTCGCCGTGATCGATTTTTCGATCGAGGACTGGCGCGATCTTGCGCCGCGAAACGGCAGGCTCGATCGCTTTGTCACGCCGGCCTCGCTGGGCGAAGGCCCCGACGAATGATGCGGATCGCCTGATGGCGTCCGGCTCCTATCTCGACGAGGCGCGCAATGCCGCGCTCGCTTTCGGCGACAGCCTGCTCGGGCTGGCGCGGCCGCGCCTGCGCATCGGCGTCACCGGCCTGTCGCGCTCAGGGAAAACGGTCTTCACCACCGCACTGATCCAGAACCTGGTTGAAGGCGCCAAGCTGCCGGTGCTGAAGGCTTCGGCGGAGGGACGTATCGCGCGGGTCAGGCTGGTGCCGCAGCCCGATCCCGAGATTCCGCGCTTTCCCTACGAGGCGCATCGGGCCGCGCTCTCAGGGCCGGACCGGCGCTGGCCGGACTCGACGCGCCGCATCTCGGAGCTCAGGCTCGAGATCGACTACGAGCGGGCGTACGGCTGGTTCAAGGGCCCGGCGACGCTGACCCTCGATATCGTCGACTATCCCGGCGAGTGGCTGCTCGACCTCGCGCTGATCGGGCAGGATTATGCCGGCTGGTCGGCCCAGGCGGTCGCGGACGCACGCAAGACCCATCGGCTCGCTATCGCCGCGCCCTGGCTCGAGGATCTGAAGCAGCGCGATCCGGCCGGGCCGGCGGACGAATTGGTGGCCGAAGCTGCGAGCGACGCCTTCAAGGCCTATCTCGCCGCCTTGCGCGCCGATCCCGAAGCGGTGGCGGTGACGCCGCCCGGCCGATTCCTGATGCCGGGCGATCTCGAAGGCTCGCCGGCCCTGACCTTCGCGCCGCTCGACTTAAGTCCGGGTGCGCAGCCGCAGGCCGGCACGCTCGCCGGGCTGATGGCGGAGCGTTTCGAGGCCTATAAGCGGGTCGTGGTCGGGCCATTCTTTCGCGAGCATTTCCAGAGGCTCGACCGGCAGATCGTGTTGGTCGACGCGCTGGCGGCGCTCGATGCCGGGCCTGCCGCGCTCGCCGATCTCGAAACCGCGCTCGACCAGGCGCTGTCGGCCTTCGCCGTCGGCCGCAACAGCCTGCGGTCAAGCCTGTTCGCGCCGCGGATCGAGAGGGTGCTGTTCGCCGCGACCAAGGCCGATCATCTCCACCATACCAGCCATGACCGCCTCGCCGGGGTGATGTCGCATCTGGTCGCGCGCGCCACGGCGCGGGCGCAAGGGGCGGGCGCCAAGGTCGAGGCGATGGCCTTCGCCGCCATCCGCGCCACGCGCGAGGTCCGTATCCGCGAGGGCCGCGAGGAACTGCCCGCCATTGCCGGCGTGCCCGAGGCGGGCGAGGTGGTCGACGGCGAGGTCTTCGATGGCCAGACGGAGGCTGCGATCTTTCCCGGCGACCTGCCGGAGCGGCCCGAGGCGATCTTCGATCCGGATGCGCCGCGCTGGCTTGTACGGGCGCCGCGCTTCCGGCCGCCGCTGGTCAAGCCCGATGCCGGCGGGCGCCTTGCGCCACCGCCGCAAATCCGCCTCGACCGGGCGCTCGAATTCCTGATCGGCGACAAATTGGCGTGAGGGGCATGAGCAGTCGCGATCCAAGATTGACTGCGATGCGGGGTGCAGGCGCACTCCCTCCCCCCTTGTGGGGGAGGGTTGGGGAGGGGGGTATGCCATCCTCTGTGATTGGTCGTTTTGTCGCGCAGCCTCTGCAAGGCGATCAGCCTCACGGCTGTCTACCCCCCTCTCTAACTCTCCCCCACAAGGAGGGAGAGGACCTGTGGCGGTTCCCATGCCTTGCCTCATTCGGGAGTCCGACCTGCGATTCGGCGGGAGGCCCGTCATGAGCAAGGCGCCGCGCGCCATCCGGCTCGACCCGCAGGAGGGGTTGTCCGAGGACGCCGTCTTCGGCGGGCGAGGCGATGTCGCTGTTGTGCCCGAGATCGAGCCGATCGAGCCCGAGGCCCTGTCGGCTCCGGTGGTGACACCGCGCCGCCGCTTCAGCTGGGGCAACCTGTTCGTCGCGGCGCTGTCGGGCCTGCTGGCGCTCTCCGTAACGGTCTGGGCCGAGCAGACGATCAGGTGGCTGCTGGCCCTCAATCCGGCCGTTGGAATCGCGGCGCTGGTCTGTGCCGGCGTGGCGGCGCTGGCGCTGCTGGTCATGCTGCTGCGCGTGCTGCGCGATATCCTGCGTGAGCGGCGGGTCGAGGCGCTGCGCGAGCGCGCCGTTGCGGCACTCGCCGAGAGCGACCTCGCTAAGGCGCGCGCCGTCGCTGGTGATCTCGACAAGCTCTATAGCGGCCGGCCGGAAACCGCGAAGGGTAGGGCGGATCTCTCGGCCCACACGCCGCAACTGCTTGCTGCCCGCGACTTGCTCACCGTCGCCGAGCGCAGCCTGCTCGCGCCACTCGATGCGCTCGCGCAGGCGCAGGTGGCACAGGCGGCGCGCCGGGTCTCGCTGGTCACCGCGGTGAGCCCGCGGGCGCTGGTCGATGTCGTCTTCGTGCTCGTCGCCTGTGCCCGGCTGCTGCGGGCGATCGCCACCGTCTATGCCGGCCGCCCGGGCACGCTCGGCTTGCTCCGGCTGGCGCGGCAGGTGCTCGGCCATCTCGTCGTCACCGGCGGCATCGCGGCGGGCGATGCCGTCATCCAGCAGGTGCTCGGCCAGGGACTGGCGGCGCGCCTCTCGGCCAAGCTCGGCGAGGGCGTACTCAACGGTTTGCTCACCGCGCGGATCGGGCTCGCGGCCATCGCGGTTTGCCGTCCGCTGCCCTTCGTCGAGGAGAAGCCGCCGGGGCTGTCGGACGTCGCCGGCGATCTTTCCGGCTGGGGCGGCAAGGACGCCTGAGCCTCCACTGTCATTCCGGGGCGACGCGGAGTGTCGAGCCCGGAATCCAGAGCCGATGCCGGTCCAGGATGGCTCTCAAAAGCCCGCGGCTTCGTGACGAGGTTCATCGGTGCTGGGTTCCGGGCTCAGGCCTTTCGGCCTGCCCCGGAAAGACGCCGGTGCCCGGCAGAATTTGCCGGCGGTGGACGAATCTGCCCGGTCGGAATCGTCGGGAAACCTTTCGAAAACCATCCAAGCTCTTGAAATAATTGGCGCATGGCACTGGCACAGGCCGTGCAAACTGAAGCCTCGGTTCGACATGCCGCCCATGGGGGGCGCTGTCCGGTCGGATGACCAGGGTGAGGTTGCGATGGGTGTTTTCAGTGCGCTGACGACGGCGGTGACGGGCATGCAGGCCCAGTCCTACGCCCTCGAAAATATCTCCGGCAACATCGCGAACTCGCGCACCGCCGGCTTCAAGCGGGTCGATACCAGCTTCTCGGACCTGGTGCCGGATTCGGCGCTGAACCGGCAGATCGCCGGCTCGGTGGCCTCCTATAGCCGCGCCACCAACACGATCCAGGGCGACCTCAACGCCACCCGCATCGACACCAACGCGGCGATCAACGGCGACGGCTTCTTCGTGGTCGACCAGCGCCAGAGCGGCGTCGGCGCTTCGACCCAGTTCGCCAACAGCAATCTCTACACCCGCCGCGGCGATTTCGACTTCGACGCCGACGGCTATCTGGTCAATGGCGCCGGCTACTATCTCAAGGGCCAGAAGATCGATCCCGTCACCGGCCAGGTGATCGGCAGTCAGCCCGATGTGCTGCGCATCACCAAGGATCAGTTCCCGGCCAAGGCGACGACCCAGATCGAATACAGCGCAAACATCCCGGCCTATCCGAAAACCAACAGCGCCGTTTCGACGACTCCAGGCTCCGAGTTGCTGAATGCGGGTACAGGCTTCGGCACGAACCCTGGCGTCACGCCGGGTGGAACCGGCACCGTGGTCGGCACCGACCTGACCACCTTCCTCAATCGCTCGATCCCTGGCGGTTCGGTCACGGTCTACGATACGCTCGGCAAGGCGACCAGCGTCGAATTGCGCTGGGCCAAGATCTCCAATGCCGCGGCAGGCCCGCCGGTGGTGGCCGATACCTGGAACCTGTTCATCGCCGAGAATACCAGCGCGACCGGCGCGACCGTCGCCTATCGCAACGTCAACACCAACGTCACCTTTGATTCGACCGGCAAGATGACGTTTCCGGTCAACGGCAACATCACCATACCGCCCATGACGATCGGCGGAAACGCCATCTCTCCCGCCGCCGCCCCCATCAGCATCGTCACCAACGGCACCAGCCTGACCCAGAACGGCGACACCAGCGGCCAGATCGACGCCCGCAGCATCCGCCAGAACGGCTACACCGCCGGCACGCTCGACCGGGTCTCGATCTCGAACGAGGGCCAGGTGGTCGGCACCTTCAGCAACGGTCAGGTCGTGGCGCTGGCGCAGATCGCGGTCGCCCGCTTCAACGCAGGCAATGCGCTGAAACGCCTCGATGGCGGCGCCTTCGAGGAGACGATCGAGTCAGGCGCTCCGATCGTCGGCCTCGGTACCGCGGCGCTGATCGGCGGCAATGTCGAGCAATCCAACACCGACATCGCCGACGAGTTCTCGAAGATGATCGTCACCCAGCAGGCCTATTCGGCCAACACCAAGGTGATCTCCACGGCGCAGGAGATGCTGCGCGACGTCTTCAACATCATCCGCTGAACGGCTGAACGCAGCCTGGTCCTGACAGCCCAGAAGGGCTGGGCCAAGACGACAGGAGTTGACGATGGGTCTCAGCACTTCGCTCGGCACCGCCATTTCCGGGCTGAACAGCGCGCAGATCGGCATTGGCGTCGTTTCGCAGAACGTCGCCAATGCCGGCACCCCCGGCTATGTCCGGCGCAATGTCTCGAGCGTCGACTCGATCTCCGGCGGCACCGTCGGGGTCAGCAATCCGAACGTCCAGCGGCTGCTCGACCGTATCGTCCAGCACCAGCTCCTGCAGGAGAGCTCGGGCGCGGCCTATACCTCGACCCGAGCCCAGGTCTTCGCCAACCTCGACCAGCTGTATGGTGCGCCCGGCAGCAAGACGGCGCTCGACTCGATGTACAGCAGCTTCACCAGCTCGCTGCAGGCGCTGCAGAACGACCCGTCCTCTTACACCAACCGCACCGCCGTGCTGGATGCGGCGAGTCAACTCGCCAGCCGCCTGCGCGGCTTGTCCGAGGGCGTCCAGCAGCAGCGCAGCCAGGCCGAAGCCGGCATCGGCGCGGGAGTGACCCGCGTCAACGAGCTGCTCGACCAGCTGACCAACGTCAATGCGCGCATCGTCAACGCCCAGCAGACCTCCGGCACGGCGGATCTGCGCGACCAGCGCGATCGGATCGTCTCCGAGCTGTCGCAATATGTCGAGATCCGTACCGACGAGCGCCCGAACGGCTCGCTCAGCATCACCACTGCCTCGGGCACGCAGCTCTTCGACGGCCGGCCGACGGTCAAGTTCGAGTTCGATGCGCGCGCCAATATCGGCCCGCAATCGCAATGGAGCAGCGACCCCGCACAGCGAGGCGTCGGCACGATCGTCGCCCGGGACCTGAACGGCAACGGCTTCGACGCCATCGCCAACAACACCTTCCGCTCCGGTGAGATCGGCGCGCTGGTCGAGCTGCGCGACAAGACGCTGGTGCAGGCCCAGAAGCAGCTCGACGAGATTGCCGCCCAGCTGTCGAGCGCGCTTTCCGACCGGGAGATCGCCGGAACAGCCGTGACGGCGGGCGCCGCCACCGGCTTCGATGTCGACCTCGCCGGGCTACAGTCCGGCAATTCGGTGACGCTCGACTACAAGGTCACGCCCGGCGGGCAGACGCAGCGCTTCACCTTCGTCCGTGTCGAGTCGGCGGCGTCGCTGCCGTTGCCCGCTTCGGCCCAGGGCGATGCCAACAATCGCGTCATCGGCATCGACTTCTCCGGCGGTCCGGCCTCGGTCGCAGCGCAGATGCAGGCGGCTATCGGTCCCGGCTTCACCGTCTCGAACACCGGCTCGGTGCTGCGCATTGTCGATGACGGCGCCGGCGCGACCCGCGACGTCGTCGGCCTGACCGCGCGCCCGACCCAGACCTCGCTGACCGGCGGCACCGGCGAACTGCCCTTCTTCGTCGATGGCCGCAACAACGGCGTCTATACCGGTTCCTATGAGGGCGGGGCTCAGTCGGCGGGCTTTGCCTCGCGCATCACCGTCAATCCGGATCTGATCGCCGATCGCTCGCGTCTGGTCGTCTACAACACCAGCCCGGCAACGCCGCAGGGCGACACGACGCGGCCGAAATTCCTCTATGACCGCCTGACCTCGAGCCAGCGCAGCTTCACCAATGCGACCGGCTTCGACGGCTCGACCGCAACCTCGACCGGCACGGTCTCCAGCCTCGTCCAGCGCGTCGTCGCCGGGCAGGGCCAGGCGAGCGAGCAGGCCAAGCGCCTTGACGAAGGCCAGCAGGTCGCCTTCTCGGCGGTGCAGAGCCGCTTCCTCGAAGACACCAAGGTCAATGTCGACCAGGAAATGTCGACGTTGATCGAACTGCAGAGCGCCTACGCCGCCAACGCACGCGTCATCTCCACCGTCAAGGAGTTGCTCGACGTGCTGCTGAGACTGTGAGGAGATAGGTCATGACCATCACCGCCACCGGCACCGGCGCCTACCGTCTCGCCAAGCCGAACCAGTTCGTCGCGACCCGTTCGCAGTTCGATGACCTGCAGCGCCAGCTCATCACCAAGAAGAAGTCGGAGACCTTTGCCGATCTCGGCATGGATCGCAGTACGAGCCTCGACCTCAACAACAAGCTCTCGACGCTGGATGGTTACCTGACCGGCATCCAGCGCGCCGACGTCAATCTCAAGCTGATGACGACATCGGTCGAGAACTTCACCAAGCTCGTCAACGAGATGAAGAGCGATGCGCGCCCGGGCAGCTACCTGCCGAGCTCGACCGGCCGCTCGGCGCCGCAGGTGCTGGCGGAGGAGAAGTTCAAGCAGGTCCTCGACATGCTGAACACGGATGTGAACGGCCGTTACCTGTTCTCCGGCCGCACCAGCGACGTCGAGCCGGTCGAAGGTTTTTCGCTGATCATGGATGGCGACGCGACCCGCGCTGGGCTGAAGCAGCTCATCGCCGAGCGCAAGCTCGCCGATCTCGGCACCACCGGCATGGGGCGCCTCACCGCGGGCGGGGCGGGCACCTCCGCGACCATTACGGAAGAGGCGGGAGATCCGCCCTACGGCTTCAAGATCGCTGCCGCCTCGACGAACTCGGCCGCCCTGAACACGACCTATACGGCCGGCCCGCCGGCCGATGTCGCGGTCAATGTCGTCGGCACGCCGCTTGTCGGCGAAACCCTGAAGATCAAGCTCGACCTGCCGGATGGCACCCAGGAGGAGATCGTCCTGACCGCGCGCGATTCCGCGACGACGGGCAAGGCGCACGAGACCTTCGCGATCGGCCCCGACAACGCGACGACCGCGGCGAACCTGCGCGCCGCGATCTCGGCGGCGCTGTCGAACGAGGCCAAGACGACCCTGTCGGCCTCGTCCGCGCAGGTGGCGGCAAAGGACTTCTTCAATGGCAGCTCGAGCAATCCGCCTCTGCGGGTGCCGGGCCCGCCCTTCGAGACCGCGACGGCCGCCCCGGCGCCGGGCACGGCGGCCAACACGGTGATCTGGTACAAGGGTGATGACGCCGCCGGTTCGGCGCGCGCGACCGCGAGCGTGCAGGCCGATCAGGGCCAGGTCGTCGCTGCCGGCGCCCGCGCTAACGAGCAGGCTTTCAAGGTCGGGTTGGCGCAGTTCGCGGTGCTGGCGGCCGAGACCTTCCCGGCCACCGACACGACGTCGGGCGATCGCTATGACGCGCTGACGCAGCGGGCAGGCGAGCAGCTGGGCTTCCCGAACGGAACGCAGAAGCCGTCCGAGATCATCGTGGAGCTGGGGTCGGCGCAGACTGCCATGGCCCAGGCCAAGGAACGCCATACCAGCACCAAGAACTATCTGACGACGACGCTGGACGGCGTCGAGAACGTCACGACGGAGGAGGTCGCGGCGCAGATCCTGGCGCTGCAGACCCAGCTGCAGGCGAGTTACCAGACCACCTCGATCCTGTCGAAGCTGTCGCTGACGAATTATCTGCCGTAGAGGTCGTTGGGATTCACCAACTGAAAACGCCGCCCGGAGCAATCCGGGCGGCGTTTTATTTATCGATCGAGGGCTTTCGGCGGGCTTCAGCGGCCTCGCAGGCCTGCGGCGATGTCGCGGTTGATGTCGACCAGCACGGTGAGCGCGGCCGGGCCCGGATTGGCGGCGACGCGGAACGTGTGATTGAAGATGAAGTTTGCGAGACTCAGGATGTTGCGCTTGATGTCGACCGGCAGCGGGTTGTCCTCCGCGATCACGGCCGAGACGAGAAGCGTCCAGAGCTTGCGATTATAAGTCAGGGCCTCGTCGAGCTCGCGCGAGCGGCCGGCCCAGTCATCGACAATGGCCTGTAGGCGGACGCCGGCCTTCAGGAGTAGGGAAGCCTCTAGTTCGCGGGGAGAAGCGGTATTCTGAGCCGACTTGGCCGCCGCGGCATAGGCGTTAAACCCGCTTTGCATTCTCGATGAGCTCCGCCTCGTAAGCGATCAGCTTTTTTGCTGACTTGAGAGCTTTGTAGAGCTCGGAGCTTAAGATGCAGTTATTGATCTCGGAAACATGCGGCAGGGCGCTCGGCGCGGCCTGCAGGAAGTCGCGCACCAGCTGGAAATAGACTTCGTGCTCGCTCGTCGCATCTCCGGTGAGGTACATGAGCTGCACCGCCAGGTAGATCTTCTTCGCTGGACTGTCCGCGGTCGCTGCGGTCAGGATGTCCTTCTCGCGCAGGATCGGCGCTTCGCCTTCGATGAAGAAGCGGGTGCGCTGCTCGTCGTTGCGGATCACCACCGAGCCGATGATGATGCGCTCGTTGGGCTTGAGCTCGACCTTGAGGGCCATGTATGTCCTGCCTTCTGGCGAAGAGTGGGGCGGCAGAGCTTGCGTCAGCCGAAGAGGCGCAGCACGCCCTGGTCGGCCTGCGAGGCCAGCGATAGGGCGGTTTGCGACAGCTGCTGGCGGGTGTTGAGTGCGAGCAGCTTGGCGCCTTCCTCGTTCGAGTCCGCGAGGACGAGATTGTCGGCGCCCGTGGTCAGCGTGTTGACGAGGTTCTTGGTGAAATCCTGGCGGGTCTGCACCACCGAGAGGTTGGAGCCGAGCGTCGAGGAGATCGAGCGCAGCGAGGTCAACGCGCTGGTCAGGGTGTCGGCAGCGGTATTGAGGGCGATGTCGTCCTGGATGTTGAACTGGCCGGTCAAGGGCGTGCCGCTGACGGCCGTCAGCACGCCGAGATTGGCAGCCGACAGCGTTTCGCCCTGCACGTCGAGCTTCGACTGGTTGGCGCCGGTCTTCTCGTTGAAGATGATCGAGAGCTTGTCGCCGTTCAGCAGGTTCTTGCCGTTGAAGCCGGAATCCTTGGCGAGCTTGTCAATCTGGTCGCGCAGGTCGTTGAACTGCTTGATCAGGTTGGAGCGGACAGTCGAGTTGCCGCCGGCCGAGACGATGCCGGCGCCGGCGGTATCGCCGTCGGCAACAGCGAGGCCGATGAGGGCGTTCTGGTTGGTGCCGCTCGAGGCGTTGGTGCGGGCGTTGGCGGCATTGGTGCCGGCACCGACACCGACGCGCAGCGTGCTGGAACCTGCACCCGTGACGTTCAGGCGGCCGGAGTCATCGATCGACGCCGTGGCGATACCCGACTTGTTGATCTCGTTGACGAGGTCGCGGACGGTCGCGGTGGCCGAGAGGTCGACGGTATAGGTCGTGGCGCCGGCCGAAACCGTCAGCGCCAGGTTGGTGTTGGTGGTAGTGTCGATCAGGTGACCGGTATCGGTGGCATTGGCGCGGGCGGCAACGGCGGCCTCGCCGATACGCTTGTCGAGGGCGATATCCTTGCGGCTCTTGCCGCCGGTGTCGGCGACTTCCGTGGCGTTGGCGAGGACGTCAGCTGTACCGACCTTGTTGGGGCGGTTGGCGGCGGCGTCGGCCTGGGCCTGCTTGATCGTCGACTGCAGCGATTGGACGAACTTGGTGATGCCATCGATGCCCTGGGAGGCGGCGGTGATGGTCTGGATGCCGTTGGAGATGCCGTCGAGCAGGCCCTTCAGCTCGTTGGCGCGGTCGTTCAGGCCAAGCGAGGTGAAGAAGTTGACGGGGTTGTCGATGGCGGAATTGACACGCTTGCCGGTGGCGAGGCGGTTCTGGATGACGCCCTGCTCGGCAGTGGTCTGCTGCAGGGTCAAAAGGTTCGCCCTGACGCCGCTCGTGAGAATCGTGTTCGCCATCTTCGGTCCCCTGAAAGCGCGATTCGGCGCTCTTGCGGTTTGGTCTGACCGAATAATGCTTCGTTAAGGCTAACAACTGGTTAATTGGCGACCTTGCTGGCGGCCCTTCGACGGACGAAAGGCGGCGGAGCTCGCGCTCCGCCGCCTTCCATGTCTTCGCCCCACATCCTGTGGGCTGGCCCGCTCCTGCGGGACCGAAGGGATCAGAACAGGCGCAGCACTGCCTGGTCGGCCTGGCTCGAAAGCGTCAGCGCGGTCTGCGAGAGCTGCTGGCGGGTCTGCAGAGCGAGCAGCTTGGCGCCTTCCTCGTTGGTGTCGGCCAGAACCAGGTTGTCAGCGCCCTGGGTCAGGGTGTTGACGAGGTTCTTGGTGAAGTCCTGGCGAGCCTGGACGATCGAGAGGCTGGAGCCCAGCGACGAGGCGGTCGAACGCAGCGAGCCGAGCGCGCTGGTCAGCGCATCGGAGACCGAAGCGAGGTCCGTGTCGCTTTGGATATTGAACGTCCCGGTCACTGCCGTCGCGCTGGTGGCTTCCAGAACGCCGAGGTTGGCGGAGTTCAGGACCGAGCCCTGCACGTCGAGCTTCGACTGGTTGGCACCGGTCTTCTCGTTGAACACGATCGACAGCTTGTCGCCGTTGAGCAGGTTCTTGCCGTTGAAGCTCGTGTCCTTGGCAAGCTCGTTGATCTGCGTGCGCAGGTCGTTGAACTGCTTGATCAGGTTGGAGCGGACGGTCGAATTGCCACCGGCCGAAACGATGCCGGCACCGGCGATGTCGCCGTCGGCAACGGCGAGGCCGATAGCGACGTTCTGGTTGGTGCCGCTGGAGGCGTTGACGCGGGCGAGGGCGGCGCTGGTGCTGGCGCCGACGCCGACGCGGAGCGTATCGGAGCCCGAGCCGGTGACGTTCAGGCGGCCGGAGTCGTCAACCGAGGCGGTGGCGACGCCCGACTTGTTGATCTCGTTGACGAGGTCGCGGACGGTTGCGGTGGCCGAAAGGTCGACGGTGTAGCTCGTGGCACCGGCGGAGACCGTCAGGGCCAGGTTGGTGTTGGTGGTGGTGTCGATCAGGTGACCGGTGTCGGAAGCCGTGGCGCGGGCGGCAACGGCGGCCTCGCCGATACGCTTGTCGAGCGCGATGTCCTTGCGGCTCTTGCCGCCGGTGTCGGTGACTTCCGCGGCGTTGGCGAGGACGTCAGCCGTGCCGACCTTGTTGGGGCGGTTGGCGGCGGCGTCGGCCTGAGCCTGCTTGACCGTCGACTGCAGGGACTCGACCAGCTTGGTGGCGGAGTCGATGCCCTGGGAGGCGGCGGTGATGGTCTGGACGCCGTTGGAGATACCGTCAAGGAGGCCGGTCAGCTGGCCGGCGCGGTCGTTCAGACCAGCGGCGGTGAAGAAGTTGACCGGGTTGTCGACAGCCGAATTGACCTTCTTGCCGGTGGCGAGGCGGTACTGGCCCTGCTGCGAGGCGGAGTTGGTCTGGGAGAGGGAGGTGAGGGCGCTGCGAACGCCGGCAGAGAGAGAGACGGTGGCCATCTTGAGAAACCCTTCTGGTCAGATGCCTTCTGGCGTCGGGGCCATCCTGGCCGCGACCCGTGGACCATCGGGCCCGATCTCGTAACAGCTGGTAAATTCGGCCCCGCGAATTGCTCGCGAATTGGGCAAAGCCGCGGCATGGTTAACCAAATGTCACGGAGGGGCGGAGCGAGTCTGTCTGCAGCTGTTCGCCGTGCGGTCTCGGGGATGGACAAGGAAAAGCCGCCGGCGACGGGGCTCGTCGACGGCGGTTGGAAGAAGAGTCGGTGGCTGAAAGCGCAGGCGATCAGGCGATACGCTCGACCTCGTGCTGCTGGTTGGCGCTCTCGCGGCCGCGCTCGATGATCTCGCGCGAGAGCGCGCGCAGCTTGAGCAGGGTCTCGTCAGGCAGTTGCTCGACGACCTCGCCGGTATCCCTGTTGGTCTTGCGCAGGATGATGCTGCGTGTCTTCGGATCGATCTCGAGGCGCCGGTCGATCACCTCGCGCAGATCCTGCTGGCGGCGCTGCTCGTCGAAGCGGCGCTGCTGCGTCGCCTCATCCTGCGTGCTCTGCTGGCGCTGCGCGTCTGAGCGACGCTCTTCGGCGCGGGCGCGGATATCGAGCTGGACGGGCTCGCCGGCCGTGATCGAGCGGACGGTCTTCTCCGGAGGGAGCTCGACCGGCGTCGCGCCGTTCTGGACGGAAATGTCGGTGCGGATCGTCGCCTGCACGGCGCCGGTCGCGAACGTCCTGGGTGTCGCGCCGAAATCCATTCTGGACTCCTCTCGCAAAGGCGGACTTCTTCCAAGCGTGGGACCATGCAGCAGAGAGTTGAATCTGCCGTTAGGGAAATTGGTAAATTGCGACGCATTTTGCGCTTAATCTGCGCTTTGATAGCGTTAACGGGCCTGAGGTCGAGTCACGCCTCAGGTTAACCATGGTCTTTTTTGTTATCGGTGCGCCCTGATTTGGCTGTGCCGTAGCTGCCTGTGCGGTTCTTCTTGCCTGAGCGAGTCTTACAGGCTCTTCGAAAGCACCAGGGGGCCGGCATTGGGCCGGGCGAAGACTCCGGCGCCGACTGCAGCGGTCGGCCCGTAGCCCGGAGCCTTGTTCTGCCGGTTGGCGTCGGCAGCCAGGTCGCGCATGATCGATTCCGAGATCGCCCGCGCCGTCGCCAGCACGGTCTGGTTGAGATCGATCAGCTCCTGGAAGGCGAGGTGCGCGTTCTTCAGGCGCTTGACCCTGTCCGGCGCGAAGCGGGCGAGCGCAACGGCGTTCAGCTTGATCTGCTCGACACCCTTCATATAGACGCCGGCGAGCTCGGCCTTGCGCGTCTCGCGCTCCATCGCGTCCTTGAGGCGGCCGGCCTTGACCAGGCCGGTCTCCTCGCCGACGACATGGGAGAGGGCGCCGAGCGTCTCCATGACGGCTTCGATCAGCGTCTCGGCCTCGACGGCGTTCGAGACGCGCGGGCGCTCGTCGACGACGCGCAGGCGCTCAACCATTGCCGGCTCCCGCCGGTCCGGTGGCCGACGAGCCCGCCTGGACCTGGATCAGGTCGCGCATGATCTGGTCGGAGAGGCCGACGCCGCCGGCCCGCTGCATCTGCTTGGCATATTCCTGCGTCAGCATGGAGCGCCAGACGTCGCCGCCGACGCCGTTCTCGCCGAGAGGACCTTCGGTCCCGCTCGAATTCATCATGGTCTGGGTGAAGTTCTCGAGGAAGACGGTCTCGAAATCAGCGGCGGTCTTCTTCGCCTTGGAATTCTGCGAGCTCAGCGCGTCGGCGATGCCGCCGGCGAGATTGACGGCGGCGCCGATGGCGAGCTTGGCGGCAGGGGCGGCGAGGATGGCAGTCATTACATCACCTCGATGTCGGCTTGCAGCGCGCCGGCTGCCTTGATGGCTTGCAGGATGGTCAGCAGATCGCGCGGGCCGAGGCCCAGCGCGTTGAGCCCGTCGACGAGTTCGCGCAGGGTCACGCTCTCTCTGACCAGAGCGAGCTTGTTGGTGCCCTCGGTGTCGACCTTGACGTTGCTGCGCGGGACGACGACCGTCCGACCCTGGCCGAACTCGTTCGGCTGGCTGACCTGCGGCTCCTCGGAGATCGTCACCGTCAGGTTGCCCTGGGCGACCGCAACGGTAGAGACGCGCACGTCCTTGCCCATCACGATGATGCCGGAGCGCTCGTCGATGACGACGCGGGCGCCCTGGTCGGGCTCGACCCTGAGCTGCTCGATATCGGTGAGCAGGCGGATCATGTTGCCCTGGAAGCGCGGCGGGATCTGCAGCAGCACCGTCGAGGGGTCGGTCGGCTCGGCCGAGTCACCGCCGATGAAGTCGTTGATCGCGGCGGCAACGCGCCTTGCCGTGGTCAGGTCGGGATTGCGCAGCGACAGGCGCAATGTCTTCAGCTTGTTGAGGGCAAAATCGATCTCGCGCTCGACCAGGCCGCCATTGGCGATGCGCCCGACGGTCGGGACGCCGCGGGTGATCTTGGCGGCCTCGGCCTCGGCCGAGAAGCCGGAGATCGCGACAGGCCCCTGCGAGACGGCATAGACCTCGCCATCGGCGCCGAGCAGCGGGGTGGCGAGCAAGGTGCCGCCCTGCAGCGACTTGGCGTCGCCCAGCGCCGAGACCGTGACGTCGAGCCGCGTGCCCTGGACGGCGAAGGGCGGCAGATTGGCGGTGATCATCACAGCTGCGACGTTCGCCGTGCGCATGCTGGCGCCGCGGGTGTTGACGCCGAGGCGCTCCAGCATCGCGGTCAGCGACTGCTTGGTGAAGGGGGCGTTGTTGAGCGTGTCGCCGGTGCCGTTGAGGCCGACGACGATGCCGTAGCCGAGGATCTGGTTGCTGCGCACGCCCTCGATCGAGGCGAGATCCTTGATGCGCGAGAGTGCGGTTCCCATGCCGCCGCTGCCGGCAAAGGCGGTTCGCGTGGCGCCGGCCTCGGCCGCGCCGCTGCGCGCCGGGCCGTTATTGGTGGGGCTGCCGCCGCGACCAGCGGGGCCCATAGGTCCCGCCGGTGCGAGATCGGCCGCCATGGCCGCGCCGGCCAGCAGCAGCGCTGCAAGCGGCGTCAGCAGATGGCGGAGGCGAAAGAGGCGAGGCATGGCGCACCGGGTGAAACTGATGTCACCGGCCCGTTGCGAGGAACGTGCCAGTTCGGGAGAAAGTGAAAACGCTTTTTAATCAGGATTTTAGAGATGGGTGGCCTGATCGGACCGGGAGCGGTCGCTGGCGCAAAGCTGCCGCCCCGGCAAATCCTGCCGGGTGATTTACCGGTCGTTAACCACGTTGCCGGCACAAGGATATGGGTCAGGCAGCGTCCCTGCAGTGCCTTTTTTGGGCTGACCTTGCGAGAGCGTGATGATCCGCATCGACCAGCGCAGCCCGGTCACGTCGACCAGCCCGACCAGCCGCAGCGGTTCGGCCAGCGGGTCGACTTTCCGCCTGCCGACGCGCGAGAGCACGGCGACGGCACAGGGCACGTCCGTCAGCCACGCCGGCTCGCTCGACGGGCTGCTCGCGGTCCAGGCCGAGGAAGACGGGCAGGAGCGCAAGCGACGTCAGGCTCGCCGGGGTCACGACCTGCTCGACGGACTCGACCAGCTCAAGGCGGCCTTGCTGGCAGGGCGTGTGCAGGTCTCGGAGCTCGAGCGGCTCAAGGCGATGCTGTCGGCGCGGCGCGAGGCGACCGATGATCCGCGCCTCGACGAGGTGCTCGCCCATATCGAACTGCGCGCCGCGGTCGAATTGGCGAAGCTCGGGCGCTGATCGAGGAGGTGTTTCCCTTCTCCCCTTTGGGAGAAGGTGGCGCGAAGCGCAGGATGAGGGGTCGCACTGTCCTGTCCGAATGCTGAGCATGCCATACGCTGACGTTGCAATCGTCGCGCGACCCCTCATCCGTCTCGGCTTCGCAGCTCCCTTCTCCCGCAAGGAGAGAAGGGAGGCGCGCTTCGATCGGCAACCGCCCGTTCGAATGACGGGATCGCTCAGCGGATGAACTGATCGGCGTAGTCGGCCCCGAGCCCGTTGGTCGCGTAATGCGCCCTGCATTTGTCGAGCCGGGTGAAGACGTCGTCATAGCCGAGGCATTTGCCGTCCGGGTCTACATAGATCATCGCGCCATTGACCTGGAACATGGTGATCATCTCCTCGACATCGGGATCGACCACTAGCGTGTGGGTCTCGCCCGGTGCTTCGTAGACATAGGAGCCCTCGGTCGCGACCCAGTCATGTTCGAGATAGCGCCACTTCCCCTTCAGCACATAGCCATGCACCGGCTGGGGATGGCGGTGGCGGGAAAGCACGCCGGCGCGGCGCACGCGCAGCAGGTTCATCCAGTAGCCGCGCGTCACTGAGAGGCACAAGGGACGGAACCAGACATTGTCGTCGACCGGCACCCAGACGCGCTCATCCTCGGGGATGACGTTCGGCACGATCAGTTCAGGCGGAGAATCCTTCGGCTGCGGGTGCCGGTAGGGGGTCCAGCGCTCTTCGGAGCTGACCTGGACGGGAACCGGGCTGACCGTGTTCATCGTTATTCCTCCGGTTGAGTTCCTGATTCAGCTGGCTGGGCGACTGATTCAGGAAACGCGGCCATGCCGCTGGTGTTTCGAAGCTTTTCTGCGTGCGGCTAGACGGCGAGATAGCCGCCGTCGACCGGCAGGACCGCGCCGGTGATGAAGCGGGCGGCGTCAGAGAGCAGGAACAGGACCGCACCGCCGACATCGCTCGGATCGCCCCAGCGGTTCATAGGGGTGCGCGACAGGATCGGTGCGGAGCGCGCCGCATCCTCGACCAATGGCCGGGTCAGTTCCGTTGCGATCCAGCCCGGCGCGACGGCGTTGACGCGGATGCCATCCTGCGCCCAGGCGGCGGCGAGCGACTTGGTCAATTGCCCGACGCCGCCCTTCGAGGCGGAGTAGCCCGGCGCATAGGCCGAGCCGTGGAAGGTCAGCATCGAGGCGGTGTTGACGATCGCGCCCTTGGCGAGGCTGAGCTTCTCCCTGGCTGCGAGGCACATGCGCATCGTGCCGGTGAGGTTGACCTCGATCGTCAGCCGGAAGGCTTCGATTTCGAACTCCTTGCCGCCGCGCTGGATCATACCGGCGCAGTTGACCAAAGCGTCGATGCGCTCGCAGCCGGCGACGATAGCCGCGACCTCGACATCGCTGGTGACATCGAGCCTGGCATGGCGGATCGCGGCATGGGCGGGCGTGGCCGCGACCTCGTCGTCGGTGAGGCCGGTGGCGAGGACCTGGTAGCCGGCCTCCGCGAGCGCGAGCGCCGCGCCGGCGCCGATGCCGCGGGTGCCACCGGTGACGAGGGCGAGGGGGGAGGAAAGTTCGGTCATTGGGCGACCCTAAATCGATCTAATGTGCAGCGAAAAGAGCCATTGCCAACAGGAGTGCTCTGCGTTCGCTGCAGCGAGGGAGGTCGTCAGGCGCTGACCGATTTTACGCCTATGGCGGTGGCCGCCTGCTTCAGGGCATCGAGATGCGGCGGCTCCGGCGATACGGCAAAGACAGAGCTCAATCCGGAGACGGCCAAGGCGCCGATCAGTTGCTTGCGTGCGTCGAAAATCGGCACGCCGACACCGGACAGGCCAACCACAAAATCATCGATGCCGAGTGCCCAGCCCTGTGAACGATTGCGTACCGCCTCTTCGCGCAATACCTCCGGATCGGTGAGGCTCGCCGGGGTGCGCTTCGGCAGGTCGTATTTCAGGGCTTGCTCGCGTTCCTCGTCTGCAATGAAGGCAAGCAGTGCCTTGGGACCGCCTCCACAGTTCAGGGGCGCGCGCGCACCGACGGGAAACCACGTCGCTTCGACCGCTGGCGTCTCCGCCTTGACCCTGGCGAGGCAAAGCGCCTGACCTTCGCTATAGGTCCAGAGAAAGGCGACAGCAGCGGTGCGATTGGCGAGATCGATCAGGTAGGGCTCGGCGATCTCGCGCAGATCACGGCCGATCTCGACGGCTGAAGCAAGCTCGAGCACGCCTATGCCGAGGAAATAGCGGCCGGACAACTCGTCATGCTCGACGAGGCCGGCAAGGCGCAGAGTCTGCAGCAGTCTGCGAGCCGTGCCGCGGTCAAGCTCGGCCGCGCGGGCAAGCTCGATCAAGGTCAGGCGCGGCCGCATCGATGTGAAGCCTCGAAGAAGGGCAATGCCGCGATCGAGCGCGCGGACGATCGGCACGTTCGGCTTCCGCGGGGAGGTCGACCTTCTCTCACCGGAATTCGTCAACGCTCCGCATCCTCCCGAAATCTTGATTGTGTCATCTAGTGAACATTATGTTTGCCAGTTGACACATTCGGAACGATCGCGGTATTTGTCCTTCGGGTCAAGAGCGTTCGGCTTTCTCGCCGATACGCTCGTCTCCGGCGCCGGCCGCAGCTCCCGGCAGATTCCGATGACCATGCGAAAAGCCGCTGTCGCCTCGGCGCGAAGCGCTGTCGCATGCCTGGAGATCATGGGTTGCGGGCCGCCGCAGCGGCTTTCAGCCCGGCCTGCGCCTGACTCGACCGACCGCCGCCGTTTCAGCAAACGAAGGGACGCGATCCATGAGCATGATCACCACGAAGGACGGCACGCAGATCTACTTCAAGGACTGGGGTACGGGGCAGCCGGTCGTGCTCAGCCATGGCTGGCCTCTGAATGCCGACAGCTGGGAAGCGCAGGCACTTTTCCTGGCCAACAGCGGCTATCGCATCATCGCGCATGACCGGCGCGGCCATGGCCGCTCCAGCCAGCCCTGGCACGGCAACGAGATGAACACTTATGCCGATGACCTCGCCGAGCTCGTCAACGCGCTCGACCTGCGTGACGCCGCCTTCTTCGGCTTCTCGACGGGCGGCGGCGAGGTCGCCCGCTATGTCGGCCGGCACGGTACTGGCCGGGTGGCGAAAATCGGCCTGGTCTCGGCGGTGCCGCCGCTGATGCTGAAGACTGAGAGCAATCCAGGAGGCCTGCCGATCGAGGTCTTCGACGGCATCCGCGAAGGCAGCCTCAAGGACCGCTCACAGCTCTACAACGATCTCGCCTCGGGGCCGTTCTTCGGCTTCAATCGGCCAGGTGCCAAGCCGTCCCAGGGCATCATCGATAGCTTCTGGCTCGCCGGCATGCAGGCTGGCCACAAGAATGCCTATGACTGCATTGCCGCCTTCTCGGCGACGGACTTCACCGAGGATATGAAGAGGTTCGACAGGCCGACCCTGATCCTGCACGGCGACGATGATCAGATCGTACCGATCGGGGCATCCGCTCATGCCGGGGTCAAGCTGGTTCCGCATGCCAGGCTCGTCGTCTACCCTGGCGCACCGCACGGCATCACCGACACGCACAAGGAGCAACTCGGCCGGGACATGCTCGAATTTCTCAGAAGCTGAGTGCCGGCTGGGCTGGGCGGCGGACCGTTGCCCAAAAGGCCGGCTTCCCCCTGCGCCTCGAACCCGCTAGGAAGCGCGCGGGCCGGCAGCAGCGCTTATGCTGTTGCCTGCAATCGTTCCAGACTGGCCAGAGCAGGGGTCGTATCACATGAGCAAGATCAAGGTCGCCAACCCGGTCGTCGACATGGACGGCGACGAGATGACCCGCATCATCTGGCAGAAGATCAAGGACACGCTGATCTTCCCCTATCTCGACCTGGAACTCGACTATTACGACCTCTCGGTCGAGAACCGCGACGCGACCGACGACCAGGTCACGATCGATGCCGCCAACGCCACGAAGAAGCACGGCGTTGCGGTCAAGTGCGCCACGATCACGCCCGACGAGGGGCGCGTGAAGGAATTCAATCTCAAGTCGATGTGGAAGTCGCCGAACGGCACGATCCGCAACATCCTCGGCGGCGTGATCTTCCGCGAGCCGATCATCTGCAAGAACGTGCCGCGCCTTGTCCCGGGCTGGACCCAGCCGATCGTCATCGGCCGTCATGCCTATGGCGACCAGTATCGCGCCACCGACTTCAAGTTCCCCGGCAAGGGCACGCTCTCGATCAAATTCGTCGGCGAGGACGGCAACGTCATCGAGAAGGAGGTCTTCAAGGCTCCCGAGGCCGGCGTCGCCATGGCGATGTACAATCTCGACGACTCGATCCGCGACTTCGCGCGGGCTTCGCTGAACTATGGCCTGCTGCGCAAGTATCCGGTCTATCTCTCGACCAAGAACACCATCCTCAAGACCTATGACGGGCGCTTCAAGGACATCTTCCAGGAGATCTACGACGCCGAGTTCAAGGCGGAGTTCGACAAGCTCGGCATCACCTATGAGCATCGCCTGATCGACGACATGGTGGCGTCGGCGATGAAGTGGTCGGGCGGCTATGTCTGGGCCTGCAAGAACTATGATGGCGATGTGCAGTCCGACACGGTGGCGCAGGGCTTCGGCTCGCTCGGCCTGATGACCTCGGTGCTGATGACGCCGGACGGCAAGACCGTCGAGGCCGAGGCCGCCCACGGCACGGTGACCCGTCACTATCGCGAGCACCAGAAGGGCAAGGAGACCTCGACCAATTCGATCGCCTCGATCTTCGCCTGGTCGCGCGGCCTCGCCCACCGCGCCAAGCTCGACAACAATGCCGAGCTCGCCAAGTTCGCCAGCCTGCTGGAGAAGGTCACGGTCGACACCGTCGAGGCCGGCGACATGACCAAGGACCTGGCCCTGCTGGTCGGCCCCGACCAGAAGTTCCTCTCGACCACGGGCTTCCTCGACAAGGTCAGCGACAACCTGCGCAAGGCGATGGCCGCGTAAGCGGTTCGAACCTCGTTGCAAACACAAAGCCCGGCCAGTCTGGCCGGGCTTTTTTCTTACGTGGCAGGTGCCAGATGTCTGGGCTGGCACGTTTCGCTTTGGCTGGAGAGCAGGTCTTCTGCTGTGCGCAAGGAAAGCTGCCGATCCGCGGCGCCTTGTGAGAATGGCGGCCATTCAAGGCGGCCCGCTCGCTGGAGCGGAACGACGGCTGGAATCGCCTAGGCGCTCAGGGCGGGGTAATCGATATAGCCTCGCGCGGCGCCACCGAAGAAGGTGTTGTGGTCTGCCTCGTTCATCGCTGCATCGGCCTTCAGCCGCCCGACGAAGTCCGGATTGGCAAGGATCATCGTGCCATAGGCTTCCAGATCGGCCAATCCCGAAGCCAGGTCGGCGCCGATCTGGTCGCGCGCACGACCCGGCCGGTTGAGGACCAGCGCCTGGTGCCAGAGCTTGCGAATGTCGGCGAGCAACGGTTCGTCGCCCTGGTGCATGATGTGCACGTAAGCGAGCCTGAGCTTGTCGAGTTCGGCGACCAGATGGCGGTAGAGATCCGGCCCCTCGGCGCCTTCGTCGATTCCCCACATGGCCGTGCCCGGGGACAGTCGGATGGCGGTCCGGTCCGCGCCGATTTCCTCGGCGATCGCGGTGGCGACCTCGATAGCGAAGCGGGCGCGATTCTCGATGGAGCCGCCATATCCGTCCGTGCGCGTGTTGGCACTCGGCGCGAAGAACTGCTGGACGAGGTAGGCGTTCGCGCCGTGAATCTCGACGCCGTCGGCACCGGCCTCGATCGCTGAGCGGGCTGCGTGGCGGAAATCGGCGACGGTCTGACGCACTTCTTCGGTCGTCAGCGCGCGCGGCGTGGGAATGTCCTGCATCCCGGTCGCCGTGAACATGCCCGTCCCCGGCGCGATCGCGGACGGTGCAACGCCCTGGCGATGATGCGGCGTGTTGTCGGGATGCGACATGCGCCCGGCATGCATGAGCTGGATGAAGATGCGGCCGCCTTTATCGTGCACGGCGGAGGTGATTTTTCGCCAGCCCGCGACATGTGCGGGCGTGTAGATGCCGGGCGTGGTGAGATAGCCCTGTCCGTCATCCGAGGGCTGGGTGCCTTCGGTGACGATCAGGCCGAGGCCCGCACGCTGGGCATAATACTCGGCAGCCAGTTCCCCTGGCGTGCCGTCGAAGGCAGCGCGGCTGCGGGTCATGGGCGCCATGACCAGCCGGTTGGGAAGTGTGTAGCGGCCAATGCGGACCGGGGTGAACAGTGGATTCATGGGGTTCTCCATTCGTTGGAACCCTTGTTCACCATTCCAGTCACGGGATAAATCTGGCAGAATTGGAATCATCTTTCCATAGATGGAGCAATCAGCTGAGCCATTTGAACGACATGGCACTGTTCGTGGAGGTTGCCAGAGCCAGGAGCTTTCGGAAGGCCGCGGAGGCTCTCGGCATGCCAAACTCGACTCTGTCGCGGCGTGTCAGCGAGCTGGAGAAGGCGATCGGCCTGAGACTGCTGCATCGCACGACGCGCAAGATCGAGCTCACCGAGGCCGGTCAGCTCTACTATGAGCGAAGCAAGCGCATCGTCGACGAGGCACGGCTTGCGCACGAACAGCTCGGCGCGCTGCTCGAGCAGCCGAGCGGTGTCCTGCGGGTTTCGCTTCCGGTCGACTTCGCTATTCTTTACCTCACGCCGATCATCGCCGACTTCGCGCGGCACTATCCCGGCATTTCATTTGAATTCGACCTGACTCCACGCCGTGTCGATCTGGTGGCTGAGCCGTTCGATGTGGCGATCCGCATGGGAAAAATGGACGATTCCAGTTTGATCACGCGCCTTATCGGGCGGCATTCGCGCCACCTCTATGCGTCTCCTGGCTATATCGAAGCGTCGGGCGAGCCCGCGACACCGGCGGACCTGGCGGAGCATGAATGCATCTGCATGCCGCGGAGCCCGAGCTGGGCTTTGCACCAGGGGATGGACAAGGTCGACGTCGGCGTTCGCGGCCGTTTCACGCTCAACAGCGTCGGGATGATCCGCGCCCTGGCGGTCAACCATCAGGGCATCGCCTTGCTTGCCGAGAAAATCGTCGCCGATGACTTGGCCGCTGGCCGGCTCCGACGCATCCTGCCCGAATGGCAGGGGTCGTCGGTCAGCATTCACGCCGTCACAGAAACTCGCCTTATTCCAGCCAAGACCCAGCGCTTCATCGAATTCCTGTCCTCCAGGCTGATGGAAGCCTGAACATGTTGGAGGTTCTCACGGCAGCGCACGGGAACCGGGATTGTGTTGCCGCCGAATGGAGCCTCAAGTCCCGTTGCCCTGCTCCAGCTCGACCTGAAGCCCGCCCCGTCATTGCGAGGAGCGGAGCGACGAAGCAATCCAGAAGTCGTCGAGCGCTGCCTCCCTGGATTGTTTCGCTGCGCTCGCAATGACGGCACAGTCAGACCGGAGAACGCTTCGAGGACTATTCGACCACGACCTCGCGGCGGGCCAGCACGCGCGGGCCGGTGAGGGGGGCGTCCATCACATAGCGCAATTCGTAGGTGCCGGGCTCGGCGGGGGCCTCCAGCGTGCTCTCGACATTCTCGGCCGGAAAGAAATTCGGGCCCTGCCCCTCGGGCGGCGCATCGGGCTTGACCAGGACGACGCGGTCGCGGTCGCCATTCGGGCCGATGCCACGCACCGGCAGGGGATTGCCACGGGCGACGCGGGCAGGGGCGGCGAGCGTCGCGCTCGGCGGCGTCGTCAGAAGCGGCTGGCGCAGCAGGATGACCGGCTTGCCGTCGCTCTCGCCGAGCAGCCGTAATTCGAAGGTGCCGACTTCCCCCGGCGCCGGCAGCGACAGCACCGTCACCTGGCCGAGCGGCGCGGCGACGATCGCGCCCTCCGGCGGGTCGGTTGGCCTGCTGATGGCGAGGCGGGCATTGGCCGGTGCGCGGCTGACGAAAGCGGTCGCCATGGACCCGGCCATCAGCGTCCGGGGGGCCGACAGGCTCGGCCCTTGCGGCGGGCGCTGCGGCCGCGGCTGCTGGGCCAAGGCGGGGACGCCTGCGCACAAGAGCAGGGTGAGGATCGTGCGGCGGGTCGGCATCATGCTGCGGCAAGTCGGTGGAGATGGGCGGCCAGTTCCGGCTGACGCAGCATGAGCAGGCGAAAGTCGGCAGGATCAAGGACGAGGAGCTTGGTCGCGACGGTCGCGCGGGCTGCAATGCCACCTTCGACGGCGGCGATCTCGGTGAGGCTGAGCTCGCCGAAATAGCAGCCTTCGTCGAGGCAGCGGCTGCCATCGGCCGCGACGAGCTCGACCTCGCCGCTGGCGACGAAATAGAGCGAGTGAGCCGGCTCGTGCGGGCGGAGCACGATGCCACCACCACGCACGGTGCGGGCGCGTAGCGCATGCATGATCTCGGCGATCTCGGAGGCGTCGAGGCCGCTGAACAGGGGTACTCGCGCCAGCATGCTCCAGGTCACCACGAATTCGCGGCGGTGGATCTCCTGGGCGAAGGCGGTGGCGATGATGCCGACCGGCAGCGCCAGCATGACGAGCCCCATCACCGCGGTCAGTGAGGCGACGAGCTTGCCGGCGACGCTCACCGGGTAGACGTCGCCATAGCCAACCGTCGTCAGCGTGATGATCGCCCACCACATCGCATCGGGAATGGTGCCGAATTTCTCGGGCTGAACGTCGTGCTCGACGAAGTGCATCGCGGTCGCCGAGAGCAGCATGACGCCGATCAGGATAACGATGCAGGCGAGAAGTGCCTTGCGCTCGGCATGCAGCGCCGCGCCGAGCGAAGCCATGCCGGGCGAATAGCGGCCGAGCTTGAAGAAGCGCAGCAGGCGGAAGAGCAGCAGGATCTTGAGGTCGCCATAGCCGAGCAGGGCGGTGTAGAGCGGCACCGTGGCGAGGAAATCGAGCAGCGCCGGCGGCGACATCGCGTAGGCGCGGCGCGCCGCCCAGTCGCTCAGGTCGCGATAGCGTGCATGTTCGGGCGCAACCCAGAGCCGGACGGCATATTCGAGCGTGAACAGCACGGCCGAGACGAGCTCGATCCAGTAGAACGCCCGGCCATAGGCGGCGGCGAGGCTCGGCACCGATTCCAGCACCAGCGCGGCGACATTGATGATGATCAGGGCGACCAGCCCGCCATGGACGAGCCTGACCGAGAGATCGTCGCCGGCGCCGCGGTCGATGACCAGATGCGCCCGCCGCCGCCAGCTCATGCCAGGCTGCGGGACAGGCGCCATGATCGCCTCAGCCCATCGCGTCGGCGACGGCGTCAAGCGCGGCCTGCGCCTGGGCGCCGTCCGGCCCGCCGGCCTGGGCCATGTCGCGGCGGCCGCCGCCGCCCTTGCCGCCGAGGCGCTCGGAGGCGGCGCGCACCAAAGCGACCGCGTCGAAGCGCTCGGTCAGGTCCGGCGTGACGCCGACGACGACGCCGGCCTTGCCGTCCTCGGCAACGCCGACGATGGCGACGACGCCGGAGCCGACGCGGGCCTTTGCCTCATCGACCAGGCTCTTCAGATCCTTCATCTCGACACCGGTGACGGCGCGCGCCAGCAGCCGGGCGCCGGCAACCTCGCGGATCGGATCGCTCGCTTCGCCGCCACCGCCCATGGCGAGCTTCTTGCGCGCTTCGCTGAGCTCCCGCTCGAGCTTGCGGCGCTCCTCGACCAGCGTCGCAACGCGCGCCGGCAGCTCGGCGATCGAGGCCTTCAGCAGCCCGGCCATCTCGTCGAGCGCGACGCTCTCCTCGCGCAGATGACGGCGCGCCGCCTCGCCGGTCAGCGCCTCGAGTCGGCGCACACCGGCTGCAACGCCGGACTCCGACAGGATGGTGACGAGACCGATGTCACCCGTCCGGCTGGCATGGGTGCCGCCGCAAAGCTCGACCGAGAAGGTTTTCGGCGTGTCGGCATCGCGATCCGTGCCCATCGACACCACGCGGACCTCGTCGCCATATTTCTCGCCGAACAGCGCCCGCGCGCCGGAGGCGATCGCGTCATCGACCGACATCAGCTTGGTGACGACGGGCTCGTTCTGCAGCACCAGCCGGTTCGCCATCTCCTCGACCCGCGCCAGCTCCTCGCGGCTGATCGGCTTGGGATGGCTGAAGTCGAAGCGCAGGCGCTCGGGTGCTACCTGCGAACCCTTCTGCGCGACATGGTCGCCCAGCACGCGCCGCAGCGCCTCGTGCAGCAGATGGGTGGCCGAATGGTTGGCCCGGATGGTGCCGCGACGGCCGTGGTCGACCGTCAGCTCGGCCGGCTTGCCGAGGCCGATCTCGCCGGAGACGACCTTGACCTGATGGGCGAAGACGTCACCGAGCTTCTTCTGGACGTCGGTCACCTCAGCCTTGAAGCCGTTGCCGACAAGCGTGCCAGTATCGCCGACCTGGCCGCCGGACTCACCATAGAACGGCGTCTGATTGAGGATGACGATGCCGCTCTCGCCTTCCTTCAGCGTCGTGACCTCGGCGTTGTCCTTGACCAAAGCGGTGACCACGCCCTCGGCGCTCTCGGTATCGTAGCCGAGGAATTCGGTCGCGCCGACGCGCTCGCGCAGCGGAAACCAGAGCTTCTCGGTCGCGGCCTCGCCGGTGCCGGCCCAGGCAGCGCGCGCCTTGGCCTTCTGCTGCGCCATCGCCGCGTCGAAGCCCTCTATGTCGACGCCGACACCACGGGCGCGCAGCGCATCCTGCGTCAGGTCGAGCGGGAAGCCATAGGTGTCGTAGAGGGTGAAGGCGACGTCGCCCTTGAGCTTGTCGCCGGAACCCAGCGCCTGCGTTTCCTGATCGAGGATGGACAGGCCGCGCGCCAGCGTGGTGCGGAAGCGGCTCTCCTCGAGCTTCAGCGTCTCGCCGATCAGCGCCTCGGCCCGGATCAGCTCCGGATAGGCCTGGCCCATCTCGCGAACCAGCGCCGGTACCAGCTGGTGCATCAGCGGATCCTTGGCGCCGAGCAGCTGCGCATGGCGCATGCCGCGGCGCATGATCCGGCGCAGTACATAGCCGCGGCCCTCATTCGAGGGCAGCACGCCGTCGGCGATCAGGAAGGCGGAGCAGCGCAGATGGTCGGCGATGACGCGGTGGCTCGCGCTCATCGGCCCTTCGGAGGGGACATTGGTCAGATCGGCGATGGTGCGGATCAGTGTCGCGAACAGGTCGATCGCATAGTTGTCATGCGTGCCCTGGAGCACGGCGGCGACGCGCTCCAGCCCCATGCCGGTGTCGATCGAAGGGCGGGGCAGATCGGTCCTGATGCCGCCAGCCGCTTCCTCGTACTGCATGAAGACGAGGTTCCAGATCTCGATGAAGCGGTCGCCATCCTCGTCGGGCGAGCCCGGGGGGCCACCGGGGATATGGTCGCCATGGTCGTAGAATATCTCGGAACACGGGCCGCAGGGGCCGGTGTCGCCCATGCGCCAGAAATTATCCGAGGTCGAGATGCGGATGATGCGGGAGTCCGGCAGGCCGGCGATCTTCTTCCAGAGCGCGTGCGCATCATCGTCCTCGGAGTAGACCGTGACGGTCAGCTTCTCCTTGGGCAGGCCGAACTCGCGCGTGACCAGGGTCCAGGCATGGGTGATCGCCTGTTCCTTGAAATAGTCGCCGAACGAGAAGTTCCCCAGCATCTCGAAGAAGGTGTGATGGCGGGCGGTGTAGCCGACATTGTCGAGGTCGTTGTGCTTGCCGCCGGCGCGCACGCATTTCTGCGCGGTGGTGGCACGTGCATAGGGCCGCTTCTCCTGGCCGGTGAAGACGTTCTTGAACTGCACCATGCCGGAATTGGCGAACATCAAGGTCGGGTCGTTGCGCGGCACGAGCGGGCTCGACGGCACCACCTCGTGGCCGTTCTTCTTGAAGTAATCGAGGAAGGTCGACCTGATCTCGTTGACGCCGCTCATCGCAATCTTGGCTCTGTTCATGGTGGGGCCGGCCGGCCCGGCGCAGTGGTTCTAGTCAGCGCATGTGCGCCTGTCCAGAAAGCGCCGCAAGGACGCAGTACCGGCAAGAAGCTGACCGCAAAACGGAAACGGGCGACCCAAAGGCCGCCCGTCGACTTGATGACTCTATGTCCCGGTTTGAAGGCTCAGGCCTCGCCCTCGTCGAGATCCTCGGCGGTTGGGTCGGCGTTCTCCAGGATGCGCTCGGCGACCAGGCCGGAATTCTGGCGGATGGTCGTCTCGATCTTGGCGGCGACGTCGGGATTGGCCTTGAGGAAGGTCTTGGCGTTCTCGCGGCCCTGGCCGAGGCGCTGGCTGTCGAAGGAGAACCAGGCGCCGGACTTCTCGACGATGCCGGCCTTGACGCCGAGATCGACCAGCTCGCCGGCCTTCGAGATGCCCTCGCCGAACATGATGTCGAATTCGACCTGCTTGAAGGGCGGCGCGACCTTGTTCTTGACGACCTTGACGCGGACCTGGTTGCCGGTCGCCTCGTCGCGCTCCTTCAGCGTCGAGACGCGGCGGATGTCGAGGCGCACCGAGGCGTAGAATTTCAGCGCATTGCCGCCGGTGGTGGTCTCGGGCGAGCCGTACATCACGCCGATCTTCATGCGGATCTGGTTGATGAAGATGACCATGCAGTTCGAGCGCGAGATCGAGGCGGTGAGCTTGCGCAGCGCCTGGCTCATCAGGCGGGCCTGGAGACCGGGCTGGTTGTCGCCCATCTCGCCCTCGATCTCGGCGCGCGGTGTCAGGGCGGCGACGGAGTCGATGACCAGCACGTCGATCGCGCCGGAGCGGACCAGCGTGTCGGTGATTTCGAGCGCCTGTTCGCCAGTGTCGGGCTGGGAGATCAGGAGATCGTCGAGATTGACGCCGAGCTTGCGGGCATAGACCGGATCGAGCGCATGCTCGGCATCGACGAAGGCGCAGACGCCGCCCTTCTTCTGAGCTTCCGCAATGGTGTGGAGCGCGAGCGTGGTCTTGCCGGAGGATTCAGGCCCGTAGATCTCGACGACGCGGCCCCTCGGCAGGCCGCCGACGCCGAGCGCGATGTCGAGGCCGAGCGAGCCGGTCGAGACCGTCTCGATCTCGATCGCCTGCTGGTTCTTGCCCAGGCGCATGATCGAGCCCTTGCCGAAAGCCCGTTCGATCTGCGAGAGCGCCGCGTCGAGCGCCTTGGCCTTGTCCATCGAAGAGCCTTCCACGAGCCTGAGATTCGCCTGATTCACGACGTGCGCTCCTTATGGCAGGGGCGCGACCACATCTCAATCCGCGCCATGGCGAGGACTATGGTCATGGTTTGTTCTCTCCCGCAAGTTCTTTTTTTGTTCTCATTGGGGTATAGCTAAAATCGTAGGAGCGGGCCGGTCGGCGGCCGCGCTCCAGCTCGTCCTTCAAGCCGACGCGTCAGGTGCAGACCCATTCGCGCACTGCGCATTGCGTGCCTGTCCGCTCGCAGGCCTGCACGGCCTGATCCTCGGCCTCCTGGCGCGTCGGCGCAGCCTTTGCGCTCCAGGGCGTCATGCGGTCGCTCTTGTCCTTGGCCACGGCGAGCGCGCCGCAGTGATGGTACGGGAAGCCGGTGCGGTCATCATCGTCCCAATGGCGATGATTGCGGAAGACGCTCACGACGACGCATGCGTCGCCGCCAGCCCGCCGGCAATGCTCGAGGGCGATGTCCGCCGCCTCTTTCCGCTTGTCGGCGCCCCAGAAGAAGCCGTGCTTCTGGTCGGCGCTCGAATAGGCGATCGCCGCCCAGATGCCGCTTTCCTTCGTCGCGGGCGGAGGCGATTTTCGAGCCGGCGCCAGATCGGCTGCGCCGAGCTGACTCGCGCAGGCGACAAGCACGGCAATGGCTGCAATGGCAGAGCGGAGTTTCATCTTGGCTCCTTATCGTCTGGCGGCCGAGGCTACGGAAACGACGACGCAGCCACTTCCCGTCGGGAGAAGCAGCGCGTTGCCGCCATTATTGGCGACGGCGTAGACGGCGATCTGGCCGAGATTGCTGGCCAGTTTGCTGCCTTGCGGGAGAATGGCCGGAATCTCGCTGCACGGGGTGGAGAATGGCGCCACCCGCACCATGGTGCCTTCGCAGGTCGATTGCGTCGGTGCGGCGAAGACGACGCCGGCGGCCGGTCCGCTATAGTTCTGGGCGGTGTAGCTCATGCCGACCAGGGCCTGCACGGCATGACGATCGGCAGCTTCGTTGTTCCACGACGACTGGACGTCGTATTTCGCGCCATTCGTCAGCAGCTCTCCGAGAACCGGGAACACGGTGGAGCAGCTCTTCAGGCCCGCCTGCCTGGCGTGCTGCAGGAAGGGCGTTTCGGGGCGGGACGGGTCGGTCTTGTTCGTTTCCGCGATCGCCGGTTGCGAGACGAGGTTTCGGATCGTGGCGTAATTCATCGAGCCGTAGGCGAGCCCGCCCAGGGCAACGATGCCGATCGCCGAATAGATCGCGATCCGGGTCCAGTTGCGGTTGGACGCGGTGCGGTCGTCGCCACGGCCTGGCCGGGCCGAATGGCCCTCCTGCCGCGACATGATCCGATCATGGATGGATTGCTGGTTCATCGGTCTCGCCTGTTCATCTGATCGCCTCGACCGCTTTCGAGAGCCCCTTGAGGGTGGCGGCCAGGGTCACGGTCTTGCCGCCGCTCGTCTCGTAGGAGACCTCCGGGGTCGCGCTCTTGGAGATCTGCTCGCGCAGGACCGGCCCGACGGGAAGCATCCCGACGCAGACCGTGGCGTTGCAGCCGTCGAGCTGGACCTTGACCGGATTGGGTTGGCCTTGGAGTCTCAGCGATATCGGGCCGGGGTATTTCGCATCCGGCGCGGTGCGCAGGATCATGTAGGGCTTGCCGTCCTTCGAGGCCGCGAGCGACCAGCTGAAGGCCAGGCGGCCGGCAGCGTCCTCGATGGTCTGGGTCACGTTGCAGACCTTCTGCCGCGCCTGCAGGTTCTCGTCGCAGATCAGCGTCCAGTTCTCGAAGGGTTGGGTGATCCGGCGATAGCTCCCCAGCTTCGCGTTGGGCGGCAATGCCACGTCGGAGGGCTTGATCCTGTAGTCGGAACCCGGCGGCGCCTGTCCGGCCGAGTTCTGGCCGGACAGGAGCAAGCAAGCCATGACCATGGACGCTGCCGATGCGGCTCGCTTGCCAGTCATGCCGTTCTCAGTTCAGCGTGACGCTGACACCGGCGCCGACGCCCCATTCGCCACCGCTGGTCGCGCCGGTCAGGTTGGCGCGGACGCGGCCGTTCTCGCTGGTGTAGCCGGCGCCGAAGGCGAACGCGCCCTCGTTTCGCCAGACGCCGCCACCAGCCGCCACGCTGAGCTTGCCGGGACGATCGTCGAAGCGGAGCGACGCCGCCGCAAGCCCGACCGCAGCGGCCTGCCTCGCCTCCTGGCGCGCTGCGCGAATCTCCTGGTTCAGTTGTCCGAACTTCTGGTCGGTATAGGCCCTGCCGGCATCGACGATGTTTGCGATCTGGCTGTCCGTATAGGCCTTGGCCTCGGTGATGCCCCGGTTGAGCTGGTTGACGTTGACGGCGTCGGTCCCTCTCACGCCTTCGGCGACGTTGGAGATGACGACCGGCGCATTGGGGTCGCCGCCCTGCAGGGTCAGGCTGTTCTTCTTGCTGCCATCGACGTTGAGGTCATAGAAGACGGCGGTGTTGTTGATCGCGCCGATGCCGCCTTGCATGCTTTCCAGCGCCTGGTTGGTCGCGTAGAGCTGCGAGCCGTTGATCGCATCGGTGCTGGCCGCCGAGATGCGTCCGGCGGCGACGTTCGTCAGCGTCCTCTCCGCGCCCACATTGCCGATGCTCACGGTGCCCACCGGGGCGGCGCCGGCGAAGTTGTAGACCGTGCCGCGGATCGTGACGCCCGTGGTTGCGACCGTCGCGTCCGTCGCGGAGCCGGCGCCGAGCGCGACGCTGCCGGCGTGGCTAGCCGTGGCGCCGGGGCCGAGGGCGAGCGCTTGGATGCCGTTCGCGGTCGAGTTGGTGCCGAGCGCGACTCCGTCCGCCAGATTGACCGTCGCGTTCTGGCCGATGGCGATGCCGCCGGGCGCGGTCATCTGCACGATGGCGCCGTTGCCCATGCCGATGCCGTTGTCGCCATTGACCGTCGTGCGCGGGCCGACCGCCACCGAGTCGACTCCGACCGCCAACGAGTCCGAAGCGGTCGAGTTGGCGTGGAAGTACTGGATCGGCGTCACCGAGAAGGAGCTCATGGCGCCCTTCAACTGCCGAAGCGTGACGGCGTCCTGGTCCTCCGTTCCGTCAGCCACGTTGGTGATCTGGCGGAAGGATGTGAGATTGCCCACCGAAACGGCGCCAAGCAACGTCTTGTCGGTGGTATTGTAGGGGATGAGATTGGTTCCCACCGTAATCGTGCCGGACGTCGGCGCCAGAGCGCGATCGGTGACCGAGCCGGAGCCGAGCGCGATGCTGCCCAGGATGGTGGCCTGGCTGTCGCGGCCGAGCGCCAGCGAATTGTCAGCGGCGGCGATCGCCTGGTAGCCGACGGCCGTGGCCGCGATCCCCTGGGCGAAGGAATCGGCGATCGCAAGGGTCCGGTCGTTGGTGCGCACATAGCGGATGCCATCACCGTTGGCGTCGGTGTAGGCGGTCGAGACATTGCCGGCGATGTTGTTGACCGTCGTGCCGAGCGTGGTGAGGTTGGTCGTGTTCAGCGTGACCTGCTGGTTGGTCGCAAAGAGCTGCGAGCCGTTCACCGCGTCGGTCGATCCGGCTGTGAGCTGCCCGGCCGCGACGTTCTGGATCTGGCGCTCGGCGCCGGCCGAGCCGACCGAGAAGGCGCCGCCAGCCGGGTTCGCACCCGCGAAGGTGTAGGCCGTGCCGCCGATCGTCGTGCCCCCCACCGCCGTCGTCGTGCCCGACACCGAACCATTGCCGATGGCGACGTCCCCGGCGTTGTTGGCGATCGCGGCCGGGCCGATGGCGACGGAATCCGTCCCCAGGGCCTGCGAATCCGGCAGGACCGAATTGGCGTGGAAATACTTGATGCCGGCGCCGGTGGTGATGTTGTTGACGGTGACGCCGATGGCATCGACCGCCTGGTTGGTCGCGAACAGCTGCGAGCCGTTGATCGCGTCGGTCGAGGAGCCGCTGATCCGGCCCGGTGCGACATTGGTGATGGTGCGCTCGGCACCCGCTGCGCCGACGCTCACCGTCGAGGTTGGCGTGGCCGTGCCGGCGAAGGTATAGGTCGTGCCGTTGATGACGGCATTGGCGGTACCCACCGCGACCGCGGTCGTCGAACCCGAGCCCAGGGCGACGTCGCCGGCATTGTTGGCGACGGCGGTGTCGCCGAAGGCGAGCGCGCCCGCAGCGCCGGCGCGGCTGAAGTTGCCGAGCGCGACCGAGCCCTGGCCGATCGCGACGTTGTTGTTGCCGATGGCGACCGCGCCATTGGCCGCATTGCCCGCATTGGCGCTCGCCGTGCCGTCGGCATTGGCGATGTTGTTCGCGCCGCCGGTGAAGGCGCCGGTGCCGCTGGCGAAGCTCGGATCGCCGATCGCGACCGCCCCGTCGCCATAAGCGACATTGCCGGCGCCGATCGCGACAGCCTTGCCCCCGCTTGCGTTTGCGGCGGTGCCGATGGCGACGGCGTCGACGGAGCTGGCGACGGAGCCGAGTCCGGCCGCGATCGCATTCTGGCCGCTCGCGGTAGCATTGTTGCCGAGCGCCACGGAGGAGACGCCCGTGCTCTGCGCTCCCGAACCTGCCGCAAGAGAACCGAAGCCACTCGCCACGGCCTGATTACCGACTGCCGTGGCAAAATCTGCCGAGGCATTGGCGACGGTGCCGAACGCTGATGAGCTAATCCCTCCGGCGCTGGAGTTGAAACCAACGGCGGAAGAATCGGTGCCGGTGGCGTTGGCAACACGGCCGCCGGCGAACGAACGGTCGCCACTGGCCGTGGCGTTGCCGACCGCAGCGGAGTTCGCTCCCGAAGCAACGCTGAAGGTGCCCAGAGCGACTGAGCCGGCACCCGTGGCCTGGGTAGCGGCGCCGAGCGCGACAGAGTTGGTGTTGTTTGCGACCGCGCTGGTGCCCAGCGCAATCGCGCTGCTGACCGTGGCCGTTGCGTCCTGGCCTATGGCGATCGTAAGGCCGCCGCTTGCCTGGGCCCTCACGCCGAACGCCATCGCTGCAGCACCGGTCGCATCGGCGGAGTTGCCAAGTGCGACGGAATTGATCCCCGACGCCACGGTGTTGCTGCCGAGCGCGTAGGCACCAGCGGCCGATGCGTTGGCCGCGATACCTATCGACACGGCATTAACCCCGGTCGACTGGCTCGCGCGTCCTATCGCAGTGGCGTCGACCGCGTTTGCCGTCACGTCCGTGCCGATGGCGATGGCGCCCTGTTGAAGGGCGCCCCCTCCCGCAACAGTGCGGTTGCCGAGATTGACGGCGTTGATCGCGGTCGCGGTCGCTTGGAAGCCGATGGCGATGGAATTCTGCTGGCTTGCGACGGCGCTATTGCCTTGGGCAAGCGAATCCAGTCCGGACGCTGTTGCCCCAAATCCGAGCGCGGTGGCGCGCAGCCCGGTCGCCCGGGTAACATAGCCGATCGCCGTCGAGTTCGTTCCGTCGGCACGCGCATTCAGGCCAAAGGCGGCCGCGCCTGCGGCGGCAACCGAGTTGACGCCAATGGAGCTTGCTCCGTCCGCAGTGGCTTGGGCGTTCCCGCCTATGGCGAGCGCGTTGACGCCGTTCGCGCCTGCGAAGACACCGATGCCTATGGAATTGAGGCCATTGACACTCATCGAATAGCCGATGGCGATCGTAGCGTTGCCCGTTGCGCTGTTGGAGGTGCCCAACGCCACGCTGTTGGCGCCATTCGTGGTGGCACCGTTACCGATGGCGACGGCGTTGCCGCCTGTCGCCGAACCGCCGCCAGCCTGGTATTGCGCCTGCGCTGGCGTGGAGAGGCCGAGCGCGGCGAGCACAGCCAGGCCGCCGATCGCGCCGGCCGAACGCAGGCCGCCGCCGACACCCAGTGTCCCGAGGCCCATGCCCTTGCGACTGACGCCGAGCACGCGGTGGGCCATGCGCAGCACCGCCATCAGCCGGCGGCGCAGCGAGCGGCTGTCGCCGCCTGAAACCCAATTGCCGGCGAAGCCGCCACGGAACCTACCCTGCGCGCGCATGTCAGTGCAGTCAGTCATCAGCCCACTTGCTCCTTAGCCCCGCTCGAAAGCTCTCGATGTGCCGCATCGGCTTTGGCGTCTGTGTGATCGGTGGTTTCTGCGTGATTGGTTCGGTCGCGCTGTTCGATCAGCGTCATTGCGATTTTGGTTCCGTGCTCCTCCGCCAGGCCGAAGGCTCTTTCGACCCATGGCTGGCTGGGTTCGGGAACGGCATGCAAGGCTGCATGAACGCGCTCGGGCGGCAGCTTCCGCCCGATGACGGCGCTGCAGGCCGTGAAATGAAGAGCCGGCTCGCGCTCGGCATAGAAGGGAGAGGTCAGGCCGAGGACGAGGCGGGAGAACAGAAAATCGATCTCCGCCGTGGTCAGCCGGTCAACATATTGACTCTGTATAGCCGCCCATGCGGCGTCGGCCTTCGAGCAAATTAATTCAAATTCAGTAATTGTCTTGCTCATACGTCAAGTCGACCGCCGCGTCAGAAGCTTATTAGTGCAGCTTGATGAGTACCTATGGTTGCACGCCCAGGTAAAGCACCGATTTTGCCTCTTTGAAGACACGGAATTAGCGCATTGAGGGCAGAAGCGTGGCCAGACGCATGTATTGAGTCCGGAAGCGCGGATTGTGCTCAGAAATTCGGCAAACGTTGGCCGTCGAGGTGCTTGCCATGCACTACTTGATTGGAGGGCATGTCGGCGGCTCATGACGGGTCGCGTTGCTTGAGAGTTCGGACAGGCGACTGGGCGCGTCGCGCCGTTCCGGCCTCAGGATCCGGAATCCCCGGCATTCCGCGAATCGCCTCGCGGATCGGGCTCTACGCTCCGTCTCCGGCTCTGCCGGCGCGGGCTTCACGCTGTCCGAATGCTCTCAAGGCGTCACAGATGACGCCGGCGAACGCCGTCGCGGCCGGTGACAGGTTGCGGTCGGGCGATTTGCAGCAGGCGAGCACATTCTGCGAAAGCAGGGCATCGTCGACCTCGACATGGGCCAGTCGCGCCCGATCCTCTTTCTGCTCTCGCCCGGTCACGATGCTGACCCCGACTCCGCATTCCACGAGCGAATGGATCAGCTCGAAGGAGTTCGTCTGGACAACCTGATTGATCGGCGCATTGGAGCCACCGAAAGCAATATCGAATACTTGCCGTATAAGTCCCGCCCCGTCCGGCACGATGAAATTGTGTCCGCCGAGGTCTGACAGCGCGACGGAGGCTCGTGCCGCAAGGGGATGATCAGGGGAGGCGATCATATACATCTTGAGAGAGATGCTCTCCATGTATGACAGCTCCGCATCCGGAGAGAAATTATAGGCAACGGCAAAATCGATGTCGCCGTCCTTCAGACGCGAAACCAGCCCACGCGTGCTGTCGACCTTAACCCCGAAGGTTATATTCGGATGGGCCTGGTGAAAACTCTTGATTGCGTCCGGCAAAATGGCATTGACGACGACGTCGTTGAAGCCGACCGTCACATGCCCGCGCCCCAGACCCTGCAGCGCCATGATCTCATCATTTGCGATGCGCAGTTCATCGATCGCCGAACGCAGGCGGAACTGCAGGATGCGTCCCGCTTCCGTCAGTTGCAGCCCGGCTCGGCCGCGCGCCCGCTCGAACAGCTTCACGCCGAGATCGGTCTCGAGATTGCTGACCTGCCGGTTGATCGCCGACGCTGCGATGTGCAGGGATTCCGCCGCAGCGCGAAAGGAGCCACGCTCGGCCACTTCGGAGAAGTAGCGTAGCGTGGTCGAACCCACCAATTTTGGAATCACCGGGTGCTCCGATAGCCATGCAACAGCCCGGTTTTCCACCGAAAATCAGGTGTCGCGAATCCTGATGGCGGGCAGCCCTCGCCATTGCCTTCATGAGGCGTGATGACGTTAGGTGACTGTCAATCGGTGATGCCGGCGGACCGCTCAGGTGGTTAAAACGTTTGAAATTTTTCTGGGGATATGCGGCAGGGATGGCCGCAATTCGACGGCAGGACGTTCGCTTGAACGCGCTGGTTGTAGATCTGAGGCGCGAATGCGATCGGCCCGAGGAGCGTGATGCACAGATCCCTGATCCGGCTGCTCCTGATCCCGCTCGATCTCATCGTCGGGCTCGTCATCCTGCTCGACGAGTTGGTGCGGCCGCTCTATCGGCCGCTGATCGCCCGGTTCGCCTCGCTCCGGCTGGTGGCGCGGTGTGAAGAAGCGATCGGGCGATTGCCGCCCTATGGCGCGCTGGTCGCCCTTGCGATTCCCTTCGCCATCGTCGAGCCGCTGAAGCTGCTCGGCCTGCTGTTCCTGGCGCGCGGAGCATTCACGGCGGGTATCGTCACGACGGCGATCGGCCATCTCGCCGGCTTCCTCTTGGTCGAGCGCGTCTACCATGCCGGGCGGGCGCAGCTCCTCACCATCCCCTGGTTCGCGCGGATCATGGGCTGGATCGACGCGATCCGGCAGGCGGTGATCGGCCGGATCAAGGCGAGCGCGGCATGGCGACGGGCAGTTGTGCTCGGGCAGGCGGGGCGGGAGCGTTTGCGGAGCTTCAGGCTCTGGCTCGCAAGCTTGCGTGCCTGACGAATCCGGGCTCGCAGCGCCGACAGAAGGACGTCATTCCTCCGGCTCGGCCTGCCAGGCGGCGGCGAGCCGCTCCAGCTCCAGCGTGTAGCAATAGAGCGCGAACACGATCGCGAGGAGCAGGCCGGAGCGCCAGACCAGGGTGAAGCTATCGGCGAGCTTCGTCAGCTCAGGCAGATGACGCAGGAAGTAGATCGAGGCCAGCGCGCCGCCGCCGATTGCGCCGAGGCGGGCGGCGAAAGCCAGCAGATGCCCCAAGGCCAGATTGCGGAAGCCCCGCGGCACCGGCAGCCGATACAGGCGGGTCCAATAACAAAACTGGCCTAGCAGCGCCGCCACGATCACCTGCGCCAGAATCTCGCTCGGCAGCGACTGCTGCTCGCCGATATGCGCGACCAGGATGCGGAAGATGGCGTGGATGTAGAAGAGGATCACCAGCGCGCAGGCGGTCTGCACGAGAAGCAGCAGCGTGTAGGCGAGAACGGGCCGTGGTGTCATCGGCGCAGGATAGAGAGCCGCCCGGCGCCGATCAAACGAGCTGGCCCCGACAGGAACCGGCAGCGAGGGTCGCGGCAGCGCGCCCGGCGGCCTCGACATAGGCCGGGTCGCGGTGGACGAGCATGACCGAAAAGGCGCCGTCCATCAGCAGCACGACCTGCCGAGCGAGCTCATCTGGCGCGGCGGCACCGCGATCGGCGCAGGCGCCGGCGAGCCAGCGCTCGAAACCGGCCTTGTGGCGCGCGCCGATCTTGATGGCGGGATGGCCGGGCAGGTTGGCGAGCTCGGCGGCGGTGCGCAGGAAGCCGCAGCCCTTCCAGCGCGGATGCCGGGCCGCGCGCGCGAGGTTCTGGAAGATCGCCTCGACCTTCTGCGGCAGCCCGCCCTCGGCCTTGTCGAACCAGCCGGCCATCAGCTTGAGATTGGGCTGGTCACGCGCCTCGAGATAGGCGGCGACGAGCTCGTCCTTGCTCTCGAAGTGGTAGTAGAGCGTGCGCTTGGTGACGCCTGCCTTCTCGGCCACCGCGTCGACGCTGACGGCGCGGATGCCCTCGCCATAGAAGAGCTTGCTGGCGGCGTCGATGATGCGCTTGCGGGTCGGGCTGTCGGGTTCGGCCATGCCTCATGTATACCGTACAGGTAGTATACATCGTCAAGCTTGGAGCGCAGCCTTCCGCTATCTGAAAGCGGAAGAAAGCCAAGGCGATGCCCGACAATGATCTCATCCTGATTCAACAGCGCGAGGCGATCGCGACGCTGACGCTGAACCGCCCCGAGAAGCTGAATGCGCTGAGCTACGGGCTGATCGACCGCCTGCTCGAAATCCTCGACCGGATCGAGGTCGACCCGTCGATCCGCGCGGTGATCCTGACCGGCGCCGGCGAGCGCGCCTTTTCGGCCGGCGGCGACATCCACGAGTTCTCGCAGAGCGTCGCGGCCGGGCCGGAGCAGGCGGTGCGCGATTTCGTCCGCCGCGGCCAAGCACTGACGGCGCGCCTGGAGGCGTTCGGCAAGCCGGTGATCGCGGCGGTGAACGGGCTCGCCTATGGCGGCGGCTGCGAGGTCACCGAAGCGGTGCCGCTCGCCATCGCCAGCGAGCGTGCGATGTTCGCCAAGCCGGAGATCAATCTCGGCATGCCGCCGACCTTCGGCGGGACGCAGCGTCTGCCGCGGCTCGCCGGGCGCAAGCGCGCGCTGGAGCTGCTCCTGACCGGCGATCCGTTCACGCCGCAGCGGGCGCTCGAGTTGGGGCTGATCAACGCGGTGGTGCCGCATGAGGAGTTGCTGCCGGCGGCGCAGGCGCTGGCTCAGCGCATCATCAGGCATTCGCCGCTGGCGGCGGCGAGCATCCTCATGGCGGTGACGCGCGGCATCAACGCCAGCATCGCCGAGGGATTGCTGATCGAGAGCGAGCAGTTCGCCCGCGTCGCGCCGACGGCCGATCTGCGCGAGGGCCTCGACGCCTGGATGGCGCGGCGCCAGCCGGTCTATTCCGGCGGCTGGTCGCTGGTCGCCAAGGCGGGCTGAGGGGGGCACAGATGAGCGATCATACGAGCTTCAGCCGCGAGGCTTTCGCTGCCTTCCGTGCCGACGACCGGCCGGGCCCGGTGCAAATGCTGAACCTGATCCGGCTCAATGCCGAGGCGCAGTATCCGGACGGGCCTCATGGCGGTGGAACTCAAGCCTTCGCGAACTATGGCCGGATCAGCGCGCCGGTGCTGGCGCGGCTCGGCGGGCGCATCATCTGGCGCGGCGGCTTCGAGCAGATGCTGATCGGCCCGGAGGACGAGCGCTGGGACATCTGCTTCATCGCCGAATATCCCAGCGTCGAGGCCTTCGCTAGCCTCTTCCGCGATCCTGTCTATCGCGAGGCGATGCTGCACCGACAGGCGGCGGTGAAGGATTGTCGCCTGATCCGGTTGGCGCCGGCGGAGGCGGGCGTGACCTTCGCCGAATAGGGCAGGGCTGCTCAGCCCTGCCGCAGGCGCCCGATCAGGCCATGGATGTCGCCGAGCACGAAGAGGTCGCGGACGAGGCCGTCCTCGAAGGTGAAGGCTGGCGCGCCATGCCACCAGACATGGCGGCCTGTTGGTGGCACCCCGAACATCTCGCGGCGGTGGAAACCGTGGAAGCGCAGCCGGCCGAAGACGCGGTCGCCTTCCTCGACGATTGCCAGGATGTCGGAGGTGTAGCTGCCGAGCGCGCCGGTGACCCAGTCGACATAGCCCGCGAATTCGCGATGGCCGCGCAGGACCGGGCCGAGCGAGCCGCGAAAGGTGAAGTCCTCGTGGAAGATCCGCGGGATCAGCGACTTGTCGGCGTGGTCCCACATCTCCTTGTAGAAGACCCTGACGATTTCCTTCTGCGGCGAGAGCGTGACGCCGTCGAAGGCGAGCGCAGGTTCGTCCTGCGGTGCGTCCCGGCCCTGCGGCATCTCAGTCATGCTCGGCTCTCCTTCGAATGTCGCAAACTCCGCCAGGAGCGTGCCGAGTGAGACATCAAATGTCGCAGACCGTCATTGGGCAATTGCGCATACCGGTTAGGCGTTGGGACCTCCGCCCGCCTGCGGGCAAATCTGATCAACCTGCGGTGCGCGGTGGTTCCGCCATGGCGGGCGCGGCCGTTTTCGAGCCACCCAGCTGGCGCGAGAGTCCATCCATGGCGAGGAAGATCACCGGGGTGATGAACAGCGTCAGCACCTGCGAGACGATCAGCCCGCCGACCACCGCGAGGCCGAGCGGCTGACGCAGCTCTGCGCTCGCGCCGGCGCCGATCGCGATCGGTAGCGCGCCGAGGATCGCCGCCAGCGTCGTCATGATGATCGGACGGAAGCGGCGCAGGCACGCCTCGCGGATCGCGGTTTCCGGCGGCTCGCCTGCGCGCTGCAGTTCGAGCGCGACGTCGATCATCATGATCGCGTTCTTCTTGACGATGCCGATCAGCATCAGGAGCCCGATCACGGCGATGACCGAGAGGTCGAGGCCGAAGAGCTTGAGCGTCAGGAGCGCGCCGAGCGCCGCCGCCGGCAGGCCGGTCAGGATGGTCAGCGGATGAATGAAACTCTCATAGAGAATGCCGAGCACGATGTAGATCGTCAGCACCGCACCGGCGACCAGCAGGCCCTGGTTGCCGAGCGACTGCTCGAAGGTCTTGGCGACGCCGGCGAAGCTGGTGCCGATCTGCGGTGGCATATTGAGCCCGGCCTTGATCGCGTCGATGCGCTGCACGGCCTCTCCTAGCGCGCGGCCGGCCGGCAGGTTGAAGGAAAGGGTGACGGCCGGGAGCTGTCCGAGCTGGTTGACGGTCAGGGGGCCGGCCTTGCGCTCGATCCTGGCGAAGGTGCCGAGCGGGATGAGTGCGCCGGAGGAGGAGCGGAAGCGGACCTGGTCGAGCCGGTCGTTCGACCATTGGATGCCGGGGTTGAATTCGATGATGACCTGATAGCTGTCGCTGGTGGTGTAGATCGTCGAAATCTGGCGCACACCGAAGCCGGAATAGAGGCTCGAGCGCAGCACGTCGGCGGTGATGCCCAGCGACTGCGCCTTGGCCCGGTCGACGACGAGGTTGGCGAGCAGGGCCTTGTTCTGCAGGTCGGTGGTGACATCGACGAAGAGCGGGTCGCGCTGCAGCGCCTCCAGCATCTTGCCGGACCAGTCTGACAGTGCCGCCTGGTCGATCGCCTGCATCACGAACTGGTACTGGCTCTTCGAGGAGCGTGCGCCGATGTTGAGGTTCTGCACCGGCGACATATAGGCCGCGATGCCGGGGATGGCGGCGAGCTCTCGGCGTAGATCCGCGAGCATCTGCTGCAAGGACGGGCGCTGTGCCTTCGGCTTCAGTTCGACGAAGAGCCGCCCGGCATTGAGGCTGCTGGACTGGCCACCCGAACCGATGGTCGAGGCGACATGAGCGACATAGGGCGAGCGCCGGAAGACCTCCTCGACCTTCTGCTGCAGGACCGACATGGCGTCGAAGGAGATGTCCTGGCGCGCTTCGGTCGCGACCTGGAGCTGGCCGATATCCTCCTGCGGGAAGAAGCCCTTGGGGATGGTCATCACCAGCCAGGCGCTGGCGGCGACGCTGGCGACGAAGATCATCAGCACGGTGCGGCGGTATTTCAGGCTGAGGTCGAGCCCGGTGCGATAGGCGCCGAGCACGGCGTCGAAGCCGCGTTCGAGGAAGGCGAGGCGGTCCTTGCCCGCACCGGCGCTGTGGGCTGCCGCGCTGGCGCCAAGTCGGGCACACATCATCGGCGTCAGCGTCAGCGAGACGAAGGCCGAGGCGAGGATGGCGACGGTGACGACGACCGCGAACTCGTTGAAGACGCGCCCGATCACGCCGCCCATCAACAGCACCGGGATGAAGACGGCGACCAGCGAGATCGAGATCGAGACGATGGTGAAGCCGATTTCGCTCGAGCCCTTCAGCGCCGCATCGAAGGCCGAGAGCCCGTCCTCCTCCATGTGGCGGACGATGTTCTCGAGCATGACGATGGCGTCGTCGACGACGAGGCCGACGGCGAGCGTCAGGCCGAGCAGCGAGATGTTGTCGATCGAGAAGTCGAACAGATACATCGCTCCCAGCGTCGCGATCAGCGAGATCGGCACGGCGACGGCCGGGATCAGCGTCGCGGTGAAGCGGCGCAGGAAGAGGAAGATCACTGCGACGACCAGCACGATCGTCAATCCGAGCGTGAACTGAACGTCCTCGACCGCCTGGCGGATCGAGGCGGAACGGTCATTGAGCAGGCCGAGTGTGGTCGCCGGCGGCAGCAGCGACTGCATCTGGCCGATCGCTGTCCTGACGCGGTCGACGACTTGGACGGTGTTGGCATCGGGCTGGCGGAAGACCGCGACGACGAGGGCGCGCGAGCCATCATACCAGCTGGCAAGCTGAAGGTTCTCGACCGAGTCGATCACCTTGGCGACGTCGCCGAGCCGGACCGGACGCCCATCGCGGGTGGCGATGATGATGTCGGCAAAGTGCGCGGCGTCGGCGAGCTGCGTCTCGGCTTCGATCGTCAATTGCTGCGGGCCGGACTGCATGGTGCCGACCGGGGTGTTGACGTTGGCGGCGGTGATCGCCGTCTGCAGGTCGTTGATGCCGATGCCGCGAGCGGCGAGCGCCGTCGGGTCGACCTGGATGCGCACGGCATATTTCTGGCTGCCGAAGATCTGGACCTGCGCCACGCCCTCGACTGTGGAGAGGGTCGGCGAGAGCACCTGCTGGACGAAGGCGTCGATCTTGGAGAGCGGCGTGACCTCGCTCTTCAGCGCCAGCAGCAAGATCGGGGCGTCGGCGGGGTTGAATTTGCGGTAGCTCGGCGGCGTCGTCATGTCGACCGGGAGCTGGCGCTGGGTGCGGGCGATCGCGGCCTGGACGTCGGCGGCTGCCGCGTCGATGTCACGATCGAGCGCGAACTGGATCGCGATCGAGGTGGTGCCGAGCGCGTTGGTTGTGGCGATCGAGTCGATGCCGGCGATGGTGGCGAACTGCTTGATCAGTGGCGTCGCCACCGAGGTCGCCATGATCTCGGGCGAGGCGCCGGGCAACTGTGCCGAGACGTTGACGACCGGGAATTCAGCCCGGGGCAGCGCCGCGACCGGCAGGGAGCGCCAGGCGAACAGGCCGCCGAGGATCAGCGCGCACGACATCAGGATCGTCGCGACCGGATGGCGGATGCAAAAGGCCGAGACCGACATGGCGCGCCCTCACGGCTTGGTGGTTGGCGGGGCGGACAGCCTGATCCGGGTGCCGGGCGCCAGCCGCGACTGGCCTTCGGTGACGATTTTCTCGTCCTGCGACAGCCCCGATGCGAGCGCCGCGACGCCGTTCTCGTTGGAGGCGACCTTGACCGGCCTCGCCTCGACCGTGTCGTCGGGTTTGGCGACGTAGACGAAGGGGCCCTTCTGGCCCTCCTGCAGGGCGACGGAGGGCACGGTGACCGTTTCGGGCAGCATGCCGAGCTGGACGACGACATCGACATATTGCCCGGGCCAGAGCCGGTGCGGCTCGTTCGTGAACAGCGCCTTCACGCTGACCGTGCCGGAGGGGATATCGACCGCGGAATCGATGAAGGAGAGGTCGCCGGTGGCGAGTTCCTCGCGCGTGCCGGAGGCGAAGGCCGTGACTTTCGCTGGCGTCTGCGCCTTCGCCGCGGCCTGCACCAGGGTCAGGTCGCGCTCGGGCAGGGTGAAGGTGACGCGGATCGGAGCGAGCTCAGTCACCGTCACGAGATTGCTGTTGGCGTCATTGACCCGGACCGCATTGCCCGGCGTCGCCGTGATGGCGCCGAGCCGGCCCGAGATCGGGGCGGTGATCGTGGTGTAGCCGAGCCGGACGCGGTCGAGCGCCAATGTCGCCTCATCAGCCTTGACGGCGGCGTTGGCGACCGCCTCGTCGGCCGTCGCCTGGTCGAGCGCCTGCTGCGTGCCGGCGCCCTTGTCGACCAGGCTCTTCTGGCGGGCGAGGTCGGCGCGCTTTTGCGCCACGGCCGCCTTGTCGCGCTCGACATTGGCCTCGTCGCGGGCGACCTGCGCCTTGAGCTCGCGATCATCGAGGGTGAAGAGCAGGTCGCCCTGCTTGACCTCCTGCCCCTCCTTGACGTGCTGGTCGGCGATGACGCCATCGAGGCGGGACTTGACCGCGACGATGGCAACCGGCTCGGCGAAGCCGATCGAGCGGCGTGTCACGGGCACGTCGGCGCGGCCGGCGAGCATGGTCGTGACCGGTGTCGATGGCGGCCCTTCGCGGCGCTCGGCATGAGCCTGCTCCGGGCCGTCCTGCGGTCTGATCACCCGATAGGCGGCGAAGGCGGCGACAGCCACCAGAAGGGCTATGATCGCGTAACGTTTCATCGAAGGTCCCGGCGCAGTGCTGTCGACGACGAGCCACCTTACAGCCAGCCGCCCAGGAGCGCCTGTCCAGAGCATGAACTCTTGGTAATGCTGGTCGGCGGCAGGACGTCCCGGTGCCGTCATTTCGAAGCAGGAAGGGACCGGAGGAGGTGTTGGGTCAGGTGTCCGACAAGGAGGCAAAACCCTTGATCGGATGGGCGCCAATTCTACGAAGCCGGATGCAATTATTTAAGGTGTCCGCGCTATTGGCTTGGTAGTCATTGCTCAGAAGGTCGCTCTGCATGAGTGCGCTGTCGCCGAACGAATTCAGATCGTCGATCGATCTCGAAAAACGCAAATTCCACATGAAGTCCTATTTCGAGAGCAGCTTCTACCGACAGTATCGCGCGGCGAACATGGCTCTGGGCAGCCTGGGGCGGAGTCCTCGCGTCCTGTCATTGGGAGCTGGCGGAGCTTTCGTCGAGGAGGTTGTCCAGAAACATCTCGATGCTTCGGTCTTCGTCGTCGATTTCGCCGAAACCCTGAAAATCGAAGGCGAACTCTACGGGAACTTCGCCGGCATGTTCGCCGGCGACATCTCCGCGCCAGAGTGGGTTTCTCCGCTCGATGCCGTCGACGCCGTCTTCTGGTTCGACAATATCGAGCATTTGCGTACGGATCCGACAGGGATCCTGCGCAAGCTGCGTTCAGCTCTCTCGGATACCGGGCAGATCTTCATAACCACCGATAATTTCGCGCGGCTGCGGAACATCCTGAAGCTGATCTTCAACCGCTCGATCGTCGCCTTGCCGCCCGACCTATTCGCCGATGTCGATTTCGAGCACGAATATGTCCACCGGCGCGAATATACGCGACCCGAGCTGGAAACCTGTCTGGCGGCTGCCGGCCTGAAGCTCGTCGAGATCGAAATGCTCTGGCAGAGCCCGTCCGAAAGCCTGAAGAAGCTGCCGTTCCGGACCTTCGAATACCTGTTCCCGCGCTTCCGTCCGCATATGCTGATCCGGGCGCAGAAGGCCTAGGGCGCCCGGTAATCAGAAGCCTCGCCGCTCAGCTCATCGCCGCCTTCACCGTCTCGACCAGCTGCTTCATCGTGAAGGGCTTGGGCAGGAAGAGGAATTCCTCGCCCTCCGGCAGATTCTTGCGGAAGGCCTCCTCGGCATAGCCGGAGACGAAGACGACCTTGGTGGTGGGGCTGCGCTTGCGCAATTCGCCGAGTAGGGTCGGGCCATCCATCTCGGGCATGACGACGTCGGAGATGACGAGGTCGATCTTGCCTTCGTGCTGCATGAACAGCTCGAGCGCCTCGACACCGGAAGCGGCCTCGTGGACGGTGTAGCCGCGCGAGACCAGCATGCGGGCGTTGAGGGCCCGCACGGCGTCCTCGTCCTCGACCAGCAGGATCATGCCGGCACCGGTATGGTCGGCGGCGACCTTCTTCGGCGCCTCCCTGGCGGCCGCCTCGGCGGCGATGTCCTCCTCGGTCGGGATGTGGCGCGGCAGGAAGATACGGAAATTGGTGCCGCGCCCGACGACGGAGTCGCAGAAGACGAAGCCACCGGTCTGCTTGACGATGCCGTAGACCATGGAAAGGCCGAGGCCGGTGCCCTTGCCGACCTCCTTGGTGGTGAAGAAGGGCTCGAAGATCTTCTCCAGATACTCCTGCGCGATGCCGGTGCCGCTGTCCTCGACCTCGAGCAGGACATAATCGGTGGCGGGGAGAGCCTCGTAGCCGAGCTCGCCGACCTCGGCCGCCGGCACGTTGCGGGTGCGCACCTGGAGCTTGCCGCCGCTCTGCATAGCATCGCGGGCGTTGACGGCGAGGTTGACGACGACCTGCTCAAGCTGGCCGAGATCGGCCTTGACCGGCCAGAGGTCGCGGCCCTGGCGGACATCGAGCGAGATCTTGTCGGCGACGACGCGTTTCAGCATCAGCGAGAGGTCGGAGAGCACGTCGCCCAGCGCCAGCACCTGCGGGCGCAAGGTCTGCCGGCGCGAGAAGGCGAGCAGTTGCCGGACCAGCGAGGCCGCGCGGTAGGCGTTCTGCTTGATCTGCATGATGTCCGGGAAGGACGGGTCGGTCGGCTTGTGGCTGGCGAGCAGGAATTCGGAGGCGTTGATGATGACCTGCAGCACGTTGTTGAAGTCGTGCGCGATGCCGCCGGCGAGCTGTCCGACCGCCTGCATCTTGCCGGCCTGGTCCATATTGTCCTTGAGCTTGCGCTCGGCGGTGGTCTCGAGCGCATAGACGATAGCGCGCTCGCCATCGGTGTCCTCGCTCGCCGGAACCGGCGAGAGATAGAGCCTGGCCGAGCGGCCTTCCTCGCCGATCAGCGCGACGTCGAGCGGGGCGATCTCGCCCTTGCCGGCGAGCGCAGCCTCGAAGGCCTGCGCGAGGGCGCCATTGCCGTTGACCAGCTCCTGGATCGTCGCCGGCTGGGCGCTGCCTTGCGTCAGGCGGGCGAAGGAGGCGTTCGAGCGCAGGATCGCGCCGGTGCGATCGACGGTCGCGATCGCCATCGGCGTCGCGTGGAAGAAGCGGGCGAAGCGCGCCTCGGCGTCGGTGTGACGGTCGGCTCCGGCTTCGCCGGCGGCGCGGTTGAGGACCAGCGTGCGCGAGGCGCCGGCGCGTCCGTCCTGGCCGAAGGCGACCTGATGGTGCAGGCGCACCGGCAGGGATTGGCCGTTGCGGCGGCGCAGGTCGACGTCGAGCACCTCGATGCGGACATCGCCAGGCTGGCCGCGGATAGCCTGGATCAGCGCCGAGGCGTTGGGCGAGGCGATGTCGTCGAGCTGCAGGCCGCCTGAACCGAAGCGGGCGAGGTCGTAGTCGAGCCAGCCGGCCAGCGTGGCGTTGAGATAGGGCACCTCGCTGTCGGCATCGATCGAGAGGAAGCCGGCTGGGGCATGGTCGAGATAGTCGATCGCGTGCTGCAGCTCCTGGAACGCGTTCTCCTGGCGCTCGCGCTCGGGGGTGACGTCGGCGACGCTCCATAGGCAGGCGGGGCGGCCGGCACGGGTGATCGGCGAGACGCGCACGCGATACCAGCCGACGGCACCGCGCTCGTTCAGGGCCGGCTCGAGCCGGATCTCCTCCGAGAGCCGGCGACCGGCGCGGGCAGCGGTGGCGAGGCGGTAGATCGCTTCGGAAACCTCGGCGCGGCCCTTGAACAGGCGCTCGACAGGGGCGATCTCGCTGGCGTTGCGGGCGCCGGCGAAGGCAAGATAGGCCTCGTTGGCATAAACGATGCGATTGTCACCCTCGGTGACGACGACGCCGTCGTCGGCACTGTCGACGATCGCCTTGGTCAGGTCGTTGCGCGCGGAGCGACCGGCGAACTGGATCAGCCCGATCGCAAAGGCGAACAGGCAGAACACGCCGACGACCGAAAGCATGGCGAGGAGGCCGAGGATCAGCGGCTGCGCCCATTCATTGGCGATGAAGCCGAGCGCGATCGCGGCCCCAACCAGGAGACCCGCGATCAGCAGGATGATCCCGACATGGCCGGGCCGGTCGGACCGGTCGATCGCGGTCGATGCCGTGCTTGCACTCATTGCAGCGGGTCCGTTTTCCTTCAGTCGCCCGTCGTCGATGGGTCAGGGCAGGGCGCCAGGATATTGTCGCCTGCCCGGCCAGCGAGTTAGGCGCGGCGACGCTTCAGGCGCAAGACGTATCCGATGACTTCCGCCACCGCCTGATAGTGTTCGACAGGAATTTCGTCATCGATCTCGACGGTGGCGTAGAGCGCGCGGGCCAGAGGCGGGTTCTCGACGATCGGGATGCTGTGCTCGCCCGCGACCTCGCGGATCTTCAGCGCGATAGCATCGACGCCCTTGGCGAGGCAGACCGGTGCGCCCCGGCCCTGATCGTATTGCAGGGCGACCGCATAGTGGGTCGGGTTGGTGATGATCACCGTCGCCTTCGGCACCTGCGCCATCATGCGCGAGCGGGCGCGCTGGGCACGCAGCTGCCGCAGCTTGGCCTTCACCTCGGGATTGCCCTCGGAGTTCTTGTACTCGTCCTTGAGTTCCTGCTTGGTCATGCGCTGGCGCTGGTGCCAGCTGAAGCGCTGGTAGCCGAAATCGCCGATGGCGATGATCGCGAAGATCGAGAGCACGCCGGCCATCAACTTGATGGTCAAAACGAGGACGGCTGGCAGCAGTGCGTGCACATCCATCTGGGCAAAGCCCTGCAGGCGGTCGCGCTCGCCCCAGAGCACGATCCAGACGCCGACGCCGACCAATGCGATCTTGGCGAGACCCTTGGCGAAATTGACCCAGGCATCCTTGCCGAAGATGCGCTTGGCCCCGGCCATCGGCGAGATCCGGTCGAATTTCGGCGTCATCGGCTCGGTGGTCCAGAGCGGTTTGTGCTGGATCAGGGCGCCGGCGAGCGCAGCGACGAGGATGAAGCCGAGTGGCAAGGCGAGCGCGGCGAAGCCGGTCATCACCCCCTTGCTGGTGACGTGGAAGAGGGCGGTCGGGTCGTCCGAGACCTGATGGGCGTTCATCAGGAACGAGCGCAGCGAGAGCGTTGCATCGCGGGCAGCCGAGCCTGCGGCGATCAGGAGCGCCAGCGTGAAGCCGCAGAGCACGAAGAAGGTGCCGATCTCCTGCGATCGCGCGACGTCGCCCTTTTCGATCGCCTGCTCGAGCTTTCGCTGGGTCGGTTCTTCTGTGCGGTCTTCGTTTTCGACGTCACCGGCCATGCCTGCGCCTCCTCTAGAGACCGATGAACTGGCGCAGGAAGGTGCCGAGATCGTCGAGGAAGACGCCCATCATCACGCCGACCGTGGCGAGGAACACCAGCATCCCGCCGAGGATCGAGGCGGGGACCGCGAGGAAAAAGACCTGCATCTGCGGCATCAGGCGCGCCAGCACGCCGAGACCGAGATTGAACAGCAGGCCGAAAACGATGAAGGGCGCCGAGATCTGCACGGCGAGCGAAAAACCCTGCGCCATCGCTTTGACCGCGAGCGTCATGACGTCTCCGATCTCGGGGAAGCCACCGGGCGGCAGAAGCCTGTAGCTCTCATGGATGGCGGCGAGCGCGAGGTGGTGGAGGTCGGTGGCCAGGATCAGCGTGATGCCAAGCATGGAGAGAAAGTTGGCGAGCGAGGGGTTCTGCAGGCCGCCGGTCGGGTCGACGGTGACGGCGAAACCAAGGCCGAGCGTCTGGGCGATGATGAAGCCGGCAGTCTGCAGGGCACCCATCAAAAGACGCACGGTCGCGCCGATGACGAGCCCGACCATGATCTCGCTGATCAGCAGCCCGCCCAGCCCGGCCGGATCCTGCGGCACGGTGATCGTGCTGCGGGCCATCGGCAGGATGACGAGGGCGACGAAGAAGGCGAGGGAGAGCCGGCCGCGCGACAGGATGAAGCGCTCGCCGATCCCCGGCATCAGCATCACCAGGGTGCCGACACGCGCAAAGACCAGCACGAACAGCGCGCTGATCTCGGGCAGGATGGCGATCTGCATCGGGTGGACCCGGCTCCCGCGCCAGTGAGGCGCGCCGACCGGACTCCACGGGAAGGAGGCGCTGGCAGGCGCGAGGCTCATTCGCCCGTGGCGATTCGGACGGCGACCCTGCCCATATAACCCGCCAGCGCGTCGCCCATGAACGGCAAAAACAGCAGCATGGCAGCGAAGACCGCGATGATCTTGGGAACGTAGACCAGGGTCTGTTCCTGGATCTGGGTCAGCGCCTGGATCAGCGAGACGACGAGGCCGACGGCGAGCGCGATCAGCATCAGCGGCGCGCCGGCCTTGAGGAAGACGACGATGCCGTCGCGGGCGACGTCGAGGATGGCTGCGGAGGTCATCGGGCTCTGATCCGGTCGGCGTTGGATGGGAGGGCGGTCGTCAGACCGGCATCCGCATGATTTCCTCGTAAGCGGCGATGACGCGGTCGCGCACCGCCACCAGCGTCTCGATCGCAGCCTCGCTCTCGGCGACCGCGGTGACGACGTCGACGACATTGGAGCGGCCGGCGGCGACGTTGCCGGCCTGGACATCGGCCTGACGAGCGCTCTGTGCCGTCGATTCCAGCGCCTTGCCGACCAGGGACGAGAAGTCGGGCAGGCCGGCGCCGGCGCCGTCGAGACCGCCGACCGACGCCGGCTTCTTCAGCAGGCCGCTCGTGCCCATCCCCTGCATCGAGGCGTAGGCGCCGGCGGCAAAACTCGACGTGGTCATCAGATCAGCTCCGCTTCTGCCGTGCCGTGTCAGACGCGCAGGATGTCGATGGTGCGCTGGATCATCCGGCGCGTGGACGAGATGATGTTGAGGTTGGCCTCGTAGCTGCGCTGGGCCTCGCGCATGTCCATCGTCTCGATCAGTGAATTGACGTTGGGCATCTTGACCAGGCCGTTGGCGTCGGCGGCGGGATGGCCTGGATCATATTTCGTCTTGAAGTCGCTGCGGTCGCGGCCGACCTTGCCGAGTTCGACGACCTGGGCGTCGAGCTCGCGATCGAGCTTGCCCTGGAAGCTGACGATCTTGCGGCGATAGGGATCGACGCCGGCGCGCTCGGGCGAGGAATCGGCGTTGGCGAGGTTCTCGGCGATGACGCGCATGCGGCCCGCCTGGCCTTTCAGGCCGGAGGCGGCGACGGCGAGGCTCTTGAGCAGATCCATGACGCGGCTCCTCAGCGACCTTTGCCGATCGCGACCTTCATCAGCCCGAGTCCCTTGCTGTAGAGCGAGGCGGCGAGCTGGTAGTCGGACTGGTTCTGCGCGACCTTCATCATCTCATCCTCGAGATTGACGCTGTTGGCGCTCGGCGTCGTCTCGAAGCGCTTGGGATCGCGCGGATCGAAGCCACCTTGCTGGCCGGAGAGGCCGAGATGCATCGGCGAGGTCTGCGCCAGGGTCATGGCGCCGCCGGCCGGGGAGGGCGCGCGCAGGTCATGCGGCTTGAACTTAGGGGTATCGGCATTGGAGACGTTCTCGGCGAGCAGCTTCTGGCGCGCCTGATGCCAGTGCATGCGCGTCTTCAGAGCTCCCATCAGGCCAAGGCCATTGTTCGCCATGCTGCCAATCTCCCGTCGGCTCTTGCCGAAGTAGGAAATTATTGCCGGGTGCATGGTTAACGGCCGGTTAACCCTGTGCGATCTGCAGGTTCATGTTAACCATCTGCTAACCATGTTTCTCGAACTCGCGGTGCTTATGGTATAGCCAACTCCGTCTATCCGTCTGATCGCCCTTACAAAGAGCGGTCGGCGGCTGTCGCGTCGCTTCATGAGGCAGACCTTGCAGACTTTGTTTGGCTTCGAACTTTCCTCCGGCCTGCGTTGGATCATCGCCTTCGCAGTGGTGCTCCTCCTGGTCGCGCTGCTCGGCTTCTTCTTGCGGCGGATGAGCGGCGGCCGGCTGAAGTTCAAAGGCCAGGGTGGGGGCCGTGCCCGCCAGCCGCGCCTCGGCGTGGTCGATGTCTACGATCTCGACCGGCAGCGCCAGCTGATCCTGGTGCGGCGTGACAATGTCGAGCATCTCGTGATGATCGGCGGCGCCTCCGACGTCGTGGTCGAGACCAATATCGTACGCAGCGGCGGGCGCGTGGCGATGCCGGCGCCGACCGAAGGCCTGGCCGAGCGGCCGCTGGCCTTCGAGCCCGATTCGCGTCCGCATGTCGCCGAGGAACCGCGCCCGCTGCCGCCTTCGCCGGTGCCGGCCGCAGCCGTTCCGGTCGATTCCGTTCCGCCGCCGCGCCCGCAGCCGCCAGTTGCTCCGGCGCCCCTCGCACGCCCGACAGCCCAGCCTCAGCCGCCGCGTCCTGCTCCAGCTCCGCTTGCTCCCGGGGTCGCAGCAGGAGCAGCCGGCATCAGCACCGCCCTGACCCGCGACCCGGCTCCTGCCGCCAGCGCCAGCGAGCTTGGCGACATGGCCCGCCAGCTCGAAGAGGCGCTGAAGCGGCCGTTCTCCGCCGTGCGCCCCGGCTCGGCCGGCCTGCGCGTGGAACCGGAAGCGCCGGCATCAACACCTGCCGCTCCGCCGCCGGCGCCTCCCGTGCCGCCGGCTCCGCCGGTCGCCGCCGCCAAGCCGCCTACTCCGACGCCAGCTCCTGCCCGGCCGGCGCTGGATATGGAAGCCGAGCTCGAAATGGCGCTAGGGCTGAAGCCCACGCCGGCCCGGCCCATTGCGGCCGAAGCGCCACTCGTCGCCCCGCCGGTCTTCGCTCCGCCGAAGCCGCCGGTGGTCGAGCCAGCCAAGGCCGAGGAGAAGAAGGCGGGACCTGCGAAGGAGCAGGCGCCACCGGCTCCGGTTGCCGATCAGCCCAAGCCCGCCAAGTTCGCGCCCGTCTTTGACGACATGCTCGACGACGAGCCGGACTCGGCCAAGGCAGATGCGCCCGAGGCGCCGGCCAAGAGCGAAGGCAAGCCGGGCGAGACGAAGCTCGCGGAGTCCAAACCTGCCGAGACCAAGCCGGCCGAGACCAAGCCTGCTGAGACCAAGGCAGAGGCCAAGCCGTCCGAACCGAAGTCGGCCGCCAAGCCACCCGAGGATGACCCGTTCTCGGTCGATGCGATCGAAGCGGAGTTCGCCCGCCTGCTCGGGCGCGATCCCAAGCCGAAAGGCTGAGCCAGCCTCCCTGGCGCGAAGGAGCAGCGAGCCTCCCTGTCGCCAAGGCGGCAGGGGATAGCGACCGAAACCCCCTTCGCCCGCCCCCGAGCCTTGCTCTAGCGTTCCTGCGAGCCCGCGCCTTGATTCGGGCAGGGACGGATGATGGGCAGGCGGATACCCACGGGACGGAGACTGCGCTGGCTGGCGGTGTCCGCCGTTATGCTGGGTGCGCTCGGAAGCGTCGCCCAGGCCCAGACGCTCTCGCTCGACCTCGGCCAGGGCGGCGTCACCGAGCGGGCGCTGCAGGTGATCGCCGCGATCACGGTGCTGTCGCTGGCGCCGTCGATCCTGATCATGGTGACTTCGTTCACCCGCATCGCGGTGGTGCTGTCGCTGCTGCGCTCGGCGATCGGTACCCAGACAGCGCCGCCCAATGCCGTGATCATCGGGCTATCCCTGTTCCTGACCGGTTTTGTGATGGCGCCGACCCTGAAGGAGGCCTACCGCGTCGCCGGCGCCCCTTTGATCGCCGGGCAGATGCAGCCGCAGGAGGCGTTCGAGCGCGGCATCGTGCCGTTCCGCGAGTTCATGCTGAAGCATGTGCGCGAGAAGGATCTGGCGCTGTTCATCGAGATGTCGCGCGAGCCGGCGCCGGAGCGCCCCGAGCTGGTCCAGATTCAGGTGCTGGTGCCGGCCTTCATGATCTCGGAGCTGAGGCGCGCTTTCGAGATCGGCTTCCTCCTGTTCGTGCCGTTCCTGATCATCGACCTCGTGGTCGCCTCGATCCTGATGTCGGTCGGCATGATGATGCTGCCACCGGTGACGGTGGCGCTGCCATTCAAGCTGATCTTCTTCGTGCTGGTCGACGGCTGGGGGCTGGTCGCCGGCTCCCTGGTCAAGAGCTACGGCAGCTAAAGCGGCGGCTCAGCCCTGGCCGGGCTTGGGGCCGGCATTGGCCGCATCGGACTCGCCGGCTTTGCGCCTCTCGCGCACGGAGCTGGAATAGGCCGGGTAGCGCTTGCGGTATTCCTTGAGGAAATCGGTCATCGTGTCGGAGCCGGAGGCCGAGCGCGCAGCCTCGCGAATGTCGGCGGCGCTGGCCCGGCTTGCGCCGGTGACGAAACCGAACAGCCGCGCATCGGCACCCTGCGCCATCTTGCCGGCGAACTTGGTGCGCAAGCGGTCGAGCGAGAGCGCCTCGTCCGACATCACATAGCCGATGGCGGCCCGCATGACGTCGCCGCGCTCGCCGTCGCCGAGCGGCGCCTGTCCGCGCCAGCTCTCGCCGAGGATGCGTTCGAGTGCCTCGCCGGCCTCGCGCCAGCGCCGCCCGCTCCACAGGATGTCGGCGTTGAGCCGATCGACCTCGGGTCCGCTTTCGCCCTCCATCAGGTCGAGCGCCTGATCGGTGCGCGACAGGTCCGACAGCGCCTTGGCCTCGAGCAGCAAGCGGGCGCGCTTGACGTCGGCCGGCAGTTCCGCGAGCCGCGTCGAGACGATCGCCTGGAGGGCCTCCGCTGGTTTCCCGTTCATCAAGCGGATCATGGCGAGCCGCGTCGCCACGGTGGAGCGCGCCGCGCCGGTCAGGCGCCGATCCATCTGGTATTGCAGGATGTCGCTGGCCTGGTCGAGCAAGTCGAGCTCGACCAGGCGGTCGGCGAGCAGGCGGGTGATCTCGTCGCCGCGCCGGCCGATCGGCAGGAACTCCTTGAAGTCGTAGAACAGCGCGAGCGCATCGAGCCGCGGCAGCTTTTCGAGATTGGGATCGCTGAACAGCGCTTCGAAGCGCTGGGCGGTCTCGTCGTGCAGGAGCCGCGTCGCCGGATGCTCCGGGAAGATCTCGTTGGCGCGCCGCGCCGTCTGGAAAGCGTCGCGCCAGCGCTGCTGCTCGGCATAGAGGCGGCCGAGCTCGGCCAGCGCCTCGATCTCGACCTCGCCGCCGCGCCAGATCGCCGAGACAGTCTCGAGCCGGGCGATGGCTTCGTTGACGGGCAGGTCGGTGCGCTTCTCGGCCCGGGCGAGCTTGACTGCGCGCAACTGCGCCTCGGCCGCGACCGGCCGGGTTTTCGCCTCGAAAAGCGGGCGATAGGCGTTGAGCGCGGCCTCCGGCCGGCCGCTGACGTCGTCGAGCATGGCGCGCAGCAGCGCCAGCTCGTCGGGGTTCATCAGCTCCTCGGGCATCTCGGCGAGGCGTCCGATCTGCTTTTCCGCCACTGTCGCCTCGCCGGCGGCGAGTGCGGCCCGCGCCATCGCCGGCCGGAACTCGGCCTGGAGATCGACGGGGTAGCGGTCGAGGGCATCTTCTGCCCGGCGGAAGCCGGCGAGCGCCTGACCGTTGCGGCCGAGCCGCTGCTCCGAGAGGGCGCGCCAGAGCCCGGCCTCGGCTTCATCGCGGATCGGCGCGGCCTCGAAAGCCTTCAGCGCCGCGGCACTGCGGTGCATGCGGGTCGCGATCAGGCCGCGCAGGAAGAGCGCATCGCGGTTGCCGCGCATCGCAGCGTCATCGGCGAGGAGCGCGTTCAGCGGTCCGGCCGCTTCCGACATCATGCCGTTGGCCGCCAGGAACCGGGCCAGCGCCAGCCGGGTCTCGGATTTGCGTCCACGCGAGGCGCCGGCGACTTCGCGCAGCAAGGCTGCCGCGCGATCGCGGACATCGGTAGTGTGCAGGGCGGACCAGGCCTCGCTGTCGAGCAATGGCTGGGTGGCCGCCGCAGCGCTCTTCTTGTCTGCCTCGCTCGGTTTTTCGGCGTCGAGGCTGACGATCAGGCCGTTGCTACGGCCGATCCGCACCTCATTGGTGTCGGCGCGCACGGCAAGATCGTCGGCGATGGCGCTGACGACGACACCATGGGCGCTCTGCGGTAGACCGAACTCGACGAAGCGATAGGGCTTCGAGACGGCCCGCGTCGGTCCCATCGCGGTCGCGACCGCGATCGCCGGGCCGCCCTCGCTGTTCTCGAGCCAGTGCACGCCGGTCAGGCCCGGCACCGGCACGTTGACGATGGTCTGGCCGCGTTCGTCGCCGCCGCGGCGCGGGCTGAGCGCGCCGGCCGGCTTGCCGGCCTTGTCGCCGAAAGTCAGGGACCATTGCGGACCGTCATCGGAGAGCCGCACGATCTGCTGGCGGCGCGTCTTCAGCCTGATGACGGTGACCTTGGCCTCGCGCGTGACGGTGGCGTCCTGAACCAGAGCGGGCAGCACGCCCTTGAGCCTGTCAGGATCGAGCGTGTCGCGCGTGTCGAAGACCAGCGTGACCCGGCCCGGCTCGGCGAAGGCGGTGGCGCCTGTCGGCCGCGAGAAGCGGAAGTCGATGCGGCCACCATCGCCATCGGCGGCGGAGCCGATCTCGATATCCCGAGGCGGTGCGTCAGCGGCGACTGCAGCCACTGGCTTGGGCTGGGCCTGTGGCGCTTCAGTCCGGGAGACAGGCTCGGAGGTCGCCGCGACTCCAGGCTTTGGATCCGGCGCCCTGGCCTCTGCCTCCTTCGCCGGAGCGGGAGGGGAGGCCTGCAGATCGGCCAGCGAAAGCGGAATGGCGGCGCCGGAATGTGGCAGGTCTACGGTCCAGCCCGTCTCGTCGCGGAAGCTGCGGAGCTGGCGATCCTTGGGCACGGAGAAGACGAGCTGCGTCCGATCATCCGCGATCGTCGCCTGCTCGAGAGTGAAGTCGGCCGGGAGCAGGCTGCGGATCTGCGACGGCGTCACCGTCAGTGCCTGGTCGAAGCCCAGCGTCAGCTTGCCGTCGCCCAGAATGGGGGTGAGCATGGTCTCCGGCGGCGTCGAGAACATCAGCCGGTCGAGCGTCGGCAGCCGGGCGCTGCGGAAGCCGAGCGGCTTTGGCATGGGCGCTGGCATGCGAGCTATTTCACGGGCGCGCGCCTCCGCGAGGCGTAAGCGTTGGGTGAGCTCGGCGAGGATCTCGGGTGGCAGGCCCGGCAGCTGGCCGGTCCAGTTCTCGGGCAAGAGGTCGACGAAGGCCTTGTCGCCCGCTTCGAGCAGATTGGCGCGATAGGGGCGGGCGAGCGCCAGGCGCAGGCCGCGGCCGTCGGGATCGATCCGCACGACTGAAACATAACTCGGCAGTTCGGCGGCGAGCCGGCCCGGATCGAGCTTGACCGGCTGGCTGAATCCGATGACGACGACGCCGTTCGAGACTCGTACCCGCGTGGTCACCGGCTCGTCGAAGATGAAGGCAAGGCGGCCGAAGCCGGCGCGCATGGCCTCACCGCGCAAGGTCGCGGTGGCCGCCGCCACAGGCGCAACGAAGCCGGCCGCGAGGCTCAGCGCCGCCAGGCCAATGCCGAAGCTCAGGGACCGCAGGATACGCACGACCGCTACTCAACTCGACGCGATGCTGGGCGGCGAGGTGCCGCTCCAACCTGCGCGGAGGCTAGCCCGTCAAGGATAACGGGGGGTTAAGGGGCGTTCCCTTGTGAAGGCTGTATTGATCGCGGTTTAGGGCCGTGTGATGTCCACCAAGCGCAATCCTACGCCGCAGCCGAAATGGTAGGCGCTGGACTTGTTCCCGTGCGGCGCGCGTTCGCGTTATTGCAGCGCGCATGCTGAAACGCTGGAAAGGCCGGTATTCTTATCCAAGCTTACCGTGGCTGCCCCGCCGGTCTGGACCGCTTTTATGTCGCGCTCAAGGTCGAAGAACTGGAGGTTGCGCGGCGAGACGCGGCAGAACAAGATCAAGTCTCTCCGATAGCGATACGTTCGAACTTCCGCACCTGCCGCCACGTCGCTTCAGCTTCGTGGAAAAGTCCGTTGAAAAGAAAATTGGAAGCAACTGTGCAGTCGTGAGACACCAGCCGAATCTCGGCCCAGGTAGAGTTCAGGATCTCGCGATACTCCTGCTGGAGCGGCTCAGAGGCGCGCTGCAAGGCATCCGACACCTCGAACGCGTTTTTGAGTTGGAGCGAAGCTGAATTCATAGCGAGCAGCAGCTTGCGGCGGGTCTCGGCAAGCTGACCGTCGCGGTCGCGCTGGTCCACGGCATTCAGCTCATTGAACGCCGTCGAAAGCCTTCGCGCGTATGCGTTAATAGTCCCTCGATCGGCAGTCAGAGCCGCAGGCACGCCGCCATAGGTGTTCGGGAAATCTGAGATGGCGGAAACGATCTTGATCGCGCCGTCCACGAGATCGCGCTCTGCGCTGATCTCACCGGCGCGAGATCGCAGCACCTGAGCTGCCGAGACGGCATTCTGCCGGTACGACATCCCGAATTGCCGTGCTGCCCAGATCAGAGCAGCCCCGGCGACGCCGGCGGTCAGCAGGTTGCCGATCAAGCTCTGGTAGCGATTGAACCAGAACTCGAAGCAGCCAACGCCGCCAGTTGCTTTCATGATGACGCGCCGCTGCTCATTCGTGCAGGCCGCATCGAGCCAGAACGTCAAGCAAAGCATCAAGACGAAGACACTGCAGAGAAACAGGGCGACCAACAGTACGCCGAGTTGACCGGTGAGCTTCATGCCTATCCCCCTGCGCGCATTCTAGCGACGTGCTCGCATTTGGCGAGGGTGGCAGTGACCTAGCGCTTCTTATCGTCTCCGGCAGGGTCCGTGCCGAGGCTGCCAATTTACTGGCACCATGGTGTTCACCCTTAAGATTGGGCGCAATTAAGGGGTTACGTGTGTCCGGCCGCGTATTTGCGGGCGCTGCGGGCGAGGTGCCGTGCCAGTGCCCGGGCCGCGGGCGACAGGGCTCGGCCTTTGCGCACGCAGATCTTGAGGCAGGCCTTGCGCAGGTTGCGGCCCTGAAGCGGAACGGTGACCAGGCGTCCCTCGGACACGTCACGCCGCGTGGCACAGCGGGTCAGCATGCTGACGCCCATGCCGGCCCGTGCGAAGGAGCGCAGCGACTCGATCGAGTTCGTGATCAGAGCCGGCTTGAGCTCGATACCGGTCGCTGCGGCGATATCGTCGACGAGGCGCCTCAGGCCGAACGTCCTGTCCGGGAGCGCAAGCTTCATCTCGCCGACATCTCCGATCGTCACCGAGTGGCGTTGCGCGACGGCATCGTCCGGATGGGCGGCGACGACGAGCGCGTCGGCGATCTCGGCGAGCGACAGGACGCTGCGGTGGAGGATCGGGTTGAACGCCACCGCCACGTCGGCCTCGTCGTCGAGCAGGCGCTGCACGAGCTGGTCGGAACTTGCGACCATGACCTCGAAGCTCACGGAGGGGTGCGCGGCCGAGAACTCGGCAAGGGCAGGGTAGAGAAAATCGTCGAGCGAGCCTTCGACCGCCCAGGCGCGTACATGCCCGCGCTTCATGCCTTGGAGTTCCTCGATGGCGGAGCGCGCCGTCTGGACGCTGTCGAGGATGGTGCGGGCGGTATCGAGCACCGCCGTCCCCGCCGTCGTGAGCCTCATGCCGCGTGCCCGGCGCTCGAACAGCGTCGTGCCGTATTCCGCTTCGAGACTGGCGACCTGGCGGCTGATCGCCGAAGGGGCGACACGCAACGCATCCGCAGCCTCGCGGACGGAGCCGTGATCGGCGACGAGCGCGAAATACCGGTAGCGGGTTAGCGACATGAAAAGAGTCTCGCCGGTGGCAGAGGTCGGTCGGCTGGACGGTAGGCAACTGTTGCCGGATCGGCAACGATCTCTCCGCGATTCCAGGCTGGCTGGTCGATTGTCGCCGCCTCTAGAAATGATCAGAACATTGCGGGGAACCGATCCGATGTATTCGACCCAACCGAGCCAGGACGGCAGCTACAGGTTCATTCCCGCCGTCTATCAATACTCCGGTGGCGTCGCGGCGCAGCCGGGCTTTCGGATCGAGCGCGCGCAATTGGCGACCCCGGTCGCGCTGGATCGCGGCCTTGCGATCATCGAAGCGCATCTGAAGCAGGTCGGCAGGCCGCTGATCGCGCTTTGCGCCTGCGAGCTGCGCTCTCCCGAGCCCTTTTCGGAGGGCGGATTCGACGCCTTCAACCGGCTCTATGCCTCCCGCCTCGACCAATGGGGTGTCCTGCAGGGCAAGGTGAACCCGGTCGCCCGGACGAACATCTGCCCGGAGATCGGCAAGCCGGATACCGTCTCGCTCCATGCTTTCAGCTACACTGTCCCCGATGCCTCGGCGCGGGCGAGCTTCGTGGTCGCGGGCAGCGGCGAGGCGCCGGAAGGCGGCGCAAGCTACGCGCAGGGAACGATCCGGCCGGGCGATACCTCCCCAAGCGGCGTGCGCGCCAAGGCCGAATGGGTGATGGGCGAGATGGAGCGCCGCCTGACGGGGCTCGGCTATGGCTGGCAGGATGCCACGGTCGCGAACATCTACACGGTTCGCGACATCCATCCGCTCCTGGCGGATGTCCTCCTGCCGATCACCAGTCTCGGCCGCGCCGTGACCTGGCATTTCTCGCGGCCTCCGGTGGCGGTGCTCGACTACGAGATGGATGTGAGGGGCCTGCCGCGAGAGATCGTGATCGAAGCGCAGTCCTGACCAAAAAGCGGCCCGTTGCGCGTGTTGCCGGAATGGGAACGCAGAGCAGCCGGCCGCGGGTTTTGACGGTGTCATGCTTGGAGAGCCCCGATGTTGCTTGATCGACGTGCGTTCCTCCTGGCGGGATTGACCGCCCCGGCTCTCGCAAGAGCACAAACCGAATGGCGACCGACGAGGCCGGTGCGGCTGATCCTCCCGTTCACAGCCGGGACATCGATGGATCCGGTCGCCCGGCTGGCCCAGGAGAGCCTCAAGGACACGCTCGGCCAGACCGTCGTCGTCGAGAACATCGCCGGCGCAGCCACCGTGGTCGCCGGGGCCGAGACGCTGAAATCCCCGGCCGATGGACACACCATGTTGATGATCGCCAACAGCTTTGCGGCGAACATCACGCTGCGGGCGCGGACGGCGGATTGGCAACGCGCCTTCGCTCCGGTGGTGCAGGCGACGGTAGTACCGCATGTCCTCGTGGTCGCGCCGCCGCTGAAGATAGACTGGGCGGGCTTCGTCAAACGCCTGCGCGAGAGCGGCGACTCAGTGACTTATGGGAGCCCGGGGATCGGGACCTCGCCGCATCTTGGCTCCGAGCACTTCCTGCGCCTGATCGGCGGCAGGGCCGTCCATGCGCCCTATAACGGCACCTCGCAGCTCTTCGTCGACCTGTTCGCCGGTCGGATCGACTTTGCGCTCAGCAATCTTCCGGACGTCGTCCAGTCGATCGACGAGGGCAAGCTCCTCGCGCTTGCAGTTACTGCGGACCGGCGCGTGCGCGAGCTGCCCAAGGTCCCGACCTTCACCGAACTCGGCCAGCCGGACCTTCTCTCCGACAGCTGGTTCGGCATCATGGTGCGGCGCGATACGCCGGCGCCGGCCCGCGAAGCGCTGGAGCGCGCCTGGCTTACGGCCCTGACGCGCCCGGACGTGCGCGAGCGCCTCCAGGGCCTGAGCTTCACGGTGCTGGCACGGCCGGGCGCGGAGTTCGAGACAGTGATCGACCGCTACGTGTCGACCTATGCGAGGATCATCAAGGAGAGCGGCATCACGGTTCAGCAGTGACGGTCGAGCCCGTGACCTGATCGCCGCGCGGCCTATCCAGGCAAGTCAAATTGGCAAGGCGGTCAGCGCCGCGGCGCAGGCTCGATCGCCGGCAGCTCGGTGCCCGCCGGCATGGCGGCCGGGGTGCGATCGATCGCGACGACGGGACGCCCGCGCAGCGAGAGCGCGACGGTGAGCCGTTCAGCTGCCTCCGGCGACATCGCGGCGAGCACGTCCGACATCTTGCGCGGGCTCATCTGCTGGACAACGGGGACGAGGATGTCGAGCGCCAGCCGGTCGAAGACGCGGGCGGCGTCCTTCGGCTTCATCGTCTCGTACATGATCACCAGGTTCTTGACGGCCTGATTGGCCTCGGTCTCCTGCTTGCGCGGGCCTTCGGCCTTCTCTTCCAGCGCCTTGAGATCGTCAACGCGGCCGCCGAGCTTCTTCTCGGCCGAATCGAGCAGCTTCTCGCGCATGTCGAGCTCGCGCATGCGGGCCTCGATCTCCTCGCGGCGCTGGCCGAGCCGTTCGAGCAGGGCCTTCTCCGCAGGCGAGACCGGCTGGGTCGTGCCGTTCATCACGCCGGCCCTGTTGTTCGGGTTGGCGTCGCGCTTGGCCTGTTCCTCGGGCGGGAGCTTCGGCGCCGGCGGATCGATCGTGCCGGTGGTCTCGGGATCCATGAAGACGTCGGGCTGGTGGGCCTTGGCGATGATCTTGGCCAGTCCCCAGACTTCCTTCTCCGGTTTTGCAGGCAAGATCTGCGCGCTGGCGGGCACCTTGCCCGGAGAAGGCTCCGCGGACCAGGCAAGCAGCTTCAGCGCCAGGAGACCCATGGCGCCGAGGATGACGGCCGGGATGAGGCGGGGCGACTGGATCACGCAGCCTGGCCTTCGAGCCTGCGGGCAGCGCGGGCGCGGATGGCGGCGGCGGCGTCGGCAGCGCTGGCCATGCGCGAGACGGCCGGCTTCTCGGTGGCGGGCTCGGGTTTCGGGGCGACCATGCTGGCAGCACTGACGATCTGGCCGATGCGTTCCATAACGCCCTGGCCGGCCTCGATCTGCTGGGCGAGGTCGGCGGCATAACGCTCGGCGGTGCGCAGGCGTTCGCCGAGCGTGCGGTCGCAATCGCCGAGCGTCAGCTTCAGGCCGGCGATGGCACGCTCGGCCGTATCGGTCGCCGAGATGAGGGCGCCGATGGTCTGGCGCATCGCGCTCTCATCGGCTTTCAGCCGCTCGATGCGCTTGGAGAGCACGAAGCAGGTGATGATGGTCGCGACCAGCAGGCAACCCACCAGCGCATCGGCGATCAGGGTGATGGTCATGGGGCAGGGACTCCCTGGTCAGGACGCCGGAGTGAGATGGCTGGTGTCGAAGGCAGCCATGGTCGTCTTCGAGCGCCGCAACGGGCTGACGACCTGGACGGCGATCTTGTCGTCGACGCGTCCGATCCGGCCCTCGCTGACGATGAACTCGCCGCAGCGCAACGAGGCGACGGAGTCGGGGCGCGCATCGAACATCAGCGTGTCGCCGATCTCGAGCTTCATCACCCGCTTCAGCGGCATGGTGCATTCGTGCAGCACGCATTTGACCGCGACATCAGCTTGCCAGACCTCGGTCGCGAGGTGGTTTTCCCAGATCGGATCGCGCCCGAGCTTCTCGCCCATGAAGCTTTCGAGCAGCAATTCACGGATCGGCTCGATGGTGGCGTAGGGCAGGAGCAGATGGAGCGAGCCGCCGCGGCCTTCCATGTCGAAGCGCAGCTCGACGCGGATGGCGGCGTTGGCCGGCCGGGAGATTGAGACGAAGCGCGGATTGGATTCGATCCGGTCGATCTTGAAATTCACTGGGGAGAGCGGCTTGAAGGCCGCTTCGGCATCGCCGAGCACGACGCCGATGACGCGGCGCAGCAGGCTCATCTCGATCGAGGTGAAAGGGCGCCCGTCGACGCGCCCTGCCGTCTGGCCGCGCTTGCCGCCGAGCATGGTGTCGAGCACCGAATAGGTGAGGGCGGACTCGATGGTGACGAGGCCGAAATTGTCCCATTCCTCGGCCTTGAACACCGCGAGCATCGCCGGCAGCGAGATCGAGTTGATGTAGTCGCCGAAGCGCACCGAGCGGATGCCTTCCAGCGTCACCTCGACATTGTCGCTGAACAGGTTGCGCAGGCTGGTGGAGAGGAGACGGACCAGGCGCTCGAAGATGATCTCGAGCATCGGCAGGCGTTCGTAGGTGACCGAGCCAGAATCGACGATCGCCTGGATGCCGCTGCGCCCGCCCTTGCCGTCATCTCCGATGGAGAAGCCGAGCATGGTATCGATCTCGTCCTGATTCATCAGGCGATCGATATTGGCTTCCGCCTCGCCACCGTCCTCGTCGACGATGTCGGGCATGGCAGCCCACTCCGCCGCCATGCCTTCCGGCGTCAGCGGCAGCTTGTCCTTGTCCTGGGCTTCGAGGTCGCTGCTGGCCATGTGGGTCTGCTCGGGCGAATGAGGCTGCCGCTATTGCAGCAGCAGTTCCTTGAAGAGGACGGCGTCGACCTTTGCCGGGTAGACTGTGACGTTGACCCGGCGCAGCAGCTCTTCCTTGAGCCGGTAAATGCCGGCCGAGCCGTCGAGGTCGGACGGGCGCAACTCGCGCATGAAGACCTGGAAGGCGTCCTCGACACGCGGCAGCAGTGGCTTGACCTGGTCCGCAGTCTTCGGGTCGGCAATCTCGAGCGCGACCTTGATCTTGACGATCGGCTGGCGGTCCTGCTGCGGACCGGCGGAGATGCCGATCATCATGTCCTTCATCTCGACGAAGGTGATCTGCTTCTTGGCTGCCGCGGCAGCCGCCTCGGCGCTGATCTCCTCGACGGGCTTCTTCTTCAGGAGGAAGAACCAGCTGCCGCCGAGCACCGCGACGAGCGCCAGGGCGCCGCCGATCATGACGAGCTTCTTCTTGCCGGGCTTCGACGCCGCTTCGGCGCCGTCCTCGGCGGTTTCGTCGTCCTTGCTCGTCTTCTTCGCCATCTCGGCTTGCCCGCCCGGGAGAGGCGCCGCCACCGGCCCGTCTTCCTGTCTGCGACCCTGACCAATTACGGTTAACGGCCCGTTAAGGCGGGCAATTTTTGCCGGGTCGTTTCTGCCGTGTGGGCGGGTTCTTACCAGGGCGAACGGATGCGTTTCACAAGTCAATATGTAATTATATCAAAGGCTTGCCTGAGTTAACCATGTTGGCACATCGCTTGCCACCTGATTGGCGTGGCCACCGCGCTGGGGAGCGTCGGGGCGGCCATGGGACAGATCGGGAGCAGGAGCCGTGGAAAACGCGCTTCTCGTCAGCCTGTCGCGCCAGATGGCTCTGGCGCGCGAGCTCGACGTCATCGCCAACAATGTCGCCAATGTCGGCACGAACGGCTTCAAGGCGCGCTCGGCGCGCTTTGCCGAGTACGTCTCGCCGACGGCGCGCGCCGACACCTTCCAGACGCAGGACCGCCGGCTTTCCTATGTCATCGACAAGGGCACGCCGATCGACCTGTCGCTGGGGGCGATCGAGCGCACCGGTAACCCGCTCGATGTCGCGGTTCAGGGTGACAATTATCTCGTCGTCCAGACGCCGCAGGGCGAGCGCTACACCCGCGCCGGCTCACTCGGTATCAATGGCCGCGGCCAGCTCGTGACCCAGGCCGGCCAGCCGGTCATGGGCGATGGCGGACCGATCGTCTTCGGCTCGACCGAGAGCAATCCGCAGATCGCCGCCGACGGCACGGTCACCTCCGACCAGGGCCAGCGCGGCAAGCTCCGGATCGTCCGCTTCGACAATCCCGCTGCGCTCGCCAGCGATGGCAGCAATCTCTTCTCCTCGACCACCGCTGCCCAGGCCGCAGGCCCGCAGGCGCGGCTCGAGACCGGGGCGATCGAGCGCTCCAACGTCAAGGCCGTGGTCGAGATGACCCGGCTGGTCGAAGTCCAGCGTGCCTACCAGACCCTGTCGGCGATGATGGCCAAGACCGACGAACTACGTGCCAAGGCGATCACCCGCCTGGCCGATCAGCAAGCCTGACGCGGAAAGGAGCCAAACCATGCGCGCGCTTTACACCGCTGCCACCGGCATGATGGCCCAGGAACTCAACGTCCAGGTCATCTCGAACAACATCGCGAACGTTCGCACCACCGGCTACAAGCGCCAGCGCGTGCATTTCCAGGACCTGCTCTACGAGCACTTCCGCCGCGCCGGCACGCAGACCTCGGATCAGAACACACAGGTTCCAGCCGGCACCTTCGTCGGCTCGGGCGTCAAGACCGCGTCGACCGGGCGGGTGATGAGCCAGGGCAACCTGACGCCGACGGAGAAGCAGTACGACATCGCGATCCGCGGCGAGGGCTTCTTCCGCATCCAGATGCCTGATGGCCGCACCGCCTATTCGCGCGACGGCTCCTTCGACCTCGACAGCCAGGGCCGGCTGGTGACGCGCGACGGCTACCAGGTCCAGCCGGGCATCACCGTCCCGAACAACGCGACCGGCGTCAACATCAACGCGCAGGGCACGGTCGAGGTCAATCTTCCCGGCCAGACCGCTCCGCAGCAGCTCGGCCAGATCCAGCTCACCCGCTTCATCAACAAGGTCGGCCTCGAATCGATCGGCGACAACCTGTTCCTCGAGACGGCTGGCTCCGGCCCGGCGATCGACGGACTCGGCGGCGAAGAGGGCTTCGGCACGCTGCAGCAGAACTACCTGGAAGAAGGCAACGTCCAGGCGGTGACCGAGCTCTCCTCGCTGATCGCGGCGCAGCGCGCCTACGAGATGAACTCCAAGGTGATTTCGGCCGCCGACCAGATGATGCAGTCCACCACGCAGATCATGCGCTGAGAGGGATGAGCCAGATGATCCGCTCCATTCTCCTGATCGCGACCATGACCGCGATTCCCGCCGCGGCATTTGCACAGGCGGTGGCTCCGGCCGGCGAGCGTGCTCCCGCGGCGGCACCGGCGGCAGCCAGCAAGCTCAAGCTGAAGACCGACCTTACGCTCTCGCGCGACATCGTCGGCTTCGGCGACCTGATCGCCGGCCTGTCGCCGCAGGATGCGGCGCTGCCGGCCTTCCGGGCGCCAGCGCTCGGCGAGACCGGCACGATCCAGGTCAGCCGCATCGTCGAGGCCGCGGTGAAGCACGGTATCCTGCGCGATGCGCAGGAGCTCGACAGCCAGGGCGTCGCCCAGGTGGTGGTGAGCCGGGCGGCGCGCCGGATCACGGGGCTCGATGTCGAGGCGGCGGTGAAGTCGGCGCTGCTCGAACGCTTCGGCTTCGACGGGCGCGCCTTCGCGCTGCTGCTCGATGGCGGCGCGCCCTCCGTCGTGGTCGAGCCGGAATTGACCGGCGACCTCGCCGCGCTCGACCTGAATTACGACGCCCGCAGCCGCCGCATCACGGGCCGCCTGACCATGCCGGGCAGCGCCGCGACCCGGCTGAAACCGGTGCGTGTCTCAGGCCAGCTGGTCGAGACGACGGAGGCCGTGGTGCCGCTGCGCACGATCGCCCGCGGCGAGACGCTCAAGGCATCCGACGTCACCGTCGAGCGCCGGCCGCGCGATGCGCAGTTCAACGACGTGATCGGCGAGGCGAAAGCGGCGGTCGGCAAGGTCGCCAAGCGGATGCTGGTGGCGGGCTCGGTGCTGCGCAGCGGCGATGTCCAGCGCGAGGAGATCGTCGGGCGCGGTGACATCGTCACCATCCTCTACGAGGCGCGCGGCGTCGCGATCAGCATGCGTGGCCGCGCCAACGAGGCCGGTGCGATCGGCGACGTCATCTCGATCACCAATCCACAGTCGAAGCGCGTGCTGCAGGGAACCGTCACCGGTCCCGGGCGCGTCAACGTCAGCCCGCAGGGCGGCGGCCAGATCGCCGCTGCCCGCTGAAGGCGGCCCCATTGCTCCAGTTGCGGACTATTCCCATGACCCGGACCAACCCTCTCGCCATCCCTGCCACCCTTGGCCTCAGCCTCATGCTGGGGGCTTGCGGAGCCGCCGACAGGCTCGCCAATGTCGGCCAGGCGCCGGCGCTCTCGCCGATCGAGGATCCGACCGCCGCCAAGGGCTATAAGCCCGTGCAGATGCCGATGCCACCGGTCGAGCACGCCTCCTTCGCGCCGAATTCGCTCTGGCGCACCGGATCGCGCGCCTTCTTCAAGGACCAGCGCGCCCGGCAGGTCGGCGACCTCGTCACCGTCAAGGTCAAGGTCACCGACCGGGCCCAGCTCGACAACACCACCAAGCGCAGCCGCAAGAACGGCGAGGATTTCGGCGCCGAGAACTTCTTCGGCTCCGAGAGCAAGTGGAGCAAGAAGGCAGATCCCAGTTCGCTGCTGAAGCTCGACTCGGATTCTTCGAGCGAGGGCAGTGGCTCGGTCCGCCGGGCCGAGCAGCTCGCCACCAATGTCGCCGCCGCCGTCACCCAGACCCTGCCGAACGGCAATCTGGTGATCGAGGGCAAGCAGGAGATCCGGGTGAATTTCGAAGTGCGCGAATTGATCGTCGCCGGCGTGATCCGGCCGGAGGACATCGAATCCGACAACACGATCGAGTCGGCCAAGATCGCCCAGGCCCGCATCGCTTATGGCGGCCGCGGCCAGATCACGGACGTGCAGCAGCCACGCTACGGCCAGCAGGTGATGGATATCCTGCTGCCATTCTGAGGCATGTCCCGGAAAAGTGGAGACCGATTTTTCCGAGACAGGACATGCCTGAAAGATAATTCCGATCCCAAAGCTTCCGGCGCGACGGCAACGCTCCCCACGTTCCATGCCTTCGCGCCGGGCTGGCGGTCTCTCCCGAGCCGCCTTTCCTCCCGGCCGCCCGCCACGCTCCCCAGCTATCCACGGCTGGCGGCCAGAAGCCCCGCGCCCTCCCGCGCGGGGCTTTGCTTTCACGAGGCTGTACCAGCCCCTGCAGTCCCGAGGTAAGAACCGGACGAGGAGGCGTCGTGGGCCTGCCGCAGCACGCCGGCCGACTCGCGGACCATGTCGGCGATCTCGAGCAATTGCCTGGCCAGCGGGCTGGTCTTGCGCCAGACCATGCCGATGGTCCGGGACGGTTCGGGCTGCCCGAAGCGCACGACCGAGACTGAGGCAGAGCGCGTCTCGACCGCCACGGCCATTTCCGGGATCAGAGTGACCCCGAGCCCCGCATCGACCATCTGGACCAGTGTCGACAGCGAGCTTGCATCCAGGAGGTCGCGCGGCTGCACGGTGCGCGGCTTCGTGTTGCAAAAGGAGAGGGCCTGATCGCGAAAGCAGTGGCCCTCTTCCAGCAAGAGCAGCCTCATCTCGCGCAGAGCCTCGCGATTGGGCACGGGTTTTCCTTCGTCCTCCCGCGGCCGAACCAGGACGAAGCTTTCGGTGAAGAGGGCGATCTCGGTCAGCGATGGTTCCGACACCGGCAGGGCGACGATCGCCATGTCGAGCCTTCCCTCGTTCAGCTCCTGGACCAGCTTCGGCGTCAAGGTCTCGCGCACATGCAGGTCGAGGCCGCCATGCAGGCGGGTGAGATCGCCGATGAGGCTCGGCAGCAAATAAGGCGCGACAGTCGGGATCACGCCGATGCGCAGCTTGGCGACGAGACCGCTCCGGGACGCACGGGCATAGCCTTCCAGCTCGTCGAATGCGCGCAGGATGTCCTTGGCGCGCTGGGCGATCTCCTCGCCGAAACTGGTCAGGCGAGCCTGGCGCCTGTCCCGCTCGAACAGCTCGGCGCCGAGCTCCTCTTCGAGCGCCTTGATCTGCATCGACAGCGCCGGCTGCGAGATCGAGCATGCCTCGGCGGCCCGTCCGAAATGGCCATGCCGCGCCAGCGCCTCGAAATAGCGAAGCTGCTTGAAAGTCAGGTTTGTCATAATCGCAGCTTATCGTCGCGATCAGAAAATCGGAATTAAAATAATGAAATACCTTTGCTAAGACGCAACCCAGCAGCCAGCTGAGCTCGGAGAATGACATGAACGCGAAGACTGAGGACAGCACGGGCAAATGCCCCGTCGCCCATGGTGGCGGCACTCGGCAGAACCGCGACTGGTGGCCGAGCCAGCTGCCTGTCGACCTCCTAAACCAGCACTCGGCCAAGTCCGATCCGCTGGGCCAGGCCTTCAACTATCGCGAGGCGTTCAAGAAGCTCGACTACGAGGCGCTGAAGAACGACCTGCGCAAGCTGATGACCGACTCGCAGGATTGGTGGCCGGCCGATTTCGGCCATTACGGCCCGCAATTCGTCCGCATGTCCTGGCACGCCGCCGGCACCTATCGCCTCGCCGACGGACGCGGCGGCGGCGGCCGCGGCCAGCAGCGCTTTGCCCCGCTCAACAGCTGGCCGGACAACGTCAATATCGACAAGTCGCGGCGCCTGCTCTGGCCGATCAAGCAGAAATACGGGCAGCAGATCTCCTGGGCCGACCTGTTGATCCTCACCGGCAACGTCGCCCTTGAGACCATGGGTTTCCGCACCTTCGGCTTCGCCGGCGGCCGCGAAGACACCTGGGAGCCCGATCACGATGTGAGCTGGGGCACAGAAACAGCCTGGCTGACCCACCGCCCGCTCGACAAGTTCGACGCGCCGCTCAGCGCCACCGAGATGGGCCTGATCTATGTCAACCCGGAAGGACCGGGCGCCAACGGCGATCCGCTCTCGGCCGCGGATTTCATCCGCGAGACCTTCGCCCGCATGGCGATGGACGATGAGGAGACCGTCGCGCTCATCGGCGGCGGCCACACCTTCGGCAAGACCCACGGCGCCGCGCCTGAATCCCACAAGGGACCGGACCCGGAGGCGGCCGGGCTGGAAGCGCAGGGCCTTGGCTGGGCCAGCAATTACGGCAGCGGGCACGGTGCCGACGCGGTCGGCAGCGGCATCGAGGTCACCTGGACGCAGACGCCGGTGCAGTGGAGCAATTTCTTTTTCGAGAACCTGTTCAAATACGAATGGGTGCAGACCCGCAGCCCGGGCGGCGCGATCCAGTGGGAAGCCAAGGACGCCGAGGCCGTCATCCCCGACGCGCATGATCCGTCGAAGAAGCGCAAGCCGACCATGCTGACGACCGACCTGTCGCTGCGCGTCGATCCCGCCTACGAGAAGATCTCGCGCCGCTTCCTCGAGAACCCGCAAGCCTTCGCCGAGGCCTTCGCCCGCGCCTGGTTCAAGCTGACCCATCGCGATCTCGGCCCGCGCTCGCGCTATCTCGGGCCGGAAGTGCCGAAGGAAGAGCTGATCTGGCAGGATGTCGTGCCGGCGCTCGACCATCCGCTGGTCAACGCGGCGGATGTCGCCGCGCTCAAGGAGAAGATCAGGGCTTCCAGCCTCACGGTTTCCGAGCTGGTCGGCACTGCCTGGGCCTCGGCCTCGACCTTCCGCGGCGGGGACAAGCGCGGCGGCGCCAATGGCGCGCGCATCCGCCTGGCGCCCCAGAAGGACTGGGAGATCAACCAGCCGGTCCAGCTCGCCCGGGTGATCGAGGTTCTCGACGGCATCCGCCGCCAGTTCAACAAAGAGGCCGACGGCGACCAGAAAATCTCGCTGGCCGACCTGATCGTGCTGGCCGGCAATGTCGGTGTCGAGCAGGCGGCGAAGGCGGCTGGCCATGAGGTCAGCGTGCCGTTCACGCCGGGTCGCACCGATGCCAGGCAAGAGCAGACCGACACCCACTCCTTCGATGTGATGGAGCCTGCCGCCGACGGCTTCCGCAACTACCAGAAGGCTGGGGCCAAGGTGGCCGGCGAGGTTGCGCTGATCGACAAGGCGCAGCTTTTGACCCTGACCGCGCCCGAGCTGACGGTGCTGATCGGCGGACTGCGCGCCATCGACATCAATGCCGATGGCAGCAAGCACGGCATCCTGACCGACCGGCCGGGCGTGCTGACGAACGACTTCTTCGTCAACTTGCTCGACATGGGCACGCAGTGGAAGGCTGTTTCCGAGGCCAAGGACGTGTTCGAGGGGACCGACCGCAAGACCGGCGCCGCCAAATGGACCGGCACCCGCGTCGATCTCGTCTTCGGCTCGAACTCGATCCTGCGCGCTCTGGCCGAGGTCTATGCCAGCCAGGATGCGAAGGAGAAGTTCGTCAAGGACTTCGTCGCGGCCTGGATCAAGGTGATGAACCTCGATCGCTTCGACGTCGCCTGATCCAGGATCGGACTGGCCCGGCCGCCGCGTTCAGCGGCGGCCGGGCCAGTGGCCTTGATCCCAAATGCAAAAGGCCCCGCAGCGAAACTGCGGGGCCTTATTGTTGACGAGCCATGTGCTCGCAGTATTTCAATCGTCGCGGAAGACGCGCTCGTTGCGCTCGTGGCGCTCCTGCGCTTCGAGCGAGAGCGTCGCGATCGGACGGGCTTCCAGGCGCTTCAGCGAGATCGGCTCGCCGGTCTCCTCGCAATAGCCGTAGGAGCCGTCCTCGATGCGGGCCAGCGCGGAGTCGATCTTCGAGATCAGCTTGCGCTGGCGGTCACGAGCACGCAGCTCGATGGCGCGATCTGTTTCCGAGGAGGCGCGATCGGCGATATCGGGATGGTTCTCGCTCTCGCTCTGCAGGGTGACCAGGGTTTCCTTGGCCTCCTTGAGGATTTCTTCCTTCCAGGCGAGCAGCTTGCCGCGGAAATATTCGCGCTGCCGCTCATTCATGAACGGCTCCTTGTCGGAGGGTTTGTAGTCAGGCTCGAGACTGATCTGCTTCGACATGAGAGGCCTTCTGCATGAACGTCCGCTCGAAGGCCCCGCCGGCTTTGCCGTGTCGAGGCCGCCGATTTGGCGCCCTTATAGCGATTGGTCACATAAGGAACAATCGCTTTCGCGCAGCCGTGAACAAGCTGGCAAAGTGCTGGAAAATCAACGCAATCGGATGATCGCCGCAGCGATGTCGGCGCCGAGCGGCCCGGCGATCCCCTGCCGGTAGTGGGCATGGTCGAAATATTTCTCCGGTTCGCGATTCTCCGGCCGGTCTGCACGCAGTCGACGAGAGCAGTTTTCGGTCGGCTCTCGGCTGGCTTGACATAGGTGGCGCGGCAGCCGTGTCGGCCCGGACTTCGGGGAGCCAGGGCGGGGCGCTGACGAGGTGAAGGGGCGCCGGTTCTTCCCTTCAAAAGCTCCGCGAGGCCCAGCTGGATGGGAGTTTCCGAGGATCGCCGAGACGCGGCTGAAGCCGCCCCAGCGCGCGTCAGAACTGGAAGTAGATGAACTCGTAATTGGCGTCGTCGCCGATCTTGAGCAGGACCAGCACGAAGAGGATCGCGGTGAGGACGGCGAGCCAGCGCGCCGCGGGCGCCTTGTGGACTGCCACCCAGGCGGTGGGGCCGATCATCGCGACCGCGATCGCGGGCAGAAACGCGCGCCACTTGAAGCCGGTGCCGACCGGGCCGAGGCCGAGCATGCCCTTGTAGATCGCGAGCGCCGCCTCGAACGAGGTGGTGCGGAACAGCACCCAGCAGAAGGCGACGAAGAGGAAGGTCAGCGCCCAGCCGAGCAGCTGCGGCATCGGCAAACCGGCGCGGCGCCAGAGCACGCCGATGGCGAGCACGACGCCATGCGCCACGCCCCAGGCGACGAAGTTGAGGCCGGCGCCGTGCCAGAGGCCGCCGAGCGCCATGGTGGCGAACAGTGCCCAGAGCTGCAGCGGCAGTCCGTGCCGCGAGCCGCCGAGCGGGATGTAGAGATAGTCGCGCAGGAAGCGCGACAGCGTCATGTGCCAGCGCCGCCAGAAATCCTGCAGGCTGACGGCGCGATAGGGCACGTCGAAGTTCTGCGGCAGCACGATGCCGAACAGCAAAGCGAGGCCGAGCGCCATGTCGGTGTAGCCGGAGAAGTCGAAATAGATCTGGAAGGTGAAGGCGAGGGTGCCCTGCCAGGCCTGCGCCATGCTCAGGGCCTCGCCGGCCGCCGCCGCGGCGAAGACCGGATTGGCGTATTCGGCCAGGGGATCGCCGAGCAGCACCTTCTTCGCCAGGCCGATCGTCAGCAGCATGATGCCGCGGGCGATGCGCTCGGCCGCATCCGGCCTGAGGTAAGGCCGCTCATCGAGCTGGTGCATGATCTCGCGCCAGCGCACCAGCGGCCCGGCCAGCACCTGCGGGAAGAAGGCGATGTAAAGCGCGTAGCGGACGAGATCGTAGCGCGGCGCCTCGCCCCGGCGCAGATCGGTCAGGTACATCACATGGTGGAAGGTGAAGAAGGAGATGCCGAGCGGCAGCGCGAGGTCGAGCTTCGCTGTCGGCAATCCTGGAATCATCGCAGTAAGATCGGCGAAGAAGTTGAAGTATTTGAACAGCGCCAGGATGGCGAGGTTGATCGCGATGGCGAGGGTGATCAGCGCCCCGCGCTTCGTCTTCAGGAAGGCCTCGGCGATCAGCCAGTTGAGCAGGATCGAGAAGGCGAGCAGCGGCACGAAGCGCCAGTCCCACCAGCCATAGAAGGCAAAGGAGAGCGCCGCGAGCAATGGCAGCCGCCAGGCCGGCGCAAAGCGCTCGACCAGCCAGTGCAGGGCGAGCGCCAGCGGCAGGAAGCCGAGCAGGAAGGCGAAGGAGTTGAACAGCATCGGGCGGGTGAGGGCGGCGGGAGAGGGCCGCCTTAGACGATTACGTGCCCGCTGTCATGGTCGGGGTGGTAGGTTAGATGCAGACGTTCGGCGCTTCCGCGTTCCCTTCCCCCCGCTTGCGGTGGGGAAGGGTTAGGGATGGGGGCCGGAAAGCCGGAGCCCTTTCCTTCATCATTTCGCCGAGCGGCACTGCCCCCCACCCCAACCCTCCCCACCGCAAGCGGGGGGAGGGAGAAGCGTCGAGCCGTTCAGATGTTGTCGCCTCTGAGCGCCTCGCAAACCGCCTCCGTCACCTGCTTCGTCGTCGCCTTGCCGCCGAGGTCGGGCGTGTGCAGGGCAGGGTCGGCTGTGATGCGCTCGACGGCACGCATCAGCCGGGCGGCGGCGGCCTTCTCGCCGAGATGCTCCAGCATCATCGCGCCGGTCCAGAAGGTCGCGACCGGATTGGCGATGCCTTTGCCGGTGATGTCGAAGGCCGAGCCATGGATCGGCTCGAACATGGACGGCGTCTTGCGCTCGGGATTGAGATTCGCTGTCGGCGCGATGCCGAGCGAGCCGGCGAGCGCCGCGGCGAGGTCGGAGAGGATGTCGGCATGGAGATTGGTCGCGACGATGGTGTCGAGCGTCTCGGGCTTCAGCGTCATGCGCATGGTCATCGCGTCGACCAGCATCTTGTCCCAGCTGACATCCGGGAAACCCTTCGCGACCTCGGCAGCGATCTCGTCCCACATCACCATGCCGTGGCGCTGGGCGTTCGACTTGGTGACGACGGTCAGGAGCTTGCGCGGCCGCGAGCGGGCGATCTCGAAGGCGTAGCGGATGATCCGGGTCACGCCGGCGCGGGTGAACATGGCGACGTCGGTCGCGACTTCCTCCGGCAAGCCCTTGTGGACGCGGCCGCCGACGCCGGAATATTCGCCCTCCGAGTTCTCGCGCACGATCACCCAGTCGAGCTCGGGGCCGGAGACGTGGCGCAGCGGGCTCACGATCCCCGGCAGGATGCGGGTCGGGCGGACATTGGCGTACTGGTCGAGCGGCTGGCAGATCGCGAGCCTGAGGCCCCACAGCGTCAGATGATCGGGAATATCCGGCGCGCCCACAGCACCGAAATAGATCGCGTCGAAGGCTCGCAGCTGGTCGGCGCCATCAGCCGGCATCATCACGCCATGCTTGCGATAATAGTCGGAGCCCCAGTCGAAGGCTTCGACATCGAGGCGGAAGCCGCCATCGCGCTCGGCGCAGACCTCCAGGGTCTGAAGTCCGGCGGCGATGACCTCGGGGCCGATGCCGTCCCCGCCGATGGTGGCGATCCTGTGCGTGCGCATGCTATTGTCCAATAGTTTCAGGCTATGAGGATGCAGCGCCCGCTTGGGGCGGACGCTGCCTGGTGATTACTGCACCGTCACGCCGGCATTGCGGATGACCGGCACCCATTTGTCGATCTCGCTGCGGACGAGCTCGCCGAGCGCGGCCGGGGTCTGGCCGGCCTCGTCGGGCAGTTCGGCGCCGAGATCGAGGAAGCGCTTGCGCGTCGCCTCATCCTTGAGCGCGGCACGCGCGGCGGCGTTCAGTCGTTCGACAATCGCCTTCGGCGTGCCCTTGGGCGCGAACATCGCGTTCCAGCCGGTCGCCTGGAACTGCGGCAACCCCTGCTCGGCCGAGGTCGGAACATCGGGAATGACCGAAAGCCGATCCTTGACCGCGACGACGAGGCCCTTGCCCTCCTTGGCCTGCACGGTCGGGACGATCGCGACGGTCTGGTCGCAGACATAGTCGACCTGGCCGCCGAGCAGGGCATTGAGCGCCGGTCCGGAGCCGCGGAAGGGGACGTGCTGCGGCTTGGTGCCGAGCAGCGAGTCGAGGAAGAGGCAGGTCAAATGCGAGGTCGAGCCGACGCCGCCGGAGCCGTAGTTCAGCTTCTCCGCGTTGGCCTTGAGATAGACGACGAATTCGCGGAAATCCTTGACCGGCAGGTCCTTCTTGGCGACCACCAGCATCGGCGTCGAGGCCGAGTTCATCACCGGCTCGAAATCGGTGCGCGGATCATAGGCGAGCTTGGGATAGAGCCCGACGCTCGCGGCCTGCGTGCCGAGATTGCCCATCAGCAGCGTGTAGCCATCCGGCGTCGCCTTGGCGACGCGCGAGGCTCCGGTGGTGCCGCCGGCGCCGGCGACGTTCTCAACCACGACCGACTGGCCGAGCGTGCGACCCATATGATCGGCCATCAGCCTGGCGACGATATCGGTGGTGCCGCCGGCGGCGAAGGGGACGACCAGCGTGATCGCCCGAGCTGGATAGGTGGTTTGCGCCGCAGCCGGCGTCGATGCAGCCAGCCCGCAGGCCAGCGCGAACAGCATTCGCTTCATTGCTTCTCTCCCTATGCCGGCGCTGTTGGTGCGCTTCGACTTCTCTTCCATGGAAGTTTGCATGGTTGATCGTCATCGCGGGAAGGCGCGATGTCAAGGTTCCATTCTTACTTGCATGGAAATAATCCCATGTGCTCAATCGGCCGTTGGAGGGACCATGGTCGAGCTTGTGCGCGCGGATATTTCGGATGCTGGAGTCAAGCGAGGTTCGCTGGTCGACGAGGCCTATGCCGCGCTGAAGCAGGCGATCCGCGACACCGTTTTTGCGCCCGGCTACCAGGGCTCGGAGCAGGAGATCGCGGTTAGGCTCGGCATGAGCCGCACGCCCGTGCACGAGGCGATCATCCGGTTGCAGGAAGACGGGCTGGTCCGCGTCCTGTCAAAGCGCGGCGTGCTGATCTGCCCGCTCGCGCCGCAGGACATTCGCGAGATCTACGAGGTCGTCATCGCCGTGGAATCGATGGCGGCGGAACTGCTGGCAGTTTTGTCCGACGCTGCTCGCGCGACTGTGGCCGACGAGCTGGAGGCGGCGACCACCGCCATGGAGGCGGCGCTGGCGCGTGACTATCTGCCGGGCTGGGCCGAGGCCGACGATCTCTTCCATCGCCTGCTGGTCGAGCGCTGCGGCAATGGCCGCCTGCGCCGCATCGCCCAGACGGTGACGGACCAGGCGCACCGCGCCCGCATGCTGACCCTGAAGCTGCGGGCGCGGCCGATCGGTTCGGCGCAGGCGCATCGCCTGATCATTGCGGCCGTGCGCGCCGGCGATGCCGGGGAGGCGCATCGCAGCGCCCGCGCTCATCGCGTCGCCGCGCGCGACGAGATCGTTCCCCTGATCGAGCATATCGGCCTGCGCCAGCTCTGATCGTCCGGCGGCTTAGCGTAATTTTCAAAATGCATCGAGTTCGTCACCTCAGCATAAGAAAGTGCTGACGCCCGTCAGCGTGAGTGTGCCAGCGAGCATGTGGCCGACCGGTCACAGCGACCAGCAAAGCTCGCCCCAAATTCACCTCAGGTCAGATGGTTTGCTCAAGAAGGTTACGGCAATAGCAGGTCGCCACAGGGCGCCCTGAACTGGTTCCGATTTCCATCCACCCAGCCGTTGCGTCCCATAACGGCTATTCGTCGGCCGGGCGTCAGGAGCGGACGTTGAGCTTCCGTCCCAAACCGGACATCTCCGCCGGCGCCACAGGCGCTCCTCAAGTCATCGCAGAATCGGTGAAGGGGCGGTCAACGGCGTCAGTTGTATATTCACTGATGAAACCTTTCTTCGGATCACTCCCACTCCAATCGGTTATTCAGTGCCGGCCGGGGACTTGCAGGTAGAGCAGGCAAAGGACCAGAACGGCGAGAACCAGCGAACAGAGTTTCCAGAACAGAAGTGGGTTTTTCTGAAGAAGCGGCGTCCGTTCCGTAGACATGAGATTCCGGTTCGGATGGCGCAGATCATAAATGAACTCGGAGAGCAGATCGTAGCGCTTGTCCGGATCCGGACTCGCTGCCTTCCCGAGGGCTGCGTCTATCCAGGCCGGGAGCTCGCGGCTCTCGTCGAGAGCTGTCGCGTAATGCACCTTGCGCTGCTGCGATCTGGTCCTGGCCTTGGCCATCTCGGCACCGTAGGGCAAGCGCCCGGTCAGCATCTCATAGGCGATGACACCGAGCGAGTAGAGGTCGGAGCGCGGCGAGCCGCCTTCGCCGAGGAGACATTCCGGTGCCGTATACTGCGCCGTGCCGAGGATCGCTTCCGCCCCCGCCGGGCTCGCCTCGGCCACTCCTGCCACCCGCGTCGAGCCGAAATCGATGATCTTCACCGTCCCGGTCTTGTCGATCATGATGTTGGCCGGCCTCAGGTCCTGATGCAGCATCTCCTTGCGGTGGAAGGCGAGCAGGCCTCGCGCGATCTGCTCGACGATGCCGCGTACAGTCTCCAGCTCGGGCCGGGGATTGTCGATCATCCACTGCGCCAGGGTCTGGCCGTCGACGAATTCGGTGGCCACGTAGAGATAGTTGCGGGCGCGCGATTGCAGGCGCGGCTTGAGCACATGGGCGCTGTCGAGGCGCCGCGCGACCCATTCTTCGAGCATGAAGCGCCTGAGATAGTCCGGGTCACCGCGCAGGTCGATCGAGGGGATCTTCAGCACCACCAGGCTCTCGTCGTCGAGATCGACGGCGAGATAGATATGGCTGCGGTTGCTGGCATGCAGCTGCCGGACGATCCGGTAGCCGTCGAACAGCATGCGCGCCTCCAGCAGGGGCGGCAGCGGCAGTTCGGAACGCTGCCCGAGCGCCTCGCCGGCATCGCCCTCTGACAGGTCGTCGATGCGGACGATCTGGATGGTCAGATTGTCCGGGCTACCGTTGCGATAGGCCTCCTCGACGATCAGTTGCGCGGCGCGGTCGAGATCCTGCGCATTCCCGGCGATGGTGCCGGCGACAAAACGTGGCGCGACATGCTCGTAGACCCCGTCGGTCGCCAGCATGAAGACGTCGCCCCTTGCGAGCGTCAGCTTCTGGTAGTCGATCTCGATCTGCGGGTTCGCGCCGAGCGCTCGCGCGAGATAGCTCTGCTCGGAGGAGACACCGACACGATGGTCGTCGGTCAGCTGCTCCAGCGAGTTGCCGGCCAGGCGGTAGATCCTGGAATCGCCGACATGGAAGAGATGGGCGCTGGCCGATTTCAGCACCAGCACACTCAACGTGCAGACATAGCCCTTGTCCCGCTCATAGGCATACTGGCTGCGGCGTGTCTGCGCGTGCAGCCAGGAATTGGTCGCGGCGATGACGCGTTGCGCCGAGGTCTTCACCGACCAGGCCTCGGAGGTGCAGTAATAGTCGGTCAGGAAGCTCTTGATCGCGGATTCGGCGGCGATCCGGCTGACGCTGCTGCTGCTGATGCCATCGGCCAGCGCGACCGCGATGCCCTTGAGGCCGAGGAGCGGCTCCTCCGGGATCAGGGCGCCATGGAAGTCCTGATTGGTCTCCTTGCGTCCCTTGTCGGAATGCTGGCCGACCGAGATCGTCAGTCTATGCGACATCGCTTGCCATACCGGCAGGGCCCCGCCGCAGGGTGGCGAGGCCCGGCGCAGTGCTCATTCGAAGGCGCGCTTCGGCGCGGTGCGGATGTGCGTGGCGTAAAGCGTCAGCCCGGTGAACGCGAGGCCGCCGACGAGATTGCCGACCACGGTCGGGATCTCGTTCCAGAAGATGTAGTCGAACCATGTGAACTTCCCGCCCAGCAGCAGGCCCGAGGGGAACAGGAACATGTTCACGATCGAATGCTCGAAGGTCATGAAGAAGAACAGCATGATCGGCATCCACATCGCGAGCACCTTGCCCGTGACGGTGGTGGAGATCATGGCACCGACCACGCCGGCCGAAACCATCCAGTTGCAGAGCATGCCGCGGACGAACAACGTCAGCATGCCGGCGGCGCCGGCCGAGGCGTAGCCCAGCGTGCGGCCTTCGCCGATGTGGCCCAGCATGACGCCGACCTTGTCGGGCTCCTTGGAGAAGCCAAAGGTGGTGACGATCGCCGCCATCACCGCGACGGTGAAGGCGCCGCCGAAGTTGCCGAGAAACACGAGACCCCAGTTGCGTAGCACCCCCTTGAAGGTCACGCCCGGCCGCTTGTCGAGCAAGGCAAGCGGGCACAGGACGAACACGCCGGTCAGCAGGTCGAAGCCGAACAGATAGAGCATGCAGAAGCCGACCGGAAACAGGATAGCTCCGACGAGCGGGATGCCGGTCTGCACGATGATCGTGATCGAGAACCAGGCGGCGAGGGCCAGGATGGCGCCGGCCATATAGGCTCGGATGATCGTATCGCGCGTCGACATGAAGATCTTGGATTCGCCGGCGTCGACCATCTTGGTCACGAATTCGGACGGAACGAGATAGGCCATGAGTGCTCCCCAGAGGCGTTTGTGTGAGATGTCGCGCGCCGGCACCTGCCGGCACGAATTCGATGGAATCGTGTTGCTTGCCGCGCGCCGCTCAGGCGGCGAACGCCGCCAGCACCGCGGCCGGCAGCAGCACCTTGCCGTCCTCGATCCGGACCGGGATCTTTGGCACGCAGCCCTTGTCCGCGCCCTGGGCTTCGCCGGTCTGCAGGCTGATTACCCAGTTGTGCAGTGGGCAGGTCACGCCATGGCCGTGGACGATGCCTTGGCTCAGCGGACCGCCCTTGTGCGGGCAGCGGTCGCGCAGCGCGAAGATCGCGCCGTCGGCCGCCTTGAAGACGGCGATGTCGCCACTCGCCGCCGTGACAACGCGGGCGCCGCGCAGCGGGATATCGTCGGCGCTGCCGACGGCGATCCAGTCGATCACGACGGCATCATTCGCGCTCGCGCTCATGACAGCCTCCACTCGGCATGCCGCGCCGCGCCGAAGGCGGCCAAGGGCGCGAACTCGTGCGCGTCCTTGCCGGCGACGCGTTCGGCCCACGGGTCGGTCTGGACATAGCTCTGGCTGAGCACGAAGCGCTCGAACAGGGCGCGGCGCCGCTCCGTGTCGTCCATGATCGCCGCCTTGACGCTGTCGATGCCGACGCGCTTGGCCCATTTGTAGATGCGCTCGAGATAGCGGCCCTGCTCGCGATAGAGCTGGGTCAGGGCGGCGACGATCTCGATCGTCTCCTCCTCTGTCGCGGCATGGCCGAGCACCTCGGTGCCCTTGATGTCGAGCCCGGCGGCACCGGCGAAATGGATTTCGTAGCCGGAGTCGACGCAGATCACGCCGATATCCTTACAGGTCGCTTCGGCGCAGTTCCGCGGGCAGCCGGAAACCGCCATCTTGAGCTTGGCCGGCGTCCACGAGCCCCACATGAACTTCTCGATCTTGACCCCGAGGCCGGTCGAATCCTGGGTGCCGAAGCGGCACCACTCCGAGCCGACGCAGGTCTTCACCGTGCGCAGGCCCTTGGCGTAGGCAGCACCCGAGATCATGCCGGCGGCGTTGAGATCGGCCCAGACGGCGGGCAGGTCCTCCTTGTTGATGCCGAGCAGGTCGATGCGCTGCCCGCCGGTGACTTTCACCGTCGGGATCGCGAACTTGTCGACGACATCGGCAATGGCGCGCAGTTCCTTAGCGCTAGTCAGCCCGCCGAACATGCGCGGCACCACCGAATAGGTGCCGTTCTTCTGGATATTGGCGTGGACGCGCTCGTTGATGTAGCGGCTCTGGCTGTCGTCCTCGTATTCGCCCGGCCAGTCGCAGACGAGATAGTAGTTCAGCGCCGGCCGGCATTTGGCGCAGCCGCAGGAGCTCTTCCAGCCGAGCTCCTGCATCACCGCCGGGATAGACTTCAGCTGCTTGGCCTTGATCAGGCGCCGGACATCGTCATGGCCGAGCTCGGTGCAGCCACACATCGGCTGGACCGCGGCGGGATTGTAGGCATCGCCGATGGTGAGCCTGATCACCTGCTCGACAAGGCCGGTACAGGAGCCGCAGGAGGCCGAAGCCTTGGTGTGGGCGCGGACATCGTCGAGGCTCTTCAGGCCGAGCTCGCTGATCGTGTCGGTGATCTTGCCCTTGCAGACGCCGTTGCAGCCGCAGATCTCGGCCTCGTCCGGCAGCGCCGCGACCGCCGCCAGCGGGTCGAGCGCGCCGCCGCCCTGATAGCCCTGGCCGTAGATCAGAGTCTCGCGCATTTCCGCGACGTCGACGCTGCGCTTGATCATGTCGAAGAACCAGGCACCGTCGGCGACGTCGCCGTACAGCACCGCGCCGAGGATGCGGTTCTCCTTGAGGACGAGGCGCTTGTAGACGCCGCGCGTCGGGTCGCGCAGCACGATCTCCTCGCGGTCCTTGGCCTCGGCGAAATCGCCGGCCGAGTAGAGGTCGATGCCGGTGACCTTGAGCTTGGTCGCCGTCGCGCTCGGGTGGAACTCGGCCGCGTCGCCGAGCAGGTTCTTCGCCACCACGCCGGCCATCTCGTAGAGCGGCGCAACGAGGCCGAAGACCTGGCCGGCGGCTTCGGCGCATTCGCCGAGCGCGAAGATGTCGGGGTCGGAGGTGCGCATGTCGGGCGAGACGACGATGCCGCGATTGACGGCGAGTCCGGCCTCCCCGGCGAGCCCGGCATTCGGCCGGATGCCGACCGCCATCACGACGATGTCGGCCGGATAGAGCGTGCCGTCGTCGAGGCGCACTCCGGTAACGCGCTTCTCGCCGACGATCTCCTGCGTGTTGGCCTTGCAGTGGACGCGGATGCCGCGGCTTTCGAGAGAGCGCTGCAGCAGATAGCCGGCGGCGGTGTCGAGCTGGCGCTCCATCAGGGTCGGCATCAGATGCAGCACGGTGACGTCCATGCCCTGCATCTGCAGACCTGCCGCCGCCTCGAGCCCGAGCAGGCCGCCACCGATCACCACGGCGCGCGCGCCCGGCCTGGCCGCGACCATCATGGCGTGGACGTCGTCGAGATCGCGATAGCTCAACACGCCGGGCAGCTGATGGCCGGGCACGGGAATCATGATCGGGTTCGAGCCGGTCGCGACGATCAGCTTGTCGTAGGCGACCGTCTCGCCATGCTCCGAGGTCACGGTCTTCGCGGCACGGTCGATCGCCACGATCTTGTGGCCCTTGTAGAGGGTCACGCCGTGCTTGATGTACCAGCCGTCGCCATGGATGACGATGTCCTCATAGGACTTCTCACCCGCCAGCACCGGCGAGAGCATGATGCGATCGTAATTGACGCGCGGCTCGGCGTTGAAGACCGTCACCTTGTAGGCGTCGGGGGCAGCCTCGAACAGCTTCTCCAGCGCCCGGCCGGGCGCCATGCCGTTGCCGACCACAACAAGCGACTGCTTGGTCATGGAAATCCAGAATGTAGGAGAGATCCTGGCTGGATCGCGCGGCGCTGCGCAATCGAGCCTCAGGAATGGCGCTGCCTCATTGCAGCGGGACGCCGCACCCTAAACAAGATCCGTGCCAAGCTCCTGGGCGAGCGCAATGGTTTCAAATTCGACAATTTTTTAGAAGGCAGGGCCGGATGGGCAACTATTTGGGCAAGTCGAGGCGAAATATTGAGCAATGTTGACCAATTCAGGCAGCGCGCCTCCAACAGTTGCGGCCCATCTTCTTGGCTTCGTAAAGCGCTGTATCAGCCTTGTGCATGAGGGCATCGAGCGAATCCGCGTCGTGCGGAAAAACCGCCAGACCGATCGACAAGGCAACGTCGATTTTCTTGTTGTTTATCGGGACCGGTTCGACCATCGCCTCCAGCAGCCGCAGGGCCAGGGCCGCCGGGTCGGAGCTTTTTTGCCCGGGCCGGCACAAGACCACGAATTCATCGCCACCTACCCGGGCCAATAGGTGCCGCTCTCCCAGGAGCGAACGGAACCGCCCGGCGACCGAGCGGAGGAGAACATCGCCCACGGCGTGCCCATAGGTATCGTTCACGCTCTTGAAATGGTCGAGGTCGAGCCACAGGAGACCGAACTCGTCACTGGACGCGGCGGCGATGTCGATGGCCCTTCGAAGTTCGCTGCGGAACAGCCGAAGATTCGGTAAGCCCGTCAGTGCGTCGTGGTTTGCAAGATAGGTCATGTGCTCGCGCGCGGCCTTCTCCACGCGGATGTCGCGGATCTCGACCAATAGTCGCGGGGCGCCGCTGGACAGGATCGGCGTGGCGCTCAGCGCAACATCGATGAGGGCGCCGGTGGCCGTCACTAACTGCGCCTCAACTCCCCTGAGGCAGTTATTGCTGCGGTCGTTGGTCAGTGCAGGTTTGGCGATAAAATCCGTCAGGGGGGTCCCTTCGATCTCCGCCTGATCGAGGCCGACCAGTTGCTCGAAGGTCCGGTTTGTTGCGATCACTTTCTGGTTCTCGCATACGACGATGCTGGTCTGTGCCGCCTCGATGATGTTTCGCATCTGGTCCGCATCGGCGGACGCCCTGTGAGCGCGCTTGTCGAAGACGATCGCCACCAGACTGAGAGCCACGATCACCGACGCCACGAAGGCGACCGAAAGCCCAAGCAGAAACTCCGACAGGCCTTCGTCCGAAACGGCGAGGGTCGGGTCCGTCTTGACAACGGCGGCGGCCATCGCGGTGAAATGGAGGCAGCAGACGGCCGCGCCAAATAGCGTTGCGGCGACCAGTCTGTGCCTCCGCCTGTTGGCGAGACGTTCGATGAAGATGGCGGCGCTGACCAACAGGCCAGCGGAGCTCACGGAAAGCGCGACCAGAGCAGGTTCCCAAGCGAACGTGCCCGCGAACAGCAGCGCTCGCATGCCGGTGAAGTGCATGGCAGCAATGGCCGCGCTGAGTACGACAGCGCCGACGAGGGCGCATGGGAGAGCCGTCGATATCAAGAGGGGCATGGAGATGCCGGCGATCACGATGCTCAGCAGCGCGGAGGCGAGCGTCAGCGTGATGTCGTAGCTGACGGCAGTCGCGGGGGCGAAGCCGAGCATCGCGACAAAATGGGTGGACCATATGCCGCCACCTGCAACGCAGGCCGCTATGAGCGACCAGCCATGCCGCGCCCCACCTTGTTGCGCGCGGGCGTGGTCGAGAATGGCAAAAACGGTGAACCCCGAGACGAGCGAGACGAGGACCGCCAGAAGAACGAGCTTGGGATCATGGTCGGTCCGTATGCAATCCAAAATCCGGATGAACATGCGCAGCCTTGCCGTTACAGCAGTTGACGCCAGGAATCGTCGCCCGGCCTTGCGGCTCGATTTGAAGCTTGACGATGGGGTATCGCAGCGCAGCAGAGAGTTGTCGATCAATGGAATATTGCAGGAGAACGCGCAATTTTACATAGTTACTGGTAACTACGTGCTGAAATTGCGATTTACCAAAAATTCCGGATCCGTTTTCCTTGTGGATCAAACAGCCCTCTGAGCCGACCGCTAACAGCGGCAGCATTCGCAGTCCATCTGACTGCCCGCGACGAGGACCGCAGGGAGTCTGCTGAGGCACGTGCGCGCGGCTTCCGCGATGAGGTGGGCGACATCATGAACGCCTTCATGAACTCGGCGGAACGCATGACCGAGGCAGCCGTCATGCTGCGTACCATTGCGGAGGCGACGCATGGTTCTCTGACCAGTGCCGTCTCGCGCGTTGCTTACGCCAGCGAGGATATCTCGTCCGTCGAGATATGCTCCCGCCGCCTCGCAGACAGTGTCGGCCAGATTCGTCGCGAAACCGACGCAACGAGCGGCGTTGTCGGCGCCGCGGCGGCGGATATCGAGGCGGCCATTGCCATTCGCGCCGAGCTCACCGATGCGGTTCGCGACATCGGTGAGGCCTCGGAGGTGATCCGCGCCAGTGACAAACTGGACGCGCCGCGGTGACAGAATACGCGTGTTGGTGACAGGCACTTTGCGGCTTGAGAGTCATGCGGCCAAGCGCGCGGGCTCCAGCGCTTAGATTCAATCAATCGATTGATTTAATCGTAACGCCGTGCTATTGGTTTTCGTCATGGCACGCACTTCCATCCTCAAGGACGCCGAAGGCACCCGGCAGGCGCTGATCCGGGCCGGGCTCGACCTGTTCGGCCGCAACGGCTTCGACGCGACCTCGACGCGCGAGATCGCTCAGGCGGCGAAGGTCAACAGCGCCGGCATCGCCTATCATTTCGGCGGCAAGGACGGGCTGAGGAAGGCCTGTGCCGAGGCGATCATCGCCCGGATGCAGGCAGTGCTGATGGGCGGGGAGCCGACTGCCCCGATTGCGGCCGATCGCGACGTCGCGACCGAACATTTGCTCGCGTTGATCGACCGCATGATCGCCTTCCTGACGACGGCGCCGGAGAGCGAGATGATCGCCCGCTTCGTCGTGCGCGAGATGTTCACGCCGAGTCCGGCGTTCGACACGATCTATGGCGGGCTGTTCGAGCCGGTGCATCGGCGAGTCTGCCAGGTCTGGGCGGCGGCGACCGGCATGGAGCCGGAGGCGCCGGCGACGCGGCTCGCCGTCTTCGCTGCGATCGGCCAACTCGTCTATTTCCGCATTGCCCGGCCGGCGGTGACCCGGCGCATGGGCTGGGACAGGATCGGCCCCGAACAAGCACGCGCGATCGCTGAAACCATCAGGCGCTCGGTTCGCGCCAGCATCCTCGCCTGCAGGGGAGAGGCGTCATGATCCTCGACTTCATCTGCTCCTTCGCCATTGCCGCCTCGCTCAGCGTCTGCGCCCCGCCCTCGACCCGCGTCGTCGGCTATGTCGAGGGCGAGTATGTCCGGATCGGGCCGATCGATACGGCGCGGATCGAGAGTGTCGCGGTCCGTCGCGGCGAGCGTGTCGCGCCCGGCGCGCTGCTCGCCGAACTGCAGGCGGACGATGCCCGCAATGCCGCGGCCGAGAGCGAGGCGCGACTGGTCCAGGCGCAGGCGCAGCTCACCAACCTGCTCAGCGGCAAGCGGCCGGAAGAGATCGCAGTGATCGAGGCGACGGCTGTCTCGGCCAAGGCGCAGGAGCGCGAGGCCGAGCGGGCGCTGGAGCGCCGGCAGGACCTGTTCCGCCGCGGCGTCTCGACCCAGGCCGATCTCGATCAGGCCCAGACGGCGCGCGACGTCGCCACGTCACGGGTGCGCGAGACTGCCGCCAATCTCGAGGTCGCCCGGTTGGCGGCGCGCGAGGCGGAGATCAGGGCGATGCGCAACCAGGTGGCGCAGGCGCAGGCCGCGCTCGACCAGGCCAACTGGCGGCTCGGCCAGCGCAAGCTGATGGCACCGGCAGCCGGCATCGTCACCGATCTCATCCGTCATCCCGGCGAGCTCGCCGGACCATCGGCGCCGGCGCTGACCATCCTGCCCGACGGCGCGGTCAAGCTGATGCTCTATGTCCCGGAGGCGCTGCTCTTCGGCACCACCGTCGGCACCCGGCTCGACGTACGCTGCTCGGGCTGTCCGCAGGGGCTTTCCGCCACCGTCTCCTATGTCTCGCAGGAGCCGGAATTCACCCCGCCGGTGATCTATTCGACCGAGACCCGCCAGAAGCTGGTCTATCTCGTCGAGGCGCGGCCCGAAGGCGGCCCGGCGGCGCGGCTCCAGCCCGGCCAGATCGTCGACGTCATGCTGCGGGGGCGGCGGTGAGCGACGGCAACGTCATCGATGTGCGCGGGATGACCAAGCGCTTCGGCAAGCGCACCGTGGTCGACAATGTCGACCTGACGGTTCGGCGGGGCGAGATCGTCGGCTTCCTCGGGCCGAACGGCTCCGGCAAGACCACGACGATCCGGCTGATCTGCGGTTTGCTCACGCCCGATGCCGGTGAGGGCACCGTGCTAGGCCTGGATGTCCGCACGCAGAGTGCGCAGATCAAGCTCCAGGTCGGCTACATGACCCAGAAGTTCTCGTTCTACGAGGATTTGACGATCGAGGAGAACCTCACCTTCGTCGCCCGGCTCTATGCCCTGAAGCCGGTCGACGAGGCCGTGGCGCGCACGCTCGACAATCTCGGCCTGACCTCGCGCAAGGACCAGCTCGCCGGCACGCTCTCGGGCGGCTGGAAGCAGCGGCTCGCGCTCGCCGCCTGCATCATGCACCAGCCCAGACTGCTGCTGCTCGACGAGCCGACCGCCGGCGTCGATCCCAAGGCGCGGCGCGAGTTCTGGGACGAGATCCACCGGCTCGCCGGCGATGGGCTGACCGTGCTGGTCTCGACCCATTACATGGACGAGGCCGAGCGCTGCCACCGCATCGGCTACATCGCCTATGGCAAGATGCTGGCGACCGGGACTGTTGAGGAAGTCGTCCAGGGCTCGGGTCTCTCGACCTATGTCGTCCATGGCGCACTGAAGCCGGCCGAGATCGCCGACCTCGCCAAGACCGACGGCGTCGAGCAGGTCGCGCCCTTCGGGACGACGCTGCATGTCGTCGGCACCGACAAGGAGAAGCTGGAGCAGGCGCTGGCGCCGCTCAAGAACCGCCCCGGCCTTCGTATCGAGCCGGACACGACCAGCCTCGAAGACGTCTTCATCCAGTTCATGGCGAAGGCCCAAGCCGAGGGGAGAGCGGCATGAGCGCGATCGCCCTTTTGTCTGCAGGCCGGCTGGGGGCCGTACTGGCCAAGGAGTTCGTGCAGATGCGGCGCGACCGCATCACTTTCACGATGATGCTGGTGGTGCCGATCGTCCAGCTCCTGCTGTTCGGCTATGCCATCAACAACGATCCCAAGGGCTTGCCGGCGGCGGTTCTGGCGCTGGGGCAGGACCGCTATACCCGCTCGGTCGTCGCGGCGCTCGAGGTCTCCGGCTATTACCGCTTCGGCAAGCGGCCGGAGAGCGCGGCCGAGGCCGAGAGCCTGATGGCACGCGGCGCGGTCTCCTTCCTCGTCACCATCCCCAGCGATTTCGGCATGCGCGTCGAGCGCGGCGACGAGCCGCGCATCCTGGTCGAGGCCGATGCGACCGATCCAGCGGCGTCCAGCAACGCGGTCGGCGCGCTGCAGACCATCGCCAGCCGGGCGCTGACGCGGGCGCTCGGCACCGAGGAGCTGAAGCGCGAGCAGAGCGAGAGCGCGCTCTCCTTCGTGGTGCACCGGCGCTACAATCCGGAGGGGATCACCCAGTACAATATCGTACCGGGCCTGCTCGGCGTCATCCTGCAGATGACCATGGTGATGATGACGGCGATGGCGCTGACCCGCGAGATCGAGCGCGGCACCATGGAGAACCTGCTCGCCATGCCGGCGACGCCGGGCGAGATCATGCTCGGCAAGGTCTTGCCCTATCTCGCGGTTGGCAGCGTCCAGGTCGCGGTGGTCCTGAGCGCAGCGAAGCTGCTGTTCGGCGTGCCCTTCCTCGGCAGCCTCGCGCTGCTCTTGACCTGCGTCCTGATCTTCGTGCTGGCGCTGGTGCTGCTCGGCTACACGATCTCGACCATGGCGCGCACGCAGCTCCAGGCGATGCAACTGACCTTTTTCTTCTTTCTGCCTTCGCTGCTATTGTCAGGCTTCATGTTCCCCTATGCCGGCATGCCACTCTGGGCGCAGTGGCTCGGGGAGATCTTCCCGCTGACGCATTTCCTGCGCGTGGTGCGCGCGATCATGCTGAAGGGCGCGGACCTTGGCGATATCGGCACGGAGGTCATCTACCTCTCCGCCTTCGTGCCGCTTTATGCCGGCATCGCGCTGATGCGATTCAGGAGCACGCTGGATTGATCGCTCGATCGGAGGAGTTGTCCGGTGCCGGCTAAGCACGCGAATCCGCTTGACTAAGCGTCAAGCGAACGGTCCCTTGCCGATCCCATCGCTAGGAAGCCGATTGCGCCATGCTGATCCTGATCCTGACGCTTTTGGCAGTCCTGCTCGCCGTGATCTTCGGTCTGCTGGCGCGCCGCGGCGACCCGAACGCCGTTATCGCCGAGCGGGAAGGAGCTTCACTGAAGCGCCGCACCGGCTTCAACATGGCTGCGATCGCCGCCGTGCTGATCGCCGTCTTCCTGTTCGCGTCCACCTCCTATGTCGTGGTCGGCCCCAACGAGGCGGGGCATCTCAAGCGCATCTATGGCGGCTCCGACCTGCCGACCGGCAAGATCATCGCGATCGATGGCCAGAAGGGACCGCAGGCCGACCTGCTCGGGCCCGGCTTCCACTTCATCCCCTTCGTCAACGTGCTCAACCAGGTCGAGCAGCTCGATCTCGTCACCATACCGAACGGCAGCTATGGCCGGCTCGTCGCCAAGGACGGCCTCGCTTTGCCATCAGGCGTGTTCATGGCGCCGGCAATTCCCGACGACAAGGTCGCCGGCATGCTCGACGCGCGTACCTTCCTGACCTCGGGAGGCCTGCGCGGCGCGCAGGAGACTGTGCTGAAGCCGGGCGTCTACCGGCTCAACCGCTATCTCTTCGATGTCGAGATCAACAACCGCACGGTGGCCAGCATCGTGCCGGCCGGCTTCGTCGGGGTGATCAAGTCGAACGTCGCCGCGCCCGGCGTTGCCTGCCGTGAGGAGAAGGTGCAGACAGCCGATACGTCCGACGCGATCGTCGTGCCGGTCGTGCCGATGGGTTGCGTCGGCATCTGGCGCAGCGTGCTGTTGCCAGGGGCGTACTATCTCAACCATCAGGCCTATGAGATGACGCAGGTCGATACCCGCGTGCAGACCTGGGAGTATCGCGGCGGTTTCCGCAAGCGCATCATCGATCTCGCCGTCGACGATCAGGGCCGCATCCGCCAGGTCGAGCGCTTCGTCGAACAACCGACGCCGAAGGGCGCGGCCGACGAGGCGATCTTCGTCAAGATCGAGGGCTGGGACATCCCGGTCGAGCTGCGCGTCGTCGTCCAGGTGCCACCGGAGAACGCCCCAGTCGTGGTCGGCGGCGTCGGCGGGTTGGAGCAGATCGAGGACCGCATCCTGACGCCGACGATCCGCTCGATCGTCCGCAACGTCGCGGGATCCTCGATCCGGGTGCCGGTCCGCAACGCCGCCGGCGAGCTCGCGCCCGGCCAGTTCCAGACCCGGCCGACCCGCGTGCTCGACCTGATCGACAATCGCGATGCGCTCGAAAGCACGATCGAGCAGCAGATCCGGATCGAAGGGCGCAAGGCCGGCATCGAGATCAAGGAAGTCCGGATGGGCGAGCCGTCGATTCCGCCGGAACTGCTGGTCTCGCGCCTGCGCGAGCAACTCGCCGAGCAGCTCTCGCGCGCCTATTCCCGCGAGACCGAGGCGCAGAAGGTCCGCCTCGACACCGAGGCGGCCCGCGCCCGTGCCGACCAGCAGCGTGAATTCGTCGCCGCGCAGATCGGCGTCCAGGTCGCCGAGCAGCGCCAGAAGGAGCGCCAGCTTCTGGGGCAGGCCGAGCGCGGCTATCTGGAAGAGCTGGCCAAGGGCCAGAACGCGCAGGCCAATGTCCTCGGCCAGGATCGCGTCGCCTATCTGCAGGCGCTGGAGAAGGTGCTGGCGACGCTGGAAAAGAAGCCGGAGCTGGTGAACCTGGTCGGCCGTCTGGTGCCGAACACGGTCGTCACCGGCGGTGGCGATGGGCTCGCCGGCGCTGCGGCGCTATTGTCGAGCGCTTTGACCGGCGCGGGGACGCCTGCGAGGAATACCAGCGGCGCGCGGTAAGCTAGGCCGTCGCCTGGTAGTTGCTTGCAAAATAAAAGTGACTGCGGTAGCGGGACTGGGCCATGCAGCCCAAGCTCGCCCCGCTTGCCGAATGTCCCTGCGCCCGCGCGGTCGAGACCGTCGGCGAGTGGTGGAGCATCCTGATCCTGCGCGATGCGCTGCAGGGGCTCTCCCGCTTCGACGAGTTCGAGCGCAGCCTCGGCATTGCGCCGAACATGCTGGCGCGCCGGCTGAAGCATCTCACCCAGAGCGGCTTGTTCGAGCGACGGCTCTATAGCGAGCGGCCGAAGCGCTATGAATATGTCCTGACCGACAAGGGCAGGGATTTCTTTCCGGTCGTCGTGGCGCTGATCGGCTACGCCAACCGGCACCTCGCGCCCGAAGGCGCCTCGCTGCTGCTTGCTGAACGCGAGACACAGCGACCGATCGTGCCGATCGTCGTCGACGCGGTGACTTTGCAACCGGTCACCGCAGAAGGTGCTACCGTCATTGCCGGGCCGCGCGCGAGTACCGAGCTGCGCGAGCGCCTCGCTGCGCGCCACGCAGCCACCCAAGCCAGGTCGAACTAGGAGCTTTCCATGCGTCGTATCGTCGTCACCGGACTGGGCGTCGTCTCGCCCCTGGGCTGCGGGGCCGAGCTCGCCTGGCAGCGCCTGCTTGCCGGCCGCTCGGGCCTGCGCCGCCTGCCCGACGCGATCGCCGAGACCTTGCCGGCCAAGGTCGCCGGCGTCGTGCCGAGCAAGGCGGAGGACAATGAGGGCGGCTTCGATCCCGATGTCGCGATCGCGCCGAAGGATCAGCGCAAGATGGATCGCTTCATCCAGTTCGCGCTGGTCGCCGCCAAGGAGGCGCTGGCGCAGGCCGGCTGGCAGCCGCAGAGCGAGGCCGAGCGCGAGCGCACCGCGACGGTGATCGCCTCGGGCATCGGCGGCTTTCCTGCGATCGCCGAGGCAGTGCGGACCACCGACCAGCGTGGCGTGCGCCGGCTCTCGCCGTTCACCATTCCATCCTTCTTGGTCAATCTCGCCGCCGGCCAGGTCTCGATCGAGCACGGCCTCAAGGGTCCGATGGGCGCGCCGGTCACCGCCTGCGCCGCCGGCGTGCAGGCGATCGGCGATGCGGCGCGGATGATCCGGGCCGGCGAAGCCGACATCGCGCTCTGCGGCGGCAGCGAGGCCTGCGTCGATCTCGTCGCGCTCGGCGGCTTTGCGGCGGCGCGCGCGCTTTCGACCGGCTTCAATGACGAGCCGGAGAAGGCTTCGCGCCCGTTCGACCGCGATCGCGACGGCTTCGTCATGGGCGAGGGCGCGGGGCTCCTGGTAATCGAGGCGCTCGAGCATGCGCAGGCGCGCGGCGCGACGATCCTCGCCGAATTGACCGGCTACGGCACCAGCGCCGACGCCTATCACATCACCTCCGGCCCAGAGGATGGCTCGGGCGCGCGCCGGGCGATGGAGACGGCGCTGAAGCAGGCGGGCTTGAAGCCTGGCGATATCAGCCACCTCAACGCCCATTCGACCTCGACACCGGTTGGCGACCGCGGAGAGCTAGCCGCGATCAGGGCCGTGTTCGGAGATCAGGGTGGCATCGCGATCAGCGCGACGAAGGCGACGACCGGCCATCTGCTCGGTGCCGCCGGCGGGCTCGAGGCGGTCTTCACCATCCTCGCGCTGCGCGACCAGATCGCACCGCCGACGCTCAACCTCGAGAACCCGGACGACGATGCGGCCGGGCTCGACCTCGTCGCGAAGGTGGCCCGGCCCCTCGCGATGGAGCACGCGATCTCGAACGGCTTCGGCTTTGGTGGCGTGAATGCGAGCGCGGTATTCAAGCGCTGGGCCTGAGCAGCGCGGACCGCGTCGTCACAGCGTCAGCACGACCTTGCCGAACTGTTCGTTCGATTCGAGGTAGCGGTGTGCCGCGACGATCTGCTCGAATGGGAAACTCCGGGCGATGATCGGCTTCAACGAGCCATCGCCCAGACCGCCCAGGATGAAGGCCTTGGCGGTTGCGAGACGTTCGGGATCGCCGGTGATCTCGTGGACGAGGTAGCCACGCAGCGTCAGGCTCTTGCTCAGCACGTTGAAAAGCGGGAAGGGCGTCGCCTCGGGGCTCTGGCCGCCATAGTTGATCAGCAGGCCGCCGCGCGCCATCGCAGCGGTCAGCGGCAGGAAGGCCGGGCCGCCGACAGCGTCGAACACCACCCTGATGCTGCTCTCGCCGGCGATGCCCTTCAGCCTGGCTTCCACGTCTTCTTCGCTCGATGCGACGACATGGGCTGCACCGGCTTCGCGTAGCGCCTGCGCCTTGCGCGTGGTCCGCGTCACCGCGATCGGGATCGCGCCGATCCGGTTGGCGATCTGGATCGCGGCGAGGCCGACGCTGCTCGACGCCGCTGTAATGACTACGAACTCGCCGCGGCCGAGGCGGGCGATGTCGATGAGCGCGCCATAGGCGGTGAGATATTGCATCCAGCTGGCCGCGGCCGCCTCCCAGCCGAGCGTCGGTGGGTGCTTGATTGCGAGTTCGGCGGGAACGGTGACGAGCTCGCCATGCACCGGCCAGCGCACCATCGAGCGCGGCGGCACCAGGCTGACGGCATCGCCGGGCGAGAAGCCTTCGACAGCGCCGCCGAGGCTCTCGACCAGGCCGGCGGCTTCGAGGCCGATGCCGGAGGGAAAGCGCGCCTGCTCGATATAGCTCTCCGAGCGGAACAGGGCTTCGGCCCGGTTGAGCCCGAGCGCCCTGGTCCGGATCTGGACTTCGCCGGGGCCGGGAGGCGCGACCGCGATGTCCTCGATGGTCAGGACCTCGGGGCCGCCATGGCGGTGAAAGCGGACGATGCGTGCCATGCTTTAAATCCAAATCAAGGTGAGTGAATGAGCTATGGCGGCGGTTCATTCCGCGATAAACTGCGGCCTATGATCGATAATCAGAACTATTGATTTCGAATGACGGATCGCCTCACCAGCATGGCCGTGTTCGTTCGGGCGGCCGATCTTGGCTCCTTCGCCGCGGCCGCAGCGGCGCTCGACCTCTCAGCGCCGATGGTCGGCAAGCACGTCCGCTTCCTGGAGGAGCGCCTTGGTGTGCGCCTGCTCAATCGCACGACGCGGCGGCAGAGCCTGACCGAGTTCGGCCGCGCCTATTACGAGCGCTGCCGGACCGTTCTCGCCGAGGCCGAGGCGGCCGATGCGCTTGCCGCCGATCAATTGGGCGAGCCGCGCGGCAAGCTAAGGGTGGCGCTGCCGGTGCTGTTCGGCCGGCGGTGTGTGATGCCGATCCTGCTCGATCTTGCCCGGCGCCATCCCCTGCTGGAGCTCGACCTTGCCTTCGCCGACGGCTTCGTCGACCTCGTCGAAGGCGGGCACGACCTTGCCATCCGCACCGGCGAACTCCAGGATGCGACGAACCTCGTGATGCGCCGCGTCGCACGTCAGCACATGATCGTCTGTGCCGCGCCGTCCTATCTCGACGCCCGCGGAGCGCCGCAGCAGATCGAAGAGCTGGAGGGCCATGACGCGGTGGTCTATCGCCGCTCCGGGCGCGTCCGCCCCTGGCTGTTCCCGCGCGAGGATGGGAGCCCAGTGGAGGTCATGCCACGCCATCGGCTGCGGCTCGACGATCTGGAGGCGATCGCCGATGCAGCTGCGCTCGGCATGGGCCTCGCATGGCTGCCATCCTGGCTCGTGCGCGAGCGGCTGCAGGCCGGCGCGCTCGTCGAATTGCTGCCGGGCGAGGGGCGGCTGCCCTATGACGTGCATGCGCTCTGGCTGCAGACACCACATCTGCCGCCGAAAATCCGCTTTGCGATCGACGCGCTGGCGGCCGAATTGCCGGGACTGATGTGATGGGGGCTCGGCGTCAGGCGAGATACTTGATTAGATTGAACCGTCATTGCGAGGAGCGCAGCGGCGAAGCAATCCAGGGAGCCATCGAGCTCTGCCGCCCCTGGATTGCTTCGCTGTGCTCGCAATGACGGAAATGCGGTTCAGAGCGGGATATTGTCGTGCTTGCGCCAGGGTCGCTCGACGCTCTTGGTGCGCAGCATCGCCAGCGCGCGGGCGACCCGCCGCCTCGTCGAGTGCGGCATGATCACCTCGTCGACATAGCCGCGCTCGGCCGCGACGAAGGGGGACATGAAGCGGTCCTCGTATTCTTTCGTCTTGGCGGCGATGCCATCCGCGTCCATGCCGCGGAAAATGATCTCGACCGCGCCCTTGGCGCCCATCACCGCGATCTGCGCCGTCGGCCAGGCATAGTTGACGTCGGCGCCGATATGCTTCGAGGCCATGACGTCATAGGCGCCGCCGAAGGCCTTGCGGGTGATGATCGTGACCAGCGGCACGGTGCATTCACTGTAGGCGAAGAGCAGCTTGGCTCCGTGCTTGATCAGGCCGCCATATTCCTGCGCGGTGCCCGGCAGGAAGCCGGGAACATCGACCAAGGTGACGATCGGAATCTCGAAGGCATCGCAATAGCGCACGAAGCGGGCCGCCTTGCGGCTGGCGTCTGAGTCGAGCACGCCGGCCAGCACCATCGGCTGGTTGGCGACGATGCCGACGGTGCGGCCCTCGATCCGGGCGAAGCCGGTGACGATGTTGCCGGCATAAGCCTGCTGAATCTCGAAGAAATCGCCCTCGTCGACGACCTTCAGGATCAGTTCCTTGATGTTGTAGGGCTTGTTCGGATTGTCCGGCACCAGCGTGTCGAGGCTCATGTCGACCCGGTCGGGCACGTCGAAGGAGGGCCATTCCGGCACGCCGACGGTGTTGTTGGCCGGCAGGAAGTCGATCAGGCGGCGCACCTGCAGCAGCGCCTCGACATCGTTCTCGAAGGAACCGTCGGCGACCGAGGACTTCGAAGTATGGACCTTGGCGCCGCCGAGCTCCTCGGAGGTCACGGTCTCGTTGGTGACGGTCTTCACCACCTCCGGGCCGGTCACGAACATGTAGCTGGTGTCGCGGACCATGAAGATGAAATCGGTCATCGCCGGCGAATAGACGTCGCCACCGGCGCAGGGGCCCATGATCACCGAAATCTGCGGGATCACGCCCGAGGCTGCGACATTGCGCTTGAAGACCTCGCCATAGCCGCCGAGCGCTGCCACGCCCTCCTGGATGCGGGCGCCGCCGGCGTCGAAGATGCCGACGATGGGCGCGCGCATCTTCAGCGCCATGTCCTGGATCTTGGTGATCTTCTGCGCATGGGTCTCGGAGAGCGAGCCGCCGAAGACGGTGAAATCCTTGGAGAAGACGAAGACGGTGCGGCCGTTGACCGTGCCCCAGCCGGTGACGACGCCGTCGCCGGGGATCTTCTCGCCCTTCTCCATGCCGAAATCGACGCAGCGATGCTGCACGAACATGTCGAACTCCTCGAAGGAGTCGCGATCGAGCAGGAGTTCGACGCGCTCGCGCGCGGTCAGCTTGCCGCGCTTGTGCTGCGCCTCGATGCGACGCTCGCCGCCGCCCTGCCGGGCCCCGGCACGACGGTCTTCGAGCTGTTCGAGAATGTCCTTCATGGAGCCCCCGGAAGCCTGTCAAAATCCGCTATCCGGCTTAAGGGCGGAAGGCGTGGCTGTCCATCGGGCGCGCCTCCCGCTTTGGTGCAAGGCCGGGTGCGATCGTGCGCGCGACCTGCTCACTGCGGCTGCTGTGCGGGCTTGCGAGTCAAATAAGTGTATGCTTATGTGTTGTGCATGGAGCAGGACATCTTCAAGGCGCTGGCCGACCCGACCCGCCGGGCGATCTTCGAGAAGCTCGCGGCAGGTGGGATGAACGCCAGCGCCCTGCGTATGGGCATGGCGATCAGCCAGCCGGCAATGTCGCAACACCTTGCGGTGCTGCGCACTGCGCGGCTGGTGCGGAAGGAGCGGCAGGGACGCTTCGTGAATTACGAGGTCGACCCGGACGGACTCGCCTTGATCGCGCAATGGCTGGCGAAATACCGCGCCTACTGGCCGGCGCGCGTCGATGCTCTCAAGGATCTGCTGCGGGACATGGACCAATGAGCGAGATCGAGACACAGGATCGGACGAAGCAGCTGGTCTTCGAATATCAACTGGATGCTCCTCCCAAGAAGGTCTGGCGGGCGCTCAGCATTCCAGCTTTCCGCGAGAGATGGCTGCCGGCCGAGGTCGAGACGCTCTCTTCCGTGCCGGGGGAGGAGGTCCGCTACCGGCTGAGGGACGAGGAACCGCCTTTCCTGGAAAGCGTCGTGACCTTCCAGCTCACGCCGAATGCCGATGGCACGGAGCTGCGCATCATCCACCAGTTGACGGATGCAAGGCTGGGTCAGCTGCCGTCGCCTGCGAACAGCAACCAGCCGCTCATGCTGCGCGCCGCCTGACGGCGCGGGCCTAGCCCACAAGCCTAGTCACCAACAGTCCCGAACAGAGGAGGTCGTCGATGCACGGCACGATGCAGCTCGTCCCTATGGTCGTCGAACAGTCGACTCGCGGGGAACGCTCCTTCGACATCTATTCGCGCCTGCTGCGCGAGCGGATCGTCTTCCTCAGCGGGGAGGTCAATGACGGCTCGGCGTCGCTGATCTGCGCCCAGCTGCTCTTTCTCGAGGCCGAGAATCCGAAACGACCGATCCATTTCTACATCAACTCGCCTGGCGGCGTGGTCACCAGCGGCTTCGCGATCTACGACACGATGCGCTACATCCGCTCGCCGGTGCATACGCTCTGCATGGGCACGGCCCGGTCGATGGGCTCATTCCTGCTGATGGCGGGCGAGCCGGGTGAACGCGCGGCGCTGCCCAATGCCAGCCTGCACGTCCACCAGCCGCTGGGTGGGGCTCAGGGCCAGGCCTCGGACATCCTGATCCATGCCGAGGAGATCCAGAAGACGAAGCGGCGCATGATCAGGCTCTATGCCGAGCATTGCGGGCGCAGCGAGGAGGAGGTCGAGCGCGCGCTCGACCGGGATCGCTTCATGAGCGCCGAGGAAGCGCTGGAATGGGGGTTGATCGACCGGATCATGACCGAACCGCCGCCGGCAGCGTGATCACCCGCTCGGCTTGCTGGGGTCGCCGAGCTCGCGGTTGAGCGCGACCGCGGCACGCACCAGCTCGGCGGCAATCGCCGGATCGACGGCGTCGCCCTCGCGCAGGACCATGGTGGCGAGCTCGAACTTGCCGCCGGACTTCAGCCTGGGCTCGATCTCACGCAACCGCTTGCCGCGCCAGAAGCCGAACAGCACGCGCTCGGCCTCGGCCCGGATCAGCAGCACCGGACCGTTCGAAAAGTAGACCAGATGCGTCCACTTGATCCGCTCCTCGAGCGGGGCGGCGGCCTTCACCGCGGCGCGCAACGCCTCGACTGTCGCCAGCCGCCAGCCATCGAGCTGGGCGACATAGTCGGCCGGGTTGTCGGCCTTGGGCGCGCCCGGCATCATCGCCTCTAGCCTTTCATCAGCAGCAGCACAGCGGCGTCATACTCCTTGCGGCGGATGGCGCGGCGCTCTGCTGCTTCCTCGTCCTGCCCCCAGATGCCGATCTGGTAATCCTCGTCGAGATGGGCGGCGGCCCAGGCCGCCTCGGCGTCGATCAGACCCTCGGCGAGGGCGAGCATCAGGATGGTCGAACCGGTCAGGGTCATGACGTTGTGGGCGCCGGCGAGCGCGACCGGGGAATGGATCGCAGCGACGCGTCTCGCCACCGCGTCGAGCACGGCTTGTGGCTGTTCGGCGAAGACCACGCCTTGCGCCATCATGAAGCGGCCGCCGAGGCGTTCTTCCAGCGCGGCTATGAGCGGATTCCAGACCTCATCCTGCCGCTCGACCAGCGCTTCCGGCTCGCCGGCGCGGTAGCAGAGCGCGTCGCTGCCGGCATAGCGGACGATCTCGGCGCGGACCGCTTCGTCCTGATCGGCGACGCCGTCGAGCGCCGAGTTGACCAGCCGAGTCAGCGGCATGCGGGCCGGATCGATCAGCTCCTTTTGAGCCTGCCATTCCTCCGCGAGCGCGTCGGCAACGGTACGCGAGGCGACGGCGAGCGGCTTGCGGGCCGGCGTGCGGGCGGTGCGACCGTCGAGCGCGACATGGAACAGGCCGTCGCGCTCCAGCGCCTCGGCTTTCTCATAGAAGCGTTTGGGCAGCGGGTTGCGCATCGCCTGCTGGGCGGCGGCGACGGGATCGGGCTGGCGCTGGCCGGCGGCGCCGAAGCGGGCGAGGAAATCATCGGTCGACATGCCGGCTCCATAGCGCATCCGGGGGCGGCTGCGAAACCGGCTTTGACTGAACACGCCCGATCATTGACGTGGCGCGGGCGCTCGCTTAAACGCCTCCACCCCGGACGCGAATGCGTCCGCGCGAGGTGCAAGAGGGTTTTATGTCGGAGACTGTGGGAACCCGGTGAGGTTTCGCTGAGGCGAGACCTGATCCAGCGCTGGGTGAAAGACGAGGCCCAGCGCGCTTTCCGTTCGACCGGACCGGTCGAACGAGAAGAATTCGCGCAGACTCAAAGTAGAGCAAGTTCTCGTCGCAAAAGTGGTTCCCACTTTTGCGGAACATGCTCGAGGTCCGCCTTCACCGCTGCGCTTGTCATGGTTCCATGCACAGGCTCTACCAACATGAACATTTCGCGGGGCGAGCAGCGCGTGCTGCACGTGCTGGCCCGTGGCGGACAAATCCGCCATCTTCGCGGCGAAAACGGCCGCATTCATCACATCGACTGCTTCACCCATGAAGGCTACATCCTGAGGGATTGCACGCTCGCCATCTTCGGCGGGCTCAGGCGAAAACACCTGATCGAGTCGCGCCAGGGCGGCCCTTACCGGATCTCGCGGCAGGGGCGGCTCGCCGTCCGCGCGCAGACCGACAATCGATGACGACAGCGGGAGGGCGTAAGCCCTCCCGTTTTCTCTTTTTGGGGGCGGCGCAAGCTGCGCTGCCGCTCAGTCATGTGCCGCAACGATCAGGCGGGTTCGAACAGCTCGATCACATTACCCGACGGGTCCTCGCATAGGATCTGCTTGCCACCGGGGCCGACCACGATCTCGTTGCGGAAAGGTACGCTCTTGCGGTGCAGTGCCTCCACGAACCCTGCGAGATCTTCCACCTCGAGGACGAAGCGGTTCCAACCGCCGGGAATAGGCTTGTGCCCGTCCGGCATCGGCCGTGAAGCGGATGCCCCGGGACCCGCGAGCCAGAGCGTCAGGTCGCCTCGCGTGAGGATCGCCATGGCCGGGCCGAATTGCTGTCCCAGCGTGAAACCGAGCCTGTCGACATAGAAGCGCACGGCTTCGTCGACATCAGTCACGAAATAGCGGACGCTGGCCATCGGCTCGCTCCCTCGCGTCGTGGCGGCCCCGCGAGGGCTGCCTATGTACCGAACCTGTCGCGCCAGGCCGGCCGCGCGCCCGGAAAGGGCAGGGCGCTGGCGCAATATACCGCTCGCGCCACCGCCCGCGCCAGCACATCCGCTGCCGTGGCGCAGAGCTCGGTCAGGGCATAGGCGTCGGACGGCGCGCCGCTATGGCCGGTCGCGGCGGCGAAGACGACGTCGCCGTCGAGCGGGGCATGCACCGGCCGCAGCGCCCGGGCGAGCCCGTCATGGGCGCAGAGCGCCATGCGCTTGGCCTGCGCCTTGGTCAGCACCGCATCGGTCGCGACGAGGGCGATGGTGGTATTGGCGCCGGGGCCGCCCTTGAAGCGCAGAGCGAGATCCTCGGGCGGGATCGCCGCCGGCCAGCCGCGGCCGCCGAATTCGAGACCGTGCTCGTAAGGGGCGGCCCAGAAATGCGGGCTATCGCCGATCGTCGCCATGCCGACGGCGTTGACCGCGACCAGAGCCCCGACGACCTGGCCGGTAGCGGCGACTGCGCTGGCCGAGCCGAGCCCGCCCTTGAGGTTCTTCGTGGTGGCTCCGAAGCCCGCCCCCGCTGTTCCAAGCGCGAACTCGGCCGCCGCCTCCGCCGCGGCGAGCCCACCCAGTTGGCGGTAAGGCGCCTCGCCGTCGCCGCGGGCGAAGGGCTTTTCGCCGCCATTGGCGAGATCGAACAGGATTGCTTGCGGCACGATAGGCACGCGCAAACCGCCGACGGGAAAGCCCCGTCCTTCGGCAGCCAGCCAGCTCATCACGCCGTCGGCGGCGCTGAGCCCCCAGGCCGAGCCGCCGGAAAGGACGATTCCGTCGACATGCTCGACCGTCATTCCCGGTTCGAGCAGCGCGGTGTCGCGCGTGCCGGGCGCGCCGCCGAGCACGGCGACGGAGGCGATGCTCGGGCGCTCGAACAGTGCGACGGTGACGCCGGTCGCGGCAGCGGCATCCTCGGCATTGCCCACGAGAATGCCACGAACATCGGTGATGAGATTGCGCATGGTCAAAACTCGCTGCCGATCGGGGGTGAGCAAACCGCTCGGTCGGATGGTGCGCCGATTCGGCCTTGCGCGGCGATCTGGTTGGAACTTCCCGCTCGTCGGCGCGTCGTGCCGACATTACGATCTTGTCATGCGCGCGCCATGGCCGGGTCAGGCCGGTTCCGGCACCGTGGTGATATCGCGACCCGGCTTCGAGACCCGCAAAGCGACCCGTTATTGCAAGACCACAATCCGGAGACCTCGCATGAAACGCATCGCCCTCATCGTCGCCTCCAGCGCCGCGGCCGTCGCGGCGACGCTGGCGATCGCCCAACCGCAGCCGATCCCGCCCGCACCGGGCAGCACTCCGCCGGCGCAGCAGCAGAGCGAGCCGCGCGGCGACCGCGCCGAGCGGGGCGACCGCTCCGACCGGCGCGAGGAATGGCGCCAGCGCCAGGCCGAGCGCGCCACTGCCCGGATGAACGAGCGCCTCGCGCAGTTGCGCACCGACCTCAAGCTGAAGCCGGAGCAAGTCCCGGCCTTCGAGAAGCTGGAGGCGCTGATCAAGCGCAATGCCGAGCAGCGCCGCGAGAGCTTCGCCAGGATGCGCGAACAGCGCGAGACCTATCGCGATGCCGACATCATGGAGCGGCTCGACATGATGGCGAATCGCCAGGCCGAGCGTGCGACCCGCAGCAAGGAGATGGCAGACGCGGTGCGTCCGCTCTGGACGACGCTCTCAGACGAGCAGAAGACCGTGGCGCGCCGGGCCGTGCGCCAGGCCATGTCGGAAGGGCGCGAGCGGATGCAGGAAATGCGCGGGCGCTGGATGGAGTGGCATGGCCGCGGCGGCGACCGTGACGACGACCGCGGCGGCCCGCGCCGCTGGCGCGATCGCGGCCATGATGACGACGACGATCGCGGCTAAGCCGACGCTGTCATAGCGAAACGTGAGACGGCCGGGCGCAAGCCCGGCCGTTTTCATTGAACCGTCACATCCCGCTCGCTATAGGCGGCCGGGTCGCCGCGGTTGAACGTGCGCTGCCGTCATTGCGGGGCAGGCGCATGCGCTTCATCCAGACCTTCGACCTCTACCCCTTCCTCGACTCGGTCGTCAGCCTGCTGGCGGCTTTCGTGCTCGGCGCGCTGATCGGGGCCGAGCGCCAGTACCGGCAGCGGACCGCGGGCCTGCGCACCACGGTGCTGGTCGCGGTCGGCTCGGCCGCTTTCGTCGATCTCGCCATGCGCATCGCCGGCTCGGCCGAGGCGGTGCGGGTCATTTCCTATGTCGTCTCCGGCATCGGTTTTTTGGGCGCCGGCGTGATCATGAAGGAGGGCATGAACGTCCGCGGCCTCAACACCGCGGCGACGCTCTGGTGCGCGGCTGCGGTCGGTGCCTGCACCGGCGCCGACATGGTGGCCGAGGGCGCGCTGGTCACCGTCTTCGTCATCGCCGGCAACACCTTGCTGCGGCCACTGGTCAACGCGATCAACCGCAGCCCGATCAACGAGAAGGCGTCCGAGGCAACCTACGAGGTCGTGGTCACCACCGATCCGGAGGCGCTGCCCTCAGTGCGCGAGGCGATGGTCGAGTTGCTCGAGCAGGCGAGCTACCCGGTCGGCGACGTCAAGACGGTGGAGCGCGGCGAAGAGGCGATCGAGATCGTCGCGACGCTGATCAGCACGGCCGTCGAGCGCAAGGAACTCGACGCGGTTGTCGAGCGCATCGAGCGCCTGAAGGGCGTGACGCACGCGACTTGGGAGAGCAGTACCAGCGATTGAGTGGCGTGCAGGCGCTGCGATTGCGTCACTTTGGGGTGTACCCGGATGTGCATTCGATCTTGGAGGAGATAGACGGCCGGGAGCGAGCTGCTCAACCGGCCGGCGCATGGAGTTGGGAGACAAGACCGCTTGTCCAACTGGCGCCAACCGCCCACACCGTTAGTGTGAGAGAGGCCAACAGGCCTCTTATACGAGTGGTCCAGTTTGCCTTTGTTCCTTGATCTGCCGTTTGATGTTGACTGCTGTTTCTCATGTTATGATCCTTTCCTTTGCTGATGATTAGATAGTCAATCACTGCGAAGGTGAGGACAGCGGCAACCAGTAGAACAAGTGGAGTCGAACCCAGGCTCCCCGAAGCTGAAGAGTTTTCTATAGCGGTTAATTTAGCTCATGTCACTAAAAAGCGTGCAAACGGAGCGGATAAAGTTGTGAGCTCGCTTCACTATCGCTTGAAGAATGCCAGTCACGTCAGGAACCGTACTTGGATATTACTCACGTTGCGCGCAGTGGACTGTACGCTCCCGACCTGTAGCGGCAAGAGGCCCGTCAGGAGGCGGGCAGGGCGCGTGATAATGGTGGAAGAAGCGCAGGATCGCACCGGGAGCAGCATACGTGCTGAGTAGGTTACAAGACTTCTTCAAGGCCAACCGGGCGATAGGTTGCTTTCTAGCGGTCTGTTTCGTCCTGCTGATGGCGGTCGTGAAGAGGCCCTATCAGCGCGTCTATTGGGCCGGTTTGGCCGTTGATGTCGCTTTGGCGGCGGCATTCCTCGCGTGGCTGTTCTGGCCTGTGAAGAAGGATAATCCCGACAGCTCGAACGATCGGTGAAGGTAAGGCGCATTCTTGAAGCCCGGCAGGTTCCCGTGATGGTTCCCTACAGGAAACGCGAGGGGGCCGCGGGGAGATTGGGGAACGCGGCCGGAGAGGGGAGGCTGAAAGTTTTGGCGGGTGGATATGCGGAAGTACCAGCTGTCTATGCCCCTTCTACGATGCGGATATCCCGTTCCGCTCCCCCTGCCAACGCTGCCAATGCTTCTTGATACGCAAGACTGTCGTGTGCCGCCTGCGCCTGCTCTACAGAGTCAAACTCAATCACCACGGTTCGCTGCGGAAGGCCGGCTTCGTATAGGTGAGCGGGCATGCCCCGCACAATTATGCGACCTCCGGCAGCGATGATCGCGGGACCGCTGAGTTTAGCATAGGCAGCTAATGCGTCAGGATTACTGACAGAGCGATATGCGGCTATCCAATAGGCTTTAGCCATCGTCTTTTCTCCCTCTATGTTCCCAATTTGCTTCGCCCAAGCGTACAGGATTTTCGCGCGGGCGTCAGGGCCTGAAGAGTTGACGCTTCTCGCAGGCTGGACATCTCAATGCCGCGCTCCTTCCGACCCCTGCATCTCCACGTCAAACCCCACCAGCTGCCCGAACAGCGGCACCTTCCGGAAATCCTCCTCGAACCCCCGGCCGGAGTGCCTCTTCTGCTTCCGGCTCTCGAAAACCCCCAACCATGTCAGCGGTCGCAGCACGCGCGACACCATGGCGAACTCGGGGAGGTCGGGCCTCGCCACCTCGTCGAGCGTCTCCATGATCGTGCCGGCAAGCATCAGTTGCCCCGCGTTCGACCAGCCATGCGCCGTCACCGACAAGCTCCAGAGGATCACGCCCATGTGGTGCTGCGGCCAGAACTCGATGGGGTTCCTGTCGAAGTCCTGAAGGTTGACCTTCCAGAACACCGCCTCGAACAGTTCAGCCAGCAGGGCAGGGGCCGCTTCAGGGGCCAGCAGGGCCTTCGCCGCCTTGGTCGCCTTCAGGACCCCTGATCGCTTCCTCAAGAGCCCCGCAGCCTGCAGCACGATCCTCGTGAAAAGGACTCCGTAGGCGTCATCTTCATTGATGACCTTGTTCATCGCGAGCGTGGTGGCCTTGTCGTAGCCCGGCCATTCCGTGCGGTCGAAGACGTGCCAGACATCGGCACGCTTCAAAGCACCGGCAGGCGTGAGGACAAGCCCGCCCTTCTCCACGGCAAGCTCCAGCAGGAGCCTCGCAGCGTGGACCATCGGGACCTGAAGGGCGGCCTTGATGGGGACGTTATGGGGCGTGAGGCGGAGCGCCTGCGGGACCCTGCCGGGCGGCTCCAGGAGCGCCTTGAGAGAGTCGGGTTGAAGATGCGTCCAGGCGGGAGGGATAGAGGTCACGTCAGGGAGCGTAGGCGGGCCGGAGCGAAGGCTCAACAGCCAGACCTGTAAGCGTGCGCTTTCGACAAAAAGGGCGGCCCTTGCGGACCGCCCTTTCCATGAATCCTGCCAGAGGCTTGCGCGCTCCGGCTGATATCCTAGATCAGCGCGAGTAGAACTCGATGACCAGGTTCGGCTCCATCTGCACCGCATAGGGCACGTCCGTCAGGGTCGGCGTGCGGGTGAAGGTGGCGGTCGACTTGTTGTGGTCGGCGTCGATGTAGTCGGGCACGTCGCGCTCGGCGAGCGCGGCAGCCTCGATCACGATGGCGAGCTGGCGCGAGCTCTCCTTGACCGCGATCACGTCGCCCGGCTTGACCTGGTAGGACGCGATGTTGACGCGCTTGCCGTTGACCGTGACATGGCCATGGTTGACGAACTGGCGGGCGGCGAAGACGGTCGCGACGAACTTGGCGCGGTAGATCACCGCGTCGAGACGACGCTCGAGCAGGCCGACCAGGTTCTCGCCCGAATCGCCCTTGAGGCGGATCGCCTCGGCGTAATAGCGGCGGAACTGCTTCTCGGAGATCGAGCCGTAATAGCCCTTCAGCTTCTGCTTGGCGCGCAGCTGGGTGCCGAAGTCGGACGGCTTGCCCTTGCGGCGCTGGCCGTGCTGGCCGGGGCCGTATTCGCGGCGGTTGACCGGGGACTTCGGACGGCCCCAGATGTTCTGACCGAGGCGGCGGTCAATCTTGTACTTTGCCTCATGGCGCTTCGACATATCGCGTGTCCTCTAGGTTCGCGAGTTGAGGACCGCGCCCTCCTGTCCCCGTCTCCGGGGCGACAGATCCGGCCTCCGAAGAGAAGCGGATCACGGGTGCGGAAAAAACCACGCGGCCCCGTGAGGAGCCGCGCGACGGAGGTGCCTATGAGGGAAAGGGCACGGGAAGTCAATCGGCCAGCGTCAATAACGCCAATAAGCGCGCCGATGGTGCGGATGCTTGTACCAGCCGAGATGGCGGCCGCGATTCCAGCCATGGTGACGGCGTGGGCCGTAGCTGTGGCCGTAATGATGGCCCTTGTGCCCGTGCCAGCCCTTCGGCTTGGCCTGCGCATCGTCGATGCCGCCGAACCCGAACAGCATGGCGCCGAGCCCGAGGACGGCGGCCAGGATCAGCTTCTTCATGGCACTCTCCCATTATGACCGGTGGCGACGAGAACGCGCCCAGATCAGAACAGTTCCAAAATATGGTCAGATTGCGAGCGGGAGCGGCTCGGTCTCGATCCGTGCCAGGCCGAAGCCGGCGAGCGCGATATGCGCCGGGCCGGAGAGGCGCGCGCCGTCGGTGAAGACGGCGACGGTCGCGACGGGCTCGGGACGGGGCTGGGCCGGGCCGAGCAACTGCGCCGTGCGCCGCGCGATCGCCGGGGCGGGATCGATCCACTCGACCGGCCAGGGCGCCAGGCGCTGCAGGCGGGCCAGCAGCAAAGGGTAATGCGTGCAGGCGAGCGTCACCACATCGGTGCGCCTTCCGTCGCGGTTGACGAAACAGGGCGCGATCTCGGCGGCGATCTCGGTGTCGGCGACGGGCTCGCCCTTCAGTGCCGCTTCCGCCAGGCCGGCGAGGCGGTTGGCGCCCACCAGGGTGACCTCGCAACCGGCGGCGTAGTTCTCGATCAGGTCGCGGGTGTAGTCGCGCGCGACGGTGCCGGGCGTCGCCAGCACCGAGATCAGGCGGCTCCGGGTGCGCTCCGCCGCCGGCTTCACCGCTGGAACGGTCCCGACGAACGGAATGGCGAAGCGGGCGCGCAGGGCCGGCAGCACCAGCGTCGAAGCGGTGTTGCAGGCGATGACGACGAGGTCGGGATGGAAGCGGTCGACGAGGCGCTCCATCACGGCGAGGACGCGCGCGACCAGCGCCGGCTCGTCGAGGCGGCCATAGGGGAAGGCGGCGTCATCGGCGGCATAGACGATATCGGCGTCGGGGCGCTGGCGCATGACTTCGCGCAGCACGGTCAATCCACCGAGGCCGGAATCGAAAACGAGAATGGTCGGGATTCGCAAGGGCAGCACCGGTGCGGCATAGCCGGCTCCGGCCAGAAGATCGACCTGCATCGCACTCATACTCATCGTGTCTGCCGAGCCCTCGATTGGGCGCCTAGCCGGTTAAGACGCGGTGAACGCGGCGTTGCGGTGTTCGGTACAATCGAACGGTGTCATCCCGGACAAGCCGCGCAGCGGCGCCGATCCGGGATCCATGCCTGAACCTTGATCGGACATGGTCCGGAATGGATCCCGGGTCTCCCTGCGGTCGCCCGGGATGACACGCGCATGGAGATCGGCTCCATCGGAATAGTTGACTCTGTCCATTAAATGGCGCTTCTCGCAGCGGATGAGGAGGCCAGCCATGTCCGCCGTCGACACATCAGCCATCGCAACGATCCGCCGCTTCGGCCGCTTCCATTCCCGCTTCATCGGCGCGCTCAGCGGCGATCTGCACGGCTCCGGCTTCGGGCTGACCGAGGGGCGGGTGCTCTACGAGCTGGCGCAGCGCGATGGCTGGCGGGCAGGGGAACTGGCGCGCGAGCTCGGGCTCGACCCGGCCTATCTCTCGCGCCTGCTGAAGCGCTTCATCGATCTGGGTTGGCTGGAGCGGGCGAAAGCGGAAGGCGACGGCCGGGCCTATGAGCTCAGGCTGACCAAGGCCGGGCGGATGGCCTTCGCACCGCTTGACGAAGCCTCGCGCCGCCAAGCCGATACGATCCTGTCGCGGCTGGGAAAGGGAGAGCAGGCGACACTCGTCACCGCACTGGAGCGGGCGCAGACGCTGTTGTCAGGCGCCGCCAGCCCGCAGCCGCAGATCGTGATCCGCGAGCACCGGCCGGGCGACATCGGCTGGGTGATCTCGGCCCATGCCCGGCTCTACGCGGAGGTCCATGGCTGGGACATCAGCTTCGAGGCACTCGTCGCCGAGATCGCGGCGAAGTTCCTGCGCGAGTTCCGGCCGGGACAGGAGCGCTGTTTCATCGCCGAGCTCGACGGCGCGCCGGTCGGCTCGGCCTTCGTGGTGCGCGAGAGCGAGGAGGTGGCGAAGCTGCGGCTCGTATTGGTCGAGACGCGGGCGCAGGGGCTCGGCCTCGGCAAACGGCTGGTACGCGAGGCGCTCGCCTTCGCCCGCACCGCCGGCTATCGCCGGATGGTGCTGTGGACCAACGACATCCTGCACGCCGCCCGGGCCATCTACATCGCCGAGGGCTTCAGGCTGGTGGCGGAGGAGAAGCACCATTCCTTCGGGAAGGATCTGGTCGGGCAGAACTGGGAGCGCGAGCTGTAGAGCGCGTCACTGCACCAAGGTCAGCGCCGCCCGCTGGAAGTCGGCGCGCCGCTGCTGGTGCAGCGAGCCATCTCCCGTCGTCACCACCGAGAACATCACGAAGCCGCCATGCTTGCGCGGCAGCACGTAGAACTCGGAATAGCGGGCATCGCCGCCATTCTCGCAGGAGGAGAAGCCGCGCAGCATGGAGCCCCCTTCGACCGTGTCGGTCGTCCGGCCGGAGGCGAACTTGCCCCGGCAACTGCGCGCATCGGCGGCGGAGACCGCGGCGGCGACGTCGACATCCTTCTGGTTCGGATTCGCCAGGACGCGCACGAGGCCGGTCGCATTCTTGGCCTGCCAGCCGGCGCCGTTGTTGCCGATGCCGGAGGGCGCTTCCGCGCCGCTGAGCACCTTCGGCTCGGGCAACTGCGTCTTGAGCAGGAAATTGGTCGCGAGCGTCACCGCTTCGAGCTGGAGTGATGGGTCGGCCGCGGCGGCTGTCGTCGTGCCGCCGCCTTGTGCAGGCGCCGGCGTGCCGGGCGTGACCTTCAGGCCGGCATTGGTCTTCACGCAGTCGAGCAGCGCCGGCATGATCTCGGCGGTCGCGGTGAGGCGAAAGGTATAGCGCGCCCCGAGCATGTTGGCTTCGAGGAATTCGGCGCCACGGAAGGCACGGACGATGTTGGAGTTCGCCGGCATGGTGACGACGACGAGCTGCGGCTGCACGGCCTTGGCGTTGATGCGGACGGTGTCGTTGCGGTCGAAGACCAGTTCCATCGGCACGTCGGCGTTCGGCTGCAGGCCCCAGGCCCGGTTGGAGAAGCCGAGATTCCAGCCATAATTGCCGTTGAGCGAGGCGTGCATGGTGACGCCGCTCTTGTAGCTCGCCGAGACGGCGCAGTGCGAAAACGCGCCGGTCTGGTTGTTGGTGAAGGCGCCGCCGGCCCAGTTGCCGACCGAGAATTTCGCGTACGGCCCGGCGGCAAGCGCCGGGGCGGCCAGCAGGGCGCCGGCCAGAATGAGCGACAGACGCATCATCAGGCTCCGCTTCGATCCCCAGCACCGCCATGGTGACAAAGACTGGCCGGGTCGGGCAAGCCTTGTGGGCGCCAGAGCCGATCTCGGGTCGAGCGGGCTCCTTAGACCTTGAGGCGTGCCACGGCTGCCGCCGCGGTGCGGCCGGCGAGCGTTGCACCACCAGCGGTCATGGCGCCGCCGCCGGCCGTGGCCTCGCCGGCGAGCCAGAGCTTGCCGCCGATCGGCTCGGCGAGGATGTCGCGTGCATTGGCATGGCCCGGCAGGCAGACCGAATAGGAGCCATGCGAGAACGGGTCTGTCCACCAGGCCGGGAAGGAGACCGGGCCGGCCGCCTTGCGGAATTCGTTACCGATCATTGCAGCGAGAAGGTCGACGACCTGCTCACGGGCGGCACCGGGACCGGCGGTCGAGAGGTCGCGGGCGAAATCGCCGCCGCAATAACCGATGACGAGGTCGCGATTGTCGGGAAAGAGTTCGAAGCTGATCAGCCGGCTGCCCGCGCCGGCCTCGAAATAGGTCGTGCCCGGTGAGATGCCGAAGCGTTCGCCCTCGACCTTGAGCGCGATCTTGGTGAGTGCGCCCATGCCGATGCCGGCGAGTGCGTCGCGAGTGCGTGCGGGCAGATCCGGCGTGAAGCGGATTCCACCGGCCTTCAGCACGCCGACCGGCACGGTGACAATGCAGGCGCGCGCCCTCAGCGTTCCCGAGGCGGTAGTGACGGCGACGCGCGAGCCGCTCCAGTCGATCGCCGTGACCGGCTGGTTCAGGCGGATGTCGAGGCCGGCGCCATAGCGCGCGACGAGATTGCCGTAGCCGCTCGGCACGACGTAATCCTCGCCCGACCAGAGCCGCTGATAGTCGCGCGCCGAGATGCGTGCCGATTCCTCGCCGATCGAGAGCAGCAGGCCGGAGGCGGCGACGGGCGCAAGATCGGGGCCGAGATCGCTCAGCAGGTCGGCGACCGAGAGATCGCGCGCCTGCAAATCGGTGGTCTCAAGTCGCCGGTCGATCTCGCCGAAGGCGCCGCGACGCCGGGTGCGGTCGCTCGCGGCCATCGGCTTGCCGTTGGCGAAGAGCTGGAAGCCGCCGCCCCAGCTTTCGTCCGGCGTGGGCACGCCGAGCTCACGGGCGATCTCGGTCCAGGGATTGCGCTCGGCCCAATGGATGAACATCGCCCCGGCGTCATAGGCCGGCCCCAGCGACGAATCGGTGAAGGTGCGCCCGCCGAGGCGGTCACGCGCCTCGAGCACGATGGCCTGACGCCCTGCAGCCTGGAGTTGCTTTGCCGCGGCGATCCCTGCCGCTCCGGCGCCGATCACGACGACATCGGGTTCGGCGGCGCGGACAGGGAAAGACCCGCCGGCGAGACTTGCTGCCAGCGCTCCTGAACCCATCAGCCATCTCCGGCGGTCGAGCATGAAGCGTAGTCCGTTCCTGCGACGAATCCATGATGGCAGCCGCTTTTCACGCTGCAATACACGAGGACGAGTGCGGCAGAAGCGGGGCGATCACAGCTTTGCGAGGTCGCAGGCGTGCCTGTCCCGGAGATGATCGTCTTTCAGTTTGGACGAATGACAACCTTAGTTTTGAATTCGAATAAGTAAGTAATGTATCACGTAGATGCGAGTCTATTGACAGTTAAACTGTACTTAAATAACCGCTGATGGTGAAAGTAAGGCATGTGCCCTAGTTTTCAAGCATTGTAAAATGCAATTCGACTTGGCAATCAACTTGGCAAGGTGAGTTGCTTCTCAGCGACAGGATACGGGCGATGGGGACGAATTGCAGCGGGCTACGCCATGGCGTGGCGCTTGGAGCCTTGATGCTGGCCATGACGGGGCCGGCGCTCGCGCAACAGCAACGCAATTCGGCTCCGCCGGCGGCCACCGATCAGGTGCAGCTCGACCAGATCACGGTTCAGGGCGAGCGGCAGGCGGCGCCGCTGCTGCAGGGGCCGACGACCACGACCACCACCCGCGCCGAGCTCGACCGGCAGCAGATCCAGAGCCTGACCGACCTGTCGAACCGCGTCGAGGCCGGGATCACCTTCAACCGGCAGAACGGCTCGCTCAACATTCGCGGCCTCGACGGGGCGCGGGTGCTGACGACGATCGACGGCATCCGTCAGCCCTTCGTGGTCGACACCCGCATAGGTCGCGCCGGCACCAATGCCTTCGATTTCGATTCGCTGTCGTCGCTCGACCTGCTGCGCGGCGGCAGCGGCGGCGCCACGCTCGGCGGCGGTGCGCTCGGCGGCGCGCTCGCGGTCCGCACGCTCGATCCCGAGGACATCATCCGCAATGGCCGTTCCTACGGAGCGCTCGCCAAGACCGGCTATGACAGCACCGACCAGGCCTGGTTCGGCAGCGCGGCGGCGGCAGCGCGGATGGGCAACACCTCCGTCCTGCTGCAAGGTGGTTTCCGCAACGGCCACGAGATCGACAGCAAGGGCAACGACAAGTCGATCGGCGCGACCCGCACGGCGCCGAACCCGGCCGACTTCAACCAGTACAGCTTCCTCGGCAAGGTCTACCAGCAGGTCGGCGAAGCCCATCGCTTCGGCATCACCGGCGAGTTCTTCAAGCGCGCCGACCGGATCCAGACCCGGACCAGCACGGTGTCGCTGACCGGCAATTTTCGTCCCGGCGCCCATCAGACGGGCGAGGATGTCGAGCGCAACCGTGTCTCGCTGACCTATGACTACAAGCAGCCCGGCGGCTTCCTCGACGAGGCGCATGCCAACCTCTATTGGCAGCGCCTGAAGCGCAACGACCTCGTCACCGCCTGGCGCTACACCAGCATCATCGGGCCCTATGCCCGTGACAATGAGAGCGAGCAGAACGCCTATGGCTTCAATGCCTATGGTGTGAAGAATTTCCAGACGGGGCCGGCTTCGCATCGGGTGACGTTCGGCACCGAGCTGCGCATGTCCTCGCTGAAGCAGTATTCGTCCGGCGTCGACAATTGCCCGCCGCGGCCGGCATCCGGTTCGTTCACGGGGGCGCTCGCCACCTGCAACAACCTCTTCACCAACCAGGCTGACCAGCCCGATGTCGACGGGCGGCTCGTCGGCCTCTACGTGCAGGACGAGATCGGCCTGCTCAACAACCGCCTGCGTATCACGCCCGGCGTGCGCTTCGACTGGTACGAGGAGAAGCCGCAGGCGACACCGGCCTATTCCGCCGGCGGTTCGCGCCCGGTCGGCCTGCCGCCGTCTTCGAGCGACTCGGCCTGGTCGCCGCGGATCCGGCTGGAATACGACATCCTGAAGAACGCACCCTGGGTGAAGGACGTCACCGTCTTCGCGCAATGGGCCAAGAGCTTCCGGGCGCCGACGGCGGACGAGCTCTATGGTCGCTTCGGCGGGCCGAGCACCTATCTGCGCGCCGGCAACCCCTTGCTGCGGCCGGAAGAGGGCAATGGCGTCGATGTCGGCGTCCGCTTCGGCGACCGGCAGCTCGGCGGCTCGATCACCTATTTCTACACCAACTATCGCAACTACATCGAGCAGATCCAGCTCCAGGCGGCGGGCGTCGGCGGTCAGTACCCCCAGGGCGGCATCGTCAGTTTCCGCAACATTCCGCGCGCCGAGATCCAGGGCGTCGAGCTCAACGGGCAATATGCCTTTGCATCGAACTGGCTAGTGCGCGGCTCCTTCGCCTATACCCGTGGCCGCAACAAGACCGACGACATCTTCCTGAACTCGATCCCGCCGGTGCAGGGCATCGTCGCCGTCGCCTATGGCACAGATCGCTGGGGCGCCGAGGTCTCGGCCAAGATGGCCGGCAAGCGCGACGACGTCGCGACGGTCCAGGCAGGGACCGGCTTCAAGGCGCCGGGCTATGCGATCTTCAACGCGTCAGCCTGGTGGCGTCCGGCGCCGGAGATCGCAGATGTCGAGTTGCAGGTCGGCGTCTACAATATCTTCGACCGCAAGTATTTCGATGCGGCCAACGTACCGCTCTCGCGCCCGCAGGCGCGCGACTACTACAGCGAGCCCGGCCGCACCGTGAAGGCGACGCTCAAGTACCAGTTCTGAGCGTATTGTTTCGAGACTGACTTCGGCCGGCCTTTCGGGGCCGGCTTTTTTTGTGGGGTGGTTCAACCTTCACGCGGGTTCTTGCGCGGGGCGGGCGGCCCTTCGGCCAATGACTTGAAGACCCCGCGAAGCGTGCGCGCCTCCTGCTCGGTCATGCCCAGCCGGTGCAGGATGTCGCGCAGATTGGCGGTCATGACCGGCTTCTTGCCAGGTGGGAAGAAGCCGCAGCGCTCGAGCTCGCCCTCGAGATAGTCGAACATCGACAGGACGGTGGCCCGGCTCGCCGGCGGCGAGGGGTTGTTCTCGCGGAAGGGCGGCTCGCCGCCGCTGGCCTTCAGCCATTCATAGCCGCAGAGCAGTACTGCCTGCGCCAGGTTGAGCGAGGCGAAGGCGGGATTGACCGGGAAGGTCAGGATCGCGTCGGCGAAGCTGATCTCCTCATTGGTCAGGCCGATGCGCTCGCGCCCGAACAGGATGCCGACGCGCTCATCCGAGGCGATGCGCTCGCTGAGGTTCGGCATTGCCTCGGCGGGGGTGAAGACGCGCTTCATCTGGCCGCGCTCGCGCGCCGTCGTCGCCAGCACATGGTTGAGATCGGCGATGGCCGCGGCGGCATCGGGAAAGAGCCGGGCATTGTCGAGGATGTGGGTGGCGCCGGAAGCGGCCGCGGTCGCGCCCTTCTTGAGGCCGCCGCCGCTTGGCCAGCCGTCGCGCGGCGCGACGAGGCGCAGCTCGGACAAGCCGAAATTCGCCATGGCGCGCGCACACATGCCGATATTCTCGGCGAGTTGCGGTTCGACAAGAATGACGATGGGAGCCTGTGCCGTGAGGGGCGGGCGCGTGCGGTCGGTGCCGGAACCGGTCATGAGAAGGCAGTGTCCTGAAAGAGCGCGCAGCCATGCGCCGGCTGTGCCGCTCTCGTCAACCGCGTAGCCGGGCTCAGGCGCGGCGGCGCTCGCGGGAGAGGTCGACCCTGTGGCCACTGTCGCCGGCGTCATGCGTCCGGAAGGCGGCGACCAGCGCGTTCAGCCGCTCGATCTGCTGGCCCAGCGCCGTGGCGGAGGCGGCGCTTTCTTCCGCCAATGCCGCGTTCTGCTGGGTCATCTCGTCCATATGGGCGATGGTCTGGCTCATCTCGTCGATGCCGCTGGCCTGCTCGGCGGCTGCCGAAGAAACCTCAGTCACGGTGGCCGCGACGCGCTGCGACGCCTCGACGATCTGGCCGAGCACGGCGCCGGCCGAGCGCACCAGCTCGACGCCATCGCCGATCTGCATGTTCGAAGTCCGGATCAGCGCCGAGATATCCTTTGCCGCCTCGCTGGAGCGCTGGGCGAGGATGCGCACTTCCGAGGCGACGACGGCAAAGCCCCTGCCGGCGTCGCCGGCCCGGGCGGCTTCAACGGCCGCGTTCAGCGCGAGCAAATTGGTCTGGAAGGCGATCTCGTCGATGACTGAGGTGATGTCGGAGATCTTGCGCGAGGCCTCCTCGATACGGGTCATCGCCTGGACGGCGTCGTCGACGATGGCGCCGCCCTTGCGGGCGACACCGCTCGCGTCCTGCGAGAGCTGCGCGGCTTGCCGCGAGGCGCCAGCTGCGGCCTTGACCGAGGCGGCAAGCTCCTCAGTCGTTGCGGCGCTTTCCTCCAGCGAGGAGGCCTGTTCTTCGGTGCGCTTGGAGAGATCGTCGGCGCCGCTGGTGATCTCGCGGCCGGCGGTCGCGACCTCGATGGAGGTCGCCTTGATCGCGTCGACGGTCGCGGCGAGGCGCTCGATCGCGGTGTTGAAATCCTGCTTCAGCGTCTCGTAGTCGGAGGCGACCGCATCCTCGATCCGCACAGTGAGGTCACCCTGCGAGAGGCGGGCAAGAGCCTCGGCAAGGAGGCCGACGACCTCTCGCTGCTCCGTCAGCAGGGAGGCTTGGGCGGAGGCCGCCTCCTCGCGCTGGCGGGTGATGGCGAGGTTCTGGCGTTCGGCCTCGGCCCGGCCCTCGCTGGTCTCCGCCTCGAGCCGCTGCACCGAGAGCCCATTCTCCTTGAAGACCTGCACGGCCTGCGCCATCTGGCCGATCTCGTCGCGGCGCGACAAGCCGGTGATAGCGACCTCATAGTCGCCGGCGGCGAGCTTGAGCATGGCGTCGCGCAGGCGGCGCAAGGGCAACGCGGTGGTGCGGCCGACGATGAAGGCGGCGATCAGGCCGAGCACGAGCGCGGCCGCAATGGTTCCGAGGATGATCGCCTGCGTGCGGGCCTGTGCCTCGGCGAGACGAGCGCCGGCCTGCGCCTCCTCGGCGGCGAGCCGGGTTTCGAGCTCCTGCAGCGGCGGGGCGATCAAGTCGAACTGGCCGGAAAGCTTCTCGGCCGCGAGCATGAAATCCTTCTCGGCCTTGGTCCAGGCGGGAACGATCTCGGCGTAAGCCGTGAAGGCTGGTCCGATCTCGGTCTTGGCCTCGGCCGAGACGCCCTGGCGGCCGAGCGCGCGTTCGAAGCGGCCCTGCTCGACCTCCCACTGGCCGAGCAGGCTCTCGTCGAGGCTCAGGCGATAAGAGGCGTCGATCCGGCGCAGCGCCGCGAGAATGCCGGGCAAACGCGCGAGGTCGGGCGAATCCGAACCCATGCTGTTGGAGCGGACCTTGGTTTCGAGCGCTTCGGCGGCCTCTTCCAGCCTGGCGGCGAGGCCTTCTGGAGCGGGGGCGCGCAGGCCGAGCTGCATCGCGCCGATCGCGGTGAAGTCGGCCTCGATTGCTTTCATGGGGGCGTCGAGCGCGACGATGCTGTCACGCACGCGGTCAGCTCCGGCGGCGCTGCCAAGGCGTGTGATCGCCTGCTTCAGAGATTCAAGGCCGGAGCCAAAGTCCTTGATATCAGTGCTCTCTTGGCGGAAGCGGACATCGCGGCTCAACGCCTTCAGCGCAAAGCTCGCAGCGCGCACCTCGCGTGAGCGGGCAGCGAGGGCGGAATAGGCCTTGTGGTCCTCGAAGGCGGCTGTGAGGCGGCCATTACCGATCCAGGAGGCGGCGCCGATCAGCACGAGGCCGAGGACGAAGACGACGCTGACCAGCGCGATCCTGAGCTGGATCGTCAGGCGCGATGCGGCCGAGCGTGAACCTGCGGTAGACAACGCCATGACCCTCACACCTGTCGAGATCGGGCGAAAGCGTGCCAAAACATGCTTAAGGTTCCGCTAAACGCAGAGCGGGCACGGCTTGAGGCCGTGCCCACTGTTTTCTGGCCGTGACGCTGGACTGCGTCTCAGAACTCTTCCCAGCCAGCATCGTTGGCGCGCTTGCGGGCTGGAGCCTGGCGCGGCGGCGCCTTCTGCTGCTCGACGAGCGCCGCAGCGAGCTTGCGCAGGCGCTCCGGTTCGGCGCCCCGGCCGTTCGCGATCGCCGCCAGATCGGAGGTGCGCAGGGGCGGCGGGGCATAGGAGGCGGCGGCGACCGGGGACCTCGCGATCGGCGCGAGGTCGTCGCCGGTCCGGAATGCCGCGACGAGGGCATTGAGCTCGGCGATCTTGCCGGCGAGGGCGTTGGCGCTGGCCGCACTTTGCTCGGCCAATGCGGCATTGGCCTGGGTCATCTCGTCCATATGCGCGACGGTCTGGCTCATCTCCTCGATGCCGTTGGCCTGTTCGGCCGAGGCGGTCGCGACCTCGGAGATGGTGGTCTGCACACCGCTCGAGGCCTCGACGATGCGGGTCAGCGCATCGCCAGCCTGCCGGACCAGCTTCACGCCGGTCTCGACCTCGCTGTTCGACGAGGAGATCAGCCCCGAAATGTCCTTGGCCGCCGCGCTGGAGCGCTGCGCCAGGGTACGCACCTCGCTGGCGACCACCGCGAAACCCTTGCCGGCATCGCCGGCACGGGCGGCCTCGACCGCCGCGTTGAGCGCCAGGAGATTGGTCTGGAAAGCGATATCGTCGATCACCCGGATGATGTCGGAGATCTTCTTCGTGGCCTGCTCGATCCGGACCATGGCCGCGACCGCCTCGCCGGCGATGGCTCCGCCATCCTGGGCGACCTGCATGGCCTGTCCGGCCTGGCGCACCGCCTGCTGGGCGGCCTGGGCCGAGGCCTTGACCGAGGCGGCGAGCTCCTCGGTGGTCGCAGCGCTCTCTTCCAGCGAGGAGGCTTGCTCCTCCGTGCGCTTGGAGAGATCGTCGGCGCCGGTCGAGATCTCGCGGGCCGAAAGGCCGACATCGGAGGCGTTGGCCTGGATGGTCCGCAACGTCGTCGAGAGCCGCTCGGCTGTCTGGTTGATCGCCTCCTGCAGCGCGGCGAAGCGGCCGCGATAGCTCGTGGTCACGCGGTGGGTGAGGTCGCCGCCAGCGAGCGACTGCATGGCTTCTGCGAACTCGGTGGTCGCGGCATCGACGACGGCGTTGATCTCGTTGACGCCCTCGACCAGCTCGCGCAGCGGTCCCTCGACATCGCCAGCTTCGGCGCGGCCGGAGAAGTCGCCGGCACGGGCTGCGGCGACGATCCCCGCGACCTCGCCGACAAGCGTGCGGACCTTGGCGGCCTGCTCGGCGTCGGCGAGCATGGCGACCTCGCGGTCACGCCGGTTGGTTTCGAGCGCGAGCGCGTTCTGGCGATAGTCTTCGAGCGCGCCGCTGAGCGTGCCGATCTCGTCGGGGCAGGGCGGAGCCGGGATCTTCTGGGCGAAGTTACCGGCCTGCATGCCGGCCAGCGCCGTCTGCAGCGAAACCAGCGGCCGGGCGATGCGGCGCTGCACGCCGCGCCAGCTCAGCACGCAGATGGCGAGCAAAGCGAGGAACAGGCCGCCGGTGATCGCGAGCCGGGTCCAGGCCCGCGACAGCGTCGCCTGCGTCACGTTCTCCATCTCGTCGAAGGACTGGCCGACAGCGGCGAGGATCGTGTTGAACGGCCCGTTGCACTGCTTGGTCCATTCCTCGGCGCCGACGACCGGGCTGCTGCCCTGGCCGACGCGGCCGATCTGCTCGTCCATCAGCCGGTTGGCGGCCTGGACCTCGGTGTTCATGGCGCCGACCTTGCGCACCAGCTCGGGGCTGACGCCCGGGCGCGCCGCCAACTGCGTCAACTGCGCGACGCCGGCGTCTGAGGCGCCGCGCATCTCGCCGAGCCGGCGCAGCTGCGCAGCATCCATCGGCTTGTTGCTGCCGAAGACCGGGCGCAGCACCGAGCACTGAGTGCCGTAGCTTGACCGCACGCGCCAGCCGGCTGCCTTGAAGTTCTGGAGATCAGCAAGCGCCGGATCGGCCAGGCGCACCGCCGTGGAGGTCGTATCCGAGGCCGTGGTCATCACGGTCTCGATCTCGCCGATACCATTGTACCAGGGCATGGTGGCGGCGAGGCTGCGCTGCGGCTTCGGCTTGGCCGCTTCGGCATACATCTCCGGCAGCTTCGCCGCGGTCGCCTTCTCCTTCTGGTCGATCGCGTCGGCAAGCGCGTTGCGATCGGGGAGGTCGGTGCTCCGCAAGCGCGCGATGGCGCGGCCAAGTTCGTCCCGGTTGGCCAGCTCGATCTTCTTCAGCGTCGGCGCGGGATCGTCGGCGACCTGGATCGCGGTCTGGGCCTGGCCGCGGTTGGAGCGGATGGTGTTGCCGGCGTTGAGGAGGGCCTCGTCGGCCGCGACCAGCTCGACGAGGCGGTGGCTGGTATAGACATCCTCCGCCGCCTGCTCGGCCAGATAGGCCAGCGCGCCGAGGCCCGGCACGCACAGACACGCCATGGTGGCGACGAGATAGTTCCTGATCGAAGCGCTGAAGAGATTCACGGGTCCTGTCCGGGCTGTTCTGGCGCGGGACAGGGGAGTCGCTAGCGCTCCGCCCCCGCTCGCAATGTCGGGCCTGAAAGGTCTCGCATCATACCTTTAAAAATTTGCCTCAGTTTCGCCTTGTCGGGGGCGCTGGCCCGCAACCCATCTCGATACTCAGCCCTCATCCTGAGGAGCGATCCGAAGGATCGCGTCTCGAAGGATGCTCCAGGAGGCACCTGAACCATCTGGAGCTCCTTCGAGACGCGCTCTGCGAGCGCTCCTCAGGATGAGGGCTGAAACTGGGATATCGCCGGACCGCGTTCAGCGCGCGGCAGCGCTTCCGACCGAGCGCATCACCCGCAGCATGTTGCCGCTGGCGAGCTTGGCGAGGTTCTCCTCCGACCAGTCGCGGCGGATCAGCTCGGCGATCAGGCTCGGGAAGGTCGAGGCGTCTTCGAGCCCGTCCGGCGTGAGGCCGCCGAAGAAATCCGAGCCGATGCCGAGATGGTCGTGGCCGATGCGCTTGGCCAGATAGTCGAGATGGTCGCAATATTGCGCCAGCGTCGCCCTTGGCCGGGGGCCGGAGGTCTGGATGATCTCGGCTTCGACCTTCTTGAAGTCGAGCCCTTCCCGCGCCTTGCCGTACTGATCCCTGGCCGGGCGGTTCCAGTCGCGCGAGGCCTGGTTGATGAAGTCGGGCACGAAGGTCGCCATCACGATGCCGTCGTTGCCGGCGACCCGGTCGAGCACGTCATCGGGAACGTTGCGCGGGTGGTTGCAGAGCGAGAAGGCGTTGGAGTGCGACCAAACCACCGGCGCCTCGCTGATGTCGAGCACGTCGTGCATCACCTTCGGCGCGACATGGGCGAGGTCGACGATCATGCCGAGTCGGTTCATGCGCCCGATCACCTGCTTGCCGAAGGGGCTGAGCCCGTTATGGCGCGGCGCGTCGGTCGCCGAATCGCACCAATCGTGGGTGTCGTTGTGGCAGAGTGTCATCAGCCTGACGCCGAGGTCCCAATAGGCGTCGAGCGTCTCGAGCTCGTTGTCGAGCGCCGAGCCGTTTTCGATCGTCATGAACAGGGCGATCCGGCCTTCTTTCTTCGCGGCCTCGACGTCATCGGCCGAGAGGCCGGGCCGGAAGACGTCGGCGTGGTGTGCCCAAATCCGGCGCATGAGCGCGATCTGCGCCAGTGCGAAGCCGGCGGGCTTGGGGTGATTGGGCGGAACATAGGCCGCGAAGAACTGCGCAGCGAGCTTGCCGGCGCGCATGCGCGGAATGTCGGTGTCGGTCTCGGGATGGACCTTGCCGAGGTCGTAGGTTGCGAGATCGCCTTTCGCGGCCGGATCGAGACGCACGACGAAGGGCAGGTCGTTATGGCCGTCGATCAGCGGGACGCGATCGAGCAACGCGAGCGCCTCGTCGTAGGCAGCATCGGCGAGGGGAGGGGCGGCGAGGACCATGGCGCACCTGGAAAGCGGGAATCGTGGAAGCGTGATCGTGGCAGGGGGCGGGCTCCTGCGCGAGGCCTAAAGCGCAGGATTCGAGCGGGATCGGAACCGCCATTCCGGTATCTCGCGTGGAGGTTGGTGCGACATCGGCGACAAGCCGGGCTGGATGAGGCGAATCGTACACTGCATGCCGAGCAATCATCTTGCGCGTAAAGCGCGCGGAGCAGCAGCATCGGCTGCCTATTGCATATGCAATGTCGCGCAGATTGCTTTTGACAGAAATGTGGCCCGGGGTGATTGTCGAGCGCGCAGACCGTTGGTAGCTCTGCGCCGCAATCGCATCCCGCATGCGTCGGCGTCATGCCGCGCAAAAAAGAACGGGTAACTGATTCGAGGGGTTAGGCGTCGTTCAATGGAAGTATTCGTCCAGCAGCTCATCAACGGGCTGACCCTGGGGTCAATCTACGGCCTCATCGCCATCGGCTACACGATGGTCTTCGGCATCATCGGCATGGTGAACTTCGCCCATGGCGACGTGTTCATGCTATCGGCCTTCATCGCGCTGATCTTCTTTATGCTGATCTCGGCCTGGTTTGGCGCCGGTCTGATCGTGCTGGCGCTGATCTTCGTCCTGATCCTGGCGATGTTCTTCACCTCGCTGTGGAACTGGACGATCGAGCGCGTTGCCTACCGGCCGCTGCGTGGGTCGTTCCGCCTCGCGCCGTTGATCTCGGCGATCGGCATGTCGATCTTCTTGATGAACTTCGTCCAGGTCGTGCAGGGGCCGCGCAACAAGCCGATTCCGCCGATGCTGAACAAGTCGATCCTGCTGATCGACAGCGCGACCTATCCGGTCTCGATTTCCTACAAGCAGGTCGTCATCATCGTGACCACGATCGTGCTGCTCGCCGCCTTCTGGTACCTCGTGCAGAAGACACCGCTCGGCCGGGCCCAGCGCGCCTGCGAGCAGGACCGCAAGATGGCTTCGCTGCTTGGTGTCGACGTCGATCGCACGATCTCGATCACCTTCGTGATGGGCGCCGCGCTCGCTGCGGTGGCGGGCGTCATGTACCTCGTGCTCTACGGCGTGGTGAACTTCGCCGACGGCTTCACGCCGGGCGTCAAGGCCTTCACCGCGGCCGTGCTCGGAGGCATCGGCTCGCTGCCGGGCGCCGTGCTCGGCGGGCTACTGATCGGCCTGATCGAGGTGATGTGGTCGGCCTATTTCACCATCGACTACAAGGACGTCGCCGCCTTCTGCATCCTCGCGGTCGTCCTCGTCTTCATGCCCTCCGGCATTCTCGGCCGGCCAGAAGTCGAGAAGGTCTGAGCCCATGGCCATGGAGACATCGACCCCGGCCAAGCGCCAGGCCGACATGACGCGGGCGTTGAAGGAAGCTGCCTTCGCCGCGCTCGTCACCTTCGGCCTGTGCATCCCGATCATCGCCTGGGGAACGCGCCAGAACCTCGACAACCAGCTCGTCCTCGACCCGCGCTGGGACGCGGTCGCCTGGGCGGTCGCCATCATCTTCGTCGGCCGTTTCCTGATGGCGCTGCGCCAGCAGAAGCGCGGCGAGGGCAAGTCGGTCGTGCGGCTCCTGCCGCATGGCACGATCGGCTTCTTCCAGCGCCATTCGCGGATCTTCTCGCTGTTCGGCCTCGGCTTCCTGCTGACCTTCCCGATCATCGCGATCAGCCTCGCCGGCTGGGGAGGGGCGCTGAAATGGATCGACAATTTCGGCGTCCAGATCCTGATCTACGTGATGCTTGGCTGGGGGCTGAACATCGTCGTCGGCCTCGCCGGCCTGCTCGACCTCGGCTATGTCGCCTTCTACGCTGTCGGCGCCTATTCCTACGCGCTGCTCGCCAAGAACTTCGGCCTGTCCTTCTGGATCCTGCTGCCGCTGTCGGGCATCCTCGCCGCCTTCTGGGGGCTCATCCTGGGTTTCCCGGTGCTGCGCCTACGCGGCGACTATCTCGCCATCGTGACGCTGGCCTTCGGCGAGATCATCCGCCTCGTCCTGATCAACTGGACCGATTTCTCGAACGGCTATGCCGGCATTTCCGGCATTCCGCGGCCGACCTTCTTCGGCATACCGTTCACCGCGGCGGATAACGGTTTCGCGGCTGTATTCGGCCTCGAATTCTCGCCGCTCTACCGCACCATCTTCCTCTATTACGTCATCCTCTGCCTGGCGCTGCTGACCGCCTATGTCAGCCTGCGCCTGCGCCGCCTGCCGGTCGGGCGCGCCTGGGAGGCGCTGCGCGAGGACGAGATCGCGTGCCGCTCGCTCGGCATCAACACCACCAACACCAAGCTGACCGCCTTCTCGCTCGGCGCGATGTTCGGCGGCTTCGCCGGCTCGTTCTTCGCGGCGCGGCAAGGCTTCATCTCGCCTGAATCCTTCGTCTTCATGGAATCGGCGGTGATCCTCGCTATCGTCGTCCTCGGCGGCATGGGCTCGCTCTGGGGCTGCGCCATCGCGGCGATCGCGATGATCGGTGGTACCGAATTGCTACGCGAGCTCGACTGGCTGAAACAGATTTTCGGCCAGGACTTCGACCCGACCAAATACCGCATGCTGATCTTCGGCTTCGCCATGGTGGTGATCATGATCTGGAAGCCGCGCGGGCTGATCTCGACCCGCGAGCCGACCGCCTTCCTCAAGGAGAAGAAGGCGATCTCCTCCGATATGGTCCAGGAGGGGCACGGCTGATGACCAACCTGGTCGAAACCACCTCGGCGATGACGGCCGTCACGGCCGCTCCGCCCGGGACCCCGCTACTCAAGGTCGAGCATCTGACGATGCGCTTCGGCGGCCTGACCGCCGTCAACGACCTCTCCTTCGAGGCCCGCAAGGGCGACATCACGGCACTGATCGGCCCCAACGGCGCCGGCAAGACCACGGTGTTCAACTGCATCACCGGCTTCTACAAGCCGACCGAGGGCATGATCACGCTGACCCAGGAGAATCGCGATGGTTCTTCGGGCGACAGCTATCTGCTCGAACGGATGCCGGATTTCCGCATCGCCTGGAAGGCCAAGGTCGCCCGCACCTTCCAGAACATCCGCCTGTTCGGCGGCATGACGGTGCTGGAGAACCTTCTGGTCGCGCAGCACAACCCGCTGATGATCGCCTCGGGCTTCACCTTCCTCGGCGTGCTGGGCATCGGCGGCTACAAGGCGCGCGAGAAGGAGGCGATCGAGAAGGCCAAGGCTTGGCTCGAGAAGATCAATCTGGTCCATCGCGCCGACGATCCTGCCGCCGATCTGCCCTATGGCGACCAGCGCCGGCTCGAGATCGCCCGGGCGATGTGCACCGACCCGGTGCTGCTCTGCCTCGACGAGCCGGCCGCCGGCCTCAACCCGCGCGAGAGTCTCGACCTCAACAACCTCCTGCTGTCGATCCGCAAGGATCACGGCACGGCGCTGCTCCTGATCGAACACGACATGTCGGTGGTGATGGAAATCTCGGACCACGTCGTGGTGCTCGACTACGGCACCAAGATCGCGGACGGCACGCCGGCCGAGGTGCAGGCCGATCCGAAGGTGATCGCGGCCTATCTCGGCGTCGAAGACGAAGAGATCGAGCAGGTGGAAGCGGAGGTCGGCCTATGAGCGAGGCAGAACCGCTCCTCTCCGTCCGCGGCGTCAAGACCTACTACGGCAAGATCATCGCGCTGAAGGGCGTCGACGTCGATGTTCGCCCCGGAGAGATCGTGACGATGATCGGCGCCAACGGCGCCGGCAAGTCGACGCTGATGATGACGATCTTCGGCACCCCGCAAGCGCGCGAAGGCACCATTACCTATCAGGGGCGCGACATCACCCGGATGCCGAGCCACGAGATCGCACGCCTCGGCATCGCGCAGTCGCCGGAAGGGCGGCGGATCTTTCCGCGCATGACCGTGTTCGAGAACCTGCAGATGGGCGCGGCCGTCGCCGGGATGCAGCATTTCGACGAGGATCTCGAGAAAATCTGCGTGCTCTTCCCGCGTGTGAAGGAGCGGCTGCAGCAGCGCGGCGGTACACTCTCTGGCGGCGAGCAGCAGATGGTGGCGATCGCACGCGCGCTGATGGCGCGGCCGAAGCTGCTGATGCTCGACGAGCCCTCGCTCGGCCTGGCGCCGCTGATCGTCAAGCAGATCTTCGAGGCGATCCGCGAGCTCAACCGCAGCCAGGGGCTGACCGTATTCCTGGTCGAGCAGAACGCCTTCCACGCGCTCAAGCTCGCCCATCGCGGCTATGTCATGGTCAACGGCGTCATCACCATGAGCGGCACGGGCAAAGAGCTGCTCGCAAATCCGCAGGTGCGGGCAGCCTATCTCGAAGGCGGGCGGCATTGAGCGCCGCGGGCTTGAACGGAGCACGATGATGCAGGGCATTCTCTATGAGGAGCCGACCATCTGGCTCTTCCTGCTGGTGACGGTGGTGATGGGCGGCTGGGCCGCCTGGATGACCGGCCGGGCGGTGGCGATCACCTGGCGCCCGCCGATCCAGCTCGTCTTCTACACGCTGATCCTCGGCCTGTTCATCCGCTTCATCCACTTCGCCCTGTTCGAGGCGACGCTGTTGTCGCCGCACTACTACATCGTCGACACGATCGTGCTGTTCGCCTTCAGCTTCGCCGGCTGGCGCTACAACCGGGCACGCCAGATGACGACGCAATATCGCTGGCTTTACGAGCGCACCGGACCCTTCACCTGGAGGGCTCGCGAGAGCACTTAAGGCTAGAGCCGGATCCGATCAGATTGAATCAATCTGATCGGTGAATCCGTCTCTTACCTTGAGTTCAGAGACCGTTTTTCCGATCAACTTGCGGTGCAAGTTGATCGGAACGGGCTCTGGAAAACACAACCAAAGTTCACGGGGCTTGCCGCGTGACACCACTGCGAAAAAGCGCAAGACTGCGTTTCACGGTGGCACCACGCGCCGAGACGGGACGGCCAAACCGGCCCGTAATATACTCACAGGGGAGTCACAACGCATGAAGAAGCTGCTCTTGGGCGGAATTGCCCTTGGCGCGGTCCTCGCCTTTTCGGGCGTAGCGAACGCACAGATCAAGCTTGGCGTCGGCGGCCCGATCACGGGTCCGAATGCGGCATTCGGCGCGCAGCTGAAGAACGGGGCGGAACAGGCCGCCGAAGACATCAACGCTGCCGGCGGCATTCTCGGCCAGAAGATCCAGGTCGTCGTCGGTGACGACGTCTCGGATCCGAAGCAAGGCGTCTCGGTCGCCAACAAGTTCGTCGGCGACGGCGTCAAGATGGTGCTCGGCCACTTCAACTCCGGCGTCACCATGCCGGCGTCGGAAGTCTATGCCGAGAACGGCATCCTGATGATCAGCCCCTCGGCGACCAATCCGAAGATCACCGAGCGTGGCCTCTGGAACGTGTTCCGCACCTGCGGCCGCGACGACCAGCAAGGCTCGGTGGCGGCGGAGTACATCGCCAAGAACCTCAAGGGCAAAAAGATCGCCATCGTCCACGACAAGACGACCTATGGCCAGGGCCTCGCCGACGAGACCCGCAAGGGCCTGACCAAGGCCGGCGTCAAGGACGTGCTCTATGAAGGCGTCAACGCCGGCGAGAAGGATTTCTCGGCGCTGATCTCGAAGCTGAAGTCGACGGGTGCCGACTATCTCTACTGGGGTGGCCTGCACACCGAAGGCGGCCTGATCGTGCGCCAGATGCGCGACCAGGGCCTGAAGACCGTGCTGATCTCCGGCGACGGCATCACCACCGACGAGTTCGCCACGATCGGCGGCCCGGGCGTCGAGGGCACGCTGATGACCTTCCCGCCGGATCCGCAGAAGCGTCCGGAGGCGGCGGCCGTCCTGAAGAAGTTCGAGGCCCGCAAGTTCAAGCCGGAAGCCTACACCCTGTACAGCTACGCCGCTGTCCAGATCATGGCCGAAGGCGCCAAGCGCGCGAACTCGGTCGATCCCAAGAAGATCGCCGCGGCGCTGCATGGCGGCCAGGCGGTCGACACCGTCATCGGCAAGATCGCCTTCGACAAGAAGGGCGACATCACCCGCCCCGACTACACCGTCTACACCTGGAAGAAGGGTGCCGACGGCAAGATCGGCTATGTCGAGAACTGATATCGGCTGATCGCCGCAAGGCGTGACATCAAGATCCGCTCCGGAGCGATCCGGGGCGGGTTTTTTGTTGAGGCGGCAAAACCGGATCACGAAACCTCGCGATCAAAAAACGAGGAGAGTTGTCGGGCGCTGCGGTGATCGTTCGTCCTTTGGCTGCAAAGCGTGAAACAGTCACGGAGCCTGCCAATGACCGTCACCATTACCGCCTTTGAACGCTCGCCCGACCGCGGCAATGGTCTGGCGCGTGACATGCGCCTCCGCTGGGCGCTCGAAGAAGTCGGCCAGCCTTACGAGGTTCGTCTCCTGTCGTTCAAGGCGATGAAGGAGCCTGCGCATCTCGCGCTTCAACCTTTCGGGCAGATTCCGACCTATGAAGACGGCGATCTCGCCTTGTTCGAGTCCGGGGCGATCGTATTCCATATCGCCGAGCGCCATGCCAGCCTGCTGCCGGACGATACGAATGCCCGGGCGCGCGCGATCACCTGGATGTTCGCCGCACTCAATACGCTGGAGCCGCCGATCTTCGACCGCAGCCTCGTCAGGATCCTCGAGCGCGACGAGCCTTGGTATGAGCAGCGCCTGGCCGCCCTCGACAAGAGCATCCGCAAGCTGTTGGCAGGGCTTTCCAGCCACCTTGGCGATGCCGACTGGCTCGATGGCGCATTCAGCGCCGGTGATCTCTTGATGGTGACGGTGCTGCGCCGATTGCAGAGCTCGGGCATCCTGGAGGAGTATCCGAACCTCGCCGCTTACGTCGCCCGCGCCGAAGCGCGGCCCGCATACAAGCGCGCATTCGAGGCTCAATTGGCGGTCTTCTCTGCGTCATCGACGGGGTGACAGAGGTTCGCTCAGAAGCGACTCGGTGCGATTTTTCGTTTCTTGGGTCCTGCCGTTTAAATCGTCGGTTGCAATCTTGCGGGGGTAATGACTATGGTTGCCGTAGCGTCAACATGGGGAGGCGGCGCTCGTGGCCAAGAAGATCATACTGTTCTCCGACGGCACGGGGAACAGCGCGTCGGCTCTGTTCAAGACCAATGTCTTCCGACTCTACCAGGCGCTCGACCTCGCAACTCCCGACCAGATCGCCTTTTATGATGACGGTGTCGGCACCTCGACCTTTCGGCCGCTGGCGATGCTCGGTGGCGCCTTCGGCTTCGGCCTGAAGCGCAACGTCATCGACCTCTACCTCCAGCTCAGCCGAACTTATGAGGAAGAGGACAAGATCTACCTGTTCGGCTTCAGCCGCGGCGCCTTCACCGTGCGCATCCTTGCCGGGCTCATCCTCCGGGAAGGGCTGGTGCAGAAGGGTTCGGATGCGCAGATGGCGCTTGATGCGCATGAAGCGTTTCGCAAATATCGCGGCCGGTTTCAGCCGCGGGTTATCGTCTTCGACCAGATCCTGGCGGCGGCGCGTTGGCTGCGCGACAAGGCGCTTGGCGGACTCGACAAGCTTCGGGGGCGGACGCGCCTGCCCAGGCTCAAGGACCCCGATCGCAAGATCGCGTTTCTCGGGGTCTGGGATACGGTTTCGGCCTATGGTCTGCCGATCGACGAGCTCACCCGCGCCTGGAACGTCTTCTTCCCACTCTCGGTGCCTGATCGCAGCCTGCACAAGAATGTCGAGCGCGCCTGCCACGCGCTGGCGCTAGACGATGAGCGCAACACCTTCCATCCGGTACTCTGGAACGAGGCGGCGCGGCAGCATCAGCGCAACCCGAAGGCGCCACCACCACGTCATATTGACCAAGAGCGGTTCACTCAGGTGTGGTTCGCCGGAATGCACTCCAATGTCGGCGGCGGATATCCGCTCGACGGGTTGGCCCATATCGCGCTCGACTGGATGATGACCCAAGTCGGACAAAACGGGCCGCTCGGTGCTGCTGGCCTGCGTTTCAAGGCAGGCGAGCATGCCAGCGTCGCGCTGCTCGCCGACCATGATGCCCCGATGGCCGATTCTCGGCGAGGATTGGGAGGCTCCTACCGCTACCAGCCGCGCAAGCTCGCTTTACTCGCGCATGACAGCTTCGGTGCCCGTGGCGTCAAGAACATCGGCCGGAATTTCGTCAAGATCGATCGCATCAAGATCCATGAGAGCGTGATGCGCCGTATCGGCAGCTGCGCAACCGGCTACGCGCCGATCGTCCTGCCGGGACGCTACGCCGTGGTCGACCGCAAGGGGGCGATCAACGATCTGCCGTTGCCAGGACAGAAGCCGATCCCGCTGCCATACCCGATCGAGGACCGCGAGCAAGCGCGCCGGCGGGCGCTGGACCAGGAATGGGTCTGGAACCATGTCTGGTTACGCCGAGTGCTCTATTTCTCCAGCATCTTCACCTTGCTCTTCATCGCAGCGATGCCGCTAACGATGCCGGCTGCGGAAACCTGCATCGGACCTGGCTGCTTTCTGGCGCCCGCGATCGATGGAGTTGGCTCGTTCCTTCCCGGCTTCGTCCAGCCCTGGCTGGCCAGCTGGCGGACCCACCCCGCGAGCTTCGCCTGGCCGATGCTGATCTTCAGTGGCCTATTGTTCCTCGGCAGCGTCCGCCAGACCATGATCGGCGACGCCATGCGGCCGCGATGGCGCAATCTGACCAAGGCGCTGCTCCCGATGCCGTCAGGACCCAGGGGCGATGTCAGACAGAGCGGGCTGTACCGGCTGAGGATGGCGAAGGCCTATCAGACGGCCGTGTGCGTCCTGAAACGGAACATTACGCCGACCCTGGCCGGTCTGGCCGTGCTGTTTCTCCTCGTTGCGGCGGTCAGCAGGATCGGCGTCACCGCGACCTCCACGCTGGGCTATTATTGCAAGGCGACCAAGCCAAACCCAGCCATAACCGAAGCGTCCGTAACGAGGTCCGATTTCAAATCGAGTTCGATCTGCTGGGCGAGCGGGATCACGCTCGAAAAGGGCCGTCGCTATGCGATCACCCTCGAGATCGGACATGACTGGCGCGACGGGCCGCCGAAGCATCCTGCTGCAAAAGCTGCCGCAGCCAGCGCGGGAACCGAAGAGAAGGACCCGATGAAGGCCGACGTGCTCGGCTTCGAGACCGGCAGATTCCCCTGGTATCTGCGGCCGTTCGTCCTGTTCAGGAGGAAGCTCGACCAGTTCTGGTTCATGCCGATCGCCCGGATCGGGGCCTTCGGAGCGGACGACTATCCGCTCTATCCCAATGACTGGAGCCGGCCGGGGCCATGGCGCGGAAAGATGACGGCAGAGATCACGGCCAAGCGAACCGGCGAACTCTTTCTCTTCGTCAACGACGCGATCCTGCCGTTCAACCTCTACCAACCGTTCTACGCCAATAATCAGGGCACGGCGATGGTCACTGTGACGCCGTTGAAATAAGGCTGAGGCCCTTCATGAACCCGGCGAAGCGCAGCAGGCCGTCCGGCCAGGGGCCGTGGCCGGATTCGGTGTTGAGATGGCCGCTGTCGCCGGCATCGACGAACTCCGAGCCCCAGGCCTCGGCCAGCGCCCTGGCCTCGTCCTGCGTGCAATAGGGGTCTGTCGCGCTGGCGATCAGTACGGAGCGGAAGGGCAGGGCCTTATGCGGGATCGAGGCGAAGTCGTCCGCCATGCCGGGAATGGCGCGCTTGGCCCGTTCGGAGGCCGGCGCGACCAGGAAGGCGCCGGTGACCTCATGCGGCTTCAGATGCTCGGCCGCATGCGCGACGGCGCTGCAGCCGGCCGAATGGGCGACGATGACGACTGGTCTGGTCGCGGCGCGCACCGCGGTGACGATGCGGTCCGCCCAGCCGTCGCGGGTCGGCTTGTACCAGTCCTCCTGCTCGACGCGGCGGGCGGTCGGCAGCTTCGCTTCCCAGCGGCTCTGCCAATGGTCGGGACCGGAGCCCGACCAGCCGGGGACGATCAGGATATCGGTGTCGGAGGTTTTCATGGGATCAGAGCACTTTCACGCCTTCCGCCGCCGCGGCGCGGATGAGAGCGTTGTCGATCGAAGCCAGAGGCGCAGCAAGACGCAAGGCGAGTTCCAGATATGCGGCATCATAGGCCGTCAGCCCGTGTTTCCAGCACAACGGGACCACATCGCGCGCCACTTCGGCGGGGGATAGCTGGTCGAAGGTCAGCGGAATGCGGTAGGCGCTTTGCAAGGCTTGCTCGGCGGTCGCCGGGGAGAGCAGGCCCCTGCGCACTTTCCAATACAGCGGGTTTGCGACCTCAAACGACCACAGCGCAGGGGCATGACCACCGCCCAACAAATATGGCTCGATTATGCGCATCGCGGACGGCGAAGCTTCGTCCGGAGCCAGCGCGGCGAGGACGATCGAAGCGTCGATGACGGCCTTCATCGGCGGCCCAGATCTCTCAGCTCGATAATCTCGTCACGTGTTAGGCTGACACCTTCGCGGCGCAACATCTCCCTTGTCCGGGCAAATTCCGCTTTGATCTCGGCCGCCTTGATTTCGCGGGCCTTCCGCTCAGCCTCGGCATCGAGCGGTCCATCGGGCACGATCCGCGCCACCGTCCTTCCATGCCGCGTCACGACGACTTCCTCGCCCCGTTCTACGCGGTCGAGGAGTTCGGAAAATTTTGTCTTGGCCTCAAAGGCGCCAACGGTGATCATGGTCTGAATTTAAACTGGTCAACCAGTTGATTCAAGTAGCAACCTTGCGTTGTGGTGAAGGAGTGGGTATTGCTTCTCGAGATAGCTGGGGGATTGCGATGAAGATTTTTGATTTTGCCGTTGTTGCAGATTGGGAGAGTCGGCTTAGTAATCTTGCTCAGCTTGCTGAGCAGGAAAGATGGTCTTATCTTAATATAAGTGGGAAATCGAATTCTATTATTTTGGAAAATTACATCAAATATACTTTTGAGAGGGCTTTTGATCAGCAAAAGATTGTAGAGTCGGATAATCTAACATGCTTCAACACCGGGCTTCTGACTCCAGGGCAGGAGGAAATTTATGCAGTTTTCTCGCTGTCTGAAAGATTTGATAGGACAAAGCCCATTTCTTCAGACAATAAAAAATGGTACTTAAGATCCTGGGTCCGATCAGGTGATCACCTTCTAACAACCTTTTTGGAATTCCCGAGCTTGGTTGAGTACTGGAATGATCCGTCGCATTTGGTGTTTGATCCAAAATTACAGGTCCAGCTCAATTTAGACCATATCATTCGTGATAATCTAAATAGATTTCCTGAGGAATTGGGAGGCAAGGTCGATAAGAAGGGTGTGCCCACTGACCTTGCGACTCAGGCGGACGAAGAGGATGCAGATGTCGCAAACGAAAGCGATGGCCACGAAATTCCTCTGGCGACTAGAAATGCTCTTGAAGGTGCAATGAAGCATAGCATTAGACTTGCTCAGAGAAATTATAGAATTGCCGTTCCTCAATTTTACCGAGGAAGAATCCAGCTCTTGCTGCCGCTATATTTAAGAAATGCTACAAACCCTGATTTGGCTCTTACTTTGGAGCGACATGGCGGATGGTACCGCGCGGCTACAGTTTTGTATCCCGATTGGGCATATGGCCACGCCAGACTGCTGGCGCGGCCAAATAGCGAATGGCTCGGTGGTTTCAGAACGGATGTCGTGGAGGCAGTCAAAAAGAAAAAGCTTTAAGCCGAGTAACTTCAATCAGCCGAACACCCGGCGGAAGATCGTGTCGACGTGCTTGAAGTGGTAGCCCTCGTCGAACATCGCCTCCAGTTGAGCCACCGAGAGCTTCGCGGTCACATCCCTGTCGGCCTTGAGGTTGGTGAGGAAGTCCTCGCCGTGCTCCCAGGTGCGCATCGCATTGCGCTGGACCATGGAATAGCTGTCCTCGCGGCTGGCGCCGGCCTGGGTCAAAGCGAGCAGGACGCGCTGCGAATTGTGCAGGCCGCCGAGCTTGTCGAGGTTCTTCCGCATGTTCTGCGGATAGATCAGCAGCTTGTCGATAACGCCGGTCAGGCGGGCGAGGGCGAAATCGAGCGTCACCGTCGCATCGGGGCCGATCATGCGCTCGACCGAGGAGTGCGAGATGTCGCGCTCGTGCCAGAGGGCGACGTTCTCCAGCGCCGGGGTGACCATGCCGCGCACCAGGCGGGCGAGGCCGGTCAGGTTCTCGGTCAGCACCGGGTTGCGCTTGTGAGGCATCGCCGAGGAGCCCTTCTGGCCGGGCGAGAAATACTCCTCGGCCTCATAGACCTCGGTGCGCTGGAGATGTCGGATCTCGGTGGCTAGGCGCTCGACGCTGGAGGCGACGACGCCGAGCGTGGCGAAGAACATCGCGTGACGATCGCGCGGGATGACCTGGGTCGAGACCGGCTCGGGCGTCAGCCCCATCTTCTCCGCGACGTATTCCTCCACCTGCGGGTCGATATTGGCGAAGGTGCCGACCGCGCCGGAGATGGCGCAGGTCGCGATCTCGGCGCGGGCGGCAATGAGCCGGGCGCGGCAGCGGTCGAACTCGGCATAGGCCTGGGCGAGCTTGAGGCCGAAGGTGACCGGCTCGGCGTGGATGCCGTGCGAGCGGCCGATGGTCGGCGTCAGCTTGTGCTCGAAGGCGCGGCGCCTGATGGCGGCGAGCAGGGCGTCGACATCGGCAATCAGGAGATCGGCGGCGCGGGCGAGCTGCACGGCGAGCGTGGTGTCGAGCACGTCGGAGGAGGTCATGCCCTGGTGGACGAAGCGCGCCTCGGGGCCGACGATCTCGGCGAGATGGGTCAGGAAGGCGATGACGTCGTGCTTGGTGACGCGCTCGATCTCGTCGATGCGGGCGACATCGAAGGTGGCGTCCTTGGCCTTAGCCCAGATCGTCGCCGCCGCTTCCTTCGGCACGACGCCGAGCTCGGCGAGCTTGTCGGTGGCGTGCGCCTCGATCTCGAACCAGATGCGGAAGCGCGTCTGCGGCTCCCAGATCGCGACCATCTCGGGGCGGGAATAGCGGGGGATCATAGCGGGCTCGCGGCGTGATGATAAAATGGCTCGCGGGCTCGCTAGCACGGAGAGGCTCTGGGTGGAATGCCGAAGGGCGCTGCTGACAGCTTCGGGCCCTCGCTTTGCCTAGCGTCCGCGCCGGCTGGGCGGGCGTTCCTCACCGGGAGCGCCGATAGACCCAAGGAGGAAAAGATCGATGTCCTATGTCGACGGTTTCGTCGCGGCCGTGCCAGCCGCCAATCGTGCGGCCTATGCCGAGCATGCCCGCAAGGCCGCGCCGCTGTTCAAGGAATATGGCGCGACGCGCGTCGCCGAGTGCTGGGGCGATGATGTCCCGCGCGGCAAGCAGACCGATTTCTACCGGGCCGTCGCGGCGAAGGACGACGAGGTTGTCGTCTTCTCCTGGGTTGAGTGGCCGAGCAAGGAAGCGCGCGATGCCGGCTGGCAGAAGCTGATGGCCGATCCGCGAATGGCCCCCGACGTCAACCCGATGCCCTTCGACGGCACACGGCTGATCTATGGCGGCTTCGCCGCGATCGATCTGGCCTGAGCGACGCTTTTCGTCATTGCGAGGAGCGGTAGCGACGAAGCAATCCAGGGGGACGTAGAGCTCCGCCGCTCCTGGATTGCTTCGCTGCGCTCGCAATGACGGCGAGCGTGGCGAGCATCAGACCCAGTCGCCCCGCGCCGTCTCGGCCGCCTTGCGGATGGCGGCGATGTTGCTGGCATAGGCTGATGGCCCGCCCTTGAACACCGCCGAGCCGGCGACCAGCACGTCGGCTCCGGCCTTGACCGCGAGCGGCGCCGTCTCGGGCGTGGCGCCGCCGTCGATCTCGAGCGCGATCGGCCGCCCGCCGATCAGGGCCCGAATTTGCGCGATCTTGTCGACGACCGAATGAATGAAGCTCTGGCCGCCGAAGCCGGGGTTGACCGTCATCAGGAGGATCAGGTCGACATCGCCGATCAGCGGCTCGGCCGCGCTCGCCGGCGTGCCGGGGTTGAGCACGATGCCGGCCTTCTTGCCCTGCGCCTTGATCGCCTGGATCGTCCGGTGCGGATGCGGGCCAGCCTCGACATGGAAGGAGATCAGGTCGGCGCCGGCCTTGGCGAAGGCCTCGATGTAGGGATCGACCGGGGCGATCATCAAATGGACGTCGAAGAACTTCTTCGTATGCGGGCGGATCGCCTTCAGCACGTCGGGGCCGAAGGTGATGTTGGGCACGAAATGCCCGTCCATCACGTCGCAATGGATCCAGTCGGCGCCGGCTTCGTCGATGGCGCGGACCTCTTCGCCGAGCTTGGCGAAATCGGCCGAGAGGATCGAGGGGGCGATGCGGATCGTGCTCATGGCCGGCGTTTAGCCTGTTTCGCGGGATCGCGAAACCGCCAGGTCGTCATTCCGGGGCAGGCCGCAGGCCTGAGCCCGGAATCCAGAGCCGATGTCGGTTATCATTGGGGCGCGAAGGCAGGCCGCCCATTCTGGACCCGGCATCGGTTCTGGATTCCGGGCTCTTCGCTGCGCGAAGCCCCGGAAAGACGGGGAGAACCCTCACGCCCGCTTCAACGGGAATGACAGGCGCCGGTCGGCCTCGGCGATCTCGACGGCGGCCTGGGTGAAGGCGGGGCGCAGCTTCAGCCGCTCGAACCAGCGCGAGAGGCCGTCGAACGGCGCGAGCGACGGGCCGCCGAGCCGCAACGAGAACAGCACGCTCATGAACAGGGCGATGTCGGCGATCGTGACGGCGTCGCCGAAGAAGTCGCGACCGGCGAGGCGGTCTTCGAGCACGGCATAGTGGTTCTCCAGCGCGCGCTCGGCGATCAGCGCGTCGGCCTCCTGCGAGAGGCGACGGGTCTGGTCGGTCGACGGCGGGCTGGTGCGATGCATCAGCGGCTTCAGCGCCTGCAGCATGATCTCGTCGGCATAGAGCTCGTTGAGCCGGCAGCGCGCGCGGGCGCCGGGGCAGAGCGGAAAGAGCGGCGGCTCAGGATAGGCGTCCTCGAGATATTCGAGGATCACGGTGGAATCGTAGAGCACCAGCCCGTCATCGTTCATGACCGGGACCTGCTGCTTGGGGTTGATGGCGACGACTTCGGGATGCTTCGGATCATAGCCGGTCGTCTGGTTGAACGGCACCATGATGCGCTCGAAGGGGAGACCTTTTTCGCGCAGAGCGATCTCGATCTTGCGCGAGAACAGGCTGAGTGGCCCCGAATAGAGCGTGATCATAACAGGAACTCCGGCTTTGCTTGGAGCGACCTTCGCAACACTTCGGGTCAGCCTGCGTCAGCAGGGATTTCTTTGAGTCGGCGACCGGGGCGTCGGCGGAAGCGGTATGGAGTGGTGCGCTCATGCGTTGCCGCCAGCACATGCGCTTCCGCTATCCCCCTGGAGTCAGAGGCGCTGGAGCGGCAGCGAGAGCTTGCGGTCCCAATCGGCGATCTCGGTCAATTGTGTCGCGAAGACGGGGCGTGCGGCGACCCGCTCATACCAGGCCGCGAGCGCCGGAAGGGCCGCGAATGACGGCCCGTCCAGCCGGCGGACATAGTGCACCATCAGAAACAGTGCGATGTCAGCGACGGAGAAGGCGCCACAGAGATAGGGCTTTTGACCGAGTGCCGCGTCGATGTCGACGAAGTAGCGCGCCAGCAGGGCCTCGGCTGCCCTGGCCTCGCCCTCCGCCTGCTCCAACTCCGCCTGCGGCAGGCGTTCGCCGTTGCGATGGAAGAGCTGACGCAGCGCGCCGAACACCACTTCGTCGGCGAAGAGCTCGTGCTGGCGGCAGCGCGCCCGCTCGACCGGCGTCGCGGGGTAGAGCGGCGGCTGCGGATAGGCCTCGTCGAGATATTCGAGGATCAGGGTGGAATCGTAGAGGGTCAGCTCGCCATCGACCAGGACCGGCACCTGCCCCTTCGGATTGGCGGCGAGCACGTCGGGGTGCTTCGGATTGTAGCCGACCATCTGGTTGAACGGCACCACGACGCGCTCGAAGGCCAGTCCCTTCTCGGCAAGGGCGATCTCGACCTTGCGGCCGAACAGGCTGAGTGGTCCGGAATAGAGCTTCATTGGTTTCCCCCCTTGCCCAAGCCGTCAGAGCGGCCGGTTATGGGCAACCTGGAGGCCGGCCTGGTCAGCCTGCGTCAGCAGGTGCCTCCCTGCGCCGGAGGCGCGCGGCAATGCCGCGCAGCAGCCAGGGCAGGAGGTAGATCGGGAACTGGGCCAGCGCGAAATAGAGGAAGGTGGTCGGCGGCACACCGGCGCCGAGCGCCGCGACCAGCAAGCCCATGTTCCGCTGACCGGTGCCATAGCCGATCATGAAGCGCTCGGAGCGGGGAAAACGGCGCAAGGCCAGCCAGGCGCTGGCGAGGCCGATGGCCGAGACCAGGAAGGCGACGGCAAGGAAGAGCGCGACCTGGCCCGGCTGCTCCAGCGCCGCGCGGGTGACGCCGTCCATCGCTGCGATGGCGAAGATGAAGTACATCAGCACGCCGAAGCCATCGAGATTGGGTTTCAGTGCGCGGATGCGCTCAGGCCCGAGCCAGCGCCGGATCGCAAAGGCGACGACCATGCCGCCGCCGATGAACATCACGAGCCGCAAGGCCAGCGCCATCCGGTCGAGTGGGACGGCGGCGCCCGCCAGCCAGTCGACCAGGAACGGTGCGATGAGCGGACTTGCGATCGTGGTGACGATCACGCCGGCGATGATCAGCGAGGGCTCGAAACCGTAGAGGATGGCGACCGCGGGCGAGGACATGATCGGCGGCGCCGCGCCCATGATCGCGATGCCGAGCAAAAGGCCAGGATCGAGCGCTTCGCGGCCGAGGAGGAGTAGGGTCGCCGCAATCAGCAGGGCCGGGACGAAGAGCAGCCAGAGGCAGGTCAGGACCAGCTTTGCCGGCCGGCGCACCAGCCCGGCGATGACGCCGAGATCGGCGCGCATGAACACCACGGTGGTGAAGCAGAAGATCGTGATCGGCAGGAGCGGGCGCGCCGCCGCGGAGAACTGCGGCAAGGCGAGCCCAAGGAAGATCGAGAGCGCGAAGCCCTGCGTGCCGTAGCGGCCGAGCAAAGCGAGGGCGGAGGCGAGGGCGGCGAGCATCGAAACCGGGAGAGCGAAACGGGGACGCCACACTGGCCGATCCGGAGGGCGCCGTCATCTGGCGTGGGCGCAGGGCGGCACGCTGTAATCGCGCGGCGGGCCGCCAGCGGCCGATGATGTGTCTCGATCGAAGTCTCGTCATTCCGGACAAGCGGCGAAGCCGCGCTGATCCGGAATCCATCGGAGGGCTCCGGCACTCTACAATGGATCCCGGCGCTCCGCTTCGCTGCGGCCGGAATGACGGCATATTTGGATCGCAGAAAATTGTGCATGTTCGATGCTGTTGCCGACTTTGACAGCTTTTTGGCCATTATCTCTGCATGAACTGCGAAACTTTGCCGGATGTGCCGCAACATTCCACACAAGAGCTGACAGCGCTGCGGCCGGCGCTATTCTTGCAGGAGGGGAAGGCTGGCGGAGACAGGTTGGATGCGCACGGACGCGATCGTTCTTGGGGCGGGCATTGTCGGGATTTCGGTGGCGCTGCACCTGCAGAAGGCTGGCCGCTCGGTGCTGTTGGTCGATCGCGGCCAGGCCGGCGGCGAGACCAGCTACGGCAATGCCGGTCTGATCCAGCGCGAGGGCGTCTATCCCTACGGCTTCCCGCATGATTTCGGTGCGCTCATCCGCTATGCGATGAACAACACCATCGACGCGCATTACCACTGGAACGCGATCCCGAAGCTCGCGCCTTTCCTGTGGTCGTACTGGATGCACTCGCGCGCCTCCCAGCACGAGGCGATCGCCCATAAATACGCGACCCTGATCGAGCACTGCGTCACCGAGCATGATGCGCTCGCACAGGAGGCGGGCGCCACCGACCTGCTGCGGCGCAAGGGCTGGATGAAGGTGTTCCGCACGCCCTTCGAGCAGGAGACCAGGCTGGCGGAAGCGGCGCGCTGGAAGCGCGATTACGGCCTGAACCATCGCGCCCTCGACGCGGCCAGCTTGCGGGCCGAGGAGCCGCATCTCGACCAGAGCCTGATCGGCGGCCTGCACTGGACAGATCCGGTGACGGTGATCGATCCGCTCGGCCTGTCCAAGGCCTATCTGGCACTGTTCGAGAAGCTCGGCGGGCGCTTCGCCCAGGGCGATGCCGGAACGCTCGTCCAGGACGGAGACCGTTGGAGCGTGACGCTGGCGGACGGTACCAAGGCGCTTGGCATGGACGCGATCGTGGCGCTCGGCCCCTGGGCCGACGTGCTGACGCGCCAGCTCGGCTACCACCTGCCGCTCGCGGTCAAGCGCGGCTATCACATGCATTACAAGCCGCTTGGCAACGCCGTGCTGAACCATCCGGTGCTCGATACCGAGCGCGGCTATTTCCTCGCGCCGATGCGTCAGGGTGTCAGGCTCACTACCGGGGCCGAGTTCGCCAATCGCGGCGCGCCGAAGACACCGGTGCAGCTCGCCCGCGCCGAGCCGATCGCCAAGACCCTGTTCCCGCTCGGCGAGCGGCTCGACGCCGAGCCCTGGCTCGGCAACCGGCCGTGCACGCCGGACATGATGCCGATCATCGGCCCGGCGCCGAAGCACCGGAACCTGTGGTTCTCCTTCGGCCACGCCCATCACGGGCTGACGCTCGCGGCGGTGACCGGGCGCATGGTCGCGGAGATGGTGAGCGGCCAGAAGGTCTTCGTTGATCCGACGCCGTTCGCCCCGGCGCGCTTCGCCTGAGCCTCAGGCGGTGCGTGGTACTGCGTTCCGCCGCAGCAGCCAGACCGCGAAGGTCGAGGCGGTCACGTACATGACCAGGCTGTAGATGCCGGGCACCACGGCCGCGGCCGGGTTCCGCAGCACGTTGAGTGCGATGAAGATCGCCAGCGCGGCATTGTGGATGCCGATCTCCATGGCGATGGCGACGGCCTGGCCCTTCGGCAGGCGCAGCGCCAGCGGGGCGAGATAGCCGGCCAGCATGCTGACGAGGTTGAAGGCGAGGCAGGCGCCGCCGACCGCCATCAAGCTCGGCAGCAGTGCCTTCCGCTCCATGTAGATCGCGATCGCGATCAGGGCGACGAGCACGAGGATCGAGAACACCTTGATCGGTTTCTCGGCGCTGAGGGCGAAGTGCTCAGCCTTCGCCCGGAGCAGCATGCCGATGGCAACCGGGATCAGGATGATGGCGGCTACCTCGACCACCTTGCGGTGCGGCGGCGGCACGTACTGGCCGGCGCCGAGGAAATAGTCGAGCGAGAGGTCGAGCACGATCGGCAGCGTCAGCAGGCAGAGCAGGCTGTTGACCGCCGTCAGGGTGATGTTGAGCGCGACGTCGCCGCGGGCGAGATGGCTGTAGATGTTGGCAGTCGCCCCGCCCGGCGCGGCCGCCAGCAGCATCAGGCCGACGGCATGATCGGGCGAGAGCTTCAGCCCGATCGCGATCGCGAAGGCGGCGAGCGGCAGCAGCAGGACCTGGAGAAAGAGGCCGAAGCCGACGGCGAGCGGATAGCGCGCGACGCGGCGGAAGTCGGCGATCGTCAGGCTCAGGCCCAGTCCGAGCATGACGATACCGATGGCAAGCGGCAGCAGCAGATCGGTCAGGATCGAGGCCTGCATGCGCGTTTCCCCTTGTCGGCATTTTCTGCCGTTGCGTCAGGCTAGTTGAGGAACGGCAGCTACGCCACTGAGTGGATAAACTCTTGTCCAGAAAGGTTTTCCGATCCTTTCGGCGATCCCAGACCTAAGGTTGGAATGAGGCGCAGGGCCAGCTTCAGGATCAGTCCGACCGATTGCTGGTCGCAGCGGCGCTTGTAGGCCATCGGTGATGGCGAGAAGCGCAAAACCGAGTCGGATCATGGCGTTGCCCCTGCCGGCTAAGGCATTGATTCAGCCGCCGAAGGAACCGATTCAAGCGCTGTATGGAACTGCATCCTTCAGAAGCGCTGCGGGCTGAAATGGCCAAGATCGATCGAAGGCGGCCGGCCGGCGATCAATGCGGCAACGAGATCGGCCGTCGCCGTCGACTGGGTCATGCCGTAATGGCCGTGGCCGAAGGCATAGATGACGTTGGGATTGCGGCTCGCCTTGCCGATCACCGGCAGCGAATCGGGCAGCGACGGCCGGAACCCCATCCAGAGCCGGCCACTGTCGAAGGCCGGCAGCCCGTCAACCAGCGTCGCCGCCTTGTCGTAGAGTGCCCTGGTGCGGGCATGGTTGGGTGGCGCCTCGAGCCCACCGAACTCGACGGCACCGCCGATGCGCAGGCCGCTTTCAAGCGGGGTCATGACGAAGCCGTGGTCCTTGAAGCCGACGGGGCGGCTGGTCAGGCCGGTGACGCCCGGGAAGCTGATATTATAGCCGCGCTCGGTGTCGAGCGGGATTGCATCGCCCATCGCGGCCGCCAGCGGCTTCGACCAGGCGCCGGCTGCGACGACAACGCGATCGACGACACGCTGCCAGCCATCGGCACCGATCAGGGCAGGGCGCTCGCCCATCGAGATGTTCTCGACCTCGGCCTTTTCGAATGTTGCGCCGCGCGCCAGCGCAGCTTCGAAGAGCGCCATGGTGAGGGCGAGCGGATCGCTGATATGGGCGGCGTCGGGGTGGAAGGCGGCGCCGGCGAAGCGATCCTTCAACGCCGGCTCCATCTGGCGCAATTCCTGCGGCTGCAGCATGTCGACGGCGATGCCGGCGGCGCGCTGGCGCCGGGCGAGCTCTTCGAGGCCGGCGGTGTCACTCGCATCGCGATAGGCGTAGAGCGCGCCGCGGCGATGGGTATGCCCGCTGATGCCAGCCTTGTCGGCGCGTGACAGCCAGGCCGGCAGCGCGAGCTGCTGCAGGGCGATGATCCCCGCAATCGAGCGCTCATAGGCGGCGGGCCGTGCCGCGAGCAGGAAGCGCGCCAGCCAGGGCAGCAATTGCGGGAGGTAGCCGAGGCGGATCGCCAATGGTCCGAGCGGGTCGAGCAGGAAGCCCGGCACCTTGCGCAGCATGTTGGGGCTGGCGATCGGCAGCACGTCGGTATGGGCAATGATGCCGGCATTGCCGCGCGAGGGGCCAAAGGCCGGCCCCTCCTTGTCAAGGATCAGGACCTCATGGCCCTCGTCGAGCAGAGCATGGGCGGTGGCCGTGCCGACGATGCCGGCGCCGATGATCGCGATCTTCATGTGGTGGACAGTGCCTCGGGCAGGAGCCTGAGTGTCGCCGGCTGCTTCACCTCGATCTCGACGAAGGCGATCGGATGGGTTGAGCCGTTCATCACATCGTGCTGGATGCCGGCCTGGCGCATATAGGCTTGGCCCTGTGCCAGCGGCACGTCCGTCTCCTTGGCGCCGTCATGGATGCGCAAGGTTCCGGCGACCAGCATGATCACGAAATAGGGCCAGCCATGGCTGTGCCAGCCGGTCACCGCGCCGGGCTCGAAATCCCAGCGCGTGATCCGGACCGTATCGTCGTCCTGCTGAAGCGTGGCGACGGCGGGGATCGTGCAGGCGAACGCCATGTCGGCCTCCATTCGCGGGATTTTAACCGCTGGTCGGTCGGCTTGCCCGCCTTGCGGTCTTGTTGAAAGTTCTGATATATCAATGGTATCCGGTGCGTCAAGCATCGCTGGTGCCGCCCATGACCGAGGATGCCCGCGTTTCCAGGGAGGATGCCATTGGCGTTCGCGCCATCGTCAGCCTGTCCGATCTGGCCTATCGCCGCCTCGAAGAGGCGATCGTGACCCTGTCCCTGCGACCAGGCGCGGTGCTGACCGAAGCACAGATGATCGAGCTCGTCGGCGTTGGCCGCACACCGGTGCGCGAGGCACTGATCAGGCTGGCCCAGCAGGGTCTGGTCGAGATACTCCCGCGCAAGGGCGTCGTGGTCACGGCCATCGACGCGATCGACGTGATGGCGGCGCTCGATGCGCGCGAGGTGCTGGAGCGCCTGATCGCGACCGAGGCGGCAAAACGGGCGGGGCCGGCCGAGCGCAGCGCGATCCTCGCCAAGGCGCGGGCGATGCGCGAGGCGGCGCAGGCGGACGACGTCAACGCTTATATGCGCCTCGACAAGGAGCTCGACGCGCTGGTGGCAGCCGCGGCACGCAGCCCCTATGCCAGCCGCGCCGTCGAGCCGCTGCAGGCGTTGATCCGCCGGGCCTGGTACTTCTTCGACCGGCAGGTCGACCTCGTGCCGGCCGCGAGCCACCATGTGACCCTTGCCCAGGCACTGGTAGCAGCTGAGCCAGGCGCCGCCGCTGAAGCGAGCGATGCGCTGATGTGCCATCTGCGCGCCGGATTGCTGGCAGCGCTGCGGCGCGAATGAGCTGCGGCATCATTTTCGTGGGAGTGATATATCTTAACCCTGCGACGGAAAGGCCCTTTATCTCGACAATTGCTGAAACTGGCCTTTTACCCCTGCGTGCTTAGATAAAACGCAGTACCCTCGCGCAGAGTTGGGCGATGAACAACATGGTCGATGCCGCCTTACGCGCGTCGCGCCCCGAAGCGCAGGCCTTCCGCGAGGCGATGGCTGAGGTGGCGAGCGCCGCCCATATCGTGACGACGCTTGGTCCGGCCGGCCGTGCCGGGCTGACTGCGACCGCTGTCGCCTCCGTCTCGGATGCGCCGCCGACCGTGCTCGTCTGTATCGAGGCTGCCAGCCGCACGCTGGCTGTGATCGAGGAGAGCGGCATCTTCTGCGTGAATACGCTGGCAGCCGCCGACCATGAGCTCGCCACCATCTTCTCCGGCCGGGGCGGTGTGACGGGGGAGGCCCGTTTCGCCGCCGGCGAATGGGGCGAACTCATCACCGGCGCTCCGGCGCTGGCGAGCGCGCTCGCCAGCTTCGATTGCCGGGTGGCTGCGGTGCACCGGGTCGCGACGCATCGCGTCGTGATCGGCCAGGTGGTGGCGCTGGGAGGCAGCGGCTCCGGGCCGGGGCTGGTCTATCGCCATCGCCGCTTCGGCGGCGTCTGAAGCCTGCCTCTCCACCCGCCGATCGTGATCTCGCCGCTTTCGGCGCGATCACACGCCCTGGCGGAACTCAGCTATTGCCGCTCATATATTCCCGCTCCTCCTCGTAGAGCACGAGGATGCGGTCGATGATGGCGTCGGTCGCACCGCGATAAGTCGTGGGATCGAACAGGTCGTCGAGCTCTTCAGACGAAAGCCTGCCGGCGAGCGTCGGGTGGTCGGCCAGGACATCCTTGAGATGGCGGCCGCTGGCGATGCAATCGCGGCTCGCCTCCTCGAGCAGGTGATGCGCCTCGCCGCGGCCGATCGTCTGCGCGAGCGCGAGCGAAACGCGTTCGGCCATGACCAGCCCATTGGTGAGGTCGAGATTGTACTGCATCTGCTCCGGGAAGACCTGGAGTCCCTCGATCAGCGCGACCGCCTGGTTCAGGGCCGATCCGGCGATCAGGAAGAGATCGCGCAGCGTCGGCCATTCAGCGTGCCAGCCGCCCATGGCGCGCTCATGCTCCTGCGGCATGGCGGCGAGCATGGTCGCAACCAGCCCGGGGGCGCGCTTGCCCGCAGCGAGGATCAGCGTGCAGAGCACCGGATTGCGCTTGTGCGGCATCGCGGAGGAGCCGCCCTTGCCAGGCGCTTCCGGCTCGGCGAGCTCGCCGATCTCGGTCTGCGCCATCAAGGCGATGTCCTGCGCCATCTTGCCGAGATGTCCGAGAAGCAGGCCTAGCTCGGTCGCGATCCGGGCCGGGCGCCGGCGCTCGCTGTGCCAGGGCACGCGGACCGCGCCGATCGACGGCATGGTGCGAGCAAAGGCTTCCGACACCGCCTCGGCCTTGTCGCCAAGCGAGGCGAGGCTGCCGGCGGCGCCGCCGAGCTGATGCGCGGCTTGGCCCCAGATCATGAAATCGTCGTGGAAGGAGACGATCGGGGCGAGCCAGTTGGCGGCCTTGAGCCCAAAGGAGATCGGAACCGCATGCTGCAAGAAGGTGCGGCCGATCATCGGCGTGCGGCGATGCTCTCTTGCGAGTCCGGCGAGCGCATGGGCAAGGCGTGCGGAGCGCGCCAGCAGCAATTCCCAGGCAGCGCAATATTGCTGGGCGTGCCCTGAATCGATCACGTCCTGGCTGGTTGCGCCGTAATGCACCCATTTCGCCGCTTCGGCATCGACCACCGTGACGCGGGCCGTCAGCGCCTTGACCAGCGGGATCGCCGGATTGCCGGCGAGCGTCGCAGCTGTGCCGATTGCGACGATGTCGTAGAGTTCAGCCTTGCATTGCGCCGCGATGATCTCGACAGCCGCAGCGGGAATGACGCCGACCTCCGCCTCCGCCCGGGCGAGCGCGGCTTCGAAATCGAGCATGCCCTGCAGCGCGGCGCGATCGTCGAGCAGCGCTGCCATCTCGTGGTCGGCGAAGAGCTCGCCATAGAGCCTGCCCTCAGTCATGTCCGGACGGGCCTTTGTGCGGAGCAGTCGGTGCAACCCACATCCCAGCTTCGTCCCCTTGTGCGCGCCGGTGCTTTCCGGCCATGGATCAGGTGAACTTGGATAGACCCGAGGCCGGTCCGCCTGCAACATGTCAGCGGCCCGGGAGAACCGTGAGGAGCGACGCCATGGCGATGACGATGAACGGCGAGGCGGTGCTGCCCGCGGCCAAGCAGGTGGTCTGGGAGAAGCTCAACGATGCCGAGGTGCTGAAGGCCTGCATCCCCGGCTGCGAGCAGCTCGTCAAGGACGACGACACGCATTTCTCGGCGGTGGTGAAGGTCAAGCTCGGCCCGGTCAAGGCGACCTTCAAGGGCAAGGTCGAATTGCAGGATCTCGATCCTCCGAACGGCTACCGCATCGTCGGCGAAGGCGAGGGCGGTATCGCGGGGTTCGCCAAGGGCGGCGCCAAGGTCATGCTGGACGATGCCGAGGGCGGGCAGACCCTCTTGCGCTACGAGGTCGAGGCGCAGGTCGGCGGCAAGCTGATGCAGCTCGGCTCGCGCCTGATCGATTCGGTCTCGAAGAAGCTGGCCGACGAGTTCTTCGCCAATTTCGCCAAGGCTGTGAGCGAGGGCTGAGTCCATCTCGTCATTGCGAGGCGCATGGCGACGGCGCAATCCAGGGGCGGCAGAGCGCTACGAGTCTGGATTGCTTCGCTACGCTCGCAATGACGACGAGCCTTACGAGGCCTTGCGCAGCGCGGCGAGCGCCTGGCTGACGGTCGCCTCCGCCGCGCCGACCTGAAGCGCGATGTCGGCCGCTGCGGCGTTGGCGCGCTCCAGCGCCTTCTCGGTCTTGCCGATGCTGTCGTTGACGCGGGTTGCGCTGTCGATCGCCTCGTCCGAGCCGTGTGCGACCTCGGCAGCGTGCCGGGCGATGCCGCCTGTGACGCTGCTCTGCTGGGCGACAGCATCCGAGATCGCTTCCGAATCCGCCTTGATCTCGCCGATCGTCGCGCCGATCGAGGTGGCGCGGATGCCGCAGGCTTCGGCGCTGGCCGAGAGTTCTGCGATCTGCGCCGCGATCTCCTGGGTGGCCGAGGCGGTCTGCGTCGCCAGCGACTTCACCTCCGCCGCGACCACTGCAAAGCCGCGGCCGGATTCGCCGGCGCGGGCCGCCTCGATGGTGGCGTTGAGGGCGAGCAGATTGGTCTGCGCGGCGATGTCGGCGATCATGCCGACCACGGTCTCGATGCTGCGGGTGACGTCGCGCAGCCTTGCGATCGCGCCATCCATCGCCTGCGCGTCGGCGACGGCGCGATTGGCGATCTCAAGGCTCTGGCGGGCACGCTGGCCGATCTCGGCGATGTTCGCCGACATCTCCTCGGTCGCCGCCGCGGTCTGCATCGCCTTCTCCCGCACCAGCAGCGAGGTCTGGGCGACCGAGCCGACCTGATCCTTGATGAAGCTGCTGGCCGCCGAGGTTTCGTCGGCGGTTTCGACGAACAGATCGACCGCCTTGCTGATCGCACCATCGAGCTGGCCGATGCGCGAGGTCAGCGTCGCGGCGACCTCGTCCAGCGCAACTCCGCGGCGGCGCGCTTCGCCCGCCTCGAACTCGCGGTCGAGCGACATGGCGGTGTTGACGTCATAAGTCAGCACCCGTTCGATGGTGAAGAGGTCGCGCGGGACGTCGCGCCGCGAGAAGACCAGCCGCGTCCGGCTCTCCTCCAGGATGATCCGGAACAGGGTGAAGGCGATCGAGGCGCGGGCGCGGGCGCCGACCTGGCCATGCCGCTCCAGCAGGGTGAGCCGTTCCAGCGAGTCGCAGTAGTGCTGATCGAAATCGCCCTCGAACAGCAGGCGGAAATGGGCGGCTTCTGCCGCGAAAAGCTCGACTGAGACCGGCTCGACCGCCAGCTTCAGCATCGGGTGGATGGCGAAGGCGCGGGCGAAATCCTGCTCGACGACGTCGATGATGACGCGATCGATGAGGGCACGATAGCGACGCAAGCGCTGGCGCTGGCGCTCGTCATAGCCGATCGCCTGCAGGCGACGCTGGACGTGTTCGAGGATTGTGGCCAACCGCGCCATCCGTGAGCGCGACGATCGGAGATCGTCATTCCAACGGGGGATGTTGGGCATGCGTAGTTAAGATTCCGCAAAGCGTTCGCTCGGTAGTTGCGACGCGCGGCAGGTCGCCTTTGAAGCCAGACCGTCCAAAACCATGCAAAAACGCCGCCAAACGGGCGCATCTGCGGAATGGGTGTCCGCTTGACCGCGGAAAATCCCGGGTCCACACTGCTTTTTGAAGTTGTTCCAAGGAAATTCTTCGTTGGCGCCGAACGGGCCAGCGAGCGAATCGCGTGACCTATCGAGATGTCGTGGGCCGCGCCGGAAAAACAGGCTTTCGGAGGAGTGCCCCATGGCCAATCTGTCGATGACGGTGAACGGCAAGCCCGTCACCGCGACTGTCGACCCGCGCACCCTGCTGGTGCAGTTCCTGCGCGAAAATCTCAGGCTGACCGGCACGCATGTCGGCTGCGACACCAGCCAGTGCGGCGCCTGCGTCGTCCACCTCGACGGCAAGGCGGTGAAGGCCTGCACCACGCTGGCGCTGTCCTGCGAGGGCGCCTCGGTGACGACGATCGAGGGCCTGGCCAATGGCGGGGCGCTGCACCCGATGCAGGAGGCCTTCCGCGAGCATCACGGCCTGCAATGCGGGTTCTGCACGCCGGGCATGATCATGGCGGCGGTCGATATCGTGAACCGGCGCGGCAACAGCCTCGACGAGAAGACCATCCGCGAGGATCTCGACGGCAATATCTGCCGCTGCACCGGGTACCATAATATCGTCAAGGCGGTCGCTGCCGGCGCCGAGGCGATGGGCAAGGGCGCTGCCCCGATCCGCCAGGCCGCCGAGTAACGTGCTGCCCAGGCTGCGCTCGGCAGGACCGGCGCGGTCTGCTTCCGATGTGATCCCCGAAACATGCTGATAGCGCCCGCCAAGAGGCGCCACGCCAGGAGGAATCCATGTCCGCCACCGGAATCGGCGCTCCCGTCCGCCGCAAGGAAGATCATCGCTTCATCACCGGCCAGGGCCGCTATACCGACGACATCAACCGGCCGGGCCAGGCCCACGCCTATTTCCTGCGCTCGCCGCATGCGCACGCCACGCTGAAGACAATCGATACCAAGGCCGCAGCGGCGATGCCGGGCGTGCTCGGCATCTTCACCGGCGATGACCTCGTCGCTGACAAGGTCGGTGGGCTGATCTGCGGCTGGATGATCCATTCCAAGGACGGCTCGCCGATGAAGGCGGGCCCACATCCGGCGCTCGCCCAGGGCAAGGTCCGCTATGTCGGCGACCATGTCGCGGTCGTCGTCGCCGAGACGCTGGCTGAGGCGCGCGACGCGGCCGAGGCGATCGTCGTCGACTACGGCGTGCTGCCGGCGGTGGTCGATACGGCGAGCGCAGCAAAGGCGAAGACGCAGGTCCATGCCGAGGCGGCGGACAACACGGTGTTCAACTGGCATCTCGGCGATAAGGCTGCGACCGAGGCGGCCTTCAAGGCGGCGAAGCACGTCACCAGGCTCGACATCGTCAATAACCGGCTGGTGCCGAACCCGATGGAGCCGCGCGCCGCGGTCGGCGACTACGACCAGGGCGAGGGCGCCTTCACGCTCTATACGACGAGCCAGAACCCGCATGTGGCGCGCCTCGTGCTCTCGGCCTTCATCGGCATCGCGCCAGAGAACAAGCTCAGAGTGATCGCGCCGGATGTCGGCGGCGGCTTCGGCTCGAAGATCTTCATCTATGCCGAGGAGACGGTCTGCGTCTGGGCGGCGAAGAAGGTCGGTCGGCCGGTGAAATGGACCTCGGATCGCACCGAGGCCTTCCTCTCCGACGCGCATGGCCGCGACCACGTCACCCATGCCGAGCTTGCGATGGACGCAGACGGCAAGATGCTGGCGATGCGGGTGCACACCACCGCCAATCTCGGCGCCTATCTCTCGACCTTCTCCTCCTCGGTGCCGACCTATCTCTACGCGCCGCTGCTCTCGGGCCAATACGACATCCCGGCGATCTATTGCGAGGTCGACGCGGTCTACACCAACACCGCCCCGGTCGATGCCTATCGCGGTGCAGGGCGGCCGGAGGCGACCTTCGTGGTCGAGCGCCTGGTCGAGGTTGCGGCGCGCCAGCTCGGCAAGGACCCGGCCAAGTTCCGGACGCAGAACTTCATCCGGAAGTTCCCGCACCAGACGCCGGTGATCATGATGTACGACACCGGCAATTACGGCGCTTCGCTGAAGAAGGCGATGGAGATCATCGATTACAAAGGTTTTCCGAAGCGCCGTCGCGATTCGGCGCGCAGTGGCAAACTGCGCGGCATCGGCTTCTCCGCCTATATCGAGGCCTGCGGCATTGCCCCGTCAGCCGCGGTCGGCTCGCTCGGCGCCGGCGTGGGCTTATGGGAATCGGCTGAGGTCCGGGTCAATCCGATCGGCACGGTCGAGGTTCTGACCGGCTCGCACAGCCACGGCCAGGGGCATGAAACGACCTTCGCCCAGCTCGTCTCCGACCGGCTCGGCGTGCCCTTGGAGAACGTCTCGATCATCCATGGCGACACCGACAAGGTGCAGATGGGCATGGGCACTTATGGCTCGCGCTCGGGTGCGGTCGGCATGTCGGCGATCTTCAAGGCGATCGACAAGGTGATCGCCAAGGGCAAGAAGGTCGCGGCCTACGTGCTGGAGGCCGACGAGGCCGATATCGACTTCAAGGACGGCAATTTCACCGTCAAGGGCACCGACCGGACGCTCGATTTCGGCTCCTGTGCGCTGCAGGCCTATGTCGCGCACAAGTTCAATGGCCAGGACCTCGAGCCGGGGCTGAAGGAGGGGGCGTTCTACGACCCGACCAACTTCACCTTCCCCGCCGGCGTCCACATCTGCGAGCTCGAGATCGATCCCGACACCGGCATCACCAGGATCGAGCGCTGGGCCGCGGTCGACGATTTCGGCAATGTCATCAATCCGATGATCGTCGAGGGCCAGGTTCATGGCGGCATCGCCCAAGGCGTCGGCCAGGCGCTGCTCGAAGGCGCTCGCTACAATGCCGACGGCCAGCTCGTCACCGCGAGCTTCATGGACTACTGCATGCCGCGCGCCGACGACCTGCCGTCCTTCGAGGTCGGCATGACGGTGACGCCATGCCCGTCGAACCCGCTGGGTATCAAGGGTTGCGGCGAGGCCGGCGCCATCGCCTCGCCGCCCGCAGTCATCAACGCCATCACCGACGCGCTCGGCCATGAGGAGATCGCCATGCCGGCGACGCCGCAGGCCGTCTGGCGCGCGGCGCAGAAAACGCTCAGCCGCATGACTGCCGAGTGATTTGAAAGGACGAGACGATGTACGCCTTCACCTATCACCGCCCGGCGACCGCGCGACAGGCCGCCAGCCTCCTCGCCAAGAAGGAGGACGCCAAGCTCTTGGCCGGCGGGCACACGCTGCTGCCGACGATGAAGCAGCGCCTGGCCTCGCCCAGCGCGCTGGTCGACCTCTCCTCCTGTGCCGATCTCAAGGGCATCGCCCATAAGGGCCGCAATCTCGTCATCGGCGCGATGACGACCCATGCCGAGGTCGCCGCCTCGCCGGCGGTGCAGGAGGCGATTCCGGCGCTCGCTTTTCTCGCCAGCCATATCGGCGATCCGCATGTGCGCCATCGCGGCACGATCGGCGGCTCTGTCGCCAACAACGACCCGGCGGCCGACTATCCGGCAGCGCTGCTGGCGCTCGGCGCGACGGTGGTGACCAACAAGCGCAAGCTCCCGGCTGCCGAGTTCTTCAGCGGGCTCTACGAGACCGCTCTGGAAGAAGGCGAGATCATCATCAAGGTCTCGATCCCGGTCGCGTCGAAAGCTGGCTATGCCAAGTTCCGCAATCCGGCCTCGCGCTATGCGCTGGTCGGCGTCTTCGTCGCCAAGCGCGGCAGCGAGGTCGCGGTTGCGGTCACCGGGGCGGGTGAGGGCGGCGTCTTCCGCTGGCCGGAAGCGGAGGCCGCCCTGAAGGCGCGCTTCGCCGCCAAATCGCTGGATGGGCTGAAGCACACGGCCAAGGGCATCAACGGCGATATCCACGCCGATGCCGAGTATCGCGCCCATCTGATCGGCGTGATGGCCAAGCAGGCCGTGGCGCAGGCGACGGGGAAGACCTGAGCCTCTCCCTTCTCCCCTTGCGGGAGAAGGTGGCGCGAAGCGCCGGATGAGGGGTCGCGGAGGTTGGGACGCTATTGGAATGTCACGCGAAGTCAGCGGTCGGCGTCGCGCGACCCCTCACCCTTACCCTCTCCCGCAAGGGGAGAGGGGGCAGGTCGCGCATGCCGCTGGGGCCCCTCAATAAAAGAACCGCTCCTCGACGATCTTGCCATCCTTGACGGTGTAGAGCCCGATCTCGTGCATCTTGCGGCGCTCGCCGCTCTCCTTGACGGTGACGTCGAAGTAGAAATGCACCGCGAACTGGTCGCCGTTGAGATAGGGGCCTTCGGTGGTGAATTCGTGGACCTCGTGGTTGGCGACCCACCATTCGCCCTTGCCCTTCACCGCCTGCTTGCCCTGGCATTCGGCCATCGGCCCCGGCATGTTCTCGTAGCTGGCGATGTCGTCGGCATTATAGGCGGCGGCTGCTTGCTCGTGCTTGCCATCCTTCAGCAGAGCGACGAAATCCGTAGCGACATCCTGGGTTGTCATTGGCGTGTCCTCCGTGAGGGCACGATGGTAGACCGAAACCCCGTCCCGATCATGACAGCAGAGCGCCCTGCACCGGCGTCGCTTCCGTCGCTGCCGCTGCCGCGCTAGACCTCGCTGATGCTGACTTCATCCCGCATCCCGACCTCGATCGACGCCACGCTCTCTTTGCTGCAGGCGCAGGGCTATGTCGCCGACCGGGCCCTGGCGACCGTGCTCTTCCTCGCGCTACGAATGAAGCGGCCGCTGCTGCTCGAGGGCGAGGCCGGCACCGGCAAGACCGAGATCGCCAAGGTGCTCAGCATGGGGCTCGGCCGCCGGCTGATCCGTTTGCAATGCTATGAAGGGCTCGATCTCGCCTCGGCCGTCTACGAATGGAATTATGCCGGCCAGATGATGGCGATCCGCCTCGCCGAGGCCGGCGGCGTCGCCGGCGATCGCGAGCGGCTGGAGAGCGACCTGTTCTCCGAGCGCTATCTGGTCAAGCGCCCGCTGCTGCAGGCGCTGGAGCCACAGGAGGGCGGCGCGCCGATCCTGCTGATCGACGAGCTCGACCGCACCGACGAGGCCTTCGAGGCCTTCCTGCTCGAAGTGCTGGCCGATGCGCAGGTGACGATCCCCGAGCTTGGCACGATCAAGGCGGCCGAGCCGCCGATCGTGATCCTGACCTCGAACCGCACCCGCGAGATCCATGATGCGCTGAAGCGCCGCTGCCTCTATCACTGGGTCGGCTATCCCGACGCCGCCCGCGAGCTCGCCATCCTGAAGGCGAAGGCGCCGGGCGCGCCGGCCAAGCTCGCCAGGCAGGTCGTTTCCTTCGTGCAGGCGATCCGCAAGGAGGAGCTGTTCAAGGCGCCGGGCGTCGCCGAGACGCTCGACTGGGCGAGCGCGCTGGTCGAGCTCGACGCGGTGGCGCTCGATCCGGCGATCGTCTCCGATACGCTGGGCGCACTGCTCAAATACCAGGACGACATCCAGGCGATGCAGGGCTCGAAGGTCGGCGAACTGCTCGACCAGGCCAAGCAGGCGGCGCGGGGATGAGAGCCGTCATGGTCGGCCTTGTGCCGACCACCCACGTCTTTCCCTTCATCCGCGTCGCAAGGCGTGGATGCTCGGGACAAGCCCGAGCATGACGGAGCAAGCGATGAACGACGACATCAAGGCGATCGAAGCTGCGACCTGGACCTATCTCGACGGGCTCTATGAAGGGGATGTCGAGAAGCTCGGCTCGGTCTTCCATCCGACCAGCGCGCTGACGCAGTCGCAGGGTGGCGAACTCAAGGTCGTGCCGCGCGAGCAATGGTTCGAGGCGGTGAGGGGGCGTAAATCGCCGAAGGAGACCGGGCTGGAGCGCGGCGACCACATCCTGGCGATCGATCTGATCGGGCCAACGATGGCGCTGGTCAAGGTCAAGTGCCAGATGCCGCCGCGCTACTTCACCGATCTGCTCTCCTTCCTGAAGGTCGACGGCAAATGGCTCGTGGCCCAGAAGGTGTTCATGACCGAGACGAGAGCGTGAAAGTTACGCTTGCGATGAGAGGCGCGGGGAACCCCTCTCCCGGGTGGGAGAGGGGCAGGGGTGAGGGACCGCCCTTTCAGGATTGGCTAATGGCATCACCGTTGCGCCTCCCGCGGCAATGGCAGGCCCTCATCCGGCGCTCCGTGCCACCTTCTCCCATACGGGAGAAGGGAGGCCGCTCCCGCTTCCGCGATGCTGCGGCATGACCGGCAAGCTCGCCGAGAACGTCGCCTATTTCGCCCGTGCCTTGCGGGGCGCCGGCCTGCGCGTCGGGTCGGGCGCGGTGGTCGAGGCGGTCGAGGCGCTGGCGGACGGGGCGCTCGGCGGCCGCGACGACGTCTACTGGGCGCTGCATGCGATCTTCGTGAAGAAGCACGAGGATTCGGCGGTCTACGACCAGGCCTTCCGGCTGTTCTGGCGCCGGCGCGGGCTGATCGAGAAGCTGATGGCGCAGATGTCGCCGGTGACGCCGCGGGTCGACAGCGGGCCGCAGAAGCCGGAAGCGGGCGCGCTGCGCGTTGCGGAAGCCTTCACCCCGCCGCCGCGCGAGGAGGAGCCGCCGGTCGAACTGACCGAACTTACCGCCCGCCTGACCGTCTCCGAGCGCGAGACGCTGAAATCGCGCGACTTCGCCCAGATGAGCGCGGCCGAGATCGCCAAGGCGCGACAGCTCATCGGAGAGCTGAAGTTGCCGAACGATGCCGTGCCGACGCGGCGTTTCCAGGCGGCGCATGCGGGCGCGCGGATCGATCCGCGCCGGACCTTCCGCCGCTCGCTGCGCGGCGGCGGCGCCTCGATTGATCTCGCCTTCCGTGAGCGGGCCGAGGTGCATCCGCCGCTGGTCGCGCTCGTCGACATCTCAGGTTCGATGGCAGAGTATTCGCGCATCTTCCTGCATTTCCTGCACGCCGTCACCGAGCAGCGCCGGCGCGTGCATTCCTTCGTCTTCGGCACGCGATTGACCAATGTCACGCGCATGCTTCGCGCCCGCGATCCCGACGAGGCGCTGGCGCTGGCCGGCAAGGCGGCGCCGGACTGGGAGGGCGGCACCCGCATCGCCTCGGCACTGCACGCCTTCAACCGGGTCTGGTCGCGGCGGGTGCTGGCGGGCGGGGCGGTGGTGTTGCTCTTCACCGACGGGTTGGAGCGCCATCTCGGCCCCGATCTCTCGTTCGAGATGGACCGCCTGCACCGCTCCTGCCGGCAACTGACCTGGCTCAATCCGCTACTGCGCTATGACGCCTTCGAGGCGCGCGCCAGCGGCATCCGGACGATGCTGCCGCATGTCGACCAGTTCCGGCCGATCCACAACCTCGCGGCAATGGCCGATCTCTGCGCAGCGCTGTCGTCCGACGCACGGCAGGTCACCGATCCGCGCCAGTGGTTGAAGAAAGCGGGTTGAGGCATGATCTGTCTAGCGCGGGCTTCCCTTCTCCCCTTGCGGGAGAAGGTGGCTCGGCGAAGCCGAGACGGATGAGGGGTCTCGCGACGTGTCCGCTCTTTTCACAAGGGCCGACGGACAGGGTGGCGCGACCCCTCACCCCAACCCTCTCCCGCAAGGGGAGAGGGGGCAGGTCGGCGTTCTGCAAGACGATTTTCAGATGAGCGGTAAGCGACAGCCATGATCAGCACCGACACCGACATCCTCGCGACCGCCGAGGCCTGGGCCAAGGCCGGGCGCGGGGTCGCGCTCGCTACCGTGGTCGAGACCTGGGGGTCGGCCCCGCGCCCGGTCGGCTCGCATCTCGTCATTGACGGGGAGGGCAATTTCCTCGGTTCGGTCTCGGGCGGCTGCGTCGAGGGCGCGGTCGTCGCCGAAGCTGGCGACGTCATCGCCGATGGCAAGCCGCGCACGCTGGAATTCGGCGTCGCCGACGAGACCGCCTGGCAGGTCGGCCTTTCCTGCGGCGGCCGGATCAAGGTCTATGTCGAGCCGGTTCGGGCTTAAGGAAACGCAGCTATGGCCTCCTGGGAAACCCTTCTCGCCTTCGCGACGCTGACGCTGCTCGTCGCCTATTTCCCCGGCCCGGCGCTGCTCTACACGGCGGCGCAGACCATCGCCCACGGCAAGCGCGCCGGGCTGATGGCGATGCTGGGCATCCATCTCGGCTGCTATGTCCACGTCTTCGCTGCGGCCTTCGGCCTGTCGGCGGTGTTCAAGCACGTGCCCGAGCTCTATGTCGCCGTGAAGCTCGCCGGCGCGCTCTATCTGGTCTGGCTCGGCATCGGGATGATCCGCTCCAGGCTGGGCGGAGGGGAGATGGTGGTGGCGCCGGCCAAGACGGTCAGGCGTGCCTTGATCGATTCCTTCATCGTCGAGGTTCTGAACCCGAAAGTCGCGCTGTTCTTCATCGCGCTGATGCCGCAGTTCGTCGATCCCGCCGCCTCGCTGCCGGTCTGGGCGCAGTTCCTGATCCTGGGCACGATCGTCAACTTCGCCTTCTCTTCGGCCGATCTCGTCACCGTCTTCGGCGCGAGCCTGGTGATGAGGATGATGAAGGCGAGCCGCGCCGGTTTCGCGCTCGGGCGCTGGCTCGGCGGCTCGTTGATGATCGGGCTCGGCCTCAAGCTCGCGACAGACAAGGGTTGACGCGGTGGACCTTTCGCTTCTGTCCACGCTTAACGCCGAGCGCGCCGCCCGGCGCGCAACCGTGTTGGTGACCGAGCTCGGCTCGGGCGAGCAGCGGCTGGTGAAGGAAGCCGATCTTGCCGGCGACCCGCTGACCGAGGTGCTCGACAGGCAGCTGCGCAGCGGCAAGAGCGGCACTGTCGAGGTCGATGGGAAAGCCTATTTCCTGACCGTGCAGGCGCCGCCGCTGCGCCTCGTCGTCACCGGCGCCGTCCATATCTCGCAGGCGCTGGCGCCGATGGCGAAGCTGCTCGATCTCGACATCGCGGTCATCGATCCGCGCACCGCCTTCGCCACGCAAGAGCGCTTCCCGGAGGTGACCCTGCTGGCGGAATGGCCGGAGGAGGCCCTGCAGCGTGTGCCATTCGACGGCTACACCGCCTTCGTCGCGCTGACGCATGATCCGAAGATCGACGATCCGGCGCTGATCGCGGCGCTGCGCTCGAACTGCTTCTATATCGGCGCGCTCGGCAGCCGGAAGACGCATGGCAAGCGGCTGGAGCGGCTCGCTGCAGCCGGCTTCGGCGAGGCCGAGATGAAACGCATCCATGCGCCGATCGGGCTCGATATCGGCGCGGTCTCCCCGGCCGAGATCGCGCTCGCCATCCTCGGCGAGATCGTGCAGGCGTTGCGCGGCCCGCGCCGCCAGCCCGCTTGAGAGATTGCGTCCGATGAAGTTCGGTCCCGTTCCCATCGCCGAGGCCGCCGGCGCCGTCGCCGCCCACACCGTGCGCGCCGGCGACGTGATCGTGCGCAAGGGCGCGACGATCGGCGAGGAGGACGCGCGGAAGCTCGCCGCAGCGGGCCTGAGCGAGATCGTCGCCGTGCAGTTCGAGGCCGGTGACATTGACGAGAACACGGCGGCCGAGCAGTTGGCGCGGGCGCTGGCAGGCCGGGCGGTGGTGACCGAGGCGCCGTTCACCGGCCGGGTCAATCTGTTCGCCGCGGCGCCCGGCATCCTGCGGATCGATACGGCCGTGATCGACGCGCTGAACGCCGTCGACGAGGCGATCACGGTCGCGACCCTGCCGGCGCTGAAGCCGGTCGTCGCCGGCGAGATGGTCGGCACGGTCAAGATCATCCCCTATGCCGTGCCGGAGAAGCGCATCGCCGAGGCGCTGGAGCGGCTCGGCGCCGACAGGCCGATCGCGATCGCCGAGTACAGGCTGAAATCGGTCGCGGTCGTCTCGACCTTGCTGCCTGGCCTGAAGACCAGCGTCGTCGACAAGACCTTGCGCACCATGGCCGAGCGGCTCGAGCCGGCCGGCGCTACGATCGAACGTGACCGGCGTGTGCCGCATGAGAGCCCGCCGCTGGCAGAGGCGATCCGCGAGGCCGTGGCCGGCCCGGCCGAGCTCGTCGTCGTCTTCGGGGCTTCGGCCATCACCGACCGGCGCGATGTCGTGCCGCAAGCCCTGACCCTGGCCGGCGGCACGGTCGAGCATCTTGGCATGCCTGTCGATCCCGGCAACCTGCTGATGCTGGGTACGCTGGGTGGCAAGCCGGTGATCGGCGCGCCGGGTTGCGCCCGCTCACCCAAGGAGAATGGCTTCGACTGGGTGCTGCAGCGCAGCCTTGCGGGCGTGCCCGTCAGCCGCGCCGACATCCAGAAGATGGGCGTTGGTGGGCTCCTGATGGAGATCGTCTCGCGGCCGCAGCCGCGTGCACCCGGCCGTGGCGAGGCCGCGCCCGTCGCCGGCATCGTGCTGGCCGCCGGGCGCTCGACCCGGATGGGCGCCGGCAACAAGCTGCTGCAGGAGGTCCGCGGCAAGCCGCTGGTGCGGCACGCGGTCGAGGCGCAGCTCGCCTCGCACGCTGCACCGGTGATCGTCGTGACCGGCCATCAGCAGGACGAGGTCCGTGCCGCGCTCGCCGGGCTCGACGTCACCGTCGTGCACAACCCGGTCTTCGCCGAGGGCCTGTCGGGCTCGCTCAAGGCGGGGTTGGCGGCACTGCCAAAGGACGTTCCCGGCGTCGTCGTCTCGCTCGGCGACATGCCGAACGTCACCGCCGGTGTGATCGACCGGCTGGCGCAGGCCTTCGCCGACCGGGCCGACGCGCTCGCGGTCGCGCCGACGCTGCTCGGCCAGCGCGGCAATCCGGTATTGCTGTCGCGGGCAATCTTCCCGGAGGTCGCCAAGCTCAATGGCGACCAGGGCGCGCGGCGATTGCTCGATGCGGCCGGCGATGCGGTCGAGGAGATCGCGCTCGACGATCCCGCCATCGCGCTCGACATCGATACGCCGGAAGCGCTCAGGGCGCTGACAGGGCAGGGGCCGCGCAACTGAGGGCTCAACGCTTCCAGTGGAAGCCCAGGGTTGCGTAGATCTCATTCCTGTCATCTCTGGATTTCTGCGCGCCTGCCGATAGTCGCCAGGTGATGCCGAAGAACTCCAGGCCGGTGAGGTGCATGCCGAGTCGTACTTTGAAGTAGTCACGCTCGCGATAGAGCTCGACTTCCGGGCCGAGATAGAGCTGCTGCGCCATCCTCCAACCTGCTGCTACCCGCGCACCCGAGCGCCCGCTGCCGGCCGCTACGGCATAGGCGTTGACCTGTATCAGTGAGTTCCTGTCGGGCGCAGCCCACATATCCAGTTGGATTCGAGGACCGATACGCTGGCCGATAGCGCGCCAGGCGCGCCATGTCAGATATGCAGTCTCAAGGTCGGGTCCCACCGACACGGTGACGAAGCTGTCATGGATTCGCCACTCATAGCCGAGCAGAGCGCCGACATCGCTTCTGTACAGGCTGCCTTGCGTCGGCCGACGGCGCGCGGGTTCGGTACTTGCGCCCGAGACGAGACTGAGTCTGAAGCCGCTGGCATCGAGGCCGTCGCCACCGATGGCATATTTCATGCCGAAAGCGCCGTGAATCTTGCCAGCGCCTGCATCCAGAGATCCGAACATGACTGCCGACAAAGGCGGCCGCTCGTGCAAGGCGGGGTCGGTTTTCGCTGATGATGACAGCAGCGTGCTCGCGAGGACGATCCCTCGCGCGAACATGCCTGATCGGCTCGCGACCCCCCACGCCACGCCAACGCCCCTCCCGCCCTTGTGATCGGGCGGTGTCGCTACACGTCATGAGTGTGGCAGTTGGCCAAATTCCTGCAAGCATTTGTTAACCATCGCGCCTCACCCTGACGACAGCCGGCTCATTGTTCTCTCGTCAAAGGAGCGCATCGGTCATGGTCTCGCAGGACTTCATCCGCCAGCTGGCAGGCTACGGGCTGACGACCGCCAACATCCTCTATCGGATGCCGGATCATCCCGACTTCCTGCAGACCTATGTCTGGCAGGAGTACGACCTGGCTCCCCGCTTTCCGGAGCTGCACAAATTCCTCGATTTCTGGCGCCGCGAGCTCGACGGGCCGCTGCATTCGATCACGGTGGCGCATGCGAGGCTGATCCGCCCGGCCGAGATCGTGAATGTGAACGGCGTGCTGACGTTGCACTGACGGCCATGCGCCGCGGCGGGGTTGTTGGCCCGGCGCCTGGCATGCTAGGCCGCAGGCCCTGCTCATCGCCTGGCGAGCCTCTTGTCCTCCCTTTTGCGTACCTCCGGACTGCTGCTCGCGCTTGCCCATCTGCCGGGCCCGCGCATTGCTGTCCGCGACATCGTCGCGGCGCTGCGCGATCGGGCCTATGCCTTGCTGGTGGTGCTGCTCGGCCTGCCGAATTGCCTGCCGATGCCACCGCCGATCCCGCTGGTCTGCGGCCTGGTCCTCGCCTTCGTCGCCGCGCAGATGCTGATGGCGCGCGCCACGCCCTGGCTGCCGCAGCGGCTGCTCAACCGCAGCATCGCCCAGGCTGATCTCGCCCGTGCCGTCCAGCGTGCCCTGCCGCTGCTGGTCCGGCTCGAGCGCTTTTCGAAGCCGCGGCTGACCATGCTCGGTGGCCCGTTTGCACTGCCGGTGCTCGGCGCCGTGCTGCTGATCCTGGCGCTCGGACTGATCGTCGCGGCGCCGTTCATCGGCCAGATTCCGCTCGGGCTCGCGGTCTGCTTGGTCGGGCTCGGCCTGGTGGAGCGCGACGGTGTTCTGATCCTCGTCGGCGCCGTGGTCGGCGCGATCGGCCTCGCCTTGTCGGCGGGCTTCGCCTATGCGCTGGTGAGCTGGCTGGCGAGCTTCTTCTGAGCCTCGCCGCTCAGGCGGCGAGCGCCTGCTCGAAGGGCTGGTCGAGCGCCAGCAGCCGGTCGATCTCCTCGGGCGGCACGCCCTTCGAGAACAGGAAGCCCTGCAGTTCGTGGCAGCCGATCGCCTGCAGGAAGCGGTGCTGCTCGGCCGTCTCGACGCCTTCCGCGCAGACGCGCAGGCCGAGCGCCCGGCCGAGGTGGACGACCGAATGGACGAGGATCGCGGATTCGCCCGTGGCCTCCATGTATTCGAGGAAAGACCGGTCGATCTTGATCTTGTCGAAGGCGAAGCGGCGCAGATAGATCAGGCTCGAATAGCCGGTGCCGAAATCGTCCAGCGCCAGGCTGACGCCATGGGCGCGCAGATCCATCATCGCTGCTTCCGCCGCATCGGCATCCTCGACCACGACGCCCTCGGTCAGCTCGAGTTCGAGCCGGTCAGGGTCGAAGCCGGTTTCCTCGAGGATGCGGATCACGCTGGCGACGAAATCCTTGTGGCGGAACTGGATCGGCGAGACGTTGACCGCAAGCTTGATGCCAGGCCATTGCCGGGCCTGCTCGCAGGCGCGGCGCAGCACCCATTCGCTGAGCGGGACGATCAGTCCGCGTTCCTCGGCGATGCCGATGAATTCGGATGGTGGGATCAAGCCATGCTCGGGATGTGGCCAGCGCACCAGCGCCTCGACGCCGATGATGGTTGTGCCGTCGATCGAGACCTGCGGCTGATAGTGCAGCAGCAGCTGGTCGCGCGCGATCGCGTTGCGCAGATCCTCCTCGACCATCCGCTTGAGCTGCAGCGCCCGGTTCATCTGCGGCTCGAAGAAGGAGTAGCGGTTCCGGCCTTCGTTCTTCGCCTGATAAAGCGCGGTGTCGGCGAGGCGCAGCAGCATGCTGCGGTCGGCGCCGTCCTGCGGTGCGTGGGCGATGCCGATCGAGCAGCCGATGGTGACGGCGACGCCGCCGATCTCGAAGGGGCTGGTCAGCGCATCGAGAATACGCTGGCCCAGCGTGGCACTGGCGTTCGGCGCGGCCATATGTGTCTGGATGATGCCGAATTCGTCGCCACCGAGGCGGGCGACGGTGTCGCCGACGCGCAAGATCGTGGTCAAGCGATTGGCGACCTGACGGATCAGTTCGTCGCCGGCATTGTGGCCATAGGTGTCGTTCACCGCCTTGAAGCGGTCGAGGTCGAGCATCAGCACCGCGAGCGCGCTCTTGGTCCGGCCGAGCTGGGCGAGTTCCTGGTCCAGCCGGAGATCGAAGGTCCGGCGATTTGGCAGGCCGGAAAGCTCGTCCTGGCCCGCGAGGCGCTGGATCTGGCTCTCGCGCGATGCGATCTGCTGGGCGGCAATGCGCAGGCGATGCAGGACATAGGCGAACAGCGCGACGAAAAGAATGCTGACCGCACCCAGCGCCCAGGCGAATTGGCCGATCATCGCGTCCCCGGGGCGCTCCGGCGTCCAACTCAGCCAGGCCCGCACAGCACCGTCGGGGGAGGAGATGTCGAGCCGCCGCAATGGATCGGCCGGCCGCTCGGTCACGATCTCCAGCCGGGGGACACGATAGCGCGTGCCGAGCTCATCGAGCTGAGCCTGGACGACCTTGCGATAGCCGACGATGAACGCGGCCGTCTCAGGGCCATCGTCCTGGCGGGCGATCTGGTCGGGCGTGCGCAGATCTGCGGCGATGACCCCGAATGTGTCGGTTCCCTCATGCACCAGCAGGACTTTGACCGGGCCGGTTCCGATGCCGCGCGATCCTGCCGGCTCGGCGCCGCCAGGTAGGTCGGACCTCAGCCTCAGCAAGGCGTCGTAGCCCGCCTGCGTCCCGGTTTTGCGCTGTTCGACACCCGCGAGTACGCGGCCCGAGGCGGTGACCAGATAAGTGCCGTCGAAGTCCAGGAAACGATTGCTCAGCTGGGCGAAAGCCCATTGCAGCGTGGCGTTCGGCAGCATGCTGTTGAGGATCGGCTGCAATACGCCGGCAGCCTGCAGATTCTCGAAGCGCAGGCGGCGCAGATGCACCTGGGTTGTGAGAGCCGCCTCGACGCGGTCGCGTTGCCGGACCGTCTCGATCTGGTTGGCGTTGCTGACCATTGCGAACATCACGCCGAGAACGGCCGCCAGCACGAGAGCGAACGCACAGGCCAGCGTCGCCAGCGTGCGGGTCAGCATGCGCGCCGACGATTCTGTGTTCGTCATCTTAACGAGAGTCGGCAAAGGCCCTGACCTGTGGCGGCGCGCTAACGGCGGACCTTGACAGGGGAATCTTGCTATCCGGTTTCCGGCGATGCCGAGAAATCAGCGAAGTTGCATTTCTTTTCGTCTGCACCGGCCCATTGGTGCTACTCGCCGGCAGGCTCATAGGGCGGACGCGGGATCGCCATATGGGCGGCTCGGAGCGCCGCCGACCAGCGTTCGCGCAGATCGTGGAAATAGGGTTCACCGGCTTCGATCCGGCGGTTGAGCTCGGGCGCAGCCGCGTCGCGCCTGAGCACGATCAGATCGATCGGGAGGCCAACGCCGAGATTGGAGCGCATGGTTGAGTCCATCGAGATCAGGCCGACCTTGAGTGCATCGTAGAGATGGGTCTTGAAGGTGACGGCGCGATCGAGGATCGGCTTGCCGTATTTGTGCTCGCCAATCTGCAGGAAGGGCGCATCCATGCCGCATTCGATGAAGTTGCCGGCCGAATAGATCATGAAGAACCGCATTGGCTGGCCTTGAATCTGCCCGCCGAACAAAAAGGACATGTCGAACTTGACCCCGGCGTCGCGCAGCGCCTCGCCATCGGTCGCGCGCACGAGACGGACCGCGCGGCCGACGAGCTGCGCGGCGCGGAACATCGAAGACACGTTCTGCAAGGTCTCCGGCTCGCCGGTCTCGGGGTGAGGGACGCCCTCATGCAACAGGCTGACGACCGACTGGGTGACGGAGAGATTGCCGGCGGTGGCGAGCGCCATCGTCCGTTCTCCGGGCCAGGAGAAGACGTGCAGCTTGCGGAAGGTCGAGATGTCGTCGAGCCCGGCATTGGTGCGGGTGTCGGCGATCATCACGAGCCCGTCCTGGACGAGGATGCCGGCGCAATAGGTCAAGATCAGTCTCCGCAGCGCGCCGACATGGCACGTGAGGCTGGTATCAGCCGGTCGTGACAGCGGCAATGCGATGCCGCTGTTATTGTCCCTGGAAGCGCGGTTTCGCCGCCTGGGCGCTGACCTCGACCAGGAGGCTCTCGCCCTGGCCGCCAGTGCGGGCGCCGCGAACCGGGGCGGCATCGGCATAGTCAAGCCCGGTGGCGACCCGCACATGCGTGTCGATCGGGCAGAGGCCATTGGCGCTGTCAAAGCCGATCCAGCCGTAATCGGGCAGATAAGCCTCGGCCCAGGCATGGGCGCCGTCGGCGTGGGGCAGCGTATCCGACGCTGCAACATAGCCGGAGACGTAGCGCGCAGGCACCCCCAAAAGGCGGGCGCAAGTCATGAAGACGTGGGCGATGTCCTGCGGGATGCCTTCGCCGGCCTCTGCGCAGGCCGCGGCGCCGATGCCGAGATGGTCGGCCGTCGGCATGCAGCGGATCTCGGCGTGGATCGTCTCCAGCAGCGCGTGCAGCTTGGTGAGGTCGCTGCCATCCCGGCCGGCAGCCTTGTCGGCGAGCGCGCGCAGCGGCTCGTTCGCCTGTGTCAGCCGGGTGTCGCGCATGAAGACGTCGGGCGGCGCCTTCTCGGTCACGCCGCGGACGACACCGGCGAGGTCTATGGTCTCAACCAGTCCGTTGATCTCGATCGTATAGCCCTCGATCGGTCCCTCTGCGGTGAAGTCGTGGATGATGTTGCCGAACGGATCCTGCCCGGCATGCAGCCGCCCGTCGATGCTCGGCGCCACGCGCCACGACATGACGTGCTGGCCGTCATGGTCGCGCGGCGTCAGCCGCAGCACCTGCCGAAGCTGGCGTACCGGCTCGGCGTAGGTGTAGGCGATGCTGTGGGATATCCGGATCCGCATGCGGCGAAGAATCCAAGTTTGGGAGCGGAAGGGAGGTCCTTATTGCAGATATTGTTCGACGATGACGTGTCCGAGGCGGTTGTTCTCGGTGATGAAGTCCTCGATGAACTCGTGCAGCCCGCGCTGGAGCACGGCCTCGATCGGCGTGTTGGCGAGGTTGGTCAAGGTCTTGCGGGCCTGGCGCTGTGCCGGTCCGTGCCGGTTGTAGGCGTCGCCGATCTGGTCGAGGAAGCGCGAGATGTTCTCGTAGCAGCTCGCCAGCGAACGCGGCATGCGCCGGTTGAGGATGAGGAGGTCGGCGATCAGCACCGGCTTGACGGCCTGGCGATAGACCCAGTGATAGGCCGTCAGCGCCGAGACCTCGCGCAGCATCGTGGTCCACTGGAAATAGTCGAGCGAGCCGCCGACCTGTTCGGTCTCCGGCAGCAGGACATGGTATTTCACGTCGAGGATGCGGGCGGTGTTGTCGGCCCGCTCGACATTCACGCCGAGCCGCGAGAACCAGTAGCCGTCGTCGCGCAGCATGGTGCGGTAGGCCGAGCCGTCGAAGGTCAGCGAGACGTTCTTCACCCAGTCGAGGAAACGCGCGAATTCCTCGCGATCCATGCGCTTGCGCTCGAAGCGCTGCAATTCGAGCCAGGCGCCGTTGAGCGCGTCCCACATCTCAGAGGTCAGCGCGGTGCGGACCGCGCGGGCGTTCGAGCGGGCGAGGGCGAAGCAATTGCGGATCGAGGTGGGATTGTCGGGATTGAAGCTGAGGAAATCGCAGACATTGCGCTCGTTCGCCTCGCCATATGCCTTGGCGAAGGTGTCCTCGCAGCCGGCGGTGGCGACGGCGCTCTGCCATTCGGTGCCGGCGCCGCCATAGGCGGAGGGCAGGTTGGTCAGGCGGGTCGTGGCGTCGAGGATGCGGGCGAGGTATTCGGCCCGTTCGACATAGCGCGAAACCCAGTAGAGGCTGTCGGCGGTACGGGAAAGCATGATCAGGTCCGGTCTTCTGGCATGATGCGGTTCGCGCGGGTGCTCGGACTGCGCACGAGGCTGGATCGAAGGCGCTCCCGCGGGGTCATGCATCGAGCACCCAGGTGTCCTTGGTCCCTCCGCCCTGGCTGGAATTGACCACGAGCGAGCCCTCCTTGAGCGCGACGCGGGTGAGCCCGCCCGGCACGCAGGAGATGCCGTTGGCGCCGGAGAGGACGTACGGCCTGAGATCGACATGGCGCGGCGCCACGCCCGAGGCGACGAAGGTCGGGCAGGTCGAGAGCGCCAGCGTCGGCTGGGCGATGAAGCCCTCGGGCTGCGCCTTCAGCTTCTGGCGGAAGGTTTCGATCTGCGCCTTGCTGGCGTGCGGTCCGACCAGCATGCCGTAGCCGCCGGAGCCGTTGACCTCCTTGACCACGAGCTTTTCGAGATTGTCGAGCACATAGGCGTTGGCGTCGCGCTCGCGGCAGCGATAGGTCGGCACGTTCTTCAGGATCGGCTCCTCGCCGGTGAAGAACTTCACGATCTCCGGCATGTAGCTGTAGACCGCCTTGTCGTCGGAGACGCCGGTGCCGACCGCATTGGCCAGCGTGACGTTGCCGGCCTTGTAGGCGCCGATGATGCCGGGCACGCCGAGCACGGAATCGCTGCGGAAGACCAGCGGGTCGATGAAGTCGTCATCGATGCGCCGGTAGATCACGTCGACGCGCTTGGGACCTTGCGTCGTGCGCATGTAGACGACGTCGTCCTTGACCAGCAGGTCCGAGCCCTCGACCAGCTCGACGCCGAGCTTGTCGGCGAGGAACGAGTGCTCGTAGAAGGCCGAATTGTACTGGCCGGGTGTCAGGAGGCAGATCGTCGGGTCGGAGGAGGCGGTGCGCGGCGCGACCGAGCGCAGCGTCGCCAGCAACTGGTCGGGATAGTTGTCGACCGGTGCGACGCGGTGCGTGGCGAAGAGCTCGGGGAAGAGCCGCAGCATCACCTCGCGGTTCTCCATCATGTAGGAGACGCCGGAGGGCGTGCGGGCATTGTCCTCGAGCACGTAGAAGGTGTCGGCGTCGACGCGGACGATGTCTATGCCGGCGATGTGGCAGTAGATGCCATGCGGCACCTGGAAATCGACCATCTGCATCTGGTAGCAGGCGTTGCGATAGACCAAATCGGGCGGGATGATCCCGGCCTTGAGGCATTCCTTCGGCCCGTAGACATCGGCCAGGAACATGTTGAGCGCGGTGACGCGCTGGCGCAGCCCCTTTTCCAGCTTGGTCCATTCCGGCTTGGTCAGCACCCGCGGGATGATGTCGAAGGGGATCAGGCGCTCGGTCGATTCCTCGTCGCCATAGACGGCGAAGGTGATGCCGATGCGGCGGAAGAACAGCTCGGCCTGGCTGCGCCGCAGCGCCAGCATCTCGGGCGGCGCCTCCTTCAGCCAGCGATCCAGTTCGCCATAGGCCGCCCGCAGGCCGCCTTCTCCACCCGTCATCTCATCGAATGCGACCATGCAGGCGTCTTCCCCTATTTCAGGTAGCCTATGCGCATTCGCTCGCCTTCGGAAAGAGGTCTGTTGCCAAGCACTTTGGCGAGGCTTGCTTGTTTCTTGGGCAGGGTCAGCTCGCTGCCGTCGAGACCGGAGCGCGGAGCGTCGCCGTGACCAGCGTCGCCAGCGTCGCCGCGGCTCGCCTTTGGTCGATATGGCCGCGCAGCAGCTCGAGCGAAATCGCCTCGGCTGCGCCGAGGATGGCGGTGCAGCGCAGGCTCAACTCGTCCGGCGGCAGCTGGGTCGCGTGCGGGGTCAAGGCGTCACGCCAGATCCCGACATAGCGGGCGGCGAGTTCGCGCTGCACGATTTCCATGGCCTCGCTGCCCTTCAGCGCCGCCGAGAGCGCGTACCACTCGGTTCCGACCTCCATGGCGCAGCTCATATAGGCCGCGGCGATCGTCGCGGCGATCGCATCGAGCCGGCCCGCGGTCGTCCTCAGCGTGTCGACGAGCAGGGCCGTCTGCTTGTCGTCGATGCGCCGGAAGAGCTCGATCATCAGCGCCTCGCGGGTGCCGAAATGATCATAGGCGACCGGCTTGGTGACACCCGCGCGCTCGGCGACACGCGCCAGCGTCAGGGCCTCGGTCCCCTCCTCGCGCACCATAACCTGGGCGCAATCGAGCAGCTGCTCGCGGCGCTCCTGCTTCGGCAGCTTGCGGGCTGATGCGGCGGCGAAAGTCGGTGGCATGTCGATTCAAGTTTCCCGGCGAAGGCCGCTTGACAAAAGGGAAAACGAATTCCTACTTAAAGTAACTTACTATTAGTAAGAATGCTAATCCTCCAATGGCCAACCTCGTCAAGGAGACCATCAGATGCCCAGCATACAACATCCTGTCCTCGTCATCGGCGGCTCCGGCGGCGTCGGCGCACAGGCTGCAGCAGCGATCCGCCGCCTGCATCCCGGCCTGCCGGTGACGATCGCCGGTAGGGATCTCGCCAAGGCGCGGGCCGTCGCCGACAAGCTCGGCGTCGAGGCGCTCGCCGCCGACCTCTCCAGCCCTGATCTTGGGCTGCCCAGTAAAGCGCGCTTCAGCGCCGTCATCGTCTTCGTTAAGGACGACTGGAGTCATGCGCTGCGCTTTGCCCAGCGCCACGGCATCCCGCATCTCAGCGTCTCCAGCGGCGCCTTCGAGATCGGCATCGAGGCCGCCCGCTTCATCCATGCGCCGCAGGCGGCGCCGATCGTGCTCGCCAGCCAGTGGCTCGCCGGCGCGGCGCTGTTCCCGACACTGGACTACGCCAAGGCCTTTCGTTCGATCGATACGATCCATGTCGGCGTGCTGCTCGACGAGCAGGACATGGGCGGGCAGGCGGCGCTGGCCGATTATGAGCGCATCACGCAGTCGGGTTCGGCGACCTTGACGCTGAAGGATGGGCGCTTCGCCTGGATCGCGGGCGAGGAGGCCAAGGCGTGGTATCACAGCGTCGACGGCGTCGAGCTTCCGGCAACGGCCTACGGGCCGCTCGACGTGCTCAGCCTCGCGACCGCCACCGAGGCGAAGAATATCCGCTTCGACCTTGCCTTCGACGTCTCGGCCAGCCGCCGCCGCGGCGAGCCGTTCTCGACCGAGAGTGTGATCGCGATCAAGGGCGTGCTGCACTCGGGCGAACGCGCTATGCGCCGCTACGAGGTCGTGCATCCGCAGGGGCAGGCGCCGCTGACGGCGCTCGGCGTCGCACTCGCGACCGAACGCGCGCTCGGGCTCGCCGGTGGCGAGGCCCTGGAGCCGGGGCTCTACTTCCCGGATGGGATCATCGACGCGGCCTATTGCGTTGCCCGGATGAAGGAGTTCGGCGCGACTTTCACGGAGATCAAGGCCAATGGCTGATCCCGCTTTCGGTGCCGTGCTGATCCTCGGCGGCTATGGCAGCGTCGGCTCGCGCACGGCCCGCGCCTTGCGCCAGCTCCATCCCGAAATGCCGCTGGTGATCGCTGGCCGCGACCTCGCCAAGGCGCAGGCGCTGGTCGCGGAACTCGGCCATGCCAGCATCGCGCCGCTCGATCTCGAGCGCGACGATCTCGGCCTGCCGGCTGACCTCAAGCCCGCGGTCGTGCTGATGGCGGTGCGCGATCTTTCGCTGCGCACGCAGAGCTGGGCGGCGGCGCAGGGCGCGGCCTATGTCGCACTATCGGATGGCGTTTTCGAGGTCGGTCCGGCAATCGCCGGCTTCATCCGCCGACCCAAGGCCGCGCCGGTTGTGCTGCTCGGCCACAGCATGGGCGCGGTGCCGGCACTTGCTGCGCTGCATGCCGCCCGCGACTTTGAGCGCGTCGATGAGATCGAGGTCGGGCTCGTCTTCGATCCGGCCGATCCACTCGGCCTAGCGTCGCAGAAGGACATGGACCGCATCGGCGCGATCGGCCCGGCGCCTCTCGTCAAATCTGAGGGGCTGTGGTGCTGGATCACGGCGCCGCAAACCGAGCGCAGCTTTACCGGCGTCGATGGGCGCACGCATCAGGGCGCGACCGTCGGTCTGGTCGACGTCTTCAGCCTGTCGGCAAGCGAGGCGAAGAGCGTGCGTGTCGACTTCGCCGAGGGACAGACGGCCAGCACCTTGCGCGGCGAAAAGCCCTCGCACGAGGTGATCATCGAGATCACTGGCAAGCGCCGCGACGGCCGCGAGGGCCGCTTCCGCTGGGAACTGGTCGATCCGGACGGCTATGCCGCGCTCAGCGCCAAGGGCATCACCGTGGTGATCGAGGGTCTGTTCGGGCTCGCCGGCAAGGCGCGCCCGACGGCCGGTCTGCACCTGCCGGAGACGCTGGTCGAGACCAGCCATCTGATGCGGAGGCTGGGCGAGTTTGGCATCGCGATGCGGGAGGTGTGAGCGGGCACGTCATTCTCGGGCGGAGCCCTCGGGTCCGGCCTTTGGCCGGCCCAAGGATAAACTCCGCGCAGCCCCGAGAATCTCCGGCCGGAGAGGGCACGAATGGAGCGTCGCTCGGCCTGAGATGGTCAGATCAGGCCCAGCCCCTTGAAGCTGGCATGGCCGTCGCGGCCGACGATGATGTGGTCGTGGATCGCGATGCGCATCGCTCTCCAGTTCCGCAGCGTCCCTTCGCTGACCTGGCCACGGTAGTGCGCAACAACGTCCTCGAGCGTGAGATACGCAGGGGTCGACACGAGATCTCCTGAGGCCAAGCAATGATGCAGCAGCCTGTTGCACGATTGGATGCGCCTTGGAGAGAGCGCCGAGTAGCGTAACGAACCCGCATGGGATGCCGTCCAGAAGGTACGCAAGAGGGCAGGGCGACGGCACAGTGCAACGCTACACTGTCGGTCTCGCTGCGCGCCGTGGCCGGGTTCACTGCACACGGAGCAACAGCCGATCCTGGCCCATTCTCGACGCTGGTAACGTCCGCTTGCGGCCAGACTGTTCGTGTCGGCGACAAAGGCAACGACCTGGCGCCGACCGGAATCGCCAGGAGCCGATCCGGTGGAGGCGATCGCGTCCCCACCCGAGAAAACGCGTAGTGGCTGGTGGGCCGAGCGGCCCACCAGCAGACCTTGACTCAGCTCTTGATCGCGATCCGCTTGACCCGCGACTGTGCCTTCGCGGTCTTGGGCAGGGTCACGGTCAGGACGCCGTTCTTGAACTGGGCGTCGACCTTGTCGGCCTCGACCTCGTAGCCGAGCGGAATGCGCCGCTCGAAGCGGCCGTAGTATCGTTCCGAGAACGGCCTTTGCCTGTCCTCCGTCTCCGAGCGCTTCTCGCCGCGCAGCGTCAGCACGTCGTCGTCGAGCAGGACTTCGATGTCCTTCTGGTCGAGGCCCGGCACTTCGGCAGTCACGCGAAGCTCCTCATCGGTCTCGGAGATTTCGACACTCGGCCAACCGCCATTGAAGCTCGACAATGCTCCAAGGCTCGGCAGACGGCTATCGAAGCCGCGGAAAACATCATCGAACAGCCGGTTCACCTCGCGATGCAACGAAACGAACGGGTTGCGGTCGTCGTCGCGATAGAGGGAGGGGGTCTGGCTGCCGCTGCGGCTCCAGGGAATCAGGTCACGAACACTCATGTCCTTCTCCTTTCTGCGGATTTGATCTTCGATGTCTCGGTGCCGGGCCAACGGCTTGGCACCGAGACATCGACGTGGTGCGTCAGGCGGCCTGCTTTTCGGCGGCCTGACGGGTTTGCTCCCTTGGCAGTGCCGGCGCAGTTGCGATCGCGATCCGGCGCGGCTTCATCTCCTCCGGAAGCTCGCGCTTGAGCTCGATCGTCAGCATGCCGTTTTCCAGGTTCGCGCCGGCGACCTTGACGTGATCGGCGAGGCCGAAACGACGCTCAAAAGCCTGTGCGGCGATGCCGCGATGCAGGTACTGCCGATTGTCTTCGTCCGATTTCCGGCCGGCCACGACGAGCAAGTTCGGCTCGTGCGTGAGGGTCAGCTCGTCTTGCGAGAAGCCGGCGACCGCCATGCTGATGCGGTAGGCGCCGTCGCCGACCTTGGAGATGTCGTAGGGCGGCCAGCCGTCGACGGCGTCGACCCAGCCTCGGCTGGCGAGCAGATCGAAGATGCGGTCGAAGCCGATGCTCGACCGGAACAAGGCGGAGAGATCGAAAGCGGTTCTCATAGCCACATCCTCACTTGAGCAACATGGATACAAGAGGGCGCCACGGGCCCGGCTGAGCCAGCCCGGCGCCTCCTGGACATTGCCGAACCCATTCGGCGTCCGGCGATTAATCATTTAGAACAGAGGCTTGCAGGTTCAAGAGCCCATCGGGGTCGATCGCCGAACTCTTCTCGACTATGCGGGTTTCTCCTGAGGCTGACTGATAGCCGATCATGCGAGCGAGGGAGATGGCCATGGCGATGTCCTCTGCTGACGTAACAGCAACCCTCGGACCGGTCGATGAGACCCTTGTGGCCGAGATCATAGCGACCGGTGCGACCCGAGACGATCTTGCCCAGGCCTGGTATTGGCTGAACTGCGATGACGCTCTGATCAAAGCGGGAAGGCCGCTTCCGTCAGGAAAGGTGGCGGAGTTGGCAGATCTGCTTTCGCCCGAAAGAGACGAGCCGGACGCTTGAGCACGCCGCTCGTGGCTTTGGTTCATGGTCATCTCAGGCGGAACTCTCGCGGGTTGCGCCCGTTACGTCTTGCAGCAATTGGCACCGATATCCGCCCATACCGAAGCGGTCTACGGGCTGGAGCGCCAGTCCGGCAGCGGTGTCGACATGGACATGAAGGAGCTCACCCGGCGCGTTGTGAGCGAGCTTGCCGATCATCGCGACGACCGGGAGTTGTAGCGGACCGCGATCCCAATTCCGAACCGCCGTCCAGCTTACATCCAGCGCTCAGTAGCCGCCCTTGCGCTCGGCGACGTCTCTTCACGGCCATGCCGCTGGTGTGCGGGCGCTCGCAGCCTGTTGCGGGCGATCGCTGACCGTGTCGAAGCTGTAAAGGCTGGCGGGGTTCTCGACCAGGATGGCGTGGCGGCGAGCTTCGTCGGGCACCCAGGACGCCAGCAGCGCGATCAGAGCGGCTTCGTCAGGCGGGTTGGCAAACCAAGGATGGGGCCAGTTGCTCGCCCAGACCATGCGCTCGGGCGCGGCATTCGCCAAGGCGCGGGCCAGCGTGCTGACGTCGGCATAATCGGGCGGACCCGACCGCGAGACCTCATAGGGCGCCGACAGCTTTACCCAGACATCGCCGCGCTCCAGCAGGCGCAGCAGAGCGACGAAGCCGGGATGCGAGACCGGCACCGGCTCCAGGAACTTGCCGATATGGTCGATCACGATCGGGCAGGCCAGCTCTGCCAGCAACTCCGCATGCTCGGCCAGCGCGCGGCCGTCGCACTGGACCTGGACATGCCAGCCCAAATCGGCAGCCAGCCGGGATAGGCGCGGCAGCGCGTCCCAGCCGAGCAGGCCGCCGGGCAGCAGATGGAAGCGGATACCGCAGACGCCCTGCTCGTCGAGTTCGGCCAGAGCCTCGCGCGGCGCATCGGGCGCCACCACCGCGACGCCACGCGCCACGTCTCGTCCGAGCACGGCGAGCGCCTCCAGCATGCAGCTGTTGTCGCTGCCATAGCCGTTGGCCTGGACGAGAACGACGCGTTCGAGCCCGGTCGCGCGCTGCACGGAGCGGTAGGCCGCGAGCGTCGCATCGGGCGTGTCCTGTGGCGGTCGGCCGGGCAAGGGGTGGGCGGGATCGAAGATGTGGACATGGCAGTCGCAGGCGCCGCGCGGAACGAGGCTGTCGATCATGAAGCCATCCTCAGCAGGCGCTCGAACCTGGCGCCATGGCCCGCATTGACGGTGCCGGGCGGGATGCGACCCTCCACCAGGGCGGCGACCTGCTCGACCGTGTCGAAAGCCTGGTGCTGTATCGCCTGCGGCGTCAGCCCGCCGATATGCGGCGTCGCGATCACGTCGGATCGGCTCGCCAGCAACGGTGATGGCATCTGGTCGGGCGCGCGGCCGACATCGAGCGCCGCGCCTCGCAGATGGCCGCTATCGAGCGCGGCAACCAGGCTGGCCTCGTCGACGAGTTCGCCGCGCGCCAGATTGATGAAGAAGCTGCCCTTGCGCATGGCAGCAAAAGCCGGCGCGTTCATCAGGTTTTCTGTCTCGAGCGTCGCCGGTGCGAGGCAGATCACGAAATCCGACCGGCCGAGCAACTCGGTCATGCCGACCTGCTCGACGCCCGGCTGCGTGATCGGAGCGGGATCGCTCGCCAGGACCGTCATGCCGAGTGCGCCCGCAACCGTGCCGACGCGCCGGCCGATCGCGCCGAAGCCGATGATGCCGACGGTCGCCGCCGATAATTGCACGCCCATCGCGATCGCGGGCGCCTCGCCGACCCGGTAGGATGCGATGGCGCGGCTGACCCCACGCGACAGATCGACCATGAAGCCGATGGCGAGTTCGGCGACGGCGTCGACGAAGCCCGCTGTCGCTCGGGTGACGAGCACGCCGGCCCGGCTTGCCGCCGACACATCGACGGAGCGGATGTCCATCGCGCAGCGCAGGAAGGCAACGAGATCCGGCAAGGCCTCGAACAGCTCCGCCTCGCCGGCGGTCTGGCGGTCGGAGATGATGATGTCGCACCCCTTGGCCTGCGCAATCAGCGCGGCGGTATCGAGCGATTCTTCGCTTTGGTACAGCCGGACCTCCGCCAGCGCGCGTAGCCGGGCCAGCGCCGTCTTGCCGTAATAGTTCGTCCGCATTTGCGGCGTGTGGGTGAGGAAAACGCGCATGATCATGTCTGCTTCGGCATGCGCGATCGCGCGGCGCCATGGTCTTGAGGAGCGGCATTGGTCGAGCCGCGAATGAGAAGCTCCGGGGCGAAGCGGAATTCGCCGAGCGGCGTGCCGGGCGCGTCGAGCCGCGTCACGATCCGATCGACCATGGTCTGGGCCATCGCCGTCAGCGGTGTGCGGATCGTGGTCAGGGCCGGCGCGATATAGGCGCCGAGCGAGAGGGCGTCGAAGCCAATGACGGACATGTCCTGCGGTGCACTGAGCCCGGCCTCGCGCAAGCCCGCGATCAGGCCGATCGCCATCATGTCGTTGATGGTCACGGCTGCGGTCGGCCGGGCCGGATGCGCGATGACCGCGCCCGTCAGCGCCTGGCCGAGCTCGGCCATCTCGGCGTCGGAATAGGTCGAGGCCGTCGCGCCCTCGACGACGACCGCCTCGACTCCGTGTTTTCTGGCAGCCTCCAAAAAGCCCCGCCGCTTCTCGGCACGGCTAAAAGTCCAGCCCGAAGCGGTGACGAAGGCGATGGTGCGGTGCCCAAGCCCGATCAAATGCTCCATGGCAAGGCCCGCGGCGACGGCATTGTCGACCGAGATGTAGTCGAGGATCGGCAGCACGTCGCGCCGGGCCAGGCTGTCATAGCTGACCACGACCATGCCGCGCGCGATCGGCTCCTCGAAATGGCGCTCATCGGCCAGCGAGGAGACCACGATCGCCCCCCGCGCCCCATGCGACCAGAGATCGTCGAGGAAGGCGCGCTCCTGCGCGGGGTCGCGATAGGTGTTGGCGACGATGACGCGGTAGCCATAGCTGTCGCGGGCTGCAGTCTCGATCTCGCGCGCCAGCATGCCGTAGCTGGGATTGGCCAGCGAGGGCACGAGCAGGCCGAAGAGTTCGGCCTGGCCCGTCTTGAGCTGGCGCGCCGCACGGTTGGGCTGGAAGCCGAGCTCCGCCATCGCGTGCTCGACACGCGACAGGGTGTCCTTCTTCATCCGGTCGGCGCGCCCGTTCAGCACGTTCGACACGGTCGTGATCGAAACTCCGGCCAGCTTGGCAACGTCGATAATGGTCGACACGATCTCTCTTGAACTCAATTCAGGCCGAGGTGCGTCGGCAGCCACAGCGAAAGCGACGGAAACAGGATCAGCAGGATAAGGCCAAGCACCAGCACCGCCAGATATTTAGCCATCGGCCGGGCGACATCCTCCATCTTGGTGCCGGTCATGGCGCAGGTCGCAAAGAGGCCGAGCCCGACCGGCGGTGCAAACAGGCCAAGCCCCATCGCGATCACCATGATCGTGCCGAAATGCAGCGGGTTGACCCCGAGCTGCAGCGCGATCGGTGTCAGCAGCGGGCCGAAGATGATCAGCGCCGGCGCGCCTTCGAGCACGGCTCCGAAGAACACCATCAGCACCGCCGCGAGCGCAATGAACATCAGGCTGCCATAGGCCTGCCCGAACGCGACCAGCGAATGCGACAGTGCAGCGGGAATCTGCTCGATGGTCAGGGCGAAGGCGAAGTTCGAGGCGGCGGCGACGATGAACAGGATGCCGCCCGCCATCGAAGCCGACTGCACGAACAAAGCGACGATCGAGCGCAGCGTCAGTTCGCGGAAGGCGAGCCCGCCGACGACCAGCGCATAGACCACGGCGAAAGCCGAGATCTCCGTCGAGGTCGCGACGCCCGAGGTCACGCCCCGGCCGATCATGAAAACCATCACGAGCGCGATCAGTGAACCGCCAATGAGCTGGGCCAGGGTCCGCCCGCTAGTCACGTCGGAGGGATCGATCCGGCTGCCGAACCAGATCGCCACCGCCGCAAGGCAAAGCGCCAGCACGCCGGCCGGGACGAGGCCGGCCATGAACAGCCCGCCGACCGAGATGTTCGCGACGAAGGCGAAGATGATCATGTTGACGCAAGGCGGGATGGTCTCCGACATCACCGCCGTGCAGGCGAGCAGTCCGGCGGCCTCATTGGGGTCCTGCTTGGTCTTGCGCACGGCCGGCATGATGATGCCGCTGACGGCCGCGATATCGGCAAGCTTCGAGCCGGAGATACCGGAGAACAGCGCCGTCGCGACGATGCTGATCAGGTTGAGGCCGCCCTTCAGCCGCCCCATCATGCGCAGCAGCAATTCGATCAGCCGCGCCGACATGCCGTTGGCCTCCATCGCCAAGCCAGCGACGACGAAGAAGGGAATCGCAAGCAGCACGAAATGATCGGCGCCCGAGGCCATCTGCTGGGCATAGATCACCAGCGGCAACGAGGGATCGTTGAGGAAATAGATCAGCGCCGCGAAGGCCAGCGCAAAGGCGATCGGCACGCCGATCACGACGCTGCCGACGAAGGTCAACATCAGCAACCAGAGCGGCTTCAACGCCAGACCCGGCATCAGCAGATGGTTCCAGGCATAAACGGCCGCGACGATCGCCAGTCCGGCGGCGAGCGTGCCCCAGACCAGGCGCGGCGGTCCCTCCAGCGCATTGGCGATGCCGAAGATCGCGATGAACAGGCTGCCCAGCACCACGGGCCAGAGATAGATCGCCTGCGGCAGGCCCAGCGGCGTGGTCTGGTCGCTGGTTTCGATCGTCAGGCCAATCGAGGTGAAGCACAGCGCCAGCGCGACCGTGACGATGATCCAGCAGCACATCTGTACCAGCGCCGGCCGCCAATGCGCCGGCAGCAGGCCGCGCACGACGTCGACGCCGGCATGGCGCCCGCGGCCGAGCACGGTGCCCGCGCCGAAGAAGACCAGCAGCACCATGATGGCGCGTGCGATCTCCTCGGCCCATTCCAGCGGCTCGTGCAGGGCATAGCGAAAGATCACCGAGACGAAGACCACGAGCACGTCGACCGCCAGCGCGAAGGCCGCGAGCGCCTCCATGATGTGGAGCATTCCGCGCAGAGTCCGGCCGACCTGGCCGAAGCGGGGGTAAAGCATGGGCGCGAGGCCCGCATCCGAAGCATGCATTGATTGAGACCGCGAGCAGGAGGGCCCGCAGCCGGCGCCACGCGGCGGCCGGCTGCCCGAGTGCAGTGTCGAATCTTAGCCGCGCGCCTTGGCGACCATCTCGAACAGCGCCTTGGTCGGCGGGTACTGCTTGGCGAAGTCGCCATAGAGTTTTTCCGACATGGGCTGCAGGATCGCCGCGCGCTCCTCCTTCGGCATCGGCGTGAAGCTGAGTCCCAGCCCCTTCAGCTCCTCGATCGCGCCGGAGCCTTTCGAGGCAGCTTCGGCGCGCTGGAATGTCGTCGCCTCCTGCGCACAGGCAAGGAACGTTGCCTTCATATCGGCGGGAACCTTGCTCATGCCGCGCTTGCCCATCACCGCGACCATCGGGCTGAAGAGGTGGTCGGTCTGGTAGCAATGCTTGGTGACTTCATAGAGCCGGTTGGCGATGACGCTGGCGGCGTCATGCTCGAAGCCGTCGACGACGCCTGTCTGCAGCGCCGTATAGAGTTCGTTGAACGGGATCGGCACCGGCACCGCGCCCATGATCTTGAAGGTCTCGATGAAGGCCGGTGCCGGCAGCACGCGCAGCTTGACGCCCTTCAGATCGGCCAGGCTCTTCACATTGACCTTGGTGTAGACGTTGCGGGCGCCGAAATGGAAGCCCCAGCCCAGCACCTCGGCGCCGCGGCGCTCGATCAGCATCTTGCCGAGCGCATCGCCGAGCCCGGAATCGATCGCCTTGATTGCATGGTCCTGGCTGTCGAAGACGTAGCCTAGGTCGAGCATGCCCCATTCGGCCACCGTCGTCGCCCAGATCGAGGAGCCGGTGATCATGATGTCGGTCGAGCCGAGGACGACCTGCTGCACCACATCGGCCTCGCGGCCGAGCTGGCTGTTGGCGAAATAGTCGAGCCTGATCTTGTCCCCGATACGCTCCTTCGCAAGCGCCTGGAAACGCTCGAACCAGACGAAATGGGCAGCGTTCCTGTCGGCAGGCATGGACGATGAGACGCGAAAGGCGATCGGCGCCTGGGCGCGAAGAATCGAGGGGCTGGCGATGACTGTCGCAGCGCCGCCAACGGCGCCACCCAGCAGGGCGCGGCGTGAAATGGACATAGGCGTTCCTTCCCGAAGCTAGTCAAAGACCGTCTTGAAGCGGCTAGTAAAACCTTACACTAAAACGTTACACTGATGTCAAGCGATGCGCTCTGTTGCGAGGCCAAAGCGTGAAATCAGCCGCTCGACGGGTCCGGCTTCTCCAGCCGGGAAGCGTTCTCCCGAGCCTACTCCCGCTGGTTTGGACATGCTCCTCGCGATGCCGCAGGCCATCTCAACATCGGGGCGTGACGCGCAGAGCAAGCGTCGCAATGGGGGCGGGATCAGACGAAAACGAAGGTTGACCGGACGCGTGTCTTTGCAAATCAGGCTGGTTATCCAAATCTCCATGGGATCAAGAGAATCGGGAATTTGATCCACGCAGCGTTGTCGAAATTTAAGCCCGCGAACTTGCCCGCGATGGGCGCGCGCTCGCCGGAGGTCGCGGTCAGCCCCGCACCTAACATGCAATGAAAAGGGGCTCGCCAGATTGGCGAGCCCCGCAAGGCTGAGGATGTTGCCCGGTCCGTCGGCCTCAAGCAGTCTCCAGCTCCTGCTTCATCTCCTCCATGTCCTGGAAGCGGTCGGCGAGGCGCGGATGGGCGCGGCTGTTGTCGGCGGCGCCGATCGCGACGAGCACCTCGTCGGCGGCCGGCGCATCCGGAATCTGGAACTGGGCGGTGAGGAAGTGCGAGCGCTTGCCGGTCTCGCTCTTGTGGATCATCGGGAGCGAGAGCAGGGCGCCCGGCGCGTTGCGCGTGTTGGTGAAGCTCAGATAGGCGGTACCCTTGACGGCCTCGCGGAACATGTTGCCGAAGCGCAGCGTGTGGATCAGCGCCGAGGCGTGCTCGATCTCGCCATTGGAGCCGACGGCGGCGGCCTTACCATAAGCCTCGACCTGCTCGGCCGGCATCACCGCGACGAGGCGCCTGGTGAGCTCAGCGCCGAGATGCGGGGCGATGCGCAGGATCTCGGGGTGCAGGTTATCGACGAAGCCCTGCCCAGCCCAGGGATTGCGCAGGACGGCTGCCACGACGACGAAGCGCACCGGCTTGCCGGCGGTCTTGCCGCCCTCGATGAAGGTTTCCTCGACGAAGGTCGAGATTTTGCGCAGGCCGTAGTCCATGGCGTGTCCACCCATTGCGATTGTGAAACGGTGGTGAAACGTAGCGGCCGCGCTTCCGCTTCGTCTTCCATCGGATCGCTGGAAGAATATCCTGGAACGACCTGCGATGCGGCGTAAGATCGACCGCTAAGGAAGGATCAGCACGGTGGCAGACCAGGCCTCGCAGATGCGCTCGCTGCGCGATGTCGCGAGCCGGATCAATTCCGGCGGTGATCTCGACACGGTGCTTCGCGACCTGATCCGAGCTGCCTGCGAGCATGGCGGCTGGGCACTGGGCTCGATCATGGCGATCGATGCGGCGCATGGCGATGCGCACGTCATCGTCCGGCACGACCCGACACTGCTGCGCCGGCCGCTGGAGAACCGCTGGGAGCTGGCGACGAGCCCCGCTTTGATCGCGCTCCAGCGCAACGAGCCCGTCTACATCCGTGACGCGCGCGCCTCGGACGAGTTCCCGGGCTACCGCCGCGAGGCCTTCGAGCGCGACTATCGCACCGTGCTCGTACTGCCGATGAGCTGCATGGACGCGCAAGGCCGGCCAATGGTGCTGAACGTCGTCTCGCGCGGCGTGACCGACGTGTCCGGCGACGACCTAGCCTTCATGAGCATGATCGTCCATCTCGGTGGCATCGCGGTGGCGCGCGAGCATCAGCTGCGGGCGCAGCGGCTGGCGGCGGAGCAATTGCGGAACGCCCTGCAGACCCAGACCATGCTGTTGCAGGAGGTTCTGTCCGGCGGCTCGACTGCGGCTCTTTCCACCATGCTCGCCGGGCTGCTGCCGGATGCGATCCTGGTCGTGGATTTCGCCGGTAATGCGCTCACGGCCAGCCGCTCGCCGGCGCCGCTGCGCTACGATGATGCGGCCTGGCAGGCGGCGCTCGACGGCGCGGTCGGCGCGCAGATCGCGGCCGCCGCTCGGGAGGCCGTGGCGGCCGGCCGGGTCGAACCGCAGAACCTTCACCTCGATGACGGATCGCAGCGGGCGCAGATCGCGGCAAGAATTGAGGCGCTCGATGTCGATGGCCAGCCGGTCGGCGCGCTGGTGATCTTTCCGGAGAGCGGCGAGGGGGGCGGGGATCTCCAGCGGCTCCTGCTCGACAGTGTGAAATTTGCGCTCAGCGTGCAGATGATGCGCAGCGTCATCCGCTTTCGCTTCGAGACGCGCACTCTGACCGAGCTTTTCTTCGAAATCGTCGAGCGGCGCTGGCGGGATGCCGACGACATCGTCCAGCGCAGCCGCCGGCTCGGGCTCGCGCTTGGCACGCCGGCGCGGATGATCGTGGTCGACTTTCCCGACGGCCCGACCCCGCCGGCCGATATCAGCGTCGACTGCCACCACGCCGTGACCCGGCTTGCGCGCCAGATGAACCTGTCGATCAACGTCATTGCGGTCGGCGGCGGGCTCGTCTGCCTCGTTCCGGAGGGGAAGAGCGGGGGCCCTGAGCGGGCGGTGAAACTGGCGCACCGCATGGTCGAAGTCCTGCGCCACAGCTTCAGCCGCGAGCCGATCGTGGTGCTCGGCGGCGTCTGCGACGGACTTGAGAGCTACCCGAAGGAATGGGAGCGTTGCTGGCGGATGATCCGGATCGCGCGCTCCTTCGGCCGCAGCGGCACCTTGTCGGCCTTCGACTTCGGTCCGATGCCGATGCTGATCGGCGCAGCCGAGTCGGCCGATGTCCGTAGCTTCGTCGATGGGGCGATCGGCGCGGTGATCGCGCATGACCGCAAGCACAATACGCCTTATCTGGAGACACTTGCTGCCTATTTGCGCGAGGGCTGCCGCGCCCAGGCCTGCGCCGATGCGATGGGGCTGCACGTCACGACCTTGCGCTATCGCCTCTCGCGCATCCAGGATCTCTTCGGCATCGATCCGGAAACGGCCGACAAGCGTTTTGCCATCGAGCTCGCCATCCGGCTGCACGGCGTCATCGAGAGTAGCGAAGTGACGGTGGCCTGAGAGATCTCGGCTCCATCGATCCGGCGAAACATTTCCTGAATCTGTCCGGCTGTTCCTAGGAAGCGAAGGGCATTCTCGGCGCCTAGCCTCTCACCACGATCCCGCATTGATCGAGGTGAGGCCGATGCTCGCTACCGCGGAAAAGACAGCCCCTGCGATCGATCCGGTCGCGCTGCGCCGCGCTTTCGGCACCTTCGTGACCGGCGTCACCGTGATCACCACGCGTGATGCCGACGGCACCCTGCGGGGCATGACCGCGAACTCCTTCACCTCGGTCTCGCTCGATCCGCCTCTGCTCCTGGTCTGCGTCGGCAAGAGCGCCCATAGCTACGGCGCCTTCAACAACTCGGATTCCTTCGCGGTCAACCTGCTGCACGAGGCGCAGACCGACATCTCTAACCTGTTCGCCTCCAAGGCTGCGAACAAGTTCGACACCGTCAATCACGACCGCATCCATACCGGCGCGCCGGTGCTGACTGACTGCCTGACCTGGTTCGACTGCATGGTCCACAACCGCGTCGACGCCGGCGACCATGTCGTGCTGATCGGCGAGGTGCAGGCCTTCGGCACCAGCCCCTCAGCGCCACTCGGCTTCTGCCGGGGCCGCTACGCCAATGTGAAGGATCCGCTGCCGCCGGGCTGGCTCGAATCCCACGGCATGATCGTCGGCTACCTGATCGAGTCGGACGGGCAGCTCCTGCTTCGCGCCGACGGCAAGGGCGGTTGGGTGCTGCCGAGTGCCAAGCGCCGCATCGCCGACAATGAGTTGAAGCTCGACGGCGGCGATGCGCTGACGCTCGTGCCGGACGACACCTTCCTCTACTCCGTCTTCGACGTCAGCGACGGCGACCCAGGCTACCTGATCTACCGCGCCCGGCTGGCGCAGGATTCCGCTTCGGTCGTGCTCTCGCCGGGGCTCCGCTTCTTCCCGATCGACGCACTGCCCTTCGACGAGATCCCGACCCGCGAGATCAGCTCGATGCTGCGGCGCTATGCGCGCGAAAGCGCCGGCAAGCGCTTCGGAATCTACATGGATTCCAACGATGGCGGCCGTCTCGCCATGGTCGGCGAGGCGCAGCCCTGGACCACCGTTCCGCAATCCTGAGCCGGTAGAGCGATCATGCAGACGACCGTCACATCCCTCGAAGGTTCGCGCCAGGGCCTGTTCATCGACGGCGCCTTCGTCGCACCGAAGAGCGGCGTCTATGTACCGTCCTACGACCCGACGACGGCCGAGCCCTGGTACGAATTCGCCCAGGGCGACGCCGCCGATGTCGATGCCGCTGTGCGCTCGGCGCGGGCCGCCTTCGTCAATCCGGCCTGGCGCCGCATGACCCAGACCGAGCGCGGCAAGCTGGTGCGCCGGCTCGGCGAGCTCGTGCTCGCGAACGCCGACGAGCTGGCGATGATCGAGTGCCGCGACAACGGCAAGCTGCTCAAGGAGATGCGGGCCCAGATGCGGGCCATCCCGGATTCCTATCTCTACTTCGCCGGCATGGCCGACAAGCTCCAGGGCGACACGATCCCGGTCAACAAGCTCGACTCGCTGAACTTCAACCTGCGCGAGCCGCTCGGCGTGATCGGCATGATCATCCCGTGGAACTCGCCGCTGATGATGCTGACCGGCACGCTCGCGCCTTGCCTCGCCATCGGCAACACCATCGTCGTGAAGCCCTCCGAGCATGCCACGGCCTCGAGCCTCGCGCTGGCGGAGCTGGCGATCGAGGCCGGCATCCCCCCGGGCGTTCTCAACGTTGTCACCGGCGACGGTGCCACCACCGGCGAGGCGCTGACGCGCCATCCCGGCATCGCCAAATACGTCTTCACCGGCTCGACCTTTACTGGGCGCAAGATCGCCGGCAACGCCGCGCAGAACCTCGCGCCTTGCCAGATGGAGCTCGGCGGCAAGTCTCCCCATGTCATCTTCTCCGATGTCGACATCGACCGGGCGGTGAACGGCGTCGTCTCGGGCGTCTTCGCCGCGGCAGGCCAGACCTGCGTCGCCGGCTCGCGCTGCTTCGTCGAGCAGCCGGTCTACGATCGCTTCGTCGAGGCGCTGGTCGAGCGCACCCGCCGCATCAAGGTTGGTCACCCGCAGGTCGAGGACACCGATATCGGCCCGGTCGCACTGGCGGCCCAGCTTGCCAAGGTCGAGGACTATGTCGGCTCCGGCGTACGTGAGGGCGCGAAGATCGCTGTCGGCGGCCGCAAGCCGCAGGACGGCGAGCTGGCGCGCGGCTGGTATTTCGAGCCGACGGTCATGGTCGAGGCGCGCAACGACATGCGCTTCATGCGCGAGGAGATCTTCGGGCCGGTCGTCGGCATCGTGCCGTTCAAGACCGAGGCCGAGATGATCCAGCTCGCCAACGACACGGAATATGGCCTGGCGTCGGGCATCTGGACCAGGGACATCGACCGAGCGATGCGCTTCGCCCGCGAGATCGATGCCGGCACCGTTTGGATCAACACCTACCGCTCCGCCGCCTACATGTCCGCCAATGGCGGCATGAAGAACAGCGGCTATGGCCGCCGCGGCGGCTTCGAGGTGATGCGCGAGTTCTCGCGCCTGAAGAACGTTCTCATCGACTACTCGGGCGCCATGCAGGACCCGTTCGTCATTCGCCTGCGCTGAGCTGTCCGCGACAGAAGCCAGAACGGAGGAAAGCCATGAAATTCGCCGTTTCCATCAGCATGGAGCGCTTCTCGCCGGGTGAGTCCATGCGGGACGCCGTCAAGAATTTCCGCACCTTGGCGAAGGTCGCCGACGAGGGCGGCTTCGAGACTTTGTGGACCGCCGAGCATCACACCATCGAGTGCACGATCTCGCCGAATCCGTTCCAGACGCTGACCTGGCTCGCCCAGCACACCGACCGCATCCGGCTCGGCACCGCGACGCTGGTCGCACCCTATTGGTCGCCGATCCGGCTGGCCGGTGAGGCCGCGCTCTGCGATCATCTCACTGGCGGGCGCCTCGAGTTCGGCATCGCCCGCGGCGCTTATCAATACGAATTCGACCGCATGGCCGGCGGCATCCCGCAGCAGCAGGGCGTCGCCTTCATGCAGGAGCTCGTGCCGGCGGTGCAGAAGCTCTGGGCGGGCGACTACGCGCATGACGGGCACTACTGGAAGTTTCCGCTCGCGACCTCGGTGCCCAAGCCCCTGCAGCAGCCGCACCCGGCGATCTGGGTCGCGGCACGCGATCCCGGCACTTTCGACTGGGCGGTCGGCATCGGCGCCAACATCCTCTCGACGCCGCTTTCGGCGCCGCCGGCCGAGGTCGGCGTGCTCGGTGAGAAGTTCCGCAAGGCGGTCGCCGACCATCCCGAGCACCCCCGCCCGCGCCTGATGATGCAGCGGCGCACCTGCATCTACGACCGGCAGGCCGACTGGGAGCTCGCGGTGCGGCACTCGGTCGATTACGGCGGCTATTTTGAGAACCTGATGCAGAACAGTGGCACGGTGACGAACGGCTTCCCCGAGGCCATTCCCTTCGAGACCATCGCCAACCGCGACAACTACAATCCGCAAGCCGTGCGCGACAATTTGATGTTCGGCACGCCCGACGAGGTGATCCGCAAGCTGCAGGTCTATGAGGAGGCCGGCGTCGATCAGTACTGCCTTGGCCTCTCGTTCAACCTGCCTTTCGAGCTGCAGATGCGGACGCTGCGCCTCTTCATCGACGAGGTGATGCCGCATTTCGCCGCCCGCGAGCGCGACGGAGCCAAGGCGCTGCGCCTTGCGGCCGTGGGATACTGAGCCGTGGCTGCCGGAACCTCGGCCGCCCGGCGCGCCGAGCCGACGGGTGGGCCGCAGAGCCTGACCGTCGGCGGCGTGAGGCTGAACTATCGCCTGCAGGGGCAGGGCGAGCCGCTCATCTGCATCCACGGCGTCGGCTCCTATCTGGAGGCCTGGGAGGGTGTGGCGGAGCGCCTCTCCGATCGCTTCCGCATCCTGACATTCGACCTGCGCGGTCATGGTCGCTCGAGCAAGGTGCGCGGGCGCTACGAGATCGACGATTTCGTCGGCGACGTGCTGGTGCTGGCCGACCATGCCGGTTTCGAGAGTTTCAACCTCGCCGGCTTCTCGCTCGGCGGGCTGATCGCGCAGCGACTTGCGCTGACGTATCAGCAGCGCGTCCGCCGGCTCGTGCTGCTGGCGACGGTGGCCGGACGCAACGAGGAGGAACGCGAGCGCGTCGCGACCCGGCTGGCGGCCCTGCAAGCGGGTGACCGCGGCTCGCATTACGACGCCTCGCTCTCGCGCTGGCTGACAGAGGGCTTCCAGGCAAGAAACCCGGAGCTGATCGCGCAGCTGCGCCAGCGCAATGCCGAGAACGACCCGGAGTGCTATGCTGCGGCCTATCGCGTGCTGGCGCAGACCGATTTCGGCGGGCTGCTCGACCAGATCCGCATCCCGGTCCTGATCGCGACCGGCGAGGCGGATGCCGGCTCCAATCCGCGCATGGCGCTTTACATGCACGAGCGCATCTCCGGCTCGCAGCTGCACATCCTGCCGGGTCTGCGCCACTCGATCCTGATGGAAGCGCCCGAGCAGGTCGCCGGGCTGATGCGCGACTTTCTTGGCAATGGCTCGGAAAGGCAGTCGGCATGATCGTCGAGGAACGGATCTACCGCATCCGCAATGGCCGCATGGGCCGCTATCTCCAGCTAGTGCGCGAGGAGGGGCTGGCGATCCAGCAGCCGATCCTCGGCCATCTGGTCGGCTACTTCACCACCGAGATCGGGCCGCTCAGCCACGTGACCCATCTCTGGGCCTATGCTGATTTCGAGGACAGGACGCGCCGGCGCCAGCAACTCGCGGACGACCCGCGCTGGCAGGCCTTCCTGCCCAAGCTTTCGGAAACCATCGAGCAGGCTGAGAACCGGATCCTGCTGCCGACGGATTTTTCGCCGCTGCGCTGACGCAGGAGAGGCCGATCTTCCTCGTGGGAGACGAGTGAAGGTTTTCATTCTCCTGCGGATCGCAGGAAGACGCACAAGCCCTGCCGGCTCTTAACTGAGGCGGCAGGCAGGTCGCACAAGCCCGGTGCAAGCGGGCGCCGAGAGGAGGGGTTCGGAGATGACCGAGCGACTGCAGATCCAGAATCTGTACAAGGTATTTTCCAGCACGCCCGGGCCTGCGCTGGAGATCCTGGCCAAGGGTGGCGACAAGAACGAGGTCTTCGAGAAGCTCGGCGCAGTCGTCGGCCTCAACAACGTCTCGCTGACCGTGCCTCAGGGCGCCATGTACATGGTCATGGGCCTGTCGGGCTCCGGCAAGTCCACGCTGGCGCGTTGCATCAACCGGTTGAACGAACCGAGTGCCGGCAAGATACTGCTCGACGGTCGTGACATCGTGCCGCTCGGGGAAGAAGACCTGCGCGAGGTGCGCCGCACCCGCATCTCCATGGTCTTCCAGCACTTTGCGCTCCTGCCCAACAAGCGCGTCATCGAGAACGTTGAATTCGGCCTCAAGCTGCGCGGCATTGCTCCTGCCGAGCGCCGGCGCCGCGCCGAGGAGGTGCTGACCGTGGTCGGCCTTGGCCGCTGGGGCTATCATTTCCCGCACGAGCTTTCGGGTGGCATGCGCCAGCGCGTCGGCCTTGCCCGCGCGCTCGCGACCGATGCGGACGTGCTGATCATGGACGAGGCGTTCAGCGCGCTCGATCCATTGATCCGCACCGAGATGCAGGACGAGCTGCTGCGCCTGCAGCGCACGCTGAACAAGACGATCCTGTTCATCACCCATGACTTCCAGGAGGCGCTGAAGCTCGGCACCCGCATCGCCATCATGTCCGAGGGCGAGCTGGTCCGCGAGGGCACGCCGCAATCGATCGTGCTGGAGCCGGGCAGCGACTATGTTGCCGCCTTCACCCGCGAGATCGACCGGGCCCGCCTGTTCGACGCGCGCTCGGTGATGCGCTGCGGCGAGCCGATCCTGCAATCGGAGCGCGGCAGCCTGGTCGGCGAGACCGGTGGGGCGGGCTTCGTGCTGGACCGTGACGGCAGGATCCTCGGCACGCTCGACGCCGATGCCTGCGGCAAGGCCCGCAGCAGTGGCGAGATCGGCGCTCCGAGCGCCGACTATGTCAGCGTGGGGCAGGGGGCGAAGCTGCTGGAAGTTGCTCGCAGCTATCGCGGTGGCTGCCCGATCGCGGTCGTCGACGACGATGGCAAGTTCGTCGGCACGCTCGGCGCCGACGACATCCTGGACCGCATCTCCTCCACCACGCCCAAGACCGCTTCCACTGGAGAGCGCCATGTTCAAGGCTGACGATCTTGCCGTTTTCCCGATCGACGCCTGGATCCAGAGCGGAGTCAGCTGGGTGGCGCTCAACCTGCGCCCGATCTTCCTCGCCATCAAATGGCCGGTCGAGAACCTGCTGAGCCTGAACGACTGGGTGCTGCACGCCATTCCGTTCCCGATCTTCGTCGTCGGCTTCTTCCTGCTCGCCTGGCGGCTGTCGACGCTGGGGATCGCGCTGTTCAGCGCCATCTCGCTGATCGTGATCGCCATGCTCGGCGTCTGGAACGAGGCGATGACGACATTGTCGCTGATCTCGACCGCCATCGTCTTCTGCGCGGTGATCGGCATTCCGATGGGCATCTGGTGCGCCCGCAGCGACGGGGTCTGGAACGTCGTGCGCCCGATTCTCGACATCATGCAGACGACGCCGAGCTTCGTTTACCTCGTCCCGGTCGTGATGCTGTTCGGGGTCGGCACCGTGCCGGGCGAAGTCGCGGTCGTGACGGCCGCGGTGCCGCCGCTGATCCGCTTCACCAATCTCGGCATCCGTATGGTCGAGCACGAGATCGTCGAGGCCGGGCTCGCCTTCGGTGCCGACAAGCGGCAGCTCCTCTTCGAAATCCAGCTGCCGCTCGCCATCCCGACCATCCTCGGCGGCCTCAACCAGACCGTGCTGACCGCCATGGTTCTATCTGTCGTCGTGGCGATGATCGGCGCCGAAGGCCTCGGCCTCGTCGTGCTCCAGGGCCTCGGTCGCCTCGATGTTGGCCGTGCCGCGGTCGGTGGCATCGCCATCGTGTTGCTCGCCATGGTGCTCGATCGGATCACGCAGAAGCTGGCTGCGCCGAAGGCCGGTGGCAAGTCCGCCGCGCGCGTCCCGCTGCTCGGCACGGTGGCACGCCTGTTCAAGGGCGGGCGGCCCGATGAGGCCGGCGGGGTAGCCGCATCGGCCAAGCAGGCTGTCTGACGCATCGTCAGATGCGCCAGCAGATCGGGCTGGGTGCGGTTGCACCCGGCCTGGAAGGCCCGCCATGAGGCGGGAAGGGGAACAATAAAAAGCAACGCAAGGCAGGTCGGGCGACGTGCCGGGCAACGAGGAGAACGAGATGATGACCATCAATCGGCTGAAAATTCTGACGGCGGCTGTTGCGGCAGGCGTGCTCGTCTTTGCTGCGGCTCCGTTGCAAGCGCAGGAACTGCCTGGCAAGGGCAAGACGATCCGCTACGCCCAGAGCGACAGCCTCGGCGCCAACTATGTCACCGCCCAGATCGTGATGAAGGCGCTGAAGGAGCTCGGCTACGACATCAAGCTCAGCACCGTAAACACGACCCTGTTCTTCCAGGCGGCGGCACAGGGCGATCTCGACCTCGCGACGGACGTCAACTTCCCACAGCGCGAACCTGGCTTTCGTGCCGTCGAAAAGGATGCCGAGATCGTCGGCGGCGGCCTGATCGTCGGTGGCGGCATCAACGGCTACCTGATCGACAAGAAGACGTCCGATGCCCACAACATCACCTCGCTGACCCAGATGAAGGATCCGAAGATCGCGGCACTCTTCGGCAAGGACGGCAAGGCCGACCTGATCAATTGCGATCCCGGCTGGAGCTGTGGCGACGTCGTCGATTTCCAGCTCGACAAGTTCGGCCTGAAGGACACCGTGAAATCCATCCGCGGCAAGTACGAAGCGCTGATGGTTGAGGCCGTGGCGCGAGTGAAGCGCGGCGAGCCTGCCTTCTTCTACGCCTGGAGCCCATCCTGGGTGAACAATGCGCTGGTTCCGGGCAAGGATGTCGTCTGGCTGCCGACGCCGGAGGACGCGCTGCCGGCGTCCGTCCCGAACAAGGGCTCGGCTCTGGTCAAGGGCGTCAAGGGCTGCGCCGGCGGCGCTGATCCCTGCCGCATGGCCATGGCCTCGTGGAACTGGGGGGCGGTCGCGAACAAGAAGTTCGTCGCGGCCAACCCGGCTGTGAAGGCGCTCGTCGAGAACATGAAGTTCCCGCTCGAGGACTGGTCGGGCTGGGAGTTCAACATCAACAAGAACGGCGGCAGCAACGCCTTGATCACCAAGATGGCCGACGAATGGATCGGCGCCCACAAGACGCAGTTCGACAGCTGGATCGCCGCAGGGCGCGCGGCGAAGTAAGCCGAGACCTCGTCTCCAATACCGCTGGCAGGCGGAGCCGTTTCCGGCCTCGCCTGTTGCATGCGAAAGGCTCGGCCAGGCTGCGCCGGGTCGAAATGCAGAGCCCTGCTTAACGGGCCCGCGCTGCCGAGCCTTTCCCTTGGCCGCGAGGACTATCGAACGTCTCGTCTGGCGGTCCCAAGCTGTCCGGCTTGGCATGGCAGGGTTGGGACTGCTTCAGAGCGACTGAAAACTCTTTTCCGCTCGACAGCCGAATTCGGCCCGTTGCTGACATTAGCAATGTCCGCTCTTCGGCAGTCCATCCTGCCAGAGGCGGCGACCGTGATTGGCCGTTGGCAATTTCCGTCTGGAAGCGGTTCAAAAATTCGCGCTGTCCGCTTGTTTCTCGCTGCTGCGGCTGAGCGGGCCGGCGCGCTCGCGGCGCCGGGCACTCCATCGCCAAATCGTCCATGAAGCGGCTGCTCGTGGCGAAAGGGGAACCAGGCCCCATTTCAGCACCGCCCCGCATCCCCCGCCTGCCGCATCAGGCATAGGCGGTCGAGCCGTCGGGGCGGCGGGGGACCTTGCGCTCCCAGTGGACGTAGTCCTCCTTGGCCAAGACATCCATGTCCATCTCGACGCCCCAGCCCGGGCGGCCGGGCCGCAATTCGAGGTAGCCGTCCTTCGGCAGATAGGGGTCCTTGACGTACCAGGCCCCCTGCGAGCGATCGGGCTGGGCATTGGCGTCGCCCCTGCCGTCGCCGAAGGCGTAGTTGGGGCCATGCGGGAGCCGGTACTCGAGAATCCGGAAGTTGGGCTGCGCCGCTGAGAAATGCAGATTCACGGCGGTGGCGAGCGGCCCCATCGGGTTGTGGGGCGCGACGGTGACGTAATGCGCCTCGGCGATCGCCGCGATCTTGCGCATCTCCAGGAGGCCGCCGACGACGCAGATGTCGGGCTGGATGATGTCGCAGCCTTTGACCGAGAGCAGCCGCAGGAACTCGAACCGGCTGTAGAGGGATTCGCCGGTCGCGAGCGTGCAGCTTAGCCCGCGCTTCAGCTCGCCCCAGGCTTCGACGTTCTCGGGCCGCAGCGGCTCCTCGAAGAAGAGCGGATCGTAGGGGGCGAGCGCGTTGCCGAGCTGCATCGCCTGTCCGACCTCGAAGATCTTGGCATGCGCGTCGAAGGCGATTTCATAGTCCGCACGCACGGTCTCGCGCAGGTTGCGGAAATATTCGGCGCTGGTGCGCACGACCTCGCCCCAGCGATGGGCATGCATGTCGATCCGGTAAGGGCTGAGCTTGAACGCCGTCAGCCCCCATTGCTCGTTCAGTGCGTTGAGCTCGTCGCGCGCGATGGCCGGGTCCGGCGCGGTGTAGACGCCAGCATAGACGCGCACCTTGTCACGGACATTGCCGCCGAGCAGCATGTAGACGGGAACGCCGAGCGCCTTGGCCGAGATGTCCCAGAGGCAATGGTCGATGGCCGAGATCGCCGCAAGCCCGAGCGCGCCGGGCGGGAAGCGGCTCTGCTGCATTAGGTAGAGGATCAGGTACTCGATCCGGCGCGGGTCTTGGCCGCGGATGAACTCGAACAGGTAGTCGAGCAGCGGCAGCAGCGCCTTGTCGGGCCCGTGATTGTAGCACTCGCCCCAGCCGGTCAAGCCGTCATCGGTGTCGATGGCGATGACGACGCGAGGGCGATCCTTGTCGCGCGACATATAGGCCCGCAGGCGCTCGATCTTCATAGGCTCAGCTCTCCGGGAAATAGGCGCCGCGCTTCCAGCGCGTCTGCACGTAGACATGCTCGCGGAAGGTGCCCTCGGCATAGGAGCCGGCGCCCTCCGTCACGGGAATCGAGACGTTCATCTCGCTCGGCCATTGCGCGACGAAATCCTCGTCGATCTCGACGCCGAGGCCGGGACGGTCGGGCACGTTGAGATAGCCGTCGCGCGAGACCGGATGCGGGATGACCGTCTTGGCGCGGCCGTCCCAGTCGTCCTCGATGCGCTCGAGGACGAGCCCGTTCGGGCAGCTCGCGAGCAGATGCAGCGCGGCATATTCCGCGACCGGGCCGAGCGAGCCGGAATGAGGCGCCAGCATGATGTGATGCGCCTCCGCCATCGCCGCGATCTTCTTCATCTGGGTGATGCCGCCGGCGCGTCCGGTGTCCGGTTGCACCACATCGATCAGGTCGCGCTCGATCAGCTCGCGCTCGCCGAAGATCGTGGCCATGCGCTCGCCCGCGGCCAGCGTCACCGAGGAATGGCTGCGGATGCGGGCGTAGCCGTCGAGATTGTCCGGTGCGATCGGGTCTTCAACCCACATCATCTTGTAGGGTTCGAGGGCGCGGCAGACCTGAGTCGCGTCGGCCGGCGTCAGCCATGGCGGGCCATGCAGGTCGATGGCGATGTCCACCTCCGCGCCGACCGCCTCGCGCAGCGCTGCGACCTTCCCGACGGGATCGGAGACGCCGCCGCATTTGATCGCGGTGACGCCGCGCTGCTTCAGCGACAGCGCGGTCTCTGGCGTATTGGCGTGGCCATAGATCCGGATCTTGTCGCGCAGCTTGCCGCCGAGCAGATTCCAGACCGGCGTGTTCAGCACCTTGCCCTTGATGTCCCAGAGAGCCATGTCGATGCCGGTCATCGCGCCGGCGCCGACCACGCCGGTCATGCCGTGGCCCATGATCGCGATCTGCATCTTCTGCCAGAGCCGCTCGATATGGGTCGGATCCTCGCCGACGAGCAACGATTTGAGGTCCTCGACCGCCGTCCTGATGACGCGCGGCCAGCCCGAGCATTCGCCGATGCCGGTGATGCCTTCGTCGGTGACGACCTTGACGAACAGCCAGTTGCGGCTGCCGGTGAGATTCTTCGAGAATTGCTGCGCGCCGAACGATCCGTCCGACGCCCAACTCTTGAGGCTGGGCGCGCCGGCATGCATCAGGAAGGTCTTGATGTCGACGATCTTCATGGGGAATGCCCAGGGGAGTTGATTAGCCGGCGTATCGATGCCTGCGGTGGATGCTGCGGGCTCTCGGGTCGGGCCGCGGAATGGCCGAGATCAGCGCCTGCGTATAGGCATGCGTCGGCGCGTTGCAAACCTGCTCGGCCGCGCCGGTCTCGACCACCTTGCCGCGATACATCACCGCCACCCGGTCGCACATGTAGCGGATGACGCCGATATCGTGGCTGATGAAGACGTAGGACAATCCGAGCTTGTCCTGCAGGTTCATCATCAGGTCGAGCATCTGCGAGCGCAGCGACACGTCGAGCGCCGAGGTCGCCTCGTCGGCGACGATGATGCGGGGATTGAGCGAGATGGCCCGGGCGATGCCGATGCGCTGGCGCTGGCCGCCGGAAAAGGCGTGCGGATAGCGCTCCCGCCAGGACGGCTCCAGGCCGACCTGCCGCAGCAGCTCGGCGACGCGGTCATCGAGCTCCTTGCCGGCCGCGATCTTGTTGACGAGCAAGGGCTCGCCGACGATCTGGGCCACCGTCATGCGCGGGTTGAGCGAGCCGACGGGATCCTGGAAGATCATGCGGATCTCGCGCCGGCAGGCCTTCAGCGTCTCCTTGTCGGCCTTGAGCAGGTCGACGACCTCGCCATCGGCGCGTCGATAGTCGATCGCTCCACCCTGGGGCTCGTAGACCCGCAGCAGGCAGCGCCCCATCGTCGTCTTACCCGAGCCGGATTCGCCGACGATGCCGAGCGTCTCGCCCGGCCTGACCTCCAACGAGACGTCGTCGACGGCCCTGAGCGGAGCCTTGAGTGAGCCAAAATACATCGCGAGGTTCTTGACCTGCAGGACCGGCAGGGCCTCCTCCGCGATCGGCGCGCGCTTGAGCCGGATCTCGGCCTTCTGCTCCAGCTTCAGCACCGAGCCGATCAGCATGCGGGTGTAGTCGTCCTGTGGCGCGTGGAAGATGGCGTCGACCGGGCCGCTCTCCATCACCTTGCCATTGTGCATCACCAGCACGTCGTCGGCGATCTCCGCCACCACGCCCATGTCGTGGGTGATGAACATCACGGCCATGCCGTGCTGCTTTTGCAGTCGCCTGATCAGGTCGAGGATCTCGGCCTGCGTGGTGACGTCGAGCGCCGTCGTCGGCTCGTCGGCGATGAGCAGGGAGGGATTGCAGGCCAGCGCCATCGCGATCATCACGCGCTGGCGCATGCCGCCCGAGAACTCGAACGTGTAGCGGTCCACGGCGGCTTCGGGCTTGGGGATCTCGACTTGGCTCAGGAGCTCGACGCAGCGCGCGCGGGCCTCCTTCTTTCCCATCTTCAGGTGGAGCTGCAGCACTTCCATGATCTGGTCGCCGACCGTATGGACCGGCGACAGCGACGACATCGGCTCCTGGAAGATCATCGCGATCTCGCGGCCGCGAACGGCGCGGATCTCGCGCCCCCGCGGGTTGAGCTTCGCGAGGTCGACCGAGGTTCCGCCCGGCCGATGCAGGACCATCGCGCCCGAGACGATGCGGCCGGGCGCATCGACGATCTGCAGGATCGAGCGCGCCGTCACGCTCTTGCCCGAGCCGCTTTCTCCGACGATGCAGAGGGTCTTGCCGCGCTGGAGCGTGAAGGAGACGCCATCGACGGCTTTGACGGTGCCGTTGCGCACCGGGAAATGCGTCACGAGACCCGTCACTTCGAGGATGATCGGGGCCGGCGCGGCAGTGCGCGCCTCCGGGGCTATGGCGAGATCGATGACGCTCATTTGTTGTACGGATCGGCGGCGTCGCGCAATCCGTCTCCCAGGAAGTTGAGGGCGATCACGGCGATCACCACAGCGATGCCGGGCGCGAACAGCCAGGGCGCGGTCGCGATCGAGCGGATGTTCTGGGCCTCGCGCAGCAGCACGCCCCAGGAGATGGTCGGCGGCTGCAGCCCCAGGCCGAGGAAGCTGAGTGCTGTCTCGGCCAGGATCATCGCCGGGATCGCCAGCGAAATCGACGCGATAATGTGGCTGGCGAAGCTCGGCAGCATGTGGCGGAAGATGACCCGTCCTTCCGAGGCGCCGTCGAGCCGCGCCGCGGTGACGAATTCCTCGGTGCGCAGGCTGAGGAAGCGGCCCCGCACCACACGGGCGAGCTGGGCCCAGCCCGTCAGCGACAGGATCAGCGTGATCATGAAATAGTTGAGCGTCGCCGGCCAATCCTGCGGCAGCGCGGCCGACAAAGCGAGCCAGATCGGGATGCTGGGCAGCGACAGCACGAATTCGATGACGCGCTGTACCGCGAAGTCGATCCGCCCGCCATAATAGCCCGAGATGCCGCCGAGCAGGATGCCGATGGTCAGGGAGAGCAGGACGCCGACCAGGCCGACCGACAGGGAGATCTGGGCACCCTGCATGATCCGGCTGTAGACGCAGCGGCCGAGGCGGTCGGCCCCGAGCAGGAAGATCGGCTGGGTCTTGTTCTCGGAGGCGATCAGGTGGGTCGTCGTGCTGAACAGGCCGAGCAGCTTGTATTCATAACCCTCGCCGAGGAAGCGGACATAGCTCTTGCGGCTCTTGTCCTCGCTGTAGACCGCCGAGAGCGTCTGCGGATCGCGCTTGAACGTGTAGGGATGGATATAGGGGCGGATCGCCCAGCTCCCATCCGCCGCGGTGTCGATGAAGTGGATCGTCTGCGGCGGGTAGAACGCCGCCCGCGCATTCTGCTGCGACGGGTCGTTGATGGCGAAGAAGCCCGGCGCAATGGCGATGATGTAGAGGAACGCCGTGATGACCAGCCCCGCCATGGCGAGATGGTGGCGCTTGAACGCCCACCAGACGAGCTGCCATTGCGAGGCGACGGCCAGCCGCTTGCTGTCGACGGGTGAAAGGGCGGTGTCGGTCATGGCCTATTCCAGCCTGATGCGGGGATCGACGAGGGCGAGCAGGATGTCGCTGATGAGCGAGCCGACGAGCGTGAGCGTGCAGATCAGCAGCACGAAGGCACCGGCCAGGTACATGTCCTGGCTCATCAGCGACTGGAGCAGGAGCGGCCCGGCGGTCGGCAGGCTCAGCACGATGGCGACGATGATCGAGCCGGAGACTAGGTTCGGCAGCAGCCAGGAGATCGTCGAGATGAACGGGTTGAGGGCAAGGCGAACCGGGTACTTCACCAAGAGGTGGAATTCCGACAGGCCCTTTGCCCGCGCTGTCGTAACATAAGGCCTGTTCAGCTCGTCCAGCATATTGGCGCGCATGACGCGGATCAGGCTGGCAGTGCCGGAGACGGCCAGGATGATGACCGGGATCCAGAGATGCTGCAGCAGGTCGATGACCTTGCCGACGCTCCATGGCGCCGTCAGGTACTGCTCAGAGAAGAGCCCGCCGACCTCCTGCCCGAACTCGACCGCGGCAACGTACATCAGCACGAGCGCGAGCAGGAAGCTCGGGATCGCGAGGCCGAGGAAGCTGAAGAAGGTGACGACGTAGTCGCCGATCGAATATTTCTTGACCGCCGAGAACACCCCGATCGGCAGCGCGATGCCCCAGGTCGCGAGCAGCGTCGAGAAGGTCAGCACCAGGGTCAGCGCCATCCGCTCCCAGATCAGATCGCCGACCGGCTGCTGCCACTCGAAGCTTAGGCCGAAATCGCCCCTGAGCACGATGCCGCTGATCCATTTGAAATACTGGACGATCATCGGCTGATCGAGCCCGAAGCGGATCCTCAGGTCGGCTGCGGTATTCTGGTCGACCACCTCGTTCGAGGCCGCAAGCGTCGCGATATAGGTCGTGACGAAGTCGCCCGGCGGGAGCTGGATCAGCACGAAGGACAGAAAGCTGACGACGATCAGTGACGGCACCATCCAGAGGAGGCGCTTGGCGATGAAGCGGAGCATGGCACTGCCTGTTTCGATGAGGGAGCCCGGTCACGCCAGAGGCGTCGCCGGGCTCCCGTCGCTCATGTCGTGAAGAAGAATTGCTGCGGCAGGGCCGGGCCGGGATTGGGCCAGGACCAGGCGTTGGGATATTTCGGCGGCACGTTCTGCAGGTTGTTCTTGCAGATACCGAAGGCGTTCACCGCCAGGCAGATGCCGATGGTCTCGAAGGCCTCGGCCGTGAGGTCGAAGACCTGCTTCATGAGCTCGCCGCGCTTTTGCAGGTCAGCCGTGGCACGGGCCTGGTCGTAGAGCTTCATGCGCTGTTTCTGGCTATCCGGCGGCTCCTGGCCGTCCTTGCCGCCCGAGACGTACCATTGCGCCCATGGGATGGCATAGCGCGAGCCCTGGGTGTGCTGGGCGAGGTAGTCGCGCGGATCGAGCATAGGATCGAGCCCGCCGGGGCCCGGCCAGACGGCGGCGTCATGGTCGTTGTTGTCGCCGCGCGTGTAGTACAGCGCGCGCTCGATCGTGTTGATCTTGATGTCGACGCCGATCTCGGCCCAGTGCCGCTTCACCAGCTCGAGTGCGTCGACCTGGTCGGGGTACAGGGTCGGGATCACGTCGATGGCGAAGAAGACCCTCTGCCCGTCCGGCCGCAGCCTGATGCCGGCGTCCTTCTTGGCATAGCCGAGCTTATCCAGGATGGCGTTGGCCTCGGCCGGGTCGAATTTGGTGAATTGCTCGGACAATCCCGCGTGATACCAGGGGTGGCCCGGGCGCGGCCCGGTCTGATGCGGCTGAGACTGGCCGAGATAGACCAGGTCGATGATCTCCTTGCGGTCCATGCCCAGCGAGAGCGCCTTGCGGAACTCCTTGCTGGCGAACATCTCCCGCATCTTCGCGTCCTTGTGGGTCATGTTCAGATAGATCTGAACCTGCTGGGACGACGAGTTGACCAGCTCGATCAGGCGGTAGCCGCCCTTCTGCATGTTCTGCGACAGGGTCGGCTTATTCTGAAGCGTGTCGAGATGGCGCTCCTGGATGTCGAGGCGCCCGGAGATCGCGTCGAGCATCAGCGACTCGACGTCCTGCGAGATGCTGAAGGTGAGCCGGTCGATGTAAGGAAGCTGGTTTCCGGCGCTGTCGACCTGCCAGAAATAGGGATTGCGCTCCATCACGACGCGCGTCGAACCGCCCGTATAGGCCTCCTTGACCACCCAGGGATCGAGCGTCGGCTTCTCGACATTGCCCCAGCGCGACGGGATCTCGATATCGCCGCACTTGTTGCGGAACAGCGTGCCCCAGTCGGATAGGTTCGCCGCTTTGACGAGGTCAGCTACGCCGGAATTGTATTTCGGGTGGAACTGACTGCAGTAATGCTTGGCGAAGAGCGTCGGATGCTGCCCGAGCGGGGTCGCCATCTGCTCCAGGAACAGCGCATACGGGCTGGCGAAGGTAAACTTGACCGTCGTCTCGTCGATCTTGGTCGCCGTGCCCGGCTTGCCGTTGATGACGATCGGCGAGGGGGCGGACTTGTAGAGATCGGTGTTCTTGGCGCAGTCCTCGATCGCGAAGACGACGTCATCGGCCGTGAACGGCTTGCCGTCGGACCATTTCATGCCCTTGCGGAGATAGAAGGTGAACTCGGTGGAATCCGCGTTGACCTCCCATTTGTCGGCGACGTTCGGCAGGACTTCGGTGAAGGCCAGGTTCCAGCGCACCAGGCCCTGGTTGCCGACCATCCGCAGGATGCCGTTATGGTCGGACGAGCCGCGCAGGCCGCGCCTGAGCGAGCCGCCATAGCGCCCGACCTTCTCCACCTTGATGACCAGCGGGTTCGCCGAAACCCGCTCGGCCAGCGGCGGCAGTTTGCCCTCCGCCGCCAACTTGGCGAGGGTCGGCGCTTCCTTGGCCGCCTGGGCGAAAGCCGCATGGGGCATGGCCGAGAGCGCGGTGGCGCCGGCAAGTCCCTTCAGCATCTGGCGGCGGTCTAGGCCCCGGCGCCGGTGTGGTCCTCTTTGGGTGTCCCTGCTCATGTTTTCCTCCCGGATTGAGATGTTGCCGGCCTTTTTTGGCCTTGTCGTTTAGGGTCGAGGAGCCGTCGCGCGGCTCGTGGCGTCGCCGCCTGTTCAGGTCACATCATGCCAGTTCGATCCGTACCGTTGCCCGGATCGCTTCGCCGGGGCGCAGCACCCGCATCCCGGTTCCTGCTTTTCCGGCTGCCGCGAGATTGAAGGCGTCCGCGACGTGGCTCACCGGCTCGAGGCAGAGATAGCGCCCGCCGGATGGGACATGGAACACGAGATGATCGAGCGGGGCGTCGGCCTGGATCACGATCCGTGTGCCGTCCTGGCGGTCGATCGAAGCGATCCCGTCCCAGCCGGCGTAATAGGTCGTGGCGTCGTTGCCGTCGTGAGGTGAATCGTAGTGGCGCGCGCTGCCGGTGAGCGGGCGAAGCTGCCGGCCGCATCCGTCGGCATCCTGGTCCCACAGGGCCTCGCAGGCGAACCGGATCCGGTCGCCGTGCGACACCGCGAAATAGGGATGGATGCCCAGGCCGATCGGCATCGGCGAGTCTGCCCGGCTTTCGACGCCGATCTCGTGGGTCAGGCCGGCCGGGTCAAGCGTGATGCGCTGAACGGCCTCGAACGCCCAAGGCCATGCGTCCGGAGCATCCTGCGGATCATGGCGATAGCGCATCTCGATATGCGTGTTTGCCTGCCGGGTCACGGTCCAGGGCCGCATCTGGCAGAAGCCATGCAGCGCGTGCGGAGCCGCGGCGGGGTGCGGCGCAAGTTCGACCCGGGTTTCGCCGAACCGGAAGGCGGCGTCGCGGATGCGGTTCGAATAAGGGACGAGCGGATAGATGCCCGCTTTCGGCCAGATCAGCGGATCGAAAGCGGCCTCGGGCATTGGCACCAATAGGTCGGTGCGCAGACCGCCGTGCTCCTCGCGCCACAGCGCCGCGAGCCGCCCACCCTCGGCTGGCCTCACCGTTGCCCGCATCGACCCCGCCGCCATAGCGCGAACGGAAGGCGAGGCCTGCGCAGAACGGAGCGGTGGCGTCGTCGCGTCCGCCATTGTCACGTTTCGTCCCCACTGAGCCGGGAGAACCCCGATCTTGACCAAAAGGCTAGGAGTGGTGAGGCGTGGTGTCAACGACCATTCTTACTATGTGCGAAAAGACGAATTACTTCGCATTTGCAGCATAGGTATTTCTTACATCGTGATACTGAACCGTTGCGACCGATTGAGTGTCTGCGTAAGCTGCGGCCTTCGCCGCATCAGCTCGCTTCGACAGGCCGCCTCGGTTTCATGCGTCATCGCCTCGCCAGCCTCGAACAGGATGCCGCACCCGAAGACGAGGGGCAGAAGGGCAGTGGCGTCGCCGAGGTTCGCGGCACGAGGCTCGTCGGCAAGGCGCTGAACCTGCTCGATTTGATCGCCGCCTCGCCGGGCGAGCACCGGGCGCAGAGCCTGGCCGACGAGTTGGGCCTTCCGCGCAGCACGGTCTACCGCATCATCAACACGCTGCAGCAACGCGGCCTCGTGCGCCTCGATGCCAGCGGGCAGGGCTATTTCCCGGGCTTCAGGTTTCTCGAATACGCGCAGGCCGTCTGGCCGATTCCGGATCTGCCGATGCTCGCCATGACGGAGATCCGCTGGTTGCACGAACTCAGCGGAGAGACCGTCTATTTCGCCGCGCCCGGTGGCGCCAACATGATCATCATCCAGAAAATCGTGAGCCTTTATCCGATCAGCACCGGCGCCCCGCTGGGCAGCCTCCGGCCGCTCTATTGCTCCGGAATGGGCAAGGCCCACCTGGCGGCGCTGGCGCCCGCCGAGTGCGAGGCCCTGATCGACCGCATGAGCTTCGAGCGCGTCACGGATCGCACGATCACGGACGCTGTCCAGCTTCGCTCGCAGCTCGATGTCTTCCGGTTGCGGGGCTACGCCATCGATGACGAGGAGTTCATGGAAGGGGTCCGCTGCGTCAGCGCCGCCGTGCCCGGCGAGGGCGACGTCCCGCTCGGCGCCTTCACGGTGTCGGGCCCCTGCTATCGGATGACGCTGGAGCGGGCTCATCAGCTCGGACCCGAGGTCGCGACCGCGGCCAGGCGGCTCGGCGAGGCGGTGAAGCGGCATGGGAGTACGCGCCCGCGCGCCCGGGCCGATGGCGGGCAGGTGCCGCTGGCTTCCAGCGGGCGCTCGTTCCTGGGAAAGTCGCCGAGCTGGGATACAGCGACCGGCTCGCTGCTGTGGCTGGATGCGCTGGCGCCGGCGATCATGCGCTCGCGCGTCGACGAGCCTGCAGCGCCTTCCAGGTCGGAGGTGATGGCCCAGTTCACCTCGCCGGCGATGGCCCTGACTTCGATCGGCGAGGGGCGCTGGTTCGTGGCGACGGAGAAGGGCGCCATGACCGTCGACCGGAAGGCGCGCCTGACCGACCTGCGTCCGGCGCTGTCGCAGGAACTGCTCGCCGGCATCACCTGTGCCTGCCATGGGCCGGATGGGCTGATCTGGCTCGGGGTCGGGGAAACCTCGGCGCCGCAGAGTCGCCCCGGACTCTACCGCCTGGTCGACGGGGCGCCCGTGCTGGAGGTGGACCTGCCGGCCGCGCCCACCGACATCCTGATCGATGCGACTGGGCGCCAGCTTTATGTCGCGCTCAGGGAGGCCGGCCACATCATCCGCTTCGCTGTCGGGCCGGGCAACCGGCTCGGACGCCTGGAGCTGGTCGCGCGCGTCGACGCCCTGCACGGCCGTCCGATGGCCCTGGCCCTGGAAGAGCCGGGCCATCTCTGGGTCGCCCTGTGGGATGGCTGGAGTCTGGCACGGCTGCAGCGCGACGGCTCCGACATGCGGCTTTTATCCCTGCCGGTGCCGCGCCCGACCGGGCTGACCTTCGGCGGGCCGGATGGAGACCAGCTCTATGTCACCAGCGGCCGGATCGGACTGACGCCGCAGCAGATCGCCGAGGCCCCGGCGTCGGGAAGCGTCTTCGCCCTCGATAGGCGGCTTCGGGCCGCTCTGCTGCGCTGAACCGCAGGGCCGACCAACTCATTCGAGAACAAAAGCAGGGAGACGACGCATGGAAGAGCAACAGCCGAGCGCCATTCGCAACCTGCTGATCACGGGCGGTGCCGGCAATATCGGGCGGAAGCTGCGCCACGAGCTGGGTACCCGCTTCGCGCACATCCGCATTCTCGATGCCGTCGCTCCGGCTAGCCTCGCCGCCAACGAAGAGGCCGTGCTGGCCGATATTGGCGACATCGCCGCCGTCGAACGGGCCATGACGGGCATGGACGGCGTGATCCACATGGCCGGGATCGTGCGCGAGGCGGAGTTCGAGGCCATTCTGCAGACCAATGTCGTCGGCACCTGGAACGTCTACGAGGCGGCGCGACGCCAGGGCGTGCGCCGCGTCGTCTTCGGCTCGAGCAACCACGCCGTCGGCTTCTACCCCAGGCATCAGCGCATCGACGAGACGGTCCTGCCGCGGCCGGACGGCCGCTATGGGCTCAGCAAATGCTGGGGCGAGGCCGTCGGCGCCCTCTATGCCGACAAATATGGCGTCAAGAGCATGCATGTACGGATCGGCAATGCCGCCGACATCCCCGGCAATGCCCGCACGCTCAAGATCTGGATCAGCGGGCGCGATCTCGCGCAGCTCTGCCTGATCGGGCTGGAGCATCCCGACATCCACAATACCATCGTCTATGGCGTCTCGGACAATGCCGGCGGCTGGTACGACAATTCCGTCGCTCGCGGGCTCGGCTACAGGCCCGAGGACCATGCCGAGGACTACACCGAGGAGGCCATGGCCGGGGAGGCCGAGCTGACGCATGAGCCGCCGGCGCTCTACTTCCAGGGCGGCGGCTTCTGCTCGATCGAATATGCCGGCGCGCCGGTTCCGCCGCCCGCATCGGGCGCATGAGGCGCCGCGAATAGTCCAGCCCGCAACCTCAGACCCTGCCGAGGCCTCCGATGCGCATCACCGATGTCCGTGTCACCCCGATCGCCTTCCGCGACCCGCCGCTTCTGAACGTCGCCGGCGTGCACGAGCCCTGGGCCCTGCGCAGCATCATCGAGGTCGAGACCACTGAGGGCCATGTCGGGCTCGGCGAAAGCTATGGCGACCTGGAGACCCTGGCCAATCTCGGCAAGGCGAAGCCCGGCCTGATCGGGCTCGATCCGTTCGACCTGAACGGGCTGACCCGGGTCGTCTACGCGGCGGTAGGCGATAATCCCGATCCCGGCCAGACCTTCGCGCCCGCCGGCGACAAGGCGCGCGCCTCGGCGCTCGCTGCCTTCGAGGTCGCCTTCCTCGATCTCCAGGGTAAGCTGACCGGCCGTCCCCTCTACGACATCCTCGGCGGCAAGCTGCGCGACCGCGTGCCCTACAGCGCTTACCTCTTCTACAAATTCGCCCGTCACAAGGACGACCCCGGCTATCCCGCCGATGATTGGGGCGAGGGGCTCAGTCATGAGCAGATGGTCGAGCAGGCGCGCCGGATGGTTACGGAGTTCGGCTTCAGCTCCATCAAGCTCAAGGCCGGCGTGTTCGAGCCGGATTTCGAGATCGAGACGCTCCGGCACCTGCGCAAGGCGTTTCCAGACCACCCGTTGCGGATCGACCCCAATGGCGGCTGGTCGGTCGAGACGACGCGGCGCGTCATGCCGCAGCTGGAGGGGCTGCTCGAATATCTCGAGGATCCCGCCCGGACGCTCGCCGAGATGGGGCAGGTCGCGACATTCGCGCCGATGCCGCTCGCCACCAACATGGTCACGATCGCCTTCGGGCACATTCCCGAGACGATCCGCCTGAACGCCGTTCAGGTCGTCCTGTCCGACCATCATTACTGGGGCGGCCTGCGCGCCACGCAGAATCTCGCCCATCTCGGCCGCGTCTTCGGCTTCGGCATCTCGATGCACTCGAACTCCCATATGGGCATCAGCCTGGCGGCGATGACGCATGTCGGCGCCACCATCCCCAACCTCGCCTATGCCTGCGACACGCATTATCCGTGGCAGGTCGAGGAGGTGATCGAGGGCGGCAAGCTCAGGATCGAGAACGGCTCGGTCGCGCCGCCGGAAGGGGCTGGCCTCGGCGTGCACCTGGATCGCGCTGCGCTGGCGCGCCTTCACCAGCAATATCTCGATTGCGGCATCCGGGTGCGCGACGACGCCAAGGAGATGCGCAAATACCGGCCGGACTTCAATCCGGCGCGCCCGCGCTTCTGAAACCGGCCCTACAGAACTGGCCCTACACGTGCATTTCCAGCGGCTCGCCGAAACGGGCCACTGGCGCTCCCGGCACGTCGACGCGGAACGACACCACCGTTCCTGCCCGCTTCGTGCCGGTGCGGTCCGTGGTCAATGAGGTGACGAAGAGCGTCTTCAGATCAGGCCCACCGAAACAGGGCATGGTGGGGGCGGGCACGGGCAGCAGAACCTTGCGGTCGATGCTGCCATCCGGCGCGATCCGGTTGAGGCAGCCGGCGGAGACCCCGGCCGACCAGTAGTAGCCCTCCGCATCGCAGGCCGCTCCATCGGGGCGGCCATCTTCATCTTCCAGCAGGCAAATGCGGCGCTGGCGGCTCAGCCCGCCGCTGGACAGGTCGTAGTCAAAAGCCTGAACGAATCTGCCGCGGCTGTCGGAGTGAAACAGCGTTCGCCCATCCGCCGACCAAGCCAGCCCGTTCGAGACGATGAGGCCATCGAGCATCCGGATGCAGGTGCCGTCATGATCGACGCGATAGAGCGAGGCGACGGGCCGCTTGTCCGGCGTATCGTCCATGCTGCCGACCCAGAAGCGGCCATCGGGGCCGACCTTGCCGTCATTCAGGCGATTGCCGGGCCGATCCGCCTCGGGATGGGCCACGAGCTCGAACCGGGCGCTAGTGAAGTCGAAAAAGTGGATACCGTGTCGCAAGGCCACGATCGCCCGGCCGTCGCGGCACAATCCGAAACTCCCGATCGCGCTCGGCATATCCCAGCGCGCAAGCGCGCGCGTCGCGGGATCGAGCCGGAACAGGGCGGGAGCCAGGATGTCCACGAAGTACAGCGCTTGTTCGGCGGCGTGCCAGAATGCGCCTTCACCAACCCCCAACGGCAGATCGATCAGTTGTTCGACGTCGGGCGAATCGATGCGCATGACTGCCTCCTTGTCGCCGCCATACCGGAAACTCGGTGCTGACACCGCGCCAAGTTTGATATTTCAAGCCTCACGAAGGCCCCGCAACGCAAATATGCGCAGAGCCACATATTCTATGTCCGTTGTCCGGTAGGTTTCGAATGTCAACTTCCGGGGCACAGCGATGCCAGCGAAACTGGACTGTGATCTGCTTGGAATAGCGCTCCAACAATGGAAACTGGCTGTGCAGGTCACCGAGCTGGAGCCTACCTTCCCTGTCACACTGGGAGCGCCGGACAGGTCGTTGGGCAGCCAGGGCACAGCCGAGCTACTTGGACCTGCTTGCGTCATGCGAAGCGGGCCCGTGGCTTGGCTTGTCCGATCCCGCGCTCGACAGAAAGCGGCGCGGGGACTTCTGTCTGCTGCGCTCTTGTCAAACTGCCAATCGTGCGCTCTCGGGCGATTTTGACGATGTAGGGTCGCGCCGCTGGCGCAAATGAAACCATGCATCTGCAGCGGAAATGATGTTGGGGAAGGCCGCCTAGCCCGGGCGCGCCGTGTCGGGCACGGACTGTCTCAGCCGAATTGTCCAATTGGACAAGGCATCGAGCAAAGTCCGGACGAACTCCTTTGTCTGCTCGTCGGTCAGCCTCCCGGCCTCGTCGAATTTGGTCTGAGCGGCGCCGATCATCACCTCCGGCTTGTTGAGCGGGAAGGCGTTGAGGAAGACGAGCATCTGCCGCAATTGGTACTGTGCCTGCGCCGTGCCGAAGATGCCTCCACTTGCGCCCATGATCGCCACGGGCTTGTTGTCGAAAGGCTGGCTCGGCGGGCGCGAAGCCCAGTCGATCGCGTTTTTGAGGACGCCCGGAATCGAGTAGTTGTACTCCGGCGTCACGAACAGGATCGCGTCGGCGCCCGCGAGCTGGTCGCGCAGACGCCGGACCGCCGGCGGATAGCCCGCGGCGCGCACATCGTCGTTGTAGAGCGGCAGGTCGCCGATCTCGGCGGTCTCGATCGTCATTCCCTCGGGCGCCAGCGCGATCGCGGCCTTGAGCGCGGCGGTGTTGTAGGACCCGGCCCGCAGGCTGCCCGAAATCCCGACGACCCGGATCGGGCGGCTATCCTTCGTCATGTCTTGTCTCCTGAAACACTTGGTTGGTTATCGGGCTCAGCCCTGGCGCCTGATGAAGCCGGTGATCGCGACGCGCTCCCAGATGCCGGCGGCGTGGAACGGATCGGCGGCATTGAAGCGCTCCACGGTTGCAAGGTCCGCGGCCTCTACGACGAAGAGGCTGCCGATCATGGTCGACCCGTCGTCGGCGACCAGGGGGCCCGACATCACGATCTCGACCTTCAGCGCAGAGGTGTCGGAAAGGAAGGCCTTGTGCGCGTCGTAATGGGCCAGGCGGGCGCCGAGCGCGCCCGGCTTGTCGAGGGCATGGATCACGAACAGCATGCGATATGCTCCTGTGGCGGCCGGGCGGTTCACCAGCCGCCGCTATGGCTGAGATTCAGTTCCAGAGATTCAATTCGGCTTGCTGGCCAGGGCGACCGCCTCGCTCCAGCTTGGGCAGCTACGCGATTCCAGCGGGACATCGTAGGGCTGGAAGTTCGAGGCGTTCACCACGGTCGGCTTCAGCACCACTTCGGTGACGATGGGCTCGTTGCGCAAGGCCCGGATCGCGACGAGCGTGCCGATGCAGCCTTGCAGGAAGCCGTTATAGTCGCCCGAGGCGAGCAGCTTGCCGGTCTTGATGGCATCGACCGCCTCCTTGGTGCCATTGATGCCGATGACCTTGGCCTTGCGGTTGGCGCCGTCCAGGGCCTCGATCACGCCGATCGCCATCGCATCATTGGCGGCCAGCACGCCGTCGATCTGCGCATGGGACTGCATCAGGTTCTCCATCACCTGCAGGCCCTGCAGGCGCTGGTAGTTGGCCGGCTGGCTGGCGAGCAGCTTGACCTCCTTGAACTCCTTGATCGCGTCGTTGAAGCCGCGCACCCGGTCGATATTGGTCAAGGAGCCCTTGACGCCCTCGAGGATGACGACATTGCCCTTGCCGCCGATCTCCTTGAGCAGGAAACGCGCGGTCTCCAGGCCGAGGCTGTAATCGTCTGCCCCGACGAAGGCGAGGAACTTGCCGCCGGCGCTGCGGTCGGTGACGTTGACGATCGGGATCTTGGCGTCGTTGATCTGCTCCACGCCCGGCACCATGGCCTTGTAATCGACGGGCACGAAGACGATGGCGCTCGGCTTCTTGACGATCACGTCCTCGACCTGGCTGAGCTGCTCGGGGATCGAGTCGGGCTTGGTCGGGATGTAGTGCACCGCCTTGGCGCCGAGCGACTTCGCCGCGACCTCCGCGCCGACCCGCACCGTCTGGAAATAGGGGTTGGTCTGGTTCTTGGTGAAGACCGCGATCGTCTCGCCGGCGGCGAACGCCGCGGTGGAGATCAGGATGGCGGGCAGCGCTGCGGCCAGAAGCTTTGATTTCGACATGGTGGTTCCCTCCCTTTGGTTCTGTGGTTGTGTTGCTCGGGTTCAGGCGCGCCGACGGCCGACCATGTCGAACCAGACGGCGAGGATGACGATCAGCCCGGTGACCAGCGGCTGCCAGTTGGCGTTGACCGCGAGCAGGTTCATGCCGTTCAGCACCAGCGTCAGGATCAGCGCGCCGATGAAGGTGCCGAACACGCTGCCGACGCCGCCGAACAGCGAGGCGCCGCCGATGAGCGCCGCGGCGATGGCCGGCAGTGTCATGGCCTCGCCGATGTCGCCTTCGGCCGAGTTCAGCCGGGCGAGGAAGACGATCGAGGCCACGCCCGCCATGGCGCCGGAGAAGGCGTAGACCAGGATCAGGCGGCGATCGACCGGGATGCCGGTGAGGCGCGCCGCGACCGGGTTGGCGCCGATGGCGTAGATCTGCTGCCCCCAGATCGTCCTCTGGGCGAAGATCGTGCCCGCCAGCAGGAAGGCCAGCATCAGATAGACCGGGATCGGCACGCCGAGGAAATAGCCCGAGCCGATCTGCCGGAAGCCGGGCGGGAAGCCGTGGATGGTCTCGCCGGCCATGTAGTAATAGGTGATGCCGTGCAGCACCCAGAGCATGCCGTAGGTGGCGATGAAGGATGGGATCCTGAGCTTGGCGACCATCAGCCCGTTGCAGATGCCGATCGCGAGCCCGGTCAGGAGCCCCGCGAGCGTGCCGAGCACGGGCGAGCCGGTCGCCTTGATCACGGTCGCCGCGAAACAGGCGGAGAGGCCGATATTGGCGCCGACCGAGAGATCGAGGCCGCCGGTCAGGATGACCAGTGTCAGCCCCGACGCCAGGAAGAAGAGCAGGCTCGCCTGCCTGAGCACATTGAGGATGTTGTTGGCGGTGAAGAAGGCTTCTGCCGCGACGCTCAGGGCAGCGCAGAGCAGCGCGACTGCCAGCAGCCGGTAGGCGAGCTGCTGCGTCTCGCGCGAGAGATGGAGACCCGCCGGGCGGGTGGCGCTGTCGCTAGCAATGCTCATGACCTTGTGCTCCGCAGGCTGTCGATGAGAAGGGCGGCGATGACGAGGGCGCCGATGCAGGCGACCTGGACGGAGGAGGGAACGGCCATCAGGTTGAGGCCGTTGCGCAGCACGCCGACCGTCAGCACGCCGAGCAGCGTGCCGAAGAGCCAGCCATTGCCCTTGTCGAAGGAGGTTCCGCCCAGCGCCACCGCGGCGATGGCGTCGAACTCCAGGCCGATCGCCGCGGTCGGGTGGCCGGCGTTGATGCGTGCGGTCATCAGCAGGGCAGCGATGCCGGCCATGGCGCCGCCGAGCATGTAGACCGCGACGAGCAGGCGCTTCCAGGCCACGCCGGCGAGGGTCAATGCATCGCGATTGCCGCCGAGCGCGCAGACATAGGTGCCGAAGCGGGTGTGGTAGAGCAGGATGTGGAAGAGCGCGTAGAAGCCCGCGCCGATCAGGATCGGCGTGGGAATGCCGAAGATGTCGCCGGAATAGACCAACCGCACGAAGCGCGGGATGCCGACGACGCTCTGGCCGTCGCTGACGACGAGCGCGAGCCCCTGCGCCGCGCCGAGCGTGCCCAGCGTGGCGACGAAGGGCGGGATCGACAAGCCCGCGATCAGCCAGCCATTGACGAGGCCGAAGGCGAGCCCGACCGCGAGCGCGCCGATCAGCCCGAGCGCCAGCGACTGCGTCGCGACCACGATCAGCGCCAGCACCAGCGAGGCCAGGGTCAGAACCGCGCCCATGGAGAGGTCGAGCCCCTCGGTCATGATGATCAGCGTCATCGGCAAAGCGAGCAGCAGCAGGATGACCGACTGCACCAGCACGTTGGAGAGGTTGCCCGCGGTGAGGAAGCCGGGGCTTGCCAGCGCGAACAGCAGCGAGAGTCCGCCCAATGCGACGGCCACGCCCGGTACCGTCGGGAGGCGCGGTGAAGGAGAGGAGACCGCCTGATCAGTCATGGTGCATCCCCATTCGGACGATGTTCTCTTCGGAGAGTTCGGAGCGGGAGAGTTCGCCGACGATGCGCTTGCCGCGCATGACGTAGGCGCGGTCGCAGACATGGACGATCTCGGCCTGCTCGGAGGAGATCATCAGCACCGCCGCGCCGTCGGCGACGAGCTGGTCGATCAGCGCGAAAATCTCGGATTTGGCGCCGACATCGATGCCGCGCGTCGGCTCGTCGAAGATGAACAGCCTGGTGCCGGCGGCGAGCCATTTGCCGATCACCACCTTCTGCTGGTTGCCGCCGGAGAGCAGCGCGACGCTCTGGTTCGGCGATGGCGTCGCGATCCGCAGCCGCCTGATCAGGTCCTCGGCCGAGCGCTGCGCCCGGCGCGGCGAGAACAGCCGGTTCGGGAACAGCTTCGGCAGGCCGGCAACGGCGAGGTTGTCGGCGACCGTGCGGATCAGGGCGAGGCCTTCCGTCTTGCGGCTTTCCGGGATGAGGCCGACACCGGCGAGGACGGCGGCGTCGGGCCCGCCACGCCTGGCTTGGCCGAAGATGCTGATCTCGCCGGCCGTGACCTGATCGGCACCGAAGACGGCGCGCGCGACCTCGGTCCGGCCGGAGCCGACGAGGCCGCACAGTCCGACGATCTCGCCAGCGCGGACCGTCAGATCGATGTCGCGGATGCCGTTCTTCGCCGACAGGCCCTTGACCTCGAGGACGACCTCGCCCGGCTGCTGCGCGAAGTTGCGCGGATAGCTCATGTCGACGGTGCGGCCGACCATCATGCGCACCAGCGCGTCCGGCGTGGTCTCGCCCGGCCGCGCCCGGCCGACGAGCTTGCCGTCGCGCAGCACGGTGATGCGGTCGCCGAGCGCGAACACCTCCGCCATGCGGTGCGAAATGTAGACGATGGCGACGCCCTTGGCCTGAAGCTGGCGCATGACCTCGAAGAGGCGCTCGGTCTCGCGGTCGGAGAGCGCGGCGGTCGGCTCGTCCATGACGAGGATGCGCGCGTCCTGGGACAGGGCCTTGCCGATCTCGACCATCTGCTGCTGGGCGACGCCGAGTGTGTGGACCTTGGTCCTCGGATCGACGTCGAGGCCGATCAGGTCGAGCACGGCCTGCGCCTCGCGGTAGAGCCGCCGACGGTCGACGAGGCCGGGAATGCGCGACGGGAACTCGCGACCGAGGAAGATGTTCTGCGCCACGTCGAGAAAGGGGACGAGCGAGAACTCCTGGAAGATCACGGCGATGCCGAGCTTGCGGGCATCGGCCGGCGAGCGGATCTCGACCGTCTCGCCCTTATGGAGATATTCGCCGGCATCGGCCTGGTAGGCGCCGCACAGCACCTTCATCAGCGACGATTTGCCGGCGCCGTTCTCGCCGAGCAGCATGTGGACCTCGCCCGGCCAGAGGGCGAAGGAGACGTCGTCGAGCGCCTTCACGCCGGGAAAGGTCTTGGAGATGCCCCTGAGCTCGAAGAGCGGCACACCCTCGTCGGGCGCAGGTGGTGGGGAGGCCGCTTCGAAGCGGGGCTTCATCGCCGTCATCGCGCTCATGAGACGCCTCCCATCTGCGCGGGCGAGCGGAAGATCTTGCCGGGGTTCATGATCCCGAGCGGATCGAGCGCCTGCTTCACCAGGCGCATGGCGTCGACCGCCTCGCCCAGCTCCAGCTCGAGGAAATCGATCTTGCCGAGGCCGATGCCGTGCTCGCCGGTGCAGGTGCCGTCGAGCGCGATCGCCCGCCTGATGAGACGCTCGTTGAACGCCTTGACCCGGGCGAACTCCTCGGCGCTATCGGGGTCGTGCAGGACGAGAAGGTGGAAATTGCCGTCGCCGACATGGCCGACGACCGGAGCGATCAGCCCGGTCTCGGCAATGTCCGCGGCCGTGGCGACGAGGCATTCGGCCAGGCGCGAGAGCGGCACGCAGACATCGGTGACCAGAGCGCGCGTGCCCGGCCGCAAAGCGAGCCCGGCATAGAGCGTGTTGTCGCGGGCTTGCCAGAGACGCCTGCGCTCCTCCGGCGTGGTCGCCCAGGAAAAGCCCTGTCCTCCAAACTCGCCGGCCAGCGCCTGCGCCGTCTCAGCCTGCTCGGCGACATAGCTCTTCGAGCCGTGGAATTCGAAGAAGAGATGCGGTGCTTCCGGCAGGCCGAGTTTCGCGTGCAGGTTCATGCCGCGCATCATCATCGCGTCGAGCAGCTCGATGCGCGCCACCGGAACGCCGGACTGGATCACGGCGATTGCGGTGTCGACTGCCGCCTTCAGGTCGAGGAAGGCGCAGACGGCCGAGGAGATCGCCTCGGGCTGGGGATGGAGCTTGAGCGTCACCTCGGTGATGACACCGAGCGTTCCCTCCGCGCCGACGAGCAGGCGGGTGAGGTCGTAGCCGGCGGCGGATTTGCGGGCGCGCCGTGCCGTTCGGATCACGCGGCCATCGGCGAGCACCGCTTCGAGCGCCAGCACGTTGTCCTTCATCGTGCCGTAGCGCACGGCCATGGTGCCGGAGGCGCGTGTCGAGGCCATGCCACCGATCGAGGCGTCGGCGCCGGGGTCGATCGGGAAGAACAGGCCGGTGTCGCGCAACTGCGCATTGAGCCGCTTGCGGGTGATGCCGGGCTGGACGCGCACGTCCATGTCCTCCGGACTCACCGCCAGCACCTTGTCCATGCGGGACATGTCGATGCAGACGCCGCCGAGCGGCGCCGCAGCATTGCCTTCGAGCGAGGTGCCGGCACCGAACGGGATGACCGGCAGGCGCAGGTTGCGGCAAACCGACACGATATCGCGCACCTCCTCGGTGGTTTCCGGGAAGGCCACGAGATCGGGCGGCGAGGCTGCGTGATAGGACTCGCTGCGGCCATGGTCGGCGAGGACACCGGGGGCGCGGGTGACGCGCGGGCCGAGCGTCTGCGCCAGTCGCGTCAGCGCCGTTTCCGTGGCTCCACCATTCCGGGATGGTCTGGTCAACATGGTGTCCTCCCTCTACGACGGCCCGCTGTCCGGGCTCTCTCGATTGCAGTCGATGATTGCTGGGCTCAGCCCGCGCCTTGCGAGCGTCCCGGCGCCGGACTGAGCTGGAAATCGTAGGTGAGCCGGCACCATGGCCGGTCGAGCGTCCGGCCGTCCGGAGCCGTGCCGGCCGGCTGCCCCGTGAACTCGCTGATCAGCGAATCCTTCACGCCGAAGACGGCATCGGAATCGAGATACTGGTCACCGGCGACGAAGACATGGGTGACGAGCGTCTCATGTCCCGGCGCCGCGATCATGAAGTGGACATGCGCCGGCCGCCAGGGATGGCGACCCTGCGCCTCCAGCATCTTGCCGACCGGCCCGTCATGCGGGATCGGGTAGGCGGCCGGCTTGATCGACCAGAAGTGGAAGCGGCCCTGCGCATCGGTACGCAAGCGCGCCCGGGCGACGAGATCGGCCGCATCCTCCGAATGCTGGACGTCGTAATAGCCGTCCTCGTCGGAATGCCAGACGTCGACGATCGCCCCCGTGAGCGGGCTGCCATCGGCAGCGGTGACGGAGCCGGAGACATACATCGGCTCGCCCGGCAACTCGCCGGAAATGTCGCTGCCCAGCGCCGCCTCGGGCGGGCCCTCGACATAGAATGGGCCGAGCACGGTGCTCTCGGTGACGGCACTCTGATGGTCGTGATTGATCGCGTCGACCAGCATGGAGACGCCGAGCGTGTCGGAAAGCAGGATGAATTCCTGCCGCGTGCCCGTGCACATCTGGCCGGTATCGGTCAGGAAGGCGATGCCCTTCGCCCATTCCTCCTGCGTCGGGCGGACTTCGCGGATGAAATCGTGGAGGTGGCGGACGAGGGCTTCGCTGACCTGCCTTGTGCGTGCGTCGGGCGCGCCGGCGATCCGTTCGAGTACTGCCTGGGTGATGCTGTCCTGATCGAAATTCCTCATTCGACCCTCCCTTCGTCCCTGCCGAGCTCGGGTTCGCCGAGGCCTGCGAGCCATTCGGCGAGGCGTACCGTCGAGATGAAATCGGCCTCGCCCTCGCCGCGCCCGATCAGGGCGCCATAGGTTTCCCGCGTCAGGCTCGCCAGTGGCAGCGCCATCTCGGCGGCATGGCCGGCGCCGATGATCAAATCGAGATCCTTGGCCATCTGCCGGCAGGAGAAGCTCGGCGAGAAGTCGCGCGTCTCCAGGCTTTTCGCCTTGTAGTGGACCATGGGCGAGCCGACCGCGCTGTTGGTCAGCACGTCCAGAATGTCCTGCCAGGCGAGATTGCCCTTGCGGGCGAGCACGATGCTCTCGCCCATCATCGCGGCCGAGACCGCGATCATCAGGTTGACGGCGAGCTTGGCGAAGCGGGCCTCCTCGGCCTCGCCGAGATATTTCTGGGCGCGGGTGAAACCCTGCGCGATCGGCAGGAAGGCGTCGAAAGCGGGGCGCGGCCCCGAGACGAAGCAGGTCAGGTTGCCGGTATGGGCGATGGCGGCATTGCCGGAGACCGGCGCGCGCAGATAGAGAACGCCGCGCTGCGCCGCCTTCCGCGCTACCTCCGCCGAGATCGTCGGGCTGACCGTCGAGGTCTCGACCAGGATAGCGCCCTCGCGCATCGCGTCGAAGAGCCCGCCGGACAGCGCGACGGCGGCGAGCACCTTGTCGTCCGGCAGCGAGGTGACGACGATGTCGCGCCTGGCCGCATCTTGGAGCGTTGCGGCGGGCCTGACGCCGCCTTCCGACGCTGCGGCGATGCGTTCCTGGTCGCGGTCGAACCCAGCAATGTCGTGCCCGGCTACCGCCAGGCGGGTCGCGATGGGCAGCCCCATCTTGCCGAGTCCGATCCAGCCTATGGTTTGCGTGTCGCTCATTCCACTGTCCTCACGCCGCCCGTTGCCCGCGACGAAGCTCTTCGACGATCCGTGTGCCCGAGGCGGCGAGACGGCCGAGCTTCGCGTCCAGCCCTTCGGCCAGCAGCCTTCCATCCTTCTTGAGGAAGCGGCCGGCGATCATCACGGCCTCGACGTCGCCGCGCCCGGCCTGCATGACCACGGCAGCGGCGGGATCGTGCACCGGCTGCAGATGCAGCGCCCGCGCGTCGATCAGGGTGATGTCGGCCTGCTTGCCTGGCGCGAGCGAACCGGTGCGGTGATAGAGCCCCAGCATGCGCGCGCCCTCGATGGTGATCCAGGACAGCGCCTGCCGGACGGGAATCGTCGAGGTCGGCGGAATGGTGCCGGTCTGCCGACGGCTTTCGGCGTTGTCGAGCGCGCGCTGCATGCCGAGCGCGATACGCGCGACGCCCATCATGTCGCCGGCGAGCACGGATTCAAGATCGACGCCGAGCGAGGGCGCGACGCCCCGCGCCAGCAGCCGACCGGTGATCGGGAAGCCGTGGCCCTGGGTCATCTCGTTCTCCGGGGTCACGGAGAAGGAGGCGCCGAGATCGACCAGCCGGCCTAACAACTCGTCAGAAAGATCGTTGCCGTGCACGATGTTGATGCCGGGCCCGGCCAGCCCCTCGGTGATCAGCGTCTCCCAGCCGCCCGGCGTCTTCGCCGCGCCGCCGCCCTGATGCATTGAGGCGACGAGGCCGAATTCGCGCGCGAGGCGGAAATCGGCGCGCGCGACCTCCATCGTCGCATAATGCGGGCCGAGGATGGCGAGGCCGAGCGTCAGCAAGCCGTCATCGCCGGCGAAACGGCCACGCCGCAGCCGTTCGACCTCGGCGCGCGGATGCGGCACCTCCGAGAAATGCGGCTCGCCGGGCTTGGCATCGGGCTTGGGCGAGCCGTGGAAGAAGGCGGCGCGGATGCCGCTCTCGGCCAGCGCCTCGACGGCGGCGTCGGTGTGCTCGGGCGTGGGGTTGTTGTGGCACCAGTCGACCAGCGTCGTGGTGCCCGCGTCGATCTGGCCGAGCGCGCCCGCCAACGTCGCGATGCCGATGTCTTCCGGCTTGAACAGGGTGGCGAGGCCGGCATGGACCCAGCGGAAATATTCGAGCAGCGTCCAGTCGGCCGCGAGCCCGCGCAGGCCGGTCTGCCAGCTGTGCATATGGGCGTTGACGAAGCCCGGCACGGCGATGCGCCCGGCCGCGTCGACGCGCTCGGCATCGTCAGCCTCGATGCGGGGCGCGATGGCGACAATCCTGCCGTCCGCGACGAGGATGTCGCCCCGATCCAGGTCGCCCGTGGTGGCGTCCATCGAGAGGATGGTGGCGCCCGAGATGAGGATGCGGCGCGCCATGGCTCAGGCCGCCTCGTCTTCGGAGATGGCGGCGCGGGGCCGCTCGCCGGCGAAGGCCTTGGCGAGCAGGTCGCGGATGCCGTCGCGCGTGACCGGCCGCGGATTCCAGTAGGGGTTCTCGACGGCGATGTCCGCCGCCGTCTCGATGCCGCTCTCCGGCATGCCGAGCCGCGCCAGCGACAGCGGCACGCCGAGCGCGCGCACCAGGTCGTACAGGCCCTGCGCCGCATCGGGCGCGCCGAGCGCCCGGCGAATGGCCGCCATCGCCTCCGGCGCGGCCGGCGCGTTGTAGGCGACCGCATGCGGCAGAACGACGGTATGCGTCTCGGCATGGGGCAGGTCGAAGGAGCCGCCGAGCGTGTGGCAGAGCTTGTGATGCAGCGCCATTCCGACCGCGCCGAGGCAGCAGCCGCAGAGCCAGGCGCCGTAAAGGGCGTTGGTGCGGGCATCCATGTTCGCCGGCTCATGGACGAGGATCGGCAGCGCCGAAGACAGGGTACGAATGCCGTCCTCGGCCATCAGGGAGATGATCGGATTGCGGTCCCTGGCGTAGAGCGCCTCGACCGCATGGGCCATGGCGTTGACGCCCGAGGTCGCCGACAGCATCGGCGGCAGGCTCAGCGTCAGCTCGACATCGTAGAGCACTGTCTCGGGCAACACGTCGAGCGAGCGGATCGTGGTCTTCCGGCCAGCTTCCGTCTGGCCGAGGATCGGCGTCATCTCCGAGCCGGCATAGGTGGTCGGGATGACGACCTGCGGCACGCCGGTGCGCAGCGCCAGCGCCTTGCCGAGCCCGGTGGTGGAGCCGCCGCCCAGCGCCACGACGCAATCGGCCCCAGTCTCGCGCAGGGTTTCGAGCGCCCGCTCGGTCACCTCGACCGGCGTGTGCATCGTCGCCTCGGCGAAGTAGCCGGCCAAAGCGGAGCCGAGCAGGGCGCCGAGCTTCTCGCCCGCGGCCGCCTGCTGCGGTGTCGTCAGCACCAGCGCCCGCCGGGCGCCGAGCCGTTCGACCTCCGCCGCGACCTCCTTGATCGTGCCACGCCCGAAGCGGACCCGGGACGGGAGAGCCTCATAGGTGAAGGTCTCGATCATCGAAGGCTCCCTGTGAAAGAGCGTTGATCAGTCGCTGCCGGCTTACTCGCCGGCTACGACCTCGCTGCGGCGATGCAAATTGCTTCCCGTGAAGGCAGGCACGTCGCTGTCGGCGAAATAGTCGACCTGAAAACGCGCGATCCTGAGATCGGCGAGCTCCTGCCGGACCCGCAGGTGCTCGGGATGGCTGCCATAGGCTTCGAGCGCGGCGCGATCGGCGAACTCGCTGACCAGGACGACGTCGCAGGCATAGTCGACGCCGCTGACATCGGCCCCGACCTCGACATGGGTGAGGCCGTCGATGCGGCCCCTGAGGCCCTCGAAGGCAGCCTTGACCTTGGCACGGGCATCGGCGCGCTGCTGGGGCGTGTCACCGCGCAGGCGCCACATCACGATATGGCGGACCGGACCGGACATGGCGTTTCCTCGACCTTTGGTCGTCATTGTCCGAGGAGTTAAGACTTGCGAATGCCGGAAATAAAGCCGAGCTTTGGTAAGTCTCTTTTGCGGAAATCGGAAATATGGACCGCTTCACGCAGATCGAGGTTTTCGTGAAGACCGCCGAGCTGCGCAGCCTGTCGCGTGCCGCCGAGGCGCTCGGCATGTCCAACGCCGCCGCCAGCCGGCACCTCGCCGCCCTCGAGGAGCGCCTCGCGGCCCGGCTCGTCGAGCGCAATACGCGCCGTCTCTGGCTGACCGAGGCGGGGGAACAGTTCTATCAGCGCAGCGGCGCGCTGCTGACCGAGCTCGGCGAAGCGGAAAATGCGGTGAACGCCCACACGCTGGCGCCGCAAGGCGTGCTGCGCGTCACCAGCTCGCTGTCCTTCGCGACGATCTATCTGGCTCCAATGCTGCCGGCCTTCCGCAGGCTCTATCCCAAGCTCAGCGTCCACATCGCCGTTGCTAACCGCTATCTCGATTTCATCGAGGCCGGCATCGACGTCGCCATCCGCACGCGGCTGCACGAGCCCGACAGCAACATCGTGGTGCGGCGGCTCGGCCGCATGCGACGTGTGCTGGCCGCTTCTCCCGCCTATCTGGAGGAGCGCGGCCGGCCCGGGACCCCGGCTGACCTCACCCAGCACGACATGCTGGTCTACAACCTCGCCGCCGACCCGTTCTCGCTGCGCCTGACCAAGGGCGATACCGAGCGGATCGTGCGGATCGGCGCGGCGCTCGACTGCAATGACGGGCAGGTGATCCGCCAGGCCGCGATCGCCGGGCTCGGCATCCTCGTCCAGCCGCTCTACATTGTTCAGGATGATCTCGACGCGGGCCGCTTGGTGCCAGTGCTCCTGGACTGGCAACTCCCGATGCTGACCATGAACATCGCGTATCTGAACCGCGACCACCTACCGGCCAAGATCCGGGTGTTCAACGATTTCCTGGTGAACTATGTGCGTAGGGCGTCGAAGGGCGAGATCTGGTCGGCCTAAGGTTCCGCCTGGCCCGACGTCTTGAGCAAGCCGGCGACCTGCCGGTTATTGGCCGCGACCTGCTCCAGCTTGGCAGCGGACCGCAGATCCTCGATCCGATCCTCCTGCCCCCGCATCGCCGAGCGCGATGACCCGCCCGTGTGTCCACCTCAGAGCAGCCGATCTCGGTCAATCATCGGGTGCTGGGTGATTGCCTGAGTGCCCCGCAGCAGCGCCGCTATGTCGATGTCCGGCATGCGGAAGCCCAGGAAGCTCTCGATGAAATCTCGCCTGCTCGGCCATCTCGCGGCGCTTCAGAGCGGATACATCCTCGGCGTTTAGGATACCTCTTCTTCGCCTCTTGATCCCGTGCGGGGCCCGTCTCCGTCAGACCGCCTGTCTGACGAAATGGCCGGGCGCGACCTCGACCAGCGCCTGCGCCGGAGCGTGCCAGTCGAGCGAGCGAACTGGGCTCGGAATCTCGTCGACCGCCAGCTCGCGGCGTAAGGACCGGCGCGCCGGGTCGGGCACCGGCACCGCCGAGAGCAGTTTTCGCGTATAGGGATGCAGCGGATTGGCGAACACCGCCTCGCGCGGGCCGAGCTCGACGATCTCGCCGAGATACATCACCGCGACGCGGTGGCTGACACGCTCGACCACCGCCATGTCGTGCGAGATGAAGAGATAGGCGAGGCCGAATTCTGCCTGCAGGTCGAGCATCAGATTCAGCACCTGCGCCTTGACCGAGACGTCCAGCGCCGAGACTGCTTCATCCGCCACGACCAGCTTGGGCGACAGCGCCAGGGCCCGGGCGATGGCGAGCCTCTGGCGCTGGCCGCCCGAAAACTCGTGCGGGAAGCGCGTGCCCATGGCTGGCGACAGGCCGACACGGCGCATCAACTCGTCGACGCGCTCCTTCGCTTCCGCGCCTCGGGCGAGGCCATGAACGACGATGGGCTCGGCGATGGCCGCGCCGACGCTCTTGCGCGGATTGAGGCTGGCGAAGGGATCCTGGAAGATCATCTGCATGTCGCGGCGGGCGCCGAGCAAGTCGCTTTTGCCGAAAGCGGTGACGTCCCGGCCCTCGAAGCGCACCGTGCCGGCGGAGGGCTCGATCAGCCGCAGGATCGAGCGCCCCGTCGTCGACTTGCCGCAGCCGGATTCACCGACCAGCGCCAGCGTCTCACCGCGCTGCAGCGTGAAGGAGACGTTCTCGACCGCATGGACCCGGCCGCGCAGCCGCCCGAGCAGGCCGCCGCGAATGCCGAAGCGCGTCGTCAGCCCGGCGACCTCCAGGAGTGGGGCCTCGCTGGCCTTGACCGTATCGGCGGCCTCGACCGGCTTGCCGCGCACCTGCCCATTGTCGGGATCGATATGGGGGAAGCGCAACGGCCTGCCATGCCCCTCCATGTCGCCGAGCCTGGGAACCGCGGCGAGCAGCGCCTTGGTATAGCCATGCACCGGCCGGTTGAAGACCTGCTCCGAGGGCGCGTCCTCGAGCTTGCGGCCCTTCCACATTACCACGACGCGGTCGGCGATCTCGGCGACGACGCCCATGTCGTGGGTGATGAAGAGGACCGACATGCCCTCCTCGTCCTGCAGTGTCTTGATCAGTTCGAGGATCTGCGCCTGGATCGTCACGTCGAGCGCAGTGGTGGGTTCGTCCGCGATCAGGAGTTTTGGCTTGCAGGCAAGCGCGGTCGCGATCATCACGCGCTGGCGCATGCCGCCCGAGAGCTGGTGCGGATAGTTGGCGAAGCGGGTCTTGGCGGAGGGGATGCGCACCTTCTCCAGCATGCGCAGTGCCTCGACCTCGGCGGCCGCCTTGTCGAGCCCGCGATGATAGCGCAGCGCCTCGCAGATCTGGTGGCCGACGGTCAGAACCGGGTTCAGGCTCGTCATCGGTTCCTGGAAGATCATCGCGATATCGTTGCCGCGGACCTTGCGCATCTCCTCCTCGGAGAGCGCCAGCAGGTCGCGGCCTTCGAGTGCGACCTTGCCCTGGATGCGGCCATTTGCGGCCGAGACCAGCCGCATGATCGAGAGCGCGGTGACCGATTTGCCCGAGCCGGATTCGCCGACGATTGCGACGGTCTCGCCCGGAGCGATGTCGAAGCTCAGATCCTCGATCGCCCAGCGCCACTGGCCGCCGACGCGGAAGGCCGTCTGCAGGCTCTCGACGCAAAGGACGGGCCCGCTCATCGTTCGCCCTTGAGCTTGGGGTCGATGGCGTCGCGCAGGCCGTCGCCGAGGATGTTGAGCGCGAAGACGATGATCAGGATGGCGATGCTCGGCGCCAGCACCAGCCAGTAGCTGTCGAGGATGTTCTCGAAGCCCTCACGGATCATGCCGCCCCAAGTCGGGATTGGCGGTTTCACGCCGAGCCCGACAAAGGCGAGCGAGGCCTCGGTGCGAATCGCGTTGGCGAGCCAGAGCGAGCCCATCACCAGAATCTCGGGGAAGATGTTGGGCAGGATGTGGCCCGCCATAATCCGGACGTCGGAGAAGGCCAGCGCCCGACCGGCCTCGATATAGTCGCGCTCCTTGACCGAGATCGTCGGCGCCCGGGCGATGCGGGCAAAGGAGGGAATCGAGGTCAGCGCGATCGCGATGGTGATGTTCTCCATCGAGGGGCCGAGCATCGCGACCAGGATCAGGCCGAGGATGAGCGAGGGGAAGGCGAGCAGGATGTCCATCGTCTGCATCACGACGACATCGAACTTCCCGCCATACCAGCCGGCGAGGATGCCGATCAGTGAGCCGAGCACCAGTGCGATCACGGTCGAGGCGACACCGATGACCAGCGAGATGCGCGCGCCGTAGAGCAGGCGGGAGAGGATGTCGCGGCCGAAATAATCGGTGCCGAGATAGAAATTGTCATGCGGCGGCTGGAGGCGCGACAGGATGTCCTGCTCGAGCGGGTCATGCGGGGCGATGACCGGCGCGAACACAGCGGCCAGGATCACTGCGACGACGATGACAAGCCCGACCCAGGAGGTCTTGTTGGCGTTGAAGGCGCCGATCGTGGCCGAAAGCCAACGCAGGCGCGGCGGCGCAGCCTGGCTGGCATCATGGACCGAGGTGCTCATGACAGCTTCACCCTCATGACAGCTTCACTCTTGGATCGACGAGGGCATAGGTCAGATCGGTGGCGATATTCACCAGCACGACGATCAGCGTGTAGATCACCATCATGCCCTGCAGCATGGTGTAGTCGCGCTGGTTCAGCGCGCCGATGATCAGCTTGCCGAGACCGGGCCGGTTGAAGACGATCTCTGTCAGCACCGAATTGCCGATCAGGATGCCGAGATACAGACCCACGATGGTGATGACCGGGATCAGCGCGTTGCGCAGCGCGTGCTTCCAGACCACGACGCGCCAGGGCACGCCCTTGGCCCGTGCGCTGCGGACATAGTCCTCCTGCAGCACCTCCAGCATGGCCGAGCGGGCGACGCGGGTGATGTAGGCGGCCATGATCAGGCCGAGATTGAGCGCCGGCAGCGCCATCGCCTGGAACCAGGCCGAGAGGGAGCCGGAGCCGGCGCTGATCACCGGGAACCAGCGCAGCATGATCGCGAAGACGATCAGCAGGATGATCGCCGAGACGAAAGGCGGAAAGGACAGGCCGAGCAGCGAGGCGATGCGCGTCACATAGTCTGGCATACGGTTGCGATCGATCGCAGCCCAGACCCCGAGCGGCACGCCGATCGCGACGCCGATCGCCATCGAGACCAGCGTCAGCTCGATGGTCCAGGGCAGGACGGCGAGGATCTCCTGGATCACCGGTCGGCCAGTGACCAGCGACACGCCCCAGTCGCCTTGCAGCGCCCCGGAGAGGAAGGTCCAGTATTGCTCGATCACCGGGGCATCGAGCCCCAGCCTGGTGCGCATCGCAGCGATCGCGGTCGCATCGGCCTGGTCGCCGAGAATGACCTGCGCCGGGTCGCCCGGCACGATCCGAACCACGACGAAGACAAGCGAGAGCACCGCCCAGAGTGTGACGACGGCGAAGCCGAGCCGTTTGACGAGGAAGGCGCCCATGATGCTGCCGCTATCCCGGAAGGAAGAAAAATCTTGGGAACAGGATGCTAAATTGCTTCACGCAGAGGTTCCCTGCGAACCCAAGGCACCGAGGCTCAGCGCGTGAAACGCGTGGTTTCCAGGATCGGCGGGCCGAGATTCAGCGAGGCCTTGAGCTCGTAGCCGAGGTCGAGGCTGTCCTTGTAGGCCCAGAGCTGCATCATCTCGTTGACTGGGATCGCGCAGACTTCCTTGATGATCTTCTCCTGTGCCGTCTTCCAGAGCGCGAGCTGCTTGGCCTTGTCGGTCTCCGAACGGGCCGCATCGATCTCGGCATCGGCGACCTTGCAATGCGAGAAGTTCGTCACTGCCGTCGGGGTTTTCACGATCGCGCGCGAGTGGAAGAACTGCGAGAGATAGACATCCGCAACGGGGAAGCGCGCCGCCTGGAAATGCACCACCTGCGACAGGTCCTGCCGGATCTGCTGGTGGAAGGTCGCATGCTCCACCGGCTGGATCTCCAACGTGATGCCCGCCCGCTTCAGCAGCGCCTGCGTCGCCTCGGTGAAGCTCAGCATCGAGGGCAGCGTCGTGTTGATCGTCTTGATCGTGACGCCGTTGGGGAAGCCGGCTTCCGCCAGCAGCGCCTTCGACTTGGCGAGGTCGAAAGGCAGAAGAGCTGCCTTCTCGTCCGTGCCGAGATAGCCCGAAGGCACTACCGAGACGGCCGGGCGCGAGATGTTCTTACCGCGGAACTGCCAGATCGCGTTGCGATCGATCGCGTGGGCGATCGCCTGGCGAACCTTGAGGTTGTCGAGCGGCGGCTGGCTCATATTGAGGTGCAGCACCGACATTTCGGCCGGGCCCATCGCCACCACCTTGACGCCGGGCAAGGCGTTCATGCGGTCGACCCAGGCCTGCTCCTGCCGGCCGAGCATCATGTCGAGCTCGCCGGACTGGAAGGCGAGGTCGCGCGAGGAATCCGACGGGATGAAGCGGTAGAGGATCTCGGTCAGCTTCGGCTTGGCCCGGAAATAGTTCGGGTTGGCAACGAGCTTGGCGTATTGCTGCGGCACATATTCGGAGAACATGAACGGGCCGGTGCCGACAGGCTTCTTGGCGAAGCCATCCTTGCCCAGTTCTTCGGCGGCCTTCTTACAGACCATGTTGCCGCCATGGTAGTTCATGACGATGCCGAGCAGGCTCGGAATGGCCTGCTTCAGCGTGATCTTGACGGTGTATTTGTCGGGGGCCTCGACCTTGTCGAAGGCGCCATAATCCGACGAAAAGGCCGAGCTTTCCTTGGTTGCGGCCCGGTTCAGCGAATAGACCGCGTCTGCCGAGGTGAACTCGCCATAGCCGTGATGGCACTGCACGCCCTGGCGCAGCTTGAAGGTCCATTCCTTGCCGTCCGCCGAGGCGGTCCAGCTCTCGGCGAGATCGGGCTCGATGAATTCGGGCGAGAGTTCGCCGGGCTTGATCCGCACCAGCCCGTTGAACATCCAGTTCAGCAGCGCCTTGCCGGGCGTGCCGGAATTCAGATGCGGGTCGAGCACGCCGGCATCGGAGCTCTGCATGCCGACGGTCAGCACCGTCTTCTGTGCCAGCGCCGGCGAGGCCAGCAGCGCGCCGGCCAGCATGGCGGCGACGATTGGTCCGGTTCGTTTCATTGCTGTTCCCCTGTGTTCTTGTTGGGTATCGACGATCCCGGCTTTGCGCCGGTGATAGCTGAGCAGGACGACGACCCGTCTGGAGCGCGAATTCTGTCCTCTCTTTGTCCTTCGGTCTCCGCGCCTAGAGCATGTCCTCCAGCCTGCAATTGACCAGCAATTCCGCGACCGAGGCATTGTTGGGCAGCGCGAGGACCGTGGCAACCAGGCGCGCCAGATCGGCGGGCTGGGTCATGTCCTGACGTGCCATCGCCTTGCTCGTCGCCGTCATGTCGGTCGGCACGAAGGAGGGGCAGAGCGCGGTCGCTCGCACGCCCTTGTCCCAGGAGATCCGGCGCGCCGCATGGGTCAGCGCCACCATGGCATGCTTGGTCATGTTGTAGGCGACATGGTCGTTGCGCACGCGCTTGCCAGACATCGAGGCGACATTGACGATGCGACCCGCCCCACTCGTCTCGAGATGCGGCAGTGCGCAATGGATCAGGTTGAGCGGGCCTTTGCAGTTTACAGCCCAGATCGCATCGAGCTCGGCTTCGTCTGGAGCGCGCAGCGTGATCGACGAATGCATGCCGGCACTGTTGACGAGCCCGTCGATCCGGCCGAAGCGCGCCATCGCCGCATCCGTCCAGGCGCGATGGCTTGTCCAATCCTGTGCGTCGTAGCGCGCGATGTGGACGCGGCTTGAAGCCCAGCCGGCGCTCATTGCCTCGAGCGAGGCAAGGTCGCGCCCGCCAAGGCTCAGGGAGTAGCCGTCTTCATAGAGGGCCTGCGCCACGGCGCGGCCGATGCCGCGATTGGCGCCGGAGATCAGGATCACGCGTCCCTGCGGGGCAAGCATTGGTCTCAAATCCTCTAGCCGTGCAGCGTCAGGGCGGCGTCGTTCGCCGGGGTCTCGGCAAAACGGCCTAGTCTGAAAGGGGCAAGATCGAAGCGCGACTGCTTCGACAGCGCAAGGTCAGCGAGGATTTCGCCGGTGACCGGGCCGATGCCGAAGCCGTGCCCGGAGAAGCCGGCCGCGACGATCAGGCCGTCAACACCGGTATGGGCGTCGATCACCGGCAGGGCGTCCGGCGTAAGGTCGATCAGTCCGCCCCAGACGCGCGCGACGCCAGCATCCGCCAGCGCCGGCAGGACATGCGAGACCCGCTCGATCAGCGCGCCGATGTCCGCCGCGCGCGGCGCCAGCGCATCCGTAGTCCAGGAGGCCGGCTCAAAGGGCCAATCGCCGATGCCGGTGGTGACGCGCAGCCGCCCGTCGATCTCCTGCCGGCCGGCGCAATCGGCATTGGCGACGCCGAAGACCTGCTCGAAGATCGGCGGCAGCGGCACGCTCTGCAGGACGCAGACGAGCTTGACCCGCAACGGCAGGTCGAGGCCCAGCGGCTGCAACAGCTCCGGCGCATGGATGCCCGTCGCCAGGATGACACGCCCCGCAGGGACGCTCTCGCCCTCCGATGTCTCGACGCCGGTGACCCTGTCGCCGGTTCGCGTCAGCGAACGCACGCCGATGCCGTCGCGGATGGTCGCGCCATGGCGTGCGGCGGCGGTCGCGAAAGCCCGCACTGCCGGAATCGGGTCGGCATGGCCATCGCCCGGACAGAACGAGGCAGCGAGGACCGCGGGGCCGATGGCCGGCGCGATCGCGCGGATCGCAGCCTTGTCGGGCAGGTAGTCGATCGCGAGCCCGAGCTTGCGCTGCTCGACGACCAACTCGCGGATGATCTCGACCTCGGCTTCGGTACGGGCGAGGCGCAGATTGCCGCGCCGGCGATAGCCGGTCGGCGCGCCGAGTTCCTCGTCGAGCCCGCCCCAGCGCTCGACCGCGGCCTTCGCCAGCGGCAGCTCCGCCGGATCGCGCCCGGATTGCCTGACGCCGCCCAATGTCCAGCCGGATGCCATGGCCGCGAGGCTGCGGGCCTCGAACAGGATCACCGAATGGCCGGCGCGCGCGATCTCGTAAGCGGCGGCTGCGCCGCTGATCCCGCCTCCGACGATGACGACATCCGGCATCGGCCAGGCCGGCTCAGGAGAGGTCGACGCTGATGCGCTTTTCGGCCTTGTCCGGCCGGCGGCGCCGATAGGCGGTGACCTCGAACTCGACCTTGATGATCTCGCTCACGGGGCATCTCCTTCAGGCAACTCAGTGGAACGCGGCGGCTTTCGCCATGTCATCGACGACCGGCATTGGTAAGGTTGGTATATACCATTCAAGCCGCTCGACGCTGTCAAGGACGCCAGCGGCAAGGGCGCGCAGAAATCGCCGAAGACCCGAGAGCCGCCTCGCTCCGAAGAAACGCGCACCATTACCAGGTCAAAAACGCGAATTGACGTTTGGTATACACCAATCCATGCTGCTCCTCAGGCCGACAACAAGGGGATCTCCGATGACGATGATTTCGCGCCGTGCCCTTCTTGCCGCCGGAGCCAGCTTTCCCTTGGTTTCGGCTTCTGCCTTCTCCCAGACACTCGCGAGGAAGGTCCTGCGCTTCGGCCTGTCGAGTTTTCCGCCGAGCCTGCAGCCATGGGTCCATACCGGCACCGCCGCGCTGACCGTGAAGCTCCTGATCTTCCGCGGCCTGACCGGCTTCGACGAAAGGGGCGAGGTTCGGCCCGAGCTCGCGGAATCCTGGACGCAGGATGGCGAGACCGGCTGGGTCTTCAAGCTGCGGCAGGCGAGCTTCCACAATGGCAAGCCCGTGACGGCCGACGACGTGAAATGGACGCTGGAGCAGATCGCCGCGCCGAATTCCACCGCTTTCCTCAGGGCCGAGTTCGGCGGCATCGAGACGATCGAGACGCCCGATGCCCGCACCGTCCGCATCGTGATGAAGCAGCCGACGGTGACGCTGCCGATCTGGCTCGCCAGCCCGCACGCGCCGATCGTCGCCAAGGGCTCGATCGAGGGGCGCGGCCTCGGCGTCGGCGCCGGCCCCTTCACCGTGAAGGACCAGGAGCGCGGCGTCTCGATCGAGGTCGCCGCCTTCGACAAATACTACAAGCCGGGCTTGCCCAAGCTCGCAGGGATCAAGCTCACGGCCTATGCCGACGAGAACCTGCGCGTTGCCGCGCTCCAGGCTGGCGATATCGACCTGATCGAATATGTGCCCTGGCAGCACATGGCGGCGATCGAGAGGGACCCACGCCTCAATCTCGTTGCCGCCAACGGTCCGTTCATGGGACTGAACTTCAACGGCACGAGCGGGCCATTCAAGGATCCGCGCCTGCGCCAGGCGGTCGGCTTCGCCATCCGGCGCGAGGACATCGTCAAGGCCGCCTTCTTCGGACGCGGCACGCCGCTCCAGGGTATCCCGATCCCCGATACCAGCCCCTATTACGACGCCGGGCGGGCGAAATTCTGGAGCTATGATCCCGACAGGGCCAGGAAGCTGATGGCGGAAGCCGGCATGCCGAACGGCTTTTCCTGCACGTTGCTCTCGACGGCGCAATACGGCATGCACAAATCGACCGCCGAGGTGGTGCAGGCCCATCTCGGTGAGATCGGCATCGATGTGAAGCTCAACCTGCCGGATTGGGCCTCGCGGGTCGATCTCGGCGGCAAAGGCCGCTACGAATTCTGCGTCCAGGGCACGACGGCCGACAACAACGATCCCGACGGGCTCGCCCCGCTGCTCGATGGCGAATTGCCGGCGAATATCTCGCGCAGCTTCGGCCTGCCGACGCCGGAGATCCACGCCCTTTTCGCCAAGGGCCGGGCCGAGTTCGACATCGCCAAGCGAAAGGCCATCTACGCCGAGCTCGAGAAGCTCGCGCTGGAGCAGGCGCCGCTCGTCGGCCTCGCCTGGCGGTCCCAGGGCTATGGCATGGTCAAGGGCGTCACCGGCTTCAAGGCTCTGCCGGGCGGCACGAATTTCTTTTCGGCCTATTCGCTGGAGGAGACCTCGCTGGGCTGATCTGTCCTGGAGCATGCTGCGATTTGCTCCAACCAAGCTCCGTCATTCCGGACGGAGCGAAGCGGAGCTCCGGAATCCATCGAAAGGCGCTGGAGCTCTACGATGGATCCCGGAGCGGCGCCGCTATGCGGCTTGTCCGGGATGACGCGCGAGATGGAACTATCTACGGGGCAGCTTCTCAAATCGCTCGCGTCGTGCGCTCCAGCCGGGCGAAGCGCTCGAGCCGGAAGGGCTTGGCATCGATCAGCGGCGTGGTGCCCTTGACGAGATCGGCGATCAGCCGCCCGGCGCCTGGCCCGATGCCGAAGCCATGGCCGGAGAAGCCGCTGGCAATGAAGAAGCCGGGCAGGCGCGGCACCTCGCCGATCACGGGTACGGCGTCGGGCATCGCATCGACGAAACCGCCCCAGGCCTGTGCGATCTTCAGGCCGGCGAAAGCCGGGAAAGCCTTGATCAGATTGGCCTGCGCCTCGCTCAGGATCGAGGCGACGGGCGCAGGGTCGAGCGCGCGCGTTTGCTCGAACGGCGTGACTTCATCGAGCGACCAGCGCCGCGGCGTCCGCGCCTCTTCCAGGAAACGCGACCCAAGACGCAACCTGAGCTCGTGCCGCTGCTTCACCAGCGATGGCAGGAAATCAGCGAAGAGGCGGAACGAGTCCGGCACGATCTCGGCGGTGCTCGCGCCGCGATGGGCGATGGTGTAGCCGCCGTCCTGACGCTTTCGGAAGGCGAAGTCCGAGCCGCCCACGGCATGGGTCGGCGGGCCGTTCAGCGGTTCGGTACGCAGCACGGACCCCAGCACCTTGAGTTGCGGAAAGTCGATGCCGAGATTGCCGAGGAAGAGGCGCGACCAGGCTCCACCCGCCAGCACGACCAGCGAGCAGGCGATCGTGCCGCGCTCCGTCACCACGGCGCTGACCCGGCCGGCCGTGGTCTCGATGCCGCGCACGGCGCAGCGCGTCAGCACGGCACCGCCGTGCCGGCGCAGCGCGCGCGCCATCGCCGGCACGGCCTTTTGCGGCTCGGCCCGGGCGTCGCTCGGCGTGAAGAGTGCGCCCGCAAAGGCGCGCTTGCAGCCGGGCAGCACGCTTTCGATCTCGCGCGAACTCAGCAGGCGCGAATCGAGCTGGTATTGCCTGGCATGGTCGAGCCAGGCTTCGTGCTGGGCGAGCGCCGCGGGAGTATCCGCGACGTAGACGATGCCGGAGCGGGTGAAGCCGGTATCGCCGCCGACGAGCTTGTCCATCTCGGACCAGAGCCGCATGCTTTCCAGCCCGAGCGGGATCTCGCCGGGATCGCGGCCCATGATCCGGACCCAGCCCCAGTTGCGGCCCGACTGCTCATGGCCGACCTCGCCCTTCTCGCAGACCGTGACGGAAATCCCGTCCTTCGCGAGAAAGAGCGCGGTCATGATGCCGATGATGCCGCCGCCGATGACGACGACGTCGCTGCTCTTCGGCAGGGTGGCATCGGGGGCGATCGTCTCGATGGTGATGCCCATCACATGCGCTCCCCAACCGGAGACGGGAATCCGGCCTTGGACCGAGGGCGAAAGGCAGGCCGCGGCATGGTCAGTCCTGTGGGGCAGGGGTGGAATTGCGAAAGACGACGTGATGAGGGTGGTTAACCGATTTCATGTATTCGATCGGCGCGCCGTTGCCGTCGCGTGCCACCAGTCTCAACACCAAAGTGGGCGAACCGGGCTGGAGCAGGAGCAGGCGGGCCTCCAGGTCCGTTGCGATGCCGACGCCGATCTCGCGGTCGCGCGCACTGGCCTCGACGCCGTAGCGGGCCTTCAGCAATTCGTAGAGCGACTGCCCGCCAACGAGGTCTTCCGCCACGAGGCCGGTAAAGCGCGCCGCCGGCAGGTAGCTGGTCTCGATGCAGAACGGGTCGTCGTTCACGGTTCGCAGCCGGCGGAACATGATCAGATCGGCGCCGACGGCGATGCCGAGCCGGTGCGCGATGCTCTCGGTCGCCTTTTCCTCGCCGAAATGCAGCAGCTTGTTGCCGGGCTTGCCGCCGGCATTGCGGATGAGGCGGGTGATGCCGAGGGTCGAGTGCACCTCGATCGGGCGCGTCACCTGGACCAGCGGGACGCGGGTGCCGCTGGTGCCGTTGCGCTCCAGCACATTGCGATCGACGAGCTTGTCGATCGCCTTGCGCACGGTCATGCGGTTGATGCCAAGCGTGTCAGCGAGCGCGCGTTCGGACGGAACGCGATCACCCGGGCCATAATCTGGCCCGCTGATGAGATCGAGCAGGTAATCCTGCACCTCGACATAGATTGGCTTGGCCCGCTTCACTGGGTCGCGCATGGCTGGCGTCTTTCGGATGCTTCCCGCTTCCGCATATAGCGGAGATTGCGTCGACTCCATCTCCCGGGCGCATAAACGCGCAAGTCCGTCGCAATCGAGCTGATCCATGGATCGGTTGGACTATGGTTGACAGGAATTGGTATAGGTGATTGGTATATACCAATTCTTTGCCGCCTGGAAGTGACACTCTCCATGTCCATCGCTTTCGATCGCGCTCGCGTGCAGGAGGGGCTCGCGCAGACCCGCGCCGCCGTGCCACGGGCCTTCGCGTTCGGCCGCCGCCTCGCTCCCGATATCGACCGAATCTATCTCGTTGCCTGTGGCTCGGCCAATCGCGCCATGGCTGGCATCAAATACTGGCTCGAGCACTATTCCCCGGGCATCGAGGTGCGCCGCTATTTCCCGGCGGAGTTCATGGCGGTCGATCCGCCGCGGCTCGACGGCCGCACGCTGGTCCTGCTCGCCTCCAAATCCGGCACGACGCCGGAGACGGTCGCCGCCGCGGGATTCCTGAAGGACAAGCCCTGCAAGGTCGTGGCCTTCAGCCAACACGCCGACAAGCCGCTGAGCCAATCCGTTCCCGAACGCTTCATCGTCGGCGACACCAGCGAATCCTTCGTGGCCATGTTCATGCTGATGCAGGCGCTGGTCGGCGGAGTCATGGCGGAAAAGGAAGGCTGGCCTCTCGGCGACAAGCTCGTTTCCTCGCTCGACGCGCTGCCCGGCGCGATCTGCGATGCGGCAGAGCAGAACGAGGAGCGCGCCGTAGCCGACGCACGCCTCTATGCTGAGGACCGCAATTTCTATCATGTCGCCTCGGGGCCGGGCTTCACCACGGCTTATGTCTTCGGGGTCTGCATCCTGATGGAGATGCTCTGGCTGCACAGCTATCCGATCGAGGCGGCGGAGTTCTTCCACGGCCCCTTCGAGATCATCGACCGCAGCACGCCGCTCATCCTGATCACCGGGGAAGATCCGAGCCGCCCCTTGATGGAGCGCGTTTCGGCGTTCTGCGACACCCATGCCGAGCGCGTGATGAAATATGACTCGCGCGATTTCGCGATGAAGGGCATCGCGCCGGAGATTCGTCCGATCGTCGCTCCCTATATCCTCCAGTCGGCGCTGAAGCGCATGGCGGCGCATTTGTCAGTGCTCCACAATCAGCCGCTCTCGACCCGCCGCTACATGTGGAAGGTTGCGTACTGAGCAAGGTCGCGGGGAAAGGGCCGAGGACACGCCAATGACCCACAGGCTGCTCGGGCTCGGCGACAACACGGTCGACACCTATGTCGATCGCGGCCTGCAATTTCCCGGCGGCAATGCGGTCAATGTCGCGGTCCTGGCCCGCCGGCTCGGCGCCGAGACAGGCTATCTCGGCTGTCTCGGCTCGGACGAGGGTGGGATGCTGGTCGTCGACGCCCTGCGCCGGGAGGGTGTGGATACCAGCCGCTGCCGCAGGCTTGCCGGCGACAATGCCCGCGCCTTCATCGGCCATGATGGCAATGACCGCCGCTTCCTGCGCTCGCAGCACGGGGTGCGTGGGCGATGGGGCGGGTTCTCGCCTGAGGATATCGCCTATATCGCCAGCTTTGATCTGGTGCATTCGAGCATTTATAGCGGGCTCGACGCCGATCTTGAGACGCTCCGTCGTGCCGTGCGCCGCTTCTCCTACGATTTCTCCGAGCGCTGGACGGACGCCAATCTGGCGGCGACGCTGCCTCGTCTCGACATCGCCTTCCTATCCTTCCCCTCCGGTTCGGACGCTGAATGCCGCCACCTCGCGCGCTGCTGTGCCGATGCCGGGCCAGGCCTCGTGGTGGTGACGCGCGGCGAGCGTGGCTCATTGGCGACGGCAGGTGGGGTATTCCACCACAGCGGGATCACCCAGGCTCAGATCGTCGATACGCTGGGCGCCGGCGACGGCTTCATCGCCGCGTTCCTTCTGGCCGTGCTGGAGGAGAAAAGCATTCCGGAGGCACTGGCCGCCGGTGCGGCCAATGCGGCGGCGGTCTGCGCCTATCAGGGTGGCTTTGGCCATGGCGTGCCATGGTCAGCCGCCGCAGAGACGGCGCTCGGTTGAACGGGAGGATTTGAGATCATGGCCTGGCGTATCGGGATCGATTCCGGCGGGACTTTCACCGATGTCTGCCTCTTCGACGATGCGAGCGGGCAGGTCGCGGTCTGGAAGGTGCCCTCGACGCCGGACGATCCGTCCCGCGCCATCGCGCTCGGCACGCAGGAAGGCACCGAGCGCGTTGGCGCCAGGCCGAGCGAGGTCGTCTATTTCGGCCATGGCACGACGGTCGGCACCAACGCCCTGATCCAGCATCGCGGTGTCAGGACCGGCCTCATCACCACCGACGGCTTCCGCGATCTGATCGAAATCGGCCGCCAGAAGCGCCCCGATCTCTACGACCTCCAGGCCGACAAGGCCCCGCCGCTCGTCACCCGTGATCTGCGCTTCGGCGTCGCTGAGCGCCTGCGCCATGATGGTTCGGTCGAGACGCCGCTCGACGAGGAGGGCGTGCGCCAGGCGGCCCGCGAACTGAAGGCCGCGGGCGTCCAATCCATCGCCATCGGCTTCCTCTATGGCTTCGTCAGGCCCGAGCATGAGGACATCGCACGGCGCATCGTCGCCGAGGAGTTTCCCGACGCCTTCATCTGTACCTCGCATGAGGTCGCGCCCGAATTCCGCGAATATGAGCGCATCTCGACGGCGGTGGTGAACGCCTATCTCGGCCCCGTCATGCAAGGCTATATCCAGCGCCTCGCCGGGCGGCTGAAGGAACTCGGCGTCACCGGGACGCCGCATCTGACGCAATCGAATGGCGGCGTCATCGGCTTCGACATGGCTGCGCGCCTGCCGGTGCGGACCGTACTGTCGGGGCCTTCGACCGGCGTCGTTGCGGCGCAGGCGATCGGCGCCATGACCGGCATCGCGAACCTGATCACCTTCGACATGGGCGGCACTTCTTCGGACGTCGCGCTGCTGCGTAACGGCGAAGCCAAGCTCGCCAGCGAAGCCAATGTCCACGGCTACCCGATCAAGGCGCCGATGCTCGACATCCACACGGTCGGCGCCGGCGGTGGCTCGCTCGCGGCGATCGATTCGGGCGGCCTGCTCAAGGTCGGGCCGCGCAGCGCCGGCGCCGATCCCGGGCCGGTCTGCTATGGTCGCGGCAGCACCGAACCGGCCGTCACCGACGCCAATGTCGTGTTGCAGACCCTGAACCCGACGCATCTGCTCGGCGGGCGCATGCCGATCGACCAGTCGCTCTCACGGCAGGCGATCGGCCGCATCGCAGACAAGCTCGGCCTCGACCTGATGGCGACGGCGCAGGGCATCATCTCGGTCGTCACCGCCAACATGGCCAAGGCCATTCGCGTCATCAGCGTCCAGCGCGGCCATGATCCGCGGGATTATGCGCTTGTTGCCTTCGGCGGGGCGGGGCCGCTTCATGCCGCCCGTCTCGCGCGCGAGCTGGAGATGAAGCGCATCATCGTGCCGCGCAATCCCGGCATCGGCTGTGCGCTCGGACTGTTGCTTACCGACCTGCGCGCCAATTTTGCGACGACGCGCCTGGCGACGCTCGGTGACGGGCTGGCCGCCGACATGGCCGAGATATTCGCCAGTCTCGAAGCGCAGGCCGAGCACTGGTTCGCCGAGGAGAAGGTCGCCCCCGCCGATCGCAAGGTCAGGCGCACCGCCGATCTGCGCTATCATGGCCAGAACTACGAACTCGCCATCGACGTGCCGGACGGGTCGATCACGACCGAGACGATCGCTGCTCTCGCTGAAGGCTTCGCCGACGCGCACAAGCGGCTCTACGGCTTCATCGCCGAGGGCGAGGCGGTGCAACTCGTCACCTACCGCGTCGAGGCGATCGGTTTCGTGCCGAAGGCCGAGTTCCGGCCGCAGCCCGATGCCGGTCCGGATGCCTCTGCCGCCATCATAGGCCAGCGCGAGGTCTGGTTCCCCGAGGCGGGAGGCTTTGTCGATTGCCCGATCTATGACCGCGACGCGTTGCAATCGGGCAACCTGATCGAAGGCCCGGCGATCATCGAGCAGATGGACGCGACCACAGTGCTGCTGCCCGGCATGACCGCCCGCGTCGAGCCCTATCTCAACCTGATCCTGGAGACGCCGTGATGAACGCGACCGCATCCGTTGCCGTCGATCCGATCACCGTCGAGGTCATTGGCTCCTCCTTCGCCTCGATCGCCGAGGAGATGGGCGAGGCGCTCGTCAGGGCGAGCTATTCCACCAACATCAAGGAGCGCCGCGATTGCTCGACGGCGCTCTTCGACGTCGAGGGCAACACGCTCTGCCAGGCCGAGCATATCCCGATGCATCTCGGCTCCTTCATCGGCATCATCCCGCATATCCTGAAACGCCATCCCATCGCCGAGATGAAGCCGGGCGACGTCTTCATCGGCAACGACGCCTATGAGGGCGGCGGCACGCATCTGCCCGACATCGTCCTGGCCGAGCCGATCTTTCATGACGGAGAGATGGTCGCCTGGGCCGTCAACACGGCCCATCACTCCGATTTCGCCGATCGCGGCCACGCCCATATCTATCAGGAAGGCCTGCGCATTCCGCCGATCCGGCTCTATGACGGCGGGGTGTTGATGAAGGACGTGCAGGAACTCATCCTGCTCAACTGCCAGGTCCCGCGCGAGCGTCTTTCGGATCTGCGCGCCCAGATGGCGGCGAATAGGCTCGGCGTCGAGCGCGTGCGCGCGCTCTGCGACAAATACGGCCGCTCGACCGTGCTGGCCGCTGGCAAGGCACTGCAGGATTATGCCGAGCGCAAGATGCGCGCCGGCATCGCCTCGATTCCCGACGGCGTCTATCGCTTCGAGGATTCCTTCGACAATCCGGAGATCGACGAGCCGCTGACATTCTCGGTCGAGATCACCGTCGCTGGCGAGGAGATGACGCTCGCCTTCGACTCGCCGCCGCAGATGCGCACCGGCTTCAACATGGTCTACACCGCGCTGCTCTCGACGGTGTATTACGCCGTCAAGACGGTCGCCGACCCGACGATCCCGCCCAATGCCGGCCTCGCACGGCCACTCACCGTCACCGCGACGCAAGGGACGGTGCTCAACTGCGTCCATCCGGCAGCGGTGAACGGACGCATCGCGTCCTGCCAGCGTGTCGTCGACCTCATCCATGGCGCACTCGCCCAGGCCGTCCCCGTGCGCGTCATCGCGGCCTGTTCAGGCGCGGTAGCAGCAGCGACCTTCATGGGCGCGCAGCCCGGCAGCGGCGATCTCTGGGTCTATCTCGAGACGATCGGCGGCGGCAGCGGCGCGCGTGCGACCAAGGACGGCCTCGACGGCGTCCATGTCCACATGACCAACACCTCGAACTTGCCGGTCGAGGCGCTGGAGGTCGAATATCCGCTGACGCTGCTGCGCTATGAACTCGTCGACGGCTCGGGCGGGCAGGGCCGCCAGCGGGGGGGCATGGGCCTGCGCCGGGTCTACCGCGCCGAGGCGCCTTGCCGGCTCAATATCGATAATTCGCGGCTGAAGTCACAGCCCTGGGGCATTGCCGGCGGCGGGCCGGGGCAGGGCGGCTCCTTCGTCTTCAGCGAGGGCGTCGAGCCTTTCGTCAAGGGTGATGGCGCGCTGGAGGCTGGGCAGATCGTCGAGATCATCACACCCGGCGCCGGCGGCTATGGCCCGGCGTCCGAACGCAGCCCGGAAGCGCGGGCGCGGGACCTTGCCGAGGGGCGGATTTGACCCGACTGATGGACGATCGTCATCGTCGGGCTTGTTGTCCCGACCATGACGAGGAAACAGGTCGTCACGGCAGGTTTTCGCGAAGCTTCTGAGACGCGCCTTCACACCACGAGATCGAGCGGCGGCACCGGCTCGCCACGAGAGACGTGCTCGATATTGGCGAACATCCGCCTCACGGTCGGCGCGAAATTGTCGGCGGCCATGGCGGCGAGATGCGGCGTCACGACGAGGTTGTCGAGCGTGAGCAACTCGCTGTCGGCGGGCAGTGGCTCGACGGAAAAGACATCCATCGCCGCGCCTGCGATCTCTTTTGCGCGCAGGGCCACGACCAGATCGGCCTCGTTGACGACGCCGCCGCGGGCAACATTCACCAGCACCGCCGTCTTCTTCATCGCCCGGAAGGCGGCGGCATCGATCAGATTGGTGGTCTCCGGCGTCAGCGGGCAATGCAGCGAGACGACGTCGGACTGCGCCAGAAGCTCCGCCATCGAAGCGTGCCTGACGCCGAGCGCAGCCTCTTGCGCGGCGTCGAGCGGCTGGCGCTTCGCATAGAGGATGGTGCAGCCGAAGCCCTTGAGCAGTTTGGCGACATTCTTGCCGATCGCGCCGAAGCCGACGATGCCGACCGTCTTGCCCGAAAGCGTGTAGGCGTCGCCCGGCATGTGCCCGGTGCGCCAATGGCCCTTCTTCAGTTCGGCGTGGCCATAGCCGATGAAGCGCAGCGCGGCGAGCGTCAGGCCGAGCGCGAACTCGGCTACCGGCACGGCGTTGCTGCCTGTGGTCCGGGCAACCTTGATGCCGAGCTCCTTCGCCGCCGCGACGTCGATATTGTCGACGCCGACGCCCCATTTATGCAGCAGCTTCAGCTTCCTGGCTGCGCGCAGCACATCGGCCGAAACGCCGACCTGGCCGGAAATGGCGTAGTCGGCCTCGGCAATGATCTCCTTCATGTGCGCGTCGCCGCGCGTCGTGCCGTGGGTCAGCACGAAGCCGGGCGGGAGCAGCGCGCGCAGCTTCTCGGCGCGCTCGGAGGCGGTCATGTCGAGGAGGACGATGGTTTCGGGCATGGTCAGGAATCCGGTCGCAAAAAGGGTCAGATGGTGAAGCGCACGCCTTCGCGCGCGAGCCCGCCGGATATCGCGACGGGGGTGCCGTCGGCGCGCCAGCAGGCCGCGCCTGTCAGCGTGCCGTCAGGGTTGAAGGCGATGGCATTCATGCCGCCGGCGATGCGCGGCATGCGGAGGATTCTGTGACCGCGCGCGGTGAGTTCGTCCGCGACGCTGTCCGGGATCGCGGCCTCGAGTTCGAGCGCGCCGCCCTCGGTCCAGACACGCGGCGCCTCGACCGCTTCCTGAAGGCTCATGCCGTGGTCGATCAGGTTAACGATCGCCTGCAGGGCCGAGGGGAAGATGCGCAGGGCCCCGGGTAGCCCGAGCGCGAAGGCGAGCTTGCCGTCGCGCAGGACCATCATCGGTGCCATCGAGGTGAAGACGCGCTTGCCAGGCGCGATCGACAAGGCGCGGCCGGGATGCGGGTCGAAATTGAACATGTAATTGTTGGTCAGCATCCCCGTGCCGGGGATCTGCGTGCAGGCGCCGAAGAGCCCGTTGATCGTCTGGGTCGTGGTGACGACATTGCCCTTTGCATCGGCGACCGTGACATGGGTCGTGTCGGCGGATTCGCCACCGGAGAGCCCGGCGCTCCAGCCTTTGGCCTGGTTCATCGCGATCAGAGCGCGCCGCTCGGCCGCATAGGCCTTGTCGATCAGCCGCTCGACCGGGACCTTGATGAAGGCGGGGTCGGCGGTGGCGACGGCCCTGTCTGCGAAGGCGATCTTGAGCGCTTCCGCCAGCAGATGCACCGCATCCGCCGAGCCGAAGCCGAGGGAACCGATATCGTAGCCCTCGAGGATGTTGAGCATCTGGACGATGTGCACGCCCGAGGAGGAGGGCGGCGGCGGCCCGACGATCTCATAGCCGCGATAGCTGCCACGCACGGGCTCTCGCGTCGCGACCTTGTAGGCGGACAGGTCGGCCTGATCGATCAAGCCGCCATTCGCCGCCATGAAATCCGTCAGCGCCTTGCCGAGCGGGCCGTCATAGAGCGCCGCCGGACCCTGGCTGGCGATCAGGCGCAGGCTTGCGGCATAGTCGGCCTGAACGAGCCGCGTGCCGGGTTCGATCGCCTTGTCTCCCGCCAGCAGCAGCGCCGAAAGACCGGGATCGCGCGCGAGATCGGCGACATTGTCGGTGATGCAGTTGGAGAGATAGGGCGTGGTGACGAAGCCGCGTTCGGCCAAGGCGATCGCCGGCTGCAGCACCTCCTCAAGCGAGAGCGTGCCGAAGCGCGCCAGGGCCTCGCACCAGCCGGCGAGCGCGCCGGGAACCGCGACCGCCTTCGGCCCGACGACGTTGAGCCGGTCGCGCACGTCGCGCTGCCGACCGACCTCGTCGGAGAGGCAGTCATACATCTCGGCGCTCGCCTTGAGCGGCGCGGTCGAAAGCCCGTCGAGCACGACATGGCGGCCATCGGCCATGCGGATATGCGCGATGCCGCCGCCGAGGATGCCGACCATCATCGGCTCCACGACCGTCAGCGCAAAGAGCGAGGCGACGGCAGCATCGACTGCATTGCCGCCCGCGAGCAGCATCTGCGAGCCCGCCGCCGAAGCGAGCGGGTGGTTGGTCACCACCATCCCGCGCGAGCCAACGGCCGGCCGCTTCTCGCAGGTGAAGGGGGCCAGTCGCGGCACGGGGGCGATCGCGTTCACGGGCTTGTCCCCTCAGCCGTTCTGCTTGAGCGCGTCGAGCACCATCTTGGTCGCGCCGGAGATGTCGCCGAGCTTCTCGCCGGCCTTCACCCGCTCCTGGTTGCGTTCGCCGCGCTCCTGCCGGGCGATGGCGGCGTCGGCGATCGCCTCTGCCTCGTCGCGCGGCAGCACCAGCACGCCGGATTCGTCCGCCAGGATGACGTCGCCGGCCTTGACGGGAACATTGCCGCAGGAGATCGGCAGGTTGAGCGTCCCGCCGAGGTTGTAGAGCCGGGTGGTGATCGGCGACATGCCGCGGCACCACATCGGGAAATCCGAGTCCTCGATCTCGGTCAGGTCGGTGCAGGGGCCGTCGATGATGCCGCCGATCGCGCCGGCCACCTTCGCCGCGACGGTGACGCCGCCGCCCCAGCAGGCATGCTTGTCGTCGCCGAGCCGGTCGACGACGAGGATGTCGCCGGGCCGCAGCAGACCGAGCGTGTGGTGCAGCAGCGTCGAATCCTGGCCAGGAATGGCGAGCGTCACGGCCGCTGCCGCGATGCGCTTGCCGCGCAGCAGTGGCTGGATGCCGCGATCCATGAAGCCCCAGTGCTGGGAATGGCCGATGGTCGCCGTCTCGACCTTCTGCAGCTTCTCGACAAGCGCGGCCGGCAGTTGTTCCGGCATTGGGGCGATGCGGTAATCGGGCACGGGAATCTCCTATTTTCCAACAGCGCGCGCGACGCCGACAAGACGTTCGACAATGACGACGACAACCAGCGTCGCGACGATCAGCACGACCGATAGCGCCGCGACGAGCGGGTCGGTGCGGCCTTCGACATAGCGCACCATCTCGACTGGCAGGGTCGCGGCGCGCGGGCCCGACAGGAAGAGCGAGATCACCGTCTCGTCGAAGGAGAGCAGGAAGGACAGGCAGGCGCAGGCGATCAGGCCGGGCGTCGCCAGCGGCAGCGTCACCCGCCGGACCACACGCCACGGCCTGGCACCCAGCGTCGCCGCCGCAGCCTCGATGTCGTCGGGCAATGTCGAGAATGCGGTCGTCATCATCCGGATGACGAAGGGCACGGTGACCGTCATATGTCCCAGCACGAGGCCGGGCAGCGTCGCGGTCAGCCGCAGCGGTGTGAAGAACAGCAGCAAGGCGAGACCCGTGATCAGCGTCGGCAGGAGGAGCGGCGCGAGGAAGAAGTTCGTCAGCGCGTCACGCCCCGAAAAGCGCCCCTTGGCCAGCGCCAGCGCGGCGGGCACGCCAATGACGAGCGAGAACAGCGTCACCACGCTGGCGATCCGGACGCTGAGCCAGAGCGCCGAGAGCAGCGGCCCATGCGCGCTCAGCGCCCTGAACCAGCGCAGCGAATAGCCCGAGGGCGGGAACAGGATGAAGTTGTCGGCCGAGAAGGCGAGCGCGACGACGATCGCGATCGGCGCCAGAATCAGTGCATAGACGAGGCCTGCGAGGCTGGAGAGAACGCGTCCGGCTCCGTTCATCGCCTCAGCCCCCGCGCTGCGAGATTGGAGGCGACGAGCAGCAGGAGCAGCAGGACGAGCGTATAGATCGCCAGCACCGAGGCCATCGGCCAGTTGGCGTTGGTCGTCGCCTGCTCGAAGATCTCGGTCGCCAGCACGAAGACGCGGCCGCCACCAAGCAGTTTCGGCGTGATATAGGCGGACATCGAGAGCACGAAGCCGAGCCCTGCGGCGAGCGCCAATGCCGGCAGGCTCAGCGGCAGCGTCACCCGCAGGAAGGTCCGCATTGGGGTGGCGCCGAGCGAGCGCGAGGCTTCTTCCAGCGTCCGGTCGAGCTGGCCGAAGCCGGCGAGCAGGGCCAGGATCATGTAGGGCATGATGCTCTCGGCCAGCCCGATGGTGACGCCGGTCCAGTTGAAGACGAGCTTCATCGGCGCCGAGATCAGGCCGAGCGACTGCGCCAGCGAATTGACGAGGCCGCGGTCGCCGAGGATGGCGAGCCAGCCGAAGACGCGCACCACGCCGGAGATCAGCATCGGCATGATCGCGACCACCGCGAGCAGGCCGCGAAAGCGCGAGTTGGTGCGGAACAGGAAGAGCGCGACCGGATAGGACAGCGCGAGCGCAAGCAGCGTCGCGCTCAGCGAGAGCCAGAGCGAATTCAGCGTCAGCTCGAAGGTGAAGCTGTCCTCGAGCACCTCGGCCGTGGTCTTGAGCGACCAGGTCTCGACCATGGCGCCGGTCGGGCCGGTCTCGTTGAAGGCGTTGCGGAACAGGCCGAGCGTCGGCCAGGCGTAGACCGCCAGGACGAACAGCGCGGCCGGCAGGAGCAGCCATTTGAGGCGTGCGTCGCTCATGCCGTTTCGCGCGGGAAAGGCAGCGTGTCGCGCGCGTGCCAGACGAGCGCGACCTCGGCGCCCTCCTGCGGCAGGGCCGTGCCCGATTGCAGCTCGACCTGGATCTGGCTGTCGGCACCCTCCACGAGAACCTCGACATGGTCGCCGACGAAGACACTGCGCAGCACCTTGCCGGTCACGCGCATCATGCTCTCCGCGACAGGTTCCGAGATCGGCAGGATACGGATACGCTGCGGGCGCACGAACAGGTCGAACTCGCCACTGGCGGGCGCGGCGACGGGGAGCCTCTCGCCCCAGAGGACGACGCGCCCTTCCGCATCGCGCGTCGCCGGCAGGGCATTGGCGCGGCCGACGAACTCAGCGACGAAGCGTGTCGCCGGCCGTTCATAGATGTCCTCGGGAGAGCCGATCTGCGCGATTCCACCGCGATGCATCACCGCGATCCGGTCGCACATCGTCAGCGCCTCGACCTGGTCATGGGTGACGAAGAGCGTGGTGATGCCGAGCGAGCGCTGGATCGAGCGGATCTCGTGGCGCATCGTGTCGCGCAGCTTGGCGTCGAGATTGGAGAGCGACTCGTCGAGCAGCAGAACCGAGGGCCGGATCACGAGCGAGCGGGCCAGCGCCACGCGCTGCTGCTGGCCGCCCGAAAGCTCGCGCGGACGGCGCTGATCGAGCCCTGAGAGCCTGACCATCGCCAGCGCCTCTGCGACACGCCGGGCGATTTCAGCCCTGGCGACACCGCGCTCCTCCAGACCGAAGCCGACATTGCGCGCGACGGAGAGATGCGGAAACAGCGCATAGGACTGGAAGACATAGCCCATGTTGCGCTTATGCGCCGGCAGCCTGGTGACTTCGGCGCCGTCGAGGCGGATCGCGCCGCGATCGGGATCGACGAGGCCAGCCAGCATGCGCAGCGTCGTCGTCTTGCCGCAGCCGGAGGGGCCGAGCAGCGCGACGGCCTCGCCCTTCTCGACCGACAGCGAAACGTCGTCGACCGCGACGGTGTCACGGTAGCGCTTCTGCAGCCCGGAGAGTTCGAGATAGCTCATGGGTCCGGTTCAGCTCAGCGCGCCGTCACCACCTCGCGGCGCCAGCGGTTGTTCCACTGGTCGCGTACCTTGATCACCTCGTTCCAGTCGAGATCGATCATCCGCGAGCGGCTTTCCGGCGCGGCGGCGGTGCGCGCGATCGCCTTGGGGTCGATCTGCGCCTTGCCGTTGGTCGGCGCGTAGAACATTCGCTCGGTGAAGGCCTTCTGCGCCGGCTGCGACAGCGCATGGTTGACGAAGGCTGCGGCCACCGCGCGGTTCTTCGAGCCTGTGGTCAGGTTGATCGTGTTGATCTGGAAGACCGAACCCTCGGGCGGCAGCAGCGTGGCGATCTTGCCGCTGGTCTGGTCGGCATAGAGCTGCGAGCGCGCATTCCAGCCGGTCGCGACCTTCACCACGCCATTGAGGATCAGCGAATAGCCGTCCGGGTTCGGCTCGAAGGTGTTCACGGAGGGGGCGAGCGCCTTGAGCTTCCTGATCGCGGCGTCGATCGATTTGCGATGGTCGCCGCCTTCCATCTTTTCAACCATGGCGGTGAGCGCCAGCCCCTGGATGTTCGGTGGGGCGGAGACGGCGAGCAGGCCCTTGAGATCAGGCCGCCAGAGATCGGCGAGCTTGGCCAGCGGCGGCTGCAGCGTCGCGTCGTAAACCAGCACGAGATGATCGAAGGTCACGGCCGGGCCGTAGTCGCCGCCTGCGGCGCGCGCCTCGGGCAGGAGCTCGTTCAGCACCGGGAACTCGGCGGGGGTGAGCTTCTCGAACAGGCCTTCGCTATTGCCGATGCTCGATGTCGTCACGTCCATGATCGTGACGTCGACCTGTGGATCGGCTTTCTGGGCGCGAGCGCTGCCGACCATCTGGGCCGAGGTGCCGCCCGGCACGTAGTTGACCTTCACGCCCGGATGCGCCTGCTGGAACGGCTCGATCACGGCCTTGGTGTAGTTGTCCTGGAAGATGCCGGCATAAGACATCAACGTGATCGTGCCGCTGAGGCCGGGTTGCGCGCGCACCAGCGCAGGCGCAGCCACGGTCGCGAGGCCGGCCTGAAGGACGAGACGACGTGAGAGCATGAGACACCTCCTGCTGGTTGCTGGACCGGCGGCGCGCCGCGCGCCGGATTGTAATGGGCAGACTGGGCTCAGGCTTCGACCTTGCTGGCGAAATGCGCGATGAAGCGGGCGCAGATCTCGGTCAGCTTCTCGGTCAGCGCCGCCCCGGTCTCGGCCGAGCAGAGCTTCGGATCGCCCTTGGCGACGCCGAGATTGTAGACCTCGTCATATTCGTTGGGCATCGCGACCTCGGCGCCCTCGAAGGAGGCCGTGCCAAGTCCCGTGAAGGGCAGGTCGAGGATCGGATCGCGCTTGAGCGGCTTGCCGTCCGGGATCAGGTCCTTGCGGATCAGTTCCGGGAAGAGATGCAGCCCGATCGAGGTCAGCGGGTCGGCGCCATGGCCGGAGACGGCGGCGGCCTTCTCTGCGCCGACGATCGACGGCAGCAGCCCATAGCCGATGCGCCAGAGATAGAGGCTCGGCAGCACCATCTGCTCGCGCAGGTAAAGCTCGCGTGCCACCTCGGAAATCGGCCCGACATTGCCGCCATGGCCATTGATGACGATGATCCGGGTCAGGCCGTTGCGATGCAGCGAGTCGACCATCTCGGCGATGACGGTGGTCAGCGTCGCCTGCGAGATCGCGATGCCGCCGGTCATCGAGCCGAACCAGTCGGCGCCGCCGAAGGGCAGGACGGGGGCGACGAGCGTGCGCGTGCCGGCCTTTGTGGCACGGATGGCGGCGAGTTCGGCGATCTTCTCGGCGAGCAGATAGTCGCCCATCGGCGCATGCGGACCCTGGTCCTCATGACTGCCCATCGGCAGCAGGATGACAGGATTGCCTTTCAGGATCTCGCGGGCCTCGCCCCCGGAGATCGTGCCCATATGGACGAGCGGATCGGTCTTGGCAGCCATGGTCTGGTTCCTGTTCAGGCTGGTGGAAGAGGGGAGCGGGGTCAGCGTCCCGCCGTGCGTGGATCGACTGCGTCGCGCAGCGCGTCGCAGAGCAGGTTCATGGCGAGGATGGTCAGGGTCAGCGCCGCGCAGGGCCAGACCAGCAGCAGCGGCGCCTGCTCCATGGTGGCACGCGCGCCGCGGATCATCAGGCCCCATGAGGGCGCCGGTGGCACGACGCCGAGGCCGAGGAAGGAGAGGCCGCTCTCCAGCACCACGGCGGCGGCGACGGCGAGCGACAATTGCACCAGCACCGGGCCAGCGATGTTCGGCAGCACGGTGCGCAACAGGATGTACCAGGTCGGGGCGCCGAGCGCCCGCGTCGCCTCGACATAGTCGCGCCCGCGCACCGAGAGAACCTCCGAATAGGTCACGCGCGCAAAGCCCGGCAGGTAGAGCACCGAGAGCACCAGGATCAGCGTAGCGGCGCCCGGTCCCAGCAACGTCACGACGAGCAGCGCCAGCAGCACCGGCGGGAAGCACAGGATGATGTCCATGCTGCGCACCGACAGGAATGAGCCGACGCCGCGCGACCAGCCGCCGATCAGCCCGAGCACGACGCCGATGATGCCGGCCGTCAACGCCGAGGCGAAGGCGACGGAGAGGCTGGTGCGCGCGCCCCATATCAGGCGCGAGAACACGTCGCGGCCGAATTCGTCGCGACCGAGCCAGGAGCCCGACATCGGTCCGGCGAGGCGGCGCGCGATGTCCTGCCGCACCGGATCGGGCAGGCCGAGCAGCGGAGCGGCGAGTGCCAGCAGCAGGATCAGCGCGACGAAGGCGCCTGGAAGCCAGAGCCGTTTCATCGTGCGCCGATCCTCGGGTCGAGCGCCGCGTGGAGCATTTCGACGATCAGGTTGATCAGCAGGAACAGCACGGAAATCGTCAGCACGATGCCGACCACCATCGGATAATCGCGCGCCTCGACCGCGCGCAGCAGCGGCGTCGAGAGGCCGGGCCAGTTGAAGACATATTCGACCAGCACCGTGCCGCCGAGCAGCGTGCCCATGTGCAGGCCGAGCACGGTGATGACGGGGTTGAGCGCGTTGCGCAGCACATGCACGACGAGCACGCGGCCTGGCGCGAGGCCTTTGGCGCGGGCCGTGCGGACATAGTCGTTGGCCAGCGCGTCGAGCATGGCGGCGCGCGTCATCCGGAACAGTACGGCGGCGAGACCCTTGCCGATCGCGATCGCCGGCAGGGTCAGCAGCTTGAGATGGAGGAGGGGATCCTGCGCGAAGGGTGTAAAGCCGCCGGCCGGCATGATCCGCAGCGTCTGCGCGAAGAGCAGCACGAGCAGAGTGCCGACAACGAAGACCGGGATCGCCAGCAGAAGCGCGGTCACGCCCGAGGCGCAACGATCGAATGTGCCGCCGCGATGCATCGCAGCGTAGATGCCGGCGGGAACGCCGGTGATGATCGCCAGCAGCGTGCCGGCGAAGATGAGTTCGAGCGTGCGCGGCAGGCGCAGCGCGATTTCGTGGAGGACGGGATAGTCGTCGACCAGCGAGGTGCCAAGATCGCCGCGCAGCAGCCCGGCCAGGAAGGCACCGTATTGGGTCAGGAGCGGCCGTTCGAGCCCGAGCTTCTGGCGAAGCTCGGCGACGGAGGCCGGGTCCGGCGAGATGCCGCCGGTCGAAAGCAGGAGTTCGGCCGGATCGCCCGGCACCATGTGCAGGGCGAGGAAGACGATCGTTGCGACGAGCCAGGCCAGGATCAGCGAGACCGCGATGCGATGCGTGAGCCAGACGCCGGTCATCCGAAGAAGGTCTCCTCGAGCATGCCGCCCGACGAGGTGGTCAGCGCGCCGGGCAGGTTGGTGAAGCCCTTCACGCCCTTGTCCATGCCGTAGCCCTGCGAGCGCCAGGCGAGGCCGACGAGCGGCACCTCCTCGAGGGCGGCGCGCTGCATCTCCTTGTAGATCTCGACGCGTTTGGCCTGGTCGAACTCGGAGCGCCCCTTGGCGAGCGCGGCAATGGTGCGCGGCGCCTCGACCTTGAAGGAGCGGCCGTGGCTCGGCGAGAGCGAGGTGTCGAGCACGACGGTGAGCCCGTCCGGGTCGTTGTTGTCGGCCGAGACACCATGGATCGCCATGTCGTATTGGCCGCGCGAGCCGCGGCTGACGCGCGTCGACCAGTCCGGCAGCTGCAGCTCGCACTGGATGCCGACGGCGGAAAGATGCTGCTGGACGACTTCGGCGGTATCCTTGTGCATGCCGAACTGCGCGGTCGAAAGCAGTGTCGTCTGGAAGCCGTTGGCGAAGCCGGCCTCCGCGAGGAGCGCCTTGGCACGGGCGGGGTCATAGGCCCAGCCGCGTGAGAGGTCCTTGTCCCACCAGGGCGTGGCTTCGACGATCGGCAACCCTTCCAGCGGCTTGCCGCGGCCGAAGAAGGCAGCCTTGACGATGTCCTCGCGCCTGATCGCATGGGCCACGGCCCTGCGCACGCGCGGATCGTTGAAGGGCGGCTTGGTGCCGTTGAAGAGGATGTCCATGAACGGTCCCTCGACGGCATCGAGCTTGAGCCGCGCCTCGGCCTCCACCGCGGCCATGGATTGCCAGGGGACGTATTCGATCATGTCGACATCGCCGGCCATCAGGGCGGCATGGCGCAGGTTCTCGTCGGCGTAGACGACGAACTTGATGCCCTTCAGCTTGGGGAAGCCGGGCTTGTAGAACTTGTCGAACGCGACGAGATCGAGCGAGGTGCCGCGCTCCTGCCCGACGAGCCGGAAGGGCCCGGCGCCGATCGGTTCGTTCGGCGTCGATTTCCGCCAGATCACGAAGGTGTTGTAGTTGCCGAACCAGCTCGGCAGCGTCGCCTGCGGCGTCTTGGTGACCAGGCGGATCGTTTGCGGGTTCGGGATCTCGACGCTCGCGACCTCCTGGAACTGCGTCCGCATATAGGCGGTCGATTTCTCGCCGGCGATCTGCTCGATCGACCATTTGACATCGTCGGCCGTCACCGGCTCGCCATTGTGGAAGACGGCACCCTGGCGCAGCTTGAAGACCCAGGCACCGTCAGCGTCGATTGCCCAGGATTCCGCCAGTTCTCCGCGCAACTGCCCCTTGTTGTCATAGGAGACGAGGCTGCGATGCGTCAGCAGCTTCACCGTCCCGGCCGAGGCGCCCGTCGAGACCCAGGGCTGGAGATTGGGCGGGAAGGCAGAGAGGCCGAAGCGCAGGATGCCGTTGGCGCGCTGCGCCGCCGCTGGCCCGGTCAGGAGGGGGGAGGTCAGCAGCGGGGCTGCAAGACCGGCTCCAAGAAGCGTGCGGCGGGAGAGCGTCATGGCTTGATCCTCAGTGGCGGGCTGCGAGAGCGCCGGATTGGGGCTTTGCCGCGCCGAGCAAGAACAGCGCCATCATGGAACCATACGCTCGCCGATGCGCGGCGCGGTCGCCGGCGCCCGACCGATCACGGCGCAGGCCTCTGCAGAGTCCTTTTGTCGATGGTGCATAATCATGATGCGTCATGTATACGTGGCGGATGTTCGAGTGTCGACGCCTTGGACCGTGATGGAAGGCGGTCGCGATATGCAAATCGCTGATGGAATGAAGCCGCGGGAGTCAGGGCCGTCCACCGCGAAGCCTGCGCGCGAGCGGGTCTACGCCCATGTCCGCGAGCAGATCCTGCGTGGCAACTTCGCCGGCGGCTCCTTCATCGAGGAGGAGCAGATCTCCTCGGTGCTGGGCATCTCGCGAACGCCGGTGCGCGAAGCTTTCCACCGGCTGGAGGCGGAGCGCTTCATCGATCTGTTGCCACGTCGCGGGGCGCTCGTGCGCCAGGTCACGGCGCAGGAACTGGTCGATCTCTATGAAACGCGACGCATGATCGAGGGCTACGCGGTCGCACGCATCTGCCAGCAGAGGATTCCGGTGCCGCCGCACATGACGGCGATCCTGGAACAGCTGGAAGCTACTCCTTTCAGCGATCATTTCGCCCGGGTCGAACTCAACCAGGCCTTCCATTTCGCCATGGTCACGGCGCTCGGCAACGAGGTGCTGTCCGAGCTCTACCAATCGCTCGGCTCGCGCCAGCAGCGTGTCGCCATGACCGCGCTGCGCATCGAGCCGAACCGGATCGAGCGCATTCGCAGCGAGCACTACGCTCTGCTCGATGCCCTTCAGGCCCGGGATGAAGCCCGGGCGCGCGCGGTTCTGGAACAGCACCTGCGTCCCATCGGCGGCGTCGTCTCGCGCCTGCCGGGTTATTCGCTCGGCGAGGCGGATTGAAGTGGGTGGTTCGGGCTTTCCGTGTCGTGAGTGGGAGAGGCCGGACAGTCAGATCAGCCCAGCCCCTTGAAGCTGGCGTGGCCGTCGCGGCCGACGATGATGTGGGCGTGGATCGCGATGCCCAAGGGCTTTGCGCCCCAAGCTAAATTGCGGTCGTTAGCTGGTATATGCGGTGTATGATTGCTTGTGATGAACGCTTCGCGATCATAGCATAGCTTAGACGATGCTCCAGAATACTGCTGTGTCACGGATTCCGCATCGTGAATCTTATCATCTCGCATTGCTCATGACGTGAACAGCCAGGCAGGGTGATCGAGCTCACCCTGCCTGAGCTTGCTCCGCCAGGGGCCGCCTTGCCGATCTTGATGAAGGACAGACTGATGCGCATCGCTCTCCAGTTCCGCAGCGTCCCTTCGCTGACCTGGCCACGATAGCGCGCAACGACTTCCTCGAGCGTGCGGTAGGCAGGGGTCGACACGAGATCTCCTGAGGCCAAGCAATGATGCAGCAGCCTGTTGCACGATTGGATGCGCCTTGGAGAGAGCGCCGAGTAGCGTAGCGAACCCGCATGGGATGCCGTCCAGAAGGTACGCAAGAGGGCAGGGCAGGCCGCACAGTTCGATGGCTCACCGCAGACGTCTCGTCGTGCCCATTGCGGACACGAGGAACGTCCGGTTTCGGGCTGTCTAGTTGCCGGCCCGAAGGCCGGCGCACTCTTCCTTGGTGCCACCCTAGCCTTTCGGATCGCCCGTACTCGCCTTGGGTCTCAGGCGATCCTCAAGGCGAAGCCTGCTAACTTTTTGCATCGCCGCAATCTGCAGCAGCGCAAACGGCTCGGCACATCGCAAAGGCTGTTTCTGATGGATTTCAAGGACAATCGGACGGTCGCGGTCTTGATAGGGGCCATGGCGACTTTCAACGGAGCCTTCCTCTCCGCGAACGGCCTGTTCATGCTTATCGCCCCGCAGACTTGGTACGAACTCGTGCCGGGCGTGACCGATACGGGCTTCTTCAATCAGCACTTCATCCGCGACATCGGGATGATCCAGCTGTTCCTCGGCGTGGCCTTCGCCATCGGCATGGTCGTGCCCGAACGCCGCATCGGCCTCTGGGCCGCAGCGACCGCCTGGCTCAGTGCGCATGCACTCTTTCACTTCTGGGAGGTCGCGGTGGGAATTTGCTCGCCAGCGGTCATTCCGCGCGATTTTCCGGCTGTGACCCTGCCGGCCATTCTCGGGATCCTGCTGACGCTCTGGGCGCTCCGCCGCCCACGCGAGAGAAAGCTGACGATCCAGCCCAACGCCACCATCAAACCGACGGAGAGAGCATCATGAGCACCCTGAAAGACAAGGTCGTGATCGTCACCGGCGGCAGTTCCGGCATAGGTCGGGCCGCAGCGGTGGATTTCGCCGAGTTGGGCGCGAAGGTGATCGTCACGGCGCGGCGGACCGCAGCCCTCGAGGAGGCCGCCTCGATCCATCCCAATATCGTCGCGCTGGTCGCGGATGTCGCCTCCGCCGAAGATGCTGCGCGAACCGTCGCCAAGGCCATCGAGACCTGGGGCCGCCTGGACGTTCTCGTCAACAACGCCGGTGCCGGCGCCATTCTGCCGCTGGCTGACGTCACGCAGGAGCGCATTGCGAGCATCTTCGCGGTGAACGTGGTCGGACCCAGCCTGCTCGCCTCCGCAGCGCTGCCGCATCTGATCGCGACGAAGGGAGCGATCGTCAATGTATCGAGCACCTTCGGCCACAAACCGGCGGCCGATCTCTCCCACTATGCCGCAAGCAAGGCGGCCCTGGAGCACCTGACCCGCTGCTGGGCGTTGGAGCTTGCCCCCCATGGCATCCGCGTCAACGCCGTCGCAGCGGGCCCGACTGAATCGGGCGCGCTGACGGGGATGATGGGGCTCTCGCCAGAACAGGCGGCGGCGATCAAGGCACAGGAACGCGACCAGATCCCGCTCAAACGGCGTGGCAACCCGGAAGAGGTCGCCCGGTGGATCGTCCAGCTCGCCGAGCCGGCTTCCGCCTGGGTTACCGGCCAGGTGCTCGCTGTCGATGGCGGTCTGGGGCTGACCTAAGCGAACCGCTGACAACCGAGACCCCGCCCTCGGCTACCGTGCCGTGCTTCGGCGAGGTCGCTTCGCTGGCCAAAGTCGTCGCCTCGGCATCGTGAACGGTCGGCGCCGGGCGGCGTTATCAAGGCCAGGAAAGATCGTGGACATGAGTGACGGGACATTTCGACTGCTGGCCGGCATTGCCGTGCCGGAGAGCTCGCTGATCGAGGAGGCGATCGCATATGCCCGCAAGGCCTGCGAGCCCTATCTTTTCAACCATGTCGTTCGATCCTGGCTGTTCGCTGCTCGTCTGGGGCAGCTGCGGAATATCGAGCATGATGCGGAGGTCGTCGCCGTGGGAACGCTGCTGCACGACATCACACTCAACCAGAGCTTCGATGGACCCCGCCGTTTCGAGGTGGAGGGCGCGGACCTGGCGCGGGATTTCGCCCGCAAGGGCGGTCTCGACGAGCGCCGTGCCCAACTGATCTGGGACAGCGTCGCATTGAACTCGACGCCCTCGATCGGTCTTTACAAGGAGGCCGAGGTCGCGCTCTGCACGGCTGGCGTCTGTCTCGACGTCGGCGGGCTCCAATATGGCCTGCTGCCATCGCAGGAGATGCAGGGCATTCTCGCTGAATATCCGCGGCTCGGCATGAAACGGCGGATGACGCAGTGCTTCTGCCACATCGCCAAAGTCAGGCCGGAGACGACCTATGACAACTTTGTGCGGGATTTCGGCGAGCGTTTCGTTCCCCGCTACCAAGCCGGATCGGCCGTCGATTTCGTTATGAACGCCCCTTTCGACGACTGAGCCGGCAGCGCAGCGCCACCGATCGCCTTTGCCATCGCGGGGAGGAAAGCTGCGCCTGATCGGCTCCAAACCCGTCGGTCCAATCGAAGCAGCGGCATGGCATCGATTGTCGCTCCTGTTCGTGAGCAAGGGCGATCAACGCGAAACCGAAGCGGCCAAAGATTGGGGAGTGCATTGGTATGGGCAGCTCCCTGCATCCAACAGCGAGCGCAACCTATCCCGGGGAACAGGTCCGCCTTCTCGCGATTTCCGATATTTTCTCGGCATCGGGCGACGCACCGATATCCGAACACCGCAAAGTCGTTCGCGACCTTGGGGGCCTCGGTCGATGGCGACACCTTCCGTTGGGTCCCAGTCTTCTGGGACTACTGACCGACTATTGGATCAGGCCCGATGGCGGCGTGCAGCTTGGAAGGTCGAGCCTTGGCTCGGCCTTCGAGTCCGAGCTTTCAATGGGCCTCTCAGCCTGAGGATTTGTCGAAACCCGCGCAAGTGTCTGAGTGCGCAACGAATGGAGACCTCTTATGAAGATCGTGATTATCGGCGGAACCGGCCTGATCGGTTCCAAGACCGCGGAGCGCCTGCGCAAGAACGGGCACGAGGTCGTTGCTGCCGCCCCGAGCACCGGGGTCAATACGATCACTGGTGAAGGCTTGGCGGAGGTCCTCAGGAATACCGAGGTCGTGATCGACCTTGCGAACTCGCCCTCCTTCGAGGACAAGGCCGTGCTCGAATTCTTCCAGATTTCGGGCAAGAACCTGACGGCAGCGGAGAAGGCAGCCGGTGTCAAACACCACGTCGCGCTCTCCATCGTCGGCGCTGATCGGCTGCCGGACAGCGGCTATCTTCGCGCCAAGGTCGCGCAGGAAAAGATCATTCGGGACGCCGCCATTCCCTACACCATCGTGCGGTCCACGCAGTTCCTCGAGTTCCTCGGCGGCATCGCCCAGTCAGGCACGGTCGGCGACACGACCCGTCTGTCGACGGGCAACCTCCAGCCTATCGCATCCGATGACGTCGCCGACTTCGTGACCGAGGCCGCTTTAGCCGCACCGGCCAATGGCATTATCGAAATCGCGGGCCCCGAACGGGCGCGTCTTTGTGATTTCGTCGCGCGCTACCTCAAGGCGATCGGCGATACCCGCTCTGTCGTCGCAGATCCGGAAGCCCATTACTTCGGGACCAAGCTGAGGGACGGCTCGCTCGTCTCCGACAACAACCCGCGCATCGGCCGCATCGACTTCGATGGTTGGTTCGCGACGGCGCCTCGAAAGTAACCGCCTGGGCACGGGCCGCCTTCAAGGCGGCCCGTGCCCTTGGCCGCTCTTCAACGCGACCAACCGCTATCGGTGAAGCATCCCATGCTTGGCGACGACCACTTCCTGCCGCTGGCCCTGATCAACATCCTGGGAATTGCCGGGATCGTCGTGTGGCACGTTCAGGGCTGCAACCGTCCGACGGGTCGCCTGATCGTTCAGATCCTGTTCTTCACCGGCATGAGCTTCTTGCTTTACATCGGAGACATCGCTCCACATCGCCCCGATGACATCTACACGGAGGGCCTTGCAGCGGCGCTCTCCAAATCGGCCAGAGTTCTCTGGTGGACCCATCTCGCCTGGACGATCATCGGCTTCATCCACATCTATGTCAGGCTCAACCGCAAGCCGCGGGAAGCCCATCTCATATTGGACATGGCCGTTGCTGCCATCTATCTCGGCGTGGCGCTATCAGTGATGGGCTTCGTCTTCGGGATGCCGATCGCGACCTTGGTTACGACCTCGGGCGTCGTCGCCGTCATCCTGGGCCTGGCGCTACAGAACACGCTCGGCGACGTCTTTTCCGGCATCGCGCTGACACTCGGCAAGGCCTATGCAATAGGCGACTGGGTCCAGTTGAGCGACGGCACTGCGGGCCGCGTCACCGAAACCAACTGGCGCTCCACCAACCTGCTGACCGGCGCGAATAATATCGTCGTGCTACCGAACAGCATGCTGGCAAGGCAAGGCCTGACCAGCCTCAGCCGCCCAGACGAGACGCATCAGATCACATTGAGCGTGCGCTTTGCCGCCCTACACCGGCCGCGCGCGGTCGAGGACGTGATGCGGTCGGTGCTGCAAGCCAGCACTCGAATCGTCAAGGACCCGCCGCCGGCCGTGGCCCTCAAGGCCATAGACGCGATCGCGATCGAGGTGGAGCTGCAGTTCCGTGTCGCGAGCGTCGCTATGGCGACAGCCGCCAAGAACGAGATCATCGATCTCATCCATAACCAATGCCAGGCAAGCGGTCTTTCGCTGGCCGTGCCAGCCGCAAGCCTTGTGTTCATGCCAGCGACAACCAACGGCCAGTATTCCGCTCTGAGTGTTGCGGCGCGCTCATCCGGCGCTGTTTAGGAACCGAAACGTCTGGCGGGGCCGTCCCACTGCTCAGCTGGTCGGGGTTGGAGCAGCCCGAAGGCCAGGGAAGCGCGCCAGCGCTCGCGACATCTCATGGATTTCCATGAGATGCAGCTCGGGCATGGCGGGACTAGGGTTTGGCCGTGAATTCACGATCAGGTCCAGATAGTGAGAACAGCTGCTATACGAGACGCCGAAAATCCCGGGCTTTCCAACAGGAAAAGCCAATGATGCGCGTCTGGTCGCACCGCCCCCAATTCCTGCATCTGGGGCTTTTTATTGCGGCTTATATCGTGGGCGGCGGCTCCGCCCACGCACGCAATGTGCTTGCGCGAAATCTCGAGCTTGGCCACGCCAAATCGGGAGACGTCCTAGACCTTGGACATAGCTGGCCGAGCCCTGTGTAGGATTCTCCATCCGATCGCCGCTGCTTAGCATTTCCTCCGTCACCAACGTCGCGGAGCGATAATTATGCCCGACCCCTACAACCTACCCACGCGGCGCATAGTCGCGATTGGCGCAGCCGCCCTGCCGGTGGCGAGCGTCCTGCCAACCGTGACGCTGGCGCAGACCAGTCCATCCCAACATCCCCAGAAAGGCAGCACCATCATGAGCAGCGGCTTCGTCAAGACCAAGGACGGTACGGAGATCTTCTACAAGGATTGGGGACCCAAGAGCGCGCAGCCCGTCGTGTTCCATCACGGCTGGCCTCTCTCCTCCGACGATTGGGACGGGCAGATGCTGTTCTTCCTTGCGAACGGCTATCGCGTTGTCGCACATGACCGACGTGGCCATGGCCGGTCCTCGCAGGTCAGCACGGCGAACACCATGGACCAGTACGCCGCCGATGCCTCGGCGGTCGTCGAGTATCTCGACCTTCGCAATGCCGTTCACATCGGTCATTCGACCGGCGGCGGTGAGGTCGCTCGCTATGTCGCGAAGCACGGCCAACCGCGGGGGCGAGTCGCGAAGGCAGTGCTCGTTTCAGCCATTCCGCCCCTGATGCTGAAGACCGAGGCGAACACTGGCGGACTTCCACTCGAAGTCTTCGACGGACTGCGCAAGGCGCTGGCCGGGAATCGCGCCCAGTTCTATCTCGATTTCGCCTCGGGCCCGTTCTACGGCTTCAATCGGCCGGGAGCGGCGATCTCGCAGGCCGTGATCCAGAACTGGTGGCGGCAGGCCATGAATGGCGGCGCACTTGCGCAGTATGAAGGGATCAAGGCCTTTTCGGAGACCGACCAGACGGAAGATCTGAAGGCAATCAAGGTGCCGACGCTCATCCTCCATGGAGATGATGACCAGATCGTGCCCATAGCTGACGCAGCTATTCTCCAAGCCAAGCTTCTCACGAACAATACGCTGAAGGTCTACAAGGGCTACCCTCACGGCATGCTGACAACGCACGCCGAAGTGCTCAATCGAGACCTGCTCGAATTCGTGAAGGGTTGACGCGGATGGGCCTGGCAGGGCGGGCTCGCTCCGCCCTGCGCTTGCTCATCGAAACGTTGGGATATTGCAGTCCCTACGAGGTCCAACCCGCGTTCGACCGACGAAACGCAAGTCACGAGCAATCCCGGCAACCACGTAGAGATTTATCATGCCCAAGGTTCTGGTTCTTTATTACTCTTCCTATGGTCACATCGAGACGATGGCGAACGCTGTCGCCGAGGGGGCCCGAGCGGCAGGCGCTACTGTCGATGTAAAGCGCGTTCCCGAGACGGTTCCGGAGGCAGTCGCCAAGAGCTCACATTTCAAGCTCGACCAGGCGGCTCCGGTCGCTACCGTCGCCGAGCTTGAGCATTACGACGCCATCATCGTCGGCACCGGAACCCGTTACGGGCGGATGACCTCACAGATGGCGGCCTTTCTCGACCAGACCGGCGGCCTGTGGGCGCGTGGCGCGTTGATCGGCAAGGTCGGTGGCGCCTTCTGCTCATCTGCCACCCAGCATGGTGGCCAAGAGACGACCCTCTTCTCAATTATCACGAACCTACTGCATTTCGGCATGATCATCGTCGGCCTGCCCTATAGTCATCAGGGCCAGATGAGCATGGCCGAGATCGTCGGCGGCGCGCCGTATGGAGCGACGACAGTGGCTGGCGGCGACGGCTCACGCACTCCTAGCGAGATCGATCTCGCCGGCGCGCGCCACCAGGGCGAACTCGTCGCCCGGACGGCCGCGAAGATATTCGGCTAGGCTATGCGCGGGCAGGCCCCTCTATTTCAGCCGCCCATCCAGGAGCAGACTGTGCTGGCCGCAAGCCTTGTGTTCGTGCCAGCGACAACCAACGGCCAGTATTCCGCTCCGAGTGCTGCGGCGCGCTCGCCTGACCCTGTTTAGGAACCGAGACATCGTGCTGGGGCCGTCCCGCTGCTCAGCTGGTCGGGACTGAGCATCCCGAAGGCCAGGGAAGCGCGCCAGCGCTCGCGACATCTCATGGATTTCCATGAGATGCAGCTCGGGCATGGCGGGACTAGGGTTTGGCCGTGAATTCACGATCAGGTCCAGATAGTGAGAACAGCTGCTATACGAGACGCCGAAAATTCCGGGCTTTCCAACAGGAGAAGCCAATGATGCGCGTCTGGTCGCACCGTCCCCAGTTCCTGCACTTGGGGCTTTTTATAGCGACTTATATCTTGGGCTGCGGCTTCGCCCAATCGCTCGCAATCGTGCCTGGAACGGGTATTTCGATTTGGCCTCCGAGCGGACTTTTCATCGCTACGCTTGTCCTCGCCTCCGGGCAGAGCTGGCCGTGGTGGGTGCTGGGGGGATGTCTGGCTGAACTGTTCAGCAATTTCTTGTGGTTCCAAAGTCCGCTACCCGCGGCGTTCCTCATCTATATTGGCAACGCTCTTGAAGCAGTGGTCGGCGCGTGGCTCGTGAACCGGACCTGCGGGCGGCCGGTTCGGCTGGAAACCCTGCAGGAAGTTCTCGCATTCGTCGTAGCGGGCGCCGGAATTGCGCCAACCATAAGTGCGACGATCGGAAGCGCAACGCTTGCGTGGTTTGGCATACAGTCGCAATCCTTTGCAGCGGCTTGGCCTCTATGGTGGATCGGAGACGCCACCGGGGTCTTGATCGTGGCGCCGCTGGCACTGGTCGTGTTCCAGAACTGGCAGAGAAAGACCCAGTTCACCGCCGTGCGATGGGTGGAAGCAGGTCTTCTGGGCCTGATCTTTCTTGGTGTCGCCGCCCTTTCCTTGAGCGATTACCTGCCCTTCGCCTATATCGTCATGCCGCCTCTTCTTTGGGCCGCGGTCCGCTTTGAGTTCAAGGGCGCCGCCGTCACCTTGGCCCTTCTCGCTCTGATCACGGTGGCATTTACTGTATCCGGCACCAGCCAATTCTCAGGCGATCCCGAGTCCCAAAAGCACAAGCAGGTCATGCTGCAGCTTTTCCTGGCCATCTCGGCGCTTTCCGCCCTCATCGTCGCCGCTATATCCCGGCAGCACCAACAGGCACTGCTCACATTGCGCGAAAGCGAGCGTGAGCTCTCGCAGCTCGTGGACATGGTTCCGAGCCACGTTTGGCGTTTGACACCCAACGGCGAGCCGACTTTCTTCAACAAGCGTATGGTCGATTTTCTCGGCCGCAACCTGGCGAATACGGGCAAGCCGGACACCAGCGGACTGGCGACGCTCATAGAAGCCGTCCATCCGAAGGACGCAGCGGAGTTCGAGGATGCCCTCCGTCGCTGCCTCGGCTCCGGCGAAAGCTTCGCCTTGCGATATCGCCTGCGCCGCGCAGACGGTGTCTATCGCTGGATGTCGAGCCGTGCAGAACCGCTGCGAGATCAGGACGGGCGCATCGTCCAGTGGTACGGCCTCTGCCACGACATAGACGATCAGATGAAGGCCGAAGAGGCGTTGCGGCGCAGCGAGCGGCAGCTTCAGCAAATGATCGACGCCGTGCCGGTTCGCATCTGGCGCATAACGCCTACGGGCGGGCCGGTTTACTTCAACAAGCGATATCAGGACCATTTCCGCTCCGTTATCCCGGATTTCGGAGCCCTCGGGGAGCCGCGCATCGAAACGTTGCTGCAGGAGCTGATTTATCCCGCTGACGCCCCTGACGTGCATCGCACACTGCTGAAATCTTTCGAAACCGGCAGCGGCTCGGCGATGCGGTTTCGCTGGCGCGAGAAAGATGGCGCCTATCGCTGGGCGGAATGCCGGATGGAGCCTTGGCGTGATGAGGACGGGGAGATCGCGCAATGGTACGGCGTTTCTCTCGACATCGACGAAGAGGTCCGCGCGCAGCAGGCATTGCGCGACCGGGAGCGCGAGCTCTCGCAGCTCGTGGATATGGTTCCCGTCCAGATCAGACGTTTGACGCCCGAAGGCGAGCCGACCTTTTTCAACAGGCGCTTGCTCGACTTCTTCGGTTTGGACGACGTCGCGCAAGTGGCAGGGCCCGGCATGAGCCGGTTAGCGGCGGCCATGCGGACGCTCGTCCATCCCGATGATGCGTCCGGCCTGCTGGAGACGGTCCGCCATTCCCTCGCCACCGGCGAGCCCTACTCCATGAAATATCGCATGCGTCGCGCGGACGGCGCCTATCGCTGGGTTGATGGCCGCGGAGAACCGGTGCGCGATCAAAACGGAGCGATCGTGCAATGGTACGCAATCTCCCTCGACATCGACGATGAAGTGCGCGCGCAGGAAGCATTGCGCGAAAGCGAGCGGCAGCTCCGGCAGCTCATCGACGCCGTGCCGGCGCTGATTTGGAGCGCCACGCCTGAAGGAGCGCCGTCCTACATCAACAAGCAGCTGATGGATACGGTCGGTGTCTCCCTGGAAGACTTGACCGCGCCGGACGCGTCGCGGTCCCTGGCCGATGTCCACCCGGACGACAAGCGGGCGGTGGAGCAGGTGCTCGCGCACTCGTTCGAGACCGGCACCAGCTTCGTAATGAAGTATCGCCAGCGCCGGTCAGATGGAACCTATCGCTGGACCGAGGGGCGCGCTGAACCGCTTCGCGGCCCGAATGACCGGATTCTGCAATGGTACGGCGTCTGCCTTGACATCGATGACCTAGTGACCGCGCAGGAGGCGCTGCGCGAGAGAGAACGCTTCCTCTGGCAGCTCGTCGAAACGCTGCCGGCCATGATCGATTGCGCCGCGCCAGATGGCGAGCCGGTCTATCGCAGCCAGCAGCTCCGCGAATTCCTCGGATATAACCTCGATGACCTGGACGGCACTGGCAAGTCCCGGTTGGCCGGCACACTCGACGCCGGTGTTCACCCCGACGACCTGGCGGGCTTCAAGGAGGGGTATGCCCATTCGCTGTCCACAGGCGAGCCGTATGCGCGCAAGCACCGTCTGCGGCGCTTCGATGGCGAGTATCGCTGGGTTGAGACGCGTGCCGCGCCGATGCGCAATGCCGAAGGCTCCATTGTGCAATGGAATGTCATCTGCCTGGACATCGACGGTGAGATCCGGACGCAAGAGGAGCTGCGCCTCGCGCAGGAGAGACTGGCGCGTGCGAGCCAAGCGGCGAGCCTTGCCGAGCTTTCCGCATCCATCGCGCACGAGGTGAACCAGCCGCTCGCGGCAGTCGTGGCGAATTCGCACGCCTGCCAACGCTGGCTCACGGCCGAACCGCCGAACCTCGAGCGGGCGCAAAAGACGGTGGAGCGTATCATCCGCGACGCGAATTCCGCCGCCGATGTCGTGAGCCAAATCCGCGCCCTGTTCAAACAGTCCACTGAGGCGAGAAGCTCTGCGGCGCTCAGTGGCGTCATCGCCGAGGCGCTGGGCTTGATGGCCGAAGAGGCGGCACGGCGCCGGGTCCGTATGGACATCGACGTTGAAAGCGGCCTTCCGCTGATGGTGTTCGACCGCGTCCAGATACTACAGGTTCTGGTCAATCTCATCCGTAATGGCATGGAGGCGATGGACGCCAGCGCGAGCAACAGGGGTCTCGGGATACGTGCGCGCAGGACGGAAAGCGCGGTCCGGATCGAGATCCGCGATCGCGGCCACGGCGTCGAAGCCCCCGACAAGATCTTCGAGCCGTTCTTCACGACGAAAGAGCACGGCATGGGCATGGGCTTGGCCATTTGCCGGTCGATCATAGAGGCCCACGGTGGACGGCTGTGGGCGGAGATGAATGAACCGCAGGGAGCGACGTTCATCTTTACATTGCCGATTGAACTGAAAGCGGCGGCATGACGACGGAAGGCCATATCGTCTTCATCGTCGATGACGATGAACGGATTCGGGAGGCACTCGGCGAGTTGCTGGCCTCGCACGGCATGTACGCCGAAGCCTTTGGATCGGCCGGTGACTATATCCGTGCGGCAAAGCCGGACGTCCCAGCCTGCCTCGTCCTGGATGTCGAGCTGCCGGATATCAACGGTCTCGATCTGCAGCGGCAGATTGCCGAAGGCGATCATCCGCCGATCGTTTTCATAACTGGGCATGGCGACATTCCGTCATCCGTCCAGGCGATCAAGCACGGCGCCGTGGATTTCCTGACCAAGCCCTTCAGCGATGCGGACCTCATGGCCGCAATCGGCACAGCGATCGCCCTGGATCGGAAGAAGAGGTCAGAACGGGCCGAGCTGGCTGCTCTGAGGCAACGCTATCTCGATCTGACGCCACGCGAACGCGAGGTGCTGCCGCTCGTGGTGAGCGGCCTTCTCAACAAACAGGCGGCCGCCAAGCTGGCGATCAGCGAGGTCACGCTGCAAATCCACAGAAGGAATGTCATGCAGAAAATGAAGGCGGCGTCGCTCGCCGATCTCGTGCGTATCGCGGAGTGGTTGGAGATACCGGTCACTCACTCGCGCCGGGCGGGAGGGAGCTGAGGGTGAGCAAGCGAAGGCCTATCGTGGCGGTTGTCGATGACGATCCAAGACTGCTTGAGTCGCTGGAAGACCTGCTGGAATCCGCGGGTTATGTGGCCCGCAGCTTCTCATCGGCGGAATCGCTTCTGGTCAGCGGGCTGTCGGGCCTGGACGTGCTCATCACCGATATCGGGTTGCCCGGCATGGACGGATTTGAACTTCGCGACCTAGTGAAGAAGGCACGCCCGGAGCTGCCGGTGTTCCTGATCACCGGACGCCACGAGATCGTGGATCAGCGCCGCGCCCAGGGCATCAGCGGGTGCTTCCGCAAACCCTTCGACGCAAAAGTTCTGCTTGCGACCGTCAGCGACGCCGTTCGCGATCGAGAAAATGGAGGAGCATCATGAGAGTCGACCAGTCGCTCCAGCGTAGATCGGCACCGTTTTCACCGCAGCGAGGGTGTGAAGAGGGGCAGTCACTCGTTCTTATCGTCGATGACGATGCGCCGGTTCGGGAGGCACTGTCCGAGCTGGTCTTGTCGGTGGGGTTCCAGCCGGCCAGCTTCGCCTCGACCCGCGAATTGCTCGACGCCAACGTCTTGGATCGCCCGGGCTGCTTGATCCTCGATGTGCGCATGCCGGGAGCAAGCGGTCTCGATCTGCAGCATCACCTGGCCCAAAGCGGCAATCCCAAGCCAATTATCTTCCTGACCGGGCATGGCGATATTCCGATGACCGTCCAGGCGATGAAGGCTGGCGCGGTGGACTTTCTCACCAAGCCGGTGCGGGATCAAACGCTGCTTGACGCTGTCATCGCGGGCATCGCGATGGATGCCGCCCGGCGCGCGGACGCCGCAGTCGTAAAGCGCAACGTCGAACGTCTTGAGACGCTGACGCCGCGCGAGCGGGAGGTTCTGCATGCCGTGGCGCGCGGGCGTCTCAACAAGCAGATCGCCTTCGACCTCGGCATCAGTGAGGTGACGGTCAAGCTGCATCGCGGCAATGTCATGCGCAAGATGGAGGCCGCATCCATCGGCGAGTTGATCCGGGCATGGGAAACGCTGCCCGCGCCGATGCGCGAGGCCGGCGCGGGCAAGACTTTGCCTTGATTCCTCCTGCACGGCTCCTGTGGCCGCTCTGCCTCACGGTGCCTTGGCGGCGTCCTCGATCAGCGAAGCGACTTTGCCGGGATGCGAGACCATGAGGGCGTGCGATGCGTCCTTGATGACCACGGTCTTCACCGAACGGGCGCGCTCAGCCATGAACTTCATGACCGCCGGTGGGATATTCCGATCAGCTGAGCCGTAGATTGCGTAGGACGGAATTGTCTTCCAGGAGGCGGTAACCGACGGCTCGGCCAGAGCGGCCTTCGCCACGGGGCGCTGGGTTGCCGCCATCAGCTTGGCCTGCGCTGCTGATACATCGGCTGCGAATTGCTGGTGGAACTTTTCCGGCTCGACGTAGAGGTCCAGGTTTCCAGCGGACAGCGTCACCGGCAGAAGCGCGTCGCCGAGCGTGCTGCCTGGAAATTGGCTGGAAAGCGTGAGGCTGGACTCCCCGGTATCCGGGGCGAACGCAGCCACGTAGACCAGCGCCTTCACGTTGGCTTTTCCGGAGGCTGCCTCAGTGATGACTGGGCCGCCATAGGAGTGGCCGACCAAGACGACCGGGCCGTGGACGGATCCGATGAGGGCCGATACGGCGGCCGCGTCGCTTGCAACGCCGCGGAGCGGATTGGCCGCGGCGATCGTGCGGTAGCCGCGCCTGTTGAGCTCAGCGATGACACCGTTCCAGCTCGACGATTCCGCGAAGGCCCCATGGACGAGCACGACCGTCGGCTTGCTTCCGGCGGGCTGCGCCGACGGCTTCCCCGGAAAGGCAAGCGACGTACCGAGCATCATCATTCCGATCAGAGTGCGCATTGCTGTCTGCATTGTTTTCTCCTCGGGCCATGTGGCCAATGCAGAGGACAATGCGCCTGAGCCGCCGGCCAAAACCATCAAACGGAAGCCTCTGTCGGGCGATGCGAAAGTCTAGGAGGGATATAACCTGGGGGCCGGCAACTCCCAGCGAGGCCAGCAAGACATATACTGCAGTACGGCTCACCCTCTCCCTCGGCCCAATCGACCGCAAACACGTCCAAACCTAGCGTCGCCGATGCCGTGTGTAGAGCGGCGGTCAGCAGGAGACGAACATGAGCCTGGACATTGCTTCACAATCCGCCAGATCGAAGCCTGAAGAACTGGTTCCGTCGCGCTACGCGGTGCGGATCGGCGAGATTGAGGTGCTGGTGATCAGCGATGGCGTGCTGCCGCTCCCGACCAAGATGCTGGGGCACAATGTCGAAGCGGCCGAGCGGGCGACCTGGCTGAACGACATGTTCCTGCCGCAGGACGCCTTCGACTGGTCGCTGAACGTGGTCGTGGTCAATAGCGGCGATCAGACCATCCTCATCGACGCCGGGCTGGGGTTGGACCCCGACCTGAACCTGCCGCGGGCCGGGCAGCTGATCAAGCGACTGGAGGCCGCCGGCATCGATCTTGCGGCTGTGACCGACGTGGTGCTCACCCATATGCACATGGACCATGTCGGCGGACTGCTCGTCGACGGCGTCAAGGAGCGGCTGCGCCCGGACCTGCGGATTCACGTGGCCGCTGCCGAGGTCACGTTCTGGGAGAACCCCGACTTCACCCACGTCAACATGCCGCAGGGTTTCCCGGATGCGCTTCGCGCGGCCGCCAAGCGGTTCGCAGAAGACTATCGCAGCCAGCTGCGTCTGTTCGACGAGGAGCATGAGGTGGCGCCCGGCGTGGTCGTCCAGCGCACCGGCGGCCACACGCCCGGGCACAGCGTGGTTCGCCTGGCATCCGGCGGCGACCGGCTGACCTTCGCCGGCGACGCCGTGTTCGCCGTCGGGTTCGACCATCCCGACTGGCACAACGGTTTCGAGCACGATCCCGAGGAGGCAGCCCGCGTTCGGGTCCGACTTTTGACGGAGCTGGCGGCGACCGGCGAACTGCTGGTGGCCACTCACCTGCCATTCCCCTCCGTCGGCCGCGTGGCGGTCGATGGCGACACCTTCCGTTGGGTCCCGGTCTTCTGGGATTACTGACCCTCGCTGGGGTAGGGCCGAACCAGGCGCGGACTCATGGCGATAATGAGTTCGTGCTCCAATCGGACCTGCCCCTTCGCCCCATTTCCAAATCGGGCGTTCGGCGAAAGCAACTCCCCGCACTCAGACCATTTTCAGGAGATCGGCGCGACGAACGGGCGTGTGAGCCGCACTTGGCGCACCCCTTCGTCATTGCCGATCCCCTTTGAAAGGAGAGACAATATGGACGGACCGCTTTTTGATATCGTTGATCCCCAGCGTCGCGAGCTTGTACGCCTTGCCGCCGCTGCTGCAGCCACTCTCGTCGCGGGCAGCGCGGCCGCCCAGACATCGTCCTCGATTTCGGCACCATCGCGCTCTGCCGCATCCTTCGGTCCAACCAGGCAGGTGGATGCCGGCGTCCTCAACATCGGCTATGTCGAAGTCGGCCCCGCCTCCGGCGCTCCCGTCCTGCTGCTCCATGGCTGGCCATATGACATTCACGCATTCACCGAAGTGGCCCCGCTTCTGGCTGCAAAGGGCTATCGCGTGATCATTCCCCATCTGCGTGGCCACGGTTCGACCGTGTTCCGCTCCGCATCGACGCCGCGCAACGCACAGCAGGCAGCGCTGGCGACGGACGGGATCGCGCTGATGGACGCGCTCGGCATCCAGAAGGCCATCGTCGCCGGCTTCGACTGGGGTGCCCGGACCGCCAATATCATGGCCGCCCAGTGGCCTCAGCGCTGCAAGGCACTTGTCTCGGTCAGCGGCTATCTGATCGGCAGCCAGGCCGGAAACGCCAGGCCCCTGCCGCCCGGCGTGGAACTGCAGTGGTGGTACCAGTTCTACTTCGCCACCGAGCGTGGCAAGGCCGGCTATGCCGCCAACACCAACGCCTTCAACCGCCTGATCTGGCAGTTGGCCTCGCCGCAATGGAAGTTCGACGAAGCGACGTTCGAACGCACTGCGGCATCGTTCGTGAACCCTGATCATGTCGCCATCGTGATCCACAATTACCGCTGGCGGCTGGGGCTCGCGGAGGGTGAGAGCCGGTACGACGACCTCGAGGCCAGGCTGGCCATGGGCCCTCCGGTCACGATCCCATCGATCACCATGGAGGGTGATGCGAACGGAGCCCCGCACCCAGACCCCGCCGGCTACCGGGCGAAGTTCACCGGCCCCTACGGTCACAGGCTCCTCACCGGGGGCATCGGTCACAACCTGCCCCAGGAGGCGCCGGCCGCATTCGCGCAGGCCATCCTCGACGTCGAGAAGCTGGCGGAATGAGCCATGGCCCATTTGAGGAAGAACTGCGCCCATTCGGTTTATCCGAAGATCAGGGTCGACCTGATCAGCGACGCCGCCATCGTCGACATCGTGGCGCAGGGGTTCGATGCCGGTGTTCGCTTCGGCAGGCAGATCCAGCAGGACATGATCGCAGTGCCGCTGGGGCCGCCGCCACTGCGCTGCGCGATCGTTGCCGCACCGGATTATCTAGCGCTGCGAAATATCCCGTCGACGCCTCAAGACGTGATCGGCCACGACTGCATCCAGCGGCGCTCTCCCGGAGGGGCGATGGTCTCCTGGCAGTTCGAGAATGATGGTGAGAAGCTGAAGATCGAGCCTGAAGGTCGATTGACCCTGAGCTCCGCCCATCAGGAACTTCAGGCTGCGCTAGCCGGGCAGGGCATCGCTCATGTCTTCGAAAATTATACGAAGGCCCATTGCGACGACGGTCGCCTTGTCGAACTGCTGCGCGACTGGAGTCCGCAGTTGCCGAGCTGGTTCCTCTACTATCCCAACCGACGCCATCCCAGCGCTGCTATGACAGCTTTCCTGGACCATGTCCGCCTGTTCGATTTTTCCCGCCGAACGGAAGTGCTGCGCAATTGATGGCGTGGTCGCTTGGGCATTCCATAAACGTCGAGTGACAGACATTCGCGTTTTGGGAATCAATGTCTGGTATCCGACTGCCGGCTCATGTCCGCAGTCGGCGCGAATCTGACAATCGCGGGCGCGAAGCCACCCCGCCTCTGTGCACGCTATTGCACGCTAGAACTCTCCCGCGCTCTGAAGCGGCTTTATTTCATCCCACAAGTGGTGTGTTCTGACCGCGTCAGATCAGCCCCAGCCCCTTGAAGCTGGCATGGCCGTCGCGGCCGACGATGATGTGGTCGTGGATGGCGATGCCGAGCGGCTTGGCGATATCAACCAGTTCGCGCGTCATCCTCATGTCGGCGCCGGACGGGGTCGGGTCGCCGGAGGGGTGGTTGTGCACCAGGATCAGCGCCGTCGCGGAGAGCTCCAGCGCCCGGCGCATCACCTCGCGCGGATAGACCGGGGTGTGGTCGACCGTGCCGGTCTGCTGCACCTCGTCGGCGATCAGCGCGTTCTTCTTGTCGAGGAAGAGGATACGGAACTGCTCGCGCTCGGCGAAGGCCATCGCCAGCCGGCAATAGTCGATCACCGACGACCATGACGAGAGCACCTGCTTCTTCGCGACCTGGCCCTTCATCGTGCGCTTCAGCGCTGCCTCGACGATCTTGAGATCGAGCGCGACGCTCTCGCCGATGCCCTTGACCTCGGTCAGGCGCGAGAGCGGCGCGCCGATCACCTCGGCGAAGGAGCCGAAATGCTGGATCAACTGCTTGGCGAGCGGCTTGACGTCGCGCTGCGGGATCGAACGGAAGAGCAGGAGCTCCAGCAGTTCATAATCGGGCAGGGCGGCCTCGCCGCCTTCGAGGAAGCGCTGGCGCAAACGGTCGCGATGGCCGAGATGATGCGGCGCGGTGTCGTTCGGGGCAGCGGCAATCGGGACTGACTTGCCGTTGCCGCTGGTCTTCATGTGCGGGCGAGCGGATTATCGAGGCCGGCGGGGGAGAGCGTGAAGATCTCGCAGCCGGTGTCGGTCACGCCGATCGTGTGCTCGAACTGGGCGGAGAGCGAGCGGTCGCGCGTCACCGCTGTCCAGCCGTCGGAGAGTACCTTCACGCTCGCCTTGCCGAGATTGATCATCGGCTCGATGGTGAAGAGCATGCCGGGCTTGAGCTCGACGCCTTCGCCGGGGCTGCCATAGTGCAGGATGTTGGGCGCATCGTGGAAGACCTGGCCGAGGCCGTGGCCGCAGAAGTCGCGGACCACCGAGCAGCGCTCGCTTTCGGCATAGCGCTGGATGGCAAAGCCGATATCGCCGGTGGTCGCGCCGGGGCGCACGGCGCGGATGCCGCGCAGCAGGCTCTCATAGGTGATCTCGATCAGCCGCTCGGCCTTGCGCGGGATGTCGCCGACACCGAACATCCGGCTGGAATCGCCGTGCCAGCCATCGACGATCAGCGTGTAGTCGATATTGACGATGTCGCCGTCGCGCATCGGCTTGTCGTCCGGGATGCCGTGACAGACGACATGGTTGATCGAGGTGCAGATCGACTTGGTGTAGCCGCGATAGAACAGCGTCGCCGGATAGGCGCCATTGTCCATGGCGAACTGGAAGGCGAGATCGTCGAGCCGCTGGGTCGTGACGCCGGGCTTGACCTCGCCGGCGAGCATGTCGAGGCCGCGCGCGGTGAGCTGCCCGGCCTTGCGCATCGCCGCGAAGGCCTCGGGGCCATGCAGCTTGATGGCGGGATCGCGCCGCGCGCGCGAGATCGATTCGTTCAGGGTCATTCCGGAGGCCGCTCCTTGATCTCCTTATCTATTGGGTTTGGCGGGGCGTGCAAGCATCGGGGCACTGGCGCGTTGTCGCTTTACCCTCGCCTTCACCGGTTTCATGCCTTGTTTTTCTTGAGATGAGCGTCTCGAACAGGCCGACCGTCCAGCAGAGGGGGCAGCCCTTCAGCGCCCACAGCGCGACTGGCAGGAGCAGCAAAGAGAACAGGCCGAGCCATTTGTAGCTCCAGGCTGCGAGCAGCAGCGCAAGGATACCCAGCAATCCACGCAGCAGATGGATCGTGATCGAGGCGTTGCCGAAGCTCATGCCGGCACCGCCTTTCGGCCAGGACCAGCCTGCTCCGTCAGCGCAGCGCGTACCAGCGCCCGCGCCCGGTGCAGGCGGCTGCGAGTGGCCTCCGGCGAGATGCCCAGCGTGCTCGCGGCCTCATCGGCGGATAGACCCTGAACATCCTTCAGCAGGAGCACCTCGCGATAGCTTTGCGGCAATCCGGCGATGATGCCGGTGATGGCGAGGCGCAATTCGAGGTCGCTCGCTCCGCTGTCGTGTAAGGCTGCGGCCGGCGCATCCTCGATCGGCAGATGCCGGCGCCGCCGTCTGACGAGAGCAAGGCAGGTCCGGCGGATGATCTGGAACAGCCAGCCGGCGAGGGCGGCGGCGCTGCGCAGGCCCCCGAGCCGGCGATACAGAATCCAGAGAGCGTCCTGGACCGCCTCCTCGACATCCTCGGCCTCGCAATGACGGCGAGCGTAGCGGGCGATGTCGGTGCGGCAGAGCGCCAGCATGGTCTCCAGCGCGCGAGGATCGCCGGCGCGGGCGCGCTCGACGAGATCGTGCGGCAGCGCCAGCAGGCCGCTCACTGACCAGCCCCGCCATCGCCCGGCAGGCGGCGCCCGACCATGGCGCACATCGGGCAGAAGCCGAAGACCGAGGTCAGCGCGGTGATGACCGCGCCGGCCGCAAAAACGAGGCCGAGCACGCCGTCGCGGAACAGAACGGCGCAAAGAGCCAGACCCAGCGCCGCACCGAGGCGCATCAGACGTTCCCAGCGGGGCAGGTTCTTTTGGTAGGTCATGATACGTGTCTCCGGGTTGAATACCCGAAAGAGGGGCGCTCTGCCGCGAATGGTTCGCGCAGCTTCAAAAAAATTCCGGCGCAGGTGCGGAGAGGTGAGATGACATACGAGCGCTGGGAGCTTTGTCCTTCGCATGCTGACGACTGGTCCTGCTTTCAACGATGAAGTTTCAGAGCGTCGAGTGTAGAAGGAAATAAACATTGGGTATCGATGTATTATTTTCCAAATTTTCTTTAATACCTTGCGCTATTTCTCCGTTTTGAATAATTAAAAACAAGTTTTCGTTGACCGTCGTCTAACAATATTGGTACCCGGTTCGGTGATTTCATCTCCGGAACTGCCTTGTCATGACTCTTCGTTCTGCGCTTCTGATCTCGTCGGCTTTGTTCCTCGCTCCGGCCGCAGCCTTCGCGCAGGCTGAGAATGCACGGCAGATCCAACTCGACACCATCGTCGTCGAAGGGCAGGGCTCCGGCGAGAAGGGCGTCTTCAGCGCCAACGGCTATGTCGCCACCTCCGGCCGCAGCGCAGCCAAGACCGACACGCCGCTGCTCGAGACGCCGATGTCGATCTCGACGGTGACGCAGACGCAGCTCGAGCAACGCAAGCCGCAGAACCTGCTCGAGGCGCTGGCCTACACGCCCGGCGCGCGCATAGGCACCTATGGCTTCGATCCGCGCTACGACGCTTTCACCATCCGCGGCATCGACGTCACCCATAATGCGGTCTTCCGCGACGGCCTGCGCCAGATCGGCAGCCCGAACGGGCTGATGCGGCTCGAACCCTACGGGCTGGAGGCGATCAGCGTGCTGCGCGGACCGGCCTCGGCGATCTACGGCGCCAGCACCAGCGCCGGCATCGTCGACCTGATCTCGAAGCGGCCGACCGAAACGCCGTTCCGCGAGATCGAGATCCAAGGCGGCTCCTTCGGCCGCAAGCAGTTCAATTTCGATATATCCGGCCCGGCCAATCCGGAGGGTACGCTGCTCTATCGGCTGACCGGCGTCATCCGCGATGCCAAGAGCGACATCAGCGCGATCAAGGACGACCGCATCTTCATCGCGCCGGCGCTGACCTGGAAGCCGAACGAGGCGACCAAGCTCACCGTGCTCGGCGAGTACATGGATTCGACCACGGGCGGCACTGCGGCCTATCTCAACCAGTACGGCCCTTACGTCGATCGCCAGGGCAATGTGCTGTCCAAGACGCTGGGCGCCACCAAGGTCTATGTCGGCGACAAGCGCTACAATGATTTCCGCCAGCAGCAGGCGCGCATCGGCTACGAGTTCGAGCACAAGTTCGACGAGGTCTTCACGCTGCGCCAGCGCGCGCGGTACCAGCAGCTCGGCAACAACCAGCAATATGTCTATTTCGACCCCGGCCTGACCCGCGAGAACACCGCAGGCTTCTCTGTCGACACATCGCTGGAGGCGAAGGTCCGGACCGGGGCGGTCGACCACACGCTGCTCGCCGGCGTCGATGTCAGCCGGCTGCACTACAAGAGCAAGGAAGCCTTCGGCGGCGTGCCGCTCGGCTACAATCCGGCCTTCCTGTGGCGGACCGAGCAGACGCTGACCACGACCGGCGTCTACCTGCAGGACCAGGTCAAATGGGGGAACTGGCGGCTCTCCGCCGGCGTCCGCCTGGACTGGGTCGACAGCAAGTTCGAGGCGGGTGCCGCGGGCGTAGTCCCCACCGAGAGCAAGCGTAATGACGGCAAGTTCACCGGCCGCGCCGCGCTGTCTTACGTCACCGATTTCGGGCTCGCGCCCTATGTCAGCTACGGCACCTCCTTCGTGCCCAATCCGGGCACGGTGCTGAATGGCGGCATCGCCCAGCCGACGACCGGCAAGCAGGCCGAGCTCGGCGTGAAGTACGACCTGCCGGGCTACAATGCCTCGCTGCGCGCGGCGGTGTTCAATATCCGCCAGGAGAACGGGGTGGTCTACGAGGTCGTCGACGGCCTCAACCGCCAGGTCCAGCTCGATCTGCGTTCCAGCGGCTTCGAGATCGAGGGCGTCGCCTCGCTGGCGAACGGGCTCAGCCTGCAGGCCTCCTATTCCTACAATGATGCGCGCATCAAGAAGCTGACGGCGGAGACCGTCGGCAACCCGCTGTCCAGCGTGCCCTACCACATGGCTTCGCTCTGGCTCGACTATACGGTGCAAAGCGGGGCGGCGCGTGGGCTCGGGGTCGGCGGCGGCGTGCGCTATGTCGGCTCCAGCCTCGGCGACAATCTCGGCCGCCCGGTGATCGACAACAAGGCGCGCACCTTCGTCGACGGCTCGATCCGCTATGACCTCGAAAACCTCAGCCCTCAGCTCAAGGGCATGCGGCTGCAGGTCAACGCCACCAACCTCCTGAACGAGGTCCAGCAGACCTGCACCGCCGGCTATTGCTACTTCGATGAGGGACGCAAGGTCATCGCCAGCCTGCGCTATCGCTGGTGAGGGCGCTCATGCTGTCGCCGATGGCGATCGTCCTCGCCATCGGGGGGTTATATGTCGGCCAGAGCATCATCGGCGGGCTGACCTTCATCGCCTTGCCGAGCGTGCTGCGCGAGCGCGGCCTGCCGCTCGACCAGATCGGCCTGACCTATCTCGCCGTGCTGCCCTGGGCGCTGAAGTTTCTGTGGGCGCCGGCGATCGAGCGCTACCGGTTGCCCGATACCGGGCCGGCGCGCTCGCGGACGATCGTGCTGGCGACGACGCTGATTTCGGCGGTGGGGCTCGTCGCTGTCGGGCTGATCGGGCCTATCGCGTTCGTCCCGCTGATCGCCGTTTTCGTGCTGATCGCGTTCTCTGCCTCGACCGGCGACATCGCCTGCGACGGGCATGCGGTCGAGACGCTGTCGCAGGCCCATCATGGCTGGGGCAACGCCGCCCAGGTCGGCGGGGCCTATCTCGGCTCGGCGCTTGGCTCCGGCCTGTTCCTCGTGCTGGTGGCGCGGCTCGACTGGCAGCTCGCCACCTTCGCCATGGCAGGGCTGCTCCTGTTGCTGGCATTGCCCTTCCTGCTCTCGCTGGCTCCCGCCGCGCCGGCCCGGCGTACGCACCAGCCTTCGCTGAAGGAAGCGCTACGCCGGCCGGAGATGCGCTCCGGCCTGCTGCTCGCCGCTCTCTATGTGCCCGCGCAGAAATGGGGTGTCGCCATGCTCGGGCCCTATCTCGTCGACAGCGGGCTCGATCTCGCCTCGCTCGGCCTCGTCAACGGCATCGGCGGCCTTGCGGTCGGCTTCGCCTGCGCCCTCATCGGCGGCGCATTGGTACGGCTACTCGGTGCACGCAGCGTGCTCGTCCTGGCGCTCGTGCTGCAGGCGGCCTCGCTCGCGGGCCTCGCCTTCGCCGCCTGGCGCGGCCTGCCGCAGCCCGCCGTGCTCGCACTGGCGCTGGCGAGCTCGTCCGGCGTCATGGCGCTCGGCTTCGTCGCGCTCTATGCCCGCTTCATGGCGCTGTCCGATCCGCGCCAGGCCGGGGTCGACTTCACCCTGCTGCAATGCATGGACGGGCTGGTCAGCATGGCCGGCGGCATCGGTGCGGGCTGGGTCGCCCAGCATTTCGGCTACGGCGTCTGCTTTGCGCTCGCCGCCGGCGCTGCCCTGATCGCGATGCCATTGGTCGCGTTGCTGAGCGGGCCTGCGGCTCCGGCACAGCCGGTGGCAGGGGAGCAGGCGGTGCTCGGATGAGCGAGGCCCGGCCGCTGCCGTCCTTCGCCGCTCGCTTTCCGGAAGCGCTGGCCTGGTACAAGGACAAGCTCGTGCTGCCCGGCGAGGCCCGGGAGAGCGTTTCGGGTCGGGATCTGCTTGCCGGCGCAGCCGATCAGCTGATGGCGCGTTTCGCCATGCTCTATCCGGGCAGCGACCGGCGCGCACTGGTCTCGATGTGGACGCAATGGCATTTCGGCGCGCTTGTCATCCCGGCGACAGCGGCGATTCTGCTCGGCGATCGCGACCTGCCGCTGGAACTCGACCAGATCGCGATTGTGCCGCAGGAAGCCGGACTGACGAGCGCCATCGTCATTCCCGACGAGGGCCCGCGGAGATGTGGCGGGACCGATCCGTTTGCGCGCCTGTTCGACGGCCATGTCGCGCCGCTGGTCACCCAGCTGGCAGGCCAGTTCCGGGTCTCGCCGCGGCTGCTCTGGGCCAATGCGGCGGCGATCTTCGAATGGACGCTGCAGCAGGTGCCGGCCGAGCTCGCCGAGGCGGAAGCATTGGCTGCGGCGCGCCTGCGGCTGGAGCGGCCGCAGGAGCCGGACGGGCGCCGCAATCTCATGTTCGATGCGGTGCGCTATCCGGTCGAGCAAGGCGAGCCGGTCCGGCGTCGCAAGCTCTGCTGCCTGCGCTACCTGCTGGCTGGCGTCGCCGATTGCGGCAGCCTTTGCCCGCTGCACGCCGACTGCGCTTCGGCGGCAAGCAATGCGGCCTGACATCGCCTTGGCTCCACGCAAGCGTCGATCAAGCCGCTGGCGCTGCCAACGCTTGGGGTGTATCAGCCCGCCAATGGCATTCAATGAGATCAGATCGGCCGAGGACCAGCCTTTCGGCACCTTTGCGCCCCAGGGCGGCATCGCCCGCATCATCGGCTGGACGCGCTGCGCCTCGGATTCCTTCCTCGGGCGCAAGGTAGCCTATGCGCTGCGCCGTCTCGGGCTCAATCGGCTCAAAGGCAAGCCCGTCGATATCGAGTCGCTCGGCGCGCAGATGCGGCTCTATCCTGAAGGCAATGTCTGCGAGAAGCGGGTGCTGTTCACGCCGCAGTACTTTGATCGCCGAGAGCGCGAGCTGCTGGCGTCGCGGATTCGCGACGGCTTCTGCTTCATCGATATCGGCGCGAATATCGGCGCCTATTCGCTCTTCGTCGCAGCCCGCGCCGGCCGAGGCGCGCGCATCCTGGCGGTCGAGCCGCAGCCCGACATCTTCGCGCGGTTGACCTACAACATCGCCCAGAATCCGTTCGGCACGGTCAAGGCTGTCGCCTGCGCGCTCGCCGACAAGCCGGGCGAGCTGACGCTGTTCCTCGACCCTGCGAACAAGGGCGAATCGAGCGTGCGCATCCTGCGTTCCAGCAATGCGAACTCGGTCCGCGTTCCGGCGACGACGCTGCTCGCGCTGATGCAGGGCGAGGGCTATGAGCGGCTCGACGCGGTCAAGCTCGATGTCGAGGGCGCCGAGGACCTGATCCTCGAACCCTTCCTGCGCGATGCTCCGGAGGGGCTCTGGCCTAGCTTCATCATCGTCGAGGATTCGCGCGGGCGCTGGCAGAGCGACCTGCCGGCGCTGCTGGAGAGCAAGGGCTACAAGCTGATCGCCCAGACCCGGCTCAACCTCGTCTACGAGCGCACGACCGCGTGATGCGCCGCGCCGCGCGCGCATAGCGGCCCTGACTGGCACGCCGCTTGAGCAATCGCGCGCAAGCGGCTTAGCTCGCTGGCGGATCGGGGAGGCGGCCCCTGCGTCTTGAAAAGCACAGGAAAAGCCATGACGGCATCAACTTCTCCCGCCTTTCCGCCCGTCATCACCGCCGCGATCCTGGTGATCGGCGACGAGATCCTGTCCGGGCGGACCAAGGACAAGAATAGCGGCTATATCGCCGAATATCTGACCAATATCGGCATCGAGCTGCGCGAAGTCCGGGTCGTGCCCGACCTGACCGACGAGATCGTCTCGGCGCTGAACGCGCTGCGCTCGCGCTACACCTACGTCTTCACCACCGGTGGCATCGGCCCGACCCATGACGACATCACGGCGGATGCGGTCGCGGCGGCCTTCGGTGTGCCGATCGATCATGACCCGCGCGCCGTCGCCATGCTGCTGGAGCGCTTCCCGCAGGACCAGCTCAACGAAGCGCGAATGCGCATGGCGCGCATCCCGGCGGGGGCCGATCTCATCGCCAATTCGGTGTCGAAGGCGCCGGGCTTCAAGATCGGCAATGTCCATGTCATGGCCGGCGTCCCGGCGATCATGCAGGCCATGCTCGACGTCGTCGGGCCGACGCTGAAGACCGGCGCCAGGATCCTGTCGGAGACGGTGAGGGCGGGCCTGCGCGAGGGCGATATCGGCACGCCGCTCGCCGAGATCGCGACAGCCCATCCCGACTGCTCGATCGGCTCCTATCCGTTCTGGTCGGAGACCGGCCCCGACACCAACATCGTCATCCGCTCGCGCGACCCGGAAAAGCTGATGATGGCGACGTCGGCCGTGCAGGCGATGGTCGAGGCAGAGCGGGTGCGTTTGCAGAAGCCGGTGGGTTAGGCCACCGCCACCGAGGCTGCGAGCAGCACGAGCGCGAGCGTCGCGAAGACGGCGCGGACGACGTGCCCGCGTTCCCAGCGGTCGCGTAGCGCCGTCCAGTCGGCGCCGGTGCGGTCGCCGGCGCCGATGGCGAAGAAGCCCTTGCTGGCGGCGTCGACCTCATAGTCCTTCAGCCAGAACCGGTTCACCGGGTGCACGATGATCCAGTAGAGCGCCTGCACCGTGAGCGCGCTGGCGCAAGCGGCCCAGGCGAGCCCTGACGCTGGACTGCCGGCTGGCAGCATCAATGCGAGCACGGCGCTGGCGACGATCGTGCCGATCTCGCCGAGGCCGCCGCCGATGGTGAAGCCGGGATAATAGATCGGCTGGACGGCGAGGTAGTGCTCCTGCGCCAGCCTGAGCTTGCCTGGCATTTCGAGGGCATGGCCGAGCGCCGTCGTCATCGAAAGGGCGGCGAGCAGGATCGCGAGAATCTGGACGGCGAAGAGCATGGTACGGCTCCGCTGCTGTTCCTGTCGGTCAAGCAACCGTCGGCGACCGCGATCGTTCCGATCTTACGCCGCTGCGCCGGGGATTGTGGCCGTCAGGCTCTTGCCAGCGCCGGCCGGATGCGCTTTGCGAAAAAGGCCCTTTTCCAGCCCGCCGCAGGACCCGCCATGGCCGACGCTTCTTCCAACAAGGCCTTCCCCGTTTCCTGGGACCAGTTTCACCGCGACGCCCGGGCGCTCGCCTGGCGCCTCGCCGATGCCGGACCGTTCGAGGCGATGGTCTGCATCACCCGCGGCGGGCTGGTGCCGGCGGCGATCATCTGCCGCGAGCTCGGCCTGCGCATGATCGAGACGGTCTGTGTCGCGAGCTATCACGACTACAAGAACCAGTCCGAGCTCAAGGTGATGAAGGAGATCGCGCCCTCGATCCGCGCCATCGGCGACGGCAAGGGCAAGGGCGTGCTCGTCGTCGACGACCTCACCGACACCGGCAAGACCGCCCGCGTCGTGCGCGAGATGCTGCCGAATGCCCATTTCGCCACAGTCTACGCCAAGCCGGCCGGGGTGCCTGTCGTCGACACCTTCGTCACCGAGGTCAGCCAGGACACCTGGATCTATTTCCCCTGGGACATGGGCCTGTCCTATGTCGAGCCGATCGCCAAGGACCACAAGGGCTGAGGCCGCGGCCGTCTTTCCGGGGCAGGCCGCAGGCCTGAGCCCGGAACCCAGAACCGATGCGAGCTGCCGAGAGGGCGCGGCCATGCCTGCGCCTTCTGAGTTGCGACATCGGTTCTGGGTTCCGGGCTCTTCGCTCCGCGAAGCCCCGGAATGACGCGGGGTTCGGTTCGGCGTCAGGCGTGGCTCGGCGCCTTGAGCGCCACCACCATGCCGAGGATGGCGAGGGCCATGCCGGCGATCTCCAGCGCCGAGGCGCGCTCGCCCAGAAGGGCCGCGCCCGACAGCGCCGTCACCACCGGCACCAGCGGCAGGAATAGCGCGGCGCGGCCGGCGCCTAAAATCGCGACCGCCTGCGTGTAGAGGAAGAGCGCGACGGCGCCGACGATGACGCCCTGATAGAGCGCCTGCAGCGCTACGGCCGAGAGCGGCACCTGCAGCAGGTTGACCGGCTGCACCAGCGCCAGCAGCGGCAAGAGCGGCACGGAGAGCAGGCAGGTCGCCATGGTGACCTCGACCGCATCGGCGCCCCAGCGCCGGGCGAGCAGGCCGAACACCGACCAGAGCAGGGCGATCAGGACGAAGAGCAGGTCGCCGATCCAGGCGCCCTCGCGAGTCGGCGTGTTCGCCATCGCCTCGAAGGAGAAGACCACGACCCCGGCGACGATGATGGCAAGCCCGATCACCCGCAGCTTGCTGATGTGCTCGCCAAGCACGAGGACGGCGAGCAGCGCGGTCGCGACCGGGATCAGCCCGGGCGAGATCACCGACGAGTGCAAAGCCGGGGCGAAATGGGCGCCGCCGACCAGGATCAGGCTGTAGCTCGGGCCGACGATCGCGGTCAGGATCAGCGCCTTCTTCCACCCGAGCCGGCCGACCGGAAACGGCTTCAGCCGCTTCAGCGCGAAGGGCAGCAGCACCAGGGCGGCGGCGAGGAAGCGCAAGATGGTGACGTCGCCGGCCGAGAGCCCGTCCGCCACCGATTGCCGCGAGATCACCGACTGCACGCCCCAGATCACGGCCGAGAGGATGCCGCAGGCAAAACCGATGGCGAGGCGAGGGGAGGCGGGAGCTGTCGGGGACACTGGGCTTAAGGCCTTGCGGGAGCGAGGCGGCTTATGCGCGCGGGAGGGGACGGCGGCAAGGGTGGGCGCGGGCGGGGTGATCGACGCCGGGTGCATAGGCGAGGAGCCGCGGTTCTTCCTTCTCCCCTCGGGGGAGAAGGTGGCCCGGCGAAGCCGGGTCGGATGAGGGAAGGGTGGCTCACCCGGTCGAGGCGCCCTCATCCCCCTGCCGGGACCTTCTCCCCCGAGGGGAGAAGGAGGCCCTTCACTCCACCGCCGCCACCAGCCGCTCCAGAAACCCGTCGATCGCGGCCTTGTCGATCCAGCGCAGCACCGCGACGAGATCGTGCTCTGGGTCGATCCAGATCAGGTTGTTGCCGGCGCCTTGCGCGCTGAAGGCGCTCGCCGGGAGCTTGGGATTGGCGGCGGGGCCGCGGTTCAGCCACCAGAGGAAGCCGTAATTCGGCAGGGTCGGCGAGGGCACCAGCGACTGCTCGATCCAGGCCGGGGAGACCAGCTCGCGCCCCTCCCAGATGCCCTTCTGCGCGATCAATTGGCCGAAGCGGGCATGGTCGCGGGCGCTGATGAAGAGGCCGCCGCCCCAATGGCCGCCGCCGGGGACCGACTGCATGCGCTGCCCGTCGATCTCGAGCCAGGAGGTCTCGTAGCCCTCCCAGCGCCAGCCCGTTGATGCGCCGATCGGGTTCATGATGCGCTCGCGCAGCACCTCAGGCAGCGGCCGGCGGAAGCGTCGCAGCAGCGCGTAGCCGAGCGCATTGACCCGGACGTCGTTGTATTCGTAGAGGCTGCCGGGCTGGCGCAGCTCGCGGCGCTGGCCCTTGCGGCTGTTGTCGGCGCCGATGCCGATCTGCCTGTTATGGTCGACCTGGTCGGACTTGCCGAAGATCTCGCCCTGCCATTCGCTGTTCATCTGCAGCAGGTGCCGCCAGGTGATCTTCGCATTATGCGGGCTCGCGAAATGCGGGCCGTCGACGCTCCGGCCCACCGGCTCGTCGAGATCGGCGATCAAGCCGTCGGCGACGGCAAGGCCGGTCAGCACCGAGAGATAGCTCTTGGCGATCGAGAAGGTCATGTCGGCCCGCTCGACATCGCCCCATTCGGCGACGACCTTGCCGCCCTGCATGATGATGCCGGCCGGCCCGCCGCGCGGCTCGACCGGCCCGACGATCTCGGTCCAGGGACCTTTCTCGTCCCATTCGCGATTCCCGACATAGGCGCCGTCCGGATAGAACATGCTGCGCGGCCAGGGCGAGTCATGGGCCTGCGCGAAATCGATGGCGGCCTGGAGGCGGGCGGGGGAGAGGGAGCTGGGCAAGGCGGGGACTCGAGGAAGGTGGCTGTTGGTGAGGCAGGCTTAGCATCGCTGCCCGCGGGTGTCTTCGGCTGCTGGTGCGGGCGTGACGCCTGAAGGAATGCCAGCTTTGGGTCGTGAGCCGACTTCTGAAGCGCGGTCAGCTCAACTAACTCATCACCCAAATTTCTTAACGCGTGAGCGTTATTGCCCTTGCCACCCAAGGTAGTGAGACGGCATGGGCGGAGGCGAACGTGAAGAGCTTGATCGCTTGGTGGTGTGCACTGTTTGGGCTGAGAGATCAGGTTCTAATCAACCTAGTCACTGCGCTCATTGCGGCTGCCACACTCCTGTGGGCGCTCTCGACCCTGGTGTCGGTAGCGGTCGCGTTTTTTGTTCGCGCTTTTTTGTGGCGTTGACGCCTTACGGCAAGCGAGCACGACCCGTCTGTGAGTGATGGAGAGCCGCCACAATGCCGGCCAATGTGTACGACTGCAGCGAGTGTCCATCGCGCGGAGGCTTCGGTGAGCATTAGAGCCTTAAAGCTGCTGCATGATGCGGGTTGGGTCCTAACCATTCTTCCGCTTGCGTTGATGTCTTTTGAAGGAATTCACTCCCCATGGCTCCTTATCTCAAATTTTATCGGACTTGCTTTGATGATAATCGCCTTCTTTATCACTCGAAAAAACCCCGAAGCTCGTCAAAACGATGAATTGATACAACGTGAAACCAGGGAGTATTATAAAAAATATCCTTGGCGACCCATCGCAACAGGTATTATCGCCTTATTCGGGTTATTATTACCGTTCATCAAAGAGTATATCGACTTGAAAGAATCTCAAATAATCTACATCGCATTATTTCTATGGTATATTCCGCACATGATCGGCAATGCGCTCTTCGGCGGTCGGCGAGCCTTGCAGATCAAAAGCCCGCGGCGAATGGGCGGCCGATAGTCACGAATGTCCGCAACGGGTCGAAAGCGGTCATTTCGCGTCGGGCGGTCATCGATTTGCGCGGATGGGGCCGCCTCACTCCTCGATCATCGTTTCCACAAACATCGCCGGATCCATGCAGAACTCACGGATGATCCGGAAATGCTGGGTCTGCTCGATCGTCACGGGGTCGAGCCCGTATTTGCTCAAGCCCAGCAGGCGGGCGCCGGGATAGGCCATCAGGATCGGCAAGTTCCTGGGTCATTCGGGTCGCCATGATCATCTGGCACTGGCCGCGCCGGTCCATACGGGCTCGAGGAACTCGATCTGGCGGGCCGGCGACAGCGCCGATTCCGGCTCGCCGACGATGATCGTGATCGACCGGTCGAAGGCGAGCTCGAATTCGTCGCGCAGGACGGGCAGGCACCAGGGATAGGCCTCTGTGTCCGGCACCGCGGCGCGGTCGAGCCAGATGCGCCTGAGGGCGCGGGCAGGCGGGCCTGGTTGCTTCGTCTCATGGGCGCTTGTGGGCGGGGTGGAGCAGGCTGGGATTGGGGTCTATTCCCGTGTCTATGAAGGAGAAGCGCGGGGAACCCTTCTCCCGTGTGGGGAGAAGGGCAGGGATGAGGGCCTGCCCTTTCCGAAGAAGGTGCTGCGGCTTTCGCTTCGCCCTAACGATCAGCGGCGGTCCCTCACCCCTGCCCCTCTCCCATCCGGGAGAGGGGTTCTGCGGCGCGGGCCATGAGGGAGCGCAGCACACCCGGCGTTGGTGAAGCTCAGTTCTGCGCCAGGCTGCTGCGCAGGCTGCGGGAGGCCGGGATCAGCGCGGCGAGGCGGGCGTCGCTCTTCGGCGGCGCGATGAAGGCCTGTGCGGTCTTCCGGGACATGCCGAGATCGTAGGGCCGGCTCGGCGGCAGCGTGGCATTGGCGACGAGCTGCAAGGCCGGGCTTGCCGGCGCGGCGGCGGCCGGCGTTTCCGGCGCGTAGGCCAGCGGCGCGGCCGCGAAGGAGGTCGAGCCGGCGGAGGCTGTGGTGGCGAGCGGCGCCGGCGCGGAGACCGCGGCGAGCTGGTAGCTCGGCTCCTCGATGCGGCGGCGTTCGGGGCGCTCGCCCTTGACGTAGAAGGCGTTGCCGCCGGCCACCGTCACGTAATGCATGTTGGCATAGGAGAAGCGCAGGCCGGCCATGTGGAAATGCTTGGCGTTGCCGACGGCCTCGTTGCGCTTGCCGGCGAGGATGGCCTCGGCGGCGGCCTCGGCCTTCGGCAGGTCGCGGGCGGCCATCTGGCGGGTCAGCACGCCGGGGGCGAACTGGCGCGGCGCGCCGACGACGCCGCAGATCGTCTCAGGGTAGCGCGGCGCTCCGACCCGGTTCATCACGACCGTGCCGACGCCGAGCAGGCCGGCATCGCTCGAGCGGTTCGATTCGAAATACATCGCGCGGACGAGGCATTCCTTCTCGCGCGGGTCGGCCTTGGCGAGCTCGATGGCGCGCTTGCGAGCCTCGTGCGGCTCCTTGGCCGAGGGGGCGGCCGTCGAGGCGGTCTGGACCGGGGAGACGCTGCAGGCGCCAAGCGCCGGCGCTGCCAGAGAAATCAGAAGCGGGATCGCCTTGCGACTATAGCGGCTCATACCGGTGAAACGGACAGCATTTGCAGCGATCGCGGTCCGCTTCATGCGGTCATCTCCTGATTACGGGGTCTGGCCTGCCTGAGGCGGCGGGCCGTCGTCACCGGAAAGGAATCCCGAAGCTCTTACCAGAAAGTTAATTTCGAATGAAAGAGGCAAAGCTGCCTGACGGCGGATCGGCTCTCGGCATGGCGAGGCGGCCGGCCTGTTCGTCTGTCATGCTCGTGCATCCCGCCGGCTGATCGCCGCGAGGGTTTGAGGCAGAACGCCATCCGAGGGAGGCGCGGGGTCGGGCGGCGTCGCAGTCGACGGCTGCGTGCCGAATGTCGATGTCGAATTGTCGAGGCAGCGCCACTGGCCACTGCCCGAGCCCCGCGCGCGGTTTTCTTTCGAGTTCTCGCCGTGTGTTGCGTCCGGCTGGACCGGGGTGCCTGCCCCGAACGACGAAACCCCTCCGTGGTGGAACGAGCGGACTCTGGTCGCAGACGTGGTTCGCACGTCTGCGGAGCATGCTCGTTCAGGCTTGCAAGGCCCTCTCGCCACGGACACCGCTCTCCCGCCCGGCCTCATGATGCCTCGCGAAGCCCCCTCGGTTCGGGCGGGACGGGGAGAAGCATAAGCCAGGTTTTGGGGGCGGGGATTGATTGGGGGTTTATGCCCGCTGAGGCCGTTGCGTGTGAAGCGAGGGGCGCGGGGAACCCTTCTCCCGTGTGGGAGAAGGGCAGGGATGAGGGCCTGCCCCATCCGTAGAAGGCACAACGGCGCCGTTGCATTCAAATAATCTGCGGCGGTCCCTCACCCCTGCCCCTCTCCCATCCGGGAGAGGGGTTCTGCATCGCGGCTCCGGCGCCTGCGAGGAGAGGGGGTCCGCGCCGCGGTTCTCCTCCTGGCCGTCATGCCCGCCCGATGGCGAGCACCCACGTCTCAAGCCGCGGTGCCGTTGATCAGGCGATGATAGTGCTCGGCGTATTGATAGTTGCGCTCGGCCTCGATCGGGTCGCCGGCGAGGGCCTTGGCCTTGGCCAGAGCGAGATAGCGCTCATAGTTCGCCTGCGGGCTAGCACCCCGGCCTGTCTGCGCAACGTTGGCGCGTGGTCCCGAACGGGTGAAGCGATTGTCGTAGGCGGTGGGTTTGGGTTGGCGCATGTTCATGTCCAGCCTCCTTATCCCAGCATCTTCTTGACGATGCGGCGCAGTTCCTGGCGGCTCAGGCCGCAAGGCTGCGGCTTCCAGTCAGGTGCGGATTTCGGCGGAAGCGTGTTGGCGATCGCATCGGCGACACGCCCGGTCTCGGGTGACTTCAGTTGTGTTGATTCTTGCATTTACGTCCGTTTGCCGCCCGGCCGAGGCCGCGCGGTCTTGTGGTGACATCGCCGGGCACAATGCGTGCGGCGATGATGCTGCCATCGGCAGCGATCGGTTTTCGATGGGTAGGGTGGAGGCTCGTCGCCAGTTCCAAGCAGAGGAACCGGCCGATCAGTCTTCGCCTGCTTGTCGTTTCTACCCGGGCAATGTGGCCAAATGAAGTTGTGCGGGCGGTTTCTGCTATGCTGTGACTGCGCGGCCTTATGGGAAATAGTTCGCCGGAACAGTTGCCGCACGATGGCGGCAGGGTCCTTTGAGGTTCTTCTCAATGGCGGTCATCGCCGCATCGACCGACAGGAACGGCCCCTTCCGGATGTCGCTCAGACGCGCGACCTGCTCCTGCGAGAGGATGATCCAGCACGTGCCGTGCGGGTCGCGAATGATCGAGCAGATCGGGCGCTCGAGCAGGTCGGAGACGCCCCAATTGTCGGAGAGGTTACGCCGAACGGTCGTATCCATGGTTTCCTCCGGGTCTACCCCGATATGGCCATGGCAACGGCGATTGTAAGGGGCGCAGCCGGTTAGAGGTACTGGCATGCTGCCCGGCGCCGCGCGACCGAGCCGGCAGCTGATCGATTCGATCAGTCGATCACCTGGACGATGCGGCGCGTGCCGGGCTCGACGAGGACTGGCCGGTTATTGACCACCGTGTAGAAGTAGTCGCTGCTGACACCGTATTCCTGCGGGATCGCATAATAGGTCACGCCGATCGCAGGCAGAGTGGTGCCGACGATGACAGGCTGGTCATAGGTGTAGGACGTCGGCCGCTGTTCGACGACATAGCGCTGGAAGCGCGGGGCGAGCTCGCTGCTGATGCCGGGCGGTTCGGGTAGGCCGTTGGGCTGGCCCTGGTTTTGCGCCATCACGGCGGTGGAGCCAAGGACGAGGCCTGCGGCCAATACGACGTGCTTCAGCATGATCTGCTCCCTTCTGCTGATGCGCGAGGGGACGAACGGCTTGCGTTCGGTCTTGTCTGGCAAACGAAGTGCGGCAGTCGATGTTCCCCGGCGCGATCAATTCCAGGGTCGCAATCGCTGCTGCGCCGCCGCATTGGTTTTCGCAGTTGCAGCAAAGCCGGAATCTTGCTCACCTGTGGGGAAGCCTCATCAAACGATCGAAAAAAAGCGGAGAGCGGCGTGGCGGGTGCGGAGGAGTTGTCGCCATCGGCGCTGGCGAGCGAATTGTCGGCGGCGATCGTGCAGGCCCGCTCGGATGCGCGCGAGGACCCGTTCGGCAACCCGGTGCTGCGCGCCACGCTCTGGCTGACCCGCAAGATGGATCGCGGCGAGGTCACACTCGAGGATGCTGCCGCACTCATCCGCCAACTCGGCCGCGCCGCGCTCGCCGACCGGGCGGCGCGCGTCGCGAACTATGTCGGGCTGGAGCGCGACGAAGCTGAGGCTTATGCGACGCTGGCGCGGCGTGTCGCCGACGAGGCGAGCGGCGCGGCGCAGCCTTTCGAGGCCTATGGCGCGGCGCTGGCGCGCACACGCTTCGCCGCGGTCTTCACCGCGCATCCGACCTTCGGCATGAGCCGGGCGGTCGCGCATGCGCTGGCCGAACTCGCCTCGAACCAGGGCGAAGCGTCGGCGCTGATGGCGTCCGATCTCTCCTTCCGGCCGGATGCGGCGATCACCCTGCAGGACGAGTTCGAGCAAGCGCGCTTTTCGGTGCGCCATGCCCGCGACGCGATCGACCGGCTGAACGCCGCCTTCCTCGCAGAGGCGCGGGCGCGCTGGCCGCAGCGCTGGCGCGAACTCAGGCCACGCGCGCTGCTGCTCGCCTCCTGGGTCGGCTGCGACACTGACGGGCGCACCGATATCGGCTGGTGGGACACGCTGCGCTATCGGCTGGAATCGAAGCGCGGCCAGTTCTTCCGCCTGCTGGAGAAGCTGCCGGAAGCGCCGGCGACGGCGGAGGTGAGGGCGCTGGTGGAAGGCGCGCTCGCGGCGGTCGAGCGGCAGCTCGCGCTTTGCCCGCCCTTGAACAGCAAGCCGGAGATCGCGGCATTGCAGGCGTTCGCGCTGGCGCTGGTCGGCGAGCGCGAGACGGCCTTACCCGACGCGTCACCGCTCTTGGCAGCGCTCGACAAGGCGATCGTGCTGGCCGAGGACGAGGCGACGGCGGGCGCCCTGATACTGGCGCGGGCCGGCGTCATCGCGCATGGCGTCTCGATCGCGCTGCCGCATTTCCGGCTCAACGCCTCGCAGCTGCATAACGCGATGCGCGGCGTGATCCCGCTCGACGAGGATCCAGCCCAGCCGGCGCAGCGACGCGCCTTCCTCTCCGCCGCGAACCAGGCGCTGGCCAAGGCGAAGCCGACGCCGGTCGATTTCGGGGCGCTCGCGGTCGAGCGTGCCTCGGCGGCGCGGATGATGATGATGGTCGCGCAGATCGTGAAGCATGTCGACGGCTCGCGGCCGGTGCGCTTCCTGATCGCCGAGACCGAGACCGGCTACACGCTGCTGTCGGCGCTTTATCTCGCCAAGCGCTTCGGTATCGCCGATCACGTCGAGATTTCGCCGCTGTTCGAGACCTCGGACGCGCTCGAACAGGGGCCGCGCATCATCGACGAGGCGCTGCGCAGCCCGCATTGGCGCGACTATCTCAAGCGCCATGGCCGGCTCTGCGTCCAGTTCGGCTATTCCGATTCCGGCCGCTATATCGGCCAGGTCGCCGCGACCTTCTGGGTCGAGCGGCTGAGGAGCCGCATCCTCGAATTGCTGCAGCGCTATGGGCTGACCGAGGTCGAGCTCGTGATCTTCGACACCCATGGCGAGTCGGCCGGGCGCGGCGCGCATCCCGACAGCCTCACGGACCGGCTCGCCTATCTCGATCCGGAATGGCCGCGGCGCGCCTTCGCCAAGGCCGGCGTCAAGGTCACACGCGAGACCAGCTTCCAGGGCAGCGATGGCTACCTGCTGTTCGGCACCAGCGCGCTTGCGGGCGCGACGGTGGCGCGCATCGCCGAGAGCGTCTTCGCCGATCCGGCGGCGGAAGCCGACGATCCGATCTATGCCGAGCCGGACTTCTCGACCGAGTTCTTCCAGACCGTGCGCGAGGAGATGACCCATCTCGTCGACGATCCCGGCTATGCGGCGCTGATCGGCACCTTCGGCCCGTCCCTGCTCGACAAGACCGGCTCGCGACCGGCGGCACGGCAGAGCGACGCCGGCGGGCCGACGGTGATCCGCCATCCGCGCGAGCTGCGCGCGATCCCCAACAACGCCATCCTGCAGCAGCTTGGCTGGCTGGCGAACAGCGTCCACGGGATCGGCCAGGCTGCGGCGCGGGCGCCTGAACTGTTCCTTGCGATGCGCGAGAGCTCGGAGCGCTTCGGCCGGGCCTATCGACTTGCGGCCCATGCGATGGCGAACAGCGATCTCGACGTGCTGCGCGCCTATCTCGACACGCTCGACGCCGGCAGCTGGTTCGATCGGGCGCGGCGCACCGAGAAGGAGGGGCGGCGCGACGAACTGCTTGCCGTCGCCGAGGCGTTGGCGCAGCTCGATCTTGCGCCGGCGCTGCGGCGGCTGTTCTGGCGCTTCGCCTCGGACCGGCTCAAGCTGAAGGAGGCGGCGGGCGAGCCGCCGGCCATGCCGGTTCGGCTGGTGGCGCTGCATACGCTGCGGCTGGCGCTGCTGCACCGGATCTGGCTGTCGGCGACGCATATTCCGGACTTCAGGCCGCATGCCGGGGTGACGCGAGAGCTACTGCTCGAGCGCATCCTGCGGCTCGACATGACCGGGGCGCTCGCGCTGCTCGGCGAGATCTTCCCGGTCAACCCCGATGCGGCGCTGGGTCTCGATTTCGGCGAGCCTGCCGGTCCGCGCGAAGGCGGCGCCTATGCTGCCCTGCATCGCGACGTGATCGAGCCGATGCGGGCATGCTTTGCGCTGCTGCGCGAAATCTCCGGCGCGATCCAGCACGAGATCGGCGCGTTCGGTTGAGTTCGCACTCCGTCATGCTCGCCCTTGTGGCGAGCATCCACGTCTTGAACACCGCTCTCGAAGAACGAAGACCTGGATGGTCGGGACAAGCCCGGCCATGACGGAGGAGGCGGTGGGCGCTGTTACGCTGCCCGATCGAGCGCGACCACGATATCGGTGTACTCAGGCTCATGCGGGGAGAGGTTCTTTCGGGTCTCGTCGCCCCAGCGCGCGAGCTTGACCACTCGCCCCATGCTCTCGGCATTTCCATCTGTCTTCACCGGCTCGATGATGGCGAGCCCGCCGGTGTCGAGGAAGAAGGTGTGTTCGCCGAACAGCTCGCTGAGCTGGACCGTTGCCGGGTGGTTCTCCGGGATCGCCTGGGCCTCGATCTGGTGGAGGGCGCTGTCGATGCCTGCTTCGGTCAGTTTCATGATCGGTCCTTTCGATCTGGCGCCGCTCAGAATGGGGCAGGAGCGCCGGACTGCCCATGGATCGGCCGGCCCTGCGGCCGCCGTCTTTCGGAATGCTTGTCCTTCAGATCGTCTCTTGCGCGATCAGGGGCAGATCGCCGTCCTCGTCGACGCCGACCGCGATGATCGCGGCCGAATTCATGCCCTTGGCCTGGAGTGCCTTGGTGGCGGCGGGAATGGCATCGATCGACTGCCTGAGCTGCTTCAGGTCGTCGGGGCTGGCCTGTGCCACGGCACTGTCGACCTGCACGCGCAGCTGCGGCGGCAGCGAGCCGCGCTCGATCACGGTCGCGTTGCGGATGGAATCAGGATTGGGAAGCCCGGGATTATCCGGGATGGGCAGGGACGGAGCTTGAGCCTGCGCCGCGGCAGTGCCGGCGAGCAGCGCCAGGGACAGGCAGGCGGTCCTGACAAAATTGCGCATCGTTGGCTCCTTTCCATCGCTGGAGGGAGGGGCAAACGCCCGATGCGGAGCGACCCTAGATGCGAAATCCGGTCAGCCTCTGGCGCCGGTCTGACCATTCGAAGGTATCAATGCGACAGGAATGGGATGGCGTAGGCGCCGCGCTGTTTCAGCGCGTGCGCTCCGAGAGCTCGGCCGAGGCGGCGGCGTTGCGATCGCCGATCGACTGGACAGGCTCCCAGACCGTGTAGTTGTCCCTCGGGGTCGAGACCAAGTATTTGAGCTGGCTCTTGGCCTTGCTCGACAGCAGCCTGCTGGTCTGGAAACTGGCGAAGTTGGCGTAAGCGCGTGCGCCGCCGTCGAAGACCACGACGCGATCCTTCAGGACGATGATGTCGCCCTTCTTCAGCGTCTCGTCCCTGAGGTACCAGAACGGGTCGTTGGCGTACTCCATCGGCTTGACGAGCGGGGCCTTCGGCCCGTCCTTGACGTCCTTGATGGCGCCGTCGAGTTTCGCCTTCTTGCGCTTCGGCCGCACGGTCATGTGCAGCGGCACGCTCTCCGGCATGGGCGCGACGGCCCGGCGCTGCGGGACGCCGAACAGCGTCTCCCAGAAGCCCGCTGCATTCGCGGGCGAGGCGATAGCAATCGAGGCCGCTGCCAGCGCGGCAACCGCTATGACTTGTTTCGAAATGGTCGGCACGGCTGTAGTCCCCAGCTCCACAACCGGAGATAGCGATAAATATGCCCGATCTCAATGACGGGAGCACGACGTGATGAACGGCTTCTTCGTCACATTTCGGCGATTGCGGCGATCATGTTGCGAGATTGTTGAGCTGCGATCGATTCCGCGATGAATTCTGCTGCATTGCAGCGCCGGCACCGCGCCGGGCTCATGCGGCCATGCGCCGACAAAGGGATCAAGGCTGTGGAAGCTTGAGCACCTCGCGCAGCACCGGAATGGTCGCGTCGGCGATTGCGGAATGGCCGCTGGCATTGGGATGGAAGGAGCCGCCGAGCGTCGCGGCGAAAAGCGGCTGCTCCGGGCTGAGCGGATCGGTGGTGTCGGAGCCTTCGAACCTGCCGACGCGCATGTAGTGTCCGGTCAGGAACGAGTCGTTGGGGGTGACGAACCATCTCTGGCGCGGGCGGTAGGCGCGCCAGGCGCTCGGGGCGAACGGCTCCCAGCGGCGCCTCTCGAAGTTCCAGCTCGGAAAGCGCATGGCGCCGGAGACCTGCCGGTCGGGAGCATCGCCGGGGGCGCCGGCCGAGCACAGGGAGTGGCCGGCGAAGCGCTCGACATGGCTGTCGACGAAGCGCCAGCGCCGCGCCTCGGGCAGGGCGGTGATCGCGGCGGCGATGCCGCGGTTGAGATAGGGCACGAAGGCGGCTGCATCCCCGCCCGTGCTGGCCTTGCTGATCGCAAGGATGCGGTGCACGTCCATGCCGTCGACGCTGGGCCCGCACAGGCCGCCCTCGCTGCGCGTGATCTGCGGATAGGCGGTCTGGACGATGGCCGAGGCCGGGACATCGAGATGCTTCTCGAACGCTGCGGAAAGCTCGCGGATGCGCGCCGGGATCACCTCGTCGACGGCCCTTCGGGCCTCGGTGAAGGTCTTGGTATCGATCTGGCTGAGCCAGAGCTTGTAGAGTAGGCCCAGGCGCAGTCCGAATTGGCCGCGGCCCACCACTTCCTCGGCGATGACGCTGGAGAAGCCGATGTCGTTGCCGCCGATGCTGAGCAGGACCGCATCCGGCTTCATCGCGCGGGGCTGGCTGCAGCGCGCCAGATCGCGCCGCCAGTCGAAGCCGGAGCCCTCGTCGTCGAAGCGGTTATAGCCCGCGAAACTGCGGCAATAGTCGCGCCAATAGCGCATCAGCTGGGGCGAGGCGTCGTAGACGGCGTCGCCGACATCGTCGCGCGCGGCGTAGTAGCCGAGGACGCCGGCGCTCACCTCCGCGCCGGTGCAGCTATAAGGTGTCAGCGTCACCGCCACATCGCGATGGGCCAAAGCCAGCACGAGCGCCGCGCGGACGTGCTGCGAATAAAGCGAGCGGTGGCATTGGGCGTTGAGCCAGATCGCCGCCGCGGCTCCGCCGAGCGACTGCTCGGTGGCGCCGCGTCGCCGCGGATAGTTGCGATAGCCCGGGCGATCGGCATTGCGCGAGGAGTTCCTGTAGGTGTTGAGGCCATCGTCGACGAGTTCCGCCGGCCGATCGGGATTGCCTTCGCCGGACGAGAAGGAGTCGCCGAAGCCGGCGATGGCGATGTGGCGCAGTTTGACGGCCTTCGCCTCGGCCACGACCGAGCCCTCGGCGCTGACCGCGATGTCGAACGGCTCGCCGAAGGCGCGGCGGGTCAGCCTGGCCTCCCCGGAGCAGGGCGCGACCACCGCAAGCTCGCCCGCAGTCCAGCGGCAGGGCTTTCCGACGAGCGCCGGCGGCAGGTCGGCGATCCGGACCAGCACATCGGCGACGCGCGGTTCCATGAACTGGTCACCGGTGTCGAGCAGGCATTGCCAATGGCCGTGATTGCCGTTCTGGAAGCAGGTCTGGCGCGTGACCGCCGAAGTCCAGCCCCAGCGGTCGACGCTCGCCGGATCGCCGAAGGCGGGCCCGAGCGTGCGCGCCGCAGCGGCACGTTGCATGGCATCCTCGAAGGCGAAGGCGGGGCGCTCCCTGCGATCCTGCTCCGGTAGCGCGGCGAAGACCTCGGCGAGCTTGCGGAACTGCTTTTCCTGCTTGAACAGACGGAAGCGGTTGGCGATCTCCCACTCGATGCGAGGCTGGGCGAAGGCGCCGCCGGCTGCGAGCCCGGCAATCAGGAGCGACAGGAACGACAGGAGCAAGCGCAGCCGAAACATGCCGTATCCCCCCGGTTCGCTGCGCAACCGTAGCGCGCAAGCTAACGCAAGGGAAGGTTTCGCCCGGCGCATTTGTATCCCGGCCCGTTCGCCTTAGGTTGCAGGCGGGAGAAACGACAAGGGGAGCACGAGCCGAGGTGGCCGCGATCGAACTGCCGGCGCAGCCCTTCGATGCCGAAGGTGCGCGATTGAGCCTGTTCCAGGCGTTGCTGGCTGCCGCCGGCAAGCATGGCAGGGCCAGAGTCGCGCTCGAGGATCCGGAACGGCAGCCGATCACCTATGGCCGGCTGGTGCTGGGCGCGCTGGTGCTCGGCCGCAAGCTTTCGGCGCTGACCAGGCCCGGCGAGACGGTCGGGCTGATGCTGCCGAACGTGCAGGGCATGGCGGTGACGCTGTTTGGGCTCTCGGCCTATGGCCGGGTGCCGGCGCTGCTGAACTTCACCGCCGGCCTGAAGAACCTGACCGCCGCCTGCGAGATCGGGCCGATCTCGACCATCGTCACCTCGCGCCGCTTCATCGACCAGGCCAAGCTCGACGACGTGATCGAGGCGCTCGAGCTCGGCCGGCGGGTGATCTATCTCGAGGATGTCCGCAAGGAGCTGACCAGCCTCGACAAGGCGATCGGCGCGCTGGCCTCGCTGGCGCCGGGCATGGTGCATCGCCGCCATGCGGCCAAGCCCGACGATCCGGCCGTCGTGCTCTTCACCTCAGGCACCGAGGGCAAGCCGAAGGGCGTGGTGCTGAGCCATGCCAATCTGGTCTCGAATGCGCGCCAGATCTTCCAGTTGGCGGCCGGCTTCCTCTCCGAGCGCGACGTCGTCATGAACCCGCTGCCGGCTTTCCATTCCTTCGGGCTGACGGCAGCGCTGCTGATGCCGCTGATCCACGGGATGAAGGTCGTGCTCTATCCGAGCCCGCTGCATTACAAGCAGGTGCCGAAGCTGATCGGCGAGACCGGCTCGACCTTCCTGTTCGCCACCGACACCTTCCTTCAAGGCTATGCCCGCGCCGCCGATGAAGGCGACCTCAAGAGCGTGCGCTATGTCGTCGCCGGGGCCGAGCGGGTGAAGCCGGAGACGCGCCGGATGTGGGAGCCCTACGGCACCACCATCCTCGAAGGCTATGGCTGCACCGAATGCTCGCCGGTGCTGGCCTGCAATACGCCGGTCGCGACCAGGGATGGCAGCGTCGGGCGGCTGCTGCCTGGCATCACCGCGAAGCTCGAGCCGGTCGAGGGCATCAGCGAGGGCGGGCGGCTCTGCGTCAGGGGGCCGAACGTCATGCTCGGCTATCTCAACGCCGACCGGCCGGGCGCGATCGTACCGCCCGAGGGCGGCTGGCACGATACCGGCGACATCGTCGCGATCGAGGACGGCTTCATCACCATCAAGGGCCGGGCGCGGCGCTTCGCCAAGCTCGGCGGCGAGATGGTCTCGCTCGCGGCGGTCGAATCGATGATCTCGGGCCTGTGGCCCGGTCACAATCACGTGGTCGTGGCGCTGCCGGACCTGCGCAAGGGCGAGCAGCTCGTCCTCGTCACCGAAAAGCCGAACGCCGAGAAGAAGGCGCTGCAGGACGAGGCCAAGGCGCAGGGTTTCCCGGAATTGTGGCTGCCAAAGGCGATCCTGGTCACCGGCTCGATTCCGGTCCTCGGCAACGGCAAGATCGATTATGGTGGCACGCGCGAGCTCGCCATCACGATGAGGCCGCTGCTGTGACGCCACAATCACATGGTCAGGGAGGGCGCATGATCACGCTTCTTCCCCTCGTCGCCGTCCGCGCGGCGGCTTTTGCCGTCGCCGGCATCGCATTGACGCCCGCCGATCTCGCCGCGCAGGCCGCCGGCCAGACCTATGTCCGCCGCGACGAATGCATCGAGGCCGGCAAGCTTTCGGCCGAGCAATGCGAGCACGCCTATCGCAACGCCCGCGCCGAGTTCGAGCAGAAGGCGCCGCGCTACGGCTCGCGGACCGCCTGCGAGCGCGCCCACAAGCGCTGCGGCGCTCAGGTCTCGACCACCGGTGGTTGGGATGCGCTGGCGCGCGGCGCTGGCGGGCAGTCTTACGTGCCGCGCTTCGTCGGCATCCGCGTCACCGGCGAGGGGGCTGCCGGCAAGGCCGTTCCGATCGTCGAGGGCTCGGCGAAGATCGCCTTCTCGGCGCGCCAGGTCGCAGCGCTCGACGACAAGGTCGCCGGCCGCCGCGCCGTGATCGGCGGCGGCAGCGGCGGTGGCCAGCACAGTCAGCAGGCGAGCGGCCCCTATATCCGCCGCGGCGACCGCGACGACACGGTGCGCGTGCCGATGCAGGAGAAGAAGATCGGCTCCGACGTCGCGCCGGGGCTCTATGTCGATCCTGACGGAGTCGAATGGTACAAGCCGGCGCACCGGCGCTGAGCCGGGGCGCGCAACCGGCGCTTGTCGGAAAGGCATTCCGTCGCTAACCAGTTTCGCGGCGCGGACGTGGCGAAACTGGTAGACGCAAGGCACTTAAAATGCCTCGCCGGAAACGGTATGCGGGTTCGACCCCCGCCGTCCGCACCATGGCTTGAAAGATGAATCGGCAGGTCAATAGTCAGCGGTGCACCACTTCCGGACATCAACCACTTGCCCAGAGGCGGACCTGCTCAGTGCGCCGCGGTTTTTTGTTCCTAAACTTTCCAGACAAGAGTAGTGTCAGGACAGGAAATCAGCCTGCTGGCGCTGCCACATTTTTATCGGGCCCCTTTTTCTTGCACTCGCTTGGTTCGGTCAAGATATGCGGCCAGTATCGCCCCGCACATAATGATTGTGCTAGGAATAACAAAGTCCTGTTTGAGCGGTTCGCCGAAAAGTAGCGCGCCGGCAACTGCGAGTGCTGGAATGCGCAGAGTATCGAGCGCTGAGACTTGAACTACGGTGCCATGGCGCGTCGCTTGGCTCAATGATGCTTGAGTCATGTAGCCGGAAACAGCCATCAAAACGATCGCAAACGTGAACGTTACGGTTCCGGGCGTAAAGAGTGCCATGGTGGATATGGAGGAGGGTGGAAGCTGGAGAGTTTTGTCCCCCATCATGCTCAGTGTTGAGAAGATAATTAACTGAATTGCATTCATGATAAACAATATCGAATGCGTAGATTGTCTCTGACTGAGAGTTGCGAGCATGATATTGGTGCACGTCAGGATGCCGACGCCAGCAAACGGAATGATGATCGTAAGACCCAAGACATCTTTATATTGAAAGACGATAGCTGCGGCTCCTGCGAAAATTAGGCCGAGCCCGATCCACGCGAATCCGGCGGGTCGCAGCCGGAGTGCGAAAACGCCGATTGCTGCCGCAAACAATGGTCCACTGAATTCGATGCTCGCCACGAGGCCCAGCGGCAGATTGGCGACACTCCAAACCACCGCGATCGCGCCTATAGCATGTAGAGCGCTTCGAGCGAGATGCAGCGGCAGGCGCGAGCGCCAGACCTCGCGAAATAACTTGCGGTCGCGCCAACCCAGGACGAGGCCGATCGCCACCCCCCCGGCCGAGCGTATGGCGAGAATTTCCGGATAGGAGAGGTCGAGCTTTAGTTGACGGATCGCGACAGCGAGGAGGAAATAGGCGAAGACGTTTCCGGCCATCCAGGCCGCAAACGCGAAAGAGATCGCCCCGCCCAGCGCCGACCCGCGAGCATGCGGCTGAGAACCGCCATCCGAATTGGAACCGAGAGCCGGACCTGTTCGAAGTACGCGGCGTTCGGGAGGCTGTCGCATGACTTGTCGGTCTCGGAATGCCGCGGCAAGGGGTTCATAATCATCGTCTTCGACCGATTTCTAAGTACCTTTTCGGCCGTCAACGTAAATTTCTCGTCCTCTGTCTTCTGAACCGCATCCATCTCGCCAATACGTCCGCTGATGATACTGGATGCTCTCTGCGTTTGGATCGAGAGAACATCATGATCCAGCGTGGCTTCTACGTTGTCGACCATATCGATAGTCGTACCGCAATGCCTCAAGTCATCAATTGCAGCCGCAGCGACGTTGGATAATTTCGTCTCAGGTGCGAGGCAAAGGGTGAAGCGCCGCGGGGCGCGCAACGCGAGCAGTTTCATGAAGGAAAGGGCATGACGGGCGGTCGGATCGCACGACAGTGCCACCGATAGCTCCCTGACATCTCCAAGGCGCCGCTCGATCGTGAAGAGATCGACAAGGGCTTGAGTCGGATGCTCGCCAATTCCGTTCCCGCCGTTGACCACGGGAAGGTGCGTAAGGCGCGCGATCTCTTCGATCGTCGCGACATGTTCGGTCCTAGCGACAATGAGATCGCAGTACTCCGAGACCGTCCGAACGTGATCCTCCAGATCTTCGCCTTGAGCCTTGCCGAGCCGACTGCCCGGCGATGCCGAGATATCGACAATATGATGGCGGAGTCGGGAGGCCGCGACGTCGAAACCTATCCTGGTCCTCGTGCTTTCCTGCTCGAAGAAAAGGCCGATCATCTTGGCGCTTGTCCGTGGGGGCAACTTTCCGTCGGCAATTGCCGCAGCCTTGTTCAAGACGTCGATCAGGTCCGATTCGTCGATATCATCGGCGGATAGGAGGTCTTTGACGCCTACGCCAGCCATAGGGCCCTGGCTCCCGTTGCTAGGAAGCAGAACATATCCTGTTTAGGCTGCGGAGGAACGGCCCTTTTTGCTTACGGTTGTGGAAGGCCGGTCGATAGCGGGAAGCGCGACGCGCCGATCGATGATCGGATCGATATCCTCCTTCGGCATTGGCCGCGCGAACAGGAAGCCCTGAACGCCATAAGGGGCGAAGCGCGTCACCGCTTCGAACTGCTCTGGCGTCTCCACGCCCTCGACGATCATCGGAACGTTCAAATCGCTCGCCAAACCGGTGATTGCCCGCATCAACGCTCTCGCCTTGGTGCTCGTGGCGATGCTGCCGACGAAGGCCCGGTCGATCTTCAACATGTCGATAGGGAGCTCGGCAAAATAGCTCAGCGACGAGTATCCCGTGCCGAAATCGTCCAGAGCCACCTTCACGCCCAGCGCGCGTATCCGGTGCAGCGTCGCGATCACGAATTCCTTATCCTCCGCCAGCGTCGTCTCAGTGACCTCGATGGTCACCCGGTGAGGCACAACCCCTGTCCGCCGCAGCGCGTCTTCGATGATGCCGACTAGATCATGATCCCGGTGGAACTGCTTGGCGGATACGTTGACGCTGACGCCGATCGGCTGCGGCCAGCTGATCGCAGCTTTCAGCGCCTGCTCGATCGCAAAAGAACCGAGGCTCTTGATCAGCCCATTCTGCTCAGCAAGGGGGATAAATTCCGCAGGGCTGACCGAGCCGCGCGTTGGATGCCTCCAGCGCATCAACGCCTCGCACATCAATATCGTTCGACCGCGCGGGCTATAGATCGGCTGGTAATGGAGTTCGAATTGGCCTTCTACAATGGCCTTGGCTAAGTCCTGCTCCAATTCGATCCGACGATCATAGGCTTCGCTCAACTCCGGCACATAAGATAGCCAGCGGTTTTTCCCTTCAGCCTTCGCCTTGTAGAGAGCCAGGTCGCAGTGCTTGAGTGAACGCTCGATTGACTCGCCAGTCGCATTGGCGAGGCCGATACTGACCGAAACCGAAAGAGTGGCTTTGCCGACGCTTATGGGGTCCGCAAACAAGCCAACCACTAGCGCGGCTAGCTCGGCAACATCTTCGCCGCCGCGATCGGACACGATCATGAACTCGTCCCCGCCGATACGCGCGGCTTTGTCGCTGGGTTCCAGGACCGACGAGATGCGAGCGGCTACCAGAGACAGCAGGGCATCGCCGACATCGTGGCCCAGTGTGTCGTTGACTGTTTTGAAGTCATCGACGTCCACGGACAGGAGGTAGGTTAGTCTCCCCGACGAAAGCCGCTCTTCCACCTCCTCGATGAACCCGCGCCTGTTGAGAAGCAAGGTGATGCTGTCGGTCCTCGCGATGGTCTTAAGATCGCGTGTTGTGCGAAAATTCGATAGGAACACGCGGTGTATGACTTCCGAGGACGAAATCGTCAGCACAACGGTCATCAACAGCGCACCAGCGATAACGACGAACGCAGGGATTTGAGATGCAATCAGCGCGCCGGCGAAGGGTAGCACTGCGAAAGTGACCTGGACATTCGTGATGAACGGGCGGGAGCTATTACGGCCCGCAATACCGGCGATGTAGCCGATGGTCTGCGCAACCGCCAACGTCACGACACGGTCGTCGGAGTGAACCGTGACGGCATATGCACCGAAACAGCTCATCGTGAACGCGGTCGCCCACGCGCCAGCATATGCCAGACGCTCGAACACGAGGGTCGAAACCGATAATTGCTTCCGCCTATAAAGAACCTGTGCTCCGAAGCGGAATGCGCCAACGCAACCCATGACGGCGCTGAGGAGAGCGAAAGTGGCGTCACCTGTGATGGCAGCGCAAGCTGCGATCACTATCGTTGCGATCGCCATCCCGATCGGGATTGCCAATGGCGTGCCGTAGAGCGCGCGCACCATGACGCTGCGAAGCTCAGGATCATAGAGGACCGTCGTGGAAGCACGCGTCTTCATCAGTGTCGAAATCCGAGCCCCAGCTCCTTTACCGGTCCGACACTCTTGCAAGGCAATCGTCGATAATTCGTTGACGCGGGCGGGGTCTGACTGCGCCGGCTTCGTTCGGAAGCTCCAACGCTTGAGTATTCGTGCTAGTCAGAAGATCGCATCAGGCATTACATTATTTGGGCGAAACGGACAGCTGTCCGACGCGGACGCACAAGATGTGATCCCCCTAGTGGTCGCGACGCTGCGACTAGCCTGGGGCAACGAAGCGGCCCTTAAGCGGACGTGCTGATCTGATAGGGGCCAAAACTGACTCCAAGCTCCGGCGGCAAAGCGCTTGCGGGCTTGCTCTGTCGACCTAGCTGGCAGGCTCCAACTCCTCCGATGCTCCACCTTCGGCAGGAGCCAGACGCAGCCCGATTGCCGGCAGGAAGGCGCAGATGCGGTCGACCGCCCCGATCCAGCCGGCGACCTCGCCGAGGAGCGCCGCCGCTCAGGGCAACGCCTGCGCCTGCCGGGTCGCGCGCAGCAGCTCTCGCGGCAGCGCGCCGGTCTGACGCTCGACCATGCGGTGCACGACCGGCGGCTCAGGCCCGATATGCAGATCCCTGACCCGGTCGCCGATTTCGGCGTCAGCCTGGGTGACGCGCTGGGCCTGGCGGACATATTCGACCCAGGTCGGACTGTCATAGCGCTCGATCCAGAGCTCGGCATCGGTCAGGTCGCGCAGCAGCGACCAGTGGCGGGCGCCGTCGCGGCGGCGGATGCGCCGGCGCTCCTCCATCGCCTTCAGGAACTCGACCACATCCTCCTGCCTGATCCGCCATTCGATGGTGACGAAGACCGGGCCGCTGCGCGGCTCGATATCGACCGCGACCTCGGGCTTTCGCCAGCGGCCGAGCGGATCGAGATTGAGCGCCTCGAGCGGGGGCAGCTGATACCGCAGCCCGGCGGCTGCGCCGAAGACGAGCGCGACCGCCGCCGCGGTGAGGCCGCCGGCCGGGCCGGAATGGAGGGTGACCCAGCCCCAGGCCCAGCTGCCCGCGGCCATGCCGCCGAAGGCCGCCATCTGGTAGAGCGCAAGCGCGCGTCCCACCACCCAGCGCGGCGCCGACAGCTGCACCGTCGAATTGAAGGTCGAGAGCGCCAGCACCCAGCAGGCGCCGCCGACGGCAAGCGCCGGCATGGTGAGCCAGATGGTCGGGCTCAGCCCGACCACCAGGGCCGCGGCCGCATAGGCCAAGAAGGTCAGGCGGACGAGGGTCTCGGTGCTGAACCGACGGCGCAGCCGGGCGCTGACGAAGGCTCCGGCGACCGCGCCGGCGCCGAAGGCGCCCAGCAGGATGCCGTATGTCAGCGGGCCGCCGCGCACGAGATCGCGTGCGACCAGCGGCATCAAAGCGAGACCGACGATGCCGCCGAAGCCGAAGAGGAAGGCGCGCAGGATGACGGCGCGGATATTGGGTGACATCGCGACATAGCGGAGACCGGCGCTCATCGCGATCAGGAAGGTCTCGCGCGGCAGCACGCGCTCGACGCGCGGCGGCTGCCAGCGGGCCAGCACGACGAGCAGGCCGATATAGCTGAAGGCATTGACGATGAAGGCCGCGACCGCGCCAAAGGCGGCGACGATCGCGCCGCCGATCGCCGGGCCGACGCTGCGAGCGATGTTGAAGGCGACGCTGTTCAGCGTCACCGCCGCCGGCACCTCGGGTCGCGGCACCATGTCGCCGACCGAGGACTGCCAGGCCGGGTTGTTGAGCGCGTTGCCGCAACCGAGCAGGAAGGTGAAGGTAAGCAGCAGCCAGGGCGAGAGCAGCCCATACCAGGCGAAGACCGCCAGCATGATCGAAACAGTAAACATGAAGCCCTGTGCCGTCAGCAGGATGCGGCGGCGGTCGTAATTGTCCGCGATCGCGCCGGCGGCGAGCGAGAACAGCATCACCGGCAGCGCGGTCGAGGCCTGGACGAGCGCGACCATGTCCGGCGAATTGGAGAGCGAAGTCATCAGCCAGGCGGCGCCGACCATCTGGACGAGCCCGCCGAAGTTCGAGGCAAGGCTTGCGATCCAGACCGCACGGAAGATCGGCTGGCGCAACGGCGCAAAGGCTGAATAGCGCCCGTCATCAGGTTTCAGGCCCTCGGCGGTGAGGTCGGCTTCGGCGGTCTCGGCGGTGGTCTGCGTGGCGGGCTCTTGCGGCATGTCACAGTTAGAGCATGCCGGCGGGCGATGGGAAGCCGCGCTGCGCCATTGTCCGTCATCAGATGATTTGAGACGGCTGTCGGGCTTCAGCGGGTTTGAGGAGCGGCTTCGGGTCGGAAGCGGACATTACGCGACGGCTGCATCTACTATTGAGCGGCCAGCTTTGCCGCGCTCAGCTCTAAGAGCTCGGGAAAGGGTTCCTCGCCCCCACTACAAAGAGCAAGGTTACTCGTTGTGATCTCCGCCTCAAAGCTTCCAGGTTTTTCCGGCTTTGGTGTCACGACTACTCGCATGGTCTTGGGAACCGGAATGATGTCGCTGACAGTCCAGCTCACACAGTAGCCAAATTGCGGCTTTCCGGTGAAGAGCGCTCGCGACTTGTATGGCCCTGCGAAATGGGCGTCGCGGATTTTCCATTGCCCCCGCAACCAGTCTCTTCCGAGGCTGTGAGTATTGACGATCAAGTGCGCGACCCGCTTGCGGATCAGGGCATTATCCGGAGGCTGGACACTAGCTTCCGTGGCTGCGCCCTGTTGGGGCCCCGACCGGACTTCCTGTTGGGCCTGCTGGGATACACAACCCGTGAGCATGTATAGAACGGTGGCGCAGACAACGAAACGAAGCATCAGATCCCCCTTTTTGCGAAGCAGCGTACAGCACATTGGCCGGACGACCGCTAGGGGTCGGAAGCAGACCTTAGGAAAACGAGGTGCTGCGTTCCATGAGTACAATGTCGCGGCAAATGCCCTCGTGCTTCCAGTCGAGGATTTCAATCAACTTCTCAAGCCCGCCAACGACTAGCGATCCATTTCGTCACCCGACCGGCGCTCCATGCCACTATCGCTAAGATCAAGTATGCTGGTAGGATCACGATGGCAAATGCCCCAGCTTGGTCGGTTTGGGGTGACGACTCGAATACAAGCCCGGCCATCAAACTCAAGAGCAAGTAGCTCGCGGCCACCAACAAGGCGGACACGAGCGATGCTTCAGCCAGTCCTAAGAAGAGCGGAACGCCGAGGACAAAGAACGCTGCTCCCATCAGAGCCATAGTGTGGCTCGTGTCGATAATGTCAGGCGACATATAGCTCTCCAGCAGAGTCCAGTTCAGAGGCCCTTTTTTAGCCCGCTTGCATCGCCCCTTCTATCGCTGCGGGCCGCCGTTCCTGGATCGTCACCGAAGAGTAAAAAACCCCGCTACGGGTCCAAAGCTGATCCAAGCTCGGGCAGCAAAGCACTTGGGGACCTACTCCATTGACCTGGTTGGCAGCCTCTACCCCCGCCGGTGCTCGACCTTCGGCAGGAACCAGGCGAGCAGGCCGATCGCCGGCAGGAAGGCGCAGATGCGGTAGACCGCCTCGATGCCGATCCAGTCGGCGACTTCGCCGAGGATCGCCGCCGCGAGGCCGCCGAGGCCGAAGGACAGGCCGTAGAACAGGCCGCCGATCAGGCCGATCCGGCCCGGCATCAGCTCCATCGCGTAGATCAGGATCGCGGCGAAGGAACTCGCCATGATCAGGTTGATCACCACCGTCAATACGCCGGTCCAGAACAGGTCGGCGAAGGGCAGCAGCAGCGAGAAGGGCAGGGCGCCGAGGATCGAGAACCAGAGGATGCGGTTGCGGCCAACCCTGTCGCCGATGATGCCGCCGGCGAGCGCGCCGACCGCAGCGGCGGCAAGGAACAGGAACAGCATCAGCTGCGAAGCCTGCACCGAGACGCCGAACTTCCCGATCAGATAGAAGGTGTAATACGAGCTGAAGCTCTGGGAATAGGCGTTCTTCGAGAACAGCAGGATGACGAGGATGGTGATCGCAAAAGCGATCTGGCCCTTCGTGTGCGCCGGGGTGGCAGGCGCAGCGGTCGCGATCTTCGTGGGCTTCGGAGCGGCGGCAGCAGCCTTGCTCAGGGCGGCATAGCGGCGCGCCGTCCAGACCATCAGGATCATGGCGAGCAGCGCCGCGGCCGAGAACCAGGCGACACTGGTCTGGCCACGCGGCACGATGATGAAGGCGGCGAGCAGCGGGCCGAGCGCGCCGCCGCTCTGGCCGCCGACCTGGAAGATGCCCTGCGCGAGCCCCTGCTGGCCGCCCGAGGCGTTGCGGGCCATGCGGGTCGCCTCGGGATGGAAGATCGAGGATCCCAGGCCTACGCAGGCCGCAGCCAGAAGCAGCAGCGGATAGCTGCCGGCATAGGCGAGGCCGATCAAGCCGGTCAGCGTGCAGCCCATGCCGACCACCATCGAATAGGGCATCGGATTCTTGTCGGTGTAGTGGCCGACCAGCGGCTGCAGCAGCGAGGCGGTGATCTGGAAGGTCAGCGTGATCAGGCCGATCTGGCCGAAATCCAGCGCGTAGGCCGTCTTGATGATCGGGTAGATCGCCGGGATCAGCGACTGGATCATGTCGTTGAGCAGATGCGTCGCGCTCAGTGCGAACAGCACCGGCAGGTCGGCGCGGCGGGTGGAGGCGATCGGCTTGCTGATGTTCATGCGGATGATTTCGCCGGGCGCAGCTGCGATGGCGGGCGAAGGCCCGCCGGATGGCCGCGAAGCCGGCTCATAGCATCGCGATCGGCGCCAGACCCAGAGGGGCGCGCACAGGGCCGCCCTGATGTGGAAGCGGGGATGGGAGGCCCCCGCTTGCGGTGGGGAAGGGCTAGGGATGGGGGGCCGGAAAGCGGGGCGAGTTCGTTCTTTCAGTTCAGTGCCGAGCGGCGCTGCCCCCCACCCAACCCTCCCCACCGCAAGCGGGGGGGAGGGCCGTGCGCTCCAGTAGCGGCGAGGGAGCCGTTCAAGTGATTGTCTTGGGGGGCGGCGGATGAGCCTGCCATCCGCTCTATTTCACCTCGCCCGCGATCTCGGCGATCGCCGGGGCCTTCTTGATCAGGCCGCGTTCGACAAGAAAGGCGCCGAAGCGCTCGTAGCGGCGCTGGTCGAGGGCGCGCGGGCGCTTGGCGAAGCGCGGCAGCGTGTCCGTCCAGGCCTGGCGGTTGAGGGCGTCGTCGAGATCGGGATGGGCGGCGATGAAGAGCTTCCAGGCCTCCTGCGGATGATTGGTGAGATAGAGCGCGGCCTTCTCGACCGCATCGAGGAAGCGGGCGAGGCGGGTGTCGCCCAGGAGCTCGCGGCGGGTGATCAGGATCAATTCGTCATAGGCGGGAACGCCGTGCTCCTCGGGGTAGAAGGCCGTGCCGGGATGGCCCTCGAGCTTCAGCTGCGTCAGCTCGAAATTGCGGTAACCGCCAATGGTGGCGTCGACCCGGCCGCTGATCAGGGCGGCCGAGAGCGCGAAGTTGACGTTGACCAGCTTGACGTCGTCGAGTTTGAGGCCCGCCTTGGCCAGCATCTGGCCGAGCAGGGTGGTCTCGGTGCCCGAGACGGCATAGCCGATCGTCTTGCCCTTGAGATCGGCGAGGCTCTTGATCGGCCCGTCGGCCTTGACGATGACGCTGTTGAGCGGGGTCTCGACCAGCGTGCCGAAGCGGACGATCGGGATGCCGGCGGCGTGGTCGAGATAGAGATTGGGCTGGTAGTGGATGCCGATATCGGCCTGGCCGGCGGCGACGAGGCGCGGCACCGCCGAGGGGTCGGAGGGCGGCACCATCGTGACCTCGAGCCCGGCCTCCCTGAACAGGCCGAGCTGCTGCGCGACGACCAGTGGCGCATGGTCCGGATTGACGAACCATTCGAGCATGACAGTGAGCTTGTCGGCGGCGCGCGCCGGGCTGGCGAGGCCGGCCGCCAAAGCGAGGCTGGTGGCGAGCAGGGCGCGTCTGGTGAGGGCGCGTAGGGTCATGCGGCGAGATCCTTCTGCTTGATGGAGATTCTCTGCGAAAGGCGAAGTGGGGTGCCTCCCTTCCCCCTTGTGAGGAAGGGTTGGGGATGGGGGTGGAACGACTGGGTTCTTGGTAGCTTGTAGTAGCGAGCCTGCTCGATCCGGCCGCGAATCGCTCCGACTTTCCGACCCCCACCCCTGCCCCTCCCCACAAGGGGGAGGGGTTCGCGCGCCATTCTTGGGTTTCGCAGCAGTTTTTGAACGGAGATTTTGCCTCACGGCTCGCTCGTCCAGGGAATGAGGCGCGGGCCGAGCGCGTCGACGAGATGGCGCAGGACGAGGCTGAGCACGGCGAGCACGGTCATCGCGGCGAAGACCGTGTCGGTCTGCATGCGGGCATTGGCCTGGACCATGACGAAGCCGAGCCCGGCCGAGGAGCCGACCCATTCGCCGATCACGGCGCCGAGCGGTGCGAGCGGTGCCGCGACCCGCAGCCCTGTGAGCAGGCTGGGCATGGCCAGCGGCAAGCGGACATGGCGCAGCGTCTGCCAATGCGTTGCTGTCGTCAGCGCGGTGGCGTCGATGAGCTCGGGATCGGTCCGGCGCAGGCCGTCGGCAAAGGCGGAGGCTACGGGAAAGAAGATGATGATCGTCGCCATGATCACCTTCGAGCCCATGCCGAAGCCGAACCAGACGACCAGCAGCGGCGCGATGACGAAGACGGGGAAAGACTGGAGGACGAGCAGGACCGGCCAGAGCAGGCGCCCGAGCCGCGGCAGTGCCACGATCGCGACCGCCGTCAGCGCGCCGAACGCTGAGCCGAGCACGAAGCCGAGCGCGATCTCGGCCATGGTGGTCAGGCTGTGGCTGGCGAGAAAGCCGGGCTGGCGCTGGAAGGCGAGGGCGACGTCGAGCGGCGAGGGCAGGATGTAGCGCGGCGGCTGGAACAGCCAGACTGAGCCCTGCCAGCAGAGCAGCAGGACGAGAATGGTCCGCAGGGCAGGGGTGATCGCCGCCATCACCGGCCTCGCAGCGAGGGCTGGCACCGCTCTGTCGCGCCATGCGTCGTCAAGGCTCGCCTTTCCGGTGGAAGGCGGGCACGGGGATAAGCGCTGACGAGGCTGCCCCGAGCGACTCCCTCCGCCAGCATGATCTGGTTCAGGTTCGAAGGGTGCTTCTCAGCTCGCCTCGCGGCGAACGCCCCCGTCTCTCGTAGGCCCTTGTGGCAGACCGGCCCGCGCCTGTCACGTCGAACTCCGGGCCGGCACAGGGCAATTGCTGGAAGGTCCGGCTATTCCCTTCCCCCCGCTTGCGGCGGGGAAGGGCTAGGGATGGGGGGCCGGAAAGCAGGGCGAGTTCGTTCTTTCAGTTCAGTGCCGAGCGGCACTGCCCCCCACCCAACCCTCCCCACCGCAAGCGGGGGGAGGGCTTGAGCCTGCCATCGGCGGTGAAGGCTCTCTTCAAAGGCCAGAAGAGCTGCAGTGGTCTTCAGCCGCTGAGGGATTTCTTTATCAGGCCTCACCGTCATAAGCCGAGTCGAAGAAGGCCCGCTCCAGCGCGACGGCTCGCAGGAAGAAGTCCTGGCTCGTCTCGGCTTCGCTCGGTCCGACACGATCGAGCTCTGTCCGCAGGAAGCCGACGAAGTCGCGGAAGTCGGGGTTGTCGTGCAGGGTGACCCACTCGGCGTGGACGAAGTTCGCCGGCAGCGGTTGGGACGCGGTTTGCGCCCAGTCGAGATAGAGCCATTCGGCCACGACCAGGACGGAAAGGGCGGCGGCGTAGGAGTGCGTCGCGGCGGCTTCGCGCATGATCGCCTTGAAGCCGGCGGTGGCCTTCGTGTCGGGCTGTTCCGCACGCTCGCGCTCGCTGATGCCGAGGGCCGCGAAGGCGCGCAGGAAATAGGTGTTCTCCTCGCCGCAGACCATGCCGATGAAACGCCCGAAGCGCAGGCGGGCCTCGAAGCTGTCGGCGGCGGCGAGCGCGGCCCCCAGCAGGGTCAGGAAGCTGTCGAGGAAGCGATGATCCTGGATCAGGTAGCGGGACATGACCGCGTCAGACACCGTGCCGCCTAGCAGCTCGGCGACGAAGCGGTGGCCGACGGATTGCGACCAGGCCGGCTGGCTGGCCTGGCGGAGAGTCTCGGTGAAACGCTCGGTCATGAGGTCGATGCCTTCTGCTGATTGGCCCCTCCCTAGCAGGATCGTTCCGCAAAAACAGGCGAGCTGCGCTGGCGATTGCTGACAGGGCCTGTCAGGTCGAATGATATACAGACCGATTAGTATGTATTTTCTGAGCGGCTCGGATCGAGTCTCGCGGTAGCTTTGTCAGCTAGCGGCGGAGCGTCGAAGCACGAGAACCGACGATCACAAGGGAGGAGACGATGATGAAGCTCTATGGATTCGGACCGACGCGGACCCTGCGCGCCCTATGGGGCCTGAAGGAACTCGGGGTGTCGTTCGACTACATCCACGTCGATCTGCTCGGCGGCGAGGCGCAGACGCCCGAGTTCCTGAAGATCAACCCGGCCGGCAAGCTGCCGGTGCTGGTCGACGGCGACCGTGTCTTGCCGGAATCGGCGGCGATCATCCTCTACCTCGCCGAGAAGTTCCCGGAGAAGCGCCTGCTACCGGACGATCTCGACGAGCGGGCGCAAGTCTACCGCTGGATCCTGTTCGCGATGACCGAGCTGGAGCAGCCGCTCTGGCGCATCACCAAGCACAGCTTCCTCTATCCCGAAGAGCAGCGGCTGCCGCAGGACATCGCGCTGGCCAGCGAGGAGTTCCGGCGCATGGCAGCGGTGCTGGAGGCCCATATGGAGGGCCGCGACTTCATCGTCGGCGAGCAGATCGGTGCGGCTGATTGTGTCACCGCCTACCTGATGGACTGGGCGAACGAGCAGGGCCTACTCGATGGCTTCCCGCGGCTCCAGCGCTATCTCGACCGCATGTATGCGCGACCGACGGCGCCGCAACGCATCGCCGAAGCCTTCGCCAGCGTGCAGCCGGCAGCATAGCAGAGGGCAGGGCGGCGAATCCGCGGTCAGTCCTGGCGGCGGGCCGTGGCAAGGGCGCCGGCGCGCTTCGGCCAGAGCCGCTCGCACAGCGCCACGACGGCAAGCCCGGTCAGGCCGCCCATGATCTTGACCAGCGCATCCAAGGCACGGGCGTGCCTGCTCGCCTCGAAATGCTGGGCGAGTTCGAGCCCGGCGGCGCCGGCGACGATGCACAGGAGAATCACGCCCTTGCGCGACGGATAGGCGATGGCGAGCGCCGCGGCGGCGATCAGATAGGCGGCGAAGCGTTCGATCTGCGGTCCCAGATAGGCAAGGTGGGGGCGAGCGCCGATGGGAGACAGGGTCGCGAGGATGACGATGGCGACGGCGCCCCAGCCGATCAGGGCGGCGCAGCGGCGCAGGGAAAGCTGGAGCCCGAAGAGTCGCACCGCCGTCTGTCGCGCCTCCCGCTGCACCGTTCCGTCTCCGGAAAGCAAAAAGGGCCCAAGCGGCCGCCGCTCAAGCCCTCGAAAATGCTGGCTCCCGGAGCAGGAGACAACACCAAAGCCTAATACTTTGATATCGCTGATGTACCGATATCTACATGCGACCAATTGACCACCAATTGACCAACGAGCGAAATTCCCTCGCCCAAAAGAAGCCGTTAGTTCGAGCCGCGGAACTCTCGAACACGGCGTGGATAACACCAGAGGTTAGATTGCGCTATTCAAATCGGCGCCGATAGATCATGCCGTAAATGCGAATCAAGCAAAGCTCATAGGTGCCACTCGTGACCGAAATTAGAGCATTTGTCGGCCACAGCTTTACCGAAAACGATAAGCATTTAATCAGAAAGTTCACAGATTTTTTTGATCAGACTCACCGTATTCGACCGGATTTCTCATGGGTCCATGCTGAAGTCGCGGAACCTACAGCGCTCGCGGTGAAGGTGCTTTCACTTGTTCAAGATTCAAATCTATTCATTGCTATATGTAGCCGTAAGGAAAAAGTGGTTAAACGAGAGCGAGCTGATTTTCTCGCCAGAATTACTGGTAAGTCAGTAGAATTGGAGTGGAAGACTTCTGATTGGATTATACAAGAGATCGGACTTGCCATTGGTAGGCAAATTCCTGTCATAATTCTTCTTGAAGATGGCGTGCGTAAGCCCGGAGGTCTTCAAGGAGATATTGAGTATATACCATTTTTACGCCAGAATCCGGACAGTTGCTTCGGAAAATTCATGGAAATGGTATCTTCGCTTAGCCCAAAGGACTTTGGCGCAACGTCGCCTTCCAACGCGCCTTCTGCGAGCACCGGCTCCGCTTCGGAGGACAAAACGAGGATTGCGGAGGAGCAGGAGCCGACTTCGGATGGGCAACAGTTGGAAGATTGGGCGGTGCCCAAGCCTGATTGGACGGACTCTCAGCATCGCAGGGTTCTTGAGTATGCCGTTCTTGTTAAGAACGATGAACTACAGCGGCAGATCGAGGAAAGCTACAAGCGCAATTTCAGTAGTAGTATAGATGTTGATAGGTGGGACGCCGCAAAGGAAAGCATGCATATTAGGTATGCAAGCGGAGGAAGTCTCGACAAGATCAAGGAAATTGTAAATAGAAATGATAGAGATGCAATCATTATTTCTTATCTTGCCCGCGCACTGATTAGTTTTAATGAGTATATATCTGCGGCTAAAACGTTTGAGAAGGCAGCATTAAATTCTAATGACCATGAGACGCGCGCTGATTTTATTGGCCATGCCTTGCTTAATTTTCAGCTTGCGGATGCGGATGTCGAATGCGCTCGCGTCATATCACTTATACATGCGGAGATCGCGGCGGGATCGGTATCCGAGGTTGAAGCTTGTAAATCACTTGGTAAGTACGCCGAATTAGCGAAAGATGACTATCTGTTTATTGCGTCTATGGAGAGGCTGCTCGAACTAAAGCCGGACGATTCCGATGCCAGGTTCAAACTTGCCTACAGATATTCCGAAATCGACTTTGAAGATTTGGGTTTTTGGCACTATCTGGCGATCCCGAGATCAGAACGAAGCTCGACGGTCTGGAATAATCTGGGCATAAGCTATAAACACTTCAATTTGAACGAAAAATCAGTTGTCTCGTTGAGAAAATCGACGGAATTTAATGATCATTCGGCCACGCTGGCAATGGCCAATTTGGCTGCTCGGTTGCAGGAAGATGGCTTCAAACCGGAAGCCGAGAAGCTCTGTGAAGATGCGTTAAAAATTGAGAACTACCATAGTAATGTGCCTGCAGTTATCGAATCAATTCGTAAATCTTCCGACGACGAGCTTGTTAGAGAGAAGAAAAAACTTACTGAGATTCGACCAAAGAACTCATTCCTTAGAGAATATGCGCAAGCTAGGTTCTCTGTATTAGAAACAAGCCTTTCAGAAGATTGGCAAGGAAATAGATCTCTTCTTAAGCTAACTCTAAACGGTAGAGAGCTGGAACTCTCAGGAAGTTACGAATCTAATAATAATTCACTCGGCGCTCTGGGTTCTCTCATGGGAGAAAACAGCAAAACAACGCGGCCAGTAAAATATAAGTTTGCTATGAGCGGAAGATCGGCGGTTGGCACTGTAATTCGACGTGATAAAAATGCAGTACAGGGAATTTTGAGCGATAGCAGTTCGACTGAGGTGTTGGCTTGGGTGGATGCTGCAGGAAAGGAAATCACTGTCCTCGAAGGCCCTCGGTCCGGCGCTAATATTTACCGAATTAAAGTAGTTTGAATATTTTCTTTTTGTCCGCAGCGCTCGGCAGGGCGCTGGCGTTACACTATCTTAAATGACTGATGCTCTGCTGTGACCCTTGTCGCGGCAACGGCGGTGATGGGAGCGGCGCCACGGCATCGCGCGGCGATTTGCGCGCTGAGCAGCAGCGCTTAAAAGCGAACCGATGGCTCGCACCTTGCGAAGCATTTTGATATAGGGTTCGTATTGGCCCTAAAGAAGAGATAGGCGGCTGTGTTGGATTCGGTAGGGGATGCATCGGAAGAGCAGATGACGGCAAGCCGATACGATGTCGCAAAAGATCAATGGTCGAGCGTTATTCGAGTCCAAATTCATTTTAATGAAGCGATACAGCGCACAAGGCAGCTTACTGCAACCGCTGTAGTTGCGGCATATGGGGCAACACTCGCGTATTTTGTGGCTAATTCATCCAGACTTCTATTTGTTCCTTGGATTAGAATGGAGGTGCATATTGCATCTCCTCTGATAATATTGGCGTTTGTTTTTCTATTGGTAGGATACATCTTAGATCGATTTTATTATTTTCGGATGTTGATGGCTGCGGTAAAAGCAGCGGCCGATGCCGAGACGGAATTCGATCTACCGATTAAGTTGTCTTCAAACATTATGAAGCGCGTCAAGCCGTATCAAGCTGATTTTTTGATAGCTGTATTTTACCTGAGCGCTGTTGGAGTTGGAGTTTTTATACTGTGGGCCATTAACTCATTGACTGTTTTGAACGCTTAGCCGCAGGTGGTCTCATGCCTCAGGTAACAGGCCCTTCAGCAGAAGAGGCAACTGACTCGATAGATTCCTCTTCGTGCCAGGAGAGACTTTTGGTCCGCGAGGCTGCCGCCGCCGCTTCCTGCGCCTCTAGGCGAGTAAGGAACGCTTCATAGGCGCCCTGATCTGTCGCGAAGCGGCGGCCATAGTGCTGCCGTAACGGATCGCGCCTAATGAGTGCAACACGCTCCAACTCATCAAGCGGTGCCGATGGTGACACTGGGAGCTTGACCTTGGCGCGTACCACAGGCGTCGGAACCCCTTGTTGATCCATGATCGAGATCAAGGCCTCGCCGATGCCCATGTCAGTTATGGCGCGCGCGGTGTCGACGCCTTTGCTCGCTCGGAAAGTCTGCGCAATCGCACGGACGGCCTTAGCCTCGGCGGGCGTGTAGGCCCTCTCGTAGTAGGCGCTTCGCATCATCGCGACGGTCGCGCGCCTCCCGGAGGGGGACGTCTGGATAAGGCCCAAGTGGCAGGCGCTTTTGCTTGCCATCGAAACGATAAGCCAACGACCAGAGTCGCGCGCCAGATGCCTCAACCCACAGCTGAAGGCCGCCCCCATCGGAAAGCTTCCGGCGGGACCCGCCCGGCTTTGCACCTCGAATTGCAGCATCGGTAAGGCGCATTTGTTGGTCTCGCCCTGCTGGTCGACCTCGATGACCAACATCACGACCAACAGATTTGTTGGCTGTCAATGAATTCGCTGGAAAAGCTGAGAATGCCCACGGTGGGCAGAAAGGCCCGAAAGTTCCAGCTTTTCAATCAGTTATGAAAGGCTGTGAAAGAGGGCCTGGCTCCCGGAGCAGGATTCGAACCTGCGACCAATCGATTAACAGTCGACTTCAATCTGATAGCGGCAGATCGAGAGAGAAATTCAGAGCTGCCGATAGCTACTGAATATCAGTGCCTTACGCAAGCCCATTCTATCACTCGCATTCTTTCGATTGCTCTCTAGCGCATGCAGGCGTACCTAAACTTGTACGGATAGGTACGCAATGAGGGACGAATGCCACGGGTTCGGCTGACAGATCGGTTCGTCGCCGCAGCGAAGTCGGACGGCGCCCAGGTCGACTTCTTCGACGAACAAGTCCCCGGCCTATTCCTGAGAGTCAGTGCGTCGCGTCGGGCGTGGGGTCTGGTCTTCAGCCGGCCGGGAGAACGAACGCGCGCTAGAACGACGTTCGGCTCGTTCCCCAGCATGAGCTTAAGCGCCGCGCGTGGCCGAGCGATCGAGCTGAAAAGCGGGCTCGACGAAGGGCGGGACGCCTCTGTCGCCGTACGCGAGATCAAGTCCGGTCTGCTTGAGGGCGAGTTGACCGTGAAGAGGCTGGCGGAGCTGTTCCTCGCTGATCGCCGCCAGCGAGGAAGGCGGACTGTCGACGAAATGGAACGGTGTTTGGCTCGCGACGTGACGCCGGTGATCGGCAGCGTCGCGATTTCGAAGGTTCGTCGCCTCGACTTGAGCCGCTGCACAGACCGGGTGAAGGGCCGAGGCGCGGGAACGCACGCGAACCGCGTCGCAGCCCTATTGCGGTCCATGCTCGGCTGGGGAGTTGATCAAGGACTCCTCGAAGTCGATCCGTCGCACCGATGGAAACCGCCGTCCGAAGTCGGGCCGCCTCGCGAACGCGCATTCTCTGCCGACGAAATCAAGCGATTCTGGCACGGATTGGAAACGGGCAAGGTTTCGCGGTGGACCGCTGAATTGCTCCGCTTCACGCTTGTTATGGGCTGCCGGCAGGGCGAGGCGGCGGGCATGGTCCGAGCTGAGCTGGACATGGAGCGGAAGCTCTGGAGGCTTCCAGCCTCGCGTTCGAAAAACGGTCGACCGCACGACCTGCCGCTGCCTGAACTCGCGATCGACGTCCTAAAGCCAGTGCTCAGTGCGCACGAGCTTCCTGCTGTATTTCCCGGTCCTCGCGGTCTTCCGATGGCAAATACGGCTATCAGCCGCGCAGTCCAACGCTCTCAAGAGGCCATTGGACTAGAGAAATGGACCGCGCACGATCTCAGAAGAACTTGCGCGACCCACATGGCTGAACTTGGGGTTTCAGCTTTCGATATCGGACTTGTTCTAAATCATGCCTCCACAACGAAGTCGACCGTCACAACCGCGACCTACATCAAGCACGATTACTTGAAAGAAAAAACCGCCGCGCTCGACCTCTGGTCAGAACGGCTCAGCGCCATTCTCGCTGAGCTCGATGCCGCCGAGATTGTGCCCATGTCGAAGGCGCGTCGGCGATACGGCTTGCGTAAGGCGGCAGCGTGATGGCCGACTTGGCGAATATGAAGGGCCCGATACGGCTGCGTGGGACGCTCGGGCTGTCCGACGCGGAGGCCGATTTCGTCGAGGAGCTGCTCGGTGACGGCAATTCATTCTCCGCTGCGGTTGGGCGTTGTCGTCACTGGCTTCCGCTTACTCCCAGACGGTCCTTCGAAGATGACCGCGATCGAGCGCGAAAACTGGCGTCCGCTGCGGCATTCCTGCTGCAGGCATTGGAGGTCGAGGACGCTGCGTGGCTAAGGTCAACTGGCCAAAACATGAGCCATGACGAATTCCAGCAGTTTGTAGAAGACCTTGGTGCGCTGAAGGCCGGTGCGCAGGAGCTAGCTGACAGCCATGCGGCATTGCGCCGTGCGCGCGGAGAACGCGAAGATCAGCGCGGGCGAGGGCGCGTGATCAACGATAGTCTCAGGCTGTCGCTCCATTTGATCGGCTCCTATCGGAACGTCGAACCACGCGTTTCGATCTCTGACGGAAGCAAGCTCCATCGGCTTTTGCTTCTCGGTCATCGCGCGGCCGGTCTCGCGGAGCCATCATTCTCGACACTCAGAAAATATGTGAGCAGCTTTAAATAGTTGCCCTGATTGCCTCGAAAGAAATGGCTTTCGTGGAAGTTACAGCAGAGCAGGCGAGGGGCATCCTCCGACGCATTCCGACAACAGGAGTGCACCGAAGATGTCGAAAGCCAACAATAACGGTGAAGAAGATCCGATCGCCGATCTGTTAAGCGACGCTGCGATCGAGAAAGGCTACCCGATTTCGCGAGCCACGATCGCGAGACAGCGCAAACTCGGCCGGTTCCCACAAGGTGTCCGCGTCGGACGGAAGCGTCTGACATGGCGAAGCCAAGTGCGCGAATACTTCGCGCCTAAGGGCTGAGCCATGCGCCCGCCCTCAAACGAAAACCCCGGCGCGCTGGCAGGCGCGACGGGGCAAATCGAAGAGCAAGCAAGTCCACCTGAAATAGCTCCGCCGCTGTCAGCCGGCAAGGCCGCCACGGATTCGCCCGATCATCCACACACGCCCCGCGACCACCGCCTGGCCGCGCTCCGGGTGTTGGCCGAGCGCCTGAGGGGAGGCCTGCCATGAGCGACAGCTCGCTTCATCGGCAGGCGGCGGCGAGGCGGCGGGAGATCATCCGCGCTTCTGCGCACCAGCTGGCGTATGGGCACGCGCTGGAGCCGGCCGACGTGTTGGATCTGCTCGCCGTCGCCCTCGCAAGCGCGCCGCAGGGCACATATTTGGTGAAGGGTCGCGCGCGACGATGGCCCGGCCTCTGCCCGATCGACCTTGCTCGCCGCGCCGCAGAGGCCGGCTTGGGGCAGCGCGGGTCGGATGACCCCGAAATCAGGCGCGCCATCAACGAGGCCAGCCAAGGCCGCACCATCGGCCCCGAGGAGGCCGGGCGCATGTTGGGTGTGGATGCCGAACTGCGTGATCTGCTCGGCCTCCGGACGGTCGAGGCGACCGACGAGCCGCGTTCCGAGCGCATCGCTCGTCGGAAGGAGGAGACGCGCCTCCGCAATCGTCAGCGCATGCAGAACTGGCGGGAAGGCAAGCATCGTCCACGGTCGGAATCTCTCTCCGTGACGAAGCCCTGGAAGGCACTCGGAATCTCCCGCGCGACTTACTTTCGCCAGCAGCGGCCTGAGACTGATTTGTGCGCTCAGATAGGAAGCGGTGAGACAAGTTTGTGCGTGAGACAAGTTTGTGCACGCATCACAGAGTATACTGGATCGGCGCACAAATCAGTCTCAGGGTCGCAAGGCGCTGCATCCGTCCCTCGCTTGCAGCGCTCCGGACCGTCGACCGGCCCCAGCCTTGGCGCTGGCTCTGGCGTCGCGGACGGCGGCGCGGATGGCACCCCTCAAATGACCGGAGCGCCCGGCAGACAGATTGGGCTTGGCGACCGATCGAGCGTGCCCGAAGCGTCAGCGCAAAAAAATGAGCCGGCCCGACCTGGCCGAACGTCGCCGGTTGAGGATCCGCGCGAACGTCGGCTGCAGGACGTTTTCGGCGACAGGATCTCTGCTTGTTACATTCTGGAAGAGCTCGGCGAGGGGAATTTCGACCTTGGCCGGGATCGCGCCGATATGCTGGGGCGCATCCGCCTTGAGCAGCTGCACCAGCAGATCAGTCACGTTGGGATACTTAGCGACAGCGCCGACGTAGCCATTGCGGAAGCTCGAGCCGCTGCAATCGAGATCGAAACTACCGCGCCGACCGCGAGGAGGGCCAAGGCATGATCAGGTCTTGGGAAACAACGCCTCTCGGCGGCTGGGGCCGTCATCAGCCTGCGCCATCCTCCGCCCAGGTCGTCGATCTGGCCGCGTTCCGCGCGACCTCCGTCCGGTGGCGCATCGAGATCGAACCGCGGTCGGTCGGCGCGCTTGAGCGCTTCGATCGCATGGTCGGACTTCTGCCGCCGACGCCCGTCCACTGGCTTCCCCAGCTTCGCCGCGCCTGACAGAATCTGAAAGAGGCTCCACCATGAACGACATCAGCTCAACCGGCTCCGAGCCCTCCGACCGCGCTAAGCAGCATCCGAGGACCCCTTTGGATTTGAGAACGTTTAACCCGCCGCTCGCTTCCCCCTTCGATCCAAACACGATTAGATCGCCCGGTTCTCTCGGATAGGGCGATTTTTGTGGCCGCAAATCACTACGATCTCACATTTTTGGAGAGCACCACCAACGTCAGGGCCTATGCGAAACGGGCCTTCGGGAAAGAGCCGAATGCCAAGGTCGGGCGGGACATTTCCGTCAGCATTCAACAAGGGCGGCTCTTTTTCGAAGCTGCGGAACCCGCGCCGCTCCAGATCAGGCCCCTGCTCGTCTATTACGGCGTCTTGAGCTTCGCCCGCGCCCTGACGGCAGCGATCAAGAATGTCGAGATATCGGAATTGGAGCACTCCCACGGCCTGAAGGATGTCGGCAGCCCGACGAGCATTGAGAACCTGCGAATGACCTTTCAGGAGAAAGGGACATTTCAGGAGTTCAACAACGCAATCGCTCCCCGCGCCCGCTACTATTATTTTGACCACTCAATGCGGAAGAGCGCCCCAAATCCCTTCAGAACGGCCGAAGGACTGATCGGCCAAGAGCTTTCGATCATTGATGTCCTGTCGCGGATTCCGACCCTGCATAAGACCTTCACGCGGACTTATGGCCATCAGACGAAATGCATGCTTCTGACCTCCCACTCATCAAGTGGAATTATAACGACGCTGCGGGTCGACGATCCTTTTCTGGCTACTGATCGCGCCAAACTCGTTGAGCTTATCACGCGGCTTCGAACCGATTATCCGTTCCTGAAGGAATGGCGGCTCGATAGCGTCAGCATCGCTTGGGACAACTCGATCGTCGAATTCGACAACGCCCGCTATGACTATGACGACGTCTCCCCTGAAATGCTGCCCCAACTTCAAAACGGCAGCTTTCAGTGCATCAGCAGGGCACATTCTCAGTTTGCCGATCCCATCACGATCCTTCCGCCCATGGCCGGGGGCTTCGACAGAAACGCCTATGGATGGGCAATCCAGCCTATCGGCGACGTCATCCTGAACGAATATTCGTTGCAGTTCCTTGGGGCGTTCATGCTCGGCTCACTGGTGCGCTATCGGCCGCAGATTTGGCAGCACGCTCTATCGAAGTCGGCGACGCAGCAATGGCCGGCTGACGATCGCTCGCTGTCGCTGATCGAGCAGTTCATAGACGACGTGCTCAGCTCATTCCCGAAACTCGTTGTCGGCTTGTTAGACTCCTCAAGCTCCTACTAGTGAACCGCTTCGCGCTCCAAACGGCAGGCCCGTGCGATTTCGCGCTCGGGACGAACTACAACAAGTTCGCCGCTGGCCGCCTCAACGGACTGCAGGAGGCCGCCGCTTTGGTGATGAGGATCGATCCAAACGCGGGCGACATCGCTACCGCTATCATCGCGTTCGCAGCCAGGAGCGATCGATAGGTGCCGTCACGGGATATGAGAAATAATCTGCTGAGTTGTCGCTTGCCAATAAGCTGGAACGCCCCCGGTCTGACGGGCGGTAACGATCCAGATTGGTGTGACTCCAAGAGACTGAGCAAATGCGTTGAGCGCGCTCCAGCTTCCTCCTCCTGATCGACAAGCCATTACGAGATAATCAGGAAGAGAACGTAGCCTTTGAAAAAATTGACAGTTGCTTACCACTACGGCGGCATTGTCTCCTCCAGTGGCGAACCCGACCGAAGAGCTTCGAAAATTGCCGCTTTTGACGTAGCATTGAGCAGCCATTGTGATGTCACCGGAGTTCTTCACTTCTATACCGAGCGCCTTCATCGCGCCGAGAATGGCGCTCGTCTTGCCGGTGTTTCCCGGACCCGACACGAAGATCATCACAGGCATCGCTATCTCCTGGCAGTTTGGGCCGGCATACAGGAATTGCGCCGGCCGAAGGAGTCCCTGACAGCAGCAAGGCGACGCACGCCAACTTCGGCGCGCCGAGCGGAAAGCCGGCGTGCGGTTGCACCGAGGAATTTTCGCGGCAGAATTTTCTGCCGCGAGTTTACATTGACGATCGCGGCAAGGAGCAGCCCTCGATCGACAGGACCTTTCCTCTCGCCGTGAGGAAAGAAGGTAGGGCTTCGGCTCGGCGAGCCGGAAAAGGCTAGTCCGACCTGCCAGTGAGCCAAGGTCGAACCCGACCGACCACGAGCACCCTTGAAATACGCCCCACAGGCACATTTTGCGTCTCCGCGATGAAGGCGAATTCCGTCTCCTCAATTTTGAGGAGACCGGAGATCTGGCCGAGGTGGGAAAATCCCACTTCGGGCTGGGGTGAAGGTTTCTAAGGGCGGAGGTCACTCGCGGGACTTTCCCCACGCCGCGGGGAAAGGGGCGAGCGGTGACCTGACTGTCAGGCAGGTTTTGCACGACACCGAGGGCGTTCCGCGCGCCGAGCCGTAATTCCGGGCGGCGCCTGATCCACCTGTAATCCGGATTCGCCGGCTGATCTGAAACGGCTATCTTGAGACGCAAATTTGACGGCGGGGGGCACGCGGGGGCGCATGGACGACGCGGGCGGGAATGAAGAAGAGAGCGCGCCGATTCCATCGGGCCGGGGTGCGACCCTCTCGGTGAAGGAAGCGCAGCCATTCACCCGGCAATGGATCGACTATCGCATGGGGCCCGCAAGGCGCGGCTACATCGATCAGATGCGTATGGTGATGAACCAGCTCGCCGCAGCCGCACTCGGTGAGACGATCAAGACCGCTGGTGACGGTTACGACTACCAGGACCGCCTCGGCGATGCCTATGAAATCCTCAACGACCTGTGGATGACCCTGACGACCGACGAGCTCAAGGGCTGGAACGACCGCGGCGACGAGCTGACCGAGGAGCAGATCAAGGCCCGTCAATCCGCCAAGCTGACGCTGTGGCGCCGACGGGATCCCTTGCAAGGATATCGAGAGGGCTTCGAGAGCGAATATCAGACCAACTTCGACAGGGAGATGTTTGACGACACCGCGGCGCGCTACCTTGCACGTCCTTGGATGAAGACCGCGCACCTCGACTGGGTCTTCGTCGACGCCTCGATCACGCGGGAGCTCTCGGCTTTCGGCGAGGAAGTGAAGCGGCAGTTCATGGCCGGGCGTCGGGACATGCTGGGCGCCTCTCACCATCGATATTTCGCGACGAAGGGTAATCTCGCTGAGATGAGCAAGCCCGACTGGGGAGGCCGTCTCCAGTATCTGTTCTGGTACGTCGCCTTCGTCTTCGCGATCCCCATAGGCTGCATACTGGCGGCCTTTTACAACGACTGGACAACCACCGGCCTATGGCTATCCGGCATTTACGGCGTCCTGCTGCTCATCGAGTTCAGCACGATGGCCTTCAATCTGGCGCGGCGCGGCATTCGAGCCGCCCGCGGGCTACAGACGCCGGGGACGAAGGCGCAGGAGCTTTTCGCCGCGATGTACCAAGTGTGGCGACTGCTGAAAGGGCCGGTCGTCAACCCGAGTCTCGTCCGGGCCGAAATGACGAAGACGGCCGAGGCTGGGGCCGGCTGGGATACCGTCGCCTATTCTATCGTCGACCGCGTCATTGCGCGGGACGCTGCGGTGTGGGTCATCTCGATGGAGCGATGACGGCTTCGCTAAGGTGAACCTCGGCCGGGGTATGCTCCGCATCTGGATCGCGATGACAGCCCTATAGAAGCTGGCCAGTGCGGGTTTCGCCCAGTCGCCGGCTGTCAGCCGCGCCGGCAGCGTGCAGCGTGGAGGAAACGTCAGCCATTTGAATTGACTCGCGCTCCGACTCGATCTGATTTTGATCCTATCAATGAGGATAAAAATCATGAGACGGAAGGGCGAGCTCACATCGGGGGCGGTCGATCGTGGTTGGCCGTTCCAAGTCGCAGTCAGACAGATAGAAGGGCAAAATATAGGCCATATCGACGCGGTCGGCGGCTTTTCTTCGCTCTGTTGGCGGCGTCGTCGGGTTCATGATGGCGAGCGCGGTTTTGAAGTTCTCTGTTTCGCCGATCGCGATCAGGCTGCCCGGTTTCGAGATACGGTCGGTGGCGAGGATTTTGATCCTCGCGATCGTTGCGGGCATCGGTGGTTACGCGGGCGCGGCGCGAAGCGCGATGCCGGGCGGCAGCGATGGTGATGTAGCGCGAACGATGGCCCCGATGACGCGAGCGTGGCGCGTTCCTCCGATCAGGCACTGGACGGCGTGAGACCTTGCCCCGCCATAAGCGAAGCGCCTAGCGTCAGTTCCTCTTGGGAACCACACCATGCCACCGACAACCACCCGCACGATTGGCCCGTTGCATTTTGAGGACCTCGAGCCTCATCGATTCGAGGATCTCGTCCGACAGCTCCTGTACGATTTTCGGCCGTGGGCCCAGCTCGAGGCAACGGGAAGGGGCGGAGGGGATGACGGTTTTGATGTTCGAGCATGGGAGAGCATCACGGTCGACGCCGGTGATGACGACCGCGCGGATGAAGCCGACTTCGAGAGTGGCGCGGCCGACCTCTCGCGGACGGCGCAGCGGCAATGGCTTGTCCAGTGCAAACGAGAGCGCCAAATCGCTCCTAAGAAGCTGAGTGGCTATCTGGCCGAAGTAGCCAAACACGAAGACCTACATGGGCTCGTTTTTGCGGCCGCCTGCGATTTCTCCAAACTTGCGCGGGACCTTTTTCGGTCGAAGGCCGCCGAGATGGGGCTCTCGGAGGCATACCTCTGGGGAAAGGCGGAAATCGAGGATCTGCTCTTCCAGCCGAAGAACGACCATCTGCTCTTCGCTTATTTCGGGTTCTCACTGCAGTTGCGGAAACGGGCGTTACGCACAGCAATCCGCTCAAAACTGGCGGCGAAGCGCAAGGTCATTCGGGCCATGAAGGACCGGCCGAACCTTCTGCTGATCAGGTCAGCGAGTGATGATCGCTACCCTTATCTGGACGAGGACGAGAGCAAGACCCGATCAGAAAGGGGACGATGGGAAGTGTTTCGCTATCTGGGGTGCAAGCACGACGGCGTGCACCTTGAGGTGGGACGGCATCTTGCATTCCTCGATGACGACGGCGAGCGCTGGGACTACGCAGCAACCAGCAACGACGCCGTACTTTCTGAACACGAGGATCCCTGGTCGGAAGGCGGCAATCGTGCCGACGCGCGCGGCGAGGCTTGGAAGCTTTGGATGGCTCTGCCACCAACAAATCAAGCTTGGTATGAGGTTGCCGTCGTCCTGCCCTACGAGGCTATTGTCGACGTCGACATCGACGGTGATGACTGCTGCAAGCACCCCCACGTCATCGCTGAAGGGGCGACGCCCGATGCGAAACTTGTGCGGCCGGGCTTTTGGCACAAGCTTAAGACGACCGGGTTTGATGCCCGCCGCGTGTTTCCCATGAAGGAACATCGCGTCGAGGTATTCCCTCGCGAAATCGGGCCGCCCGGTGCCGCCGAGCAGATGGCCATCTCCGACGACTGATACCTCGCCAAGTGCAGCGCGAACAATCAAATGGCAGCAGATTGAGATAGCGGCCGAACTGCCCCATCCTCCTGCCATGTCCTCTCTCTTTAGCGAGCTGTTTCCCCGGGCCGGCAGCTTTGCCCTGTTGACGCCCAGCGAAGTCTTTTCCGGCGAGCTAGCCGAACCCGGTGAATGGGTAGTTGCCAGCGTCGAGGCTCCGCACTCTTGGTCATATGTTCGACAGCAAGTTGAGTACCGCGGGCACACCGTTTGGATATTGCCCTACATGCTCAATCACTGTCCCGGTGTCGCGATGCGCAGGTTGCCCGGACTCTCGCCCGCGGACTGTGAGCATTTGTTGGTGCGCTTCCTCAGCGCGCTATCTTGGGCTGAGAATAAGGGCTTTGTCGTTGCCGCCATCGTCCAGACAAGTCGCCCGCAGACGCTTTGGAAGAATGAAAGCAGCGGGATTTCACCTCATGCGGGGTTCTCGCTTCAGTATCTTCCCGAGCCACAGGAACAGGACGCGCTATTGGCATTGGCCTTTATGAGAGAGGCGCGCGGCTTGAACCATCCAGCCTACGCCTTTCTATCTTTCTTCCGTGTCGTTGAGCTGCTCGTTGGCCGTGGAGAAAAGCGCAAAACGTGGTTTGATCAGACCATTCCGCAACTAAGCGAGGTCCGAGCCCTCGCGGCAGTCAAGGCGCATACCGAAGCTGGGCGGGACATTGGCGATCACCTCTTTAGAGCCCGCCGCGGCGCGATCGCCCATGCATCTCCAGAGAGCACCTTTGACCCAGACGACCCGTCCCAACTGCGGGATGTAGAGTCCGATCTGCCAATCATTTCGGCTCTGGCGGTGCTGGCGATTGAAAGCATCCTCGGGATTGAGACGTCGGAAACGGTCTATCGCCGGCACCTGTACGAGCTAAGCCACTTCAAGAAACTGTTTGGGCCTGAACTGGTCGAAATCATAGCCAGTGATCGTCCCTACGAGGGTGACGACCATGTTGAATTACCGATTGTAGATGTCCGCCTGAAGGACATGGACGCCTACGCGCCGCTGCTTCAGATGGTCCCAACAGGGCTTGAACGAACAGGCGCCAAAATCGCCGTTTGGTACAGATCTCAATCGAGCGTCACGCGCCTTCGCTTCATTCTCAATTTCCCAGACGAACGACTGGAATTCGACCCGCTTAGTGACGTCTTTTATACAGACAATGGCTCGGCCGAGGCGGCCCGCGAGATCGCTATTGTGAACGTATTCCAAGTGCACCTGGCAGGGAACGGTGTGCTGCAGATATTCGACTCCGAAAGCGGGCAACTGCTGGCCAGGAAGAGTGCTTACATTCCACAGAACTGGTCCATCGACAGCAATGTGGCAATGTCGCAGGTCCAGCACTGGCGAGATCTCGCTGAGGATCGGAGCGACCCAGATGGCGGGTTGCGGCGCGCCTTGGATCGATGGGCTGCGCGATATACTGTCATGCTCAATAGACGCTGAGCGGAGTCTTTACCGTCGACTAGAACAGGCTCCCCTGTAGGGGGCGGCGGCGGTTCGGGCTCGACCGGGTCCGTCATCGTCGGATCATCGCGGCCGGCGCCGGCCCTGTTCACCCGCTGGCTGACGATCCATTCCTTCAGGTCGCGCGGAGGCGATTGCAGCAGATCCTCGCCGCCTTCTCCTTTAGCGGCTTGTTCCACCATTTGGGAATGTAGCCCCAGCGGGCCGGCTTCAGCACCCGTTGCCCGTCGACCATGACGATGATCGAGATCTGATCCGTCGGCGAGATGTTGAACGACTTGCGCACGAGTTGGGTGCCGCCCTCGATCGTGACGCCGTCGAAGACCGAGAGCACCTCCGGAGGGGCAAAGGACTGGGTGAACTTACCGCACATCGCTCGAGTCGCCGGCCGCCTGGTCGATTGCTCCTGGATCAGCGGCTCTATTCTCTTTCCACCTCGCCATGGCCTCGCCGGCCCTTCTTGCCAGCTCCATACGTCTGTCGCTCAAGAGTGGCAGCATCGCGCGTACTTTATCGTTGGCGCCTAGCTTGTAGCGACTGCGGATCGCGAGCGCGATTTCCCAGGCACCGAGGCCCAGCTTTTTCGCCTCGTCTCCCGAGTCATAGTAGTTTTGGCTCTCGGCAGCTGCTCGTTCGCACGCAGCTTGGGCGCCTGCGATACGCCCCGGAAAGCTCAAGACTTTGAAGGTCAGCTCAGTATCAAAGGCTCTCCAGTTCACATCCGGTGGGAATGGATCGAGCGAAGGCAGCTCTCCAACATCGTTGAGACGACCCATTCTCTCGTGTTCAACCTCGCGATCGCTCATGTGCGCCTCGGATTGTTGAACGTAGCGCTCAAGGATCACCGTCGTACGGATTGCTGCGTACAGCGCATCGCTCTGATTTTTGCGGCGCTCGACCCAAAAGGCATCGATCGCCCACTTTGCAGCCGCCGCGGTGATGCCGCTGAGACCACCAATCTGAAGAATGCTGCCAATTGTAAGTCCGTCCGCCACCGCTCGCCCCCTTGCTGGATCAGTACCTCCCGCACGGCCCGATCAGCGAGGCGGCTGGGTTGGGGGGAGCCTTCCAGCCAAGCCGGATCAGACTGGCGGAGCCGGTGAACGAGTCAAGGCGGCACGAGTTAGGAGCAGCAGTTACAGCCGCGATCGAACATGCATGACGAGCCTCCCGAGAAGCTCCAAGCCAGCCCCGATCCAATTGGCGGAAGCTTTCCGGTCAGTCGCTGGGTTGGCGCCAGTGTCGATTGGCTGCGAAGGGACAGTGACCGGATCATCGACGCTCTCGAATACGAACTGCATTTCAAATGCGTGTCGCAAGTACAATGCAATTTGCTGCGCGCTGAATCTTTCCGGCCCTGCAATGTGGGCGTGATACGGGTTGTCATTCGCGCCTGGGCTCTGCGGCGCCGCCGCAGCCTGAACGGCGGATGCAATGGGATCTGCCGTCAGTGTGAACTTCAGTTCGGGGATATCAGGATCCTTGTAGCCTGTGATTCTTTTCGCAGGCGTAATCACCCAGCCGAGCATTGCGTGAGGGCTCAGACGGCCAGTTCCCGACTCGACAGCTTGCGGCCGCAGGTGGTTCTTCACTGCCTTCTCGACGTTCGTACGCCCGAGCCGATCGACTGATGCTTCCCGCCCGCGCTTCTCGAGAAAATGTTCTAATCTCAGTCGCGTGAACTCTGGCTGCCCGTCAGCACCCTTCAGCTTCACAGGTTCATAGATACGGCGGCCGATGGCCTCATTCGGGCCAATATCAGTGCCCGGCGACCACTTCGCCATGTTGCCTCGCCGCCATCTTTTTAGTGAACGATCTGAGATGCTCTCGATATTGATTGCTGCCCCGAGGAATGACTGTCTGTATTGGCCTGTCTGGCTTGTGCTCAGAAACGCCGAACAGTGTTGTTTCGTCACGGGAAACGATGCTCGTAATCCGTCCCTCGGGCCCCTCGAACTCCGCGACCAAATCACCATCCGAAGTGCCGTAGATATGAGGCTCTGACGGCAGCATATCGGCGCCCGCCTCGAAAAATGCGAGGGCGGCTCGCGCGGCATCGGGACTTAGCCATTCACCGAGATATTCTTCGCTATGGCCATCAGGGAGAATAGAGTCTCGGATTCGGGCCTCGACAGCAGACAGCCAAGCGTTTGGATAGTTCAGCTGAGGAGAATACGCTCCAACCCAAACTGACGCTGCTTCCGTCTGGCTCGCGTCCATCAAGTTGCTCCACTTGATCCATGAGTCGAGTTCTGCGGGACCGTGCGTGTAATAGCGCAGTAGCCAGCGAGCCAGATTGTCGCTGGCCTTACTCGTCGCGAAAAGTGCCCCAAAATAGTCGACAGCGAAGCTCATGCGTCTTCTCGCAAGCGTTGAGTAGCATCGTCGCCGAGAATCTTGAAGAAATTCTTCTTTTCGATGTCGTGGGCAGCTTCGACCCACTCGCTGATTGCCGTCGCGTCCAGCGGTAAGTGGCCGTCCGGCGTATAGACATCAAGATCGACGATAATCGTGGCGTTCTCGGGAACGATCCCTTGTGCTAACTCTGCTGATGCGACTCTACAAATTATCTCTAAGTTATCGTTCTCGCGAAGCTTGTAGTTAACATTCAACCCGGTGTTTATCACTTCATTACTAAGTCTAACGCTGAGGTCCACGTCATCGTAATTACGAATTTCATGCAGATCCGATCTCAGCGCATTGACGTATCTCAAGCCAATTCGTTTTATTTCGATGTCCGGCAAAAGTTCAAAAATGCGTTCTACGGTCGCGCGGATTTCATCACGAAACGTCGGATCCCAACCCGGATATTTTCCAACCCTCGAATAAACGATAGAATATGGCCCAAAGCGTACTTTGACAGCGCCATCATTCGATGTCAGTTCGATCGAGGGCGCGTGCATTAAATTTTGCTCGGATTTCCGAACAGAGATCGGAATGTCAGCGGTGGGCAGACGCGCGGGCCGATAACCAGCCCATGCCGGTGTCGAGACAAGTTGGCCGAAGAGGATTTCCGGTACCGCAGATGCTTCGGAGTCGAAACGGAGCTCAAATGTCGCTTCGAGAATCGCGTCGACTTTCAACCGCTTTGGCAATGTTGGATTCAAGTTCGCCCCCGCCGACTGCCGCTGCTCATACCCGAGCAAGGCCGCTGAAGTTGTGCACGGCGTCGAATAATTGCAATTGCCCCGAATCTGCACGCGCATTGGATGTCGGACTAAACTGCTTGTAAAGACGCACCCTCAATGTGTGGTTATAAAATCGACCACCTGACCCGGACGCTTAAGATGCCGGGATGATATTCTTTCTGGACGTGGTTCCTGCGGCTCTTGCGTAGACGACGCGCTGGCGCGTCGAGATTCTGGTCAATGGCTCCCCCATGAGCGCAATGCGGATCGCGACAGCAAAGGCCGCGTGTCGTATCCGCCTCGACGATCGCGCGCTTGGTGAGATGACGAAGTTCGCGCTGACCGGGCACGACATGGCCGGCGCCGATGATCGCCACGAATTCCTCCGTGTGCGCGAGCAGCCAATCGCTTTCTGTCCCCGCCACGACGGCGCAGCCGCTACGGACTGCAACATCGGCGAGACCGGGCCATGCGTAGATGGCACGGACTTGCATCAGCTTCAGCTCTGCCTGGCTCATTCCATCATCCGCTCTTCGATCTCAGCCGGCGTTTAGCTTTAGGTCGCGGGCTAGGCGCCGGCAGGCTGCGGCGGTGCGATCCACCGCCGCAGCCACCGCAAGCTGCTGACTGAGGAACAGATTGGCGTTGTGGCTGCCCGGTGGGACGGCTTGTCCCCACGCGTTCTTCTTCTGCCAGGTCGCAAGGTGAGATCGGCTCAGGACATAAAGGGCGACCAAGTCACTTTCGATCGCCTGAACCGGATTTCCGGCCTTCCTGCGCAAGCCACAAACCCGCCGAAACTCGCTTTTCTCGGCTTTCGAAAACCCGCGCGGCGGGATCGGATCGGCTTCCTCCGCCGGTGAATCTGCCGATGAATTCAAGCGTTTCATGGTCGCCAGCCCTTCGACGTGAGGTGGAAAAACACGAGGGAGGCGGTCCCCCGTTCGAAAAATGGCCAAAACTCTCAGGCCGACGGAATAAAAAACCTCCGCGTGTGACCGCGTGTGGTGTCAGCCTCCTCGTGGCCGGTTTCGGACATGCCCCCCCGGTCCCGTCGCCGTTCAGTGCAGCCTGCCGGCCGGCCTGCGGGTGAGGGTGACTGTCGCGCCCGATGGCATCGCCGGCGCGCCGAGCTCGTGCAGCGCGTAGGCTTCGACCTCGGCGCGCCACGCCTTCAGCCGCTTCCGCTCGCTCGACAGGATCGCGTCGAGATCATCGCTGGAAATGCCCGCGGCCTCGAAGCTCTCCCTCACCTGATCGAGGCCGCGCTCGACAGCGGCATCGAGGGCCGCGCGTAACTCGGCACGGTTGCTGACCTTCATGCCGGCCTCGCGGTGGCGGCAGCAGGCCGCACAGCGCCGGCAGTGGCGTCCGCACGCCAGCGAGCCACCTTGGCTCGTGTCGACGCCATCACGGCGGCGCGCTCCTCCCTTCCGGCGTTGGCGAGATCGAGGCGATGCGCCTCACGCCGAAGCGCTTCGGCCGCCATGTTGTCCAGGCGCAACTCCAAGTTCTCGATGCTGGTCATGCGCGGACTCCACCCTTCGGCTTGGCGACAGCCTTGGCTGCATCGGCCGGCGCCTCAGTCGTGATGCCCAGCGCCGCGAGGCGGAGCTCGGCGACCAAGAGGCGGCGCTCGGTCCGGAGCTGCTCAAGCTCCGCCAGCCACTCGCGCCTGCAGTCGGCGACGATCTTGCCGAGAGCGTCGGCGAGGGCTTCGGGGATCAGATCGGAGGAGCTCAAGGCGCGGCTCCCCATGCGATTCCATCGAGTGCGGCGATCGAGCCGGCGCGGATCACCTCGGCGCCGAAATAGGCGCGAGCCAAGATCGCGACCTTGTTTTCTTGCCATAGCGAACGCAGCACAGTGGCGGCGTTCGGGGGCGAGCTCGGCGCGCTGTCCATTTCGATGCTGGCTTGATCAGAGAGCGAAACGGTCACCGCCTCGATCTCGCCGGCGATGCCGGTGGCATCTAGGAGCGCAATCTGGCCGCTGAGCATTGCGCTCGAAACCAGCGCCGGCGTGTTCAGCATTTCGCCGCCGAGCGGCCCCATGGCCGGGAAGGTGAGCGTGCTGTCGGAGCCCGCGAGCGTGGCAGCACGGTTCGCGACATCGGCCCCCATGAGAAAGTAGAGGCTGCCGGCGCCGGTCGTGTTGACGAGGCCCAAGAGGGTGCGCAGGTCGGTCAACGCGGCGGCAGGCGTCGTGCCGGTCGCAGCGATCGGCGTGAGGCCATCCGTGACGATATCGAGGAAGCTGGCGTCGATCGCGTCGGCCACGGCACTTTTCAGGCTCGCGTCCAGCAACGCACGGGCCGCCGGGCTCGTCGAGCGGATCAGCTCGTTGCTCAAGACGATCAGCGCCGCGGCCTTTCGTTCTTCAAGTGCCGAGCCGGCGAGCGACATGGCACTGACTGAGATCGGCATGCCCTCGCCGGTTGCCCAAGCAGTCGCGTTCGCGGTGACGATCGCCGCCCTCGTCTTCAAGGGCAGCCGCGTCATACCGTCTGCGAGGAGCCGGGCGAACACGGACTTCGAACGCAGGGACTCGACGAAAGCCGAGATCACTTCGGCGCGGCCGTCGAGTGCGCCGCCCCAGGTCGGGTCGCTGAGGGAGCCTGCGGCGGACTTGATATACCGCAGAGCTAGTTCGGACGCGCGTTCCGCTTGCGCCAGTGCCAGCGATTGCATCGCGTCACCCCGGCCAAGGGCGACAAAGCGGGCGACTTCGCATAGGACGCCAGCCGCCTCGGCGTGGTCTTCACGATCCAGAACGGATGAAAATCTCTGCATCTCGGCGCTCGCCTCGGTCGGTTGGGTCCGAGCGAGGGTCGCCGACTGCCGCATGCGGCGCTACGCGGGGCGCGACTTTGACCCGCGCGAGTCACCGATGCGCCGGATCCGCCAAATCGCCCCTGCGCGGTCCTTGCCCTGATGCTCCACGACGAAGCCCCAGCTCTCGCGACCTTGGAAGCGTGCGACTCTCCGGCCCAGACGCCGCGCATTGAGCTGACCGACAGCCGCATGGATTGCCTCGGCGAGCGCCACGCGATGCGGCTTCTGTGCCGCCCTGATCAAGTCGGCGGCGCTGAAGCTGGCCGCCCCCACTTCGCGCGAAATGGCGGCGAGCAGCGCGGCATCCGGAGAGACGGACTTGGCAGCGCGCTCGATCCGTTCAAGCCGAGCGCTGATGTCGCGAAGCTCAGCCAAGACCAAGCGGGCGAACTCGCGAGACCCGATCTCTTCCTCATCCTGAATCTGGCGGCTCCGCATAAGCATGGAAACGACAGAATCACGCCTCGAATCGCCGCGCAAATCGCCAGCAACCGCAGCGGTTCTATCGCGCCGCATCGGCGTCGATCGCGCAGAAAGGCGAGTGATTCCCGAGGGCAGGGGACGGCGAACAGCGGGGTTCCGAAGCGCGGTGGTGCGTACCTACGGCCGATTCCGGGCGGCACTGCGTACCTATCGCGTACCTAGAATGGAAAAGGGCTCAGGCGGATAAGCGCCTAAGCCCTTGAAAATGCTGGCTCCCGGAGCAGGATTCGAACCTGCGACCAATCGATTAACAGTCGATTGCTCTACCGCTGAGCTATCCGGGATCGGTGGGCGGCGTATAGCGACGCCGCCGGCCGGGTGCAAGCCTTTTGCTGGCATCAAGGCGGAGAAAATCGTGGGCGCCCGGTTTGCCCCAGCGTCAATTCACATTGCCGGGAGAGTTTCGGTTGCGGCGCGCTGCGGCATGTGGTTATACGCCCGCCGAGGAGCACGCTTCAGGCGGCGCTCCGGGATGGCCTCGTGGCGGAGTGGTTACGCAGAGGACTGCAAATCCTTGCACCCCGGTTCGATTCCGGGCGAGGCCTCCACCTTATTCCTGCACTGATGTTTCGGTGATTTTCGGCGGGTTGCCCCGCCGGGCGATGCCCTCGTGCAGGCACAAACCAGCCGTTCAATCCGAGCGACGTTTCCTGAAGCGCTCCAGCAAGCCGAGGCACCAGGTCGCGAAGCGCGCCATCGGCCGCCGTAGCGGCGGCACGTCGGACGCGAGCAGCATCAAGCCCAGCGGAAGCATCCAGACACCGAGGATCGGCAGGAACGAGAACACGCCGCCGATGATGAGGGCGAGCCCTGCGGGAATCCTGATGAGACGCGAATCGCGATGCCGGAGCCAGCGCATCGCCTTGGCAAACCGGGGCGGAAGTTCGGCTTCGATCCGCCTGAAGGCGGCCCTCAATTCCTGTCTTCCTGATGGAAAGCGCATTTCGCCTCGACTGTTGCTGCTTCCAGCCAAACGCGCGGCTTGCCAGATCGTTCTCGTTGGGGCGGCGGCGCTCGTTCTTAATGTGTGCCGCGGCGCGCCTTCTCCAAGGCTGGCATACGCCGAACGAGATAGATCAGCGCCACCCGCACCCTGCCCACTGCGGCCGCTTGCCTTTTGCCGCAGCCTCGCCCAAAACCCGCGGGCAGGGGTCGAGGTGCCCGTCCAGGCGCTTTCCTTCGGAGAATTTGAGCATGAGCAGCTTCGCCGAACTGCGGCGCGTGATGGTCGATTGCCAGTTGCGCACCTATGACGTGACCGATCGCGCCGTGCTCGCCGCGGCCGACGCGGTGCCGCGCGAGGCGTTCCTGCCCGGCGAATTGTCCCAGCTGGCTTATCTCGACCGCCAGGAGCCGCTGCCGGGCACCAGCCGGGCCCTGCCGGAGCCGATGGTGAGCGCGCGCATGATCCAGGTCCTGGATCTGCAGCCGGGCGAAGAGGTTCTCGAATATGGCGGCGGCTCCGGCTATGGTGCCGCGCTGATGGCGGCGATGGGGGCCAAGGCGACGCTGCTCGAGCCGGACGAGGCCGCATTGGCGCTGGCGCACGCCGCCTTCGCCCAGCCGGGCGTCCCGGCTGCCGAGCTGGTCGCGAGCCTGCCGGAGCACCGGCAGTTCGATGCCGTGCTGGTCAGCGGCGCCTGCGAGGTTCAACCCGAGCCGCTGTTCCGCCATGTCCGTCAGGGCGGACGCTTGATCGTGGTCGAGGGGCTCGGCCGTTCGGCGCGCGTCGTGCTCTATCGCAAGGTGGGCGAATCGATTTCGGGTCGACCGGTCTTCGATGCAGCGGCTCCCGCGCTGCGTGAATTCCGCAAGGTGGAGGTGTTCGCCCTGTGAGCGGAGCCGCCCCCGAGGCGGTTTTCCCCAGAAGGGGTAGTCCGTCGGTACTAATCGCCGGCGGGAGTGTCGCATTTTTGCGGCAGTGCAGAAATGAAAGACAGCCAGTTCCTCTCGCGACATTGGCGAGGCGAGCTGCAAAGCTTATGCTTTTAGACCGAGTGCCGAGGCTGGGGCGATGCCTGGGCGTGACTAGAGTCCGCACAAGAGGCGTCCAGTGATCATAACGCGACCGACTTTGAAGAAGACCGCGAGCCGTCTGGCGATCGCCGGCATGCTGGGGGCCCTGGTAGGCTCGCCAGCGCTGGCCCAGACGATGGACGCGGCGCTGGCGCGGGCCTATTCAGGCAATCCGACGCTGAACGCACAGCGCGCCGCGGTGCGCGCCACCAACGAGAACGTGCCGCAGGCGCTGTCGGGCTATCGTCCGCGCGTCACGGCCTCCGCCGATATCGGCGCCAGCATCACCGAGAGCGACTTTCCAGCCAACGCGCAGGGCGCAGGCAGTCCGCATAGCCGCAGCCTCGCGCGCCTCAACCCGCGTGGTGCCGGCGTCCAGGTCGATCAGAACATCTTCGACGGCGGCAAGACCCGCAGCTCCGTCAGCCAGGCCGAATCGCTGGTGCTCGGCGCTCGCGCGACCTTGCTGAACACCGAGCAGAACGTCCTGCTCGACGCCGCCACCTCCTATATGAACGTCCTGCGCGACACGGCGATCCTCAACCTCAATCGCAACAACGTCGAGGTGCTGGAGGAGCAGCTGCGCCAGACGAAGGATCGATTTCAGGTCGGCGAGGTGACTCGCACCGACGTCGCGCAGGCCGAGGCACGCCTCTCGCAGGCCCAATCGCAGGCGATCCTGGCCGAATCCAACCTGAAGACCTCGATCGCCCGCTTCCGCCAGAACGTCGGCATCGAGCCGAAGCAGCTCGCTCCCGGGCGGCCGGTCGAGAACCTGCTGCCGAAATCCCTGCCGGCGGCGCTCAACGCCGCGTTGACAGCGCACCCGGCCATCATTGCGGCGCTGCACGGCGTCGATGCGGCGGAGCTGCAGGTCAAGGTCACCGAGGCGGATCTCTATCCGGTGCTCGGTGTGCGCGGTACCGTCCAGCAGCGCTACGACAACCAGTTCTTCGGCGACAACCGCACCTCGGCCACTGCGGTCGCGACCCTGACGATCCCGCTCTACGAGGGCGGGCAAGTCTACTCGCGCACGCGGCAGGCCAAGGAGACGGCGGGTCAGCGTCGGATCGAGGTCGACACCTCGCGTGACAACGTGCGCGCGGCGGTGGTGTCCGCCTGGGGCGGGCACGAAGCCGCCAAAGCTCAGATCACGGCGGCGCAGGCCCAGGTCCAGGCCGCCGAGACGGCGCTGGCCGGTGTCCGCGAAGAGGCCAAGGTCGGCCAGCGCACCACCCTCGACGTGCTCAATGCCCAGCAGGAACTGGTGATCGCCCGTTCGACGCTGGTGACGGCGCAGCGCGACCGCGTCGTCGCGTCCTATGCCGTGCTGTCGGCGACGGGGCGGCTTTCGTCCGATACGCTGAAGCTCAAGGCCGAGCGCTACGACGCCCGCAAGCACTACGATCAGGTCAAGGGCCTGCTCTGGGGCACGCAGACGCCGGACGGGCGCTGAACAGGCACTCTGGCCGGCGCGTAGACGCAGCAGCGCAACACTCGGGATTTCTCCTGTGGGCGGCCGCAAGGCCGCCTTGCCTGCTGGTTTCCCGGTGAAATACTCATGACTGGGGCGCGCTGATTCCATGGGCGCTCCTTGAGTCGAGTGACCGGAATCAGCATGAGCGCGCAGCCCAAGGCCAGCGAACCCTCGATGGAGGAGATTCTCGCCTCCATCCGGCGGATCATCGCCGATGACGAGAAGCCTGCTGCCCCGGAGCCGGAGCCTGCACCGGAACCGGTCGCGCTCGCCCCGCAGCCCGAACCGGAACCCGAGCCAGAGCCGATCGAAGACGATGTGCTCGATCTCGGCGCCGAGGCCGAGCGCATCGAGGAGGAGCCGGCTGCGCCCGTCGAGGCATCGGCTGATGATGTCGACTTCGTCGAGCCGCAAGCTGCGGTGCAACCCGAGCCTGCGCCCGAAGCGCCGCAGCCTGTAGCCTTCGTGCCGCCTCCGGTTCAGCCGCAAGCTGCGCCGATGGACATGGCGGCGCTGATTTCCGACCAGGCCGGTGCCGCGGTGCACAGCGCTTTCGGTGCGCTCGCCAACACCGTGCTCAGCAACAATGCGCGCACGCTCGAAGACCTGGTCAAGGACATGCTGAAGCCGATGCTCAAGACCTGGCTCGACGACAACCTCCCGACCATGGTCGAGCGGCTGGTGCGGGCGGAGATCGAGCGCGTCGCCCGCGGCGGGCGACGCTGAGGTCCTAGCGGCGGCGCTGCCGGCGTTGAGGCCGGGGCGGACCGAAAGCCCCGCCTTCGTTCAGGCTCTGGATCGCATAACCGGCGAGCGCCATCAGTGCGGTCTGCGGCCCGAGCCGCGAGACCAGAAGCTGCATGCCGAGCGACAAGGGCCGGGGATAGCGGCCGGAGGCCGCTTCCGAGGCGACCCAGGCGCCGACGAGGTGGACGAGAAGCCTCATCGTCTCTCTCCCGGTTTCAGAGCAGGACCTTGCGGTTACTGCCGAGCTCCGGCCGCGAACCGGTGACCGCCGCGGCCGCCATCTTGACCGTGGTCACGATCTTGCCGGGGCTGTCCCAGAATTCAGCCAACGTCGGTCGCACCTTGAGGATGCGGATGTTCGGATCGTCCTTGCTCTCCCAGAAGGCACGGGCGGCTGGCGACCAGAGCTCGGCAACCCGCTGGCGATCGTCGAGCAGGTTGGCCGTGCCGGTGACCGAGACATATTTGTACGAGCCGTTGTCGGCGAAGCAGAGACAGACGTTCTCGTTGATCTCGATCTCGTCGTCCTTGTGATTGCGCAGATCGGTCAGGAAGTAGATCGCATCCTCGTCGCGACGGGGATGGGCACTCATCGGGCGGGCGCGCAGCCGGTCGCCGTTGCCGTCATGGCTGACGAGCATGCACAGGCCGATCTCCTCGATCAGCTCCCAGGTCCTGTCCTGGTCGGTCTTGTGGGTCATCGCTCGGCTCCTTTGTGATCCTCACCCAACCGTCGAAGCGTGGCCGAGGTTCCGTTTCCGGTGGTCGCCGGATCGCCGGACTTGCTGCTATAGATCGCCCTCCATCAGGCGCGAGGTGTCCCATGGCCAAGCTCAAGTCCCGCAACGACCTGAAATCCAACGTCAAGACGGCAATGATCGAACTGCTCAACGCCCGACTTGCCGACGGCATCGATCTCGCGCTCGTCACCAAGCAGGCGCACTGGAACCTGAAGGGCCCCGGCTTCATCGCCATCCATGAGATGCTCGACGGCTTCCGCGGCGAGCTCGACACCCATGTCGACACGGTGGCCGAGCGGGTGGCGCAGCTCGGCGGCATTGCGCTCGGCACGGTGCAGATCGTTGCCGGTGCGAGCAAGCTCAAATCCTATCCGACCGACATCGTCTCAGTGAAGGACCATCTCGCCGAACTGATCGAGCGTTATGCCGAGGCCGCAAAATCGGTCCGGGCGGCGATCGACTCCGCCGACGAGGCCGGTGACGCCGACACGGCCGACATCTTCACCGGCTATTCGCGGGCGCTCGACAAGGCGCTGTGGTTCCTCGAATCCAGCGCGGCTTGAGTTCTACTGGCGCGTGCCGGTATTCCCTTCCCCCCGCTTGCGGTGGGGAAGGGTTAGGGATGGGGGGCCGGAAAGCAGGGCTCGGGACTTCTTCCAGCTTAATGCCAAGCGGCGCTGCCCCCACCCAACCCTCCCCACCGCAAGCGGGGGGAGGGCTCGAGTGCTACGGCGTTGCATGGTCGTCGATCATCGAAGCCGTTGACGGGACGCCCGCGCATGCGCTCTTAAGGCCGCAGACCTTTTGGCTTTCGTTTTCGCGGCCGGGGCAGGTTCCCCGGCCGTTTGGCGTTCGAGCAGAGCGATGATGGACAAGACATTCGAGCCGGCGGCCGTCGAGGCGCGCATCAACAAGGCCTGGGAGGAGGCGGATGCCTTCAAGGCGGGGCGCGGCGCCGCGCCCGGCGCCGAGCCTTATTGCATCGTAATCCCGCCGCCGAACGTCACCGGCTCGCTCCACATGGGCCATGCGCTCAACAACACGCTGCAGGACCTGCTCTGCCGCTTCGAACGCCTGCGCGGCAAGGACGTGCTCTGGCAGCCCGGCACCGACCATGCCGGCATCGCGACGCAGATGGTGGTCGAGCGCAAGCTCGCGGCCGAGAACAAGACCGATCGCCGGACGATGGGCCGCGAGGCTTTCCTGGCCGAGGTCTGGAAGTGGAAGGACGAGTCCGGCGGGACGATCGTCAACCAGCTCAAGCGCCTCGGCGCCTCCTGCGACTGGTCGCGGGAGCGCTTCACCATGGACGAGGGTCTGAGCGCCGCGGTGCTCAAGGTCTTCGTCGCCCTGCACCGGCAGGGGCTGATCTACCGCGCCAAGCGTCTGGTGAACTGGGATCCGAAGTTCCAGACCGCGATCTCGGACATCGAGGTGCTCCAGCTCGAGAAGACCGGCTCGTTCAAATGGCAGCGCGGCGGCGAGGAGGCGTTCGACGCCAACAAGCTGGAGAAGGCGCTGGCCAAGGATCCGAACGGCCATCTCTACTATTTCGATTATCCGGTCGAGGGCGCTGTCTACGATCCGGAGAATCCTGCGACCTACATTTCCGTCGCGACGACCCGGCCGGAGACGATGCTGGGCGACACCGGCGTCGCGGTGCATCCCGAGAACGACACGCTCAAGGGACTGATCGGCAGGAACGCCGTTCTGCCGCTGGTCGGCCGCGTCATCCCGATCTTCGGCGACGACTATGCCGATCCGGAGAAGGGCACCGGCGCGGTCAAGATCACGCCTGCGCACGACTTCAACGATTTCGACGTCGGCAAGCGCAATTCGCTGAGAGTCGTCAACGTCCTGGACGGCGAAGCTCGCATCCTGATTCAGGACAATGCCGACTTCCTGGAAGGCGCTGCGCCCGAGCGCGAGACGCTCGCGCTCGACGGGCTAGATCGTTTCGCGGCGCGCAAGGCGGTGGTCGGGCTGATGGCGGCGCGCGGTCTCCTGCGCAAGGTCGAGCCGAACACCCACACCGTCCCGCATGGCGACCGCTCGGACGTCGTGATCGAGCCCTGGCTGACCGACCAGTGGTATGTCGACGTGCAGCCGCTGGCGCAGCGCGCGCTCGCGGCGGTCAAGGACGGCAAGACCAGGATCACGCCGGAAAGCTGGACCAAGACCTATAATGACTGGCTCGAGAACATCGAGCCCTGGTGCGTCTCGCGCCAGCTCTGGTGGGGGCACCAGATCCCGGCCTGGTACGGGCCTGACGGCGAATGCTTCGTCGCCGAGTCGGAAGCGGGTGCGCAGGCTCTGGCACTTGCCCATTATGGCGGGCCCGTCGAGCTCAAGCGCGACGACGACGTGCTCGACACCTGGTTCTCGTCCGCCCTGTGGCCGTTCTCAACGCTGGGCTGGCCGGAGGAGACGGCCGAGCTCAAGCGCTACTACCCGACCGCGACGCTGGTCACCGGCTTCGACATCATCTTCTTCTGGGTCGCCCGGATGATGATGATGGGCCTCAACTTCATGGACGAGGTGCCGTTCCGCGACGTCTATCTCCACGCGATGGTTCGCGACGAGAAGGGCGCGAAGATGTCGAAGTCGAAAGGCAACGTCATCGATCCGCTCGTGCTCATCGACACCTATGGCGCGGACGCGCTGCGCTTCACCTTCGCGGCGATGGCGGCGCAGGGGCGCGACATCAAGCTCGCGACCTCGCGCGTCGAAGGCTACCGCAACTTCGCGACCAAGATCTGGAACGCGGCCCGCTTCGCCGAGATCAATGGCTGCCTGCGAGCCGAGGGCTTCGACCCGGCTGCGGTGAAACTGCCGCTCAACCGCTGGATTCTAAGCGAGGCGGCGCGCACGGCCGAGACGGTCGCCGCCGGTATCGAGAGCTTCAAGTTCAACGAGGCGGCGGACGGCGCCTATCGCTTCGTCTGGGGCCAGTTCTGCGACTGGTACCTCGAACTGTCGAAGCCGGTGCTGCAGGCCGAGGAACTGGACGCGGCCGGTACCGCGGCGCGCGCGGAGACGCAGGCAACGGTGGCGCATGTCATCGACCTGATCTGCCAGCTGCTGCACCCGTTCATGCCGTTCCTGACCGAGGAGCTCTGGGCGCAGAAGGCCAATGCCGGCGCGGCCCGCATTGTGCCGGCCGGGGAGGCGGGGCTCGTCTGCCTGACGCGCTGGCCCGAGCTTTCGGCGCTCGTCGACGAGGCGGCCGAGGCCGAGATCGGCTTCGTCGTCGATCTCATCTCCGACATCCGCTCGATCCGCTCGGAGACCAATGTGCCGGGCGGGACGCAGGTGCCGCTGGTGCTGGTCAAGGCGAGCGTGTCGACGAAGGCCGCAGTCGAGGCCTGGGCGCCGATGATCGAGCGGCTGGCGCGGCTCTCCGCGATCGAGTTCGCAGAGCAGGCGCCGGCTCAGTCGGCGCAGATCATCGTGCGCGGCGAGGTGGCGGCGCTGCCGCTCGCCGGCATCATCGATCTCGATGCCGAGCGGGCGCGCCTCGCCAAGGAGCTCGGCAAGCTCGACCAGGACATCGCCGCGGTCGAGCGCAAGCTCGGCAATCCCGATTTCATGGCGCGCGCGCCGGAGGAGATCGTCGAGGAGAACCGCGAGCGCAAGGCGGCCGCCGAGGCCCGCAAGCTCAAGATCGCGGAGGCGCTGGAGCGGCTGTCGTGAGGTGCTGCACGGGCGTTCTCGTCATTGCGAGCGAAGCGAAGCAATCCAGAAGAGGAAGAGCTCTACGTCTTCCTGGATTGCTTCGTCGCTGCGCTCCTCGCAATGACGATGGAGGCTCCCGCAATCTCGTCACGAAAGCGTCGCGCTGTTGACGCCCATCTGCGCAATTGACTCTAGCCCAAGAGATAACTGGCCTGACTGCGCCAGATAGATTAATGCATGGGACGCAGGGCAGCCCTGCAACCGGCGCGAGAACCCAGGAACGGTTTCCCCTTCATGCTCAAGCGTGCTTACGACTGGTGCGTTTCCTATGCGTCGCATCCCGGAGCCCCCTGGCTGCTCTTCGCCATCACCTTCGTCGAAAGCTCCGTCAGTCCGCTGCCGCCGATCCCGCTGCTGATCCCGATGTGCATCGCCAGGCCCGACCGGGCCTGGTTCTATGCCGGCGTCTGCTCGCTCGGCGCCGTCACCGGCGGCTATCTCGGCTACGCGATCGGCGCGCTGCTCTATGAATCGGTCGGCGCCTGGCTGATCGGCATCTACGGCCTGCAGGAGAAAGCGGCGCACCTGATCCACACCTCGCAGGACTACTGGTTCTGGGTGCTGCTGACCAAGGGACTGACCCCGATTCCGTTCAAGATCGTCACGATCATGTCCGGCTTCCTGCATTTCGACATCTGGAAGTTCACGCTCGGCATGGTGATCTCGCGCGTCACCTTCTTCACGATGATCGCGGTGGCGCTGCGCTATTACGGCGACGACATCCGCATCTTCATCGAGAAGCATTTGCCGATGACGGCGCTGGCGCTGGCTGTGGTCGTCATCGGTGGCTTCTTCGTGCTGCCCATGGTGCTCTGAGAATCCCCTGAGTCCTCATCCTGAGGAGCGATCTGAAGGATCGCGTCTCGAAGGATGCTCCAGATGGTTCAGGAGCATCCTGGAGCATCCTTCGAGACGCCGCTGCGCGGCTCCTCAGGATGAGGGCTGTGAGTTTTCGAGCTGGTTCTGAGAGGGCGAAAAGCCCTCAGACCTCCGCAAACTGCTGACGGACCGGCTGCTCGCTGCCTGACCTTCAGGCGGCGCTGCTCTATGGTCTCCCGAACGATGCAGCGGCGGAGGGTTCGATGCGATCGCCCCAACGATCCAGTGGTGGCAGATGAGCGGCCGCCGTCCCGATCTCGCCGAACTCGATTTCGGTAATTTCGCCCGGCAGTTCGACCGCTGTCTGCGCCAGGACCGCGTCATCGCCTTCTCGCAATGGCGGGACATCGTCGCGGCGGTTCCGCCCGGCTTGCAGGATTTCTTCTGGCGCGTCGTCGAGGTGAATCTCAGCCCAGCCGGCGAGACGCGGCTGCGTGCCTTGCGGGAATGGCGCGCCTTCTACGGCGAAATCCTCGATGCCCGCTTCCGTCGTCCCTCGGCCGACCGGCCGCAATTCCGCACGACGAAGCAGGCCTTCGATTCCTATTCGGCGATCTTCTGGCGCTTCGGTTCGACCGATGCGCGCTTCGACCTTCGATTTGGCCGCCTCGTTCTGCTCGCATTGCGCAAGGAAAGCAGCACGATCGCCAACCACGGCAAGGGCTCCTATGACGACCTCGTCGTGGTGATGCGCCGGACCGGGCGCTTCCGCGAACTTGCGAGCTTCCCGATCTGCACCGAGCCGGGCGCGCAATATTCGCAGCGCGCCGGCAGCGGCGACAAGCGCTACAAGGGCGTCGGCTTCAAGAAGGCCGACGGCGTCGACATCAACAAGGACGGCATCAAGGATGCCGGCCGCCTGACCGAGGGCACCTATCAGTATTTCGAGAAGCAGGGCGGCTTCCTCGGCGACCGCGCCTTCCAGGTTAAGACCACGCAGATCGCCGAGCGCGACACCGATGGCGACGGCCGCTTCACCGAAGACGACAAGAGCCGGATCGACCCGAAAGGGGCGGGGACCAGCATGTACATCCACCGCGGCGGGGCGGACACTGTGCTCGAGCCCAATACCTGGTCGGCCGGCTGCCAGACCGTTCCGAAGAACCGCTACCCTGTCTTCCTCAAGGCGGTCGGCAAGCCGAACGCCTTCTACTACGTGCTGGTCAATGCCGCGTCCTGAAGCCCTACTGTGTTTTTTGATCGGTTCAGGCCGTCATTGCGAGCGTCAGCGAAGCAATCCAGGAAGACGTAGAGTTCTGCCGCCCCTGGATTGCTTCGTCGCTGACGCTCTTCGCAATGACGGATTCGGTGATCGCAGCTGGTGGAAAAGCGCTTTTGCCACCAGCCTTGTGGCAGCCTTGCTGCTCGCTGCCCCGACGGCATATGCGCAATCGGAAGGCGTGGCGCCGGCGCCGGCCGGGCAGGTCGCCTGCTCCTTCGGCGCCTTCGTCAGCGAGACCGATCCGGAGGGGCTCAACGTCCGTGCCGGGCCGGGTACCGGCAACAAGGTGGTCGGGACGCTGCCGCCGGTGAAGCTCAGCAGCGACGATCCGCCAGTGCGCGCCATGGTCGAGGTCGAGGTCAGCGCCGGCGCCAATGGCTGGTTCCGCATCGCCAAGGCCCGCGACAACGAGGCGCTGACGGATGCCGCGCCGCGGCCGATGTTCAAGGGCTCGGGCTGGGTGAGCGGGCGCAAGCTGACCGTGAAATCGCAAGCCAATGCCGGTCGTCAGCGACCCGATGCGAAGGCGCCGGCGGTGCTGGCGGGATCGGATGGGAGCGGCTTCGACGGTGATGCCTTCGTCCAGAACGGCCGCCTCATCGGCTGCAGCGGCAAATGGGTGCTGGTCGAATACGGCCCGTTTCCGGAGGGCAGCGAGGCCCTCTCCGGCGTCGAGGTCAAGCCGGCCGCCAAGGCTGGAGCCGAGGCCGGCCGTGTCCGCGCCTGGGTCGACCGCATTTGCGCGACGCAGGAGACCAGCTGCGACGGCGGCTGAGGGGCACGGGGAACCCCTCCCCCTTGTGGGGAGGGGCAGGGGTGGGGGTCGCAAAGCCGGAGAGATCGGTAGAACTTCGCAGCACCACCGCTGCTGCCATTCCTGTTTCCTGCCGGCGATCGCCAGGCGGCACCACCCCCATCCCCAACCCTTCCCCACAAGGGGGAAGGGAGGAGCCCAAGCGACCTCATTTGTAAGGACCGCAAAGAAAAGGCACATCGCTCAGGTCTGAAATGCCTAGCGCCTCCGGAACACCACGCTGAGATTGTTGGCCGGCATCGCCGTCACTTCCGGCTCTCCGAAACCCGCGTCCCGGGCCAATTCGGCGACGGCATCGAGCTCGCGCAGGCCCCATTTCGGGTTGCGCCGGCGCAGGCTGTCGTCGAAGACGGCATTGCTCGGCGCCAGCGGCACGTCGCTCTGGCGATAGGGGCCGTAGAGATAGAGCGGCCCGCCAGTCGGCAGCAGCTCCGCTGCGTGCCGGATCAGCCCCTCCGCCGCCGCCCAGGGCGAGATGTGGATCATGTTGATGCACAGGATCGCGTCGGCCCCTGTGACGGGCCAGCGCGGCGCGCTTGCATCGAGGCGAATGGCCGCGAGCAGATTGGGCAGGGCGCCTTCGCCCGCCCAGGCGTCGATGCTGGCGAGAGCCGCCGGATCCGGATCGCTCGGCTGAAAAACCAGGTCCGGAAAGGCGGCGGCGAAGTGGACGGCGTGCTCGCCGGAGCCGCTAGCGACCTCGAGAACGAGGCCCTGCGCCGGCAGAACCTCGCGCAGCACCGCGAGGATCGGCTCGCGGTTGCGCTGCGTCGCCGGAGCGAGCTGGCGGGGATCGCGGTGATGGAGATCGTCCTGGGGCATCGTCTTCTCCCATCGCGTTCGGCCGTCAATGCGTTATAAGCGGCTCAGAAGCAGACCGATACAGAGTGCGGCCCTGCAGTTCCCGAGCCGGTTTTGTTAACCGAGATATTGATCGTCGTCGTCCTCACCGTCATCAACGGTGTGCTCGCCATGTCGGAACTCGCGGTCGTTTCGTCCCGGCCGGCACGGCTCAAAGTCCTCAGCGATCAAGGCAGCAGAGGGGCCGCGAAGGCGATCAAGCTCGCCGAGAATCCGGGTCGCTTCCTCTCGACCGTACAGATCGGCATCACGCTGGTCGGCGTGCTCTCCGGCGCCTTCTCGGGCGCGACGCTCGGCGCGCGCCTGTCGGAATGGCTCGGCACGCACGGGTTATCGAATACCGCTGCCGACGCGCTCGGCGTCGGTACCGTCGTCGTCCTCATCACTTATCTCTCGCTGATCATCGGCGAACTGGTGCCCAAGCAGATCGCGTTGCGCGACCCCGAGCGCGTTGCAGCGAAGGTTGCGCCGGCGATGGCGTTCCTCGCCAGGATCGGCTCGCCGCTGGTCTGGCTGCTCGACGTTTCGGGCAAGCTCGTGCTGGCGCTACTCGGCCAGAAAGGCGAGCCGGAGGAGACGGTCACCGAGGAAGAGGTCCGCACCATCATCGCCGAAGCCGAGAACGCCGGCGTGCTGGAGCGCGACGAGCGCGAGATGATCTCGGGCGTGATGCGTTTCGCCGACCGCTCGGCCCGGGCTCTGATGACGCCGCGGCGCGAGGTCGAGGTCATCGACCTCGCCGACTCGACTGACGAGATCAAGGCTCAGGTCCGCGCCACCAAGCGCTCGCGCCTGCCGGTGCAGGATGGCGAGGCTGATGCCATCATCGGCGTGGTCACCGTCAAGGCCATGTTCGACGCACTCTCGGACGGCGATGGCCGCGACCTGCGCAGCCTCGTGCATGAGGCGCCGGTGGTGCTCGACACCAGCAGCGCTCTCGACGTGCTGCGCGCCATCCGCGCTTCCAACGTCCATCTCGCGCTGGTCTTCGACGAGTACGGCCATTTCGAGGGTATCATCACCTCGAGCGACGTGCTCGAGGCGATCACCGGCGTGTTCCAGGACGAGGGCGAAGAGGAGCCGGCGATCGTCACGCGCGCCGACGGTTCTTTCCTGGTCGCCGGATGGATGCAGGTCGACGAGTTCTCGCATGAGCTCGGCATCCATGTGCCGCGCGATGCCGATTACCAGACCGTCGCCGGCTTCGTGCTGGCCGAGATGAACCGGCTGCCCAATGTCGGCGAGAGCTTCGAGAAGGGCCATTGGCGCTTCGAGGTGGTCGACCTCGACGGCAGGCGGATCGACAAGCTGCTGGTCAGCCGGGTGGATTGAGGGAAGGGCCGCACGCGAATGAAGGGCGCGGGGAACCCTTCTCCCGTGTAGGAGAAGGGCAGGGATGAGGGCCTGCCCTATCCAAAGAGGGCGCAACGGCGCCGTATCGCCCTAGCAATTAGCGGCGGTCCCTCACCCCTACCCCTCTCCCATCCGGGAGAGGGGTTCCCCGAGCTTGCCCCGCCCGTTGCCACTTGCTGAAAATCTTTCTCGAGCTTTTCGGCGCAGGCGGCAAAATCAACCTGGCAGCCGTGCCACAAGGGCGAGCATGACGGCGATGGCGGTTGACGCCGCTCAGGGCAAATGATGTAAGCTTCCCGCAGGGGCCATTCGCGACCGCCCCGTGAGGCGTCAGCCCAAGGATCGCGTCCACTTTCCTTAGCTCAAGGATGGACGCTCATGTCTTCCAATATCCAGATCACATCTGCGCAATTGTCGCGGCTCGTCGGTCTGCCCGATGCGCCGGTTCTGATCGATGTCCGTATCGACGAGGATATCGCCGCCGATTCGCGCCTGCTGCCGGCGAGCGAGCGCCGCAGCCATCGCGACGTCGCCGCCTGGGCCGGCGCCTATGCCGGCCGCAAGGTCGTCGTCATCTGCCAGAGAGGGCAGAAACTCAGCGAGGGCGTCGCCGCCTGGCTGCGGCATGAGGGTGTCGAGGCGGAAAACCTCACCGGCGGCTTCGAGGCCTGGCGCGAGGCGGGCGGGCTCCTGGTCGAGACGGGCAAGCTGCCAAAGCGCGACCCCGCCGGGCGCACGCTCTGGGTGACGCGGGCGCGGCCCAAGGTCGACCGCATCGCCTGTCCTTGGCTGATTCGCCGCTTCGTCGATCGTCACGCGGTCTTTCTCTTCGTCTCGGCTTCGGAGGTTCCGGACGTCGCGGACCGCTTCGGGGTGACGCCGTTCGACATTGACGGCGTGTTCTGGAGCCATCGCGGCGAGCGCTGCAGCTTCGACATCATGATCGAGGAATTCGGGTTGTCCTCGCCAGCGCTCGACCAGCTCGCCACGATCGTCAGGGCGGCCGATACGGCGCGGCTCGATCTCGTGCCGGAGGCGGCCGGTTTCCTCGCCGCCTCGCTCGGCCTGTCACGGATGTATCGCGACGACCTGGCACAGCTCGACGCCGGCATGCTGCTCTACGACGCGTTCTACCGCTGGTGCCGGGATGCGACCGAGGAAACCCATAACTGGCCGTCCGTGCCGGTGAAGAACTGAGGACGGACGATGACGATCGTGACGAATGAAGGGGCGGCCATCGCCGCCCCCGCCACACCCTCCCTCGCCGAGGCGACGCGGGTCTGGCTGAAGATCGGCCTGCTCTCCTTCGGGGGGCCGGCCGGGCAGATCGCCCTGATGCACAAGGAGCTGGTCGACGAGCGCCGCTGGATCGGCGAGCGCCGGTTCCTGCATGCGCTCAACTACTGCATGCTGCTGCCGGGCCCGGAGGCGCAGCAGCTCGCCATCTATATCGGCTGGCTGATGCACCGGACCATCGGCGGGCTGATCGCCGGCCTGCTCTTCATCCTGCCCGGCGCGCTGGTGATGTGGGGCCTGAGCCTGCTTTACGTGCTCTACCGCCAGGTTCCACTGGTCGATGCGCTGTTCTTTGGCGTGAAAGCGGCGGTGCTCGCCGTCGTGATCGAGGCGGGCCTCAGGATCAGCAAGCGGGCGCTGAAGAATCGGGCGATGATCGCGATCGCGGTCGCTGCCTTCCTCGCGCTCTTCCTGCTCAAGGCGCCGTTCCCGCTCGTCATCATATGCGCGGGGCTGATCGGCTGGCTCGGCCATCGCTGGGCGCCGGCACTGTTCGGCGGCGGTGGCCATGCCGGCAAGGACGGCGCGCCGGAGTTCAAGGGCGTCGTCGACCTGATGTTCGAGCGCGGCGAGCTCACCCATGCCGAGCCCTCGGCGGGGAGGGCGCTCAAGGTGCTGGCGGTCTGGCTGCCGCTCTGGCTCGGACCCGTCGTGCTGCTCTGGGTGCTTCTCGGCAGCGGCAACGCCTTCACCCAGATCGGCGGCTTCTTCAGCGCCATGGCGGTCGTCACCTTCGGCGGCGCCTATGCCGTGCTGGCCTATGTCGCGCAGGCGGCGGTCGAGACCTATGGCTGGCTCGCCGCCGGCGAGATGGTCGATGGGCTCGGCCTTGCCGAGACGACGCCCGGGCCGTTGATCCTGGTGCTGCAATTCGTCGGCTTCCTCGCTGCCTGGCGCGGACATGGCGGGCTCGATCCGCTCGTCGCCGGCAGCCTTGGCGGGCTCTTGACCGTCTGGGTCACCTTCGCGCCCTGCTTCCTCTGGATCTTCCTTGGCGCGCCTTACATCGAGGCCCTACGTGGCAACAAGGCGCTCTCGGCGGCGCTGACGGCGATCACCGCCGCGGTCGTCGGAGTCATCGCCAATCTCGCACTCTGGTTCGGTCTGCATGTGCTGTTCGGCACAGTGCAGCCGGTGGTATTTGGGCCATTCGCGCCGGACCTGCCGGTGCTGGCTTCACTCGACTGGCGCGCGGCCGTACTCGCGGTAGCGGCGATGATCGCGCTGCTACGCTTCAAGTTCGGGATGATCCCGGTGCTGGCCGCCTGCGCTGCTGCGGGAGTCGTGCTGGTTCGGCTCACGGGAGGCTGAGATGAGCGCGAATTCGAGAAGGACGGGACTGGCCGCGCTGATCGTGGCCAGTCTCTGCGCTCAGGCACAAGCGCAACAGTCGGAGGCGAAGCGCATTCGCGGCACCGCGATCGAACGGCTGCTGGCCGGCAAGGAATACAGCGATGGGGTCCACTGGCGCTACAGCTTCAGGCCCGACGGAGGTGTTGTCGGCTATGCGATGAGCCGGCGACAGGATCTGCGCTGGCGTGTCAGCGACGACAGCCTGTGCTGGCGTGCCGAAGGTGCTCAGGAGGATTGTTTCGAGGTCTGGATTTCGGGCTCGTCGGTCCAACTGCTGCCACAGGGGATCGGAACGCCCTTCGAGGGTATCGTGTCGCGGCTGCTCCCTTGATCCGATTGTTCCATTCGCCGGAATTCTGAACTGTCGGCCGCGGTGATTGCGATGTGGTGATGAAATGGTCATCTCGACGGGCGGAGGCCCGCAAGATGACCCATCGTTTCCTTGAGATCGCGACGACACCGGCTGTGAAGGCGACGCAGGAGGCGCAGGGCAGCCGGCGCGCCTATGCAAGGCAGGAGGAGGGTGAGCCGCATAACGACCGGCTCGGCGAGGCCGAGGCCGGCTTCATCGCGGTGCGCGATTCCTTCTACCTTGCGAGCATGTCGGAAACCGGCTGGCCCTATCTGCAGCATCGCGGAGGCCCGCCCGGCTTCCTGCGGGTGCTCGACGAGACGACGCTCGGCTTCGCCGACCTGCGCGGCAACCGGCAATACTTGAGCCTCGGCAATCTCTCGGCCGACGACCGGCTCTGCCTGTTCCTGATGGATTATGGCCACCGGGCGCGATTGAAGATCTTCGGTCGGGCGCGCTTCCACGATCTCGCCGCCGAGCCGGAATTGGCCCAGCGCCTGATCGTGCCGGGCTATCGCGCGGTGCCGGAGCGCGGCATGACCATCGCAGTCGAGGCCTTCGACTGGAACTGCCCGCAGCACATCACGCCGCGCTTCAGCGAGGCTGAGCTGGCGCCGGCGCTCGCACCGGTGCGGCAGCGCCTGGAGGAGCTCGAGATGGAGAATGCCCGATTGCGGGCCGAATTGGCGGCCCGCGCCTAAGGCAGGCTGCGCGCTGTTACATTCTCTCCGTCATTCCGGCCGTAGCGAAGCGGAGCGCCGGAATCCATCATAGAGCGAGACGCCCTTCGATGGATTCCGGAGCTACGCGCCTTCGGCGCTTGTCCGGAATGACGGAAGGAGATGATGAGTGTTAGCGTTTCTCAGCCGGCTCGATCACGCGGTACTCGGCGTCGACGATCTCGCCGCGGGCGGTATCGGGCTGCCTACGCTCGAACGGGTTCTGCGGGTCGATGCCGGCGGCGCGCATGCGGCGGCGCAATTGCCAGGTGGCGAAGGCGCCGCCGGCGATCACCAGCGGCACGAGGATCAGCGCCAGGCTCGCCGCGACCAGGAAAATCAGCACCCCGACGACGAAGGCACCGGCCATGACCAGCCAGCTCGCCCAGCGGGGCAAGCGGCCCAGACGGGCGCTGGCGGCATTGTTGAGGTCGATGCGGATCATGGCTCGTTTCGTTTCGTGTCACCCGCGGATAATCTAGGAAGCGAATGCGGCGTTGACGAGATCAGCCGAAGCGAGGCGATGACGATTTCGTCAGGATGGCGCGCGCCAGTCATAGATCCAAGCGTGGCGCTGGCGCATCCCGCTCGGACCCATGCGGCGCATGGCGAAGTCGCGCGCATAGCTCCATGGCCGGCCGAGATGGTAGGCCTCGCCGTTCTTGCGGCTGGCCTGCTGGACGCGCGCCGCACGTTCGGAACGCGCCTTGGCATAGGCCGCCAGCGCTGCTGGCACGGCCGCAGTCCCATCAGTCGCCAGCCGCGTGGCGAGCTCATGCGCCAGCACGGCGGCGTCCTCGATAGCGAGCGCCGCGCCCTGGGCCAGGAAGGGCAGGATCGGGTGGGCTGCGTCGCCGAGCAAAGCGATGCGGCCCTTCGCCATCCGGGCAGGGGCGCGGTCGTAGAGCGACCAGATCCGCCAGCTCGGCGCGCGCTCGATCAATTCGCGCAAGCCGGGTCCGGCATTGCCGGCGATTTCGGTCAATTGCGAAGCCTCGCCCTCCCGCGACCAACCGGGCCGCGCCTCGCGCGCGGCGCGGATCAGGACGAGGTTGATCTCCTTGCCGCCCGAGACGGGGTAATGCACCGCATGGCGGGCGCGGCCGAGATGCAGCGCCACGGCGGAGCGGCGCAGTGCCTCTGATAACCCTTCCGCGGGGATCAGCGAGCGCCAGGCTTCCCAGCCGGTGAAGCCGGGCTCGCCCGTATCTCCGACGAGGGCGCGGGCGCGCGACCAGAGGCCGTCGGCGCCGATCAGGGCCATGGCCTCGACCGTCTCGGCCCCGCCGCTCTCGCTGCCGAGCGTGACCGTGACGCCGCCCTCGGTTTCATGCGCGTCGACGAGGCCGCGGCCGATGATCCAGCGGATGTTCGGCAGGGTCCGGGCCGAATCGAGCAGGAGCTGGTGCAGATCGGCGCGCTTCAGCGAGCGCGACGGGGTCGCGCCCTCGACCGGCGGGGCGAACGGCATGGCGAGCAAAGGCTTGCCGCCGCCCCAATGGCCGATCGCCAGCGCCTCGGGCCGGATCGCGGCGCGGCGCAGAGCGAGGCCGAGATCGAGCGATTCGAGCACGCGCCCGGCATTGGGCGAGACCTGGATGCCGGCGCCGGCCTCGTCGAAACGGGTGCGCTTCTCGGCGATGGTGACGGGGATGCCGCGGCGGGCGAGCGCGATCGCGGCGGTCAAGCCGCCGATGCCGGCGCCTGCGATGAGGATCGGGAGGTTGGCCATAATGTCATGTCCTGCCGCGCCCCCGGCAGGACGTCCTCACGCCGCTTTGGCGGCGGTGTCGTGGTATTCGCACTCGGCCGGCTTGCAATGGCCGTGGCCGAGCGAGGGCTCGTATTTGAACAGCGTCGAGCAATAGGGGCAGACGATCTCGTCGTCGGAGCCCATGTCGAGGAAGACGTGCGGGTGATCGAAGGGCGGCTTGGCGCCGATGCACATGAACTCGCGCGCGCCGACATGGATCACGGCGACGCCGGGATCATTGTGGAAATGCGGGGTGCCGTGATCGGCCATGGCTGGTCTCGTCCTTGTAAATTCGGCGGCACCATAATCGTTCGCCGCAGGCCGCGCCAGCGCGCGTGAGACAGATCGACATCGATGCTGCCGTGACCTGTCGCCGCTGCGGGCGGCGAGGCGATCAGGGCTGGCGGGCGCAGGTCATGCCGATCTCGCGCGCCCGCTCGGTTTCCGCCGGGCTCAGCGCGTCGGCAAGCGCCTTGACCCAGAGATTGGCCTGCTTGAGCCCGTCCATCGAGCAGCCGCAGACGCGCTCGCAGATGTCCTTCGGCGTGCCTGTCGCCGTGCAGGAGCGTTGGCAGGAGGTGAGGAAGGTGACCGCCTCCGCATCGGGCAGTTTCGGGCCGGTCGCCTGCATGAACAGGAAGAGCGCGCCGATGAAGAGCGGCTGGTGGACGAGATAGACGAACAGGCTGTTGCGGCCGCCCAGGACGATGAGCCGGGTCGGGGCGGATGTCGCCCGCCAGCTTGCCCAGCCGCTCTCCTGTGTTTTCGGGAGAGCGATCCGCGCCAGCGCCATGCCGGCGAGGACGCAGCCGAACCAGGGGAAGACCGGCACGAAATCGGCGGTGAGCGGCCAGGGGCCGAAGCCGAGAAAGGACAGCCAGTCCTGCGTGAACACGCCGTCGCCCAGGATGAAGGGCAGGGCGAAGACGACGACAGCCGTGAGCGCGATGATCAGCGTCGGCAGGAACAGGAAGGGCAGGGCCAGCACGCTCGCCAGCGCGATATGATGCAGAATGCCGAAGAAGATGAAGATCTGCGGCAGGGCGAACCAGGTCGCGGAGGTGACCAGGATCGCCGCGCAGGCGACGAGGGCGAGACGGCGCAGATAATTGCCGCGGTCGAAGCCCTTGCGTGTCGCCAGCACCAGGCTGAAGCCGACGATCGCCAGGAAGGAGCCGGCGATCAGCCGGGCGAAGGCGCGCCAGCCGGGATCGCTGACGACATCGACGCCGATCAGCCGGAAATAGGAGAGATCATAGGCGAAATGGTAGACGAACATCGCCAGGAGCGCGATGCCGCGGGCCAGATCGACCAGTTCGATACGGCCGCCGGCCGAAGGTTGCGCTTGTTCGCTCATGGCTTCGTCATAAGCGGCGCGCGGCAATGCGGAAAGGGGTGGCGGGCACCGGCATGCCGGCGAGGATGCTACCCAAAGCCGCGCCGGCATGGCAGACCAGCCCAAAGATCAAAGGCAGCCGGCAGCAGGGCAGATGCAGACATTCGATTCCGACGGCGTGGCCATCGCCTATCTCGATCTCGCCCCAACCGGCGAGGGTTCCGGCGATCCGATCGTGCTGATCCACGGCTTCGCCTCGAGCCATGCGGTGAACTGGGTCAACACGCAGTGGACCAAGACGCTGACCCATGCCGGCCGGCGCGTCGTGCTCTACGACAATCGCGGTCATGGTCGGAGCCAGAAGCTCTACGATCCCGAAGCCTATCACTCCAACATCATGGCCGAGGATGCGCGCCGGCTGATGGACCATCTCTCGATCGAGCGTGCCGACATCATGGGCTATTCGATGGGCGCGCGCATCGCGTCGCATCTGACGCTGGCCCATCCTGAGCGCGTTCGTTCGCTGCTGTTAGGGGGACTCGGCATCCATCTGGTCGAAGGCGTCGGCCTGCCGCTCGGTATCGCCGACGCCATGGAGGCGCCCTCACTCGCCGACCTGACCGATCCGATGCAGCGGATGTTCCGCGCCTTTGCCGAGAACACCGGCAGTGATCTGCGGGCGCTTGCAGCGTGCATACGCGGCACGCGGCAGACGCTCTCGGTCGAGGATGTCGGCCGCATCGCCGTGCCGACTTTGGTCAGCGTCGGCACCAGGGACGACGTCTCCGGCTCCGGCCCGGAGCTGGCGGCCTTGATCCCGGGCGCCGAAAGCTTCGCCATCGAAGGGCGCGATCACAATCTCGCGGTCGGGGATCGCACGCACAAGCAGGCAGTCGTCGAGTTCCTGGCGCGGCGGCCGTAGAATAAAGTTCTCCTCAGGTAGAATATTATTCTACGGCAACAGCTTGCGACACTTGCCTCGCAAATCGATTCTTGTTCTTCACCGCTTGATTCAGCTAGAAGGCGGAGCCATGTGCTCCGGCACGACCTGATCGTGCTAGAGCCCGTTCCGATCCGCTTGCTATGCAAGCGGATCGGTAAAACGGTCTCTATCTTTAGCTTAGAGACGGATTCACCGATCAGATTGAGTCAATCTGATCGGATCCGGCTCTAGATGATCTACGAGCGAACCGCAGCGGAGAACGCCATGCCATCCGGGCGCCCGAACATCGAGATTCGCGATCCCGCGACCGGCCTCGACCGCGTCGACCCGGTCTGGTCGCGGCTGCGCAACGAGGCGGAGCTGGCGATCGCGAGCGAGCCGGCGATGGCGAGCTTCATCCTGGCGACGATCGCGAACCAGCCTAGCTTCGAGGCGGCGGTGGGCCATCGCATCGCGGCGCGCCTCGGCCATGGCGCCGTGCCGGCCGAGCTGATCGCGCAGGCCTTCGACGAGGCGATCGCTGCCGATCCCGAGATCGGGCAGGGCATCCGCGCCGATGTCGTCGCCGTGCTCGACCGCGACCCCGCCTGCTACCGGCTGATCGAGCCGGTGCTCTATTTCAAGGGCTTCCACGCGCTGCAGACGCACCGCCTGGCCAATTGGCTCTGGCGGCAGGACCGGCGCGACTTCGCGCTCTATCTGCAGAGCCGCTCGTCGGAGGTGTTCCAGACAGACATCAACCCGGCCGCCAAGATCGGCAAGGGCGTCTTCCTCGACCATGCCACCGGCCTCGTCGTCGGCGAGACCACGGTGATCGAGGACAATGTCTCGATGCTGCAGGATGTGACGCTGGGCGGCACCGGCAAGCAGGGCGGCGATCGCCATCCCAAGATCCGCAAGGGCGTGCTGATCGGCGCCGGCGCCAAGATCCTCGGGAATATCGAGGTCGGGCAATGCGCCCGCGTCGCCGCCGGCTCGGTCGTGCTCGCGGCGGTGCCGCGCAACACCACGGTCGCCGGCGTGCCGGCCAAGGTGGTCGGCGAGGCCGGCTGCGCCGAGCCGTCGCGCTCGATGGACCAGATCCTAGCCGGCGATTGCGGCGGCGGCATCTGAGGCCGTCCCGAAACTCTACTCCAACGGCCGTCTGACGGCGTTCTCTGCGCTTCCGGTGCTCACGGACCGATGTCCGCTACGCTCCGGTTCTCGAAAACACCGCCAGCCGACTCGCCGGAGCGACTTTCGAGAAGGCCTCCGGGTCGCCTTCGGGACGATGCCAGGTGCAGGGCTGATCAGCCCTGCACGAGCTTCTTCTTGTGGTCGTCGAGGTGGCCGAGATCGCGCTCGGGGTCGAGCCGGTCGCGCACGCGCTGCTTGAGCTGCTTCACATCGGGGAAGCCGCCATCGACGGTACGGTCCCAGATCAGTTCGCCGTCATAATGGATCTGGAAGATGCCGCCGGTGCGCGGGATCAGCACGACCTCGCCGAGATCCTGGCCGAAGGTCTGCAGCAGCTCCTGCGCCATCCAGGCGGAGCGGAGCAGCCAGTTGCACATGCTGCAATAGGTGATGGCGATGCGCGGGCCGGGCTTGGGTTCGGTCATGACGTGTTCCTGGAGCCGGTAGAGAACCCGCTCTTACGCCACGGTTGGCATCGCGCACCAGCCCATTATACGGCGAGTGCCGTTACGTCATTGTTCTCGCCCAGGTTGTGTGCGAGCATCTGCTCGTGACGTAAGGGTGGGGTCGTTATGGGCAGAGCGTTGCGTGTGTTCGTGCTGGCATTGGTTTGCCTGGCGGGCTTCATCGTGTCCGCGGCAGCATTGGATCGCGCGCGGCTGAACGAGGCACGCCCGGTCAGCGAGGCGGAACTGGCGGCGCTGCTGCAGGCGGCCAGTCGCGGCCGGGCCGGCATCAGTGGCGCGCGCGTCGATGCCGGTGACTTCGTCGTCATCGCCGGCGGCACAGAGATGCGCTTCGGGTTGGCGAGCCTGTCGGCCCAGCTCAACAGGGAGCCCGATGCGAGCCGCCGGCAAAAGGCTTTCGACAGTCTGTTGCAGAAGCTCGACCGCGTCGCGGCCAGCGGAGATCCGAGCAAGCCCAGCCCGGCGGAGATCGCTCGTTTCCGCGATGCGCTGCTGCCCGTTCTCAAGAACCGCTCATATGTCGACGACTTCGCGGCGCTGGCTCGCAAGCAGGGCGTGCCTGACGGCAAGCTGCTTCACCTGCCGCTTGCCGGCGACGTCATCGTCGTGCCGGCGCTCGATCTGCCGCGGATCACCCGCTTCGTCCCGGTCGGGGAAGGGCGGCGCTATGGCATGAGCGATGCGCAGGTGTTCGAGGCGGCGCTCGCCAATCTCGAGCGGCGCGCCAAGCGGTTTGAGATCCACGATCACGGTTTGGTCCGCGCCTTCGACTTCAACCCGCCCGACTACAATGTCTCGCTCCTTCTGCTGCCGAATCCATGGAAGGACATTCCCGATCTGCCGAAGACGGTCGTGATCGCCATGCCGGGGCGCAGCGTGCTCGCCTTCGGCGACGGCGACGACCCGAAAGCCGTAGCGGCTTTGCGAGCGATCGCCGCGATGAAGGATGATGGATTCCCGGTCAGCAAGCAGCTCTTCCGCCTGACGAAGGGCGGGCTCGAGGTCGTGCGCTAGCCGGCGCGGATGCCGTCAGGCACATGGAAGTGCCGCTGCAGGCTCTGCCAGCTTGCGCTTCGCCCCAAAACGCCCTAATGCGACCGCGTTTTTCCGGCCCTGCGCGGGCATCGTCAGGAACAAGGTGACATGGCCAAAGAGAAGTTTGCTCGGACGAAGCCGCACTGCAACATCGGCACGATTGGTCACGTTGACCATGGCAAGACGTCGTTGACGGCTGCGATCACGAAGGTTCTGGCGGAGTCTGGCGGCGCGTCGTTCACGGCGTATGACCAGATCGACAAGGCGCCGGAAGAGAAGGCGCGCGGGATCACGATCTCGACGGCGCACGTCGAGTACGAGACGGCGGCCCGCCACTATGCCCACGTCGACTGCCCCGGCCACGCCGACTATGTGAAGAACATGATCACCGGCGCGGCGCAGATGGACGGCGCGATCCTGGTGGTGTCGGCGGCCGACGGCCCGATGCCGCAGACCCGCGAGCACATCCTCTTGGCGCGCCAGGTCGGCGTTCCGGCGCTGGTGGTGTTCATGAACAAGGTCGATCTCGTCGACGACGCCGAGCTGCTCGAGCTGGTCGAGATGGAGATCCGCGAGCTTCTGTCGAAATACGACTTCCCGGGCGACGACATCCCGATCACCAAGGGCTCGGCCAAGGCGGCGCTGGACGGCGTCACCCCGGCGATCGGGCATGATGCGGTGCTCGAGCTGATGAAGACGGTCGACGCCTACATCCCGCAGCCGGAGCGGCCGATCGACCAGCCCTTCCTGATGCCGGTCGAGGACGTGTTCTCGATCTCGGGCCGCGGCACGGTGGTGACCGGCCGCGTCGAGCGCGGCATCGTCAAGGTCGGCGAGGAAATCGAGATCGTCGGCCTGAAGGACACGGTCAAGACGACGGTGACCGGCGTCGAGATGTTCCGCAAGCTGCTCGACCAGGGCCAGGCCGGCGACAACATCGGCGCGCTGCTGCGCGGCATCAAGCGCGAGGACGTCGAGCGCGGCCAGGTGCTGTGCAAGCCGGGTTCGGTGAAGCCGCACACCAAGTTCAAGGCCGAGGCCTACATCCTGACCAAGGAGGAGGGCGGCCGCCACACCCCGTTCTTCACCAACTACCGCCCGCAGTTCTACTTCCGCACGACGGACGTGACCGGCGTGGTGCACCTGCCCGAGGGCACCGAGATGGTGATGCCTGGCGACAACATCGCCATGGAAGTGCACCTGATCGTGCCGATCGCGATGGAAGAGAAGCTGCGCTTCGCCATCCGCGAAGGCGGACGCACCGTCGGTGCCGGCGTCGTCGCTACGATCATTGCTTGATCGAAGCGACAACGACGTCCGCGGAAACCGCAGACTTTGCGGTGCAGGCGTCGTCGCAACCATCATCGCGTAACGCTTCGGGCTCAGTCCGAAACTGGGGAAGGGGCGGCGGCAACGCCGCCCTTTTCGATTCTGACGCCAGCCCGTCCGCGAACCGAGTTCGGGACTGGCGTCGCAGAGCGCGCCGTGCCAGCTTCCTGTATCTTGCATACGGACTGGAGAAACGCGATGAGTCCCCGCCATTCGCTCGCCGACAGGCTGCGCCAGCCCGGCCTCGTGGTCGCGCCCGGCTGCCATGACGCCATCGGCGCGCGGGCGCTCGAGCAGGCCGGGTTCGAGGCGATCTACATGACCGGCAACGGTCTTTCCGCCAGCCTGATCGGCGCGCCCGATATCGGCCTCCTGACCATGACCGAGATGGTGGCGCGCGGCCGGGCGCTGGCTGCCGCGATCAAGGTGCCGCTGATCGCCGACGCCGATACCGGCTACGGCAATCTCAACAACGTCGCCCGGACCGTGGCCGAATACGAGGCCGCCGGCGTCGCCGCGATCCATCTCGAGGACCAGGTCACGCCCAAGCGCTGCGGCGCCATGGCGGGGCTCGCTCTGGTCACGCGCGAGGAGCAGGCCGAGAAGATCCGCATCGCCGTGGCGACGAGGCGCGATCCCGACTTCCTGATCATCGGCCGCTCGGATGCGCGTTTGCCGCTCGGCCTCGACGAGGCGATCGCGCGCGGCAAGGCCTATGCGCAGGCCGGCGCCGATCTCGTGCTGCTCGAAATGCTGCAATCCGAGGACGAGATGAAGCGGGCGCTGCGCGAGATCGAGGCGCCGCTGATGTTCAACTATGTCGAGGGCAGGGTGCCGTCGCTGACCGCCGAGGATTTCGGGCGCCTCGGCTTCAAGGTGCTGAGCTATCCGGTGTCGTCGACCCTGGCCTACGCCCATATGATGGCGGCCTTCGCGCGTGAGCTGAAGCGCTCCGGCACGACGCGGGCGCTGGAGCCCACCATGCTCGACCTGCCGAGCTACGAGGCTTTCCTGGGGCGCGAGCACTATGCCTGATCTCAAGGTCGAACAGCCGAAATCCCTGGTCACGATCGTTGAGGAACGCCTACGCAATGCGATCGTCGACGCCGAGATGGGCTTCGGCGAGAGCCTGTCGGAGGAAGCGCTGAGCGAGGCGCTGGGGGTCAGCCGCACGCCGGTGCGCGAGGCGCTGGCGCGGCTGCAGTTGCAGGGACTGGTGACGATCGTGCCGAAGAAGGGCACCTTCGTCTTCGCGCCGACCGAGGAGGACGTCGCCGAGCTCTGCGTCTTCCGTTTCATGCTGGAGACGCAGGCCCTGCGCGAATGCATGGCCAAGGGGCGCGTGGCAGCGCTCGCCGCGATGAACAATGGGCTCGCAGCGATGGAGGCGGCGCTGGCGGGCGGCACGCGCCACGATTATGCCCGCGCCGACACCGATTTTCACGAAGTCTTCTTCCAGCATTGCGGAAACCGCTATCTCGCCAACGCCTATCGCGGCGTCTCCGGCCGCGTTGCGGCGCTGCGCACGCATCTTTCGGTGCCGCTGGAAGGCGAGCAGGAGCGCTCCATGGCCGAGCATCGCCTGATGGTCGAAACCTTTGCCGCAGGTCGTCTGGCCGATCTCGACGCCATCCTGCACCGGCACATCATGCGGGCCTGGGACGCCTATGCCGATGTGCTGCGTCGCGGCGACGTTCCGGCCTGACGCGCCGCCGCGACAGGGAGCCCCCGGGCGATCAAATGAACTTGCATACAGTGTCCTAGAGATTATGCTTTCGGATGAGAGCCGCAAACGGCCCATCGAACCTCGGGAGGAGGCGTCATGAATTGTGCTCTTAAAGCTGCGGCCCTGGCGCTCGCGTTGGCTGCGACGCCGGTGGCGGCACAGGACAAGGTGAAGCTCGTCACCATCGCCGAGCTCTCCGGACCAGGGGCGACCGCCGGCACCAACTGGAAGAGCGGCATCGAGCTGGCGATCGAGGAGATCAACGCCAAGGGCGGCATTCTCGGCCGCAAGATCGACTTCGTCGCCTATGACACGCAGACCAACCCGGCCAATGCCCGCGCCGCCGTGCAGCGCGCGATCGACGAGGGCACACATGCGGTGCTGGGGCCGGTCTATACCGGCTCGATCATGGCCTCGATGCAGATCGCGCAGCGGGCCGAGATCGCCCAGCTCGCGGCGGGTGACGGCACGGCCTACACCGCCCAGGGCAACCCCTTCATCTTCCGGACCTCGCTCAGCCAGTCGGCGGCGATGCCTAAGATCGCTGCCTATCTCAAGGACGAGGTCAAGGCGAAGTCGGTCGCGGTCGTCTGGGTCAACAACGACTTCGGCAAGGGCGGGCACGAAGCCATCCTCAAGGAACTGAAGAGCCGCGGCATCGCGGTCTCGGTCGACCTCTCGACCGAGCAGGGCCAGGCCGATTTCGCCGCCGATGCGATCAAGATCAAGAATGCCAATGCCGACGCCGTCTTCGTCTATCTGAACGAGGAGGAGAGCGCCCGGCTGCTGGTGGCGATGCGCGACCAGAATGTCGGCAAGCCGGTGATCGGCGAGACCACGATCCTGAGCCAGAAGGTGATCGAGCTCGCCGGCAAGGCGGCAGAAGGCGTGCGCGGCCATGTCGGCCAGACCATCGATGCGCCGATCCCGGCCTTGCAGGAGTTCGGCAAGCGCTTCGAGGCACGCTTCAAATTCATGCCCGACCATAACGGCATCAAGGGCTACATGGCCGTCCATGCGGTGAAATGGGCGACCGAGAAGCTCGGCAAGTTCGAGCCGACCAAGATCGCGGCGACGCTGCATGGCGCCACGATCAAGCCGGAAGAGGAGCCCGGCATCCTGATGGAGACGACCTTCGACGAGAAGGGCGATGTCCAGCGCGAGAGCTTCCTGGCGGAGGTCGTCGACGGCAAGCAGAAGATCATCGGCCGGCTGCCGAAGTAAGCGACCAACCGGGGCCGTTGTTCGGAAGGGCGGCGGTCACGCCGCCCCTTATCGTTGTGCGGGCGCTTCCAGAGCCAACTCTTTCGCGAGCTGCCTTCAGCGAATTATGCTGAAGTTGCACGGCCTTGCCGTGTGCGGCTGAGGATCTGAGTCAACTTCGAACGAGACGGTTGCGATTTCGACTTGAAAAGCCGGCGAGGTTCGGGCTAAGCAACCGACGCTACAGGGGTGTAGCTCAGTTGGTAGAGTACCGGTCTCCAAAACCGGGTGTCGTAGGTTCGAGCCCTACCGCCCCTGCCAGCCGTCCGTCCGTGCTGCGATGACACAGAACATCTACGACGACGCCGGCTTCTTCCAGAATTACAGCCAGTTGCCACGTTCGCTGCGCGGGCTCGACGGCGCACCGGAATGGCCGGCGCTGCGCGCCTTGCTGCCGCCGCTGGTCGGGGCCAGCGTGCTCGATCTCGGCTGCGGGTTCGGCTGGTTCTGCCGTTTTGCTGCCGGTGAGGGGGCGGCGGAGGTCGTCGGCGTCGATGTCTCCGAGCGCATGCTGGCGCGGGCAAGGGCGGAGACGAGCGCGACAGGCGTTCGCTTCGAGCAGGCCGACCTCGAAACCTACGAGCCGGCGGCCGGGGGCTTCGACCTCGTCTACTCCTCGCTCGCCTTTCACTACCTTGTCGATCTGCCTGTCGTCTTCGGCCGCGTGCAGAGGGCGCTGAAGCCAAGCGGGCGCTTTGTCTTCTCGGTCGAGCATCCGATCATGACGGCGCCGCGCCATCAAAACTGGTCGCAGGATGAATCGGGCCTGCCGGTCTGGCCGGTCGGGGCCTATCTCGACGAGGGCCGGCGCGTCACCGACTGGCTGGCCGACGGCGTGATGAAGCAGCACCGCACGCTCGCGACCTATCTCAACCTGCTGATCGGGCTCGGCCTGCGCCTGCGCCATGTCGAGGAATGGGGACCGACGCCCGAGCAGATCGCGGCCGAGCCGGACTGGGCCAAAGAGCGCGAGCGGCCGGCCTTCCTGCTGGTCGCAGCCGAGCGACCCTGAAGCGCTCGATTCAAAACCGCTTGGCGCGCGGGCAATCGCGTTGTAAGAAGCCCTTAACGACGGCGCGCGGCTCCCTGGGCCCCGCGCCGCGAATCTTTCAGGACCGCCGAATCGCCGCTTAAACGCGATGATCCGGAACCGAGGTGACGAGCCCGATGGCGAAGACGAATCCCTTCCAGTTCCTGCAGGAGGTGCGCAGCGAGGCCGCCAAGGTGACCTGGCCCTCGCGCCGCGAGACGCTGATCACCACCGGCCTGGTCTTGCTGATGGTGCTGATGTCCAGCCTGTTCTTCCTCTTCACCGACACGGTGATCCGCTGGGGTCTCGGCCTCATCCTCGGCGCTCGTTGAACGGAAGCTAATAACGTGAGCACCCGCTGGTACATCGTCCACGCCTATTCCAACTTCGAGAACAAGGTCGCGCAGTCGATCAAGGATCAGGCGGCGCAGCGCCACCTCTCCGACAAGTTCGAGGAAGTGCTGGTCCCGACCGAGAAGGTCGTCGAGGTCCGCCGCGGCCGCAAGGTCGACACCGAGCGCAAGTTCTTCCCAGGCTATGTCCTGGTGAAGTGCGAGATGACCGACGAGGTCTACCACCTCATCAAAAATACGCCCAAGGTCACCGGCTTCCTCGGCGCCGACAAGGCCAAGCCGATGCCGATTCCCGAGAACGAGGCGCTGCGGATCAAGGGCCAGGTCGCCGAGGGCATCGAGCGGCCGAAGCCGACGATCGTGTTCGAGGTCGGCGAGCAGGTGAAGGTCGCCGACGGCCCGTTCGCCTCGTTCAACGGCGTCGTCGAGGATGTCGACCATGCCCGCGCTCGCCTCAAGGTCGCAGTCTCGATCTTCGGCCGCGCCACGCCGGTCGAGCTCGAATACAGCCAGGTCGAGAAGCTCTGACGCCTGGACGCTGCGACGGCCTGCCAAAGGGTGCCGGAAACGGCACCCTTTTTGCGTGATTTCGTAGTTAACGCCTCCTTCAGGCGTGTATGGCAATGTTCCGCCGGCTTTTGGTGCGGGCGGGCATGTTTCCCAGGACATTCAAGGCGACGGTCGGGCAGCGTTTGGCGCTGTGGGGCGTGCTCCTCGGCGCGCTCTCCTGTCTTTATGTCGCGACCGAGCTTGTCGGCTCGCGCAAGCTCCATGGCTTCACGCAGGCCCTGGAGGCGCAGAGCGATCTCGCTCGCCGCCTCGAAGCGACGACCATGGTCTTCGAGCGCATCAGCATCGCCATCTTCTCGGGCAATCGGGCGGAGCCTTCCGATCTCGAGGTGCTCGCGATCGCGGCCGAGGACATTGCCACCCGGCTCGAGGGCAGGCTGCAGGCCGATACCCAGGCGGTTGCGGCGCGTGCCAACGCCATGCGCGAGACGGCCGACACGGCGACGGCCCGGGCCGAGCTCAGGGTGATCGCGGACAAGCGCTCGGCCCTGCGGCGCGGGCTCGGCGAGGAGATCGGCCGGCTGAGCGCGAGCCTGTCGCATCATGTCGAGAGCGCCCATCAGAACAAGGTCCTGCTCTCGCTGCTCGGGCTGTTCAGCCTCGTCTTCATCGTGGTGCTCGAGCATAACTGGCTGGTCCGCCCGATCTCCGGCATGGCGCGAGCTTTGGCCGAGAACCGGCAAGAGGGGCGGGGGCTCGGCAAGCTCGCCATGCGGCGCGACGAGATCGGCATGCTCGGCCGCGCCCTGCTGGCGCATCAGCGCGGGCTCCAGGCCGAACAGGAGGTCGCCCAGACGCGACTGGACGCGCTTTCGGGTGAAGTCGCGCGCCAGGAGGCCGCCCAGGCCCGCAATGCAGCCTTCCAGGAACGGATCGCCGCGATCGCCCAGGCGCTGGAGCAGCATGCCGCCCGGCTGTCGCAGGCCGCCGGAGAATTTGCAGAGCTCTCAGGTGTCGTCGACGAGCGGGCCGGCGCTGCCACGCAGTCGACGCAGCGCGTCTCCTCGCATGTCGATCATGTCGCCGGCGCGATCGCCGAGGTGTCCACGCTGCTGGCGACGGCGGCAAGCGAGGCCTGGCGGACCTCAGAGGTCGCCGATGCCGCAAAGGCGCTGGTCGACCAGGCGACGGCCGACACGGTCGAGCTGAGCGATGCGGTCGGCAAGATCGTGCAGGTCATCGACATCATCGGAACCGTCGCCAGCCAGACCAATCTGCTGGCACTGAACGCCACCATCGAAGCGGCGCGGGCCGGCGAGGCGGGCAGGGGTTTTGCGGTCGTCGCCGGCGAGGTCAAGCAGCTCGCGCACCGCACCGCCGAGGCGACCGACGATGTCCGCACAGGGCTGAACCAGATCACCGTCGCGGCGCAGCGCATCACCTTGCGGATCGGCGCCCTGGTGACCTCGGTCGAGAAAGTCGACAAGGCGGCGCTCTCGATCGCCGAAGTGACCGCTCGCCAGGATGTCGGCTCGCGCTCGATCAGCGAGACGACGTCGCGGACCGCCGGCGATGTCAGGCTCGTCGCCGAACAGGTCGAGCAACTCGCCGGCACGCTGGCTAACTGGCGCCAGACGGCCGGCTCGGTCACGGCGGCCTCCGCCGATCTCGACCGGCAGGCGGCGGAGCTGCGGCAGGCTGTCGAGGGCTTCATCACGCGCAAGGAGCTGGCGGCATGAGCATGGCGATGTCCGAGCAGGAAGCGGGCGCAGCATCGTCGTCGCCGCCGGCCATCGCGCAGGTCCTGCACTGGCTGACCGCTGCGCTGGTGCTGACGCTGTTCGGCAGCGGCGTGATGATGAAGCAGATCGGCGAGGGGCCGGCTGCCGACGCGCTCTACCTCTGCCACAAGACCACGGGCGCCTTGCTGCTCGGCCTCGTGCTGATCCGGATCGCCTACCGCCTGTTCGCGCAGCTCACGGCACGCTGGCGCAAGGGGGTGGCGAGCCGGCCGGTCCACGCGCTGCTGTATCTCGTCCTCCTGGTCGTGCCGCTGCTGGGCTGGGCTGGCGCCTCCGGGTTCGGGGCACGACAGCTGCTGTTTGGCCTTTCGCTTCCAGCGATATGGCCGGAGGAGATGGGCCATGCCGACCTCTTGCTGACGAGCCATGCCTGGCTCGCCTTCGGGCTGATCGCGCTCGTCGTCATCCATATCGGGATGGCGCTCGGCGATTATCTGACGCGGGACGCCAAGGCCGGCTGAGCTTGCGTTAACCGGTTAACACCCGCGCCGCCTCGGCTGAGCCTATGCTTCCCGACCATCCGGCACCGCGAGCGCTGGCCGCCCCTCAATCTCGCCTTTCGCGCCGCCTGGCGCCGAATTCGCGAGATGTCTGGTCGATTGACCGGACCGCCCGCCCGATGATTCGAGGAGTGGTCTAAACGACGCCCGCCAATAAGAGAATGGCGCCCACCACCATGAGCAGTAGGCCGGGCCAGTTCCGTGACAGAGCGAAGACGCTGATCTCCCCGCCACGCCCCGGCGGTTCGAGGGTGCCACGAGGCAAACCCGAGCGAGTTCGGTTCGGCCCGCTCATCGGACCCTTCCAGATTGCCCTCATGGCCATGTAGGTCATGCCCGCAATAACCAAAAGGGCACCAAACCAGATGACGAGCATGGTCGCCTCCCGTTGGGCAAATTGGTTCGCAATGCCGATCTCGATTCAACCACGCCTTATGGTCATTGTTCCCTCGGTGGCACCTGGGCATCACGGCCGGATAGCGACGCGACCGGCCGATCCGGGAACTCGATGCGGAGGGAATTCTGGCGCGCGAGGCGCAGCGGCTCTCGCCTGCGACGCGCCGTCCGCAGCGCGGGGGCGCTTCCGGGCTTTCCTTTCGGTTCGCCCTGTGCCATAGGGCGGCCCTCACATGCGTGGGAGGCGTGCCGGTCAGCCAGCCGGAGGTTCACGCCGCACCACGCCCTGCAACACCCCGATCCGGAGCGGTAGCAGCTCGCGGGCGGGGCGTCGTCGTTCCGGTCGGCACCGGGGCGAGCGACAGGAGCAGCCATCATGGCTAAGAAGATCACGGGTTACGTGAAGCTTCAGGTTCCGGCGGGCGCGGCCAATCCGTCGCCGCCGATCGGTCCCGCGCTCGGTCAGCGCGGCCTCAACATCATGGAATTCTGCAAGGCCTTCAATGCGAAGACCGCGCAGATGGAGAAGGGCATGCCGATCCCGGTGATCATCACCGCGTATCAGGATCGCTCCTTCACCTTCGAGATGAAGCAGCCGCCGGTCTCGTACTGGCTGAAGAAGGCTGCTGGCCTGACCTCGGGTTCGAAGACCCCGGGCAAGGGCGGCAATGTCGGCAAGGTCACGTCGGCTCAGCTCAAGGAGATCGCCGAGAAGAAGATGGCCGATCTCAACTGCGACAGCGTCGATTCGGCTGTGGCGATGATCCGTGGCTCGGCCCGTTCCATGGGCCTGGAAGTCGTGGGCTGAGGGGGAACTGACAATGGCACATGTCGGAAAGCGCGTCGTCAAAGGCCGTGAAGGCGTTGACCGCATCAAGCTCTACCCGCTCGCCGAGGCCGTCGCGATGGTCAAGGCCCGCGCGAACGCCAAGTTCGACGAGACCGTCGAGATCGCGATGAATCTCGGCGTCGATCCGCGTCACGCCGACCAGATGGTTCGCGGCGTCTGCAACCTGCCGAACGGCTCGGGCCGCACGCTGCGCGTCGCCGTCTTCGCCCGCGGCGCCAAGGCCGAGGAGGCCAAGAAGGCCGGTGCCGACATCGTCGGCGCCGAGGATCTGGTCGAGACCGTGCAGAAGGGCGAAATCAACTTCGACCGCTGCATCGCGACCCCGGACATGATGGGCCTGGTCGGCCGTCTCGGTAAGGTGCTGGGCCCGCGCGGCCTGATGCCGAACCCGCGCGTCGGCACGGTCACCATGGACCTGACTGCCGCCGTCGCCGCCTCGAAGGGCGGCTCGGTCGAGTTCCGCGTCGAGAAGGCCGGTATCGTCCACGCCGCCGTCGGCAAGGCCTCGTTCGATGCCGACAAGCTCGGCGAGAACATCAAGGCCTTCGTCGATTCGGTCTCGAAGGCGAAGCCGGCCGGCGCCAAGGGCACCTATATCCAGCGTGTCGCGATCTCCTCGACCATGGGTCCGGGCGTCAAGATCGAGCCGAACACGGTGCTCGGCGGCTGATAGCGCTTTGCGGCCGCTTCTATCGCGGCCGCAGCCCCGCCTTGCGCTTCAGCGCAGGGATTACCACTTGGCAGAAGCCGGGGGAGGGTCTATAGCCTCCTCCGTGTTTCCATAAGTGACGGGGCTTCCGCGTGCTTGGCACGAGGAGGTCCATTTCGCGTTTTTTGGCGGCGGAGCCCGTTCCGATCAGCTTGCGCCGCAAGCTGATCGGCAAAACGGTCTCCTACCAAAAGTGAGAGACGGATTCACCGATCAGGTTGTTCCAACCTGATCGGATCCGGCTCTCGCCGCTGAAGAATGGGTGTTTTGGCCGAGGAGAGCAATCTCCAAAGCCGGGCATCCAGTCCTGTCTGAGACTGCAGGTGCGCCTTTGGCTCCGGCCAGAGGGCATAATTTCGCCAAGAGGCCTGCATAGACGGTGCAAGAACTCTTCCGGTGCCGAAGGGCGCCGAACGAGGTTCGAACCATCTCGCCCGATCACGGCTTCGGCCATGGCAGGGGACAGGGCACTGAGCGTCGCTCCGGCGAGGGGTCGGTGTCAACCGGTCACTTCTGAGAGCGACACGTGCAACTGGCGACGGGTCTCAAAGCCTGTCGCCTACCGGAGAGAGCCCAGTGGATAGAACGGCAAAATCTGATGCCGTCGCGACACTGAACGATGTCTTCTCGAAGACGTCGGTCGTTGTCGTGGCCCACTATGCGGGTTTGACGGTGGCCCAGTTCCAGAAGCTTCGTCGCGAGATGAAGGCCAATGGCGCCACCGTGAAGGTCGCAAAGAACCGGCTGGCCAAGATCGCTCTTGAAGGCACCGACGTCGCGTCCATCAGCAACCTGCTGACGGGTCCCACCCTGATCGCCTATTCCAGCGATCCGGTCGCGGCGCCGAAGGTCGCCGTCGCCTTCGCCAAGGATAACGACAAGCTCGTCATCCTCGGCGGCGCGATGGGCACGACCGCCCTGAACCCCGACGGCGTCAAGGCTTTGGCCACGATGCCCTCGCTCGACGAACTGCGCGCCAAGTTGCTCGGCCTCCTGCAGGCCCCTGCGACCAAGATCGCCCAGCTCTCGACCGCGCCTGCCGCAAAGCTCGCGCGCGTGTTCCAGGCATATGCCGACAAGGACGCTGCCTGAGCAGCCGAAAACCCTTAATCGTTCGAACCTCTTACATCAGGAACCTAAACCATGGCCGATCTCGCCAAGCTCGTCGACGAACTCTCGTCGCTCACCGTTCTCGAGGCTGCTGACCTCGCCAAGTTGCTCGAAGAGAAGTGGGGCGTCTCGGCGGCCGCCGCCGTCGCCGTCTCCGCCGGCCCGGCCGCCGGTGGCGCTGCCGCCGCCGCTGTCGAAGAGCAGACTGAGTTCACCGTCGTTCTTGCCGCCGCCGGCGACAAGAAGATCGAGGTGATCAAGGAAGTCCGCGCCATCACCGGCCTCGGCCTCAAGGAGGCCAAGGACCTGGTCGAGGCCGCTCCGAAGCCGGTCAAGGAAGCCGTTGGCAAGGACGAGGCCGAGAAGCTCAAGAAGCAGCTCGAGGCCGTCGGCGCCAAGGTCGAGCTCAAGTGAGCCCGGGCCGGCTGATGCCGGTCCGTATCTAGTCGACAACGACAGTCCCGGGGCGGTTCGCCGCCTCCGGGGCTGTTGCGTCGTTTCCGGAAGGGGCGGCGCGTACTCAAGATCTCCCGCGCATGCGGTGTCAGGTCGATCCAGTTTGAATGTCGGCGCGACATGATGCGCCGAGCGGCTCACCCGGCGGCCCGACCGCCTATACCCCGGACCACCGGGTGAGCCGTCCGAGATTGCGAGGAACATGATGGTAACTTCCCTCCAGGGTCGCAGGCGCGTCCGCAAGTTCTTCGGCAAGCTCAAGGAAGTGGCGGAGATGCCGAACCTCATCGAGGTTCAGAAGGCGTCCTACGACCAGTTCCTGATGGTCGAGGAACCCAAGGGCGGCCGCGGCGACGAAGGGCTGCAGTCGGTCTTCAAGTCGGTGTTCCCGATCGGCGACTTCTCGGGCGCGTCGCTGCTGGAGTTCGTCAAGTACACCTTCGAGCCGCCGAAATACGACGTCGACGAGTGCCGCCAGCGCGGCATGACCTTCTCGGCGCCGCTCAAGGTGACGCTGCGCCTGATCGTGTTCGATATCGACCCTGACACCCAGGCCAAGTCGGTCAAGGACATCAAGGAGCAGGACGTCTACATGGGCGAGATGCCGCTCATGACGGACAACGGCACCTTCATCGTCAACGGCACCGAGCGCGTCATCGTCTCGCAGATGCACCGTTCGCCGGGCGTGTTCTTCGACCACGACAAGGGCAAGACCCATTCCTCGGGCAAGCTGCTCTTCGCCGCCCGCATCATCCCGTATCGCGGCTCCTGGCTCGACATCGAGTTCGACGCCAAGGACATCGTCTACGCCCGTATCGATCGCAAGCGTAAGATCCCGGTCACCTCGCTGCTGTTCGCCCTCGGCATGGACGGCGAGGAGATTCTCAAGCGCTTCTACAACCGCGTCGAGTATGTCCGCGACGACAAGGGCTGGCGCGTCCCGTACGACGCCGAGCGCATGAAGGGCTTCAAGGCGACCGTCGACATGATCGACGCGGACACCGGCGAGGTCGTGATCGAGGCCGGCAAGAAGCTGGTCGCGCGCACCGCCCGCCAGCTCGCCGACAAGGGCCTGAAGTTCCTGCGCGCCACGGACGAGGATCTCGTCGGCCAGTACATCGCCGAGGACCTCGTCGACCCCAGCACCGGCGAAGTTCATGCCGAGGCCGGCGAAGAACTGAGCATGGCGGCGGACCCGAAGACCGGCGAGGTCAAGGGCAACCTGATCGACTTGATCAACAAGGGCTACACCGAGATTCCGGTGCTGGACATCGACCACATCACGGTCGGTCCCTATATCCGCAACACGCTCCAGGTCGACAAGAACTCGCGCCGCGAAGAGGCGCTGTTCGACATCTACCGCGTGATGCGTCCGGGCGAGCCGCCGACGCTCGAGACCGCCGAGAACATGTTCCAGTCGCTGTTCTTCGACTCGGAGCGCTACGACCTCTCGGCCGTCGGCCGCGTCAAGATGAACATGCGCCTCGACCTCGACGCCGAGGACACCGTGCGCATCCTGCGCAAGGAGGACATCTTCGCGGTCGTCAAGGCGCTGGTCGACCTGCGCGACGGCAAGGGCGAGATCGACGACATCGACCATCTCGGCAACCGGCGCGTGCGCTCGGTCGGCGAGCTGATGGAGAACCAGTATCGCCTGGGCCTCCTGCGCATGGAGCGCGCCATCAAGGAGCGCATGTCCTCGGTCGACATCGACACGGTGATGCCGCAGGACCTGATCAACGCGAAGCCCGCGGCTGCTGCGGTGCGCGAGTTCTTCGGCTCGTCGCAGCTCTCGCAGTTCATGGACCAGACCAACCCGCTCTCGGAGGTCACCCACAAGCGCCGTCTCTCGGCGCTTGGCCCGGGCGGCCTGACCCGCGAGCGCGCCGGCTTCGAGGTGCGCGACGTGCACACCACGCATTACGGCCGCATCTGCCCGATTGAGACACCGGAAGGGCCGAATATCGGCCTGATCAACTCGCTCGCCACTTTCGCGCGCGTCAACAAGTACGGCTTCATCGAGAGCCCGTACCGGCGTATCCGTGACGGCAAGCAGACCGACGAGATCATCTATCTCTCGGCGATGGAGGAGGCGAAGTACAACGTCGCCCAGGCCAACGCCGTCGTCGACGACGAAGGCCGTCTGACCGACGACCTGATCGTCTGCCGCCGCGCCGGCGAGGTCATCGTCGTGCCGGTCGACAAGGTCGACTTCATGGACGTCTCGCCCAAGCAGGTCGTCTCGGTCGCCGCGGCGCTGATCCCGTTCCTCGAGAACGACGACGCCAACCGCGCGCTGATGGGCTCGAACATGCAGCGCCAGGCGGTGCCGCTGGTTCGCGCCGACGCGCCGTTCGTCGGCACCGGCATGGAGGCCGCGGTCGCCCGTGACTCCGGCGCTGCCATCGCGGCCCGCCGCGCCGGCGTCGTCGATCAGGTCGACGCGACCCGTATCGTCATCCGCGCTTCGGACGAGATGGACCCGACCAAGCCGGGCGTCGACATCTACCGCCTGCAGAAGTTCCAGCGCTCGAACCAGTCGACCTGCATCACGCAGCGTCCGCTGGTGCGCGTCGGCGACGTCATCAAGAAGGGTGACATCGTCGCCGACGGCCCGTCGACCGAGTTCGGCGAGCTCGCGCTCGGCCGCAACGTGCTGGTCGCGTTCATGCCGTGGAACGGCTACAACTTCGAGGACTCGATCCTGCTCTCGGAGAAGATCGTCTCGGACGACATCTTCACCTCGATCCATATCGAGGAATTCGAGGTCATGGCCCGCGACACCAAGCTGGGCCCTGAGGAAATCACGCGCGACATTCCGAACGTCTCGGAAGAGGCGCTGAAGAACCTCGACGAAGCCGGCATCGTCTATATCGGCGCGGAAGTGGCGGCTGGCGACATCCTCGTCGGCAAGATCACGCCGAAGGGCGAAAGCCCGATGACGCCGGAAGAGAAGCTGCTGCGCGCCATCTTCGGCGAGAAGGCCTCGGACGTCCGCGACACCTCGCTGCGTGTCCCGCCGGGCGTGCAGGGCACGATCGTCGAGGTCCGGGTGTTCAACCGCCACGGCGTCGACAAGGACGAGCGCGCCCAGGCGATCGAGCGCGAGGAGATCGAGCGTCTCGCCAAGGACCGCGACGACGAGCAGGCGATCCTCGACCGCAACACCTTCGCGCGTCTGGCCGAGATCCTGACCGGCAAGACCGGCCTTGCCGGTCCCAAGGGCTTCAAGAAGGACACGGTCATCACCCGTGAGGTGATGAGCGAGTTCCCGCGCTCGCAGTGGTGGCTGTTCGCCACGGCGGACGACGCCCTGATGACCGAAATCGAGGCGATGCGGAAGCAGTACGACGAGTCGAAGAAGCGCCTTGAGCAGCGCTTCCTCGACAAGGTCGAGAAGCTGCAGCGCGGTGACGAGCTGCCGCCCGGCGTGATGAAGATGGTCAAGGTCTTCGTCGCGGTGAAGCGCAAGATCCAGCCGGGCGACAAGATGGCCGGCCGCCACGGCAACAAGGGCGTGGTCTCGCGCATCGTTGCGGCGGAGGACATGCCGTTCCTCGAGGACGGCACCCATGCCGACATCGTGCTGAACCCGCTGGGCGTGCCCTCGCGCATGAACGTCGGGCAGATCCTGGAGACCCATCTGGGCTGGGCTGCCGCCGGTCTCGGCAAGCAGATCGGCAAGGCGCTCGACGCCTATCGCAAGGCGCATGACTCCAAGGCGCTGCGGGCCTCCTTCGACGCCGTCTACGAGGACAACGAGATCATCGCCTCGATGGATGACGCCGAGCTGGTCGAGATGGGCCAGAACCTGCGCCGCGGCGTGCCGATCGCGACTCCGGTCTTCAACGGCGCCAAGGAGTCGGACATCGAGCGGCTCCTGGAACAGGCCGGGCTGCACAGCTCGGGTCAGTCCACGCTCTATGACGGCCGTACCGGCGAGCCCTTCGACCGCAAGGTGACGATGGGTTACATCTACATGCTGAAGCTGCACCATCTCGTGGACGACAAGATCCACGCCCGCTCGATCGGCCCCTACTCGCTGGTCACCCAGCAGCCGCTCGGCGGCAAGGCGCAGTTCGGCGGCCAGCGCTTCGGCGAGATGGAGGTCTGGGCGCTCGAAGCGTACGGCGCCGCCTATACGCTGCAGGAGATGCTGACGGTGAAGTCGGACGACGTCGCGGGCCGCACCAAGGTCTACGAGTCGATCGTGCGCGGCGAGGATAACTTCGAAGCGGGCATCCCGGAGAGCTTCAACGTGCTCGTCAAGGAAATGCGCTCGCTCGGCCTCAACGTCGAGCTCATCAACAACAAGCCGAAGCCGGGCGACGTGCCGGCCGAGGCAGCCGAGTAAGGCGCGACGCCCGCAGGGGCGGAACGTCGTTCGTTACTCATGCCGGCGGCACTTTCGCCGCCGGCCGATGGATCAAGGGCCGGGCAGGGCGGTTTTCCCTAAAACCCCACCGGCCAGAGGAGACAGGCTATGAAGCAAGAGGTCATGAACCTTTTCGGCCAGCAGCCGGTGCAGCAGGCGTTCGACGCGATCAAGATCTCGATCGCCAGCCCTGAGAAGATTGCATCCTGGTCGTTCGGCGAGATCAAGAAGCCCGAGACGATCAACTACCGCACGTTCAAGCCGGAGCGCGACGGCCTGTTCTGCGCCCGCATCTTCGGGCCGATCAAGGACTACGAGTGCCTGTGCGGCAAGTACAAGCGCATGAAGTTCAAGGGCGTGATCTGCGAGAAGTGCGGCGTCGAGGTGACGCTGGCACGCGTCCGGCGCGAGCGCATGGGCCATATCGAGCTCGCCGCTCCCGTTGCGCATATCTGGTTCCTGAAGTCGCTGCCCTCGCGCATCGGCCTCCTGATGGACATGCCGCTCAAGGAACTCGAGCGCATCCTCTACTTCGAATCGTATGTGGTGCTTGAGCCGGGCCTGACCCCGCTCAAGGATCGCCAGTTGCTGACCGAAGAAGAGTATGTCCGCGCCCAGGAAGAGTACGGCGCCGACACCTTCACGGCGATGATCGGCGCGGAAGCGATCCGCGAGATGCTGCGCGCGCTCGATCTCGACCAGATCAACGCCGACCTGAAGCATGAGATCGCGACCACGACGTCGGAGCTCAAGCCGAAGAAGCTGATGAAGCGCCTCAAGATCATCGAGGCCTTCCAGGAGTCGGGCAACAAGCCGGAATGGATGGTGATGACCATCATCCCGGTGATCCCGCCTGACCTGCGTCCGCTGGTGCCGCTCGATGGCGGCCGCTTTGCGACCTCTGACCTGAACGACCTCTATCGCCGCGTCATCAACCGCAACAACCGCTTGAAGCGGCTGATCGAATTGCGCGCGCCGGACATCATCATCCGCAACGAGAAGCGGATGCTGCAGGAATCGGTCGACGCCCTGTTCGACAACGGCCGCCGTGGCCGCGTCATCACCGGCGCCAACAAGCGTCCGCTGAAGTCGCTCGCCGACATGCTGAAGGGCAAGCAGGGCCGTTTCCGGCAGAACCTGCTCGGCAAGCGCGTCGACTATTCCGGCCGCTCGGTCATCGTCGTCGGTCCGGAGCTCAAGCTGCATCAGTGCGGCCTGCCGAAGAAGATGGCGCTCGAGCTGTTCAAGCCGTTCATCTATGCGCGCCTCGACGCCAAGGGCTACTCGACCACGGTCAAGCAGGCCAAGAAGCTGGTCGAGAAGGAGAAGCCCGAGGTCTGGGATATCCTGGACGAGGTCATCCGCGAGCATCCGGTGATGCTGAACCGCGCCCCGACGTTGCACCGTCTCGGCATCCAGGCGTTTGAGCCCACGCTGATCGAAGGCAAGGCGATCCAGCTGCACCCGCTGGTCTGCGCCGCGTTCAACGCCGACTTCGACGGCGACCAGATGGCCGTGCACGTCCCGCTGTCGCTCGAAGCGCAGCTGGAAGCGCGCGTCCTGATGATGTCGACCAACAACATCCTGCACCCGGCGAACGGCATGCCGATCATCGTGCCGTCGCAGGACATCGTGCTCGGCCTGTACTACCTCTCGATCATCTCGGATGGCGAACCGGGCCAGGGCAAGGTCTTCGGCGACTTTGGCGAGCTCGAATACGCGCTGCACGAGAAGGTCGTCACGCTGCATTCGAAGATCAGGTACCGTTGGACCGGCGTCGGCCCTGACGGCCAGTCGTACACGAAGATCTACGACACCACGCCGGGCCGCGTGATCCTCTCGACCGCATTGCCGGAGCATCCGGCCATGACCTTCGACGTCGTCAACAAGCTGATGACCAAGAAGGAAATCTCCGGAATGATCGATACCGTCTATCGCGGCTGCGGTCAGAAGGAGTCGGTGATCTTCTGCGACCGGATCATGTCGCTCGGCTTCAAGCACGCCTTCAAGGCCGGCATCTCCTTCGGCAAGGACGACATGGTCGTGCCGGAGAACAAGTGGGAGATCGTCGACGCGACCCGCACGCTCGCCAAGGATTACGAGCAGCAGTACCAGGACGGCCTGATCACCCAGGGCGAGAAGTACAACAAGGTCGTCGACGCCTGGGCGAAGTGCTCCGACAAGCTCGCCCAGGAGATGATGGCCCGCATCTCGACCGTGAAGAAGGACGAGAACGGCCGGGACAAGCCGATCAACTCGATCTACATGATGTCGCATTCGGGTGCCCGCGGTTCGCCGGCGCAGATGAAGCAGCTCGCCGCCATGCGCGGTCTGATGGCCAAGCCGTCGGGCGAGATCATCGAGTCGCCGATCATCTCGAACTTCAAGGAAGGCCTCGACGTTCTCGAGTACTTCAACTCGACCCACGGCGCCCGCAAGGGCCTCGCCGACACCGCGCTCAAGACGGCGAACTCGGGTTATCTCACCCGCCGTCTCGTCGACGTGGCGCAGGACGCGATCATCTCCGAGGTCGATTGCGGCTCGGACAACGGCATCAAGATGCGCGCCATCGTCGATGCCGGTCAGGTCGTGGCTTCGCTCGGCATGCGCATCCTGGGTCGCTCGGCGGCTGAGGACGTGGTCGATCTCGAGGGCAACGTCCTTGTCGCCAAGGGCGCGGTGATCGAGGAAAGCCATATCGCCAAGATCAACGCCGCCGGCGTCCAGGAGGTGAAGATCCGCTCGGTCTTGACCTGCGAGACCAAGAACGGCGTCTGCGCCACCTGCTACGGACGCGATCTTGCCCGTGGCACGCCCGTCAACATGGGCGAGGCCGTCGGCGTCATCGCGGCGCAGTCGATCGGCGAGCCGGGCACGCAGCTCACCATGCGTACCTTCCACATCGGCGGCGCGGCGACGATCGCCGACCAGTCCTTCGTCGAGTCGAACTTCGAGGGCACGGTCAAGATCCGCAACCGCAATGCGGCGCGCAACTCGGACGGCGACCTGATCGCGATGGCGCGTAACCTCGCCATCGTCATCACCGGCCCGGACGGCGCCGAGCGCGCGGTTCACCGCGTCCAGTTCGGCTCGAAGCTGCGCGTCGACGACGGCGACAAGGTCAAGCGCGGCCAGCGCCTGATCGAGTGGGATCCCTATTCCCGCCCGATCCTGGCGGAGGTCGACGGCACGGTCGGTTACGAGGATCTGGTCGACGGCATGTCGATGACGGAAACGACCGACGAGGCGACCGGCATCAACAAGCGCCTCGTGATCGACTGGCGTGGTTCGGCCCGTACGTCGGATCTGCGTCCGGCGATGACCCTGCACGGCTCGGACGGCAAGATTGCCAAGCTCGCCCGCGGCGGCGAGGCGCGCTACATCCTGCCGGTCGACGGCATCATCTCGGTGGAGCCGGGCTCGTCGGTGAAGGCCGGCGACGTCTTGGCGCGTGTCTCGACCGACTCGGCCAAGACCCGCGACATCACCGGTGGTCTGCCGCGCGTCGCTGAGCTCTTCGAGGCGCGTCGTCCGAAGGATGCCGCGATCATCGCCGAGAAGGCCGGCGTCATCGGTTTCGGACGCGACTACAAGAACAAGCGTCGCGTCACGCTGACCCCGCATGACGGCACGGATGCGGTCGAGTACCTGATCCCGAAGGGCAAGCACATCCACCTGCAGGATGGCGACGTCGTCGAGATCGGGGACTACATCCTCGACGGCAACCCGGCACCGCACGACATCCTGGCGATCAAGGGCGTCGAGGAGCTTGCCGCTTACCTGGTCAACGAGATCCAGGAGGTCTACCGCCTCCAGGGCGTGACCATCAACGACAAGCACATCGAGGTCATCGTTCGGCAGATGCTGCAGAAGGTCGAGATCACCGAATCCGGCGATAGCGACATTCTCACTGGCGACCAGATCGACCGGATCGAGCTCGAGGAGGTCAACACCAAGCTGCGCGAGGAGGGCAAGAAGCCGGCGTCCGGCGTTCCGGTCCTGCTCGGCATCACCAAGGCCTCGCTGCAGACCCGCTCGTTCATCTCGGCCGCCTCCTTCCAGGAGACGACCCGCGTCCTCACCGAGGCGGCGGTCAATGGCAAGATGGACATGCTGGAAGGCCTCAAGGAGAACGTCATCGTCGGCTCGCTGATCCCGGCCGGCACTGGCGCGCAGGTCGCCCGCATCAAGCAGGTGGCGACGCGCCGCGACGATCTTATCGTCGGCCAAAAGGCGGATGCGGCGGCCAGGGCCGCGGCGGCGGCTGCGGTTCTACCCGCCGCCGAATAATATCGGCAGGCTTGCCTGCTTCTTGGAACGGCCGCCTGCGGGCGGCCGTTTTCGTTTCGGCTCCCTTGACCTTTTCCAAGACAAGCGGCCTAAACTCACCTTGCGAAATCTGTCGGGGGGCAGCGCTGCGTCAGCAGGCCTCTCGTTGCTCGGTCGGAAGCGGCTGAACGACGTGCAGCATGCTGACACACCATGCGGGGGCGTGGTCGGCGGAGGAGTTTCTCGTCCTGCGGACCAGGCCTGGGGCGGCCGGGATCATGGACGAGCAGTTTCTCGACAGTCTTTACGAAGCGGCGGTGGTGCCGGAGCTGTGGCCGCAGGTGCTGCAGCGGTTCCAGGGGATCGCGCGCGGGGCCGGAGCCGTGCTGGTCGCAGTGACGCCGACCTCCAACCGCTGGATCTCGTCCTCAGCCGAGTTCGACCAGCTCGTCGCGACGCATTTCAACCGCTTCCCAGGAAATGAGCGCACGCGCCGCCTGATCGAGCGCCGCCATGCCGGCTTCCTGCGCGATATCGACATCCTCTCCGAGGCCGAGATGGCACTGGAGCCGGTCTATCGTGATTTCCTGTTACCGGAGGGGTTCGGCATCGGTGTCGCCACCCTCGTCGCTTCGCCGACCGGGGAAGCCTTCATCCTGCATGCCGAGCGCGAACGCGGCGAGGGCCATGTCGAGGATCCGCTGATCGCGCGCCTCGACCGGATGCGCCCGCATCTCGCCCGCGCGATGCTGCTTTCGGCCCGGCTCGAATTCGAGCGGGCACGCGGCGCTGCCCAGGCACTGGACGCCATCGGCCTGCCTGCGGCGGTACTCGACCGCAATGGCCGGGCGCTCGCGCTCAACCCCCGCTTCGAGGCGCTGGTGCCGGCAGTCGCGGTCGACCGCCCGTCGCGGCTCGGGCTCGTCGATATGGCGGCAGATGGCTTGCTGGCCGTGGCCCTGCAGGCGACGGGGCGGGCGGAGGGGCCCACCGTGCGCTCGATTCCGGTGGCGCGCCGCGAGAACCAACCGCCGCTGATCCTGCACCTGACGCCGATTCGCGGTGCCGCCCACGACATCTTCTCGCGGGCGGCGAGCATCCTGGTGGTGACGCCCGTGGAGGTGAAGGACGTGCCGACGGCCGATGTGGTCCAGGGCCTGTTCGACCTGACGCCGGCCGAGGCCAAGCTCGCTGCGCTGATCGCGGCGGGGCACCGCCCGCGCGAAGCGGCCGCCGCCCTGGGGATCATGGAGGAAACCGCGCGCTCGACGCTAAAGCGGGTGATGGCGAAGACCGGATTGCACCGCCAGGCCGACCTGATAGGCTTATTGCGCGGGGCAGGGGTCACGGCGGGCGCGACCGATTGAGCCGCCTCCCTGCGCGCATGGCGAGATTGCGCTAGCTCCCGCGAAATCCGGGGTTGACGCGAATCTCCGACTGAGTCATAAGCGCGCCACTATCGACGGCTGTCGGACACGTTTGTCGCTTGCCTTTGTTGCGAGCGAGGTTCGCGACCGAAACTCCGTCGGAATTCCAGCGTCTCACGACGACATGGCAGGACGCATGAACGCGGGCGAGTTCCGTGTTCCTCTGCATCGCGAACGCGCCTGAGGCCCCGGAAATGGGCGCCGATGGCGCGGCTTCGTTTGGTCATGGCCTCGCAAGGCGCCGGAATGCACATCGAATTCATCTAGCGCTCAAGGGAGCGAGAGGCCTTAAATGCCGACAATCAGCCAGCTGATCCGCAAGCCCCGTTCGCCGGTCAAGGCGCGTAACACCGCTCCGGCGCTCGAGAATTGCCCGCAGAAGCGCGGCGTCTGCACGCGTGTCTACACGACGACCCCGAAGAAGCCGAACTCGGCGCTCCGCAAGGTCGCCAAGGTGCGCCTGACCAACGGCTTCGAAGTGATCGGCTACATCCCGGGTGAAGGCCACAACCTTCAGGAGCACTCGGTGGTCATGATCCGTGGCGGCCGCGTCAAGGATCTTCCCGGCGTGCGCTATCACATCCTGCGCGGCGTGCTCGACACGCAGGGCGTCAAGAACCGCAAGCAGCGCCGTTCGAAGTACGGCGCCAAGCGTCCGAAGTAATTTTCCTGCCCGATTGGCGGGGCAGGATGCCCCAGCCAGTTCGCAGCTTTTGAGATTTGACCGGAGACTAGACGATGTCCCGCCGCCACAGTGCCGAAAAGCGCGAGATCATCCCGGACGCCAAGTTCGGCGACGTGATCGTGACCAAGTTCATGAACTCGGTCATGTACGAGGGCAAGAAGTCGACTGCCGAAGGCATCGTCTACGGCGCCTTCGACATCATCGAGGGTAAGCTGAAGAGCGATCCGCTCGCTGTCTTCAAGACCGCGCTCGAGAACGTCGCCCCGGCGATCGAGGTTCGTTCCCGCCGCGTCGGCGGCGCGACCTACCAGGTTCCGGTCGAGGTTCGCACCGAGCGCCGTCAGGCGCTCGCCATCCGCTGGCTGATCGCCGCCGCCCGTGGTCGCAACGACCGCACCATGGTCGAGCGTCTCTCGTCCGAGCTGATGGACGCCGCGAACAACCGTGGCAACGCCGTCAAGAAGCGCGAAGACACGCACCGGATGGCGGAAGCCAACCGCGCCTTCTCGCACTACCGCTGGTAATTCGTCCGTTCGGACCCGGAAAGACAGAGCATTCCTATGCCCCGTTCTCATCCTATCGATCGCTATCGTAACTTCGGCATCATGGCCCACATTGATGCGGGCAAGACGACGACGACCGAGCGCATCCTGTTCTACACCGGCAAGAGCCACAAGATCGGCGAAGTCCATGACGGCGCCGCGACCATGGACTGGATGGCGCAGGAGCAGGAGCGTGGCATCACGATCACCTCTGCCGCGACGACCTGCCTTTGGCGCGATCATCGCCTGAACATCATCGACACCCCCGGCCACGTCGACTTCACCATTGAGGTCGAGCGTTCGCTGCGCGTGCTCGACGGCGCCGTCTGCGTGCTCGACGGCAACCAGGGCGTCGAGCCCCAGACCGAGACCGTCTGGCGCCAGGCCGACAAGTACGACGTTCCGCGCGTCGTGTTCGTCAACAAGATGGACAAGATCGGCGCCGATTTTTATCGCTGCGTCCAGGACATCATCGACCGCGTCGCCGGCAAGCCCGTCTGCCTGCAGATCCCGATCGGTGCCGAGTCGGACTTCGCCGGCGTGATCGACCTGATCAAGATGAAGGCGATCGTCTGGAACGGCGAAGCGCTCGGTGCCTCCTTCGAAGAGAAGGAGATCCCGGCCGATCTCGCCGACAAGGCTGTCGAATACCGTCACAAGCTGCTTGAAGCCGCCGTCGAGATGGACGATGCGGCGATGGAAGCCTATCTCGACGGCACCGAGCCGGATGCCGAGACCCTGCGCCGGCTGGTTCGTACCGCCGTGCAGCGCCGCGCCTTCCACCCAGTGCTCTGCGGCTCGGCCTTCAAGAACAAGGGCGTGCAGCCCCTGCTCGACGCCGTCGTCGACTTCCTGCCGTCGCCGGTCGACCGTGGCGAGATCAAGGGCATCGACTTCAAGACCGAGGAAGAGACCGTTCGTCACCCGACGGACGAGGATCCCTTCTCCATGCTCGCCTTCAAGATCATGGACGACCCCTTCGTCGGCACCATCACCTTCTGCCGCGTCTATTCGGGCAAGGTCGACACCGGCCAGGGCGTGATCAACTCGACGCGCGACAAGAAAGAGCGCGTCGGCCGCATGCTGCTGATGCACGCGAACAATCGCGAGGACATCAAGGAGGCTTATGCCGGCGACATCGTCGCTCTGGCCGGCCTCAAGGACGTCCGTACCGGCGACACGCTGTGCGATCCGGTCCAGGCCGTGATCCTCGAGCGCATGGAATTCCCCGAGCCGGTCATCACGATCGCGATCGAGCCGAAGTCCAAGGCTGACCAGGAGAAGCTCGGCCTGGCGCTGTCGAAGCTCGCGAACGAGGATCCGTCCTTCCGCGTCTCGACCGACCAGGAGAGCGGCCAGACCATCCTCAAGGGGATGGGCGAGCTGCATCTCGACATCAAGGTCGACATCCTGCGCCGGACCTACAAGGTCGATGCCAACATCGGCGCCCCGCAGGTTGCCTATCGCGAGACGCTGACCAAGAAGGCCGAGATCGACTACACCCACAAGAAGCAGACCGGCGGTACGGGCCAGTTCGCCCGCGTCAAGCTCGTCATCGAGCCGAACGAGACCGGCAAGGGCTTCGAGTTCGAGTCGAAGGTCGTCGGCGGCTCGGTGCCGAAGGAGTACATCCCGGGCGTCGAGAAGGGCCTCAACTCGGTCATCGGTTCCGGCGTGCTTGCCGGCTTCCCGGTCGTCGACGTCAAGGTCACGCTGATCGACGGCGCCTTCCACGAGGTCGACTCGTCGGCTCTCGCCTTCGAGATCGCCTCCCGCGCTGCTCTGCGCGAGGGCCTGCAGAAGGGCGGCTCTGTGCTGCTCGAGCCGATCATGAAGGTCGAGGTGGTGACGCCTGAAGACTATACCGGCTCGGTCATCGGCGACCTGAACTCCCGGCGCGGCCAGATCCAGGGCCAGGACATGCGCGGCAACGCCGTCGTGGTCAACGCGATGGTCCCGCTGGCGAACATGTTCGGCTACGTGAACCAGCTGCGTTCGTTCAGCCAGGGGCGCGCCAACTACACGATGCAGTTCGATCACTACGAGCAGGTGCCGTCCGCGGTCGCTGCCGAGGTCCAGGCCAAATACGCCTGATTGAACAACGCATTACACGGAACACTTGAGAAGATCTGACGGAGGCTGACATGGCCAAAGAGAAGTTTGCTCGGACGAAGCCGCACTGCAACATTGGCACGATTGGTCACGTCGACCATGGCAAGACGTCGTTGACGGCTGCGATCACGAAGGTTCTGGCGGAGTCTGGCGGGGCGTCGTTCACGGCGTATGACCAGATCGACAAGGCGCCGGAAGAGAAGGCGCGCGGCATCACGATCTCGACGGCGCATGTCGAGTACGAGACGGCGGCCCGCCACTATGCCCATGTCGACTGCCCCGGCCACGCCGACTATGTGAAGAACATGATCACCGGCGCGGCGCAGATGGACGGCGCGATCCTGGTGGTGTCGGCGGCCGACGGCCCGATGCCGCAGACCCGCGAGCACATCCTCTTGGCGCGCCAGGTCGGCGTTCCCGCGCTGGTGGTGTTCATGAACAAGGTCGATCTCGTTGACGACGCCGAGCTGCTCGAGCTGGTCGAGATGGAGATCCGCGAGCTTCTGTCGAAGTACGACTTCCCGGGCGACGACATCCCGATCACCAAGGGCTCGGCCAAGGCGGCGCTCGACGGCGTCACCCCGGCGATCGGCCATGATGCGGTGCTCGAGCTGATGAAGACGGTCGACGCCTACATCCCGCAGCCGGAGCGCCCGATCGACCAGCCCTTCCTGATGCCGGTCGAGGACGTGTTCTCGATCTCGGGTCGCGGCACGGTGGTGACCGGCCGCGTCGAGCGCGGCATCGTCAAGGTCGGCGAGGAAATCGAGATCGTCGGCCTGAAGGACACGGTGAAGACGACGGTGACCGGCGTCGAGATGTTCCGCAAGCTGCTCGACCAGGGCCAGGCCGGCGACAACATCGGCGCGCTGCTGCGCGGCACCAAGCGCGAGGACGTCGAGCGCGGCCAGGTGCTGTGCAAGCCGGGCTCGGTGAAGCCGCACACCAAGTTCAAGGCCGAGGCCTACATCCTGACCAAGGAGGAGGGCGGCCGCCACACCCCGTTCTTCACCAACTACCGCCCGCAGTTCTACTTCCGCACGACGGACGTGACCGGCGTGGTGCACCTGCCCGAGGGCACCGAGATGGTGATGCCTGGCGACAACATCGCCATGGAAGTGCACCTGATCGTGCCGATCGCGATGGAAGAGAAGCTGCGCTTCGCCATCCGCGAAGGCGGACGCACCGTCGGTGCCGGCGTCGTCGCAACCATCATCGCGTAACGGCTGATCTGAGGGCGCGAGCCCTTCGGGGCTTTCGCCTTTTCACGTCACGGAGATAACACGACCATGAACGGTCAGAATATCCGGATCCGCCTCAAGGCGTTCGACCATCGCATCCTCGATGCGTCGACGCGCGAGATCGTCTCGACGGCGAAGCGCACCGGCGCCCAGGTCCGCGGCCCGATTCCGCTGCCGACGCTGATCGAGAAGTTCACCGTCAACCGCTCGCCGCACATCGACAAGAAGTCGCGCGAGCAGTTCGAGATGCGGACCCACAAGCGGGTTCTCGATATCGTCGATCCGACCCCCCAGACGGTCGACGCCCTCATGAAGCTTGATCTCGCCGCCGGCGTCGACGTCGAAATCAAGCTCTGATCCATCATCGGGTCCTCTGTTTCCGGGTTTCCCGGATGGACATGACCCCAAGGGAAGGTATGCACCGATGCGTTCCGGTGTGATTGCACAGAAAGTCGGGATGACCCGCATCTTCACCGATGCCGGCGAGCATATCCCGGTCACCGTGCTGAAGCTCGACAACTGCCAGGTCGTCGCGCATCGCACGATCGAGAAGAACGGCTATGTCGCCGTGCAGCTCGGGTCGGGCTTGGCCAAGGTCAAGAACGTCTCGAAGGCGCAGCGTGGCCACTTCGCCGTGGCCAAGGTCGAGCCGAAGCAGAAGATCGTCGAGTTCCGCGTCAGCGATGACGCGCTGATCCCGGTCGGCGCCGAGCTCACCGCCGACCACTTCGTCGTCGGCCAGTTCGTCGACGTCTCCGGCACGACCACCGGCAAGGGCTTCGCCGGCGGCATGAAGCGCTGGAACTTCGGCGGCTTGCGCGCCACGCACGGCGTCTCGGTCTCGCATCGTTCGATCGGTTCGACCGGTGGCCGTCAGGACCCGGGCAAGACCTTCAAGAACAAGAAGATGCCGGGTCACCTCGGTGTCGAGCGTGTCACCACGCAGAACCTGCGCGTCGTCCAGACGGATGCCGAGCGCGGCCTGATCCTGGTCGAGGGTGCCGTCCCCGGCGTCGCCGGCGGCTGGATCCACGTCCGCGACGCGGTCAAGCGCTCCCTGCCGAAGGACGCCCCTCTGCCGGGCAAGTTCAAGGTCTCCGGCGAGAGCAAGGCCGAAATTGTCGAGGCTCCTGCGGCGCAGGCTGAGGAGAACGTGTGATGAAACTCGATATCGTCACTCTTGACGGCGGCAAGGCCGGTTCGGTCGAGCTTTCGGATGCGATCTTCGGCCTCGAGCCGCGCGCCGACCTGCTCGCCCGCATGGTGCGCTACCAGCTCGCCAAGCGCCGCGCCGGCACGCACAAGACCAAGGGCCGTTCGGAAGTCGACCGCACCCGCAAGAAGATCTACAAGCAGAAGGGTACCGGCGGCGCTCGCCACGGTGCAGCTTCGGCTCCGCAGTTCCGCGGCGGCGGCAAGGCCTTCGGCCCGGTCGTGCGCGACCACGCCCATGACCTGCCAAAGAAGGTCAAGGCGCTGGCGCTGCGCCACGCGCTCTCGGCCAAGGCCAAGGATGCGGGCCTGATCATCATCGACGACGTCAAGCTCGCCGAGCCGAAGACCAAGGTGCTTCTGGGCCATTTCGGCAAGCTCGACCTGTCGAGCGCGCTGGTGATCGGTGGCGCCGAGATCGATGTGAACTTCGGCCTGGCGGCGCGTTCGATCCCGAACGTCGACGTGCTGCCGATCCAGGGCATCAACGTCTATGACATCCTGCGTCGCGACAAGCTCGTGCTGACGCGCTCGGCTGTCGATGCGCTGGAGGCGCGCTTCAAATGAGCCAGTCCAAGAATCTGGATCCGCGCCACTACGACGTCATTCGTGGCCCGGTGATCACCGAAAAGGCGACCATGCTCTCGGAGCACAACAAGGTCGTCTTCAAGGTCGCGAAGACCGCGACCAAGCCGCAGATCAAGGCGGCGATCGAGAAGTTGTTCGATGTCAAGGTGAAGAGCGTCAACACGCTCGTCACCGAGGGCAAGGTCAAGGTCTTCCGAGGCCGGCTCGGCCAGCGCTCGGACGTCAAGAAGGCCGTCGTGACCCTCGAAGAGGGCCACTCGATCGACGTGACCACGGGCCTCTGAAGGAAGGATCGTCATCATGGCTTTGAAGAGTTTCAAGCCGATCACGCCGAGCCTTCGCCAGCTCGTGATCGTCGACCGCAGCGAGCTCTACAAGGGCAAGCCGGTCAAGGCGCTGACCGAGGGCAAGTCGTCCTCGGGCGGCCGCAACAATCTCGGTCGCATCACCGTCCGCTTCCGCGGCGGTGGTCACAAGCGCACCCTGCGCCTGATCGATTTCAAGCGCCGCGGCAAGGCCGGCATCCCGGCTGCCGTGGAGCGGATCGAGTATGATCCGAACCGCTCCGCCTTCATCGCGCTGATCAAGTATCAGGACGGTGAGCTCGCCTACATCCTGGCGCCGCAGCGCCTGGCCGTCGGCGACAGCGTCGTCGCCGGCGACAGCGTCGACGTGAAGCCCGGCAACGCGGCTCCGATGGGTTCGCTGCCGATCGGCACGATCGTCCACAATGTCGAGCTCAAGATCGGCAAGGGTGGGGCGCTGGCGCGTTCGGCGGGCAACTACGCCCAGATCGTCGGCCGCGACCAGGGCTATGTCATCGTCCGCCTGAACTCGGGCGAGCAGCGCCTGATCAGCGGCCTGTGCTATGCCACGGTGGGCGCGGTCTCGAACCCCGACCACATGAACCGGAATGACGGCAAGGCCGGGCGCTCGCGCTGGCTGGGTCGCCGTCCGCATAACCGTGGTGTCTCGATGAACCCGGTCGACCATCCGCACGGCGGCGGCGAAGGCCGCACCTCGGGCGGCCGTCATCCGGTCACGCCCTGGGGTCTGCCGACCAAGGGTAAGAAGACCCGCTCGAACAAGCGGACCGATACGTTCATCGTGTCGAGCCGTCACGCCCGCAAGAAGAAGAACTGAGGTCCGTCATGGCGCGTTCGCTTTGGAAAGGTCCGTTTGTCGACGGATACCTCCTGAAGAAGGCCGAGGTCGCCCGTTCGGCGAGCCGGTCTGAAGTCATCAAGATCTGGAGCCGTCGCTCCACGATCCTGCCGCAGTTCGTCGGTCTGACGTTCGGCGTCTACAACGGCCACAAGCATGTGCCGGTGAACGTCTCCGAGGAAATGGTGGGCCACAAGTTCGGCGAGTTCTCGCCGACGCGCACCTTCCCCGGCCACGCGGCCGACAAGAAGGCGAAGAGGAAGTAAGCCATGGGTAAGCCCTCCGCCCCCCGTGCGCTGCCCGAGAACGAGGCCAAGGCGGTCGCGCGCAACCTGCGCGTTTCCCCGCAGAAGCTGAACCTTCTCGCCCAGCTCATCCGCGGCAAGAAGGTCTCGACCGCGCTCTCCGACCTCGAGTTCTCGCGCAAGCGGATCTCGACCGATGTGCGCAAGTGCCTGCAGAGCGCGATCGCCAACGCCGAGAACAATCATGATCTCGACGTCGACGACCTCGTCGTGTCCCAGGCTTTCGTCGGCAAGGCGCTCGTCATGAAGCGCTTCCATGCCCGCGCCCGCGGCCGTGGCGCCCGCATCATGAAGCCCTTCGCCAACATCACGATCGTGGTGCGCGAAGTTCAGGCTGCGAAGGCCTGAGGAGAGAACGATGGGTCAGAAAATCAATCCGATCGGCCTTCGTCTCGGCATCAACCGGACCTGGGATTCGCGCTGGTTCGCCCAGAAGGGCGAGTACGGCAAGCTGCTGCATGAGGACATGGCGATCCGCGCCGCCCTGATGAAGCTGCTGAAGCAGGCTGCCGTCTCGAAGATCATCATCGAGCGTCCGCACAAGAAGTGCCGCGTCACCATCCACTCGGCTCGTCCGGGCGTGGTGATCGGCAAGAAGGGCGCCGACATCGAGAAGCTGCGCAAGTCGGTTTCGAAGCTGACGAACGCCGACGTGACCATCAACATCGTCGAGGTGCGCAAGCCGGAGATCGACGCGACCCTGGTCGCCGACTCGATCGCCCAGCAGCTCGAGCGCCGCGTCGCCTTCCGTCGTGCCATGAAGCGCGCTGTGCAGTCGGCGATGCGTCTGGGCGCCGAGGGCATCCGCATCAACTGCTCGGGCCGTCTCGGCGGCGCCGAAATCGCGCGCCTGGAATGGTATCGCGAGGGCCGCGTGCCGCTGCATACGCTGCGCGCCGACGTCGACTACGGCGTCGCCACTGCCTTCACGACCTATGGCACGTGCGGCATCAAGGTCTGGATCTTCAAGGGCGAGATCCTCGAACACGACCCGATGGCCCAGGACAAGCGCCTCTCGGACGAGGGCGGCCGCTCGGGTGGTGAGCGTCGCGACCGTCGTGAGCAGGCTGCGTAAGGCTGATCGAGAAGAGCCATGCTGCAACCAAAGCGCACTAAGTTCCGTAAGCAGTTCAAGGGACGCATTTCCGGCGTCGCCAAGGGCGGTACGGATCTCAACTTCGGCCAGTTCGGCCTGAAGGCCCAGGAGCCGGAGCGCGTCACGGCCCGCCAGATCGAGGCGGCCCGTCGTGCCATCACCCGCGCCATGAAGCGCGCGGGCCGGGTCTGGATCCGCATCTTCCCGGATGTGCCGGTTTCCAAGAAGCCGACCGAAGTCCGCATGGGTAAGGGCAAGGGATCGCCCGAGTTCTGGGCGGCCAAGGTCAAGCCGGGCCGGATCATGTTCGAGCTCGACGGCGTGCCGGAGGATATCGCCCGCGAGGCGCTCCGTCTCGGCGCCGCCAAGCTGCCGATCAAGACCCGTTTCATCCAACGCATCGCCGAGTAAGGAGGGCGACATGAAAGCTACGCAACGCCTGTCCGATCTCAAGGTGATGAGCACGGACCAGCTCCAGGATGAGCTTCTCAAGCTCAAGAAGGAGCAGTTCAACCTGCGTTTCCAGCGCGCGACCGGCCAGCTCGAGAATACCGCTCGGGTCACCGAAGTGCGCAAGGACATCGCCCGCGTCAAGACACTGCAGCGGTCCAAGACCGCGGCAGTGAGCGCCTGAGGAGTAGGACAATGCCGAAGCGCGTGCTGCAGGGCGTCGTTGTCAGCGACAAGCAGAACAAAACTGTTGTGGTTAAGGTGGAGCGGCGTTATACGCACCCGCTCCTCAAGAAGACGGTGCGCCGTTCGAAGAACTATCACGCCCATGACGAGGCGGGGTCGTTCAAGACCGGCGACACGGTTTGGATCGAGGAGACCAAGCCCATTTCCAAGCTGAAAAGCTGGGTTGTGCTCGACAACGCTCCCAAGGCGTAAGTCAAATCATTGAGGCCAGGGGGCGAAGCGACCCCCGTCAGTCGTAGTCCGGGCTCAGGCACTCATGCCTTTGTCCGGAAACCGCGCTGATACACAGATGGAAGGATCAAGGCCATGATCCAGGTGCAGACCAATCTCGAGGTCGCCGACAATTCCGGCGCCCGCCGCGTGATGTGCATCAAGGTTCTCGGCGGGTCGAAGCGGCGCTATGCCCGCATCGGCGACATTATCGTGGTTTCGATCAAGGAAGCCATTCCGCGCGGCCGCGTGAAGAAGGGCGACGTCATGAAGGCGATCGTCGTGCGCACCGCCAAGGACATCAAGCGCCCCGACGGTTCGGTGATCCGCTTCGACCGCAATGCGGCCGTGCTGATCAACAACCAGAAGGAGCCTGTGGGCACCCGTATCTTCGGACCGGTTCCGCGCGAGCTGCGCGCCAAGAACCACATGAAGATCATTTCGCTCGCTCCCGAGGTGCTGTGATGGCTGCGAAAATCAAGAAGGGCGACAAGGTCGTCGTGCTCGCCGGCCGTGACAAGGGCAAGAACGGCGAAGTGCTTCAGGTCCTGCCGAAGGACGCTCGCGCCGTGGTGCGTGGCGTGAACCTGGTCAAGAAGCACACCAAGGCGACTGCCCAGTCCGAGGGCGGCATCATCAGCAAGGAGGCCACGATCGACCTGTCGAACCTGGCCGTCGCCGATCCGAAGGACGGCAAGCCGACTCGCGTCGGCTTCAAGGTGCTCGATGACGGCCGCAAGGTCCGTTTCGCCAAGCGTTCGGGGGATCTGATCGATGGCTGAGAATCAGCAGGCGGCTCTCTCGCCGCGCATGAAGAAGCATTACGAGGACGTCGTTCGTCCCGCGATGATCGCCGAGTTCGGCTACAAGAACGTCATGGAAGTGCCGACCCTCGAGAAGGTCGTCATCAACATGGGCGTTGGCGAAGCGACTGCCGACCGCAAGAAGGTCGACAACGCCGCCGGCGACCTCGCCATGATCGCCGGTCAGAAGCCGGTCATCACCAAGTCCCGTCTCGCCATCGCCGGCTTCAAGCTGCGCGAGAACATGGCGGTCGGCTGCAAGGTCACGCTGCGCAAGACCAAGATGTTCGAGTTCGTCGACCGGCTCGTCACCATCGCCTTGCCGCGCGTGCGCGACTTCCGTGGTCTCAACCCGAAGTCGTTCGACGGGCGCGGCAATTTCGCGCTCGGGATCAAGGAGCACATCGTGTTCCCCGAGATCAACTACGACAAGGTCGACCAGGTCTGGGGTATGGACGTGATCGTCTGCACGACCGCCAAGTCGGATGACGAGGCGCGTGCCCTGCTCAAGCACTTCAACTTCCCGTTCCGGCAGTGAGCCTTCGGGCTCATACGCGGAAACCAGGAGATATCGATGGCTAAGAAAAGCTCCGTCGAGAACAACAACCGCCGCAAGGCGCTCGTGAAGAAATTCGCGGGCCGTCGTGCGCGTCTTCTCGCGATCGCTAATGACGAAAGCCAGTCCATGGACGAGCGTTTCCTCGCTCGCCTGAAGCTGGCCGAACTGCCGCGCAATTCTGCCGGCATCCGCGTGCGCAACCGCTGCGAAGTCACCGGCCGCCCGCGCGCGTTCTATCGCAAGCTGAAGATGTCGCGCGTTGCTCTGCGCGAGCTCGGCAACAAGGGGCTGGTTCCCGGCCTCGTCAAGTCGAGCTGGTGAGGAGATAGCATCATGGCGATCATCGATCCGCTTGGCGATATGCTGACCCGCATCCGCAATGCGCAGATGCGGCGCAAGTCGCGCGTCTCGACCCCGGGCTCGAAGCTTCGTGCCCGCGTGCTCGACGTGCTGCAGTCGGAAGGCTACATCCGTGGCTATGCGACCACTGAGTTCGGCAACGGCCGTACCGAGTTCGACATCGAGCTGAAGTACCACGAGGGACAGCCGGTCATCCGGTCGATCTCGCGCGTGTCGAAGCCCGGCCGTCGCGTCTACTCCTCGGTCGAGACCATGCCGCGCGTGGCCGACGGCCTCGGCGTCACCATCGTCTCCACGCCCAAGGGCGTGATGTCCGATCATCTTGCCCGCGAGCAGAACGTGGGCGGCGAAGTGCTCTGCAAGGTCTTCTGACCTTCAGGCCGCTGCTCAGGAGAGATTCAATGTCTCGTATCGGTAAGAAGCCTGTTTCGGTCCCGGCTGGCGTCACCGCCAATGTCTCGGGCCAGCTGGTCAAGATCAAGGGCTCGAAGGGCGAACTGTCCTTCGAAGTTCCCGACGAGGTCTCGGTCGCACTGGAGAACGGCGCCATCGCCGTCCAGCCGCGCTCGCAGACCAAGCGCGCCCGCGCGCTCTGGGGCACCTCGCGCGCCCGCATCAACAACCTGGTCGTCGGCACGACGGCTGGTTTCGAGAAGAAGCTCGAGATCAACGGCGTCGGCTACAAGGCCGCCGTCAACGGCAAGATCCTGAAGCTCTCGCTCGGCTACAGCCACGATATCGACTACGCCATTCCGGCCGGGGTCGCGATCGTCACGCCGAAGCCGACCGAGATCGTGATCTCCGGCATCGACAAGCAGGTCGTCGGCCAGACCGCGGCGGAAATCCGCGATTACCGCGGTCCCGAGCCCTACAAGGGCAAGGGCGTCAAGTACGCCGGCGAGTTCATCTTCCGCAAGGAAGGCAAGAAGAAGTAAGGACCGGAGCCATGAGCAAGCAGACAGTTGCGACTGCGCGCCGCAAGGCCCGCGTCCGCCGCGCGATCAAGGCAGTGGCCAATGGCCGCGCCCGCCTGTCGGTGCACCGCACCGGCAAGCAGATCTATGCGCAGGTCATCGACGATGCGAAGGGGCTGACGCTCGCTTCGGCCTCGTCGCTCGACAAGGATATCCGCGCCGACTTCAAGTCGGGCGCGAATGTCGAGGCCGCCGCCGCGATCGGCAAGATCATTGCCGAGCGCGCCATCAAAGTCGGCGTCAAGGAGGTCGTGTTCGACCGTGGCGCCTACATGTACCATGGCCGCGTCAAGGCGCTGGCGGAAGCTGCTCGCGAAGGCGGGCTGAGCTTCTGATTGGTTGAAGATCGCGGGATGCGGGAGGCCTTACCGGCTTCCCGCATGTCGCATTTTGGAAAGTCGCTCCATTCCGGGGCGCTCGAGCGAGCGGCGGGCCATGATCGGCACCGTCCGCGCAAGTAAGAGGAAGACATGGCGAGAGAATCTCGTGACCGTCAGGTTCGCGAAGAGCGCGATTCTGAATTCGTGGACCGTCTGGTCCACATCAACCGCGTCGCAAAAGTCGTGAAGGGCGGCCGTCGCTTCGGCTTTGCTGCCCTCGTCGTCGTCGGCGACCAGAAGGGCCGCGTCGGCTTCGGCCACGGCAAGGCCCGCGAAGTGCCCGAGGCGATCCGCAAGGCGACGGAAGCCGCCAAGCGCGGCCTCGTCCGCATCCCGCTGCGCGAAGGCCGCACGCTGCATCATGACGTCCAGGGCCGTCATGGCGCCGGCAAGGTCATCCTGCGCGCTGCGCCTGCCGGTACCGGCATCATCGCCGGCGGCCCGATGCGCGCCGTCTTCGAGGCGGTCGGCATGCAGGACGTCGTGTCGAAATCGCTCGGCTCGTCGAACCCCTACAACCTCGTGCGCGCCACCTTCGACGCGTTGAAGAACGAGGATTCGCCGCGCGGCGTCGCCGCACGTCGCTCGCTCAAGGTCTCGGCCCTGCAGACGCGTCGCCGCGATGCCGGCACCGATGCCGCGGCCGAAGTGTGAGGGTGGGATCATGGCAAAGGCTAAGAGCAGCACCGTCGTCGTCGAGCAGATCGGTAGCCCGATCCGCCGCGAGGCTTCGCAGCGCCAGACCCTGATCGGTCTCGGCCTCAACAAACTCCGCCGGCAGTCGACCCTGGTCGATACACCGGCCGTACGGGGCATGATCGACAAGGTCAGGCATCTCGTGCGCGTCGTCGACGGCAAGTGAGGGGATCGTCTGATGAAACTCACAGAGATCCGTGACAACGAAGGCGCGCACAAGTCGCGCATGCGTGTCGGCCGTGGCATCGGCTCCGGCAAGGGCAAGACCGCCGGGCGCGGCGTCAAGGGCCAGAAGGCTCGCGCCGGCGTGGCGGTCAAGGGCTTCGAGGGTGGCCAGATGCCGCTTTATCGGCGCCTGCCGAAGCGCGGCTTCCACAACCTGTTCTCCAAGGATCTGAACGAGGTCAATCTCGGGCGCATCCAGCAGGCGATCGAAGCCGGCAAGCTGGACGCCAAGGGTGCGGTGACGATCGAGGCGCTGGTCGCCGCCGGCGTCATCACCCGGCAGGCCAAGGACGGCGTCAAGATCCTCGGCGTCGGCGAGATCAAGGCCAAGCTCGCTTTCGAGGTTGCCGGTGCGTCGAAGTCGGCGGTCGAGGCGATCGAAAAGGCGGGCGGCACAGTCAAGATCCTGGCGGCTGCCGCTTCACAGGCGTGATTTCCACGCTTACATGACTAACGCGAGCGGCGGCCGGGCCCGAAGCCTTGGCCGCCGTTTGACTGTCTAGACCAGAATTCACCCAAGGACCGGACGCATGGCATCGGCGGCTGAACAGCTTGCGGCAAACCTGAATTTCGGCGCGCTGGCCAAGGCCGACGAGTTGAAGAAGCGGATCTGGTTCACGCTGGGGGCGCTGATCGTCTACCGGCTCGGTACCTATATCCCGCTGCCCGGCATGAACCCGGATGCGGTCGCCGATCTGTTCAAGCAGACCCAGTCAGGCGTGCTCGGCCTGTTCAACATGTTCTCGGGCGGCGCGGTCGGCCGGCTCGCGATCTTCGCGCTGGCGATCATGCCGTATATTTCGGCCTCGATCATCGTCCAGCTGCTCTCCAGCGTCGTGCCGACTTTCGAGGCGTTGAAGAAGGAAGGCGAGGCGGGCCGCAAGATCCTCAACCAGTACACGCGCTATCTGACGCTGGTACTGGCGCTGTTCCAGGCCTGGGGCATCGGCGTTGGCCTGCAGGGCTCGGGCAATCTCGTGTTGGAGCCGGGGCCGTTCTTCCTGATCTCGACCACGATCACCCTGGTCGGCGGCACCATGTTCCTGCTCTGGCTCGGCGAGCAGATCACCAGCCGTGGTATCGGCAACGGCACCTCGATGATCATCTTCGCCGGCATCATCGCCGAGTTCCCGGCGCAGCTGGCGCAGACGCTCGAGCTTGGCCGCCAGGGCGCCATCTCGACCGGCCTCTTGCTGCTGGTGCTGGTCATGGCGGTCTGCGTCATTGCCTTCGTGGTCTTCGTCGAGCGCGCCCAGCGGCGCCTGCTGATCAACTATCCGAAGCGCCAGGTCGGCAACCGGATGTATGAGGGCCAGACCTCGTTCCTGCCGTTGAAGCTCAACACGGCAGGCGTGATCCCGCCGATCTTCGCCTCGTCGCTGCTGCTGCTGCCGACCACGATCGCGAGCTTCAGCCAAGCCTCGGGCGGCACCGGCATCCTGGCAACGCTGGCGACCTATCTGGCGCACGGCCGGCCGCTGTTCATGTTCCTCTATGCGGCGCTGATCATCTTCTTCTGCTTCTTCTACACCGCGATCGTGTTCAATCCGGTCGAGACGGCAGACAACCTCAAGAAGCATGGCGGCTTCATGCCGGGCATCCGTCCGGGCGAGCGCACCGCCGAACATATCGACCGGGTGCTGACCCGCATCACCGTGCTCGGCGCCGCCTATTTGACTATCGTCTGCTTGATCCCGGAGTTCATGATCACCTATGCCCAGATTCCGATCATCCTGCTTGGCGGCACCTCGCTGCTGATCGTGGTGACGACGACGATGGACACGGTCGCTCAGGTCCATGGTCATCTCCTGGCCCATCAGTATGAGGGCCTGGTCAAGAAGGCGAAGTTGAGGGGGGCAAGGCGCTGATGAGGCTGATTTTCCTGGGGCCGCCGGGGGCGGGGAAGGGCACTCAGGCGACACGGATCGTCGCAAAGCACGGCATTCCGCAACTCTCGACCGGCGACATGCTGCGCGCGGCGGTAGCCGCCGGCACCCCGGTCGGCCTCAAGGCGAAGGCGGTGATGGATGCAGGCGGACTGGTCTCGGACGAGATCGTCATCGGCATCGTCGCCGACCGCATCGAAGAATCCGATGCGAAGAAGGGCTTCATCCTCGACGGCTTCCCGCGCACCCTGGCGCAGGCCGAGGCGCTCGATGCCATGCTCGCCGAGAAGGGACTGAAGCTCGACAAGGTGCTGGAGCTCAAGGTCGACCAGAGCAAGCTCGTCGACCGGATCGTGCGCCGCGCCGAGGAGGCCAAGGCCGCCGGCCAGCCGGTGCGCAAGGACGATGACCCGGAGGTCTTCAAGACCCGGCTCGAGGCCTATAACCGCGACACCGCGATCGTCGCGCCCTATTACGAAAAGCGCGGCCAGCTCACGCCGATCGACGGGATGCAGCCGATCGATCAGGTCACCGGGGCGATCGAGCAGGCGCTCGCGGGCTGAGGCCCAGAGCCGATTTGAATTCCGATGCCGCGCGGTGTTCACTGCGCGGCTTTTTCTTAGGATGGAGCAGGCCCATGGCCGACGGCGATGACGACTACGTCTATGACGAGACGACTGGCGAATGGCGCCCGGCCGCGGAAGTGGCTGCGGCAGCAGCGCTCAAGCCTGAGGCTCGCGATTCTGCAGGCAACATCCTCGCTGATGGCGACGCGGTGACGCTGGTCAAGGACCTCAAGGTCAAGGGCGCCAACCAGACCCTGAAACAGGGCACGGTGATCAGGTCGATCCGACTGACGGACAATCCCGAGGAGATCGATTGCCGCCATGAGAGCATCAAGGGGCTCGTTCTGCGCACGGAGTTCGTGCGCAAGCGCTGAGGCGCCGCGCGAACCAGTATCGAAGCCCTCAGCTCAGCCAGTTCTCTATCGCGAGCCCGTCGACGCGCGCGAACTCTTTGGCGTTAGCCGTGACCATGACACAGCCGAGCGCCAGAGCCTGCGCAGCGATGAGCATGTCGTTGCCGCCGATGGGTTGGCCCTTGGCTTCGAGAGCCGTACGCAGATCAGCGTAAGCGCGTGAGGCTGCTTCGTCGAAAGCAATGGTCTCGATCTCGAAGAGCAGGGCCTCGACGGTCGCCGACAGGCGCGCCGAGCCGGCTTTCCGGCAACCATAGCGCAATTCGGCCGCGACGATCACGCTCGTCAGAATTTGGCGATCCCCGATCTCGGCGATGCGCTTGGCGATACGACCCTGGGGCTGCCGGATCAGATCGGAAATAATGTTGGTGTCGAGCAGGTAACGCGTCAAAGGCCACGCTCCGGCGCCGGCGGAGGATCGGCGATCTCCGGGAAAGCCTCGTCGAGCGGCTCCAGCCCGGCGAGCAGGGCGGTCAATCCCCGCTTCGCGAGCGGCTCGATGACGAGGCGGTCGCCGTCGCGGCGCATCAGCGCCTCGTCGCCGGGAAGCTCGAACTCCACAGGAATGCGAACCGCCTGGTTGCGGCCATTGCGGAACAGCCTGACATGCCGAATCTCGTTCATTCGTGTCTTTCACGCGCTGTTGGCATATGTCAGAGCATATGCCTCAGCGGCGCTAGCCGCAAGGTCGAGGTTGGGCACCGTTGTCGGATGAGGCGGCGATCCAGCAGGGAGAGGGGGCGGTGCACATTTAGGCCGGCGCAGGCGCGGTTTCCCGCGCCACTCCCGCAATTGACACATCTCCTTCCGGGCACTGAACTCGGCTGAGGCCGATAACGGCCAAGACACGGCAGCGGCGGCAGCCAAGGCTGGTGGCATATGCCATCACCGATCAGCCGACCGGCCGGAGATCGGGAGGACGGCATGAAACGGATAGCTTGCCTTGTGGCGGCTGCGCTGCTCGCGGCCGCATCGACCGCGCGGGCGCAGGATGCGGTCAAGATCGGCATCCTCAACGACCAGTCGGGCACCTATGCCGAGTTCGGCGGGCTCGGCTCGGTCGAGGCGGCGAAGCTGGCGATCGAGGATTTTGGCGGCTCGGTGCTGGGCAAGCCGATCGAGATCGTCGCCGCCGACCATCAGAACAAGCCGGATGTGGCCGCCGGCCTGGCCCGGCGCTGGTACGATGTCGACGGCGTCACGGCGATCGCCGACCTGACCAATTCGGCGGTTGCGCTCGCCGTCGCGGGGATCGCGAAGGAGAAGCAGAAGGTCGCGCTCTACAATGGGCCGGCGACGACGCGGCTCTTCAACGAGGACTGCATGGCCACCGGCTTCATGTGGACCTTCGACACGGCGACCTCGGCCAAGGGTACGGCGTTGTCGGTCCTGCGCGAAGGCGGCGACAGCTGGTACATCATCGCCGCCGACTATGCCTTCGGCCACCAGCTCACCGCCGACATCGAGACGATCGTCGCGGCCAATGGCGGCAAGACGCTCGGCACCGTGCGCGCGCCGCTGTCGACGCCGGACTTCTCGTCCTTCCTGCTGCAGGCGCAGGCCTCCAAGGCCAAGATCGTCGCCTTCGCCAATGCCGGTACCGACACGATCAACTCGATCAAGCAGGCCGGTGAGTTCGGCCTCGTCGACGGCGGCCAGAAGCTCGCGGCCATGGTCGTGGTGCTGAGCGACGTGCACGGGCTCGGGCTCGACAAGGCCAAGGGGCTGATCACCACCACCGCCTATTACCACGACGCCGACAAGCCGAGCCGCGCCTGGGCCGATCGCTACATGGCGCGCACCAAGAAGATGCCGGGCATGATCCAGGCCAGCGTCTATTCCTCCGTGCTGCACTATCTCAAGGCGGTGAAGGCGGCCGGCACGGCGGCGGGCCCGGCGGTCGCGGCCAAGATGAAGGAGCTGCCGGTCGACGACTTCTTTGCGCCCGGCGCCAAGGTCCGCGAGGATGGCCGGCTGATGAACGACATGTTGCTGGTCGAGGCCAAGGCGCCGTCGGAGTCGAAGGCGCCATGGGATTATTTCAAGGTCGTCCGCAAGATACCGGCGGCCGAGATCATCGCGCCGCTGTCGGAGAGCAAGTGCCCGCTGGTCAAGAAGTGAGGCGTGCGCGATTCCCTTCCCCCCGCTTGCGGTGGGGAAGGGTTAGGGATGGGGGGCCGGAAAGCAGGGCTCGAGATTTTTCCAATCCGGCGCCAAGCGGCGCTGCCCCCCACCCAACCCTCCCCACCGCAGGCGGGGGGAGGGCTTTGCGCATTCCGGGAACGGTGAGAAAGCCTTTCAAGCGATTGCCCCGGTAGCCTGCGCCCCTGGCTTGACAGGGCACGCCCAACCGACTACCAGCGCGCAATCCGGTTTCAGATGAGCGATGCCGATGCCTTCGCAAGAAGGGTCGACGTCGCGTTCTCGCGTGGACTGGGTTCAAACGCTCCGCAAGGGCCGGCCTCCACCGGACGCGGAGTTCTTGTCATTGTCGTGGCGCCTCGCGTCATGGCCGCAATGGAGAGGTGAAGAACATGGCTCGTATCGCGGGCGTCAACATTCCGACCGGCAAGCGCGTCGTCATCGGTCTGCAGTACATTCACGGCATCGGTTCGGCCAAGGCGCAGGAAATCTGCACCAAGGTCGGCATCGCCGCCGAGCGCCGGGTCAACCAGCTGACCGACGCCGAGGTTCTCCAGATCCGCGAGACGATCGACCGCGATTATCTCGTCGAGGGCGATCTGCGCCGCGAAGTCTCGATGAACATCAAGCGCCTGATGGACCTCGGCTGCTATCGCGGCCTGCGCCATCGCCGCTCGCTGCCGGTGCGCGGCCAGCGCACCCACACCAACGCCCGCACCCGCAAGGGCAAGGCGAAGCCGATCGCCGGCAAGAAGAAGTGAGTTTCGGCGGGCCGGACAACCGGCTCGCCGCATTTTACGTCGCCTGACCCGCCCGCGGGCAGGCGATATCCCCAGCGCCTGGAATCACGGGCGCGCCTGAAGGATGGAAGAAAGAGACTATGGCCAAGGAAGCCCAGCGCGTCCGTCGTCGCGAACGCAAGAACATCGTTTCCGGCGTCGCGCATGTGAACGCCTCGTTCAACAACACCATGATCACCATCACCGACGCGCAGGGCAACACGATCTCGTGGTCGTCCGCCGGCACGATGGGCTTCAAGGGCTCGCGCAAGTCGACCCCCTATGCCGCCCAGGTCGCCGCCGAGGACGCCGCCCGCAAGGCTGCCGAGCATGGCATGCGCACCCTCGAGGTCGAGGTCACCGGTCCGGGTTCGGGCCGCGAATCGGCGCTGCGCGCGCTGCAGGCCGCCGGCTTCACCGTCACCTCGATCCGCGACGTGACGCCGATCCCGCACAATGGCTGCCGGCCGCGCAAGCGTCGCCGCGTCTAAAGCCTTAGCCGGATCGAAGCGGCGTCCGCAGGGGCGGACGCCGGTACGGGGCGGCCCGCCGCCGCCATTATTGAATCACCAGGAGTGCGGTCGTGATCAGCAAGAATTGGCAGGATCTGTCCAAGCCTAACAAGCTCGAAGTCAAGGTCGGAGACGACCCGAAGCGTCAGGCCACCGTGATTGCGCGTCCGCTCGAGCGTGGCTTCGGCATGACGCTCGGCAACGCGCTGCGCCGCGTGCTGCTCTCCTCGCTCCAGGGCGCGGCTGTCACCGCCGTCCAGATCGACGGTGTGCTGCATGAGTTCTCCTCGATCCCGGGCGTCCGCGAGGACGTCACCGATATCGTCCTGAACATCAAGGCGATCGCCATCAAGATGCAGGGCGAGGGTCCCAAGCGCATGACCCTGCGCAAGACCGGCCCGGGCACCGTCACGGCCGGCGACATCAACACCATCGGCGACGTCTCGATCCTCAACCCCGAGCTCGTGCTCTGCACGCTCGACGAGGGCTCCGAGATCCGCATGGAGTTCACGGTCAACACCGGCAAGGGCTACGTCCCCTCCGAGCAGAACCGTCCCGAGGACGCGCCGATCGGCCTGATCCCGGTCGACAGCCTCTACTCGCCGGTCAAGAAGGTCTCCTATCGCGTCGAGAACACCCGCGAGGGCCAGAACCTCGACCGCGACATGCTGACCATGCAGATCGAGACCAACGGCTCGGTCACCCCCGAGGACGCGCTGGCGCTCGCCGCCCGCATCCTGCAGGACCAGCTCGCCGTCTTCATCACCTTCGAAGAGCCGCGCAAGGAAGAGGCCGTCTCGACCGCGCCGCAGCTGCCGTTCAACCCGGCTTTGCTCAAGAAGGTCGACGAGCTCGAGCTGTCCGTCCGCTCGGCGAACTGCCTGAAGAACGACAACATCGTCTATATCGGCGACCTGATTCAGAAGTCGGAGGGCGAGATGCTGCGCACCCCGAACTTCGGCCGCAAGTCGCTGAACGAGATCAAGGAAGTGCTCGCCACCATGGGCCTCCATCTCGGCATGGACGTGCAGGGCTGGCCGCCGGAAAACATCGAAGAGCTGGCCAAGCGCTTCGAGGAACACTACTGAGATTACGAGTGGCGAAATGGCGAATGGCGAGTGGTTCGCTCTATTCGCCATTTCGCTATTCATCATTCGCCCTATCAGAACGAACGGCCGTACCGTGGCACGGCGGCCGTAAAATCAATGGAGAGCCAAAATGCGTCACGGATTTCGCGGTCGCCGTTTCAACCGCACGGCCGAGCATCGCCAGGCGATGTTCGCCAACATGGCCCAGGCCCTGATCAAGCACGAGCAGATCACCACCACGCTGCCGAAGGCCAAGGACCTGCGTCCGGTCGTCGAGAAGCTGATCACGCTCGGCAAGCGCGGCGACCTGCACGCCCGCCGTCAGGCGATCGCGCAGATCAAGGACGTCGCCATCGTCGGCAAGCTCTTCGCCGTGCTCGGCCCGCGCTACAAGGAGCGCAATGGTGGCTATCTGCGCATCATGAAGGCGGGCTTCCGCTTCGGCGACAACGCCCCGCTCGCCGTGATCGAGTTCGTCGATCGCGACGTCGAGGCCAAGGGCAAGGATTCCGGCCCGGTCTTCACCGCGGATGACGAGCAGGCGGCCTGAGCCTCACCGGCATCAAGCATTTTTGAAAGGGCGGTCTTCGGGCCGCCCTTTTTCTTTGCCCGCGCAAATCGAAGATGGAACGATTGCTACGAGACATTGTTGCGCCTGCTCGCGCTTTTCGCTGCGTCAGGCCGATGCTAGCGTCATCCCGAACCGGGCAGGGCGGTACAACGCCACTGGGAAACAAGCCCGGGATCGAGGGAGATATCCGCATGAAGCGCGCTGCTCTGGCCGTTCTCGCTGCCATCGCAATCCTGCCGGCGCAGGCCCAGGACAAGTATCCGTCGAAGCCGATCAACATGCTGGTGCCGTTCGCCGCCGGCGGCTCTTCGGACGTGATCGCGCGTCTCGTCGGCGACGAGATGAGCCGGATTCTCGGCCAGCGGATCGTGATGGAGAACATGGGCGGGGCGGGCGGCGCGACCGCACTGACGCGGGCGGCGCGGGCCGAGCCCGACGGCTATACCATCGTGATCGGCAACAGCGGCACCAATGCCGCCTCCTACACGATCTACAACGACCTGAAGTATACGCCGGCCGATTTCGTGCCGATCGGCCTCGTCGCCAAGACCTCGCCGATGATCGCGCTGAAGCTCGACTTTCCGGCCAAGGACCTCAAGGAATTCCTAGCCTACGCCAAGGCGAACCCCGGCAAGATCAGCCTCGGCCACGCCGGCGTCGGCTCCTCGAACTATCTGATCTGCCGCAATTTCCTGAAGGCGTCCGGGCTCGACGTGGCGCTGGTGAGCTATCGCGGCGCGGGACCGGCGTTGAACGATCTGATGGGCGGGCAGATCGACGGCGTCTGCGATGCGGCGACCTCGCTCTCGGGCGCCGTCCAGGGCAACAAGGTCAAGGCACTGGTGGTGGCGACACCGCAGCGCCTGCCGAGCCTGCCGGAGGTGCCGACCTCGGCCGAGGCCGGGCTGCCGGCCTTCCAGGCCCAGGGCTGGAACGCGATCTTTGCGCCGAAGGGCACGCCGCAGCCGGTGATCGAGACGTTGAACCAGGCGCTGCGGACGGCGCTCGCCAGTGAGAGGCTGCACGGGCGTTTCAAGGAACTTTCGTCCGTGCTCCCCGAGAAGGACGAGATGTCGCCGGAGTTCGTCGCCAAGATGCTTCCGGCCGAGATCGAGAAGTACAAGGTGCTGCTGAGTGACGCGAAGTAGGGGGGAGCTGCGCATCCTACGAGCGCGCGCTCTTTCCTTCTCCCCCTGCGGGAGAAGGTGGCCCGAAGGGCCGGATGAGGGGTCGCTCAGGTCTGGAAGGTTTCGCCGCGGGCTGGACGCTTGCGATTAGCGTCGCGCGACCCCTCACCCTAGCCCTCTCCCGCAAGGGGAGAGGGGACTGCCGCCGCCATTGCTCATTATGGCTGGCGCAAAGTCGCCATGATTTCCATCTTTAGGTTCGGCGAGCCGGCGCGGGGAACCGCGCCGGCTTTTGGTGCGTTCGGCGTTCGGCATTTGCTGCGGCGCATTGGTTTCCGCTATCGCGTAGCTATGTCCTTCATCGACTCATGTCCCAGGCGGGAGAAATTCATGGTCCAGTCCAGCGCCCGAGGCTTGCGGCTCGCACTGATCGCGGCATGCCTGACGTCGCTGCCGGTGGGCACTGCGCTGGCCCAGGCCCGGCAGGTGCCCGAAGCGCGCCAGCAGATCACGCTGTCCTTCGCGCCTGTCGTGCAGAAGACGGCGCCCTCGGTCGTCAACGTCTATGGCACCCGCGTCGAGCGGCGGCCGCAGAACCCGTTCATGGACGACCCCTTCTTCCGTCGCTTCTTCGGTGATGGCGGCTTTGGCCTGCCGCGCGAGCAGGTGCAGCGCTCGCTCGGCTCGGGCGTGATCGTCGATGCCGGCGGGCTGGTGGTCACCAACAACCACGTCATCGAGGGCATGACCGAGGTCAAGGTCGCGCTCTCCGACAAGCGTGAGTTCGAAGCGGCGATCCTGCTGCGCGATCCACGTACCGATCTCGCCGTGCTCAAGCTCAAGGGCGTCAAGGACCTGGCTGCGATCGAAGTCGGCGATTCCGATACGTTGCAGATCGGCGACCTCGTGCTGGCGATCGGCAACCCGTTCGGTGTCGGCCAGACGGTGACGCAAGGCATCATCTCGGCCCTGGCCCGCACCCAGGTCGGCGTCGGCGACGCCCAGTCCTTCATCCAGACCGACGCGGCGATCAACCCCGGCAATTCCGGTGGCGCGCTGGTCGACATGCAGGGCCGGCTCACCGGCATCAATACTGCGATTTTCTCGAAGTCGGGGGGCAGTGTCGGCATCGGCTTTGCGATTCCTTCGGCGATGGTGCGTGTCGTCGTCGAGAGCGCGAAGACGGGAGCAGCGACTGTGCGCCGGGCCTGGTTCGGGGCGCGGCTGCAGGCGCTGACCCAGGACGTCGCTGACGGGCTTGGACTCGACCGGCCAGCCGGCTCGGTCGTCGCCAGCGTCGTCGAGTCGGGGCCGGCGGCTGAAGGCGGCCTCAAGCGCTCGGATGTGATCCTCGCGGTCGACGGCGTCGGTGTCGACGATCCCGAGAGCTTCGGCTACCGCTTCGCGACCCGGCCGATCGGCGGCACGACGCAGCTCACCGTGTTGCGGAGCGGCAAGCGCATCACTGTCCCGATCAAGTTGACGCCGGCGCCGGAGACGCGCCCGCGCGAGCCGGTCAAGGTCGCCGGCCGTTCGCCCTTCACCGGCCTGACCGTGCTGAACCTGTCGCCGGCCGTCGCCGAGGAACTCTCGATCGACCTCTCGACCGAGGGCGTCGTCGTCAGCGAGATCGAGGAGGGTAGCGCGGCCGCTCGTGTCGGCTTCCGCAAGGGCGATCTCATCCTCGCGATCAATGGCGAGCGCATCAACGCCTCGCGCGACATCGAGCTGGCGACGCGCGAGCGCAAGCGCTCCTGGGAGGTGACGATCTCGCGCGGCGGCCAGAGCGTGACCTCGACGTTCGGCGGGTGAGGGCGGTGTTGAGTCATTTCGTCATTCTCGGGCGAAGCGAAGCGCAGAGCCGAGAATCTCGTGACCAGATGGCTGGTTTCCGAGATGCTCGGGTCAAGCCCGAGCATGACGACCGGTTATCATGAGCGACCTCTTCTCCGCCTCGGGCCTCGACAAGTCCGGTCCGCGCCCGCTCGCCGACCGGGTACGGCCGACGACGCTCGGCGAGATCGCCGGCCAGGATCACCTGACCGGCGAGGATGGCGTCCTGACTAGGCTGATCGCCTCGGGCTCGCTCGGCAGCCTGATCTTCTGGGGCCCGCCCGGCACCGGCAAGACGACGGTGGCGCGCCTGCTCGCGGGGCAGACCGATCTCGGCTTCGAGCAGATCAGCGCGATCTTCTCCGGTGTCGCCGATCTGAAGAAGGCGTTCGATGCAGCCCGCGGCCGCCGGCTCGGCGGCAAGGGCACCTTGCTGTTCGTCGACGAGATCCATCGCTTCAACCGGGCCCAGCAGGATGCCTTCCTGCCGGTGATGGAGGACGGCACGATCACGCTGGTCGGCGCCACCACGGAGAACCCGTCCTTCGCGCTCAACGCGGCGCTCCTGTCGCGGGCTCGCGTCCTGACCTTCAAGGCGCTCGACGAGGCGGCTCTGCTCTTCCTGCTCGGCCGGGCCGAGGCGCTGGAGAATCGCGAATTGCCGCTGACGCCGGAGGCGCGGCTGGCGCTGGCGCGCTTCGCCGATGGCGACGGGCGGGCGGTGCTGACGCTCGCCGAGGAAACCTGGCGCGCCGCCAAGCCGGACGAGATCTTCGACGAAGCGGGCTTGAGCGAGGTGATCCAGCGCCGCGCGCCGATCTACGACAAGGCGCAGGATGGCCACTACAACCTGATCTCGGCCCTGCACAAGACGATCCGCGGCTCCGATCCTGACGCTGCGCTCTACTATTTTGCCCGCATGCTCGACGCCGGCGAGGATCCGCGCTTCCTGGCGCGGCGGCTGGTCCGCATGGCGGTCGAAGATATCGGCCTCGCCGACCCGCAGGCCCTGATGCATGCGCGTGCCGCCGCCGAGACCTATGAGCAGCTCGGCTCGCCCGAAGGCGAACTCGCGCTGGCCAATACGGTGATCTATCTCGCCACCGCGCCGAAATCGAATGCGGCCTATGTCGCCTACAAGGCGGCGATGAGCGTCGCCAAGCAGGCCGGATCGCTGACGCCGCCCAAGACGATCCTGAACGCGCCGACCAAGCTGATGAAGACCGAGGGCTACGGCGCCGACTACGCTTACGACCACGACGCGCCCGACGCCTTTTCCGGCCAGAACTATTGGCCCGACGCGCTCGGCCGCCAGCGCTTCTACGACCCGCCGGAGCGCGGTTTCGAACGCGAGATCAGGAAGCGCCTGGAGTATTGGGAAAAGCTGCGGCAGGAGCGCGGGGAGTAGGCACGCTCAGCTCGCGTCATGCTCGGGCTTGACCCGAGCATCTCAGGCCGGAGGAGGCTCCAGTCGGCGCCTACTGGTCCTGAGATTCTCGGGTCTGCGCTTCGCTCCGCCCGAGAATGACGTCGGGATGCGGCCGAACACCCGGCCGCCTCAGAAACTCCGCTCGATAAAAACCTGCGTCGAGATCTGCCGCCCCGCTAACCCAACTGGAATCTCGCGTCCGGTCAGTGCGATCTTCGCCCAGGCGACCGAGCTCTCGATCCCGGCCTTGAAGCCCTCGATCGGAGTCCAGACCAGATTGGCGGCGAGGCGGTCGATCCTGACCTCGCCGCGAATCTGGCCCGGCAGCGGCACCTCCAGCCAATAGCGGCTGAGATAGGCGTTGCTGGCGATCTGCTCGGTCCATTCGTAGCGGCCGGAGACGAGCGCGGAGAAGCCGCGCGTGGCATCGCTCGCCAGCAGCACGCGGCTGACGGTGCGGGCATCGAGCTGCGAGCCGATATAGGGCGCGCCGTCGATCGCGCCGGCGAGCTGGGCGGTCAGGCTCCAGCCCTTGCCGAACGCCTCGCCTTCATAGGTTGCGCCGATGATGCCGGCCCGGCCGAAGCGGGACGGCGTGCCGGGGATCTCGCGCAGCGCCAGCGCGCCATGCATCGTCCAGCCGCCTTGCGCATAGACCAGCCGGCCGATCGCGTCGGGTACTCGCCGGCCGCTCGGGATCGGCGCGGTCGAGGAGCTGTTGCCGAGTGCCGGATCCTCGAGGGCGAGCGTCGCGGTCCAGCTCTCGGTCAGCGGCAGCTCGAGCGCGATCACCCCGACGGTGCGTGAGGGGACGCGTGTCGAGAAGATGAACTCGTCGCCGGTCCAGAACGAGAAGCGCGAGGCATCGAGCCCGAAGGTCCAGGGACCGATGAGGATCGTCGCCTCGTCGATCGAGTTCTCGCTGACCCCGTCGACCGGGCTGTACAGGGTGAAGCCGAAGGCGGTGCCGATGCGCAGTCCCGATGAAAGCTCATGCGAGGTCGCGATCCGGAAGGCGGCGCTGACCGAGAATGACGTTACGTCGGAAGGCGGCGGCGGGCCGAGGCGCGAGGCCCGGAAGGCATCGCGCTGCATGCCGGCGCTGACCGTGCCGGTGATCGAGAGGCAGGTCGCCGTGCCCGGCAGGACGAGGCCGCGCTGCGGCGGATCGTCGTCGTCGTCGTCCTCTTCCTCGTCGCTGTCGTCGTCCGCCTCATCCTTGGCCGCGGCAGCTGCCTCTTTACTGGCGAACAACGGTGGGGTCTCGGGTAGCGCGATGGTGCAGGCGCGGGCGAAGCTTGGAGGCTGTGCCGGATGGGATGGCAGGCGCAGCGGCGCCGCGAAGGCGATCTGCGGCAGAAGTGCGAGGCCGAGCCCGGCCAGAAGCGCCGTGCTGGTCCATCCGCCTCCGAACTCAGAACCGCATGCCATCGGCGCGACGATCACCCCACGCTATCCAGCGTTTCTGCCGTTCGCAGGCGAGGCAAGTCAATTGCGTGGATGGGATTGAGGCAGGACAGCGATTTCCGTTGCCGGTGCGGCTCGCCCGTATGCCAAGCCGCAGAGGCTGACGAGAGAAGGCTACCATCTACAAGGCGCCGATGGTGCTCATCTGTCGGGGCCGGCCGGGGAGGGATCGAATCCGCGGGTAGGTGACGATATCAGGCCGAACCCGGCGCGTCCGCAGCGGATTTCGTTTGTGCGCGATGGCGCGGCGCTCTATGCCTCAGCGATGCTTTCCACCGCTCTCGTCTTCCTCGGCGCCGGCATCGGCGGCGTGCTCCGGCACGGCGTCAACCTCGTCTCGCTGAAATGGCTCGGCGCCTCGTTCCCCTATGGGACGCTGGCGATCAACATCCTCGGCTCCGGCATGATGGGGCTGGTCGCCGGCTTCCTCGCCTTTAAGGCCGGCGAAGGCTGGACGCAGAATGCACGGCTCTTCCTCGCCACCGGCATCCTCGGCGGCTTCACCACCTTCTCGGCCTTCTCGCTCGACGCCATGCTGCTCTGGGAGCGCGGCGAGGCGCTGCCGGCCGCGCTCTATGTGCTCGGCTCGGTCGTCCTCTCGCTCGCGGCGCTGGTCGCGGGACTATCCATCGTGCGGGGGCTGACATGAGAACCGGCGGCAAGGGAGCTGGGGGCAAGGGAACAGGCGGACCTGCGCGAGGCAACGGCCCCAAGCGCGGCGGCAGGCCGCCCGCTTCCGGCGCGCCGAAGGGCAAGCGCCCGAGCCATGACGCGCGCCGCTCGGCCCGCGCCAGGCCGCGTCCGGCGGAGGAAGAGGCCGTGCGCACCGAGCCGACGCGCAACCCGAAGCCACATCATCCCGCGCCGAGGGCGGCAGGACCGCGCAAGCCCGCACCGCGCAAGCCGCCGATCACGGATGCGCCGACGCGCGCCGAGGTCAAGGCCGTGACCGCCGAGGTACTCTCGACCGGCGTGCAGCAGCTCGTGGTGACGCCGGACGAGAACGAAATGCGGATCGACCGCTTTCTCGAGGCGCGCTTCCCGCAGCTCTCTTTCAGCCATATCCAGCGCATCGTCCGGAAGGGCGAACTGCGCGTCAACGGCAAGCGCGCCGACAGCAAGGACCGGCTCGAGGCCGGCCAGACCGTGCGCATCCCGCCGCTCAAGCTCGAGCAGGCGGCAGAGCGGCCGCGCTCGGCCAAGGCCGATGGTGACACGATCGGCTTCCTGCGCTCGATCACGCTCTATGAGGACGACGACGTCATCGTCCTCAACAAGCCGGCCGGCCTGGCCGTGCAGGGGGGCTCCGGCACGACCCGTCATGTCGACGGCATGCTCGATGCGCTCACCGGCAAGGACGGGCAGAAGCCGCGCCTCGTGCACCGGCTCGACAAGGACACCGCCGGCTGCCTCGTCATCGCCAAGTCGCGCTTTGCTGCGGCGACGCTGGCAAAAACCTTTCGCTCGCGCTCGGCGCGCAAGGTCTATTGGGCGCTGGTCGCCGGCGTGCCGCGCGTCCGCCAGGGCCGGATCTCGACCTATCTCGCCCGCGAGGAAGCCTATGACGGCGACCAGCGCATGGCGATCGCCGAGCATGGCGGGGAGGGCGCCATGCATGCCGTCACTTATTACGCCGTGGTCGAGACCGCGGCGCAGAAGCTCGGCTGGCTCTCGCTCAAGCCGGTGACCGGACGCACCCACCAGTTGCGTGCGCACGCCGCCCATATCGGCCATCCGATCGTCGGCGACCCCAAATACTTCAACATCCAGAACTGGGAATTGCCCGGCGGCATCCAGAACAAGCTGCATCTGCTCGCCCGGCGCATCGTGCTGCCGCATCCGCGCGGCAAGGGCACGATCGATGTCAGCGCGCCGCTGCCGCCGCATATGCGCCAGAGCTGGAACCTGCTCGGCTTCGAGGACGCGCCCTACGACCCGATCGTCGACGCGCCGGACGAGTAGGACAGTCCGCACGGGAAAGTTGCGTGACCTCACGTAAGAACACTTGCGGAACAAAACGCGTTATGTTCTAAGTTTGTTCCTGTGACCAGTTCATCACGGGAGGCTTTCCATGTTGCGCATTTCCCTGCTTGCCGCCGGCCTCGTTCTGACTTTCTCCTCCACGGTCTTTGCCCAGGCGCAGCCGGCTCCGGCCGCCTCGCAACCAGCCGCTGCAACGGCCGATGAGCCGGTGCCGCGTGCCGCTCGCGCCGAGGCACGGCGCGACTGCTATGCCGAGAACATCGCGCTCTCGGGCGACGATCTGCGCCGCGCCATGCGCGACTGCCTGCAGGAGCGCTTCCCGGGCGTGAAGCTCTATGCCAGCGACGGGCTGACCCGCGACGGCAAGCCCACCGCTGCGACGGCGCGGGCGGTCTGCAAGCAGGAGGCTGATGCAAGCGGGCTCAAGGGGGCCGAGCGGACCGCGTCGCTGGTCGCCTGCTTCAGCGGCAAGCGACCGGACCTTGCCCAGCGTGCCGAATGCCGCAAGGAGGCGCGCTCGAAAGGGCTCGATGGCGAGGCCTTGCGCACGGCCGTCGCCGAATGCGGCCGCAACCCGCAAGGATGAAGCCGTGGCGGCATGAGCGCCTTGCAGCGGTGGAGATGGCGGCATCTCGCCATCTCCTGTAGAGCGCCGGCATGGACCTCATCATCTTCGACCTCGACGGCACGCTGATCAATTCCGAAGCGATCATCCTCGGCGCCCAGTACGAGACCTTCGCACGCTGCGGCCGTGTCCACCCCGGTCGCGAAGCTGGCCTCGGTGTCATCGGGCTGACGCTGGATATCGCGCTGATGCGGGTCGCGGGGCTTGCCGAGCCGGACGACGTGCTGACGCAGACCTACAGGGACGTCTTCAACGGCATGCGCCAGCAGGCGGAGACCGATCCGTCTTTGGCCGAGCCGCTCTTTCCGGGCGTCGCTGAGCTGCTGACGACGCTGTCGCAGCGGCCGCAGACGATGCTCGGCGTCGCCACCGGCAAGTCGCGGCGCGGGGCAGACTACGCCATCGAACGCCATGGCTGGGCCAGCCTGTTCGCGACGACCCAGACGGCTGACGATGCGATATCGAAGCCGCATCCGGAGATGATCCTGCGGGCAATGGCCGAAACCGGCGTCGCGCCGGAGCGGACGCTGATGGTCGGCGACAGCACGTTCGACATGGAGATGGCGGTGGCGGCCGGCGTGACTCCGGTCGCGGTCTCCTGGGGCTTCCAGCCGGTCGCTGCATTGCGGGCGGCGGGCGCACGGCATGTGATCGAGAACTGCGCCGAGCTGGTCGGCATCGTCGACAGGCTGGCGGTGGCAGAACCAGCCTAAGGGGCGAACGGACCGCTCCCTGAGCAGGGCTGTCGCATTTGCTCCCTGAGCCCTCATCCTTCGAGACGCCATTCCATCTGGAATGGCGTCTCGAAGGATGCTCCAGGAGGCTCCGGAACCATCTGGAGCATCCTTCGAGACGCAGACCTGCGGTCCGCTCCTCAGGATGAGGGCTCAAAAAACCTAAATGCGATTTCCTTGCCTCCCGAGAGCTCGCTCCAATCAGCCTGCATCGCGAGCTGATTGGCAAACAATCCCTTTCCAAAAGTAAGAGACGGATTCACCGCTCAGGACGCCTCGATCCGGCCGAGCTCGTGCAACAGCGCAGCCCCAGTGCGAAGCCCACTGTAGAAGCAGTCGAGCGTCAGGTTCTCGTTTGGCGCGTGGTTGGCCTCGTCGGGGTTGGCATAGGGCGTGACGAAGGCGGGAATGCCGAGGATCTTGGTGAAGACATAGCCGGGCAGGCTGCCGAAACCCGCCGGGATCAGCAGCGGCTCCTCGCCCTGCGCTGCGACGAAGGCCCGGCGTAGCGGGGCGGTGTAGGGCGAGGCGATCGGCGTCTTCGAAGGCTGCATGCCGGCGTCGCCTGCGACGAACTCGACCTCCGGCGCGTGCTCAGCCACATGCGCCGCGACCTTGCGCAGGATGTCCTCGGGGTCCTGTGCGTCCACCAGGCGGATATCGCATTTCACCAAGGCTTCATTCGGCAGGACCGTCTTGGTGCCGGGACCGCCATAGCCGCCGTGGAAGCCGTTGATGGTCAGCGTCGGGCGGAAGCAGAGGCGTTCATAGAAGGGCCGGTCGGCCGGCGCATCGAGCCTTGTCAGACCGAGGCTGTGCTTGACCGCCTCGATGTCGAGCGGCAGGGCCTCGATAGCGGCGAGCTCCTCTTGGGTCGGCGCTTCGATGTCGTCATGGAGGCCGGCAATGGTGATCTCGCCCGCGGCGTTCTTCATGGTGCCGAGCAGATGCACCAGGGTCCAGATCGGGTTCGGCACGACGCCGCCGAAATTGCCGGAATGCACATCGCGGACGGCGTGGCGGCAGCGCAGCTCGAAGGAGACCACGCCGCGCGAACCGAACTTGATCGCAGCCGCCCCGCTGACATGACGCGGTCCGTCGGCGGTGACGGCGAGGTCGGCCTTGAGCATCGCCTTGTTGGCGCGCACGAAGCCGGCGATGTTCGGGCTGCCGATCTCCTCCTCGCCTTCCAGCAGCAGGATGACGTTGCAAGGCAGCGTGCCATGCACCTTGAGATGGGATTCGATGGCGAGGATCTGGGCGAAGTGCTGGCCCTTATTATCGCCGACGCCGCGCGCATAGATCCGGCCGTCACGGATCGTCGGCTCGAAGGGCGGTGAGACCCATTTGTCGAGCGGGTCGGGCGGCTGCACATCGTAATGGCCGTAGAGCAGCACGGTCGGCTTGCCCGGCGCCTTCGCCCAGCGTGCGACGACCATGGGATGCCCGTCGGTCGGCACCAGGCTGGTCTCCAGCCCGATTTCGGTCAGCATCTCGACCAGCAGCGCGCCGACTTCGGCGATGCCGATATTCTCGGCGCTGATGCTGGGATGGCGCAGATAGGCGATCAGGCGATCGAGGAAGGTGCCTCGGTTGGCGTCGATATGGTCGAAAACCGCAGCGAGCGTGTCGGGAGAAGCCATGGTCGCACTGCCTGCCTGAGGTGAGAATCCGGCGTCACGGTAGAGTGCCGCGTGCGCTTGCGTCCAATGCTCCAGACGCAGCCCGGAGAAGCGCGTGCGGGCACGGGGGAAAGGCCGCGCCAGTAACATCCTCGCAACCACGTCCGATCAGGACCGTTTAACCTGAACGCGCGTTCAGATTTGCGCGTTAACCACCTGCTGACGGGCTCGACTGCATCGTCTTCACACGACAGGGACATACCGACACAAAACAACGTCGGACAGGGGTTGAACAATGATCGGCCATGAACTTCGTGAATTCGTCGATCGCGTGATGGACAGGCACGCGATCGACGATGAAGACGTCCGAGTTCTTCAGCGCGACATCTTGCACGAGGTCGTGCTCACTCGCGACATCATCGACGTGCTGGTGGCGCTCGACCGCGCCGTCGCCGACAAGTCGCCGCTCTTCGCCGATGTGCTGCTGGCGTTCTGCGTCGACTTCTCGGTCTGGGAAAGCCGCCCGACCGGCAAGATCGATCGCGACAAGGCGCACTGGCTGGTGACGACGCTTTCGGCGGGGCAGGGCCCGACGCCGCTGGCGCAGAAGATCGCCTTTGAGGTGGTGCGTGAAGCCGAGGTCTGCGACGAGGCGCTGGTCAGCTTCGCCCTGCGCAAGGCCGATGCACGGATCTCGACCAGCCCGGTCGGTCAGCGCGTATTGCTGGCGAGCTGAGCGCGACCGGCACGCCGCATCTACGATCGGTTTAAACACTCCGGTCGTCCCGGGCGAGCGGAGCTCGACCCGGGATCCATTCCAGAACCTTAATCGGAAAGGCTCAGGAATGGATCCCGGATCGGCGCCGCTTCGTGGCTTGTCCGGGATGACCCAGCTTTTCGTGATGCCAAGTCGGGCGTTATGGCCACGGCGCGGCCGGGCCTTCACGCACGTTACAAAACTTTCGCATCAGTGGACGGATGCGCTTGCCTCCCGTAAATCCCGCACTGCACAGTGAAGGCACCGGTCTGGGGGAAGCCACGCATGTTCTCGAAGATTCTGATCGCGAACCGTGGCGAGATCGCCTGCCGCGTCATCAAGACGGCGCAGCGCATGGGCATCAAGACGGTGGCCGTCTATTCCGATGCCGATCGCGACGCGCTGCATGTCGAGATGGCGGACGAGGCCGTGCATATCGGCGCCGCGCCCGCTGCCGAATCCTATCTCCAGATCGACAAGATCATTGCCGCCTGCAAGCAGACGGGCGCTGAGGCCGTCCATCCCGGCTACGGCTTCCTCTCCGAGCGCGAGGCCTTCGCCAAGGCGCTGAAGCAGAACGGCATCGTCTTCATCGGCCCCAATCCGGGCGCGATCGCCGCGATGGGCGACAAGATCGAATCGAAGAAGGCGGCGGCGGCCGCCAATGTCTCGACCGTTCCGGGCTATCTCGGCGTCATCGAGGACCCGGCCCATGCCGTGACCATCGCCGACGAGATCGGCTATCCCGTGATGATCAAGGCCTCGGCCGGCGGCGGCGGCAAGGGTATGCGCATCGCCCACTCGGCCGGCGAAGTCGCCGAGGGCTTCGCCCGGGCCAAGTCGGAAGCGGCGTCCTCCTTCGGCGACGACCGGGTCTTCGTCGAGAAGTTCATCGTCGATCCCCGCCATATCGAGATCCAGGTGCTGGGCGACAAGCACGGCAACGTCATCTATCTCGGCGAGCGCGAATGCTCGATCCAGCGCCGCAACCAGAAGGTCGTCGAGGAGGCGCCGTCGCCGCTGCTCGACGAGACGACGCGGCGCAAGATGGGCGAGCAGGCGGTCGCGCTCGCCAAGGCCGTGAATTACGACTCGGCCGGAACGGTCGAGTTCGTCGCCGGCCAGGACCGTTCCTTCTACTTTCTCGAGATGAACACGCGCCTGCAGGTCGAGCATCCGGTGACCGAGATGATCACCGGCATCGACCTGGTCGAGCAGATGATCCGCGTCGCCTTTGGCGAGACGCTCGCGATCGGCCAGAGCGACGTGAAGCTCAACGGTTGGGCGGTCGAGTCGCGCGTCTATGCCGAGGATCCGACCCGCAATTTCCTGCCCTCGACTGGCCGCCTCGTCACCTATCGCCCGCCGAGCGAGGGGCCGGATGGCGACGCCACCGTGCGCAACGACACCGGCGTGTTCGAAGGCGGCGAGATCTCGATCTATTACGACCCGATGATCGCCAAGCTGGTGACGCACGCGCCGACGCGCGAGGCCGCGATCAAGGCGCAGGCGCGCGCGCTCGATGCCTTCGCCATCGACGGCATCCGCCACAACATCCCCTTCGTCGCGGCGGTGATGCAGCATCCGCGCTGGATCTCGGGCAATCTCTCGACCGGTTTCATCGCCGAGGAGTTTCCGGAGGGCTTCTCGCTGCCGCAGCCGGAAGGCGAGATCGCCCTGCGCATGGCGGCGATCGCGATTGCCTGCGACCACCGGCTCAACGCCCGCAAGCGCCATGTCTCGGCGCAGATGGAGGGCTGGCGCAAGGTCGAGTTCGAGCGCACTCGCATCGTCTCGCTCGGCGGCGAGCGCTTCGAGGGCGAGGTCACCGAGCAGGGTGGGGCGGTGACGATCGCCTTTGCCGACCGTGAGCTGACAGTCGCGAGCGATTGGCGGCCGGGCGAGCCGGTCTGGCGCGGCACGCTCGGCGGGGTCGCGATCGCGGCGCAGGTCCGGTCGATCCTGAACGGCGTCGCGCTCGGCCATGCGGGCGCCTATGCCAACGCCCATGTCTATACGCCGCGCGAGGCGGAGCTGGCGGCGCTGATGCCGGAGAAGGTTGCGGCCGACACCGGCAAGGTGCTGCTCTGCCCGATGCCGGGCCTGGTCAAGGCGCTGCTCGTCACCGTCGGCCAGGAGGTCAAGGCGGGCGAGGCGCTCGCGATGGTCGAGGCGATGAAGATGGAGAACGTGCTGCGCGCCGAGAAGGACGTCACCATCGCCAAGATCCTGGCGAAGGAGGGCGATTCGCTCGCGGTCGACGCGGTCATCATGGAATTCGCCTGAGGCGGATGCTCCCGCGCGGAACAAGATTGCCAACCATCGCCGTCATTCCGGACAAGTCGCGGAGCGACGCAGCTCCGGAATCCATCGAAGGGCACCGGAGCTCTACGATGGATTCCGGCGCTCCGCTTCGCTGCGGCCGGAATGACGGGAGTATTTGAAGGGGCGCGGGTGCTTGCCTTCGCCCGCGAGCAGGCTGATTGTCGCCGCCCTCTCATGCGAAGGTGCTACACATGCTGACGATCTGGGGGCGGATCAGCTCGATCAATGTCCAGAAGGCGGTCTGGGCCGCCGGCGAGGTCGGCCAGCCTTTCGAGCGCATCGACATCGGTGGCAAGTTCGGCGGCAATCGCGAGCCGGCCTATCTCGCCAAGAATCCGAACGGGCAGATTCCGACGCTGGAGGACGGTGAGATCGTCATCTGGGAATCCAACAGCATCGTGCGCTATCTCGCGGCCCGTTACGGCGCCGGCTGGATCTGGGAGGAGGAGCCGGCGAGGCGCGCCGAGGCCGACCGCTGGATGGACTGGATGAACACCTCGCTGCAGCCGGCGATGACGCCGGCCTTCTGGGGGCTGATCCGCAAGACGCCGGGCTATACCGACCAAGCGTCGATCGATGCCTCTGTCGCCAATGCCGAGGCCAAGCTCGACATCCTCGAGGCGCATCTTGCCGGGCGAGCCTATCTCGCCAATGAGCGCTTCGGCATGGCCGACATCACGGTCGCACCCGGTGCGCATCGCTGGTTGCACATGCCGGTGCCGCAGAAGGACTGGCCCAATGTCCGCCGCTGGTACCAGCATGTCGCGGCGCGGCCGGCGGCCGGGCCGGCGCTGCCGTTGCCGATCACGTGAGGGCGGCAGAGCGCGCTTGACCCGGCGAATTTGGCCGTCATGATCGCCGCCATGCGCGGTTTTCTTGCCATTTCACTTGTCTCGACGCAGCTCGGCTGCATGGCTGCGCTCGCGCAGGCGCCGACCAACCCAGTGCAGTCAGGTGACCGGCTGCAGGTGGCGAACTGCGTCCGGCAGGGGCTGACCGCGAGTCCGGGCTGCATCGGCCTTGTCGCTGTCCCCTGTGTCAGCGCCGCTTCAGCAAACGACCGGGCCCAGGCCGAGATCGTCTGCGCCCGGCGCGAGGAGGCGGTCTGGCGCGAGCGGTTGACGCTGGCGGGTGCGGCGCTGGGACGTTCGCTCGATGCCGGGGCGCGCAGCCAGTTCGCGGCGCTGCAGCTCGCCTGGCAAAGCTACGCCGTCCAGAAATGCGCCTTCTATGGTGCATCCCAGCCGCCGGCGCGTTCGGCCGGGCTGCAGGCCGGCTGCGAACTGCGCGAGGTGGCCGAGCGCGCACTCGAGATCGAACGCTTCGCGGCGCGCCAGACCCGCCGTCCACCGGCCGCGCCGCCGCAGATCTTCCGGTAGGAATAGGGCTCGTCATGCTCGGGCTTGTCCCGAGCATCTTAGGCCGGATGAGGCTCTGAACAGCTCCTTCTCGTCCTGAGATTCTCGGGTCTGCGCTTCGCTTCGCCCGAGAATGACGGCTTGGGACGACGTTGCTCGCCACCTGGCACTCACCGCAACGTGAACGCAATCGACCATCGAACTCCCATCGTCGTCGGCCGTTTCCTAACGGCCTGTCAGCTTTCTACGCGTAAGGGGAGGCTGGTCTGTTCAAGAAAATCATGTTCTTCGTCCTCTCCAAGATCCTCTGGTTCCTGGCCTCGCCGGTGAACCTCGCCATCGGCGGGCTCGTGCTGGCGAGCCTGCTCGCCTTTACGCGCTTTTCCGGGCCGGGGCGCTGGCTCGGCCTTATTTGCGCGTTCGTGCTCGGCCTGCTCGCCTTCAGCCCGCTGCCGCGCATCCTGGTCAGGCCGCTCGAAGATCGCTTCCCGCAGCAGGCGGTGAACTCCGGCAGGGTCGACGGCATCATCGTGCTCGGCGGCGCGATCGGCGTGGCGCGCGAGGACATCGTGCTCAACAATGCCGCGGCGCGGATGGTCAAGGCGGTCGAGCTCGCCCGCGCTCATCCCGAGGCAAAACTCGTCTTCGCCGGCGGCGGCGCCAACTTGCTCTCGCCGGTGCTGAAAACCGAGGCGGATGGTGCGCGGCTGCTCTTCCTTGGGCTCGGCCTGCCGGAGAGCCGCCTCGTCCTCGAGGACAAGTCGCGCAACACGGTCGAGAACGCTGTCTTCACCCGCCGCCTCGTCGATCCCAAGCCCGGTGAGCGCTGGCTCTTGGTGACCTCGGCCTGGCACATGCCGCGCGCCATGGGCGTGTTCCGCAAGGCAGGTTTCCAGGTCGAGGCCTTCCCGGTCGACTTCCTCTCCAGCGGCGAGCGGGCAGATTTTCTGCGGCCTTACCGCAAGGCGGCACGCGGGCTCGACATCGCCGACGACGCCTTCAAGGAATGGGCCGGGCTCGTCGCCTATTACTTCGCTGGCTACACCGATGCGCTGTTTCCCGGGCCGGCGCAGGCTGCGACGCGGCGCTAAAATGGCGGTCCTTCCCGCCTGACCGCCTCGAGCAGCAGTTTCGCAGCGACCGCAGCCCCGTCGCTGCGAACCGTGCGCGCCACAGCGGCCGCGCGTATTCCGATTTCGGGTGCCAGCGCTGTGGCGAGCGCTGCCGACAACGACTCGAAAGTCGGGATCGGACCGTCATGTGCGGCGCCAACGCCCAGCTCCGCCACCCGGCCAGCCCAATAGGGCTGATCGACGATCTGTGGGACGACCACTTGCGGTACACCCGCCCGAGTCGCCGCTGTCGTGGTGCCTGCGCCGCCATGGTGCATGACCGCCGCCATCCGGGGAAACAGCGCCTGCTGGTTGACGTCGCCGGTGATGAAGCAATCCTCCGCGTCGTCGCCCAGTGCGAGGTCGGCCCAGCCCCGCAGCACGATCGCGCGGCGGCCCTGCGCCCGGATCGCCTCGATGGCCACGCCGGCGGCATCCCTTGCCGACTGCATGAACATGCTGCCGAAACCGACATAGATCGGCGGTTCGCCCACCTCCAGGAATGCCATCAGCTCCGCGGGAAGCGGGCGCTCGTCAGGCAGGATCCAGGCGCCCGTCTGCACGGCATCGCAGAGATCCGTCGGCCGCCATGGCCAGAGGACCGGATCCGACGCCAGCCACGGGCGCGTGGTGAAGACATGGTCGCGGGCATTGCCGACGGGTGGCAGGCCAACCGACGCGCGATGCGTCCCGAGCGCCTCGCCGAACAGGGCATTCATGGTCCGGATATTGAAATCCCACAGGCTGCGGTTGTCGGTTACCTCCGGCGGCAAAGGATGCCCCGGATAGGGGAATGGCCGATGATGATGTGACGGCAGGAACAGCGGGCAGAAGGTGACGTGGCCATAAATGAGGCCCACCCGCTCGGCGACCGACCGTGCGGCACTCGCAGACGGGAACAGGCCGGTCGCCACGATTGCGTCGCAGCCCTCGGCGGCCGCGGAGATGGCGGCGAACTGCGCAGTCATCATGTCGGAGGCGAGCCTATGGAAGTCTGCCGCCGACGCAGGCTTTGCCCGCTCGCTCACCCATTGGCGGATCGGCATGAAGGCCGGCGCCAGTGGCACGCCGGCGCGGGCCAGCAGGTCGGCGAATTCCTGATCCGGCGGAGCGGACACCACCGCCTCGATGCCGAGAATCTGCAATTGCACGGCAAGTGCCGCGAGCGGCTCGACATCGCCGCGCGAGCCGTAAGTTGATAATAAGACACGCATTTTGCTACTCCCTTTGGCCTGAGGTTCAGGCCGAGGGCAGCGTTCCTAAGACATGGAGGGGGGCTTGCCGCAAGCCCCTGGGCGCGTTAGACGATGATAGTGGCAAGGAGCGGAGGCGCTTCCAGGCCCTCTCCGTTGCAGTTGAAACCGCTCTTTGCGAGCTGGCAGCGCAGCCTCGAACGATCCCCTCGATCATCCGGCGATATTGCGAACGGGCCCGATTCAGCTTCGTCCGAAGACGGCGGTAGCAGCGCGGATCGGGCCGATTGCCCCGAGACAGCCCTAACCCAGATCGGCCCCATCATCTCCGGGCAGGCGCAGGCGATAGACGCCGCGGAAATCGTCGGGATCGACCGGCCGCCCTTTTCGGGTGATCACCAGTTTGCCGTCCTTCATCAATTGCACTGCGACGCGGCGGATCGGCTGCATCAGCGGGCCCCAGCCATCGGGATGGTCGCCGCCAATGGTGCGGGCGATGTCCATCGGCGAGGTCGTGCGGTCGCTCCGCTCGGTGGTGAGGCGCAGGATCGTCTCGGCAAGCTCGTCATCTGTCGGTGTGGTCATGCCGCTTGCTGAGCGCAGCGACGGGTTTCGTCAAGCGCTGCGGCGTCCCGCACCGACGGCCGCTGCCGAATCCGAGGCGAATTGCCGGCGCCACATCACCGTCAGCACGGCTGCGGTGGCGATCAGGAAGAGCCAGGGCGAGATGAACCAGCCGAGATAGGCTAGCGCAAAGAAGAAGGCGCGCTGGCCGCGGTTGAAGTGCAGGCCTGCGACGACGTTCATCGCCACTGCCTCGCGCGCCGCGGCGATCGTCTCCGGCCTGTCGGCTTCGGTCCAGGGCGGGATCGCGCCGATCAGGATGGCGCAGTAATTGAACAGCCGGTAGCTCCAGCTGAACTTGAAGAAGGCATAGGCGAAGATCACCGCGAGCCCGATCACCTTGATCTCCCAGGCGGCGCGGGTCGTCGTCGTGGCGAAGGGCAGGTCGGCGAAGACCTGGACGACGCGGTCGGCCGATTGCAGCAGCGTCAGCGAGCCGCCGATGGCGATCAGCGAGGTCGAGGCGAAGAAGGCGGTGCCATTCTGCAGGCCGTTCATCACCTGCGTGTCGATGATGCGGTTCTCGCGCTTCACCGATTCCATGATCCAGCGCTCGCGGCGCTGGTTCATCAGCGTGTTCAGGCTGCGCCTGGAGTGCGGGCCAGTCTCGACGGCCAGCAGATAGCCGACCCAGGCGGCGGCGTAGAACGCGATGGCGATGAGGTCGAGCGTCCCGAATCCGGCCATGAGCCCCTCCTGCCGGCAGATTGGCGGGCGTTGTGAATGTGAGCAACCGGATTTGCAGCGATGCGTTGAGGCGTCGGTATTCCCTTCCCCCCGCTTGCGGTGGGGAAGGGTTAGGGATGGGGGGCCGGAAAGCCGCGCACGGGCCTTCTTTTCATGTCGCGCCGAGCGGAACTGCCCCCCACCCCAGCCCTCCCCACCGCAAGCGGGGGGAGGGAGAAGCTGCGATTGACGCTTGGCCCGGCAGCCGCCACTTTGCCGGCCTCGCGCAGGAGGACCGGCGATGCCGCAGACGATCACCAAGGGCTATAAGGCACTGCTGGCGGAGGCAGATGTTGCGGTCAAGACGCTGTCGGTCGAGGAGGCGCAGGCGCTGGTCGGGCGTGACGATACCGTCTTCGTCGATCTGCGTGATCCGCGCGAGCTCGAGCGGGAAGGGCGCATGCCCGGCGCCTTCCATTGCCCGCGCGGCATGCTGGAGTTCTGGATCGATCCGGAAAGCCCCTATGCCAAGCCGGTCTTCCAGGAGGACAAGCAGTTCGTCTTCTTCTGCGCCAGTGGCTGGCGCTCGGCCCTCGCCGCCAAGACGGCGCAGGAGATGGGGCTGAAGCCGGTCGCGCATGTCGTCGGTGGCTTCGGCGCCTGGAAGAAGGCCGGCGCTCCGTTCGACGCACCCGAGCCGAAGCAAGGCTGAGCCCACCGCTTGTCCCACATCCTGATTGTTCTGGCGGTTGTCGCCTTCCTGTTCCGCAAGCCGCTCGGCCGCCTGATTGCCAGGCAGTTCCCGGACCGGGCGAAGCGCCAGCGCGTGCTGACCACGATCATCGCGGCGTTCCTGCTGGTGATCGGGATGAGGCTGCTGGCGATGTTCTGGTGAGAGCTCTGGAGTGTAGCGGGGCCTTTGCCGTTCAGCGCTTTAAAGCGCGTGTTCCTATTTATTTTTCGAGAATCTCGTGAAAAATTACAATTAAGCAACGACGTATTTGAGCTACGCTGCCTCGCTCGCCGGAAATATGTGCTGCTTTTGAGGATAGTTCGTAAGCAGCTCTAGTAAGTTTTTCGATTGTTTCTTCAAATAAATTAATTGCTTGATCGGATAAGTCTATGGAGGATTGATTCCGACCTTTTAAGATGAATCGTACCCTTTGTCGTTGCGTTGGGCCCGGTGTATTCTTTTCCGGCTTGTACCAGTGCTGAGCTATCACTTGGTCATCTGGTGCGAGATGACTAAGGATCTCTCTCAGGGTTTCACGCAACTCCAGTGCGGGGCCACGAAATGAAATTCGACTATCGTCATTTAGGTCAAGAATAGCTTGCTTATAGGACAAGGCGGCGGACGGCACTAACGCGTTTAAGAGACTTATAAGTTTCTCATCTTCTTCATTATATTTATTTATCTCTGCCTTTATGTCCTTGGCAGGCGGTAGGAGCTTAGCGATGTCATTGCGTGAAAATGTTACTCCAAATGCCTTTAGTTGAACTGAGCCGTTCCGAATCCAAGTTGAAAAATCGCCCGCAACCCAGTCCTGCTCAAGGGCTTCATGGCCCTCCGCCCACCAAAACTCCTTCGAGATGTCATGGCTATCAAGCACGCGGTCCCCTTGGTGAAATTGTTCTGCGCGGGCTCGAATGAGTCCAGCATGAGCGCGCTCGCAGATACGAATGCGTGCTGAATGCACTGCTAGGACTGGTTTGAGCATCTCAATCGCTTCAGCTGCATTTACCCATTCGTTTTGCTTAGGCAATCCGGTGAAACCCACTCCCTTCACAAAGCCAATTTCTATGTCACGGAGCGCGTCGGTTAGTCTTTGGCTGAATTGAAATCGATACTGAGCAATCACTTGTTTATGTTCAGCTGAGAAGTCCGATGGGGAAAGCTCTCGAAGCAGTGAGTTTCCGAGGTTCTCAAGGTGGAATCGAGCCCATTCCATAAATTTCGCTGGCACCGTATCCATGCGCTGAGCAAAATTGACTAGCGTTGATATCCCCTGGTCTAGTGCTCTTTTATGAATCGCATCAGCTTCCTGCACGATGGCAAAATTTAATCTTGAGTTTCCGAGTGCTCCGGCCTTTGTCGCCTCAGATAGGATTTTGTTGCGGCGTGCTGCCAAATCATGATGCGCTTCGTGCATCAAAGCAGAAAGTGCTCGGTCAATATCACTCTTGTTGGGTTGTTCAAACATCTCGTGTCCCGATGAATAAAATGCCGCTTGCTGCTACGAATCTGATTGGAGCCCGAAATATTAGCAAGGTGTTTGATCGGCTGTACGATGGGGCCCCCATGTTCGTAATCGGAGTGGGGCTGTTGGTGCTGCTGTGATGACGCATGCAAATGTCGTCCGCGCGTCGCCAAACATCGTGACGGCAATGCGAAGCTCGACCGGTTTCGGCTGCAACCGCCCCATGCATCAAACGCGGCTTGCACAATAAGCGGGCATGCGGCATCTTGCCGGTCTTGGCTCCAACTCAGGAAAGGGAGGGCTGAATGGAATTCGCTACCATCACCGCTCCCACCATGCGGTCCCGCCACCACTAGGTCGGATCAGCACGAGGCCCGCCTTTGCGGCGGCTCGAGCCAGCATTTCCCATCGCGTTTTCTGAAGCGACGACCCTTGTCGCGCTTCGCCTGAATTTGGAGCCGGTCTCGCCCAGACCGGATGCTTTCATGTCTCTTTCTCCTAAGAAGGAGCGGCAGGAGCCGTTCCGGGCCGTTCTCGGCTTCACATTTTCGCATTGGGGCCGCCAGCGCTGGCGCGTCGCCGGCGTGGTCCTCACCGTGATGGCGGCGACTGCTGCCGACCTGTTCATGCCGCTCTATGCCGGGCGGCTGGTCGATGCGGTCGCCGGCGAGCGGACGAGCGGGCTCGATGCTGCGCTTGCGGCGCTCGTGATGATGATCGCGCTCGGCGCGGGCACGGTGTTCTTCCGGCACCTGTCCTTCATCGGCATCACGCAGATGACGCTGCGCACCATGGGCGACGTGGCGCGGGAGGCGTTCGCGCGCCTGCAGCGCTTCTCGACCGACTGGCACGCCAACAACTTTGCCGGCTCGACAGTGCGCAAGATCACGCGTGGCATGTGGGCGCTCGACCTGCTCACCGACACGATCGTGATCGCGCTGCTGCCCTCGCTGATCGTGCTGCTCGGCACGACGGTGCTGCTGGCCTGGCACTGGCCAGCGATGGGCGCGGTCGTCTTTGCCGGCGCGGTGATCTACTGCGCCGTGACGATGGTGCTGTCGCTGCGCTTCGTCGCACCGGCGGCGACGCTCGCCAACAGCTGGGACACCAGGCTGGGTGGCGCGCTGGCGGACTCGATCTCGTGCAACCCGGTGGTCAAGGCCTTCGGTGCCGAGGCGCGCGAGGACCAGCGCCTGACCGGTGTGCTGGCCAAGTGGGCCGGGCGGACGCGGCGGACCTGGGTGCGCGGAACCTGGTCGGGTACGGCGCAGCAGATCGTGCTGCTGGCGCTGCGCGCCGCGGTGATCGGGCTGGTGATCTGGCTCTGGGCCAATGGCCAGGCCACGCCCGGCGACGTCGCCTTCGTGCTGACCAGCTATGCCGTCGTGCATGGCTATCTGCGCGATGTCGGCCAGCACGTCCACAACCTCCAGCGTTCGGTGAACGACATGGAGGAGCTGGTGGCGATGCATTCGCTGCCCTTCGGCGTGCCGGATCGTCCGGGTTCTACGGCGATGGACGTGACCGCCGGCGAGATCGCTTTCGAGCGGGTGACCTTCCACTATGGAGGCCACATCGAGCCGCTTTATCGCGACTTCTCGCTGACGATCAAAGCCGGCGAGAAGGTCGGCCTGGTCGGGCGCTCCGGCTCCGGCAAGACGACCTTCGTCAAGCTGGTGCAGCGTCTCTACGACGTCACCGACGGACGCATCGCCATCGACGGGCGCGACATAGCCTCGGCGACGCAGACGTCACTGCGCGCGCAGATCGCGATCGTGCAGCAGGAGCCGGTGCTGTTCCACCGCTCGCTGGCGGAGAACATCGCCTATGGAAGGCCCGGCGCCAGCATGGCGCAGATCGAGCAGGCGGCGATGCTCGCCAACGCGCATGAGTTCATCATGCGCCTGCCCAAGGGCTACGGCACGCTCGTCGGCGAGCGCGGCGTCAAGCTCTCGGGCGGCGAGCGGCAGAGAGTGGCGCTGGCACGCGCCTTCCTGGCCGACGCGCCGATCCTGATCCTGGACGAGGCGACCTCGAGCCTCGATTCGGAATCGGAGGCGCTGATCCAGGAGGCGATGGAGCGGCTGATGGAAGGCCGCACCACCATCGTCATCGCCCACCGGCTCTCGACGGTGCGCGCCATGGATCGCATCCTGGTCTTCGACCGCGGCGAGGTCGTGGAAGAAGGCCGGCATGAGACGCTGCTGACCCATGACGGCGGCATCTACCGGGCGCTGTTCGAGAAGCAGGTCAGCGAGTTGGCCAAGGGGCTGGCGGCTTATTAAGGCCATCAGCCCCTATGAAGCCCGCGTGGCTTCTTTGCTCCTTGCGGATAACCACTGCTTGAGGCCGATTGCCTTGGCTCCTCCCTTCCCCCTTGTGGGGAAGGGTTGGGGATGGGGGTGGTTCCGCTTGGTGACCGGCGGCAGGCATGGGAGGCCGGCAGCAGCGACGACGCTGTCTGTTTGACCGATTGTTCCGGCTTTGCGACCCCCACCCCTGCCCCTCCCCACAAGGGGGAGGGGTTCTCCCGCGGTTCAAGCCGCTTGGGGTTCCTCGTCAGAGCGACGACGCCCGAGCAGGAAGAACAGCGCCGAGCCGACGATCCCGATCGCGCCGGCTCCGGCGCCGACATAGATCATCTCGCTGTCCTGATCGGCCTGCCTGGCGGCGTCGTCCGCGATGATCACCGCGTCCTTGCCGGGTTCGTCCGGCAGGTATTTGATCTTCAGCGTGTCGACGGTGAGCTTGTCGTTGGTGATGATGCGGCTGGCGAACTCGGTCGAGACCGAGATCTTCTCGGCCGTGCGGTCCTGGCCGTTCTTGTCCTTCCAGGCGAGGTCGATCGAGTAGCTGGTGCCGCCGCGGCGGCGCTTGGTGCGGGTCGCGCCTTCGACCGAAGCCTGGGCCTCGATGCCCTTCGCTGCGATCGTCCTGACACGCTCGCCATCCTGCCAGCTGAAGAAGGCGAGGACAGGCCCGCCGATCGCTGCGATCAGCAGCAGCCATTTGATCTTGCCGGTGATCCAGCCGACGATTCCGCTCATTGGGGCCTCCATCGAGACAGTTCGGGAAAGGAGCCCAGAACCCGTCCGGGCGCCTCCCGCCTGTCCCGACCAGCGCTGCTTTCGCGGCCGGGGAAGGTTCGCGCATGGCGTGCATGCGTCAGTGTCAATCTTTCGACCTTCGAACTATTCGGATGCCTTGCTGGTGCGACTTGCCAGGTTCGGAGCTGCAGCACGCGGCCTGACGCCGGCGACCGGGCCGGCGGGCAGCGGCTCGTTGAAATCCCGATTCAGCGGCTTGTCCTCCTGCATCGGCTTGCTCAGAAAGCGATTCACCCCGGCAAGGTAAGTCTCTGGCAGGCCCCAGCTTCTGGCGCTGGTGATGATGCTTTCGAGATAGCCGGGGCGGGGCCGACCGATGTCGCCGCTGCGCCCGACATAGATCAGCGCCCGCTTGGCGCCGCCCTCGACGATGACCGGCTGGTTGATCTTCACATAGAGCCCACTGGCGAGCTCTTCGAACTTGTCGAGCGTGCGGATGTCGCCGAGCGCACAATCCCAGAGCACGCCATGGACGCTCTCGCGCGGGTCGCGGATCACCGAAGCATAGCCGTCGGTGGTGACGATGAAGCGGTGGCGCGGCAAACGGGCGAGGCCGAGCGCCTTCGAGCGCGGGCAGCGCTGCGCCATGCCGGCGACGTCCATGTTCAGGCCGTAGGCGAAGTAGAGGGGCATATTGGCACCACGTCATTCTCGGGCGGAGCGAAGCGCAGACCCGAGAATCTCAGGACGGGAAGGCGCTTGTTCTCCGCGCAGGCTTCTCGTCCCGAGATGCTCGGGTCAAGCCTGAGCACAACGCGCCTCTGCCGCGATCCCTCACTTCGTCTTGTTGAACAACTCCCGGCCGATCAGCATGCGCCTGATCTCGCTGGTTCCCGCCCCGATCTCGTAGAGCTTGGCGTCGCGCAGCAGGCGGCCGGTCGGGTAGTCGTTGATGTAGCCGTTGCCGCCGAGCAGCTGGATCGCGTCGAGCGCCAGCTGCGTCGCCTTCTCGGCGGCGATCAGGATGGCGCCGGCGGCGTCCTCGCGGGTGGTCTCGGCGCGGTCGCAGGCCTTGGCGACGGCGTAGACATAGGCCTTGCACGAGTTCATCGCGACATACATGTCGGCGACCTTGCCCTGGACGAGCTGGAACTCGCCGATCGACTGGCCGAACTGCTTGCGCTCGTGGATGTAGGGCAGGACGATGTCCATCGCCGCCTGCATGATGCCGAGCGGGCCGGCCGAGAGCACGACGCGCTCATAGTCGAGCCCGCTCATCAAGACGTTGACGCCGCGGCCGACCGAACCCAGCACGTTCTCCTCCGGCACCTCGCACTCCTCGAAGACGAGCTCGCAGGTGTCGGAGCCGCGCATGCCGAGCTTGTCGAGCTTCTGATGGGTCGAGAAACCCTTCATGCCCTTCTCGATCAGGAAGGCAGTGATGCCCTTCGGGCCGGCCGCGGGATCGGTCTTGGCATAGACCACCAGCGTCTCGGCGATCGGGCCGTTGGTGATCCACATCTTGTTGCCGGTCAGGACGTAGCGGTCGCCCTTCCTGACCGCCCTGGTCTTCATCGAGACGACGTCAGAGCCCGAGCCGGGCTCTGACATGGCGAGCGCGCCGACATGCTCGCCTGAGATCAGCTTGGGCAGGTATTTCGCTTTTTGCGCCTCGTTGCCATTGCGGGCGATCTGGTTGACGCAGAGATTGGAATGGGCGCCGTAGCTGAGGCCGACCGAGGCGGAGGCGCGGGAGACCTCCTCGATCGCGACGCAATGCTCGAGGTAGCCGAGGCCGGCGCCGCCATACTCCTCAGGGACCGTGATGCCGTGCAGGCCGAGCGCGCCCATTTCAGGCCAGAGATCACGCGGGAACTGATTGGTCTTGTCGATCTCCTCGGCGCGCGGCGCGATCTTCTCCTGCGCGAAGGCGTGGACAGTGTCGCGGATGGCGTCGGCGGTCTCGCCGAGGTCGAAATTGAAGGGGCGGGGCGCGTTGGCGAGCATGGTGTCCTCCCGGCTTGGATAGGGCGTTTGCCCGGTTATAGCGCGGTTGGCGGCCAAGTCAGCGGGCGGGAGGCGGCAGATGGTTCTGCGCCGATGCGCAGGTGTTCGCGAAGGGAGGGGAGGCCGTGTCTGCTCAGTGTGTTGCGCTGGGGTGGCGTTCAGCAAGGCGCCCGGTTGCGACCCTACCCGTACGCTGGGATGTCCGCTTGCAGGCACTTGTCCACTGCAAGCGTCGCCGGTGACGTGCCGGGCGTCAGTCACGCGATAAGGACAGGCCCGCGAGAAGCGACGCGTAGGCGGCGAGCCTGCGGGATACGAACTCGGTGAAGAGCCGCACGCGCTTCGTCTTGCGTGTCTCCCCCTGTGTGAGAAGCCAGAGCGTTCCGTACATGTGCGGGTCGATGCCCGGCACCCTCGCCAGCAGCGGGTCGGCATCTCCGACGAAACATGGCAGTCTCGTCATCCCGATCCCCTGCCGCGCTGCAACGATCTGCGCCTCGGCGTCCGGGGTCCTGAACGGAACCCCTGTGGTACGAACCTCACCCGCGTGGGCCCAGTCCGGGATGCCATGAGTGTTTACGACGATCCACCGGATGGGATCAGGCGCGCCCGCACGCCACGCGGCTAGTCGATCGCGGGACATGTAGACGCCGCCGAACAGCTCCGGTCCCTTCAAGCCGTGAAGATTGAGCGGCAGGGCCTTGCGGTCGGGAACGATGCGGATCGCGACGTCGGCTTCTCGGTTGGTCAGATTCGCCACCTCGCCGGACGACAAGATTTCCATCTCGATGTCCGAATGCAGACGCGCGAAATCGGCGAAGTCCGGCATGAGCAGATGTGTCGCCAGGAACGGTGGCAGCGTCACCCGCAGAAGCCCGCTCGCGCTCTGGTCGCGTCCGAAGACGCGCGTCTCCAGTAGGTGCGAGGACGCTTCCATCTGGTCCGCGAACTCGAGGACCTCCTCGCCTGCAGCCGTCAGGCGGTAGCCCGAAGGCAGCTTTTCGAACATGTGCACCCCGAGGCGTTCCTCAAGCTGGGCGATGCGCCGCAGCACGGTCGAGTGGTTCACACCGAGGCGCTCGGCAGCGGCCCGCACCGAGCCTCCGCGCGCGACAGCGAGAAAATAGCGAACGTCATCCCAGTCGATCATGGTGCAACCCCGCACCGCGGGGTGCGCTCTCCAAAGCCCGCGTCCAACGCATCGAACAGCAGTATGGGCGGTTATCATAGCCCATATCGACGAGTGCGGCTCAACTCCGAACGGCGGACACCGATCGTCGCGGCTGGCGTCAGCTGTCCAGCCGGATCGATTTCGCACCACCGATCCGCGCGCTTCCGCACTCAACGCCTGACGCCGAAAGACCCATTTCGGGGGTCTCGGGAACCTCCCCGATCAGCCAAAGACGGAGTTTGAAGGAAGTCATGGGAAAGCTTGAGGGTAAGGTTGCAGTCATCACGGGTGGATCGAGCGGCATGGCGCTGGCGAGCGCCAAGCGGTTCGTTGAAGAAGGCGCCTATGTGTTCATCACGGGCCGGAGACAGGAGGCGCTGGACGAGGCCGTCAGGCTGATTGGCCGGAACGTGACCGGCGTGCGTGGCGACGCGGCCAATCTCGACGACCTCGACCGCCTGTTCGATACGGTCAAGCGGGAAAAGGGCAAGATCGACGTCTTGTATGCGAGCGCTGGCACGGGCGAAGCCGTCCCGCTGGGCGAAATTACCGAGCAGCATTTCGACGCGACCTTCGGCCTGAATGCGCGCGGCACGCTGTTTACGGTCCAGAAGGCGCTGCCGCTGTTCAACGATGGCGGCTCGATCTTCATGACCGGGTCAGTTGCTTCGATCAAAGGTTTTCCTGGTTACAGCGTGTATGCGGCGAGCAAGGCGGCGCTGCACGCATTCGCTCGCGGGTGGCTCAATGAGCTGAAGGGCCGGAATATCCGGGTGAACGTGCTGCACCCAGGGCCGATCGCCACAGCGATGCAGGACCAGGTTCTCACCGAGGAGGCGAAGCAGATGTTCGAATCGCTGATCCCGCGGGGAAAGATGGGTCGTCCTGAGGAAATTGCGGCGGTCGCACTGTTTCTTGCTTCAGATGATTCGAGCTTCGTGAATGGTCTGGAGTTGTCTGTCGACGGCGGCTTCTCGGCCATCTGAAATCGCGCCGGATCGCGGGACGCGGCTGATCGGCGGGAACTGGCATGTCCATGGTGGAACGACTTCCGCGCCGAACGGTCGGGCCGGCCGCGCGGAAGTCGTTCACGGCGGGACGCCTACGCGAAGGTCGCCACGCAGCGAAACGGGTAACCCAGCGCCGTTGAAGGCCGGGGAATCATATCAACACGGATCGGAGAACATCATGAGCTACGCGATTGTAGGATTCGGTAAGATTGGCCAGGCCCTCGCCCATGCCTTCGTCCGTAAAAACATCGAGGTGACCGTCGCGAGCCGCCGGCCGCCCGAGGCGTTGGCAGCGCAGGCTCGGGCGATCGGACCCACGGTCGTCGCCAAGTCGCTGCGGGAAGCACTCGAGGCCGACACGGTCTTCTTGGCGGTCCCGTTCGGGGAACACCGCGAGGTTGCGAAGGCTCTGCCGAGTTGGGAAGGCAAGACGGTCATCGACGCGACGAACGTGTTTCCAGTATCTGAAGAACTGGACGATCTCCCGTCCTCCGCCTTCGTCGCGAAGGCGTTCACCGGCGCCAAGCTCGTCAAAGGGTTCAATCACCTGGTTGCGGCCACCCTGGCTGCCGATCCGGTCGTCGAGGGCGGGCACCGGGTCGTCTTTCTGTCTGGTGACGACGAGGACGCGATCGCTCCCGTGGCGGCCTTGGCCAAACAACTCGGGTTCGCACCCGTCAAGCTGGGAAAGCTCAACGAGGGTGGCGCGCTGGTGCACGCACACGGCCGCACCTGGGGCCAGTTGATCTTCCAGGATCTGTTCAAGAAGGAGCAGTAATCGATCTACGACCGTGTGATCAACGCCGAGAACTGGTCGCGCGCGCTAACTTCTTCGAGCAGCGCGCGACCGAATATTTGAAGGTCGCAAAGTCGCGAAGGTTGGGTGGGCCTGGCGGCGTATGGGCGCCGTTCGAAGAGCGGGGAGACGCCGGGCAGAGCGGCCGATCTGCGGGTCGCCTAGAATCTATCGACTGCTATCGATGGCCTAGGATTCGCTCGAGTGTCCTCTGCTATCCGATACTACTCCACGGCACTCCCCTTCACTCCCACTCGATTGTTCTCGTTGGATTTAGCGCATTGATTAAGAACGGAAAATGGGATGCACCCAAAACGGGATGCAACGTCGAGCGAGAGGTAGACTCATGGCAAACGTAGTCATTGTGCCGGGCGGCTGGCATGGCGGGTGCGAACTTTCTCCCTTCGCACGCAAGTTGCGCGCTCTCGGGCATGAGGTGTTCACGCCAACCCTCACGGGACTGGGCGATAGGTCGCACCTTGCGGCAACGCGCCCAAACCTGGACACGCATATTCAGGACGTAGCGAACGTCCTTGAATTCGAGGACCTCTCGAGTGTCGTTCTGTGCGGGCATAGTTACGGTGGGATGGTGATCACAGGTGTGGCGGATCGACTGGGCGACCGCATATCGGCGCTCGTCTATATTGACGCGCTGGTGCCGGAGGACGGCGACTCCTGGTGGCGCCTCATGAACGACTATTTCCGGACGATCGCCATCGAGGGAGCAGACGGCGACGGCTTCGGCGTTAGACCTCCAGCGGGAATGGACCCCCGTTGTCGGCCACACCCATTGGCGTCGTTTCTCCAGACGATCCAACTAACTGGGCGGTGGAAGCAGGTTCGTGAAAAGCTCTTCGTCTACGCTACGGACTGGAGCGACAGTCCGTTCCCGCCGACGGTCACCCGTCTCAGGAAATTGCCGGACTGGCGGATCGAGGAGTTGCCCACTCGGCACAACGTCATCGCCGCCGCGCCAGAGCAGTTCCTGACGATCCTGACGACGCTTGATGCAATGAAATGATCGCGACGCCCGCCGACCGCCCTGCATCGGAGGACATCACGCTTGTCGGTGCATATCTCAGAGGCTCCTGCCTAAGCTGACGGCGCGAAAACCCAAGAATGCGCAGCTGGCCGGCGTCCTCTTTAGGCCAATAGTAGGCACCGGCCTTTTGCGCGCCGTTCTACGCCAGGACACTCTTGCGCACTGCAGCTGCTTTACGTCCTGCGAGAGCATCGAACTCAGATCGTCCCCGCATGAAAAAGGAAGGCTGATGCAGCTCAACGGCACAAGCGAGCGGACGTAGTGACGCCGACACGGTGGCGCGTCGAAACTACGCCATTGCCGATTGCCGACTGTGCTCAGTCGCGGGCGATCGACCCTGTGGTCGTGACGTCGACTCGCGCCGATTTCGGGATCTTGCCGGGCGGTGCGAATTTCAGCGGCGTGTTGCCGGCGGCCTTCGGCGTCCTAAGCCCTGCCGGGGTGGCCGGCGGCTTGGGCGTGGTGGCGACCTTGGGCTCGTCGCCGCGCCATTTGCGGGCGCCGATGTCGAAGCGGCCGTCGCGCCAGGCGGCGAATTCGCGCTCCGTGCCGAAGAAGGCGTTGCGGTCGACGTCGCCGGTGATGCCAGGTACGCGGCCGGTGGTGGTGAACTGCCAGAATTCCCACTGCTTGCGCTCATAGCGGTGCTTGAGCGGGGCGGCGGTCGAGCGCAGCCAGTAGGGGTAGTCGTTGAACTCGCCTTCGAGCACGTCCTCGTGGAAGGTGATGTCGGTGTAGATGATCGGCTTCTTGCCGGTGTGCTCCTGCAGGCCCTTGAGCATTTCGCGGATCTTGGCAAGCGCCTTCTCACGCGGGATCTTCTTGCCGCATTTGGCGGATTCACCGTTCCATTCGACGTCGAGGACCGGGGGCAGGGCGTCGGAATCGCGCGGGATGTGGCGCTTGAACCAGCGCACCTGATCCTTGGCCGGCCGGCACCAGTAGACGAAATGATAGGCGCCGCGCGGCACGCCGGCCGCCTTCGCTTCAGCCCAGTTGCGCCGGAAGCTCGGGTCGAGATGGTTGCCGCCCTCGGTCGCCTTGATGAAGGCGAAGCGGGTGCCGGCGTCCTTGACCCTGGCCCAGTCGATCTCGCCCTGCCAGCGCGAGATGTCGATGCCCTGGATCGAGCGCTGGCGCGCATCGCGAACGCCGGCATGGGGTGAGGCATCGCCCTTCTTCGGGTAGAGCGCCAACGCGGGGCCGGCGCAGAGCAGGCCGAAAACGGCCGCGGCAAGCGCCTGCAACGGCAAAGCTGTGGCCGGCCGCGCTTCTGGACTGGTCTCAGCGCGCCGCGCCATGCTTGTCTCCCGTTCGCGGGACAAGGATAGGCGGCGGCCGAGTTAAGAGGTGGTTAGCATTCGAGTGGCCGGCTTCAGGCTTGGTTAACCGGCGGAAGGCTGGCGATGGACGATCCTGAGGGTAAGGGGAAAGACAAGGGCAGCCGGGTCCTGGCCTATGGCGTCCACGTGTTGACGGCGCTCGGCGCCGCGCTCGGCTTGCTGGCGCTGCAGGCGGTTCTCTTCGGCGATCTGGCGCAAGCTTTCGCCTGGCTGGGCGTGGCGCTGATCGTCGATGCGGTCGACGGGCCGCTGGCGCGACGCTTCGCGGTCAAGGAGCGGGCGACGCGCTATGACGGCGCGCAGCTCGACCTCGTCGTCGACTTCGTCACCTATGTCTTCGTGCCGGCGGCGATGCTGCTGCGGCCGGAGGTGATGACGCAGCCCTATGGAGTCATCGCCGGTCTCATCGTGACGCTGGCGAGCGCGCTCTATTTCGCCGACACCGGCATGAAGACCGACGATTGGTGGTTCCGCGGCTTCCCGGCGGTCTGGAATATCGTCGTGTTCTACATTGTCGCCTTCACGCCGCCGGCCTGGCTTGCGCTGGCGGTCATCCTGATCGCGACGGCGCTGATGTTCCTGCCGGTGGTGTTCGTGCATCCGGTGCGCGTGCGGCGCTGGCGCGGGCTGACATTGACGATGCTGGCGCTATGGGCGATCGCCGCGGCGGCGACGCTCTGGCAGGGGATGGCACCGGATATCTGGAGCAAGGCCGGACTGGCGTTGGCGGCCTGCTATTTTGTCGGGCTCGGCCTGCTGCGTGCCCGGGTCCAGCGCGGATAGGCGCTATTCGGATTCCGGCTGGGTCTCGTCCTCGACAACCTCACCGAGCGGCGCGGGCTGGAAGGCGGCTGCGGCCACCGGCCTGCTGGCACCGGGCAGCATCGCGACGGGCGTGTGCTCAGGCCCAGGGCTCGGATTGGGCGCCGCCGGGCGCTGGCGCGTCCAGGTGCGGGTGCCGATGTCGAAGCGGCCTTCGCGCCAGCCGGTGAACTCGCCTTCATTGCCATAGAAGGCGTTGCGGTCGACGTCGCCTCTGATGCCGGGGATGCGGCCGGTGGTGGTGAACTGCCAGAAGGCCCAGGGGCGGTTCTCGTAGCGCGTCTCGGGCTTCGCCGCAGTCGAGCGGATCCAGTAGGCGTAGTCGTTGAACTCGCCTTCCAGGATGTCCTTGTGGAAGGTGATGTCGGTGTAGATCACCGGCTTCTTGCCGGTGAGCTGCTCGAGTTCGGTCAGCATCAGCCGGATCTTCTCCAGCGCCAGCGAGCGCTCGACCTTTTTCGGGCAGGTCCTGGAGTGGCCGTTCCATTCGAGATCGAGCACCGGCGGCAGCGCCTCGGGATCGTTCGGGATGTGCTGCTTGAACCAGACCGCCTGCTCATGGGCCGGGCGACACCAGTAGACGAAGTGATATGCGCCGCGTGGCACGCCAGCGCGGCGCGCGCTTTCCCAGTTCCGCTGGAAGGCCGGGTCAACATGGTCGCCGCCCTCGGTCGCCTTGATGTAGACGAAGCGGGTGCCGGCGCCCTTGACCGCGGCCCAGTCGATCTCGCCCTGCCAGCGCGAGATGTCGATGCCCTGGATCGCGTAGCGTCGCGCCGCCTCGACGCCGGGATGCGGGCGCGCATCGCCCTTGGACGGGTAGTTGTCCAGCGCGACGCAGCCGCCCAGCGCCGTCAGGGCGGTGAGCAGCGCAAAAGGGGCCAGGGACAAGGATTTCATGCGGCGGGCGGTCATTTCCCGGACAATTAAGGAGAAAGCTTGACGCCCGGTTTACGTTACCGGTTTTTTCGTGGCTGTCAGGTCAGGCGCAGCAGCAAAGTCGCGATACCGAGGAAGGAAAAGAAGCCGACCACGTCGGTGATCGTGGTCACGAAGGTGCCGGACGCGATCGCCGGGTCGATGCCGGCCTTGTCGAGCGCCAACGGCACGGCGACGCCGGCAAGCGCTGCAATGATCAAGGTCGCGATCATGGCGAGGCCGATGACCACGCCGAGCATGGGATTGCCGAACCAGAAGCCGGCGACCAGCGCGGTTATGAGCGCGAAGGCGACGCCGTTGAGCACGCCGACGATCATCTCGCGCCGGAAGAAGCGCCCCATGTTCCAGCCGCCGAGCTCGCCGGTGCCGAGCGCGCGGACCGCCACGGTCATCGTCTGGGTCGCGGCATTGCCGCCCTGGCTGGCGACGATCGGTGCGAGCACGGCGAGCGCGACGAGCTTGCCGAGCTGCTCCTCGAACATCGCCATGACGGAGGCACTGACGAAGGCGGCAATCAGGCTGATGAAGCGCCAGCGGAAGCGGCCGAGCGCGACCTGGCGCACCGAGTCGGAGATCTCTTCCTCCGCATCGACGCCGGCGAGCTGCTTGACGTCGTCGTCTCCGGCCTCCTCGATCACGTCGACGATGTCGTCGATGGTCATAACGCCGACGAGGCGGCCGGCCGAGTCGACAACCGGCGCCGCGACGAGGTTGTAGCGCTGGAACATGCGCGCCACGTCCTCGATGTCGTCGGTCGCCTGGACGACGCGGCGATCGTCCTCGACGAGATCGGCGACGCTGACCGGACGCTGCGTGCGCAGCAGCCGGTCGAGCCTGACGGTGCCGACGAAATGGTGGCTGGGGTCGGCGACGAAGATCTCGAAGAAGCGCTCGGGCAGGTCTTCGGTCTCGCGCAGGAAGTCGATGGTGTGGCCGACCGTCCAGAACGGCGGCACCGCGATCACCTCGGGCTGCATGCGCCGGCCGGCCGAGCCCTCGGGATAGTCGAGGCCCTGCTGCAGCACCGTCCGCTCGGCCGGCGTCAGCTTGTCCAGGATCTCGCGCTTGTCGGCCTCGTCGAGGTCCTCGAGGATGTAGACCGCGTCGTCGGTGTCGAGATCGCGCACGCCCTCAGCGACCGTCTCCGGCGAGAGCTCCTCGAGAATCTCTTCGCGGACGGCGTCGTCGACCTCGGTCAGCGCGGTGAAGTCGAAATCGACGCCGAGCAGCGAGATCAGTTTCGGCCGCTCCTCGGCATCGAGCGCCTCGATCAGGTCGCCGAGGTCGGCCTCGTGCAGCTCGGCGACGAGCTCGCGCAACGTCGTGACGTCCGACAGCAGGACGGCCTGCGAGACCTGCTCGACGAATCCGGCGTCGATTGCGCCGTCCTCGTCACGGACCCGGCGCTCCAGCGTCTCGTCCGGAGCATGCTCGGCTTCCACCATGGGTCGCTCCGCGATTCGAGGGCAAGGGGAGGGTGGGGAGATTCGGGGCAGGACAGCCGCGCCGGAACGCGTCAGCGCCCTTGTGTCAGCGCCGCCGCGACAAGGCAACGCGCCGGGAGTGGATTCGATGCAATCGTAACGAAAAACGGCGACCCTTGCGGATCGCCGTTTCGCGAGCTCTCGCTCTAAACTGGTGCGGTCAAGAGGACTCGAACCTCCACGGGTCTCCCCGCTACCACCTCAAGGTAGTGCGTCTACCAATTCCGCCATGACCGCAGCGGCTCCTAAGGGCACCGCACTGTGGCGGTGAACTCCGGAGCGGCGCGGGTCTAGCAAATCGAGTTCCCGGCTACAAGAGCCATGGGAAGGAAAAGCTTCGATGTCTGCTACGGCCCGACGTCTGATTGGCTGACAGTAGAGTGTGCGGAGGCCGGAGCGGGCATGCTGGCGGCCTCGTCAGTCAGCCATGCGCAGAATCGCTCGATCTTGGGATTAGAGGGCGATCTGGTTCTGGCGACGTAGCAATAGTCGCTCCTGACGAAGCCCTGCGGGGCGATGAGACGGCCCGCCTCGATATCGCCCAGGACAAGATGCCAGGGAGCGATGCAGATACCCAGGCCGGCTCCAGCAGCCTCCAGCGTGTAGTAATAATGGTCGAATGTGGTGCCAGCCGCCTCGATCGCGTCGATGCCGGCCGCTGCGCACCACATCGGCCAGGCATTCATGCGGGTCTTCGTCCGAAGCAGCAGGGGCGGAGACAGATCGCCTGCGCCCCGGGACGCCAGATCCGGCCGCGCTACGGGGCCGAGCCACTCCTGAAACAGGATGCGCGCCGTCTCCCCGGCGCCACCCGGGCGTGGTGCTTCGTCCACAGCGATTTCAACATCGAAGCGCTTCGGCTTGAGACCCGGCGAATAGTCCGTCGCACTCAGGCGCACGTCGATATTCGGGTGGCGCTCACGGAAGCGGTGCAACCGGGGGATCAGCCAGCGCATCAGGAAGGTGCTGAGGCAGCCGACGTCAAGAACCTCGTCCTCGGCGCGCAGCACCGTCTGCACGGCTGTCTCGATCTGGTCGAATGCCGCGGAGAGGGACGGCAGGAAAGCCTTGCCGGTCGGGGTCAGCCGCGGCCGCGTCCGTGGCCCATCGAAGAGCGCGACGCCGAGAATGGCTTCCAGGTGCCTGACCTGCCGGCTGATGGCGCCGTGCGTGACGGCGAGTTCCTCGGCTGCGGCGCTCATCCGGCCAAGGCGCGCGGCAGCTTCGAAGGAACGCAGTGCATTGAGAGGTATCTGCAGGCGTTTCATCTTGTGAGCTTAATGCACATAGAACTGGAGAAGATATCGATTTGTTCTGCGCATTTATGCCCGCATAAGCGCTCGAACAGGCCCTATTGAAGCTGTTTTCCAGGAGAAGCGAGCAATGCCATTTATCCGCACTTCAGTTCGAAAGGGCACGAGCCACGAACGCGTCGCCGCGATCGTCGACGGCATTCACCAGGCGCTGGTCGAGGCAATTGGGATGCCGGCCGACGAACTCTTCAACCTCGTATCGGACTACGATCCCGACAGGTTCTTCTACGATCGCTCGTTCAATGGCATCGCGCGGTCGGACGAACTGGTTGTCATCGAGATTACGATGCGTCGCGGTCGTAGCGACGCGATGAAGCGTGCGCTCTACGCCGGCATCGCCGAGCGCCTCGCGGCAGCCGGCGTGTCAGCCAAGGACGTCTTCATCTTTACGCACGAGAACGACTATTCGGACTGGTCGGTCGGCAACGGCGTCTTCGCCATGTCTATCGTTCAACAGCGCGGCACCGATGGGTGAGATTGCGCCGACTCTCGCCGCAGGAACTCAGGCCGCCTCGGCCACGGTTTCGAGCGAGTAGACGGTCGGGCGCTTCAGCATCTCGGTGATCTCGACCGAGATTCGCGTTCCGGCGACGACGACATGGCCCTTGGCGAAGGGGTGGTTGTTGGCGAGGATCTGGACCTCGTCGTTCTCGGTCGCGTTCAGCTCGATGATCGCGCCTCGGCCCATGCGCAGCAATTTGTAGATCGGCATCTGTGCCGAGCCGAGCACCACCGTCAGCTCTACCGCGACGTGATCGAGATCAGCCTTCAAAACCCGCCTCCGCAGACCTACTTCAAAATGATTCCACGAACTTGCCAGCGACGCAGAAACCGGCGCATGAGCAGCGGCGAAGCGATCGGACGCCGCACCGGTTGCCAAGAGTTGAACAAACTAGGTTAAGCCATAGTGAAGACGCGCGAGGCGCTTGCGGTCTCGTTCCTGCCGGAGGCGGGTTCAGAGCCGGTCGAATGGGTGATCGCCGACGAGCCGGTCGGCTACGAGGCGGCCGTCGCCGAGATGGAAGCCCGTGCCGCGCTGATCGCGGACGGCGTGGCGCGCGAGCGCGTCTGGCTGGTCGAGCATCCTGCGCTCTACACCGCCGGCACCTCGGCGAAGGACGAGGATTTGCTGACGCCGGAGCGTTTCCCCGTGCATCGCACGGGGCGGGGCGGGCAGTTCACCTATCACGGCCCCGGCCAGCGTGTGGCTTATGTCATGCTCGACCTGAAGCGGCGCGAGCCGGACCTGCGCCGCTTCGTCTCGGCGCTGGAGGCCTGGCTGATCGGCACGCTCGGCGCATTCAACATCCGCGGCGAGCGGCGCGAAGAGCGCGTCGGCGTCTGGGTGCGGCGGCCGGAGAAGGGAGAGAATGCCGAGGACAAGATCGCCGCGCTCGGCATCCGGGTCCGACGCTGGGTCTCGTTCCACGGCATCTCGCTCAATGTCGAGCCGGAACTGACGCATTTCGACGGCATCGTGCCCTGCGGTGTCTCCGACCAGGGCGTGACCTCGCTGGTCGATCTCGGCCTGCTGGTGACGATGCCCGAGGTCGACAGCGCATTGCGGGCCGAGTTCGAGCGGATTTTCGGCCCGACGGTCGCCGTTTCCTGACGTTTACCTTGCGTTGACCATCCGCCCGGATGCTTGCCCCGTGACATCAACTACGGGGACGATGATGACGAGGTTCATCTTCGCGGGCTGTCTGGCGGCCCTGCTTTCAGCCTGCTCGACCACTGAGGAGCGCATTGCGGGCGCTGCCGCCGGTGCGGGAACGGGCGCGATCATCGGCGGGCCGATCGGCGCGGTTGCGGGTGGCGCGGTCGGCGCGTTCGCAGCTCCGACCGTGACCGGCTCGGTCCGGCGCATGCGCGAGTAGCGTCAAGGCTACCAGCGGATTGGCTGCCGATCACGCCGGCTTTCGAAAAGCCATCCGGGAGCGCTCGACCTCAGCCCGGATGACGCAGCCTTCGACATGGTCGTTGATCAGCCCCATCGCCTGCATGAAGGCGTAGACGGTGGTGGGGCCGACGAAGCGCCAGCCGCGCTTCTTCAGTTCTTTCGACAGGGCGATCGATGCGGCGGAGGTCGAGGCGGTTTGCGGCGCTGCGACCGCGTCGGCAGTCGGCTCGTAGCGCCAGATGAAAGCTGCCAGCGAGCCGAATTCGGCGACGATCGCCTGAGCCCGGCGAGCATTGTTGATCACGGCTTCGATCTTGCCGCGATGGCGCACGATGCCCTGGTCGGCGAGAAGGTGGGCGGCGTCCTGCTCGGTGAAGGCGGCGATGCGATCGAAGTCGAAGCCGGCAAAGGCCCGGCGAAAGTTCTCGCGCTTGGCAAGGATGGTCCGCCAGCTCAACCCGGACTGGAACGCCTCGAGCGACAGCTTCTCGAAGAGACGATGGTCGTCGCCGACCGGGTGTCCCCATTCCGTGTCGTGATAGGCGAGGAATTCGGGCGCCGCCGCGCACCAGCGGCAACGCGGCCTGCCGTCCGGTCCCGGAATGATCGTGCTCATCTTTTCAATCCCGAAGCGTCATCGAGGAGGAAAGCCAGGCGATCGTCGGCCCTGCCGGGAGCGATCGACAGGATTTCGGCCTCGACGACATGCTCGGCAACGAATGGATCGTCATTCACGCGGGCCTGAAGCTCCGGCAGCGTGGTGCCGTGTGCGATGATCGCGCCGCCGAGCTTCGGCTGGAGGCTGCCGGCCAGCAGGAAGATGCCCTCAGTGAAGCCGCGTCGCAGCCAGGCATTATGGCCGTCCATCAACTCGGCCGCCCGGCCGGCATTCTGCGAAAATCTAAGCAGGACAATGAACATGCCGATTGTCTCTCCTGGAAGGGGCGGTGGCTGACCGGCGGGGTCAGGCCGGTGACGGGGAGGGGCGCTGCGCATCCAGCCAGGCATGCATCTGCGCGACTTCCCGGCGGATGAAAGCTTCGTCGCGAAAGGCGCTGGCGAGCGCGGCGACACCCTGGCTGCGGGCCAGCAATTCCATGACGAGTGCATCTGCTGTCTCGGTGGTGTGGCCGAGCCGGGCGAATTCACGGCGGAGCCAATCCCGGAACAGCGTGAAGATCTCGCCGGCCCGGGGGCGGGCGAGATGGTCGAGTTTCGCCAGCTCGTTGCAGAGCGTGCCGACCGGGCAACCATAGGCCATGATCTTCACCCGGTTGGCGATCAGCATGTCGATGAAGCTGCGGATGCGGCCAGCCGGGTTCTCATCGCCTTCTGCCCAGGCGGCGAGCATCGTGGCAGTGTTGGCGAGGCGCCGTTCGATGACAGCGTCGAGAATCTCGTCCTTGCTCTTGAAATGATAATAGAAATTGCCGCGCGAAATTCCGACGGGGCCGGCGATGTCGGCGAAGGAGGTGTGATCGAAACCGTTCTCATAAAACAGCCGGTCGGCCGTCTCGACGATGAGGTCACGGGTCGTCCTCTCAGTCACCTCGTCCACTCCCCGGACCAGCACGCTACCTGTCAGAGCGCTAGGTCATTTGTCCTAAATTTCGTTTAGGACAAGTGTCCGACATGGTCAAGCGCGGCTGCGGCGTGCGGTTCGGCTTTACGCACGGCGCATCTGTGCGCCGCCGCCTGTTTGCCTTTTGGGCGCGGCGCGCCATAACCCGCACTGAAGAATTGTCGTGAGGGAGCGCGCCGTGGCGGTCATCGAGAGCAAGGTCGATCTCAATTCGGCCGAGGCGCGCGCCAATACGCAAGCCTGGAGCGCGCTGCGCGAGCAGTTGACGGAGCGGCGCGCCATCGCGGCGCTCGGCGGCAATGCCCGCTCGCGCGAGCGCCATACGGCGCGCGGAAAATTGCTGCCCAGAGAACGCGTGCTGCGCCTGCTCGATCCAGGCTCCGCCTTTCTCGAGATCGGCGCGCTCGCCGCCTTCGACATGTACGACAAGGAAGTCCACGGCGCCGGCATGATCGCCGGCATCGGCCGTGTCGCCGGGCGCGAGGTGATGGTCGTCTGCAACGACGCGACCATCAAGGGCGGCACCTATCACCCGATGACGGTGAAGAAGCACCTGCGCGCCCAGGAGATCGCGCGCGAGAACCGCCTGCCCTGCATCTATCTGGTCGATTCGGGCGGAGCGAACCTGCCGCACCAGACCGAGGTCTTTCCCGATCGCGAGCATTTCGGCCGGATCTTCTACAATCAGGCGACTTTGTCGGGCCTCGGCATCCCGCAGGTCGCCGTGGTGATGGGCTCCTGCACCGCCGGCGGTGCCTATGTGCCGGCGATGTCGGACGAGACGGTGATCGTCAGGAACCAGGGCACGATTTTCTTGGGCGGTCCGCCGCTGGTGAAGGCGGCGACCGGCGAGGTCGTCTCGGCCGAGGACCTCGGCGGCGCCGACGTCCATGCGCGGCTCTCGGGCGTCGCCGATCATTATGCCGGCGACGATACCCATGCGCTCGCGATCGCGCGGCGGATCGCCAGCAACTTCAACAGCGTCAAGCGGCCGGATATCGACATTGCCGAGCCGGTCGAGCCGCTCTACGGCGCGGACGAGCTCGAGTCGGTGGTGCCGACCGACCTCAAGAAGCAGTACGACGCCCGCGAGATCATCGCCCGGCTGGTCGACGGCTCTCAGCTCGACGAGTTCAAACCGCTCTACGGCTCGACGCTGGTGACGGGCTTCGCCCGCATCCACGGCATCCCGGTCGGCATCCTGGCCAATAACGGCATCCTGTTCTCGGAGAGCGCGCTGAAGGGCGCGCATTTCATCGAGCTCTGCTGCCAGCGCCGCATCCCGCTGCTGTTCCTGCAGAACATCAACGGCTTCATGGTCGGCCGCGAGGCCGAGACGCGTGGCATCGCCAAGGATGGCGCCAAGCTGGTGACGGCGGTCGCCTCGGCGCGGGTGCCGAAGATCACGGTGCTGGTCGGCGGCTCGTTCGGCGCCGGCAATTACGGCATGTGCGGGCGCGCCTACTCGCCGCGCTTCCTGTTCGCCTGGCCGAACTCGAAGGTCTCGGTGATGGGCGCCGAGCAGGCGGCGAGCGTGCTCGCGACCGTGCGCGGCGACAATCTCGAAGCCGAGGGCAAGCCCTGGACGGCCGAGGACGCCGAAGCCTTCAAGGCGCCCATCCGCGACAAGATCGAGGCCGAGGGCTCGCCCTATTACGCCACCGCCCGGCTCTGGGACGACGGCATCATCCTGCCCTCCGAAACGCGCCGCGTGCTGGCGCTGGCCTATTCCGCCTGCCTCAACGCCGAGGTGCCGGAGACGCGGTTCGGCGTGTTCAGGATGTGAGAGCTATCGCCGATGGATGTTACGATCGAGCATTACGGCGATTATTCAGAAGTAAATCTCAAAGGAATGAGCTTCTATAGCCATGGCGACGAGCGTAATTTCCTTTTCCTGCTTGATTCAATGCATGTTCAAGTTTGGGCTCATCCGGATGTGATTCAGATCGCCATTTCGAAGCACCTGGCAGTTTGGCAACGTGAAGAGCTCAGAGCGCTTTTCCGGCGATACTCGATCCCTCTCGACGCGATTCAGAAGCTCATCGAAATCGACTAGAAGGACCGCCCGTCATTCCGGCTGTGAAGCGGCTTCATGACCGGCGCGGCTATTTCAGCTCGTCATGCTCGCCCTTGTGGCGAGCATCCACGTCTTGAACACCACGCTGGATCAGCGAAGTAAAGACGTGGATGGTCGGGACAAGCCCGACCATGACGGGAAAAGACGCGGTCGCTGCTTCCGGGCTCAGCGCTGACGTGCCGCTCTCTGACGGCGATATGCCTTAGTTCTTCGTCAACCCCAGTTCCTTCAGCACGCCGTTGCCGCGCTCGGTGAAGGCCTTCACATAGGCGGCGAACTCTTCCGGCTTGTCCCAGACCGGGGTGATGCCGCGATCGGCCATGCCCTTGCGGACATCCTCGCGCTGCATGGTGCGCTGGGCTGCGTCGAACAGGATCTTGCGCCGATCGGCCGGCACGCCCTTGGGGGCAGCGAGTGCGAACCAGTTCTGATAGGTCCAGTCGAGCCCGGCCTCCTTGGCGCTCGGCACATCCGGGAAGTTCGGGTGACGCTCCTCGGTCATCAGCAGGATGGTGCGCACGCGGCCCGCTTCCAGCATCGCCTTGGCCTCGATCGGCGAGCCGGTGAAGACCTGCAGGCCGCCGGCGACGAGGTCCTGCAGGGCAGGGGCGCCGCCATTGCTCGGCACCCAGCGCACCGCGTCAGGCGCGATGCCGGCCGCCTTCAGGATGCCGCCCGAGGCGATGTGCCAGGAGCCGCCGACGCCGGTGCCCGAAGCCATGATCGAGCCTTTCGGGCTGTCCTTCACCGCCTTGAGATAGTCGGCCGCCGTCTTCCACGGGCTGTCGGCCTTGACGGTGATGCCGGCCGGAATCAGCGACACCCGCGAGAACATATCGATCGAATCCGGAGTGAGATCGCCGAGGCCGAGCGACTTGAAGAACGAGATCTCCGGGCTGGCGCCGCCAAGGGTGTAGCCGTCCGGCGTTGCATTCGCGATTGCCGAGTGGCCGGTGATGCCGCCACCGCCGGTGCGGTTGACGACGTTGACCGGCTGCTTCAGCTCGGCCTCGAGCCCGTTGGCGAAGATGCGCATCACCGAATCCATGCCGCCGCCGGCTGCCCAGGGCACGATCAATTGCACCGGTCGATCCGGGAATGCGAAGGCCGGCGCTGCGCTGATGGCGAGCGCGCCCAAGGCCAGCGCGAGCTTGCGGAACCCCTTCATTGTCTTCCTCCCATGCTTGTCGCTTGTTCTTGCATGCAAGGAGTAATGCGCCCTCGTGTGAGCGACAAGAGTGTATGCGGAATTTTGTATGCAGGATAATGCCGCTTAGTTCGAGGCTGTCGCTGTTGGCTCAAAGCGGGATCGCCGTCGTCTCCTTGCCGGTCTTCTTGACGATCATCGTGTAGTAGCGCGTCACGTTGCTGCGTTCGTCGAACAGCAGCTCGCACAGCGCGGTCACCTCGTCCATGTCGGCCACCCGCAGCATCAGGATCGCGTCGGTCTGGCCGGTGACGCTATAGGCCTGGACGACCGCCGGCTGGCGCGATGCCAGCTCGAGGAACTGCCGCCGGCTCGGCTCGTCATGCCGGGCGAGCTCGACGGTGATGATCACCTTCAGCCCCTTGCCGGTCTTGGCGGGATCGAGGATCGCCACGGTGCGCAGGATCATGCCGGCCGCTTCCAGGCGCCGGATCCGCCGCAGGCAACTCGATGGCGCGAGGCCTACCTCATCGGCGAGCTGCGCATTGGTGCGTGAGGCGTCGGCCTGGAGCAGGTTCAGGAGCTTTCTGTCGATTCGATCCATCGCGGCCATCCTACGCACTGTCGTGCAATAAAATTGCACGAAGGCGATGATTTTGACCACCACCGCGCATGCATCGGCGCTAGCGTTCCGGCACCAATCGAGGATCGCCGCCGATGCCGCTGCAAACCCAGTTTTACCGCAAGACGGTGGAGACGCTGGCCGTCTACCGCGAGCTGGTGGTGATCATGGTCCCGATCGCCGTGGCGACGCAGGCTTTGACCGAGCTCGGCGTCATCAGGCTCCTGTCACCCTGGCTCGCGCCAGCGATGGGACTCTTCGGCCTGCCGCCGGAGCTGGCACTGGCCTGGCTGACGGGATTGCTGGTCGGGATGTGGGGCGCCGTGGTCGTCCTGTTCACGCTCGTGCCGATGACGGCGCTCAGCACCGCCGACATGACCGTGTTCTCCAGCCTGCTGCTGATGGCGCATGCCATTCCGGTCGAGCAGCGCATCGTCGCCAGGGCTGGGCCGAGTTTTCTGGCGACGTCGATCCTGCGTATCGCCGGCGCGATGGCCTTTGCGGCGCTGTTGCATCAGCTCTTTTCCGCGACGGGCTGGCTGTCGCAGCCGATCGCCCCGGTCTGGAAGCCCGCAGCGGGCGAGGGCGGCTGGATCGGCTTCGCCTATGGCACCGCCAGGACGCTGGTCGTGATGCTCGGGGTCCTGCTTGCCCTGTCCTGGGCGATGGAACTGCTCAGGGCCGCCGGCATCCTCGATGTGCTCTACAGGGGCCTCGCGCCGCTGTTCCGCCTGGTGGGCCTGCGCCAGGAGGCGCTGCCGTTCACCACCGTCGGCTTGCTGCTCGGCATTTCCTATGGCAGCGGGCTGATGCTGGCGGAGGTGCGCCGGCAGCCGATCGAGCCGCGCCAGGTCTTCCTCGCCAGCGTCTTCATGGGCTTCGCCCACAGCCTGATCGAGGACACGCTGGTCGTGGTCGCGCTGGGCGCCGACCTGACCAGCGTGCTGTTCGGTCGGCTGGTCTTCGCGATCGTCGCGACGGCGGCCATCGCCTTTGTCCTCGACCGGTTCCCGGACGCGCCTGTCGCGCCGAGCGATTCCGTGAGCCGGCTCTGACTTAAAATAGGAGACGGATTCGCCGATCAGGTTGGTTCAACCTGATCCGATCCGGCTCCAGCCGCCGGGATCACCCGAATTCGGCAACGACGAAGTCGACGAAGCTGCGTAGCTTCGGGGTCGGGCGGCGGTCCGGCATGAAGACGATGTGCATCGGCCGTGTGGGCCCCTCATAGGCCGGCAGCACCTGGACCAGGTGGCCGCTGGCGAGGTCCTCGCGCAGCATGTCCTCTGCCTGAAGGGTGATGCCGAAGCCTGAGAGCGCTGCCTGTCGCAATGCCTGGCCGTTATTGACCAGGAACTGGCTGCGCACGCTGACGCGCTCGGTGCCAGAGGGACCGGTGAATTCCCAGTCGAACAGAGGCGGGGCGGCCCAGTAGGCGAAGCCGAGGCATTCATGGCTCGCGAGATCCGCCGGCGTCCGTGGCGTGCCGCGCTGCGCAAGGTAGGCCGGGGAGGCACAGGCGATCAGCTGGTAGGGTTTCAGCGCGCGGGCGATCAGCCCTGAATCCTTCAGCGGCGAGATGCGGATCACCGCGTCATAACCTTCCTCGGCGAGGTCGACGACACGATCGGTGAGGGTGAGCTCGACGCTGACTTCGGGAAAGCGCTGCATGTAGCGGGTCAGCGCCGGCGTCAGGCTGTGGGCGCCGAAGCTGAGCGGGGCGTTGATCCGCAGTTTGCCGCGCGGGGTAGCGCGCAGGTTCTGCGCGATCGCGTCGGCCGCCTCGGCCTCGGCCAGGACGAGCTTGCAGCGTTCGTAATAGGCCGAGCCGATCTCGGTCAGGCTCTGGCGCCGCGTCGTCCGGTGCAGCAATCGCGCGCCGGTGCGCTCCTCGAGGAAACGCAGATGCTTGCCGACCATCTGCGAGGACAGGCCGAGGCTGATGCCGGCGGCCGTGAGCGTGCCTGCCTCCACCACCCTGACGAAGACCTCCATGCTGGCAAGACGGTCCATGATTACAAACTCAACGTTTCAAGTGTGGCGATGATACGCCGACTTATCGCGGCATTGCGAGCAATCCATATCGACCTCATCCATCACCGATGAGGAAGCCAGCCATGCCGCGTATCGTTCGTTTTCATGAGAAGGGCGGACCCGAAGTGCTGCGTATCGAGGAGGTCGAGATCGCGCCGCCGGGGCCGGGGGAGCTGCAGATCGCGGTGAAGGCGATCGGCCTCAACCGGGCCGAGTCGATGTTCCGCTCCGGCCCCTATGTCGAGGAGCCGATGTTTCCGGCCCGTCTCGGCTATGAGGCGGCCGGCATCGTCACTGCGCTCGGGCAGGGCGTCGACGGCTTCGCCAAGGGCGATGCGATCAGCATCGTGCCGCCGCTCTCGATCACGCGCTGGGGCAGCTATGGCGAGGTCGCGACGGTGCCGGCGGCCGTTGCGGTGAAGCATCCGGCCGAGCTCTCCTTCATCGAGGCGGCCGCGCTCTGGATGGCGCATGTCACCGCCTATGGCGCGCTGGTCGAGCTCGCGGGGCTGAAGGCGGGCGAATATGTGCTGATCACCGCGGCGTCGAGCAGCGTCGGCATCGCGGCGATCCAGACGGCGCGGGCACTCGGCGCGATCCCGATCGCGGCGACGCGAACGCGTGAAAAGGCGCAGGCGCTAGCTGAGGCCGGCGCGGCGCATGTCGTCGTCACGCAGGAGGAGGATCTGGCGGAGGCCGTCGCCAGGCACACCGGCGGGCAGGGCGCCCGCGTCGCCTTCGATCCGGTCGCGGGGCCGGCGCTCGAACAGGTCTTCGGCGCCATGGCGCAGAACGGCATCGTCATCGCCTATGGCGCGCTCTCGCCGGAGCCGACGCCGCTGCCGCTCTTCCCGCTGCTGGCGAAGAACCTGCGGCTCGCCGGCTACCAGTACAAGGAGGTCGTGCGCGATCCGCGGGCGCTGGAGCGCGCCAAGGCCTTCATCCTCGACGGGCTGAAGCGCGGCGCGTTGAAGCCTGTCATCGACAAGGTCTTCGCCTTCGACGAGATCGTCGAAGCGCATCGCTATCTCGAGACGAACCAGCAGTTCGGCAAGATCGTCGTCGAGGTGGGGTAGCGCTGCCGACGAGCCAGCTGGCTCACCCCAGACTGAACGCCTCATGCACGGCGCTCTGCACGCCGCCGCCCATGACCGGGCCGCCGCCGGCGACGTGGATGGCGTCGCCGACCAAGGCGGCGCCGAGGCCGTGGCGCGGCGTCAGCATCGGGGCGTATTGCTCCCAGCCGTCGCTCGCCGGGTCATAGGCCTCCATCTGGCCGAAGACGCGGTTGGTCCCTTCGCCGCCCATGATGAAGACCTTGCCGCGATAGAGCACGGCGCCATGGCCGGAGCGGGCGGTCGGCAGCGGGTTGCGCGGCGCCCATTTGTCGGTCGCAGGGTCATAGGCGTGGTGCAGGTTCGAGTTGGTGTGGAAGCTGTCGACGCGGCCGCCGATGACATGGATCAGGTTGCCGATCGGCAGCGTTCCGGTGTGGTCGCGCGCCGTCGGCAGCGGCGCCCGCTCACTCCAGGCGTCGGCCTTGGGATCGTAGACGCGGTGCCAGTTGACCGAGGTCTTGCTCTCGGTGGTGTCGCCGATGGCGCCGCCGATCGAGTGCAACAGGCCGTTCAGGCCGACGATCGCAGCCGAGCCGATCGGGCGGGGCAGGGGCGCGATCTGCGCCCACTTATCCGTCCTGGGATCGTAGACGAAGCAGCGCGGATGCGGCTTGCGGTTCTGCTCGAGGAAGCCGCCGATGGCGTAGAGCCTGCCGTCGAGGAAGGCGACGCCGACATGGTTGGCGCCCTGCGGCAACGGCGCGCCGTCGCTCCATTTGTCGGCCTTGGGATCGTAGACGTGGTGATAGGCCCGGTCGGTGCGCTGCTCGCCATAGCCGCCGACGATGTGCATGCGGTCTTCGTAGGCAGTCGCCCAGGCCATCTCCGAGCGCGGCAGCGGCAGCAGGGCCTTCGCGCTCCAGCGGCCGGCGTTGGCCGCCTTTGGCGCCGGTGAATCGAAGACGTTCTGCGAGGCGGCGAGCTCGGGCTTGCCGATGCGCCCGGGCTGGTTCAGCCGCTCGTAATGGCCGCCATGCTGCTCATGCCCGGGCTGCTGGGCGAAAGCGGGCAGGCTAAGACCAGCGGCCCCAGCGGCGATGAAACTGCGACGGCTCAGGCTGGTCATGGCGTATCCTCCCTCGCTAGAACAGCAGGCTAGGTGCAAACGCTGGCAAGCGGCCGGTCTGCGGGGAAAGCAGTTCCGTATACTGCATACGCTGCTATGGTGCGGCACCTGAAACGGTTGAAAACACGGTAGGGCGAGGAAACGCATGTCAGGGCATAACAAGGTCGCGATCATCACCGGCGCCGGCTCGGGCGTCGGCCGGGCCGTCGCCATCGCCTTCCTGAAGGACGGCTACCGTACCGTGCTGGCCGGGCGCCGGGCGGATGCGCTGGAGGAGACGATCAAGCTCTCGGGTGCCCCGGCCGAGCAGGCGCTCGCGGTGCCGACCGACGTGACCGACCAGGGCTCGGTCAAGGCGCTGTTCGCCGCCACCAAGGCCAGGTTCAGCCGGCTCGACGTGCTGTTCAACAATGCCGGCGTCAATGCGCCGGGTGGGATCATGCTGGAGGACCTGTCGCTGGCCGACTGGCAGAAGGTGGTCGACACCAACCTGACCGGCCCGTTCCTGTGCACGCAGGAGGCGTTCAAGCTGATGAAGGACCAGGAGCCGCGCGGCGGGCGCATCATCAACAACGGCTCGATCTCGGCCCATGCGCCGCGGCCGAACTCGATCGCCTATACCGCGACCAAGCATGCCATCACCGGGCTGACCAAGACCTCCTCCCTTGACGGGCGCAAATACGACATCGCCGTCGGCCAGGTCGATATCGGCAATGCGCTGACCGAGATGGCGCAGCGGATGACGACCGGCGTGCCGCAGGCGGACGGCTCGATCAAGGTCGAGGCGGTGATGGATGTCGGCCATGTCGCCTCGACCGTGCTGCACATGGCGGCGCTGCCGATCGAGGCGAACGTGCTGTTCGTCACGGTGATGGCGACCAAGGCGCCCTTCGTCGGCCGCGGCTGAGGCGCACGCTCTCGCAAGCGCCGGCGCGATGAGTGGCGACCCGCTATCGTCATGGTCGGGCCTGTCCCGGCCGTCGACGTCTTGCGAAGCGCATGGCATGCGCGACATTGTCCGGGGCGGCTCTGGAGTGCCTCGCTTGTCAGCCTTCGATGCGTCACAGCAGACTGAAGACGTGGATGGTCGCCACAAGGGCGACCATGACGATGAAGGCGCCGACGGTGAGAGCGAGCCCGGCCATGCTGCGCCGGTCGAACCCAAAGTCGGCCGGGCCTATCGGCTGACGATCTGGGGCATCGCGCTCGGCATCCTGATCTTCGCCGGCAATGTCGTGCTCTGGGCGCTGGCGATCGGCAACAACCAGCTGTTCAAGGACGGTGTCGACTGGGTCTACGACGTCGCACTCTACGGCATCGCAGCACTGGTCTTCGGCCGCGACGAGCGGGCTGAAAAGGTCGCGGCGCTCGGCATCGGCGCGGTGATGGCGGTGGCGGGGCTGCACACGCTCTACGATCTCTGGGACAAGATCGCCCGGCCGCGGCCGATCGAGGTCTTCGCGCTCGGCTTCTCGGCGGCGAGCGCGATCCTGATCGCCTATCTGATCATCGGCGTGCTCTGGCGCTTCCGGGCCGAGTCCAACCCGGTGATCAAGGCGACCTGGCTTTCGTCCCGCAACGACGCAATCTCGACCACCGGCTTCGCGCTGCTCGGCCTCGGCGCACGGCTGCTGCCGGTGCGCTGGCCGGAATACCTGTTCGACGTCTTCGTCGCCTTCCTCTCCTTCCAGGCGACCTGGGCGATCTGGCGCGCGACCAGACAGTCGCGGGATCGGACGAAAGTCGAAGCAAAAGAAGAATATTCTTCCTAGACCAAGGTCGTACGACCGGGTTCTTCCGCCTTGGCGGCAAACAAAAAAATCCTGTGCGGCTTCTCCCGCGGAGGTTGTGGCGAAATCATGGCAGCCCCTGCAATTCATGCCGAAACAGCCCGGTAACCCGGCCCTTTCGGCGCCAAGGAGCGCCAGAATGTCCGTCCTCTCCCTCATCCGCCGTGGTGCGGCCGTGCTGGCCGCGAGCCTCGCGCTCGGCGGCGCGGCGCTGGCCCAGTCCGGCCCGCTGGTCTCGACCGAGTGGCTCGAGAAGAACCTCAGCGATCCCAAGGTCAGGATCGTCGAGGTCAGCGTCGAGTCCGGCATCTATGAGCGCGGCCATATCCCCGGTGCGCAGAACATCGCCTGGCATACCGACCTGGTCGAGACGGTCTCGCGCGACATCGCCGGTCCGGAGAAATTCCAGGCGCTGGCGCGCAAGCTCGGCGTCGACAAGGACGTGACCGTCGTCCTCTACGGCGACAACAACAACTGGTTCGCCGCCTGGGGCGCCTGGGTGTTCGACATCTACGGCCTGCGCGACAACGTGAAGCTGCTCGATGGCGGCCGCAAGAAGTGGGAGCTGGAGAAGCGCCCGGTCGCGACCAACCCGGTGCCGGTCAAGGCCTCGAGCTTCACTGTGGGCGAGCCCAACAAGAAGCTGCGCGCGCGGCTGACGGATGTCGTCGCCACTGTCGAGAAGAAGTCGGAAGCGCGCGTGCTCGACATCCGCTCGCCGGACGAGTTCTCCGGCAAGATCATCGCGCCGGCCGGCTTCCAGGAACTGGCGCTGCGTGCCGGCCATATCCCCGGCTCGGTCAACGTGCCGTGGGCGCGCGCGGTCAACCAGGTCGACGGGACGCTGAAATCGCCGGAGGAGCTGAAGAAGCTCTATGCCGAGGTCGGCATCGACGGCTCCAAGCCGGTGATCACCTCCTGCCGGATCGGCGAGCGCTCGAGCCACACCTGGTTCATCCTCTCGCGCGTCCTCGGCTACCAGGCCGCCAATTATGACGGCTCCTGGACCGAGTACGGCAATGTCGTCGGCCTGCCGATCGCGAACCCGGCCGGTACGGTCTGGGGCGGCAAGTAAGACTGAATGAGCATCTCCGACGATAGCGGCGCGCTGGACTATGAGACGGCGCGCCGGCAGGCGGGGGCGGAGCCGATCAGGCTGCCGCCCTTGCGCTTCATCGCGGCGGCGGTCGTCGCTAGCGCGATCGCAGTCTCGATCTATCTCGTCGGGCGCCATGGCGATCTGGCGCCGCAGCTCCAGCTCTCGCTGATCCTCGGCGCTGCCTTCGGCTTCGTGCTGCAGCGGGCCCGCTTCTGCTTCTTCTGCATCTGGAAGGACTGGCTCGACCGGCGCGATCCGCGCGGGCTGCTCGGTATTCTCATTGCGCTTGGCGTCGGGCTCGCCGGCTACACCCTGATCTACGGCGCCTGGCTGCCCGATCCCTCGGGTCTGCGTCTGCCACCGACGGCGCATATCGGCCCGGTCGGCCCGGCACTTCTGCTGGCCGGGCTCGCTTTCGGCGCCGGCATGGCGATCTCCGGCTCCTGCATCAGCGCCCATCTCTACCGGCTGGGGGAGGGCTCGTCGACCTCGCCCTTCGCGTTGATCGGCGCAGGGCTCGGTTTCATTCTCGGCTTCCTGAGCTGGAACGAACTCTATCTCCTGACGATCTCGGACTCGCCCGTGCTGTGGCTGCCGCGCCAGCTCGGCTATGGCGGCGCGCTTGTAGCTGAACTCACGGTGCTTGGTGCAATTGCGTGGTGGTTGCTGCGAGCTGGTCGGCCAAGCGAGCTGGGCGCTGCGCAAGAAGCGCAAACTGATCCGATCGCCGCGATCTTCCTGCGTCGTTGGCCGGCTTGGCTGGGCGGGCTCTTCGTCGGATTGATCGGCGTTGCCGCTTATCTCCGCCTGTCGCCGCTCGGCGTCACCGCCGAGCTCGGCTCGCGTTCGCGCCAGTTGGCAACCCAGTTCGACTGGCTGCCGGCGCGGCTGGAAGGGCTCGACAGCTTCCGCGGCTGCGCCACCCTGATCCGCGATGCTCTGCTGACGCCGAACGGGCTCTTCGTCGCCGGGCTGGTCGCAGCGGCCTTCGCCGCGGCGCTGGCGGCGGGCGAGTTCAAGCCGCGGCGGCCGAATGGTGGGCACGTGTTGCGTGGGCTGATCGGTGGCGTGCTGCTCGGCTGGGGCACGGTGTTCGGGCTCGGCTGCACGGTCGGCACGCTGCTCTCGGGCATCTCGGCCGGAGCGGCCTCGGGCTGGGTCTTCGCGTTCGGGTTGATCGTCGGCACGACGGCGACGTTGAAGCTCGGGCGGCGGTTGCGGCTGCTCGAATGAAGCTCACCGTCATTACGGGGCAGGCCGAAGGCCTGAGCCCGGAACCCAGAACAGATGCGCGTGATCGCGAAGGGGAGAGGACGAGGTTTCTCAACTGGCGAGCGGCATCGGTTCTGGGTTCCGGGCCCTTCGCTGCGCGAAGTCCCGAAATGACGGGAAGGTTCTGGTGAAGGCGCCCATCCGCACCCTGCGCAACAAGGCGCAGACAAGGGCTTCGGCTGAGCTATAACGGGGCATCGGTTCGAGGATGTCCCATGTCGATTGCCGCCAAACTGCCCTCCATCCTGATCGCCAATCGCGGCGAGATCGCCTGCCGGGTGATCCGCACGGCCAGGCGGCTCGGCCTGCGCACCATCGCGGTCTATTCGGACGCCGACGCCGAGGCGCTGTTCGTCGAGATGGCGGACGAGGCCTATCGGATCGGTCCGGCGCCGGCGCGCGAGAGCTACCTCGACGCCGAGAAGATCCTCGCCGTCGCCAAGGAGGCCGGCGCAGCCTGTATCCATCCAGGCTATGGCTTCCTCTCGGAGAATGCCGATTTCGCCGATGCCTGCGCGGCGGCCGGCATCGTCTTCGTCGGCCCGCCGGCTTCGGCGATCCGCGCCATGGGCCTGAAGGACGCGGCCAAGGCGCTGGTCGAGAAGGCCAATGTTCCGGTCGTGCCGGGCTATCACGGCGCCGAGCAGGATGTGGATTTCCTGGCAAAGGAGGCCGGGCGCATCGGCTATCCCGTGCTGATCAAGGCGGTCGCCGGCGGCGGGGGCAAGGGCATGAAGAAGGTCGACCGGCCCGAGGATTTCGCCGACGCGCTATCGAGCGCCCAGCGCGAGGGCAAGAACGCTTTCGGCGATGCGCGCGTGCTGGTCGAGAAATACGTGCTCTCGCCGCGCCATGTCGAGATCCAGGTGTTCGGCGACAGCCATGGCAATGTCGTCCACCTCTATGAGCGCGACTGCTCGCTGCAGCGCCGCCACCAGAAGGTGATCGAGGAGGCGCCGGCGCCGGGGATGACGCCGGAGGTGCGCGCCGCAATGGGCAAGGCGGCGACGGAGGCGGCGAGGGCGGTCGGCTATGTCGGGGCCGGCACGGTCGAGTTCATCGCCGACGGCCGCGACGGCCTCAGAGCGGACCGCTTCTACTTCATGGAAATGAATACCCGGCTCCAGGTCGAGCATCCCGTCACCGAGGCGATCACCGGGCTCGACCTGGTCGAACTCCAGCTCAAGGTCGCCGCCGGCGAGCCGCTCGGCTTCGCTCAGGAGGATGTCCGCGCCGAAGGGCACGCCGTCGAGGCGCGCCTCTATGCCGAGGATCCGGAGAAGGGCTTCCTGCCCTCGACCGGCAAGCTCTGGGCGCTGCAATTCCCGCAGAGCGAGGACATCCGCATCGATACCGGCGTCGAGGCCGGCGATTCCGTGACGCCGTACTACGATCCGATGATCGCCAAAGTGATCGCGCATGGCCGCACCCGCAACGAGGCGCTCGACCATCTCGCCTTCGCCCTCGGCGAGACCATCGTCGCCGGGCCGCGCACCAATCTCGCCTTCCTGAAGAAGCTCGCCGAGGCGGAAGGGTTCCGGAAGGGGCCGTTCGACACCGGCTTCATCGAGCGCAACATCGAAGCGCTCGGCGCCGAGCCGCAGCCGCTCGATGCGGCGGCGGTCGCGGCCGCGGCGCTGCAGCTCGAGGAGGAGCGCCAGGAGGCGCTGCTGCGTCTCGCTGTCGAGCGCACGGCCGAGGAGGGCAAGTCGCCCTGGCTCGACACCGATGCCTTCTCGCTGATGCCGCGCCCGGCGCTCGGCCTGCCGCTGCTGGTCGATGGCGAGCGCATCGAGGCCAGAATCGAGTGGAATGGCGATGACGCCCGCGTCTCGCTGCCGGGCCACCCGCTGCCCGAGGGCGAGCACGAGGTGACGCTCGCCCGCGCCGAAGCTGGGACTTATCTCGCGCTGCATCGCGGCCGGCAGACCTCCGTCGCGCTGTTCGACCCGTTCAGCGTCGATCTCGATGCGGTCGCCGGCGCTGGCGGCGTGATCAAGGCGCCGATGCACGGCAAGCTGATCGCGCTCTTCGTCACGGCCGGTGAGGCGGTGGTGAAGGGCCAGCGGCTCGCCATCGTCGAAGCGATGAAGATGGAGCACGTCCTGACCGCTCCGCGCGACGGCACCGTCACCGAGCTCGGCGCCGAGCCGGGTGCGCAGGTGGCCGAGGGCGCGAAGGTGGTGGTGCTGGGGGAGTGAGAACGCTTTTCAGAGCCACTGGACGTTATTCCGGACAAGCCGCGTCAGCGGCGTAGTTCCGGAATCCATCGTAGAGCGCTGAGCTCTAAGATGGATTCCGGCGTTCCGCTGCGCTCCAGCCGGAATGACGGGATGAGTCCGGCGCGAAGCGGTAGTGGATCAGGTCGATGACCACGGCTTCCTCAGCTGTCCGGTTGCGATAGCCGTGACGGCGGTCGGCGGGGAAACGCAGCGACTGCCCCTGCTTGAGCGGCCGCCACTCGTCTTCCACCAGCAATTCGACCTCGCCCTGCAGCACGGTGATATGCTCGACGACGCCGGTGTCGTGCGGCTCCGAGATGCTCTCGAATCCGGGCGCGAAGGTAAGCTCGTAGAGCTCGAAACCGAACCGGGCCTCGTACGGAAAGACGAGAGCCCGCTGCATGCCTTCCTGTGACGGGCGCACGCGCAAGTCCGCGGCGTCGCGCATGAGCAGGACATCATCGTCGCCGCTATCCGTCTCCAGCAGCGCGGTCATCGGCACGCCCAGGCCGGTGGCGATCTTCCAGAGCGTCGCGACGGTCGGCATCGATTCTCCGCGCTCGATCTGTCCGAGCATCGCCTTGCTGACGCCGGTGTTCGCTGCAGTCTGGTCGAGGCTCCAGCCGCGGTCGCTTCGGATCGACTTGAGCAGTCTGGGTGTGTCGACGGGGCCGACGGGCTTCATGGCGGGTAATCTCCGATCTGTGCGTTATTGCGCACAGTCCTTTTTTGTGCGTTAAAGCGCACGCGCCGTCGTATCATCCTATCGAAGGCTTGTCCCATGCAGCCGCGCACCAGGCTCGACCTCGAACGCATCCGGCAAGCGCGGCGGGAGATCGCGCCAGTGTTTCGCGACACGCCGCAGTTCGTCGCTTCCACCCTCGGCGCATTGCTGGGTTGTGAACTCATCATCAAGCTCGAGACCGCGAATCCGATCGGCTGCTTCAAGGGGCGCGGGACCGAGGTCGCGATGGCACGGCTGGCAAGAAGCTCCGGTCCCAAGGCCGCCGTCTGCGCCAGCGCCGGCAATCTCGGCCAGGCGCTCGCCTATAGCGGCCGGGCACGCGGCATCGCCGTCAGTGTGATCGCGGGGAAGGGCGCCAATGCCGCGAAGATCGAGCGCATCCGCCGGTTGGGCGGAATGGTCGAACTGGTCGAGGGCGATATCGAGACCGCCCGCGAGCGCGCCCGCGAGATCGCGGCGCGCGGCGAGGCGTTCCTGATCGAGGACAGCGAAAATCTCGACACCTGCGAGGGCGCGGGCACGATCGGTCTCGAACTCGTCGAGGGCTTTGATCGCATCGATACGGTCCTGCTCGCGCTCGGCGGCGGCGCACTGGCCACCGGCGTGGGCCATGTCTTCAAAGCCTTGTCGCCGGCGACCGAGATCGTCTGCATCCAGCCGAAAGGCGCTCCGGCTCTGGCGCTGTCCTGGCGGGCCCGGTCGGTCGTGACCACCGAGAGTACCGATACCATCGCGGATGGCGTCGCCGGGCGGTTTCCGATTCCGGAGGTGCTCGACGACCTGCTCGCCACCGCCGACCATGTGCCGTTGGTCGAGGAGGCCAGCATCATCGAGGGCATGCGGCTGCTCTACCGGCACGCCGCGCTCGTCACCGAGCCGTCCGCGGCGCTCGGCATCGCGGCCATGCTGGAGGACCCCGGGCGCTATCGCGGCAAGCGCGTGGCTACGGTGATCTGTGGGGCGAACGTCTTGCCCGATACCTTCAGCGCATGGATGCAAGCGCAGGGCTGAGCGAGATCAGAGCGCGTCCAGCGCCACGATCGCCCGCTCGGCAACGGCGAGATTGATCTCCGCAAGCGGATCGGCGTCGCCGAGGAACCATGCGGTCGAGAGACCGCACCAGGCCAGGATCCACATCAGCAGGCGGCGGCGCTCCAGCCCAGATTTTGCCAGCACGATCTCCAGCCGGCGCTCGAATCGGCCGGGCAGGGTCGCGACCGGCGGCTCGGGATCGGCGAGGTCGGGATCGCAGAACAGGATGGTGTATTCGAAGGCGCGGTCGCCGATCACGCATTTCGGGTCGATCGCGAGCCAGCCGCGCGCCCCGAAATCGAGGACGTTGTCGTGGTGCAGGTCGGCATGGAGCGGCACGATCTCGCGCTGCGCCGGCAGCAATTCGGTCGCCGCCGCGGCGGAGCGGGTGAGGATGCCGCCGTGCTCCTGCGTCATCGAGAAGAGGTCCTCGAACCAGACTTCCAGCGGAATCAGCCCAGAGGGTGCCGATCCGCGTGGCTTCTGCAAGGCGGCGATGGCGTCGCAGAGAATGGCGGTCGCCTCGTCGTCACCCGCTGCGCCGCTGCGGGCCATGGCGGCGAGCGAGCGGGAGCCGGTGGCGCGCTCCATCAGCATCGCCTCGCCATTGTCGCTGCGGGCGAGCAGGCGGGCGGCGCCGTTGCCGGCCCAGTAGTCGAGCGGCAGATAGCCGAGCCGCTCGTGGTCTCCGTCCGGGAGCTTCAGCATCGCCGGCTCGCCATGCTGCAGGACTGGCAGGAGGTGGCTGCCGGGCGTCCTGATCGGCGTGCCATCGGGTTCGAGATTCCAGCGGGTCAGCCAAGGCGAAAAAACACTGGTTGGCATCGTCGGTCGTCTGTTCCGTCATTGCGAGCGTAAGCGAAGCAATCCAGGGGGATTGCGTGTACCGTTCTGGATTGCTTCGTCGCTGCGCTCCTCGCAATGACGTCGGATGTCAATCGGCGGCCCGGCCACGGCCCATCAGCGGGAATTGCTCGACCTCATAGATCTGGCCGGAGACGTGGCCGCTCTCCTCCGACAGCCAGAAGGCGGTGTGGGCGGCGATCTCGGCCGGCTGCATGATCTGGCCGAAGGGGGCGAATTCGAGCGGCACTTCCTTCTCCCAGCCCGGCTTCTTGCCCTCGCGCTGCTGCGTTAAGTCCTCGTTGGCGGTGAAGGTCCAGCCGACATTGAGCTGGTTGACCCGGATATGCTCGCGCCCGAGCGTGTTGGCGAGGTTGCGCGTCATCGTCATCAGCGCCCCCTTCGACATCGAATACACCGTGAGGTTGGAGTTGCCGCACCAGGCGTTGATCGAGCCGACGGTGAGGATCGAGCCACCGGATTTCTGCAGGCGGAAGGCGCGGATCGCCGCCTCGGCGCAGAGCAGCGGCGCCCGGGTGTTGATCGCGATCATGTGGTCGAAGAAGGCCGCCGTGGTCTCGCCGAGCACGCCGCGCGGGTAGATGCCGGCATTGTTGACGAGGCCGTCGATGCGGCCGAAGGCCTTGCGCGTCGCGTCGACCAGTGTCTGCGCGGTTGCCGGCTCGGCGAGATCGCCGATCGCGCCGGCGGTCGAGGGACCGAGCTTGCGGCAGGCGGTGTCGACCTCGCCCTGATCGCGGCCATGGATCAGCACCTTGGCGCCCTCGGCGATCAGCCGCTCGGCCATGGCGTAGCCGATGCCGGTCGATGAGCCGGTGACGAGAATGGCCTTGCCTTGTAGTCCGCGCATGTCGTGCCTCCGTTCGGGTCGGCCGCCTTACTAGCCTGTAGGAAAGGCGCCGTCATGATCGCGCTGGCGCCGGCCACCCCCGCGCGGCGCGTTGTCGTTATGCTCGGCCTTGTCGCGTGCCTGTGCCTTGCCGCCGTGCGGGCAGCTCGTTCCCTTCTCCCCCTGCGGGAGAAGGTGGCCCGCAGGGCCGGATGAGGGGTCGCGCAGGTCTTTGAGGCTTCGGACAGGCCTGGGCTGAGCCGACGATCAGCGTTACGCGACCCCTCACCCTAACCCTCTCCCGCAGGGGGAGAGGGGATATGTCGCGCCTGTCACATGGCGGCGTCTGTGGAGAATACGGTGAACCTCTGGCGAGGGGCGCCGGCGAGGATTAGGTTGCCCGCCATGCCGCTCCATATCCTCAAGCTCTGCGTCGGCGCCGAATCGATCAGCGATCTCGAACAGTGGATCGCCGAGCGGCAGGCGCAGCGCCGCGCCCGCGGCGAACCGGCGGAGCAATTGCACACCACCCGCATGGTGCCGAAGCGGATCGAGGAGATCGTCTCCGGCGGCTCGCTCTACTGGGTGATCAAGGGCCAGGTCTCGGCCCGCCAGCGCCTGATCGACATCCGCCCCTTCACCGATGGCGAGGGCATCGGCCGCTGCCATCTGGTGATGGAGCCAGTGGTGGTGCCGGTCGAGCCGCGCCCGTTCCGGCCGTTCCAGGGTTGGCGCTATCTGCAGGACAAGGACGCGCCGCGCGACATCTCCGAGCGCAGCGGCGATCTCGGCGTGATGCCGGAGCAGATGCGGCGTGAACTGGCGGAGTTGGGGCTGCTGTAAGCTCGGGGCGGCGCGCCGCCATCGCCGCGTTCTTTGATGATCTGCGCCGCAGGCTTGATCGGAGCCTCAGTGTCCGCGGAAAGGGCTGCGCCCACACTTCTTAGAGACGCTGCTGAGTCTTTAGCTGCTCCTCAACGATTCTCGCAGCTTTGCGGCCGCCTGCGTCACAGCTGCCAACTCCTGCTCGGAGTTCATTCTGTCACGTGCATGCAGCAGCGCCGGGCGCACGGCTTCGATGGATTTTCCGAACTGGGCCATCCAGGGATAGCGAGGCACCATCCAGAAGTTGAAATGGTGCTTGGTGTCTTCGTTGTAGAAATAATAGACGAACTCGATCCCGATCTGCGCCTGAGCGCGCCTGATCATTTGGACAAGCGGTAAGAATTCGAGCGTCTCTACCGCATTCATGTCCAAAAGTGACCGGAAGTGACGTTTCGACGCGACGATCACGAGCGCGGGGACGGGATATGCGACATCCTGGTGAGCGTGGAAATGCTCTGTCTCATAGATCGCGCCGCCAACGCTTGCCCTGCGTCCGGAAGCAATCTCACAGCTCAGGCAGGCAGCGCTCACGCCTTCACAGATACCTCGAATACGACTTGCGTGCGACAGGGGCGAACCCGGTCGAGCCGGCGGCGGAGAAGAAGCCAATGAAGGCGGCCATTGCGATGACCCAGAGGACCGCCATGCGGGTGAGTGTGCGTTTCTCCCGGAAGGCGCTGAAGGCATGCAGGCGGACCGCCCGGCGCAGATCGAGCTCGTCGAGCGTGAAGGTCGTCTTGCGGTCCATAGAACTCATCAGATCGGGCCTACTCCTCACACCCCGATATTGTCGATCAGCCGCGTCCCTCCGATCCGCGCCGCGATCAGCAGCCGGATCGGCCCGTCGGCGCGCGAGGTCACCGGCGCCAGCGTTTCGGCGTGGCGGGCTTCGAGATAGTCGAGCTCGAAGCCGGCCGTGATGATCTCGGTCTGCGCGTCCGCGACTGCCTGGAACAGCGGGTCGTCGTTGCGGATGCGGGCGGCGAGGTCCTGCATGACCTTGTGCAGGGTCGGAGCGAGCGCGCGCTCCTCGGCCGAGAGGTAGCGGTTGCGCGAGGACATGGCGAGGCCGTCGGCCTCGCGGAAGGTCGCGAGCGGCACGATCTCGATTCCGAGATCGAGGTCGCGGGCCATCCGCGTCACCACCTTGAGCTGCTGGTAGTCCTTCTCGCCGAAGACGGCGAAATCGGCTTGGCTCTGCGTGAAGAGCTTGCAGCAAACCGTTGCCACGCCTTCGAAATGCGTCGGGCGGAAGCGATCGTCCAGGCCGACGGCGGCCGGGCCGAGGAGCAGCACGCGGCTGGCGAAGCCGGGCGGGTACATCTCCTCGACCGCCGGGAAGTAGATCGCATCGGTGCCGACCGCCTCGAGCTGGGCGCGGTCGCTGTCGAAGGTGCGCGGGTATTTCTTGAAGTCCTCGTGCGGCGCGAACTGCGTCGGGTTGACGAAGATCGAGACGATGACGCGGCGGGCATGCTTCTGCGCTTCGGTCACCAGCGCGATATGGCCCTCGTGCAGCGCGCCCATGGTCGGCACCAGCGCGACCTTCTCGCCGGCGGCGTGCCAGGACGCGACGGCCTCGCGCATCGCCTTGACCGTCTCGAAAACCGCGACCTGTGACATAGCGCTCCTCCAACCCGCTCGACGGGTAGCAAATGCCGGCGGCGCGGCCAATATCTCTGGCATGGGCGAATCCCGGCGGGCAGCATGACGCGCGAAGACGGCAAGGCGGTTGGCAAGGCGGGCGAGACACGCCCGTCCGAGGGCGCTGCACGTTCAAAGCCCGGCGAGATCGACCGCTTTCTCACCGCGGCCACGCAGCTCGCGCCGCTGGCGACGGGCCAGGCCGGGCGGCTTGTCTTCGCGCTCGATGCGACGATGAGCCGACAGCCGAGCTGGGATCTCGCCTGTTCGCTGCAGGGCCAGATGTTCGAGGTCGCGGCGAAGACCGGCGGGCTCGCGGTGCAACTCGTCTATTTCCGCGGCTTCGACGAATGCCGTGCCTCAGGCTGGCTCGGCGAGCCGCAGCGCCTGACCGGGCTGATGAACCGGATCGACTGCCGTGGCGGGCAGACGCAGATCGCTCGCGTACTCAAGCATATCCGCGACGAGGAGCGGCAGATGCCGATCCGCGCCTTCGTCTATGTCGGCGATGCGATGGAGGAGAATATCGACCGGCTCTGCGCGCTCGCCGGCGAACTCGGCTTGCGCGGCATCAAGGGCTTCGTCTTCCAGGAGGGCTCCGATCCTGACGCCAGCGCCGCCTTCGCCGAGATCGCGCGCCTGACCGGCGGCGCCCATGCCCGTTTCGACGTCAATGCGCCGAACTCGCTGCTCGAGCTGCTGCGGGGAGCTGCAGCCTATGCCAGCGGCGGGCGCGAGGCGCTGCTGAAGCTCGCCGGGCAGAATGCCGCGGCGCAGAGACTGCTCACGGCGATGGAGGGCCGCAAGCCGTGATGCTGCTTTATGGCGTCGCAACGCTGATCCTGATCTGGTGGGTGGCCAAGTTCTTCGCCGGGGCCGATCCGAAGAAGCTGGTCAGGTTCGGCAAGGTCGTCGGCGGGACTCTTTCACTCGGCGTCGCGGCGCTGCTGATGCTGCGCGGCCGGGCGGATATGGCGATCTTCCTGGGCGGGCTCGGAGCCTGGCTGCTCGGCTGGAGCGCCTATGGTCCCGGCGGGCTCAAGATGCCGGAATGGGCGAGGGATTGGGGCGGGGCCGGCGGTTCGGCCGGCCGGTCCAAGGTTGCATCAGCGATGCTCGAGATGGAGCTCGACCATGACAGCGGCGGCATCAAGGGCAAGGTTCTGACCGGCGCCTTCGCCGGCCGCGATCTCGACGAGCTGACGCCCGCCGAGCTCAGCGCGCTGCTGCGCGAATGCCTCGCCGGGGATCCCGACGGGGCGCGCCTGCTAGAGGCATATCTCGACCGCCGGGCGCCCGGCTGGCGTGAAGACGCTGATCGTCACCGCGACGCGGGGCAGCGCGGCCCGGCGCGCACGGGCGCGATGACGGACGAGGAGGCCTACGAGATCCTGGGGCTTCAGCCGGGGGCGGGCCAGGAGGCGATCCGCGATGCCCATCGGGGCCTGATGAAGCGCATCCATCCGGATGCCGGCGGAACCAGCGGGCTTGCCGCTCGGGTCAACCAGGCCAAGGATACCTTGCTGAAAAAGCATGGCTGATCTCCTTTCCGATCGATCAGCTGCGGGTCGCGAAGCAGGCGAAGCCGCCACGCTTGAGCTGGGCGCAGGCCTTCTCGGCGTCCTTTGACTCCTCGAAGCCGGCGAAGCGGGCGCGGAACAGGGTGGCGCCGCCCTTCTCGACCTTCTCGGTGAAGCCGGACGCGTCGGCGAGCGAGCCGGAGGCCTTGGCGCGGGCCCGGGTCAGGATGTCCTTGGCCTTGGCCTCGTCGTCAGTGGCGCCGAGCTGGATCACCCATTTCGAGGCGATCGCGGCCTTCTCGGCCGGTTTGCTTTCAGGTGCTTTGCTCTCGGGTGCCTTGGCGGCGGCCTGCGCGACTTTGACCGGCAGCGGCGCCGGCTCGGGCAGGCGGGCCTCGATCTTCTTCGGCATGGGCTGGACCTCGTCCTTGTCCGCGGGCTCAGCCAGTTTGGCGATCGAAGAGGTGACGTCGACATTCGCCGGCGGACGCAGGACCTTGCCCTCGGCCGGCGGGGCGCCGATCGACCAGCGCATGGCCGACGGCGTCGTGGTCGCGGCGACCGGGCGCATGTTGGAGAGAGCGAGCGCCTGGGCGCTGCCGCTGAGCGCGCGCGGCGGGGCGATCTGCGCGGTCGTCGTCGTCGCGGCATAGGCGCGGGCGGCGGCGGGAACCTCCGGCTCGGCACGCGGACGCGGCACTGGGAGCGGCGTGGGGGCCGGGGCAGGCTCCGGCGCCTGGGCGATGACAGCCGGGCGGGCCGGCGGCTCGGGCGCAGGGACCGGAGCGGGCGCGCGGTAGCGCTCCTGCTGCGGCTCGGAGACCTCGGCGATCATCGGGGCGCTGCGGCCGCCGGTGCTGGCGCGCGGCAGGCTGGCGAGAACGAGGTCGGACATGATCTTGTCGCGCGCCGCGCCGGAGCGGCCGCCGAGCACGATCGAGACGATCTGGCGGCCTTCGGCCTTGGCCGAGGTCATCAGGTTGAAACCGGAGGCGCGGGTATAGCCGGTCTTGATGCCGTCGACGCCCTCGATGCGGCCGAGCAGGCGATTATGCCCGCGAATGGTGCGGGCGCCGTACTGGAACGAGCGCGTCTGGAAGAGTGGGAAGTATCGCGGAAAGCGCTCCTGGATCGCCCGCGCCAGGATGGTCAGATCGCGCGCCGTCGTGATGTTCGGCGGCGAGTTCGGCAGGCCGTGCGGGTTGTAGAAGCGCGTCGACTCCATGCCGAGCGAGCGCGCCTTGCGTGTCATCTGCTCGGCGAATGCCTCTTCCGAGCCGGCGATGGCCTCGGCGACCACGACGGAGGAGTCGTTGGCCGAGAGGGTGATCATGCTCTTGATGGCGTCCTCGACCTCGATGGTCGAGCCGGCGCGCAGGCCAAGCTTGGTCGGCGGCTGCGAGGCGGCGTAGGACGAGACCTTGAGCTCGGAATTCATGGTGTAGCGGCCGCGCTCCATCTGCTCGAAGAGCATGTAAAGCGTCATTACCTTGGTGAGCGAGGCCGGGATGCGCGGCGCATCCTCGTTGACGGCGTGCAGGGTGCGGCCGGTCTTGGCGTCGACGACCATGGCCGCATAGGGCGGGGCGTAGCCGCCCGAGACATGGCGCCGCTTCTTGCGGGCCGCCTCTGCGGGCGAGACCGTCGCGGTCAGCGCAACGGCAGCAACACTCACCAGCCCGATGAACGCGAGCCAGCGCCCGCGCCGGGAACCAACGCAACCAAAAGCCATGCAACTCGCCTCAACTCACCCACCCGTCCGTCGCAGGCTTTGCAGCGTGGCGCGAAGGACACAGGAGAGGAGGTTAGGTGGATGCGGTTACGGAGGAGTTAAGCGCCAAAAGCCCGCATTGAATCTGTCCGGTTGCAAACCGTCGCCGATGCACGCTGGGGGGCTCTGCGTTTGGTGCATCGCAGCGCGAGCTTGACTTTTATGTTGCGGTGCACAATATCAGAAAGCGCCCCGGTGATGGATCTCTTCATCTGACCTTGGGGGCACGGAACCCGGGCCATTTCGGCTCGTCAGCAGAGGCGGCGCCTACGAGCGTCGGAGGAAACGATGATCCAGCAGTTCGAGACCATCCAGAAGGCTTCCAAAGAGAACGTCGATGCGGCCCTGAAGGCGTTCGGCGCCACCTCGAAGGGCGTGCAGGCTCTCGCCGTCGAGACTACCGACTACGCCAAGAAGTCGTTCGAGGCCGGCACGGCCACGATCGAGAAGCTTGCCGGCGTCAAGACGCTCGACAAGGCGATCGAGATCCAGTCGGACTACGTCAAGACCGCTTTCGAGGGCTATGTCGCCCAGGTCACCAAGATCGGCGAGCTCTATGCCGCGATCGCCAAGGACGCCTACAAGCCGTTCGAAGGCATCGTCGCCAAGGCCGTCCCGACCCCGGCCAAGTGATTTCGGCAAGTAGCTGACTTCGTTCAGCCGCAGCTGATTGCGACACAGTTTCGAGAAGCCCGGCTCCGGCCGGGCTTCTTTGCGTTTGGACCCATGGTCCAGGCCGAGTGCGCTTCTCGGCAATGCTCTTGCAACTGGCGAATAGCTGCTTGCGGCGGCCGTAGTCCGTCTGAGGCCGCGGCTGGAGCCAGAGGCCGCAATGAGCAGTTCGACGACGATCGGAGAGGCACGGACCTCTGCCGAGGCACCTCCGGCGAGCGAATTTCGCGAGCCGCCCCGAGAAGCCTGGTACTGCGTCAGGAGCGCCGGCAGCCTGGCGCCGGGCGCGATGGCGAGCGTGACGGTGCTCGGCGATCAGATCGTCATCGGGCGCACCAAGGCCGGCCGGCTCTTTGCCTTGCGCGATCGCTGTCCCCATCGCGGTGCGCCACTGTCGGAGGGCCAGTTCGACGGCAGCGCGATCACCTGTCCCTTCCATGGCTGGCGCTTCGGTGCCGATGGCCGCTGTCAGGCGATGCCGACGCTGGTCGAGGGCGACGTCACCGATCCCGGCCAGGTCAAGGTCGGCGAATTCCCGGTCCGCGAGAGCGACGGCATCATCTGGCTCTATATGGGCGCGGGGTCGGCCGAGGCGCCGCCGGTGCCGGCACTGACCCTGGCGGGCGCGACCCGCTGCCGGGTCGCCGTATCGGTCCTGGTCGAGGCGTCCTATGATTTGTGCGTGCTCAGCCTGATCGACCCGGGGCATGTCGGCTATGTCCATAACTCCTGGTGGTGGCGGCCGACGGCGACAGCACGGGAGAAGGTCAAGGATTTCGAGCCGTTGCCCTTCGGCTTCCGGATGAAGGCGCACAAGGCGGCGGCGAACTCGCGCGGCTACCGCCTGCTTGGCCGGCCGCAGACCGAGGTCGACTTCCTGCTGCCCGGCCAGCGGATCGAACGCATCCGCATGGGCGAACGCTCGATCATCAACGCGACCTTCGCCACGCCGATCGATGCGCGCCGGACGCTGCTCACCAATGTGCTGCTCTCGGATCTGCCGCAACTCATGCCGCTGGCGCCGCTGATCGGATGGGCCGGGCGCGCCTTCCTGCGGCAGGACCAAAGGATTCTCGAGCTGGCCCAGCAGGGATTGGAGCGCAAGCCGACCATGCTGCTGCTCGGACAGGCCGACCGGCTGGGGCAATGGTATTTCCGCCTGAAGCGGGACTACGCCGCTGCCCGCCATGAAGGAAAGGCCTTCAGCAACACGCTCGCGCCGGAACGGCTGCGCTGGCGCACCTGACGCCGCACGGAAATCAACCTCGATCGTCTCGTTGGCGGGCTCTCACAGGGCTCGCGGCGGCACTTCTTTGTGACCTGCGGTCGCAACGGGCTGGCGGAGCCGTGGCGACGTCTGTAAATTCGTGAGCGAAGCACTATCTTGAGGTCAGCCTTCGGGACGGACACCTTGAGCCACGCAGCCACCACGCCGATCGACCAGGACCTGCCAGCCGGCATCGCGCCGCGCGGGATCGCGCCCGGCTTTGCGCTGCGGCTGGCGTCAAAGCCCAGGTCGCCTGCGACGCCGTCGGACACTGACAGATCCGGTACGGGCACTGCCGTCCTGACTCGCACCCGGACACGCAAGCCGAACCTCTATCGCGTGCTGATCCTCAACGACGATTACACCCCGATGGAATTCGTGGTGCACGTGCTGGAGCGGTTCTTCAACAAGGATCGGGCCGAGGCGACACGCATCATGATGCATGTCCACCAGAATGGCGTCGGCGAATGCGGCGTCTTCACCTACGAGGTCGCGGAGACCAAGGTCACCCTGGTGATGGACCTCGCCCGTAAGCATATGCATCCGCTGCAGTGCGTGATGGAGAAAAAGTAGTTTTGAACATCATCCTCTCGAAACTGGATTGGGAGCGCTGACCTTGCCGAGCTTCTCGCGCAGCCTCGAACAGGCGCTTCACCGGGCCCTCGCGCTCGCCAATGAGCGCCACCATGAATATGCGACACTGGAGCATCTGCTGCTGGCGCTGGTCGACGACCAGGACGCCGCCGCGGTGATGCGCGCCTGCAGCGTCGATCTCGACACGCTGCGTCGCAACCTCGTCGACTACATCGACGCGGAGCTGACCAATCTCGTCACCGATGGACGCGACGATTCCAAGCCGACCGCCGGCTTCCAGCGCGTGATCCAGCGCGCGGTGATCCATGTCCAGTCGTCCGGCCGCGAGGAGGTGACCGGGGCCAATGTGCTCGTGGCGATGTTCGCCGAGCGCGAGAGCCACGCCGCCTACTTCCTGCAGGAGCAGGACATGACCCGCTACGACGCGGTCAACTACATCAGCCACGGCATCGCCAAGCGCCCCGGCGCCGGCGAGAGCCGGCCGGTGCGCGGCGCCGAGGAGGAACCTGAGCAGCAGCGCGAGCAGCGCTCGGATTCCGGCAATGACGGCGACAAGGACAAGAAGAAAAAGGAAAGTGCACTCGACGCTTACTGCGTCAACCTCAACCGCAAGGCGAGGGATGGACGCATCGATCCGCTGATCGGCCGCGAGGCTGAGGTGCAGCGCACGATCCAGATCCTCTGCCGTCGGCAGAAGAACAACCCGCTGCTGGTCGGCGAGCCCGGCGTCGGCAAGACGGCGATCGCCGAGGGCCTCGCCCTCAAGATCGTGCGCGGCGAGGTGCCCGAGGTGCTGGAGGACGCCACTGTCTTCTCGCTCGACATGGGTACGCTGCTCGCCGGCACGCGCTATCGCGGCGATTTCGAGGAACGCCTCAAGCAGGTGATGAAGGAGATCGAGCAGCACCCCAAGGCGATCATGTTCATCGACGAGATCCACACGGTGATCGGCGCCGGTGCGACCTCGGGCGGTGCGATGGACGCCTCGAACCTGCTGAAGCCGGCACTCGCCTCGGGCGGGCTGCGCTGCATCGGCTCGACCACCTATAAGGAATACCGCCAGTATTTCGAGAAGGACCGGGCGCTGGTGCGGCGCTTCCAGAAGATCGACGTCAACGAGCCGTCGGTCCCGGACACGATCGAGATCCTGAAGGGGCTGAAGCCCTATTTCGAGGAGTTCCACAAGCTGCGCTACACCAACGACGCCATCAAGGCGGCAGTGGAATTGTCGGCGCGCTACATCCATGACCGCAAGCTGCCGGACAAGGCGATCGACGTGATCGACGAGACCGGCGCCTCGCAGATGCTGGTGACCGAGGCCAAGCGCAAGAAGACGATCGGCGTCAAGGAGATCGAGGCGGCGGTCGCGACGATGGCGCGCATCCCAGCCAAGACCGTCTCCAAGGACGATGCCGAGGTGCTGCGCAACCTCGAGACCACGCTGAAGCGCACCGTCTACGGCCAGGAGAAGGCGATCGAGGCGCTGTCCTCCTCGATCAAGCTCGCCCGTGCCGGCCTGCGCGACGGCGAGAAGCCGATCGGCTGCTACCTCTTCGCCGGCCCGACCGGCGTCGGCAAGACCGAGGTCGCGCGCCAGCTCGCCTCCTCGCTCGGCGTCGAGCTCGTGCGCTTCGACATGTCGGAATACATGGAGCGCCACACCGTCTCGCGGCTGATCGGCGCGCCTCCCGGCTATGTCGGCTTCGACCAGGGCGGCCTCTTGACCGACCAGATCGACCAGCATCCGCATTGCGTGCTGCTGCTCGACGAGATCGAGAAGGCCCATCCGGACCTGTTCAACATCCTCCTGCAGGTGATGGACCACGGCAAGCTGACCGACAACAATGGCAAGCAGGTCGATTTCAGGAACGTCATCCTGATCATGACCACCAATGCCGGAGCGGCCGACATGGCGCGCAACGCCTATGGCTTTACCCGCAGTAAGCGCGAGGGCGACGACACCGAGGCGATCAACAAGCTGTTCGCGCCGGAATTCCGCAACCGGCTCGACGCGACGATCTCCTTCGGCCACCTGCCGAAGACGGTCGTGGCCCGCGTCGTCGACAAGTTCGTGCTGCAGCTCGAGGCCCAGCTCGCCGACCGCAACGTGACCATCGAGCTCTCGGACGAGGCGCGCGAATGGCTGGTCGAGAACGGCTATGACGAGGCGATGGGGGCCCGGCCGATGGCCCGCCTGATCCAGCAGACGATCAAGACGCCGCTCGCCGACGAGGTGCTGTTCGGCCGGCTGAAGAACGGTGGCGCGGTCAAGGTCGTGGTCATCCAGTCCGAGACCGGCATCAAGGTGCTTGGCCTCGAATTCCCCGATGGGCCGGTCAAGCCCAAGCCGGAGAAGGACGTCGCTAACGCAGCCGAGAAGCGTACGCGCAAGCCGCGGGCCAAGGGGCTGGGCAAGGCCAAGGTGGCCTCGTCCGGTAGTTCGAAGCGGGGTCCGAAGCCGGATGCTCCGGTCGAGCCGCCCAAGGCGGCGCGGAGCGTGCGCACCGTGCCGAAAGTTCCGCTGACCAAGGCCTGATCCAGTGTTCTTCAAACGCAAGCCCGCCAGTGCCTGGGCACAGCAAGAAGAGGTCGCCGCGCAAGCGGCGGCGCCGGCGCCGAAGGAAAAGCTCGGCTGGTTCGAGAAGCGGGCGCGCCGCCGCCGGCGGCGCATAGTGTTCGAGGAGGTGCTGGGCTGGATCCTGGTTCCGGCTTTCCTCTATCTGCTCTGGCTCGGCTATCGCGCTATCGGCGGCGTGCCCAAGGAGATCATCGACTTCGGGAACGAGCTGATGGGCCTGGCGATGAAGAGCTTCTGATCTGGCGTGCGCCGAATGCAGGGCGGACGCGCAGTCCTGGGGCTGTTATCCCGCTGACGCGATGCGCTTTAAGCGAAACGGCCCGCTATCGCTGCGGGCCGTGTTTCGTTTCAGCGGGTTCGATGATCCAGCAATCCAGAGCATCCCAACCTTCGAGAGATAGCGGGCGCTCGCCCGCGTCTCTAGCAGCATGAGCAAGTCCGCCCGCAGCGCCTGGGTGCGGCCGGCCTTCACCGGCTTTCGCGATGCCGTGATGCTCCCGGCCTGGGTGGTCGGGCTGTCGCTGATGGGCGTCGGTTCGCTCGCGCGGGATGTCGGCTATTCGGTCGAGGCCGCCGTGCTCTCGACGATCCTGGTCTGGGCCGGCCCGTCGCAGGTCCTGTTCTTCGCCTCGATCGCAGCCGGGGCCGCCTGGAGCGCGATCGCGCTGGCGATCGGCTTCGCTTCGCTGCGCTTCCTGCCGATGACGGTGGCACTGCTGCCGCTGCTGCGCCGTCCGGGGCAGGGGATTGGGACGCAGCTGCTGATAGCCCATTATGTCGCGGTGACCTCCTGGGTCGAAAGTCTCAGGCGCCTGCCGGCGATGCCGCCCGAGCAGCGTGTGCCCTATTTCTTCGGCTTCGCCAATGCGCTGATCGTCGTCAGCTCGTTCACCACTTTCATTGGCTTCCATCTCGCCGGCGTCGTGCCAGCGCCGGTCGCAGCCGGACTGCTCTGCCTGACGCCGATCTTCTTCCTGAGCTCGATGACGGCTGGCATTCGGGGCCTGGGCGACATGGTCGCGATCGGGCTTGGCCTCGCGCTCGGGCCCGCGGCCGGCTGGGCGATCGGCGGCGGCTTCGACCTGATCGCCAGCGGTGTCGTCGGCGGCAGCATCGCCTTCCTGGTGCAGCGCCGGCGCAAGGCGCCGAAGGCGGGCGCATGACGCAGCCGATCGCCTTTCTCGACGGGCCGTGGTGGCCCTATCTCGCGCTTCTCCTGTTCGCGGTGCTGCCGACCGAGATCTGGCGCTGGCTCGCCGTCGTCTTCGCGCGCCGGCTCGACGAGAACTCGCCCTGGCTCGAATGGGTGAGGTTGGTTGCAACCGCGCTGCTCGCTGGGGTGGTGGCCAAGCTGGTGCTGGCGGCGCCGGGCGCACTCGCCGGCGTGCCGCTCGCGGTCAGGCTGGCGGCGCTCGCCGTCGCCGTGACGGTCGTGTTGGTCGACCGGCGCAAGGTCATGCTGGCCGTAGTCATCGGCGAAGCGGTGCTGATCGGCGGCGCCTGGTGGCTGATCTGACAACCTGGGCGCGAATACCAGCCAGAATACAGCAAGCTGCCTGAAGGGCTCCCGCGCGTCGCAAGTCGATTATCGCGGCGGGCCTGTTTTCAAGAGAGACGAGGCTGCCGAGCGGCGGGTTCAATCTGATCCGCTCCAGCTGCGTTGAGCGAAGCCGATATGCGAGGGTGCGCTCCTGTCGTCTCCAGGACGATTGGCGACCCTCGTCTTTTTCGAGGGCGTCAATGAACAAAGTCTATTGCTGGTATCCGAAGCTGCCGAATGTTGGCCACGCCTCCATGGACATTTCCTTCGGAGCGGGCGGCGGCAAGGCGGAGTATGTGAGCTGGTGGCCGAAAGGAGCCGGCAGCAAGGGAACACCCGGCGCCAAGCCGCTCAAGCCGGCGGAAATGTTCGGTGCGGGAACTCCGACCTATGTCCATGATGTGCACGCGGAAGGGCGCGATCCGGATCGGGCGGTCGTCATCGATTGTCTCGACGAGGGCCGTATGCGGGCAAAGTACCAGGAGATGAAGAAGGACCTGACCTACAACATGACGGTCAAGAACTGCGCATCCGCGGTGGCGAACGTGCTGTTGGCCGGTGGCGCCTGCCTCAGCTTCGATTGCCTGAACTACGCGAAGAAGGCGGTATGGACACCGGCAGAAACACTGACCTTCGCGCTGCTGATCAATAGTGAGGCGCGTGTGATCAAGGCAGGTATCGCCAAGGGGTTCAAGCCGGCGATGCAGTGGACGATGCCATCTTTCGGCAGCCGCGGCTGGTGAGAGGAAAGGATCCGGCACCGGTTTCCTGACGGCATTCAGAACCAATTCCGCCATATCAAAAACCCGGCGCGAGTTGCTCGCGCCGGGTTCAATTTTGTCAGCCGCGTTTCGCTCAGGCGAGGCGGGGGCGCAGCCCAGGCTGAGCCGCAACGGCTGCACCTTGCTGCGAGCGGTACCATTGCGTCACCGCTTCGACGCGGCGGGTGTGGCGCGGATAGTGCGAGACGATCTTCAGGAAGAAGCCGGCAATGCCCGGCACCATCTGCTCCTGCTTCTGGAAGGCGTCGGGGTTCATCTGGGCGTTCAGCTTGGCGCTGCCGCAGGCCAGCATCTGCAAGCCGGTCCGGGCAGCCTGAAGATCGCGGGCGACGAAGGCGCCGATGCGGTCGCAGGTCAATTCGCGACCACGGGAATAGGCAGCGCCGAGGAACGGGATGATGTGGCCGGGCAGGCGCAGATAGCTCCAGGGCTCGTCGAGATGGCCGGCGACATGGTGGCCGAGCTCGTGGCCGACGACGAAGCGGATCTGCTCGTCATTGTCGGCGTCGAGCAGGGCCGAGGTCAGCCAGATATAGCGCTGGCGGCCGACGAGGCGCAGCGCCATCGCGTTGAGGACGCCGCTGGAATTGTAAACGAAGGTCTGCGGAATCTCGCGCAGGCCGAGCGCGCGGGCGCCGTCCTCGACCATGCGATGGAGATGCGGGAACTGGTCGGGCCCGACCATGACGAAATGGCCGATCATGTAGGCGCGGGTGAGGGCGCGGGCCCAATAGGAGACCAGCCAGAAGATGCCGAAATAGAAGAGCAGCAGCAGCGCGTGCCAGACCGACCCGCTCAACAGGGCAACGGCGATGGCACCGAGTACCACCGCCCAGATGGCGATTCCGACGACGAGCATGATGCTGCCGTAGAGCTTTTCTTTTGGGTGTTTGACTTGGGAAATGTCAAAATTCATAGCGCAAGGCTCCAGCAAAGATTCAAATCAGCTAGCCGGAATGCCTTGCCCACATTTGAGCCATAATCGCGTTGGCTCGGAGCGGGCGCCCGGACGACGCTGAATTGGCTATCGTCCTGATCACTCGTCATTCCGGACAAGCGGCGTAGCCGCGCAGCTCCGGCATCCATCGAAGGCCACCACGGTGGATTCCGGCGCTCCGCTTCGCTGCGGCCGGAATGACGGCAGGTGAGTGAGTAGTCTTAACTCGCCGTCAGCGAGATGTGCCTGAGCTTGTCCGGGTTGCGCACGACATAGATCGCGTGGACGCGGCCGTCGCGGATGTCGAGGGCGGTCGCCTGCAAGGTCTCGCCGCGTTCGAGGCTGAGATAGCCGGGCAGGCCGTTGATCATCACAGGCTTGAAAACGGTCGTCGATTTCTGTTGGCTGATGACCTTGTTGGCGATGCCGGCGAAGAAGCGCAGGACGCGCTCGATGCCGTAGAGCGGGTTGAGCACCGCCAGCACCTTGCCGCCGCCATCGCTATGGAAGGCGACATCTTGGGCGAGCAAGGTCTGCAGATCGCTGGTGTCGGCCTTGTGGGCGGCCTTGAAGAAGGCCTCGACGAAGCGCTTCGCCTCGGCGGGCTCGACCTTGTTGCGCGGGGGCATGTCGATGCGGACATGCTCGCGGGCGCGCTTGGCGAGCTGACGGCAGGCGCTCTCGCTGCGATCGATGGTGCGGGCGATCTCGGCAAAATCCAGGTCGAAGACGTCGTGCAACAGGAAGGCGGCGCGCTCGAGCGGCGTCAGCCGTTCGAGCGCCAGCATCAGTGCGATCGGGGCATCGAGCTGCGTGTCGACGTCGGATTCAGCCGCGCCGATCTCCTCGACCAGCGGCTCCGGCAGCCAGGCGCCGACATAGAATTCGCGCTTGCTGCGGGCGGATTTCATCTGGTCGAGGCAGAGGCGCGTGACCGTGCGGGCGAGATAGGCGCGCGGCGCCTCGACCGCGTCCTGCGGCACGTCGCGCCAGCGCAGCCAGGCCTCCTGGACGATATCCTCGGCATCGCTGACCGAGCCGAGCATGCGATAGGCGAGGCGGGTCAGGAAACGGCGATGCGTCTCGAAGATGTCGTCCGGGGCGGTCATGGTGATCGTCTCAGGCGGCTGTCGCTTCGGCTTTGGCCGGCCGGTCATTGGGATGGCTCGTGCGGAAGCCGATGGCGATCCGGTTCCAGGTGTTGATCGTGCCGATCAGGAGCGTGAGCTTCACCGTTTCCTCCGGGCTGAACTGGCGCAGTACCTCGTCATAAGCCTCGTCGGGCGCATGGGTCTGCGAGATCAGCGTCAGCGCATCGGTCCAGGCCAAAGCGGCGCGCTCGCGCGGCGTATAGAGCGCCGACTCGTGCCAGGCGTCGAGCAGGAAGAGCCGGGCCGGGCTCTCGCCCTCCTTGAGCGCATCGGCCGAATGCATGTGCAGGCAATAGGCACAGCCATTGATCTGCGAGGCCCGCATCTTCACGAGATGGATCAGGCTGTGCTCGAGGCCGCTCTCCTTGATCGTGGCTTCGAGTGCGAGCAGCGGCTTCATGGTGTCGGGGGCGGTGACGTAGGGGTTGAGGCGCTTGCTCATGATTGGGCTTTCGGACTGAGGCAGGTCTGGCTCGGCGGTCCGAGCCAGCAGGCTTATGTCGGCGCAGCGTCAGGCCGCGGCCGCCTCGCGGCGGCGATCCAGCGGATGCAAGGTGCGGAAGCCGCAATTGATCCGGTTCCAGAGATTGATCATGCCGATGGCGACCGAGAGGTCGACGCAATCCTTCTCGTCGAAGTGCTCGCGCAATTCGGCGAAGGCTTCGTCGCTCGGGCTGCGGTCGACGAGCCGTGTCAGCTCCTCGGTCCAGCGCAGGACGGCACGCTCGCGCGGGGTGTAGAGCTCCGACTCCTCCCAGGCGCTGAGCAGGTTGATGCGGACCTCGCTCTCGCCGGCCTTGCGCGCGTCGGCGATGTGCATGTGCAGGCAGTAGGCGCAGCGGTTGATCTGCGAGGCGCGGATCTTCACCAGCTCGAGCAGGCTGTGCTCCAGCTTCGACTGGTTCACATAATCCTGCAGGCCGAGCATGGCCTTGTAGGCGTCGGGGGCGGTCTGGAAGCCGTTGAGGCGCTGGGTCATCTTGTCTCTCCATCAGGTGGTGATGAAGACAGGACGAGACGGCCAGCGCCCGCGTGACATGCTTCTCAAAGATTTTTGGCGCGCTTTCCGTTCGGCCGGAGGCCGGACGACAAGAATTCGCGCAAAACCAATAAGTTGAGCATGTTCTTATCGCAAAAGTGGTTCCCACTTTTGCGGAACATGCTCCAAGGCAGCGCGAATTTTTTCCGCGGAGGCTGCGAGCTCATCCTGGCTCGCCTTGTAGGTGGCCGGCGGCCGCAACGCGACGCCTTCATGGCGCGGGATCACGTGGACGTGGAGGTGGAAGACGACCTGGCCGCCGGCGCTCTCGTTGAACTGCTGCACCGTGATGCCATCGGCGGCGAAGGCGGCCATCTGCGCCCTGGCGATGCGCTGCGCGATTCCCGCGACATAGCCGAGGTCGCCCTGATCGATGTCGAGGAGGTTGCGGGCCGGGTTCTTCGGGATCACCAGGGTGTGGCCGGGCGCGCGCGGCATGATGTCGAGGAAGGCAAGCGCCCGCTCGTCCTCATAGACGCGGTGGGCCGGCAGTTCGCCGCGCAGGATCTTGGCGAAGATGTTGTTCGGATCATAGGCGGTCATCGGCGCGTGTCCCGGTGGTTCGACGAGGTGGTTCAGCTGTCTCCAGCCTTGCGGAAGGGGCTCTCCTGCGCAAGCGCAGCCACTGCAGAGCTGATCTCACGGCGCTCGCCGGGCAGATAGGCTGCGACAGCGCGTGCGAGGCCGGGATCGGCGAGGAGATGGGCCGAGCGGGTGATCACCGGGCGGTAGCCGCGCGCGAGCTTGTGCTCGCCCTGGGCGCCGGCCTCGACCCGGGCGAGCCCGTGCGCGATCGCATAGTCGATGGCCTGGTGGTAGCAGAGCTCGAAATGCAGGAACGGGTGGTCCTCGATACAGCCCCAGTTGCGGCCGTAGAGCGTGTTGCCGCCGCGGAAATTGATGGCGCCGGCGATGTTGCGGCCGGCACGGCGGGCGAGCATCAGCACGACGCGCTCGCTCATCGCAGCGCCGATCTCGGAGAAGAAGCGGCGGTTGAGATAGGGCCGGCCCCATTTGCGCGAGCCGGTGTCCTCGTAGAACGCATGGAAATCGTCCCAGACGCTTTCGGTGAGGTCGGAGCCGGAGAGCACTGCGATCTCGATCCCGGCCGAGAGGGCTTCGCGCCGCTCGCGCTTCAGCGCCTTGCGCTTGCGCGAAGCCAGCGTGGCGAGGAAATCATCGTAGCTGCCGAAGCCCTGGTTCTGCCAATGGAACTGGATGTCGTGGCGTTCGAGGAAGCCGGCCTCGAGCAGCGCCGTCATGTCCGGCTCCTGCGCGAAGGTGACATGGATGGACGAGCCGCGGACCTGCTCGCGAAGTGCGTCGAGCCCGGCGATCAGGGCCTCACGCGCCTCGACTGCCCGGGCTCCCTCGGCGACGAGCAGGCGCGGCCCGGTGGCGGGGGTGAACGGGGCCGCGACCTGGATCTTCGGGTAGTAGCGGCCGCCGGCGCGCATATAGGCGTCGGCCCAGCTGTGGTCGAAGACGTATTCGCCCTGGCTGTGGCCCTTCACGAAGGACGGCGCGGCGGCGATCAGGCGGCCGTTCGCATCCTCGACCAGGAGATAGGCCGGCGACCAGCCGGTGCGACCGCCGACGCAGCCGCTCTCCTCCAGCGCACGCAGAAAAGCGTGCGAAACGAAGGGGTTGTCCGGGTCTGGCACTAGCCCTCCCCCCGCTTGCGGTGGGGAGGGTTGGGTGGGGGGCAGTGCCGCTTGGTGCGAGACTGGAGAATCGTCGAGGCCTGCTTTGCGGCCCCCCATCCCTGACCCTTCCCCACCGCAAGCGGGGGGAAGGGGACGGTCCGGCGCTTCAGGCGATCGTTTTGCGGCGCCGGGATTGGCGCAAGCGTCCCAGTCCTCGGCCGGGACGCTTTTCAGCGAGGTGGCAACGCGGACCCGAAGAGTTTCGCGTGTGCCGGTTTCGCTCAAGGCAGAAAGCCCTCGAAGACCATCTGGTCGGCATGCTCGGCAGCGCGGGCGCGGTCCTCCGGCGTACGCACCGTCCAGCTCATCAGCGGCAGGCCCAGCGCCTTGCGGCAGAGGAAGGGCGCGGCGCTCGGCAGATCGGCGACCTTCCAGGAGACGAAGTCCGGCCGGCTCTCCTCGAAGTGCAGGAGGTTGGCGAGCGCGTGCTTCTGCGAAGCCGAGAGATGGTCGTAATCAGCATAGCCGTATTCGTTCATCGCGACGATGCCGCGGGCGAATCCGGGCGCGAGCTCGCGCAAGGCGGCGACGATCACCGGATCGAAGGATTTCAGCACGATCGGCTGGCCCTTGTGAGCGGCGAGGATCTCGCCAGTGCGCTTCGCCAGGCGCAGATCGCCGTCGAAGCGGCTCTTGACCTCGATTACGAGGGGCGTCTTTCCGCCGATGGCGTCGAGGAAGGCGGTCAGCGTCGGGATACGATCGCTGGCGCCCTTCAGGCCGATCTGCGTGAGTTCGGCCACCTTGCGGGCATCGACGCGGCCGCTCTCTGCTGTGAGCCGGTCGAGGACGAAGTCGTGGAAGACGACCGCATCCTCGTCGGCGCTGAGCTGGACGTCGCATTCGATGGCGAAGTTGCCGGCGATCGCGCCCGCGGCCGCCGAGAGCGAATTCTCGATCACGCCGCCGGCGGCATCGTGCAGGCCACGATGCGCGATCGGACGGGCGGTGAGCCAGGCTTCAGCCGGCATCAGGCGATCTCGAACATGGCTTCGACCTCGACAGCGGCGTCGGCCGGCAGGTTGGCGACGCCGACGGTCGAGCGGGCATGGCGGCCGGCATCGCCGAGCACCTCGACCATGAAGTCGGAGGCGCCGTTCATGATAGCCGGCAATGCGGCGAAATGCGGGGTCGCGTTGATGAAGCCGCCGAGGCGGACGCAGCGCACGATCCGGCCGAGATCGCCGCCGAGCGCCGCCTTGGCCTGGGCGAGGACGTTGATGGCGCAGAGCCTGGCCGCCTCGAGCCCGGCCTCGTTGAAGATCTCGCCGCCGAGCTTGCCTTTGTGCGCGTCGGAGAGCTTGCCATCGAGGCCGAAGCAGATCTGGCCGGAGATGATCAGCAGGTTGCCGGTGATCACGTAAGGCACGTAGTTCGCGACCGGAGCGGCCGGGGCGGGCAGGGTGATGCCGAGGGCGGCGAGCTTGGTGTCGACGGCGTTCATCGGAGGGCTCCTGACCGGATCTGAACAGGAGCCTTTCATCGCCGATGCCAAGCCGGGTCGCAAGCGCGGCGCGGCTTGGCCGATGTGCCTGCCGAGCAGGGCGGATCAGGCGGCGTCGGCACGCACCGTGCGATAGCGCTCGGCAGGCCGGTTGCGCGAGAGATTGGGGCCGAGTGCCAGCCGCGCCGCGCTGTAGCGCTCGAAGTCGGCCGGATCCGGCAGCGAGGGAATGGTGACGAGCTCGCCCTGGTCGAAACCGGCCAGCGCCGCATCGACCATATCGTCGACCTCCATCACCATTTCGGGTGGGAAGCCGTCGACATTGACGCCGGCACGGCCCCAGATCTCGGTACGGGTGGCGCCCGGCAGCACGGCCTGGACGTGGACGCCGGCGGCCTCGAGCTCCTTCTGCAATGAGAGGCTGAGGTTCAGCACATAGGCCTTGGTGCCGCTGTAGCTGCCGTTGAACAGCTCCGGCGCGAGCGCCAGCACCGAGGCGATGTTGATGATGGCGCCCTGGTTGCGGGCAGCGAAGTTGCGGGCGGCCGCGGCGGCGAGGCGGGTCGGTGCGATGACATTGAGCTCGATCATGGTCTGGAAGCGATCGATATCGCCTTCGACCAGCGTGCCGGCGACGGACATGCCGGCATTGTTGACCAGCACGGTCAGGCTCTCGTCCTCGCGCAGGCGCTGCTCGACCAAAGCGAGATCCGCCTTGGCCGTCAGGTCGGCCTTCAGCCATTCGGCCTTGCGGCCGGTCTCGCGGCCGAGACGCTCGGCCAGGGCGGAAAGGCGCGCCTCATCGCGGGCGACGAGGACGAGATCATAGCCGCGGCGGGCCAGTCTGTCGGCATAGACGGCACCGATCCCGGTCGATGCGCCGGTGATAAGGGCGGTGCCTAGCTGCTGCGTAGCCATGTCCATCTCCTGTTCGGGTTCGGCATCATGTTTTTCATGATGATCATCACGATTGAATTTAGATGGCGATCATCATATAAAGAGTCAAGAGCTGGATTTTTGGATTTTCAGAGGAGCGGGCGATGCGGGTCAGTCGCGAACAGATGCGGGAGAACCGCGAGCGCATTCTCGAAACGGCGGCGACGCTGTTTCGCGAGCGCGGTTTCGACGGGGTTGGCGTCGCCGATGTGATGAAGGCGGTCGGCCTGACCCATGGCGGCTTCTATGGGCACTTCGCCTCGAAGGACGATCTCGCGGCCGAGGCGATCGGGCGCGCTTTCGTCAATTCCAATCGATGGGCCGCCGAGGCGGGGGCGGCGCAGCCGCAGGCGCCCCTGCAGGCGATTGCCAGCCACTATCTGTCACCGTCGCATCGCGACGATCCCGGCCATGGCTGTCCGGTCGCGGCGCTCGGCTGCGACATTGCTCGGCAGGGCGAGGCGTCGCGTCTGGCTGCGACGGAGGGCGTGCGCGCGGGGATCGCGGGCCTCTCTGCCTTTGCGCCGGGAAAAACCGCGGATGAGCGAAGGACCAGTGCAATTGCGAGCTACGCCACGCTGGTCGGCGCGCTCGTCCTCTCCCGCATGGTCGACGACGAGGCATTGTCGGACGAGGTCCTCGCTGCGGCCAGGGTCGCGCTCGAACCCACGCAACAGTGAGCGGCGTCCCGCTCGCCTTGTTTGCGCCATTGCCGCAATGCACCTAGATTCGCAGGGGCTGCAGTTCGACTTAAGCAGAGCGCGAATCGAGGATCGGCATGAAGACGTATCGCGGCGGGATCGCAGGCCTGGCGGTGATGGCGGCTACGGGAGCTTGGGCTCAGAGCCCGACAGATCGCGTCGTGCTGGTGCCGCATCGGGCGGTCTATGATCTCGTGCTCGACGACGGCAAGCCGTCGCGCGACATCACCACGGCGCGCGGCCGCATCGCCTTCGACTTCTCGGGCGACGCCTGCGACGGCTATGCGCTCTCCTTCCGCCAGGTCACGGAGCTCACCAGCGAGGGCGGCCCGCGCGTCATCGATGCCCGGACCACGAGTTTCGAGGAAGGCGACGCCAAGAGCTACCGCTTCAAGACCGAGAGCTCGGCCGCCGGTGCGCCTGCCGACGTCGTCGACGGCACCGCCAAGAAGGGCGAGGCCGGCTACGAGGTGAGCTTGCGCGCGCCCAAGCCCGAGACGCATCGCGAGGCGAGCGCGGCGATGTTCCCGAACGAGCAGATGAAGGCGGTGATCAAGGCGGCGCGAGCCGGGCAGAACACCTTCAACGTCCGCCTCTATGACGGCGCCAATTCCGGCAAGGACGTCTACGACACGCTTTCGGTGATCGGCCGCAAGATCGCGACGCCCGCCACCGAGGCGCCGCTGCGGAAGCCGGAATTCGAGAAGCTCGCCCGCTGGCCAGTGACGATCTCCTATTTCAAGGTCGGATCGGGCGAGAGCACGCCAGCCTATACTGTCTCCTTCGAGCTCTACGAGAACGGCGTCACCGGTGCGATCCGGCTCGACTACGGCTCGTTCGCGCTGCGCGGCACGCTCACCCGTCTGGATCTGCTTCCGGCGAGCGAGTGCGCGAAGTAGCGCGACGGCGAGTATCGCGCAGCGACAGGCCCTTCTCGATCGCGGCTTCGCCGAACCTGGCGCGGACCGCGTCGAGGGCGTTTTCCATTGCCTTCAGCTTCGGCGTCTGCAGGTCGGCGAGGTCGCCGCGATCGGCCTCGGCCGGATCTGAGAAATCGCTCATGCCGATGCCGATCAGCCGATAGCGCGGCCCGGTGCATTCGCGTTTGAGCAGGTCGCGCCCGGCGGCGAAGAGACGGGCGGCGAGCTGGCTCGGCTCGGGCAGGCGCGTGGCGCGGGTGATGAGATGGAAATCATGGGTCTTGAGCTTGAGGGTGATGGTGCGCCCGGCGAGCTCCTGCGCCTTCAGCCGCCGCGAAGTCCTCTCGCAGAGCCGCCAGAGGATCGGCTCCAGCTCCTCGAAGCGGGCGAGGTCGACGTCGAGCGTCGTTTCGGATGAGACGGTCTTGGCCTCGTGCTCAACCGTGACCTTGCGCGGGTCGATACCCAGAGCGAGGTTCTTCAGGCGCGGCCCGTCCTTGCCGACCAGGCGATAGAGCGTGGCGATCTCGGCCTTGGCGAGGTCGCCGATGGTGCGGAAACCGGCCAGGCCGAGCTTTGCCACGCCGGCCTGGCCGATGCCCGGGATCATCCCGACCGGCTTTTGCGCGAGGAAGGCGACAGCCTCGGCCTGGCCGATGATCGAGAAGCCGCGCGGCTTGTCGAGGTCGGAGGCGACCTTGGCCAGGAATTTGGCGTAGGACAGCCCGACCGAGATGGTGATGCCGATCTCATCCTCGATCCGGCGCTGGAAGCGGGCGAGGGTGAGCGCCGGGCTGGCATGGTGGAGCCGCTCGGTGCCGCCGAGATCGAGGAAGGCCTCGTCGATCGAGATCGGCTCGACCAGCGGGGTCAATTCCTGCATCAACTTGCGGACCTGGCGGCCGACGGCGACGTATTTCGCCATGTCCGGCTTGACCACGATCGCCTCGGGGCAGGCCTTCAGCGCCTTGAACATCGGCATGGCCGAGCGCACGCCGGACATGCGCGCGATGTAGCAGCAGGTCGAGACCACGCCGCGCTTGCCGCCTCCGACGATCACCGGCTTGTCGAGCAGGCTGGGGTCGTCGCGCTTCTCGATCGCGGCATAGAAGGCGTCACAATCGATATGGGCGAGATGGAGACTGTCGCGCTCGGCATGGCGAAGGAGGCGCGGCGAGCCGCAGGCCGGGCAGCGACGCAGACCCGGCGGGGAAAACGCCTCGCCATGGTCCTGCAGGCAATCGCGGCAGAGCACCCGGCCGGAGCTGGCGGCGCCCGCCGGCGGGGTCATGGCTCGAAGGCTTCAGGTGGGCCGGCGAGGATTTCGCGCGCCTGCGCGACGATTTCCGGATTCAGGCTCAAGTTTCCGGCAAACTCCAGCAACAGCGAATCGCTGGCGCAGATGTGGTCCAGCACGGCTAGAAGAAAGCCGGGTTCCTGCGCCGCGCCGCGCAAGGTGGCCGGGCCAAGGCCGGTGACAGCCAAGAACGGTTCCAGCCGCTCCGGCTCCGAGGCCAGGAAGGCGAGGGCCTTCAGTGCCAGCGTCTCAGCTTCCTCGCTGGTGATCGGGTGCGGCATGGCTATCTATCTATGACCGACGAGTCTGGTTTCAGGTTTGCGTTTCGTCAACAGCTCGCATGCTAAAGCTAGCACTGAACGCGGTCGCCGGCCCGGGAAATCCGTCTTGTCGGATGCCTGGCCGGGCGGCCTTGGGGGACAAATGACAAAGACGGTTCTGATCGTCGAGGACAATGAGCTCAACATGAAGCTCTTCAACGATCTGTTGGAGGCGCATGGCTATGCGACGCTCAAGACCGCCGACGGCATTGAGGCGATCGAGCTGGCGCGCACGCACCGGCCCGACCTTATCCTGATGGACATCCAGCTACCGGAGGTCTCGGGGCTGGAGGTGACCAAATGGATCAAGGAGGACGATGCGCTGAAGTCGATCCCGGTCATCGCGGTCACTGCTTTCGCGATGAAGGGCGACGAGGAGCGCATCCGGGAGGGCGGCTGCGAGGCCTATATCTCGAAGCCTATCTCGGTCGGCAAATTCCTGGAGACTGTTCGCGCCTATGTCGGCACGGCCTGAAGGGAAGCGCTGAGCCATGTCAGCCCGGATCCTGGTCGTCGACGACATCGCCGCGAATGTGAAGCTGCTCGAAGCCAAGCTCAGCGCCGAATATTTCGACGTCGCTACCGCGACGAACGGCATCGAGGCGCTGGCGATCTGCGAGCGCGGCGAGGCCGATCTCGTCCTGCTCGACGTGATGATGCCGGGCATGAACGGTTTCGAGGTCTGCCGCCGGCTGAAGAACAGCGCGACCACGGCCCATATCCCCGTGGTCATGGTCACGGCGCTCGACCAGCCGAGCGACCGGCTGAAGGGGCTCGATGCCGGCGCCGACGACTTCCTGACCAAGCCGATCGACGACACCGCGCTGTTTGCCCGCGTGCGCAGTCTCGTCCGGCTCAAATCGGTCACGGACGAATTGCGCCAGCGTGCGCTCGCCTCGCGCCAGCTCGGCATCGCCGATCCGCTCGCCGCCGCCGCGGCCGAAACCGGGCTCAATGGCCGCGTCCTCCTGATCGAGGACAGGCCCCTGATCGCCCAGCGTCTGGTCCAGGCGCTCTCCGCCTTCCATTCGATCGAGACCGAGCCAGATGCGCAGGCGGCGCTCACCCGCGCCGCCGAAGGTGATTTCGAGATCGTGCTGGTGAGCCTCGACCTGCGGAACTATGACGGCCTGCGCCTGTGCAGTCAGCTGCGCTCGCTCGAACGGACCCGCAATGTTTCCGTGCTTCTGCTCGGTGAGGCCGAAGACCGGACCCGTGTGCTGCGCGGCCTCGAGATCGGCGCGCATGACTTCCTGGTCCGGCCGATCGACCGGAACGAATTGCTGGCGCGGGCCCGGACTTTGGTTCGCCGCAAGCGCTTCACCGAGCGGCTGCGCGACAGCGTGCAGTCCTCGATGGAAATGGCGGTGATGGACCAGCTCACCGGTCTGCACAATCGTCGGTATCTCGACAGCAGGCTGTCGGTGCTGTTCGACGAGTCGGCGCTCCGGGCCCGGGCGCTCTCGCTGCTGGTGCTCGACGTCGATCGCTTCAAGGTGGTCAACGACAGCTGGGGTCACGACGCCGGCGACGAGGTGCTGCGCGAATTCGCCGACCGGATCCGCGCTTGCACGCGCGGCATCGACCTGGTGGCGCGCATGGGCGGCGAGGAGGTCGTCGTGGTCCTGCCGGACACCGCGCTCGACGCGGCGCGCGCGGTGGCGGAACGGATTCGGCAGCGGGTCGAGGGCGAGCCCTTCCAGATCCAGCGCGGGCAGAAGTCGGTCGTGGTGACCGTGTCGATCGGCGTCGCCAGCCGGCGCGCGGGCGATGCCGGGCCGGTCGAGATGATGAAACGGGCCGACGAGGCGGTGTACCGGGCGAAAGCCGCCGGCCGCAATCGCGTCATCGTCGCGAGCGCCGCCTGAAGGGCACGGCACCCGGCCGGTAAGGTTTCCAAGTAGGGTTAAGTTTCGATGAATAATGGTGAATCAATCGATTCGATTGATTCGAGGGGGCTTCCACGTAGGGTGGTTTCCAAGAGAACGGCTGCTTCAGCGGCCGTCCGGAACGCCCTTCGGAAGCCCAGGTTCCGCCGCATCTCCTGGGTTACCGCTGGGCTCGGCCGGTCGATGGCGGGATCCTGGCCTCCTCAGCCCCGTCGTCGGCCGGCCACCTCATTCATGAGTGGATTTCGGGCCCGAAGCCGCAGCCCGTATCAGCGCAGATGGCGCTCGATCAGCTCCGGCACCCAGTAACCGATCAGGCCGAAGCCTGCGAGCAGCAGCAGCAGAAGAAGGGCGGCGCGCAGACGATGCGTCCAGCGGCGCGACTCGTCGACCTCGACGATCAGGCGCAGGAAGCCGCGCAACAACCCGCCCGAACGCGGTGACTGTTCTGTTGGGTCGGGGCGGCTGTTCAAGACGGTGCTCCTGCCGGTGGGCGGCGGTGCCGCGCCCGAGCGGCAGGGTAAAAGATCGAAGCATCCGACGCCAGCGACGTCGCAGCGGAACAGTGGACCGCTGATCGCGTTGAAGTCATCAGCTGTCGATCTCGGCAAATACTGGCCGAAGATTAGGCAGTTGAGCGACGTAAGGTCTCATTGACCAGCGTCGTCTCATGCTAATCTGATGACGATTCGCATGCCCTGCTATTTGGCTGCGAAGATGCTGGCCTGACATCCTCGCCAAGGAGCGACCCATGCGTCTCATCGCATCGGCGCTCTGCCTCGCGCTGTTGCCGTGGGGCGGAGGGCCTGTTCACGCGCATAGCTGGTACCCGTATGATTGCTGCAGCGACCGGGATTGCTGGCCGATGGGCCTCGATGCCGATGCGAAAGAGCCTGATCCACGCATCGTTCCGGGTGGGTATCTCACCCATGACGGACATTTCGTGCCGGAGCAGGCAACGCGCGTCTCGCGAGACGGGCGCTTCCACATCTGCCGCAGCGGCGGGATGTTGACCGGTACGGTCATCGCGCCGTCGCAGCGGCCGTTCTGCCTGTTCGTGCCGAAGCCGGCGTTCTGAAGCCAGCGTTTCGGAAGGCAGACATGAAAAAGCCGCCGGAAACCGGCGGCTCTTCGAACCGGATCAAGCGGTTAGGGCGCAGCCCTTACTTGATCTTGGTTTCCTTGAACTCGACGTGCTTGCGCGCGACCGGGTCGTACTTCTTCTTCGACATCTTCTCGGTCATGGTGCGCGAGTTCTTCTTGGTCACGTAGAAGTACCCGGTGTCCGCGGTCGAGATGAGCTTGATCTTGATGGTCACGGCCTTGGCCATGGCGGAGCCCTCGATACAGATGGGGCCGCCTTCGGCCCGCGCAAAAAACAAAATGGCCGGGCGAGCCCGGCAATCCGATGGGCAGGAAATGCCGTATCGGCGGTGGCAAGTCAAGGAATATCGGGCGGGGGATAAGGATTTTCCGCCGCCCGATGGTGTCAGAGGAGCTCGCGCACGAAGCTGCCGCGCTTCTCCCAATAGAACGGAACCGGCAGATGCTGGCTGAATCCGGCCTTCAGCCGTTCCTCGACCTCGGCGATGATCACCTTGGTGATGGTCGGCAGGTCGAGCTCGCGGGCTTCGTCGAAGGTGACGGAGACGAGGTCGACGAGTTCCGAATCAGGGCCGATGACGTCCTCGACCTTGGCGGCGACGGCGCGGGCATCGACCGCGAAGAAACGCGTGTCGAAGCGCTTGGGCCGGCGCGGCGGCGTGATGGCGCGGGCGACGAAGGTGATGGCGCCGAGGTCGGGGAAGACGCCCCTGGCGGCGAAGTCGGCCCAGACGCCGCCAGGCGGGTTCTCGGGTGCGCCGTAATCGGCGCTGCCGAAAAGCAGGCCGGTCTCCTCGAAGGTCTCGCGAATCGCGGCGAGCGCCAGCGCGCGGCCACGCTGCACGCTCGGGCGCACGCAGCGTGCGAGCAGGCGCTGCTCGCAGGAGCCGGCAAGCGCGCCGCTAGCGGCCATGCGGCGGTCGCCCGCCTCGATGCGCCCGCCCGGGAAGACGTACTTGCCCGGCATGAACTTGTGGCCGGCATGGCGCTTGCCCATCAGCACCCTGGGCTTCTTCCCGGAATGATCGAGGATCAGCATCGTCGCCGCATCGCGCGGGCGTAGGTTGACGTTGGTGCGCGCCCGCTCGGCCTGCGTCAGGGTGACCGTATGGTCGCTCATCGGCCGCCCACGGCCTTCATCGCGGGCTGGCGTTCGGGCTTGGGCATGGCGCCGCCGAAGCCGTGCATGCGCATGGCCCATTGCAGACCGATGACCGCGCCCTTCGCCGGCTGCATCAGGGCGAGGCTGAGCAGCACTGTCAGCGGCAGCCAGACCCAGAGGTGCATGGCGATCGACCAGTCGCTGTACTTTTCCGCCAGCAGGATGCCGCCGACGACGACATGGCCGACGATGGTGATGACGATATAGGGCGGCAGGTCGTCAGCGCGCTGGTGATGCAGCGTCTCGCCGCAGGCCTCGCAGGAATCGACCGGCTTCAGGAAGGCGCGGAAGAGCCGGCCCTCGCCGCAATGCGGGCAGCGACCGAAGAGGCCGCGACGCATAGCCTGACGCCAGTCGCGGGCCTGGACCGGCTTGGGTTGGTGACAATGTATGGACATGGGATGTCTTCGTTATGCGGGGCGTCAGCGCTTGCGGCCCGATCGTTTGGGCGGGGGGCGGCCCTGCTTTCGCCCCATAGGTAAAGCAGGCCGTGACCTTTTGCCAGAGCGGTCGGATGTCGCGGGGCGGCCCTCTGTGAGCAACTCGAAGCGAAGCGCCCCTGCGACCGGCGCTGCCTCGACCAGCTTGACATGGACGCGGTCGCCGAGGCGCCAGCTCTCGCCGGTGCGGTCGCCGACCAGCGCATGGGCGCGCTCGTCATGGCGATAATAGTCGGCGCCGAGCGTCGACGCCGGGATGAAGCCGTCGGCGCCGGTGCCGTCGAGCTTGACGAAGAGGCCGGCGCGGTTGAGGCCGGCGATGCGGCCGTCGAAGCTCGAGCCGATCTGGTCGGCGAGGAAATGCGCGATCAGCCGGTCGGTGGTCTCGCGCTCGGCCGCCATGGCGCGCCGCTCGGCCGCCGAAATCCGGGTCGCGACCTCGCGCAGCTCTGCGAGCGTGGTCGCCTTCGGCAGGCCGTCCTCGCCGAGCTTGAGGGCCGCCACCAGGGCGCGATGCACGATCAGGTCGGCATAGCGGCGGATCGGCGAGGTGAAATGAGCGTAACGGCGCAGATTCAGGCCGAAATGCCCGTAATTCTCGGCGACGTATTCAGCCTGGGCCTGGGTACGCAGTACGACCTCGTTCATTAGCAGCTCGTTCTCCGAGCCCTTGATCATGGCGAGGATGCGGTTGAACAGCACCGGCCTGAGCGCCGCGTCCTTCGGCAGCTTGATGCTGATCGAGGCCAGGACCTCGCCGAGCGCCCGCATCTTCTCGAGCGAGGGCTCGTCATGGCAGCGATAGATCAGATGGCTGCTCGCCTTCTCCAAGGTCTCGGCGGCGGCGACGTTGGCGAGGATCATGAACTCCTCGATCAGCCGGTGGGCTGCGAGGCGCTCGGGTACGATCACGCGGGTGACCTTGCCGTTGGCGTCGAGCACGAGCTTGCGCTCGGGCAGATCGAGATCGAGCGGCTGGCGGGCGTCGCGGGCGCGCGCTGCCGAGCCATAAGCGGCCCAGAGCGGCATCAGGATGCTGTCGCGGATCGGAGCGGTCGTCTCGTCCGGCTTGCCGTCGATCGCGGCCTGGGTCTGCTGATAGGAGAGCTTCGCCGCCGAGCGCATCATGATGCGGTGGAAGCTGTGGCTCTTCTTGGCTCCGTCGGCCTTGAGGATCAGGCGGACGGCGAGGGCAGGGCGGTCCTCGCCGCCGCGTAGCGAGCAGAGATCGTTCGAGATGCGCTCGGGCAGCATCGGCACGACGCGATCGGGGAAATAGACCGAGTTGCCGCGCTCCAGCGCCTCGCGGTCGAGCGCCGAGCCGGGGCGAATGTATGAGGCGACGTCGGCGATCGCGACGGTGACGATGTGGCCGCCGGGATTGTCGGGATCGTCGTCCGGCGCGGCATGGACCGCGTCGTCATGGTCCTTGGCGTCGGCCGGGTCGATGGTGATCAGCGGCAAGGCGCGCCAGTCCTCGCGACCGGCGAGCGAGGCCGGCTTGGCTGCTTCCGCTTCGGCAATGGTGGCGGGAGAGAATTCGTTGGGAATGCCGTGGGCGTGAATCGCGATCAGCGAGACGGCACGCTCGGATTTCAGCGAACCGAGCCGCTCGCGCACCCTGGCCTGGGGCGGGCCGAAACGGCTCTCGCGGGCGAAGGAGACCGAGACGAGATCGCCGTCCTCCGCATTGCCGGTCTGCCCCTTCGGAACAATCGCCTCGCGTCCCTGCGCCTTCTTGTCGACAGGGACGAGCCGGCCGGAGCCGTCGGGGAGGGCGCGGAAGATGCCGAGCACCTGCGCCTTGGCCTTGCCCATCACCTTGAGGGTGCGACCGGACCATTGATAGCCCTCGACGCCGCGCAGTTTCGTCAGCTTGAGCAGGACATGGTCGCCGACGCCCGGAGCGGCGGCGGTCGTGGTCTTCGGCTTGCGGCGGAACTCGCGCTGGCGTTCGAGCAGGATCTTCGGCGCCTCGCCCTGGTCCTCCTCGTTCCATTCGAGCGGAACGGCGATGAGATCGCCCTCGCGGTCGCGCGTCTTGATCTCGCAGAGCAGGACGGCAGGGAGGGCGGCATGCGGCTTGACCGGGCTGGACCCGCCATTCTCCTCCAGCTCGAGCTCGCGCAGCAGGCGCTTCAGCCAGATCTTGCCGCCACCATCGAGCTGGAAGGCCTTGGCGATGTCGCGTCGGCCGGGCTCGCGGCCGGCTGCACGCTCCTCCTCGATGAAGGCGAGGATGGCGTCGCGGGAGAGGTCGGAGTCGGGACGGGGCAAAGGTTGGGGCCTCGTCAGCAGCGGCTGGGCGCGAAGGACATCCACGAGTTCTGCCATGCCGCGGCCGGGCGCGCCAGAACGGCCTGTGCAGAACTGCTATCCGAAAAATTCCTCGGCGACAGGCCGGGCACCGGGCTCCTCCCTTCCCCCTTGTGGGGAAGGGCCGGGGATGGGGGTGGTGCCGCTTGGTGATCGTCGGCAGGAAATGAGGTCTGGCAGCAGCGACAGCTCCCTCGGGTCCTGCCAATCACTCCGGCTTTGCGACCCCCACCCCTGCCCCTCCCCACAAGGGGGAGGGGTTTCCCGCTCCTTGCGGCTTTCACAGAGGAGTCCGAAACGGAGAAGGGCTGCCCTTGCGGGCAGCCCTTCCATTGCCGAACCGCAGCCCCGGTAACAGGGCTAAGCGTCACGGAAACTCAAGCGCAACCGAACCCCTTATGGGACGAGACCAGGTCACGCAGTCCCCGCGACAGCGGTTGATGACAATGAGACACTGGATCACCTCCTTTCAGTTGTTACCGACAAGGAGGAGGCTAGGGTGATTCCAAGCACCTCGTAAACGGCAAAGATTCAGCGGCTCACAGCTCGCATGGCTGCAACAAAATCAGGCGCTAAGCCGGCTTTGGATAGAGTTGCCTAATTCATGGGCGAGCGACTTGCCTATTTTCTGTTCAGATAGCGCCTCGACGCATGATCCTTGCGTGAGATGGGAACCTGTCGGCAGGAAATCGCTCGCGAAACCGCCCTGAACACGCCTTGTTGCGATGACCCGATGGTCTTGACCCAGGTTGGCACGTCGCTTGCGATCTTCCCCGCTAGCCGGAACGGCAGCCGGCGCCCGGCAAGGGCGCGGTCAACAGGGACCTCAGGGGACATCGCAGTGAAACTCACTCGTCGCACGGTCATGGGCGCCGCCTTCGCGGGCGCCACGGTTCTCTCCTCGCTGCTGCCGGCGGCGGCGCAAGAGACCATCAAGGTCGGCATCCTGCACTCGCTCTCCGGCACGATGGCGATCTCCGAGACGACGTTGAAAGACGTCATGCTCATGCTCATCGAGGAGCAGAACAAGAAAGGCGGCGTGCTCGGCAAGAAGCTCGAGGCGGTCGTGGTCGACCCGGCCTCGAACTGGCCGCTCTTCGCCGAGAAGGCGCGCGAGCTGATCGTCAAGGACAAGGTCGCGGCCGTGTTCGGCTGCTGGACCTCGGTCTCGCGCAAGTCCGTGCTCCCGGTGTTCAAGGAGCTGAACTCGATCCTGTTCTATCCCGTCCAGTACGAGGGTGAGGAGAGCGAGCGCAACGTCTTCTATACCGGCGCCGCGCCGAACCAGCAGGCGATTCCGGCCGTCGACTACCTCGCCAAGGAGGAGAAGGTCCAGCGCTGGGTCCTCGCCGGCACCGATTATGTCTACCCGCGCACGACCAACAAGATCCTGGAGGCCTATCTTCTCGCCAAGGGCGTGAAGAAGGAGGACATCCTGATCAACTACACGCCGTTCGGCCATTCCGACTGGCAGACCATCGTCTCCGACATCAAGAAGTTCGGCACGGCCGGCAAGAAGACCGCGGTGGTCTCGACCATCAACGGCGACGCCAACGTGCCGTTCTACAAGGAGCTCGGCAACCAGGGCATCAAGGCGACCGACATCCCGGTCGTGGCCTTCTCGGTCGGTGAAGAAGAGCTCGCCGGCATCGACACCAAGCCGCTGCTCGGCCATCTCGCCGCCTGGAACTACTTCCAGTCGGTCAAGACGCCGGAGAACGAGGCCTTCATCAAGCAGTGGAAGGCCTACAAGAAGAACGAGAAGGCCGTCACCAACGACCCGATGGAGGCCCATGTCATCGGCTTCGCCATGTGGGTGAAGGCTGTCGAGAAGGCCAAGAGCTTCGATCCCGACAAGGTCATCGACGCGTTGCCCGGCGTCGAGGCGCCGAACCTGACCGGCGGGGTCTCGAAGATGCTGCCGAACCACCACATCACCAAGCCGGTGCTGATCGGCGAGATCAAGGCCGACGGCCAGTTCGACGTCGTGTCGAAGACCGGTCTCGTCGCCGGCGACGCCTGGTCGAAGGAGCTCGACGGCTCCAAGGACCTGGTCGGCGACTGGGTCGAGAAGAAGTGCGGCAACTTCAACGTCAAGACCGGCAAATGCGGCGGCGGCGCCTGAGTTAAGAGGGGGAAGGGCGGCACGGTCGGAAAGCCCGGCCGCCCTTCGAAACTTCAGTCAGAGCTGATCAACCAAACGGATAAGCGCGGGGAACCTCTCCCGGATGGGAGAGGGGCAGGGGTGAGGGACCGCCCTTAGACGCCCTAACCGTGCCCTGGCCGCTTCTTTGATGAGAGCCGATCGAGCCCTTTCGTTTGCGGGCAGGCCCTCACCCCTACCCCTCTCCCACACGGGAGAGGGGATCCCGCGCCTCAATAGTCGCGGCTTGTGCATCAAGACCAGAAGCGAGCCGATGCCCTTCCTCCTATCCTTCCTGCGATCGCTGGCTGTCATGATGGCGCTGTTCGCGCCGGCCGTCGCCCTCGCGCAGTCCGCCGACGAAGCTTTCACCCGGCTCGGTGCCGACAGCTTCTCGGATACGGCGCGCGCCATCGACATCCTCGTCCAGAGCGCGCATCCGAATGCGGCTGTCATCATCGAGGCGCTCGCCGATGGCCGGCTGCTCGCCGGTGGCGGCGCGGTCGCGGTGAAGACCAAGGAGGGCGGCTTCCTCGACGCGCGGACGGGACAGGCGCTCGTCGCCCAGCCGGCTGGCGTCAATCCAGTCAGGCTGAACAACAATGTCAGGCGCGTGATCCAGGGCGCGCTCGGCGGGCTCGGGCTGATCAATCCCGATCCCGGCAAGCGCGTTGCCGCCGCCGAGGCGGTGTTCCGGGCGCGCGACGTCTCGGTGCTGCCGGTGCTCGAAGCCGCCATCGCCAAGGAGACCGACAACCGGGCACGCCTGGCGCTCAGGCAGGCGCAGGCTGCGATCCTGATCGCCAAGACCGACGCGCCGCCCTTCGACCGCATGGCCGCGGTCGACGTTCTGCGCGAGCGTGGCGACCAAGATGCGCTGGCGACGCTGCGCGCTTTGCCGGGCGACGCCTCGCCGGGCCTCAAGGAAGCGCAGGCGCGCGCCATCTCCGAGATCGAAGGCAAGCTCGCTCTGTGGCGGGCCGGGCAGAACCTCTGGTACGGGCTCTCGCTCGGCTCGGTTCTGCTGCTCGCCGCGATCGGCCTTGCCATCACCTTCGGCGTGATGGGCGTGATCAACATGGCCCATGGCGAGATGGTCATGCTCGGCGCCTACACCACCTTCATCGTGCAGGAGGTGATCCGGGCGCGCTTCCCGGGGCTGTTCGACTGGTCGCTGGCGATCGCGATCCCGGCCGCCTTCATCGTCGCCGGCGCAGTCGGCATCGCGATCGAGCGCGGCGTCATCCGTTTCCTTTATGGCCGGCCGCTGGAGACGCTGCTCGCGACCTGGGGCATCAGCCTGATCCTGCAGCAGGCGGTGCGCACCGCGTTTGGGCCGACCAATCGCGAGGTCGGCGCGCCAGCCTTCATGTCCGGCGCCTTCGAGCTCGGCGGCCTCGCCATCACCTGGAACCGGCTCTGGATCATCGTCTTCGCCGCCCTCGTCTTCGCGGCGCTGTTGGTGATCCTGAAACTGACGCCGATGGGCCTGCAGATGCGGGCCGTCACCCAGAACCGGCGCATGGCCTCGGCGATGGGCATCCGCACCGGCCGGATCGACGCGCTGACCTTCGGACTCGGCTCCGGCGTCGCGGGATTGGCCGGCGTCGCGCTCTCGCAGATCGACAATGTCAGCCCCAATCTCGGCCAGAGCTACATCATCGACTCATTCATGGTCGTGGTCTTCGGCGGCGTCGGCAATCTCTGGGGCACGCTGATCAGCGCGATGAGCCTCGGCGTCGCCAACAAACTGCTCGAACCCTATGCAGGCGCCGTGCTCGGCAAGATCGCGCTGCTCGTCTTCATCATCCTGTTCATCCAGAAGCGCCCGCGCGGCCTGTTTGCGCTGAAGGGCAGGGCGGTGGAAGCATGATCACCCGCTTCCTCCTCTCGAACATGGACAAGCGGGGCCTCGTCTTCCTCGCTTTGATCGCCGCGATCGGCGTTCTGGTGCCGCTGGCGAACCTGCTGATGCCGGCCGGCTCGCCCTTCCACGTCTCGACCGCGACCATGTCGCTCTGGGGCAAGTATCTCTGCTACGCGCTGCTGGCGATCTCGCTCGATCTGGTCTGGGGCTATTGCGGCATCCTCTCGCTCGGCCACGGCGCGTTCTTCGCGCTCGGCGGCTATGCGATGGGCATGTACCTGATGCGCCAGATCGGCTCGCGCGGCGTCTACGGCAATCCGGTGCTGCCCGATTTCATGGTCTTCCTGAATTGGCAGGAACTGCCCTGGTACTGGTACGGTTTCTCATCCTTCCCCTTCGCCATGCTGATGGTGCTGCTGGTTCCCGGCCTGCTCGCCTTCGTCTTCGGCTGGTTCGCCTTCCGCAGCCGCGTCACCGGCGTCTACCTCTCGATCATCACCCAGGCGCTGACCTACGCGCTGCTGCTCGCCTTCTTCCGCAACGACATGGGTTTTGGCGGCAATAACGGCCTGACCGATTTCAAGGACATACTCGGCTTCAACGTGCAGGCGCAGGGCACACGCGCGGCGCTGTTCGCGATGACCTGCGTGATGCTGATCTCCGGCTTCCTGATCGCGCGCGGCATCGTCTCGTCGAAGCTCGGCAAGGTGGTGATCGCGATCCGCGACGCTGAATCGCGCACGCGCTTCCTCGGCTACCGGGTCGACCGCTTCAAGCTCTTCGTCTTCACCGTCTCGGCCTGCATGGCGGGCGTCGCCGGGGCGCTCTACGTACCGCAGGTCGGCATCATCAATCCGAGCGAATTCGCCCCGGCCAACTCGATCGAGACGGTGATCTGGGTCGCGGTCGGCGGGCGCGGCTCGCTGGTCGGCGCGGCGCTGGGCGCCGTCGTGGTCAACTGGGCCAAGACGGTGTTCACCTCCGGCTTCATGGCGCCGTACTGGTTGTTTGCGCTCGGTGCACTCTTCGTCTTCGTCACGCTGTTCATGCCCAAGGGTATTCTCGGCACCGCTCAGGGCTGGTGGGAGAGCCGGAAGCGGCCCGCTCCCGTGCCGGCGGCCGAACCGGCTCCGGCGGAGTGACGCGCATGAATGCTCCCACTCCCGGCGCGTTGACCTCCTCGCTGCTCTATCTCGACGGCGTCAGCGTCTCATTCGACGGCTTCAAGGCGATCCGCGGTCTGTCGCTCACGATCGAGCCCGGCGAGATGCGCGCCATCATCGGCCCGAACGGCGCCGGCAAGACCACCATGATGGACATCATCACCGGCAAGACCCGGCCGGACGAAGGCACCGTGATGTTCGGCGGTTCGGTCGACCTGACCAAGCTCGACGAGGCGGCGATCGCCAATCTCGGCATCGGCCGCAAGTTCCAGAAGCCGACGGTGTTCGACTTCCACACGATCGAGGACAACATCCTGCTGGCGCTGAAGTCGAAGCGGACCGTGCTGAAGACGCTGTTCTGGCAGACCGAGAGCGCCCAGCAGAAGCGCATCGACGAAATCCTCGGCATCATCAAGCTCGCGGACAAGCGCGAGCGGCTCGCCGGCTCGCTCTCGCACGGCCAGAAGCAATGGCTCGAGATCGGCATGCTCTTGGCGCAGGATCCCAAACTCCTGCTCGTCGACGAGCCGGCCGCCGGCATGACCGATGGCGAGACGGCGCAGACGGCGGTGCTGCTGAAGGAGATCGCGAAAGACCATTCCGTGATCGTGGTCGAGCACGACATGGGCTTCATCCGCGAGCTCGGCGTGAAGGTCACGGTGCTGCACGAGGGCTCGGTATTGGCCGAGGGCCCCCTCGATCAGGTTAGTGCCAATGAGCGAGTCGTCGAAGTCTATCTGGGGCGGTAAGGGTGATGCGGAAACGTGAAAACCGGTCTTCCGATCAGATCATGCGGCGGGACAACTGCTCATGCTGACTGTGGACGCCATCGACCTGCACTACGGTGCCGCCCAGGCACTGCGACGCGTCTCGGTCACTGCGGAGATCGGCAAGGTCACCTGCGTCATGGGCCGCAACGGCGTCGGCAAGACCTCGCTGATGCGTGCCATCGTCGGACAGCAGCCGATCAGCGGCGGCAGGATCAGTTTCGGCGGCCAGGACATCTCGACCTTACGCACCGAGGACCGGGCGCGCGCCGGCATCGGCTTCGTGCCGCAGGGCCGCGAGGTTTTCCCGCTATTGAGCGTCAAAGAGAACCTGGAGACCGGCTTCGCGCCCTTGCCCCGCAAGGAGCGCTACATCCCGGACGAGCTCTTCAACCTATTCCCCGTGCTGAAGTCCATGCTGGGCCGGCGCGGCGGAGACCTCTCGGGCGGCCAGCAACAGCAACTCGCCATTGCGCGAGCGCTGGTCACCCGACCCAAATTGCTGGTTCTCGACGAGCCGACCGAGGGCATCCAGCCCTCGATCATCAAGGATATCGGCCGCGCCATCGACTATCTGCGCCAGCGCGGCGACATGGCGATCGTGCTGGTCGAGCAGTATTTCGACTTCGCCCGCGACCTTGCCGACACGATGTTCGTGATGGACCGTGGCGAGGTCGTGCTGGCCGGGCCGATGGCGGAGCTCGACGGGGCGCAGGTTCAGAGATTGATTCAGGTGTAGCTGCCAAGGCGTTGAGGCAAACCGATTTAGGTGCGTGCCCCATCCGTCATGGTCGGGCTTGTACCGACCATCCACGTCTTTCGGGCATGCGGTGTTCAAGACGTGGATGCTCGCCACAAGGGCGAGCATGACGGAGATCTGAACCGCTGATCAGGAGTCAGCGGGTCCGATGCGGCCTTGGTTCAAGCCGCGAGGTCGCGCGCGGCGAAGACCTCCTTCGCCGCGAACAACCCGTTGAGCGCCGCCGGGAAGCCGGCATAGACCGCCATCTGAATCAGGATCTCGGTGATCTCCTGGCGCGACAAGCCGACGTTCAGCCCGGCCTCGATATGCACCTTGAGCTGCGGCTGGGCATTGCCCAGCGCGGCCAGCGCCGCGATCGTCGCGATCTCGCGGGAACGCAGGTCGAGTCCCGGACGCGAATAGATGTCTCCGAACGAGAACTCGAATACGTAGTTTGCGAAATCGGGTGCGATGTCGGCGAGCGCTGCGATCACTCTGTGGCCGGCTTCGCCATCGATCTCAGCGAGAGCCCGCCTGCCGCGCTCCAGCCTGCTTGTTTCGGCGTGTGCGTTGATGTGCGTCATGGTCTTCGATCCTCTTCTCGATGTCGGCATAGCCGGCGATCTTGGTGTCGAGGACGAGAAGGCAGGCTTCGAGTTCGGCGACGCGAGCGCGAACCTGCTCGCGGTGCCGTTCCAGCAAACTACGACGGTCGGCTTCCGTGCCGGCTCCCTCTTCGCGCAAGGCCGCATAGTGCAGCATCTCGCGGATCGGCATGCCGGTGGTCTTGAGCCGGCCGAGGAAATCGATCCAGGTCAGGATCGAGGCGTCGTAGTCGCGCTGGCGTGACCGATCCCTGTCGGCATAGGGCAGCAGCCCGATCCGCTCGTAGTAGCGGATCGTATGGGCCGACAGCCCCGATCGCCTTGCCAGTTCACCGATCTTCATGGCTGCCTTCTCGTCACGACGCCGGGGAAGCTACGAGTTCGAGCGCACTCTAAGTCAATGCCGCCGCGCGAGTTTTTTTGAGAGGGCTGCGCCGTCTCAAAACTCCAGCGGCGCGTTGTCGATGACCTCCTTCATCACAAAGAAGGTGCGGGTCTGGCGCACGCCCGGCAAAGCGAGCAGCGTCTTGGCGTGCAGCCTGTTGAAGTCGGCGAGGTCGCGCACGCGGATCTTGAGGAAATAGTCGAAATCGCCGGCGACGATGTGACAGTCGAGCACCACGGGGAGCTGCTTCACCGCCTCCTCGAACAGGCCGAAGCTTTCCGGCGTCGAGCGGTCGAGCACGACGCCGACGATGGCGAGCGTGCCCTTCTCGACCTTGTGCGGATCGATCTGCGCGCGCACGCCGGTGACATAACCTTCGGCGAACAGGCGCTGGATGCGGCGATGGCAGGTGGCGGCGCTGGTGTTCACCCGCTTGGCGATCTCGGCATTGCCCATGCGCCCATCGGCCTGCAGCAAACGCAGGATTCTGAGGTCGGTTTTGTCGAGTTCGACCTCCATGAAGGATTCTTCCGTTTTTGCCGCAGCTGATGTGGCTCAAAGCTAGCAGATTGCGAGTTATGTGAAAGCGAAAGAAAAATCTGGGGCGAAGTTCGGGAGCACCTTTCAAAGGCGTTTTGCTAACTTTTGCGAGCCATTTCACGAGGAAGACCCGCCATGCTCGCCAAGTTCGAACGCTATCCCCTGACCTTCGGGCCGTCGCCGATCGAGAAGCTGCCGCGCCTCTCCGCGCATCTCGGCGGCGGCGTCGAGCTCTATGCCAAGCGCGAGGACTGCAATTCCGGCCTCGCCTTCGGCGGCAACAAGCTGCGCAAGCTCGAATACATCGTGCCGGATGCGATCGCGTCCGGCGCCGACACGCTCGTCTCGATCGGCGGCGTGCAGTCGAACCATACCCGCATGGTCGCGGCGACCGCCGCCAAGATCGGCATGAAGTGCCGGCTGGTGCAGGAAAGCTGGGTGCCGCATGAGGACGCCGTCTATGACCGCGTCGGCAACATCCTGATGTCGCGGGTGATGGGCGCTCATGTCGAGCTGGTCGACGAGGGCTTCGACATCGGCATCCGGGCGAGCTGGGAAAATGCGCTGGCGGATGTGAAGGCCAAGGGCGGCAAGCCCTATGCGATCCCGGCTGGCGCTTCGGTCCACAAGTTCGGTGGGCTCGGCTATGTCGGCTTTGCCGAGGAGGTGAGGGCGCAAGAGGCCGAGTTCGGCTTCACGTTCGACTATATCGTCGTCTGCACCGTCACCGGCTCGACCCATGCCGGCATGGTCGTCGGCTTCGCCAAGGATGGGCGCCAGCGCAACGTCATCGGCATCGACGCCTCCGCGACGCCGGCGCAGACGAAAGCGCAGGTGCTCGACATCGCTCAGAAGACCTCAGACCTCGTCGGCGGCAAGGCGATCACAGCAGACGATATCGTCCTGAACGAGGATTACGCCTACCCGGTCTATGGCGTGCCGTCGCAGGAGACGATCGAGGCGATCCGCCTGTCGGCGCGGCTCGAGGGCATGATGACTGACCCCGTCTATGAGGGGAAATCGATGCAGGGCATGATCGACCTGGTGAAGAAGGGCTTCTTCCCGGCCGGTTCGAAGGTGCTCTACGCCCATCTCGGCGGCGTGCCGGCGATCAACGGCTACAGCTACACCTTCCGCAACGGTTGAGCGCCGTGGAGGCGCTCGTCCTTTGTGAGATCGCGGCGGGCCGCGACGATCTGCGCGAGGCCCTGCTCGCGCGCATCGGTCGGCTCGGCCTTGGCGGGCGGGCGAAGCTGAGCTTCGTCGCCCGCGACCGGAATGCGCCCGGCAGCACGATTGTGGCGGTCGGCTTTCCGAGGCAGATCGAGGCGGAGCGCTTCAGCGCCGAGGCGGTCGGCGACGGACTTGCTCCGGCTGACGTCAGGCTGCTCGCGCTCGAGCCCACCTGGCAGGCCGAGCCGCTGCCGTTGATGTTCCCCTGACGGAATCCTCTGGGAGCGGCCGGTCGCCTGTGCTCCTCCCTTCCCCCTTGTGGGGAAGGGCTGGGGATGGGGGTGGCGCCGCCTGGCGATAGTCAGCAGAAAAAGATGCTTGGCAGCAGCGGTCGCGCTGTCTGGTTCGACCGACCGCTCCGGCTTTGCAACCCCCACCCCTGCCCCTCCCCACAAGGGGGAGGGGTTTAGCCCGCGCACCTTTCGCAGAGGAATTTGACAGGGGCGCCGGGCCGCTACGGCCTGGCGCCGGCCGCATCCGGCAAGTCGCCATGGACAGTGCCCGCCGCCTTCGGCTTGGTGAGCGGGGCGGGGGTCGGCTGGTTGCCGTGGATCAGATCCTGCCCGGCATAGATGTCGCTCGCGACTTGGAGGTCGAGGCGCTCGGCGTCGCGGCGACGGATATCCTCGACGATCTCGACGGCCTCGTCCTCGGGCACGCCCAGCGCACGCAGGACCTCGCCGCCGAAGACCATGGCGGATTCGAAGGTCTCGCGGATCTGGTAATCGACGCCGGCGCGAATCAGGTCCATCGAATGGCCGCGGTCGAAGGCGCGCACGAAGAGCTTCGCATGCGGAAACTCGGCCTGCGCCACCCGCACGATCGCGTTGGCCGTCTCGCGCTTCTCGACGCAGACCAGGATCGCCTCGGCCTGATGGGCGCCCGAGGCATGCAGGATGTCGGCGCGGGTGCCGTCGCCGTAATAGACCTTGAAGCCGAAGGTGGCCGCGGCCTGGATCATTTCGACATCGGTCTCGATCAGCGAGATGCTGCAGCCGCGGGCGAGCAAAGCCTGGCTCGCGACCTGGCCGAAGCGGCCAAAGCCGACGACGAGTATGCGTCCCTTGAGGCCGTCGGCATGCTCGATGCCATCCAGCGATTCCGACTCAGGCGGCATGAAGCGGTCGATGGCGAGCACGACCAGCGGCGTGATCGCCATCGAGAGGATCACGATGGCGCTGGCGATGGCGTTGATCCGTGCATCGAAGATTCCGGCTGAGGCCGCGGCGCTGTAGAGCACAAAGGCGAACTCGCCGCCCTGCGAGAACAGCGCGACGCGGGTGATCGCAGCGCGCGTGCGGGTGCGAAACAGCTTGGCGACGATGAAGATGCCGGCCGCCTTGACCAGCATGAAGGCGGCGACGCCGAGGGCGACGGCCCGCCATTCCTGGCCGATCAGCTTGAGATCGAGCGACATGCCGACCGCCAGGAAGAACATGCCGAGCAAGAGGCCACGGAACGGCTCGATATCGGCCTCGAGCTGATGGCGGAAGGTCGATTCCGACAGCAGCACGCCGGCGAGGAAGGCGCCCATCGCCATCGACAATCCGCCGAGCTGCATCGCCAATGCCGAACCGAGCACGACGAGCAGCGCGGCGCCGGTCATGACCTCGCGGGCCTGCGCATTGGCGAGCAGCCGGAACATCGGGTTGAGCAGCCATTTGCCGGCGACGACGAGGCCGACCAGCGAGCCGGCGCCGATCAGCAGGGGCATGAGGCCGCCACTGTCGGCAGCCTTCGCCGGTGCCAGCACGGCGACGACCGCGAGCAGCGGCACGATGGCGAGGTCTTCGAGCAGCAGGATCGAGACCGCCTGCTGGCCGTGCGGCGTCGAGGCTTCGCCGCGCTCGTTCAGCATCTGCATCACGACCGCAGTGGAGGACAGCACGAAGCCCATGCCCGCGATGAAAGCCGCGGCGGGGGGCAGGCCGGCGAGAATGCCGACCCCGGTCAGGAGCGCGCCGCAGAGCCCGACCTGGGCGACGCCGAGGCCGAAGATCTCGCCGCGCAGGTTCCAGAGCCGCGAGGGCTGCATCTCCAGCCCGATGATGAAGAGGAACATGACGACGCCGAACTCGGCGACGTGGAGCACGCTTTCGGGATTGGAAAACAGGCCGATGCCGGACGGGCCGATGACGAGGCCGCCGGCGAAATAGCCGAGCACCGAGCCGAGCTTGAGCTTCCGGAAGATCGGCACCGCGATGACGCCCGCCCCTAGAAGCCCGACGGCCTGAACCAGATCCTGCGAGAAGCCCTCCGCCGCCATAACGCTCCCTTTGCCCGCCTTCGCTGTGGATATCCGCGCATTCAAAAAAGAGGGCGTCGGAGCCGTTTAGGCAAGCTTTCGCTCGACCGCCAGACCGCCCGGGCGATCTCATGCAGCTGCCGTGCCGGCTACCCCTGCGCTTGCCCGCTGCTCTCTGCCGGGGCATGTAGCGTCGCCAAAGCCGGCTTCCCGTCGGCCGGTAGGAGCGTTCGCGATGCAGCTTGGAGTGGTCGGCCTCGGCCGCATGGGAGCCAATATCGTCCGCCGGCTGCACCGCGCCGGGCACCAATGCGTGGTCTATGACCGCGACCCGAAGCCGGGCGAGGCGCTCGCCAAGGACGGCGCTGTCAATGTCGGCGATCTCAAGGAGATGGTGGCGAAGCTTGAGGCGCCGCGCGCGATCTGGATCATGCTGCCGGCCGGCGAGATCACCGAGACAACGCTTGCCGAGCTCGCCGCGATGATGGCGCCCGGCGATACGCTGATCGATGGCGGCAACGCCTTCTGGAAGGACGATGTCCGGCGCGGGCGCGAGCTCGAGGCGAAGGGGCTGCACTATCTCGACATCGGCACCTCCGGCGGCGTGCACGGGCTGGAGCGCGGCTATTGCCTGATGATCGGCGGTGACAAGGGCGTCTTCGATCGCCTGGAGCCGATCTTCCAGGCGCTGGCGCCGGGCAAGGGCGAGATCGAGCCGACGAAGCATCGAGACGGCCGCAATCCGACGGCCGAGCAGGGCTATCTGCATTGTGGCCCGGCCGGCGCCGGCCATTTCGTCAAGATGATCCATAACGGCATCGAATACGGGATGATGCAGGCCTTCGCGGAGGGCTTCGACCTGCTGCGCAACGCCTCGGCCAGGGACGGCTTGCCGGAGGAATACGGCTTCGATTTCGACGTCGCCGAGATCGCCGAGGTCTGGCGGCGCGGCTCGGTCGTGACCTCCTGGCTGCTCGACCTCACCGCCGAGGCACTGGCGGCCGACGAGGAGCTCGGCGCCTATTCCGGCCATGTCTCGGATTCGGGCGAGGGGCGCTGGACCGTGCAGGCCGCGATCGAGACCGCGACGCCGGCCGAGGTGCTGACCTCCTCGCTCTACACCCGCTTCCGCTCGCGCAAGGACCACACCTTCGCCGAGAAGATCCTCTCCGCCATGCGCGCCGGCTTCGGCGGCCATGTCGAGCCGAAGAAGCAGGGCTGAGCCGATGACCCGCGTGAACGGGGCCGGCGCGCCGGCCGTGATCGTCGTCATGGGCGTGGCGAGTTCGGGCAAGACCTCGCTCGGCGAACGGCTGGCTGAGCGGCTCGACTGGCCCTTCCGCGATGCCGACAGTTTCCACCCGCCTGCGAACGTCGCGAAGATGTCGGGCGGCATCCCGCTGACCGACGAGGACCGCAAGCCCTGGCTGGCTGCGATCGCGGCCTGGATCGACGAACTGCGTGCCACCGGCGGCAACGGCATCGTCACCTGCTCGGCGCTGAAGAGGGCGTATCGCGATGTGATCGTCGGGAAGCGGCCCGATGTCGCGCTGGTCTACCTCAAGGGCTCGCGCGAATTGATCGGCGAGCGCATGGCGGCGCGACAGCACCATTTCATGCCGCCGGCCCTGCTCGACAGCCAGTTCGCGACGCTGGAGGAGCCGGGCGCGGACGAGAACCCGCTCGTCGTCCAGGTCGAGGCGAGCAAGGACGCGATCGTCGAGCAGGTGGTACGCGAGTTGCGGTTGGGGTGAGCAGTTGGCGCGCACCCCTTCTCCCCTTGCGGGAGAAGGGGCCGGCAGGCGGATGAGGGGTCGCATCGCGCTTGCCGTCGGTCGATTGCGCGCCGGTCCATCGGAAAGGTCGCGCGACCCCTCATCCGTCTCGGCTTCGCCGAGCCACCTTCTCCCGCAAGGGGAGAAGGGAGCCGCACCTCACGCAATTCCGTTCCTTCTTTCAACCGATTGAAAAAAGGCCGCAATCGGCGCATTGCTTGGGGGAGGCGGGGGAGCCGCCGTTCCAAGGTATCATCATGCTCGACAAAGCCGTCCCACCGCGCACGCTGAAGCTCAACGCCGCCGACAATGTCGCGGTCGCGGTCGATCCGATCGATGTCGGCGTCACGGCCGCCGGTGTCACTGCGCTGAAGCGGATTCCGCGTGGCCACAAGGTTGCGCTGGTGCCGATCGCCAAGGACGAGCCGATCCGCAAGTTCGGCCAGATCATCGGCTTCGCCACGCTCGATATCCCGCCGGGCGAATGGGTACACGAGCATAATACCGGCTTCCACGCCTTCGAGCGCGACTATGCCTATGCCGCCGAGGCGAAGACCGAGTTCGTGCTGCCGGTCGAGCAGCAGGCAACCTTCGAGGGCTTTCGCCGCAAGGCCGGTAATGCCGGCACGCGCAACTATGTCGGCATCCTGACCTCGGTGAACTGCTCGGCTTCCGCCGCGCGCTTCATGGCCGAGGAGGTCAAGCGCTCGGGCCTGCTCGCCGACTATCCCAATGTCGACGGCGTCATCGCCCTGACGCACGGCACCGGCTGCGGCATCGACTACAATGGCGAGAGCTTCGAGGTCCTGAAGCGCACGACCTGGGGCTATGCCTGCAATCCGAACATGGCCGCAGTGCTGGTCGTCGGCCTCGGCTGCGAGGGCTTCCAGATCAAGCGGATGAAGGAAGCCTATGGCGTCGAGGAGAGCGATGTCTTCCGCACACTGACCATCCAGGAAACCGGCGGCACCAGGAAGGCTGTGGCGGCCGGGATCGAGGCGCTGAAGGTGATGCTGCCGATTGCCAACCAGGCCAAGCGCGAGACGGTGCCGGCGTCCGAACTGATGCTCGCTTTGCAGTGCGGCGGATCGGACGGCTATTCCGGCATCACCGCCAACCCGGCGCTCGGCAAGGCGGTCGACCTCCTGGTTGAGCATGGCGGCACCGCGATCCTCTCCGAGACGCCCGAGATCTACGGCGCCGAGCACCTGCTCACCCGCCGCGCCGCCACCCGCGAGGTCGGCGAGAAGCTCGTCGGCATCATCAAATGGTGGGAGGACTATACCGCCCGCGCGCGGATGGACATGAACAACAACCCGTCGCCCGGCAACAAGGCCGGCGGGCTGACGACCATCCTGGAGAAGTCGCTCGGCGCTGCCGCCAAGGGCGGCACCAAGACGCTGGCCGCGGTCTACCACTATGCCGAGCCGGTCCGGAGCAAGGGCTTCGTCTACATGGACACGCCCGGCTACGATCCGGTCTCGGCGACGGGGCAGGTCGCCGGTGGCGCCAACATCCTCGCCTTCACCACCGGCCGCGGCTCGGCCTATGGCTGCAAGCCGACGCCCTCGGTCAAGCTCGCGACCAACACGCCGATGTATCTGAAGCAGACCGACGACATGGACATCAATTGCGGCGATGTCCTCGACGGCGTGACGCTGGAGGAGAAGGGCAAGGAGATCTTCGAGCACCTGCTGCGGATCGCCTCGGGCGAGCGCTCCAAGTCCGAGGAGATGGGCTATGGCGACGCCGAGTTCGTGCCCTGGCAGATCGGCGCGACGATGTAAGGCGTCGTTAGGAGAAGCGGTCCCAGGCCGCCTGGCGGGAAATCCCGAGCGCTTCTCCGATCGCGGCCCACGAGGTCTTGCGCTTGCGCAGGACGTCGACTGTCTTCGCCAACTTGCTGGCGGTGTCCTCGTAGAGGGCCGCCTCGACCTTGAGCCAGTGCAGGAGCCGCTCCGTCGGGAGTGTCTCGAGCTGCTGAATGCTCCGGACTTCCGTATCCGGCCGCGGCGCATCGATTGGCATCGCCATGAACGCATTACATTTGGCGACGCATTCATTGCAGATGAAGACCGCCGGCCCGGCGACGAGTTTCTCGACGTCGTGCTGGCTCTTGCCGCAGAACGAACAGTGCAGGCTGGGCTTCAGGGCCTTGTCTCGACGCTGTTGCCGCTTGCCCGAGCTCGTGGTGTCGTGAGCCTGCTCCGGAGCTGCCATAGCTGCCTCTTTGTCAAGGTAAGCTTGACAAAGAGGCTCCGGCATTTCCAGTATTTTGTCAAGTTCGGCTTGACGCGCCTTGCGCAGGCATCATGACGTAGGGTCGCGCGGCAAAAGTGCCTCTGCCGGGACCAAGCTGGCGCAGCTATCCAGCAACTCCCTCCTGCCTCATCGAGCCTCTTCCATGCGCAATTTTCTCTTGGTCACGCTGCCTCGCCTGGTGCTCGGCCTGCTCTTCATTGTCAGTGCCGTCGACGGCTTCTGGTGGCTCGCCACCGGCGCCCATCTGATCCACCCGCCGACCTCCGAGCGTGGGCTCGTCTTCGAGGCGGCGCTGCAGAATTCCGGCTTCTTCTGGCCCTTCCTCAAGGCGGTGAACCTCGCCGGCGGCCTGAGCCTGCTGCTCAACGTCGTGCCGGCTCTTGGCCTTGCCCTGATCGCGCCGGTGATGGCGGTGATCGTGCTGTTCCACTTCGCCATCAACCCCGCCGGCATTCCGGTCGCGATCATTCTGATCGTGACGGGCGGTCTCCTGGTCCATGCCTATCGCGAGCGCTACGCGGCGCTGCTGCGCTGAGGTCGGGCGTCACAACTCGGAGGCGAAACCCCATTGTGGGACATGGGCGGCGAGCTTGTCGAGCAACTGCCCGAGCTGGTTCCGCTCCTCGCCTGACAGGCAGGCGAGCATCGCCTGCTCCCTGGCCTGCAGTGCCGGGATATAGCGTTCGTAGAGCGCGCGGCCTTCAGCGGTCAGGAAAAGGAGCTGGCGGCGGCTGTCGGCCTTGTCGGGCTCGCGGCGGATCAGCTTCTTCTTCTCGAGCAGGATCACGGCGCGGCTGACGCTGGCCTTGAGATGGCCGGAGAACTCGCAGAATTCGCTGGCGGTGGCGCCGTCGCGCACGGTCAGGAAGATCAGGATGACGATCTCCGGCCGGGTCAGCCCGAACTCCATCTCGATCGCCCGGAAGGACGGTTCGCGGTAGAAGTTCAGGATGTAGCCGATCTTGTAGGCGGTCGGGATCGCGGTGCCGTCGAGGATGGCGCGCCGCTGCCCGGCGTCCAGCTCGCGGGTATCGTCCTGCTGAATTAGTCTCACATTAGACTTTTTTGTTGCGCGCGCCATAAGCTGGTCCTAGCATTCCGGGCAATAAATGGCACGGTTTTGCCGTGCCGGGAGGAGGCGATGGACCAGGCTGGTGCCACAAGTCGGCAGGCGCTTTCGCGCGCGCCGGAGTGCTTCTATTCGGGCACGGACGCCCATCCGATCTATGTCGATCGGCTCGGGGCGCCTCAAGCCGGGCGGTTGCCGATCGTGCTGGTCCATGGCGGCGGCCATACCGGCGCCTGCTACATCACCACGCCGGATGGACGGCCGGGCTGGGCGCCCGCCTTTGCCGCTTCGGGCCGCGAGGTCTTCGTGCCGGACTGGCCGGGTCATGGCCGTTCGCCGATGCGGCCGGATTTCGCCACTCTATCGAGCGTCGAGATCGCGGAGAGCCTGCAACGCCTGCTCGAGGAGATCGGACCGGCGGTGCTGCTGGTGCATTCGGCTGGTGGTCCGATGGCCTGGTGGATCGCGGAGCGTAGTCCAAAGGCGGTCGCGGCGATCGTCGGCGTCGCGCCGGGCGGGCCGGCGAACCTCTTGCCGGTGCTGCCCGACGATGCCGAGGCGGTGGCGAAGCTCAAGGACGATGAGAGTCTCGGCTGTCCGGTCCGGGTCGAGGAGGACAGGCCGCTCTTCATCCCGCCCGAGTTCATGCGGGCCTATTGGGCCAATTCCGAACGCTTCCCGAAGCAGGCCTTCGAGGCCTATCGGCGCTCGATCGTGCCTGAGAGCGCGCGCTTGATGAACGAGCGCTTCAATATCGACGGCAAGGGCCTGCGAATCGCCGACCCGGCGAACCTGGCCGACCTGCCGATCCTGATCGTCACCGGCGATAGCGACCCGCGCCATCCGCGCGCGATCGACGAGGCGACGGCGCGCTATCTCGGCGCCGAGTTCATCTGGCTGCCGGAACGCGGCATCAGCGGTAACGGCCACATGCCGATGTGCGAGGACAACAGCGACGAGATCGCGGCCCTGATCGTCGCCTGGCTGGAGGCAAAGGGTCTTTGAGATCGAACCGGCGGCAATGCCGGACGATAGCTCGGGAGGGAATCTGATGCGGTCGCTTCTAGCGGGCGGCGCCCTGATGGCGCTCGCCAGCCTGCCGGCGTTGGCCCAGGTCAGCGACGATGTCGTCAAGATCGGCGTGCTGACCGATATGAGCGGGGTGACCGCCGATATCGGCGGCAAAGGCTCGGTGATCGCGGCGGAGATGGCGGTGAAGGAGTTCGGAGCGACCGTGCTCGGCAAGCCGATCCAGATCGTCTTCGCCGACCATCAGCACAAGGCCGATGTCGGCACCTCGATCGCCCGGCAATGGTTCGACATCGACAAGGTCGATGCCGTCGTCGACGTGCCCAACTCGGCGGTGGCGCTGGCGCTGCAATCGCTCGCCCGCGAGAAGAAGCGGATCGTGATGTATTCCGGCGCCGGCACCACGGCGCTGACGAATGAGCAGTGCTCGCCCTATGGCTTCCACTGGACCTACGACACCTATGGCGTCGCCCGCGGCACCGCCTCGGCGGTGGTCAAGGCCGGCGGCACCTCCTGGTTCATGCTGGCCTCCGACTACGCCTTCGGCCACCAGCTCCAGAAGGACGCGACCGACGTGGTCGAGGCCAATGGCGGCAAGGTCGTCGGCGCGGTGCGCCACCCCCTGAACAATGCCGACTTCTCCTCCTTCCTGCTGCGGGCTCAGACCTCGGGCGCGAAGGTGGTGGGCATTGCCAATGCCGGCAACGACACGGTCAACGCGATCAAGCAGGCCGGCGAGTTCGGCCTGACCGAGCAGGGCCAGAACCTCGCGGCACTGATCTTCTTCCTGCAGGACGTGCACAGCCTCGGGCTCAAGGCGACGCAGGGCACCTATCTGACCACCGCCTCCTATTGGGACCTCGACGAGCCCTCGCGCACCTGGTCGAAGCAGTTCCTGGAGCGGGCCGGGATGATGCCGTCGATGCTGCATGCCGGCGTCTACGGCTCGGTGCTGCATTATCTCAAGGCGATCAGGCAGGCCGGCACCGACGATCCCGACAAGGTCGCTGCCGCGATGCGGGCCATGCCGATCAACGACGCCTTCACCAAGGGCGCGACGATCCGGGCCGACGGCAGGGTGCTGCGCGAGATGTATCTCGCAAGGGTCAAGAAGCCGGCGGATTCGAAGGGGCCGTGGGATTATTTCGAGATCGTGCGTAAGATCGCGCCGGAGGAGACGGTCTGGCCGCTGAGCGAGAGCCGCTGCCCGGCGGCCAAGGGGTGAAGGGGCTGCTCGCACATCTATAGCCCTCATCCTGAGGAGCAGCCGAAGGCTGCGTCTCGAAGGATGCTCCCGTTGCCTCCGGAACCTCCTGAAGCATCCTTCGAGACGCCATTCCTGACGGAATGGCTCCTCAGGATGAGGGCTGAGGAGGGCGAAGGAACTGAGAAGCTAGAGCGCGAACCCTTTCAATCGCTCGCCCAGCTCGGCGATACGCTCGGCCGCGACATTGGCGATGGCGATTCGCAAATGCCGTTCCTGTCCGGGTCCGAAATAGGGGCCGGGCAGGGCAAGCACGCCGCGCTCCTGCACCAGCCGGCGCACGACATCGGCGGCCGGCACGCCCTCGAACGGATGGGCGACATAGGCGAAATAGGCGCCGGCGGCGAGGACACTCCAGCCGTTCAGCGGCGCGATCGCCTGGCGGAAGAGCGCGGCGCGGGAGTTCATCTCGGTGCGATTGGCCTCGCGCCAGGCGCGGATGCCGTCGATGCCCCAGGCGACGGCACTCTGGCCGGCACGGACCGGGCTGATCTGGACGCAGTCGAGCACCTTGCCGATCTGTGCCAGCGCGGCTTCGCCAGCGGTGATCGCACCGAGCCGCCAGCCCGGCACCGCATAGGCCTTGGAGAAGCTGTAGAGGCCGATCAGCGAATCCTGCCAGTCGCTTGTGCTGAAGAGCTCATGCGGCCGGTCGATGCCTTCGGGCAGGAAGTCGCGATAGGTCTCGTCGAGCACCAGCCAGATCTTGCGCCTGCGGCAGAGCGCGGCGAAGGCGGCGATGGTGGCAGGCGGATAGACCGCGCCGGTCGGATTGTTCGGCGTCACCAGCACGATGGCGCGGGTGCGCTCGTCGATCAGCGCCTCGGCGACTTCGGCATCCGGCACGAAGCCACGCTGCGGATCGCAGGGCAGCGGGCGCGGCTCGACGCCGAGCATGTTCAGCGTCATCTCGTGGTTGAAGTACCAGGGTGTCGGCAGCAGCACATTGTCGCCGGCGCGCGCCAGCGCCATCATCACGGTGACATAGGCCTGGTTGCAGCCGGCGGTGATCGCGACCTCCTGCGGCCGGATCACCCCGCCATAGAAGGCGCTGCTCTCGGCGGCATAGGCCTCGCGCAGGATGTCGTCACCGGCGATCGGGCCGTAGCGGGTGCTTTCCGGCAGCACGGCCGCCTCGGCGAGGCGCTCGAGCAGGGCGGCCGGCGGCGGGGCGCCAGGCACGGCCTGCGACAGGTCGACCAGCGGGCCACTGCCACCGGCATAGCCGCGCGCCCAGGCCTTGGCCTCGGGGATCGGCGGGGTCGCGGTGTCGATGAGATCGGGATTGAGCGGGGCGGGAGAGGGCGCAGGCATGGCTGAGCTTTGCGGCGCGTTTCCCGCGGCGTCAACGGCTTGCGCAACCTGTCCTCTCCCCCCTTGTGGGGGAGAGCTAGAGAGGGGGGTATGCCACCCTCGACATGTGTTTTGCTTGGCACGGACAGGACTGCGAATGCGATACCCCCCTCCCAACCCTCCCCCACAAGGGGGGAGGGCTTGCGCTCGCCCTACGATGCCGAATCTGCCCGATCTCGCCGCAGGCTTGGACCATGGCCCGTCGACCGCCATATTCGAACCAAAGCAATGCGAGGCTGACGGAATGGACGAGGCGACTGAGGACGCGATCGAGGAACTGCATGCCATGCTCGACCGCGCCCGGGTGATCGTGCCGTTCACCGGGGCGGGCATCTCGACCGAATCGGGCGTGCCGGATTTCCGCTCGCCGGGCTCGCCGTGGATGCAGAACAAGCCGATCCCGTTCGAGATCTTCCTCGCCAGTCGCGAGGCGCGGATCGAGGCCTGGCGGCGCAAATTCGCGATGGACGACCATTATCGCGACGCCCGGCCCAATCGCGGCCACCGGGCGCTGGCGACATTGGTGGCGGAGGGCCGCTCGCCCGGCGTGATCACCCAGAACATCGACGGTCTGCACCAGGCTTCCGGCATCGCCGAGGACGCCGTGATCGAGCTGCACGGCAACGGCACCTATGCGACCTGCCTGACCTGCGGCTGGCGGCATGAGCTTTCGGCGATCCGGGTGCAGTTCGAGGCGAGCGGCGAGCCCGCCGCCTGCACGATGTGCGCCGGCGTCGTGAAGACGGCGACGATCTCCTTCGGCCAGCAGATGCCGCAGCAGCCGATGCTGCGGGCGCATGAACTGACGATGTCGGCCGATCTTTATCTGGTCGCCGGCTCCTCGCTCGTCGTTTTTCCGGCCGCGACCTTTCCGGTGATCGCCAAGCGCAATGGCGCCAAGCTCGTCATCCTCAACCGCGAGCCGACCGATCTCGACCCGATCGCCGATCTCGTCGTGCGCAGCGAGATCGGCCCGGTGCTGGCGCGGCTGGCGGGGTAGGGGATCACGACCGGGAGCGGACTTTGAAGATCTTATGGAGCCCCGCTTTCAAAGCGGATGATCTTTGCAGAGCAGGCAGGACTGTGGTGAGCTGTTCTCATGGTCAGTGATCAACACCAATCAGGCTGCAACGATTTCGGTCTGGGCCTTCGACAAGGTGCAGTGATGCTAGTGCCGCATAACTCGGCATGGAAGACCGCGTTTGAGATCGAAGCGGAGACTATCCGCTCTACTCTCAGAGGCCGTCAGATTGACATACAACATATCGGTAGCTCGTCCATTCCCGGCATCAAATCTAAGCCAATATTGGACCTGATGGTAGGAATTGAAGATTTTCAAGCAGGGCCACTGCTTGAGCCTGCTATGGCATCTATCGGGTACGACTTTGCGCGTCATGCAGGCGTCCCGGACGATCATGTATTTGGTAAGGGGATTGAGCGGACTCATCTGGTCCATGTCGTCAAATTCGATGGCCCATTATGGCGTCACTACCTGATGTTTCGAGATCGCCTTAGGGCTGATCGCAGTTTGGCGCGGGATTACGAGGAACTTAAGGACCAACTTGCGATACGGTTCTCACAAGACCGGGCCGCCTACACTGCTGCAAAAAAGGCATTTATCGATCAGGTCACCGCATAATGCAGAGGCGGGTTGATCGCCTCGCTCATCGTCTTCCCGGCGGCGACCTTTCCGGTGATCGCCAAGCGCAATGGCGCCAAGCTCGTCGTCCTCAACCGCGAGCCGACCGATCTCGACCCGATCGCCGATCTCGTCGTGCGCAGCGAGATCGGCCCGGTGCTGGCGCGATTGGCGAACTGATCAGTCGCGCGAGGCAAATGCCAGCCGCAGCGCCAGCCCGCCAAAGACAACGCCGAGGACGCGCTGCGGCCAGAGCGCCAGATGCGGGCGGCTGGCGATGGCACGGCCGAGGCGGCTCGCCGTCATGATGACGATGCCGTTGGCGATGAGGCCCATCAGATTGAGGATCGAGGCCAGCACCACGACCTGGAGCAGGAGCGAGCCGGCCTCCGGCTTCAGGAACTGCGGCAGCAGCGCCAGCATGAACAGCGCCATCTTCGGATTGAGCAGGTTGGTCAGCAGGCCCTGCAGGAAGATCTGGCGCAGCGGGAAACGCGCCGCATCCGCTGTCGGCGCGAACAAAGTCGCGGGCGATCTGAAGGTCTTCCAGGCGAGCCAGGCGAGATAGGCCGCGCCGGCCCAGCGCAGCGCGTCATAGGCCGCCGGCACCAAAAGAAAGAGCTGCGACAGCCCATAGGCGGCGGCGAGCGCCTGGAGATAGCTGCCGGTGGCGATGCCGGCATAGGTCATGAAGCCGGCAGCGCGGCCCTGACTCATGCTGCGCGAGGCGATCAGCAGCATGTCCGGGCCGGGCGTCGCGGTCAGTACGGCGCAGGCGGCGGTGAACAAGGCGAGCGTGGCGAAATCCGGCATGGTTGGCTCTCGGGTTCAGGAAAGCGGCTTGGCGAAACGCGCGAACGCGTCCTTCGTCGGCGTCGTGCCGGCGCCGGGCTGCTGCGGGCGCTGGAAACAGCCGTCGGCGACATTGGCCGGCTCGGCGAAGGCGTCCTTGATCCAGGGGATGTATTCGAGCACCGGCGTCGCTGGATGCCAGTAGGCGAGATGGACGTGGACCTGGCTCATCTCGCCGGCATGGGGCGCGACCGGCAGGCGATGGGCCAACGCCAGTTCCGCCACCTGGATGTACTCGGTGATGCCGCCAAGGCGGGTGACGTCGGGCTGGACATAGTGGATCGCACCCGCCTGCACGAAGGCGCGGAAGGCATCGAGCGTGTAGAGCTGCTCGCCGAGCGCGATCGGGATCGAGGTCGAGCGGGCGAGCTCGGCATGCGAGCCGATGTCGTCGTACCAGAGCGGCTCCTCGAACCAGAAGATGTCGAGCCCCTCGGCGCGGGCGCAGAAGCGCTTGCAGGTCGGCAGGTCCCATTTGCCGTTGCCATCGATCGCCATGGTGACATGGTCGCCGACGGCGCGGCGCACGGCTTCGAGCCGGCCGATATCGGTCATCGGATCGGCGTGGCCGACCTTGATCTTGATGCGATGGAAGCCGTCGCGCTCGACCGCCATGCGCGCGCCCTCGACGAGCTCGTCCTTCGGGATCGAGAGCCAGCCGATATCGGTATTGTAGGCTTCGAGCTTCAGCTTGCTGGCGCCGCCGAGCAGATGCCAGAGCGGCATGCCGGCCTGCTTCGCCTTGAGATCCCAGAGCGCCACGTCGACAGCGGCCAGCGCGAGCTGGGTGATGCCGGCGCGGCCGACCCATTGCAGCGCCGGATGGCGGGCGAGCTTGAGCCAGAGCCGTGAATGCTCGGAAGCGTCCTCGCCGACGAGCAACGGCGCGTAGCAATCGCGGATGCAGGACGTGATCAGCCGATCGGAGGCAAGGTCGGCATGGGTGCCGGTGAAGCCGTAGCCGACGAGCCCGTCCTCGGTGGTGATCGTCGTGCCGACCACGCCCCAATGGCTGATCCGGTGGGTCGAATCGGCGATCGCGCCGCCGGTGACCGGGATGTGCAGGATGAAGGGCTCGATATGGGCGATGCGCATGACTGGTCTCCCGAGCGCTGTCCGAACGATCATCGGCGCGATGCACGAAAGCGACAAGGCGCAGCTTTCGTCGGTCTCTCAGGCGCTTTTCGCATGCTGATGATGTGGATGAGCTGGAAGCGACTGTTTCGCGACTCCGCCGGGGTGCTATCGTCACGTCACGAATCACGTTTGCGGCGGAGATGAGCGGAACATGTCCGACGAATACGGCGACGGAGGCAGGCCACCGGTCGGCCCGCTGCAATCGCTCAACCGGATCGTGCGGCTGGACGGGCCTGACGACGTTGGCGAGCAGACGGTCGAGATCACCGGCCATGTCAAATGGTTCGACGTCAGCAAGGGCTACGGCTTCGTCGTGCCGCAGGATGGCGGCAGCGACGTCCTCGTCCATGTGACGATCCTGAAGCGCGACGGCTTCCACGCCATCGCCGAGGGGGCCCGCATCGTGCTCGAGGCGATCGCGAAGGCGCGGGGCCGCCAGGCTGTCCGTGTGCTCTCGATCGACACCTCTGCCGCGCGTCATCCGGCCGAGATGCCGATGCCACGGACCAATGCGACGATCACGCCGACCAGCGGGCTCGAGCGCATGGTGGTGAAGTGGTTCAACCGCCTGCGCGGCTTCGGCTTCGTCTCCGCCGGGGAAGGCTCGCCAGACATCTTCGTCCATATGGAGACGCTGCGCCGTTACGGCATCGTCGAGCTGATCCCGGGACAGGTCGTGCTGGTCCGCTACGGGCCTGGGCCCAAGGGACTGATGGCGGCCGAGATCCGGATGGAGCAGGGCGGACCTCCCAGCTCGCACTGAGAAAAGCTTTCTTAAAAAGGGGCGCCTCCGGGCGCCTTTTTCGTTGTTGTCCTTAGGCTTGCGCGAGATGGCTGAAGTAATTCACGTGATTATCTGTGAATTATGTATTTTGCCGTTGAATTGTGCGTAATGCCTATTATAGAGGCGGTTCGAGACTGATATGGAAGCGCGTCTCGCTCGGCCGGATGGCCGGCGGGTCATGCTCCGGAGAGCCGGCCGTGAAGCTGTTTCAACCGATCCTCGCCGGCGCTACGGCGACCGAGCGCGTCGTTGCCTGTGCCGGCGTCTTTGCTGCGATTGCGCTCACGGCGGCGGCTGGCTACGTCTTCCCGACCCACTCGCCGCTGGTGGTAGCGCCGATCGGCGCGTCCGCGGTCCTGGTCTTCGTGGTCCCAGCGAGTCCGCTGGCGCAGCCCTGGCCGGTGGTCGGCGGCAATGTGATCTCGGCCCTGGTCGGGCTCGCGGTCGGCTGGGCGGTGCCGGATCTGACAGTCGCCGCGGCGCTCGCTGTCGCGCTCGCCATCGCGATCATGTCGCTGACGCGCTCGCTGCACCCGCCGGGTGGGGCGGTCGCGCTCACCGCCGTGCTCGGCGGCCCGGCGGTGATGAAGTGGGGGCCGCTGTTCCCCTTCGTGCCAATCGGGCTCTGCTCGCTCTCGCTGGTCGCGCTCGGGGTGGCGTTCCATGCCCTGACGCGCCGCAGTTATCCACATCGGCCGCCGCCGGCTGGTCATGCCGTCCCGCAGGCTGCGACGCCGGCGACGTTCAGCGCGCCTGATATCGACGAGGCTCTGGTGCAGATGGGCGATTCCTTCGACATCGCCCGCGAGGATCTCGACCGGCTGCTGCAATATGCCGAAGCGAGCGCGATGCGCCGGCAAGCCCGGAGCTCATAGCGGGTTCGCGGCTTTTCGCCGTTTCTGAAAGGAAACGGCGAATTTGAGCGATTCAGTTTCACGGGACCTCAACGGACCCGCGGCTAGGGTATCCTCGTTATGAGGACATGCCGATCGCCGTGCTGCTGATCACCGACCGCCCGGAACGGAGCGTCAAGCTCGAGCGCCTCCTGTCGTTGTGGGGCCCTTGCGATGTCGTCGACGTGCATCGCCCGGCGCAGGGCGGGCCGGCGCCAAAGCGGCTGCTCGTCAGCGATGTCGACCTGTCGAAGCGCGCGGTGGTCGAGGCCGTGCGCAACCGGCTCGCAGAGCACAGGCGGAACGGAACGCCCTATCTCTGCCTGCTGCGCGAGCGGTCGCCGCGCCTGACCACCCAAGCCAATGCGATCGGAGCCAGCGCGGTCCTGCCGGCAGACATTCCGGCGAAGGCCCTGCTCGACGAGATCGGCCGCATCCTCAATCCGGAGGGGCAGGCTCCGATGCAGCGGCAATTCGTTGCCGCTTCCGCCGCCATGGCCGAGATCCTGGCGGCTGCCACCGACGGCGCGGCGCTGCCGGTCGCGGCGATTGAGGGCGGGGTCGAGGCGATCAACCGCGCGGCCGACGACCGCGATCTCGGCGCCTGGCTCGACATGGTCTGGAACCATGACGATGCGACATATCAGCATTGCCTGCTGGTCGCCGGCCTCGCCGCGGCCTTCGCCCACGAACTCGGTTTTCCGGAAGAGGCGCGCCAGCTAGTGACCACTGCCGCCGTGCTGCACGATATCGGCAAGGCGCGCGTTCCTCTCGCGATCCTGCATAAGCCCGGCAAGTTGACGGTGGAGGAGGTCGCGATCGTCCGCGAGCATCCGCAGACCGGCTACGAGATGCTGTTGCGGCAGGGCGCCTTCGCCCGCGAGGTCGTCGAGGCGACGCGCAGCCATCATGAATATCTCGACGGTTCGGGCTATCCGCAGGGGCTGAAGGCCGACGAGATCTCCGACGTGGTCCGGATGATCACGATCTGCGACATCTATGCTGCCCTGATCGAGCGGCGCTCATACAAGGAACCGATGACGCCGGAAGCGGCCTATTCTGTGCTGATCGGGATGGGCGCCAAGCTCGATGCCGACCTGCTCCGCGCGTTCAGGCGGATGGTGCTGCCGAGCTGAAGCGGTTTCAGAGTGCGAAGGACGTGCCGCAGCCGCAGGAGCTCGTCGCGTTCGGATTGATGATCTTGAAGGACTGGCCGACGAGATCGTCGACGAAGTCGATGGTCGAGCCGTCGAGCAGCTCGAGCGAGGTCTCGTCGATCAGCACGGTCGCGCCGTCGCGCTCCAGCACGAGGTCTCCTGGCGCCTTCTCTCGGTCGATGTCAAAGACATACTGGAATCCGGAGCAGCCGCCGCCGGCGACGCTGACGCGCAGCATCGCTCCGGGGGCCTCGCCCGCCATGACCGCGACGATCCGGCTCGCAGCCTTGTCGGTCAGCGAGATCGTGTGCGGATTGGCTTCGATTGCCGTGCTCATGCGCAGAACATCCTTGCTCCTGCCTCGTTTGCAAAGGTAATGGCGCAGGCGCATCGCTTCAAGCCGCGCCTGCCCAAGGGGCTGCCATGCCGTACGCACACGAACTACATGCAGCCGGGAGGCGGGAACCTGGCGATCGCTGGCGCGCGATTTATGCTTGCCGCTCGACGACGAGCCGCGGCCGGCTGGTCGAGGAGCCGGGCTCGGCGACGCGCAACCAGTTCCAGCGCGACCGCGACCGCATCATCCACTCGACCGCCTTCCGCCGGTTGAAGCACAAGACGCAGGTCTTCGTCTCGCATGAGGGCGACCATTTCCGTACCCGCCTGACCCATACGATCGAGGTGGCGCAGATCGCGCGTGCTCTGGCGCGCGCGCTCGGACTCGACGAGGACCTGGCCGAGGCGCTGGCGCTGGCGCACGATCTCGGCCACACGCCCTTCGGCCATACCGGCGAGGATGCACTCGACGAATGCATGGCCGGCTTCGGCGGCTTCGATCACAACGCCCAGACGCTGCGGATCGTCACCCGGCTGGAGCGGCGCTATGCCGGCTTCGACGGGCTGAACCTGACCTGGGAGACGCTGGAGGGGCTGGTCAAGCATAACGGCCCGCTGCTGACCGCGGACGGGAAGCCGACCGAGCGCTACGCCAAGACCGGCATTCCGGTCGCGATCCTCGAATATCAGGAGAAGCAGGACCTCTGGCTCGAAAGCCATGCCTCCGCAGAGGCACAGGTCGCCGCGCTCGCCGACGACATCGCCTATAACGCCCATGATATCGATGATGGCCTGCGCGCCGAGCTGTTCGATTTGCCCGAGCTCAGGTCCGTGCCATTCCTGGCTGGGCTGCTCGACGAGATCGAAGCTTTGCATCCCGGGCTGGAGCGGTCGCGCGCCACCAACGAGCTGGTGCGCCGGGTGATCACCCGTTTCGTCGAGGACGTCATCGCTGAATCCGAGGCGCGGATCGCAGCGCTGGCACCCAGCGATGCCGATGCGATCAGGCGGGCGGGCGCGCCGGTCGTCGCTTTCTCGCCGGCGATCGTCGCGGCCGACAAGGCGATCAAGGGCTTCCTCTACCCGAACATGTATCGCCATCCGCGCATCGGCGTGATCCGGAAGGAGGCGGCCGACATCGTCCGCGACCTGTTCGTGCGCTTCAAGGCGCAGCCGCAGGCCATGTCATCCGAATGGGCGGCAGGGTGCGAGGAGCTCGACGAGGCGCGCCTCTCGCGCCGAATCTCCGACTACATCGCCGGCATGACCGATTCCTACGCGCTCGATGAGCATCGGCGCCTGTTTGACGCCACCCCGTCGCTGCGATAGGCGCTGGCCCGCTTCCCCATGCATCTTTGGTCGTCATGAACATTTTCGAGACTTTCTCCGCACGCCTTGCCGCCGTCCTGACCGGACTGGTCGAGGCCGGCCGTATCCCGGCCGGCCTGTCGCTGGCGCGCGTCGTGGTCGAGCCGACCAAGGATCCGGCCCATGGCGATCTTGCGATCAACGCCGCCATGGTGCTGGCCAAGGAGGCCGGCATGGCGCCGCGCGTGCTCGCCGAGCTGATCGTCGCCGAACTGGCCAAGGACAGCGATGTCCTCAAGGCCGAGATCGCCGGGCCGGGCTTCATCAACCTCTCCTTGCAACCTGCTGTGTTCACTCAGGTTCTGAAGGCGGCTGTGCTGGCCGGGACCGAGCATGGCCGCGGCGCGCCCAAGCCTGCGCCGAAGATCAATGTCGAATACGTCTCGGCCAATCCGACCGGCCCGATGCATGTCGGCCATGGCCGCGGCGCGGTCTTTGGCGACGCGCTGGCGAGCCTGCTCGCCTTCGCCGGGCACGACGTGACCCGCGAATACTACATCAACGATGCCGGCGCGCAGGTCGACGTGCTCGCCCGTTCCGCCTTCCTGCGCTACCGCGAGGCGCTGGGCGAAGACATCGGCGCTATCCCGGAAGGGCTCTATCCCGGTGACTATCTCGTTTCGGTCGGCGAGACGCTGGCGCGCGAGCATGGATCGGCGCTGCTCGACAAGGCCGAATGGGACTGGCTGCCGCTGGTGCGCGGGACGGCGATCGACGGAATGATGGCGATGATCCGCGACGATCTCGCCGCGCTCGGCGTCGTCCATCAGGTCTTCTTCTCCGAGCGCTCGTTGCAGGGCAGGGACGGCAACTCCAATGCGGTGCACCAGACGATCGAGGATCTGCGCGCCCGCGACCTGATCTATGAGGGCCGCCTGCCGCCGCCCAAGGGCCAGAAGGACGAGGACTGGGAGGATCGCGAGCAGACGCTGTTCCGCGCCACGCAGTTCGGCGACGATGTCGACCGGCCGCTGCTGAAGTCGGATGGCAGCTACACCTATTTCGCCAACGACATCGCCTATCATCGCTCGAAGTTCACGCGCGGCTTCGCCGAGATGATCGACGTCTGGGGCGCCGACCATGGCGGCTACGTCAAGCGCATGCAGGCGGCGGTCAAGGCGGTGACGAACGAGCAGGGCTCGCTCGACGTCAAGCTCTGCCAGCTCGTCCGCCTGCTGCGCAACGGCGAGCAGGTTCGGATGTCGAAGCGTTCCGGCGACTTCGTCACCCTGCGCGAGGTCATCGACGAGGTCGGCCGCGATGCGGTGCGCTTCATGATGATCTTCCGCAAGAACGACGCGACGCTTGACTTCGATCTCGCCAAGGTGGTCGAGCAGTCGAAGGACAATCCGGTCTTCTACGTTCAGTACGCGCATGCACGCTGCGCCTCGATCTTCCGCCAGGCGGCGGAGGTCTTCCCGGATCTCGACCTGTCGTCGCAGGCGCTGGCGCAGGCCGATCTCGGTCTGCTGACCGACGAGTCGGAGATCGGCATCGTCAAGATGATTGCCGCTTATCCGAGGATGATCGATGCCGCGGCTGCGTCACACGAGCCCCATCGTGTCGCCTTTTTCGTGCATGAATTGGCGAGTGCCTTCCACTCGCTATGGAACAAGGGCAAAGACTCGCCGCAATTACGGTTCGTTAATCAAACTGATCGAAAGTCGACATCGGCAAGATTGGCGTTCGTGCATGCCGTGCGCAGCGTCCTTGCTTCCGGTCTGGCGGTCGTTGGGGTGACGGCGCCGGAGGAGATGCGCTGACGGGATCCATCCCGGCGCATCGGACGCTTTGCGGATCAGGATGATCCGGCCGGCGTCCGCCGGGTCCGACACGGAAGTGGTGTTGGCCGGTCTGCCGAAAGGCGATCGGCTAAGGCTTTCGTCAGATTGACCGCGCTGTGGCGACGTCCTTTGATGGGTGGCGGCACGCGCTGGAATGGATCAAGTCATGAGCGAGCCAGCTAGAAACCGTTTCGCCCTCGATCTCGACGATCTCGAGCGCCAGCTGCGTGGAGCGGCCCAGCCCCAGAAGCCGGGCGCGGCGAGCGACCCGCTGATGGAGCTGACGCGCCTCGTCGGCCAGGACGATCCGTTGAAGGAACTCTTTGCCGGCCGGTCCGAGCCGGTGCGCCCGGCTGCGCCGCAGCCCGCCTCCTGGGCCCGGACCGAGCCGAGTTTCCAGCCGACGCTGGTCACGCCGCCGCAGGCTCCGGCGACCCCGCCGCCGGCGGATGTGCGTGGCACGCTCGACGAATTCGAGGCGCTGCTGCGCCGCACCGAGCCCGTGCGGACTACACCGGCTCAGCCGGTCGCGAAGGCGCCGGTGGCGCCGGCATACGGCTACGATCAGCCGGAGCCGCTTCCGGCGCAGTCGCACGCGCAGCCCTACGCAGTTCAGCATGAGGGGCCGCGCGCCTATGTCCCCGAGCTGCCGCGCGACCTCGACGAGACCGCTGGCCAGCCGCACGCCCAAGCCCAAGCCCAAGCTTACGATCACGACTATCATGCCGCTCCCAACTACGACGCGCAGTCGCAGATCGCCGAGGACGAGTCTCGCGACTTCCAGCGGCCGCGCTCGCGCAAGGGTCTGCTGACGGCCGCAGCGCTCGCCGTCGTCGCGATCGGCGGTGTCGGTGCCGCCATGGTCTTCCGCGACACGCGCCCGGCGGGCGTCAACGGCCAGCCGCCGGTGATCGCGGCCGATACCGGCCCGTCCAAGGTCGCGCCGGTCAATCCCGGCGGCGCCGAGATCCCGAACCAGAACAAGCAGATCTACGAGCGCAGCGGCGACGCTTCGACCGACAAGACCAAGGTCGTCAGCCGCGAGGAGCAGCCGGTCGACGTTCAGCAGGCGGCGCGCTCGATGGCGGCGCAGCGCCCGACGCAACCGTCGAATGGCAGCATCACGCCGACCGACACGGCCGCCGCCGCTCTGGCTCCGACCGAGCCCGGTCTCATCCCGATCCCGGCCGTTCCCGGCCTTGGTGAGCCGCGCAAGGTGCGCACCGTCGCGATCCGGCCGGACGGAACGCCGGCGACCAGCAACGCAACCGCCACGAACGGGGCGGGGCAGGGCATCGTGACCGGCTCGGCGCCGTCGAGCCGCCCGGCCGCGACGCCCACCCCGGCTGCGCAAGCGCCGAAATCGCAGGAACGTGCGGCTGCCCCGGCGACCCCGCCGGTCTCGCAGACCCCGCCGGCCAACACGACCCGCACCGCGGCGCTCGCACCGCAGCCGGTCCAGCCTGCTGCACCCGCAGCGACCGCGCCGCGCGCCGATCCGACGGGCGGCTTTGCCGTGCAGCTCGGCGCCCCGGGTAGCGAGGCCGAGGCACGCGCCACCTTCGCCGCCCTGCAGCGCAAATACCCCGACCAGCTTTCCGGCCAGAGCCCGATCATCCGCAAGACCGAGCTCGCCGGCGGCAAGACGGTCTACCGCCTGCGCGTCGGCCCATATGCCCGCGAGGATGCGAGCTCGATGTGCTCGGCGCTGCAGGCCGCTGGCGGCCAGTGCTTCATCGCCAAGAACTGACGTACGCCCGACTTTTTTTGAGACCCTGACACACCGGCCGCGATCTTCGCGGCCGGTGTTTTCATGTGGCGCCTGAGCGATTGCCCCACGGTGATGCGGCTGCTTGCCGGAGCGCTCGGTGGTAGGGAAGCTGACATCCTCCGTTGCCCGGTTCGCTCGCCATGCCTCTCGACCCGATGTCCCGCCCCAGCGAAACCTTTCTTGGCTCTAAAGCCGTCGGCTTCGACGCGGTGCCTGATGGCGCGGTCGCAGTGATCGGCATTCCCGGCGCGACGCCCTATCTGTCTGGCAGCCTGCACAGCGCGTCCGCACCGGCGGCGATCCGCGCTGCGAGCGCGCGGCAGGCGGCGCGGCGCGGGCACTATGATTTCGATCTCGGCCGGGCGTCGGCCTGGTCGGACCAGAACCTGGTGGATTGCGGCGACATCACTTTCGATCCGGGCGACCTCGCCGGGAACCGGGCGCGGATCGAAGCTGTCTATGCGGCGTTGCTGGCACGTGGCGCCGCACCTCTGCTGCTCGGCGGCGATGACAGCGTCCAGATTCCGGCCCTGAAAGCCTTCGCCGCGCACAGCGAGATCACGATCCTGCAGATCGATGCGCATATCGACTGGCGCGAGGAGGTCGAGGGCGAGCGCTTCGGGCTGTCCAGCACGATGCGGCGCGCTTCGGAGTTCGCCGGCGTCAAGGCGGTCGTGCAGGTCGGTGCCCGCGGCATCGGCAGCGCCCGCGAAACCGATGTCCGCGAGGCGCGCGCTGCCGGTGCGCAACTCATCGATATGCGCACGCTCAGGGATAAGGGGATCGGCCACGCGGTTCAATGCGTCCCGGCGGGCCGGCCGGTGGTGGTCTGCCTGGATGTCGACGGCCTCGATCCGTCGGTGGTGCCGGGCGTGCTCGGCCGGGCGCCGGGTGGCCTCGGCTATGGCGATGTGGTCGACCTCCTGAACGGCGTCGCGGCCCGCGCGCCGATCATCGGCTTCAACATCGTCGAGTTCGTACCCGAAGAGGACATCGGCGGCCTCGGCGCGCGCACGGTCTGCCGGTTGGCCACGCTCGGGGCAGGTCTGCTCGCCGGCAGTGTCGCAGTCTGAGAACGGGCCGTCGCAGGGCGTTTCGAACAATCGCTCTGCCCTCCGCGCATGCCGCTCCTCCAGCCGCGCCGTTTTGCCGCCGCGGCGGTAAGGGTAGCGTCGCGCCATTCTGACGACCCGCGTCCGCCCGCAAGGCGTCGACGGCTCGCAAGCGAGAGGAAACACCATGGACCGCCGCAAGCTTCTCAAGACCTCTGCCGCCGGGGCCGCCGCCGCGACCATCGCCGCGCCGGCGATCGCGCAGACTAATCCGAAGATCAGCTGGCGCCTGACCTCGAGCTATCCCAAGAGCCTGGATACCCTGTTCGGCATCTCGACCCAGGTCGCCAAGCGCGTGGCCGAGGCGACCGACGGCCAGTTCCAGATCCAGACCTTCGCCGCTGGCGAGATCGTGCCGGCGCTGCAGGCGCTCGATGCGGTGCAGAACGGCACGGTCGAGTGCAGCCACACGCTGGCGAGTTTCTATATCGGCAAGGACACCGCCTTCGCCTTCGAGACCTCGCTGCCCTTCGGCCTCAACACGCGCCAGCAGAACGCCTGGCTCTATCAGGGCGGCGGGCTCGAGCTTTGCCGCGAGCTGATGAAGAAGTTCGGCGTGCACACGATTCCGTCGGGCAACACCGGTGCCCAGATGGGCGGCTGGTTCCGCAAGGAGATCAAGAGCGTCGCGGATCTCCAGGGCCTGAAGTTCCGTATTGCGGGTCTCGGCGGCCAGATCATGGCCAAGCTCGGCGTGGTGCCGCAGACATTGGGCGGCGGCGACATCTACCCGGCGCTGGAGCGCGGCACGATCGACGCGGCCGAGTTCTCCGGTCCGTATGACGACGAAAAGCTCGGCTTCGTGAAAGTGGCGAAGTATTACTACTATCCCGGCTTCTGGGAAGGCTGCGCCAATGTCAGCTTCATCGTCAACAACGAGAAGTGGGCCGGGCTGCCGGCGCATTATCGCGCCATCGTCGAAGCGGCCTGCGCCGAGGCGAATGCGCTGTGCATGGCGAAATACGACCATGGCAACCCGGACGCGCTGCTGCGGCTGATCGCTGGCGGCGCCGAGCTGCGCGCCTTCCCGCAGGACGTGATGCAGGCCGCGTTCAAGGAGGCTTTCGCCCTCTACGCCGACCAGGCGGCGAAGAACCCGAACTTCAAGACACTGTGGGATTCCTTCCTGCCGTACTGGAAGAAGGAGCAGCTCTGGTTCCGCGTCGCGGAGCTGCCCTTCGACGCCTTCAACGCGCAGGCGTCGCAGTCGCTGCGGTGAGGATTTAGCCGTCTTGCGCGACCTACTCCCTCTCCCCCTGCGGGAGAGGGTTGGGGTGAGGGGTCTCGCGACGCTGGTCGTGAACGTCGCGAGACATTCTCCAAACCTTGAAAGACCTGCGCGACCCCTCATCCGGCGCTTCGCACCACCTTCTCCCGCAAGGGGAGAAGGGAAGCCGCGCAGCCCGCAATGACGCAATGCGGCTCGCCCCCGAATCGGCGATAACGGGCGGATGATCTCGCGCGCCTTCATCGCCGGCTGCCTCGGCACGAGCCTTACCGCCGACGAGCGGGCTTTTTTCCGCGATGCTCGGCCCTGGGGCTTCATCCTGTTCAAGCGCAATACGCAGGACCCGGCGCAGGTCGCGGCGCTGACGGCGCAGATGCGCGACTGCGTCGGCTGGCAGGCACCGATCCTGATCGACCAGGAGGGCGGCCGGGTCCAGCGCATGGGGCCGCCGCATTGGCCGCCCTATCCGCCGGCGCTCGCCTTCCTCGCGATCAACGATCCGATCCAGCAACGCGAGATCGTCCGGCTCTCGGCGCGATTGATGGCGCATGACCTGAAAAGCGTCGGCATCGACGTCGATTGCCTGCCGGTGCTCGATGTGCCGATCGCCGGCAGCCATGACGTGATCGGCAACCGCGCCTATGCACGCGATCCGGCAATGGTGGCGACGCTCGGTCGTGCGGCCGCCGAGGGGCTGCTGGCGGGTGGCGTGCTGCCGGTGATCAAGCACATGCCCGGCCATGGCCGGGCCAAGGCCGACAGCCATCATGACCTGCCGGTGGTCGAAGCTGGTATCGACGAGTTGCGCGCCCATGATTTCCGGCCGTTCCGCCATCTCGCCGACATGCCGCTGGCGATGACGGCGCATGTCGTCTTCACCGCGCTCGACAAGCGCCGGCCAGCGACGGTCTCCCGGAAGATCGTGCGCGAGATCATGCGTGGCGAGCTCGGCTATGACGGGTTGATCATGACCGACGACATCTCGATGAAGGCGCTCTCCGGCACGTTCGCAGAGAAGGCGCAGGCGGCGATCCGGGCCGGCGTCGACGTGGTGCTGCACTGCCACGGCATCATGGAGGAGATGATCGCCGTCGCCGGCGCCGTCCCGGCGATGAGCGGCCACCGTGCCCGCCGGGCGGCGATGGCGCTCGCCCGCATCCGGCATGAGCCCGAACCGCTCGACATCGAGGCAACGCGGGCACAACTCGCAAGTGCCCTTGCCATGGGCGGCAGATAAGCTGATTCTATTCCCGGGGTTGCGGCCCCGCCGGGTCGGCGGGGCAGGACATGGGGATGAGGCCATAAATGGCCGCTGAGCTGCCATTCCAGGAGGACGGCACGTCGGAACGCGCGAGCGGCGAGCCGGCGTTCGTGATCGATGTCGACGGCTATGAAGGGCCGCTCGACCTGCTGCTCGATCTCGCCCGCCGCCAGAAGGTCGATCTCGCCCGCATCTCGATCCTGGCGCTGGCGGAGCAGTACCTCGTCTTCGTCGAAAAGGCGCGGGAGCTGCGGCTCGAGCTCGCTGCCGACTATCTCGTCATGGCGGCCTGGCTCGCCTACCTGAAATCGCGCCTGCTGCTGCCGGAGCCGCCCAAGGGCGAGGAGCCGAGCGCAGCCGATCTTGCCACCGCGCTGGCGCTGCGCCTGAAGCGGCTGGAGACAATCCGGGCAGCGGCGCAGCGGCTCGCCACCCGCGAGCGGCTTGGCCGCGACGTCTTCGCCCGCGGTGCGCCCGAAGTGATCGCTTCAGAGGGGCGGCCGATATGGGAGGCGGAACTCTACGACCTGCTGGCGGCCTATGCGCAGCAGCGCCAGAAGCGCATCCGCCAGCCGATGAGCGTCGGCCAGCGCCAGGTTCTCTCGCTGGCCGAGGCACGCGAGGCGCTGGCGCGGCTGGTCGGCGAGGCCGGCGAATGGACCGCGATCGATGGCTATCTCACCCGCTACATGATCAGCCACGGCCTGCCGGCAGAGACGATGGCGGCGACGGTCAGAGCCTCCTCGCTCTCGGCCATGCTGGAAATGGTGCGCGAGGGCGTGCTCGACCTGCGCCAGGATGGTGCCTTCGCGCCGCTCTATGTCCGTCGCCGCTCGGCGCGGCCGCCGACACTCGGCCTGTGAGGCGCTGATGGCCGTGGCCGAAGTCGAGCGCGAGGATGAGGACGGGTGGGATGCCGACGAGGCATTGGCGCGCGCCTGCCGCATCGTCGAGGCATTGCTGTTCGCCTCGGTGCAGCCGCTCTCGGCCGAGGAACTGGCGAAATCGGTGCCGGCGAACGTGCCGATCGAGCGGGTGATCGCCGAGCTGGAGCAGAGCTACGCCATGCGCGGTGTCACGCTGCATCGCGTCGCCGGCGGTTATGCCTTCCGCACCGCGCCCGATCTCGCCTACCTGTTGGCTCCGGAAGCCGAGCCGCCGCGCAAGCTCTCGCGCGCCGCGCTGGAGACGCTCGCCATCATCGCCTACCACCAGCCGGTGACGCGGGCCGAGATCGAGGAGATCCGCGGCGTCGCCACCGCCAAGGGCACGCTCGACATCCTGCTCGAAGCCGGCTGGGTGCGCTTGCGCGGCCGCAGGCGCTCGCCGGGGCGTCCGGTGACCTTCGGCACGACCCCAGCTTTCCTCGACCATTTCGGGCTCGACCGGATCGACGACCTGCCGGGGCTGGAGGAGCTGAAGGGCGCCGGCTTCATCGAGGGGCGCCTCGCCAAGGACCTCACCGTACCGGTGCCGGACGATGATCCGCGCCTGCACGATGACGAGGATCCGCTCGGCGACCTGTTCACGCCGCTTGACGACGGCGACGCCAGCTAGCACAGCGCGGAGATTGAGCCCGATGGGCCGGCAGGAGAACGAGTTGGCTCGCAGCGAAGGCATGTCGCGTTGGCTCGGCTGGGGCCGCCGGGGGACGGCGGGCGCCGCCATTCCGATGGCGCTTGGATTCGACGGCGTCACGCAGCGATTCGGCAAGGTGACGGCGCTGGACCGGGTCTCGCTCAGCGTCGCGCCGGGCGAAATCGTCGCGTTGCTCGGCCATTCCGGCTGCGGCAAGACGACGCTGCTGCGGCTCGCTGCCGGGGTCGAGCAGCCGAGCGCCGGCCGTATCCTGCTCGAAGGCCGCGACGTTTCCTCACCCGGCCATTTCGTCGAGCCGGAGGTGAGGGGGGTCGGCCTGGTCTTCCAGGATTATGCGCTGTTCCCTCATCTCAGCGTGCGCGAGAATGTCCGGTTCGGGTTGCGCGGCTATGGCGATGCCGAGGCCGATGCGACGGCGCTGCGCGCCATTGCCCGGGTCGGCCTCGCCGACCTCGCCGAGGCCTATCCGCACATGCTCTCCGGCGGCGAGCAGCAGCGCGTCGCCCTGGCAAGGGCGGTGGCGCCTCGTCCCGGCGTGCTGCTGATGGACGAGCCGTTCTCCAATCTCGACCGGCGCCTGCGCGACGTGGTGCGCGACGAGACTATGGCCTTGCTGCAGGAGATTGGCGCGACCTCGATCATCGTCACCCACGATCCAGAGGATGCGATGCGCGTCGCAGACCGGATCGTGCTGATGCGACAGGGGCGTATCGTCCAGAGCGGCACGGGCGAGGAGCTCTACCGCAGGCCGGCCAGCCTCTTTGCCGCCCGATTTTTCTGCGATCTTACCGAGGTCGAGGCGATCGTCCGCAATGGCGAGGTCGATACGCTACTCGGGCGCTTTCCGGCACCAGGGCTCGCTGATGGAGCAGCCGCGGTGCTCGCGATCCGACCGCAAGCGGTCAGGCTGGTGCCGAAAGGATTCTGTCTGCCGGCGCGCGTGGTGACGCGGCGCTTCCTCGGCGAGGTCGACCATGTCGAGCTCGCGGTCGAAGGCCTCGACAAGCCCCTGATGGCGCGGCTGGCGTTGCGCGGCGCGGTCGTCGAGGGCGAGGACATCGGTATCGATATTACGATGGACGAAGTCCTTGTGTTCCCTGTAGGGGACACCTAGTTTCCGGCACAAGCATCTGGCCCGTCGAAACAAGTCGGGCCGCGCGTTCAATTTCGGAGGAGTACCGCCATGGGTGGCGTCAGCATCTGGCACTGGATCGTCGTCGGCGTCATCGTCATGCTGCTGTTCGGCCGCGGCAAGGTGTCCGAACTGATGGGCGACGTTGCCAAGGGCATCAAGTCGTTCAAGAAGGGCATGGCCGAGGACGAGACGCCGGCGGCCGCGCAGCAGCCGGCCGATCCCAAGGTGATCGACCAGACGGCCCAGACCACCAATCCGCAGCCGGCCAAGGCCGAGACCAAGGCCTGAGCCCGCGCCGCTCCGGCGGCGCATGAGGTTTCCTGAAGGACCGGCCGTCGATGTTCGACATCGCCTGGAGCGAAATGCTGCTGATCGGGGGCGTCGCGCTCGTCGTGATCGGCCCCAAGGACTTGCCTGGGGCGCTCCGCACCGCTGGGCAGGCGATCGGGAAGATTCGACGCATGGCCTCCGAGTTCCAAGGCCAGTTCAACGATGCGATGCGTGAGGCCGAGCTCACCGATCTGAAGAAGCAGGTCGAGGACATCGGCAATTCGGTGCAGGCCTCGACCAATTTCGACCCGATCGAGCCGATGAAGGATTTCGGCGCCGCCGACGCCTCGAAGCCGGCTGCCGACGGTCAGGCCATGAAGGACGCCGAGGCGACGCTGGCAAAGCTGCCGGCGCCGGAGTTGCCGGCTCCCGTCAGCATCGATTCTGCTCCCGTGACCACGCCCGAATCCGAGGACAAGCCGAAGCGTCGCCGCAAGACCGTCGCGACCGAAGAGCCGGCATTGCCGGTCGAGGCGACTGTGGCTGAGGAGACGCCGGCCAAGCCGGTGCGGAAGCGCAAGGCCAAGGCCGCTTCGGCCGAGGGCGGAGAGACGGCATGAGCGTCGTCGAGGCCAGCACCGAGCCGAAGCGCGCGGGCGAGGACGAGATCGAAGCGTCGCGCGCGCCGCTGATCGATCATCTCATCGAGTTGCGCTCGCGGCTGATCAAGTCGCTGATCGCCTTCCTGATCATGTTCTTCATCTGCTTCGCCTTCGCGACGCAGATCTACAACCTGCTGGTCCAGCCCTATATCTGGGCGGCGGGGCCGGGCGCGAACGTGCAGCTGATCTACACCGCGCCGCTCGAATATCTCTTCACCCAGATCAAGATCGCGGCCTTCGGCGCCGGCTTCTTCGCCTTCCCGGTGATCGCGACGCAGATCTACAAGTTCGTCGCGCCCGGCCTCTACAAGAACGAACGCCAGGCTTTCGCACCCTATCTGGCGGCAACGCCGGTGTTCTTCGTCGCCGGCGCGGCGATGGTCTATTTCTTCGCCATGCCGGTGCTGATGAAGTTCTCGATCGGCATGCAGCAGGCGGCGGCCGAGGGGCAGGCGGGTATCCAGCTCCTGCCCAAGGTCAGCGAGTACCTCTCGCTGATCATGACGCTGATCTTCGCCTTCGGCATCTCGTTCCAGCTGCCGGTGATCCTGACCCTGCTCGGCCAGGCGGGAATCATCGACGCGCAGTTCCTGAAGGACAAGCGCCGCTACGCCATCGTCTTCGTCTTCGTCATCGCCGCGGTGCTGACCCCGCCCGACGTGATCTCGCAGCTGATGCTCGCGATCCCGATGCTGCTGCTCTACGAGCTCTCGGTGTTTTCGGTGCGCCGGGTCGAGAAGAAGCGCGCGGCGGAGAAGCCTGCCGAGGACGAGTGAGTTCCGCGCTCTGCCGAACGAAATTTCGACCGTCATTCCGGACAAGCCGCGTCAGCGGCGCAGCTCCGGAATCCATTGTAGGGCTTAGCGTTCTACGATGGATTCCGGCGCTCCGTTTCGCCGCGGCCGGAATGACGGGGATCACAATACGGCTCCGCGCACAGGGTTGTGATCGGCCCGCCGCAGTCTCGCCTGCAACACAATGTTAAGATGAACCGCAGATGAACAAATGCGCAGCTACCTCTTCCGGGCTGCGCATGAGGAGCGGTTCGAAGTGAGCGGATTCTGGCGCCTGATGCTGTTCGGAAAAGGGCCCCGCGATGCGGCCTCTCCCGGCCGCGACCTGCGCATCGACGTGATCCGCGGCCTCGTCCTGCTCGTCATCTTCATCAACCACATGCCGGGCAACATCGTCTCGTCGGCGATGCCGCATAATTACGGCTTCTCCGACGCGGCCGATGTCTTCGTGCTGCTCGCCGGCGTCTCGGCCGCCTTCGCCTATGGCCGGCTGATCGACCAGCGTGGGCTGCTTGTCGGCTCGCTCAAGGTCGGCGCGCGGATCTGGACGCTCTACATCGCGCATCTGGCGCTGTTCGTGCTGGTCTGCGGCATCGTCGCGACGGCGGTGGTGCGCACCCAGAACGCGCTCTATGTCGAGGCGATCAACATCCAGCCCTTCTTCAGCGACACGCAGGCTGCGATCGTCAACGCGCTCGGTCTGGTCTACCAGCCCTATTATCTCGACATCCTGCCGCTCTACATCGTGCTGCTGGCGCTGTTCCCGCTGATCTATGTCGCGGCCCGGACCAGCCCGCTCGCGACGCTGCTCGTCTCCTTCGCAATCTGGCAGGGCGCCACCCATGTCGGGCTCAACCTGCCGAACCATCCGGGCGAGGGCGGCTGGTTCTTCAACCCGTTCGCCTGGCAGATGGTGTTCACGCTCGGCGTGGTGATCGGTCGCCTCGGCATCGTCGGCGCCGCCCTGCCGAAGCTGGTCATCGCAGATCTTGCGGCTGCGGCCATCATCCTGTTCGCGGTGGTGGTGAAGCTGTCCTCCGGCAACCCGTTCGGCATCGCGATCCTGAACGACTGGATCGAGAGCCTGCAGATCGGCATCGACAAGACCAACCTCGCCTGGCTGCGCGTGGTTCACCTGGTCGCGTTGGTCTGGCTCGTGCTGCGCTTCCTCAAGCCCGGTGCGAACCTGCTGAAGGGTGTGGTCGGCAGGGGGCTGGCTTCGCTCGGGCGGCATTCGCTCGAGGTCTTCTGCGCCGGAATCGTGCTGGCGATCACCGGCCAGATCATCCTTGCGGAGACCTCCTTCGCCCTTTTGATGCAATTGATCGTGAACCTCGCCGGGATTACCATCCTGATCGGGCTAGGAACCTTTCTCTCGTGGTACAAGTCGCTTACGGCACGCGCCGCCAGCGCCCCTCGCGAGCAGGCCGCTACGGCCTGAGCGCCCTTCTTCTGATCCTGGCGTCGGCCCTGCCGGCATTCGCCGGGCCAAAACCGCTCGCTCAAATGATGGACGGGCGCTGCCGGGCCGGCGCGGCCCAGCACCCGTTCAAGCCCTCGCTGGTGGCAGCGAAGCGCGCCCTGACCGAAACCAATAAGCTCACCATCGTTGCGCTCGGCTCGTCCAGCACTGCCGGGACAGGGGCGAGCGATGCCGACCGCAGCTATCCCGCCGTGCTGGAGGCCGAGCTGCGCCGCCGCCTGCCGGGACGCGAGATCAAGGTCGTGAACCTCGGCGTCGGCGGCCAGTCGGCCTATGAGATGTACCTGCGGATCGAAAGCGAGGTCATCCCCGAGAAGCCGGCGCTGGTGATCTGGCAGACAGCGGTGAACGACGCCATCCGCGACATCGGCGAGGAGAAGCTGGCGAAGATCCTGCGCAAGGGTGCCCACAGGCTGCAGGAGGCCGGGATCGATCTCGTGCTGATGGATATGCCTTGGCTGCAGCGCGAGGGCCGCTACCCGAAATACGACGACTACCGGGCCGTGCTGGCGAAGACGGCAAGTGAGATGGGTGTCCCGATTTTCCCGCGCTACGCCATGATGAAGAGCTGGTCGGGCTCGAAGCAGTTCAGTGAGGAGGAGATCGTCGGCATGGACGGGCTCCAGGTGGTCGAGGCCGGCTATCGCTGCTTTGGCATCCGCCTGGCCGACGGCATCGTCAGCGAGCTGATCGGCGGGCGCGAGCCCGGTAAGCCGATCAATTGAGCTTTCCCGTCATTGCGAGGAGGCGTCAGCCGACGAAGCAATCCAGGAGACGTAGAGCAAGCTCTTCTGGATCGCTTCGCTGCGCTCGCGATGACGGTAATGGTCACCGCGCGATCACCTCGATATCGCGATCGCGTCCAGCCTCGACCTTGAAGTCGCGCGAGAAGACCTGGCCCTCCTGGCGGGCGATCAGGACATAGTCGCCCTCGGCCAGGATCACCTGCGGGAAGGCGCCGATCGCCTCGCGGATGACGTCGCCGCCGGGCGTGAGCACGCTGAAGGCGGTGCCGGCGAAAGCCTCGCCGCCGGGACCGGCGACGAGCTTGAGCGTCACCTGCGCGGCGCGATGGTGCAGCGTCGCCTGGGTGACCTGGCCGGAGTCGACCCGGACATCGGAGCGCTGGATCGCGTTCGAATCACCATAGGTCGAGACGATGTGGTAGGTGCCCTCCGGCAGGCGGATCAGCTCGCCGGACTTGACGTTGGCGGCGACGAGGCGGCCCTCGGAATTGCCCTGCAACGGCACGAACACCGAGAAGTTGAGCTGTGCAGGGGCGATTGGTGTCTCGCCGATCGAGCCGGCAAGCGAGAGCCCTCCGGCACTGACGGTGAGCTTGTCGCTCAGCCCCTGCGCGCCGAGCGTGACGCGTTTTGTGGCGCTGGCGAAACCATAGGCGGCATGGAGCAGATAGACGCCGGGGTCGAGCGCGAAGCTGGGCTCGGCATCGTTCGAGCGGGCGACGATCCGGGGCGGGGAGCCGTCGGAGGACTCGGTCAGGACGCGCCAGACCAGGCCGGAGCGGATCGGCTTGCGGTTACCGGAGAACAGGGCGCCGAGCGCAAGTGTCGCCTGGCCGGGGCGGGCGGCTGGAGCTGCAGCGGGCGGTGAACCGGGCGTGGTGGAGGAGGGTGCCGCGTCGGGCGTTTGGGCAAGGCTGGGCGATGCTGCGAGCCCGGCGGCCAGCAGCGTGATGCCGACCTTGGCCATGATCCGCATCCCAGTCTGAAACTTGTCGCGTTGAAACATGCGCTGCGCCGTCATCGTCCCTGCGCCAGCGAAGGAACAGGTTCGCTTGTCCTCATCATGGCGAAACCTTAACTGGGAGACCATCATCCCAGCCGCGCCATTTCCGGATCGTTCATGACCGACACGCTCTCCCTGCTCAAGCTCCGTCGCTCGGTGCCACCGCAATTTCTCACCAGCCCCGGGCCGGACGAGGGCCAGCTCCGCGAGATCCTGACCGTGGCGGCGCGTGTGCCGGACCATGGCAAGCTCGCGCCCTGGCGCTTCATCGTCTTCTCCGGCGCGGCCAAGGAGAAGGCGGCGGAGATCGTCGCCAGTGTCTTCCAGGAGCGCAATCCTCAGGCCGATGAGGATAAAGTGGCGTTCGAGCGCAAGCGCCTGCTCCATGCCCCGGTCGTGATCGCCGTCGTCTCGCGTGCCCGCAAGCATGAGAAGATCCCGGAATGGGAACAGGAACTCTCGGCCGGTGCGGTCTGCATGAACATGCTGATTGCTGGCGAGGCGCTCGGCTTCAACGGTTCCTGGCTGACCAACTGGTTCGCCTTCGACCGCAAGGTGCTGGATGCCTTTGGACTCGAACCGGATGAGCGCATCGCCGGCTTCGTCCATCTCGGCAGGGCCGATGGGCGTCCCGCCGACCGCGAGCGGCCCGATCTTGCCGCGATCGTCAGCCGGTTCGGAGCATGAGCACGATGTACTACAGCGACGAAGGCCGCGACCTCGAGTTCAAGCATGACCCGTTCAAGGCGATCGTGGCACCGCGCCCCATCGGCTGGATCAGTGCTGTGAACGCCAAGGGCGAGGTCAACCTCTCGCCCTACAGCTTCTTCAACGCGATCTCGTCGCGGCCGAACATCGTGATGTTCTCCTCCGAGAGCAAGAAGGACGCGGTCGCCTTCATCGAGGAGACCGGCGAGTTCACCTGCAGCCTCGTCACCAAAGCGCTCGACCAGCAGATGAACCTGACCTCGGCGCCGCTGCCGCGCGGGGAGAGCGAGTATGGCCATGCCGGGCTCGAGATGGCGCCGTCGCGCGTAGTGAAGCCGCCGCGGGTTGCGGCCAGCCCCGCTGCGCTCGAATGCAAGCTTTTGTCGATCCAGCAGCTCAGGGATGTCGACGGCAACGACGTGCCACGCTGGATGGTGCTCGGCCAGGTCGTCGCGACCTATATCGACGAGGCCTTCGTCCGCGATGGGCGCTTCGATACGGCTGGCGCCAACCCGATCGCCCGCTGCGGCTACAGCGACTATGCCGAGGTCAGCGAATTGTTCTCGATCACCCGGCCTGCGGGCGGCTGACCGCCATGGTCCGGCGCCAGGACGAGGAGCCGGACGAGCATTGGCGGATGACCGTGAACCTGCTCGCGATCATCGCAGTGCTGGTGATGATCGGCGTGGGGTTCTGGCTGCTGCGCGAACTCAATGAGGCGAAGCGGGCGCAGGAGTGCCTGGCGACCGCGGCGCGCCATCAGTGCCGGCAGATCGGGGTGCCGTAGAACACGGACTCTTCGTCATTGCGAGGAGCGTAAGCGACGAAGCAATCCAGGGATGGCAGAGCTCTATGTTCCCCTGGATTGCTTCGCTTCGCTCGCAATGACGGTCTGGCCGAGAAAGCCGAATCACCAGAATCGCTTGCGCCCAGTCATTGACGCAATCTGTCAGCCCGCGCTTTCAGCCGGCGGGCGCGCATCAGATGCGGCCGGTCGAGCATTTCGCCGTCGAGTCCGATCACGCCGAGATTGGGATTGGCGTCGAACAGCTTGATGATCGCCTCGGCCCGGGCCAGCGCTTCGGGCGCGGGCGAGAAGACCTCGTTGATGACAGGCACCTGCGCCGGGTGGATCGCCATCTTGCCGGTGAAGCCATCGCGCCGTCCGGCGATGCATTCGGCGCGCAGGGCCGCTTCGTCGCGGAAGGCGGTGAAGACGGTGTCGATCGCGTCGACCTGCGCGGCCGAGGCGGCGAAGAGCAGGAGCGAGCGGGCGATCCGGTAAGGGTCGGTATAGGTCCCGTTCTCCAGCCGGTTGGTTTCGGCGCCGAGATCGGCCGATAGGTCCTCCGCACCCCAGGTCAGGCCGGAGAGCCGGTGGCTGGCGCCGGCATAGCTGCCGAGGCCGAAGATGCCCTTCCCGGTCTCGGTCGCGATCGCGATGATCTTGGTCGCGCCATCGGGCAGGTCGTATTCGGCCTCGCGCACGGCGATATGGGCGGCGAGATGGCTGAGATCTGAGCCGCCCTCGGATTTGGGCAGCATGATCGCATCGGGCCCGCTTTGCATGACGACGTCGAGATCGGCCTCGGTCATGCCGGTGATCAGTGCGTTGACGCGGACGATCAGGCGGGGGCGCTTCGCCCGGGCATTGATCTCCTTGAGGAAATCGCGGGCGAGCCCGCGCGCTGCCGGCTTGGCGTCGAGCGCGACGGAATCCTCGATATCGAGGATCAGCGCGTCGGCGCCGCTTTCGAGACCCTTTTGCAGCTTCTTCTGGTTGTCGGCAGGAATGAAGAGGAGCGAGCGCATCAGGCCTGTCCTCCGGTCGGGCGCTTCTTCATGAAGGCCTGGCGGCGGCACTGGGCCACCAGCGTGCCGTCCTGCTTATAGGCGCGGTGATGGAAGTCGACGATGCCGGCATCCGGCCGCGACTTCGATTCGCGCTTGGCGACGATCTCAGTGATGCAGTTCACCGTGTCGCCCTCGAAGAGCGGGGCGGGGAAGGTGACGTCGGTCATGCCGAGATTGCCGATGGTGGTGCCGACGGTGGTGTCGTTGACCGAGATGCCGATCATCAGGCCGAGTGTGAACAGCGAGTTCATCAGCGGCTTGCCCCACTCGGTCTCGGTCGCGCAGAAATGCGCGTCGATGTGCAGCGGCTGCGGATTCAGCGTCATGTTGGAGAACAGCATGTTGTCCATCTGCGTGACCGTGCGGGTCAGCCGGTGCTCGATCGAGGCGCCGAGCTCGAAATCCTCGAAATAGAGCCCGCCCCGTTTATGCCGCGTCGCTTCCGCCATCGTCTTGCTCCTATGGCACTTTTTCCGCCTGGAGCCGGCCCTGGCGAACGCCCGTTTTAACGGTTCGCTTACCATAACCGGTCCAGTCTCTTCGGGTGCTCCGGTCCGCCTGGAACGGCAGCGGCCCGAGTGACCTCATGTTCCTTTTCAGCACGCCGAGTACCCGCGAGACAACGCCTGCCAACCCGGTCGTCAACGCGATCAAGGAAGGGGCGGACAAGACCGGTGTCGGCTTCGACTATCTCCTGAAGACGGCGCAGCGGGAATCGGCGCTCGCACCGGATGCCAAAGCGCGCACCTCGAGCGCGACCGGACTGTTCCAGTTCATCGAGCAGACCTGGTTGTCGATGATGCGCCAGGAAGGGCCGAAGCAGGGGATGGCCAACTATGCCGGCGCGATCAGCGAGGATGGCAGCGGCCGGCTGACCGTGGCCGACCCGGCGCTGCGCGAGAAGATACTGCAGCTGCGCACCGATCCGCGTGTCGCGACCGTGATGGCCGGCGCACTGACGCAGAAGAACGCCGAGCAGCTCGGCCAGGCGCTCGGGCGCCAGCCGCAGGCCGGCGAGCTCTATATGGCCCATGTGCTGGGCGCGCGCGGCGCTGCTGACCTGATCCGCACGGTCGGAGCCGATCCGGCGCGTGCCGCGGCACGCGACTTTCCGGACGCTGCGGCCGCGAATCGCTCGATCTTCTATGACAAGGGCGGCAGGGCCCGCAGTGCCCAGGAGGTCTACGGCCTGCTTGCCGCGAGCCATGCCAACACCCAGGTCGCGGCGACGACCGGCGCCATGCTGGCGCAAGCCCGGCCGACGGGCGCGGCTACGACCGCCACAGCTTATGCTGCCGATACACCGGTCGTGCCGATCGCCGCCGCGCTGGCGCCTGACCGGGCAAAGGGGCTGATCGGCCTGTTCTCGACTGAAGGACCGCGTACCCCCGTCTCGAAGGCGGTCGCCAATCTCTGGACCACGCCGCGTACCAGCAACACGTCCCGCACGACCGATGACGATCCGGCGACCCGCTATTTCCCGCGCGTGAGCTCGGCGGCGAACGGCGGCGATGCCTCGCCCGTGGGCAAGGTCACCAAGACGGAAAGCGCGGTCAGTTCGACTGCTCCGGTCAGCGCCATGGCTCCGTTGCCGCCGTCGCGGCCGCGTGACCTCGCCGTGGCGGACACACAGACCGCTTCCAGCGAAGCTGCCATGCCCCGCAAGCCGCGTCGCGGGCCGCTCGATCTCAGCCAGTTCATGCTCCATGGGAGGCGCGGATGATCGTCCGCCGTTTCCTGCTCTGGGCCCGCACCGCTCCCGCCGAGGCGCGGGCGAAGGGGGCTGCAGCGCTGGCTGGCGCCTATCTGCGCTCGGCAATGTCGCCCGAGGACCGGCGCGAAGCCGAGACGGCGCTGATTTCGCTGGTCGACGATCCCTCGCCATTGGTGCGACGTGCCCTCGCCGAGGAACTCGCGGCCGCGCCGCAGGCGCCCCGCAATGTGGTGCTCGGCCTGATCGCCGAGCAGAGCGACATCGCCGCGCTACTGCTGGCGCAGTCGCCGGTGCTGACCGAGGCCGATCTCGTCGATGCCGCCGCGATCGGCGACGGGCTCGCCCAGCGCGCGATCGCACAGCGGCCCTGGTTGTCGGCCGGCATCTGCGCGGCGCTCGCTGAGGTCGCAGTCGAGGAGGCGCTGGTCGCGCTGCTCGCCAATCCGACGGCCGAGATTCCGGATTTCTCGCTGGAGCGCATCTTCGAGCGCGCAGGCGAGGTTGGGGCGGTGCGCGAGGCCATGCTGGCGCGCGACGACCTACCGGCAGGCCTGCGCCAGGCGATCGCGGCCAAGGTCTCCGATGCGCTTGCCGCCTTCGTCTCCGGCTGCGGTTGGCTCACCGAGGAGCGCAGCGCCCGGCTCGCCCGCGAATCGACCGAGCGGGTTGCCGTCGCACTCGCCGCCGGTGGCGAGGCGAGCGATGCCCCTGCAATCGTCGATTGCCTTCGCGAGAACGGTCGTCTGACGCCCGGTGTGATCCTGCGCTCGCTGCTCAGCGGCGAGCCGGCTCTGGCCGAAGCTGCCTTCGCGGCGCTTTCCGATCTGCCGCTCAACCGCGTCCGCGCGCTGCTCTGGGACCGGCGTGGCGCCGGCCTCAAGGCACTCTATCGCAAGGCGGCGATGCCGGAGGCCTTGCTGCCGGCCTTTGCCGCGGCTGTAACGGCGCTCAAGCATGCAGGCCTCGGCCAACGGGGCGCGGGCGGCATCGACCGCGATTTGCTGGCGCACGTCCTGATCGCCTGCGAAGGCCTGGAAGGCCCGCAGGCCAATGCGCTGATGGCGCTGCTGCGCCGGCTCGATGCGGAGGCTGCGCGTGACGAGGCACGGCTGCTGGCCGATTCGCTCGCCGACGACGCGGCGCTGGCGCTGCTGATCGAGGCCGATCCGGACTTTCTGGTCGAGCTCGAGCTCGACGACCTGCGCGACGCGGCCTGAACCAGCTGCCTGGTCGTCGCCAACCGGCTTGACCGGCCGCTGGCATGCTGATTGCCTGAGCGCTGCCGTATCGCGAGGGCTTACCATCCCGGATCGACGCCCTGTTGCCAGAGCCGGATCCGATCAGGTTGTTCCAACCTGATCGGTGAATCCGTCTCTTCCTTTTGGTTTGGAGACCGTTTTGCCGATCGGCTTGCGGTGCAAGCTGATCGGAACGGGCTCCAGGGAGCCTGAAATGCCGACACGTCGCGCTTTCATCGCAGGCACGGCTGCCGCCTTTGCGGTCAGCAAACCCAATATCGGCCGTGGCGCCGACAAGAACGTGATCAAGTTCGTGCCGCAGGGCGATCTTGCCGTGGTCGATCCGATCTGGACGACGGCGACCGTCACCCGCAACCATGCCTTCCTCGCCTATGACACACTGTTCGGCCAGGACGAGAGCTACAGGGCTCAGCCGCAAATGGCCGAGGGTGCGCTTGCCGAGGCCGACGGCAAGACGTGGACGATCAAGCTGCGCGAGGGTCTGACATTCCATGACGGCACGCCGGTGCTGGCGAAGGACTGCGTCGCCAGCCTGAGCCGCTGGGGCAAGCGCGATTCCTTCGGCCAGACGCTGATGGCGCAGACCGACGAACTCGCCGCGGTCGACGACAAGACCCTGCGTTTCCGGTTGAAGAAGCCGTTCCCGTTGCTGCCGGACGCGCTTGCCAAGATGACAGCCTCGGTGCCGGTGATCATGCCGGAGCGCCTGGCCAGGACCGAGGCGACGACGCAGGTCACCGAGGTGATCGGCAGCGGGCCGTTCCGCTTCATCGCGAGCGAGCGCCAGTCGGGCAGCCGGGCGGTCTACGAGAAGTTCGCGGGCTATGTCCCGCGCGGCGACGGCAGACCCGGCCGCACGGCCGGACCGAAGATCGTCCATGTCGAGCGGATCGAATGGCATACCTTGCCGGACCCCGCGACCGCGGCGGCGGCGCTGCAGAGCGGCGAGATCGACTGGGTCGAGCAGCCCTTGCCTGATATCCTGCCGCTGCTGGCGAAGGATCCCAGGCTCGAGGTCGCGATCAAGGAGACGACCGGTTCGATCGCGATCATGCGGATGAACCATCTGCATCCGCCCTTTGACAATCCGGCGATCCGCCGCGCCGTGCTGATGGCGATCGACCAGGCCGAGTTCATGGAGGCGGTCGGCGGCCCCGACAAGGAGCTGTGGCGAACCGGCGTCGGTCTGTTCCCACCCGGCACGCCGATGGCGAACGATGCCGGCATGGAAGTGCTGAACGGCCCACGCGACATCGCCAAGGTCAAGCAGGCGCTGGCAGCGGCCGGCTACAAGGGCGAGAAGGTCGTCCTGCTTGGCGTCACCGATCTCGCCAATCTCAAGGCCGAATGCGAGGTCGGCGCTGAGATGCTGAAGCGTATCGGCATGAACGTCGACTACCAGGTGATGGACTGGGGTGCGGTGGTGACGCGCCGGGCCAACAAGGAGCCGCCCGGCAATGGCGGCTGGAACTGCTTCTTCACCGGCTGGAACGGCATCGACATCCTCGATCCGGTCGGCCACATCTCGCTGCGCGGCAATGGCGCTGCGGCCTGGCCGGGCTGGCCGGTGGCGCCGAAGATCGAGGCGCTGCGCGAGGCCTGGATGGAGGCCACCGACCTGGCGACGAAGCAGAAGATCGCGGCCGAGCTGCAGAAGCAGGCCTTCGAGGACGTGCCTTACGCACCACTTGGCCAGTATTTCCAGCCGACGGCCTTCAGCCGCAAGCTCGAAGGCGTGCTGCCGAGCTTCCCGACCTTCTGGAACGTCAAGCGCGTCTAGCGGGCTCTAGCAATGGCGGCCCTCGCGAGGAGTCCGCCGAGCAGCAGGCAGCCCGCCCGCAGCCAGGCGGCCAGCGCCTGGCGGCCAAGTTCCGGCATCGGCTGGGCCGCCGGCGGCGGCAGACCGAGCGAACGCAGGAGCTGGTCGGCGAGAAGCGCGAGCGTGAGGACCGCAATGAAGCCGGCGAGCGCCGCCACGAGGCCGCGCAGCCAATACAGGGCCGGCACTATGGCAATGGCGGAGGCGGCGGGCGGGCGCATCGTCTGGTCCTCGGCGGGTCTGCTTCGAGGACGGATGGGGATCGGCGCTGCCGACAGGTGGGTGAAACTTTTTTGAGGCGCCGGGTCCGCAGGTCAGCTAGGCGGGTTTCGACATGGACAAAGCCGGCAAATTTGCCAATGTCCTGCTATCGCCACGCTTTCCTGCGAAAACTTCCCGATCATGACCATTCACGATCCCGCCGTCCCCGCGCTTACCGTCTGGGTTGCGCTGGAGAGCCCCACCCATCATGTGCCCGGCGTCAACGGCATGATGGACCTCGTCGCCAGGGAGGTCGAAGGCCTGCCGATCGCGGTCGAGCGCATCCCCGGCCGCGATGGGCTCGGCGACAACCTGATCCTGCGCGCCGGCGTCCGTAACGGCGAAAGGGCCGTGGCGCTGATGTCGCATCTCGACACGGTCCATCCGGTCGGCACCAGCGCCAAGGACCTGCCGGTGCGGGTCGAGGGCGACCGGCTCTACGGCCCCGGCGTCTACGACATGAAGGGCGGCGCCTGGCTGGCGCTGCAGGCGTTCAAAGACGCTGCCAGGTCCGGCACGGTGCAACGGCCGCTGGTCTTCCTGTTCACACCGGATGAGGAGATCGGCTCGCCGACCTCGCGCGCCTTGATCGAGGATATCGGCCGCGAGGCGATGGCGGTGCTGGTGACCGAGCCGGCGCGCGAGGGCGGCAAGATCGTCACCGCGCGCAAGGGGGTCGGCCGTTTCGAGGTCAAGTTCGAGGGCCGTCCGGCCCATTCCGGCTCGCGCCATGCCGACGGCCGCAATGCCATCCGCGAGGCGGCGCACCAGATCCTCGCCATCGAGGGCATGACCGACTATTCGCGCGGCATCACCACCACGGTCGCGCTGGTCGGGGGCGGCACAGCGGCGAACGTCATCCCGCAGCATGCCTGGTTCAGCGTCGATTGCCGCGTCACCACGGTGGCCGACGGCAAGGTCATGGAAGAGCGCATCCTCGGCCTGAAGCCCCATGATCCGGACGTGAAGCTCAGCATCACCGGCGGGATGAACCGGCCGCCTTACGAGAAATCGCCGGAGGTCGCGGCGCTCTACGAGCAGGCGCGGGCGGTAGCGGCCGGGCTCGGCTTCGACCTGCAGGATTGCCCGATGACCGGCGGCGGCTCGGACGGCAACTTCACTGCGGCGCTCGGCATTCCGACGCTGGACGGGCTCGGCATCGATGGCGACGGCGCCCACACCTTGCAGGAATATGCGCTGATCTCCTCGATCGCGCCGCGCCGAGCGCTGATCAAGGGGCTGCTGGAGACGCTGTGAGACTTCCTTCTCCCCATGCGGGAGAAGGTGCCCCGAAGGGGCGGATGAGGGGTCTCGCAACGATTGCCACTGTATCGACTGGTGCTGGCGTTGGTTCACGGACAGGTCGCGCGACCCCTCATCCGTCAGCGCTTCGCGCCGCCACCTTCTCCCGCAAGGGGAGAAGGGAATACCCCTTCCGTTAGCCGGATAAATCCGCTCTGATCTCCCTCAAGGCCGTGCGACGGCCGGAGCGGGAGGAGTGCGGCATGAAGGCTTGGATCGCGGGAGTTGTCGGTGTCGTTGGCGTGATGGTGACGGGAATGGCGCAGGCGCAGGATCTGATCGTCGAGAAGAAGGTCTTCGAGCTGCCGAGCTACACCACGCAGGGTGGGCGCACGCTGAAGAACGTCAAGGTCGGCTGGGAGAGCTACGGCACGCTCAATGCCGACAAATCGAACGCGATCCTGATCTGCCATTTCTTCTCGGCCAACTCGCACGCCGCCGGCAAATACGCGGCTGCGGATGCCGCGCCCGGCTATTGGGACGCGATCATCGGCCCTGGCAAGGCGATCGACACCAACAAATATTTCGTCCTGTCCTCCGACACGCTGGTGAACCTCAACGTCGGCGACCCGAAGACCACGACCACCGGCCCGGCCTCGATCGACCCAGACAGCGGAAAGCCCTACGCGCTCGATTTCCCGGTCGTGACAGTCGGCGATTTCGTCAATGTCCAGAAGGCCTTGGTCGAGAGCCTTGGAATCAGGAAGCTCGTCATGGTCGCCGGCCCGTCGATGGGCGCGCTGCAGACCTATGAATGGGCTGCGAGCCATCCCGATATGGTCGGCAAGGCGATGGCGGTGATCGGCGCGGCCGAAGCCGATGCCCAGCTCATCGCCTGGCTTGACGTCTGGGCGGCGCCGATCCTGCTCGATCCGAACTGGAACAAGGGCGATTACTACGGCAAGACGCCGCCCAATGCCGGCCTCGCCAAGGCGCTGACCGTGGTGACGCTGCAGGCCAATCATGGCGACTGGACCAACGGCACCTTCGGCCGCCGCCCGGCCAAGGAGGGCGAGGATCCCGCCAAGGCGCTCGGCAACAAGTTCCAGGTCCAGAGCATCCTCGACAATGCCGGCGAAGCGCGGGCCAAGGTCTCGGACGCCAACCATTTCCTTTATCTGGTCAAGGCCAATCAGCTCTACGCCGCCGGCGGCAAGTCGCTCGCCGACGCGATGAGCCGGATCAAGGCGCCGCTGCTGATCGTCAATCAGCCAAAGGATCTGGTTTTCCCGGACGAGATGATCCAGCGCACTGTCGCCGAGGCGAAGAAGGCCGGGCGCGACGTGACCCACGTGACCATCCAGGGCACGCGCGGCCATCTCGACGGCGTGATCTCGATGAAGCAGGCCGAAGGGGCGGTGAAGGCTTTCCTGGAGAAATGAGGCTGATCGCGTGAGCGCGCCTGTCGTCACGCTCCGGGAAATCACGGCCGAGACCGTGCGCACGATCTGCGAGCTCGAACCGCATGACGCGCAAAGCGGTTTCGTCGCGCCGAATGCGGTCTCGATCGCGCAGGCCCATTTCAATCCGGTTGCGGTTTTTCGGGCTGTTTATGCCGACGAAGAGCCGGTCGGCTTCATCATGTGGCGGCCAGACGGCGACGGTGCGAGCTGCTTCCTCTGGCGCTTCATGATCGACAAGGATCACCAGGGCAAAGGCTATGGGCGCGCGGCGATCACGCTCTGGCTGAAGAGCCTTCCGCCGCAAGGGTACAAACTTGCGCGGACAAGCTACGTCGCCGGTGCCGGCGGGCCGCATGGCTTTTATCTGGCGCAAGGGTTCCAGGATACGGGTGAGATTCGCGCCAATGGCGAAAGGTTGATGGAACTGGTGCTGTAGAAGGTTGACCGACGCTATCCGGCAAAGCGCTCGCGATAGGCCTGCGGGCTCGCCCCGAGCCGACGCAGGAAGGGACATGACATCGAAAAACCGCCCCCGATTCGATCCGCGCACGCTGAAGGACCTCGCCGGCGACAAGGTTTTCGCGCGCGGCGAAGCTTATGCCCGGGAGGGCAAGGTCGACATCCTCGGCAGCGGGCCGGACCGGGTGCTGGCCCGGGTCGCCGGCGAGGACGACTACCGCACCGTGGTCTCCGGGCAAGGGACGGCGGTCGCCGGCGAATGCTCCTGTCCGGCCTTCGCCCGCGAAGGGGTCTGCAAGCACGTGGTGGCGGCGGCGCTGGCTGCAAATGCCGCGGCGTTGTCCGGTGCTGCTGATGGCGGCGGCGTGCTGCAGCGGGTCCGCACGCATCTGGAGAGCAGGGATGCCGGCACGCTGATCGCGATCATCATGGACATGGCCGAGCGTGACTCGGCGTTGCTCCGCAAGCTCGAGGTCGCTGCTGCGGCGGCGGGTCCCGACGCCGCGGCGCTCGAAACGCGATTGCGGACGGCAATCCGCGACGCGACGCGCACGCGCGGCTTTGTCGACTACGAGGATGCGCCGCGCTGGGCCGCCGGCGTCGATGCGGCTCTCGACATGCTGGCGGCAACGGCATCCGGTCGGCATGCCGCGCGGGCGGTCGAGCTTGCCGGCTTCGCGATCTCGCGGATCGAGGCCGCCATCGAGAAGATCGACGACGCTGATGGCCATTGCAGCGCCCTGCTGGCGAAGGCCCAAGGCATCCACCTCGAAGCCTGCCGAGAGGCCAGGCCGGATTCGGTTGCGCTCGCCCGCGAGCTCTTCTTGCGCGAGACGGAGGGAGAATACGACACCTTCCATGCTGCGGCAGCGCATTATGCGGAGGTGCTGGGCAAGGAGGGCCTCGCCGAATATCGCCGGCTTGCGCAGGCGGCCTGGGACAAGCTGCCCGCTCAGATAGGTCGCAGCCGTCGCGAAAGCGGGTTTCAAGCGGACGGTTACAGGCTGGCCTCGATCCTGGATTTCTTTGCCGAGCGCGACGGCGACCTGGCGATGCGGATCGCGCTGCGCGCCAAGAACCTGTCGTCGCCCTGGGCCGTTCTGCAACTCGCCGCATTCTGCTGCGACCACGGCCGGGAAGAGGAAGCCTTGCGCCATGCACAGGAGGGGCTGTGGCTTTTCGAAGACGAGCGGCCGGATGAGCGACTGGTCTCCTTCGTCGTCGACCTGCTGCTGAAAGCGGGCCAGAAGGCGCAGGCCGAAGCGCATCTGTGGCGCGCCTTCGAGAAGGCGCCAAGCCTGAGCCTCTACGGCCGGCTGGATGCGCTCGGCGGCGAGGGCGCTGCCGAGCGCGCCATCGGCCGCCTGCAGTGGGATCTCGAGGGAGTTTCGCCAGCCAGATGGCATCATTCGGCCGACCTGCTCGTTCGCGTTCTCATCGAGGCGAAGCAGCACGATGCCGCCTGGGACCGCGTCCGCGCGCACGGCGTCTCGCAGACGGTGAAGGAGGCGCTCGCCAGGGCCAGCGAGGCGACACATCCGAACCTGGCACTGGCGGTCTATGCCGAGCGCGTCGAGGAACTTGTCGGAGTCGGCGGCGATTCGGCTTATCAGGACGCCGCCGCACTGATCGCCCGGATGAGGCCCCTGCGCGACGCGGCGGAGCAGGCCGCTTATCTTGCGGACATCAAAGCGCGACATGGGCGCAAGCGCAATTTCATGAAGCTGCTGGGGTGAGAGCGATGCGGCGCTCGCTGATCTCGGAGCAAGACCGCTTGATGCTGAGGCGCCGGAACGAGTTCCGCAGGGCCGCCGATGTCGTGACGGACGCCTTGACGGCGTTCGAGGAGGTCGAGGCCGTCGCCTTGATCGGTTCCGTCGCCAAGCCGCTCTGGAAGGAGGTTCCGCGCTTCCGGGAGTTCCGCCGGGCCGGCGTCGAGGTCTGGCACGAGTGCAAGGACGTCGATCTCGCGGTGTGGCTGTCGAAGCTGGACCGGCTGGCGGAATTGCGCCGGGCGCGCGACGGCGCCTTGCGCGACGCCTATGCGGCCGGCGTCGGCCCGAGCGTTCCGGGGCATCTGGTCGAGATCTTCCTGATCGAGCCGGGAAGCGATCGCTATCTCGGCCGGCTTTGCAGCTTCAATGCCTGTCCCAAAGGCAAGCTCGATTGCGCCGTGCCCGGCTGCGGTGCCGTCCCATTCAACAAGGTCGTCGCGGGATTCGAGCCGCATGCCGATCTGCTGGCGCCTGCAGCTCATGCGACGCTGTACCGACGGGGGAAGGGCCGGCTCGCTTCCGCCGTGGATCTGCCTGCGCCCGAAGCGGGCGGGACGTAGCGCCCGACCGCATGGCTTCTTTACGTGGCTCAAGGCTTCCGGGATACGAGAGAACACTGCCCCAGTGACAAGGCTGACGGAGCTGGCGCTGCGGAGAACCGATCGGGCCTATCCGGCGAACCTGTCGCGATAGGCCTGCGGGCTCGCCCCGAGCCGGCGCAGGAAGGCACGGCGCAAGGTCTCCTCCGAGCCGAAGCCGCAGCGGCGACCGGTCTGCGCCACCGAAAGCCCCTGTTCGAGCAGGCGGCGCGCCGTCTCGATCCGGAGCTCTTCGACGGCGCGGGCGGGCGTGCGGCCCGTCGCCTGGCGATAATGCCGGGCGAAGCTGCGCAGGCTCATATTGGCTGTGCCGGCGAGCCTCTCCAGCGAGAGATCGCCGCGCAGGTTCTCGACGATCCAGCTGTGCAGCCGGTCGAAACGCTCGTCTTTCTCCTGCAGTGTCAGCGCCGCGCTGAACTGGGCCTGACCGCCGGGGCGTTTCAGGAAGACGACGAGCTGGCGGGCGATGGCGAGCGCCGGTTCCCGGCCGAGATCGGCCTCGACCAGCGCGAGGGCAAGGTCGATCCCGGCGGTGACGCCGGCCGAGGTCCAGACATCGCCGTCGCGGATATAGATCGGGTCGGGTTCGAGCCGCACGGAAGGGAACATCGCCGCGAATTCGGCGCAGCGGCCCCAATGCGTCACGGCGCGGCGGCCGTCGAGCAGTCCGGCGGCCGCAAGCAGGAAGGCGCCACTGCAGACCGAGGCGACGCGCTCCGCTGCTCCAGCACGCTGCCGGATCCAGGCGACCAGCGCCGCATCGCGACAGGCGGCGTTGACGCCGTAGCCGCCGGCGACGACCAGCGTGTGCAGCGGCGTGGTCGGCTCTGGGAGCGATGCCGCGCCGAGTTCGAGTTTCGAGCTGGTGACGACGCGGCCCTCGGTGGCGATGACCGCGGTCTCATAGGGCAGGGGCCGGCCAGCGAGGTGCGCCAGGTCGTTGGCGGTGGCGAAGACCTGCAGGGGCCCGGCGACGTCGAGCAATTGCCCGCCGGGGAAGGTCAGGATCTCGATGCGGCGCTGGTTTGGCATGAAGCGAGGGATGCTTGGCAGTTCGGCCAAAGTTTTGCGCGCTAGGCTGCTCTCGTCAATCAGGAGTTCGCACCATGCCCCTCAGCTTCGGCATCCTCGTCTTCCCGCAGGTCCAGCAGCTCGACCTGACCGGTCCCTACGAGGTCTTCGCCTCGGCCCGGGATGCAGAAGTGCATCTGGTCTGGAAGGACACAGCGCCGCTCAAGGCCGCGACCGGGCTCGTGCTGACGCCGACTACGACCTTTGCTGAATGCCCGCCGCTCGACGTGCTCTGCGTGCCGGGTGGCAGCGGGGTCAACGCCTTGCTGCAGGACGAGACCGTTCTCGCTTTCCTGCGCGAGCGGGCCGGGCAGGTGCGCTATCTGACCTCGGTCTGTACGGGATCGCTGGTGCTCGGCATGGCCGGATTGCTCAAGGGCAAGCGCGCGACCAGCCACTGGAACGCGCATGACCTGCTGGCGCGCTTCGGCGCGATCCCGACAGAAGGACGCGTCGTGCGCGACGGCAACCTGATCACCGCAGGCGGCGTCACCTCCGGCATCGATTTCGGGCTGACGGTGATCGCCGAATTGCTCGGCGAGGAGGAGGCGCAACTGATCCAGCTCTCGCTCGAATATGCGCCGGAGCCGCCCTTCCGGGCCGGTACGCCGCAGGAGGCGCCGGCCGCCATCCTGGCTGCGGCACGGCAGCGCCTTGCCGGCTCGCGCGCGGCGCGCGAGAAGCTGCTGGCGGCGCTCTAGCCGCGGGAGGCGGAGATCGCGAGCATGGCCGACGAGCGCAGCATCCTTCTGTTCTCCTATGGCACGCTGCAGCAGGAGAACGTGCAGCTTTCCTCGTTCGGGCGGCTGCTCGACGGCCATCCTGACGCCATGCCGGGCTTTTCCCAGACCATGCTCGAGATCACCGATCCAGAGGTGATCCGCACCAGCGGCAAGCGTTTCCATCCGATGGTGGCGCCGAGCGATAATCCGGCCGACAGCGTGTCCGGCAAGGTCTTCAGCGTCAGCGCCGAGGAACTCGCGGCAGCCGATCGCTACGAGGTCGCCGACTACAAGCGGATCAGCGTCAAGCTGGCCTCGGGCAAGGAGGCTTTCGTCTACGTCAAGGCTTAGGACCGCTGCGGCGGTTCGGCTGATAGACAGCTTCCGGGGCCTTCGCTATCGACGGTGCAGGGAGCCCGTCCTTGAACGCAGCCAAGTCCTTCAGAGCGAGATCCTGGGTCGCGATCATCGCGGCCTATGTGCTCGTGCTGCAGGGGCTGTTCGGCGCAGTCGTGTCCGGACAGAGCCTCGCGCCGGCGCTGCTCGACCGCGCCGCGCATCTGACGCTGTGCGCATCGGGCGCCGCGAGCCTTCCGCTCCCGGGCGAGGAGCCCGCGCCGCATCTGCCGGCCTGCTGCCTGCTCGGCTGCGCCTGGATCGGCGCCGCCTACGCTCCGCCTGACAGAGCCGCGCAGCCCGAAAGCGCCGAGCCACGCGCCACGGTCGTTCGTTTCGACGATCTGGCTGGACGGCCGCTGCCGGGACGAGAGCGGCTCGCTGCTCGCCCCAGAGGACCTCCTCTCCAGACCTGACGTCACAGCGGCCCTGGCGGCCGCTTTCGTCGCAACGACCGGACCTTTGCCGAGCGAGAGCTCGCCGGCGGGGAACGGGCAGGTCTATCGAGGAAACCAGCAATGACCGCCCATGCGGATTTCGAAGCGCGTGCCGGAGCCGGCCGCGCCTTCGCGTTATCGTCCGAATTCAAGGCCTTCATCGGAAGGCTGCACTTCTATGCCGGGCTGTTCGTCGGCCCGTTCATCCTGATCGCGGCCCTCACCGGCACGCTCTATGTGCTGACGCCGCAGATCGAGAGCCTCATCTATCGCGAGCAGCTGACCGCGACGACGGCAGGCGCGCCCGCTTCGCTCGCCGCTCAGACCGAGGCCGCACGCAAGCATATCGGCGAGGGGCCGCGCTTCTTCGCCATCCGTCCCGCTCCGAGAGCGGGCGAGACGACGAGCGTGATGTTCGCTCAAGCTGGGCTTGGCGATTCCGAGAGCCGGGCGATCTTCATCGATCCGGTCTCGCTGGCGGTGAAGGGCGACCTCGTCGTCTACGGCACCACCGGCATCCTGCCGTTCCGGACGACGCTCGACTATCTCCACCGCAACCTGCTGCTCGGCGAGTTCGGGCGCCATTACAGCGAGCTGGCGGCGTCCTGGCTCTGGGCGGTGGTGCTCGGCGGCGTCGCGATGTGGTTCTGGCGGCGTCACCCACGGGCCGCCGAGCGGGCGCGGGCTAACCCGGCGCTGCGCGACCGGCGCTGGCATGGCCTGATCGGGCTGACGCTCTCGCTCGGTCTCGTCTTCCTGTCAGTTACCGGGCTGACCTGGTCGAAATATGCGGGCGATCGGATCGACGCGCTGAGGGCCAGCCTTGGCTGGGTCACGCCCTCGGTCTCGCTGAAGCTCGGCGCGGCGCCCCCGGCCGACGACCACGCCCATCATGGCGATCACGGCCCGGCCATGGGAGGGGCGGCTCCGGGGAGCGTGGATCAGCTCGACAGCGTGCTTGCAGCGGCGCAGGCGGCCGGGATCGAGTCCCCGCATGTCGAGATGCGGCCGCCGCGCGGCGAGGGGCAAGCCTGGCTCGTTCGGGAATACGACCGTAGCTGGCCGACGCAGGTCGACACGCTCGCGCTCGATCCGCGCGATCTTTCGGTGGTGAGCCGGGTCGATTTCGAGACTTTTCCGCTGATCGCCAAGCTGATCCGCTGGGGCATCGACGCCCATATGGGCATCCTGTTCGGCTGGCCGAACCAGCTCTTGATGGCGGGGCTCGGTACTGCGCTGATGGTGACGACCGTATTCGGCTACCGGATCTGGTGGCGCCAGCGGCCGGCGCCGGGCTCGCTGCCGCGCACAGTGGTCCAGACCTGGCTGCGGCTCGGCTGGCCGGGCAGGGCGGCGGCGGTTCTCGTTGCCGCGGGATTGGGCTGGGCGCTGCCGCTGGCGGGCGTCAGCCTCGGCCTGTTCGTCGTCGCGGACGTCGCCCGCTGGCGGCTGGCGCGCTCCGCCTGAGACTGCGCCGGTTCCGTCCGGGGCGGCTCAGGCCGCTCCGGCACGGGAGCTCGGTCGATCCGGTGGGCGAAGAGCCTTACTTGCGCTGCAAGTTCCAGTAGACCGGCGCCGGTGGCGTCAGCAGGCCGGTCAGGTTCGCTCGATGGGCACGGATCTGATACTGCAGGCCGATCGGGACATAAGGCACCGTCTCGGTCGCGCGGAGCTGGATCTTCTCGGCGAGGGCCTTGCGCTCCTCGAGGCTCGACAAGCCCGCGAAGCTCGCGCGCATCGCCTCGATCTGCTCGTCGCAGGGCCAGCCGAACCAGGCCTTCTCGCAGTTCGAGCGCAGGCCGAGATGGCTCAGGGGCTCCATCATGTCGAGGCCACCCGGGCCGGAGATGAAGATCGACCAGCCATTGCGCCCGACCGATTCCTTGCTGGCGCGGCGGCTGACCACCGTCGCCCAATCCATCGCCTGGATGTCGGTCTTCAGACCGATCGAGCGCAGGACCTGGTCAGCCACCATGGTGAAGGCGTGGATGTTGGTGTTCTCGCTGGCATCGAGCAGCACCACGGGTGTGCCGTCATAGCCGCTCTCCTTCACGAGCTGCCTGGCGCGCTCCAGATCCGGTTTTGGGAAGCCCGTTTCGGAGAAGTAAGGCGAGGAGCAGACATAGAATGAGCGGCAGACCTTGCCGAGGGACGGGTCGTCGATGACCGCCTGCAGGAACTCGCTGCCATCGACCGCGGCGAGCAGCGCCTGCCGGAGCTTGGGATTGCTGAAGGGCGGCTGTGTCGAGTTCAGGCGAATCTGCTGAGCGACGCCGATCTCGTCCTGACGCGCCACGACCACGTCCTTGGCTTTGCGTACGAGCCCGATCAGGTCGCCCGCGACCTCCTCGCTGATGTCGATCTCGCCGGTCATCAGTGCGTTCACGGCGGTCTGCTGGTCCGGCAGGATGTGCCATTCGACCCGATTGACATGGACGACCTTGCCGCCGGCGAAGCCGTCGGCCGGCTCGGCGCGCGGGACGTAAACCGGGTTGCGGAGGAAGACGAGCTTCGCGCCGGTCATCCACTCGTCCTTCTTGAAGACGAAGGGGCCCGAGCCGGTCTGGTCCGTCACCGGCTGGTTCGCCGGTGTCGCAGCCGCGATCCGTGCCGGCATGATGAAGGGCACCGGTGCGCCAGGCTTGCCGAGCGCGTCGAGCACAAAGCCCCAGGGCTGGTCGAGCGTCAGCCGGAAACTCCTGGCGTCGGTCGCGGTCCAGCGCGCCCCGCGCGCATTGAGCTGCTGGCCCATGCTGTCATTGCCGCTCCAGCGCTTCAGCGAGGCGATCACATCCTCGGAGGTGACGGGCTGGCTGTCGCTGAAGACGAGGCCGTCGCGCAGGGTGAAATCCCAGATCCTGCCGTCTTCCGAGTTGCGCCAGGTCGAGACCATCTGCGGCTTCACCGCGAGCGTGGCGTCGACGGCGAACAGCGTGTCGTAGATCATGTAGCCGAAATTGCGGGCCATCGAATCGGAGCCCAGCATCGGATCGAGAATCTTCACGTCGCCCGACGGCCTGACCTTGAGGACGGACTGCGCCGCCGCCGGGACCGCCGCCAGGGCGACCGCGAACGCGGCAAGGATCCATTTCGTCTTCATGCAGTCCTCCTGGGTCTAGCGCTCGGCGGCGGCGTAGTCGGTTTGCGTGCCCGAGGCCTCGGGCGCGTCTCTCTGGCCGCCGCGGCGGATGAAGGCGAAGCAGGCGAGGGCGAGGCCGGATGCAGGCTCCTGGCCGAGCGGCATCGGCGAGAAGGCGAGCGAGACATCCTGGGCTCCCGCGAAGAGGCTGCGGTCCAGCCCGGCCATCAGCGCAAGTTTGGCACGTTGCCCGAGCCACTCTGGCCACCCGGCAATGACGATCCGGCGCACGCGGCGCAGGTTGAGCGCATTGCCGAGGACCATGCCGAGATCGGCGAGGCGCAGCTCGATCTCGGCGAGGATGGCCGGCGCGAGCGCCGTAGCGGCGGGCATGTGTCCCGCCAGCACGTCCGGCTCGGGGATCCCGAGCAGGCTGGCCAATGCCGTCGTCGAGACGAAGGCTTCGACGCAGCCATGGTGGCCGCAGCGGCATGGCGGCCCGTGGCGCGCGACGACGTTGTGGCCGAGCTCGTAGATCGTCAGCCCGTCACCCTCTGCCTGCTCGTCGACGAAGGCTGCCCCCACGCCATGGCCGATGAAGACATGGAGATAGGGCTCCTCCGGCGTTTTCGGCATGGCGCCGAGCCTGTGGGTGAGGGTGCGCGCCACGATCGAGTCCGCGATGGTGACGGGAACGCTAGGCAATGCGGCCTCGAGACGGGCCAGCGTCCCGCGCCGATCGAAGGGTACAATCGGATTGGCGGTACGCTCCGGGTGGTAGCCGGGCACGGAGATTGCGACTTGCCGTAGCGGCTGCGTGCCGCCGCGCGACCATGTCGCCAGGCACTCTATAGCGTCGGCGATGGCATCTTGCGTCTCTGCGGGCGACGCGCCGTCCGGCAGCGGTCGGGTGCCCGAGGAGAGGACCTCGCCGGTGAGGGTACCGACCCCGGTATGGATGGCGCCGTTGGACAGCTCGATCGCGCCGACCTGTTGCGCCGCGCTCAGGCCGACGAAGACGCTCGGCCCCCCGCGATAGGGCGCACGCCGGCGCGTTTCCGTGACGAGCCCTTCTGCGCGCAGCTCATTGAGGATGCGGGAGACACTGGCGTCGGTGAGGCTGACATAGCCGATCAGCTCTGGCCGGAACGATCCGTGCGTGCGCCACAGATAGTCCAGGATCGCCGCCCGCGTCTCGAGTCGACTCCAAGCCACGTTCCGCCCATTCATTCTTACTTTATGTAAGAATGAAGCTCGCCGAACTTCACTAGCCTGTCAATTCCTGTCTCGTCTCCGCTTGCGACGGCCGGCGCCTATCCCGTGGCCACGGCCTTGATGCCGTCGATGACGAACTGCACCGCCAGCGCGGCGAGGATGACGCCGAGCAGGCGGGTCAGCACGACATTGCCGGTGACGCCGAGCAGGCGCGCGATCGGCACCGCCAGGAAGAAGACGACGAGGCAGGACAGGATCACGAGGCCACAGATCGCGGCGAGTGAGGACAGCATCGCAATATTGCCGTCGGCGCGACCGGCGAGCAGCATCATTGCGGTCAGCGCGCCCGGGCCCGCCATCAGCGGGATCGCCAGCGGAAAGGCGGCGACGTTGCGGATGTGATCCTGGGTGATCGCGGTCTCGGCGGTCTGCTGCTTGCGCTCGTTGCGGCGCTCGAACACCATCTCGAACGAGATCCAGAACAGTAGCAGGCCGCCGGCGATGCGGAAGGCCGGCAGCGAGACGCCGAGCGCCTTCAGCACGACGTCGCCGGCGAGGCCGAAGAAGGCCATGATGCAGAAGGCGATGATGCAGGCGCGGACCGCGACCTGCCGCCGCTCGCTCGCCGACATGCCGCGCGTCAGCGACAGGAAGATCGGCGCCAGCCCGGGCGGATCGAGCGTCACCAGCAGGGTGACGAGGGCGGAGGAGAGATATTCGGCGAACATGTCTCTCCCTCGGGCTGTTCTCGGTCGCGCTGCAAGGCCCTGATTCAGCGTCGTGAGGTCAATCTAGTCACGGCCCAGCGTGCGCGTCACGCATGAAACATGGCGAGATTGCGGAAGGCACGCGAAAGCGAATCAAGAATCACTCGCAAGCCGCTGCAACAAAACGATTTTATTTTCTCTGAATAGAGTCGCCTTTTGCTGGCTTCGCGCGTCGGAATCGGCTAGCCAGAACGTTGAAAAACCAGCGGTAAACGGGACTTTTTCCCTTGAGCGAAGACAACGACGACAAGCGCGACGACGGCCCGCAGTTCGGCGGCGACATCAAGCCGATCGCGATCACCGACGAGATGAAGAAGAGCTATCTCGATTACGCGATGAGCGTGATCGTGAGCCGCGCTCTTCCCGATGTCCGCGACGGCCTGAAGCCCGTGCACCGGCGCATCCTGTTCTCGATGCACGAGAACAAGAACCTGCCGGACCGGCCCTATACCAAGTGCGCCCGCATCGTCGGCGACACGATGGGTAAATACCATCCGCACGGCAATCTCGCGGTCTATGACGCGCTGGTACGGATGGCGCAGGACTTTTCGCTGCGCCTGCCCCTGATCGACGGCCAGGGCAATTTCGGCTCGATGGACGGCGATTCGCCGGCGGCCGATCGTTATACCGAGGCGCGCCTCGACAAGGCGGCGATGCCGCTGCTCGAGGACCTCGACCTCGACACGGTCAACTTCCAGCCGAACTATGACGGCAAGGAGCATGAGCCGACGGTCCTGCCGGCGCGCTTTCCGAACCTGCTCGTCAACGGCGCCGGCGGCATCGCCGTCGGCATGGCGACCAACATCCCGCCGCATAATCTCGGCGAGGTCATCGACGCCTGCATCGCGCTGATCGAGAATCCCGAGATCACGATCGACGAGCTGATCGAGATCGTGCCCGGCCCGGACTTCCCGACCGGTGCCCAGATCATGGGCCGCAGCGGCATCCATTCGGCCTATCACACCGGGCGCGGCTCGATCGTGATGCGCTCGAAGACGCATATCGAGGAGCTGCGCAAGGAGCGCGAGGCGATCATCGTCACCGAGGTGCCCTACCAGGTGAACAAGGCGACGATGGTCGAGAAGATCGCCGATCTCGTCCGCGAGAAGCGGATCGAGGGCATCTCGGACCTGCGCGACGAATCGAATCGCGAGGGCGTGCGCGTCGTCATCGAGATCAAGCGCGACGCCGTCGCCGACGTGGTTCTGAACCAGCTCTACCGCTTCACCCCGCTGCAGACCTCGTTCGGCGCCAACATGGTGGCGCTGACCGGCGGCCGGCCGGAGATCCTGAACCTCAAGGACTTCATCGCCGCCTTCGTCGAGTTCCGCGAAGAGGTGGTCTCGCGGCGCACGCGCTATCTGCTCAACAAGGCGCGCGAGCGCGCCCATGTGCTCTGCGGCCTCGCCACCGCCGTCGCCAATATCGACGAAGTGATCCGCCTGATCCGTACCGCGCCGACCCCGGCCGTGGCGCATGAATCCTTGATGGCGCGCGACTGGCCGGCCGAGGACATCGCGCCGCTGATCGCACTGGTCGACGATCCGCGCCACCCGATGAACGCCGATGGGACCTACCGTCTCTCCGACGCACAGGCCAAGGCGATCCTCGAGCTGCGCCTCGCCCGCCTCACGGCTCTCGGCCGCGACGAGATCGGCGACGAACTCGAGAAGCTCGCCAAGGAGATCTCGAACTATCTCGACATCCTGCGCTCGCGAGCCCGCATCCAGGAGATCATCAAGGCCGAGCTCGCCGAGGTGAAGGCCGCTTTCGCCACGCCGCGCCGCACCGTGATCCAGGACTGGGGTTCCGATCTCGACGACGAGGACCTGATCGCCCGCGAGGACATGGTCGTCACCGTCAGCCATGCCGGCTATATCAAGCGCGTGCCGCTCTCGACCTACCGGGCGCAGAAGCGCGGCGGCAAGGGCCGTTCTGGCATGTCGACGCGCGAGGAGGATTTCGTCACCCGCCTCTTCGTCGCCGATACGCATACGCCGATCATCTTCTTCTCCTCGCTGGGCCAGGCCTACAAGGAGAAGGTCTGGCGGCTGCCGCTTTCGGCACCGAACGCGCGCGGCAAGTTCCTCAACAACATGCTGCCTCTGGACAAGGACGAGCGCATCACCACGGTGATGCCGCTGCCGGAGGACGAGGAGAGCTGGGAGCGGCTCGACGTGATGTTCGCGACCAGGACGGGCAATGTCCGGCGCAACAAGCTGTCCGACTTCGTCCAGGTCAACCGCAACGGCAAGATCGCGATGAAGCTCGACGAGGGCGATTCCATCGTCGATGTGCAGATCTGCTCCGAGCATGACGACGTGCTCCTGACCACCGCCGGCGGCCAGTGTATCCGCTTCGCCGTCCCCGAAGTGCGCGTCTTCAAGGGCCGGGATTCGACCGGCGTGCGCGGCATCAACCTGGCCGAGGGCGACGAGGTGATCTCGCTCGCGATCCTGCACCATCTCGACGCGACGCCAGACGAGCGCGCCGCCTATCTCAAGCGCGCCGCCGCCGCCCGCAAGGCGCTGACCGGCGAGGGCGACGAGATGGTTGAGCCGGTGACGAACGGCGATGCCGAGGATGCTGGCAGCGACATCGATCTCGGCCAGGAGAAATACGCCGAGATGGGCGCCGCCGAGCAGTTCATCCTGACCCTCTCGGAGAATGGCTACGGCAAGCGCAGCTCCTCCTTCGAGTACCGGGTCACCGGGCGCGGCGGCAAGGGCATCGTCGCCATGGTGGTCAACGAGCGCAACGGCAAGCTCGTCGCCTCGTTCCCGGCCGAGGAGAAGGAACAGATCATGCTCGTCACCGATGGCGGCCAGGTCATCCGGGTGCCCGTCGATGCCGGGCCGAACAATCGCATCCGCATCGCCGGCCGCTCGACCCAGGGCGTTACCGTGTTCAATACGGGTGACGGCGAGAAGGTCGTCTCGGTCGAGCGCATCGGCGAGGAGGCCGACGAAGAGGGCGAGACCGTCGAAGGTGAGACCGGTGGGGGCGAGGAGTCGGCCGGGGAGGCTTGACGCCTCCCTACGAGCTCCGCCGCGCTAGGTGACGTCATGCTCGGGCTTGACCCGAGCATCTCAGGCAGCATGAGGCGTCAATCAGCGCCTTCTCGTCCTGAGATTCTCGGGTCTGCGCTTCGCTTCGCCCGAGAATGACGTCGGGGGCGTATCAGCGCAGCAGTGGGATCGCCGGGCCCAGCGTCCGCAGCATCGCGTCGATCTCGGGGGTGAAGGCGGCGCCGAAGAAGGGGCCGCGGACCTCGAACGGCACGCGCGCCGAGGTCGTGGTCGAACTCAGGGCGCCGTTGAGATCGAGCCAGCGCCGGCTGAGATCGGCGGTGCCGTTCAGGACGACGCCATAGCCGGAGCCGGCGAGCTGGGTATCGGTAAGGTAGACCACGCCGAGATTGGCGAGCGCGGAAAGCTGCAGCGTTTCGAAGGCGCTCTTGCCCTGGCGCCAGTCGCGCGCGGAGGCCGGTGGCTTCTCGGCCTTGCGCAGCAGATCCGGGAAGGCGATGCCGCGGAACTCGCCCTGCCGGATCGTCAGGTTGGCCCGGCCGGTCAGCGAGCTCACCACCTGTTCCACATTGTCGCCGACGCCTTCGAAAGCGAGCTGCCCGGTTGCCGTGCCGCTGAGGCGAGCAATCTCCGGCAGGTCGTCGGCCGCCAGCGCGAGGTTCACTTTCTCCAATCCGAGCTGCAGCTTGACGTCCGAGCCGGCCGCGACCGGTGTGGCGAGAATGCGCGCGCGGGCCGAGCCGCCATAGGCGGCGGCGCGCAGGAGCGAGGCCTCGAACCGGCCCTTTCGGATCAGTAGCTGCGCCGCCAGATCGCGGACACGGGCAGTGCCGACCCGGGCGGAATCGAGCGACAAGCGCAAATCGATATCGTTGGTCGTCCAGCCGTCGAACTCGAGTGGCGCGGTACCGGCATCGCTGCCTCCGGAAGGCGCCGGCAACCCGGCCTGCCGGAGCAGGCGGCCAAGATCGAATTCGGCTCCGGCGAGCGTGCCGGAGAGCGCCCAGCTCGGCATCGAGCCGTCGAGCTTGAGCGCGCCTTCGAGCTGGTCGCCATCGATAGTCGCGACGACGGAGTCGAGGGAGGCGCTGTTCTGATTGAGCTGGGCCTGCGCGGTCAGCTCGACCTGGCGAACCAGGGAGGCGATACGCGGGCGCGAGCCGACCCAGGCCAGGGCGTCCGGGAGCGACTTCGTGCTGAACTCGATCTGGCCATTGGTGACGCCCTGCGCGGCTGAGTGCGTGCCGTTGAACCGCAGGCTCATCAGGCGCGAGCCGATCGAGAAGGCAGTGCGCGCCCGCTCGCCCGCCACCGGCCAGAACAGGTCGACCTTGGTGGCTTCGCCGCGCCAGGTGAAGGAGCCGGCGAGGGCGACCGGCGCCTGCGCCGTTCGCTCGTCGATCACGACGTTGACGTCGCGCAGCGTGGTCAGGACCGTGCCGCCCGCACGGACCATGACGCTGCCGGAGGTTAGGACGAGCCGCGTTTGGCTCTCGAGCCGGGTGAGATAACCCAGCGCGCGGTTCTGCCACTCGGCGTAGCTGCCGCCGGTGTCCGCGACGGCGAGATCGAGCTCGGGGGCGACGAGGTCGATGCGGTCGAAATCGAGCTGGCCGCCGATCAGCGACAGCAGCCGGGCTCTGGCACGCAGGCGCGCCGCCTTGCCGGACAACACCCCCTGGGGATCGGCGAAGCTCACATCCGATAGGCTGATCCGGGGCAGCGGCAGAAAGGCGATCTCGGCGCGGCGCAGCGCCGTCACCTTGAGGCCGGTCCGAGCCTCGATGCCGGCGATGACGGAACGCTCGACTTGCGACAGCGCAAGATTCCACGGCCGCAGCCCGAGGACGAGCAGCAACGCAGCGGCGGCGAGGCCGAGGAAGAGTGTGCGTCGTGACATGGCCTGGCGTTTGGCCTTCATCGGCCCGACGGCGGAGGGGTCGTCGTCAGGCAGCAACCTGATATCGCGGCCGAATCGGCTTGAGGCGGCCGATATATGTCGCGCGGCAAGGGTTTAGCCTCCCATTCTACGAATGTCGAGTTCAGCGCGCCGGGCAAGGATCGCAAAGCCGGGGAAACATTTCAATTTTCCCGCGCGGCCGGTAGCTGTTCGCCGGCTCGGGCGAGCCTCAACGCCGGATAGATGCCGATCGCCACGATCAGCAGTGCCGCCAGGGCGCCATCCTCGAACACGCCGCGGGCGGCGTGGCCATAGACCAGCGTGGCGAGCGTGTCGAAGTTGAGCGGGCGCAGCAGCAATGTCGCCGGCAGCTCCTTCATGCAGTCGACGAAGACGAGCAGGGCGGCGGCGGCGATGGCAGGACGCATGAGCGGCCAATGCAGCCGGTGCAGGAGCTCGTGCCTGTTCGCGCCGAGCGAGCGCGCCGCGTCGTCGATGCGCGGCGAGATCCGGGCATAGCCGCTTTCGACGCCGTTCACCGCGATGGTCAGGAAGCGCACCAGATAGGCGATGACCAGCGCCGTGCCGGAACCGAGCAGCAGCAGGCCAGGGCTCGTGCCCAGGAGCGTGCGGCTCGCATCGGCGACGAGGTTGTCGAAGGCTGCGAGCGGCACCAGCAGGCCGAGTGCCAGCACCGTTCCCGGCAAGGCGTAACCGAGCGAGGCGATGCGGGCGAGGGCCGGCAGGGCGTGCTCGCGCCCGAGCCGCAGCGCTGCGGCGATGCCGATACCGATGGCCACGATCAGTGCGGCCGAGAGCGCCGAGATCGAGACGGTGTTGGCGAGCGCGCGCCAGAGCGCCGCATCGGCCTGGGCAAAGAGGTCGCGGCGCCACAGCTCCCCGAGCAGATAGAAGAATGGCAGCACTGCGCCGAACAGTGCGGGCAGGAAGCAAGCCAGCGCCGCCATCCAGGCGCGGGCGCCTGAAAGCCGGATGCGCCCGACCGGCCGGGGCCGTTTCACCGGCAGGGTGAAACGGCGCGCCCCGCGCGTGCGCGCCTCGGCAAGCATCAGCCCGACGACGACGAGCAGCATGACGCAGGCGATCTGGGTGGCGCCCGCCAGCGAGCCGCGATTGATCCAGGTGGTGTAGACCGAGATTGTCAGAGAGCGGACGCCGAGATACTCGCTGGCGCCGATGTCGTTCAGCGCCTCGAGCAAAGCGAGCGTGAGGCCGGCGGCGAGGGCGGGGCGGGCCATCGGCAGGCCGATGCGCCAGAACAGCGGCCAGCGCCTGGTTCCGAGCGTGCGGGCGGATTCGATCAGCGCGGCGCTCTGCATGGCAAAGAGCGCGCGCACGCTGAGATAGACATAAGGGTAGAGCACGAGCCCGAGGATCAGGATCGCGCCCGGCAGGTTGCGCGGGTCCGGGAACCAGTAGTCGCGCAGCGAGCGCCAGCCGGTGAGTGCCCTGAGTGCGCTCTGGAACGGCCCCTGGAAGCCGAGGATTTCAACGTAGACGTAAGCCGTGATGTAGGTCGGTAGAGCCAACGGCAGCACGAGCAGCCATTCCAGGCTGCGGCGGCCGGGAAATTCGTATTGCGTCACCAGCCAGGCCGCGCCGGTGCCGACGGCCCCGCAGAACAGGGCGATGCCGGCGAGCAGAAGGGCCGTGTTCCAGAGCGCAACCGGCAAGACGTTGGCGGTCAGATGCGGCCAGACTGTCAGCGCCTCGCGCGACAATGCAGTGAAAGCGAGCGCCAATACCGGCAGCGCGACCAGCCCCGCCGCAGCCACCGTGACATAGAGCAGACGCGTCGACGGCCGCCAGCGGGTTGCTGGCGGCCGTTCTGCAGCTGTCGCGGATGCGTTCAGGCTCAATTGTCGAAGCCGACCTTGTCGACGAGCTCGGACGCGGCCTTGCGGTTCTTGGCGACGTCGCCGAGCGGGGTCGTGTCGGGTGTCAGCGCGCCGAGCAGCTTCACCGCCGCGGCTTCCTTGACGTCGGGGTTGACCGGGTATTCGAAATTGCCGTCGGCATAGAGGGTCTGCGCCTTCTCGCTGAGCATGTACTCGATCAGCTTGACGGCACCGTCCTTGTTCGGCGCGTTCTTGGCGATCGCTGCGGCCGAGACGTTCACATGGGTGCCGCCGCCGGTGAAGGTGGTCTTCAGCGGCTTGATCGCCTCGTACCAGCCCTTCTGCTCGTTCGTCGCCTTGCTCATCAGCCCGATATAGTAGGTGTTGATGATGGCGATGTCGCATTGGCCCGAGAGGATGTCGCGGGCGACGTCACGGTCGCCGCCGCCGGGTTTGCGGGCGGTGTTCGCCTTGACCGCCTTGAGGAAGGCCTCGGTCTTCTCGGCGCCGTTGCGGGCGAGATAGGCCGCGAAGAAGGCGTTGTTGTAGGGGTGCTGGCCGGCGCGGATGCAGAACTTGCCCTTCCACTTGGGATCGGCGAGCTCGTCATAGGTGATCGCGTCCTGCTTCACCCGGTCCTTCGAGACGACCACGATACGGGCGCGCTGGGTCAACGTGACCCAATTGTTGCCGGCGCCACGCAGCGCGGCCGGAACGGTCTTGTCGACGAGCGCCGACTGCACCGGCTGGGTGATGCCGGCATCGGCCGCAGCCTGGATCTCGCCGACATCGACGACGAGCATCACGTCGGCCGGGCTGTTGGCGCCCTCGGCCTGGATACGCTGCTGCAGGCCATCCTTGAGGAAGACCGCGTTGACCTTGATGCCGGTGTCCTTGGTGAAAGCCTCGATGACCGGATTGAGCAGGGCCGGCTCGCGCGTCGTGTAGAGGTTGACGCTCTGCGCAAGGGCCGGGGCGGCCAGCAGGCAGGAGGCCAGGGCTGTCGTGACGAGCGCGGTCTTGATGGTCATGTTTCGCTCCTTCGGGCGGGGGCTCTGAAATCAGCCATATCGGCCGGAGCGGTAGAGCGGCAGGCGAAGGTGGTCAAGGTAATATCCCTTTTGTTTCAATGTGTTGTATTCTTTCTAAACTGCATCTTGATTATACAAATTCTAAGCTGAGCCGCGAGATACAAGGATCGAATGTCAGATCCGGCAGTCTGGTGCTTCAAAAGTCGCAAGATTCCAAGGCCTTGGGCGAGGTGTACCTGGTCCGGTGCGAGCTGGCGCGAATGCCGAGTCTACAGGGGTTCTCCCAGCCCATCATGAATGCGTCATCCGGCGTCTACGGTGGTGCCGGGATCGTGACCGGACACCGTCGAACGGATGCGCGCCGGGGTTGCGGCGAGGTTCATTGCGTGTCCCGCCGCGATCCCTAAAATTCGTGACATTTCTACAACATCGGCAGCTATTGCAGTGCTGGCCCTACAGGCCGCCACGATTGCCGCGAAGCCGCCACAAAGCGGCCCCAGCTGCGAACTTCAGTAACTATCTGAGATACGGAAGAATTAAGCCCCATCGGGCAGGGTGCGGAGCAGAAAAGTGCTTCGCATGCCGCCTCGGGGCAGATGATTGCACCGGCGGGCAACAGCGTGGCACATCTGGCGCCCGCCAGGTGGGGTGGCGGGACAGAGTTTGCATGGACGCGCGCGTTTTCGATAAATCGAAGTTGCCCAGCCGGCATGTCAGTGTCGGGCCGGCCCGTGCGCCGCATCGGTCCTATTATTACGCGATGGGCATGACCGCGAAGCAGATCGCGCAGCCCTTTGTCGGCGTCGCCTCCTGCTGGAACGAGGCCGCGCCCTGCAATATCTCGCTGATGCGCCAGGCCCAGGCCGTGAAGAAGGGCGTCGCCTCGGCCAGCGGGACGCCGCGCGAGTTCTGCACGATCACCGTGACCGACGGCATCGCCATGGGCCACCAGGGCATGAAGTCGTCGCTGGCTTCGCGCGAGGTCATCGCCGACTCGGTCGAACTCACGATGCGCGGCCATTGCTATGATGCGCTGGTCGGGCTCGCTGGCTGCGACAAGTCATTGCCCGGGATGATGATGGCGATGGTGCGCCTCAACGTGCCGTCGATCTTCATCTATGGCGGCTCGATCCTGCCCGGCAATTTCAAGGGCCGGCCGGTCACGGTCCAGGACGTGTTCGAGGCCGTCGGCAAGCACTCGGTCGGCGCGATGTCGGACGAGGACCTGAAGGAGCTCGAGGAGGTCGCGTGCCCGTCCTCCGGCTCGTGCGGCGCCCAGTTCACCGCCAACACCATGGCGACGGTCGCCGAGGCGATCGGCCTGGCGCTGCCCTATAGCTGCGGCGCGCCGGCGCCCTACGATGTCCGCGACGCCTTCTGCTACACCGCCGGCGAGATGGTGATGGAGCTGATCGCCCGGAACATCCGGCCGCGCGACATCGTCACCCGCAAGGCGCTGGAGAACGCCGCCATGGTCGTCGCCGCTTCCGGCGGCTCGACCAATGGCGCGCTGCACCTGCCGGCGATCGCGCATGAATGCGGCATCGACTTCGACCTGTTCGCCGTCGCCGAGATCTTCAAGAAGACGCCCTATATCGCCGATCTGAAGCCGGGCGGGAAATACGTCGCCAAGGACATGTTCGAGGTCGGCGGCATTCCGCTGCTGATGAAGACCCTGCTCGACCACGGCTTCCTGCACGGCGACTGCATGACGGTCACCGGCCGCACCATCGCCGAGAACCTCGCCTCGGTGAAATGGAACGATGAGCAGGACGTGATCCGTCCGGCGAACAAGCCGCTCTCCGACAATGGCGGCGTCGTCGGCCTCGTCGGCAATCTGGCGCCGGAGGGCGCGATCGTGAAGATCGCCGGGATGACGCCCGAGCAGCTCGTCTTCACCGGGCCGGCGCGCTGCTTCGATTGCGAGGAAGACGCCTTCGCCTGCGTCAGCAAACGCGAATACGAGGTCGGCGACGTCCTGGTCATCCGCTATGAGGGGCCGAAGGGCGGCCCCGGCATGCGCGAGATGCTGTCGACCACGGCGGCGCTCTATGGCCAGGGCATGGGCGACAAGGTGGCGCTCATCACCGATGGCCGTTTCTCGGGCGCGACGCGCGGTTTCTGCGTCGGCCATGTTGGCCCCGAGGCTGCTGTCGGCGGTCCGATCGGCCTGATCCGCGACGGCGACATCATCGAGCTCGACGCGATCACAGGAAAGCTCGCAGTCCGCCTTTCTGATGCCGAACTTGAGGAGCGTCGTAAGGCCTGGACGCCGCGCAAGACGGACTACACGTCGGGCGCGCTTTGGAAATACGCGCAGACGGTCGGTTCCGCCAAGGGCGGCGCCGTCACCCATCCGGGAGGCGCAGCCGAGATACAGTGCTATGCGGATATCTGACGCCATCATTGCCGGAGCGTTGCTCGCTCTGGGCTGCCAGCAGGCAGTCTGGGCGCAGGACGCAGCCGCAGAGCGCATGCCAGTGCCGCCACGCCCGATTCCAGGCATCGCGCTGCCGGAGCCGGAGTCGCAGGGTCTCGCTGCACCGGTACCGCTTGCTCCCGGCCGTGGCGCGATCGCACCCGCTCCGAGCGGACCTGCCGCACATACCGCGTTGCCGATCGCTCCGTTCAGCAGCGCCCGCGATGCGCTGAAGGCCTGGATGCGCGATTCGACCGCCGGCGATCAGGCCGGGGCGGTCAAGGCGCTCGAATATGCTGCGGCCCAAGGCCATCTGGCGGCGCAGTTCAAGCTCGGCCGGGTCTATGCCAGCGGCGATGGCGTACCCACCAACGATCTCAAGGCCTTCGAGTATTTCTCGAAGATCGCGGACGAGAATGCCGACGAAATCCCAGGCACCTCTGACGGACGCATCGTCGCGGCGGCCTTCGTCGCGCTCGGCGGCTATTTCCTCGACGGGATCAAGGGCAGCTATGTGAAGCCCAATCCCGATCGCGCCTTCGACATGTTCCACTACGCCGCCTCCTATTTCGGCGACCCGGACGGCCAGTACAATCTCGCCCGGCTCTATCTCAACGGCACCGGCGTCTCGCGCGATCCGCGCCAGGCGGCGCGCTGGATGAAGCTCGCGGCCGAGAAGGGCCATGCCCCGGCACGCGCCGTCTTCGGTGACATGCTGCTGCGTGGCGGCGATGGCGTGCCGCGCCACCCGATCATCGGGCTGATGTGGCTGGCGCTCGCTCGCGAAGGCGCCGACACCACCCGCGAGACCTGGATCGTCGAGCGCTACGACGCCGCCTTCGCCAGCGCGAGCGCAAACGACAGGACGGCCGCACTGGCACTGGTCGAGCGCCAGCAGGGCCGCGCCGAGCGGCGCTAGATCATCGCGCGTCCGAATGGACGCGATCACGATGATCTATCACATAGTTTTAGCATCGGATTCTTCCGAAAAGTGGATTCCACTTTTCGGTCCGATGCGTGCGCGACTGCATCCAAGCACTGTCAGGCCACGTAGCCGAGGTTATCGGACCTTGGAGGCTTTGCCATGCGCGACGCCGCATTCTTCAGCTTCATCGCAGCGTGTACCGCGCTCGCCATCCACGGCGCTGGAGCCCAGGAAAGCTTTGACGACTGGTCCCCGCTGACCAACCCGTTTCCGAGCACGGGCGGCGGCGGGATCATGATCCATGACTATGATCCGGTGGTCTCCGGCGGCAAATGCACGACGAAGTTCCGTGCCGTCGAGCCGAACGGGACGACCTATCACAACCTGATCGAGTTCGAGGCGGCCGAGACGCAAGGTGGTGTGCTCTGCATGAACGGCAAATGGCGCTCGGCCGATGGCAGCGCCAGCGGCACGACGCCATTCCGGGTGTTCATCAAGGACGGAATAAAGCGGGGCTCGCCGCAATAGCCGCGCCGCCCGAAGCCAGCCCTGCCTAGGCTTCGAACGCATCCATCAGTGTGACGATGCAGTCCTGCCGCTGGTGCTGGTTGATCAGCGGGACCAGCCGCGTGAAATGCTCGCTCCGGCAATGGGCGTCCAGTGCCGCCTGGTCCGGCCATTGCTCGACGAAGACGAAATGCCCGGGATCCTTCCGGTCGATGAAGAGATCATAGGCGAGGCAGAGCGGCTCAGCCCGCGTCTTCTCGACCAGTTCCCGGTAGAGCGGCTTCACCAGCTCGACGCTTTCGAGCCTGATGAAGTCCTGGGCGATGACCTTCAGCATGCTCAGTTCAGCTCGATCAGCACCGGCACATGATCCGACGCCTTGTCCCAGCCGCGGACATGCTTGGCGATCGAGACGGCGCCGAGCTTGTCGGCCGCCTGCGGCGAAAGCAGCAGATGGTCGATGCGGATGCCGTTGTTTCGCTGCCAGGCGCCGGCCTGATAATCCCAGAAGGTGTACAGGCCGGGCGCGTCGGTGGTGGCGCGCAAAGCCTCGGTGAAGCCGAGGCTCTGCAGCTTGCGGAAGGCGGTGCGGGTCGGCGGCAGGAAGAGCGCATCGCCGGTCCAGGCGGCGGGATCGCGCGCATCGCGCGGCTCGGGGATGACATTGTAGTCGCCGGCGAGCACCAGCGGCTCCTCATGCGCCAGCAGCCCCTTGGCGTGCACCGCGAGCCGCTCCATCCAGGCGAGCTTGTAGGGGTATTTCTCTGTATTCGGCGGGTTGCCGTTGGGCAGGTAGATCGAGGCCAGCCGCACCACGCCGTCGCCATGCGGCAGCACGCCTTCGAGATAGCGCGCCTGCTCGTCGCCATCATCGCCCGGCAGGCCGCGTCTGATATCCTCGAGCTTGCTGCGCGAGATGATGGCGACGCCGTTGAAGCCCTTCTGGCCGTGGATCGCGACCTGCCAGCCGGCCTCCTCGATCTCGGTGCGCGGGAAATCGGCATCGACGCATTTCAATTCCTGCAGGCAGAGCGCGTCGGGCTCGGCCTCCTTGAGGAAGGCGAGCACATGCGTCAGGCGCTGGCGGATCGAATTGACGTTCCAGGTGGCGATGCGCACGGGGCCGACTCCGGATTCTGCAAGTGCCGCACCATAAGAACCCAGGCGACCGCCAAGGCAAGTCAGCAGCCTCACCGAAGAGGCGACATCACTTGCTGGCCCCAACCGGAAGGCGGGTAGCTTGCCCGCTCGCGGGGGCGACGTCGGCGCATTTTTAGTCCCTGCGGCTGCTCGAAACGGTGCGAGCGTTCTCAGCATCCGATTGCAGGTCCGGTCCGGTGCCCGGATGGTTCAACTCCCAGACGCGGACCGCGTCCTTGAGCGCCATCAACTCGCGGTAGGTGCTTCCATCCTGCACCGAGAGCGCCTTGATGCGGTGCGTCGCGAGCGCATAGTCTTCAACTGTCTCGATCGTGAACGTGGGTGGATCCGACCTGCAGGATTCCGGCCCGTGCTCGATTGTCGTTTTCATGGGCGACCTCCGAATGAGGGAGCATCCGGTAGATTGTACTCCAAACGAAAGAGCTTGCGTTTGCCTCAAATCAAACCAACGCCACATCAGGGAGGCGGCTACGGGCGGCGGCGCTAGACCCGCCTGCGGGGCCGGCGCGAGGAGCACGGATTTGCCAGCGCGGTCTGGGCAGGCCTGCTTGTTGGCCAATCCATACCGTTTAACCCACCGATGCGAGCTTCGGGCCGACGGCGGCACGGATAGATGGAGCCGACCATGTACAAGCAAATTCTCATATCCACAGACGGATCGGAAGTTGCCCAGAAGGGCGTGAATCATGGCCTGGCCTTGGCCAAGAGCGTTGGCGCCAAGGTCACCATCGTCACGGTGACAGAGCCCTTTCCGATCTATGCAGGTGCCGCCGCCGGTGTCGGGTGGGCGCCTCCGCCGATGGAAACGGCGGAGTATCAGGCAAGACAGAAGAATGCGGCCGAGCAGACACTGGCCGATGCCAAAGCCGCGGCGGATCGGCTGGGCGTCGACGCCGAGACTGTTCATGTTCCCGAGGCTCACCCCGCCGAGGCGATCGTCGAAACGGCCAGCAACCGCCATTGCGGCCTCATCGTCATGGCCTCACACGGCCGACGCGGGATTCGCCGTCTTCTACTCGGCAGCCAGACCTCGGAGGTGCTCTCCAATAGTGCCGTTCCCGTCCTGGTGGTCAGGTAATGCCGGTGTCGAGGACATGGGCGCGGTCAGCGCGATCCATTCATTAAAAAGGCCTCTCCCTGCGGAGAGGCCTCGAAGCGGTCCGAAGTGCCCGGCGCTTACGGGCAGGCGCGGACCACGCCGCCCGAGCCGATATAGGTTCCCGTCTCGGGGTCGTAGGTGCGGAAGCGGCGCGAGCAATAAGCGATCGCATCTCCATCCGGCGCGGCGTAGACGGGCGCCGGCGCTACGTAGACGGGCGGCGGCGGTGCGGCATAGACCGGACCGGGCGCGAGCAGGGCGCCGGCGGCGAGAGCGCCGAGTGCACCGGCGGCGATGCCGGCACCGACGGCTGCGCCGCGATTATAGCGATAGCCCCGGCCGTAATAGCCGCCGCGATAGCCATAGCGCGGGCCGTAATAGCGGCGATACTGCACCTGCTCGACGAGATTGGTCGTGCCGGCGGTGGCAACTGCGGCCGCAGCGGGCGCAAGCGGCGCGGCGGCCGCCGGCGTGGCGAGGGCGAAACCGCCCGCAAGCGCGGCGGCGATCATCGTCGTCCTGATCATCTCGAACTCCTTTTCCCTCCCGGATGGGAGGATTTGCCGGGCGCGCTTAGCGATAGCGCCCGAAGCTGTGACCTCAGCGTCGGAAGTAGACGCAAAACACGGCGGAATTTCAACAAATTCCTCGGGCAGGAGGCGCGAACCGGGTTGCATGGCGCCGTTTTCGGTCCCATCTGGCTAACCCTTGACGCACGCATCAACCCGACTGGGAGCCCTATGGCCACCGCTGATCCATCCGACCTTCCCGCCAACGCGCCGCTGAAGCCGCTGCCGATGGTGATCTTCGCCTCGCGCTGGCTGCAGGTGCCGCTCTATCTCGGCCTGATCGTGGCGCAGTGCGTCTATGTCTTCCTGTTCCTGAAGGAACTCTGGCACCTGGTCGCCCACGCCTTCGATTTCAGCGAGCAGCAGATCATGCTGGTCGTGCTCGGCCTGATCGACGTGGTGATGATCTCGAACCTGCTGATCATGGTGATCGTCGGCGGCTACGAGACCTTCGTCTCGCGCTTGCGGCTGCAGAACCATCCCGACCAGCCGGAATGGCTCAGCCACGTCAACGCCTCGGTGCTCAAGATCAAGCTCGCCATGGCGATCATCGGCATCTCGTCGATCCACCTGCTGCGGACCTTCATCGAGGCCGGCAACATCGGCGGGCCGACGGCGACGAACTACACGACCACGGGCGTGCTGCTGCAGACGCTGATCCACACCATCTTCATCGTCTCGGCGCTCGGCATCGCCTGGGTCGACCGGATGACCCTCAGCGGCACCAGCAAGGGGCATTGAGCTCATCCGTCATTCCGGGGCGCCGCGTAGCGGCGAGCCCGGAACCCATGAACATGGGGTGAGCGAAAGGGCGCAGCGAGCGCCGCGCCCTGTTCTGCTCGGTTCGCGGTTATGGGTTCCGGGCTCAGGCCTATCGGCCTGCCCCGGAAAGACGGCGCGTTCACCCCCGCGCGCGCCGCGGCGGCAGGCCCTTGACCAGTGGCGAGGCGAGGCCTGGCGCGGTCTCGACGCCGAGGGTCGGCAGCGCGAGCGTGCGCTGGCCGCGGAAGTCGACATGGCAGACGAGGAGGCCGCGCTCCTCGATGTAGCCGATCAGGCGGCGCGCCCGGCTCGGCGAATGGCTGCCATAGGCCTCGGCCAGCTCGGCATCGGACGGGCAGGGCGCCCCCTCGATCGCGCTACGGGCGATGAACAGGAAGAGCCCGTGCAGGTCTTCCGGCAGCGTCTCGGCCGCCGTCAGCGCCTTTTCCCAGGCCTCCGACGATAATACCGCTTCGCTCGCTCCGGCGCGGGCGACGGCGAGGCGCTTGCGGAAGGCGTCCAGCCCGGTCTCCGGCCCGCTGACGCGGCGCATCCGGCAGCGCACGGTGAAGTCCTGGTAGAGTACGGCGACCGGACGGTCGCGCGCTTCGGGATCGTCGAGCAGTTCGTTCAGGATCTCGACCAGCGCCGCCGCGCGCTCGGCCGGGTCCATCTCGATCTCGGGCTCGGGCGGCGGCACCGGCTGATGGGTCTCGATGCGGCGGATGATCTCGGGCGCCACCGCAGCCCGCGGCCGCGGCTGACGCGGCCAAGGGGCAGGGGCGGCCTCGCCTTCGCCGGCGGTGAAGATCAGCTTGCTGGCATCTTCCGGCGCCTGATCGGGCAAGGGTAAAAGGCCCGGCGCGCCGCCGCGATCGACCGAGGCGACCGGGCCGATCCTGACCGGCAGCGGCTTCTTCGACAGTGCCGGACCGAGCGCGACGAACTGGCCGCGCTCGAGATCGCGGAACATCTCGGCCTGCCGCCGGTCCATGCCGAGCAGATCGGCGGCGCGCTGCATGTCGATGTCGAGGAAGGTGCGGCCCATCAGGAAGTTCGAGGCTTCCGCCGCGACATTCTTGGCGAGCTTGGCGAGGCGCTGCGTCGCGATCACACCGGCGAGCCCGCGCTTGCGGCCACGGCACATCAGGTTCGTCATCGCGCCGAGCGACTGGCGCCGCGCCTCGTCCGAGGCCTCGCCCGCCATGACCGGCGCGAAGAGCTGCGCTTCGTCGACCACGACCAGCATCGGATACCAGTGGGCGCGGTCGATCTCGAACAGCCCGCCGAGGAAGGCGGCGGTGGCGCGCAACTGCTCGTCGGCGTCGAGTTCCTCGAGGTTGAGCACCACCGAAACGCGGTGCTGGCGCACGCGTAGCGCGATCTTCTGCAATTCGACCGGGCTCGCCGTACCGTCGACCACGACATGGCCGAACTGGTCGGCGAGCGAGACGAAGTCGCCCTCGGGATCGATGATGGCCTGCTGGACCAGCGGCGCGCTCTGCTCGAGCAGGCGGCGCAGCAGATGCGACTTGCCCGAGCCGGAATTGCCCTGGACCAGGAGCCGCGTCGCCAGCAGTTCGGCGAGGTCGAGCTCAGCGGGCTCGCCGCTGCGCGTCGACCCCATGTCGATGCCCGTCTTCATGCCAGCCAGCGTGTCGCCTTGAGGTCCCCGCGGCCCGCCCCGGAGCGGGACGAGCGAGCGGGGTGGTCTAGCACGCGGGCGCGAGCACGCTGGTGCTGCCGGTTGCCGCATCCACAACAAATGCGCGGCAACTTCGACACCTCATGTCAGGGGCGGCGGCGCAGGATCATGCCGCCATGATGCAGCGTATCCGCATCGACGAAGGTGCCGTCGGCGGTGAAGCCGGTGTCGTCCCAGTACTCGATATAGCTGCCGGTGACCTTGTAGCGGCCGCGATAGGCGCTATCGCGATTGCCGCGTGCCTCATCATAGCGGTCGTTCGGCAGGAGGTTGTGCCGGACATTGCCGTCGGCGGTGACCCACATGCCGACATAGGGGTGGGTCTGCGGGCTCTCTGCTGCCGCGGCTCGGGCAATAGTCATGCGGGTAAGTCCTTCTGGTCCGGTCTTGATGGTCGTGGTGGCAAGGCCGACGCCGGCGGCCAGCAGCAGCAAGGCGTTCACGAGCAAGCGGGTCATGATCGTTCGCCTCACTGCTTGCGTCGCTCGGCGAAGAGCTCCGACAGTGTCTGGGAGGCCGCGATCGCCCGCGAGATGCGGGCCGGCACGGTGATCAGGTAGACGATCTCCTTCAACTGCTCCTCGGGCACGCCGATGTTGAGGGCGTAGCTGGCGTGCACCTTCATGAAGGCGGTCTGGCCGGTCGCCGCGAACGCCGCCACCGCGGCGAGCTGGCGCGTCCGGCTGTCGAGGCCGGGCCGCGACCAGACATCGCCGAGCGCATAGGCCTCGGTCGCCTCGGTGAGGAAGGGGAATTCCGGCCGCATGTGTTCCAGCGCCTGCTGCGGCGCGCCATTGTTCAGGCTGCGCACGACGGCCTCGCCGCGCTTGCGGCGCTCCTCGCTCGACTCCGCGATGGAAGGAGCGGGCATCACCGCGATGGCGAAGGCCGTGGCTGCGGCGCGCAACGGGGACCGCATCGACATGGTCATGGTGTTCCTCCTCAGCGGGTGGCAGTGGGACGGATGACGATCTCGTTGACGTCGACATCGTCCGGCTGCTCGATCGCGAAACGCACCGCGCGGCCGATCGCGTCCGGTTGGAGCGCGATGGCGCGATAGCTGCGCATCAGCTCTGCCGCGGCCGGATCGGTGATGGTCTCGGCGAGCTCGCTCTCGACCACGCCGGGATGGATGCAGGTGACGCGCAGCTCGGCGTGTTCCTGGCGCAGGCCGTCCGAGATCGCGCGCACGGCGTATTTCGTTGCGCAGTAGACGGCGGCCGTCGGCGAAACGGCGAGTGCGCCGATCGAGGCGATGTTGACGATCTGGCCGGAGCCGCGCGCGACCATCCCCGGCAGCACGGCGGCGATGCCGTAGAGCACGCCCTTGATGTTGACGTCGATCATCCGGTCCCACTCGTCGACCTTCAGCGAGGCCATCAGCGAGAGCGGCATGATGCCGGCGTTGTTGACGATGACGTCGACGCGGCCGAAGGCCTCGCGCGCTGCGTCGGCAAAGGCCGCGACGTCGGCGCGATCGGTGACGTCGAGCCGGCGGGTGCGGACCTCGCCGCCCTTCGCCGCGATCTCTTCTGCGAGTGCGTCGAGCCGGTCGGTGCGGCGCGCGCCGAGCATCAGTTTCGCTCCGGCTGCCGCGAGCTCGCGGGCGATGCCGGCGCCGATCCCACTGGAGGCGCCGGTGATGAGGACGACCTTGTCGAGAGCCATATCCGTCTCCGTCTGGTGTTCGGTGGAACCGCGTCAGTGCGGTTGCCCGAAAGCTAGGAGCAGGCCATTGTCGCGATAAGCCGCCTATTTCTTTCCAGTCTGGAGAGTTTTACTAACCAATGGAGATGGACCTCAACGCCCTCGCTGTGTTCGCGCTCGTTGCCGAGGAACGGAGCTTTCGCGGCGCGGCGGGCCGTATCGGCGTCACGCGCTCGGCCGTCAGCCAGACGATCAGGAAGCTGGAGGAGCGGCTCGGCATCGCGCTCGTGCAGCGCACCACGCGCAGCGTCAGCCTGACCGAGGCGGGCGAGCGCCTCCTCTCCGACCTCGGCCCCGCGCTGTCCGACCTGCGCGCCGCCGTCGAGGCGACGCGGGATCTGCGCGCCGGTGCGCGCGGGCGCCTGCGCCTCGCGGTGTCGTCGATTGCCGAGCGCTTCCTGTCGGGGCCGTTCCTCGCCGGCTTCGCCGCGGCCAATCCGGAGGTCGAGCTCGATATCACGGTGACTGACGAGGAGTTCGACATCGTCGCCGCCGGCTACGATGCCGGGGTCAGGCTGGGCGAGGTCATCGAGCAGGACATGATCGCCGTCTCGATCGGCGGCGCGGAGCGCCAGCTAGCCGTCTGTGCGCCGAGCTATCGCGAGCGCTTCGGTGTGCCGGAGCATCCGCGCGAGCTGGCGGCGCATCGCTGCATCGGCTGGCGGCCGGGGCCGAAGCTGCCGCCCTATCGCTGGGAGTTCGCCGAGGATGGCAAGGAGTTCAGCGTCGCCGTCGCGCCGGAGATCACCACCAGCGACATGGCGTTGATGATCAAGCTCGCGGTCGCGGGCGTCGGCATCACCTTCGGCATGGAAGAGAGCTTTCGCCCGGCGATCGCGCGCGGCGAGCTGGAGCCGCTGCTGCAGGAGTTCTGCCCGTATTTTGCGGGCTTCTATCTCTATTATCCGAGCCGGCGTACCGTGGCGCCGAAGCTGCGCGCCCTGGTCGAGCATCTGCGCGGCTTCAATTGGGATCGGCATGAGGCGACGGCACGGGCGGCATCGGTTATGATCTGATTCTAGGCGCTGCCCGCGCCTCCTCCCTCCAATCGGGAAGCACGTTGCCGTGCAGGGTCTATCCGATCGTCGAACCGACTGTTCGAGCGCTGCGCATAAGGAGGGGTTGCGGAAACGGCTCGCATCAGGAGGTCATCGATGAAGCTCACCGCACCCGTCTATCGACTGAAGCGCCAGGCCAAGGCGTTGTCGCGCCAGGAAGGTATCCCGCTCCATCTCGCGCTCGACCGCGTCGCCATCGGCGAAGGTTTTGGCGCCTGGAGTCTGCTCGCGGCCAAATCGGCCAATTCGCTTTCGGCCGATGAGTTGTTCGCCCGCCTGGTGCCCGGAGACCTGCTGCTGATCGGCGCGCGGCCGGGGCACGGCAAGACGCTGCTCAGCCTCAGGCTCGCCATGGAGGCGATGAAGGCGGGCCGCCGGGCGGTGTTCTTCACGCTGGAGTACACGGCGAAGGATGTGCTCGGTCGTTTCCGGGCGCTCGGCGCCGATCCGGCGCAATTCGAGGCACTGTTCGGCTTCGACGATTCCGACGCGATCAGCGCCGGTCACATCATGCGCTCGCTGGCCGAGGCGCCACGGGGCACGCTGGCGATCGTCGATTATCTGCAACTGCTCGACCAGAAGCGCGGCAATCCCGAGCTGATGGTCCAGATCCGTGCGCTCAGGGTCTTCGCCCAGGAGAGGGGCGTGATCCTGGCCTTCATCTCGCAGATCGACCGCTCCTACGATCCGGCGACGAAGCCCTGTCCGGACCTTAGCGACATCCGCCTGCCGAACCCGCTGGATCTCTCGCTGTTCAGCAAGACCTGTTTCCTGAACGAGGGCGAGGTCCGTTTCCAGGCGGCGAGCTAGCAGTGGTCCGATAAGCCGGAAGCACTTTCATACCGAGTAGAATCGTCATTGCGAGGAGGCGTCAGCCGACGAAGCAATCCAGGGCCGGCCGCGCTCTACGTCCCCTGGATTGCTTCGCTTCGCTCGCAATAACGACTCAAACCAGTCGAAATCGCTTGAAACGAAGCAAGAAACGCCTCAGCGCGGGCAGCGGCTCGTGCGCTCGGCGCGCTGGATGTCGGCGACGACGCGGCGTTGGGTCGCCGAGAGCGGCACGTCCTCGACATTGTCGTACTGGCAGCCGGCATTGCCGAAAGCACTGATGCCGCGCTGGGTGCGGAAGCAGTAGCCCTGGGCCTTGTAGATTTCGTTGCGCTGGTACCAGAGGTCCTCGCAGCTCTGGGCCGCCGCAGGGGTCGCGGTCGCGAAGAGCGGCAGGGCTAGCCCGAGGGCGAGGGCAGGGATCAGCAGCTTCGACATGACGACCTCTTGCGGTTGCGCGTTATCTGTCGCCCTGCCTTGCGGGCGCGACAAGCCTTTTCGCGCTTTGCCATGGCAGGATCACGATCCTGTTGCAGGAACGCAGGGTCGCTCCGCTGGCAAAGCTGTGAATTGACGCTGCCGCGCCCGCGGAGGAGAAGGATCGCCAGGTCATGCAGCCCCTTCGCCTTCAATCCCCCGTGTTTTGCCAAGGACGATGATCGCTCATACGAAAGCGGGCCGGGTCTTGGCCAAATTGCCGCAGGAGTGGCCTGGGGCACTGCGCGCCCGTGACATGGTCGGGTATGTTCCTCCCGACAAACACCGATAGTGCGCCGAGTCGCGCTCTGGAAAGGACCGTCGTCATGATCTTCTCTTCGCTGCGCCGTCTGGCGCTCGCCGGCATTGCCGCCTGTGCGCTCGGCGTCGCCGTCGCGCCGGCCCAGGCCCAGGCCCAGGGGCTCTCGGCCGAGCAACGCACGGCCGTGGTCGAGCTGATCAAGGAGACGCTGCTCAAGAATCCGGAGCTGATCCAGGAGGCGATGGTCGAGCTCGAGAAGCGCAATCAGGTCGCGCAGGTCGAAGCGCAGCGCAACGCGCTTGCTGCCGAGAAGGCCAGCCTGACCGATCCCGCGACCTCGGTCATCGCCGGCAATCCGCAGGGCGACGTCACCCTGGTCGAGTTCATGGATTACAATTGCGGCTTCTGCAAAAGGGCGATGGAAGACGTCCGTGCGCTCGCCAAGGACGATCCCAAGCTCAAGGTCGTGATCAAGGACTTCCCGATTCTCGGACCGGACTCCGTCGAGGCGAGCCGGGTCGCGATCGCGGTCAAGAACCAGCTCCAGGGCCAGAAATACTGGGACTTCCACCTCAAGCTGATGGCGACCAAGGGCCGCATCAACGGCGCCAAGGCGCTGGAGATCGCCAAGGACGCCGGTGCCGACATCGAGCGCATCAAGAAGGAGATGGATGCTCCGGCGACGCGGGCGGTGATCGAGCAGACGGTCGCGCTCGGCGACCGGCTCGGCCTGACCGGCACCCCGGCCTTCATCGTCGGCGACGAGGTGGTGTTCGGCGCGGTCGGCCAGGCGGCGCTGAAGCAGAAGATCGACGCCGTCCGCAAATGCGGCAAGACGACCTGCAGCGGCTGAGGCTGCGAGCCGCTATCCCGGAAGGCGAGGCGATCCAGATGTTAAGCTGGATTATCTCATCTTATTGACGAAATTCGAGCGGCCGCTCCAGATCGCCTGTCGATCTAGGCGGCCGTTTTTCTGAACTGCCTGCGATAGCTCGCCGGCGAGATCGAGAACGCCCGGCTGAAATGCTGCCGGAGCGACACGGTCGAGCCGAACCCGGCCATTTCCGCGATCTGCTCGATCGAGCAGTCGCCGGTTTCGAGAAGCCGCTGCGCCTCGGCGAGGCGATGATTCAGCAGCCATTGGACGACTGTCACGCCCGTCTTCTGCTTGAAGCGGCGTGTGAAGCTGCGCAGGCTCATTCCGGCGCGCGCCGCCAATCGGTCCAGGCTGAGCGGCTGGTTGAGATGCGCGAGCGCCCACTCCAGCGTTGACGAGAGCTGATCCGGATTGCCGAAGGCGGGCAACGGGCTCTCGATGTATTGCGCTTGCCCGCCATGCCGATGCGGCGCGACCACCAGCCGCCGGGCGATGCGATTGGCGATCTCGGCGCCATGGTCACGACGGATCAGATGCAGGCAGCAATCGATCGCGGCGGCCGTACCCGCCGAGGTCAGGATATCGCCGTCGTCGACATAGAGCGCGTTCCGATCCAGCCGGACCCCCGGATAGGCTCGCTCGAATTCATCGGCCCAGGCCCAATGCGTCGACGCGGTGCGGCCATCGAGCAGGCCGGCGCGCGCCAGGACGAAAGTCCCGAGGCACAGTCCGACGATTCGCGCTCCGCGCGCATGGGCTGCGCGCAGGGCATCGAGCAGGATGTCGGATGGCTGATCGATTGGATCGCGCCAGGCCGGAACGATCACGGTATCGGCCTCCGCCAAGGCGGATAGATCGTGCTGCACGCTGATCTGAAAGCCGGAGATCGTCGGAATCAGTCCGGATTTTTCCGCGCAGATCAGCAGGCGGTATCGCGGCGCCCCCAGCTTCAACAGGTCGTCCCCGAAGACGATGCAGGGGATCGAGAGATGGAAGGGGATGACCCCTTCATAAGCGAGGACGGCGACGGTGTGCATGGAAGGGCCGGTCGTCAGAGGAGTTGGCCGAATTCTATCACATATTGTCTTTCCGGCCACTTTCGCAAAACCGGCAACTCGTCAGTCTTGGGCGGCAAGAGACACGGCAAAGGAGCCAGCCATGACCCAGACCATTCGAACGATGATCGGCGCGAGCGCCCCCGAAACCCTCGCTCCGGCGACGACCGCATTGCTGGTCATCGATTTCCAGAAGGAATATTTCGACGGTCGCATGCCGATTCCGGACGGAGCCAAAGCCCTGGCCAATGCCAGGCGGCTGATCGACAAGGCCGACGCGTCCAGCATCCCCGTCTATCACGTCCAGCACGTGACGCCGGCCGGCGCGCCCATTTTCGCCGAAGACGGCGAGACGGTCGCGTTTCACCCGCTCGTCACGCCGGCGTCGCACCATGAGACGGTCAGAAAGAGCTCGGTCAGCGTTTTTCCGACCACCGATATCGACACCCGGCTCAAGGCCCGCGGCGTGACGACCCTGATCGTCAGCGGGTTAATGACCCATGCCTGCGTGGCTGGAGCGGCGCGCGATGCGGTCCCGCTCGGCTACGACGTCATCGTCGCTGCCGATGCCTGCGCTACACGCGACATCGTTGGGCCGGGCGGGACGGCCGTACCGCATGCCGAGCTGCACCGGTCGTCGCTGGTGGCGCTCGCCGACACCTTCGCCGACGTGCTCGACACGGACGCGATTCTCGCGCTGCCGGGCGCCTAAGGAGGGTGCGAGCCCCGTTTCGCCTTGGACGGGGTACCTTTCGCCCTTTTCCTGATCCTCGGTTCCGGGTAAAGACGCGCGACATCGCGAGGCCGCCGGCTTGATCCGGCGCCATTCCTTCGCATATGCGCATCCCCTTCGGGACCTTGCCGTCCCGCCCATCGAGCTCACGAAGACGGTGAAATCCGCCATGGCGACCAAGAGCCCCATCGATCCCGAACTCGTGCGCGAGATGGCGCAACTGATCAACGAGACCGATCTGACCGAGATCGAGGTGCAGAAGGGTGACCTGCGCATCCGCGTGGCCCGCACCATCACCGCGACGGTGATGGCGCCGGTCGCGGCCCCGCCGGCCATCGCCGCTGCGCCGGTCATGGCTGCGGCACCGGTCGAGGCCAAGAGCGCCGTTGCCCATCCCGGGACGGTCAATTCCCCGATGGTCGGCACCGCCTATCGCCGGCCCTCGCCGGAAGCCAAGCCTTTCGTCGAGATCGGCCAGGAGGTGAAGGCTGGCGAGCGCGTGCTGCTCGTCGAGGCGATGAAGACCTTCAACGACATCGTTGCGCCGCGCGCCGGCAAGGTCGTCGCGCTCTTCGTGGAGGACGGCCAGCCGGTCGAGTACGGCGAGCCCCTGCTGGTGATCGAGTGAGGATTCATCCGGGCGGGAGCGGGCTCAAGATGTTCGACAAGATCCTGATCGCCAACCGCGGCGAGATCGCGCTTCGGGTGCTGCGCGCCGCCAAGGAGCTCGGTATCGCGACGGTCGCGGTGCACTCCACCGCCGACGCGAACGCCATGCATGTGCGCCTCGCCGACGAGAGCGTCTGCATCGGCCCGCCGCCGGCGCGCGAGAGCTATCTCAACATCCCGGCCCTGATCGCCGCCTGCGAGATCACCGGCGCCGACGCTGTCCATCCCGGCTACGGCTTCCTCTCGGAGAACGCCCGCTTCGCCGAGATCCTCGAGCGGCACAACATCGCCTTCATCGGCCCCAAGGCCGAGCATATCCGCAGCATGGGTGACAAGATCGAGGCCAAGCGCACCGCCAAGCGCCTCGGCATTCCCTGCGTGCCGGGCTCGGAAGGTGGCGTCACCGATGACGAGGAGGCGCTGCGCATCATTCGCGAGATCGGCCTGCCAGTCATCATCAAGGCGGCATCCGGCGGTGGCGGCAAGGGCATGAAGGTGGTTCGCAGCGAAGACGAGGTCTCCGTTGCGCTCTCCACGGCCCGCACCGAGGCCAAGGCCAATTTCGGCGACGATGCCGTCTACATCGAGAAATATCTCGAGAAGCCGCGCCATATCGAGATCCAGGTGCTCGGTGACGGCAAGGGCCGTGCGATCCATCTCGGCGAGCGCGACTGCTCGCTGCAGCGCCGCCACCAGAAGGTCTGGGAGGAGGGGCCGTCGCCCGCTCTCAATGCCGGCGAGCGCGACCGGATCGGCGAGATCTGCGCCAAGGCGATGGCCGACATGGGCTATCTCGGCGCCGGCACGATCGAGTTCCTCTACGAGGACGGCGAGTTCTACTTCATCGAGATGAACACCCGCATTCAGGTCGAGCATCCGGTGACCGAGATGATCACCGGCATCGACCTCGTCAACGAGCAGATCAGGATCGCCGCCGGGGCGCCGCTCTCGATCAGCCAGAAGGACGTCGTCATCGAGGGCCATGCCATCGAATGCCGCGTCAATGCCGAGCATCCCGCGACCTTCCGGCCCTCGCCGGGCAAGATCGCCTCGTTCCACACCCCGGGCGGGCTCGGCGTGCGTGTCGATTCGGCCGCCTACCAGGGCTATGTCATCCCGCCGCACTACGACTCGCTGGTCGGCAAGCTGATCGTGCACGGCCGCAACCGGGACGAATGCCTGATGCGCCTGCGCCGTTCGCTCGACGAATTCGTCGTCGACGGCGTCGACACCACGCTGCCGCTGTTCCGGACGCTGGTGCGCAACCCGGATATCCTCAACGGCGACTACAACATCCATTGGCTGGAGAAATTCCTCGCCAATGGCGGCATGGAAGAGCCGGGCGAAGGGTGAGGGCCGGCGTACACCGTCATGCTCGGGCTTGATCCGAGCATCTCAGGCCCGATGAGACTGTTGTCGGAGCTTCTTCGCCACGAGATTCTCGGATCTGCGCTTCGCTCCGCCCGAGAATGACGTTCTCAGTTTGACACGCCCGCCGGCCCGCGCTCCCATCACCTCATGAAGGCTCGTTCCACACCTGCGCGCGCGCCGGCGATCACGCCGGAGGTTCTGCTGCGCGCCTATGCGGCCGGCGTCTTCCCGATGGCCGAGAGCGCCGACGATCCCGCCCTGTTCTGGGTCGAGCCCGAGATCCGCGGCATCATTCCGCTCGACGCCTTCCATCTGCCCAGCCGGCTGGCACGCGTTGTCCGCTCCGATCGCTTCGAAATCCGGGTCGATCGGGATTTCGCGGGCGTGATCGCAGCCTGCGCCGAAAGCCGGCCGGACCGGGCCGAGACCTGGATCAACGGCCGCATCCGGGGGCTCTACGGCGAGCTCTTCCATCTCGGCTATGTCCACACCGTCGAATGCTGGCGCGAAGGCAGGCTCGTCGGCGGGCTCTACGGCTTGTCGCTGGGCGGCGCCTTCTTCGGCGAGAGCATGTTCCACCGCGAGACGGACGCCTCGAAGGTGGCACTGGTGCATCTCGTCGCCCGGCTGCGGCGCGGCCGCTATCAGTTGCTCGACACCCAGTTCCAGACCGCGCATCTCGCCCAGTTCGGCACGCGCGAGATCCCCCGTGAGGCCTATCGGGACCTGCTCGACGCGGCGGTGGCGGCTGAAGGCGACTGGTGGGCCTGGCCACCCGGCGAGCGCGTCAGCGGAGGGCAGGCCCTCGCAGAACTGGAACGGTAGATTGCCCGGCTAGTTTCCGCCGGCGGGATCGCGCCCGCCGGGCACGGGGTTGGTCGGGAAGAAGCGCTGCGACGGAGTCTGGCGCGGCTGCACTGGTACGCCCTGCGGCGGAGCGACGTCGATACGCTGGTTCGGTTGCGGCGCCTGCTGGGCCGGACGCACCGGTCGCTCGGGGCGCTGGCCGGCCGTCGGCGGAGGCGGCGCTTCCGGCTCCTTCGGGTCGACCACCAGCTCGGTGCCGCCTTTGCAGTCGGTCAGCCAGACATCATAGATCGCGTGCTCGACGCCGTGCAGGCCGGGGCTCGAAGCGTACATCCAGCCGGTGAAGATGCGCCGGTACTCATTGTTGAAGGTGACCTCGTCGACCTCGGTGAAGGAGGTCGTCTGCGGCGCCTCGGTCGGCGGGCGCGTCCAACAGATGCGCGGCGTGATCTGCAGCGCGCCGAACTGCACCGTCTCGTCGATCGCCACCTCGAAGGAGATGATCCGGCCGGTGATCTTGTCGAGCCCGGCGAAGACCGCTGTCGGGTTGCGGATGCGGTCGGCCTTGGCCGGAGCGGCCAGCGCGAGCGCTGCGCCCGAGACGGCGGCGAGAGCGAGGATCCTGCGGAACGAGAGCATGCTGGCTTGTGATTCTCTTCGAGCGGAGCCGAGGCGCGACGGGGCGCAGTAGCATGCCAATCGCAGCGGAAAAAGGGCAGATGATGAGGCTCGTCCCGCGCAGGCAGTGACCAGGGCGCGCTGGCCGCGCGTTGCGCGCCCACCATGGCGGGTATGCTTTTATCGGCAAGTCATGCAGTTGCAATCCATTTGCAAGTCCATATCCTGCCAATGCCTTGCAAGTGCAAAATTGAGGGTTCGCATGGAAGCGCGCGTCAACGGGACGCCGACTGGCTGGCGGAATGATCGCGGCGAGGCCTCGCTGGCCGACGTCCACCGCTCGATCGCGGTGCGCAGTTCCGGGCCCGGCTGGCGGCGCGCTGCCGCTTTCGTTGGCCCAGGCTATCTCGTAGCCGTCGGCTACATGGATCCCGGCAACTGGGCGACCTCGCTCGCCGGCGGCTCGAAATTCGGCTACACGCTGCTCGTCGTCGCGCTGGTCTCCAATATCATGGCGATCGTGCTGCAGTCGCTCTGCGCGCGTCTCGCCATCGCATCCGGCCGCGATCTTGCCCAGGCCTGCCGCGACGCTTTCCCGAAGCCAGTCGCCTATACGCTGTGGTTCCTCGCCGAGACCGCGATCATCGCCACCGACATCGCCGAGGTGATCGGCACCGCGATCGGCCTCAACCTGATCTTCGGCATTCCGCTCGAGCTCGGCGTCGTCATCACCGCACTCGACGTCTTCCTGATCCTTTATCTGCAGCGGCTCGGCTTCCGCTGGGTCGAGGCGCTGATCATCACGCTGCTCGGCGTCATCGCGATCTGCTTTTCGATCCAGATCGCGCTCGCCGATCCGGATTGGGGGCAGGTCATCCGCGGCTTTGCGCCGACGACGCAGATCGTCACCAATCCCGAGATGCTTTATCTCGCGCTCGGCATCCTCGGCGCGACGGTGATGCCACATAACCTCTATCTGCACTCCGGCATCGTGCAGACGCGCGCCTATGGCGAGAGCCTGCCGGAGAAGCGCCAGGCGCTGACCTATGCCACGATCGATTCGACAGTGGCGCTGATGTTCGCGCTGCTGATCAATGCCTCGATCCTCATCCTGGCGGCCGCGACCTTCCACAAGACCGGCCAGACGGAGATCGCCGAACTCGGCGAAGCGCACAAGCTGCTCGGCCCGCTGCTTGGGCTCGCGGTTGCGCCGACCCTGTTCGGCATTGCGCTGCTCTGCTGCGGCATCAACTCGACGGTGACGGCGACGCTCGCCGGCCAGATCGTGATGGAGGGCTTCCTCAAGATCAAACTGCCGCCCTGGCTGCGCCGGCTGATCACAAGGGCGATCGCGATCGTGCCGGCGGCGGCGGTGACGATCTGGTATGGCGATGCGGGAACGGCGAAATTGCTGATCCTGACCCAGGTCGTGCTCTCGCTGCAGCTTTCTTTCGCCGTCTTCCCGCTGGTGATGTTCACCGCCGACAAGGCCAAGATGGGCGAACTCGTCGCGCCGCGCTGGCTCGTCGCCTTCGCCGCGCTGATCGCGGTCACGATCGCGGCGCTGAACGTCAAGCTGCTGGTCGATTTCGTCGGCGGGGCGGGCTGAGGCGGGCGCTGGGCAAGGCAGCAGGTCGGCATTATATTCTGGTGCGGATGAGCGGAGCAGTCGGATGAAGTCGGGAGAAATGACCGTCACCTTGCCGGCCGAACTGGCGACGCTGGTTCGCGCCGAGCTCGAGCAGGGCACCTACGACTCCGGCGCCGACATCGTGCAAGAGGCGCTGCGCCAGCGCTACAAGGCGCAAAAGCTGCAAGAGCTCAACCAGGCGCTCGATATCGGCATCGCCGATATGGACGCGGGCCGTTCCTCGCCGCTGGATCAGGCTTTCAAGAATATCCGCCGCGCCATCGCGGCCAAATGAATCCAGAAGGGCCGCTGCCCGTCATTATCGCAGATGCAGCCAAGACCGATCTCATCGGCATCGGCCGCTATATCGCGCAGGACAACCCTGCGCGTGCCGACAGTTTTGTCGATGAGCTGGAGCGGAAATGTCTTGATCTGGGCGAAAGGCCGCTCGCATGGCCGATCATGCCCCAAAGCAGGGATCGTCGGATCCGCCGCCGCGTTCATGGCGAATATCTGATCTTCTATCGCGTGGGCGACGACCAGGTCGAAGTGGTTCGCGTGCTTCATGGCGCGCGCGACTACGCCGCCTGGCTCTTCGACGAGTAACTTTCAGCGAAAACGAGAGGCCTCAGCGGCCGGGCGTCCAGGCCTGATAGTCGCCGGTCGCGGCCGGGGTCTCGTTATCGCCCAGTGTCGAGCCCTTGGGGCGGTAGGCCAGTGCCGTGCCGGTATAATTCGGCTGGTGCGACTGCTCCCATTCGCGGGCGACGTATTTTTCCTCGGACGGGGCGACATCGACGGTGTGGTGCAGCCAGCCATTCCAGCCGGGCGGGATCATCGAGGCCTCGGCAGGGCCATTATAGACGGCCCAGCGGCGCTGGATGCCGAGCGCCTTGTCCTTCTTGCCGCCCTTGGTGCGGTAGTAGACGTTGCCGAACTCGTCCTCGCCGACCTTCTCGCCGAAGCGCCAGGTGTGGAAACGCGTGCCCATGGTCTGGCCGTTCCACCAGGTGAAGATCTGGAGCAGGGTCTGGTTCATCGCTTCGCGTCCGCGCAGGCCTTTGGCCATCGCGCGACTTATGGAGATGCGGGCGCGCGATGTCCAGTGCGGCTCAGCGCAGCAGCGAGCGCACGGTCGGCACGAGGCGGGCGATGTCCGGGGCGCGGCCGGAACCAGTGGCAACTGCGCGCAAGGTCGCTTCGAGCGCCGGTATCGCTTGCGTCACTGCGGGCCGGACGAGCGTGACAGCGACGCATTCACTCTCGCGCACGGGCAGGCGCGCGAAGCCGTTCTCGCTGCGGTCGCTGATCAGGCTGGCGATCACTGCGCCGCCAGTCGAGCCTACCGCATCGGCGATCGCCTTGGCCGCAAGCGCTGCCTCCTCGTCGGCTGCCTCTGGCGGGAGATGATGGATGGCGATGAGATAGTTGCGCCCGTCTTCGAGGTCGCTCGTTCCCTGCGGCAGTCGCTCGAGGCCTGCGGTGTCGAAGCCGGAGCCTGATGCGGCCGGCTTCAGCATCAGCACGTCGTGCCAGGCGAGCATGGTCTCGTTCGCGGCCGGGCCATGCTCGGCCCAGACCGGGCCGCCATAGAATACGGGGAGGGCGCGGGTTCGCGCCTCCTGATCGGCGAAGCCGCGGAACCAGACGAACTGGTCGGGCGCTGCAGGGTCGCGGAACTGGCAGACGACGCTCATCCCCACCGCCTCCTGCGTCTCGACCAAGTGGGTATCGAAGACGCGGATCAGGGTTTCGCGTGTGCCGGGCTTCAAGGTGTAGCGGCGCAGTTCGAAGACGGTGTCGGTCATGGCGGCTCTCCAAGCTGGCTTTGCAGCTAGGCCGCGGGGCCGACCAATTCCGTCAGCAACGTCATGTGCAGCCTCGCCACGAATCGGTCATGATTCGAGACACGCCATGGCCGGCTCCGACATCGCGCCAGCCAGCCAAGCATCGCGCGGATTCAAGCACTTGTGGCCGCTGCTGCAGAGAGCGCTTTCGCTGGTAGGTCGCGACAGGCCTGTTGACGCCCGGTTAACCATGGTCCAGCGGATTTTAGGGATTTCACACCGGCAAGGATCGTTGCATGCTGGCAACGCCGCTGCGAATCCACATGCGATTCCTTGGGCTTAGCGGGTGCCTTGAAACTTATCCCCGTGATCCACATCTTCCTACAAGATGTCGTATCCACACCTATCGCTGCGCACTAATCCTTGACGGCGCGACCCAATCGGGACTAAATTTTGACGGTCGCGTGACGGTTGGCGGAGACGCCTTTTTCGACCCGCGAAACGAGTTCCCAGATGGGTCGGGCGATCACCGCGGCGCGCCAGAGTTGGCGACGGCGAACGGCGACGTATGCTCCGCCTGGTCGCAACCGGACGCTCGACGGCGGGGTGACACCGCCGCGGGATCCAGGGGCATCAAACCGAGTTGGATTGACATCAGGAGCCGGTGATCAACCGGCCGCGCGGAGCGTCGGATACGCCCGCGGCAAGCATTGGGGACGAAGCTTATGCGCATTGAGCGCCGCCATACCACCGCCGGCCAGTCGCCCTACTCGGCGATCCCGTTCCGCTCGGCGGTGAGCGAGATCCGCAATCCCGATGGCTCGATCGTCTTCCGGCTCGAGGGCATCGAGGTGCCCGAAGCCTGGTCGCAGGTCGCGAGCGACGTGCTCGCGCAGAAGTATTTCCGCAAGGCCGGCGTTCCCGCCGCCATGAAAAAGGTGGAAGAGAACGACGTTCCCTCCTTCCTCTGGCGTTCGGTTCCGGACGAGGCGGCGCTGGCGAAGCTGCCGGAAGGCGAGCGCTACGGCTCCGAGATCTCGTCCAAGCAGGTTTTCGACCGGCTCGCCGGCTGCTGGACCTATTGGGGCTGGAAGGGCGGCTATTTCTCCTCGGAAGAGGACGCCGCCGCCTTCCATGACGAATTGCGCTTCATGCTGGCCCGCCAGATGGTCGCGCCGAACTCGCCGCAATGGTTCAACACCGGCCTGCACTGGGCCTATGGCATCGACGGGCCGAGCCAGGGCCATTTCTACGTCGACTTCAAGACCGGCAAGCTCGTCAAGTCGAAGTCGAGCTACGAGCACCCGCAGCCGCATGCCTGCTTCATCCAGGGCGTGCAGGACGACCTCGTCAACGAGGGCGGCATTATGGATCTGTGGGTGCGCGAGGCGCGCCTGTTCAAATATGGCTCCGGCACCGGCTCGAACTTCTCGATGCTGCGCGGCGAGGGCGAGAAGCTCGCCGGCGGCGGTCGCTCGTCGGGCCTGATGTCCTTCCTCAAGATCGGTGACCGCGCCGCCGGCGCGATCAAGTCGGGTGGCACCACCCGCCGCGCCGCCAAGATGGTGGTGGTCGACGTCGATCACCCCGACATCGAGACCTATATCGACTGGAAGGTGAAGGAGGAGCAGAAGGTCGCGGCCTTGGTCGCCGGCTCCAAGATCGTCCAGAAGGCGATGAAGGCGGTGATGAAGGCCTGCGTGAACTGCGAGGCCGCCGACGACGCCTGTTTCGACCCCGAGAAGAACCCGGCGCTGAAGCGCGAGATCAAGCTCGCCCGCAAGGCGATGGTGCCTGACAACTACATCAAGCGCGTCATCCAGTTCGCCAAGCAGGGCTACACCGACATCCAGTTCGACACCTACGACACCGACTGGGATTCGGAAGCCTATCTCACCGTCTCCGGCCAGAACTCGAACAACTCGGTCTCGCTGACCGACGACTTCCTGCGTGCTGTCGAGAATGACGGTGACTGGAACCTGATCGGCCGCACCACCGGCAAGGTCACCAAGACCCTGAAGGCGCGCGACCTCTGGGAGAAGATCGGCTACGCCGCCTGGGCCTCGGCCGATCCCGGCCTGCACTTCAACACGACGATGAACGACTGGCACACCAGCCCGGCCTCGGGACGCATCCGCGCCTCGAACCCGTGTTCGGAGTACATGTTCCTCGACGACACCGCCTGCAACCTGGCCTCGGCCAACCTGCTGCAGTTCTACGATCGCGAGGCGAAGGCCTTCGACGTCGCCGGTTACGAGCATCTCTGCCGGCTCTGGACCATCGTGCTCGAGATCTCGGTGACGATGGCGCAGTTCCCCTCGAAGGAAATCGCCGAGCTCTCCTATGAGTACCGCACGCTCGGCCTAGGCTACGCCAATATCGGCGGCCTGCTGATGACCATGGGCCTCGGCTACGACAGCGACGAGGGCAGGGCGCTCGCCGGCGGCCTGACCGCGATCATGACCGGCGTCGCCTATGCGACCTCGGCCGAGATGGCGGGTGAACTCGGCCCGTTCCCGGGCTACAAGAAGAACGCCCAGCACATGCTGCGCGTCATCCGCAATCACCGCGTCGCCGCGCATGGCCAGGCTTCCGGCTATGAGTCCCTGCAGGTCACGCCGGTGCCGCTCGACCATGCGACGCTGGAGCGCCTCGGCGGCTCCTCGGTGACGCTGTCGGAGCGGGCCAAGGCCAGCTGGGACGAGGCGCTGGCGCTCGGCGAGAAGCACGGCTACCGCAACGCCCAGTCGACCGTGATCGCGCCGACCGGCACGATCGGCCTGGTCATGGATTGCGACACCACCGGCATCGAGCCCGATTTCGCGCTGGTGAAGTTCAAGAAGCTCGCCGGCGGCGGCTATTTCAAGATCATCAACGGCGCCGTGCCGGATGCGCTGCGTGCGCTCGGCTATCGCGAGGCGGATATCGCCGAGATCGAGGCCTATGCCGTCGGCCATGGCTCGATGAAGCAGGCGCCCGCCGTCAACCCCGGCTCGCTCAGGGCCAAGGGCTTCAGCGACGAGAAGATCGAGGCGATCGAGAAGGGGCTGAAGAGCGCCTTCGACATCAAGTTCGTCTTCAACAAGTGGACGCTGGGCGAGGACTTCCTCACCGGTACGCTCAAGGTGCCGGCCGAGAAGCTCAGCGACATGTCGTTCGAGCTCCTGCCCTTCCTCGGCTTCAGCAAGGCCGAGATCGAGGCCGCCAACGTCCATGTCTGCGGGGCGATGACGCTGGAAGGCGCGCCGCACCTGAAGAAGGAACACTACAACGTCTTCGACTGCGCCAATCCCTGCGGGCGCATCGGCAAGCGCTATCTCTCGGTCGAGAGCCATATCCGCATGATGGCGGCGGCGCAGCCCTTCATCTCGGGCGCGATCTCCAAGACCATCAACATGCCCAACGACGCCACCGTCGAGGATTGCAAGAGCGCCTATCTGCTCTCCTGGAAGCTGGCGCTGAAGGCGAATGCGCTCTACCGCGACGGCTCGAAGTTGTCGCAGCCGCTGAACTCGGCCCTGATCGCCGACGAGGACGACGACGCCGAGGACGCGACCGAGGCGCTCTACCAGCAGCCGCAGGCGGCCCGCGCCACGCAGATCGCCGAGAAGATCGTCGAGCGCATCGTCGAGCGGGTCGAGCGGGTGCGTGACCGCGAGAAGATGCCGGCGCGCCGCACCGGCTACATTCAGAAGGCGGTGGTCGGCGGCCACAAGGTCTATGTCCACACCGGCGAGTATTCCGATGGACGCCTCGGCGAGATCTTCATCGACATGCACAAGGAGGGCGCGGCCTTCCGGGCGATGATGAACAACTTCGCCATCGCGGTCTCGCTCGGCCTGCAATACGGCGTGCCGCTGGAGGAGTATGTCGAGGCCTTCACCTTCACCCGCTTCGAGCCCTCGGGCTTCGTGCAGGGCAACCAGTCGATCAAGAACGCGACCTCGATCCTCGACTATGTCTTCCGCGAGCTGGCGATCTCCTATCTCGGCCGGCACGACCTCGCCCATGTCGATCCCTCCGAGATCGGCCATGACGTGATGGGCAGCGGCGTCGAGCAGGGCAAGGCGCCGGATGCGGCCGGGCCGATCACCTCGACCCCACTGGCCTCCTCGGGCTTCCGCCGCGGCAAGCCGATCAACCTGCTCGCCATCCAGGGCGGGGCTGCGGCCAACGACGCGGTCGCCCGCTCGACCAGCAGCGCAATGGGCCTTGCCACCGCAGGCGCGACGGCGCTGAAGGAAGAGCCGGAGGCTTATGGCGAAGAGCAGATGAGCAAGCTCGGCTTCGCCGCGCCGGCCGCCCAGCCGAGCGCTTCCGAGCGCCGGGCCGAGGCGATCATGAAGGGCTATGTCGGCGACAGCTGCGGCGAGTGCGGCAACTTCACGCTGGTGCGGAACGGCACCTGTTTGAAGTGCAACACGTGTGGGTCGACGACCGGGTGTTCGTAGCCCATCAAAACTCAATAGCCCCTTTGTGACTAGAGGCGAAGTTTTGCCCAGTTGGCAGTAATTTGCCGCAAATCAAAGCCCGGTGGATCATCCGCCGGGCTTTTTGCAGGTCAGGATGCTTGGCCCTGAAGGGCAGGGATGGGGCCGGAAGCTGCCTATCTGCTTTTGGCGTCGAAACGCGGATAGCGGTCATTCACTCCGATGGGATCACCGTTCGGATGGCATACGCACCGCCTTGCAAATGAACTGCAACATTAATGATCTCAACAGAGGCTGCGGCCATCGACGATCAGCGTCGCCAGATAGCCCTCCAGGACCTCGACCACGGTCGCTGGATCGCAGATGCAATCCACGTCGACCAGGAAGGCCCGGCTCATCCGAGGCCGGCATAGCTTCACCCGTCCGGCCCGCTGTGGTCCTCTCTCGCTCTCCTTGCGAGTACGAACATAATTTAATCCTTGCCCTGCGACCAACCAGCCGCTATTGCCGTATGAACGTAATTTAAAACTTCAGGAACTCATGATGACAGCAACTCCGCAGGTTGCGCTCGTAACAGGCGCCTCCTCAGGTATCGGCAAGGCCACAGCGATCGCCTTGGCCGCCGCAGGTTTCCAGGTGATCGGAACCGGCCGCAACACCGCGCAACTCACCGCGCCCGCCGGGGTGACCTACCTGGACCTGGACGTAACTAGCGACCAATCGGTCGCCTCAGCAGTCAAGCAGGTGATCGACCGGTTCGGGCACATCGACGTCCTGGTCAATAACGCCGGCGTTGGCACCACCGGCGCAGCCGAGGAGTTCTCGATCACCCAGACGCAGGACATCTTCGACATCAACGTCTACGGCGTCATGCGGACGACCAAGGCGGTCCTGCCGCACATGCGCGCCCAAGGCCGCGGACGCATCATCAATGTCTCCTCCCTCAGCGGGTTCGTTCCCAGCCCGTTCATGGCTCTCTACGTCTCGACCAAGCACGCGGTGAATGGCTACTCCCAGTCGCTGGACCACGAGGTTCGCGATTACGGCGTCCGGGTCCTGCTCGTCGAGCCCGGCCCGATCAACACTCCGTTCGCAGGTCACAGCGTGGTGGCCGATACCCCCATGCCGCTCTACGCGGCGGGACGGCGCAACTACGACGATCTGCTGGAGAAGAACCTCAGCAGCGGTGACGACCCCGCCGTCGTCGCCAAGGTGATCGTCGCGGCTGCCACCGACCGGAACCCCAAACTACGGCGCACCGCCGGTAAGACCGCCCGCATCATCAACGCGGTGCACCGCGTCGCCCCGGCCCGAACCTTCGACCGGGTCATCCGCAGATTCAACCGGATGCCAAGCTGATGGTGCGTTACACGAAAGAACACAAGGAGGAGACGAGGCAGCGGATCATCGCGACGGCCGGTCGACGGCTCAAGCGGGACGGTATCGACGGCTCCGGAGTCGCGACGCTCATGAAGGACGCGGAGCTGACCAACGGCGCCTTCTACGCCCACTTCGAATCCAAGGACAGCCTCGTCGCGGAGGCGCTCACCGACCAACTGCACGCACTGCACGCGAACATCGTCGAGCTGGCGGAGCCCGGCCTGGCCGGCCTCGAACAGATCGTGCGCTGGTACCTGTCGGCCCACCACCGTGACAACCCCGGCGACGGCTGCCCCAACGCCGCCCTGCTTGACGAGATCGGGCGCAGCGCGGACGCCATCAGGCAGGCGTACACCGACGGCGTGCTGGTCGTCATCGACGGCCTCGCCGCCCGCATGGCACCCGAAGATCCACCCTCAGCCCGCGTGAAGGCGCTCAGCCTCCTCGGCCTGATGGCCGGGACGCTACAACTCTGCCGCGCCCTGACCGACCGACAGCTCTCCGACGACCTCCTCGAGCAGGGCCTCCGCAACGCCCTGGCCCTGGTGGACGCCGAGCTCCGACCATGACCCTCATTTCTGCGACTAGCCCCGGCGCACCCGGCGACGTCGCCCTCCAACAGACAGCAAAACGATGACCGAGCAACCCTTCAACCCACAGCTGCGAGCTGCGCGGTTCCTTCCCCGCACCATCATCACCGCCCGAACGCTTCCCGCACTCCGTGTCCTCACCAAGCTCACGGCGATCACCCGGCGGCCGGACGCGCAGGTCATATCAGTGGACGCCAACGTGTCGGTACATGTCTTCCGCCCGGCTTCGGCCCGGCCTCGGTCTCCGGCACTGTTGTGGATCCACGGCGGCGGAATGGTGCTCGGCGACGCGGCGCAGGACAGCGGATTCTGCCGCCTGGTCGCCGATCAGCTCAACATCGTCGTCGTCTCGGTGGAGTACCGGCTCGCGCCCGAGCACCCGTTCCCGGCGCCGCTGGAGGACTGCTACACCGCGCTGCAATGGCTCTCCCGCCAACCCGAGATCGACCCCACACGCATTGCCATCGGCGGCCAAAGCGCCGGCGCCGGTCTGGCCGCCGCGTTGGCGCTGCTGGCGAAGGAACGCGGCGAAATCCGTCCGGTTCTGCAACTGCTGTCCTACCCAATGCTGGATGACCGGACCACCACCCGCACCGACATTGACCCGCGGCGGCTCCGCCTCTGGAGCCCGGCCAGCAACCGATTCGGCTGGCGCGCCTACCTCGGCCCCGCCACCGAGGATGGCAACGTGTCCCCGCTGGCCGCGCCGGCCCGCTACGACGACCTCTCCGGCCTGCCGCCCGCATGGATCGGCGTCGGCACCAACGACCTGTTCCACGACGAGGATGTCGCCTACGCCCGGCGACTGCAGCAGGCCGGCGTCGCCAGCACCCTGCACGTAGTGCCAGGCGCCTACCACAACTTCGACTCCATCGAAGCGAAAGCCGCCATCTCCCGGGCCTTCGTCAAGGCCCAGACGACGGCACTGGACGAAGCACTCAACGGCGGCTGAACGGACGCACACAACAGGTCAGCCGCGCGTGCCTACCTCGCGCCACTGAAGGAACGCACGACGGGGCGCGACATGCCGGGAGCCGACCGCCCTGCGCCGCTGGGGCCTGCAGGTGCCCGCCGAGTGGCCGCCGGCGGTCGGCAAGGTGCTCCATGATGCGGCAGAACTTCCCCCACAATTGCGGAAAGGCCGCTGCGGAGCCCTAGGCACCAAGTACGCGTTTTCAAAGAGTTAGCATCGGGTGCAGCGGCAAGGTTATGCCTCGCTCCACAGAAAATCGAGGCATAGTGTTGCCGCGATTGCAGGAAAAGTTCCGCAAAATTGCAATGCGCTCGGCTCAGGCCGGGCGCATTTTCGTAGGCCCCTTCGAGCCGATTTCAGCGCACAGGATCGCGAATGAGGATGAAGCGGCGCAGCATGGCCATCGCCTGAGAGGCTGCTCAGCTGATGATGCCGGCCTGCCTGAGCGCGACGACGCGCGTCTGGTCGAGGCCGAGTTCGGCGAGCACCGTGTCGGTGTCCTGCCCGAGCCCCGGCGGCCGGTGGCGGAGCGGCGCGCGTTCGCCATCGAACCGATAGGGTGGCGCCAGGACGGCCGGGGCGCCGGCATCGTCGGCAGAGAACGAAACCATGCCGGCCTGTTGCGCGCGCGGCGAGGTCAGAGCCTGGTTCAGCCCGAGCACTTCGCCACAGGGGATGCCGTTGGCGGCGAGCCGTTGCAGCAGGAGCGCGCGCGGTCGGGCCCGTAGCTCCGCCTCGAGGATCGGCAGCAGTTCCGGCCGGTTCTGCGTCTGCAGCAGATTGGTCTTGAAGCGCGGCTCCTCGGCGAGGTCCGGCCGCTCGATGACCCGGCGGCAGAAGCGCTCGAACTGGGCGTTGTTGCCGACGGTGATGACGAGCGCGCCGTCGGCCGCGTCGAAGACGCCATAGGGCACGATCGAGGGATGAGCGTTGCCGTAACGCGGCGGGTCCTCGCCGAGCGCCAGCGCCTCCAGCCCATAATAGGCGGTGACGGAGACGCCGGAGTCGAACAGCGCCATCTCGATATGCTTGCCCTTGGCCGTGCGGCCACGCTGGATGAGGGCGGCGAGGATCGCCTGGGCCGAGAACTGGCCGGTGAAGAGATCGACGATCGCGACGCCGAATTTCAGCGGCGGCTGGTCAGCCGTGCCGTTCATGCCCATCAGCCCGGTTTCGCCCTGGATGACGAGATCATAGCCGGGCCGTGTCGCCTCGGGGCCGTCGGAGCCGTAGCCCGCGATCGAGCAATAGATCAGACCGGGATTAAGCGCGCTCAGAGCCTTGTAGCCGAGGCCGAGCCTGTCGGCGCCGCCAGTCTTGAAATTCTGGATCACGACGTCGCTCTGCGCCGCGAGGTCGCGGATGATGGCGAGGCCTTCCGGTTGGCCGAGATCGACGCCGATCGCGCGCTTGTTGCGGTTGACCGCATTGAAATAGCAGGTGTTGCGCTCGCCGAGCCGCAAGCCCCAGTCGCGCGTGTCGTCGCCGCGGCCGGGGTGCTCGACCTTGATCACGTCTGCGCCGAGATCGCCGAGGACCTGGCCGCACCAGGGGCCGGCGAGAATGCGCGACAGGTCGAGGACGCGAATGCCGGCGAGCGGCAGATCGACCTGCGTCACGACCCCATCACCCCCTCCAGCCGCTGCGCCAGAGCGATCAGTCGCGGCCTGACCTCGTCCATCAGAAAGTCCGGCGTGAGAATCACGCCCGGCGCGCCGCAGTTCAATACCATCGGCGGCAGGCCGCCACCGGGCTGGAAGGCGACGGCGATGCCGTTGACGGTCGGTTGCCATTCACCGAACGAACGGGTGCAGCCCAGTGTGGCGTAGTCCTCCAATGCCTGCTCGACACCCTCGCGCAGCTTCGGCCAGGAGGCATCATCGACCGAGCGGATCTCCTCGAGGATCTCGCTGCGCTCGGCCGCGCTGCAGACGGCGAGATAGGCGCGCCCCATGGCGCTGCGCAGCAGCGAGATGCGTGAACCGGTATCCATGTTCAGTGCGATCGCGGTCTCGCCGCGGGCGCATTCGACATAGCGCATGCTGAGCCGGTCGCGGATGCCGAGACCAATCGTGGCATTGGCGAAGACTGCGAGTTCGCGCATGCCGGGCCGCGCCAGGTGGCGGACATCGAGCCCGGCAAGCGCGATCGAGCCGAGTGCGATCAGCGAGGTGCCGAGCCGGTAGCCGCCGCTCTGCGGGACATGGTGCAGATAGCCGAGCTCGGTCAGCGTATGGGTCAGGCGCGAGACGGTCGAGCGGGCGAGCCCGCAGCGCGCTGCGATCTCGGAATTGACGAGGCCGTGCTCGCCGCGCTTGAAACAGGCGAGGACCTCGAGTCCGCGCGCCAGGGCCGTGACGAAATGGCGGTCTTCTTTCGGGCCGGCCAGTTCGTCCGCGCCGCGCGCGCCGCGATCCTCGTGCTCGGCATGAAGGCTCGCGACCATCGCCTCAGCGCTTCATCAGGAAGGCCGCGAATGCGGCCTTGGCTTCGTCGGAGAGCAGGCGCTCTCCGAAGAGATGCGCCTCGGTCTCGATCGCCTTGGCGATGGCGCCGGCCTGGCTGTGCTTCATCAGGTCCTTGGTCAGCATCACCGATTGCGGCGGCAGCGCCGCGAGCGCCCGGGCTTTCTCCAATGCCAGCGCCAGCGCACCGCCCTCGGGCGTCACCGCGTTGATGAAGCCGGCATCGCTTGCGACCTCGGCGCCGAAAGCCTCGCCCAGCATCAGCAGCTCGGCGGCACGCTTGGTGCCAGCGATCAGGGGCAGGAGATGGCTGGAGCCGCCTTCCGGGCACAGGCCCAGCGCGACGAAGGGCAGGCGGAAACTCGCGCTCCTGCCGGCATAGGCGAGATCGCAATGCATCAGCATCGTCGTGCCGATGCCGACCGCGAACCCCTCGACGGCGGCGACGACCGGCTTCCTGGCCGTCGAGATCGCGGTGAGGAATTCGATCGCGACACGTGGGCCGTTGGTGCTGGCCGCAGCGAAATCCTTGATGTCGTTGCCGCTGGTGAAGCAGCCGGCGGCGCCGGTCAGCACCATGGCGCGGATGCCGGCATCGGCTTCGGCCTGGGCGATCGCCGCAATCAGCCCGGCATAGGTGGCGCGGTCGAGCGCATTGCGCCGGTCGGGCCGGTTCATGGTGATCTGCAGCACGCCCGGTGCGACGGCTTCGGTCAGCACGGTCTCGGTTCTCGGCAGGTCTTGCATGGTCATGTCTCGGTCAAAGGGTAGCCAGGCGGGCCTTGGCCTGCTCATATTCCTGTTTCAGCCGGGCGATCACGTCGGCCGTTGGCAGTGCATCGTCGATCAGGCCGACGCCCTGGCCCGAGCCCCAGATGTCGCGCCAGGGCTTCACCCGCGTCGAGCCGAAATTCATGCTGGTCTTGTCGACCTGCGGCAATGCCTCGGGATCGAGCCCCTGTGCAGTGATGCTCGGTTTCAGGTAATTGCCGGGGACGCCGGTGAAATAAGGCGTGTAGACTATGTCGGCGGCACTCGTACCGACGATCATGTCCTTATAGCCCTGAGCGGCATTGGCCTCCTGCGTCGCGATGAAGCGCGTGCCGATATAGGCGAGATCGGCACCCATGGCCTGCGCTGCCAGCACCGCATCGCCGGTCGCGATTGCGCCGGAAAGGATGATCGGCCCGTCATAGAAGCGCCGGACCTCGCCGACCAGCGCGAAGGGGCTGAGCGTTCCGGCATGACCGCCGGCGCCGGTGCAGACGAGGATCAGCCCGTCGACGCCGGCCTCCAGCGCCTTCTGCGCGTGGCGGATCGTGGTGACATCGTGGAAGACGAGCCCGCCATAGGAATGGGCGGCGCTGACGACCTCGCCGGGTGCACGCAGCGAGGTGATGATGATCGGCACCTGATGGCGAACACAGGCCTCCATGTCATGCGCGAGGCGGTCGTTCGAGGCATGGACAATCTGGTTGACGGCGAAGGGCGCGATCTTGCGGCTGGGGTCGGCAGCTCTTGCTGCCGCAAGCTCGGTCTTGATCCGGGTGAGCCAGAGGTCGAGTTGTTCGGCCGGCCGAGCGTTCAGCGCCGGGAACGAACCGACGACGCCGTTCAGGCACTGCGCGATCACCAGCTCCGGGCCGGAGACGATGAACATCGGCGAGCCGATGATCGGCAGGCCGAGAGCAGAGGAGGAGAGGGAAGCTGGAAGCGCCATCGTCGTCCGGTATCAGGAGGCGGCCGAGCCGGCATCGCGGGCGAGGTAGAGATCATGCAGATGGTCGAGGTCGATGCCGGCGGCAGGCTGGCTGAGCAATAGCTTGCCCGAGCGCATCAGATGGACCTGGTCGGCCACCGAGAGCGCGATATGCGTGTTCTGCTCGATCAGCACGATGGTGACGCCTTCGGCCTTGAGCTGGCGGATGGTCGCGAAGACCTCCTTGACGATGACCGGTGCCAGGCCAAGCGAAGGCTCGTCGATCAGGAGGATGCGCGGCTCGCTCATCAGGCCGCGACCCATCGCCAGCATCTGGGCCTCGCCGCCGGAGAGCGAGCCGGCGAACTGGGCGCGACGCTCCTTCAGGCGCGGGAAGAGCGCGAAGATGCGTTCGAGATTGCGGGCGCGGTCGGCACGGCAGCGGCGTGGATAGGCGCCGAGCGCGAGGTTCTCCTCGACGCTCATGTCCTTGAAGACCATGCGGCCCTCGGGAACCATGACGAGGCCGGCCTCGATCAGGTCCCAGGTCTTGGCCCTGAGCGGCACGCCATCGAGCAGGATCTCGCCGCGATGCGGAATCAGGCCCATCATGGCGCGGAAGAGTGTGGTCTTGCCGGCGCCGTTCGGCCCGACGACCGCGGTCAGCTCGCCTTTGGGGAAGGCGAGCGAGATGTCCCAAAGCACGTTGATGCTGCCATAGCCGGCCTGGACGTTGCGCAGCTCAAGCATCGGCGGCCCCGGTATAGCTCTCGACCACCGCTGGATCGCGGAAGACCTCGGCCGGCGTGCCGTCTGCGATCAGCGTGCCGAAGTTCAGGACGACGGCGCGCGAGCACAGCGTAGAGATGGTCTCGATGTCGTGCTCGACGATGACGATCGCCAGCGCATAACGCTGGTGCAGCTCGCGCAGCTTGTCGACGAAGCGGCGTTTGGCCTGGCTTTCCAGACCCGCGAGAACCTCGTCGAGCAGCAGGATGCGCGGGTTCGTCGCCAGCGCCTTGGCGACTTCGAGCCGCTTCAGCTCCTGGAGCGCAAGTTCGGTCGCAGCGTCGCGGTCGGCATGCTCGGTCAGCTCCATGACGTCGAGGATCTCGTCGATCCGGGCGGGGTCGCTCTTGCCGGCGCCGAAGACCTGCGCGACCGTCAGGTTCTCGCGCAGCGTGAGATGGTGCATCGGCTGCGGGATCTGGAATGTGCGGCCGAGGCCGAGTCGGGCGCGCGCATGGAGCGGCATCCGGTTGATCTCGCGTTCCTCGAACAGGATGCGGCCGGTGCGCGGCCGGACCAGTCCGGAGATCGTGTTGAACAGCGTCGTCTTGCCGGCGCCATTGGGGCCGACGAGGCCGAGGATCTCGCCATCGCTCATGGCGAAGGAGACGCTGTTCAGCGCTGTCAGCCCGCCGAAACGGACGGTGAGGTCCTCAAGCCGCAGCATGGACGGCCTCCGGCTTGGGCGCCTTGCGCTTGCCCGCGAGCAGCCCGAACAGACCGCTCGGCGCCACCAGGATCATGCCGGCGAGCAGGACGCCAAGCAGGATCTGATGACCGACCGGCACGAGCTCCTTCGCGATGACCTGATCGAACAGATAGATCAGCATCGCGCCGGCGACGGGCCCGAGAATGGTGCGGTAGCCACCGAAGATCGCGGCGATGATCGGCAGGATGCTCCAGTTGCCGGAGAAGGCGTAGTCCGGTTCGAGGAAGTTGATGATATGGGCGTTCATCGCGCCGAACAGGCCGGTGATGAAGGCGGAGAGCACCAGCATCCAGGCCTTGAGCAACGTGGCGTTGACGCCGACGACGCGGGTCGCGTCCTCGCTTTCGGCCATGGCGCGCAAGGCCGTGCCGATATGGCTGCGCTTCACCGCGAGGTAGAGGAACGCGCAGGCCGCGACCATGACGACCAGCAGGCAGTAGCTCCCGACGCGGCTGGAGAAATCGATGCCGGCGATGGTCGGCAAGGTCGGGAAGCGGGCGAGGCCGGCCGAGCCGCCGGTCAGCGAAGTCGCCTCGGTCGCGAGAATCTTGAAGATATGGGCATAGGCCAGGATCGCCAGGGCGAAATAGGGACCCGACAGCCTGAGCGCCGGCAGCATCACCAGTGAGCAGAGCGCCGCGCCTAAGCCGCCGCAGAGCAGGCTGAGCGGCACCGGCAGGCCCGACTTCGCGGCAAGCAACGCCGAGGTATAGGCGCCGACGCCGAAAAAGGCGGCATGGCCGAAGGAGACCATGCCGCCGAGATTGCCGAGCAGCGCCCAGGCCAGCGCGACGCCGGCGACGATCAGCCCTGAGACCATCAGGCCCATGACATAGCCGTTGCTGCCGAACAGGAACGGGATCGCGATCGCGGCGACGACCAGGACGATGGCTGGGAGATTGCGCATCGGTTTCCCCTCAGCCGCGCCGAGCGTGGGCGCCGAAGAGCCCGCTCGGCCTGAGGAAGAGGACGAGCAGGAAGAGTACCATGCCGGCGAGTTCCTGCAGGGCCGAGCTTGCCAGCGTCACCGTCAGCGCCTCGGTGACGCCGAGCAGGAGTGCGGCGCAGAATACGCCCGGGATCGAGCCGACGCCGGCGAGCACGGTGACGATGAAGGCCTTGATCGTCAGGCCAGGGCCGAGCGCCGGCTGGACGACGCTCATGGTGTAGAGCGCGACGCCCGCGACACTGGCGAGGATGCCGGCGACGATGAAGGCGGCGAGTTCGACGCGGGCCGGGTTGACGCCCATCAGCATCGAGGCGTCGCGGTTGGAGGAGACCGCGCGCACGGCGCGGCCATACCAGCTCTTCTTCAGCCACCACCACAGGCAAGCCATGACGCAAAGGCTGATGGCGAAAGCGGTGATCTCGCCCTTCATCGCGTAGACGGTCTGGAACGAGATCGCGTCCTGAAGAAACGGCGAATTGGTCGAGCGGACATCGCTCTTGAAGACCAGCAGGATCGCATTGGTCAGGATGATGCCGATGGCGAAGGTCAGGATCAGCGAGTTCAGCTCGCGATGCTCGCGGATGCGATCGATCAGCAGGTAGATCGCGACGCTGACGATGCCGGTGACCGCGAAGGCGAGCGGGATCGAGGCGTAAGGGTTCCAGCCAGTCCGGCTCTCGATGAAATAGGCCATGTAGGCGGCGAGCAGGACGAGCTCGCCATGGGCGAGGTTGATGATCTTCATCGCCCCGAAGGTCAGCGCGATGCCGAGTGCGACCAGCGCATAGACGCTGCCGACGAGCAGGCCGGAGAAGACCGCTTGCTGAATGAGTTCGAACATCGGGCGCGATCAGATCGTTGTCGTCACCTCACCAGGGCAGGCCGGGATAGGTGATCGGCCCGGTTGCCTGCTCGGCCGGCGAGACCAGGACGATCTTGCCCTGGCGGTGCTGGCCCATCGACAGCGAGAAGCTGGGATTGTCGCCGACCTCGTTGAAGACGATCTGGCCGAGCGGCGAACTGCGCTTGGTCTTGCGCATCTCCTCGGCGAGGCCGCCCGACTTCAGCGTGCCGGCATCGGCGGCGCGCGCCAGCGCCTCGCAGATCACCATGGTCTGCACATAGGAGAGCGTGTTGGCGTAGTCGATGTCCTTGTTGAACATTGCCTTGAAGGCGGCGACGAAGCGCTTGCTCTCCTCGTCCTTGACGTCGACCGGGTAGGCCAGCGGCGTGGTGCCGACGACGTTCTCCATGAGGTCGGGGAAGTCCTGGAACATCTTCGGAATGGCGAGCGACCAGGCGCCGACGATGAGCTTGACCTGTGGCTTCAGCACCTTGGCGGCGCGGATGATGCCGACATAGTCGTTCTCATAGGCCGACATGAAGATGATGTCGGACTTGTCCTGCAGCTTGACCTTGTTGATGATCGGCTTGAAATCGGTGATGGCGGGGTCGAAGGGATGCAGCGTGACCTTGACGCCCTTCTTGGTCAGTGCGTCCTCGAGCCCCTTGCCGAGCAGCATCGTCGCTTCCTTGGTCGAGGCGATGACCGAGACGCCATTCGGCTTGAGCTCGTCGACCATGGTCTCGAAGCCGCGCTGATAGCCGGAATTGTTGTTGATCCGGAAGAAGGTCTTGTGACCGCGCTGGACCAGCTCCTCGCTGACCGCGCCGGCGGTGATGTAGACCTTGCCGAGCCGGTTCGAGGCATCCGATGCCGGGCCGACGATGTTTGAGCCGTAGCCGCCGATGATCGCGACTGCGCCGTCGGAGACCAGCTTCTCGACGGCGCCAACGGCCTTGGCCGGCTGGCTCTCGTCGTCGATCAGGCTGACCTTGATCTGATGCTTCGACTGCGAGTCGTTGAAGACTTTGATGCCGACCAGCATGCCCTCGCGAAAAGCCTGGCCGGAGCGGGCGATCGTGCCGGTCAACGGCATATGCGAACCGATCGCGATCTCCTCGGCCGGGGCCGGGGCGGCGATCGCCAGCGTCGCACCAATGAGGCCTGCAAGAGCGTACCCGCGCATTTTCCATCCTCCCGAGCGCCGCTTCCCGCGCCCATTCGGCGGCATTGAGCGCGGCTTGAGGGGAGCCATGGCACGGCGGTTCGCGAGAGGTCAAGCACAACGCGTTCTGCAATGCAGGCTTCATAGCGGATTTCAGCGCGGTCATGAGCCGAGTTCTTGACAAAATTCGACGCCTGCCCTTCGTAGCGAAAATAATGCAGAATAAAATTCTGCATTGCAGAATTGCTATTGAGGGAATGCTTATGCAGACCGTCCGGCTCGAGCGCCGCGGCTCCGTCGTGATCGCCACGATCGACAGCCCGCCAGTGAATGCGCTGAGCGCGCCGTTGCGTGCGGCGTTGAAAGCGGCGGTCGAGGAGGCGGCAGCTGACGGCGCGATTCAGGCCATCGTGATCGCGGCCGCCGGACGCGCCTTCATCGCCGGGGCCGACATCAGCGAATTCGGCAAACCGCCGGTCTCGCCGATCCTGCCCGATGTGCTCGACGCGATCGAAGGGTGTAGCAAGCCGGTCGTCGCGGCGGTCGAGGGTGTGGCCCTCGGCGGCGGGCTCGAGGTCGCGCTCGCCTGCCATGGTCGTGTCGCGACGCCGGCCGCGAAGCTCGGCCTGCCGGAGATCAAGCTCGGCCTGATCCCCGGCGCCGGCGGCACGCAGCGCCTGCCACGCCTGATCGGAGCAGCCGCTGCCTTTCCGATGATGCTTTCGGGCGAGCCTATCCCGGCCGAGAAGGCTGCGGCGCTCGGGCTGGTCGACAAGGTCGAGGCCGGCGATCTGGTCGAGGCGGCCGTGATCTTCGCCGCCGAGCTCGCCGCCAAGGGCGCGCCGCCGCGCACCGGCGAGCGGTCGGACAAGCTCGATGACGCCGACCGCGCAGCATTCGAGGCCGCGGCGAAGGAGGCGACGGCAAAATCGGGCGACATGCCGAACGCGATGGCGCTGATCGAGGCGGTGCGCGGCGTCTTCACGCTGCCCTTCAAGGAGGGGCTCGCCGCCGAACGCGCGCTGTTCCGCAAGCTCGTCGCAGACGATCGCTCCAAGGCGCTGCGCTATGCCTTCTTCGCCGAGCGCGAGGCGGCCAAGGTGCCGGGCATCGACGAGAGCGTGAAGCCGAGGCCGATCGCGCGGGCCGCGGTGATCGGCGCCGGCACCATGGGCGGCGGCATCGCGATGTGCTTCGCCAATGCCGGCATCCCAGTGACGCTGATCGAGACCACGCAGGAACAGATCGACAAGGGCTATGAGCGGGTGCGCGACACCTATGGCTTCTCGGTCAAGCGCGGCTCGATGACCGAGGCGGTGCGTGAGCAGCGCATGGCCCTGATCACGCCGGCCGTCGGGCTTTCCGCTGCAGCGGAGGCCGATATCGTGATCGAGGCCGCCTTCGAGGAGATGGGCGTCAAGCGTGAGATCTTCGGGGCGCTCGACAGGATTGCCAAGCCCGGCGCGATCCTCGCCAGCAATACCTCCTATCTCGACCTTGCCGAGATCGCCGCGATCACCAGCCGGCCGGGCGAGGTGCTCGGCATGCATTTCTTCAGCCCTGCCAATGTGATGAAGCTGCTCGAGATCGTTCGGCCCGCCGGTGTCGCCGCCGATGTGGTGGCGACCGCGATCGCGCTCGGGCGCAAGCTCGGCAAGGTGCCGGTGGTGGTCGGCAACTGCTTCGGCTTCGTCGGCAACCGCATGTTGGCACAGCGCACCCGCGCCGCCGAGCGGCTGCTGATCGCCGGCGCCCTGCCGCATGAGGTCGATGCGGCGCTGACCGGGTTCGGCTTCAAGATGGGCCCCTTCGCGATGTCCGACCTCGCCGGCAACGATATCGGCTGGCGCACGCGCAAATCGCTGGGCAAGACGGCCGCCGTGGCGGACGCGCTCTGCGAAGCCGGGCGCTTCGGCCAGAAGACCGGCAAGGGCTATTATCTCTATCCGGAGGGCGCCCGTACCGGAGAGCGCGACCCCGAGGTCGAGGCGCTGATCGCGCGGATCTCGCAGGAAAAGGGCGTGACGCGGCGCAGCTTCACCGCGGACGAGATCGTGGCGCGGCTGATGGACCCGATGGTCAACGAGGGCGCGCGCATCCTCGAGGAAGGCATCGCGGCGCGGCCGGGCGACATCGATATCGTCTGGCTCAACGGCTATAACTGGCCGGCCTGGCGCGGCGGGCCGATGCATTGGGCCGATTCCGTCGGTCTCGACGTCATCGCCAGGCGGCTCCAGGCCCAGGCGGCGGAGAGCGGCGACGCCTCACTCGAACCGGCGCCGCTGCTGCGCAAGCTCGCCGCCGAGGGCAAAGGCTTCTCCGAACTCAAGGCCAAGGCCGCATGAGCGGCGCGCCGCGGCCGATCTGGCAGGAGCGCTTCCCGCAGGCCTGCGACTGGGACTCCGAGATCGAGACCGGGACGATTCCCGATCTGCTCGCGCCCGTCGTCGCCGCGCGTCCGGAGGCGCCGGCGATCGAGTTCCGCGAACGGCTGATCAGCTATGGCGCGCTGCATGAGCTGATCGAGCGCCTCGCCGCCGGTCTGATCGCGGATGGCGTACGGCCCGGCGACAGGGTGGCGCTCCTGCTGCCGAACACGCCCTGGCACCCGGTCACCTTCTTCGCCGTGGCGCGCTGCGGTGCGACGGTGGTCCATCTCTCGGCGCTCGATGCCCCGCGCGAGCTCGAGCACAAGCTCAGGGCGACACGGCCGGGCTGGCTGATCACCACGAACCTGCCGGGCTTCCTGCCGAACGCGCTGAAGTTGCTGGAGGCGGGGCTGGTGCCGCGCCTGCTGGTCGGCGCCGATGAGCGCTGGGGGCAGGAAGGCGAGGTTCTGCCGCTGCCCGGCCAGTCCGGCGCCGCCGCGCTCGACAGCTTGCTGGAAGCGCGGCCACCGACGCGCTGGCCGCAGGTCGGGCCCGACGATCTCGTGTTGCTGCAATTCACCGGCGGCACCACCGGCCTGCCCAAGGCGGCGATGCTGACGCATGGCAATCTCGTCGCGGCGGTGAACATCTACCGGCTCTGGACCGATGGCGAGCCGCTCGCGCCCGGGGAGAACCGGGTCATCGCGGTGCTGCCGCTGTTCCATATCTACGCGCTGACCGCGGCGCTGCTGCGCCATCTGCGCGACGGCAACCTGATCCTCCTGCGCCAGCGCTTCGACGTCGAGGTGCTGATCCGCGACATCGCCGAGAAGCGCGCGACCGTCTTCACCGGCGTGCCGACGATGTGGTTCGCGCTGCTCAACCGGCCGGGTGTCGAGCAGGTCGACTTCTCCTCGCTGCGCTCCTGCGTGTCCGGCGGCGCGCCGCTGCCCTTCGAGGTGCAGACGCGGCTGGAGGGCATTTTGGGCACCAGGCTCAACAATGGCTGGGGCATGACCGAGACGGCGCCGGCCGGAGCGCGGGTGCCAAAAATGGCGCGGCTTAGGCCCGGCCTGATCGGCGTGCCGCTGCCGGGCCTCGCGATGAAGATCGTCGCGCTCGATCCGCCGCGCACGGAGCTTGCGCCCGGCGAGGTCGGCGAGATCGCCATTCGCGGCCCCAATGTCTTCAAGGGCTATCTCGACGACGATGCGGCGACGCGCGAGGCTTTCGACGACGGCTGGTTCCTGACCGGCGATCTCGGCCGTATGGACGAGGACGGGCTGTTCGAGATCGTCGACCGCCGCAAGAACATGATCATATCCGGCGGGTTCAACGTCTATCCCGTCGCGATCGAAGGCGCGATCTACGAGCATCCGGCCGTGCGCGAGGTCATCGTGATCGGCATCGACGACGCCTATCGCGGCCAGGCGGCCAAGGCCTTCGTCACGCTCAAGGCCGGCGCGCCCGGCTTCACCCTCGACGAGCTGCAGGTCTTCCTGAAGGACCGCCTCGGCCGCCACGAGATGCCGCGCGCGCTCGAATTCCGCGCCAGCCTGCCACGCAGCGCCGCGGGAAAGCTGCTCGCCAAGGTGCTGATCGCCGAAGAACGTGAGAAACAGGCCGGGCCCGCCTCGACGAGCCCTGCTTCCATAGACCCCGCCGCATAGGAACTCCCCATGACCGAAGCCGTCATTGTCTCGACTGCCCGCACGCCGATCGGCAAGGCCCATCGCGGCGCCTTCAACCAGGTCCGCGGCGCCGACATGGCCGCCCATGCGATCAGGCACGCCATGGCCCGGGCAAGCCTTGAGCCGGAAGCGGTCGAGGAGGTGGTGCTGGGCTGCGGCTATCCGGAGGCGGCGACCGGCGGCAATGTCGCCCGCCACGGCGCGCTCGTCGCCGGCATCCCGGTGCAGTCGGCCGGCGTCACCGTCAGCCGCTTCTGCGCCTCGGGGCTGGAGGCAATCGCGCATGCGGCGCGGCGCGTCGTGATGGATGGCGTGCCGGTCGCGATCGGCGGCGGCGTCGAGTCGATCTCGCTGGTCGGGCCGGTGGTGCGGCGCGACCTGACCGAGAACGAATGGCTCAAGGCCAACAAGCCGACGATCTACACGACGATGATCGAGACCGCCGACATCGTTGCCGAGCGCTACGGCATCTCGCGGCAGGCGCAGGACGAATTCTCGCTGGAGAGCCAGCGCCGCACCGCCGCCGCCCAGCAGCGCCGATTGTTCGATGACGAGATCGTGCCGATGAGCGCGGTGATGGCCGTCACCGACAAGGCGACCGGCGAGGTCCGGCAGGAGCAGGTGACGCTCTCCAAGGACGAAGGCAACCGCCCGGAGACGACGCTGGAAGGGCTGCTCAAGCTCAAGCCGGTGCGCGGCGAGGACAAGTTCGTCACCGCCGGCAATGCCAGCCAGCTCTCGGACGGCGCCGCCGCCAGCGTGGTGATGTCGGCGCAGGAGGCCAGGCGCCGCGGCCTTGAACCGCTCGGCATCTTCCGCGGCTTCGCCTCGGCCGGCTGCGAGCCCGACGAGATGGGCATCGGCCCGGTCTTCGCCGTGCCGCGCCTGCTCGAACGCAATGGCCTCAAGGTCTCCGACATCGACCTGTGGGAGCTGAACGAGGCCTTCGCCTCGCAGTCGCTCTATTGCCGCGACAGGCTCGGCATCGATCCCGAGAAGGTCAACGTCAATGGCGGCGCGATCGCGATCGGCCATCCCTTCGGCATGAGCGGGGCGCGCCTCGTCGGCCATGCGCTGCTGGAGGGCCGCCGCCGCAAGGCGCGCTATGCGGTCGTCACCATGTGCGTCGCCGGCGGCATGGGCTGCGCCGGACTGTTCGAAATCAACCAGGGCTGATCCAATGGACCTGCGCTTCACGCCCGAGGAACTGGCCTTCCGTGACGAGATCCGGACTTTCTTCCGTACCGAGATCCCGGCGGAGATCCGCAAGAAGGTCTCGGAAGGGCGCGGCATGACGCGCGAGGACTATGTCACCTCGCAGCGCGTCCTGAACAAGCGCGGCTTTGCCGTGCCGCATTGGCCGAAGGAGTGGGGCGGCAAGGACTGGACGCCGATCCAGCGCTACATCTTCACCGAGGAAATGCTGCTCGCCGCCGTGCCGCTGCCGCTGCAGTTCAACTGCTACATGGTCGGGCCGGTGATCGCCGCCTTCGGCAACCAGGCGCAGAAGGAAAAGCACCTCGCCAAGATCGCCAATCTCGACGAGTGGTGGTGCCAGGGCTTTTCCGAGCCGGGTGCTGGCTCCGATCTCGCCTCGCTGAAGACCAGGGCCGTGCGCGAGGGAGACCATTACATCGTCAACGGGCAGAAGACCTGGACGACGCTCGGCCAATATGCCGATTGGATCTTCTGCCTCGTCCGCACCGATCCTGCTGCCAGGAAGCAGGCTGGCATCTCCTTCATCCTGATCGACATGAAGACGCCGGGGATCACGGTTCGGCCGATCATCACGCTCGAGGGCCGACACGAGGTCAACGAGGTCTTCCTCGACAATGTGAAGGTGCCGGTCGAAAACCTCGTCGGCGAGGAGAACAAGGGTTGGGACTACGCCAAGTTCCTGCTCGCCAACGAGCGCACCGGCATTGCCCGGATCGGCCTCTCGAAGGAGCGGCTTGCCCGCATCAAGCGGCTGGCGAAGGAGATGCCGGCAGGTGAGGGCACAATGTGGGACGATGCCGATTTCCGCGAGCGCCTGGCCGAGGTCGAGATCGAGCTGAAGGCGCTGGAGATCACGCAGATGCGCGTCGTGGCGGCGCAGGGTAAGCGCGATCCGAACAAGCCCGATCCTGCCTCCTCGATCCTGAAGATCAAGGGCTCGCAATTGCAGCAGGCGACGACAGAGCTTTTGCTCGAAGTCGCCGGGCCGTTCGCGCTCGCCGCGCCAGTGCGCTCGGGCGATCTGACCAATGACTGGCCGTTCGACTACGACTGGGCCGGTGCGGCGGCGGCGAGCTATTTCAACAATCGCAAGGTCTCGATCTATGGCGGCTCGAACGAGATCCAGAAGAACATCATCGCCAAGGCGGTGCTTGGGCTTTGATCCGAGCCGTCGGCGGGCCTTCGCCGTCATGCTCGGCTTCGTGCCGAGCATCCACGTCGTACGGCGCGGATGAAGACGTGGATGGTCGGGACAAGCCCGACCATGACGATGTAGCGGTCCCTGCGGACACTGGAACGACCCATGGATTTCGATCTCACATCCGAACAGTCGCAGCTCAAGGACAGCGTCGATCGTCTGATCGGCGCGACCTATGGCTCGCTCGAGGCGCGCCAGAATCTGGCTAAGGAGCCGCTCGGCTTTGCCGAGGCGAACTGGGCGCAATTTGCCGAACTGGGTCTTCTCGGAATTCCATTCTCCGAAGAGGAGGGCGGTTTTGGCGGCGGGCCGGTCGAGACCATGGTGGTGATGGAGGCGCTGGGGCGCGGGTTGGCGCTGGAGCCTTATCTCGCCAGCGTCGTGCTCGGCGGCAGCGCAGTCCGGCTCGGCGGAACGGCGGCGCAGAAGGATGAGATCATTCCCGGCGTCGTCGAGGGCTCGCTCAGGCTAGCGCTGGCCTTCACCGAGAAGCAGTCGCGCTACGATCTGTTCGATGTCGCAGCGAGCGCCCGCAAGGCTGATGGCGGCTATGTGCTCGAAGGCGCGAAAAGCGTGGTGATCTCGGGCGACAGCGCGCAGCGGCTGATCGTCAGCGCCCGCACCTCCGGCAGCCGCCGCGATCGCGACGGCATCAGCCTGTTCCTCGTCCCGGCCAATGCGGAGGGCGTGAAGATCCACGGCTACCCGACGCAGGATGGTGGGCGCGCTGCCGAGATCGCGCTCTCGGGGGTCAAGCTCGGGCCTGAGACTTTGCTTGGCACTGAGGGCGAGGGCCTGGCGATCCTGGAGCGCGTTGCCGACTACGCGATCGCGGCGCTTGCCGCCGAGTCGGTGGGGATCATGGAAGCCTTGCATGGGCTGACCGTCGACTACCTCAAGACGCGCCAGCAGTTCGGCGCTCCGATCGGGCAGTTCCAGGTGCTGCAGCATCGCGCTGTCGACATGCTGATCGCACTCGAACAGGCACGCTCGATGGCCTGCTATGCGGCGATGATGGTCGAGCATCATGACACCGCCGAGCGGGCGGCGGCGCTCTCGGCGGTCAAGGTCCAGGTCAACCGCTCCTGCCGCATCGTCGGGCAGGAGGCGGTGCAGCTGCATGGCGGCATCGGCATGACCATGGAATATCTCGGCGCGCATTACTTCAAGCGCCTGACGATGGTCGAGAGCCTGTTCGGCGATACGCCCCATCACCTGCGTCGGGTGTCGAGCGCTGGGGGGCTGGCGGCTTGAAGAGTGCACCGGCATTGCGAAATCTTGCTCTCGGACAATTCGATCGGCTGCACCTTGAAACAGCCCATAGCGATCATCGCGCGAAGAGTTCGCTGCAGCGGGAGAATGAAAAGCCGGTGCCGGCGGTGTCCCTGCTGATACGGATCGACTCGATGATATCCTGATTATCTGCGGCGATCTGCATTTCGCAAAAATAGTTGAGCTGCTGCGGCGGCTGGTCGTTGACGATCGCGCCGCGCAGCGGCCTGCCGTCATAGGCCGGGCCGACGGTCTGACGGGCCTGGAGCTGGCCCGGCCGCGTGATCGTCGCGTCGCCGCCCCGCCAAGTATAGATCATGCCGCCACCATCGCGCGGGAAGCTGTCGCGTGGCGGTCCATTGGCGACGAAGAACGCATCGGCGCGCTGGCCGACCCATTCGCTTCTGACCAGCTTGGCCGCCTCCTGCGAGCTCTGGCAGGCCGTGAGTGCGAGGGCCGCCAAGACGATACCGATCCGCTTTGCCACTGTGGCGATCCTTCAGTGCAACATCATGTCAGAACCTGACCGCGAGCCTGGCATTGAAGGCGTGGTCGGTGGCGTGCTTGGCGAGCTGGCCGTCATAGGAGAGCGCAACCTCGGCGCCAGGCGCGAGCTTCAGCGCGAGGCCTGCGCCGACGACCAGCGCGTCGCGGGCGATCGGGACGCCGGCGATCGAGAAGGGCGAACCGCCGCCCGACAGTTTCTTCGGCTTCAGCCGCGCGGCCGGAATCGTGCTGACGCCGGACGGACGCCATCTCTTCGCGTCCAATCGGGGGCATGACAGCCTCGCGGGTTTCGAGGTCGACCCAAGCTCCGGGCGGCTGAGGCCGAACGGCATCACACCTTGTGGCGGCCGCACGCCTCGCTTCATCGCGCTTACGCCCGATGCGTCGGCCGTGATCTGCGCCAATGAGGAGAGCTATGGACTGACCCGACTGGACGTCGGTGAAGCCGGCTGCCTCCGACCAGCGGTCGAAATCGCGCAAGTGCGCAGCCCAGTCTGCGTAGTTTGGAAAGCGCGGTCGACATAGTCGCACTCACAGCACAGCCGATTCCGGCGCTCCCGCGGGTCGACCGAGTCTGGTTTGGTCCGGGTTCGACGAACCAGCGAGGTCATGCCGACGACGATCAGCCGCCGCAGATAGCGATCTTCCATGCGGGAGCGGCGTCAGGCCGAGCGAGGCCGCAAACTGCCGTCCGGAGCGGAAGCGGCCGGCGTCGATGACCGACGCGGTCAGCGCCGTGGCCGAGATGAGGCCGACCCGGGGAGGGGTGCTCAGCCGTTGCGACAACTCATTGCAGCGATGCCAGCCCAAACAACGGTGCTCTTTCGCGAAAGAACGCGAGCAGGTGCTGCACGCGCGGCACGGCGGCTCGTTCGGACGGCACCATCGCCTTTATCCAGAGATCGGGAACGGCATAGCCCTCGAGGATTTCGACGACCTCGCCGGCGGCGATCGCTGCGGAGGACACGTATCGGCTGATCATGCCGATGCCGAGGCCGGCTTTCGCTCCGTTCAGAAGCAGAAGCATGTCGTTGCTGGAGATGCGCGCCCGGACAGGAACACTGATCCGGCCCTCGGGCCCCATGAACGGCCAATTGGCTCCCGTCGGCTGGTAGACAAGACAGTCATGGCTTTGCAGCTGACGCGGGTTGTCCGGGCGGCCGTGCGCCCCGAGGTAATCGGGGCTTGCGACGAGGGTCCTCCTCACCGGCCAGAGGAAGGTGTCGATGACGCCGTCAAAGCTCAGCGGGAAGGCGCTGATGGCGATGTCGAAGCCCTCGGTCGCGGGGTTGAACGGACCGTCCATCAGAAGAACCTCGACATTCAGCGAGGGATGCGCCTCGACAAATTGCTGAACCAGAGCGCTGAGGTGCAAGAAGCCCTGGGTCGTCGGCAGCTTGATACGGATCGTGCCCTCCAGCTGAGCCGCTCCCTTGCGCATGGCGGCGACCGCCTCGTCGTGCAGGTTGACGGCATCGATCATGCGCTTGAGGTGGTACTCGCCATCGGCCGTGAGGCCGACGCTGCGGGTGGTGCGGTCAAGCAGCCGCGCATTGACGGCGGCCTCGAGCTGCATGACCCGCTTCGTCAAAACCGAGGGAGAGAGATCGAGCGCCTCGGCTGCGGCAACGAAGCTACCCCTGCGGGCGATCATGATCAGCGCCCGCATATTCTCGATCATGCTCATTATTCACGATTTACGAATTCTGGACCGTACGCAAGGCGCTTTTTGGATCCGCAAGGCGCAGGTAGCGTCAGTCTCGAAAATTGAGACGCCGAATTCTTGCCGAACGGGCAATTCAAGCGCGGCTCTCCAGATGCTCTGGCGGCATCGCACCGGGTCAACCCGCTCCTTGCCGTGACGGTGTTTCAAAGAAACGCCGAAGGAGCGCCAGCGGAACGGCGACGCGTCGCACCCATCAAGCCAGGCAGCTCGACGAGCTGCATTTTGGAGGAGACGATCGATGAGGAAGGGCCTTCTGCTCTGCGCCGCGGCCATCGGCCCGCTGATGACGACCGCCGCCGCTCAAACCCCCGGCGTTTCGGATGAAGATCTGTCGGCCTGCACCGCCTTGAACGGCTACCGGCCCGATACATGGACAACGGTGACCAGGGCGACCTTCGTGACGCCGCCCTTCAGCGCGAGCGAGCGGTCGAAGCCCCTGTCCAAGCCGATCTGCCGCGTCGAAGGCGTATCGCGTCCCGAGCCTGGCTCCGACATCGCGTTCGAGGTGTGGTTGCCCGCGCACAACGGCTGGAACGGCCGCTTTCAAGGGATCGGCGGCGGCGGAAATTCCGGCGCCATCATTTACGAAAGCAACGCCGCAGGGATCGAGCGCGGTTTGCGCGCCGCTGCCGAAGCTGGATTTGCCGCCGTATCGACGGATAACGGGCACCGCCAGCAGAGCGAGGGCGATCAGAGCTGGGCGATCCACCAACCGCAAAAAGTCGTCGATATGGGGTTCCGCGCGATCCATGTGACGACTGTCGCCGGCAAGGACATCACACGGAAATTCTACGGGCGCGAGATCGACTATTCCTACTGGATCGGATGCTCGCAGGGCGGTGGCAAGGGCCTCATGAACGCGCAGCGCTGGCCGAGCGACTATAATGGCATCATCGCCGGCGCCCCGGTTTTCCAGTGGACGCGCGCCATGGCGGGGATCACGGCGGCGGCCCTGGCGCAGATGAAGTCGCCGAAGACGATCATCCCGACATCGAAGCGCGCGCTCGTCCACAACGCGGTCATCGAGCAATGCGACAAGCTCGACGGCCTCAAGGACGGCATTCTTTCACGGCCGGACAAGTGTTCGTTCGACGTCAAAAAGATCGAATGCAAGTCGGGGGACGCCGCCGATTGCCTGACCCCGGCCCAGGGTGAGGCGCTGATGCAGTCCTATGCGGGCGCGCGGCGCAAGAACGGCGAGCAACTCACGGACGGCTACCCGCTGGGTGCCGAGCACGGCTGGCCATTTCTCGGACAAGACGCTCCCGGGCAGAACTGGGGCAAATTCTGGTCCCAGGTCGTGTTCGAGGACCAGTCCTACGACCTGCTCAAGTCGTTGGAGCTCGAGCGCGACTACGATCACGCCATGAAGAAGCTGGGCTGGGCTTATGATGCGCAGAATCCGGATCTGAGCCCGTTCAAGCGCGCCGGCGGCAAGCTGATGGTGTTTCACGGCGAAGCCGACCCGCTGATCTCGCCACGTCCGTCGAACGAGTATTTCGAGGCCGTCACCGGGGTTCTCGGCAGCGAAAAGGTGGCCGAGTTCTATCAGCATTATCTCGTGCCGAGCATGAACCATTGCCGTGGGGGAATCGGGCCCAGCAATTTCGACCTGCTTCCCGCCATGCAGGCCTGGGTCGAAAAAGGGGTGCGCCCGGCAAACCTGACCGCTTCGCAGGTGGTCGACGGCCAGGTCACCCGGACCCGGCCTCTCTGCGCCTACCCGACGGTCGCCCAGTACAATGGCGCGGGTGACGTCAACAGGGCCGAGAGCTTCAGCTGCAAGCCGCGAGATTGATCGCGGCCGGCGTCGTCCCCAGGCCCTGATGGGAGCGCGAGGCGAAGCTGGCCCGGCAGGAAAAAAGGAGGAAACGACCATGAGTCCAGAACAGTATGACGTGCTCGTCGTGGGCGGCGGCTCCGGCGGGGTCGGCGCGGCCGTCGGCGCCGCGAAGGCGGGCGCCCGGGTCGGGTTGATCGAGGCCGCCGGCTGCCTCGGCGGGGCCGCCACGATGCGCAACGTGCTGACCTATTGCGGGCTCTACACACTGGGCGAGCCGCCCCGGCAATCCGTGGCCGGGGTCGCCGACGAGGTCATGGCCAAGCTGCGCCGCTGGGGCGCGGTGACGCCGCCGACGCGGCATCGCGGCGTATTCGTCATCTTCGATCCCGAGGCGGTCAAGCGCGCACTTGACGAGGTCTGCCGGGAGGCCGGGGTCGATGTGCTGCTCCACGCCTTCGTCTCGGGCGCGGACCGCGAAGGCGACGCGGTGAAGCGGGTCCACTATGCCGACCATTCAGGCGTGCATACCGCCGAAGCCCGCGCCTTCGTCGACGCGAGCGGCGATTGCGACCTGGCCTTCTTCGCCGGCGCGTCCACCCGTTACGGCAACAACGGCGCGGTCAATCTCGGCACGCTCGGCACCCGCTTCGGCGGCGTCTCGCCTGACGCGGACGTGTCGGCCGCGAGCGTCACAGCCGTCATCGAAGCGGCCCGTGACCGCGGCGTTGCCGGGCTGACCAAGAGCAAGAGCGTGATCGCCCGGCTGCCACTGTCGGGCGACGTTGTCGCCTACCTCGCCAGCGAGGACTATGATGCCCGCGACGCGCGCAGCATGACCCGTGCCGAGATGGGCGGGCGTGCCCAGGCCTGGATCTATCTGGAAGTCCTGCGCGCGCTGCCGGGCTGGGAGCGCGCCTACCTCTCCTCGACAGGGCCTGACTTCGGCACGCGCGAGAGCCGGCATATCAACAGCGTCCAGCAGCTCACCTGGCGGCACGTCACCGAAGGGCGCCGCGTCGCCGACTGCATCGCGCTCGGCTCCTGGGGCGTCGAGTGGCATGATCGCGAGACGCTCGAGAGCAGCTTCATCTATCCGCCGGACCGCGGCACCTACGATATCCCGCTCGGCTGCCTGATGAGCGCGGACACGCCGAACCTGTTCGCAGCCGGGCGCACCGCGGACGCGGATCGTGAGGCCGGCGCCTCGCTTCGCGTCATGGGCACGGCCTTCGCCACCGGCCAGGCGGCTGGCGTCGCGGCGGCGTGCTTCGCCCGGGATGGACGCGCCGAGCCCGCTGAGGTGCGCCGCATCCTCGCCGGCCAGGACGCGCTGCTCGACCCGGCAGACATGCCGCCGCCGGTCGCAACCACCTGACCGCGAAGGGGCTGACCAACGCACAACAAGACAAAACAGGGAGGACGCAATGCAGCCGAAAACCATCAGGCAGGAGCAACCCGGGCGAGACAACGCCTTTTCCTGCGCCACCACCTGCGAGATGGACAAATCTGCGCCGGGGAGGGTGATCATGCCCAAGCTCCTGGCCTTCATCGCAGCAGTTATGCTGTGCGCATCCCCCGCGACCTCGCAGGATTGGCCGAGCCGGCCGGTGACGGTCGTCGTCCCCTTCGCGCCGGGCTCCACCCCCGATGTCGCGGCACGCATGGTGGCCGAACGCCTCCACGCCAAGCTCGGCCAGCCCTTCGTGATCGAGAACAAGCCGGGGGCGAGCGGCAATCTCGGAACCGGGAGCATCGCGCGCGCCGAGCCGGACGGACACACCATTGGCGTCAGCATCGTGGGACCGCTGGCGCTCAACACGCTGCTGTTCGCCAAGATGCCTTATGATCCGAAGGCCGAGCTCGCGCCGGTGACGGTGCTGGCTTCACAGCCGAGCGTGCTGGTCGTCAGCAAGGACCTCGGCGTCAGAAGCACGGACGAACTTGTCGCACTCCTCAAGCGGGACGCGAGCAAGCTGAACTTCGGCTCGATCGGAAACGGGTCGCTGTCTCATCTTGCGGTGGAGGCGATCGCGCTCAAGAGCAATGCCAGGCCGGTTCACATCCCCTATAACGGCTCGCCTGCGGCGGTGACCGCCCTGATCCGCGGCGATGTGCAGATCGCGGTGCTGCCCGCATCCTCCGTCGTGCCGCAGGCCGAAGCCGGGCAGATCGTCCTGCTGGCCGTCACGGCCGCACGACGCTCCGCCCTCCTGCCGGACTTGCCGACACTGGCCGAGGCCGGCATCATCGGAGTCGAGGTCGATAGCTGGATCGGGCTGATCGCACCGGCCAGGACGAGCCCAGCGATCCTGGCGAAGCTGGAGCGAGAGGTTCGCCAGATCCTGGCTGAACCGGGAATTCGCGAGAAGCTGAAGGTCCAATACATGGAGCCGGTCGGCAATGCGTCCCAGGACTTCCGCGCGCTCCTCGACACCGAGCTGAAGCGCTGGGGGCCGGTCATCAAAGCGAACAACATCAAGCTCGGTCAGTGACGACGGTGAGCAGGTGCGATCAAACCTCACATCGCTCGCCAACGCTTAGCCGGCGCCGAGATCAAACTTCCTCGCGGGCTTTCCGGAGATCACGACGCGGATCATCGACCAGAAGGCCGGGCCGCTGCAATTGGGCCAGTCCGATGACATCGCCTGCCGTACGCTGGAGATGTTCCACGCCTTCGGCTTGCCGAGCGGGTGCTGAAGGAGGCGGCCATTGTCGTTGCCTTTCGACGGCATACGCTGCTGCCACTCGACGACTGCCTTCATGCGCAGCAGCCGACGATTCCGACGCTGACGTGGATGGCGGCGGAAGCCAAGCAGAGAGGCCTGGTAGATACCCGATCGCGCAATTCAGGTGATCTGATCACCGCCGCCGCTCCAGTGGAGATGCGCGCGCATGAGTGCGGCCGCCTCGGCGCGCTCATCCCTTTCGAGCAGGTCGAGCAGCTGCAGGTGCTCGCGCACGTGCTTTTCGACCATCTGGTTGTCGGGGATTAACTTGTAGACGAACAGGCGGCGGATGCGGTTGAGGCGGCGGAGCGCCTCGAGCAGGAACACGTTGCCGGAGCATTCGGCGATCGCCTCGTGGATCTCGCAGCCGAAGCGGAACATCTCCGACAGGGTGAAGATGCGCATGCCATCGACCAGGACCCGCTGCTGGTGTTCCCGGACCGGCCCCATCAACTCGGCGTTCCACTGGAAGGTCGGCTCGAGAATGCCGCCCGGCTCGATCATCATGCGCAGCCGTCCGGTCTGAGCGTAGGCCATTGGGCTATTGAGCGTCTGCGTGAACTTCCAGCCATAGCCGCGCAGGCGCTCGACCCAGCCCTCCGAAGCAATGCGGTCGAGCAGGCGCAGCAGTTCGGCGCGCTTCAGGCCGTAACGGCGCATCAACTCAGCCTCGCTGACCGTGTCCGGCAGCGTGCCCGTCAGCCGGTCGTTCGCGATCGCGAGATAGGCAGCCTCGCTCGCGTCGCCGGCGCCGAGCGCCTTCAGCGCAATCTCGGAGTCGAGATCCTGCGCCAGCACGAAGCCCTTATGGGGAACCGCTTCGGCCAGTCCCGACTGGGCGAGCGAGCGTAACGCGGCGCGAATCGGCCCGCGCGAGACACCGAGCCGGGTGGCCAGCCGATGCTCGTAGAGCCGGTCGCCGCGCCGGACGTTCTCGCTGCGGGCGATCTCGACGATCTGGCCCACCAACTCCATCGTCTTGGCCGCGATCGGCCCGACCTCCGTCATGTCTGCCTCACGCCGATCCCGCCGTTCCCCGATCGCCCAAAGCAAACAGGTATCAGCCGCGGGTTGACAATCCAATCGGCTGTTTTGTAATTTGAGGCTATAAATAACAAAACTGATACATCTAGGGTGGCCATGCGCGACGTTCACATCTGCGAGGTCGGGCCTCGCGACGGCCTCCAGCTCGTCCGGCGGGTGATGCCCTCTGCGACCAAGCACGAATGGATCGCCGCCCTGGCTCGATGCGGATTCCCGGAGATCGACGCGACGAGCTTCGTGCCGCCGCAGGCATTCCCGCAATTCGCCGACGCCGCCGAGATGGTTCCGGCCGCCCTGGCGGCGAGTGCGCAATGGCGCGTCGGCGCGCTCGTGCCCAACGCCAAGGGCGCCGAGCGCGCCATCGCGGCGGGCGCGCAGATGCTCTATTGCATCGTCTCGGCCAGCCACAGCCACAGCATGGCCAATACGCGCCGCTCCCGCGACGAGCAGGCGGACATCGTCGGCGGCATCGTCTCGCAGGCACGAGCGCGAGACGGTGCTCAGCCGCATGTCATGGGCGGCATCCCGACCGCCTTCGGCTGCTCGATCGAGGGGCGGGTCGCCGAGCGCGATGTCTGCCATGTCGCGGAGCAGCTCGCGGCGCGCGGTGTCGATGAGATCGGCCTCGCCGACACGGTCGGATACGCCGATCCAACCCTGGTGCGAAACCTGGTCAGGACGGTCCGCAGCGCGATCGGGCCCGCCATCCCGATCAGATTGCATTTCCACGACACGATGGGGCTCGGCCTCGCCAATGTGCTCGCGGGGCTTGAGGCCGGCGTGACGCGTTTTGACGCCGCGTCGGGTGGGCTCGGCGGATGCCCGTTTGCGCCCGGCGCCTCGGGCAACATCGCGACCGAGGACCTCGTCTTCATGCTCGAGCAGATGGGCCTACGAACGGGAGTCGATCTTAGCAGGCTGCTGGCGGCGACCGAGACCCTCGCCACCGCCTTGCCGGAGGAGCGGATCAGGAGCCATGTCCGCGAGGCTGGGCTGCCGAAGGTCTATGGGGTCGCGGCATGACCGCGCTGCCGCTGGAGGGCGTTCGCGTCATCGAGTTCTCGCAGATGGTCATGGGGCCGTCCTGCGGGATGATCCTGGCCGATCTGGGCGCGGACGTCGTCAAGGTCGAGCCGCCCAAGGGCGACCGGACCCGCAACTTCAAAAGCGTCGCCGCCGGCTTCTTTAACACCTACAGCCGCAACAAGCGCAGCGTCATCATCGATACCGCGACGCCGGAAGGGCAGGCGACTGCGCGCAAGCTGATCTGCGGCGCCGACGTGCTGATCGAGAACTTCCGACCGGGGCTGCTGGCCCGATACGGCCTGGATTACGACGCGCTCGCACCCGATGCGCCGAGGCTGATCTACTGCTCGCTCAAAGGCTATCTGCCGGGGCCCTACGAGAATCGGCTGGCGCTCGACGAGGTCGTGCAGATGATGGGCGGCCTCGCCTACATGACGGGCCTGCCCGGCAAGCCGATGCGGGCCGGCGCCTCCGTGAACGACATCATGGGCGGCATGTTCGGCGTGATCGCGATCCAGGCAGCGCTCGCCCAGCGCGAGCGCACCGGCAAGGGCAGCTACGTCCAGAGCGCGCTGTTCGAGAACAACGTCTTCCTGATGGCGCAGGCCATGATGTTCGAGAGCGTGACGGGCGAGCGCTCGGTGCCCTGGTCGGTGAAGGAATCGCCATGGCCAGTCTATGATCTCTTCGACACCAGGAGCGGCGACAAGATCTTCGTCTCGATCGTCGGCGAGGAGCATTGGGACGGGTTCTGCCGCGCCTTCGGACGCGAGGCCTGGCTCGGCGACCCGCGCCTGGCGACCAGCCAGGGCCGGGTCGACAATCGCAGCTGGATCATACCGGAGATCGCGGCGCTCATCGCCGAACACGACATCGCGGAGCTGAGCCCTGTCCTCGAGCGCCTCGGCCTGCCCTTCGCGCCGGTGAACACGCCGGGCGACCTCTTCGACGATCCGCATCTCAACGCATCCGGCGGCCTGCTCGAACTCACGCTGAATGACGGGCGCAGGGTGAAGACGCCCGCGTTGCCACTCACCTTCGACGGCCAGCGGCTGAAGAAGCGGCGCGATCCGCCAGCCATCGGCCAGCACACGCGAGAGGTGCTGGCGGAACTCCAAGACCGGAAAACCGGCACGTCGCAATAGTCAATTGTCCAGGGAGGACGTCATGGATCTCACGCGCCGACACCTGCTCGCAGGCTGCTGCTCCCTCATCGGAGCGGGCCTTATCCCCGCTATGGCGCGGGCGCAGGCCGGCACGGCCTCGCTCGCCTACGGCCCCTCGACGGCCGTCTACGCGCTCGGCGCGATCGCGGAGGCGCGCGGGCTCTTCAAGGCCGAGAAGCTCGACTTCAAGCTCGTGGTCGGCAATGCCGGGACGCATGGCCGCCAGACTCTCGCAGCCGGTCAGGCGCTCTTCGCCCATGGCGACGCGAGCCACCCGCTGCAGCTCTCGACCCGCGGCAAGCCGTGCAAGATCATCATGGCGACGCAGATGATCTCGTCGATCGCCAACATCGTCGTCCGCAAGGACCTCTACGATGCGGGCATCGACAGCGTCGAGAAGCTTGCGGCCTACAAGCGCCCCAATGGCGGCAAGCCAATCATCGCCGCGACCGCGATCGGGTCCGGGACCTGGATGTACGGCACCTACACCTTCGAGGCGAAGGGGCTGGGCGACAAGATCACCTGGGTCGCGGGCGGCGGGATCAACACCTTGCTGCCGGGCCTGGAGACCAAGCAGTTCGATGCGATCATGGCGCCGCCGAGCTTTGTCTTCGAGGCTGAGACCAAAGGCTTCGGCAAGGCGATCTTCGACACTTCCAAACCGGGCGTCTTCGTTTCGACCTATGGCGGCACGGTGCCGGTCCTGGTGCTCTACGCGCTTGCCGAAACTTGCGAGCAGGAGAAGCCCAAGGTCCAGGCCTTCGTCAACGCGATGTACCAGGCGATGACATGGGTGAAGGCGACGCCGATCGACGAAGTCTATGCCTTGATCGGCGAGAAGCTCTACAGCGGTCAGAATCCCGACGCGGTGAAGGCCGAACTCGGCTTCGACAAGCAGACCTGGGACTATGACGGGCGCATCGACAAGGCCTCCTTCGAGCGCGGCGGCAAGGTCTGGTACCGGCAAGGCACCGACATCCCGCCGGCAAAGTACGAGGACATCGTCGACATGAGCTTCCTCGACGCCGCCCGGGCGAAGTTCAAGTGACGCCGTGATGGCAGCACCGCAACCCCTGAAGCTCGCAGCGGTGAAGGCGGCCAGCGAGCGCGCCCGCATCACCGTCCAGGACCTCGACAAGCGCTACGGCTCCGGCGAGAGCGGCGTCACCGCGGTCGACAAGGTCTCGTTCGAGGTCAGGCAGGGCGAGTTCGTCGCCCTGCTCGGCCCGTCCGGCTGCGGCAAGAGCACCATCCTCAACATGGTGGCCGGCCTGATCCCCCGCAGCGGCGGCCACATCGCCATCGACCAGGACGAGGTCAGGCTGGGCGAGGTCAACCGCAAGGTCGGGTACGTCTTCCAGCGCGACACGGTGTTCCCCTGGCGCACGGTCGAGGCCAATATCGGCTACGGGCTCGAGATCGCCGGCGTCGGCGCGCGGGAGCGGAAGGCGAAGGTGGCGCAGGCGGTCGCGACGGCCGGCCTGAAGGGTTTCGGGAGCAAGTTCCCGCGCATGCTCTCGGGCGGCATGCGCCAGCGCGTCGCGCTGATGCGCACGCTGATCATGGAGCCCGAGATCCTGTTGATGGACGAGCCCTTCGGCGCGCTCGACACCCACACCAAGCTCGAAATGCACAGGACGCTGCTGGAGATCTGGGAGCGCGAGCGCCAGACCGTGCTGTTCGTGACGCATGATCTCGGCGAGGCGCTGACGCTGGCGAGCCGCATCATCTTGCTCTCCGCCCGACCCGGCCGGCTGAAGGAGGATTTCGAGGTTCCGTTCGCGCGGCCGCGCGACGCCGTCTCGCTGCGGGAAACGGCGGAGTTCGGGCGGCTCTACTCCCATATCTGGCATTCGCTCGGCGAAGAGTTCAGGCGGACCAAGGCGGACTGACGATGAAATACAGCTCCGCCAAAGTCCTCTTCTGGCAGGTCGCCATCCTCGCCGTCGCCTTCGGCATCTGGGAATGGGGCTACAGCCTGCGCAGCGTTCCCGCGCTCAGGCCCTTCGTGCCCAGCATCCTCGACCCGTACTTCATCTCCAGACCGTCGATGATCTGGATGAGCTTCCTGAAGCTGAGCTGCCTCGGGGATGCCACGGGCTTCAGCGCCTGCTTCGCGCGCAACGAGAACAATCTCTGGCTAGCCCTGCTCGTCACCCTCAAGAACATGTGGTGGGGCTTTGTGCTCGGCACCGGCTCGGGCGTGCTCTGCGGCCTGATCCTCGGGCGTTCCGACTATCTCTCGCGGATTTTCCAGCCCTATGTCGTGGCGATGAACTCGGTTCCGCGCATCGCGCTGGTGCCGCTGATCATCCTGATGTTCGGCCTCGGTGACATGTCTAAGATCGTCACCGCCTGGATCGTCGTGTTCTTCGTGGTCTTCTTCAACACCTTCGAGGGCACCCGCGCCGTCGACCGCGACCAGATCGCCGCGGCAAGGCTGCTCGGCGCTTCGGAACTGACCGTGCTGCGGACCGTGGTGGTGCCGTCCGCGCTGGCCTGGGTGTTCGCCTCGCTGACGCCCGCGGTCTCCTTCGCGCTCATCGGCGTCATCGTCGGCGAGTTCATCGGTGCCGAGCGCGGGCTCGGCAAGCTGATCATCGAGGCGGAGGCGAGGGCGAATGCGGCCGAGATGATGGTCGCGATCTTCGTCATGATGGTCGTCGGCATCGTGCTCGCGACCATCGTCCGCCAGCTGCAGAGCTATCTGCTGCGCTGGCAACCGCAATTCGAGAGCCAGGGCTGACAGCCATGCAGGCGATCCGGTTCGACGGGCGCATCCTTTTCCTCTCGGCCGATCCCGATGTCGTCGGCTGCCAGATCGGCGGGGAGGACATCGATCTCGCCGCTGCGGGACGACATCTCGACGGACGAGATCACGCCGCTACCGTCGCTCGTCCACTATGACGACGAGATCGGCCGGCATGCGCATACCGGATTTCGCGCGGGCGAAGCGCATCCCATCCCGCTCGACGGGCTCCGCGACGGCGGGTTCGGAATCCTCGTCGCCGGCCGCCGCTACGGCAAGGGCTCGTCACGCGAGCATTCGCCTCTCGCCGAATACACCGCCGGCATCAGGCTGGTCATCGCCGAGAGCTTCGAGCGGATCTACCGCCAGAACTGCGATAATATCGGCCTGTTCACTTCGACCGATCTCGGCCTGGTCGACAGGATCAAGGCGGGAGAGGCCATCCCGCTCACCGACCTGCTCGAAGGCCGCGACGCTCTGGCAGCGGAGATCCTGTCGGCTGGCGGCCTGCTAAAATACGGCCAGAATAACCTGATGGGCCTTGCACCGCAGCCTGCCGTGCCAGTCACCGAGCCGCGGACGCTCGTCCAGAAGATCATCGAGCGCAACATCCCAGCCTCCGGAGGTCTCCAAGCAGGTCATGACGGCCCTGCAGCCGCTGATCGCCTCGCTGCCGGCCGGCTATCGCATCGAGCTCGGCGGCTCGATCGAGGAAGCCGGCAAGGCCAATGCCGCGCTCGGCAAGGTCTTCCCGCTGATGATCGCCATCACGCTGATCGTCATCATGCTCCAGGTGCGATCCTTCTCGATGATGGCCATGGTGCTGCTGACGGCGCCGCTCGGGCTCGTCGGCGCCGTGCCGACATTGCTCGCCTTCAACCAGCCCTTCGGATTCAACGCCATCCTCGGCCTGATCGGCTTGGCCGGCATCCTGATGCGCAACACGCTGATCCTGACCGAACAGATCAAGGAGAACCGCGCAGCCGGACTTGACGATTATCACGCCGTCATCGAGGCCACTGTCCAACGGACGAGACCCGTGATCCTGACGGCACTCGCCGCGGTGCTTGCCTTTATCCCCCTCACGCACTCCGTCTTCTGGGGATCGATGGCCTACACGCTGATCGGCGGCACAGCCGTTGGCACGGTATTGATCCTGTTGTTCCTACCTGCGCTCTACACCACGTGGTTCCGGATCAAGCCGACTGCGGATGGGATCCATGAGGTTTCGACGGAGAAGCCGGAGCTGCGAGTAGCGATGGCCGCTGAGTAAGAAGCCGTCGTGGAAAGAGACCGGCGAGGGGGCGTGTGTTGTAGCTGCTTTCGCCAGTCGTGAGAGTCTGCCTTCCGGCAATGTCCTAATGTCAGCCATCGGCGCAAGGGCGCCTCAGATCTTCCAAGCCGCGGTACGCCCGGGCTGGATGGCGTCGGCAACTCGATAGCTGTTTTCGCGGCCGAGGATGTTGACGCCCTTGCCCTCCGGCGAGACCGCACGCCACGCTCCCGAGATCTCGGATGAGGGCACGCCGGTGTGAGCAAAGCGCGCCCAGCTCGCCAGCATCAGCTCGGACAGCCTGGCCTCGGCCTGCCCGGCGCCCACCTTGGCGCTGAAGAACGGGTGGCGATAGGTGCCGAAGACGAAGGGGATCTCGGCCGTGTGCGGCACGCCGCGCGCCGGTGGCGCGAGGGGTTGATCGAACTCGTAGAGATAGGCGGCATGCCCAGCCCGTGCATGGCGCCTGGCGGCCTCGAGTGCGCGCAGGCGAAAGACGATGTCGCCATAGGCGGCGATCCACGCGCTTTTCACAGCGTCGCCCTCGACCGGCGCTGCGGTGGAACGATAGGCCGCGACGATCTCGGCCACCGGCAGCTGCGCCGCCTCGGGGCGATAGATCGCGACCAGATCGCGGATCATCGCCTGCAACTCGGCCTCCGTCTGCGGCGACTTCGGTCCGCCCACAGCCTTGCCGTCGGGATTGACCAGATCGTACCAGAACACGCCTTCGTCGCGCGTGGTGCCGATCAGCGCGGGGACGGCCGGCAATTGCCCGTCACGTGGCCAGGCCGTCAGCACCTTGCCATCGAGCACAGGCAGGATCGGCGGGCGTCCGAGCGAGCGCACCATGGCGGGGTCGCGCGCCAGCTGAAGCTCGGCGTCGTGAAGCTGCTGGGCGGGAAGCTCTCGCAGGCCGGCGATGCTGGTGCCGAGCCGCTTCGCCAGCGCCTCTGCATAGGCAGCGGCGGTGTCGAGTTCAGGAAAGCCCGGAGCGCCGTGCAGCGAGGCGCTCTGAAGGATGACCTTGTCGAACAGCCCGGCATTGGCAGGGTTCTGCGCGATCGTCGCGACGCTCTGCCCGCCGGCCGACTGGCCGAATATCGTCACCCGCGCCGGATCGCCGCCGAAGGCGGCGATGTTGTCCTTCACCCAGCGCAGCGCCGCGATCTGGTCCTGATGCCCCCAATTCGCGAGGGTGCCCGAGCCCTCGTCCTTGAGCTCGGGATGCGCCAGCCAGCCCAGCGCGCCGAGCCGGTAATTCACCGTCACCACCACGACGTCGCCGCGCATAGCCAGCGCTGCGCCGTTCGTGCCGGCGACGAGGCCGTGGCCGGTGCGCCAGGCGCCGCCATGGAGCCAGACCATCACCGGCCGCTTGCCCTGGGCGGAGGGCGTCCAGACGTTGAGGAAAAGGCAGTCTTCCGATTGCGGATCGGCGCCGTCGTAGAGCCAGGCGGCCGCGCCCCCCAAGGTCTGGATCGAGGCTGCGCCCGGCTTGCTCGCGTCGCGCATGCCGGCCCAGGGCGCGGCCGGCTGTGGCGCGCGATAGCGCAGCGGCCCGACGGGGGCGGCGGCGTAGGGGATGCCGAAGAAGGCGGCGGCGCCTTCTTGCACAAAGCCCTGCAGTTTGCCGCTCGCGGTCTCGACCACCGGCATGTTCTGCGCCAGCGCCGCAGCGGCGAGCGTGCTCGACAGGCCCACGAGAACAGTCCTTCGATCGGTCAGAAACATCGTCAAGCCCTCTCTGCAGGCCGAAATATATTTTAAGCTTAAAATATTCTGGCACGCAAGCGGAGTCGTCAAATCGGGGCGAGGTGGCGCCCTGGCATGACTGCCAGCGGCCTTGCAAGCCTGGGTCAGGGCGAACGAGCTATGGCTGCGCACTTCGAAGCGATGCTGGTGCGGCTGTTTCTCGGTGAAGAGGTCGTCACGCCGTCTGCGATGGCTCTCTCGATCGATGTTCCAGCCCGTGCAAACGGCCGACGCTAGCCGGCAAATGAATGTCCACTCTCGGGCATGGCGCCAACCGCCGCTCCTGGCGCCAAGCCGACGCACGTCGCTTCTAGCGCAGGGATGACGGCATGCACGATTGTCCCCGCGCAAATGCCACCGCACGGATGCCTTTATATCGGCCCTTCCGTGGACCGTTCCCCGTGATGCGCCGACGTCGTCTCGTATCCGGCGAGCTCTTCGCGCACGACGGCAAGAAAACCATCGACGAGAGGATCGGCGCGGTAGTGGCTCGGAAACATGACGTGGCCATGGAACATCACCTCCGGCTTGAAAGGGCGGAAGGCGATACCGCTGCGCCGATAGTCGTCGGCGGCTATGGGATTGACGATGCCGATGCCGAGCCCTTGCTCGACGAGCGCGCAGATAGCTGCGCTGAACGGCGTCTCCAGCGCGAGATGACGCCGCACGCCCGCATCCTGGAAGATGCGATCGACACGGGCCCGCGCGCCATCCTCCAGCGAGAGCGAGACAAAGGCTTCGCCTTCGAGATCCCTGGGCGTGATGCGATCACGTTTCGTAAGCCGATGCCCCGGTGGAAGAGCGCAGACACCAGGGATCATGTAGAGCGGGCGATGCTCGACGAGCGGAATGTCGATCACGTTCGCGATGAAGCCGATGTCGCAATAGGATGACGACATCCAACGTGTCACCGTGCCGTCATGGCCCATCTGCAGCGAGACGCTCACTTGCGGAAAGCGCTCCTTGAAGCGCCGGATGCAGCGTGGAACGAACCCCAGCGCCATCACCGGCATCGCTGCGATCCGTAGGCGCCCCGTCCCGAAAATGCGGATGTCGCGCGCGGCGTAGGACAGGGTCTCCAGCCCGATATAGCTGCGCTCGACCTCGCGATAGAAGGCCAGCCCCTCCTGGGTCGGTCGAATCCGCCCTGCTTTCCGTTCGAACAATTTGAGGTCGATCTCGGCTTCAAGCTCGGCAATCAGCCGGCTGACGCTGGGTTGCGAGGTCCGCAGTTCCTGCGCCGCCGCCGTCATCGAGCCGCGCAGGATAATGGTCCGGAACGCATCGACCTGTCGGAGATTCATCCGCGTGCCCATATCGCTGGTGAATAGAAGCGCTAAAAACTGACATTTGACCAGATAGATGGCCAAGACAATACTTTTGGCTATGTCAACGCGCCCAAGCATCGCCGTGACGTCCCGCCTCACCGGCATGGCCTGCCTGCGCTGCACCGAGCCCTGGCCGGTTGCGGAGTATGAAGCGGGTTGTCCGCGCTGCGCGGCCGAGGGGCATGCATCCAATCTGCGGCTGACCTACACGCCTAGCGGGCGCGACATCTCGCTGCCCTATCCCGACGCGGTTTCGTTGGGTGAGGGCGGCACGCCGCTGGTCGAGCTGCCTGAGCTGGCGAGCGAACTGAAGCTCGGCAGGCTTTCCGCCAAGCTGGAATGGTGCAATCCGACGGGCTCCCACAAGGATCGGATGAGTGCGCAACTGATCGCGCGAGCGCTCGATCGTGGCGCCGCGCGCGTCGTGGCGGCGTCGAGTGGCAATGGCGGACTTTCGGTGGCGGCCTACGCGGCGCGTGCCGGAATTGCCGCAGAGATCGCGACCACCGACGCGCTGCCGCGGGTCTATCGCAGGGCCATCACCGCACATGGAGCGACGCTGGTCAGCTTTGCCGACAGCATGGCCCGCTGGGAGCATCTCGCGAAGCGGGTCGGGGAGGGGGCTTTCGCGGCGACGAACTACAAGGTGCCTGCCATCGGCACCAACCCGTTCGGCATCGAAGGCTACAAGGCGATCGCGGCCGAGCTGACATCGGGGATGATGCCTGATCTCGTCGTCGTGCCCTGTTCGCGCGGGGATCTTCTGTCCGGCATCCGCCTCGGCTTCGAGGAGGCCGGAGCAGGCCTGCCGATGCTGGTCGCGGCCGAGCCCTTTCCACGCCTCGAGCGCGTGCTCGCCGGCGCCGACTATCGCGAGCAGTTCGCAGGCGACACCGCCCAGGCCTCGATCGCCGGCAGCACGGTGACATGGCAGGCGGTCGCGGCGCTGCGTGCCGGCGCCGGCCGCGCGGTGCCGGTAGACGATGCGGCCGCGCGGCTGGCGCAACGACGCCTGGCAGCCTGCGGGCTTGATGCCGAACTGTCTGCAGCCTCCGCACTGGCTGCGCTCGCCGACCTTGCCGCGAGGGGTGGGCTCGCCGGCCGCCACGTCGTCATTGTGCTTACCGGGGCAGGTTTCCGTGATCCCGGCGACACCGACCTGGCCGCAAGGCCCCAGAACGAAGCTGCCACCGAAGGGGCGCTCGCGCAGCCGGCAACGACCGGCGCTTCACCACAGAGAACCGATCCATCGGTCCAACAGAAGAGGGAAAACGGATGACCACGTATATCTCGCGCCTGTCGGCGCTCTCGGCTCTCGCAGGCGCCGCCTTCACGCTCTCTGTCGCAGCCCAGGTCCAGAGCCTGCCCCCACTGCCGGAGGCGATCAAATCGGCAGGTGTCCTGAAGGCCGGCGTGCGCTGCGACCAGCCGCCCTATGGCTACAAGGACGAGACCGGCAAGTTCGCCGGCGTCGAGACCGACATGGCGATCCAGATCGCCGCCTGGGCCTTCGGCTCCCCGGACAAGATCGAGCTGACTTGCGTCACGGCCGAGAACCGCATCCCGCAGCTGTCAGGCAAGAAGGTCGACATCCTGATCGCCACGCTCGGCGTCACACCCGAGCGCGCTCGGGTGGTCGACTTCTCCAAACCTTATCGCTGGGGCGGCTCGGACATGCTCGTCGCCAAGGATAGTCCGATCAAGAAGCTCGACGATGTCGCCGGCAAGACGGTGATCATGCTCAAGGGCTCGACCCAGGCGAAATGGTTCGAGGACAACATGCCCAAGCTCGAAGGCATGCGACTGAACACGGCGTCCGACGCGCTTCAGGCGCTGAAGCAGGGTCGCGGCGACGCCTATACCCACGATGCCGCCACGCTCGTGGTCATCGCGGCCAAGGATCCGAGCCTGCGCCTCGTCGGCGAGTCCTTCGCGGTCTCGGACGCCGCCGTCGGCGTACGCAAGAACGAGCCCCAATGGCTCGCCTATGTCGATGCCGCGCTCGACCGCATGAAGGCCGAGGGCCTCTACGCCAAATGGGTCGACAAGTGGGTTCCTGCCGAGATCCGGCCGTTCTACGTCGACGCCTTCACCAAGCCGAAGCCCACCGCGCGCTGAGCGCAGGCAAGCGCCGGGAGCGGTCCGAGCTCCCGGTATCCCGACAGCCTGGCAGCGAGAGGAGCGCGTGCCATGGAGTTCGACTTCGCCTATCTGACTGCGCAATGGCCCGCGCTGATGCGCGGCTTGTGGCTGACGGTACAGGTGAGCGCGCTCTCGATCGTGCTCTCCATCCTCGTCGGAGTGCTCGGCGCGGCGGCGCGCGTACTGCAGGTGCCGGTGCTCGACAAGCTCGTCGTCGGCTATGTCGAGTTCATCCGCAATACGCCACTGCTCGCGCAGCTCTTCTTCATCTTCTACGGCCTGCCGGGCCTGGGCCTCAGACTCTCGCTGTTCTGGTCGGGCGTGCTCTGTCTCACGATCTGGGCCGGCGCCTACCAGATCGAGAACGTTCGTGGCGGGCTCGAAACCGTGGGCAAGGGCCTGCGGGAGGCCGCCTTCTCGCTGGGCTTGTCGCCCTGGCGCTTCTTTCGGCTCATCGCCGCGCCGATGGCGATCCGCGTCGGCCTGCCGTCGATGCTGAATACCTCGATCTCGCTCCTGAAGAATTCCTCGTATCTGCAGGCGATCGGCCTTGCGGAGCTGACCTATGTCGCGATCGACCGGATCTCGATGGATTTCCGCACCATCGAGATGTTCGCCGCGATCTGCGTCATCTACCTCCTGCTGGTCCTCACCCTCTCATTCCTCGCGAGCCGGCTGGAATACCGGCTCAACGCCCCGTTCAGGCTGTGAGGGGGATGAGATGGACCTGCTGATCCGCAACCTTCCCTTCATCCTGCAAGGCCTTGCCATGACGCTGGGCCTGGCGCTGGCGACGCTGTTCTTCGCGACGATCATCTCCTTCGTGCTCGGCACGCTGGCGACCCTGCGCTTCGGCTGGCTGCGCGTGCTGGTGAAGGTCTATGTCGAGCTCTTCCGCGACATCCCGCTGATCGTGAACATCTTCTTCGTGTTCTTCGTGGCACCGCTCTTCGGGCTCGAGCTTTCGCCCTTCGCGGCCGTGACGGTGGGGCTTTCGGTCTGGGGCAGCGCCAACGGCATCGAGATCGTCCGTGGCGGCTTCAATGCAGTGCCAAGGCATCAATGGCAGAGCGCCGCCGCGCTCGGGCTGAAAACCTGGGAAATCTATCTCTTCATCACCGGCCCGCAGGCCTTGCGCGCGATCCTGCCGCCTTTCGTCGGGCTCCTGACGCTGCTCGTGCAGGCGACGTCGCTCGGCGCGCTCGTCGGGGTCAACGAGTTCTTCAAGGTCGGGCAGATCATCGTCGAGCGCACCACGATGATGGAGGGCTGGAATCCGGCCTTCACCGTCTACGCCGCGGTGCTCCTGACCTACTTCGTCATCTGCTCGACGCTGACCTGGTTCGGCCGCTGGCTGGAGCGCCGGCTGAAGCGCGACCGCCCGCAGGCCCGTCCGGGGGCAATCTCCGCGGCCGAGCCGGCAGCGCAACTGCCCTGATCTTTCGCAAACTCACCTGGATACTGGGGAAGCCGTCATGGAATCGAAAGTCAGCCGCCGTCTGACCGAGAAGGTCGCCGAGGAGGTCTGCGAACACATCTACGCGCCGCGGCTCGCGCGGGATTTCCGCACTGTCTTCGGCTACATGAGCGACCTCAACCAGGCGCATGTGCTGATGCTCGCTCGCTGCGGGCTGATCTCCCCGCAGGCCGGAAAAGCGCTCGCCACCGGGCTCCTGCGCATGGAGGCGGACGGGCCCGATGTCGTCGAGCTCGACCCGCAGCGCGAGGATTCGTACTTCAACTTCGAAGCGCATCTGATCAAGCTGATCGGCACCGAGGCTGGCGGGCGGATGCATATCGCCCGCAGCCGCAATGACCTGACCGCGGCGATCGACCGGCTGCGCGCCCGCGACCTGCTGCTCGATGCGAGCCAGGCCCTTCTCTCGGTCGAGGAGCATGCGCTCGACGGAGCTTTCCGTTTCCGGGACGTGGTGATGCCGGGCTACACCCATCTCCAGCCGGCGCAGCCTATCACCTACGGCTTCTATCTCGCCGGCGTCGCGCAGTCGCTCGAACGCGACCACGGCCGCCTGACCGACGCCTGGGCGCGCACCAATCTCAGCCCGCTCGGAGCAGGCGCGCTCGCCGGCACGACCTTCGCGATCGATCGGAAGGCGTTGGCGCGTTCGCTCGGCTTCCAGGGACTCGTGGAAAATGCACTCGATGCCGTCGCGACCCGGGATTTCGGGCTCGAAATCCTGTCGGCGCTCACTCAGATCGCGCTGGGGTGGAGCCGCGTGGCGCAGGACTACCACGTGATGGTCTCGCACGAGTTCCAGACGATCGAGTTCCCCGACCGGGTAACCGGGACGTCGAGCATCATGCCGCAGAAGAAAAACCCGGTGGTGCTCGAACACCTCAAGGGCAAGGCCGGCCATCTGCTCGGCCTCTATGTCGCCTCTGCGACGGCGGTGAAAGCGACCCATTTCACCAACACCATCGATGGCAATCGCGAGGGGATGCGCGGTGTCTGGGAGGCGGGTGAGGAGATGCTGCGCTGCCTTTCGCTCTTCGATCTCATCATCGCCACGGCCCGGCCGAACGCGACGCTGATGAAGCGGCGCGTCACCGAGGATTTTGCGTCCGCGACCGATCTCGCCGACCTGATGGTGCGCGAAGCCGATCTCTCGTTCCGCGAGGCGCATCACATCGTCGGCGGCGTGGTCCGCGCGGCGATGGACGCAGGCCTCGCGGCTGACGGCATCACCACCGAGATGGTCGATGTCGCGGCGCAAGACCAACTTGGCCGGCCGCTTGGCCTGCCGGCGGATCATGTCCGCGAAAGCCTCGACCCTGCCGCCAGCGTTGCGGCGCGCCTCGTGCCCGGCGGTCCGGCTCCGGATGCGGTTGCCCAGGCGGTGGAGGCGGCGCAAGCGCGGCTAGAAAGCCGCCGTGGCATTCTCGCACGCAAGCGCAGCGACCTGCAGGCGACGCGTGAGGCGCTGAAGCGCGCAATGCGGGAGCTTGCCGCATGAGCGCCGCGCCCTTGATCAGCCTGCGCGGCATCGGCAAGCGCTTCGGCGTGCATCAGGCGCTGCAGGGCATCGACCTCGATGTCGAAGCCGGAAGCGTGGTTGTGCTGATCGGCCCCAGCGGTTCCGGGAAGAGCACGTTGATCCGCTGCATCAACGGCCTCGTCAGGCCCGACGAGGGCACGCTGCGCATCGCCGGAAAGCCGGTCGACATTCACCACGAGAGCGCCTGGCAGCGGATGCGGACCGAGGTCGGCATGGTCTTCCAGGACTACGCGCTGTTTCCGCATCTGACCGTGCTGCGCAACATGACGATCACGCCGGAGCGCCGCCGCGGCGTTCCGCGCGTGAAGGCCGAGGAGGAGGCACGGGCGCTGCTGGCGCGCGTCGGCCTCGCTCACAAGGCGCTGGATTATCCTTTTTCCCTCTCGGGCGGGCAGCAGCAACGCGTCGCCATTGTCCGCGCGCTCGCGATGCGGCCGAAGGCGATCCTCTTCGACGAGCCGACATCTGCGCTCGATCCCGAGACGATCGGCAGCGTCCTCGACGTGATGAAGGACCTCGCCCGCGAGGGCACGACGATGGTCGTCGTCACGCACGAGATGGGCTTTGCCCGCGAGGTTGCCGATCGCGTCGTGTTCATGGCGGAGGGGCGGATCGTCGAGGAGGGGCCGCCAAGCGCTTTCTTCGGCGCACCCCGAAACGAGCGCACCCGCACCTTCCTGTCCAACATCAGATCCTTCGGAGAGGCAGCCCATGGCTGAGCCGGCCGGCGTCCTGGCGCCGAACTTCACCACCGATCCGTACTGGTGGGACGCTGCCCCACCCGAGACCGCGCGTGACCCGTTGCCCGAAGAGACCGACGTTCTGGTCGTGGGCTCCGGCTATTGCGGCCTCTCGGCCGCTGCCGAGCTTGCGCGCAATGGCGTCGACGTCACGGTCGTCGACGCGGAGGAGCTCGGCGCCGGCGCCTCGACGCGCTCGGGCGGCATGGTCTCGAGCGGCCAGAAGCTCGTGATCGGCGGCGCGATCAGGGGAGTGGATGCCGCGCGCATGGAGCGGCTTCTGGAGGACTCGCTCTCATCCTACGAGCATCTCAAGACCCTGATCCGCGAGAGGGAGCTCGATGCCGATCTCGGCGTCTTCGGCCGCTATTTCGGCGCCCATGTGCCGCGCCACTACGACCGCTTGCGCCGGCATGGCGAATTGCTGGCCAGGCACACCGGCGTCACCGTCCACGAGATTCCCAAATCGCGGCAGCACGAGATTACGAAGACGGACTTCTACCATGGCGGCATCGTCATCGACGACTACGGTGGTCTGCATCCGGCGAAGTATCATCGCGCCTTGCGCCGCCTCGCGCAGGCCAACGGCGCGAAGCTGCGCTCGCATGCGCCGGTCCTCAAGGTCAGCCCGCTCGCAAGTGGCCTTCACGAGGTGCAGACCGGGCGCGGCGTGCTTCGCGCCCGCCACGTCTTCTTCGGCACCAACGGCTACAGCGACAGAGCGAGCGGCTTCCTGCACAAGCGCATCGTCGGCGTCCGCAGCTACCAGATCGCGACCGAGCCGCTGCCGCCGGAACTGATGGCCGAGATCAATCCGGGCCGGCGCATGATCACCGATTCCAAACGCGAGCTGATCTATACGCGCCCGTCTCCGGACGGCACGCGCATCCTGTTCGGTAGCCGGCCAGGTCTATTCGCCTTGCCGGAACGCGAGGCGGCGCCACGCCTTCACGCCATGATGCTGAGGGTCTGGCCGCAGCTTGCAGGCTACAAGGTCACGCATTGCTGGAGCGGCAAGGTCGGCATGACGGCCGACAAGATCGCGCATATGGGCAAGCTCGGCGGCATCGATTTCGCCGTCGGCTGCAATGGCAACGGCGTCGCGCTGATGACTTATCTCGGGCATCAATCGGCGCTCAAGCTTCTGGGGAAGCAAAACCGCACCAGCGCTTTCGACGACCCCGCCTTCCCGGAGATTCCGGTGCCGCTCTATGACGGCCGGCCCTGGTTCCTGCCCATCGTCAGTGGCTGGTACCATCTGCAGGACGCGATAGATCGCCGCTTGGCGCGGCTCTGAGAAAGGTGGATTGCGGCCCAGGCCATTCGCCAGCCGTGGATCGAGCGCGTCGAGGAGCTTCCGGGGATTCAGCCTGCAGCTCACACGCCTTGTAGGGAAGTGCTAGGTTGCAACATGAGGCAAGGCGTTCACGCCATTCAGATGCAGCCGCATCTTGATATCCTGGTTGTGGTTCCCAAAGCCGCGCCCGAAAATATTGATACCTCCCGGCCGACCTTCCTTTTCATCGATGCCGATACGTAACCGGATCGAATGGTGACGATCGAGGTCCAGATCTGCCAGGACGACGTCTCCTAGCCGACGCTCGCCGAGGAAAGTGCCATCGGACGTGATGCGCCAGGTCGTCAGAATGCCGTATTGGGAGCCTTCGAGCTTCCACCAGGGCGGGGTGTAGGTCCCGCGCCGATCGCCATAGTCGCCAGGGCAAGTCCAGGTGCCGACCTTGTGCCCATTGACCCAGAGGCTGATGTCGGACGGCCAGTCGGCATTGGTGCCCGGCACCTCCGACGACATCTCCATGTCGAATTCGAGCGCGGCGATCGCCCGGTTCAGCACCTTGGCGTTGTTCGGGAACTTGTATTCGACATAGCCGCGGCCAAACCAGATCAGCGCCGCCTGCACCCGGCGCGGATCGAGGAAGAGCTCGGGAACGTCGAGCACGCCGAGGATCCGCTGGGTCGAGCAGAGGCCGCAAGGCGCCGAGACGTTCGAGCTCGTATAGAGCCCGAGCGGCATTTCGACCTCGACGATGTTGTTCTCGCGGCTCGGGTCGTCCGGATCGAGATTGACGACGATCTCGGAATAGCGCGCGGCGCAAATCTTCTGCTGGCCCTTGGTGGCCTTGCCGAGCGACGTCGAGATCAGCTCGGCCTCTTCCAGGACCTGGACATTGGTCGCGATCGTCGACTGCGGCAGGCCCAGCGCCTCGGCGATCTGGTTGATGTTCTTGGGGCCGTGCCGGTTGAGCAGTTTCAAGATACGAAGCCTGACCGGGGAGGCCAGGCCGTGCAGCACCTGATACTGCCGCCCCGCATCGACCACGAGGAAACCCTGGCCCTGCCGCTCCTCGGCCCGTGATGCAGCGCCGCCGCCGTTACGGCGTCGGCCGCGAGTTGAGGCTGTCGGGCTCTGGTCCATCTTTGCTGGCACCGTTCTGTCAGCTCTCGAGCCTGATCACATTCCACGAGGCCGGCTGCAATTCCAGAGTGATCCTGTCCGATTTCGTGGAAACACCGTTCAGCGTCGCGGGTTTGACCTTGAGCGGCTCCTTCTTGCTGTTGACCGCCTTCAGATCGCTGTGTCGCAGCTCCGTCGCCTCCGTGACCTTGAACTTGCCGAAGCCCCGTGCATCGATCGCGACGTCGATGCTCTGTTCCAGGTCGCGGTTGAGCAGGAAGAGCGAGACGCCCTTGTCGTCGCTCACCACCGACGCCTTCAGATAGGGGGCGTCGATCGGATAGAAGAGGTCCTGCTTGCCGCGCGGATCGAAGTAGCTGGCCTGGTAGTTCTCCGATTTGACGATGGCCTTGAGCACGGTGCCACGCCCGAGACGGCTCATCTGCGCGAACGGCCAGAAGATCGTCTGGCGCCAGGCCGGGCCGCCGGTCTCGGTCATGATCGGCGCGATGACGTTGACGAGCTGCGCGAGGCAGGCGGCCTTGACCCGGTCGGCGTGGTTGAGGAGCGAGATGCAGGCGCCGCCGAAGACCAGCGCGTCCTCCATCGAATAGACCTCCTCGAGGATCGGCGGCGCCACCGGCCAGCCCTCCTTGACGCGATCGGCCCGGACGCGGCGCGTGCGGTACCAGACGTTCCACTCGTCGAAGCTCAGCATGATGCGCTTGTCCGAGCGCCGCCGTGCCGCGACCGCATCTGAGATCGCGACCACCTCCTCGATGAAGTTGTCCATCAGGTCGGGACTGGCCAGGAAAGCCTTGGTGTCGCCGGCATAGTTGTTGAAGTAGGTGTGCAGCGAGATGAACTCGACCTGGTCGAAGGTGTGCTCCAGCACCTCGTCTTCCCAACGGCCATAGGTCGGCATGTTGCGCCCCGACGAGCCGCAGGCGGCGAGTTCGATCGACGGGTCGATCCAGCGCATCATCTTCGCCGCTTCATGCGCGACGCGGCCATACTCCGTCGCAGTCTTGTGCTCCATCTGCCAGGGGCCGTCGACCTCGTTGCCGAGGCACCAGAACTTCACGTCATGGGGCTTCTTCCAGCCGTGCTCGATGCGCAGATCCGACCAGGCCGTGCCGCCGGGGTGGTTGCAGTATTCGACGAGATTGCGTGCCGCGTCGCCGTCGCGCGTGCCGAGATTGACGGCGAGCATCGGCTCGATCTTCGCGGCGCGGCACCAGTCGATGAACTCGTTGGTTCCGAAGCTGTTGGGCTCGGTGGTGAACCAGGCCAGGTCGAGCCGGGCGGGGCGATCCTTCACCGGGCCGACGCCATCCTCCCAATTATAGCCCGAGACGAAGTTGCCACCGGGATAGCGCATGATCGTCGGCCCGAGTTCCGTGACGAGGTCGAGCACGTCCTTGCGGAAACCGCGCTTGTCGGCAGTCGGATGACCGGGCTCGTAGATGCCGCCGTAGACGCAGCGGCCGAGATGCTCGACGAAGGCACCGAACAGCCGCGGATCGGTCTCGCCGATGGCGAAGGCGCGGTCGAAGGTGATGCTGGCTTGTCTCATGACGTAGCTCCGGGTGTAGCAACGGCTTTGCGTGGATGATCGGTACGGAAGGCTCCCGCGCTGTCGGGCGTGAGCACGGCATCGCGGAGCTGGCGGGAATAGGGATGGGTGGGGGCGGAGAGCACGGCGCGGGCCGCCCCTTCCTCGACCACCACGCCCTTCTGCATGATGATCAGCCGGTCGCTGATGTAGTAGGCGGTGGCCAGGTCGTGGGTGATGTAGACGATCGACAGGCCGAGATCGTCGCGCAGCCGGCCGAACAGGTTGACGATCGACATGCGCAGCGAGGCGTCGACCATCGAGACCGGCTCGTCGGCGACGATCAGCCGGGGCTTGGCCACGAGCGCGCGGGCGATCGCGACGCGCTGGAGCTGGCCACCGGACAGTTCGTGCGGGAAGCGCCCCGCGATCTCGGCGAGGGACAGTCCGACCTGCCTGAGCGCCTCGTCCGCTTGCTCGCCGGCCGCGCTCTTGCCCACGGCGCCGCCGAAGCGCTCCGCCGTCATGAACAGATAGCGGTCGAGCTGCTTCAGCGGGTTGAAGGCCTCAAACGGATTCTGGAAGATCGGCTGCACCTCGGCCATGAAGGCCCGGCGCTCATAGGCTGCGACATCGCGCCCTGCGAGCCTGATCCGGCCGGAACTCGGCGCATGGATGCCGAGGATCATGCCGGCCAGCGTCGATTTTCCCGAGCCGGACTCGCCGATCACGGTGAAGATCTCGGGCTTGTCGTCCTGCAGCGCGAAGCTGACCTCCTTCACGGCGTCGATGCGCTGCGTCGACAGCAGCCCGCCGCGCGAGAAACTCTTGCTGATCTTGTCGAGTTCGAGCAGCGCGCTCATGCCGCCGCTCCGGGATTGACGGCATGACAGGCAACGCGATGGCCGGGCATGGTCGCGATCATGGCCGGCACGGTCGTCGCGCAGACGGGCATGGCGAGCGGGCAGCGCGGATGGAAGCGGCAGCCCGGTGGCGGGGCAGCGAGGTTGGGCGGAGTGCCCTCGAGCCCCTCGCGCTGCTTGACGTCGCCGATGCGCGGGAGGCTCGCGATCAGATGCCGCGTATAGGGGTGGAGCGGCTCGGCAAAGATCTCGGCCGTCTCGCCATCCTCGACCAGCCGCCCCGCATACATGATGCCGAGCCGATCGGTCAGGGCCGCATGCACGCCCATGTCGTGCGTGATGAACAACATGCTCGAGCCCATCTCGCGCTGGATCGAACGGATCATCCCCAGCACGTCCTTCTGCACCACGACGTCGAGTGCTGTCGTCGGCTCGTCGGCGATGATGAATTCCGGCTTGCAAATCGTCGCGAGCGCGATTGTGACGCGCTGGCGCATGCCGCCGGAGAGCTCGTGCGGATAGGCGGCGAGCACGGAAGGGTCGAGCTTGACGCGTTCGAGATGCGCCGCCGCCCTGGCGTCGAACTCGGATTTGCTCCCACCGAGATGGCGCCAGGCGAAGTCGCGGAAGCTGTATCTGATCCGCCTGAGCGGATTCAGCACGTTCATCGAGCCCTGCATGATGTAGGACAGGTGCCGCCAGCGGATACGGCGCACGACCTCCTGCGGGGCCCGGCCGATCGCATCCCATTCCGGCAGGAAGGAGAAGCGGGCCGACCCGCCAACCATTTCGAGTGGCGGCTTCAGCAGCCCTGCGATCGTCTTGACCAGCGTCGTCTTGCCGGAGCTGGATTCGCCGGCGAGCCCGTAGATCTCGTTGCGGCGAACATCGAAGCTGACCCCGTCGACCGCCCGGACCTCGCGATGGACGCCGAAATAGCGGGTGCGGAAATGCGCCTGGAGGTCGCTGACCTCGAGCACCGGCGCCTGATCGGCCGCGCCGGTCATCGGGTGCCCCCCATCCTGGCCAGGCGGCTGCGCGGGTCGATGTATTCGTTCATCGAGACGGCGAGCAGGAAGAGGCCGACGAAGGTCATCACCACCAGCCCGACCGGGAAGGCGATCCACCACCAGATGCCGGCGACCAGCGCCGTGTGCTGGTTCGCCCAGTAGATCATGCCGCCGATGGTCGGGGTGTTGATGTCGGTGAAGCCGAGGACGGCGAGGGTGACCTCGATGCCGATCGACCAGTTCATGTTGTTCATCGTGGTCGAGAACACGATCGGCATCACATAGGGCAGATGCTCGCGCGCCAGGATTTCGTGCGTCTTCATGCCCGAGAAGATGCTTGTCTGGGTGAATTCGCGCGTCTTGAGGCTGAGCGCGACCGAGCGGATCAGGCGGGCGTCATAGGCCCAGCCGAGGCAGGCCATGATGGTGGCGAGCAGCGGCGTCGACATCGTGTCGCGCAGCACGAAGTAGAACAGGATCAGGATCGGGAACAGTGGGATGATGATGAAGGTGTCGTTGATCGACATCAGCACCCGGTCGATCCAGCCGCCGCTGTAGCCGGCGAGCAGCCCGACCACGAGGGCGATGACCCGCGACAGCAGCGCCACCATGATGCCGAAGCTCAGCGTGTTGCGGATCGCGAAGGTCAGGTGCCAGAACACATCCTGTCCGCGCGAGGTCGTGCCGAGCCAGTGGACGGACGAGGGCGGCAGATCGGGCGGCACGAGATAGACATCGCCCGGCGGATAGGGAGCGACGAAGGACAGCGCCGCCATCACCAGCACGACGGACACGAGCACGAGGCCGATCCGGAACTCGATATTGTAGCGGAGGAGGTCGCGCAGGATCGCCAGCATCAGCGCAGCTCCACGCGTGGGTCGATCAGCGGATAAAGCAGGTCGATGATCAGGACGCCGATGGAGACGGCGATGATCGAGACGGTCGTGACGCCAAGAACGAGCCCGTAGTCGCCGGCATAGACCGCGTCGACGAGGAGCGTGCCGACCCCGGGATAGCCGAAGACCTTCTCTGTGATCACGGCGCCGTTGAAGATGCCGCCTAGCGACATGGCGAGCCCGGTGACCTGTGGCGCCAGCGCGTTGCGCATGACGTAGGAGCCGAGCACGCGGCGGCTGTCGAGCCCGGCGGTCTCGGCATAGACGACATAGTCCTCGGTCACGATGTTCGACACCAGCGAGCGCATGCCGAGGAACCAGCTGCCGAGCCCTATCAGGATCAGCGAGAGCGCCGGCAGGATCGAATGCCGGACGACACTCGAGACGAAAGGCCAGTTCCAGCCCTGCTGCAGGTTCATCGCCGAGCCGCCGGTGATCGGCAGCACTGGCCAGAGGAAGCCAAAGACGATGAGCAGGAGCAGCGCGACGATGTAGTAGGGGATCGGATGCACCCCCATCGCCACCACGCCCATCAGCTTCAGCGTGCGGTTGCGCTGATAGTAACCGGCGAGCCCGCCGAGCAGGTTGCCGAGCACCCAGGTGATCAGCGTCGAGACGATCAGCAGTCCGGCCGTCCAGGGCAGGGCCCGGGCGATCAGGGCCGAGACCGGGGTGGGAAAGGCTGAGAGCGAGGGACCGAAGTCGCCGCGCAGTACCCGACTCCAGAACGTGATGTATTGCTCGGCCAGCGTTCCCTTCAGGCCATAGAGCTCCTGAAGTGAGGCGCGCATCGCGGCGATCGCATCGGGCGAGGTGCTGCCGAAGGAGGTCACGGCGGAGATCGACTGCTCGACCGGGTCGATCGGGGAGGCGTGGGTGATCACGAAGGCCAGGTTGACGCCGATGAAGACGACCACGACGAACTGGACCAAGCGTTTCGCGAGATAGGCGATGTAAGCGTTCATGCGATCCCGAAAGCTCAACCTGGCCGGCGGCGAAGGGCCGCGCGCCGGCTGGCGATTGTCCTGGGAAGGAGGAGGGGCCGCCGCTCGAGGCGCGGCCCCTTTCGGATCATTTGGTCGGCTTCAGCCGTATGAACATGTAGCGGGAGTTGCCCCAGTTCGTGACCGGGTTGGCGTAAGGGTCGTCGGAGGTCGGGTAGCCGGTCCAGTAGGTCTGATCCATCGCGGTGAAGACGTTGTAGGCCATCAGCGGAATGATCGGCATTTCGCGCGTCATCAGCTTGACGTAGTCGCGCCCGAGCTCGACGCCTTTGGGATCGTCGAAACCGATCCTGCGGATGTCCTCGATGATCTTGTCGAGCTCGGGATGCGTCCAGCGCTGCCAGTTGCGCAAGGGCTGCGGCTGGCCGGGCGGGGCGACGAACTGCGAGTGCCAGCTGTCCATGAAGTAGGACAGATCCTGGTGCCCGCCCCAGGTCTCGACGCTCCAGCCGATGAAGCTGTCGAAGTCACCTGCAGCGCGCCGCGTCAGCAGCGTGCCCTGCGCGACGTCGATGCGCGCGTCGATGCCGGCCTGCTTCCATTGCTGGACGATCATCGTGCCGGCGCGTGTCATCACCGGCCGGAGGTCGCCCTCGACCATCAGCCTGACGACGAACGGCTTGCCGTCCGGTGTCAGCCACTGGTTGCCCTGCTTGCGGAATCCGGCGCGCGTCAGCAATTCGCCGGCCGCCGCGACATTGGTCTTCCACCAGCCGAGGCCGAAGGAATTGCCGATCACCGCCGGATCGGAGGGAATTTGGTCGCCCATGGAGGGCCGCAGCATGTCGGCGATCTGCTTACCAACTGTTGGATCGTAAGGCTTGACCTTGCTCTTGCCCGTGTCGATCTCGAAATCCTTGAGCCAGGCCTCCATCGGCTTGTGGTAAGCCTCCGGATGGATGCCGGTCGGCGGGACGGCGATCGCCGAGATGGTCGCGGCGCCGCGATAGGCCGCCATCGACACCGCCTTGACGTCGATCATCAGCGCCAGCGCCCAGCGCACGTCACGGTTCTTGAGATTCTCGTTCTGGGTGTTGAAGATGACTGCCGGCAGGGTCGGGTCCGGATGGCCATAGGGGAAGCCCTTGAACCAGGCGCGCGTGCCCTTGTCCTGCTTCGCCAGCGTGAACATGCCCTCGGGCGCGATGTCATGGATGACGTCGAGCTCGTGGTTCAGCTGGGCGATGACGCGCTTGTCGGGGGGGCCGGGATCGACATAGGCGAGGTATTTCGGCCCAGGCTTGCCGAGACTGCCGAGCGAGGTGCGCTGCCAGTCCTCGCGCAATTGCCAGATGTACCACTTTCCGTCGGGGTCGAAGGAGTGCAGCGTATAGGCGCCGAGCGTGACCGGCTTGTTGAAGTCGAACTTCGCGGGGTCCTCGACCTTGTCGAAGACGTGCTTCGGCAGGATCCAGACCGCCCCCCAACGGACCGTGAAATTGGTGTGGAAGCGGGAATTCGGCTTCTTCAGCTTGAAGATCACCGTTTCCGCATCGGGCGCCTCGACGGAGGCGACATTGTTCGCCAACACCGCGGAGAAGCGCATGTTCGCGTTCTTGACCTGGATGTCGACGGTGGCCTTGACGTCGGCGGAGCTGAACTCCACGCCGTCGCTCCAGAACAGGCCGCGCCGGAGCTTGACCTGCATCTCGGTGAAGTCGGCATTGTAAACCGGCTTATCGGCGGCGAGCGAATTATACCAGGGGCCGTCGAGGCCTTTCTCGGGGTCGATGTACCAGAGGGTGTCGAGCGCCGCCTGCTGCAGCCCGTTCGACTGACTGCCGGCGTTGATCGCCCAGATATTGAACCAGCCGGCGTTCTTGATCGTCCCTTCCGGATTCTCGAGGATCAGGAGTTCGTTGCGGGGAATATTCTGTGGAATGCCCTGCGCCGAGGCCGGCGCGGGCGAGAGCGGCATTGTCGCAGCCAAGAGCGCAGCGGCAAGCAGCCAGGCGCGTAAACGCGTCATCGTCACCTCCCTGAACGGGGCGTTTCTCGCCCTTCGTGGTCGGGAGCTTAGGCGCCGCCCAGAGCTGGGGCAACGACGGATGTGATCCATATCAGAAGGTTAGATATAGAGTGCTTATCGCACTGATTTTTATTGATTTTTCTTGCTTACCTGTTTCGACAAACAGGCATCCAAAGCCTGTCGATCAGGGGAGATTGTCCCGCAGGAAAATATCGATGCCGATGCGCTCCTGATCCGGAAACAGCGGATCACCGGAGCAATAGGCGAGGAGCACGCGTGCCGCCGAACGCGCTTCGTGACCGGGGTTCTGGCTGATGATCGCGTCGACCTCGCCGCGCACCAGGAAGCGACGGGTGTGTGCGGTGAGTTCATGGGCGATCCAGACGATGGCGTTGCTGCGGCCCGCTTCGTTCAGCGCCGCGGCGATACCGCGATTGCCGGCGCCGACATTGTAGATTCCGATGAGGTCGGGCTTTTCACGCAGCAGCGATACGGTGGCGTGGTAGGTGAGCTCGTTGTCGTCCCGGCCCTCGACCGCAGGGAAAACGGTGAGTTGGGGATACTCGACCGTCAGAACCTGATTGAAGCCGAACTGGCGCTCGGCATGGTCGCGCAGTGCCAGCGATCCGGCAATCACACCGACAGCCCCGGACTTGCCGTGGAGGAAACGGCCCATCAGCGTCGCAGCCGTGCGTCCGGCGGCGGGATTGTCGATGCCGACATAGTGCAGGCGCTTCGCGCTCGGCACGTCCGACACCAGCGTGACGACCGGAATGCCGCGCTCTGCCAGTTCGTCGATCGCGGCGCGCACCCGCGGGTGGTCCAGCGCGATGGTGGCGACGCCGGCATAACCGGGAAGGACCGTCTCCAGCGCCCGCGCCAGCGCGTCCGGCTCGAACACGTCGACATGCTGCACGTCTATGACGGCGCGCTGGCTGGCAAGCCAATCGGCGGTGCGGGCGACCTGCTCGGCCAACAGGGTCATGAAGCTGTTGGCCCCGGACGGCAGGATGAACAGGAAGCGGAAGCTCTGGTTTCGGGCGAGGCGGGCCGCCGTCGGGTCCGGCCGATAGCCGAGCCGCGAGACGGCGGCCTCGACCCGCGCGATCGTCTTGTCGCGCACGCCGTCGCGGCGGTTGACGACGCGGTCGACGGTTGCGACCGAGACGCCGGCGGCGCGGGCGACATCCTCGAGCGTCGCCCTGCCAATCCCCGCTGCTGCGCCTGTATCCGTCATCAGCGCGCTGCCCAGAGCATCCCGCGCGTCAGCATCGTCCTGATCTCCGGCACGTCGAGTTCATAGGCGCGATGGCCGAGCGAGCAGTAGAACACGCGCCCGTCGCCATACGGCTTCTTCCAGGCGACCGGCATCACCGTGCCCTCGATCCATGGCGCATGCTCGCCACCGAAGGTCGTGGTCGCGAGCACTTCGATGGCCGGGTCGACATGCATGTAGTACTGCTCCGATCGGTGTTCGAAACTGTCGATCCCGGCCATGATCGGGTCGTCGGGCCGGGTGATGTCGACCTTGTAGTCGATGATGTTGCCGGGATGGGCAACCCATTGCCCCCCGCACATGAACTGGTATTCCACCGCTTCCCGGAAGGCATCGCCCATACCGCCATGATGACCGGCGAGGCCGACGCCGCCGCGCACCGCGGCGCAGAGATTGGCGGCCTCCTCCTTCTCGATCTTCGACATGGTGTAGATCGGCACGATCAGAGAGAGCTCATGGATCGCCGGATCGGCAAAGGCCGCCGTCGAGGTCTCGACGCGGACCTCGAAGCCCTCCGCCCTGAGCCAGCCCCGCATCATCGAGGCGCACAGGTCGGGGTCATGCCCAGCCCAGCCGCCCCATACGATCATCGCCTTGCGCATCGTCGCCATTCCCTCGCTCAATCGATTTGCCCGACATCGCGCCCGGCCGGCAGCGCCGCCGGCCTCTCGACGCGGCTTTCGATGGTTATCCTGCGCCCCTCGTCCGCCGACTTCTGGAATGCCTCCATCACCTCCAGCACATGGAAGGCGAGTGCGCCGCTGGCACGGTGGGGGCGATCGGCGAGGATGGCGGCTGCCATGTCGGCGACGCCGATCGAACGGAACTCGCCCTCGGCATGGCCATGCGTCAGCGCGACCGCCTCCCAGGCGCCGCGCGGCTTCGCCAGCTTGACCTCGCCGCCGAACTTGTTGGGGTCCGGCACTAGAAGGCTCGCCTTGTCGCCATAGATCTCGATCGGCGTATGGGTGTGCTGGGGCACATCGAAGCTCATCGTGATCGAGACGACAGCGCCGTTCTCGAACTCGACCGTGCCGGCGACATGGGTCGAAACCTCGACCGGGATCAGCGCGCCATTCATAGGCCGGCTGGTGACGAGCCGCTCCAGGCGGGGCCGCGCGGTCGAGCCCATCACGCTGGCGACCGGCCCGAGCAATTGCACGAGATCGGTCAGGTAGTAGGGGCCCATGTCGAGCATCGGGCCGCCACCGCGCAGATAGTAGAAGCCGGGCGCGGGGTGCCAGCTTTCGTGGCCCGGGCAACCGAAGAAGGCGCTGCCGCCGACCGGCTTGCCGATCGCCCCGTCGTCGATCAGCTTTCGCGCCGTCTGGTGGCCGCCGCCGAGGAAGGTGTCGGGCGCACAGCCGACACGCAGGTTCTTCTGGGCCGCGAGATCCATGACCTTGCGGGCTTCCAGCGTGTTGATGCCGAGCGGCTTTTCGGAATGGACATGCTTGCCGGCATTCAGCACTGCAAGGCTGACATCGGTGTGGGCGAGCGGCACGGTCAAATTGACGACGATCTCGACATCGTCGCGCTTCAGGAGTTCTCCGACGCGCAGGCCCGGCACGCCGAACTCGGCGCCGCGCTTTTCGGCTGCAGCGCTGCGCATGTCGGCCACGGCCTTCAGCTCCAGCATCGGGAAGCGACGCATCGCCTCGAGATATTTCGTGCTGATGTTGCCGCAGCCGACGATTCCGATTCCGACCTTCCGCATTCCCGTTCTCCGGTTTCGATTGAACAGCGCCCGCGGCCTAGCCCTTGACCGCGCCGGCGGTGAGCCCGGCGACGATGTGCTTCTGCGCGAGGATGAAGAGCAGGAAGGTTGGCAGGATCGTCAGCGTGATGAACGCCAGGATCAGGTGCCATTCCGACGAGAATTCGCCCTGATAGATCATGATGCCGAGCGGCCACGGGTACATGGAATCCGAGTTCAGCATCACCAGCGGCAGCAGGTAGCTGTTCCAGCTGTGCACGAAGGTGATCGTGCCGACGGTGGCGAGGATCGGCCGCGACAAGGGCAGCGTCACATGGCGGAAGAAATCGATGTAGCTGCAGCCGTCGACCAGCGCCGCCTCGAGCAGCTCATGCGGCAGATCCCTGAAGAAGCGACGCAGGAGCAGGATGCTCATGGCGAGGCTGAAGGCGACCTGCGGCAGCGCGACGCCGAGATAGCTGTCGAGCAGGCCGAGATCGCGCACCTTGATGAACAGCGGCAGGATCGCGGTCGCGGCCGGGAACAGCAGCCCCATCGTCAGATAGCTCAGCAGCATCGAACTGCCGAAAAAGTGGATATGGGCGAAGACGAAAGCCGCCATCGACGCGACGATCAGCGTCAGCACGACCGTCAGAGCCGCGATCACCAGCGAGTTCCAGAGGAGCTGCCAGTAGCGCTGCGAGAGCAGGATCCCGGTGTAGTTCTCCCACTCCCAGGTCTCCGGCAACCCGAACGGGTTGGTGCGCAGCTCGCCGAGTGACTTGAAGCCGCCGAGCACCGTCGCCAGCAGCGGCACGATCACCAGCAGGGCGACCAAGCCGAGGAAGACGGCCTTGTAGAGCGGCACGAGATCGAGCGGCCGGCGCGGGGCGAGGGCGTCACTCATTGCGCATGAACCAGCGCTTGTAGCTGAAGGCGAAGGTGACGCAGATCACGAACAGGACGACGCCAATGGCGCTGCCATAGCCGACGCGCATGCGCGAGACGCCATGGTTGTAGAGGAAGCTCACCATGGTGTTGGAGGAATCCGCCGGCCCTCCGCGCGTCAGCGGCATCACCAGGTCGAAGAGCTGCAGCGAGCCGACGACGGCGAAGAACACCGAGAGCTTGATCGTCGGATAGAGCAGCGGGATCACGACATGGCGCAGCACCTGCCAGCGTGAGGCACCGTCGATGCGGGCCGCCTCGACCAGGTTGCGGTCCATGCCCTGCAGGGCCGCGATGAACAGCATCATGTGGAAGCCGAAATACTTCCATACGACGACGATCAGGATCGCCAGCATCGAGGTCTGCGTCGAGGCGAGGAGGTGCGGCGCCTCGGCTCCGAAGGCACGGTAGATCGAGGCGAGCAGCCCGTAATTCCCGTCATAGATGAAGCTGAAGATCAGGCCGGTCGCGATCTCGGCGAGCACATAAGGCAGGAAGAACAGCATCCTGAGCGCCACCGCGCCGCGAAATCGTTCTGCCAGGATCAGCGCCAGCGCCATCGCCAGCGGCAACTGGATCGTCAAGGACACGACGATGATCAAGAGGTTGTTCTTGAACGCCGTGCCGAAGCCGCGCGAATCGAAGACGAAGCGGTAATTGTCGAGGCCGATCCAGCGCGTCGGCTTGCCGAATCCGTTCCAGTTGAAGCCGGAATACCAGGCGGCTTCGCCGATCGGCAGCACGACGAATAGCGTGAACAGCATCAGCGCCGGCGGCAGGAAGATGAGGAGCGTGGCGAGGCGCGAATCGAGACCCCGGCCGCGTCGCCTGGCTATGCCGGCCACGGGGCGCGGGTGGTTGCGCATGACGAGAGCATGGCCACGCTCGCTCATCGATTCCGTTCCCAGCTCATCGAGCGCGGCGCACCGGTCAGTTGCCCTGCTTGAAGGCGTCCTGGATCGCCTTGGCCGCCTGCTTCGGCGTCATCGAGCCGCCGGCGATCTCGGCTACGGCGTCGTTGACCACCCGGCCGACCGAGGGACCGAGATCCTGGTCGTAGAAATTCTGGTGGTATTTCGAGGCGGCGATGTTCTTCGCCACGTTCTGCATGATCGCCGTGCTGAGCGTGGCTTCCGCGCCCTTGTAGGTCGGGATGAGGAAGTTCTGCGCAGCGAGCGTGCGCTGGACGTCGTCGGAGATGAAGAATTGCAGGAACCCGACCGCTTCCTTCGGTGCGCCCTTGGTGACGATCCAGCCATTGACACCGCCCAGAGTGTCGGTCGGCTGGCCCTTGCCGCCGGCCGGCATCGGGAAGTCGAACCAGCCGAGCTTGTCCTCCGGAATGCCTTTCTTGTCGGCGGCGAGCGCCCGCTGCGTCGTCGAATGATGCGAGATGGCGAGATTCATCGCCGCCTTGCCGTCGGCGAAGAAGCCGAGCGCCTGCTGGTTCTTGAAACCGAGGAAGCCGGTCTGGAAAGGCTCGAGATCGACGAGCTGCTTCATCAGCTCGCCGGCCTTTTGAAAGGTCTCGCCCTCGAAGCCGCCATTCTGCCCCTTAGACGCCGCCTCGAAGGCCGGTTTGCCGCCGAGGCGGACAGCCAGATGGGTCCAGTAGAAATGCAGCGGCCACTTGTCGCCGCCGCCGACGGTGATCGGCGTGATGCCGGCCGCCTTCAGCTTCTTCACGGCACCGAGCAGATCGTCCCAACTCTTGATCGCTGCGCCGTCGACGCCCGCCTTGGCGAACAGATCCTTGTTGTAGATGAAGCCGACCTGCGAGACGTTATGCGGCAGGCCGTAGAGCTTGCCGTCGATGGTGAAGGCCTCGACGGCTCCGGAGGAGAGCTTGTCCTTGTAGCCGCCGACCGGCGCGGTGATGTCCTCGAGCACGCCGGCCTCGATCTGCGCTTTCAGCACCCCGCCGGCCCAGGAATAGAGGATATGCGGCTTGTCCTTCGACTGCAGGATAGTCGGCAGCTTGGCCTTGTAGGCCTCGTTCTCGAGGAACTGCATCTCGACCTTCACGCCGGGATGCTGCGCCTCGAATTTGCGCGCAACCTCCTCCCAGATCTTCACCTGAGCCGGGTTCTGCTCGATGTGGAGCCATTTGACTGTCGTCTGGGCCGCGGCGGCGCCTGCGGCGAAGGTCGAAACGGCGGCGGCGAATGCAAGCGTCCTCAGGAAACTCATCTCTCGTCCTCCCAATCCCGAATTTATATCGGGTTGAGGGTAGCGTAGCTCAAAATCTGAGGTGCGCAACTCAAAACCTGAGTTGCATGTCCAGCGGCGAGCATGATGGTCAGGCCGTCCAGTACCTGCATCGTTTGGAGGGCAGGCATCTTGATGGCGGTCGACGCTATTGGTTCGCCGGCAGATTGCGGAAACTGCTCGATCGAACGATCGCCAAAGGGCTTTGAAATCATCGCGCTTGTTGTAACCGTCAGCGCGAAACAGAAGGATCCCGAATGTTCGATCTCATTATCCGAGGTGGGCGCGTCATCGATCCAGAGACCGCGTTCGACGAGGTGGCTGATGTCGCTGTCAAGGACGGAACGATCGTCGCGATCGGAAGCGTTTCCCAACCGGCCGGGCGAACGCTGGACGCCGACGGCTTGATCGTCACGGCCGGCTTCGTCGACTTGCATGGGCATGGCCAGTCGATCCCAGCCGACCGGATGCAAGCCTTCGACGGCGTCACGACCTCGCTGGAGCTGGAGATCGGCGTCTTGCCGGTGGCCCGATGGTACGACGAGCAGGCCCATGCCGGCCGGGTCCTGAATTATGGCGCCTCTGCGGGTTGGATCTTTGGCCGGATCGCCGCGCTGACCTCGCAGCAGACGCAATCCACGATCGAAGGCATGGGCCTCGCCATGCGCGACAAGCGCTGGGTCACCGATGCCGCCGATCCGGGCGAGACCGCCGACATCGTCGAGCGTGTCCGAACCGGCCTTGAACAAGGCGGGCTCGGTATCGGCTTTCCCAATGCCTACGCGCCCGGAACTGGCATCAAGGAGATCTCGGAGCTCTGCAGCCTGGCTGCCAGCTTTGGCACGCCGACATTTACCCACATCGCTTTCATGTCCAACGTCGATCCGCTGAGTTCGATCGAGGGGTATACGCGGCTGATCGGGCTGGCCGGCTCCACCGGAGCTCACATGCATATCTGCCACTTCAACAGCACGAGCTTGCTTGACGTGGAGAGGGCGGCGGAACTCGTGCGCAATGCCCAGGCCCAAGGCCTCAAGGTAACGGTCGAGGCGTATCCCTACGGCACCGGCTCGACGGTGGTCAGCGCAGACTTCTTCAGCGACCCGGCGTTTCCGACACGCTTTGGTACGGACTACAGCGCCATCGAGGTCGTCGCTTCGCGACATCGGTTCCGCGACCGCGACGAGCTCCTGCACGCCCAACAGGAGAATGCGGGCGCGCTGGTCCTGATCCATTTCCTCGACGTTGCCGCCAACGACCGACACAGAAAGCTGTTGGACGTCTCGGTCATGTTTCCAGGCGGCATGATCGCGTCCGACGCAATGCCCTGGACGTTGCCGAATGGCTCGACCTACACCGGAGATGCCTGGCCGCTCCCCGATGACGCGGTATCGCACCCTCGGTCTTCGGCGACGTTCACGAAGTTCCTGAAAGAATGGGTCCGGGAGCGACAGGTCATCGGCCTGCTCGACGGTCTCAGCAAATGTTCGCTCATCCCGGCCCAGCTTCTCGAGGGCTGCACGCCGGGCATGCGCAAGAAGGGTCGCGTCCAGATCGGCTGCGATGCCGATATCGTCGCATTCGACTACGAGGCACTGACGGATCGAGCGGACTTCTCCCGGATGAACGCGCCTTCAGAGGGTGTGCGACATCTGCTCGTCGGTGGAGAGGCTGTGATCGCGGACGGAGATCTCGTCAGGGGTGCCCGCCCAGGCCGCCCCATCCGGCGCCCGACGCTGTGATGGCGATACCGATCCTGCTGATCGCCGGCCATTTGGGGGCAGGGAAGACGACGCTCATCAATCGATTGCTTCAGGAGGCGGATGGAAAGCGCATCGCCGCGATCGTCAACGACTTCGGGGCCATCGATATCGACGCTGCCTTGCTGCAATCATCCAGCGAAGGGCTCGTCAGCCTGAAGAACGGCTGCATATGCTGTTCGCTCCAGGGGGATCTTTTGCGGACGCTCGCCTCGGTGGTGAGACGCGATCCCGCCCCGGATGCCATCGTGATCGAGACCAGCGGCATCTCGGACCCGGCAGAGATCATCCGCAGCCTTCTCGATCCCGTGATTTTCAAGGCTGCGGCGCTGGAAACAGTGCTGACGCTGGTGGATGGCCTGCGAGCCTCCGAAGACGCAGAGTTATGGGACGATCCGCTCTGGCTCTCCCAAGTGAGGTCGGCCGATGTGCTGCTCGTCACCAAGGCCGATCTGGCCGGCAGCCAGGCGACCGAGCGTTTGATCTCGCAGCTCGAGCGCCGCTTCTTCCCAAAGCCGGTGTTTGTGCTTCAGGGCGAGTTGCCGATGGAATTGATGTTCGGCCATGGCCCGGGCGACCAGCGAACGCTGCCGCCGCCTCGCCCGACATCGCCTGCGACCTTCGAGACCGTTAGCTGGACCGCACCCCGGCCTCTATCGCTGGTCAAATTCCAGGCCGCTCTCAATCTGATGTCGCAAAAGCTTCTGCGCGCCAAAGGCGTCGTGCGTTTTGCAGAGCAGCAATCCCAACCGCTGCTCTTTCAGCTCGTCGGCTCGCGCGCCACGCTGATACCGTCCCCCATCCCGCCCGGCGACGGTCTGGCGGCGGCGATTGTGCTGATCGGCCGAAAGGAGGTCGCCGACCTCGGCGACATCACCGCGCTGCTGAACGAGGCGGTGCTGCCATAAAGGCGTAACCGACGAGGTTTGATCAGTTGTCCCGAGACGCTCGGCGGATCGATTGCGGGGGTTGACCGAACGCCCGGACGAAAGCGCGTCGCATTCTCTCCGGATCGCGGAAGCCCGTTGTCTCGGCAACCCTCTCGATCGGCTCGCCGGACGATTTCACATGTTCGCGCGCCACCTCCAGCCGAAGCCTCTCGATCGCCTTGGATGGCGTGGAACCGGTCTCCACAGTGAAGATGCGGGCGAAATGGCGAGGACTGAGCCCAGCGCGATCGGCCAGGATCTCGACGTTGAGAGGCTGATCGAGATGCTCGCGGACCCATGCGAGCAGCGGACCGAAGCGCCCGTTCGGCGTCTTGAACTCCAGCAGCGACGAGAACTGGGACTGGCCTCCGCTTCGGCGATGATAAAGGACGAGCTGGCAGGCAACGTCCTTGGCGACCGCCTCGCCGTGATCTTCCGCGGCGATGGCGAGCGCGAGGTCGATACCTGCCGTGATGCCGGCTGAGGTCCAGACATTGCCGTCACGGAGAAAGATCCGGTCAGGATCGAGCTTCACCCTGGGATATCGCGAGACGAAATCCTGGGTGCGGCACCAATGCGTCGTAGCCTTGCGGCCGTCCAGCAAGCCCGCCGCCGCCAATACATAGGCCCCGGAGCACACGCTCGCGACGCGCGTTCCATCCTTCGCAAGCCGCTTCACGAAGGCGAGGGTATCCCGACAATCGGTGGCCGCCTCGACGCCGAGCCCTCCCGCGACGACCAGCGTGCTGATCGTCTTTACCGAGCGCAGGCTGGTGGCCACCACCTCGACCCCGCTTGAACTGCGAACCGGCCCAGTCTGGGCGGCGACCATCTGGATTTTTGGCGCATCGGGGACGAAGCGCCTGGCGATCTCGAACACCGAGGCAGGCCCGGAGGCGTCGAGCAATTGGAAGTCAGGGAAGATCAGTATCCCGATCATCGGCATGTCCGTAAACGAGGGAACTGCGTCATTTCGACAGAAATGCCACCATGGCAGACTGCGATCGTCAAGTTGGCTTCGAGGTTCAAGTCATGTCCCAGTCATTCAAGTTCGGACTGCTGGTCTTCCCGCGCATTACGCAGCTCGACATGACTGGGCCCCTCCAGGTGTTTTCCAGCCTGCCCGGGGCAGAAGTCCATTTGATCTGGAAGCGTATCGAGCCTGTGCCGAGCGACACTGTCCTGGCCATCATGCCGACGACCACCTTGGTCGACTGTCCGCAGCTCGATGTCATTTGCGTCCCAGGCGGCTACGGAACCGACGACCTGCTAAGCGACGACGAGATCCTTGGCTTCCTGCGCCGCCAGGCGGAGAAAGCGCGCTTTGTCACCTCCGTCTGCACGGGGTCGATCGTCCTGGCCGCAGCGGGACTGCTCAAGGATTACAGGGCGGCGACGCATTGGAGTGCGGTCGATGCGCTGCCCATGCTCGGCGCGACGATCTCGCGCGAACGGGTCTGCATAGATCGGAATCGGATCACGGGTGGAGGTGTTACCGCAGGCATCGACCTTGGCCTGACGGTCGTCTCCGAGCTGGTGGATCGCCAGGCCGCCGAAGCGATCCAGCTGCGGCTGGAATACAACCCGGCGCCGCCATTCGATGCGGGGTCTCCGGAGACGGCGCCGCCGGAGATCGTCGATCTGCTGTTGAACAGGATGAAAGTGCCGCGTCAGCGCCGGCTGGCGCTTGTAAGCGAGGCCGCCGCGAGAATGCGCTGAGCCTGACGGACACGGGATTGTACTCTCGACGAAAGGGAGCGGCGACGCCCGACGTCAGGTCGATGCTTGCCGCCGAAGATCTTTGAGAGGGGCCTTCAATGGCTGAAATCGAGGGAAATAGGCCATTGTAGTCCTTTCCTGCCGGGCGTTAGCTCGGCGACAGATCGGCATGACACCGCGAAGCGCCTTCGCTTTCCGGGCTGAACCGATGGAAAAGCCGCGAGAGTCGGCTCATCAGGGGAACAATAATGAGATCGGATCGCAGCATGCCGCTCCGGGGCGGCCTCGTTTGTGCTTTGCTCAAATCCACCGTCGGCGTGTTCGCCGCATGGGCGCTGATGGCGGGCTCTTCCGCCGCCCAGCTCTCCGATGGCGTGGTCAAGATCGGCGTGATCAACGATCAGTCTGGGCCACTTGCCGATCTGGCCGGGCCAGGCTCGATCGTCGCGGCGAAGTTGGCCGTTGAAGATTTCCAGAAGCTGGCGCCGTCGATCAAGGTCGAGATCGTCGCGGCGGACCACCAGAACAAACCGGATGTCGGGGCGCAGATCGTGCGCCGCTGGTACGGCGTCGACGGCGTCGACATGGTGGTGGATGTCGGCAACTCGGCGGTCGCCCTTGCGGTGCAAGCGCTTGCCCGCGAGCGGAACAAGCTGGTGATCTATTCGGCGGTCGGCACGGCCGAGATCACAGGCAGGCAATGCGCGCCCACAGGGCTGGCCTGGCTGCACGACAACTACAATCTGGTCGCCGGCCCCATTCGCAAGCTGAAGTCTCAGGGGCTGGACACCTGGTTCTTCATCGCTGCCGACTACGCCTTCGGCCGGAACATGGTGGCAGAATCGCAAGGCATGCTCGCTTCCGTCGGCGGGAAGAGCCAGGGCTCGGTCTTCCATCCTCTGGGGAACGCGGACTATGGCTCTTTTCTCCTGCAGGCTCAGACGTCGGGCGCGAAGGTCGTGGCGTTTGCGAATGCCGGCGAACAGCTGGTTTCCGCCATGAAGCAGTGGAATGAGTTCGGCATGGGCCACGGACCGCAAAAGGCGGTGGCGCTGCTGATGTTCCTGACCGATGTCCACAGCATGGGCCTCGAGGTGGCCAAAGGACTGACCACCATCACGGCCTGGTATTGGGACCTAGATGATGAAACCAGGGCGTTCGCAAAACGATTCTTTACAGTGCATCGCGCCATGCCGACCGCTCCTCAAGCCGCGGTCTATTCGTCGGTTCTGCATTACCTGAAGGCCGTTGCCGCGGCGGGATCGGATGACACCGATCGCGTTCTCGAAAGGATGCGCGCCACCGCTGTCGATGATTTTTATGCCCGCGGGGCCATGCTGCGAGCCGACAGCAAGCTTTACCACGATTTCTACCTCGTCCAGGCCAAGGAACCCAAGGAACTGGACAAGCCGTGGGCGTACTACAAGATCGTGGAGAAGATCGCCGCCAAGGACGCGTACCGCCCTTTGAGCGAAAGTGATTGTCCGCTCGCCTCTAGCAAGTGACAACGAAACGTCGCTCAGGGCCGGACGTTGTCACTACCGGAAGGCTTCGATCTGGTCTGCAGCCGGTCGAGCCAGCCATTGATGCTGAGGTCGATCTGAGGGTCGATGTCAGCGTTCTGCCCGGCCGACGTCACGCGCCAGCATGAGCAATGCCAGTGCGGCTGCAGCCGATAACGCGACCAGGACCATCGTACTCGCCGCGAGTCCAGCCCGTTCGAGCATCACAGCAAAGGCAAGCGGCGCTGCGGCGCGGATGGCGAGGCCGGGCGCGGACAATTTGCCGAGCATCGCACCGTAGCCGGCGGGGCCGAAGAGCTGGAGCGGGACCGTGCCGCGGACGATCGAGCTCAAGCCCATGCTGATGCCATAGGCGATCGCAAACAGCCCAGCGAGCACGGCCATGCTGCCGCCGGCAACAAGCAGAATGAACCCGAGCGGCATGAGCGCGCCCGAGACCCACGCAGTTGTCACCGGAGGCACATTCGCGCCGAACAACATCTCGATGAGCCGTCCGGTCACCTGCGACGGGCCGACCATCGCGCCCAAGGTGACAGCCAGTGCCGCGCTGAAGCCGAAGCCCTGCAGCAGCGTCAGCATGTGGACCGACATGGCCGAAACGACGAAGCCCTGGAGCGAAAACGCAATCGCGAGCAGGACGAAGGCGCGTTGGCGGGCCGAGCCGGCGAGGTAGCCATCAAGGCTCGGCGTGTCGGACGGCCGAGCCGGCTTGGCGACCGACATTGCCTGGCCTCGAGGCAAGAGGAACGCATGCAATGGCAGCGCCAGGACCGCGTAGCCCAGCGCGTAAATCTGGTAGATCGTGCGCCAATCCGCCTGCGCCAGCAGCGCAGTGGTGAGCGGCCAGAACAACGTCGAGGCGAAGCCGCCGATCAGCGTCAGCTTGCTGATCGCGCGCCTGGCTCCCGCACCATGTGCCTGGGTCAGTGCCGTGAATGCGGCATCATACAAGACCAGCGTCGAGACGACCTCGAGGGCGATCATCGCCGCGTAGTAGCTGACCAAGCCCTCGGCCTTGGACAGGGCAAAGAGAGACAGGCCCGCGAGCACGCTGCCGATGCTCATCATCCGGCGCGTGCCGTACCGGTCGATCAGGCGCCCGGCGAAGGGCGCAGTCACGCCCCCGGCGAGCAGTCCGAGAGCAAAGCCGCCATACGTCCATTCGGGAGCCCAGCCCAGGCTCTTGGTCATGCCAGGCGCGAGCACGGCGAACGCGTAATAGAGCGCGCCATAGCCGGCGACCTGAGTAACGCCCAGAGCGAGAATGAGCCCGATTCCGGCAGCCGGAGCCGGACTCGTGTCGGAGGTGGCAAGCGTCGTCATTGCACCTGGACGGCTTCACTCGTTTTTGCGGAGCTACTGCAGCCGCAACCTGATTTACCTTGTGCCTTGGCGGAAGCGTCGTCGACGCAGCAGGCGTCTGCATCGCTCGGAGCCGGTCCGCCACAGCAACCGCCGGCACTTTCAGGCGCGCTCGTGCATACGCCGGTTTCAGGCAGGACAAGCTGGACATTGTCGGCAGCCGCCATATCGCCAGCAATGGCCGCGACCACCGAACGGGCCTGCTCATACCCTGTCAGCATCAGGAATGTGGGCGCGCGCCCATAGCTCTTGATCCCCACCGTGTAGAAGCCCGGCTCCGGATGGGAGAGCTCGCGATGCCCGTGTGGGGGTACCGAGCCGCAGGAATGCAGGTTGGGATCGATCATCGGTCCGAGCGCCTTGGCGCTCTCCAGCCAGGGATCGAGCTCGACACGCAATTCTCGGGTCAAGGCGAGGTCGGGGCGCTGGCCCGTGCAGACCACGACCTGGTCGATCGGCCCAACCGTGCGAAGACCATCAGGCGTCTCGCCATCGAGGGCGAGTTGGCCGCTCACCTCGCGCACAGCGGTGACCGCAAAACGGGTGACGAGCTCGATGCGGCCGGTTTCGACGAGCTGTCGCAGCCTCTGCCCCAAATCGCCGCGCGCCGCGAGCTGATCGTTGGCGCCGCCGCCATAGACGCGAGAGAGGTTGCTGCCGCGCGTCAGCCAGATTGCCCTGGTCCCGGCTTGATCAGTCGCGAGCTCGGCCAGGTCGAGCAGCACGTTTGCCGCCGAATGGCCGGCGCCGACAACCACCGTCGTGCGCCCTGCATAGCTATCCCGATCGCGGCCAAGCACATCCGGAATGCTGTAGGCGATCCGGCCGCGGAACGTCTCCTCGCCGTCTGCAGCCACGCCGCCCGCTCCGAGCGGGTTTGGCGACGTCCAGGTCCCCGAGGCGTCGATCACGGCCCGCACGAGCTCGCGGCGGACGCGCCCGTCGCTGTCGACAATGGTCAGCTGGAAGGGGTGCAACTCCCGGTCGCGGCTGACGACCTTGTCGATGCCGCGCCGCCCGATCGCCTTGACACGCGCTCCGTACTCGATGACCGGCGCCAGGGCAGGGGATTGCGCAAGGGGCGCAAGATACCTGCTGACGAGGTCGGCGCCGGTCGGGTAGACCGCCTCGTCCGGCGCTCGCCAGCCCGCCTTTTCCAGTAGCGAGCGGGCCGCCGGATCGACATTGTAGGCCCATGGCGAGAACAGCCGGACATGGCCCCAGTCGCTGATGTTCGTGCCTGCTGCAGCGCCGGCTTCATAGACCTTCACTGCAAGGCCGCGCGCGACGAGATTGGCGGCGGCGGCGAGGCCGACCGGACCGGCGCCGATGACGCCGACGGGTAGTTCCATCATCACAAAACTCCTATATTCCTAGAACGATCGAATTAGTCGGCAAATAAAAAGCCGCTCAAGCAGCCTGATCGGACGTCGCTGCGCAGGCTTCGTCCGCGCAGCATTCATCTGCGAGGAAGCCCAGCAAAGCGGCCATGGCTGTGTATTCGGCCCGGCAGATCAGGGTCGTGGCCTGCCGCTCCTGCGAGACCAGCCCGTTCTGCACAAGGCGCTGAAGATGGTGCGACAGGGTCGAGGCCGGAATGCCCAGACGCTCCTGCACCTGGTTGACCGGCAGGCCACTATGACCGGCACGGACCAGAATCCGATAGAGTTCAAGGCGGGTCGGATTGCCGAGCGCCTCAAGCTGCTTTGCTGCTTCTTCGATTTTCATGGAAGTAAACTGCGCCGCTCACAAGAAGCCGTCAAGCCATATTTCGATGATTGTCGAATTATTCGGCGGCCTGCGTCTTTCGAACGCTGCTTCCGCGCTCGTACCAGCCCTTCGACCCGTTCACGATCCAGACCACGGTGAGCATCACAGGAACCTCGATCAGCACGCCGACGACGGTTGCGAGCGCCGCTCCGGAGTTGAAGCCGAACAGGCTGATGGCGGCGGCGACGGCAAGCTCGAAGAAATTCGAGGCGCCGATCAGCGCCGAGGGGCCAGCCACGCAGTGCTGTTCGCCGACAACCCGGTTCAGCAGATAGGCAAGCCCGGCATTGAAATAGACCTGGATTAGGATCGGCACGGCCAAGAGCGCGATCACCATCGGCTGCGCCAGGATCTGCTCACCCTGGAAGCCGAAGAGCAGGACGAGCGTCGCGAGCAATGCAACGAGCGAGGCCGGGCCCAACCGGCTGAGCAGGCGATCCAGCGCGGCCTGTCCGCCGTTCGCGAGAATACGATTGCGGATGAGCTGCGCGACGATCACGGGCAGGACGATGTAGAGCACCACAGATAGAACAAGCGTTCCCCACGGCACCGTGATCGCCGACAGGCCGAGCAGCAGGCCCACGATCGGGGCGAAGGCGACGACCATGATCGCATCGTTCAGGGCGACCTGGCTCAGCGTGAAATGTGGCTCGCCCTTTGTCAGGTTCGACCAGACGAAGACCATGGCGGTGCAGGGGGCCGCTGCCAGGATGATGAGCCCGGCGATGTAGCTGTTGATCTGGTCGGCCGGCAGCCAGGGTCGGAACAGCCAGGCGATGAAGAACCAGCCCAGCGCCGCCATCGAGAACGGCTTGACCGCCCAGTTGATGAACAGCGTGACGCCGATCCCGCGCCAATGCCTGCCGACCTGACCGAGCGCGGCAAAGTCGATCTTCAGCAGCATCGGGATGACCATCAGCCAGATCAGCACGGCCACCGGCAGGTTGACCTTGGCGATCTCGGCCGCGCCGATGGCCTGAAAGACGCCGGGCATGACATGGCCGAGCGCGATGCCGACGACGATGCACAGTGCGACCCACAGCGTGAGGTAGCGTTCGAATGTGGACATGTTGACCTCAGGCGAGAGCGGCGGGACGGCCGGCAGCGTCAACGACGAGCTCGCCGTCTTCCTTGCGGAATTCGCCCAATTGCGGCGGCAGCAGAGACAAGACCGCCTCTGACGGACGGCAGAGACGGACACCCTTCGGCGATACGACGAGCGGCCGGTTGATCAGGATCGGATTGGCCTCGATCGCGTCGAGCAAGTCATCGTCGGAGAGGTTCGGATCACCGAGTCCGAGTTCGGCGAAGGGCGTATCCTTCTCCCGGAGAATCTCGCGCACCGCTAGCCCTGCGCGAGCCAGGAGCTGCTGCAGCAACGCCCTGGTCGGCGGCGTCTTCAAGTATTCGATCACATGCGGTTCGACGCCGGCATTGCGGATCAGGCCGAGCGTGTTCCGCGACGTTCCGCAGGCGGGGTTGTGGTAGATGACGACGTCCATCATGCCCCCTCCGGACGACGACCAGTCGTTCCTTCGAGGCAGCCGATCTGCATTGCCTCGGCCATGATCGAGCGGGCGGAGTTATGCGTGCAGAGGAACAGCACGTTGTGGATGCGATCAGGCATCGGCCGTGACCTTCGGAGGGCAGCGGGGGCTGAGTTCGGCCAGCAGCGGCGCGCAGATCTCCGCACGTCCGCCGCAGCAATCCTTGAGCAAGAAAGCGATGACGGCCCGCAGCGCTTCCAGATCGGCGCGATAGACGATCGAGCGGCTGAAGCGCTCCGACCGCACGAGGCTCGCCCGGCTCAGGATGCCGAGATGCGACGACATCGTGTTGTGCGGGACTTCGAGGTGCCGGGCGATCTCTCCGGCTGGCAAGCCGTCGGGTTCCGCTGCAACCAGCAAACGGAAGACGTCGAGCCGCGTGGTCTGCGCCAGCGCCGCGAGGGAGAGGATGACTTGCTCGTTTTCCATATGTCGAGACTTATCGACATATGGAGGCTGCCGCAAGCGGGGAGGGTGCTATCTTGATGTTGGAACCAATCCGCTGCGCAAGGCGTGAGCCCAGTCGGCCCGACCATTGGCTTCGGCGCGCCGCGCTGCATGCTCCCAGTCATAGGCGACGGCGTGATGCTCGACCGCGACCGCACCCGTCATCGTCACCACCGCGAAACGGGCATGCGGCGCGCCGCTTTCCGAAACATGGATGCTGGGCTCGGTGGCGTGATAGGCAGGATTGCCGACGCTGCCGGGATTGACGACGACGGTTCCGTTGGCGAGCCGCAGCAGGCGCGGCTGATGGCTGTGCCCGCACAGGACCACGGCGTGGCCAGCCGCGCCGATCAGCGCTTCGACCGCCTGCGGACGGGCCGCGACCAGGCGCCCGCTATCGATCTCGTCGAGCAGATAGGTCTCGTCGTCGATCGGGCTGGCATGGAAGCAGCGAGCCTTGCCGATCTCGATCTCGAATGGAAGCGCCGCCAGCCAGCCACGCGCCTCGGCGTCGAGGTCTCGCCAGGCGAAGCTGTCGGAAGCGCCGAGTTCCTCAGGGGAGGCCGCGTCGAGCGCCCTGTCATGGTTGCCGCGGACATGGCTCATCTTGCTGGCGCGCAGGAGCCGCACCGTCTCCGCCGGCCAGAGCGGACCCGAGGCACAGTCTCCGAGATTGACCACCGCATCGACGGAGAGGCCGGCGAGGCTGGCCAGCACGGCTTCGAGGGCCGGCAGGTTGCCGTGCACATCGGCGATGACGCCTAGCCGCATGTCGCAGATCCCGAATCCAGAGCCGGCTCGGTGCCGACCGGTCTTGTGATGGCGCGTCCCGAGGCTCGCACCAAACCCGGGGATACCGTTGTGCTGCAATCCGGGAATGAGCCGGACGCAGAGGTCATGCCGTCCATGGGGTTGACCATGTCTTGACGTTTGTGAAGGACTTCATGGCTTCGACGACGCCTTCCTTGTAGCCGAGGCCGGAATCCTTGATGCCGCCGAAGGGGGACATCTCGATGCGGTAGCCGGGGACCTCCCAGAGGTTGACGGTGCCGACCTCGAGCTCGGCGACAAAGCGCTGGATGTAGTCGAAGCGGTTGGTGCAGATGCCGGAGGAGAGGCCGTAGGCGGTCGAATTCGAGATGCGGATGACCTCGGCGATGTCATCGGGCACGCGGATGATCGGGATGACCGGGCCGAAGGTCTCCTCATGCACGAGCTCGCAGGTGTAGGGGATGTGGTCGACCACGGTCGGATGGAAGAGGGCGCCCTCGGCGCGCTTGCCGTGGAGCACCTTTGCGCCCTTGCTGACGGCATCGTCGACCCTGGCCTGGAAGAGCGCGGCCGAGCGGGCGTTGATGACGCAGCCGACATCGGTGGCCGGGTCCATCGGATCGCCGCATGTGAGCGTCTTCGCCTTCTCGACCACGAGCCTGGAAAAGGCGTCGGCGACGCTCTCGACCACCAGGATGCGCTTGACCGCGGTGCAGCGCTGGCCGGAGTTCTTGGTGGCGCCGGTGACGGCAAGCTCGGCCGCCTTGTCGAGATCGGCGTCCTCCATGACGATCAGCGGGTCGTTGCCGCCGAGCTCGAGCACGATGCGCTTGTAGCCCGCCGTCGCGGCGATGTGCTTGCCGACCCGGACCGAGCCGGTGAAGGTCACCAGGTCGGCGTCGGGATCGGTGATCATCGCATCGCCCATGGTCGAGGGATTGCCGGTGACGACCGAGAGCATCTCCGGCGGCAGGCCGGCCTCGTAGAGCACGTCGGCCAGCGCCAGCGCGGTCAGCGGGGTGAGCTCGGTCGGCTTCAGCACGAGGCGGTTATTGGTCGCGATCGCCGGGGCCAGCTTGTGGCTGACCATGTTGAGCGGGTGGTTGAACGGGGTGATCGCCGAGATCACCCCGAGCAGCGGCTGGCGCGTGGTGAAGATCTTGCGGGCCTTGCCGTTCGGCGAGATGTCACAGGAGAACATCTCGCCATCGTCCTTGATGGTGAGCTGGGCCGCGAAGGACCAGACATCGTAGGCGCGGCTGGCCTCGTAGAGCGAATCCTTCCAGCACAGGCCGGCCTCGGCGGTGATCAGCCGGGCGAAGTCTTCCTTGCGTGCGAACAGGAGTTCGGCCGTCTTCTGCAGGATGCGCTGGCGCTCATAGCGGGTCAGCGTCGGCTTGAAGGCTTTCGCCTTGGCGAAGGCCTCGCGGACATGCTCGGGCCGGGCCGCCGGCACCAGGCCGACGACGCTGTCGTCATAGGGGTTCCTGACCTCGACCATGTCGTCGGTCGAGACGAGCTTGCCGGCGATGCGCATCGTCTCGCGCCGCACCGGCGGCTTCACGGTCGCGTTCATCTCAGTTCACCAGGTTGAGGGCGACGTCGAAGACGTCGAAATTGCGCAGGGTCCGGCCTTCCGGGACGGCGATCGGCCGGTTGGCGATCATCGGCACGCGCTGCTCGGTGAGGCCGCCATGCGAGCGCAGCGGCTCGGTCAGGCCGGAGAGGTCGTGCCGGTCGGGCGAGGTGCCGATCACCTTCTGCCGCGTCGAGATCACCACGACATCGCCGATCCGGTCGGCCGGCAGCTCGAAGCGCTCGCAGGCCTCGGCAGCCGTCACCGCGAGCGCAATGCCGTCGAGGCCGGAGATGCGGGCGGCGACCTCTTCCTGGCTGGCGCCGTCGGGCAGGTAGACCGTGGCGAAGGAGCCGAGCGCGCCATGGTGGACGACGTAAGGGTCGGTGATCGGCAGGATCACCCGCATCACGCTCTTGCCGTACCACTCGTCCATCAGGCTCTGCAGATAGACGACATCGGGCTCGCCGTTCGGCAGATGCTTGTCGTTCATGCCGTGGTCGGCGGTGATCACCAGCGTGCAGCCGAGAGCGTCGAGCTCGCCGACGTAACCGTCGAACATGGCGTAGAAGGCATCAGCCATCTCCGAGCCCGGCGCCGCCTTGTGCTGCACATAGTCGGTGGTCGAGAGGTACATCAGGTCGGGCTTGAAGGTCTCCAGCAGCTTGACCCCGGCGGCGAAGACGAACTGCGAGAGAGCGGCTGAATAGACCGAGGGCACCGGCAGGCCGACGAAGCCGAGCACGTTCTGGATGCCGTTCTCGGCCATGTTGGCCTTGTCGGCCTTCTCCGAGGAGAAGGCGATCGCGGTGCCGGTGCTGAAGTCGAGGCCCTTGCCGAGCAGGGTCCTGAGCTTGTCCTTGGCGGTGACCATCGCGACCTTGAGGCCGGCCTGCTGGAAGGCGGCGAGGATGGTCGGGGCGCGCAGGAAGCGGGCATCGTTCATCATCACCTCTTCCTTGGCCTCGCGGTCGTAGAAGAAGTTGCCGGCGATGCCGTGCCAGGCCGGCGGGCGGCCGGTGATGATCGACAGGTTGTTCGGGTTGGTGAAGCTCGGGATCACCGAATAGGCGTAGGTGCTGGCGCCCGTCCGCATGATCCGGTCGAGATGCGGCGTCAGCCCCCTGGCGCTCGCCGCCGCGATATAGGAAGGCTCCGAGCCGTCCATGCAGATCACAACTGTAGGGCGTTGCGGCCGGCCATAGCTGCGGCCGTTGACGACCACGTCAGACCCAACCTTCGAATACACGTTCATCACGAACTCCTTGGGTCGGCGCCGATCAGCGGATCAGAGCGCGGACGCGGGACGAAATCAGGTCGGCGATCAGGACCATGGCGAGGATCACGAGGATGCAGGTCGCGGTGTCCTGGTATTTGAAGAGCTTCATCGAGGAGACGAGCTCGAAGCCGATGCCGCCGGCGCCGACCATGCCGAGCACCGTCGATTGGCGGACATTGGTCTCGAGCCGGTAGAAGATCGTCCCGAGCCAGGTCGGCAGCACCTGCGGCAGCACGCCGAAGAAGAAGGTCTTGAACGGGCCGACGCCGGCCGAGCGGAAGGCCTCGAGCGGCCCCTCGTCGATGTCCTCCATCGCCTCGGCGAAGAACTTGCCGAGCATGCCGGCGCCGTGGATGGCGAGGGCGAGCACGCCGGCGAAGGGACCAAGCCCGATGGCGGCGACGAAGATCAGCGCCAGGATGATCTCGTTGATGCCGCGCATGCAGTTCAGCGCCTGGCGCGTGGCGTGAAAGATAACCGGGCTCGGGCTGAGATTGCGCGCTGCAAAGAAGCAGACCGGCAGGGCGATGACGACGCCGAGCAGCGTGCCCCAAACCGCGACCTGCAGGCTTTCCAGCGCCGGCTGCCAGAGTCGCTCGAGGAATTCCGGATTGGGCGGCATCATCCGGACGAGGAAGTCCACCATATAGGGGATGCCGTTCCAGAGATTGCTGGCGTTGATCTGTGAGCCGACCGCGGCCCACCACAGGAAGACCAGCACGGCGAGCGCGATGAAGCCGACGCCCCACCAGCCGAAGCGGCCCTGTGGCGGGCGGATGACGAGTTGCAGAGTTCCGAACGACATTGGTTTCTCTCCCCGTCAGGCGGTTGCGGTGGCGATCATCGGCGCCAGCACGGGCTGGCTGGCCGGGCGCGGCTTGAGTACGCGGCTGATGCCGGGGTCCTCGAGGCCGGGATAGATCTGGTGGACGATCTCGGAGGTCAGGTTGTCCGGCGTGTCGTCGAAGACCACCCGGCCGCCGCTTAAGCCCACGATGCGCTCGCCGAACTCCACCGCGTAGTCGACCTGGTGGAGGTTGCAGATCACGGCGATCCCTTCCTCCTTGCAGATCGCCTTGAGATAGCCGAGCACGATGCGCGAGGTCTTGGGATCGAGGCTCGCCACCGGCTCGTCGCAGAGGATGACCGCAGGCTGCTGCGCCAGCGCCCGGGCGATGCCGACGCGCTGCTGCTCGCCGCCGGAGAGCTGGTCGCCACGCGAGTTCGCCTTGTGGGCGAGTTCGACCCGCGCCAGGCAGTCCAGTGCGATCGTGACATCCTGCCTCGGGAAGAGCTGCAGCATGCTGAAGAAGGACGATAGGCCGGCCATGCGGCCGACGAGCACGTTCTTCAGCACCGAGAGGCGCTTCACCAGATTATGGTGCTGGAAGATCATCGCCACCGGCCGCTTGCCGCGCGCGCCCCGCTTCAGGTCGAACACCTTGCCGTCGATGACGGTGCGGCCCGCATCGGGAAGGGCGAGGCCGTTGATGCAGCGCAGCAGCGTCGACTTGCCGGCGCCGCTGGGGCCGAGCACGACGAGGAACTCGCCGGCTTTGACGCTGAGGTCGATGCCCTGCAGGACAGGGCGCCCTGCATAGGACTTCTTCAGCCCTTCGATCTTGATCATGTCGCTTCCTCCGCCGGTCGCGTTCGCGACTACTTCATCTTGGTGAGATCGAGCTTCAGCACCTTCGCCGTTTCGCGAATGATGTCGTAGGCTTGGTCGTTGGTCTCGACGAAGCGGTTGAGCTTGCCCTGGTCAGCCCAGGTGATGTCCCGGATGTTCAGGAAGGCGGACTTGATCTGCGCCTTCAGATCCTCGGGCAGGTTCTTGCGCCAGCAGGTCGGCGATTCCGGGATCGGGTCCGACTCCCAGACGACGTGGATGTCGGCGCGATCGACCAGCTTCTTCTGCACGGCGGCATCGAGGATGCGGTCGGCGATGGTCGCGGCGTCGACGCGCTTGTTGGCGACGGCGAGTGCGTTGGCGTCATGCGAGCCGGTGAAAAGCACGCGGCCGAAATCCTTCTCCGGATCGAAGCCAAGCTTCATCAGTCCGGCTTTCGGGAACAGGTGTCCCGAGGTCGAGGACGGATCGACGAAGGCGAAGGTACGACCCTTCAGGCCCTTCCAATCGCTGATGCCGCTATCCTTCCGCGCGATGATCTGGCTGCGATAATAGCTGCGGCTCGACTTGGCCGTCTCGGCGGTCGCGAAGGCCTCGATGGCCGCGACCGTGGTGCCGAGCACATAGGAGAACGGGCCGAGATAGGCGACGTCGACATGGTTCGAGCGCATCGCCTCGATCACGCCGTTATAGTCCGAGGCGACGAAGCCCTGGACCGGGATGCCGAGATTCTTCTGCAGCGCAGCGAGGAGCTGCGCGCTTGATTCCAGCATCGCCCGCGAATCCTCCGACGGGATCAGCCCGACGCGGATCAGCTTGGTCTGGGCGCGAACCAGGGCCGGCGCTGCCAGCATCGCTCCTGCGGCCAGCGAACTTGTCAGAATCGTCCGACGCGAAATGGTCATGTCATCCTCCCAAGATGATCCGGCGATCTTTTGATCTGCCGGTGAGCCGTTGCGGGCGTCGCCGCCCGTCTTGATCTCAGGCGGCCATGGCCGCCTGCCGTCCGATGAAGTTGCGCCCGCGTTCACCTTCGAGTGCCTTGCCGACGAGGCGGTTCCACTCCGTTGCGGAGACGCCATAGGCGTCAGGATCGGTCGCGACCCCGAGATCCCTGAGGAAGGCGCCGAGCCGCTCGGCGCCGGCTTCGAGATCGGGGCCGAAGACCCGGCGCAGTGCCGCATCGCATTGCGGCTGTGCGCCCATCGCCCAACGCATCACCATCGGCAGCGAGAAGGAGCAGGCGATGCCGTGGATCGTGCCGCTCTTCAGCGTGATGTCGTAGGAGATGTTGTGGGCGAGGGCCGTCTTGGTGTTGGAGAAGGCGAGGCCCGCCAGCAGGCTGGCGCGCATCTGCCGCGAGCGGAGCTCGACATCGCCCGGTCGCTCCAGCAGGCGTGGCAGCGTGTCGATGATCTCGCGCGCCGCCTCGACCGCATAGTTGGCCGAGACCGGATTACCGTTGACATTCCAGATGCTTTCGAGCGCATGGGAGAGGGCGTCGAGCCCGGTCGCGAGCGTCAGGCCGCGCGGCGCGCCGACCGTCAGGATGGGGTCGAGCACTGCCGTCTCAGGGTAGAGCCTGGGATGGGCGAGCGAATACTTGCTGCCATTGGCGGAGTCCCAGACCGTTGCCCAGGAGGTGACCTCGCTGCCGGTGCCGGCGGTGGTCGGCACGGCGATGATCGGGATGATCGTGGTCTCGTCGAGCGGCGTCTTCTCGACCAGATGCTGGCGCACGGTCTCGAAATCGCCGCCGCTGGCCGCCAGCACCTTCGCGGCATCGATCATCGAGCCGCCGCCGAGCGCGACGATGACCTCGGCAGGCTCGGCCGCGCCGAACTGACGGCAGGACTCGGCGAGATCGGCGCAATCCGGATTGGTCTCGATGTTGGTGATCGACACGACCGGCGCGCCGGCGACAGCCGTCAGCCGGACGGAGAGTTCGCGGAAGAGCGGCTGGTCATAGGTGACGAGGGCCCAACGGCGGTTGCCGATCAGCCCCGCGACCTCGTCGAGCAGGCCGGACCCGAAACGGATCTTCACGGGGTTCCAGTACGCCCAGTTCATGCGTTCCATCCTCGAAAATGCGCCTTGCCGGCTTCGTTACGAGGATGTTCACAGAGCCCGCTTCCTATAACAAATTGATTTTTTATTCGGAATGGATAGTAATTCTCTATGCGTTATACCCAGCTCAGGTCGTTCCACCACGTCGCAAGTGCGGGCGGTTTCAACGCTGCCGCGGACGCCTTCAACATCAGCCAGCCGACCTTGACGGCGCAGGTCGGGGCGCTGGAGGAGGAGTTCGGCGTCGAGCTCTTCGTCAAGCGGGGCCGGCGGCGCGAACTGAACGACACCGGGCGCCAGCTTCTCGCGATCACAACCCGCCTGTTCGCCGAGGAGGCCGAAGCGCTCGCCTTCCTGACGGAGTCGCGCGAGCTCAGGACAGGCCGGCTTTCGATCGGCGCCGTCGGGCCGGTGCACGTCACCGAGATGCTCGCAGCCTTCAACCTGGCCTATCCGGGCATCGAGCTCGCCGTGAAGATCGGCAACTCCACCGAGGTGCTCGACGACCTCGTTGCCTACCGATGCGACGTTGCGGTCCTCGCTTACATCGATGAGGACGACAGGCTCCTGACCATTCCCTATCGCCGCCATCCGGTGGCGATCTTCGTGCGACGCGATCATCGCTTTGCCGGGCGCCGCAGCATCCGGCTGCCGGAGCTCGAAGGCGAGCCGATGATCGCGCGCGAACAGGGGTCGACGACGCGGCGCGCTCTGGAGGGAGCGCTGGCCGAGACGGGCACCAGGCCCAGGCTGGTCATGGAGATCGGTAGCCGCGAGGCCGTCCGCGAGGCGGTGATCCGCGGGCTCGGGATCAGCTATGTCTCAGAGGCCGAGTTCGTTCCGGACGAGACCCTGAAGCTGATCCCGATCGACGGGGCCGAGGTCTACACCTACGCGCACGTCGTGGTGATGAAACAGCGCGAGAACGGCCGGATCATCAAGGCCTTTCTCGATGTGGTTCACCGTACGCGCGATGCTTTTGATGCCGACACGCGCAGATCATGATGTGGTGAATGTCTGCGATCGGCGCGTTTCAGGTAGGAATTGCCCTCGTTTCGTAAGAAATCCGCAGTTCCCTTCGGCAGATACGTCCTCAGTGAGGTTGCCCTGCCTTCGTCCGCTCGCGAGTCGTTTCCAGTATCCGGATTGGCGCTAGAGCGTTGCCGTCACCGCTTCGATTGCGCGTCGCGTTGCACCGACAACCTCATCGGCCTCCTGCCTGGTCAGGCATAGCGGCGGGGCAAAGCCGAGAATATCGCCCTGCGGCATGGCGCGGGCGATGACGCCCTGTTCCAGCAGGGCGGCGGCAATGCGCGGACCGACCTTTTCCGATACGTCGAAGAAGACGCGATCGTCCCTGTCGCGGACGAATTCGACCGCCGCCAGCAAGCCCTCGCCGCGGACCTCGCCGACATGGCGATGGCCGCCGACCGCATCCTTCAGCGCCGCGTTGAAATAAGCGCCGACCTCGCCGGCATTGCGGACGAGATCGAGCTCGTCGACGAGTTCGAGATTGGCGACGCCGGCGGCGGCGCAGAGCGGATGCGAAGAATAGGTCCAGCCATGGCCGATCGGGCCGAATTCGTCCGAACCCTGCTCCAGTACCCGCCAAAGCGTCTCCGAGACGATGACGCCAGATAGCGGCGCATAGGCCGAGGTCAGGCCCTTGGCGATGGTGATGAGGTCCGGCTCGATGCCGTAATGGTCCGAGCCGAACATGCTGCCGAGACGGCCGAAACCGGTAACGACTTCGTCCGCGATCAGCAGGATGTCGTGCTTCCTGAGCACCGCCTGGATCTTCGCCCAATAGCCGGCGGGCGGCGGCACGATGCCGCCGGTGCCGAGCACCGGCTCGCCGATGAAGGCGGCGATGGTCTCCGGCCCCTCGGCCTGGATCAGCTCTTCGAGCTTGTCGGCGCAATGCTGCGAGAACGCCTCCTCGCTCATGCTGCGATCGGCGCGGCGGAAATAATAGGGCGCCTCGGTGTGCAGCACCGGGGCTTTCGGCAGGTCGAAGAGATTGTGGAAGGCGGCGAGGCCGGTGAGGCTGCCAGTCATCACGCCCGAGCCGTGATAGCCGCGCCAGCGCGAGATGATCTTCTTCTTCTCCGGCCGCTTCAGGACATTGTTGTAGTACCAGACCAGCTTGAGATTGGTCTCGTTGGCATCCGAGCCCGAGAGGCCGAAGAAGACCCGGCTCATGCCCTTGGGCGCGCGGTCGATAACCATCTTGGCTAGTCTGATCGACGGCTCGGAGCCGTGGCCGACATAGGCGTGGTAATAGGGCAGCTTCGCTGCCTGCTCGGCGATTGCATCGGTGATCGATTTGCGGCCATAGCCGACATTGACGCAGTAGAGGCCGGCGAAGGCGTCGAGGCTTCTCTTGCCGTCGCGATCGACGATGTAGACGCCCTCGCCGCCGGTGATGATGCGGTTTTGCGTCTCGCCCCGGGCATGCTGGCCCATATGCGTCGAGGGATGGAAGAAATGGTCGCGGTCCCAGGCGTCCAGTTCGTTGTCGGTGCGGGCGGGCTGGTCGAGCATGACGATAATCCTTCGTGGAAGCGGGAAACGGCGCCTCAGTTCAGATCGAGGCAGACATATTTGAGGTCGGTGAAGGCCTCGAGGCCGTGGCGCGAGCCCTCGCGGCCGAGGCCGGACTGCTTCACGCCGCCGAAGGGGATCGGCGCACCGGTGATCTTGACGCGGTTGACCGCGACCATGCCGTAATCGAGCGTCCTGGCCATTCGTGCGGCGCGAGCACCATCGCGCGTCACGACATAGGCGACGAGGCCGTATTCGGTATCGTTGGCACGGGTGACGACCTCGTCCTCGCTGTCGAAGGGAGCGATGGCCGCGACCGGCGCGAAGGTCTCCTCGCACATGATCAGCGCCTCGTCCGGCACGTCGGCGAGAACGGTCGGCGCCAGGAAGAGCGGGCCGGGCATGGCGCGCTCCGGTGTCAGCCGCCTTGCGCCGCGCGCCAGCGCATCGACGATCTGGGCTTCGGCCTTGCGCTTTGCTGCGGCGTGCATCAGGGGCCCGATCTCGACGCCGTCCTCCAGGCCGGCCCCGACCCGCAGCGCCGCGGCCTTTTCGGCGAAGGCGGCGCAGAAGCGTTCGTAGAGACCGCGCTGCACATAAATCCGGTTGGCCGCGAGGCAATCCTGCCCGGATGTCGCGAACTTGGCATCGATCGCGATCGCGACGGCGCGGTCGAGATCGGCATCGTCGAAGACGACCAACGGCGCATGGCCGCCGAGCTCCATGACCACGCGCTTGACGGTCGCGGCCGCATTGCGAGCGACGATGCGGCCGATCTCGGTCGAGCCGGTGAAGCTGACGGCGCGCACGCGGATATCGGCGCAATAGGTCTCGGCGATCGGTGCGGCCTCGCCGGTGACGACGTTGAAGACGCCCGCCGGCAATCCGGCGCGGTCGGCGAGTTCGGCCAGGGCCAGCGCCGAGAGCGGCGTATGCGACGAGGGATGGGCGACGATGGTGCAGCCGGCGGCGAGCGCGGCCGCGGCCTTGCGCGTCAGCATGGCGGAAGGGAAATTCCAGGGCGTCAGCAAGGCTGCGACGCCGACCGGCTCACGGGAGAGCGACATCTGTGCGCCCGGCAGGTGGCTGGTCAGGCCCTCGACATTCAGGCGCAGCGCTTCCTCAGCGTAATAGGCGATGAAGTCGGCGGCATAGGCGATCTCGCCGCGCGATTCCGCCAGCGGCTTGCCCTGTTCCAGCGTCATCAGCAGCGCGAGGTCTTCAGCCGCTGCCAGCATCTGCGCATGCCAGCGCCGCAGCAGCGCAGCACGCTCCTGCGGCAGCAGTGCCTTCCAGGCCGGGAAGGCCGCATGAGCTGCATCGATAGCCCGCGTAGCTTCGTTCGCCCCGAGCGCCGCGACCTGCGCGACGAGGGCGCCGGTCGCGGGGTCGGTCACCGGGAAGGCCTCCCCGTCGGGCGCGGCGGTCCAGCGCCCGTCGATATAGGAAAGCTGCCGCAGCAGGCGCCGATCGGCGAGGCGCGACAGGCCGGGGTGCTCGGCAGGCTTGGCGATCGTGGCTTCCCGCCTTGCCGTGCTCGTCATTGCGTTCATGACCATCCTCCCTCGGCTGACGACGAGCCTAGGCGGAACGGTGGCGGGACTGTCTTCGAAGTGCCGGCTTCACGCCGAAGGAGTCTCGGAAGTTCGAGGCAGCGCCGACAGAGTGTCGGCGCCGGGTCATCCCAGCACCGAGGCCAGGAACTCGCGGGTGCGCGGCTGCTCGGGCGCGCTGAAGATGCGCTCGGGCTCGCCCTGCTCGCAGATACGGCCCTTGTCGAAGAAGCAGACCCGGTCGGAGACCTCGCGGGCGAAGCGCATCTCATGGGTGACGAGCAGCATGGTGAGGTCATGCTCGCTGGCGAGGCCGCGGATGACGGAGAGCACCTCGCCGACGAGTTGCGGGTCGAGTGCCGAGGTCGGCTCGTCGAAGAGCAGGACACGTGGCCGCATGGCGAGCGCCCGGGCGATGGCGACGCGCTGCTGCTGGCCGCCGGAAAGCTGCGCCGGATAATGGTCCTTCTTGTCGGCGAGCCCGACCATGGCGAGCAGGTCGACGGCCCGGCATTCGGCTTCGCCGCGTGGCAGGCCGAGCACGCGCAGCGGCGCCTCGACGACATTGCGCAGCACGGTCATGTGCGGAAACAGGTTGAAGCTCTGGAAGACCATGCCGACATGGCTGCGGATCTGGCGCAGATGCCCGTCCGACGCTTTGAACGGACCATGGCCGCCCTCCTCGTGATATGGCATGCCGGCGAGGGTCAGCCGGCCCTCCTGGAACGGCTCCAGCGTCATCAGGATGCGCAGCACCGTCGATTTGCCCGAGCCGGACGGGCCGATCAGCGTGACCTTCTCGCCGCGGGCGACGCTGAAGTTGAAATCGTCGAGCACCGTCAAGGCGCCGAAGCGCTTGGTCACTCCGGCGAACTCGATGATGGGCGCCTGGGGAGTCTCGGTCATCGCAGCGGGATCCCTGCTTTCGGCAGCGCCTTCTGCAGCCGGTGCAGGCCGGCCGAGCAGATCAGCGTGAGGAGGAGGAAGATCACGCCGACCAGCGTCAGCGGGACGAGATATTCGAAGGTGCGCTCGCCGATCATGTTGGCGAGCCCCATCATCTCGAGCACGGTGACGACGGAGAGCACCGGCGTCTCCTTGATCATGGCGACGAGATAGTTGCCCATCGCCGGCAGGATGCGCGGCACGATCTGCGGCACGACGATGTCGCGGTAGGTCTGCAGCCGGGAGAGGTTCAGCGCGGTCGCGGCCTCCCATTGCCCGCGCGGCACGGCCTCGATGCCGCCGCGATAGACCTCGGAGGTATAGGCCGAATATTGCAGCCCGAGCGCGAGCGCCCCGGTGAGGAAAGCCGGCAGCGTCACCCCGTAATCCGGCAGCACGTAGTAGAGGAAGAAGAGCTGCACCAAGAGCGGCGTGTCGCGCAGGAACTCGACGATGACGGCCGTCGTCCAGGATACGGCCGCGAGCCGGCTGCGGCGCAACAGCGCGAAGACGAGGCCGAGCACCAACGCGATCGCAAAGCCGGCCGCGGCGGCCTGCAGTGTCACGGTGAGCCCGATGAGGATGATCGGCAGGATCGAGGACGCGTAGCTCAGCGGCGTCGTCGTATCCCATTCGAAGCCGTACATCATGCCGTCAGCCTCACGAATGCGCCGCGCGCGGGAAGGCCGCGCCGCGCCGGGCCCATCGCTCGATCAGCCGCATGATCAGCATCAGCACCAGCGACATCGCGAAGTAGCCGACGAGCGTCAGGCTGTAGACGCCGGCGCTATCGAGGGTGAGGTTGCGGATCGACTGCGCGCGGAAGGTCAGGTCGGCGATCGAGATCAGCGAGACCAGCGACGAGAGCTTCAGGGTCTCGATGGCGAGATTGCCGAAGGCGGGCATCATCTCGACCAGCGCCTGCGGCAGGGTGATATGGAGAAGCGTCTGGGCGCGGCCGAAATTCAGCGCCCGCGCCGCCTCGTGCTGCTGCGCGGAGACCGATTGCAGCGCGCCGCGCACGATCTCGGAGCCATAGGCGCCGACATGCAGGGAGAGGACGAGAATGCCGGTGGCGACGGGCTCGAAACTGATGCCGACGAGCGGCAGGGCGTAGTAGAACCAGAACAGCTGGACGAGCAGCGATGTGCCGCGGAAGAGCTCGGTATAGCAGAGCGCAACCATCGACAGCAGGCGCCCACCCTCGACCCGGGCAATGCCGGCCACGAAGGCGGCGACGGCGCCGATCGCGATCGCCGAGAGCGTGATCGCCGCGGTGACGAGTGCGCCGCGCGACAGCGCAGGCAGATAGGACAGCCACTCCATCCAGCAGACTCCCGCAAGAGCGTCGAACATGGGCGCAGAGTTCCGCCCGCCGCCTGGGCGGGCGGAACGATCTCGATCAGCGCCTTACTTGCCGGCGCAAAGGTCCTCGACCTTGCGCTCCGCCGCCGCCTTGATGCTGGCCTCGGACAGCCCGTAATTGCCGAGGATCTTCTTGTACTCGTCGCTCTTGCGGAACTCGACGAGGGCAACATTGAAGGCGTCGCGCAGCTCCTTGTCCTCGGGCCGGAAGGCGAAGCCGCCAAAATTGCGGACCGGCTTGCCGTTGACCACCGGGTCGGTGAAGGGCGCGACCTGCTCGACATTGGCCTGGCCCTTGGCGAGCGAGGCGACGGTGAGCTCGGTCGCGGCATAGGCGTCGGCGCGGCTCTGCACGGTGGCGAGCGCGTCGGCATTGGCGGTGATGAAGATCACCTGGCTGTCCTTGACGCCGACGGCGCGCAGGAAGTCGATATTGTTCGCGCCGGACACGACCGCGACCTTCAACGCCGGATCCTTGGCGATGTCGGCATAAGTCGTCAGCTTCTTCGGATTGCCCTTCTTCACCAGCAAGCCCTCGCCATAGGAGGAGTTCGGCTCGGAGAAGGAGACCTGCTTGCAGCGCTCTGGCGAGATGTTCTGCTCGGCGGCGACGAAATCGAAGCGCTTGGCCTTGAGACCGGGGATCAGCGTGCCGAACGGCGTGACGGACCAGTTGGCCTCGGCGACGCCGAGCTTCTTCAGCACGGCATTGGCGACGTCGGGCCCGATGCCGGCCGAGGTCCCGTCATCCTTCATGTAGGAATAGGGCACCTCATTGGCGGTCGCGACGCGGATATAACCCTGGTCCTTGACGTCTTTGAGCGTGGTGGCGCCGGCGGCGGCGAGACCGATGGCGAGAGCTGTGGCGGAGAGTCCCGCAATCTTCAGAAACGGCATGTGCAATTCTCCTCTGGTTGATGTTTCTCCGCATGCCGATTGCTTCGGCTTACCTGGCGTCTTTGCGCCGGCGGTTTGGCTTGGGCCGGTCTCCCGGCCGAATGGGTCAGGGCGCCTCCGTCAGCACGGCTAGGACGGAGAGGCAGTCGCCCGCCTTGATCAGCCCGGGGACGTGGCGCGCGGCGAGGACGCCGTCCATGGCAGCGCGATATTCAGCCGGGGCGAGCCCGGTCCTGCCGACAGGGTAGAGCCGCGCGATCATCTCGCCCGCACGCACGGGCTCGCCGAGATCGCGCTCGAAGGCGATGAGCCCGTCTTCCCCGGCGAAGGCGAAGCAGTCGCTGGAGGGCATGTCGAGCCAGCGGGTCGGGGTAGTCTCGGGCGCTCCGGCGAGGATGCCGGCATGCTTCAGGAGATTGGCGGCGCCGCGCCGGGCGATGCCGATGCTGCGGGCGCTCGCGGTTCCGGCGCCACCGAGTTCGGTCGTGACGAAAACCTTGCCCATCTCCTCGACGGTGGTGTCGAACATGCCGACAGCGTCGATCTCCAGCATCTTCATCGAGTAGGGCGCGGAGAAGGCGGCGACCGCCGCAAAGCAGCGCGCCTCCTGTGCCTTGTCCGGCAGTTCGTGCGCCGCGGCATAAGGCAGGAAGTCGAGCGTCTTTCCGCCGGAATGGAAGTCGAGCACGATATCGGCGAGCGGCACGAGATGGCGTGTGACGTAGTCGGCGATCTTCTCGGTGACGCTGCCATCCGGCCGGCCGGGAAAGCTGCGGTTGAGATTGCCCTTGTCGATCGGAGAGGTCCGCGTCCCGGCCCGGAAGGCGGGATAGTTCAGCGCCGGCACGATGATGACCCGGCCCGAAACCTCAGCCGGATCGAGCACGCGCGCGAGCTCGAACAGCGCCGCCGGCCCTTCGTATTCGTCGCCATGGTTGGCGCCGGTCAAAAGCGCGGTCGGGCCGCTACCATTCGCGACGACGCAGATCGGGATCATCACCGAGCCCCAGGCGCTGTCGTCGCGGCTATAAGGCAGGCGTAAGTGACCATGCTGGACGCCTTGCGCCGACAGATCGATCGTGGGCGTCACCGGGGAGGGGCGGGGCGAGGCGGTCAGCATGCGCTCACGCCTTTACGAAGAGCTGGCGCGGCACGTTCGACAGGCATTCGACGCCGCTCTCAGTGATCGCGATGCTTTCGGTGATCTCGAGGCCCATATCTTCGAGCCAGAGGCCGGTCATGAAATGGAAGGTCATGCCGGGCTTGAGCTCGGTCCGGTCGCCGGGGCGCAGGCTCATGGTGCGCTCGCCCCAATCGGGCGGATAGGACAGCCCGATCGGATAACCCGTGCGGTTGTCCTTGATGATGCCGTACCGCTTCAGCACCGCGAAGAAGGCATTGGCGATGTCCTCGCAGGTGTTGCCAGGCTTGGCCGCGGCGAGACCGGCTTCCATGCCTTCGAGCGTCGCCTTCTCGGCGTCGAGGAAGGCTTGCGTCGGCTTGCCCAGGAAGACGGTGCGCGACAGCGGGCAGTGGTAGCGCTTATAGGCGCCCGCGATCTCGAAGAAGGTGCCTTCACCTGATCGCATCGGCTTGTCGTCCCAGGTCAGGTGTGGGGCGGAGGCATCGGCGCCCGAGGGCAGCAGCGGCACGATCGCCGGGTAGTCGCCGCCGAATTCGGTCGTGCCGCGAATGCCGGCATCGTAGATCTCGGCGACGAGGTCGCATTTGCGCATGCCGGGGCAGGCGACCTCGACGATGCGCTGGTGCATCAGCTCGACGATGCGGCCGGCCTTGCGCATGTAGTCGAGCTCGGTCTTGCTCTTGACCGCGCGCTGCCAGTTCACCAGCCCACCGGCATCCTTGAAGCGGGCATTCGGCAGATGCGTCTGCAGCGAGGCGAAGGCCGCCGCCGTGAAGTAATAATTGTCCATCTCGACGGCGATAGAGAGCTTGTCCCAGCCGCGCTCGGCGATGATCTGCGCCAGCAGATCCATCGGATGGCGCTCGGTCGACTGAACATAGTGGTCGGGATAGCCGATGATGTTGTCATGGCCGAGATAGGCGGTGCGCCTGGCGCCGTTCGCATCCTGCTTGCGGCCATACCAGATCGGCTCGCCGGTGGGCGGCACCAGCACGCACTGATGGACGTAGAACGACCAGCCATCATAGCCGGTGAGCCAATGCATATTGGACGGATCGGTGACGATCATCAGCTCGATACCGGCCCGCTCCATCGCGGCACGGGTCTTGGCGAGGCGCTCGGCATATTCCTCGCGCGTGAAATTCAGGGTCACAGTCACGCGGCGTCTCCCGCTTCGGCCTTGGTATTGATGGTCTGCCCGGCGCCAGCATTGCGGGCGCGGGCGGCGGCGAGATTGGCGATCGCCGTATCCTGCACGCCGGTGCCGGTCAGGTCGGCCAGGGTGATCTCGTCGGCGCGCGTCCGGCCGGCGCGTTTGCCGGCGATGACGTCGCCCAGTTCAGCGAAAGACTGGTCGTCCGTGGCGAGGCCGGCACGGATCGCTGAAGCGAGCTCGCCGAGGCGGCGCGTCTGCGTGAGGCGGTCGGCGACATAGGTGGCGCGGGCGAAGACGGCCGGGTCGATCTCGTTCTTGTGCTCGCTGTCGGAGCCCATTGCGGTGATGTGCTGCCCCGGCTCGAGCCAATCGGCCATCAGGATCGGCTGCTCGGCCGGCGTCGTGGTGACGATGACATCGGCGCCTCGCACAGCGGCCTGGGGATTGGGGAGGGCGGTGACGGGAATGCGGAGCTTGCGGGAGAGCTCGCTTGCGGCCTCGTTCGCCTTCTCCTGGTCGCGCGCCCAGATCCGTGCCTCGCGGATCGGCCGTACCAGCGCCAGCGCTTCGAGCTGGAGTCTCGCCTGCATGCCGGCGCCGAGGATGGCAGCGACCGCCGCATCCGGCCGGGCGAGATGGCGCGCCGCGACGGCGCCGGCCGCAGCCGTCCTGACATCGGTGAGGTAGCCATTGTCCAGGAGCAGCGCCTCGACCAGCCCGGTCCGGGTGCTGAACAGGATCATGAGCCCGTTCAGGCTGGGCAGACCGAGCTTGGGATTGTCGAAGAAGCCGGGGCTGACCTTGATCGCGAAACCGTCGAGGCCCGGCACATAGGCCGTCTTCACGTCGACCTCGCCGCGATACTCGGGGATGTCGAGCCGCAGGATCGGCGGCATGGCGACGGCCTTGGTCGCAAGCGCTGCGAAGGCTTCCTCGACACAGGCAACCGCGCTCAGATCGAGCCTGACGACGCGGCGCAGTTCCGCCTCGGTGAGGACGTGCATGCGGCTCATGCGGCGGCTCCGGAGACGATGCGCCGGTGCCCGGCGTCGTCGATATTGCGTCCCGAGACGATGATCGCCGTCGGCCCGTGCGGGCGGACCTTGCCGGCAAGCAGGGCCGCGATACCGACCGCGCCGGCCCCCTCGACGATCTCGCCTTCCTCGCGTGCAGCGTGGCGGATGCCCGCGGCGATCTCCGTCTCGCTCAGCAGCACGACTTCGTCGAGCAGGTCGCGGCACAGGGCGAAGGTGACACGGTTGGCAAGGCCGATACCGCCGCCGAGCGAATCCGCCAGCGTTTCCTCTTCGACCACCTCGACCGGCCGGCCAGCCGCGATCGCCGCGACCATGGCGGCGCCACGCTCCATCGAGATGCCGATGACACGAGCCTTCGGGCGCAACGCCTTGATCGCGGCTGCGATTCCACCGGCGAGGCCCCCGCCCGACAAGGGCACCAGCACCAGAGCGAGTTCGGGCAGGTCCTCGACCAGTTCGAGGCCGATCGTGCCCTGACCCGCCACGACATCCGGATGGTCGAAGGGCGGGATCGGAATGAGCCCTCGCTCTGCAACCTGCCGCTCGACCTCGATTTGCGCATCGTCCTGCGAGCGGCCGACGATGCGAATCTCGGCGCCGAGCGAGCGGATCGCCTCGACCTTGTTGGCCGGCACCAGCGCCGACATGCAGATCGTGGCGTGAAGGCCGAGTTCCCGGGCGGTGTAGGCAACGGCGCGGCCGTGATTGCCTGTGGACGCGGTCACGAGGCCGTGCCGGCGTTGTTCTTCGTCCAGTGCCAGCACCGCATTCATCGCGCCACGAAGCTTGAAGGCGCCGATCGGCTGGCGGGTTTCGAGTTTGAGGTGGACGGGCTGGCCGCAAAGGCGGCTCAGGGACGGTGAGGCGACGAGCGGCGTGCGCGCCACCCGGCCGGCGATGCGCGCTGCGGCGGCTTGGATGTCGGGCAGAGCGACCAACGCCGGCGGCGTGGCCAGGTGGTCTGCCTCGACGATTGCAAGATGCGGTTTGATCACCGTCATTCCCCTCTCGCTTGTCATGCTGCGAGGGAGAAAATTTCATGTCAATTATTATATTGTCATGATCCAATCGTGATATGCGCGTGCAGATGCCACGACGGCGCGGAAAGCCGCGCCGTCGGACGTCGCTGCCGCTCAACCGATCGCGCCGATATCGAAGACCGGCGGAAGCTGCTCGAAGGTCTGGCTCACGGTCGTCAGCGTCCGGGCCAGCAACTCATGGCTCACCCGCCCGCCGAGGCAGATGCGGATGCCGCCGCCATGGCCAGTGCCGGCCACGAAGGGATCGGACGGCGTCACCGCGATGCGCCTGTCGGCGAGCGAGCGGACCAGGCTGTCCTCGGTCCAATGCGCCGGCACCTTGAGCCAGGCGCAGAGCGAGAGCGGGTGGCTCGACGCGACATGGCTCCCGAGCGTCTCCGCGACGATGCGCTGGCGCGCCATCGCCTCCTTGCGCTGGATGGCGAGCAGCCTCTGCGCCGTGCCGTCCTCGACCCAACGCGTCGCGATCTCGGCCGGCAGATAGGTGCCGCTCCAGCTCGTGACGCGCAGGATCGAGGTGGCGCGGATCGAGTATTGCGGCGGCACGACCAGGTAGCCGACGCGCAGGCCGGTCAGCACCGCCTTGGTGAAGCTGGTGAGAAAGAAGCCGAGCTCGGGCAGCATCGCCGTGATCGAGGGCAACGGCTCCTCGATGAGCGGCTTGTAGACCTCGTCCTCGACGACGAAGACACCATGACGCTGCGCGATCTCGGCAATGGCGCGGCGACGCTCGGGTCCGGCGACATGGCTCGTCGGGTTGTTGAGCGTCGGGATCAGGACGAGCGCACGCACGCTGCCGGCACGGCAAGCGGCCTCGAACGCATCGGGGCGAATGCCCTCCTCGTCGGTCGGCAGACCCTTCAGGCTGAAGCCGAGGATGTTGGCGAGGCCGATGACGCCATGATCGGTCAGATTCTCGGTCAGGACGAGATCGCCGGCCCGGACCACGCAGGCCAGCGCCAGGAAGAGCGCATGCGCGGCACCGTTGGTGACCAGAACGCGCTCGACGGCCGTTTCGACGCCGAGCGGTGCAAGCCAGAGGCGCGCGGCTTCGCGATGGCGGTCGAGGCCGGCGATCGGCCGGCAAGGCCGCATGAAGGCGCCGTTGTCGTCCTCGGCCAAGGCCGCCAATGCCTGGCGCGAGGCCGTCTCATGCGCGTCGAGATAGACCCCGCGCACGATCGAGAGATCGACGACCTCTGTCGGGCTGCGGTCGAGCATCAGCCGCCCCGCCTGCTCGGTGACGCGGCTCTTCACGAAGGTTCCGCGCCCAACCTCGCCACTGAGATAGCCGAGGCGCTCGGCTTCCTTGTAGCTGAGGCTGACGGTCTGCACGGAGATGCCGAGCTCGCGCGCAAGGTCGCGATGCGTCGGCATCCGGTCCATCGGCTTCAGGACGCCGGCATTGATGTCGGCGATGATGCGCTCGGTCAGCGCGGCGTGCTTGGTCGCGCCCTTCTGCTTCGTCAGGGTGGGCTGCCACGCGACAGCCTTCTCCAGAGCTGGGGAGAGCCTGTTGCCCGAAGGCCGATCGGCTTGACGAAGCATGGGATTGTCTCGTTCTTAGGAAACATTGTTCATGACATTATGCACGCGCGGTCACCGAAGATGAAGCTCGATCCCATCGACCTCAAGATCGTCGCCGCTCTGCAGCGCGACGGCCGCATGACCAAGCTCAAGCTCGCCGAAACGGTCGCGCTGTCACCCGCCGCCTGCTGGGAGCGGCTGCGCCGGATGGAAGAGGCCGGCGTGATCAAGGGCTACACCGCGATCGTCGATCTGGAACCCGACACGCCACGCACCACGGTGATCGTCGAGATCAGCCTGAAGAGCCACCAGCAAGCGGATTTTCGCCGCTTCGAGGAGGCGGTGGCGAGGGAGCCTGCCATCGTCGCCTGCGACGCCACCGGCGGCGGCATCGACTACATCATGCGGGTGGTCGTTCCCGACATCGACAGCTATCAGCGCCTGATCGACCGGCTGCTCGAGCCCATGATCGGGATCGAGCGGTACTATACCTATGTCGTGACCAAGAGCATCCCGACCGCCCATGCGTATCTCCCTGGATAGCGATACGGCCAGGGCCTCGTCCGGGCGCATTTTGTGTCACCCGCAAATCGTGATCTTCTGGGGTAATGACAGTGGCAATACCAATCTCCGGTAAGCCAGACATCGCCGAACTCCTGGACTTGGTGCCGACCGGCAGATCCGGAATTGGCGACAAGCTCTACGAGGCGTTGACCAGCGCGATCGTGACCGGCGAGATCGCACCCGGCGAGAAGCTGAGTGAACCGGCGATCGCGCGCCGCCATGGAATCAGCCGGGCACCTGTCCGTGAGGCTATCCGCCGGCTGCAGGAGCGCGGCCTGGTCACCTACGTCGCCAATCAGGGCGCGCGCGTCGCGGAGCCCAGCGCAGCCGAATTCCTGGCGCTCCTCGATGTGCGCGAGGCGACCGAGGGCATGGCCGCCCGCCTGGCTGCCGAGAGCATGAACGACGAGGAGATCGCGGCGCTGGAGGCGCTGGTCCAGGGGCACCGCGGCGAGATCGAGCGCAATCCGACGGGCGCCTATCTCCAGGACGAGCCCGAAGCCGACTTCCATCGCCGGATCGCCAAGGGCAGCGGCAATCCTATCCTGGCCGAGTTGCTCTGCGAGCAGTTCTATCCGCGCCTGCGCCTGTGCCGGCGGCTGCATTCGACCGTGCCCGGCCGTGGCCGCGAAGCCTGGCAGGAGCATCTGAGGATCACGGAAGCGATCAGCCGCCGCGACGGCGAACTCGCCGAAATCCTGATGCGCCGCCATATCCGCGCGGCCCGGATGGCGCTCCAGACTGCGCTTGCGAGCGTGGAGACGGCACGGCCGGCCAAGCGCCGGCGCAGCCCGTCACCCTGAGCCGGACTTGCGTCGCTCCGCTGGCTGGTCAGCCTGCCGAAGCGGGCTGCTCACTGCCCGGTACAGCCTGCCGGCGCCGATAGGCGAGCAGCGGCGGCACCACGAGGACCAGCGCTGCAATGGCGAGCAGCGAGGCGGAGATCGGCGTGCCGACCAGCACGCTCCAGTCGTCCTGGCTGACCGCCAGGGCCCGCCGCAGCTGGATCTCGGCCTGCGGGCCGAGGATCAGGCCGATCAGCACGGGCGCGATCGGGAAATCATAGACGCGGGCGACATAGCCGATCAGCCCCAGCCCGCACATCAGGGCAAGATCCATCCACGAGGTCGAAAGCCCCCAGACGCCGACCAGCGCGAAGACGACGATGCCGCCATAGATGTAGTGGCGGGGGATCAGCAGCAGCCGGACCCAGATGCCGACCAGCGGCAGGTTGAGGATGAGCAGGATCAGGTTGCCGATATAGAGCGAGGCGATCAGGCCCCAGAGCAGATCGGGGTTGGTCGCGAACAGCATCGGCCCGGGCTGCAGCCCATAGTTTTGGAAGGCGGCGAGCAGGACCGCGGCCGTCGCGGTCGAAGGCAGGCCGAGCGTCAGCAGCGGCACGAGGATGCCGGCGGCGGCGGCGTTGTTGGCGGCTTCCGGCCCGGCGACGCCTTCGATGGCGCCATGACCGAATTCCTCCGGATGCTTCGACAGGCGGCGTTCCAGCGCATAGGACAGGAAGGTCGGGATTTCGGTGCCGCCGGCCGGGAGAGCGCCGATCGGAAAGCCGATGACGCTGCCGCGCAGCCAGGGCTTCCAGGAGCGCGCCCAGTCCTGCCGCGTCATCCAGTGGCCGCCGGAAAGCGGGTTGATCGCGGCCGGCGCCGAGGCGTGGCGGCTGGCGACATAGAACGTCTCGCCGATGGCGAAGAGCGAGACCAGCACGACCGTGAAAGAGACGCCGTCGAGCAGTTCGAGCATGCCGAAGACCATGCGCGTCTGACCGGTCTGGGTGTCGATGCCGATCGTTCCCAGCGCGAGGCCGAAGAACAGCGCGGCGAAGCCGCGCACCAGCGAGCGCCCCATCACCACCGCGACCGAGGTGAAGGACAGCACCATCAGCGCGAAATAGTCCTCGGGCCCGAAGACGAAGGCGAGCTCGGCGATGGCGGGGGCGAGGAAGGTGAGGGCGAGCGTGCCGACCGTGCCGGCGACGAAGGAGCCGATCGCCGCCGTCGCCAGTGCCGCGGCGCCGCGCCCCTTGCGCGCCATGCGGTTGCCTTCGATCGCGGTCATCACCGAGCCGCTCTCGCCCGGCGTGTTGAGCAGGATCGAGGTCGTCGAGCCGCCATAGAGCGCGCCGTAGAGGATGCCGGCGAACATGATGAAGGCCGAGGCCGGATTGACCTGCGCCGTCACCGGCAGCAGCAGCGCGATGGTCAAGGCCGGGCCGATCCCGGGCAGGACGCCGACTGCGGTGCCGAGCGCGCAGCCGATGAAGGCCCAGAACAGGTTGATCGGCTGGAGTGCGACGGCAAAGCCGCCGATGAGCTGGTTCAGGATGTCCATCAGGTCACCCGAGCAGCGGCAGGAAGCCGCCGAGGCTGATCCCGAGGCGGGAGAAGCCGAACCAGGCGGCAGCGCCCAGCACGAAGCCGATCGCGAGATCGAGGATGGTGCGGCGCGAGCCGAAGCCATGGGTTACGAGAGCGAAGGCCAGCATCGCCGTGAGTGGGAAGCCGAGCCAGCGCATCGTGAGCAGTGGAATGGCGACCCCCGCCAGCGCGAGCAAGAAGGCTGCGCGGGACGGCGGCGCCTCGGCCTCGTCATCGACGGCGCGGAAATCGCCGCGCAGCGCCTGCAGGATCAGAAGGATCCCGAGGAACACGAGACCGAGCCCGACGGCGAGCACGATTGCCGCCGGACCGAGACCGATATAATTCGTCGTCGAGGCGATGCCGCGCGCACCGTTGAGCCAGAGCGCGCCCATGATCGCGAGCGCCAGTCCAAGCCACCACGGCTTCGATCGGCGCCCTCGCGGCGGTGCCTCTTCGATTGCCGGCATGTGCGTCCGCTCCCTTGAACCGGATGTCGAACGGCACACGGCTAGGCACGCGTACCGTTGGCGAGAGGCTATTTCAGGATGCCGACTTCTTTGAGCGCGCTCGTCCAGTTCGCTTCCTCTTCCTTGAGGAAGGCATTGAACTTGTCGCCGGGGAGATAGGCGTCCTCCCAGCCCTGAGTCTTCAAAGTTTCCTTCCAGGCCGGTGTCTCATGCAGCTTGGCGAAGCGCTCGAGCCAGAGCTTCTTGGCACCGTCGCTCATGCCGGGCGCGCCGACGAAGCCGCGCCAGTTGCCGATCTCGACCGGGATGCCGGATTCCTTCAGCGTCGGCGCATTGATGCCGTCCACGCGCGTCGGCCCGGACACTGCGATGATCCGGATGCGCCCGGACTCGGCGAACTGACGGAACTCCGAGGCGCCCGAGATCGCTGCCTTGATCTTGCCGCCGCCGAGCGCGGCCAGAATCTCGCCGCCCGAGAAGGAGACGAAGTTGATCTTGGCGACGGGCGCGCCCGCTTGCTTGGCGAGGAGTGCCAGCATGACGTGGTCGGCGCCGCCGGCCGAGCCGCCGCCGACCGAGAGCGCGCTCGGATCGGCCTTGAGCGCCGCGATGAAATCCTGCGACGTCTTGATAGGCGAGTTCGCCGGCACCGCGATGGCGTTGTATTCGTTGGTCAGTCGGAGCAGGGGTGTCGTATCCGCCAGCGAAACCGGCGTCTTGTTGGTGATGACGCCGCCGACCATGATGACGCCGGTCACCAGCAGGGCGTTATCGTCGCCCTTGGCCGTGCGGACGAATTCGGCGAGGCCGATCGTGCCGGCCGCGCCGCCCTTGTTGGTGAAGGACGCACCGTCCGCGAACACCTTCGACTGGGCGAAAGCCGCCATGGTGTGGCGGCCGGCCCCGTCCCAGCCGCCGCCGGGGTTGGCGGGGATCATGACCTTCGCCGGATCGGCCGAGGCCGTCACCGCGCCGAGCGCGAGCACCAGCGCGCCAGCCATCGTCAAACGCTTCAGCATCGTTTTCTCCTCCCTTTGTCCGTTACGCCGCCTTGTCCGGTCGGTCGTCTCTTGCCGCGCCGGGCGCGGATGCGGGCAGCAGGATCACTCCGGCTGCCGCGATCGTCGTCATGCGCTGCGCTCGCGCGGCGGCATTCCCTCGGGGATGATCGTTTCAATGATCGAAGCGTCGAGCGCCTCGTACTCGTGCAGTCCGATCGCTCCGTACAATTCGGCGCGGGTCTGCATCTGCTCGACCATGGCGTGGGTGCCGCCATCGCGGGCGAGCGCGGCGTAGAGCTTTTCCTGCGCCTTGTTGGCGACCCGCAGCGACGAGACCGGCCAGATCACCATGCGGTAGCCCATCGCCTCGAACTCGTCGGCCGTGAAGAAGGGCGTGCGGCCGAATTCGGTCATGTTGGCGAGCAGCGGCACGCCGGGCACGCGCCGGGCGAACTCGCGGAACATCTCGGCCGTGTTCAGCGCCTCCGGGAAGATCGCGTCGGCGCCGGCCTCGAGATAGAGCTTGGCGCGGGCGACCGCGCCATCCATGCCCTCGCTCGCCGCAGCGTCGGTGCGGGCGACTAGGTAGAGGTGCCGGCGCGCCTTGGCGGCGGCCGCGACCTTGGCCGCCATGTCATTGATGTCGGCGAGCTTCTTGTCGTTGAGGTGGCCGCATTTCTTCGGCAGCAGCTGGTCCTCGATATGGACCGCGCCGGCGCCGGCCTCCTCGAAGACGCGCACCATGTGCATGACGTTCAGCGCCTCGCCATAACCAGTGTCGCCATCGACCAGCAGCGGCAGGCCGCTGGCACGGGCGATTTGGCGGATGAAGAAGGCGACTTCGTCGACGGTAATGATGCCGAGGTCAGGCAGGCCCATCGACGCAGTCATCGCCGCGCCCGAGAGGTACAAGCCCTCGAAGCCGGCGGCCTTGGCCTGCAGCGCGGCCATGCCGTTATGCGCGCCGGGCAGGCGCAGGATGCTGCCGCGCTCGATCAGCGCCCGGAAACGCTGGCCGGCCGGCTCGGAAGGCAGTTCGGAGGCGACGAGATAGGGCATGGGCGCTCAGCTGCAGTAGAGATCGACGTAGTCGTGGACCGGCATCGCCTCGAGCTTCGCCTGATTCAGCGAGACGTCGAGGATCTGGTGCTGGCGCTTCTCGACGAAGCGTCGGGCGAGATTGGTGCGGAACTTCGCCTCGAGCAGCGGGATGCCATCGGCACGGCGGCGCTTGTGGCCGATCGGGTACTCGACCACGAGCTCGGGCAGCACCGTGCCGTCCTTCAGCGTCACGGTCATGCCGTTGGCGATCGAGCGCTTGTCGGGGTCGTGGTAGTCGCGGGTGAAGGCGGGGTCCTCGACGCACTCGATCTTGTCGCGCAGCGCATCGATGCGCGGATCGGCGGCGACGTCGTCCTCGTAGTCGGACGCGGTGAGCCGGCCGAAGATCAGCGGCACGGCGACCATGTACTGGATGGTGTGGTCGCGATCGGCCGGATTGTGCAGCGGGCCGCTCTTGTCGATGATGCGGATGCAGGCCTCATGGGTCCGGATCCTGATCGAGGCGATATCGTCGCTGCTTCGTCCCGTCGCACGCAGCTGCTCCTGCACGCTCATCGCCGCTTCGACCGCGGTCTGGGAATGGAATTCGGCCGGGTAGGAGATCTTGAACAACACGTGCTCCATGACATAGGAGCCGTAGGGGCGCTGGAACTTGAAGCTCTGGCCGCGGAACGAGGCGTCGTAGAAGCCCCAGGTCTTGGCGGTCAGCGCCGACGGATAGCCCATCTCGCCGGTCTGGGCGATCAAGGCGAGCTTCACCGCCCGGCTCGTGGCATCGCCCGCCGCCCAGCTCTTGCGCGAGCCGGCATTCGGCGCATGGCGATAGGTCCGGAGCGCCTGGCCGTCGACGAAGGCCAGCGACAGCGCATTGACGATCTCGTCGCGGCTGAGCCCGAGCAGGCCCGCCACCACCGCGGTCGAGGCGACCTTGACCAGGATGACATGGTCGAAGCCGACCTTGTTGAAGGCGTTCTCCAGCGCCAGGCAGCCCTGAATCTCGTGGGCCTTGATCATCGCGGTCAGCACGTCGCGCATACTCAGCGGCGCCCGGCCGGCGGCGACCGCGGTTCGCGACAGCCAGTCGGCCACGGCGAGGATGCCGCCGAGATTGTCGGAGGGATGCCCCCATTCGGCCGCCAGCCAGCAATCGTTGAAGTCGAGCCAGCGGATCATGGTGCCGAGGTTGAAGGCCGCCTGGACCGGGTCGAGCTGATAGGGCGTGCCGGGGACGCGGGCGCCGTTCGGCACGACGGTGCCCGGGACAACCGGGCCGAGCAGCTTGGTGCAGGCCGGATACTCGAGCGCCTCGAGGCCGCAGCCGAGCGTGTCGATCAGGCAGTTGCGGGCGGTCTCGTAGGCGAGCGCGCTGTCGACGCGATAGCTCAGGACATAGTCGGCGATGTCGACCAGTACGCCGTCCGGGGCCGGCCGCTCGTTGTTGTTGAAGCTCGCCATCGTCAGGCCATTCCTCGCATCGCTCCGCTCGCTTTCTGCGACAGGCATTTATTGTCGACACAAATTGCACCGTAATTGATGTTTGACAAGCTTGATCGGATCATTAATCTCAAAATTGTCGACAATAATTGGTTAGTCGCAATCTGGCTCCGGCGCATGTCCGGGCATAGCCGGTCGCCAACGACAAAAACTAAAGGGCTGGAGGAAACCTGATGAGGACATCGATCGCCGTCTGTTGCGCCGTCATGCTGTCGGCAGCCGCGCAGGCGCAGCAGTTTCAGCCCCAGAACCCCGAATGCATCGCACCCGCCGCGCCGGGCGGCGGCTTCGACCTGACCTGCCGGCTGACCAGCCGCATGATGAACGAGACCGGGCTGGTCGGCCCGTCGATCCGCACCACCAATCTGCCGGGCGGCATCGGCGCGATCGCCTACAACAACATCCAGGCGCAGCGCGCCGCCGATCCGAACGTCATCGTCGCGGTCTCGACCGGTTCCTGGGTCAATCTCGCCCAGGGCAAGTTCGGCCGCTTCAACGAATCCGATGTGCGCTGGCTCGGCGCGATCGGCGCCGATTACGGCGTGCTCGCCGTACGCAAGGACAGCCGCTTCAAATCGCTCGGCGATGTCGTCGACGCACTGAAGAAGGACCCTGCTTCGGTCAAGGTCGGGGCTGGCGGCACGGTCGGCAGCCAGGACTGGATGAAGCCGGCGCTCGTCCTGAAAGCCGCCGGCGTCGACCCGCGCAAGATGCGCTATTTGTCCTATGAGGGCGGCGGCGAGGCCATAGGGGCGCTGATCGGCGGCCATATCGACCTTTTCCCAGGCGATGCCTCGGAGGTGCGCGGCCAGCTCGAGGCCGGCGAAATTCGGCTGCTGGCGACCTTCTCTGACAAGCGCCTGCCGGGAGCCTTCGCCGAAATCCCGACCGCGAAGGAGCAGGGCTACGACGTGCAGTGGCCGATTGTGCGCGGCTTCTATGCGCCCCCGAAGGCACCGGAAGCGTCCTATGCCTACTGGACGGGCATCCTCGCCAAGCTCAACGCCGACCCGCGTTGGCAGAAGGCACGCACCGAGCAGGGGCTGTTCGAGTTCGACATGATCGGGCCGGACTTCGACGCATTCGCCAAGAAGCGGACGGCCGATTTCCGCGCGCTGGCGATCGAGGTCGGTCTCGCCAAATAGCGCCGTACCTGCCCTCGAAGCCAAGGCAATGACGCCATGATCGACCGTCTGGTCGGATTGACCTGCATCCTGCTCGGCGGCGGAGCGATCTGGCACGCGCAGACACTGCATGTGCCGTTCGCCGCCGACCCTATCGGGCCGCGGGTTTTCCCCACCATCATCGGCGCCGTCCTGGTCCTGGCCGGCTGCGTTCTCGCGATCCGCCCGGGTAGGGTGGAGCTGGAATTCGGCACCTGGCCGCGTGCGCTCGCGGTACTCGCCGCGAGCCTGGTTTATCCACTCCTGCTCCTGCCGATCGGCTTCATCATGGCGACAGCGCTGTTGTGCTTCGTGGCCTCTCTCGCCTTCCATGCCAGGCCGCTTCCGGCCGCCGTCTCTGCCATTGCGACGGCCGTGGTCTTCTTCCTGCTGCTCGACAAGGTGCTCGACCTGCCGCTGCCGCGCGGGCCGCTGGGGATCTAGATGGACGCTTTGTCTGCCCTTTTGACCGGCTTCCAGGTCGCGCTCACCCCGCTCAACCTCGCCGTCGCCTTCGCCGGTGTCGCGCTCGGCACCGCGATCGGCGCATTGCCCGGCATCGGGCCGATCAACGCCGTGGCGCTGCTGCTGCCGCTGTGCTTTGCCCTGAAGCTGCCACCCGAGACGGCGCTGATCCTGCTCGCCGGACTCTATTACGGCAGCGGCTATGGCGGTCGCATCTCCTCGATCCTGCTCAACATTCCCGGCGATCCCGGGCTGGTGATGACGACGCTTGACGGTTACCCGCTGGCCAAGGCGGGGCGCGGCGCCGCCGCGCTGGCGATCAGCGGCATCGGCAGCTTCGTCGGTGGCACCAGCGCCGTCATCCTGATGACCTTCCTCGCCGTGCCGCTGGCGCGCCTCGCTTTGTCGTTCGGCCCGGCGGATTACGTCGCGCTGATGGTTCTGTCCTTCGCGCTGCTCGGCACGATGGGCGAAGGCAAGGCCGTAAAGACCTGGATCGCGGTCGCGCTCGGCCTGCTGCTCGCCATGGTCGGCATCGATGGCGGCTCCGGCGTCGAGCGCTTCACCTTCGGCTCACTCGAACTGCTCGGCGGCATCGATTTCACCAGCCTGACCATCGGTCTCTTCGCCGTCGCCGAAATCCTCGTCCTGGCAGAGGGGATGGTCAGCGGCGCCGTCTCGCGCACCGGCGATGGCGCCCGCTTGTCGCTGAAGGAGATCCGGTACTGCACGCCGGCCATGCTGCGTGCGAGCGGCCTCGGTTTCTTCCTTGGCGTGCTTCCCGGCACGGGCGCCTCGGTCGCCTCGGCCATGGCCTACACCGCCGAGAAGCGCATCTCCGACAAGGGCACCTTCGGCAAGGGCGACATGCGCGGCCTCGCAGCACCGGAAACCGCCGACAATGCGGCGCAGACCGCCTCGATGGTGCCGCTGCTGGCGCTCGGCATTCCCGGCTCGGGCACGACCGCGGTGATGCTGGGCGCCTTCCTGATGTACTCGATCACGCCCGGCCCGCTGCTGTTCACGCAGCGTCCGGAGGTCGCCTGGGGCCTGATCGCCTCGATGTACATCGGCAACCTGATGCTGCTGGTGCTCAACCTGCCGCTGGTCGGGCTGTTCGCGCGGCTGCTCCTGGTGCCGGCCTGGATTCTCTATCCCGGCATCCTCGCCCTGTCCTATGCCGGCGTCTATGCCGTCTCGAACTCGGCATTCGAGCTCATCATCACCACCGCCATCGGCGTCATCGCTTATGTGTTGCGGAAGGTCGGTATTCCGCTGATCCCGCTGCTCCTGGCCTTCGTCCTCGCCCGCCTGCTCGAGGACAATTTCCGCCGCGCGCTATCGCTTTCGGATGGCGGGTACGAGATCCTGTTCTCGACACCGACGAGCATCATCCTCTGGGTTCTGGCGCTCCTCGCCATAGCTTGGCCGCTCGTCGGGCAATTGCAGCGAGGCCGCGCTGCGGCTCCGAGCGAGATCTGAACGCCATCCTCCCCGTTCACGCTCAGCGTCACGCCGCCGAGGCCGCAAACCTTGGGACGACAGGCAAGAGCCGCTACCGCCGTCATGTCGGGGGAGGCGCTCAGGCGGTCGCAGCGATGACGGCATCCACATCCGTGACGACGCAGACATTCTGCAGCGCGTAATTGACCGAGGCCGTGTGCCATTCGGCGTTCATCGTCGAGCAGGCATCCTCCGGCACCACCATGAAATAGCCCTTGTCGGCGCCGGTGCGGGCGGTGTGCTCGATCGACATGTTGGTCCAGGCGCCGGTGACGATGACGATGTCGCGGCCGAGCGCCTTGAGTACGGTCTCCAGCCGCGTGCCCTCCCAGGCGCTCATGCGCTGCTTCTCGATGACATGGTCGCCGCTCTGCGCCTCGAGGCCGGGCACAGGCGCTGCGCCCCAGGTGCCGCGCACCAGCGCCTTGGCGTCGGCCAGGCCTTCGAACAGGGGCGCGTTCATGGTGACTCCGGGCGCTCCCGGCTCGACGATGAACCAGACATGGATCACCGGAATGCCGCGCGCCCGCGCCGCCTGCGCCAGGCGGGCGCCATTGGCGATCGCGTTCTGCTGGCGGCAATGCTCCGGCGAGCCCGAGGAGGCAAAGGCGCCGCCCTCCATGACGACGTCGTTCTGCATGTCCTGGATGATCAGGGCGCAGCGCGACGGATCGAGCCGGTAGCCCGAGGGCGCCTTCTTCAGGCCATTGGCGGAGATGGAGGCAACTGGGCCAGGATCGGCCATCGGCCTCTCCGCTGTCGTGCTGCGACCCGAATGCGCGGTGGCGGCCGCCTTCATGTAAGGCTCGATCCGCGGCCCGACCTTGGTCTCGACCGCGTAGAGCGAACGGCTCGCGGTGAGGAAGAGCGTGCGCCAGTCGGACCCGCCCCAGGTGAGATTGCCGGCGAGCTCGGGCACACGCAGCTTGCCGATCAACTCGCCCTTGATCGAATAGACCCAGACGCCTCCGGGCCCGGTAACCCAGATATTGCCTTGCGCATCGCATTTCATCCCGTCTGGAACGCCGGGCTCAGCCCCGACGATGCCCGAGGCGAAGATGCGGCCGGAGCCGAGCCGGCCATCCGGGAGGACATCGAAGACGCGGATATTGTGCTGGACGGTGTCGTTGACGAAGAGGCGCTCCTCGCTCGGGCAGAAGCAGAGCCCGTTCGGCTGGTCGAAGAGATAGCGATCGACCAGGAGCTGCGGCGCTCCGCCGTCCGGAGGGATGCGGTACACACCCTGGAAGCCGAGCTGGCGCGGCCGCTCGACGCCGAAGACCGGCATGCGGCCATACCAGGGGTCGGAGAAATAGATCGACCCGTCCGACTTCACGACGACGTCGTTGGGGCTGTTGAGCTCCATGCCCTCGAAATGCGAGGCGATGGTCTCGCGCTGCCCATCCGGCCGCTCGCGCACCAGCGACGAGGTCGCGTGCTCGCAGACGATCAGGTCGAGCGCGGCATCGTAGGTCATGCCGTTGCACTTGTTCGCCGGCCGTTTGACCTCGCGCACGCCGGCCTTGTCCCAGCGGCGGCGCACATCGCCCGGCATGTCCGAGAACAGCAGATGCTGCTCGGCGGGATGCCAGATCGGTCCCTCGCAGAACTCGAAGCCGGTGCCGAGCTGGCGCACCGGCGCCCAGAGATCGATCAGGTCGGCGAAGCCGGGCTGGACGGGCAGATGCGTGGTCATGGGAACACCATGGCGAGGTGAGCGTGCGCGACGCCGCCGCCTCCCGTCATTGCGAGGAGCGCCAGCGACGAAGCAATCCAGGGGGACGTCGAGCGCTGCTGCCCCTGGATTGCTTCGCTGCGCTCGCAATGACGATGAGGGTGTGCAGCGGCAGTCATCACGCCGCGAACCAGTTGCGGGCGGGCAGCGACTGCACCACCGGGCCGGGTACCGCCATGTCCATGCGGCCGACAATCTGGCCATGGGCGATCTTGGCCGGCTTGTCGTGCACCGGCAACAGGAACGCACCGGCCGAGAGCAGCTTCTTGATCGCCGCCTTCTCCTCGCGCTTGGAGAGGCCGTGATTGCCGGTGGTACGCGGCTCGTTGGCATGCAGCTCGTGGAAGGGCGCGACGATCTGGTCGTTGAAGTCGTAGATCACGTCGCCGCAGATGATGGCGCGGCCTTCATTAGTGTCGACATGGACGTTCATCGAGCCTTCGGTATGGGCGCCGGCGGCTTCGAGATAGCAGCCCGGGAAGAGCTCGATCATCCCGGACAATTCGAGGTCCTCGAAGCGCAGCGCATCGCGCGTGTGCAACCGGTCGATCAGGTGCTTGATGTCGGGTGCCGGATATTGCGGGTGCATCAGCCCGGAGACCGAGTATTCGAGCTCGCGGCGGTTGACGAGCACCGTGGTGTTCATCGGGAAGAGCTCGTCCTTGCCGGCATGGTCGATATGGAGATGGGTGTGCATGACATAGCGCACATCGCCCATCCGCACGCCGTGCCTGGCGAGCTGGTTCTCGATCATGTTCTCGTGGAACTGGAGGCCGCGCATGCCGAGGCTCTCCATGATCTGGTTGTGGCGATAGCCGGTGTCGACCACCACGGGCCAGGGGCCGCCGAGGATCAGGAAGCCATAGGTCGGTACGCGGCGGGTGCGGCCGCAATCGCGGCCGAGCACGAGGAAGCTCGATTCCAGCTCGATATCGCCATAGTCGAGGATCTTGATTTCGAGCGCCATGGACATGCCTCCCCTTGATTATTGGCCGAGGCGGTAGACCCGCCTTGCAGTCTCGTTGAACACCGCGGCCTGCGCCGCTTCCGGCACCGCGGCGCGATGTGCTGCGATCAGCTCGGCATAGCTCGTCCAGAGCTTCTCGATCGGGAAATTGGAGCCGAACAGGCAGCGCTCGGCACCGAACAGGGCAAGCGTCTCGCCGGCGATGAAGGAGATCGTCTCGGGATCGTTCCGGCGCAGGAAGGTGCCGAGGCCCGAGAGCTTGCTGGTGATGTTGGGCTGGCCGGCAAGCAGCGTCATGCCCTCGCGCCAGGCGGCGATGCCCTCCGGCGAAAGGTCCTCGAGCATGCCGGCGTGCTGGAGCACGAAGGTCACGCCCGGGCAGGCGGCGGCGAGCTCGGCCGCGCCCGCCATCTGGCCGGCGAAGACCTGGAGGTCGAAGCTGAAGCCATACTCCGCCAGCCGGCCGACATTGGCGATCAATCGTGGATCTTGTGCGAGCTCCGGACCACTGGCGAAGCGGTAGAGCGTGTTCTCGTGCCAGTGCAATTGCATGCGCACGCCGCGCACTCGGGCGTCGCGCGCGAGCTGGTCGAGCTGCGGGCGGACATCGCCGGCGAGCATGTCGGCATAGGCGACAATGGCGATCGGGAAGCCGCTTTCTTCCGACGCCTGCGAGACGTATGCGACCTCGTCGAGATAGCGGTCCGTCGCCCAGTTCGCCTGGACATAGACGGCTTCGGTTACGCCCGCCGGGCGGCAATCGCCGAGATATTCCGTGACGGGATAGTCGCGCCGGATCGGCTCATAGGGCCCGAAGATGCGCGGCTGCATCGGCCCGAGGAGCCAAGGCAGGTCGGCCTGCTGCCAGATATGGAAATGGGAATCGACGAGACCGGTCATGCGGCTAGCGAGCCTCCGAGCGAAAGGATGTGCCGGCAGATCCGCGCCGTGCTGCCGCCGTCCGAAAGGCTGGCGAGGCGCGGCGCGATCAGCCTGAGCGCCTCGGTCTCCGGCCGGTAGCCGGGATCGGCCGCGAGCGGCGTCAGCCAGTCGATGCGATGGGCGCGCTGGGCGAGCCGGGCGACGGCGCTGACCAGCGCCGACGGATCGCCGCGTTCGAGACCATCCGAGAGCACGACGATGACGGAGCCGCGCGCGTAGGAGGCGAAGCGGGGCACGGCGAGGAAGGCCTGCAACGCGTCGCCGATGCGCGTTCCGCCATCCCAGTCGGCGACGAGCCCGGAAGCCTCCGCCAGCGCCTGCTCGCGCCGCTTGCGCCGGAGCGCCCGCGTGACGCGGGTCAGCCTTGTGCCGAAGGTGAAGACCTCGACGCGCTGCGTCGCCTGCACGATGGTATGCGCCAGCGCGAGATTGGCGTCGCTGCGCTGCTTCATCGAGCCGGAAACGTCGATCATCAGCAGGATCGGCCGCGGCCGCGTCACGCGCCGGAGCCGCTTCAGGCTCATCACCTCGCCGTCATGGCGGATCGCATCCTTGAGGCTGCGGGCGAGGTCGACCATCGGCCCGCGGCGCGCGGCCCGATGACGGTAGCCGCGGCGACGGGGCAGGGCGGCGGGCAATGCCTGGCCGAAGCGGCGCAGGGTCTCGCTCTCGTCGAGGGTCGCCAGCCGGCGCACCGACAAGGCTTCGGCGCCGGTCGCAGCCTGGCCGGTCTCATTAGCCTCGTCGGCGATCAGGATTTCGCGGGAGCCGGTGTCTTCCTGGACCGAGATATCCTCATCTGGCGCGAAATCGTCGTCGCCGGGCTCGGCGAGGGCGCCGCCGAGGAAATGCATATCGAACAGCGCATCGAAGCGCTCGCGCTGTTCAGGATGGGGCGCGAGCGTCGCGATCGCGGCCTTGCGGACATGCTCGATGCTGCGCGGGCCGAGCAGTTCGATTGCCATCAGGAAGCTGGTCGTCTGTTCCGGGGCGGCCGCGATGCCGTGCTCGCGCAGCAGCGCCGGGAAGGTGACGAAAGGCCGGGCGGCAGCTGGCAGGGGCGCGATCATGGCGCGCACCTCCCTTCTCCCCTTGCGGGAGAAGGTGGCCCGAAGGGCCGGATGAGGGGTCGCACAAACCTGTCCGTCATGCTCGCCCTTGTGGCGAGCATCCACGTCTTGAACACAGCACTCGACCAGCGAAGACGTGGATGGTCGGGACAAGCCCGACCATGACGATGAAGCGTGGCACGACCCCTCACCCTAACCCTCTCCCGCAGGGGGAGAGGGGACAGGTTGTGCGCTTCCCGAACCACGATCATGCCGCCAGCCCCGGGATGAAGAGTGGCAGGCGTGGCCGCAAATGGGCGAGATCCTCCTCATCCTTGATTGCTGCGCCGAGCGAGCGGCGGAAGGCTTCCGGCCAGGGTGCGCCGGTCTGGGCGAGCGCCGTCGCGGCCTCGGCCCAGTCGACCGCTTCGGCGACGCCCGGCGGTTTGGCGAGCGGCTCCTGCCGCAGCAGTCCGACGGCATGGACGACCGCGCGCGCCGTGCTCTCGGCGACGGCGGAGGAGCGCAGCATGATGATGTCAGCCTCGCGCTCCGGCTCGGGATAGGCGATGTAGTGGTAGACGCAGCGGCGGCGCAGCGCCTCGTGCAGCTCGCGCGTCCGGTTCGAGGTCAGGATCACGACTGGCCGTTCGGCTGCGCGCAGCGTACCGCGCTCGGGGATCGAGATCGAGAAATCCGAGAGGAATTCGAGCAGGAAGGCCTCGAACTCATGGTCTGAGCGATCGATCTCGTCGATCAGCAGCACGACCTGGTCCGGCCGCCGCAGCGTCGTCAGCATCGGCCGCTCGATCAGGAAGTCGTCGCGATAGATGTCGAGCTGCTCGCCTTCCTTCGCCTGGCGGATGGCGAGCATCTGGCGCGGATAGTTCCACTCGTAGAGTGCGGCCGCCGCGTCGATGCCTTCGAAGCATTGCAGGCGGATGAGCTGGCGCCCGAGGATGCCGGCGAGCGCCTTGGCGGCCTCCGTCTTGCCGACGCCGGGCGCGCCTTCGAGCAGCAGCGGCTTGCCAAGCGCGAGCGAGAGGTAGCCGGCCGTCGCGATCCCGTCATCGGCGAGATACATCGCTGCCTGCAGGGCCTCGGCGAGGTCCTCCGGGCTCGATATGCCGGCGACGGTCGTCCTCAGCGCCATCGCGTCACCGCCAATTCACCGGGCCGCCACGACGTGGACCCGGCTTGACGCCGCCATTGGCCCGGATAGCCCGCAGGATCTTCTCCGGCGTGATCGGCAATTCGTCGACCCTGACGCCGACGGCGTTGTAGACGGCGTTGGCGACCGCCGGCAGCACCGGGTTGGCGCACATCTCGCCCGGGCCCTTGCCGCCGAATGGACCATCCGGCGCTGGCCGCTCCAGCACTGTGACGTGATAGGGCGCGATGTCGCCCGGTCCCGGCATCAGGTATTCGTTGAAGTCGCGCGGGCCGTGCTCGGGGCTGGGGTAGTACGGTTCCGGCGTTTCGTACAATGCGTGGCTGATGCCCATCCAGGCGCCGCCGACCAATTGCTGCTCGACCATGCGCGGATTGATGACGCGCCCGAGTTCATAAGCGCTGGTCATCCGGAGCACCTCGACCTCGCCGGTCTCGTCGTCCACGCTGACATCGGCGACGAGGCAGGCATGGGCGAAGGCCGTGTTCGGGTTCATCTCGCCGGTCTCGGCATCGACGGCCGAGAGCGGGATCAGGAAGATGCCGCGCCCGGCGATGGTCTTGCCCTGCTTGAATTGCGCCGCCTGCGCCGTCGCCTTGACCGTGATGCTGCGCGAGGGCGCGCCGCGGACATGGATGTTGCCGCGCCCGTCGGTGACGAGGTCGTCGGCATTGACCTCGAGCTCCTCGGCCGCGGCTTCGAGCAGCACGCCACGCGCCTCGCGGGCAGCGACGATGATGGCATTGCCCATCCGGTGCGTGCCGCGCGAGGCGAACGAGCCCATGTCGTGCGGGCCGGTGTCGCTGTCGGCGGTGTCGATATAGACGTCCTCGACGGGCACGCCGAGCGTCTCGGCCGCGATCTGGCGCGAGACCTGCTTCATGCCCTGGCCGAGATCGATCGCCGAAAGCGCGACGGTGAACTTTCCGTCCGGGTTGGAGTGGATCAGGGCCTGGCTCGGATCGCCGCCGAGATTCATGCCGATCGGATAATTGACCGAGGCCATGCCGCGGCCTTCGTGACGAGCCATCTCAGCGCTCCTTCCCTGAGGGGCGGGCGCAGCTCGAAAGCCGCCGTGATGGCGAGGCAAGGCGCTTCCCCTCCCACAAGGGGGAGGGGAAGCGTCCGCTTTGAGCTGCGTCGTTGATCGCCGGCATTTCAGCGCCTCCTTGTGCCGAAGACCGACGAGAACCGCACTGCGCCGTGCTGTGTCTGAGCCGGCGCAACCGGCGGCGGAGCAGGGGGAGCGGGCGGCGGCTGGTAGGCGGGCGGTGTCGGATGCGAGCCGGCCGGCTGATAGGGGGACGGTGTCGGCTGGTAGGGCGGTGGAGCTGGTGCGGCGGCGGGCCGGGGCGGCTCGTAGCGCGGCACCTGCGTCGGCGCGGCGTGCCCGTCGCGCGCGCCCTCCATCACCGGCTGCTTGCTGGGCGCGATCCGGGTCGTGCCGGCCGGCAGCACCTGCGTCACCGGCCCGCTGCGCGTATCGGGCCGGCCGATCTGGCCGCGGGCGTCGAGCTGGGTCGCGGGGATCTGCGCGCGCTCGCCGGCGCCGCCACCGATCAGTGAGGACGCCCGCTTCGCCTGCTCGGACAGCGGCCAGTTCGCCTTCTCGGCCGCGACCTGCACGCATTCGACCAGCGCCGTGTTCTTGGCGGCGCGCCGATGCGGTTTCATATCGCCATCGCGATAGGCGTTGAGGATGCGCAGCTCCATCGGGTCCATGTTGGCGGCTTCGGCGAGGCGGTCCATCTGGACCTCGAGCGCGAAGTCGACCGCGGTGACGCCGAAGCCGCGCATGGCGGTGGACGGGCAGCGATTGGTGTAGGCGACGTAGATGTCGGAGGCGACATTGGGGATCCAGTACGGCCCCGGCACATGCGCCGTGCACTTGATCGCGGCATAGCTCGACAGGCGCGTATAGGCGCCGGCGTCGAAATAGCTGCGGATATGGCGGGCGACGATCCGCCCGTCTCGCATCAGCCCATCCTTGATGTAGATGCGCTCGGCGCCGCGCGGCGAGCCGTAGAGCATCTCCTCCTCGCGATCGAGGACGAAGCGCACCGGCCTGCCGGTCAGCATCGCGCCGAGCACGGCCAGCGGCTCGGTCAGCGAGTCGACCTTGCCGCCGAAACCGCCGCCGACCGTGCCGCCGATGAAATGCAGCTGGTTCGACTCGACATTGACGATCTTGGCGGTGGTGCCCAGCGCGAAGAACAGGCCCTGGGCGCAGGAGTGCACGACGTAGCGCCCGTTCTGCTCGGGCGCGGCGATCGAGCCGTTGGTCTCGGTCGGCGCGTGCTCGATCGGCGACATCTGGTAGCGATGTTCCATCACGATGTCGGCGCCGGAAAAACCGCGCTCGACATCGCCGAAGCGCAGCTTCTGATGGTCGAAGCGCTCGTGATATTCGAAATAGTTGCCGGGATAGGTCTCGTTGACCACCGGCGCGCCGGTCTTCAGCGTCTCCTCGACGTCGAACACCGCCGGTAGCGGATCATAGTCGACCCGGACCAGCTCGCGCGCCGCGAGCGCCTGCGCCTCGCTGTCGGCGAGGATCGCCACCACCGGCTCGCCCTTGTAAGCGACCTTGCTCACCGCCAGCGACGGCTCGTCGTCCTTGCCGAAATTGATCAGGCTGAGCAGCGTGTTCTTGTTCACCGGGACATCGGCGCCGCGCAGCACGCGCTTGACGCCGGGTGCACGCTCGGCGGCGGAGACGTCGATCGCGCGGATGCGGGCATGGTGATGCGGGCTCCGCACCACCTTGAGATGCAGCATGCCGTCGAAGGCGTGGTCGTCGAAGAAGCGGGTGCGCGCCGTGACATGGCCCGGCATGTCCTGGCGCTGTATGCCCTTGCCGACGACGTTGAGATTGTCGTCGCGCTCGTCGGCGAACAGATCCTTGCGCATCTCGAGCATGGCAGGCTCCTTCTTCAGGCCCGGCGCGCGCCGGGCGCGCCCGCTGCGGCGAGAATGGCGGCGATGATTGGTTCGTAGCCGGTGCAGCGGCAGATATTGCCGCTGATCGCCTCGACGACCTCGTCGCGGCTCGGCTGCGAGTTCTTCGCCAGCAGCGCCCGCGCGGCGGTCAGCATGCCCGGTGTGCAGAACCCGCATTGGGCGGCAAAATGATCCATGAAGGCGGCCTGCAGCGGATGTAGCTCAGGGCCATCAGCCATCCCGGAGGTGGTCTCGATCTGCCGGCCCTCGCAGGAGACCGCGAGCGTCAGGCAGGCGAGCTGCGGTTCGCCGTCGACCAGCACGGTGCAGACGCCGCAGGTGCCCTGGCCGCAGCCATATTTGGGACCGAAGTCGCCGAGCCCGCGCCGGAGCGTATCGAGAAGATTGCTCGCCGGATCGACGAAGGTGGCGCGATCGCTGCCATTGAGGCGGAACTGGACCGGGAGCTTGGCCATGGCGCGCCTCTTCAGCGTGGCTCGCCGGCCAGCAGCCGGCCGAGATGAACGGGGAGGATCTCGCGCCGGTACCACTCGCTGGCGATCGCATCTGTTGCCGGACGGCAGCCTTCGAGCGCCGCCTGTTTCGCGGCCTGGATCGCGGCCTGGTCGAGCGGCTTGCCTTCCAGCGCCCGCTCGACGCCGCGGGCGCGGATCGGTGTCGGCGCCATCGCGCCATAGGCCACCCGCGCCTGCGCGACGCGGCCGCCCGAGAGCGGCAAATATGCCGCGATCGAGAGCAGCGAGATGCCCTTCGGCTTGACCCGGCTGATCTTGCGGAAATGGAGCTCGGCCGGGTTCTGCGGCCGGGCGAACTGTACCGCAGTGACCAGGCCCTGGCCGCCGCGCTCGCGCGCGCTCAGGAAATCCTCCAGCGACACCGCCCGGCCCGAGCCATAGCCGGCTTGCAGAACGACCTGCGCATCGAGCGCGAGCAGCGCCACGGTGAAGTCGCCATAGGGCGCAGCGGCGAAAAGATTGCCGCCAATCGTCGCCATCGTCCGGACCGCCGGTCCGCCGATGGCGCGCGCGGCAGCATGCAGGCAGGCGAGGTCGCGATTGCCCAGCACCATCGCCATGGTCACCCCGGCGCCAAGTTCGACGCGGGCGCCGCTGGTGCTCATCTGGCGCAAGGCCGGATCGGTGACGCGCACGAGCGTGCCCTCGGTCAGCCGGCCCTCATTGACCTCGCGCATCACCAAAGTGCCGCCGCCGATCAGCAGCGTCCGGCGATCACCGGAGAGGATGCCGGCGGCTTCCGACAGGCTCGCGCAGGTTCTCAGATCGAGCATCTCAGACCTCCTCGCCGACGATCTGCGGCAGGCGGCGGACCGCCTCGATGCCGTTGGTGTAGACCTCGTCGCCGACGAGCCTGGCGAGTTCGGCTTCCCGTCCCGGCGGCGTGGTGAAGCGGCTCTCCCAGTGCCAGAAGCTGCGATTGCCGTCGGTCACCGGCAGCAGGCGGACATGGGCGACGTAGTTGAACAGCGGAATCGGCGTATCGAGCAGGCAGTAGCTGAAGGTCATTTCGAGATCGGAGAGCGTCAGCAGCTGCTCGCGCAATTCGCTGCCGTCGCGCAGCACGAAGCGCCTGATGCAGCCGACGCGATCGGACGGGTAGGCGCGCTCGATCTCGCTGCGCGCCACGATGGGATGCCACTTGTCGTGCCCGTTGAAGTCGCGCAGGACCGACCAGAGCCGGTCCGCCGGCGTATCGATGATCGTGCTGCGGACGACATGGGGCATGGCTATCCCCCAAAAGCGCGCTTGAGGGCGTCGAAGCCGCCCTGGAAGACATTGGTGCCGATGCCGGCGACGAGCTCAGTCTCCTTCTCCGGCGTGCAGTCGAAATCGGCCGACCACTCGATGAAGGTCCGCTCCTGGTCGGTGATCGGCGTCAGCCGCAGCGTCGCGACATAGTTCGTCAGCGGCATCGGCGAGTCGAGGATCGAATAGGTGCAGAACATGTCGTAGTCGGAGAGGCCGAGGAGCTGCTCGCGCAGCCGGTCGCCGCTGCGCAGCGAGAAGGCACGGATGCAGCCGACCTTGTCGGCCGGCTCGCCGTTCTCGATCCGGCTCTCGGCGATGCGGGGGTGCCAGTTCGGCAGGCCGTTGAAGTCGCGCACCCGGGCCCAGACCTTGGCGGCGGGAGCGGCAATGACGCTGGAAACGTAGACGCGGGCCATCGGTCAGCGCCTCACGACTTCTTGCCGGAGCCGGAGCGGCCGCCGCCTTCGGGAGCGGAAGTGGGCTCGCCAGCCTCCTTCGGCTTCGCTGGCTGCGCTTCCTTGGCGACCCGCTGCATGTCGGAGGCCTCGCGCATCAGCCCGCCCATCTTGGCGAGATTGCCGCCCTCGATGCCGATCTCCTTCAGCACCTGGTCGATCATCGGCGCCTGGACCCGGTAGCGCAGCGCCGACTCGATGACCTCGTCGGTGGGCGAGCGTGCCGCGCCACCGGCGCCGCTGCCGCTGGCCGCTCCGGCGAGCCCGTCAACATGGAGGATGCGGATGCCCTCGATCTTCTCCAGCGGCTTGACGCTCTCGCGCACGATGCCCTCGATCTTGTCGAGCAGGCGGCGCCGGAACAGCCCGTAGCGCGCGCCATCGCTGAGCACGTTCTCGGCCTCGTAGAGCAGCTTCTGCGCCTCTGCATCGACGGCGCGGCGCACCTTCTCGGCCTCGGACGCGATGCGGGACTCTTCGGCGGCCTTCTCGGCGAGCAGGATCTCGACGGTCTTGCGCCGCTGCGCGCTCTCGCTCTCGCGGACGGTCTTGACCTTCTCCTCGGCCTCGACGGCCTTGGCGCGGGCGATCTCGGCGCTGGCCTGCGCCGCCGATTCCTCCAGCGACTTGGCGTAGAGCGCGATCGCCTTGTCCATGGCGGCCGTCTCGACCTCGCGTTCGCGCCCGATCTCGAGCTTGCGCAGTTCGCGCTGCCGGCCGATACGGGCCTCGTCGAGCCCGCGATCGGAGGAGATGCGGGCCCGCTCGACCTCTTCGTTCGCGGCGATCTGCGCTTCCTGAAGGGCCTGATTGCGCGCGACCTCCAATTGCTCCAGCGCCCGGCGGCGCTCGATCCGCACCGCTTCCAGCGCCTGCTCGCGGGCGATGTCGACGGTCTCGACCTGCTGGCGCGCGGTGATCTCGGCTTGGCGCAGCGCCTTGTCGGCATCGGTGCGCTCGACCTTCTTGTTGGCGAGCACGATGGCGCGCTCTTCTTCTGCGACCTCGACCGCCTTCTTCTGGGCGATCTGCAGCATCTCGCGGGTCTTGCTCGAATTGATCCGCTCTTCGTCGAGGCCGAGCTCGGTTGCGATCCGCTGGCGCTCGACCGCGTCGCGGCGCTTCAGCTCGGCAGTGTCGAGCTCGGCATTGCGCCTGATCTCGAGCTCCTTCGTCGCGAGATCGGCGGCGATGCGCTCGGCCGCGACGGCCTTCTCCTGGCCGATGCGGGCGGCTTCCGTCGCCTCGCGGGCGGAGATCTCGGCTGCTTCGACCGCCTCGGTGCGCCCGATCTCCAGCAGGCTTTTGCGCTGCTCCAGCGCGATCCGGTCGGCCGTGATCACGTCCTCCTGCGCGATCCTTGCCTTCTCCACCGCTTCGCGCGCGCCGATCTCGGCCTCGTCCAAGGCTCGGTTACGGGCGATCTGGAGGGCACGGACGCGCTCCTCCTGGCCGATGCGGGCGGTCTCGACCGCCTCGCGCGCCGCGATATCTTCCTGGTCGAGCGTGCGAGTGCGCTCGATCTCGCGGTTGCGGATCTCCTGCTCGCGGGTGATGCGCTCGGCATTCACCGCTGTCTCCTGCAGGATTCGCGCTTTCTCGGTCGACTCGCGAGCCTCGATCTCCGCGGCTTCCAGCACCTTGGTGCGCTCGATCTCCTGCTGCCTGATCTCGCGCTCGGAGGCGATGCGGGCGGCGTTGATCGTCTGCTCGTTGGCGATGCGCGCCTTCTCGACATGTTCGCGTGCGGCGATCTCGGCCTCCTCGACGGCTTGCGTCCGGGCGATCTCCTGCTGGCGGATGTCTCTCTCTGAGGCGATGCGCGCCTCGCTGATCCCGCGCTCATTGGCGATGCGCGACTTCTCGATCTCCTCGCGCGAGGTGATCTGCGCCTGCTCGGCCTCGGTATCGCGGATGGCGCGCTCGCGGGCGACCTCGGCGCGCTGCATGGCGCGCTTGATCTCGATCTCGCGCTGCTGTTCGAGACGCGCCGTCTCGCTCTCACGCTCGATGTCGAGCGCCTGACGCTCGGCTTCGAGATTGCGGGTGCGGATGCGGATCATCGAGTCCTGCTCGATGTCATTGCGCAGCTTCCGCTTGTCCTCGATCTCCTCGATGATCCGCGTCAGACCCGCGGCGTCGAAGCGGTTGGACGGGTTGAAATATTGCAGGTCGGTCTGGTCGAGGTCGGTGAGCGCGACCGATTCCAGCACGAGCCCGTTCTGGTCGAGCGCCTCGGCAGCAGCATCCTTGACGCGCTGGACATAGGCGCCGCGCTGCTCGTGCATCTCCTCCATTGTCATCTCGGAGGCGACCGTCCGGAGAGCGGAAATGAACTTGCCGGACAGGAGGGCATGGAGCTGGTCCGGCTGCAGGGTCCGCCGGCCAAGCGTGGCCGCGGCGACCGAGACCGACTGCCGCTCCGGCTTCACCCGGACATAGAATTCGGCGTCGATGTCGACGCGCATCCGGTCGCGGGTGATGAGCGCGTCATTGCTCGCCCGCGTCACCGCGAGCTGCAGCACGTTCATGTTGACCGGCGTGACGTCGTGGATGATCGGCAGCACGAAGGCGCCGCCATTGATCACGACCTTTTCGCCGAACAGGCCGGTGCGGACGAAGGAGACCTCCTTCGAGGACCGGCGGTAGAGCCAGTTCACCAGATAGACGACGATGGCGATGACGATCACCGCCACGATCAGCCAGAGGATCAGCGATCCGATCAGTTGCCCGGTCATGGTGACGTTCTCCCCGCCAGCGCCACGTTCGCGCCTTCCCCTTCAGCCCTCATCCTGAGGAGCGCCGCAGGCGCGTCTCGAAGGATGCTCCAGATGGTTCCGGAGTCTCCTGGATCATCCTTCGAGACGCCGCTTCGCGGCTCCTCAGGATGAGGGCTGAGGGTGAGCCGAATGCTCATGGTTTCGTGCCTTTTCCAGCCTTGCGCGCCGGCTTGCTGGTCGTCGTTTCGCGGCTGATCCGCTTGAAGGCCCGGGTCTGGTCGCGGATCGCGATCTCGACCGGCAGGCGCTCCATCGAGGACGCGCCGTAGAAGCCGTGGCAGTTGACCGTGTTCTTCATGATGAAGTCGGCATCGGCCGGCTCGGCGACAGGCCCGCCATGGACGAGGATGATCGCGTCCTTTTTCACGGCGTGCGCGGCTTTGGCCCAGCGCTCGACCAGCGCCGGGCAGTCCTTGAGCTTGCGCGCCGTCCCGGCGCCGATCGAGCCGCCGGTGGTGAGACCGAGATGGCAGACGATGATGTCGGCGCCGGCCTTCGCCATCGCCCGGGCATCGTCCTCGCAGAAGACGTAAGGCGTGGTCAGCAGGCCCTTGGCGTTGGCGAGGGCGATCATTTCGACCTCGAGCCCGTAGCCCATGCCGGTCTCTTCGAGATTGGCGCGGAAGGTGCCGTCAATCAGCCCGACGGTCGGGAAATTCTGCACGCCGGAGAAGCCGATGCGCCTGATCTCGTCGAGAAAAACGTCCATGCGCCGGAACGGGTCGGTGCCGCAGACGCCGGCGATCACCGGCGTCGTCTTCACGACCGGGAGCACTTCGGCTGCCATCTCCATGACGATCGCATTGGCATCGCCATAGGGCATCAGCCCGGAGAGCGAGCCGCGCCCGGCCATGCGGTAGCGGCCGGAATTATAGATCACGATCAGGTCGATGCCGCCGGCTTCCTCGCATTTGGCCGAGAGGCCCGTGCCGGCGCCGCCGCCGACGATCGGCTCGCCTTTGGCGATCATCGCCCGGAATCGCTTCAGCAGGGCTTTCTTGTCGAAATGCGTCATGGCCGCCCCATACCGATTGGCGACGGAACCGCACCGTCTTTCCGGGGCATCGCGCAGCGATGAGCCCGGAACCCATGAACATTGGTCGTCCCGAGACAAGCTCGCGGCATCGTCCGGCTCTTTCCTGTGGGACCAGCGGATATGGGTTCCGGGCTCGCTGCTGCGCAGCGCCCCGGAATGACGGCCAGGTTTCCGTGCGGCATCGTCATGACTTGCCTCCGCCGGCCCGCTCGCGCCGCCTCCCGGCGTGCAGCACACGAAACTGCTGCACCAAAGCGGAGGCGAAGGCGGGGTCGTTGATGTGGAGTGGCAGGCGGATCAGCTGCCGGTTGGGGCCGGTGCGCACCGTCTGCTCCAGCGCCTGGAACAGGGCCGCGTCGGCGGACGGGTCGTGAAAGGGCTGGCCGGGCGCATCCAAAGCGGAGACGCCGAGCTCGGGGATCAGGAAGCGGACCGGCCCTTCCATCAGGTTCAATCGCTCGCCGATCCAGCGGCCCATGCGGGCATTTTCGTCCGCCGTCGTCCGCATCAGGGTGATCTGCGGGTTGTGCGGGTAAAGGAGGCGGCCGCGATAACGCTCGGGCACGCTCTCAGGCGCGGCGAAGTTGACCATGTCGAGCGCGCCGACCGAGCCGACATAGGGGATGCGGGTGCGGATGATCGCGCCGAAGCGGTCCTCCGTCGCCGGCAGGATGCCGCCCATCAGCATGTCGCAGATCTCGGTGGTCGAGACATCGATCACCGCGCCGACGAGCTCGGAGTCGACCAGCTTCTCCAGCGAGCGGCTGCCAGTGCCGGTGGCGTGGAAGACGAGCGGCTCCCATTCCACGGCGAGGAGCTTGGCGACCTGCTGCACGCAAGGGGTGGTCACGCCGAACATGGTGAGCCCGACCAGCGGCTTCTCAGGCTCGCGGCGGCGCGGTCCCTCGGGCTTGAGCTCGGCGAGGCGGGCCTTGGCCATGGCTGCGATGGCGCGTGCGCCATTGCCGAGCACCAGGCGAGAGACGCGGTTGACGCCCTGCACATCAGTGACGGCGTGCAGCATCGCGATGTCGGTGGCGCCGACATAGGCGCGGACATCGCCAGAGGCCATGGTCGAGATCATCAGCTTGGGCAGGCCGACCGGCAGCTCCTGCATCGCCGGCGTCACCATCGCGGTCGCGCCCGAGCCGCCGGCCGAGATGATGCCGAGCAGGCCTTGCTGGCGCGGCAGCCAGGCTTTGAACGCCTCCGTCATCGCCGCGACCGCGGTGCCGCGATCGCCCGAGGCGATGCCGGCCGAGCCTTTCGGGTGGGCGAGGGCGACCTCCTGCGGGGTGACGTCGCCGCCGGCGCTGCGGCCGGATGTCGACAGGTCGACGAGGCGGGTGCGCAGGCCTTCGGCCCGGATCAGGTCGCGGATGAAGCGCAGCTCTTCGCCCTTGGTGTCGAGCGTACCGGCGATGACGACGTAAGGCTCGCTGCTCGCCGCAGCCGCGAGCGGCCGGATCCCGCCGATCGGTTGGCCATCGCGCGTCGCCAGCGTCGGGCGCGAGATGGTGCGGGCCTGGGCCTCGATCCGGGCGGCCGGCACGGCTTGCGACCAGCGGTTCGGGATGACCGGGTTCGAGACATAGACGCGGATCGGCCCGGCAGGGGCGGAGGCGGCGGCCTCTGCGGCCGCGCCGGGCCGCGCCGTGTCCGAGGCCGCGTCGGTATCGTCATGACCATGCCGGCCGACGCCGAGCAGGCGCTGCTGCAATTCGCGATCGCCAGCCAGTGTCGCGGAGGCGATGATGCGATTGATCCGGCCATTGACCATGATCGCGACGGGATCGGACATCTGCGTCGCGACGCCGATGTTCTGCTCGATCACCAGGATCGCGACCTCACCCTGCTCGGCGAGCCGGACCAGCATCTCCTCGACATGGGCGACGATGACCGGGGCGAGCCCCTCGGTCGGCTCGTCCATGATCAGGAGGCGTGGATTGAGCAGCAGCGCCCGGCTGATCGCCAGCATCTGCTGCTCGCCGCCGGAGAGTTGGCCGCCGCCATTGTTGCGGCGCTCGGCCAGGCGCGGAAAGGCCTCGTAGATGCGCTCCGGCGTCCAGGGCCCGCGCTTGCCGCGCTGCATCAGCCGCAAGTGCTCGTCGACGGTCAGCGAACGCCAGAGCCGGCGGCCCTGTGGCACATAGCCGATGCCGAGCCGCGCCACCTCGGCCGGCGAACGTCCCGCGATCTCCTCGCCGAAGAAGCGGATCGAGCCGGACGAGATCGGCACCAGTCCCATGATCGCCTTGCACATGGTGGTCTTGCCCATGCCGTTGCGACCGACGACCGAGAGCACGCCGTGCTGCAGTGTGAGGTCGACGCCCTGGACGGCATGCGAGCGGCCATAGAAGACGTTGAGGCCCGCGATCTGCAGGATCGGAACGCCGGCAGCGGGCGGGGCTTTCAGGCGCTCAGCCATGACCGCCCCCGAGATAGAGTTCCTGAACCTCGGGATCGGACTCGATCTCGTCCGGCCGGCCTTCCTTGAAGATGCGGCCGTTGTGCATCATCGTCACGCTCTCGACGACGCGCAGCGCCACGTCCATGTCGTGCTCGATGATGATGTAGCCGATATGAGCCGGGAGCGAGGTCAGGATCCGGACGAGATCCTGCCGCTCGGTCGGCGACAGGCCCGCCGCCGGCTCGTCGAACAGGATGAAGCGCGGAGCGCCCGAGAGAGCGAGCGCAATCTCGAGCTGGCGCTGCTGGCCATAGGCGAGCTCGCCGACCAGCCTGTCCTTCACGGCGGTGAGATGGACGGCGTCGACCAGGCTCTCGGCCGCATGCTGGAGCGTATCGTCACGGCGCGGCCGCCGCAGCGAGAAGCGGTTCCGCGAGACCCCGCGGCAAGCGAGATAGACATTGTCGACCACCGTCAGCCCGGCGAAGAGCGAGGAGATCTGATAGGTGCGCCTGAGGCCGCGGCGGATACGCTCATGCGGCGGGAAGGTCGTCACATCCTCGCCGAAGAAGCGGATGACGCCGGAGCTCGGCGCAAAATCGCCGGTGACGCAGTTGAACAGCGTGGTCTTGCCGGCGCCGTTCGAGCCGAGCACCGCCCGCCGCTCGCCGGGCCGGACCGACAGCGTGACATCGGACAACGCCGCCAGCGCCCCGAACAGGCGCGAGACACCGCGCAGTTCGAGCGCATTGCCCGAGCTGGCCGTGCTCAGCCGCTCCAGGCTCGGCACGGCGCTCATGGCGCGCCTCCGCCGACGCGCATCTGCGCCGCCTGCGTTTCGCGGCTCTTGCGATAGCGGTCGCGCAGGCGCTGCCAGATGCCGATCAGCCCATCCGGCGAGAACAGCACGATGACGAGGAAGCCGAGGCCGATGAGCAGCTGATAGCGCTTGCCCTCGAACCCAACGGACTCGAGCAAGTCCAGCGCGAACGTCCGCAGCAGCACATAGACCAGCGCGCCGATGAACGGGCCGATCGGGCGGCTCAATCCGCCGACCACTGCGATGATCAGCATGTCGACCACCGGCCCGACGCCACCCGTTCCGGGGGAGACCTGGCGCTGGTACCAGACCAGCAGCACGCCGGCGAAAGCGGCGATCACCGCGGCGAAGGCGTAGGCTGCGATGCGATGGGCGACGACGTCGAAGCCGAGCGCCGCCATGCGCCTGGGATTGTCGCGCGTGCCCTGCAAGGCAAGGCCGAAAGGAGCCCGCGAGACATAGACGACCACCGCATAGGCGAGGGCGGCACAGCCGAGCGTCAGGTAGTAAAACGGCACGGTGCTGCCCCAGTCGATCCCGAGAAAGACTGGAGGAAGAACCCCGTTGAAGCCGCTGAAACCGTTGAAGATCGTGTAGTTCTGCAGCGTCAGGTAATAGAAGGCCGAGCCGATCGCGAGCGTGATCATGATCGTGTAGATGCCCTCGGTCCGAACCGAGAGCGCGCCGCCCAGCGTGCCGAACAGGGTGGCGAGCAGGATCGCGACCGGCACCGCCGTCCACCACGGCCATTTCAGGCTGATCTGCGTGATGGCGCTGTCACCGAAGATGGCGACGAGATAGGCGGCGAAGGCCGCGACCGTCATCTGGATCAGGCTGACGATGCCGCCATAGCCGGCAAGGAACATCAGGCTGAGCGCGATCATGCCGAGGATCATCGCGTAGGCCAGGATCTGGACGAGCCAGAACGGGTTGGCGATCAGCGGCATCACCAGCAGCAGGGCTGCAACGATCCAGAATGCCGTGCCCTGCCGGGCGATCACCTCGCTGAGCCCCTCGCGGGGGCGCGGGGTCGCAATCGCGAGGCGGGGTTCGGCGAGCGCCATCTTTAGCGCCTCACCGCCGCCAGGCCCTGCGGCCGGATCGCCAGCACCACGACCATGATGACGAAGGTCAGCATCACCGCATAGGTCGGCATGTAGACCGAGCCGAACTGTTCGGCGAGGCCGACGATGAGGGCCCCCATCGCCGCGCCGGGGATCGAGCCCATGCCGCCGACGATGACGACGACGAGCGAGGACAAAAGGATCTTGGTGTCCTCGCCGGGCTGGAGCGACTGGAAGGTGCCACCGACGACGCCGGCAAGGCCGGCGAGCCCGGCGCCGAAGGCGAAAACCATGATGAAGACGAGCTGCACGCGCACGCCGGTGGCCGAGAGCATGTCGCGGTCGTCGACGCCGGCGCGCACCAGCATGCCGATGCGGGTGCGGTTGAGCACCAGCCACATCGCGACGCCCAGGATGATCGCGCCGATCAGGATCGCGATGCGGACCAGCGGGTACATCATCATCACCGCCTCGCCATTGCTGCGCAACGCGACGACGAAAGGTAGCTGCACCGGGCCGGAGAGCCAGTCCGGCGTCGTCACCTGGAAGGTGTCGCCGCCATAGCTCCAGAGCAGCAGGTCGGCGACGATGATCGAGAGCCCAATCGTCACCAGCGTCTGGCGCAGGTCCTGTCCCTCCATCCAGCGGAAGAGCAGCACCTGCATCAGCATGCCGGCCAGGGCGACGAAGATGAAGGCTGCGATCAGCGCGGCGAACCAGGAGCCAGTCAGGTTGCCGATGCTGTAGCCGACATAGCCGCCGAACAAATAGAGCGAGCCATGCGCCAGGTTGACGTTGCGCATCAGGCCGAAGATCAGCGTGAAACCGCTGGCGACGAGGAAATAGAGCCCGCCGAGCGTGATGCCGTTGAAGAGCGCGCTCAGGAAGACGCGTTTCCGGCCGAAGGTCAGCTCCATCCACGGCGTCCAGACCGCGAAGATCAGGAAGGCGAGGAGGGCGACCGCGATCAGGATCACCAGCGACCAGATCGGGCGGCGTTCGATGAAATCAGACATGGCTCGCCTGCGATTGCGGCAGGCCGACGGTCCGCAGCACCCGCCGGTAGTCGCGTGGCGCCATGCCCATATGGGCGGTGAAGAAGCGGGTGAAGACGCTCTGGCCGGAGAAGCCGAGGCTGTGGCTGATGCTGGTCACCGGATCGCTCGACAGAACGATCCGCTCGAGCGCCGCGTCGAGCCGGACCGTATTGGCGAAGACGGTCGGCGTGACGCCGACCTGCTCCCGGAAGAGCTTGAAGAAATGGGCGCGAGACAGCCCGGCTTCGCGGGCGACACGGGCGAGCGCGCCTTCGCAGGACGGGCGCTGCTCCAGTAGCCGGCAGGCGCGCAGCACGCGCCGGTCGACCGCGCCTTCGGCGGAGAGGTGCAGCAGCGAAGAGGCGAGTTCGGGCCCGATCGGTTCGCTGGAGGCCTGCGCCAGCGCCATGAGCACCGGGGCAAGGTTGAGCTCGCGATGCTGCGACAGCAGCATTTCGACCGCCTGGTCGCGCCAGGCGGCGAGCTCGCGGGTCACGACGAGCTCGGAGGACGGGAATACCAGCGAACCGGCTGATGGCATCGCCTGCGCCGCCAGCCATTCCGGCTTGAGATAGACGACGAGGAACAGCCCGAAGGCGCCCGGCTGCTCGGGCTGGAAATTATGCGGCTCCCAGGGATTGATCGCGACGCCCATGAAAGGGTCGACCCGAACCGTGCAATCGTTGACGGTCACGAGCCCGCGCGATCCGTCGAGGAAGAAGATCAGATGGGCTTCCCGGTGGGCATGCACCACGAGCGGGCGGTCGAGATCGTAGATCGATACCCGTCCGAACGGACCGTGGCAGACCGCGACTGCGCGACTCATGGCTCCTCGCGTAGCAATGTCCGGTGGGGTTAGGGCTGCCTCATCAGGTGAGCCTTGGCCCGATGGCGCACGCGGATCGCGCGCGACATCGTCGACCGGAATGGGACGGCAGGCGGAAAAGGGCGCGTTTCCTGGCGCGTCCTTTCCCGGGAGTCAGGCGCTCGTGGCGACTACGGCTTGCATTCCGGATTGGTCCGGGACGGAAGCCCGACAGCCTTGAACGCCTCGGCGGTGAGGCCGAGCGTCTGCGAGACGTTCGGCACCGTCTTGACGAACTTGTTGGTCAGATCGCCATTGGCCGTCTCGACGACCTCGGTGATGAAGGTCGTCGCGATCGCCTGCCGGTTGTCGTCGAGCTTGATCGGGCCGTTGGGGGCATCGAGCTGGACCTTGGCGAGTTCGGCCCGAAGCTTGGTCCCGCCATCGGAAAGGTCGGCGTTCACCTTCTCAAGACCGGTGGCCATCCCATTGAAGGCATTGTAATAATTGGTCGCGAAGAGGGACGGGCTCGCAAAGCGCTTATCCGCCGGGAAGGCGTCCTGGTAGGCCTTGACCCAGGCCTTCCATTTCGGATCGTCCCAGGCATCGGCGACACCGCCCGAGGAGGGCGTGCCGACGAGCAGACGCTTCGCCGCGCCGCGCGACGAGAGCACGGTCTGGTCGACCATGATCGAGCCGCCGACGAACTTCGCCTTGCCGCCGGTCTGACCGTACTGGTTGAGGAAGTTCACGGAGTCGCCGCCGCCGAGCCCGAGGAAGACTGCGTCGACGTCATCGGGGATATTGGCGATGACCGAGCCAAAATCCTTGGTCCCGAGCGGCACCCATTGACGCTGGACGATCTGGCCGCCGGCCTTGCAGTAGCCGAGCGCGAAGCCGAAGACCTGCGTATAGGGGAAGGAGTAGTCCTCGCCGATGACCGCGAGCTTCTTGTAGCCCTTGTCCTTGAAGACATACTCGCCGAGGCCGGCCATCCACATCGCGCCGTTGCTGTTGAAGCGGAAATAGTTCGGCGATGGATTGACGTAGGTGGTCTCGAGCGCGCCCGAAGACGCGTCGACGACGGTGACGTTGGGAACCGTCTTCGAGTAGTCGCGCATCGCGATGCCCTCGGAGCCCGAGAGCGGGCCGAGGATGAGCTGGACCTTGTCCTGCTCGACGAGCTTGCGCGCGGCGCGGAGCGCCGAGTCCGGACTGGCGTCAGTCGCCGCGATGATGAACTCGACCTCGCGGCCGGCGATCTTGCCGCCGCGCTGCTTCAGGGCGACCTGAGCACCGCGGACCCCGTCCTCGCCGCCCGACGTCAGCGCGCCCGAAAGCGTCGCCAGCATGCCGATCTTGAGTTTTTCCTGAGCCTGGCCGGTACCGCTGGCCGCAATCAAAGCGCACGCCGCAACGGCGGCCATTAATGCCTTCCGCATCGCATTCACCTCCCTGCATGGTCGGCTGCGCCGAAGGTTTCAACGGCGGAGCCGATGGCGGTTTTTTGTTCCGCTCTAAATCTAGGCTAGCACAGGCCGGCCTACTGCCAAGGTCGTAGATATTGCCGAGGGTCTGCTTTTCGCTGCCGACGGTCCGGCGCTGGAGCGGTATCGAACGTCAGTTGCTGTGAGTTGGACGTTGAGTGCGAACTGCTCGCGCTTCGAACGCGTTCCGTCTCTCACCTATGCGATCGAGGAGCGACCTTGATGGCGAGAGCGAATGCTCCAAAGGCGATCAACTGACCGGCGACAAGAATGAAGGGCCAGGTGAAGCTTCCGGTCCTGCTGGCGACCATGGCGAACACCAGCGGTCCGCAGATCGAGCCGATGAAGCCGAACAGGCTGGCGCTCGACGTGACGTCGCCAATGATCGAAGGCGGCGAAGCCCTGGCGAGCTCGGCCATGTGAACCCCGTTCCAGCCCATCGATGTCGCTCCGACCAGCGCCATGCAGCCATAGACCAGCCAGGGGCTTGCCGTTGCCGACCACACCAGCAGCAGGATTGCGCCGCCCGCGGCCAGCGCCAGAACGGATAGGAGCAGCAAGCCCGATCCCAACCGATCCGCCAGCCAGCCGAAGACGATGCGCGCGACCGTGCTCGTCGCCAGCAGCACCGACATATAGAGCCCGGCCTGGGCCAGGCTCGCGCCATGCTGGATGACCATGTAGGTCGCGGTGAAGGCGGTGATGCAGGCTTGCGTGATCGAGAACGACACGCCGATCGCGGTGAGCATCGGCAAGCCCGGATGGGCGATGATGATCCGCGCCGCTCTCGTCAACGACGACGGCGACAGGAACAGGCGGGGCCAGCCCCGGTTCCGTGGCCCCTTTTCCGCATCGAGCCGCGGTTGAAAGACCTGAACCAGCACGGTGCAGGCAAGCACGACGGCAATGATGGCCGAAACCGCGCCGATGAAGCCGAACGCTAGGACCAAAGGCGCGACGGCAACACCGGCAATCGCCCCGCCGAGCGGCACGCCCGCCTGCTTGATCGAGAAGATCAGCGTGCGATGCTCGGCCGGCGCTGCGCGCATCAGGACCTGGCTGCCGGCCGGCGTGTTGGGCGCCAACCCGAGGCCCACGAGCAGGGCCCCGGCCAGCCCGAGCGAAATGGCCGGCTGCGACAGGAGCGCGAGACCCGCGGCGACGAAGATCAGGCCGAGCTGCAACGTGCGGATGGGGCCGTGATGATCCAGCATCGGGCCGCCGCAGGCCAGAAACCAGCAAATCCCGACCGAGACGACAGCGGAGACATAGCCGATGTTTTCAGGCGCCAGGCCCCAGCGCAGCGTCAGGATCGGCCCCAGCAGCGGGATCGCGGCAGCGGCGAACGAACTCACGACTTGCACGAGGAGAGTCGCGCTCAAGGCGCTCCCCCACAATGGCAGCTTCAAACCAGGTCCCCCGGCCTCGTCGACGCAGGCTTATGCCCTCTGGCACCTGAAGAGGCGGAGCCAAGGGATCGCGACGTTGAACTGGTCTTCCGGCAATGCAGGGGAGCAGTCGAGGCCGGTGATGGGCTGACAGGCCTGCATCGGGCGCATGGGGCGGCCGTATGGACCTTCGCTGCTAGCTTGCAGCCGTCGCCGTCGCCTCCAGCCCCATCTGCCAGAAATCGGCCTCCAGCCTTGAGGCCTGGCCGAACAGGGCGGCGAGCTCGTTGAAGCGAACTTCCGTCATGGCGCGCGCTGCGAGCGCGTCGAGATGGCGGCGGGCGTCGCGGGCGACCTGCTGATAGGCTTCTCCGGCATATTCGCCGATCCAATCGCGATAGGGATGGGTCGCGAGCGCTGGGCCGATATCCGCGGCGAGGCGGGCGCCGATCTCGGCATAGCCGACGACGCAGGGTGCAAGCGCCACGTGCAGGTCGAGCAGATCGCCAGCCTGCCCGCAATCGAGCACGAAGCGGGTATAGGCGACGGTCGCCTGATGTTCGGGCGCCGCCTCCAGATCAGCGGGCGACAGGCCCCAGCGCTCGCAGAGCCGGACATGCAGGTCCATCTCGAGGTCGAGGATGGCCGAGAGCCCGGCCTTGGCGGCACGCATGTCGGCGAGGTTGCGGCTCTTATAGGTCGCCAGCGCATAGGCGCGGGCGAACTGGATCAGGAAGAGATAATCCTGGACGAGATAGGTCCGGAACGCCGCCTCGGGCAGTGAGCCGTCGCCCATCTGCCGCACGAAATCGTGCTCGACATAGGACGTCCAAGCCGAGGCGGCGGCGGTTTTCAACCTGTCGAAGATGTCCACGGCCTGAGCTTCCTTCCTAGGGAATCACGCAGCAGTCATAGCGCAACCGGCGCCAGGTCGCCCGCGCCGGCTAACGCAGGTTTGATCCGCTTTGGCGGCGACAGGGGGGCGGCATCGGGCTAGCCTCCCTATCGTTTTGTAAAGCCAGGAGGGTTTGGCGATGGTCAATTCTGCGATCGGCCGGCGCGCTCTGCTTTGTGGCGTGGCCGCTGCGGTATTCGCCCTGCCGGCATGGGCGCATCATGGCTGGGGCTGGGCCGTGGACGAGCAAAGCGAGCTCAAGGGCACGATCCGCTCGATCTCGATGGCGCCGCCGCATCCGACATTGCAGGTCGCCGCCGCGGACGGCGTCGTCTGGCAGATCGATCTCGGCAATCCGAGCCAGACGGCGCGAGCGAATTTCACCGCCGAGACCGCCAAGCCCGGAGATGCCATCACCGTGCTCGGCAACCGCCATCAGGATGCGAGCAAGAAGCAGATGAAAGCTGTGCGCATCACCATCGGCGGTAAGAACTACGACATGTATCCGGAGCGGATCCGGACGAACTGAGCGCCGTGTCTGTTCTCGTCGACTGGCTCGGCAGCTGGCCGGGGGCCGTGCTGCTGCAGCGCTCCGGCACGGCCTATCTCCTCGTCAACGCGGCGCATATCCTCGGCATCGGCCTCCTGCTCGGGTCGATCCTGCCGCTCGATCTCAGACTGATGGGGATCTTGCGCGCTTCTGCGCTCCCTCTGATCGGGCCGGTCCTGATCCGGACGGCGGCGTGCGGCCTTGCGCTCGCACTCGCGACCGGTTTCTGGCTGTTCACGGTGAAGCCGGGCGAATATCTCGGCAACAGCGCCTTCCTCGCCAAGCTCGGCCTGCTCGCGCTGGCGCTGGCCAATATCATGCTCCAGCACCGTGGTTTGAAGCCGGTGCTGACCGGCGGCGAAATCGGCTTGAGGGTGCGCCTGCTTGCCGCCCTGTCGGCCGCGCTCTGGCTTTGCGTACTGATCGCCGGGCGCTGGATCGGCTTCCTGTGATGGCTTCAGAGCATAAGCGCTTTCATCGCCTCGTTGATCCACCCCCATTCTTGGCCGGGTCCGTCTTCTGACTCAAATGCACTGGATTGCGAACAGGGACGCGAAACCCTGTGCGGCGAAAGCTGTGTGTCGCCAGCGATGTGTCAAAGCGAAATTAGCTTCTCGCGGTCACCTTCCTGCGCGTGCACGCCCCACGCCACGATCCCATATCCAGGCACGCCGAACCGGCGAGCGAAGCGCCGAGCGGCGCGGCGCCGGCGCGCAGCTTCGATGGCCTCGGCTTCGAGCCCGTGCTGGAACGTGAGTACCGACAGCACATGCGCGCCGGTCAGCGCAGCAGCACGCTGGTCTGCCTGATCACGGCGCTCGGCATCTGGCTGACCTTCATCGGGCTCGACCTGACGCGGCTCGACAACTTCGCCATGATCGCAAGCGGCGATGGCTTGGTCGAGCTCGCCATCGCGCTCCGGCTGGGTACGCTCGCCGTGATCCTGCGGCTGGTCTGGATCGTGCGCCGCAACCGGCACGCCCGCTCCTTTCACCATCTCACCATGCTGGCGCTGGTGCTGATCGGCGTGACCTGCGCCTTCATCGCCAACATGTACAAGCTGCGCGGCCTGCCGCAGGCGGACATCGCCCAGCTCGTGATCATCGCCGCGGTGTTCTTGCCCATCGGGCTGACCTTCCTGCAGAGCCTCAGCGTCGCCCTGTCGATCGCCCTGTTCACCGCCGTGCTCGGCTTCGTCATGCTCGAGCCGGCGCAACTGGCTGAACATGGTCGGCTGTCGATCCTGCTGTTCTTCGCCGTTTTCGTCAGCGCGGTCGGGGCCTGGCTGCGCGAGCGGGCCGAGCGCGACCAGTTCCTGCTGCGCCGCATGCTGCACAACCGGGCGATGTCGGATCCGCTGACCGGGATCGCCAACCGGCGCGGCTTCGAGGAGCATGTCGCCATGGCGCTGCTGCAGGCGCGGCGTGACCGCGTGCCAGTCGTGTTCGCAGTGCTCGATGTCGACCATTTCAAGCGCTACAACGACCGTTACGGCCATCAGGCCGGCGACATTGCGCTGGCCCTGATCGCCCGCGCCATTGACGGCACGCTGCGCCGGCCGATGGATATTGTCGGGCGGCTCGGTGGCGAGGAGTTCGGCCTGTTCCTCTACGACACCACGCCGGAGAAAGCGCAGGATCGGTTGGAGCAGGTGGCACAGGCGATCGCCGAGCTCAGGATCGAGCACGCCGCGTCGCCGACGGCGCAATACATCACGGTCAGCATGGGGGCCGTCGGCTTCGACGGGCAGGAGACGGCCGTCGATCTCTATCGCCGTGCCGATGCGGCGCTCTATGCCGGCAAGGCCTCGGGCCGGAACCGGGTCGAGTTGGGCGAGAGCGGCGAGCGCCTGGCGGGCTAGCCGCGTCCGCCGCCGAGCTGCTATGCGGCGTTCCTCCCTTCGCGATGAGAGAACTCCCATGTACGAACCCGTTTCCATCGGCTTGATCGGCGCCGGCATCATGGGCGAACGCATGCTGCGCGCGATCCTGGCGCAGGCGCCCGAGCTCGTGCGCGCCGCCGGGATCTGGGATCCGTCCGGGCAGGCGATGGCGCGGATCGCGCAGGAGCTGCCGCAGGTGGCGCGGGTTGCCGATGCCGCTGCAGTGATCGCGGCGAGCGATTGCGTCTACATCGCCTCGCCGCCGGCCTCCCATCTCGGCCATGCGCGCGCCGCGCTCACTGTTGGAAAGAGCGTGTTCTGCGAAAAGCCGCTCGCGATCGACGTGGCCGATTCCCGCGCTTTTGTCGCCGAGGCGGCAGCGCGCGGCGCGGTCAACTTCCCCTTCGCCTCTTCGCCTGCGATCGCGCAATTGCAGGATTGGATCAAGACCGGGCCTGTCGGTGGCAACAGGCGGATCTCGATCGAGGTCGCCTTCGCGACCTGGCCGCGCTCCTGGCAGGCCGATGCGGCGGGGTGGCTCGACCGGCGCGAGCAAGGCGGCTTTACGCGCGAGGTCGTCTCGCATTTCCTCTTCCTGAGCCGCCGGCTCGGCGGGGCGCTGCACGGCCTGCAGGCGAGCGCTTCCTTCCCGGAGGCGGGCAAGTCGGAGCGCCGGATCGAGGCGCGATTGATGGCCGGCGACATCCCGGTGACGCTTACCGGCAGCGTCGGCACAACCCAGAAGGACGATCACAACATCTGGGTGCTGGAAGGCGAGGGCGGAGCGGTCAGGCTCTGCGACTGGTCGCTGGCCGAGCAGCGCCAGTCGGACGGTTCCTGGCGGCGTGCTCCCGATGCGCTGACACAGCTCGAGGCGCGCCCGGTCGCGCTGAAGCGGCAGCTCGAAGGTGTGGCGAAGCTGGCCCGCGGAGAGGCTCATCAACTCGCGACGCTGGAGGAGGCGCTCAACGTGCAGGAGATCGTCGAGGCGATCCTGGCGAGCTGAGGTCTCTCGTAAGTGGCGAGAATTCTTGTCGTTCGGCCGGTTCCGGTCGAACGGAAAGCGCGCTGCCTTCATTGAGGCGACATGGCAGGAGGGCTATGATCGGCGGGCTCAGGAGGCCTGCCGATGCGCCATGCCTTCCTCACCGACACCCAGATCGACGCCCGCGCTCTGGCGCATCGGCGCGGGCTCGGCTTTGCCGACGATGAGGCCGTCGATGCCATGACGCTGCTGGCCAGGCTCAAGACACGCTACCCGGAGTTCGCCTATGAGCGTGTACCCGATGGCTCGCTTGGCGAGGCCGAAGCGCAGTGGGATTCGCTGGAGAAGCGGCTGCTGATTCGGGAGAGCGTGTTCCAGGCCGCCGAGCGCGGCGAGGGCAGGGCGCTGATGACGGTGGCGCACGAGGTCGGCCATGCACTGCTCGGCCATGACGGCAATCTCAACCGCGCGCCGGCCGGCAGCCGGGCCGAGCGGGTCTCGGCGAAGCTCCGGTCGATGGAGTATCAGGCGCGGCGCTATGCGGCGGCGTTCCTGATCCCGGACACGCCGGCAGTGCGCCTGCTGGATGCGAGCGCGCTGAGCGAACGCTACCGGGTCAGCATGAGCGCCGCGATCGTGCGTCATAGCGAGCTGCGCTCCGGCGAGAGTGCGCGGGCCCTGCCTTTGCGACAGGCCAGCCTCGATCTCTAGCCGCTTGCGGTCGGCGCGCTCGCGAGGCATGGCTCGGGCAACGTGACGATTATCGAGGCTGCCATGACCATTGCCGCTACCGGCCTGCCGCTGGCGCCGAGGCCCGCCCAGCGGGCTCAGGCCGTTTCGCCCTTCATCGTCATGGACGTGATGAACGCGGCCGAGGCGATCGAGCGGCGCGGCGGCTCGGTCGTGCATATGGAGGTCGGCCAGCCCTCGGCGGCGACGCCGGCCAGCATCCGGGCGGTTGCGGCGCGGGCGCTGGAGGATGGCCGCATCGGCTATACCCAGGCGCTCGGCATCGGCTCGCTGCGAGCCCGGATCGCCCGGCATTATCGCGAGCGCTACGGCGTCGAGGTGCCGGCCGAGCGCGTCGTCGTCACAACCGGCTCCTCCGGCGGCTTCATCCTGAGTTTCCTCGCCTGTTTCGAACCGGGTGCGCGCATCGCAATCACGGCGCCGGGTTATCCGGCTTATCGCAACATCCTGATCGCGCTCGGGTTCGAGCCGGTTGCGATTCCGGTCGGACCGGAGACGCGCTATGCGCTGACGCCGGAGCTGATCGCCAGGGCTCATGCCGAGAAGCCGCTCGCCGGCGTGCTGACGATGAGCCCGGCCAACCCAACCGGCGTGGTGATGGCGCCGGAGGCGATCGCAGCTGTCGCGGCCGAATGCCGGAGGCTCGGGCTCTGGTACATCTCCGACGAGATCTATCACGGCCTGACCTATGAGCGGCCGGCGACGACGGCGCTCGCCGCCGATCAAGGCGCGATCATCGTCAATTCCTTCTCGAAGTACTATTGTATGACCGGCTGGCGTGTCGGCTGGCTGGTGGTGCCGGAGCGCCTGGTGCGCGTGATCGAGCGGCTGCAGCAGAACTTCTCGATCTCGGTGCCGATGCTGAGCCAGGTCGCCGGCGAGGCGGCCTTCGACGCGACCGAGGAATGCGAGGCGATCAAGGCCGGTTATGCCGAGAATCGTGCTTATCTGCTCAAGGCGCTGCCGGAGATCGGGTTCGGAGATTTCCTGCCTGTCGATGGCGCCTTCTACATCTATCTCGATATCGGGCGATATTCGAACGATTCCATGAGCTTCTGCCGGGATGCTCTGGAGAATGCCGGCGTCGCGATCACGCCCGGGCTCGATTTCGACGAGGGACGCGGCGCGCGGACGGTCAGGCTCTCCTTCGCCGGTTCGCTGGCCGAATGCGAGGAGGCGGTCGCGCGCATGGGGCGCTGGCTGAAGGCACGCTGAAGCGAGTGCTTGCCAAGGCGAAGCGGTGGACTCAATCTGATCCGGCTTGGGGGCAGGACATGGTCGCAATGCGGAACTGGCTGAAAGCCCTGGCGTTGTGCGCGGCGGCGCTGTCGGCCGGTGTTGCCGCGGGCCCGGTGGCGGCACAGCATGCCAAGGCGGATTCATCGCCGGTGCTGACCCTGCGCGGCGATGAGACGCCCGAGACGGTGCGCAAGCTGGTCGATGCCCTGTCAGCCGGAGGGCGAAAAGTCGAGATCAGGATCGCCGGCAAGGGCGAGGCAGCTGCCGCTCCTGCAGCACAGGCATCTGCAGTGGCTGGTGCAGCGCTGCCGCCATCGTCGAGCAACGCTCCGGCAGAGCATGAAACCCCGGCCGAAGCCTTCTGGGATCATTTCGTCGATGGGGTGTCGCAGGGCCTCGGGGCCGTACCGCGCCTTGCCCAGATACCGGATGCCTGGCGTAGCGCCTGGGCGCAGAACCGCAACGGCGCAAGCGGGCTCTCAGCAGGCTGGCGGCTCGCAATTGGTCTTTTCCTCGCGCTCACTGTGGCCGGGCTGTTCCGGCTCGTGACCAAAAGTTGGTTCACACGCCGGCTGCGGCCAGAGGGACCGGAATTCACGCCGCGCCTGATCGCGTCATCCTGGGGCTTGCTGCAGGATCTGGCGACGCTCGGGCTCTGGCTCGCAGTGCTGCATGCGGTGCGCAGATTCTGGCTGCCGGAGCCCGACCTCGCCCATATGATGCTGCGCACGATCGCCAACGGCCTCACCATCGGCGCCGGATATCTGATCATCGGACGCTTCCTGCTCGCTCCCGGCGCCTCGGAACGTCGGCTCATGCCGCTGCCGCGGGCCGAACGGGCTTTCAAATTCCTGATCTTCTTCGGCATTCTCACCCCCGTCCTGCTGACGGCGACGGTGTCGATCCAGCATGCCACCGGCCCCGGAGCCGTTGTCGGGCTGTTCGCTCTGGTCGGCATTGTCTCGACCTTGTTCAAGGTCTGGTGGTTCATCGATGCGCGGCACGATCTGGCGGCGCTCATCCTCGGTTCAGCGCATGAGCCCGGGACGGCGCGCCGCGTGATCGCGCTGACGACGGGGTGGCTCTATGCCGCGCTCGCCGTGCTGATCTGGATGGTCGGCAATGCATCCTCGATGATGGAGGGTGGGGCGCGCTGGGCCGAGGCAGCCGCACTGACGCAGTTCATCATCGTGCTGGCGCCGATCCTGGCCGTCGGCATCACCAGCCTGATGGCCTGCCGGCAGGCGCATGCGGCGGCGATGGGCGAGACCGCGCCGCTCTCGCTCGCAATCGGCCATGCCCTGCGCGCTGCGGCGGGCGGTGCGATCTGGGCCGGCGGCTTCTATTTGCTGGCGCGGCTCTGGGCTGGTTTCCTGTTCGGCGTCAGCTCCGATCAGTTCACCGTGCTGATGCGCCAGGCTGGCGGCGTCGCCGTACTCGCCTTCGGCGGCTGGGTGGCGATCGTCTTCCTGCGCAGCTTCTTCGACGCCTATACCCCGAAGCCCGTGGCGAGCCTGCCGGGCGACGAGGATGCGGTCGCGCACGATCATGTGCCGTCGCGGCTCGCGACCGTGCTGCCGGTGCTGCGCGGCGTCGTGCTCACCGCCGTGTTTGCCCTGACCGGACTGGTGCTGCTGTCGCGGCTCGGCGTCGATATCGGGCCGCTGCTGGCGGGCTTCGGCATTCTCGGCCTCGCCATCTCCTTCGGCTCGCAGGCGCTGGTGCGCGACATCGTCTCCGGCTTCTTCTTCATGCTCGAGGACGCCTTCCGTGTCGGCGAATATGTCGATACCGGCCGCCTCAAGGGCACGGTCGAGAAGATATCGCTGCGCTCGATGCAACTGCGCCACCAGAGCGGGCAGATCCACACCGTGCCCTTCGGCCAGGTGCAGTCGCTGACCAATGCCAGCCGCGACTGGGCGACGGTGAAGTTCAACGTCCGCCTCGACCATTCGGCCGACATCGAGAAAGCACGCAAGACCATCAAGAAGGTCGGGCTGGCGCTGATGGAGGATCCCGAATACGGGCCGCATTTCATCGCTCAGCTCAAGATGCAGGGCGTTGCCGACATCACCGATTCGGCGATCGTGATCAGGCTGAAATTCACCGGCAAGCCGAACCAGGCCTCGATGCTGCAGCGCGAGGCGCTGAAGCGGGTCTATCGCGGGCTGAACGAGGCGGAGGTGCCGTTCGCCTCGAATGCGGTGACCGTGCGCGAGGGCGGCGGCAAGGCTGGCGCGGCGGCGATCGCGGCCGTGCCGCCACCGACGCCGCTGGTTCCGGCGGCCGAGTGAACCTCGACCGGGCCGGGTAGTTTCACCCGGGCTGGTGGCCAAATTCCAGCATGAAGAAGAAGCCGAAGCCGATCAGCACCAGCAGGCCGCCCATGCCGGCGGCGAGACGGGCGGCGGAGAGCTGGCCTGCCCATTCATGGCGCTGTCCAGCGCGTTCGGCGGCGCGCTCGCGGCCGTGCTTGCGGAACTGGCTGGCATAGAGGTCGGGCGTCATCTGCGGGCCGACCGGCAGGTTGCCCTCCAGTTCGTAACGCACCGCGACGAAGAGGGTGAACAGGCCGGTGAGGCCGACGCCGAGCCAGCCGATCATCTGCTGGGCGAGCCAGGCAAGACCGAGAAGGCCGGCGCAGGCGATCGCCCTCACCAGCAGGCGTTCACGGCTTCGCGGCGGGCGCATTCCTTCCTCCCCATCACGAAAAAAGCTTGATCGACCACTTATTGGCGGCAGTCAGAAAAGCGATCACGGAGCCGACTTCGGAGGGACGCCGGAGAACTCGCAGGACAGTCAGCTCACAATCCGTTGCGGACGTTCGCTATCGACGCGGATCCCGATATCGGCTCCATCAACTCAATACGGTTCCCAAATGGATCAGAAACGTATCGCCGATTGTAGCCTGCAAGCGGTTCATCCTCGACGACGCGGTAGCCAGCGCTCGATAGCGTTCTAACGAGGTCATCCAATCCATCTACAATGAAAGCAGGGTGAGCTTTTCGCGCGGGTTTAAAGTCGGGATCGACGCCGAGATGAACCTTAAGTTTTCCGCTTTCAAACCAGCAGCCGCCTCTGGCGCGAAGGTTGTCGGGCTTAGGAACCTCCGGCATCCCCAGCAAATTATCATAGAAGGCACGAGCCTGTTCCTCCTCGCCCTCAGGCATTGCCAATTGGATGTGATCAAGCGCTCGGATCGGCATCACCAACTCCCCAACACTCTCTGCATCCTGCCGTTTCCGCCCGCGGGCGGAAACTCATCGGGCGGCCGCCTCACAGCCGTTTCAGATAAACAACGAGTTGGCGCCTTGACCCCTGCTGTCCAATAGAAAAAGGCCGCCGCGATTGCTCGCAGCGGCCCTGATTTCTACTTGCGTCCGGCCAGCTTGTTCCACCAGCCGCCGCGCTTCGGCCGGTCCGGGTCGGGCGGCGTCAGCACGACCGCGACCGGTTCCTCGATCACGCGCGGGGCGGGCGGGGTAGGCGGCTCCTCGGCAACAGGCTCCGGCTGAGGAGCTGCGGCTTTGGTCGGCTTGGGCGCGGTCACCGGCTCGGCCGGAGCGGCAGCGATGCCGTCCTCGGTGATCGGCACGACCTTCTTGCGCGAGCGGCTGCGCTTCGGCTTCTCGACCGGCTCGGCGACCGTCTCGTCCGAGGGGGCGACAGCCTTGGCGGTTTCGGCCACCACGACTTCCGCTTCTGTTTCGGCGTCTGCCTTCTTGGCGCGGCCACGGCGGGGGCGCTTCGGCTTGGCACCAGCTTCCGGCTCGGGCGCAGGGGTCTCGATCACCGGGGTGGCCGGTTCCTCGAGTGGGACTGCGCCAGGGCCAGGAGCGGCATCGTCCGACTCGCCGACCGCGTCGTCATCGCTGCCCTCGTCGTCTTGGTCATCGGACTCGTCGGCAGCGCCTTCCACCAGCTGGCCCTGGCTATCGCGCTCGCCACCGCGCCGCCGCCGACGACGGCGGCGCCGACGACGGCCGTCGCGGCTCTCCTGGCTTTCGCCTTCGGCAGCGGGGCGCGGCGCGGCCTCGCTCTCGCCTTCGGCCTCGCTCGCAACCTCGACTTCGACCTCGACGACGTCCTCTTCCTCCGGCTCGTCGACGATCGCCTCGGCGCGCATGCTCGACACCGGCACGACGCGGTTCTCGTTGCCGACGAACTCGCCGCGCTCGACCTCGAAATAGCGTGTGCCGAGCAGGGCGGCGTCGGCCGAGACGGTGATGGCGATGTTGAAGCGCTCTTCCAGGTCGCGCAGATGCGCGCGCTTCTGGTTGAGCACGTAGAGCGCGACTTCCGGCCGCGTGCGGACCTCGAGATTATGCGAGGCGCTCTTGATCAATGCCTCCTCGAGCGCACGCAGGATCTGCAGCGCGATCGACGGCGTCGAGCGGACGAGGCCGGCGCCTGCGCAGTGCGGGCAGGGCACCGAGGAACTCTCGAGCACGCCGGTGCGGATGCGCTGGCGCGACATCTCGAGCAGGCCGAAGGCGGAGATGCGACCGACCTGGATACGGGCCCGGTCGTTCTTCAGGCACTCCTTCAGCTTCTTCTCGACCGCACGATTGTTGCGGTTCTCCTCCATGTCGATGAAGTCGATCACGATGAGACCGGCAAGGTCGCGCAGGCGCAGCTGGCGGGAGATCTCCTCCGCCGCTTCGAGATTGGTCTTGAGGGCAGTGTCCTCGATGTTGTGCTCGCGGGTCGAGCGCCCGGAGTTGATGTCGATCGCGACCAGCGCCTCGGTCTGGTTGATGACGATGTAGCCGCCCGACTTCAGCGTCACCGTGTTCGAGAACATCGCGTCGAGCTGGCTCTCGACGCCGAAGGCGGCGAAGAGCGGGGTCTGCTCGCGATAGGGCTTCACGCTCTTGGCATGGCTCGGCATGAGCATGCGCATGAAGTCCTTCGCCTCGCGATAGGCATTCTCACCGGCGACGTGAACCTCGTCGATGTCCTTGTTGTAGAGGTCGCGGATCGAGCGCTTGACGAGGTTGCCCTCCTCATAGACCAGCGCCGGGGCGACCGAGCCGAGCGTGAGCTCGCGCACGCTCTCCCACATTCGCATCAGATATTCGTAGTCGCGCCTGATCTCCGGCTTGGTGCGGGAGGCGCCGGCGGTGCGCAGGATGATGCCCATCCCCTCCGGCACCTCCAGCTCCTGGGCGATCTCCTTCAGGCGCTTGCGGTCCTCGGCGTTGGTGATCTTGCGCGAGATGCCGCCGCCCTTGCCGGTGTTCGGCATCAGCACGGAATAGCGGCCGGCGAGCGAGAGATAGGTGGTGAGGGCGGCGCCCTTGTTGCCACGCTCTTCCTTGACGACCTGAACCAGGATGATCTGGCGGCGCTTGATCACCTCCTGGATCTTGTACTGGCGACGCGAATGGCGGTGCGGCCGCTCGGCGATGTCGTCGAGGGCGTCGCCGCCACCGAGCTGCTCGGGCTCTTCCTGGGCTTCTTCGCCGCCGTTCTCGTCGTCGCCGCTCTCGTCGTCATGCGACGGCCGGCGTGCCTTTGTCTCCTCGCCGCTTTCTTCTGATACGGGAGCCTCAGTGGTCTCGAAGGTCAGCGGCGCAGCGTTCTCGACGACGGTCTCGCTGTCGGATTCAGCGACGGCCGGGGCGAAGGAGTCGCCGAAAGCCGGCGCGCCTTCGTTGACCATCGCAGCTTCCTTGCCGTCAGTCTCGACATGACCATTGCCACCCTCGACCTCGGCGCTGACAGTCTCGCCGCTCTCGGCGGTGCGCTTGGCACGGTTGTCGCGGCCGTCACGATCGCGGCGGCCACGGCGGCCGCGGCGCTCGCGCTTTTCCTCGTCGCGCTCTTCCTCGCGCTCGGCGCGAGCATCCTCAGCGAGCAGCGCCTGCCGATCGGCGATCGGGATCTGATAGTAATCCGGGTGGATTTCGGAGAAGGCGAGGAAGCCGTGGCGATTGCCGCCATATTCGACGAAGGCGGCCTGGAGCGACGGCTCCACCCGCGTCACCTTCGCCAGATAGATATTGCCGCGGAGCGGCTTGCGGCTGGCAGATTCGAAATCGAACTCTTCAATGCGCGAGCCGCGGGACACCACGACCCGGGTCTCTTCCGGGTGGGTGGCATCGATAAGCATCTTGTTGGCCATGGGACAAATCCATTGGCGCGGCGGCCTTGGCAATCCGCCGGGCTGCGGATGCGAATCCGCGGCCGCGGGCAGGGGCGCCGCGCGTAAGCCGGCTGAGGCCGGCATGTTGCAGGGGAAGGAATTCGATCAAGAGACGACGACGGGAGCGAGCGGCGGGGCGGGCAAAAAGCCCGTCGCCACCTGAAAGGTCTCGACGAAACACCGAAAGGGAAAGCGGCGTCGTTTGCCCCGACATCTGACCTTTGACCTACAGCGCACCTCTAGAAGCGAGGCACACCGCGTTTGACACGCTCGCGGACAAGAAGACCGGCGCCGATTGCTGCCTGGCGCAAGCTCGTCCGCGGACGATTCCGTTGTTGACTGCCTCCGCGCCGGCGCGGATCGGTTTGACCGACCCGGTCGTTCGGCTGTTTCGCAGGGCGCTGGCAGGCTTGGATGGCCCAGCTTGTGCGCTGCGGTAGCCTTCGCGTTGCAACCATCTCCATTACAGACAGGCGATGCATTTTTGCAAGCGCGTTAACAGTGGCCAAGTTTTGGCGGGCGGTTCCCGGCGCTGGCCCTGCATGGTAACGGGTTGTCAACGAATGGCGGCGCTATGGTTAACCTTCGTTAAGCGTCGAGCGAGCGAATCGAGGAGCTTTCTCCTGCTGCACGGGCTTCGCCTTTCTGGTGCGCGCATGGGCTGCATCGCCATGCTGGCATGGCGTTTCGCCTTGGTTGCGACGCTGGGCTGCCTGCTCGCGGCCGCTGCGGCGGCGAATCCGGCCGGCCGCGGCGCCAGCGACTTTCCGGTCGCCACCGATGCGCGGATCGAAGCCCAGGGCGATGCGGTTCGGCTGACATTGACATTGTCGCGACCGGTGACCGCGAGCGCGACCGTGATGGCGGGCCCCGATCGCGTCATCGTCGACCTGCCGTCGATCAATTTCCAGATCGAGCCGAAGCAGGGCCGCAAGTCGGCCGGTTTTGTCTCCGGTTTCCGCTACGGCCTGTTCATGGCCGATCGTGCCCGCATCATCCTCGACCTGGCGCAGCCGGCGATGGTGGCGAGCGTCTCCGTCAAGCCGCAACGCGGCGGCTTTGGCGAGCTCACGGTCGAGTTGAAGCGGACAAGCCGCGAGGAATTCGCTGCGCTTGCTCGAGAGGCAGCTGCCAAGGCACAGCTGCCGAGCATTCCGGTCGAGCGCAAGGCCGAGGGCGATTCGCGCCGCATCGTGGTGATCGATCCCGGGCATGGCGGCATCGATCCGGGTACTCAGGTTGCTGCGATCGCCGAAAAGGCGGTGGTGCTCGCCTTCGGGCTCAAGCTGAAGGAGCAGCTCGAGGCGCAAGGGCGTTACCGGGTGATCATGACCCGCTCGGACGATACCTTCATCTCGCTGGGCGATCGTGTCCGTATCGCGCGCGGAGTCGAGGCCAGCCTGTTCATTTCGATCCATGCCGATTCGCTGGCGCAAGCTCAGGATGTGCGTGGTGCTACCATCTATACCGGCTCGGAGCGCGCGAGCGACGCCGAGGCGGCGCGGTTGGCGGCGAAGGAGAACCAGGCCGATGCCGTTGCCGGCCTTGATTCGGGCGAGGACGTGCATGACGTCGCCGGCATTCTGATGGATCTCGCCAAGCGCGAGACCCGCAGCTTCTCGACGATCTTCGCACGAAATCTGGTCGAGCGGCTCGGCGGCTCGGTCAGGATGCACAAGGTTCCGTTGCGTTCTGCAGGTTTTCGCGTATTGACCGCTCCCGATGTGCCGTCGGTTCTGATCGAGCTCGGCTACATGTCGAGCCCCAAGGACGCCGAGCTGTTGATTTCCGAGGGCTGGCGCAACCAGGCGGCGGCGGCTGTCCAACAGGCCGTCGACCAGTATTTCGAACGCCTGCAGACACCGGGCAAGGCTGCGCAGAGCAAGCCTTGACGGCGGAGTGGTCGAAGATGGCGATTTGTGGTCGTAAAGCCACGGTTCCGCCATGTCCGCCATGATATAGAGACGAGTTCAAGATCAGCCGGGCACGGTGCGACGCCAAAGGGGGAGGGCGCTGCCGCTGCCGCTAGCCGAGGTCAAAATTCTCGATGCGGTTCATACTGCGCCTTTTCGGATGGGCGTTCGCCGCCGGTACGATCCTCTTCGTCATCGGCGTCGCGGGTGCGGCCGGCGTGATCTGGCACTACTCCAAGGACCTGCCCGATTCGGCGCAGCTGCGGAATTACGAGCCGCCGGTGATGAGCCGCGTCCATGCCGGCGACGGCAGCCTGATCGCTGAGTTTGCGCGTGAGCGCCGGCTCTACCTGCCGATTCAGGCAGTGCCGAAGCTGATCATCGACGCCTTCCTCTCGGCCGAGGACAAGAACTTCTACAAGCATTTCGGCGTCGACCCCGAGGGCCTCGCCCGCGCCGCGATCTCGAACTTCCGCAATCGTGCTTCCGGCCGCCGCCCGCAGGGCGCTTCGACCATCACCCAGCAGGTGGCGAAGAACTTCCTGGTCGGCTCCGAACAGAGCATCGAGCGCAAGATCCGTGAGGCGCTGATCGCGCTGCGCATCGAGTCGACCTACTCCAAGGACAAGATCCTCGAGCTTTATCTCAACGAGATCTATCTCGGCGCACCGGCGCCCGGGCAGGGCAGCTATGGCGTCGCCGCGGCGGCACTGAACTATTTCGGCAAGTCGGTGCACGAGCTGAACGCGCAGGAAGCGGCCTATCTTGCGGCGCTGCCGAAGGCACCGACCGACCTGCACCCGTTCCGCAACCGCGAACGCGCGATCGAGCGACGCAATTACGTGCTCGATCGCATGGGAGAGAACGGCTTCCTCAAGCGCGCCGATGCCGAGGCTGCCAAGAAGCAGCCGCTCGGCGTCAATCCGCGCACGGTTTCGCCGAACCAGATCGCCGCCGGCTATTTCGCCGAGGAGATTCGGCGCGAGCTGCAGGATCGCTATGGCGAGAAGAAGCTGCTCGAAGGTGGGCTCTCGGTCCGTGCCACGGTCGATCCGAAGATGCAGCTGATGGCGCGCAAGGCGCTGGTCGACGGTCTCGTGCGCTTCGACGAGGCGCGCGGCTGGCGCGGCGCGATCCAGAAGATCGATGCGTCGAGCCGCGAATGGGGCGTCGCTCTCGGCGAGTTGCCGGTGCTCGGCGACGTCAAGCCGTGGCGGCTCGCCGTGGTGCTCGACGTTGCCGGCGACGGCGCCCGCCTCGGCTTGCAGCCTGTGCGCGAGACATCGGGCCAGCTCCGGCCGGAGCGCGAGACGGTGACGCTCGGCCCGGACGGCATCCGCTGGACGCGGCGCACCCGCGTCTCGCAGGCGGTCTCGCCGGGCGATGTCGTCTATGTCGAACCGCTCGACGGCAAGCCCGGACAGGTCCGTCTGCGCCAGATGCCCGAGGTCAATGGTGCGATCACCGTGATGGACCCGTTCTCGGGCCGCGTGCTTGCCATGGTCGGCGGCTTCTCGCATGACCAGTCGGAGTTCAATCGGTCGACGCAGGCGCTGCGCCAGCCGGGCTCGTCGTTCAAGCCCTTCGTCTATGCGACGGCGCTCGACAATGGCTACACCCCGTCCAGCATCGTGCTCGACGCGCCGATCGAGGTCGACCAGGGCGGCGGCCTCGGGATGTGGACGCCGAGCAACTATGACGGCAAGTTCACCGGCCCACGGACGCTGCGCTACGGCATCCAGTTCTCGAAGAACCTGATGACGGTGCGCCTCGCCAAGGATGTCGGCATGCCGCTGATCGCGGAATATGCCCGCCGCTTCGGCATCTATGACGACATGCTGCCGGTTCTCTCGATGGCGCTCGGCGCCGGCGAGACCACGGTGATGCGGATGACCGCGGCCTATTCGATGCTGGCCAATGGCGGCAAGCGCATCCGGCCGACCCTGATCGACCGCATCCAGGACCGCTGGGGCGCGACGATCTACAAGCACGACCAGCGCACCTGCGAGGGCTGCGAGGCCGATAAATGGGCGAACCAGCGCGAGCCGCGCCTGGTCGATAATCGCGAGCAGGTGCTCGACCCGCTGACCGCCTACCAGATGGTCTCGATGCTGGAAGGCGTCGTCAACGCCGGCACCGCGACGGTAGTGAAGTCGGTCGGCAAGCCGCTTGCCGGCAAGACCGGCACAACCAACGACGCCAAGGACGTCTGGTTCGTCGGCTTCTCGCCCGACCTTGCCGTCGGCGTCTATATGGGCTTCGACAAGCCGAAATCGCTCGGCAACTCGGCGACCGCCGGCCAGTATGCCGCACCGATCTTCCGCGATTTCATGACCGTCGCGCTGAAGGAGAAGCCGGCGACGCCATTCCGCGTGCCGCCCGGCATCAAGCTGATCCGGGTCGATCCGCGCACCGGCATGCGCGCCGGCGGCGAGGGCGGCATCCTGGAAGCGTTCAAGCCGGGCACGGCGCCGCCGGACAGCTATTCGGTGATCGGCGCGTCCGATGGTACGGGCGGGGCGATGAGCGTTGCCCCGGCGGGCGGCCGCTCGGTCGGCTCAGGCACGGGCGGGCTCTACTGAGCCCTCCCATCCCCGCCAAGGCGGCGGCGCTCGCCGCGTCTTTGCGGGATATCCTGCGGGCGGAACTGGCGCGTGGCAACCGGATCGCGGAGATCGGCGACTGGCCTCTGCATTGCGAGCTGCTGGTGATCCTCGAACGGCCCTTTCGCAAACGCTATACGCTGACGGCCGGACTCGACTACGCGGACATCAACGACCCGCACCACTGGCAAGCCGAATATCGCCATGATGGCGGGCGCCATTGCCTCGCCTGCGGCTTCTGAACGCCGGCCAGCCAAGGCCGGGCATTTACAGCGTGGCGCATCCTTTCTATGCCAGCGCCCAGACAGCTCTTTCGCACAGGACTTCGATCCAGGATCATGCGCCCCGAAATCCAAACGCAACTCGACAACGCCAAGCAGTCGATTGGACTGCTGAGGAGGCATCTTTGACTGGGATGTCGCACAACGACGCCTGGCGGAGCTGAACGCGCTTTCCGAAGGTCCGGATTTCTGGAACGACGCCGAGACCGCGCAGAAGCTGATGCGCGAGCGCACTTCGCTCGAGGACCAGATCAACGGCATCGCCAAGTTGGAGCGCGAGCTCGACGACGCGCTGACGCTGATCGAGCTCGGCGAGATGGAAGAGGACGAGGCCACCGTCTCCGAGGGCGAGGCGGCGATCAAGGCCGTCGAGGTCGAGGCGGCGCGCCGCCAGGTCGAGACGCTGCTTTCGGGCGAAGCCGACATGCTCGACACCTATGTCGAGATCCATCCCGGCGCCGGCGGCACCGAGAGCCAGGACTGGGCCGAGATGCTGCTGCGCATGTATCGGCGCTGGGGCGAGCGGCGGAAGTTCAAGGTCGATATGCTGGAATACCAGGATGGCGATCAGGCCGGCATCAAGTCGGCCACGCTGCAGTTCAAGGGACACAACGCCTATGGTTGGCTGAAGACGGAATCGGGCGTGCACCGGCTGGTACGGATCTCGCCTTTTGATTCCAATGCAAGGCGGCAGACCTCCTTTGCGTCGGTCTGGGTCTATCCGGTGGTCGACGACCGGATCGTGATCGACATCAAGGAATCTGACTGTCGGATCGATACCTACCGGGCGCAGGGCGCCGGCGGTCAGCACATCAACACGACCGATTCGGCGGTGCGCATCACCCATATTCCGACTGGTATCGTGGCAGCCTGCCAGCAGGAGCGTTCGCAGCACAAGAACCGGGCCAAGGCCTGGGACATGCTGCGCGCCCGCCTCTATGAGGCCGAGCTGAAGAAGCGGGAAGAGAAGGCGAACGCCGAACAGGCCTCCAAGACCGATATCGGCTGGGGCCATCAGATCCGCTCTTATGTGCTGCAGCCCTATCAGCTGGTGAAGGACCTGCGCACGGGCGTCTCCTCGACGGCACCGTCCGACGTGCTCGACGGGGATCTCGACCCGTTCATGGAGGCGTCGCTGGCGCAGCGCGTCTACGGGACGACAGTCGAAGTCGAGGATATCGACTAGTCGAGGTCAGGATGGCGCCGTCTGAAACCACCGCGCCGTCATTCCGGCCGCAGCGAAGCGGAACGCCGGAATCCATCGTAGGGCTCCGGCGCTCTAAGATGGATTCCGGAGCTGCGCGGCTTCGCCGCTTGTCCGGAATGACGCGGGAAGGATAGCGCTAGGATGAGGCCGTCGTCACCGTCCCGGCTGCGCAACGGCCTGATCAATCTCGCGGTCTCGGCCGGCAGCGTCGTCGTCTTCCTGCTATTCTGCGAACTGGTGCTGTTCCGCTTCGTGCTGCCGGCGAGCGATGTGCCGCGCAACGCCTTCGTCAACGAGGTGGTGCGCTACCAACCGGGACAGAGCGGCATTTGGCGGGTGCGCGACGAGATCGCGGCGCCATTCAGGATCAATGTGCAGGGCTGGAACTCGCCGCTGCCGGACTATCCGGTCGAGCGCAAGCCTGGCGTCGCCCGCATCGCCTTCGTCGGCGACAGCTTCGTCGAGGCGTTGCAGGTGCCGTTCGACAAGAGCTTCGCCGAAGCGGTTGGCGCCAAGCTGGCTGCTGCGGGCCCCGTCGAGGTCCAGCGCTTCGGTGTCGCCGGCGCTCCACTCAGCCAGTATCTGCAGATGGTCGAGCGCGAGGTCGTGCAGCGGCGGCCCGACCTGATCGTCGTCAACCTGGTCCACAACGACTTCGACGAGAGCTTCGTCTTCAAGGCGGGGCGCTATACGTCGAGCTTCCTCAAACTGAAGATCGAAGGCGGCAAGGTCGTTGGCGAGGTTGCTCCCGAGCCCTGGCGCGCCGGCTGGTTCGAATTCGTTCGCCAGAGCGCGACGGCCTGCTTCCTGCTCTATCGCTGGCAAGTCAGGCCGCAGGCGCTGGTCGATGCGATCCTTGGTCCGGCCAAAGCCGCGGGCGAGGGTGGTTATGCCGCCAACATCGACGTGGCGAGCGTATTGGCGCAGGAGGCCGATATCCGCGTTGCGACCGATTACCTGTTCGGCCGGCTGAAGGCGCGCGCCGATGCGATCGGGGCAAAGCTCCAGCTCGTCATGGATGGCGATCGCGAGGCGATCTATGCCGGCCGGGCCGACAGCCCGGCGTTGAAGCTCAATCGGATCGCCGCCAAGATGGCCGGCAAGCACGGTATTGCTTTCCTCGACCTGAACCCGGTCTTCGCCGCCGAATGGGCCAGAGCCGGCAAGCGTTTCGAATTCCAGGCCGACGCGCATTGGAACGAGTATGGCCATCAGGTCGCAGCCGCCGCTATCGCCGAAGCTTTGCGCTGAATCGATTCTCGAATCAAAACAAATCGCTGCGCGTGAGCGCTGCAGCGATCTGTGAAGCTGATTGAGTTCAGAAAACCGCCCTTGAGGACGTGAGCCTCAGACCCGTCCGGCGAGCTTGTTGCCGGCGCGCAGGAAGCGGTTCGGATCGATCGGGTCGCCGTCGAGACGGGTCTCATAGTGCAGATGCGGCCCGGTCGAGCGGCCGGTCGAACCGACGCGGCCGACGAGGGCTCCGCTGGTCACCGTCTGGCCTAGGCTGACCAGGATCGCCGACATGTGAGCGTAGCGCGTGGTGAGTCCGTTCGCGTGCTCGATCTCGACCATGTTGCCGTAGCCACCCGAATATTCGGCGGTCACGACTTTTCCCGGACCCGTGGCGCGTACCGGCGCTCCGTGCTCGGCGCGCAGGTCCATGCCTGTGTGCAGGGCGGCCCCACGGGTAAAGGGATCGGCGCGGTAGCCATAATTGGAGCTCAGCTCGAGCTCTCCGTCGAGCGGCCTGTTCAGCGGCAACCGCTCGGCGAGGCCGCGCAGGCTGAATACAGTCGCTATGCGCGGCTGCAACGAGTTCAGCGTCGCCTCGAAGGGGCCGGCCGCAGGATCGATGTTGAGCGGGACGAGCGGTCCGCCGACGCCCTTTGCGACGGAGCTCGCGGCGGCGAGCCTGTCAGTGTCCAGCCGGGTCTCTGCGAGCGCACTGCGCAGGGTCTTCTGGGTCTCGCCGAGGGTGCGGTCGATGTCGCGCAAGGCGGCGAGCTGGGCGGCCGAGCTGCGCTCGATCGATTGATCGAGCTGGATCAGCGCGCCCGCCACGCGCTTGGCCGGCGGTACGGGCTCCTCCGCCTCGCCCGATTGCCAGGGAGCCGCACGGTCGTCGGCGCCGCGCAGCGGCAAGGTCTCCGGCGCCGGTGTCGGCTTGCCGGACGCGAACGGCGCGAAACTGGTGACGCCGGAGGCACGGATCGGCTCCTCGGGCTTGATCATGCGCTGGCGCAGCGGGTTCTTTGCGGCCTGCGAGGTACCGATGCCGGCCGATTGCAGGCTCTCGGCGACGGCGTTGACGAGGGACTGCCGCGATTCGAGCTCGGCCTGACGCGTGGCAATCTCTCCGACACGGGCCTCGACCCCGTCCTGATCGAGCAATGCGCGGCTGGCGAGCCGGTCGACATCGGCGCGCAGCGCCGCGATCCGGTCCTCATAGGCGTATTGGCGCGAAGTCTCGCGAGTGATCAGTCGCGCAGCGAGATCGTCCTTGCGCAGGATGTACCAGCTCGTCGCACCACTCCAGGCGGTAGTCAGCGCCAGCAAACTGAGGCCGAACAATGCGGTCGAGCGGCTGATCGTGAAGCTGCGGCGAGACAGAATGCCGGTCACGGGAAGCGCAGGGCCAGGGGCTTGGACACGAGAATCCGAGGGAATCATACGCAAAACCGAGTTGACGCTGCGATGGTTCGATTAGACCCCGTTAGGGTTAATCAATCGCAAATCATCGTCGGTTTCGCAGGGTTTTGGCCTGCAGGCGTCAGAGCACCCGGGCAGCGGCGAGCACCTCCTCGGCATGGCCCTTGACCCGGACCTTGGCCCAGACGCGAGCGATCTTGCCCGTCGCGTCGATCAGGAAGGTGCTGCGCTCGACCCCCATATAGTGCCGTCCATACATCTGCTTCTCGATCCAGAGGCCATAAGATTCGATCGCCTCGCGCTTCTCGTCCGAGACCAGGGTGAGCCGCAATCCGTACTTCTGCTTGAACTTGTCGTGGCGCTTCACCGAATCGGGCGAGATGCCGATCACCGTTGCGCCGGCAGCGGCGAACTCCTCGCGCAGTGCGTCGAAGGAGAGCGCCTCGTTGGTGCAGCTTTGGGTGTCGTCCTGAGGGTAGGCGTAGAGCACGATCTTGCCGCCACGCAGGCTGGAGAGCGTCAGGGTTCCACCGCCATCCGTCGGCAAGGTGAAGTCCGGGGCCGCAATGCCTTCGTTCAACGCCATCTCCGCCTTCCTTTGGTCTCGATCACATGCAACGGCCGGGCAAGCCGTCAACGACAAGTCGGCTCGGACCACAGATCAGAACCGCCGGGACCGAATCAGCTAGCTTGCAGATTGCTGTACCGCTCCCCGGATCAGGCGCATCATGCGGACAGCAAGGCGGCCCGCCGCCGGAGCCGTTACATCGATCCGCACGATTCGAGCAGCAAGACAAGAAGCGTTTCCGTTTGACCGAGAACAGCAAGACCAGCGTTATCTCCGCATCTGGCGCGACCTCCGCGGCGGAATGCCAGGAAGTCGTCGCTGTGGCGAAGCGCGCCTGGCGCGGTATCGTCACCATTGCAGTGGCGGTTTGCGTCGCGGTGGTGACCCTCGGTTTTGTCGCAGCGGCCTTGCTGGTCAGCGGGTTCATTCCGCTGTCAGGGCTCGAAGGCCGCATCTCCACCGCCATCGAGGAGCGGCTCGGGCCGAACTGGAAGATCACGGCCGAGCAGGCCGAGCTCGATCGCGTCGACGGTCGTTCGCGCCTGCGGGTTCGCGAGGTCTCGTTCCGGCATGCGAGCGGGGCGTCGTTCCGGGCGCCGGAGGCTGTCCTCGGCTACGACGCGATGGCGCTGCTCCGCGGCAATATCCGCCTGGTCTCGCTCGACCTGCGCGGCGTCAATATCCGGCTCGGCGTCAGGCAGGACGGATCGCTGCTGCTGGAACAGGATGCCCAGCCGGAGCAGGTATCGAAGACACCCGTGGCCGGTGATCCGGTCGACTGGGACGCGTTCGCCGGCGCCATGAATGCGATCGGCGCGCTGGTCTCGAACGAGGGCCTGCTCGGATCACTCGAGGTCGCCGGCATTGGCGGGGCTCGTGTCACCCTGATCGATCCGGCTGGACGGCAACGATCCGGCCTGGAGGACGTCGATATCAGGCTGGTGCGCTTCGGCGGCGGGCAAGCGCGGCTGGCGATGAAGGGACGGATCGGCCCGCGCTGGAAAGAGCTGGCCATTGATTTGTCGAGCGCTCCTGACGGCACAAGCAGCGCGACCATCGATATCCAGCGCTTCGAGCCGGCCGAAGCCGTGGCGCTCGCCTTCGGCAACGCCATGGTCGCGCTGGATGGCATGGCGCTCAGCGGCAAGATTTCGCTGACCCAGGCAGGCAATGGCGAGCGCAAGTTCGCGGCGGGGCTGACCGTCGCGCCGGGCGTCGTCCGTGTCCACAATGCCGGGCTCGACCCGATTGAGGTGCAAGGGGCGAAGCTCGATTTCACCAGTGAGGACGGCCTCAAGACGATCAAGGTCGCAACCGTCGAACTCCAGGCCGGCGAGACGAAGCTCGCCGGAAGCGGGCAGGCGCGGAACGAGGGCGGCATCTGGCGGTTGGTGCTCGATGGTGGCGGGCAGGTCGCCGGCATCGGCAAGGATGCCGCGGTCGCGATCTCGGCGTTGCGCACGCAGTTCGATGTCGATCCCGGCGCGGGCGAGATCCGGCTCGGGCAGCTTTCGATCAAGGGGCCGCTGATCAACGCCGAAGGCTCCGGCATGGCGCGCCGGCGCGACGAGCAGAACTCGCATCAGTTCCAGATCAGGGCGGTCGATACCGATATGCGGGCCGCACTCGCAGTCTGGCCGGCGGTGACCTCGCCCGGCCTGCATGCGGCCCTGTCCGAGATGGTGCAGAGCGGGCGGGTCGAGGAGATCGACGTCAAGGTGACGATGTCGCCAGAAGCGAACATGCGGCTCGCGAGCGGCAAGGGCATGGACGACGATGCGGTCGCCGTGAGCTTGAAGGCCTCGCAGGTCAGCTTCCTGCCCAATCCCGGCCTGCCGCTCCTCACCGATGCACGCGTCGTAGGTTCGACCACCGGTCGTACCGTCGACCTCACGATTTCGCAGGCTACCGCCGAGCTCGGCGACGGCCGCAAGCTCGGGTTGAGCGAAGGTACCTTCGCCATGTCCGACACCTGGGCAGATCGGCCACAGGCGCGGATCGGCTTCAAGTCGACGGGCTCCGCCGATGGGCTCGTCGCGCTCCTCAACTTCCCGTCCCTGCGTGAATTCTCGCCGCTCAAGATCGAGCCGGGCGCACTTCGCGGTATGGTCGATCTGACCAGCCAGCTCTCCTTGCCGCTCGTCAACGATCTGCAGTTCGCCGACGTCGTGATCCGCAGCAGCGGCGCCCTGGCCAATGTCGCCTCCGACAACCTGCTCGGCGGCGAGAAGCTGGAGGGTGCCAATCTGGCCCTGAACTACGATCGCGGTCAGCTTTCCATCAAGGGCGAGGGCAAGGTCGGCGGCGACAAGGCGCCGATCGAACTCAAGCAGAACGCCAAGGGGCAGGGCGAGGCGACCGTCTCGCTCGCGCTCGATAACGCCGCGCTCAAGCGGCGTGGCTTCGGTCCCGAGACCGGGATGAGCGGCCCCGTGCAGATCAAGGTCGTCAAGCCGCTCGGCAAGAGTCCGGAGGCGCCGCCACGGGTCGAGGTCGACCTGACGAAAGCAGCGATCGACACAGGTGTTCCGGGCGTCAGCAAGCCCGCAGGCCGGGCTGGCAAGGCAGCCTTCACCTATGTCAGCGATGCCGACGGTCCGGATTTGGAGGATCTGACGATCGAGAGCGCGCCGCTGCTGGCCAAGGGACGTATCTCGCTGACCAAGCAGAATGCGTTCGAGAGCGCGAGCTTCTCGCAATTGCGCCTGTCGCCCGGCGACAATCTGACCAAGGTCGAGATCGGCCGCGATGGCAACCTGACCAAGCTCTCGGTGCGCGGGGCGGTGTTCGATGCCAGGCCCTTCATCCGCGACCTGTTCGACGCACCGGCAGCTCCGACCCGCGGCGCGCGTGGCGGCCAGAGTGCTGCATCAGGGCCGGATTTCGATCTCGATCTCGACGTGCCGATCCTGACCGGCTTCAACAATGAGGCGCTCGGCAATTCGCAGCTCAAGCTCTCGCGCCGGAACGGGGCCATTCGCTCGGTCGCCTATCAGGGCCGCATCGGCAAGGCCGATCTTTCGATCAAGCAGGCGAGGCAGGGCGAGGGCGCCGGCCAGTTGGTCATGCAGTCGGAAAACGGCGGCGCGACCCTGCGCTTCCTCGACCTCTATCGCCGCGCCTATGGCGGCGACCTGATCCTGCAGCTCGGAGCCGGCGAGGGGCGCCAGCCGGGCGAGCTGCTCCTGCGCAATTTCACAGTGCGGGACGAGCCGGCCTTGCGCCGCGTCGTCGGCCCGCCGGGCTCCCAGGCGCCGAACGCGCTCGACAGCACCGGGGCGCCGGTTCCGCGCATCGATGCGAGCGATGTCGCCTTCACCAAGCTGCGGGCCGAATTCGTGCGCAGTGCCAGCCGGATCGATGTCAGCGACGCGGTGCTGTGGGGCCAGCAGGTCGGCTTCACCATCCAGGGCAGCGTCGACTATGGCCGCGATCGCGTCGACATCGGCGGCACCTTCGTGCCGGGCTATGCCTTCAACAATGCTTTCGCGCAGGTGCCGGTGGTCGGCATGATCCTCGGCGGCGGGCAGTATGGCGGCCTGTTCGCTGTGAATTTCCGCGTTTCGGGCTCGGCCAGCCAGCCGACGATGACGGTGAACCCGCTCTCGGCGATCGCGCCCGGCATCCTGCGCCGCTTCGTCGATCCGCTCGGCGGCGGCCCGCTGGAGCAGGCGCGTCCCGGTGCCAGAGTGCCCGCGCCAAGTGCTGCGGAGCGCTAGATGCAGATGCGCCCAGCTTGCATGGCAAGCCGGACGCTCAAACCATCCCGTGCCTGACGAGGGCGGCCGTCAGATCGGCCGCAGCAGGACGTGCTTCTTCTTGCCGAAGGAGAGCTTGATCGCGCCGTTGACCAGATCGGCCGGCGACAGTGTCGCGCGCTCGTCACTGACCTGGGCATCGTTGACACGCAGGCCGCCGGCCTTGATCTGCCGGCGGGCCTCGCCAGTCGAGGGCACGAGGCCGGCGGTGACGAAGGCGTTGAGCACGCCGACCCCGGCCTTGAACTCGGCAGACGGCACCTCGACGCTCGGCAGGTCCTGTGCGGCCCCGCCTTCCTCGAAAGTCTTGCGGGCGGTCTCGGCCGCAGCTTCAGCCGCCTCGCGGCCGTGCAGCAGCGCCGTCGCCTCGGTCGCCAGCACCTTCTTGGCCTCGTTGATCTCAGAGCCGCCGAGCGCTGCGAGCTTGGCGATCTCGGCGAGCGGCAGGCGCGTGAACACCTTGAGGAAGCGGCCGACATCGGCGTCCTCGGTGTTGCGGAAATACTGCCAGAACTCATAGGGGCTGAAGAGATCACCATTGAGCCAGACGGCGCCGCTGGCGGTCTTGCCCATCTTGGCGCCGGACGAGGTGGTCAATAGCGGCGTGGTCAGCGCGAACAGCTGCTTGCCGTCCATGCGGTGCGAGAGGTCGACCCCGTTGATGATGTTGCCCCACTGGTCGGAGCCGCCCATCTGCAGGCGGCAACCATAGCGGCGGTTGAGCTCGACGAAGTCGTAGCCCTGCATGATCATGTAGTTGAACTCGAGGAAGGAGAGCGATTGCTCGCGATCGAGCCGCAGCTTGACCGAGTCGAAGGACAGCATGCGGTTGACGGAGAAATGCCGGCCGACCTCGCGCAGGAACTCGACATAGTTGAGCTTGAGCAGCCAGTCGGCGTTGTTCACCATCAGCGCATCGGTCGGCCCGTCGCCATAGCGCAGGATGCGCGAATAGACCTTCTTGATGCTCTCGATATTGGCGTTGATCTCCTCGATGGAGAGCAGCTTGCGCTGGTCGTCGCGGAAGGATGGGTCGCCGACCATCGAGGTGCCGCCGCCCATCAGCGTGATCGGCCGATGCCCGGTCTCCTGGAACCAGTAGAGCATGGTCACCGAGATCAGGTTGCCGATATGCAGGCTGGTCGCAGTTGCGTCATAGCCGACATAGGCGGTCTGCGGCCCCTGGCGGCAGAGGGCATCGAGCTCCTCCGGGTTCGAGACCTGGTGGATGAGGCCGCGTTCGTCGAGCGCACGCAGGAAGTCGGATTTGAAGGCGGTCATGGCAACTCTCGATTCTCGGGCGACCTTTCTCATGAAAAGCGCCGTCATTCCGGCCGTAGCGAAGCGGAGCGCCGGAATCCATCGTAGAGCGCTGGAGCCTTACGATGGATCCCGGATCGGCGCAGCCTTCGGCCGCTTGTCCGGGATGACGCCCTCGTCTGTTTTGGCGATCAGGCCTTTTCCTGCTCGCTCTTGAGGATCTCTGGGCCGACCTTGCGGTCGAGATAGGCGCTGACCTGCTCCATCAGCTGGTCGACGCGGCCGTCGAAGAAGTGGTTGGCGCCCTCGACCACCGCGTGCTCGATCTGGATGCCCTTCTGGGTCTTGACCTTCTCGATCACCGCCATGACCTCCTTGACCGGCGCGACGCGGTCTTCCGAACCGTGCACGAACAGGCCGGAGGAGGGGCAGGGAGCGAGGAAGGAGAAGTCGTAGCGGTTGGCCATCGCCGCGATCGACATGAAGCCTTCGATCTCGGGGCGGCGCATCAGGAGCTGCATGCCGATCCAGGCGCCGAAGGAGACGCCGGTGATCCAGCAGCTCTTGGCCTCGGGGTTCAGGGCCTGCATCCAGTCAAGGGCGGCTGCGGCGTCGGAGAGTTCGCCGGCGCCGTGGTCGAACTGGCCCTGGCTGCGGCCGACGCCGCGGAAATTGAAGCGCAGGGCCGAGAAGCCGCGGTTCACGAAGGTGTAGAACAGGTTGTAGACGATCTGGTTGTTCATCGTCCCGCCGAATTGCGGGTGCGGGTGCAGGATGATCGCCAGCGGCGCGCCGCGCTTCTTGGCGGGCTGGTACCGGCCCTCGATCCGGCCGGCCGGTCCGTTGAAAATCACCTCTGGCATCGCATCTCGCCTTTTGTCGGGCGAGGCACGCGGGTGGCCGGCTGAAAAGCGGCGTTGCTGCCGCTGAAAAGCCTGCTCACCCTTGACGGCCCCGCCGCTCGCGCCCTACATGAAGCGCTTAGAATGGTTCTAACAGCCGTGAACAGAACTGGAACATGCAAGCGAGAGCTGCTTGCGGTTCCGGTCCATCGCGGCTCGGACGGGCGGCTATAGCACGGCGCAGGGGTGCGATTTCAAGCATTTCGTGCCGCGTCTTCGGGCAGGCCCTCCGAAGCGGAGCAAAAGCGCAGGTGTTTGCGACGACCCGCAGCTATCTCGACCACAACGCCACGACGCCGGTTCGCCCGGCCGTGGCCGAGGCGATGCTGAGTGCCTTGCAGATGCCGGGCAACCCGTCTTCCGTCCATAGTGAGGGCCGTGCGGCGCGCGGCGCGATCGAACAGGCTCGCGAGCAGGTCGCCGCGCTCGTCGGCGCGAAGGCGAGCAATGTCGTCTTTACCAGCGGCGGCACAGAAGCCAATGCGACGATCCTGTCGCCCGGCCTCAGCGATTGCAGCGGCGGGCGCGAGTGCGTGCGGGCGCCGGTGACGCTGCTGCTGCACAGCGCCAGCGAGCATCCTTGCGTGCGCGACGGCCATCGTTTCCCGGCCGGGCAGGCCGAGGCGATCCCGGTCGATGGCGAGGGGCTCGTCGATCTCGGCTGGCTCGATACACGGCTTTCGCGGTTTGCCGTAGAGCGGCCCGATGAGCGTGCGCTGGTCACAGTTCATCTCGCCAATAACGAGACGGGTGTGGTCCAGCCGATCGCCGAGGTCGTCGGTATTGCCAGGCGCCATGGCGCACTCGTGCATTCCGACGCGGTCCAGGCTGCTGGCAAAATCGCCATCGATATCAATACGTTGGGCGTCGATGCTCTGACGCTGTCCGCCCACAAGATCGGTGGTCCCAAGGGCGTCGGCGCGATCGTCTTCCGCACCGGCGCGCTCGAACTCGCCGACAAGCCCTTGCGCGGCGGCGGCCAGGAGCGCGGCTGGCGCGCCGGCACCGAGAACCTGCCTGGCATCGTCGGCTTCGGCGTGGCGGCGCAGGAGGCGGGCAGGGCGCTGGCGGCTGAGGCGGCGCGCCTGGCCGTGCTGCGCGATCAGCTCGAAGCGCGGCTCGTGGCGCTGGCGCCCGATACGGTGGTGTTCGGTGGCAAGGCTCTGCGCCTGCCCAATACCGCCGCCTTCGCTACGCCCGGCATCAAGGCCGAGACGGCGCTGATCATGCTCGATCTCGCTGGCGTCGCCCTGTCCTCGGGCTCGGCCTGCTCGTCCGGCAAAGTCAGGCGCTCGCACGTCCTGTCAGCCATGGGCATCGACCCTGTCATGAGCGAAGGGGCCTTGCGCGCCTCGCTCGGATGGACCACCTGCGAGGCAGACATCGATCAATTCATCGCGGCCTATGCCAAGGCCCTGGCCGCGAACCCGAACCGGCGAACGCAGGCGGCAGCCTGAGCGTTCTCCGCAAGAGCAAGACCGAACCGGCGGGCCTTGAACCCGCGACAGGAGTGTAGAGATGGCAGCGGTCCAGGAGACCATCGATCAGGTCAAGTCGATCGACGTGACCGAGTACAAATACGGTTTCGTCACCGAGATCGAGATGGACAAGCCCGCCAAGGGCCTGACCGAAGACACGGTGCGCTATATCTCGGCGCGCAAGAACGAGCCGGAATGGATGCTGGAATGGCGGCTCGACGCCTTCCGGCGCTGGAAGACGATGACCGAGCCGGCCTGGTCGCGCGTCCAGTACCCGCCGATCAACTACCAGGACATCTACTACTACGCCGCGCCGAAGAGCGGCGCGTCGCCGCAATCGCTCGACGAGGTCGATCCGGCGATCCTGGAGACCTACAAGAAACTCGGCATCCCCTTGCGTGAGCAGGAGATTTTGGCCGGCGTCGCGCCCGAGAACCGGGTCGCGGTCGACGCCGTGTTCGACTCGGTCTCGGTCGTCACCACCTTCAAGAAGGAGCTGGCGCAGGCCGGCGTGATCTTCTGCTCGATCTCGGACGCGATCCAGGAGCACCCCGAGCTGGTGCGGAAGTACCTGGCGACCGTCGTGCCGGTGACTGACAACTATTTCGCGACGTTGAACAGCGCCGTCTTCACCGACGGCTCGTTCGTCTACATCCCCAAGGGCGTGCGCTGCCCGATGGAGCTCTCGACCTATTTCCGCATCAACGAGCAGAATACCGGCCAGTTCGAGCGCACGCTGATCATCGCCGACGAGGGCTCCTATGTGAGCTATCTTGAAGGCTGCACCGCGCCCAAGCGCGACGAGAACCAGCTGCATGCGGCGGTGGTCGAGCTGATCGCGCTCGACGATGCCGAGATCAAGTACTCGACCGTGCAGAACTGGTATCCGGGCGATGCCGAGGGCAAGGGCGGCATCTACAACTTCGTGACCAAGCGCGGCGATTGTCGTGGCAAGAACTCGAAGATCTCGTGGACGCAGGTCGAGACCGGCTCGGCGATCACCTGGAAGTACCCGTCCTGCATCCTGCGCGGCGACGGCTCGCGTGGCGAGTTCTACTCGATCGCGGTGTCGAACGGGGCGCAGCAGGTCGATAGCGGCACCAAGATGCTGCATCTCGGCAAGAACACGACGTCGAAGATCATCGCCAAGGGCATCGCGGCGGGTAAATCCGACTCGACTTATCGCGGCATGGTCTCGGCCCACCGCAAGGCGACGAACGCGCGCAACTTCACCAATTGCGACTCGCTGCTGATCGGCGACCAATGTGGCGCCCATACGATCCCGTACATCGAGGCCAAGACCTCGACGGCCGTGTTCGAGCACGAGGCGACCACGTCGAAGATCGGCGAGGACCAGATGTTCTACTGCCAGCAGCGCGGCCTCTCCGAGGAGGAGGCGGTGGCGCTGATCGTCAACGGCTTCGTCAAGGAGGTGCTGCAGCAGCTCCCGATGGAGTTCGCGGTCGAGGCGCAGAAGCTGATCACGATCTCGCTCGAAGGCTCTGTGGGATAAGGGCGAATGGCGAGTGGCGAATAGCGAATGGTTCGCTTCGCCGCAGACCGCCACGCCATGCTTTTCCACTCGCCATTCGCCACTCGCCATTCGCATTCGGAACCTGAACAATGCTCGAAATTCGCAATCTCACCGTCAAGATCGCCGACGAGGACAAGCAGATCCTCAACGGCCTCAACCTCACCGTGAACGCCGGCGAGGTCGCCGCGATCATGGGGCCGAACGGCTCTGGCAAGTCGACGCTGAGCTACGTCATCGCCGGCAAGGAGGACTACGAGGTCCTCGACGGCGAGATCCTGCTCAATGGTGAGAACCTGCTGGAGATGGAGGCCGATGCCCGCGCCGCCGCCGGCATCTTCCTCGCCTTCCAGTATCCGCTGGAGATCCCCGGCGTCGCCACCATGACCTTCCTCAAGGCGGCGATGAACGCGCAGCGCAAGGCGCGTGGCGAGGCCGAATTGCTGACCCCGGACTTCATCAAGCAGGTCAACGCTGCCGCCGACAAGCTCAGCATCGACCGCGAGATGCTGCGCCGGCCGCTCAATGTCGGCTTCTCCGGCGGCGAGAAGAAGCGCATGGAGATCCTGCAGATGGCGCTGCTGTCGCCGTCGATGTGCATCCTCGACGAGACCGATTCCGGCCTCGACATCGACGCGCTGCGCATCGTCGCCGATGGCGTCAACGCCCTGCGCGCCCAGAACCGCGGCTTCCTGGTCATCACCCACTATCAGCGCCTGCTCGACCATATCGTGCCCGACACGGTGCATGTGATGTCGAAGGGCAGGATCGTCAGGACCGGCGGCAAGGAGCTGGCGCTCGAGCTCGAGAAGAGCGGTTATGCGTCCTATGGTGAGGCCGCGTAATGGCGCTCATCACCCCACTCAAGACCGCGGCCGAGCAGCAGCTCGCCGAGCAGTTCGCCAACATCAAGGCCGAACTGCCGGGCGCCGGCGCAATGCGCAAGCTGCGCGAGGATGCCTTCGCCGGCTTCGAGGCCAAGGGCCTGCCGCATCGCCGGCTCGAATCCTGGCGCTATACCGATCTGCGCAACCTGATGCGCGAGGCGATGCCGCTGACGCGTCGCCCGGCGCGACCGCAGGCGATCGCCGACCGGCTGGCGCTGCAGACCATCGCCGGCCGGCGCTTCGTCACAATTGACGGCGTGTTCAGCGCGGCTGATTCCGATCTGCAGGGCCTGCCGGCCGGCATCACCGCCCGCAGCCTGGCCGAGGCGCTGACCGAAACTCCGGACGAGATCGCGGCCGCGTTCGCTTTGCCCGAAGTGGCCCGTGACGACAGCGCGCTGATGCTGAATGCGGCCTTTGCGCAGGACGGCGTCGTGATTGAGGTCGCGCCCGGGACCACGTTCGACCAGCCGCTGGTACTGCTCGCGCTCGGCTCCGGCGCGAGCGAGGCCTCGATCGTCTCGCGCTCGCTGGTCAAGATCGGCGCCGGCGCCAAGGTCACGATCGTCGAATTGCAGGAGAGCGTTGGCGCGGCGCCGGTCCAGCTCAACCATGCCACCGCCTTCGTCATCGGCGACGGCGCCGAGGTCGAGCATGTCCGCATCGTCACCCGCCAGCGCGCCGAGACCGTACAGGTGCAGTCACTGCTCGCCGAGCTCGGCGCGCATGTCTCGTTCGACTCGGTCGCTGTCGCCGTGAATTGCGGCGTGCTGCGCCAGCAGAGCTTTCTGCGCTATGGCGGCGAGCATACCCGTGCGGCGCTGCGCGGCATCAACCTCTTGCGCAAGCAGGAGCATTCCGACGTCACGCTGGTGATGGACCATGCGGCCGCCCATGGCGAGAGCCGCGAGCTGTTCAAGAGCATCATCGAGGGCGAGGGCACCGGCGTTTTCCAGGGCAAGGTCGTCGTACGCCCGCATTCGCAGAAGACCGATGGCAGCATGAAGAGCCATGCGCTGCTGCTGAACGATGGCGCGACCATGTTCAACAAGCCGGAGCTCGAGATCTTCGCCGACGACGTTGTCTGCGGCCATGGCGCGACGGTGGCGCAGGTCGATGCCGAGCAGCTGTTCTACCTGATGGCGCGCGGGCTGCCGCGGCCCCACGCCGAGGCGCTGGTGCTCGCCGCCTTCGTCGGCGAGGTCTCGGACATGGTCGGCGACGAGGGTGTTCGCGAGATCGTCGGCCGCGAGATCGACGCCTGGCTGACCCAGCGCGACGGCGCACCCAAGCTAGGGGCCGCCTGATGCCTTACGTCAATCTGCAGATCACCAAGGGCGCGACGCGCGAGCAGAAGGCCGAGATCGTCAAGGAGTTCACTGAGACGCTCGTCCGCGTGCTCGGCAAGAACCCGCAGAACACCCATATCGTGATCCAGGAGATCGAGCGCGAGGATTGGGGACACGCCGGCACGCTCGTCGCCGACCGGCCCGCCCAGCCTGCCGGAAAGGCCTGAGATGAACGCGATCGCGAAGCCCTACGACGTCGAGACGATCCGCAAGGACTTCGCGATCCTCGCACGCGAGGTCTACGGCAAGCCCCTTGTCTATCTCGACAACGCCGCCTCGGCGCAGAAGCCCGAAGCGGTGATCGAGGCGATGACGCGGCTGATGCGCGAGGACTACGCCAATGTCCATCGCGGGCTGCACTACCTCGCCAACGCCTCGACCGAAGCCTATGAGGCGGCTCGCGAAAGCGCGCGGCGCTTCCTCAACGCCGCGCATATCGAGGAGGTGCTGTTCACCCGCTCCTCGACCGGGGCGTTGAACACGGTCGCCTCCTCGCTCGGACAGTATCTCAAGATCCAGGACGGCGACGAGATCATCCTCTCGATCCTGGAGCACCATTCCAACATCGTGCCCTGGCATTATTGGCGCGAGCGCCATGGCGCCGTGATCAAATGGGCGCCGGTCGACGAGGACGGCAATTTCCTCATCGAGGACTTCGAGAAGCTGATCACGCCGCGTACCAAGGTGGTGTCGCTGACCCATATGTCGAACGCGATCGGCACTATCGTCCCGATCGCCGAGGTCGCGAAGATCTGCCAGGCCTACCGCATCCCGCTGGTCGTCGACGGCTCGCAGGGCGCGGTGCATCTGCCGGTCGACGTGCAGGCCCTGGGCTGCGACTTCTACGCCTTCACCGGCCACAAGACCTATGGGCCGACCGGCTCCGGTATCCTCTGGGGCAAGCGCGAATGGCTGGAGAAGTTGCCGCCCTATGAGGGCGGTGGCGAGATGATCGCGACCGTCAGCGAGGACGCGATCGTCTATAACGATCCGCCGCATCGTTTCGAGGCCGGCACGCCGGCGATCGTCGAGGCGGTGGGGCTGGGCGCCGCGCTCGACTACATGATGGCGCTGGGGCGCGAGAATATCGCGGCGCACGAGGCCAGGCTCAACGCCTATGCCATGCAGCGGCTCGGCGAGATGAACTCGATCCGCATCTTCGGCAAGGCGAAGGAGAAGGGCGCGATCATCGCCTTCGAGCTCGCCGGCGCCCATGCCCATGACGTCGCGACGGTGATCGACCGGGCCGGCGTCGCGGTCAGGGCCGGCACGCACTGCGCCATGCCGCTGCTCGCCCGCTATGGCGTGACCTCGACCTGCCGTGCGTCCTTCGGCCTCTACAATACGCTGGAAGAAGTCGATATATTGGTGGGAGCCCTGCGCAAGGCGGAAGAGCTGTTCTCATGACGCTCCGCCTCGTGCCGACCGGAAGTTTAGCGATGACCGAGAGCGTTGCCGAAGACCTCAAGCCGAATGCGCCGACCATGGGCGCCAGCTCGGGCCTGCCGCCGGAGGAGATCGACCGGCTGACCGACGACATCGTTGCGGCGCTGAAGACCGTCTACGATCCGGAGATCCCGTCCGACATCTACGAGCTCGGCCTGATCTACCGCGTCGACATCGCCGACGACCGACAGGTCGCGATCGACATGACGCTGACCGCGCCGGGCTGCCCGGTCGCCGGCGAGATGCCGGGCTGGGTCGAGAACGCGGTCGGCGCCGTGCCGGGTATCTCGGGCGTGACCGTCAACATGACCTTCGATCCGCCCTGGGACCAGTCGCGCATGTCGGACGAGGCCAGGGTCGCGCTCGACATGTGGTGAGCGCGGAAGCTTCACCACCCTCGCAAACAGGAAAGGCCGCTGCGACGCAGCGGCCTTTTTTGTTGTCGTGATATCTGTCAGAAGCCGAAGTTGAAGCCGGCCTTGACGATGTCGCCTGCGGTGCGGGTCCGCATGGTTGCGTACTGGCCAGGTGCCAGCCCGGTGAAGTCCTGCAGCATCATTCGTTTCTGGCCGAGCTCGTAATGGGTGTAGTCGAGCCGGACCGACATTCCGGGCGCGATCGCATATTCGACGCCGCCGCCCAGCGCCCAGCCGTGGAAGATGCCCGAGCGCGAGCCGCTGGCGGCCGAGGTGGTTTGCAGGTTGTCGGGAATGATCGAGCCCTTCTGCTCGACCAGGCCATAGGCGTAGCCGCCGGTGCCGTAGATCAGGAAGTCCCCGAGGGCGACACCGGCACGGACGCGCACTGTGCCCAGCATCGAGAGTTCGTTGCTGGAGCGGGTGGTGAACTGTGTGCCGGGATTTGCGGAGGCGCTCTTGGCGCCGCCGAGGCGGGTGGCGGAGAGGTCGGTCTCGGCACCGATCACGACCGCGCCAATCTGATAGTTGAAGCCGAACTGGGCGCCCCCAACTGCCCCGGTTCCTTCTGGCGTCAGGCTGCGCGGGACCGCCGACTGATTGATCGCCCAGGGAGCGAGCGTCGGCGTACCGGGGATGGTGACGCTCGACGAGTTGGTCGACGTGCTGGTGGTCGTGGTGGTCGTGTTGGTCGTCGCGGTCACGGTCGTCGTGACCGGGATGGAATCGTTGATGGTCGTGAATGTGCTCGTCGACGTGGTCGTGGTGTTCGCGACATTGGTCGTCGTGCTGGTTGAGGCGCTGGTCGTCGTGGTCGTCGGAGACACCGTCGGACTGCCGAAGGGGCCTCCGACCGTCGTGCGGCCGCTTTGCTGTCCGCTGCCGAGTGAGCCGCCGACATAGAAGCCGGTCCAGCGCGGCCGGCCGGGCAGGATGACCGGCAGGGCCGGTGCATAGATCGGCGGCGGGGGAGGCGGTGCGGTCTGCGGCTGCCGCGGCATGCCGGGGCGGCCGGGCGAGCGCGGCGTATAGTCGGCGCGGCGGACTCGCGGCTGCTGCAGGGCGGGGCAGACCGGGCAGGTCTGCGCGACCTGGACGCGGTTGCGGCTGGGCGCGGTGGCGGCCAAGCGCAGGGCCTCTCCCACGTGCTGTGAGCCGGGATAGAGACGGGCGAAGAGCTTGAGGGACTCGGCGTCGCCGGCGAGCACGGTCTCGGCCCAGGCGGTTTCCTCGGTCCGCTGCGACAGGATGCGGTGCAGCCGCAGCGCGCTCTGATCGTCTGGATTGGTGTCGAGGGCGCCGCGGTAGATGTCACGACGATCCCAGGCGATCGCGGTGCGATAGGCGTCGGCTGGCGACATGGCGCGCAGCGCTGCCACGGTCGGGCGGGTCGCGAGCGGGACGGCGCCAGCAACGGCCGGCTGAGCCGGAGGCGCGCCCGCCGGACGCTGGAAGAAGCTGACATCGGTGATCAGCGAGGAGGTGTCCCAGGGAATCTGGATGCCGTTGGTGGCATCGTAGACGGCGAGGCGGATGCGCCGGAAGACCTGCTCGACCGGCAAGCCGGGCTCGCGCGCCTCGCGCAGGAAGGCGGTGGTGAAGGGGCTGTTGGGGCCGGTGCCATCGGCTGCGGTCGATCCCGGCGAGGTCGCGAAGGCGACGAAGGTGCCACTATTGGAGTCGATGCGGGCCAGGCCGGCTTCGCTGCGGATACCCTCATTCGCACCGTCGACCATCTGCAACGCCAGGCCGCGGGAGAGTTCGCGCGCAGCGAAGGGGTTGTTGCGGCAGGCATCGAGGATCGCGATCTTCGACCGGGCGCCCGCCGCGTCGAGCTTGCGCAGGATTTCCGTCAGCGAGAGCGACTGGTTCGGGATATTCGCCGAGGTTTCCGGCCGCACATCCGTCGGCAGGATGTAGTTCGCGCCATCGAGCTGGACGGCGTGGCCGGCATAGTAGACCAGCGCGGTCGAACCGGTGCCGCCCTGCCTGACCTTCTCGACGAAGACGTCGAGGGCGCTGCGCAGGCCAGCGAGCGAAAGGTCGGTCGCCGTGGTGACGTCGAAACCGGCCTCCTGCAGCATCGCGCGCGTCGCATTGGCGTCGTTCAGGGCGTTGGGCAGCTTCGCAATGTTCTGGTAGGCGCCGTTGCCCATGACGAAGGCGAAGCGGCGTTGTTGTGCCGCCGCGGGCGATATTGCAAGAGAAAGGGCGCTCATGATGGCAGCAAGCGCCAGGAAGACGCAGATGGGTAGCCGCAAGCGTGTCCGCATGGCGCCTCCTCGGCGACCCCGCTTGGGACCGGAGCCGCAGCCGATTCGTGTCGTACCGTCAGCCAGGTGAGCTTAGCTGCCGTTGCGCTGCGAACAAGATTATGTCGCGAAGTCGACGCATGAGGAACGCAGTGTGCGTTCCGCCGCGGTCGACTGAACGATCCGATCGACGCACTCGGGAAGCGAGCCGCTGAGTTCGCCATTGCGAGAGGCGCTTGCCAGGGGCCACGGCGAGAACGGCTGTAACCGTCACAAGATCCGGTCGACGCTCCCCGGAGGCGCTCCATGACCGCAAGGCTAGCGGCGGACGAAGGAGGAGCGCAACCCGCCTGTCGCTAGGGGCGGATAAAACTGGATTTTCGGGGTCACTTTCCTTAGGGTGACGCAGGGAATGGTGCCATGACCGCAGTTGTCAGATTTTGCGCACTGATCGCTCTTCTTGCGCATTTTGTCGCCCTGCCGGCGCTTGCCCAGACCCAGGAGCGCCGCGTCGCGCTGGTGATCGGCAACTCCGCCTACAAGAACGCGCCCGCCCTGCCCAATACCCCGAATGACGCGCGCGACACCGCCGAGGCGCTGCGCAAGGTCGGCTTCGAGGTGGTCGATGGTGTCGATCTCGACAAGCGCGGCATGGATGCCGCCGTGTCCCGCTTCGCGCGCCTCGCGCAGGATGCCGACGCGGTGATGTTCTACTATGCCGGCCACGGCTTCCAGTTCAACGGCGAGAACTTCCTCGTGCCGGTCGAGGCCAAGATCGATGACGAAGTCTCGGTCCAGTACGAGACGGTCAAGCTGAGCGAAGTGACGACCGCGCTCGGCTTCGCCAAGGGCGTCAAGATCATGGTGCTCGACGCCTGCCGCAACAATCCCTTCGTCGCTCAGCTCTCGAAGAAGCAGGTGACGCGCAGCTTCTCGGTCGGCACCGGCCTGGCGCCGATCGTGAAGGCGCAGGGCATGGTGACGGCGTATGCGACCCAGGCGAACGATGTCGCCGCCGATGGTTCGGGTCGCAACAGCCCGTTCACGGCGGCGCTGGTGCAGGAGATCAAGCAGCCGGGCCTTGAGATCGCGACCCTGTTCCGGCGCGTCCAGAAGGCGGTCTACGATTCCACCGGCGGCAAGCAGACGCCGGAGCTCTCGCTCTCCCTGCTCGGCGATTTCTACCTCAATCGCGAGGAGACCGACGCCGATATCTGGAAGCAGCTGCGCAGCAGCGACAACGCCGCTGAGATCAAGGCCTTCATCCAGCGCTTCCCGACGAGCTTCTTTGCGGTCGACGCCAAGACGCGGCTCGACCTGATCGAGCGGCGCAGTGCCTCGCCCGATCATGAGAAGAGGGAGCAGGAGTTCGCGGCGCGCGAGAAGGAGCTGCTCGATCGCGTCCAGAAGGCCGAGAAGGACCGGCAGCAGGCCGCGGTCGATCTCGCCGGTCGCGATGCCGGCAAGGGCGATGGCGAACGTTCCGTGCCGAAGCCGGGCGAGACCCCGGCGGCGAAGCCTTCCGATGCCAGCGAGCGCGACCGCCTCGCCAAGGAGCTTGCCAAGCGCGAGCAGGAACTGGCGGCGCTCGAGGCCGAGAAGGCGAAGCTGATTCAGGAGCGCCAGGATCGCGAGAAGGCAGTGGCGACCCGTAATGACGCCAGCGGCGCGACCGAGCTACCGGTGCCGCAAAAGCCGCTGTTGCCCAGCACGAGCGCGCGCCCGCAACGGCAGGAGCCGCGCGAGCTGAAGCCGCAGCAGCGCGTGGTGCTCGACCGCAAGTCGACCGGCATCCTGACCGGTGGCGTCGAGCCAGAGCCGGAGCCGCGCAATGCTCGCGGTCGCCGGCCGAGCAAGCCGGCCGCCGCGACCGATTGTGCTGATGCCCTGCGGGCCCAGATCGGCGGCAGCGCTAATAACTGCCGCTGAGACCGTCTCGCGCCGACAGCGGCGAGGGCAAGGGGCTGGCGAGCGCGGGCTGACGATCGTTCGCGGGCTCAGACCGTCTCAAGAATGACTGAAATTGCAGTCCAACGCATGCGATAGGCGGATCTCCTCGATGAACGACATGGCGACGAATCCCTACGACGCAGTCGCCTATCCCGGGCATGCCTTCGCGCAGACGCACCCTGCGCATCTGGCGACGATCGCGCATATCCACGGCATGACCCCGGCGCCGACGACGGCAATGCGCGTCCTCGAACTCGGCTGCGGCCGCGGCGGCAACCTGATCCCGATGGCGCTGCAATGTCCAGGCGCAGAACTGGTCGGCATCGACCTGAGCGGGCAGGCGATCGCGCACGCCAAGGCGGATGCCGCGGAGCTCGGCGCCACCAATGTCAGCTTCCACCATCTCGACATCATGGCCGCGTCGGCTGCGCTCGGCCGCTTCGACTACATCCTCGTGCACGGGGTCTATTCCTGGGTGCCGCAGCCGGTGCGCGAGCGGATCATGGCGCTCTTCGGCGAATTGCTGACGCCGCAGGGCATCGCCTATGTCAGCTACAACGCCCTGCCGGGTTGCCGGCTGCGCGACCTCGCACGTGACGTCATGCTGTTCGAGACGCGCGACATCGATGATCCCATCGAGAAGGTCCGGGCGGCGCGGGCGGCGATCAAGCGTTTCGCCGAAGCGACCGATGCCGAGACCTTCTATGGCGCGGCCCTGCGCGAGCGCATGAAGCAGATCGAGACGATCCCGGACAACGTGCTCTATCACGACGATCTCAACCCCGGTGCGCGCGCCTTCGCCCTGCACGAGGTGCTGGCGGCGGCGGAGCCGCACGGGCTGCAATTCCTGGCCGAGGCGTCCTTCCCGAACAATTTCGGTGGTGCCCGGGGACCGGCGCAGCAGGTGCTGAACGAGATACCGATCACGGAGCCGCTCCGACAGGAGCAATCGCTCGACCTGCTCATCGGCCGCTGCTTCCGCCAGACCTTGCTCTGCCGCGCCGATGTCGCGCTGCATCGCGGCTTCTCGCGTTTCAGCCTCGAGCCCTACCATCTCGCGGCGAGCGTCAGCGAGGTCGAGGAGAAGGATGAGAAGCGGCCGGAGGCCGTGAGTTTCCTGTTCTCGGAAGGGGTGCGCCTCGCTTTGGACCTGCCGGCTGCCATCGCGGCCCTGCGGGCGCTAGGCAAGGCCTGGCCGGGCAGCATCAGCCATGGCGAGCTTGCGGCACTGGCCTTGCACGAGGCGAAAGACAGCCTGGGCCCCGATCTCGCCCGCGAGAAGAGCCGTCTCAACGAGGCGCTGACCGCGATCTATCGGGCCGGCCTGCTCGAGGTCAATCTGGAGCCGCATCGGCTGACAACGCGCATCAGCGAGCGGCCGCTCGCGAGCCTGTTGGCGCGGCGCCAGGCACTGACCAGCCAGGAGGTCACCGATCTGCGCCATCGTGCGGTCGCGCTCGACGGAGTCGTCGTGCGCAAGTTCGTCAGCCTGCTCGACGGGACACGGACGCCGGCGATGCTGCTCGACGAGGTCAACGCCTTCCTGACGGAAGCACACGCCTCCGGCGGTGATACCTCGGCTCTGCCGAAACAGGCTACGGCAGCGGAAGTCGACATGCATTTGAAGGATGTCGCGCGGCTGGCGTTGCTGGCAGGCTGAGCTTGTTGCAAGGAGGCCGCCAGCTTATTGCGGAGCGCGGCAGCAGCGGTAGCGAGGGATGAGTCAGCGCTTCAAGCAGTTTCAGGCCGCATTCCAGGAGGATGCCTGCCTCGAAACCATCATGCAGGCGCGACAGGGCGGCATCACGCTTGCCTGCTCCGCCTGCGGGAAGACCGCGGCCTTCGCGCCGCGGGTGAAGCTGCGTGCTTATGCCTGCCCGCATTGCGGTTTCCTGGTCTCGCCCTGCAAGGGGACGCTGCTGGAGAGCCGGCGCATTTCGCTGCAGCTCTGGTTCTTCGCGCTCAAGGCGTTGACCGAGCAAGGCCCGCGTGGCGCGGCGACGACTGTGGAACGCGAGGGAAACATCCCTTCCCAGCAGGCGCGCCGGATGATCGCCGAATTGCAGGAGGCGGCCGGCAAGGACGGCAAGGCGCCAGACTGGCTCGTGGCCGCCCAAAAGTCGGTGATCGGAAGTGCGAATGTCACGAACGTCGCTGCCGGCGTGCCCTTTACCGCGATGGATGGAAGCTCCCGGCTCCGGCTCGTCTCCCTTCTTGGGGGCGGTGCGCTGGTTCTGGCCATCGCTGGCGGTGTCGCAGTTGCGACCCTGAGGCCGGGGTCGACCGAGCTGAGCGGCGGGTTCGAGCCGATGGAAAGCGTCGAGGCGCCATCGCTGAAGGCGCCGACCCGGCCTTCGCTGATCCTGTCCTCGGTCGAAGGCGATCTCGAAGCCGCGCGACAGGCGACGCAGTTCGCCCTGAATGCCGACCCATCGCTCAAGGCGATCACCGAGCAGGTGGCGCCGGCGGGCGGGTCAAATCAACCGGCAATGCCGATACCGGTCATGCCGCCGTCGAACATCATCCTGGTTCCGCCCAGCCTGCCGGGCAAGCCCGGCGCGCCTGCGGCGGCGCGAAGCCAGCTGCCGCAGGCGCCGGTCAACTATAACGGCGATCCCAACCAGGTCCTGACCTTCGGGCCGATCAAGATCCGCCGGCATCTGGTCGAGATGATCGTCAGGGCAGGGCGCGTCGTCGGCGCCGATCCGACCTTGCTGATGGCGGTCGCCGACAAGGAATCCTCCTTCTCGACCGCGGTCCAGGCGAAGACCTCCTCGGCGACCGGACTCTACCAGTTCATCGAGCAGACCTGGCTCGGCGTGATCTTCGAGTTCGGCCGCAAGCACGGGCTCCATGCTGAGGCCGCTCTCATCGGCCGCAATGGCCGGCAGTTCGTCATCGCTGATGCGAACGAGCGCCAGCGCGTCCTCGATCTTCGGCGCGAGCCCTACCTCTCGGCTTTGCTGGCGGGGGAGATGCTGAAGCGCGACACGCTCAGGCTCGAGAAGGCGATGGGCCGCCATCTCACCGGCGGCGAGATCTACCTGATCCATTTCCTCGGGCCGGACGCGGCGCAGACCTTCATCGAGACGATGGAGGAGACGCCGGGAGCCAGCGCGGCAGCGCTGCTGCCGCGCCCGGCCGAGGCCAACCGCCCGATCTTCTATGCCCAGGCCGGCGGCGAGACCAAGACGCTCTCGGTCTCCGAGGTGCACAAGAAATTCGACGAGATGATCAAGGTCAGGCTCGACCGCTACAAGGTCGTACGTGGACCCGCAGCCGCGCCGGCGCGGCCGCAGCAGAAATAGGGGCCGGAGGCGAATACCGGCCAGGCCGGGCCAAAGCGATCGCGGGCGCAGCGAATTTGCCGCGAAGGTGGCGATGGCCCATCATCAACCAGTCGCAGAGGCGAGGAGACGACGATGGCGAAGAACCGGTTCGAGCAGGTCGACGAGCCGCAGCCCGATGCCATCACGCTGAGCCTCGGCCAGCGCGACGGCAAGAGCTTCATCCGCATTGCCTGTCCGGCCGAGCTGGCCGCCGGCCATCTCGCCAACGACTTCGTCAGCGACGAGCTTGACCCGATCGAAGGGTTCCGCTCGGCCGTCCGCCTCGCCAACGAGATCAAGGCCCCGATCGTGGTCGAGGACGGCGAAGGGCTCTGGCAGGATGAATGGGGCGAGCTCTTCCGGGAGGACTGACGCCACCGCGTCATGCTCGGGCTTGACCCGAGCATCTCAGGACACGTGAGGCGTCGGCAGGAGCGCTCTCGTCACGAGATTCTCGGGTCTGCGCTTCGCTTCGCCCGAGAATGACGCATCCGGTAATCACTCGATCCGGAAATACTTGATGCCGATGCCGACCTTGCCGCCGGCGCGGGCGATGTCCTGGTGCAGGCCGGGGAAGATGTCGCCGGCCGGAGCCGGATTGGGGCCTGACAAGGCGGGCAACGGCGCCTGGCTGACGAGCGCCAGCACGGTCTGCGGCCGCACCGGGGCGCCGGAGGCGGCGGTCGATTCCAGTTTCAGGCTGAAGCTCGCCTTGCTGCCCTCGCGGCGCGTGTAGTTCGCGAGGTTGTAGACCAGCCCGTCATCGCCGATGAGCAGGATGTCGAGATTTCGGCTCGGGTCGCTCTCGACCGTGCCCGAAAGCGTGTCGCCGCTCTTGATGGTGAAGGCGCCGATCTGCATCACCGGGCTGCGGTCGATGCCGCGGCCGAGCTGGCGCAGGAAATCGACCATTGGGCACTGCGCTGTGGTGATCGTGCGCAGGCTGATCTGTGCCTCGTAGCCTTGCGCCTTCTTGAAAGCGCCGTCGAAGCCGACGAAGGGCTCGGCCGAGCTGCCGAAGCCTTCGATCGTGGCGCGCTTGTCGGCGATCGCCGTCGGCCACAGGAAGAAGCAGGCGCCGCCGTCATAGTCGGCGACATAGCGCGCGGTCCGCTCGGCAGCGGTGCGCGGCTCGGGCTCCGGACCGGACGGTGTCGGCAGCGGGACGGTTGGTGTCGGCTTGGGACCGGTCGTCGACGCTGGGCTGGGCGGCGGTGAGGTTGGCGTCGGGTTCAATTCCGGCGGGGCAGGTGCGGGCGGCTGTGGCGGCGCAGCCGGGCCGGGAGCCGCCGGCGGCTGCAGGGTGGGTGGCTCGTTCTGGCTCGCGGGTTGCGGCGACGGTCCCGGAGTGGCCGGCGGAACCGGGTTTGCCGGGGTGAGCTCGGGTGGCGGATTGCCCGATCCCGTGCCTGAGGGAGCGGGCGGGCGATCATCGCTCAGGGCAGGCGGCGGAGTGTTCATCGCCTGCTGGATCGGGGCTGCTCCACCCAGCATCTGCCAGGCGACGAAGCCGCCGCCCGCGAGGAGCGCGAGTGCCGCGACCCCGGCGACCAGCGGCCAGGGAAAGCCACGCTTGCCGCTGGATCCCGCGCTGCCCTTGGCCTGCCAGGCGGCGACCTCGGCCATGTCGGCGTGGCGATCCTTGGGATCGGGCGCGAGCATGCGCGCCAGCAGCGGGCGGATGCGCTTGTCGATGGCCGACAGATCCGGAACGCGGCGGCGCTTCTCGAGGATCTGCATCTGTGTCCCGCCCATATCGAGCGGGCGGCCGCCGAGCGCCTCGGCGAGCACGAGGCCGAGGCTGTAGATGTCGGACTTGCCGGTGACCTCGGCGCCGTAGAGGCCGAGCTGCTCGGGCGAGACGTAGTTGTACTTGCCGGCAAAGCCGGAGCCGATCACGGTCTTCTCGGCCAGCTTCGACTTGGCGATGCCGAAATCGATGATCTTGGCGCGGATGACCTGGCCGCCGGGCAGGATGATGTTGTCGGGCGAGACGTCGCGATGGGTGATGCCGAGCATATGGGCGGCATGCAGGCCGGACGCGATGCGCCGGCGCAGCAGGTCGACCTCCTCGAAGGGCAACGGGCCCTGCTTCAACCGGTCCGACAGCGGCTGGCCATCGACGAACTCCATGGCGAGATAGGTCGCCTGCGTCGCGGGATCGACGGTGAAGACGTAGTAGCGGACGATCGCCTCATTGTAGAGGTTGTGCAGCGCCGACGCCTCGTTGCGGAACAGGGCGAGGACATTGGCGTCCTGCGCCATGTCGGGACGGACGATCTTGATCGCGACGGCGTCGCCGGTCTGGATGGCGCGGCCTTGATAGACCTCGCCCATGCCGCCGGTCGCGATCAGGCGCTCGATCTCGTAGATGCCGTTCAGCCGCACGCCCGGCGCCAGACCGGTGCGCGGCAGGAAGACTGTGCGGTCGGGGTCGCTCATGGCGCATCGCTCCGGCGCTGGCGCATGTTCGGCACCCAGCGCGTCTTCTCGGTTCCGCCGTCGTGATGATAGCGCACCACGATCACGGTGACATTGTCGGTGGCGCCGCGCTCCAGGGTCAGCGCCAGCAACGCGTCGCTGGCGGCCTGCGCGCCGCCCGAGGAGGCTGCCTGCAGGATCTCCTCGTCGCGGACATGGTCGGTGAGCCCGTCCGAGCAGAGTACGAAGACGTCGCCGCCTTCGAGCTCGCCATGGTCGATCTCGAGCTCGGGCCGATCGTGCACGCCGATGGCGCGGGTGATGACATGCCGCCGCGGCCAGGTCCGCGCCTCCTCGGCGGTCAGCAAGCCGCGCTCGATCATGTCCTGCGCCTCGGTGTGATCGCGCGAGACCTGAGTGATGCCGTTGCCGCGCACGAGGTAGATGCGGCTGTCCCCACACCAGACGCAGGCGAAGTGGCGGCCATGGGCGAGTAACACGGCGAGGGTCGCGCCCATGGTGGCGCCGTCATGCTCGCGGATCTTGCGGCGCAGTTCCGCATTGGCCTCGATCACGCCGCGCTCGAGCCGGTCGAGCAGTTCGGCGGCGGAGGCGGCGGGGCCGATGGCGGAGAGGCTCGCGGCCACCGTCGCGCTCGCCATGGCGCCGTTCTGATGGCCACCCATGCCGTCTGCGACGGCCCAGAGGCCATGTTCGGGCCGGACGACCAGATTGTCCTCGTTATGGCTGCGCACGCGCCCGGCATGGCTGACTGCGCCCGTCTCGAAGGCGGCGCCGGGGCTGTGCTCGTTCATGCTGTCGATCCTGCACCGAGGAAGGCGTCGAAGCGTCCGGTCAGAAGGCCGGTGAAGAGATAGGGACTCGGCAAGCCCTGGCCGACCAGAGCGAGCGGCTCAAAATCGTCGCCGCCGACCGTCCAGAGATAGCTGGCATGGGCGTAAGAACGGGTGTGATCCTCGACCCGCAAAGCGGTGAGCCGTGCCGGGAAGGTAGCTGAATCGAGCGCGCTGACGATCGTTCCGTCAGAGAGCCTGACCATGTCGGCGGGCGGGGCGGCCATGAGATCGTCACTCGGCATGGCGAGCCCGCCGAGCGCCTGCGAGACCGCTTCAAAGCTCGCCTCGGGTTCGAGCGCGTGCAGCAGGAAATCCTCGGCCTGCGCGAACCAGGCGTCCTGTGGGTCGAGTTCCGGTGGCGGGATCGCCGCGCCAGGGCCGGCGAGAGCGAAGACCGTCAGCGGGAAATAGCGGCCGATGCCGTCGACCGACGGCATGAAAGCACCGGCGACCGTCGTCCCGCAGAAGGCGCTGCCGAACCAGAAGCGCCAGATCGGAGCGTTCAGGAAAGCATTCTGCCAGCCGGTGCCGAGCTCGACCCGGCTGGCCGTAAGACCGCCCTGGAGCCAGGGCTCATAGGCCGAGAGAAAGGCGGTGGGGGCACCCAGCGCGATGAAGTCCCGTTTGCCGGGAAGCTTCCCGAACAACCCGCACGCCATCTAAGCGCTCCTAACGGAATCTGGAGGGGGCGCGACGCCGGCAATTCGTTTGCTCCGCCAGGAGCGGCGCGCAGCCGATACCGTTGGTATCGGCAAGCAGCGCGACGCCGCGGGCGGGCGAATTCCCGGCGCCGAAGGTGGGCTTTGGAGGGCCGCCTGCGGCGTCGAAGCGACTTGCCGATACCGAAGGGTATCGGCTGCGCACTTCTCCTGGCATTCGTCTCCTCCAAAGCCCATCGAGACCCCTCCAGATTCCGTTAGGAGCGCTTAAATCCCCGCCGGACAACGGATTTCGCGCAGTGCCGGCAGCACCAGCGGGTTCTTCAGCGAGCCGACGCCGAACTGATAGCCGACCTGGCGACCACTGGCGGCGAGCGTGAAGACGACATTGTCGCCCTGGCGCAGCACCGAGCCTGCATCGAGCAGGCGGAAGAACGACCAGTCGCCGTCGCGCTCGAACATCTTGACTTCGCTCGGCGCAGCCGGGGTCGGGCTGTTGGAGAAGAAGCCGCCGCCGAAGATGCCGCCGGCATTGTTGTTGCTGGTTGCGCCACCGATCGCCAGGATGATCGAGGTCTTCTTCAGCCCCGCGCCTGGCCACATCACTGGCGTCGGCGTGTTGACGCCCTGCTGGCTGGCGACTGTGAAGCCGTTGATCTCGAGCTTGGCGCTCTGCGCATCGGAAGAGATGGTCGTGGGCACGACCACCATCTGGAAATTGGGCAGGTTGCCGCCGGTCGGGAAGAAGGCCTCGCGGATGTCGCTGGCGCGCTGGAATTCGCGCAAAGTGGTCGGCGAGAGGGCGCGGGCGACCCGGCTGTCCTGACGCCAGCTCCAATTCTGGCCGGACTTGTCGATATAGGGGTCGAGCCGCTCCTTCATGAACTTGTCCATCGTGCCGCCGGGGGCGAACAGGCTGGCGAAGGCGGTGAGCGGAACGTCGCGCGTCGAGCCCTTCACGAAGGGATAGCGATTGGTCAGGATGTCGGCGCACTGGCGCGCGACGTCGCTGGCGAGGGCCTGGCGCAGCAGCGAGACGGTCGCGCCGGTGGCATCGCCCTCGAAATCGTTCACGGCAGCGACGATCATCGCGTCGAACGGCGCCGGGTAGCGCGAGGAGTTGCCGCGCAGTGAGGCGATCAGTGGCACCAGCGCCGCATTGGCGGCGGCAGCCTGCGCCGGCGTGGTCGCAGCGATGGCGAGGTTCTGGTTGATCTCCGCGAAGATCTGCAGCGCCTGATCGACCGGCCGCTTGCCGCCATCGCCTTCGACCAGGACGTGGAAGGCCTTGAACTGAGCCTCGATATTGGCGCCGAGCGCCTCGCCGCCACCACCGCCCGAGAGCACGCGATCGACGCCGGGCGCACTGAGCGGCAGACTGGTGCCGAGGCGGCTCAGCGAATAATTGGCGCGCTGCTCCAGGGTCTTGGCCGCATGGTCCGCGACCTGACCGGCCATCTTCTCGGTGGCCTGCGCTCCGGGGGGGCGTTTCGGCGCCGCGCGCTCCTTGGTCAGCTGCGTCTCGTCGCGGATGGACTCAAGTAGCTGCTTGAAGGGCGAGGTCGGTGCGGCGATCGCCGAGAGCGCGATGTATTTCGGCTTGTCGGCATTGAGGGGCCGCAGCTTCAGCCGGCGCAGCGTCCGCTGCCAGGAGGCGGTGAAGTCGCGCGCATAGAGCTTGAGCAGATCCTGGAACAGGCTGGCATATTGCGAGGTGATCGCCGCCTGGTCGGCATTGTCGCCCAGCACCCAGCGCTCCTTTTCGATGCGCTCGCCGATATCGCCGAGCCGGTCGACGAAGGCACTCTGGAAGCCGTCATAGGTGTAGAAATAGGGCACCCGGATCGAGTCCAGATCCTCGCCGGAGACGCCCTCGAAGACCAGCCGTGCATCGGAGCCGCCACGGATCGCCGCGACCCAGTCGCGGCTGGCGTTGCGCCCTTGCGTGCGCAGCAACTCGTAGGCGCGTTCGGCGATGCTGAGCCGGCGCAGCGTGCGCTGGCTGCTCTCGATCAGCGGCTGGTTGAGCTTGACCACCGGCTCGCTGCCGTCGTCGAGATCGAGCAGCGCGATGAGATGCTCCTCCAGCGCCTCGCGCCCCTTGGCATTGGCGGCGCCAGGGAAGAGGTTCTCGGCCCAGTCGAGCCGCATCCAGGCAAGCACGAGGTCGCGGTCGAGCGGAGCGCGGCCGCCGACCATCAGGTAGACCTTGAGCGCCTCGTAGATGAAGCCGGGGTTGTTGACGTTGGCTTCGAGCTGCTCTTCCAGCCGGAAGATGATGCGCGAGCGCAGCAGCCGCTCCAGCGCCTGATGGTAGCTCTCCTGCGCCGCCGATTGCAGGCGCTCGCGCTGGCTCAGGCCGAAGGTGGCGGCAACCGGCGTCGGCTCGTCCTTGTCGGCGTAGCCGGCCGGCATGTGGCGCAGCTTGTGCAGCAGCGGCAGGACGCGGCTGAAATTACGGTCGGACAGCGTCGTTTCCTGCAGCACCGGGGCGGCGCTGGAGCGATAGTCGGCGAGGCCGTAATTGCTCTGATTGATCAGGTCGCTGTTGCGGGCATAGCTTGTCCACCACATGCCGCCGAGCGCCAGCGAGACCAGCGCGACCGCGCTGAAGCCGGCGATGCGCATGAGGGTCGAGCGGCGGGCGGCGCGCAGATCGGTCGAGACCCAGCCGGATTCGCCGATGATCACCTTCTGGATCAGGTCGGTGAGGAAGAAGCTCTTGCCGCGGCCGGAATAGCTGCCGGAATCGGCATGCTCGCTGCCGAAATTGCGCGAGAGCGCGCCGATCAGCTGGTCGATCGGCGTGCCTTCCTGGGTGCCGGAGGTGAAGTAGAAGCCACGCAGCGTCGCGCTCGACTGGTAGCGCGTCGGCTCGAAGACCCGGCCGAGGAAGTCGTTCACGATCGGCTTCAGCGCCGCCATCTGGCTCGGCAGGCCGAAGAGCTTGGCGCGGGAGGTCGGGTTGTGCTCGTCCTGCAGGCGGTCGGAGAGGCGCTCGTTCAGGCGCTCGATCAGCGCGTCGAATTCCGGCGGCACGTCGCCGATCATGTTGCGGGTCTTGTCGACGGTCTGGAAGGTGTGGCCCCAGACCATGCGCCGCTGCGGCTCGGAGAGCGCGGCGAAGAACTCGTTGAAACCGGCGATCAGGTCGGTCTTGGTGAAGACCGCATAGACCGGGAAGTCGATCTTGAGCCGCTCGTTGAGCTCGAGCAGGCGGGCACGGATCGCCTCGGCATGGGCGGTGATCTCCTCCTGCGAGGAGGTCAGCAGGTCCTCGACGCTGATCGCGACCATGACGCCGTTGATCGGCTGGCGCGGCCGGTTGGACTTGAGCAAATCGAGGAAGGAGAGCCAGCTCGTCCGCTCGGCCTTGGTGTCGGTGTCCTGGGTGGTGTAGCGGCCGGCGGTGTCGATCAGCACCGCCTCCTCGGCGAACCACCAGTCGCAATAGCGGGTGCCGCCATTGCCGGCGACCGCCGCCGGCGCCTGGCCACCGCGGGCGAGGGGGAACTTCAGTCCCGAATTGACCAGCGCAGTCGTCTTGCCGGCGCCGGGCGGGCCGATGATGACGTACCAGGGCAGGTCGTAGAGATAGTCGCCGCCATCCTTGCCGCGGGTGCGCCTGAGCGTCGCCAGCGCGTCGCGCATGCCGGCGCCGAGCGCGGCGCCGTCGCCGGTTTGCGATTCCTCCTTGGCCATCGCGTCGGAGAGCGCGGCGACGGCCCTGCGCCGGCTGATCACGATCCAGGCGATCCAGCCGAGCGCGCCGAGCATCAGGATCAGCGCGATCGGCAGCCTGACCCAGAACGATTCGAACGGACGCACTTCGCCGAAAGCGACGAAGGGGCCGCCGAACCAGATCAGCAGCGTCAGCGCGAGTGCGCCGACAAAGATGGCTGCGATCCTGAGCCACGTCGCGAGATTCATCGTCTGCCCGTCTCCTGCATCGTCGCCCGTCCTAGCCGTTACGCTGGATCAGGATCTCGACGCGTCGGTTCTTAGCCTTGCCGGCTGCGGTTGCGTTGGTGTCGATCGGCGCGTCGGTGCCCTTGCCCTCGGTGCTGATCCGGTTCGGTTGCTTCAGCTTGCTTTTCAAGAGGTCGCCGACCGCGACCGCGCGTGCCTTCGACAGTTCGAGGTTGGAGGGGAAGCGGGCGGTGCGGATGGGGTCCGAGTCCGAGTGGCCGACGACCTTGATCGAGCCACCTTCCTCGTTGAGCACGGCGGAGATCCGCTCGATCAGCGGGCGGAATTCGTTGCGGACCACCGCCTGACCCGGATCGAACAGGGTGATGTCCATCAGACGCACGATGATCAGGTTCGGCGTGACCTGGCAGGTGATCGGCGGCTGCACCGTGCCGCAGACCTTGGGCGGCTGCGCCGGGGGCGGCAGTGGCGGCGGCGGCCGGGCGGCGACCTTGCGGATGATCTCGATGTCGCCCTTGGGGTGGACCGAGAGCAGAGCGGCGGCCGAGGCCTCGGCATTGCCGCCGAGCAAAGCGCGGAAGATGAAATAGAGGCCGAGCACGGCGACCGCCGCGACGGCGGCGACCGACCAGACCGGTATCTTGAAGCGCGCCAGCCGCGCGACCAGAGCCTGGCCCTGCCAGCGCGGCGACAGTTCGGGATCGGGCTGCTTCACGCGCCGCAGCGTCTCGAACAGGCTGCGCTGGATCATCTGCAGGTTGGCGGCGCCGCCGGCCGAGGTGCGGTGCACGCCCTCGAAACCGAGCGCCAGGCAGGCATGCATCAATTCGAGCAGGTCATAATTGACGCTCGGGTCCCGCTTGGCGCGCTCGAGCTCCTCGAAGAAGCGGACACCGCCAGTGCGCTCGCCGAAGAAGCGCGAGAGCATGCTGTACTGCGTCCAGACATGGCGCTCGTCGCCGGGGATGTTCTGGACGATGTCGTCGGCGAAGGCGCAGATGATGTATTTCGCTGTCCGCGTCTGCTCGGCGGTGAAGCCGGCCGCGCGCACCTCATGGTCGAAGGCCTCGATCGTCTCGCCGACCTGGCCGATCATCTGCGTCGCCGGCGCGCTGCTGATGTTGGCGCGCAGGCGCCCGAGCAGGAGCAGCAGCGGGCCGGCCGCCTTGAGCAGTGGATTGGTGTTCGGCGTGAGCATCTGCTCGCGCTTCGGCAGAGCCTGCGGCACGTAGCCCTGTGGGGGTGGTGGCGGGCTTTGCCGCGGCTGCGGCTGTGCCATCCACTCCTCGCCGCCAGGTACGCCGGGCGAGGGGGCACCTTGCGGGTATTGGGGGCCGCCCGAGGGCCCATACGGCGAGGCCTGTGGCGGGTAGCCGGCGGGCTGTTGTGGCGGATAGGGCGCGTTCGGCGGCGGATAAGGCTGACCCTGCGGCGGGTAGCCGGGCTGCCCCGGCGCCGGACGCGAGGGTGGAGGCACGCGCCGTCCCGCCGGATTCGGCCGGATGAAGGTCCGGTCGGAGCGGCCAAACGGATCGGACGGGCCGTCGTTGCTCATCGCCTGCCCTCGAGCACGGCCCAGAGCTCCATTTCGAGATCGGGCCAGTCACCGGAGAAATGCATGCCGATCGAGCTCGCCGTGCTGAACTCCGGCCAGAGCGGCGAGGTGCGGTCGAGGTAGAAATAGACGTGGTCGGTCAGCGCCCGGATCTGGGGCGGTGGCGTCGGCAGGTGGACGAGATTGATGCCCGGCAGATGGGCATGGACGATCTCGTTCATCTTGGTGTTGGGGCCGATCTTGAACAGATGCGGGAACTGCGACTGGATCTCGGTCAGCGGCCGGCGCGCCGCGACCTCCAGGATCAGCGTCGCGTTGCGCATCAAAGCGCGGTCGCGGATGGTCGACATGAAGGCGTTCTGCGCGCGCTCGACGATCTCGAGCCGAATGGCGCGGCGGCCGAGCTGGGCCGAGAGGAAGTCCTGGATGTCGCGCACCACCGGGGTGAAGCAACCTTCCAGGTCGTCGTGATCATAGGCCGGGTAGTCGCGGGCGCGGCGCTCGGCGGTGGTAAAGGTCGCGAGCTCACCGGCGATGGCGAGCAAGGCGATGAACAGCCGCTCGGGATGGACGAAGCGCGAGCCGCGCATATGCTTCAGCACCGGAATGTGCCGATTGAGCAATTGCAGGATGAAATAGTCGGCGCTCTGCAGGCCGCCGCCGGCGGTCGGGTCGGCGGCGTAGCGGGCGAGCTCCTCGAGCTTGTTGTCGATCCAGCCGATGACACGGTCCATCCAGCCGTCGACCACGGGATGGGCCGAGCAGAGCAGCACCGGCGGCGCGAATTTCTCGTCGAACAGGATGGCGCGGTCGCGCACCTCGAGCACCCGCCCGAGCGCGAGGCCGACATAGCCTGGCTTACCGGTCTTGCGCAGTTCGAGGCCGAAGCGCGGATGGGCGATGTCGATCTCCTCGTCGACCCGCAGCGAGGCGGTCGAGTCGATCAGCATCTCGGTCGCCGGATAGAAGCGGCTGGCCGAGCCGTTCAGGCTGTCCTCGACCTCGCGGGTATTGGAGGAGGCGAGCGGCAGCGAGAGCCAGGCGACCTGGCCGGCGGCGTTCTCCGGCACCTCGATCGCCGGCGGCAGCGGTGAGTTGTCCGGCATGGCGAAGGGCGTGCCGTCCGGCATCACGCCAACGGCGCGCCTGAGCCCGATGCGGCTCTGCTGCGCCAGGTCGCGGTCGATCTCGAGCACCGAGAACCCCCACGGATAAGGCGTGACGTGCCGAACGCGATTCTCCAGCAGATTTTCGAGATAACGATCGTTCTGCTGCAGGTGATGCGGCCGCAGGAACAAGCCTTCGGACCAGACGACCTTACTATACCACGACATCCGGTTCTCGCTATCTCAAGGCCTATGCAGGACAATATACGGCTCGTTCCCGAGCGTCACCATTGCAATGTCATCGATGCCTCGACCATTGCCGGATTCAGGGCGCATTTCGCTGGGGCGCTGCGAAATGATCGCAAGAGCGCGCAGATGGATGTAGCGTGAGAGGCAGCCAACGGCCGTCGCCTATTGGGGCAGCAGGATGAACCAGAACCAGGCGCCAGATTACGATCGCAGCGGTCGGTTCCCGATCGACGAGGATGGCTGGCAGATCGTCGATCTCAACCGGATGCTCTATCCGGGCGGCCCGCATGCCCTGCGGGTTCATGCGCCGGGGCTCCCGGCATTCCATTTCGGCTGGCGGTTTTCGACGAATAGCCCGGCTCCGAGCGACAACCGCATCGTCGCTTCGCATATCGGCGCCAAGCTCGGCGGGTCGCCATTGCCACCGGTGAGCTTCACCCCGACTGTGCTCGTGCGGATCCAGGAACGCTTGCGCATCTACGCCATGCTCCATCCGCTGCCGCTGTTCGGAGAGAGGATCACCGGCGTCGATTTCGTCGCCGAGGATCCGATGGTCGAGATCTTCTGAGATGGCCAAGCTGAGCCCCGCGGATGCGATTGCGCAGATCAAGCCGGGAGCGACCCTGGACGAGCTGCGCGCCTTGGCGCGCCAGGTCTCGGCCGCACCCGCAGGCCCCGATGTTATCCTCTATTCCGCCGTCTCGGATGCGGCGAAGCGGGCCTGTCAGGGGACGACGGGCTATGCTCTGATCGATGATACGGAGCGCGCCACCTTCCTGTCGAACAACGATTTCCTGTTTGCAGTCGCGCAGGCGGTCGGAATCACCGAGACCAACCCGAAACGCGCCATCGATAATCTGATGCAAGGCAGCCGTCTGCCGGATGGGCATCCCGACAAGGCTGCGGCGACCATCGGCAACGCTGCCATGTTCGGTGTCGAGGGCGATGCGGCGGCGTTGCAGAGCTCGTTCTGGGGCGAGGCTTCGCGTGAATTCGCCGAGGGCGCATCCGGACATGTCGTGCTGCTGCTGGGCCGCCCCGTCCAGAAGGTGTTCTGGGCGGTTGAATTGCCGGCGCTTCAAGCTGCCTGTGCTGCCGGCAAGCTTCCCGGCTCGACGATCAATGCGATTCCGATCGCGTCGCTGCCGCCCAATCCGAACGTCGCGCTCAGCACGCTTTGGCCCTCGGCCGAGGCGCGTGCGAAGCTATTCACTCCGCCGGCACCCCCCTCCTCGTCAGTGCCAGGCGGGGGTGGTGGAGGCGGCGGAGGAGGCGGAGGAGGTGGAGCCGGTCGCCCCGCCGCCCGCATTTTCGACCCGGTGATCCACCCTCTGCCAGGAATGCTGCAGCCGGGGCCGGGGAGCTTCAACGTGATCATCGGCGGCAAGCTCGCCTGGCGCGGGGTTCCGGCCGGCGCCGCGGCGGCGATCCAGGGGGCCAAGGCGACCTCTGACGCGGCGATCCAGGTCGCCGAGGCTGCGACGCTCGCGGCGGCGGGCACGCCAGGCGCGCCGGCCGCCAAGGTCGCGGAAGAAACCGCGAAGGCGACAGCCGCGACCAGCATGGGCTCGATGATCTCGGGCGCTGCCGGCGGGGCCGACATCCATATCTGCGCGACGCCGCTGCCGATTCCGCCGCACGGGCCAGGCGTCGTCATCGACGGTTCGCAGACCGTGCTGGTCAACGGCTTGCCGCTTTGCCGCATGGGCGACACGATCATCGAGGCGGTCGGTCCGCCCAACAAGATCGCCATGGGCGAGCCTACCGTGTTGATCGGTGGCTGAGATGGGGCGTCGTCGTTCTCCCGATCGCGCCGTCTCTGGCCAGGAGCGCTTCCGCCTGCTGCGGGTCCAGCGCTTTTCTTCCGATACCGAAAAGGCGATCTGGCATGGGCGTTCGCGCAATGCGCGCGTCGCCAAGGTGCTGGTCTACATGGCGGCGATCCGGATGCCGGGCCAGGGCGGGCTGCCGCTGACGCCCAATCCGAGCGTGACCTGCAAAGGCGCGGAACAGCAGTTCTTCAGCGCCTCCGGCGAGAACCAGGCGGCGCATCTGCTGCCTGGCCAGATCCTGATCGACAATACCTATCCCTGGCTTTTCCTGCAGGGAGAGCCGGCGCGGCTCTTGCAGAACGAATTCGCCTATGTCGACCCGATCCATGCCAACTACAACGCCGCCGACCGGCTGGCCGAGCGCAACGGCATGGTCGATACGTTCGCTGCCGCCTGCCGCGCCGTGCTGACCGGCACGGGCGAGCCTGAGCGCGACGTCTCGAATGCCTATCATCGCGTCTGGGTTACGGGGGCATTGGCGGCGATCGCCGCGGCCGAGCACGAGTTACGCTCCGAGCCGCTGCCGCCGCCGCTGGTCTATGGTGCGCCCGGAACCGAGGATTACGGCATGATCCTCAATCTCGAGGAACGCGGCCAGGCGATGAACGATGAGGAGATCTGGAACAATTTCGAGCAGCTCAGCATGCTCGATTATTATCGCGCCGCTTTCGACGAGACGCCGTCGGAGATCGAGCCGCGTGCGATCATCGGGCTGCTCTCGGGCCTGGTCAGGTAGCTTCCCCGCAAACTGCGCACCGAGGGCTGCGAAACCCGACCTTAAGGAATTCGCGTGCAGCAGTGACCTCCCTCAACTGGAGGTCGCTGACATGGTGCAGCGCCATATGCTTGATCGCCTGCGGGCCGTCAGCCTGCGCCATCAGGTCTATGCTGCGAGCTGTGCCTTCTTCGTCGTGATCTGCGCGCTGGTGGCGGTCGCTATCCTGTCCTTCCGGCAGCAGGCCGAATACCAGGACAAGCTCGGCCTGTCGGCGCGCTCGGCCGTCAATATCGAGCGGGCGAACGGGTTGATCTACGCCGTCGTGATGGAATCGCGCGGCATCTACATGTCGAGCGATGTGGCGACCGTGGCGCGCTACGGCGACAACCTGCTGCGGCGCAATCGCGATCTCGCCGACGTCGTCGAAGCCTGGGAGAAAATCGTCCGGGACGACGATGCCGAACTCTTTGCGGCGTTCAAGGGACGCATCGCCGACTTCATCCGCTTCCGGGCCGAGCTCGTGCGCCGCGCCAACGCCATCGGTCAGGCCGCCGGCCGGGCATGGGGTGACAACGAAGCAAACCGCACGACCCGGACCGCCCTCAATGACGACTTCGAGGCGCTCGGGCGCGTCTATGCGCGACGGGCCGACGAGATCGTCGCCCTGAACCAGCGCGCCTGGTTCACCACCTTGCTGATCATCCTGCTCGGTCTCGTCGCGTTCGCTCTCGCTGCTTACGTTGGCGCGGTGATCCGCCGCTCGCTGATCGCCCCGTTGCACGACATCACTGAAACCGCCGACCGCATCGCGGCCGGCAAGGTCGTCGTCACCGTGCCGCATAGCGAGCGGCTCGACGAAGTCGGCAAGCTCGGTCAGGCCGTACAACAGCTCCAGGACACGCTGGTTCGTAACAAGGAGCTGCGGACGCTTGAACGGACAAGCTCGCGGCAGCGCGACAATCTCGAAATTCAGCTCCAGGAGAACAAGCGCCATCTGCTGGCAGCGATCAACAGCATGATGCCGGGCCTGATGATGCTGGATCTGGAGGGCAGGGTCATCCTGATGAACGAGTCCTACCGGAAGATCTATCGGCTTCCGCAGGACATGCCGCAATCGGGCCTGACGATCCGCGACATCCTCCGGCGCCGGATCGAGATCGGCACATTTTCCGGCGACGTCGAGAGCTATGTCGAGGCCATCCTCGTGCGGATCGAGCAGGGCAGGCCCGCCGTCAAGCATGTCGACCTGAAGGACGGACGCGTCATTCGCATCGTCGAGCGGCCGATGAATGGCGGCACCGGCTGGGTGTCAACGCATGAGGACTTCACCGAGCAGCGGCATCTGCAGCGCTCGCTCGAGCGCACCGAGCATCTGCTCGCCGCGATCATGGAGAACGTCCGCGTGGCCATCGTCGCCAAGGACGCGGCCACGCTCCGCTACATCTTCGTCAACCGCGCGGCAGAGACCCTGTTCGGCGTCGGCCGCGCAGAAATGGTCGGCCGGTCGGCACGCGACGTCTTCGGCACCGAGACGGCCGAGTGGATCGAGCACGAGGACCGGCAGCTCCAGCAGGCGGATGACGGAGCGCCGATGACGGTGCGCAGCATCGAGACGCCCGGGAACGGTCGCCGCCTGATCGGCATCCGGCGCCTGCCGATCGTCATGCATGACGGCGAATCTCGGGTGCTGCTGAGCCTGATCGAGGATCGGACCGAGCAGTCGGCGCTGGCGGGCGGTTGAGGCGGCGGTACGTCCGTTCAGCTCTCGCGACGCACAGGCGGCGCAGTAGCGACGATCAATCCAGCGACGACGATCACGGCGATGCCTGTCCAGGTCGCGGGCGAGGGCAGGTCGCCGAACAAGGCAAAGCCGAGCGCGGTTGCGCCGATCAGTTCGAGATAGACGAAGGGCGAGAGCGTCTGCACCTGCGCCAGGCGGAAGGCGCTGATCGTCATCAGGTTGCTGAGCGTCGAAACGAGGCCCATCAGCAGGATGAGCATCAGGCCTTCGCGCGTCGGCGTCGCCCATTGCAGCAGGGCGAAGGGCATCAGCATCACGATGCCGAGCACGAGCTGGATCGTCAGCGTCGCCACCGGCGGCCGGTCCTGCGCGGTGGCGCGGGTCAGCACCAGATAGCAGGCCATGCATAAGCCGGAGGCGAGCGCGATCAGCGTGTCGGCGCTGGTCTCGGTGCCCGGGCGCACGACGAGAATCGCACCGACAAAGCCGAGGGCGACTGCAAGCAGTTTTCGCCGGTCGAGCCGCTCGCGTAGCGCGATCGAAGCGAGCAGGGTTGCCGCTATCGGGGCGATGAAATAGGCGCCGAGCGCATCGGCCAGCGGAATCCGCGCGATCGCGACGAAATAGAGCGTCATCGCTGCGACGAGGAAGGCGGTGCGCAGAATCTGCGCCAGCCAGTATCGACCTGACGACGCGGGTGGAGCCACCGGCTTCTGTCCACGCCAGAGCAGGGTGACCGGAAGGATGAAACCGAGTGCCGCGACATAGCGCACCCAGCTCAGGAAGACGGGTGAGTGGGCACCGCTGAGGTATTTGGCGATGGCGTCGGAGGTCGGGATGATCAGCATCGCCGTAGCCATCAGCACAATGCCGAGCGTCTCGTTACGGAGCCGAGGGCGCGGCTGATCGGGGGAGGAGGCCATGCGGCGGAGCCTTACATGATTCCGTCTGACGGCAGGTGCTGTCGTTAACGTCTTTGAAGTCTCGGTAAACGCTCGTTAACCGCTTGCGGTATTGGCCAGCCAGCACTGCCCTTGCGATATTGACGCGAACAAACAGAAAACTAATATGAACATATAGAGAACATTGGAGATCGGACATGCTGGTTGCCCGCAAGCTGATGGCTGGAGCCGTGGAGTTCCTCGCGCTCGCGCTCTTCGTCGGAATGATCTGGGTCTGGGCCGCGCTCGCCTCAGGACCCCACGTTTGACAGCATTGCGAACGGGGTGGGGCAGGCTTTGGCGGTGTGTCCACAGCCTCCCACCCCGGCCCGCTCGACCGGGATGGGGTGGCGCGCCATAACCGGTTCGGAGCATGCTCCAGGATCAAGAATCGGCGCAGGTCCTCCCGCTCAGCAACCTGGCTGAACGGATGGTGCGCCGGAGGGCGCGATGACCGACCGCAAAGACGACAAACTGGTTCAGGACGAGGTCGGCTTCGTCCACCTCCATGTCCATTCGAGCTACTCGCTGCTCGAAGGCGCGATCCAGGTCGGCACGCTCGCCAAGCTCGCTGCAGGCGACGGCCAGCCGGCCATGGCGCTGACCGACACCAACAACCTGTTCGGTGCGCTCGAATTCTCGGAGAAGCTGGCGAGCTCCGGCATCCAGCCGATCGCCGGCGTGCAGCTCTCCGTCGATTTCGGCGATGAGGAGAGTGGCGGGCGCAAGCCGATCCAGAGTGTTACGCCGCATCTCGTCCTGCTGGCGACGAGCGAGGCCGGCTACAGCAACCTGATGAAGCTTGTGACGCAGGCCTGCCTGGTGGCGGGGGCCGGTGCGCCGGTCGCAGCGATCGACCATGTCGCCGCATGCGGCCATGATCTCATCGCGCTGACCGGCGGCTTCGGTGGGCCGCTCGACGCGGCGCTGCGTGCCGGCCAGCCGGCCCAGGCGGCGGCACGGCTCGCGCGTCTGCGGGAGATCTTCGGCGATCGGCTTTATGTCGAGCTCCAACGCCATGATCGCGAAGACGGGGCGGCGATCGAGGCCGGGCTGCTGCGGCTCGCCTATGATTCCGACCTGCCGATCGTCGCCACCAACGAGCCCTATTTCGGCAAGCCTGCCGATTTCGAGGCGCATGACGCGCTGCTCGCGGTCGCGGCCGGCAGGCTCGTCTCCGACAATGAGCGCCGGCGCGTCACGCCGGAGCATTATTTCGCCAGCCGGGCCGAGATGAAGCGGCGCTTCGCCGATCTGCCCGAGGCGCTAGCCTCGACTGTCGAGATCGCCCGGCGCTGCTCCTGGCGCGTCGGCCTGCGCCGGCCGATCCTGCCGCGCTTCGGCGAGGAGGGGCGTGACGAAGCGGAGGAGCTGGAGAGTCAGGCGAAGGCGGGGCTCGAGGCACGGCTGGCCAAGCATGGCCCGGCTGCGGCCTTCACCGTCGAGGACTACGAAAAGCGGCTCGCCTTCGAGCTCTCGATCATCACCCGGATGAAATTTCCGGGCTATTTCCTCATCGTTGCCGACTTCATCAAATGGGCCAAGGACCATGACATCCCGGTCGGGCCGGGGCGCGGTTCGGGCGCGGGTTCGCTCGTCGCCTATGCCTTGACGATCACCGACGTCGACCCGCTGCGCTTCGGCCTGCTGTTCGAGCGCTTCCTCAATCCCGACCGTGTCTCGATGCCGGACTTCGACATCGACTTCTGCCAGTACCGGCGTGAAGAGGTGATCGAATACGTCAAGCATCGCTATGGCGAGCAGCGCGTCGCCCAGATCATCACCTTTGGCACCTTGCAGGCGCGTGGCGTGCTGCGCGACGTCGGCCGCGTGCTGGAGATGCCCTATGGCCAGGTCGACAAGCTGACCAAGCTGGTGCCGCAGAATCCGGCCAAGCCGATCACCTTGCCCGAAGCCATCGCCGGCGAACCCAAGCTGCAGGAGGCGGCGGCCGAGGAGCCGGTTGTCGCCCGCCTGCTCGAGATCGCCCAGAAGCTCGAAGGTCTGCACCGCCACGCCTCGACCCACGCCGCCGGCGTCGTCATCGGCGACAGGCCGCTGGAGGAACTGGTCGCGCTCTCGGTCGATCCGCGCACCGGCATGCGTGTCACCCAGTTCAACATGAAATGGGTTGAGCAGGCCGGGCTGGTGAAGTTCGACTTTCTCGGCCTCAAGACCCTGACGACGCTCAACATTGCCGTGCAGCTCATTTCCCAGCGCGGCATTGCGATCGATCTGGCGCAGCTGCCCTTCGACGACCCCAAGACCTACGAGATGCTGTCGCGCGGCGAGACGGTCGGCGTGTTCCAGGTGGAATCGGTCGGCATGCGCAAGGCGCTGGTCGAGATGAAGGCCGACCGGATCGAGGATTTGATCGCGCTGGTGGCGCTCTACCGCCCTGGCCCGATGGACAACATCCCGACCTATTGCCGCCGCAAGCTCGGGCTGGAGGAGCCGACTTATCTGCACCCCGGCATGGAGCCGTTCCTGTCCGAGACGCATGGCATCATCGTCTACCAGGAACAGGTGATGCAGGTGGCGCAGGCGCTCTCGGGCTATTCGCTCGGCGAAGCCGATCTGCTGCGCCGCGCGATGGGCAAAAAGATCAAATCCGAGATGGACGCCCAGCGCGACCGTTTCGTGAAGGGCGCGATCGAGGCCGGGCTGAAGAAGGATCTGGCCTCCGAGATCTTCGACCTGCTGGCAAAGTTCGCCGATTACGGCTTCAACAAGAGCCATGCGGCCGCCTATGCCGTGGTCGCCTTCCAGACCGCCTATCTCAAGGCGAATTACCCGGTCGAGTTCCTCGCGGCGTCGATGACGCTCGATATCGGCAACACCGACAAGCTCTCCGAATTCCGCCGCGACGCCGAGCGGCTCGGCATCAAGGTCGAGCCGCCCTCGATCAACCGCTCCGGCGTGGATTTCGACGTCGCCGACGGCGCGATCCGCTATGCGCTCGGCGCGATCAAGGGGGTCGGCCGTGCCGCAGTGGAGTCGATCGTCGTGGCGCGCGCCAAGGAGGGCCCGTTCCGCGACCTCGCCGACTTCGCCCGCAGGATCGACACGCGCCTGGTCAATCGCCGTACCATCGAGGCGCTGATTTCGGCCGGCTCGCTCGACGAGGTGGAGCCGGAGCGGGCCAAGGCGATGGCGGCGGTCGACGGCATGCTGGCGCTCGCGAACCGCACCCGCGACGAGGCGGCGGCCGGACAGCTCGATATGCTCGGCCGCGGGATGGTGCAGGAGGAATTCCGCATCCCATCCTTCGAGCCCTGGGCGCCCGCCGAGCGATTGCAGCGCGAGCACGATGCTGTCGGCTTCTTCCTCTCCGGCCATCCGCTCGACGATTATGAGCATCTGCTCAAGCGCCTGCGGGTGCAGAGCTATGCCGATTTCGCCCGCAATGTCCGCGCCAGCGGCACCTCGATCGCCAAGGTCGCGGCCTCCGTCATCGACAGGTCGGAGCGACGGACCAAGTCCGGCAACAAGATGGGCATCGTGCAGCTGTCCGATCCCAGTGGCCAGTTCGAGGCGATCCTGTTCTCGGAAGGCCTGCAGCGCTATCGCGAGCTGCTCGAGCCCGGGGCGGCGCTGGTCCTGCGGCTCTCGGCCGTGCTCGACGGCGAGGAGGTGCGCCCGCGCATCGAGGATTGCGAGCGGCTCGACGATCTCGCCAACCGGCAGAAGCAGGACCTCTGCATCTTCCTGCGCGACGACAAGGCGCTGTCCTCTATCGCCGAACGCGTGAAGCCGCGCGACGGCGTGCGCGCCGACGGCAAGGTCTCGCTGGTGATGATCCTCGACGACGGCGCCCAGGAGGTCGAGATCGAATTGCCAGGGCGCTATCCGGTCAACCAGCAGGTCGCCAATGCGGTCCGCGCCGCGCCGGGCGTGGTGAACGTCGAATTGCGCTGACGAGTCTTGGATGCCCTCTCAGCCCTCATCCTGAGGAGCGATCGTAGATCGCGTCTCGAAGGATGCTCCAGCTGGCTCCGGAGCTTCCTGAATCATCCTTCGAGACGCCGCTGTGCGGCTCCTCAGGATGAGGGCTGAGAAGAATGGCGTGGTTTCCTGAGCTTGCGCCGTAAGCTGCTGCGGCGTCAGATGCGCCGAAGCCGGTTGCAGAGAAAGCCGGTCGCCTGGGGGACTAAATGAAGCAGTATGTCGCGCGCATCCCGATGAGCCTCGCCGTTCCCGAGGCGATGCACTGGGCGATCAAGGACGTGCTCGAAGGCGAGTACGAAGCCGGCTTCGACGGCGTCGGCCTCGACATTCTCGACATCGGCGCCAATGTCGGCTCGTTCGCGCTCTGGGCGAGCGCGCGCTGGCCCGGTAGCGCGGTGACCTCCTACGAGCCGCATCCAGGAACCTTTGCGCTGCTGCAGCAGAATACCCGGCTGCGCCGCGACATCGTCACGGTCAACGCTGCGCTGTTCCCGGGCGGTCAGAAAACGGCGACCTTCCTCAGCCGCTTTGCCGGCGACGGTGAATCGGGGCTCGCCTCCTATGCCGGCGACACGTTCGTGGCCGGGGCAATGGTCGAGCGTTACGAGGTGGCCGTGGTCGATCCGGCGAGCCTGCCCTCGGCTGACATCGTCAAGATCGATATCGAGGGCGGGGAGGGCGACGTGCTCGACCATCTCGACCTGTCGAAGACCTCGCTGGTGCTGCTCGAATACCAGAACCGCAAGAATCGCCTACAGTTGGAAGCACGCCTTAAGGCTGATTTCGAACTGATCGACACGGTCGAGCACATCTGGGATCCGCTGCTCGAACAGCATTGCTACCGGCCCGATCTCGCCGGCGACGTCTATGGCCGCATGTTCGCCGCCCGCAGGGGCATCACGCGAATGACGCGGGCGGCGGGAGAATGAGCGGCGGCCTGCGCCCGGCTGTCGTCACTGTCGGCGCGCGAAAGCATATCGTCGCGCTCTGGTTGGCAGTATCATGGTGCGCTTCGGTTCCGGCTCCGCACCTCCGGCCGCCGAGACGCCGATAGCAGCTCGGGAGGCGAAGATGCAGGATGGCTTCGGGATCGACCGGCGCAGTCTGGTCGCTGGCGCAACGGTGCTCGTCGCATCCGTCGCGGCGTCGCCGCTGAAGGCACAGGAGAAACCGGTGATCGACGCAAGGACCGCCCTCATCGTCGTCGACGTGCAGAACGATTTCTGCCCGGGCGGCAGCCTGGCGGTGGGCAAGGGCGACGAAGTCGTCGCCGTCATCAACGCCTTGGGCAAGCGCTTCGCCAATGTCGTCATGACGCAGGACTGGCACCCAGCCGGCCATTCATCCTTCGCCAGCAGCCATCCCGGCAAGAAGCCGTTCGAGATGATGCAGATGCCCTATGGCCCGCAGGTGCTCTGGCCCGACCACTGCATCCAGGGCAGCAAGGGCGCCGAGTTCCGCGCCGATCTCGACCTCACCATGGCGCAGACCATCGTGCGCAAGGGCTATCGCCGCGAGGTCGACAGCTATTCCGGCTTCGTCGAGGCCGACCGCAAGACGCCGACGGGCCTCGGCGGCTATCTCAGGGAACGCGGCGTGGCCCGCGCCGTGGTCGTCGGCCTCGCCACCGATTTCTGCGTCGGCTGGACGGCGCAGGATGCGGCGCGCAACGGACTGGAGACCCTCGTCGTCGAGGAGGCGTGCCGGGCGATCGACCTCAACGGTTCGCTCGACAAGGCCTGGGCCGACATGACGGCGCTCGGCGTGAAACGGGCGCGGCTCGCCGATTTGACCGGCTGAGCGGGGCGGCGCGGGCGATGTCGCGTGCAGAGCGCCTGCTCGACCTCGTCCAGGTGCTACGCCGGCATCGCCGGCCGATCAGCGGACGCAAGCTGGCCGAGGAGACCGGCGTCAGCATCCGCACGCTCTACCGCGACATCGCGACCTTGCAGGGGCAGGGCGCACCGATCGAGGGCGAGCCCGGGCTCGGCTATGTGCTCAAGCCCGGTTTCATGCTGCCGCCGCTGATGTTCGATGAGGACGAGATCGAGGCGCTGGTGCTCGGCTCGCGCTGGGTCGCGGGCCGCGCCGATGGCCGGCTCGCCGGCGCGGCGCACAACGCCATGGCCAAGATCGTCGCCGTGCTGCCCGCCGATCTGCGCGACAAGGCGGACGCCTCAGCGCTGCTGGTTGGCCCCGGCGCGAAGATCGTTTCGACGGGCGTCGATCTCAGCCTGATCCGCAAGGCGATCCGCTCCGAGCGGAAGCTGGCGCTGACCTATCAGGACGGCAAGGCAGCGGCGACGCAGCGTCTGGTCTGGCCGTTCGCGCTCGGCTTCTTCGACCATGTCCGCGTCGTCGTCGCCTGGTGCGAATTGCGCGATGATTTCCGGCATTTCCGCGCCGACCGTATCGCGCAGGCCGAGCTGGTCGACGTCCGCTATCCGCGCCGGCGTCAGGCGCTGCTCAGGCAATGGCGCGAACGCGAGGGAATTCCGCCGCCGTCTTGAGATACACTGCCGGAAATTGGCAGCACCCGCAGCGATCCTATGCCGGTCCTGAAACCGGAGATGACGCCGATGCTCGATGCCAATTTCATCATTCTCTATGTCGACAGCCCTGAGGCCAGCGCCCGCTTCTATGCCGACCTGATCGGCTCAGCGCCGCTCGAGGCATCGCCGACCTTCGCCATGTTCGCGCTACCGTCGGGAGCAAGACTCGGCCTCTGGTCGCGCCATACGGTCGAGCCGGGCGCTCAGGCGGCAGGAGGCGGCGGCGAGATCGCCGTGGTGGTCGGCAGTGTCGAGGCGGTCGATGCGACGCATGTCGACTGGCAGCAGCGGGGCCTTGCGATCCTGCAGCCGCCGACCGATCTCGACTTCGGCCGAACCTTCGTCGCGACCGATCCTGACGGGCACAGGCTGCGGGTCTTTCACCCGTTCGAGGGGTAGGCGCGCCTACCTCGCCAAGGCGCGCATCTGCACCTGGACGTCTCAAGCGGCGGCGATCACCTCGATCTCGACGAGCCAGTCCTCACGCAGGGTCTGCGCCACGATCGCGGTGGTCGGGATGGCGCGGCCGCCGAGGGCGGCGAGACGAGCGTTCTGATTGGCCTCGACGAAGCTCGCATCGCGCAAATAGCTGGTCAGGCGCACGATGTTGTCGACGCTCATGCTCGCCGAGGCGAGGATGGCGCGCAAATTGTTCCAGATCAGCGCGAGCTGTTCGTCGAGGGTCTCTCCGGGCTTGCCGGCTTCGTCGAGCCCCATGGTGCCACTGACGAAGAGCAGCCGCTGCGGGGCGACCACTTCCATTGCGTGGGCGTAGTCCGAGGTCGCCGGGTAGATGCCGCGGCTCGGATTATGGGCGATCAGCTGCATGGTTTCCTCCTCGCAGTCGTTGGGCCGAACGTTGTCTGGCGAGGGAGTGTTATGGCTGGAGGAGGTTCCTGCAGTAGCGGAAAAGCGAAAGCCGGGCGAAATACAGATGACATTCCGCTTCGGCCGTCGGTGCAGCGGGGAGGTGGCGCTTTCGGCGAAACGGTATCAGGCTTTCACAAGGACGGCCCGCTTCCGCAGCGCGCGAGGCTTCTTGTCGCGTCCTTGTCGCACCCGGCAGGAAGGCTATTCTGGTGCTGGGGAAGCGGGGCTTGCATCTGCAGATGCGTTCAACTTGAGAGAGATTTTCATGCTGCTTTCCTTAAAGCGCTTCACTGCGCTCGCCGCCTTTGCGGCTCTGTCCTGCGGCCAGGCTTTCGCCCAGAGCCAGGCCGATCAGCTCGCGATGGCCTATCAGGCCGGCCGTAACCAGCTCGGAATCCTGAGCTATTGCGCCGAGAAGGGTCATGTCGGCGCCGACGTCGTCGCGATCCAGGCCAAGGTACTGGCGCTGATTCCGCCCCCGGCCGACAAGAGCGCGGGTGATACCGCCGAGGCCGCCGGCAAGAAGGGCACGATCGCGATGATGGGCGTGACCCAGGATCTCGAGACGATTGCCAAGGCGCAGGGCGGCACGGCCGCGGCCTACTGCAAGCAGATCGGCGACGTCGTGCAGAAGGCGGCGGCATCGCTGCCCAAGTGAGATCTGAAATAGCCGCTCTGCCAGCGGTTGGCAGGGAGCGGCTTGACCTCAACCATGGTTGAGGCCGTATCGACCCGGCTCCCATCATCTGTGCCGAAGGAGCCGGGCATGTCAGAAAAGCCGATCGTCAACATCAGCATCATCACTCCGAAGCCGGAGTGCTTCGCCGAGTTCATGGGCTTGCAGCTCGCCCAGCACCACAGCCTGCGCGGCAAGGTCGACGGGCTGGTCGGCGGCAGGCTGTTCCGCTCGCGGCAGGATCGCGATGTGGTGCTGGTGACGATGTTCGAATCGGAAGAGGCCGCGCTGCGCTTTGCTCGCGACGAGCGCTTCACCAGCCATATGGCGCGCATTCGTCCCTTGCTCGAACGGGCCGTGCCAGGCGCCTATGAGGTTGCTTACGAGGTCGGTTCGCTCTGACGGTAAGCCTCCAGGTCTTGCATTCCGGCGCCACGGCGTGTAAGGCGCGCCCTATCCCACATGGGGAGCATCACCTCGACACCGAGGCGTTCCGGTGACTGGCCAGCTTATGGCCGGCTCATTCGCTCCCCAGAGGCTCAACCGGAAGGACAAGAACACCATGGCTCTGCCAGATTTCTCCATGCGTCAGCTGCTCGAGGCCGGCGCCCACTTTGGCCACCAGTCGCATCGCTGGAACCCGAAGATGTCGCCGTTCATCTACGGGACGCGCAACAACATCCACATCCTCGACCTGTCGCAGTCGGTGCCGATGCTGTCGCGCGCCCTGCAGGCCGTCAGCGATACCGTCGCCCGCGGCGGCCGCGTCCTCTTCGTCGGCACCAAGCGCCAGGCGCAGGACGCCATCGCCGATGCCGCCAAGCGCTCGGCCCAGTACTACGTCAACTCCCGCTGGCTTGGCGGCATGCTGACCAACTGGAAGACCATCTCGGCCTCGATCCAGCGCCTGCGCAAGGTCGACGAGCTGCTGAGCGGTGCCAGCACCGGCCTGACCAAGAAGGAGCGCCTGATGCTGGCGCGCGAGCGCGACAAGCTCGAAAAGGCGCTCGGTGGCATCAAGGACATGGGCGGCACGCCCGACATGATCTTCGTGATCGACACCAACAAGGAAGCGCTCGCGATCAAGGAGGCTCAGCGCCTCGGCATCCCGGTCGCGGCCATCATCGACTCGAACAGCGATCCGGACGGCATCACCTTCCCGGTCCCGGCCAATGACGACGCCGGCCGCGCCATCCAGCTCTATTGCGATCTGGTTGCGCGCTCGGCCATCGACGGCATCTCGCGCGCCTCGGGCGATCATGGCATCGACCTCGGCGCCGCCGAGACCCCGATCGTCGAGACCGCGATCGTCGCCGAGCCTGCCGCTGACGCCGCCCCGGTCTTCGAGGTGCTGACTGCGCCGCGTGGCGCGCCGGACGACTTCATGAAGCTCTCGGGCATGGGCCCGGAGATCGTGCAGAAGCTCAACGATGGCGGCATCTTCCACTTCTGGCAGCTCGCTGCCATGACGCCGGCAGAGGTCACCAAGGTCGATCACGACCTCAAGCTTGCCGGCCGCATCGAGCGCGACGGCTGGGTTGCCCAGGCGCGCGATCTCGCCGACGCCTGATCCCCCGGATTGCGGCGCGTCATTGGCGCGTCGCATTTCGATACCTGACTAAAGCCGAAGCAGCGCCGACGACCGGAAACGGAGCGTCGGCGTTTGCCAATCCAGGCTTCCGCTTTTCGACAGTGCGGCACGCCACCGGGCGAGCGCCGCAAGACAGCAAGGACGACGCAAATGGCTGCGATCACCGCCGGCATGGTGAAGGAACTCCGCGACAAGACCGGCGCGGGCATGATGGACTGCAAGGCCGCGCTTTCGGCCACCGACGGCAACATGGAAGCCGCCATCGACTGGCTGCGCGCCAAGGGTCTGTCCAAGGCCGCCAAGAAGGCCGGCCGCGTCGCCGCCGAGGGCCTCGTCGCCGTCGCCGTGCGCGGCCATAGCGGTGTCGTCGTCGAGGTCAACTCGGAGACCGATTTCGTCGCCCGCAATCTCGAATTCCAGGCTCTGGCCCGCACCATCGCCGATGTCTCGCTCGAGCGCGGCGGCGATGTCGAGGCGCTGGCCGCCCATCACTATCCGGGCGGCGGCACTGTTGCCGACGCGATCGCCAACGCCATCGCCACCATCGGCGAGAACATGACGCTGCGCCGCGTCGCCCAGGTCTCGGTCTCGGCCGGCCTGATCGGCTCCTATGTCCATGGCGCGATCGCTGACGGCCTCGGCAAGATCGGCGTGATCGTCGGCCTGGAGACAAGCGGCAAGGGCGACGAGCTCGCGGCGCTCGGCCGTCAGCTCGCCATGCACGTTGCCGCGACCAATCCGGTGGCGCTCGACTTGGCCTCCGTCGATCCGGCGGTGCTGGAGCGCGAGAAGGCGATCCTGGCCGAGAAGAATGCCGGCAAGCCCGAGCACGTCCTCACCAAGATCATCGAGAGCGGGCTGAAGAGCTACGCCAAGGAGTACTGCCTGCTCGAGCAGGCCTACATCCATGACGGCTCGAAGTCGGTCGCGCAGGTGCTGAAGGAGGCCGAAGGCAAGGTCGGTGGTCCGGTCAAGCTCACCGGCTTCGCCCGCTATGCGCTCGGCGAGGGCATCGAGAAGGAAGAGACCGACTTCGCTGCCGAGGTCGCGGCCGCTGGCGGCACGACGGGCTGACAAGCTGGTTGATAGAGATCAGAAAGGCCGCGCCTGGCGCGGCCTTTTTTGTAAGTAGGAAGGACCGGCCTGCCGATTCGGCTGCTGCCGGAGCATGGCGCAGGCAATGGAGAGCCCCGATGAGACCTAAACGTGTTCTCGTGAAGCTCTCCGGCGAAGCCCTTGCAGGAACTGCAGGAAACGGCCTCGACGGCGCCACGCTGACGGCGCTCGCTGCCGACATTGCCTATGCCTCGCACGAGGGTGTCGAGATCGGCATTGTCGTTGGCGGCGGCAACTTCTTTCGCGGCGTGCAGGGCCTCAACAAAGGCCTCGACCGGACGACGGCCGATTCGATCGGCATGCTCGGCACGGTGATGAATGCGCTCGCACTCGAGCATTCTATCGAGGCGGCTGGTGCCCCGGCGCGCGCCATGTCGGCAGTACCGATGCCCTCGCTCTGCGAGAGCTATGCCCGCAAGCGGGCGCTCGACCATCTCAGCCATGGCAAGGTCGTCATCCTCGGCGGCGGCACCGGCAATCCCTATTTCACCACCGATACCGGCGCGGCGCTGCGCGCGGCCGAACTCGGTTGCAGCCATCTGCTCAAGGCGACGCAGGTCGACGGCGTCTACTCGGCCGATCCGAAGAAGGACCCGGGCGCGACCCGCTACGACACATTGACCCATGAGGACGCGATCAGGCGCGACCTCAAGGTGATGGACACTGCCGCCTTCGCGCTGGCGCGCGACGCGAGCCTGACCATCGTGGTCTTCTCGATCGCGGAAAAGGGCGCGCTCGCGGCCGTGCTCCGCGGCGAGGGCAGGGCGACCTACGTCACGCCCTGACTGATAGAGCATTTCCGGCGAACAGGAGTTCGCCTCCAATACTCTATCTCCTTGTTTCCACGCAACTCCGGACGCAAAACCGCTACGCACTTTTGCTGGAATTGCTTTAGTAGTTCGGCCAGTTGCCGGGAGTCATGATCTCGAGCAGATGGCCGTCGGGATCGCGGAAATAGATGCTGCTGCCGCCGCGATTCCAGCTCATGCGCCCCTCGATAGGCACGCCCTGCTGCTCCAGCTGCGCCTCCCAGGATGCCAGTTCGTCGGCATCGACGGCAAAGCAGATGTGCAGCGGGCCATGGCCGTCATGCGGCGGGATGCTGCCGCGCTCCGAGGTCTGGGTCTCCACCGAGGCGCCGCGCAGGAACAGCAGCAGCACGTTCTGCCCGCCAATATCATAGGCAAAGAGCGTCCGGGTCCTGAGCATGGTGCTGAGGCCGAGTGTTGTCTCGTAGAAGGCGGCGGCGCGGTCGAGATCGTCGACATAGAGCGCGGTTTCGACGATGCGGTTCAGTCGGGGCATGGGACGCTCCTCAAAGCAGCCGCGGCCGATCGCACAGCCGCAAGACGGACCTAGGAACCGTTTGCTATCTTGGCCAGCGCGGCAGCCGGTCTATTGGCTATCTGCCAGTCTATTGGCTATCTGCCAGCGATCGAGATCCGATTCCCCTTGCAGACCCGCCGGGGAAAATGCTGTTGAAGCATAAACCCTTGACCCTGTGGCGGCTGCTCGCCATGGTCGCGCGCATTTCCGGCTTCATTCAGCCGGTTTCGACAAGGTTTTGAAGACGATGGCCCAAACCACTTTCGATCTCGCCGATCTCAATCGCCGCATGGACGGTGGCGTGCAGAAGTTCAAGAGCGACCTGGCCTCGCTTCGCACCGGCCGCGCCTCGGCCAATGTGCTCGATCCGATCACGGTCGAGGCCTATGGTGCGCGCACGCCACTGAGCCAGCTCGCCACCGTCAGCGTGCCTGAGCCGCGTCTGCTCTCCGTCCAGGTCTGGGACCGCAGCATGGTCCAGGCCGTCGAGAAGGCGATCCGCGAATCCGATCTCGGCCTCAATCCGCAGACCGAGGGGCAGGTGCTGCGCATCCGCATCCCGGAGCTCAACGAGCAGCGCCGCAAGGAGATGGTCAAGGTCGCGCATAAATATGCCGAAGACGCCAAGGTGGCCGTCCGGCATGTCCGCCGCGACGGCATGGACCTGATCAAGAAACTCGAGAAGGACGGGCATATGCCCAAGGATGACGTCACCAAGCAGACCGACCTGGTCCAGAAGGCGACAGACAAGCATATCGGCGAGATCGATCAGGCGCTCGCCGCCAAGGAAAAGGAAATCCTGCACGTCTGAGTGCGTGGCGCGGCGCCGTCCTGTATCATCGACGCATGGGCTGTTGCCCTGAAGAGGCATTCTAAATGTCAGATGGCCCGCGCCCGGCAGCGCCTGATCCAGCACCAGCTCATGTCGCGATCATCATGGACGGCAATGGCCGCTGGGCGCAGATGCGTGGCCTGCCGCGCCAGGAGGGACACCGGCGCGGCCTCGAAGCCTTGCGGCGGACGGTCCGCAACGCCGCCGATCTCGGCATCCGCGTCCTGACGCTCTACTCGTTCTCGACCGAGAACTGGCGCCGGCCGATGGCGGAGGTCTCCTTCCTGCTGGGGCTGCTGCGCCGTTTCGTCGAGAATGATCTCGCCGAATTGAACGAGGCTGGGGTGCGCGTGCGCATCATCGGCAGCCGCGAGGATCTGGCTCCCGACCTGCGTGGGCTTGTCGAGCGGGCCGAGACGATGACGCAGGACAACGCCGGGCTGACCCTGGTCGTCGCCTTCAACTACGGCTCGCGCGACGAGATTACACGCATGGCGCGCAACCTCGCGCGGGACGTGGTGGCTGGCCGGCTCGTGCCCGAGGCGATCGACGAAGAGATGCTGGCGTCGCGTCTCGACACCGCCGCGCTGCCGGATCCGGATCTGGTGATCCGTACTTCGGGCGAGACCCGCATTTCGAATTTCCTGCTCTGGCAGGCGGCCTACGCCGAGTTCGTGTTCACGCCGGTGCTCTGGCCGGATTTCGATCGCAAGGCGCTGGAGGATGCGCTGGCCGAATTCCATCGCCGCGAGCGCCGCTATGGCGGCGTCGGCCAGGCGGCCGAAGCCAAGGTAGGGGTCGCGTGAATGAGACCGGCGCCAATGCGGGGGCATCCGAGCTTCGCCTGCGGGTCGTCTCGGCGCTGGTGCTCGCCGTGGTCGTGCTGGGCCTCACTTTGCTCGGAGGTTGGTCCTTCCGTCTGATCTGGACCGCGGTGGCCGGCGTCGTCGCCTATGAATGGTTCGCTATCGTCAGCCGCAGGAACGCGGTCGCGGGTGGCATCGGAGTCGGGCTCGCCGGGCTTGCGCTCAGCTTCCTGCCGGTGAGTGGTGCAGCGCTCGCGGGCGTCGCAGCGCTCGCTGGCTTGATTGGCGCGATCGTGACGACCCAGGCCGCCAACCGGCGCGTGCTCGAAGCTTGCGGCGTCGCTTACGCGCTCTGCTTCGCGCTGGTGACCCCAATGCTGCGCGATGCGCCCGGAATCGGGCTCGCCTTGATCATCTGGACCTTCGCTGTGGTCTGGCTCACCGACATCGCCGCCTATTTCACCGGGCGGGCGTTGGGTGGGCCGAAGCTGATGCCGAGCGTCAGCCCGAAGAAGACCTGGTCAGGCGCACTCGGCGGCGCCTTGGCAGGAACCATTGGCGGTACCGCCGTCTGGGCGTTCTTCTTCCCCGGCTTGCCATCGGGCGTCTGGCCGGTGCTCGTCGTCTCGTTTGCGGCTTCGGCTGCGAGCCAGGCCGGAGATTTGTTCGAATCGTCGATCAAACGGCGTTTCGGCGCCAAGGATTCGAGCCATCTGATTCCCGGCCATGGCGGCTTCCTCGATCGGCTCGACGGCTATTGGGCCGTGCTGGTCTTCGCTGGCCTGCTGCTTTATCTGGCGCGGCTGGGACACTGATCACCTGATGCGCCGCACTGTCACCATTCTAGGAGCTACCGGCTCCATCGGCCGCTCGACGCGCGCGGTCATCGCCGAGAATCCGGAGCGGCTGCAGATTGCTGCGCTCGTTGCCGGCAAGGATGCGGCAGGCCTGGCGCGAATTGCTCGTGAGACAGGTGCAAGCTTCGCGGCCATCGCGGACGAAGGGCAGGGCAGGGAGCTCGCTGCAGCGCTGGCCGGGAGCGGTATCCGCCATGGCGCGGGCCGGGAGGCGGTGCTCGAAGCGGTGGCGCGCGACAGCGACATCGTGGTCAGCGCCATCTCGGGAGCGGCCGGGCTGGAGGCGACCTTCGCGGCGCTGACGCCGGGCCGTGTCGTCGCATTGGCCAACAAGGAGAGTCTGGTCTGCGCCGGAGCTGCGGTGATGGCGCGGGCGAGGGCGGTCGGCGCCCGCATCCTGCCGCTCGATTCCGAGCACAACGCCTTGTTCCAGGTGCTGGGAGCCGAGCCGATCTCTGCGGTCCGCGTCATGACGTTGACCGCCTCCGGCGGTCCGTTCCGGACCTGGTCCGCCGAACGTATCGCGAGTGCAACGCCCGAGCAGGCGCTCGCCCATCCGAACTATGCGATGGGCGCCAAGATCACGATCGACTCGGCCAGCATGATGAACAAGGGCCTCGAACTGATCGAAGCCTCGTTCCTGTTTGGGCTCGGCGCCGAGCAGCTGGAGGTGCTGGTCCATCCGCAGCAGATCGTGCACGGCCTCGTCACCTTCCGCGATGGCTCGGTCAGCGCCGGCATGGCGGTGCCGGACATGCGCGTGGCGGCGGCCCATTGCCTCGGCATCGACGGCAGGCTCGATGCACCGCCGACCCGCTTCCTCGATCTGGTCGCAGCCGGGCCGCTTGCCTTCGAGCGCCCCGATCTCGCCCGTTTCCCGGCGCTGGGTCTCGCCATCGCCGCTCTGGCTGAAGGCGGCGCGGCACCGGCCGTGCTGAATGCCGCCAATGAGATCGCCGTCGAGGCCTTTCTCTACCGGCGGATCGGCTTCCCGGCGATTCCGGCGCTGGTCGAGGCCGTCTGCGCGCAAGCTGCAGGCGCGCCAATGCCGCCGCCAGCGGACGTCGCAGAGGCCCTCACTGTTGACCACGATGCGAGAAACCGGACGCGCGCGCTCTTGTCCGGAGGCCGCTTCACTGTCACTTAGTGACTGAAGCCGGGAGAGTTTTATGGATATCGTCGGATCGGTCTGGCACGCGGGGAGCTTCCTGCTGGGCTATCTGTTGCCATTCCTGTTCGTCCTCACCCTCGTCGTATTCGTGCACGAGCTCGGCCATTTCCTGGTCGGGCGCTGGTGCGGCGTCGACGTGAAGACGTTCTCGATCGGTTTCGGCCGTGAGCTCTTCGGCTTCAATGACCGGCACGGCACGCGCTGGCGCTTCGCGCTGATTCCGCTCGGCGGCTACGTCAAGTTCTCCGGAGATCTCGACGCGGCGAGCGCGACCGATACCGGTGCTCTCTCGGGCATGAGCCGCGAGGAACGCGAGCGGTCTTTCCCAGCCCAGTCGATCGGAGAACGAGCGGCGATCGTAGCCGCAGGGCCGATCGCGAACTTCCTGCTCGCCATCCTGATCTTTGGCGCGACGGCGTACTTCATGGGTAAGCCGACTTTGGCTCCGCGCGTCGACAGCGTCACTGTCGGCGGGGCGGCGGCGCGCGCCGGCTTGCAATCCGGTGATCTGGTCCGTCTGGTCGATGGGCGCGAGATCAAGAGCTTCAGTGATCTTCAGCGTGCGATCTCGATTCGTCCTGGCGAAACCCTGCCCCTGACGGTCGATCGCGGGGGCGCCACGATCGCCCTCTCGGTGACGCCCGATCTCGTCGAAACCTCGTCGCCTCTCGGCAAGCAGAGGCTGGGGATCATCGGCGTGCAGGCATCGGCGAAACCCGAGGACTGGTCGACCCAGCATTTCAGCCTGGGCGAATCCGTACTGCTCGGCATGAGCGAGACCTGGTTCGTGGTCGAGCGGACCTATGACTACATCGCCAAGCTGATCAAGGGTAAGGAATCGACCGACCAGCTGTCGGGGCCGATCCGCATCGCCCAGGTCTCGGGCATGGTCGCCTCCAGCGGCGGCCTCCTGGCGCTGATCAATCTGGCGGCGCTGCTCTCGGTCTCGATCGGGCTGATGAATCTGTTCCCGGTGCCGATGCTTGATGGTGGCCATCTGTTGTTCTATGCGATCGAGGCGCTGCGCGGAAAACCACTGAGCGAGCGAGCGCAGGAGATCGGCTTCCGACTCGGCCTCGGCCTCGTCCTGATGCTGATGCTGTTCGTGACCTGGAACGACCTCGTCCACGTCCGCTCGCTGCTCTGAGCCCGGACTCTCATCGCTGCTGCAAACTAGCTTGCACCGAGCTGACGGCGGTCACTGCCAAGGCCCCGCGCGCCTGTGGATTATGGCTTTTTATGGCCCGTTTTCGTCGCGCAACCCGGTTTTCTCGGCAGCGCGCGTGGCCTCCCGGCAACGTCTCCCGCAAAAATCTTTTGTTAACGACAATGGCGGTTTGCACCCTGCGGGAAACTTTGTAGAAGCGTTTGGTCTTCAATGTCGCCGAGCCTCGCCCGTAGCGGGGTCCCCCTTACTCGGGGTGGCGACCCAAAGAATGGAATAGGCGACCCGATGACGTCGACGCTTCAGAGCCGGTCCTTGCGCATGCGGCTCTCTCGATCAGTCGGACTTGCGGCCATCATGGTGGCCGTCAGCGGCAGCGTGGTGTTCGCGCAGTCCGTACTTGTCCAAGGCAACCGTCGTGTCGATGCGGAGACGATCCGCTCCTATGTGACGCAGGGCTCGGGCAACCCGCAGGAGATTCGCCAGAATCTCATGGCGACCGGCCTGTTCTCCAACGTTCAGGTCAGCCGCCGCGGCGCGCAGACCGTCGTCTCGGTCCAGGAGAACGACACGATCAATCGCGTTGCCTTCGAGGGCAACCGCCGTCTGAAGGGCGACGTCCTGCTCGGCCAGGTCCAGTCCAAGGCCCGCGGTCCGCTGAGCCAGCAGCTCATCGACGCCGACGTCGAGCGTCTCAAGGAAGTCTATCGCCGCGCCGGCTACGGTCTGGCTACGATCAGCGGCCGAATCCAGCCGCTGCCGAACGGCCGTTCGGACGTGGTTTTCACGATCGTCGAGAGCGGCAAGACCGGTATCAAGTCGATCAACTTCTCCGGCAACGGGGCTTACTCCTCGTCGCGCCTGCGCGGCCTGATGAGCTCGACCGAGTCGAACTTCCTGAGCTGGATCAAGACCTCCGACGTCTACGATCCGGACCGGATCAACTCAGACCTCGAGCTGGTTCGCCGCTACTACCTGAAGAACGGCTATGCCGACTTCCGCATCGTCTCGAGCGATGCCCGCTTCGACGATGCGGCCGGCGGCTGGGTCGTCGACGTCACCGTCGATGAAGGCCCGCAGTACAGGGTCGGCAACGTCTCGGTTGATTCCCGTCTGCGCGACGTCGACCCGGCTGCGCTGCAGTCGTTGGTCAACACCTCCGCCGGCGACACCTATAATGCCGAGGCGGTCGAGCGCTCGCTGGTCACCCTGACCACCGAGGTGGCCAAGCGCGGCTATGCCTTTGCGCAGGTCCGTCCGCGCGGCGAGCGCGATGCGGCCGGCCAGCAGATCGGCATCACCTATGTGGTCGAGGAAGGGCCGCGGGTCTATGTCGAGCGCATCAATGTGCGCGGCAACACCCGCACCCGCGATTATGTCGTCCGCCGCGAACTCGATCTCGGCGAAGGCGACGCCTACAACAAGGTCTTCGTTGACCGCGCCGAGCGCCGCCTCAACAATCTCGGCTTCTTCAACAAGGTTCGCATCACCAACGAGCCGGGCAGCGCGCCCGACCGCGTGGTCGTCAACATCGACGTCGAGGACAAGGCAACCGGCTCGTTCTCGGTCGCCGGCGGTTACTCGACCTCGGACGGCATCATCGGCGAGGTCTCGCTGTCGGAGTCGAACTTCCTCGGCCGCGGCCAGTATGTCCGCATCGCCGGCACCATGGGCCAGCGTACCCAGGGCATCGACTTCTCGTTCACCGAGCCCTACTTCCTCGGCCACCGCATCGCGGCCGGCTTCGACCTGTTCTCGAAGTTCAACGACAACACCAATGTCGGCTATTTCGAGAGCCGCGTAACCGGCGGCCAGGTTCGTTTCTCCTTCCCGATCACGGAAGAGTTCTCGATCACGCCGCGCTATTCGATCTACACGACCGAAATCAAGATCCCGAACACCTATTCGAAGCCGTATAACGACTGTAGCGTCCCGCTCGAGGGCATCACGCCCGGCACATTGACCGGATTGCCCGCGTCTACCGCCATCAACTGCCTGACGAACGGCGAAGCGACGGTTGCGGTCAAGGAAGCACAAGGGACGACGCTGACCTCGCTGGTCGGCCTGAACTTCAACTACAACTCGCTCGACAACTACCAGAGCCCGCGCAACGGCTTCATCGCCGAGCTCAAGCCGGAGTTCGCGGGTGTCGGCGGCGACTCGAAGTTCCTGCGCGTCAGTGCCGATGCGCGCTACTACAGGGAGTTCCTCGAGGACTTCGTCGGCATCGCGCGCGTCCAGGCCGGTCACGTCCAGGCCACCGGCGACGATCTGCGCATGATCGACCATTACTTCCTCGGACCGACCCTGGTGCGCGGCTTCGCGCCCTCCGGCATCGGCCCGCGCGACGTGCTCAATGACCCGACCGGCAACGCGCTCGGTGGCACCACCTATTTCGGCGGCTCGCTCGAAGTGCAGTTCCCGATCTTCGGCCTGCCGCGCGATCTTGGCCTGAAGGGCGCGGTCTTTGCCGACGCCGGCACGCTGTTCAACTATGACGGCGGTTCGAAGTCGGTCACCAACCCCAACTTCGGCACCTGCCCTGCAGGTTCGGAAGCTCGCCAGTTCAATGTTGCGATCGTCTCGGGCTTCCAGAGCAACGTGGCCTGCGTGCGCGACAAGAACGTCATCCGCTCGTCGGTCGGCGTGAGCTTGCTCTGGCAGTCGCCGCTCGGCCCGATCCGCTTCGACTACGCCTACGCGCTGTCGAAGGACGACGGCCAGTTCGGCACAGCGGTCCTTCCGAACGGCCAGACCATCACCGGCAAGTTCGGCGGCGACCGGACGCAGGCCTTCCGCTTCTCGGGCGGCGCCCGCTTCTGACCGGCGGGGCGCACGCGCCCCGCAACGGATCATCTTATGGCAGATCCCAGTTTCTTTCCGATCGCGACCTCGCTGTCCTTCAGCGAGGTCGCTTCCTTGTCAGGCACCGCCTTGCCGGAGGGCGTCGATCCGGAGCGCCGTCTCGAGGGCGTGGCGCCGCTCGAGACGGCCGGCAGTAGCGATGCCGCCTATATGGACAATCCGAAATATGTCGCGGCTCTGGCCGCGACCTCGGCCGGGCTCTGCTTCGTCTCGCCACGCTTTGCCGCGCGGGCGCCGGCCGGGACGGTCGCCCTGGTCACGCCGGCACCCTACCATGCTTTCGCCAAGCTGCTCTCGGTCTTCCATCCGCAGGCATTGCGGCCGGGCTCGATGTTCGGCTCGGCTGGCGTTGCACCAGGCGCCTTTGTGCATGCGACGGCAAAGCTCGAGGCCGATGTCACTGTCGATCCCGGCGCGGTGATCGGCCCCGGTGCTGAGATCGGCGCCGGTACGGTGATCGGACCACATGCCGTGATCGGCCCACAGGTTCGAATCGGACGGCAATGTTCTGTCGGAGCCGGTACGACGCTGCAGGCGGCGCTGGTCGGCAATCGGGTGATCATTCATCCCGGCGCACGGATCGGCCAGGACGGCTTCGGTTTCGCCATGGGGCCGAAGGGGCATATGAAAGTGCCGCAGGTCGGCCGCGTCATCATCCAGGACGATGTCGAGATCGGCGCCAGCACGACGATCGACCGCGGCGCCAGCCGCGACACGGTGATTGGCGAGGGCACCAAGATCGATAACCTCGTGCAGATCGGGCACAACTGCGTCATCGGACGGCATTGCGTCATCGTCTCGCAAGTCGGCATCGCCGGCTCCACCACGCTCGAGGACTTCGTCGTGCTGGGCGGGCAGGTCGGACTGGCGGGGCACCTGACGATCGGCATGGGCGCGCAGATCGCGGCGCAGAGTGGCGTTGCCGGCGATGTGCCGCGTGGCGCCCGCTATGGCGGCTCACCGGCGCAGCCCGCGCTGAGCTGGGCGCGAGAGATCGCGCTGCTCAAGCAACTGGTCGCCAGGCGCGGCAAAGGCCCGGGCGGCAGCGAAAACGCTTGATCTCACGCCGGCTTCCGGCAAAACCAGCTTTTCATGACGGGTGGTGGCGAACGCCCCGCGCGGGCCGCGGGCGTCCGAGGAGAAATGACACGATGACGGATGCGACGAAAGCGCTCGGCGTGGCCGATATCCAGAAGATCATGGCCTGCATCCCGCATCGCTATCCGTTCCTGCTGGTCGACAAGGTCGTCGAGATCGATGGCGACGCGTCAGGCGTCGGCATCAAGAACGTCACCTTCAACGAGCCGCAGTTCACCGGGCACTTCCCCGGCCGGCCGGTCTTTCCGGGCGTGCTGATGATCGAGGCCATGGCGCAGACAGCGGGTGTGCTCGTCGTCAGCGCGCGCGGCAGCGAGGAGCTTGCGGTTACCACCGTGCTGTTCACCACCATCGACAAGGCCAAGTTCCGCAAGCCTGTCGTTCCGGGCGATACGCTGCGCTTCCACCTCACCAAGCTGGCGCATAAGCGCAATATCTGGTTCTACCGTGGCGAGGCCAAGGTCGACGGCGTGCTCGTCGCCGAGGCCGAGCTGTCGGCGATGGTCGTGTGAGCAGAGGGATCGCAATGCACGCTCCCGTTCCCGGCCAGAAGCAGGATTCCGCCATGAGCACCTCGATCCATCCGATGGCGATCGTCGACCCATCTGCCAAGCTGGGCGCGGGCGTCAAGATCGGCCCATTCTGCACGATTGGCCCCGACGTCGTCCTTGGTGACGGCGTCGAGCTGATCAGCCATGTCGTGGTCGCGGGCCTTACGACGATCGGTCCGCGCACCAAGATCTATCCCTTCGCCTCGATCGGCCATCCGCCGCAGGATCTGAAGTACAAGGGCGAGCCGTCGACACTGACGATCGGCGTCGATTGCGTGATCCGCGAAGGCGTGACGATGAATCCAGGCACCGAAGGCGGCGGCATGAAGACCGTTGTCGGCGATCGTGGGCTGTTCCTGGCCAACTGCCATGTCGGCCATGACAGTATCATCGGCAACAATGTCATCTTCTCCAACAATGTGATGTGCGCCGGGCATGTGACCGTCGGCGATTTCGTCATCGTCAGCGGTGGCACCGGCCTGCAGCAGTTCGTGCGCATCGGCGATCACGCCTTCATCGGCGGCGGCTCGGGTGTCCTGCTCGACGTCATCCCGTTCGGGATGGTGCGCGACAACCCGGCCCATCTCGCCGGCCTCAACCTCGTCGGTCTCAAGCGGCGCGGTTTCTCGCGCGAGCAGATCCACGAGTTGCGCCGCGCCTACCGCCTGCTCTTCGCCGACGAGGGCACGCTTTCGGAGCGGGTCGAGGACGTCGCCAGCGAGTTCGCCGAGCATCCGCTGATCCACGAAATCCTCGACTTCATCCGTGCCGGCGGCGACCGGGGCATCTGCGTGCCGCGTGACGTGAACGCTCCCGAGCGGTGAGTACAGGGCCGGCCGACGCAACTGGCCGGCCGCAGGGCCGGCGCATCGCCGTCCTGGCCGGCCGTGGCGAATATCCGCTGCGGGTCGCGAGTGCGGCTGCAGCGCAAGGGGCGAGCGTCTATGTCGCCGTGCTCACCGGTGCGGGCGATCCAGCCGACTACGCTGCCTACGACGCCAGGGAGTATCGCCTGGGTCAGCTCGGGCGCTTCCTCGACGAGATCAAGCGCCGCGAGATCGACGAGATCGTCATGGTCGGCGCGCTGCCGCGGCCAAGTTTCGGTGCGCTGGCGCCGGAACTGTCGACGCTGAAATACCTGCCGCATTTCGCCCGTGCCTTTCAGGGCGGTGATGATCATCTGCTGCGCGGCGTCGTCGCCTTTTTCGAAGGACAAGGGCTGCGCGTGCTCGGACCGGCTGAGCTGGCCCCGGATATCGTCGCGCCCGTAGGGACGCTGGGACGCCATAAGCCCTCGGCCGTGGCGCGTGAAGCGATCGCGACCGGCTTCAACCTGCTTGCCGCGCTCTCGCCTTTCGATATCGGACAGGCGGCGATCATCGCCGACCATCGCGTCGTAGCCGTCGAGGCGGCCGAAGGCACCGACGCGATGGTCGAGCGTGTCGCCGGGCTCGTCCAGTCCGGGCGCCTCAAGCCCGGCAAAGGCGACGGCGTCCTCATCAAGATGCCGAAGCTCGGGCAGGACCTGCGGGTCGACATGCCGGCGATCGGCCCGGATACGGTGGCGCGCGTGGCAGCGGCCGGTCTCGCCGGCATCGCGGTCAAGGCAGGCAGCGTGCTGATCGGTGACCGGCAACGGCTGGCGACGCTCGCGGACGCGTCGGGCCTGTTCATCGAGGGCGTGGCGTGACCCGCCCGTTCAAGCTCTTCATCGTTGCCGGCGAAGCGTCGGGCGATGCGCTCGGCGCGCGCTTCGTGGCGCGGCTGCGAGAGGTGCTGGGCGAGCGGCCGCTCGAGCTCTCGGGGGTCGGTGGCGAGGCGTTGATCGCGGAGGGGCTGCACAGCGTCTTCCCGCAGGAGGACATCGCCGTGATGGGCTTTGGCCCGGTGGTGGCGCGCCTGCCATTACTGCTGCGCCGGATGTCGGATGCGGCGCGTGCGGCCGCAGCCTGCGAGCCCGACCTGATGCTCACCATCGACTCGCCTGATTTCAGCCTGCGTGTCGCGAAGAAGGTGAGGCGGCTCGCGCCGGCTGTGCCAATCGCACACTGGGTCTGCCCGAGTGTCTGGGCCTGGCGCCAGGGGCGGGCAAAGCGCATGCGCCCGCATGTCGACCGGATCCTGGCGCTGCTGCCCTTCGAGCCAGCGGCATTGGCGCGCCTCGGCGGACCGGAGACCGTCTATGTCGGCCATCCGCTGATCGAACGGCTGGAAGCTTACCGGCCCGATCCGAACGAGGTTGCGCAGCGCGACGATGCGGCGGCGCCGACGATCCTGGTTTTGCCCGGCAGCCGACGCTCGGAGATCCGGCATCTGATGCCGCCCTTCGGCGAGGCGATCGCGCTGGTCGCCGAACGACTGCCACAGGCCCGCTTCGTCCTTCCCGCCGTGCCACGTCTGGCCGAGGAAATCACGGCGCTCAGCGCCGGCTGGCGGATCAAGCCTGAGATCGTTACTGGCGAACCGGCGAAGCTGGCGGCATTTCGACAGGCCCGAGTGGCGCTGGCCGCTTCTGGAACCGTGACCCTCGAACTCGCTTTGGCACAGGTGCCGACGGTCGCGGCCTATCGCGGAGCGGGCTGGGAGGCCGTGCTGGCGCGGCGCCTCATAAAATTGCCGACCGTGATCCTGCCAAACCTGATCATCGGTGAGAGCGTGGTGCCGGAGTTCATCCAGGACGACGCTTCGCCTCAGGCCCTCGCCGAGGCGCTGCTCGCGGCAGTGGTCGAAGGACCTGCGCGCCAACGCCAGCTCGACGGCTTCGCGACGGTGGAGCAGAATATGCGCAGCGCCGGGCCGAGACCGGCAGCGAACGCCGTCAGCGCGGCGCTCGCCCTCGTTCGTGAGCCGACAGGCGGCTGACGATCGATTACTCGACGACCGCGCCGGAGGCCTTGGCTATCGGGCCCCATTTCGCCAGCTCGGCCTTGACGTGCTCGCCCAGCGCTTCCGGCGTTGAGCCGACGATCACCGCGCTGACATCCTCCAGGCGCTGCTTCACATTGGCGTCCTTGAGCGAGGCGTTGGCAGCGCTGTTGAGCTTGTCGACCACCGGGCGCGGCATGTTGGCCGGTCCGAACAGCGCGTTCCAGGTATAGGTCTCGTAGCCGGCGAGCCCACCCTCGGCGATGGTCGGCAGATCCGGGAAAGAAGAGACGCGCTCCTTGGTGGTGACGCCGATGGCGCGCAATTGCCCGCTGCGGATGAACTGGGCCGAGGAGGGCAGGTTGTCGAACATGATCGGCACGGCGCCGGAAACGACGTCGTTCAGTGCCGGGCCGGCGCCGCGATAGGGCACATGGTTCATGCTGACGCCGCCGAGCGACTTGAACAGTTCGCCGGAGAGGTGCAGCGGCGTGCCGACGCCGGACGAGGCATAGGAGTACTTGCCCGGATTGTCCTTCAGCAGCTTCAGCACCTCCGGCACCGTCTTGGCCGGGAAGCTCGGATGCACGACCATGACGTTCGGCACGACGGCGAGCAGCGAGATCGGGGTGAAGTCCTTGACCGCGTCGAAGGTCACGGTCTTCAGGATCGCCGGGTTGAGCGCATGGGTCGAGATCGTGCCCAGGAGCAGGGTATAGCCGTCGGGCTGGGCACGGGCGACCGCGGTCGAGCCGATATTGCCGCCGGCGCCGGCGCGGTTGTCGATCACGAGCGACTGGCCGAGCAGTTCGCCCATCTTCTGACCGACGAGGCGCGCGACGATATCGGTCGAGCCGCCGGCGGCGAAAGGCACGATCAGCGAGATCGGCCGCGTTGGGAACTGAGCCTGGGCGAAGGAAGAGCCGGCGAAGGGCAGGGCGGAAGCGCCAACGAGGAAGCCGCGGCGGCTGAGGTCTTCTGTTTTCGACATGAGCGATGAACCTCTCTGAAGGGTCGAGGACAGTAGCGCGGCTGCTGCAACCGTCACCTGCATGGCATGCATCAATCTACTGAAACAATAAGGGCCGCGACGGGTTCATCGCGGCCTTGTTTCTGCGGGCGGTGCCGGTCAGCGGCGGCCGATCGGCGTGTAGTCGCGCTTGGGCGCACCGGTGTAGAGTTGGCGCGGACGGCCGATGCGCTGGGACGGATCCTCGATCATCTCCTTCCACTGTGCGATCCAGCCAATCGTGCGCGCCAGCGCGAACAGCGCCGTGAACATCGAGGTCGGGAAGCCCATCGCCTTCAGCGTGATGCCCGAATAGAAATCGATGTTCGGATAGAGCTTCTTCTCGATGAAGTATTCGTCATGCAGGGCGATGCGCTCGAGCTCCATGGCGACATCGAGCAGCGGGTCGTCCTTGATGCCGAGCTCGGCCAGGACCTCATGCGTCGTCTTCTGCATGATCTTGGCGCGCGGATCGTAGTTCTTGTAGACGCGGTGGCCGAAACCCATCAGGCGGAACGGATCGTTCTTGTCCTTGGCCTTGGCGATGTATTTCGGGATGTTGTCGACGCTGCCGATCTCCTCGAGCATCTTCAGCGCCGCCTCATTGGCGCCGCCATGCGCCGGGCCCCAGAGACAGGCGACGCCGGCGGCGATGCAGGCGAAGGGGTTGGCGCCGGAGGAGCCGGCGAGGCGGACCGTCGAGGTCGAGGCGTTCTGCTCATGGTCGGCGTGCAGGATGAAGATCCGGTCGAGCGCCCGCGAGAGCACCGGGTTGACCTTGTAGTCCTCGGCCGGCACGGCAAAGCACATGCGCAGGAAGTTCGAGGTGTAGTCTAGCGAGTTGAGCGGATACACGAAGGGCTGGCCGATCGTGTACTTGTAAGCCATCGCCGCTAGCGTCGGCATCTTGGCGATCATGCGCATCGAGGCGATCATGCGCTGCTGCGGATCGGAGATGTCGGTCGAGTCGTGGTAGAAGGCCGACATGGCGCCGATTGAGGCGACCAGAACCGCCATTGGGTGCGCGTCGCGGCGGAAGCCCTGGAAGAAGCGGGCCATCTGCTCGTGCACCATGGTGTGGCGCGTGACGCGATAGTCGAAATCCGCCTTCTGGGCCGCCGTCGGCAGTTCACCGTAGAGCAGGAGATAGCAGGTCTCGAGGAAGTCGCCGTGCTCGGCGAGCTGCTCGATCGGGAAGCCGCGATAGAGCAGGACGCCCTCGTCGCCGTCGATATAGGTGATCTGCGACTCGCAGCTCGCGGTCGAAGTGAAGCCGGGGTCGTAGGTGAACATCCCGGTCTGACCGTAGAGCTTGCCGATATCGATGACCGAAGGCCCGATCGAACCCGTTTTGACCGGCATGTCGACGGCCTTGCCCTCGACAGTCAACTGACTGGTAGTTCCGCTCATGGATCCGATCCTTTCAGGCTCGTTCTTCAGTCATGCCCCGGCGGACGGAAACGCCGGCTGCTTGTCGCGTTCCGGCATCATCCGAACGTCCCACGATGACGGCTCCATGACGGGAATGTCGGGGGCGGGCAGGCAGGAAGAGTTCATCAGACTGATTCTAAAGCATTTTTTGTGCCGGGCCGGCAGCGGGAGCAGCCGGTCCGCAGGGGCGTTGCTAGACCAATTCCGCGAGGCGTTCAACCGAGCGGTCATTAGCCTTTCTGCCGGCCTCGGAGCCGGATCCGATCAGGTTGAAACAACCTGATCGGTGAATCCGTCTCCAACTCAAAGATAGAGACCGTTTGACCCATCAGCTTGCGCTGCAAGCTGATGGGAACGGGCTCTAGGCGGCGTCGGCCAACCGCGCCAGCACCTCGTCGCGGCCGAGCACCGCCATCACGTCGAACAGGCCCGGCGAGGTGGTCTTGCCGGTCAGCGCGGCCCGCAATGGCTGCGCCACCTGGCCGAGCTTGACGCCGCTCTCCTCGGCGAAGTCGCGGATCGCGCTTTCCAGCGGCGGCGGAGCCCAGTCGGCAATAGCCGAGAGCTTTTCCGCAAGCTTCGGCATGCGCAGGCGCGCAGCGTCGTCGAGCAGGGCGGCCGCCTTGGGCTCAAGCGCCAGCGGGCGCGTGGCGTAGAGATAGGAGGCGCTGTCGATCAACTCGATCAGTGTCTTGGCGCGCTCCTTCAGGCCCGGCATCGCCGCCATCAGCTTGGCTTCGAGCTCCGGTGTCGGCTCGGTGCCGATACCGCGCGGCGGGCCGATCTCCGACCAGATTGCCTTCAGCGCGATCATCAATTCGTGATCCTTAGCCTCGCGCATATAGAGGCCGTTGAGATTTTCGAGCTTGGCATAGTCGAAGCGGGCCGGCGAGCGGCCGATCGAGGACAGGTTGAACAGCGAGATCATCTCCTCGGGCGAGAAGATCTCCTGGTCGCCATGGCTCCAGCCGAGGCGCAGCAGATAGTTGCGCAGCGCGATCGGCAGATAGCCCATCGAGCGATAGGCTTCGATGCCGAGCGCGCCATGCCGCTTCGACAGCTTGGCGCCGTCAGCTCCGTGGATCAGCGGGATGTGCGACATGCTCGGCACCGTCCAGCCGAGTGCCTGGTAGATCTGCGTCTGGCGGGCGGCATTGGTCAGGTGGTCGCTGCCGCGAATGATGTGGGTGACACCCATGTCGTGATCGTCGACGACCACGGCGAGCATATAGGTCGGATTGCCGTCCGAGCGCAGCAGCACGAGATCGTCGAGGTTCTCGTTCTGCCAGGTGACGCGGCCTTGGACCTCGTCCTCGACCACAGTCTCGCCGGTCTGCTCGGCCTTGAGGCGGATCACCGGCTTGACGCCTTCAGGCGCGGTTGACGGGTCGCGGTCGCGCCAGCGCCCGTCATAACGCCACTGCTTGCCCTCGGCGCGCGCAGCTTCGCGCTCCGCGTCGAGTTCCTGCGGCGTCGCATAGCAGTAATAGGCCTTGCCGGCTGCGAGCATCTGCTCGGCGACCTCGCGATGGCGGGCGGCGCGCTGGAACTGGTAGACGGTCTGCCCGTCCCAATCGAGGCCAAGCCAGGCGAGGCCGTCGAGGATCGCGGCGATCGCGCCCTCGGTCGAGCGTTCGCGGTCGGTATCCTCGATGCGCAGCAGCATCTTGCCGCCATGGCGGCGGGCATAGAGCCAGTTGAACAGCGCGGTGCGGGCACCGCCGATGTGCAGGAATCCGGTTGGCGACGGCGCAAAGCGCGTGACGACCGTATCGCTCATGAAAACAGGCTCCGGGGGAACGGGCAGGCAAAAGGCGAGGGCAGGCTTCAGTGCGGGCCTCGGCCGGGGCTGACATCCGGCGCCGCCGCTGTAACATGGCTTGCCAGCCGCCGTTAAGAGCCTCCTGTGGGGACGGGCTCACCATTCGCGCGGCTGCGATGGGGGGACGGATGCTCTCCTACGGGCCAGAACAGCGCCGTAGCAGGGTGCGTGCCGGCGTGCTGGCCTTGCCGGCGCGCTTGCGACGCGTCGGTGGCCTCTCATGGCCCGCAACGTTGCCGTTGCACGAATGGGGTGGTCGGTTTCGCCGGGCCCTCGAAACCGAGGTCGAGCGGCGACGTCTCTTCAACTGGTTGCCGGTCTGCATGGGCGCCGGCGTACTGCTCTATTTCCTGGCCGATCGTGAACCGGGCCTGAGCGCGCCCCTTGCCGGGCTGGCGCTGTGTGCGCTCACCAGTTGGCTGACGCGCCGGCGCCGTGCCGTCATGGCGGTCTGCATCGCGGCCGCGGCCATCTTCGCCGGTTTCGCGGCGGCAGCCTGGCGAACGGCCGGCATCGCCGCGCCCGCGCTCGCCCGCAACCATGTCGGCAAGCTCACCGGATTCGTCGAGGCGCTGGAGCAACGCGACAAGGGCGTGCGGATCGTCGTGCAGGTCACGGACCTGCCTGGCATCGAAGCCACTCAGAGGCCGCGCCGGGTGCGCGTCACCACGCCGGTCACCATGTTGAAGCCCGGCGACCATATCGGCGCGACGGCGCGCCTGTTGCCGCCGCCCGGCCCGGCACGCCCTGGCGGCTACGACTTCGCTCGCGACGCCTTCTTCCAGGGCATCGGCGCGGTCGGCAGCATCGCCGGCAAGATCACGCTCGCGCCGGCGCCGAGCCCGATGCCGCGCCGGCTCGCCTTGGCGGTCGCGATCGACCAGGCCCGCAACGCGCTGACCGAACGCATCGCGACGAGCGGCGGCGGGCAGGCCGGGGCGATGGCGGCGGCGCTGGTCACTGGCAAGCGAGGGCTGATCAGCGAAGCGACCAACAACGACCTGCGCGCCGCCGGCATCTACCACATCGTCTCGATCTCCGGCCTGCACATGGTGCTCGCCGCCGGCACGATCTTCTGGCTGGCGCGGGCGCTGCTCGCGCTGTCGCAGACGGCGGCGCTCCATTGGCCGGTGAAGAAGCTCGCGGCGCTCGCCGCCATGGCAGGCGCCATCGGTTACTGCATCTTCTCCGGCGCTGAGGTCGCGACCGTGCGCTCGCTGATCATGACGCTGGTGATGCTGGGGGCGATCCTGGTCGACCGGCCGGCGCTCTCCATGCGCAACCTTGCGCTCGCCGCGATCATCGTGCTGCTGCGCGAGCCCGAAGCGGTGCTCGGTCCGAGCTTCCAGATGTCGTTCGGGGCGGTCGCGGCGTTGATCGCCTTCGCCGAGCGCTGGCAGGAGCGCCCGCCCGACGCGGCGGCGGCGTCATGGCCCTGGCCGCTGCGGCCGCTCTGGCTCTCGGCTGTGGGTATCGTGACCACGACCATGGTCGCGACAGCGGCGACGGCACCCTTTGGCGTCTTCCACTTCCAGACCTTCAACCCGTTCGGCCTGCTCGGCAATGCGCTGGCGCTGCCCTTCGTCTCGCTGATCGTGATGCCGGCCGCCGTCTTCGGCGTGCTCGCCTATCCGTTCGGGCTCGACTGGCCGGCCTGGGCGCTGATGGGTTGGGCTTCCGGCCTCGTGCTCCAGCTCGCGCATTGGGTCGCCGGCATCGACCGCTCGACTGTGGTGCTGCCCGCCTTCGGTTCGCTCGCCCTGATCTGCTTCTCGTTGTCCTTGCTCTGGCTGACGCTGTGGACGACGGCGCTACGTTTCCTTGCTGCGCTGCCGCTGGTTGGCGGGCTGGCGCTGGCCTCGACCCCGTCGCAGCCCGATATCCTGATCGAGCGCGATGGTTCGGGCGTGCTGGTGCGTGGACTAGAAGGGCGGATGGTGCTCGCCGGCAAGCCGAGCCGCTTCGTGCTGACGCAATGGCTGCATGCCGACGGCGATTCCCGTTCGCCCGACGATGCGGCCCTGCGCGCGGGCGCCGCCTGCGATGCGCGTGGTTGCGTCATCCGCCTGCCGGACGGCCGCAGCGTCGCCTATACGCGCGACCGCATCGCTTTGGTCGAGGACTGCCAGCGCGCCGATCTCGTGGTGACGTCGCTCTATTGGAGCGCGCCTTGCGCTGCCCGATTGATCGACCGCAGCGCGCTCATCCGCGACGGCGCGACCGCTTATCATGCGGCCCGCGGCGGCTGGCGTTCCTATACGGCGGATGAGGTGGCACGCCTGCGTCCCTGGACCCGTGCGCGGCCGGAAACGAGGCCGGTGCCCGAACCCGCTCCTGCACCGATTTCCGCTACTGCAGAGCCGGCACAGGATCTAGAGGCGCTTCAGTAGCGCCGCATCAGATTGACGAGCCGGCCCTGGATCTTGACCCGGTCCGGCCCGAGCACGCGCGTCTCATAGGCGGGATTGGCCGCTTCGAGCGCGATCGAGGAGCCGCGCTTGCGCAGCCGCTTCAGCGTCGCTTCCTCGTCGTCGATCAGCGCGACGATGATGTCGCCAGTATTGGCGCTGTCCTGCTTGCGGATCACCACAGTGTCGCCGTCGAGGATGCCGGCCTCGATCATCGAATCGCCGCGGACCTCGAGCGCGTAATGCTCGCCGCCGCCAAGCATGTCGGCGGGCATGGAGACGCTATGGCTGCGGTCCTGGATCGCCGAGATCGGCGTGCCGGCGGCGATGCGGCCCATGACGGGGATGGAGACGGTGGAGCGCCCGCTCTCTTCGGCGCCCGCCGGGCGCGGCTTCGCCAAGGTGGCTGCCGGTGCCGGCGGGGTCTGGCCGAGCCCGCCCTGGACGATGGAGGGGCTGAAGCGGGCGCGCTGCGCCTGCTGTCCGCCGATGCCGTCCGGCATCTTGATGACCTCGAGGGCGCGCGCCCGGTTGGGAAGCCGGCGAATGAAGCCGCGCTCCTCGAGCGCCATGATCAGCCGGTGGATGCCGGATTTGGAGCGCAGATCGAGCGCGTCCTTCATCTCGTCGAAGGAGGGAGGCACGCCGGATTCACGCAGGCGTTCATGAATGAAGCGAAGCAGTTCAAACTGTTTGCGTGTCAGCATGGTCGCGCCGCTCGCCTCTCGGGCTGGAATCGAAACAAAGCACGAACACCATAGCTGTTCGCTTTGTGTTCCGCAAGGGATTGCCCGAGCAGAGCGCGCGCTTCCAGAGCGTTGTCATCCCGGGCTACCGAAGGGAGGCCCGGGATCCATTCCGGAACGCTTCAGAAATGGATCCCGGATCGGCGCCGCTGACGCGGCTTGTCCGGGGTGACGATGCAGGAGGGCAGGAGCCCCGGCTAGCGCAGCCGGATGATCCGGCAGGAATCGCCCGCCTTGGCGGCCTCGGCGAAGATCGGGCGGATCACCAGAGCTTCGGCGCGCGCCAGGTTGGCCAGCATCGACGAATCCTGCTTGGCGAATGGCCTGACACGCCGCTCGCCATCGATGGTTTCGAAGGTGGCGCGCAGATAATCTTGGCGCTCGTCATTGGCCGGCAGATCGACGGCCAGGATGGCGGGCTCGCTGCGGTCGCGTTCGGGATCGTCGATGCCGAGCAGAGCCTCGACCAGCGGGATGGCGAAGAGATGCCCGCAGACGATCGAGGAGACCGGGTTGCCCGGTAGGCCGAGCGCGACCATGGCGCCGAGGCGGCCCATCATCATCGGCTTGCCCGGGCGCATCGCGATCTTCCAGAAGCCGAGCTCCATGCCTTGCGCCTTCAGCGCCGCCTGGACGAGATCGTGCTCGCCGACCGAGGCGCCGCCGAGCGTGATCAGGACGTCGGCTCCGGCCCTGCGTGCCGCCTCGATCTTGCCGGCGAGATCGGGATGGTTGTCGCGGGCGATGCCGAGATCGAGCGCCGTGCCGCCGGCCTGCTCAACCAGTGCGGCGAGCGCGAAGCTGTTGGAGGCGACGATCTGGTCGGGGCCGACCGGCTCGCCGGGCAGGACGAGTTCATCGCCAGTCGCGAGGATCGCGACCAGCGGCTTGCAGCGGACCGCGAGTGTCGGATGCCCGGCGGCTGCGGCGAGCCCGAGCGCGGCGCTGTCGAGCCGGTGGCCGGCCTTCAGCAGGATTGCGCCGGTCTGAAAATCCAGTCCGGCCGGGCGGATGAACTGGCCCTTGTTCGCCGGCTTGGCGACGCGGATCACCGGGCCGCCGACACCCTCGGCATGCTCCTGGATCAGGATCGCGTCGGCACCGTTCGGAATGGGGGCGCCGGTGAAGATGCGTACCGTCTCGCCCGGGCCGACAGGATCGGAAAAGCCGCGGCCGGCGGCGGATTCGCCGATGACCTTGAGCTCCCTGCCGGGCTCCAGGTCAGTCGCGCGGGCGGCATAGCCGTCCATGGCCGAATTGGCGAAGGGCGGCTGGGTTCGGAGTGCGGCGACATCTTCGGCCAGCACGCGGTCGGCGCAATGGGCGAGCGGCAGCGTCTCGGCTGGTGTCGGGCCTGGCACGCTGTCGAGCAGCGCTCGCAGCGCTACGGGAACGGGGGTGAGGCTCATGCCGATCGCCCTGCCAGCTCATAGGTTCCGGACTTGCCGCCGGATTTATGCACGAGCTGGATGCCTTCGATATGCATGGCGCGATCAACCGCTTTCACCATGTCGTAGACGGTGAGGCAGGCGACGCTGACGGCGGTCAGCGCTTCCATCTCGACGCCGGTCTTGCCGGTGAGCTTGACCTCGGCACGCACGCGTACGCCGGGCAGGGTCTCATCGATCGTAAGGTCGACAGCGATCTTCGAGAGCAGCAGCGGGTGGCAGAGCGGGATCAATTCATGCGCGCGCTTGGCCGCCATGATGCCGGCGAGGCGGGCGGTGCCGAGCACATCGCCCTTCTTGGCCTCGCCATCGCGGACGATGGCAAGCGTCTCGGCCTGCATCACGACATGGCCTTCGGCGACCGCGACCCGGACGGTCTCGGCCTTGTCGCCGACATCGACCATATGGGCCGCGCCCTTCTGGTCGAGATGGGTGAGCCGGCTCACGCCGCCGCCTCGGTGGTCTTGCCAGTCAGAAGCTCGCGCGTTGCAGCCGCCACGTCCGCCTGGCGCATCAGGCTCTCGCCGACCAGGAAGGTGTTGACGCCGCAGCCCTGCAGGCGGGCGATGTCGGCATGGCTGAAGATGCCGCTCTCGCCGACGAGCAGGCGGTCCTTCGGCACACGCGGCGCCAGCCGCTCGGTGACGGCGAGGTTGAGCTCGAAGCTGCGCAGGTCGCGGTTGTTGATGCCGACCAGCCTGGTATCGAGCTTCAGCGCGCGCTCCAGCTCGGCTTCGTCATGGACCTCGGCGAGCGCGGCCATGCCGAGCGCCTTCGCCGTGGCGGTGAGCTCGCGCGCGGCGGCATCGTCGAGCGAGGCCATGATGATCAGGATGCAGTCGGCGCCCCAGCTCCGCGCCTCGAAGACCTGGTAGGGCTCGAACATGAAATCCTTGCGCAGGCCGGGCAGGCCGGAGGCGGCGCGCGCCTGCGCGAGATATTCCGGCTGGCCCTGGAAGGAGGGCGTGTCGGTCAGGACCGAAAGGCAGGCTGCGCCACCGGCCGCATAGGCCTTGGCCAGCGCCGGCGGGTCGAAATCGGCGCGGATCAGGCCCTTGGATGGCGATGCCTTCTTGATCTCGGCGATCAGGGCGGGGCCACCGGCGCGATGCTTGGCCTCGAGCGCGCCGATGAAGTCGCGCGGCGTCGGCATCGCCGCAGCGCGCTTCTCGATCTCGGCTTGCGGCACCGCGGTGCGCGCCGCAGCGATCTCCTCGCGCTTATAGGCCTCGATCCGCTTCAGGATGTCGGACATAGGGCAGCCTCACGCGTTCGAACTGGCAACCAGGGCCACGAGCGCAGCCTTGGCCTTGCCATTGTCCAATACCGCATAGGCCTGCGCCAGCCCCTCGCCGAGCGTGGCGGCCTTGTCGGCGACGACGAGCGCGGCCGCAGCGTTGAAGGCGGCGATGTCGCGGAAGGCGCTCTTCGCCCCGCCAAGCACCTCCTGCAGCGCCTGTGCATTCTGCGCCGGCTCGCCGCCGCGCAGATCCTCAGGCCTGGCGCGGGCGATGCCGACATCCTCGGGCGCGATCGAGAAGCTCTCGATCTTGCCGTCCTTCAGCGCGATCACGCGGGTCGGGCCTGTCGTGGTGATCTCGTCGAGCCCGTCGGAGCCGTGCACGGCCCAGACCGTCGTGGAGCCGAGCGATTGCAGCACCTTGACCATCGGCTCGAGCCAGGTCTCGGAAAAGGCGCCGATCAGCTGCTTCTTGACGCCGGCCGGGTTCGAAAGCGGCCCGACCAGGTTGAAGATGGTGCGGGTGCCGAGCTCGGTGCGCACCGGTCCGACATGGCGCATCGAGGCGTGGTGGGTCGGCGCGAACATGAAGCCGACGCCGGCCTCGGCGATGCAGCGCTCGGTGCCGGCAGGTTCGAGCCCGACCTTGACGCCGAGTGCGGTCAGCACGTCGGCGGCGCCGGAGCGCGAGGAGGCGGCGCGGTTGCCGTGCTTGGCGACCGGCACGCCGCAAGCCGCGACGATGATCGAGGCCAAGGTCGAGACATTGTAGGAGCCCGAGGCATCGCCGCCGGTGCCGACGATGTCGATGGCATCGGCCGGGGCCTCGACGGTGAGCATGCGCGAACGCATGGCGCTGACGGCGCCGGCGATCTCCTCGGTGGTCTCGCCGCGCACGCGCAACGCCATCAGGAAGGCGGCGGCCTGCGCATTGGTGACCTCGCCGGAGAGCATGGCCTCGAAGGCGTCGCGGGCTTCCTCGCGCGACAGCGAGGCGCCGGTCGCGACCTTGGCGATGAAGGGTTTGAAGTCGTCCATGGGAACTCGATCGATCAGGCTGTCGCGGAAAGGGCGGCTTTGTTCGTATGGCGCGACCATCGCTCGGCGAGATCGAGGAAATTGCGCAGGATCGTCGCCCCGTGCTCGGAGGCGATGCTCTCGGGATGGAATTGCACGCCATGCACCGGCAGCTCGCGATGCGACAGCGCCATGATCATCCCGTCGCCGGATTCGGCCTCGATCGAGAGCTCGGCCGGGCAACTCTCGCGCCGAATGACGAGCGAATGATAGCGCGTCGCCTCGAGCGGGCCGTTGATGCCGTGGAACAGGCCGCGCGCCCGGTGGGTGATGGTCGAGACCTTGCCGTGCATCGGCAGGGGGGCACGCACCACCTCGCCGCCGAAGACCTGGCCGATCGCCTGCAGGCCGAGGCAGACGCCGAAGATCGGCTTTTTATCTGCGCCTTCGCGGACGAGGTCGAGGCAGATGCCGGCTTCGTTCGGCGTGCACGGGCCGGGCGAGAGCACGATCGCGTCATGGTCGCCGGAGAGAGCTTCGTCGACGGAGAGCGTGTCGTTGCGGCGCACGTCGACTTTCGCGCCGAGCCCGCCGATCAGGTGGACCAGGTTCCAGGTAAAGCTGTCGTAATTGTCGATCAGCAGGATGCGCATCGCCTCTAGGCCGTCCCCAACCCAGTTTCTTGGGGTTTGCACATGCCCCCGAACGCGCATGCCGGTCAAGCGCGAGGGCGCGGAGCTGGTTGCTCCGCGCCCTCGCTTTTGGGGCCATTCCCGGGCTCAACCTACACCGTCATTCCGGCTGGAGCGAAGCGGAGTGCCGGAATCAATCGTAGAGCGTCGTGCCCTTCGATGGATTCCGGAGCTGCGCCGCTATGCGGCTTGTCCGGAATGACGATCTCGCAAAGGCTGCCTCACTTCACCCGGCGGTAATGCGCCGTCATGAACTGGACCCATTCGCCGTTCTCGCCCTTGCTGCGCGAGGACAGGATGTGATGGTCCGGGCTCTTGATTTCGAGAATGTCCTGATAGGCCGCCGTCTTGCCCGGCTGAGTGAAGTCCGGGCCTTCGGTGTCGAGCGTCAGCGTTGTGCCGGCGGCATTGCGCGTGCCGGTGTAGACCCATTGATTGCTCATCATCGAGCCGATGAAGGAGCCGACATAGCGCTCCTTCTGCGGATCGTAGCCGAGCGTGATTCGGGTCGTCGCAGGGCTGCCGTCCGGCATGGCGCCGGCGCCGTCTCCGACGAGCCAGAGTCCGCCGAAGGACGAGAACGACTGGGTGCCCGACGACTTCATCGGCGGCTGGTCCGGTCCCATCAGGCATTCGGCCTCATAGGTCCATTCGCCGACGAGCTGGTGGAGCCATTCATGCTCCGCCTGGGGCTTGGCCGGCATGCAGCCGGACAGGTCGCCGACCTGCGGCTTGTCGAGTTCTGCTGCGTTGGTCATGGTCTTCCTCCTTTGCTTGCTTCTTGCGGGTGAACGTCGATCGCGTGCTGGTCAGGCCGCGGCAGCAACCAGTTTCGGCCGCTCAGCGGCCTGCTTGAGGGCGGTGAGGCCTTTGTCGAAATCGCCGCCGACCATGCGGTCCATGTTGAAGATCGTACCCATCAGCTTGCCCATGAACGGGCAGGGCCCTTCCATGCGCCAGGTCACCAGCGTGCCGCCTTCGCTGGGGGCGAGCGTGAAGGTGATCAGGTTGCTGCAGGCCATCGGGCGGGTCATGTCGAGCGTCACCGCGAGCTTCACCGGCGCCTGGACCTCGACGATGGCGAGCTCGCCGGTACCGACCTGCTTGTTGCCGTCGAAGGCATAGACGGCACCGACGCCGGAGGTCGCGCCCTTGAAGCTGCGCTTCATCGCCGGATCCTTCTTCTCATAGGGCGACCAGACGCCCCATTCCTGGAAGTCCGCGAGCAGGGCGAAGATGCGCTCGGGCGTTGCCCGGATCGTCGCGGAACGGCTGACCTCGAAAATATCAGGCTTGCGTGCGGCGACAATGAGGACGCCGGCGACGAAAGCGAGCACGGCGATGACGATGGCGGTGAGCATGGCTTACTCCTATTTGCAGGCGTTTCGGGGCTGGTAGTCCGCCCATCTGCTGCGAGGACGTTGGCGCCTCGGGTGATCCGACAACGCGAGTGAAAATTTTCTTCGCGCTGCGGCGGGCACGTTCTGCCGCTACTTTGGCGATCAGCTCCCTGCCGGGGCATGGCAGCAGGCCGCTGCCGGTTCCTCGCGCCAGCGTCCGGTCATGTCGGTCTTGCCGGGGGTGTCGTAGCGGTCGTGCGGGCGGACCCAGTCGGTCAGATTGCGGCCCGGCCCGGTCTCGTTGCGGCCCTTGGGTGTCATGTCGAGGAACATGTAGGTGCCGAGCACCTCCTCGGCGCCACGCCCGAAGGTCGAATAGGTCAGGTAGATTTCTCCGTCCGCATCCTTCTCGAGGACGGTGAAGCCCGAGAGGTCCTCCAGCGGCGCGGCGATCGTCTCGAAATTGTAGAAGACGTCGTTGTTGGCGAGCTGCTCCGGTGTGTAGGAGACGTCGAAATCGTAGTTGAAGTCGCTGCCATGGGACGAGACCCAGTGGAACTGCCAGCCCATACGGCGCTTATAAGCCTCGATCTCGGCCAGCGGCGCGCGCGCCACCGCGACATAGGCGACATCGTGCCGTTCGAGATGCTTCAGCACACCGTCGACATGATCGGCCTCGAAGGAGCAACCGACGCAGCCTTCAAGTTGGCCGGGCGCCAGCATGAAGTGCTTGACGATGAGCTGGGAGCGGCCGCGGAAGAGGTCGGAGAGCGTCTGCTTTCCGGCCGGCGTGTCGAAGACATAAGTCTTCTCGATCCGGATGCGCGGCAAGGCGCGCCGTTCGGCGGCGACCGCGTCGCGCCGGCGCGTGAGCTCCTTCTCCTTGACGAGCAGGGCCTTGCGGGCGGTGATCCAGTCTTCCTTGCTGACGGTGGTCTGCGTCATGGTCGGTCTCCTCGCTGCAATGGCCGCTTCCGATCCCGAGACTTGAGGATTCCGAAGCAAGCGGTTGTCATCGGCGAGTTTTCTGCCCTGGCCATATCCGACCAGCGCATTCACTCGCCGCCCCTTTGCAGCAAGGACGAATGAGCGGACCTGGCGCCGACACGACACCGGAGAAATTTTTAGCAGCGATGCTTTACCGGCCTCAACCGGCTGCGGCCGGCTCGCCCTCGCGCATCAGCCGGTCGATGTGCTGGCGGATATGGGCGGCTTCGCTAGCCGACCCGGCGAGCCCGATGGCACGGTCGAAGGCAGCGCGCGCCTCGCGGCTGCGGCCGAGCTGCATCAGCAGCCAGCCCTTGAACCCGAAGAAGTAGAAATAGCCCGAGAGCTGCTGTTCCAGTGGCTCGACCGTGGCGAGCGCCGCCTCCGGCCCGCGCAGCTTGGCGATGGCTACGGCGCGGTTGAGCGTGATCACCGGTGAAGGCTGGATATGCTCCAGCGTGGCGTAGAGCACGTCGATCTGGGCCCAGTCGGTCTCGCCCGGCTGCTCTGCGCGGCTATGAACGCCGGCGATCGCCGCCTGGACCTGGTAGGGGCCGGGCCTGCGATGGCGCATCGCCTTGTCGACCAGAGCGAGCCCCTCCGCGATCATCTCGCGATCCCAGAGTGAGCGGTCCTGATCCTCGAGCAGGATGATCTGGCCATTCGCGTCGAGCCTGGCCGGTGCCCGGGCGTGCTGGAGCAGCATCAGCGCCAACAGCCCCATGATCTCCGGCTCGGTCGGGAACAGCCGCAGCAGCAGCCGCATCAGCCGGATCGCCTCCTCACTGAAGGGACGGCGGCGGTCGCTCTCGGCGCCGCTGGCGGAATAACCCTCGTTGAAGACGAGGTAGAGCATCGCCGCCACCGCCGCGAGGCGCTCAGCTCGCTCGACCGGTCCCGGCGTCTCGAAGGGCACGTTGGCGGCGGCGACCCGGCCCTTGGCGCGGGTGATGCGCTGCTCCATTGCGCTTTCGCCGATGAGGAAGGCGCGGGCGATCTGCTTGACGGTCAGCCCCGAGACGATGCGCAGCGCCAGCGCGACCTGCTGTGTCGATGGCAGGTCGGGATGGCAGCAGATGAACAGCAGGCGCAGGATGTCGTCGCGGTAATGGCCGCCGTCGAGCCGCTCGGCGACCTCGCTCTCGGCATCGTCGAGATCGGAGAGCTGGTCGTCCTCCGGTAGGACTGTCTGCTTCTTCTGCCGCCTGACCTGGTCGAGCGCGACATTGCGGCCGACGAAGATCAGCCAGGCGGCGGGATCGCGCGGCGGGCCGTTCTGCGGCCAGGTCCGGAGCGCCCTCAGGCAGGCCTCCTGATAGGCCTCCTCGGCGACGTCGAGATCGCGGAAATAGCGGAGCAGGGCGCTGATCGCCTGAGGGCGCGCCGAGGTCAGCGCCGCATGGATCCAGGCGATCTCCGCCATGATCAGACTCCGGCCGGATAGTAGACGGCGAGCGGGCGGACCTCGAAGGCGCCGCCCGGATTGGCCTCGCCGAGCTCGCGCGCGATGCCGAGCGCCTCGTCGAGATCGGCGACGTCGACGACGTAGAAGCCGAGGAACTGCTCCTTGGTCTCGGCGAAGGGGCCATCGAGGATCAGCGGCGGGTCGCGGTCCTTGCGCAGGGTCGTCGCGGCGGTGGTCGGCAGCAGCCGCGCGACCGGGCCGAGTTTGCCTTCCTTGGCGAGGCGCTGGCGGACCTTTTCGAGGCGGCCCATGACCTCGTCGTTCTGCTCCTTCGACCAGGCCATGACGACCTCTTCGGAATGATAGCAAAGGATGGCGTAGTGCATGCGCAGCGCTCCGGTTCAGGCCAAGGACGTTTGGCCAGGCCGGCAGCCGACAAGGCCGGGCAGAAAAAATCAAGCCGGAGAGCATACCGCATTCATGCAATCGAACTTCATCCTCAGCCCTCATCCTGAGGAGCCGCGAAGCGGCGTCTCGAAGGATGCTCCAAGAGGCAGCGGGGATAACTGGAGCATCCTTCGAGACGCGATCTGCGATCGCTCCTCAGGATGAGGGCTGAGAAATTTGCTGGATCGTTGCGTCACACCACCGGCGGGTTGAGCCGGGCGAAGCCCTCCTGGCGATGATAGGGGAAGGCCGGGTAGGGCGGAACCGTCGCGCTCGCGGTGTCGAGCCTAGCAATCTGCTCGGGCGCCAGCGCCCAGCCGACGGCGCCGAGATTGTCGCGCAATTGCGTCTCGTTGCGGGCGCCGATGATCACGGAGGCGACGGTCGGGCGCTGCAGCAGCCAGTTGATCGCGATCTGCGGGGCTGTTCTGCCGGTCTCCTTGGCGAGTTCGTCGAGTACATCGACGATGTCGTAGAGCTTCTCGTCATCGACGGGCGGGCCGAAATCGGCCGTCTGGTGCAGCCGGCTGCCCTCGGGCAGGGCTTGGCCACGGCGGATTTTGCCGGTGAGGCGGCCCCAGCCGAGCGGACTCCAGACGAGGGCGCCAACGCCCTGGTCGAGGCCGAGCGGCATCAGGTCGAACTCATAGTCGCGGCCGACCAGCGAATAATAGACCTGATGCGCGACATAGCGCGGGAAGCCATGCTTCTCGGCAAGCGCGAGCGATTTCATCAACTGCCAGCCGGCGAAGTTGGAGACGCCGACCTGGCGAATCTTGCCGGCGCGGACCAGCACGTCGAGCGTCGACAGCACCTCCTCGATTGGGGTGAAGGCGTCGAAGGCATGGAGCTGGAGCAGGTCGATATGCTCGGTGCCGAGCCGGCGCAGCGCCGCCTCGGTGCCGTCGATCAGGCGGCTGCGCGAGGAGCCGGCATCGTTGGGGCCGTCGCCCATCGGCAGCGTCATCTTGGTCGAGATCAGGACCTTGTCGCGCCGGCCCTTGATTGCGGCGCCGAGCACCTCCTCGGAGGCGCCGTTCGAATAGACGTCGGCGGTGTCGAACAGGTTGACCCCGGCCTCCAGGCAGATGTCGACGAGACGGGTCGCCTCCTTGGCGTCGCTGGTGCCCCAGGCGCTGAAGAGCGGGCCCTGGCCGCCGAAGGTGCCGGCGCCGAAGCTGAGCGCCGGGACCTTCAGGCCGGAGCGGCCGAGATATCTGTAGTCCATGGTCGAGTTCCTTCTGCGAAGCCGTTGATATTTATGATTGCGGGCAGGAAACGGGGGCGGTCTGGAGCGCCACCCGCTCGCGCTTGTCGAGACGCAGGCTGATCACGGCCAGCACCAGGCTCGCCAGCGGCACGAGGGCGGCGACCCAGGTCACGGCCGCCAGTCCCGGCCCGTGGTCGATGGTGACGCCGCCGAGCCAGGCGCCGAAGGCATTGCCGAGGTTGAAGGCGGCGATGTTGAGGCTGGAGGCGAGATTACGCCCGGCAGGTCCGGCTTTGTCGAGCACGCGCATCTGCAGGGGCGCGACGGTGGCGAAGGCGGCGGCGCCGATCAAGCCGACGAAGATGGTGACCGCGACGGGCGAGCGCAGCGCCGCCGTCATGGCGAAGAGCACGATGGCGAGCGTCGCGGTGGTCGCGAGCAAAGCGACGGGTAGGTTGCGGTCGGCGAGCTTGCCGCCCAGCATGTTGCCGACGATCAGGCCGAGGCCGAAGAGCAGCAGGATCGGCGAGACGGCCTCCTGCGAGAAGCCGGTGATCTCGACCAGGATCGGCTGGATATAGGTGAAGACCGCGAAGACACCGCCGAAGCCGAGCACTGTCATGGCGAGGCCGAACAGCACCTGCGGTTCGGCGAGCACGGCGAGTTCCTGGCGCAACGGCGCGACCTCGACCTTGTCCTTGTCGGCCGGGACGAGGCGGGCGAGCACCAGCATGGCGATGACGCCGATCGCGGCGATGGTCCAGAACGTGGCGCGCCAGCCGAAGTGCAGGCCGAGCCAGGCGCCGGCAGGGACGCCGAGCAGGGTCGCGATGGTGAGGCCGGTGAACATCACAGCGATGGCCGAAGCCTTCTTGTCTTCGGGAACGAGGCTGGTGGCCACGACCGAGCCGACGCCGAAGAAGGTGCCGTGCGCCAGCGAGGTGATGATGCGCGCGGCCATGAGGAGACCGTAGCTCGGCGCGATCGCGCAGGCGATGTTGCCGAGGGTGAAGATCGCCATCAGCAGGATCAGCACCTGCTTGCGCGGCAGCTTGCGCGTGGCCAGCGTCAGGATCGGCGCGCCGACGAAGACGCCGAGCGCGTAGCCGGAGATCAGCAGGCCGGCCATCGAGACGGAGATGCCGAGATCGGTCGCGACCTGCAGCAGCAGGCCCATGATGACGAATTCGGTGGTGCCGATGCCGAAGGCACCGGCGGTGAGGGCATAAACGGCAATGGGCATGGGAGGCTCCGCGCAGGGCGCAAGGGAACGGGTCCCAGCCAGATGGTGCAACGCAGCGGGATGAACTAGGATGCCGCCCGTAACATCACTTGTGACTTGAGTTCATCATGGCAGCTCTGCTCAGCAACCGCTCCGGCGAGATGGAGGTGTTCTCTGCCGTGGTCGAGCGAGGCGGCTTTTCCGCTGCCGCCAAGCTCTTCGGCATGACGCCGTCAGCCGTCAGCAAGCTCGTCACAAGGCTGGAGGCCCGGCTTGGCGCCCGGCTGATCAACCGCTCGACGCGCAAGCTGCAACTGACCGCCGAGGGGCAAGCGTTCCATCAGCGCTGCATCACCATCCTCTCCGACATCGCCGAGGCGGAATGCGAGGCGGCCGCCGGGAGAGCACCGCGCGGCCGAGTGCGCGTCAACGCCAATATCGCCTTCGGCAATCATGTGCTGCTGCCGCTGGTGCCGGCCTTCCTCACCGAGCATCCCGAGCTCTCGCTCGATCTCGTCTTCACCGATCAGGTCGTCGACCTGATCGAGGAGCGGGCCGACATCGCGATCCGGGTGGCGCCCGGGCCCCTACGTGGCAATCAATTGATGGCGCGCAAGATCGGCGAGAGCGGCGTCGCCGTCGTCGCGTCGCCGGAATACATCGCCCGCCATGGCGAGCCGAAGACGCCGGCCGAGCTCGAGAAGCACAACCTGATCGGCTTCAACTTCGCCCGTTCGGTCGAGGGCTGGCCGTTTCGCGTCGGCAGCGAGCTGATCTCGATCGCTGCGGTCGGCAATACGATGGTCGGCGATGGCGAGACGGCGCGCCAGCTTGCCGTCGCCGGCGTCGGCCTCGCGCGGCTCGGGCGCTTCCATACTGAGGCCGAGATCGCCGCCGGGCGGCTCGTCACGGTGCTGGAGGATTTCAATGCCGGCGACATCGAGGTGATCCACGCCGTCTATCTCGGGCAGGGCGGCTTCGTGCCGGCGCGGATGCGCGCCTTCATCGATTTCCTGGCCCGGAATGTCCGGATACGAGCCTGAGCGAATCCACCGTCTTTCCGGGGCAGGCCGAAGGCCTGAGCCCGGAATCCATGAACACAGGATTCGACGCAAAGGTGTCGCGGTTGCCGTAGCGAATGTTCGGCGCCGTGCTGTTCATGGGTTCCGGGCTCGTCGCTTCGCGCCGCCTCGGAATGACGGCGGAGGACTCAGCTGAGCAGCAGGCTGTCGTCGGCGAGCTCCTCGCCACGTACCTGCTTGAACAGTTGCAGGAGGTCCGGCACGTCCATTGTCTTGCGGCGCTCGCCGGCGATGTCGAAGGCGACCTTGCCTTCGTGCAGCATCACGGTGCGGCTGCCATGGTCGAGCGCGTCGCGCATCGAATGGGTGACCATCAGCGCGGTCAGCTTCTGGTCCTCGACGATGCGCCGCGTCAGGTCGAGCACGAAGGCGGCCGTGCGCGGATCGAGCGCGGCGGTATGCTCGTCGAGCAACAGGGTCTTGGTTCCCGCCAGCGTCGACATCAGCAGGCTGACCGCCTGGCGCTGCCCACCCGACAGGAGCCCCATCGAATCGCCGAGTCGGTTCTCCAGCCCGAGGCCGAGCATCGCCAGCTTGTCGCGGAACAGGGCGCGGCGCGGCTTGTCGAGTGCCGGGCCGAGACCGCGACTGCGCCCGCGCGCCTGGGCCAACGCCATGTTCTCCTCGATCGTTAGGCGCTCGCAGGTGCCGGCCATCGGGTCCTGGAAGACGCGGGCGATCAGGCCGGCCCGCTTCGGCGTCGGCCAGCGCGTCACGTCGATGCCGTCGACTTCGACCGTGCCGCTTTCGGCCCGGGCGTCGCCGCTGAGGACATTGAGGAGCGTCGACTTGCCGGCGCCGTTGGAGCCGATGACAGTGATGAACTCGCCATCCGACACCGTCAGGTCGAGCCCGCGCAGCGCCCGGTTCTCCAGCGGTGTGCCACGTCCGAAAGTAACGTGGACATCGCGAACGCTGATCATGACGCGCTCCGCTTGAACAGGCCGCGCAGCGGATTGGCGACGGTGGGCAGCATCAGAGCGATGCCGACCAGCACCGCGGTGACGAGATTGAGATCGGAGGCGCGCAGGCCGAGCCAGCCGGCATTCAGGGCGAGCGCGATGGCGAGACGGTAGGCGATGGCGCCGATCAGACAGGAGAAGACTGCCACAACGATCGACCTCGAGCGGAAGATAGTCTCGCCCAGAATAACGGCGGCAAGGCCGGCGATGATGGTGCCGGTGCCGATGCTGACATCGGCGAAGCCCGCCGTCTGCGCGAACAGGGCGCCGGCCAGAGCGACGAGGCCGTTGGAGAGGGCGACGCCGACATAGATGTACATGTCGGTGCGGATGCCCTGTGCGCGGGCCATGCGCGGATTGGCGCCGGTGGCGCGCATGGCAAGCCCGAATTCGGTCTTCAGGAAGCGGGCGAGCAAAGCGGCGATCACGGTGACGATGATCAGCAAGGCGAGCACCCGCAAGGCCGGGCGGGCGGGCAGCCCCATGGCAGCGATGAAGGGGTTCAGCCAGGCGAAGAAGTCGATCACCGTCGGCCGGTTCATCAGCGGGATATTGGGCACGCCCATGACCCGCAGATTGATCGAGAACAGCGCCGTCATCGTCAGGATGCCGGCGAGCAGGTGCAGGATCGAAAAGCGGATGTTGAGCCAGGCGGTGACCGTGCCGGCAAGGCAGCCGGCGACGATCGCCGCCAGTGTGGCGAAGACAGGATTGACGCCGCCCGCGATCATCGCTGCCGCGACCGCGGCGCCGAGCGGCAGGGTGCCGTCGACCGTGAGGTCCGGAAAGTCGAGCACGCGGAAGGTGATGTAGACGCCGAGCGCCACGAGAGCGAACACCAGTCCGATCTCGATGGCGCCCAGGGTGGCGATGAGGCTCATCGGTCGCCCTGCCGATGCAAGCCTTGAATGACGACACGATTTTCGAAGATCGGGGCCTTCGCTTGAAGGTCGCGCGCGTCCCCTTCCCCCCGCCTGCGGTGGGGAAGGGTTAGGGATGGGGGGCCGCAAAGCAGGGCTCGCGTCTTCTTCAAGGTCGCGCCGAGCGGCACTGCCCCCCACCCAACCCTCCCCACCGCAAGCGGGGGGAGGGCCTGAGCCCGCTGGCAACCGCAGAAAATCCTTTCGAACGATTGCCCTGTTTCGGCGATGCGGATCAATTGATCACCTGCTTGGCGCGCGCCTGCACCGCCGGCGGGATGGTCACGCCCATGGCGGCCGCGGCCTTCGTGTTGATGACGAGGTTGCTGCCGCTGGCATTCTTGACCGGGATGGTGCCGGGCTTCTCGCCCTTGAGGACGCGCACGACCACCGCGCCCGTCTCGACGCCGACCTGGAAATAGTCGAAGCCGATCGAGGCGACCGAGCCCTTCTGGACCGACTCCGTATCACCGGTGAAGACCGGCAGCTTGTTGTCGGCGCCGACGTTCAGAACCGTGCCGAGCGCCGAGATGATGGTGTTGTCGGTGGGCAGATAGATCGCGTCGACCTTGCCGACCAGGTTCTGCGCCGCGCCGGAGACATCGGCGGTGCGGCCGGCCGAGGCCTCGACGATCTGGAGGCCGCGGGCGGGCGCCAGGGCCTTGACCGCGTTGAGGAGGGCGACGCTGTTGGCCTCGCCCGGATTGTAGACGATGCCGATCCGCTTGGCCGTCGGGACCAGTTCCTTGATCAGGTCGAACTGCGCTTCCAGCGGGGAGAAGTCGGAAATGCCGGTGACGTTGCCGCCCGGCGCCTGCCTGTCCTTGACGATCTGGGCCGCGACCGGGTCGGTCACGGCGGTGAACACCACCGGAATCGTCTGCGTCGCCGTGACCATCGCCTGGGCAGAGGGGGTCGCGATCGCGACGATCACAGTCGGGTTCTCGCCGGCGAATTTCTGGGCGATCTGCGCTGCCGTCGCCGGGGAGCCCTGCGCCGATTCATAGCGGAAGGTGAGGTTGGCACCGTCCTTGTAACCGGCATCCTCAAGCGCCTTCTTGACGCCGTCGCGGGCGGCATCGAGCGCCGGATGCTCGACGATGGCGGTGACTGCGACGGTCACCTTCTGAGCCTGCTGCGCGAATGCGGCCGTGCCGGCCAGAAGTGCCAGAGCGAGACTGCCGCCAATCATGGTTGCTTTGAAACGCATTGTTTCGTCTCCCAGTGTCGAGCCTTGTCTTGCCTGCTGCAAACATTGGCTGGGCCGACAAGGTCTTGTCGTGTTCAATGATGAGGGCCGCCCAAAGCAACCTCAGGCTAGTGAGCGGCGATCTCGATTACCGGCAATATGCGCGGGCGAAATTGCGTCGCGCAAGTGAGCAGGCCGCATGCGCCTGTGGGACTTGCGCATGCGAGCGAGCGCCTCCGGATCATTGCCCCCGCCGGCTGCGCGCGGCGAAGCGGACGGCCTCCTCGGCAGCCTTGAACAGGGCTTTCGCCTTGTTGATGCATTCGAGCTGTTCGGAAGCCGGATTCGAATCGTAGACGATGCCGGCGCCGGCCTGGACCTGCATGCGGCCGTCCTGGACGACCGCGGTGCGCAGGACGATGCAGGTGTCCATCTCGCCATTGGCGCCGAAATAGCCGATGCAGCCGCCATAGGCGCCGCGTCCGTCCTTTTCGAGCTCGTCTATGATCTCCATGGCGCGCACCTTGGGTGCGCCGGAGACGGTGCCGGCCGGGAAGCCGGCAGCGAGCGCCGACAATGCGTCGTGCTCGCCGGAGATGCGTCCCTCGACGTTCGAGACGATGTGCATCACCTGGCTATAGCGCTCGATGAAGAAGGAATCGGTGACGCTGACGCTGCCGATCTCAGCGACCCGGCCGACATCGTTGCGGCCGAGATCGAGCAGCATCAGATGCTCGGCCCGTTCCTTCGGATCGGCCAGCAGCTCGTCGGCGAGCGCCTCGTCAGCCGCCGGCGTGGCGCCGCGCGGCCGCGTGCCCGCGATCGGCCGGATCGTGACCTTGCCGTCGCGTAGCCGGACCAGGATCTCGGGGCTGGAGCAGACGACCTGGAAGCGCTCGAAGTCGAGATAGCAGAGGAAGGGCGCCGGATTGACCCGCCGCAGCGCCCGGTAAAGCGCGAAGGGCGGCAATTCGAACGGCGCCTCGAAGCGCTGCGAGAGCACGACCTGGAAGATGTCGCCGGCGCGGACATATTCCTGCGCCGTCGCCACCATGGCGTGGAATTCGGCCTCGCTGGTGTTCGAGACGGATTCGGGATGGGGAATCGCGGCGATATCGATGCCGGCCTCGGCGGGCAGGGGACCTTCGAGCGCCCGCACCACCGCATCGAGCCGCTCCTGCGCTCGCTCATGAGCAATGCGGGCCGAAACGCCAGCCTGAGGCCTGACCGGTGTCACCACCGTGATTTCGTCGCGGATCGAATCGAACACCACCATCAGCGTCGGCCGCGTCAGGATGGCGTCGGGCACGTCCGGCCCGGTCGCCTTCGGCTCGGGCAGACGCTCCATCAGTCGCACCATGTCGTAGCCGAGATAGCCGAAGACGCCGGCAGCCATCGGCGGCAGTCCGTCGCGATCGGGGATCGCGCTCTCGGCGAGCAAGGCACGCAGGGAGTCGAAGGCGGGACGCGGATCGGAAACGAAATCCTCGCCTTGCGCAGGACGGCAGAGTGAGGCCTGCCCGCGATGGCAGCGCCAGATCAGGTCTGGGTCGAGCCCGATCATCGAGTAGCGGCCGCGCACGGCGCCGCCCTCGACGGATTCCAGCAGGAAGGCGGGGCCGCGATGGGCCTGGCGCAGCTTGAGGAAGGCGCCGACCGGCGTCTCGCAATCGCCGACCAGCGACAGCGTCAGCAATTGTGGCTCGCCGGCCGCGTAGGCGGTGGCGAAGCGGGCGAAGTCGGCGGCCGGTTCCATATGGCCTGCTTCAGTTCTGGCCGCCGGTGGCATTGCGCAGCGCCGCCTGGTTGACCTGGACGCCGAGATCGTTCTGCAGCTTGCCGACATATTGGGCGAGGATGTCCTCGCTGATGCTCGATGTCAGCAGGCGGACGAAATTCTCGGCTTCCTCGGCGGTGCGGACATAAGGGGTGACCGTCGCCGCCTTGACCTGGAAGACGACTCGGCCGGCATTGTCGACCGCAGCCGAACCGGCCTTGCCGGCAGGCGTGCCGAAGACCAGCGAGACGACGTTACGCGGCAGGGCGTCGCTCTGGTCTTGACGGCCGAGCGTCGCATCCTCGAAGGCGAGGCCCTGCGCGAATGCGAGCGCGTCGAGCTTCTCGCCGGCGTCGAGCTTCTGCACGATCTCGCGTGCCCTGGCCGAGAGGCGGGAGGCGATCTCGTCGGCGCGCCATTGCTTCTCGACCTCGGCCTTGACCTCGTCGAAGCTGCGCTCGCGCGGCGGGTCGATCTTGCTGACGTCGAACCAGACATAGCCGCCATTGCTCGGCAGGCGGATCGCCTCGTTGTCGACGCCGATATCGGTGCGGAAGATCGCCTGCTGCGTCGCGTCGCCGCCGGGGAGGGCGGTCTCCTGCGTACCATCGGCCTTGCCGAGGCTGGAATTGGCCGGGCCGAACGAGCGCAGCGCAAGTCCGAACTCCTTGGCGATCTCGGCCAGCGGCTTGGCCGAGGCGCGCTGGTCCTCGATCTTGTCATGCAGCTCGGTCATCTGCTCGGCGGCACGCGAGGTGGCGACGTCGCGGCGGACTTCGTCGGCGACCTCCTCGAAGCTCTTCAGCCGTGCCGGCTCGATCGTGGGAACACGCAGCAACACGATGCCGAAACCGCCCTGCACGGGCTCGCTGACCGCGCCCTGCGCCAGGGCAAAGGCTGCGTCGCGCACGGCCGGGTCGAACAGGCCCTCGCGGGTGAAGGTGCCGAGCGTCAGATCGGCGGCGGCGATGTTGCGGCTGGCGCCGACCGCCTCGAAGGTCTCGCCGGCGTCGATCCTCGCCTTGGCAGCCCGGGCCTCTTCGATGGAGGGGAAGCCGATCTGCTGGACGGTGCGGCGCTCGGCCGAGCCGAAGCGCTGGGCCTTGACCTGCTCGTAACGGGCGCGGGCGTCGGCCTCGCTGACCTTGGCGGGGTCGGCGAGGTTGGCAGCCGTCAGGACGAGCACATTGGCGGTCCGATATTCGGGGGCGCGGAAGGCGGCCTTGCGCTCGTCGAAATACTTGCGCAGCGCGTCCTCGGCCGGAGCGGCGATCTCGCCGGCAGCGCTGTCGGGTAAGGTGACGTAGCCGATCTCGCGCTTCTCATGGCGCAGACGATGGCCGAGCTCCTGCAGCGCGCCGGGGGCCGTGACCGCGCCGACCACCATCTCGGCGAGTTCCTGGCGCATCGTCACGGCGCGCTGCTCGCGTACGAAGCCCTGTTCGTTGACGCCCGTCGCGCGCAGCAGCTCGTTGAAACGGTTGGGGTCGAACTGGCCGGAAGCGTTCTTCAGGTTCGGATCGTTGAAGAGGATGTTGCGGACGGTCTCGTCGGAAACAGCGAGGCCGAGCCTAGTGGCGGTCTGGTCCAGTGCCGCATCGGTGACGAGGCGCGAAAGCACGCGCTGGTCGAGGCCGAGCGCCCGCGCCAGTTCGGGGCTGATCTGGCGGCGCTGCTGGCGCGTCAGCTGCTGGACCTCGTTCTGATAGGCCGTGCGCACCTGCTCGAGGCCGATCTCGGTCTTGCCGACGACGGCGACGGCGTTGCGGCCATAGCCACGGAAGATGTCGCCAATGCCCCAGACCGCGAAGGAGATGATCAGGAAGCCGAACATCACGGCGATGATGAGCTTGCCGATCAAGCTCTGCCCCGCCTTGCGGATGCCCTGCATCATCATGGTCTTGTCTTCCCGATCCTCTCGCGGCCATGCCGCTGCGCGCCGCTTATAGGAAGAGCAACGGCTCCCGGCAATCGCTCTGGATCGCCTCGATTGCGATCGGGGTACGGCATTGCTAGAGCCGAACGGACAAGAATTGGAGAGCAGCCGTGACACGAACGATCAAGCCGCTGGTGGCGGGCAACTGGAAGATGAACGGGCTGAAGGCCGATCTCGCCATCGCCGCCGAGGTCGCCAAGGGCCATGACGTGGCACTGCGACGCGCCGTCGACCTCGCCATCTGCCCGCCCGCGACACTGCTCTTCACGTTGACGGCTTCGCTGATCGGTTCGCGCATCGCGACCGGCGGGCAGGATTGCAGCGCCCATGCGAGCGGCGCCTATACCGGCGAAACCTCGGCAGCGATGCTGGTCGATGCCGGCGCGAGCTACGCGATTGTCGGTCATTCCGAGCGCCGCACCCTGCATGGCGAAAGCAACGCGACGGTCAAGGCCAAGGCCGAGGCGGGGCTTGCGGCAGGGCTGACGCCGATCATCTGTGTCGGCGAGACCAAGGACGAGCGAGAGGCCGGCAAGGCACTGGCCGTGGTGAAGAAGCAGCTGCGCGGCTCGGTGCCCGACGGCGCGACGGCGGCCTCCCTTGTCGTCGCCTATGAGCCGGTCTGGGCGATCGGCACCGGTCTGACGCCGACGGCGGCGGATGTCGCCGAAATGCATGAAGCGATCCGCGCCGAGCTCGGGCGTATCCTCGGCAAGGCGATGGCGGCCGGTGTCCGGCTGCTTTATGGCGGCTCGGTCAAGCCGAGCAATGCGGTGGAACTCATGAACGTCGCCAATGTCGATGGCGCGCTCGTCGGTGGCGCCAGTCTCAAGGCCGAGGACTTCCTTTCGATCGCGCGCGCCTGCGCCTGATCAAATGCTCAAGCCCTCCCCCCGCTTGCGGTGGGGAGGGTTGGGTGGGGGGGCAGTGCCGCTCGACACTTTACTGGAAGAAGTCCCGAGCCCTGCTTTCCGGTCCCCCATCCCTAACCCTTCCCCACCGCAAGCGGGGGGAAGGGGACCACGATGCGGCTGAAGATGAAATCGCGGGTGGCATGGGCGGGAAGCCCATGCTATGGCCAGCGCCGACCCGCGGGATGCCGCCATCTTGGCAGGCGCCCGCGCCATACCCATTTCGTGAGCCATGCAGAACGTTCTCATCGTCATTCACCTGCTGATCGTGATCGCGCTCGTCGGCGTCGTGCTGCTCCAGCGTTCCGAAGGCGGCGGCCTCGGCATGGGCTCCGGCGGTGGCGGCGGTGTCGGTGGCTTCATGACCGGCCGCGGTCAGGCCAATGCGCTGACCCGCGCGACGGCGATCCTTGCCGGCCTGTTCTTCATCACCTCGCTGGTGCTGGCGGTGATGGCGACGCAGGGCCGGACGCAGCGCTCGATCATCGACGGCGCCCCGGCTCCGGCGGGCACCACCGCGCCGGCCGCTCCGAGCGGGCCCTCCGCGCCGAATGCCGGCGGGGTGCTCGACCAGCTCCGGCAGATGCAGAACCAAGGCGGATCGCAACCGCCGCAACCAGGCGCACCGACACGGTGAGCTGGACAGGGCAGGGGCCGGGAAACCGGCCCTTCTCTTTTGTGGACAAGCGTGCGGCGCGGATCGGACCCTCGTCACGGCGCTTAGCGAATCGAACTCAAGGCGTTAAAGGTGACCTCCCATGACGCGGTATGTTTTCATCACCGGCGGCGTGGTGTCCTCGCTTGGCAAAGGCCTGGCGGCGGCGGCTCTGGCTGCTCTCCTGCAGGCGCGTGGCCATACGGTCCGCCTGCGCAAGCTCGACCCCTACCTCAATGTCGATCCGGGCACGATGAGCCCGTATCAGCACGGCGAGGTCTTCGTCACCGATGACGGAGCCGAGACCGATCTCGACCTTGGCCATTACGAGCGCTTCACCGGCCGGCCCTGCAACAAGGGCGACAATATCACCACCGGCCGCATCTACATGGACATCCTGACGCGCGAGCGCCGGGGCGACTATCTCGGCGCCACCATCCAGGTGATCCCGCACGTCACCAATGCGATCAAGGAATTCGTCCTCTCGGGCAATGACGGCTACGACTTCGTGCTGGTCGAGATCGGCGGCACGGTCGGCGACATCGAGAGCCTGCCTTTCCTGGAGGCCATTCGCCAGACCGGTCAGCAATTGCCGCGCGGCCAGTGCATCTTCGTGCACTTGACGCTGCTGCCCTACATCCCGACTGCCGGCGAATTGAAGACCAAGCCGACGCAGCATTCGGTCGCCGAACTGCGCTCGATCGGCATCCAGCCCGACATCCTGCTCTGCCGCACCGATCGCGAGATTCCACACGAGGAGCGGCGCAAGCTCGCGCTGTTCTGCAATGTCCGCGAAACCGCGGTGATCGAGGCGCGCGACGTCGCCTCGATCTACGACGTGCCGCTGTCCTATCACGCCGAGGGGCTCGACACCGAGGTGCTGGCGGCGTTCGGCATGGACGACAAGACCGCACCCGACATCAGCAACTGGCGACGCATCTCCGAGCGGATCAAGAACCCGGAAGGCGAGGTCACGATCGCCATCGTCGGCAAGTACACCGGGATGAAGGACGCCTATAAGTCGCTGATCGAGGCCCTGACCCATGGCGGCATCGCCAACCGGGTCAAGGTCAATCTCGACTGGATCGAGTCGGAGGTCTTCGAGAAAGAGGACCCGGCGCCCTTCCTCGAGCATGTCCACGGCATCCTGGTGCCCGGCGGCTTCGGCCATCGCGGCGCTGAAGGCAAGATCAAGGCGGCGAGCTTCGCAAGGCAACGCAAGGTGCCCTATTTCGGCATCTGCTTCGGCATGCAGATGGCAGTGATCGAGGCGGCGCGCTCGCTCGCCGGCATCAAGGACGCCAATTCGACCGAGTTCGGCCCGACCAGCCAGCCCGTCGTCGGCCTGATGACGGAGTGGATGCGCGGCAACGAGCTGGAACAGCGTTTTTCCGGCGGCGATCTCGGCGGCACGATGCGGCTTGGCGCTTACCAGTCGAATCTGTCGGCCGACACCAAGATCGCGAAGATCTACGGCTCGACCGAGATCTCCGAGCGGCACCGCCACCGCTACGAGGTCAATATGGGCTACCGCGAGCAGCTCGAGGGCAAGGGCCTGCGCTTCAGCGGCGTTTCGCCCGACGGCCTGCTGCCGGAGACGGTCGAGTATCCCGACCATCCCTGGTTCATCGGCGTGCAGTACCATCCCGAGCTGAAGTCGCGGCCGTTCGAGCCGCATCCGCTGTTCGCCAGTTTCATCGAGGCGGCGGTGGTGCAGAGCCGCCTGGTCTGAACCGCTGATCTAATCGACCGGCACCGCGACCCAAGGGTGGCGGTGCTGGGGGTAGACCTGCTTGCCGGGGGCCGGGAAATCCGGATCGGCGAAGGCGCCGACGGCGACCGCGATCATCTCGGCCTTGCGCAACGGCTCCCAGTAGACCGTGCTGCCGCAGCGCGGGCAGAAGTGCTGTGTGACGTCGAAGCCACTGTCGGCTTCGCGGCGATAGGCCGTTGCCTCGCCGCTGATCTCGACCTCCGAGCGCACAAAGAAGGCGGCGATGCCATAGGTGCTGCCGGTGCGGCGCTGGCATTCGCGGCAATGACAAAGCGAGACGAGCGCCGGCTCGCCGCGGCAGATCAGGCTCAGAGACCCGCAAGAGCAGCGGGCATGTCTTTCCTTCATGGAGCCTCTCCGTGACGCCTTCATTTGCGTGCCCACAAAGCAAGCCGCGACAGTCTGGCGCAGCCGCGCAGCTGACGTATAGTGAGCGCCTTGACCATCATGGCATGCAAGGGGCGGCGGCATGACGATCTCGATGGCCGGGTTGCCGGCGTTCCTCCTGTATTTCTCTGTCGGCTTCGCGCTGATCGCCGGCTTCGCCGCGGTCTATATGCGGCTGACCGCCCATGACGAGGTCGCGCTGATTCGGGGCGGCAATCTCTCGGCCGCGATCGCCTTCGGCGGCAATCTCATTGGCTTCTCGGTGCCGCTTGAGAAGGCGATCGAGCAGGCGGCCAGCGTCCCCGACCTGGTGATCTGGGCGGTAATCGCCATGGTCATCCAGTTCGGCGCCTATGGCTTCGCTCGGATCGTCATCCCCAACCTCTCGCGCAAGATCGAGGAGGATCGGATCCCCTCGGCCGCGATGCTGGCGGTGATCGCCATCCTCAGCGGCACGCTTGCTGCCGCCAGCATGACCGAGTGAGGAGGCGTCGATGAAGCGCTCGACCCAGATCGGGCTTGCCGCTGCTGGCGTGGTGCTGGTGGCGACCTACTGGTCGCTCTCGGGAGGTGAGACCGACGATTCGCTGGTCTACAACAACGTCGCCGAGTGCCGGGCGGCCAACCAGCTCAGCGCCAGCCAGTGCGAGCAGCGCTTCAACGAGGCCTCGGCGAACCATCTGCGTGATGCCAAGAAGTTCACCAGCAGCGCCTCCTGCGAGCAGGAGTTCGGCGCCAGCGGCTGCCAGAGCGCGACCTGGAACAATGCCCAGGTCTTCATTCCGGCACTCGCCGGCATCATGCTGGCTCGGCAGTTCATGTCCGGCGGTGGCGCGGCCCAGCCGCTTTTGCCGCCGACCAGCTCGGCCTGCCCACCCGGCACGCGCCAGCCCGGCTCCGGCCGGCCGGAATGCGAGCAGCCGACCCGGACCTCGTCGTCCTCATCGTCGAGCGGAGGCTATTACGGCGGCAGCAGTAGCCGCTCGCGCGCCTATACGACGACCTCGGGCCAGGCGATGGTCGCCCGCAACATTTCCTCGACGGGCATGGCGAGCACGCCGAGCGTCGCTTCGCGGGGCGGCTTCGGCTCGACCTCGCGCTCCTTCTCCTCCTCGTCATCATCCTGATCATGCAGCGGCTTCGCGTAGCGCCACGCAAGGACTGGCAGGCGGAGGTCGAGCGTCTCGGCTTCGCCTATCACACGCTCGACGGAGCGACCTATTGGGATGAGAGCGTTGCCTATGCCTTCTCGCTGAAGGAGATCGAGGACGACATCGAGGCGCCGACCAGCGAGATCGAGGGGCTCTGCTTTGCCTTCGTCGAGCGCGCCCTCAAGGATGAGGAGGTCCTGCGCCGGCTCGCCATCCCGGAAGCGCAGTGGGGCCTGATCCGCGACAGCTGGCAGCGCGGTGATCGTAATCTCTACGGCCGACTCGACCTCGCCTATGACGGCAAGGGGCCGGCCAAGCTGCTGGAATACAATGCCGATACGCCGACCTCGTTGTTCGAGGCCGCCGTCGTGCAATGGGACTGGCTCGAGCAGGCGATGGCGCAGGGGCTGATCTCGCGCGGCTGCGACCAGTTCAACTCGTTGCACGAGCGCCTGATCGCCGCTTTCGGCCAGCTCCGTAACCCGCAGCCCGAGCGCATGCACTTCACCTGCGTGCAGGGCAGCTTCGAGGACAAGGGCACGGTCGACTATCTGATCGACTGCGCCAGCCAAGCCGGGATCGATGCCCGCTTCACCTTCATCGAGGAGATGGGCCTGCTCGCCGACGGACGTTTCTGCGACGGTGCCAGCCTGCCGATCGAGCTGCTGTTCAAGCTCTATCCCTGGGAGTGGCTGTTCCGCGAGCAATACGCTTCGGCGCTTGCCGGCTCGCGTTGCCAGTTCGTCGAGCCACCCTGGAAGGCGCTCGTCTCCAGCAAGGGCCTCTTGCCCTATCTCTGGGAGATGGCGCCCGGCCATCCCAATCTGCTGCCGGCCTATTTCGAGCATGACCCGCGTTGTTCGGAGCTCGGAGCGAACCACGTCCGCAAGCCGCTTTATTCGCGCGAGGGCGCCAATGTGACGCTGGTCGAGGGCGGGACGGTCCGGGACAGCGATGACGGCCCCTATGGCGCGGAGGGCTTCATCGTGCAGGCGACCGCGACGCTGCCGAATCTCGACGGCAATTATCCGGTGCTCGGCTCCTGGCTCGTCGCCTCGCAGCCTTGCGGCTTGGGGGTCCGCGAGGATACGACTCCGATCACCAAGAACACATCGCGCTTCGTGCCGCATTTCATCGAGCCGTAGCGCCAACGCTACGGCTTGCCCATGACCATGCCTTCAGAATCGCGCGGCCTCGACCATCTCGTCATCGGCGTCGCCGATCTCGATGCTGCCGGCACTTTCTATGAGCGACTCGGCTTTCGGGTCGGCGCGCGCAATCGCCATCCCTGGGGTACCGAGAACCGGATCGTCCAATTCCCCGGCGCCTTCCTCGAACTGATCACGATCGGCGACCGAACTTTGATCCCGCCGCACGCACCGCAGCGGTTTTCCTTCGGGGCCTTCGTGCGCGAAGCGCTGGCCCGCGGCGAGGGGATGTCGATGCTCGTGTTGGAGAGCCGCGATGCGGCCGGAGATGCCGTCGGCTTCCGCAAGGACGGGATCGGCGATTTCGAGCCGTTCTTCTTCGAACGACAGGCGCGCCGGCCTGATGGCAGCGAAGTGCGTGTCGCCTTCTCGCTCGCCTTCGCCGAGAATCGAGCGGCGCCCAAATGCGGTTTCTTCCTCTGCCAGCAGCACGAGCCGCAGAACTTCTGGAACCCCGCGTTCCAACAACACGAGAACGGCGCGAGCGGGCTCTCTGCCGTGTTCATGATCGCCGAGGAGCCCGCCGCGCAGGTCGATTTCCTTGCCGCCTTTTCGGGAGCGGAAAGCTTTGCGACAATGGAGGCGGGCCTACGCCTGCCGCTGCCGCGCGGGCGCCTTGAGGTGCTGACGCCCGAGGCGGCCGCAGCCATGCTCGATGACGATCGCGGACAGGAGCAGGCCTGTTTCGCCGGCTTCGCGGTTACAGTGCCGGATCTCGGACCTGTCAGGGCGAGGCTCGCTGAGCGCGATGTTGCATATCGCCATGATGGAGCGCGCATCGTCGTCCCGGCGAGCACGGCGCTTGGCTGCGCCATCGTCTTCGAGCTGGACTGACCCCGAGGCCCGGCCGATCAGCCCGTGCGGGCCTCGGCGCCGGCATGGGCCGGGCCTTCCGGCAGGTTCGCGAGCAGACCGAGCAAGGCGCGGTCGTGCAGGACGACCATGCGCTCCTTCGGTTTCAGCCAGATCACGGCGTCGGCGATCGTCTCGGCGTCGATCAGCTTGGCCTGGGCGACAGCGCGGTCGGGCTCGATCTCGCCGCGACGGCGCGGCTGGACCTGGGGCAGCATCGCCTCATGCGTCGCGCGCAGCATCGGGTCGGCATGGAGGGCGGCGAGCCCGTCGGCGTCGTCATGCCCGGCCTGCGCGAACTCGGCCTGCAATGCATTGGCGCGCAGCGCGATCGCCGGCGGATCGCCTTCCTCCGGCGTGATCAGGAGGCCGCGCCGCTTCAGCCAGAGCCCGAGCGCGAGATTCCCGGACGCCCAAGAGAGCGGAATCGCCAGCACGAGACCGACAATCGTCGGTGACATCCAGGCGAACAGCGAGGTCGCGATCATGAAAGCCGACAGGCCGGCGACCAGGCCGAGCAGTGTATGCATGCGATGCCGGCGGACGATGTCCTTGTACGGGATCGAGCCGTCGTCGCGCCGCTGCGGGTTCCAGCCGGTGTCACGCCCGACCAGGATCTGGAACACCGAGCCCGACTGGATCACCATCATGATCGGCGCGAAGAAGGCCGAGAACAGGATCTCGAGCAAAGCCGAGAGCGTGAGGCGGATGCCGCCGCCGCAGGCGCGCCTAAGCTTGCCGTCGAACAGTGTCAGCAGCAGGCCGAACAGTTTCGGAGCGAGCAGGATCGCCATGGTCAGCCCGAACAGGTTGAGCGCGCGTTCGGGGTCGAAGCGCGGCCAGATCGGGAAGAGCCGGAATTCCTCGGTGAAGTATTCGGGCCTGGCGTAGTTGACCTGCAGGACGATCAGGATGCCGACCACGAGCTGCATCAGCCAGAAGGGCGAGGCGAGGTACGCCATCATGCCGGTGGCGAAGTGCTGGCGGGTCGCCGTCAGCAGACCCTTGGCGCCGATGACGCGCGAATGCTGCAGATTGCCCTGGCACCAACGCCGGTCGCGGGTGGCGATATCGATTAGCGAGGGCGGGCTCTCCTCATAGGAGCCCGTCAGGTCGGGCAGCATGTAGACAGACCAGCCGGCCCTGCGCATCAGCGCGGCCTCGACGAAGTCGTGGCTGAGGACGTGGCCGCCGAAGGGCGGCTTGCCCTTGAGATCTGGCAGGCCGCAGTGGTCGGCGAAGGCCTTGGTCCGGATGATCGCGTTGTGGCCCCAGTAATTGCCGTCACGGCCGGACCAGATCGCGAGCCCGGTCGCGATCACTGGACCGTAGACGCGCGCTGCGAATTGCTGCAGCCGGGCGAAGAAGGTGTTGCGGTTGATGATCAGCGGCAGCGACTGGATGATACCGGCATCGGGATCGGCCTCCATCGCGGCGGCGAGACGCACGATGCAGGTGCCGGTCATCAGGCTGTCCGCGTCGAGCACGACCATATGCTCGTAATGCCCACCCCAGCGCATGACGAAATCGGCGATGTTACCGGCCTTGCGATGATGGTTCTTCGGCCGGTGCCGGTAGTAGATGCGGGCATCCGGCCCGAGCCGCTGGCGCAGGGCCAGGAAGGCGCGCTCCTCCGCCACCCAGATGTCGGGATTGGTCGTGTCGGAGACGATGAAATAGTCGAAATGGGCGCCTAAGCCCGTCACCTCGATCGATTCGCGGATCGCCGCCACTGCGGCGAAGGTCCGTGCCGTCGATTCGTTATAGATCGGCATGACCACGACGGTCTTCTGCGTCAGCGTCTCGGCGCGGGGGCTCTTCATAAGGCGCAGGAGCAGGGCGGAGAAGCCGAGGATGGCGCTGGTGAAGGCAAGCGCGATCCAGGAAAAGTTCACCGTGAAGAGGACGAGCAGCACATACTGCAGGAAGGTCGTGCGGCTGACCGACACGACATTGTACATCTCCCAGGCACCGTAGGCGGTCAGCACCCAGGCGCCGCCGAAGACGAAGGCTCGCGCCAGCCAGGGCGTGCGCCAGGCTTGCGGAGCGGCCGGCTTACGGGCTTCGGAGGCCTTCCAGCTGCGGAAGGACTGCACCGGCATCTCCAGCCGGTTCTCGGGCGGCGTCGCCTCGACCGGCGCCGGGCAGCTGGTCATGGGCTCGGTATCGCCCCGACGGGCAAGCGCGTCCACGGTCACCAGGTCCATCGGTTCAACAAGGTTTCCGAAGCCGGCTGGCCGCCGGCATCGAGCACAAGACGCAGCTCGGACAGAGTCTCGCTGCCCGGATCGACCTCGAAGGCGACGCGCATGGTCCGGCGCTCCGGATAGGGCCAGAGGCGCAGGTTCTGGATCGTGCCGGGACTCGCCGTGACATTGGCGCGGATCGCCGCGACGAGTGCCGGGTCGCCAAGCCTGTCGCCGCTGAAGTCGACGAGGAAACGGCGCCGGCGCGCCTGCGAGCCGCGGCCCTGCCGGATGCGGGTCGCGATGGCGAGCGGCGGCCGCTCCGGCGGCTGCCAGCACCAGGCCTGGCGATAGGCGACCGTGGTCTCGCTGCCGGCGGCGATCGGCTGGCGCGGCCGCCAATAGCTGATGATGTTGTCGTTGAGCTCGGATTCACTCGGGATCTCGATGAGCTGGACCGAGCCCGGTCCCCACTCGCCGAGCGGCTCCATCCAGACGCTCGGCCTGAGCTCGAAACGCTGATCGTCGTCGACGAAGGCGTTCGGGTCGCGCTCGCGCTGAATCAGACCGAAGCCGCGAGGGTTGGAATCCTGGAAGGAGGAGACCTGGAGACTGGCGGGGTTGCTCACCGGGCGGTAAATCCATTCGCCGTTGCCGGTGAACATCTGGACGCCCGAAACCTCGTGGACCGCTGGCCGCAGATCATCGAAGCCGCGCCGGCTTTGCGGGCCGGAAAGATAGGTGCCCATCACGCAGCCGAACCCGACATGGTCGAGATTGGCGCGGGCGAACAAGGTCATCTCGACATCGACCAGGGTGATGTCGCCGGGACGCAATGTCATGCGCACCGCGCCGGTGACGCTCTCTGAGTCGAGCAAAGCATGGATGACGAGCACGCCGGCGGCCGGGCTCGGCCGCTCGATCCAGTAGGCACGGAAGAACGGGATCTCCTCGCCGCGCTGTTCGCCTGGCCGCAGGATCAGGGCACGGGCCATCGCGCCGAAATTCTGGCCGCGCGCCAGCGAACGGAAGAACGTCGCGCCCTGGAAGAGCGCCAGTTCATAGGGACGCTCCAACCCGGCCGAGACCCGAAAGCCCGAGAATTGCAGGTCCGCGCCAGAGGGGGGCGGTGTCACCCGGCCGTAATTGAATTTTCCGGGGTCGAAGGCGACGCGCCGAACGACATCGTCCTCGACGGTGAACAGGCTCACCGGCGAAGAAAAGACGTAGCCGCGATGCAGCGGCTCGACGGTGAAGCCACGATTCTCGCCCGCCCAGATCATTCCGGAGGGCTGCGCCCGGATGCCGACATACTGATCGAAGGGCAGGGTAGCGTAACCTTCGGGCAAATCGGTCGCGACGAGCGGCACCATCGGCCGGCGCGAGAGGACGCGGGCGGCCTCGATCACGAGCGTGGGATCAAAGCGCTGGCCTTCGGCGATCACCGATTGCACCAGCCCGGCCCAGCTCGTCGGGGCCTGTGCCGTCGCCGTGCCCACGGCAAACCGCTGCGCAATGGCGCCGGTTGCAGCGAGGCTCAAAAATCGACGGCGATTCAAGGATTTCGACATCACATCCAACTTGGGCCGGCAAAGCTCTGCCGCCTTGCGCTTCTAGAGCATTTCGCGCGGGGCTGAAAAGCGCAGTGCAAGGCCAAAGGCGAAAAAAGGGACGCCTCGCGTGCAGGAATGCCATGCCGAAACGAAGCCGCGCCAGATTGCTCGCTCGGAGCCGGCGCAATGGCGCATCGTCCGTTGGGCTTTGCCAAATCCGCTCGCTATCGGCTATCCACCGCCGGTGCGGTATCCGCCGCGCCCGGGACGACGGCCGGTCATGGCCGCGTTTCCTCTGACGAGCATGTGACAGGACGATCATGACGGAAATGCAGCCCGCGCGGACCTGCCTCGCCATCGTGCTGGCGGCGGGCGAGGGGACCCGGATGAAATCGGCGCGGCCGAAGGTGTTGCACGAGGTGGCCGGTCGTTCGCTACTCGGCCACGCTCTGGCGGCCGTCACGGCCGCCGGCGCCGACGCGCTCGCCGTGGTGATCGGGCCCGACCGGCCCGATGTCGCCGCCGAGGTGAAGAAGCATGCTCCGCATGCCGCGATCTTCGTTCAGACCGAGCGCAAGGGCACGGCGCATGCGGTGCTCGCGGCGCGGGAGAGTCTGGCGGGCGACCATGACGATGTGCTGGTCGCCTTCGCCGATACGCCGCTGGTGCGTCCGGAGACCTTCGCCGATTTGCGTGAGCCCTTGCGCACCGGCGCTGCCGTCGCCGCCCTCGGCTTCGAGGCACGCGATCCGACCGGCTATGGCCGCTTTGTCACGCAGGCTGGCGAACTGCAGGGAATCGTCGAGCACAAGGATGCCGACGCGGCGACGCGCGCGATCACCCTGTGCAATGCGGGACTGATGGCACTCGATGGCAAGAAGGCGCTCGCCATTCTCGATGCGATCGGCTGTGCTAATGCGCAGAACGAATACTATCTGACCGACGCCGTCGCGGTGGCGCGCGCGCAGGGCCTGAAGGCCGTTGCCCGGGTCGCGCCGGAGGCCGAGGTCCAGGGCGTCAATGACCGCGCCCAGCTTGCCGCAGTCGAAGCCGACTTCCAGCGCCGCAAGCGGCTCGAAGTTATGCTCGCCGGCGCCACGCTGGTCGCGCCCGAGACCGTCTTCTTCAGCCACGACACCATCGTCGGGCGCGATGTCGTGATCGAGCCCAATGTCGTCTTCGGCAAGGGCGTCAGGGTCGCGGACAACGCCGTCATCCACGCGTTTTCGCATCTGGAGGGGGCGAGCGTCGGTCCAAGCGCCTCGATCGGCCCCTATGCGCGCCTTCGGCCGGGGGCGGAGCTGGCGAAGGGCGCCAGGGTCGGCAACTTCGTCGAGATCAAGGCAGCGATGATTGGCGAGGGTGTCAAGGTCAACCACCTGACCTATATCGGCGATGCCGAGATCGGCGCGAATGCGAATATCGGCGCCGGCACGATCACTTGCAATTACGACGGCTTCTTCAAGGCGAAGACGATCATCGGGGAGGGCGCCTTCATCGGCTCCAACTCCGCGCTGGTCGCGCCGGTGACGATCGGCGCCGGCGCCTATGTCGGCTCCGGCTCGGTCATCACCCGGGACGTCAAGCCGGATGCGCTCGCCGTCGCGCGCGGCCGGCAGATGGAGCGCGAGGGCTGGGCGGCGGCATTCCGGGCTGCAGCCCAGGCCAGAAAAGCCAGGCAATAGGCGATTTGCAGGGCATTTCGTTCACAGTTCGACATTCAACGTGATTTCGTAATTGCGCCGCCTCGGACTATTGCGATGCACATCGATATCAACGGATGAGGCACATTGATGTGCGGGATCGTGGGCATTCTCGGCAAGCAGGCCGTCGCAGGCCAGGTCGTCGAGGCGCTGCGGCGGCTCGAATACCGCGGCTATGATTCAGCCGGTGTCGCGACGCTCGAAGGCGGCAAGCTCGGCCGCCGCCGCGCCGAGGGCAAGCTCAAGAATCTCGAAGTGCGCCTCTCGAACGAACCGCTCGAGGGCCTGATCGGCATCGGCCACACCCGCTGGGCGACGCATGGCAAGCCGACCGAGACCAATGCCCACCCGCACGCCACCGAGAAACTCGCGGTCGTTCATAACGGCATCATCGAGAATTTCCGCGAGCTCAAGGCCGAACTCGAGGCGGATGGGCATGTTTTCGCCAGCGAGACCGACACCGAGGTCATCGCCCATCTCGTCACCCGCGAGCTCGATCGCGGCAAGGACCCAGTCGCGGCGGTCGGAGCGTCGCTGCCGCACCTGCGCGGCGCGTTTGCGCTCGCCTTCCTGTTCGAGGGGCAGGACGACCTGCTGATCGGCGCCCGCAAGGGCTCGCCGCTGGCGGTCGGGGTCGGCGACGGCGAGATGTATCTCGGCTCGGACGCGCTGGCGCTGGCGCCCTTCACCAACCTGATCGCCTATCTCGACGAGGGCGACTGGGTGGTGCTGAACCGCCAGGGCGCGACCTTCTATGACGCCGACGGTCAGCAGGTCGACCGGCGCGCCCAGCGCGTCGCCGCCGGCGCCTTCCTGGTCGAGAAGGGCAATTACCACCACTTCATGGCCAAGGAGATCCATGAGCAGCCGGAGGTCGTCGGCCACACGCTGACGCATTATGTCGACATGGCGAATGGCGTGGCGCGCTTGCCCTTCGAAGTGCCTTTCGACTGGAAGAGCCTGTCGCGGCTCTCCGTTTCGGCCTGCGGCACCGCCTATTATGCCGGCCTCACCGCCAAATATTGGTTCGAGAAGCTGGCGCGCCTGCCGGTCGAGATCGATGTCGCCTCGGAGTTCCGCTATCGCGAGGCTCCCTTGCCGGCGAACGGGCTTGCGCTCTTCGTCTCGCAATCGGGCGAGACGGCCGACACGCTCGCCTGCCTGCGCTATGCCCGCCAGGAAGGCCAGCACGTCATGTCGGTGGTCAACGTGCCGACCTCGACGATCGCCCGCGAGAGCGATGTCGTCGCCCCGACGCTGGCCGGTCCCGAGATCGGTGTCGCCTCGACCAAGGCCTTCACCTGCCAACTGACCGCGCTCGCTGGCCTCGCCATCGCCGCTGCCCGCGCCCGCGGCACGCTCTCGGCCGCGGAGGAAGCGCGCTATGTTCAGGAGCTGATCGCGCTGCCCGGCCTGATGGCTCAGGCACTGACGCTGGAGCCGGAGATCGAGAAGATCGCTCGCAAGCTGTCCAAAGCGCGCGACGTGCTCTATCTCGGCCGTGGCACCAGCTTCCCGCTGGCGCTTGAAGGCGCCCTGAAGTTGAAAGAAATCAGCTACATCCATGCGGAAGGTTATCCGGCTGGCGAGCTCAAGCACGGCCCGATCGCGCTGATCGACGAGGACATGCCGGTCATTGTGATCGCACCGCACGATGCGCTCTTCGAAAAGACTGCCTCGAACATGCAGGAGGTCGCGGCGCGTGGCGGGCGGATCATTCTGATCACCGACGCCAAGGGCGCGGCCGAAGCCGGGATCGTGCCGGAAGCGACGATCATCATGCCGGAGATGGATCCGCTGTTCGCACCGATCGCCTATGCGGTGCCGATTCAGATGATCGCCTACCAGACCGCCGTTTTCATGGGCAAGGACGTCGACCAGCCGCGTAATCTGGCGAAATCCGTCACCGTCGAGTGAGTCGTCTTTCCGGGACTTCGCGTAGCGAAGAGCCCGGAACCCATGAACACCGGCCTTTCCGTCATGGTCGGGCTTGTCCCGGCCATCACGTTTCCGCTGGTCGAAGGCCGTGTTCAAGACGTGGATGCTCGCCACAAGGGCGAGCATGACGAACTGGAGCAGCGTTGTGTTCATGGGTTCCGGGCTCAGGCCTTTGGCCTGCCCCGGAATGACGCAAAACGTCCGCTGAAGCCTTATTCGTCCTTCGGCTCCGGCCGGCTCGCGACATAGGTGCCGGCCGCGATCAGGCCGGCGCCGCTCAGCCAGAGCGCGATCGGCGGCGCATCGGTCGCTGCCATGATGACGAAACCCAGCAGCATCGAGCCGCAGGCGACATATTTTGTCTTGCGGTCGATCGCGCCCGTCTTTCGCCAGCGCACGATCTGCGGACCGAGCTGGGGATGGTTGACCAGCCAGCTCTCGAAGCGTGGCGACGAGCGCGAGAAGCACCAGGCCGCTGCGATCAGGAAGACCGTGCCCGGCATCACCGGCAGGATCAGCCCGACAATGCCGAGCAGCGTACAGAGCCAGCCGGCTGCGAGGTAGAGCGGCCGATGCCAGCGGCGTTGCGGTCTGGAAGGTTCGGACACGAAACTCGTCGATCCCGGCGAATCGGGGGTGGCCAGCGCCGCGCGCTCGGCTATCGTCTGATAGTGCGGCGCAATGTAGACGGGCCGCAAGAGCGGCTGGAGTCCTGGATCGTCGATGAACGCCCGCATGCCCGATCCGCGCCTCGTCGTTCAGACGGATCTGCTGCGGCCGACTTTCGGCACCAGGCTCAGGCGCTATTTCCTGACCGGGCTGGTGCTCGCAGCACCGCTCGCGATCACCGCCTCGGTGACCTGGTGGTTCATCAATCTGGTCGACGGAATGGTGAAGCCGCTGGTGCCGGCCCAGTTCTGGCCCGAAAACCATTTGCCGTTCCCGTTGCCGGGCTTCGGGCTGATCATCGCCCTGATCGGCCTGACGGTGATCGGCTTCTTCGCTGCGAACTTGGTCGGGCGCACGCTGATCGGCGCCGGAGAGTCGATCCTCGATCGCATGCCGGTGGTGCGAGGCCTGTACAAGGGCGTGAAACAGGTTTTCGAGACGATCTTTTCCCAATCCGGCACCTCGTTCCGCAAGGTCGGCATGGTGCAGTTCCCGCAGCCGGGGATGTGGTCGATCGTCTTCATCGCGCAGGAGGCGGCGCCCGAGATCGCCGGCAAGCTGCCGGATGGCGAGGAACAGATCGGCGTCTTCCTGCCCTGTACTCCGAATCCAACCACGGGCTTTTTCTTCTACCTGCCTCGCAAGGAGGTGATCGAGCTTTCGATCTCGGTCGAGGACGGCGCCAAGCTGATCATGTCCGCCGGGCTGATCCAGCCCGGCGAGGCAGTGCCGCGCGTCGGCGTCGAGACGGGCAAATAGCTCAGCCCTTCAGCGGCACCCAGATCTCGACGATGCCGTTGCCGGTCGCGCCGTCGAAGCGCTGGTCCATGCGTTCCAGCGTGACACCCATGGCGGGTTCGCGTCCTGATTTCGGCAACCAGTCGCGCCAGATCGCCTCATAGGTCTGCTTGATGCCGGTGATGTGGCCGCTGTGCTCGAAGACGGCACAGCGCTGCTCGGGTACGCTCAGCCGAGCGAACTCGTCCGGCAGGTCGCTGAAGGAGGAGACTTCGGCGCCGGCGATGTAGTCGAAGGCGCCGACATCGTCGCAATTATAGCTCGCGCCATAGGCGATGAAGCCTTTCTGGCCGGGGATATGGCCGAAATGCGGGACGATCCTCTGCCAGAGCAAAGGAATGCCTTCGGTCTTGCCGACCGAGAAATGGCCACTGAAGCCGGCGATCAGCATGGGCTTGCCGGTGACGAGGCGCGGCTCTGCGAGGGGCGTTGGGGATGCGGCATGCATGGACAGGGGCTCCACGAGGGCAAGGGAGGAGAGGTCGCGCCTTGAACGCAGCTCTTCCGGCGTGAGGCCGAATTGCTCGCGGAAGGCGCGGGTGAAGGCCTCGTGAGAGCCATAGCCCCAGTCGAGCGCGACCTGGAGGATGTCGGGTGCGCCGTTCGCCAGCTGGCGCGCCGCTTCCGAGAGCCGGCGCTCGCGGACATAGCGCATCACCGAGCGGCCGGTCGCCACGCCGAAGGCGCGGCTGAGATGGAAGCGGGAAACGCCGCTCACCTCCGCGATCTCGTCGAGCGAGAGCTCGGAGGCGAAGCGGCTTTCAATGCACCAGAGGGCTTTCTTGATGGGGTCCATGGCTCACTCACGAAACGCCGGCACCATGGCCAAGGCAAGATGGCCGCGCTTGATCGGGATTGCTGCCGCTTACGATCGCATCGCCTTGACGACATCGAGGAAGGCCCGTAGCGTCGGCGGTACGGCGCGGTGGCCGGGATAATAGACCGCGACCCGTTCGGAAGCTGGCGTCCAAGGCGCCAGAACCCGCAGAAGGCGTCCTTCCACCAACGCTGCCTCGGCAGCCGGGCTGGCGACATAGGCGACCCCTGAGCCCTTCACAGCGGCATCCACCATCAGTTCCTCGTCGTCGAGGATGATGGGGCCGGCTGCCTCGATCGTGAGCGCCTGGCCGGCCCGCTCGAACTCCCAACGGTAGAGTTTGCCGCCCGGCACGCGGTGGCCGATGCAGCGATGGCGATGCAGTTCGTCGGGTGTGGCCGGCTCGCCGAAGCGTTCGAGATAGGCCTGTGACGCGACGCAGATGAAGCTGACCTCGCCGGCGAACGGCACGGCGATCATATCCTTCGGAATCGAGTCGACCAGGCGCACGCCGGCGTCGAAACCTGCCGAGACGATGTCGACAAGCTTCCCTTCGACGACGAGGTCGACAACCACATCGGGAAAGCGATCGGCCATAACGGGCAGAACGTCGCGGACGAGGAGCGACGCCCCCAGCCGCGGTGCATTGATCCGGACGCTGCCGGCGACGCTGCCGCGAAAGGTGGCGATGCTGTCCAGCGCCTCGTCCAGCGTCGCGAGTGCTGGCTGCAAACGGCCGAGCAGTTCGAAGCCGGCTTCCGTCGGCGAGACGCTGCGCGTCGTGCGGTTGAGCAGCCGTACGCCCATGCGCTCCTCGAGGGCGCGCATCACATGGCTCAAGGTGGAGGGCGCGGTGCCGAGCTCATCCGCCGCGCGCCGGAAGCTGCGGCGGCTGGCGACGGCAACGAAGGCGGTGAGGTCGTTCAGCGATGGGCGAGTCATTGCTGGTAAATCTGCATCAGCCTGTACCAATTTCAATGTCTAATCCGAACAATGGCCGGGCTCCATCTCCTGTCGGCACGAGCGCAATCGCGTGGCTTCGGCCCGGTTGCGTTTTAAAAAACCGAGAAAGGAAACGAGATGCCTAAACGCGATGCGATTTTCCCGGCCGATCGGCACGCACTGTACGATCTCCACCAGTACTCGGCCGCCATCAGGCATGGCGACCTGCTCTTCATCTCAGGACAGGTCGGCAGCCGCGAAGACGGCTCGCCCGAACCGGTGTTCGAGGATCAGGTCCGGCGTGCCTTCGCCAATCTGCGCGCCGTGCTGGCGGCGGCAGGCGCGAGTTTCGACGACGTGATCGACGTCACCTCTTTCCACACCGACCCGCAGGCGCAGTTCGACACGGTGCTGGCCGTCAGGGCCGAGGAAATCGGCGATCCGCCCTATCCAAGCTGGACAGCTATCGGCGTGACCTGGCTCGCGGGGTTCGATTTCGAGATCAAGGTGATCGCTCGCGTCCTGGCTGCCGCTGCCGCGAGCACTTCGGGAGCGCAGGGCTGAGTGTCGCCTCAGCCTGCCCGCAGCAGGCGGATCGCGACGTCGCGCTCGAACAGATAGAGCAGCGTCCTGATCGCCTGCCCGCGTTCCGTCTCTAGCTGCGGATCGCGCTCGATCAGCAGGCGGGCATCGTCGCGCGCCGCCGCGAGCAGGTCGCCGTCGATTTCCGGCCTGGCGATGCGCCAGTCCGGAGAGCCGGACTGCTTGGTGCCGAGCACCTCGCCTTCGCCGCGCAGGCGCAAATCCTCCTCGGCGATGCGGAAGCCGTCCTCGCTCTCGCGCATGATGGTGAGGCGCGCTTCCGCCACCTGGCCGAGCGGGCCCTTGTAGAGCAGGAGGCAGGTCGAAGCCGCCGATCCGCGCCCGATCCGCCCGCGCAACTGATGGAGCTGGGCGAGGCCGAAGCGCTCGGCATGCTCGATCACCATGACCGAGGCATTGGGCACGTCGACGCCGACCTCGATCACGGTGGTCGAAACCAGCAGGCGCGTCTGACCGGCGACAAAGGCGGCCATCGCCGCGTCCTTGTCGCGCCCCGGCATCTGGCCGTGCAACAGGCCGACCTTGTCGCCGAACTCTTCCTGCAGTGCCTCGAAGCGCTGTTGCGCGGCCGCAACGTCGAGCGTGTCGGATTCCTGCACCAGCGGGCAGACCCAGTAGACCTGCGCGCCGGCATCCAGCGCCCGGCCGACGGCGCCGACGACTTCGTCATAGCGCTCGGAAGAAATCGCCTTGGTGGCGATCGGTTTCCGGCCAGCCGGCTTCTCGGCGAGGATCGAGATGTCCATGTCGCCGAACCAGGTCAGCGAGAGCGTGCGCGGGATCGGCGTCGCGGTCATCACCAGGATGTCGACCGCCTCGCCCTTGGCGCCTAGCAACAGGCGCTGATGCACGCCGAAACGATGCTGCTCGTCGACCACGGCGAGGGCCAGGTCATGGAAGGCGACGCCTTCCTGGAACAGCGCATGGGTACCGACGGCGATATCGATCTCGCCATTCGCCAAGCCTTCCAGCACCTGCCGGCGCCCGGCGCCCTTTTCGCGGCCGGTCAGCAAGGCGAGCTTAAGTCCGGCCTTGTCCGCCAAAGGAGCCAGGCGCTCGGCGTGCTGGCGAGCGAGGATTTCGGTCGGCGCCATCAGCACCGATTGCCGTCTGGCTTCGGCGGCAGCGGCCATCGCCATCAGCGCGACCACGGTCTTGCCCGAGCCGACATCGCCCTGGAGCAGGCGCAGCATGCGCTCCGGCTTTTCCATATCGTCATGGATGTCGGCGATCGCCTTGCGCTGGCCTTCGGTCAGCTTGAAGGGCAGGGCGGTTTCGATGGCGCGGCGCAAGGCGCCGTCGCCGGCAGTGGCACGACCGGCTGCCTTCTTCTGCTGGCGACGGACAAGCGCGAGCGCGATCTGGCTCGCCAGCAATTCGTCATAGGCGATGCGCCGGCGTGCGACGGTCTCGCCTGGGGCGGCCTTGAGGTCGACAGGATGATGCAGGGCGTCGATAGCATCGCGGAACGACACGAAATCGTTGCGCGCCAGGAAAGCTGCGTCCTGCCATTCCGGCAGTTCCGGACAGCGCTCGGCCGCGCCGGCAGCGATGCGGGCCATGACGCGCCCGCCAATGCCTTCAGTCAGGCCGTAAACCGGTTCGACCGAGGGCATGGTCGCGGCGAGCTTGGGGTCGAGGATGCGATCGGGATGCACCATCTGGCGCATGCCGTCCCAGAGCTCGAGCTTGCCCGAGATGATGCGATAGGCGCCGACCGGCAGGGTCTGCAGGAGATGGCGGACATCGGCGTGAAAGAAAACCAGCGTCACGTCGCCGGTCTCGTCCTCGACGAGGATGCGATAGGGCGCCTTGGCCTTGGTCGGCGGGGCAGGGCGATGCTCGGTTACCTTTGCCGAAAAGGTCGCGATCTCGCCGATCGGTGCCTCGATAATGCTCTCGCTCGGCCGCCGGTCGATCGCGCCGGTCGGCAAATGGAAGAGCAGATCAATGACGCGAGCGGCATGCGTTTCGTCGCCCAACAGCTTGTCGAGCGCCTTGGCGAGTTTGGGGCCGACGCCGGACAGCGCCGTAACGGGTGCGAAGAGTGGATCGAGAGCGGAGGGGCGCAATGGGCTCACGGCATGTCAGGAGTGCGAAGCCTCGCGGCGTTTCAGCCGCTGACTTCGCTTGGGTCGCTCGCTATATAGCTCGCGACGGCAGGCTCCGCGACGGGGCCGGCCCGTTTCGCATTGGACTGCGCGAGGGTAAACGATGAGCGGCTCGACGAGAACCAGCGCCGACCTCGACCCGCGCCGGCGCAAGATCCTGTTCCGCGCCTGGCATCGCGGCATGCGCGAGACCGATCTGATCATGGGCCGCTTCGCCGATGCCGAGGTCGGAGGGCTGAGTGAGGCCGAGCTCGACGAGTTCGAGCGCCTGATCGAGGTGCTCGACCGCGACCTGCTGAGCTGGATCACCGGCGAGGCTGAGGTGCCGTCGAATTACGATAGCGACGTGTTCAGGCGGCTGAAGGCGTTTCACCAGCACGACAAGCCGATCCATGTGTGAGGGCTTGGCCTGCTCCCTTCATTGTCATTCCGGGGCTTCGCGCAGCGAAGAACCCGGAACCCACGATCGGGTGAGCGGACAGGAACCACGCACCAGATGTTCCACCCAGTCGTGGGTTCCGGGTTCGCGCCTGCGGCGCGCCCCGGAATGACAAGCCATAGTCAGAATTGAAGCGTCCCGATGAGCATTCCGCCTCCCGCCCAGATCGCCAAGCCACAGCTCGAGCGCGTCCTCGATGCGCTGAACCGTGGCGACAAGCCGACGCTGTCCGGCGTACCCGATGGCTTCGACGCCGTCGTGCTCGCTGATCTGACGCGCGCCCGCGCCAAGAAGTCGGAAGGGCCGGCGCTCCTCGTCTTCGTCGCCCGCGACGGCCAGCGCCTGCAGGTGCTGGAGAATGCGCTGCAATTCGTTGCGCCCGATCTCGAGGTGATGAGCTTCCCGGCCTGGGACTGCCAGCCCTATGACCGCGTTTCCCCGGCGCCCTCGATCGTCGCGCACCGGATGACGACGCTGTCGCGGCTCGCCCGGACCAAGTCGGGCGACAGGCCGCGTTTGCTGCTGACCACGGTCAACGCCGCGCTCCAGCGCGTGCCGGCGTTCGGCAAGGTCGCGTCCGAGAGCTTCTCGGCCGCGCCCGGCAACATGGTCGACACCGAGGAGCTGGCGCGCTGGCTCGACATCAACGGCTATCTGCGCACCTCGACGGTGCGCGAGACCGGCGAATTCGCCGTGCGCGGCGGCATCGTCGATCTCTATCCGCCGGGCATGCCGGCGCCGATCCGGCTCGACTTCTTCGGCGACACGCTGGAATCGATCCGTACCTTCGATCCGGAGACGCAGCGCACCACCGGGCAATTGCGCGGGCTCGACCTCGTGCCAATGTCCGAAGCGCAGATGACGAGCGACAGCATTCGCCGCTTCCGCCAGTCCTATATCGCGACCTTCGGCACGCCCGGCCGTGACGACACCCTCTACGAGGCGGTGAGCGAGGGGCGGCGCCCGGCGGGCCTGGAGCATTGGCTGCCGCTGCTGGCGGAGAAGCTCGACACGCTCTTCACCTATCTGCCCGATGTGCCGATCGTGCTCGACCATCAGGCCGAGGATGCGGTCGGTGAACGCATCAGCCTGATCAAGGACTATTACGACGCCCGCAAGAGCGCGCTCGGCCAACCTTCGCCGGGCTCGATCCCCTACAAGCCGCTGCTGCCGGAGGCGCTCTATCTCTCGCCGGCCGACTGGCGCGGGCTCATTGGCGAGGCCGGTGTCGCCTCGCTGACGCCGTTCCAGCTGCCGGAGAGCGAAGGCAAGCTCGTCGTCGATCTCGCCGGCAAGCAGGGCCGCAGCTTCGCGGCCGAGCGTGCCGACAATGCCGGCAGCGTCTTCGATGCCGCCGTCGCCCATGTGAAGGCACTGGAGGCCGAGGGGCGGCGGGTCATCCTCGCCGCCTGGTCGGAAGGCTCGCGCGAGCGCCTCGCCCATGTGCTCGCCGATCACGGTCTCAAGACCGTGCAGATGACCGGCTCATTGCGGGCTGCGTTCGACCTCAAGCCCGGTACAACCGCCCTCGCTGTCTGGGGCTTCGAGACCGGCTTCGAGGCCGGCAAGCTCGCGGTCATCGGCGAGCAGGACATTTTGGGCGACCGGCTGGTGCGGCCGCGCCGCAAGACGCGCCGGCCGCAGGACTTCATCAATGAGCTGTCGTCGCTGACGCCGGGCGACATCGTCGTCCATGTCGACCACGGAATCGGCCGCTTCGTCGGCCTGCAGACGATCACGGCCGCCGGCGCGCCGCATGACTGCCTCGAAATCCACTATGCCGGCGACGCCAAGCTATTCCTGCCGGCCGAGAATATCGAGCTGCTCTCGCGCTACGGCTCGGAGGACACCGAGGTCATGCTCGACCGGCTCGGCGGCGGCGGCTGGCAGGCGCGCAAGGCCAAGCTGAAGCAGCGCATCCGCGAGATGGCGGGCAAGCTGATCCAGATCGCCGCGGCCCGCGCGCTCAAGGAGGCGCCGCGCTTCGTGCCGCAGGGCGGACTCTATGACGAGTTCTGCGCCCGCTTCCCCTATGAGGAGACCGAGGATCAGCAGAACACCATCGACGCCGTGCTCGACGACCTCGCGGCCGGCCGCCCTATGGACCGGCTGGTCTGCGGCGATGTCGGCTTCGGCAAGACCGAGGTCGCGCTGCGCGCCGCCTTCACCACGGCGCTTGCCGGCAAGCAGGTCGCAGTCGTGGTGCCGACGACCCTGCTCGCGCGCCAGCACTACCGCAATTTCGTCGAGCGCTTCGCCGGGCTCCCGGTCAAGGTCGGCCAGGCATCTCGCTTCGTATCGGCGCCCGATCTCAAGGCGGTGAAGCAGGGCATCAGCGACGGTACCATGGACATCACCGTCGGTACCCACGCTTTGCTCGGCAAGAGCATCGATTTCAAGGATCTCGGCCTCGTCATCGTCGACGAGGAGCAGCATTTCGGCGTTGCCCACAAGGAACGGCTGAAGGAGATGCGCGCCGAGGTGCACATGCTGACGCTGACCGCGACGCCGATCCCGCGCACGCTCCAGCTCGCCATGACCGGCGTGCGCGAGCTCTCGATCATCGCGACGCCGCCGGTCGACCGCCTTGCCGTGCGCACCTTCGTCACGCCCTTCGATCCGCTGATCGTGCGCGAGGCGCTGCTGCGCGAACGCTATCGCGGCGGGCGCTCGTTCTATGTCGTGCCGCGCATCGAGGACATCGCCGAGGTCAAGGACTTCCTCGACAAGCAGGTGCCCGAGGCCAAGGTCGGCATCGCCCATGGCCAGATGGCGGCAGGCACGCTGGAAGACGTGATGACGGCCTTCTACGAGGGCCAGTACGACATCCTGCTCTCGACCACGATCGTCGAGTCCGGGCTCGACATCCCGACCGCGAATACGCTGATCGTCCACCGCGCCGACATGTTCGGCCTGGCGCAACTCTATCAGCTGCGCGGTCGTGTCGGCCGCTCGAAGGTGCGCGCCTATGCGCTCTTCACCGTGCCGGCCAACCGCAAGCTGACCGACCAGGCCGACAAGCGCCTGAAGGTTCTGCAATCGCTCGACACGCTGGGCGCCGGCTTCCAGCTCGCCAGCCACGACCTCGACATTCGAGGCGCCGGCAACCTGCTCGGCGACGAGCAGTCCGGCCATATCAAGGAGGTCGGCTACGAGCTCTACCAGCAGATGCTGGAGGAGGCGGTGGCGGCTCTCAAGGCCGGCATCGAGATCGAGAGCGACGCGCAGTGGTCGCCGACGATCCAGATCGGCGCGCCGGTGATGATTCCCGAGCACTATATCGGCGACCTGACACTGCGGCTGACGCTCTACAAGCGCCTCTCGACCATGGATGACGATGGCGAGCTGCAATCCTTCGGCGCCGAGCTGGTCGACCGCTTCGGCCCGCTGCCAGAGGAGGTGAAGCAGCTGCTGGAGATCGTCGCGATCAAGGCTTTGTGCAAGCGCGCCAATGTCGAGAAGGTCGAGGCGGGGCCGAAGGGCATCATCGTCGCCTTCCGCGACAACGAGTTCGCCAATCCGGAGGGGCTCGTCTCCTATGTCGCGAAGATCGGTACGCTGGCCAAGGTCCGCCCCGACATGCGCGTCGTCTTCATCGACGATTTGGAGAGCGCCGAGCAGCGGCTGACGGGCACGCGGCGGTTGCTGACCGATCTGGCGCGCATCGCCGAGCGGAAGAAGGCGGCGTAGGTCTTCAGCCGTCATTCTCGGGCGAAGCGCAGCGGAGACCCGAGAATCTCATGACGAGAACGCGCCGGCTGGAGCCTCTTTCGGCCTGAGATGCTCGGGTCAAGCCCGAGCATGACGGCGAGGCTCAATCCGGATTACGCCGCCTGACTTCGACCCGCTCCGGCGCATGCGTGATGACATCGACGATGGCGAGGTCTTGCCGGTCGAGGCGCGGCAGCCCGTCATCCTCGCCAATGCGACGGGTGACCACGAGGCTGGCCAACGCCTTGTGGCTGCCGAGCTTCGAGCGGGCGAGCGCAGGCTCCATCGCCGCGGGAATGACGAGATGGACCATGCGGCCGCCTTCCAGGCAGGCGCGCAGGTCGTCGAGCACGAACAGGCCGAGCGGCAGCAGCTCGACGCCGGTCAGGAGCGCGATACCGGGGCCCGTCGCGAGCGCGGCAAGGTCGCCCCCGACGAGAGTCGTGATCAGCCGCGACGAGGCGAGCGGCTTCAGCACCCGCGAGATTTCGAGCGCCTTGACCAGCACTTCCTTCTCGCTGACGGCGAAGGGGCCGGCGAGGCTATCGCCGTCGACCACACGGATCGGTGCCCGGACGGCAGCCGGTGCCAGCGTTGCCGGTGTGGCGCCGTGGCCGAGCAGAGGTTCGAGTGCCGCGACGCCGTCCGGCACCTGCATCCCGAAACCGCCGAGGAAACGCATGCCGAAGGAGCGCGCGGCGACATCGCGCAACAGATGTAATGGCCTGAGGTCGCCGATCCGCGGTACGCCGAGCGCCATCACGGCGCCGGAGCGTTCGATCAGGCGCAGCAGCTCCGCCTCCGTGGCATGGGCCGGCAGGATCATCGGCGAGAGACCAGCCCGCAGGCTGGCGAGGGTCGAGACCAGCGCCTCGGGGCCCAGCGGCGCCAGGATCGCTACACAGGCACCGGGCTGGGGCCTGGCCAGCAGCAGCAGATTGGCGAGCCGGTCGACGCGGCTGTCGAGCTCGGCAAAACCGAAGGCATTCGGCGAAAAATCGCTCCAGTCGCGCCGGCCCGGCGGGTCGCGAAAGGCCGGCTCATAGCCGCGGCGGGTGGCGAGCGCCTTGAGCAGGCTGTCGAAATCGAGCCCTTCGACCAGCGCGCCGATGGAGATTTCGTCAGAGCTCATCCGCATCGGCCGGCCTAGTTGGCGGGCGCAGGCGGGGCGGGCAGCCGCGCCAGCGTCTCATTGGAAAGGAAGTATGTCGGCGGCCGCCCGGGCAGGGCGATCTCGCGCGAACGCGCCAGCCAGGTCTCTGGCAGATAGTAGAGCGGCACTGCGTAGAAGCCGGAGAGAAGCAGCCGGTCGAGCGTGCGCACGGCGGCGACAAAGCCCTCGCGCGAGCGTGCCGCCAGCAGCGTCTGCAGCGTCGCGTCGATCGCCGGCGAACGCACGCCGGCATAGTTCAGCGCGCCCTTGCGCTCGGCATTGGCCGAACCCCAGCGCCCGACCTGTTCGTTGCCTGGCGAGGCCGAAGCCGGCCAGGTCCACTGGATCATGTCGAAATCGAAGGCCGAAAGCCGGCGCCAGTACTGGACGTCGTCGATCAGCCGGACTGAGACAGCGATGCCGAGCCGGGCCAGCGAGGTCGCGTAGTTCAAAGCCAGCCGCTCCTGCGGCCGGTTGGTGACGGTGATCTCGAAGCTGAAGACTTCGCCCTTGTCACCGTTGCGCAGCTCTCCGTCGCGCATCCGGTAGCCGGCCGCCTCCAGCAGGTCGAGCGCGCGGCGGGCCTGATCCCGGTCACGGCCGGAGCCGTCGGTCGCGGCCGGGGCCCAGGTTCCGGCAAGGATGTCGTCGCGTACGGCGCCTGGGAAAGTAGCGAGGAACGCCTTCTCGTGCTGATCGGCCGGTACACCGAGCGCCGAGAGCTCACTATCGGCGAAGAAGCTGCCGGCGCGGCGGTAGACGCCGTGGAACAGGTTGCGGTTAGCCCATTCGAAGTCGAACAGCATGGCCAGCGCCTCGCGGACGCGGATATCGGCGAACTGCGCCCGGCGGGTGTTGAAGACCAGGCCGGTCATGCCCTTCGGCGCCCTGAAGCGGAGTGTGTCGCGTATGATCCGGCCGTCGCGCACGGCCGGGACGTCGTAGCCGGTCATCCAGCGTGTCGGGTCGCTTTCGAGACGGACATCATAAAGTCCAGCCTTGAAAGCCTCGAATAAGGCATTGGAGTCGCGATAGAAGTCGTACCTGATCTCCTCGGCGTTGAAGAGCCCGCGGGTGAGGGGATGCTCCTCGGCCCAGAAATCCTTGCGGCGCTTCAAGCGCAGCATCTCGCCGGGCTTGACCTCCTCGACCAGATAGGGACCAGAGCCCAGCGCCGGCTTGAAGCTGGTGTCGCCGAATTTTTCGGCGTCGGTGGCGTGCCTGGCGAAAATCGGCATGGCGCCGATGACCAGCGGCAGTTCGCGGTTGGAGCCGTCGCCGAGCTCGAACACGACGCGGTCGGGCGAGGGCGCTTCGGCCCTGGTCACCCGCGACAGGCTTGAGCGGTGGAACGGCTTGCCCTTGGCCTTCAGCATCTCGAAGGTGAAGATCACGTCTTCAGCGGTAACCGGTTTGCCATCCGAGAAGCGGGCGCGCGGATCGATCTGGAAGGCGAGGCGGGTTCGTTCCGGGTTGAGTTCGACCTTGCTCGCCAGCAGGCCATAGGCGGTGAACGGCTCGTCGGCGGAGCGGAAGAGCAGGCTCTGCTGGACGTAGCGAGGCACCGCGTCCGGTGCGACGCCGAGCACGATCAGGGGGTTGAGGCTGTCGAAGGTGCCCTGCTGGCCGAAGATGATTCGCCCGCCCTTGGGCGCCTTGGGATCGGCATAGGGAAGGTGCTCGAACCCCTTGGGCAGCGCAGGCTCGCCGTGCATGGCGATGGCGTTGTCGTTTTCGGCAGCGGTCGCGCGCGCTCCGCCCACGAGGCCGAACGCCGCGAGGCTCGCAAGGACGAGCCCGAAAACCCAAACCGGGCGCGCCGAGGCGCTGATGCGTCGATACATGCTCAAACCTGATTCCCTGCCGCAGGATAACATGCGATCAAACTTGTCGCGCCGCGCTCTTCGGGCTGGAAACCGGCGAAAGAAGTCGCTAAACGCAGGGCCGGGCGTCATTCAAACGCCTCAATCGCGCTTGATGTGCTCACGCCGCAATCGGCTCCGGCGCCTTGCCGGTTGAGCGCTCGGGTGATGTAAGCGGCCAGCTTCGGCAGCCGAACAAGTTTCGATGGTCAAGGAATCGCAGATGTCAGCTTCGACCCGCCTGTCCCAGAGCCAGGGCGCCACCGCGAAGAGCACGGTCCGCGGCCTCGCGCTCGTGCTGGGCGCCGCCGTTGCTCTTGCTCCCTTCGCCTCGCTCGCCCAGCAGCCACAGCGCCCGGCGAGCCGTCCGGCCCAGCCGGCGCAGCAGCCCGCCCCGGCGCAGCAGCCGGCCCAGGGCCAGGCCGCGCAGACCGGCCCGACCGTCGTTCAGGTCAAGCCCGAGCCGTCGCAGACGACCTGGACCAAGGTCTGCGGCAAGGATCAGGCCGCCAACAAGGAAATCTGCTACACCACGCGCGACTTCGTCTCGGACCAGGGCCAACCGGTGCTCGCCGTCGCGGTCTATGACGTGAAGGGTGATCCCAACAAGATCGTGCGCTTCCTGATGCCGCTCGGCCTGCTGCTGCAGCCGGGCATCCGCTTTGGTGTCGACACCGCGCAGCCGTCGCCGGGCCGCTATGCAGTCTGCTTCCCGAATGGCTGCTTCGCCGAGGCGCAGGTCAAGGACGACTTCATCAACGCGATGAAGAAGGGCACCAACCTCAACATCAGCGTCCAGAACCAGGCGGCCCGCGAAGTTTCGTTCTCGATCCCGCTCTCGGACTTCGCCAAGGGCTTCGACGGCGCGCCGATCGATCCCAAGGTGCTGGAAGAGCAGCAAAAGGCGCTGCAGGACGAGCTCGCCAAGCGTCAGGAGGAGCTGCGCAAGCGCCTTGGCGGCGGCGCGGCCGACGCCACCCCCGGCGCAGCGCCGGCTCCCGGTACGCCAGCGGTTCCCGGTCTGGCTCCCGCTCCGGGCGCGACGCCCGCTCCGGCTCCGAAGCCCTGATCTGCCGATCAGACAAGATGATTATCGACGCCGGGCCTCGCGCCCGGCGTTTTCGTTTAATTAGGAGGTCGCGCGCTCGGCGCGTTTGACCTGCTGCCAGAGCGCCTCCAGTTCCTCGAGCGAGGCCTGCCGCGGCTCGCGCCCCTGGCGCTCCAGCGCCGCCTCGATGCCGGCGAAGCGCCGCTCGAACTTGGCGTTGGCCGCGGTGAGGCAAGCCTCCGGGTCGGCGTCGACATGGCGGGCGAGGTTGGCGATGACGAAGAGCAAATCGCCGATCTCCTCCTTGATCGCAGTCTTGTCACCACTGGCGAGCGCCTCGTCGATCTCGGCGGTCTCCTCGCGGATCTTGTCCAGCACCAGCCGGGCGTTGTTCCAGTCGAATCCGACGGTCGAGGCCTTGGCCTGCAGCTTCCAGGCGCGGGTCAGCGAGGGCAGGGTGGTTGGAACGCCTGCGAGCACGCCCTTGGCGTCAGCGGGCTCCGGCAGTCCGGCCTCAGCCCTCGCGCGGGCCTTGTCCGCCTTTTCCTGCGCCTTGATCTGTCCCCAGAGCGCCTTGACCTCGATGGGCGACAGGTCGCGGGCCTCGCCGAAGACATGCGGGTGCCGGCGAATCAGCTTGGTGGTGATCGCCTCGACCACATCGGGGAAGGCGAAGGAGTCCTGCTCCTGCGCCATGCGGGCGTGGAACACGACCTGCAGCAAGAGGTCGCCAAGCTCGTCCTTGAGGTCGACGAGATCGCCCCGCGCGATTGCGTCGGCGACCTCATACGCTTCTTCGACGGTGTAGGGCGCGATCGAGGCAAAGTCCTGCTCGAGATCCCAGGGACAGCCCGTGCCGGGTGTGCGCAAGGCCGCCATGATCTCGATCAGGCGCTCGATGTCACGCGAAGGCTTCATCGCTGCAATTCTCCGACGCGCGCTTTCCGTAGGGCTGTTCCGGCCCTACGATCGGAATTCGCGCAAATTAGGATAAGCATGCTCTCGCCGCAAAACCGGTTTCCACTTTTGCGGAGCATGCGTTGGGTTAGCCTCCTCCCATGATTCAAGTCACGCCGTCCATTGCGATCGACGAGAGCGAGATCGAGGAGAGCTTCGTGCGCGCCTCCGGTCCGGGCGGGCAGAACGTCAACAAGGTCTCGAGCGCGGTCGAGCTTCGGTTCGATGTCCGCCGCTCGGCGTCGCTGCCCAATGATGTGGCGATCCGCCTGATGAAGCTCGCCGGCAGCCGGCTGACGCAGGACGGCGTCATCGTCATCTCGGCGCAGGAACATCGCAGCCAGAGCCGCAACCGCGAAGAAGCGCTGGCGCGGCTGATCGAGCTGATCCGGAAGGCCGAGGTGCGGCCGAAGGTGCGTAGGGTGACCAAGCCGACCAAGGCCTCGAAGGAGCGGCGCCTCGCCTCAAAGGAGCGGCGCTCCTCGGTCAAGTCGGGCAGAGGCAAGCCGGGGCTGGATTAGCGCGCGAGGGCGTCGCCAAAAAAGTGAGGCCGATGGCTCGGCCTCACCTCGGAACCCATTGCAGTTGGTGCCTGGGTTTTCGGCCCGTCAGCGCTTGACGTCCGCGCCGGCTTTGCCGGCTGCGCCAGCGCTGCTCTTGGCTGTGCCGGCCGGTGCTTCGACGCCACCCGCCGTGCCCGCCTTGGCCTTGACGCCGGCCTTCGCGCCGGGAGCGCCGACCTGTGTATCGACGCCGGTTTCGGCGCCGCCGGCGGCGCCGGGCGCGGAGGTCGTCCCTCTGGTCTGACTGCGAGTCTGGGTATCGGTCGTGACACCCTGGGCCAGGACGGGGCCGGCCAGCAGGGCCGACGCGGCGAGCACGATCACGGACGTCTTGATAGCCTTCATTAGCTTCTCCTCGGTGGTTGCGCGACGGGGCGCGGCCGATCTGTTGCGCCGCCCGCGAGGCGATCGGCTGCCGCGCTTTGCGAAGCACGAGCGACGCACGCACGATGCAAACCACGGGGTTTGACCATTCTGAGAGATTTCGAAGGTGATTTCGCGAGAGGCTGGCCTTAGTCAGGCCCAATATGAGGCGAATCCCGCAACGCGAGCCGAGATGCGGGCAGGGGGCCGATGTGACCGAGGTCGAACAGGATGAGAGATCGCTGGGAGCACGACCCGCGCCCAAGAGGATCACCGCGACCTATTTGCGGCGCGCCGCTCTCTATTATCTCGAACGTTATTCGGTGCCGGAGGCGCAGTTGCGGCGCGTCCTGCAGCGCAAGGTCGAGCGCAGCTGCCGGCATCACGGGCTCGACCCGCAGGCGTTCCGGGCGATGGTGGACGAGATCGTGACGTCCTGCGTTGCTTCCGGCCTGGTCGATGACCGCCGGTTCGCGGAGGCGAGGGCGCAGAGCCTGCGTCGCAAGGGGCGGTCCGCACGCGCCGTGGCGGCAGGGCTTGCCGCCAAGGGCGTTGGGCGCGAGCTCGTCGCCGAGATGGTTGTCCCTAACGAGGACGCCGAGCTGGCGGCGGCGCGTGTCGCTGCCCGTCGCAAGCGCCTGGGACCATGGAGCCGCGGCGACCGGGCCGCGCAACGCCAGAAGCACATCGCGACGCTGGCGCGGGCCGGCTTCAGCCTGACGATCGCCCGCGCCGTGATCGACGACGCGGGTGAGGGCCTGTGACTGCCCACTCGCTCAGTCAGGCTTGACGTTGGCCTCGGCCACGACCTTGCCCCAGCGCGCCACCTCCGACTTGACGAAGTCGCCGAAGGCCGGCCCGTAGAGGTTCGGGATTTCCGAGCCGTTCTTCTGCCAGGCCGTGCTCACCATCGGCGCGGCCAGCGCCTTCTGTACCTCGGCCGTCATCCTGGCGACGATCTCGGGCGGCGTGTTCTTCGGCGCCCACATCGCGTACCAGGTCGAGACCTCGTAGCCCGGCACGCCCGCTTCGGCGGTGGTTGGCACGTCCGGGAAGGCGCTGGCGCGCTTGGGCGCAGCGACGGCGAGCGCCCGCAGCGTGCCGCTGGCGATCTGCGCTGCGGACGAGCCGAGGCCGTCGAAGGCGAGATCGACCTGACCAGCGACGAGGTCCTGCATCAGCGGGCCGGCGCCGCGATAGGGGACATGGGTCAGGTTCACCTTGGTGGTGAGCTTGAACAGCTCGCCGGCGAGATGGTGGGTGGTGCCGTTGCCGGCTGAACCGTAGTTCAGCTTGTCGGGGTTCTTCTTGGCGTAGTCGATCAACTCGGCCAGCGTCTTGGCCTGGACCTTGCCCGGATGGACCACCACGACCTGCGGCGGCTGGGCGATCACCCCGATCGGGATGAAGTCGGTCTGGATATTGTAGTCGAGCCTGGGATAGAGCGCCGGCGCGATGGCATGGTGCGCGGCGCCGATGAAGAAGGTGTAGCCGTCCGGCGCGGCCTTCGAGGCCGCCGAGGCGCCGACCGTGCCGCCGGCACCGCCGCGGTTGTCGATCAGGATGCGCTGGCCGACCTGCTGTTCGAGCTGGGCGGCGAGGGGCCGGGCGAAAGCGTCGGTGCCGCCGCCGGCCGGGAACGGCACGATGAAGCTGATCGGCTTCTGCGGCCAGGATTGAGCCGTCGCCGGGACAGCCGGGACAAGCTGAGCAAAGGTGGCAAGCGCAAGCGCGCCGAGCCAGCCGGACTTCACCATCGAACAGACCTCCCTTGAGATTTTCCCCGGGCTCTTCAAAGGCCCTTGCGATTGCGCTTCATGCGATTGCCGAGCGTTGCAACGATTTAGCGCATCGCCCTATCGAAATGGCAACCCGACGAAAGCAGGGGCTCCCGGCCATACTGCCGCCGTCAGTCATGGACGGCGGTGCGCGTCGGCACGATCAGTGTCCAGGCCTGTGTCAGAACCGTCTCATCGTGTTGGTTCGTCGTGGTGACCTGCAGATCCATGAACCCGCGGTCATTGCGGCTGCGCGACGGGCGAGTCTGCAGCACCTCGGCGATCGCCTTGAGGCTGTCGCCTGGGCGCATTGGGCGGTGGAAGCGCAGATTCGCGAATTCGGCGCCGATGATGGGGTTGCCGCCGAGCAGCTTGGCATCGACCAGAAGCCGCATGGTGATCGCCAATGTCTGCCAGCCGCTGCCGACCAATTCGCCGAAGATCGTCTGGTGGGCCGCTTCCTCGTCGATGTGCATCGGCTGCGGATCGTAGAGCTCGGCGAAGGATCGGATCAGCTCCGCGGTCACCTCGAAGCTACCGGAGCTGATGCGATCGCCAGCTTTGAAGTCGTCGAGATACTGCGGATGGCGCCGGATAGATTCGTCGTCGTTCGCGTGCATGGGCCTTCCTCTTGTCTGAGTAAGCCTTTGCAGGCAAAATCACTTCAATTTTTGAAGGGAGTCAATATGGGCTGGTCCGAGGTTGGCGGCACGGTTTGCCCGATCGCGCGTGCGCTCGCCGTTGTCGGCGACCGCTGGACAATGCTCATCCTGCGTGAGCTCTTCCTGGCGACGCGACGCTTCGAGGAATTCCAGGCCCAGACCGGCATGTCGTCCCATCTTCTCTCCAGCCGGCTCAAGCGGCTGGAGGCTGACGGTGTGGTCGGCCGGCGTCGTTACAGCGACCGCCCGGCCAGGCACGAGTACCGCCTGACGGAGAAGGGGCTCGCTCTCTATCCGATCCTGCTCGGGCTGAAGTCGTGGGGGGAAAGCTGGGGCGGCCTTGACGCAAATGGCCAGCCAGCGATCGCAGTGGTCCACTGTGGCTGCGGACACGCGACAGGTCTCACGCTGACCTGTTCGGCCTGCGACCAACCCTTCGGCGCGCGCGACGCTCGGGCTGTGATCGGGGAAACGTTCGCAGTCGAACGCGCAGAGCGCCGCAGCGCCCTTCGCGGACATGGACAACGCTGAACCAGGGAACTCCGATGGCGGTCGGCGTGAGGACCTCGGGGAGGTTCTGTTTCGGCTGAATCTGTCGGTCAGTCAGCCAGCTTCATGACGGGCCAGGATGCCCGCGAACCGAGGCAAGTTCGATTCGCATAAGACATATTATGGAACTTAAATTGATATCCAGATGGCGCCCTGAAAGCGCGCCCTAAGCTCGGATGTCGATCGTCATGCCATCGAATGCCGGTTCAATGTTGTCCGGCAAGCGCTTGCACAGGCTGGCATAATCCAGATCAACATGGAGGTTCGTCAGGATCGCACGGCGCGGCTTGAGCTGCGCGATCGCCTCCAGCGATTGCTCCAGATTGAAATGGCTGGGATGCGGCGCCTCCCGCAGGCAATCCAGGATCAGAATGTCGAGCCCGCTCATCGCCGCCAGCGTTTCCGGCGGGATCGCGCTGACATCCGGCGCATAGCCGAGGCCGCCGAAGCGGAAGCCGAGCGCATCATAGTTCGGGCCGTGCTCGAGCCGGAACGGCAGCGTCTCGATCGCACCACCAGGACCATCGATCGCCAGCGCCTCGCCGGCGGCCAGCGGCGCGAGATCGAGGATCGGCGGATAGAGGCTGCCGGGCGGTGTCTCGAACAGATAACCGAAGCGCTCCCGCAGCGTCGCCCCGGTCACCGCGTCGGCATGGACTGGGATGCGCTTGCGCATGTGCAGCACGAGCGCGCGCAGATCGTCGATGCCGTGGGTATGGTCGGCATGGTCATGGCTGAACAGCGTCGCGTCGAGCCGCGTGACGTTCGCGGACAGAAGTTGCTCGCGCAGGTCGGGCGTGGTGTCGATCAGCACGCTCGTCGTGCCGTCCGTGCCGCGGCGCTCGACCAATAGCGAGCAGCGCCGCCGACGGTTCTTGGGATTGTTCGGATCGCAGGCGCCCCAGCCGGAGCCCGGCCGCGGCACGCCGCCGGATGAGCCGCAGCCGAGGATGGTGACGGTCAGGCTCATGCGGCGCGTCAGGCGACCTGCGCCACTGGCGCCGCGTGATCCATCTTCCAGTAGCAGCGCCTGGCGTTCTCCGTGGTGATCCTGGCGATCTCGTCGAAGGAGACGCCCTTGACATCGGCGAGAACCTTCGCGGTTTCAACGACATAGGACGGTTCGTTGCGCTTGCCGCGATAGGGTGTCGGGGCGAGGTAGGGCGCATCGGTCTCGACCAGAAGGTGCTCCAGCGGGATGTCGCGGGCGATCGCGCGCAGCGCCTCGGAGGTCTTGAAGGTCAGGATGCCCGAGAAGGAGACGTAAAGCCCGAGCTCGACGCCGGTGCGGGCGAGCATTTCGCCGGCCGTGAAGCAGTGCAGGATGGCAGGGAAGGCGCCCTTCCCCATTTCCTCGCGCAGGATCGCCGCCATGTCGTCGTCAGCCTCGCGCGAGTGGATCACCAGCGGCAGCTGGGTCTGGCGCGCCGCGGCGATGTGCGTGCGCAAGCCCTGCTCCTGCGCCTCGCGCGGGCTCTTGTCGTAGTGATAGTCAAGCCCGGCCTCGCCAATGGCGACGCAGCGCGGATGACGCGCCAGCTCGACCAACTGCTCGACCGTGACGTCGAGTTCCTCATGGGCGCCGTGCGGATGCGTGCCGACCGTGCACCAGACCGACGGGAAACGCTCGGCCAGCGCCGCATACCTCGCAAAGCGCGCGACTCGGGTCGAGATCGTCACCATGCGGCCGACGCCGGCCGCTTCCGCACGCATGACGTAAGCCTCTATATCCTCGGCGAAATCCGGGAAATCGAGATGGCAGTGCGTATCGATCAGCATCAGGCCGCCTCGCCGCCTTCCGGCTCGACATAGCGCGGGAAGACCGCGCTCGGCGCCGGCAGGGCCGTCCCCGAGGCAAGGCGGGCGCTCTCGCCGAGCGCCGCGAAGTCGCGCGCTTCGCTGGGAACCGCCAGCAAGTCGAGCAGCTTCGCCATGGCCTCAGGCATCACCGGCTGGACCAGGATCGCAACCTGCCGGATCGCCTCGATCGTGACGTAGAGCACCGTATCGCGCCGGGCGGGGTCGCTCTTGGAGAGCTTCCACGGCTCGTTGTTGGCGAAATAGCGGTTGGCCTCCGCGACCACGGCCCAGATATCGGCGAGCACGACATGCAAGGCGAAATCCTGCATGGCGGCGCGTGTCTTCGCGAGAAGCCCATCGGCCTGTGCCAGCATCGCCAGGTCCGCCTCGGTCAACGCGCCGGCCGGCGGTACCCTGCCCTCGCAATTCTTGGCGATCATCGAGAGCGAGCGCTGTGCCAGATTGCCGAGATCGTTGGCGAGGTCGGCATTGATGCGCCCGACGATCACGTCGTGACTGTAGTTGCCGTCCTGACCGAAGGAGACCTCGCGCAGGAAGAAATAGCGCAGCTGGTCGACGCCATAGGTGTCGGCGAGCGCGAACGGGTCGACGACGTTGCCGACCGATTTCGACATCTTCTCGCCCTTGGAGAGCAGGAAGCCGTGGCCGAAGATGCGCTTGGGCAGCTGCAGGCCGGCCGACATCAGGAAGGCCGGCCAGTAGACCGAATGGAAGCGCGTGATGTCCTTGCCGATGATGTGGACGTCGGCCGGCCAGAAGCGCCAGCGCGGGTCGCTCTCGTCGGGGAAGCCGCAGCCGGTGACGTAATTGTTGAGCGCGTCGACCCAGACATACATCACATGCTTCGGATCGCCCGGGACCGGCAGGCCCCAATCGAAGGTGGTGCGACTGATCGAGAGATCCTGCAGCCCGCCTTTGACGAAGGAGACGATCTCGTTGCGGCGCGTCTCCGGCCCGATGAAGGACGGGTTGGCCTCGTAATGCGCCAGCAGCCGCTCCTGATAGGCCGAGAGGCGGAAGAAATAACTCTCCTCCTCGGTCCATTCGACCGGCGTGCCCTGCCCGCCGATACGGACGCCATCGGCGTTGAGATGAGTCTCCTCCTCGCCGTAATAGGCCTCGTCACGCACCGAATACCAGCCGGCATAACGGTCGAGATAGATATCGCCATTGGCCTCCATCCGGCGCCAGAGTTCCTGGGTCGACGGGAGGTGGTCGGCATCGATTGTGCGGATGAAGCGGTCATAAGCGCAGTTCAGCGCATCGGCCATCGCCTTGAAGCGCGGCGCCGTGCTGTCGACCAGTTCCTTCGGCGTCAGGCCTTCCTTGGCGGCCGCCTGGAAGATTTTCAGGCCGTGATCGTCGGTGCCTGTCTGGAAATAAACGTCGAAGCCGTCGAGGCGCTTGAAGCGGGCGATCGCGTCGGCCGCGACGACCTCATAGGCGTGGCCGATATGCGGCGCACCGTTCGGATAGGAGATCGCGGTCGAGATGTAGAAGGTCGGGGCCGAGGCCATGGCTGTCCGGTTTCGTGTCGTTGTCAGGCCGCGCGCGAGCGGGAAACCGCCTCCGACAGATCGTGAAACAGCGACATGACGAGGGGGCGGCGATCGAGATTGTAGGTTTCGACCTCGTTCGCGGCGCGTGCAAGTCTCTCCCACACCTCCGCAAGGGGCGCAAGCCGGGCCGGGCCGGCGGCGGCATGCGCATGGAGGTGGGCGCCGAGCCAGCCCTGCACGGTCTCGATCATGACCGCAAAATCGGCTTCGCCCGCCCTGCCCGCGACATCCTCGCCGAGCGCCAGCAGCGCCGTGAGGTCGATCGAGGGCAGCGCGTCGAGCCGCGCCCTCACCGCCTCGACCAGCGCCAGCGTCTCCGGGTCGACATAGGTCAGCGCCCGCTTTACCGAGCCTTCGGACAAAGCGGCGGCCCGTCCGAGTGCGGAAGCGTCGAAGGGCAGCCGCATGCGTTCCAACGCGATTTCGCCGGCCTTGGCGACATCGCCTTCGCCCAGCGGCTCGAAGGCGAGCAACCGGCAGCGCGAGCGGATCGTTGGCAGGACGCGGCCGGGCGCATGCGCGACGATCAGGAAGAGGCAGCGCGGCGGTGGCTCCTCGAGCAGCTTCAGCAGGGCATTGGCGCCCGGCCGGTCGAGATCCTCGGCCGAATCGACAATCGCCACACGCCAGCCGCCCTCACCCGCACTGGAGCCGAAGCGGTCGATGATCCGGCGGACCAGATCGACCGGGATGTTGCTGGTGAAGCTCTTGCCGTCCGGCTTGGCGATGCGGCGCAGGAGGTGCAGGTCCGGATGGGACTGCGCCGCGATCTTGCGGGTGGCACCGTCCGTTTCCGGCATGGCGAGGTCACGGGCAGCTTCCGCGCGACGCACGGGATCGCCTTCGCCGAGCATGAAGCGGGCGGCGCGATAGGCGAAGCTCGCCTTGCCGATGCCCTCGGGGCCGCCGAGCAGCCAGGCATGGTGCATGCGGCCGGAGCGCAGCGCCGTCAGGAAGGCCTCTTCCTGGCGGTGGTGGCCGATGAGCGCCAGCGTCTCGCGCGGATGCGGCGCGTTTGGCAGGCGGTCGGGTTCGTTGCTCGATTCGATCATGCCGGCGCAATCTGCGGCAAGGGCAGCCGGGTGGAAAGCGCCTCCCAGGCCTTCTCCGCCAGTACCTCGGGTGTGAGGCTGGCATCGAGCACGGCGCAGCGCTGCGGCTCCGCGGCGGCAATGTCGAGAAAGCCCTGGCGCAGGCGGCGGTGAAACGCGATCGTTTCGCTCTCGAAACGATCTGTGGCCTCACCTGGCTTGCGGCGACGGGCAGCACGGGCCAGGCCCGTCTCGGGCGCGAGGTCGAGGATGAAAGTCAGCTCCGGCACAAGCCCGGCGATGGCGACAGCCTCCAGCGCGGCGAGCTTGTCCCTGGCGATCTCGCCGAGCGTGCCCTGGTAGACACGGGTCGAATCGATGAAGCGGTCGCAGATCACCCAGTCGCCCCGCGCCATGGCCGGCCGGATGCGGCTGTCGACATGGTCGATGCGGGCGGCCTGGAACATCAGCGCCTCGGCGAAGGCGCCGTAGGGCTTGATCTTGCCCGCGAGCAGGGCCTCGCGAATGCGCTCCGCCTTGGGAGAGCCGCCGGGCTCGCGCGTCAGCTCGACAGTGAGCCCCAGTGCCTCGAGCCGCGCCGCGAGCGCCTTGGCGAGGGTAGACTTGCCAGCCCCCTCCCCGCCTTCGAGCGTGATGAAATGCCCAGCGGGCCGCACTTTTGCCTTCGCCACGCTCAGCTCCGCTTAAGGGCCTTGCGGACCCAACCGGTCGCAGCCTCCATCAGCGCGTCGAGGGCACGCCGCTGCAGGCTGCCGACCGGCACGGTCTCGGCGGCATAGAGCGGGATCTCGAGCGTCTTGATCTCGCCGCGCGTGACCAACAGGCGCGCAACCTCAGCACCCTCCGCCACCGGCGCCTGCAGGGGACCGCGATAGACGATGCGGGCGGCAAGGCGCTCGCTGCTGCCGCGCGGCACCAAAAGGTTGACGGGCCCCTTGGCCTTGAGTGCGATGCGGCCCTTCTCGCCACCGAAGACACTGGCCTCGCCGACCGTCTCGCCCTCGGCGAAGACCTGCTTCTGCTCGAAGGAGCGGAAGCCCCATTCGAGCAGCTTGCGGGCCTCGCTGGCGCGGTCGCGCGCATTCTTCAGCCCGTTGACGACGACGATCAGCCGCTGGCCCTTCTGTACCGCCGAGCCGACGAGACCGTAGCCGGTTTCGTCGATATTGCCGGTTTTCAAGCCGTCAGCGCCGATATCCATCGCCAGTAGCGGGTTGCGGTTGCTCTGCTTGATCTTGTTCCAGGTGAAGTCGCGCTGGCCGAAGATTCTGTAGAGCTCCGGGTAGGTCTTGATGATGTGATCGGACAGAAAGGCGAGCTCGCGTGCCGTCACCTTCTGCTGCGGATCGGCCATGCCACTGGCATTGCGGAACTGCGACTTGCGCAGGCCGAGCGCATGGACGCGCTCGGTCATCACCCTGGCGAAGCTCGCCTCGTCGCCGGCGACAGCCTCCGCGAGTGCGATCGCGGCGTCGTTGCCCGACTGCACGATCAGCCCCTGCAGGATGTCGCCGAGCTTCACCCGGCTATGAACGATCGCGAACATGGTCGAGCCGCCGGAAACGCCGCCGCCCTTGCGCCAGGCGTTCTCCGAGATCGAGATCTCGGTCTCCAGCGTCATCTTGCCGGCAGCGATCTCCTGGAAGGCGACCAGCGCGGTCGCGAGCTTGACCAGGCTCGCCGGCGCCATCAGCTCGTCGGCGGCCTTCTCGTAGAGCACGGCGCCGCTGCCGGAATCGAGCAGGATCGCGTAGGGCGCAGCCGACTGGAAAGCCTGCGCGCGGGCGAAATCCGGCGTGAGCGCGCACCAAACCATGAAGAGGGCAAGGGCCCTGCTCCAAACTGGCGGAATGTAGGCAAGCGCCATCCCTGATCGACCTTGCGTCATATCGAGATCAGATGATGTGCGGTTCCGGGCGGTCAAGCCCGGAGCAGGATCAATTCCGCGCCAGCGGCTGCAGTGTCTGCACCTTCATGCTGCTGAAGCTGGCACGCGGCACAGGCAGCGGCGCGTTGACCGCGGCCGGACGCAGCACCGGAACCGGCTTGCCGGCATTGGCGATTGTGTCGAGATCGAACGGGCGAGATGGCGGCAGGCGGACGCCGCGCATCGGCACGCCCTCGGCGGGCGATGTCGTCGCGACGCTGGCAACGATCGGGCTCTGCACCGCGATCGTTCGCGGCTGCTCGGGAGCGTAGGCCTGCACGATGGGTTGGGCGGCGACCGGCGCCGGCTCGGCCCTGACGGGCGCAGGCGCCGGCCTTGCGGCCTCGTCATCGAGATCCGGCCCGGCGAAGCGGCCGAGATCGACCCGTTGCGCGGCGCTCGCGATCATCGTGCGGCTGCTCTGGCCCGGGATCGAGGCCGGCGAGCCGTCGGTGCGCAGCGAGGCAAGCAGCATCTGGTCGTCGGAGCCGGCGAGCGAGGCCTGACCGAGATACTCGATCTTGACGCGTGCCGTGCCGAGATGGCGGAAGGCGAGCGCATCGGCCGTCTTCTGCGAGACATCCATGACGCGCCCGCCATGGAACGGGCCGCGGTCGTTGACGCGCACGATGATCGAGCGGCTGTTGGTGACGTTGGTGACGCGGGCATAGGCCGGCAGCGGCATGGTCGGATGCGCGGCGCTGATGCTCATGCGGTCATAGACCTCGCCATTGGCGGTGCGGCGGCCATGGAAGGCCTCGCCATACCAGGACGCCGTCCCGACGGCAGTGAAGCCGACCGGTTTCTCATAAGGCGTGTAGCGCTTGCCGGCGACGGTATAGCTGCGGCCGATCAGCTCGCGACCGCCACCCTTCGGCACCGGCTGCCCGTCTTCGACGACGCGTGCGCTGGCGGGGCCGTATTTCGAGGACGGGAAGGCGCCGATCTCTTTCGACTTGCCGCGGCGGGCAACCTGATCGTTGGCGCAGTTCGCCAGGAAGAGGCCGGCCAGCATGACGCAGCCGAGGCGGGTCGCCGTGGAGAGCGAGGATGAAGCGCGCGGGGCGTCGTCGCAATTGGCTGCAGGGGTGATCACCGCCGGTGCCGAAGTGCTCGCGCCTCGCATCATGCCGCATTCCCGTTCGTCGCGCCGAAAATGCTGCGCCGCCCAAGCCACTATCGTGGCAAGGTCGCAGTTTTCGACCAGTTCTATTAAGGGATCGTTAAGCGGCGGGAGCGCGTACGCGCCACCGTCAACGGAAGCCCAGCCCGGCCTTTGGGCGGGCATAAAGGTGTCGGAAATGCGGCAACTGTCAATCCGCCACCCTCTCGCCGCCATTTTTCAGGGGATCGTGACAAGCGCGCAACGCTTGGGTTTGCCCCCGGGCCGGGAGTGGCGCTAGGCCAAGTGAACTGTGATAAGATATTGAAAATCAATATGTCTCTGTGCCGGCTCGGTTGAGTTTGCGGCAATCCGTTCGCATGCGGCTTGCAAAAGTCGACCGGGGACGGCAATGACAGGGCCACTGGAAGGGTGGCCGAGTGGTTTAAGGCAGCGGTCTTGAAAACCGCCGTGGGTGCAAGCCCACCGTGGGTTCGAATCCCACCCCTTCCGCCAGATACTGGTGCTAAATTGCTGAATACGCTGAATTATCTATTTACAGCTCAGCCTTAACCCACGTTTCTACCTACATCGGAATTCATGCTTCTCTTTAGGCCGATTTGCGCCCGAGGTACCCTCCCCTGCGCGATCGACGCCGATGTGGTGCGATAGATTCCCAGCGGTTGCTGGCGATTTGCACGGCGATTCGATGCGTGATTCTCTGCATCATGCTTATGCGGGCGCGCAGGATTGAGGCTGAAGATGAGACCTTGGGCGAGCGCGCCGAGGAGATCGAGCGCATGTTCCGCGAGGCGCTCGACAGATGGGGCGTCGAGCCTACCGGTGATGACCGAGTGCCCGAGGAAGCTGCCGCCCGGCTGCTGGGTTATGCCGCCGGCTCGCTCGCGAACATGCGAACGATGGACCGCGCACCACGCGCGTTCAGGATCGGCCGGAGCATCTCCTACCGCATTGTAGACCTCGCTTCATGGCTCGCGCGACGCCTCGAACAATTCTGACTGGCTCCGCCATCTGAGCCCATCCGTGTACATCGCCGCCGATCGACGCCCCAGGTGCCCCGCCCTGATCATGGAGCCTCAATTCAGGAGGCTCCATGAAGGCTCGCTCCACCGACCTTTCCACCATCGCGAAGATGATCGCGCTTTCCGGTGGCAACCTCGTCCAGGCGTCGTACGTCGCCGAATCCACGCGGGCGCCGGAGAGCGTGCAGGTAGTGCTGAGAGCGGCGGTAGACGCCGGCACCACCTCCGATCCTGCGTTCGCTGCTGCGCTGGTCGACAGCGGTATCGTCGGCGCCTTCGTCGAGGCGTTGCGATCGAAGTCGATTTTCGCGCGGATGCTGATCGATGGTGGTCTGGTTCGCATGCCGCTGCGCACGAGCGCGGCGGTCGTTGCGGCCGACGCCAGCGGTTACGTCGTCGGCGAGCGCATGCCGGTCCCGGTTTCCGCGCTGGCGCTGTCCGGTCCTCACCTCGCGCAGCACAAAGCGGCCGGCTTGATCGTCATCTCGAGCGAGCTGGTTCGGTCCATCAGCCCGGCGGCTCGCGCGCTTCTCGATAATTCGTTGCGGGCTGCCGTCGGCTCGGCGCTCGATGCGAAATTCATCGATTTGATCACCGACGGCATCACGTCCCTGGCGGCTTCCGGCGCAACCGCTGCGGCCGCCTTGGTCGACCTGCGGGCGTTGCTGGATCTCGTCAACCACAACGCTGGCGGCGCTCTCTATTGGCTGATGCCGGCGAACGTCGCCAATGCGGGCTCGACACTGGCCGCAGCGAGCGGCCATCTAATGTTCCCCGGTCTGAGCCCGACGGGTGGCGAACTGCTCGGCGTGCCCGTGCTCGTCAGCGATGCAGTCCTCGACGGTCACATCATGCTGGTTGATGCGTCCGGCATCGGCGGCGAGATCGAGACCGTGAGCGTCAGCGTCTCGCAGGAGGCTACGATCCAGATGGATTCTGCGCCGAACAGCCCGCCGAACGCGGGGGCGGTCATGACCTCGCTCTGGCAAACGAACCGCAGCGCGCTCTTGGCCACGGCGCATTTCGGCGCGGAGCGGTTCCGCAGCAACGCCGTCGCGGTCCTCGATGGCATCAGCTGGGGTGACGCGCCATGAAGCTGGAAGACACGCTTCCCGAAGCCCTCGCCACCACCCTTGGGCAGATCATCGGCGATCTCCGCAAGCAGTGGCTGACGGAACTCGAGCTCCTTCGCGCCGAGCGCCGGGCGCTGGTCAGCGAGCTCCGGCTGGCCGCGCTGGGCGTCGCCACGCCTGCACCGGCTGCCGAGCCCACTATGCCTGCACCCGGTGCCAAGGCCCGTCCACCGGCCGCCAAGCCGGCCAAGATCGGGAGTCGCTCATGATCACCGTCGAGAATCTGGAGCGTCGGCTTGATGCCGTGGCCGCAGAGACCTTGCGGCGCAAAGCCCGGCAGCTCGACATCGCAGGCACCGGTGCGGCCGAGTGTGCCGCCGCCATGGCGAAGACGCGTGCTCAGATCAGACGCTGGCGCGAGCGTGCCACTGGCGCCGCGTTGCGCTCAGCCGTCGCAGCTGGGAGGTCAAGCTCATGAGGATCAGTCTAGGCCCGTGCCGCCATCGCGGGGATCTCCGCCGCGGCCTCGACATAGCTATCGAGGCAGGGGTCGACCGGGTCCGTCAGCAGCTTGCAGCCTCCGGCTTCGAAGGCGCCGACCTGCTCGAATGCCTTGCCGCCGAGCGGAAGCGCCTAGTGGCGTGGGCCGACCAGACAGAGGCAACGATCGGCGCTGACCTGCCCGACCCGCCCGCGACCGCAGCCTGAGCGTCGGCGGCACGGCCAAGGCCGGGGGGTATGTCCGAAATCGCGATCGAAGGGGGCGAACACCGCATTGGGTCTCACGCCCGGGTTTTTTATTCTGTCGGCCTGAAAGTTTTGGCCATTTTTCGAGACGAGAGAGCACTTCTCTCGTGATTTCAACCTCACGTCGAAGGGTTGGCGACCATGAAACGCTTGAATTCATCGGCAAGTTCACCGCGCGGAAGCTGATCCGAGCCCGCCGCGCGGGTTTTAGAAAGCCGAGAAAAGCGAGTTTCGGCGAGTTTGCGGCTTGAGAAGGAAGGCCGGAAATCCGGTTCGGGCGACCGAGACCGACATATTGGCCGATTATGTTTTGATGCGCGCCCGCCTCGCTACTTGGCTGAAGAAGCTCGTTTGGGGGCAGAGTATCCCGCAAGGCAGCCGAAATGAAAATATGTTCCTCAGCGAGCAACTCGCCGTTGCCGCGACGGTCGACCGGGCGGCTGCAGCCTGCCGGCGGCTGGCAAAGGATCTGAAGCTGATCGCGGCTTAGTCCCGGGCTGCACGACCGGCATCAAGTATGCGCCGGTCGGCTCCAACACTGAGCATCCGTTGATCACTGCGCAAAAATGCGTCGCAGTCGGCCAGAACCTGATCTAGCGGTCTCCGCGCCCGTCCTTTGAGCTGGCACTCCCAGACGTCCGCAACGCGCCAGCCCTTTGCGATCAGCTGCTCGCGGACGCGAAGATCCCGCGCGATGTTTCCGGCGATCTTCTCGTGCCAGAAGTCCGATCGGGTCTTCGGCCATTGGAACAGATGGCAGTCATGGCCGTGCCAGAAGCAGCCGTTTGCGAACAGTACTGCGCGCCGCCCGGCAAAGACCATGTCCGGCTTGCCAGGAAGTGCACGGCCATGGAGCCGGTAGCGCCAGCCTAGCGCATGCAGCCCCTTACGAAGCAGCAGCTCTGGCTTGGTGTTACAGGCCCGAATGCCAGCCATCATCCGGCTGCGTACCTCGGGTGAAACGACGTCAGCCAAGAACGCGTCGCCCAGCCGGCATTACCTCACGGGAACGGTCAGCCGTAAGTACCGCGGTAATCGAGGGCTCCATATAGCGCGCGATAGCCTCCACTGCGGGTACGACGACGGCATTGCCGAACTGGCGATAGGCCTGAGTATCGGAGACCGGGACGTGCCACTTCCGGGCGCCATGCTCGAACCCCATCAGGCGAGCACACTCGGTCGGGGTCAATCGGCGCGGGCGCGTTCCCTTTTGCCGGATCAGCACCTCCGAACCGTCCTTGTGATAGCGCGCCGAGAGTGTACGCGCTACCTCGTCTTCGCCGAACAGGCTGTACCCGAAGCCGTTGCCAGCCTTCTCGTGTTTGGTGCGATAGGCCTGCAGATATTCCCAGAGCTTCGGCGTCAGCGTGTACTTCCGGTCCACCTCGTTGTGCGTCTGCAGGATGCTGCCGAGCTTCGGCCATTCTCTTCTGCTCGGGAGCATCCGATCGAAGTCGTCAAAACGGAAGCCCACATCCTTGCGGAAGCCCGCGATGAAGATGCGCTCACGCTTCTGCGGCACCCAAGGTTCGGAGCTGATAACCCGCCAGTCGATGGCATAGCCGAGCTCGTCATGCAGCGTGCGGCGGATAACCTCGAAAGTATTGCCTCGATCGTGCCGCTGGAGATGCTTCACATTCTCGAGCAGGAACGCGGCTGGCCGGTGATGCCGCAGGATTGCCTCGATCTCGAAAAAGAGATTGCCCTGCTTTTCGTCGGCAAAGCCGTGGAGGCGTCCCAGCGAATTCTTCTTGGAAATGCCTGCGAGCGAGAAAGGTTGGCAGGGGAATCCCGCTAGCAACAGGTCGTGATCAGGGATGAGTGCCGGGTTCGCGCTATATGGCCGAATATCCCCGACCATCAAGTGATCGTCACCGTCGGCAAAGTTCTTTCGGTAGGTCTGATTTGACCAGCGGTCCCACTCGCTAGTGAACACGCACCGCCCGCCGATGGCCTCGAAGCCGAGGCGCAGACCACCGATCCCGGCGAATAGGTCGATGAACCGGAATTTCGCCGGTGACCGCGTTGAAAGCCGCTGTCCGGCGATCTGTGCCACCCGCTCGCGTACCAGCTTCGGCGCCTCAGCCTCGCCCGCGATGTAGCGACGGATCTGCCTAGCCGAAACGCCCAGCTCCTCCTCGGCCTGATCGAGAGACAATCCAGCTCGGGCTAAGCTAGTTTCGAAACCGTTGGAACCCAAGCGAATCCCCTTTAAAAACCCACTGGGTAATCTTGTGTCGGGATGGCAGGAATATTCCCAGCTGGCAAGCGATCCTGCCAGTTTGGCTAGTGTCCGCGCCTAGTGGCCACGGCGACACCGCTAATCTGCTTCCTTCGGCCACTAATGGCTGGGCGCGCAGGGTATCGTCAATGCACGCGCCGGAACCCATGAAGGCGGATGCGACCCATCGCGGATCCAGCGTCGGCGACCGGTACAGTCGGCTGGTGCACTGGCCGTCGCTTGTCGGGATAACCGGTGAAGACAGCCCATAGCGTCGGCACTGCGGACTTCATCTCCCTACCGCTCAGTCGCCAGCGCCACGCGAGATTGTCCGCAAAGCGATCATAGTCATCCTCGGATTGCTCATATGTTTCCAGCGCTTCGGCCCACCAAGCAAGCCAGGTGCCGTCGAGCCAGACGTCCAGCCTCCAGAACTCACGGCTCACCAGCACATCGTTCAACCAGGCGAGAAGTACCGTCTCCTCGCGCTTGATCGTCGAGGTGAACGTGCTGAGTGCCTCGCTGGCTTGGTGGAGCGTCATCCGGTTTCGAGCGTCCTTTCCGGTGCGGTTTCGGAATATATCGCCAGCCCGCATGCTGACACTGTGGCTCCGCAGCAGTTTCTCGATCACCTCCGGCAAGGTGCTGACGAAGTCAGCCGGAGTGACGAGGGGGGTCGGGGGAAGGCAGTCGAGGCTCATTGTGGTTCGATAGCCGTCCCAATCGACGCCGGTCTCTTTGATACAGGATGCGACGAGATTGAGATGATCCGTAACGCGTTTCGCCGCCGTCATGCCAACCCTCTCGAGGTCGCCTGACCGAAGGCTGTCGATCACGTCTCCCACAAGCGGCAGACCTGCTTCTGTCAGTCGGACAGCGGCGTTGCCAATGCGCAGCTTCAGCACTGGGAGTCGGTCTAGGCCCCGACTGCCTTCAGCCAACAGCCGCGAATCGAGTGTAGCGAAGGCCCGGAAGCCTGCTGCCATCTGCGGCTCGCCGGTCGCAACAGCCACCAGCGCCGGGAGCTGCTCCACGACAGCTGCGAAGGGAACGCCCCAAGCCGTAGCGAGCAGCTTCACGAAGCTGCCTACCTCGATTTCCTCGACTTCGGCAAGGACATCCGCCGCTCTCTGCCACCAACGTGCAAAACCGGGATGGAAGTGAATTCCGAGGCCGTCATAGCTGTCATTAAGCAGCCCACCGGTGATCTGCCCCAACAACTTGCGTTCCTTTTGTCGGACGCGCTCCCGCGTCAGCGCTGGCGAAGCCGCCGCACCGATCTCCTCGAGCGTCTTTTGGCTGCCCGGGGGTCTGCAGATCCGGCTGAGGAGAATGGCCGCTAGGACGTTGTCGTCCAGTTCTTCTGCAAGCGCCTCGAAGAACCAGGGCAGGCCCGCGAGAAGCTCGCACCCGTCGGCCGGAGGCTGGGCGGGTACCAGCGGAATTCCCGTCGACGCGCAATATGCCTGCCAGTCGACCACACCGCTTCCGTCGACAGCCGCGCGCAGCGCCATCCGATTGCGGACAAGCTCATCTGCGGTACGGCGTCCGACCATCCGGATCCGCATGAGGACGGAAGTATCGAGATCCTTCACGTCTCCTACCGTCAGGTACCCCGCTTCCTCGAGTAGCCGGGTCTTGGTCCCAAGATGCAGGACCCCGATCGACAGACGGTCAAGGGCCTCAGTCCCTTGCTCGTGCCCGCATGGCATCGGCTTGGCTGCTCCCTCAATACACACGCTGCCAGCCACGCAGACGAATCCGAACCGGTTCCGATGGCTCGGCTTCCGGCGCGTCACCGGCCTTGCGAACCGATATCTCGTAGCGCCACGTGCCGAGTTCGCCCGAGAGGACGAGCTTGTCTCCTGCCGTTGCCCCCGCGGACCGGAAGAAGCCGGTCATGTGGGTGATCCGGAACTCGTCGCGCGTTCCGCCCGGGTCGTGCAGGCTGTTGTTATAGTGAATGTAGCGGAAGCGCCAAACGTCACCCGCGTCATCCTTCACCTCAAGCCAGGCGTCGGGATTCTTGGTAGAGGGATCCAGCGGAGGGAGAAACGAGAGCAGGTCGGTCTGCGACTTGGGAATATGAATCCCCGCCTGGTGGGCGCCCGTCTCGCCGGTGTCATTGGCGGTGAGCTCCTTCTCATAAGTCTGCATAGTCATTGCCCGTCCCTTTCCGGCCGTATTGTGAGGGCGCGCTGCAGATCGTCGGCGTCGCGCGTCGAGACCGGTACTGCCTCGTTACCCATCTCGCGCCGCCATGCGGAACGGTCGATCATCACCCGCTCGACGGTGTTCTCGTAGAATAACCGGTAGATGCGTACCGGTTCGGTCTGGCCGCGACGATGTGCGCGAGCACTCGCTTGCGCCTCAAGCGCAGGGTTCCACGCTTGGGTATAGTGAATGACAATCGTCGCCGCCGTGATGTTGAGACCCGCGCCGGCGGCTTTGGGGTTAAGGAACAGGCAAGCAGGTCCCGAGTGCGCCGTGAAGGCGTCGACGATGGTCTGTCGCTCTTGTTGCGGAGTCGACCCGTTGATAGCATCCCAGAATGCGGCGGGAAGACGATCCGCAGCTGCCTCTCGGATGATGTCGCCACAGCGGTTGAAGATGGCGAACACCAGCACCTTCTTGCCAGTGCGGAATGCTTCATCGAGTATGGCGAGCGTCCGCTCAATCTTGGGAGTGACAAGCGGCAATCCCGGCCTTCTGAGGCAGGATGCGTCGTCATTGCCGTCCGCCCGTTCGTCATTTCCCTGCAGCCATGGATGAGCACAGAACAGCTGGAGCTGACTAGTTGCGACCAGAGCGCCGGCGAGTGGGTATTTCTGCAGGACGTCGGCAAGCACCGCGTCGTAGAGCTTCGACAGATCCTCGCCGAGCTCGAGCGGCAAGTCGATATCGATCCGCTCCGGAAGGTCACCCGCTACATCCCGCACCTTGCGACACAGAACGACCGGATCTGTGAGGTGCGCGAGCTGTCGCGCGGAATCTTCCGAGTCGGGGAACTGGGCCTCGAATCCAGCCCGGCTCCCGAGGAGACCGGGAATGGCGAGATCGGCTAAAGACCAGAGGTTGAGCAGTGAAGTCTCCACCGGGGTGCCGGTCATCGGGATCATGCGACGCCGCGGAATGGTCGCAATCGCCTTACGGCGAACCGAATCTGGGTTCTTGATCGCCTGCGCCTCGTCACAAACGAGCCAGCTCCACGTCATGCCGGAGAAGATCGCGATGTCGTTGACGATGGTGTCATAGGTTGCGAGTACGACCTGCGCTCGCTGCAACCCTCTCGTGGTGCCGGCACGGTGATGTCCACGGTGGATAAGGACCGACAGCTCGGGACCGAATTTCAGAATCTCCTTGCGCCAGTTCGCGATCAGGCTAGTCGGGCAGATGATGAGTGCTGGCTCGTCGTTCGACGGCCTGTCGCCCAGCAACAGAGCGATGATCTGGATCGTCTTTCCCAGACCCATCTCGTCCGCAAGAATAATGCCGCCGGTGTGACGGATCGTCCGGCCGATCCATTCGACCCCCTGAGCTTGATAGGGGAAAAGGGTCGCGTTGAGGCCCGGAACCGGATCCGCATCGGTCAGCTCTGCCGCAGCCCTACCGGCAGGCTGGAAGACATCCGCATCTGCCGAGATTGGAATATGCGGGTTCTCGATCCGCAAAAGGCGGATGACGTCGGCGAACGCTAGATCTTGGGCATCGGCATCGCCAAGCATCTGCTGCATCAGTTGCGGGGCGTCGCGGGGGAGTGGACGGATCACTGAGCCGTCATCAACCCAGTTGCGATCGCGACCGGACACGTACCAGATGGCCTTTTCGCCTCGGACCGTGCGCGTACCGGCGAGCGCGGCGACGAAGCGTCCGCCCTCCCGGCGCACCCGGATTTCCGCTTCCACAAGCCTGCTGGATACCTCCCTGCCAGCTGGTGGATGCAGCGCAAGTTGCCTGAAGTCGGCTGGAAGGTTCTGCGGGAGATCAGTCATGATACAGCATTGCCCTGAGCTCGGCGGGACTCCACGGGAGCGGGCGCCTAGTATGTGCGGCGCGATGGCAATTGGGGCAGAGCGGGATCAAATCCTCGGACGGATCATAGGCGCGGGGCTCGCTCAGGGAGCTTAGCGGCTGGATGTGATGAACCTCGATAATCGAGCGTAGATTGGGATATTGCCGTGCCGGGTCGAAGCCGCAGACCTTACACAGCTCGCCATGGATCCGCAGTGCGAGCAAGCGGTTTCGGGGATTCCGTTCGCGCCGTCTGATGAGTGAGACCGAAAGTGAACCCTCGATCTCGCCTGCCAGAACGACCGGCTCCTCGACCGGATCGTAGCCATAGAGTTCGGCCATCGCCGCAAGGAGCGGGATAACAAGTTCGCGACACGTGGCCGCGAGCGCGTCGTCCTCGAACCGCTCAGCGATGTCGCGCTTCTCGGCGATTAGTGAGAAGCTCCCGTCATGGATGCGCCAGTCGTCCAGCAACTGGCCGCCTCCGAACCGGACTGTGGCGTCTCCGGCGACGGAAGAGACCAATGCGCGCGCCAGCTGCACTTCCTCGGCATCGGCGCGGCTCATCTGACGGACGGTGTCCGCCGCAAAATTTCCGAAGGTGAGCGTCGCCCGGAACCGCCTCAAGCCCGCAGGCCGCAGCGTGACGATCGGACTGTGGGATCGAGGCAGATCCGCGAACCAGAGGCGCAATCCGATCTGCATGCCGGAGCGGTCCTCCTCAAGACCGATTGCTGCCCCTGTCCCCTCCTCGACCTCGCGCAGGATGAGCGACTGCTTCGCCGCCAGCATCTCAGTCCTCGTCGTCCTCGCCGCCGTTCAGTTCGCTCTCGTCGGGCAGCGGAACCTCGCGCAGAAGTTTCTTGAGATTGGTCGCGATCTCGTTGCGGATATCCTCAAAGATCGGTTCGAGCTCCTCGTTGACATTGTTGTGCTCTGCAACCGCGAATGCCCAGAGCAGCAGATCTATGCCCTCGACCGCATAGCCGCTGGACGCAGCTCGCTGATAGATCTTAAGGTAGAAGTCGTGATGCTTGTTTATGCGGACGCCGGCAACAAAACCGGATTCCCCGTCGCTGCGCATCGCTGGTTCCCAAAGATCACCCGAGGTGATGGTCTCCACCGCCTCCACATGGATGGTCCCGGGCCTGACATTGACATCGACTGGAACGCGAAGCTTGATGCCGGACCCTCGATTGTTCGAGACGGTTGCGGTTTTATGTGCGGGGTCAGCGGATTCGACGCTCGGCTTCGCAGTCGCGGGGGTGTTGCCGATAACCTTGTTCGCGCTGCTATGATCCAAGCCGCGTTCGACCGCTGCCTTGCGCTCGGTGCGGCGGTAGCGGTTGCCCGCCTCTCGATAAGTGGGATTCAGAAGCGTCCGAAGCGCTTCCTCGAGCGCGGGATCGAAGAGGATCTTCGACTTCTTGACGTCAACCTTGAACGCCTCGTCGAGCTTGTGGTTGAAGTCGAACTCGACCCTGAGAAGCGAATAGTGCGGTTCGATAACGCCGAACACGCCGAGCCATCCGCCCTGCTGGATGACGCGCCCCTCGCGATGGATGTAGAAGCCTTGGCCGCGATTGGTGATGTTCGCGATCTTCCGCTCTTCCTTGGACAGGTCCCGGCGGTGCGGCAGAATCCACGCCTTGATGTGCGCGGTCTCGACGCTGCCGTCATCGAGCTCGATCTCGAGCTGCTGCTGCTTGACCGAGAGTACCTGTTCCGACTTTTCGGGATAGAACGGGTTCCAAGCACTAACCGGCTGGCCATTCACCGTGATCGAGACATTGCGCTCGCGATCATCGCCGGCATTGAGAAATCGGTGATAGATCAGGGCGACGTGCTCGATCAGGCGCTCACCTAGCCGGCGAATCGCGGCCTGCTCGCGTGCCCCGCCGGGATCGTCATATTCTTTCGAGAGCAGCCGGTCACACTTCGACCAGATGACGAGCGTACCCTTTTTGCCGCAGAGCTCGTTGAATAGCTCATATTCGTCGGCGGTCATTGGCTCGCGCAGCATCTCCCACTGATTCTGTTCCTCGACATGCTCGAGGTCCCAAGCGAGTTTTGCGAATTCGGCATCGGGCCCGGTGCGCGAGATTACCGTGAACTTGAGACAGACCGAGCTCGATGAGGTTTTCAGGCCAAGTCCGAACTTGCCGAGGCTTGCGAGATTGGCGCGGGCCGGGGCTCCGTATCGCATCGCGGAAAACAGTGTAGCCTCGTTCATGCCATCGCCATTGTCGCCGAAAAACACGAATTTGCGGCCGTCTTCGTCCAGCTCGATCCTGACATTCACCTCGGTGGCCCGGGCAGCAATGGAATTGTCCATAATGTCGGCAGCCGCAGTGTTGAAGCTGTAGCCCGTGTCCCGAAGGCCATAGATAAGGCGGGGCGCATCAGGCTGGTTGATAAGATCGTTCACTGAACTGGCCCCTAGTCCCCGTCCGCAAGCAAAGGCCGGATTCCCCCCTGCTTTTACCTGCTTAGGTTGCACGCGCCAGAATTAAAGAAAAGGCGTCAAACGACTGTGCGACGGATCGGGCGGCTTGCTGCAACCATGGTTGACTTGCTAGCGATGGAGATTGGGCTCGGAAGGGGGAATTCTGCTATACGGACCACCAATGACTGCGCTTGGCGCAATCCGGACTAGCCAACGCGGATTGACCGATGTCCTGGTTCCACCGCTTTCCGGTAATCTTCGTGATCTGCTCAGCGCTTATTCAAATGCTCCGCGATCCGCCAGCGCAGATTTTCGAGCACGTCGTCGAGCAGATTGATATTCTGAGGATCGAGCAACAGCCGGTGCTTGGCCTTGAAGTGCTCTAGCTCACGCATTGCAGTCTTCAGCCTGGTCACGCTGTCCTCTGCGCTCGGCTCCAGAAATCGGTAATGAGGGCCGACGCGAACACTCAGACCGCTCGCGACGATCCGAATCGTTCGGATAACTTCCTTTGGCGGAGGGGCGGCAAGCCGCACGGGTCGGATTTTTGTTTCATTGTCGGACATAGATTTTTCCTTACCTAGTGCCGGGCTAACGATGCCCCGCGAGCGGCAGCTGAGAGGTTTCAGGTGCAAGCGTAGCGTCGCAGGGCAAAGCGCCGCCTGTGATGCGCTGCGTCTATTCAACTCATGCCCGGCGGCGCGGGATGACGTCAGCGAGGCGCACCATCGGCGGCGGCGGCGCGATGTCAAGGACACGATCAAGCACCAGCATCGCCGACCCGACACTCGCAGCGCGAGGCGCGATTTCGAGACGCCACCTTGCCGACCTGGCCCGAAACTCATCCAGATCGTGCACGCTGGCCGCAACGGGCTCGGGCTGATTGGCCCAACGGCCTAGCGGCGTTTCACCCCAGCCTGTCATCGCTCGGCCCTCCTCGCGGCCTCGGCTTCAATGCGCAGAGCGGCGGTGCGCGCGGCTTGGATTGCGCCTGCCGAGAGCAAGGCTCCGGCATTATCCAGCCGGCTCGCGAGCGCTCGGAGATGTCCATCGTCGAGGAGAGCGAGCAGAGCGAAGCCGCGATCGGGATCACCGTCGCCCATCATGCCAGCAGCAAGTTCGAGCTCTTCCCGGTCGAAAGCATAATGGCGGGCGAGGATCTCGCGCGCGCACGAGGGAACCTCTTTCTCGGTAGCCCTTCCTATTGAGGTAGAGCAATTGAACGGGGGATCAATTTCGCCCCGTCTCAACTGCGCAGTTTGAGGGGAGGCAGATTTGATCCCCCCTCGGTGATCAAGATGCGAGCGAGCAGATTTGATCCCCTCCCCAACGGACGACGAGGGGGGATCAATTCTGCCGGGGGTGGGGACGAGCTCGCCACGACGAACTGCGCCGAGTGCGCGGAAGGCCGCATCGCGCTCCTCGCGCTTGTCACTTCGAATCTTCGCTCGTTTCTTCCGCTCCATGAGCAGCTGAGCGACGCGATCCCACTTGACCGTGTAGGCGGTCGCATCGCGTCCGCTGCCCGGTACGAAATCCCAATAACCAATCGCTCGAATGGCAGACCTGGCCTTTCGCAATCTTCCATCGCCTCGGTAACCGGGGCACTCATCGCGTAGGTAATCGTCACCAAGGGCCACAATGCTCGAACCTTCCGGGAGCCGGTCGAGAACGCACAGCAGCAGCCGGAAGAAAGGTGCTGAAAGCTCGGGATCGGAGCCAGCGGCCTCAATGAGGCGGAATTTTCGGGTCGCAAAGTTACGGAGATCGTCGGCGCTCATGGCCGGCCTCCCCTCGCCTGTTCACCGCGAGCGCGATCGCGAGCCGCCCAAAGACCAAGACTCGATTCTAGCTCGGTTACACGGCGCCTACGCTCCGCCGTCATGCGCTCAAGCAACGGAGCGCGGCGCGCTCGGGACAGGCCGCCGGCGGTCAGGATGTCGGCGAACCGCCTCCCGCAGCTGAGCGCTTCGATCTGCGCCCAGTGCGCCGCTACCGTGCCGGCCGCATAGGCGATCCGGCCCGCATCATTACCGGCCCGCTCGGCTATGCGATGCAGCGCAGCCGCCCCGCTGTAGCCTTCCGCGTGCGCATCACTTAGCAGGTTGTCGAACCACTGCCGGCAATTGGGGTGAGGTTGGCTCATGACCGCCCCTCGCGGAGCCGCCGGCAGAGCTCACGAGCCGCCGCGCGGATTCGGTCGGCTTGGGTGCCGGCTGCCAGTAAGGGGCTGCGCTCGGCCTTGTCGGCAGGGCCGACGAGGTCTATCGCAAGGGCGCTCACTGACTCTTCGATCTGCCCCTGCGCGGTTGCCGCCGCGCCGGGGTTTCTGCTTTCGGGGTGTTCGGGTTGCATCACGAACGCCCTCCCGCGGGGATAGCGGCCAGCGCCTCGCTGATAACTCGCTCCGCTGCCGCGACCGTCTCCTCGACCAGTCCGGCAGACACTATTGACGGCACAGCTTGTGCCATCGCTCTGGCGGCGCGGATCAATATGGCTGGGCCGCGCGCAACAGTCGCAGCGTCCACCAGCAGTGCCCTCCCAAAGTTGATCCCGATGACTGTCGCAGCCACTTCGGGGCGCAGGTTGTTCGGGGGCCGTTGGTACGCCCGAAAGGTCTCGTCTACGGCGTCCAGTTTGTCGGTCATGAGCGCCCCCTCACGCCGGACGCTGGCGGCCAGCCGCTGCGGCTTCGTCGGCGCGGTCGACCTCCTGACGGCGCTTCTTCGGGAAGGGCGCCGATGCGGGCTCGATCATGCCAGAATTGACGGTTTTCGCGCTGGCGTCGCGTGCGGCCATCCGCTCTCTGAGCCAGTCGAGGATTTCGCTCTCGATCCAGCCGATCGAGTTCGGGCCAAGCCGGATCGGCGCGGGAAACTCCCCAGTTCTCGCTTTCGCAAGTACTGATGATCTTTGGTAACCCGATATCGTGATAACTTCCGGAAGTCTGAGTACTTTCATGATGCGCATCTCCGAATTACGTCGGCTTTCACCGATCACGGTTGGATGCGTTCAAATATGAGTGATTCAAATTAACTTGAAAAGATTGAGAAAGTATTTTGACTGCGGACGCAAAATTGTCGCTATACGCAAAATTAAAAGAATTTAAATGTCGCGTTGTAATGCGAAACGCATTTTCTATACTTCAACAGCAGTAGGCACTATTCTGCTTTAGGGGGCGTTCCGAGGTGCCGAAAATGGGCACGAAAATGGGGGCTCCCTGCCCCCTAAAAACGGTCCCGCAGAGCCTCTTCCGGACGCGATCATCGATGCGGCGCGTTGTCGCAGCTAGGCCCTTTTACCGATCGCGACGACCCTGCCACCCTTCCCTGCCGATGCCAGCTCGGCCCCACAGAAGCCCGACCATGCCTCCGCCAGTCGCCTCCGCTTCACAAGTAAATCGCCACGCCGATATGCGGCCTCGACCGCGTCGGACACTCGGTGTGCCAGCGCCATCTCGACCACTTCGGACGGAAACGACGTGCACTCAGCGACCCAATCTCGAAATGACGATCGGAAGCCGTGAACCGTCAGTCCGGCATCCGGGCGCATGCCACGAAGCGCTTCCAGCAACGCCATGTTCGATAGAGGGCGATCTTGTCGGGATCCCATGAAGATATAGCCGTCGCCCTGCCCCTCTCGCGGCAGACCCTTCAAAATCTTAATCGCGCGCTCAGACAGCGCGACGCGATGGGGCTTCGCTGCCTTCATCCGTTCGCCGGGGAGGGTCCATAGCGCCTGATCAAGGTCGATCTCGCTCCACCGCGCCCCGATCGTCTCGCCAGTGCGCGAGGCACAGAGGATCGTGAATTCTAGCGCGCGTGCGGACACGAAGTCTTTCGAGCGGAGCTCGGCCATAAACCCCGGCAGATCATCGAATGGCATGGCGGCGAAATGCTTCACCTTGACTACCTTCGTCTTCGCCGGAAGCAGACGGTCGAGATGCGAACGCCAAGCGGCAGGATTCGGTCCGCTGCGGTAACCACGCGCCGTCGCCCACGACAGAATGGATTCGACGCGGCCCCTCACCCGCGATGCCGTCTCGGCCTTCGATTTCCAGATGGGCTCGATAGCCTTGAGCACGAGGCCGGTATCGATTGCAGCGACGGAGAGGTCGCCAAAAACGGGATAGGCGAACTTTGAAAGCGTTGCCTGCCACTGTGCAGCGTGCTTCTCACTCTTCCAGCCCGCCTTGTGGGATGCGAGGTAGCGTTCCGCCGCATCTTTGAACGTCAACGTTTTTGCATCAGCGACGAGCTGGGCCTCTAGTCGAGCCTTCCGCGCTTCGATCGGATCCTCGCCCGCGTTGAGCAGTCGGCGAGCCTCCCTCGCCATATTGCGCGCTTCGCTGAGCGAGACATCGAGGACGGAGCCAATGCCCATCTGTCGAGCCTTGCCGTTGATTGTGAACCTGATCGACCAGGACCGCGTTCCGGCGGGCGAGACTTGTAGCCAGAGGTTGCCGCCATCAGCATACATGCCCGGCTTGCTCAGGCGGGATATGCCGAGCGCGGTAAGTCGTTCGATGGCCATTGAAGTCCCTGGCGAAATGGAATTCGAACTCAATCAACCCACATCTTGACCCACATCTGTACGTCGGATTTGGCTGAATTTCAATGGACGGGATTGGACGAACTAACTAGCCTAACTATCCTCTTTGGTTGCGGTTTTTGGACGGGATTGGACGCGGTTGGGTTCGACGGAAACAGACACCCCTTCCGCCATCATGCTTCTCGCTGACGCCATGCCGATCGGACGCCAAGGTTCGCGGCTTCCCAATCGAGCCGCTGCTGTCTTCTGCGCGACCTGCGACCGCTCGGCACGATCACGGCTATGCCCTACCGGCCCATCGCGTAGAACTCGTCGTTCGGGCGCATGCTGGTCACGTTGGCGAGGCGGTTCGACATCCCGAAAAAGGCGGCGATGGCGGCGATGTCCCAGGCGTCGTCCTCGCTGAAGCCGTGGTTCTGCAGCGTGGCGATATCGTCGTCGCCAACCTCGTAGGCCCGGGCGGACACCTTCATGGCAAAGTCCAGCATCGCCCGCTGCCTCGGCGTGATGTCGGCCTTGCGATAATTGACGGCCACCTGATCGGCGATCAGCGGGTTCTTCGCCCGCACGCGCAGGATCGCGCCATGGGCGACGACGCAGTATTGGCACTGATTGGCGTTGCTGGTCGCGACCACGATCATTTCGCGCTCGGCCTTGGTGAGCCCTTCCGCCTTGTTCATCAGCGCATCATGGTAGGCGAAGAAGGCACGGAACTCATCCGGGCGATGGGCCAGGGTCAGGAAGACGTTCGGCACGAAACCGGACTTCTCCTGCACGGCGAGAATCCGCTCACGGATGTCGGCCGGCAGCGTGCCGATCTCGGGAACCGGGAAGCGGCTGATGGCGGGCTGTGTCATGTTGGCGATTCCTCTCTTGCGCGAATCTCAACCGCCGCACGGGGGCGGCGCGCGTGTCTTTGTAAAAACGCGGGGCTAGACGGCGACCAGACGCTCCATCTGCTCGCGATAGCGCTCCACCGCATCTCCAGCCGCGCCCTCATAGCGCTCGATCCTGACGAGGCAGGTATGGGCCGAGCAGCCCTGGCCGAAGGCGGAGGTTCCGATATCGACGGTCAGGACATTCGGATTGCCGGCGATGTCGAGCCTGCTATTGCCTGTTGGCGTGAACCAGGCGCCTGTCGGCAGGACAACGACCCGCCGCCGAACCCCCTCGGTGAGCCAGGCGGTCGCGAGGCAGGCCCCGCGCTCGTTCCAGAGCCGGATGGTCTGGCCGTCGGCGATGCCGAGCGCGGCAGCATCCTCCGGGTGGAGGCGCGCCTGCTCGCGGCCGCCGCGCTTCGTGGCCATGCTGGCAGCGCTGGTCTCGAGCTGACTGTGCAGCCGTCCTTCCGGCTGATGCGAAATCAGGTGGAACTGGTCGGCAGCATCCGCCGCGCCGAGCCATTCCACCGGCTCGATCCAGGCCGGATGAGCGAGACAATCATCATAGCCGAGCGCGTCCAGGGTCTTGCTGCCGAGGACGATCCGCCCGCTCTCGGTGTCGAGGGCGTGGTCCTCGGGCCGTTCGCGGAACTCGGATAGATAGGTAACCTTCGCCTGCGTTGGGCAATGGGCGTAGCCTTGGGTCCAGAACGTATCGAAATCCGGCATCTCGAAGCCGAGGCGCGCGGCGGCGTCGGTGCGCGTCAGGTCATAGAGATGGCGCAGCCAGCCCATCTCATCGCGCCCTTCGTCGAAAGCCGGCCCAACACCGAGCTGTTCTGCGATCCCCCGGAAGATCGCGAAATCGGAGCGGGACTCCCCCACCGGCCCGATCGCCTTGTGCATGGCGATGATGCAATCGGAGCGCTTGTTACCCGCGATGTCGTTGCGCTCGATCGAGGTGTTGGCCGGCAGCACGATATCGGCCCGCTGGGCGGTCGCCGTGAACATCGGGTCCTGGACGATGATTGTCTCCGGCCGCGTCCAGGCCTCGGCGAGGCGGTTGAGGTCCTGATGGTGGTGATAGGGGTTGCCGCCCGCCCAGTAGACCAGCCGTGCATCAGGATAGGTCCGGGTCTCGCCCTCATAGGTGTACGTGCTGCCCGGACGAAGCAGCATGTCGCTGATCCGGGCGACGGGAATGAAGCTCTCCAGCGGCTTGCGTAATTGCGACATCGCCGGCGACTTGCCGAGATTGATCGGCGCCCCGACGCCTCCGAGCGACGCATAGCCATAGCCGACGCCGCCACCCGGGAGGCCGATCTGGCCGGTCATCGCCGCCAGCGCCAGCGCCGCCCAGAACGGCTGCTCGCCGTGATGAGCCCGCTGCAGGCTCCAGCTCACGGTCTGCATCGAGCGCGTTTCGACGAGCCGCCGCGCCAGTTCCGCGATCGAGCTCGCCTCCAGCCCGGTGATGCCGGCTGCCCAGGCCGCATCCTTGACAGCCCCGTCCTGGCTGCCGTCGAGATAGGAGATGAGCCGCTCGGAGCCGCTCGTGCAGCGCGCGAGGAAGGAGCGGTCATACCGCCCCTGTTTCAGGATCTCGCCGGCGAGTCCGAGCATCAGCGCCGCGTCGGTGTTCGGCCGGATCGGCCACCATTCGGCGTTCAGCCAATCTGGAACGTCGTCGCGGAGCGGCGAGATGAGGATGACCTTCACGCCCCTTTCGGCGATCTTGCGCAGATGGGTCTCGAGGGCGTGGCTCGCGATGCCGCCGGCCTCGTTCTGGGCCGTCCGCGGCGAGAGCGCTCCGAAGACGAGCAGCGTCTCGGTATGCTCCGCGATGGTGTCGAGCGTATTGGCCTGGCCGCCGCAGGCGCCGGCATCGCCCAGCGTATGACGCAGGATCACCGGGCCGGCCGCGATCGAATAGGTATCGACATGGCCGGTATAGCCGCCAACGAGGTTCAGCATGCGCTTAAGCAGCGAGGGCGCATGATGGAAGCGCCCGCAGCTCGTCCAGCCATAGGAGCCGGCGAAGATCGAGGCATTGCCGAAGGTTTCCGAGACGCGCCGGATCTCGTCGGCGACGAGAGAGTTCGCCTCCTCCCAGCTCACCGGCACGAACCTGTCGCGGCCCCTGCCCCGTCGATCGCTGTTCTCGCGGCCCTCCAACCAGCCGGAACGGACCAGCGGCGTCAGGACGCGGCGTTCCGGGCTCGCCCAGTCGCGGACCGACTGGTTGATCGGCGAGGGTGAGGGATCATGCTCGAAGGGCTCGATTCCGGTGATCCGGCCATCCTCCACCAGGATAGTATAGGCGCCCCAATGGCTGCAATGGGGATAGCGCTGAACCGAGGTCATCGGCGCACCTTCTGCTGCCGGGCGGTCGTGTCCGCGTCCGCCTCGAAGCCCGGCAACACGTCGGCGAAGAGATCGCCCTGCACGCCGACCTCGTCGAGGATCGCGGCAGTGTGCTCGCCGAAGCGTGGCGGGGCCAGGCGGTAGGAGGCCGGGGTCCGCGACAGCTTGATCGGGCTGCCGGTGCCGCGGTAGGCGCCGATGTCGACCACCATCTCGCGATGGTGCGTATGCGGGTCGGCCATCACCTGATCGATCGTGCGGACGGCGCCGCAGGGCACGCCGGACTTGATCAGGCGCTCGGCCAGCGGGCCGCAATCGAAACCCGTCATTGCCTCTTCCAGCTCGGCCTTGAGCGAGTCGCGGTTGCTGTTGCGATCCTTGTTGGCCGCATAGCGCGGGTCTTCCGCCAGCGCCGGCCGGCCGATGACCTGGCACAGCGTGGCGAATTGCCGGTTGTTGCCGACGGCGAGGAATAGCGGCGCGTCGCGCGCGGCGAACACATCATACGGGGTGATGTTGGGATGGGCGTTGCCGGAACGCCCCGCGACCTTCCCCGAGAGATAGTAGTTCGGCAGGTGGGGATGCAGCAGCGAAACCCCGCAATCATAGAGCGTCGCCTCGACGAACTGCCCTCTCCCGCTCGAGGCCCGCTCCTGCAGCGCCATGAGGATGCCGATCACGGCATTGAGCCCTGTCACCATATCGACGACCGGGAGCCCGACCCGCAGCGGCGCTCCGCCGAGCTCGCCGTTGACGCTCATGATGCCGGCCGAGGCCTGGATCGCGGCATCGTAGCCAGGTAGGCCGCCGAGCGGCCCGTCGGCGCCGAAGCCCGAGACGCGGCAATGGACGAGACGCGGGAAACGCTGCTCCAGTTCCGCCCGGCCGAGGCCCCAGCGATCGAGCGTGCCGGTCTTGAAGTTCTCGATGAAGACATCCGCGGTTTCCAGCAGGCGCAGGAGCAGCTCGCGGCCGGCCTCCTGCGTCAGGTCGAGCGCCATGCCGCGCTTGTTGCGGTTGACGCCGAGAAAATAGCTGGCGGCGTCATCGAGGAAGGGCGGTCCCCAGCCGCGTGTCTCGTCGCCCGTCGGGGGCTCGATCTTGATGACGTCGGCGCCATGGTCGCCGAGGATCTGGCCGGCATAGGGGCCGCCAAGAACGCGGCTGGCGTCGATGACCTTGATCTTGGCCAGGGAGCCGATGCGAGAATTCATGTCCTGTCCTGTCCTGCTGGCTGTCTCGGCTGGGCAGTCGCGTCATGCGCAGACCTCTTGCCGCATCTGGTTGGCGAATTCCGGATAGGTTTCCGCGAGCTCGTCCATGACCTGTCCGCGCAGGAGAGCGAGGGTTGCCGGGTCGGGCAGCTCGGTCTGGCCAGGGCGTTCGGCATGCCTGAACGCGAAGCTCGTCGCCTGCTTGACCTCGTTCAGATCGTGGCCAGGATGGAGGCTCTCCAGGGTGAAGCCAGACCGGCTCTTGTCGAAGCTGAACAGGGCCTTGCCGGTCAGCAGCGCCACCGGTCCGCCGGTGCGATGGACGCCGGCCTCGCTCGTCCCGGGCGCGCTGATGAAATCGACCTTCTCGACGAAGACCCGCGGGCTGTGCTCCTCGCGGAAAAGGATGACGCGCGGAACGACGAAATAGAGATAGGCCGACCCGAACGAGCCCGGCCAACGCGGCGCCGTTGCCGGGTAATCGCCGATGCCCACGAGATTGATATTGGCCTGCCCGTCGATCTGGCCGCCGCCGAGAAAGAAGGCATCGATCCGCCCCTGGCCGGCGCAGTCGAATAATTCGGCCGAGCCGTTCGTGAAGAAGTTGTGCTCGACCGAGCCGAGGATGGAGATCCTGACCGGAGGCGCACCGGCGTGCTTTTTCAAGGCCCGCAGCAGCATCGCGCCGGCAGCGGGAATCGGCGACGACGCGCCCACGGCGACATGCCGGACGCCGTCGAGCAGGCGGGCGATGCTGGCGATCAGGATCTCGCGAGGATGCACGTCCGTCATCGGGCCAGCTCCCGGCTCCGATTACCCGGCAATCCAGCCATGTATTCGGCGAAGCCTTCCGGCGTCCGGGCGGCCTTCGCGTAGCGCTGGATCTCGGCCGTATCGGTCGGATACTCGCCCCAGAGACCATAGGGCCAGGCACCACGGGGCGCGACCGCGATCTCGGTGACGTAGAGCGCCGGCAGGGTTCCGGCCGCGCTCATCTCGCTGCCGAGCAGGTTCTCGTCGACGATGCGCTCGACCGTGACCAGGGTCTGTTCCGCGGCGTAAGCCATCGCCGCGAGCTCGCGCCGCCGCCCGATCCAGACATTGCCATGGCGGTCCGCCACCGGCGCATGGAAGAGTGCGATGTCAGGCCGCACCGCCGGGATCAGGACGATCGGATCGCCGCCGTCGGCGAAGGGATTGTCGATCACCCGCCAGTCCGGCCGGAAGCGCAGGATGTCGCTGCCGATGATGCCGCGCAGCGGCTGGAAGGGGTTGCCCTTCTGGGCGGCCATCAGCCCGGCATGGATGGCCGGGCAGGTCGCGTCCTTGAGCGCGATCCGCCCTTCCCCGACCGCCTGATTGAAACGCGGCGCGCCACCCGCCTCGCCGAGCGAGACCGCGCTGGTCTCGACCGAGCGGACGAGCCCGGCGCCCACGAGCTGGTCGACCTGCAGCCCTCCGGTCGGAACGCAGAAGAGATCGAGATCGCCGGCGCCATGGTCGATCAGCGCCCGGGTCATCGCCATCGAGACCCCCGCGTAGTCGACCGGCAGCGCGAGCTGCATTCCCGCCTCGACACGGCTCGCCATGCCCCGCAGGTCCATTGCGCATCCCTTCCCTTCGGTATCGACCACACTATCGCGCGGTCGTTCTATAATATAGAATAATATTCTAAAAATGAGCCTATCGGCCCGCGGCGCGCGATGTCAATATGACGCAGCAACGACCCTTACGCAGCGTCTGCCACCCTTCGCCGTATCCCGATGAGACTGCTTGACAGCGCCTCTGGCAAGCTCCTTATTTAAAAGAAACAGAATAGCGTTCTATAATTTAGAACTCTGGGAGAAACGCTATGGCGACTGAACTGGCGTCTCGCGCCGAGCAGCCGGCGCGGGCGAAACAGTCGGGAGCGGCAAGGGCGCAGGGCTCGATCGGCTCGGGCATCGTCCTGCGCGACGTGGTCAAGAACTACGGCGATTTCCGTGCCGCCGACCGCATCTCTCTCGACATCCTGCCCGGCGAGTTCATCACCCTGCTCGGTCCCTCGGGCAGCGGGAAGACGACGCTGCTCAATCTCCTTGCCGGATTCCAGACGCTCGATGGCGGACAGATGCATGTCGACGGCGCGCCGATCGACCATGTCCCGACCCATAAGCGCGGCTTCGGCATGGTCTTCCAGAGCTACGCGCTCTTTCCCAACATGACGGTCACGCAGAACGTGGCGTTCCCGCTGCGCATGGCCGGCTTCGACCGCGCGACCGCCGAACGCCGCGTCGCCGAGACGCTTGAGATCATGCGCCTGTCCGAGCATGCCGCGAAGACGCCCTCGCAGATGTCGGGCGGCCAGCAGCAGCGCGTCGCCATCGCCCGCGCCATCGTCCGGCGCCCGAAGATCGTGCTCATGGACGAGCCCCTGAGCGCGCTCGACCGGCGGCTGAGGGAATCCATCCAGATCGAGATCCGCGAGCTGCACCGGGCGATCGGCAGCACCATCCTATTCGTCACCCACGACCAGGGCGAGGCGCTGACGATGAGCGACCGCATCGCGGTCATGGACGCCGGGCGGATCGTGCAGATCGGCACTCCGGTCGATATCTATCGGCATCCGCAGAACCGCTTCGTCGCCTCCTTCGTCGGCGAGAGCAACCTGATCGAGGCGGAGATCATCCAGCGGCGCGGCGGGGTGATGGCGCTGCGCAATCGCGCCGGCTACGTCTTCGAGGCCGATGCCGGGCACGGCATCGAGGTCGGGCGCGCTACCGTGCTCGTGCGGCCCGAGCGGATCGCCATCGCTGATGCGCCCGGACCGAACACGATGCCGGTCACGGTGACCTCCGCTCTGTTCCTCGGCGAGGTCCTGCGGATCGAGGCCCGCACCGACAGCGGAGAGACGCTGCTGATCCGCTGCACGGACACGGCGGTCCGGGCGTTGCCGGCGATCGAGGACCGCCTGCATGTCAGCTGGGGCGCCGCCGATTGCTGGGTACTGTCGTGAGCGTCCTCGCCGCCACTGCCCCTCGCCACGGGCGAACTGGTCTTGCCGGAAGGCTCTCCAATCCCGCTTTGCTTCTGCTGCCGGCCGCGCTCTTCCTCGGCTTCATCTATCTGCTGCCTGTCATCGACCTCGTCCGCCTCAGTGTCAGCGGGCCGACGGTCTCGACGTTCTTCGAGCGGGTGTTCTTGGTGCCGCTCTACTGGGATTCGCTCGTCCGGACGATGCAGATATCCCTCACAGTGGCGACCTTGTGCCTGCTGCTCGGCTATCCGACGGCGCTTCTGATCCGGCGCACCTCCGGCATGACCCGGACCCTGATCACGGCCGGCGTGATCCTGCCCTATTTCATCGCGGTCCTGATCCGGACCTATGCCTGGATGGTGCTGCTCGGCCGCAACGGTCCGGTGAACAAGCTCCTGACCGGGCTCGGCCTCCTCGACGAGCCGGCCCAGCTTCTCTTCAATCGCGGCACGGTCCTGCTCGGCATGACGGCGGTCCTGCTGCCGATCATGGTGCTGAGCATCTATTCCAGCGTCTCGCGCCTCGACGCGGCGCTGCCGCGCGCCGCACAGGCGTCCGGCGCTGGGCCGATCGCCACGTTCTGGCGCATCCTTCTGCCGCTCACCCTGCCCGGAATGGGGGCCGGCTTCCTGCTCGTCTTCGTGGCCGCGCTCGGCTTCTTCATCACGCCGACACTGCTCGGCGGGCCGGGCGACCAGATGTTCGCCATGCACATCGTGCAACAGGCTGATTTCATCAGCAGCGAGGGCTTTCTCCAGGCGCTCGCCGTGGTGCTCCTGGTCATCACTCTGCTCTTCGTCGGCCTCGCCGGCCATGTCCTCGGCTTCGAGTTCATCTGGGGCGGCGGCAAGTTCGCGGAGGGGCAGGCGCGCACCGGCACGAGCCGGGAGGCAGCCGCTCCACGGCAGCGTCTCTTCGCCGGGATCACTGACCGAATCGGCTGGCCCATCCTGCGGCTGCTGAGCCGGCTGCATCCCGGTTGGGGACGCTGGACCGTCATCATCCTCGGCGGCGGCGTGATCGCGACGCTGATCCTACCCATCCTGGTCGTGATGGTGATCTCGTTCAGCAGCGCCTCCTATCTCACCTTCCCGCCGCCCGGCTTCTCCTTGCGCTGGTACGAGAAGTTCTTCTCCGATCCGAACTGGATGGAGGCCTTCTGGAAATCCTCGGTGATCGCTGCCGCGTCGGCCGTCATCTCGGTGGTGCTCGGGGCCTCCGCTGCGATGGGGATCGTGCGCAGCAACATCCGCGGCAAGTCGGTCATCATGCTCCTGCTCGTGAGCCCGGCCATCGTGCCGCCGGTGGTGCTCGGCCTGTCACTCTACAGCCTGTTCCTGCGCTTCGATCTCGTGGGGACGATCTGGGGGCTCGCCTCGGCCCATGCGATCGGCGGCATTCCACTCGTCGTGATTATCGTTTCGGCGGCGCTCCAGGGCGTCGACAAGCGCCTCGAACAAGCGGCTGCCGTGCATGGCGCCTCCCCGCTCACCGTCTTTCGCACGGTGACGCTGCCGGCGATCGCACCGGGGCTCGCGGCCGCGGCCTTCTTCGCCTTCCTGCACTCGTTCGACGAGCTGGTGCTGTCGCTGTTCCTGTCGAGCGCGCAGCTGAAGACCCTGCCGCTGATGCTCTGGGCCGACATCAACTACCAGCTCAATCCGGTGCTGGCGGTGGTCTCCTCGCTCGAGGTCCTGCTGGTCGTGATCGGGCTCGCGCTCGCTGGGCCCGTACTCGCCCGGTCACGTACGGGTGCCTGAGGCGCAATCAATCAGAAACGGGAGGGATGAAGACCATGACGCAACGCATGACGATCTGGCGGGTGCTCCCCGCGTTGGCCGCGATGGCAGCGCCGCTGGGCCTGGCCCAGGGTGCTCAGGCCCAGAGCAAGGAGGTGATCGTGCAGGACCCGGGCGGCGCCTATGGCGAAGCCCTGCGCAAGATCATGTATGGGTCGTTCGAGAAGGCGACGGGCATCAAGGTCGTGACCGTGCAGGAGGCGCGGAGCGGGCCGCGGCTGAAGGCCCAGGCCGACGCCGGGAAGGCAGCCTGGGACCTCGCCTTCATCTTCGACCAGGAGACCAAGCTCCTCGGTGACTGCTGCCTCGCCGAGATCGACTACAAGAAGCTCTCGGAATCCGCCCAGACCACGCTGGCGGCGATGCCGGACAACCTCAAGCGGCCCAAGGGCGTCGCCCTGCAGGTCATCGGCGTCGGCCTCGCCTGGAACAAGGACAAGTACAAGAGCGGCAGCGAGCCGCAGAGCTGGGCTGATTTCTGGGACGTCAAGAAGTTCCCGGGCCGGCGCTGCATGCCCGCCTGGTCGCGCTTCACATTCGAGGCCGCGCTGATGGCCGATGGCGTGCAGAAGGACAAGCTCTATCCGATCGACATGGAGCGGGCGCTGAAGAAGCTCGCCGAGATCAAGCCCCATGTGACCAAATGGTGGACGACCGCCGCGCAGCCACCACAGCTGCTGCTGGATGGCGAGGCCGACATGTGCATGGCCTATACCGGCTCGATGAGTAAATTCGCCCTCGAGGGAGCGCCTGTCGGGCTGACCTGGAACCAGGGCTTCGTCTATTACGACTTCTTCTCGATCCCGAAGGGGGCGCCCAACTATGACAACGCCCTGAAGGTGCTGTCCTGGCGGCTCGACCCCAAGCGCGCGGCCGAGCTGACCTCGAACTTCCCGGTCGCCCTGCCCTCCTCCGTCGTGTTCGACGCAGCCGACCCGAAGACCAGCGTCTACTGGGCGAACAACCCCAAGAATCTGGCTCAGGCGATCGAATGGAGCCCGGACTACTGGGGCGCCGCCTCGCCCGATGGCCGCTCGACAAACGAGGAGCACGGCCAGGAGAAGCTCAACGCGTTGCTGGCGAAATAGCCGGCTGGCGGAAAGCGGCCGGGTCCCGATGGGCGGCCGCCTTCCCGTCGCGTATGGCCGGGGCTAGAGATAAGCCCGGCTCAGAGGATCGAACTTCACGATGGACAAGGCTTTCACCAAGGGGCTGCGGCTTCTCGAGGTTCTGGCACGCAGCAGCAAGCCTCGCGGCATCACGGATCTCGCGGGCGAGCTCGGCCTGACCAAGAGCAACGTGCATCGTTTGCTGGCAACCCTCCAGACGCAGGGCTTCGTGAGGCAGGCGCCCCCGCCGAGCAGCACCTATGAGCTGACGCTGAAGATCTGGGAACTCGGCAGCTACGTCGTCAAGCGACTGGACTTCGTCGCCATCGCCCACCCGGCCATGGAGACGCTGGCCCAGGCGACCGGCGAGACGGTTCATCTCTCCGTGCTCGACGACACCGACGTGGTCTATGTCGACAAGATCGAGAGCAAGCATCAAATCAGGGCCCATACCAGCGTCGGCATGCGCGCGCCGGCCTTCGCCATGGCGACGGGCAAGGCCATGCTGGCGCATGAACCCGACGAGGCTCTCGAACGGTTCCGGCCACTCTTCAAGCGCTACACTGCAACGACGCGCGTGACGCTCGAGGAACTCATGGCCGATATCCGGCAGGTCCGGCAGCAGGGCTACGCCACGGTCCTGCAGGGGGAATGGCGCGACGGCATCGCGGCCTGCGCCTGCGCGATCCTCAGCCAGGCCGGCGAGGTCGTCGGCGCGATCGGGATATCGGGACCCGACTCCCGGCTGAAGCGCAAGGAATTGAAACAGTTTTCAGAAGAGGTCCGGAAGGCGGCACAGTCGATCAGCGCGACGCTCGGCCACCGACCTCGGCATTGACACCACTCCGGCGCTCCGCCCGGCGCGAGCGCATCACCCGAAACGAACCCGCTCCATCCGCGGAAAGGCCGAACCATGAACGACAGCTTCCGGGCCATGATGATCGTCGACCATGAGGGGCGCCCGCGCGCCGAGTTCCGGGACCTCTCGCTCGCCGATCTTCCCGATCACGACGTGCTGGTGGAGATCACCTTCTCGACGCTGAACTACAAGGACGGGCTCGCGATCAGCGGCAAGGGCCGGATCGCGCGGCGGCTACCGATGGTGGCAGGCATCGACCTGGCCGGAACGGTCGTCGAGAGCCGCTCCCCGGACTGGAGGCCCGGTGACAAGGTGCTGGTCAATGGCTGGGGACTTTCGGAGACCGAATGGGGCGGCTATGCGCGCTTCCAGAAGCTCAAGCCGCAATGGCTGACACGGCTGCCCGAAGCCTTCACCTTCGAGGAGGCCATGGGCATCGGCACCGCCGGCTATACGGCCGCGCTCTGCGTCGACGCGCTCGAGGATTGGGGGGCGATCGTCCCCGGCGGGCGCGAGGTGCTGGTGACGGGCGCGGCCGGCGGCGTCGGCTCGACCGCGGTCAGCCTTCTCGCCCGCAAGGGCTACACGGTCACCGCGGCGACCGGCAGGCCCGAGACGCACGCCTATCTGTCCGAGCTGGGCGCCACCGGTTTCGTCGAGCGCGCGGCTCTCGCCGAAAAGGGCGGGCCGCTGCAGAAGGAGCGCTGGGGCGGCGCGGTCGATTCGGTGGGATCGACGACCCTGGCCAATGTGCTGGCGCAGACGGCCTATGGCGGGGCGGTCGCGGCCTGTGGGCTGGCGGGCGGCATGGACCTTCCGGCGAGCGTCGCACCGCATATCCTGCGCAGCGTGAGCCTTCTCGGCGTCGACAGCGTGATGGCGCCGGCTGCAAAGCGCGATCGCGCCTGGAAAACGCTGGCCAATCACCTCGACAAGGCACAGCTCGGCCGGATCGCCCGTGTCGAGCCGATGTCGGCCCTGCCGGCGCTGGCGGAGGACATCGTCGCCGGCAAGATCCGTGGCCGCGTCGTGATCGACGTTTCCCGCTGACCATCGCGTAAAGCCGTGCGCGCCGGCATTGACAGGCTTTATGCGCTTTTATCAAAATAGAATTGTGTTCTGAAATACAGAACAGATCGTCAACCTAGTAAGGCGATCACCGGACCAGGGAGGCTTCGCGGGATGGGAACGAACCGGGACGACCGCGACTTGCGGCACTCCATCGTCATGGCCTGCCGCGAGATGACGGCGGCGGGCATCAACCAGGGCACGTCGGGCAATATCAGCGTCCGCGTCGATGGCGGCATCCTGCTGACGCCCTCCGGGCTGCCCTATGACCAGATGACACCCGAGGACATCGTCTTCATGGCTTGGGATGGCGGCTGGACGGCGCGGGAGGGCAATGTGCCCTCGACGGAGTGGCGCTTCCATCTCGACATCCTGAAGGCGAAGCCGGAGACGGGCGCGGTGGTCCACGCCCATCCGGCCTACTGCACGATCCTGGCGATCATGCAGAAGAGCATCCCGGCGATCCACTACATGATCGCCGCCGGCGGCGGGAACGACATACCCTGCGCGCCCTATGCCCAGTACGGCACAGCCGAGCTGTCCCATTTGGCGCTCGAGGCGCTGGCCGACCGACGTGCCTGCCTTCTGGCCCATCACGGGCTGATCGCGACCGGAGTCAGCCTACGCAAGGCGATGTGGCTCGCCATCGAGGTCGAGACCCTGGCGAAGCAGTACCATGGCTGCCTGCAGATCGGCACACCGCCACTCCTTCCGGACGTGGAGATCGACAGCATCCTGAGGCGCTGGGGCCAATACGGCCTGCGCGACAGGAACCCGCTCGCAGCGGCTTCTGGCAGCGCCGCCTGACAAGGCCGCCTGCACCGCTACTCCTCTTCCCGTCCGAGAAAGCCTCCATGTCGCCCACCCACGATGTCAGCGTCTGCGGTTCCTACATCCTCGATATCCTGGGCGTGCCGGTCACAGAGATTCCACCGGCCGGCACGCGCTATTTGATCGACGAGATCCGCCTTACCGTCGCCGGGACCGCCGGCGGGACGGTCGTTCCCTGCGCACGGCTGGGCCTCACGGCGCTCGCTGTCGGCGCAGTCGGCGAGGACGAAAAGGCGGACTGGATGCTGGATGCGCTGCGGCGCGACGGGATCGACGTGTCGGTGATGGAGCGCCTTGCCGGCAGCCCGACCTCCGCCACGATCCTGCCGATCCGGCCGGATGGCTCGCGCCCTGCCCTCCATGCCCGCGGCGCCTCGGCCCGCTGGCGCATCTCTCCCGCCGCGCAAGCACGCGCCTGTCAGGGGCGGATCGTCCATCTCGGCGGCGTCGGCTCGCTGCTGGCGATGGATGGCGAGCCCTCCCGCGCCCTGCTCGCCGACGCCCGCAAGGCCGGACGCGCGACCACGCTCGACCTGATCTCGGCACGGCCCGAAACCCTGGCGCTCCTCGAGCCGCTGCTGCCCGAGGTCGACTTCTTCATGCCGAGCATCGACGAGACGGCCGTGATGGTCGGCACGCATGATCCGGCCGCCTGCGCCCGTTTCTTCCTCGACCGGGGAGCTGGCGCCTGCGCGATATCGCTGGGCGGCGACGGCTCCTTCATCATGACGCGGGATGGCCAGCAATTCACGATGCCGGCCTTCGAGATCGCGGTCCGCGACACCACCGGCTGCGGCGACGCTTATTCCGGCGGCTTCATCGCCGGCCTCGTCCGGGGTTGGGACCTCACCGAATGCGCACGGCTCGCGACCGCGACCGCGGCGCTCGTCGCCACCGGTCTCGGCTCCGGCGCCAACCTCGTTTCCTTCGACGAAACCGTGCAGGCGATGAACAGCCTGCCGGTGCGCAAGACCGCCTGACGCAGGCAGCACCGTCTTTCGGCTTCCGCAGTGAGAACAGACATGATCAGACATGCCATCGTGACGGGCGCCAGCCGGGGCATCGGCCGCGCTATCGCTCTGGGGCTCGCCGAGCGCGGCTACGATCTGGCGCTGACCGATATCGGCCCGCAGAAGGCCGCGCTGAGCGAAACGGCAGCGGAGATCGAGGCGCGCGGTCGGCGTTGCCTCACCATCGTGGCCGATGTGAGCGATCAGGAGGATTGCCGCCGCTCAGCCGCCGAGGCGGTACAGGGCCTCGGGCATGTCGATGCGCTGGTCAACAATGCCGGCATCCTGAAGCTCGCCTCGATCGAGGAGCTGACGCCCGAACTCTGGGACATGACGCTCGCCGTCAATGCACGCGGCGTCTTCCAGATGACCCAGGCGCTGATCCCGCATATGCGCGAGCGGCACTATGGCCGCATCGTCAACATCGCCTCGCTGGCCGCCCGCACCGGCGGACCGGGCCAGGCGCACTATGCCGCATCTAAATCGGCGGTCGTCGGCTTCACGCGCGTCTCGTCGATGGAGCTCGGGCAGTACGGCATCACCGTGAACGCAGTCTGCCCCGGCATCATCCAGACCGAGATGGGAATGAACAATCTGCGTGATCCCGAGCGGGTCGCCTATTTCGAGAAGGTCACGGACCTGCATCGGCTCGGCGATCCGGAGGATGTGGTTGGGCCGGTTGCCTTTTTCGCCTCAGACGACTCCGCCTTTGTGAGCGGCCAGGCTCTCAATGTGGATGGCGGCATCTTCTACAGCTAAGCAGCGTAGAGATGATCGAACCTGGCAATATCGCCTGTTGAACTCGTTGGCAGACGCCGATTTTGATGCCGCTCTGGCATAGCCGGTCGCCGCCGATACGCTAGGTCGCGTTCGCCAGTTCTGCCTGAAGGAAGGTCAGGAAGGCGGGGTCATCGGCATAGGCGACGTTGATGCGCATACCGGCCGCTCTTTCGTCGGTTTCGGGTTGGTGCCGTTCGGGCAGGAAAACCGTGCCGGGCGCGATGAAGATGCCTTGCTCGGAAGCGCGGCGTGCGAGCGCGAGATCGTCTAGGCCGGGCGGCAACCCGACCCAGAGATAGTAGCCGCCGCCCTGGCGCGTGAAGACCGGCAGGCCGAGGCGCTCCAGACCGCCGAAGGCGTTGCGGGTCGCCTTGCCGATGCGTTCCTTGAGGCGCTTGAGGTGATGACGGTACTGGCCGCTGGCGATCAGGTCGCTGACCAGGCGTTCCAGATAGCCGGAGCTGTTGACCACGGTCAGCATCTTCATGTCGCCGAGCGAGCGGGCAAGCGCCGGGCTCGCCGCGACATAGCCGATGCGCAGGCTGGCCGAGAGCGTCTTCGAGAAGGTGCCGAGATAGATCACCCGCTCCAGCTGGTCGAGCGCGGCGAGCCGTGGCGCGCTCGCCGGCATCACGTCGGCAAAAGGATCGTCCTCGACGATGGTGAGATCGTGCTGGGCAGCGATCTGTAAAAGGCGATGGGCGATCGGCAGGGCAATCGAGCCGCCGGTCGGATTATGCGCCAGCGACTGGGTGAAGAACACCTTGGGCCGGTGGCGCGCGATCTGGGTGGCTAGATCGTCGAGATCCGGCCCGTCCGGAAGACGCCTGACGCCGGCGATCTCGATGCGGGCGAGCTTCAGCTTGCCGAAGAGCGGATAGTAGCCGGGGCTGTCGACCAGAACGGTGTCGCCGGGCTGCAGCAGTTGGCGGATGATGAGATCGAGCGCGTGGTTGGCGCCGAAGGTCAGCAGGATCTGCGCCGGCGAGACCTGGATCGAGCGCTCGGCCAGCATCAGCCCGATCTGGGCGCGCAATGGCGCATAGCCGACGGGATCGCCATAGCCGTGCTCGACCGGCAGGTCGCCCTTGCCCGTGCGCAGGCGCAAATGCCGCCCGAGCTCGGAATCCTCCATCCAGGAGCGTGGCGGGCGACCATCGCCGACGCGCACGGGATGGACCTGGCAGAGCTGCTCGCGCAGCAGCGAGACGATGTCGATCGCCTCGCTCATATGCGGCGGCGGAGCTTCGCTCGGCCGCTGTCCCGGGGCGCGGACATAGAAGCCGGCGCCGCGACGGGCTTCGAGGCGGCCGCCGGCGACGAGCCGGTCATAGACCTCGACCATGGTGTTCTTCGAGACGCCATATTCGCCGGCTGCCAGCCGCAGCGAGGCCATGCGTCGCCCCGGCTGGAGCAGGCCTTCATCGATCATCCGGCTGATCCGGGCAACGATCGCACCGGTCCGGTTGCTGTCGGTCTGCTCGTCCATCAAGCCTCGCATCTGTACCAGTCATCTGGCTGGTACAGAGAATGGGACATTGCGGAAATTGTGCCTTGCCGCTCTCCGGCGATTGTCCGAGCTTGTCAACCGAAGAAGCGCCGCCGCCGATCGCGCGCCGCAAAATTAACCCCGGCTGGGGAGGACATGACATGGTGACGGCCGAGGCGCAGAGCGCCGCCGGGCGTGGGGTGAACTCGCGCATCGAGAACTATCGCAATCTGAGCTGCGCCGAACGGCTATCGCAGGCGGTCGCCGCGGCGGGCCTCTCCGATGCCGATCGCGCTCTGCTTGCGCAACCAGGCGCGCTGCCGCTCAATCTCGCCAACGGCATGATCGAGAATGTCGTCGGCACCTTCGAGCTGCCGCTCGGCGTCGCCACCAACTTCACCGTCAACGGCAAGGATTACCTGATCCCGATGGCGGTGGAGGAGCCCTCCGTCGTCGCCGCCGCCTCCTACATGGCCCGGATCGCGCGTGGCTCGGGCGGCTTCCGGACCTCGAGCGATCGGTCGATCATGCGGGCGCAGGTCCAGCTGCTCGGCGTCGGTGATCCGGAAGGCGCGCGCCACAAGCTGCTGGCGGCGCAGGCCGAGATCGTCGCCGCCGCCAATGCCAAGGACAAGATGCTGATCTCGCTCGGCGGCGGCTGCCAGGGCATCGAGGTCCATGTCTTCCCGCAGACCCCGCGCGGGCCGATCGTCGTCATGCACCTGCTCGTCGATGTCCGCGACGCGATGGGCGCCAACACCGTCAACACCATGGCCGAGACGGTCGCGCCGATCGTCGAGCGCATCACCGGCGGTACGGTGCGCCTGCGCATCCTGTCGAACCTCGCCGATCTCCGGCTGGCGCGCGCCAGCGTCACCATTCCCGAGGCGGCGCTGGCGACGAAGGAATTCTCCGGGCGACGCATGATCGACGGCATGCTCGACGCCTATACCTTCGCCGCGATCGATCCCTACCGCGCCACCACCCACAACAAGGGCATCATGAACGGCATCGACCCGGTCGTGGTCGCGACCGGCAATGACTGGCGCGCCATCGAGGCCGGGGCCCATGCCTATGCCGCCCGCAGCGGCCGCTACACCTCGCTGACGACCTGGGAAGAGGACAAGGACGGCAATCTCGTCGGCTCGATCGAGTTGCCGATGGCGCTCGGCCTGGTCGGCGGCGCGACCAAGACGCATCCGCTGGCGCAATGGTCGCTGCGCTTGCTTGGAGTCCAGACGGCGCAGGAGCTGGCAGAGGTCACCGTTGCGGTCGGCCTCGCCCAGAACATGGCGGCGCTGCGGGCGCTGGCGACGGAGGGCATCCAGCGCGGCCACATGGCGCTGCACGCCCGCAACATCGCCATCGTCGCCGGCGCCGAGGGCACCGAGATCGAGGCGGTCGCCGCCGAGCTCGCCCGCAGCCACGACGTCCGTGTCGATCGGGCGCGCGAGTTGCTGGCCGAGCGGCGCAAGGGCTGACCTTTTTCAAGACTCACCACAGAACCGCATCAAGCGGACGACAATCGGAGGAACGTTCATGGACAATCGCATCACCCGCCGCACACTCAGTGCCCTGCTGGTCTCGACTGGCATGGCGCTGTCGCTGCCAGCCTTCGCGCAGAACGAGATCAAGATCGGCTACAATGCCGACCAGTCCGCCTCCGGCGCGGCCGAGCTCGGCCTGTCGGGTCTCTACGGCTTCCAGGCCGCGATCGAGGATTTGAACGCGCAGGGCGGCATTCTCGGCCGCAAGCTCGTCGGCGTTGTCCGCGACGATGCCGGCGCACCGCCGAAGTCGATCCAGAACATGAACGAGCTGATCGACAACGAGAAGGTCGCCGCTGTCGTCGGACCGACCAATTCCGGCAATGCCCTCGCCTGGCTGCACATCCCGCAGCAGAAGAAGGTGCCGGTGATCTCGCATGTCGCGACCGCGACCGACATCACCGCCCGCTACGCCAAGGAGCCGCAGAACTACATCTTCCGCGTCTCGATGGTCGACCGCGAGCAGCTCGCTCTGCTCGCCGCCTATGCGGTCAAGGCCTCGAAGACCAAGAACGTCGCGATCATCGCCGACACCACCGGCTACGGCCAGGCCGCGACCAAGGACCTGCAGGAGATTCTCGCCCTGCACGGCATCAAGCCGGTCGGCATCGAGAAGTTCGGGCCGAAGGACACCGACATGACCTCGCAGCTCGCCAAGCTGAAGGCGGCCGGCGCCGACATGATCATCACCGGCTCGCTCGCCGACGCGACGGCACAGGTGCTGAAGAGCATGGAGAAGATGGACTATTATCCCGGCCTGCTCTCGACCTGGGGCTCGATCAACACGCCGCTGGTCAACATCGCCGGGCCCAAGCTCGCCGAGAAGACGATCTTCGCGGCCTCGACCACCGAGGACGCCAGCGACCGGGCCGCGGCGCTGCACAAGCGCCTCGTCGCCAAGCACCCGAACATGCCGGCCTTCGTCTCGGCGGCGCAGGGCTATGACGCGGTGATGCTGATTGCCGCCGCCATCAAGCAGGCCGGCGGCACCGAGGGGCCGAAGCTGCAGCAGACACTGGAGAACCTCAGCAAGGTTCAGGGCATCATCAAGGCCTATGACAAGCCCTTCAGCAAGGAGCAGCACGAGGCGCTCGGCGTCGCCGACTTCCACCTGGCGCAGTGGAAGGACGGACGCGTGGTCAAGCTCGATGATCCGGTGGTCAAGGAGCTGTCGGCGGCGGATCTGAAGCGCTGAGCGTCCTCATCGGACTCGTCCCGTCATGGTCGGCCTTGTGCCGACCATCCACGTCTTCGCTTGATCGATCGAGAGCGGTGTTCAAGACGTGGATGCTCGCCACAAGGGCGAGCATGACGAAGCTGGAACGGCTTGGTTCGTCATAACGGAGAGACGATGACGGCATTCCTTCAGGCTCTGGCCAGCGGTCTGGCACTGGGCGCGATCTACGGGCTGATCGCGCTCGGCTTCAACATCACCTACGCCACGACCAAGACCTTCAACTTCGGCCAGGGCGCCTTCCTCGTGCCGGGCAGCCTGGTCGGCGTCTCGCTCTTGCTGCTGGCGGCGGGCAAGCCGCATTTCGGCAACCTCACCCAGGCCGAGATGACCATGACGGCCTATGTGCTGGCCACGGTCGCCAGCGTCGTCGTGGTCGGCGCGATCGGCATCGCGCTCTACTATTGCGCGATCAAACCCTTCGTCGGTGCAGGCGGCCTCAACTGGGTGCTGAGCACGATCGGCTTCGGCATCATCATGCAGAACACTGCGCTGGCGATCTGGGGCCCGGCCTCGATCGCGGTGCCCTCGCCGCTCGGCAGCGATGTCTGGCGCATCGCCGGGGCCGGCATCCGGCCGCAGGAGGTGCTGATCGCGGTCGTCGCGGTCGCGGTCATGGTCGGGCTCGACATCGTCCTGCGCAAGACGCGCTTCGGCAAGGCGCTGCGGGCCGTCGCCTTCAACCCGCAGGCGGCGGCGATCGTCGGCATCAATGTCGAGATGATCGTGATCGCAGCCTTCGTGATCTCCTCGGCGCTGGCGGGCCTCGCCGGCATCCTGATCGCGCCGATCACCACGGCCTCGGTCTTCATCGGGCTCGGCGTCGCGCTGAAGGCCTTCTCGGCGGCGATCGTCGGCGGCCTGACCAGCCCGCGCGGCTGCATGCTCGGCGGCTTCCTGCTCGGCGTGGTCGAGGCGCTGGTCGGGCTCTGGCGCGCCGAATTGCGCGAGATCACCATCTTCCTGCTGATCATCATCGTGCTGGTGGTCAGGCCGAGCGGGCTGATGGGCGCGCGCAGCGTGGAGAAGATCTGATGCCCGCGTTCGCCCACGCCATCGGGGTGGCGGTGCTGGTCGCAGCGCTCGCGCTCGTGCCCTATCTCGGCTTCAACGATTTCTACCTGCAGATCCTGTTCACCATCGGGGTGAATTATCTCGCCGCCGCCGGGCTCAACGTGCTGGTCGGCTATGCCGGCCAGAAGTCGCTCGGCCATGCCGGCCTCTTCGCCGTCGGCGCCTATACGGCGGCGATCGCCAATATCGAATGGGGCTTCAGCCCCTGGCTGTCGCTGGCGCTGGCCTGCGTCTTCGGCGCCGTCTTCGGCCTCGTCATCGCGATGCCGTCGGTGCGAGTCTCGGGGCCGAGTCTGGCCATGGTGACGATCGGCTTCGGCATCGTCGTCGAGAAGATCGCCACGGAATGGACTGATGTCTTCAAGGGACAGGCCGGCTTTTACGGCATCAATGCACCGTCGATCGGTGGGACGAGCTTCACCAACCTGCACTGGGTCTGGTTCGTCGGCGCACTCTGCATCGCGACCCATCTGATGCTGCGCTCGCTGCTTGCCGGCCGCTATGGCCGCGCCTTCCTCGCGGTGCAGATGGCAGAGCCGGCGGCGCAGTCGGTCGGCATCTCCGTCGTGCGGACCAAGACGCTGGCCTTCGTCATCTCGGCGGTGACCTGCGCGCTCGCTGGCGCCGTGGTGGCGCAGCAGAACCAGTACTTCAACTCCGACTTCATCACCTTCAACCTGTCGATCTTCCTTCTGGTGGTGGTGATCTTCGGCGGCTCGGGCTCGCTCTACGGGCCACTCTTCGGCGCGGTCATCCTGACCTTGCTCGACGCCTGGCTGGCGCGCTGGCCAGCCTTGCAGCACTTCAGCTATGGCGCGCTGCTGCTGTTCTCGCTCTATCTGATGCCGAACGGCATCGCCGGGGCGGTGTCCGGTCTCGCGGCGCGTTGGCGGCAACGCAAGGCGGTGGCGCCCGATGTCCCCGGCCACAGCGCTCTGGCGGCAGCCTCGTCAGCACCGGCTGGCGGCGAGATCCTCGTCGTCAAGGATCTCTACAAGGCCTATGGCGGCATCGTGCCGGTCCGCAATGTCTCCTTCGCGATTGGCGCCGGCAAGGTCCATGCGCTGATCGGCCCGAACGGCGCCGGAAAGACGACGCTGCTCAACCTGCTCTCCGGCCATGTCGCGCCCGATGGCGGCTCGATCCGCTTCGAGGGCCGCGAGACGGCCGGCCTCCCGGCCCATCGTATTGCGGCGCTCGGGATTGCGCGGACCTTCCAGAACCTGAAGCTGTTCGGCGAACTCTCGGCGCTCGACAACGTCCTGCTCGGCGCACACCGACATGTCGAGACCGGCTTTGTCGCCTCACTGCTCGGCCTGCCGTCGAGCCGGCGCGTGGAAGCCACGGCGCGGGCCGATGCGCTGGCGCTGCTCGCCGATCTCGGCCTCGGCGAGCGCGCTCATGAGCCGGCAAAGAGCCTGCCCTACGGCTTGCAGCGGCGGCTCGAGATCGCACGCGCCCTCGCCTCGCAGCCAAAGCTCCTGCTGCTCGACGAGCCAGCCGCCGGCCTCAACCCGCAGGAGACGCATGAGCTTGGCGAGGTCATCCGCCGCATCCAGCAGGCTGGCGTCACCGTGATGCTGATCGAGCATCATATGGACCTGGTCATGGGCATCTCCCAGCATGTGCTGGTGCTCGACTACGGCGCGCTGATCGCAGAAGGGCGGCCGGAGGCAATCCGACGGGATCCCAAGGTCGTCACCGCCTATCTCGGTGCCGACGATGATGCAGCCGTGACCGGAGACGCCGCATGACCATGCTCGCGATCGAAGGGCTCAAGGTCCGCTATGGCGCGGTCGAGGCGCTGAAGGGCATCTCGCTGCGGGTCGGGCAAGGCGAGGTCGTCACGCTGATCGGCGGCAACGGCGCCGGCAAGTCGACGCTGATGCGGGCGATCGGCGGGCTGGTTAAGGTTGCTGGCGGATCGATCCGCTTCGAAGGCCGCGATACCACTGGCATCAAGGGCCATGAGTGCGTCCGGCTTGGCATCGGCCATTCGCCGGAGGGGCGCATGGTCTTCGGCGACCAGAGCGTGCGCGACAATCTCGTGCTCGGCGCTTATGCGCGCAGAGACGAGGATGGCATCGCCGCTGATATCGAGCGCTATTTCGGCATCTTTCCGCGCCTCGCCGAACGGCAGGACCAACTCGCCGGCACGCTGTCCGGCGGCGAGCAGCAGATGCTGGCGATCGCCCGTGCCCTGATGGCGCGCCCGAAACTGCTTCTGCTCGACGAACCCTCGCTCGGTCTCGCTCCGCTGATCGTGCGCGAGGTCTTTTCCGTGATCCGCCGGTTGCGCGAGGATGGGATGACGATCCTGCTCGTCGAGCAGATGGCCAATCAGGCGCTCGCGGTCGCCGACCGCGCCTATGTGATCGAGACCGGCACGATCACGCTCGAAGGCACCGGCGCCGAGCTGCTGCGCGACGAGCGCGTCCGCTCGGCCTATCTCGGCGCTTGACGATGACCGCAGACCACGTCGTCATCGTCGAGGTTGGCCCCCGCGATGGGCTGCAGAACGAGAAGGCGGAGGTCGCGACGCAGGACAAGCTCGCTTTGATCACCGAGCTCGCCGATGCTGGCTTGGCACGGATCGAGGCGACTGCCTTCGTCTCGCCGCGTTGGGTGCCGCAGATGGCCGATCATGAGGCGGTGATGCGCGGCGTCGACCGGCGACCGGGTGTGGTCTTCTCGGCGCTCGTCCCCAATGAGAAAGGTGCGGAAGCCGCGCTTGCCGCCGGCGCGCAGGCGCTCGCCGTGTTCACTGCCGCATCCGAAAGCTTCTGTCAGAAGAACACCAATTGCTCGATCGCCGAGAGCATAGCGCGCTTCCGGCCGGTGATGGCGCTGGCGGAACGTGCCGGCGTGCCGGTCAGGGGCTATGTCTCCTGCGCACTCGACTGTCCCTATGAGGGAAAGATCGCTCCCGAGGCGGTGGCGATGGTCACGGCCGAGCTGCTTGAACTCGGCTGCCACGAGATCGCGCTCTCCGATACGCTCGGCCGCGGCACGCCGGAACGGACGGCCGCCATGGTCGAGGCAGCGTTGCGAAGGGCGCCGGCCGCGATGCTGGCCGGGCATTTCCACGACACCTCCGGCCGGGCCATCGCCAATGTCGAGGTTGCCTGGCAGCTGGGCCTGCGCGTCTTCGACGGCTCGGTCGGCGGTCTCGGCGGCTGCCCCTATGCGCCCGGTGCAGCCGGCAATCTCGCGACCGAGCGGCTCGTCGCGCATTTCGCAGCCAAGGGAGTCGAAACCGGGGTCGACCTCGCGCGCCTGAGCACGATCGGCGAACGGGTTGCCGGGCGCTTTCGGCCAGCCGGCGGTGCACCGAGATAACCAGCGCTGCCCGGCATGGCAGACGCCTCAGCGATGGCATCGACGCAGCGCGAGACGCCCGGTATTGATGCTCCACCACAGCGCATTGAGCGGAGTCGACCGATCGTCTCCGTTCGGGCAGAACGAGTGACGGATGAGCCCGCCCAAGCTGGCTCGAGCGACGAGGGACGGATGACGCAGAAGGTTTATGACAGCCCGGCGGCGGCCCTGGATGGGTTGCTGTTCGACGGGATGACGATCATGTCGGGCGGCTTCGGCCTCTCCGGCAACCCCGAGAGCCTGATCCCGGAGGTCCGCGCTTCGGGCGTGAAGAACCTGACGGTGATCTCCAACAATGCCGGCGCCGATGGCTTTGGCCTGTGGATGTTGCTGGAGACGCGGCAGATCAAGAAGATGATCGCGTCCTATGTCGGCGAGAACAAGCTGTTCGAGCAGCAATACCTTTCCGGCGAGCTCGAGCTCGAGCTCAACCCGCAGGGCACGCTGGCCGAGCGCATCCGCGCCGGCGGTGCCGGCATCGCGGCGTTCTACACCAAAACCGGCGTCGGCACTGTCGTCGCCGAGGGCAAGCCGGTCGAGGAATTCGAGGGACAGCTCTATGTCCGCGAGACCTGGCTCAGGGCCGACGTCGCCATCGTCAAGGCCTGGAAGGCCGATACCGCTGGCAACCTCGTCTATCGGCGCACGGCGCGGAATTTCAACCCGAACATGGCGACCGCCGGCAAGGTGACCGTCGCCGAGGTCGAGGAGATCGTGCCCGTCGGCTCGCTCGATCCTGAAGGCATCCACACCCCCGGCATCTATGTCGACCGCATCATCAAGAGCACGATCAACGAGAAGAAGATCGAGAAGCTCACCGAGCGCAAGAGGGAGGCAGCCTGATGGCCTGGACCCGTGAAGAGGTGGCCGTCCGCGCCGCCAAGGAGTTGAAGGACGGCTTCTACGTCAATCTCGGCATCGGCATCCCGACGCTGGTGGCGAACTATATTCCCGATGGCGTCGACGTGACGCTGCAGTCGGAGAACGGCCTGCTCGGCATCGGCCCCTTCCCTTATGAGGGCGAGGCCGACCCGGACCTGATCAATGCCGGCAAGCAGACGATCACCTCGCTGCCGAGCTCGAGCTACTTCTCCTCGGCCGACAGCTTCGCGATGATCCGCGGCGGCCATATCGACCTGACCATCCTCGGCGCCATGGAAGTGGCCGCCAATGGCGACATCGCCAACTGGACCATCCCCGGCAAGATGGTGAAGGGCATGGGTGGCGCGATGGACCTCGTCGCCGGCGTCAAGAAGGTCATCGTGGTCATGGATCACGCCAACAAGGCGGGCGAGTCCAAGGTGCTGGAACGCTGCACCCTGCCGCTGACCGGCGCCGGTGTCGTCGACCTGATCATCACCGACCTCTGCGTGCTGGCCTGCGATAAGGTGAAGGGCGGCCTGACCCTGCTCGAGTTCGCGCCAGGCGTCACGCTCGACGAGGTCAAGGCCAAGACGGCCGCGCCGTTTACGGTTGCTCCGGCGCTGGCCAAGGCCGCCTGAGGGCCCTGAAGAATTGGCGAGGGGCAGCGGCGGTCACACCGCCCTGCCCTCGTCGGCGCCTTCAGCGCGAACCATTCCCAGAGCAGCAGCTGCAGCGACAAGCCAGCATCGCCGCCATAGTCAGGTTCGCTATCGCCCGCGCGGTTCGGGGATCAGTTGCCTTCCCAAAAGGAGCCGGGCGCTGCCTCCGATGGGCTCACGCGAGTGCCACATTGCCGTGACAGATTGGTTCAGAGGCGCGGAACGCTGCCTGGCGTTCCGTCGTTTCCTCGTCGACTGCAACGGAACCAGGAGGACGAGATGAGCCATCTTGGCAAGGAGGAGCGCGAGATCCGCAAGATCGCCTACGCGCTCTGGATGGAGCAAGGGCAGCCGGAAGGCCGCGACCACGAGCATTGGGAAGTGGCGAAGGAGATTTGGAACTTCCGCAACCGCACGACGGAGGTCGTCGATACCGGCGCGGAAGACGAGCTCAAGGTCGAGCGCGCCCGCCGGCGCGAGCAGGAATTGTTGTCCTGATCCACATCTTGCAGGGCTGCGGCCAGCCACAGCCCTGCCATTCCCAGCCGGAATGATCGCGACCGGAGGCAAACCGCAGCGCGCTTCCCACATTGTGGTTGAGGCGATGGCGTGCCCTGTGGCCGGCGCCCGCGGGGAACGGTTATGGCGCAGCATATTGCAACCGGTCAGCTTCAGGTGCTCGAACGGCCGGAAACCGGACGGTTCGAGCTCGACTTTCCCGGCGGACAGGCCTTCGCCCTCTATCGCAGCGACGGCGACCGGATCGTCGTGACCCATACCGAGGTGCCGCCGGCCTTCAATGGACGTGGTCTCGGCTCGCAGTTGGCGGAGGGCATCTTCCGGATCGCGCGCGTCAGCGGACGATGCGTCGTACCGCGCTGCTCCTTTGTCGCAGACTGGGCGCGGCGCCATCCCCACTATAACGACGTGCTGGCCTGAAGGACCCTTGCCTGCCCCTGCTTGCAGGACGAGCTTGCCTCGTGCGCGATGATCGCGTTGAAAGGCCCCGCCACAGAACAGGGCCCGCCATGCCGGACGATCTCGCCATCACCGATTTTCCGCTGAGGGCGCAGGACAAGCTCCGCTACGGCGACACCGATCGCCAAGGGCATATCAACAACGCGGTGTTCTCGACTTTCCTGGAAACCGGGCGGGTCGAGCTGATCTATGATCGCGCCCGTCAGCTGGTCGAGCCCGGAACGGCCTTCGTCATTGCCCGGCTGGAGATGGATTTCCGAGCCGAGCTGCTCTGGCCCGGCGAGGTCGAGATCGGCACGCGCGTCGCCTCGGTTGGCCGCAGCTCGGTCCGGCTCGAGCAGGCGATCTTCCAGGGCGAGCACTGCGTCGCCAACGCGATCACGGTGATGGTCCAGATGGACGAGGCGACGCGCAAGTCGCGGCCGTTCTCCGACGCGGTGCGAGAACGGCTGGCGCAGCTGGCAGTGCCAGCCGCCTGATCTACCCGCCCTCCTCCGGCCAGCCGACCAGCTCGGTCGGTGTCCAGCGCGTCTTGCGGCGCTCGCGCCGTCCCTCCAGCGCTTCACCGCTGAAATCCCGGGGCTCGGCCGGCTTGGTGAAACGGGCGCGCTCGTCGAGCGCATCGATGCTGATCGTGGTCCAGGCCTTGCCGTCCTCGACCATCAGCATGGCGACATAGACACCGCAGCGGCGGCAGAGAACGACGTCGGAAGCGCTGAGCCCGAAGCGGTAGCGCTGGAGCTGAGCCGGCTCATGGGCCATCAGGCGCGCGCTTGCCTTCGGATCAGACACTGTCCGGGCATTGTGCCTGCGGCAGAACGAGCACTGGCAGGCGCCGACGATCTCCTCCTCCGGCGGTCGCGGCAGAGACAATTCGAGGCCGATTGCGCCGCAATGACAGGTGCCGGTCAAACGATGCGTCATTGCTGTCTTCCTCAGCCCGAACTCCGTCACATCACGGGCATTGTAGCTGTGTGACGATCCTATCAACACAAATCATTGGATACCGCGTCGAATCGGAGGAACGGAATCGCCCCTGCCGTGTTCGGGCTCACAATGCGGGAGGATCATCATGAGCAGCCTTGTTGCGGTTTCGGCGTTGTTCCTGGCCGGAGGCCTTTCAACCGTGACCATGGGGGCCGTACCCTTGCAGGGTGTTCTCAACGATTTCTTCTGGGCGGGCCTCGCTCTCTCCGCCTTCATCACGACCGCCGGGCTCGAAGCGTCGAGCTGAGGCCTTTCTCGTAAAACTGCCGGACGACCGGGGTGGCTCGAGGTCGCCCGGTTTCGTCCTTGCATGCGGGGAGTCGTCATACGGTCCTTCCGGCCGGCATCTTTATGCCGCCCTTATGCTCCCGCTTGTCCTTCCCGCTCGACCGCTTAGCAGCTGCGGCACCACATCTCTGGTCTGAACCAGGCTGGAGATCCATCATGGCCGATATCGTCTTTCTCGCGCTCGGAGCCGGAGCTTTTGCGCTCTTCGGCTGGTACGCAGCGCTGCTGCGCAAGGTCTGACCGTCATGGGCCTGACCTTGCTCTATGCCGCCGCGGCCCTCGGGCTCGCGATCTACATGGTCGCCGCGCTGCTGCGCCCCGACCGCTTCTGAACAACATAAAAAAGGAGACCTCGCATGGACTGGCGGGGCTGGGCAGAGATCGTTTTCACGATCGCAGTGACGGTGGCCGTGGGCTGGCCACTCGGCATTTATATGGCGCGCGTCTGGGCGGGCGAACGCACGCCGCTCGACTTCGTGCTGAAACCGGTCGAGACCGGCTTCTACGCCGCGCTCGGCGTCGACCGGAACAAGGGGCAGAACTGGCTCGGCTATGCCGGCGCCGTGCTCGCCTTCAGCGCAGCGGGTTTCGTGCTGCTCTACGCCCTTCTGCGCTTGCAAGGGTTGTTGCCGCTGAACCCGCAGGGCTTCGACGGCCTGTCGCCGCATCTCGCCTTCAACACCGCCGTCAGCTTCGTCACCAACACGAACTGGCAGTCCTATGGCGGCGAGACGACGATGAGCAGCCTCAGCCAGATGATGGGCCTGACCGTCCAGAACTTCGTCTCGGCCGGCGCAGGCCTGGCCGTGGCCGCGGCCGTGGCGCGTGCCTTCGCCGCCGACCGCGGCGAGACGCTCGGCAATTTCTGGGTCGATCTGACCCGCAGCGTCCTCTACGTGCTGCTGCCGCTCTCGATCGTCACCGCGCTCGCGCTCGTCGCCGCCGGCGTGCCGCAGAGCCTCATCGCCAACGTCACGGCCAAGACACTTGAAGGCGCCGACCAGATCATCGCGCTCTTCCCGGTCGCCAGCCAGGAGGCGATCAAGCAATGGGGCACCAATGGCGGTGGCCTGTTCAACGTCAACTCGGCGCATCCGCTCGAGAACCCGACGCCGCTGACCAACCTCATCGAGGTCGTCTCGCTGAACGCGCTTGCCTTCGGCACCGTCATCGCCTTTGGGTGTGTCGCCGGCGCCCGCAAGGAAGCGCGCGCCCTGCTCGCCGCCATGGTGATCCTGGTCGGCCTCGGCGCCGCCGCGATCTACTCCTCCGAGACATTGACGCCGCAGCCGGCCATGATCGCGGCCGGCATTACCGACGCGCCCGCCAACATGGAAGGCAAGGAGGTGCGCTTCGGCGCCGCCGCCTCGTCGATCTGGGCGGCGCAGACCACCGGTGCCTCGAACGGCTCGGTCAATGCCATGCACGGTTCGTTCATGCCGCTCGGCGGCGGCGTCGCGATGTTCTTGATGCAGCTCGGCGAGATCCTGCCCGGCGGCGTCGGCTCCGGCCTCTACGGCATGGTGGTGATGGCGCTGCTCGCCGTCTTCGTCGCCGGGCTAATGGTTGGGCGCACGCCGGAATATCTCGGCAAGAAGGTCGAGAGCCGCGAGATCAAGTTCGCCATGCTGGCGGTGCTGATCCTGCCGCTCGCCATCCTCGGTTTCTCGGCGATCGCCGCGGTACTGCCGGTCGCGCTCGAGGGCTTGCTGAACAAGGGGCCGCGCGGGCTCACCGAGATCCTCTACGCCTATTCCTCGGCAGCAGGGAACAACGGCTCCGCCTTCGCGGGCCTCACCGCCAACGCGCCCTGGTGGAACACGACGCTCGGCATCGCCATGCTGCTCGGCCGCTTCGCCTACATGATCCCGGTCATCGCTTTGGCGGGAGCCATCGCCGCCAAACCGAAGCTGAAGCCGACCGCCGGGACGCTGCCGAGCGACTCACCGCTCTTCGTCGGCCTGCTCATCGGCATCATCCTGATCCTGGGCGGCCTGCAATTCTTCCCCGCGCTCGCGCTCGGGCCGATCGTCGAGCACTTCCAAGCGCTTGCGGCCTCTCGCTGAGCCGACAAAGGAACCCCGTCCATGAGTGTCTCACTCGCCAAATCCAGCGCCTTCAACCAGGCCATCGTCCTGACGGCGCTGAAAAGCGCCTTCGGCAAGCTCGACCCGCGCAAGCTGACGGGCAATCCGGTCATTCTTGCGACCGAGGTCGTCGCCGCGCTCGCCACCGTCTCGGCCGTCGTCGCCATCGCCAATGGCCAGGCTGCGGGCTTTCCGATCCAGATCGCGATCTGGCTCTGGCTCACCGTCGTCTTCGCCAATTTCGCCGAGGCGATCGCCGAAGGGCGCGGCAAGGCGGCAGCGGATTCGCTCCGCGCCACGCGCGTCACCACCAAGGCCAAGCTCATCATCGACGCCTCGCGCAATGCGATGATCCCGACGCCGGCTCACGAGCTCGCGCCTGATGACATCGTCCTGGTCGAGGCCGGGGACGTCATCCCCGCCGATGGCGAGATCATCGAGGGCGTCGCCTCGGTCAACGAGGCCGCGATCACCGGCGAGTCCGCCCCGGTGATCCGCGAGAGCGGCGGCGACCGCTCGGCCGTCACCGGAGGCACCACGGTCGTCTCCGACTGGATCAAGGTCCGCGTCACCTCGCGGCCGGGCTCGTCCTTCCTCGACCGCATGATTGCGATGGTCGAGGGCGCCGACCGGCGCAAGACGCCGAACGAGCTGGCGCTCGCCGTGCTGCTTGCCGGCCTGACCCTGGTCTTCCTGATCGCGGTCGTCACCCTGACCGGGCTCGGCGCCTTCTCGGGCGTCTCGCTCGATCCGATGGTGCTGGGCGCGCTCTTCATCACGCTGATCCCGACCACGATCGGCGGCCTGCTCAGCGCCGTCGGCATCGCCGGCATGGACCGGCTTCTGAAAGTGAACGTATTGGCGACCTCAGGCAGAGCCGTCGAGGCCGCCGGCGACGTCGATACGTTGCTGCTCGACAAGACCGGTACCATCACCTTCGGCAACCGCATGGCGGTCGAGGTGATCCCGGTTCCCGGCGTGCGTCCCGACGCGGCGCTGCGCGCTGCGCTGATGGCTTCGCTCGCCGACGAGACGCCCGAGGGCCGCTCGATCGTCGAGCTCGCCCGCAATCAGGGCGTCACCGCCGAAGTCCCGGCTGGAGCCACCACGATCCCGTTCAGCGCCACCACCCGCCAGTCGGGCCTCGACCTCGACGGCAAGGACTCTGGCAAGAAGTCCTGGCGCAAGGGCGCGGTCGACGCGGTGATCAAGACACTCGACCTTGCCGACAACCAGGTGCCGGCGGAGTTGCGCCAGGCAGTCGACGGCATCGCCCGCTCGGGCGGCACGCCACTCGCCGTCAGCGAGAACGGCGCGCTGGTCGGCGTCATCCACCTCAAGGACGTGGTCAAGCCGGGCGTGAAGGAGCGCTTCGCGGATCTGCGCCGCATGGGCGTGCGCACGGTGATGATCACCGGCGATAACCCGGTCACAGCGGCGGCGATCGCCTCCGAGGCCGGCGTCGACGACTTCCTCGCCGAGGCGACGCCGGAGGACAAGCTGCGGATCATCCGCACCGAGCAGGCCAAGGGCCGCCTCGTCGCGATGTGCGGCGACGGCGCCAACGACGCCCCTGCCCTAGCTCAGGCCGATGTCGGCGTCGCCATGCAGACCGGCGCGCAGGCGGCGCGCGAGGCCGGCAACATGGTCGACCTCGACAGCGATCCGACCAAGGTCCTGGAGGTCGTCGAGGTCGGCAAGCAATTGCTGATCACCCGCGGCGCGCTCACCACCTTCTCGATCGCCAACGATGTCGCGAAGTACTTCGCCATCATCCCGGCGCTCTTCGTCGTCTCGCTGCCGGCGCTCGGCGCGCTCAACATCATGGGCCTGTCGAGCCCGCAGAGCGCCATCCTCTCGGCGGTGATCTTCAACGCGCTCGTCATCGTCGCGCTGATCCCGCTGGCGCTGCGCGGCGTGCGCTACCGGGCGATCGGCGCGGCCAAGCTGCTCTCGCGCAACCTCACGCTCTACGGCATCGGCGGGCTGATCGCGCCCTTCGTCGGCATCAAGCTGATCGATCTCATCGTCTCGGCCTTTGGGCTCGCCTGACAGCCTGAACAGGACACATGTCATGATTGCCAATCTTCGCCCCGCCATCGTCTCGATGGCACTCTTCAGCCTCCTGCTCGGCCTGGCCTATTCGCTCGGCGTCACCGGGCTGGCGCAGGCGCTGTTCCCGGCCCAGGCCGGCGGCTCGCTGATCCGCAATGCCTCCGGCGAGGTCGTCGGCTCGCGCTGGATCGGGCAGAACTTCAAGGACGAGGCCTATCTGCGTCCCCGCCCCTCTGCCGCCGGCAAGGACGGCTACGACGCCGCCGGCTCGTCTGGCTCCAATCTCGGGCCGTTGAACGAGGATCTCGCAGCCCGGATCAAGGCCGATGCCGAGGCGCTGCGCGCCGAGAGCCCGGCGCCGATTCCGGTCGACGCCGTCACCACCTCCGGCTCGGGCCTCGACCCGCATGTCTCGCCGGCCAATGCGGCGCGGCAGGTGGCGCGCATCGCCGCTGCCCGCAAGGCTCAGCCGAACGAAGTCCTGGCTGTGATCGCCGCGAACACCGAAGGCTCGACCTTCGGCCTGCTCGGTGAGCCGCGCGTCAATGTGCTCGCCGTCAATTTGGCACTCGACGCGCGCTGGCCACGCGCTCAACGTTAGGATCGATGGCGAACGACGAATCCCAGTTCCGCGAGGCCGGGCGGCCCGACCCCGACGCCCTGCTCGCTTCAGCCGGCCGCGGCAAGCGCGGCCGGCTGAAGATATTTCTCGGCATGGCGCCAGGCGTCGGCAAGACCTACGAGATGCTGAGCCAGGCCAGGCGGGCCCAGGAGGAGCATGGCGAGGTCCTGGTCGGTGTCGTCGAGACACATGGACGCCAGGAGACGGAAGCCCTGCTCGACGGGCTCGAGGTCATGGCCCGCCGGCCGCTCGAGCATCGCGGCCGGCTGATGATGGAGTTCGACCTCGATGCCGCGCTCGCGCTGAAGCCGAAGCTGCTGCTGGTCGACGAGTACGCCCATTCCAACGCACCGGGCAGCCGCCATCCGAAGCGCTGGCAGGATGTCGCGGAACTGCTGGAGTCCGGCATCGACGTCTGGACGACGCTGAACGTCCAGCACCTCGAAAGCCTGGTCGACGTGGTCTGGAAGATCACCGGCGTGCGCCAGCGCGAAACGGTGCCCGACAGCGCACTCAGCCGCGCCGATGAGATCGAGCTGATCGACATAACGCCGACCGAGCTGCGCCAGCGCATGGAGGAAGGCAAGGTCTATGTTCCCGAGACCGCCCGGCTCGCCGCCGGCAATTTCTTCAAGCCGGAGAATCTGACGGCGCTGCGTGAGCTGGCGTTGCGGCGCGCCGCCCAGACGGTCGATGACCAGCTCAGCCAGGCGATGAAACGTGCCGGCGTCGAGGGCCCCTGGGCGGCAGGCGAACGTATCCTGGTGCTGATCGGCCCCGACGCGATGGCCGGATCGCTCGTCCGGGCCGGACGCCGGCTCTCCGACATGATGATGGATGCGCCCTGGACGGTCGCCCATGTCGAACGGCCGAGCCGGGCGGACGCGGATTCCGGGCGCGGTGCCCATCTCGTGGAAGCGCTGAAGCTGGCCGAGCAGCTCGGCGGCGCCAGTGTCGTGCTGAACGGCGACGATCTCGTCGGCGCCGTGCTCGACTATGCCCGTCGGAACAATGTCACCCAGATCGTCGTCGGCAAGTCGCATCGCAAGGGCTGGCGCGCCTGGTTCCGCCCCTCTCTCGCCCCCGAACTGCTGAAGGCGCAGAACGGCGCCGCCCTGCACATCATCACAGAGGTCACGAGCGGGCCGGTTCAGCAGATCGTCGCGAGCGCGCCGCGCACCGGCGTCAACTGGCTGGCCCATCTCGGCGCGACCGCCATGGTCGGCGTCGTGATCGGGCTGGCCGAGCTGATCGACAAGCGGGTCGAGAACGTCAATCTCGCCATGCTGTTCATGGTCAGCGTGCTCGGCGCCGGGCTCGCCTTCGGCCTCTGGCCGGCGGTGACGGCGGCTGCGCTCGCCGCTTTCGCCTATAACTTTTTCTTTCTTGAGCCGCGCCTGTCCTTCTGGATCGGCCATCCGGCCGATGTCCTGACGTTCCTGGTCTTCTTCGCCGTAGCGCTGACGACGGGTGGCCTGACCGGACGCATCCGCGACCAGGCCAAGGCGACGGCGCGGCGCGCCTCGGCGATCACCGCCCTGCTCGCCGCCAGCCGCCGGCTCTCGGCAGCAGCGCGGCGCGAGGATGTCGCGGCAATCCTGGCCGAGCAGGTCTCGGCTGCGACCTCCGGCAAGGTCGTGGTGCTGCTGCCGATCGATGGCGAGATCGCCCCGAGCGCCGGCGCGCCCGAGCTCGAAGCACTCTCGACCGCCGACATGACCGCGGCGCGCTGGACCTGGAACCGCGGCGAGCCGGCCGGTGCCGGCACCGGTACCTTGCCGAACGCGGCCTGGACTTTCCGGCCGCTGCAGGGCGTGCGGGCTCGTTCTGGTGTGGTCGGCTTCGAGCCCAAGGCGCTGGCGACGGCAGAGAACGAGCGCTTCGCGCTGGCGCTGCTCGACCAGGGCGCAATCGCGATCGAGCGGGCCGAGCTTGCTGCCGCCGCTGTCGACGCCGAGGCGTTGCGCCGCAGTGATCGCTTGCGCTCGGCGCTGCTCAACTCGGTCAGCCATGATCTGCGCACGCCGCTCGCCACCGTGCTCGGTTCGGCGACGACGCTGATCGACTATGGCGATGGCATGAAGCCGGCCGTGCGCGACGACCTCCTGCTCTCGATCCGCGAGGAGGCCGAGCGGCTGAACCGCTATGTCGGCGACCTGCTCGACATGACCAGACTCGAAGGCGGCGCGCTGGTGGCGCGGCGCGACTGGATCGATGTCCGCGACGTGATCGCCGCGGCTCTGGCGCGCGTCTCGCGCCGGCTCGGCCAGCGCCGGGTCCAGCGCGATTTTCCGGCGGAGCTCTCGATGGTCAGAGCAGATCAGGGCCTGCTCGAGCAGGTGCTGGTCAACATCCTCGAGAATGCGATCGCCTATAGCGAGGACGGCGCCTTGATAGAGGCGGCCGCCTATGAGGATCGCGGCAATGTCGTGATCTCGATCGAGGACGAGGGCCGCGGCATCCCGACTGCCGAATTGGAGCGCGTCTTCGAGAAGTTCCGACGGCTGGAGGAATCGATCGATCGTGGGGGCGAGCGCGGCAAGGGCGCCGGCCTCGGCCTCGCCATCGCCAAGGGCTTCGTCGAAGCCATGGGCGGGCGCATCGCCGCCGCCAGCCCGATCCAAGACCGCCCGGACGGCAGCAAGGGCGGCACCCGCATCCTGATCAGCCTGCGCAAGGACCCCGCGGGTGGAGAGAGCAAGCCATGACCGCCTTCCGCCCGCGCATCCTCGTCATCGACGACGAGCCGCAGATCCACCGTTTCCTCGGCCCGGCGCTCGATGCCGCCGGCTACGAGCCGATCCGGGCCGACGATGCCACCAGCGGCCTGCGCGAGATCGCCCGCAAGCCGCCGGACGCCGTCGTGCTCGACCTCGGCCTGCCCGACATGGACGGCAAGGAGGCGCTCGCCAGGGCACGGGCTTTCTACGACGGACCGGTGATCATCCTCTCGGCCCGCGACCGCGAGACCGAGAAGATCGACGCGCTCGACGCAGGGGCTGACGATTATGTCGAAAAGCCCTTCGGCGTCGGCGAGTTGCTGGCGCGCCTGCGTGTCGCGCTGCGTCATCGCCTCGAACGCCAGGGCTCCGAACCGGCACTGCAGGTCGGCGATGTCGAGATCGACCTGGTCAACCGCCGGATCAGCAAGGCGGGCGTTCCGGTAAAGCTCTCGCCCAAGGAGTACGACCTGCTCGCCAGCTTGGCCGGGGGGAATGGCCGGGTGCTGACCCACAAGCAGATCCTCACCGCCGTCTGGGGCCCGGCCCATGAGCACGACGTGCAGTACCTGCGCGTCTTCGTCGGCCAGCTCCGGCAGAAGCTCGAGGACGATCCGGCCGAGCCGAAGCTGATCGAGACCGAGCCGGGGGTCGGCTATCGGCTGGGCGGATTGGTTTGAGACCTCGCCACCGCACCACATTGTGACACAGTGACCGGACTCGTACCGTCCTGGCCGCAACAGGCGTGCGAGGTTGGCGATGCGGCTTCTAGCGTTGGGATTGATGGTCTCGATTGGTTGGGTGATCCAGGCCGCAGCCGAGTGGAAGCCGAGCATCTTCGAGGGAGAGACGAAGCGCGCGATTCAGGGCTGCGCAGCGAAATCGACCGACGATTCCTGGTCCTGCGCCTTCATCCGCTGTGAGCCAGACAAGCAGCTCGGCCTCTATCTCGATATCCCTGGCGTGCTCTCCGAGGGGCCGATCACGCTCGCAATCGATAGCCGCGATTTCCAGCTCGCGCTGCAGTCCACGGGGGGACCTTTCGGCGATGCCTATCGCGTCGCGGGCGCCGATGCCGAGATGTTCGCCGCCTTCCCTGCTGGCCAATCGCTGCGCATCCGTCAGGAGGGCATCAAGAAGGGCTATGACGTGATTCCGCTCGCCGGCATCGGCCCGGCGCTGCGCCGGCTGAGCCAGGTCTGCAAGCCGCGCTGACGCTTGCGCAGGAGAAAATGCTTCCCCGGATTTCGACAGTGGAACGACCCTGAAGAGAGATTTCCTCTTTTGGAACGGGAATAAGAAAAATCACACTACCCAACGTGAATTGATGCTTGGGGGCCGCTGCATTATGTAAAACGTTCGGAATAGCGAACGTAGCGAGCATTGTTCATGGCTGCCGCCAAGCGCCCTGCCCTGCCGGTAATCCTGCTGGCCAACGACCTGTTGGATGGCGACGTCGTCTTCGCGACGGGTGATGCCAATGGCCTGCATTGGTCGCGCGATCCCGGTGCGGCGCTGGTCGGCGATGACGACGCGACCGCCGACCGGCTCGATGCTTTCGCCGCCGCCGAACTCGGCAACCAGCATGTCGTCGATGCCTATCTGGTCGATGTCGCGATCGAGGACGGCGTGCCGGTGCCGCGCCATTATCGCGAGCGCATGAAGACGACCGGACCCAGCATCCGGCGTGACCTCGGCAAGCAGGCTGAACTGCCGCTCGCCCAAGCTTTCCTGAGAGCCTGACGCATGTATCGCTACGATGAATTCGACGAGCGTTTCGTCCGAGAGCGGGTCGCGCAGTTCCGCGACCAGGTCGGCCGCCGGCTCGATGGTTCGCTGACCGAGGACGAGTTCAAGCCGCTGCGCCTGAAGAACGGCGTCTATCTGCAATTGCACGCCTATATGCTGCGGATTGCCGTCCCCTACGGTACCCTGTCGTCGAAGCAGATGCGCCAGCTCGCGCTGATCGGCGAGCGCTATGACCGCGGCTACGGCCATTTCACCACGCGCACCAATCTCCAGTTCAACTGGCCGAAGCTGCGCGACATCCCGGACATTCTCGACCTGCTTGCCGATGTCGAGATGCACGCGATCCAGACCTCGGGAAACTGCATCCGCAATGTCACCGCCGACCATTTCGCCGGCGTCGCACAGGACGAAATCGAGGATCCGCGGCCGACCGCCGAACTGATCCGGCAGTGGTCGAGCCTGCATCCGGAATTCGACTACCTGCCGCGCAAGTTCAAGATCGCTGTGACCGGCGCCGCCCACGACCGCGCCGTCATCAAGGCGCATGATATCGGCCTGCGCATCCTGCGCCATCCCGACACGCACGAGATCGGCTACGAGGTCATCGTCGGCGGCGGCCTCGGCCGCACCCCGATGATCGGCAAGGTCGTGCGCGAATTCCTGCCCAAGGCCGACCTGCTCGCCTATCTCGAGGCGATCATGCGGGTCTACAATCTCGAAGGCCGGCGCGACAACAAGTACAAGGCCAGGGTCAAGATCCTCGTCCACGAGATCGGCACCGAGGAATTCTCCCGCCGCGTCGAGGAAGAGTTCGCCCGGCTCGATGGCCCCTCGGTCAATGCCGATCCGGCCGAGGTCGCGCGCATCGCCGCCTATTTTGCGCCACCGGCCTACGAGGCGCTGCCGGCGACCAGCGGCGCCTTCGAAGCGGCGAAGGCAGGCAATCCCGATTTCGCCCGCTGGGTCGAGACCAATGTCACACCGCACCGTCAGGCGGGTTATGCCGCGCTGACGATCTCGCTGAAGCCGATCGGCGCGCCTCCCGGCGACGCCACGAGCGAGCAGATGCGCCTCGTCGCGGACCTGGCGGACGAGTTCTCCCTGTCGGAGATCCGCGTCACCCATGCGCAGAACCTCGTCCTGCCGCAGGTGAAGCAGGCCGACCTGTTCGCGGTCTGGCGGCGTCTTGGCGAAGCGGCGCTGGCCACGGCCAATGTCGGATTGATCACCGACATCATCGCCTGCCCCGGCCTCGACTATTGCGCGCTGGCGACGGCGCGCTCGATCCCGATCGCGCAGGCCTTGGCCCAGCGTTTCGCCGATGCCGGACGGCAAAAGGAGATCGGCGAGCTCAACATCAAGATCTCCGGCTGCATCAATGCTTGCGGCCACCACCATGTCGGCCATATCGGCATCCTCGGGCTCGAGAAGCGCGGCATCGAATCCTACCAGATCACGCTCGGCGGCGACGCGACCGAGAACGCGGCGATCGGCGAAATCCTCGGCCCCGGCCTCGCGGCCGAGGACGTGCCGGACGCGATCGAGCGCATCGTCTCGGTCTACCTGGCGCAGCGCCAGACGGGCGAGAGCTTCATCGACAATGTCCGCCGGATCGGGCTTGCGCCCTTCAAGGCGGCTTTCCAGGAAGCCAATCGTGAGGTCAGTCATGCCGTTGCTTGATCGTCACGGCGCCAAGGCCGAGATCTGGACGCGCAGCGAAGGCGCTGCGATCGGCAATCTCTCGCATGCGCTCGTCGCTTGGGAAGTGCTGCCGGAGGCGTTGGCGCAGAAGACGCGCGACCAGCGCATCGGCGTCGTCATTCCGAACACCGTCCGCATCCCGGAACTCAAGCTCCTGATGCGGCAGCTGTCGCTGATCGCGATCAGCTTCCCGTCCTTCGGCGACGGGCGCGGCTTCAGCCTGGCGCGGTTGATCCGCAACCACGGCTTCACCGGCACGCTGCGGGCCAGCGGCCCGCTGATCGTCGACCAGTTCGCCTATGCCCTCGCCTGCGGCTTCGACGAGGTCGAATTGCCCGAGGCGAGCGCCACACGGCAGCCGGTCGAGCAATGGACCCGGGCGCTCGGCCAGATCAGCCATGGCTATCAGCGCGGCTATGGCGACAGCGGCAACATCCTCGACCGGCGCCGCTCGGCCCGGCTGAAACATGCTGCGGCGAGCTGAGACGATGCACGGTTCGGCCCAACCCAGCCTGCGGCGGCCGGCCGACCACCATAGCGACGATGAATGGGAGGAGGCCATGCTGAACGACGCCTTGAGCCATTCCGCTCCCGGCCCGCGCGAGCGCTGGTTCGATCTTTGCTTCCGGCTTATCATCCTGGTGCTTGCCGGTCTGTGGTTGTTCATGCCACCTGCGGGCGACACCCGGACGCAACCCGATGTGAAGGCCGCAGCGACGCAAAGATGAGCGCAAGACCCCCGGAAGCCACCGCCCCCCGCCGGATCGAACGGCTCGCGACCCTGCCGCTCTTCCACAAGCTGGACGGGCGCAAGGTCGTGCTCGCGGGGGCGAGCGAGGGCGCGCTCTGGAAGGCCGAATTGCTCGCGGCGGCGGGCTGCGACCTGCTGATCCTCGCCGGCGACAGCCCAGAGATTTTCGCCGGTCTTGCGGCCGATCCACCGGCAGGCTCGGTGACGGTGTTGCCGCGTGCCTGGCAGGCTGATGACCTCGACGGTGCGGCGCTCGCCGTCGCCGACATCGATTCCCTCGACGAAGCGAAGGCTTTCGCTGCCGCCGCGCGACAGAGCGGCGTGCCGGTCAATGTCGTCGACAAGCCCGAATTCTGCGACTTCGCCTTCGGCTCGGTGGTCAACCGCTCGCCGCTCGTGGTCGCGATTTCGACCGACGGCGCCGCTCCCGTCTTCGGTCAGGCGATCCGGGCCAAGATCGAGGCGCTGCTGCCTTCCGGCCTCAAGGCCTGGGCGCAGGCCGCGCATGATTGGCGCCCGCTGGTCAAGGCGCGCGAGCTCTCCTTCCCGCTCCGGCGCGATTTCTGGGAGCGTTTCACCAGCCGCGCCCTTGCCGAGCCGCAGCGCCAGCCGGACGAGAGCGACCAGGACAGTCTCTCTACCGTGCTCGACGAGATCGAGCGCGGCAGCACTCAGCATGGCCGCGTCACGCTGGTCGGCGCCGGTCCCGGTGACCCGGAGCTGCTGACGCTGAAGGCGATCCGGGCGCTGCAGAGCGCCGACATCATCCTCTATGACGACCTCGTCTCGGACGGCGTGCTCGAGCTCGCCCGGCGCGAGGCCAAGCGCATGCTGGTCGGCAAGCAGGGCTATGGCCCGGCCGTGAAGCAGGACGACATCAACGCGATGCTGGTCTCGCTCGCCGGCCAGGGCAAGCATGTCGTGCGGCTGAAAGGCGGCGATCCCGGCATCTTCGGCCGCGCCGGCGAAGAGATCGAGGCCTGCCACCGCGCCGGCATTCCGGTTGCGATCGTGCCCGGCATCTCGGCGGCGCAGGGCGCGGCGGCTTCGCTCGGCCTGTCGCTGACCCATCGCGATCATGCCCGCCGCCTGCAATTCGTCACCGGCCATGCCCGCGACGGCAAGCTGCCGCAGGACCTCGACTGGAAGGCGCTGGCCGATCCTGCCGCGACCACGGCGCTCTACATGGCGCGCGCGACCTTGCCACTGTTCCGCGAGAAGGCGCTCGCCGCCGGGCTCGATCCGGCAACGCCGGCGATCGCCGTTCTTGGCGCTACGACGCCAGCCGAAACGCGGATCGCCACCACGATCGCGGAGCTGCCGGAACGGCTCGGCGAGCTGCCGAGCAAGGGGCCTGTCCTTGTCCTGATCGGCCACGCCATGGGCGCTGCGCTGCCGGCGGCAGCAAGCGGAAAATTGGCGCAAGGCTGAGCCGAACCAAAACGCCGGAGATGCGTTTTCTCTCTGGCGCGAAAAGTTTGGAAGGGCTCTACTGCCGCCACCAGTTGAGCGATGACCGCCAATTCAGTACGTTCTGTTTGTTTTTCAGAACAGTTTTGAACCCGTTTCGGCGGTTTCCTGAACTGTTCAGTACGGAGCACTGAGATGACGCGACAGAGACTTCACCGCCTGCTGCAGGCCGGCCTGACGCTCGGAGCCTTCGCCCTGTGCTTCGGCGTGATCAGCGGCGCCCGCGCCCAGACCGAGCTGCTCAACGTCTCCTATGACCCGACCCGCGAGCTCTATCGCGAGATCAACACCGCCTTCATCGCCGATTGGAACGGCAAGAACGCCAAGAAGATCAGCACGATCCGGCAGTCGCATGGCGGCTCCGGCGCACAAGCCCGCACGGTCATCGATGGCCTCAACGCCGATGTACTGACGCTGGCGCTCGCCGGAGACATCGATGCCGTCGCGCAGCGCTCGAAGAAGCTGCCGCTCGACTGGCAGAAGCGCCTGCCGCAGAACTCCTCGCCCTACACCTCGACGATCGTCTTCCTGGTCCGCAAGGGCAATCCGAAGGCGATCAAGGACTGGGGCGACCTGGTGAAGCCCGGTGTCCAGATCATCACCCCGAACCCCAAGACATCGGGCGGCGCCCGCTGGAACTACCTCGCCGCCTGGGCCTATGCCGAAAAGGCCTTCAACAAGGACGAGGCCAAGGTCCGCGATTATATCGGCAAGCTGCTCGCCAACGTCCCGGTGCTCGACACCGGCGCGCGCGGCGCCACAACGACCTTCACGCAGCGCGGCATCGGCGACGTCTTCCTGTCATGGGAGAACGAGGCTTTCCTGGCGCTGAAGGAGTTCGGCGAGGACAAGTTCGACATCGTCGTGCCCTCGCTCTCGATCCTGGCCGAGCCACCGGTCACGGTGGTCGACGGCAATGTCGACACCAAGGGCACCCGCGCCGAGGCGCAGGCCTATCTCGAATTCCTCTATACGCCGAAGGGGCAGGCGATCATCGCCAAGCACTATTACCGGCCGCGCAATCCTGAAGCCGCCGATCCGAAGGACATCGCTCGTTTCCCGAAGGTCGAGCTCGTCACCATCGACGAGAGTTTCGGCGGCTGGGCCAAGGCGCAGCCCGCTCATTTCGGTGATGGCGGCACCTTCGACCAGCTCTACAAGCCGGCGCGCTGAGTATGACGGCGACAGTCTTCCGCTGGCGCGAGCCCAGCATCCTGCCGGGCTTTGGCTTGGCGCTGGGCATAACGGTGACGGCGCTGTCGCTGATCGTGCTGATCCCGCTCGCCGCCTTGTTCCTCAAGGCGGCGAGTGCCGGTCCGGCCGATATCTGGGCTGTGGCGACCTCGCCGCGTACGCTGGCTGCGCTGAAGCTCTCCTTCCTCGGGGCGCTCTTTGCCGCGGCGGTCAACGCCGTCTTCGGGCTGATCCTCGCCTGGGTGCTCGTCCGCTATGATTTTCCGGGCAAGCGCCTGATCGATGCGGCGGTTGACCTGCCCTTCGCCTTGCCGACTGCGGTCGCCGGCATCGCGCTCGCGGCGATCTATGCACCAAATGGCTGGGTTGGCGGCCTGCTCGCCCCCTACAACATCAAGGTCGCCTATACGCCACTCGGCGTGATGGTAGCGCTGATCTTCATCGGCCTGCCCTTCGTCGTCCGCACGATCCAGCCGGTGCTGGAAGAGCTGCCGGCCGATATCGAGGAGGCCGCGGCACTGCTCGGCGCCAGCCGCTGGCGCACCGTCTTCACCGTGCTGCTGCCGCCGGTGCTGCCGGCGCTGCTGACCGGGTTCGTGCTGGCCTTCGCGCGCGCCGTCGGCGAGTACGGTTCGGTGATCTTCATCGCAGGCAATGTGCCGATGGTCTCCGAGATCGCGCCGCTCTTGATCGTGATCCGGCTGGAGCAGTTCGACTATGCCGGGGCCGCCGTGGTTGCGACGATCATGCTGCTGCTCTCCTTCGCCCTGATCCTGCTGGTCAACCTGATCCAGGCGAGCGCACGCAGGAGGTTCGGCGATGTCTGACGCCAGCTTGCCCTATCAGATCGAGGATCTTGCTCCGGCGCGCGCGGCGCGCCGCGTCTCGGGCGAGTCCCGCATCGTCCAGTTCGTATTGGTCGCCGTCTCGCTCGCCTTCCTCTGCCTCTTCCTGTTCCTGCCGCTGATCTCGGTCTTCGTCGAGGCGGGCGCGCGCGGCTGGCAGGCCTATCGCGAGGCCATCCTCGAGCCCGACGCGTTGGCGGCGATCCGATTGACTCTGTTCGTCGCAGCGATCGCTGTGCCGTTCAATGTGATCATAGGCCTCGCCGCCGCCTGGGCGATCGCCAAGTTCGAGTTCCGCGGCAAGAGCCTGCTGACCAGCTTCATCGACCTGCCCTTCTCGGTCTCGCCGGTGATCTCGGGCCTGGTCTTCGTCCTGCTCTTTGGCGCCCAGGGCTATTTCGGGCCATGGCTCGCGGCAAACGACATCAAGATCGTCTTCGCCGTGCCGGGCATCCTGCTGGCGACGATCTTCGTCACCTTCCCCTTCGTCGCGCGCGAACTGATCCCGCACATGCAGTCACTCGGCTCGGCCGATGAGGAGACGGCGTTGACGCTGGGGGCCTCCGGTTGGCGCACCTTCTTCACGGTGACGCTGCCGAATGTGAAGTGGAGCCTGTTCTACGGCGTGTTGCTCTGCAACGCCCGAGCCATGGGCGAGTTCGGCGCCGTCGCCGTCGTCTCCGGCAAGATCCGCGGCCTGACCAACACCATGCCGCTGCATGTCGAGATCCTCTACAATGAGTACATGGGCGCCGCTGCCTTCGCCGTCGCCTCGCTGCTGGCCGGCCTCGCCCTCGTCACGCTCGTCCTGAAAACCGTGCTGGAATGGCGCTTCGCCGACGCGATCGCCGCCAGTCGTCGTCACTAGAGCCGGATCCGGTCAGATTGAACCAATCTGACCGGTGAATCCGCCTCTGAACTTAAAGATTGAGACCGTTTTGCCGATCAGCTTGCATCGCATGCCGATCGGAACGGGCTCAAAGACTGGATAAGCCCATGTCGGTCGCCGTCACCATCGAAAGCGTCGAGAAACGCTTCCAGAACTTCCCCGCCTTGCGTGGCGTCTCGCTCGATATCCAGCCGGGCGAGCTTGTCGCCCTGCTCGGTCCGTCGGGCTCGGGCAAGACGACCTTGCTGCGGGTGATCGCCGGGCTGGAACAGGCCGAGCGCGGCCGCGTGCTGTTCGGCGAAACCGACACCCGCGAGCTCAGCCTACGCGAGCGCCGGATCGGCTTCGTCTTCCAGCACTATGCGCTGTTCAAGACGATGAGCGTCGGCGAGAACATCGCGTTCGGGCTGAAATCGCGGCCGCGCGCCGAACGGCCGAGCCCCACGGAAATCAGGAAGCGCGTCACCGACCTGCTCGAACTGATCCAGCTGCCGGGGTTGGAGAAGCGCTATCCGAGCCAGCTCTCCGGCGGCCAACGCCAGCGCATCGCGCTCGCCCGAGCGCTCGCGATCGAGCCGCGCGTCCTGCTGCTCGACGAGCCCTTCGGCGCGCTCGACGCCAAGGTCCGCAAGGATCTGCGCGCCTGGCTGCGTGAGCTGCACCGTCATACGGGCCACACCACCGTCTTCGTCACCCACGATCAGGAGGAGGCGCTGGAACTGGCCGACCGGGTCGCGATCCTCCACGACGGCAGGCTCGAGCAGGTCGGCTCGCCGGACGATGTCTACGACCACCCGGCAACGCCCTTCGTCTGCCAGTTCCTCGGCGACGCCAACCATCTTCCGGTCAAGGTCGTCGGCAGCCAGGCCTTCTTCCAGGACCGCCCTGTTCTCGGCGGCCTGCGCCAGAACCTGGGTGGTCCGGCCTCGCTTTATGTCCGGCCGCAGCATCTGCGTATCGTCGACGACGCGCCGCTCGCTCTGCCGGGCGTGGTCGAGCATCTGCGCCGCAACGGCCCACTGCGCCGCGCCGAGGTCGCCGTCGATGGGTTGCCGAAGCGGCTCGACGTCGATCTCGCCAGTCAGGTCGCCCCGGCGATCGGCGAGCGCATCCGGCTGCGCATCACGCATGGCAACCTCTTCGCTGCGGCTTGAAGCCGCCCTCGCCTCTGCCTGTCTGGCGGGTTATCCCTAAGGCAGAACGAACGGAGGAGAGCGCGATGAAGGCACGGGCACGCTGGGTCGAGGGCATGGCCTTCATGGGCGAAGCCAGCAGCGGCCATGCCGTGATGATGGATGGCGCGCCTGAATATGGTGGCCGCAATATTGGCATCCGGCCGATGGAGATGCTGCTGATAGGGCTTGCTGGCTGCACCGGTTTCGACGTGGTTCAGATCCTGAAGAAGGGCCGCGAATCTGTGACCGGTTGCGACGTCGAGGTCGAGGCCGAGCGGGCGAACGAGGATCCGAAGGTCTTCACCAGGATCCACATCGCCTATCGTGTCAGCGGCCGCGGCCTGTCGCAGGCCAAGGCCGAGCGCGCCGTCACATTGTCGAAGGAAAAATACTGTTCCGCTTCGATCATGCTGGGGGCAACCGCCGAGATGACCACTTCGCTCGTTGTGGTCGACGAACTGCAACAGGAGGCCGCGGAATGACGGATATCCCGACCTCGGGACTGGTATCGCCCAAAGCCCTGGCCGATGCGCTGGGCTCACCCGGTCTCGTCATCATCGACATTCGCGCCGCCGCCGAGGGCGGGCGCCAGGCCTTCGAGGCCGGCCACATCCCCGGCGCCGTGCACAGCGACTACGCAGCCGATGGCTGGCGCGCAAAGGTCGGCAATGCGCCCGGCATGCTGCCGCCGCTCGACCATCTCGCCGAACTGGCGGGGCGCCTCGGCATCATCCCGCCGAGCGAGGTCGTGATCGTGCCGGCCGGGCTCACTGCCAGCGACCTTGCAGCCGCCACCCGCGTCTACTGGACGCTGAAGCTGATCGGCCATGGCCAGCAGGCCATCCTCGATGGCGGATTCAAGGGCTGGCAGACCTCCCCGAGGATTCCGATCGAGACCGGACCGTCCAAGCCCCGCTCAGCACCACCTTATCCGGTCGTGGTGCAGCAGAAGCTGCGCAGCACCGCCGACGCCACACTCGTCGCCTCGCGCAGCAAGCTGGCGACGCTCGTCGACGCACGCTCGTCGAGCTATTTCGACGGCAAGGAGAAGGCGGCGGAAGCGACACGTGCCGGCCACATCCCCGGCGCTGTCTCGCGCGACTATGCAGCGGCGTTCGACCCGGCGACGGGGGGCTTCAAGCCGGCCGGCGACCTCTCCGCCCTGTATGGTCCAGTGCCAAGGGGGCCGGCGATCTCCTATTGCAACACCGGTCATACGGCGTCGCTGAACTGGTTCGTCATGTCCGAGCTGCTCGGCCGCGACGAGGTTTCGCTCTATGACGGCTCGATGACCGACTGGACTCAGGATCCGGACCGGCCGGTCGCGCCCGGAGCTGCCTGAGCAGCTCCGGGCGGGGCGGTCTCAATTGCGCGGCCAGCTCGTTGAAACCGAGCGGTTGCCCCAGCGATCGACATGAACGCCCGTGCGCGAGCCGTCCGGGTTGGTTGTGTAGGTACTGGTGATCCCGGTTTCCCGATTGAAGACGGTCTTGTTGCCGTTGGGCTTGTTGAAGGCCCGGCGTGGCCTATTGCCGGAAACGCGGACGCCGTCCGGCGTCGTCGTGGTAACCCGGTGATTGCCGAGGCCGAGCCCGGTCGAGCGGATGCGGGTTCCGTCCGGCAGCCTCGTCTCGGCATAGGGCCGCGCGTCCCGGGCGGGCACCGGCGGACGGGCGAAGATCTGAGGCTGCGCCCAACGGTCGCTGCCGCCGCCATCTCCGCCACCGCCACCGCCCTCGGCGAAGGCCGAAGCGAGAGGTGCACACACGCAAAGCGCCAGCAGCGTCGCGCGCGATCTGAATGAGAACATCGTAGCCATAGCCAGCCTCCTGATCGGGATTGCACAACGGCTCCTGCCGCTGCGCTTGGGCGTTAGGCTTCTTCTGGCAGGCCAATCAGGCAGGATTCGCCGGAAGGATGATTTGGATTTGTCGCGATTTCAGTGCTTTTCGCGCGATGGCCGAGAATTTCGGATTGCCGAGCGGTCGAGATATGAGCCGGGCCCTCGGCAGAGCCACCTTGAGGGCTGCGCATTTGCAAATTCGTCCAAAAAGGATCAAAGGAAGCGCCAACGCGCCGGCCTTGCCGCGCCCTTCCCTTTCTCCGTTCTTGAGTTCTGCCGCCGATGAATGCCGTCGCGCCGAAAATCTCGTTCGTGTCTCTTGGCTGCCCCAAGGCGCTGGTCGATTCCGAACGCATCATCACCTCGCTGCGCTCCGAGGGGTACGAGCTCAGCAAGAGCCATGCGGGCGCCGACCTCGTCATCGTCAACACCTGCGGTTTCCTCGACAGCGCCAAGCAGGAATCGCTCGAGGCGATCGGCTCGGCGATGGCCGAGAACGGCAAGGTCATCGTCACGGGCTGCATGGGCGCCGAGCCCGAGCAGATCCGCGACGCCTTCCCGAACCTGCTCGCGATCACCGGGCCGCAAGCCTATGAGAGCGTCGTCTCGGCCGTGCATCAGGCCGTGCCGCCCATGCACGATCCCTTCCTCGATCTCGTCCCGGATCAGGGCATCAAGCTGACGCCGCGGCACTACGCTTATCTCAAGATTTCAGAGGGTTGCAATAATCGCTGCAGCTTCTGCATTATTCCCAAGCTGCGCGGTGACCTGGTCTCGCGGCCGATCGGCGAGGTGCTGCGCGAGGCCGAGAAGCTGGTCAAGGCCGGCGTCAAGGAGCTGCTGGTGATCTCGCAGGACACCAGCGCCTATGGGCTCGACATCAAGTATGCGCCCTCGATGTGGAAGGATCGCGAGGTCCGCACCCGCTTCTTCGAATTGGCGCGCGAGCTCGGCCAGATGGGCGTCTGGGTCCGGATGCACTATGTCTACCCGTATCCGCATGTCGACGAGGTCATCCCGCTGATGGCGGAAGGGCATGTGCTGCCCTATCTCGACATCCCGTTCCAGCATGCCTCGCCAAGCGTGCTGAAAGCGATGCGGCGACCCGCCCATCACGAGAAGACGCTGGAGCGGATCCGGAAGTGGCGCGAGATCTGCCCGGACCTCGCCATCCGCTCGACCTTCATCGTCGGCTTCCCTGGCGAGACCGAAGACGATGTTGATTTCCTGCTCGACTGGCTGAAGGAAGCGAAGCTCGAGCGCGTCGGCTGCTTCAAATATGAGCCGGTCAAGGGCGCAACCGCCAATGATCTTGGGCTGCCGCTGGTCGCGGAGGACGAGAAGGAGGCGCGTTGGCATCGCTTCATGAAGACGCAGGCCGAAGTTTCGGCCCGCATCGTCAAGGCGCGTGTCGGCAAGCGCATTCCGGTGATCATCGACGAGGCCGGTCCGACCGTCGCCAAGGGCCGCTCGAAATGGGATGCGCCGGAGATCGACGGCAACGTCTATGTGTCGAGCCGCCGGCCGCTGCGGCCGGGCGATATCGTCACGGTGAAGATCGAGCGTGCCGACGCCTATGACCTGCACGGCATTGCGGTCTGAGTCGGCTTCGGCTTACGCAAGAACGACGGGCACAGGCCGCGACACGTTGCGCAACTGCGTGACGCGGCCGACGCGCGCGCGCGCCGGCTTCTCGAAGACGGCCTGCGCATCGCTGATATGGGTCGCGAGCTGGACGGTCGGGCGGGCGCTGAGCTGCGCATGGAGCGTCATCGCGACGATGACGAAGGAGAGGATGAAGCCGGTGCGGCGCAGGAACGGGGACATGACGTAAGGACCAAAGTTCTTGTTGTTGGCCCTGCTTTGCCGGCTCCAGGCGCGCTTTCGCTTTGAGGTTTCGAAACTTTCGATTTTTCTTGCCGCAACGGAAACGGCCGCCCCGAGAGGCGGCCGCCAGATGTGCTGTTAGAACTACTCGGTCTACGGCACGATCACGGTCGAGCCGGTGGTGCCGCGCCCTTCCAGCGCGCGATGGGCATCGGCGGCATCCTTCAGCGCGAAACGCGCGTTGATCGCGACGCTGACCTTGCCGGAGCCGACGGCCTCGAACAGGTTCTTCGCCATCGCGACCAGGGTCTCGCGCTTGGCCGTGTGCGTGTTCATCGTCGGGCGGGTGACGTAAAGGGAGCCCTTCGCCGAGAGGATGCCGAGGTTGAAGGCCTCGACCGCGCCCGAGGCATTGCCGAAGCTCGCCAGCAGGCCGAAAGGCTTCAGTGAATCGAGCGAGGCCATGAAGGTGTCCTTGCCGACGCCGTCATAGACGACGTCGCAGAGCTGGCCGCCGGTGATGTCCTTGACGCGGGCCGCGACGTTCTCGTCGCGGTAGAGGATGACATGGTCGGCGCCGTTCGCCTTGGCGAGCTCGGCCTTCTCCTTGCTGCCGACCGTGCCGATCACGGTCGCGCCGAGCGCCTTGCCCCATTGGCAGAGGATCGAACCGGTCCCGCCGGCCGCGGCGTGGACGAGGATCGTATCGCCCGGCTTCACCTTATAGGTGCGGTGGAGCAGGTATTCGGCGGTCAGCCCCTTGAGCATCATGCTGGCGGCCGCCTCATAGGAGACGTTTTCGGGCAGCGCGACCACCGCCGACGCCGGAACGATGCGCTCCTCGGCATAGGCGCCGTGCGCGGCGACGACGGCGATGCGATCCCCGGGCTTGAACTCTGTGACGCCCGGGCCGACTGCGAGCACGTCACCGGCCGATTCATTGCCGAGCGTGAACGGCAGCGGCGCCGGATAGAGCCCGGTGCGGAAATAGGTATCGATGAAGTTCAGCCCGATGGCGCGGTTGCGGATCAGGATCTCACCCGGCCCCGGAGCAGGCAGGCTGATCTCCTCCAGTTGCAGGACTTCGGGCCCACCGGTCTTGTGTATGCGGATAGCTTTCGCCATGGCGATCTCCTGCTGTCGATGGGAACGACGATAGGGACTTGCCTTCCTCCGGCGCAACGGCTGCACTGCACATCAGACCCGCGCAAACGCCGAGTCGGTCTGGCAGAACTGCATGATCGGTCTCTGAGATGAACAGCCAAGGCGCCCAGCTCGGCAGCCATCCGGTCCTGCGCGAGGCTTTCACCCCCAAGCTCATCTCGGCCCTCCGAGAGGGTTATGGACTATCGAGGCTACGGGCCGATGCGCTTTCGGGGCTGACCGTCGCGATCGTCGCGCTGCCGCTCTCGATGGCGATCGCCATCGCCAGCGGGGCCACACCGGCAGCCGGGTTGTTCACGGCGATCGTCGGTGGCTTCCTCGTCTCGGCGCTGAGCGGCAGCCGTCACCAGATCGGCGGGCCGGCGGGGGCCTTCATCGTCCTGATCGCGGCGACGATCGACCAGCATGGCTTCGACGGGCTCCTGCTCGCGACCATGCTGGCCGGCGCGATTCTGATCGCGGTCGGGCTGCTGCGGCTCGGCACCTACATCAAATACATCCCGCATCCGGTTCTGGTCGGCTTCACCACCGGCATCGCGATCATCATCTTCGCCAGCCAGATTCGCGATCTCTTCGGGCTGACGCTGCCCGGCAAGGAGCCGGCGGCGTTGATCCCGAAGCTGCAGGCGCTCACGGCCGCGCTCGGCACGCTCAACCCGGCGGCACTCGGCCTTTCGGCCTTGACCATCGCGACGATCCTGGGCCTGAGGCGCTGGCGGCCGGGCTGGCCCGGCCTCCTGATTGCGGTTGCGCTCGCGGCCGCCGCGACCTTCCTGCTGCATTTGCCGGTCGAGACGATCGGCAGTCGCTTCGGCGGCATTCCGCGCGCCCTGCCCGCTCCGCAGCTCCCCGCCTTCAGCCTCGACAAGCTGGTCGCGGTGCTGCCGGCGGCGCTGTCAATCGCCGTGCTGGGCGGCATTGAATCGCTGCTTTCGGCTGTGGTCGCGGACGGGATGAGCGGGCGACGGCACCGTTCGAACATGGAGTTGGTCGCGCAGGGCGTCGCCAATATCGGCTCGCCTCTGTTTGGCGGCATCTGCGTTACTGGTACGATCGCTCGCACGGCGACGAACATCCGCGCCGGTGGTGCCACGCCGGTCGCTGGCATGCTGCACGCGGCGTTCGTGCTGCTGTTCATGCTCGTCGCAGCGCCGCTCGCCTCGCACATTCCGCTCGCGGCGCTGGCTGGTGTGCTCGCCGTGGTCGCCTGGAATATGGCTGAGAAGGCCGCCTTCGTCGCGATCCTGAGACATTCGCGTGCCGATTCGCTCGTCCTGCTCGCGACTTTCCTCTTGGTGGTGTTCGAGGACCTGATGGTCGGGATCGGCGTCGGCGTCGTGCTCGGCTCGCTGATCTTCATGCATCGCATGGCCAACATCGTCACGGTCGAGGCTGGCATGGATGCAGCGCTCGTCGATTATGACGAAGCCGGCGAGGACGAGCCGCAAGCGAACGGCAACGGCAAGCGCAATGGCGAGGCTTTCCACTACAGGATCACCGGTCCGCTTTTCTTCGGTGCCAGCACCCATGTCGCGACGGTGCTGGACCGCGTCGGGCCGTTCCCCGAGCGCATTGTGCTCGACCTTTCCGGCGTGCCCTTCGCCGATTCCAGTGCGGCGGTCTCACTCAAGACGGTGATCGACAAAGCGCTGCACCACGGCTCGGCGGTCGAGATTCGCGGCGCTGGGCGGCAGGTGCGGGCCGTGCTCGGCCATGAGGGGATCGACGAGCGCTTCGTGACTTTCCGAGACACCGAACGAAGACCATCCGAGGGCGTGGTGTGGGGTTGAACACAGGCCGGGTATTACGCGCTGCGGCAAGCGTGCGCTCGCCAGCGGCGTCGGCATCGGCTACCGAAAGGCCATGACGAACGAGCAGCATTGCGACATCGCCATCGTCGGAGCTGGCGCTGTTGGGCTTGCCGCGGCGCTCGCGCTCGCCGCTGCTGGCCGCGAGGTGATGCTGTTCGGGCAGGCGAGCGCCCCGCGCGACGGTCGTACCGTCGCCCTGCTCGACGGTTCCTGGCGGCTGCTCGAGGCACTCGGCCTGACGGAGACGCTCGACGAGGTGGCGGCGCCGCTCGCGGTGATGCGCCTCGTCGATGATACCGGCAGCCTGTTCAAGCAGCCGCCGGTCGAGTTCAAGGCGGCCGAGCTCGGCCTGCCGGCCTTCGGCTGGAACATCGAGAACGCAGCACTGGTCGAGGCGATGGCGGCCAAGGCGAAAGCTGAGCCGCGCATTCGCATGATCCCGCACGCCGTGACGGAAATCTCGGCGGGCACCGGCGCCGTCAGATTGGCCGGTGACGGTTTCGAGCCCGTTGAAGCACGGCTCGCCATCGGCGCCGATGGTCGCAAGTCGCGCGTACGCGAAGCTGCCGGGATCACAGCGCGCGACTGGAGCTATCCGCAGGTGGCGTTGACCGCGATCCTCGGCCACCGCCGCGAGCATCGCGATGCCTCGACCGAGTTCCACACCCGCTCCGGCCCCTGCACGCTGGTCCCGATGCCCGGCCGGCGCTCGTCGCTGGTCTGGCTGCTCGAACCAGGCGAGGCCGAGCGCATTGCCGGGCTCGACGATGTCGCCTTCGCCCGCGCGGTCGAGCGGCAGACACACTCGCTCCTTGGCGCGATGACGGTCGCCGGCCCGCGCGGCCGTGTGCCGATGGGCGGGCTGTCGGTCGACCGCTTCGCCGATGCGCGCATGGCGCTGATCGGCGAAGCCGCACATGTCTTTCCGCCGATCGGGGCGCAGGGGCTCAATCTCGGTCTGCGCGACGTCGTGGCGCTGCGCGATGCGGTTGCCGGCACTGACGATCCCGGCGACGAGGCGGCGCTCGCCGCTTACGACCGCTCGCGCCAGGCCGATGTCCGCCTGCGCACCGGTGCGGTCGACGCGCTCAACCGGACCTTGCTGACCGACCTGATGCCGGCCGACCTGATGCGCGGCGCCGGCCTGCTGGCGCTGTCGCGGATCGCGCCGCTGCGTCGGCTGGTGATGCGGCAGGGGCTGGCGGGCGGCACCGCCGCAGGCTGAGGCTCAGATTTCGTAGTCGCCGATCGGCGGGCTCGCCCGTAGTGCCGGCGCAGCGTCGCGGAAGACGGGCGCGAGCGGCAGCGGCGTCGAGACCATGCGTTTTCCGCCCGGTTCCTCCACCTGTCGGTCGAGCAGACCACGCGCGGTCAGATGTGGATCGGCCAGCGCCTCGTCGAGCGTCCGGACCACGGTGCAGCAGCAGTCGAGCGGCTCGATCGTTACCCGCCAGTGCTCTGCCGGCCGGGATGCGATGATCGCGGCAATGGCGGCGCGCGTCGCCGCAGGGTCGCGCTGGTCGTCACGCAACTCAGCATCGAGCCCGATAGCCTCGCAGAAGCTGACCCAGAACTTCTCTTCGATCGCGCCGACGGCCAGGAACCAGCCATCCGCCGTCACATGGAGGCCATAGCGCGGGCTGGCGCCGGTCAGCAGCCCCTCCCCGCCGGCCGGATAGCGGCCGGAGGCTTGGCCCTGTGCCAGCGCATACCAGGCGAAGGTGAGCATCGCATCGGTCATGGCGATGTCGAGATGGCAGCCTTGGCCGGAGCGGTCGCGCTCGCGCAGCGCCAGGAGGATGTTGATCACCGCCGGCATGGCGCCGCCGGCGATGTCGGCGACCAAGGTCGGCGGCAGGGGTGGTTGCCTGCCATGGGCGAGCGACTGGCCCAGCAGCCCGCCGATCGCCTGGTAGTTGATGTCGTGGCCGGCCTCGAAGGCGCGCGGACCATCCTGGCCGTAGCCGCTGATCGAGCAATAGATCAGCCGTGGATTGAGTGCCTTCAGCGCCTCATAGCCGAAGCCGAGCCGGGCCATCACGCCCGGCCGGAATTGCTCGATGACGATGTCAGCCTGCTTGATCAACGGTGTCAGCCGCGCCAGCGCATCCGACGCCTTGAGGTCGATGGCGAGGCTCTGCTTGCCACGGTTGAGCGCGGCGAAGGGCGCGGAGGTCTCGCCGAAGCGCGGCGGGAAGCGGCGCATGTCCTCGCCGTCCGGCCGCTCGATCCTGATCGCGCGTGCGCCGGCCTCGGCGAGAAAGAGGCTCGCCATCGGCCCGGGCAGCAGCGTCGAGAAGTCGAGGACGAGGAGATCGGAGAGCGGCTGCATCGATGGCCCGGGCAAGCTGGCCCGTGCGGGCCATCAGTGGAAGAGGTCTGCCGGCATCCTGCCCGTCTTCACCAGCCACAGGAAGCCCGTCAGCGTCACCGTCGAGACGATGGTACCGACGAGAATGCAGGCCGAGGCGCGCTCGACACCGACGCGGTATTGGGTCGAGATGACGAAGATGTTCAGCGCCGGCGGCAGCGCCGCCATGATCACGGCGGCGTAGACCCAGGGCGCCGAGAAATTGCCGAGTGCCGAGAGCAGCAGCCAGACCAGCAGAGGATGCAGCAGAAGCTTGATCGCGACGAGCGCCGGCAATTCGCCCGGCATCCGCCGCATCGGCTGCAGGGCCACTGTGACCCCGAGCAGGAAGAGCGCGCAGGGCGCGGCCGCCTGCGAGAGCCAGAGCGTCATCTTGTCGAGCGCGGTCGGCAATTCGAGCTTCAGGAAGGCTGCGAGCACGCCGACGACCGTTGCGATATTGAAAGGATGGCTGACAACCCGCCAGGCCACCTCGCGGGCCGTTGCGGCGAGGCTACGCTTCTCGACGCCGGCCAGCGCCATCAGGAACGGGATCAGCGAGAACAGCAGGAGATTGTCGAAGACGAAGATCAGCACGACCGGCGCGCTGGCGACCGGCCCGAGGGCGGCCAGGATCAAGGGCGGGCCCATATAGCCGATGTTCGAGTAGGAGCCGGCGACGCCCTGCATCACCGCCTGCGGCATGTCGCCATGGTTATGGCGCCAGCCAAGTGCGAAGGAGAGCACGAAGGCGCAGAAGGTCGCGAGCGTCGTCACGGCGACGAAGCCCCAGTTCGTCAATTCGTTCAACGGCTTATCGGCGATCAGCCGATAGAACAGGCAAGGCAGCGCCACATAGATCAGGAAGAACTGCATCCAGGCCAGCCCTTCCCCGGGCAGCCGCTTGTAGCGGCCGACGAGGAAGCCGAGCAGGATCAGGCCGAAGAAGGGCGCGACGAGATTGAACAGATTGGCGATGTCGGCCATGCGAAGGTCCTTGGGGCGGAGCGAGAGCCGCTGACGGTTTCTCGCCCGACCGATGGCGACGGCGCCGCCTTATAGGATGGCCGTCAGCGCATGAGAACCCGGTAGCGGAGGCACGCTCTGCACCGGGAGTAGAACGCGATACCGACAAGCCGATCGCCCGAGCATCGGCACAACCGGGAATTGCAAAATTCCGATCCAGTGGAAGCGATCGGTAACATATTTCTGCCACGTTCCGCGAAGGGCTCGTGGAACAGGCAATGACAACCAGCACTCAGGCGGCGGCAGATAATCCGGCAACCGGGGCGTTCTGGCGCGATTTCGTGATGTCTCCGACGTTCTGGATAGTGTCTTTCCTCGTGCTGGTGATCCTCGGGCTCGCGCTTCCCATACGCCTGCCGCTCGGGCCGAATTACTGGGACACCGATATCTACCTCGATGCCGCCCAGCGCATCTGGCAGGGGCAGATTCCCAATATCGACTTCTTCACGTCGATCGGCCCGCTCGGATTCTATCTCACCGCCGGCATCAAGGCGCTTTTCCCGCAGGCCCAGCCGGCCCTGCTTGCCAACTGGGCGATCGTGCCTGTCCTGCTGCCGATTGCAGCGTTGATCGTCCGAGATGTGGCCCCGCGGTCGCGTCGCCTGGCCCTGGCGATCCTGATACCGCTGCTGTTCCTGACCTCGCTGCCGATCAATCTTCACAGCCTCTATCCGTCGCCCGGCTTCGATGGCTTCGGTTATTACAACCGCCATGTCGCCCTGCTGCTCTATCTTCTGCTGGCAGCGCTTCTCTTCGTCGAGAGCCGGATCCTGCTGACCACGCTCGTCGCGGTGCTGATGGCGGCGCTGTTCTTGGTCAAGGTCACCGGGCCGGTATCGGGTGCCGTTCTCGTCGGTTATGCGGTTCTGGCCGGGCGCTTGCGTTTTCGCGACGCGGCGATCGCCGCCGGCGCTGTCATAGCCTGCCTGGGCGTGATCGAGCTCACGACCGGCGTCGTCTACGCTTATGTCGAGGACGTCCTCGTCCTCGCCATGCTCAACTCCGCTTCGTTCCTGCGGCGTTTCCTGACGCTGGGCTCGATCAAGTTCAACGTGATCGCGCCCTGCCTGATGCTGCTCGGCGTGCTTGCCGTCGCTGCCCGCCGCGAAAAGCACTCGCTGGCGAGCTTTCTGGCGTCGCCACTCGGCTGGCTGACCGCGAGCCTCTTTGCTTTGATCCTGGGCGAAACCCAGAACAGCGGATCGCTCGAATTCATCGGACTCTGGCCGGTCCTGATCCTGATCCTCAGGGCGTATTATCCTCGCTCCGACGACCGCCTGCGGCCTTATGTGCTGGTGCTCGTCATGGCCGTGTCGCTGCCGAGCGCCGTGAACTTTCTGGAGAGAGGCGCCCGGGCCGTGATCGCTGCGCCGCGCTATCAGGCGCTGGACGTGCCGGATGTCGGACCGCTCGGCCGGGTCAGCCTCAAGCCGGAGCTGGCCGAGCGTGCGATCGCGCAGGTCGACCATTACCCGAAATACAACGATGCCTATGAGGATCTCGTCCGTCGCGGCCTGCTTCCGTCCGCTACGCTGTTCTCGGAGATCGATCATCAGGCGACCTGGCTGCTCGAGGTGCAGCAGGGCATCGACGCGATCGAGCGCTGGGAGGCGACCAATGGTCGCCAGCTCAACGGCTTCTTCGCGCTCGATTTCGTCAGCCCGTTCAACCACCTGCTCGGTCGCGCCGCGCCGCTTCACGTCGCGCTCGGCATCGACACCGAGCGCACCAATCCTCGGGTCACGGCCGAGATGCTGCAGGCCCTGCGCGACATTGACGCGATCATGCGGCCGAAATGCCCGGTCGAGGTCAAACGCGCAGCGATCTGGAAGCAATACGCCCAGGCTCTCGAAGGCCGCCAGCTCGTGGCTCTCTCGCCCTGCTGGGACATGTATCTGCGGAAGTAGAGGCGGCCCGTAGCTGTGCGAATCGATAGCAATATGACGCCTGTTTGCGGGCGCCAACGCTGTGGATTCTGACGTTTGCAGCTCTGAGTGAGGGTGGCGCGGTCTACGGGAGTCGAACCCGTCTCCCCAGCGTGAAAGGCTGGTGTCCTAACCGATAGACGAAGACCGCAGGCCGGAGCGCGAAGCGCTCTAACGAGGCGGGGCGAGCTATAGTGTCCCGGCGAAGCTTGGGCAAGCCCGCTGTCAGGGTTTTTCGCAACGGCTCAGGCAGGCCGGGCCAGATCGACGACGCGCAGCTCCGCCCGCTCGCTGCCGCCCCAGCGATTCAGCGTCAACGTGCCGGCAAGATGCACGCTCTCGCCACGTGCCGCCAGCAGCGCCTGGCCGAGCGGCTCGCGCGCGGCGCGGAAGGCGATGCCGCCGATGGTGGCGCCGTCGCCTGAGCGCAGCTTGATGCGCAGATGCCCGCCCGTGCCGACTTCGATGACCTCGGTCAGCCGGTGGGCCGGCAGCACGAAGACCGGCTCGGGACAGCCGGCGCCGAAAGGCCCGGCCTGATCGATCTCGGCGAGCAGGCGCGGATTGGCGCCGCCGGCGCTGATCGCCGCATCGATCAGCAGCGCCTCGGCCTCGCGCGAATTCGCCACGCCGGCGGCCAGCCGTTCACCGATGAAGCTTGCGAAGGGGGCCTCCTGCCCTTGCGCCAGCGTGACGCCGGCCGCCATCGCATGGCCGCCGCCCTTGACCGCAAGACCGGTCTCGACCGCCTGACGCACGGCTCCGCCGATATCGACGCCGGCGATCGAGCGGCCGGAGCCGGTCGCGCCGCCATCGCCATTACGTGCCAAGGCGAAGGCCGGCCGGCGGAAGCGCTCCTTCAACCGTCCTGCGATCAGCCCGACGATGCCGGGGTGCCAATCGGCCGAGCCGACGACCAGCACCGGGTGCGAGGCGGCATCCTCGAAACGATGCTCGACCTCGGCCACCGCCTCCTCGACCGCGGCCCGCTCGATCTCCTGCCGTTCCTGATTGAGTCGGTTGAGCTCGGCGGCGATGGTGCGCGCCTCGACCTCGTCGCGGGTCAGAAGTAGCCGGGCTCCAAGAGCGGCATCGCCGATGCGTCCGCCGGCATTGATGCGCGGGCCGAGCAGGAAGCCGAGATGCCAGGGCTGCACCGGACCGTCGAGGCCTGCGATATCGAGTAGGGCCGCGAGCCCCGGCCGCTGGCGCAGGCGCATGATGGTGATGCCCTGGCGCACGAAGGCACGATTGAGGCCAGTGAGCGGCACGACATCGGCGATGGTTGCGAGCCCGACGAGGTCAAGCGCTGCGAGCAGGTCGGGCTCGCTTCCCCTCGCCTGCCAGGCGCCGCGCCGGCGCAATTCGCGATTCGTCGCCACGAGCGTGAGGAAGACAACGCCGGCGGCGCAGAGATGGCCGAGGCCCGCGAGATCGTCCTGCCGGTTCGGATTGACCAGCGCCTGAACGCTGGGGAGCAGTTCGGGCGCCTGGTGGTGGTCGAGCACCACCGTGTCGAGCCCGAGCCGTGTCGCCTGCTGCAGGGGCTCATGGCTGGTCGTGCCGCAATCGACAGTGACGAGCAGGGTTGCCCCCTCGCCTGCCAGCATCGTGATCGCCTCGGCGTTCGGGCCATAGCCCTCGATCAGCCGGTCGGGGATGTGGATGCGCGGCCGCGCGCCCGCCTCGGCGAGGAAGCCGGCGAGCAGCGCCGCCGAGCAGGCGCCGTCGACGTCGTAGTCGCCGAAGATCGCGACCTTCTCGCCGGATATCGCCGCCTGCGCCAGCCGCTCGGCGGCACGATCCATGTCGCGCAGAACCGACGGGTCCGGCAGGAGGTCTCGCAATTTTGGCTCGAGATGACGCAGTGCTTCGCTCGACAGGACGCCGCGCCCGGCCAGGATGCGGGCCAGCGTATCGGGCACGCCCTCGACCTGCGCCAGCGCCTCGGCCTGTGCGAGGCCGGCGGAATCGAGCCGGTCGCGCCATGGGCGTCCAAGCGCCGAATGTCCGACACCGAGGAAAAGGCGATTCTGGCCGGAGTTCATGCGCCACCGCTGGCGCAGTGGCGCGGCCTCGTCAATCCTTGGCGCATCACTCGAGCGGCTTCTGGTCCTCGATCGCCTGCGCGGTGACCTTGCGGGCGCTCACCGGCGCATGGCCGGAGACCTCGGCGCCGGCATCAGGCTTCAACTGCATCATCCAGAAGACCGAGGAGGCGGAAATCAGGCCAACGAGGACGAAAGCGGGCCAGAAATCGCCAGCGCCGAGCGCCTTGCCGCCATTGAGAAGATTGGCCGACTCGAGCGCGAAGGCGCCGATGGTGACGCCGAGGCTGAGCGACAATTGCTGGGCGACGCTGGAGAGGCTGGTCGCGCTCGACATGTCGCGGTTCGAGACGTCGGCATAGCTCAGCGCATTGATGCCGGTGAACTGCAGCGAGCGAAAGCAGCCACCAACGAGCAGCACGCCGAGCATCAGCCAATGCGGTGTCGCCGGCGTGAACAGGCCGGAGCCTGCCAGGAAAGCCGAGCCGACCAGCGCGTTGAAGGTCAGCACGCCCCGGAAGCCGAAGCGGGCGAGAATGGTCTTCGCCAGCGTCTTCATGATCAGCGCACCGGCAGCCGAAGCGAAGGTGATCAGGCCCGACTGCAGTGCATCGAGCCCGAAGCCGAGCTGCAGCATCAGCGGCAGAAGGAACGGTATGGCGCCGATGCCGACGCGGAAGACCGAGCCGCCGATCACGCCGATCCGGTAGGTGGGTATCCGCAGCAGCGCGAGGTTGAGCACCGGATAGGCCAGCCGGCGCGCGTGAAACCAGTAGAGGAGCAGCGCCGCGATGCCGAAAGCGACACAGCCATAGGAGACCGCGGCGGGCACGAGGTGGCGTCCGCCGGTGGCAAGGCCGAGCATCAAGGCGGCAAAGCCGCTGGAGGATAAAAGGAAGCCGGTGATGTCGAGCGGCGCGACGTCCTCCTCGCGGATGTCCTCGAAGAACATCGTCGCCAAGGCGATGCCGAGCAGGCCGATCGGGATGTTGATGAAGAAGATCCAGCGCCAGTCGAAATAGGTGGTAATGAAGCCGCCGACCACCGGTCCGACGACCGGTCCGACCAGCGCCGGGACCGTCAGATAGGCGAGCGCGCTGACGATCTGCGACTTCTCGACACTGCGCAGGATGACGAGCCGGCCGACCGGCACCATCATCGCCCCACCCATGCCTTGGATGAAGCGCGCGCCGACGAACGCTCCGAGCGAATTCGAGAAGGCGCAGAGCACTGAGCCGAGCATGAAGATGCAGAGCGCAGTGCGGAAGATGGTGCGGGCCCCGAACTTGTCGGCCATCCAGCCGGAGATCGGTATGAACACTGCGAGGCTGACGAGATAGGAGGTCAGCGCCAGCTTGAGGGCGATGGGGTCCTCGCCGAGCGATTGGGCGATCACCGGCAGCGACGTCGCGATCACCGTCGAATCGGTGTTCTCCATGAACAGCGCGCAGGCAACGATGAGAGGCAGGAGCTTGGCGCGCTGCAAGGAATCGGACTTTCGGATTTGGCCGCCCTGCTGCCCTTTACTGCGGGTGTATCCGGCTGGCGAGAGCGGATCGGAGCACAGTGACGAGGGTTGCGTCTGGCGCATGGCGGGCGGGCCGTGCTGAGCCGGATTCCGACCTGCCCTTACGTCGTCACAAGGATGTGATTGCGGCCCCGTTATGCGTTTTTAGCGGGTCATTCTAGTCGAGCGCTACCTATCTGCAGGTTGAAGGGGTGATGATTTTGCATATGCCGACGCGGCCGGTCCGCGGGCAAAAGGTGTTTCCATGACCAACTCCACGCACCACCACGTCCGCTCGTTCGCTTCGACCGCGCTCCGTCACGGCGCCGCGGTCGCGCTACTGGCGGGAGCTGCGTTTTTTGGCGCCGGTCAGGCGCCGACGCTCGCCCAATCCACCAGCTGGGAGGAAGGCTGCGCTGTGCGCGTGGTCACGCCCGGCTCCGGCGACATCCTCAGGACCATGAACTGCGACCGGCAGAAAATGTGCCAACAGATGGCCAATGCCAAAGGCGGCATGATGATGGGCATGGGTTGCTTCGGCGTTGAACCGAAGGGCTCCGCCCCAGTCGCGCAGCAGGCCGGCAAGGCCCGGCCATCCCAGCAGCAGTAAGCCAGCATCTCTCGCAATTCCGACGGTCGCGGCCCCGTGCCGCGGCCGCCTCGGCAGTTTTTGTTGCAGCGCCCCTAGCGGCCGCGTCGCACGCGTGATATCGGGCCTCGTCAACTCGGCTTAGGGCATATCCGCCCTGCCCCTTTTCAGTGCCGGCCGTACCGGCCCCGGAGTTGACGATGGCGACGATCACTGACGGTCTCATTCGCGACGGTTTCACCTTCGACGATGTGCTGCTCGAGCCCGGTCCATCCGAGGTGATGCCGAGCGATGTCGACATCTCGACCAAGCTGACCAAGACGATCTCGCTCAACCTGCCGATCATCGCCTCGGCGATGGACACGGTCACTGAAGCCAAGATGGCGATCGCCATGGCACAGGCCGGCGGCCTCGGCGTCGTGCATCGCAACCTCGATCCCGATCAGCAGGCGGCGCAGGTCCGCCTCGTCAAGAAGTTCGAATCCGGGATGATCGCCAATCCGATCACCATCCACCCGGACGAGACGCTGGCCGATGCGTTGGCGCTGATGAAGAACAACGGGATTTCCGGCATTCCGGTGGTCGAGCGCGGCCCGCAGGGTCACAACGGCAAGCTCGTCGGCATCGTGACCAATCGCGACGTGCGCTTCGCTGCCAATCCCGAGCAACCTGTCTCGGAACTGATGACCAAGGACCGGTTGATCACGGTGCGCGAGGGCGTGGGCCAGGACGAGGCGCGGCGCCTGCTGCACCAGTTCCGGATCGAGAAGCTCCTGGTGGTCGATGATCACTATCGCTGCATCGGGCTGATCACCGTCAAGGACATGGAGAAGCAGGTCACCCACCCGCACGCCGCCAAGGACGCGCGGGGTCGGCTGCTCGTCGCGGCCGCGACCACGACCGGCGATCAGGGCTTCGAGCGTTCGGAGTTGCTGATTGATGCCGGCGTCGACATCATCGTTGTCGATACCGCCCATGGTCACTCGGCCAAGGTGCTGGAAGCCGTGACGCGGGTGAAGAAGCTCTCCAACGCCGTCCAGGTCATCGCCGGCAACGTCGCGACCGCCGGTGGAGCGCAGGCCTTGATCGACGCTGGTGCCGACGCGATCAAGGTCGGCATCGGTCCGGGTTCGATCTGCACCACCCGCATCGTCGCCGGCGTCGGCGTGCCGCAGCTCACCGCGGTCATGGATGCCGCCTCCGCCGCGCAGAAGGCCGGCATCCCGGTGATCGCCGATGGCGGCATCAAGTATTCTGGTGACCTCGCCAAGGCGCTCGCCGCCGGCGCCGCCTGCGCCATGGTCGGCTCGTTGCTCGCCGGTACGGACGAGACCCCAGGCGAGACCTTCCTCTACCAGGGGCGCTCCTACAAAGCCTATCGCGGCATGGGCTCGGTCGGTGCGATGGCGCGTGGCTCGGCCGACCGCTACTTCCAGCAGGACATCAAGGACGCGCTGAAGCTGGTGCCGGAGGGCATCGAGGGCCAGGTCGCCTACAAGGGGCCCGTCTCGAATGTGCTGCATCAGCTCGCCGGCGGCTTGCGCGCGGCGATGGGCTATGTCGGCGGCCGCAACCTCGAGGACTACCGCAACAAGGCGCGCTTCATCCGCATCACCAGCGCCGGCCTGCGCGAGAGCCACGTCCACGACGTGACGATCGTTCGCGAGAGCCCGAACTATCCGACGCGCTCTTGATGAATGATTGAGGCGAGGCCGACATGACGCTCAAGCTGATCTATCCGGCGCTGGCCCAGATCCTCTGGAGCTTCGTCGTCCTCGTCATCATGTTCCGACGCCGCAAGCAGGCATTCGCCAATCGCGAGGTCGGGCTCGCCGATATCGCCATCTCGACCGAACGCTATCCGGAGCCGGCGCGGCTCGCAGCGGCCAACTTCAGTAATCAGTTCGAAACCCCGCTCCTGTTCTTCGTGCTGACCTTGATCGCGATCCACGTCGGCGCGACGGGCTATGTCATGGCGGCGCTGGCTTGGGCTTATGTCGCGACCCGAATTGTCCATACACTGATCCACACTGGCTCGAACAGGCTGCGGCAACGCGCGATCATCTTCGCGATCGGCGTCGCATGCCTGTTCTTCATGTGGCTCGGTATTGTGATTGCCGTCGTCTGATCGTTTTTTCTTCGCGCACGCAAGACGTGTGGCGGCGAGTTCTCGCCGCCGATTTGTCGGCTCTGTCACATCCTCGCTACAGCGACCGATAAACCGTAATCGACACTTGCGTCCAAACTACACCCTCTTCATGCTAAATACTTGCGGTGAGGATGGTTTGGGAAGCAGCCGTCCGGCAGGGTCGGCGTCGTGCTCCCCGTGGCGCAAGGCTTTCTATGGCGGTGCTGACTTTCGGGCGTGTGGCTCTGCTCTCGGCCGCGGGTGTTCTCGCCGCGGGCGCGCTTCTTCATGTGACCGGGCGCCCTGTGCCATGGCCGCTAGACCAGATTCCCTACGGCAAGGTGCTCCCGGCACCGGCAAAGCCGACTCCAACAGCTTCCGCCCCCGCAGCCGGGGGTAATCGTCCGGGCCAGGCCAACCGGCCGCCGGTGACCGTCGTCACCGCCAAGGCCGAGCGCCGCCCGATGCCCGTCCGGATCGATGCGATCGGCACGGTGCAGGCGATCTCCACCGTCAATATCCGCTCACGCGTCGACAGCCAGATCATGGCGGTCGAGTTCCGCGACGGCGCCACCGTGAACAGGGGTGACGTGCTGTTCCGGCTGGACTCGCGCCAGCTCGAGGCGCAGTCGCGCCAGGCCGAGGCCAATGTCGCACGCGACAAGGCCTCGCTCGTTGCAGCCGAGTCCGATCTGCGGCGGGCCGAGGAACTCTCGCGGCGTGAGATCGCCACCGACCAGCGCCTCGACAATGCCCGCACCGCAGTGAGCACGCTGCGTGCTGCGATCCGGGGCGGGGAAGCTGCCGTCGACAGCCTGCGCGTCCAGCTCAGCTACTACACGATCACCGCTCCGGTCTCGGGGCGGGTCGGTGTCGCCGCACTGAAGGAAGGCAATATCGCCAAGAGCGGCGACAGTTCGGCCACTTTGGCGACGATCAACCAGATCGACCCGATCTATGTCAGCTTCGCCGTGGCGCAGCGCTATCTGCCGGAAATCCGCGAGGCGATGCAGGCAAAGACGGCCGCCGTCCAGGCGACCCAGCAAGGCGCCGGCAAGAGCGTCGAAGGCACGATCGCGGTGGTCGACAACTCCGTCGACGCGACGACGGGCACGATCCAGATCCGGGCCAGCTTCGACAATCCCAATGAGGCGCTCTGGCCCGGTGCACTCTGCCAGGTCCGGCTGACGCTGAGGACAGAGCCCGATGCCGTCACGGTTCCGCGCGAGGCGGTCCAGACCGGGCAGAACGGCTCCTATGTCTTCGTCATCGACAACGGCGCCGCTCGGGCTCGGCCGATCGTGGTCGCCCGCAATGTCGAGGACCGCGTGGTCATCGCGTCGGGCCTGACCGGCAGCGAGACCGTCGTGATCGACGGGCAGCTGCTCCTGACCGATGGTGCGCGTACGATCGAGCGCGGCCGCGGCGGCCAGAGCCCGCCGGCGCCCAACCTGACCTCCCAGCGAGGGAGCGCCGGCTGATGAACCTGCCCGAGGCCTGCATCCGTCGCCCGGTCATGACGACCCTTCTGATGGCGACGTTCCTGATCTTCGGGTTGTTCGCCTTCAAACAGTTGCCGGTCGCGGCCCTGCCCCGCGTCGATTTCCCGACCATCAACGTCAGTGCTCGCCTGCCCGGCGCCAGCCCGGAGACGATGGCCTCCTCGATCGCCGCGCCGCTCGAGCGCGAATTCGCCTCGATCTCCGGCATCACCTCGATGTCGTCGGTTTCGCAGCAGGGCTCGACCTCGATCACGCTGCAATTCGACCTCAACCGCAATATCGACGGCGCCGCTCTCGATGTGCAGGCGGCGCTCAGCGCCACGACCCGGCGGCTACCGCCCGAGCTCCCGGCTCCGCCGAGCTTCAGGAAGGTCAATCCGGCCGATCAGCCGGTGCTGTTCATGGTGCTGACCTCGGCGACCAAGCCGCTCTACGAGGTCCACGAGTTCGGCGAGAACATCCTGCAGCAGCAGATTTCGCAATTGCCCGGCGTCGCCCAGGTCAACATCTTCGGCGCGCAGAAATATGCGGTCAGGGTGCGGGTCAACCCCGACGCCGTCTCCGCCCGCGGCCTCGCTTTGAGCGATGTCCGCAGCGCCATCGCCGCCGCGAACTCGAACTCCCCCGTCGGAACGCTCAACGGCACCAACCAACGCATGGTGCTGGGCGCCACCGGCCAGATGGAACGCGCCAACGAATATGGCAACCTGATCATCTCGCAGAAGAACGGCGTGCCGATCCGCCTCAATGACGTGGCGCAGATCCTCGATTCGGTCGAGAACGACCAGACCGGCAGCTGGTTCAACGGCCAGCGCTCGATCATGCTGGCGGTCTATCGCCAGTCGGACGCCAACACCGTCCAGGTCGTCGACAGCATCAAGAGCCGGCTCGACGCTTATCGTGCGCAACTGCCGGCCGCGATCGACCTTGTCGTGCTCAACGACCGTTCGATCCCGATCCGCGAGGCGGTCGAGGATGTCGAGGTCTCGCTGATGATCGCGATCGCCCTCGTGGTCATGGTGATCTTCCTGTTCCTGAAGAGTTTCGCCGCGACGGTGATCCCGACGCTGGCGCTGCCGATCTCGCTGGTCGGCACCTTCGCGATCATGCACGCGCTGGGCTATTCGCTCGACAACATCTCGCTGCTGGCGCTGACGCTCGCGGTCGGCTTCGTCGTCGACGACGCCATCGTCATGCTGGAGAACATCATCCGGCACATCGAGATGGGCAAGAAGCCGTTCCAGGCGGCGCTCGACGGCTCGCGCGAGATCGGCTTCACCATCCTGTCGATCACCATCTCGCTGGTCGCGGTCTTCATCCCCGTCTTCTTCATGGGCGGGGTAGTCGGCAAGGTCTTCGCCGAATTCGCCGGCACGATCGCGGCGGCGATCATCGTCTCCGGCTTCGTCTCGCTGACGCTGACGCCGATGCTCTGCGCCCGCTTCCTCAAGGCGCACGATCATCACAAGAAGCCGAACATTGTCGAACGCGTGTTCGAGGCCGGTTTCCAGGGCATGCTGAGCGCCTATCGCTGGACGCTCGACGCCGTGCTCAAGGCGCGCTTCCTGATGCTGCTGGTGACGCTGGGCACGGTCTACGTCTCGGTCCAGCTCTATATCGACGTGCCCAAGGGCTTCTTCCCGACCGAGGATACCGGCCTGTTGCGCGGCGCGACCGAGGGGCCGCCGGACACCTCGTTCGAGGCGATGGCGGCGCGCCAGATGCGCGTCGCGGAGATCGTCAAGGCCGATCCGGCGATCGACTACCTGACCTCGAACATCGGCGGCTTCAACGCCACCAATAACGGCTTCATGTTCATCGCGCTGAAGCCGAAGGATCAGCGCGACAAGGCCGATGTGGTGATCGCCCGCCTGCGCCGGGCGGTCTCGGAGGTGCCGGGCATCACCGCGGTCTTCCAGCAGGTCCAGAACATCAATCTCAACGCCGGCCGCTCCTCGCGGGCGCAGTACCTCTATTCGTTGCAGGGGCCCGATCTTGGCGCTCTCTTCAACTACGCGCCGCTGATGCAGCAGCGCCTGGCGCAGCTGCCGCAACTGCGCGACGCCAATATCGACCTCCAGCTGCGCAATCCCCAGCTCTCGATCGAGATCGACCGCGAGCGCGCCGCCAGCCTCGGCATCTCCAGCGACCAGATCCGCCAGGCGCTCGGCAATGCCTTCGGCTCGCGCCAGATCGCGACGATCTTCACGCCGGCGACCGACTACCAGGTGATCATGGAGGCCGAGCGCGCCTACCAGCAGGACCCGGCGGTGCTGTCGCGCCTGCTGCTGAAGGCGGCCAATGGCCTGAACGTGCCGCTGGAAACGGTCGCAACGATCAAGCCGAGCGTCGGGCCGCTTGCCGTCAACCGGATCTCGCAGCAGCCGGCGGTGACGATCTCGTTCAACACCGCACCGGGCATCTCGCTCGGCGACGCGGTCAACGCGATCCGTGCGGCCGAACGCGAGGTCAACCTGCCGGCCTCGATCGTCACCAGCTTCGCCGGCTCGGCCCAGCTCTTCCAGGATGCGCTGAAGGGCCAGGGCCTGCTGATCTTCGCCGCGATCCTGGTGATCTACATCATCCTCGGGATTCTCTACGAGAGCTTCATCCACCCGATCACGATCCTGTCCGGCCTGCCCTCGGCCGGTCTCGGCGCCCTGCTCGCCCTGCAGTACTTCCACATGGACCTGTCGGTGATCGCGATCATCGGCATCCTGATGCTGGTCGGCATCGTCAAGAAGAACGCGATCATGATGGTCGACTTCGCGATCGAGCGCCGCAAGATGGGCGATGACGCGCTGACCGCGATCCGCGATGCGGCGCTCGTCCGCTTTCGGCCGATCATGATGACGAGCTTCGCCGCGATCTTCGGCGTGCTACCGATCGCGCTCGGCGCCGGAGCCGGCGCGGAACTGCGCCAGCCGCTCGGCATCGCCGTGGTCGGCGGCCTCATCGTTTCGCAGTTGCTGACGCTCTACATCACGCCTGTCGTCTACTTCTATCTCGACAAGGTCGACAGCTGGCTTTCCGGCCGCGGCCGTGGCGAGCGGGAGGAGGCAGCGGCGCTTCCAGGCGCAGTGCCGGTCGCGATCCCGCAGGCGGTCCACCGCCAGCAGGATTGACCCTGCACGTCCGGCTGCCGCTTTCCTCAGGACCGGCAGCCCATCTCACGGCGATCCGCGTATTAACGATGACGCCGGCTTTGCGGTGACAGCGGCCGGCTGGCCGTTGAGTCTTAACGAAAAGTAAACTAAGCCCATAAAGCGGCGGACAATGAACTAGCGAGCGATGGAGTAATCGCGGTGCTTCGTGTCCGTAATGTCGACTATCTGGGTTCCGATCCTGTCCTGCCGACCGGTTCCAGCTCCTCGACGATAGTGAACCCCGTTTCGCGCGGCCGCAGCAGCGGCCTGCGCCTCGCGGCCATGGCCGGCTTCGGGCTTGCGCTCGGCGCATGTGGCACGGTTCTGACCGTCTCCCTGGTTCAGGCCGAGGATGATGCCGGCATTCGCGCCTTCCATCGCGAGGAAGCTGCCCGCCGGACAGAGCGCGCACCGCAACGGGCGACTTATGCTTCCGTTCCGGTGTCGGCCTATGCTCCGGCCCGCCAGACCTGGTCCGTGCCGTTCTTCCAGGCGCGCCCGGAAGGACGCCTCAGCCCACCGCCGGTCGACTTGAACCCATTCAAGCCGGTCCAGGCCGCGCCGAGGCAGGCGCAGCAGAAGCAGGCGCAGCAGAAGCAGAAGCCACCGGCCATCCGCTACGACACGGTGTCTGGCGCGGCCGACGTGACGCGAACTCTCTGCGTGCGCCTCTGCGACGGCTTCCACGCGCCGATTGGCCATTTGCGCAGCCAGTCCGACTACAGGGCGCACGAGGCGCTCTGCCAAGCTGCCAATCCGGGCGTACCGGTCAAGGTCTTCAAGGTCGCAGCCGGTGCTGCGACCATCGACGATGCGGTGGCGCGCGACGGCAAGACCTATCGCGCGCTGCCGATGGCCTATGCCTATGAGCGCGGCGCCGATGCGGCTTGCCGGCCGGCGATCGCAACCGCGAATGATCGCCGTGTCTCGCTGCTGCGCGACTTCACCTTGCGGCCAGGCGACAGCATCGTGCTCGACGGGCGGGTTCGTACCTTCACCGGCTCCGGCAAGTGGCCCTATACTGCGGCGGATTTCCGCGACTTCCGCGGCTCGCCCGAGCTGACCGCCAGCGACCGCCGACAGATCGATACGAAGGTCGGCATCTCGCACGCTGAAGCGCAGGTACGTGCCTTGCGCCGGCAGATGCGGGTGCGCGAGGCCAGCCTGCACGACGACAACTATGCCAGCGACGCGCTCGGCCTGCGCGGTGTGCTCGCTCCACGCGACGCCATCGTAAATACGCCGCGCGTGGTCCTGCAGACACCGTTCGCGCGGAATTGAGCTACTTTTTGGGATGATTGTCCTGGGTTTTTGTTCCTAGGACAATCCGCCTAAGATCCGCCGAAAGATCGATGGACGACCGGATGGCCTTCCGGCACATTCGCTGCATTGCAGCATGGAGCCGAGCATGACGACGAAGACGCCGCGCCAGTTCTACCGTCCGCTGGCGATCGGCGCGCCCGAGCCTTATCGCGAGCTGCCGCTACGGCTGGAGCGGATGATCCATTTCGTGCCGCCTCATCTGGAAAAGGTGCGCGCCAAGGTTCCCGAACTCGCCGGTCAGGTCGATATCGTGCTCGGCAATCTCGAGGACGCGATCCCGGTCGAGGCGAAGCAGGCGGCACGCGACGGCTTCATCGAACTGGCCAAGGCGACCGATTTCGGCGCGACCGGCTTGTGGACGCGGGTCAATGCGCTGAACTCGCCCTGGTTTCTCGACGACATGGCCGCGATCATGGGCGAGATCGGCGGCAAGCTCGACGTCGTCATGGTGCCCAAGGTCGAGGGGCCCTGGGACATCCACTATGTCGACCAGCTGCTGGCGCAATACGAGGCGCGGCACGCCCTGCCCAAGCCGGTGCTGATCCACGCCATTCTGGAGACCGCCGAGGGCGTGAAAAATGTCGACGCGATCGCGACCGCCTCCCCTCGCATGCACGGCATGAGTCTTGGGCCGGCCGATCTCGCCGCCTCGCGCGCGATGAAGACGACGCGTGTCGGCGGCGGCCACCCGGAATACAAGGTGATCGCCGATCCGGCTCCGGATGGCGGCTTGCGTGCCGTCGCGCAGCAGGATCTTTGGCATTACACCCTCGCGAAGATGGTCGACGCCTGCGCCTCGGCGGGCTTAAAGCCCTTCTACGGGCCTTTCGGCGATTTCTCTGATGGGGCCGCCTGCGAGGCGCAGTTCCGCAACGCCTTCCTGCTCGGCTGCGCCGGCGCCTGGACGCTCCACCCCTCGCAGATCGAGATCGCCAAGCGCGTGTTCAGCCCCGATCCTGATGAGGTCGCCTTTGCTGTGCGTATCCTGGCGGCGATGCCGGATGGCTCGGGCGCTGTGATGATCGACGGCAAAATGCAGGACGATGCGACCTGGAAGCAGGCCAAGGTCATCGTCGACCTGGCGCGGCAGGTGGCGGCTCGCGATCCGGCATTGGCAGTGCGCTACGGATTCTGAAGCAGATTTCTTGCCGCGACATCCCGGGATATTGACGCATTTGCGACGTAATCCTAGGTCAAGCGCTGCACGCGGCGACGATACCGGCAGTGACGGGCCGGCCTGGGACTGAACGAGGACATGGAATCACGCACTGCGAAATTCCGCATCGGCGACGTGGTGCGCCATCGCGTCTATCCGTTCCGCGGGGTGATCTTCGACGTCGATCCGGTGTTCTCGAATTCGGATGAATGGTGGTTGGCGATCCCCGAGCATCTGCGTCCGTCCAAGGACCAGCCCTTCTACCATCTCTTCGCGGAGAACGAGGAGACCGAGTACGTCGCGTATGTCTCCGAACAAAATCTCGTGATCGACGAGTCCGGTCAACCGATCCGGCACCCGCAGGCGCGCGAACATTTTCGGCGCGACCGCAAGGGCAAATACCGGCTCGACCGATCCGAGCTGAACTGAGCTTCAACCCTCTGGTAATTGGGCTTTGTGCTGACGAAGGGACGGATTCGTGAGCATCGGCCATGCCGACATCGTCATTCTCGGCGGCGGCCACAACGGGCTCGTCTGCGCCTTCTACCTCGCCAAGGCCGGGCTGAAGGTCACCGTGCTGGAGCGGCGCGCCGTGGTTGGCGGTGCAGCCGTCACCGAGGAGTTCCACCCCGGCTTCCGCAATTCCACCGCGAGCTACACGGTCAGCCTGCTCAACCCGCGCATCATCGAGCAGATGGAGCTGGCACGGCATGGGCTCAGGATCGTCGAGCGGCGGATGGCGAACTTCATGCCGCTGCCGGACGGGCGCTACCTCGCCGCCGGCGAGGGGCGCACGGAAGCGGAGGTGGCAAAGTTCTCGGTTCACGATGCCGAACGGCTCCAGGCCTATGGCGAGCGGCTGGAGCGGGTCGCCGCCATGCTGCGCGACCTCGTGCTGCAGGCGCCGCCCAATCTCGGCGAAGGCGGCTGGCTTGCCGCCTTGCCGCAGATGCTGGAAGCGGCTGCACTTGGGCGACGCGTCGCGGGGCTCGACCAGGCCGGCCGGCGCGACCTGCTCGACCTCTTCGCCAAGTCGGCGGGCGACTGGCTCGACGGCTGGTTCGAAAGCGACCCGATCAAGGCCCTGTTCGGCTTCGACAGCGTCGTGGGCAATTATGCCAGCCCCTATACGCCGGGCTCTGCCTATGTGCTGCTGCATCACGTCTTCGGGGAGGTCAACGGCAAGAGCGGCGCCTGGGGCCACGCGCTCGGTGGCATGGGCGCGATCACGCAGGCGATGGCCCGGGCTTGCGCTGAACAGGGCGTCGATATCCGTTTGGAGACGCCGGTCGCGCAGGTATTGACCGAGAAAGGCCGCGCCGCCGGCGCGGTGACCGAGCAGGGCGAGGTGGTGCGGTCGCGCGCCGTGGTGTCGAACCTGCATCCGCGCCTGCTGTTCGAGCGGCTCGTCGACCCGGCGATCGTCTCGACCGATTTCGGCGAGCGCATCCGCCGCTATGCCTCGGGCTCGGGTACATTCCGGATGAATCTGGCGCTGTCGGAGCTGCCGCGCTTTGCCTGCCTGCCGGAACCGGGCGACCATCTCACCGCAGGCATCATCATTGCGCCGTCGCTCGGCTATATGGACCGCGCCCATGCACAGGCGCGGCTGTCAGGCTGGTCGAGCGAGCCGATCGTCGAGATGCTGATCCCGTCGACGCTCGACGACAGCCTCGCCCCGTCCGGTCGGCATGTCGCGAGCCTGTTCTGCCAGCATGTTGCGCCAAGCCTGCCGGACGGCGAGAGCTGGGACGAACATCGCGACACGGTGGCCGATTTGATGGTCGAGACCGTGGACCGCTACGCTCCTGGCTTCCGCGCGTCCGTCATCGGTCGGCTGGCTTTGACGCCGAGCGATCTGGAGGAGCGTTTCGGGCTGATCGGTGGCGACATCTTCCACGGTCGCCTGACGCTTGACCAGCTCTTCAGCGCCCGCCCGGTGCTCGGCCACGCCGATTATCGCATGCCGGTGCCGGGCCTTTACCTCTGCGGCTCCGGTGCCCATCCGGGCGGGGGCGTCACCGGCGCGCCGGGCCATAACGCAGCCCGCTCCGTGCTCACCGATCTGCAGCCTCGGCGCTTCGGGCTGCGGTCGTTGCGAGCGTAACCGAAGCGATCAATCACGGACCGCCGCAACCCTATCCGTTCGAAACCGATGCTACCCGCTGCGCTCAGCCTGCGGGAAACGTGCGGTAAAGGCCCCTTCCCGCTCGGGCGGCAGCCGCACCAGCAGTGCCAGCGCACCGTCCTCCGCATCCTCGCGGTCGAGGATTTCGCCATTGGCGTGCAGCCAGGCCAGCGACTTGCCATCGCCCGGCGGCAAGGTGAGCCGGTAGACCGGCCGGGTTCGCGCGATGCGTTGCTCGATCGCATCGGTCAGCGGGCCCATCCCCTCGCCTGTCAGGGCTGAGACCAGCACAGGGCGTGAAGCTCCCGGCTTGAGCGTAGCGAGTGCCCCCTGGCGCTCACGCTCCTCGCCCGAGAGCAGGTCGGCCTTGTTCCAGACTTCGATGACGCGGTCGCCATCATCAGGATCGATGCCGAGATCGCGCAGGATGCCCTGGACATCGGCCGCCTGGGCCTGAGTGTCCTCGTGCGAGACGTCGCGGACATGCAGCAGTACGTCGGCCTCGATCGCATCCTCGAGCGTGGCGCGGAAGGCAGCGACGAGCTGCGTCGGCAAGTCTGAGATGAAACCGACAGTATCGGACAGCATGATCCTGGCGCCATGCGGCAGTTTTATTGCCCGCGCCGTAGGGTCGAGCGTGGCGAAGAGCATGTCCTGCGCCAGGACCTCGGCCGAAGTCAGCCGGTTGAACAGCGTCGACTTGCCGGCATTGGTGTAGCCGACCAGCGCAACCACCGGATAAGGCACGCGTTTGCGGCTGGCGCGATGCAGCGAGCGCGTGCGCTTTACGCTCTCGAGCTCGCGCTCGATCTTGCTCATCCGCTCCTGGATGATGCGCCGGTCGGCCTCGATCTGGGTCTCGCCCGGGCCACCAAGGAAGCCGAAGCCGCCACGCTGACGCTCCAGGTGGGTCCATGACCGCACCAGGCGGCTCTTCTGGTAATTGAGATGGGCGAGCTCGACCTGCAGCGCGCCCTCGCGCGTGCGGGCACGCCGGCCGAAGATCTCGAGGATCAGCCCGGTGCGGTCGATGACTTTGCAACCAAAGGTTTTCTCAAGATTGCGCTGCTGGACCGGCGACAAGGCGCAATCCATCACGACGAGGCCGATCTCCTCGATCTTGACGCGTTCCGCCAGTTCCTCGACCTTGCCCTTGCCAAGATAGGTCGCGGGCCGGAGCGCGCTGAGCACAACCGGGATCGCCTCGACGATCTGGAGATCGATGGCGCTGGCCAGCCCGAACGCCTCATCCAGCCGCGCTGCGTGGCTGCGCTGGTTCTCGTCGGCCGCACTGCCCCGACTGGCGGCATGACGCGCCAGATAGGGACCGACCACGACGGCGCGGGTGTTGGCTGCGAGTGCATGCTCGGCGGCGTCGATCGAAATCCCGATCGAGCCGCCGTTGTCAGCCCCAGCCTTGCCGGCCACGGCTCAGGCCTTGTCCGTTTCCTCGGGCTCGAACAGCTGCACCGGGTGGCCTGGCATGATGGTCGAGATCGCGTGCTTGTAGACGAGCTGGGAATGTCCATCCCGGCGCAGCAGCACGCAGAAATTATCGAACCAGGTGACGACGCCCTGCAATTTGACGCCGTTCACGAGAAAGATGGTGAGGGGAATCTTCTGCTTGCGGACATGATTGAGAAACGTGTCCTGAAGGTTTTGGGCCCGCTCTGCGGCCATGGGTAGCCCCTGTTGTTGGGATCGCAATCGGCTTGCGCATGCGATCCAGATCGTCCCGTTAGGCTTCGGCGCCAATCGCCGGGCGTTCGGGACACCGACGCCTCATTAGATCGTGACCCGGTGAGAACGCGCAAGGGTTGCGAGGCGCGAAATTCGGCCTGCCGCCCTGCGTGCAGTGCAACACAACGGTCGAGTGTCAGCCCACCCCTAGCGATTTGAGCTTACGGTGAAGGGCTGAACGCTCCATGCCGATGAATTCCGCGGTGCGCGAGATGTTCCCGGAGAAGCGGGCTATCTGCGCCATCAAATACTCGCGCTCGAATATCTCGCGCGCATCGCGCAATGGCAGGCTCATCAGCTTCTCGCCGCCCGAGCCGGACGGTGTGGTCGGCACCATGGCACCGACTTCGGCAGGCAGCATGTCGACCGTGATCTCCGCCGTGGGATCGCCCTTGGTCAGAATCATCAATCGCTCGACGTTGTTGCGCAATTCGCGAACATTGCCCGGCCATTCATGCGATTGCAGGATGGCCATGGCTTCGCCGCCGATCCGGCGCTTCGGCAGTCCGGCCCCGACCGAGATCTGGTCCATGAAGAACTCGATCAGCTCGGGCACGTCCTCGCGGCGCTCCGACAAAGCAGGCACGCGGATCGGCACCACGCCGAGCCGATGATACAGATCCTCGCGCAGCTGACCGTCGGCGATCAGCTTGAGGAGGTCACGGCTGCTCGACGAGATGATGCGGACGTCGACATGGACCCGGGTCGCGCCGCCGACGCGCTGGAAATTCTGGTCGACCAGGACGCGCAGGATGCGGTTCTGCGTCTCGCGCGGCATGTCGCCGATCTCGTCGATGTAGAGCGTGCCGCCATGGGCCTCCTCAAGTGCGCCGACGCGGCGCGAGCGCCCATCGCCGCCCTCGACGCCGAAGAGCTCCTCTTCCATCGTCTCGGGCGTGATCGTCGCCGCGTTGATCACGACGAAGGGCCCGGACGAGCGGGCCGATGCCTCGTGCAGCGTGCGCGCGGTCAATTCCTTGCCGCAGCCCGGCTCGCCGGTGATCAGCACGCGCGCATTGGTCGGCGCGACGCGCTCCAGCGTCTGGCGCAGCTGGTTGACCGCGGTCGAGCGGCCGACGATCCGGCTTGCCTGGACCGAACGGGTCTTCAGCTCGCGCACCTCGCGTCGCAAGCGCGAAGCCTCCAGGGCTCGCTCGGCGACCAGCACCAGCCGATCGGCCTTGAACGGCTTCTCGATGAAGTCGTAGGCGCCGCTCTTGATCGCCGAGACTGCCGTCTCGATGTTGCCGTGACCGGAGATCATCACCACTGCCAGGTCGGGGTGGCTCTCCTTGATCAGCTGGAGCACCTGCAATCCGTCGAGCCGGCTACCCTGCAGCCAGATATCGAGGAAGACGAGGTTGGGCCGCCGCGCCGTGATCGCAGCCAGTGCCTCGTCGGCGGAGCCGGCTTTGCGCGTACGATAGCCTTCGTCCTCCAGGAGGCCGGCTACCAGTTCGCGAATATCGACCTCGTCGTCGACGACGAGAATATCAGCACTCATGCCTTCGTCCCGTTCACTTGTCGTGTGGCGTCATCCGCCGTCCTATTGCCTGTCTCTGGTCTGTCTTCGCCGGCCGGTGGCGGTCCGGTCTCGACGAACCAGAGCCTGATCCTGGCGCCGCGAGCGCCGTCTGGCCGGTCGAGCAGCTCGATGCCGCCGCCATGGTCTTCGAGAATCTTGCCGACGATGGCGAGGCCGAGCCCGGTGCCGCCGTCGCGCGTGGTCATATAGGGTTCGAGCAGCTTCTGGCGCTGATCGGCCGGCAGGCCTTTGCCGTTATCGAGGATGTCGATGACGATCCGGCCGTCTTGGAGCCGCTCGAAGCCGATCTCGATGCGACCCTTGCCGCGTTCCTCGGCCGGCACGGCCTCGACCGCCTCGGTCGCGTTCTTGATGACGTTGGTCAGAGCCTGCGAGATCAGGCGCCGATCGAAATGCGCCAGGACCGGTGCGTCGGGCAGGTTGTCGGACATGTCGATCTCGGGATTGCCCACCCGCATCAGGAAAATGACCTGCCGGACCGTCTCGACGATGTCGTCTCGCGCCGGCGACGGCTTGGGCATCCGCGCAAAGGACGAGAACTCGTCGACCATGCGGCGAATGTCCTCGACCTGCCGCACGATGGTGGCGGTGCACTGGTCGAAGATCTCCTTGTCGTCGACGATGACCCGGCCGAACTTGCGGCGGATACGCTCGGCCGAGAGCTGGATTGGCGTCAGCGGGTTCTTGATCTCGTGGGCGATGCGGCGCGCCACATCGGCCCAGGCGGCAGTACGCTGCGCCGAGACGAGGTCGGTGATGTCGTCGAGCGTCACAACCAGGCCGGCACCGGCGCCCTCGCCTTCGCGTGTGGCCCGGATGTTGACCAGCCGCTCGCGACCGCCGCGCGTGATCGCCGCCTGGCTGGAGCTCAGGCGCTGCCGCCCGGCCAGCGCTTCGGACACGAACGCAGCGATTTCCGGAGCAACCCGTGTCACGGGCTCGCCGAGCAGACGCCCGCCGGCGCCGAGCAGGGTCTCGGACGAGCGGTTGCTGATGGTGATGTGTCCGTCCTCGTCAATGCCGAGAACGCCGGAGGAGACGCCGGAGAGGACGGTCTCGGTGAAACGGCGGCGCCGGTCGATCACCTCGCTTGCGGTGACGAGACCATCGCGCTGACGGCGGAGCTCGGCCGTCATCTTGTTGAAGGTCTCGCCAAGATGGGCCAGATCGCCTTCCGCTCGCCTTATCGGCACCTGGACATAGAAGTTGCCGCTGGAGACCTGATCGGTGGCGTGGATCATCCGCCGGATCGGCGCGACAAGGCCATTGGCGAAGTTGAGACCGAGCCAGATCGCCGAGAGCAGCAGGATCACGGAGATCAGCGCGTACATCGAGGCAAAGGCGATCTGCACGCCCTTGCGCCGGGCGTCGATGCCGAGGTATTCGACCGCAGCACCGCGAGCCACCGCCGGGAACTCGACCGCGAGCGGATCGACTTCGCGGGCGACATAGAGGAAGGCGCCGTCATAGCTCGGCAGCTTCATCAGAGCGCCGAAAACCCGGCCCGCCGACGGCAGCACACAGATCGGCTCCGGCGAGCTCTGGGCATCCTCGAAGGCATCGGCATTCGGTTTGCTGGCGTCCCGCAGTACATCGATATTGGCCCGGACGAGGATGGTATCCGGCGGCTTCATGATCCAGACGACCGGAAGGCCGAGCGCCGTGGCGCGCGCCGTCACGAAGCTCTCGTACCAACGGCGGTCGGCATCGTAAGCCGTTTTCGCTCGTCCCAGATCGTCCGAGAGCAGTCTGATCTCGCGGCCGAGCGAGCGGCACTGTCCAGTGGTGTAGGCGTCGGCGACTTCGACGGATTTGAAGATCACGTCGCGCATCCGGTCCGAGAACCAGGGCTCGAGGCCGCGCTCCAGTGTTGCGGTCGCGATCACGGCGACGAGTACAGCCGGCAGTGCCGCGACGATGCTGAACAGACTGACGATCCGCACGTGCAGACCGGCTGCCGCCACGCCCTTGCGCCTCGCGCGGATCAGCACCGCCGCCTCGAAGGCGACGATGATCAGCAGCAACAGGATCAGCAGGCCGTTGATGATGAAGACGCCGACCACGACCTCGTGGACCGGCACGACCGGCGTCGCACCCGAAAGCACGAGGAAAGTCGTCAGCGCGGAGACGAGCGCGAAGCCGACAACGAGCGCGCCGAGCCAGCCCGAAACCCGCCGGGGCGGGTCTTCGGTTCGAGGTGTCATGCGCATGTCGCCGGTCGAGGCCGTCAAGACGATGTCGAAGCTCCGTCGCCTGCGGCTCCCATCATGGAAGTCGCTGCACGGCGCACTGATGCGCCGCCGCAACGGTGTTGTCAAAATATGACAGATGCAAGGCAGCCACAGTGCCCGGAACCCGTTCCGATCAGCTTGCGCTGCAAGCCGATCGGAAAAACGGTTTCCAACTCAAAGTGAGACGGATTCTCCGAGCAGGTTGAACCAACCTGCTCGGACCCGGCCCTGTCAACGGGGCGAGCGCACCACCTGCATGTCGAGCTCGCGGATCTTCTTGCGCAAGGTGTTGCGATTAAGTCCCAGCAGTTCGGCGGCGCGAATCTGGTTGCCGCGCGTTGCCGCCAGGGCGGCTGCGATCAGCGGCGGCTCGACCTCGCGCAGGATGCGATGATAAAGCCCCGGCGGGGGGATCTGGTCGCCGAAGCCGCCGAAATACTGGTTGAGGTGACGCTCGACCGAGCCGGAAAGGGTTTCTGCCCGCTCCGGCGCGCTGCTGCTCCCGATCTGTATCGGGCCCCCGGTCGCCGGCTGCAACTCAGCCTCGATAATGGGGCCTGTGATCGTGTCCTGCGGATAAAGCGCGGCCAGACGCCGCACCAGATTCTCGAGCTCGCGGACATTGCCGGGCCAGCGGTAACGCCGCAGCACATCCATCGCTTCCGAATCGATCTGCTTGCGCGCCAGCCCCTCCTTCTCGACCAGCGCGAAGAAATGGCGGACGAGGTCGGGGATATCCTCGACACGTTCGCGCAGCGGCGGCAGCCGGATCGGGACGACGTTGAGACGGAAGAACAGGTCTTCGCGGAACAGGCCATGCGCGATCGAGATGCGCAGGTCCTTGTTGGTCGCGGCGACGATGCGAACATTGGTCTTGATCGGGGTGCGTCCGCCGACCGTGGTGTACTCACCTTGCTGGAGCACGCGCAGCAGTCTCGTCTGCGCCTCCATCGGCATGTCGCCGATTTCGTCGAGGAAGAGCGTGCCGCCCTCGGCCTGCTCGAAGCGGCCGGAGGAACGGGTCAGTGCGCCGGTGAAGGCCCCCTTCTCGTGACCGAACAGCTCCGACTCGATCAAATCCTTTGGGATCGCCGCCATGTTGATGGCAACGAAAGGTCCGTTGCGGCGCTTGCCATAGTCGTGGAGAGCGCGGGCGACCAGCTCCTTGCCGGTGCCCGACTCGCCATTGATCATCACCGTCAGGTCGATCGGCATCAGCCGCGCCAGGGCACGATAGACGTCCTGCATCGCTGGCGAGCGACCGACCAGCGGGATGTCCTCGGGCTCGGCAGCCTGGCTGCGTGGCACGTCGCCGCGCGGACGCGACAGCGCGCGCCCGACGATGGCGACGAGCTCCTTCAGGTCGAAGGGCTTCGGCAGGTATTCGTAGGCGCCGCGCTCGGAGGCCTTGATCGCGGTCATGAAGGTGTTCTGCGCACTCATCACGATGATCGGCAGCTCGGGCCGGACCCGCTTGATGCGCGGCAGGAGGTCGAAGGCGTTGCCGTCCGGCATCACCACGTCGGTGATGATGAGATCGCCAAGACCTTGCGCGGCCCAGGTCCAGAGGGTCGCCGCCTGCCCCGTGGTGCGCACCTCGTAGCCGGCGCGGGCGAGTGCCTGGTTGAGGACGGTGCGGATCGCGGCGTCGTCGTCGGCGATGAGAATGTTACCCGTCGGCATGCGGTTCCTATGTCCTGCTCGCCTCTTACCCAGCCTGAGGCGGCTTCGCCTCGTGCAGGGGCAATCGAATTCGGAATGTCGTACGTCGCTGCGCGGATTCGCATTCGACGATTCCGCCGTGATCGCCGATCACCTTGGCGACAAGTGCAAGTCCAAGGCCACTTCCCTGCGCCTTGGTGGTGACGAAGGGATCGAACAGATGCTGGTGCAGGTCGGGCGGCACGCCCGGACCGTTGTCGCGGACACCGATCTCGAGCGGCAAAGCGAGTCGGGCGCTAGATCCGGGTGCCTGCATGCGGATGCCGGGGCGATAGGCTGTGGTGAGCGTGATCTCGCCATCGATCGCGTCATTGCCAATCGCTTCGGCCGCGTTCTTGACCAGGTTGAGCAGAACCTGGACCAGCTGGTCGCGATTGCCGGCGACCGGCGGCAGCGACGGGTCATAGACCTCGCTGAAACGGATGTGCCGGGCGAAGCCGGACTGAGCCAGCCGCTTCACATGGTCGAGCACGTCATGGACGTTGACCGGCCCACGTTCGCTCGGACGCTCGTCGCCGAACAGCTCGACCCGCTCGACCAGCTTCACGATCCGGTCGGCTTCGTCACAGATCAGCTGCGTCAGCAGGCGATCGTCGTCCTGGACCGAGGATTCGAGCAGTTGCGCCGCGCCGCGGATGCCGGAGAGCGGGTTCTTGATCTCATGCGCCAGCATCGCGCCCAGCGCCGTGATCGAGCGGGCTGCCCCCCGATGCGTCAGCTGCCTGTCCATTTTTTCAGCAATTGTCCGTTCTTGCAGCAGAAGTACCACCGCACCGGGCTGGCTGGGCAGCAGCGAGGCAAAAACGTCGACCACACGGTCAACGCCGAGCCGCGGCGAGGCCAGCTCGAGCCGGTACTCGCTGACACTGGCACCGCGCCGCTGGACTTCCTCGACCAACCCAAGCACCGGCGAGCCGAAAGCGACGAGATCGTCGAGGCGCTGGCGCTTCAGCACGAGGGCGCTGGCCTGAAAGAAGTCCTCGGCGGCGGTGTTGGCGTAAAGGATGCCGTGCCCTTCCCCGATGACCAGGACGGGCATGGGCAGGACGTTGAGCGCTTGGACTTCAAGAAGATCATACAAGGGATCGTGCTGCCCCTCCGCACCGTCGTTGAACATCGCCATCGTCATAAGCAGGACTTCCTGGGTCAGGCGGCAGCGCCGAGAGGGTCGGTGGAAAACAGTTGCCCTAAAGCCGCAATGGCGCGCGTAGGCTCGCTCGTCGTCAGCAACTCGCGTCGGGCGCCCTCGTCCGGCTCCAGTCCGCAGGCAAGCGCCTCGTCGGCATAGGCGGCCAGGTGCTTGCGGGCATGACGGACGCCGCTCTCGCGTCCCATCAATGATAGCAGACCCTCGTAGTGCTCGCGGGCGACATCATGTTTGACGGCGAGCGGGATATTCGCCGGCTCGCGGCCGGCGAGTGCGGCCCCTATCGCGCCAGGCAGCCAGGGCCGGCCGAGCGCAGCGCGCCCCACCATGACGTAATCCGCTTTCGATTGCTCCAGGCAGCTGCGGGCATGGGCCGGCGTCGCGATGTCGCCATTGGCGATCAGCGGGAACGTGCCTGCCGCCCGCACCGGGCGGATCGCTGCCCAATTGGCCTGGCCCTTGTAGAACTGCTGACGCGTGCGGCCATGGACGGTGATCGCAGCCGCTCCGGCCATCGCGGCGCGGCGCGCCAGTTCAGGCGCGTTGCGGCTGGTATCGTCCCAGCCGAGTCGCATCTTCACCGTGACCGGCACCTTCACCGCCGCCACGACCGCTTCGACCAGGCCGATTGCGTGATCGAGATCACGCATCAGCGCCGAGCCGGCCCAGCCGCCGACCACCCGCTTGGCCGGGCAGCCCATATTGATGTCGACAATATCAGCGCCGGACGCTTCCGCGACCTGAGCAGCCTCGGCCAGCCAGCGCGCCTCGCAGCCGGCGAGCTGGACGACGTGCGGCGTCACCCCCGCGCCTTCGGCCCGCAGCCGCGCCTCTTCGCTGCCGCGGACGAGTTCGTCGGAGGCCACCATTTCCGAAACGACGAGGCCGGCGCCGAAGCGCGCGGCGATGCGGCGCATCGCCAGATCGGTCACGCCCGACATCGGCGCCAGGAAGGCGCGCGAGGCCGGAAACAATCCACCGATCGGAATCTCGCGCTCGCCCGAATTTGAGGCAGTTATCATTTTGCCGATTTATTAGACAAATGCTGCGCCGCGCAAGAGAATTTCGCAGCATATTGCGTTGCAATATCGACATGGTGCGAGCGCGATGGCTCGCGTGAGTACCGTCATGGCTCCTGTGGTGGCTTGGCGACAGAGCCGCGCCGTCCTATCAGCGAGGCCCAATTCATGGAGCCTAGAGGATCGATGACGTCCGCCGTCGCAGCCCTGATCGTCGCCGCCGGCCGCGGCCTGCGCGCTGGTGCGGACGCTCCGAAACAGTATCGACGACTTGGTGGCATGCCGGTTCTCTGCCGTACGCTCGCCCCCTTCCTGGCCGAGAGACGGATCGACATCGTGCTCGTGGTGATCGGTGTTGGCGACCGGCCACGGTATGACGATGCGATCGGCCAACTTCCGGAGAGTGCCCAGACCCGGCTCGCCCCGGCGGTCAACGGCGGCGAGACTCGCCAGGATTCGGTCCGCGCGGGATTGGAGGCACTCGCCGCCAGCGGCTTCGCAGGCAATGTGCTCGTGCATGATGCGGCCCGCCCCTTCGTCTCAGCTGCGCTCATCGAGCGGGCACTGGAGACCGGCGCCCACCATGCCGCCGCGGTCCCCGCGCTCACCGTGACCGACACCATCAAGCGCGTGGATCCCGCAGGCTTGATTGAGGAGACCCTGCCGCGCGAGCAACTCGTCTCGGTGCAAACGCCGCAGGCCTTCGCCTTCCAGCCTCTGCTCGCAGCGCACCGGGCCGCTCACGGCGCCGGAGCCAGCGGTTTCACCGACGATTCCGCCATCATGGAATGGGCCGGCCACCGGGTCGCGACCTTCGCTGGAGATCCGATGAACCAGAAGCTGACCCACCCGGGCGACTTCGCGCTGGCTGAACAGCGCATCGCCAGGTCACTCGTGACGCGCACGGGTACGGGCTATGACGTTCATGCCTTCGCCGATGGTGACCATGTCTGGCTCGGCGGCGTTCGGATCCCGCATAGCCGCGGCGTCACGGCCCATTCCGATGGGGATGTCGGCCTGCATGCGCTCACCGACGCGGTATTGGGGGCCTTGGCCGATGGCGATATCGGCAGCCATTTCCCGCCGAGCGATCCGCGATGGCGCGGCGCCTCCTCAGACCGTTTCCTCGCCTTCGCGGCCGAACGGGTCCGGCAGCGCGGCGGCCGCATCGACCATCTCGACCTGACCATCGTCTGCGAGGGGCCTAAGGTCGGCCCGCATCGCGATGCGATCCGCGCCCAGATCGCTGAGATCGCAGGCTTGCGCCTCGACCAGGTCGGCGTCAAGGCGACGACCTCGGAACGCCTCGGCTTCACTGGCCGTGGCGAAGGCCTCGCCGCGCTCGCCACCGCGACCATCCGCCTTCCAGAGCCGGAGTGACGCCATGTTCGACCTCGACATCCGTTCGCTCGCCGCCGAACTCCTGAACATCTCACGCGAGCGTGGCATCACCGTCGCGACGGTCGAGTCCTGCACGGGCGGCCTCGTCGTAGGTGCTCTGACCGCGATCTCGGGCTCATCCAGCATGGTGCTTGGCGGCCTCGTCACCTACTCCAACGAGGCCAAGACGGTTCTGGCCGGTGTCCCCGCCGAGCTGATCCGCGAGCATGGCGCGGTGAGCGAACCGGTCTCGCGCGCGATGGCGGAGGGCGGCCGGGAACGGCTGTCGTCGCGGCTCGCCATCGCGATCACCGGTATCGCAGGGCCGGATGGCGGCAGCGAGGCCAAGCCGGTCGGATTGGTGCATTTCGCCTGCGCCACTGGCGCGACGACGCTGCATCGCGAGAAGCGCTTCGGGGCACAGGGGCGCGACGAGATCCGTCGGCTCAGCGTCCTGGAAGCGCTCGATCTGCTGCGTGAGGCAGCATTGGCCCAAGGCTAGAAGCCATCACCTTGCCAGTTTGCGCCAGATGGCGCCGACGATATCGGCATAGTCGTCACTCCATGGCCGGACAGCGCTCACGCCTCGCTGCGCGCGCCATCCGGCCGTGACGAGCGTGCCTGGATCGACGCCAGGACGGGCCACCATCGCGATATCGGGTGGTGTCCTCATCCCCTTCATGCGTTCGGCCGTCCGGATCGGTGTGTTGAGCCAGGTCGACAGGCCCAATCCGCCGGCGGTCGCGGTAACGACCGATCCCAGCTCCATGTTGCGATTGGAGATATTGAACAGCAGGGCGCCGTTGGGCGTCAGCTTGCGCGTATAGAGCGCCAGGGCCTCGCTCGTCAGCAAATGCACGGGAATGGCATCTGATGAGAAGGCGTCGAGGATGATCAGGTCGAGAGAGCCGTCGCGGGCATCCGCCAAGGTGAGCCGGGCATCACCGACAACGAAGCGTGTATCCGGCGCGCAGGAGCTGAAGAAATTGAAGCGCTCCGGATCCGTGGCGATGCGGAGCACAGCCGGATCGATCTCGTAGAAGATCCAGTCTTCTCCTGACTGCTTCCAGCAGGCGAGCGTGCCGGCTCCCGTGCCGATGACAGCAACTGCTCCCAGCCGGCCAGCATGCGCTTGGCGCAGGGACTCGATGCCGTCAGCCATACCGTCGCCCCGATGATAGTAGGTCTGCGGCTCGGGCCGTCCTGATGCCGGCGTACCATCGTCATGACGCAACCTTTGCGCGCCATGGATCGTACTGCCGTGCCCAAGCAGGCGAAAGCGACCATCCTTGGTCTCGATGATCCGGTGGATCCCGAAGAATGAACGCACGGAATCGGTTCGCGCTGCCTCGCGGACGACGATGCTGCCAGCGCCAACGAACGCCACCGACGCAAGCACGATCGTTCCCGCACGCGGCAATCTGATGCCGCTGATGCTGGGGCGACAGAGCACGCCGGCGACGATCAGCAACGGGTATTCGACCACCGAGTTGAACAGCAGTGGCGCAAGCAGCGCCGAGAACATGCCGCCCAGCACGCCGCCAAGCGACATCCAGAGATAGAACGCCGTCAGACCTGCCGCAGAAGGCCGCAACTGCGCCAGTTCGCCGTGCGCTACCATGGCAGTCACGAACAGGATCCCGAGATGAAGCAGCAGTTGGAGCTCCCAGCTCAGATGCAGGTCGAATGCGATCGTGATCGCATAGAGCAGAAGCAAGGGAAGTTGCAGATTGAGCATCCAGCCATGCCGCAGCAATGGCTTGCGCTGGAAGACGATGACGAAGGTTAGCAGGAAAAGCGAGAGCGGCGCGACCCAGAGTAACGGCACGGCGGCGACATCGGTCGAGATGTGCGCGGTCACCGCGACCAACAATCCCGACGGCACGAAGGCGAGGAGGAGCCAGTGCAGCTTGCGCGAAGCGGCGACCGGCTCGGCTGTCAGCGGTTGGGGAGCCGTGGCCGCGTCGCTGCGCCCCACCCCCAGCCCTGCACAACCGGCGATTCCGGCGAGGAGCAGCGCAAAGCCCGCGGCCCAGACAGTGGTCTGGGTCGGGAGCCTTAGGAAAGGCTCGACGGCCAAGGGATAGGCCAGCAGCGCCAGGAAGCTGCCGATATTGGAGGCAGCATAGAGGAAATAAGGGTCGCGGGCGTACTCATGACCGGTCCGTGCGAACCAGGCCTGAAGCAGGGGGCCATTGGCCGCAACCGCGAAGAAAGGCAGTCCGACAGAGGCTGCGAACAGAGCGAGCAGCCAGGCGATTTCGCCCTGCTGTGGCGGCCGCTCGAAACCTGCGGCGATGCTGATCGGCAAGGACGTCAGAAGGACGACCACCATCAGCGCGATATGGATCAAGGCCGCGCGCCGTACGCTGAAACGGCTCACAAGCCAATGAGCATAGGCGTATCCCGCCAGCAGCAGAGCCTGGAAGAACACCATTGCCGTCGACCAGACAGCTGGTGAACCACCCAGCTTCGGCAGCACCATCTTGGCGAACATCGGCTGGATGCCGAAGAGCAGGAAGGCGGAGAGAAAGATCGTGCCGGCGTAAACGGGCAGCACTGCGCTCACTCGGCGCACCTCTGTACCGGCACGCGCCTGCGATATTGGAGCTTCCACATCTTCCCCCTAGCCGGAACAGGGAAAGCGTGAGGCAGACAACTTAAAACTAGGTGAGCGTGGCCGGGCTGTTTCGCCCATAGATTGCATCGGCGCGCTTCTCGAAGGCCTCGGCGAACTTGTGGAAGGCCTTATCGAACATCGCGCCCATCAGCAGGCCGAGCATTCGGCTGGCGAACTCGTAGGAGATGAAGAAACCGATTTCGCAGCCCTTATCGTGCGGCTTGAAGTTCCAGCGGTTCTCCAGGTAGCGGAACGGCCCGTCGACATATTCGACCAGGATCTTCAAATTCGTCGGGTCCAGCGTGACGCGGCTGGTGAAGGTCTCGCGGATCGCCTTGTAGCCGACGGTCATGTCAGCCAGTACCACCTCGCCGCCACCCTCGCGCGGCGTGCGCCGACGCACCGTCAGCCCTTCGCAAAGCGGCAGGAACTGCGGGTATTTTTCGACATCCGCCACCAGCGCGTACATCTGTGCGGGCGAGTGCTTCACCCGGCGGGTGCTATTGAACATCGGCATGATGCGGTGCCGGTCAGTCGCCGAGCTTGGCTGCGCGCGCCGCTTTCAGCCGGGCGAAATCCTCGCCGGCATGGTGCGAGGAGCGCGTCAGCGGCGTCGACGACACCATCAGGAAGCGCTTCACATAAGCGATGGTCTCGAAGCTCTTGAATTCGTCCGGCGTGACGAAACGCACGACCGGATGATGCTTGCGCGAGGGCGCCAGGTACTGGCCGATGGTGATGAAATCGACATCGGCCGAACGCAGGTCGTCCATCAACTGCAGGACTTCGTTCCGCTCCTCGCCCAGGCCGACCATGATGCCGGACTTGGTGAAGATGGTCGGGTCGAGCTCCTTCACCTGCTGCAGCAGCCGGAGCGAGTGGAAGTAGCGGGCTCCGGGCCGCACGGTCAGGTACTTGCCGGGCACTGTCTCGAGATTGTGATTGAAGACGTCGGGCTTGGCCGCGACGACGATTTCGAGCGCGCCGGGTTTGCGCAGGAAGTCGGGCGTCAGGATCTCGATGGTCGTGCCAGGCGAAGCCTTGCGGATAGCGCGGATGACCTGCGCGAAATGCTCGGCGCCGCCATCCTTGAGGTCGTCACGATCGACCGAGGTGATGACGACATGCTCGAGGCCGAGCTTGGCGACGGCGTCGGCGACCTTGCGCGGCTCCTGGGCGTCGAGCGCCTCAGGCACGCCGGTCTTGACGTTGCAGAAGGCACAGGCGCGCGTGCAGGTGTCGCCCATGATCATGAAGGTGGCGTGCTTCTTCTCCCAGCACTCACCGATATTGGGGCAGCCAGCCTCCTCGCAGACGGTGACGAGCTTCTCCGCCTTCACGATCTTCTGGGTCTCGGCCCATTTCGGCGAGCCGGGGGCCTTGACCCGGATCCAGTCCGGCTTGCGCAGGATCGGATTCTCCGGCCGCTTCTGCTTTTCCGGATGGCGCAACTCCGGCTTCACCTCGGATTTCGGGTTGCCGGCATTGGGGCGCGGATCGCGGTTGAGAAGATCGAGCACGACGGCCATGGATGGGTCCGTTACTGGCGCTGCGCATCACGGCGCAGCCACTCCCGTCTAGCTAATGCCGAAGTGCTGCGCGGGCAACCCACGCGCCATGGGACTCAGTTGCGCACTGCGCGCCAGACCACGATCAGCAGGCAGGCGCCGGCGATCGCTGCGATCAAGGTCCGCCAGAAGCCGAAGATCGAGATATCCATGAGCTCGGCGATCCGGCTGCCGATGAAGGAGCCGGCGACGCCGACGATCATGTTGGTGAAGAGCCCGTGATCGGACGAGGTGACGCGCTCGGCGATCCAGCCGGCGATCATGCCGATCAGCAGTGTCATGAAGAAGCCGTAGCCCGGCGTGCCGAGCGCGGCATAAATCTGGTCGTTCATGGTAGTCCCCCTGCCCTCAAAGACCGGCCGTCCCGCCGCGAACGACAACGCAGCGAGCGTCGCCTGGTTCCAGCTTCAAGCGATGAAACGGGCGAGCAGCACGACCATGATCGCGCCGATCACCGCCATCGCCATGGCGTCGAGAAAACGATAGCCCGTGCCGACCCGCCAGCCGGTCACGCGCACGATGCCTTGCCCTATCAGCATGCCGAGCACACCGACCACGGCATGGCGGAGGAATCCACCGCCACCGACGACGAGGCTGGCGATGAAGCCCGCGCCCGTACCGAACGCCACCGGAGGCAGAAGCCGGCGCCAATCGAGCGCCAGGCCTCTGCCGGGCAGCAGAATCTCGACCTTCTCGTCGGGGACGATCCGGTCGGGCTTGGCGGATTTGCGGGCGCGCGTCATCGGCCGGATATGGCCTCAGCCGCGCGCGAATGCCAGCGCCAGGAGATCAGGCGATCAACCGGGCCAGGAACACCACGACGATCGCGCCGATCGTCGCGGTGACGATCTGCGAGACCAGCGGGTTGCCGATGCCGAGGCTGACGCCGAGCGCCTGCAGCAGGAAGCTGCCGACGAAGGCACCGATCAGGCCGGTGATGATGTAGCGGATCAGCCCGCCACCACCGACGACGATGCTGGCGAGCCAGCCGGCGACCGCGCCGATGGCGATGGCAATGAGAATTGCACGCAGATCCATGGCAGTGCTCCTAGTGGCCTTGGCGTGACTGGGCTCGTCTATCCTATCCTTGTGACCGTTGGCGTCTCGACCCAAACGGTCTCGATACCCAGCCATTTTTCAATGGCCGGCCTCCCGCCACCCGCATCGTAGCCGCGAAATGGGTACAGCACAGTGACAAACCATAGTGCCAGCCCAGCGAAAAGCATGGGCTGAGCCGTCTGCGCGGGATCGAGCCCGAGCGCATAGAATGCGATTGGCCCTGGGGCGAGGATCACTATGCCGAGCACAAACAACGACATGCCCCGCACGATCGCCTGCCGCCAATCGATGCGGGTGCCATCGACGCGCCGTGTCGTATAGCCGATCGCGAGTTTGCCTGGCGACCCGCCCGCGAACCGGTGAAAAAGTACGCTGACAATGAAAAGAGCCAACGTCATCCACAGCATCGTTTCGAGATACTTGAGGTGATGCGCCTCGGTGTATGGTCGCTTATGAATACTAAAGGGCGGCTTTACGTTAGCGAAGGCCATCACGACATTCCAGACAACGAGAAAGACTATGCCGTCTATGGTTCCGTAGACGGCCCGCTCTCCCATTGAGGCGTGGTGTTTGATCAAGCGTTCAGCACCTTGCCATAGGCGTCGAGCACGGCCTCCTTCATCGTCTCCGACAGGGTCGGATGCGGGAAGATGGTGTGCATCAGCTCTTCCTCGGTGGTCTCGAGGTTCATCGCGACCACGAAGCCCTGGATCAGCTCGGTGACTTCGGCGCCGACCATATGGGCGCCGAGCAGCTTGCCGGTCTTGGCGTCGAACACGGTCTTGACCATGCCGCTATCCTCGCCGAGCGCCACCGCTTTGCCGTTGGCGACGAAGTTGAAGCGGCCGACCTTGAGCTCATGGCCGGCTTCCTTGGCCTTGGCCTCGGTCAGGCCGACGCTGGCGATCTGCGGATGGCAATAGGTGCAGCCCGGGATCATAGCCTTGTCCATCGGGTGCGGGTGCAGGCCCTTGATCGCCTCGACGCAGATCACCGCCTCGTGCTCGGCCTTGTGGGCTAGCATCGGCGGCCCGGCGACGTCGCCGATGGCGTAGACGCCCTTCACATTGGTGCGGCAGAGCCCGTCGATCGCGATCACGCCGCGGTCCAGCTTCACGCCGAGCGCCTCGAGGCCGAGATTCTCGACATTGGCGACGACGCCGACCGCCGAGATCATCCGCTCGGCTTGAATCGTCTGCTTGTTGCCCTTGTCGTCCTCGACATGCGCCGTGACGGAATTGGCCGACTTCTCGACCTTGGTGACCTTGGTCGAGGTCAGGATTTTCATGCCCTGCTTCTCGAAGGCTTTTCGCGCAAAGGCGCCGATCTCGGCATCTTCCACGGGCACGACCTGCGGCAACACCTCGACCACCGTCACCTCGGCGCCGAGCGTGCGGTAGAACGAGGCGAACTCGATGCCGATCGCGCCCGAGCCCATCACCACCAGCGATTTCGGCATGGTCGGCGGCACCAGCGCCTCGAAATAGGTCCAGATCAGCTTGCCGTCAGGCTCCAGCCCCGGCAGAGCGCGCGGGCGCGCACCGGTCGCGATGATAATATGGTCGGCGGTATAGGTGCCCTCGCCCTTGGCGCCCTTCGGCACCGGCCCCTGCGGCTGCATCGCCGGCTTCTTGGTCGGGGCAACGACGATGGTATTGGCCTTGGTGAGCTTGGCCTCGCCCCAGATCACGTCGACCTTGTTCTTCTTCATCAGGAACTGGACGCCGTTGTTCATCCTGACCGCGATGCCGCGCGAGCGCTTCACCACCGCGTCGAGATCGGCCTTGAACGTGCCTTCCAGCGTCAGCCCGTAGTCCTTGGCGTGCTGGCCGTAGTGCAGGATCTCGGCCGAGCGCAGCAGCGCCTTGGTCGGGATGCAGCCCCAGTTCGAGCAGATGCCGGCGAGATGCTCGCGCTCGACGATCGCGGTCTTGAAGCCGAGCTGGGCAGCCCGGATCGCCGCGACATAGCCGCCGGGGCCGGAGCCGATGATGATGATATCGTAGTCAGCCATGGGGAGTGCCTCAGCGCACCCCTCCCCCTTGCGGGGAGGGGTTGGGGGTGGGGGGCGACGGACAGAGTTCGAGACTACCGGAAAGAGCAGCAAAGATGGTGTCGATAACCATCTCGCTCTCCGTCATCACCTGTCGATTGGTGAAGCGCAGAACACGGAAGCCCTGCGCTTCGAGCCATCGTGTTCTTTCTGCGTCGTATACGACTGCAGCGCGCTGGCCATGCTGGTCACCATCGACTTCGACGATAAGACGAGCCCCGAGGCAGGCGAAGTCGACGATATAAGACCCGATCGCCATCTGGCGCCGAAAATGCGTGTCTGTCTGTGGCAACCGCTTGCGCAGCAATGTCCATAGACGACCCTCTGCTTCGGTCGTAGCCCGGCGCAGTTTTTTGCTGTTTCGACGGGCGTTCAGTGTGGCTACGGCCGGCTTGTCTCGCTCAAAGCGCATTGCCCCACATCTCCGCAGGGAGACCGGCATTCCGCCCCCCACCCCTGCCCCTCCCCACAAGGGGGAGGGGTTAGCCCTCGCGGGATTGGTCTGGGGCGTATTCATCCGACGCGCCCAGTGATCCGCAGCGCCGGCCCGCGCGCCGGCAGCGGCAGGCCGAGCAGGCCGTCGACGACAGGGGCCAGTGCCAGCCCGATGGCGCGGGTGTTCTCGGCGTCGAGATGGATGCCGTCCTCGCCGGTCACGGTCGCGACCGCAGCGGCGTCGAAGAAGCTCACACCAATCTCGTCGGCGATGCGACGGTAATAGGTCGCCAGCAGCGCCGTCTTCTCCGGCGCACCCTCCATGAAGAAGCTCGCCTCATGCTCGGGATCGTCGGGCATCCGCACCAGCGGCGGCGAGACGATCAGCACCTCCGGCACCGGCATGCCCGGCTCGACCGGCGGGCGCTGCGCCACCTGCGCCAGCATGCGCATCGAGCGGGCAACGTCGTAAGGGGCGAGCGAGTGCTGGCGCTGGCAGTCATTGGTGCCGAGCATCAGGATGACGAGATCGAGCGGCGCATGGCACTCGATGAACAGCGGCAACAGCGAGATGCCGGAGCGATAGGGGCGCAGCGGGTCCTCGAGCGCGATCCGCCGCCCGTTGAGCCCCTCCTCGATCACCGTGGCGTAGCCGCCGAGCGCCTTCTCCAGCACGCGCGGCCAGCGCACATCGTCGCTGTGCCGTTCCGGGCGATTGGCGATCCGCCCCCAGGTCAGGGAATCGCCGAAAGCGAGGATGCGGGCCTGGCGGGTCATCGCCGCCTAGACCAGCATCGCCATCGGCTTCTCGATATAGCCCTTGAAGGCCTGGAGCAGCTCGGCGCCGAGCGCGCCGTCGACGGCGCGGTGGTCGGTCGAGAGCGTCACCGACATCACCGTAGCCACGGCCGGCTGGCCGCCCTTGACGATGACGCGCTGCTCGCCGGCACCGACCGCCAGGATCGTCGCATGCGGCGGGTTGATCACCGCTGCGAAGTCTTTGACGCCGAACATACCGAGATTCGAGACGGCCGTGGTGCCGCCCTGATACTCCTCGGGCTTGAGCTTGCGCGCCTTAGCGCGCCCGGCCATGTCCTTCATCTCATTGGAGATTTGGCTCAGCGTCTTGTGGCAGGCGTCGCGGATGATCGGCGTGATCAGCCCGCCCGGGATCGAGACGGCGACGCCGACATCGGCGTGCTTGTGCTTGAGCATGGCGCCTTCGGTCCAGCTGACATTGGCGTCGGGCACCGCGCGCAGCGCCAAGGCCAGCGCCTTGATCACCATGTCGTTGACCGAGAGCTTGTAGGCCGGCTTGCCGTCCTTTTCGGGCGCCGCGGCGTTGAGTTCGGCCCGCAACTTCAGCAGCGCGTCGAGCTCGCAGTCGAGCGTGACGTAGAAGTGCGGGACAGTCTGCTTCGCCTCGGTCAGGCGGCGCGCGATCGTCTTGCGCATGCCGTCATGCGGAATCTCCTCATAGGAGCCCGGGGCGAACAGCTTCTTGGTCTGCTCGTCCGAGGGACCGGTGGCGAGCGGCGCAGCAGCTGGTTTGGGCGCTGCAGGCGCTCCAGCCGCCGGAGCCGGCGCGGCCTTGGCAGCCCCGCTTTGCTTGGCGGCCTCGATGTCCTTCTCGACGATGCGGCCATGTGGGCCGGAACCCTGGACTTTGCCGAGATCGATGCCGGCGTCCTTGGCGAGGCGGCGTGCCAGCGGCGAGGCGAACGGGCGATCGCCCGAGACGGTCTTGCCACCGGTGTTGAAGCCGGCTTCCGCCGTGACCTGCGGCGTCGATTCAGGCTTGGCCTCCGCCTTCGGCGCAGGCGCTTCCGGCTTGGCGGCCTCGGCTTTGGGCGCCTCGGCTTTTGGAGCTGCGACTTGCGGAGCATCGGCTTTTGCCGGCGCGGAGACGCTCTTGGCGTCCTCGCCCTCGCCGGCGATGACGGCGATCACCTCGTTGACCGCGACGTCGGCGGTGCCCTCCGGCACGACGATCTTGGCGAGGATGCCCTCATCGACCGCCTCGACCTCCATGGTCGCCTTGTCTGTCTCGATCTCGGCGATGATGTCGCCGGACTTGATCGTGTCGCCTTCCTTCTTCAGCCACTTGGCGAGATTGCCCTTCTCCATCGTCGGAGAAAGCGCGGGCATCAGGATGTTGGTCGGCATCGGTCAGCCCTCTTTCAGCGGTAGCAAACGGACTTGGCCGCCGCGACGACCTCGCCGATGTTAGGCAGTGCCAGCTTCTCGAGATTGGCCGCATAAGGCATCGGCACATCCTTGCCGGTGACGCGCGCGACGGGCGCGTCGAGATAATCGAACGCCGCCTCCATGATCTTCATGCCGATCTCGGCGGTGATGCCCGACTGAGGGAAGCCCTCCTCGACCGCGACGCAGCGATTAGTCTTCTGCACCGAGGCGATCACGGTCTCGATATCCATCGGCCGGATGGTACGCAGGTCGATGACCTCGGCCTCGATGCCTTCCTTGGCCAGCACCTCGGCGGCGCCGAGCGCGTAGGTCATGCCGATGCCGAAGGAGACGATGGTGACGTCGCTGCCGGGGCGGACGACCTTGGCCTTGCCGATGGGAATCGTGAAATCATCGCCCTTGGGCACGTCGAAGGAGCGGCCGTAGAGAATCTCGTTCTCGAGGAAGATGATCGGGTTCGGGTCGCGGATCGCGCTCTTCAGCAGGCCCTTCGCATCGGAAGCGCTGTAGGGCATCACCACCTTGAGGCCGGGCACGTTCGAGTACCAGGCGGCGTAGTCGTGGCTATGCTGGGCACCGACGCGGGCGGCGGCGCCGTTAGGGCCGCGGAAGACGATCGGGCAGCCCATCTGGCCGCCGGACATGTAGAGCGTCTTGGCAGCCGAGTTGATGATCTGGTCGATCGCCTGCATGGCGAAGTTGAAGGTCATGAACTCGACGATTGGCCTGAGGCCGGTCAGAGCCGCGCCGACGCCGATGCCGGCGAAGCCATGCTCAGTGATCGGCGTGTCGATCACGCGGCGTGCGCCGAACTCCTGCAGCAGCCCTTGCGTGACCTTGTAGGCGCCCTGGTACTCGGCGACCTCCTCGCCCATGACGAAGACGTCGGCGTCGCGCCGCATCTCCTCGGCCATGGCGTCGCGCAGCGCCTCGCGCACCGTCATCGAGACGACCTCGGCACCGGCCGGGAATTCGGAGGAGGCGTCATAGGTTTTCGCCTGCGCCGGGACGCTCGGTGCCGCGGCAGGCGCAGGGCTGGCGGGGGCCTCGGCGGCCTTTTCCGGCTCAGCAGCCTTGGGCGCCGGCGCTTCAGCCTTGGCTGCGCCACTTGCAGCTGCGGAAACGTCCTCGCCATCGGCCGCGATCACGGCGATCGGGGTGTTCACCGCGACGTTCTCGGTGCCGTCGGCGATCAGTATCTTGGCGAGGACGCCCTCATCGACCGCCTCGACCTCCATGGTCGCCTTGTCGGTCTCGATCTCGGCGATGATGTCGCCGGCCTTGATCTTGTCGCCCTCGGCTTTGAGCCATTTGGCGAGCTTGCCCTGTTCCATGGTGGGGGACAGGGCGGGCATGAGAATGTCGATCGGCATGAACGCACCCGGAGTTCTGGAGCGGCCGCGAGGGCCTCGATGTCGGGGAGGAAGCGAGGCGCGGCTTTACGCCTGCGCCGGCTCCAGCAGGATGTCGGTGTAGAGCTCGGAGACGTCCGGCTCGGGATCATGCGTCGCGAATTCGGCTGCGTCGTTGACGATCTCGCGGACCTTGGCGTCGATCGCCTTGAACTCGTCCTCGCCGAGCTTGTGCTCGCGCGTCAGGCGGCCGCGCACCTGCTCGATCGGGTCGTGCTCCTCGCGCATGCGCTGGACCTCGTCCTTGGAGCGGTACTTCGCGGGGTCCGACATCGAATGGCCGCGATAGCGATAGGTCTGCATTTCGAGGATGTACGGGCCCTTGCCGGTACGAGCGTGCTCTATGGCACGGCTCGCGGCCTCGCGCACGGCGCGGACATCCATGCCGTCGACCTGCTCGCCGGGAATGCCGAAGGAGACGCCGCGCCTGGAGAAGTCGGTCTGGGCCGAGGCCCGGTTCACCGAGGTGCCCATGGCGTAGCGGTTGTTCTCGATCACGAACACGACCGGCAGCTTCCAGAGCTGGGCCATGTTGAAGCTCTCATAGACCTGGCCCTGATTGGCGGCGCCGTCGCCGAAATAGGCCATCGATACGCGCCCGTCCTGGCGGTACCAGTTGGCGAAGCCGAGGCCGGCGCCGAGCGAGACCTGCGCGCCGACGATGCCGTGGCCGCCATAGAAGTTCTTCTCGCGGCTGAACATGTGCATCGAGCCGCCCTTGCCGCGCGAGTAGCCGCCGCGCCGACCGGTCAGCTCGGCCATCACGCCGCGCGATTCCATGCCGCAGGCGAGCATGTGGCCATGGTCGCGATAGCCTGTGATGACCTGGTCGCCATCCTTCGAGGCCATCTGCATGCCGATAACGACGGCCTCCTGGCCGATATAGAGATGGCAGAAGCCGCCGATCAGGCCCATGCCGTACATCTGGCCGGCCTTCTCCTCGAAGCGCCGGATCAGCAGCATCTCGCGATAGGCGTGGAGTTCCTCGTCCTTGGTGAAGGTCGGAACGTTGGGAATGGCCTTGGCGGGTCCCTTCGCAGCACTCTTCGCCGTCGCCCTGGCGGGTGCCTTTCCGGCGGCTTTCGCAGGCGCGCCTGCTTTCGTCTTCCGTGCGGCAATGGCCATGAACGGCTCCTCCAAGCTCTACTGCTTTGGTTGTAGAGGAAGCCCCAAGCCTTGGCGAGACGGGCATCTCGCACTGCAACATGAACTAAGCTATTGTTTTTGCTGTTATAATATAATTTAACTGATTATCGGTTAATCGACCTTTTTGCGACCATCGGTGGTGAGAATGCCGCGTCCGAAGCGGAGCAGATCGCGCTGTTGGCCCTGCCGATTTGGGGCGGACGCCAACCGGAGCCGCTCAGCGTCCCATCACCACGACATCGTTGCGGTGCACGCGGCCGAGGATGGCGCGGGCCCTTTCCTCGAGCACATCGCGATCGACGGCTTCGTCGCGCATCAGGGTCAGACGCTTCTCCCAGTCCTGCCGTTCGCTGGTCAATGCGGCGATCTCGGTTTCCATCTCGCCGAATTTCTCGCGCAGGCCGCCCAGGGTCTCGAGCCCGCGAGCGCCATGCTGGGCATGGAACAGGAAATAGCCGACCACGGCGCTCGACACGAGGTAGAGCGCGAACGTGACGAGGATGGAGCGGAGACCGCGGCGGATGACCATGCGCCCACGGTAGAATCGCTTGGTTGATGCGCCGTTAACGAAACGCGCCATGCACGGTAAGCGCGGGGTCTACCGGGGCCGCCTGTCCCCGCCCCAGCGCGATCAGGTCGGCCTCGATCCGGCGTGCGATCGGCAATCGGTAATGCGCGGGGTCCCAGTAATTGGAATCCTCACGCGTCAGCACCGACGGATGCGCATAATCGGCGATCACGGCGTGCTGGCGCGCCGCAATCGCTGTGATCTGCGCTCTGCAGGCTTCGAATCGCTGCCAGGCAGCGCTCCCTTCACGCGGCAGCGCACCGGCATGCACCGGCGGCAGCACAATCAGGCGCCGCGTTGCGGCCGGAAAGGCAGCCAGCCCCTGATCGAGCCAGGCGAGCGCCGGAAACTGCCAGCTCGCACGCTCTGCGGCGGCGACCACCACGGGCGGCGATTGCGGCGTCAGGTCGGGAGCGTGGCCGCCGGAACCGCGATGGAGATGAAAGCGGGCGCGGGCGAGGTCATAAGTACCCTCAGGCGGCGTGAAGACCTCGTAGCCATCGCCGCGCAGGCGCTGCGGTTGAAGGCCGAGCCGGTGCGCAGCGAGGCGCAAGGCGATTTCGAGCGTGGTGAAATTGAGCTGCTTTGGCCAATCGTTCCAGGCATTGTCGTCATAGAGCCAGGGCGGGAACGGCCGCGGCGTCAGCCGGCGGGCCTCGCTGGCCGCATCGGGCTCGCACCAGTTCTGGTCGATGCCCCAGATCACGAATTTCGGCGTCGCGACCTGGCGCGCGAACAGGCCGGCGATCTGCGCCTGCTCCCAGGGCGTCGCAGCGTTCATGCCGAGATTGGCGAAGCGGGCGGAGAGCCCCGTCGACAGAATCGCCGGGTCGAGCAGGCGCAGCGTCGAGGTTCCGATGACCGCCGAATCGAAGGCGCCCGATTTGATGATCTGCGGGTACATGAAACGCTGGTTGAGATCCATCAGCGGCCGGGCCGGCTGGCCGGCCTGCACGCGTACGCCATAGGGATCGAGCGCGACGATGAAACCGAACAGCAAAGCCGTCAACGTCAGCGCGGCGAGCGCGAACGCCCTGCCCCAGCCGCGCCAGTCTTGCTGCGCGCCGGTCGAATCCGCTCCTGTCCTGCGTTCGCTCGCCATGGGCGCGGCTTCTGCCACGATGCGCCCGCCGGAACAATGTTGACCGACGCGTCCCACCTGCCTATGTCAGCGCCCCAGTGAGGGCGGGTAGCTCAGTGGTAGAGCACGTGACTTTTAATCATGTGGTCGAGGGTTCGATCCCCTCCCCGCTCACCACCTAAGGACTTGCCGACAGGCTTGGCCATTTTTGGCCGACCATTCGCAAAGCAAGCGATTCAGGACACCTCGGACCAGGCTGGCCGCCGGTAAGGTTCGGCCCGTTCGTCGAAATTCGTCCACCCCTCGCGCTCGTACTCGGACCGGCGTTGGGCAGCATCGATCGGGCCTGCGCCGTCCATGATCTTCTCGACAGCGGGGGCATGGCTGTCGCTGGTGCGGACCGAGACGACCGCACCGCCGCGACGAACGGTTTCCGCAAGGAAATGAGCGTCGTCATCGCCGATGCCGGCGCCGGTCATCGCGCCGATCAGGCTGCCGGCCGCGGCGCCGGCGGTAGCACCAACCGCAAGGGTCCCGAAGATCCAGCCTGCGGCAAGGACCGGCCCAACTCCCGGAATCGGCAAAGCAGCCAGCCCTGCCAGGAGACCAGCGCCACTTCCAACGGCGCCGCCGACCTCGGCGCCTCTTGCGGCATCGGCTGCGATCCTGTCCGGGCTGTTGCTGAGAATCGTGATGTCCTCGGATGGAAGGCCAGCCGCTTCAAGGCGGACAACGGCCGTCTCCGCATCACTGTAGTTCTCGTAAGAACGTGTGACGATCCGCGTCATGATGCCTCTCCTTCGATGGAATGCACCCTTGGAACGAACCAGTTGTCACCAATCTTGTTCCGAGGCGGCACGCGTCATCGCGCGGGAGCCTGATCGGTCCGCCGTGGTCAGCCCAGGCGGCTGACAGATCCGCCTCGCCGCAGCGGCCGGCGCCAATCCGGCCGGATCTGCCCGTCGGTGCCAAGGTCGCCATAGCCCGGCGCGATCTCCCCCGCATAGCCATCGAGCTCCCAGCAGCGCCAGCGTTGGTAGTCGGCGGCCGTGGCAGCCTCCGAACAAGCGAGCCATTGCGAGCGCGGCCAGAAGGCCGCGGCGGGTGCAATCGTCGCGATCGTGCCGATCGCGGCAAAACCGAGAATCATGAGGTTCCTGCTCATCACGTCGGCTCCGGGCCATCATGGCCGCCCATCAGCAAAGCTCGTAGGCCTTACTGAAGCGCTAAGCCGATCCGGCCACATGCCCGCATTCGTCAAACAGCAGGCGCATAGCTGCCCATATGCGAACCAAAACCTCGGTTCTGCGTTGTTCGTTCATTCCGCAGATGCGGAAACGACAGGAGGACACCGATGTACAAGCGTCACGTTGCATTGACGGCTATCGGCGGCGTCATGCTTGCCGCCGCTGCCGTCGCGCAGACCTCTTCGCCCTCGAACCAGCCGCCGAGCCCGCAGCCGACCTCACCGTCGACAAGCGCGCCGGCTGCTCCGGCACCCGCCGCCGAAACGGCCAAGGCTCCGGAAAATAATCTCGCTGGCCAGGGCAAGTGGCGGGCGTCGAAGCTGATGGGCGTCGACATCTACGGGCCCGACAACAAGAAGGTCGGCGATGTCACCGAGGTGGTGTTCGACAAGACCGGCAAGATCGAGTTGGTCACCGTCGGTGTCGGCGGCTTCCTCGGTATCGGCTCGAAGGATGTCGCAATCCCGTTCGAGCAGGTCCAGTGGAGCGAGGAGCCGATGGTTACGCCGGCGCCTGCCCCGTCGGGTGGCACCGGAGCGGGTGGCAGCAGCGCCGGTGGCGGCACCGCGATGAACGCGCCGCCGGCGGCCAAGAAGGGCCCGGAGATGTATCCGGACCACGGCAAGATCACGATGACCAAGGATCAGCTGACGTCTGCTCCGGCCGTGACTTACGCTGCCCGCTGAGGACGACTCGACCAGACCGTCACAGGCTCGCCCCTTCCGGGGCGGGCCTTTTTTCCCAACGGCTCAGTCGTCGAGCTGGGCCAGAATAGTTGGGAGGGCTTCCGGCAGGTCGTCGGCGATGAGGCCCATGCCGAGCGCTTCACCGGCGCGCCCGTGCAGCCAGACGGCGGCGCAGGCCGCCTCGAAGGCCGGCACCTGTTGCGCCAGCAGGCCCGCGACAATCCCGCCGAGAACATCGCCCGAGCCGGCGGTCGCCAAAGCGGGCGAGCCGGTGTCGTTGACCGCGGCCCGCCCATCCGGCGCCGCGATCACCGTATCCGGCCCTTTGAGCACAACGACCGTTCCGGTCAGCCGGGCCGCATGCCGTGCCCGCTCGAGCTTGCCGAGCTCTGGCTCGAAGCCGGCAACTTCACCGAACATCCGTTTGAATTCGCCCTCATGCGGCGTCAGCACAGCGGCGCCGGCGCGGCGACGAAGCTGGGCAATGAAGGCAGGCCGATGCGCCCCGATATGTGTGAGCGCGTCGGCATCGAAGACGCAGGGCAAGGCTCCGCGCAAGGCCGCCGCCACCCAGGATCGCGCTTCGGCGCCGAGCCCGAGTGCCGGCCCGATCAGCAGCGCATCAACCTTCCGTTCTGAAAGCATCGCCTCGAAGGCTGGAGCATCCCCGGCCGATGCCTGCATCAAGGCATCGGGCCCGCGCACTGCATGCGCTGCAAGCGCCTCCGGCCGGCAGATGACCGTCGCAAGGCCCGCGCCTATGCGCAGCGCAGCCCGCGCGCCCAGCCGCGGCGCTCCGACGCCCGAAAGCCCGCCTGCGGCGACTGCAACAGCGCCGCGCCCGTATTTGTGAACCCCGACCGCATGGTCGGGCAGGTGAGCGCGCCAGAAGGCCGGAGCATTGCGAAAAGCAGATGGCGCGACCCCGCCCGGCGTAAAAACGATCTCGGGGCTGATTCCGATGTCCGCCAGGGTGACGACGCCGCAGAGGACCCGGCCGGGATGAAGCAGATGGCCGGGCTTCAGCCGGAAGAAGGTCACCGTCTCGGCTGCACGGATGGCTGGGCCTTCCGCGAGACCGGTATCGCCGCGTACGCCGCTCGGCACGTCGACTGCGACGACCGGCCGGCCCGCGGCGTTGACCCGCTCGACCAGAGCTGCGACTTCGCCCGAGATTGAGCGACTGAGGCCGGCGCCGAACAAGGCATCGACAACGAGATCATGCTGTGCGGGATCTAGTGCGCCGATCCGCTCGATCGGGCCGGCCCAGGTTTCCGCCGCCAGTGCGGCATCTCCTTGCAGGGCCGTTCGCTCACCGGCGAGGGCGAGCGTCACGCGGCAGCCGCGCTCCCCAAGGAGACGAGCGGCAACGAAGCCGTCGCCGCCATTGTTGCCGAGGCCGCAGAGCACCAGGACACGCTGGCCGGAGCGGATGCGCCGCGTCACCGCATCGGCAACCGCCCTGCCCGCCTTTTCCATCAGGACGATGCCAGGCGTGCCAGCTGCGATCATGGCAGCATCCGCAGCCGCCATCTCGGCGACGCTGAGCAGGGCAAGGGTCAAGGGGGGCGCTGCCATCATTGATCGGGATTGTCCGCCAGGCTAAGCGCGCAGGCAAGGAAACCGAGCGATACCGGTGATTGCATGTAATATAATCAGTTGCATAATTTTTAGACGGTTTTTCGCCTCCTCAAGAGGCGGTTTGCTTGGGGCACCATCATGGCGGCCCGCTTGCGCCGATGCTATGAGCACAACAGGCGAAGTTTTGTGGACGCGCCGAGGTTGATCCGAGCCGGCCAAGATGGTCAGTACGGAGGCAGGCTGCGTACAGTGGCGCGAGCTCACGCCAAGGAGGTTGGTCGGCGCATGAAGAAGATCGAAGCGATCATCAAGCCCTTCAAGCTCGACGAGGTGAAGGAGGCGCTGCAGGAGGTTGGTCTCCAGGGCATCACGGTGCTCGAGGCGAAGGGTTTTGGACGCCAGAAGGGCCATACCGAGCTCTATCGCGGCGCCGAATACGTGGTCGACTTCCTGCCGAAAGTGAAGATCGAGATCGTGCTGGCCGACGACATGGTCGAGCGCGCGATCGAGGCGATCAAGAAGGCCGCCCAGACCGGCCGGATCGGCGATGGCAAGATTTTTGTATCGAGCGTGGAGGGGGCGATCCGTATCCGCACCGGCGAGTCCGGCGCAGACGCGATCTGAGGATATTTCCCCGACACCCAAGGAATGCGTGCGCCAGCGAAACGCGCAGGCAACGTCAGTCGTGAGACCCTAGTCGACAAAGGAAGTCGTGAGATGAAGAACGCCAAAGAAGTCCTGAAGGCGATCAAGGACAATGACGTCAAATACGTCGACTTCCGCTTCACTGATCCGCGCGGCAAGTGGCAGCACGTCACTTTCGACATCACCATGATCGACGAAGAGATCTTCGCCGAGGGCACGATGTTCGACGGCTCCTCGATCGCCGGCTGGAAGGCGATCAACGAGTCCGACATGCTGCTGATGCCGGATCCGTCGACGGCCTGCATCGACCCGTTCTTCTCGGCCTCGACCATGGTCATCAATTGCGACGTGCTCGAGCCGGCGACGGGCGAGCCCTATGGCCGTGATCCGCGCGGCATGGCCAAGAAGGCCGAGGCGTACCTGAAGTCGACCGGCATCGGCGATACCGTCTATGTCGGCCCCGAGGCTGAATTCTTCGTCTTCGACGACGTCAAGATCGCCGCCGACCCGTACAACACCGGCTTCAAGCTCGACAATGTCGAGCTGCCGATCAACGGCATGACCGAGTACGAAGGCGGCAATCTCGGCCACCGCATCGCCACCAAGGGCGGTTATTTCCCGGTTCCGCCGCAGGATTCGGCGCAGGACATGCGCGGCGAGATGCTGGCTGCCATGGCTGCCATGGGCGCCAAGGTCGAGAAGCACCATCACGAGGTTGCCTCGGCCCAGCATGAGCTCGGCCTGAAGTTCGACACGCTGACGCACATGGCCGACCAGATGCAGGTCTACAAATACTGCATCCACAACGTCGCCCAGAGCTACGGCAAGACCGCGACCTTCATGCCCAAGCCCGTCTATGGCGACAACGGCTCGGGCATGCACGTCCACCAATCGATCTGGAAGAACGGCAAGCCGATCATGGCCGGCAACAAGTATGCCGACCTGTCGCAGGAATGCCTCTGGTACATCGGCGGCATCATCAAGCACGCCAAGTCGCTGAACGCCTTCACCAACCCCTCGACCAACTCCTACAAGCGCCTCGTCCCGGGTTATGAGGCCCCGGTGCTGCTCGCCTATTCGGCGCGCAACCGCTCGGCCTCCTGCCGTATTCCGTGGACGACCTCGCCGAAGGCCAAGCGCGTCGAGGTCCGCTTCCCCGATCCGATGGCGAACCCCTATCTCGCTTTCGCCGCCATGCTGATGGCGGGCATCGACGGCATCGTGAACAAGATCGATCCGGGTCCGGCGATGGACAAGGACCTCTACGACCTGCCGCCGCGCGAGCTGAAGAAGATCCCGACCGTCTGCGGCTCGCTGCGCGAGGCGCTGGACTCGCTGAAGAAGGACAACGCCTATCTCAAGGCCGGCGGCGTCTTCAACGACGACTTCATCGAAAGCTATATCGAGCTCAAGATGCAGGACGTGGCGCGCTTCGAGATGACGCCGCACCCGGTCGAGTTCGCGATGTACTATTCCTACTGAGGCTTCCGCGCCGGCACCGCCAGCGCGACAAGTTCCTCCCGATCGCGACGGTTCGCGATCCACCTAACAACCGGGGCAGAGATGCCCCGGTTTTTTTGTTGGCTCGGGGGAGATCAGGACGCGCGATTATGCGCGATCAGGATCTGCGAGCTGGAGCCGGCAGTTTGAGATAGGGTGTTGGCATTGTAGCTGACGAGCGGAGGCGTGAGCCCGATCGTCGTTGCGGAGACGATGGCGTTACCGCCGGAGCCCGTGATGACATTGTTCGAGATCACCATCTTGCCGGCGGACGCATTGGCCGAGAATGCGATCCCGACGCCGCATTGCCGCAGCAGATTGCCGTCACAGACCAGATCACGCGCGCCCTGCGCCACTCCAAGCTTGATGCCGCCGAGCGCGCTCTCGACGATGTTGCCGGATATCACGCAGTCCTGTTCGACCGTCACGCCGATCGCCATGGTCGAATACGATCCGATCCCGCCGGAACCTGGAATCGCGTTCGACGACAGATTGCTGATCTGGTTCCCCTGGATGACAGCCCTGCGCGCCGTTCCGTCGCCGAAATAGCCGGAATTGGTGACATAGATTCCGTCGCCGGCCGTATCGACCTTGTTGTTGACGATAGTTACACCCGTGCCGTCCTGACCTGCTCCCGGCGCCTCATAGTAGAGGCACCCCTCCCTGATGTTCCAGCACGTGTTGTCGGCGATGGCGCAGCGCGAGCCGCCATTGATCCGAACCGCCGAGAAGTCACAGTTCAGGATGATGTTGCCTTTGATCGAAACGTCATTCGCCAGATAGACCGCAACGCCGTTGCCGTTGGCGCCGGTGCCATAGTCGCTCGCGACGAAGTTGATCGTGTTGTTGCGGATGACGGAAAGATTGCCGCCGCTGCCGACCGTCCCCCAAACGGCGATGCCGTTGTTCTTGGCGCCAGTGATTCTGCAGCCGTCGATGATCGTCTCGGAGCTGAAGGACCAGATTGCGATATCGACGTTGTCGAAGGTGCACTCGGCAACGGTCGGCTGGGAATCGTTGACGCAAAGCAGGCCGGCCTTGTAGGCGCCGGTCGGCTCGCCGCCGGCCTTGACTGTGTTTATGAAGGAGCACTTGTGGAAGGAGACATCTCTCGCATTGTCTAGCGTGACGACACCCGCGGCGACCGTAATCATGTTGGGTGCGCTGTAGGAAGGCAGGCTCAGGTTCTGGCCGTCGAACGTGATGTTTCGGAAGCGCATCCCGCGCTGGCCACTGACGCGCAAGCCGTAATTACCGCCGGTAAGGCGGAACGTCGCAGCTCCGGCCGGGCAGGTCACCTCGATGCCGCGGCCGGCCCCGTTCGTTGTCAGAATATCAACGTTCGAAATGTCATAGCTTCCTGGTCGGACCTGGAGCGGCTTGCCTGCAGTCCGCGCGGCGTTGATCACAACACCGATCGTCGCGCTGGTGAAACCAGAGGGGGGCGGCGTAGCGGGATCGGCAATCACCACGTCGTCGAATTCACGATATCCGGGCATTTGGATCGTCCTTGTTGCTGAGCGTGTCTGAAAGACGGCGTTGTTATGCAGGCGTTTTGAGCGACGGGGATAAGTATGGGCGTGCTGTTTCGACTAAGAGACCTGGCCATCAAGGCTCTGGTGCGGAGCCAGTGGAAAAGCCTGCGCTCGACCTCCCCTCGCCTCGCCGTTGTGCCACATGAGCATGTCGGTTTGGCTGTCCTCACCAACGGGCTCTACGAACGGGAGGAGCTCGATTGCCTGAGCCGGATGGTCAGAGGACAGGGGTTGGCAGATGGAATCTGCCTCGATATCGGCGCCAATATCGGCAATCACGCCGTGATCTGGTCGAGCCTGTTCGAGCAGGTGGTCTGCTTCGAGCCCAACCCGCATATGAGCGCGATATTGAGGGCCAATCTCGCCTTGAACGCCTGCATCAATGTGCGGGTGATCGAAGCCGGTCTCGGCACGGAGGACGCCGAATTGCCCTTTTCCTTCCATGAGGATGGCAATGACGGCAGCGGCACCTTCGCCAGAGGCAAAGGCGATCGGACGCTACCCGTACGCCAAGGCGACGCCCTGTTGGGCGAGATCGATCTTAGCGGCAGCCGGATCAGTTTCGTGAAATGCGACGTCGAGGGCTTCGAACATGCCGTATTCCAGGGTCTCGAGCAAACATTGAAACGGCACAGACCTGTCGTGGCCTTCGAGAGCAACTCGCGACAACTCGGCGAACAGGCCTGGAGCGTCCTGCGCGCCTGCGGCTATGAGCGGCTCCACGAACTCCGTCACAATGCCACAGAGGCCGCGCCCGTGCTTCGCGAAGTCATTCGACTGGCCGCAGGGCATCGCTGCTCGATCGAACGGATCGACAGCCCTCCAAGCTATTCGGCAAATCTGCTCGCTGCTGTCCAGGATCTGAGGTGAAACGTCAGGCAGCAGCCGCTTGCGCAGCGCCGTATGCGTCGAGGAGATGCCGGACATGCCGTTCGAGCGTCAACGGATTGGCCCAATAAGCCGCATGAGCGGCGCGCCCCAACCGTCGGGCTGTGGCATCCTCGACCAATGTCTCCAGACCGGCGCGCAGCAGCAGGACCTCGGCAACCTCAAGGACCATGCCGTCACGGCCGTCCGAAACTCGCTCGGCCGCGCCCATGTTGCGGGTCAGGACGACTGGCACGCCCTGCGCCATTGCCTCCAGGACGGTCAGGGGGCCGGTCTCGTACCATAGCGACGGCGCAACGAGACAGCGCGCGGCCCGCAACTCGTCTGCGACCGCCTCGGGCGGCGCCCAACCGGCAAAGACGGCCTCTGGGTTGAGCCGCGCGATCTCAGCCTTGATCAGATCGTCACCATCGCCGACCAGGCGTAGCGGCATGCTTGCCTCGCGCGCCGCCTCAGCCAAACGCAGGACGCCTTTCTCCTGCGTGAACCGGCCCAGGAACAGCGCATGCCGGTTCTTCGCGACATCCGCCGGCTTGCGCTTCTGCGCCTCCATCATGTTCTCGACCACGACATGCCGCGCCTGCGCTGGCAGGAAGGGCTCGGCGAAGCGGCGGGCGAAGTCGCTGACATGGATGAAGAGCGGCGCCCGGAGCTTGCGCATCGCCTCGTCCGAACGCCACTGCCGGGCGACCCGCACCAGCTTGTGGACATAGGACGCGCGGTCGCAATTTGCGGCGATGCAGCCGACCGACATCGGCTTTTGCCGGCAAGGCACTCCGGCCTTGAAATCGAAATAGCCGCCGACCGGGCAGAACGAGAAGTAGTCGTGCATGGTGATCGCGACGGGAAGCCCGCTCTCGCCGGCCGCCGCGATCGCTGCCGGGCTGAAGGCCTTGGTCCATTGATGCAGGTGCACCAACGTCTCGCCGCGCGGCTGGCGCGCGAGCAGATCGCTCAGGAAGGCATGAGCCGCGGCGTTCCAGATGCCCTGGCGCGTGGCGGCCACCTTGCTGCCGACCTGCCAGATCTCTTCGCCAGGATAGAGCTCGACGCTGATAAGCGGATGGTCGAGCCGATCCGAGACAGGGCCGATCGCACAAGCGAAGACGATCTCGACGCCCGCCTCGGCAAGCCCGCGCGCGCTCTCGATTGCAACCTTGGCGGCGCCGCCATTGACCAAGCCGAAATCGCTGATGATGACAACGCGCATGTCGAGCCTCCCACAGAAGCTCTTTAGCCCTCAAAGATTGAGGAAGCGCTGACGGCGATTCAGCGCAGCGCGACGGCGGCCAGGCCGATCAGGGCGACGACGGCGGCAGCCCACCAGAGCCGGCGCAGCTGAGTGGTCTCGGCATCGTGCCGCCGCTCGAAGCCGGACAGCTCCTCATACGCGAAGGACTCGCCGGCAAAGCGCGCGGCCCGCTCGAGGCCGGCGATGCGAATCTTGGGTATTGCGGAACGCGACGCCACGTGACCTTCTCCCCATACCAGCTTAGCCGAATGCGCGGCCGAGCCTAGTCCCGATTCGCCTGCCGATGATGAGACCGCTGCCGTTAACGGCAGCTGAACCGGCGAGTGGCTGCGGGGTTCCACAGGTCGGCTGTGCCATCGCTGGATGACGATTGGGCGACGGCCTCGTCGTTCCTGACTTTCGGCGGCATCCCGATCGGTTTATTGCGGATGAAGGCCGGGTTATAGGGCTCCGGCAAGCGGCCGTCGGGCCGATACGATATCCTGCGGACAAAGCGAATCAGCGAGTGCGGTGGCGATGACGGACGACCTCTTCGGCGATGACAGCGGCAAGGATGCGCGCGCAGAAGCGCCCGCGCCCACCCCTGCGCCGAAACCGGCTGCGCGCCCTGCCCCCGCCCCGCGCGTCGGCACGCCATCGGAGGCCGGCTACGACGCTTCCACCATCGAAGTGCTCGAGGGGCTGGAGCCGGTCCGGCGCCGGCCCGGCATGTATATCGGTGGCACTGACGAGCGGGCCTTGCACCACCTCTTCGCCGAGGTGATCGACAACGCTATGGACGAGGCGGTGGCGGGCCATGCCAGCTTCATCGACGTCGAGCTCTTCGCCGACGGCTCGCTCGCCGTCACGGATAATGGCCGCGGCATCCCGATCGACCCACATCCGAAATTTCCGGACAAATCGGCGCTCGAAGTGATCATGACGATCCTGCATGCCGGCGGAAAGTTCGACTCCAAGGTCTACGAAACCTCGGGCGGCCTGCATGGCGTTGGCGTCTCCGTGGTCAATGCGCTGTCCGATCTGCTCGAGGTCGAGGTCGCGCGCGGTCAGACGCTCTATCGCCAGACTTTCTCGCGCGGCATTCCTCAGGGCCCGCTTGAAACGGTCGGCCGGGCGCCGAACCGGCGCGGCACCCGCGTGCGCTTCCATCCCGATGCGCAGATCTTCGGCGAAGGCGCGCATTTCGTTCCGGCGCGGCTGTTCCGCATGGCCCGCTCGAAAGCCTATCTCTTTGGCGGTGTCGAGATCCGCTGGCGCTGCGCGCCCTCCCTGCTCAAGGCCGAAGGCGACGTCGCGGCCGAAGCCGTCTTCAAGTTCCCGGGCGGCTTGCGCGACTATCTCGCCCGCGAAATCGAGGGCAAGGACCTGGTCGCCGAGCCGATTTTTTCCGGCAAGATCACGAAGGAAGGCGGCCACGGCTCGCTCGAATGGGCGATCGCCTGGCTCGCCACCGGCGAGGACGGGTTCTCGTCCTCCTATTGCAACACGATTCCCACGTCCGAGGGCGGCACGCACGAGTCCGGCCTGCGCATCGCGCTGCTGCGCGGCCTGCGCGACCATGCCGAGCGCATCGGCCAGAGCAAGCGGATGGCGCAGGTCACTGCCGACGACGTGATGGCGACCTGCGCCGCCATGCTCTCGGTCTTCATCCGCGAGCCCGAATTCCAGGGCCAGACCAAGGACAAGCTGGCGACGCTGGAAGCCGCCCGCATCGTCGAGAACGCGATGCGCGACGCCTTCGACCATTGGCTCGCGGCCTCGCCGCAGCAGGCGCTGAAGCTGCTCGACTGGTCGGTCGACCGCGCCGAGGAGCGCCTGCGCCGCCGGCTCGAGAAGGAGGTCTCGCGCAAGACCGCAACGCGCAAGCTCCGGCTGCCGGGCAAGCTCGCCGATTGCAGCAATGCCGGCGCGGCAGGTTCCGAGCTTTTCATCGTCGAGGGCGATTCGGCCGGCGGCTCGGCCAAGCAGGCGCGCAACCGCGCCAATCAGGCGATCCTGCCCCTGCGCGGCAAGATCCTCAACGTCGCCAATGCGACGCGTGAGAAGCTCAATGCCAATCAGCAACTCGCCGACCTGATCCTGGCGCTGGGCTGCGGCATCGGCAGCCAGTTCCGCGAGGACGACCTGCGTTACGAGAAGGTCATCGTGATGACCGACGCGGACGTCGACGGGGCCCATATCGCCTCGCTGCTGGTCACCTTCTTCTGGCGCCAGATGCCGCGCCTGATCGAGAAGGGCCACCTTTATTTGTCGGTGCCGCCGCTCTATCGGCTGCGTCATGGCACCAAGTCGGTCTATGCCCGTGACGATGCCCACAAGGACGAGCTGATCGAGACCGTCTTCAAGGGCAAGAAGCCCGAGATCGGCCGCTTCAAGGGCCTGGGCGAGATGATGCCGGCCGAGCTCAAGGAAACCACCATGGACCCGAGCAAGCGCACGCTGCTCAAGGTCATGGTCGACCATGAGAACAAGGAAGAGACCTCCGACACGGTCGAACGGCTGATGGGCAACAAGCCGGAGGCACGCTTCCTCTTCATCCAGGAGCGGGCTGCCTTTGCCGGCGAGTTGATCGACCTGTGAGGCAGCCCGGTGGCGCCCTGCATGCCGGGCACCCCCGCAAGCTCGCCGGGCTGTGTCGCGATCGCCATGCGCCCACCCTGCGCGCATGCCGACCGATCCGCACGATGCCGACCATGACATTTCTCCGCGACCCCATCCCGCGTCCGAGCTCTGGCCGCTGAGCGCATGGGCGAGCCTGCTGCCACTCCATCTCGACGCGATGCCCAGATTTCAACCCAAGGCTCGCTCTGGGCCGATATCGAGATCCTCCACGCCATCGCCTCCAGCGGTGGGCTGGCTCTGGCGGCGGCTGCGCTCGGGCTGAGCGAGACGACTGTTGCGCGGCGCCTCAAAGCTTTCGAGGCACGGCTTGGCCTGCCGCTGTTCCGCCGCGGCGCCAATCGCCTGATCCCGACCGCGATCGGCCTTTCGCTGGCTGCTGACGCAGCTGCCGCAGCCGAAGCCGTTGCACGCTTCGAGGCGCGGGCGACATCTGCGCGCGCCCGGGATGATGCGCCGGTCCGCGTGACCGCGACCACCTCGATCAGCCTGTTCCTGACGCAACATGCGACCCGGCTTTCGGCCGCGGCAGGGGGCGTCGAGATCGTCATTCTCAGCACGCGCGAACGCCTCGATCTGGCCCAGGGAGAGGCCGAGATCGCGATCCGCATGCGCAGGCCGCCGGAGGGCGCAGGCTATTTCGGCCAGAAAGTCGGCAGGCTGGCGCAGGCCTTCTATGTACGCCGCGACAGCGACCCGGCAACGGCGCCGATCATCTCGGTCAGCCGGGACGTCTCGTCGCGGATCGAGCAGCATATCCTCGCCTGGGCCGCCGGCCGGCCGATCGCCGCCCGGGTCGGCGATTCTGCCGCGCGCTATGAGAGCATCCGCTCATCGGGCGCCGTGTCGATGGCGCCCTGCTTCCTGGCCGACACTGATGCCGCACTGATCCGTCTGGAGGAGCCTCCAGATGAGACCGCCGACGAGATCTTCCTGGTCTCGCATGAGACCGGCCGTCAGCGCCCGGCCGTGCTGGCGGTGCTGGAGGCACTACGCAAACTGTTCCGCGAGCATCGTGGCAGGCTCGAGGGGCGCTCATGATGGATCAATTTCCATCAGCGGCCGTCAGGCCTCGCTAACCAAGTTTTTACAGCAGCCGGCGCAAGATTTCCTCATCGGCGCCTGGCGCCTTGTCTTGCAAGCTCGGAGAGCAGCGATGCGCCTCGTCATCGCCTTCCTGCGCAACCAGCGCGGTACCATGGTCGCCGACATCGCCAAGGCCGGCGCCGCGATCGCGTTCCTTTCCGTCATCGCCGCCAACTTCGTCTCGAGCCAGACGGCCCAACTCGATCGGGATGCGATGCGTCAAGCCGCGAACGCAGCTGCCAAGGGCCAGTCCTTCGACCCGCTCACCACGGGATCGATCGTCAAGCGCGCCAATGATACGAAACTCGACCCTTGCGTGATCCCTCGCTGAGGCTCAGCCGAGCCAGTCGAGCAGAGCCGGCGTGACGACCTGCGGCGCCTCCAGCGTCGACAGGTGACCGCAGCCCGGCACCTCCAGATAGCGCGCCTTCGCTCCGATGCCAGCGGCGATCTCGCGCGCTTCTTCAGGCGGCGTGATCGCATCCTCCGCGCCGACGACGACCAGGGTTGGGACGGAGATCGTCGCGAGAACCGGCCGGGCATCGGGACGACCCATGATGGCGCGTTGCTGCCGGATGAAGCCTGCTGGGCCGACCGCCTCGGCCATCGCCTTCACTTCGAGCCGCAGCGCTTCGTCGGCGAGGCGGTCTGGCGCGACCAGCTTCTGCCAGAGCAGAGTCACGACATTGTCGAACGCGCCCTTCTGCGCCAACGCGATCATTTGCTCGCGCGGCGCGTTGGTCTCCGGAGTCGGTGGCTTGGCCGTGGTGTCGAGCAAGGCAAGCCGCGTCACGCGCTCCGGCGCGCGCCGCATCACGTCGAGGGCAATGTAGCCGCCCATTGAGAGCCCACACAGCGCGAAGCGCTCAGGCGCGGCCGCCAGCAGCCGCTCGACCATGGCGGTGACGGTGTCGTCTGCGGTGGTCTCGGCGACGAGAATCTGGCGGCCGGTCGCCAGGGCCGGCCATTGCGGCGCGTAGAGTGCAGGCGTGCAATTCAGCCCCGGGATCAGGACCAGAGATTCCGGTATCTTCATCGTCACAGCGCTCATTCTCCACTGATCTCGGCGCGCCAGATCTGATCAGATCGCCTCAATCTGACCAGTGATCTGTCTCTCACATTAGGATGGAAACCATTCTTACCGATCAGTCTTGCGGTGCAAGCTGATCGGAACCGGCTCTAGAATGTTGACTTTGCCCTGTTTTTTCTGCATTGCACGGGCGTCCGAAGGCGCGCAGCAAACAAAGTCGCGCCACCGTTGCGGTCGATCGGTCATCCCGCCACGTGTCACCGACCCTTGAGAAGCGCTACCATCGATGTCTTTTGCCGAACTCGGCCTGAGCGATAAGGTACTCACGGCGGTCACCACCGCCGGCTACACGACGCCCACCCCCATCCAGGCCCAGGCCATTCCCCACGTGCTCGCCCGCAAGGACGTGCTCGGGATCGCGCAGACCGGCACCGGCAAGACCGCCGCCTTCACCTTGCCGATGCTGACGATCCTGGAAAACGGCCGCGCCCGCGCCCGGATGCCGCGCACGCTGATCCTCGAGCCGACCCGCGAGCTCGCGGCCCAGGTCGAAGAGAACTTCACCCGCTACGGCGTCAACCAGAAGCTTTCGGTCGCATTGCTGATCGGCGGCGTCTCCTTCGGCGATCAGGACGCCAAGATCACCCGCGGCGTCGACGTCTTGATCGCGACGCCCGGCCGCCTGCTCGACCATGTCGAGCGGGGCAAGCTCCTGCTCACCGGCGTCGAGCTGCTCGTCATCGACGAGGCCGACCGCATGCTCGACATGGGCTTCATCCCCGACATCGAGCGGGTCTGCAAGCTGGTGCCCTTCACTCGGCAGACGCTGTTCTTCACTGCGACCATGCCGCCGGAGATCACCCGGATCAGCGAGCAGTTCCTGCACAACCCGATCCGTATCGAGGCTTCCCGCCCGGCGACCGCAGCGACCACCATCACCCAGCGCCTGATCGCCTCGAACAGTCAGGACTTTGAAAAGCGCGAAACCCTGCGCAAGCTCATCCGCGAAGCCAAGGACCTGCAGAACGCCATCGTCTTCTGCAACCGTAAGCGCGATGTAGCAACGCTGCATAAGTCCCTGCAGAGCCATGGCTTTCCCGCTGTTGCGCTGCATGGCGACATGGACCAGTACGCCCGCATGGCGGCGCTTGAATCCTTCCGCACCGGCGAGTTTCCGATTCTGGTGGCGAGCGACGTCGCCGCCCGCGGCCTCGACATCCCGGCAGTCAGCCACGTCTTCAACTTCGACGTGCCGACCCATGCCGAGGACTATGTCCACCGCATCGGCCGTACCGGCCGAGCCGGCCGTGAGGGCGCGTCCTTCTCCATCGTCACCCGCCATGATGAAAAGCTCGTCGCGGCGATCGAGAAGCTGACCGGCAAGAGCATCGAGTGGGAAGGTCCCGGCCTCGACGCGCTTCCGCCGGGTGAGCCGCGCGAGGAGCGCCGCGGCCGCCGTGGCGACGACCGAAAAGGCGGCCGCCCGCAACGCGGCGGACGTGATGGCAGGCCGCCGCGCGGCGAGGCAAAGACCGAGCCGGCGCCTGCCCGCGAGGCTGCCCCGGCCCGCGAGGCTGCGCCGCCCCGCGAGCGCCCGCCCCGCCGCGAGCCTGTATCCGACAATGCCGCGCCGCGTCGCGGCAGCGAGCGGCCCCGCAACCCGCGCCGCGACGATCTCGACGACGGGCCGCAGGTCAAGGGCCTCGGCGACCACGTTCCGGCCTTCCTGATGCGCCCCGTCCGCGCCGGCTGAACCGCGCTTCACAGCAACCTTGCTTTAACCTCGATCGTCCTAGGATCGCCGCGTAGCGGCTGCGGAAGAATTTCGCAGCCGGCGGGGACAGGACGTCATGACAGCCAGCCGATCGGGCTTGCCGCAAGCTCACGACCTCGCCGAACAGGTCGTCGCGGCGATGCGTCAGCATTATTCGCCGGGCTATCCCCGCGCCTTCGAAGTCTGGTACGCGCATCTCAGCGGCGAGATGCCGGCGCTGAGCATGGCGATGAACGCCGTGATCGCTGCAAGCAATGGCGAGGTCGGCGCCGCCGACATCGACACGCTCTACGATAAATTCATCAGCACCGACCGTATCTCGCGCCAGGCCGAGCGCACCAGTTTGCAAGTGCTCGCCGAGATCGACAGCATGATGGCTCTGGTCGATCGGGCACTCAGCTCCAGCGAGGAGTACCATGGCCGGCTCTGCGCCATGACGGAGGAGGTTCCGCCCTCGGCCGACCGGCACAAGCTGCGCGAATGGGTCGAGGCGCTGGTGCTGTCGACGCGCGAGGAGGTCGCGCGCAAGACCCAGCTCGAAACCCAGCTTCGGGAAAGCGCCCACGAAATCCACAATCTGCGCGAAGCTCTGGAATCGACGCGAGCCGAAGCCTTGACAGATCCCCTCACCGGCCTCGCCAATCGCCGTCATTTCGAGGAGATGCTGCAGAAGGCGATCGATCAGGCGACGCTGCGGCGCGAGCCCTTCGCGCTGGTCATGGCAGACATCGATTTCTTCAAGCACTTCAACGACATGCACGGCCATTTGACCGGCGATCAGGTATTGCGGCTGGTCGCCAAGACGATGAAGGACAAGTTCAAGGACAAGGCGATCATCACCCGCTTCGGCGGCGAGGAGTTCGCCATCATCCTGCCGGAAGCCGATGTCGTCGCCGGCAAGTTCGGCGCCGAGACCGTTCGTCAGGCGCTGCTCACCCGCGAACTGGTGAAGCGCTCGACCAACGAAAGTCTCGGGCGGATCACCATCTCGCTCGGCGTCGCGGTCTATCGACGCGGCGACACGGCGAGCTCGATCGTCGAGCGCGCCGACAATGCCTTGCTGCAGGCCAAGCGGGACGGCCGCAATCGCACCATCACCGAGGACGCGATCCTGGACGCCGCGAAGGTCGCTTGAGCGGCTTGGCGCCGGCGCTCTTCTTGAGCGCGGCCTCGCGCGCCGCCGCCAGCGCGAGCTCGGTGAAGCGGCGCAAGGCGTCTTCATCGTCGAAGGCTATCGCCGGCAAGCGCCAATAGCCGATCTCGCGCTCGCGGCTGCGCGCCATATAGCGGAAAGGCTCACTGCCGGCCGCCAGGAATTCCGGCCGGGTTGCGTCTGTCGTCTTGAGGAAGATCTCGCCATCGAAGGCGAGCGCGAACATGGCCTCTCCGGCATAAACGCCCAGTCCGCCGAACATACGGCGCATACGAACCGACACCACCGGCGCGAACAGTTCCGCGACAGCGGCAATGTCCATGCGCGGCTACTGGGCCGCCATCGCGCTTTCCGCGCGCGGCTTGATCTCAACCGATTCGCCGCAGCCGCAGGCCGAGACCTGGTTCGGATTGTTGAAGACGAAGGTCGAGGAGAAGCGGTCGCTCTTGAAATCGAGTTCGGTGCCGAGCAGGAACAGCACCGCCTTGGCGTCGACGATCACCGTCGCGTCCTTCTCGGTCACGACCTCGTCGCCCTTCGCGACCGCGCGGGCGACCTCGAAGGTGTATTCCATGCCGGCGCAGCCGCCCTTCTTGACGCCGACGCGCAAACCGAGCGCGGGCGCCTTCGGATCGTCACGCCTCGACTGCGCCATGATCGCGCGAATGCGGGTCGCGGCGGCATCGGTCAGCGAGACCACCTTGAGGCCAGGTATCGAAAACATCCTCGTCCCTCCTCGACCGGATTCAAGGTCCGGTGAAAACAGGATTGCAGACAGCAACATAAGGATTGGTGAGCGCTACGTCGAGATGCACCGGCCGGGACGGCGCCATTTGCTTGCGTCCATTGCATGGCGTGCAGGCCCGTGCACTCTGCCCTTACCGTCTTCATATCCGACAGATCGCCATGCCCTCGTATCGTCTGCACCGTCCCGACGCGCTTCGCGCCCTCACCCGCGCCATGATCACAGCCGCCGGCTGGAGCGAGGATGAAGCGAAAGAGACGGCCGAGCATCTGGTGCTCGCCAATCTCAGCGGCCATGACAGCCACGGCATCGGCATGCTGCCGCTCTATTTCAACTCGCTCGCCGACGGCAATCTGAAGCCGGAGGCCAAGCTCAGCATCCGCAGCGAAGCCGGCCCCTTCCTGATCGCCGACGGCAATGTCGCACTCGGGCAGCCGACCGCCCGCAACGCGGTCGACCGTGCCATCACGATCGCGCAGGCCGGTGGCGTCGCCGTGCTCAACCTGCTCGACTCCCATCATATCGGCCGCATCGGCCATTATTCCGAGGTCGTGGCGGCTGCCGGGCTTATCTCGGTGTTTTGGGTCAATGTCGCCGGCCGGCCGCCGATCGTCGCGCCCTTTGCCGCCAAGGAGGCGCGATTCGGCACCAATCCGATCTCGATCGGCCTTCCAGTACCGGGCGGCGAGCCTTTGATTCTCGACTTCGCCACCAGCCGGATGGCGCATGGCAAGGCCCGCGTCGCACTCAACAAGGGCGTCGACGTGCCGGAGGGCTACATCATCGATGGCGAGGGCCGCCCGACTACCGAACCGAGGCACGTCTTCCTGCAGCCGGACCTGCCGCTGGGTGCTCTCCTGCCCTTCGGCGACCACAAGGGCGCCGGCCTCTCGCTGATCGCCGAATTGCTGTCAGCTGGGCTGATGGGTGCTGCGCGTATCGACGAGAAGCCGCACAAGAGCTGGATCATCAACTCGCTGTTCGGCGTGCTGATCGACCCGGCCCGGCTCGAGCCGGATGCGAGCCTGCGTCAGCAGCGGATCGAGAGCTATCTTACTTTCGTCCGCGCCGCCGCGCCGCAGGATCCGTCGCAGCCCGTGCTGGCGCCCGGCGACAAGGAGCGTGCGACAAGGATCGAACGGGAGCGCGACGGCATCCCGCTCGACGACGAGACCTGGTCGCAGATCGTCGCAGCCGCCCACGCTCATGGCGTCGACGCCGAGCGCTTCTAACCGGCGTTAGGTCCTGACCGTTCGCGATCGCGCGTATGCTGTTCGGCGCCTTTCTGGTGCGCCAGCCATGGCTCGCGGCGGATGGTCCAGAGCTCATAGGCCGGTACGAGCGCGCTGGGCGGGCTGTCCAAAGTGCCAAGCTTGATCTCGATCTCGTCGGAATCATCCGCCCAGCAGAAGAGCGGGGAGCCGCATGTCGGGCAGAAGCGCTCGCCTCCTGCCCTGCTCTGCCAGCATCCGAGCTCACCCGACAGGGTTGCGGCGCGCCTCGGCCAAATCCCGAAATAGGAAAAGGTCGAGCCGGAACTCTTACGGCAAGTCTCGCAATGGCAGATGCCGACGCGGATGGGCTCGCCGTCGAGTTCGTAGCGGACCTGTCCGCAATTGCAGCCACCGGAGAGTTTCATTTGTGTCGCCCTCGGGTTTTCACCGTCGCCAGCGGCAGACCAACGAGCCTAGCACGGGCTGGTTCCTGAAGGACCAGCCTGACACCGCCTCAGTCTAGATAGCCGGAGCCGGCTTCATCACTCCGGAAGGCCGGCCTTGCGGAAGCCCTCGACAAAGCGCTCGCGCATCGCGACATCGCGAAATGGCTCCATCGCGGCCCAGTGGCGGATGCTGAAATCCGGATTGCCGACCAGGAAAAGCTCGGCCTCCGCGCGCGCCTCGTCGACCCGGCCAAGCTGGGCGAGGCTCGCCGCCAGGAAACGGCGCGAGCTCGTCCGATGGGTCTCGTCCCGGCGCAGCGCCTCAACCGCGGCCTGATGCTCGCCGGCCGCGTAGAGCGCCTGGCCGAGCGGCAGATAGTACCAGCTCGCCGGAAACGGGTTCAGCCGGAAGGCCTTGCGGATGTGCTCGAGGCCTTCGTCGATCCGCCCGGCCAGTACCGTGATGTCGGACAGGGCAGCCCAGGCATCGGCCTCGTTCGGATCGAGTTCGATCGCTTTGGCGAATTCCGTATCCGCCTCGGTAAAGTCACGCTCGTAGGCGAGCAGATAGGCCAGTGCCCAACGGCAGCCGGCATCGCCCGGATCGATCGCCACGGCCTTGCGCGCCAGTTCCAAGGCGATGCCACGGGACGCCTCTGTCGGTCCGCCGGAATGTACCCATCCCATCCAGTGGTTCAAAGCGAGCCAGCGATAGGCCTCGGCGTAGTCGGGATCGAGCGTCACAGCGCGCGTCAGCAGCAGATGCGCTTCCTGTGCCGCCCGAGGCGTGTCGTCCATCAGCCGGCGCGCACGCACGCAGAGATCATAGGCTTCGAGGCTCTTCGGCCGCTGCCGCGGCGGCGGCATTCGCAGCCGGCCGAGCAGGGCCTCGACAATCCGGGCCGTGACCTCGTCCTGGACGGCGAAGATGTCGTCCAGGCCGCGATCGAAGCGTTCCGCCCAGAGGTGCTCGCCGCTGACAGCATCGACCAGCTGCGCGTTGATGCGCACGCGCCCTGCAGCGCGCCTTGCGCTGCCTTCCAGCAGGTAGCGCACACCGAGCTCCTCAGAGATCGCGCGCACGTCCCTCGCCTTCCCCTTGTAGGCGAAGGCCGAGTTGCGGGCGATGACGAACAGGTCAGAGGTCCTGGACAGGTCGGTGATCAGGTCCTCGGTCAGCCCGTCCGCGAAGGATTCCTGCTCGGGATCGTTGCCGAGGTTGACGAATGGCAGCACAGCGATCGATGGCTTGCTGGGCAGAGGCAAAGGCTTTCGCCTGGCCTCACCGATCTCCTTGACCGCCCCCGTGAAGCGGTAGCCAATGCGCGGGACCGTGGCGATCCATTCGCCGCCGTCGACAGATGCACCGAGCAGCTTGCGCAGCTGCGCGATTTGGACGGTGAGATTGCCTTCCTCCACGGCCGTGCCCGGCCATGCCGCATCCATCAGTTCGGCCTTGCCGAGTATCTCGCCTGGCCGCGCGACGAGCGCCGCAAGCAACTTCACCGCGCGATAGCCGGCAGTAACCGGGACATCGTTCCGAAGCAGCGTTCCTGCGCCCGAATCGAGCACGAACGGCCCAAAGGCAAAACGCGATCCCTGCATGGGTGAATCCATAGCCGGTTTGGAGGTTTTTGGAACTCTTTGGCCGCGCTTAAGGACGGTGCTGCCCGCATGCCGCAGAACTAAACCTCCTTCAGTTTTGGGGCCTCCGGCCTCTCGAACCACGGGGAGGTTGCCATGAACCACGCTTCCGACCCGCATCGGCGCTACGGCCCTGCGCCTTTGCGAAGCATCATCATGACCTGGCGCGAGCGCATCCGTTCGCGCTGGAAACTCGCGCAGATGTCGCAAGAGAACCCACATCTGCTCAACGATATCGGCCTGACGAGACAGCAGGTCGAAACGGAGATCGCCAAACGCTTCTGGCAGCGCTAGAGCCGGATGATTTCAAGTGGAATCCCTTGCGATTCCGCTTGAAATCTGAATCCGTCTCTCATCAAAAAGTTAGAGCAGGATCTATGCGAAAAACCGGTTTCCACTTTTTCGCATCCTGCTCTCGGGCGAATGCGGCAAAGATGCAGCGTTGCCGCTCCGCGATATCAGGACGCCATGACTCTCGCTGAATACAACGCCTTCTGCGCCGCCCTGCCCGCGACCACGCATGTCATGCAATGGGGCGGCGCCGATGTCTGGAAGGTCGGCGGCAAGGTGTTCGCGCTCGGCCGCGACGACGCAGAAGGCGCGCTCTTCGTCTCATTCAAATGCTCGCCCATGGCCTACGAGATGCTGCGCGATGCGCCGGGCTGCCGCCCTGCGCCTTACCTGGCCTCGCGCGGGATCAAGTGGATCCAGCGCTTCTCCGACGAGAGCCTGCCGGACGACGCCTTTCGCGACTATCTGCGCGAGAGCCACCGGCTGGTCGCAGCGGGGCTGACGCGCAAGCTCCGCAAGGAGCTGGGGCTCGGCAGCTGAAGGCCTCGTCATTCTCGGGCGGAGCAAAGCGCAGACCCGAGAATCTCGGGACGAGAAAGCGTCATCAGGAGCCTGCCCCGGCCTGAGATGCTCGGGACAAGCCCGAGCATGACGAGCCCGTCATACCGTGGCCTCGCCGCGCAGCACCGGCACGCAGCCGCCGCCGACGGTCGCGCGGATTTCGCCGTCGACGCGCCGCGCCGCGACGTGCAAGAGGCTCGGCCGGCCCATCTCGACGCCCTGGATGATGTCAAAGGCGACGCTGTCCTTATCGGAGAGAGACAAGGTCAGTGCCGCCAAGGTCGCGCTGGCGCTGCCGGTCGCGGGATCCTCCCAGGTTCCGGCGAGCGGCGCGAACATGCGGGCGCGGACGTTGTCGCCATCCCAGGCATAGAAGAAGATCGACAGGCGCTTCTCCAGAGCCGGATAGGCCTGTTCGAGGCGACGATAGGCCGCGATATCAGGCATCGCCTGCGTCAGGGCTTCGGGTGTCACCTCGGCGAGGACGAACTTGACGCCGACCGAGGCCTGCTGCGGCGGATGGCGGCCGGTGAGGACGTCCTCGATCGCAAGGCCGGCGCAGGCCGCTATGGCGTCGGCCGGCAGCTGGATGTCGAGCGAAAGCGCCTGGGGCGCAGCGATCGTCGCGCCCGTCACCAGCCCGGCGGCATCGCGCGCAATGCGAACCTCGACCAATCCGGCGAGCTCCTCGAACAACAGGATGCCGTCACGGTCGCGGCCATGGCCTGCCAGCACGCAGGCCGTGCCGACATTGGGGTGGCCGGCGAAGGGCATCTCGGCGGTGCGATGGAAGATGCGGACGCGCGCCGTATTCGCCGGATCGCTCGGCGGCAGCACGAAGGTCGTCTCGCTGTAGTTCATCTCCGCCGCCAGCGCCTGCATCTCGGCATCCGAGAGGCCGCGCGCATCGGTGAAAACGGCGAGCTGGTTGCCGCCGAAGCGGCTGTTGGTGAAGACGTCGACGGTCTCGAACGGATAGGACGGCATGGCGGTCTCCGGCAGCCTGATCAGGCGCGGAGACTGGCACCGGAAGCGGCCGTCGGGAAATCAGGAATCGAAATGCGATCGATCAAGCGGCGGTGACTGATCTCTGCTCAACCTTTCCGAGTCGTCCCGGGCGACCACAGGAAGACCCGGGACCCATTCCGGATCTCCGCTTCGCTCCGTCCGGAATGACTAGGAGTGGACGGGAGGCCGTTGGAGCCCGCTCACGCCCACCAGCGCTCACTGACCGGGAAGTGGCCGGCGGCCTCCTCAATCACCCGGCCAAGCGAGAACAGCGTCTCCTCGTCGAAAGGCCGGCCGATCAGCTGCAGGCCGAGCGGCAGGCCCTGGCTGTCGAGCCCAGCCGGCACGGCGATGCCCGGCAGGCCGGCCATGTTCACCGTCACCGTGAAGACGTCGTTGAGATACATCTCGACCGGATCGGCCGAGCCTTTCTCACCGATGCCGAAGGCGGCGGATGGCGTGGCAGGTGTCAGAACCGCGTCGACGCCCTGGTCGTAGACAGCTTCAAAATCGCGCTTGATCAGCGTGCGGACCTTCTGGGCGCGGAGATAGTAGGCGTCGTAATAGCCCGAGGACAGCACATAGGTGCCGATCATGATGCGGCGCCTGACCTCGGCGCCGAAGCCGGCAGCGCGGGTCTTCTCGTACATCTCGACGATGTCGCGGCCCTGCTCGCGCACGCCATAGCGGACGCCGTCATAGCGGGCGAGATTGGACGAAGCCTCCGCCGGGGCGACGATGTAATAGGCCGGCAGCGCGTATTTGGCGTGCGGCAGCGAGATCTCGACGATCTCGGCGCCGGCCGCCTTCAGCCAGTCGATGCCCTGCTGCCAGAGCGCGTCGATCTCGGGGTTGAGCCCTTCGAGGCGATACTCCCGGGGGATGCCGATCTTCATGCCCTTGATCGAGCGGCCGACCGAGGCCTCGTAATCCGGCACCGGCCGATCGACCGAGGTGGTGTCCTTCGGATCGTGCCCGGCCATGGAGCGCAGCATCACGGCGCAGTCGCGCACGGTCTTGCCGATAGGCCCGGCCTGGTCGAGCGAGGAGGCGAAGGCGACGATGCCCCAGCGCGAGCAGCGGCCATAGGTCGGCTTGATGCCGACCGTGCCGGTGAAGGCGGCGGGCTGGCGGATCGAGCCGCCGGTGTCGGTCGCGGTCGCGGCGAGGCAGAGATGCGCGGCGACGGCCGCAGCCGAGCCGCCAGAGGAGCCGCCAGGAACGAGATGGTTGCCCTCGATCGCACCGGCAGGCCCTGCTCCGACGTTGGAGCCCTGGCGGCGCCAGGGATTGACCACTGGCCCGAAGGCCGAGCTCTCGTTCGACGAGCCCATGGCGAACTCGTCATTGTTGAGCTTGCCGAGCATGACGGCGCCGTCACGCCAGAGCTGCGACGAGACGGTCGACTCATAGGGCGGCACGAAATTGCCGAGGATGCGCGAGCAGGCGGTGGTGCGCACGCCCTTGGTCGCGAACAGGTCCTTGATGCCAAGAGGCAGGCCTTCGAGCGGGCCGGCTTCGCCCTTTGCGAGCTTCTCATCCGAGGCCGCGGCCTGCTTCAAGGCGTGCTCAGGCGTTTCCAGCACATAGGCATTCAGCGCCCTCGCCTGCTCGACGGCGGCGATATGGGCCTTGGTGAGCTCGGTGGCGGAGAACTGCTTGGCCTTCAGCCCGTCGCGGGCTTCGGTCAGGGTCAGGCGAGTGAGGTCGGTCACGGGGAATATCCGTAAAACATATGCGGTCGAGTGATGAGGGTGAGCGGAGCGCCTCAGGCGCTCACTCGATCACCTTCGGCACCATGAAGTAGTCGTCCTCGGAAGCCGGCGCATTGGCGACGATCTCGGCGGCGATCTCGCCGTCGGTCACCACGTCCTGGCGCTTCTTCATCACCATCGGAGTAACCGAGGTCATCGGCTCGACACCTGTGACATCGACCTCGTTGAGCTGCTCGACGAAGCCAAGGATGGCGTTGAGCTCGCCTTGCAGCTTCGGCACATCCGCATCATCGACGGCGATGCGCGAGAGATGCGCGACGCGTTTGACGGTGGCGGCATCGACCGACATGGGCGGGCTCCTGAAACTTCGCGGCACTGGCGAACATGATGTGTGGTCACGGGCTATACGGCGGGCGCAGCCAGCCCGCAACACGCCTCAAGCCAAGCGCGGGATCCCCTCTCCTGTAAGGAGAGGGGTAGGGGTGAGGTGTTCGGGCTGGAAACGTTGGCCTGAACCTGAGCGCGCGGTGAGCGCTCGCGGAACTGGTCTAATCTCCCGCACCTCACCCTGCCCTCTCCTTCCAGGAGAGGGTTCCCCGCGCCTCACTAGAAAAAGCTTCGGCCCCTCAAACCGCCACCGCCTTGCCCTTCTCCGGCACTAGCGCCTCGATACCGCTGCCCTTCAGCCCCTCGACGAAGATCGCCGCGTCCTGGGCGATGATCGGGAACGAGCCGTAATGGCAGGGGATCGCGACCTTCGGCTTGACGAAGCGGCTCATCGCCAGCGCCGCCGTCTTCGCGCCCATGGTGAAGCGGTCGCCGACCGGGCAGATGCAGATCTCGACGCCGTGGATCTCGGCGAGCAGCGCCATGTCGGCGAATATGTCGGTGTCGCCCATATGCCAGAGCGTCTTCTCACCAGGCGCCTTGATGATCGCACCGTTGGCGTTGCCGACCGGAACGGCCACCCCCGCTTCGCCCATGCCGGCGGAATGATCGGCCCGGACCAGCGTCACCGAGAAGGCGCTGAGATCGACGGTTCCGCCGGTGTTCATCGGCTCGAACTTCTTCAGCCCTTTGGAGGCGAGGTGCATGCACAGGTCGTAATTGGTGATCACGGTCGCATCGTTCGCCGCCGCGATGGCGAGCGTGTCGCCGACATGATCGCCATGGCCATGGGTGACGACGATATGGCTGACGCCCTTGCTTGCAGCCGCGATATCGCCATCGAAGGCCGGATTGCCGGTGAAGAACGGGTCGATCAGGACCGAGGCGCCGGGCAGGTCGAGCCGAAAGGCCGAATGGCCGAACCAGGTGAGCTGCATGATGGTCTCCGCGAAAGGCGACTGGACAGCGCCTGTCTAGGCCGGCGAGATGGCGTAGCCAAGCCGGCCTTAACCCGGAGCCCACGCCCATGACCGATGCAGCCACCCTCGCCCGCCGGATCGCCCAGGGTCGCGGCGATGAGCCGGCCGACCTCGTCATCCGCGGCGCGCAGCTGTTCGATCTCGTCTCAGGCGATCTGGTCGAAACCGATATCGCGCTCTGCGGCGACACGATCGTCGGCACCCATGGCCGCTACGAGGGCAAGGCGAGCTTCGACGCCACCGGCCTGATCGCCGTGCCCGGCTTCATCGACACGCATCTGCATGTCGAATCCTCGCTGGTGACGCCGCTCGAATTCGAACGCTGCGTGCTGCCGCACGGGGTCACCACCGCGATCTGCGATCCGCACGAAATCTCCAACGTGCTGGGCGCCGAGGGCATCCGCTATTTCCTCGCCTGCGCCGAAGAGATGCGCATGGATCTGCGCGTGCAGCTATCGAGCTGCGTGCCGGCGACGCATCTGGAGACCGCCGGCGCTGCGCTCGAGGCAGCCGACCTCACCCCGTTCATGGACCATCCCAAGGTGATCGGCCTTGCCGAGTTCATGAATTTCCCCGGCGTGCTCCACCGCGATCCCGGCTGCCTTGCCAAACTCGAAGCCTTCTCGCACCGGCATATCGACGGCCATGCGCCGCTGGTCCGCGGTCTCGATCTCAACGGCTATCTCGCCGCCGGCATCCGCACCGACCACGAGACCACGACCGCCGAAGAAGCCCGCGAAAAACTGGCCAAGGGCATGGCGATCCTGGTCCGCGAAGGCTCGGTCTCGAAGGACCTGCATGCGCTGATCCCGCTGATCACGCGCGACGCCTCGCCCTTCCTCGCCTTCTGCACCGACGACCGCAACCCGCTCGACATTGCCGAGGAAGGCCATCTCGATTTCATGATCCGCACTGCGATCGCACACGGCGCCGACGTGCTCGCGACCTATCGCGTCGCCTCGTTCTCGGCGGCGCGGAATTTCGGCCTGTTCGACCGCGGATTCATCGGGCCGGGCAAGCGCGCCGACATCGTGCTGGTCGACGATCTCGCCGCCTGCCGCGTCAGGCAGGTCTTCGCCGGCGGCAGGCTGGTCGAGGACGAGCTGTTCGCCGATCGGAAGGCGGTTTCACCGGTTGGTTTGCACAGCGTTCGCAGCCGCAAGCTCGCGCCGGAGGATTTCGCGGCGAAGGCTCGCGACGGCGAGACGCCCGTCATCGGCGTCGTGCCTGGCCGGATCATCACAGAACGGCTAGCGATGCGCCTGCCAACGCAGGATGGCCTCGCATTGCCCGATCTCGATCAGGATGCGGTCAAGGTCACGGTGATCGAGCGCCATGGCCGCAATGGCGGTATCGCCACCGGCTTCGTCCATGGCTTCGGCATGAAGCATGGCGCCATCGCCTCCTCGGTCGGCCATGACAGCCATAACCTCTGTGTCGTCGGCGTCGACGAGGCGTCGATGGCGGCGGCGGCCAACCGGCTGATCGAGACCGGCGGTGGCTTTGCGGTGGCCGATGGCGGCGAGGTCGTGGCCGAACTGGCGCTTCCCGTCGCCGGGCTGATGAGCGATCAGCCTTTCGAGACGGTGCGGCATGGGCTCGAGGGCCTGCGCGCGGCGGCGAAGGCGCTCGGCGTCGTCTTGGCCGAGCCCTTCCTGCAGGTCGCTTTCCTGACCCTGCCGGTGATCCCGTATCTGAAGATCACCGACAAAGGGCTTGTCGACGTTGATCGATTCGATTTCGTGTGATCGGAACCGTCATTCTCGGGCGCAGCAAAGCGCAGACCCGAGAATCTCATGACGAGATGGTGCTGGTCAGCGCCTCGACCGGCCTGAGATGCTCGGGTCAAGCCCGAGCATGACGGCCTGTCTCAGAGATCGACCTCGATCCCCTCGGCCCGCGCCTTGGCCCGCAGCCCCAGCCGCCTGACACCCGGCAGCCGCGTCCCCGGCTGCTCCTCGATCGCATGCGTCAGCATCCGCATGCGTTCGGCGAACCAGTTGCCGCCCATGCCTGCAGGGTCGATGGCGAGAATGAGCTGGCCGGTATCGGGCGGGCCGCCCGTGTCGTCGAGGAAAGACGAGGCCTGGAAGGCGAAATGGGTGCCGACCAGTGCCGCGGCGAGGATCTCGACCATCATGGCGAGCGTCGCGCCCTTGGCGTCGCCGAGCGGCACCATGGTTCCGGCGATCGCCGCCGCCGGGTCGGTGGTCGGGTTGCCAGCGGCGTCGAGCGCCCAGCCTTCCGGAATGCTTTCGCCCTTCTGCTTCGCCGCGACGATCGGGCCGCGCGCCACCTTGGACAGCGCCATGTCGATCACCAGCGGCTCGCGGCCAGCCAGCGGCGCGGCAAAAGCGATCGGATTGGTGCCGAAAATCGCCTTGGCGCCGCCCCAGGGCGCCATCGCGCCGGGCGTATTGGCGAAGAGCAGCGCCACCAGCCCCTGCTCGGCCAGCCGCTCGACATGCAGGCCGGCGGCGCCGCAATGGTTCGAGCGGCGGATCGGGGCTGCGGCGATGCCCTGCTTGCGGGCGATCTCCGGCAACTCGATCACCGCGAGGTCGATCGCCGGATAGGCGAAGCCATGGGCGGCGTCGATCGCCAGCACGCCGGGCTTGGGCTGGCGCGCGATCGGAACGGCCTGGCCGTCGATCTTGCCGGAGCGCAGCATCGAGAGGTAGGTCGGCACGCGCGACAGGCCATGTCCCTTCAGCCCGTCGGCCTCGGCCATGACCAGGGCTAGCGCGACCGAGGCGGCGTTGGCGGGCGAGGTGCCGGCCTCGATGAAGAGCTCCGCAACCTTCTGCTCGGCCTCAACCAGCGAGAGCCGCGTCATGTCCGCCCCTCCAGCGCCGCGATGACGCGCTCGGCGACGAGGCCGGAGACGCGCCCGTTCGATTCCACCGTGTTGCCGGCGATATGCGGGGTCAAGATCAGGTTCGGCGCGCCGGCGAAGAGTTTTGCGCCTTCGGCCTTGAGCGGCTCTTGCTCGAAGACGTCGAGCGCCGCGCCGCCGAGACGCCCGCCCTTCAGCGCGGCGACCAGGGCCGCCTCGTCCATGATGCCGCCGCGCGCCGCGTTGATCAGCACGGCGTCGGGCTTCATCGTCGCAAAGGCCGCCTCGCCGATCAGCCCGCGCGTTTCGGGCGTCAGCGGCAGGTGGATCGAGATCACATCGGACGTTGCAAGCAGAGCGTCGAGCTCGAGCTTCTCGATGCCCTGCCAGACGGACGCATCGGCGGAAACATAGGGATCGTAGGCGGCAACCGTCATGCCGAGGGCCTTGGCGTGCTGAGCGACGTCGCGGGCGATAGCGCCGAAGCCGACGAGGCCCATGCGCTTGCCGGCGATCTCGCGGCCGATCAGCTTCGTCTTCGGGAACTCGCCGGCGATCATGGCGGCATTGGCGAAATAGGCGCCGCGCAGCAGCGTCATCGCCGTGCCGATCACGTACTCGACCACGGACAAGCTGTTGGCGCCGGTGGCCGGGAAGACCTGGATTCTGCGCGCTATGCAAGCTTCCATGTCGATATTGTCGAGCCCGACGCCGAGTCGGCCGACGACCTTGAGGTTCTTCGCACCCGCCAGCAGCGCACCGCGAACCTGCGTCTGGTTGCGGACGATCAGCGCCGGGATGTCGGCCACGAGCCGGGCAAGCTCGTCGGGCTTGCCGAAGAGCTCCGGATCATGATGCACGCTGTAGCGCGCCTTCAGCGCCGCCACAGCCGCCTCGTCCATGAATTCGGTGATGACGATGTCGGTCATGGCTGTTTCCGCTGTGAGAGCCGTTCAGCCGAGCAGGACGATACCGCCCGTGGCGACGACGAGAATGATGAGACTGGTTCCGGTGACGAGGGCAAGGTGGCGCCAGCCGAGCCGAGCCATCGCCGCGATCGAGGTTCCCAAGCCGAGCGCGGCGATCGCGATCAGCAAGCCCCAGCGCGAGACTTCGAGCAGGATGTCGCGCAGCGGCAGGTAAAGGCCCGCCAGTCCGGCCTGCGTGCTGAGGACGCTGTTGACCAGGCACATGACGAGGAAGACGAAGGCGAAGACCGGGACCGGCACCTTGGCATCGCCATGGGTTTCGCCATGGCGGGTCAGCCACCAGCCGACGATCAGCACCGAAGGCAGCAGCAGGAAGACCCGGAACAGCTTGACGATCACCGCGGCGTTCGCCGCATCGTCCGACACGGCCTGGCCAGCGCCGACGACCTGCGCGACGTCGTGGATGGTTGCGCCGAGCATGACGCCGGTCTGCTGCTGCGAAAGGCCGAGCCAGACGCAGAGCAGCGGATAGGCCAGCATCGCGATCGTCGCGAGCACGTTCATCGCGATCACGGTGAAGGCGGTGTCGGCGGCCTTGTTGCGATAATCGGGCACCACCGTCGCGGTGGCGAGCGCGGCCGAGGCGCCGCAGACCGCCGTGGCGACGCCTGCCAGGGCGCCGACTCCGGGCTCGCGGCCGAGCAGTCGGGCCAGCAGGAAGCCGCTGACGACGGTCGCCACCATGGAGACGATGACGAGCACCGCCGTGCCCAGGCCGAGCGCGATGATATCGCCGAGCGCGACGCGCAGGCCGAGCAGCGCGATCGCCCAACGCAGCAGCTTCTTGACGCTGAAGGTCATGCCCGGCTCGAAGCGCCTGGTGTTGGCGATCGGATGCAGGAGCATGCCGATCACCAGCGCGATCACCACGGCCGGGATGCCGACGCGCCCGCCGGCGAGCTGTTTCAGGACAGGCTCGGCGAGCACGGAGGCGATCGCCACCGCCGCCGACAGGGCGATGCCCGGCACGAGCCGGCCGAGCCCATTGGTCAGACGCAAGGCAGCTGCTTCGGTCATGATTGCAGATCGACCCGATACATCAGCCGTTCCTCTGGCCCGTAGAATGGCGCGACGAAGCTCTCGACGAAACGCCCGCCATTCTTCTCGATGATCCGCCGCGAGGCCGCATTGCGCGTGTCGCAGGTGATCTTCAGGAATGGCAATCCGATGGCGCGCGCCTCGGCGAGCACGCTCGCCAGGGCTGCACTGGCATAGCCACGCCCGGCATGGTCCGGGAGGATGGTGTAGCCGACATGGCCGAGCACATGCGGCGGCAAATCCGTGACCGGCCTGCCTGCTTCGTCTTCCTGCCAGCGCAGGTTGATGCTGCCGACGAAAGGACGCTCCGGCTGATCGACGGCGACGATCCAGCGGATCATGTCCGGCAGGCGCGCGACCTCGCTGCCGTCATGCAGGCGAATCTTGCCACCGCGTCCGTTCAGCCCGGCTACGAAAGCCTCGGGGTCGGCCGCAATCGCGGCGAGTTGCTCGGGCGCGACATTGCGCATCGTGTTCGGCGACCAGCCCGCTTCCAGCGCCCGGACATAAGCGGGCAGCACGTCCCGCCCCGGCGCATGCAATGAAACGATCCTGTCCGACACTTTTGCCTCGTCGCGCCCGGAGAGCTGTTGCTCAGAGCCCGTTCCGATCAGCTTGCACCGCAAGCTGATCGGTAAAACGGTCTCTACTCAAAGTGAGAGACGGATTCACCGCTCAGATTGAGTCAATCTGAGCGGATCCGACTCTAGGCGCTGCGGTATAGCTTGGTCATCGAGAACTCGCGATGGCCGAGCGCCTCTGCAGCCGTCAGGCGGCCATTCGCCGTGCGCACGATGTTCTCGATCAGCGCGTCACCGGCCTGCGGGATGGTGAGATCGCGGCGCAGGATGCCGGAGACGTCGACGTCGATATGCTCGGGCATCGTGCGCATCGTCTTCGGATTGCCGGTGATCTTGATCACCGGAACGATCGGGTTGCCGATGACGTTGCCCTGCCCGGTCGGGAAGGTGTGCACGACATAGCCGCCCGCAGCCATCAATGTCACGCACTCGGCCGCCGCCGAGGAGGTGTCCATATAGTACAGGCCGGGCCCCTTCTGCGGTGCCTCGGCCGGCTCGAGGATGTCGATGAACTTGCACTCGCGGCCGATCTTCTCGAGGTTCCCGAGCGCCTTCTCCTCGATCGTGGTCAGGCCGCCGGCGATATTGCCCTTGGTCGGCTGCGAATCCGAGAGGTCGTCGGTCTTGTGGGCCTCGATCACGTCGTCCTGATAGGCCTTCCACATCTTGTACCAGCGCTCGCCGACCTCGGGGGTGGCGGCGCGCGCCTTGCAGAGATGCTCGGCACCGGTGATCTCGGAGGTCTCGCCGAAGACGCCGTAGACGCCGCGCGGGATCCACTTGTCGTACATGTTGCCGACCGTCGGGCAGGAGGAGAGGCCGGTGGTGGTGTCCGATTCACCGCATTTGGTCGAGACCCAGAGCTCTTCGATGCCGCATTTCGTGCGCGGCAGCTCGGTCGCCCATTGCACGAACTCCTTGGCGACATAGGAGGCCTTGGCGATGGTGGCGATGTCGCCATGACCCTCGATCCCGAATCCCACCACCGGCTTGCCGGTCTTGGCGATGCCGTCGACGATGCGCTTGGTCCAGCCGTCCTCAATGCCGATGACGATGACGGCAGCGACGTTCGGGTTCGAGCCGGTGCCGATCAGGGTGCGGAAATGGATCTCGAGATCCTCGCCGAACTGCAGGCGGCCATAGGCGTGCGGGATCGCCAGCGTCCCCTTGATGTTGTTGGCGACAGCCTCACAGGCGGCGTTGGAGAGATCGTCGAGCGGCAGCAGCAGCACATGGTTGCGCACGCCGACGCGGTCGTTCTCGCGGCGCCAGCCCATGAAGGAATCGAGGCTGCGACCGGTCGGGCGCTTGACGAACGGTGTCTTGAACTCGGGCGCCTCGATCTTGCGGCCCTTCACCCGGGCGAGCTTGCCTTTGACGAGATCGAAATTGGCGACGATGGACATTGGCGATTTCCTGAAGGTTTGGGCTCGACCTGACGGGAGCCCGGAGATCGGGATCAGCGGAGAGCTGGGCTCACCAGCGCTTGGTCTTGGCGTTGTGGATGTGGAGATGCTCGCCCTGCTTCACGTCGGCGACGGCCTTGCCGATGTCCTGACCGTATTTCCAGATCGTGTCGCCCTTCTTGATGTCCTTGAGCGCGACCTTGTGGCCGATCGGGATGTCCATCTTGGCGGTCAGGCGGAAATCCGAATTGTCGTGGGTGACGACGCCGAGCATGTCGGTCCCGGCCTTCAGGCCTTCGACGACGACGACACCGACCGTGTCCTTCTTCTCGTGCACCAGCAGATGCGGCTTGCTCATGGTGGGCTCCCTGACCGTTTCCGTGATCTGCACGTCGCGGCTCCGTTTGCGAAATCGGGCCTCGACGTGGCTGCGCCCAAGTCTTATATAAGACATATGAGTGTGCACAAGCTCGAAATCGCAGAGCCCCGGCGCGAGCCGGATACGCCGGAGGCGCTGGGCTTCCGGCCGCTTTACCGGCAGGTCAAAGCAATCTTCGTGCGCAGGCTCATGGACGGGGTCTGGGCGCCTGGCGCAGTGCTACCGAGTGAAGGCCAGCTCGCCAACGAGATCGGCGTCAGCCAGGGGACGGTACGCAAGGCACTCGACGAGCTCGCCGCCGAGAACCTCGTCGTCCGGCGCCAGGGCCGCGGCACCTTCGTCGCCGAACATGACGAGCGCCGCATCCTGTTCCAGTTCTTCAAGCTGGCGCCCGATCGCGGCGAACCGCGCTTTCCCGACAGCGTCGTCCTCTCGGTGACGACCGGCCCGGCCGACGAGGCTGAACGTGCCGCCCTGGATCTTGCCGAGAATGCCGCGGTCACCCGTATCCGGCGGGCGCGCTCCTTCGACGGCGCGCCGCTGATCGTCGAGACGCTGAGCCTGCCGCAGCAGCTTTTCCCCGGCCTGGAGGATGGGCCGATCCCGAACAATCTCTATAGCCTGTACGCGGGCCGCTACGGCATCACCATCGCCAATGCGCGCGAGCGGCTGAAAGCGGTGACGCTTGCGACGGACGACGCGGCCGCCCTTGGCGTGACGCCAGGAGAGCCCGCGCTGCAGATCGACCGTGTCGCTTTGTCGCTCGACGGCACACCTGTCGAGCGCAGGCTCAGCCTCTGTCTGACCCAGGAGGTCCACTATCTCTCAGACCTGCGGTGAATCTCCTTGCCGCTCAAGAACTAACCCAACTGATCGTTCATGATCAGCGTGTTGCCGAATGTTTCTAAAGTTTCGCTCGAAATCGAGCGACCAAGGCTCGAGGACCAAATGGCCCGAGTTTTCGACCAAGCCGACGCAGAGCGGCAGCCACATCGGAGGATACGAATGATCGCCCATTTCCGCAGTTTCCTCGCGACGCGCCGCGGCGCGCTTGCAGGGTTGTTCCTATTGGGGTTCGGCGCGCCCGCTTTGGCCCAGAGCTTTCCGAGCAAACCGATCACGCTGATCGTTCCCTTCGCCGCCGGCGGCCCCAGTGACGTGATCGCCCGCCTGCTCGGCGAGCATATGGGCCGCACGCTCGGTCAACAGGTCATCGTCGAGAACATCGCCGGCGCCGGCGGGACGGCCGGCGCCAAGCGTCTGGTTTCGGCGGCGCCGGACGGATACACGCTGCTGATCCACCATTTGGCGCTCGCCGCGGCACCGGCGCTGTACAGCAATCTCGGCTACGAGACGCAGACCGCCTTCGCTCCGGTCGGGCTGGTCAACACCGGGCCGATGGTGATCGCCGGCAAGCTCGCCTTGCCCCCGGTCGATGGCAAGGCCTTCTTCTCCTACGCCAAGCAGCAGGCCGAGAAGCTCACCGTTGCCCATGCCGGTGTCGGCTCGAATGCGCATCTATGCGCCGTGCTGATCTCGCAGGCGCTGAGCGTCAAGCTCGCCCAGGTCGCCTATCGCGGCACTGGACCGGCGATGAACGACCTCGTCGGAGGCCAGGTCGACGTGCTCTGCGACCAGTCGACCACGGCGGTGCCGCAGATCCAATCCGACAAGATCCGCGCCTATGCCGTGACCTCGCCGGAGCGGCTCGGCGTGCTGCCGAACACTCCAACCTCGCGGGAGGTGGGTACCGAGATCGACATGACGATCTGGCACGGTCTCTACGCCCCGAAAGGAACGCCGGACGCCGCGCTCGACAAACTCAATGGCGCCTTGCAGGCCGCGCTGAAGGACCCTGCGATACTGGAGCGCTTCAAGGCAGTCGGCACCAGCGCCTTTCCGGCTACCGAATGGACGCGCGATGCCCACGGCAAGCGCTTCGCCGCCGAAGTCACCAAATGGGGAACGGCATTGAAGGCAGCGGGCCTAACGCCGCAGGCCGCCAACTGAAGGACGGGCCGCTCGCCTAGTGGTCTGATTCCGACATTCGCATCCCTCTATACAGAGCGACGGAGCGAATGTCGGAATCAACAAGACCACTAGCAACCTCTTGATTTTCAAGTGGAACTTATGAATTTGACATTTGCTCCCAGCGGGATGTCTGCCGGAGGAAAATGTCAAATTCGTTCCACTAGGCGGGCGGCCCGTGCTACCGCCCACAGATGAGCGCCAATCTCGTCACGTTGGATCAGTTCCTCGGCTTGCCCGACCATGCCCGCCTGCTCGGGCTCGATCTCGGCACCAAGACGATCGGGCTCGCGCTCTCCGATGTCGAACGCCGGATCGCGACGCCGCTGGAGACGATCCAACGCGTCAAGTTCAGGCAGGATGCGGTGGCGCTGCTGAAAGTGGCAGAGCGGCACGCCATCGCCGGCCTGGTGATCGGGCTGCCGCTCAATATGGATGGAAGCGAAGGACCGCGGGTGCAGTCGACACGGGCCTTCGTGCGCAATCTCGCGCCGTTGACGGCGCTGCCGATCGTGTTCTGGGATGAGCGGATGTCGACGCTTGCGGTCACCCGCACCTTGCTCGCGGCCGATGCCTCGCGGGCAAGGCGGGCGGCTGTCGTCGACAAGATGGCGGCCGCCTATATCCTGCAGGGCGCACTCGACCGGCTCGCCCGCCTCGAATCGGACGGGAACGAGCCGGAGGACGACTCGGTTACGGAATGACGTAGCCGCGCTTGATCGCCTTCTTCTGCGCGTTGCGGTGATTCTTGAGCGCCTGCTTCTGGTCTTCGATGCTCATCCGGTTGACCGGATTGCCGCGTCCATACGCGTTGTCGGCCCCGTAGCCCCGACCGCGGCCGTCATCGCGTCCATAGCCACGATCACGTGAGCCTCGATCATAGCCCCTGTCGTAGCCGCCGCGATCATAGCCGCGGTCATAGCGGGGGCGCTCCTGACGGCGGCCATAGCCGTCATCATAATACTGGGCCATCGCCGTGCCGGACCAGAACGCCGCCAGGGCGACCGCACCGCAGCCGGACAGTAGCGTCTTGAGCGAGGGTTTCATCGTCTTTCTCCAAGGTCGACAAGGCGATGGCCCCAGGATCGGGGCCAGTCGTTGCCGTACGCCGTGAAAAGGGCCGCTGCCGTCGAGCGACGGAAGCGACCCTTCAAAGCCTAGGCAGCAGGCGTTCAGAATTGATTAAGGCTGTTTTTCCGTGAAGGACAGATCAGCGGTAGCTGCCGCCGGCCGGATCGCGGATATTGTCGGGATAGTAGCCGCCGTAATAACGCTGCCGATAGTAGCGGCGCGGCGCGACGTAAACCGGCTCCTCGTAATCATAGCCGTCATCGTAGCCATAGACCGGCTCGGCGTAAGCTGGCCGGCTGGCGGCGATCGCCGCAGCGCCGAGGATGCCCAAACCCACGCCGGCTGCGATCGCGGCACCGCGATTGCTGCCGCGCCAGCCACGGCGATAATACTGCGAGTAATCGGCCTGCGCCGCATCGAGGCGGCTCTTGTCGAAGCCGACCGCGCGAGTCTCACCCGCCATAACGGGGGTCAGGCCTGCTACCAGAACGCTGCCGGCGACGGCGAGCGTCACGAGGAAGCGGCTCTTTCCGAAATCTGACATGGCATTCTCCTGTCGGCGGATATCCGCCTTGACGCCCGATCTAGCTCGCCACGGTTGAACCGGGCCTGAACCAATCGCGGCTAAATTGCGACCGATGAGAAACGCGCCGGTGGAGAAAGGGTTCCTTTTTAACAATTTTATACACGCAGTGATTGCATTACCTGCAGGCGAGTAGCAAGAATAGCTCAGTCGAAGACCGGTTCGTTTCCCAAAAGCTGATGCAACCGCGAGGGCAGACGACATGAGAAAAGCAGCGCCCCGACGAATCAAGGAGGACAAAATCTATCCGGATGACAGTCGCTTACCCCAAGCTGCCCGTTTTGGCCGCCGTGCCGTGACCTTGCCCGGACCGCATAGCACGGACGCGCTTGTACGAATGCAACTGGAAGTTGCTGCTTACATCGAGGAAATCAGCATCGAACTCGGCGCGATGGCAAGGGCGGCGCAACTCAGCAGTCTCGCCTATTTCGTCGACATGACCCGGCTGGAAGCTGCGATCAATCGCCGAACCTGCCAGCTGCAGCTCGGCGACGCCAGCAATCCCGAGGCGGCCACTTAGCCGCCTCTCTTTGCAGGTCGCGGAGGCCGAGCGTGAGCAGAGCCGCTGGGGCGAAACGGCCGGTTGAAGCCCCGGCCGCCGCATTCACGCCAGCCGCGAGAGCGCTCCGCCGACGTGGCGCTGCACCACGCCTTCCAGCTCCAGCTCGAGCAGAATTCGGCTGACTTCGCGTGCAGGCTGTCCACTCGCGCGAACGAGATCGTCCATCGCCACCGGCGTCAAACCGATGAGATCGAGCAATCGGTGGCGTGGCATATCGCCGGCTTGCGCGGCCGGCCGCGTCCCCAGCTCATCGCCGTTGAGCTCGGCCTTTGGCGCCGGCAGCACTTCCGGCAATTCCAGTTCGTCCCAAAGCGACTCTTGCCGGCGCCCCGGTCCACCCTCCTCGCGAGCGAGAATGGGCTCCGGTCCGAAGAGATCGTCGCGCTTCAGCATCGGCGTCAGTGCATCGACAATATGCGCGGTCTCGGCGCAGAGGATCGCGCCTTCGCGGATCAGGTGATTGCCGCCCTCGGCCCGCGGATCGAGCGGCGAGCCCGGCACGGCGAAGACCTGGCGGCCCTGCTCGTTGGCGAAGCGGGCGGTGATGAGCGAGCCTGACTTGCGTGCAGCCTCAACCACCACCGTTCCGAGCGCCAGACCCGAGACCAAGCGATTACGGCGGGGAAAATCACGCCCGCGCGGCGCCCAGCCAAGCGGCATCTCGCTCAGCGCCGCGCCACGCTCGCGAACGCGATCGAGGAGGGGAATGTTCTGCGGCGGGTAGATCTCGTCGAGCCCGCCGGCCAGGACGGCGATGGTGCCGCTCTCAAGGCTCGCCTGATGGGCCGCAGTGTCGATGCCGCGAGCCAGGCCGGAGACCACGACGAAGCCGGCCTCGCCCATCTCGCGCGCGAGCGTCGCCGTGAATTTCAGCCCGGCGGCCGAGGCGTTGCGCGAACCGACCAGTGCGACGCAGGGGCGATTGAGCGCTGCCGGATCACCCTCGATCGCGATCAGCGGCGGAGCCGAATCGATCGCCTGGAGCGGCACCGGATAGGCCGCTTCGCCGAGTGCGATCAGATGGGCACCGCGCCTGCGCAGTGCCTCGAACTCCCGCTCCGCCTCGGCGGTGGTGCATAGCCTGAGCGTACGCCCGGCCTGGCGGCCGAGTTCCGGTAGGGCATCGAGCGCCCCGGCCGCACCGCCGAAACGGTTGACCAGGGTGCGGAAGGTGCGGGGTCCGATGCTCTCGCTGCGGATCAGTCGGAGCCAGTCGAGGCGTTGCCGGTCATCGAGAACGAAACCGGCCATCGGCATTCAGCCCTTTTGCCCGATCTTGCCTTCGCGGCCTGAGAGCAGTCTCGCGATGTTTTCCCGGTGCATGAACCAGAGCAGCAGCGCGAGGATGGCCATCAGTCCGGCCGCCTGGGCATCGCGGATCCAGAACCAGAACAGCAGCGGCGTCAGCAGGCTCGCGATCAGCGCGGAGAGCGAGGAATATTTGGTCAGATAGGCAATGCTGAGCCAGACCGCGGCGAAGATCAGCGCGATCGACCACTTCAGCCCGATCAGGATGCCGAGGAAGGTCGCGACGCCCTTGCCACCCTTGAAACGCAGCCAGACCGGGAAGAGATGGCCAAGGAAGGCGCCGAGACCGGCTGCGAGCGCCGCACTCTTGCCACCGAGCAGCCAGCCTGCGACCAGGACCGCCGCGGTGCCCTTCAACATGTCGCCGATCAGTGTCAGCGCCGCCAGTTTCTTGTTGCCGGTGCGCAGCACGTTGGTGGCGCCGATATTGCCGGAGCCGATCGTGCGCAAATCGGGCCCACCGGAGAGCCGCGTCAGGATGATGCCGAACGGGATCGAGCCAAGCAGATAGCCGAGGACGAGCGCGGCGAGCCTCGCCGGGCCTGAAAACGCCCAACCGAACGTCTCAGCCATGCAACCTCCCCTGCCCGTCCTAGTGTGAGCTTACGCAGCTTCGCCGCGATACACCACCCGGCCGCCGACCAAGGTCGCCTGCACCAGCCCCTGCAGCCGCGCCTCGTCGAAGGGCGAGTTCTTGGCGCGCGATTTGAGCTTGCGCTTGTCGACGACGAAGGGCGCGTCGATGTCGATCAGCGCGAGGTCCGCCGGTGCCCCTGCTGTCAGACGACCGCAGCCGAGCCCAAGCAGGTCGGCCGGCCGGCTCGACAAGGCGGCGAAGAGGGCCGGTAGGCCGATCTGCTCGTTGTGATAGAGGCGCAGCGCCGCAGACAACAGCGTCTCGATGCCGAGCGCCCCGTTTGCCGCCTCGGCGAAGGGCTGGCGCTTGGTCTCGACATCCTGCGGGTCGTGGTCGGAGACGATCACGTCGATCAGGCCTTCGGCCACCGCCGCGATCATGGCGAGCCGCTCGTCCTCGTGCCGCAGCGGCGGCGAGACCTTGCAGAAGGTGCGGTACTCGCCGACATCGTTCTCGTTCAGGCAGAGATTGTTGATCGAGACGCCGCAGGTGACCGAAAGCCCACCTTCCTTGGCTCGGCGGATCAGCTCGAGCGAATCCGAGCAGGAGACCATCGCTGCGTGGTAGCGGGCACCGCTGGCGCGAGCGAGACGTAGGTCGCGCTCGAGCATCACCGTCTCGGCCTCGTGCGGGATGCCCGGCAGGCCCTTGCGGCTGGCGAACTCACCCTCGTTCATCACGCCGTCGCCGCGCAAGTCGGGATCTTCGACATGGTTGATCAGCAGCGCGTCGAAGTCGCGGGCATAGATCATGGCGCGGCGCATCACCTGCGGGTTGCGCACGCCGTTGGCGCCGTCGCTGAAGGCAACCGCGCCGGCTTCGAGCAGCAGGCCGAACTCGGTGATCTCCTTGCCCGCCAATCGCTTGGTCAATGCCGCCGCCGGCAGCACGTTGACGATCGCCTTGTCGCGAGCGCGGCGCTTGATGAAATCGATGACGGAGGGATCGTCGATCGGCGGATCGGTATCCGGGCGGCAGATCACCGTGGTGACACCACCAGCTGCTGCAGCCTGCGAACCCGTTCCGAGCGTCTCGCGGAATTCGGCGCCCGGCTCGCCGAGGAAGGCGCGCAGGTCGACGAGGCCCGGCGCGAGCACGAGGCCTCCGGCCTCCTCCACCTCGATGCCCGCTGGCAGCTCCGGGCGATCACGGCCCCAGTGGATATCAGCGATCAGGCCGTCGCGGATCAGGATACTGCCCGGGCCCTCACGACCGGAGGCCGGATCGACCAGCCGCGCGTCGACGATCGCAAGCCCGCTGCTTTCAGCCATCGCTACGCTCGACCCCGTTCTTGCGCTCGCGGCGCTGCGTGAAAACGTAACTCCAGAAGCCGACCAGGCCCCAGATGCCGACGCAGAGGAGCGCGCCGAGCAGAACGATCAGCCAGGTCCAGGCGGAGCGCGGTTCGGCATAGATGAATCCGGCGACGACCAGGAAATAGAGGCCGACGAAGACGATCCGAGCCCGGCGCATCTGTCGCAGAAGCCAGGCGAGGAAGGTCTCCATCGCGTTCAGCCATTGGGCAGGTGCTGCGCGAGCGCGTCGAGCACCGCCATGCGAACCGCGACGCCCATCTCAACCTGCTCGCGGATCAACGACTGGGCGCCGTCGGCCACTTCCGAGGAGATCTCGACACCGCGGTTCATTGGGCCAGGATGCATCACCAGCGCATCCGGCGCCGCCAGCGAAAGCTTCTCGCGGTCGAGGCCGAAATAGCGGAAGTATTCTTTCGGTGACGGGACGAAGGCGCCGTTCATCCGTTCGAGCTGCAGGCGCAGCATCATGACGATGTCGACCCCCTCCAGCCCCTTCTTCATGTCGCGGAAGACTTCGACGCCCATGCGCTCGACACCCGTCGGCAGAAGGGTCGAGGGTGCGATCAGACGCACCTTGGCGCCGAGTGCGTTGAGCAGGATGATATTGGAGCGAGCGACGCGCGAATGCACGATATCGCCGCAGATCGCGACGGTGAGCCCGGCGATGCGGCCCTTGTTGCGGCGGATCGTCAGCGCATCGAGCAGCGCCTGGGTCGGGTGCTCGTGGGCTCCGTCGCCAGCGTTGACGACCGAGCAGTCGACCTTGCGGGCAAGCAGATTGACCGCGCCGGCGGCATGATGGCGCACCACCAAGATGTCGGGCCGCATCGCGTTCAGCGTTGCGGCGGTGTCGATCAGCGTCTCGCCCTTCTTCACCGAGGAGGAGCCGACCGACATGTTCATCACGTCGGCGCCGAGGCGCTTGCCCGCCAGCTCGAACGAGGCCTGCGTCCGCGTCGAGGGCTCGAAGAACAGATTGATCTGGGTACGGCCGCGCAGCGTCGCCGTCTTCTTCTCGATCTGGCGCGAGAGCGCGACATAGGTTTCGGCGCGCTCAAGTAGCGCCTCGATATCCAAATGGGACAGCCCCTCGATCCCGAGGAGATGCCGGTGCGGATAGAGCGGTGCAGACGCTGTCATTTGAAGACGGCTGTTTAGGGGCGAGTCGTGGCCGGCGCAAGGCGGCAAGTGGGTTCTTTGTGGGTCACTCCGCCTTCAAGGCATAGACGTGCTGCTCGCCTGGGAACTGGCGGCTGCGGACATCCTCGGCATAGTCAGTCACCGCCTTCCGGACATCGTCGGCGAGCGAGCCATAAGTTTTTACGAATTTCGGCGCGCGGCCGGTGAGGCCGAGCATGTCGTCGAGAACGAGGATCTGGCCATCGCAAACGGCGGAGGCGCCGATGCCGATCGTCGGGATCGCGATCCGGTTGGTGATTTCTGTTGCCAGCGGCTCGGCGACGGCCTCGATTACAAGGGAAAAGGCGCCCGCCGAGGCGATCTCTTCGGCATCTGCGATGATTGCCGGCCACTCGGCCTTGCTGCGCCCTTGCGCCTTGTAGCCGCCGAGCGTGTTGACCGCCTGCGGTGTCAGGCCGACATGGCCCATCACCGGCACGCCGCGCTCGACCAGAAAGCGCACCGTCTCAGCCATCCTCGAACCACCTTCGAGCTTGACCGCCCCAGCACCGGTCTCCTTGAGCAGCCGGGCGGCATTGCGGAAGGCCTGCTCCCGGCTTTCCTCATAGCTGCCGAACGGCATGTCGATCACGACCAGCGAGCGCGTCGTGGCGCGCGTCACGGCCTGGCCGTGCAGGCTCATCATCTCCAGCGTCACCGGGACGGTGCTGTCGAGCCCGTAGACGACCATGCCGAGCGAGTCGCCGACCAATGTGATCTCCGCGACTTCGTCGACGATCCTTGCCATCGGTGCGGTATAAGCGGTCAAGGCGACAAGCGGCTCGCCGCCCTTGCGCCCGCGAATATCGAGCGAGGTCAGCCGGGCTGTCCGGTTCTGCGACGACATGCTCAGTTCTCCCGCCGTTTAGCGCCAAAATGGCAACGGCTGGTGACGTAGCCTGACCGCCCGGCTCCGAAAAGTAGAATCGGGTTTGACAGGACTGGCCGCGTGAACCACTTTCGCGCGCAATCCCGAACCGCTATCAACGCGCCCCGCGCCAAGTTCGGCGAGGTTGGCACGCTAGAGCCCGTTCCGATCGCCTGCATCGCAAGCTGGTCGGTCAAACGGTCTCTTCTGAAAGCGAGAGACGGATCCACCGATCAGGATATTGACCTGATCGGGTCCGGCTTTCGTGCCGCCCCGCCGCTTGCCTATGAGATCGAAAGCGTCATGAAGCTCCTCATCGTCGAGTCGCCGGCCAAGGCCAAGACGATCAACAAGTATCTCGGATCCGATTACGAGGTCATCGCCTCGTTCGGGCATATCCGCGATCTGCCGGCCAAGGACGGCTCGGTCGATCCCGAGAACGATTTCGCCATGCTCTGGGAAACCGAGGGGCGCGGCGCCAAGCAGGTCGCCGAGATCGCTCGTGCCGCCAAGAACGCCGAGAAGGTCATCCTCGCGACCGACCCGGATCGCGAAGGCGAGGCGATCTCCTGGCATGTGCTCGAGGCGCTCAACCAGAAGCGCGTGCTCAAGGGCATTCCGGTCGAGCGCGTCACCTTCAACGCCGTGACCAAGGACGCGGTGCAGAAGGCGCTGGCCAATCCGCGCCCGATCGATCAGGCGCTGGTCGACGCCTATCTGGCGCGCCGCGCCCTCGATTATCTCGTCGGCTTCACCCTGTCGCCCGTGCTCTGGCGCAAGCTTCCGGGCGCCCGCTCGGCCGGGCGGGTGCAATCGGTCGCGCTCAGGCTGGTCAGCGACCGCGAGCGTGAGATCGAGGCCTTCCGGGCCCGCGAATACTGGTCGCTGATCGCGACGCTCGCGACAGCCAGCGGCGCGACCTTCGATGCCCGTCTCTCGGGCGCAGACGGTAAGAAGATCACACGGCTCGACATCGGTACCGGCGAGGAGGCACAGGCCTTCAAGGCGGCGCTGGAGACCGCGCGATTCTCGGTCGCCGAGGTCGAGGCCAAGCCGGTCAGGCGCCACCCCCAGCCCCCCTTCCAGACCTCGACCCTGCAGCAGGAGGCCTCGCGCAAGCTCGGCATGGCGCCGGCCCGCACCATGCAGGTGGCGCAGCGCCTCTATGAAGGTGTCGACATCGGCGGCGAGACCGTCGGCCTGATCACCTATATGCGAACCGACGGCGTCGACATGGACGGCTCGGCGATCACGGCGGCCCGGCGGGTCATCGGCAAGGAGTTCGGCGACAATTACGTGCCGGACGCCCCACGCAAATACACGGTCAAGGCCAAGAACGCTCAGGAGGCCCACGAGGCGATCCGCCCGACCGATCTCGGCCGTTTGCCGGCCATGGTCGCGCGCAATCTCGAGCCGGAGCAGGCCAAGCTCTACGAGCTGATCTGGAAGCGTACCATCGCCAGCCAGATGGAATCGGCCTCGATGGAGCGAACCACGGTCGACATCGCCGCCAAGGTCGGCGCTCGCAGCCTCGAACTGCGCGCGACCGGCCAAGTCGTGCTCTTCGACGGCTTCCTGACGCTCTATCAGGAGAGCCGCGACGACGAAGAGGACGAGGACTCAAAGAAGCTGCCCCCGATGAAGGCCGGCGATCCGCTGGAGAAGCGCGCCATCGCCGCCGACCAGCATTTCACCGAGCCGCCGCCGCGCTTCTCGGAAGCCAGCCTGGTCAAGCGCATGGAAGAGCTCGGCATCGGCCGGCCCTCGACCTATGCCGCGACGCTGGCAACGCTGCGCGACCGCGAATATGTCCGGATCGAGAAGAAGCGTCTCGTGCCCGAGGACAAGGGCATGCTGGTCACGGCATTCCTCGAGAGCTTCTTCAAGCGCTATGTCGAGTTCGACTTCACCGCCAGCCTGGAGGAGAAGCTCGACCTGGTCTCCAGCGGCGATGTCGACTGGAAGGTGCTGCTGCGCGAATTCTGGGAGGAGTTCACCAAGTCGATCGGCGAGACCAAGGAACTGCGCGTCGGCGACGTTCTGGAAGCGCTGAACGGCATCCTCGGCGAGCACGTCTTTCCGCCGCGCGCCGATGGCGGCGATCCGCGCAGCTGCCAAGTCTGCGGCACCGGCACGCTTTCGCTCAAGCTCGGCAAGTTCGGCGCCTTCGTCGGCTGCTCGAACTATCCCGAATGCCGCTTCACCCGCCCCCTCAGCGCCTCCGCCGCCGAGGGGGACGGCTCGGCCGAAGGCGGCCAGACCCAGAACGGCGTGCGCATCCTCGGCAAGGACCCCACCACGGATCAGGAAGTCAGTGTTCGCGACGGCCGCTTCGGCCCCTATATCCAGCTTGGCGAGGGCGAGAAGCCGAAGCGTTCGAGTCTGCCCAAGGGAGATACCGTCGGTTCATTGACGCTGGAGAAGGCGCTCGCTTTGCTCTCGCTGCCGCGCGAGGTCGCGAAGCACCCGACGAGCGGAGAGCCGATCCTTGCCGGCATCGGCCGCTACGGGCCTTACGTCCAGCACGGCAAGACCTACGCCAATATCGACAAGGCCGACGATATCCTCGAAATCGGTGCCAACCGGGCCATCGACCTGATTGTCGCCAAGGAGAGCGGCGCCGGCGGCCGCCGCTTCGGCAGTGCCGCGGCGACGCCGGGGCGCGACCTCGGCGAGCACCCGCAAGGCGGCAAGATGGAGGTCAGGGCCGGCAAATACGGGCCTTATGTCGCCTGGGGCAAAGTCAACGCCACCCTGCCGAAGACGATGACGCAGGAGAGCGTCACCGCCGAGCAGGCGATCGAGATCGTCAATGCCAGGACGGCCGCCGGTGGCGGCGCCAAGGGCAAGACGAAGGCACCTGCCAAGAAGCCGGCGGCCTCCAAAGCGTCGGCGAAGGCAAAGAGCGTCAAGCCCAAGAGTGCCAAGCCCAAGAAGGCCAGTGCCGCCAAAAGCTGAAGCCGGCTGAAACCAATCTCGGTTAACTCCGCATTCAAGGCCTCAGGTTACCTTGCGGCGCCGCGATCAAAATAGCGGCGTGCGGGGGACATCATGAAATCCATCAGGACCCAGATTTTGGGGCTGATCGCGATTGTCGCGGCTGGCGCCTTGGTTGCACTTGGCTGCGCGCTACTGGCGATGACCCGCATCGACACGATGAACATGCGCTCATCGCAGCAGAATCATATCGCGCTGGCTGCCGAACGGCTCAATGCCGCGGTCAATCTCGTCATCGCCGATTCCTATCTCGTCTACACCGCCCGCAACCCGCATTTCGCCGGCATCGCCGCGACGACGGTCGAGGGTGGCCTGACCAAGGTCGAGGAACGCCGGAAGGACCTCGCCAAGGTCGTGCCCGCCAGCGAGCGCGAGCGGATGGAGAAGATCAGCGGTCTGATCTCCGAATTCACCGGCATCCGGCTCGAGACAACCCGCATGGTCCGCGAGATTTCGGCGCGCGCAGCCGAAGCCTGGGGCAATAGCGACGCCAGCAAGAAGAACCGCGCGACGCTTCAGGAAGAGCTGACATCGCTGAGCAGTGCCAATGAGGCGCGCGCCAACGAGGTCGATGCGGAGTCGAGCGCCTTTTCCGAACAGGTCCGGATCTGGCTTCCGGTTGCGCTCGTTCTGGTGCTCGGCGGCGCCATTTTCGGCGCGCTCGTCTTCTCCCGTCGCTCCATCATCCGTCCCCTCGTCGATCTCGGCGGCACGATGAGCCGCCTGACGGCAGGCGAGACGCAGATCGACGTGCCACACACCAAGCGCCGCGACGAGATCGGCGAGATGGCGCGGGCGGTTTCCGTGCTGCGCCAGAGCACAGAGCAGGTCGCGCTGCTGCAGGAACAGGAGCGTGCGGCTGCCGCAATGCGGATTCGCTCGGCGGACGCGATGGCCTCGGTGGTCTCCGATGTCGGCGAGGTCGTCGCGGCTGCCGCGGCAGGCGATTTCTCGGCCCGGCTCCAGATCGACCATGGCGACGAGCAGATGCAGAAGCTGGTCGCCGGGATCAACGAGATCAACGCGGTCGTCGATAATGCCACGACGGAATTCGTCGCGGTGCTGCAGGCCCTGGCCGCCGGCGATCTGACCAACCAGGTGCCGACCGCCTATCGCGGGCGCTTCGCCGAGCTGAAGGATGCGATCAACGAGACGATGTCGCGCCTGTCCTCGACGGTCGGCACGATCCAGGCCATGTCGGCCGATGTCGGGCTTTCGGCGCGCGAAATCCACACAGGCGCGGACGACCTCTCGAAGCGCACGGAAGAGCAGGCCTCTTCGCTCGAGGAGAGCGCCGCGACGACGGAGCAGCTCGCAGCATCGGTGAAAGCCGCCGCGCAGGCCGCCCAGCAGGCGGTGCGCCAGGCCGGCCAGGCCATGCAGGTCGCCCAGGACGGCGGCAACATCGTCACCGACGCGGTCTCGGCCATGACCCGGATCGAGCAGGCCTCGAAGAAGATCTCTGACATCATCCGGGTGATCGACGACATCGCGTTCCAGACCAATCTCTTGGCGCTCAACGCAGCGGTCGAGGCGGCCCGCGCTGGCGATGCCGGCAAGGGCTTCGCTGTGGTCGCGAGCGAAGTGCGTACCCTCGCCCAGCGTTCGAGCGAGGCGGCCAAGGACATTTCGGGCCTGATCTCCTCCTCGAACAGCGAGGTCGAGGCTGGCGTGAAGCTCGTGCGCCAGGCCGGCGATGCGCTCACTCGCATCGTCGAGGCGGCTGGGAGCGTCCAAGCAACCGTCTCGGAAGTGGCGGCCGCCTCGAGCGAGCAGGCCAATGGCATCGAGGAGATGAGCCAGACCGTCGCGCATATGGACGAGATGACCCAGGCGAACGCGGCGCTTGCCGAGCAGAGCGCCGCCAGCGCCAACGCGCTCTCAGGCAAGATCGGTGAGCTCAATACCCTGGTTTCGGCCTTCCGCACCAGCGAGAGCGCTGGCGCGATAGCGCGCCAGCCTGCTGCCTCCGAGCCGGAGCGGCTCCGGACACTGGCGGAAGCGGCCTTTGCTCAGCAGCAGCCGATTCCGCGCCGCGAGCGTGCAGCTCCCGCTCGCATTCCAGCTCCAGCCCGCAAGGTCGCGAACGCCCGCGGCGGTGACGCCGGGTGGGAAGAGTTCTGAGGGGACCAAGCACTGAATTCGCGGCAAAAGGCCAAGGGAGCCAGGGCCGCCTCGTCATTGCGAGCGCAGCGAAGCAATCCAGGAGCGGCAGAGCTCTACGGCCCCCTGGCGACTGTGTTGTTGGTCAAGGAGCTTGGCTGGGATCTGGTATCCAGGGCCTGTTGTGTTTGGCCATGGCGGCGAGGGCGACGAGGAGTTTTCTGGCGATGGCGATGAGGGCGACCTTGGCCGGTTTTCCGGCCTGGCGCATGGCGAGGTAGTCGCGTTTGTAGCCGTGGTCGAGGCGGGCTGCGCTGAGCGCTGCGAGGTAGAGTGCGCTGCGCAGGCAGGGCCGCCCTCCGGCGATATGGGCTTTGGCTGGCGCGGTGCCGCTCTGGCTGATCTGAGGGGCAAGGCCGGCCAGGCTGGCCAGGGCGCGCCGGTCGAGGCGGTCGAGCTCGGGCAGGTCGGCCATCAAGGTGATGGCGACGGCCGGGCCGACGCCGGGGGCGCTCTGCAGCAGGGCGAAGCGTTGCTCGTTCTGCTCATCATGGCACAGCCTGGCCCGCAGCTCGGCCTCGATGCGCGCGCGCTCCTCGCAAAGCCGCGCGATCATGCCCCTGTGGCTGTCGGCGATGGTGGGCTCGAGCGCCTGTTTCAGCCGCGTCTTCTCTTGTCCGATCATCTCGACGATCTGGCGCCGGCGCGTCGACAGGGCGCGGATCGCCCGGCTCTCGCGATCGGGGACGGGGCGCACGATATCGGGCATGAGCAGAGCAAAGCGCGCGATCAGGGCGGCGTCCAGCCGATCGTTCTTGGCCCGGCCACCCTCGGCGATGCGCCAGGCCTTGATCCGACGCGGATCGACCGCGCCAACCGCGATGCCTGCCGCCGACAGAGCCTGGAGCAAGGCCTCCGCATAAGGCCCGATCGCCTCCAGCGCGACCCGCACCACCCCCTCGCGGCGCAACCGCCCGATCAGCGCCGCTATCCCTGCAGGCCCATTGCGCACCCGCCCGCCGCCGCCCCGCGGCACGATCGCAAAGTCAAGATGATCGCGGCCGACATCGATCCCGGCCGCACAAGCCAAGCCCGCCATGGCACCTCTCCTGTATCCGGGATCGCACCGCAAGGCGCCTCCCCAGCGACTGTTCGGCAACGACGACAGGATCGGGGGATGCGCCAGCCAGAAGACGGCGATCAACCAGGATTGCTTACGCGCCAAACCCCGACCAGCTCCTCAGCAAAGGAACCAGCCTCAACATACAGGATTGCTTCGTCGCTTCGCTCCTCGCAATGACGGATGCGCGCTTTGGTCAGGCGAAATCCGCTCTGCTTTGTACGGCAGCGCGCGGGTTCCCTGCTGAGGCGAACTTCGGGCTGGCCCGCAGCTATCAGCGCCGCCTGATGCGCTGCAGATGGCAGATTTTGACGCGCCCGCCCCGGCCATCCGGGCGCCAGCTGCAGCCCGGATTGCGCGGCCGGCCTTCATAGATGTGATAGACGCCGCGGTTCCGGCGGTCGAAGCGCTGGTTCGAGGCGTCGTGCCCGCCGATGCGGACATTGTTGCCGAAACGGACCTCGGCAACCGCGGGGACTGTCATCGCGAGCGGAAGTGCGAGCACCGAGAGTGCAAGCAGGCGTGGCGCTAGATGGACCAGTCTCATCATTCGCCGATCAGACCAGCGTGACGCTGCTCGCGCAAGGTGGGTGGGCGAGCGAGCTTTCAGCTCCGGCCGGCGACCACGACGAGCTGCTTGATCTCGCCGCGCAGGAAGGCCTGCAGGAAGCGCTCATAATCCTTGACCGAGACGCAGCCATTCGAGTCGCCACGCGGCCCGAGCAGGTAGTTGTGCACCAGCAAGCCGGCACGGCCGAAGATCTTGCCGCTGCCGCCGACCGGATGCATGCGGATCGCGCGCACGCCGTGGAACAGGGATTCGCGCTCGGTCAGATTGTAGACATGGGGCGGCGTCGGCCCGTGCATGCGGACATGAACGAAGCGCAGATCGTTCATCTTGTCGCCGAGGCCGGAATTGGCCTCCAGCCGCTCGCCATTGGGCAGATAGACCGTGCGTGCGCTGATGTCGTAGATCGCCGTCTTGCCGCCGGGGACCGGCGTCGATGCCAGCGGTGCCTGCATCGGAGCGACGGTGAGGCCACTGCCGCGACCGCGCTGGGTGATGTCGTCCTGCGGTGCGGCATAAGCGAGACGCTCGCCGGAGGTCTGCGGTGCATTCGCGCCGAAGAGCTTTTCGAAGAAGGAGCGGTTGTCGACCGGCTCGGCCTTGGCGACGACGTCCTTGCTCTGGCGGGACGTCGCACGCGCTACGACGCGCGGCTCCGGCGGTGTCGGGCCCTTCAGATCCGCTGGACGCGGGACCGGGCGCGGAGCGATCAGGGCAATCTGCGGCGACTCGGCCGTGGGCTGCACCGCGACCGTGGTCGTCGCCAGGCTCGGATTGGCGAGCTCGGAGGGGGTGATCGAGCCGGTCGTTTCAGGATCGGCCACGACCACCGGCCGGGCGACCATTGCCGACTGGAAGCGACCGGGCAACGGCGTGCTGTCGGCAAGCGACTGCGCGACATAACCGACGACATAGCCAGGGCGGAGCAGCGGCGTCGACGTGCGCGCCAGCGGCGCTGCATGCGTCGGAGCATGCTTCTTAGCCGCCGGGCTTGCGGCAACCACAGGCTCAGGCTGCCTGCCTGACCAGGCCGACACACCTGCCATCACACCACCGGCGACAGCCACGAGCACGCCAAGACGAATGAAGGGGCTGCGGCGCCGGCGCTTCAGGCTATAGGAATAGCCGGCGAATTTGTTCGAGCTACGCATACGCAACGCCTCGGGACACCTTGCAGACATCCCGCTCTGGCGCGCCGCCGCCCGTGTCTTGCCGCTACGCCTCATCGCGCGCTGGGCAGACCGTACCGGCCTGTTCGTCAGTCTCGGGAAGCCCCAACCTCGTCCTCGCATTGAGCGCGAAGCTGGTTAATTCCCGATGAATCGAAACAGTTTTACGCAAAGCCGAACGTGCTGCGGCCACCCGGCCGCAGCACGTCTTGATACCCTCGGAAGAGCTCAAGCCAGAGGCTTCAACCCGGCTTCGATCGCCGCCCGCTTCGGCTCGAGGAAGGGCGGCAGAGAGAGCCCCTCGCCCATCGTCTCGAAGGGCTCGTCAGCGGCAAAGCCCGGCCCGTCGCTGGCGATCTCGATCAGCACACCATTCGGCTCGCGCAGATAGAGCGAGCGGAAATAGAAGCGATCGACCGGTCCGCTGTTCGGATAGCCCGAGGCGCGCAGGCGCTCGGCCCAGGCATCGTACTCGCCGAAGCTCGGTGTCCTGAGCGCGAGATGGTGGACGCCGCCGGCGCCTTCACGCGCCGGAGAAAGGTTGGGCTCGACTGCAACGTTGAGCTCCGCCGCCGGGCCGCCCTCGCCGATCCGGAAGACATGGATGTCGCCGGTGGCATGGGCCGCGTCGCGATAATCCGCGATCCGCTCCAGCCCGAGCAGCTTGGTCAGAACGAGCTCGGTCCGCTCGATCTGCGGCACCGAGATCGTCACCGGGCCGAGGCCACGGATCTGATGCTTGGCCGGAACCGGGCTCTTCTCCCAGGCAACGAACGGAATCGTTCCGCCATCGACGACGAGCGTCAGGCGCTGCCCCTCCGGATCCTCGAAATCGAACGCGGCGCGGCCGTTGAGCAGGCGCGTATCGGAGACCGTGACGCCGGCAGCCGTCAGCCGCTCGCGCCAGAAGTCGAGCGAAGCCTCGCTCGCGACCCTGAGCGAAGTGCGCGTGATCGAATTGGTGCCGCGCCGGGCCGGAGAAGCTGGCCAGTCGAAGAAGGTCAGGTCGGAACCGGGCGAGCCGGCGCCGTCGGCATAGAACAGGTGATAGGCGGAGGTATCGTCCTGGTTCACCGTCTTCTTGACCAGACGCAGGCCGAGCGTCTCGACATAGAAGCGCCGGTTCTGCGCAGCCTGGGCGGTGATGGCGGTGACATGGTGGATGCCGGTGAGTTGCATGATTTGGGCCCCTTGGTTGTGCGCCTCACATTGCGAGGCGCAGCAGGATCGGTTGCCCACGAAGATAGTCGTTGCGTCAGCGCCATAAAGGCGGCTGTCATCCAATCATAAATTGCAATTTTGCAATAATATAGCAGATGCCCTGTTACTCCGCCGCCCGCGCAGCCGGAGTTATTACCGCATCAGCCGGCGCGCCGCCGTGCCGACTCGGCTTGGCCTTGAGCTTAAGGCTCTCGAGTTCCTCGCGCTCACGTGGCGTATTGCGCATGAGCTGGTCCTTGCCGGGCTGGTACTGCACCGGCTGGGCGATATCGGCTCCATACCAGGCCGCCGCCCGCAGCACGAAGGACGGGTCAGCCAGATGCGGCCTGCCGAGCGCGACGAGATCGGCGCGGCCGGCGGCAACGATGGTGTTGGCCTGGTCGGCCGAGGTGATGGCGCCGACGCACATGGTGGCGATGCCGGCCTCGTTGCGGATGCGGTCCGCGAACGAGGTCTGGAACATGCGACCATAGAGCGGCCGCGCCCGCGGCGTGGTCTGCCCGGTCGAGACGTCGACGAGGTCGCAACCGGCCTCAGCGAACGCTTCCGAGATCGCCACGGAGTCCTCGGGGCTCAGGCCGCCCTCCTGCCAGTCCGTCGCCGAGATGCGCACCGATATCGGCTTGTCGGTCGGCCAAGTTTCACGAAGCGCTGCAAAGACTTCGAGCGGATAGCGCAGGCGGTTCTCGAGCGAGCCGCCATAGGCGTCCGTGCGCCGGTTGGTCAGCGGCGAGAGGAAGCTCGCGAGCAGATAGCCATGGGCGCAGTGCAGCTCGAGCATGTCGAAGCCGGCGCGCAGGCCGCGCTTGGCCGCCGCCACGAAATCAGCCTTGATCCGGTCCATGTCTGACCGCGCCAACTCGCGCGGGACCTGACTCTCGGGATAGTACGGCAGGGGCGAAGCCGAGACGATCGGCCAGGCGCCCTCGTCGAGCGGCCGGTCCATCCCGTCCCACATCAGCTTGCTCGCGCCCTTGCGGCCGGCATGGCCGAGCTGCAGGCAGATCTTCGCCGCCGAGTTGGCATGGACGAAGTCGACGATGCGCGTCCAGGCGGCTTCCTGTTCGTCGCTGTAAAGACCCGTGCAGCCGGGCGTGATGCGGGCATCGGCCGAGACGCAGGTCATCTCGGTAAAGATGAGCCCTGCCCCGCCGATGGCGCGCGCGCCATAATGCATCAGGTGCCAGTCGCCCGGCAGGCCTTCCTGCGCGGAATACTGGCACATGGGCGAGACGACGAAGCGGTTCGCGACCCGCATCTCGCGCAAGGAGAAGGGCTGGAAGGCCGGCGGTACCGGCGTGCCGTCGCGGCGCGACGCCTGGTCCGGGCCGAGATCGTTGGCGACCAGCTTGTCGATCGCGGCGACGAATTCGGGCGCGCGCAAAGCGAGGTTGTCGTAGGTGATCGCCTTGGAGCGGGTCATCAGGCCGAAGGCGAAGCGCAGCGGCTCGAAATCCCAGAAGCGCTTGAGCTGCTCGAACCAGACCAGCGAGACGTCGGCGGCATGCTGGGTCTTCTCGACCTCCTCGCGTCGTCCGGTCTCGAAGGTCGAGAGCGCCGCCTTGACGTCGAGCCCAGCCCGCCGGAAGGCGCCATGCAGCGCGATCGCATCCTCCATGGCGAGCTTGGTGCCCGAACCGATCGAGAAATGCGCGGTCGCCTTGGCGTCGCCGATCAGCACGATATTGTCGACCACCCAGTTGCGGCAGCGGATCATCGGGAATTGCCGCCAGAGCGAGCGATTGGTGATCAGCCGGTGGCCCTGCAGCTCCTCGGCGAAGACCTGTTCGAGAAAGGCGGCCGTGCCGGCTTCGTCCATGCCCTCAAGCCCGGCGCGGGCGAAGGTCTCGGGGTCGGTCTCCAGCACCCAGGTCGATTGCCCGACCTCGTACTGGTAGCAATGGGCGATGAAGACGCCGTGCTCGGTCTGCTTGAAGAAGAAGGTGAAGGCGTCGAAGGGCCGGGTCGAACCCATCCAGACGAAGCGGTTCGGCCTGAGGTCGACCTCAGGTGCGAAACGCTCGCGATCGCCCTCGCGGATACGGCTGTTGATACCGTCGGCAGCGACGACGAGATCGTAGTCGCGTTTCAGCGCTTCGACATCCTCGATCTCCTGCGAGAAGACGAGCCTGACGCCGACCTGGCGCGCCCGCTCCTGCAGCAGCATCAGCAGCGTGCGACGCGAGCAGCCGCAAAAGCCGTTGCCGGGCACGCGCTGCGCTGTGCCTTTGAAATGGATTTCTATGTCGTCCCAATAGGCGAAGCTTTTGACGATCGCCTCGTAGCTCGGCTGGTCGGCCGCCTTGAACAGGTCGAGCGTCTGGTCGGAGAAGACGACGCCGAAGCCGAAGGTGTCGTCATCGCGGTTGCGCTCGAACACGGTGACGTCGAGCGCCGGCCAGTCCCGCTTCATCAGCAGCGCATAATAGAGCCCCGCCGGCCCGCCGCCCACGACTGCAATGCGCATCACGCTCTCCCTGGCTCGCAAAATCATTTTAAACCTAAAATAATTTTGGCTCAAGCCTCCCACTAAAAGCCGCCGACGAGAAGCCGTTCGGGTTATCGAAATTCACCTATCAGTCGCCTAATATCCTGGTGTATCGTACTATTTCGTATTTTCCTGCAGATCATGCCTCGCCTCTTGCAAAATGTTTCAGACCTAAAATATATTGACCTCAAAGAGGGAGTGAACGGCATGGCATCGGCTCTGGCGGGACAGCATGCCCTGGTGAGCGGTGGCGGACGCGGCATCGGCCGCGCCATCGCCTCCGCGCTCCGCCATGCCGGTGCCCGTGTCTCGATCATCGGCCGCAATGACGACATCCTGCAACAGGCTGTGCTCGCCGGCGCGGCAGATGCCGCCCAGTCCGTCGATGTCACCGATGAGGCGGCGGTACGTGAGGCGATGGCCGGGCTCGCTGCTGGACAGCCCTTCGACATCGTCGTCGCCAATGCCGGCGCGGCCGAGAGCGCGAGCTTCCAGCGCAGCGATGCCGAGCTGTTCCGGCGCATGGTCGAGATCAATCTGATCGGCACGGTGAACTGCTTCCGGCCTGCTTTGCCCGCCATGACCGAGCGCCGCTCCGGCCGGCTGATCGCAATCGCCTCGACCGCGGGGCATCGCGGCTATCCTTATGTCTCGGCCTATGTCGCAGCCAAGCATGCCGTCGTCGGCCTCGTCCGCTCGCTGGCGCTGGAGACGGCGCGGACCGGCATCACCGTCAACGCCGTCTGCCCGGGCTATACCGATACCGACATGGTCGCCGGCAGCCTGACGACGATCGCCGCCAAGACCGGCAAGACCCGCGACGAGGCGCTGGCGGAGCTGACCAAGGACAATCCGCAGCACCGGCTGATCACGCCGGAGGAAGTCGCGGCCGCCGTCCTCAATCTCTGCGGCCCTCAGAGCCGCGGCATCACCGGCCAATCCGTCCTGATCAATGGCGGGGAGTTCTGACGATGGAAATTCCGTCCAGCGCCCCCCTGCTCGACCGCGAGACCAAGGCGAGCGAACGTCCGGGTGACCACAAGGACGAGCTTCGGCTCTGGCTGCGGATGCTGACCTGCTCCACCCTGATCGAGAGCGAGATCCGCACCCGCCTGCGCGAGGAATTCAAGACGACGCTGCCGCGCTTCGACCTGATGGCGCAGCTCGAGAAATCGACGACCGGCATGACCGTCGGCGAGGTCTCGCAGCGCCTGATGGTCTCGAACGGCAACGTCACCGCCGTCGTCGCCGGCCTGCTCGCCGACGGGCTGGTCGACAAGCGTCCGGCGGCGCAGGACCGGCGCGTCCAGGTGCTGACGCTGACTGCCCAGGGCCGGCGCGCCTTCAAGGCGATGGCCGAGCGCCATGAGGACTGGATCGCCGAGCTCTTCGCGGGGCTTGGATCCGCCGAGATCGGCCAGCTCTTCCGGTTGCTCGGCGGGGCCAAGGCCTCGCTGCACCAGGCCATCAGCAGGCGCCAGAGTGGCACGCCAGCTACGGCGGGAGACAACGAATGACCAGCGCCAACCCCGTCACCCTGCCGCTCTCCGGCTTCCAGCCGCAGCATTTCCAGCTCTCGGTCGTCGGCAAGGTCGCGACCGTGACGCTGAACCGGCCGGAGAAGAAGAACCCGCTGACCTTCGAGAGCTATCGCGAGCTGACCGATTTCTTCCTGGCGGCGCAGAAGGAGGAAGAGGTCAAGGCGATCGTGGTGACCGGCGCCGGCGGCAATTTCTCGTCGGGCGGCGATGTCTTCGAGATCATCGGGCCGCTGGTCGCGATGGACACCAAGGACCTTCTGAAGTTCACCCGGATGACCGGCGAGCTGGTCAAGACCATGCGCGCCTGCCCGCAGCCGGTCATCGCCGCGATCGACGGCATCTGCGCCGGCGCCGGCGCGATCGTCGCCATGGCCTCGGATCTCAGGTTCGGCACGGCCGAGACCAAGATCGCCTTCCTGTTCAACCGCGTCGGCCTTGCCGGCTGCGACATGGGCGCCTGCGCGATGCTACCGCGCATCGTTGGCCAGGGCCGCGCCGCCGAGCTGCTCTATACCGGCCGGGTGCTCAAGGGCGAGGAAGCCGAGCGCTGGGGTTTCCTCAACCGGCTGATCGCCCGCGTGAGCGTGCTCGCCGAGGCACAGGCGCTCGCAGCCGAACTCGCCGATGGGCCGACCTTCGCCAACGCCATGACCAAGCGCATGCTCGAAATGGAATGGGCGATGTCGGTCGAGTCCGCGATCGAGGCAGAAGCAGTGGCGCAGGCGCTGTGCATGCAGACCGAGGATTTTTCCCGCGCCTATCACGCCTTCGCCGAGAAGCGGAAGCCGATCTTCGAGGGCAACTGAGATGGTTTCGCCTGGCGTCGGCATTCTTGGCGACACGCTCGACTGGCCCTTCTTCGAGGCGCATCACCGCGATTTCGCGCAGAGGCTGTCCGCCTGGGCCGACGCCACCCTGCCCGGCCTGCCGCATGACGACGTCGACGAGGCCTGCCGCGCCCGAGTGAAGGCGCTGGGTGAAGCCGGCTTCCTTAAGGCCGCCGTGCCGGCAGCCCATGGTGGGCTGCATGCCAAGCTCGACGTGCGCACGCTCTGTCTCGCCCGCGAGATCCTCGCCGCACGCGACGGGCTCGCCGATTTCGCCTTCGCCATGCAGGGGCTGGGAACGGGCGCGATCACCGTCGCCGGCTCGCCCGAGATGAAGGCACGCATCCTGCCGGCGGTGGCACGCGGCGAACGGATCGCCGCCTTCGCCCTCTCCGAGAAGGAGGCCGGCTCCGATGTCGCCGCCCTGGCGACGTCAGCGACGCCGGATGGCAACACCCATGTCCGGATCGACGGCGAGAAGAGCTGGATCTCGAATGGCGGCATCGCCGACCACTATGTCGTCTTCGCCCGCTCCGGCGAGGCGTCGGGCGCGCGCGGCCTCTCCGCCTATCTGGTTGAGGCCGATACGCCCGGCCTTTCCATCACCGAGCGCATCGACGTGATCGCGCCGCATCCGCTGGCGACCTTGCGCTTCGACGCCTGCCGCATCCCGGCGACGAACCGCATCGGCGGCCCCGGCGACGGCTTCAAGGTCGCGATGGCGACACTCGACATCTTCCGCTCGACGGTCGGCGCCGCAGCGCTCGGCTTCGCCCGCCGGGCCCTGCACGAGACCGTGTCGCATGCCAAGAACCGCAAGCTCTTCGGCGGCACGCTCGGCGATCTCCAGCTCTCGCAGGCCGCGATCGCCGACAGCGCCGCCGAGGTCGATGCTGCCGCCCTGCTCGTCTACCGCGCCGCCTGGACCAAGGATCAGGGCGCACCCCGCGTCACCCGCGAGGCGGCGCTCGCCAAGCTGGTCTCGACCGAGAACGCCCAGAAGGTGATCGACCGCGCCGTGCAGATCCATGGCGGGCTCGGCGTCACCCGTGGGGTCAAGGTCGAGGAACTCTATCGCGAGATCAGGGCGCTCAGGATCTACGAGGGCGCCAGCGAGGTGCAGAAGGTCGTGATCGCCCGTGACCTGCTGAAGTAAGGCCGAGCATGTTCCGCAAAAGTGGAAACCGGTTTTGCGACAAGGACTTGCTCAAGAAATAGACCAGGGGAACGAGATGGATACCGCAGGGTTCATGCGGTCGGGACATGTGGACGGCTTCGCGCGGGACAACCTGCCGCCGCGCGAAATCTGGCCGCGCCTCGACCTCGCCGCGGCCGGACTGAGCTATCCGGAGCGGCTCAATGTCGTCACCGAATTCGTCGACCGCCATGTCGCCGAGGGCCGCGGTGGACATGACGCGGTGATCGGGCCGAGCGAGACCTGGAGCTATCGGGCGCTCGCAGAGACGGTGAACCGAATCGCCAATGTGCTGACCCGCGATCTTGGCATGGTGCCGGGCAATCGCGTGCTGCTGCGTGCCGCCAACACGCCAATGATGGTCGCGACCTATTTCGCGGTGCTGAAGGCCGGCGGCGTCGTGGTCGCGACCATGCCGATGCTGCGCGCCGGGGAGCTCGCCTATCCGATCCGCAAGGCGAAGATCGGGCTCGCGCTCTGCGACGCCTCATTAGTCGACGAACTCAAGGCAGCTCAAGCTCTTGCGCCTGAACTCTCGACTATTGTGACATGGGGCGATGGCGCACTCGAAGCCCTGATGGGCCAAGCCGGCTACGAAGTCTTCGAGCCGGCTGACACGGCGCAGGACGATGTCTGCCTGATTGCCTTCACTTCGGGCACCACCGGCGAGCCCAAGGGCACCATGCATTTCCAGCGCGACCTGCTGGCGATCTGCGATGCTTACGGGGCGCGCGTGCTGAAAGCCGCGCCTGACGACCGCTTCATCGGTTCGCCACCGCTCGCCTTCACCTTTGGGCTCGGCGGCATCGTGCTGTTCCCGTTGCGGATCGGCGCCGCCTGCGTGCTGCCGGCCAAGGTCGCGCCGCCCGATCTCGCCGAAGCGATCGAGCGCTACCGTGCCACCGTCTGCTTCACCGCGCCGACCGCCTATCGCGCCATGCTCGGCAAGCTGGGCGAGCGTGATCTCTCCTCGCTGCGCATCTGCGTCTCCGCCGGCGAAGCTCTGCCGAAGGCGACCTTCGACGCCTGGCAGGCGGCGACGGGCCTGCCGCTGATGGACGGCATCGGCGCAACCGAGATGCTGCACATCTTCATCGCCGCACCGCGCGAGGCGATCCGGCCCGGCTCGACCGGCCTGCCGGTGCCCGGCTACGAGGCGAAAATCATTGACGAGGACGGCAAGGAGGTGCCGGACGGCACGCCCGGGCGCCTCGCCGTGCGCGGCCCGACCGGCTGCCGCTACCTCGCCGATCCGCGCCAGGCCAAATACATTCTCGACGGCTGGAACGTCACCGGCGACACCTATCTGCGTGATTCAGATGGCTATTTCTGGTATCAGGCCCGCTCCGACGACATGATCATCTCGGCCGGCTACAATATCGCCGGACCGGAAGTCGAGGCCTGCCTGCTGACGCATGAGGCGGTGGCCGAATGCGGCGTCGTCGGCGCGCCCTGCCCCGAGCGCGGCCAGATCGTGAAGGCCTATGTGCTGCTACGCGAAGGCTTTGCCGGCGATGCGGCGCTGGCGAAGGCGCTGCAGGACCACGTCAAAGCGACGATCGCGCCTTACAAGTACCCACGCGCCATCGCCTTCGTGACAACCCTGCCGAAGACCCCTACCGGGAAGCTGCAACGTTTTGCCTTGCGCGAGATCGCGCGCCAGGAAGCGGCGGCAGCCTCCTGAGTGTTTCAAGAAAGACCATGGCCATGACCAGCGGCTCGCCGCCCTCCGATACGATCTCGCGCCGCGCCCGAGCCGTCCTCCCTGAAGGCTGGCCGCAGCCGCGCGGCTATGCCAACGGCATGGTCGCCGAAGGCAAGGTGCTGATGACCGGCGGGCTCGTCGGCTGGGACGCGAATGGCGTCTTCGCCAAGGGCTTCGTCGCGCAGATCGGCCAGACGCTGGCCAACATCAAGGCGGTGGTGGAAGCCGGCGGCGGCCGGATCGAGGATATCGTGCGCCTGACCTGGTACGTCACCGACATCGAGGCTTATCGCAACAGCCTGGCCGAGCTCGGCCCGGTCTATCGCGCCAGTTTCGGTCGGCATTTCCCGGCTATGGCGGTGGTCGCTGTCGCCGCTTTGGTCGAGCCCGAGGCGATGGTCGAGATCGAAGCGACGGCGGTGCTGGCGGACTAAGCATTCGGCTCGGTACGGTGTCCGGGCCGATAGGAATTTACCAAGAATTATCCACGATACTCGGAGGCGCCGCCCATTCCTGGGCGGTACGTAACCAGGAGTATCGCATGACAAGCATCGGCGGCGTTGGGGGCTTCCGCCCGCCACCGCCCGGAAAACCACCGAGCTTCGACAAGCTCGACGGCAACAGCGACGGGGTGCTCAACCTCGATGAATTTGCCGCCGGCGCTCCGAAGGGCGCCGATAGCGCAAAGATCGAAAAACGGTTCAAGGCGCTCGATGCCGACCAGGACGGTTCCGTCAGCAAGGCGGAATCGGACGCCTTCAAGGCGAAGTTCGAGAAGGCCGACCAGCAGATGCAGGCCCTCCTGCTGATGCTCCAGTCGGACACGGCCAGCGCCACGTCGGCGAAGAAGGCCGACGCCAAGGACGGCGACGACAAGAACTACTTCGCCAAGCTCGACGCCGATTCCGATGGCAGCGTCGCCAAGGAAGAATTCCTGAAGGCGGTCGCCCCCGATGGCGATGGCTCGAACGGCCTGCTCAGCCGTCTCTTCGCCGCGATGGACGCGGACCAGGACGGCAAGATCTCCAAGAAGGAGATGGACGACTTCAAGAAGCAGATGGAGGAGCGTGCCTCGCACCGGCCGCCGCCACCGCCGGAAGTCAGCGGCGCGTCTGAAGCCTATGGCCAGACCTACCAGCTTGGAGCACGACCTCCCGCTGGCGCGACCTATTCCCAGGCGGCTTAAGTCACCGCTTGCGCAACGCCGGGCCGGCAGAAGGCCGTCCGGCGCTCTTCAGACCCCGCGTTTCAGATCCCTGCCCCGTCATAGAGTGCAGGCGGAGCCCTTCGAGCCCACAGCCTGGCATGCAGGCCCTTCAGCAGCGGCCGCAGCGCGATATCGCCCAATCCAAGAGCGGCGGCGAGAGCCCACTGCCCCGTCGGCAGCGCCACGGCGGCGAAGACGAACAATCCGGATGCCAGACGCCAGCTCGCCGTCTCGAACCAGGCACGCCGCTCCTGCGCACCATGCCAGCCGACGAGGCGCAGAACAGCGCGGCCAGCAGCACCCGCTTCAGTGACAGAGCGAGCCTTGTCCCGAGCCGCGCGGATCTCGACGAAGCCGAAGGCGACTGTCTGGTTGCTGAGCCTGTCGATCAGGATGAAGCCGCCAAGCTCACGGCTGCGGGCATAGTCGAGGACCGCGAGCGGCCGGTCGAGCTTCAGCGTCGCCAGCCCGATCCCGTTCATCGCCAGGCTCTCGGCCGGCGTTTCCGCATAGCTCTCGATATCGACGCTATGGTGCAGTTGGACGATCTGGGCGTTGGCGGTCGACGTGGCGAGCTTGAGGATGAATTCACCGCCCTCGCGCAGCGCTGCCTCACCCGTCCAAAGCAGGCGCGCCCGCAGCTCCTGTTGCACAATGGGGGCGTGCGTCAGCGAGGCAATGACGTCGCCGCGCGAGATGTCGATCTCGTCAGCGAGGGTGACGGTGACCGACTGGCCGGCGCTAGCCTGCGAGACGTCTCCGGATGGCGCGAGGATCCGCGTGATCGTGCTGCGGCGGCCCGACGGCAGCGCCGCGATCGCCTCGCCGACCCGCAGGCGCCCTTGCGCGACTGTGCCGGCAAAGCCACGAAAATCGAGATCGGGCCGGTTGACCCATTGCACCGGCAAGGCAAACCCGACTTCCACCTCGGCTGCGGCGACGACCACGACGGATTCGAGCAGAGGCAGCAGCGCCGGGCCGCGATACCAGGGCGTCAGGCTGGAGAGACTGGTGACGTTCTCGCCGTCGCGAGCCGAGACCGGAACGAAATCGATGCTGGCGAAACCGAGCCCGGCGACAGCGTTGCGGTAGTCCTGCTCGATCTGCTTGAAGACCGTCTCGTCATAACCGACCAGGTCCATCTTGTTGATGGCGACGACGATATGGCGGACGCCGACCAGCGAGACGATGAAGGAGTGCCGGCGCGTCTGCGGCAGCAGGCCCTTGCGGGCGTCGATCAGGATGATGGCGAGATCGGCGGTCGAGGCGCCGGTCGCCATGTTGCGGGTGTATTGCTCATGGCCGGGCGTGTCGGCGACGATGAAGCTGCGCTGATCGGTCGAGAAATAGCGATAGGCGACGTCGATGGTGATGCCTTGCTCGCGCTCGGCCGACAGCCCGTCGACCAGCAGCGCGAAGTCCGGCGCCGCACCCTGCGTGCCGAATTTGCGGGAATCGCTGTCTAGCGCGGTGAGCTGGTCGTCGAAAACCGCCCCCGCTTCGTAGAGGATGCGGCCGATCAGCGTCGACTTGCCGTCGTCGACCGAGCCGCAGGTGATGAAGCGCAGCAGGGCGCGGGCGCTGCCCTCGGTGTTCTGTCCCTCGTCATTGGCGGGATGCGGCTGGCCAGCCGGAGCGGGCTGGCCCTTCAACTTCGCGAGCGCCGCCATCAGAAATAGCCTTCCTGCTTCTTCTGTTCCATCGAGCCGGAGCCGTCATGGTCGATGACGCGGCCCTCGCGTTCCGACGAACGCGACGAGCGCATTTCCGTGATGATGTCGGTGAGGTTCGCCGCCTCGCTCTCGACCGCGCCGGTCAGCGGGTAGCAGCCGAGTGTGCGGAAGCGGACCATCCGGGTCTCGACCACTTCGCCGGGCAGAAGGTCCATGCGCTCGTCGTCACGCATGATCCAGGCGCCGTTGCGACGCACGACCGGGCGCGGCGCGGCAAAATAGAGCGGCACGACCGGGATGTTCTCGAGCGCGATGTAGTCCCAGACGTCCTTCTCGGTCCAATTGGAGAGCGGGAAGACGCGGAAGCTCTCGCCCGGCGCCTTGCGCGTGTTGAACAGCCGCCAGGGCTCTGGGCGCTGGTTCTTCGGGTCCCAGCGATGCTGTTCCGAGCGCAGCGAGAACACGCGCTCCTTCGCCCGGCTCTTCTCCTCATCGCGCCTGGCACCGCCGAAGGCCGCGTCGAAGCCATATTTGTCGAGGGCCTGCTTCAGCCCTTGCGTCTTCATCACGTCGGTATGCAGGCGCGAGCCGGAGGCGAACGGGCTCACACCGGCGCGCACGCCCTCCTCGTTGATGTGCACGATCAGGTCGAGGCCGAGCCGGCTGACGGTCTGGTCGCGGAAGGCGATCATGTCCCTGAACTTCCAGGTCGTATCGACATGGAGCAGCGGGAATGGCGGCTTGCCGGGATAGAAGGCCTTCATCGCGAGATGCAGCAGCACCGCCGAGTCCTTGCCGATCGAATAGAGCAGCACAGGCTTCTCGCAGGTCGCGGCGACCTCACGGATGATGAAGATCGCCTCGGCTTCGAGCTTCTGCAGATGACTCAGCTGGATCACGCCACAACCTCCGCGGCCGGCTTGGACCGCACCAGACGGCCGTCCGGGCCGACATGCAGGCCGCATTCCTTGGCGGCCTCCTCTTCCCACCACCAGCGCCCGGCCCGCTCGGGTTCGCCCGGACGAATGGCGCGGGTGCAGGGCTGGCAGCCGATCGACAGGAAACCCTGCTCGTGCAGCGGGTTGAGCGGGACGTCGTGCTTGCGGGCGAAGGCCAGAGCCTCGTCACGCGACCAGTCGAGCAGCGGATTGAGCTTGATCAGCCCGCGCTCCCGATCGACCTCGGCGAGAACCACGCCGCCACGCGCGGCCGATTGATCGGCTCGCAGGCCGGTGATCCAGGCAGCGGCCCCGGCGAGCGCCCGGCCGAGCGGCTCGACCTTGCGGACATTGCAGCAGGCTTTGCGGGCCTCGATCGAATTGTAGAAGCCGTTGATGCCATGGCCGAGCACGAAGGCCTCGACCGCGTCATGCCGCGGATAGAACGGCGTGACCGCGATGCCGTAGCGCGCCTCGGTTTCTGCCCAGAGCGCATGGACCTCGCCGAAGAGCCGGCCGGTATCGAGCGTGACGATCTCGACCGGCAGCTTCTGGGTGGCGATCAGATGGGTGACGACCTGGTCCTCGAGGCCAAAGCTGGTGGTGAAGACGAGGCGTCCGGAAACCTGCCGCACCAGTCCAGCGAGACGGTCGGCGGCATCCGCCGTTCCGAACGTAGCATTGAGGTTTTCGGCCTGTTCCTGCAACTCGAACATGTGCTTGCTCTACACGGGCGACGCCGGCGCGAGCCACTTGGCGGCACCGTCACCCGTTCCAAACTGATCATTCGGCCGTTCTGTAAATCGAACAATCCACATATAACTGGAACGATATCGAATCAATTTACATCAGGTAGCGTGAATTTTCGTATTTCGGGGCAGATGGAGAAAATCCTTCCCAGCGCCTGTGTCATCGTCCGAGAACAGCCTCACGCCTTACCCATGCGGTAGGAACTTTCGCTCCGGCTCTCGCGTTGAATGGACATGCAGTCCCTGCGACGCAAAAGGGGGATGCCATGGCGAATTCCGCGAACCAGGCGGTCAAAAGCTTGCGCAAGGAGCAGCGCGAGCAGCGTAAGGACGAGAAGAAGGCGGGCGGCAAGGGAGAGAAGGATCTCGACAAGGCTCTCGAGGACACCTTTCCTGCCAGCGACCCCGTCGCACCACAAAGTCCGACCAAACCCGGAGCGCCCGAGCGCCGGGCCTGATGTTGACACGCTCCGTTGAGGATTCAGCTACTCTCCGCCGTCTCGATCTGACGAGGTGGAGTTTGATATGCCTGAGCGTGCAAGAGTGGATGCGTTCATCGCCGCTGTCGTCAGCGGCGACCATGTCGGCGCGATCCGCGATTTCTACACCGACGATGCAACGATGCAGGAGAACGCCAACGAGCCGCGCCGCGGCCGCGAGGCGTTGATGGCACACGAGGCGCGGGCACTGGCGCGGCTCAACAGGATGCACACGCATCCGCCCGTCGCCGTGCTGGTCGACGGTGACCATGTCGTCGTCCGCTGGATCTTCGACGCCACCGACAAGTCCGGCGTCACGCGTCGCCTGGAGGAACTCGCCTTCCAGCGCTGGCAGGGCGACCGCATCGCCGAAGAGCGCTTCTTCTATGATACCGGGAGTGCCTGGCAGGTCGTCGCGTAGACGGCGAGCCGGACCGGTCAGCGCAGGCCGCTCGGCCCGACCGCGAGCTTGTCGCCGAGCTGGATGAATTTCAGCGGATTGCGCGCCTCGTCCGACAGCCTTGTCTCGTAGTGGAGATGCGGGCCGGTCGAGCGCCCCGTCGAGCCGACGCGGCCGATGATCTGCCCGGCCGCAACGAGCTGCCCTTCCTTGACGTCGAAAGCCGAGAGATGGCCGTAGCGCGTGGTCAGGCCATTGCCATGATCGAGCTCGATCAGATTGCCATAGCCGCCGGCGACTTCGGCGCGCAGCACCTTTCCCGCTCCTGGAGCACGGACCGGCGTGCCGGTCTCGCCACGAAAATCCATGCCGGCATGCATCGCGGTGCCGCCGGTGAACGGATCGGAGCGCGGGCCGAAATTGCTGGTCGTGGTATCGTCGCCTTCGAGCGGGCGCTGGAACGGCACGATGGCCGCGAGATCGCGCCAGCGGCCGAAGACAGAGCGCGCCTCGCCCAGCTGCATCAGCGCATGCTCGAAGGTGCCGGCCTTCAGCGTCACCGTCATCGGTATCAGCGGCCCGCCCATGCCGGGGCGCCCCGGCGGTAGCTTCACCTTGGCAGGGTCGAGCCCGACTTCGGCGAGCGCCGCCCTCACCTCCTGTACGCGCCCGACGAGCTGGCGGCCGAGCGCCGAGAGCTGCTGGCTCTGGCCGGTCTGCACCCGGTCGAGCGATTGGCCCAGTAAGGTGATGCGCTGGTCGAGCGACATGGTCTCGCCCGCCTTGACAGTTGCGGAGACCAGCCGGCGCTGCTGCGCCAGCACGGCGGGGTTGACGCGGTCGAGAACGTTCTGACCATCGGCGAACCGATTGCCACCCGTCGCCTGCGCGCCGCCTTGCGGCAGGATCGGGCCCACTGCCTGGCCGGTGAGCGCGCCGAGCAGGGCTTGGCGAGCCTCGAGTTCGATCTGCCGGGTGATCAGGTCGGCGAGTTGATCACCCGCCCGTCCGGTTCCGGTAGGCTGGCCCGGCTGCGCCGGCAAGCCGGGGGAATTGCCGGACGCTACGATCGCGCTGACGAGGCGGCGCTGCAACGCCTTGAGCTTCTCGTCATAGCTGCTCTGCAGGATCGCCTGCTCTTGCTGCAGCGCCGCGACGCGGCCCTTCTCCTCGTAGAGCAGATAGCCGGTGACACCGGCTGCGATGAGACCCAAGAAAGCCAGACACCAAGGCAGAACGCTACCCCGGCGACGCGGCGGACGTCCGGTCGGTGGCGGCTCGCGAAAGCGCCGCGGAGAGGCGCTTTCGCCATCCGAGCTGGCGACTGCCGGTACCGCTTCATCACGTCGCTTCAACCTGACCGGTTGCATCACCCTTGTTCCATCCCCACGGGCGCCATTCAGCCGAACCACGCCGGCGGGCGCACGATCAGAACTTTCCCAGTCTTGTCGATCTGGATGTATTTCGCTCCGCCGCTGGACTTCACTCCCTCCCAGGACTTCCGGTTGTGCTTCGGCCCGTAATGGCCACTCCCATCCGGGGCACCGCTCGACTCGGCGATGAACAGCGTGTCCGGGGCGACATCGACATAGGAGATCAGCGCAATGTGTCCCGGCGCCCTCGTCTCGACCATGCGGCTGTTCATCCACACCATCATATCACCGATACGGACCTGATCCTGCTCCCAAATCAGAGCACTTTCCAGACCGGGCGCCTTGTTCTTGACCGCCCTGCCCACGAGAAACGGGCAACTGGCTCCGCCGCTATACTTATCGACGTTGATACGGCCGATCTCGTTGTAATAGGCGACGACGAAGCCGGTGCAGTCGACGCCAAGGCACTGATCGGCCCAAGCCTGAAGATCGCTAGGCTTCACCAGGCCGCTCCGCACCGCCATGGTCAGGATATGCTGGCAATCGCCCGGCGTGACCTTGCCCATGCTGGCCCGGGTGAACGCCTTCTGGTCGATGCGGTGATTGAGCTTCGCCGCGGCCTGTTGGACGGCCTTGCGCTTCTGTGCCCCGGCATCGGAATTATGGATGCCGATCATGTATTTGTTGATCGAGATGTAATCGTCGTCGACCTGGATGTTCCAATAGGCATCCACCATGTCGCCGGGCTGGAAATGGTAGTTGCTGATGTCACTCGCATTGTTGATGTCAGGCACAGCCATGCTCGCATCTCCTTTGCTGGCAATCCGAACGAACAGCCGCCGCGGTCTGGTCGGGCCCGCGGCGGATCGAGCATTGCAATGCAGCCGCGCTGTTTCCGTCGTGGCGAAGCGGCCTCTCGGTATCAATTGCAGGCGTAGTGGAAGGTGCCGTCCTCAATCGTGACCTTCGCCTCGGTCAGCGGCTTCTTCTCCAGCTGCAGGTTGAGAATGCTGCGCGACAGCGCCGGCAGCATCGAATTGGTGATGATGTTGTCGATCATGCGCCCGCCAGAATCCGGGTCGTTGCACTGGGCGACGATGTGCTCGACGACGGCGTCGTCATAGACGAAGGCGGCGTTGTGGTTGTCGCGCAGCCGCTTGCCGATGCGCCCGAGCTGCAGGCGCACGATGCCGCCCAACATCTCGCCGGAGAGCGGATAGTAGGGGATCGTGACGAGGCGGCCGATCAGCGCCGGCGGGAAGACCTTGAGCAGCGCCGGCCGCAGCGCGACCGCGAGTTCCTCGGCATCGGGACGGCTACTCTCGTCGCCGGCCATGCGCATGATCTCGTCGGTGCCGACATTCGAGGTCAAGATGATCAGCGTGTTCTTGAAGTCGATGCGCCGACCGGTGCCGTCCTCCATCTGACCCTTGTCGAAGACCTGGAAGAACAGCTCGTGCACGTCGGGGTGGGCCTTCTCGACCTCATCGAGCAGGACCACCGAATAGGGCTTGCGGCGCACCGCCTCGGTCAGCCTGCCACCCTCGCCATAGCCGACATAGCCGGGAGGCGCGCCCTTCAGCGTCGAGACGGTGTGTGCCTCCTGGAACTCGCTCATGTTGATGGTGATGACGTTCTGCTCGCCGCCATAAAGCGATTCCGCCAGCGCCAGCGCGGTCTCGGTCTTGCCGACGCCGGACGGGCCGCAGAGCATGAAGACGCCGATCGGCTTGTTCGGATTGTCGAGCTTGGCGCGGTTGGTCTCGATGCGCTTGGCGATCATGCCGATGCCATGGCCCTGCCCGACGACGCGCTTGTTCAGCGTCGCGGCGAGGTTGAGCACGGTCTCGATCTCGTCCTTGACCATGCGGCCGACCGGGATGCCGGTCCAGTCGGAGACCACGGAAGCGACCGATTGCTCGTCGACATGGGCGTAGATCATCCGGTTGGCCGGATCGATCGCGCCGAGCGTGGTGAATTTGTCCTTCAAACTGGCGCGCGTCGCTTCCGGATCGACCGGCGCTTCGGCCGGAGCGGTCTCGGCCGGCGCCTCACCATCGGCCGCGGGCGTTTCACCGGCCGGCTTCTCGCCGAGCTTGCCGCGCAGCAGCGTGATCTCCTCGACGAGGGCGAGCTCGGAAGCCCAGTCGGCTTCGAGGGCCTGAAGCTTCGCCTTGAGCTCGGCACTCTCCTCCTCGATCTTGCCGAGGCGCTCGTCGGTGGCGTCGCCGAGATCCTTGTCGGCGATCAGCGCCAGCTTCTCCTTCTCCAGCGCCGAAATCGCGACGCGGGCGTCCTCGATCGCGGCCGGCGTGGCGGTCTGGCTGATCGCGACCCGGGCGCAGGCGGTGTCGAGCAAGCTCACCGCCTTGTCCGGCAGCTGGCGAGCCGGGATGTAGCGCGACGAGAGCTGGACGGCGGCGACGATGGCAGCGTCGGAGATGCGGACCTTATGATGCTTCTCCATCGGCCCGATCAGGCCGCGCAGCATGGTGCAGCAGCGCGCGACGTCAGGTTCATCGACCTGGACAGGCTGGAAGCGCCGGGTCAGCGCCGGGTCCTTCTCGAAATACTGGCGGTACTCGGACCAGGTCGTCGCCGCGACAGTGCGCAAGGTGCCCCGGGCCAGCGCCGGCTTGAGCAGATTGGCGGCGTCGCCCGTGCCGGCCGGGCCACCGGCGCCGATCAGCGTATGAGCCTCGTCGATGAACAGGATCACCGGGGTCGGCGAGGACTGGACCTCGTCGATCACCGAGCGCAGGCGCTGCTCGAACTCGCCCTTCATCGAGGCGCCAGCCTGCATCAGGCCGATGTCGAGGGCGCAGACCTTGACCCCGCGCAGGGGCGGCGGCACGTCGCCGGCGACGATGCGCTGGGCGAAGCCCTCGGCGATCGCGGTCTTGCCGACGCCGGCCTCGCCGGTGAGGATCGGGTTGTTCTGGCGTCGGCGCATCAGCACGTCGATGACCTGTCGGATCTCGTCGTCGCGGCCGAGGATCGGGTCCATCGTGCCGGAGCGCGCCTTCTCGGTCAGGTCCTGCGAGAAGCGGTCGAGCGCGGTCGTGCCCTTGGCGCCCTCGGCCTGCTCGGCGCCGGGCGTGCCCGCGGCGCGCAGCCCGGAGCCGTCCATCGGCCGCAGGTTCTCCTCCTCGGAGTCCTTCCAGATCTTGGCGTGGCCGGCAGCGAGCTCCTCGACCGGGATCTTGCCGAACTCCTTGGAGATCGCGGTCAGCGCCCGCTTCAGCTCGAGCGATTTCAGCGCCGCGACCAGGACATGGCCTGTCCTGATCTGGGTTTCGCCGAAGAACAGCGTGGCGTAGTGCCAGCCGCGATCGAGCACGTCGACAACGTTGTTGGCGACGCCGGGCATCTCGGTCTCGTTCTTGCGGAAGCCCTCGATGACGCCGCCGATGTCGGTGGCGAGGCGGGCCATGTCGAGGCCGTAATGCTGGGCGGTCAGCCCGATATCGGTCGAGCGCCGCTGCAGGATCTGGGCGAGCCAGTGCGCCAGCTCGACATTGCGGTTGCCGGCGCCCTTGGCCTGGCGCAACGCCTGGATGAAGGCCTCATAGCCAACGCGATTGAGCTTGCCGGTGACGGCTTCGAGACTGATATCGGCCATGACTGCCCCCTATCGTTTCGTCTGTTGTTGGCTGCGCTTCAGCCGCATGCGTTCAGCGGGGTGGAAACGCGCGTCGCGGCGCAAGCTGCCGTCCGGTACGTTCCAGTTCGGCGAAACCCAGCTCGACCAGCCGAGCGCGCCGAAGCGGCCGAGCTGCATCGGCCTGACCTTGCCGACCGGCAAGGCAAGCTCGACATCCCATTCGAACTGCTCGCCGAGATAGAAGAACACCGCATCGGCCAAAGGCTCGCAGCGGTCGCCATTGGGCAGGAAACGGTTGAACTGTTCGAGGTCGCGCGCGACGAGCTTGACCCGGAACTTGTCCTCGACGCTGTAGACGCTGGCGCCGACCAGGACGTTGCTGCCGAGGCTGCACTGGCCGCGGCCGAGCCTGGTCCGGTCCTCCGGATCGAAGACCAGCTGCATGCCGACGAACTGCTCGACCTCGACCTCGATGTCGAAGAGCCCGGCGAGCAGGCTGCGCAGGCGCGAAGCCGACTTGGCCTGTGCGCCGGCAAGCCCGGCATGGGCCAGCTTTTCCGGGTCGGGAACGCTGTCCCGGTGCTGATACGGCTTCGAACCCAAGCCCACCATGCTGCCGACATAGGCGACGAAGCGATCCCTGTCAGGCCGATCATGCTGCGCGATCGGCCGCGAATCCGCCCAGGCCCGGTAGAAGAGTTGCAGGAAGCGGTTGTTGAAGATGTCGAGGAAGCGCGGGAAGGCGTCGTCCCGGATCAACTGCCAGTGATAGCTCTCCTCGGTGGTCGCCAGCGGCAACGCGCCCTGCGGGCCGAGCAGGCCGAGGAACTTAACGAAGAGCCGCAGCCGCCCCTGAAGATCGCGATCGACTTCGGCGAAGGTCGAGGCCGGAAAGTCCATATAGGGCTGCTCGCCGAGCGCGATGTATTCGTCGCGCCGTGCAGAGACGTCGCCGATGCGCTCGCGCTCCGGGAAGCTGCGCTCGATCCGACGCAGCACCGCATAGAAATCGTGGCGCCAGGGCTCGGCCTGCAACGCCTCGACGAAAGGCGGCTCAACGCGCAGCACATCGAGCGCGGCCGGTTCCGGTAGCGTGGGCGCGGTCTTGTTCACAGGATGCGCCTCGTGCCGGCCCGCGGCGGCCCGCGCATCACCTCGCCGCGCTCGACCGTACGGATCACGGTCTGGGTGAAGTGGTTCATCGCCGCGTATTCCGCGAAGAAGCGATCGAGCACAGCGCCAAGCAGGAAGACGCCGCTGCCCTCGAAGGCCTTCTCGTCGAGGAGGACGGTGATCTCGAGTCCGCGAGCGGCGCCTGTTCCAGCCCGCTGCGGGAAGCGCCGGATCACCGGGCGACTATCAACGCTCTTGATGCCGCGGATGCGGCGCTCGGTGGCGCTGTCAGCAAGGTCGGCGAAGAGCGAGAGCATCTCGCGCAGCGCCTCGGCGTTCTCGCCGGCGCCGCGCTGGACCAGGCCGAGATGGTTGAGGCTGAGCATGTTGATCAGACGCCAGGCCACCACGCCGGTGCTCGCCATCTCGGAGCGAAGCCTGAGCTGCGAGACAATCGGCTCGCGCGGCGGCGTCGGCCCGGCGAGACAGTTCACGTCGAGCACGACATTGTCGATCAGGCGGAAGTCTGCCCCACCAGTGCCGGTCGGCAGATGCTCGGTGAGGTGTCGGTTCGAGCAAAGAGCCCGGACGCTGAGCTCGGCGACGGAAGCGGCGTCGGAGACTGTCGCCGGCTCGTAGAGCGAGACGAAGATCTCGGTGCCGGTATAGTCGGACGCCCTGCCCTCGCGCCGTTCGGCAGTCGAGCGGCGGCGCGGCAAGCGCCGGTGCGTGTAGAGCAAGCCCTGCGTCGGCGAGGCGCCATCCGGCGAGGAATAGAGCGGGTGGACCGGCTGCTTGTCGCGCCCGCCGGTATAGTGCGCATAGACCTCGAGGATCGAATGCGGCTCATAATCGAGCATGCGGCTGCGATCGGGCACGACATGGTATTCGTGCTCGTTCTTGCGAACCGGGATGCGGTCGGTGGTCTTCTCGAACAGGTTCACCGCCGGCGCGGCATAGAGTGCGAACATCTGGCGCTGTACCGCGGCCGGCAGGCGCGTATTGACCTCGTCGAAGACGAAGATCACGTCGACCGTCTTGGCCTTGAGCCGCGACATCACTTTGTCGAGGCCGGTCAGCCTGAAGCCGAGGAATTTGCGCGAAAACCAGAACTGCTCGCGCAGCAGATCGAACCCCCGGAAGACCCGTGTATCGGCCGGCAACAGCGCATCGTCTTCATCGAAGCCGATCTGCTCGACCCCGCACTCCGCAGCCGACAGCACGACGGGATCGCCGAACTCGTCGAGATAGCGGAAGTATAAGCCAAGGCGATCGCCGAAGATCTGTTCGTAGAGTGCGATCGCGTCCGCCTCCGTGCCAAGCAGATGCACTGTGAGTTCGCGCGTCTTGCAGCCGGCAAACCAGCTCGCTGGCTGCTTCTTGGCCTCCTCCGGCGACGGCTCCTCCGTCGGATCAGCCGCGACGCGGTGCGTCAGCGACAGGCGCAGGCCCGAGAGCACGCGTCCATCGACCGGAAGTCCCAATGCCTGCAGCGGCCCCGGCGCGGCGATGTACTCGGCAGAGGCGATGTCGAACGGCCAGAGCGTCACGGCCGAGCCCAGCCGGTAGCGGCAAGCGACGCGTCGATCGCGCTCGACGTAAGTTGCGTCGAGATAGGAGCCGCGCGGCACCTCGACGCCGTCGCGCAGGGCCGGATCGCCGTAGATCGGTGCAATTCCGGCGAGAAGCGCCGATGGGGTTGGCGCCAGGTAATTCGGGATGAGCTGTTCGAGGAGATTATTGGTGAACTCTGGGAACTCGTGCTTGAGCTTGAGCTGGACCCGCGCGGCGAGGAAGGCAGCGCCTTCGAGCAAGCCGGCGACCATCGGGTCCATGCGCTCGCCGACCAGCCCGCCGAGCCGTTCGGCGATCCCGGGATATTCCTCGGCAAACTCTTTCGTATGCTCGGTGAAGAGCCGGAGTTCGCGATTGTAGAAGTCGAGGAATTCCTGGTTCATGAGGCGCTATCTGTTCTTGATCGCGATCTTGCCGGTATCGAGCTCGACATCGGCAACGAACTGTACCGGAATGTTGAGCGGCTCGCAGTTGAGATCGGCGCGCACGACGAAGCGGATCTTCAACTCCGCCTTGTCGAGCCCTTCATCGCGCTCGACCACGATCGACTGCTTCAGCAAGCGAGGCTCGAAGGCGAGCAGGACCTGGGCGAGTTCGTCCTTGATCGCGCCGACCCGGTATTCATCGATCGACTTGTTCTGGATATCGGGAAAGCCGTGATTGAGCACGGAACGGCGCACATGCTCATAGCGCGACAGATCGGTGGACGAGCCGAAATTGATCGTGTTGACCAGGGCCTCGAGATCGAGGGCGATTTCCTGGCGGAGCTTGCTTTCGGTGATCGCGACCCGCGGCGCGGCGCGGCGCCCGGCCACGACCCGCTCGCCACCTGCGTCGCGCAAGTCGAGATGGACCTTGGCGTCCTTGCTGCGATGCGCCTCGCGGAAAGCGAACATCAACGGCGGACGCAACCGGTTCTTCGCCTTGGGATCGACCATATGCGTATTCCCGGACGCGGTCACTTAAAGCGCTGGACTCCCGGCGATCGCTACCATGATCGCCGGGAGCCCACTCGAAGCCGAATGCTGCGCCGGCCAGGCCCACCGAAGCGAGCCCGGCCGCAGCAGCATCTTACTCCTTGTTTTCCTTGAGGTTCCAGGTACCGGTCGAGGTCGCGCCGAGCGAACCGTCCTTGTTCTGGACCTTGTACTCGAACTTGATCTTGGAGAAGTTCAGCGAGAACTGGTCGGTCGGAACCGGGTTGCCGCCGGTCGAGTCGCCGGACTGATAGCTCGACACCAGCAGATCCTCGAGCGTGACCTTGTAGAACTCCTGCTGCTCCTTGCCCTGCTTGCGGACGAAGAGGACGGCCTTCTTGATGTGGTCGCCGGTGGCGCACTTCAACATCAGCACCGGCGAAGCCTTGCTGACATTGGCCGTGCAGTGCAGGTCCTGGTAGCTGGCCTTACCGGCGCCGCCGCCGTGTCCGGCTGCATGCGTGCCGGAGTTGCTGACGCCCCAGGAGAAGGATTCGATCTCGATCGTCTCCTTGTGCTTGGAATCCTGGCTCTCGCCTTTGACGCCGTCGATCTCTAAGAGAAAGTCGCTTGCCATGGTGCTCTCCAATGGTTGGCTGTTTCAGGGTGATTTGGGCATAGAACTCGCGTCGCCTGGAGAGCTCCCCCCATGCGTCGCCACTCTCCCTGCGCGTCATGCGCAGGGCCAACTATCGTCCTGGAGGTCCTGCGCGCTGAAAGCGCGCCCGGGTCTCAGGTTTTGGGCGCCGGCAGGCGCGAGACGAGGCTCAAGCCGATATCCATGCCCTCGAGCTGGAAATGCGGCCGGAGGTAGAACTTGGCCGAATAATAACCGGGGTTCTCCTCGTCCTCGAAGACGTCGATGCGCGCTTCGGACAGGGGCTTGCGCGCCTTCGTCTCCTCGCTGGAGTTCAGCGGATCGCCGTCGACATATTCGGTGATCCACTCCTGCAGCCAGCGACGCAGGGGTTCGCGCTCCTTGTAGGAGCCAACCTTGTCGCGCACCATGCACTTCAGATAGTGCGCAAAGCGCGACACGGCGAACATGTAGGGCAGACGCGAGGACAGGTTGTCGGAGGCCGTCGCCGCGACGCCGTCGGGCCCGAAGAAGGCCTTGGGCTTGTAGAGCGACTGCGCCCCGATGAACGCCGCCTTATCGGTGTTCTTGCGGTGGATCAGCGGGATCAGGCCGGACTTCGCCAGCTCCGCCTCGCGACGATCGCTGATCGCGATCTCGGTCGGGCACTTCAAGTCGACGCCACCGTCATCCGTCGGGAAGGTGTGGGTCGGCAGGTTCAGCACCTCGCCGCCCGACTGGACGCCGCGGATGCGGGTGCACCAGCCATACTCCTTGAAGGCCCGGTTGATGTTGACCGCCATCGCATAGGCGGCGTTCATCCAGGCATACTTCTCGCCCTTGTGACCGTCGGTGTCCTCCTCGAAGGCGAACTCCTCGACCGGCTCCGACTTCGCCCCGTAGGGAACCCGCGCGAGGACCCGCGGCAGGCACAGGCCGACATAGCGGGAATCGGCTGCGTCGCGCAGGCCCTTCCAGGCCGCGTAGTCCGGCGTGTCGAAGACCTTGCCGAGATCGCGCGGATTGGAGAGTTCCGTCCAGGAGTCCATGCCCATCAGCGTCGGATCGGCGCCGGTGAAGAGCGGGGCATGGGCGGCGGAGGCGACCTTCGACAGATCACGCAGCAGCTGCACATCCGCCGGGACGTGACTGAAGTGGTAGTCGCCGACCAAGGCACCAAAGGGCTGGCCGCCGAGCTGACCGAACTCCTGCTCGTAGATCTGCTTGAAGAGTGGGCTCTGGTCCCAGCGAGCGCCGGGATAGGTCTTCAGATTGCGGTAGAGCTCGCTCTTGCCGACATTCATCACCTTGATCTTCAGCTGCGAGTCGGTCTCGGAGTTGAAGACGAGGTAGTTGAGGCCGCGCCAGGCGCTTTCGAGCTTCTGGAACTCCGGTGCGTGGAGCACCTCGTTTATTTGCTCGCTGAGCTTGGCATCGAGCCGGGCGATCATCTCCTCGATCGTGTCGAGCACGTCGCCTTTGATCAGCGTCTGGTCAGCGAGCGCCTGGTTGACCAGGGTCGCAACCGCGTTCTCGACCTCGCTCGCCGCCCGTTCGGTCTTCGGCTTGAAACTCTGCTTCAGAAGTGCCGAGAAGTCGTCGACCTCGCGGGCTTCCGCAGTCTCTGTGCCGGGTTGTTGGATCTGTGCTTCCGCCATGGCCGCCTCGCTTACCCGTTGCCGTCCTGCTTGTTGTCGTCAGCTGGCTTTTCGCCGAGCCTGTCCTTCAGCGCCGCCATCAGATTGGGATCGGACAGCAAAGCCTTGAGCTGATCGCTGGCCGCAACCTTGCCGTCCATGTAGCGTAGCAGGTTGGCGAGCTGCTCGCGCGCCTCCAGCAGCTTGGCGGTGGCCGGGATCTGACGGGCGATCGCAGCCGGGCTGAAATCGTCGAACTTCTTGAACTTCAGCGAGACCGAAAGCTTGTCGCCCCCCTCGCCACCGAGCTTGTTCGGCACGGTGAAAGCGGCACCAGGCGCGATCGCGGCCATGCGCTGATCGAAATTGTCCATGTCGACGTCGAGGAACTTGCGTTCGCCGATATCCGACTTCTCGACTTCGGAGGCATTGCCGGAGAGATCGGCGAGGACACCCATCACGAAGGGCAGCTCGATCTTCTGATCCGCATTGTAGGGATCTTCATAGGTGATGTGGACGCGCGGCGGCCTGTTACGGCGAATGAATTTCTGCCCTGAATCTCCGGCCATGACGGCGCCCCTTCCTCTAGAGGCATCACGCAAGGACAGCGCGATACCACGCTAACGATCCAGCTCGCTATACCATACACACTTGCCGATCGCTTGACAGTTCTCGTCGAACTGCACGGATCGGCGGCGGAACAGTTCAGCCAGCCCGACTTTGCAGATGGATGACGGTGTCCGCATCCACCGAACGAATGAGGCGCGAGGGTCCGTCACCGGGCCGACGCGACACTATTCGTCGCTGCCCTGCCTTATGCCCACTTCAGGGAGGATATCGCTCAGCAACGACAGAAAATCCTGCTGCGCCAGCGCGCAGGCCTTGTCCATCAGCAACGGGACGGGATTGGACGGCTCGGCGTGGCGGTAGAAGGCGGCCACGGACTTCATCCGGGCAACCGCCTCGGCGCGGTTTGCGACGGTCATCGCGGGCACAGCCGCAGCCGCTGCCGGCCTCTTCGGCTCGGGCTCGGCGTCAGCCTCCGGCCGTGCGTCTTCTGCCCAGTCGTCCGCGCTTTCCGACGTCTCCGCCTCGGCATCTCCGGACTCGTCGGCCGGCTCGTCCTCAGTGCCCGAGTCCTCGTCATCGTCGGATGAGGAATTGTCGTCGTCGCCGCTATCATCATAGCCGCTACTGTCATCGTAGCTGCTGTCCTCGTCACCGCTACTGCTGTCGTAGCCGTCACCGCCCAGGCGCTCCAGCGGCAGCTGATATTTCGTGTCGTCGCCGATCTCGAGCATTGCCTTGTCGACATGCTCGGGGAACATGATCTGGATGACCTCGATAAGGGACTTGCCGACCAGGCGTTGCGCCTGCCCGATCAGGAGCACCGCCGGGCTCGATGGCTCGACCCGCCGGAAATAGGCAAGACAGCCGACAAGCGCAGCCTGCGCCTCGGCAACGGAGGCGCAGGCCCCGGCCGGAATGGCGGCTGCAGCGACCATGATCGTGCCGCCGGCGCCGCCTGGCACCTCGACAGCGACGACGCCTTGCTGAGCCGGAGCGCGTCGCTCGACCGCGGCCTCGAGGAAGGTGATGATCTGCCCGACCAGGCCCGCCAGCCGCGGGAAGGTCACCGCCTGATCGGCACCGAGACGCTCACTCCAGACCGCACGCAGCCGCAGGAGCGCGTCGCGGATCGCCGTGACGTGCCCGAGCATCGCCGTCAGATCGGAGAGCTCGGCTTCCTTCAGCGCGGCAGCGATACCGCCGGCATCCGGGTGCTGCTCGTCCTCGCTGGCACGCAGCTCGCCCAAGGCGATGAGCTGGCTACGGAACATCACCGGCCCCAGCCGCTTGCTCGTGAACACCGGAGCGTGTTGCAACGGCAGGACGATGGTGGCGTTTTCGTCGAGCCCCTGCAGGGCGACTTCGCGCATGATGAAGTCGCCATCTTCGGCCCTGGGATGGATCTCCTCCCAATAGTCGCCGAGGAAGCTTGTGATCAGCCCGAGGCAGGCGGCGAAGCCGGGTATGTCGCGATTGAGCAGGCAGAGCTTGCCGGCGAGCACAAAGCCGCGCAGATCGCGGCTCTGTTTCAGAATCTTGCCGAGATCGCTGAAGGCTGCCGGAAAATCGATCGCGCTGCGGTCAAAGGAAACCTGCCGCCCATCGTCCTCGCGACGAAAATAAGAGGATGGCAGCGCCACTTCCAGGCGCCCCAGCACATTCATGAAATCCGGATCGGCATCCGGATCGGGACCACAGGGATCGTCGGCCGAAACCGGCTTCGCCAGGTCAGCGAAATTAAGCGCAGCCATGCCCCCTCACCGTCGGTCGAGTAAATCGGGGCTCGGCCGCCAAGCCGTCATTCCACCTGCAGCCGTGTCTCGACGCGGCGATTATCGGCGGAGAACTTGTCGGCGGCGACGGGCTTGGTCTGACCGAGGCCGCGCGGGACGAGCTTGGCGGTATCGACGCCGCGCTCGTTGAGATACCGCACGACAGCCTTGGCGCGCCGCTCTGACAGGCTCAGATTGTAGTCGGCCGTGCCGCTGGCGTCGGTGTGCCCCTCGACCAGGAAGCTGCTCGCGGCGAGCTGCGGGTCCTTCAGCGCCTTGGCGAACTCGTCGAGGTTCAGCTTCGCTTCCGACTCGAGCACATCGGAATTGTACTTGAACTTGACGATGAGATCGAAGGCGCTGGCCGGCTTCACGACATGACCGGCCTTGTTGCACTCCGCTTCGGTGCCGACGCACAGGCCACGCGAAACGCCGAGATTCGGCGTCGCGGGTCCGAAGTGCTTGACGATGTCGTCCGCCTTGTAGGCCTGCGCCTGCGCAGAAAGAGGCGACAGCGCGCAGAACCCTGCGGCAAGAGCGGCACTAACCATGACAAGGGCCTGCTTGCGCACGGTCTTCCTCCTGTTTAGGTTCGCTGAGGCGGTTGAAGATTGACGGCGCGAATTATGCCTCGCAGCGGGAGCTGCGTCAATAGTCGTCTCTTGTCGCAAACCATGAGGTTTGGTTGATGCCCGCCGCTCTTGGACAAACGAAAAGACTTGCCTCCTTTACAACGCCGGCAGGACAAGATGTCTTTTCGCTTCTCAAGTTTGAGGCGCGAGAAGCCCTTAGCGAATTGTTCGTCTATCAGGTCGAAGCCACGTGCACGACTGCGAATGCCGACCTCCAAAGCTTGATCGGCGAGAAATGCGCCATCAAGATGACGCTGAAGAACGGCAAGGAGCGAATCTTCAACGGCGTGCTCGTCGAAGCTCAATGGCTCGGCCGCGAGAATGATCTCGACCATTACCGCTTCGTGCTGCGCCCCTGGCTCTGGCTGCTCTCGCAGCGCTCGGATTGCCGCATCTTCAAGAACAAGACCGCGATCGACATCATCAAGCTTATCTTCGGAAAGGAAGACAAGGCGAGCTTCGACGACCGCGTCAGCGAGAAGCCGCCGGTGATCGATTACTGCGTGCAGTATCGCGAGAGCGATCTCGACTTCGTCCTGCGCTTGATGGAGAAGTACGGCATCTACTACTACTTTCAGCACACCGAGGGCGATCACAAGCTCGTCCTCTCGGATTCTCGCGGCTCACATGACACGGTCACCGCAGCCGCCGAACCGACCTTCGCCGGCGCCGGCAGCGCCTATCCGTTCATGCCGAAGGACAAGAGCCAGCGGCGCCCTATCGAGCATCTGACGCAGTGGTCGGCACAACGACGGCTGCGCACCGGCAAGTTCGAGCTCAAGGACTATGATTTCGAGAAATCGACCTCCGACCTGACTGCCCGGGCCGAGGAGGGCTTCCCGCGTACCAAGGCTTACGAAGCTTACGACTATCCGGGCGCCTATCTCGATCGCGGCAAGGGCGAGAAGCTCGCCCGAATCCAGGCCCAGGCCGAACAGGCGCAGGACGAGCGCCGCCTCGCCATGGGCGATGCCCCGAGCCTCAACCCCGGCACGCTGATGACGCTGACCGATCACGCGGTCGGGGCGGAGAATGCGGAATACCTGGTGGTGCGCGCCACGCACGCTTATGGCGTGCAGAGCTACCGCTCGTCGAAACGCTCGGATGAGGCGATCTATCATGGCTCCTATGAGTTGCAGAAGGCCGACAAGCGCTTCCGCGCGCCCCTGGTGACCCCCTCGCCGCTCGTGATCGGCCCCGACACGGCAAAGGTGGTGGGCGAGAAGAACAAGGGCGAGGAAGGCGACCTCGACGTCGACAAATATGGCCGGGTCTGGCTGCGCTTCCACTGGGATCGCGAGAAGGAGTCGACCTCCTGCCGCGTTCGCGTCGCGCAGGCCTGGTCGGGCAAGAACTGGGGCGGGCAGGTCATCCCACGCATCGGCCAGGAGGTCGTCGTCTCCTATATCGGCGGCGACCCGGACCGGCCGATCATCACGGGCGCTGTGGTCAACGACCAGCACATGCCGCCCTACGACCTGCCGGCCAACAAGACCCAGTCCGGACTTAAATCGGAATCCACTGATGGCGGTGGCAAGTCGGGCAAGTTCAACGAGATCAAGTTCGAAGACCTCGCCGGCAAGGAGGTCTTCTCCATGCAGGCAGAGCGCGACCACAAGACCGAGGTCTTCAACCTCGAGACCCGCGATGTCGGCAAGAAATTCGAGGGTGGCCCGACCGATTTTGCCCGCACGACGCAGATCCTGAGCGGCAGCGACAAGCTGCACGTCAAGCAGGGCAAGCGCTATGTCGAAGCGGCGTTGGAGATCAAGCTGGTCTGCGGCGAAAGCGAGATCACGATGACCCCGACTGACATCACCATCTCCTCGCCGATGATCACGATAAAGAGCACGGCCAAGACCGAGATCAACGGTGGCGGTGCGACCATCATCACCGGCGGCGTCGTCAAGATCAACTGAGGCCGCGATGTCGAAACTCCGCTTCAGCACGGCCCAGGAGGTCTTCGAGACATTTCCTGCCGCGCGCCAGGTCATCAATACGGCGCCGACCACGGAGCCGCCGCTGACCTTTCTGCGTAGCCTCGTCCAGGCCGGCAATTCCAAGGACGCGATCGGCTTCTGCGCTTTCCTGATGCCGCGTCGTGAGGCGGTCTGGTGGGCGCTGCAGAGCATCCAGCGCATGCAACCGGCAGGGACACCGCCCGACCCCGGACTGAAGGCGGCCGAGGCCTGGGTGCGCGACCCGACCGACGAGACCCGCCGGGCCGCTCTGGCGCTCGGCGAGAGCGGCCATCACGCCAGCCTGGGCACCTGGGTTGCGCTCGCGGCCGGCTATTCCGGCGGCAGCATGGTCACGACCCACGCCATACCCTGCCCCCCGGACCTGACCGCCAAGACGGCGCGCATAGGCGTGTTAACCGCACTTGGCCGCGTGCCTGAACGCGAGCGTGATGCCGCATTGCGAAATTGCGTCGAAGCGTGCATTCGTCTGCTCGATGACGAAAGCGGCAGGACCACATAATATGGCCCCGGCGCCAATACGGCTGCCAGGGTCCCACGACGGCAAGGCGGGCGGCCCGACATGGCGCTGACGCTGACGATCGAGAACCAGGCCTCGCTGCCCGATGGCGGCCCGCTCAGCGTGACGCTGAGCGGCGGGCGCGGGCTCGACATCGGCCGTGACCAGCATCTCGACTGGTGCCTGCCCGACCCGAGCCGCGCCGTCTCCGGCCGCCATTGCGAGATCCGCTTCAACGACAACGCCTATTGGCTGCGCGACATCTCGACCAACGGTACCTTCGTCAATGGCGGAGCTTATCGCGTGCAGTCGCCCTACCGGCTGCAGCATGGCGACCGCCTCGAGATCGGCCATTACATCATCGCGGTGGCGATCGATGAAGCGGAGCGCGGTTCAACCGGCCCGGCCGAGCGATCGGCCGCGCCGCCGCCACCGGGCGATTCGCTGTGGGAATCGAATGGCGACGAGGCGCCGCCGATGGCCCGGCGCGATCTGATCCCGCCCCAGAAATACCAGCCGGTGCATGCGCCCTTCATCGACTGGGCCGCCGATATCCCGACGCCAGCGGACCCCGCACAGGCCTTCGCGCCGCCATCTGCCGCGCCGCCGCCCTCGTCACGGCCCGACGAGCTCGCCTGGGCGCCCTACCAGGCTCCTCCGGCTCCCGAGCCCGAGCCGATCGCGCCGATCCCGAAGCCGCGCCGGCCACCTTCGCAAGGCGGCAATGGCGATCCCTGGAACGAGGCTCAAGCCGCGCCGCAAGGGCGCCCGAGCTTCGATGCGCCTCATGAGCCGGCGCCGTCGCGCCCCGCCCCTCCGCCTCCGCCGATGGGCGCTCCGATCGGCGGCCCGGCAATCTCGCCAGCGGAGTTCATCGCCCGCTTCGCGCGCGGCGCCGGCCTGCCGGTCGAGGAATTGTCATGGCAGGATCCCGGAGCCTTCGCCGAGCAGACCGGCGCTCTGATGCGCCTGATCGCCATCGAGCTTAAAGCCTTGCTGGCAGCTCGCGCCGAGAGCAAGCGCATCGCCCGCAGCTCCAACCAGACGATGATCCAGGCGCAGGACAACAACCCGCTCAAGTTCTCGCCGACGATCGAGGACGCGCTGAAGCTGATCTTCGGGCGGCCGACCAGCGGCTATCTCAGCGCCCAGAAGGCGTTCGAGGAGAGCTTCAAGGATCTCAAGATCCACCAGATCAAGACCTATTCGGCCATGCAGCACGCACTGCGCATGCTGGTCGAGGATCTCGATCCGCAGGCCGTCGCCGAAAGTCTCGACGCCGGACGCGGCATCGAAGGCCTGTTGTCCTCGCGCAAGGGCAAGCTCTGGGACGCCTATGTCGCGCGTTGGGAGGCGAAGACCGCGCCCTACGAGGACGGCCTGGTCGACGCCTTCATGCTCTATTTCGCCGAGTGCTACGACCGCGGCGGCCGCTAGCGCCGAAAGCTCACGTCAGCGGCACCACCAGCCCATCGCGGATCGTGACCTGACGGTCCATACGCCGGGCAAGGTCGAGATTGTGCGTCGCGATCAGCGCAGCCAGCCCGGAAGCCCGCGCCAGCGCCACCAGCGTATTGAAGACGTGGAGCGCGGTTTGCGGGTCGAGATTGCCGGTCGGCTCGTCGGCCAGCAGGACGCGAGGCGCATTGGCGACGGCGCGCCCGATGGCGACGCGCTGCTGCTCACCGCCCGATAGCTCGCCCGGCAGATGGTCGAGCCGCTCGCCGAGGCCGAGAAAACTCAGAAGCTCGGTCGCGCGCGACTTCGCCTCGGCCTTGCCGAGCCCGCGGATGCGCTGCGGCAGGACGACGTTCTCCAGCGCGGTGAACTCCGGCAGGAGATGGTGGAACTGGTAGACGAAGCCGATCTCGGTACGCCGGAGCCGGGTCAGGCCCTGGTCATCGAGCTGTGAGGTCGGCACGCCGCCGATGAAGACCTCGCCGCTGTCCGGGCTCTCGAGCAAGCCGGCGACATGCAGCAGGGTCGACTTGCCTGTACCGCTCGGAGCGACCAGCGCCACGAGCTCGCCCGGCCAGATCGCGAAGTCGGCCTTGCGCAGCACCTCGAGCGGCTTGTCTGACTGGGGGTAATAGCGCTCGATCTGGGAGAGAAAGAGCGCTGGCGTCTCGGTTGCCATCGATCGTGATCCTCAACCCATCCGCAGGGCTTTGACGGGGTCGAGACGCGCCGCCTTCCAGGCCGGGTAAAGCGTGGCCAGCAGCGACAGGATGAGCGTCATGACGACGACGCTCGTAACCTCGCGCCAGTCGATCACCGAGGGGATGTCGCTCAGGAAGCGCACAGTCGGATCCCAGGGATTGATCCCCAGCAGCTTGCTCAAGCCCTTGTTGATGGTCTGGATGTTCTTGGCGAAGGCGATGCCGAGAACGAATCCCGCGAAGGTTCCGACCACGCCGATCGTCGCGCCCGTGATCAGGAAGACCCGCAGCACGGTGCCGCGCGAAGCGCCCATGGTGCGCATGATCGCGATGTCCTCGGTCTTGTCCTTCACCAGCATGATCAGGCCGGAGACGATGTTCAGCGTCGCGACCAGCACGATCAGGGTCAGGATGATGAACATCACATTGCGCTCGACCTCGAGCGCATTGAAGAAGGTGCGGTTGCGCTGACGCCAGTCGGACAGGACCAACGGCCTCGGTGGATCAGCCTCGATCCGGTCGCGCACCGCCTGCGTCTGGTCGGGATTGTCGATGAAGATCTCGATGACGTTCACGTCGCCATCACGGTTGAAATAGGCCTGGCTCTCGGCGAGCGGCATGAAGACGAAGGAGGAGTCGAACTCCGACATGCCGATCTCGAACACCGCCGTGACCGGATATGCCTTGATCCGCGGCGCCGTGCCGAACGGCGTCGAGGCCCCGCGCGGCGTAACGATGGTGATGGTGTCGCCGGCCTGCAGGCCAAGCGAGCCGGCGAGCCGCCGGCCGATCGCGACTCCGCCCGCGGAAGCGAAGCCGTCGAGCGTACCCTGGCGGACATTGCCCGCGATGAACGGGATCGACTTGATGTCGTCTTCGGAGATGCCGCGTACCAGGACGCCGCCATTGCCGACCTGCGAGGAGGCGAGCGCCTGCCCCTCGACCAATGGGATCGCCAGCTTGATGCCCTGGACCTGGCGCAGCCTGGCCGCGACCTGCTCGTAATCGTCGAGCGGCCGATCGATCGGCGTCGCGAAGATGTGGCCGTTGACGCCGACGATCTTCTCCAGCAGTTCCTTGCGGAAGCCATTCATCACCGACATCACGATGATCAGCGTGGCGACGCCGAGCAGGATACCGAGGAAGGAGAAGCCGGCGATGACCGAAACGAAGCCCTCGCGCCGGCGCGTGCGCAGATAGCGGCCGGCGAGCAGCCATTCGAAACCTGCAAAGGGCTTGGTGCCGGTCGGCACGCTCTTCGCGCCCTGGGCTTCGGCGACGGCGCTCATGACCGCCCTCCTCCGCTCACGCGCTCGTCTCCGCGCCCTTGCCCGGGAAGCGCGCCAGCGCTGCCTCCAGCGAGACGAGTTCGCGCTCGCCGCCAGCGCGGCGCTTGAGCTCGACCTTGCCTTCGGCCAGCCCTTTCGGGCCGACGATGATCTGCCAGGGGATGCCGATCAGGTCGGCAGTGGCGAACTTGCCGCCCGGGCGCTCGTCGCGGTCGTCATAGACCATGTCGTAGCCCTTGGCAGCGAGCCCCTTGTAGAGCTGCTCGCAGGCGCCGTCGGTCGCGGCATCGCCGGTCTTGAGGTTGAGCACTGCGATGTCGAAGGGCGCGATCTCATCGGGCCAGACAATGCCGCCCTCGTCATGGCCGGCCTCGATCAGCGCGGCGACGAGACGGCTCGGGCCGATGCCATAGGAGCCCATATGGACCGGCACCAGCTGCCCATCGGGACCGGCGACGGTCGCGCCCATCGGCTCGGAGTACTTGGTGCCGAAATAGAAGATGTGGCCGACCTCGATGCCGCGCGCCGAAACCTGCCTGTCGGCGGGGACCGTCTCGAAGGCCGCCTTATCGTGCATCTCCTCGGTCGCGGCATAGAGGCTCGTCCACTTGTCGACGATGCCCTGGAGGCCTTCGATGCTGTCGAAATCGGTATCGGCCGCCGGCGTCGCGAAGTCGAGATAATCCTTATGGCAGAAAACCTCGCTCTCGCCGGTCGAGGCGAGGACGATGAACTCGTGGGAGAGGTCGCCGCCAATCGGGCCGGTATCGGCCCGCATCGGGATCGCCTTCAGACCGAGCCGGGCGAAGGTGCGCAGGTAGGCGGTGAACATGCGGTTATAGGCGTGGCGGGCGCTGGCCTGGTCGAGGTCGAAGGAATAGGCGTCCTTCATCAGGAACTCGCGGCCGCGCATCACGCCGAAGCGCGGGCGGACCTCGTCACGGAACTTCCACTGGATGTGATAGAGATTGAGCGGCAGATCCTTGTAGGACTTGACGTAGGACCGGAAGATCTCGGTGACCATCTCCTCATTGGTCGGGCCGTAGAGCATGTCGCGGTCGTGCCGGTCCTTGATGCGCAGCATCTCCTTGCCATAGGCGTCGTAGCGCCCGCTCTCGCGCCAGAGATCAGCCGACTGGATGGTCGGCATCAGGATCTCGATGGCGCCGGCGCGGTTCTGCTCCTCGCGGACGACAGCGCTGATCTTGTTGAGCACGCGCAGGCCCAGCGGCAACCAGGAATAGATGCCGGCGGACTGCTGGCGGATCATGCCGGCGCGCAGCATCAGCCGGTGCGAGACGATCTCCGCTTCCTTGGGCGTATCGCGCAGGATCGGCATGAAATAGCGGGACAGACGCATCGGAACACTCGTCGAGGGGCGATGCGCCAGGACGAGCGCACCGAGTCAGGTCAGTCCAGAGACACCATCCGCGTTTGCAAATTGCAAACGCTAATGCACATCGCCAGCAGGCAAATGCACATTCGGATAGCGTGGGCGAAAGCGTCAGCGCTTGGCGAACTTCGCCTTCAACCTGTCGCTGACAATGGGCGGAACGAAGGCGGAGACATCGCCACCCATGGCCGCGACCTGGCGCACCAGCGTCGCGGTGATGTGACGTGCCAGCGGTGTCGCGGGCAGGAACACCGTCTGCAGCTCGGGAACCATCGTATGGTTCATGCCTGCAAGCTGCATCTCATAGTCGAGATCGGTGCCATCGCGCAGGCCGCGCACCAGGATCGTGGCGCCGACACGGCGGGCCGCGTCGATGGTCAGATCGGCGAAGGTGACGACCTCGAGCTTCGTCCCGAGCCTGGTTGCGACCGGCTCGCAGATCTCCCGCAGCAGTTCGGCGCGCTCATCGGCGGAAAAGGTCGGGGTTTTTCCCGGATGAACGCCGATGGCGAGGACCAGCCTGTCGCACAGCCGGCAGGCGGCCTCGATCATGTCGACATGGCCGTTGGTGACGGGGTCGAACGACCCGGCGTAGAATGCGGTGTGGCTCATGCCAGAGCGTTAGCCAACGCAGGCTCCTTCGACAAGGCGCTCACGCAACACGCAGTTCGTCGATGACGTGATCGACCCGAGCGGTCAGCGCCTGGGTCAGCGCGGTCAGTTCGCTTGCCGCCTTCAGGACCGCATCGGAAGCACCGGCGGTGTTGCGTGAGGCGAGCGCGACCTGGCCGGTCGCCTGGCCGATCTGGACGATCTCCTGCGTCGCGGCGAGGACCTCGGCAGCGATGGCGTGGGTCGCCGCATGCTGGCGCTGCATGGTCTGGCTGGTCCGCCGCGTCGCCTCGTTCAAATCCTGCACGAAGACGCGGATGCCGGCTATGCCCTCGACCGTCGCAGCGGTCGCCTGGTTCATCGCCTCAATCTGACGCGCGATGTCCTGCGTCGCATTGGCGGTCTGGGTCGCGAGCGACTTCACCTCGCTGGCGACGACCGCAAAGCCCTTGCCCGCTTCGCCGGCGCGGGCCGCTTCGATGGTGGCGTTGAGCGCGAGCAGATTGGTCTGGCCGGCGATCGCCGAGATCAGCCCGACCACTTCCGACACACGCGCTGCGCCGTTCGAGAGACCGTCGACGATCCGGCTCACCGAATCCGCATGCTCGCGCGCCTGACCAGCGGTCGCATCCGAGGAGCGCACCTCGGCGGCCAGAGCATCAACGGCCCCGAGCAGATCCTGCGCCGCGCGCTCGATCGACTGGACGCTGCGGATCGCGTTGCCGGTCGAACTGTCGGTGTCAGCGGCGCCGGCTTGGGCCTCGCGCGCGCCCTCGGCCAGCTGATGCGCCGTGGTTCCCAGGGTTTCCGCGGAAACCGAGACCGAGGCCGAGACGGCCCGCACCGAATCCTCCAGTTCGCTCGCCAGTTCGCCCAGCAGAGCGCGCCGATGCTGCTCGGCCTCGGCCCGGCGCGTCTCCTGCTCGGCCTCGCGGCGCTGCGCCTCGCCGCGCAAGGTTTCGCGGATCAGTTCGATCGACTTGGCGATGCCGCCGATCTCGTCGCGACGCCGGGCTCCGGGAATCTCCTCCTCCGTCCGACCCGCGGCGACGCCCGCGAGTCGATCGGAAAGCCTCGCGATCGGGCGCGCCACCGACCAGCCGAGCAGGATCGCGATCCCGAACAGCGGCAGCAGGACCAGCAGGCCGGCGGAGACGACAGCGCTCCGGATCTTGCCGACGACAGCAAAGGCGCTTTCCTCGGGGGCGGTCAGCCAGAGCAGCCAGCGCCAGTCGCCGATCCCGACCTCCTTCCCACTCGCCACCAGTGGCCGGCCGTCATGGCTGGCCATGGTGATGAGCGCGTTCTCAGGCTGGCCGGTCAGCCGGTTCCGATCGAGCGTCTCGCGTGGCGAAGCGCCGTCGCGTCGCAGCGCAGGATTGGAACGCATGAAGCCGTCAGAGCCGACGACGAATACCCGTTCGGCATTCGAGCCGACGGGGTTGAACGCGAGCACATCGTCGATCAGGCGGGTATCGACGGCGATGACGATCGTGCCGACCTGCTCGCCTGTTCCTGCCTCGGCGTCGTAGAAGGGAGCCGCCAGGAAGGCTCGCGGCTCGCCACCGGCCGGATCATAAGGCGCGAAATCGAGCACCACCTGCTCGCCCGCAGCTTTGCCCCGCGCCAGCACGACTGCTCTGGCGAGACCGGTGCCGGCCAGATCCTCCTCGCTGAGGAGGCGGCCGAACTCGGGGCCCTTGGTGACGCTGTAGACCACCCGGCCCTTGCGCGAGACGAGGTAGATGTCGGCGTAGTTGAACTGCTTCAGCGCCGCTGCATAGGTCTCGTGGATCGGCACATGCCGCCAGGAATAGCCGTGCTGATGCTCGCGGCCGGTGCGGGCGATGCGCTCGGCCTGAGACAGCGAGCCATCACCCTGATAGTGGCCGATGATGTTCTTGTAGTCGTGCGGGCCGAGTTCCATCCATTTGCCGATCTCGTCGAGCGCCGAGACGGTGAAGGCGCTGCGCGCCTGGACGGCAAGTTCGGCGCGAAGCTGGGACCAGCGGCGCTCGATGGCCCGGACATGGCTCTCGACCAGGTTGTGCATGCGCTCGCGCACCGCGCCCTGCGCCCAGCTCGACACGGCAAGATAAGCGGACGAGCCAACGGCCAATGCCGCGAGCAGGGCCAAAGCCAGCATCGCGACCGGAAGCCTGATCCTGAGACTGAACACGAATCAGGTCTCCGCCCGACGTCGATTGCGCCAGGAGAGCCAACACGAGCGCGGTTAACGTTGCTTGAAGCCCGTGACGCGCCGCAACCGCCTCACAGGGCGCCGGGCATCGGCGCGAGAGCGGCGAGCGCCGCGGCGCTGCCGAGGACCAGAGTGAGCAGCGCGACGACGACAGCTGCGAGCGATACCCGGCGCGGGCGCCGGACCAGAGAGCCGAACTGCATGGATCCTCTTTGCGAATCAGTGCGTTACCCCAGCCCCTGCCTGCGCTGAACGCCCGACCCTGCCATGGCGGAAACATGGAGAAATCGTGGCCCTGCCCCAAAGGCAGCCAAAACGCCGCGCACCGATCGCGGTCATTTCTCTCCTTCTGCGGTTTCCAGACGGATCGAAAGCGCGCTAAACCCCGCTCGCCATGCTGACCCTCAATGACATCACCTATCGCCTCGGCGAGCGCCTCCTGCTCGACAAGGCCAGTGCTTTCCTGCCCACCGGCTCGCGCGTCGGCCTTGTCGGCCGGAACGGCACCGGCAAGACGACGCTGTTCCGCATCATCACCGGCGACCTATCCCCGGAGGGCGGCAATGTCGCCCTGCCCAGGGGCATGCGCATCGGCGGCGTGGCGCAGGAGGCTCCCGGCGGGCCTGAAACGCTGATCGAGGTCGTGCTAGCTGCCGACGTCGAGCGCGCCGCTCTGATGCGGGAGGCGCAGACCGCGACCGATCCGATGCGGATCGCCGAAATCGAGACCCGGCTCGCCGATATCGGCGCCCATTCCGCACCGGCGCGTGCCGCGACAGTGCTGCACGGGCTCGGCTTCGACGAGGCAGCGCAGCAGCGGCCCTGTTCCGATTTCTCGGGCGGCTGGCGGATGCGCGTCGCGCTCGCAGCCGTGCTGTTCTCCGAGCCCGATCTTCTGCTACTCGACGAGCCCACCAACTATCTCGATCTCGAAGGCACGCTCTGGCTCTACGACTATCTCGAGCGCTATCCGCATACTGTCCTCGTCGTCAGCCACGATCGCGAGCTGCTCGACACCTGCGTCGACCACATCCTGCATCTCGATCAGGGTAAGCTGACGATCTATCGCGGCGGCTACAGCGATTTCGAGAAGCTCAGGGCCGAGAAGCAGGCCCATCTCGCCAAGGCGCGCGAGAAGCAGGACGCCGAGCGCAAGCACCTGCAATCCTTCGTCGACCGCTTCAAGGCCAAGGCTTCGAAGGCAAGCCAGGCCCAGTCACGCGTCAAGCGACTGGAGAAGATGCAGGAGATCGCGGTCGTCCAGGATCGCGACGTCCAGCCTTTCAACTTCCCTGCCCCCGAGCGGCCGCTGTCGCCGCCTATGGTCGTGCTGGAGGGCGCCAGCGCCGGCTATGGCGAGCGCAAGGTGCTGTCGCGGCTCAACCTGAGCCTGGCGCCGGACGACCGCATTGCCCTGCTCGGCTCAAACGGCAACGGCAAATCGACCTTCTGCAAGCTGATCGGCGGGCGTCTTGCGCCGCTCGCGGGCGAAATGCGGCGGTCGTCGAAGCTGCAGACGGCCTATTTCGCCCAGCACCAGCTCGATGAGCTGCGCATGGAGGACACGCCGGTCGGCCATATCCGCGAGCTGATGCCGGACGCTCCCGAGGCCAGGGTGCGGGCCCGCACCGCACAGACCGGCTTTCCCGCCAACAAGGCCGACACGCCGGTCAAGAACCTCTCCGGCGGCGAGAAGGCGCGCCTCATGCTCGGCATCGCCACCTTCGGTGGTCCGCATCTGCTCATCCTCGACGAGCCGACCAACCATCTCGACATCGACAGCCGCACCGCTTTGGTCAAGGCGATCAACGACTATCCCGGCGCCGTCATCCTGGTCAGCCACGACCGCTTCCTGATCGAGGCTTGCGCCGACCGGCTCTGGCTGGTCGGAGACGGCACGGTGAAGAACTTCGATGGCGACATGGACGACTACCGCGACTTCGTCCTCGGCCGCGACAAGCCGGCGCAGCGCAGCAAGTCCGATGCTGAAGCAGCGGGCAAGGCCGAGGAACGCAAGGGCGCAGCGGCAAAACGCCAGGCGCAGGGGCCGCTCCGGCAGAAGCTCAATCTCGCCGAGGCTCGTATCGCCAAGCTGACCGGGCTGATCGAGAAAGTCGACGGCGCGCTCGCCAACGGCGCCTTCTCGCGCGAACCGGACAAGGCGCTGCTGCTCTCGCGCCAGCGCGGCGAGCTGACGGAGGCTCTGGTCGCCGCCGAGGAGGAATGGCTGATGCTGAGCGAGGAGTTGGAGAGCGCCTGAGGCGCGAGCTTGGATTCCCAGCGCTGGTCATCCCGGACGCAGCGAAGCGAAGATCCGGGATCCATGCCTGAGCTTCCCGATTAGGTTCCGGAATGGGTCCCGGGTCTCCCTTCGGTCGCCCGGGACGACTGTCCTTGGGCATGCGGCGCGCCGCTCAGCCCTGCTGCTCAGGCTGCCCCGGCTTCACGATCCGGCTCAGCCGATTATCGGTGAACATGTAGATCTCGCGATTGGCCGGCTCGGAATAGAGTACCTGGACCTCGCGCTGGCCCCGGCCATTGTCGCCGATCAGCACGTCGGTCGGCCGCTTGGCCTTGAGCCTGACGAGCTCGCATTCAGTGATGCCGACGGCGATCTCCTTCGGCAACGGCCGTGTCGCCGGATCGAGCGATACATCGGCGCTGCATTCGCCTTCCGGCGTCAGCATCGCTTCTTGCGTCGAGACACGCGCTGTTGCGCTGCTGCTGCGGGTGCCGCGCTCATCGGACACGAAAGAGAACCCGCCCATGTCGACGGAACAGCCGGCGAGCGCAGCCGACAAGACCGAGACAAAGCCCAGGGCAACAGGAATTTTCACGCTTTCTTCTCCCAGCGGCCAGTCTCGTCCTGCTGCCAATAGGTGGCAGCGACGCCGAGCGTCCGCAGCTTTTTCCAGTCTTCGCGCGCCGAGGCGAGCGCATCGGGATCGTCGCCATCGAACATCAGAATGACGCGCTCGTAAGCGTCCAATGCGTCCGGAATGCGAACGCCGTCAACGCAGAAGCGAACTTGCGCGCCATTCGGGTTGTCGCTGGCCGTGGTGAGCACGATCGGATGCGTGGCCGCGTCCGGCTCGGACGCCGCCGCATGCGGCAGGAAGGATTCGTCCGCATAGGTCCAGAGCCTGTCGTCGAGAGCGGCCAGACGCTCGCGGCTCGACAGCTCCACCACCACCTTCCAGCCACGCGCGAGCGAGCGCTCGAGCAGAGTCGGAATGACCTGCTCGAGCGGGCGTGCCTGCAGATGGTAGAACAGGACTTCAGCCATTACGTAGCCAACTCAATCCCTTGCGAGCCTCGGCTCAGAGTTCGAATCAGCTCTCGTAGTGGTCCGCCACCAGCCGGTCGAGCAGGCGTACGCCCCAGCCGGAGCCCCAGGAGCGGTTGGTCTCGCTGTTCGGCGAGCCCATGCCGGTACCCGCAATGTCGAGATGCGCCCATGGCGTGTCGTTGACATGCCGCTGCAGGAACTGCGCAGCAGTGATCGAGCCGCCATGGCGGCCGGCCGAGTTCTTCATATCGGCGAACTTGGAATCGATCATCTTGTCATAGGCCGCGCCGAGCGGCATGCGCCAGACGGTCTCGCCGGTCGTCTTGCCGGCGACCACGAGCCGCTCCGCCAGTTCGTCGCTGTTGGAAAACAGCCCGGCATTCTCCTGCGCCAGCGCGACCAGGATCGCGCCGGTCAAGGTCGCCAGATTGACCATGAACACCGGCTTGAAGCGGTCCTGCGTGTACCAGAGCACATCGGCGAGGACGAGCCGGCCCTCGGCATCGGTGTTGATGATCTCGATCGTCTGGCCCGACAACGAGGTGACGATGTCCCCCGGCCGCTGAGCCTTGCCATCCGGCATGTTCTCGACCAGGCCGATCACGCCGACGGCGTTGACCTTGGCCTTGCGGGCCGCCAGGGCCTGCATCAGGCCAGTGACGCAGGCGGCGCCAGCCATGTCGCCCTTCATGTCCTCCATGCCGCCGGCCGGCTTGATCGATATGCCGCCGGTGTCGAAGGTCACGCCCTTGCCGACGAAGGTGACCGGCTTGTCGCCCTTGGCGCCGCCATTCCAGCGCATCACCACGACGCGACTCTCGCGGTGCGAGCCCTGGCCGACGCCGAGCAGCGCCCGCATGCCGATCTTCTTCAGCTCCTTCTCGTCGAGGATCTCGACCTCGACACCGAGCTTCTCGAGCTTGCCGGCCCGTTCGGCGAACTCTTCGGGAAAGAGCACGTTCGGCGGCTCGTTCACGAGATCGCGAGCGAGCTCGACGCCATTGGCGATGGCGTCGCGCGCCTTCAGCGCCTTCTTGACCGCAGCCGGATCGTCGACGCGCAGGGTCACGGTCTTCGGCTCCGACTGGTCCTTGTCCCGGCTCTTGGTCTTGTAGCGATCGAAGACGTAACTCCTCAGCCGCAGGCCGAGTCCGATTTCGGCGATCTCATCGGCAGAGAGTTCGCCCTCGGGCAACGCCGCGATAACGTCGGCACTGCGGCCGTGGCCGAGCCGGCCGGCAATGGCGCCGCCAAGCGCGGCGAAATCAAGCTTGTCCCGCTCGGCCGCCGGGCCGGTTCCAACCAGAATCAGGCGCTCGTAACCAGCGCCGTCCGGTGCGAGCAGCGTCGATCCGGAGAGCGCCTTACCCTTGAAGCGCTCGGCTGCTGCCGCGCGCGCGATCAGGGCATGGGCACCCGCACCGATCCAGTCCTCTGCCGCCTTTGGGGGCGCCAGCCTGTCCGAGACGAGGATGACGAGATCCCCCCCGGCAATGGCGTTCAGGGCTTTGACCTCAAGCTTCAGGCGCTGCGACATCGAAGGCTCACGGGTTGCGGAAGAAGGGTTGGCGGAAGGAGCCGACCGAGGCGGGGGCTCGCAAAGGCCACAAACGATTCCCGTTTGCGCCATGATCGAAGCTATACCATAGGGAGTTCGAGGCGAGCCGTCCAAGGGGAGCGCCTTCAGAGCCGGGTCCGATCGGGTTGTTTCAATCCGATCGGTGAATCCGTCTCTCACTTTTAGATTGAGACCGTTTTTCCGACAGCTTGCGATACAAGCTGATCGGAACGGGCTCAAACGACCGCCGGCCCAGGATCGTCACCGCGTGCGCTTCGGACTTCTCGACCGCTATATCCTGAAGATCGCCGCCGGTGCGGCAGTGATTCTGCTGGTCGGCCTGACGAGCGTGATCTGGGTCACGCAGGCGCTGCGTGAGGTCGACCTCATCACCGGCAAGGGCCAGACGCTGGTGATCTTCTTCACCGTGACCCTGCTCTCGCTGCCGGCGTTGATCGCGGGCATCGCGCCGGTCGCCTTGTTCATGGCGACGCTCTACACGCTCAACAAGCTCAACAGCGATTCCGAGCTGATCGTGATGAACGCCGCGGGCGTCCCCCCGCGTCGGCTGACGCGGCCCTTCATCGTGCTGACCCTGATAACCTCCGCTTTGGTCGGCTGGATATCGCTGGGGGTGATGCCGGCCGGCTTCCGGGCGCTGCGCGACCTCATCACCCTGATCCGTGCCGACTTCGTCGCGAACGTGATCAAGGAAGGCCAGTTCGTCTCGCTCGATTCCGGCGTCACCTTCCATTATCGCGAGAAGCAGGGACAGGCCCTGCTCGGCATCTTCATGCAGGATCGACGCGATCCCAACCAGCCTGCCGTCTACATCGCCGAGCGCGGCCAGTCGGCCGAGGCCGACGGAAACAGCTTTTTGATGCTGGAGAAGGGAACGATCCAGCGCGAGAGCCGCAGCCAGAACTCGAGCTCGATCATCTCGTTCGAACGCTATGCGCTCAATCTCTCCGCGCTGACGGGCGATTCCGACGGCGCCGGCAGTGGTGACGGCGACAAGGTCATCTACAAGCCGCGCGAACGCACCACTTGGGCGCTGCTGACGCAGAACCCGAACGAACCCTACTACAAGCTCCAGGAAGGCCGCTTCCGGGCGGAGCTGCACAATCGCCTGTCGGCGCCGCTCTACCCGATCGCCTTTATGCTGGTCGCCTTCGCCATTCTCGGCGAGGCGCGTACCACCCGCCAGGGCCGCGCCGCCGCGATCCAGATCGCCATCCTCCTAGTCGGCGCCATCAGGATCGGCGCTTATGCCGCCTGGACCGCCAGCGTGCGTTCTCCTCTGGCTGCCGCCCTGCTCTACATCCTGCCGATCGGAACGATCCTCCTGTCGGCCTTCGCCATCGGCTTCGGCTCACGAACCCGTGTCCTCATCGACCAGCTGACGGAGCCGCTGATCGCACCCTTCGTTGCCCTCGCAGCACGTTTCCGGCGCGCCTGATGCTGCTGTTCAAGACCTTCGGCCGCTATCTGACGCAGCGCTTCCTGCGCGCGATCCTGAGTGTGTTCGGCACCTTCTTCTTCCTGATCGCGACGCTCGACTTCGTCGAGCTGATGCGGCGTGCCGGCGATTCCCCGACGGCGACGACACCGAGCATCATCCAACTCGCGCTCTACCGGGCACCCTCGGTGGCAGAGCAGATCTTCCCGTTCGCGGTGCTGTTCGGCGGCATGTTCGCCCTGCTCAATCTCAGCCGGAAGCTCGAGCTGGTCGTTGCCCGCTCGGTCGGCATCTCGGCCTGGCAATTCCTGCAGCCGGCAGCGCTGGTCGCAGGCGCGGTCGGCCTCGTCTCGATCGGAATCTACAATCCGGTCGCCGCCGAGCTGAAGCAGCGCGCCACCGCGCTGGAGGCCTCGCTCTTCGCCCGGACCGGGCAGATCGTCGGCGGCAAGGAGATCTGGATTCGCCAGCGCAGCATGGACGGCCAGGCGATCATCCGCGCCGCCGCGGCTCTGGGAGACGGCGTGGGGCTCGCCCAGGTCGCGTTCTTCACCTTCTCCCCCGATGGCGGCTTCAGCGAACGCATAGAAGCGAAGCAGGCTGTGCTCTATCACGGCTACTGGGAATTGTCGGAGGCTCGGGTCACGTCCGCCACGGAAGAGCCACAGACGTACTCGACATACCTGATCGCGACGACGCTGGAGCCCGACCAGGTGCGACAAAGTTTCACGCCGCCCGATTCTGTCGGGTTCTGGTCGATGCCGGCCGTACTCGACCGGACCCGCAAGGCCGGGCTTGATACGACACGCTACGAGCTGCGCTATGAATCCCTCAAGGCACGGCCGCTCCTGCTGATCGCCATGATCTTGGTCGCGGCATCCGTTTCCTTAAGATTTTTCCGGTTTGGTGGTGTGACGAGATTGGTGGTAGGTGGCGTCGCGGCCGGGTTCATGCTCTATGTGGCGACACAGTTATCTGAGGAATTGGGCTCATCGGGCATCGTCAATGCCTCGGTGGCCGCTTGGCTGCCCGCGATCGTGGGCACGCTGCTCGGCGCGCTCGCCCTCCTCCATCAGGAAGACGGCTGAGAATACGGTGGCTATGGTTAATTTTGGATTGAGTTCATGGCTTCCGGCCTAAGACGCATCACGCGCCTTGCAGCTGCGACCGCGCTGGCAACGACACTTGCCCCGGTCCTCGGCTGGACGAGCCTGGCCTATGCCCAAACTCCGGCGGCCAAGCCGCAGGAGCGCATGGTCGTCGACGCGCGCGAGCTCGTCTATGACAAGGACAACAACACGGTTTCCGCGGTCGGCGATGTCCAGATTCTTTATCAGGGCCGTACGATCGAGGCCGATCGCGTCGTCTATGACCGCCAGAGCAAGCGCGTGGTCGCGACCGGCAACGCCCGCATCACCGAATCCAATGGCACGGTGATCACCGGCGACCGTTTCAACCTGACCGACGACTTCCGCGACGGCTTCATCGATTCGCTGCGCGTGGTGAACACCGACAAGACGCGGTTCTCGGCGCCGCGCGCCGAGCGTACCGACGGCGAGGTCTTCGTCTTCGACAAGGGCATCTACACGGCCTGCGAGCCTTGCGTCGATCAACCCGAGCGCCCGCCGTTCTGGCAGGTGCGCGCTGCCCGGATCATCCACAAGAAGTCCGAGCAGATGATCTACTACGAGGAGGCCCGGCTGGAGTTCGCCGGCATCCCGATCGCCTATATCCCGTACATGTCGGGGCCGGACGCGACCGTTAAGCGCAAGACCGGCTTCCTGGCGCCAAAGTTCATCAACACCTCGGCGCTCGGCTATGGCGTCGGCCTGCCCTATTTCATCAATCTCGCGCCGAACTACGATCTGACGGTGACGCCGACCTATCTTTCGCGCCAGGGCCTGCTCGGTGAGGTCGAGTGGCGGCATCGTTTCGTCAACGGCTCGTACAACATCCGCGCCGCCGGCATCTTCCAGCAGGAAAAGGAGGCTTTCCTGCCGAGCCCCTTCGGTGCCGGTGACGACGAGTTCCGCGGCTCGGTCGAGAGCTCCGGCAAGGTGTTCATCAATCCGCGCTGGAACTTCAGCTGGGACGTCGCGGCCGCGACCGACCGGTTCTTCTTCAAGAACTACCGGATCCGCAGCGAGAGCATCACCGCGTCGACCTATCTGCAGGAATCGACCTCGACCGTCTCGCTCAACGGCCAGACGGCGAACGCCTGGTTCGACATGCGCGGCTACTACTTCCAGCCGCTGACCTATTACGACTGGCAGAAGCAGCAGCCGGTCGTCGGGCCGGTCGTCGACTACAACCGGCGGATCCACAAGCCGTCGATGATCGGCGGCGAGCTGTCGTTCACCGTCAATCTGACGCATCTGACGCGCGAGGCGGCTTCCTTCAAGGAACTGCCGCTCCAGAAGAACTACCTGATCAACACTCCGAGCTATTCACTGTTCGACGGCTGCGCGGTCTATCAGAAGGGGCAATGCCTCGTGACCGGCCTCGCTGGCTCGATCGCGCGCGCCACTGCCGAGGTCGATTGGCGGCGCAACTTCGTCGATCCGATCGGTCAGGTCTGGACACCTTATGCCTCGCTGAGAGCGGACGTGTTCTCGCTCAACCCGAACACCACCAGCTACACCAACGCCAATGTCAGCACGATAGCCGACGTCTCGGACGAGGTGTTCGGCCGCGCGATGCCGGCGATCGGCCTGATGTACCGGTTCCCCTTCGTCGCCTCGACCTCCTGGGGAACGCATATTCTCGAGCCGGTCGCGCAGGTCGTGGCGCGCCCGAACGAGACGAACAGCCTGCGCGTCGCCAACGAAGATTCGCAGAGTCTCGTCTTCGACGACACCAACCTGTTCGAATGGAACAAGTTCTCCGGATACGACCGGGTCGAGGGCGGCAGCCGGGCCAATATCGGCCTGCGCTATAGCGGCACGTTCGGCAAGGAATCCTACGCGAACTTGCTGTTCGGCCAATCCTACCAGCTCGGCGGCCGCAACTCCTATGCCAGCGGTGACCTGGCGAATACCGGCCTCAACTCGGGCCTGGACACCCGCCGCTCCGACTATGTCGCCAAGGCACAGCTTCAACCGTTCAAGGGCTTGCTGCTGCAGGCAGGTGGGCGTTTCGACGAGTCGACCTTCGAGGCGCAGCGTGTCGACGCCTCCGCCGCGTTCAACTACCGGTTCCTGACGACGACGGTCGGCTACAGCCGCTACGAGCCGCAGCCCGATCTGGGCATCCCGCGCCGCCGCGAAGGTCTCAGCCTCACCCAGTCCGTCTCGTTCGCCCAGTACTGGAGCGTGCGCGGCAGCGTTCTGTTCGATCTCGACAAGTTCAAGTACGATCGCGAGCGCTATCGCGACGCGGTGTCGGCCTACATGGCGAACCCGGCCAGCACCCCGAACCCGATCTATCCGAACACGGGCCCGTTCCAGACGGCGGCGGCTTCGCTCGGCCTGCGCTATCAGGATGAGTGCACGATCTTCGACGTGACCTATTCGCAGTCCTATGCCGACAGGCAGGCGGGCTCGGCGAAGGATACGCGGACGGTCATGTTCCGTCTCGAGCTGCGCACGCTCGGCGAGATCAGTTATTCGCAGAACCTGGGTGCGAGCAGCTCCGGCGACGGTGTCGCGTCCAGCAATTGATGGCGCCCATGCTGGCGTTTTCCAAAGCCGCTGAATGGGACCGCGCTTGAGCCAGCGTCTCCTGGCTCTGACTCAGGGCGATCCTGCCGGGATCGGCCCAGAGTTGGCGCTCGCCGCCTGGAGGCAGCGTGAGGAGCGCTCCATTCCGCCCTTCGCCTATCTTGGCAGTGCTATGGCGCTAACGGGTTTGGCGGAGCGGCTCGGCCTCCAGGTGCAGTTGCGCAGTGTCGGCTGGGATGAGGCCGAAGCCTGCTTCGCGACCGCCCTGCCTGTGATCGAGCTCGACAATAGCTCGCCAGCGCGATCCGGATTTCCCGATCCCGCCAACGCCGGCGGCGTGATCGAAGCGATCGAGCGCGGGGTCGAGGCTGTCGAGGCCGGGCAGGCCGCAGCGCTCGTCACCAATCCAATCGCCAAGAGCGTGCTCTATGCCGCCGGTTTCCAGCACCCTGGCCATACCGAGTTCCTGGCCGAGCTGGCGGGCCGTGGCCGAAAGGCGACACCGCGGCCGGTGATGATGATCTGGTCGGAAGGGCTCGCGGTCATTCCGGTCACCATCCATATCCCCCTGGCGGCGGTGCCGGGGCAGCTGACGACGGAGTTGATCGTCGAGACCGGCCGGATCGCGGCCGCCGACCTCGAGCGCCGCTTCGGCATCTTGCGGCCTCGGCTGGCCCTGTGCGGCCTCAACCCTCACGCGGGCGAAGGCGGTGCTCTCGGCAAGGAGGATGCGGCGGTGATCGCCCCCGCAGTCGAACAGCTGCGAAGGCTCGGCATCGATGCCAGCGGCCCCTATCCGGCCGACACCCTGTTCCATGCCCGGGCCCGTACCGGCTACGACGTGGCGCTCGGCATGTATCACGACCAGGCGCTGATCCCGATCAAGACGATCGCCTTCGACGAGGGCGTCAACGTCACGCTCGGCTTGCCCTTCATCCGAACCTCGCCGGACCACGGCACGGCGTTCGACATTGCCGGCAAGGGCATCGCCCGGCCGGACAGCCTGTGCGCGGCGCTTAAGCTTGCGGCCCGCATGGCTGCAGCCGAAAGCAAGACTCCCGCATGAGCGCCATCTCTCCGGACGGGTTGCCGCCGCTGCGCGAGGTGGTCGAGCGCCATGGGCTGATGGCGCAGAAGGCACTCGGCCAGAACTTCCTGTTCGACCTCAACCTGACCGGCCGGATCGCGCGGTCCGCCGGCCCGCTGGACGGTCAGACCATCGTCGAGATCGGTCCTGGCCCCGGCGGACTCACCCGCGCCCTGCTGGCGAACGGCGCAGGCCGGGTCATCGCTATCGAGCGCGACCGACGCTGCATGCCGGCGCTGGCCGAGATCGGCGCCCACTATCCGGGGCGTCTCGATGTCGTCGATGGCGATGCGCTCGCTGTCGACCTCTCCGGCCTGCTCGGCGGCAGCCAGGCGCGGATCGTCGCCAACCTGCCCTATAATATCGGCACGCCGTTGCTGGTGGGTTGGCTCAGCGCCGAGCCCTGGCCGCCCTGGTGGATATCGTTGACGCTGATGTTCCAGCGCGAGGTGGCCGAACGCATCGTCGCGACACCGGAACAGCGCGCTGCCTATGGCCGGCTCGCCGTGCTCGCCAATTGGCGCTGCGAGACGAAGATCCTGTTCGACGTGCCGAAGACCGCCTTCGTGCCGCAGCCCAAGATCACCTCCTCGATCGTTCAGCTGGTGCCGCGGCAGAATCCTGAGCCATGCGATCGCCGGCTGCTCGAACGGGTCACGCTCGCCGCGTTCGGCCAGAGGCGGAAGATGCTGCGCCAGAGCCTCAAGGCCGTGCTCGCCGATCCTGCGGCGATGATCGAAGCAGCCGGACTATCGCCGACCATGCGGGCCGAGGAGGTTTCAGTCAGCGGCTTCGTCGCGCTCGCCAACGCGCTGGCGTCGGCCCCACGCAGCTGATCAGCCGACCTTCTCGGCGAGCAAGGTCTCGACGAAGGCCGCCATGCCGACCGCGCGGCTGCGCTTCAGCCGCTCGGCCGCCAGGATCGAACGAACCGATTCATAGGCGGCGCCAAAATCGTCATTGACGATGACATAATCGTAGACGCTCCAGCGCGCGATCTCGTCGCGGGCATTGTCGAGCCGGCGCGCGATCACCTCCGGCGCGTCCTCTGCACGCCGGACCAGCCGCGAGCGCAGCTCGGCCATGGAGGGCGGCAGGATGAAGATCGCGACGACGTCCTCGCGCGCCTTCTCGAGGATCTGCTGCGTGCCCTGGTAATCGATGTCGAACAGCACGTCGCGGCCAGCCTTCAACGCCTCCTCGACGGGCTTGCACGGCGTGCCGTAGCCATTGCCGTGGACCTCGGCCCACTCCAGCAGCTCATCGCGCTGGCGCAGCAGGTCGAAGGCATCGCGATCGATAAAGCGGTAATGGACGCCGTCCATCTCGGAGGGGCGCTTCCCGCGCGTCGTCACCGAGATCGAGAGGTCGAGATTGGTTTCCCTCTGTGACAAGGTCCGGGTCAGCGTCGACTTGCCGGCGCCGGACGGCGACGACAGGATCAGCATGAGGCCGCGGCGGGCCGGGCGGGTAGGATCGACCATCGCCATCACTCCACGTTCTGGACCTGCTCGCGCAGCTGGTCGACGGTCGTGCGCAATTCGAGCCCGATCCGCGACAGGCCGGGATCGCCCGCCTTGGCGCAAAGCGTCGACGCCTCGCGACCGAACTCCTGCGCCAGGAAGTCGAGCTTGCGGCCGATCGGCCCGCCCTGAACAAGTAGTTCGCGGAGCGCTGCGACATGAGCGTGGAGCCGGTCGATCTCCTCGCGGATATCGGCCTTGACCGCCAGCAGCGCAGCTTCCTGATGCAGGCGCTGCGGCTCAAGCGCGGTGCTCGCCTCCAGCAGGGCCGTGACCTGTGCCGCGAGTCGCGAACGGATCGCCTCGGCGCTGCGACCGGGATGGGATTCAGCCGCGATGGTGAGGCGGGCGATGGTGTCGAGGTGACCATTGATGATCGCCTCGAGTGCCCGCCCTTCGGCGAGCCGCGCCTGCTTCAGCGCCACGATCGTGTCCGCAAGCGCGGCGAGCACCGGTTTTTCGAGCGTCGAAAAAGCATCTCCGCTCTCCTCGGATATCTCGACCACGCCGCGGATCGCCAGCAGACCATCGAGCGTCGCCGGGGCAATACCGGTCGGTAGCTGCACCTGGCTCGTGGCGTCGATCAGGGCGGCGAGCGCCTCCTGGTTGATGCGCGGGCGCGGGGCTGAAGCTTCGCTGGTGATGGTCAGGCTGATGTGGAGGGTTCCGCGGGTGAACGCAGCAGAGAACTGCTTGCGCGCCGCTTCGGAAAAGCTGTCGAAACCGGTCGGGACGCGAACGCGGACATCGAGGCCGCGGCCGTTGACGCTGCGGACCTCCCAGGCAAAGGCGTGCGCTCCGGATGTACCGGCCTCGCGCGCGAACCCCGTCATACTCTCGATCGCCATCGGCCGCCGTTTTCCTTCTCGCGTTGCGCGCGGACCCTATTCAGGGCCGGCGACGTCCACAAGCGCGAGATGTGGAAAGATCTGTCAGGGCTTCAGCGGGGGCACCTGCTTGGGGCTGTTGAGGTCGAAGGTCTTGTTCAGCAGCGGATCCCGGGCAGTGCCTTCGGAGGCGTCGAAGGCGCGGGCCCGTGTCCCGGCAGGCCCAGCGGCCGCGCCAGCCTGCACGGGTTGGCCGGCCGCGGCGCGGCGGTTGCCCGGAACCGGGAAGCTCTCCGGCTCGGCCTGACCGGGCGCCGTCGCGGCCTGGCCATCTTGCCGGGTGGCGGCAGGCGCTTCGGTGCGCTGGTCGGTCGCCGGTGGCGGCTCGGCCCGGTCGACACCGCCGTCGACCGGCGGGCGGCCGGCCTCGCGGCGGGCCGACTCGACCTGGCGCCAGCGCGCGACGTTGCGGTTGTGCTGCTCCAGGCTCTCGGCGAAAGCGTGCCCGCCACTGCCGTCCGCGACGAAATAGAGGTCCTTGGTCCGCGAATGGTTGACCACCGCCTCGAGTGCCGCGCGGCCCGGATTGGCGATCGGCCCTGGCGGCAGGCCTTCGATCACATAGGTGTTGTAGGGCGTCGCCTGGGTGATCTCGGGGCGCGTAATTCCGCGTCCGAGCGTGCCCTTGCCGCCGACGAGCCCGTAGACGATCGTCGGGTCGGATTGCAGCTTCATCTTTCGGTTCATCCGATTGATGAAGACACCTGCGACGCGCGGCCGCTCGTCGGCACGGCCGGTCTCCTTCTCGACGATCGAGGCGAGGATCACCAGTTCCTGCGGCGTCTTGATCGGCAGATCGGCCGGGCGCTTGGCCCAGACCTCGTTGAGGATGCGGCGCTGGTCGCGAGTCATCCGGTCGACGATGGCCTGGCGTGTCGAGCCACGCTGGAACTTGTAGGTATCGGGCAGGATCTGGCCTTCGCGCGGCACCTGGATGACGTCGCCCGTGAGCAGATCGCTCTGCTGCAGGCGGGCCATGATCTGCTCGCTCGTCAGCCCCTCGGGGATGGTGATGGAATGCTCGACCGCCTTGCCCTCGGCGATGACGTCGAGGATCTCCTTCTGGCTGGCGCGCGCCTTGAACAGGTATTCGCCGGCCTTCAGGCTGGCGGCCTTGCCCGAGGTGAACGCCGCGACCTTGAAGGCCCAGGGGTGCTCGATCAGCCCCTCGCGCTGCAGCAACTCGGCAATCTCCGTCACCCCGTTCTCCTTTGGGATGATCAGCACGCGATCTGTGGCGAGTGGGCCCGGCGCCTTGCTGCGGCTGTCGAGATAGGCGACGCCGCCACCGACGACACCGGCCAGGACGAGGGTCGCGGTGAACAGTCCACTGAGCAAGCCGATGAAGGGCGAACGCCGCCGCTTGCGCACCTTCGGCGGTGGAGCCGGCGGTGCGACAGGTTTCAACGCCTCGTTTGGACTCCTCGGCGCGACGCGAGGCGGCTGACTCATGATGCTTTCGCCCGATTCCCTGACATCGCGACCGGCGATGCCGGCGTCGATCCGATCTAGTGGCAACGCCGGCCGCATACTGGCACGACGGCGGCGACAGGCTAGCGAAAATTGTGGCGAAAGCGCGCTTGTCGTCAGTCGACGAAGCGACGCATCACCAGCGAGGCGTTGGTCCCGCCGAAACCGAACGAGTTCGACAGAGCGATGTCGACCTTCCGCTTCTTTGCCTTGTGCGGCACCAGATCGAGCTCGGTCTCGACGGAGGGATTGTCGAGATTGATCGTCGGCGGCACGACCTGATCGCGGATGGCCAGGATCGAGAAGATCGCCTCGATCGCGCCGGCAGCACCGAGCAGATGGCCGGTCGCCGATTTGGTCGAGGACATGGCCGGTCGATTCGGAGCGTTGGCGAGCAGGCGTTCGACGGCGCGCAGCTCGATCTCGTCACCGACCTGGGTCGAGGTACCATGGGCGTTGATGTAGTCGACATCCGAGGCGCGCAGGCCAGCCCGCTTCAGCGCTGCCTGCATGCAGCGATAGGCGCCGTCACCATCCTCGGAGGGCGAGGTGATATGATAGGCATCGCCCGACATGCCATAGCCGATGATCTCGGCATAGATGCGCGCGCCGCGCGACCTGGCGTGCTCCAGCTCCTCGAGCACGACGACGCCAGCGCCCTCGCCCATGACAAAGCCGTCGCGATCCCTGTCATAAGGGCGCGAGGCCTTCTCGGGGGTCTCGTTGAAGCCGGTCGACAATGCCCGGCAGGCACAGAAGCCGGCAATACCGATACGGTTGACCGCGGATTCAGCACCGCCCGCCAGCATGACCTCGGCATCGCCGAGCGCAACCATGCGGGCCGCATCGCCAATGGCATGGGCGCCGGTCGAGCAGGCGGTGACGACCGCGTGGTTCGGTCCCTTCAAGCCATGTTCGATCGAGACATAGCCGGCGGCGAGATTGCTGAGGCGCCCGGGAATGAAGAAGGGCGACAGTCGGCGCGGACCGCGCTCCTTCAGGAGCAGCGAGGCCTCGTAGATGCCGCCCAGCCCGCCGATGCCGGAGCCGATGGCGACACCGGTCGCGATCTGGTCCTCATAGCTCTCTGGCTTCCAGCCGGAATCCCGCAACGCTTGCGTCGCCGCAGCCATGGCAAAAATGATAAAATCGTCGACCTTGCGCTGCTCTTTCGGCTCCATCCAATCGTCGGGATTGAAGGTGCCGTTCGAGCCGTCGCCGCGTGGAACAATACAGGCGATCTGCGCCGGCAGGTCGGACACGTCGAAGGTAGTGATAGGGCAGGCGCCACTTTCGCCAGCCAGAATGCGCGACCAGCTCGGTTCAACCCCGCAACCAAGCGGTGTCACCATCCCCAGTCCGGTGACGACGACACGCCGCATCGGTCTTCCTCAATTCAGCCTCGGCGCGCTGGAGCAGGATGCAAAAACGTGGAAACCGGTTTTCGCATGAATCCTGCTCCCACGTTTGATGAGAGGCGGATTCAGATTTCAGTTGGAATCGCCTTGCAATTCCAACTGAAATCATCCGGCTCCAGCGCGCCGGGACCAAGGCCTTGTCAGGCCGACTTCGACAAGAACTTGACCGCGTCGCCGACGGTCACGATCGTCTCGGCCGCGTCGTCGGGGATCTCGACGCCGAACTCTTCCTCGAAAGCCATGACCAGCTCGACGGTGTCGAGGCTGTCCGCACCGAGGTCCTCAATGAAATTGGCGCCTTCGACAACCTTCTCCGGCTCAACGCCGAGGTGCTCGATCACGATCTTCTTCACGCGCTCGGCGACATCGCTCATGGGTCTTTCCCTCAAACTCGAAAACACACCGCTGAAAGCGACGCGTGGGTGAAAACTGATTTCCCGGCTCGGACCTTCGCCTGGCGGCGAACCACGCCGGGAGTTCATGGCTGCACAAACGCAACAACCGGGCCGGCGTCAAGTCCCAAGAATGTCGGTCGGCGCTTGGCCGGCTGGGTCATTAACACACTCGTAATAGGCTGGCGAGAGCGCAGCCCATACCTTTAGATGAGTAAAAAGGCCAGCCTAACCGGCTCAGATCATTGCCATTCCACCGTTGACGTGCAGGGTCTGCCCGGTGATGTAACCGGCTTCGGCGCTGGCGAGATAGGCGACAGCGGCAGCAATGTCCGCTCCCTGCCCGAGCCGGCCCATCGGAACGTCGGCGAGAATACCCTCGCGCTGCTTCTCGTTCAGCACTTCGGTCATGGGCGACTCGATGAAGCCCGGTGCGACGACATTGACGGTGATGTTGCGGCTCGCCACTTCCGCGGCCAGCGACTTCGACATGCCGATCAGGCCGGCCTTGGAGGCAGCGTAGTTGCCTTGCCCTGGATTGCCGCTCGTGCCCACAACCGAGCCGATCGAGACGATGCGGCCATAGCGTCGGCGCATCATGCTCTTCACCGCCGCGCGAGAGAGCCGGAAGGCCGCGGTGAGATTGACGGCGAGCACCAGATCCCAGTCCTCGTCCTTCAGGCGCATGAAGAGGTTGTCGCGGGTCACGCCGGCATTGTTGACGAGGATGTCGAGCCCGCCGAGCTTGGCTTCGGCCGCCGGCACCAGTGCCTCGACCGAATCGCGGTTGGACAGATCACAGGGCGTGATTTCGGCCCGCTCGCCCAACTCCTTTGCCAGCGCCTCCAGCGCCTCGACCCGCGTACCGGACAGGGCGACGGTCGCGCCCTGGGCATGAAGCCGCCGCGCAATGGCGCCGCCGAGACCGCCGGTGGCGCCGGTGACCAGCGCCTTTTTTCCCGTCAGATCGAGCATATTGCCTCCCTTGTCCGGCTTTTGCGCCGTTCAGCCCTTCTGGGCCTTATACGCGGCGATGTCGTCCGGAGATCCGATCGACGCCGCCGCGGTTCCCGTGGCGATGCGCTTGACCAGGCCAGCGAGCACCTTGCCTGAGCCGACCTCGTAGAACTGGCTCACGCCGCTAGCCGCCATCGCCTCGACGCATTCGCGCCAGCGCACCGTACCAGTGACCTGCGCCACCAGCGAGGCGCGGATCGCGGCCGGATCGCTGAGCGGGGCCGCGCCGACATTGGCCATGACGGGCACGACCGGAGCCTGCATCGAAACCTCGGCCAGCGCCGCCTGCATCGCTTCGGCGGCCGGCTGCATCAAGGCGCAGTGGAATGGCGCGGAGACCGGCAGGAGCATGGCGCGACGCACGCCGCGCTCGCCAGCGAGCGCGATAGCCCGTTCGACCGCCGCCTTGGCGCCCGAGAGCACGACCTGGCCGCCGCCATTATCGTTGGCCACCTGGCAGACCTGGCCCTCGGCGGCATCGGCAGCGATGGCACGGGCCTGGTCGAGCTCGACGCCAAGCAGCGCCGCCATCGCCCCCTCACCGGCCGGCACAGCCTTCTGCATGGCGTCGCCGCGGATGCGCAGCAGCCGGGCCGCATCGCCGATCGAGAAGGTGCCGGCCGCAGCCAGTGCCGAATATTCACCGAGCGAATGGCCGGCGACGAAAGCGGCGTCGTTCTTGAGCGAAAGGCCCGCCTCGGCCTCGAGCACGCGGATCGCAGCAAGACTTGCCGCCATCAGGGCCGGCTGAGCGTTGGCGGTCAGGGTCAGCTCCTCGGCCGGGCCTTCCCACATCAGGGTGGAGAGCTTCTGCGCGAGCGCGGCGTCGACCTCGTCGAAGACGGCGCGCGCTACCGGGAAGGCTTCGGCAAGCGCCTTGCCCATGCCGACCGCCTGCGAACCCTGCCCTGGAAAGATGAAAGCCGTGGCCATGTCGCAATGGTCCCAAAAATGATGCTTGGTTAACAAGTTTGGGCGCACTCGCACCGTGCAGCCGGCCAAGTCAAGGCGTTTACGTGACGAAAGTCGACTTGCATCGACGTTTTCCGATGTTTTCGGCTTGCATGGCACGCCGCCACGATGTAACGACCGCCTCGGTTTGTTCGGCCGGAGGCTGAACGGACGGCGAAGCGATTCCCCAGGAAGCGTTTCGCAGGCTCCTCGTTCTTGGAGGGCCGCCGTCCCGTGTCTCCGCCTTCGAAGAAATCCTGTCGGGCCTTTATCCAGGGCTCGGAGGGCTCCGCGTCGAACGAAACCGGTGAACGAAGAAAGGCCATCCATGGCATTGTACGAGCACGTTCTGCTCGCGCGGCAAGATGTCAGCGCGCAGCAGGTCGAGGCCCTTGTCGAGCAGTTCAAGGGCATTATCGAGGCGAATGGCGGTTCCATCCCCAAAGTCGAGTACTGGGGTGTGAAGTCGCTGGGCTATCGCATCAAGAAGAACCGCAAGGCGCACTACTCGCTCCTGAACATCAACGCTCCCGCGGCCGCCGTGGCCGAGATGGAGCGCCAGATGCGCATCAACGAGGACGTGCTGCGCTTCATGACCATCCGCGTCGAGGAACTCGAGGAAGGTCAGTCGGTCATGCTGCAGAAGCGCGACCGCGACGAGCGCAGCGATCGCTTCGATCGCGGCCCGGGCGGCGACCGCTTCGACCGTGACCGTGGCCCGCGCCGCGAGCGCCCGCGTCGTGAAGACGAAGCCACCGAAACCGTTGCCGGGGAGGCCTGAGCATGTCGACTGCATCTGCCGGCGCCCGCCGCCCCTTCTTCCGCCGCCGCAAGTCCTGCCCGTTCTCGGGCGAGGGCGCGCCGAAGATCGACTACAAGGATGTGCGCCTGCTTTCGCGCTACATCTCCGAGCGCGGCAAGATCGTGCCGTCGCGCATCACGGCCGTTTCGGCCAAGAAGCAGCGCGAGCTCGCCCAGGCGATCAAGCGCGCCCGCTTCCTCGGCTTGCTGCCCTACGTCATCCGCTGAGCGGGTGAGGATTTCCCCGGCGGCGCCCAGCGCCGCCGGGTCTTCGATCTGACATAGGCCTATAGCATCGGCTTTTCCACTTTTCGGGCCGATGCTTTCGAGTCGCCAGGCGGTGAAACCCCGTCTGGTATGTTGAGGCGACAGCCTCTCACCCTGCCCTTTCGAGCAGCGGGACAGCAGGACGGATATGCTACCAATCGTCGGCATCGGCGCCGGGCTGGTCTCAGCCCTTCTGTTCACAGTGGTGATCACCGGATCGCCGCTGGCGCTGCTGTTGTCTTATGTCGCGCCGCTCCCGGTCTTCATCGCGGCGCTCGGCTGGAACCACCGCGCCGGACTGGTCGCGGTCGCCGCCGGAACGATCGCCGTCACCGTCGTGCTCAAGCTCTCGCTGGGACTCGCCTTCGCTATCGGGGCGGCGTTGCCGGCCTGGTGGATCGCCTATCTCGCCTTGCTGGCGCGCACCGACGAAACGGGTACGAGCGAATGGTATCCGCTCGGGCGCCTGCTCGTCTGGATCGCCGCCGTCGCGACGTTGGTGACGGTTGGTGGCGCAATGGCGATCTCGACCGACTTCGAGACCTATCACCGCGTGATGACGCATGGGCTGCAGCTCCTGTTCAGCGGTGGCGAGGGCATCAGCCCGGTCGTGCGCTTGCCGCCCGGCGTCGATGCCGGCGAGCTCGCAGCACAGCTCGCCCTCCTCGTCCCGGTCGCCGCCGGCGCTTCCTTCGTGCCGATGATCGTCGCCAATCTCTGGCTGGCCGCGAAGGCCGTACAGCTCTCCGGCCGACTGCCGCGGCCTTGGCCTTTCATCCCAGCTACGCGCCTGCCGACCGTGGCCGTTGCCTGGCTCGTTGGTGGCATCCTGCTGAGCGTCGTCGGTGGCTTCATCGGCCTGGCCGGAGCGGCCCTGGCCGGGGCGCTGATCGCCGCCTTTGGCCTCGCCGGCCTCACCGCCGTGCACGATCTCAGTCGCGGCAAGGCCTGGCGGTCGCCGACCCTGTTCGCTCTCTATCTCGCGCTGGTGATCATGCTGGTCACCGTCTTTCCGTTCCTCGCGCTGCTCGGCATCGCCGACGCGCTGATCGACCTTCGTCGGCGCAAACCGCCGACGTCGCCTGCTGCCTGAAACCCACGCCTGCCCAAGACCCTCGATTACGAACTCTGAAGGAGAAGACCCATGGAAGTGATCCTGCTCGAACGTGTCGCCAAGCTCGGCCAGATGGGCGAGACCGTGCGCGTCCGCGACGGCTATGCCCGCAATTTCCTGCTCGCCCGCGGCAAGGCCCTGCGCGCCACGGAAGAGAACAAGAAGCGCTTCGAGACCCAGCGCGCCCAGCTCGAGACCCGCAACCTCGAGCTGAAGCAGGAGGCCGATTCGGTCGCCGAGAGCCTGAACGGCCAGTCGGTCGTGATCCTGCGCCAGTCCGGCGAATCCGGCGTGCTCTATGGCTCGGTCTCGACCCGCGACATCGCCGAGGCGCTGAGCGCCGCAGGCTTCTCGGTCGACCGCAACCAGGTCACGCTCAACACCCCGATCAAGACACTCGGCCTGCATACCCTCCCGGTCGTGCTGCATCCGGAGGTCTCGGTCACCGTGACCGTGAACGTCGCCCGCTCCGCCGAAGAAGCCCAGCGCCAGGCCGCCGGCGAGAACGTCACGGCCCGCGAGGAGTTCGACCTCGACGATCTCGGCCTCGAGGTCGGTGCGGCGCTGGCCGAGGCCGGCGACAACGACGACCGCTGAGCACTTCCAGACGCTTACCCGAGTCAACGGGCGCCGTGGCAACACGGCGCCCTTTTTCATGCGCTGTGGACAGTGGGGTTGAGTCGATGCTATTCAGAATGTTCTTATTTTGTTCAGGTTCATGACTCGCCGACGTTGACCTATCCAAAACCATGTCCAGCGCCACCGCCCTCGTCACCCGCCTCGATACCAGCCGTGAGGCCAACTTCCGCGTCCAGCCGCACAACATCGAGGCGGAGCAGGCGCTGCTGGGCGCCATCCTGGTCAACAACGACGCGTTCTATCGCGTCTCGGACTTCCTGTTGCCCGATCATTTCTTCGAGGAGCTGCACCGGCGCATCTTCGAGATGACGGCGAGCCTGATCCGGGCAGGCAAGATCGCGACTCCGATCACGCTCAAGACCTTCATCGGCGAGATCGATCTCGGCGGCGTCACGGCGTCCCAATACCTGGCCCGGCTCGCCGCCGAAGCGACGACGGTCATCAACGCCGGCGACTACGGACGAACCGTCTACGACCTCGCCATCCGCCGCCAGCTGATCGGCGTCGGCGAGGAGCTGGTCAACGTCGCCTATGACGCGCCGGTCGAGATGGCGCCGCGCGAGCAGATCGAGGACGCCGAGCGCAAGCTCTACGCGCTCGCCGAGAAGGGCCGCTATGAGGGCGGCTTCCAGAAATTCGACGGGGCGCTCCGGCTCGCCATCGACATGGCGGCCAGCGCCTTCCAGCGCGCCGGCGGTCTCTCGGGCATCTCGTCGGGCCTGCGCGACCTCGACCAGCGCATGGGCGGGCTGCAGCGCTCCGACCTGATCGTGCTCGCCGGCCGCCCCGCCATGGGCAAGACCTCGCTCGCCACCAACATCGCCTTCAACATGGCCAGGGCCTGGCGCGGCGAACGCCAGGATGACGGTTCGCTCAAATCGGTCGACGGCGCGATCGTCGGCTTCTTCTCGCTCGAAATGTCGGCCGACCAGCTCGCGACCCGTATCGTCGCCGAGCAGTCTGGCATCTCGTCCTACAAGATCAGGCAGGGCCGCATCACCGAGGCCGACTTCGCCCGGCTGACCGATGTCGCCGCCCAGATCGAGAAGCTGCCGCTCTATATCGACCAGACCGGCGGCATCTCGATCGCCCAGCTCGTCGCCCGCGCCCGAAGGCTGCAGCGCCAGAAGGGGCTCGACATCCTGTTCATCGACTATCTCCAGCTCCTCTCCGGCTCGGCCAAGAACGGCCAGAACCGCGTGCAGGAGCTGACCGAGATCACCACCAGCCTGAAGGCGCTGGCCAAGGAACTCAACGTCCCGATCGTCGCGCTCTCGCAGCTTTCGCGTCAGGTCGAGAGCCGCGACGACAAGCGCCCACAGCTCTCGGACCTGCGTGAATCCGGCTCGATCGAGCAGGACGCCGACGTAGTGATGTTCGTCTACCGCGAAGAGTATTATCTCAAGGGCAAGGAGCCCAGGCCGGGCACCGAGGAGCACAACAAGTGGGTGATGGAGATGGAGGCGGCCCACGGGCTCGCCGAACTCATCATCGGCAAGCAGCGCCATGGCCCGACCGGAACCGTCGCCTTGCAGTTCGACGCCGACGTGACGCGCTTCTCCGACAGGGCTGACCAGAGCCATCTACCGGAACGTCTCGAATGAACGCCTTCGATACCCCCGAGAACGCCGGCCACGGCGCCCTGCTGACCATCGATCTCGGCGCGCTCACCGCCAATTGGCGCCTGCTCAGGCAACGTGCCGGCACGGAAGCGGCGGCCGTGGTCAAGGCCAATGCCTACGGCATCGGCATCGAACCGGCCGTCACCGCACTCGCCAAGGCCGGCTGCAAGACCTTCTTCGTCGCGCACCTCTCGGAAGCGGTGCGCGCCCGCGCCGTCGCGCCGGAGGCGACGATCTACGTGCTCAACGGCCTGGCGCCGGAGACAGGCGGAGCTTTCGCCGAGCACGATCTCTCGCCGGTTCTGGGCTCGCATGAGGAACTGCTCGAATGGGCCGGCTTCCGGCAGAGCGGCGCCAAGGTCCGGCCGGCGGCGCTGCATGTCGACACCGCCATGAACCGCCTCGGACTCTGGCCGGGCGAAGGGCTCGACTTAGCGCGCGAGAAGAGCGGGGTGATCGCCGCGGCCGGGATCGGGCTGGTGATGAGCCATTTCGCCGCCTCCGAGGTCGTCGACGACCCCGCCAACACCCGGCAGATCGCCGCCTTCGCCGAGATCGCCTCGGCCTTCCCCGGCGTGCCGGCGTCACTGCTGAATTCCTCCGGCCATTTCCTGCCGAACTGCCCCTCCTACCAGCTGACCCGGCCGGGCTACGCGCTCTATGGCGGCAATCCAACTCCCGGAAAGCCGAACCCGATGCGGCCGGTCGTCGGGCTCGAAGCCCGGATCATCCAGTTGCGCGAAGTCGAGGCCGGCACCCAGGTGGGCTATAACGGCACCTGGACGGCAAAAGGCCGGCGCAAGCTGGCGACCATCTGCCTCGGCTATGCCGACGGCTATCCACGCAATGGCAGCTGGACCGATCGTTCGCAGGGCGGCTCGGCGCTGGTCGGCGGCGTGCGCTGCCCCTTCGTCGGCACGGTCTCGATGGATCTGATCATCATCGACGTCTCCGATGCGCCAACCGATGCGGCTATGCGCGGCGCGCCTGTGACGCTGATCGGCGGCGAACTTGATCTGGAAGTGGTTGGCGCCGGCGCCAAGACCATCGGCTATGAGATCCTGACCAGCCTCGGCCGCCGCCATGCGCGGCGCTATGTCGGGCTTTGACGTGACGGCCTGTTCGCGAATTCCCTCCCCCCGCTTGCGGTGGGGAGGGTTAGGGTGGGGGGCCGGAAAGCCGGAGCTCTATCCTGCATCGTTACGCCAAGCGGAGCTGCCCCCCACCCCTGCCCTCCCCACCGCAAGCGGGGGGAGGGAGTAAATGGCCAAGCGCGGCCCGACCTATATCTGCCAAGCCTGCGGCGCGGTCTATCATCGCTGGCAGGGCAAATGCGACGCCTGCGGCACCTGGTCGTCGCTTTCCGAGGAAGCACAGGCTGCGCCGGTCCCCGGCGGCGGCCGTCCGTCTTCGGGCGGGCGGGCGCGCGGCCGCATCTTCGCGCTGGAAAGCCTGAAGGGCGAGACGCAGGACGCGCCGCGCATCGTCTCCGGCATCGCTGAGCTCGACCGTGTCACCGGCGGCGGCTTCGTGCCGGGCTCGGTCCTCCTGATCGGCGGCGATCCCGGCATCGGCAAATCGACGCTGCTGATGCAGGCCTGTGCCGCCATGGCGATGACCGGTCGGCGCGTCGTCTATGTCTCGGGCGAGGAATCAACCGGCCAGGTCCGCCTGCGGGCCCAGCGCATGGGCCTCGCTGAGGCACCGGTCGATCTTGCCGCCGAGACGAACATCGAAGACATCATCGCTACCCTCGGGCAAGGCGAACGCCCTGCCCTCGTGGTGATCGATTCGATCCAGACCATGTGGTCCTCCGAGGTCGAGAGCGCGCCAGGCACGGTGACGCAGGTACGTGGCTCGGCCCAGGCGCTGATCCGCTATGCCAAGACCTCGGGCGCCTGTATGATCCTGGTCGGCCATGTCACCAAGGACGGCCAGATCGCCGGGCCGCGCGTCGTCGAGCACATGGTCGACGCGGTGCTGTCCTTCGAAGGCGAGGGCACGCACGCCTTCCGCATCCTGCGCGGCCAGAAGAATCGATTCGGCGCGACCGACGAGATCGGCGTCTTCGAGATGACCGGCGCCGGCCTCTCCGAAGTGGGTAACCCCTCTGCCCTCTTCCTGGCCGGTCGCGACCAGGACGCGCCGGGCGCGGCCGTGCTCGCCAGCATCGAGGGCACGCGGCCGGTTCTGGTCGAGATTCAGGCGCTGGTGGCGCCGAGCGCGCTCGGCACGCCGCGCCGCGCCGTAGTCGGCTGGGAGAACAGCCGCCTTGCCATGGTCCTGGCGGTGCTGGAGACGCATGGCGGGCTGAAGCTCGGCCAGCACGACGTCTATCTCAACGTCGCCGGCGGTCTGCGCGTCGGCGAGCCAGCGGCCGACCTTGCCGTGGCGGCTGCGCTCATCTCCTCCTTGACCGGGGCGATCCTGCCTTCGGGCGCGGTTCATTTCGGCGAGATCGCGCTCTCAGGCGCGATCCGGCCTGTCTCGGTCGCGGCGGCCAGGCTGCGCGAAGCGGCGAAGCTCGGTTTCGAAAGTGCGGTGCTGCCTGCGGCAGGGGCCGATATCGGCGATGGAAACGGCTTGAAGCTGCGGCGGCTGAGCCATGTCGGCGAACTTGTGGCGGAGATCGCCGCTTCAGCACCTCGGGCTCGTTCCAGTCAGCGCGCTCCGCAAGCCGACCGGTAAAACGCTCCCGATCTCTGAAGCGGGGAGACGGATTCACCGATCAGGTTGAATAACCTGATAGGGTCCGGCTCTCGCAGTGCAAAATGAGCCGACTGCATGGGTGACGCGCGGCACGCGAGCGGGTATAGCAAAATCCGCCCGGCCCACCCATTTGACGCGTGCCGGCCCCGATTTTGCAGCAAAGCGGCCCTGACATGCCTGTGACCATTCTCGATCTCGTCGTCATCGGCGTGGTGTTGATCTCGGCTTTGCTGGCAGCCGTGCGCGGGCTGACACGCGAAGTGCTGGCGATCGGCTCCTGGGCCGCAGCGGCCGTCGTCGCCTGGATCTTCCACCCGCAACTGCTGCCGCTGGCGCAGCAATACATTCCCAACAACACCGTGGCGCTGGTTGCGGTGATCGCCGCGCTCTTCCTGGGCACGTTGATCGTCGTTTCGCTGATCACGGCACGGATCTCGGACTTCGTGCTCGATTCGCGCATCGGCGCGCTCGACCGCACCCTCGGCTTCGTCTTCGGCGCGGCCCGTGGCCTGCTGCTGGCCGTGATCGGTTATCTGTTCTTCATGACCCTAATGGGCGACAAGAATCTGCCGACCTGGGCCAAGGACGCGCGAGCCAAGCCGCTTCTCGAAGAAACCGGGCGCAGCTTGCTGGCCATGCTGCCGCAGGACCTGAATTCCGACTTCTTCAAGAAGCTTATTCCCTCGAAGGGTGGCTCCGAACCCACGGAGGCGCCGGCCGAAGAGCCGCGCACGCCAGGCGCTAACCCGCCGGCCGGCGGCACCGCCCCTGTCGATCCGCAGCGCCGCACCCAGGCGCCCACTACCGATCGGCAGGCGCTGCAGCGCGTGATCGATTCGCCCGCTCCGGCCACCACCGGTGCGACACCCGCCCCGGCGCAACGCCGGCCCTGACTGGAGTATAATGCCGCGATGGAGCCTGCGATGAGCCAGATCCACGATGCCGACGCCGTGTTCGACCCGAACGCCGACCGTTTGCGCGAGGAGTGCGGCGTCTTCGGCATCTTCGGCCATGCCGACGCCGCGGCGTTGACCGCGCTCGGCCTGCATGCGCTCCAGCATCGCGGCCAGGAAGCGACTGGCATCGTCTCCTTCGACGGCCACCGCTTCCACACCGAACGCCAGCTTGGCCTGGTGGGCGATGCCTTCTCCGATGCCAGCGTGATCGAGAAGCTCAAGGGCAAGCAGGCGATCGGCCATGTCCGCTACTCGACCACCGGCGAGACCATCCTGCGCAACGTCCAGCCACTCTTCTCCGAGCTGCATGGTGGCGGCTTCGCGGTGGCGCATAACGGCAACCTGACCAACGGGCTGACGCTGCGGCGCAACCTCGTCCGCGACGGCGCGATCTACCAGTCGACCTCCGACACCGAGGTCCTGCTGCATCTCGTGGCGCGCAGCCGCAAAACGAAGTTCATCGAGCGCTTCATCGACGCGCTGCGCCAGATCGAAGGCGCCTATGCCTTCGTCGGCATCACCAACAAGAAGCTGGTCGGTGCGCGCGATCCGCTTGGCATCCGCCCACTGGTGCTCGGTGACCTCAACGGCTGCCCGATCCTGACCTCCGAGACCTGCGCGCTCGACATCATCGGCGCCAAGTTCGTCCGCGAGATCGAAAACGGCGAGGTCGTCGTCATCTCCGAGCAGGGCATCGAGAGCCACAAGCCCTTCCCGCCCGTACCGGAACGGCCTTGCATCTTCGAGTACATCTATTTCGCCCGGCCGGATTCGATCGTGAAGGGGCGCAGCATCTATGAACGCCGCAAGGCAATGGGCGCTCAGCTTGCTTCGGAGGCGCCAACCGATGCCGACGTCATCGTGCCGGTGCCCGATTCCGGCGTGCCGGCGGCGCTCGGCTATGCCCAGGCGAGCGGCATCCCGTTCGAGCTCGGCATCATCCGCAACCACTATGTCGGCCGGACCTTCATCGAGCCGACGCAGAAGGTGCGCGAACTCGGCGTGCGCCTGAAGCATTCGGCCAATCGCAGCGTGGTCGAGGGCAAGCGCATCGTGCTGGTCGACGATTCGATCGTGCGCGGCACGACCTCGCTGAAGATCGTCAAGATGATGCGCGAGGCCGGCGCCCGCGAGGTGCATTTCCGCATCTCGTCGCCGCCGATCACCCATCCTGACTATTACGGCATCGACACGCCCGACCAGGCAAAGCTGCTCGCCGCAAACCATACGCTCGAGGAGATGCGCCAGTTCGTCGGCGCCGATTCACTTGCCTTCATCTCGGTCGACGGGCTCTACAAGGCGATGGGCCATGAGCGGCGCGATCCGACCTGGCCGCAGTTCACCGACCATTGCTTCACCGGCGACTATCCGACCTCGCTGACCGATGTCATCGGCGAGAGCGCCAAGCAGCAGATCTCGCTCCTGGCCGCCGGCTGAGCCTTTCGACGGGATTTCGATGACCAAGCCTCTGGAAGGGCGCATCGCGCTCGTCACCGGCGCGTCGCGCGGCATCGGCCGTGCCGCGGCGCTCGCCTTTGCCCAGGCCGGCGCCCATGTCATCGCCCTGGCGCGCACCACCGGCGCGCTCGAGGAGCTCGACGACGAGATCCGGGCGCTCGGCGGCAGTGCGACGCTGGTGCCGGCCGATCTCGCCGATGCCGCCGCGATCGAAAAGCTGGGCCCTGCCCTGCTGGAGCGCTGGGGCAGGCTCGACATCCTGCTCGCCAATGCCGGCATCCTCGGCCCGCTGGCGCCGCTGACCCATGTCAGCCCGAAGGAATGGGCCGAGGTCTTCGACATCAATGTCAGCGCCAACTGGCGGCTGCTGAAATCGGTCGAGCCGGCGCTCAAGGCCTCCGATTCCGGCCGGGCGATCTTCCTGTCCTCCGGCGCCGCGCATAAGGGTCTGGCCTATTGGGGCCCTTATGCGGTATCCAAGGCGGCGCTCGAGGCGATGGCGCGCAGCTACGCTGACGAGACGCGCACGACCAATCTGCGGGTCATGCTCGTCAATCCCGGCCCCTTGCGCACCCGGATGCGTGCCCAGGCGATGCCCGGCGAAGATCCGATGACGCTGAGGACCCCGGAAGACCTGGCGCCGCATCTGGTCGAGATCGCCGCGCCAAGCTGGACCGAGACCGGCAAGATCTTCGACTTCCCGCAGGGCAAGCTGCTGACGCCGCAGATGCCGGCGTAAGCGCAACCCGTCCCCTCTCTCCTTGCGGGAGAGGGCTAGGGTGAGGGGTCGCGCGATCTTTCCGTCATGCTCGCCCTTGTGGCGAGCATCCACGTCTTGAACACCACCTCGCCCGAAGGAAGACGTGGATGGTCGGGACAAGCCCGGCCATGACGCTGAAATGTCCCCCGACCCCTCATCCGGCCGCTACGCGGCCACCTTCTCCCGCAAGGGGAGAAGGGAAGAAAAGTCCGAGCACGACGCGCCTCTCACAGCGTAGCCGCGTACTCCCGCACCACTGCAATCAGGTCGGGTACCGTCAGGTTCGGCAGGGCCGCCATCTCGTCGAGCGAGAACCAACCGATCCGGACATGCTCGTCGGAGAGGTTCTCCGCCTCACCGCCTTCCCAGCCCGAGACGACATAGATGTGGTGGAGCGCCGCGCCGTTGCGCTCGGGGAAACGTTCTTCCGCCGAGAGCATCAAGCGATAGGTCAGCGGCGTCAGCCCGGCCTCCTCGCGACATTCGCGAATGAGCGCTGCTTCGAGCCCCTCGCCTGCCTCGACCCGGCCGCCAATTGCGTCCCAGTGATCGGCCCAGGCCCGCTTCCAGGAAGCGCGCAAGCCCAGCAGCACCCGCCCGTCGGCGCGCAGGAAGAGCGCGCTGACGGTCTCCAGCATCAGCCCTTGCTCTTGTCGTAAGGGTTGCCGCCGCCGCGGGTATGGAGCCGGACCGGCGTGCCCGGCAGCTCGAAGGCTTCGCGCAGGTTGTTGGTGAGATAGCGCATATAGGACACCGGCAGGTGGTCGAGCTGGTTGCCGAACAGCGCGAAGGTCGGCGGCCGCGCCTTGGCCTGCGTCATATAGCGGATCTTGATGCGCCGGCCGGCGACAGCCGGCGGCGGATGGGCCGAGAGCACGCCTTCGAGCCAGCGATTGATCTTTGCGGTGGAGACGCGGCGGTTCCAGACCTCATAGGCCCGGAACACCGCCTGCATCAGCCGGTCGATGCCCTCGCCGGCGATCCCGGAGAGCGGTACGATCTCGACGCCGCGGATCTGCGCCAAGAGGTGATGCGCCTTCTCCTTGAGCTCGGCGAGCAGGCCCTGCTTGTCGGCGACGAGGTCCCATTTGTTCAGGCCGATGACGACGGCACGGCCTTCGCGCTCGGTCAGGTCGGCCAGCGTCAGGTCCTGCTTCTCGAAGGGGATGGTCGCATCGAGCAGAACCACCACGACCTCGGCGAAGCGGATGGCGCGCAGCGAATCCGCCACGGCGAGCTTCTCCAGCTTCTCGTCGATGCGGGCGCGCTTGCGCATGCCGGCAGTGTCGAAGAGCTTCACCGGCCTGCCGCGCCATTCCCATTCGACCGAGATGGTGTCGCGGGTGATGCCGGCCTCGGGCCCGGTCAGCAGGCGCTCCTCGCCGATCATCTTGTTGACCAGCGTCGACTTGCCGGCATTGGGGCGGCCGATGATGGTGACGCGCACCGGCCGGTTCGGGTCATCGCCCTCCTCCGGCGCGTCGGCGGCAGGAGCATCGGCCCAGGCCTCCTCCTCGTCCTCCTCCGGCTCGTCGTCGACGTAGGGTGCCAGCGCCTCCAGCAGGTCGGAGGTGCCCTCGCCATGTTCGGCCGAGAACGGCACCGGATCGCCCAGGCCAAGCGAATAGGCTTCCATGACGCCGTCCTTGCCCTTGTTCCCCTCCGCCTTGTTGGCGAGCAGGATGACGGGCTTGCCGGAGCGGCGCACCAGGTCGGCGAAAGGCTGGTCCATCGGCGTCACGCCGAGCCTGGCATCGATCATGAACAAGATGACGTCAGCCTGGTCGATCGCGGTTTCAGTCTGGGCGCGCATGCGGCCCGCAAGCGAATCCTTGTCGGCCTCTTCGAGACCGGCGGTGTCGATCACCGTGAAGCGCAGATGGCCGAGGCTGGCCTCGCCCTCGCGGCGGTCGCGGGTGACGCCGGGCTGGTCGTCGACCAGCGCCAGCTTCTTGCCGACGAGCCGGTTGAACAGGGTCGACTTGCCGACATTGGGCCGGCCGACGATGGCGATGATTGCAGTCATGATCCGTCCAGTTGTGCCGGGCGCAGCCGCCGGCAGCAACCGGCACCCGGAATCAATTCTTGATAGTCACCGGCCCACCGCGGACCAGAGTCAGATAGAGCTCGACGCGCTGGCGCAGCACCTGCGGCGTCTGCGGGTCGGCGACGATGGCGTCGAACCAGCGTCCGGCATCCTCGAACAGGTTGGCCTTGAGCGCGGAAATGCCAAGGAATTCACGCGCCGAATGACGCCAGAGACCGGTCGGCGTCGCCAGCGGCTCGAGCTCCTTGCGCAGGTCGGCGTAGGGCACGAGATCGACCCGCAGAAGGCCGGCGCGCAGGCGAGCGAGATCGCGATGGTACTGGTCGAGCGAGGCATCGTTGGCGAGCGCGTCGAAGGCGGTGGCGCCAGCGGCTCCATCGCGCTTGCCGACCTCGGCCGCGAGGCGGAAGCGCGACAGCAGGCGGTAGCCCGCCGGCGCATTGGCGGAGAGCTCGGTCAGCGTCGCCTCGGCCGCGCTGGCATCGTTGTCGCGCGAGGCACGCACCGCCGCCTCGAACTTCGCGCCGACGGCCTCGGCCTGCTTGCGCTCCTGCTGCTGCCAGAACTGCCAGCCGCCGACGCCGGCGACAGCCAGCACGGCGATGGCGATGAAGACATTGCCATACTTCTTGAAGACGGCGGTCGCCTTGTCGCGGCGAACCTCCTCATCGATCTCGCGGAAAATATCGGACATGACGCCTCAAACTGCTCTCGCCTGCCGGGTAGCACCTTTGCCGGCGGAATGCGAGCCGGAACGGCCAAGGCGAGATGGCCCGAGCGGCTGGAAGACTGTTCGAGCGATCAACTTGATCGCCCCGCCACGGCATGCAAGCTGCAAGGCTGCTCCATCAGGCAGCGGCAAGGAGATCGCCATGAACAGGATCGCCACCGGGCTGGGAGCGGCCTTTCTCACCCTCGCCGCGTTCGGAGCCCACGACACGGCCGAAGCTGCGCCGACCAAGGTCAAGGTCTTCGTCGCCTCGATGTTCGAGATCGGCGCCAATACGGGCGATCGGGCCGGCGAATTCCAGCACTGGTATGAGCGCTACTGGCAGAAGAGCCAGCCGCATGAGGCGCGCGGCGCGTTGAAGCCAATCTATTGCAACGAGAACGGCGTCTGCGGCGCGGTCCTCGGCATGGGCAAGGTCAACTCCTCCTCCTCGATGCAGGCAATCCTGCTCGACCCGGATTACGACTTCTCGCAAGCCTATTTCGTCATCACTGGTGTCGCCGGCACCCCGCCCTCGCGCGGCACCATCGGCGACGTCTCCTGGGGTAGCTGGCTGGTCGACTATGATCTCGGCCATCGCTGGGCGCCGGAGGAAGGCAAGCCGGGCGAGCCGGTGTTCATACCGCGCAAAGGCTATGAGGAGTACCGGGTCTTCAAGCTCAATCCGACGCTAGTCGGCTGGGCGACGCGGCTGAGCACCGGCGTCAACCTTCAGGACTCGGATTCGGCCAAGCAGTATCGCCAGCGTTACCCGGACGAGCGCGCCCGGGCCGCACCCTCCGTCCAGACCGGTACGCACATGACCGGCGACACCTTCTTCCATGGTCCCGGCCTGTCGAAAGAGGCGCAGTACATGGCCAAGCTCTACGGCGCCGACGACTATGTCATCACCGAGATGGAAGCCGCGGCGATCACGCTGGTGATCAAGCGGCAATTCGGCACCGACCGGATCCTGAGCCTGCGCGGCGCGGTCAATTTCGACCAAGGCAATCCGAACGAGACGACCTTGCAGCATCTCGACCCGGCACCGGGCCAGACGGCGGGAGGCTTCGCCGAGACCGTCGCCAATGTCGAGGCGGTCGGCTCGCGTGTCGTAGATCACATCGTCAGCAACTGGGCGCAGTGGCAGAAGGGCGTGCCGCCGCTGCCGGCCAAATAGCGCTCAGGCTGGCGCCTTAGATCATCGCGCGCCCAATCGGTCGCGATCACGATGGTCTATCACATTGTTATCGCATCGGATTATTCCGAAAAGTGGATTCCACTTTTCGGTCCGGTGCTATGCCCGGAACAGCAGGCTGCCGTCGCCATAGGAATAGAAGCGATAGCTCTCGGCGATGGCGTGGGCATAGGCGCGCTTCATCAGATCGAGCCCGCTGAAGGCCGAGACCAGCATGAACAGCGTCGAGCGCGGCAAGTGGAAATTGGTCATCAGCAGGTCGACGGCGCGAAAGCGATAGCCCGGCGTGATGAAGATCGCCGTATCGCCTGAGAACGGCCGGATGACGCCGTCCTCGCCAGCCGCGCTTTCGATGAGGCGCAGCGAGGTCGTGCCGACCGCGACGATGCGACCACCAGCGGCCTTGACCGCATTGAGGGCGTCAGCGGTCGGGGCGCTGACCGTGCCCCATTCTGCGTGCATGCGGTGCTCGTCGGTGTCATCGGCCTTGACCGGCAGGAAGGTGCCGGCGCCGACATGCAGCGTGACGAAATGGCTGGAGACGTCGCGCTCCTTCAACGCTGCGAACAGCTCCGGCGTGAAGTGCAGCCCGGCCGTCGGCGCGGCGACGGCGCCTTCCTTGCGCGCATAGGTCGTCTGGTAGTCGTGGGCGTCGGCCTGGTCGGTCGCCCGCTTGCCGGCGATATAGGGCGGCAGCGGCAACTCGCCGAGCCGCGCGATCGCCTCGTCGAGATAAGGGCCAGTCAGCGAGAAGCGCAGGCCGATATCGCCGCCCTCGCCCTTGTCCTCGACCTCGGCCTGCAACCGGGCGAGTTCGCAGGCATTGCCGGCGCCTTCGCTGTCGAAGACGATCGTCTCGCCGACATTCAGCTTCTTGGCGGGGCGGGCGAAGGCGCGCCAGCGATCATCCGCCTCGCGCTTGTGCAGCATGATCTCGACACGGGCCGAAACCTCGCCGCGATAGCGCCGCCCCCAGAGACGCGAGGGGATGACGCGGGTATCGTTCAGCACCAGCGCGTCGCCGGGCTGAAGCAATCCGACGAGGTCGCGGATACCGCGATCCTCAAGCGGCTCGGGCGTACCCGGGCGCACGACGAGCATGCGCGCAGCATCGCGCGGGCTTACAGGCCGCAGCGCGATGCGCTCTTCAGGCAGATCGAAGTCGAAGAGGTCGACGTCCATGGACCGGTCCCCGTCATTGCGAGCGCAGCGAAGCAATCCAGGGGTCGTAGAGCTCTGCCGCCCTGGATTGCTTCGTCGCTACGCTCCTCGCAATGACGAAGCTGCGAGAACGCCTCAGGCGTCCGCCATCACCTTCATCGAGACGATGGAGTCGGGATCGCGCACCGGCTCGCCGCGCTTGATCTTGTCGACATTCTCCATGCCTTCCACGACCTGGCCCCAGGCGGTGTACTGCTTGTCGAGGAAGCGGGCGTCGTCGAAGACGATGAAGAACTGGCTGTTGGCCGAGTTCGGGTTCTGGGAGCGAGCCATCGAGCAGACGCCGCGGACATGCGGCTCGGCGTTGAACTCCTGGGCCAGGTCCGGATAGCTCGAGCCACCGGTGCCGGTGCCGTGCGGGCAGCCGACCTGGGCCATGAAGCCGTCGATGACGCGGTGGAAGACGATACCGTCATAGAAGCCCTCGCGGGCGAGCAGCTTGATGCGCTCGACATGGTTCGGCGCGAGATCCGGCCGCAGCTTGATCACCACGCGGCCCTTGGTGGTCTCCATGACGAGGGTGTTCTCAGGATCGAGCGACATCAGACTGATCTTTCATTGGTCGGCACACGGCCGAAGAAGCGGATGATGATCGGGCGGCCTGCGATACTCCCTCCGAGCCCCGGCGACAACCTCATCGGCGTACAGTCGCGCACCGCGCGCATCAGCGAGTCGCTGAAACGCTCGCGCAGGCCAGGCGGCGCGCGCCGCATCTCCCAGGTGACGCGCGGCTGGCCGAAGAGCGTGCCGTCCCGGCGCAGGCTGAAGCGCACGCTCGCGCTGGCGCTACCATTTTGGGCATCGAGCGACGGCGGCTGCCAGCAGCGGCGCAGCGCCGGACCGATCTGGTCGAGCCGGTCGATGGTTTCCTCGCCGAGGCCGATCGTCTCGGGCGTGACCGTACCGCTGACCCCGTTGTCGACGCCAGGCGTTTGCGGTGGCCTGACCGGCCGGCGCGCGCCCTCGCCGAAGGGGCCGCCGATGCCAGGCATATAGCGCTGACCCGATTGCGGCGGCAGCACCGGGTTCTGCGAGCCCGATGGCGGCGGCAGGACGGGATTCTGGAAGCCGGAAGCCGGCGGCAGGCCGAGATCGCGCGTGTCCTGCGCATGCGCGAAGCTGCTGGCCGAAACCAGCAGCAGGAGCGCGAATGCAGTCAGGCGCGACCGGCGCATAGGTTTACTTGGCGTCCGCCAGCAGGCGCATGCGGATGATCTTGTCGGGGCCGCTCACAGAGCCGTTGTTGGCGCTGCTGCCCTTCTTGATCTTGCGTACGGCATCCATGCCCGAGACGACCTCCCCGAACAGGGTGTACTGGCCGGTCAGCGAGCCGCAGCCCTCGAAGCAGATGAAGAACTGCGAGTTGGCCGAGTTCGGGCTCTGCGAGCGGGCCATGCCGACCGACCCGGCTTTGTACGGCGTTGGCGTGAATTCGGCCGGGATGTTCGGCAGGTCGGAGCCGCCGGTGCCGTCGCCCTTCGGATCGCCGGTCTGGGCCATGAAGCCGTCGATGACGCGGTGGAAGACGATGCCGTCATAGAAGCCGCGCTTGGTCAGCGCCTTGATCTGCTCGACATGCTTGGGCGCGAGATCAGGCCGCAGGCGGATGGTGACGCGTCCATCCTTGGTATCGAGCGCCAGGGTGTTCTGCGGGTCGAGATTTGTCGGCGCCGGCGCTTGGGCCTGAGCCAGGCCAATGGAAGCGGAAAATGCCAGGGCAGCGAGCGTGGTGCGAAGCATCGGAATCTCTCCTGACCGCCGGAACGGCCCGGCGCATCTGAGGCAGCGAGGTAGCGACATCCTATGACTGGAACAAGGCGCGGAATCGCGCCCGGCGAACAATGTTGCACTGCACAAGAACAAACTGGAATAATTTTGCAAAAAGTTCGGGCGGACGCTGCCTAAACAGGTGACAACATTATTGCGATCCGCTAATCAATTCAGCGCTGGGCACGCCCGACCGTTTTCCGGGCGCCGCGGACCAGGTCTCGGGAGGAACAAACAGCCGCTGGTATATGAGTGCGCGTCGATAATAGCGCGCCGATACTGCGGTAAAAAATAGACTTCCAAAGGCAAGGCGAAAGCCTTGCTTTTTGTTTTTGAACTATACGCTGGGTTGTACTGAACACCGTTCAGATATCGAGGTTGGCCCAGATATACCAGACGATGCCGAAGACGATGCCAGCGAGGATCGTCGTTGCCACCGCTTTCTTGGCAAGACCCGGCAGCACTGGCGCCCCCGGATCGGTCCCCTTCTCGACCTCGCCACTTTCGGCCTGGCTGCGCACGCCGAAGGGCAGCGTCACGAACAGCACCGTCCACCAGATCACGAAATAGACTGCGAGCCCGCCGCCGATCGTCATGATGTGCTGCCCTCACCGGCCAGGGCGATGCACGAGAACGCGACCCTGGCTTCAGTCGGCACGCCGAAGCGCGCGGTGTGCCGGGCCGGCAGGCCGTTCGGAAAATGCTTCACATATTCGGCGTTGCAGGCGGCATAGTCGTTGGGGTCGGTGATCAGCATCGTCACCTGCACGACACGGTCGAGACTGGAGCCGGCCTCGGCCAGGACGCCGGCTATATATGCAAGCGCCTGCCTCACCTGCTCTCCGGGTGTCGCACCGCGGGTGATGCCGTTCGCGGGATCATGCGGTGCCGACTGGCCGGAGACGAAGACGAGGCCGCCCGCGCGCGCGGCGAGGCTGAAGGGGCGCGGCGACCCAGCCTCCGGTTCGCCGAAGAATGCGATCTCGGACGTCATGCTCAGGCCTGTTCCAGCTCGACGAGTGTGCCGCAGAAATCCTTGGGGTGCAGGAAGAGCACGGGCTTGCCATGGGCGCCGATGCGCGGCTCGCCCGAACCGAGCACACGCGCGCCCTGCGCCTTCAATCGGTCGCGCGCGGCGAGGATGTCGTCGACCTCGTAGCAGATGTGATGGATGCCGCCGTCGGCGTTGCGCTCTAGAAATTTGGCGATCGGCGAATCGGCGCCCATCGGCTCCAGCAACTCGACCTTGGTGTTCGGCAACTCGACGAAAACCACGGTGACGCCGTGCTCGGGCTGCGGCAGCGGCTGCGAGACGCGGGCGCCGAGCGTATCGCGATAGAGTGCGGTCGAGGCGGCGAGATCCTTCACGGCGATGGCGACGTGGTTGAGGCGTCCGATCATTCAAAGGCTCCGTTCGGTCTCGGCAGGCAGCGGGCGATATGCCCGATCCTACACCGTGATCACCAGCGCATTCACCAGCGGCTTCTTGCCCCACTCCTCGTTGACGGCGCTGCGGACGCCGCGTTCGAGCGCATTGCGGACCGCTTCCGGGTCGCGGCGCTTGGACTTGGGCATGCCCTCGATCAGATCCTCGACCGCATCAGCGACGATATCGTCGAAGGGCGTGCCGTCCTTGGCCGCGAGCGGCAAGCCGATCAGCGCAACCTCGGGGTCGCCGGCGAGCTCACCCTTCTCGTCGAGGGCGACCGCAACCGAGATCACCCCTGCGAAGGAGAGCCGGCGGCGCTCGGGAATGGTGCGGTCGAGCGCCCCGACCAGAAGCGTGCCATCCTGGTAGAGCCGGCCATGCCGGACCTCGGTGAGCTTGCGGGCTCCGTCCTCGGTGATCGCGACGACATCGCCATTGCCAGCGCGCAGCACATGCTTGACGCCGAGGCTGCGGGCGAAGGTGGCGTGCTCGGTCAGATGCTGATCCTCGCCATGGGCGGGGATCGCGATCTTCGGCTTCAGCCAGCCATAGAGCCGCGCCATCTCCTCGCGGCGGGGATGGCCCGAGACGTGCACGAGATGGGTGCGGTCGGTGATGATCTCGATGTTGTCGCGTGCCAGCCGGTTGAGGATGGCGCCGACCGCCTTCTCGTTGCCGGGAATGGTGCGCGAGGAGAAGATCACCCGGTCGCCCGGCGCCAGCGCAATCTCCGGATGGTCGTCGGCGGCGATGCGCGAGAGCGCGGCGCGCGGCTCGCCCTGGCTGCCGGTCACCAGTGCGACGACCTTGTCGCGCGGCAGATAGCCATAGGTGTCGACTCCGCGGAAAGCGGGGATGCCGTCGAGAAAGCCGCATTCGCGCGCGACATCGATGACGCGGTCCATGGCGCGGCCGACGACGACGACCTCGCGCTGATTGGCCATGGCGGCTTCGGCGACCGCGCGCAGGCGCGCGACGTTCGAGGCGAAGGTGGTGACGGCGACGCGGTTCGGCGCGGAGGCGACCAGTTCCTTGAGCTTGGCCGCGACATCGGCCTCGCTCGGGCTGATGCCGTCGCGCAGGACATTGGTCGAATCGCAGACCAGCGCCAGCACACCCTCCTCGCCAAGCTCGCGCAGGCGGGCCTCGTCGGTCGGCAGACCGACCTGCGGCGTCGGGTCGATCTTCCAGTCGCCGGTATGGACGACGAGCCCGGCGGGAGTGCGGATCGCGAGCGCGTTCGATTCCGGGATCGAATGAGCGACCGGGACGAATTCGATATCGAAGGGCCCGAGCGTGAAGCGCCCGCCCTGGGCGACGATGTTCATCTCGACCTTGGGCGCGCCCGGCTCCGACAGGCGCCGCGTCGCCAGCAAACCGGCGGCGAAACGCGTGCACCAGACCGGTGCGCGCAGCGAGGGCCAGAGCGCGGCGAGCGCACCAATATGGTCCTCATGGGCATGGGTGATGACGATGCCGAGGAGATTGGCCCGGTCCTCGATGATGTAGTTGAGGTCAGGCAGGACGATGTCGACGCCCGGCGCCTCCGGCCCGGCGAAGGAGAGCCCGCAATCGACCAGGATCCATTTGCGCTTCTTTTCCGGCCCGAAGCCGTAGAGCGCGGCGTTCATGCCGATCTCGCCGAGGCCGCCGAGCGGAACGAAGACGAGCTGATCGCTGGAACGGGGCACTGGCAATCCTGACACAAGTCACGAGTTGAGGAATTCGACCGCCATTCCGGCCGGAGTGAAACGGAGCGCTTGAAATCCATCGTAGAGCGCGGTGCTCTCGATGGTTTCCGGAGCTGCGCGGCCCAATCCGCTTGTCCGGACCGATGGCGAATGGCCATTGAAACGCGCACGGCTCTAGCATGCCTGCCCCTGTCTCACCATAGCGGGGGAACGATGCGAGCCTTGAGAATGGTCCGGCGCTTTGCCGCCTTTCCGGAGCAGGCCGATAGGCCTGAAGCCCGGAACCCGGAAACAGCAGCCTGGATCCATTACGCGGCGATAGCGCTGCCTGTGGTCTTGCCCATAATTATTTGATATTTCTTGGCTTTCCTGATTATCGGAGCGTTTTCTTGCCAGGAAGCTTCGCGTTGGCGGTTTTTGGCGCCCGTGCATGAAGGCTGCTTAACGCGACGGCGTAGTCACAATTCTTCTGATCTCCGACGTGGCCGCCTCGACGCGCATCTCCAACAACCTCGTGCCGAGGTCGCCATTCGCCGCGCTCGGGTCACCAGAAACACCTGAGGATTGCAGCAAGAAAAGCGTGTCGCGATAGCGAGCGAGATCAACCGCATTCGGCCTGATCGACATCAACTCCGAGGTGTCGATGAGACTTGCATGCTGTCCGATGGCCGCCAGAGTATGGCCTTCCTTCAGCAAGCGCGCGATTTGCTCCCTATCATCATAGTAGCTTTCGATATGGACGACCCGCACGCCTTCCTTTGCCCATTCCATGCTCAAGCGATCTGCGACCGCTTTCTGCACAGCTTGGCTTCCACCGTGATCACCGATCAGGCAAATCGTCTTGAAACCACCAGCTTTGAGACTTCGCGCAATTCCATCGAGCATTCCGTCGAAAACTTGTTCAGTGACGCCGATTGTTCCGGGAAAACGCAAATGACCTGTCGGCGGATCAAAGCTGCCTTGTGGGACGAAGCTGACGACGGGAGCGACCAAGGTCTTCCCGACGGTTTTGGCGATGCGATCCGCAGCTTCACGCACGATGTAATCGTGCTTGCCGATTGCCATGTGCGGGCCGTTCTGTTCGAGCCCACCGGTCGGCACGATGACCGTCGTGTAGCCGCTCTGGCGCGCATCCCGAACCTCTACCCACGTCATTTCGTCGATAGCGATCGAACGAAACACCGGTTCAGCCTTGGTCAAGAACGTTGACACGATGACACAAACCACGGCGGTCGCGCCGACGGCTAGCAGCACCTTTGTCAATTTGTTGATCGAGACGATCATCCGGGATTTCAACGCGATCCGGCCGTTATGTTCACCGATTTTCGACTTCGGAAGGAGCGGCAGCCCGTTCTTTCGGCTTCAACGGGTAGATCAGCTGCTTGAAATAGCCCTCCGGAAAGTGGGGATCATCCGTTCCGAAGACCTCCGGCTGCTTAGCTTCCGGCATGTAGAAGGTGCCGAATAGCCAATCCCATAACGAGAACGTCGGAGCGAAATTCGAGTTTCCGCCCTCATCTGGCTGAGTGTGATGCCAACGATGAAACACGGGAGTCGCAATCACATACTTGAGCGGCCCCAGGGTCCAGTTGAGGTTCGAATGCACCCAGGCCGCAGTCAACGTATCGAGCGGCAGCAGGATGATCATCACCTCCGGCGAAATGCCCAGCGCGAGCATGATCACGTAAACGAGGGCCGGTTGAAGCGCGATGTTGATGGGGTGGAAACGGTAGGTCGTGGTCCAATCAACCTCTTTGCCCGAATGATGGATGGCGTGATACCGCCAGAGAGTCGCACCGTGAAAAATGCGATGAAGCCAGTAGAGCAAGAAGTCGGAGACCACGAGCTGGACAACGACCTGCCCCCAGAATGGCAAGCCGCTCAACGGGCCACGGCCGTTGTAGAAAAAATCAACCGCCTCGCTGCCCGAACCAATGCGGCCGTGCAGCAGAATGAACATGATAATGATCGCGGGCAGCCGCAGGTACGGCCCGACCAGCCCATGGATCAGCGCGTAAGAGATATCCGTGAAAAGCCCTGGATTGCGCCACCAGACTTTGCCGGGCTTCGAGGCCTGACTGTCGAAAATCGCGAAGACCGTAAAAAGCAGCGCCAACCCGATAAAGACCGGAAGTTGATGGCTATAGGTTTCGACGACCTTCGCCAGAAAGCTCGTAATTGGTTCAAGATTCATCGGGCCTCGCAGGCTCATCCCGCGAAAAGGTAGGGCCTTGCGGTTAATTTTGGGTGCCGGCGACACCTGCGAAACGAAGCGGCATCGGTTCTGGGTTCCGGGCTATTCGCTGCGCGAAGCCCAGAAAGACGGCGGTGTGGCTATGCGCAGAACTCAGCTCTGCGAGGCCGCTACTGTCGAGGCCCCATCGAAATAGAGATCACCAGCGTCGATCAAGCGGCGGCCGCCATCCGTCTCCAGTTCGAGCCGCCCGGACGCATCGAGGCCGAGGAAGCGGCCAGAGACCGGTCCCTCCGGCAAGCGCATGGTGATGGTCTCACCGAGATAAGCGGCGCGCTCCAGCCAGGCGGAGCGGGTCGGCCCAAAGCCACCCGGCAGGGACCAGGCCGAGAAGCGCCGGTGCCAGGCATCGGAGAGGGCCGCCAGCAGGCGCTCGACGCTTGCATCGGCAGCATGCGCGGAAAGATGCGTCGCGGGATAGGGCGTTCCCTCCGGCGAAGATGCGATGTTGACGCCGAAGCCGATGACGACGCTGAAGCGACCTGCCCGGTTCTCGCCCTCCAGCAGGAGACCCGATGTCTTGGCGCCGCCGAGCAGCAGGTCGTTGGGCCATTTCAGCCCGAGCGTCGGCGCAGCAAGCCCCGTCACCGCGGCAGCCGCATCGTGCAAAGCGAGCCCCGCGACGAAGCCGAGCTGCGGCGCGAGCGCCGGTTCGCAAGGCGCGACCAGGAGCAGGCTGGCATAGAGATTGCCGGGCGGGGAGCCCCATTGCCGGCCATGCCTGCCACGACCGGCATTCTGGCTTCTCGCAACGATCCAGAGCCGTCCCGGATCGCCGTCGCCGAGCGCCCGTCTCGCCTCCTCCATGGTGGAGGCGACCTCGTCGCGGATGATCAGGCGATAGCCGGCGGCGCGGGCGGATTCGCTCAACATGCCGATTTCACAAACCGTCATGCTCGGGCTTGACCCGAGCATCTCCCAATCCAGAGATTCTCGGGTCTGCGTTTCGCTTCGCCCGAGAATGACGGCGGAGCATCAGAACAGCGACTTCGCTGCCGCGGCCGCGGAATCGAACAGCGGCGCCGGCAGGAAGGACAGCACCAGCACGAACAGCGCCGAGATCAGCAGCACGGTGCGCACGCCCGCGTCGCCCTTGTCGAAGGCAGGCTTGGCGTCGTCGAAATAGATCACCTTGACGATACGCAGGTAGTAGTAGGCGCCGACGACGCTGGTGACGACGCCGACGACGGCGAGCACGTAGAGCTTGGCCTCGATCGCGGCGAGGAAGACGTACCACTTCGCCCAGAAGCCGGCGAGCGGCGGGATGCCGGCGAGCGAGAACATCATCATCGACATCGCAAAGGCCATCCAGCCATTGGTGCGGGACAGGCCGGCGAGCTCGCCGATCTCCTCGACCGGCTTGCCATTGCGGTTCATCATCAAGACGCAGGCGAAGGCCGCGAGCGTGGTGGCGAGGTAGATCGCCATATAGGTCATCACGCCCTGGACGCCCGCGGGCGTGCCGGCAGCGAGGCCAACCAAGGCGTAGCCCATGTTCGCGATCGAGGAATAGGCGAGCAGGCGCTTGATGTTACTCTGGCCGATCGCGGCGAAGGCGCCGAGCGCCATCGAGGCGATCGACATGAAGACGATGATCTGCTGCCAGTCATGCAAAGCGCCCGGGAAGGCGCCGACGAAGATGCGCACGGTCATCGCCATCGCCGCCATCTTCGGCGCCGAGGCGAAGAAGGCCGCGACCGGGGTCGGCGCGCCCTCATAGACGTCCGGCGTCCACATATGGAACGGCACGGCCGAGATCTTGAAGGCGACGCCGGCGGCGACGAAGACGAGGCCGATGATCAGGCCGATGCCGGGGTGGCCGCCCTTTACCGCCTCGGCGATGCCGGCATAGCTCACCGTGCCAGTGAAACCGTAGACCAGCGACGAGCCGTAGAGCAGCATGCCCGAGGACAGCGCGCCGAGGACGAAGTACTTCAGGCCAGCCTCGGTGGAGCGGGGATTGTCGCGGTCAAAGGCGGCAACGACGTAGAGCGCGAGCGATTGCAGTTCCAGGCCGACATAGAGCCCGATCAGGTCGTTGGCCGAGATCATCATCATCATGCCGATGGTGGCGAGGACGACGAGGATCGGGAATTCGAAGCGCATGGCGCCGTCGCGGCGCAGGAAATCGGCCGAGAGCACGATCGCCGCAGCAGCGCCGATCAGCGTCAGCACCTTCATGAAGCGGGCGAAGCCATCGGCGATGAAGGCGCCGTTGAAGGTGATCACCTTGCCCTCGCCGCGCAGGACGAGCACCAGCGCCAGCGCCAGCAGCGCCAGCGCCGCGATCTCGAGCGTGCGCGTCGAGCGCTCGCCCTGAATCGCGCCGTAGAGCACCATGGCGATGGCGCCGAGCGCCAGCACGATTTCCGGGAGCGCGGGGCCGAGAGCGGGCAAGGTCATCGGGGCAGCCTTACTGGACAGCCAGCATCGCCGTCTTCGCGGCGGTGATGGCGGCCTGATAGTTCTTGATGAGGGCTTCGGTCGGCGCCGCGAAGGCGTCGAGGATCGTGCCTGGGGCGATGCCGTACCAGATCGTCAGCAGGACGAGTGGCACGAAGATCGCGATCTCGCGGGCGTTGAGGTCGGTGATGTCCTTGAGCTCAGGCTTCACCAATTCGCCGAAGACGACGCGGCGGTAGAGCCAAAGCGCATAGCCCGCCGACAGGATCACACCGAAGGTCGCGATGAACGCCACCCAGGGATTGGCCTTGAAGGCACCCATCAGCGTCAGGAACTCACCGACGAAGCCGGCGGTGCCCGGCAGGCCGACATTGGCCATGGTGAAGATCATGAACACCACCGCATAGAGCGGCATGCGGTTCACCAGCCCGCCATAGGCGGCGATCTCGCGGGTGTGCATGCGGTCGTAGATCACGCCGACGCAAAGGAAGAGCGCGCCCGAGACCAGACCGTGGCTGACCATCTGGAACATCGCGCCCTGAATGCCCTGCGGCGTCAGGGTGAACAGCCCCATGGTGACGAAGCCCATATGCGCCACCGAGGAGTAGGCGATCAGCTTCTTGATGTCCTCCTGCATCAGCGCCACCAGCGAGGTGTAGACGATGGCGATGACGGAGAGCGCATAGACCAGCGGCGCGAACAGCGCCGAGGCGTCCGGGAACATCGGGATCGAGAAACGGATGAAGCCGTAGCCGCCCATCTTCAGAAGGATCGCCGCCAGGATGACGGAGCCGGCCGTCGGGGCCTCGACGTGTGCGTCGGGCAGCCAGGTGTGGACCGGCCACATCGGCATCTTCACCGCGAAGGAGGCGAAGAAGGCGAGCCAGAGCCAGGGCTGCATCTGGACCGGGAATTTGTGCGTCAGCAGCGTCGGAATGTCGGTGGTGCCGGCGTTCCAGTACATCGCCATGATGGCGAGCAGCATCAGCACCGAGCCGAGCAGCGTGTAGAGGAAGAACTTGTAGGAGGCGTAGACCCGGCGCTTGCCGCCCCAGATGCCGATGATCAGGAACATCGGGATCAGGCCCGCTTCGAACAGCAGGTAGAAGAGCACGAGGTCGAGCGCGACGAAGACGCCGATCATCAGCGTCTCGAGGATCAGGAACGCGACCATATACTCGCGCACCCGCTTCTCGACCGAAGTCCAGGACGCCAGGATGCAGAACGGCATCAGGAAGGCGGTCAGGACCACGAAGGGGAAGGAGAAGCCGTCGACGCCGAGCTTGAACTTGATGATGTCGGAAACCCAGCCATGGGTCTCGACCATCTGGAAGCCGGGATTGGCCGAGTCGAAGCGGCCCCAGGCGACCAGCGCCAGGATGAAGGTCGCGACGGTCGCGATCAGCGCCGCCCAGCGGGCGTTGGAGTCGACGGAAGGCTCGTCGCCGCGCTGCGCCAGGATGAAGGCGGCGCCGACCAGCGGCAGGACCAGGAGACCGGTGAGGATACCAAAGCCGAACATCATCTCACCCGCGGGCCATGAGGTACCAGGTCACCAGCCCGGCGACGCCGATCAGCATGGCGAAGGCATAGTGGTAGACATAGCCGGTCTGCAGCCGCACGACCCGGTTGGTCACGTCGACGACACGGGCCGAAACCCCGTCCGGTCCCATGCCGTCGATGACGAAGCCATCGCCCTTCTTCCAGAGGAAGCGGCCGAGCCACATCGCCGGCTTCACGAACAGGAAGTCGTAGATCTCGTCGAAATACCACTTGTTGAGCAGGAAGTTGTAGAGCACCGGGTTGGCGGCGGCGAGCTTGCCGGGTACGTCCGGCCGGCGCACGTACATGTACCAGGCCAGGGCGAAGCCGGTCACCATCGCGATGAAGGGCGAAGCGACAACCCACTTCGGCACTTCGTGCATGGCGTGCAGGATGTGGTTGTCCTTAGCCGTGAACAGCGCCGCCTTCCAGAAGTGCTCGTAGTCGTGGCCGATGAAGGCCTCCTTGAAGACGTAGCCCGCAGCGAGCGCACCGAGCGACAACACGGCGAGCGGGATCAGCATCGAAAGCGGGCTCTCGTGCGGCTTGTGATCGTGATGACCATGGCCATGGTCGTCATGGCCCGCTGCGTGAGCATGGTCGTCGTGATGGGCGTGGGCAGCGTGGGCGTGGTCGTCGCGACCATGCGCATCATGGCCGTGGCCCGCCCAGCGCGGCGTGCCCTCGAAGGTCATGAAATAGAGCCGCCAGGAGTAGAACGAGGTCATCAGCGCGGCGACGACCAGCAGCACGAAGGCATAGGAGCTGGCGAAGCCGCCATGCGCGACCGAGGCATAGGCGCTCTCGATGATCGCATCCTTGGAGAAATAGCCGGCGAAGAGCGGGAAGCCAGTCAGCGCCAGCGTGCCGATCGTCATGGCGGCCGCGGTCAGCGGGATGTGCTTCCTGAGGCCGCCCATGTTCCGCATGTCCTGCTCGTGGTGCATCGCGTGGATGACCGAGCCAGCGCCCAAAAACAGCAGCGCCTTGAAGAAGGCGTGGGTGAAGAGGTGGAAGATGCCTGCCGAGTAAGCGCCGACACCCATTGCCACGAACATGTAGCCGAGCTGCGAGCAGGTCGAATAGGCGATGACGCGCTTGATGTCGTTCTGCACCAGGCCGACAGTCGCGGCGAAGAAGGCGGTGGTGGCGCCGATGACGACGACGACGGTCAGCGCGACCGGGGCGTATTCGAAGATCGGCGACAGGCGCGCCACCATGAAGACGCCGGCTGTGACCATGGTCGCGGCATGGATCAGCGCCGAGACCGGGGTCGGGCCTTCCATCGCGTCCGGCAGCCAGGTGTGCAGCATGAACTGCGCCGACTTACCCATGGCACCCATGAAGAGCAGCAGGCAAGTCAGCGTCAGCGCGTTCCAGTCATAGCCGAGGAAGCGGAAGCTGCGCTCGGTGAGACCGGCGATCTGCGGGAAGATGCTATCGAGGGCGACCGATCCGGTCAGCACGAAAACCAGGAAAATGCCGAGCAGGAAGCCGAAATCACCGACGCGGTTGACCACGAAGGCCTTGATCGCCGCGGCGTTGGCCGAGGGCTTCTGATACCAGAAGCCGATCAGCAGATAGGAAGCGAGACCGACGCCCTCCCAGCCGAAGAACATCTGCACCAAGTTGTCGGCGGTCACCAGCATCAGCATGGCGAAGGTGAACAGCGACAGATAGGCGAAGAAGCGCGGGCGGTGCGGATCTTCGTGCATGTAGCCGATCGAATAGACATGCACGAGCGAGGAGACGGTGTTGACGACGACCAGCATCACCGCGGTCAGCGTATCGACGCGGAAGGCCCAGTCGACGCGCAGATCCGCCGAGGCGAGCCAGGTCGCGACCTGGATTCGGGTGGTGCCCGGGCCGAAGCCGACCTGGAAGAAGGCGACCCAGGACAGCGCTGCCGAGACCAGCAGCAGCGTGGTGGTGACGATCTCCGAGGCGCGGGCACCGATCAGCCGGCCGAAGATGCCGGCGATGAAGAAGCCGATCAGGGGGAGGAAGACGATCGCGTGATACATGGCAGGTTACGGGCGCGTTGCCGCGCTCAGCCTTTCATCATGTTGATGTCTTCCACCGCGATCGTGCCGCGGTTGCGGAAGTAGACGACGAGAATGGCGAGCCCGATCGCGGCCTCGGCGGCGGCGACTGTCAGCACCAGGAGCGCGAAGACCTGGCCGACGATGTCGTTCAGGAAGCTCGAGAAGGCGACGAAGTTGATGTTGACCGAGAGCAGGATCAGCTCGATCGACATCAGGATGACGATGACGTTCTTGCGGTTGATGAAGATGCCGAGCACGCCGAGCGTGAACAGGATCGCGGCGACCGCGAGATAGTGTCCGAGCCCGATCATCACGCCATCTCCTCGGGAACGCCGGCGCGCGAGGGCACCTGCTTCACATCCATCGCCGCTTCCTTGGTGCGGGCATTCTGGGTCGGGATATGCTGGCGCTTGACGCCGGGACGATCGCGCAGGGTCAGCACGATCGCGCCGATCATGGCGACGAGCAGCACGAGGCCGGCGGCCTGGAAGTAGTAGATATACTGAGTGTAGAGCACCCGGCCGAGCGCCGCCGTGTTGCTGATATTGGCGGGGATCGCCGCGACCGGTGCGCGCACGATCTGCGGGTCGATCACCCAGGCGCCGACGACGAGCAGCAATTCGACCGCGAAGATCAGGCCGATCAGGCCGCCGATCGGCAGGTATTGCAGGAAGCCCTGGCGCAGCTCGGCGAAATCGACGTCGAGCATCATCACCACGAAGAGGAAGAGCACGGCGACGGCGCCGACATAGACGACGATCAGGAGCATCGCCAGGAACTCGGCCCCGAGCAGCAGGAACAGGCCCGCCGCGTTGACGAAGGCGAGGATCAGGTACAACACCGAATGGACCGGGTTGCGCGCCGAAATCACCATCAGCGCCGAAGCGATGGTGACGCCTGAGAAGAGATAGAAGAAAGCCGCTGCGGCATTCATCTCGCCAGCCTTTCCGCCCTTGCGGGCGGCCCTCGTTTTCATCACGCGGCGGATCGAGTCCCGCCGCAGTTTGGAGCGTCTATAAGAGGGCGAATGGCGAATGGCGAGTAGCGAATAGAACCCTTATTCGCCATTCGCTACTCGCCATTCGCTCCTAACGATACGGCGCGTCCATCGCGATATTGCGCGCGATCTCGCGCTCCCAGCGGGCGCCGTTCTCGAGCAGCTTGTCCTTGTCGTAGAACAGCTCCTCGCGGGTCTCGGTGGCGAACTCGAAATTCGGGCCCTCGACGATGGCATCGACCGGGCAGGCTTCCTGGCAGAAGCCGCAATAGATGCACTTGGTCATGTCGATGTCGTAGCGCGTCGTGCGGCGGGTGCCATCATTGCGGCGCGGACCGGCCTCGATCGTGATCGCCTGCGCCGGGCAGATCGCCTCACAGAGCTTGCAGGCGATGCAGCGCTCCTCGCCGTTCGGATAGCGGCGCAGCGCGTGCTCGCCCCGGAAGCGCGGCGAGAGCACACCCTTCTCGAAGGGGTAGTTCAGCGTCGCCTTCGGCTTGAAGAAATAGCGCATCGACAGGACGAACGCGCCGACGAACTCCTTGAGGAGCAGTCCCTTGGCAGCTTGCGCGAATGACATCGCCTCGTCTTCCTCTCACTAGCTCAGCCGAACAACGTCCGGCCGATCAGGTAACCGACGATGGGCAATCCGCCCACCGAAACCACCAGCACCGCCGCCTTCAACAGGCGGATGCGCCGTTCGTAATCATCCTTCTCGGCCTGCGTCTGCGAGCTGTCGGTGCGACGTAGGCTCGCAACCACAACACCCGTGACGAGCCGATACTCGATCAGGCCGACGACGAAGCCGATAAGAGCTCCGATGATCCCGGCCCAATTCGTACTCATATCACCACCCTGCCCCAGCGACCGTTGCACCTAGACCGAGCCACCGCGCCGCCTTGTACCCCGCCCAGCCACATAAAAGCCCAGCGAAAACCCGTCGACGACGATGTAGATTCCCCCGCGCAACCACCACACGAGCGACATATACAAACCCATCCCGATGATCGCGCTGGCCACCGTCACGATGACCAGCACCGACGTCACGACAGGATCAACCCAGCGGCCTCGAAGGCCTTGAAACCGAGCACTCCGCCAAGGAGCGCACCAATCCAAATCCCCTCCAGCGCAACGCCCCAGGCGGTGTCTCGCCCGCTTGTCAGACGCCAGCCCAGCGCGAACAGGCCGCCGCTCCAAAGCAGTGCTCCCGCGACCATGCCGAGCAGAGGTCCGAGAACAGCGGCCGTCACGGAGCGGGCCCCCAGCCAGTGATCTGCAGCACCGCCGCGACCACCACCACCGAAGCCAGCGACAGCGGCAGGAAGACCTTCCAGCCCAGCCGCATCAATTGATCGTAGCGGTAGCGTGGCACGAAGGCCTTCACCATCGCGAACATGAAGAAGACCAGGCAGATCTTGAGCGCGAACCAGAATATGCCCGGCAGCCAGGTGAAGGGCGCGACCGGGAACGGCGGCAGCCAGCCGCCGAGGAACAGGATCGTGGTCAGCGAGCACATGGTCATGATCGCCACGTATTCGCCGAGCATGAACAGCAGATAGGGGGTCGAGGAGTACTCGACCATGAAGCCCGCGACGAGCTCCGATTCCGCTTCCGGCAGGTCGAAGGGCGGCCGGTTCGTCTCGGCCAGCGCCGAGATGAAGAACACGATGAACATCGGGAAGAGCGGCAGCCAGTACCAGCCGAACAGGCCCGCCTTCGAGTTCTGCGCCTCGACGATCGCCGAGAGGTTGAGCGAGCCGACGCAGAGCAGCACGGTGATGATCACGAAGCCGATCGAGACTTCGTAGGAGACCATCTGCGCCGCCGAGCGCAATGCGCCGAGGAACGGATACTTCGAGTTCGAGGCCCAGCCGCCCATGATGACGCCGTAGACGCCGAGCGAGGAGATCGCGAAGATGTAGAGCACGCCGACATTGATGTCGGCGATCGCCCAGCCCTCCGCCACCGGGATCACCGCCCAGGCCGCCAGCGCCAGCACGCAGGAGATCAGCGGTGCCAGCAGGAACACGCCCTTATTGGCGCTGGAGGGGATGATCGGTTCCTTGAAGACGAACTTCAGCAGGTCGGCAAAGCTCTGGAACAGGCCGAACGGGCCGACCACGTTGGGGCCGCGGCGCAACTGCACCGCCGCCCAGATCTTGCGATCGGCGAGCAGGATGAAGGCGATGAAGACCAGGAGGCAGACCAGCAGCAGCAGGCTCTTGCCGGCGATGATCGCGAGATCGAGGACGAGGTCCCAGTTCATCGAGGCTTACTCCGCCGCCTGGCGCATGCGGCCGGAGGCCAGCGCCGAGCATTCCGCCATCACTGCCGAAGCGCGGGCGATGGGGTTCGTGGTGTAGAAATCGCTGACGGCCGGCGCGAAGCCAGCCTTCTCGGTGGCGCCGCCCTGCCCGGCCAGCTTGGCCAGGCCGGCGCGATCGCCCTCCGCCACCGCATCGACGGCAGCGAAATGCGGATGCGCGGCGTAGAGTTCGCGGCGCAATGCGGGAAGCGAATCGAAGGGCAGCGGCTTGCCGAGCGAGGCCGAGAGCGCCCGCAGGATCGCCCAGTCCTCCTTGGCATCGCCCGGCGGGAAGGTGGCGCGAGCCGCCATCTGCACGCGCCCTTCCGTGTTGACGTAGGTGCCCGATTTCTCGGTGTAGGCGGCACCCGGCAGGATGACATCGGCGCGATGGGCACCCTTGTCGCCATGGCTGCCCTGGTAGATCACGAAAGCGCCGGCCGGCACCTCGATCTCGTCGGCGCCGAGCAGGAAGAGCACGTCGAGCGCGCCAGCCTGCGTCATGCCGGCGACATCGAGACCGCCCTCACCCGGCACGAAGCCAAGATCGAGCGCGCCGACGCGGGCGGCAGCCGTGTGCAGCACGCCAAAGCCGTTCCAGCCGTCCTTGACCGCCCCGAGCAGATCGGCGGCCTTGGCGGCGAGCGAGAGCACGGCGGCGCCGTCGGCGCGCGTGAGAGCCCCCTGTCCGACCAGCACCATCGGCCGCTCGCCGGCAGCTCCGGCGCGCTTGATCAGATCGGCCAGCGTATCGGGGCCAGCGCCGAGATAATCGTAGGCGTAGGTCAGGTCGACCTTCTCGCCGATCAGCGAGACCTTGAAGTCGCCGCGCAGCCAGCGCTTGCGGATGCGGGCGTTGACGATCGGCGCCTCGCGACGCGGGTTCGAGCCGATGATCAGTAGCGAGGTCGCGTCCTCGATCCCGGCGATGCCGGCGTTGAGGATGTAAGCAGCGCGGCCGAACTTCGGATCGAGCTTCGTCCCGTCCTGGCGGCAATCGTGATTGGCCGAGCCGAGGCCGGCGATCAGGCTTTTAAGCGCATACATCTCCTCGACGGCGGCGAGATCGCCGGCGATAGCGCCGATGCGTTCAGGCTTGGCCGCCTTGAGCTTGCGCGAGACCAGCGAGAGCGCCTCGCTCCAGCTCGCCGGGCGCAGGGCGCCGTGCTCGCGGATATAGGGCTGGTCGAGCCGCTGGGTCCTGAGGCCGTCGGCGATGTGGCGGGTCTTGTCGGAGATCCACTCCTCGTTCACCGCCTCGTTGACGCGCGGCAGCACGCGCATCACCTCACGGCCGCGCGAGTCGACGCGGATCGCCGAGCCGACCGCGTCCATCACGTCGATGGATTCGGTCTTGGTCAGCTCCCAGGGCCGGGCCTTGTTCTGGTAGGGCTTGGAGGTCAGGGCGCCGACCGGGCAGAGATCGACGACATTGCCCTGCAGCTCCGAGCTCATCGCGTGCTCGAGATAGGTGGTGATCTCCATGTCCTCGCCGCGGCCGATCGCGCCGAGGTCGGAGGCACCGGCGACCTCGGTGGTGAAGCGGACGCAGCGCGTGCACTGGATGCAGCGCGTCATCGAGGTCTTGACCAGCGGGCCGATATACTTGTCCTCGACGGCGCGCTTGTTCTCGGCATAGCGCGAGGTGTCGACGCCGTAGGCCATGGCCTGGTCCTGCAGGTCGCACTCGCCGCCCTGGTCGCAGATCGGGCAGTCGAGCGGGTGGTTGATGAGCAGGAACTCCATCACCCCTTCGCGCGCCTTCTTGACCATCGGCGACCTGGTCAGCACGACCGGCAGCTCGCCGTTCGGGCCGGGGCGCAGATCGCGCACGCCGATGGCGCAGGAGGCCTGCGGCTTGGGCGGGCCGCCCTTCACCTCGACCAGGCACATGCGGCAATTGCCGGCAATCGAGAGGCGCTCATGGAAGCAGAAGCGCGGCACCTCGGCGCCAGCCGCCTCGCAGGCCTGGAGCACAGTGTACTCGGCGGGAACGTCGACCTCGATGCCGTCGATCAGAAGCTTGGTCATGGTCTCACTCCGCCGCCATGAGCCGAACCGGCTCGCCATGCGGGTTGGCGGCATAGTCGTCGATGCGCTGCTCGATTTCGTGACGGAAATGGTTGATCAGGCCCTGGATCGGCCAGGCGGCAGCGTCGCCGAGCGCACAGATGGTGTGGCCCTCGATCTGCTTGCTGACGTCGAGCAGCATGTCGATCTCGCGCTTCTGGGCACGGCCTTCCGCCATGCGGTTGACGACGCGCCACATCCAGCCGGTGCCCTCGCGGCACGGCGTGCACTGGCCGCAGCTCTCATGCTTGTAGAAATAGCTGATGCGGGCGATGGCGCGGATGATGTCGGTCGACTTGTCCATGACGATCACCGCCGCCGTGCCGAGGCCCGACTTCAGCTTCGAGAGCGAGTCGAAGTCCATCGGCGTGTCGATGATCTGCTCGGCCGGCACCATGCGCACCGAAGAGCCGCCAGGGATGACCGCCTTGAGATTGTCCCAACCGCCGCGGATGCCGCCGCAATGGCGGTCGATCAGCTCGCGGAAGGTCAGCCCCATCGCCTCTTCGACGTTGCAGGGCTTGTTCACATGGCCCGAGACGCAGAACAGCTTGGTACCGACGTTGTTGGGCGTGCCGATCGAGGAGAACCAGCTGGCGCCGCGGCGCAGGATGGTCGGCGCGACCGCGATCGACTCGACATTGTTGACGGTGGTCGGGCAGCCATAGAGGCCGACATTGGCCGGGAAAGGCGGCTTCAGCCGCGGCATGCCTTTCTTGCCCTCGAGGCTCTCCAGCAGCGCCGTCTCCTCGCCGCAGATATAGGCGCCGGCGCCGTGATGCACATAGAGATCAAAGGGATAGCCGTGCTTGTTGTTCTTGCCGATGAGGTTCGCCTCATAGGCCTCGTCGACGGCGCGCTGCAGTGCCTCGCGCTCGCGGACATACTCGCCGCGGATGTAGATGTAGGCCGCGTGAGCGCCCATGGCGAAGGAGGCGATCAGGCAGCCCTCGACCAGCGTATGCGGGTCGTTGCGCATGATCTCGCGGTCCTTGCAGGTGCCAGGCTCCGACTCGTCGGCGTTGACGACGAGATAATGCGGGCGCCCGTCGCTCTGCTTGGGCATGAACGACCATTTCAGCCCGGTCGGGAAGCCGGCGCCGCCGCGCCCGCGCAGGCCCGACTTCTTCATCTCGTCGATGATCCAGTCGCGCCCCTGCTCGAGCAGGAACTTGGTGCCGTCCCAGGCGCCACGCTGCATGGCGCCCTTCAGCGACAAGTCGTGAAGGCCGTAGAGATTGGTGAAAATGCGGTCGCGGTCTGCGAGCATGTCGGGCCTCAGCTAACCGGACTGTCGATGATGTCGAGCCGGCGTTCTATGCGCGCCAGCCGCGAGTCCATCGCGCCCTGAGTCTGATAAATATTCGAGATGTCAGTCTTAACAGAGCCGATTTCGGCGTGGACAGCACGCAAATCCACCCTGATCGCGGCCAACTGACCGCGCTCGTCGCGAATTGCATCCTCAAGGTTTCCAAGGCGAGCCTGGACCGCCTTGAGCACCTCGTAGATCAACTCATTGGTGACTTCGGCCATTGTCCCGCCCTCACCCGACCGGCTTGTCGCCGAGCTTGCTCTCCGGCCGCCAGCCGGTAGCGAGCTTCTTTGCCTGCGAGATCCAGTCGTCGCGGACCGCCCTGCCCTTGAAACCGGTCAGCCTTGCATCGACCCAGGCGAGCTCGGCCGGGGTCCAGGCGGCGACCTGGTCGAAATGCCAGACGCCCATCTCGTTGAGCATCCTGCCGAGCTTGGGACCGACGCCCCAGATCAGCTCGAGATCGTCGCCCTTGCCGCCGCGGGCCGCGGTCAGCAGCCGCGGCTTGGATTCGGCCACGGCAGGAGCTGGCTCGGCAGCAGGAGCTGCCTTGGCCGCAGGCGCCTTCTCGGCGGTACCCTTTGCAGGAGCATCCTTGATCGCCTTGCTCGTCGCGGACGGGGTGTCCTGCGCGGCGCTGGCCGGCTGCTTCGGCTCGGAGGGCTTGGGGCGGCCAGGAGCGGCGGCCTCGGGAGCCGGCGCGGTCTTGACGTCGGTCGGGCCGGCCTTGGCTGTCGCGGCGGCCGCCTCGGCTTCAGCCTTGGCCTTGGCCTCGGCCGCAGCCTTCTCGCTGGCGATCCTGATCGCTGCTTCTTCGCGCTGCGTCGTGATGCGCTTCTGCCAGTCGCCGGCGCCGATCACCGAGCCGTCGAAGAGGGCCGGATCCTTCAGCGTGTCGCCGCCGCCGAGCGGCTCCGAGCAGGAGCGATCGACCTGCGGGCCGGGCTTGGTCGGACGGCCTTCGCGGAGATCGCCGAGCAGCTTGCGGAAATTGTCCGGCGTCAGATCCTCGTAATAGTCGAAATTGATCTGCGCCATCGGGGCATTACAGCAGGCGCCGAGGCATTCGACCTCGAGCCAGGACAGCTTGCCGTCGGCGGTGACCGTCGACTGCGGGCCGATGACATCCTCGCAGACCTTCTTCAGCGCCTCGGCGCCGCGTAGCGCGCAAGGCGTCGTGCCGCAGAGCTGGATGAAGTGCTCGCCGACCGGCTGCAGGCTGAACATGGTGTAGAAGGTTGCGACCTCCAGCACCCGCATCGGCGCCATGCCGAGCTTGCGGGCGACCTCCTCGATCGCGGCGCGCGGCAGCCAGCCATGATGCTGCTCCTGCGCCTTCCAGAGCAGCGGGATCACGGCCGAGGCCTGCCGGCCTTCCGGATATTTGGCGATCTGCTGATCAGCCCAGTTCTCGTTCGCCGCAGTGAAGGCGAAGGAGGTTGGCTGAACGTGATCGGGCGCGAGACGACGGACGGACATAATTTCTCAGCCCTGACAGTAGCCGCGATAGTGCTGTGCACGTCGCGGAGAAGAGATTGAACAGCGACCGTATTGAGTGCTCATGCCGCCACAGTCACAGGCGTAGACCGGATCGTTGCACCGACGGACGTAAATCCACGCACACCAACTCACATAGCCGGGCTGATCCTTGGCGACATATCGGTAGCCGGCCCCTTCAAGCTGCTGATAGGTCGGCCCGGATTGCGCCGACGCACCGCAAGCGGCGATCGTGCATCCGAGCAGACCAATCAAGGCAGCGGCCAATCTCACCGATCGACCTCCCCGAACACGATATCGAGGGAGCCGAGGATCGCCGAGACGTCGGCGAGCATGTGCTTGCGGCACATGAAATCCATGGCCTGGAGATGGGCGAAGCCAGGCGCTTTGATCTTGCAGCGATAGGGCTTGTTGGTGCCGTCCGAGACCAGATAGACGCCGAACTCGCCCTTGGGCGCCTCGACGGCGGCATAGACCTCGCCTTCGGGCACCTTGTAGCCCTCGGTATAGAGCTTGAAGTGGTGGATCAGCGCTTCCATCGAGCGCTTCATCTCGCCGCGCTTGGGCGGCACCATCTTGCCGTCGAGCGAGGAGATCGGCCCCCCGCCATCGGCCGAGAGCAGCTTCTCGCAGCACTGCTTCATGATGCGCACCGACTGGCGCATCTCTTCCATGCGGATGCAGTAGCGGTCGTAACAGTCGCCGTTCTTGCCGACGGGGATGTCGAACTCCAGCTCCTCGTAGCACTCATAGGGCTGCGATTTGCGCAGGTCCCAGGGCGCGCCGGAGCCGCGCACCATCACGCCCGAAAAACCCCATTTCCAGCAGGTCTCGAGATCGACGACGCCGATGTCGACATTGCGCTGCTTGAAGATGCGGTTGTCGGTGAGCAGGCCTTCGAGATCGTCACAGACCTTGAGGAATGGGTCGCACCATTCGGCGATATCGTGGATCAGCGAGGTCGGCAGGTCCTGGTGAACGCCGCCCGGCCGGACATAGGCGGCGTGCATGCGCGCGCCGCAGGCCCGCTCGTAGAAGATCATCAGCTTCTCGCGCTCCTCGAAGCCCCAGAGCGGCGGGGTGAGCGCGCCGACGTCCATCGCCTGCGTGGTGACGTTGAGGATGTGCGAGAGGATGCGGCCGATCTCGGAATAGAGCACGCGAATGAGCTGGCCGCGGCGCGGCACTGTCACGCCCATCAGCTTCTCGACCGCCAGCGAATAGGCATGCTCCTGGTTCATCGGCGCGACATAGTCGAGCCGGTCGAAATAGGGCAGCGCCTGGAGGTAGGTCTTGTGCTCGATCAGCTTCTCGGTGCCGCGATGCAGCAGGCCGATATGCGGGTCGACACGCTCGACGATCTCGCCGTCGAGCTCCAGCACCAGGCGCAGCACGCCGTGCGCCGCCGGATGCTGCGGGCCGAAATTGATCGAGAAGTTGCGGATGTTGTGCTCTGACATTGCCCAGTCCGATCAGGCCGTCTTGGCTTTTTCATCGCCCGGCAGGACGTATTCCGTCCCTTCCCAGGGCGAGAGGAAGTCGAAGTTGCGGAACTCCTGGTTCAACTTCACCGGCTCGTAGACGACGCGCTTCTGCTCGTCGTCATAGCGGACCTCGACGAAGCCGGTCAGCGGGAAGTCCTTGCGCAGCGGATACCCCTCGAAACCGTAGTCGGTGAGGATGCGGCGCAGATCCGGGTGATTGGAAAACAGGATGCCGTAGAAGTCGTAGGCTTCGCGCTCGTACCAGTTCGCCGCCGGGAAAACCTCGATCACCGAAGGGACCGGTGTCGCCTCGTCGGTCTGGACCTTGACGCGCACGCGCTGGTTATGGCGCGGCGAGAGCAGGTGGTAGACGACCTCGAAGCGCTTCTCGCGCTGCGGATAATCGGCGCCGGCGATGTCGGTGAAGTTGACGAAGCGGAAGCGGGCATCGTCGTAGAGGGTCTTGAGAACCCGCACGATCTCGGCTGCCTCGGCGAGCACGGTGAGCTCGTCATAGGCGACGACGATATCGGTCACCGCGCCGGGCAGCGCCGCCTTGATCTCTTCGCCCAATGTCACGAGCTCTTCGCTCATCGCATCATCCTTCGAGAATGACCTGGTGATGCGTCACCAGACCATCATAGCTCAACAGAACGGCGGCCGCCGCCGGCTCGACTACAGCTGCTTCCAGATCCGGCTGCGCGAAAGCCGCGATCGCCGCCATGCTCGCCCAGCGGGTCTGCACGGTGATCTCGACCTCGCCGGCAACCGGGCGATTGAGCAGCGCGAAGCCCCGGAATCCGTCGAGCGCCTGCAGCTGCGGCAGCACCGAGCCGGCGAGATGCGCGCGATAGGCGAGCGCTCCCTCCGGCGTGGCCCGCGCCCGCCACTGCCGCATCACGCTGGCGCCAGCTTCGCTCACCGCTCGATCGTCCCGGTCCGCCGGATCTTCTTCTGCAGCAGCAGCACGCCATAAAGCAGTGCTTCCGCAGTCGGCGGGCAGCCCGGCACATAGACGTCGATCGGCACGATGCGATCGCAGCCGCGCACCACCGAATAGCTGTAATGGTAGTAGCCTCCGCCATTGGCGCAGGAGCCCATCGAGATGACGTAGCGCGGCTCCGGCATCTGGTCATAGACCTTGCGCAGGGCCGGAGCCATCTTGTTGGTCAGCGTGCCGGCGACGATCATCACGTCGGATTGGCGCGGAGAAGCGCGCGGCGCGAAGCCGAAACGCTCGACATCGTAGCGCGGCATCGACATCTGCATCATCTCGACCGCGCAGCAGGCGAGGCCGAAGGTCATCCACATCAGCGAGCCGGTGCGCGACCAGTTGATCAGGTCATCGGTCGCCGTGACCAGGAAGCCCTTGTCGGCCAGTTCGTTGTTGATCTCGACGAAGAAGGGATCGCGCGTGCCGACCGGCTTGCCGTCCGGGCCAAGCAGGCCCCTGGGCGCCGGCGCGACGAGCGGATCACCGCGATCGATCGCTGTCATGGCCATCAGTTCGAACCTTTAGCTTTCGTCGAATGTAAGAACGGTGACAGGACGGTATCAGGCTGCGCGACAAATGGTCAGTCCCACTCGAGCGCGCCCTTGCGCCACTCGTAGACGAAGCCGACGGTCAGCACGCCCAGGAAGATCATCATCGACCAGAAGCCGAACCAGCCGAGCCCGCCGAAGGCGACCGCCCAAGGGAAGAGGAAAGCGACCTCGAGGTCGAAGATGATGAAGAGGATGGCGACGAGGTAGAAGCGCACGTCGAACTTCATGCGCGCGTCGTCGAAGGCGTTGAAGCCGCACTCATAGGCAGAGAGCTTCTCGGCGTCGGGCTTGGAATAGGCAACGGCGAAGGGCGCGATCAGGAGCGCCAGGCCGATCACGATCGACAGGCCGACGAAGATCACCAGAGGCAGGTAGTCCGACAGCAGGGACTGCACAGGAAGAGCTTGCATCTGTCACCCCGCTTCAACCCGGCGCCGAGGCGGCGCCCTCAATCTCGCCAGTCGATTAGACCCTGCTTTAGAATCACGCAAGGGTTCGCCGCGCCGCACAACGCGGCTATCGCCATGTCTTTGCCGCATATGTCGACCCGACTCTCGCAAGCGGCGCGATTCCCGGCCGTTTTGGCGTCGATTCTCACGAAGAGGTGCAGGCGCGGCAAGGCGGTTGTCGCGGCGCACCGAAGCGTGGCACACGGGGACGCAACGTCAACCTTCGGCGCCGGCTCGATTCGTCGCGCAAGCACCGCCGAGGCGTCAGGAGACCCGTTGCGGGAATGCCGAGGCCAACACATCGTGATTGCGGCATCATGGTCGCTGTCCTGCCATCGGCATCCGCCGCCTCATGAATTCAACGCAGAGATTCGCGTTGGCCGGGGCCTGCGTCGCTGTCGTGGTCTTCGGTAGCTCGGTCTTCGCGCAGCAGATGATGCTCGCCCCTCTGCCGCCCGAACGCCCCTTCGATCTCGACCTGCAGATCAAGCCGGGCGCGCCACCGATCGTCGTTGTCCCGGCGCCCCTGGTCGAAGCCAGCCTCGCAACGACACCGGGGCCTGCACCCACCCTCGCCCAGCCGGATGACGACGAGGGACCGGAATGGCCGCAGCGCACGCCGGGCCAGGTCGGCGAAGAGCCCGCCTTCGATCCGAACGAGAAGCCCGACAAGCCGGGAATCTCGACCGACCCCGGCACCTCGATCGTCTGCCTGCCGCCGGTCCTGAAGGCGATACTCGGAAAGATCTCGGACAAATACGGGGCGGTGAAGGTGACCTCGACCTGGCGTCCGCCCTGGCGGGCACGGCGCGGCTCCTATCACAAGCGCTGCGAGGCAATGGACTTTCGGGTGCCCGGCGTCAGGCCGCGCACCGTTCTGGAGTGGGCTCGCAACTTATCCGAGGTTGGCGGCAACAAAGTCTACTGGAACGGGCTGATCCATATCGACACCGGCCCGCGGCGCCCCTGGTAGGCAAGGCATCGGACACAAGAGCGGGAAGCACCTTCAATCCGATGCGCTCGAGGGCGCCGACGTTTCAGGGAACGGCGCTGCCGCGATAGGGATCGCCTCCCCGGATATAACCTCTCCCACCATAGCCGTCATAGCCGCGCCCGTTGCCATAGCCACGGTCGTAGCCGCGTCCACGCCCATAGCCATAGTCACGATCGTAGCCGCGCCCGCCATAGCCGCGGCCGCGATTCTGCCGATCGAGATTCCGTTGGATTTCCCACATCCGGTGCTCGCGCGTATGACGCGTGAACGCGACGTCGAGGCCGTCGAGCGCACGGGCGATCGCAGCTTCGTCAACCGGGCCAGTTTCGCTAGGAGGCGAAGCCCATGCAGGGGCCGACAGGGCCAGGCCACTGATCAAAGCCGCGATGAAAGTCCGTTTACGCATCTGTTTCCTCCAACTGCCCGGAACGGGCCAACCCTGAACAGCAACTACCACGCCCCAGGATTGTTCCTGTCGACACCGGAGAAGGCGCCGCACTTGGGTTGAACAATGAGCTGCCTACATCTCCCGGGCAACGGCCCGAACCGCCTCGAGCGTGGCATCGACGACCTTTCCGTCATGCTCCGAGGAGACGAACCACGCGCCGCGCTCGAGCACACGAACGCCGCGCTTGAGCAGCGCATGGGCAAAGCGGCTGTAAGCGGCCTTGTCCGAGCGCGCGACGTCCCGGTAGTCCCGTGCCGGCGCATCGAGCCCGAAGGCGACATGGAACATCAGCGGGAAGCCGGCAACCTCAGCCTTGATCCCCGCCTCGGCCAGGATCGCGCGGATACCATCCTGCAGGCGCTGGCCATGGCTGGAGCTGCGCTCGTAATGCTCGGGCGTCAGCAGCTTCTGCGTCGCCACCATCGCCGCCATCGCGATCGGCTGGGCGTTGAACGTGCCGCCATGCAGTACGCCGTCGGCGAACAGGTCGACCAGGTCGGCCCGGCCGGCGATCGCCGCGACCGGAAAGCCGTTGGCGATCGCTTTCGCCATGATGGTGAGATCGGGCGTGACACCGAAGCGTTCCTGAGCGCCGCCACGGCCGAGACGGAAGCCGGTGATCACCTCGTCGAAGATCAGGAGCGCACCGTGCTTGCGGCAGGCGGCGAGCGCGCCTTCGAGATAACCCGGCGCCGGCGCAATGGCGCCCTGATTGCACATGGCCGGCTCCATCAAGACCGCGGCGACATCGCCCTTGGCGAGGCGGGCTTCCAGCGCTGCCAGATCGTTCCAGCGGAGAATGGAGAGCCCCTCGCCCGCCGCCGGGTCCTGGCCCTTGCTGCCGATCACCGGGGTCGGCGCGTCGTCCGGCCCCGCCGCGTTGAGGCCGGGCGCGGTCGACCAGAGGATGTTGTCGAACCAGCCATGATAGTGGCCCTCGAACTTGACGATGATGCGCCTGCCCGTGGCGGCGCGCGCCAGCCGCATCGCGGCCTGCGCCACCTCCGAGCCCGACGAGCCGAAGCGCAGCCGCTCGGCTGACGGAATGCGCTCGCAGATCAGCCTCGCCGCCTCGTATTCGACCGGCGCCTGGCCGGCGAAGAGGATGCCCTTCTCCGCCTGTTTCCGGACCGCCTCGAGCACGGGCGCCGGATTGTGGCCGAGCACCGTCGCGCCCATGCCGCAGTAGTAGTCGATGATCCGGTTGCCATCGACGTCGATGAGGTAGGCGCCCTCGCCGCGCTCGAAGACGAGCGGTCCCGGCGCCATGCCGAGTCGGAAATTGCTGTTCACACCGCCCGCGACGAAGCGCGCATTCTCGGCGACCTGCCGGGCCGATTCCTCGAAGCGCAGTGTCCCCGCCTGATGGGTGCCATTCGCTGCCACGTGCGTCGCCTCCGCTGCTGTTCCGTCGAGCAGACCAGACCGATCTATCCGCGTAAAGGAACACGAGTTTCGCGTTGCGGAATTCGATCATGCTGGCTATGCGGACATATCCTTCACCGGGTGATTGGAGTGGCCATGCCGAAGACAACCGACAACCCTTACGTCGTGCAGCCGGTGATGAAGGCGCTGAGGGTGCTCGAACTGGTCGCGCGCCACGGCCATGAGATCGCGCTCACCGCGGTGAGCAAGGAACTGCGGATCCCGAAGACGACGACCTTCCGCTATCTGCAGACGCTGACCGCCGCCGGCTTCCTCGACCACAACCGCGCCACGGACCGCTACAATCTCGGTCCGCAGCTGCGCTCCATTGCCCGTGCCGACGCCAGCGTCAGCAAGATCCGCGAGCTCGCCCGCCCGGCGATGGTCGAGCTGATGCACGAGTTCAACGAGACGGTGAATCTTGCGGTGAAGGGCAATGGCACGATCGTCTACATCGACCTGATCGAGGCCAATCGCTCGCTCAGGATGCAGGCCCGCATCGGCGACAGCCATCCGATGCACTCGACCGCACTCGGCAAGGCGATCCTCGCCTTCCTGCCCGAGGCCGAACGTCGTCGCCAGCTCGACCTGCCGCTGACCGAGCGCACCGGCCGCACGCTGATCGAGCGCGAGGAGATCGAGCGGCAGCTGCGACAGGTGGCGCGGACCGGCTACGCTACGGAAATGGGGGAAAACGAGGACGGCGCCATGTGCATCGGTGCGCCGATCCTCGACGAAGACGGCCATCCGGTCGCGGCGCTTTCGATCTCGGCGCCGCTGATGCGCATGCCGCATTCGTTGGCGGCGAAGGCGGGCACGCGGCTGCGCCAGGTCGCGGCCGACATTTCCGCCCGTCTCGGCTCGCAGCCGGAGACCGCTGCGCGCTGAAGCGGCGCTCATCGATACTCGATCCGCGGATCGATCCAAGCGTAGAGCATGTCGACCGCGAGGTTGATCAGCATATAGGCGATCAGAATGACCAGGATGCAGCCCTGGATCAGCGGATAATCGCGGGTGGTGATCGCCTGGATCAACAGGCGCCCTAGCCCCGGATAGGTGAAGACCGCCTCGGTCACCACGGCGCCGCCAATGAAGTGCGCCATCATCAGCCCGACGATGGTGACGAAGGGCAAAAGCGCGTTGCGCATGATGTGCAGGCCGACGATGCGCTTCTCCGGCACGCCCTTGGCGCGGGCGGTGCGGACATAGTCGGCCCGTGCCTCGCCGATCAGCGACGCCCGCAGGAAGCGCCCGAGCACGCCCGAGACATAGATTCCGAGCGTCAGCGCCGGCAGGACGAGGCTGCGCAAGGCATCGAGCGGCGCTTCCCAGAGCGGCACATAACGCGACGCCGAGGGCAGCCAGCGCAGTTCCACCGCGAAGAGCAGGATCAGCAGGATGCCGAGCCAGAAGGTCGGCACGCCGAGCGCGAGCGCGCTCCAGCCGCTGAGCACGCGGTCGAGCCAGGAATTCGCCCTGACCGCGCTGGCGATCGCGACGGGAATGCCGATGACGAGCGCGACGACGATGGCCGAAAGCGCGAGCTGCAGCGTCGCCGGCAGGCGCTCGCCGATCAGGTGCAGCACCGGCTGGCGGCTGTGCAGCGACAGGCCGAAGTCGCCGGTAACGGCCCGGCCGAGCCAATCGGCGTACTGAACGACCATCGGCCGGTCGAAGCCGAACCGCCGCGTCACCTCGGCGATCTCCTCGGGCGAGGCGTTCTCGCCTGCGATGACCGCGACCGGTCCACCCGGCACGGCGTAGATCATCGCGAAGATCGCGAAGGAGGCGATCAGCAGCACTGGCAGCATCTGGGCGAGCCGGCGCAGGACATACCCCGTCATCGCCGGCCTCCGATCGTCGCGCCGGAGGCATCGGTCTCGTCCCGGTCGAGGATCGCGGTCAGGGCCCGGCCGATCGTGTCGAAGGAGAGGATGGTCAGCGTCAGCACAAGGCCGGGCAGCACAGCATAGCTCGGCGCCTCGTAGAGATAGGATTTGCCGGTGCGCAGCATCTCGCCCCAGCTCGGCGTCGGCGGCGGCACGCCGACGCCGAGAAAGGCGAGCGCCGCCTCGAGCAGGATCGCAACCGAGGCCAGCACGATCGCCTGTACGACCAGAGGGCTCAGGATATTGGGCAGCAGGGTCCGGAGCATGATGTAGCCTGGGCGACCACCAAAGCTGCGCACCGCCATCACGAAGTCGAGCTGGCGCAGCGCCATCACCTGCGCCCTGGCGATGCGGGCGAAGCCCGGTATGCCGGCGATGCCGACTGCGATCAGAGCCGCCCCCTGGCTGCGGCCGAGCACGGCGATCAGCGCCATGGCGAAAAGGATGTTCGGCAAGGCTAGCAACACGTCGATGCAGCGCATGAGCAGGGAATCGCGCCAATCACCGTAGAAGCCAGCGATCAACCCGACCGGGACGCCAATCAGCGCCGCGATCAGGACCGCGCCAAAGGCGGTGACCAGCGAGGTGCGTGCGCCATAGACCACCCGCGCCAGGATATCGCGGCCGAGTTCGTCGGTGCCGAACCAGCTCTCGCCCGAGGGTGGCCTCAGCGAATCCGCGATGCTCTGGGCCAGCGGATCGAGCGGCAGGAGGCCGGCGAAGGCCGCTGTCAGCGCGACCAGAGCGAGGAAGGCGAGGCTGAGAGCCGGGCCGCGCCGGGCGACGAGCCGGCACAGCAGGCTTCCCAGGGCAGCCCACGTCTCCTTCATTGCGTGCCGCCGCGCGTAATGTCAGCTGCCGGCGCAGCTGCTTCCCACCGCCTCATTTGAATCCAATGGTGCGGGCGATGAAGAGGTTGTCGATGTCGAGCGTGATGCCGCCGATCTTCTCGGAGGCGACGATCAGGCCGACATCGTAGGAGTTCGTCGGAATCCCGAAAGCCTCCTCGACCATGACGCGGTTGAGGTTGTCATAGGCCGCTTTCACCTCCGCTTCGCCGCCCGTCGCGGCGTCGACCTTGGCGATCGCCGCGACATAGTCCGGATGCGGGTGCGGATCCTTGAGGATCGGATTGCCGGAGGTGCGGTAGATCGAATTGGTCGTGACGCGCGACGGGAACTTCTGGATGTTGCCGACCGCGCCGAAGGTCGCGGCGAAGTCGCCACCGAGCAGCGCGGTGACGTATTCGGCGCCCTGGCGCATATCGAGCTCGATCGGCACGCCGATCTTCTGCAGCGAACCCTGCACGATCTGGCTGATCGTGACGGAGGCCTCGTCGCTGCCGTTGACCAGCAGCTTCCAGCCCTTCATCTCATCCGCAGAAAGCCCCGAGGCGGCAGTAAGCTTCTTCGCCTTTTCAAGGTCATAAGCATAAGTCTTGGTGTAACCGTCGTCGAAGGCCGGGCTCGCCGGCGCCCATGGCAGTGCCACCACCTTGCCCATTCCGGCATAGCCGACGCGCAGGACGCTGGCGCGGTCGATCAGGTAGTTGAAGGCCTGCCGGAACGACTTGTTGCGGAAGGGTCCGCGCGTCGAGTTGATGCGGAACACCTGCACGAGCGGACCCGGCCCGGCGAAGACCTGATAGCCGGCCCCCTTCAACCGCACCGCGCTGCGCGAGGAGCCGTTATAGACGATGTCGACCGCGCCCGATTCAAGCGCAGCCGTGGCGGCAGCGTCCTCGCTGAACACGGTGAAGACAAGGTCCTGCGCGATCGGCTGCTTCTCGCGCCAGTATTTCGGATTGGCCTTGAGGGTCAGCCCCTGGCCGACGGCGCGGCTGACCAGCGTATAGGGGCCGGTGCCGGCCGGCACGGTTTCGACTGTGTCGATCCCCTTGGCCTCGATCGGGATCAGGAACTGCAGGAGGTCGAGGATCTGCCGCTCGGGCGCCGGCGCCTTGAAGTTGATCACCACCGTGCGCTCGTCCGGCGCCGACCAGTCCTTCACGATCGACATGGTCGAGAAGACGTTCTTGCCGCGCTTGGGATCGGCACCCTTCTGCAGCGTCGCCAACACGGAATCGGCCTTGAACGGCGCGCCGCTGTGGAAGGTGACGCCGTCGCGCAGCGTCAGGCTGACCGAAGTCTTGTCCGGCGCGATCGTCCATGCGCTCGCCAGGCTTGGCAGCGGCTTTCCGTCCGGGGCGTACTCGATCAGGCTGTCATAGAGGTTCTTGATGACGTGGAAATTGACCGTCGAGAGCTGCTGCGGGTCGAAATTGGCGAGCTCGCTCAGCACAGCAACGCGCAGCGTGCCACCCTTGAGCTGCTGGGCCGACGCCGGGCTCGCCGCCATCAGCGGCGCTGTCCCCACCAAAGCGAGGCCGGTCATGCAGAATTGACGTCGCGACAGCTTTGTCATCGCTCTCCCCTTTGTTTTTGCTTCAGGTCGACAATCAGCCCGTTCCCGCTCCCGGCTGGGACGAATGCGCCCGCCAGTCACTTATCTCCTCCAATGGGTAGACCGGCCGTGGGATGCGCTGCCACGGCAGGGTGAAGACATCCGACTGCCCCGGCCCGCGCGTGTCGGCGCGGATCACCTGCGAGGTGATCGGAGAGAAATACTGGAAGTTCGAGGCGGTCTTGAGCACCGCCATCTTGTAGTCGGCGAGGTCGATGCCGAAGGCCTCGTAGACATCAGGCACATTGCCGGCGACGCCGCGCAGTTCGCTGATCAGCAAGGTCACCGGCCCGACATCGAAGATGACGACGCGGCCCATGTCGACCTCCGGCTGGTGATTGTAGTCCAGCCGGACCGGGCCACCACCGATCCGCCGTACCCGCCCGGTCACGGTCAGCGGCTTGAAGAAGGCGATCGCCGCGTCGCCGCCGAGCGGAAGGGTCACCTCAGCACCCTCGCCGGCTGCGACCAGTGCCGCGACCGCCTGCGGCGAGATCAGCGGGATCAGCGTCCGGCTCTTCGTGCCCTGCCGTAGGATCGATTCCAGGATCAGGTTGCTGTCGCCGGCCGCGCCGCCAAAGACCGTGTCGCCGGTGTCGCTCAGCACGATGATGCCGTGCTCGGCAGCGTCGCCCGCGCGCACGGCCTCGTCGACCGGGACCGCTTCCCGCACTTGGAAATCGTCGCGCATCGACCAGGCGAGATCGGCGAGCTCGTCCGCCAGCCGCTCGGCCAGGGCCTCGTCGCCATCGGTGACGACGATGGTCGACCAGCCGCCCTCGGCGACGTCGAGCCAGGGCTGCATCGGATAATTCGAGGCCTGCAGCACGCGCGGATCGGCCTCGAGCGCCCTCGCCCGGTCGAACCAGCGCTTCATCGGGCCTTTCGAGGTCAGGAACTGCTCCTGATGCGAGAGCAGCGGAATCTTGCGCCAGGCCATGACCGGCCTGAGCTTGCCGGTCAGGATGCGCAGCAGCACCTGCGTCCCGACCTTGCCGGTGTCGAAGACATCATGCGGCTGGGTCCGGTGGCCGACGATGGCCGTGCAATTGGCCATGATCTTGTGGGTGACGTTGGCGTGATGATCGAGCCCGAGCAGGATCGGGATCTCGGGCCCGAGGATCTGCCGGCAGAGCGCGGCCTGCTCGCCCTCGACATCGTCGACGCCCTCGGCGGCGCAAGCGCCATGCAGATGCAGGACGAGGCCATCGATCGGGCCGATGGCTTCGAGACCGATGCGGATCTTTTCCTGGAAGAAATCGAAGGCCTCGCGCGAGATCCGCCCGCCGGCCACCGCCCAGGCGCGGATGACCGGGATGGTCTCGACCTCGAGGCCGGACTCCCGGATGGCGGCATAGTGGCCGCCGATCTGGCCGATATCGCCGAAACGCCGCGCGATCTCCTCGCCCTCATAAAGCCCGAAGGCCTGGAAATCGGCGAGCGTCGTCAGCACCGGATTGAAGTCGTTCGTCTCCTGCACAATGTGGATCAAGGCAAGACGCACATCGACCTCCCGGACGTCGGCTTCCATCGCCTGGTCGCCGATCACACGCGGCGGCCCGCTCCCCGCAGGTCTCGGTCTGGCAGCGCCAATCGGCCGAGACGGAGGACTGCGACATGGCAAAAGCGTAATTGCGGCAACCATTTCGCGTCAAGGATTCGACGTTCCGCAGGAAGGAACGCAAAGCGAAAGCGTCAGAAGAAGGTCCGGACCGCCCCGGTCACGCGATAATCATCGTCGACCAGCATCAGGTGCGCCCATTTGTCGAAGGTCGTGCAGGGATGGCCGATGCCGAAGGCGACCATGTCGCCGACCTGGAGCGGGCTCTCCAGCGGCGTGCCGAGATGGCAGTGCTGGTCGTTGAGCGCGAGCACCGTATGCCCGGCCGGCATCGGCTCCGGGCGCGCCATCGCCCCGCCTGGCCGGAACCAGCGCAGCGGCACCGGCAGCCCGGAATCGTAGCTGATGTCGCGCTTGCCGACGGTGAGCAGGCTGCGCCCGCGCTCGGGCTGCGACTGGACATAGGCCCAGACTTCCAGCGCTGGCTCCAGCCCGCCGGGCGGCAGGGTCAGGCTGGTCTCCATGGTGATCCGGCGGAAGGAGGCCGTGTAGGTCGTCGAGTCATGGGTGAGATAGCAGCCTGAGCGCAACAGCTTGAGGATCGGCCGCGCGAAGGAGGCAGCGTTGAAGCGCTCGCCGGCGCGGTCGAACAGCGAGGTTCCGCCGGCGCTCAACACCATCGGTTCGGGACCGAGCAGGCCCTCGGCTTCAGCCGCCGCAGCCGTCGCGACCACTTCGTCAAGCAGTCGATCTGCCGCCTTCGGCTCGCTGAGCAGCCCCTCGAAGCATTCGAAGCCGGCGAGCCGTAATCCGGATGAAGCGGCAACCGCGCGCGCAACGGCGAGCGCCTCCGCCTGGCTGCGGGCGCCGGTGCGCCCGCCCATGAAGCCGATCTCGACGAGGATGCGCAGCGGGTTGGCGCTGCGATGCCTTGCGGCAGCCTCTGCCAGCAGTGCGACGCCAGCGATGCTGTCGGCGAGGCAGTAGAGCTCGAAGTCCGGCTCCCGCAGGGCGTCGAAGCAGGCGGCGATCTCCTGCCGGCCGACCGGCTGGTTGGCAAGGATGACGCGCTCGACGCCGAACCGACGGCAGATGGCGAGCTGCTGCACGGTTGCAACCGTGATAGCCCAGGCGCCGTCGGCGATCTGCAGGTCGAAGAGCTGCGGCGCCATCGTCGTCTTGCCGTGCGGGGCGATCAGCAGGCCGTTGGCGGCGGTGAAGGCGGCCATCCAGGCGCTGTTCGTCTTGAGCACGCTCTCGCGAATGACGGCGAGCGGCATCGGCATGTCGCCGGCAAGGACGTTCCAGCCCTGCCGGCCGATCTCGCCGAGCCGCAGGGAGGTTCCGGGCGGCACGCCCTTGATGGTCCCGTCGAGGCGCTGGTCTTCAATCTCGCCGAGAGACAGGCGCGGCAGGACGGTGTGAGAGGCTACAGCCATGGGTTCGGATCCAGTGGAGAAAAGGGGCGCTTGACCTTGGTGTAGGGAATTTTGCTGGCGTCGGGCGGGTAGGGCCCGCCACTGTCGAGATAGAGCACGCTCGCGGCGATCGGCGCGAAGGCGGCGTGGAAATGGTTCGAGGACTTGACCACGACCAGCGTCTTTGCGGCGAGATCGATGCCGAGATCGGTGAAGACCGGCGGACTGAAGGTCTGGGCCCGGGTCGAGGCCAGGACGATGTCGAGCCGGCCGATCCGGATCGCCGCCGCAGGGCCGAGCGAAACCCAGCTCTGCTCGAACGGGATCAGCAAATCCTTCGTCGTCCCGACGACCTGCACGATGGCATCGATCGGCCGGCCGGAGGACGGCGCTGCCTTCCCGGCGAAGCGCAGCGGGATCTCGGCCCCGACTCCGGCGGCCCGGCAGAGGCTGACCGCGACGGGGTCCCAGAGTGCGCCGATCGCCGCCGGAATCTCGGGATGGCGCAGCAGCGCCTCGACCATCACGGAGGAATCGCCGGCGACACCACCACCGGGATTGTCCCAGCGATCGGCGAGGATGACGGGCCGGCCCGGCTCAGCCAGAGCCAGCGCCGCCGTCATGCCCTCCTCCGGCTTGTAGTGCTTTGGCGAAGCGCCCTGCCCCCAGCCCAGGATCTCGAGCCCGAACCGCTTCGCCAGCGCGGCGGCCTTGTCCCGGTCGCCGTCGGCGATAACCAGGACCTTGGTCCCGACATCGGCGACGTCCGCCGCCTGGAAGCCGTGCGCGACGGAGATGCTGAGGATATCGTCCAGGCCCTCCATCGCCATGATGCGGTCGACGAAGCTGCGGCCGGGCTCGCGGCTGGTCATGAAGGCGGCGAGCCCTCGGCAATCGAACACCGCGCTCACCGGCTTCACCTCGCCGCGCGCAGCCCGGAGGCAGAGGTCCAGCAAATCCTCGGCCCGCGCCAGGAAGTCGGTATGCGGGAACTCCTTGAAGGCGACGATGATGTCGGCTCCGTCGACCATCTCAGCGCTGAGATGGCAGTGCATGTCGAGTTCGACTCCGATGACGCAGTTCGGGCCGGCGAGCGCCCGCACCCGCGTGATCAAGTCGCCCTCGCAATCGTCATAGCCCTGCGCCACCATCGCGCCGTGCAGACCGAGCAGCACGATATCGACCGGTAGCGCCGCCTGAAGCTGGTCGAGGATCTCGTCGCGCAGGCTCTCATAGCCCTCGCTCGAGACCAGTCCGGCAGGCTCCGCCCAGGTCGCCGTGCCCTCGACCAGTTCGTAGCCCTCGCTGGCGGCGCGGCGGCGCGCCGCGACGATCGGCGCAGAGCACAGCGTCGGCGTATCCGGATGCGTGCCGGGCGGGCAATAGAAGGCGTTCTCAAAGGCGCTGCGGTCGACATAGAGCGGCGCGAAGGTATTGGTTTCCGTCGCCAGCGACGCAGTGAAGACGCGCATGCGGATCCGTTCCCGAGCAGCGCCGGCGCCCACCCCGTCGGTCGCCGGCATGATCATGAAACCGGGAGCGGGCTTGCCCTGTCAAAGCATCTGCGTTCCCTGGGGCGGAACAATGCAGCCTTGATCCGGAACAGCCGAGCGGCCGTGATGCTGCGGCACTGTCTCCACGAGAGCCCCCAAGATCATGCCCCGGCCGCGCCGCATCCTGCTCGGAGCGCTCTTCCACGAGACGCACAGCTTCGTCGACGAGATCACGACGCTCGCCGATTTCACCATCCGCCGGGGCGAGGAGCTGCTGCGCCGGCGCGGCGACGGCTCGACCGTCGATGGTTTTCTGGAGGTCGCGGCGGCGGAAGGCTGGGAGGTCGTGCCGACGGTCGACTATACAGCCCTGCCCGCCGGCACCGTCGACCATGCCGTCTTCGAGCGCTTCCTGCGCGAGTTCGATGCCGGTTTGAGGGCCGCGCTCGCCTCCGGTGGGCTCGACGGCATCTGGCTGGCGCTGCATGGCGCCATGGTCACCACGGAGAGCCCCGATCCGGAGGGCGCGCTGCTTGCCCATATCCGCTCGGTGCCTGGCTGCGAGACGCTCCCCGTCTTCAGCGTCTTCGACCTGCACGCCAATTTCACCGCCGCCATGGCGCAGAATGCCAACGCCCTCGTCGCCTATCGCGAGAACCCGCACACCGATGCGCGCGACTCCGCCGTGCGCTCGGCGCGGTTGCTGGCGCGGGCTTTGAACGAGGGTGAGCTGCCACACATGCTCTCCTGCAACGCGCCGGTGATGTGGCCGCCGACGGGTACCGGCACAGCCGATCGACCGATGAAAGACCTGGAAGCACTGGCACGCCAGATCGAGCAGGACAATCCGGCGATCTGGGTTGCGAACGTCGTCGGTGGCTATTCCTTCTCGGATGTGCCGGAAGCCGGCGTCGCCTTCGCCGTCGCGTTCACCGGGCCGGACGCCGCCGCCAGGGACGCGCTCGACCGCCTGACGCGGACCGCGACGGAGCTGCGCGAGCTCGGCCTGCCGGCGGAATGGGACCTCGACCAGGCGATCGCCGAGATCATGCGCTCGCCGGGCGGCCCCTACATCGTCGTCGAGCCGGCCGACAATATCGGCGGCGGTGCGCCTGGCGACGGCACCTCGGTCCTGCGCGCCTTCCTGCGCCATGGCGTCGAGAATTGCGCCGTCGCCATTGCCGATCCGGCTGCGGTCGCGGCGATGGCCGGTGCCATGCCCGGCGAGGTGCGCAGTCTCTCTATCGGCGGCAAGGGCAGCGCCATCGCCGAAGGGCCGGTCGAGGCCGATGCGGTCTTCGTCAGTGCGAGCGATGGCGAGTTCGCGCTCGAAGACCTCAACAGCCATCTTGCCGCCTCACAGGGCTCGCGCTTCAGCATGGGGCCGAGCGTGGTGGTCAAGGTCGCCGGCGTCACCATCCTGCTGACCAGCCGCAAGACGCCGCCCTTCGACCTCGGACAGTTCCGCTCGCAAGGCATTAACCCGGAAGGCCTGAAGGCCATCGGCGTCAAGGCGGCGGTGGCGCATCGGCGCGCCTATGACAAGATCGCTAGGGGAAGCTTCACCGTGGCGACGCCCGGCCCCTGCACCAGCAAGATTGTCGGATTGCCCTATACGCGTTTGCGCAAGCCGGTCTTTCCGATCCACGCTGGCGCGGGCCGCGCTTAGAGAGAGGCGCAGCTGGCAAAGCCCCTGTTTCCTCTCGCGGAACAGGCGCATCTTGTTCGCGGAAGGCGATGCGTCGTCTGCTTGTCGCCGCCTGCCATCGAGCGGTTTTCAACGACAGGCGAAGGGGATGCCATGTTTCAGAATCTGATGAAGATCGCCGCAGGGCTCGGAGTGGTCGCCTGCACTCTATTGCCCGCCACCGGCGCCTCGGCGCAGGGCAAACTCAAGGAGGTGCTGAGCCGCGGCAAGCTCGTCGTCGGCACCGGCAGCACCAATCCGCCCTGGCATTTCCGCAACGAGAAGGGCGAGCTCGTCGGCTTCGACATCGAGATCGCCAGGATCATCGCGCAGGGCCTGTTCGACGATCCCAACAAGATCGAGTTCGTCAACCAGGCCTCCGACGCCCGCATCCCGAACATCGTCACCGGCAAGGTCGACATCGCCTGCCAGTTCGTGACCGTGACGGCCGCCCGCGCCCAGCAGGTCGCCTTCACCGTTCCGTATTATCGCGAGGGCGTCAGCCTGATGCTCGTCGCCGGCGGCCCCTATGCCGACTATGCCGCGATGAAGGCGGCCGGCAGCAAGGTCACGGTCTCGGTGCTGCAGAACGTGTTCGCCGAGAAGATGGTCAAGGATGCGCTGCCGGAGGCCAAGGTCGACCAGTTCGAGAGCGTCGACCTGATGTACCAGGCCCTGAACTCGGGCCGCGCCCAGGCAGCCGCCACCGATTCCTCGTCGCTGCGCTACTACATGAAGCAGAACGCCGGCCGCTATGTGGATTCCGGCTTCAGCTGGAACCCGCAGACCTATTCCTGCATCGTCAAGCAGGGTGATCCGGACTGGCTCAACTTCGTCAACATTGCGCTGCGTGAGTCGATGACCGGGACGACTTTCCCGGTCTACAAGGCGGCCTATGAGCGCTGGTTCGGCGAGACGCCGCCCGAGCCCAAGATCGGCTTCCCGCAGGAATTCCGCTGAGCCGGGAGCGGTCCCCCGGTGGAGTATTCGCTGCATTTCGGCGCCGTCTGGGCCAGCTTCGACAAGCTTTTGTCAGGGCTGGCCCTCGGCCTCGGGCTCGCCGTCGTCGCCGTCGCGATCGGCACGGTGCTCGGCCTGCTGGCCGCCTTCGCCAGCGTCGGTCCCTATCGCGTGCTGCGCGGCCTTGCGGCTACTTACGTCGCGCTGATCCGCAACCTGCCGCTGCTCGTGCTGGTGCTGCTGGCCTATTTCGCCCTGCCACAAGCCGGGATCACACTCGACAAATATCAGAGCTTCGCCGGCGCGCTTGCGCTCTATTCCGGCGCCTACCTCACCGAGGTGTTCCGGGCCGGGCTCACCTCCGTGCCCAAGGGCGTGATCGAGGCGGCGCGCGCGATCGGCCTGACGCGGCTGCAGACGAACATGTCGGTCGTGGCGCCGATCATGCTGCGCAACGCCCTGCCCTCGCTCGGCAACACCTTCATCGGCATGTTCAAGGACAGCTCGATCGCCGCCGCCATCGCCGTGCCGGAGCTGACCTTCGAGGCGCGCAAGATCAATGTCGACACCTTCCGCGTGATCGAGACCTGGACGGTGGCGAGCGGGCTCTACATCGCCGCCTGCGTGGTCATCGCAGCGCTGCTGCGCAGCCTCGAACGACGTTTCCCGAAGTTCTGAGCAGCCATGCAAGCTTTCCTCGATCAGCTCTGGATCGCCCGCTGGCCTCTCTGGGAGGGCCTTCTGCTGACGATCGGGAGCGCGGCCGCCTCGATCCTGTTCGGCACGCTGCTCGGCGTCATCGTCGGCATCCAGCTCGCCTATGCGCCATGGTGGCTGCGCCTGCCCTTCCGCGTCTATGTCGACATCATGCGCGGCACACCCGTGCTCGTGCTGATCCTCGCCGCCTACTACATTCCGGCGGTCGCAGGCCTCAGCCTCGGCCCGACGCAAGCCGGCATCCTGGCGCTGGCGCTGTTCGCCGGCGCCCATATCGGGGAGCTGATGCGCGGCTCGCTGCAGGCGATCCCGCCCGGGCAGGCCGAGGCGGGTCGCAGCATCGGCCTGACATATCCGCAGCTCCTCGCCTATGTGCTGCTGCCGCAGGCGGTCCGCTCGGCCCTGCCGCCCTGGATCAACACCGGCGTCGAGCTGATCAAGGGCTCCAGCCTGCTCTCTATCATCGGCGTCGGCGAGCTCCTGCTGAAGACGCAGGAGGTCATCGGCCGCAACTTCATGACCATCCAGTTCTATGTCTTCGCGGGCATCCTCTACCTCGCGATCAACATCGTCCTGGATCAGCTCGGCAAAGCCGTCGAAAGACGCGTGGGGCAGCCCGGATGAACGACAAGCAGCCCTCCCTCCTCGCTATCCGCGGACTGAAGAAACAGTTCGGCTCAACCGAAGTGCTCAAGGGCGTCGACCTCGAGCTGGGCCAGGGCGATGTGGTCTCGATCATCGGCTCCAGTGGCTCGGGCAAGACGACGCTGCTGCGCTGCGTCAACCTGCTCGAGGAGTATCAGGGCGGCGACATCGTTCTCGACGGCGAGACGATCGGCTATCGCGCGAGCCATGGCCGGCGCCAGCGGCTGGGCGATCGGGAGCTGTCGCGCCAGCGCGCGATGACCGGCATGGTCTTCCAGAGCTTCAACCTGTTCCCGCATCTCAGCGCCGCCGGCAACGTCATGCTCGGCCTGCGCAAGGTGCTCAGGCTGCCGAAGGCCGAAGCTCGCGCCATCGCCGAAAGCTGGCTCGACCGCGTCGGGCTCGCCGCCCGCGCCGAGCACTATCCGAGCCAGCTCTCCGGCGGCCAGCAGCAGCGCGTCGCCATCGCGCGGGCGCTCGCGATGAACCCGAAGCTCGTGCTCCTCGACGAGGTGACCTCGGCGCTCGATCCCGAGCTCGTCCAGGAGGTCCTCAACACGGTGAAGGGCATCGCCGACGACGGGGCGACATTGCTGATCGTCACGCACGAGATGCGCTTCGCCCGTGACGTCTCCAGCCGCGTCGTCTTCATGGAGCAAGGGCGCATCGTCGAGGACGGACCGCCCGCCCAGATCTTCGGCGCGCCGAAAAATGCGCGTCTCGCCGAATTCCTGCGGACCACGCGACATTGAGGTTGCGGCCGGCAGGCCGCGTCATCCGTATGTCAAAGACACCGCTTCGAATGCTTTCGGCGCATGCAAAGGAATCGATGCAACGTTCTGGGAAATCGTTTGAAATGGCGCGGGCGACGGGGCTCGAACCCGCGACCTCCGGCGTGACAGGCCGGCACTCTAACCAACTGAGCTACGCCCGCGCGGGCGGCGGAGGAACATGTCCTCGGCGGGGTTGGGATTATGGCCCCGGGCCCTGACTGTCAAGCACTGAAGCCGTCAAATTGTTGATCGTCGATGCCACGCCATGTCTTGCCGGATTTAACCATTCTCCAACCGAACTGGTCCATCCTTGCGAAAACGTGGATGCAGCTCATGGCCGACCCTCATCACGGCGCCTTTCGACACAGCATAGCGCTGTCGGTCGTGGTGCCCTGCTACAACGAGCGGGACGGCATCGCCGAGCTGCATCGGCGCGTGAGCGCGGCCTGCCTGGCAGCGGTCGGGCCATCCTACGAAATCGTCCTCATCATCGACGGCGCGACCGACGGTACCCGGGAAGCGATTCTCGATCTCGCTCGCCATGACAGCCATGTCGTCGCCATGGACCTCGCCCGCAACTACGGCCACCAGATCGCACTCACCGCGGGGCTCGAGTTTTGCCGGGGCGAACGCTGCCTGATCCTCGACGCAGACCTCCAGGATCCGCCGGAACTGCTCGCCGCGATGATGGCGAAGATGGATGAAGGTTTCGACGTCGTCTACGGCCAGCGCCGGAAGCGCGACGGCGAGAGCCTGTTCAAACGCTCCAGCGCCGCCCTGTTCTATCGCCTGCTGCGGCGGATAGTCGATGTCGAGATCGCTGCGGACGCCGGGGATTTCCGCCTGATGAGCCGGCGTACGCTCGACCATCTGAACGCGATGCCTGAGCGCTACCGCTTCGTACGCGGCATGGTGAGCTGGATCGGCTTGCGGCAGGTGGCCTTTCCATATGAAAGGCATCCGCGCTTTGCGGGAACGACGCACTATCCGCTGAAGAAGATGCTGCTTCTCGCCTTCGATGCGATGACGAGTTTCTCCATCGCGCCCTTGCGATTCGCGTCGCATCTGGGGATGGGTTTTGGCGTGCTCGGACTATGTGTCCTCGGCTACACCATCATGTCATGGCTGGCCGGCAACACCCTGCCTGGCTGGACCAGCCTTGCCGCGATCATCCTCATCCTCGGCAGCGTCCAATTGCTCGTGCTCGGCATCTTCGGCGAGTATCTCGGGCGCATGTACATGGAGACGAAGCGCCGCCCGCTCTACATCGTCGCCGAAATCGTCTGTGACGGTACGGCCGGGGCCCAAGGCAGCCCCGTGCACGAGCTGCAAGAACGGGTGAAGGGTATCGTCGGTGCCTGAGGCGGAATTCGACCAGTTCGCTCTCGACTATCAGCAGCAGCACGCCGCCAGCATTCGCATGAGTGGCGAGACGCCGGATTTTTTCGCCAAGTACAAGATCGAGGATATCGCGACGACCCTCATGGCGGCGGGGCGCCGTCCAAACCGGATTCTCGACTTCGGCGCCGGCATCGGCAACTCGCTGGGTCCTATGCGCGCGATCTTCCCCAATGCCGAGATCGTGCTGCTCGACCCATCGGCACAATCGCTCGATATGGCGGCACAACGCTTCCCCGGGCAGGCGCGCTTCACGCCGTTCGACGGCGAAACGATCCCTTTTCCGGAGGGACGGTTCGATGTCGTCTTCGCCGCCTGCGTCTTTCACCATATCCCCGAGCAGCTGCAAGCCGGATTGCTCAGCGAGATCGCGCGAGTACTCGCTCCCGGCGGCAGCCTTTTCCTGTTCGAACACAACCCTCTCAACCCGTTGACCAGGCATGCCGTGCGGAGCTGTCCGTTCGACAAGGATGCCGTTCTGATCGCAGCGAACGACATGTGCGCCAGAATCGCAGCGGCCGGCCTGCCGAGAACCAGGACCGTCTACAGAATCTTCTTCCCGCGGGTGCTCGCGCGGCTGCGACCGCTCGAACGCTATCTCACCCGTTTCCCCCTCGGAGCGCAGTATTTTGTCCATGCAGTCAAATCAGCCGCCTGAGCGGCTGCGCGTGCTGCGATTTGGGGTGGTCGGGATTGTCAACACCGCGCTCGGCTACGCCGTTATCCTGACGGGTCTTGCCTTGGGCTGGGGCGATATCGTCTCGAACGCAGCCGGCTATGCCGCCGGGCTCCTCGCCGGATTCGCGCTCAATCGGCGCTGGACCTTCCGCAGCGACGCGGGCTCGCGCATGAGCGAGGGCCGTCGCTATATGCTCGTCTTCCTCATCGCGTATTGTGCGAATCTCGCGGTCCTGGCCCTGGCGAGATCACTCGGGTTCGTGGAATCGCCCCTGGCCCAGCTTGCGGGCCTCTGCACCTATTCCATCCTCTTCTATCTCGGCTCGTCCCGGTACGTGTTCGTCGGCCGTCCCGGTTTGCGGGTATCGTCGCCGCCTGACGCCGCAGTCCGCAAGCCATGAGCGCTAGCCAAACCGTCCAACCCGTGGCCGACTCGCCATCGCCTGCTGCGGAAGCATGGCGCATGAGGTTGATCTCCAGCCTGCTTGCGGCCGCCATCATGGCCACGATTCTGCTCGTCCGCACCCCAGCCCTTCTTCAGGACCCCGACAGCTGGTGGCATATTCGCGTGGGGCTGGACATGCTTGCCACCCGCGTGTTCCCAACCATCGACAGCTACTCACACAGCTTCGCCGGTCAGCCCTGGATCGCGAAGGAATGGCTGAGCCAGGCGCTCCTGGCACTGGCCTACAAGGGCGCCGGCTGGAACGGTGTCGTACTCGCCATTGTCGCGGCGATTTCGTTGACGGTCTTCCTGCTCGCCTGGCAGTTCGGCGAGGCGTTGAAGCCGAGCATCGCGCTGGCCCTGGCTCTGAGCCTCGCTCTTCTGTCCGCCTTCGTCTTCACTGCCCGGCCGCATGTCTTCACGCTGCCCATCATCGTGGTCTGGACGGCCTGCCTGTTCCGGTCCGCCGGCGCCGGCCGGCCCCCCGGCTTCGGACTGCTCGTCCTGCTCTGGCTGTGGGCCAATCTCCACGCCTCGTTCACGCTCGGCTTCGTCATTGCGGCCTTTGCCGGGCTGGAAATCCTCATCCGCTATCGGCTGGCGCAGCCTCGGCTGCTGGCTCAATGGTGCATCTTCGGCGCGCTGTGCCCGCTGGTGAGCCTGATCAACCCCTATGGCCTCAAGGCCATCCTGGCGACCTTCACCGTCGCCGGCGCCAACGAGGCCGTGCCGCTCATCACGGAGTGGCGGCCGTTCAATGCCTCTGCCACGCCTCTGAACGAGGCAGCTTTGTTGCTGATGCTGCTGGGGCTGCTCGTCTCGGGCCTCCGCATCGGGCTGGCGAGGGCGCTCTTCGTCCTGTTCGCGTTGCATCTCTATCTCGCGCACGAGCGCTTCGTTTACGTGTTCTTCCTGCTGGTTCCCGTGGTGCTGGCTGTGCAGGTCGCGGAACAGTTTCCCGCATTGTCGATCCGGACGTGGATGACGGAGCAGCGCGACGGATTGGAGCGTTTCCTGCTCGGGCACTATCGGCTGGCCTTCGGCGTCAGTGTCGCTCTCGTGATGGGCACTGGCGTTGTCCTAACGCGTGGCCCCGCCATTGAACCGAGCCAGAAGACATCGGCGAAGGATGCGCTGGCCTTCGCTGCGCAGCGCGGCCTGTCAGGCCCTGTCCTCAACTCCTACGAGTTTGGCGGAACTCTCATCTTCCACGGCGTTAAGACCTTCATTGACGGCCGCACCGACCAGCTTTTCCTGAACGGCTTCACGCAAGCGGATGACGCGACGGGACGCAGCGCTGGCAAGCCGCTGCTGCAAACCCAATTGCGCAAATATGGAGTCGACTGGGCGCTACTGTCGGCCGGGGACAACCGCATTCCGTTCTTTGAGGAATTGCCCGGCTGGACGCGCGCCTATTCCGATCGCTATGCGGTGATCTACACCCGCAGTCGCTGAACCCGTTGAACGAACGCCCCTGGGTCCGACAGCTGCCATGCGATGGCTGGTGGGCGGTGACGGGCTCGAACCGCCGACATCTTCGGTGTAAACGAAGCGCTCTACCGACTGAGCTAACCGCCCCTGTCCGCCGTTTAAGGCCATGGGAGCGGCTTCGCAAGCCACAGGCGGTCGCTTGCGAACCCTTTCCTCAGGCCGGCAGCATCCAGAGCGTATGCACGCGGCCATCCTGGTCAAAGCCGATGCCGCATTGCAGGGAGCCTTGGGCGAACCGCGCCTCGTAGATATCGACGCCGTCCTCGGCAACGCGGCGGAAGCCAGGCGACTGCAGATCGCCCTTCGCTTCGAGCTCCGCGCTCACGATCGGCTGTTGCTCGCGGACTGCGTCCGCCAACTCCTCGCTCAAGAACTCGAAAGACATCCGGCCGCGCTGCTGCTGCTCGAGGAGCTCGCGCAACGTCACCTCGCTCTGCGGATGCGGGATCCGATTGCGAATCCGCTCGCCGAGTTCATCGCTCAGGCGCCTAGGCTATAATGCAGGGTGCGGTTCAAGCGCTCCGCCAAAGAAAAAGGCCGCCGGCGATGCCGGCGGCCTTCCTATTCACGAGTGATGAGTTCAGTGGGCGACGAGGCCGGTAGCCGCGTCGTCCTCGGTGGACTTGGGCGCAGGCGCCTTGAGGTCCTCTTCCCAGACGATCGGCGTCGGCTGGCGCACCAGCGCATGCTGCAGCACCTGGTCCATGCGCGAGACCGGGACGATCTCGAGCCCATTCTTCACGGATTTCGGCAGATCGACCAGATCCTTGGCGTTGTCCTCGGGGATCAGCACCTTCTTGATGCCACCGCGCAGGGCAGCCAGCAGCTTCTCCTTGAGGCCACCGATCGGCAGCGCCCGGCCCCGCAGCGTGACCTCACCGGTCATGGCGACATCGCGGCGGACCGGGATGCCGGTCATCACCGAGACGATGGCCGTCGCCATGCCGATGCCCGCCGACGGACCGTCCTTCGGGGTCGCCCCCTCGGGAAGGTGGACGTGGATGTCGCGTCGATCGAAGAGCGGCGGCTCGATGCCGAAATCGATGGCGCGGGAGCGGACATAAGATGCCGCCGCCGAGATCGATTCCTTCATCACGTCGCGCAGGTTGCCGGTGACGGTCATCTTGCCCTTGCCGGGCATCATCACGCCTTCGATCGTCAGCATCTCGCCGCCGACCTCGGTCCAGGCCAAGCCGGTGACGACGCCGACCTGATCCTCGGTCTCCGCCATGCCATAGCGATAGCGTGGCGGGCCGAGATACTCTTCCAGCACCGCAGGCGTGACCGCGACCTTCTTCTTCTTGGTCAGCACGATCTCCTTCACCGCCTTGCGGACGGTGTTGGCGAGCTCGCGCTCGAGGTTACGCACCCCGGCCTCGCGGGTATAGCGCCGGACCAGCGTCGTCAGGGCCTCGTCGTCGATCGACCATTCCTTGGATTCGAGGCCGTGCTTCTTGATCGTCCCCGGAATCAGGTGGCGACGCGCGATTTCGGCCTTCTCGTCCTCGGTGTAGCCGGCGATGCGGATCACCTCCATGCGGTCCAGCAGGGCCGGCGGGATGTTCAGCGTGTTCGCCGTGGTCACGAACATCACGTTCGATAGGTCGTAGTCGACCTCGAGGTAATGGTCGTTGAAGGTCGAGTTCTGCTCGGGATCGAGCACCTCGAGCAGGGCCGCCGACGGATCGCCGCGGAAATCCTGGCCCATCTTGTCGATCTCGTCGAGCAGGATGAGCGGGTTCGAGGTCTTGGCCTTCTTCATCGACTGGATGATCTTGCCGGGCATCGAGCCGATATAGGTGCGGCGGTGGCCGCGGATCTCGGCCTCGTCACGCACGCCGCCAAGCGACATGCGCACGAACTCGCGGCCGGTCGCCTTGGCGATCGACTTGCCGAGCGAAGTCTTGCCGACGCCCGGAGGGCCGACGAGGCACAGGATCGGTCCGGCGAGCCGGTTGGCACGCTGCTGCACGGCGAGGTATTCGACGATGCGGTCCTTGACCTTGTCGAGACCGAAATGATCGTCGTCGAGCACCTTCTGGGCCGCGGCCAGGTCCTTCTTGATCTTCGACTTCTTGGCCCACGGGATACCGAGCAGCCAGTCGAGATAGTTGCGGACGACCGTGGCTTCGGCAGACATCGGCGACATCTGGCGCAGCTTCTTGACCTCGGCGACGGCCTTGTCGCGCGCCTCCTTGGTCAACTTGGTCTTGGCGATGCGCTCTTCCAGCTCGGCCAGCTCGTCACGGCCTTCCTCGCCGTCGCCAAGCTCCTTCTGGATCGCCTTCATCTGCTCGTTGAGATAGTACTCGCGCTGGGTCTTCTCCATCTGGCGCTTGACGCGCGAGCGGATGCGCTTCTCGACCTGCAGCACCGACATCTCGCTCTCCATCAGGGAGAGCACCTTCTCGAGCCGGTGGGCGACGTTCATCACCTCAAGCACGGTCTGCCGGTCGGCGATCTTGACCGCAAGATGCGAGGCGACCGTATCGGCGAGCTTGGCCGGCTCGTCGATCTGGGAGACCGCCGCGACGATCTCGGGCGAGATCTTCTTGTTGAGCTTCACATAATTCTCGAACTCGCTGATCACCGAGCGGGCCAGCGCCTCGACCTCGACCTTCTTGCCGGCCTCCTCAGCGAGCGCCTCGGCCTCGGCCTGATAGAAATCGTCGGTGGCGGTATAGGCCGTCGCCTTCGCCCGGCCGATGCCCTCGACGAGCACCTTCACGGTCGAGTCGGGCAGCTTGAGCAGCTGGAGCACGCGGGCGAGCGTGCCGATCTCGTAGATGTCACCGGTTTCCGGATCATCGTCGCCGGCATTCTTCTGCGTGGCGAGCAGGATCAGGCCATCGTTCTTGACGACTTCCTCAAGCGCGCGAATGGACTTCTCGCGGCCGACGAAGAGCGGAACGATCATGTGCGGGAATACGACGATGTCGCGCAGCGGCAGGACCGGATAGGTATCGGTCGTACCGGGGACAAGCGGGGCGCGGGGCGTCGAGCCAGTCATGTCTAGTCCTTCAAGTTTTCGTCCGGCCGACCCCGAAAAGGCGATCGAAACGGACGTACCGCGCGACGCGACCATTCGCGCCAGGCGCCCCCGCAAACCGCGCCCTCGACAGGCACGCGACTCTTGCAGGTGATCCTAAGGTGGATGTTTCGACGCCGGCTTTCAAGCGACGGCCACGCAAAGTCCACCGCAGCTTCTGCCATAGCCGGCACACGAGACCGTGAGGATCGGCAAGGCAAAAACCGTTTCCGGGCAGTCGTATCCGCCCAGGCCTAAAAAGCAAAACGCGCGCCAATGGCGCGCGTTCCGAACTGAACCAGAAACGGGCTTAGCTCAGGCCGAGGCCGACTTGGCCTCTTCTTCGCGATCCGCATAGATGAACAGCGGGCGCGACTTGGTCTCGACCGCCTCGGGGCCGATCACGACCTGCTCGACGCCTTCCAGCCCCGGCAGCTCGTACATGGTCTCGAGCAGAATGCCTTCCATGATCGAGCGCAGGCCACGCGCGCCGGTCTTGCGCTCGATCGCCTTGCGGGCAATCAGGCTGACCGCCTCGTCGGTGAAGGTCAGCTCGGTGTCCTCCATCTCGAACAGGCGCTGATACTGCTTGACCAAAGCGTTCTTGGGTTCGGTCAGGATGGTCTTGAGCGCCGCCTCGTCGAGATCCTCCAGCGTCGCCAGCACCGGCAGGCGGCCGACGAACTCCGGGATCAGGCCGAACTTGAGCAGATCCTCGGGCTCGACCTCGCGGAAGATCGCGCCGGTGCGCCGGTCGTCCGGCCCCTTCACGTTTGCGCCGAAGCCGATCGAGGTGCCCTTGCCGCGACTGGAAATGATCTTGTCCAGCCCGGCGAAGGCGCCGCCGCAGATGAACAGGATGTTAGTGGTGTCGACCTGCAGGAACTCCTGCTGCGGATGCTTGCGCCCGCCCTGCGGCGGCACGGAGGCAACGGTGCCTTCCATGATCTTGAGCAGCGCCTGCTGGACGCCCTCGCCCGAGACGTCACGGGTGATCGACGGGTTGTCGGACTTCCGGCTGATCTTGTCGATCTCGTCGATGTAGACGATGCCGCGCTGCGCCCGCTCGACATTATAGTCGGAGGCCTGGAGCAGCTTCAGGATGATGTTCTCGACGTCCTCGCCGACATAGCCGGCCTCGGTCAGCGTCGTCGCATCCGCCATCGTGAAGGGCACGTCGAGAATGCGCGCCAGCGTCTGCGCCAGCAGCGTCTTGCCCGAACCGGTCGGCCCGATCAGCAGGATGTTCGACTTGGCGAGCTCGACGTCGTTGTGCTTCGAGGCGTGCGAGAGCCGCTTGTAATGGTTGTGGACCGCGACCGAGAGCACCTTCTTGGCGTGATCCTGACCGATGACGTAGTCGTCGAGGACCTTGCGGATCTCCTTCGGAGTCGGCACGCCGTCCTTCGACTTCACCAGCGCGGACTTCGATTCCTCGCGAATGATGTCCATGCAGAGCTCAACGCATTCATCGCAGATGAACACGGTCGGGCCCGCGATCAGCTTGCGGACCTCATGCTGGCTCTTGCCGCAGAAGGAGCAGTAGAGCGTGCTCTTGGAATCGCCGCCGCTGGCCTTACTCATCGTGATTCTCCATCTCGGAGGACGAAATCCGCCACCGAATAACGGCAGGCTGATGTCGTCTCCCCGTCATAATAGGCGCTCAGATCACGATTTTTAGGTTAACGCGTCGCTCTGGCGCAGGCGGCGACGAAACTGACCCAAAACCGGACCGCTCGGGCGCCTTGCTGCGCCCTTCCGATGCCCCATGCAAACATGGGGCCTAGTCTCTAGGCAATATGGCCCTTCGAAAGCCACTCGCCAACCCACAGGCGCGTTGTATCGCGACGACCTCAGGCCGCCGCCTCGTCCGCGCGCTTGTCGATGACCTTGTCGATCAACCCGAACTCCTTGGCCTGATCGGCGGTCATGAAATTATCGCGCTCCAGCGCGCCCTCGATGTCCTCGTAGGAGCGGCCGGTGTGCCTGACGTAGATCTCGTTCAGGCGCCGCTTCAGGCTCTCGACCTCGCGGGCATGGATCAGGATGTCGGTGACCTGGCCCTGGAAGCCGCCGGAGGGCTGGTGGACCATGATCCGCGCATTCGGCAGGGCAAAGCGCATGTCCTTGGCGCCCGCGGTGAGCAAGAGCGAGCCCATCGAGGCGGCCTGGCCGACGCAGAGCGTCGTCACCGGGCAGCGGATAAATTGCATGGTGTCGTAGATCGACAGGCCCGAGGTGACCACGCCGCCGGGCGAGTTAATGTAGAAGGAGATTTCCTTCTTCGGGTTCTCGGCCTCGAGGAACAGGAGCTGCGCCACGATCAGCGAGGCGGAGTAATCCTCGACCGGGCCGGTCAGGAAGATGATTCGCTCGCGCAGCAGGCGCGAATAGATGTCGAAAGCGCGCTCGCCGCGGCTCGACTGCTCGACCACCATCGGGACGAGATTATTATAGGTCTCGATCGGGTCACGCATCATGGTCGGTCCTTGGGGTCAAAGCGGGCGGGAATCAGCCGAGAGCGGCGAAACCCCACATAAGCATGCCGGCGGCAGCTGAAAAGGGAAGCGCCGCCCGGCAGGATGCGGGCGGCGCGAAATCGTAAGCCAGGTGCGGAAGGGATCAGGCCGAAGCCTCGTCGTCCGCGGCCTTCTTGGCCTTCTTCGCCTTGGCGGCCTTCGGCTTGGCCTCGGCGGCGCCCTCTTCCTCGTCATCGGCGAAGAGCGCCTCGCGCGAAACCGACTTGTCGGAAACCTTCACCTGGCCGAGCAGATGGTCGACGACCTTCTCCTCGAAGATCGGGGCGCGGATCTCGGCCAACGCCTGCGGGTTCTTGCGATAGAACTCCCAGACTTCCTTCTCCTGGCCCGGGAACTGGCGAGCGCGCTGGATCAGGGCCTGCGTCACCTCGTCATCGGCGATCTGGACCTTGGCCTGCTCGCCGATCTCGGCCAGCACCAGGCCGAGACGCACGCGGCGCTCGGCGATCCTGCGGTACTCGGCGCGAGCCTCGTCCTCGGTGGTGTTCTCGTCAGCGAAGGTCTTGTTGGCGTTCTTCATATCCGCCTCGACCTGGCTCCAGACCGCGGCGAACTCCTGCTCGACCAGGGTCGGCGGCAGCTCGAAGCTGTACTTGGCGTCGAGCGCGTCGAGCAGGCTCTTCTTGACCTTGCGGCGTGACTGCTCGCCGAACTCGCGGCCGATCTGCTCGCGGATCGCGGTCTTGAGCGCGTCGAGCGACTCCATGCCGAAGCCCTTGGCGAGCTCGTCGTCGATCTTGAGCTCGCCCGGTCCCTGGACGTCGTCGACGGTGACGGCGAACTCGGCCGGCTTGCCGGCAAGGTTCTCGGCCGCATAGTTCTCGGGGAACGTCACCGAGACGGTGCGCTGGTCGCCCTTCTTGACGCCCTCGAGCTGCTCCTCGAAGCCCGGGATGAACTGGCCGGCGCCGAGCTCGAGCGGGATTTCCGAGCCGGTGCCGCCGTCGAAGGGCTTGCCTTCGAGCGTGCCGACGAAGGAGATCAGCAGGCGGTCGCCCTTGGTGGCCTTGGCGCCATCCTTCTTCGACTCGAAGCTGCGGTTCTGCGAAGCCATGCGCTCCAGCGCTGCGTCGACATCCGCCGCGGGCACCTCGGCGACCGGCTTCTCGAGCGCGACATCGGAGACATCAACGATCTCGATCTTCGGGAGTACCTCGAGCGCGACGGTGAAGGCGAGATCGCCCTTGGCCTCCATCGCGGCCTCGATCTCGTCCTTGTTCTCGGGGAACTTGATCTGCGGCTCGAAGGCGAGCTTGAGCTCGTTGTCGGCGATGATCTTCTGGTTCGCCTCGTTGACGGCGTTCTGCACCACATCGGCCATGACCGAGCGGCCATAGAGCCGGCGCAGATGGCCGACCGGGACCTTGCCGGGACGGAAGCCGTTGATCTTGGCCTTGCCCTGCAGGTCCTGAAGGCTGTCATCGAGCCTCGACTTGAGGTCGGTGGCGTTCAGCACCACCTGAAATTCGCGCTTGAGGCCCTGGGACAGGGTTTCCGTCACGTTCATCGTTCTGATCCGCCAACAGCTCTTTAACTTCAATGTCCAAAGCGCGACGCCGAATGACCGCCGCCGCGCTCGCGAAATCCGAATCCTGGTGCGGGCGGAGGGACTCGAACCCCCACGACTTTCGCCGCTGGTACCTAAAACCAGTGCGTCTACCAGTTCCGCCACGCCCGCCAACCCGGTGCGCCATATCGCGGTTTTCGCGACAGCAGCACCGTAGGCCGCGCCGCTATACCATTTCGGACGCGTCATGCAGCAAAAAAATGCGACAGTTCTGCGAACGCCGCTCCCTAGCGGCTTTGCACTCGCCAGAACAGCACGGCCCGGCTATGTCGCGAGCATGAGCAAAGACGCTTCGCCACCGGCCTCGCGCCCTCATCCCAGCCGACGCCTGGTCATCGCACAGGCCGCCGGCGCCGCGACCCTGCTCACGCCGCTTTCCGCACTGGCCCAGCAGACGCCGACTGCTCCGGCGCCAGCTGCCGGCGGCGCGATGCGAGACCTTGTCGCGACCTCGGCCAAGGTGCGGCTGCGGCCTGCGCCGGCGCCCGAGACGGAGATCTGGGCCTTCGACGGCGCCACGCCGGGCCCGGTTCTCAAAGTGAAGCAGGGCGAGACATTACGTCTCACCTTGCAGAATCGGACCGACAAGCCGCTCTCGCTGCACTGGCATGGCCTGCGCGCCGATCACGCCATGGACGGCGTCGGCGGCTTCAGCCAGGAGCCGGTGCCGCCGGGCGGGCAATTCGAATACCGGCTGACGCCGCCCGATTCCGGCACCTCCCTCTATCGGCCGATGCTGATCGGTGGCTCGTCCGAGCCAGCCGGGCGCGGGCTCTGCGGCATGCTGATCGTCGAGGAGAAGGAGCCGCCGTCGGTCGATCTCGACCTGCCCGCCTTGATCGGCGACTGGCTGCTCAGCGACGACCAGAAGCTCTTGCCCTTCGCTGCCGACGGACAGGACGGCGCCGCGGCCGGACGGCTCGGCAGCTGGCTCACCGTCAACGGCAAGCCGCCGCCGCTGCCGGTCAAGCTGCCACCGGGTGCTCGCGTCAGGCTTCGCCTCGGCAATGCCTGCAATGCGCGGATCATGCGATTGCGCTTCGACGAGATGAAGGCCTTCGTCGCAGCGGTCGACGGCCAGCCGACCGAGACCTTCGAGCCGGTCAGGGCGCAGCTGCCTTTCGCGCCGGGCACGCGCTACGACGTGATCTTCGACATGCCGGAGACGATCGGGGCCAGCGCCAGCGTCACCGCGCTGATCGGCCCGGGCGTGCCGCTGGTGCGCTTCGTCTCGGAGGGCACGGCCAAAGCGGCGCGCACGCCGATCGCCGCGATGCCGCCCAACCCGGCCCTGCCGGCGGCGGTTCGGTTGCAGGACGCGAAGCGTGCCGAGCTGGTGATCGAGGGCGGCGCCAGGATCACGGCGGAGAACAAGCTCGACCTCGCCGGGCTCGATCTAGCCAGGCCCTGGACTGTCAATGGCGGCCAGGGCGATCCGAAGGGCAAGCCGCTGTTCAGCGTCAAGCGTGGGGCGCCCGTCGTGATCGGCATCACCAACAAGACCGCCTTCCTGCAGCCGCTACATGTCCACGGCCACAGCTTCCGCCTGCTGCATCCGCTCGACGATGGCTGGGAGCCCTATTTCCTCGACACGGTGCAGATTCCCGAGGGAAAACGCCTGCACATCGCCTTCATCGCCGACAATCCCGGGCGCTGGCTGATCTCCTCGACCGTGCTGGAGCGCTTCGACCGCGGGCTGTGGAGCTGGTTCGAGGTGACGTGAGACTATAAGCGGCGCAGGAAGACAGCCGGTTCCGACACGGGCTCCGTCAGCCCTCATACGCCCATGGATTAACCAAGGCTACGCCGGTTTCGGCGAAATCAGAGACATTGCGGGTCGCGATGGCGGCTCCACGCGAGGTCGCGATTGCCGCGATCTGCGCATCAAACTGACTGATCGGCCGACCGGCCTGCCGGCGCGCGACGGCCAGCGTGGCATAGGCATCCGCCGCATCCTCGTCGAACGGCAACACACGACCGGCGAAATCCTCAGCGAAGATGGGCTCGACAGCAGCAAGCAGTTCCTTCTTGCGCTTGCCGTCCGAAAGCAGGCGCACGCCATAGAGGATCTCAGCCTGCGTGATCGTCGTCGTGAAGATCGAGGCCGGCGGCTGGTCGGTCAGCCATGCCTCCACGGCGCCATCGGGCTTCGGACGCAGGAGTTCGGAGATGACGTTGGTGTCGAGAATGATCATCAGCCGAAATCGATCGGCTCACGGATCGCCTCACGCCCGGGGATATCGAGCTCCACTCCTCCGACCTTCGCCATCCGGCTGCGAATTCGATCGGCGAGATTGCGCCGGTTCTGATGAGGCTCGACCGAAAGGGCCGCTCTCAGAATCTCGCGCGCCTCCTCCTCCATCGAGCGTCCGCGCGAGGCAGCGCGTATGCGCAGGCGCTTTTTCAACTGACCGTCGAGATTGCGGATCGTCATACCCGTCATGGCTCGCCCTCGATCATCAATGCTCTCAGATTAATCAATAATATTCCGCCTTTCAAGGCGGGAGGCCTTGCCCTCGCCTGCTTCGACTTGTCATGGCGACTGGCGGCTTCTAAACCCTCGACCTCCGGAGCCGGACGCGACAAGGCGAAAGCCGGATTTTCGTAAGTTCCCACTCTGAAATCTCGGATTGAGAGCCCGCCATGACCGCCAACACCATCGTCACCGTGGGCGCCGACCTCGCCAAGCCCGTCCGCTTCGGCAACGGCCTGCCGCTCGCCCTGATCGCCGGCCCCTGCCAGATGGAAAGCCGGGATCACGCGCTCGAGATCGCCCTGGCGCTGAAGGAGACCGCCGAGAAGCTCGGCATCGGCATCGTCTTCAAGGCCTCCTTCGACAAGGCCAACCGCACGAGCGTGAAGGGCCAGCGCGGCATGGGGCTCGAGGCCGCCCTGCCCGTCTACGCCGAGATCCGCGAGCGCACCGGTATGCCGGTACTGACCGATGTGCACGACGCGAGCCAGTGCGCGCCGGTGGCCGAGGTAGTCGACGTGCTGCAGATTCCTGCCTTCCTGTGCCGGCAGACCGATTTGCTCGTCGCCGCCGCGAAGACCGGCCGCGTCATCAACGTCAAGAAGGGCCAGTTCCTGGCGCCCTGGGACATGGTCAATGTCGCTGCCAAGGTGACCGAGAGCGGTAATCCCAACGTGATGCTGACCGAGCGCGGCGCTTCCTTCGGCTACAACACGCTGGTCACCGACATGCGCAGCCTGCCGATCATGGCGGAGATCGGCGCCCCGGTGATTTTCGACGCGACCCATTCGGTGCAGCAGCCCGGCGGCAAGGGTGCCTCGACCGGCGGGCAGCGCGAATTCGTGCCGGTGCTGGCGCGGGCTGCGGTCGCGGTCGGCGTCGCCGGCGTCTTCATCGAGACGCACCCGGACCCCGACAATGCCCCGTCGGACGGGCCGAACATGGTGCCGCTGCGCGACTTCCATGCGCTGATTGCAGAGCTGCAAGAGTTTGATCGGCTTGCCAAGCGCATAGCGCATTCTACGCTGGCGTATGTCTGACAGCCCCGCAGCCTCGCCACCGCAAGGTTCGCTGAATTCGCTGATCCTCGTTCTCGGGGCGTGCGGCTTCGCCTCGACCTTCACCATGCGCCTGCTCGACCCGCTGGTGCCGACGCTGGCGGCCGAGTTCAGCCGCAGCATCGCCCAGGTCGCTGCCGTCGCGACCGCATTCTCCTTCGCCTACGCCGTCGGTCAGCCTTTCCTCGGGCCGATCGCCGATTCGCTGGGGAAGCTCAGGACGATCTCGGCCTGCCTCGGCGGGCTCGCGCTGTTGTCGCTCGCAGTGGCTTTCGTCGGGTCGTTCGAAGCGCTGACGGTCGTGCGCATGGTCGCCGGTATCGCCGCCGGAGGCATCATCCCTGTCGCCATGGCGGCGATCGGTGACCGGGCGCCCATGGCCGAGCGGCAGATCATGCTCGGCCGCTTCCTGGTGCTGATGATCGTCGGGCAGATGGTCGGTGCCGCCTGCTCGGGATTGATCGCCGAGCATTTGGGCTGGCGCTACGTCTTCGTGATGGCGGGGGGCCTCGCCGCAATCGCCGGCATTTTGGTGCTGGTGGTGCTGAAGCCCAGGCCGGATGCGCGGCGTGCGCCGCTCAGCTTCGCCGGCGCGCTCGCGAACTATGCCGCCGTCTTCGCCAATCCGCGTTCGAAACTGCTTTACGGGCTCGTCATCGTCGAGGGTAGCCTGATCTTCGGCATGCCGCCCTATATCGCCGCGATCCTGCAGGAGCGCGCCAGCGTCGGGCCGTCACAGGCCGGCCTCGTTATCGCCGGCACCGGACTCGGCGGCATCGTCTATGGCGTCTTGACTCGTATCCTGGTCGAGCGGCTCGGCCCGACCCGCATGACGACGCTGGGCGGCATCGTGATGGGCCTGGCCTTCGCTCTCTTCTCGCTCACCTTCCTGCCCTGGTGGAGCGCGGTCGCGATCTTCACGTTGAACGGCTTCGGCTTCTTCCTGATGCACGGAACCTTCCAGGCGCAGGCGACCGAGCTCGCGCCGACCGCGCGCGGTTCTGCGGTGGCGCTGTTCGCCTGCGCATTGTTCTGCGGCCATGCGCTCGGGCCGGTGCTGATGGGCGCCGCCCTGCACCTGTTCGGCACCAGCGGCGCGATCCTCGTCTTCGCCGCCGGAATCACCCTGCTCGGCTTCGCAACGCCGCGCATCCTGCCGCTGGCCGGCAGCCGGACCTGAAGGTCAGCGCCCACGATAGGGCGCGACGCCCTGGTCGGGCAGCCAGAGGCCCTTCGGGGCCTCGCCGGTCTGGAAGAACACGTCGATCGGGATGCCGCCGCGCGGATACCAGTAGCCGCCGATGCGGAACCATTTCGGCTCGAGCAACTCGACCAGCGTCTTGCCGATGCCGACGGTGCAGTCCTCGTGGAAGGCGCCGTGGTTGCGGAAGGAACTGAGATAGAGCTTCAAGGACTTCGATTCGACCAGCCAGTCGCCCGGGAGATAGTCGATCACCAGGATGCCAAAATCGGGCTGACCGGTGACCGGACAGATCGAGGTGAATTCCGGACAGGTGAAGCGCGCGAGATAGTCGGTGCCGACATGAGGGTTGGGCACGCGATCGAGGCGGGCTTCCTCCGGCGAGCGCGGCAGGTCGCTCGCCTTGCCGAGCTGAAGGGTCGAGGCGTCGAGGGTCATGTCGTTTTCGTCCAGATTGTCGCGATCAGGCGGCGTGGCGCTTGCCCGTGAGCTCGAAACCGATCGCCTTCAAGACCGCCAAGGTGGTTTCGAGCGTCGGATTACCGTGCTCGCTGAGCGATTTATAGAGCTGTTCGCGAGCGAGGCCGGTTTCCCGCGCGATTTTGGTCATGCCCTTGGCCCGGGCGACGACGCCCAGCGCCTTCGCAATGTAGCGCGCGTCACTGGTCTCGAAGGCATCCCTGAGGAATATCTCGACGGCCTCATCCGTCTTCAACGCATCAGCTGGATCGTAATCGTGGAGCTTGTCCGCCATCTCATTCATTCCATTGCTCAACGAGTTTCTTCGCCAGTGCGATATCCCGCTCCTGTGTCGCCTTGTCGCCCCCACAGAGCAAAATGAGGATCTCCTGGCCTCGGCGCTTGAAGTAGACCCGGTAGCCTGGGCCGTAGTGAATCCGCAGTTCGCTGACGCCTCCACCCACCGGGGCAACATCCCCCGCCAGCCCGTTTGCCAATCGAAAGAGGCGCGCGGCGATCGCCGCCCTCGCCTTCTGATCCGTCAGCCGCCGTTCCCATTTTCGAAAGGTATCCGTCTGCCTGAGCTGGAGCATGGCGCCCTGTCGGATCTTATCGACAGGTAATGTAACTTATAAATTACATTTCGTCAAAACCGCCCCTTCCCGTCGCCGCCGCTTGTGTCTAGAAGCGCGGCATCCCTTGCCCACCTCAGCTCCGGAGCCTGCCATGACCGCGATCATCGACATCATCGGCCGCCAGATCCTCGATTCCCGCGGCAACCCGACGGTCGAGGTCGATGTCGTGCTCGAAGACGGCTCGATGGGCCGCGCCGCGGTGCCTTCAGGCGCCTCGACCGGGGCGCACGAGGCCGTCGAGCTGCGCGATGGTGACAAGAGCCGCTATCTCGGCAAGGGCGTGCTGAAGGCGGTCGAGGCCGTCAATGTCGCGATCGCCGAGGCGCTGGTCGCAATGGACGCCGAGGACCAGGCCGCGATCGACCAGGCGATGATCGAGCTCGACGGCACGCCGAACAAGAGCAAGCTCGGCGCCAACGCCATCCTCGGCGTCTCGCTCGCCGTGGCCAAGGCGGCGGCCGAGTGCTCGGGCCTGCCGCTCTATCGCTATGTCGGTGGCACCTCGGCCCGCGTCCTGCCGGTGCCGATGATGAACATCGTCAATGGCGGCGCCCATGCCGACAATCCGATCGACTTCCAGGAATTCATGGTGATGCCGATCGGCGCGCCCTCCTTCGCCGAGGGTCTGCGGATGGGCGCGGAAATCTTCCACACGCTGAAGAAGGCGCTGCACGACGCCGGCCACAACACCAATGTCGGCGACGAGGGTGGCTTCGCGCCGAACCTGAAATCAGCCGAGGCGGCGCTCGATTTCGTCACCGTCGCGATCGAGAAGGCCGGCTACAAGCTCGGCGAGGACGTGGCGCTGGCGCTCGACTGCGCCGCGACCGAGTTCTTCAAGGACGGCGCCTATGTCTATGAAGGCGAACGCAAAACCCGTGATCCGAAGGCGCAGGCGAAGTATCTCGCCAAGCTTGTCGCCAATTACCCGATCGTCTCGATCGAGGACGGCATGGCCGAGGATGATTGGGAGGGCTGGAAGGCGCTGACCGATCTCGTCGGCAACAAGTGCCAGCTGGTCGGCGACGACTTGTTCGTCACCAACGTCACCCGCCTGTCGCGGGGCATCAAGGCGAAGACGGCCAACTCGATCCTGGTCAAGGTCAACCAGATCGGCACGCTGACCGAGACGCTGGCTGCCGTCGAGATGGCCCAGCGCGCCGGCTACACCGCGGTGATGTCGCATCGCTCGGGCGAGACCGAGGACGCGACCATCGCCGACCTCGCGGTTGCAACCAATTGCGGGCAGATCAAGACCGGCTCGCTCGCCCGCTCCGACCGGACGGCGAAGTACAACCAGCTGCTGCGCATCGAGGAGGAACTGGGAGCGCAAGCGATCTATGCCGGCCGCTCGGCGCTGAAGGCCCTCGCCTGACGCACATGCTGCGCTGCAATAGGCAGCGCCATGCGGTTTGCCCCCTAACGGCAGCTCCGGCATCGCGCTAAGCCGGAGCATGCATCAAGCCGTTCCGCTTTCCGACGAGAAACTGCGCCGGCGCAGGCAGCTCGCCTTTGCCGGCATGGCCTTTGCCATGGTGATCTTCGGGGCCAATTTCGTCGTGAGCCGCCATGCGGTGCTGAACGGCCTCTCCTCGCACGACATGCTGGCGCTGCGCTTCGTCACCGCCGGCTTCCTGCTTCTGCCCAGCTTCATGATGGCCGGCGGCCTCAGCGACTGCGGCGGGCTCGGCTGGAAACAGGGCGTGATCCTCGCGGTCATGAGCGGCCTCCCGATGAGCTTCCTGCTCATGACCGGACTGACCTTCGCCCCGGCAGCGCATGGCGCGGTGATTGGGCCCGGCACCGTCACGGTGATCGGCATCATCGGCAGCGTCGTCCTGTTCGGTGCGCTGCTGACGCGGCAGCTCGTGCTCGGCGTCATTGCGGTGCTCATCGGCCTCGCCTGCCTCGGCATCGCCGGCACGACGCAATCCAACCCGAGCATCGTCTTCGGTGATCTCTGCTTTCTCGGCGTCGGACTGGTCTGGGGCGGCTATCCGCTGCTGATCCAGCTCTGGCGGGTCAATGCGCTCAAGGCCACGGCCGTGGTTTCAGTGCTGTCGATGGCCTATCTGCCGATCTACTTCGCCTTCTATTTCCGCGGCTTCGACGTCGCGCCCTGGTGGGTGCTGGTCCTGCATGCGATCAATCAGGGCGTGCTCAACGTCATCGTCGGCCTGTGGATCTGGAGCTGGTCGACGCCGGTGCTCGGCCCCTCGGTCGCCGGGCGCTTTCCGCCGATGATCCCGGTCGTCGGCACGCTGCTCGCGATCCCGGTGCTCGGCGAGATTCCGAGCGGGCTGCAGATCGGCGGCATCGCGCTGATCATCGGCGGGCTGTTCATCGCCTCATGGCGCCGCGCGCCGGCGCGCTAGCGCCATCAAGCCCAGGTTCCAGGCGATACAGACCAGCAGGCCGAGGCCGAGCGCCGGCCAGGAGCCGAGCGGCACGGCCGTCACATGGACCAGCGCAATCGCCAAGCCGAAGCCGAGGAGCCCGAGCAGGCCATTGGCGATGACCGCGGCGCTGGCCGGCCCGCCGATACGCGGCTGCAGGATCCCGATCAGGCTCGACAGCACGATCGGGAAGGTCGCCAGCACGCCCGACCAGGCCGGTCCGACGCGGGCGCTGACTGTGGTGACAGTACCAGCCAGTGTGGCGACCGCGACGGCGCGCAGCGGGATCGCATACCAGGGCCGCCGCGGCGTGATCGCGGGCCGCGCAGCGAGATAAGGGCGGACGATCCGGTGCAGGATCAGGAAGACGACAGGCGTCGCCACCACCATGACAACGAAAGGCAAAGCCAGTGCCTGCAAGCCGGAGACGATCAGGAAAAAGGTCAGCAACGCTGCGGCGAGGCAGATCACCGTGCCGAAGCGCTGGGCCAGCAGCACATAGACCAGCGACAACCCGGCATTGGCGAGATTGGAGCTCAAGCTGCCGAGCGCGCTCGCCGAGATGAAGGCCGCATCGTGATCCATGGCGAGGAAGGCATAGACCGGCCCGGCCGAGATCGGCAGCGTCGCGATCATCGCCGCGAGCAGCGGCCCCGACCGTTCGGCGAGCAACGAACAGCTGACGACGATGGCGGCCGCGACCGCCATCTTCATGAGCAGCAGGCCGAGCCAGGGATCGATCACGCCGGCTCGCCCTTGGCCCAGCCTTCCCTAGTCTCAGCGATGAAGTCGGTCAGCCGGCCGGCGGCGATGGCAGCTCGCAGGCCAGCCATCAGCTCCTGATAATAGGCCAGGTTGACCCAGGTCAGCAGCATCTTGCCAAGCATCTCCTCGGCCTTGACCAGATGGTGCAGATAGGCCCGCGAATAGGTATTGGCCGCCGGGCAGGAGGATTGCGGATCGACCGGCCTGATATCCTCGGCATGCTTGGCGTTCTTCAGGTTCATTCGGCCGAAGCGGGTGAAGATCTGGCCATGGCGGCCGGCTCTGGTCGGCATCACGCAGTCGAACATGTCGACGCCGCGCCTGACCGCCTCGACGATGTCGTCCGGCGTGCCGACGCCCATCAGATAGCGCGGTTTCTCCTGCGGCAGATGCGGCTCGACCGTCTCGATCATCGCCAGCATGATGTCCTGCGGCTCGCCGACGGCGAGCCCGCCTACGGCGTAACCCTTTAGGTCCATGGCGGCGAGCTCGCGCGCGCTCTCGATCCGCAAGGCTGGCACCGCCCCGCCCTGGACGATGCCGAACAGCGCCCTACCCGCCGGATCGCCGAAGGCCGTCTTGCAGCGCTCGACCCAGCGCAGCGAAAGCCGCATCGCCTTCTCTGCGACCTTGTCCTCGCAGGGCAGTGAGACGCATTCGTCGAGCTGCATGACGATGTCGGAGCCGAGCAGGTTCTGGATCTCGACCGAGCGCTCCGGGGTGAGCACATGCTTGGAGCCGTCGATATGCGACTGGAAGGTGACGCCTTCCTCGGTCAGCTTGCGCAGATTGGCGAGCGACATCACCTGGAAGCCGCCGGAATCGGTCAGGATCGGGTGCGGCCAGTTCATGAACTTGTGCAGGCCGCCGAGCCTGGCGACGCGCTCGGCGCCGGGCCGCAGCATCAGATGATAGGTGTTGCCGAGCACGACATCGGCGCCGAGCGCCTTAACCTGCTCGGGATACATGCCCTTCACAGTCGCAGCGGTGCCGACCGGCATGAAGGCGGGCGTGCGGATCACGCCGCGCGGCATGCGGACCTCGCCGGTGCGGGCTGCGCCGTCCCGGCCGAGCAGGTGAAAGCTGAATTCCGTCATCATGGGCGTCGGCCTAGCCCAGCGTTGCGCCGGACGGAAGAGCCATAACGCCAACCGTCATTGCGAGGAGCGCAGCGACGAAGCAATCCAGGGCCGTCGTGCTCTGCTGGTCTGGATTGCTTCGCTACGCTCGCAATGACGTCTCGAGTTTCTACCGGCTGGCGAAAGCCGCTTCGTAGACATCCGGCTTGAAGGCGAGGATGCGGCGGTCGCCGAGATCGAGCACCGGGCGCTTGATCATGGTCGGCTGCGCCAGCATCAGCGCGATCGCCTTCTTCGCGTCGAGGCCCTGCTTGTCGGCCTCGGGCAGTTCGCGAAAGGTTGTGCTCCCCTTATTGAGTACCTTCTCCCAGCCGAGCTCGCGGCACCACGCTTCGAGCCGGGCCTTGTCGATGCCGGAGGCGCGATAGTCATGGAAGGCGTACGGGACGGCGTGCGCGTCGAGCCAGCTCCAAGCCTTCTTCATCGTGTCGCAGTTGCGGATGCCGTAGAGCGTGACCATCGTTCGACCGATCGTTGGGATGTCGTCGGTGCGGGCGTGGCATGTCGCGTGCGGGCGATCAAGCCGGCACGGGCACCCGTCCACCAATGAGCGGCCAGCGGGCGAGATGATTGTGTTGTCCTGCGCCATGGACGCTGCGGACGAGCACGAACTCCCGGACCGGAAAGCTCACTGGTGGGACCATCAGCTTGCTGAATGGGCACTCGTCGTAGAGCAGGGTCAGGTGCGGCCCGAACGTGGACGGCGTCCGAAAGCCCCGCGCCCGCATCTCGCGACACAGGATCCTTTGAAGCCTGTCGAGGACCGAGAATGTCTGGCTCGTTTCCAGAAAGATGGCTTGCCGATCACCGGGTTTGCCATGCCCCGCAACGTGGTCGAAGGCGACGGTGAACCCCGGCGCGACCATGGAAGCGCCAACCTTCTCCAGGGCTGCGATTTCCTCGCTGGCAGCTCCGCCATATCGCTCGATGCCGCACAGGGTGACGTGATAGCGCTCCGGTCCGATCGGCCACCCGCGTAAACCGTCCGATCTGCGCAGACCATGGGCGAACGCATCGATCGCCACAGCATCCGCCGGCGGCGGCAGCAGTGCGAAGAAGTATCTGATCCAGCCGGGAGCGACTGAGGTCTTCGACCAGTCACGGCCGCCCACGATCCCGTACCGGGCATCCCAACCGAACAGATCTGGTTGATCTGGAGATGGCCTTCCCATCTCCAGTACTTAGAACAAATAGAGAACAATCGCAACCACCCTCACCCCGCGGCCCGGTACTCCGAGGGCGACACTCCCGCCCGCGCGGCGAAGAAGCGGGAGAAATAGGCGGGGTCGGAAAAGCCGAGCCGGAAGGCGATCTGGGAGATCGGCGAGCGGGTGTAGACGAGATCGCGCCGTGCCTCGATCATCAACCGGCCCTGGATGACCCGCATCGCCGAATGGCCGAGCACCTCGCGGCAGACCCGGGTGAGATGCGGGCCGGTGACGCCGAGGGCCAGCGCATAGGCATCGAGCGGCTCGTGCGTATGGAAATGACTCTCGACGCGCTCGACGAAACGCCGGACTAGCACGGCGCGCGCATCGCCCACTCCGCTGTTCGCCACGGCATGCGAGCGCGCAGCGCGGGCGAACCAGATCGCGATCAGGCGTGCATGGGCGGCGAGCGCGAGCTCTCGGCTACCCCGGTTGCGGCCGAACTCGGCGAGCGCAACCTCCATCGCCATGGCCAGCTCGGTGATGCTGGCGTCGTCCGGCCCTCGCCTGCCGACGAACGCCTCGCCGAGCACAGCACCGAGCGGGGGCTCGGCCTCGATCAGCGGCGTCAGGGTCGAGGTCGCGACACTGGCAACAAAGCCTTCGGTGTCGGGCTCGAAGCGGAATTCGTGGATCGCCAGCGGCGGGAGCAGGAGGACGGTGCTGGGCGCGAGTTGATGCTCATCACCGTCGATCCGAACCAGCCCGCCGCCAGTCGCAATCAGGAAGAACTGGGCCATGTCCTGATGGCGGTGCGGCTCGATCCGCCAGTCGCGCGGGGCGCTGCGCGCGCTGATGCGCTCGATATGCAGCGCATCGGGGAAGCGCTGCTCCCGCGGCTCGTCATAAAGCCAGTAGGCGGGCACCGAAGCGAGCGTCATCTAGGTATCCGATGTTCGTTTTGTCCAAGAGCTTGGGTGAAAGCTCCATTCCGGTCAAGCAGATACGGTGGCATTTTCGTGTGAAAGTACCGGGCTTTGCGCCCCTTGTTTCATGGGAGGACGCCATGCGCACGCAGGTCGTCATCGTCGGCGCCGGGCCGTCCGGCCTGCTGCTCGGACAGAAGTTGACCCGCCAGGGCATCGACAACGTCATCCTCGAGCGCAAGAGCGCCGACTATGTGCTTTCGCGCATCCGTGCCGGCGTGCTTGAGCAGGGCACGGTCGAGCTGCTGCACGAGGCGGGCGTCGGCGCGCGCCTCGCCGAAGAGGGCCTGCCGCATGACGGCTTCTCGCTCGCCTTCGAAGGGCGCCTGCAGCGCGTCGACCTCAAGGGCCTGACCGGCAAGCAGGTGACGGTCTATGGCCAGACCGAGGTGACGCAGGATCTGATGGAGGCCCGGCAGACCGCCGGCACGACGACCTTCTACGAGGCCGAGGACGTCCAGCTGCATGATTTCGACAGCGTTTCGCCGCGCGTCAGCTTCACGTTCGAGGGCCGGCGACGCGAGATCGCCTGCGACTTCATCGCCGGCTGCGACGGCTTCCACGGTGTCTGCCGCGCCTCGGTGCCGGCAGGCGCGATCGAGACCTTCGAGCGCGTCTATCCTTTCGGCTGGCTCGGCCTGCTCACCGACCAGCCACCGGCGGCGCATGAGCTGGTCTATGCCAGCTCGCCCTTCGGCTTCGCGCTGTGCTCGATGCGTTCGCAGACCCGCAGCCGCTATTACGTGCAGGTCCCGCTCGACGAAAAGGTCGCTGCCTGGTCGGACACGCGCTTCTTCGACGAGCTGCGCCGGCGCGTGCCAGAGGAGGTCGCGGCCGCGATGACGCCGGGGCCGTCGCTGGAGAAGAGCATCGCGCCGCTACGCAGCTTCGTCGCCGAGCCCCTGCGCTTCGGCCGGCTCTTCCTCGCCGGCGATGCCGGCCACATCGTGCCGCCGACCGGCGCCAAGGGGCTGAACCTTGCGGCGAGCGACGTGCACTACCTGTTCGAGGCGCTGCGGGAGCACTATGCCGAGCGCTCCGATGCCGGGCTCGACGCCTATTCTGGCCGGGCGCTGGCGCGAGTCTGGAAGGCGGTGCGCTTCTCCTGGTCGATGACGAACCTGCTCCACCTCTTCCCGGAGGCGAGCACCTTCGACCAGCGGATCAGGCGCGCCGAGTTCGACTATCTCGCGCAGTCGCAGGCCGCACTCACTAGCGTGGCGGAGAACTATGTCGGCCTGCCCTATTGAGCCCGGACAGGCCAAGGCCGCCCGCGGTTATCGCGGCGGTAGTTTCTCATGTTTCAGGATGCCCGGAGGCAAATGGTCCCAGGGCTGTGCGACCGAATGCCAGAACACCATCTCCGGCTTGTAGCGGGCGGGTTCGTCGAGACTGCCGGCACGCACGATGAACAGGTCGGGGATGTCCGGAAAGGTCAGATAGACGGGTGAGCCGCAGGTCGGGCAGAAGGCGCAGCGCTTGACCGTGCCGCCCTCCCCGACAACGTCCCAGGTCTTCGCCTCGCCTCGACGGTGACCGGCGCACCGACGAAGCTCAGATAGGAGCTGTGGCCGGTGCCGCTCTGCTGCTGGCACTGGCGGCACTGGCAGTCATTGCTCTCGACCGGCTCGGCCGCGATCTCATAGCGGATCGCGCGGCAGGCGCAGCCGCCCTTGTAGGCATGGCTCATCGTCTTCTCCTCGAAAAAACGGGGGCGGCAGAAGCCAGCGCGACAGTCCTGTCAGCCCTGCTCGCCGGCGATCTCGCCGAGACGTGGCAGAATGCTCTTCCAGCCACGGCCCATATTCGTGAAGGCGGTCTCGTTGCGCGGCAGCTCGAAGCCGGAATGGACCAGGCGTACGCGAGTGCCGTTCGCGACCCTGGACAGCGTCCAGGTGACGATCGTGTCGAGCCTTGAGCCGTAGCCGGCATTGCCGTCATCGCCGCCCTTCCAGGAATAGGCCAGCCGCTCATTCGGGCTCACCTCCAGTACCTGGCATTGGATTGTGCCGTCCCAGGCGCCGGCCGGCGTCGTCTTGAAGGTGAAGCGCGTGCCTTCGACCGGGGCGAAGCCGGAGGGTTCCATGATCCAGCGCGCGATCAGCACGCTCGAGGTCAGCGCCTTCCAGATCGTCGCCGGTGCATGCGGCAGGATTTCGTCGACGACGATCTCCTGCGTGGCGGGCTGCAGGTCGAGAGCAGTCATGGGTCGATCTCCTTGAGAAGGGTGCGGAGGTTGGCGAAGCACTCGCGCCAGAAGACGCCGTAATGGCCGATCCAATCGACGAGCGGCGCCAGCCCCTCGGGCTCGGCGCGGTAGAAGACATTGCGGCCTTCGGGACGCTCGGCGACGAGGCCGGCCTGCTTCAGCGATTTGAGGTGCTGGGAGATGGCGCCCTGCGTCACGCCGCTGCCGCGGGTAAGCTCGGCGACCGAGATCTCGTCGCAAGCCGAAACCCGTTCGAACACGGCCCGCCGCGTCGGATCGGCGAGTGCGCGCATGACGGTGGAGACGGGGGCGGTCTGGATCATGGGCAAATCAATTAGCAATCACTAATTGATTAGTCAATGCTAATTTGATGAGCATGCGAACGCCCGCTCAATGGCGGGCGTTCGCATGCTAGCTCTCAGTCGATCCGGTTCGTCGGCGCCGCGCGGCGTACGGCCATATAGGCGAGCGAGTCCTTTCCGGCCTCACTCCTCCCTGAAGCTGGAGCGCATCGAGTCCGTCAGCGGCTGCATCAGATAGGCGATCGCGGTCCGCTCGCCGGTCGGCACATAGACCTCGGCCGGCATGCCCGGCCGGAGCTTGGCCCTGATCTTCGGAGGAAAGCCCGAGGCCGATACGCTGACGCGCAGCTCGTAGACCATCTGCTGCAGGACCTCATCGCGCAGCGCATCGGCCGCGATGGACTTCACCTCGCCGACTGTGAAGGGCGTCGCCCGTCCCTTGAACGATGGCAGGCGCACCTCCGCGGCCATGCCCGGACGCAGATTGTTCACATCCATCGGTGACACCTTGGCCGTGACGATCAGCTCGTCGTCCTGCGGCACGATCTCCATCAGGGTCTCGCCCGGCTTGACCACAGCCCCGACCGTATGGACCTTCGACGCCACGACGCGCCCGGCCCGCGGTGCGCGAACTTCAGCGCGCGCCAGCACGTCCTCGGCGATGCGCAGCTTTTCACGGGCGTCGGCGAGCTTGACCCGGCACTCGGCGAGCTTCGTCGAGGCCTCTTCCACGGCGCGAAGGCCGATCTGACCAATCTGAAGCCGGATCTCGTCAGTGGCGACCAACAAGCGCAACAAGTCCGCTTCCAGCGAACCAGTGCGACCCTGCAGCTCGGTCAGCGATCGCTTCAGCGGATTGATTCGCGTCGCAGCGACATAACCCTTATCGGCCAGAGGCCGCAGATTGGTGAGCTCGTCGTTGATGCTGGCGGCCTGCCCGACGGTCGAGTCGCGCTGCGCCTCGGTCGACTGGTACTGCCTCTCGGACTGGGTCAGCCGCTCCTTCAGGATCGAGACTTCCAGCTTCTGGGCGGATTGGCGTTCCTTGAACAGACGCTCCTGATCGATCGTGATCCGGCGCGCTTCCTTGATGTCGGTAGCCTCGGCCAATTCGCTCGGGAAGGTGATGCGATCGAGCCGGTCGATCTCGGCCGTGAGACGTGCTTCCTCACCCAGCGCCTGCATCACGCCGAGCCGCGCGACACTGCGCTGCGCGGCAGCGTGCGTCGCGTCGAGACGCACCAAAATCTCGCCGGCTTTGACCTCTGCGCCATCGCGGACTGCGATCGCTTCGACGAGGCCGCCCTCGAGATGCTGGACCGCCTTGCGATCGCTTTCAACGACCACGCTGCCATGTGCCACCACGGCACTGTCGAGGCGCGCGAGCGCCGACCAGAGGCCGCCGGCGCCCAGCGCGATGGCGACCACGACGTAACCTTTTCGGATCGGACTGCGCCAATCACCGCTGCCTTCGACCGGCGCACGAGCCCGCTCGAGCCACTGCTTTGCAATCGTGGGCGCAGCTTCGAAACGGCGGCGCCATTCCGGCCAGGTCAAGGAAGGCGTCATCTGCTTCAGGACGAGTCTCATTTGCTTCAGGAATTGGTTCATCGACGCGCCCACCGCGCTGCCGAAAGCGGCTCGACCTGCCCTGTCTGGCCGCGCTGCGGAGGCTGGATGCGCAAGCCGCCGCCCGGCTGCAGCAGCACCGGCAGGATCTCGTCGCGCAGGCCGACCCTGACGGCCTGGCCCTTCTGCATGAGGATGATCTTGTCGACCTGCGACAAGAGCTGCGGGCGATGGGTGATCACGACGACGATCGCACCCGCGGCGCGCAGGCCCGCCAGGGCCCGTCCGAGCGCGGCATCGCCGTCCATGTCGAGATTGGCGTTCGGCTCGTCCAGCACCACCAGTGCCGGCTGGCCGCAGAGTGCCCGCGCCAGCCCGATCCGCTGCCGCTGCCCACCGGACAGGATCGCCCCGCCCTCCCCGATCTGGGTCGCGTAGCCATCGGAAAAGCCCTGGATCAGTTCATGCGCCGAGGCAGCGGATGCGGCAGCGACGGCGACTTCGTCCGTGGCAGCAGGATCGAAGCGGGTGATGTTGTCGCGCACACTTCCAGCGAAGAGTTCGACATCCTGCGGCAGATAGCCGAGGACACCGCCGCGTTGTTCATCGGAGAAATGGCGGATGTCGTTGCCGTCGAGCCGGACGACGCCCTGAACGGGCTGCCAGACACCGACCAAAGCCCGGGCCAGCGTGGATTTTCCCGAGCCGGTGAGGCCGACGACGGCCGCGATCTCGCCCGGCTCGACCTCGAAGGAGACATTGTGCAGCAGCAAAGCGTTTCCGCTCGGAGCACGCACGCTCAGGCCTTCGACCCGCAACGAGCCGGCCGGATGAGGCAAGGTCATGGGGCTGGCGGTATCGGACGGCGCCTTCAACGTCGTCCCCAGCCGCTGGAAGGCGCTGCGAGCGGAGACGAAGCTTTTCCATTGGCTGACAGCGCCCTCGATCGGAGCAAGCGCCCGGCCCATGATCAAGGATGCGGCGAACATCGCCCCTACCGCCATGTTCTGGTTGATTGCGAGATAGGCCCCGACGCCCAGCACCGCGCTTTGAAGCGCCAGGCGCAACAGCTTCGTCACCGCCAGCAGGGTTCCGCCCCGATCGGCAGCAATCGTGTGAAATGCAAGCGCCTGCCCGCGCTGACGTTGCCATTCGCCGTGAACGGCCTGGCCCATGCCGAGCGCCTTGATGACCTCGGCGTTTCGCAGGGAGGCCGTCAGCCGCTCACTCGCCCCATGCCCAAGCTCCGACGCCTGGACCAGCGAGCCCTTGGTGATGCGCTCGTTCAGCAGCGCAACGCCCAGGATCGCGACCGCCCCTAGCGTAGCGACGAGGCCGATCGCCGGATGAAGGACGAAGCAGAGGCCGAGATAGATCGGAATCCAGGGCGCATCCATGAGCGCCGGCACGAGGCTGCCGGAGAGCGTCGCCCGCAAGGTTTCGACATCGCGAATGGGCAGGGTTGGCGAGCCCTTCGCATCGAGCGCACCACGAAAGGAGGCTTCGAAAGCCGGCTCGGACAGCGCCCGATCGACACATAAGCCGAGCTGGACGAGCGCGCGGCTGCGGAAATGCTCGAGCGCTGCATAGGCGGCAAACAAAGCGAGCACGATCAGAGACAACATGACGAGCGTGGTGCTGTTCCGGCTCGTCAGCACCCGGTCGTAGATCTGCATCGTATAGAGCGGAGATACGAAGACGAACAGGTTCAGCACGAAGGAAAGCCCGAAGAGCGATGCGAATGCGGGCGTCAGCTTGCGAACCGTTTGCGAGAGCATATTCGTCGGTTTCCTTGGCACGATTGCAGCCGTCGGCGGCAGCGAAGCCGGCCGGGCGGCAGTCTGTGGGGAAGAAGGTTGAGAGCCCGCAGGCTTCGTCGCGATGAAGGGCGACCCGGCCGCGATGGCCGGGTCGCTTGGAGGCAGTAGCGGACGCGCTACCAGTGCCAGTGCGAGTGCGAGAGCCCGTGGTGCTCGTTGTCGCCATCATCTTGGCGCCCCAGACTAGCCAGCGAGTCACTACGGCGCCCGCCCGCATCGTCGTCGCGGCTCACCCGGCTCTCCTGGAACCAGTTGCGACCGCCGCCATGGTCATCGTCGCCACGCTGAGCCCAGTTTTCCTGGAACCAGCCACGCCCACCGCCGAGACCGCCCCAGCCTGACAAACTCCCCGAATTCGACGGGGTATCCGGCACTGTCACCTCGGGGATCGTAATCACATCCGGGATATCGGGGTTTGAGACCGGCGTCTCGACTTGCGGTGTTTCGGGCTCAGCGGTGATCGGCGGGGTCTCCGATACTGGCGATGTGCCGCCATTGCTCGGAGCCTCGGGTTCCGCCGTCGCCGGCGGGTTTTCCGTTACCGGCAACGTGCCGCCATTGGTCGGGACCTCCGGTTCTGCCACGATCGGCGGGATTTCCGTGGCCGGCGCCTCGGGCTCTGGCGTAACCGGTGGGGTGCCGCCCCCGCTCGGAGGCGTCACAGGCACATCGACATCAGGTGCCGTGACGACGCCTGTCGCGCCAACAGAGTCGAACGGCAGCGCCTCGATACCGTGCCCCTGCGCCGCCGATCCGGCGACAAAGCCGTAGTCGCCAGCCGCCGCGTTCACAAAACCGGCCTGTGTCGTCATGACGCTGCCGGCATCGCCGCCGCGCTGCTGGAAGCCCGCCAGCGCGAGATCGGCGATCGTCAACTCGCCGCCATTGGGGTTGTAGTAGACGTTGTCGTGGATCAGACCCGGATCGGTCTGATCGGTATCGATCGTGTTGCTGCCGTCTTCCGAGACCTCGATGAAGTTCTGGTAGGTCTGGTTTCCAGAGATCGCGTGATCATCGGCGGTGATCGTCGAAATCCCGTACTTGCCGTTGTCCAGCAGCGTGTTGTCGTGGATCTGATTGTTCGATCCACCATGGATCAGAATGCCGCTGAACGTCGTGCCCTGGACGAAATTGCCGTAGATCTGGGCATTGCTCGCCATATTGTCGAGATAGATGCCGGAACTCCAGTTCTCGGCGAAGCCACCGGCCTGCGTGTTCAGGCCGCCAGTGTCGACGATGTGGTTATAGCGGATGATGTCGCCAGCCGCGCCAGAGTCATCGGCCGAGAACAGGTAGATGGCGCCGACATCCGGCGTCTGCTGACCGGAATGGCGGACATCGTTGTACTCGATGGTGTTACCGCCCGACGGATTGCCGGGATCGTAGTTGATCTCCGCGATGCCGAAGCGCGGCACATTGGTGATCGTGTTGTGATCGATCTGATTGCGCGCCGACTCCTCCATCGAGATCGAGCCATGCTGAACGAAGGCCTCGTTCGAGCGATCGATGACATTGTTCGAGATCTGATTGCCGCTCGTTCCCGGCGTCAGCGCGATGGCGCTCGACCAAGTATGCTCGAAGCTGTTGCCGGAGACCAGATTTCCGCTGCTGTCGCCATGCAGCGCGACGCCGACGCCGACATTGATGAAGTGGTTGCCTTCCACCTTCAGGCCGGTCGCGTCATGCACCTCGATCGCCGCAGTATTGGGATCCCCTGCGTTAGCGGCCGTGTCCGTGAATGTGAGGTCTTTGAAGGTCACGTCCTTCGCGCCGTCGACGACGAACAGGCTGTGGTCGTCGGAAACGACGCCTCCTTCGCCAGTGAAGCCCTCGGGCGCCTTGAACCGGATGGTCTGCGTTGCGCTATCGTAGGACCATTCGCCGACATCGTCCGGCGTGCCCTCTGAAACGTAGAAGCGGCTTGCGGGGCCAAGGTCGTAATTGGCCTCCGATGTGAAGGTGATCACATTGCCTTCGATCGAGGCGATCGTCAGTTTGTCGTTGGCATAACCGTTCTCGGCGAAGACCGAGATCGTCTGCCCGACCTTGGGCTCATGGCCAGCTGGGAAATCCGACGGATTGAACGCCATCGACTTCTGGGGATCGTAGCCGTTCGGCAGATCCTTCGCCCAGAGCCAGCCGCCTTGGATCGGATCGTTCGGATCCACATTGGGAAAACGGCTTTCCGTCTGCTTCACCCCATTGACGGTGAACTGTTCGACCTGGTCCGCGTCGACATGAGCCGTCCAGATGCCATCGGCGCCCTTGGTCCAGCTGCTCACCGGCGTGCCGCCGCTGATCACCACCTTCTCCCCGGACGTCGCCACGAAGGAGGAGCCGGAATCGGCAGCCGTCAGTTGGATCGGGCCTTTCACATAATGGGTACCTCCACTGAGGTAGACTGTATCGGCACCAGCGCTCTGGTGCATGGCTTGCAGCGCCCGCTCCAGTGTCTGGAAAGCCGACGCTTGGTCGATTCCAGTATTGTTGTCGTTTCCAGTCGGCGAGACGTAAATTATGGCCATAAAGGGGCTCCTTTTTTGGCTGGAACACATTAAGTGATCGCTGCCTAGATACCCTTGAGGCCTGATTCGATTCTACCCAAAGCAATGAATCGATACTCGGAGGGATTAGTCCGTTCGGACTAATCGTCTTGTTTTGGTACAATATATCAACGGATTATTTGGTAGCCCGGTGTCGCCGACCCTGTTGATGGAACGGCACGGCCGGGCCCGAATCGCCTGCTGACCGGGTGGGCGAAGCCCTCAAATGGCCTTAATCTCGAAACCAGAAGGCGAATTTGCCGCTCAGGTCGACGACACCTGATCCGATCCGGCTCCGGCGTCCGAATGGCAGACCGTCAGGTGGTGATCGCAAAATTGGGCCCCCGCGGCCAGGCGATCGACATAGGCCCGGAAGGCAGCCAGAGTCGCCACCGGGCGCTGGCAACCGTCACAGATCACGAGCGCTCCGGCCGATAGATCGCTCGGCAAGTGAACGGCGGGAGATCCGCAATTCCGGCAGCTGAAGCCTCCCCGTTGCGCAGGCGCAGGCGAAGGCGTGCCGCTCCCCCTGGCCGTCAGCAGCGCGGCATAGCGATGCGCGCGCCGGCTCATGCCGAGGCCTGATAGAACGACTTGTAGTTGCGATAGACCCGCCCGCGATCGGAGACCTCGTAGCGGCCCTGCTCCTCGAGATCGACGCCGTTGAGCACGACACCCGCGACGTCCAGTCCCAGCCTGGCGAGGTGATCGAGCGTTGCGGAGACGGTGCTCTTCAGCGTGTCGTTCCATTTGACGACATGCAGCACCGTATCGGCGTGTTCGCGCAACAGGGCGCTGTCGGCGGAGAGCAGCACAGGCGCCACTTCGAACAGGATCACGTCGTATCGCGCCCGCGCCTCGCGCAGCATCGCCTCGAAAGCCGGGTTCGAATAGACGTTCTGGCTGTCGCGCAGGCCGGAGGCGCGCCTAACCGTGGCGACCGGACTTGCACCCGGACCGCCCGCATCGCCGACCTGCGGCAGGCATTGGTCGAGCAACGCCTCATGCGGAAAGTTCTGGCCCAGCAGCAGGCGCCGGGGCGAGCCGTCGACCACGAGCACCCGCTGTCCCATCATCGCCAGCACGCGCGCCATGGCGGAGGCGACGAAGGACTTGCCTTCCCCCGGTGCGGACGAGGTGATCAGCACGAATTTCGGCGGATTGGTGGACGGAAACAGCTCAGCCACCATCGAGCGCACCGCTTCGGCGAAGACCAGGCTCTCCAGCCCGCCCGGATAATGCTCGAGATTGGGGAGAAGGCCGACGCAATTGGTCCGGATCTCCGCAGCGAACTCGTTCTCGCTGCGGAAGCCACGGTCGCGCTTCTCCAGCATGTAGGAGAGCGCGGCGCCCGCTGTGAGCCCTCCCATCAGGGCAAGCCCCAGCACCAGCGACGGCTTGATCGAGCTCGGCAGCGAGGGAATATCGGCCGGTGCGACGATCTGGGCGATGATGGGCCGCAGCTCGCTTACCGCGCTTGCCTGCTGATGCGCATCGGAAAGCTGCTTCAGGCGGTCGCGTGCGGCTGTTGCTTCGGCCTGCAAGGTCCGCAGCTGGCCTTCAAGGCCCCTCGCCTCGATCGACTTGGTCTGCAGTGCCGCAACGCGCTCATGCAGCGCGGCTTCGGCGCTCCGGGCCGCCGCGACATCGGTTTCGATATTGGCGACGGATTGCGCCAACTGCTTCTGCAGCCGTTCCTGGACAGCCGTCAGCGAGAGCCGCAGCCGCTGCACGGCAGGATGCCGCTCACCCGACACCGCGACCATCTCGTCGAGGGCCCGGCGCGCCTTGCCCTCCTCGTCCAGGAGTTGCTGTACGACCGAAGAACCGCCGAGATCGCTTGTCTGGGGGATATTGCCTGCGGCCAGAGAGACCTGCGCACGCTGCAGCCGGGTCTCTTCCGCCAGGCGCGTGGCGGAGATCGTGTTGAGCTGGGTCAGCATGTCGCGAAGCTGTTGCTGCTGGATGTCGGCGCCATCCTGGCCCAGCTCGACGAAGCCGGTCCTGACGCGGAAGGACTCGATCTCCTTGTCGATCCTCCCGAGATTGGCGCGCGCCTCCTGCGCCTGCGCGCCATACCACTGGCTGGAGCGTTGCGAGGCGCTGGTGGTGGCCTCCATCTTGCGGCGCAGATACTCGTTGCCGAAGGCGTTGACGATCAGCGCCGCGCGATCCGGGTCGGTATCGCGATAGGTCAGCGTGACGAGATAGGCTTTCGTATCGTTGCTCACGCCGAGCGATGCGAGCAGCCTCTGGGCGGCGATATCGCGCGGCGTCGGCTCGGCCGCTCCCACATCGAAACCGGCGAGATTCCGTAGCGTCCTGCGGACGGACGATGGAAAGATCAACTCGGCAGCTCCGGTGAAAAGACTGGATAGCGACGAGGGTGGAGCCGCCGTCGCCTTGTCGAGCCCCAGACGCGAGGCCACAGCTCGGGCCGTCGCAAGCGAGCGGATGATGCGCGCCTCGCTTTCCACAAGTGTCGAAGCATCGAGCGCAACACTGCTCGCCTTGCCGCCTCCGCCACTATCCTCCCGCGTGAAATCGAACTGCAGCACCAGATCGGCCGTGTAGCGCTGCGGCGTCACCATCAGATAAAGGCTTGCCACCAATATCGTCGCACAGGTGACGGTGAGGATCAGCAGCCGCTTCCTCCAGAGCATGGAGAGGAAGTTGAAGGTCACCGCATCATAGTGCTTGGCGAGCGTCGCCGGGGCGCGGTGGCCTCGCATGTCGTTGAAGAGATCCATGGTCCCGTGCCTCGCCTGCTGAATTCACTCGAGATGCGGATCGCGGCCGGCGCCTGCTGGCCGGCACGTGCGGAGATTTCTGAGCGCTATTTCGCCCCGCGCCCCAGGAGCACAGCTGGAACGGTCTGCAGCAGCACATAGAAGTCCAGCCAGACCGACCAGTTGTGGATGTAGAAGCTGTCCTGCCGCTTCTGGACGGCGAGGTCGCCGTCGCTTCGGTCCGTGACCTGCCAGAGGCCGGTGAGGCCGGGCGGCACGCTGGTGCGCAGCGCCTGGAAGGCGGTGTCGAAGCACTGATTATGGTAGGCGGGGAACGGCCGCGGCCCGACGATGCTCATCTCGCCGCGCAGAACGTTCCAGAGTTGCGGCAACTCGTCGAGGCTCGAGCGGCGGATGAACTGTCCGATTCCAGGCAGGATCCGCGGATCGTTCGACAGCTTGAAGAAGCGCTCCCATTCCTGCCGCGCCGCGCTGTCGGCTTCCAGATGCGCGGCGAGCCTCGCCTCTGCGTCGGCATACATGCTGCGCAGCTTGTAGACGTTGAAGATGTGGCCGCTCCGGCCGACGCGCGGCTGTGTGTAGAAAGCAGGCCCGCCATCAACCGCCTTCACCGCGAGCGCGAGCACGGCGATCACCGGCAGGGCCAGAAGGGCAAGCGGCACTGCGACGATGAGATCGAGCACCCGTTTCAGACGCAGGTTACGCGGCATGTGGATGGCGCTGCGCAATTCGAGGCCAAGCAATCCGCCCATGGCCCGCAGCTGGGGATTCAGGACCTGCAGCGTCGACGCGTCATGGACGACGAAGATCTGACGCAACGGCAGGCGCGCCAGCCAATCCGCCTTCTCGGCGTGCAGATCGCCCGATGCGCACAGGGCGACTTCGATCCCCGACGAGATGATACTGGCCTGGCCGCGGGTGATCACCGGGAGACCTGCCATCTCGGCGGCATCCCACGGCCCATCGGCGTCCTCATCCAGGAGGATGGCAACCGGCCTGAGACCGAGTTCCGGCCGCAAGGCAAGGTCGCGCGCCAGGGCCACGCATGCCGGCATCGTCCCGTAGAGGACGGTCGGAGCGGTCCACAGGTCACGCCGAAGCAACCCGCCCCGGATCAGTGCCTCGACATAATAGCCGAGCACGATCGTCAGAGCCGCGCCGACCCCCACGAAGCCCCAGAGGTGGTTATTCGGCTCATTGACCAGGAGCCAGGCGAACATGGCCACAACCGCGGCGACATTGCCGAGCGCGCGCCGGCGCAGGCGATCGACCGGCTCGGCCCGGTCCGAGCCGTAGAGCCCGAAACCGGCCAGAGCACCGCACAGAGCCAGAGCCCAGACCAGGATCAGGCTCGCCATATTGGTGTCGGTATCGGACGCGGCCATAGCCGCGCCGAACTGCAGCACGCCTGCGACGATCGTCAGCGTGACGAGATCACCGAGCAGCAACGCGACGGCGACCAGTCGTCGCCGCGTTGCCGGAGCAACAGGGGTGCCAAGCCGCCAACCCGGCTTTGCCATGCCGATCGAGGCGGGCACGACAGTCGTGACAACGTCCGGCATGGCAAGCTCCCAGGAGGTCTCGTTCAACTACGCAGAAGCGTGAAGGCGCTATTGCGCTGCGATCGTGGGGATCTGCTCGACGCCAGCCTCGCGCTCGGCCCTCGCCTTCACCTCGCTCGCGATCCAGGCATAGGTCGGGATCAGCCCCTGCCCGAGATGGATCGACGGCTCCCAGCCGAGCACCTCACGCAGGCGGTTGTTGTCGCTGTTGCGGCCGCGCACGCCTTGCGGGCGGTTGGTGTTGAAACGCTTGTGGATCGTCTTCCCGGCGATCCCGGCGATGATGTCGACGAGCCCGCTGACATCAACCAGCTCGTCCGTGCCGAGGTTGAGCGGACGAGAGTAGTCCGAGCGCATGATGCGGTAGATGCCCTCGACGCAATCGTCGATATACATGAAGGAACGGGTCTGCTTGCCGTCGCCCCAGACCTCGATCGCATCGCCCGATTTCGCCAGCGCGATCTTCCGACAGATGGCGGCAGGCGCCTTCTCCTTGCCGCCATCCCAGGTGCCCAGCGGCCCGTAGACATTGTGGAAGCGGACCAGCCGGGTCTGGAAGCCGTAATCTTCCGTGAAGTACTCGCACAGCTTCTCGGTGTAGAGTTTCTCCAGCCCGTAACCAGGCTCCGGGTCGGCGGGGAACGCATCGTCCTCCTTCAGCGGCACGACCGAGGGCACGTCCTGGAGATGTTGCGGGTAAACGCAGGCCGAAGACGAGAACAGGAAACGATTGACCTTGGCGTCGTGCGCCGCCTTCAGCATCTGCGCGCTGATCATCGTGTTGTTGTAGGTGATCGAGGCGTGCGCGCCGGAAATGTAGCCGATGCCGCCCATGTCGGCAGCGAGGTTGTAGACCTCGTCCATGCCCTGGACGGCCTCGCGGCAATCGTCCATCTCACGCAGGTCGAGAAGGCGGAACTCGTCCGCCGAGCTGGCCTGGTATTCCGGATCTTTGATATCGACCCCGCGGACCCAATAGCCTCGATCCTTGAGATAATTGACAAGATGGAAGCCGATAAAGCCACCAGCGCCCGTAACCAGCACAGATTTCCTGGACATTACTTCGCTCCACTGAGAAATGGAATTCAGTGATAGCGGTTTTATCTTTTTAAATCAGGTGGTTAAACCGAACTATACCCCTTTTGAGACGAGCTACCTCTTGGGATTATCCGCGAGCGCAGTCTTCTGGCGCAGCAGCTGCAGGCTGGCGCCGAATATGAACTGCGGAACGATCTTGCCGTAGCGACGCCAGAGCCGCCGCGGCTCCGACAACAGCCTGAACAGCCATTCGAGCCCGCGCCTCTGCATCCAGGCCGGGGCCTGGCGCTTGGTGCCGGCGAGGAAATCGAAGGCAGCCCCGACGCCAATCATGACCGGTGCATCGATCCGGCCGAGATGCCCGGCCATCCAGTATTCCTGCTTGGGCGTGCTGAGCCCGACCCAAACGATGTCCGGCCGGGCCGCGTTGATCATGCGCACGGTCTCGTCATCCTCATCGGCAGAGGCTGGTCGAAACGGTGGTGAGAACGTGCCGGCTACAGCGAGCCCGGGGAAGCGTTCGGTGAGGCGCTCACGCAGGCGCTCGGCAAGGCCCGGCGCGCCGCCGAAGTAGTACTGACGGTAGCCCTTCTGGGCAGACAAGGCCGAGAGCTGCAGCATCAGCTCGGGGCCGTAGACCCTTTCAGTGCCTCCGTAACCGAGCTTGCGAGCCATCCAGACCAGGGGCATGCCGTCGGGGGTGGCCATTCCCGCCCCCTCGTGGATCGCCATCAGCTTCGGATCCGACTGGCTTTCGATCACGCCGTGCACGCCGGTGATGCAGACGTAGTTCTGAGCCCTCCGTCCGATCCAGTCTTCGACCGTGCGCAGGGCATCCGCCATGGTGATGGCGCTGACATTCACGCCCATGATGCGGGCGCGCGGCAGCGGGTTTTGGGTTGTCATCAGCTCGCCCTCGCGACCTCGACGTGCCGCACGGGATCGTGCAGCTTCGACAGCACGCCGTCGAAATAGGCGATCGTGCGCTCGAGCCCTTCCTGCAAGGGCACCTTCGGCGCCCAGTGCAGCAGCTCCTGCGCCTTGCCGATGTCGGGGCAGCGCTGGCGCGGATCGTCTTGCGGCAGCGGCCTGTAGACGATCTGCGAGCGCGAACCGGTGAGCGCGATGATCATGTCAGCGATTTCGGCCATCGAGGTCTCGACGGGATTGCCGAGATTGACCGCGCTATCCAGCGGCTGGGTCACGTTCATCAGCCGCATCAGGCCTTCGACGAGATCGTCGACGAAGCAGAAGGCGCGGGTCTGCCGGCCGTCGCCGTAGAGCGTGATCGGCTCGTTGCGCAGCGCCTGGACGATGAAATTGGAGACGACGCGGCCATCCTCGAGATTCATGCGGGGGCCATAGGTGTTGAAGATGCGCGCGATGCGGATCTCGACACCGTGGCGCCGCTTGTAGTCATAGAAGAGTGTCTCGGCGCAGCGCTTGCCCTCGTCATAGCAGGCGCGTGGACCGCTGATGCTGACGAGCCCGCGATAGTCCTCGACCTGCGGATGGACGTCAGGGTCGCCATAGATCTCGCTGGTCGAGGCCTGCAGGATCGGGATGCCGAGCCGCTTGGCCATGCCCAGCATGTTGATCGCGCCGAGCACGCTCGTCTTGGTGGTCTGCACGGGATCGCGCTGATAGTGCACCGGCGAAGCCGGGCAGGCGAGATTGTAGATCTCGTCGACCTCTAGATAGAGCGGGAAGGTCACATCGTGCCTCACCGTCTCGAAGTTGGGTTGGCCGAGCAGCGCGCTCAGATTCTCGCGACGTCCCGTATAGTAGTTGTCGACCGCGAGGACCTGATGGCCCTGGGCGACGAGGCGCTCACAGAGATGGCAACCGAGGAAACCGGCGCCGCCTGTGACGAGAATGCGCTTCTGCATGTCTGAGCTCCACCGGATCGTTCACGGGAGGGAGCTGGAAGCTTTGCTGCAAGCCCCGCGTTCTCAAAGGACGCTTTGGGAGGTGAGCCGCCCGGCGGCAACAAGGAAGGGCTACTTCCCACGCGACGCGACCTGGCGTGCTGACACAACGATGGCTGCCGGGTTCGACGATGGAGTTAATCCCATGGCGACGCGCCTTGGCCTGAATGCCAACGCGGAAAGCACGGCATGTCCTGACATCCTCCCCCGCATCTCCTTGCGAGACTCGAATGGCAGGACGGTCGAGGCTGATGTCGGACGCATCGATTCATCTCTGGGGTTCTCACCCTGCATCGGAAACGCCGGCAGGTGCCGGCCGATCGGGGCAATACGGCCTCTGGCGCCTTCTCCTGGTCCTATCCGCCCTCATGATCTTCGTGGCGTCGATGGTATCGGCGGCGGAACGCGATGCCGCCGAAACGCTCTCGATCGGCGACAAGGTCACGATCTCGGTTTTCGGCCAGACGGACCTCTCCGGCGATTTCGTGCTCGACGGGTCGGGCATGGTCAATATGCCCCTGGCCGGGCGCATCAGGGTCGCGGGGCTCACGGCAATGGAAGCGGAAGCGCGGATCCGCAGCGCGCTCATGGACGGCTATCTCAAGGATGCCGTCGTGAGCCTGCGGGTCGCCGAGCTGAAGCCGATCTACATCATGGGCGAGGTGCGCTCGCCGGGAACCTATCCGTTCCGGCACGGACTCAATGTCCTGGGAGCCGTCGCGCTGGCAGGCGGCTATCGTGTCGGCGACGAGTCGCTCGCTGTCCTCAAATCCGAACTTCTGCTCGCGGACGAACGTGAGACCTTGCTCAACACGTCGCTCCAGACGTGGATGGCAAGGCGCGCGCGGCTCGAAGCGGAACGCGACGGCGTCAAACAGCTCGTCCCCGATGCGCGCGCTGCGGCGAACGCCCAGCTTCTGGCCGGAGAACAGGAAATCCTCGACTTCCAGCGCCGGGCGCGCGAGGGCGAGCGCGACTTGCTGAGCCAGCAGGTCGCGCGGCTCCAGTCCGAAAAGGGCGCTCTGACCGAGCAAGCTCGACTGGTCGAGCGGCAGGTCGAGCTGACGCGCGAGCAATCGAGCGAATACAACAAGCTGGCGACGACCGGCCATGGCCTACGCACCGTCCAGGTCGAGCGCGAGCGCGACTATGCCCGCACGCAGGGCGAAGCCGCGCGCCTGCGGGCGGAACTGGCCAAGAGCGAGACGGCGCTCGGCGAGCTGACGCTTAGGCTGCGGGAGCTCGACACCACCTATATGCGCCGTGTCGTCATGGAGCTCCAGGAAACGCGGCAAAAGATCCTCGAGGTCGAGCGCAGCCTTCCGGTCGCCCGTGAGATCGCGGAGAGTCGGCGCCGCCGAATGATCGCAAGCGAAGGTTCCAGCGCGGCGAGCGACTGGGATATCCGGATCACGCGGCAGACCGGCCTCACGCCGGTGACGATCCAGGCGAAATTCGAAACCTCCCTGCAACCGGGCGACATCGTCCAGGTCGCTCCGAAGGCGCGCGCGATCGAGAGCAGGGTTCCAGGGGGGGAGGCCCAGACGCCGATGCGTTCGCTCACCGGCCTCGCCAGCCAGCAATGACCGACGCTGCAGCTCATGCCGAGAGGCGCCCGCTGGGCTGTGACGACCATGATCAACCCCGCGGCCGATGCGATCTCTTCTCTATGACCCGCTGAGCGATCCAAAGCGGCAAAGCAGAGGAGACACTCCATGTGTTGAAACGGAGAGATCCTTGACGAGCTCGGAGAAGCACAGCCGGGAAGGCCATAGCAGCGAGCGTCCCTCCCCGTCGCTTCCGGCGGTCCGGCATGCTGCCTTCGCGAGACATTGGCTCGCGGTCGACGACGGAGGCGCCGAGCTCACGAAAGCGGCCTTTGGTGCGCCCGCCAGGCGGGCACCGCAGCGACATGCGCTGCATGAGACAGCGCCCCCTCGGCCCTCCGTCAACATGCCGCAAGGCACGTCCACGCCAAGTCGCCTGAGATCGACGGTGATCCTGCTGCTGTTCGCCCTGGCAGTGCTCTTCGCAGAGCCCGCAGCAAGACTGGTGGGGCGCGCGTTTGGGCCGCGGTCGGAAACCCCAGGTACCGCCGAAGTCTCGGGCGGCAAAGCAGGTGCGTTGAAGCCAAGCCCCCGCCCCGTGTCGAAACGCGCTGGCGAGGCCTGATTGATGTCCACCATGGCTACCTGGAAGCAGAACCTGCGCCTGACCGCCCGCACGGCCTCGCTCAGCTGGCCCGGCATCGCCCGGTTGCGCCAACGGCTCTACCAGGCACGGTTTCGCGCAGGCAGATATCACTGCGGCTACAGCGGCAGATACGACAGTTTTCAGGCTGCCGAGCGCGCCCTTCCGGCCGGCCTCGCCGGCTTCGATCACGCCGCCATGGCGGATATCGACCACTACACCACGATGGCCGGCGGCTTCGAGCCCATGCCGGCGACCGAGTATCCCGTTTTGTTGTGGCTGCGCGGCGCATTGGACGACGGCGCGCGGACCCTGCTCGATCTGGGCGGCTATGTCGGGCACGCTTTTCGCCAGTACGATCGTTACCTCGCTTTCCCGGACGAATTCCGTTGGATGGTCTTCGACCTTCCCCACATCACCCAGGCCGGGCAGGCCATATCCGCTCGGCAGCCCACGCCACGCCTGCGCTTCACCAACGCTGTCGATGACGGCTGCGGCATGGACATCCTGCTCGCGGCGGGCTCGCTGCAGTACCTTCCCGAGAATTACCTGCACGAACGACTGGAGGCCTGGACGGATCGTCCCCGGCACGTGATCGTCCAGCGGACGCCGCTCCATGCGCGGCAATCCTTCGTCACGATCCAGTCCGTCATCACACGAACCGGGCAGGTCTCGTTCTGTCCCTACAGCGTCGCGGCACGTGCGCGCTTCATCGATGGCCTGCTCGCGCTCGGCTACGAGCTCGTGGATTCATGGGAGAAGCCACGCAGCCTCGACGTTCCATTTCATCCGGAATGCCATGTCGAGACCTATTCAGGGCTCTACTTCCGGCTGAGACCCTGACGCACGATCCGCAACCCACCACATCCACCACCCATTAGGCGTGCCTCGCTCGGTAGGATTCGCTGAGCGCCTGCCGCTCGCGCGGAATCTACCTCCCCCTGGGGAGATGGCGTTACTCCGACTGCTCCCATTTTGTCATGCAGGCTTGGCGCATAGCCTTTCCTGCATGACACAGACCATCGACAGGAAAGCCACCCGCAAGGCTTCAGCTCCTCGCGAGTCACGGGCACCCGCTGCTCCCGACCCCGCCGGACCTTCGCGCCGACGTGCCGTCCAGCCGGCAGCTCCGCGACCCGATAAGTCCGAGATCGCAGTCGCTCTACCCGCACCGACAACGGTGATCGACCTCTTCGCCGCGCAAGTCGCTGCTCAACCGCGCGCCGTTGCGCTCTCCCTGGGCGGCGCCAGCCTGTCCTATGCCGAACTCGACGAGCGTGCGGAGCGGCTGGCCCACCAACTGACAGCCATGGGCGCAAAGCCGGGCACGATCGTCGGGCTCTGCCTGCCGCGCTCTCTCGACCTGATCGTGGCGCTGCTCGCCATCCTGAAGAGCGGCGCTGCCTATCTGCCGCTGGACCCGGCCTATCCGGGCGAGCGCCTCGCTTTCATGGTCGAAGATGCCGACGCCTCGATCATCGTCGCATCGGAACATTTCGACTGGCTGCCAGCCGGGCGACAGCGGCTCGATCCCCATCATCCGGGAGAGGCCCACGCGACGCATGATCGAGCCCCGAGATGCCCGGCGGCGGCCGATGACCTCGCCTATGTGATCTACACCTCGGGCTCGACCGGCAAGCCGAAGGGCGTCGCCATCGAGCATGCCGCGGTCACGCGGCTCTTCAGTGCGACGGAAGGCTGGTTCAGCTTCCGGCCCAGCGATGTCTGGACCCTGTTCCATTCGGTATCGTTCGATTTCTCGGTCTGGGAGATCTGGGGGGCGCTGCTTCACGGCGGGCGTCTGGTGATCGTGCCGGAGAGCACGACGCGAGACCCCGCCGCCTTTTTGCGCCTGCTCGCAGATGAGGGTGTCACGGTGCTCAACCAGACGCCCTCCGCCTTCGCCGCCCTCGACCGTGCGGACCACGACCGCAGCGGGCGCGATCGGCTCGCCTTGCGGCTCGTCATCTTCGGCGGCGAGGCGCTGGACCCACGACGCCTTGCCGGCTGGTATCAGCGCCGCGGCGAGCATGCGCATCTCGTCAACATGTACGGGATCACGGAAACGACGGTGCATGTCACCTATCGTCCCCTGTCTCCTGCCGATGCCGAACAAGGGTTGAGCCTGATCGGCCGGCCGATCCCGGACCTCGAACTGCTGCTGCTCGACGGCGAGACCCTGCGTCCGGTGCCGCGCGGCGAGATCGGTGAGATCTTCGTCGCGGGAGCCGGGCTCGCCCGCGGCTATCTCAACAGACCAGAGCTGACCGCCGCGCGCTTCGTGCCGCACCCGCAGAGGCCCGGCGCCCGGCTCTACCGCTCCGGCGACCTCGCTCGCCAGGCCGATGACGACGATTACGAACATCTCGGGCGGGCCGATCAGCAGGTGAAGATCCGGGGCTTTCGCGTCGAGCTCGGCGAGATCGAGACCGCGCTGATGTCCCATTCCGCGATCAGGCAGGCGGCCGTGCTGCTTCGTTCCGATGACGGGCACGAGCGCCTCATTGGCTACCTTGTTGCAGACAGTGCGGAGCGTCCTTCGCCGGCTGCATTGAAGGCCCATCTCGGCGAGATCCTGCCTGATCATATGGTGCCGGCAGCCTTCGTCTTCGTGCCCGACATACCCTTGACCGTGAACGGCAAGCTCGATCGCGCCGCGCTGCCGGAGCCCGGCCGCGCGCGACCGGAGACCGCCGCCCCCTACGCTGCGCCCCGCAACCCTGTGGAGCGGAGGTTTGCCGAGACCGTTGCAGATACCCTCCAGATCGACCTGGTCGGTATCGACGACAACTTCTTCGACATCGGCGGCAATTCGCTGCTGATCGCCGAGCTTCATCGGCGCCTCGTCCGGGATCTGCCCTGGTTCGCCCTGGTCGACCTGTACCGCTATCCGAATGTGCGCGCGCTGGCCGGCTATTTGACGCCACAGAAGCCGAGTGTGCTCGGCAGCCTTGCTGCGGCGCGCGAGCGCGGATTGCGTACACGCGGCGTGCCCGCATCCTTCCCCGGAAATGCGTCGATGAGCGGCTCCCATGACTGACCTTCTCCCCGAGCGGGCCATCGCCATCATTGGCATGGCCGGCCGCTTTCCCGGCGCACCGAGTGTCGGTAGTTTCTGGCAGAACCTGCTGAATGGCGTCGAATCCATCACCAGGTTCGATCCCGCCGAGCTCGAAGACTGCTTCGACGCGGCGACGCGTGCACTTCCGAATTTCGTTCCGGCGCGACCCATTCTCGACGGTATCGATCTGTTCGACGCACCCTTCTTCGGTATGCTGCCGCGCGAGGCAGCACTCACCGATCCGCAACAGCGCCTGCTGCTGGAATGTGCCTGGGAAGCGCTCGAGGACGCCGGCTACGATCCCGCATTGCCAGGCCAGTGCATCGGCGTCTTCGCCGGCGCCACCTCCAGCACCTACCTGCTGCAGAACCTGCTTCACGACCGCTCGGCGATCGCCGACTACACATCGGGCTTCCAGGTCGGCAACCTGCAGATGCTGGTCGGCTCGGCCTCGGATTTCACCGCGACACGGATCGGCTACAAGCTCGGCCTGACCGGACCCTGCGTCGCCGTGCAGTCGGCCTGCTCGACCTCGCTGCTCGCCGTCGCCCAGGCCGTGCAGAACCTGCTCTGCCATGGCTGCGACATGGCACTCGCAGGCGGCGTCTCGATCACCTTCCCGCAGCGGCGCGGCTATCTCGCCCAGGAGGGCGGCATCGTCTCGGCGGACGGCCATTGCCGCGCCTTCGACAGTAGCGCCAACGGCACGATCTTCGGCAGCGGCGCCGGCCTCGTCGTCTTGAAGCGGCTGGAGGATGCGGTTGCCGATCGCGACCAGATCTACGCCGTCATCCGCGGCGTCGGCGTCAACAATGACGGCGCCGGCAAGGTCGGCTATACCGCGCCGAGCGTCGACGGCCAGGCTGCGGCGATCGCCATGGCGCATGCCGCCGCCGACGTCGATGCGCGCTCGATCGGGTATGTCGAGTGCCACGGCACCGGCACGCCGATGGGCGACCCGATCGAGGTCGCCGGCCTCTCCGCCGCCTTCCGCCTGACGACCGAGGATCGCGGCTTCTGCGCGCTCGGCTCGGTCAAATCCAATATCGGCCATCTCGATGCCGCCGCCGGAGTCACCGGGCTGATCAAGGCGTCGCTCGCAGTGAAGAGCGGGGTGCTGCCGGCGAGCCTGCATGTCACGCAGCCGAATCCCGCGCTCGAGCTGCCCGAGAGCCCGTTCTTCATCGCCGACCACAGGCAGGAATGGCCCGGACAAGACGGGCCACGCCGCGCCGGCGTCAGCGCCTTCGGGTTCGGCGGAACCAATGTCCATCTCGTGCTGGAACAGGCGCCCGAAAGCGAAACCGCAGCGCCAACACGCCGCAACCAGCTCCTGACACTTTCGGCCCGCAGCGCTGCGGCGCTCGGCCGGGCCCGGGACCGGCTCGCAGAGCATCTCGAAACCCATCCGGAGCAGAGCCTCGCCGACATCGCCTTCACCTTGCAGGCGGGCCGGCGGCCCTTCCCTCACCGCCTCGCTGTCATTGGTGGCAGCCATGCCGAAGCCGCTGCCGCCCTGCGCAAACAGAACGTCGAACGCGCCGCCGCGGTCACCGGCACCGGCGACCTCGTCTTCATGTTCCCGGGACAGGGCTCGCAATACCCCCAGATGGCGCGGGAGCTCTATGCGGGCGAACCGGTCTTTCGCCGGACCGTCGACCTGTGCTGCGAGCTGCTGAAGTCCGAGCTCGGGCTCGACCTGCGCAGCGTGCTCTATCCGAGCAATGGCGGCGATCCGGAGCGGCTGTCGGCGACGCTGCTCGCCCAACCAGCGATCTTCACGGTCGAATATGCGCTGGCGCAGCTTCTGATGAGCTGGGGCCTGCAGCCTTCCGCCATGATCGGCCATAGCGTTGGCGAATTCGCTGCCGCCTGCCTCGCCGGCGTCTTCTCGCTCGAGGACGCGCTGTCGCTCGTCGCCAAGCGCGGCCGGATGATGCAGGAGCTGCCCGGCGGAGCGATGCTCGCCGTACGCCTGCCCGATACGGAGATTGCGGCGCTCGCCCGCAACGGCGTCTGCGTAGCGGCCATCAATGCGCCCGGCATGAGCGTGCTTGCCGGCCCGTTCGACGCGATCGAGGCACTGGAAGCCGAGCTTTCTCGGCGCGGAGCGACGCACCGCCGCCTGCAGACCTCGCATGCCTTCCACTCCGGCATGATCGAGCCGTTGATCGCGCCCTTCACCGAGGCGGTCGCGGCTATCCGCCTCAAAGCGCCGGAGCTGCCTTATATTTCCGGTGTAACCGGCGACTGGGTCAGCGCCGAACAGACGACCGACCCGTCCTATTGGGCGCGGCATGCGCGCGAACCTGTTCGCTTCTCCGACGGCATCGCTACCCTGGCGCGCGGCCTATCGCCCGTACTGCTCGAGGTGGGGCCCGGCGCTGCGCTTGCGAGTTTCGCGTTGCAAGGAGCAGGCGCCGGCCGGGCTGCCATCTCCTGCCTACCCGATGCGCAAAGCGACGCCGAAGGCATGCTCGCCGGGGCGCTTGGACGCCTCTGGACTGCCGGCATCGCGCCCGACTGGTCTGCCTACCAGGCTGGCGGCAAGCCGGGGCGCGTCTCGCTACCGACCTATCCCTTCGAGCGCAGCCGGCATTGGGTCGAAGCGCCCGTCGTCTCGGCCCCTGCCGCACCGGCTCTGCCGGCGGCGGCGCCCGATCAACCTCTTCCCACTCAACCCGAGCAGGAACCGGCCATGGACCGCCACGCTGACACCGACATCCCCCTGGGCCGTTCGGACCTAGGCAGCCGGGTCGCCGCGATCTTCGAGAACCTCTCGGGGCGCCCCTTCGGTGCGGATGAGACCGGCGCCAGCTTCCTCGAGCTCGGCTTCGACTCGCTCCTGCTGACGCAGGCCGCGCAGGGCCTGCAGACAGCCTTCGGTGTCCAGATCCGCTTCCGCCAGTTGCTCGACGATCTCCCGAGCGTCGACGAGGTGACGCGCCATATCGCCGAGCTTTGTCCGCAAGAGGTGGCGAAGCCGGCTGCTACCATTCAAGTCGCGGTGCCGGCTCCGCCTTCCCCAACCGCCGCCGCCATTCCCGTCGCACCTGCTCCCGCAATCGCCGCCGCACGACCGGTCGGCTCTGGCCTGGACGCGTTGATGCGCGAGCAGCTCGACGTGATGTCGCGGTTGATGGAGCGTCAGCTCCTGGCCCTGGGCGGCCAGGCCGCAGCGCCGGCCATCGAGGCAGCAGCGCCTGTCTTGCAGCCCTCGCCTGCTCTGCCGCTTCCGGCAGCCGTACAGCCGCTGCCAGCGCTCGCTTCCACGGCCCCAGCAAGCAGTGCCGCCAGTCCCGCGGCGCGCTTCAAGCCGCTGATCCGCACAGGCAACGAAGCCCTGACCGAGGCCCAGCGCAGCCATATCGACCGGCTGACGAAGCTCTATGTCGGCAAGACCGCGGCCTCGAAGCGGCTGGCGGACAAGCACCGTCCGGTTCTGGCCGACCCCCGCACGGTCTCCGGCTTCGCCGCGGACTGGAAGGAAATGGTCTATCCGATCGTCTCCGCCAAGGCGAAGGGCGCCCGGATCTGGGATGTCGACGGCAACACCTATATCGATCTCGTCAACGGTTACGGCCAGACCGCTTTTGGCCACGCGCCGGATTTCGTCGTCGAGGCGGTTCAGGCCCAGCTCAACGATGGCTTCGCCATCGGCCCGCAATCGCCGCTCGCGCACGAGGCCTCCCAGCTGTTCTGCGAGTTGACCGGCCACGCCCGCGTCGCCTTCTGCAATACCGGCTCCGAAGCCGTGATGGCCGCGATGCGCGTCGCCCGCACCGTCACCGGCCGCGACCGTATCGTAGCGTTCTCAGGCGCCTATCACGGCCAGTTCGACGAGGTCCTGGTCCGCGGTGTCGGCGCCGGCGAGCAACGCCGATCCGTGCCCGCCGCGCCGGGTATTCCGGCGGAGGCCGTCGGACGCATGACCGTGCTGGATTACGGCACGGATGAGAGCCTCGCCTGGCTGCGCGAGCATGCGCACGAGCTCGCCGCCGTCCTAGTCGAGCCGGTTCAGAGCCGCCGGCCGGGCTATTTGCCCGCCGCCTTCCTCAAGGAACTGCGCACGATCACCGAACAGAGCGGCACGGCTCTGGTCTTCGACGAGGTCGTCACCGGCTTCCGCGTCCACCCCGCCGGCGTGCAAGCCCTGCTCGGCATCCGGCCTGACCTCGCCACCTACGGCAAGGTCGTCGGCGGCGGACTACCGGTCGGCCTCCTGGCGGGCGAACCCCGCTTCATGGATGCGCTCGACGGCGGCGCCTGGCGCTTCGGCGACGACAGCGCGCCCGAGGTCGGCGTGACCTTCTTTGCGGGAACCTTCGTCCGGCATCCGCTCGCGCTCGCGGCGACCGTCGCCGTGCTGAAGCACGTGAAGGAGAAGGGCCCGGCGCTGACCGAGACCCTGACGCAGCGCATGCAGCGCCTCGTCGAAGATCTGCGCCGCGTCTTTGCGAAAGTCGGCTGGGATGTGCCGATCGAAAGCTATGGCAGCGTGTTCTATTTCGAGCCTGGGCGCGATCATCGGCTCGGCAGCCTGCTGCACTACCATTTGCGCGCCCGCGGCATCTTCATCCAGGAGCATTATCCCTGCTTCCTGACGACCCAGCACGGCGATGCCGAGATCGCTGCGATCGTCGCCGCCTTCGAGGACAGCCTCGATCTCATGCGTAGGGACGGAATGTTGCCTGGAGGGACAACCGAAAGCCGCACGCTGGACACTCCTGTCGCCCCGTCGGAGATCGAGCTTCCGCTGACCGAAGCCCAGAGCGAAATCTGGCTGTCGGACCAGACCGGCCCCGAGGCCAGCGCAGCCTTCAACGAATCCGTCAGCCTGACGCTCGAAGGCGACATCGATGCGCTCCGCCTCGCCGAGACGGTCAGGCAGGTCGCTGCCAGGCACGCGATCCTTCAGGCGAAATTCTCCGCGGACGGCGAGACCATGCAGGTATCGCCATCGGGGGCCTTTCCGGTCGCAATCAGCGACCTGCGCAGCGAGCCCGATCCGCAGGCAGCTCTGCAAGTCCTGATCGAGGCCTATGCGAGCCGTCCTTACGACCTCGTACAAGGGCCGGTCGCGGAAGCCGAGATCATAAGGCTCGGCGAGCGGAAGCACGTGCTCATCCTCTCGGCGCACCACATCGTCTGTGACGGCTGGTCGACAAACATCCTGCTCGACGAGATCGCGACCGCCTATCGCTCTGGCGTCGAGGCACTACCGGCGCCGATGCCCTTCGCGGACTACGCGACGACGACCCGACATGACGCGCGCACGGAAGAAGCCGCGACCTACTGGATCGGCATGTTCGCGGAGCTTCCGGCTCCGCTCGAATTGCCGACCGATCGGCCGCGACAGGCTCAGCGCAGCTTCCGTGGCGGCACGCGCACGAGCTTCATCGACGCCGAGCTCTATCGCAAGGTGAAGGCGGCGGGCGCAAAGCGCCGGCGGACGCTCTTCGCCACACTCTTCACCGCCTTCCAGGTGCTGCTGTTGCGTCTCTCCGGTCAGCGCGATCTCGTCATCGGCGTTCCCGCTGCCGGTCAGTCTCTGCTCGAAGGTCCCTCCCCGGTTGGCCATTGCGTCAACTTCCTGCCGATCCGCGGCGGGATCGATCCGGCCGAGCCGTTCTCGACCCATCTCGACAAGGTCGGGCGCGCCATCCTCGACGCCTATGACCACCAGAGCTTCACGCTCGGCGCGCTGCTGAAGCGGCTGCGCGTCCCGCCGGTGTCCGGGCGGCTGCCGCTGGTCGAGGTCCAGTTCAATCTCGAACGGCTGGCTGGCAATCTCGACTTCGGGCCGGGGATCAAGGCCGGCGCCGAGCCGAATCCCAAGGCCTTCTCGACCTTCGATCTCTATTTCAACATCGGCGAATCCGATGAGGGGCTGCGGATCGATTGCTGCTATGGTGCCGATCTCTTCGACGCGACGACGATCGACCGCTGGCTCGGGCATTACCGCACGCTGCTCGCCGCCTTCGTCGCCAACGCCGACACGGTCATCGCAGCGATGCCGCTGATCGAAGGCCAAGAGCGCCAACGACTCGTCTCCGACATCAACGACACCCAGGTTGCGTTCCAGCTCGATGATGGAACCACCCAGGCTTTCGAGCGGCAGGTTCAACAGCAGCCTGAGGCGATCGCCGTGTCCTGCGGCGACCAGCAGCTCTCCTATGCCGCCCTGAACGCCTGGGCCGACCGGATCGCAGCCGAGTTGACGGCCCGTGTCGAAGCCCCCGAAAGCCGCGTCGGCCTCCTGATCGAACGCTCGCCGGCGCTGGTGGCGGGCATATTGGGAGCGCTCAAGGCCGGCTTCCCCTATGTGCCGCTCGACCCCGTGATGCCGAAGGCGCGCATCCAGCGAATCCTGCGGGATTCGGAGGCCGTCGCTCTCCTGACCGCGGGCCCGCTCGATCCCGGCGTCGTCGAGCCGGACGAGCGCGTCATGCTCATCGATGTCGACCAGACCACCGCCAACCTGGCCGGGATCAGGACGGCGGCGATCACGCCCGACCATCTGGCCTATGTCATCTACACCTCGGGCTCGACCGGCGCGCCGAAGGGCGTCGAGGTCACCCATGGCGGGCTTTCCAACCTCCTGTTCGCGATGGCGCGCGAGCCCGGCTTTTCCAGCTCGGACACGATGCTCGCCGTCACGACGGTGACCTTCGACATCGCCGCGCTGGAATTGCTGCTGCCGCTGATCCAGGGCGGACGGGTCGCGATCGCGACCACGGACGAGACGAAGGACGGTGCCGAGCTTCTGGCACGGCTGGAGCAGAGCGGCGCCAGCGTCCTGCAGGCGACGCCGATGACCTGGCGTCTGCTGCTCGAAGCCGGCTTCCGCTCGCGGCCGGGTTGCCGAATGCTCTGCGGCGGCGAAGCCCTCCCGCTCGACCTCGCCCGCAAGCTCCTCGAAGGTGGCGGCGAGCTCTGGAACATGTACGGCCCGACCGAGACCACGATCTGGTCCTCGGTCGCCCGCATCCAGCCGGAGGACGAGGTCATCACGATCGGCCTGCCGATCGCCAACACGCAGTTCTACATCGTCGACGGCAACAACGAGCCCGTCGGCGTCGGCATTCCCGGCGAGCTCCTGATCGCGGGCACTGGCCTGGCGCGCGGCTATGCCAACAACCCGAAACTCACGGCGACGAGCTTCATCGCCAATCCGGTCGACCCCGGTACGAGCGCGAAGGCCTACCGCACCGGCGACCGCGCCAAATACCTTCCCGACGGCCGCATCCTGCATCTCGGGCGCCTCGACCATCAGGTGAAGCTGCGTGGCTTCCGTATCGAGCCCGGTGAGATCGAGGCTGTCCTCGCCCGCAAGACCGGCATCGTCTCGGCCGTGATCCTGCGCGAGGACGTGCCGGGCGAGCCACGGCTGGTCTGCTACCATGTCAATGGCGCGGAGAGCCCGTCCGCCACCGAATTGCGAGCCGTGCTGGCGCAGGAATTGCCGGACTATATGGTCCCGACCGCCTGGGTCGGCCTGCCGGCCCTGCCGCTGAACCAGAGCGGCAAGCTCGATCGCGCCGCGCTTCCGGCACCTGATGCCCAGAGCGCACCGGCGAAGGCCGACAAGGTCATGCCGCGAACGCCCGTCGAGGAGACGCTGATCCGCATCTGGGCCGAGGTGCTGCGCCGCGAGGATATCGGCGTCGATGACGATCTGTTCGATCTCGGTGCCGACTCCCTCAGCATCTTCCAGATTACCAGCCGTGCCCGCCGCGAAGGCCTCAAGCTCGCCGCCCGGGATTTCTTTCGGAACCGGACGATCGCCGCCGTCGCAGCAGCGCTTCCCGAGGGCGCCGTCCCGGAAGCCCCCGCCCCGGCCGCGACATTCTGGAAGCGGCCCTGGCGACGCCAGCGCGATGGCGCGCAACAGCCGACCGAACCGAACGCCGTCTCGCAGCGCGAGAGAGGGTGAACCAAGCCATGGCAAACCAGTTCACGCGCGAACCGGAATCGCATTTTCGCGAGCCAGAGCGCATCGTGATGACGGCCAGATGCTCGTCGGCGCAGGAGCGCTACTGGGAGATCGACGCCAGGGACCCGGGCACGCCGGCGCTCAACATCGCCGTCAAATGGCGCGTCCGGGGACATCTGGACGCTTCCCTGGCGCAGGATGCGTTTCAGGCGATCCTCGACCGCCACGAATCCCTGCGGACGGCGATCCGGCTGGAGGATGGCCGCCTCGTTCAGGCCATCGCCGAGCACGCTGCCTTCAAGCTGCCGGAGATCGACCTGTCCGGCCTGCCCGAGGCTGACCGCACCAGAGAGGCCGATCGCATCGCCCAAGGTGAGGCATGCGCGCGCTTCGATCTCGGTGAGGCTCCACTGCTTCGGGCGACATTGCTGCGCAAGAGCCGCGCCGAGGCCGTGATCCTCGTCGTCGCCCACCACATCGTCAGCGACGGCTGGTCGATGGGCATCATCGCGAGGGATTTCGTGGCGGCCTATCAGGCGCTCGGCCGTGGTCGCGAACCGGTTCTCGCCGAACTCCCTCTCCAATATTCCGACTTCGCCGAAGGAAGCCTTGACGGCATGGCGGGCGGCGGGCTGGCGCGGGAGGAAACCTATTGGCAACGCCAGCTCGCCGATCTGCCTCTCGTCGAGGTGGCGGGCGATCGCCAGCGGCCTGCGACGCGAAGTACGAATGGCGCCTCGCTGTCGCGGCTGCTTCCGCGGGCCCTGACTTCCGGACTGGCCGATCTCGCTCGCAGGGAAGGTACGACCTTCTTTTCAGCGGCTTACGCCGTTCTCCTGACCCTGCTCCGGCAACGCACCGGTGCGTCGGACATCGTGCTGAGCACGCAGATCGCCAACCGCGACGATGTCGAGTTGGAGGCGATCGTCGGCCCCTTCGTCAACACGCTCGTGCTGCGGACCAAGGTCTCGGAGGAGCAAAGCTTCCTCGATCTTTGCCAAGCCGCTCGCGACACGTTCGAGGACGCGATCGATCATCATCAATGGCCGTTCGGCAAACTCGTCGCGCTGCTCCCCGGTAACGGCGACGCCAGCCGACCGCCGATCTCGGTCAACTTCATCGTCCAGCGCGCCTTCATCGGCGAGCTTGCCAATGACAGCTTCCAATTGTCGGGAATTCCCTCGCCCCTGCCGGGCGCGCTCTATGATCTCAACTTCATCCTGGTCGAGCGCGAGGAAGGCTGGCGCCTGACCTGCGAATACCATCGCGACCTCTATGACGAAGCGACCGCGAGCGAGCTGGCCGCGCAGTTCGAGAGCCTGGCGGAGGCGCTCGTCGCCAACCCGACGGCAAAGCTGCCGCGGCCGGCGCCGACCTCCTTGCCAATCGCGTCACCACTCTGGCTGCCGGCTACTCCGGTGGCGCCACCTGTGATCGATGCAACCGCGCTGCGCCGGACCTGGCTGCAGCAGGCCGGCACGCAGCCGACCCTGTTCGCGCTCAATCACACCGCCCATAACCTGCGTCTCTATCGACCGTTGTCGCGTGAGCTCGGCCCCGATCAGCCCTTCGCCGCGCTGCAACTGCTCGATCCGCTGGTGAACGGCGCAGCGCCAACCTCGATCGAGCAGCTTGCTGCAGCTTATTGCGAGGCGATCATCGCGACCAAGCCAACCGGCCACTACCGGCTCGCCGGCTTCTGCCGGTCGGGCGTGATCGCCCTGGAAGTCGCCCGCCAGCTGGTGGCAAGCGGAAAGCAGGTCGATCTGGTGGTGCTGATCGATTGCTGGGCGCCGGGCTACTTCCTGCGACAGCCCTACAGCGCGCGCCTGCGCTTCAGGCTGAGACGCGCAGGCCGCTTCGCCAAGCGGTTCTGGCAGGCCGGGCCGCGGAGCTTCGTGACGCGGATGTCGTTCTGGCTGCAGTCGACCGCAGCCGTCCGGCAGGCCAAGCGCCTGCTCTTCTGGCGCCCGGCCGAAGAGGCGGCTGACGAAGCTGATTTCTGGCGGACGACCGATGAGCTCGAGGCCCTGATCCAACGCTATGCGCTGCCGAGCTATGACGGGCGCGTGCTGGTCTTCCGGAGCGGCGCGATCCCACCCGGCTGGCCACCGGATGCTACCCTGGGCTGGGGGAGCCATCTTGCTCCGGGCACGCCCTGCTTTGCCGTCGACGGCGAAGGCCACGAGGGAGCGTTCTCAGAAGCCGGTTCACGAACCATGGCCGAGAAGATCACCGAGGCCACCGGCCTGGACCGGCACTGACGGCAAAAGCCTTCGTCGCCAGCGAGGATTATGGCCGGGCCATCCAAATGGGCGACCAGCCGCGATGCCGCGCGGCCAGTGTGCCGCAATAGCCTGGCGCCGGCTCCAAATCGGCAAGCTGCCAGAGTTCGGCCTCGATCGGGTCGGACCCGACCGTCAAAAGCCGCGCCCCGAACGGATCGAACGAAACCTCGAAACTCGCCGGCGACCCGTTGAGGCCGATGCCGATCGCTTTCAGGCAGGCTTCCTTGCGCGTCCAGCAGCGAATGAAGGATTCCTGGCGCAGCGTCGGCGCCAGAGCCGAGAGGATTGCGAGTTCCCGCGGTGCGAGGCACCCGGCCAGCAGGTCAGCCGAAATCGGCCGGATGCGCTCGATGTCGACGCCGACCGAAATCCCGTCCGCCACCGCGACGATCGCGAGTTCTCCGGAATGGCTGAGATTGAAGGCGAGACGCGATCCGTCCCCATCGTTCGCGAGAAACGGCTTGCCGAACGCGGTCTCGCCGAAACGAAGCTGCGGCGGAGGGACAGGTGTATAGAGAGCCAGGACGCGCCGCAGCCAGTTCCGTGCCACGATGAAGGCGATCCGCGCTTTCGCATCATGGAAGCGATCGGCACGATCGCGCTCAGCGTCGGAGAGGATTCCCCGCCGCCGCGCCGCTTCCGTCGCGCCGAGATCGACGCGACAGCACCAGAGGTGCACCTGAGAGGGCGGCAGCGGCATCATGACGAGGGTGCCGCGATAGCTCCGCCGGCGTGGTCTTGCTTCGGCGATCGGCTTGCCAAAAGGCCCGGGATCCGGAACGCCAGTACCGTCAGGACGGTCAGAACGGCGAGTTCCGACAGCAGGGTGACCGCAATCAATCCCGCCACGCCGAAGGCAACCGCCGCTGGATAGACCACCAGCAGATTGAGACAGCCTCCGACAAGCGCTGCGAGGAAAACCGCCCGCGTGCGCTCCAAGGCCCGGAAGGCGCAGCCGAGAACCACGCTCATCAGCGCCATGGGGAAGGCGAAGGAATACCAGATGATCACCCAGTCGAATTCGAGGATCTCACCGCCATAGAGCTGGTGCAGCAGCCAAGGACCGAACACCCATAGGCCAAGGACAACCGCCGAACCGATCAGACCGGCGAATAGCATGGCGCGGCCGAGGGTTCTCTGGAGACCAGGCATGCCATCCTCGGCGAGCGCTTTGCCGGCCAGAGGCGGCACGATATTCTCCAGCGCCTCCCGCACCAGGTTGAGAACGGCGAGCAGGCTCTGCGCCGCCCTCAGCGCACCGAGAACCTTGGGCCCGAAGAGCCCGGCCGTGATCAGGAGGCCGCTATAACTGAGCACCCATTGCACGGAGCCGGAAAGAACCAGCCATCGCGCCGAGCGCCATTGGCGCATGGTGACGCTGACCAGGATCTGCGGCCTCCACAGGAGAGGTCCCGACATGCTCAAGCCGCAGAATGTCGAGACCATCGCAGCACCGGCGACGGCCCATAGAGCATTCGCGACGCTGATCGTCCCGCCCTGCCAGAGCAACGCAAGCGCGCCGAGCTTGAGTGCCTGATTGATCGCGTCGATCAGCAGAACCGCCGCGGGCCGGCGGCGGACAAACAAATAACGTCGCAGGAAATCCTGCGTCAGATAGCAAGCCGCAGCCATCGCCCCCGGCAGCGCAACGTCTGCAAGAGACGAGGCCGGGCCGGCCGCAAACATCAGAACGGCAAAGATCATCGTGGTGACGACAACGACGTAACCGGCCTGATGGAGGAAGACCACGGTGTAGTAGGCCTCGGCATCGCTCTCTCGCTCTTGCGTACCGATGCTCATCATCGGGCTGACGATGAGGCCGAGCTGAAAGCTCATTGCGAAATAGAGCGCGAGCCAAACCATCGTGTAGACGCCGAAGGCTTCGAGGCCCAGCGCCCGGGCGAGCAGGATCGTCGTCAGGAAATTGCAGGCACTGGCGAGCGCCTGGTCGCCGAAGGATAGCGCCGGGTCGAGCATCGCTCGAAGACGCGCTCTCATGCCCGTCCATGCCTTGCCGCCGGGCGTGTCCTGCCCCGGGGGGCCAAACGACCCGCCGATCCGGGCCACGCGCTGCATGTCATCGAGCCTCCGCTGGCGATCGCCTGGCCGCATCTTCACGGTTCGAAGTCTAGCGTCGTCCTCGCGCCTGCCGCTCTGGGCATAGGGACTGCCCAAAAGGTGGTGAGGCGCCCTGCTCGCCGGCTTGGCTACCTCGAATGCCCAGCCTGCTTCGACGTGGCCGAGCGCTACCCTCCTCTCGCGACGGTCGATGCCGCATGGAGCGAGGGCGGATGGTGAAAGTGATGTCACGAGCACCGATTGGCGCTGCTACCGGCCGGCGGGCGACCGATCGCTACCTGCCGACCCTGGCTTTCGGCTTCGCCGGATATGTCGTCTTGGGGAAAAGCTTCGCCTATCTCGGCGTGCCGCCGCTTTTCGTCGGCGAGATGCTCTTCGCGCTCGGGCTCCTCGCCTTCCTCGCCTCAGGCTGCGCGATGTCGCTGCTCACAACGGTGCCGGCCGTCAGCGCGGCATTGCTCATGGCCTGGGTATTGCTGCGGACGCTGCAAGGGGTCGGCGCCTACGGGGTCGACGCGCTACGGGACGGGGCGGTCGCGCTTTACGGCGGTTTCGCCTTCATCGTCGCGGCGCTGCTGGTGGAACGCCCGATCCGCATCGCCCAGATCGTCGGCTATTTCCGGGTGCACGCGCGGGTGCTGATCCCGATTGCGATCGTGCTCTATCTCATCGCACGCTTCTTCGGTTCGTCGATCCCGAAGCTGCCCGGCCAGAATGTCGAGATCATCTCGGTACGCTCGGGGGAGCTCGCAGCGCATCTTTGCGGCGCGCTCGTGCTCGTGCTGGTCGGTCTTTGCAAGGTCAGCCGCACCTGGCTGATCGTCGCTCTCGGCGCGGCCTTGCTCATCGCCAGCCAGAGTCGTGGTGGCATGCTGGCCTTGCTGATCCCATTGCTCCTGGCCATGGTCCTGACCGGCCAATCAGCCCGCCTCGCCACCATCGCCGGCGGCCTCACGCTCTTCCTGCTGGTGGCCTATGCCGCCGATCTGGAGATCGATCTGCCGCGAGGCGAGCGGCCGATCAGCGCCGCCGCCGTCGTCGAGAACCTCGCCAGCGTCGCCGGATCGAGCGACGCCAACAATCTCGACGGGACCAAGCAGTGGCGACTGGGCTGGTGGCAGGCCATCCGCGACTACACCGTCCACGGACCCTATTTCTGGACCGGCAAGGGCTTCGGCATCAATCTGGCGGAGGCGGACGGCTTCGTTGTCGGCCTCGAGCGTGGCGGCCCGACCCTGCGCAGCCCCCATAGCGTGCACATGACCTATTTGGGCAGAGGCGGCGTGCCAGGGCTGGCGCTCTGGCTCCTGGCGATCGGCAGCTGGACCATCGCGCTCTTGCGAGCCGCCCATCTCGCCTGGCGGCGCGGCGACCTCGACTGGGCGCGCTACTTCGTCTTCCTGGTCTGCTATCTCGCCTCGATCGTCATCGATGCGTCCTTCGACGTCGCGCTCGAAGGGCCGATGCTCGGCATTCCCTTCTGGATACTGTTCGGGATCGGCTTCGGTTCGCTGATGGTCTATCGCGCCTGGCATGTCGTCGAGGAGCCCCCGCGCGCCCGCCCCCTAGGACGCAACAGCGCGCGCATCGCAGGCGCGGCTCTCCTCGGCACGATGATATGGCTGGGTAGTCCTCCGTCCGAAGCAGCCGAAAACGCGCCCTGCCCCACCGGCTCGATTCTGGTTCCGGTCGGCGCCTCCATTCAGGCCCTCGTCGACAAGGCACCACCAGGAGCGACGTTCTGCATCGCGGTTGGCATCCACCGAGCGCAACTGATTGCACCCAAGAACGGGCAGATCTTCATCGGTCAGCCCGGCGCGGTGCTGAACGGCGCCGACCTGGTCACGGATATCCGACGGGAGGGAGCCTTCTGGGTGACGGCCGCACCGAGGCTCGCGATCAAACCGTTCGGCACCTGCCTGACCTCGCGGCCTCGCTGCAACGACCCGCGGCGCTTTTTTCTCGACGGTCAACCGCTGGAGCCGGTCGCCGACCGCGCCGACCTACGGCCTGGCAGCGTCTTCGCCGATGCTGCAACCGGCCTGAGCTATCTCGCGGACGATCCGCGAGGCCGGGTCCTGGAGAGAACGCGACAGCTCTATGCCTTCAACAACGCAGGCGCACGCGGCGTCACCGTCAAAGGCCTGATCGTCGAGAAATATGCGACGCCGGCGCAGCAGGGCGCGATCTTCGGCGACGAGAATTCGCGCGCCACCGACTGGCTGATCGAAGGCAACGAGGTCCGCTTCAACAGCGGCTCGGGAATCGCGACCGGCGAGCGGAGCATTGTTCGCAACAACAAGGTTCATCACAACGGCCAGCTCGGGATATCGCCGAATGGCGACGACGTCCTGATCGAAGGCAACGAGATCTACGAGAACAACACCTACGGCTTCGACGCCGCCTGGGAGGCTGGCGGCGTCAAGGCAGGCAAGGTCGAGCGCCTGACGCTGCGCGGCAACCATGTGCACGATAATTACGGCTCCGGTCTGTGGTGCGATGTCGACTGCCGCGACGTCCTGTTCGAGAACAACCTCGTAGAGCACAATTCGGACGCTGGAATCTTCTACGAGATCAGCTTCGACGCCGTCATCCGCAACAACATCGTTCGCCTGAACGGCACCGGGCGCGGTGGCCAGCAAGGCAGCGCCTGGGTGTGGGGCGCCGGCATCCAGGTCGCGGCGTCGGAAGGCGTCAGCGTCTACGGTAACACTGTCACCGTCGCCAAAGGCAGCAGCGGGATCGTCATCGTCGATCAGGGCCGCGAGCGGTTGGGTCAATCCAGCCGGCAAAATGGTGCGAAACAGCTGTTCTACCGGACGGCGCGCAACGCGGTGCACGACAACGAGATCATCTATGAGGGCGGCACCGGCCTGTCCGGCGGGGCCAGCGATGTCCCGGTTTCGAATCCAAACTACGGGATCATCGAAACGGGCGGCAACCGGTTCGACCGCAACACCTATGTGCTGCGCCAACAGACAAAGGCCCCTTTCCTCATCTGGGGGCACGAGCCCATCTCTTACGAAACCTTCCGCAGCCTTGGCCAAGAGGCCGGCGGTCGGCTCGTCCGTCCCGACTAGGCCTACCATCTGCCCAGAACGGCTTAGCCCGCAAGCCCAAGGGACTCAGTCGTCGGACCGGGCTGCCGGCGGAATGATCATCGCTAGGATCATGTCCTCCAGGACCGTCGTGGCGTTACGAGGCCAAGAGCTCATGAACATGATCCCGCGGTCGTTCCGGCGCTCGCAATTCCGCGAGGAGCGGTTCAGAACCTATGTCCGCCCGATCATCGATGCCGTGATCAAGAAGCGGGGCTCGTGCCGGATTCTCGACATGGGCGGAGACGCCGACTACTGGCAGTTCGATCTTCCGGATTCGGGTGTCGAGATCTCTCTCTTGAACATCGAGGAGAAGGAGCCGTCCCCCGACCCGCGCTTTCACGTCATCCAGGGCGATGCCCGCGATGTCGCGCAATTCGATGATCAGAGCTTCGATTTCGTCCACTCCAACTCGCTGATCGAGCATGTCGGCCGCTGGACCGATATGAAGCGCGTCGCGGCCGAGATCAGGCGACTGGCTCCGAACTATTACGTGCAGACGCCGAACTTCTGGTTTCCGCTCGACCCGCACAGCAATGCGCCAATCATGCACTGGCTGCCGCAGCCGCTGCAGCGGCGCCTGGTATCGAGCAAGTCCCGCGGCTTCTATGCGAAGGCGACCTCGCTCGACCACGCCATGCAGATCGTCGAAGGCACCTCGATGCTCGACCGGGCCCAGCTTGCCGACCTTTTTCCGGATGCCGAGATCCTGACCGAGAATGTTCTGTTCCTGCCCAAATCGCTGATCGCCATCAGGAGTTCGGAGACGTGAAGCAAGCGGAAGCCAAGAGTCAGGATTTCGCCTTTCTGGCTCTGGCCAAGGACTGCGCCACAACGATCCCGCGCTTCCTGGAGTTGCTCGACACGCTTCGACGCAGTGGCCTGCGCGTGGCTGCCTTCGTCGGCGAGAACGGTTCACAAGACGGGACGCGCCTGCTGCTTCAGCGTGCGGAGGCGCAAGGTGAAATCACCCTCGTCCCGACCCCCTTCATGGCAAGCGAGCCCGAGCGGCTCCGGCGGATGGCACTGGGCCGCGAGCGGCTCAAGAGCGAACTTGAAGCGTCGGGCCTCAAGCCTCGCTTTGTCTGCGTTCTCGATATCGACAACGTCATCGCGAAGCCGCCCTCGCCCGATGCATTGCTCGCCGCCGCTGCAAAGCTCGATCGGCAACGCATATTCGGCGCGTCGGCGACGTCGCGCCCGCACTATTATGATCTCCTGGCGTTCGAGGACGAACATCGATCATTCGAGACCCTTCTCGACGACCTCGCGAAGAGCCGGGTCGACATCTTCAAGTATTATCGGTTCTTCCGCTCACGGATCTATCCGCACCAGCGGGCGCTCACGAATGACCGCGAGATCGAATGCGCTTCGACCTTCAACGGCCTGTGCCTCTATCGCGCCGATGATTATCGCCTCGGCAGCTACCTCCAGGCCGGCCCCAGCATCTGCGAGCACCTCGTCTTCAACCGAGGCCTCGCCGCCCAGACCGGCAGGACAATGATCATCGACCCCGGCCTGGTATTGCGCACGCCCATGGACCACGCCCAGCGAAGCTTCCTGCCATTTGCCTGGCGGCGGCTCCGGAAACTGGTCGCTTTGCCACTGCATCGACGAGAGGTTCGACCAGACCCGATTGCCTCGTGATCGACAGAAAGCCAGCAGGAATGGGGGCCGGATGTGAACGACGGTTCGCAAAATGCCACCAGGCAGTCACCCTGGCCTCGACGTTTCCGCTGCTCAGCGCCGAGAAGCCCTCACATGATCGTGAAGATCACAACCTTCTTACCAACTCAGCTATCACGCCGCCTCAGTCCCCAACCGCTCAAATCCTCAACGGCCCAGGGCCGCCGATGATCGCAAGCGACCCAGGCTCCGTGGGACACCAAACCCCTAAATCTGCAAGATTTACATCAAATATACTAAAAACAACTAACAAATAGACCAATATATACTTTAATTTCGACGCACCACACTTCAAATTTTATTCAACTGACATTGTCTCTGCGATTTTTCTCGAGCCTGCCTGCTCCCGATCCAGCGCTTTTGATACAACTTATATTAGAATCTCTGATGTAAAAAATCTCGATAGTATTACCCCATTCAGCGCTTGGCAGACAGCCCTCCAATAAACTGCTATCATCACTTGAAAGAGGCGCATTCCGAGTTGGCCGTCAGCGCTCAAACTGCTCAAGCGCTCTTGTCACCGCGTGCCTTCAGTTTTTATATCTTGCCTGACCCGAGCCAGAGGCAATGACGGTTTATCGGTAAGCACAAAAATACAATACTACGACATTTCTGGGCCTATTTTAAATATTTTAGCGACGTATAATTTTTTTAAAATTATAGCATGCTGATATGGCTCAGGATTTTGTAGATGCTTATTTTTAATATATCCGAGCCTACATTTGTTAAAGACGTCGCGTTTTCCGTGCTAGAATTCCGAGTTCGATGCTCAAGATTCAAACGTAGCTCACCACGAAAGTACACATATCAAACTGCTCCGCCGCGAAAGGATCCATCCGCTTCCAGACCACAAGACGATCTAACGGATACGCCACCACCGGACGCCCCCTCATCGGGGCAGCGATCTACCCAGGAGGGCAAATCACTGTGACTCCATCTGCCACCGACGCGACGTCGCCGAACGTCGGCTCGCTTGACATCGAGTTCGACCACCATGGCCTCTTCAACACCCTGGTCGCCAGCATGGCGGAGCTGTTGGAGAGCATTGCGGGGGTCGAGGATGCCTGCGCCTATGTCAGCAGCATCGCCGCGCGATTGGGAGCCGATGTCGAGAAGCAGTACAAGGCAGCGCTAGGCGTCCAAAATCTCAACCGAAGCCAGCTGGTCGACGTTCTGATCGATTTGAAGAACCGCGCAGGCGGAGACTTTTCCCTGATCGAGCAAGATGAGGATCGGATCGTGTTCGGCAACCGCGCATGCCCTCTCGGAGCAGCGGCGTCGAACCATCCCTCCTTGTGCATGCTGACCTCGAACATCTTTGGCCGAATGGCAGCCAACACCGTCGGGTACGCTGCCGTCGATCTTGAGCAAACGATCGCAAGAGGAGCCGCCAGCTGCCGCGTAGTCCTCAACCTGAAGCGAACGGAATTGGGCCCCGATACAAGGGAATACTTCCGAGATGATGCATCTACAGCTTCGCCCTGAACTGGACCTCGAAGCCTATCTCGAGCCGTCGGTCATTGCTCTTAGCGATGGAAGCGTCCACGCGTTCAATCGTGCTGCAAGCCAGCTTCTGGATCCCGCGAACTCGATATCCTCGCTGCTCGATCTGTGCGCGAGCAGGGTCGATGCGTTGCGGACCTATCTTCTCGCCTGCTCAGGCTCGCGCCAGCCACTGATCGAACCAGTCAGCTTTGATGGCCCGGATGGTACAGTCGACTATCGCTGCTTCGGCAATGTGCTGACCCCCCGACGCCGAAGCCGCCCGGCCACGCTCCTTCTGCGCCTGTTTCCAGTGCTCGATACACGGTTTTCCGCGGCCGCGGAGCGGATGAGGCGCTTGACCGCGGAGCGGCAGCAACGCGTTGCCGTGCAGCAGTTCGACGAGTTGCGCAGCGACCGCTTGCGACTGGTCGAACAATATTGCTTCGTCGCTGAAGCGCTGCGCGTCGTCGAGGCGCGAACGCACGAACTGCAGGATGAGATCAACCACATCCGCTGTGACGAGCGCGAGCGCATCGCCCGGGACCTGCATGATCATGCCGGGCAGGAGATGGCCGTCGTCCTTGCGGAGCTACGAGCCCTGCAGAATAGCGCGAAGGGGCCCGCAAAAAAGCGCCTCGACGAAATCGCCGAGCACGTCGCCGGAATCGGGCGCAAGATCCATCATGCCGTCGTCAACGGGCGACCTCGCCTCATCGAAGAGCTCGGCTTTGCCCGCGCCATCGAATCGATGGTGGCATCCGTCGCGGCCGATGGCAGACTCGGTTTCTCGTTCAAGACGAAGGGGAACGAGCCAGCCCCGCTGCCGATCGACGTCGAGAACGCGCTGTATCGCGTCGCTCAGGAAGCCCTGACGAACGTGCTCAAGCATGCACTCGGCGCTCGAAAGGTCGATGTGGTCCTGGAATTTGCCGGCGGCATGCTCTCGCTGACCATAGCCGACGACGGCATCGGCTTTTCCGCGGAAGTGACGGAGCCGGAAGGGGGCGACGCGGCAGGCATCGGACTCCGTGGAATGCGCCAACGCCTGGCCGATATCGGTGGGACGCTGGCGATAGGCCCGCGCTTCGCCAAGGGCACCATCGTCACCGCGGCTGCTCCATTGACCTGCGACTTGCCTGGAGATGTCCCGTCATGACGGCACGTCTCATCCTGGTCGACGACCACCCGGTTGTACTCGCCGGGCTGCAGGCCCTCGTGCTCGGCTTGCCCGATCTCGAACTCGTCGGAACGGCAACCTGCGCATCCGAGGCGCTTGCGCTCGTCCGCGGCCAATGCCCCGACATCGCCGTGCTCGACATGGGGCTACCGGGCATGAGCGGCCTGATGTTGGCCGAGCGCATCCTCGAAGGAGCGCCCGATACGCGGATCGTCATGCTGACCCACTACGAGGAGCCGAGCTATGTCCAGAAGGCGCTGAGGATAGGCATTTGCGGCTATGTCCTCAAAGCTTCGGCGAGCGAGAAGGTCGCACAGGCGATCAGAACGGTGCTGAGCGGCGGCGTTTACATCGATTCCGATCTAGAGGACTTCCGTTCGGAATGGATACGCAAGCTTTGTCCGGCCTCCGGTGCGGCCCCGGCAGTCGCGGCCAGTACGCTGACCTATCGTGAGACGCAGGTCCTGCGCCTTGCCGCCGTCGGCCACTCCAACAAGGAGATCGCCCGGCGCGTCGGCCTCGGCATCAAATCGGTCGAAACCTACCGCTACAGAGCCTGCAAGAAACTGATGCTACACTCGCGCCTCGACATTATCAGATATGGCGCCAGTCATGGCTGGATCCTCGACGTCTCACAGTAGTGGCTATGCCATCGGCGAGCTGAGCTGTCGCATTTGGCGCTGCGCGGAGTACTCAACTTGGCGTGGCGGCAACAATAATGGCCAAGCGCCATGTAACCCCATCTCCCGAAGAGCGTAGCGACTGGAAGAACCGTTGCCGCTACGACATTGCTCGGGGGCTCAGAAGCCTGCGCTTGAGGGCCGCCTGCGACCAGCGGAGCCCACCCGCGCGGTCGCGTCCCTCGTTGCAAAGGCGAGCAGACCGGCGGCGCAGACATGACAAGGATCCTCGTTGCCGACGAACATGCGCTTTACCGCACGGGTCTGCGCACGATCCTGCAGGCCGCGCTGCCAGACGCCGAGTTTCTGGAAGCTCCAGATTTCGAAGGCCTGATGCGCTGCCTGATGGAAGACCAGCCGATCCATCTCGTGCTGGTCAGCCTGCGTATGACCGGCTCCACCGAACCGCAGGTTATCTGGGACTTCAAGCGAGCCTCGACGACGACGCGTTATATCGTCATATCGAGTAATGGCACCTTCGATCAGGTCCTCCACTATATCGCGGAAGGCTTTCACGGCTTTATTTCGAAATTGCAACGGGATGACGAGATCGTTGAAGCGGTCCAGGAGGTTCTCGCCGGACGCCTCGCGGTCCCGCGCGGGCTGACGTCATTCGGGTCCTCGGTAGAGGGGCATAGTGCGCGCGAACCACCGCAGCGTCGCGCCGGCCCACAGCAGACACCGTTCGGACTGACGCGTCGGCAGAAAGATGTCCTGGCACTGCTGGCTGATGGGCTTTCGAACCGGGAAATCGCCCAGGCACTCCACATTGCCGAGCCAACAGCGAAAATTCACGTCTCCGCGTTGATGCGCGCTCTCAATGTCCGCAACCGTACGGAAGCAGCGGTGCTCGCGAAGGACCTGCTTCGTATCCTCAAAGTCGATCCGACAGGCTGAGACCGCTCGCCTGAGATCGAAATCGGCGGCCAAATACAGCTTTCGTTGTAAGGATTATCCTGACGGGATAGTAATTTTCCCGACAAGACGGATGCATCCGAATGAACTAATTATTAACGATGAAATTCTGGTTGCTCGCATACCGTTGCGTTATCCAGTGCTCATAATTGATTAGACCAAGCGTACCTTACCTGAAGGCTTCTCTAGCAACGTGGTGAAGTATTTTTGCTGACGCAATGGCGAGCTGACGCTCCCCGTTGCGCCGGCTAAGGCAGTCTTGTTTCGAGTAAAAGGGGAGTACCGATGCCTGAAATCATCGAAACCACTGTACTGAGCGACAACGCCTTGCTTCGAGAAGGCATCACGAAGTTGCTGGATGGTGCACGCTTCCATGTAAGCCAGAGAACGACGAGTTGTGATCTCTACAGGCCGGAAGCCAGCCAGCAAATTCCTGATCTTTTCATCGTCGTGATCGACGACATGTCCTGCTCGATCGTCGGCGATATCAAAAGGCAGTTCAAGAGCGCCAAGATCGTGGCGCTCGCCCTCCGCGACAGCCGCGAACTGATGCGTCGCGCCATTCAGCTTGGTGCGGTGGGCTATCTCGTCGAATCCATTTCGGCGCAAGATCTCATCACGTCACTGGAAGTCGTCATTGCCAATGGCGCCGTCTTTCCACCCGAACTTCTGTCACAACTCTCCGAGATCGCAGTCGAGCCGCAGCGTCTCCTCCAGGGCGTGCAAAGGCGGGCAGACGGCTCGCCATTCCAGGGCCTTTCGGCCCGCGAGGTGAGCATTCTCGAGGGGCTGATGCTCGGCGAATCCAACAAGGTGATCGCGCGCAAGCTGGAGATCGCCGAAGCCACGGTGAAGGTCCACGTCAAGGCGATCCTGCGGAAGGTCCGCGTCAGGAATCGTACCCAAGCAGCCATGTGGGCGATGCAGAACGCAGTGACCCGGATTCCGGTGGCCGAAGAGTCCGGCGCAGCTGAAGACGAGCACCTGCCGATGATGGCTGCGAGACAGGACGTGGCGAACTCGCCGCGGTTCTCGTGAACAAGCCGGCCTCAGCGGCGGAGCTGCATCCATGATCGTGACAATCGTGACCCCGACGCTGAACGCCGTCGACTATCTGAAGGAATGCATCGAGTCCGCGCGCCGCAATGCGACGCGCGACATCGAGATCGAGCACGTCATCGTCGATGGCGGCAGCACCGACGGAACCGTCGAGCTCGCCCGCAGCTACGGGCTGCGTGTGATGCAGGGCAAGGACAGCGGCATCTTCGACGCCATCAACAAGGGGTCCTTCAACTCGTCGGGTGAGTTGCTGGGCTTCCTTGGCGCCGATGACGTCATGCTGCCGGGAGCAGCTGCCGCGGTGGTGGACACCTATCGCAGGAGCCGCCGGCGCTGGGTGGTCGGCGCGATCCGATGGATCGATTCAGGCGGTCATAGCCTCGGCGGGCTCGCGGCGCCTCCCAACTGGATGACGCCCGCGATGCTGGTCTGCCTGGGCTGGAACCCGATCATGCACATGGCGACCTATTTCTCCCGGACCTTCTTCGAGGAACTGGGCGGGTTCGACATCTCCTACAGGGACGCCGGCGATTACGACATGTTTTGCCGGGCCCTGACAAAGGAACCCTATGGACGGATCGGCCGACCGATTGCCTGCTTCAGGAGAACGGGCGTCAACAACAGCGCGATCCACGGAAGCCGCACCACTGCCGAATGCGCCAGGATATTCGCGCAACACGGACCGTCATCGCAGGCGGAGCGTCTGTTCTGGCGTTTGGCCTTGAAGACCTATTTCAACCTCGGCAACCCCGATTGGTTGCTGTCGAAGATGGCGGATTCGACGCGGGCAACGCTGAAGCTCCAACCGAAGGCGCATTTCTGAGGCCCGCTAGGTGAGACCAGATTTGCTTTGAAATAGCGGCCGGCGGACAGCGAGGTGTTCGCCGGAGCCGCCAGCCTCCAAGCGATCAGAGCGTCAGCGCACCACCGGCAGCAACCAGCGCCTTCGTAGGAAAAGTCTCAGACAAGCCTGCGCCAACAGCAGCACACAGCCAGCGATCGGCCATGCCACGCTGACCAGAACTATAACAACGAGATCCTTGGCGGCGAGGACGCAACGTTCGGCTTCGAACACAGAATTGAGCGCAATCAGGCTTGCGATCGCGAGATATACCGCCATGACGACGATGAGAGCGATGGTCATCAGCACGTCCCCAGCGGATTGCCCGCGAGTTGATCAACTGACCTGACGCTAGACCCACGACCATCTCCATCAATGACACATGGAGATATCTTTACGGGCCATCGGGATTAGTGCTTCGGAGCAATGAGGGGCAGCCCGGTACGCCAGCATGACGGGCGGCGTAAATTGCTGCAGCCTTAGGCTATTGCCTGCTTTACGCCTCACTCCCACTCTAATATTATGATCAGTCTAAGACATTGATTTATTTATGAAAAATGTTTTTATTGCATCCCAGGCCGGTCCGCAGCCCGGCAAATTTTTCGGCTCTTGTTTTTGTTGAATTTTTGGGGATTTTTGCGATCAGGTGGTTTCGCCAACTATCGGTAGCGCTCGCGAACTCGGTCGAACCGAAGAACGGGAAAACCATTCGCGCCACAGCGCCTTCAAGCGCGTGCTTTTGGTCGGGACCCGACCTCGCGGAGGGCATTATGGCCAGCGGCCATGCGCGCCGCACCAACAGGTCGAACACATGGCCGCACCGACCAGCTCAGCAAAAGCGTTCAAAAGGCCCTTGCCAACGGAGAGCCGTCCACACATGGCGCATACTGATCGCTGCCAATGCAACTTTGTGGAGTCGGAGTTCGGCTTTCTCGTCTGAGCCTATCCTCAGAACCTGATCGCTAGCACGCCCTTGAAGACGTGGTCCTGGGCGTCCTCTGCGAGCAGGCCGGCATAGGAGGCGCCGAGCGTGGCGTTGGCGCCGAGCACAAGATCGAGCCCGGCCTCAGCCAGGACAGCGTCCCTGGCGATCGGCAGGCCCGCAATGCTGAACGGGTTGCTGCCCGCGAAGGCGAGGACCGCCTTCGGGTTGACATCGCCGAAGGCATGGCGCCAGCCGAGGGTACCGCGCAGGGAGAAGTCCATGCCGGCGAGGCGGGCGGTCATTGCAGCGCGCAGGCCGAGCGTCGAGTAGCCGAGGCTGGTATCGTCGCTCTGGCCGGTCAGCGCCGCAGCCCCGCCGGTCTCGCTAAAGCCATCGCTGTGCAGGTTGACATAGGCGAGGCCGGCGAAGGGCTCGAGTGCCACCTGACCGAGATCAACGCGGTAGCCCACCTCACCGAAGACCTGGGCCGTGCCCGCGTCGTAGTCGGCGCGGAGATTGCTGCCGAAGCCCGCGGAGGTGACGGCCCGGCGGGTCTCGATGGCGTGCCAGGTGTAGCTCGCGCCAAGGCGCAGCCCGAGCGCGCCCCATTGGCCGCCGCCATAGAGGCCGAGATGGTAGTTGTCGCTCTCGCCCGAGGAGAGCCTCGCGTTCACGTCGAACTCGCTGCGGCTGTAGCCGGCGATCACGCCGAAGCGCAGATTGTCGAACACTGCCGCATCCGCGCCGAGCAGCAAGCCGCTGCTGGAGCGCGTCAGCTTGCTGGCATTGCCGTCGCTGTCCGTCTTGCCCCAGTAGCCGTAGCCTTGGCCCCAGACCGCAAAGCGGTCGGTTGGCTTGAGCGACGGCATCGGCCCATGCACGCTCGGGGCGAGGTCGGCGGAAAAGCCGTAGTTCAGCGTCGCCATCGGCTGAGCCCCAACTGAGCCAAAGGCCGAGCGCAGCCGGTCGTTGACCGCGTTGCGCAAGAGCCAGCTCTCGTCGATCAGCGCGGTGCGGGCCGAGGCGTGGATCTCGCCGGAGACCTGATCGAGCGCATTGCGCGCCGCATCCAGCGTCGGCTGATTGATCATGCCAGACTGGATAGGGTTGCCGGCCGGCAGGCTGTCGACGCTCTTGCCGACCTCGATCTGGTTCGGCGTGGTGCCGATGCTGCCTACGGTCCTGGTCTGGATCACCGTCAGATAGGCATTGTTGGCGTCATACGCGTCGCGCAGGTTCAGGAAGGGCGTCAAGACCTGGTCGCCGAAGCCGTAGCTCCCGGTCAGCCCGGTCGAGGTCAGGATCGTGAAACGCTGGCCGGCGACGTAAGGCGCGCCGGTGGAGTTGACGACGGCGAGCCCGGCGCCGCTCGCCAGCGCCGCCGTGCCGTTCACCCGGATAAGGTCGGAGGTCGTCGTCGTAGGGTCCAGTTCGACCCGATAGGTGGCTCCCGCCGCCTGTGCATAGGCGCCGTTGACGGTGAGCGTGCCGATCGAGTTGCCGGGCGCGATCCGAGCCCCGGTCAGGAGCGTGGTCGGCCCCACCGTGCCGTCGCCGGCGAGCGTCGCGCCGGACCGGACCGTCACGGCCGAGCCGGCGAGAGAGCCGTTCACCGCAAGCGTGCCCGCGTTCACATTGGTCGGACCGGTCAACGGATTGACGGCCGTCAGGATCGTCGTGCCGCTGCCGATCTGGTTCATCACGCCGCTGCCCGAGACGGCGCCACCAAAGGTGAGGGTGTCGCTACGGTTGAAGGCGAGCGCGCCGTTGTTGACGACGTCGCCGACGATCGACCCCGAGGTGCCGCCGTTGCCAAGCTGCAGCGTGCCGGCCGAGATCGTCGTGCCGCCCGTGTAGGTGCTGTCGCCAGCGAGCGTCTGCGTGCCGCCGCTGATCGTCAACCCGCCGCTTCCGGAAATGCCGCCCGAGAAGGTATCGTTCGCGGCGGTGATGACGAGCGTCTTGGAGCCGAGGGTGGCACTGCCGTTGCCGGCAAGGCTCTTGATGCTCGAACTGGCAGCCGTCACGCCCGAGATGTCGAAGGTCCCGTCGGCGATCACTCTGGAGGCGCTTGCGATAGAGCCAGAGCCCGACAGGGCGAGTGTGCCGGCCGAGATGGTCGTCGACCCGGTATAGCTGTGACTCCCCGTCAGCACCCATCTGCCAGACCCAGTCTTGACGAGGGAAGACGGTCCGCCGTTGTCGCCCAGGATGGCGGCCAACGTGTTGGCGGTGCTGCTGCTTCCTGTCAGGATCAGGGTGCGCGAACCTGTACCGCTTAACGTGATCGGCGTCGTGTCCGTGAAATTCAGCGCGCCGGAGCCGGAGGCATCAAGACCGCCTCCGTTCGTCGTCAATGTGAACCGGCGGTTGGTGCTTGCGGCAATGCCCGTATACTGCAGCGTGCCGCCGTCCAGGACCAGATTGGCGGCGGCGCTGGTCGAAGCGCCGATGCCGCTGGCGGCGCCGCCATTGGCCAGGAGCTGCGTGCTCAGGACGCCGCCGGAAATCGTGGTGCGGCCGAGATAGGTGTTGGCGCCGGACAGGGTCTGCGTGCCGGCGCCGAGCTTGGTGAAGGACGCGATCACATTCCCGATTGACCCGGCGAAGTTTCCCGAGCCATTCGACGCGCCGACCGTCAGGTTCGGCCGACCTCCGGCAAGGAAGGTAATGACAGCGCTCGACGAACCGTTGAGGCCGTCGATCGTCTGATCTCCCGTGTTGACGAACCGCAGCACACCGTTGCCGAGGATGGTAACGGTGGCGGTCCTAGGCAGAACGTTGGCTGCATTCGTCTGCAGGATGGAGCCTGAACTGATCGTGACGTTGCCGACAAAATCGTTGGTGCTGTTGTCGAGGGTAACCCTGGAGCCCGCGATTGTGATGTCGCCGGTGCCGGTGATCTTTCCGAGAAATGAGGTCCGGTCCGTGTTTCCGCTAATGAGCGTGGCATTCCGGTTCAAGGTAATGGTGCCGGTGTAGATGGTTCCGTTGCTGCCGGGGTTGAAGGACGTCGAGCCGATCGAGGCGGTGCCGGTGCCCGAGCCGCTGACGACGATATCGTTCGCAATCTTTTGTGGTGAAAAGAAATTCCCGAAATTGGCCAGCAGCGAAACGTTCGACGCTCCGGTATTCGCGTCGCCGAGCGTCACGGTCCCGCTGCCGAGGGCGCCATTCCCGCCGAACACCAGACCGCCCTGCGATACCGTCGTGCCTCCCGTATAGGCATTGGCGCCGTTGCCGATGGTGAGTGTCCCAGCGCCAGCTTTCACCAGAGCAGCCGGACCGGTGATCACCGAATTGACGATTGCCGAGATCCCGGCATTCGTTGTGATCGTCGGCGTGATCCCGCTCAGGGTCAGCGTGCCGCCAGTGACGTTGTAGCCGTTGGTAATAAAAGTTGCGCCCTCCATTGCAACCGTACCGTTCACGGTCACGGTGCCCGCGGCCCCGCCGAAAGCGGCGGTGCCTCCGCTCGCCCATGGCACGGCCGTCGAGCCGTTGAACCAATTGGCGGTGGTGTTGTCCCAAGGGCCGGAGCCACCGGCGCCGGCCGGGCCGAAACTCAGGGTCTGCGCGCTTGCGGTGGCAAATGTCGAGGCCGACAACAGAATCGCTGCGGGAATCTTCAAGGAGCGCGCGCCAGCTCCTATGCGAGACATATAAAATCCCTCTTCTCAGCGAGTCGATCGTTCGGGCAACGTGAAGCGAGCCAAGTCGGAAGGCAAGTTACACCGTCGGCCTCGATATTCAGCGAAGGCCGAACGAGGTTAGTATTTTTGTTGCGGGAATGCGCGTCTCCGCCATCGTCAAAACGCAAATATCCATTTTCGGGCGATGGCACGACGTCCAGCCCTCGCGCATCACGCGAGCGAAGAATGAAGTATAGTGCTCCCGAATGCGGCGTCCCGATGGAGGACATGGCGCGCCTCCGTCTCGATATGTCGTTGCAATTCGCGAGACGCTCCTGTGGCTCCTCAGGCTCGCCCGGACTACGGGCGAGCCTGCAGAAGGCCGATCAGGCGCCGAGCTGATCGCGGATCGGCAATTGCCTGATCCGCTTGCCCGTCGCGGCGAACACCGCGTTGGCGATGGCTGGCGCAACGGGCGGCAGGCCGGGTTCGCCGACGCCGCCCAGCGGCCGCTCGTAATCGCCCGCGGGCAGGAGATGCACGCGGATATCCCGCGGCGCCGAATCCATTCGCGTCAGCTCGTAGGTGTCGAAATTGTCCTGTTCGGCGCGGCCGTTCCTGAAGGAGATCTCGGCCGAGCTCGCAATGCCGGCGCCCATGATGACAGCGCCTTCCATTTGCGAGCGGACGCGATCCGGATTGACCATCGGCCCGCAATCGATCGCGATGTCGACGCGCGGGATCGATAGCCGTCCGCGCCCGTCGACGGCCGCCTCGACCGCGACGGCGATGTAGCTGACGAAGCTGTAATGACCGGCGATGCCGAGCCCGCTGCCCTTGGGCAAGCTGCGACCCCAGCCGATCTCTTGAGCCGCGGTTTCGATCACGCGCCGCAGGCGTCCCGTGTCGATGGGATAGCGCTGCGGATCTTCGCCATGGTTCCAGACATCGCCGATCCTGGTCGGATCAATCAGCCGCGCTGGGCCGATCAGTTCCAACAGGTAGTCTTTCGGGTCGCGGCCGGCGGCATGGGCGAGTTCGGCGACGAAGGACTGCACCGCGAAGGCATGCGGGATGTTCGAGACGGCCCTGAACCAGCCGATGCGGACATGGGCGGGCGCCTCCGGGTTCTCGGCCCGGATGTTCGGGATGTCGAATGGCAGGTTGACGAGCCCCATGCCGAGCTCGAACGGCAATTCATGCTTGGGATCGGGAGCGAAGATCGAGCCGATGGTCGGCGCTGCGCTGCGATGCAACCAAGCCGTGACCTTGCCGGAGGCGTCGAGCCCGGCCTCGAGCCGCTCGACCGACACCGTATGGTAGTAGCCGTGGTGGAGATCGTCCTCGCGCGTCCACATCAGCTTGACCGGCGCGCCGTCCATCGCCTGCGAGCAGATCCCGGCCTCGATGACGAAATCGGGCTTGGATTTGCGCCCGAACCCGCCGCCGAGCAGGGTGATGTTGACCTTGACCTTCTCGACCGGCAGGCCGAGCCGCTTGGCCAGACGCGCACGGGTCACCTGCGGGGCCTGGCTGCAGGCCCAGGCCTCGGCCTCTCCATTGGCGATGCGGACCAGCGCCGCCGGCGGCTCCATCGGCGATTGGGCAAGATGCGGAATGTAGTACTCGGCCGTGACGTGCTTGGCCGCTCCGGCCATGGCCCGCTCGACGTCGCCGTCGTTGCGGACGATCTTGGCAGGCTTGCTTGCCGCCTCGCTGAGACGGGCGCGGTAGCTGTCCGAGGAATAGACCGCGTTCGGACCATCCTCCCAGGTCACCTTCAGCGCCTCGCGCCCCTTGATCGCGGCCCAGCTGTTGCGGGCGATGACCGCGACCCCGCCGAGCGGCTCGAATTCGGACGGGATCGATGGCGGATCGATGGTGATGACCTTCACCACACCTGGCACCTTCAAGGCCTCGGACGCGTCATGGGAGGCGACCCTGCCGCCATAGACCGGCGGCCTGGCGACGACGGCGAACAGCATGCCGTCGATGCGGGCATCGATGCCGTAGACCGCCTTGCCCGTGGTGATGTCCTGATTGTCGACGAGGCCGATCGTATCCTTGCCGATGTAACGGAAGGCGGAGGCCTGCTTGAGCCGGACGCTGCCACGATCCGGCACCGGCAGAGCCGATGCAGCCCTGGCAAGTGCGCCATAGCTCAGGCTGCGGCCGCTGGCGGCGTGGGCCACGGCGTGGTTGCCGGCGCGAACCTCGGCAACCGCAACGCCCCATTGCGCTGCCGCCGCCTGTTCGAGCATCGTCCGCGCAGCTGCGCCGGCGCGGCGCATCGGCATGAACCAATGGCGCAGGCTGCGCGATCCGTCCGTGTCCTGGTTGCCGAAGCGCTCTTCGTTGGCCCAGGCCTGCGTGACGCGCACCCGGGCCCAGTCGGCCTCGAGCTCGTCCGCGACCACCATCGCGAGCGAGGTGCGCACCCCCTGCCCCATCTCCGAGCGATGGCAGACAATGGTGACGGAGCCGTCCTCGGCCAGAGAGATGAAGACCGCCGGATCGTCGCGCCAGCCGTTCGGCATCCCGTCGGCGCCGAATTTCTTGTCCTGCGCGGGCGTTGCGACGGGCAGGCCCGCAGCGAGCACGAAAACGCCGGCGCCCATGCCCTGCAGCAAGCCCCGCCGACTGACATTGGCGAGAGCGCCACTCAAATTCGGAAGGTGCCCGGTCATAGGCGCGCGCCCTTCGCTGCCTGCTTGATCGCGGCGCGAATGCGCGGATAAGTTCCGCAGCGGCAGAGATTGCCGCTCATCGCACCGTCGATGTCCTCGTCGCTCGGGTTGGGTGACTCTTTCAGCAGGGCGCTGGCCTGCATGATCTGACCGGGCTGGCAGTAGCCGCATTGCGAGACGTTGAGGTCGCGCCAGGCGGCCTGCAGCGGATGACTGCCATCAGGAGACAATCCCTCGATGGTCGTGACCGCGAGCCCTGCTGCCGCCGAGATCGGTGTCTGGCAGGCGCGTACGGCCATTCCGTCGAGGTGAATGGTGCATGCTCCGCAAGCGGCGACGCCGCAACCGAACTTGGTGCCGGTCAGACCGAGCTCGTCCCGCAGATACCAGAGCAGCGGCATCTCGGGATCGCCGTCGTAGCGGCGCTCCGTCCCGTTCACGACGAGGGTGGTCATCAGCATCTCCTTCTTCGCGACCCGGATATTCCAGGACCGTCGTGACATGCGACAGCGAGGCTCTGATTAACGCCATGCAGCGCTTCCGGGCGGCAGAACGCAAGCTGCACCTGCGCAAGTTATCGTGAGAGAAAATCGCGGTAATGCGCGCGCTGGCCTGAGCTCATCTGCTTTTCTCCGAGCAAATCGCGGCGCTCTCCGAGCCGGTCGCATATCGACGTTAGCAGCATCGGGTCGAACCGATTAGCGGTGCAATCCGATTGCATCGATCGACCCGGAGCATAAATCTTGCTGCTCGTGCCCACAGGTCTGTCGGGCGCGCGCCTGCGATGTCCACGTTGACGGAGCTAGCTTTCCCGCCCCGAGCGATATGAGGATCAGGTCGCGGGCGCGATGCTCAGCGAGAATTTACCGCGTACCAGCAAGGGCTCGATGCGGCCGTCGATGCGGCCGAGACGGATCAAGCCCTGGGACCAGCGGTAGCCTGCATGGAAGAAGGCGAGGTTACCCCACGGAGCATAGTAGCAGAGGTCGCCCGGTCGTTCGCTGCCGAAGGCGCTGCTGCCCGCTTCGGTCAGCTTGCGCGGCAGATAGGCGATCTTCTCGTTGTTCGCGTAGTCGTCGATCGTCAGGTTCAGCGGCGGCATTGAGAACAGGTCGCGCGCCGAGGGATTGTCCTCCAGTGTCGCCGTGAAGTCCTGATCCCCGAAGGCAAATCTGAGGCGCATGGCGGCTCCTTTCCGCTGCGAGGCTTTGTCGGGCTGAGCGCGAGCCGCAGGACAAAGCGCGAGTCCGGCGGCGGCTGTCAGCAGCGCGCGACGTGAGAGCGGCACGATTCCGTCTGTCATATCGCCTACGATGCGGTCCGGGGCATGGCCGGGCAAGCTAAGGGCTTCGCCATAAAACGATTAGCCGCTGAAATCCGAATGCATTAATCGAACTATCCGAATAATGTCGCGCGTCACGACGTGCCGAGGACCTTCATGGGCAGGACCGATCTCAATCAGCTGACCTGGTTCCAGGTCGTCGCCGAAGAACGCAGCTTCACCAGGGCGGCGGCGAAGCTCGGCGTGGCGCAATCGACGCTCAGCCACACGATCAAGCAGCTCGAAGCACGCATGGGCATACGGCTCCTGAGCCGCACAACGCGCAATGTCGCGACTACGGCTGCGGGCGAGCGGCTCCTGCAGACGATCACGCCGCGCATCGCCGAGATCGAGGATGAGATCGCTGCACTGACCGCGCTCCGCGACAAACCGTCGGGCTCTATCAGGCTGACCCTGTCCGACCACGCGCTGGAAAGCGTGGTCTGGCCGAAGCTCAAGCCGATCCTGCGGGATTATCCCGACATCAGTGTCGAATTGATCCTCGACAGCACCTTCCGCAACATCGTCGAGGAGGGGTTCGATGCCGGCGTCCGGCTGGGCGAGAGCGTCGAGAAGGACATGATCGCGGTCCGCATCGGCCCGGACTGGCGACTGGTGGCGGTCGCGTCACCCGTTTATCTCGCCACGCACGGCGCGCCTGAGCATCCGCAGGATCTGGTCCGGCATATCTGCATCAACATGCGCCACGAGACAGCCGGCGGACTTTACGCCTGGGAGTTCGAGAAGGGCGGCCAGGAGCTGCGCGTGCGGGTCAGCGGCCAGCTGACCTTCAATAATTCCTACGCCATGATCGACGCGGCGGTGAGCGGCTACGGCATCGCCTATGTCCCCGGGGATATCGTCGAGCGGCAGATCGCTTCGGGCGAATTGATCCAGGTGCTCGACGACTGGTCCCCCTTCTTCGACGGCTATTTCCTCTACTATCCAAGCCGCCGCCAGAACCTTCCTGCATTCAAGGTCATCGTCGAGGCACTGCGGCATCGGAATCGATCCGAATCGTAAGCTTCTGCGCCTGCTTTCCGGCTCCTCGCCAATATCTGCAATGGCGCGGATCAACCCGTCTTTTTACCAAACCTCGCGCAAGATCGTCACGTCAGTCACTGCACCCGACGCGGTTCGAAGGCGAAGGCGCTGAGCCCCAGCCATTGTTGCATGGAGCAAGCCAGGGCCTGATCGCCGTCGATCTCCAATTGACCGATGTCCGACTCCTTCTTGATCGTCGTCAGTCCCATCCAGATCGCCGTCATCGTGCGCAGGGAACTCGTGACCAGCAGGTCGAGCTGATGGCCGGGGTCGAAATTGCAAAGGTCGACTGCACCGTCGGCCGCCACCAGCCACCACCTCTTTTGTGACCCCGGAAGTTCGGGGTACAGAAACTGTATCGTGCAGCGATGCGCCGGCAGCAGCTTGACGTTGAGACTCCGGCGCATGTCCCACATCAGCAATGAAGGGTCGAGGTTCTTGAGCGAAAGCCGCGATTCCATCCAGTGTTGCGCCCAATTGCCGAGGCCCATGATCAACGATCTCAGTTCCTCGCCGGCCTCGGAAAGGTGATATTCAGCCGAGCCCGTCGTCTTGCGCGACACGGTGACGACCCCGGCCTGCTGCAATTCCTTGAGCCGTTTCGAGAGCAAGGCAGGCGACATCTTCGGTAAGCCGCGCCGCAGGTCATTGAATCGGGTACTGCCGCAGAGCAATTCTCGCACGACCAGCGTCGTCCATCGACTGCACAATATCTCCGAGGCCATCGACACCGGGCAGAACTGGCCATAGCCGCCGCGATTGTTCATGACGAACCCCGTTTTTCTTTGGCGGATGGTACCAGATCGGGGTCACACGGAAAACGCCAGCAGTTCAGTTGCTGAACTAGAAGCCCGGAACCTCAACGGTGATCCTTCTACCTCGCAGGAATGGAGGACACCATGTCGACGATCACTGCTTCGAAAGCCTCGGCCCCGTCATTCGTCGGAGGCACCGCCTCTCCCGCCAATGTCGTGGAAACGGCGCGCCATCTTGCGCCGATACTCGCCGCGCGTGCCGCCGAGATCGACCAGAATGACCGTTTCGTCAGCGAGAACTATTACTTGCTGAAGGAGGCGGGTCTGGTCGAAGCAGGCGTCCCGCGGGAACTCGGCGGCGGCGGCGCCGAGATATCCGAGCTCGCCGAGATGCTGCGCGTGCTCGCAAGGGCATGCGGTTCCACGGCGCTGGCTTTTTCCATGCACACCCATCAGGTCGCCATCCCCGCTTGGCGTTGGCGGCACCAGAAGATCGCTGCTGTGGAACCCCTGCTGAAACGGGTCGCCGCGGAGAAAATCATTTTGTTGTCGTCCGGCGGCTCGGACTGGATCGGCGGATCGGGAAAGGCCGAGAGGGACGGCGACGGCTACCGTATCACCGCCCGGAAGGTGTTCACCTCCGGCGCCGAAGCCGGCGATATCCTGATGACCGGAGCGATCCATGAAGGAGAAGACGGGAACCGGTCGGTCATTCACTTCGGTGCGCCGATGAAGTCGTCGGCGGTGCGCATTGAGGATACCTGGCGCACGCTGGGCATGCGTGGCACCGCGTCGAACGATGTCGTGATCGAGAATCTCTTCATCCCCGCCGCGAATGTCGCGTTTTCGCGCAAGGCCGGCGAGTGGCACCCTGTTTTCGAGACAATTGCGACCGTCGCTTTCCCGCTGATCTATGCTGTCTACCTCGGAGTTGCCGAGAGTGCCCGCGACATCGCCATCGAGATCGCGAAGAAGAAGCAGGCATCCGACCCGTCGCTGGCCGGGCGCATGGACACCGAATTGCGGGCCGCGCAGCTCGCACACCGTTGGATGCTGGATACGGTGGCGCGTAACGCGCCGTGCGCCGAGACGGTCAACGAGGTCATGATCGGACGCACCCTGGTTGCCCGCCACGCGATTGCAGCCGTCGATCTGGCGATGGAGCTGGCAGGCGGCGCGTCGTTCTACCGGGCGACGGGACTGGAGCGGCGCTTCCGTGACATCCAAGGGGCGCGTTTTCACCCGCTCCAGGCCAGCCCACAGGCACGCTATGCCGGTGCAATGGCGCTGGGCCTGCCGACGGGTTCGATTTTCTGACAGGCCGATACGTGCCGGACGAGGAGGAGGAAGCAACATCTCATGGATAGCTCGCGGCCGACGCCCAGGACCGCGCCTTCAAGGCGAACCTCGCGATCGGGTCTGATAGAGGGCTTGCGAGAGCGCCTAGGACGCCATCGCCAGAGCGATGGCGATGGCAAGTAACAACGGACCCATCCACTTGAAGTGGCCAGCCAGCGTCGTAACCCAGTGAGGCTGGTTGGTGGCATTGCCGGGCAACGGCAGATAACCGAGGCCGACGGCCGTCATCCATAGGCCTGCGCAAAACATGATGAACTCGTCAATGTAGGCCGCGATCATCACTGTTGCCTTCGGTATGAGGGCGCGTCCGCGCCGGTCGGAAACGTCCGAAGTCCGATTTATGGCGCCTAATGCCAGGTCCGCAAAGGGTTCAAGGCAGTCCTGCTATCGAACTCGACGCTTGATCCGCAAGGCAATGGCGAGGCTAAAAGAGCTCATCAATGTCGCGTTCGATCTCAAAAGCGAGCGCGCGGTACTCTTCCGCACGCATCTGTGCTTCCGGCGAACCCGATTTCGCCCAGTAGTCCGCCGCCCCGCACGCGGCCTCGTAAGCTTCGGATAGTTCGAGGAATCGCGTATCCTGGTCGCATCTGTCTATGAGTTCCGTCCGACGCTGCGGCCAACGGAGCATGAGCCGGGCCAGTCCGCGCCTCTGCGCCTGGTTCATTCGCAACCTCTTGCCGCTCGGGTAGCGGACGACGTCGATTGTCGGGAAGTCGACATGAACCAGAGGCGAACGATTTGCAGCAGGCGGGTGGCGGCGCTCTAAGCAGGCCTTCGGAACTGCAACTGTGGGTCGCGAGCTAACATCCGGCGTCTGCTCATGGCGCACTGCGGCTGGGGGATCGTCCCCAGGACCGCACCTCTCAAGAAACATAGTCGTGAACCGTCGGATCCATGTAACGCGTCGAAGCGAGACGACGTGTACCGGCATCGGGACGCCCGCCGGTCCGTGCATCCGCTTCGGGCAGGTTCTCAATGTCGGCTTGTAGCGCAGGCTGGAACTCAGTGAGAGCGCAGATCGCTGCATCCGGCGGCGCGTATAGCTCGCTGTCTACGGATACGTCTTAATCACTAAAGACCGGCATCGCGCAGGGCCTCGATCATGTGCTCGGCATCCTCGGGATTTCGGTAGAGGGCGAGCGCCGGCCAGTGCCGGACGGACATGTTCGGCGAGCGCTCCAGAATCTTCGCGGCGATGGCTTTCGCCTCGGCATACTGCCCGAGACGTACCAATGTCGCGGCGATCCAGACATGCGCCAGGAGAACCTGAGGCGCGCGCCGGATGCACTCCCGGAGAGGCATCACCGCTTCCTCGTAGCGCTTCAGTGCGTAGAGCGCGTGCCCCTGAAACGCGTACATGAACGGAGGGTGGAACGGGTCGAGGCGCAGATGGGCCTGCACGACCTCGAGCGCCCTGATCGGCGCGCCAGCATAGATCAGCACAGCGGGGAAGCGGACGTCGGAAAAATTCGGGTTGAGGGCGAAGGCCCGATCGAACTCGCGAACTGCGGCATCGGGCTCGCTCATCCAGGAGAGGGCCCAGCCGAGCTGGGCGCGCGTCAGCGGCAGGTTCGGATCGAGGCGAACGGCTTTGCTCGCCAGGTCATAGCCCCGCTTCAGGACGGTGGCGCGCCCGTAGTCCGGATCGTCGGGCTCGGAATAGGCTCGGATATAGGTGCCGGCCAGCTTCGCGCAGATTCCGGCATTGTCCGGATCGGCTTTCAGCGCCTCCACGAAGAGCTGTCGCGCGCTGTAGAGATCGTGCGCGGCCCATGACCGCAGATAGATCCGCATCGCGTGGTCGCCTCGCATGGCCAGGTCATAGGCGCTCCAGGAACTGGGTGGCTTTTGCGCCACGCGCTCCCTTTCGGCGCTGCCAAGATGCGCGATGACGATCCTGACGATCGAGTCCGTGATCTCATCCTGAACGGCGAAAATATCCCCGAGCGTGCGGTCGAAGCGCTCGGACCAGCGCAGGCTGCCCGACCTGGCATCGACGAGCTGTGCGGTGATCCTGATCCGCTCGCCGAACCTGCGCACGCTGCCTTCAACGATATAGCCGACACTGAGCTCCCGGCCGATCTCGCGTATGTCGATCGCCCGGCCCTTGTAGCGGAAGCAGGAATTGCGGGCGATGACCGAGAGTTCCGCGAAAGCAGACAACGCGTTGATGATGTCTTCGCTGATCCCGTCATTGAGGTATTCCTCGGAGACGTCGCCGCTCAGATTTGCGAATGGCAGTACGGCGACCGAGGGGCCATCCCGCACCGTCGCCGTCGTTTCGGACAGGCGGCTTTCGGGCGGGTCCGCGGTTTCGACGACGGCCGTGATCAGATAGCCGCGTTTAGGCACCGTCTTGATGATGCGCTGCCCGGCGACGCCCAGGACGTGGCGCACCTCGCTGATGCACTGGGTCAGGGATTCCTCGGTCACCGTGGTCGCGGGCCAGACCGCATCGAGCATCTCCTGGCGCGAGACGACGCGGCCGGCATTCTCGACGAGGAATCGCAGGACCTCGAAGCTCTTCGGCCGCAGCGGGAGCGCGGTGTTCTCGCTGGTCAGGACGCCGCCCCGGCAATCGAGGAGCCACCTTTCAAAGGTGTAGCGCTGACCCGACATCAACCCCTCTCCCGGGATCTGGAACCGCTGGCCGGGAACGGCGGACCCTTTCAGTCTTCCCTGAGAAGAATTTCAGATTTCTTTCAGGCCAAGTCAAACCCGATCCTGTCTAATCCTGATGACCCGCCAGCCCGGTCGGCGGGCTCCCCCGACCGGGCAAGAAGGCCCTTGTGACGGAGATCGACATGCCCAGGCTCCTCGCGACCGCAACCCTCGTCGCCCTGCTCGCATCAGCCGCCGGCACCCTCCCCGGCCGTGCCCAGGACGGCTTTCCGGCGCGCCCGGTCAGGATCGTCATGCCCCTCCCTACGGGAAGCGCCCTGGATGTGGTCGCCCGTCTGGTCGGCGAACAGCTGTCGAGCCGTTGGGGGCAGCAGGTCGTCGTCGAGAACCGGCCGGGCGCCTCCGGCCTGCTCGCGGCCCAGGCCGTGGCCGCCGCCGCACCGGACGGCTACACCTTGCTCGGCGGCGCCGCATTCATCTTCACCATTCTGCCCGCCCAGACCGACAAGCCGCCGATCGACCTCACCCGGTCCTTCGTCCCGATCGCCTGGATGGGCGGCGGCCCGATGTACATCGCCGTCCCGCCCCGGCTTGGCGTCAACTCCCTGCCCGAATTGATCGCATTGGCGAGATCAAAGCCGCGCGAGATCATGGTCGGCACGAATGGCACAGGAACATTGCCGCATTTCGCCGCCCTGGCATTGGAGCGGAAGGGCGACGTCCCGATCACCGTGGTTCCCTACGCCACCGGCGGCACATTGGAGGCCATCCGGGACATCCTGGGCGGGCGTGTCCATGCCACGATCGAAACCATGTCCGGCCTGCGCGGCGCGGTCCAGGCCGGCGACCTCAAGCTCATCGCCGTGATGTCGTCCGAACGCAATCCCCAGTTCCCGGACGTCCCGACCGTCGCCGAGACGCTGCCGGGGCTCACCGCCGTCGGCTGGATGATCCTCTCCGCTCCGGCCGGGACGCCTGAGCCCATCGTGCTGCGCCTGAACGAAGCCGTTCGTCACGCGCTGGCGACGCCGCTCGTCAGGCAGCGCTTCGACGAGATCGGCGTCGAAGCGAAGGCCATGTCGCCGGCGGAGTCCAGGGCCTTCATCGAGAGCGAGCAAAGGCTCTGGTGGCCGATCGTGAAGGACGCTGCGCCGAAGTAGGCAGCGCCGGGCATTGCCAAATTCGCCGGTTCGGAGGCTCGTCACATGATTGCGCACGCAAGCAGGACGGACGTCTTTCAAATGATCCTCGGCTTCCGGGCCAGTCAGGCGATTCATGTCGCCGCGACCCTCGGGCTGGCAGACCTCTTGCGCACCGAGACCAGGACCAGCGAGGCGCTCGCGGCGGCCACCGGGACGCATCCGGCCTCGCTCTATCGGCTGATGCGCAGCCTGGCCTCGATGGGCCTGTTCCACGAAGACGAGGAGCGCCGGTTCACGCTGACCGCGGCCGGGCGGCTTCTCCGCAGCGACGTCGCGGGCAGCCTCGCGCCAATGGCCCGGCTGATCGGCCGGCCGAACTTCTGGCAGGCCTGGGGCGATCTCCTCCATGCCGTCCGCACCGGCGCGACCGCATTCGACCATGTCCATGGCTGTGGCGTCTGGGATTATCGCGCAAACCACTCGGAAGAAGCCGGCATCTTCGACCGCGCCATGGCGTCCATCACGGAGCAGGCTGCCGAGGCGGTGCTGGCAGCGTGTGATTTCAGCCGGTTCCACCGGCTGGTGGATGTCGGCGGCGGCGATGGCATGCTCCTGGCCAGGATCCTCGCGGCTCACCAGCATCTCTGCGCCACGCTCTTCGACCAGCCGCACGTCATCGCGCGCGCGTCGGCCGCGCTGGAATCCGCCGCGCTCTCGGACCGTTGCCTTGCGCTCGGCGGCGACTTCTTCGTCGAGGTTCCCGAAGGTGGCGATGCCTATCTGCTGAAGTGGATTCTGCACGATTGGGACGACGCCGCCTCGGTCGATATCCTCCGCTCCTGCCGCATGGCGATGACGCCGGCCGCCAGGTTGCTGATCATCGAGCACGTCATCGACGAGCCCAATAAATCGCCGGCCGGAACGCTCATGGACCTCAATATGATGGTCATGACCGGCGGGCGCGAGCGCACGGGCGCCGAGTTTGCGGCTCTCCTCGCGGCGGCAGATTTCGAGACGGTCTCGGTGACGCCGACTGCGTCGACCCTGAGCATTCTGGAGGCGGCGCCGATATAATTGATGACTGCATCTTCCAAGCGGGAAGTGGGACTGCCGCATCTTGGAGAGCGAGGAAACAGGAGAGCCGTAACCGTACCGGCGTCCAAGCGACACGCCCACCCATGTCCGCTTTCCGGCAGGAAGCCAAATTCCGCTTCTGGCGCATTTCACCCGGTCGAGGGATGGGCGATTCTGACCCATTCCAGGCGCTCGCTGCGTCCGCTCCCGGCGGATCGGTGTGCATTCCGCATGCGTCAAGCAAGAGTCAGCTGCGTGTGCCCCCGTTCGCGGTACCGGGACCGGGCTTTTCCTTCAGGATGAGCGCTATGCTGATGAGGACGATGGCCATGCCGGCCAGCGAGAGGGGAGCAGGAACCTCGCCCAGGATAAGCCAGCCGAGCACAATTCCGACCACCGGGTTCACATAGGCGAATGTCGAGGCGACGGCCGGGCTGAAACTGCGCACCACCTGAACGAAGGAGATCAGCGCGACCACCGAAGCGAACAGGATCAGGAATGCGAAGGCACCGAGTTGCCTGTTGCTGGGTGCGTGGGGCAGTGGAGCAGCTTCGACCAGCACTGGCAGCGTCACGGCCAGCGCCGCGGCACCGATCTGATACGTGGCTGTCCAGGCGGGCGGGCTGCGCCCCATCAGCGGGCGTTGCAGCAGGGTGCCGGCTGCCCAGGCCAGTCCGGCTCCGGCGAGCAGAACGACGGTCATCAGCGCATGCTCGGGCTCGACGATCACAGAATCGGGTGCGAGCAGTGCCGGAGCCATGACGAGCCCGAGGCCGCCGAGGCCGACCGCGAGCCCGACCAGAACGTCCGGTCGCGGCCTCGAGCCGCCCGCTGCGACGTCCAGCAACGTGCTCCAGAGCGGTATTGCGCCCAGGGCCATCACGACGAAGCTCGAGGCGGCATGTTGCGAAGCCATGGCGGCGAGCCCATTGCCGCCGACCCACATCAGGATGCCCGAGAGAGCGCATGATCCCAGGTCGCGCCGGGACAGGCGCGGTGGCGGTCCGGAGGCGACGGCGCTGACTGCCGCCAGCAAGATGGCCGCGGCCCAAAGGCGTGCCGTCTGCAGCTGCAGAACCGTGACCGTGGCCGGCCCGCTGAGGCAGATCTTGACCGCGAGATAGGCCGCTCCCCAGACGAGGTAGATGACGAGCAGATGGCCATAGGACATGAGCGACGGAGAGGGAGATGAGGTGGCGATCGCCACCTCGCGGCTGTTCATGATGGTGATGCCTGTCAGTGGGCGCCATGACGGTCGATCTCGTCAGGTGATCGATGGCTCAAAGCGCAGCGATGACCGCGATCTCGACGGTGAATTGCGGGGCGGCCAGCTTCGCTTCCACGCAGGCGCGCGCGGGCGCAGCGCCCGGCGCGACCCAGCCGTCCCATACCAAGTTCATCTCGGCGAAGGAGGCGATGTCGGCCAGCCAGATCGTCGTGGAGACCAGCTTGTCCCGTCGGCTTCCGGCCTCGGCCAACAAGGCGTCGATCCGGGCCAAGATGTCGCGGGTCTGTTCGGCGACGGAGGTGCCGGGCGCCCCCAGTGCGACCTGTCCGGCCAGATGGACGCTGCCGGCATGAATGACGGCCTGGCTCATGCGAGGGCCGGGCTGGATTCGCACGGGTAGGGTCATGGAAAGAACCTTTCGATGGGGGCTGGTCTTGGAATTGGCGAGCGGGCAGCCGTCGCAACCGCCTGCTCAGGCGATGCCGCGCTCGAACAGGCGCCCAGCTTCCGGCATGACATCCGCGACGCCGGCAAGGCGCAGACTGTGCCAGGCCATCGCATGATTGCTCGAGGTCACCGGGATGCCGATGCGGGCCTCCAGCCGGGTCACGGCCTCGGCGACGCGCAGGCTGGTGCAGGAGACGAAGATGGCTTCGACGCCGGGCTGTGCGGCAAGCCTTTCCGCCGCCGCCTCGATCGATGCGACCGAGATCAGCGCCGCTTCGCGATCGTCCGGCCGGTCGAAGGTGGCGTAGGCCGGGACGCCGATGTCGCGCGACTGGAAATAGCGGGCGAGATTGGCGTTGATGAGGGGGGAGTAGGGCGTGAGCAGGCCGATGCGCCCGACATTCAGCGTCGTGAAGGCGGCGAGCGCGCCGGTCACGGGCGTGGTGCAGGCGCTGCCGGGGCGAGCCATGCGGATCTGGTCGAAGACATAGTCCTCGCCAAGCGTCATCGTTGCCGAGGTGCAGCCGAAGGCGACGACGTCGAGCGGAAGACCGGGCAGGATCAGCTCGGTACAGGGCGCGATGCGCGGGCCGATGGCGCGCAGCGTTTCAGGCGTGATCTCGGCATCGTTGAACAGCCGGGCCTCGTAGAAGGCGATGCCCGGCGCGCGGATCAGGGAACGGTATTCGTGCTCGAGCGTCTGGTCGGTGGCGAGCACAACCAAGCCGATCGCGGCGCGCGAGCCGAGCGGCGCGTCGAGCATGGAGGCCATCACGCCGAGATCGAGAGGCTCGGCGGACGGTGAGAATGCAGCGAGTGCGGACATGGGGGCGGTCCTTTCGCGTTCAGGCGGCGGCCAGGAGGCCGTCCATCGGGATGGCGGGGGTGCGGCCGGCGATCAGGTCAGCCGTGATGCGGGCCGAGCCATGCGACATGGTCCAGCCGATATGACCGTGGCCGGTGTTGAGGAAGAGGTTGCCGTAGCGCTGGCGGCCCAGGAACGGCAGATTCGTCGGCGTCATCGGACGAAGGCCCGCCCACATCTCGGCGCGATCGTAATCGGCGCCCTCGGGATAGAGCTCCTGCGTGACACGCTTCATGAAGACGAAGTCGGACGGCTTGTGGCTCTTGTCGTAGCCGGCGAATTCGGCCGTGGCGGTGACGCGGATGCGGTCTCCGAACCGTGAGATCGCCACCAGATTATGCTCGTCGACGCAGGCGAGGCTCGGCGGCTGCGGCCGGTTGCCGACGGGGATCGTCAGGGAATAGCCCTTGATCGGGTAGATCGGCAGCGACACGCCGATGCGGCGCGCGAGGCCTGCGCTCTGCGAGCCGAGCGCCAGCACATAGGCATCGCCCTTGATCGGGCCCTTGTCGGTGACGACCTGCGTGACCGCCTCGCCGGCCGTCTCGATTCCGGTGATCGTCGTACCGGTCCGGATCTCGCCGCCTCCTGCCGCCACGATCGCGGCTAGCGCCCGGGTGAACAGGGCGGAGTCACCGGTCTCGTCGGTCGGGCAATGGATCGCGCCGGCGATCTTGTCGCCCATGCCGGCGAGCGCGGAGTCGAGTGCGACCACGCCGGCGCGGTCGAGGACCTTGATGATCTGCCCGTCGGATTCCAGCAGCTTCATCTGCTGGACACCGCGATCCAGCGCCTCCTGGCTGCGATGGAAATACAGGATGCCGCGATCGTTTCGATCATAGGCGACCGTTTCCTGCCCGATCACCTCCTGGAGCATCGCCTGGGAATAGACAGCCAGCCTGTGCTTGAGCAGCGTGTTGCGCGTCGCCTTGGCCTGGGTGCATTCCATCAGGAAGGCCCAGGACCAGCGATAAAGGGCGGGATCGGCCGAGAGCTTGAAGCGTAGCGCCTGGTCCTTGAGGAAGAGCGACCTGAGCAGGATCATCGGCGCCTTCGGTGATGACCAGACGAAGGAATGGCCGGGCGCGATCATGCCGGCATTGCCCCAGCTCGTCTCCGCCGCGACCTGCGGGTTCCGTTCGATCAGCACGACCTCATGGCCGTCCTTCTGGAGCTGATAGGCCGTCGTCACGCCGACGACACCGCCTCCCAGCACGATGATCCGCTTTGCCACGCTCGGTCCTCCCCGATGGTTGTTGATGCCAGGCGGCTCTCAATGCGCGCCGAGATAGAGTCCGGCGAGCTCGGGGTTATCGAGCAGCTCCGCCGCACGCTGCTCGATGGCGACACGGCCCAGCGACAGCACATAGGCGCGCTCGGAGACGGCGAGCGCCTGTGCCGCATTCTGCTCGACCATCAGGATCGTCATGCCGGTGCGGTCGCGGATGCGCCGGATCTCATCGAAGACGTCATCCATCATCACCGGCGAGAGGCCGGCGGAGGGTTCGTCGAGCAGGAGCACGGCCGGGTCGGCGATCAGGGCTCGCGCGATGGACAGGAGCTGGCGTTCGCCGCCCGACAGCGCCGAGGCGCGCCGGTCGCGTTTGTTGGCCAGCGACGGATAGCTCTCCATCAGTGCGGCGAAGCGGCGTCGACGCTCGGTTGCGACCAGGAAACGGGCGCCGAGCAGGATGTTGTCGGCGACGCTAAGCGTGGTGAAGACGTTGTCGGTCTGAGGCACGAAGCCGACATGGTGAGTGCGCACGCGCCGGTGGACCGGCACGGCGGTCGCATCCTGCGCGTTGATGTAGATGTTTCCGGCGCGCGGCGGCACGAAACCGCCGATCGCCTTGAGCAATGTCGATTTCCCGCAGCCATTGGGGCCGAGGATCGTGACGATCTCGCCTGCTGCCACGCGCAGATCGAGCGCATGCAGGATATCGGGACCGTCGTCATAGCCGGCGCGCAGGCCCTCGACCACGATCATGCCGTCGAACTTGCTCATGCCGGCACCTTTGTCGGCAGTTTCTCGGGTGATGGCGCCACGCGCCGGGCGGCGGCGCGGCCGAGATAGGCCTCGACCACGCGGGGATGGTCCGCGAGCTCGGCCGGCGGGCAGTCGGCGATCAGCTCGCCACGGTCGAGCACCACGCAACGCTGGCAGAGATTGCGCACGAAGGCCATGTCGTGCTCGACGATCAGCAGCGTCACGCCCTGGTCATTGGCCTGCCTGAGCAGCGCGACGATGCCTTCGCGCAGGTTTGGATGCACGCCCGCCGTCGGCTCGTCGAGGCAGAGGATGCCCGGCCTGTTGGCGAGGGCAGCGGCGATGGAGAGCAGCTTCTTCTGGCCGCCGGAGATGGCGCTCGCCGGCTGATCGGCGACGCGTGTCAGCAGGAGCTGCTCCAGCAGTTCGTCGGTCCGTGCGCTGGCGCGCAGGCTTCTGCCGGCCAGGGCCGTGAGGATGCCGGCATCGGAGCGCTCGGCGGCGAGCAGCACTTCGCGGACGCTCATGCGCGTGGGCATGCGCGGCAGCTGGAAGGTGCGCAGCAAGCCGCGCCGGGCGATCTCGGAGGCCGGAAGAGCGCCGATGTTCCGGCCACCGAGCGAGACCCGGCCGGCATCCATCGCGATGAAACCGGTGAGCACGTTCAGCAGCGTGGACTTGCCGGAGCCGTTGGGACCGAGCAGCCCGACGATGCTCCCGCGCGCGATATCGAGGTCGACGTCGTCGAGCACGACATGGGCGCCGAACGCCCTGCGCAGCTTCTGCGCCGACAATGCGATCTCAACCACGGACGCTGCCCACTTTCTCGGGGACCAGTCCCTGCGGCCGCAGCAGCAGGAAGCCGAGCAGTCCGCCGCCGATCAGCGTCAGGCGCATCGCGGCGACGTATTCGGAAGGCAGGCCGAAGACATCTTTGGCGAAGGGCACCGCAGCGAAGAGCACCTGCGTAAGGATCGCGCCGACGACGACGCCGGCATGGCTCCCGAAGCCGCCGATCACCACCATCGTCCAGATCACGAATGTCTCGGTCGAGAAGAGCTGATCGGGGCCGACGAAGGTCATGTAGTGGGCGAAGAGGAAGCCCGAGAGCGCGGCCGGCACCGCTGCGACCAGCATGGCGCGCCGGCGCAGGCCATCGAGGTCATAGCCGAGCGAGGCGGTGAACTGCGGCTCCTCTCGCATGAGCCGCAGCGAGAGCCCGAACTTGCTCTGCGTCAGCCGATGGAAGAGCCACCAGGTCGCGAGCAGCAGCGCGACGGTGACGCCGAACAGGATGAGATGGCCCTGCAGCCGCGAACTGCCGGCGAAGAGCTGCGGAATGCCGCTGATGCCCTGCGCGCCGCCGGTCAGCCAGGTCTCATTGGTGGCGATGGTGAGCAGGATCTGGCCGATCGCGAGCGTCGCGATACCCCAGTAGTCGGAGCCGAGGCTGCGGCCGAGCCGCGCGAAGAACAGCGCCAGCAGGCCGACGAGCGCGAGGCCGAGCAGGAGTCCGGCGACAGGGCCGAGCCGGTTGTCGAAGGCGAGCGCCGCGCCATAGGTGCCGCAGCCGAAGAGCGCGATCTGGCCGAAATTGATCAAGCCCGCGAAGCCCGCCTGCAGGTTGAGGCTCAGCGCCAGCAGCCCGTAGAGCGCCGCGATCGTGGCGACATGGAGCGAGAACTCAAACACGCTTCACCTCGTTCACGAACAGGCCATAGGGTCGGAAGAGCAAGGCCACGACCAGGATCAGGAAGGAGGCGGCGGCGATGTAGTTCACCGGGATGAACAGGAACGGCTGGCCGGCGAGCGGGCCGAAATTGACCGCGGCCGCCAGCGTCTCGGCAAAGGAGATGACGAGCGCGCCGAAGATCGCGCCCATCGGGTTGCCGAGGCCGCCGAGGATCGCAGCAGCGAAGACCGGCAGCATCAGATCGGGCCCGAGCAGGATGTTGAGCTCGCTCTTGATCGCGATGCCCGTGCCGCCGAGCGCAGCCAGCACGCCGCTCAGGAAGATGATGAGCCGGACGACCAGGCGCGCATCGATGCCGGTTGCCCGCGCGAGATCGGGATTGGCGGCCGTGGCGCGCATGCAGCGGCCGATGTCGGTGAAGAACAACAACAGGGCAAGCAGGATGAAGGCCGTGAGGCTCATCGCCAGCGAGATCAGCTGCGTCTGCGTGACGTTGCTTCCGCCGATGTCGAAGGGCGCCGTGATCGGGAAGTCGAAATGGCGGGAATCGGGGCCCGCAGTGATCAGCAGCGCCGCCGTGAAGAGCATGCCGACGGCGAGAGAGCCGATCATGGCAATGGCGGAGCCGGACTTGAGCAGCCGCTCGAAGACGAGCACGTTCAGCAGGACTGCGATGACGCCGACCGCAAGACAGGCGACCATCACTGCGGCGGGAAAGGGGATGCCGCTTCGGGCTACGAGATAGGCCAGGAAGGGCCCGACCGTCGCGCACTGCACCAGGGCGATATTGGGGAACTTGACCAGGGAATACCCTGCGCTGAGCGCGACCGCGACGAGCGCGATGTCGCCTGCCCGCAGCAGGAGATCGACGAAAAACTGAACCATGCCGTGCCTTGCCGGAGCGTTCGCTGCGATGGGCCATCCCCCCGCGGGGGCGGGATGGCCGGGGAGCGGATCAGCCGTCAGCGCGCTTCCAAGCCGTCGGGCCCGCGCTTCAGCTTCAGATAGGGCTGGACGGAACGCTGGCGGTCGACGTCGAAGACGATCGTTCCGGTAGCGCCCTCAAAGCTCTTGCCGACATCCATTAGCGCGGCCTTGACCGCTTCAGGCTCAGCGCTGCCAGCCTTGTTCGCTGCAGCGGCGAAGATCTTCACGGCGTCGTAGCCGTAGCCGCTGAAGGACGTCTTGAAGCCCATGCCGTACTTCTTCGTATAGGCCTCCTCATAGCCCTTGCCGTTGGCGCCGATGAAGTTGAGATCCATACCGTACTGGCCGGTGACGAACTCGGGCTTGCTGTCGGCCGTGCACATCGTGAAATAGATCGCGTACCAGGGCGTCTTGTTGACGCCGAGCTCGAAGGACTCGCGGTTGATCAGCGCGGCGTCCTTGCCGTAGGCCGAGTAGATGAAGGCGTCGGGCTTGAACTGCGCCGCCTGTTGCAATTCGCGGCGATAGGATGTCTGGCCTTCGGTGTAGAGCATGGTCGAAACCACGCTGCCGCCGATCTTCTCGAACTCCGCCTTGAAACCCTCCGACATGCCTTGGCCATAGGCGTTGTTGGGGCCGACCACGACGACCTTCTTCCAGCCCATGGCGAGCGCGTCGACCGCCGAGAACCTGCTGGAGACGGCCTCGAGGCCGATGACGCTGAACGAGGTCGCGCCGATCTGGCGGACCTTGTTGCTCGACGAGCCGACATTGATGTGGATCTTGCCTTCCTGCATCAGATACTGCGCCATCGGCAGGGTGATGCCGGAAGAGTACTCGCCGATCACGACCGGCACCTTGTCGACCGCGACGAGCTTCTTGGCCGCATCGAGCGCGGAAGGTGGGCGTCCGCCGGAATCCTCGACGATGACCTTGAGTGGTTTGCCGAGCACGCCGCCGGCGGCGTTGATTTCCTCGACCGCGAGCTCGATGCCCCGGCGTTGATCCTCACCCTGGGTCGCGCTGGCCCCCGAAAGCGGGATGATCGCGCCGATCGTCGTTTGTGCCGTCGCCGGAACCGCGGTCAGAAGGCTCGTCACCAGAAGCAGTGCTGCACGCATGGTCGTGATCCCCTCTTCAATGCGGGCGTCGTTGCACCCTGAAGTGAGTACACTTTATAATTCTTATGTTGATGCACAATTCGAAATGTTGTGCAGACGCTGCCTGCACGCCGGGCAGACTGGGCCGTTTCGCGGCAAAAGGTGGAGATACCGGCGTTTTTCGCGGCAGATGGAGAAGAGCAGTCCGGGTTACACGCGAAAGGCGGTCGATCTGCGGCGCGCGACGGAGAGCCGACAAGCCGGTGCGATCGCGATGCCCGTCCTCAGGCGGCCTTGCCGAAGAAGATCAGGGCGAGGCCGCGGGTGGCGACATCAATGGCATGGGCCGAGCTCAGCGTGATGTGCTTTTGCAGGATCGCCGCGCCCTTGGCGGCGTCGCGCCGGCGCAGGGCTTCGATGATCGCGGCGTGCTCCTGGTAGCTCTCGGTCCGCTGCGCGATCACTTCAAGGTTGACGCGTCGGAAGAACCGGATCCGGGAGGCAAGCGCCTCAAGCGCCGAGGCCATCTGCGCGTTCTTGGACAGCCGCGTCAGCGCCATGTGAAAAGCCTCGTCGGCGAGCGCGATCTTCGCCCAGGAGCCTTGCTCGTCGAGATCGCTGTGCTGTTCCCAGGCTGCGACAGTCGCCTCGACCTCAGTATCCGAGGCGCGCTCACAGGCGAGCACGAAGGCGGCGCATTCGATGGCGGCGCGCAGTTCGTAGAGGTCCCGCACGGCTTCGGGCGTCAAGTTGCGGGCGTAGAACCCTTTGTTCGGCACGGAGACGACGAAGCCGTCACTCTCCAGCCGGTTGAGCGCGGCGCGAACCGGAGTGCGGCTGACGCCAAGTTGGGCGGCCAGTTCGACCTCGTTGATCTTCTCGCCGGGCCGGAAGCGGAAGTCGATCGCGAACTCCTTCACGATTCCATAAACCCGCTCGACACTGTCGGCCGCGCGCCCGCGCGGCTTGGTCCGAGGGCTCTCCCGGCCGGCGCCGGTTGCCTTCATGCTCTGGCGGGTGGCCACTATGCATCGCTCCTATCCGCCAGGCATCGACCCTGCGGATGCGAGCTATAAGGCAGATGTGCATCACAAACTAGATTCAGTTGATGCAGGCGATCGGTTGCCCCTCGACCGTCATTGGCGGCTGACTAGATCATACGCCGATGGCAAGGCCTCCACGAGCTTCTGACCGAAGCGCAGGCGATCACGGTTATGCTCGGCACGAGCGATATCGGTCCAGACCATCGTCCATCGGCGATGGCAGGCCACTGGAACTTGCCATCTTTCCAGCCTCTTGGAGAACAGGCAGACGCCGGGTCCATCGAAGTAAACCAACTTGAGCCTTTTCCGCCGGCTTTGCTCAGCGTCCCGAACGATCATCGTCGCCCGCACCATAAGCGACCAGAACGGATTGGTATTCCACTCTCCAGAAGGTCTACTTCCGGGCGACCATCCAATGTCTGCTCCTGGCGCTTCCAGGCCGTTTGATGTTCTCAGTCAGCCCTGCCACGGGCATCTACGGGCCACAGGGCGACCAATCGGTCGCCGCTGACGACATGCAGGAAATCGTGCAGATTAATCGTCGGGTCGCAATGCGGCACGGTGCACTCGACGACGGCGCCGATCGGTAGGATGCGCTGCCCTTCCTGCGGAAGGATGCGGCCGAACTCGTCGCCGCACCATTCGATCCGCCCCACCAGCTCGCTGCCGAGGAAGGCGCGCGGCGGCGGCCCATCGAGCGCAAAACTCTTGCTGCCGCCATCGGTGATGGCGAAGCCGAGCGAGCTGTGCCCGATCACGGTGACGGCGATGCGCAGCGCCGGCCTGAACTCCGGACCACCGCGGCCGTGCATGTCGACGCTGTCATAGGCCTCGTCCATGAAGACATAGGAGCCGGCCTGGATCTCGGTCAGCAGCTTGTCCTCGCCGTCGAGGAGATGGCTGCCTGTGCCGCCGCCGGAGACGATCTCCGGTGCCAGCCCGGCCGCGCGCAAGGCATCAAGCATCGACGCCAGCAGCCGGCCCATCTCCTGGTTGGCAGCCCGGCGGGCGGCGAAATCGTCGATATGCTGGACGCGGCCCTGATAGGCCTGGACGCCGCGATAGCGCAGGCCAGCCAATCCCGAGACGAGCTTCGCCAGCTCGACCGCTTCGGCCGTGGTCGCGACGCCGCTGCGCTTCAGCCCGACATCGAGATCGACCAGCACGTCGAGGGCGGTGCCGTGCCGCCGCGCTGCCTCGGCATAGGCAGTGGCGAGATCGGCCCGGTCGACCACGACGCCGATGCGCCCACCGGCCACCGCCGCACGCGCCAGCGCGTCGATCTTCGCCGGGCTCGCGATCGGCGCGCTCAGCAGCAGGTCGCGGATGCCGCCCTCGAACAGCGCCAGCAATTCGCCCGGCTTGGCGCAGCAGATGCCGAGCGCCCCGGCCGCCATCTGCCGACGGGCGATCTCGGCGCATTTGTGCGATTTCGCATGTGGCCGGACATCCAGCCCGGCGTTGCGACAGGTCTGCGCCAGCAACGCGATATTGTGCTCGAACATGTCGAGATCGAGCACCGCAGCCGGCGTCTCCAGCCGGGCACGGCTGCGCGGCTCTCCGACGAGCTTCTGGTTGAGCGCGGCCACTCCGAACAGAAGCGGATTCATGATCTGGCTCCCACGAGTTCCGCACGCCTGCTGGTCGTGGCAACCTGATCGATTGTCGCGCCGTCGGCGTCAAAGATCACGCCATAATCGCGGGCCGCTCCAGCCACCGTGACCTTGCCCTCGCGCAGATCGTCAGCGACGCGGATAGGATCGCGCTTCAGCGCATCGCCATAGCCGCCGCCGCCGGCGCCGATCAGACGGAAGACATCGCCGGTGCGAGCCGCGAAGCTCTCCATCGGCATGGTCGGCAAGACCTGTTCCGACCCATCGGCACGGATCAGGATGTGCACGGATGGCGCGCCGGCCCCACCGCCCTCGAAGCCGAAGGGTGGATGGTCGCGCCGGTCGCCGCGCAGGACGAAACGGATCGGCGCGAGGAAGCGGAGCTCGCGGATGAAGGAGAGGCCGCCGCGGAACTCGCCGGGACCGCCGCTATCGGGCACGAGGCCATAGCTGAGCACCTCGACCGGCATGTCAGCCTCGATCATCTCGACCGGCTGATTGGAGAGATTGGCGGCAGGGTTGGAGATGCCCTCGATACCGTCCTTGCCGGCGCGCGCGCCCCAGGTGCCGACCACCATTTCGTTGAGCACGAAGGGCCGTCCCTCATGCATGCCGCCGGCGGCCAGCAGATAGGGCCCACCCTCGGAGCCGCCCATCGCACGTTCGGGCACGATCTGTGCCAGCGCCTGCATGATCGCGTCGAAGACGCGGTAGCCGACGACGCCGCGGGCACCGCAGGCTGCCGGATAGCGCGGGTTGACCAGGCAGCCCTCTGGCGCCCTGACCGCGATCGGCCGCAGGTACCCCTCGCAATTGGGGATGTCCTGCTGGGAGAGGCAGCGGATCGCGCAGAAGGCGGCCGATTCAGGCAGCGAGATCGGGCAGTTGATCGAGGCGGCGACCTGGTCGGCCGTGCCGGTGAAATCGATGTCGATCGTGTCCTCGGCGACGGTGACGGTCGCGACGATCGGCAGAGGCTCAGGGTTCTCGCCGACGCCGTCGATATAGTCGGTGGCGCGGTAGACGCCGTTCGGCAAGGCGCGGATCACGTCGCGCATCATCGCCTCGGCATGGTCGTGCAGCGCGTCGATATAGGCGTCGAGTTCTTCCGCACCATAGCGGCCGATCAGCGTCTTAAGCCCCTCCTCGGCGACATTGCAGGCGGCGATCTGGGCGCGGATGTCGCCGAGCACCTCGACCGGCGAGCGCGTATTGGCCTCGAGGATGCGGAAGACCGAGTCGACCGGCTCGCCGGCCTCGTAGAGCTTGAGCAGCGGGATGCGCAGGCCTTCCTGCTGGATCTCGGTGGCGTAGATCGCGACGCTGCCCGGCACGATGCCGCCGAGATCGGTGTGATGCGCCACCGTCGCGGCAAAGCCCGAGAGCCGGCCGGTGACGAAAATCGGCTTCAGGATGTAGATATCGGGCAGATGCTGGCCGCCGGAACCGTAGGGGTCGTTGGCGATCAGGATGTCGCCCGGCTTCAGCCCGTCGCCGTAACGCTCCCGGACAAAACCCATGATGCGCGGGAAGGAGCAGAGCTGGATCGGCAGCGTCAGCCCCTGCGCGATCACCCTGCCCTGCGCGTCGCAGAGCGCGGTCGAGTAATCCATGATGTCGCGCACGACAGGCGAATAGGCCGAACGCATCACGATCAGTGCCATCTCGTCGGCGGTCGAGGCGAGCGCATTGCGGATCACTTCCAGCGTGATCGGGTCGATCTCGCGCATGCTCATGCGGCCTCCAGTGCGATGTCGATATTGCCGGCCTCGTCGAGCCTTGCGCTCTGGCCGGGGCCGACGACGCAGGTGCAATCGTATTCCTCGACGACGAAGGGCCCGCACCGCGCTGTGCCGTCGAGATCGGCTCGGCTGATCACGGCGATCGAGGCCGCGGACCGGCCGGCGTTGAAGGAAACAGCCCGGTCGGCACGCCGCATCGGCGCTTCCGCCGCGAACTGGTGGCGCGGCGCGACAAGCGGCAGGCGCACCGTCAGGCGGGCGTTGACGAGATGGACCGCATCCTTCTGCGAGCGGTGGCCATAGGTCCGCTCGTGTTCGCGGTGGAACAGCTCGTTGAGCTCGGCGATGTCGAGGCGCTTGGCCGGCACCGTCAGCTCATAGGCCTGGCCGACATAGCGCAGGTCCGCGGCATAGCGGAACTCGGCCTGCGCGAGATCATAGCCTTCGAGCGCAAGGATGCTGCGTGCATCCGCGCGGAGCTCGGCGAAGAGCTGCTCCAGCCCGGCATCGTCCAGTTCTCCTGCCCGCCGCCGCGACGGCCGCACGAACTCCTGCTCGACATCCGAGCGCAGCAGGCCGAGCGCGCTGAAGACGCCGGCAGCGCGCGGGACGATGACGCGGCGGATGCCGAGTGCGCTCGCCACTTCGGCCGCGACCACCGGACCATTGCCGCCGAAGGCGACCAAAGTCGCCTGGCGCGGATCGCGGCCGCGATAGGTTGAGACCGCCTTGACCGCCCGCGTCATGGTGGTGACCGCGAGCGTCAGCACGCCGCGCGCCGTCTGCGTCAGGTCGAGGCCCAGCGGCCGGGCGACCTGATCGTTCAGCGCGGCGCGGCCGGCATCGGCCTTGAGTGGAAAGCTGCCGCCGGCGAGCGCGATGTCGTTGATGTATCCGAGCGTCAGGAAGGCGTCGGTCAGCGTCGCCTGTCGGCCGCCAAGCCCATAGCAGACCGGACCGGGCCAGGCGCCGGCGCTCTGCGGGCCGACCGAGACCTGGTTCATCCTGTCGATGGCGACGATGCTGCCGCCCCCTGCCCCGATCTCCGAGACGTCGATGAAAGGCATCTTGATAGGATAGCCGCCGCCCTTCACGAGCTTGCTCGACAGGTTGATGCCGGCCCCGACCTCGTATTCGGTGGTGCGCGCCGGCTCGCCATGCTCGATCAGCGCCGCCTTGGCGGTGGTGCCGCCCATGTCGAAGGAAATGATGCTGGGCTCGTCACTCCCGGAAACCAGCCGCGCGCAGGCGATGACGCCGGCGGCCGGGCCGGACTCGACCAGTGAAGCGGCGCGCTTCACCGCCGAACCCAGCCGCATGATGCCGCCGCCGGAATGCATCATCTCGACCTGGCAGGTGACGCCGATCGAGGCGAGCCGTGCCGTCAGCGCGCTGGCGTAATTGCGCACGACCGGGCCGATATAAGCGTTCACCACCACGGTCGAGGTGCGTTCGTATTCGCGGATCTCCGGCAGGATCTCCGAGCCGCGGCAGATATAGACGCTGTCGCCGAGCTCGGCGCGCAGGATGGCCTCGGCCTCGATCTCGTGCTGCGGGTTGGCATAGGCGTGCAGGAAGCTGATCGCGACAGCCTCGACGCCCTCCTCGCGGAAGCGCCGCGCCGCCGCGACGACATCCTCCCGCGAGAGCGGAATGCGCACCGAGCCATCGGGGCCTAGCCGCTCGCGCGCCTCCAGCCGCAGGCGCCGCACCGCCAGCGGCTTCGGCTTGTCGTATTGCAGGTCGTAGAGCACCGGGATGCGCAGGCGGCGCATCTCGAGCACGTCGCGGAAGCCCTCGGTGGTCAGAAGGCCGGTGCGGGCGCCCTTATATTCGAGGATGGCATTGGTCGCGACCGTGGTCGCATGGACGATGCCGGTGATCCGGTCCGGCGTGGTCTGGTAGTCCTCGACCAGAGCTTTCAGCGCCTGGGCGATGCCACGGCTGTAATCGTCCGGGGTCGAGGGTACCTTGCGGGTCTCGATCAACCCATCGTCGCGCGCGATCACGACGTCGGTGAAGGTGCCGCCGATGTCGATACCGATCCGGTAGCTATGCTGCGCCATGAATGTCTTCCCGGGTTTTTGGGATCGCTGCGCTGTCCATGTCTCGGACGGGCAGCGGCGTGCGCCGGCCGGCGAGCCCCTTCGGCACCGCAGCGATGAGGGCTTGCGTGTAGGGATGCTGCGGCCGGTCGAGCACGTCGAGGCAAGGCCCCTGCTCGACGATCGCGCCCTTGCGCATCACGACGATGCGGCTGCACAGCGTGCGCACCAGAGCGAGGTCGTGGCTGATGAAGAGTAGCGTCAGGCCGAGCTCGCGGGTCAGGCGCGACAACAGGTTGATCACCTGCGCCTGCAAGGAGACGTCGAGGGCAGAGACCGGCTCGTCGGCGATCAGCACCTCCGGCTTCATCGCCAGGGCGCGCGCCAGGCCGATGCGCTGGCGCTGCCCGCCGGAAAGCTCGTGCGGCAGGCGCGGGCCGATCTCGGGCCCGAGCCCAACCAGGGTCAGCAATTCGGCGATCTCGCTTTCGCGCTGCGCCTTGGGCACGCCGCGCAATGCCAATGTCTCGCCGAGGCAGCGCGCGACGCTCTTGCGCGGGTTCAGTGCGCTGCTCGAATCCTGGAAGACCATCTGCACCCGCCGGCGCCACGCCCCGGCATGGTCGCGCATCAGCTCCGCCATCGGAGCGCCATCAAGCAGCACCTCGCCGGAGGTCGGCTGCGCCAATCCAACCGCGAGACCGGCCAGCGTCGACTTGCCCGAGCCGCTCTCGCCGACAACGCCGACGACGTCACCACGCAGGATGTCGAGGCTGACATCGTCGAGCGCGATGAGCCCGTTGTCGCGGCCGAGCAGACGGTCGAGCAGCCCGCCCTGCGGGAAGGATTTGGAGACACTACGCAGCGAGAGGATCGGGCCAGTCATCGCGGCCTCCAGCAGGCGGTGAGGTGTCCGGCCTCGGCGATGAGCGCCGGCATCTCGACGGCGCAGGGCTTGATGGCATCGGGGCAGCGCGGCGAGAACGGGCAGCCGGCCGGCAGGCGGCCGAGCCGCGGCGGCGCGCCTTCGATCGCCGTGAGTGGGCCGACCGGACCGGTGAGGCTGGGCACGCAGGCCTTGAGCAAGCTGGTATAAGGATGGCGCGGGGAGCGCTCGATCGCTTCGACCGGGCCGTCCTCCACCACCTTGCCGCCATACATCACCACGACGCGGTCGACGATCTCGGCGACGAGCTGGAGATTATGCGAGATGAAGACGATGGCGAGGCCGAGTTCGCGGCGCAGTTCGGCGATCAGGTCGACGATCTGCGCCTGTACGGTGACGTCGAGCGCGGTGGTCGGCTCGTCGGCGATCAAAAGGCGTGGCCGGCAGGCGATCGCCATGGCGATCAGCGCGCGCTGGCGCATGCCGCCGGAGAACTCGTGCGGATAGGAGGCGAGCCGCTTGCCGGCGTCGCGGATACCGACGCGCTCCAGTGACTCCGCCGCGATCCGCTTCGCCTCCCCCACCGAGACGCCGCGATGCGCGCGCACCACGTCAGTGATCTGCCGACCGATGGTCAGCGCCGGATTGAGCGAGCTCTGTGGGTCCTGGAAGACCATGGCGATGTCGCGCCCGCGCAGCGCCCGCATGCGCTTCTCGTCGGCGGCGAGCAGATCCTCGCCGTCGAAGAGCACGCGTCCGCCGGTGGCGCGCGCCGGCGCACCGAGCAAGCGCATCACCGCGAGCATGCTGAGGCTTTTGCCCGAGCCGGATTCGCCCACGATCCCGACCGCCTCGCCCGCCGCGACGGAAAAGTCGACGCCGCGCACCGCCTCGATCATGCCGCCATCGGCCAAGCGGAACCCGACGCGCAGGCCCTCGACGCTGAGCAGCGGGGCGCTCATGCGACCAGCGTCCTGGCTTCGCTGCGCGGATCGAACAATTCGCGCACCGCATCGCCCAGGAGGTTGAAGCCGATCACGGTCAGCGAAATGGCGAGGCCCGGAAAGACCGGCAGCCACCATTCGCCGGAGTAAATCGCGCTACGGGCGTCGGACAGCATCGTGCCCCAGCTCGGCTGCGGCGGCTGCACCCCGAGGCCGACGAAGCTGATCGAGGCCTCGATGACGATGCCGATCGCGACCAGAAGCGTGCCCTGCACGATGATCGGCGACAGGCAGTTCGGCAGCACGTCGCCGATGACGATCTGCCAGTGCGAGGCGCCCTGCAGGAAGCGGGCGCGGACATAATCGGCCCCGGCGATGCGTTTGGCGACGGCATAGGTGACGCGGGCGAAGACCGGCGAGAACAGGCAGCCGACGAGGACGACGATCTTGACCTCGTTGGGCAAAAGCAGCGGGCCGAGCGGCAGCGGCCCGACGCCGAGGATGCCGACGATCGCGATCGCCCAGACCAGCAGCGGAATCGAGGCGACGCCATCGACGATGCGCATCACGAGCTGCTCGCCGAGCCCGCCCTTGTAGGCGGCGAAGATCCCGGCGGAGACGCCGATCAGGGCACCGATCAGCACCGCGCCGATCCCGACCGAGAGCGAGGCGCGGGCGCCGAACAGGATCCGGCTCAGCACGTCGCGGCCGCCCTGGTCCGTACCGAGCCAATGGCTCATATTGGGCGCCGCGAGCCTGTCCTCGATGTTGAGCGCGAGCGGATCATAGGGCGCGGCCAGCGGTGCGAAGATCGCGGCGAGCAGGATCAGCCCGACGATGCCAGCCCCGAGCCAGCCGCTCCAATCAAGGCCGCGCACGGCTTTACGCAGACCGCTCATGCCGCCGCCCTCTGGCGCGGATCGAGCACGCGGTTGATCAGGTCGGCGCCGAGATTGGCGAAGACGAAGATCGCGGTGAACAGGAAGACGATGCCTTGCAGCAGCAGGAAGTCGCGCTGCGAGATCGCGTTCAAAAGCGCGCGCGACAGGCCTGGGATGTTGAAGACCTGCTCGATGATCAGCGCCCAGCCGAACATGTAGCCGAAGGAGAGCGCAGCGAGATTGATCACCGGCGGCAGCGCATTGACCAGCGCGTAGAACACCACCTGCCGGGATGAGAGCCCCATCGCTCGGGCGGTGCGGACATAGTCGCCGCGCAGGGTCTCCTGCAGGCTCGCCTGCGTCATCCTTGCGAGCACGGCGATGTAGTAGACCGCGAGCGAGACCGATGGCATCAGGATGCTCTGCAGGTGCAGCGACAGCCCGGCCGAGAGCGGGAAATAGCCGCCGGGCGGCAGCAGGCGCAGATCGACGGCGAGGAAGCGGATCAAGACGATGCCGAGCCAGAAGGCCGGGATCGACAGGCCGAGCACCGCGGCGAAGCGGCTGACCCGATCGAAGGCCCCGCCCGGCCGAAGCGCGGCAAGAATTCCGATGCCGACACCGCAGATCAGCGCGATGGTGAAGGCGAAGAGCACGATCGACAGCGTCACCGGCAGGGCGCTCACAATGTCGGTCGCGACATCGCGCCCGGTGACGAAGGACTTGCCGAAATCCCCGCGCATGACGTCGCCGAGCCACGAGGCGTATTGCGACAGGAACGGCCGGTCGAGGCCGTGCGTCTGCTCGAACTGCACGATCTGCTCAGCCGTCGCATCAGTCCCGAGCACGATCCGGGCCGGCGAGCCCGGTCCGGAGCGTGTCAGCGCGAACAGCGCGAGGCCGACGAAGAGCAGCGTGCCGATCGAGGAGACGATGCGGCCTGCGATGAGGCGGAGCATGGCAGGCTCGCTCAGACCTTGATCTCGCCGGGCGCGATGGTCAGGCCCTGGTTGACCTTCACATCCTGCAGCGCCTGCCGCCAGAGATTGGAGGCATGGACATAGCCGAGCACGCCGAGCGGCGCGTCGCGGGCAGCGAGCGCCTGCAGCTTGCCATAGGCGTCCTTGAGCCTGGCTTCCTCGGTCTCGGCGAAGGCCGCGGCAAGAGTCTGGTTGAACTCGGGATTGTTGTAGCCCGTGCTCTTGGACAGCACCTGTTCCGGCGTCAGGCAGACCTGCATGATGTAGCTCGGCTCGCCCGGCGACATGAAGACCTGCAGCGCCGCCTGGTGCTCGCCGCGGATCGCCTGCTGGATCAGAACCGAGAACTCGTAGACCTTGAGGTTGACCTTGATGCCGATCTTGGCGAGCTGCGCCTGCACGAAGATCGCCGCGTCCTTGGTGTCGAGCAGATAGGGCTCGGCCTGGATGCTGAGGTCGAACTCGGCGCCGGCAGCGTATTTCGATTTGGCCAGCAGCGCCTTGGCCTTGTCGAGATCGAAGCCGAGCTCCTTGTCCGCCTCGGCGTTGAACCACCAGCCGCGCGAAGGCGCCGGCACGGCCGAGGGCTCGAGCAGCCCGTAATAGACCTTCTCGCCGATCGTCTTGCGATCGATCGCGGCCGAGACCGCCTTGCGGAAGTTCACATCGTCGAAGGGGGCTTTCAGGTTGTTGGTGTACATCAGCAGCGCGCCGCCCAGCGTCGGACGCGAGGCGCCGGTGATGCCCGGCATGGTTTTCAGCCGGTTGAACTCGCGCGGCGGCGGGGCGCTGATCAGGTCGACCTGGCCGGTCAGCAGATAGGCGACGCGGGTGGCGTCCTCCGGGATCATCTTGACGACGAGCCGGTCCCAATGCGGCAGCCCCTTACGCCAATAGCTCGGGTTCTTCCTGAAGCTGATGTAGTCGTTCGGCTTCCACTCCTCGAAGACGCCGAAGCCGGTACCGACCCCGGCGGGACGCGACTTGAAATAGCCGTCGCCATGCTCCTTGCGCGAGCCGGCCGGGTAGATGCCCATGTATTTGGTCAGGAAGTAGAGCCAGGGGCCGTAAGGCTCGGAGAGCTCGAACTGAACCTTGAGCGGACCCAGCACCGTGACCTTGGTGATGCGGGTGAAGAGCGAGCGGCGCGCCGCCTTGTTGGCCGGATCGAGCAGGTAGTCGAAGGAGTATTTCACATCCTCCGCCGTCATCTTCTTGCCGTTGTGGAAGCTGACGTCGTCGCGCAGCTCGAAGGTGTAGGTCTTCTTGTCGGCCGAGATCACCGGCAGGGCCCTGGCGAGCTGCGGCTTCAGCAGGCCGTCGACATCGTATTCGACCAGGTTCTCGAACACGGTCTGGCCGAGAACCATGGCATCGTGATTGAGCTGGTTTATCGGATCTATGGTGATCGGATTGCTCGGCAGGACGATGGTCAGGGTCTTGCCACTGGTCGGTTGGGCGTGGAGCAGGCTCGCGGGCAAGAGGCCGCCAAGGGCGCCGCCTGCTGCGGCTGCGAGAAGCGCACGGCGATTTGTCGGCACGGTCAGCATCGGAGTCCCCCTTGTTTTATGGCAATGCCTTGGCGGCGCCGGCGGCCGACACCGCGCCGAACGGATGAAAGCTAGATCGCTGAGACGGCGAATAAAAATAAGAAGTCATTGCCGCTTGATTGTCTTTCGCTATCATCTTGAGCGATGCGCTATACCTTTGGTCAGGCGGAGGCGTTCTACTGGGTCGCGCGGCTGGGCGGCTTCCGCGCTGCCGCCCTCCATCTCAACCTGTCGCAGCCGACGATCAGCCTGCGCATCAAGGAGCTCGAACGGATCCTCGACGGCGAGCTCTTCGACCGCTCGCTCTATCGTCCGGCGCCGACGACGCTGGGCCATGCGATCTATGCGGATGTCGAACGGATGCTGGCACATGCCGAGCAGGTGCAGCGCCATAGCAAGGATGGACTGCGCGGCCGCGCCCTGCTGCGCATCGGCGCTGCCGATTCCTTCGCCGCCGCCATCCTGCCCCCTTTGCTGGCGGCACTGGCGCAGCGCCATGCCGAGCTACAGGTCGATGTCACCGTCGATTTCAGCACGAAGCTCGAACAACTCCTGCTCGACCGCTCGATCGACATCGCCTTCCTGTCGCAGCCGCGTGCGCATGATGGGGTCACCATCGTCCCGCTCTGGCTGATCGACCTCGTCTGGGTGATCGGCGAAAGCCTGCCCTTCGCCGGCAACGTGGCGACGCCGGACAACCTGGTCGACCTGCCGATCTTCACAAACGGCCCGCCGTCCGGCCTGTTCACCACCATCCAGATGTGGTTCGGGGCGCGCGGGCTGAGACCGCGCCGGCTCAATACTTGCAACCCGCTGACCGTGATCGCCCGCCTCGCCAGCGCCGGCACCGGCGCGGCGATGATCCCGCGCGAGATGATCCACCTTTCCGGCGAGAAGCTGGCACTGAGGGTACTGGAAGCCGACCCTCCGATACCCGCGCATAATCTCTGTGCGATGTGGTGGAACAACGAATCCGCAGACGAATGCGGCTATCTTGCCAATCTCGCACGCGAGATTGCGATAAATTGATGGGCTCGTGTGCACCCGCAGAGCGATGTCCGCTTTTTCCGAGCCACAAATAGCGGGATGAACCCCGAGGGGACTCGTGGAACGTCCGCTCTCGGGCAGTCTCGCGAGACAATCCGAACGCGGGCGAATCCGACCGGCTGCAGACGCGGTCAAGCTCCGCCTTCCGGTAGATTTATCTCTTCCATGCACGATGATGGTGTAGCGAAAGTGGAGTTCGCTTCATTGCGGGTAGCTCACATGAGGTGAGCTTCGAGCGAGCAAACCGGGCGGTTTCTTGCCACCGTCGCAACACGGCTGTGTCGGGAAATATCTCTCGGAGGGAGTGCAATCTATTGCGCGAGACGCCAGCATGCGAACCCAAGCGAAATGCGGCCCCTGGCAACAAACTCAGTGCCCTGCGATGCCGATCGACGCTGGCGTCCCGCGCCGATTTACACAGCAGCGAGCGCATCGTCCGTCTCCCAAGCCAAATCCCGAGGAGGCCAGGGAGGCTCGGATCAGGCCCAAACACCTAAGCGTTGATCATACGACCACTATCGATGCATTGCCGTAGCCGCCGGGCCGCTATCCGGCCGATGGTGACCGGCCCTATATCGCCGCCGAGCGACAGGCTGCAGCGCCCGGCTTCCTGCCACTCCACCCGCTCCAGCTGATCCAGGTTGACGATCAGCGAGCGGCTGATGCGGATGAAGGGCGGGCTGGGCAGCTGAGCCTCGAAATGTCGCAGCAGACGGCAGACCAGATAGTCCCGTGCGTCCTTCAGGAAGACGCGGGTGAAATCCGCCTCCGCGGCCAGCATGGAGACCGTGCCGAGCGGCGCAATCACCGACTTGCCATCGATGCGCAGATGGATGCGCTGCTGCGGACCGCCGTGCTTGGGATCGACATCCAGCTCGACATCGTCCTGTCGTTCCCGACCGGGTGCCACGGCGCGTGCTGTGTCCTGCCGGTGCCGGCGCAACCGCTCGACCGTCACGGCCAACCGCCCGGAATCGACCGGCTTCAGGAGGAAGTCGACGGCCGAGACGTCGAACGCCTTCGCCGCGTAGAGATCATGCGCGGTGACGAACACGATCGCCGGCATCGGCAGCAACTGTGCGACCAGGTCGAATCCACGGCCGTCGGTCAGCTCGACATCGAGGAAGATCGCGTCAGGGCGCAGCGCGGCTGCCAGCGCCTGCGCCTCGAACACCGTGCCGGCCTCGGCCACCACCTCGATATCCGCATGCGCCCGCAGCAGCCGCCGCAGGCCGCGCCGGGCCGGCGGCTCGTCGTCTATCAGCATCACGCGAAGCGCTCGACCAGCAGCACGTCCTTGCCGGCGGCATGAACCTCTCCACCGTATTCGGGACCCGTGGCCGGAATCCGGCTATTACGTCCTTCAGACTTGGTTCATCGACCAACAAGATCGCTTCATCGCGATCGAGCCAACGGAGCTCACGCTCCTGATGCTCGGGCCAGGTCTTCAATTGGCGATTGACCTTCAAAGGGAAGACGCGCACCTCGCAGGGCACGGCCACCCCATCGTCTTCCAACCATTTTTCATCGGTGAAGCGGCCGATGGGCTTCATGCCGATTTCGCCTCGGACGCCTGCCTCCTCATAGGCTTGGCGCTCGGCGGATTTGGCGCGCTTCTTGTCCTTGATCGCCCAGCCCTTCGGAGGTGAAAGGCTTCTCGCGCGGCAGGTAGCGCCCCTCGCCCTTCGCTCCGGTGAGGGCACCGTCGCGCACGACGAACCGCCCGCGCACCAGCAGCGACACCGGCCAGCCGGTGATCTCGACACCCTCATAGGGGGTGTAGTCCGAACCGTGATGCAGTTCGGCCTGGCGAATCGGCCTGGTCAGGTTCGGATCCCAGATGGCGAGGTCGGCGTCGTAGCCGATCGCGATCGAGCCCTTGTTGGTCAGCCCGTAGATCCTGGCGTGGTTGGTCGCGCTCAGCGCGACGAATTGCTGGAGGCTGATGCGGCCCTTGCCGACGCCTTCCGAGAACAGGATCGGCAGGCGCGTCTCGATGCCGGGAATGCCGTTCGGGACCCAGCGGAAGGAGGAGCGGCCTTTCGGCGCCAGCTTGCCGGCTTCGTCCTCGTAGCGGAACGGGCAATGGTCGGAGGAGAAGACAGAGAAGATGCCCTGCTGCAGCCCCTCCCAGCAGGCCTGCTGGCTGGCGAGGTCGCGCGGCGGCGGTGAGCAGACATATTTGGCGCCTTCCATGCCCGTCCGGTCCATGTCGGCTTCGGTCAGCACCAGATATTGCGGGCAGGTCTCGCCCATCACCTTGAGGCCGCGCGCCTGCGCCCGCCTGATCTCCTCCATCGCCTCGCGATTGGAGACATGGACGATCATGATCGGCACGTCGACCAGCTCGGCCAGCGAGATGGCGCGGTGCGTCGCCTCGCGCTCGACCGGGATCGGCCGCGAGCGGCTGTGGAAATGCGGAGCGGTCTTGCCGGCACGCTCCAGACGCTCGGTCAGGAAGCGGATCGCGTCGTAGTTCTCGGCGTGGACCTGCACGAGCGCCCCCGCCTCGCGCGCGACCTCGAGCACGCTCAGCATCTCGTAATCGTCGAGCGCCATGCCCTCATAGGTCATGAAGACCTTGAAAGAGGTGTAGCCGTCGGCGAACAGCGCCGGCAGCTCCTGGCCGAGCACGCTTTCCGTCGGATCGGAGACGATCAGGTGGAAGGAATGGTCGATATGGCAATTGCCCTGCGCCAGCGCGTGGTAGTCTTTCAGCACGGCGCGCAGCGACTGGCCCTTCTGCTGCAGGCAATAGGGCATGACCGTGCTATTGCCGCCGAAGGCCGCGGACCGCGTCGCGCTCTCGAAATCATCGGCCATGACTATGCCCGGCCCCGAGGACTGCGAGATGTGGACATGGCTGTCGATGCCGCCGGGCAGGATGAGCTTGCCGCTGGCGTCGACTTCCTCCTCCGCACCAGCCAACGCCTCGCCAATCGCGACGATGCGGCCGTCGCGGATGCCGATATCGGCCTTGTAGCCGTCGCTCGCGGTGGCGATCGTGCCGTTGCGGATGATCAGGTCGAAGCTGGGCATGATGCTCTCAATCGGCTCTGGATGGGTTTGCGAGACGTGGGGCCGCGAAACAGGCGGCCACGCGGCGGGTGGAATGGCTGCCTCACCGCATTCCGATCCGGCCATCGCGCATCACTCGGCGGAATGCCCGGCTCGGACAGCGGCTAGATTGTAGCCGGCTCAAGTTCTCCGCGCCAAGCGCGGTAGGTCGCGATCTCCTGCGTGAGCACGCTCTCCAGCGACGGCCCCTCCTCGACGCAGACCAGCGGCTTGAGCCGCGTCTCGACCAGCGAGAGATGGCTGCTCATCGCCTTCACCGCCTTGCCGCGCTCGCGCCCTGCCAGCGCGCGGAAGATGGCGCGGTGCTCCTCGCAGCCGCAGGTCGAGCCGGCGCTGGTCTCATAGAAGGTGACCAGCATCATCGTGCGGCCGACCAGTTCCTTGGCCTGGCGCTGGATGATCGGGTTCTCGGTCATCTCGGCGAGGACGAAATGAAACTCGGCCGAAAGCCTGATCCAGGTGGCGCGGTCGCCCTTACGTAGGGCGTCGGCCTCGCGGTCGACATGGTCGCGCAGGCGCTCGACCTGCGCGTCGGTCAGATTGTCGGCGAGATGGGCGGCGATGCCGCTCTCGAGGATGCGCCTTGCCTCGTAGATCAGGTGCGCCTCGCGCTGATCGGGCTCGATAGTGAAGGCGCCGCGGTTCTTGACGATCTTCAGCAGCCGCTCATGGCCGAGCCGGTGCAGCACCTTGCGGACGCGCTCGCGGCTGACGCCGAACAGCTCAGCGAGTTTGTGCTCGCCGAGCTTCATGCTCCCCGGCAGCTTACCGGCCAGCAGGAGACGGGAGAGGATGGCGTGAATCTCGGCTTCTTCCATGGAGACATCTTTAGCGCGGCTTTGCGCCGCGTGAAGGCAGCACCGAACCCTTGCAAGTCTAGCGCCAAACCAACCAAGTGTGTTGCACATTCTGTTAGCAATTGTGCACAAAACTAGCGCCAGATTCTTCCCTCCATCACATCCCAGAATCTGCACGCCATCGCGAGAGAAATCGCCTATAGCATTGGCGTTGCAATACTTTCATGGAATTTTCCTGCCTCGTGACAGTTGGCACAGCCATTGCTGACCACCTCAGACATCCGCGCCGCCTGGGAGCGCGGCGAACTTGCGAGGCCGGATCATGGATATGCTTTTCAAGGGCAGGCTGAGCCGCCGCATGCTGCTGAAGGCCGGCGCCGGTGCGACGGCGCTGATCGCCATGCCGTCCGTCCTGCGGGCGCAGACCAAGGAGCTCGTCGTCGGCGGCGCCGCCGGTCACAAGCCCTGGGTCGAGTCGATCGTCATCCCGGCCTTCGAGAAGAAGTACAATTGCAAGGTCATCTTCGAGGGCACGCGCTCGCTGGTGAACCTGGAGAAGATGCAGAAGAACAAGGGCAGCCAGTACATGTCGGTCGTCCAGATGGATGATCCGGTGATGATCCTGGCCGTCAAGGAAGGGCTGCTCGATCCGCTGACCCCGGCCAAGGCGCCGAACCTCGCCAATCTCGTGCCGGGCTCGACCCATATGGACGCGATGTGGGCGAACTACCTGCAGCCCTGGCTCGGCATCGCCTACAACAAGAGCGTGATGAAGACGACCCCGACCTCGTGGACCGAGCTGTTCGACCCGAAATACAAGGGCCGCGTCATCATCCCCTCGCTGCAGAACACCGAAGGCCTGCCGAACATCTTCATGGCCGGACACCTCGCCAGCGGCGCCGCCATGGACGCCGCACAGAAAGACACCGATGCCGGCTTCAAGAAGCTCGCGACGCTGAAATCCAACCTGCTGACGATCTACACCCAGCAGCCGCAGGCCTATAACCTGCTCGAGCAGGGCGAGGCCTACATGATCGCCTGCGGCATGTCCTCCTACGCGCTGGAGCGCAAGGCGGCCGGCGCGCCGATCGACCTCGTCGCGCCGAAGGAAGGCGTCTTCGCCATGCCGTCGGGCATCGCGGTGATCAAGGGCGCGCCGCAATCCGAGCTGGCCTTCGCCTATGTCAACGAGATGCTCGGCGCCGATTTCCAGAGCAAGCTCGCCGAGCCGACCTTCTCGCTGGCGACCAACAAGGCGGTGCCGCGCCCGGCCGGACTCGCCGCCGACGTCAAGATCCACCAGATCGACTGGGCCAATGTCGCGGCCGAGCGCGAGGGCTGGATCAAGCGCTGGGACCGCGAGATGGCGATCTGAGCGGATGGCTTCCGCTTTCCTTTCCGTCGCGGGAGCGGCCAAGACCTTCGGCGCCGCCACCGTACTCGACGGCGTCGATCTGTCGATGGGCCGGGGCGAGTTCGTCTCGCTCCTCGGCCCGTCCGGCTGCGGCAAGACCACCTTGCTGCGCATCGTCGCCGGCCTGATGGCGCCCGATCAGGGCAAGGTCGCGCTCGACGGCGAGGACATCACGCGGCGCCCGCCGCACAAGCGCGATGTCAGCGTCGTCTTCCAGAACTATGCGCTCTTCCCGCATCTCAGCGTGGCCGAGAACGTCGCCTTCGGGCTGAAGGCGCGCGGCGTGGCGCGCGACGAGATCGCGCCTGCCGTGGCCAAATATCTCGGTCTCGTGCAGATGAGCGCCTTCGCCGGCCGCTCGATCAAGGCGCTCTCCGGCGGCCAGCAGCAGCGCGTCGCGGTGGCGCGCGCGCTCGCGGTCGGCCCCAAGCTGCTGCTGCTCGACGAGCCCTTCTCGGCGCTCGACCGCAAGCTGCGCGAGGCGATGCAGATCGACCTGAAGCGCATCCTTCGCGATGTCGGCACCACCGCGATCTTCGTCACCCATGACCAGGACGAGGCACTGACCATGTCCGACCGGATCGCGGTGATGTATTCCGGGCGGATCGAACAGCTCGGCACGCCGGCCGAGATCTACCACCAGCCGGCGACGCCCTTCGCGCTCGGCTTCGTCGGCCTGTCGACGCGACTGCCGGGCAATGTCACGGAGGCCGCGGACGGCATGGTCACGGTCGAGACCGCGGTCGGCCTGCTGCGCGCCAGGGCGAATTTCCTGCCCGGTAGTCCAGTCCTCCTCGGCGTCAGGCCTGAGCGCATCGCCATCGGCCATGAGAAGGCGAACCGGATCGAGGCGCCACTCACTGACGCAGCCTTCCAGGGCGCGCGCGTTCAGCTGCATTTCCACGCGCCCGAAGGCGCGCAGATCCTGGTCGAGACGCCGGTGCTGCCGGCCGATGCCGGCCCCGGCACGCGGCTCAAGCTCTCATGGGATGTCGAGGACACGCTGGTCTATCCGGCTACGAGCGCTGCGCCATGAAGGCCCGGCGCTTCGATCCCGTTCTGCTGCTCGCGCTTCCGGCCGTGGCCTATCTGGCCGTGGTCTATGGCATCCCGCTCTTGGTCCTGTTGGGACGCAGCCTGCTCGTCGGCGGCATGCCCTCGCTCGTGCCGTTCGCCAGCTTCTTCTCGGATGGCTTCAGCTGGATCGTCATCGGCAACACCATCCGCATCGCCGTGCTGGTAACGCTGCTTTGCCTCGTGATCGGCTATCCGACCGCGTTGGCGCTTGCCCGGGCGCGCGGCGCGATGCAGGCGCTGATCCTGGTCGCGATCATCCTGCCGCTCTCGGTCGGCGTCGTGGTCAAGGCCTTCGCCTGGCAGATCGTGCTGCGGCGGGATGGCATCGTCTCGCAGTTCATGACCGGGATCGGGCTCTGGGACGAGCCGCAGCGCCTGCTCTTCACCGAGGCCGGGCTCGTCATCGGAGCGGCCAACGTCTTCGTGCCCTTCATGATCCTGCCGATCTACTCGGTGCTGAAGCTGATCGACCCGCGGCTCGGTGAGGCGGCGGCGACGCTCGGCGCCTCGCCGCTCTACCGCTTCTTCAAGGTGGCGCTGCCCTTGTCGCTGCCCGGCATCGTCACCGGCATCGCCTTCGTCTTCTCGATGGCGGCTTCGATGTACGTCATCCCGAGCCTCTTGATCGGCGACCGCTTCCAGACGCTGGCGACCCTGACCGGGCGCTCCTTCCTGTTCATGCGCAACGAACAGCTCGGCTCGACCACGGCGGTCGTGCTGCTCGTGCTCACCGTCGCCGTCGTGGTGGCGAGCGCCAGCCTGTCGAAGCGGCTGGGAGGCGCGTCATGACCGTCACGGAGCGCATCGCCTCCTTCACCGTCTGGCTGCTCGCGATCGCAACGGTCGTCTTCCTACTGACGCCGCTCGTGGTGACGGTCGCGGTCTCCTTCGGGTCGAGCGCGGTCTTCACCTTGCCGGCACCGAGCTGGTCGCTGCGCTGGTATCAGGCGCTCGGCCGCTCGCGCGAACTCTGGCCGGTGGTCGCCGCCTCGGTGCAACTCGCGGCGCTCTCGACCGCGATCGCGCTGGCGCTCGGCACGCTTTGCGCCATCGGCCTGCTGCGCAGCAGCTTTCGGGGCCGCGACGCGGTCGTGACCTTCCTGGTCTCGCCGCTGATGCTGCCCGGCCTCGTCATCGGCATCGCCATGCTGGAGACGTTTCGCGCCGCCGGCCTGCGCGATGTCTGGGCTAGCCTGATCCTCGCCCATGTCGTGATCACCCTGCCCTATGTCATCCGCACGGTGTATGCCGCGCTCTCGCTGTTCGACTTCACGCTGGTCGACGCGGCGCGCACGCTCGGCCTGTCCTATCCCAAGGCCGTGCTCAAGGTGCTGGTGCCTTCGCTGGCACCGGCCTTCCTGACCTCGGGGATGTTCGCATTCCTTGCCTCGATGGATAATTATCCGATCTCGATCTTCTTCACCGACGCCTGGACCAAGACCTTGCCGATTCAGATGCTGCAATATGTCGAGGAAAGCCCCGATCCGACCATCGCGGCGATCTCGACCCTGCTGATCCTGCTCGCCGTCGCCGTGCTCGTCGTGGGCGACCGGCTCGTCGGCCTGCGCCGCATGGCCGACCTCTGATGTTCCCCGGCACAAAGACCGACCGCGATTTCCGCGGCTATGGCAATCATCCGCCGGCGATCCGCTGGCCGAACGACGCGCGCCTCGCCGTCTCCGTCGTCGTCAATGTCGAGGAGGGCGCCGAGCTGACGCTTGGCCAGGGCGACGAGCGCAACGAGAGCGTCTACGAGGTCCAGGAGGAGATCGTCGGCGTGCGCGATCTCTGCATGGAATCGCATTTCGAATACGGCCCCCGCGCCGGCTGGCCCCGCATCCGCGAGATGCTCAAACGCTACGGCGTCCGCGCCACGCTGAACGCCAATGGCCGCGCGCTGGCGATCTCGCCCTGGCTGGCGCAGGAGGCCGTCGCCGACGGTCACGAGGTCGCCGCTCATGGCTGGCGCTGGGAGCGGCACGCCCATATGGACGAGGCGACCGAGCGCGAGGCGATAGCGCTGACGGTGAAGGCGATCACCAAAGCTGCCGGCACGCCGCCGCGCGGCTGGCACACGCGCTCGGCGACCTCGCCGAACACGCGCCGGCTGCTCAAGGAGCATGGCGGCTTCCTCTACGATTCCAACGCCTACAACGACGACCTGCCCTATCTGGTCGATGTCGGCAGTCGCGACCATCTAGTGCTACCCTATGCCTTCGACACCAACGACATGCGCTTCCAGCGCGGCGGCGGCTTCGTCTTCGCGGACGATTTCGCCCGCTACTGCATCGACGCCTTCGACCGGCTCTATGAAGAGGGCTCGAGCGCGCCACGCATGCTGTCGGTGGGCTTACATTTGCGCATCATTGGCCGGCCCGGGCGGATCGGCGGGCTGGAGCGCTTCCTGGCGCATGTAGCCTCGAAGCCGGGCGTCTGGTTCGCAAGGCGCGACGAGATCGCGCTGCATTGGCTCAACCGGATAGGTCGCAGCGACCTGATCGAGGCGCTGCGCTGATCAAGGTCAGCGATGCTCGATCCGCGCCGCCAGCGCCGGCGCCAGTCCTAGCGTCGGCTTTGGATCAGGCCGCCGGAAGGTGCCGGCACTCGCCTTGCGCGGCTTGAGCGCGACCAGCGCCTCGGCCTGCTTCAGCGCTGCGCCCATCTGGTCGACGACCGGAACCGGGATGCGATCCGCCACCTTCGCTGCCAGGCCGGCGAGCGGCGCGCCGGCGAGGATGACGACATCGGCCTCATCCTCGACGACCGCGCGCTGTGCAAGCTGAACGATGACCGCCTCCTTCTCCTCCTGCACGTCGGCAATGTCCGAGAAGCCCTCGTCGAGCATGCGGATGCCGGAGCAGCGGCCGGCCAGCCCATGCATCTCGACGCATTCCGCGTACCAGGGGCCGAGCGCGCGGGCGAAGGTAACGATGGCGAAGCGGCGACCGAGCATGCAGGCGGTCAGCATCGCCGCCTCGGCCATGCCGATGACGGGAATGTCGAAGAGCTCGCGCGCGCCCATCAGCCCGGGATCGCCGAAGGCCGCGATCACGGCGGCATCAACCTTGTCGTGATGCCCCGCCAGCATTTCGAGCGCGACCGCGCCACCGATCTGCGCCTCGGCGCGCGTCGCGATATAGGGCACGCCGCGCGGCGCCGTCAGCGGCACGATCTCGGTGCCCGGTGCGGCCACAGCTTGGGCGGCAGCGAGCAGGCGCTGGGTGATCGCCTCGGTGGTGTTGGGGTTCAGGAGCAGGATGCGCATGGCCTATCCCTGCGATGCCCGAGGGCGCTTGGCAATGGCCGCCGTCAGGCCTTGACATCGGCGTCGCCGTCGAGGTCTCGGACCGGCTGGCGGTGATGTATGCTGGCCAGATCGTCGAGACCGGCACGGTGCGCGAGCTGATCAGCAATCCACAGCACCCCTATACCAGGGGGCTGCTCGCGGCGAACCTGCACGGCGCGAAGAAGGGCGAGGGGCTCGAGGCCATCCCCGGCGCGCCGCGGGCGCTGAACGAGCCGCCATCCTCTTGCTCCTTCGTGCCGCGCTGCAAGCATGCGGGCGACGCTTGCCGGACGAGCTTGCCGCCGGCCGTCATGCTGGGCGAAGGTCGGATCGTGCGCTGCGTCCGGGTGGAGCCGGCGCTGCAGCCGGCCAGCTCGCGGCGATAGGCCACGAAGGGAAACCCACAGATCCAGGCTGCATCGAGCAGTCCGGAGAGCAGTTGCGAGGTGATCTCCTGATAGGTCCGCTTGAGAACGAGCTGGACCTCGACGCCCATGGCGTCGGTCAGATAATGCTGCAGCGCTTCGAGCAGTTGCAGGTCCGAGGTCAGGAAGACGGGCGTCAATCCGAAGTGGAAGGGCTATCCGGCGAGCCCGATCCTCGGCAAAGCAACAGAAGCCCCGGCGCCCGCGAGCAAGGCGCGGCGCGAGGGGTTCCAGCGCTGATGAACTGAACCTGTGAGTCGGCTTGCACCGACTACAACCGCATCCCTCCCAGGTTGATCTTATTTTGATTTCAATCTGACTTCCGAAGAGGGCTCAGTCAAACCTCGGCCACGAGATCGATCCTTGTGCCAGGCCAGGGGGAGCACGACACCATCGCAGCTTTCCGAAGGGTTCTCCCCGCGCGCCGGCATGCGCTGTGCTATGCACAGCCGGCCCCACAGCACGCTTCACCGCGGCGCAGTCGCCGCACGTCAACTCGGCTTAGCCGACCAGCCGATCTGCACGCTGTTCTGCGCCAAAGTACCCTGGGTCGTCGAAGCAGCTTTACATCATGCTAGAAGTTTACGCAGATCAAATCTACGAATTCAAAAATGGAGACCGCAAGCATCTCAGTGAAAAGCGAGAAACGGATTAAAGCGGTAACTGCACGCGGCAACGCAAATCGCCGCCGAACCTACGCTATTGCCGCCGTTTGTATCCGTCACTCCCACTCTATTGTTTTTCACCCGGCTAGATGATTGATCTAGCAGGGTTTTTTCTTGTTTTCAGCCTGGAAATCCGACACTCGGGCCGCTAAAAAACTACGGTATTGATATTAAAGGGAAAATTCCCGCAAAAAATTTCTGACGTTTCACCAACTATCGGGATCGATCGGACGATTTATGCCCCTCACGGCGGCTCTGCAACTAACGTGACCAACCTCGAAAAGTACCGTCACCCAGCGCACATCACGCACTCATCCAGGATCTGGGTCGGATCGCCGGCGGGGCTGATTTCGATATGAAAGCTCGGATTCTCAAGCCTATCGTCCGAGACTTTGTATCATCCCGCCCTGCCCTTGGGAACGATGCCCTGCCCCCGCGAAGGCTTCTTTGCGAGCCCGCCAACGCAAGCCCGGTATCCGTCCTCCTTCCCACTAGAACCGGGGACAGACGATGACTACGAAGAAACCAAGGCGGGTACGCATCCTGATGATGCCACTCCAAGAGGACGAGGACAGCGATCCCGTGGGCTACTCCGGCCCCGCAACGGTATTGACCGGTCTGCCGCGAACCATCAGGCGGCATGAACTCAGGCTGATCGTCTCGCTCGCCGACAGCACGATCTATGAGATGGAAAAACGAGGCGGGTTCCCGCGCCGCTTCAATCTTACGCCCCGCTGCGTGGTGTGGGGTCTGGAAGAGGTCGAGGTGTGGCTCGAACAGCGCCGACAGGCATATCTGGCAGGGGGCACGAAGATCGCGCCTGGCCCGAACGTCCGCCAACGCAAGACGCGCCCGGTGAAGGCTGTGGTTGACTAGGCGTTGCGACGAAAGCTATCGCGCCATTCATGGCGCGATAGATTCCCATTCCCTCCCGAGGAGACTCATCCCGCTCGTACCCCACGGCATTCTGGGTCACGATAGATCACGCCTCGATCAAAATTCCCTCTGAAGTGAGGGACTTGTGAATTTGCGCCTACCTGCCCGACCGCTGTCCGACGGGTGGTAGAACGCCGATGCATCTCAGCAGCTTGCGGGGCCATGCTGCGGGCAAAGAAGCCCCCTGCCCCGCCTCGCTGGTGTGAACTCGCTCAGATGACCGCCTTGGCCGATTACAGGGTTACTGCTGCCGGCCCCATTGGCCCTCAGTGCGTGATCGAGATCGGGCGCGTGAGTGCATGAGCGCGAACGCGAGCAATATGAGGCGTTCCGCGGGACGCAAACGACAGCCATTCGGCGTCAGGCGGCATCATCTCCGCCGGAAGACGAGTCCGGCGGAATACATCCGTCGAACCTGCAGACAGCGGGCATTTGCGGCCTGCCATCAACGCCGGTCCCAGAAAATGGCTATCGTTTCCCTGGTATCAGCTACAGCGTGAGCTAGGCGGACTTCCTGACCCCGTTATCCTCCATAGCCACAAACTAAGCAGCTTTCGCAAGATGGCTAACACGGGGGATTTCGAATGATCCGGCGATCATCTGTTGTTGCCATGGCTTTCCTTGCCTTGGCGAGTTCCGTCGAGGCCAAAGTCAAGATCGGTGTCATCGGGCCATTCTCCGGGCCGTTCGCCAGCCAGGGCAAGAATTTCAAAGCCGGCATCGATGCCTACATGGCGTTGAACGGCAGCAAGGTCGGCGCCGAAGAGATCGAGATTATCTATCGCGATCTGCCGCAGGCCGATCCGGCGCAGGCCAAGGCCCGTGCCCAGGAACTCGTGGTCAAGGAAGGCGTCCAGTATCTCGCGGGCTTCTATTTCACGCCTGACGCGCTGGCGGTTGTGCCGATCCTCGAGCAGGCCAACGTCCCCATGCTCGTCATGAATGCCGGCACCTCGATGATCGTAACCCGAAGCCCGCTCGTGGTGCGGACCTCCTTCACCATGTGGCAGACCTCGACGCCCATGGCGAAGGTCGCCAGGGACAAGGGTATCGGCAAAGTCGTGACGATCGTCAGCGATTACGGTCCTGGCGTCGATGCCGAAACCGCTTTCAAGACGGCTTTCATAGGGCTCGGGGGACAGGTGATCGATTCGATCCGCATGCCGCTCTCGACCACGGACTACAGCCCGATCATGCAGCGGGTCCGCGGCACGGGCGCTGACGCCATCTTCGCCTTTCTTCCGTCCGGGCCGACAACTCTCGGCTTCGTCAAAGCTTATAACGAGAATGATCTTGCCAAGGCCGGCATCAGGTTCCTTTCGCCGGGCGATTTGACCCAGGAATCGGATTTGCCCGCGCTGGGTGATGCCGCGCTCGGCATTCAGACGACGTTCCACTACTCGGTGTCGCATGACTCGCCCGAGAACAGGGTGTTCGTCGAAGCGGCGAGCAAGGCCATCGGCAATGCCCAGGAGTTGTCGTTTCCGGCGGTCGGCGCCTTCGATGGTATGCACGTCATCTACAAGATGATCGAAGCCACCGGCGGCAAGCAGGATGCGGCAAAGGCCGTCGAAGCGATCAAGGGCCTGATCTGGCAAAGCCCGCGCGGCCCGGTTTCGATCGATCCTGCAACGCGGCACATCACGCAGAACATCTATCTGCGCGAAGTCAGCAAGACGCCGGACGGACGCTACATCAACAAGGAGATCGCGACCTTCGAGAAGCAGGGCGACCCCGGCCTGGCCGCCGCCAAGTGATCGCCGCCTAGATCACCAGGACGCGCTCGGGCCGGGCTGTCCGGCCAGCGCGGGGAAAGGCGGAGAGTGGAGCGGTGCAGACCTTCTTCAGTGTCGCAATCGATGCGCTTGCCTATGGCATGGTGCTGTTTGTCATCTCGATCGGCCTGTCGATCACCATGGGATTGATGCGGGTCGTCAATCTGGCGCATGGCGCCTTCGCGATGGTCGGCGGCTATATCGCATCCCATGCCACGCAAGAGCTGGGCTTCGGCTATGCGAGCGCCATCCTGATCGCGGTCGGCATCACGGTCATCGCGGCCATTCCGATCGAGCGCCTCCTCTACAGGCGCATTTACGGCGCACCTGAACTCACGCAGGTGCTGATGACGATCGGCATCACCTTTTGCATCATCGGCATTGCCAACTACCTTCTGGGTCCGACGCTGAAGGTCATCCCGCTGCCCGAATTCCTCCGGGGTCCGGTCGATCTCGGCTTCCGTTCGATCGCGGCCCACAAGCTCTTCGCCATCGCGGTCGGCGGCGGCGTGGCGATCGCGCTGTGGTACCTGCTCGAAAGGACCGCTTTCGGCATTCGGATCCGGGCAACGGTCGACGACGCCGCCATGGCGGGGTCGCTCGGCGTGAATGCGAAGCTGGTCTATGCCGCCAGCTTCGCCGTCGCGGTCGGGCTGGCAGCCCTTGGCGGCATCGTCGGGGCACAAATGCTGCCGATCGAGCCCTATTACGCGCTCCGCTACATGGTGACATTCCTGGTCGTCGTGTCGATCGGCGGCGCGGGCTCGATCCAGGGCGCCTTGCTCGCCTGTCTGCTCCTCGGGGCGATCGACACCACCGGGCGTTTCCTCGTGCCGGAATATGGCGAGTTCTTCTCCTATCTCGCCGTCGTCGTCGTCGTTTCGCTGTATCCGAACGGTCTATTCGGCAGGGCTGCATAAATGTCGGATATTTCCATCGGGGCAGCGCCCGCAGCACGAAAAAACTGGCTCTTGCGGGATTTCGCCGGGATCGGCCTCATCCTGGCTCTCGCGGCTGTCGGCTACCTTCTGTTTCCGAACAACCTCTCGTTGCTCACGCGCATCATCGGAATTGCCCTGCTGGTATTGTCGCTCGACTTGATCACCGGCTATTGCGGTGTCGCGACCCTGGGCCAGTCCGCCCTCTTCGGCGCCGGTGCCTATCTGGCCGGCATCGCCGCGGTTCGCTGGGGTATCCACGATCCGCTGTTGATGATCGGCCTCGGCGCGATCGGCGGCGCCATCATGGCCGCGCTATCGGGCGCGGTGATCCTGCGCGGCCATGGTCTGACGCAACTCGTGCTGTCAATTGCGATCGCGCAAATGCTTCAGCAGATCGCCAACAAGGCTTCTGCCTACACGGGCGGAAGCGATGGTCTGGCCGGAATCGAGCCGGCGCCGATCTTCGGGCTGTTCGCATTCGATCTCTGGGGGCGCACCGCCTATGGCCTGGCCGTGGCTCTGCTGGCGATTATCTTCCTTCTCCTGCGGATAGTGACACGCTCGCCCTTCGGAATGTTGTGCCGCGGCGCCAAGGAAGACCCTGTCCGCGTGCGGGCGATGGGAGCATCCGTCCGGGGTACGCTTCTCAAAGCCTATGTGATTTCCGGCGCCGTGGCCGGCGTCGGCGGTGCAATGACGGCCATCTCAACTCAGGTCGTCGGCCTCGACAGCCTGAGCTTCCAGCTTTCGGCGCAGTCTCTCGTGATGCTGGTCGTCGGGAGTACGGGCACGTTGTACGGCGCGCTCATCGGCGCGGTGAGCTTCGTGCTCTTCGAGGACCTCGTCTCCGCGGCAAATCCGTTCCACTGGCTGACCATCGTCGGCGCGTTGCTGGTCGTGGTCGTCCTGTTCGCGCCGAAGGGACTCTATGGCGGGGCAGCCGCACTCGTCGCCCGGATCAGGACAGGCGGTCAATGACGGCGCTGCTGCATGTCGAGAAGCTACGGAAGAGCTTCGGTGGCCTGGCCGTCACGCAGGATGTGTCGATCACCATCGCCGCCGGTGAACGCGTGGCTCTGATCGGGCCCAACGGTGCGGGCAAGACCACCTTCGTTAATCTCGTCACCGGACATCTTCGCCCGGATGGCGGCCGTGTGCTGCTCGGGGGTGTCGATGCCACCACATTCGAACCGACCAGGCGGGTTCGACTGGGGCTCGTGCGCTCGTTCCAGGTAACCCGGCTGTTCCCCAGCATGACGCCGCGCGAGCATCTCGGACTTGCCGTTATGCAACGCCGGGGGATCGCGGGACGGATGTTTGGCGATTATCGGGCTAATGCGCAGGTCTCGGCCGAGATCGACGAACTGCTTGGCCTGTTCGCGCTGGGATCGGTCGCCGATCGCAAAATAGCCGAGATCGCCTATGGGCTGCAGCGCCTGCTCGAAATCGCGTTGGCACTGGCGTTGAAGCCGAAAGTTCTTCTGCTCGACGAACCGGCGGCCGGAGTCCCGCAGAGCGACACGCCACTCATCGACGCGGCGCTCACCTCTCTGTCGCCGGAACTCGCCGTTCTGATGATCGACCACGACATGGATCTCGTCTTCCGCTTCGCAACGCGCGTGGTGGTTCTGGCAGCCGGCGCCGTCATCTTTGACGGTTCTCCGTCGGAGGTGACGGGACATCAGCGTGTGCGCGAAGCCTATCTGGGAAGTTACGCCGATGACCGCAGCGCCGCTTGACGTCGAGGGCGTCGCCGCCGGCTACGGCCCGACCCGGATCCTCGAAGGCGTGACCTTTACGGTGCCTGCCGGAGCGCGATTGGCCATCCTCGGCCGCAACGGCGTCGGCAAGACGACCCTGCTGGCGACGCTGGCCGGCCACACCAGGTTGCTCGCGGGGCGCATTCGCATCGGCAATCTCGATCTGGCTCGCATGGAGCCGTATCGCCGCGCCCGTGCCGGCCTGGGCTACGTACCGCAGGCGCGCTGCGTATTCCCTTCGCTGACGGTCGAGGAGAATCTTTTCGTCGGGCTGAAGGACCGAGCTCGTCCGGCAATCGAGGAAGCATACGCGATGTTTCCGCGCCTGAAGGAGCGGCGGCGGAACTTCGGCAATCAGCTTTCCGGCGGAGAGCAGCAGATGCTGTCGACAGCCCGAACGATCCTCGGCCGCCCCACCGTCCTGCTGCTCGACGAACCTCTCGAGGGGCTGGCACCGGTGATCTGCGAGGAGTTGATGTCCGGTTTGTCGACGCTCGCCGCGAGCGGCGAGATGACGATCCTGCTGGTCGAGCAGCGAATTCAGAGCGCCCTCGATTTCGCGACGCATGTGCTGATCATGGAGCGTGGCCAGATCGCCTGGACCGGTACGCGGGCCGATCTCGGCACGGAGCCCGGCGTCATCGAACAATTCCTCGGCGTCGGAGGGCACTGAGGCTGCCGGGCTCCGACGTTCAATTCATGGCTATCGCATCTCAAGGATTGGCCATCCGAACCGGTCGCGGACATGGCGAACATTCGAGATGATCGGACGAATGGGCAGCGGCTTCACCATGCTGCAGATGTTTGGGAGAGAAACGCATGGCCGATAATCCTGAAGACATCCGTGCCGACAAGAAGCGGCCGTTCACGGGTGCCGAATATCTGGAATCGCTCCGCGACGGCCGCGAAATCTACATTTATGGCGAGCGCGTCAAGGATGTGACAAAGCACCCGGCATTCCGCAATTCGGCCGTTTCGATCGCGAAGCTCTACGATGCGCTGCACGACCCGAAGACGAAGCCTGTGCTCACCACGCAAACCGACACCGGCTCCGGCGGATACACGCATCGCTTCTTCCGCTACGCCCGTTCGAGCGAGGATCTGATCGCGCAGCGCGATGCGATCGCAGCCTGGTCCCGACAGACCTATGGCTGGATGGGTCGCAGCCCCGACTACAAGGCGAGCTTCACCAACACGCTGGGCGCGAATGCCGATTTCTACGGCAAGTTCGCCGATAATGCGCGCGGCTGGTATGCGCGCGCCCAGGAGGCGGTTCCGTTCATCAACCACACGTTGGTCAACCCGCCGATCGACCGCAACAAGGCGGCGGACGACGTGAAAGACGTCTATGTGCGCATCGAGAAGGAGACCGATGCCGGCATCTACGTTTCCGGCGCCAAGGTGGTCGCGACCTCCTCGGCGCTGACGCAGTATAATTTCCTCGGCCAGAATATGGCGGCAGAGATCACCGACGACAGTCTCGCGGTGATGTTCATGGCCCGGATGGACACGCCCGGCATCAAGCTGATCTGCCGACCCTCCTATGAGTTGGCGGCGGCGGCGACTGGCTCGCCCTTCGACTATCCGCTGACCAGCCGTTTCGACGAGAACGATGCGATTTTCATCTTCGACAACGCGTTCATCCCTTGGGAGAACGTGTTCGTGCATCGCGACATCAATATGCTGCGGAAGTTCTACCCGCAATCGGGCTTCCTGAACGGTTTTACCTTCCAAAGCTGCACCCGTTTGTCGGTGAAACTCGACTTCATCATCGGGCTGCTGCAGAAGGCATTGCGCGCTTGCGGGACAGACGAGTTCCGCGGCGTCCAGGTCCAACTCGGCGAGATCATTGGCTGGCGCAATCTGTTCTGGTCGCTCACCGACGCGATGTCGGCGGTGCCTGACAAGTGGCACGGCGACGCGTACCTGCCCAACGTCAAGGCGGGTTCGGCCTATCGCATCTTTGCGACCGAAGCCTATCCGGCGATCCGATCGATCATCCAACAGATCGTCGCATCGGGCCTGATCTACCTGCCGTCGAGCCCGCGCGACTTCAAGAACCCCGAAGTCGATGCCTATCTGGCCCGCTATTCGCGCGGCTCCAACGGCATCGACTACAAGGAGCGCATCAAGATCATGAAGGCGCTCTGGGATGCGGTCGGCTCCGAGTTCGGCTCGCGCCACGAACTCTACGAGCGCAATTATGCCGGCAACCACGAAGCGATCCGGATGCAGGCCCTGATGCAGGCGCGAGGCTCCGGCGCACTTGCCGAAATGGAGGCGTTGGCAACCGCCTGCATGAACGATTACGACGAGAACGGCTGGGTCGCTCCGGGCTATCACAGCAATGAGGACGTCAGCATTCTCGGCAGGCTGAACGGTTGATGTCATGCACGTCGATCGCAATACCTTTCGCACCGCCATGTCCCGCTTCGGCGCGGCAGTATCCGTCATCACGACGGACGGGCCGGGCGGCCGGTGCGGATTTACCTGTACCGCCGTTTGCTCGGTCACGGATGAGCCGGCGACCGTGCTCGTCTGCGTTCACAAAGACAGCCGCACCAATCAGGCCTTCAAGACCAATCTGGTGCTGTGCGTGAATCTTCTGAACGCCGATCAGGGCGAACTCTCCGCCTCCTTCGCTGGTCAGGCCGGCGACGATATGGAGGCGCGTTTCAGAAGGGTGAGCTGGTCGACGCGGAAGACCGGCGCGCCAGTCTTCGACAACGCCGTTGCGACGCTCGATTGCAGTATCGCCGAGATCAAGGAGTTCGGCACGCACAACATCATGTTCGCGCGCGTCTATTCGGCGGAAGCCAGACCTGAGCAGGCGCCCCTGATGTACTTCAATCGCGGCTATCACGGCCTCGGGCCGATCGGGATCGGGCTGCCCCTTTCGACGGCCGGCGCGGCCGGAGGCTAAGGCCGGCATCTTCAACGGATAAGCGAGGAGACCATCGTGTCGAACAATGCAGACGACCTGCCGATCAATCTCGACGAATGGATCAAGGAGAACGGTCACAATCTGAAGCCGCCGATCGGCAATCTTCAATTCTGGAAGAAGAGCTGGCAGAACCTGCTCGTCATGATGGTCGGCGGGCCGAACTACCGCCCGGACTATCATGACGATCCCGGCGAGGAACTCTTCATCCAGCTGCGTGGCGACGTGACGCTGAAACTGATCGACCCGGTCACGCGCAAGCGCTCCGAGGTTGTGGTGCGAGAGGGCGAGATGTACCTGTTGCCGTCCCATGTCAGGCATTCGCCGCAGCGTCCGGAGGGCTGCATCGGCCTCGTGATCGAGCGCTATCGCCAGCCTGGAGAAGTCGATGCGCTGGAATGGTATGACGAGGCTGGAAACCTCGAATTCAGGGGCGAGTTCCTGATCACCAACATCGAAACCGATCTCACCAAGGTTCAGGCGGCGTGGAAAGCCTGGGCTCAGGATCCCGGCCGAACGATCCCGACCGTGTGGCGTGTCGGAGAGGGTCTGCCGGCAGGGATCGTTGCGGCGGACAAGGCCTGACAATCATGGCCGATGGGACACCGAAATCTCCGGGTTCGAGGAATGTTCCGGCTGCCTCCGGCGCCGCTCGGCGCGCGCTCAATGTCCCGGCCTATTATCTCTACGGAGAGAACTGGACAGCCGAGAGCTTCGGTTTTTTTCACATCGAGCCTTTCGCCACCCGTAATATCCCCAACAACTGGCGGATCGGCCTGCACCGGCATCCGGATTTTCACCAGCTCTCGATCGCATTCGCCGGCAGCTGCGCTTTCGAGCATGACGGATACGCGGCGACCGCGGCAGGGCCATGCTGCGTTTTCACGCCGGCCAATGTCGTTCACCAGTTCACCTACGAACCCGGCAGCGTTGGCTATGTCATCAGCGTGTCATCGGATTTCGTGGCCGGCCTGGCTCTGGACAACAGCCCGGTCAGATCGGCATTGGCGCGGCTGACCGCACTGCGCCTGACCGAGTTGCGAGACGACGCGACTGCCGAACACCTGCGCAAGCTCATCTCTCTGATCGCCGAGACATTCGCGGCCGACCACGGGCGCAGCCGCGAGACAGTTCGCTATCTCTTCGGCGCATGTCTCCTCGAACTCAATGCGGCGATCGCGTCGGCGAAACCGATCGACAATCACGCGACACGCTCTACGGCCGGCACCGCCGACCTTTTCAACCGCTTCCGGGAATGCCTGGAAACCGAACTTGAACTCACGGGAAGATCGGGCAGGCCGCCCGATACGCCCCACACGGTGGAGTCGTTCGCGGCCCGGCTGTCGACGACGCCCTATGCGCTCAACACCGCCTGCAAGCGCGCGCTCGGCCGCTCGGCCAAGGACATTGTTCAGACCGCGCTGCTCGGCCAGGCGACGAGGCTTTTGCTCTACACCAAGCGCTCGATCAAGGAGATCGCTTACGGACTGGGCTACTCCCACCCGTCGCATTTCGTCCGCTTCTTCAAGCATCACCGCGGCGTAACGCCAGAAATCTTTCGGCAACGCTTCATCGAACTGGAGCCTGGCTCGACACTCTGACGGCAGGCGTCGAATGGCTCCCTCATCTCAGCGACAGGAAACCGAAATGGCTCGCACCATCATCAACAATCCCGCCCTGCCGCGGTCCAAGTCGCCGCACTCCAACGCGGTCAAGGTCGGCAATCTGATCTTCGTCTCCGGTTTCCCCGGCTACGACGAGAACGTCAAAATCCCCCAGGGCGATTTTGCCCAGCAGATGCGGTTCGCACTGCAGCATATCAAGGCAACGCTCGAATATGCCGGCAGCTCGGTCGACAAGATCGCCAAGGTCAATATCTACCTCGACCGGCGTGCCGATTTCGATGAGATGAACGAGATCTACAAGGAGTTCTTCGGCCCCGACCAGTCCGGCTGGCCGGCTCGCACGACTGTCGAAGCGCGGTTGCCGCGCAAGGACTTCCTGCTCGAGATCGACTGCGTCGCGGAAGCTTGACTCGCCCTTTGCAGCCATCACCGCCCGTATCGACCCTTAATAACGCCCAGCGACAGAGCCAACCAATGCTGACAGACGAAGAACGCCGCCAGGGTGCTGCCGATCTTTACCGGGCCGAACAGGACAAAAAGATCATCCCTCAGCTCAGCAAGAGCTATCCGGCGATCGAGTTGCAGGATGCCTATGTCATCCAGCGGCTCTGGGCCGAGATGCATCTTGCCAAAGGCGCCCGCCAGATCGGTCACAAGATCGGTCTGACCTCGCGGGCAATGCAGATGGCCTCCAAGATCACCGAGCCGGACTACGGTCATCTGCTCGACTCGATGATGTATCGCGACGGCGCCCAGATTCCGGCTGCGAACTTCCTGAAGCCGCGCCTGGAAGTTGAGCTCGCCTTCGTCATGGGGTCGGATCTGGAGGGGCCCGGAACCCAGATTTACGACGTGATGCGCGCCACCGAGTACGTCGTGCCAGCGCTCGAAATTATCGATTACCGGACGGAGGTTCCTCGCGCCATCACCGACACGATCGCCGACAATGCGGCGTCTGGCGGCGTCGTCGTGGGCGGGCGAATGATTCGCCCCTTCGATATCGATGTGCGTTGGGTAGGAGCGACGCTGGCCAAAAACGGCATCATCGAGGAATCTGGAGTCTCGGCCGCGATCATGGGTCACCCTGCAGCCGGCATCGCTTGGCTGGTCAACAAGCTCGCGGTGGTCGGGGCGAAGCTCGAGAAAGGTCAGATTGTCCTTGCAGGCTCGTTCACACGGCCGGTCGACGTCGCGGCCGGAGACGTGATCCATGCTGACTACGGACCACTCGGCGCGATCGGCGTCTCGTTCGTCTGAGGAGCTGCCCTGATCATCGCCGGTGATATGACCGAATCCATACCGGCACACCGATCCTGAGCGACTGCCTGACTGTGTTTCGGCGTGCGTTTGTTTGGATGCCGGTGGGGGCAACGTTGAGCGCCGTTTGACAAAATGGCTATCGTTTCCGGGGTATCAGCTACAGCGTGAGCTAGGCGGGCTTCCTGACCCCGTTATCCTCCATAGCCACAAACTAAGAAGCTCAGGGGATCTGGCGATGTTTCCGATCGATCGAAGGACTGTTCTGGTAGGCTTGTCGAGCACGCTCGCCGCTGCCGCGCTGGCGCAGAATGTGCCGGTGGTCGAGACCGCGAGCGGCAAATTGCAGGGCTTCGTGCAAGACGGCGCCGCCGCTTTCTTCGGCATTCCCTACGCCGCCGCCCCCGTCGGGCCGCTACGCTATCGCGCGCCGCAGCCGGCCGCGCCCTGGGCCGGCATGCGCGACGCGAGCAAGCCGGGCGCAGCCTCGATCCAGACCCTGGCGGGCGCGGCCGCCTGGCTCTACGACGGCGCCGATCCGCAATCGGAAGACTGCCTCTTCCTCAACGTCTGGACGCCCTCCGCCCAGGGCAAGCGGCCGGTGATGGTCTGGCTCCATGGCGGCGCCTGGCGCACCGGCCACGGCCTCGTCGCCGGCACGAACGGCGCAGCGCTGGCTGTGCGCGGCGACGTCGTCGTGGTGACGGTGAATTATCGGCTCGGCGCGCTGGGCTGGCTGGCGCATCCCGCGCTCACGGACGAGCGCTCGGGCACCCTTGCGAATTGGGGGCATCAGGATCAGATCGCGGCGCTGCGCTGGGTGAAGGACAACATCGCCGCCTTCGGCGGCGATCCGGCGCGGGTGACGCTCTTCGGCCAGTCGGCCGGCGGGCAGAGCGTCGCGACGATCGCGCAGAACCCCGCCAATGCCGGGCTGTTCGACAAGGTCATCCTTCAGAGCGGCTCGCTGCACGGCGCCCCGGGCTTTCCTGAACTCGACACCGCCGCTGCCTATGCGGAGGCGCTGGCAAAGCGGCTCGGCACCAGCATCGCCGGCCTACGTGAACTTCCCGCCCGGCAACTTCACGACGCCGAGCTTCAGCTGGGGCGCGACCCCGCCATGGTGCGCTCGCTCGGACGCCCGCCGATCCTGCCTGTGCTCGATGGCAAGGTGCTGACGGCCTGGCCACGTGACGGGCAATTGCCGGCTGTCCCCGCGCTGATCGGCACCACGCGCGACGAAGGCGTGTTCTGGTACGACTTGGTCAATCCCGACGGCAAGGCTGTGGGCGGACCGAAGTCGCCGCAGACGGAGGCCGAGTTGCAGGCGATGATCCGCGACCTGATCGCGATTTATCGCCCGGAGGCCGCACATCTGCCGGTGGCTGAGATCGTCGAGGCCTATCGTTCCACCGCCGCGCCGGCCGAGGGCGATGCTCCGAAAAGCCTCTGGATCGCCGCCTATGGCGACATCGTCTTTCGCCTGCGCGCACTCGAGGCCGCCAGGCGCCATGCGCGGGCCGGGCACGCCGCCTATCTCTATGAATTCGATCATCCCCTCGCGCCGCCGGCGCGCGGCGTGCCGCACACAGCCGAGATCCCGTTCGTCTTCGGCACCTATCGCCACCCGTTCTTCAGCGCCAAGGTGGGAGCCGGGCAGGCCGAGGCCAAGCTGTCCGAGCTGATGCTGGCGAGCTGGGCCCGCTTCGCTCACACCGGCGTGCCCTCTTCCGACATCTCGGGAGCGTGGCGTCCGGTCTCGCCGGACGGCAAAGGCGTCAACATCCTCGGCCACGAGAGCGGCTACCAGCTTGCCGACGCGGTCCAGCCCGGGCGCACCGCGGCTTGGAAGATCTGAAGCGCCCTTGCGCCGATGGCTGACCCGCGCCGCAAGGCGGATGTGCCTGACAACGCCGTCGAGCCAATGACGCTGATCCGCTAGACATCGGGAACGCTCACGAATTGTGACCGAACGCCAAGCCGCCGCGCCCTCCGCCGACGGCATTTGCGTGTTCGGCGACGAGATTTGTCATGGTCGATGACGAAGACGACGCCGCAGGGCGACATCGCCGCCAAGATGTGCCGCATGCTGCGCGAGGCCAAGGCGCCCAAGACGCCCAAGGCCTTCGCAGGACAGGCCGCGCTCGGAGTTCTGGGGAGTCCGCCGCGAGATCGACTACGTCATGCCCGACGCGATCCGGAGCTATCTGCGGAATCCGGGGTAGGGTGTGAAGCGGTAGATCGACCGGGCGCACGCTCGATGGCGCTGCTGTGCGCCATGTAGCAGACCGTGAGTGATTGCCCGGAACCGGATATCGATGACGGTCATGGTGAAAGGCCATTTGGATCGACAATGTTGTCGCTTGGCATGAGTTGAAACAGTCAGCTTGGCGGCACACGTCGCGCTAGAAGCCGAAATGCGATTGCTCCAAGAAGCGAAGATCGCCGAAGGAGATGCCTCCAAAACTCGGAGGCAACAGCTTGACGCGATCAACCTGCAAGCTGCCTGACGTTGCCCCCTGAAGCGCCCTCGGTTTGAATTGGACTCCGTCGGAGGGAGACGGAGATGAAGAAGAGCCGGTTTAGCGAAGAGCAGATCATCGCGGTCCTGAAGGAGCATCAGGCCGGGGTCGCGGTAGCGGATATCTGCCGGAAACACGGAATCAGCGACGCCACCTTGTACAACTGGCGCAATCGCTTTGGCGGGATGGAGGTATCGGACGCCCGTCGGCTGAAGGCGCTCGATGACGAGAACCGGAAGCTCAAGAAGCTGCTGGCGGAGTCGATGCTCGACGTCGCGACGTTGCGCGAGGCGCTTGGAAAAAACTTCTGAAGCCCGGATCGCGGAGAGCGTTTGTGACCTGGGCCATCGAAGAGAAGAGCTACTCGCAGCGTCGGGCGTGCAGCCTGATTGGGCTTGACCCGAAGACCTATCGCTATGCCTCGCGTCGGTCCGACGACGCGACGATCCGGGAGCGCCTGAAGACCCTGGCGGGTCAGCGGCGGCGGTTCGGCTACAGGCGCCTGCACATCCTGCTGCGGCGGGACGGTGTCGCGCTGAACCATAAGAAGCTGTTCCGGCTCTATCGTGAGGAGCGGCTGACGGTGCGCCGGCGTGGTGGGCGCAAGCGCGCGCTGGGAACGCGGGCGCCGATGGCCGTGCCACAGGGGCCGAACCAGCGCTGGAGCCTCGACTTTATCGCGGACCAACTGGTTGATGGCCGGCGCTTCCGCGTGCTGGTCATCGTCGACGACTTTACGCGAGAGTGCCTGGCGCTCGTCGTCGACACCTCGCTCTCCGGCCAGCGGGTCGCCCGCGAACTCGATGTGCTCATCGCCCTGCGCGGCCGGCCGCTCATGGTCGTCAGCGACAACGGCACCGAGCTGACCTCTCGCGGGCGATCCTGCAATGGCAGGAGGATAGCCAGGTCGAGTGGCACTACATCGCGCCGGGCAAGCCGATGCAGAACGGCTTCGTCGAGAGCCTGAATGGTCGCTTCCGGGACGAATGTCTCAACGAGCACCTGTTCCGCAACCTGCCGACCGCTCGCCGGCTGATCGAAGAATGGAGAACGGACTACAACGCCCGCCGGCCGCACACGAGCCTTGGCGGCCTCACCCCCAACGAGTTTGCAACCCGGTCCAGGACGGACCACAGCGAGAACAGAGTCCAGTTATGAACGAGGGCAAATAGGGGGCAACGTCATGCCACGTCCGATAACCCTATCCCCGCTTCCGGCGCTGCCGTCCCGTCCTATCAGACTATCAGAACGGCATCTTGCACTCCTTGCCGTAGGCATCGGGCAGCCCCTCGACGATCTTGCTCTCGATCTCGGTGGCGAAGCTGCCATCCTCGCGCTTCTTCACCGAGACGAGATAATAGTCCTGGATGGGGAACTGGTTCGTCCCGATCTCGAAGCGCCCGCGCACGGATTCGAACTTCGCCTTGCGCAGCGCGTCGATCAGCTTCGTCCGGTCCGCGATCTCGCCCTTCAGCGCCGTCACCGCGGCGTTCAACCATGTCGCCGCGTCATAGGCGTGCGCGGCATAGTTGGCGGGCGTGTATTTGTACTCCGCCTTGAAGGCCTCGACGAAGCTGCGGCTTGCCGGCACTTCAAGCGCGGGCGACCAGTTGGTGACGCCTGACGTGCCCACCGCCGCGTCCTGAAGCGCCGGCAGGTTGGTCTCGTCGATGGTGTGGGCCGAAAGCATCGGCAGCGTGATGCCCGCCTGGCGCCACTGCTTGACGAAGGTCACGCCAAGGCCGCCGGGCATGAAGACAAAGGCGGCGTCGGCCTTCGCGGCCACGATCTTGGCGAGATCGCTGGAGAAGTCCGGCTGCGTCAGCGGCACGAAGATCTCGTCGACGATCTCGCCCTTGTATTCTCGCTTGAAGCCGGCGACGACGTCCTTGCCGGCCTGGTAATTGGGCGCGACGACCACGATCTTGCGATAGCCCTTCTGCGTGGCGTGGCGCCCCATCGCCTCGGCGTTCTGATCGTTCTGATAAGCGGCAGAGAACAGATAGGGGCTGCATCTTGCGCCGGCGATCGGGGATGGGCCGGCATTGGTGCCGATGAAGACGGTCTGGCCATCCACCATGCGCCGGGCGGTCGCCATCAGAATGTTGGAGAAGACGATGCCAACGATGGCATCGACCTTCTCGCGTTCGATCAGCTGCTGCACCCGCTGGATGCCGACTTCGGGTTTCAACTCGTCGTCGACGACGACTACCTCGACCGGAATGCCAGCGATCTTGCCGCCGAGCTGCTTGATCGCGAGCTGGAAGCCGTCGCGGGTGTGCTGGCCGAGCACCGCCGGCGGCCCCGTCAAGGTGGTGACCAGGCCGATCTTGATAGATTTGGCCGGATCGGCCGACGCCGTTGTTGAAAGGGCCGATAGCAGCGCCAGCGCGCTCGCGGCGGTCCTGAGTATGTTGGACATTTCGTTGGTTCCTTCCTGATCGGATCGCTCTCAGCCGATGCCGTAGCGCCCGGGCGCGATCACGCCCGCCGGATCGAGCGCGGCCTTGATCGCCGTGCAGCTGTCGCGGAAAGCCGGCATGGCCTGGCCCATATGGAGCGCGTGGTAGTCGAGCGGCGCGCGGCCGACGAAGATGCCGCGCTCGGCATAGGCCCGGGCGAGCGCCTCGTAGCAGGCGTTGGCGCGGGCGTTCTCGTCGGGGTTCTCGCGGTCGAAGGTGATGACGTGCAGCCCGCGCGCGAAGCGGGCGCTGCAGACATTCATGATCATGTAGTCCATGCCGTGCTCGGCATAGATGCGCCGCGCCATGCGCTGGCACTCGTTGGCGATGCTGCCGACCATCGGCGTGCCCGGCAGGAACCAGAGATTGCCGCCTCCGGGGCGCCATTTCAGCAGGCCGAGCTCGCCGACGCCCGGAACCCCCGAGCAGGCGTTGATCGCGACCTGCAGCGCATGGAAGCCGAGCGCCTCCTCATGCGGGATATATGTCGCCTTGCCGGACTTGCCGAAGGCGGCGCGCACGCGCTCGATCTGCGGTTCGAGCGCCGCCATGCTCGGGCCGTAGAAGGCGCCGGACACTGTCCAGGCGCCGAGTTTGTCCTTCTCGCGCAACGCCCGCCGGCCGGCGTCGGAGATCGGCGCGCGATTGCCAGGGCTGTACTCCGGGCTCGGATGCTCGGAACCGCAGAGATAGATATCGTTGGCGACGCGCAGCAGCGTCGGCACGAAGTTGGAGAGCTTGAGCGCCCGGCAGACATCGACGATTTCGCCGAGGTCGTCATCGTCCGGATAGGTGAAGTGGAAGCTGCGGACCGCTGGCGGGCGCGGCAGCAGCCAGATGCCCATGCGCGTGACGATGCCGAAATTCGACTGGGCGAACAGCCCGTCGAGGATCGGGCCGAAGCTGTACTTGCTGACGTGCCAGTTCGGCAGCTCGGAGCCTGCGAGTGCGCCGTCGCCGGTACGCAGCACCTCGCCATTGCCGAGCACGATCTCCATGCCGCAGGAAAAGCCGAAATGGTCGAAATACGGGCCGTAACCTGCCCCTTTGTCGAGCGCGTTGCCGAGCATGCCGCCCTGCGGCGGGCCGGAGGTGACGTCGACCATGAACTTGTCGCCGCGCCGGACCAGCTCGTCATACATCGCCTGGTAGCTGACGCCTGGCTCGACCACGGCGAAGGCCAAGGTCTCGTCGATCTCGAGGATGCGGTTCATCCTGCGGCCGAGATCGAGCACGACCTGACCGGCATGCACCGCCGAGCGGCTGCCGAGGCCAATATTATTGCCGGTGCTGACCGGATAGAGCGCGACGCCATGGCGGTTCGCCGCCTTCACAATCGCCTGCACCTCGGCCGTGCTGCCGGGATAGACCACGCCGAGCGGGCGCCGGTCGCCGCCCGGCATGGTGTTCTCGCCATAGCGGCGCAGCGTCTCCTCGCTGCGGTTGATCCACTCGGCGCCGATCGCCGTCGCGACCTCGTTGAAGAATGCCTCCGCCATGCCGGCGTCTCCCCTCTGTTGTCGTGTGCCTGGGCCGATCACCAGAAGCCGGCGTCGTCGTTCGGCGCCGGGGCGGTAGTCGCGGCCGTCGCCTCCTCCGGCTCCGGTGCGGGCCGGTTCGTCAGCGCCGCCCCGGCTAGGGCAGGCGGCAGCGGGCCGCCCGTCGCCCAGTCCAAGAGCTCGACGGTGTGCGCCATCGGCGCGCCGACATAGCGCCGCAGCTGCGTCAGGCAGCCGATGTTGCCGGCCGCCACGACATCCGGCGCCGTGCTGTCGAGATGGCCCGCCTTGCGCCGGCCCAGGGTTTCGGCCGTCGCGGGCTGGAGCAGGTTGTAGGTCCCGGCCGAGCCGCAGCAGAAATGCTTCTCCGGCACGTCCACCACTTCGAAACCCACGGCGCGCAGCAGGTCGCGCGGCGGCCGGGTGACGCGCTGGCCGTGCTGCATCGAGCAGGCGTCGTGATAGGTGACGCGCAGGCGCGGACGCTCCGGTGCGGCCGGCCGAAGCCCGATCCCAGCGAGGAATTCGGTGACGTCGCGGGCGACGCCGGCGATCTCCTTCGCTTCGCCCGCGAGCTCGGTCCGACCAAGGAGATGGCCGTAATCCTTGACCGTCGTACCGCATCCGGAGGCGTTGACGATCACGGCGTCGAGCCCCTCGCCACGACGCTCGCGCATCCAGGACCGGACATTGGCGGCGGCGGCCGCCATGGCCTCGTCCTCGCGGCCCATATGCAAAGTCAGCGAACCGCAGCATCCGGCCCCGGCGGCGACGATGACCTCGCAGCCATGCCGCGTCAGCAGGCGGATCGTCGCCGCGTTGATGTTGCCGTCCAGCACCTGCTGGGCGCAGCCGGCGAGCAGCGCCACCCGCGCCCGTCGCTCGCCCTGCGCCCTGAACACTTGCGGCCTCAGGATCTGCGCCCGCATCCGCTCCGGGATCATCGCGAGCAGAGGTCTGATCCGGCGCGGCAGGAGCCGCTGCAGGGGGCGTCCAAGACGGCCGAGCCTCAATGCCGCGCGAAACAGCTGCGGCCGCGGCAGGACAAGAGCGAGCAGCGCCCGCAGCGCGCGCTCGGCGAGCGGGCGGCGGTGATGACGCTCGACATGGATTCGAGCCCGGTCGATCAGATGCGCATAGTCGACCTTCGCCGCGCAGGTGGTCATGCAGGACAGGCAGGAAAGGCAGCTGTCGAGATGCGCGACGGTCTGCGCCTTCGGCGGCCCGCCACTCTCCAGCATCTCGCGGATCAGGTCGATGCGCCCGCGCGGGGATTCGTTCTCGTCGCGGCTCAGCACATAGGTCGGGCAGGTATTGGTGCAGAAGCCATAATGCACGCAGGTGCCGAGGATGTCGGCGGCTTCCCGGATCGCGGGATCGCGCAATTGCTCGGCGGTGAAATCCGTCTGCATGGCCCGTCTGCCCCTCCAATCGGAAAGCTATGAAGGGACGCAGGATGGGTCTCGGCGCTGCGTGCAGAATAATCCGGCTTTGCGTGCAAATCGTTCTTATGAAAGGCTGCTGGCGCCCCGGCGGGTCCTGTCGGCTGCCGGGCGGAGAAGGTCATGGCGACCATCGTTTGGGGCACGGAAGGTCTGGAGCCCGCTTCCGGATTCGATTACTGGCGCGAGACCGTGTGCCGCGCCGTGCTCAACGTTGCGACAGAGGCGCCTGGCCCGCAGGAAGCCTTCCACGCCTCTATTGTCGGGCGCAGCTTCGGCGATGTCAGGATCGCGAGCTTCCGCTCGACGCGGCACGAGGTCGTGCGCACCCCCCGCCACGTCGCTCAGGGCGACGACAGCGTTCTCATCAGCCTGCAGGAGCGGGGACAATGCCGGCTCTCGCAGGGCGATGAGCGGCTTCTGCTCCAGCCCGGCGAGATCGGCCTCGTCGACGGCGCGCGGCCGTTCCGCCTCTCCTTCTCGGAAGACGTCCGGCGAGTCGTCGCCGTCCTGCCGCGCCGAACGCTCCTGCTCAAGGCGCCCTGGCTCGTGCGTGGCCGCCCGCACCGTATCGCGCTGACATCGCGCTTCCTGTCGCTGGCACGGCGCCACCTCCTGGAACTGGCTCGTCATGGCGAGGTCATGGACGAGATGTCCGCGAGCCTGCTCACCGATAATCTGTGCAATCTGATCGGGCTTTCGAGCGATGCCGGCGGTCCCCGCGCCGATCGTCTGCATGAGGCGATCCTCGCCTTCTGCCGCGGGCGGCTCGGCGACGAGACGCTGTCGCCTGGTGTCGTGGCGGCGCATTTCAATATCTCGCTGCGCACGCTGCATGCGCGCTTTGCCGCAACGGGCCAGAGCTTCGGGCGCTGGCTGCTGGCGACGCGGCTGGAGGAGAGTCGCCGGGCCCTGCTCGACCCTCGCCGCGCCGGTGAGGGCATCGCCTCCATCGCCTATTCGGTTGGCTTCAACGATCTCTCCGTCTTCAACCGGGCCTTTCGCAATCGGTTCGGCCTTGCGCCGCGGCAATATCGAGACCGAAGCTGCTCGTGATTACCAGAAAGCGGCAGACGCCGCCGAAACGGATCGTTCTCGGTGCATTGAAGTTTGCCCAGTCGCCAATTACAGCCCGCCGAACCTACGCTATTGCCGCCGTTTGTATCCGTCACTCCCACTCGATTGTGCCGGGCGGCTTTGAGGTCACGTCGTAGACCACCCGGTTGATGCCCTTGACCTCGTTGATGATGCGGGTCGCGGTGCGGCCGAGGAAAGCCATGTCATAGGGGTAGAAATCGGCCGTCATGCCGTCGACCGAGGTCACGGCACGCAGGGCGCAGACATGGTCGTAGGTGCGATAGTCGCCCATCACGCCGACGGTGCGCACCGGCAGCAGCACCGCGAAGGCCTGCCAGATCACGTCGTAGAGGCCGGCCTTGCGGATCTCATCGAGATAGATCGCATCGGCCTTGCGCAGGATGTCGAGCTTTTCCCTGGTGATCTCGCCGGGGCAGCGGATGGCGAGACCCGGCCCCGGGAAGGGATGGCGACCGACGAAGGCCTCGGGCAGGCCGAGCTCGCGGCCGAGCACGCGGACCTCGTCCTTGAACAGCTCGCGCAGCGGCTCGACGAGCTTCATCTTCATGCGCTCAGGCAGACCGCCGACATTGTGGTGGCTCTTGATCGTCACCGAAGGCCCACCGGAGAAGGAGACGCTTTCGATCACGTCGGGATAGAGCGTGCCCTGGGCGAGGAAATCGGCGCCGCCCAGCTTGGCAGCCTCGGCGTCGAAGACGTCGATGAAGAGCCGGCCGATGGTCTTGCGCTTGGCCTCAGGATCAGAGCCGCACTTGGCGAGCTCGGAGAGGAAAAGCTCTTCAGCCTCAACATGGACCAGCGGGATGTTATAGTGGTCGCGGAACAGGCGGACGACCTCCTCCGCTTCGTTCATCCGCATCAGGCCATGGTCGACGAAGACGCAGGTGAGCTGGTCGCCGATCGCCTCGTGGATCAGCACGGCCGCAACCGCCGAGTCGACGCCGCCGGAGAGACCGCAGATCACCCGGCCCTTGCCGACCTGGGCGCGAATCTTGGCGATCGTCTCGGCACGATAGGCCGACATCGACCAGTCCGGCGTGCAGCCGCAGATCGTCACGACGAAGTTGCGCAGCAGCTTCGCCCCGTCCGGGGTGTGCACCACCTCCGGGTGGAACATGGTCGAGTAGAAGCGCCGGCCCTCGTCGCTCGCCACCGCATAGGGCGCGTTCTCCGAGGTCGCCTTTACGGAAAAGCCAGCGGGAAGCTGGGTGACGCGGTCGCCATGGCTCATCCAGACCGGATAGCGCCCGCCCTCCTCCCAGACGCCTTCGAACAAGGCCGACGGCGTGACAATCTCGACATCGGCGCGGCCGAATTCGGCGGCATGACCGCCTTCGACCTTGCCGCCGAGCTGATGGGCCATGGTCTGCTGGCCATAGCAGATGCCGAGCACCGGCAGGCCCGAGGAGAACACCTCCTGCGGCGCCCGCGGCGAACCCTCATCCGGCACCGAGGCCGGGCCGCCCGAGAAGATCACGCCCTTCGGCTTCATCCGGGCGAAAGCCTCGGAGGCCGACTGGAATGGCGCGATCTCGCAATAGACGCCGATCTCGCGCACGCGGCGCGCAATCAGCTGCGTCACCTGACTGCCGAAGTCGATGATCAGGATGGAATCGTGATGGGCGGGGTTTTGGGGCTGGGCGCTCATCGCGCCCGGTTACGCCATCGCGCGCGAGCGCGCAACGGCGCTGAGAGCGGGTCAGGCCGGCGCAGCCAGGCAGCTCAAGACGAGACGCGGTCGAGCACGACCAGCCGCAGCGGTTCGGCCAGCAAATCGCCGGCCGTCGCCGCGAATGCCTGGAAATGCGATGTCGCCTTGTGAACCTCGAGCGCGGCGACGCTGGTGAACGCCTCGCGCATGTAGAAGGTACCGGGCTCCTCGCGCAGCTCGAACAGCACGTAGTCGAGACAGCCCGGCTCGGCTCGCGTCGGCTCGATCAACGCCAGCAGGCTCCGCCGCAATTCTTCGCGCTGGCCAGCCTTCGCCTTCAGCACAGCGATGGAAATGAAGGTCTCTTCGGTATCGCTCATGGTCGGCACCTTTGTCCCGGGGGTCTGCCGGGAACAGGTGCCGATGCGGGCGGCCGAGTGCAAGAACGCACAAACCTGCCCCTTACGGACAGGATTGATACCGCCCGTTCACCAGCGGCAGAGCCCTCAAGCCAGATCGTGCCGCGCCAGTGCAGCGAGATAGAAACCGTCGGTCCCGGTCCGGCGCGGCGAGAGCTGCAGGCCAAAACGTGTGGCAAAACGGGAGAGCAGGCCGAAATCGACTTCGCCGGTATCGAGCAGGGAACGTGTCGCGACCAGCGCAAAGCCAGCATGCCGCGCCAGGAAGGCATCAACCGCGACGTCGTTCTCCTCCGGCAGCATCGAGCAAGTGATGTAGGCGACGCGCCCGCCCGGCCTCACCAGACTGGCGGCGCGATCGAGCACCTGCGCCTGTTCCTTGATGCGCTCGGCCAAGGCTCCGGGACGCACCCGCCATTTCGCATCGGGGTTGCGCCGCCAGGTGCCGGAGCCGGTGCAGGGCGCGTCGACGAGCACCAGATCGACAGTGCCGGCAAGATCGGCAAGCGCATCATGACCGCGGCTCTTGGGTACGCGCACCTCGACATTGCCTGCGCCCGAGCGGGCGACCCGGTCGTGCAGCGGCGCCAGCCTGCGGCTGTCGAGGTCGGTGGCGAAGATGCGTCCCTTGCCGTCCAGAAGCGCGGCCAGCGCCAGCGTCTTGCCGCCGGCGCCGGCGCAAAGGTCGACGACCGTCATGCCGGGCTGCGCGCCGGCGAGCAGGGTCACGAGCTGCGAACCCTCATCCTGGATCTCGAATTCGCCATTGAAGAAGCCCGGCTCGCTTTGCAGCGAAGGGCCGCGGCCATCGGGGCCAGGCAGGAAGCGCAAGGCATCGGGAGACCAGGCGCCCGGCTCGGGCTGAAGATGGCTCAGCGCTGCACGCAGGCTGTCGCGATCGGTTCTCAGCCGATTGGTACGGATATCGGCCGGCGCCCTGCCCGCCAGCGCCTGCCCTTCTGCGACCGCATCGTCGCCGAAGCCGGCCATGAAGGAGGGCCAGAGCCAGTCGGGCACATCGGCGCGTACCCAGCCGGGTGCCGCGTTGAGATCGAAGGCGACGAGCCCCGCGACTTCGAATTCGGTCAGCGGAGCTGGAGCGTGATTCTGCCCGCTGAAGAGCTCCGAGATCTCCTCGACCGCCATGCCACGCTGGCTGACCAGCATGCCGAGCACGAGTGCCCGTGGCGTCTCCTCGCTGAGCGCATGGGCGGAAGAGGCGCGCCGGCGCAGGGCGTCATAGACCAGCGAAGCGACCGCAGCGCGATCCTTCGAGCCGGCGAAACGACGCGACAGGCCCCAATCCTTCAGGGCATCGGCCGCCGGGCGCCGACGCTCGATCAGGTCCGCCAGAACCTCGATGGCGGCGCTGATACGGGCGGCAGGAGTCATGTCCGGCAGTTCCTGTGATTGCTCTTGGTCATGGCGCTTGGACCAAGCGCGATCTGGAACGATTCCGAAGCGCGAAAGGACCCTTGACGCCCTCGTCCCACAGGGCGCAAGACGATACAACTCCTTCCGTAACGCCAATCGCCTAGGGATCCTGCAATGACGACCTTCGCCCGTCTCGCGCTCGCCGGTCTGTTCTGCCTGTCGCTCGCCGCCTGCGCCACCCAGCCGGTCGACACCACGCCGCCGCCGTCCAAGCGCCTCGATGCCAAGACCACGCTGGAAGGCCGTCGCTGAGCCTCCCGATTCCGAGCGCTCGCAGCCACTGGCACGGAAGCGCCTGGAGCGCCTAAAAAGTACCTTCGCGGTACCGGTTTCCCGGCATCGCGAAGGAGCAAACGGGCCTTCACCGGCCTGTCATATCGACCGAGCAGTTTCGCGACCTTCCACAGGACACGAGGATCGGACGAGATGAAGCCCCTGTTGCAGCCGGCCACGATGCTGGCGACCTTTGTCCTCGCGCTGGTCGCGCCGGCCCTGGCGCAGAGCCCGGCCCCGACACTCGACGGCAAGCCCGCGCTGATCGTCGGCCATCGCGGCGCCAGCGGCTATCTGCCGGAACATACGCTGGAAGCCTACAAGCTCGCGATCGAGCATGGCGTCGATTTCATCGAGCCTGACCTGGTCTCGACCAAGGACGGCCACCTCGTGGTCCGGCACGAACCGATGCTGTCGGGTACCACCGACGTCTCGACCCGGCCGGAATTCGCCGCGCGCAAGACGACCCGCAAGATCGACGGCGTCGACACGACCGACTGGTTCGCTTCCAACTTCACCCTCGCCGAAATCAAGACGCTGCGGGCCAAGCAGGCTTTCGCCGACCGCGACCAGTCGCATAACGGCAAGTACGAGATCCCGGCGCTGCAGCAGGTGATCGATCTCGCCAAGGCCGAGAGCGCCCGGACCGGCCGTACCATCGGCATCTACCCGGAGATCAAGCACTCGACCTATCACTCCGCGATGGGCCTTGCGATCGAGGACAGGCTGCTCGATCAGCTCAAGGCCGCCGGCTGGAGCGAGAAGACCTCGCCGGTGTTCATCCAGAGCTTCGAGACGGCCAATCTTAAATATCTGCGCGGCAAGACGCAGCTGCGCCTGATCCAGCTCGTCGACGCCGACGATGTCGACAAGGACGGCGGCATCGTGCTCGCCGCGCCCTTCGACAAGCCCTATGATTTCGTCGTCACCGGCGACAAGCGCACCTTCAAGGACCTCGTCACCGCCGAGGGCCTGAAGGAAATCAAGACCTATGCCGACGGCGTTGGCCCCTGGAAGCCCTATCTGATGCCGGCCAAGCAAGTGATCGGCGACGACGGCAAGCCGCGCGATCTCAATGGCGACGGGACGATCGACGAGCGTGACCGCGTATTGCTGCCGCCGACCGATGTCGTGAAGAACGCCCACGCCGCCGGGCTCTTCGTCCACAGCTGGACCTTCCGCAGCGAGCCCAAGCGCCTCGCCTCCGACTTCAAGGGCGACCCGGCCGCCGAGTACAAGGCCTATCTGGCGCTCGGCATCGACGGGCTGTTCTCGGACTTCCCCGACGCGGCGGTGAAGGCACGCAACGCCAAGTAGTCTTACAACGCAAGACCGCCGCACCGGACTGGGTGCGGCGGTCTCGCCTTAACCTACGCAACGCAACTCACACTCAGGCAGACTCACATTCAGTCACAGACACGCACCGTGCGACGCACCTCCCCGCGCGGGGTTTCGCGAATCCGCGTCTCGGTCCGGCAATCGCGCTCAGCCCAATAGGCCCGGCGGCGCTCCCAGCGATCACGCTCGCGCCAGCGCTCTTCGCGCCTGATCTCGCGGTCGATGGCACGTTCGCGCGGCGAGCGTGTATCGATACTGACTCCACCAGGCCCAATGTCGACCGATTGGGCATAGGCGCCGGCACTGCCAAGCAGCAATCCAGCGACGACAGTCGTCAGAATGAGCTTCATGGTGTTTCCTCCGATTTCGAGGGAAACAACCGCAACCACCAGGGAAAGTTCCAAAAAAGCAGCTTCGGGAGCCGGCAGGAGCGTCTCAATCGAGGCAGCCAACATGCAAACGGCGCCCGTGAGGGCGCCGTAGCAGTAGGCAGCTGGCTGCCAGAGATCAGTGCAGGATCTGGCTGAGGAAGAGCTTGGTGCGCTCGTGCTGCGGGTTCTTGAAGAACTCGTTCGGCTCGTTCATCTCGACGATCTGGCCGGCGTCCATGAAGATCACCCGGTCGGCGACCTGGCGGGCAAAGCCCATCTCGTGGGTGACGCAGAGCATGGTCATGCCCTCGTCGGCGAGCGAGACCATGGTGTCGAGCACTTCCTTGACCATTTCCGGGTCAAGCGCCGAGGTCGGCTCGTCGAACAACATGATCTTCGGGCTCATGCACAGCGAACGGGCGATGGCGACGCGCTGCTGCTGTCCGCCGGAGAGCTGGCCGGGGTACTTCAACGCCTGCTCAGGGATCTTGACGCGTTTGAGATAGTGCATCGCGATCTCCTCGGCATCCTTCTTGGGCATCTTCCTCACCCAGATCGGCGCCAGCGTCAGGTTCTCCAGGATCGTCAGATGCGGGAACAGGTTGAAGTGCTGGAAGACCATGCCGACATCGCGGCGGATCTCGTCGATCTTCTTGAGGTCATTGGTCAGCTCGGTGCCGTCGACGATGATCTGGCCCTTCTGGTGCTCTTCCAGCCGGTTGATGCAGCGGATCATCGTCGATTTGCCGGAACCCGACGGGCCGCAAATGACCAGCTTCTCGCCGCGCGACACTTTGAGGTTGATATCGCGCAGTACGTGGAACTCGCCGTACCACTTGTTGACGCCGATCATCTCGACGGCCGTCGCGGTGTTGAGCGCGGTCTGCTTCAGCGCCGTCGGGCGCGAGCCGGTGGTTTCTGCCATAGCCATGATTGGTCCCCTCAACGCTTCTGGCCGGCGGCGAGCCGCTTCTCGACTGCAATCGAGTAGCGCGACATGCCCCAGCAACACAGGAAATAGAAAACCGCCGCGAAAGCATAGCCCGTCGCGCGGGTCGTCGGCGTCGCCCAGGTCGGATCGACCAGGGTCGCCTCGATGGTACGCAGGAAGTCGAAGATGCCGACGATGGTGACCAGCGTCGTATCCTTGAACAGCCCGATGAAGGTGTTGACGATGCCCGGAATCACGATGCGCAGCGCCTGCGGCAGGATGATCAGCCGCATCATGCTCCAGTAGCCGAGGCCGAGTGACATCGCGCCCTCGTACTGGCCCTTCGGCATGGCCTGGAGGCCGCCGCGCACCACCTCCGCCATATAGGCGGCGGCGAAGAGCGCGACGCCGACCAGCGGCCGCAGCAGCCGATCCGGCGAATACTCCTGCGGCACGAACAGCGGCAGCATGGTGTTGGCCATGAACAGCACGGTGATCAGCGGCACGCCGCGGACGAACTCGATGAAGATCACCGAGAGCAGCTGGATGATCGGCAGCCTGGAGCGGCGCCCCAGCGCCAGGACGACCCCGAGCGGCAACGAGAAGACGATGCCGACCGCCGCGATCAGGAAGGTCACCGTCATGCCGCCCCAGAGGCCGGTATCGACCCTGGGCAGACCGGGGCTATTCGCCAGCAGGCTGAGGAAGACGAAGATCGCCAGGGCGAACAGGACGAGCTGCTTTGGTCCGAAGAAGCGCTTCCAGACGGGTAGCTGCTGCACAACCGCCAGACCAGCGTCACCGATGTTGAAGCGAACTAGCTGCGGCATGAAGGAGAGCACGACATAGAGCGCCGCGAGCGCCAGCGTCACCGTCAGGCAGAAGCCGAGAAAGCGCTCGGCGCCGGGGCCGCCGAGCAGCAGCACATAGGCCGAGATCGGCAGCAGCACGAAGAAGAAGAAGATGCCGAGCTTCTTCTTCGGCGCCTGGTTCCAGAGCAGCCAGACGACACCGAGCGCGAACATGACGAAGACGATGTTCACGCGCCAGCGCTGGCTGATCGGATAGGAGCCATAGATGAAGTACTGGAAGCGATCGGCGATATAGGCCCAGCAGGCGCCGACCGGCCGGCCGACCTTGTCGGCAAGGCAGGCATCGCGGCTCGTCCCGGTCCAGACCGCGTCGAGGAAGTAGAAGCGGATCAGCCCCGGCACCGTGTCGACGACAAGGTAGAGGCAGACCAGCGTCAGCGCGATGTTGAGCGGGCTGGAGAGCAGATGCTGCCTGACCCAGGCGAGCGGCCCAGCGACGGAGAGCGGCGCCGGCTGCTGCTCGAGCGTTTCCCTACGGACGAAGGCGAAGGGAGCCATTTCGGTGGTTGCGTCGGTCATCGGGGCGCCCTCACCGTTCCACCAGCGTCATGCGCTTGTTGTAGATGTTCATGAAAAACGACGTCACCAGCGAGATGGTCAGATAGACCGCCATGGTGATGGCGACGACCTCGACCGCCTGGCCGGTCTGGTTCAGCACCGTGCCGGTGAAGACCTGGACGAGATCGGGATAGCCGATCGCGACCGCGAGCGACGAGTTCTTCGTCAGGTTGAGGTAGTTCGAGGTCAGCGGCGGAATGATCACCCGCATCGCCTGCGGGATGACGACGAGCTTCAGCGTCGGCCCCGCCCGCAGGCCGAGCGCGTTGGCGGCCTCGGTCTGGCCTTTCGAGACGGCGAGGATGCCGGCGCGGACCACCTCGGCGATGAAGCCGGCGGTGTAGGTGGTGAGGCCGACCAGCAGCGCGACGAACTCCGGGAATATCTGGATGCCGCCGCGCAGGTTGAAGCCGGCGAGCTCCGGATAGACGAAGGTGATCGGCCGGCCGGTGGCGAAATAGACCAGCAGCGGCAGGACGATGATCAGGCCAAGGGCGACCAGGCCGATCGGATACTGCTTGCCGGTCGCGGCCTGCTGCTTGCGCGCCCAGGAACGGAAAACAAAGGTCGCGACAAGGCCGATCAGGAATGCCCAGATGATCAGGTTGCCGCCAGGTCCGAGCTGCGGATCGGGAATGTAAAGGCCGCGATTGTTGAGCAGGAAGCCGGCCGGCAGCTCGATCGACTGGCGCGGATTGGGCAGCGGCTTCAGCACCGCATTGTACCAGAAGAACAGCTGCAGCAGCAGCGGCACGTTGCGGATGACCTCGACATAGATCATCGCGATCTTGGAGACGATCCAGTTGCTCGACAGCCTGGCGACGCCGACGAAGAAACCGAGAAAGGTCGCGAGCACGATGCCGATCGAGGCAACGAGCAGCGTGTTGAGCAGGCCGACCCAGAAGGCCTCGCCATAGGTGCTGCCCGATGCGCTGAAGGGGATCAGCTTCTGGTTGATGTCGAAGCCGGCGGCGTTGTGCCAGAAGCCGAAACCGGAGGCGATCTTCTGGGCTCGCAGGTTCTCGATCGCGTTCGAGGCCGCAGACCAGATCAGGAAGCCGACCAGGGCGAGCAGGGCGAACTGATAGACGTAACCCCGAATCTTGGGGTCGTAGAGCAACGAGGCTTTGCCCGGTTTGATCTCGGCGGAAGTAGTCGACACGTCTGACGCCCTTCTGAGTATTGGCGACCGAGGGTCCGGCAGCGACCCCAGCGGATCACTGCCGGCCCGTATTCTTATCCGGTTCGCCGGAACAAGACAGCTTCAATGCCCGATGCGCGACGGGTGCCGCGCATCGGCGGTTCTCACCGGATCGGTGGCGCGTATTGCAGGCCGCCCTTGGTCCAGAGCGCGTTCTGGCCACGCGCGATCTTGAGCAGCGAACCTGAGCCGACATTGCGCTCGAAGCTCTCGCCGTAATTGCCGACATGCTTGATGATGCGCAGGGCCCAGTCATTGGTCAGGCCCATCGGTTCGCCGAACTTGCCTTCGGTCCCGACAAGACGCTTGATCTCCGGATTCTCGGATTTGAGCATCTCGTCGGCATTGGCCTTGGTGACGCCGAGCTCCTCGGCATTGACCATGGCGAAGAGCGACCATTTGACGATATCGAGCCAGACATCGTCGCCATGGCGCACAACGGGGCCGAGCGGTTCCTTCGAGATGATCTCCGGCAACACCATGTGATCGTCGGGATTCGAGAGTGTCAGACGCTCGGCATAAAGGCCCGAGGCGTCCGTGGTGAAGGCGTCGCAGCGGCCGGCCTCATAGGCCTTCACCGTCTCCTGGTTGGAGGCGAAGGCGACGACCTCGTACTTGATCTTGTTGCTGCGGAAATAGTCGGCGAGGTTGAGTTCGGTCGTGGTGCCCTGCTGGGTGCAGATCGAGGCGCCGGCGAGCTTCAGCACGGAATCGACGCCGAGCTTCTTGCGGACCATGAAGCCCTGGCCGTCATAGTAATTGACGCCGGCGAAGTTCAGGCCGAGCGCGGTGTCGCGCGAGATCGTCCAGGTCGTGGTGCGCGACAGGAGGTCGACCTCACCCGATTGCAGCGAAGTGAAGCGGTCCTTGGCCGAGAGCGGAATGAACTTGACCTTGTTCGGATCGTTGAAGATGGCCGAGGCGACGGCGCGGCAGACGTCCACGTCCATGCCGGCCCAATTGCCCTGCTGATCAGGGATGCCGAAACCGGCGAGACCGGTGCCGGAGCCGCAGAGCAAGATGCCGCGATTCTTGACCTGCGCCAGAGTGGGCGATTGGGCCTGTGCTCCGCTCGCACATATAGCCGCGGTGACGGCGATGAGCGCCGCCCCAATGATTTGTTTCATGGTTGTTCTGTCCCCTGTCTGGCGGAACGGGTTCTCCCCGCTCTCGGTTTGCTAGCAAGCTCCAGGCCAGTCCCCGCCGGCCGCATTCTCCTCTTTCTTTGCCTGACGAAACGATCGAGCCGAGCCCGACGGCCCAGACACTAACAGAATCTTACCGGATCGGCGGCGCGTATTGTAACCCGCCCTTGGTCCAGAGCGCATTCTGGCCGCGCGACATCCTCAGCACCGAGCGACTGCCGACGGTGCGCTCAAAACTCTCGCCGTAGTTGCCGACATGCTTGACGATCCGGTAGGCCCAGTCGGCCGTCAGGCCGAGGCCTTCGCCGAACCTGCCATCGACACCGAGCAGGCGCCTGATTTCGGGATTGGTCGATCCCCGCATCTGGTCGACATTGGCCCTGGTCACGCCGAGCTCCTCGGCATTCAGCATGGCGAAATGGACCCACCTGATCAGCTTGAACCATTGCGAGTCGCTATCGCGCGTCAAAGGGCCGAGCGGCTCCTTCGAGATGATCTCCACGAGAACCATATGGTCGTCCGGCGCGGTCAGCTTCAAGCGCTCGGAATAGAGGGACGAGGCGTCCGTGGTGAAAGCGTCACAGCGACCGGCGTCATAGGCCTTGAGGGTTTCCGGGCCGGTGTCGAAGGCGACGATCGTGTGCCTGAGATTGTTGGTCTTGAAGTAGTCGACCACATTGAGCTCGGTCGTCGTGCCCCGCTGGACACAGATCGAAGCGCCGGCAAGCTGCATCGCCGACATGACACCGAGCTTCCGGCGCACCATCAGGCCCTGGCCGTCATAATAGTTGACGTTGGTGAAGAGCAGGCCGGGCGGCGTGTCGTTCGTGATGGTCCAGCTCGAATTGCGCACGAGCACGTCGATGTCGCCCGCCAGAAGCGCCTTGAAGCGATCATTGGCCGAGAGCGGAATGAACTTCACCTTGGCGGGATCATTGAAGATCGTCGCAGCGATGGCGCGGCAATATTCGACGTCGAGGCCGTTCCAGTTGCCCTGCGCGTCGGGCGCGCCGAAGCCAATCAGGCCGGTATTGGAGCCGCAGTTCAGGACCCCGCGGCTCTTGACCTGAGCGAGGGTCTGTTGCGCCTGCGCACTAGCGACGCCAAAGGCAGCGGCGACGACGAGCAGCGCCGCGCTGATCACTCTGATCATGTACTTCCCCTATCCGGCGGAACGGGTTCATCCCGTCCTCGATAGCTCGGCAAATCCCGGGCCAAGCGCAGCCGGAAAAGCCACTTTTTTCCAACAACGTTGGAAAGAATCGGGGCGGGCACCAGAAGCGCCCGCCCCGCATGATCCCTTAGCGGACCGGCGGCGCGTATTGCAGGCCGCCCTTGGTCCACAGCGCGTTCTGGCCGCGAGCGATCTTGAGCAGCGAGCCCTGGCCGACATTCTTCTCGAAGCTCTCGCCGTAATTGCCGACGTGCTTGACGATCCGGTAGGCCCAATCGGTGGTCAGGCCGACGCTCTCGCCGAACTTGCCTTCGGTCCCGAGCAGACGCTTGATCTCCGGGTTGCTCGACTTCAGCATCTCGTCGACATTCGCCTTGGTCACGCCGAGCTCCTCGGCGTTGAGCATGGCGTAGTGCACCCACTTGATCAGGCCGAACCACTGCGCATCGTTGTTGCGGGTCGACGGGCCGAGCGGCTCCTTCGAGATGATCTCGGGCAGGACCATGTGATCGTCCGGCGCGGTCAACTTCAGGCGCTCGGCATAGAGGCCCGAAGCGTCGGTGGTGAAGGCGTCGCAACGGCCGGAATCATAGGCCTTGACGGTCTCGTCCGCGCTCGCGAAAGCGACGACCTCGTACTTCAGGTTGTTGGCGCGGAAGAAGTCGGCGAGGTTGAGTTCGGTCGTGGTGCCCTGCTGGGTGCAGACCGAGGCGCCGTTGAGCTGCAGCGCCGAGTTCACGCCGAGCTTCTTGCGGACCAGGAAGCCCTGGCCGTCATAGTAGTTCACGCCGGTGAACAGCAGGCCGAGCGCGGTGTCGCGCGACATCGTCCAGGTCGAGTTGCGCACGAGGACGTCGACCTCGCCCGACTGCAGGGCCGTGAAGCGGTCCTTGGCCGAGAGCGGGATGAACTTCACCTTGGTCGGGTCGTTGAAGATCGCGGCCGCGATGGCGCGGCAGTAATCGACGTCGAGGCCGGCCCAGTTGCCCTGCCCATCCGGCACGCCGAAGCCGGCGAGACCGGTGTTGGAACCGCAGTTCAGGATGCCGCGGCTCTTGACCTGGGTAAGCGTTTGAGGCGCCTGCGCCTGTGCGCTCGCCGCCGCCAGCGTGAAGCCGAGGCCGGCGACAGCGGCTGCTATGAATTTCTTCATTCTGATCTCTCCCATTGTTGCCCCGCCGGCATCTGCCGGCCGGAACCTGCCGGTCACCGCATCGTCGCGACTTGATGTCTCGTTTCGATGCCGAAAATTTAAGCGGAGCCTGGCTCCGGTCGATTGCCAGAGCTGTTCATGAGCGTCAAGCAAGGGCTCCCCGTGCACCTGCCTCTTTTCACTGCAGGCATCACATGCGACTTTCCGGAGGTGGTCAAGTGCGACCACAACCCGCCCCGTCCCGCACCTATCATTCCGGTCCATGAAAAAGCTGTCGAAGCCTGAATTCGCGCGGCTGCGTGAGAAAACCCGCCTCGTCCTCGCCGGCCGCGATTCCACCGACAGCTACGGCTTCGTCAATCCGCCGATCGTGCGCGGCTCGACCGTGATCTATCCGAGCACCGCGGATTTCCTCGTCCGCAAGGCACGCTACAGCTACGGCACCTCCGGCAGCCCGACGATCGACGCGCTGCTCGCCGCCGCCCACACCATGGAGGGCGGCGCCGGCGTGCTCGCCTGCTCGTCCGGCCTGCTCGCCTGCACCTTGCCCGCCCTCGCCTTCCTGACCGCCGGCGACCACTTTCTCGTAACCGACAGCGTCTATCATCCGATGCGCAATTTCTGCGAGCGGATGCTGCCGCGCTACGGTGTCGAGGTCACCTATTACGACCCGCTCATCGGCGAGGGCATCGCCGCGCTGTTCAAACCGAACACCAGGGCGGTCTGGACCGAGTCGCCGGGATCGCAGACCCTGGAGGTCCAGGACATCCCGGCGATCGTCGCCGCAGCCCATGCCCGCGACATCATGGTGATGATGGACAATACCTGGGCGACGCCGCTCCTTTTCGATGCCCACAGCTTTGGCGTCGACGTCTCGGTCCAGGCTGGGACGAAGTACTATGCGGGACATTCAGACGTGCTGATCGGCACGGTCTCGGCCCGCACGCCAGAGCTCTACAAGCAGCTCCAGCGGACCTGGGACGCGCTCGGCGTGATCATCGCGCCCGAGGACGCCTATCTGACGCTGCGCGGCATCCGCACCCTCGCCATCAGGCTCAAGGAGCTGCAGCCGGCGGGACTGGAGATGGCGAACTGGCTTGTGGCGCGGCCCGAGGTCGCCCGCGTGCTGCACCCGGCCATGCCTGATGATCCCGGTCATGCCATCTGGAAGCGGGACTTCACCGGCGCCTGCTCGCTGTTCTCGATCGAGCTCGAGCCGGTCTCGATGAAGGCGGTCGCGGCCATGCTCGACGGGCTCACGCTGTTTGGCATGGGCGCCTCCTGGGGCGGTTATGAGAGCTTGGTGCTGCCATTCGACTGCACCCGCTACCGCACCGCGACCAAGCCCGGCTTCAAGGGACCGACAATCCGGTTCCATATCGGGCTCGAGGACCTGGAAGACCTCAAGGAGGATCTCGACGCCGGTTTCGCACGGCTGAGAGCGGCGAGCTGAGCGCGTCATGGTGCCGGAAGGACCGATTGTCTTTGCCTATCTCGACGAGCCGCCCTTCTGCTGGCCGGCAGCCGGAGGCACTGTGCAGGGCTGCGACGTCGAACTGGTGACCGCGGCCTTGCAGGCGCTCGGCATCACCGAATTCGAGCAACAGCTGACAACGTTCGCCGAGTTGCTGCCTGGCCTCGCCTCCGGGCGCTGGACGATGACCACGCCGCTCTTCGTCACGGCAGAACGGCAAAAGCTCGTCGACTTCAGCCGGCCAGTCTGGGCGCTGGCCGACGGTCTTCTGGTGCGCTCAGCCGATCGCGAGCTGCTGAGCGGCTATCGAGCTGTCGCCGTCGCTGCCGCCCGATTGGTGGTCGTGGGCGGGCAAGTCCAGGAACAGGCCGGGCTCGCAGCCGGCATTGCTCCGGAGCGGATCGTTCGTGTCGCGACACAGGAAGAGGCCGTGGTGGCCGTCAGGAACGGCGACGCCGACGCCTATGCCAGCGTCGCCATGGCGCATCGCGGCTACCTTGCCCGTCAGCCCGACGATAAGCTGGCAGTCGTCACCGTGGCAGCCGACGAGGGCGGCCACCCGGCTGCCGGGGCCTTCGCATTCGGCAAGCAGCATGCCGCTCTGCGGGAGCGCTTCGACACGGCGCTCAACAGCCTCATCGGCAGCGATTGGCATCGCACCATGATGGCGCGCCACGGCTTCCCGGCCGGTGAGTACTGAGATCCCGCTTTAGCCCGGCGCGGAATTCGTGTCCTCGCCGCGCGCCTTCGCGCGCAGCACGAATTGCAGGTTGCGCAGATAGACGAACACGCCGAAGCCCTGGCCGATGATGAAGACCGGATCACGGCGATAGAGCGCGTAGATCAAAAGCAGCATGCCGCCGCCGATCGAGAACCACCAGAAGGTCATCGGCACGACCGAGCGCTGCGCCTTCTCGCTGGCGAGCCACTGCACCACGAAGCGCATGGTGAAGAGGCCTTGCGCGACGACGCCGAGCAGGACCCACCAATCGACATTGTTGACGAAGACGTCGTGGAAATAGGTTCCGATCATGCCTTGCAGGTCGATGAGCATCAGCGCGCCTCCGTCACGATCTGCGGCACACGCTTGCGGCGCCGGATCAGCCACCAGACACCGACGAGGTCGAGGATGCCGACCCAGAGCCGGTCGAAGAAACCGTAATTGGAAACCCCCGTCAGGCGCTGCCGGTCGCGCACGTCGTGATGCAGGACCGCGAAGCCTTCGCGCACAACGAGAGCCGGCATGAAGCGGTGCAGCGCATCGAAATAGGGCAGTGCCAGATAGGCCTCGCGCCGGAAGCATTTCAGGCCGCAGCCGGTGTCGCGCGTGGCATCCTTGAGGATGGCGCCGCGCACCTTGTTGGCGATGCGCGACTGCAAGCGCTTGAATCCGGTGTCCTTGCGGCCGACGCGCTGTCCCTGGACCAGGCCCGCCGAGGCGCCTGCCGCCTCGAGCTGGGCCAGCATCGCCGGGATGAAGGAAGGATCGTTCTGGCCGTCGCCATCGAGCGTCGCGACGATCGGGGCGCTCGCCGCCCTCACCCCGCTGCGCACCGCAGCCGACTGGCCGCAGGATTGCGCATGGCGGACGATCCGCAGCCAAGGTCGCGTCGCGGCAAGTTCGGCGAGTGCAGCGGCCGTGCCGTCGCTCGAACCATCATCGACATAGATCAGCTCGAAGGCGCCGATATCCGCGCAGGCATTCTCGATGTCGCGGACGAGCGGCGCGATATTGCCCTCTTCGTTGCGCACCGGCACGACGATGCTGAGGCGGGGCTGGCCGGTAGAAGGCGCGGATTCGGTCACGGATTGAGGTCTTTCTGCATGGCGGCGCGCAAACTGCGTCAAGCGCCGCGGCGGAGCAAGCGCCGATCACTCGCGGACATAGACGCTCATCTCGATGCGCCTGCCACCGTTGAGGTTGAAGCCGGAGATCGTGGTCAGGAGCCGCGGCGCCTGTCCCGACGCGACGAGCGTCTGGCGGAAGCCGTCGAGGAAACGGCCCTCGACCAGCGCCACCCGGCAGCCGGGCTCGCGCAGGAAGGTCGCCGCGACACTCCCGTCGGCGCCCATGCGCAGGTCGGTACCGACCAGGAAGACGAGGCTCGGCTCGCGGTAGCCGACGGTGATGACCTGCGGGTTCGGGCAGGTCACCGCCTGCACTGCTTCCGCCAATCGCGGCGAGAGCTTGATACCGCGCAAGCTCGGCGAGGCGAGGCCGAAGACACCGAGGCTGAGCAGCAGGCTCGCGACCACGCCGCGCCAGAGCGCGCCCTCGAGTGCGCCCTGGCGGAAGGCGAGGAAACCGCGGAAGGCAACGAACAGCGCAAGCGCCAGAACCGGCAGCGCCAGCCAGGGCAAGGTCCGGTCGAGCGTCCAGGTGCCATAGAGCAGCACGCCAACAAGCACTGCCGGCACAAGAACAACGAGCGAGGCCGTCAACGTCGAGCCGCGGCGGAAGCGGTTGATGCCGCCATTGACCAGAGCGAGCAGGAGCAGCGCCGTGATCGCCGGGTAGAGCGGCAGCACATAATGCGGCAGCTTGGTCGGCACCGCCTCGAAGACGAGCCAGGACGGCACGATCCAGGCGAGCAGGAACAGGATCTGCGGCTCGCGGCGCTTCACCCAGGCGAACGGGATCGCCATCGCAGCGAGGGCGGCCGCGGGCCAGTAAGTGCCGAAGAACAGCAGCAGGTAGAGGCCGGGCGGCCCCCAATGCTTCTCCTGCCCTTCCCCGACCTTGGCGAGCATGTCCTTGCCGACGCTTTCGGCGAAGAAGTCGCCGCCGGTCTTCACCGCGATGGCGACGAACCAGGGCAGCACGACAATCAGGCAGAGCAGCAGCCCAAGCCCGGGCCGCAGCGGGGCGAACCAGCGCAGCGAGCGCTCGCGAATGGCAAGGACGAGAACCGCTAGACCCCAGACCATCGGGACGATCGGGCCCTTGAGCAGCAGGCCGAGCGCCGTCGCCGACCAGAACACCAGCCAGTTGTGGCGGCTCGGCACGAAGGCGAGCGAGCGCGTCCAGTCGAGCCAGGCGCGGGCGAGCGCGCCCATGGTCGCGACCGCGCAGGCGGCGAGCAGGGCGTCGGTCTTGGCGAAGCGCGCCTCGACGCCGAGCAGCACGGCGGCCGCCATCAGTGCTCCACCGAGCAAGGCCAGCCGTGCGCCGACGAAAGCGAGCAGCGCCCAATAGGTCAGGAGCACGGTCGCGATCGCGCCGATGAGCGAGGGCAGCCGGTAAAGCCAGATCGTGGTCCGGGCCTGCGGCACGCCGAGCGCCTCGCCCACAGCGACACTGGTGGCCTGCAGCCAGTAGATGCCGACCGGCTTCTTGTGTCTCGCCTCGTCCTGGAAACGGATGTCGATGAAGTCGCGCGTCTCCAGCATCTGCTTGCTGGCCTGGGCGAAGCGCGGCTCGTCGCGATCGAAGGGCTGCAGGCTGGTAAAACCAGGCAGGAAGGCAGCGAGCGACCACAGGACGAGCAGCACGCAGGCGCGCCAATGTCTCGCGGAGGCGAAATTGGCGAGCCGGTCCAGGCCGGAGCCGAGCGAGATCATCGATACTCCTTGCAGCCGCGGCGGGGGCTGGAGCTTGGAGGTTGCGGTCAGCGACCAGAGACCGGGTGCTTCACCAACCGGATGCGTCCGGGCCATGCCCGGCCTTTCGGGCGCGATCATGGCCGAACCGGCCGCGGGGCGTTTACGACTTCGCGCCGATCGCGGCAAGATGCGCTCATCACCTGCGGCGACGCAGGGGCGGCGCTTGCCACCCAGGCGGGCCAGGAGATCACCATGCTGAGGATATTGCTGCGGGCGATCTGGATCGGTTGCCTCGGCATGCTGCTGGCAATGTTCATAGGCTTCGCCATCGTCATGGCGATGCTGCTGTTCGATCCGAAATGCGGTCCGGGCGATTCCGGCGGCTGCGCAATGGGGCTGGTCACCGTGACGCTCGGCGCGGCCATCCCCGGTTTCGCCATCGGCTTCGCCGGCCATCTCGCTTTGGTGGTCTGGCGCCTGCGCCCGACGCTGCCGACGATCCGCCAGCTGCGCAATTGGGGACGCGAGGACTGAGGACAAAGAGGACTGTGGCGCCTAAGGCAGCGGGGCGCGCGGAACCCCATCTCAGATGGAGGGTTGACCCTCTGGCCGCGTGAAAACGTCAGTGCGGACCGAAAGGAGCACGATCATGAAGAGCCCGATCGCGGTTCACACCGACGAGGACTACGAACAGGCCCAGCAGCGCGTGGCCGAACTCAACGCTGCGCCGGACAGCAGGGACAAGGAGCGCGAGCTGGAAGCGCTGGCGGAGGCGATGCTGGCCTTCGAGCTGCGCCGCGACGAAGCTCAGGAGTAAGAAGGAATGGCGAGCCCGACAGGATTCGAACCTGTGACCAGCAGCTTAGAAGGCTGCTGCTCTATCCAGCTGAGCTACGGGCCCTGACGGAAACGGCGGGCATGGACCCCGCCGGTTCAGTTTAGTTTCAATGCGTCCACTGGCCGACGCGGTTGAACTTGAAATTGTCCGAGTAGGTCATGGTGCGGCGCTTGGGCTCGTGCAGCTGCTCCAGACGATAGGCAATGCCGTTGCGCGTGGCGTAGGCAACAGCCTCCTCGGCCGTGTCGAACCAGAGCCTGAGTTGGCTCTTCATGTCGCCTGACGAGGTCCAGCCCATCAGCGGCTCGATCTCGCGCGGCCGCTCGGGCTCATATTCCAGCAGCCAGCGGCCAGTCCTGGCCGTGCCGGACTGCATCGCATTGCGTGTCGGCGAATAGATGCGTGCCGTCATGCTTCCCCTCGCCTTCCGGCAAAGCTCGTCGAGATTGGTCGGGGCACCAGGATTCGAACCTGGGACCCTCTGCTCCCAAAGCAGATGCGCTACCGGGCTGCGCTATACCCCGCCGCCTCGCAAGTGTAATCAATCACTCGCAAATCGGTTCCACCGGCCCATCTCGAAGCCGGCGGATGCGGAACGCAATATCACCAACTGTCCGCTTTGGGAACACGCAGTTCCCACGGGATCGCTGGGTAGGCTCTTGTGCACGCATTGTACCGCCATCTCCGGGCCGGCAACCGGCCAAAGCGACGATTCCAGCAGCCTCAGCCCAGCGCCTCGCGCTGCCGGAGAAGTTCGGTGAGCAAATCCTGCTGTTCGTTGAGCCGGTTGGCGATGCTCTCCTCGACCGCCGCGCCGGATGCGCCGGTCGCCTGCTCCATCAGCTCGGAGATATTCCTGCGGACGATTGCGATTCGGTCGTCCAGCTCCGTCCGCTCAGAATTCCCGGGCATGTTCCAGTCTCCGTCCCACCCGCTATACCGGGCGATCATAGACGGATCGAAGGCGTCGGGCGACTGGCAGCGAGCGCCGACCGGCCAGTGGCAAGACGACCGCTCGTGATGGCGACTTCTAGTCAGAGCGCCGGTTCCGCGGGACTGGCTGGTGCCGCGCGCGCAGCCACGCTGGAGTGCCGCAACGAGGAATCAGCAGGCGACAATGACGAGGGTGGTGTCCCGAAGATTCGCGTACCTGCTGCCTGCCCCGCCTCGAACAGGGAGCGCATTTCATCAGGATCGAAGCGCAGCGGATCCCTCGTCTCAGGTACCGTCTCAGGCAGGGAGACCAGCCGAAAATGCGCTCCGGCCGCCGCAGCTTTGCTCTGCGTCTCTCGCACGGAGCTGTAGAGCAATTGCCGGATGAGCTGAGAGACGCCGCGGCGGGCCAGCGCCAATGTCGACGCAGCCGGACTGCTGACGGCGGCGTCGCGGCTGACATGGCCGTTGGCGAGGACCCATATCGTGCTGCCGCGCCCTACCCTGCCAAGCATGAAGCCATCGAACGGCACCGGGGCCTTGACGCCGCCGTCGCTGTGGATCGAAACGGCGCCGCTTCGCCTGTCACGAATACGCACCGGCTCGACGAGGCCGGGCACCGCCGCCGAAGCGACGAGGATGTCGACATAGTGGCTGCGCCGATCCTCACCGGAGGCGGCGATCGCGCCCATGTCCCAGAACATGGTCTTGCCCGCCGTCATATCGGTGGTCGCGACATAGAGCCGGCGGCCCTTGCGATGCTCGGCAGCGACCTGATCCAGCATGTCATCGCTGATCAGCTCGAGCAGCAGGCGCCGCAATGGCGCCGGATCGTAAAGGCCGGTGCCGACCAGCGTCTTCAAGCCGTTGGAACGAAAGACGTCGCGCGTCCGCGTCGTGGTGTAGACCCGCTCCAGCAGATGGTCCGAGGTTGGACCGAGGAACGCCGCAGTCGCCTGCAGCGCGCCTGTCGAGGTCCCAGTGACGACATCGAATACCGGACGCTTGCCGCTCTGGGACCAGGCCTGGAGCACGCCGGCTCCGAAGGCGCCGTCGGCGCCGCCACTGGTCAGGACCAGGATATTGCGGGCCTGCGTCCGCCTCCCGGGTTCAGCCGGCGACGAAGCAGTGGAGGCGTAGCGCCCGGCACTGACGACCGGCTCGCCAGCATCGAGAACAATGTCGCCAGGGCGGCAAGCAGAGAGGGCGAGCAAAGCGAGCACGACCGACCGTCGCAAGAGCGGTCTCGTCCAGTCCGCCATTGCAGCCTCCGAGAGAGATTATCTTGACAACGTCAGGATAGCGGTTGTCCGAAGCAATTGCGGCTGTGATGTGACGGATGACAGGGTCGTGCTGCTCAGCGCTTGAACAGCGGGTGCTCGACCCTGTCGCCCGGCTTGATGCCGAGCTTCTCGGCGATGCCGGCATTGACCTCGAGCACCGAGAGCACCGGCTCGCCCGAGGGAATCGTCCGGGTCGAGAGCGGCTCCGCCCGCTCGGCGATGCGCGCGACCGTGCCGTCGGCGCGGATGAACAGCATGTCGAGCGAGATGTAGGTGTTTTGCATCCACATCGCGACCGGCTCGACCTGCTTGAAGTCGAAGAGCATGCCGCGATCGGCCGGCATGAACTGGCGATGCATCAGCCCCCGCGCGCGCTGGTCCGGCGTGCGCATGACCTCGACCTGGAAAGCGTGACGGCCAGAAGTGGTGACGATGGTCAGCGGCTCGAGACCGCTGGCCGGCGCGTTCTGCGCCTCTGCGGGTTTCGGCAGGACTGTAAGGACACCCAAGGCCAGCGCGACAACTGAGGCCAGGCGCAAGAAACGTTCCACAAAAGACATCATCGCGCCTCGCGCCAGACAAGCCACCCCGACGCAAGCCTTGCCGCGGCCTCGTGGCGGTTCTGCGGCCAATGGCACGAAGCGACACCGTTTCGTCAAGCATTTCGCCCAACTCGCGGGCGCGCCATCTTTCTTTCGTCATCGCCTTGCGGCAGGGTCGCTGCCGACTTCCTGCCGAAGACGGATGGGCTGCTACGCCCGCGAATCCGTCTCTGGCGCCGCCAATCGGGGCTTGGCCCCAGCTACGCGCCTGCGGGCCTCGACGCATGCTTCAGGAGACCATCATGACGATTTCGCCCGGCCGACGCCTCGCCAGCTATCGGCCGCTGTCCGCGACAGCATTGCTGCTTGTGCTCCTGGCCAGCCCCGCCTCCGCCGCCGATCTCCAGCTCGACAACATCAAGCTCGACCTCGGCAAGTTCGTACTGTCGATCCCGAAGCTCGAGGTGAAGGGCACTTCGCTCGACCGCGATGGCTTCCTCGCCATCTTCCAGGGCAGCGGCGACAGCGCGATCGCGCGGCTCGGCAAGCTCGACGCCAGCGAGATCAACGCTCCGACGCTGGTGATGGAGCAGAATTTCGGCCCGCAGAAGCAGGTCACGACCTATCGCAACATCAAGTTTGCCGACATTCGCGAAGGCCGGATCGGACGCGGCGAATCGAGCGATGGCACGATCAAGGTCGAGGGCGGCAGCACCGGCCCAATCAATGGCGAGATCAAGCGCACCAGCTTCGAGACGCTCGACCTGATGCAGATCGCGCGCGTCTTCGCCGAGAAGGCCAAGCCCGGCGAAACAGCGCCGCTGCAGCCGGTCCTCGGCAAGCTCGAGCAGGACGGCTATTCGCTCGACCTCGGCGAGCAGGGCAAGATGACAGCCGGCAAGGCCTCGTTGCGTGGCTTCAAGGCGCGTGTCGCCTCCGAGCCGATGGGCGAGCTGATGACGCGCGTCGCCGTGCTCAGCGAGGAATCGGAGAAAGCCTCGCGCGATCTCAACAGCAAGGAAGATCCGGCGATCAGCGAGGCGCGTAGCCGCAAGCTGCTGCTCGCCATGGCCGAGATCTTCGACGCCGTCGACTATGGCAGCGGCGAGCTCCGCGACATCGTGATGGCGCTGAAGACACCCCCGAAGCCCGGCGCCAAGCCCGAGCCGGTCGACATGCGCATTGCGCGCGTCGCCTTCGGCGAGGACGCTCCCGAGAAGTCCGGCGTCGTGATCGAGGGCCTGCAGTTCGAGGGCAGCGGCGCCAAGGGGACGATTGCCTTGCTCGGCTATTCCGGCTTCTCGTTCGAGAGCGTGGTGCGCGAGGTCAAGGCGCTCGGCGATGCTGCGGTCGACCTCAAGACCCTCGACTTCCGCCGCTTCATCCCGAAGCTCGGCACGATCAGGATGAGCGGCGTACAGATGAGCGTGCCGCAGGACGGCAAGCGCGGCCGCCCGGCCGGCGCCCCGATCCAGGTCGGCCTCGGCAGCTTCGAGCTCAAGGCCGGCGAGCAGGTTAACGGCATCCCGACCGACATGGCGCTGTCGCTCGACAAGATCACCTTCCCGATCGTCGAGAGCGCCGACAACCCTGCCGCCAAGGACCTGCTGGCGATGGGCTACCGCAACATCGACCTGTCGGCGAAACTCGCCCTCGCCTGGCAGGAGGCGAGCAAGGAGTTCGCGATCCGCACGCTCTCGCTCGGCGGCGTCGGCATGGCCAGGCTCGATGCCACCGGCATGCTCGGCAATGTCGGCAAGGAGGTCTTCTCCGGCGATCTCGCCTTGGCCCAGGTGGCGCTGCTCGGCGCGACCGCCAAGAATGTCGAGCTCAAGCTGCAGAACCTCGGCCTCGCCGAGAAGCTGATCGAGAACGAGGCGAAGAAGTCGAAGCGCAAGGTCGAGGATGTCCGGCGCGAATACGGCATGATGGCGAGCCTCGGCCTCGCTGCCATTCTCGGACCGTCGGACGGCGCCAAGGCGCTGGCGAACGCGATCGCCCGCTTCGTCGCCAAGCCGGGCACGCTCACCGTCAAGGCAAACGCCAAGACCGCGACCGGGCTCGGCCTCGCCGACGTCATCACGCTCGGCGACCCAACCGAGATCTTCGACAAGATCGACGTCCAGGCCACCGCCGAGTGAGGCGGACGGCTTGACCTCGCACGACATCTCCAGCCCGGACGCTGATTGGCGCCCGGGCACACTTGCGATCTGGTGGGCCGGCCTGCCCGCCGGCCCGCGCAGCTTCCTGCGGCGCTGGGTCAATCCGGACAACCAGACCCGGATTCATCTGGCCAAGCTGCTGGCGCGCCGGCCGGGGCAGATCGCGGTCGGCGCCTTCACCTATGGCAGGCCCAAGGTCCGGTTCCCGGAGAGCGGAGCGCGCTTGTCGATTGGCCGCTACGGCTCGATCGCCGACGGTGTCGAGATCCTGCTCGGCGGCAACCATCGCACCGACTGGGCGACGACCTATCCCTTCCCTGCCCTGCCCGGCCTGTGGCCGGCGGCGCGCGAGATCAGCGGCCACGACGCGACGCGCGGCGACGTCGCCATCGGCCATGATGTCTGGCTCGGCTCGCAGGCGATGATCATGTCCGGGGTGACGATCGGCCATGGCGCCGTCGTCGCGGCCCGCTCCGTTGTGACTCGCGATGTGCCGTCCTATGCGATCGTCGCCGGCAACCCGGCCAGGGTGGTGCGACTGCGGCTGCCGGAAGCACAGATCGAGGCGCTGCTGGCGAGCCGCTGGTGGGAGCTTCCACCAGAGCGGGTCTCGCAGCTCCTGCCGCTGTTGATGTCCGATCGCGTGGACGAGCTGACGGCCGCGATCAGGCAGGCTTCAGCAGGCGGCGCTTGAGCCCCAGCGCTGGCTTCTCGACAAGATACCAGGACAGCGCGGCGACGAGCAGAGTCACGACGAGAGACGGCCCGAACAGCGTAAGCGCCCCGACCGCCGGGAAGAGCGCGACGAAGGCTTGCTGTACCGGCCAGCCATAGAGATAGACGCCATAGGACAGGTCGGCCGGCGGCTCGCTGCGCCAGTGGGTCAGCGGCGGCGCCAGCGCCAGCACCAGAACGCCCCAGGCGGTGACGAGATAGAGCAGCGCCTTATAGGCCGGTGTACCCTGGGACAGGGCCACGACCGCGAACGCGATGATGAGCCCCGGCAGCGACAGCGGCACGCGCTCGCGCCAGAGATAGACCAGCCCTCCGGTCAGGAAGATCAGCGGCAGGCGCAACGCCGTCTCGAGACCTTTCGACCCATCCGGCGCGAGAATCTCACGTAGCACCGTCGCGACGACGAGTGCGCACCAAAGCCCGAGCACGATGCGGCGATGGGTCAGCAGGCCGACGAGCCCGATGATCAGGACGCCGAGATAGCAAAGGGTCTCGTATTTCAGGGTCCAGACCGTTCCCATCGGGAACGTCAGCGGGTTATCCGAAAAGACGCCCGGCAACGGGGCCGAGCTCTTGAAGCTGGTCAGCGTGCCGTTGATGAAGCGCCAAAGCTGCGGGTCGATGAGATAGGCGGACAGGCTGAGCTTGGTCGTCGCGCTGCCGAGCAGCAGCGCGACGACAAGCGTCGCCGCGATCAGCCCGGGCGCGATGCGCAAGGTCCGCGCAACCAGATAGTCGCGCCAGCCGCGCTGCTCATAGCTCATCGTCACCAGGAATCCGGAGATGGCGAAGAAGCCGTTGACCGCGTGCTCGCCGAGCGTGAAGCCGGTCGAATGGGCCAGCAACTCGTCCTCAACCTTGCCGGTGGTGACGCTGAGGCCATGCGAGACCACGACGGCCAGCGCCAACAACAGACGCAGCAGGCCAAAATGATTATGCGGCAGGCTCAGCCCGTCGGCAGCGCTGGCGGCACGCAAGAAGCCTGTCACGCAATGACCTCCGCCTCTTTCAACCCCTGCCGGGCGAGTGCGCTCTGGCCGGCGCGTGCCGCGAGCGCGCCGGCGACCGAGCCGGCGTGCGCATACATCTTGTCTTGATTCAAGATCAGGCCGTAACCGATTGCCTTGGCTGCATTTTCGATGGTCCGGCCCAGGCCGGGCACGGGCAGGCGCCATTTGCGCGCCATATGATATTCCGACCAGGCGAGATGCCAGCGCGCGGTGAAGCGCCGCTGCGGCGACGGCGCGCTGGAGCGGCCGCGGCCATGGCGGGCGCTGGCGCCATCGACATGGACCAGCGCGTGACCGGCCTCGCGCAGGCGCCGGCAGAGATCGTCATCCTCGTAGAACAGGAAGATCGCCGGGTCGAAGCCGCCGAGCGCCAGGAAAACCTCGCGGCGCAGCAGCAGGCAGGCTCCCGACAGGAACGGCAGGCAGGCGTCGCCCTCGGGCAGCGCGATCGCACGAGCCTGGTTGAGATGATCAGGCGAGAGCAGCGAGCGCGGCTGCAGGAAGACGCGGCCGGAGGGCTCGACCAGGCGCGGCGCAAAGGCGGCTGCATCCGGATAAGCCTCAGCTGCCGCCAGCAGGTTCGCGATTGCACCCGACTGCACTTCCAGATCGGGGTTGACGATCAGGACGAAGGGCGTCGCCGCCGCGCGCGCGCCGCGGTTGTTGGCGCGCCCATAGCCTTCGTTGCGGGCGTTGCGCAGGACCTGCGCGCCGTGCTGTACCGCGACCTCGGCCGAGGCGTCGCCGCTGGCATTGTCGACGACGATGGCCTTCACCTCCTCGCCTGCCAGTGCGGCGAGGCAGGACGGCAGCACCTCAGCGCTATCGAAGCTGACGACGATGGCGGTGACGTCGGCGGCGGAAAAGTTCATGGCCGCATCTGCGCGGGATGAGAGGTTCGAGGCAAGAGGCGATCAGCGCCGGGCGCCAAGACGCAGCTCCTGCTGAAGCCTTTCTCGCTCGGACGCCTCGCAGCGACGCGGCGCCTTGTAGGACTGCACGGCATAGCTCGCATTGGCGGCGACGAAGCGCCCGCGCTGCTCGGCCGGGAGGCGCGCGATGATGCGGCCGCGGTCGACCCTCAGTCCGCAATCATAGGCACGCGAAACCTGCGCCGCCGTGAACTCGGGCGTGCCGGGCATCGGCCCCACGGCGACGCAGCCGGCAAGACTCAAGGCTGCGAGCGCGGCGAGGCTGGGCTTGGACGCTGTCATGGACGATCAGAGCGCCTCGAAGCGGCCGGCGCGGACATCGTTCATCTTGCCGCGCAACGTCGCACGCTCTTCAGCAGTGCAGGGCTGCGGGCGGATGTCCTGATTGATCATCTCGGCTTCGGACACCGTGACATAGGTCGAGCGGGCGGCCGCGAGTTGCTCGTCGCTCGCTCCGCGTGCCTTCTCGGCGGCGATGAAGCGATCAAGCGTCGTGCGCTGCGGCGAGCCGGCCCTGCAGGCGATAGCGCGCGAGACCGTCGTCGCCAGCGCCGAGGCGCGACCTGCGGTGGAATCGGCATGACCGGCGACGCAGGCGCCGAGAGGCAGCGCGACGAAGCAGGCGAGCAGCAGGGCTCGCCCGGCAGGCAGATAGGCCATGGTCGCTCAGGCGTCCTTCTCGGGCAGGTTCACGCGCAGATTTGCCTCGCGCAGCTGCTTCGGGCTCGCGGGCGACGGCGCCCCCATCAGGAGGTCGACCGCCTGCTGGTTCATCGGGAACAGGGCGACCTCACGCAGGTTGGTCGCACCGGCGAGCAACATGATGATGCGGTCGACACCGGCGGCCATGCCGCCATGCGGCGGCGCGCCGTACTGGAAGGCCCGGTACATGCCGCCGAAGCGCTCGATCACCGTCTCCTCGCCATAGCCGGCGATCTCGAAGGCTTTCACCATCGCTTCCGGCTTGTGGTTGCGGATGCCGCCGGAGGCGAGCTCGTAGCCATTGCAGGCGATGTCGTACTGGAACGCCTTGATCGAGAGCGGATCGTCCTCGAGCAGCGACTTCAGACCGCCCTGCGGCATCGAGAACGGGTTGTGCGAGAAGTCGACCTTCTTATCGTCCTCGTTGTACTCGAACATCGGGAAGTCGACGATCCAGGCGAAGGCGAAGGCGTTCTCGTCGATCAGCCCGAGCTCAGAGCCGACCTTGTTGCGGGCGCTGCCGGCGAACTTGTAGAACTTGTCCGGATCGCCGGCGACGAAGAAGCATGCGTCTCCGCCCTTCAGCCCCATCTGAGCGACGATCGCGGCGACGCGCTCGGGACCGATGTTGTTGGCGATCGGCCCCTGCCCTTCGCCGTCTTCCTTGACCATCAGATAACCGAGGCCGGGCTGGCCCTCGCCCTGCGCCCAGCTGTTCATCCGGTCGCAAAAGGCGCGAGAGCCGCCGCCTGGCGCGGGGATCGCCCAGACGCGGTTCTTCTCACCTTCGAGAATACGGGCGAAGACCTTGAAGCCCGAGCCGCGGAACTGCTCGGAGACATCCTGCATCTCGATCGGGTTGCGCAGATCTGGCTTGTCGGAGCCGTATTTGCGCAGCGCCTCGGCATAGGGAATGCGCGGCCAGTTGCGGGTGACGGACTTGCCCTCGCCGAACTCCTCGAAGACGCCGGCGATCACCGGCTCCATGGTGGCGAAGACGTCTTCCTGTTCGACGAAGCTCATCTCGACGTCGAGCTGGTAGAACTCGCCGGGCAGCCGGTCGGCGCGCGGGTCCTCGTCACGGAAGCAGGGCGCGATCTGGAAATAGCGGTCGAAGCCCGCCATCATCAGGAGCTGCTTGTACTGCTGCGGCGCCTGCGGCAGGGCGTAGAACTTGCCCGGGTGCAGGCGGCTCGGCACCAGGAAGTCGCGCGCGCCCTCGGGGCTCGACGCAGTCAGGATCGGCGTCTGGAACTCGGAGAAGCCGGACGACTTCATGCGCTGGCGCAGCGAGTCGATCACCTTGCCGCGCAGCACGATGTTGTTGTGCAGCTTCTCGCGGCGCAGATCGAGGAAGCGGTATTTGAGGCGGGTGTCTTCGGGATATTCGAGGTCGCCGAACACCGGCAGCGGCAGTTCGGCCGACGGGCCGAGCACTTCGATTGCCGTGGCGAAGACCTCGACCGCGCCGGTGGCGAGGTTGGCGTTCTCGGTGCCGGCGAGGCGCGGCTTGACCTTGCCGTCGATGCGGATGACCCATTCCGCGCGTGCCTTCTCGGCATCGGCGAAGGCCGGCGAATCCGGGTCGACCACGACCTGGGTCAGGCCGTAATGGTCGCGCAGATCGATGAACAGCACGCCGCCATGGTCGCGGATACGATGGCACCAGCCGGACAGGCGCACGGAGGCGCCGATGTCGCTCTCGCGGAGCGCGCCGCAGGTGTGGGAACGGTAGCGATGCAAGGTCACGGGTTCAGCTTTCCGGGCGTCCATGCGGCCGATGGCGGGCACGCAAGCGATTTGGCGCCGTAACCACACGCGCGCGGCGCGCTTGTCAAGAACGCCCGCGACATGGCGCGCGCTCATCTGCTAAGAGCGCCTGCCATGAACCTGATCAACACCACCGACGAGCTCGCCTCCGCCTGCTCCCGCCTCGCCGCGCACCCCTTCGTCACCGTCGACACGGAGTTCCTGCGCGAGACGACCTATTATCCGAAGCTCTGCCTGGTCCAGATGGCTTCGCCGGACGAGGCCGTGATGGTCGACCCGCTGGCCGAGGGCCTCGATCTTGCGCCGCTCATGGCGCTGATGACCGACCAGAACGTGGTCAAGGTCTTCCATGCCGCCCGGCAGGACCTCGAAATCGTCTGGATGCTCGGACGCGTGCTGCCGACGCCGCTGTTCGATACCCAGGTTGCGGCGATGGTCTGCGGCTATGGCGACTCGGTCGGCTACGAGCAGCTCGTCAACGATCTCGCCAAGGCGCGCGTCGACAAATCCTCGCGCTTCACCGACTGGTCGCGCCGCCCGCTCAGCGAAGCGCAGTTGGTCTACGCCGAATCCGACGTCACCCATCTGCGCGACGTCTATCTGGCGCTGCAGGCCGATCTCGCCGCGAGCGGCCGCGAGAGCTGGGTCGCCGAGGAGATGGCGGTGCTCAATTCGCCCGGGACCTACGAGGTCAAGCCGGAGAACGCCTGGCTGCGCCTCAAGGGGCGCTTGCGCAAGCCGAAGGAGCTGGCGGTTCTGATGGAGCTCGCCGCCTGGCGCGAGCGCGAGGCGCAGCATCGCGACGTGCCGCGCCAGCGCGTGCTCAAGGACGATGCGCTGATGGATATCGTCCAGCGCGCTCCGCGCTCGGCCGAGGCGCTCGGCGAATTGCGCTCCGTGCCGAACGGCTTCGAGCGCTCGCGTGCCGGCGGCGAGGTGCTGGCCGCGGTCGAGCGCGCCTTGGCGCTCGACCCGCACAGCCTGCCCCGGCTCGAGCGCGAGCGCGGCCGGCCAAGCAACGGCGCCGTGCTCGACCTGCTGAAGGTGCTGCTCAAGGCGACCGCCGACACCGAACGCGTCGCGCCGAAGATCATCGCCTCCAGCGACGACCTCGAAGAGATCGCCAGCAACGACGAGGCCGACGTGCCGGCCCTGAAGGGCTGGCGCCGCGAGCTTTTCGGTGAGAAGGCGCTGGCGCTGAAGAACGGCTCGCTGTCGCTGAGAATCGTGCGCGGACGGGTCACGGTCGGCTAACGACCGCAAACGGGGGCAGTCGTCCTCGGCTATTTCGGACAAGGGGGTTGTCCGCCGCGGCCCGGGTGAGGTCTGCTGCTGCCGTCTGAGCGCTGACAGATTCCGGGGGCGATGTGTTCATCCTGTTCCATCAACTGCCACTGGCGGCGATGTTCCTCGCCGTCCTGGCGCTCAGCGTCGCGGCCTGCTGGATCCTGATCGGGCTCGCCCGCTTCGCCATTCCACGCCTCGGCTACCGGCTGGACGAGCCGCTGCCGATCCGCGATTCCATCATCAACACCTGCGGGGGGCTGTTCGCCCTGATCGTCGCCTTCTCCGCGGCCGGCATCTGGAACGACGCCGTTTCGGCGCGGACCGCAGTCCAGCGCGAGGCCGATGCGGTAGAGACTGCATTGACGCTGGCAGTGGTGCTGCCCGAGGAGACGCGATCCGAGCTGATCAACGGTCTTCAGGCCTATCTGCGCGAGGTCGTCGCTGTCGACTGGCCAGCGATGGCCAAAAGCATGCCGCTCAACGACGCGGTCTTCGAACGATCGGAACAGCATCTACTCGGTGCGATCCAGCTGGTCTCCCGGCTGAATGCGGTGACGGCCTATGCGCCGCTGCTAAACCAACTCCTGGAGATCCGCCACGCCCGGCTGGCGCGGCTGGCCGCGTCAGTAGCTGGCATCACCTGGGCACAATGGTGCGCCATGTGGCTGATCTCGACGGCAACCATGCTCTCGATCATCATCTGCAACAGCCATGCTTTCCGCATGCAGATCGTGGCCGCGCATCTCTATGTGGTGGTGGTCTCGGCCGCCTATTTCGTCATCCTGGCGCATGATCGCCCGTTCATAGGCCGGATATCGATCCAGCCGACGGCGTTCCAGGGTCTGATGCATCAGTAAGAGGCGGAGAGGCAGGCTATGCCTCCGTCGCGGATGTCGCGCGACGAAGGAAATCCCGGAAGTTCTCTGGCCCGCGGCCCGTGAGGACGGCAAAGTCGTCGGAGACCCGGCTGTAGCGGCCTTCGGCGATCGAAGCGCATAGGGTGGAGAACGCCCGAGGCCAGGGATCGTCAAGTTGCGCCGACGCCAAGGCCTGGTATTCGTCGATGGAACAGGGACGATAGCCGACCTGCCTTGCGACCGCTTCGCCGTAAGAGGCGGCGATCTCGCCGAAATCCAGCGCCAAGTCTCCCGTGACCGTATGGATTTTGGGAGATTTTTCGAGGTTGGCTGCGACCGCCGCGATGGCGGCCGCCACGTCGTCACGCGAGATCGGTGCGACCCGGCCGTTCCCTGTAGGCAACACCAGCTCTCCCGACGATTGGCTGCGGACAAGCCAATGGTCGAGAATGAACTCACAATACAAGCTACATCTGAGGATGGTCGAAGGCACGCCGCAAGCCGCAAGGCGGCGCTCCGCGTCGCGATACACAGGCGCGAAGTAGAACGGCGACTGATCGTCGACATCAACGATGCTGGTGAAAATAATGTGCCTTGCGCCGGCCGCAGCAGCCGCCTCGATGGCGTTGGCATGATGGTGCATGACTGTGCTCGCGTCGCCGTCGCTCGATATGAGGACGACCTCATCGATGCCCGCGAAGACCCTCTTCAGGGCAGAGGCATTCTCGTAGTCGGCAACGCGCAGGGCGATCTCGGAGGGCAGGCGTGCGGCAGCGGTTTGGCGGTCCCGGACCATCGCGACCACATCGTGGCCGAGTGACGCCAGCCTGCCGACGACCGCGCGCCCGACATGACCCGTGGCTCCCGTGACGAGGATCTTCATGCCGCTCCACGGTCTCGCTTGGCGAGGTGTCTCAGGCCTTCTTGATTATGCTGTATCGCTCGACGCATCGACGCGGTCGTGGTGGCGCTCCCGCGGGGAACCTGGCCCTTCCGCTCTCGCGAAAAGACTGCACCATCAAATGACGGGATCAAACATCTAGATCGGCTATTGCCGCTCAGCGGATGTCGACCTCGCGCCCGAGCAGCTTCGCGAGCTGCTTCAGCCGTCCCGTGACACGTTCGCTCGCCAGCGACTTCAGGTCATCTGGCAGGCGCAGGACGAGGCGGCTGTCGACGCAGGTCAGCGGTGCGCGCGACAGGATGCCCGGCATGCCGGCCGAGATCAGATAGGCGACCCGGAAAGCCGCGGCGAGGATATGGATGCGCTCGAGCAGGCGCGTGGTCAGCAGCCGACGCAGACCCTCGACCGCGGGCGCCGAGGCCTTCAGGCCCGCATAGCGGTAGAACGCCGCCAGCGCGAGGAAGGCGCGGCCGGCATGGTCGACGCCGCTGAACGAGGCATGGGCGATGACGTTGAGCGTCTGCTCGCCGCGATAGTCGGGATGGGCGCGCCAGCCGATGTCGGAGAGCAGGCAGGCGGCGCGCTGAAGCCGCTGCAGCGCCGGGTCGTCATGCGGATAGGCGCCGGCGACGAGCTGATTGGTCCAGGCGATCAGATCTTCGGCGTGGTGCGGATCGCGGGCACGCAGCCGGTTGTAGTCCTCGGCCCCGCGCAGCAGCGCATCGGCCGAGCGCTCGTCCTTGCCGAGCTGCTCGTGCAGCAGGCCTTCGCGCACGCCGTTGGCGGAAATCACGACATTGCGCGGGCGTCCGCGCTTGATGATCTGGTCGAGCACCAGCGCGCCATAGGCGAGCAGCGGGCGCCGGGCGGAGGAGACCGCCTCGATCGCTTCGAGCATGGAGGCGTCGGCGCGCTCGACCAGGCGGACGAAGTCGCTCGCCTCGCGGGCCGGCACGATATAGCCGTGCATGACGTTGAGCGGATAGCCCGACTGGCGCTGGTGGAGGGTCGCGAGCGCGCGCCAGGTGCCGCCGACGGCATAGAAATCGCGCCCGCGCATGGCCGCGAGCTGCGGATGATGGTCAAGATCGTCGCGGACGATCTTCTCGGCCGCCTTCATCGAGTTGCCGGAGCGGTCGATCAGCGCGAGGCCGCCGAGCGGCAGGCTGATCCCGGCCCCGACCTGGTCGCCATCCACCGAGACGAGCTCGAGCGAGCCGCCGCCGAGATCACCGACGACGCCGTGCGGCTGATCGAAGCCGGAGATCACGCCGAGGGCCGAGAGATAGGCCTCGCGGTCGCCTGAGATCAGCTCGATCGGCTGGCCGACCGCCGTTTCGGCGCGTGCGATGAAGTCAGGACCGTTCGAGGCATAGCGGGCCGCCGCCGTGGCGATGACGCGCAACTGCCCGACATGCATGGCCTCACACAGGATGCGGAAGCGCACGAGCGCCGACAAAGCCTTGTCGATCGCGTCCGTCGCCAGCATGCCGGTCGACGCGACCTGCCGGGCGAGACCCGCCATCTCCTTTTCGTTGAAGACCTGCGCGGGCGCCCGCGACAGGTTTTCATAGACGACGAGACGGACCGAGTTCGAGCCGATGTCGATGATCGCGACGGTGTCGCCGACGCTCAGCCGGCTCCGCGCCTGCTCAGGCCTTCTTGCTGGCGCGGCGGGAGAGGCTGCGCGGGCTCGAACTCGAGAGAGATTTTCCACGACCAGACAGGCTCGGATTCGTCATGAAATACTTGTGGGCGTTGAACGACTCTTCGGCCGACGGCGGGACAATGCGTCGCGAGCCGCCGTCGGGCAAGATGGTCCAGCTCTGTTCGTTGTCGAGAAAGTTCGCCAGCATGATCTGCTCGAGCATTTGCTGGTGGACCGTCGCGTTCAGAATCGGCGTCAGCGCCTCGACGCGGCGGTCGAGATTACGTGGCATCAGGTCGGCCGAGGAGATGTAGAGCTTGGCCTTGACCGAGGGCATGCCGTGGCCGGCGCCGAAGGCATAGACGCGGGTGTGCTCGAGGAAACGCCCGACGATCGACTTGACGCGGATGTTGTCGGACAGGCCCGGCACGCCCGGCCTGAGGCAACAGATGCCCCGGACGACGAAATCGATCTGCACGCCGGCCTGGCTGGCGTCGTAGAGCGCGTCGATGATCTCGGGATCGACCAGGGAGTTGCACTTGCCCCAGATCGCGCCCTTGCGGCCCGCCTTCACATGCGCGACCTCCTCGGCGATGTCGTCGAGCAGGCGCTTCTTCAGATTGACCGGCGAGACGGCCATGCGTTCCAGCTCGGCCGGCTCGGCATAGCCGGTGATGAAGTTGAAGATGCGGGCGACGTCCTGCGCCATCACCGGGTCGGCGGTGAAGAAGGAGACGTCGGTATAGATGCGCGCCGTGATCGGGTGGTAGTTGCCGGTGGCGATATGGCAATAGGTCGCGAATTGCCCGGCCTCGCGGCGCACCACCATCGAGAGCTTGGCGTGGGTTTTGAGTTCGATGAAGCCGTAGACGACCTGGACGCCGGCGCGCTCCAGATCCTTGGCCCAGCGGATGTTGGCTTCCTCGTCGAAGCGCGCCTTGAGCTCGACCAGCGCGGTCACCGACTTGCCGGCCTCGGCGGCCTCGGCCAGCGCCTGGACGATCGGCGAGTTCGATGAGGTGCGGTAGAGCGTCTGCTTGATCGCGACGACATTGGGATCGCGCGCCGCCTGCTGCAGGAACTGCACGACGACGTCGAAGCTCTCATAGGGATGGTGGACGATCAGGTCCTTCTGGCGGATGGCGGCGAAGCAGTCGCCGCCATGCTCGCGGATGCGCTCGGGAAATCGGGCGTTGTAAGGCTTGAACTTCAGGTCCGGCCGGTCGACGCCGACGAGCTGGGAGAGCTCGTTCAGGCCGATCATGCCGTCGACGACGACGATCTCGTCGGGATCGACCTTGAGTTCGCGGATGATCATGCTGCGCAGATGCGCCGGCATGTCGGAATGGAGCTCCAGCCGGATGACGACGCCGCGGCGGCGCTGCTTCAGCATCGTCTCGAAGACGCGGACCAGGTCCTCCGCCTCCTCCTCGATGTCGAGATCCGAGTCGCGGATGATGCGGAAGGAGCCGGTGCCCTTGACCTCGTAGCCGGGGAAGAGCTTGCCGATGAAGAGCGCGACCAGATCCTCCAGCATGATGAAGCGCTGGATGCCCTCGCGGGCGAGATCGGGCAATTCGATGAAGCGGTCGATCTTCACCGGGACGCGGATCAGCGCGTCGAGCGCGCGCCCGTCGCTGATGCGCTCGAGCGCCAGCGCGATGGTAAAGCCGAGATTGGGGATGAAGGGGAACGGGTGAGCTGGGTCGATCGCCAGCGGCGTCAGCACCGGGAAGACGTAGTGCAGGAAACGGTCTTCCAGCCAGATGCGGTCCTGCGCGCCGATATCGACTGGCCGCAGCAGCACGATCCGATTCGCCTCCAGATCGTGCTTGAGCTCGCTCCAGCGGGTCTGCTGGTCGCTGGTCAGCGCCGACACCGCGTCGCCCAGCGCCGTGAGCTGCTCGGCCGGGCTCAAGCCGTCCTGGCTCGGCGTCACCACGCCGGCCTTGAGCTGCTCGCGCAGGCCGGAGACGCGGACCATGAAGAACTCGTCGAGATTGTTCGCCGAGATCGAGAGGAAGCGCAGCTGCTCGAGCAGCGGATGATTGCGGTTGGAGGCCTCCTCCATCACCCGCCGGTTGAACTGCAGCCAGGACAGCTCCCGGTTCATGAAGCGCTTCGGCGATTGCCGAAGCTCCTCGTCGATCTGCAGGACCGCTGCCGTCGGAGCCGGGGCCGCAGCCGCCTGGACCGGCGCTTCCGCCACATCTTGGGTCATTCGCTTCGCTCTCGCTGTCGATGCCGCTCGTGCCACTGCCGGTCCTGTAGCTGTGTTCTGTGTCGTTTTGCTTGCAGCCGGTGCGACCGCCTTCGCCTTGAAGCCACCGTAGCGTGACGGTTCGATGACAAGCGAGGCCGAAACGTCATGAACGGTCCGGGTCTGCAGCCGGTGGGTTTTTCAACAGACCGACGAGGAAGAGATCGAGCGATCGCTCCATCATCCTCTCGACCTCGGCTTCCGCGACGCCCCAGCTCGGAAACTGCCCGTCGATCAACATGCGCGCCAAGCCATAGACCAACGCGCGACCGGTGATCTGGATCAGTTGTGGGTCATCGACCCGCAGGAGCCCGCGCCGCGCCGCCTCTTCGAGCAACTTCACCATCTGCGCCTGGATTTCGGCGTTGTCCGCTCCGAGCGACGCCGACCCGGCGAAATCGATCGCGCGGCGCGAGGAGATGATCTCGAAATGCGTCGGATTGCGCCGGGCCCAGTCCAGGAAAGCCCTGCCGATGGCGCGGATACGCCGGATCGGATGATCGCTGACCTCGCGCGCCAGAGCAGCGGCGATCTCGGCCCGGAAGCGCGCCATCGCCTCCTCAGCTACCGCGGTCATCAACGCGACCTTGTCGGGAAAGTGCCGGAACGGTGCGGCGGGCGAGACACCAGCGCGGCGCGCCACCTCCCGAATGCTGACGGCTTCGAGTCCGACCTCGGCGGCGAGCGCGAGCGCCTGCGCGATCAACGCCTCGCGCAGATTGCCGTGATGATAGGCCGAGGCGCTCACCGCGGCCTTGCCCGCTCCCACCCGATTCGCCTTCGTCGTGCTCATCGCAAGGAACCTAGACCAGTTTCCCATCCCGCAGCAGCCGAGCAGAGGCGTCACCCTAGCTCATCACGATTATGTAATCGTCGATTACATCCATTGTCGCGCCGCCGCCGATATGTAATCACCGATTACATGTTACAGGCACTCAAGCGGAGACCGGCGATGTCGACCGAAAACAAGCGCAGCTCCGCTCTTCCAACTGGTCTGGAGGGCTGGCCTCTGCTGGGCGCGCTCGCCGCTATCCTGACGATCGCGGCCCTTGCCGCCTTTGCCTCCGCGGGCGGCAGCGACGGTATCCGGATGGCGATCCGGTTGACGGCGCGGACCTCGCTCGCCCTCTTCCTGCTCGCCTTCACCGCGTCCGCCCTGTTTCGCGCCTGCCCAAACCCGTGGACGCGCTGGCAATTGCGCAACCGGCGACAGCTCGGCCTCGGCTTCGCCGTCTCGCATCTCCTGCACGCCATCGCCATCATCGCGCTCGCCGTCACCGATCCCACGCTGTTCGCGGAGCTAGGAGGATCGAGCATGCTGGTCGCCGGTGGCAGCGCCTATCTCGTGATCGCAGCGATGGTGGCGACCTCCTTCGACCGGGCGGCCGCACTGATCGGCCGGGTCGCCTGGGGCCGGCTGCACCTGTTCGGCGCCTGGTACATCTGGCTGAGCTTCATGATCACCTTCGGCAAGCGCGCTCAGCTCGACATGGCCTACTGGCCTTTCATCGGCGTGCTGCTCGGCGCCTGTGCGTTGCGCCTGATCGTCAACGGCCTGCCCTTTCCTGTGCTGCGACGCTGACGGCGCTTGCGCCCGTCCCGCCCCTGCTGTTTGGTCGGCATGTGAATCTCGCATGCCTTCAGACGCACTTTTAGAGAACGAACTTGTCAGAGCAGCTCCAGCACGCCGACGACCACGGCGATATCGTCTATCCTTCGGCCATTCCCTTCGTGCTGGCCCATCTCGCCTGCTTCGGGGCGCTCTGGAGCGGCGTCAGCGCGACCTCGCTCTGGCTCGCCTTCGGCCTGTACTGGCTGCGCATGTTCGCGGTGACCGGCGGCTATCACCGCTACTTCTCGCACCGGACCTACAAGACCAGCCGGATCGGCCAGTTCGTGCTCGCCTTCCTCGCCCAGTCGACGGCGCAGAAGAGCGTGATCTGGTGGGCCTCGAAGCATCGGCATCATCACCGCTTCGCCGACACCGAGCACGACGTGCATTCGCCGGTGCTGACTTCCTTCTTCTATTCGCATGTCGGCTGGATCTTCAGCAACGGCCACGATCGCTGCGACACCTCGACCGTCACCGACCTGACCCGCTTCCCGGAGCTGCGTTTCCTGCACCGCTTCGAGCTGCTTCCGGCGGTGCTGCTCGCCATCGCCTGCTTCGCCATCGACGGCTGGACCGGCCTGTTCGTCGGCTTCTTCTGGTCGACGGTCGCGGTCCATCACGGCACCTTCTGCATCAACTCGCTGGCGCATGTGCATGGCGACAAGGACTATGTCACCGGCGATGAGAGCCGGAACAATTGGTGGCTGGCGATCATCACCATGGGTGAAGGCTGGCACAACAACCACCACGCCTATCAGTACAGCGTCCGCCAGGGTTTTCGCTGGTGGCAATGGGATCCGACCTATTATCTCATCCTCGGCCTGTCGAAGCTGCGCCTGGTCTGGGATCTGAAGGCGCCGCCGCAGGCCGTCGTCGAGCGCTCCCAGGCGCTGCCGCCGCGCGTGATCGAGCGTTCGGCCGAGCGGCTCGCGGCCTCCGTCCCGGTGGAGCGCATCGTCCAGTCCGTGCGCGACGCCTATGCGAACGTACCCGGCCTGCCCGAGCTGCATCTGCCCACGCTGACGCTGCCCGAGTTCCGCGAGGCGCTCACCGCGCTGCAGGCGCGGGCCAGCGAGCACTTGCATGCGATGCAGGCGCAGGCGCAGGACGCGATCGCGCAGTGGCACATGCCGACGCTGCCGAGCCGCGAGGAGCTTGCCGAGAAGGCCGCCGCCATGTTCGTCAAGACGCCGTCGCTCGATGCGATCGCTGCGCGGGCGCATGATCTCCTGATCGAGACGATCCATGCCCGCCTGACCGGTACGGCCAATACGGCGAAGGCCTGAGCGGTCACTCGTCCGGGAAAAGCGACGCGACCACCTCGGTGGCCATGGCGCGGGTGACGCGCCGGCCACGCTCGAGCGAAAGCCGGTCGAGCGCGTCGACGAGATCGCGCGCCGCGGCGAAGGAGCGCTCCATCCGGAGCGCCAGCGCCTCGATGGTGCCGGTGTCGACGATCAGTTGGCGGTCGACGAAGAGCTTGACGAGCAGCGCGCGCAGCAGCGCGTCATCGGGCGGTGCGATCTCGGCCTGCGGAGCCAGCCGCAGGCGCGAGAGCAGGTCCGGCACCTTCAGGCCCCATTGTCCCGGCTCGGTCCGCGCCGTCAGCAGCACGGTGGCGCCGCGTGCCTTGGTGGCGTTGAGCAAGTGGAACAACGCCGGCTCGTCGAGCGGAGCGCGGTCGCAATCCTCGATCACCAGTGCGCCACCCGACGCCAGATGCGGCACCTTGGCCTCGTCGAGCTCTGCGGCGGACAGCGTCCAGGCATGGGCGCGTGCCGCCCAGATCGCGGCGAGATGGGTCTTGCCCGCCCCTTCCGGCCCGACCAGGCGCAGCCAGGACGCCGGCCAGTTCGGCCAGCTCTCGATCAGGCCATAGGCCTGCTCGTTCGAGGGGCCGACGAGGAAATCCTCGACGCCGTGCCGGCTATCGACCGGCAAGTCGAAGGCGAGCTGGCGCGGCTTCACCGGTGGCTCAGGACTCGACATGGGGCTCGGGCGGCCGACCGGCATAGCCGCGATAATAAGGGCTGGCGAGATACTGCCGCAGCACGAAGCGGGCGAGCACACCGATGATCGCCGCCAGCGGAACGGCAAGCAGCAGGCCGACGAAGCCGAAGAGCGAGCCGAAGGCGAGCAGCGCGAACATCAGCCAGACCGGATGCACGCCAATGGAGTCGCCGACCAGCTTGGGCTGCAGGATGTTGCCTTCAATGAACTGGCCAAGGGCGAAGACGGCGAGCGTCAGCAGCGGCATCGTCCAGTCCGGCCAGAACTGCACGGTGGCGACGCCGACAGAGAGCACGAGCCCGGTCAGCGAGCCGACATAGGGAATGAAGGAGAGAAAGCCGCTGATGATGCCGATCAGCGCGCCAAAATTGACGCCGACCAGCGACAGCCCGATCGCATAGAACGTCCCGAGCAGCAGGCAGACCAGTGCCTGGCCGCGCAGGAAGCCTGCGATGGCCGTGTCCATCTCGTGCAGCAGGCCGCGGATCGTGTCGCGATGATCGAGCGGCAGCCAGCTGTCGACCGTCGCGACCATGCGATCCCAATCGGCCAGCAAATAGAACGCGATGACCGGGGTCAGCACCAGTAGCGAGAACACGCCGATGATCGCGGTGCCGCCCGACCAGAGCGAGCCCAGGAGCTTGCCGACCCAGTTCGTCGCCTCGCCGACGAGATTGCCGAGCGAGCTCTGAGCGTCCTGCGCTAGCTTGGCGCCGCCGAACCGTTCGATCAGCGGCGCGCCGCGCTCCATGATCAAAGCCTGTAGCTTGGCGGCATCGGCGGGCAGCCGCGCCACCAGGCCGGCGAGCTGCTGGCTGAGCAGCGGCGCCAGCAGCACCAGCCCGACGACGAAGACGAGCAGGAAGAGGCAGAGGATCGCGATCGTGGCGGTGAGCCGGCTGAGCCCCCAGCGCTCGAGCCGGTCGGCCAGCGGATCGAGCAGATAGGCCAGCGCCAGCGCCGCGATGAAGGGCAGGAGCACGTCCCGGAACAGCATCAGCGCGAGTACGAGAATGGCCAGGGCGAGCGCCCAGAAGAGCAGTTGACGCTGAAGACTCATGCACTCGCCTCTAGAGCCGGACCTCGCGGCGCCCTGATTATGGTGATCCCTCGGGGATCATCCAAGTCATGGATCAGGTCGCCATATGGCGTAGCCAGAGGGCGAGGTAGGCCCCCATGGAGGCCAGCGTCAAGGTTGCGACGACGATCTGCGCCGCCGGCATCACGGCGCCAGCGTCGATGCCGAAGGATTTCGAGCCGAGCACCAGCGCTGCGAAGACGAGCTGGGCGGCGGTGTTGAGCTTGCTGACGATAATGGGCGCAATCGTCACCGGCCGCGCCATCAGCCAGGACAAGATCACCGCGGCGACGATCATCAGGTCGCGCGAGACGACGACGATCACCAGCCAGACCGGGATGATGCCGACAATGGCGAGCGTGATGTAGATCGAGACGATCAGCGCCTTGTCGGCAAGCGGATCGAGATAGGCGCCGAGCTCGCTCTTCATGTCGAAGCGCTTGGCGATGAAACCGTCGATGGCGTCGGAAACGCCGGCCGCGACGAAGAGGAAGAAGGCCTCGTCCCAGCGGCCATTGACGATCATGACGATCACCAGCGGCACCAGGATCAGGCGGGCGATGGTGATCAGGTTCGGAAGCGTCATCGCGGGAAACCTGCCGGCGGAATCGCACTCCAAAGTAGAGCAGAGGCGGGAGAAGTGCGAAATGCTTTCGCGGGAGGGCTTGCCCCCTGCCCTGCGCTTGCCTATTCGCTCGCGCAGGAAGAGCCGGATCCGATCAGGTCGAACCGACCTGATCGGTGAATCCGTCTCTCACTTCTGGTTTAGAGCGAACACCGATGACGAAACCGGGCGCCAACGGGCTGACCTACGCGCAGGCGGGCGTCGACATCGATGCCGGCAACGCCATGGTCGACGCGATCAAGCCACTGGTGCGCTCGACGCGCCGGCCCGGCGCCGACGCCGAGATCGGCGGCTTCGGCGGATTGTTCGACCTGAAGGCCGCCGGCTTCAGCGATCCGATCCTGGTCGCCGCCAATGACGGCGTCGGCACCAAGGTCAAGATCGCGATCGAGAGTGGCCGGCATTCGACCATCGGCATCGACCTCGTCGCGATGTGCGTCAACGACCTCGTCGTGCAGGGCGCCGAGCCGCTGCTCTTCCTCGACTATTACGCCACCGGCAAGCTCGACCCGCAGGCCGGCGTCGAGATCGTCCGCGGCATCGCCGAGGGCTGCCGCCAGGCCGGCTGCGCCCTGATCGGCGGCGAGACCGCCGAGATGCCGGGCATGTATGCCGGCAACGATTATGACCTCGCCGGCTTCGCCGTCGGTGCGGCCGAGCGCGGTACGCTGCTGCCGCGCGCCGACCTCGTCGCCGGCGACGTCGTGCTCGGCCTGCCCTCCTCGGGCGTGCATTCGAACGGCTATTCGCTGGTGCGCCGCATCGTCGCCCTCTCCGGCCTGGCCTGGGAGGCGCCCGCCCCGTTCGCGCCGGAGCGGATGCTGGCAGAGGCGCTGCTGGAGCCGACCCGGATCTATGTGAAGAGCCTGCTGCAGGCTTTGAAGGCGGCGCCCGGCATCAAGGCGCTGGCGCACATCACCGGCGGCGGCTTCCCCGACAACATTCCGCGCGTACTGCCCGACGATCTGGGCGTCGCGATCGATTTGCCGGCGATCGCCGTGCCGCCGGTCTTCGGCTGGCTCGCCAGCGTCGGCGGCGTCGCCGAGCGCGAGATGCTGCGTACCTTCAACTGCGGCATCGGCATGATCGTCGTCGCCGAGGCGGCTCAAGCCGATGCCGTCATGGCGGCTCTGGCCGAGGCCGGTGAGAAGCCGGTGCGGCTCGGCGAGGTCACTGCACGTGGCGCCGATGAAGCCGTTGTCTATCGCGGCAAGCTCGCGCTGTGAGCACGGCGGCTAGGCGGATGCGGACCGCGATCCTGATCTCCGGGCGCGGCTCCAACATGGTCGCGCTGATCGAGGCGGCCAAACGCGCCGATTTCCCCGCAGAGATCGTGCTGGTCGCCGCCAACGTGCCGGACGCCGGCGGGCTGGAGCGCGCGAGCGCGGCCGGCATTGCCACGGTCAGCGTCGACCACCGCTCCTTCGGCAAGGATCGCGAAGCCTTCGAGCGCGCGCTGGACGAAGCGCTCCGGGCCAACCAGATCGAGCTCATCGCGCTCGCCGGCTTCATGCGGGTGCTGACGCCCTGGTTCGTGACACGCTGGCAGGGCCGACTGATCAACATCCACCCGTCCCTGCTGCCGGATTTCCGCGGCACGCACACCCATGCCCGAGCGCTCGAGGCGGGTGTCGTCGAACATGGCTGCACCGTGCATTTCGTCGTGCCCGAACTCGATGCCGGGCCGACCATCCTTCAGGCCAAGGTGCCGGTCCTGCCCGGCGACGACGAGGCGAGCCTGACGGCACGCGTGCTCGAACAGGAGCATAGGATCTACCCGCAAGCGCTGGCGCTGGTCGCTTCCGGCGCCGCCAAGCTGGAAGACCGGGCGGCGGCCGACGCCTGAAGCTCCAGCCGTCATTCTCGGCCGGAGAAAAGCGAAGAGCCGAGCATCTCGGGACCAGAAGGCTCGGAAGGAAAAGATACCCGCGGGATCCCCTCTCCCGGATGGGAGAGGGGTAGGGGTGAGGGACCGCCGCGGATGATCAGGGCGAAGCGGCAGCCGCCGCGCCTTCTGTTGGTAGGGCAGGCCCTCATCCCTGCCCTTCTCCCACACGGGAGAAGGGTTCCCCGCGCACTTCATGACGGCTATAGCCTGACGGCCTACTGCACCGCCACCGGCTCGCTCTGCAGACTGTGCTGCTCCATCGCCCGCCTCGCTGCCGCCTCCTGCTCCTCCTTCTGCCAGCGCCGGAACAGGTCGGCGCGGCGGGCCGGGTAGCGCTCCTCGCGGGCGGTGAGCTCGGCGATGCGGTCGGTCCGGAAATGGCGGAACGCCTGCCTGAGCTCGCACCAGGCGATCACGACGCGGACCCGGTCGAAGAAGGTCATCCCGATCGGCCAGATCATCCGCCGCGATTCGGCGCCGGCCTCGTCGCGATAGGCGATATCGAGCTTGCGGCCATTGCGGATCGCGGCCCGGATCGCGGCCGCGTCGACCTGGTCGACGATGGCGGAATCCTTGCAATAGGCCGGCGCGAACAGCGCGCCGTCGAGCAGGATCGGGCGTAAGTGCGGCGGCAGCACCGCCGCCACCTTGGCGACGACGTCTTCGGCGGCGCGTGCGAGGGTCGGGTCGGCCCGCTCGGAGAGCCAGCGCATGCCGACCAGCACGGCCTCGATCTCGTCGGGCGAGAACATCAGCGGCGGGAGGTCGAAGCCGGCGTCGAGGACATAGCCGATGCCAGCCTCGCCGCGCACGGGAACGCCCTGGCGCAGCAAGGCCGCAATGTCGCGATAGACGGTGCGGACCGAGACGTCGAGCTCGGAGGCGAGCGTCTCGGCAGTGACGGGGCGGCGCCGGCGGCGCAGCCCCTGGATCAGATCGAGCAAGCGTTCAGCGCGCTGCATGGCGTGGTTCCGCTTAATGAGAGATGGCGTAAGGTGATCTTGCTCTACTCGCCCTGACATCAAATGTCAGGAGTGTGGCAGCAGTGCATGCTGCATGCCGAAATGCGTTGGCCGGGAGGAAAAATGCTGGAGCTTCACGTTTTCGGGCCTGGCTTCGGTCAACCCGACCCCAGCCCATTCTGCATGAAGGGCATCATCCTGATGGAAATGTCCGGCCTGCCCTACAAACGCCTACGTGGCAATCTGCAGAAGGCGCCGAAGGGCAAGTTCCCGGTCCTGCGCGACGGCGACGAGCTCATTCCCGACACCAGCTTCATCCGCCTGCATCTGGAGCAAAAGCACGGCATCGACTTCGACAAGGGCCTGAGCGCCGAACAACGCGGCACCGCCTGGGCCGTCGAGAAGATGCTCGAAGATCACATGTATTGGCTGGTGGTGCAGGAGCGCTGGGCCAATCCCGCCAATTTCGATCGCGGACCGCGCCGCTTCTTCGATGCCGTGCCGGCGCCGTTGCGGCCGCTGGTCGTCGCCATGGTCAAGCGCCAGGTCCGCCGCAATCTGCATGGCAATGGCATCGGCCGGCACAGCGATGCGGAGCGGCTCGTGCTGGCCAAGCGGGCGCTTGAGGCGCTCGCCAGCATCCTCGGCGGGAACCCTTATCTCACCGGCCCCGATCCAAGCGGCGCAGACGCGACGCTCGGGGCCTTCATGATCGCTGGCCTGTGCGAAATCTTCGACTCGCCGATTCGCGGCGCGCTGCTGGAGCACGCCAACCTGGTCAGCTATGCCGGCCGGATGCGCGAACGCTACTTCAAGGACGAGACGGCGAAGGCGGCATGAGCCGCCTGCCGGTCAGGGCCTCTTCAGCTTGCAGCGGTCGATGAACTCGTAGCCCTTCTCGCGGGCGGAGTCGTTGAAATAGCCGGTGTCGCGAAAGGCCTGGATCTCGTCCTTGGTCATGGCGTTGACCGTGCCCTTGGCGTAGCAACTGCACGGCGTGTGCACGGCCTCGCGCGTCGTACTCATCAATTGCGACTGGGTGATCAGACAGGCGTCGAAGGCACGCAGCTGGATCATATAGGGCGTCAGGTTCTTCGCCGTCGGGTCCGGCGGCGGCAACGAACTCGTGCTGCCAGCGGCCATCGCCGCACCGGCGGAAATAAGCAAGGACAACCCAGCGGCCCAGACGACCGCATCAACCCGCCGCTTCATCATCGTTCGCACTGTCCGTTTCCGCGGCTGAGCCCAGGGGACTTCCGAATCCCCTCGACAGGCTGTGCCGTCGCGCGGCGCGGATGGTCCACAGGCCCAGTAAAAAAGCAATGACGCAAAGGTCACACCGCCTTGCGAATCCAGACCTTGTTGTCGTGGAAGGCGGCGCCGCCATAGGGCGCCGGCGAATCCGCTCCGGTGATGGTGTTGATGCCACGGCCACCGCGATGCGCGCCGTTCGGCCAGATCGACTCGGCAATGACGACGCCCCGCACCAACCCGTCGAACAACACCGCGTCGAGCTCGACCGTGCCGCGCTGGTTGCCGACGGTGACATGATCGCCAGCGGCGATGCCGAGCGCGCCCGCATCGTCCGGGTGCAGCATCAGCGTTGGCGCGCCCTCTTTCTTCCTGGCCGTCGGCGTTTCGGTGAAGCTCGAGTTCAGGAAGTTGCGCGCTGGGCTGGTGGCGAGTCGGAACGGATGCTCGTCATCGGCCGCTTCGATCACGCCCCAATGATCGGGCAGCGAGGGCAGCGTCTCGTGCGGGCCGACGAGGCCGGCATTGCTGTTCGGAACCTTGGTCCAGTCCGGTTTGAAACGGAACCTGCCGTCGCGCCAGCCGAAGCCGTTCAGATAATGTGCGGTTTCAAAGTCCGGCTGCACGTCGAGGAAATCATTGGCGACCAGCTCATCGAGCGTGCCGCGACCGGTCTCCTGCAAGGTCCAGTCGACGATCTCACGCGGGGTCATGCCGAAACCGCGGTGCTCGGCGCCGAGGCGCTGCGCCAGGGCGCAGATCACCTCATGGTTGGAGCGGCACTCGCCCGGCGGGTCGACGAGCTTGCCGCCCCACATGATGTGCTGGTGACCGCCGCCCTGGTAGAGGTCGTCATGCTCCATGAACTGCGTTGCCGGCAGCACGATGTCGGCCATCAGCGCGGTCTCGGTCATGAACTGCTCGTGGACGACCGTGAAGAGGTCGTCGCGGGCAAAGCCACGCTTCACCAGCTCCTGCTCAGGCGCGACCGTCACCGGATTGGTGTTCTGGATGAACAGTGCCCTGACCTGCCCGCCCTGGCGCAGCGCGTCGGCATCGCCGGTGAGCACACGGCCGATCTGCGACTGATCGAGCTGGCGCACGGTGCGATCGATCTTGTCGAGCCCCTCGATCAGGCCCTTGCGCCATTTGTAGATGCCGCTGTTCGAGTGGAAGGCGCCGCCGCCCTCGTACTGCCAGGCGCCGGTCACGGTCGGGATGCAGGAGGCGGCGTGGATGTTGACCGCGCCGTTGCGCTGGCGGGCGAAGCCATAGCCGAGCCGGAAGAAGCTCTTCTTGCGTGTCCCGACGAGCGCGGCGAATTCTTCGATATCGGCGACGCTGAGGCCCGTGATCGCCGCCGCCCATTCGGGCGTACGCGTGGCAAGATGCGCTTCGAGCTCATCCGGTGCATCGGCGAAGCGAGCGAGATAGTCGCGATCGGCGTGCCCATCGCGGAAAAGCACATGCATGACGGCGCAGGCGAGTGCGCCATCCGTGCCCGGCTTGAGCACGAGCGCAAGGTCGGCCTGGTCGAGCGTGGCGTTGCGGTAGATATCGATCGCGACGATCTTGGCGCCGCGCTCCTTCCGCGCCTTGATGGCGTGGTGCATGACATTGACCTGGGTATGCACGGCATTGGTGCCCCAGATCACGACGCAGTCCGATTTCGCCATCTCACGCGGATCGGGGCCGGCGAGCTTGCCAGTGCCGGCGATGAAGCCGGTCCAGGCCGTGGTGGTGCAGATCGTCGAGTACTGGCCGGAATAGCGCTTGGCATGGCGCAGGCGATTGATGCCGTCGCGCATCACCAGCCCCATGGTGCCGGCGTAGTAATAAGGCCAGATCGCCTCGCTGCCGTGCTCGGCCTCGATCGCCAGGAAACGCTCGGCGATCTCTCCCAGCGCCTCGTCCCAGGAGATGCGCTCGAAGGCGCCGGAGCCCTTCGGTCCGACGCGCCGCAGCGGGTGGAGCAGCCGGTCCGGATGATGGATGCGCTCGGCGTAGCGGGCGACCTTCGCGCAGATCACGCCATCGGTGTAGCTCTGGCGCTTGTTGCCACGGACCCGGCCGATCGTCTTGCCGTCGATGACCTCGACCTCGAGCGAACAGGCGGAGGGGCAGTCATGCGGGCAGACCGAGGGCAGGCGCGCGATGCGAGGAAGCTCTGTCATGCCCCCTTCCTAGAACAGGTCCAGTGTCCACGGAAGCGGGGCGGTTGCATTGCCAGGCTGCAGCGAGGCAATGTGGCCGCATCCGGCGGCTGGGGATTCGGCCGGGCCACCAGCCATACGAGCAGCGTTGTCGCAGGCAAGCGCTCGTCAACTCCGGGTTAAGACTAATGATTCAGTTTGCACGTATCCGAGTAGTCCAAGGCGCTCACGCGCCGGAGTTCTGACGATGCGTTGCGTTGCCTACCTTGCCGGCCTTGCGGCCACGTGCCTGTCCCTGGCGCTGGGCTCCCCGGCAAAAGCTCAGTCCCCCCAGTACGCGCAGTACACCTCGCCCGAGCCGGTGCAGAACTGGCACCTGACACTTGGCGCCGGCCTGCGCTACCAGCCGGACTATGCGGGCTCGAACGACTATGTCTTCCGGCCGCGGCCGATCATCTCGCTGGGCCGTGGCACCAAGAGCACCTGGTGGACCTCAGAGGACGATGCGATCAGCATCGGCTTCTTCTCGGGCCAGGCCTGGCGCGTCGGCTTCTCCGGCAACCTGCTTTGGGAGCGCAAGGCCGACACCAATGCGGCCCTGCGTATCACCGGAGTGCCGGACACCAAGTTCGGCGCCGAAGCCGGCGCCTTCGTCGAATTCTACCCCACGTCATGGATGCGCGCCCGTGTCGACCTGCGCCGCGGCATCGTCGCGCATGATGCGATGGTGGCGGAGGCAAAGGTCGACGTCTTCCAGCGCATCGGCGCCTGGTCGCTCGGCGTCGGCCCGCGCATGATGATCGTCGGCGCCGATTATGTCCGCACCTATTTCGGCGGCGTCACCGCCGGCAATGGCGGCATTCTGCAGCGCTACAATGCCGGCGTGCACTCGGTCGGCGCGATTGCGCAGGCGACCTATCATTGGTCGGACAAGCTGCAGACCACCGCCTATGTCGAGTACAAGCACCTGATGGGCGACGCGGCCAAAGCGCCGATCGTCAAGGCTTTCGGCGACCGCGACTCGCTCACCTTCGGCATCTCGGCGAGCTACGCCTTCGATCTCGGCTTCTGACCTTGCCGTCATTGCGAGCACCCGGGTCTTGCCTTCGGCAAGCCCGAGTACAGGCTCCGCGAAGCAATCCAGGGCGGCAGCGCTCTACGTCCTCTTGGATTGCTTCGTCGCTGGCGCTCCTCGCAATGACGCGGTCACCAACGAAAAAGGGCGGGTCCAGCGGACCCGCCCTTCTTATTTCCGGAATACGAAAGTCGGCTCAGCCGACGATCTCGTTGCCTGCGAAGAACTGCGCGATCTCGATCGCGGCGGTCTCCGGCGCGTCGGAGCCATGCACGGTGTTCTCGCCGACCGACTGGGCGAAGAGCTTGCGGACGGTACCGTCGGCAGCATTGGCCGGGTTGGTCGCGCCCATCACCTCACGATACCTGGCGATCGCGTCCTCGCCCTCGAGAACCTGCACGACGACCGGGCCGGAGGTCATGAACTCGACGAGTTCGCCGAAGAAGGGCCGCTCCTTGTGGACGGCGTAGAAGGTCTGCGCCTGCTCCGTGGTCATCTGGATGCGCTTCTGCGCGACGATGCGCAGGCCGGCCTTCTCGATGACCGCGTTGACCGCGCCGGTGAGATTGCGCTTCGTCGCGTCGGGCTTGAGAATGGAGAAGGTACGCTGGACAGCCATCGTTATTATCCTTGCGGGAAAATCGGGGAATGCGGCGCGCTTATAGAGCATGATGCCGAAAAGTGGAAACCGGTTTTCGGTCGCCATCATGCTCTAACTATCTGAAAAGAGACGGATTCAGATTCGATCGAAAACCGCACGGCGATTTTCGATCGAATCATCCGGCTCTTGCGCCCTCCCCGTGCCACAAGGCTGTGGCGAGCCTTGTCGGCGCACGATCTGCCGCTATGATCCCCGGCATGATCGCTGCGACCGCCCTCGTAGTCCTGATGTCGACGCACCTGGAAGGGTGTGCGGGATCGGCCTTGCGCTAAGCGCGCCGCGATCATCCCCGCAAACCCTGCCGTGGCGAGCAGGGTTCGCTGGAATTCGGCTCTCCCGGTTTCTCGGAGAGCAGACATGACATTTGGAAGAGATGTGTATCCCGGCCGATCGGAGCGGCCGCCCGGCTCCAGCGGGCTATCGATCCGGGCTGTGCGCAGCGATGACCTGGAAGCGCTGACGGCGCTAGTCAATCTACCGGGCTTTCGCGCCGGGACCTTGCGCCTGCCCTACCAACGCACAGAGGTGACGCGGCGCTGGCTGGAGAACCCGGATGCCGAAGGGCTCAACATCGTCGCGCTCCGCGACGGCGAGCTGATCGGCCAGGCCGGCTTCGAGCGCTATCGCGGCCGACGGGCGCACGCCGCCTATGTCGGCATTGGCGTACATGACGATCATCACGGCACCGGCGTCGGCACGGCGCTACTCGGCGAACTCGTCGACGCCGCCGACAACTGGTTCGGCCTGAAGCGGCTCGAGCTGACTGTTTATGCCGACAATGCGGCGGCGATCGCGCTCTACCGCAAGTTCAGCTTCGAGCAGGAAGGGCTCCTGCGCGCCTATGGCTTCCGCGCCGGCGCCTATGCCGACGCGCTTACGATGGCGCGGCTGCGTACCTGAACCTCAGTGCCGGGTCAGAAAGCGGCGTGCCTCGCGCAGCGCCTCGGCGGTCTCGTCGCGGCTCATCTCCAGCGCCAGCTCGCTACGATGGGCTGCGGCGCGATCGCAGCCCTTGGCGAAGGCGATGTTGAACCAGGTCTGTGCGGCGACGAGATCGACCGAACCGGAGCGGCCGGACGCATGCATCAGGCCCAGCTCGTAATAGGCGTCGGCGGAGGCTTCCATCGGGATCGCCAGCGAGGCCGGGATCGCGCTCATTTCCATGCGTGCCATGACAATCACCCCTGTTTTCCTTCGATGCCGGTCCGTTTTGGAGGCCGCGGCTTGTGAGGAGAGGTTCGTGCCGGGCGGTAAAAGAAGCCGCTAAAATTCGAGATGAATCGAAGCTCAACGAGTCGCAAACGAGCGGTTAAAGCAAGATTCGATTCAGGCTCGTGTGCTGAATTTTTCAATGATTGCAATGGGTCCTGGATTCGACCTCGGCGCAGGCGTCAACTCGGGATTTACCTTGCCCCGAGGTCATCGAAGCCACCGCGATCGCGCGAGATGGCATCTTGAAGCCGGCGCGGGCTCGGATATAGTTTATATCTGAACGATATGGCGACACAGATCGCCACCACAGAGGAGGAACGCCATGGCCATTCGCCTGACTATGACTGCCGCCGGCCTGCTGCTCGCTTTCGCCGCCCCCGCTTCGGCCCAGGACGTCACCGGCACCTGGCTGCGCGACACCGGCGCGTCCAAGGTCCGCTTCACCAAATGCGGCGAGGCGATGTGCGGCACGATCTCCTGGCTCAAGGACGCCAGCGGCCCGGCCAAGGTCGGCCAGCGCATCTTCTACGACATGAAGCCGGCAGCCGGCGGCAAATGGAACGGCAGCGCCTTCAACCCTGAAGACGGCAAGACCTATTCCGGCACGATGACGCTCTCCGGCGACAGCCTCACCACCGCTGGCTGTGTGCTCGGCGGGCTGATCTGCCGTACGGTGAAGTGGTCGCGGTCGAATTGAAGCGCGAGGCCCCCGGGGCATGCCACTTGCGCTCGGAACCACCACGTCATCCTGGACAAGCCGCGTAGCGGCGCAGCTCCGGGATCCATCGTAGAGTTCCGGAGCTCTTCGATGGATCCCGGGCCGAGCTCCGCTCGCCCAGGATGACGGTGCGTTTCCCGTCCCGATTGAAGGGGCTTACCGCGCCTTCTGGCCGAAAAGGATCGCCTTCTCCTCGGGCGTGCTGATCCCGGCCGGATTGCGCAGTTCCTCCGCGACCTTGAGCCCGCGCTCCACGGCAGGCCGGGCGAGCATCGTATCGATCCAGCGGCCGACATTCGGGAATTGGACGATGTCCTGGCCCTGGCGTTCCCAGCCGCGGGCCCAGCCGATGCAGGCCATGTCGGCGATCGAGTAGTCGTCGCAGATGTAGTCGCGGCCCTCGAGGCGCCTATTCAGCACGCCGTAGAGGCGGTTCGCCTCGTTGGTGTAGCGATCGATCGCATAGGGCACCTTCTCGGGCGCATAGATGCGGAAATGGTGGGTCTGGCCGAGCATCGGGCCGAAGCCGCCCATCTGCCAGAACAGCCACTCGTCGACGGCGACGCGAGCGCGCTCGTCCTTCGGGTAGAATTTCCCGGTCTTGCGGCCGAGATATTGCAGGATCGCGCCGGATTCGAAGACCGAGATCGGCTTGCCATCCGGGCCATCGGGATCGACGATCGCCGGCATGCGGTTGTTGGGCGAGATCGCCAGGAACTCCGGCTTGAACTGGTCGCCCTTGCCGATGTTCACCGGGATGACGTTGTAGGGAAGCCCGGCCTCTTCGAGCATGATGGTGATCTTCCAGCCGTTCGGCGTCGGCCAGTAGTGGAGATCGATCGGCTTGCCCTGCACTGCTGACATGTCCCAATCCTTACGGGTTGTTGTGGGTCGCCAGGACATCTAGGTCGCAGGCCCGGCCGGCGTAAGCGCCGGGGCCGTGCGCCTGGAGCGGGCGCGGCATGCGGGCAGCGCGCTCACAGCACAAGCTTGAAGCCCTCATGACCCTGGTCGAAGCCGAGGCGCCGGTAGAACCGGTGCGCCGCCTCGCGCGACTTGTTCGAAGTGAGCTCGACCTGACCGGCTCCCTTTTTGCGGGCGAACGCCACTGCATGGGCGACCATGGCCTCACCGATGCGCCGGCCGCGCAGGTCGGGGTGGACATGGACGCTCTCGAGCTTGGCGCGCTTGCGACCACGATAAGCCAGGCCGGGAATCAGCGTGACCTGCAAGGTGCCGACGACTTCACCGTCGAGCTCGGCGACGAAAAGCGTGTTGTAAGGGCTGGCTTCGACCTCGTCGAAGGCGGCGAGATAGGCCGGGTGGCGCGCCTCCTCCTCGATCTGCGCGAGCGTGCGTGTCTGCGTAGCGGCCCCCAGCATGATCAGGGAGGCGATGCGCGCGACATCCTCGCGGCACGCCGGACGAATCTGGATCATGTCATTGTCCAAAGTGGTCATCGGCAGGCTTCTTAGTTTTGCTGGTAATGTCATGGCCTTGCGACGGTGGGTCGCTTCTCCAAGCTATAGCCTCAGCCTCGCTGATTGCCCTGCCGACATGCGTCATTTGATAGGCTGCGGCGGAAAGCGCCTCTGCAACGAGGCCTGACTTGACGAGGACATAGATGCCGTCGACCAGTATGTTAGCAAAATTTAGCCTGCGCTCTCTGCGCACAATGCAGTCATGCTGATCAGCATAACCGTCCGAGAGCACGATCTTGCAGGTGGTGGCGTAATATTGTCCGGAGTCAAATTTCTCCAGGAAGCCCGTGACGGGCCAAAAGTGAAGCAGGAACTGCCGTTCACCGAAAGGGATCACGTCGTAGGTTTTCATCCGACGAAAAGCCGCTTGGCCATGATCAGCGTGTTGGGGGTGTCCTCGCGCCCGTCGAAGCGGGCCTGGCGCTGCAGGAAGAAGCCCATGCGCTCGTAGAAGGCGATGGCGAGCTCGTTCTGGCTCTCGACTTCCAGCCGTGCCACCGGCGCGTCGGGAAAGCAGGCGAGCGCGACCTGCAGCAGGGTACGCCCAATTCCCTCCCCCTGCCGCGGCGGAGTGACATAGAGCCGAGTCAGCATTGCCGCTCGATCCGGTTCCCGTCGTGCAGAGGCAGTGCCGACGATCTCCTTGTCCAGCTGCGCGATCAGGAAGACGCCGCTGTCGCGGCCGAGCTGGGCGGAGAGCGCATCGAGCGAATGCCAGGCGTTGGTGATCTGCGCGACACGTTGCCAGCCATAGATGCCGTCATAGGTAGCGTGCCAGGTCTCGACCAAAAGTCCGCGTACGGCCGGCAGATCGGCCGCAGTCGCGTCGCGGATGATGAGACCGGGTTGCGTCACTCGATGCCGAGCTTCTTCTTCAGGATCTCATTCAGGGCCTGCGGGTTGGCCTTGCCGCCCGAGGCCTTCATCGCCTGGCCGACGAACCAGCCCAGCATGGTCGGCTTGGCCTTGACCTGCTCGACCTTGTCAGGATTGGCGGCGATGATCTCGTCGACCGCCTTCTCGATCGCGCCGGTGTCGGTGACCTGCTTCATGCCACGGGTCTCGACGATCTCGCGGGGGTCGCCGCCCTCCGACCAGAGGATCTCGAACAGATCCTTGGCGATCTTGCCTGAGATGACGCCTTCGCCGATCAGGTCGACGAGGCCGCCCAGCTGTGCGGCCGAGACCGGCGAGGCCGAGACGTCCTTGCCTTCCTTGTTGAGGCGGCCGAACAACTCGTTGATCACCCAATTGGCAGCGGCCTTGCCGTCGCGGCCCTTGGCGACCGCCTCGAAATAATCGGCCTGCTCGCGCTCGGCGACGAGCACCGAAGCGTCGTAGGGCGAGAGCCCGTACTGCGAGATGAAGCGCTCCTTCTTAGCGTCCGGCAGTTCGGGCAGATGCGCCTTCAGCTCGGCGACGAAGGCATCATCGAACTCGAGCGGCAGCAGATCGGGATCCGGGAAGTAGCGATAGTCGTGCGCCTCCTCCTTGGAGCGCAGCGAACGGGTCTCGCCCTTGCCGGGATCGTAGAGCCGCGTCTCCTGGTCGATCGTGCCGCCATCCTCGATGATGCCGATCTGGCGGCGGGCCTCGACCTCGATCGCCTGGCCGATGAAGCGGATAGAGTTGACGTTCTTGATCTCGCAGCGCGTGCCGAGCGGTCCGCCGACCTTGCGGACAGAGACGTTGACGTCGGCGCGCAGGTTGCCCTTCTCCATGTCGCCGTCGCAGGAGCCGATATAGCGCAGGATGGTGCGCAACTTGGAGACATAGGCCTTGGCCTCGTCGGCCGAGCGCAGATCGGGCTTGGAGACGATCTCCATCAGCGCGACGCCCGAGCGGTTGAGGTCGACGAAGCTCATGGTCGGGTGCTGGTCGTGCATCGACTTGCCCGCGTCCTGCTCGAGATGCAGGCGCTCGATACCGACGCTGATCTGCTCGGTCGGCGAGAGATCGACCGCGATCACGCCCTCACCCACGATCGGATGCTTGAACTGGCTGATCTGGTAGCCTTGCGGCAGATCGGGATAGAAATAGTTCTTGCGGTCGAAGACCGAGCGCTTGTTGATCGCCGCGTTGAGACCGAGTCCGGTGCGGACCGCCTGGCGCACGCACTCCTCGTTGATCACCGGCAGCATGCCCGGCATTGCCGCATCGACCAGGCTGACATGGGCATTCGGCTCGCCACCGAAGGCAGTGGAGGAACCAGAAAACAGCTTGGCGTTCGAGGTCACCTGCGCATGGATCTCGAGACCGATCACGATCTCCCAGTCGCCGGTCGCGCCCTTGATCAGCTTCTTCGGGTCGGCGGGGCGGACATGCGCATTCATGAGATGATTTCCACGAGGTGTTGCTACTGACGCAGGCGCGCGCGTCCCTCAGGTAGAGCTTCGGCCCGCCGCCATCAAGCATCCGTTACCCGGCTTTGCGGCTCCCGAAAGCGACAATGACCGGTGGCAGATGAAAATAGCGCCAAAATTGTCGAGTGAAGAAACTTGACAATCGTCAGTCCGATGGGGTTGTTGCGCAATCGGCCGGAAACCGTGAAGGTTGCGCCGCGCCCGCATTTTCGGAGTTTCACATGATCCGCCGCTCCAGCCGGGCCATCGCCGCCCTGGCGGTCCTGCTTCCGGCCCTGTCCGCCGAGGCGCTCGCTCAAGGCGCCCCGCCGGCTCCGCCGGTCACCGTTGCCACGCCGCTCGCCAAGCGCGTCACCAACTGGGACGAGTTCACCGGCCGTTTCGAGGCCAGCGAACAGGTCGAGGTCCGGGCCCGCGTCTCCGGCTTCCTCGATTCGGTCCATTTCCGTGACGGCGACCTGGTCAAGGCCGGCGACCTGCTGTTCACCATCGACCAGCGGCCCTACAAGCTCGCCGTCGACGCCTCCAGGGCCGAAGTCGCGCGTGCCAAGGCGCAGGTCGACCTCAACCAGAACGAGGTCGAGCGCGCCGAGGCGCTGACGCAGAACCGCACCATCACCGCCCGCGACATCGACCAGCGCCGCGCCAACCTCAACGGCGCGATCGCGAGCCAGCAGGCAGCCGAAGCCAATCTGAAGACGGCCGAGCTCAATCTTGAGTGGACACAGGTGCGCGCGCCGCTCGCCGGCCGCGTCTCGAACAAGCGGGTCGACCAGGGCAACCTGATCGCCGGCGGCCAGTCGGGCGCGACGCTGCTGACCACGATCGTGGCGGTCGACCCGATCAAGTTCGTCTTCGACACCTCCGAGGCCGACTATCTTCGCTATACGAAGTCACAGGATTTGCGGAAGCCCGGCACGCCGGTACGCGTGCGGCTTTCGAGCGAAACCAAATGGGACCGGGAAGGCAAGATCGACTTCGTCGACAACGCGCTGAACGCGCGTTCGGCGACGATCCGCACCCGCGCCGTCTTCCCGAATTCCGACGGACTGCTGACGCCGGGAACCTTCGGGCGCCTGCGGCTCTTCGCCGGCGAAGGCGACGCCTTGCTGGTGCCGGATGCCGTCATCGTCTCCGACCAGGCCAACAAGATCGTGCTGACGGTCGGCGCCGACAACAAGGTGGTGCCGAAGCCGGTTCAGCTCGGCGCGATCAGCGACGGGCTGCGCGTCATCACCAAGGGTCTCACCGCGAGCGACAAGGTGATCGTCAACGGCATCGCCAATCCGATGGTGCGGCCGGGCGTCGCGGTGACACCGCAGCCGACCGAGATCAAGGCGGCCGCCGCCAACTGACGGCCTCGACAGGCCGCGCCAAGCGTGGACGGTATTTTCCGTCCGCCCTGCCCTCTTTGGCCAGGACCAAAGCATGTTCCGCTTCGCCCATTTCTTCATCGACCGGCCGATCTTCGCGACCGTGCTCTCGGTGCTGCTGACGATCGCCGGCGCCATCACCTTGCGCACATTGCCGATCGCGGAATATCCCGAGATCGCGCCGCCGACCGTCACGATCACCGCCAACTATCCGGGCGCCTCGGCGGAGGTCGTCGCCTCGACGGTCGCCGCGCCGATTGAGCAGGAAGTCAACGGCGTCGACGACATGCTCTACATCCAGTCGCAGTCGACCGGCGACGGACGGGTGTCGATCAACGTCGTCTTCAAGGCCGGCACCGATGTCGACCAGGCCCAGGTTCTGGTGCAGAATCGCGTCTCGGCCGCCGAACCGCGCCTGCCGCAGGAAGTGCGCACGCTGGGCCTGCAGGTCCGCAAGGCCTCGCCAGACTTCCTGATGGTCATCCATATGCTGTCGCCCGACGGCTCGCGTGACCAGCAATACGTCTCGAATTACACGACGCTCAACGTCAAGGACGTGCTGACCCGCGTCGAGGGCGTCGGCGACGTCCAGGTCTTCGGTGCGCGCGACTATTCGATGCGCGTCTGGCTCGACCCGGCCAAGGTCGCGGCGCGCAACCTGACCGCAGGCGACGTCGTCGCCGCGATCCGCGCCGCCAACATCCAGGTCGCGGCGGGCGCGATCAACCAGCCGCCGGCGACGTCGGACGGAGCTTTCCAGCTCTCGGTCAACACGCTCGGGCGCCTGACCAGCATCGACGAATTCTACAACATCGTCGTCCGTTCAGATGCGGATGGCGGCACGATCCGTGTCCGCGACATCGCCCGCGTCGAGCTCGGCGCGCAGGACTACCTCTCCAATTCCTATCTCGACAACAAGGAAGCCGTCGCGATCGGTGTCTTCCAGCGTCCGGGCACGAACGCGCTGGCGGCCTCGGAGGCCCTCATCAAGACGATGCAGGAGCTCTCGAAGAACTTCCCGGCCGGCGTCGAGCACACCATCGTCTACAACCCGACGGAGTTCATCAGGGAATCCGTTTCGGCCGTGGTGACGACGCTGCTCGAGGCGATCGTGCTCGTCGTGATCGTCGTGATCCTGTTCCTGCAGACCTGGCGCGCCGCGATCATCCCGATCATCGCGATCCCGGTTTCGCTGGTCGGCACCTTCCTGGTGATGAGCGCCGTCGGAATCTCCTTCAACACGATCTCGCTGCTGGCGCTCGTGCTGGCGATCGGCATCGTCGTCGACGACGCGATCGTCGTCGTCGAAAACGTCGAACGCTATTTGGCGCAAGGAATGAGCGCGGTCGACGCGGCGCACAAGACCATGGACGAGGTCGGCGGCGCGCTGCTCGCGATCGCGCTCGTGCTCTGCGCCGTGTTCATCCCGACAGCCTTCATCACCGGCCTGCAGGGAACCTTCTACCAGCAGTTCGCGGTGACGATCGCAGCCTCGACGGCGATCTCGTGCTTCGTCTCGCTGACGCTGTCGCCGGCGCTGGCGGCGATCCTGTTGAAGCCGCACAACCATGAGGAGCCGAAGGGATTCCTTGCGACCCTCAGCGCGCCGCTGCGCTGGTTCTTCAAGTACTTCAACAAGGGCTTCGACTGGCTCTCGCGCGCCTATGGCGCGGTGACCTCGCGCCTGATCCGCTTCGGCGTCGTGATGCTGCTGATCTATGCGGCGCTGATCGCGGTCGCCGGCAATCGCTTGGCTGCGATTCCGACCGGGCTGGTGCCACAGCTCGACCGCGGCTACTTCATCGCCGTCTTCCAGCTGCCGGCCGGCTCGTCGTTGCCGCGCACCGACGCGGTCATCCGCAAGGCGACCGACATCTTGCTGTCGCGGCCGGGCGTTGCCCATGCCGTCGCCTTCGCCGGTCTCGACGGCGCGACCTTCACGCTGGCTCCCAATGCCGGCGTCGCCTTCGTCACCCTTTCCGACTTCAAGGAACGGGCCAAGGCCGGCCTGACCACGCAAGGGATCCTCAACGACCTGCGCACCCAGCTGTTCTCGATCGGCGAGGCCTTTGCCTTGATCGTCGAGCCCCCGGCCGTCCCAGGCATCGGCACCGGCGGCGGTCTCAAGGGTTATGTCCAGGATCGCGGCGGCAAGGGCCTGGCGGCGCTGGAAGGCGCGACCTGGGCCGTGGCCGGAACGGCGGGCCAGACGCCCGGCATCCAGCAGCCCTTCACGCTGTTCTCGACCAGGACGCCGCAGGTCTACGCCGATATCGACCGCACCAAGGCCGAGATGCTCGGCGTCCCGGTGACGCGCGTGTTCGAGACGCTGTCGATCTATATGGGCTCGGCCTATGTCAACGACTTCAACATCCTCGGCCGCACCTTCCGCGTGACGGCGCAGGCCGACAATCCCCAGCGGCTCGACATCCGCGACGTCGCCGACCTAAAGACGCGCAATGCCGATGGCGAGATGGTGCCGATCGGCTCGGTCGCGACCTTCTCCGACACGACCGGTGCCTATCGCGTGCCGCGCTACAATCTCTATCCGGCGGCTGAAGTGCAAATGTCGATGGCGCGCGGCTACTCGACCGGCCAGGGCATCGCGGCGGTGGAGAAGATCGCAGCCCAGGTCCTGCCGGCCGGCTTCGGCTTCGAATGGACTGAGATCGCGCTGCAGGAGAAGCTCGCCGGCAACACCGCGATCATCGCCTTCGGCCTTGCCGTCATCTTCGTCTTCCTGCTGCTGGCGGCGCTGTACGAGAGCTGGCTGCTGCCGCTCGCGGTCATCCTGATCGTGCCGATGTGCATTCTCGCGGCGATGATCGGCGTCGGCTACAAGGACTTCGATCGCAACGTGCTGGTCGATATCGGCCTCGTCGTGCTCGTCGGCCTCGCCGCGAAGAACGCGATCCTGATCGTCGAGTTCGCCAAGCAGGCCGAGGACGAGGGCATGAGCCGCCGCGAAGCCGCGATCGCCGCCGCCAGGACTCGGTTGCGGCCGATCCTGATGACCTCGCTCGCCTTCATCCTCGGTGTGCTACCGCTGACCATCTCGATCGGCGCCGGCGCGGAGATGCGCCAGGTCCTCGGCGTCGCAGTGTTCTCGGGCATGATCGGCGTCACCGCCTTCGGCCTGCTGTTCACCCCGGTGTTCTACGTCGTGGTGCGCTGGCTCGCCTCACTCGGCGGCAAGAAGAAGCCGGCCGAGCCGAAACAGGCCACGCCGCAAGCGCACCACTGACTAAGCAATAACGAAGCCCCGCCGCCAGGCGGGGCTTTTTTCTTCGCCACGCCGCATCGAGGCGAGGCTTACCGCGGACGCGGGCCGCGGTCAGTTCTGCTTGATCTTCGAGCCCTTGATCACGACGTCCGAGCTCGCTGTCGCATTGATCTTGCCGCTCGCCCGGATCGTCACATCCTTGCCCTTGAGATCGACGGAGCCGTCCTTCTTCAGGTCAAGCGACGCCGAACCGGTATCGAGCCGAGCGGCGTCGGCGGCCTGGAGCGTCAATGTCTTTCCGCTCGCGATCGAGAAGTCCTTGCTGCTGTCGATGTCGATGCTGACCGCGGCGGCGACCTCGAAGGCGCGGGTCGCCAGGCTGATCTCGCGATTGGCGTTCATGGTCAGCGCCGTACCGGCGACGATGCCGATGGCGGTACCGGCGCTGATCCTTGCACCTGTGCCGCATTGCAATACATAGGCGGATCCCGTCGCAGTCCTGAAATTGCTGCCAACCGTCAGCGCGAGTTCGGCGCCCACATTGATTGCACAGCTACCGCCGACAGTGATGGTCAGCCCCGCCGGCGCGGTGATCGCGACCGCACCGCCACGGCTGACATTCACCGCCTGAAGCAAGGCGGCAAGCTGCGCCTCGAGCGCGGCGACGCGCCGCGCAAGGGCTTCGACTTCCGGCGCTGCCATGAGCCCGCTCCCCTTCTTTTGCCCGTAGCCGGTTCCAATCTATCACGAAGCAGAATTGCGAGCGGCGCCGCTATCCCTTTGGGTCGCGAAACTGAGTCCGTTGGGTCAGCGCATGAAAGCGCCGCATTCGGGAAAGCTGCCCCGAGTGAGCGCGAGTCCTGCCGTGCTCGCGCCGACACCTCTACTCTCAAACCGGATCGACCAGGCCTGTCATGACTGCCTTCCTTCCTCCTCGCAGCCCCTTCCTCAGCCGCGCGGCGATCGCGGCCGACCTTGCTCGGTTCGGCCTGGCATCTGGCGATGCGGTCATGGTCCATGCCGCCGTCAGCAAGGTCGGCCACCTGCTCGACGGTCCCGACACCATCATCGCCGCGCTCTCCGATGCAGTGGGACCTGACGGCACCGTCCTCGGCTATGCCGACTGGGAAGCGCGCTACGAGGATCTGGTCGACGCAGATGGGCGCGTGCCGCCGCAATGGCGCGACCATGTTCAGCCGTTCGATCCTGAGCGCTCGCGCGCCATCCGCGACAATGGCGTGCTGCCGGAGTTCCTGCGGACAACGCCCGGTGCGCTGCGCAGCGGCAACCCCGGCGCCTCCATCGTCGCACTCGGGGCGAAGGCCGAGTGGTTCACCGCCGATCATCCGCTCGACTACGGCTATGGCGAAGGTTCGCCGCTGGCAAAGCTGGTCGAGGCAGGCGGCAAGGTGCTGATGCTCGGCGCGCCGCTCGACACGCTGACCCTGCTGCACCATGCCGAGCACCTGGCTGACATCCCCGGCAAGCGTATCAGGCGGATCGAGGTGCCGCTCGCGACGCCAGACGGCACGCAATGGCGCATGATCGAGGAGTTCGACACCGGCGACCCGATCGTCGACGGGTTGCCCGAGGATTATTTCGCGGAAATCGTGACTGAGTTCCTGGCCAGCGGCCAGGGCCGGCAAGGCTTGATCGGCGCAGCCCCGTCCGCGCTGGTCGATGCAGCGGCAATCACTGGCTTCGGCATAAGCTGGCTCAAAGCGCGGTTCAGATCACGCTCGCCTTAATTCTGAGCTTCATCGCCCAAGCTATTGGCTGAAGAGTCTTCTCCGCCTAAACGGCGCCATCACGACGACCGCCCCGATGCTCATTGGCTAGCTTGCGCAACGCCCAGAAATAGGCCGGGTAAGGCAGCAGCCGCAGCGATTTCATCAGCCAGGCGAGACGGCGGGGGAAGGTGATCTCGAAGCCGCCGCGCCCGAAGCCGTCGACGATGCGTGCGGCGGCCTCTTCGAGCGACACCATGAACGGCATCGGGAAACTGTTGCGCTGGGTCATCGCCGTGTCGACGAAGCCGGAATTGACCAGCTGCAGGTGGATGCCCTGCCGCTCGCAATCGAATCTCAGCGCCTCGCAGAGATGAATGGCGGCTGCTTTCGACGCTCCGTAGGCCGCTGCGCCCGGCAGCCCGCGATAGCCCGCCAGCGAGGCGTTGACCGCGATCTGGCCCTTGCCGCGTACCGCCATGCGCTCGGCGACAGCCGCCGCGCCGCGTACGACGCCCATCAGATTGACCGCGAATACCTGCTCGAAGGCGGCGACGTCGATCAGGCCGGGCCCGTTGCGGGGGGCGATGCCGGCATTGAGGAAGGCGAGCGCGATCGGCCCGTGCACGCTCTCGATGCCCTCGACCACCGCAGCCATCGCCATCGGATCGGCGACATCCCCGCAATGGGCGACGATCCGCCCCGGCAGCTCGTCCGCGCTCAGCGCCAGTGCTTCGAGCTTATCGAGCCGGCGCGCTGTCGCGGCGACTGTCCAGCCGCGCCGCGCCAGTTCGAGCGCCACAGCCGCGCCGATGCCCGAGCTCGCCCCGGTTACCCAGGCGACGCCGTCCTGCGGCTGCATGCGCGGCATGGTCATATCGCGAGCGGTCTCCATGCCATGGCAATCCTGCGCCGGACCCTAGTGATGCGAAGCCCGCAGCGGAAGCCCCGCCGACCGCGCTCCTGCTTCGCCCTCCACCGTCTTCCCCGGCTCGGGCTTGCCTGCGATAAGTTCAGGCGAAGAAGGAGATCGCGATGCCCACCGAATTGCTGTTCCGAGACGACGCCTATCTGGCCGAGGCTCCCGCGACCGTCGTCGCGATCAATGAGCGCGGCGGCATCGAGCTCGACAGGACCGTATTCTACGCCACCGGTGGCGGCCAGCCTGGCGATGCCGGCGTCCTCGCCCGTAGTGACGGATCCGAGATCGCCATCGGCACGGCGATCTACAATCCAGAGGACAAGAGCCGCATCCTGCATGTCCCGCTCGAAGGCCAGGCGGCGCCTGCGACCGGCGAGCCCCTGGTCGCCAGGCTCGACTGGGAGCGCCGGCTGAAGCGCATGCGCATCCACACCGCGCTGCACCTGCTCAGCGTCGTCCTGCCCTATCCCGTCACCGGCGGCGCGATCGGCGAGGGCGACGGAAGGCTCGACTTCGACATCCCCGAAGGCGGGCTCGACAAGGCGGAGCTGACCGAGAAGCTCAATGCGCTCGTGGCGAAGAACGCGGCGATCACCGAACGCTGGATCACCGACGAGGAACTCGACGCCAATCCCGGGCTGGTCAAGACGATGTCGGTCAAGCCGCCGCGCGGCTCCGGCCGGGTTCGGCTGGTCTCGATCGAGGGGATCGACCTGCAGCCCTGCGGCGGCACGCATGTGCGCAACACCTCCGAGATCGGCTCGGTTGCCGTCACCGATATCGAGAAGAAGGGCAAGCAGAACCGGCGCGTGCGCATCGCACTCGCTTGAGCGTTCCGTCATAACATCCTGAAAACAGACTCTTTCGAGGACATACGCATGGCCCGCAACGACATCTTCGTCTCCACGCAATGGCTGGCCGAGCGGCTCGATGCGCCCGATATCGTGGTCATCGACGGCTCCTATTACCTGCCGGCACAGAAGCGCGATGCGGCGGCCGAATATGCCCAGCAGCGCATCCCGGGCGCAGTGCGTTTCGACATCGACGCGGTCAAGGACAAGAGCTCGGACCTGCCGCATATGCTGCCGCGGCCGGATGCCTTCGCGGCGGCTGTCGGCGCCATGGGCATCGGCGACGGCATGCGCATCGTCGTCTATGACGGGCTCGGCCTGTTCTCGGCGCCGCGGGTGCGCTGGACCTTCCAGACCTTCGGCGCCAAGGACGTGGTGATCCTCGAAGGCGGCATGCCGCAATGGCTAGCGGAAGGCCGGCCGGTCGAGGACGGCGCACCACGACCACGCGCGCCGCGTAGCTTCACCGCCAGGCTCGACCATTCCGCGGTCGCCGACATCAATGACGTGGCGCGTGCGCTGGAGAGCGGCGCGATCCAGGTAGTCGACGCCCGCCCCGCAGATCGTTTCCGCGGCGAGGCGCCCGAACCGCGCCCCGGACTGCGCTCCGGCCACATGCCGGGCTCGCTCAGCCTGCCCTCCTCGGCGCTGGTGGCCGATGGTACGCTCAGGGAGCCGGAGGCACTCGCCGCGGCATTCCGCGAGGCCGGTGTCGACATCGACAAGCCGCTGCTGACGAGCTGCGGCTCGGGCGTCTCGGCGGTGATCCTGTCGACGGCGCTGGAGTTGCTCGGCAAGCCGGCGCGTTCCGTCTATGACGGTTCCTGGGCCGAGTGGGGCGCAAGCGAGCGCCCGGTCGCGACGGGGCCGGCGAAGGGCTGAGCCTTCAAAACACCGACCAGCCGGTGCGCTCGACCAGGCGTTCGAGCGCCATTGCGCCGACATGCGAGGTGCCGGCGGCGTTGAGTCCGGGCGACCAGACCGCGATCGCCGCCTGCTTCGGCACGATGGCGAGGATGCCGCCGCCGACGCCGCTCTTGCCGGGCAACCCTACCTTGAAGGCGAATTCGCCCGAGGCATCGTAATGGCCGCAGGTCATCATCAGCGCCTTGACGCGGCGCGCCCGCGCCGGACGGCAGACCACAGCGCCAGTCAACGGATCGACGCCATCGCCGGCGAGGAACAGGCCGGCGCGGGCGAGCTGGGCGCAGGTCAGCTTGAGCGCGCATTGATGGAAGTAGACATCGAGCACCTCGGCGACCGGGTTCTTCAGATTGCCGAAGGCCCGGATGAAATTGGCGAGGCTGGCATTGCGAAAGCCGGTCTGCGCCTCCGAGCCCGCCACCTCCTCGTCGATCGAGACCGAGGGATCGCCCGAACGCTCGCGCAGGAAGGCGAGGATCTCTGCCGCAGTCTTTTTCGGCGTCCGGCCAGTCAGCAGCGAGTCGGTGACGACAAGCGCTCCGGCATTGATGAACGGGTTGCGCGGCACGCCGCGCTCCTGCTCGAGCTGGACGATCGAATTGAACGGCGAGCCGGATGGCTCGCGCCCGACGCGCTGCCAGAGTCGCGCGCCGGCCCGCTCCAGCGCCAGCGTCAGCGTGAAAACCTTGGAAATGCTCTGGATCGAGAACGGAACGCCGGCGTCACCGGCTTCGGCCCGCTCCCCGGTGCAGGTAACGATGGCGAGGCCGAAATGGCGCGGATCGACCCGCGACAGCGCCGGGATGTAATCCGCCACCTTGCCGCCGCCGATATGCTCGGCAATGTCGGCGTGAACGGCCGCGACGATGTCCGACAGGTTGCGCATACTCGAACTCCGCCATGTCCCGTCGCCCAACGCCGGGAGCTTCGCACCCGGTCTGCCTCGCAGCAATCGCTCCGGTCGCAACTTGGCAAAGATCGCGCTCCTGCGCATGCTGCGCCCGTGCTGGGAGCCGCCCATGACCTATTGCCTCGGGATCCTGCTGCCTTCGGGCCTGATCCTCGCCTCCGATTCGCGTTCCAGCGCCGGCGTCGACCAGATTGCCGTGGTGAAGAAGCTCGCTTTGTTCGAGGTCCCGAACGAGCGGGTGATCGCGATCCTCTCGGCCGGGAATCTGGCGACGACGCAGGCCGTGATCACGATGATCCGGCAGTACACCAAGCATAAGCAGGATCTCTCGACCGGAGCGGAGAACCGCGACATCCTGGCGGCGCGCACCATGTTCGACGTGGCGCAGATCGTCGGCGGCGTGCTGCGCGAGGTGCTGCGCGCCAACCGCGCCTTCGTCGAACCCTATGGCGACCCGAACGGCTCCTTCCTGGTCGCCGGCCAGATCGCCGGCGAACCGCATCGCCTGTTCCAGGTCTATTCGGCCGGGAATTTCGTCGAAGCCTCGGGGCGCACCCAGTTTCTCCAGCTCGGCGAGACCAAATACGGCAAGCCGATCCTCGACCGGGCCCTGCAGGAGGCGAGCGGCCTCGATGAGGCGGCCAAGCTCGCTTTGCTCTCCTTCGATGCCACGGTCCGCTCGAACCTCTCGGTCGCTCCGCCGATCGATCTTTTGCGCTACGAGGCCGACAGCTTCTCGACCCGGCACCTCGCCAAATACGACAGCCACCATCCCTATTGGGCCGACATGCGCCAGCGCTACAGCGACGGGCTGACGGCGCTGGTCGCGAGCCTGCCCGCGCCGGACTTCCCAGCCTGACTACTGCAGCAGCGCGACCATCGCGGCATAGCCGCGGCGGCTGGCGTGCTGGAGCGGCGTGACACCGTCGCGGTCGGCGAGATCGCGCCTAGCGCCCGCCGTGACCAACGCCCTTACGGTCTCGACATGGCGCGGCCCGCCATCGCCGAGGATCACCGCCTCGATCAGCGCGGTCCAGCCGAGATTGTTGACATGGTCGAGCGGCGCACCAGCGGCGATCAGCTCGCGGACCACGCCGTCATGGCCGAGATGGGCAGCCGCAATCAGCGCCGTACCGCGATAGGGGCTGGTGATGGCGCGCGGGTCGCCGCCGATGGCGAGCGCAGCGCGCATGGTCTCCAGATCGTCGGCGACGGCTGCGATAGTGATCGCGTCGTAGAATTGGGCATCGAGCGCGCGCGTGTCAGCTCCGGCTTTGGCGAGTTCGCGCATCACCTCGCGCTGACGGGCATGGGTTGCGACATGCAAGGCGGTGCGGCCCTGGCCATCCCGAACTTCAAGTCCGTTGCCGGTAACGGCCGCTTGTCGGAGGGCAGACAGATCACCGCGATAGGCGGCAAGATGCAGCGCGTCATAGGCTGCGATCTCGGCCGGCGACGGTGGAATCTGGGCTCTCGCGGCCCCGCCGAAGCCGAAGGCAGCGACGATGAGCAGGCTCCGAAACCCGTTTCGGCAAACGTTAGCCCCGCGTCGTTTCGCCTCACGCATTCGCTTTCATCCGCCATTTCAGCGCAATAGGCGCGAAAAAACGCAACTTGCTCAAAATAGGGTCAGCTTTGCTGTCCCTTCCCTCTTGCAGCCCGCTCCGTGCCGCCCTATCTCCTGTGCACCGCAGCAGCGATGTTGCGGCGCCCTCCTTGGGCGTTTCCTCCCTAGACTTGGGCCTGCGCTTCGGCGTGGGCCTTTTTCTTTGCGGCGAAAGCTACGCAGCCGGCATCGGCCGCGCAACCAGGCGCACGGCGCTCAATCGATCGCGATCATCACATCGGAGGCCTTCACAACGGCATAGGCCTTGTGCCCGACTGCGAGCTTGAGCTCGTCGACTGCGGCATTGGTGATCGCCGAGGTGACGATGGTGCCGCCGACATCGAGCTTCACATGCGCCGTGGTCGCGCCCTTGACGATCTCGGTGATGGTGCCCTTGAGCTGGTTGCGGGCGGAAATCTTCATGCTGGTCTCCTCGATCTGACAAGCTTGCGAGCCGGCTCCTGCCGGACTCGACCTTTGGTCGCTCGTCGTTATATTCGGCCGCACATAGCGATCGCAACCGCAGCGAGGACCGCCCTATGCCATCGAACCGGCGCCACGTGGGCTTGAGCTTGTTAGGTTTCGCCGCCGCGCTGCTGATCGGCGTTGCCTCCTTCACCGGCCCGGCCCTCGCCCAGAGCAAGGAACTGGTGATCTTCGCCGCCGCGAGCCTGAAGAACGCGCTCGACGAGGCAGCGGCCAACTGGGTCAAGGAAAGCGGCAAGCCGACGCCGAAGATCTCCTACGCCGCCAGCAACGCACTGGCGAAGCAGCTCGAACAGGGCGCCCCGGCCGACCTCTTCCTCTCGGCCGATCTCGACTGGATGGACTACGCCCAGCAGAAGAACCTGATCATCAAGGAGAGCCGCGTCAGCCTGCTCGCCAACCGGATCGCGCTGATCGCGCCCGCCGATGCCACGACCACGGCGACGCTGGCGCCGGGTGTCGATCTCTCCACTGCGCTCGGCTCGAGCCGGCTCGCCATGGGCAATGTCGATTCGGTGCCGGCCGGCAAATACGGCAAGGCGGCGCTGGAGAAGCTCGGCGGCTGGGACAAGGTCAAGGACAAGATCGCGCAGAGCGACAATGTCCGCGCCGCGCTGCTCTTGGTCTCGCGCGGCGAGGCGCCGCTCGGCATCGTCTATACCACCGACGCCGCCGCCGATCCGAAAGTCAAGGTGATCGCAACCTTCCCCGAGGACACCCACCCGCCGATCGTCTACCCGGTCGCCATCACCAGGGATTCGGCCAATCCCGACGCGCAGGGCTTCCTTTCCTATCTGCGCGGCAACGGCGCCAAGGCTAGCTTCGAGAAGCAGGGCTTCACGGTCCTGAACAAGCCCGCCACCTCCTCGTAAGACATTGCTCGTAAGGGATTGCTCGTGAGCGACTGGCTGACGCCGGAGGAATGGACGGCGGTCCGCCTCAGCCTGATCGTGGCGACCACTGCGATGCTGGCGAGCCTGCCTCTGGGGCTCGCCGTCGCCTGGCTGCTGGCGCGCGGGCGCTTCTGGGGCAAGACGCTGCTCGACGCGGTCATCCATCTGCCGCTGATCCTGCCGCCTGTCGTCACCGGCTATCTCCTGCTGATCGGCTTTGGCCGGCGCGGGCCGATCGGCCAGTTCCTCTATGACTGGTTCGGCATCGTGCTGTCGTTCCGCTGGACGGGCGCGGCGCTAGCCTGCGCCGTGATGGGCTTTCCGCTGATGGTCCGGGCGATCCGGCTCTCGATCGAGGCGATCGACCGCAAGCTCGAGGATGCGGCGGGCACGCTCGGCGCCGGCCCATTCTGGGTCTTCCTGACGGTGACGCTGCCGCTCGCTCTGCCCGGGATCCTCGCCGGCATGATCCTGTGCTTCGCCAAGGCGATGGGCGAGTTCGGTGCGACCATCACCTTCGTCTCCAACATCCCCGGCGAGACGCAGACCCTGCCTTCGGCGATCTACACCTTCACCCAGGTGCCGAACGGCGATGCCGGCGCAATGCGGCTGACCCTGATCTCGATCGCGATCTCGGTCGCCGCGCTGTTCGCTTCGGAGTTTCTGGCGCGGCTGGTCGGCCGGCGGATCGCCGTCGAATGAGTGTTGTCATCGAGGTTTCCGTTTCGCATCGGTTCGGCGCCTTCGCGCTCGATGCCGCCTTCGCCTCGGACGGGCGCCTGACGGCGCTGTTCGGCCGCTCCGGCTCGGGCAAGACCTCGCTCGTCAACGTGATCTCGGGCCTGATCCGACCGCAAGCCGGCCGCGTCGTCATCGATGGGCGGGTGATGGTCGGCAGCGCCGCCGGCATCTTCGTGCCGAAGCACCAACGCCGCATCGGCTATGTCTTCCAGGAGGCGCGGCTCTTCCCGCATCTCTCGGTGCGCCAGAACCTGCTCTATGGCCGCTGGTTCGCGCCGAAGGCGGAGGATGGCGGCAGCAAGCTCGACGACGTAGTCGACCTGCTCGGCATCGGCCACCTGCTGCAGCGACAGCCGGGCGCGCTCTCCGGCGGCGAAAAGCAGCGCATTGCGATCGGCCGCGCCTTGCTGGCCAAGCCGCGCCTCCTGCTGATGGACGAACCGCTCGCCTCGCTGGACGAGGAGCGCAAGGCCGAGATCTTGCCCTACATCGAGCGCCTGCGCGACGGCTTCGGCATCCCGATCGTCTATGTCTCGCACTCGATCGCCGAAGTGGCGCGGCTCGCCACCCATCTCGTCATCCTCGACCAGGGCAAGGTGACGCTGAGCGGGCCGACCGCCGAATTGATGTCCCGCCCCGACCTGCCGATCCTCTCCGCCGCTCCGGAAGCCGGCGCGATCCTCGAAGCCCGTGTCCTGCGGCATGAGCCCGAACACGGCCTGACGATCCTGGAGACGCAAGTCGGGCTGCTGCAGATCAGTAGGCGCAAGGTTCCGGAAGGGACGGCGCTGCGCGTGCGCATCCTCGCCAGCGACGTGATGCTCAGCCTCAAGCCGCTCGACGGGATCAGCGCCCTCAACGTCCTGCCCGGAACGGTCGCGGCAATCGGCGCGCGGCACGGCGACGGCGCAGCACTGGAAGTGAAGCTCGACTGCAACGGCGCCGGCCTGCTCGCGCGCCTGACTGCGAAATCGGCCGAGCAGTTGGGGCTCGCTCCCGGCAGCCCGGTCTATGCCGTAATCAAAAGCGTCTCGATCGATACGCCGTGAGCGCTCAGGCCTTCTGGCCGGGCTCGCGCATTGGAGCCTTCGGCGAGACCGCCGCGCGCAGCGCTGCGATCTCGGTCGCCCCCGCTTCCAGCGTCTTCGCCTCGATGGCGCGATAATTCGCGACGATCTCACGGCCGAGCGGCGTCAGATGCGCGCCGCCGCCCTTGGCGCCGCCGGGCTGCGCCTCGACCAACGGCGAGCGGAAGATCCGGTTGAGATCGTCGACCAGCAGCCAGGCGCGGCGATAGGACATCTTCATCGACCGGCCGGCGGCGGAGATCGAGCCGGTCTCGCCGATCGCCTCCAGCAATTGCACCTTGCCGGGGCCGAGGCGTCCGCCCGGCGTGAAGTCGAGCCGGAAGCTGAAGCGCGTCGCCGGCAAGGGCTGATCAGCCTTCGACAATGCCCAGCCCTCCGCGGCCGCGCGCGCTCAATAGAGCCGCGTGCGGTAGCCCTCTTCCATATTGGCGTCGGCTTCCGCAGCATCGATCGCCTTGGTCTGCTCGGCGACGATACGCCCCAGCGTCGGGAAGCTGCCGCGCTCGACCTGCGATTCCTGCGCCCAGAGCTTCGAACGGATCAGTGCCTTGCCACAATGGAAATAGGCTTCGTCGACCTCGACGATCAGGCCGAGCTTCGGCGCCTTCTCCTGCATGGCCAAAGGCTCCAGCAGCGCGGCGTCGGTGGTCATCCGGGCCCGGCCGTTGACGCGCAGGGTCTCGGTAATCCCCGGCACGAAGAAGACCAGGCCGACGCCGGGCGCGCTCAGCACGTTGCCGTAGGAATCGACCCGATTATTGCCACGCCGATCCGGGATCAGCAGCGTCCGGTCGTCGAGCACCTGGACAAAGCCAGGCCCGTCGCCGCGCGGGCTCGCATCCGCCCTGCCCTCATCATCGGCGCTGGCGAGCACGAGGAAGGGCGAGAGCGCGATGAAGTCGCGGCAGAACTGGTCGAGCCGGTCGAGTACCTTCTTCTCGGCGAGCGGATGCACCTCGCCGACGATCGAGCGCAGTTGCGTAGCGTCATCGACAGTCTTGCTCAGCTTCTCGCTGATCGCACTCATCTCATCTCTCCGAAGGCATGCCGCCCAGCCGGCGAAGGAGGCATAACACGGCTTCGGAGTCGGTCGAAGCCACGTAGGGAGGTCATGTGATGCGCCGGACGCTGTCGGCGATCTCCTGCGGCTCGAACAGGCGCTTCCAGTCGGGCCGGAGGATCGTCTCCTTACCGAAGACGATCGCCTTGTTGCAGGCGTCGGAGAACACGCCCTGGACTTCGCCGAAGGTCACCGCCGCCAGGATGTTCATGTGGCCGAGCAGGAAGTCGCGCGCCGCCTCACGTGGCACCCCGCGCGCGATCGCCTCCTCCATCGCCTCGCGCATCGCGTCGAGCAATGTGGCGCAGACGGTTTCCGACAGGCCGGGCTCGAGAATCGCCATCTGCTCGACGGTGACGCGATGCGAGCGCATCACCGGCGCCCAGATCGCCCGCGCCACCTCCTCGCCGAGCGCATAATGCTCCTCCGGCCCCTGCATCAGCGCGTTGACGATGTGCTGCCTGGCGGCGATGCCGCCGAAATGATCAGCGCGCGCATCGGGGTCGGTCTCGTCGTTGAAGATCGGCGGATGGCAGGGATGGGTGACGAAATAGGTGATGTCGGCACGCCCCGGCAGATGGCCGGCATAGGGTGCCGCGGCGTCGAGGATGACGACAATCGTCCCGGCGGCCAGCTTCGGTACGAGGCCCGCTGCTACCGTGCCGACGGCGGTGTCCGGCACTGCGAGGATCACGACCTCGGCGCCTGCGATCGCGACATCCGATTCGAAGCAGGCCGCACCGAAGGCCTCGCGGATGCGGTCCTGGCCGGCCGGACTGATCTCGACATGGCGGGTCTCGAAGCGCGAGCGAGCGAGGTTGCGGCCGAGCCGCATGCCCATCTTCCCACCGGCACCGAACAGTGCGACCACCGTCATCGTCTTCCTCCTGCGTCCGCGCGTCCGTTGCCGACGCTGTCCGACAAGCTCGCAGGGCTTTCCGGCAAGCGCAACGCCCAGCATCCTGCTCCTTGCGTTCGCCCGCCCTCCCGCTGACGCATGGCCTACCCGCCGATCTTGCATGCAAGATGGTGCGAAGATTGACGCCCCGAGACGATGACGGGATAGTCGGCGCCCCTGTCACCCTTCCGGATCATCATGCCTCGCCCGACGCCGTCCACCGCCCTCGAACGCTTGCGCGTGCTCGATCTGACGCGCGTGCGCGCCGGGCCGACCTGCGCCCGCATCTTCGCCGATTTCGGCGCCGACGTGATCAAGGTCGAGAGCCCGCCTGGTGTCGATCCGAACGAGAACATGAGCGGGCCGCGGCATGGCTACGACATGCAGAACCTGCACCGGAACAAGCGCTCGCTGACGCTCAACCTGAAGAAGGAGCCGGCCAAGGCGATCCTGCGCAGGCTGATCGCCGATGCCGACCTTTTGGTCGAGAACTTCCGGCCCGATGTGAAGGAGCGGCTCGGCCTCGATTTCGAGACGCTGCACGCGCTCAATCCGCGCTTGATCCTGGTCTCGATCTCGGGCTTCGGCCAGAGCGGGCCCTATCGCCTGCGCGCCGGCTTCGACCAGATCGCCCAGGGCATGGGCGGGATGATGTCGGTTACCGGCCTGCCCGGCCAGGGCCCGGTACGCGCCGGCATCGCCGTCGCCGATTCCGCCGCCGGGCTCTATGGCGCGATCGGCGCGCTGGTGGCGCTGCAGGAACGCGTCGTCTCGGGCAAGGGGCAATGGGTGCAGACCTCGCTGCTCGAAGCCCAGATCGGCATGATGGACTTCCAGGTCGCGCGCTATCTGGTCGAGGGCAAGGTGCCGCCGCAGGCCGGCAACGACCACCCCTATGCGACACCGATGGGCGTCTATGCGACGCGCGACGGCCATATCAATCTCGGCGTCGGCGCCGAGGGGCATTGGCGTTCCTTCTGCGGCGCGCTCGGCCGGCCCGAACTCGCGAGCGATCCGCGCTATGACAACATGGAGAAGCGCTACGCGGCGCGCCCGGAGCTGCGCATCCTGCTCGAGGAGATCATGACCACGCAGGACAGCGCCTACTGGCTCGACGCCTGCGAGAAGGCCTCGGTTCCGGCCGGGCCGATCTACGCGGTCGACGCCGTCTTCGACGATCCGCAGGTCCAGCATCTCGGCATTGCCCAATCGATCCAGCATCCCAAGCTCGGCGACATCCGCGTCGTCGGCGAGCCGGTCAGCCTGTCGCGCACGCCGGCCAGCATCGCGACGCCGACGCCGGATGCCGGCGACCACAATCACGAAATCCTCGCCGAGCTCGGTTTCGATGAGGCGGCCATTGCCGATCTCAAGGCCGAAGGCGCGATCTGAAAGGTATTTGGATGACCGACGAGATCCTCTACGACGTCGCCGACGGGGTCGGCACCGTCACGCTCAACCGGCCGCAGGCACGCAACGCGCTGACCTTCGCCATGTATGAGGGACTGGCCGAGATCCTCGGCAATCCCAAGAAGCATGGCGGGCCAAAAGTGTTCGTCGTGACAGGCGCTGGCGAAAAAGCCTTCGCCGCCGGCACGGACATTTCCCAGTTCCGCGAGTTCAAGACGGCGGAAGACGCCCTCGCCTACGAGAACCGGATCGAGCGGGTGATCACGTCGATCGAGAGCTGCCCGGTGCCGACCATTGCGGCGATCGCCGGCGCGGTCACTGGCGGTGGCGCGGCGATCGCCTGCGCCTGCGATCTCCGGATCGCGACGCAATCGGCCCGCTTCGGCTTCCCGGTCGCACGCACGCTCGGCAACTGCCTGTCGATGGCGAACTATGCGCGGCTCGCCAGCCTGCTCGGGCCAGCCCGTGTCAAGGACATCATCTTCACCGCCCGGCTGGTCGAGGCTGAGGAAGGCTATCGCGTCGGCCTCTACAACGAGCTCGTCGCCGATCACGCCGCGCTGATGGCGCGGGTGAAGGAGCTTGCCGAGACGATCCGCGGCCATGCGCCGCTGACGATGCGGGCGACCAAGGAGGCGCTGCGCCGGCTGACCCAGGCAGCGAGCGCCGATATCGACGGCGATGACCTCGTCACCCTCTGCTACACCAGCGCCGATTTCCGCGAGGGCATGGAAGCCTTCCTCGGCAAGCGCACGCCGAACTGGCAGGGCAAATGAGCCAGACCATCGGCTTCATCGGCCTCGGGCTGATGGGCGCTGGCTTCTGCAAGCGCCTGATCGCGACGGGCCGAAAGATCGTCGGCTATGATCTCGACGCGGCCCGGCGGGCGGAGGCGGAGGCGCTCGGCGTCACCCTCGCCGCCTCCCCGGCCGAAGTCGCCGAGCGCGCCAACCCCGTCTGCATCGCAGTGACCACCAGCAAGGCGGTGCAGGCGGTGATCAGCGGCGAAGGCGGCATCCTCTCGGCCAAGCCCGCTCCTGGCGCGCTGGTCATCGATTTCTCGACCACCGAGATCGGCGTGACCAAGGCAATTGCGGCGGCGCTGGCGGAACAGGGCATCGGCTTCATCGACGCTCCCGTCTCGGGCGGTCCGCCGGCGGCGGAAGCAGGCAAGCTTGCGATCATGGCTGGCGGCACGCCGGAGGCGATCGAGGCGGTGCGGCCGCTAGTCGAGAGCCTCGGCCTCTTCACCCATATGGGCGCGGCCGGCGCCGGCCAGGCGACCAAGCTGGTCAACCAGGCGCTGTGCCTGACCAACTATGTCGTGGTGGCGGAATCGCTGCGGCTGGCCGAGGCCTATGGCGTCGATGCCGGCAAGATTCCGGCGGCGCTGGCGCCCGGCCTCGGCAATTCGGCGGTGCTGCAGGCGATGATGCCGCGCATGGTCGCCCGCGACTTCGCGCCCAAGGGCTACGCAAGGCAGGTTCTGAAGGACCTCGAAATGCTGATGGAGGCCGGGCGCGAGCAGCATCTTGCCATGCCGATGGTGGCGCAGGCGACGACGCTCTACCGGATTCTCGTCGCGCAGGGCCATAGCGAACTCGACGCGATCGCGGTGCTGAAGGTGCTGCCGGAGGTCGAGCAGGCGCACTGAGGATCGGCAGTCTCAGTTTTAGCTGAAGCGATTGGGATACTCGCGGAGAACCCCTCTCCCGGATGGGAGAGGGGCAGGGGTGAGGGACCGCCGCTAATTATTAGGGCGGTGCAGTGCCGCTGCGCCTTCTGTGGATAGGTCAGGCCCTCATCCCTGCCCTTCTCCCACACGGGAGAAGGGTTCCCCGCGCCCTTTAATCGCGCTGCATACCCCCAATTTACGCCCCGGTACTGCCCCTCTCCTTCAGCGCCGCGACCAGACCTGACAGCCCATTGCGGACATGCTCGCGCAGGCGCTGGCTTGCCAGGGCGGCATCGCCGGCGGTCAATGCTGCAAGGATCTGCTCGTGCTCCTGGATCGCCATCTTCCAGCGCTTCGGCCAGAGGTTCGACGAATAGCGGGCACGGTCGACCCGCAGCGCCAGCAGCTCCCAGACCCAGAGCAGGACGGGATTGCCGGATAGCTCGACGATGCGGCGGTGGAAGGCCTTGTTGGCCTCGAAATAGCCGGGCAATTCGTCGCGCGTGTGATGCAGCAGCATCCGGTAATGCAGCATGCCGATCTCGGCGACCGCCTCGTCGCTGACGCGCGCCGCGGCGAGTTCCCCTGCCAGGCCCTCGATCGTCGAGACGACGTCGATCAGCGCCTCGATCTCGCTGACATCGAGTTCCGATACCACGGATGAATGGTTGGGCAGAGCGCGCAACAGGCCGTCCTGGGTCAGCGTCTTGATCGCCTCGCGAACCGGCGTGCGCGAGACGCCGAGTTGCAGGCAGAGCTCACGCTCGTTGAGCTTGGAACCCGGCGCCAGCGCGCCCGTGACGATCAGGTTGCGCAGTTGCGCCACCGTGCTGCCGTGCAGCCTACCCTTGCGCCGGCCCGGCTCGGGCTGCGGCAGCTGGGCGAGAAGCGCTGCGAGTGGGGTCGTATCAGCCGGGCTATCCATGACGTTCTGTATATCGCGCCGCTGGCCCGGTGTCGAAAAATTCTTGCATACAAGAATTCACACACCTAGAACGGAGCGGCCGGGCAACCGGTCACCCCTTTCCGATTTCCGGGCAGCGCCATGAACATCGTCGACCTCTCCATGCCGATCGCGCCGCATTTCCGCTGGCCGGTGGAGCTTTCGATCAAGGGCGACATCGCGGCGGGCGACCAGTTCCGTGTGTCTAAGATCAACGGCCCCTGCCATGGCTTCTCGCATGTCGATGCCGCCGCGCATTTCGTCGCCGGCGCGCCGACGATCGAGAAGACGCCGCTCAGCCAGGTGGTCGGCCCCTGCCGCGTGCTCGATTTGAGCCAGCGGCCGGCCAACGAGCCGATCGGACCCGAGCACCTCGCCGCCGCTGATCGCGGCGGCGCCGATGGCGAGATCCTGCTGCTTGCAACCCAATGGAACGACCGGCGCGACTATCAGGACAAGAGCTTCTGGACGCAGGCTCCCTGGCTGACGCTGGAAGCGGCGCAATGGCTGGCGGAGCGCAAGCCGACCGCCGTCGCCTTCGACTTCCCGCAGGACTATCCGATCCGGCTGCTGCTCGAAGGCAAGGAAGTGCCCAAGCCGGAGCATGTGACGCATCACGTCCTGCTCAGCCACGGCGTCACGCTGATCGAATACGTCGTCAACACCAGCAAGCTGAAGGCGCCGCGCAACCTGTTCTCGGCGGCGCCGCTGCTGATCCCGAACGCCGACGGCGCCCCCGCCCGCATCTACGCCATCGAGGGCCTGGCCGTCTGACGGCCGCCGCCCCTGCCCCACCCAAACGAAAGCTTCCCTGGTGAATATCGAGAACCTGTTTGCGCTGAAGCCCAGCGCTCCCGACCGCGTGATCTCGGCAGCGCTGGTCGGCGCCGGCGAGTTCGGCGCGAGCTTCATCGGCCAGGCCCGGCGTGCGCCGCATATCGCGCCGCGCGTCGTCTGCGACCTTGATATCGGCCGCGCCCGCAAGGCGGCGCTCGCCGGCGGGCTGACCGAGGGCGAGATCATCGCCTGCCACAGCGCCGCCGAGGCCAAGGCGGCGCTCGACCGCGGGCTGGTCGCGCTGATCGGCGACGCCGCCCATCTCGAAGGGCTCCCCGTCGACGTCGTCGTCGAGGCGACCGGCGATCCGGAAGGCGCGGCGATGACCGCACTCGCGGCGATCGAAGCTGGCCGCCATCTCGTCATGGTGACCAAGGAGGCCGAGTGCATCATCGGCCCGATCCTGGCTCACCGCGCCAGGCAGAACGGCGTCGTGCATACCCCGGTCGACGGCGACCAGCCGAGCCTGCTGATCGGGCTGATCGGCTGGGCCCGCGTCCTCGGCTTGCCGATCGTAGCTGCCGGCAAGTCGAGCGAATCCGACTTCGTCTGGGATGCCGAGGCCGGCACGGTCACGGCCTGGGAGAAGGCGGTGCCGGCCGCCGATTTCGCCGCGGCCTTCGGCAAGCTCGGCAGCGACCCGCTCGCTTTGCTCGACGCCCGCGCCAGGCTGCCCTTCCCGCGCGCCACCGTGCCTGATCTCTGCGAGATGGGCATCGTCGCCAACCATACCGGACTGATGCCTGACATCGCGGCGATGCATGCACCGATCGCGCGCACCACCGAGTTGCCGAGCCTGTTCCGGCCGGCGGCCGAAGGCGGCTTGCTCTCGGCTAAGGGCCGTGTCGACATGTTCAACTGCCTGCGGCGACCGGACGAGCTCTCCTTCGCCGGCGGCGTCTTCGTCATCGCCGAGACGCCTGACATCGCCACCGGCAAGCTTTTTGCCGGCAAGGGCATTCCCTGCTCACCGGATGGCCGCTACGTCCTGCTTCACAATCCCGTGCATCTGCTCGGGGCGGAGGCGCCGATGTCGGCGCTCTCGGCCGCCCTGCTCGGCCAGTCGACCGGCGGCGCCGAGGTCCTGCCGCGCGTCGATCTGACGGCACGGGCGAGCCGCGATCTCGAGCCGGGCGAGACGCTGGTCATGGGCTATCGCCATATCATCGAGGGGCTGGAGCCGCAATTGACGCCGGCGCGGCCGCTCGGCCCGAGCGAGCCTGTGCCCTACTACCTCACCGCCGGCCGGCCCGTGGTGCGCAATGTGGCGCGCGGCGCTGTCGTGACCTGCGCCGACATTGCGCTCGATGAGAGCACGACCCTGGTTCGCCTGCGCCGCGAGCAGGACGCGCTGTTCAACCCGGGCGCGCTTTGACTTTGCGGCAACATTCTGTATGCAGCATACAATAATTGGCAATGACCAATCGCGAGCGGGCGACCGCCGGGAAACGATCGGGAGGCAGGGATGACGGGCTCGAGCGCCGGACCGGCCGGACATGGCCTGAAGTACGCCTCCCTTTCGCAGCGGGGCTAGGCCATGGTCGCAAGCCCGGACCAGCGCGCCCGCTTCCTCGCCTCCGGCGCCGATGACGACCTGCCGATCATCGACGCCCATCACCATTTCTTCGACCTCGCGCGCAATTATCACCCCTGGCTGAGCGACCATCCCGTCGCCTTCCGTTATGGCGACTACAGCGCGATCAAGCGCGACTTCATGCCGGCCGATTATCGCCGCGCCACAACCGGGCATCTCGTCTTCGGCAGCGTGCTGATGGAAGGCGAGTGGGACCCGCGCGATCCGATCGGCGAGATGCGCTGGGCCAGCGAAGCCGCGCGCGAGCACGGCCTGCCCAGCGCCGCGATCGGCCAGATCTGGCTCGACCGCGAGGATGTCGGCGAAGTCGTCGCGGCCTATCGCGACATGCCGTTGGTGCGCAGCGTCCGGCACAAGCCCAAGGCCGTCGTCCGTGAGGATCACCGCGCGGACTTCGCTGCGCCCGGCTCGATGCGCGATCGCACATGGCGCGAAGGCTATGCCCTGCTGGCGGGAGCAAGGCTCAGCTTCGACCTTCAGACCCCCTGGTGGCATCTCGACGAGGCAGCCGAGCTCGCACGCGATTTCCCGGCGACCACGATCATCCTGAACCATGCCGGCCTGCCGGCCGACCGCAGCGCCGAGGGGCTCGCCGCCTGGCGCGCGGCACTCGACCGGCTGGCGCGCGAACCCAATGTCGTCGCCAAGATTTCCGGCATCGGCGTGCCCGGGCAGGCGTGGACGCTTCAATTGCAGGCACCGGTGATCGAGGGCGTGATCTCCGCTTTTGGTGTCGAACGCTGCGCCTTCGCCAGCAACTTCCCGGTCGACAGCCTCTGCGCCTCCTTCGGCACGATCTTCGACGTGTTCAAGGCCGCGGTCCGCGAACGGCCGGCGGCGGAGCGCCTCGCACTGTTCCATGACAACGCCGCGCGCTGGTACGGGCTCGCGACCGCCAGAGGCCAATCATGAGACTGCGCGCACTGCTCCTGCGCCTGACCGAGGATGTGCTGATCGCCGGCTTCGTCGTGATGATCGCCATGGTCTTCGGCAATGTCGTGCTGCGTTACGGCTTCAGCTCCGGCATCATCTCGTCGGAGGAATTGTCGCGGCTGATCTTCGTCTGGCTGACCTTCGGCGGCGCCTTCCTGGTGGCGAAGGACGGCCAGCATCTCGGCATGACCACCATCGTCACCATGCTCGGCCGCAATGGCCGCTGGTGGTGCCGGCTCGCGGTCGAAGCGCTGTCGCTGCTCTGCATGGCGATGCTGATCGTCGGCTGCTGGCAGCAGGCTTCGATCAATATCGAGAACCACCAGCCGGTGACCGGCGTGCCCTTAGCCGTGACCTATCTCGCCGGTCTCGTCGGGGGGCTCGGCATCGGCGCGCTCAACCTGATCGCGCTGGTGCGGCTCCTCACCGGCCGCATGCCGGATGACGAACTGGTCGTCGGCGCGGAATCGGAAGAGCTGATCGCCTTCGAGAACCAGCAGGCCGCGGAGAAGCGGCCATGACCGTCTTCATTTTCCTGGGCTCGCTGATCGGGGCGATGGGCCTCGGCATGCCGATCGCGATGGCGCTCCTCGTCTGCGGTGTCGCGCTGATGCTGCAGCTCGACACCTTCGACTCGCAGATCCTGGCGCAGAACCTGATCGGCGGCGCCGATTCCTTTCCGCTGATGGCGGTGCCGTTCTTCATGCTCGCCGGCGAACTGATGAATGCCGGCGGCCTGTCGCGCCGGATCATCGCGCTGGCGGTGACGCTCGTCGGTCATGTCCGCGGCGGGCTCGGCTATGTCGCGGTGCTGGCGGCGCTGGTGATGGCGAGCATCTCCGGCTCGGCCGTTGCCGACACCGCCGCGCTCGCCGCGATCCTTTTGCCGATGATGCGCCAGGCCGGCTACAACCTGCCGCGCGCCGCCGGGCTGATCTCGGCCGGCGGCATCATCGCGCCGGTGATCCCGCCCTCGATCGGCTTCGTCGTCTTCGGCGTCGCAGCCGGCGTCTCGATCACCCGGCTCTTCCTCGCCGGCGTGGTGCCCGGCATCCTGATGGGGCTGGCGCTGATCGCCACCTGGTACATCGTCGCCCGCGACGAGCCGGCCGCCCGTGCGCGGCGCGCAAATATGCGCGAGATCGGCCAGGCCGTGCTCGACGGGCTCTGGGCGCTCGGCCTGCCGGTGCTGATCATCGGCGGCATGAAGGCCGGCGTCTTCACGCCGACCGAGGCTGCGGTGGTCGCTGCGGTCTATGCCGCCTTCGTCGGCGGCTTCATCTATCGCGAGCTGAAGTTCGAGCATCTGCGCCCGGCTCTGCTCGCGGCGCTGAAGACCTCGGCGGCGGTGATGTTCCTGGTCGCGGCAGCGATGGTCTCGGCCTGGCTGATCACCATCGCCGACATCCCCGCCCAGGTCTCGGCCCTGCTCGGCCCGCTGATCGAGTCCAAGACGCTGCTGATGCTGGCGATGATGTTCCTCGTCGTCATCGTCGGCACCGCGCTCGACTTCATCCCGACCGTGCTGATCCTGACGCCGGTGCTGATGCCGATCGTCAAGCAGGCTGGCATCGACCCGGTCTATTTTGGCGTGATGTTCATCATCAACAACGCCATCGGCCTTTTGACCCCGCCGGTCGGCACGGTGCTCAACGTCGTCTGCGCCGTCGGCCGCATCCCGATGGACAGGGTCATCCGCGGCGTCATGCCGTTCCTGCTGGCCCAGTTCGCCGTGCTGCTGCTGCTGATCCTCGTGCCCGAGATCGTCACCGTCCCGGCACGCTGGCTCTACGGGCGCTGACGCGCCCGCCCCGAAAACAAGAAAGGGAGGACAAGCTCATGACCATCACCCGCAGGACCGCCCTCACCGGCGCGAGCGCCGGCATCGCCCTCTTCGCCATCGGCCGCCCGGCCCTGGCGCAGGCGGTAAAGCTGCGCTTCGCCCATCCGCACCCGGAGGCCGACAGCTGGCACAAGGCGGCGCTGCTCTTCGCCGAGCAGGTCAAGGCCAAGAGCCAGGGCCGCTACGAGGTCCAGGTTTTCGCGAATGGCGCGCTCGGCTCGGACGCGCAGACGATCGGCGCGGTGCGCGGCGGCTCGCTCGACGTCTGCCTGACCGGCAATCCGTTCTTCACGGGCCTGGCGCCCAAGCTCAACGTGCTCGACCTGCCTTTCCTGATCCAGAGCCGCAAGCACGCGGCCGCGGTGATGGATGGGCCGATCGGCGACGGCCTGCGCAAGGAGCTCGAAGGCTCGAACCTCAAAGCGCTCGCGACCTGGGAGATCGGCTGGCGCAACCTGACCAACAATCGCCGCCCGGTCGCGACCGCCGCCGACCTCAGGGGCCTGAAGATCCGCACCACGCCGAACCCGGCCCATATCAAGGCGTTCCAGCTGCTCGGCGCGATCCCGACCCCGATGGCCTTCACCGAGCTCTTCACCGCGCTGGAAACCGGCACGGTCGATGGCCAGGAGAACCCGGTGACACTGATCCTCAACGCCAAGTTCAACGAGGTGCAAAAGCATCTCTCGCTGACGCGCCACGCCTTCACCACCGGCCCGCTCGTGATGAACAAGACCAAATTCGACGCGATGCCGGCCGACATCCAGCAGATGCTGCCGACCATCGCGGTGGAGATCGCCGGCATCCAGCGCCAGATGAACGAGGACACCGAAGGCTCGAGCCTGGCCGCGCTGAAGAAGGCCGGCATGCAGGCGGTCGAGACCCCCGACCGCGATTCCTTCGCCAAGATCGTCACCGCCGAGGTCGAGAAGGAGTTCGTCGGCAAGTACGGCAGCGAGACGCTGGAGGCGATCAAGAAGGCCGCGGCCTGAGGAGACCTGTCGCAAGGCGAGAGCGGCTGGGACATGCGCGGGATCCCCTCTCCCGGATGGGAGAGGGGTAGGGGTGAGGGACCGCCGCTGATTGCTGAAACGCAACGGCGCCGCTGCGACCTCTTGCCGGACAGGGCAGGCCCTCATCCCTGCCCTTCTCCCACACGGGAGAAGGGTTCCTCGCGCCTTCTATCTGCAGGCGAAGACGTGGATGGTCGGGACAAGCCCGACCATGACGCACAGGGTTCCGCCGGAAGGAGAGCAATTCTCCCTATCCTTCAGCATAGGAAGACAATTTTGGCATAGTCGCTGATCTCAAGAGAAAGTCCTTGGCTTTTTGTGCGGCGCCATGGCGCGGCGGCCGATGCGGACATAGCTCAGCCTCCACTGAGCAACCGCCCACCGAGGCCAGCCATGACGACCGCGCGCCAGCTTCATCTCGGGGCCTTCATGCGCCCCGTCAGCATCCATACCGGCGCCTGGCGCTATCCCGGCGCCTATCCCGATGCGAACTTCAATTTCGGCCACCTCAAGCGCTTCGCGCAGAAGCTCGAGGCTGGCAAGTTCGACGCCTTCTTCATGGCCGACCATCTCGCCGTGCTGAACATGCCGGTCGAAGCGTTGAAGCGCAGCCACACGGTGACCTCGTTCGAGCCGTTCACCCTGCTCTCGGCCCTCGCCGGCGCGACCGAGCGCATCGGCCTCGTCGCCACCGCCTCGACCACCTTCGACGCGCCCTATCACATCGCCCGGCGCTTCGCCTCGCTAGACCATATCAGCGGCGGCCGCGCCGGCTGGAACATCGTCACCACCTCGAACCCGGATGCCGCACTGAATTTCGGCCTCGACGCCCATGTCGACCATGGCGAGCGCTATGACCGGGCGCGCGAGTTCTACGATGTCGTCACCGGGCTATGGGATTCATTCGCCGACGACGCCTTCATCCGCGACCGTGACAGCGGCATTTATTTCGACCCGGATAAAATGCGGCGACTCGATCACAAGGGCGAGCATCTCTCGGTCCGCGGCCCGCTCAACATCGCAAGGCCACCGCAAGGCTGGCCGGTGATCGTCCAGGCCGGCGCCTCCGAACCCGGCCGCGAGCTCGCGGCCGAGACGGCGGAGGTCGTGTTCGCGGCGCATGGCACGCTCGCGGCGGGACAGGCCTTCTATGCCGATGTGAAGGGGCGAATGGAGGCGATCGGCCGGAACCCCGACCATCTCAAGATCCTGCCGGGGGTGCTGACTGTCGTCGGCGACAGCGTCGAGGAAGCCCGCGAGAAGCGGGCTCTGCTCGATTCCTTCGTCCATTACGACAGCGCCATCGCCTCACTCTCGATCGCGCTCGGCCACGACGCCACCGGCTTCGATCCGGATGCGCCGCTGCCCGAGATCCCGGACACCAACCAGAGCAAGAGCGGGCGCGAACGCACGATCGCGCTCGCCCGCCGCGAGAACCTGACCGTCCGCCAGCTCGCCCAGCGGCTCGGCGGCTATGGCGGGCTCGCTTTCGTCGGCACGCCGAAGACGATCGCCGACGAGATGGAGCAATGGCTCATCGAGCGCGGCAGCGACGGCTTCAACGTGATGTTCCCCTATCTGCCGGAGGGGCTCGACGACTTCGTCGACAAGGTCGTGCCCGAGCTGCAGCGACGCGGCCTGTTCCGCCGGGAGTATCAGGGGCCGACGCTGCGCGACCATCTCGGCCTGCCGCGGCCCGTCAACCGACACTTCGCCTGAACATTCCCCGGCGGGCCGCCACTGTGGACGATTGTACCGACTGTCATCAGATCTTTGAAAAGCCGTTTCATTGACCCGGGAGCGGCGATTGCGAACGATGTCAGGATCGAACCGCAGCGATGCGGGCCGGTCGCGGGATTTGCCGGAGCAGCTTGCACCGCGTCACCAAAGCTAAAAGCACCACGAGACTTTCGTGGGCTCCCAGTCTGGAGACGCATGATGATCTACGTGCTCTATTTCGCCACACGGCAACTGCGGCGGCTCTCCGCCTTCCTGCTCTGGACGCGCAGCTGCCCCCCGCCCTCCGATCGGCCATAACCCTCGCAAAATCCGCTCAGGCGGCGCATATCCAGCCTCGACTTTACGGAGGCAACGATGTTCCAGGCGGCGACGATCTCGGCCAGCGACAAGCCCGGCTTCTACAGGGAGCTCGTGCAGCAGCTCGAAGGCCTGCTGCATGGCGAGCGCGATGCGATCGCCAACGCCGCCAATCTCTCGGCGCTCCTCTACGACGCGATGCCGGCGCTGAACTGGGCCGGTTTCTACCTGATGCGCGGTGGCGAGCTCGTGCTCGGGCCGTTCCAGGGCAAGCCGGCCTGCGTGCGCATCCCGGTCGGGCGCGGTGTCTGCGGCACGGCGGTCGCCCGGCGCGAAACGATGCTGGTCGAGGACGTGCACGCCTTCCCCGGTCACATCGCCTGCGACGCCGCCTCGCGCTCGGAGCTGGTCGTGCCGCTGATCCGTGACGGCGAGGTCATCGGCGTGATCGATCTCGACAGCCCGGAGCCGGGCCGTTTCGACGCCGCCGACCAGCGTGGCATCGAGGCGATCGCCAGGCTCTATCTGGAAGCCAGTGACCGCTTCTGAGCAGTTAACTCTTCATTCCGTCCCAAAAACTTCCGTCATTCCGGCCGCAGCGAAGCGGAGCGCCGGAATCCATCGTAGAGCTCGACGCCCTTCGATGGATTCCGGAGCTGCGCCGCTTACGCGGCTTGTCCGGAATGACGGCGAGAGATTTCCTAATAATGAGCTTGAGTTCAGCCCACCCGGCGCGGATCGGGCTTGGTGCGGTTGGCGCCCTGGCGCTCCAGCATCCAGCCCGGATACTCCTTCAGCAGGGCGCTGACCGCGTCGAGCGTAGCCAGTTCATCGGCCGTGAACGTGATCTCGCTCGCTGCGATGTTCTCGTTGAGTTGCTCGATCCGCTTGGCTCCAACGATGACGCTTGTCACCGCCGGCTGGTGCAAGAGCCAGGCGAGTGCCACCTGCGCGACCGAGGCCTTGTGCACCTGCGCGATCGGGCGCATCGCATCGATGACATCATAGCCGCGCTCGCGATCGACCGGCGGGAAGTCGAAGCTGGCGCGCCGGCCCTCGCCGCCCTGCTCGTTGCGGCGATCGTATTTGCCGGAAAGCAGCCCGCCGGCGAGCGGGCTCCAGACCATCAGCCCGACCTTCTCGGAGAGCAGCATCGGGGCGATCTCGCGCTCAAGGTCGCGGCCGGCGATGGTGTAATAGGCCTGCAGCGAGGCGATGCGGGCGAGGTGCCGGCGTTCGGAGATGCCGAGCGCCTTGGCGACCTGCCAGGCCGCCCAGTTCGAGACGCCGACATAGCGCACCAGCCCCTGCCGAACGAGCGCGTCGAGCGCTTCCAGCGTCTCTTCCATCGGCGTGATGCTGTCGAAGGCATGGATCTGGTAGAGGTCGATATGGTCGAGCTGGAGCCGCTTCAGGCTGGCCTTGGCCTGTTCGAGGATGTGGTAGCGGCTGGCCCCGGAGCCGTTCGGCCCCTGCCCGATCCGGCCATAGACCTTGGTGGCGATCACCACCTCGTCGCGTGCGATCCCAAGATTGCGCAGGGCCTGGCCGGTGATCAGCTCGGAATTGCCCTCGGCGTAGACATTGGCGGTGTCGATGAAATTGATGCCGGCATCGAGCGCGGTCTTCACCAGCGCATCGGCCTCCTGCTGGTCGAGCCGGCCGATATTGCCCCAGATGCCGGCATCACCGCCTCCGAAGGTCATGGTGCCCAGGCACAGTTCGGAGACGAGCAGGCCGGTCTGGCCAAGCGTTTGATAGCGCATGACGTGTCTCTTTCGACGATTGGATTTTTTGACTGACGCGGCCGCGGCGGGATCGCCCATATGGCGTGGGGCGGCCTTCACATAGGATAGGAGCCCACCCCCGCAGCGCGCAACGCACCGGCGCTCACCGTTGCGTGATCAGCCGGCTACGATCAGTTCGCAGCGGGTGTCGCGGATCATTTGTGCAGTCGCAGGAGCCGGCTGTCGGTCCGTGACCAGTGTCGAGATTTCGCTGAGATGCGCCAGGCGCGACATCGCCACCCGGCTGAACTTGGTGTGGTCGGCGAGCAGCACCGAGCGCCGGGCATTGCGCAGCATGGTGCGCCCGACCACCGCCTCGTCGTCGCGGTATTCGAGCAGGTTCCCGGCCGCGTCGATGCCGCCGATGCTGGTCATGTGCAGGTCGCAGCGATAATTCTCGATGAAGGCAGCGGCGTGCATGCCACCACAGGCGCGGTTCGGCCCGAGCCAGTGGCCGCCGGTGATCAGGATCGAGATCTCCGGGCATTTATCGAGGATCGCCGCAGCGGCGGTACTGTTGGTGACGACACGCAAGCCGCGCGGGCGGCGCTCGGCGATCGCCTTGGCGAGCGCGTCCATGGTCGTGCCGGGCGTGATGAACAGCGAGCTGCCCGGCGTCACCAGCTCGGCGGCCGCCTGCGCCATCGCGGCCTTCTCGACTGCCGTCTCGACGACCCTCAGGCCATAATCGGTGTTCGCGGTCGAGAGGTTGGCGCTCGCCCCGCCATGGTGGCGACGCAGCAGGCCGCGATCGGCGAGGTCCTGCAGGTCGCGTCGCACGGTCTGCGGCGTAACGTTGAAGACGGAGACCATCTCCTCGATCGCGACATAGCCGCGCTTGCCGAGGATATCGAGGATGTCAGCGTGACGTTTGCTCAGCGGTTCCATTTCAGGCCTGCTTCAGAGCCGAACCCGGGTGGGTTGCATCAACCTATCGGCGAACCCGTCTCTACGATCACCCGCTCCTTACACGCAATGCGCGTTTGCGAAAATGGTGTTGCGAAAGTGAAAGCGTAGGGCATCATCGCCCGCGCCGCGCAACCGGATCCTGCCGGCACGACAAAGAACGAGATCCGGCGGGACGGAACATGCTCACCACGCGGCCAGGGAGCCGGCGGATACGCCGTGCGCGCCTTCTCAAGTTGATTGCTTTCACTGACGGGATTCCTCCGCGAAAGGCTGATCGCGCAAGCGCTTCCCTTCCCCCTTGTGGGGAAGGGTTGGAGATGGGGGTGGTGCCGCCTGGTGATCGTCGGCAGAAAGAGTCGCTCGGCAACAGCGATGTCGCCATCAGGCATTATCGATCGCTCCGGCTTTGCGACCCCCACCCCTGCCCCTCCCCACAAGGGGGAGGGGTTTCCCGCGCCTCATCCGAGCTCGCAGAGGAAGCCGGCAACGGATATCGGGCGTGAGCGGCTCCCGAATCCTCTGCGTCGGCAATCTCGTCCAGGACGAGGTTTTCCAGGTCGAAGCCCTGCCCTCGGCCGGCATCAAGACCGGCGTGCTTGGTTATGCCGAGCGCTTCGGCGGGCCGGCCGCGACCGCAGCGGTGGCGATCTGTCATCTCGGCGGCCGGGCCGCCTATTGGGGCCGTGTCGGCGCTGACGCTGCCGGCGAGACGGCACTGCGGCTGTTGCGCGGGCATGGCGTCGATTGCGACGGCGTCGCCATCCTGCCCGAAGGACGCACGCTCAGGGCAATCGTCCTGGTCGACAGGCGCGGCGAGCGTAGCATCGTCTCGAACCGGCGCAGCCTCTCGCAGGATGCGAGCGTCCTGCCGCAAGACGGCCTCGCAGAGGCCGGCGTCGTGCTGGCCGATACGCGCTGGCCGGGCGGTGCGGCTGTCGTGCTCGAGCGCGCTCATACCGCCGGCATTCCGAGCGTGCTCGACGTCGATGGCGGCACGCCGGAGGATAATCGCCGGCTGATCGCCAAGGCCGATCACATCGTGTTCTCGGCCGAGGGCCTGCGTGATTTCGCCGGCGACGGCCCAACCGAGGAACTGCTGCGGTGCTGCGCCGACGGCTCCGACAAGATCTTCGCCGTGACCCGCGGCACGGCCGGCAGCCTCTGGCTGATCGGCGGCGAACTGGTCAGCGTTCCCGCCTTCAAGGTCGCGGCGAAGGATACGACCGGCTGCGGCGACGTCTTCCATGGCGCCTATGCGCTCGGGCTTTGCGAAGGGCAGAGCCCGGTCGAGGCGGCGCGGCTGGCGGCGGCCGTCGCAGCGCTCAAGGCCGAGCGTGGCAATGGCTGGGACGGCATGCCCGACCGTGCCGCCGTCCAAGCTCTGCTGGCGAGTGGCGAAATCCACCCAAACTGAACCTGCGATCGATTGCGCATTGCAACACGACTTATATTGCAATGCGCGAAAACGATAATATCACTTGCGATAACGAAAACAGCATGCATTGATTGCGAACGTGATGCGGCGGGCTCAAACCCGCCCTGCCGGAGCCCGGAAGCCCGCCGCGCTTTCCGTTTCGAAGCCGTTTTCGAAGGTATGACCAATGGCATGCGCCTCGCTCGCTGAGCTGACCGACGACCTCAAGACGATCGGCGTCGATCTTTCCGGCCCCTCGCCCGATTTCAGCAAAAGCAAGCGACCCTCCGACGCGATGATCGACCGTTGGGCGCAGACGGCGGCGCTGGCCGAGCCGGAGACGCGCGCGGTGGCGATCTGGGCGATCCGCGAGGCCGCCCATGCCGCCGGCATCGTGCCGGCATCGATCCAGGAGCTCTATCTCGCCTGCGCCGCCGGCAAATGGTCGGGCAAGACGGTGCCGGCGATGAATCTGCGCGGCTGGAGCTATCACACCTGCCGCGCCGTCTTCCGCGCCGGCAAGGAGCTCGATTCCAAGCTCTTCATCTTCGAGCAGGCCGTGGGCGAAGCGCTCTACGCCCAGCAGCCGCCGCTGGAATACGCCGCCGCGGTGCTCGCGGCGGCGCTGCGCGAAGGCCATGTCGGCCCGGTCTTCCTGCAGGCCGACCACGACCAGATCAACGCCAAGGCCTATCTCGCCGATCCGAAGGCGGAAGTCGGCAAGCTCGAGACCATCATGCGCGAGCAGGTGGCGGCCGGCATGTACAGCATCGACATCGACGCCTCGACGGTGGTCGACCTGTCATTGCCGACGGTCGAGGACCAGCAGCGCGTCAACGCCGAGCTCACCGCGCATTTCACGCAGTTCGTCCGCGGCATCGAGCCCAAGGGCGTCTCGATCTCGCTCGGCGCCGAGATCGGCGAGGTCGGCCACGAGAACACTACGCCGGAGGAGCTGCGCGCCTTCATGAAGGTCTATCTGGCGGAGATGGCCAAGCGCGGCGCCAAGCTGCCGATCGTCAGCAAGATCTCGATCAATTCCGGCACCTATCATGGCGGCAAGGTGCTGCCGGACGGCACGCTCGCCGAGGTCAATGTCGACTACGATCTCCTGAAGACGATCTCGACGATCTGCCGCAAGGACTACAACATGGCGGGCGCGGTCCAGCACGGCGCCTCGACCCTGCCCGGCACGCAGCTCGCCAAGCTCCCTAAGGCGGAAGCGGTCGAGGTCCATCTCGCGCTCGGCTTCAACAACCTGATCTTCGACCACCCGGCCCTGCCGCAGGCGCTGAAGGACCAGATCCGGGACTACACCTTCGCCAATCACCTCTCCGAGAAGGGGGCGGGCGAGACCGATGCGCAGTTCTTCTACAATACCCGCAAGAAATCCTGGAAGGTGATGAAGCAACCATTCTGGGAGATGCCGAAGGAGGCCGAGAGCGCGATCATGGCCTCGCTCCAGGAGATGTTCCGCAACATGTTCACCTGGATGAATGTCGGCGGGACGAGCAGACTGGTCGACGAGAACACCACGCTGGTCAAGGTCGCACCGCCGGTGCCCGAGGCCCTGCGGAAAGCTCGCGCGGCCTGAAAACCTAAGCCTGTTCCGGCGCCCGCAACGACGGATGCGCCGCTGACCAAGAAGACTGCCAAAGGGACAACCAACGGGAGGAAACGCATATGGATCCGCATCGCAGGTCTTCCATGCTGCAGCTCGCCGCAATGGCGCTTGCCACGGTGGCGAGCCTGCCGACGCTCGCGCTCGCCCAGCAGAAGGAGGTTCGCTGGGGCCAGTGGAAGGGCACCGAGGTCGGCGAGAAGTTCATGGGCGAGCTCAAGGCCGCCTTCGAGAAGGACCATCCCGACATCAAGCTGACGCCGGTCGACTCGCCGTTCACCGGCTTCCACGACCGCGCCATCGTGCTGCACCAGGCCAAGAAGCTGCCGGACGTGCTGCTGGTCCAGGTCGACTGGGTCGCCGAATTCGCCGATCTCGGCATGATCGAACCGCTCGACGCGCGCATCGCCAAGGAGCCGGCGGCGTTCTTCTCGAACATCCCCGAGACCTTCCACGCCAAGTGGAAGGGCAAGCAGTACTACCTGCCGATCGAGAGCGGCGCGGTAGCGCTGTTCTGGAACACCGACCTGTTCAAGGCCGCCGGTCTCTCCGGCCCGCCCAAGACCTGGGACGAGTTCGCCGAGTACGCCCGCAAGCTGACCAATCCCGACAAGCGCCAGTTCGCGGTCACCGGCACGCTCCAGGCCGAGCCGCCGACCAACATGACCTACGACATCTACCCGCTGCTGCTGCAGGGCGGCGCGACGATCATGGATCCGGCGACGAGCAAGGCCGTGTTCAACAGTCCCGAAGGCGTCGCCGCGATCGAGTGGTACATCGAGCGGATGAACAAGGACAAAGTCTCGGTGCCGGGCGTGCTGAGCAATGGCGAGAAGGAGAAGCGCGCCAACTTCGCTTCGGGCAATGTCGCGATGATGTTCGAGGGGCCGTGGGGCGTCGCCATCCAGAAGCAGCTCAACCCGAATCTCAACTACGACATCGCGCCGCTGCCGAAGGGCAAGAGCACCGGCACCATGGTGCGCGGCTCGCTCAACACCATCAGCAGCCAGGCGCAGGACAAGGACGCGGCCTGGACCTTCATGAAATGGCTCTCGGGGCCGAAGGGCATCGAGATCTGGGCGAAGGGCACCGGCGGCTTTCCGGCCCGCACCGACGTCGCCAACCAGGACTGGTTCAAGGAGCGTAAGCTCTTCCAGGCCTTCGTCACGCAGATGGCGCAGCCCAATGCGCAGTCGCCGTTCCTGTCGATGCCTAACGCCGTGCAGATGAACAAGGTGATGACCACCGAGATCCAGAACGCGGTGCAGGGCAAGAAGACCGCCAAGCAGGCGCTGGATGATGCCGCGGCCGAATGGAACAAGGTCCTCGCCGGCGCGAAGTGACATCGAAGCACTCGTCGTCCCGGGCGACCGAAGGGAGACCCGGGACCCATGCCTGAGCCTTCAATTGCGAGGCTCGGGCATGGATCCCGGATCGGCGCGGCTACGCCGCTTGTCCGGGATGACCCGGATCATTCTGAGAGGCCGGCCACACCCCGCCGCCCCGCAACGATCGGCGAGACATGCTGCTGACGCTCAAACGCAAATACCGCGAGGAAGCCCTGGCCGCGTCCTTCCTGTGGCCGTCGCTGCTGATCCTCGTCGCATTGCTGATCTACCCGCTGATCGACGTGGTCCGCCTGAGCTTCCACGACAGCAACCTGCAGCGCGAGGTCTGGGTCGGATTCGGCAACTACATCGCGCTCGCCAACGACCCGCTGTTCTGGCGCGCCTTCTGGCAGACCGTGGTCTTCACCTTCTTCAGCGTTGTATTGCATCTGGTGATCGGCCTCGGCCTCGCGCTCCTGCTCAACATGAATCTCGACCCGGCCTTCCGCACCGTCGCGCGCGGCCTCCTGATCGTGCCGTGGCTGCTGGCGCCGACCGTCGCCGGCATGATCTGGGTGCTGATGCTGCAGCCCTTTGGCGTGCTCAACGGCCTGCTCGCCTCGCTCGGGGTGATCGACACCAACTTCACCATCTCCTGGCTCGGCGATCCCGCGACCGCGCTCGGCTCGGTGACGGCGATGAACGTCTGGCGCGCCTTCCCCTTCTTCATGGTGATGCTGCTCGCCGGCCTGCAGGCGATCTCGAAGCAACTCTACGAAGCCGCCGAGATCGACGGCGCCTCGCGGTTCCGGCAGTTCTGGCACATCACCCTGCCGCAGCTGCGCAGCGTCATCACCACGATCGTGCTGCTCGACTCGATCTGGACCTTCCGTGCCTTCGACCCGGTCTATGTGATGACCGGCGGCGGGCCGGCGCATGGCTCGGAAGTCCTGGCGACGGCGATCTATTTCGACGGCTTCCAGAAGCTGAAATTCGGCTACGCCTCGGCCGAGGCCGTGGTCATGTTCATCGTGCTCTTCATCGTGAGCGCCATTTATGTCCGCCGAACCATGAGCAATCAGCAATGACTGTCGCCCTGCCCGGCGCCGCAGCGCATCCACGCCCCTATCTCGGCAAGATCGGCATTCGCGGACGCGAGCGCCTGATCAACCTCGCCGCCTACCTCCTGCTCCTCGCCGCGATAGCAATCGTGTTCTTTCCGCTCGCCTGGATGCTGACGGTCTCGGTCAGGCCGAACATCGAGGTGATGCGGATGCCGCCGGAATGGCTGCCGCAGGTGTTCACGCTGGAGGGCTATCGCAAGATCTTCGCGAGCCCGCGCTATCTCGTCGTCTTCCTCAACACGATGGTGATCTCGCTGGTGGTGACGGCGCTCTCGCTGATCCTCGGGGCGATGGCGGCCTATGCTTTGGCGCGCTTCAAGTTCACCGGGCAGCGGGCGGTGCTGATGTTCCTGATCACCACGCAGATGTTCCCGCTGGTGCTGCTCTGCATCCCCTATTTCCGGATCTTCATCACGCTCGGGCTCTACGACACCCGGACATCACTGATCGTGGTCTATCTGACCTTCACCCTGCCCTTCTGCATCCTGATGCTGCGCAGCTACTTCATCAACATACCTCGCGACATCGAGGAGGCGGCGATGGTCGACGGCTGCTCGCGGCTCGGCGCGATCTTCAGGACGCTGGTGCCGATGTCCTATCCCGCCTTCATCGGCGCCGGGCTCTACACCTTCCTGCTCGCCTGGAACGAGTTCCTGTTCGCGGTGGTGCTGATCGAATCCTGGGAGAACCGGGTGCTGACCATGGCGATCTACAGCCTGATGGCCGAGTTCGTCACCGACTGGAACACGATGATGGCCTTCTCGGTGCTGGCGAGCCTGCCTTTGGTGATAGCCTTCATCTTCCTGCAGAAATTCATGGTGCAGGGCATGACCGCGGGGGCGCTGACGTCGTGAGGCGGCGCGTCAGCCGTTCCAGTTCGTCATGCGCAGTCTTTCCAGTGAGCACCAACAGATGAGACAAGCGCGGGGAACCCCTCTCCTGGAAGGAGAGGGGCAGGGGTGAGGTGTTCGGAGTGGAAACGTTGGCCTGAACCCAACCGCACGGTCAGGTCTCGCGGCGCTGGTCAAACGGCCTACACCTCACCCTGCCCTCTCCTTCCAGGAGAGGGTTCCCCGCGCCTCCATCGTTCAGGGCGAGCAATCGGCAACGTTCAGCCGACCGGCACGCTGAGCCCCGCCTTGACCCGGTCCATCGCGACGAAGGTCCGGAACTTGCGGATATTGGCGTCGGCGAAGAAGAGGCGGCGGGTCAGCGCCTCATAGGCCGTCATGCTCGGCACCAGCACGACCAGCATGAAATCGACCTCGCCAGTGACGTAGTAGCATTGCTGCACCTCGGGCGCGGCGAGGAAGGCGCGCTTGGCGGCGTCGATGTCCTTCGCGGTCTCGCTGACCAGCTCGATCTCGACGAAGATGGTGATCGGATGGCCGAGCGCCACCGGCTCGACGACCGCGACATTGGCCCGGATGACGCCGTCCTTCTCCATCCGGCGGATGCGGCGCTGCACGGCCGGCGCCGAGAGGTTGACCTTCTCGCCGATCACGCGCTGCGGCGTGGTGTTGTCCTGCTGCAGGATGGCGAGGATCGCCCGGTCGAAAGCGTCGAGGGCGGCAGCGGTCGGTTCGCTCAAGCACGGCTCCATGAAACAAACTTGCAAGCTCCAGGGACGATTGCAGCGCCTCTTTCGCAGCTCTTGCAATATCTCTTCACTTCGACACTCAGCGAGGCAAGCATGTTCCTGCTCAACCAGCTCCCGGACTTCCGCCAGCCGCTCCATCCGACCGATGCGGAAACGCTCGGCCCTGCCGGAGCCGACGCGATCGAACGGCACCTCGCCGCGCGGGCCGAGCATGTGCCGACACCGCTGCGGGCCCTGCCCGGCCTCGCAGCCGCGCTCGGCATTGGCGCACTGCACCTCAAGGATGAAGGCCAGCGGCTCGGCCTCGGCAGCTTCAAGGCGCTGGGCGGCGCCTATGCCGTCACGCGACTGGTGCTGGAAGCGGCAGCTGAGCGGCTCGGGCGCACCCTCGACGAAGCCGACATGACCTCCCCCGAGGTTCGCGCGGTGGCATCCGAGATGACCTTCGCCTGCGCCACCGACGGCAATCACGGCCGCTCGGTCGCACAGGGCGCGCAACTCGTCGGCGCGAAGTCCGTGATCTTCGTGCATGGCGGCGTCAGCGAACCGCGCGCCGCAGCGATCGCCCACTTCGGTGCCGAGATCGTGCGCGTCGACGGCACCTATGACGATTCCGTCGTCGAGGCCGCCCGTGTCGCCAATGAGCGCGGCTGGACGACCGTCTCCGACACGTCCTGGGACGGCTATGAGCGCATCCCAGGCCTCGTCATGCAGGGCTACACCGCGATCATCCGCGAAGCCTTGCGGCAATTGCCGGAGCCACCGACCCATGTCTTCGTCCAGGCCGGCGTCGGCGGCATCGCCGCGGCGATCGCGGCGCATCTATCGCTGCTGCTCGGCGAGAACAGGCCGCTCTTCACCGTGGTCGATCCGGCCCGCGCCGCCTGCCTGTTCGAGAGCGCCCGCAACGGACGGCCGACCAAGGTCGCCCATGGTGCGTCGACGGTGATGGCGATGCTGGAATGCTATGATCCCTCGCCGCTCGCCTGGCGCGTGCTGGCGCGATCCGCCGACGCCTTCATGACGGTCGACGATGCAGTCGCGGTCGAGGCGATGAACCGGCTGGCGCGCCCGGCCGGCGGCGACCCGGCGATCGTTGCTGGCGAAAGCGGCGCGGCCGGATTCGCCGGGCTGCTGGCAGCACTCCGCGATCCGCAGGCGCGCGCCGCGCTGAAGCTCGATACCTCCTCACGCGTCTTCGCCGTCGTCACCGAGGGCGCGACCGATCCGGAGCGCTATGCCGAGTTGGTCGGGCTGACGCCGGCCGAGGTCGCCGGGAAGGCTGCGTGATGTCCGGCAAACTGACCCTGCTCTACCAGAGCCATTCGCCCTATGCCCGCAAGGTGCTGGTCTGCGCTCACGAGCTCGGGCTCACCGAGCGTCTCGACGTGATCCACCACGAGACCAGTCCGACCAATCGCAACGACGCCGTATTTGCCTGGAACCCGCTCGGCAAGGTGCCGGTGCTGCTGACGCCCGATGCCGACGCGCTCTTCGATTCCGTGGTGATCTGCGACTATCTCGATCGGCTCGCCGGCGAAGGCTCGCTGATCCCGCGCGACGGGCCGGCACGCTACGAAGCCTTGCGGCTCCAGGCACTGGCACAGGGCCTGTGCGATGCCGGCATCGCCGTGCGCTGGGAAACGGAGCGTCGGCCGGAAGCCCTACGTTACCCGCCGCTCGCTGAAGGCCAGACGACCAAGCTCGTCGAGGCCTATGACTATCTCGAGGCGCAGGCCGAGCTCGACGGGCCGGTCACGGTCGGCCAGATCGGGCTCGCGACGGCCCTGGCCTGGCTCAGCTTTCGGCGCCTGCCGGATTTTCGTGCGCAGGCACCACGTCTCGCCGGCTGGTATGACCGCTTCAACCAGCGTCCTTCGATGCGCGCCACGCCCTATGAGGGCGAGACGCAGGATTGAACTCCCTATTCCATTTTCCCCGTCATTCCGGCTGGAGCGAAGCGGAACGCCGGAATCCATCGAAGAGCGTTGCGCTTTACGATGGATTCCGGAGCTGCGCGCCTTCGGCGCTTGTCCGGGATGACGGCCCGTTCGGTCGACGTCAGCCTTCGACCGGCACCATCGCCGCCACGAGCTGATCACTCACCCGCTCGCTTGCGGCCAGCCCCTCGGCGACACCGCGGCGGTCGGCCGCCGGGCGGTTCTGGCTCATCTTGCGCTTGCCTTCGAGCCGGGTGATCGGGATACGCAGGCCGACGATGCCGCGCAGTTGCGCCTGCACGAAGGCAGGCGGCGCATCATCGACCGCCCAGGGCTGCGCCCGCGTGCCCTCATGCAGATTGGTGAGGCGCGTGACCGCATCGAGCAGACGCTCGGGATCGTCGAAGAACTCGGCCGGGCCATAGGCGTGCACCGCCTGGTAATTCCAGGTCGGCACGACCTTGCCGGTCTCGCGCTTGGTCTCGTACCAGGACGGCGTGATGTAGGCGTCGGGCCCATTGAACAGAACCATGGCCTCGCCGACCGCCGCCTTCTGCCATTGCGGATTGGCGCGGGCGAGATGGCCATGGAGCACGCCGAATTCGCCCTCTTCCGCCGCCAGGATCAGCGGCAGCGGCGTCGCGAGCAGGCCCTCGGACGTGGCGGTGACGAGGGTGGCGAGCCGGCAGGCGCGCATCATCGCGTGGATTTCGGCGCGGTCGTCGATGCGGAAGGCCGGTGGCGTGTACATCGTAGGAGTCTCCTTGCGGTCGCCACCGTCATGCCGCTAATCTGGACTGCATGGAACAGCCAGTTTCTGGTAATATGACTGGACCAGTTGAGCGCGATGTTGGCGCCCAGCGCCGGGTCGTCGCCGCGATCAAGCGCGAGATCGCGGGCGGTGTCCACGCACCCGGCTCTCGGCTGCCCTCGACGCGCGCATTCGCGGCCGAATGGGGATTGTCGCGCACTACCGTCACCGCAGCCTTCGAACAACTGGCGGCAGAGGGTTATCTCGAAACCCGTCCCGGCGCGCGGGCTCGGGTCGCCGCCGGGCTGGCTCAGCCGGAACCAAGATCGGGAGGCCTGACCACAGCACGCCCCACTGAACTCTCCGCCTATGGCCGGCGGCTCGCGTCCGCCTCGCCTATCCCATGGACCCCACAGCCCTTCGTGCTCGATTTCCGCTATGGCGAGCTTGCTGGCGGCGATTTCCCGACGCTGGCCTGGCGGCGGGCGCTGGCGAACGCGGCAATGCGCCGGCCGGCCCGCTTGCGCTATGGCGACCCACGCGGCCTGCCGGAGCTACGCGCGGCGCTGCAAGGCTATCTCTGGCGCTCTCGTGGCCTGCACTGCGAGGCCGACGACATCGTCGTGGTCAATGGCTCCCAGCAGGGGCTCGATCTTTGCGCCAGGCTACTGATCGACCCGGGCGACCGCGTCGTCATCGAGGATCCCGCCTATCACCTGGCGCGGCAGGCCTTCCTGGCGGCCGGCGCCGAACTCGCGCCACAGCTCGTCGACCGCGGCGGCATGCAGACCGGCGGGCTGCCGCCGGCGCGGCTCGCTTTCGTCACCCCCTCGCATCAAATGCCGCTCGGCAGCATTCTCTCGGCCTCGCGCCGACAGGAGCTGCTCGCCTGGGCGGCCCGCAACGGCGCCTCCATCATTGAGGACGATTACGACGCCGAGTACCGTCATGATGCCGGCCCGGTGCCGCCGCTGCGCGCGCTCGACCGGGCCGGCAGCGTGATCTATCTCGGCACCGTCTCGAAGACGCTCTCGCCGACACTGCGGCTCGGCTATCTCGTGCTGCCGCCGGGCCTGCGCGAGGTCTTCGCCCGGGCGAAGCGCGTGACCGATCGGCACGCCCCCGAGCTGGAACAGGCGGCCCTTACCGAATTGATCGCGAATGGCGCCTATGAGCGGCATGTCCGCCGCGTCCGGCGCCGCAATGGCGAACGACGTGCCGCCCTGCTGAAGGCGCTGCGCGAGCGGCTGGGGAATCGCGTCAGCATCGCCGGCACCGATGCCGGGCTGCATATCCTCGCCTGGATCAACGGGCTGCCGCAATCGCGCGAAGCCGAGCTGACGGGGCGGGCCGCGGCCGCCTCGCTCGGCCTTTATGGGGTGAGCGGACTCTACGACCGACCTGATGACCCCAACCGTCGCGCCGGCCTCGTCATCGGCTACTCCGCACTCGACGAGGCGCAGATCGCCACCGGCATCGCGCGGCTGGATACGCTGCTGCGGCAGCTCGGCGCGTGACAGGATAAAGTGTCCAATTTTTGCGCTGAAACACTCCGTCATTCCGGCTGGAGCGAAGCGGAACGCCGGAATCCATCGTAGGGAACTGCGCTCTACGATGGATTCCGGAGCCGCGCGCCTTCGGCGCTTGTCCGGAATGACGGTGGTGGTTCTTCGTTAGTCCCGATAGACCGGCTCCTCGGCATCGAGCTGACGGCGGATCGAGGCCAAATGCAGGCGCGCCGATTCCGGATCGCCCTCGCGCATCTGGCGATAGGCAGCTTCGGCGATTTCCGGCTTCACCGGCAGGACCTCGCGGCCGGTCGAAAGCGCCAGCGCCTGCACCTCGCAGGCGCGCTCGAGATAATAGAGATCGTCCCAGGCCTCGGCGATGGTCGGGCCGAGCACCATGACGCCATGGTGTTTCATGAAGACGATGTCGGCCTCGCCGACAGCGCCGGCGATGCGGTCGCCCTCGCGTTCGTCGAGCGCAAGGCCGTTATAGTCGTGGTCGAACGCCGTGCGGCCGTAGAACTTCAGCGCCGTCTGCCCAGCGAAGATCAAGGGCTCGCCCTCGGTCATCGAGAGCGCGGTCGCATAGGGCATATGGGTGTGGAAAGCGACGCGGGCGCGCGGCAGGTTCTTGTGAACGCGGGCATGGATGTAGAAGGCGGTCGCCTCGGGCTGGCCTTCGCCGGCGACGACATTACCGTGAAAGTCGCAGATCAAGAGCTTCGAGGCGGTGAGCTCGCGAAAAGCCCAGCCATAGGGATTGACGATGAAGAGGTCGTCATAGCCCGGCACCAGCGCCGAGAAATGGTTACAGATGCCCTCCTCGAAGCCGTAGCGCGCCGCCATGCGGAAGCAGGCGGCAAGATCGCGCCGCGCCTCCCAGACCGCGTCGGAATCGAGGTTCGGCTGGTTCGGGCCGGCGGACGTTGCCGGCGCTGCGCCGGCTTTGAGGGAGTGTGCCATCGGAGCAGTCTAGGGCCGCATCGACGCCGGGCAAGCGGACCGTCCTGCGCCAGGCGAACAGGGCCGCGGTGACGGCCGCATGGCAGCGCTCAATAGACGTCGGCCTGATAGCGCCCAGCCTTCTTCAGCGCCGCGACATAGGCGACGGCCTCGTCCGCAGAGCGCCCGCCATGCTCGGCAACGACATCGACCATGGCTCGCTCGACATCCTTGGCCATGCGCTTGGCATCGCCGCAAACATAGAAGTGCGCGCCCTGCTCCAGCCAGGCGAAGAGCTCGGCACCGCGCTCGCGCATGCGGTCCTGCACATAGATCTTGTCCTTGCCGTCGCGCGACCAGGCGAGGGTGAGGCCGGTGAGCACGCCCTCATCCTTCATCGCATTGAGCTCGTCCTCGTAGAAGAAATCGGAGGCCCGGCGCTGATGGCCGAAAAACAGCCAGTTCTTCCCCTTGGCGCCGGTCGCCTTGCGGTCGTGCAGGAAGGCGCGGAACGGCGCGACGCCGGTTCCGGGGCCGCACATGATCACCGGCGTCTCCGGGTTCGCCGGCAAGCCGAAGCCATGAGCGCGCTGGACATAGACCGGCACCTTGTCACCGGGCTGGACGCGCTCGCCCAGATAAGTCGAGGCGACGCCCCAGCGCGGGCGCGAGCCGACCTTGTAGCGGACCGTATCGACGGTCAGCGAGATGCGGCCGGGCGTGGCGTTGAACGAGGAGGAGATCGAATAGAGCCGCGGCTGCAACGGATCGAGCGCCTCGACGAAGGCCTCGGGCGAGAGCCGCGCTCCAGAGAACTTGTGCAGCGTGCCGAGCACGTCGAGCCGATCGAGATCGCCGTCCGGATCCTCGCCGGCCGCCAGCCGCTTCGCCTTCTGGCGGGTCTCGCCGCCGGTGACATAGGAGATCAGCTGGAACAGCGCATCGGGTGCGGGACCGAGCGCGCAATCGGCCAGCAGCTGCTCGCGCAGGGCCTTGCCGCCGATATCGGCATCGGGCCGGGCGCCGAGCAGGGCGATGACAGCATCGACGAGGCGCGGATCGTTCTGCGCGACGATGCCGAAGGCGTCGCCGACGATGTAGTCGAGCCCACTCTCGGTGAGATCGAACTCGACATGCCAGGTTTCCTTCTCCGAGCCCTCGCCATTGAGCTTGCGGCGCGAGAGGAAGGTGGCGAACGCCGGGTTCTCTCGGCTGCGGCCAAGCGGGCCGGCCGGCGTCGTTGAAGCAGTTTCGGCTGGAGCAGTAGCAGGCGAACCGCCCCCCTCCTCCATCAGCGCCTTGAGCTGGCGCAGCGTTTCCTTGCCGCCGGGGGCGCAGAGGTTGAGTCGGCCTTCCTTGCCCTCGGCGATCGCGGCCGAATAAGTCTCGCAGACATAGCCGCACTGGCCGCAATCCTGCTGCGCCATCGCGGCGAAGAGCTTGCGCGGCAATGGCTTGCCCTCGGCGAGCTGCATCCGGTCGGCGATCGCCATAGCCGGGTCGTGCCAGGGCGCGCCGTCATCGGCCTCGCCCATCATCGCGGCGTTCTCGGCCGGCGACAGCGCCGTGACGCCGGCATTGTCGAGCGAGAGCAGGCCGGCAAAGAAGCCGTTGAGCCAGGAGCGCTGCTCCTCGCTGAAGGGCGCGGTCTCCGGCAGGACCTGGACGAGCGGGTTTGGCGCCTGAACGGTCATGCGAACTGCTCCGCCGATGACGGGCGACACGGAACTCCCTCCCCCCGCTTGCGGTGGGGAGGGCTGGGGTGGGGGGCCGGAAAGCCGGAGCTCCATCCTGCATCGTTTCGCCGAGCGGAACTGCCCCCCACCCTAGCCCTCCCCACCGCAAGCGGAGGGAGGGAAGCGCGCGAGCTTGCAGCCTCGGTGCGCACGAGCATGGGTCCGGTCCTCACGCCGCCTCTCCGGTTTCAGCGACCAGCGCCTGCAGCGCTGCGATCTCATGGCGGCGGGCGAAGGCGACGAAGCTTTCATCCGGCGCGGCGCGATGGACCTGCCAAGTCCGCAGGATCGCCTCGACCAGCGCCGGCGCCTCTTCCGCCTTCACCTTCTCGCGGAAGGGCCGGGCCATGCCGCCATCGACGCCATAACCGCCACCGACCAGAAGATCGTAGCCCGGGACGGTGTCGCCCTCCTCGTTGACCGGCACCTTGGCGCCGATCAGGCCAAGATCGCCAATATAGTGCTGCGCGCAGGAATGGTGGCAGCCGGTCAGGTGGATGTTGACCGGCGTCTCCAGCGTGATGCGCGGCTCGCAATGGGCGGCGATGGCGAGCGCATCTTCCTTGGTATGGGCGGCGGCGAACTTGCAGCCGGTGGCGCCAGTGCAGGCGATCAATCCGGCGCGCAGCACGGAGGTCTCGGCCGAGAGCCCGATCGCCGTCAGGTTGGCGAGGACGTCGTCGACGTTCGCGTCCGGCACGCCGGAGATCAGCAGGTTCTGCCAGACGGTGAGGCGGATATCGCCATCGCCGCACTGCCGTGAAATGGCTGCGATCGTCCGCATCTGTGCGGCGGTGAGCTTGCCGACCGGCAGCGCCACGCCGACCCAGTTCAGGCCGGGCTGAGCCTGGGCGTGCACGCCGATATGGGCGAGCCGGTCATAGACCGGGCGCGGCTTTACGAAGGCACCGTCGACGCGGATCAGCCGGCGGCCGAGCTTCTCTTCCACTGCCGCCAGGAACTTGTCGAAGCCCCAGGCGTCGAGCACGTATTTAAGCCGCGCCTTGTTGCGGTTGGTGCGATCGCCGCTCGCAACGAAGACACGCACGATCGCATCGGCGACCGCGACCGTATCCGAGGGCGCGACGACGATGCCGGTGTCGCGGGCGAGGTCGTGATGGCCGGTGATGCCGCCGAGCGCGAGCCGATACCAGATGCCCGGTTCGACCGGGCTGCCCTCGAACGACGCACCTTCACCAACCTCGATCGCCTGGAAGCCGATATCGTTGGTGTCCTCCAGCGTCGCGATCGAGCCGGCGCCGTCGAAGGCGACGTTGAACTTGCGCGGCAGGCCGTAGAGCGAGCGATCGTTGAGGATGTGATGGTGCCAAGCCCGGGCGTGCGGGCGCGTGTCGAGTAGCTCGAGCGGGTCGATGCCGGCGGTGGCCGACCCCGTGACATTGCGGATGTTGTCGGCGCCGGAGCCCTTGGCGGTGAGGCCGAGATCGGCGAGGCCTTCGAGCAGCAGCGGCGCGTTCTCGGCGCTGATCTCGCGGACCTGCAGGTTGGCGCGGGTGGTGACGTGGCTGTAGGGACCGCAAAGCCGTTCGGCGAGATCGGCGACACCCTCGAACTGCCAGGCTTTGAGGATGCCGTTCGGAATGCGCAGCCGGCACATATAGCTGTTCTGCGCCGGGGCGACATAGAACAGGCCGTGATAGCGCCAGCGGAAATTGTCATCAGGCTTCGGATACGTTCCTGACGAGGCCTGCTCCTTGAAGCGCGCATAGGCATCGAAGGGATGCTCGGCGGCCTTCCACTTCTCCTGGTCGACGAGCTTGCCGCCGGCAGAAACCGTCTTCGCCTGCGCTTCGGCATGCTCCCGGTCGGGGCCGGACGGCGCAGCATTGCCCTGCCCGCCCGTTCCGCCGAGCGGCCCGAGGCCACGCGCCGCACGAGCCGACTGCATGCCGCTCATGAAGCCTTCGAGATAGCGCTTCTGGTCGGGGGAGAAGTCGTTGCTCATGGGCGCTTCCGTCACGCCGCCTCGACGAAGCGGTGGCGCTCGTAGAGGAACTTCAGCACCGCCTCGCGCGCGGCGATGTAGGTGCGGTCGGAGACCAGCTCGAGCCGCTTGCGCGGGCGCTCCAGCCGGACATCGAGCACCTCGCCGATGCGGGCGGAGGGGCCGTTGGTCATCATCACGATCCGGTCCGAGAGCAGCACGGCCTCGTCGACGTCATGGGTGATCATGATCATCGTGTTCCCGAGCGCGGCGTGGATCTGCATGATCGAATCCTGCAGATGGGCGCGGGTCAGCGCGTCGAGCGCGCCGAAGGGCTCGTCGAGCAGCAGGATTTTCGGCTCCATCGACAGGCCGCGCGCGATGCCGACGCGCTGCTTCATGCCGCCGGAAATCTCGGCCGGGCGCTTGTCCTTCGCATGGCCCATCTGGACGAGGTCGAGATTATGCATGATCCAGTCATGCCGCTCGGCCTTTGACTTCACGCCGCGGAAGACCTTGTTCACCGCGAGCGCGACATTGTCGTAGACGGAAAGCCAAGGCAGCAGCGAGTGGTTCTGGAAGACGACCGCGCGCTCGGGGCCAGGCGCATTGACCTCCTTGCCCTCAAGCAGCACGGCGCCGGCGCTCACCGGCGTCAGGCCGGCGATGATGTTGAGCAGGGTCGACTTGCCGCAGCCGGAATGGCCGATGATAGAGACGTACTCGCCCTTGTCGATGACGAGGCTGACATCCTTCAGCACGTTCGTCGTCGCCGCGCCGCGCTGGAAGGTCTTCTCGACATGGTCGATCTTGAGATAGGCGCTGGTCATGCTCGCGCTCCTCACTGAACCGCAGTGCCGCGGGTGACGATCGCGCCGATGAAGGCGACCAGCCGGTCGAGCACGAAGCCGACCACGCCGATATAGATGAGCGCCACGATGATGTCGGACAGGCGCGAGGAGTTCCACGCGTCCCAGATGAAGAAGCCGATGCCGACGCCGCCGGTCAGCATCTCGGCCGCGACGATGGCGAGCCAGGACAGGCCGACGCCGATCCTGAGGCCGGTGAAGATGTAGGGCGCCGCCGAAGGCACCATCACCTTGAAGAAGAATTCGACCTGGTTCAGGCGCAGCACCTTGGCGACGTTGCGATAATCCTGCGGGATGTTGCGGATGCCGACGGCAGTGTTGATGATCACCGGCCAGATCGCGGTGATGAAGATCACGAAGATCGCCGAGGGCTGGCTGTCGCGGAAAGCGGCGAGCGAAAGCGGCAACCAGGCGAGCGGTGGCACGGTCCTCAGCACCTGGAAGACCGGATCCAAGCCCCGCATCGCCCAGACCGACTGGCCGACGAGCGCGCCCAGCAGGATGCCGACGATCGCGGCGAGGCCGAAGCCGATGGCGACCCGCTGCAGCGAGACCAGGATGCGCCAGCCAAGCCCGATATCCTGCGAGCCGGCCCAGAAGAACGGCTCGGTGATCAGGTCCTTCGCTTCGGCCCAGATCTTCGTCGGCGGCGGCAGCGAGGATTGCGGGCCGGAGGCGGCGATCTGCCAGAACAGCAGGATGAGCGCGACCGTGATCAGCGGCGGCACCAGGGTGACGAGCACCGCCTTCGCCAGTGGCGCGAGCCTCTCGCTCAGCGACTTGCCGGTCGCCTGAGGCAACGCCACCACGCCTGCACTCGCCGCCGGCAAGGCGACGACCTTTGCTCCCGTGGCAGCGTCCTTCAAGGCAGCCTGACCCATTCCGTCTCTCCCATGATCGATCGGTGCGTTCATGCCGGCACCTCAACACGCTGCTGCGCGCCGATGCGGCGAATTTCGGGGAGGCACGAACCGCAATTCGTGCCGGCTTTCAGCTTGCGGCCGATATCCTCGACCGTGACGCCCTTGCCGTCGGCGAAGGCGGCTCGGATGGCGTTCAGCCCAACGCCGAAGCAGGCGCAGACCGTCGGGCCCTGGTCGGCGGCGCCGTCGAGGCTGCGGCCGGAGAGGAGCGCGAGGCGCTGGCGCGAATCGAGCGTATCGCCAGCGAAGGCGAGCTTGACCGCGTCCCAGACCGGCGCGTCATGGTCCGGTCCAAGAAAGAGGGCGGCGGCGAGCCGGCCGTCCCGGATCAGCGCACAGCGATAGAGCCCGCGCTCGGCATCGACCATCTCGATCAACCCGTCGGTTCCGAAAACGGTGCGGGCGAGCCGAATGATCTCGGCAGCATCGGCCTGCGTCGCGAACAGCCTGCCCTGCCCGCCCTCGAGCGCGACGCGGGTCCACCAGCTTCCCTCGGGCAGCACGAAATCTTCGGCACCGAGCAGGAAGCCGCGTGAGCGAAAGGCGACCGGCGCGATCGCAGCTGGCGTTGCCTTCATCTCGGGCTGGCCCGAGAACGGGTCGGTCAGCGGCTGGACGGCACCGCCGATGCGGGCGTCCGAGGCATTCTCGGCCGACCAATGGATCGGGGCGAAGATCGAACCCTTCTGCGCGCCTGGATCGAGGGCGACCTTGAGCACGACAGCACCATGAGCGGTCGCAATGCGAGCGAAGCCCGTGTCGACCAGGCCGTAGCGAACCGCATCGTCCGGGTGCACCAGCACGGTCGGCTCGGCGATATGGCCTGAGAGGCGCGCGCTGAGACCGGTGCGCGTCATGGTGTGCCAGTGATCGCGGACGCGGCCGGTATTAAGTAGCAGCGGGAAAGCCTTGCTCGTCGCGGCGGCCAGCGCCGGTGTGGCGAGCGGTTGCATCGTCGCCTTGCGGTCGGCAGTGAAGAAACCGCCTTCGGCAAAGAGTCGGGCCGTGCCTTCGGGTCGGCCGGCCGGGACCGGCCATTGCACCGGGGCCAGCGTGTCGTAGGCGCGGCGCGTCAGGGCGGCATGGGCGCCGATATCGAAATCGCGGCTGCCCTCGTTCTCGAAGGCCGAGAGCGCGGCGTGCTCGGCATAGATTTCGTGCGCCCCGGCATAGGCGAAGGCCTCGCCGAAGCCGAGGCGCTTCGCCACCTCGCAGACGATCCACCAATCCGGCTTCACCTGGCCCGGCAACGGCAGGAAGCCGCGCTGGCGCGAAATCCGGCGTTCGGAATTGGTGACGGTGCCGTCCTTTTCGCCCCAGGCGGCGGCAGGCAGGATGTAGTGCGGTCCGGCGGCGAGCGTGTCGTTGGAGAGGACGTTCTCGGAGACGACGAAGAGATCGAGCCCACGCAGCGCCGCCTTGACCGCATCCGCGCGCGGCAGCGAGACGGCTGGGTTGGTCGCCATCACCCACATCGCCTTGATACGGCCATCGGCGACCGCATCCATCATGGCGACGGCCTTGAGGCCCTCAGCCTGCGCCATGCGCGGTGCGCCCCAGAAGCGGCGGACACGGTCGATCTCGGCCGGCGAATAGCCCATATGGGCTGCGAGCATGTTGGCGAGGCCGCCGACCTCGCGCCCGCCCATGGCATTGGGCTGACCGGTCAGCGAGAACGGGCCGCTCCCGAGCTTGCCGATCCGACCGGTGGCGAGATGGCAATGCAGGATCGCGGCGACCTTGTCGGTGCCCTGCGCCGACTGGTTGACGCCCTGGCTCCAGGCGGTGACGACGGCAGGGGTGCCGGCCCAGAGCGCGTAGAAGCTGGCGATATCGGCCTGCGCCAGGCCGGTCAGGGCGGCGACCGCCGCCAGGTCGGGCGCGATCTCGCGGGCATTGGCGAGCGCGGCGTCAAAGCCAGCAACGTGGCGCTCGACATAGGCGCGGTCGATGAGGTCGGCGTCAGCGAGATGCACCAGCAGCCCGGCGAAGAGCGCGCTGTCCGAACCGGGCTTCAGCGGCAGGACGAGATCAGCATCCTCCGCGGTCGCGGTGACGCGCGGATCGATCACCACGACCTTGGCCCCGCGCTCGACCCGGTTCTGCTGAATGCGGCGGAACAGGATCGGATGACACCAGGCGGTGTTCGAGCCGACCAGCACGATCAGGTCGGCGCTGTCGAGATCCTCGTAATTGCCCGGCACGGTATCGGAGCCGAGCACGCGCTTGTGGCCCGCGACCGTGGACGACATGCACAGCCGCGAATTGGTGTCGACATGCGGCGAACCGATGAAACCCTTCATCAGCTTGTTGGCGACGTAATAGTCCTCGGTCAGGAGCTGGCCTGAGAGATAGAAGGCGACCGCTTCCGGACCGTCACGGTCGATGACGCGCCAGAATCCGTTCGCAACCGCATCGAGTGCCTCATCCCAGGGCACGCGATCGTACGCTCCCCGCGCATTGCGCTTCAGTGGATGCAGGACGCGGGTGCCGAGGCCGAGCGTTTCGCCGAGCGCCGAGCCCTTTGAACAGAGCCGGCCGCGATTGGCCGGATGATCCGGATCACCGGCGATCGTCGCGCCGCCCTTGCCGTCCGGCGTCGCAAGCACGCCGCAGCCGACCCCGCAATAGGGGCAGGTCGTGCGGGTCGGGACGGAGCCGGCGAGCGGAGCGTCGTGGCGCATGGTCAGGCTGCCTTCCTGACGCAATAGGCTTCGCCGAAGGGCAGGTCGGCGCGGATCGGCGAGATGTCCTGCTGCGAGCGGATCAGGCCGAGATAGAACAGCGCGCCGGTGGTATCGCCGACGAGGACGCAGCCGGCAAGCCGGCCGTCGCGCAGGACGAACTTGCGATAGACTCCCATGCCGGGGTCGCGCAGCAACAAGACGTCGTCGCCCTCTCCCGGCTCCACAGAGCCGGCCGAGAAGACGCTGACGCCGCTGACCTTGAGATTGGTCGCCAGCAGCGAGCCGGTATAGCGCTCCCGTCCGCCGGCAAGCCGCGTTGCCAGCACGCGAGCCTGCTCATAGGCCGGCTCGACCAGGCCATAGACCAGGCCGCGATGCTCGGCGCATTCGCCGATGGCGAAGATTGAAGGATCGCTGCTGGCGAGGCCATCATCGACGTCGATGCCGCGATTGACGTCGAGCCCTGCTGCGACCGCGAGACCGACGCGCGGGCGCACCCCAATGGCGACGACGACGAGGTCGGCCGGGATCGTGCTGCCGTCGGTCAGCTCCACCGCCTCGACCCGCTCCTCGCCGACGAAGCGCTCGGCCGTGCAGTTCAGCCGGATGTCGATGCCGCGGGCGGCGATCTCGGCTGCGAGCAGACTGGCGCCTTCGCGGTCGAGCTGGCGCTCCATCAGCCGGTCGGCCAGATGGAGGACCGTGACCCTGCCGCCGATCCTGGCCAGCCCGTAAGCCGCCTCCAGCCCGAGCAGGCCGCCGCCGATCACCACGACACGCGCGCCAGTCGCGGCGACGGTACGGAACAGCGCGACATCGGCGACATCGCGGAAGGTGGCGACGCCGGGCAGCTCGAACCCCGGCACCGGTGGCATCAGTGGCTTCGAGCCGGTGGCGAGGACGAGCTTGCCGTATGGCAGGGTCAAGCCATCGGCCAGGGTCACGCTCTTCGCCGCCCGATCGATGCCGGTGACCGGCTTGCCATAAAGCATCGAGACGCCGCGCGCTTGCCACCAGGCGGCAGGCTTCAATTCGATCTCGGGCTCACCGATCTCGCCGGCGAGCAGCGGCGAGAGCAGCACCCGATTATAGGCGAGCCGCGGCTCGGCCCCGATCACCGCAATGGAATAGCGGCCGAGCGCGCGCTGGCTGAGCTCGTCGACCAGCTTGGTCGCCGCCATGCCCTTGCCGACGATGACGAGCGGCTCGGCCATGGCCTCAGGCCACCCGCTTGATCTTGAGCGCCTTGAGATAGTCGAGGGGCGCCGCCGGATCGAACTTCACGCCGTCGAAGAAGGTCTCGACGCCGCGCGAGTCGCCGCTGGCCGCATTTGCGACGCCCAAGGTCTTGGCAGCCTCCGACCACAGGTCCGAGCGGTTGGTCTTGTCGACCAGCGCCTTGATGTCTGTGTTGGTGTCGAACTTGCCCCAGCGGATGTTCTCGGTGACGAACCAGCTGTCGTGGCTCTTCCAGGGGTAGGAGACGGTGCCGCCCTCGCCCCAGAACTTCATGTAGAGGTTCGTGCCCTTGGCTTCGCGGCCATTGCCGTAGTTAATGTCGCCCTGCAGGCGCTTGTTGATGTCGCCAACCGGGACGTTGAACCATTGCCGCTTGCCGACGATCTCTGCGAGTTCCTGGCGGTTCTCCATCTTGTCAGCCCACATCTGGGCCTCCATCACCGCCATCAGGATGGCCTGCGTCGCCTTCGGGTTGGCGTCGACGAAATCGGCACGCATGCCCAAGATCTTCTCGGGGTGCCTGAACCAGAGCTCGCCGGTGGTCAGCGCGGTGTAGCCGATGTTCTGGTTGACCAGCTGCTCGTTCCAGGGCTCGCCGACGCAGAAGCAGTCCATGGCGCCGACCTTCATGTTCGCCACCATCTGCGGTGGCGGCACGGTGATCACCTTGATGTCGCTGTCGGGGTCGATGCCGCCGGCGGCGAGCCAGTAACGGATCCAGAGATCGTGGGTGCCGCCCGGGAAGGTCATGGCGGCGGTCAGTTCCTTGCCTGCCGCCTTCTTGCGCTCGAAGGCCTGCTTCAGCGGCGAAGCATCCTTCTGGACATTGAGGTCCTTGTATTCGTTGGAGACCGAGATCGCCTGCCCGTCCTGGTTCAGGTTGAGCAGGGTGTACATCGGCAGCGGCTGGCCGTTCTGCATCACCTTGCCGGTCGCATAAAGATGCGTCTTCGGCCGCAGGATGTGGCCGCCATCGATGCCGTTGTTCTTGAAGCCGAGCGCCATGTTGTCGCGCGTCGCGCCCCAGGAAGCCTGCTTGGCGATGTCCATGTCGGGCAGGCCGTACTTTGCGTAGAGGCCCTTCTCCTTGGCGATGATCAGAGGCGCCGCATCGGTCAGCGCGATGTAGCCGAGACGCGTGCCCTTGACCTCCGGCCCTGCCGCCTGCGCGAACGCGCCGCTCGGAAAGCTCAGCTTGGCAGCCGAGGCGACGGCGGCCGCCCCGGTCAGGTTCAGGAAATCGCGACGGCTCGGCCCGGCCCGGAGAGCGGCAGCCTTGGTCTTGACGGTCTTGGTCATCGATCGCTTTCCCTGGTGAACGGTTTGGTGTCCGCGAAAACGAAAACGCCGCGCGAAAGCGCCCTGCCGGGCTCCCTTCGACAGCGGCGTTGCTGTGCGTTCCGATTTCGAACTTGCTCGCGGGCAGCTTTGGCCGCGGTCGAGGCGATCGATACAAAGACCGTGCCAACTCAAAGCTTGGTAGCAAGCATTTGAATTATTTCAATTTACCTTGGCAGGCTGCGGCGACCGGCGCCCAACTCTCACTTTTGTGCGCCGCACAATTCTATCGCAACTGCACAATTTTCAGGCATGCCTAGAATTTCATCCCTGCACCGCTTCCGTGACAAGCGGCCTGAAGACCGCCCGCGCCCGCTCGGCCAAATCCGGCGTGATCGCGACCTGTCCGGCCCGCGCCATCGCGGCGAGGAGGCGGTCGGCATGGGCTGGGTCAGGGCGGATCGCAGCGCTGTCGAAACGGATATAGGACGGCACGTGCCGCGACGGTCGACCGCCGCCCTGGACGATGTCGCCACGCAGGATCGCCTCGATCAGGGCAGCCGGAGCCGCAAGGCGATCGGGAGCAGCGAGCAATCGGGCGAGGCACGGCCAGTTCGCTTCGTCCGAGGCCCAGCTGCTCGCGTCGACCAGCGCCGCGTTCAGGCGTGCGACTGCCTCCCCGCGGCGCTCCACGTCGTCGGCGCGCCAGGCCAGCACCTTTTCCGGCAGATCCGGCATAAGATCGACGCCGCAATGCAGGATCGCGCCGACGCCGGCCTCCACCGCCAGGGTGTTCCAGGGCGCGCCGGCGCAGAAGCCATCGACCTCTCCGCTCGCCAGCGCCTCGACCGTGCGAACCGGCGGCACGATCTCGAGCCTGACATCGTCGCCGAGGCGGACGTCGCCGAGCGCCATCCAGTCACGCAGCAGATAGGTATGACAGGAGAAGCCGAAGACCGCAGCGAAGGCGAGCGGCGGCAGGCCGGACACCTTGCGGGCAGAAACAAGCGTCGCGAGCGCCCGCGCCGAGACCGCCGGATTCGCCAGATCACCTGTCGCAACACGCGCCATTTCCTCGAAGCGGCGCAGCGAGAGGGTGAGCGCGTTGCCGTTCAGGTTTAGCAGGATCGGAGCCGCCATCGGTGCGGTGACGCCGCCGATGCCAAGCGTCGAAGCAACCGCCGCCGGCGCCAGCATGTGCGCGGCGTCGAGGAGGCGCACATGCAGGCGATCGCGAAGGTTCGACCACGACACGTCGCGCACGAGTTCGAGCGCGAGCCCGTGAGCGTCGGCGATTCCAGTGTCGGCAGCGGCGACCAGCAGGGCCGCATCGACCAGCGGCATGAAGCCGATCCGCAGGCGCAGGGTCATTTCAACACCTCGGCGGCTGTGATGATCGAACGGGCGATGTCGGCGAGCTTGCGCTTCTCGTTCATCGCGGTGCGGCGCATCAGGGCGTAGGCCTCGTCCTCGCCCAGCCCCTTCAGGCGCATGACGATGCCCTTGGCGCGATCGATGAGCTTGCGCTCGTCGAGCTGGGAGCGGGCCTCGTCGAGTTCCTCGCGCAGCTTGCTGAAGGCGTTGAAGCGGCTGATGCAGGTCTGCAGGATCGGCTTCATCCGCTCCTTCCTGAGGCCGTCGACGATATAGGCAGAGACTCCCGCCTCGACCGCGGCCTCGATCTGGCCGGCGTCCGACTGATCGACGAACATGGTGATCGGCCGCCTGACATGGCGGCTGACCTGGAACATGTCGGCGAGCGCGTCGCGGCTGGGGTTCTCCAGGTCGATCACGACGACATCCGGATCGTGCTGCATGATGGCGGCGACCAGCCCCTTCGTCTCGCCAACCCGGACGATGGCGTTGAAGCCGGCCTCGCGCAGCCCCTCTTCGATGATGGCGGCCCGGATCGGGTTCGCATCGACAACCAGGATCTTGATGTCTGACGTCATGCTCTATGAATGCGCATTGCTCCTCGGGAGAAAGCAGGATTCGAGCCAGACCTGTTTTTTTGCACTGGCCGGACGGCGAGCTTGAGACTGGCACGCTTCCTCGGCCAGGCGTATGCGCCGGGTGAGAAACTGGTCGTCGACGGCTCATGCCTGAGTTCGGGGTCTCATCGACGCCGATCGGCTTCGCCACCGCGCCGCTGCCGGACCAGCGCTATCGCCCGATCCGGGCATGATGACCTATGACTGGGACTATATCCGCGCCCATGAGACGACGCGAGAGGTGTTCAAGCTGTAGGCAAGTCCGCCGCGACGACGCGCGCTCGCCCGGCAAACCTGCACGCGGCGCAGCTTGCGTCGTTAACAAACCCCTTATCGCCGTCAGCCATCTAGTGAACGGCTGTCCACAATTCTGCCGGCCTGCGCTTGCAGTCGATCGCTCCCTGTTGAATCGTTCGCTCAGCTGGATCGTCCGGGGGGACAGGGCTGACCGGGACATCAGAACTGATGGATGCGACATCTCGTGAGCGGCTCGTCATCGTCGAGGACGATCCCGTCACCCGCACGGTCATTTCGGGATATTTCGTCGATCAGGGATTCCTGGTCGAGGAGACCGAAACCATGGCCCAGGCAAGACAGACGGTCCGGCGCTTCAAGCCGGATCTGATTTTCATTGACGTCGTCTTGCCGGACGGAGACGGATTCGAGCTCGCCAGAGAGCTTCAATCGGTGTCCGACGCCGGTATCATCTTCGTGACGCAGCGCGATGCCGACGTCGACCGGATCGTCGGGCTGGAGCTCGCCGGTGACCACTATGTCGGCAAGCCGGTCGACTTGCGCGACCTGCTCGCCCGGGCTCGTTCGCTGCTACGCCGGCGCAAGATCGAGCGCGACATGGCGCGCCGCAACATCACGGTCACCTTCGGTCCCTTCAACATGGACCTGCGGCGCCGCGAGCTTGCGACGATCAACGGCGATCCGATCCGGCTGACCCGCGGCGAATTCGACCTGCTCGCCGCCCTAGTCGAAAGCGAGGGCCACCCCCTCACCCGCGATTATCTGATCGAGGTCGTCAGCAACCGCGATACCTCCGTCGATGCACGCAGCGTCGATGCATTGGTCGCGCGCCTGCGGAAGAAGCTGGGGGATACGGGCAAGGCGGGCATGATCAGGACCGTCAGCGGGACCGGCTACAAGCTCGGTGTTGCCGTGGAGCGCGACGTCTAGAGCCGGATCCGATCAGATTGGCTCAATCTGATCGGTGAATCCGTCTCTCCTTTGAGTTTAGAGCCCGTTCCGATCAACTTGCGGTGCAAGTTGATCGGAACGGGCTCTACGGGACAGCCGCCTCGGCGAGCACCTGGACTTCCAATCCGGCGAGGGCGTCGAGGGATTCGGTGCGGGCCAGGTCGAGCCTGTCGATCGCGAGCGTCAACGCCTCGGCGCTTGCACCCGTCGCCTCGCGCTCGAGCGCAGTGGCCAGGGCGAAGACACGTCCAAGACCGACGGCTCCTGCCGAGCTTGCCAACTGATGAGCCAGCCGGCCCAGCTCGGCACGGTCAAGGCGCTCAGCGGCCTCCCCCATGCCGGTCAGGATGGTCGCGGACACGGTCGCAAAGAGCGCCACGAGCTGCCGCGTACGGGCCTCGCCGATCAGCCCGCGCTGTGTCCGGAAGAAGGTGACGTCGACGGGCTGGTCCGGCGACAGGGCGACGACCGGACCTCGGCCGCCACGGCTTCCCCTGCGGCCGATCATTTGCAGGAGCGCCGCGGAGGTGATCGGCTTGGACAGGATCGTCGCCAATCCCGCCGCACGCATCCGCCGCATCGTCTCCGGAGAGACATCCGCCGTCAGCGCGACGATCCGAGGCTGCGCGATGGCCGGCAAGGCACGGATCGCTCGTGTGGTTTCGATACCGTCCATTCCGCCCATATGCATATCGAGCAGAACAAGGTCGAACGTGCGCTTGCGCAGGGTTTTCACAGCCGCCTCGCCCGAGGCCGCGGCCTGCACCTTGTGGCCGGCCTTGCCGACCATGAGCCGGGCGACCTCGCGCGTCACGGGGTCGTCGTCGACGACAAGAATCCGCTGCAACTGCTCCGGAGGCGCCTCGCCGGGCCGAGCCGCGGCCTTGGCCGCAGCCATTGGCAAGCTGACGGAAAAGGTACTGCCTTGCCCTCTGGCACTGGCAACGGAGATCGAGCCGCCCATCAACTCGACCAGCTTCCTGCAGATCGCCAATCCGAGACCGGCCCCGCCGTTGCGGCGTCCCGTTTCCGGGTCGACCTGGACGAAATCGCGGAAAATATGGTCCTGTATAGCGGGGTCGATCCCTATGCCGGTGTCGCGCACCGTGAGTGTCAGCCTGGGGCGCTGCGAGGCTGATGCGGGCTGGAAAGCGGCGCCGAACTCGACCTCGCCCTGCTCGGTGAAGCTGATCGCATTGCGCAACAGGTTGACGATGACGCGGTGAATCTTGCCGGAATCGCCGTGCAGGCGCAGGCCCTCGGGCGGTGGCTGCAACCTCAGGACCAGTCCCTTCTGCTCTGCCAGGGGATGCATCAGTGCCGCAGTTGCGGTCATGAGGGCGCCAAGATCGAAATCACGCAGATCCAGGCTTTCGGTTCCGGCCTCCAGCCGGGACAGGTCGAGCGTCGCGTTGGCGAGATCGACCAGAGCCTCGCCGGAGGTCGCGGCCATGGCGACGAGACGGCGGTCGCGCTGGTTCAGGCGCCCGCGATCGATCAGCTCCAGAACCCCGAGCACACCGGATAATGGCGTGCGGATATCGTGCCCGACCACGGCCAGGAATCGGGATTTGGCACGCGTTGCCTCCTCCGCCGCTTTCTGCCCGGCCGAGGCAAGCTCGAGCGCCGTCTTCAGGGCGAGCGTACGCTCCGCGACCTTGTCTTCCAGGACGGCGCGGCTTTCTGCGAGGCGTTCTGCCATCAGGTTGAACTGATCGCCGAGCTCCTGCAACTCGTCGCCGGTGTGGATGTCGATCCGCTCGTCCAATTCGCCCTGGCCGATCCGCGCGGCACCAACGCCGAGCGCCTTGATCGGAGCTACGAGCTTGCGGCTGAGAGCGATGCCGACCAACACAGCGGCGAGAAGTGCGACCGCCAGCAGCGCCAGCGAGCGCAGGATCGAGGCGCGGATGGGCGCAAAAGCTTCGCTCGCCGGCAGATCGACGACGACATTCCAGTCGAGATCCGGGACGGCGGCCATGACGGATAGGACGCGCCGGCCCTCGACATCCGTGATCGAAAGCCCGGCGCCTGGGCCACCAGCCGCCGTATGCGCCTTTACCAGATCGGCGAGGTTGGTACTCCGGAGGACGAAACGCAGGTCAGGATGGGCGATCAGCCGGCCTGCACGCGTGACGATATAGGCGCGGCCAGCTTCGCCGACCTTGAGCCGGGACACGACATCGCGGATGAAAACGAGATTGACGGTCGCCCGCGCAACCCGATGTGGAGCGAAGGCCGAGCGCCGGAGCAACACCATATGCGGCTCCGACCCGCGCCGGAACTCGACCTCGCCATAGAACCTGCCCTGTGCGAGCGCGATCTGGAAACCCCGGTCGGCAGACCAGTCCATATCGCTGCCAGCCCGGTCGCGCGCGAAACGCGAGAGGAAGAGCTGTTCGCGCCCGTCCTGATCGATCTGGCGCAAATCGAGGATGGCGGGAACCTGCCGCAGCAGCCTCAAGCCATCGAGGTGACGCTCTTCGGGCGAATCGTTGCCAGTGCCGTTCTCAGAAGCGAGCTCAAGGTCGCTCATGATGTCGGCGACGAAGGCGCCGATCCTCTGCGCCGCCGCCCGGGCCTGCTCCTGCTGGACGCGGACGAGAAGGGCCCGCTGATCCGAAAAGGCGAAGAGCGCTGCAATTGCCGTATTGAGTCCGAGGGCCAGGCAGATCGCGACGACGACGAAAACCGTATACTTGCGGGTAAGGCCGGCGCGCGGCCGTGATACGCCGTCCTTTTCCGCCGCGCCGTGCTGCGTCACGACACGATCCGGGTTGCGCGGATTCGCAGGGACGGCGGCAGGTCGAGCCCCAGGGCCGCGGCAGCGGTTCGATTGACGACCAGCTCGAAACTGCGCGAAAACTGCACCGGCAGTTCGGCGACATTCGCCCCTCGCAGGACGAGATCGATATAGGAGGCGATCAGCTCGGCCGTCTCCTCGCGCGCGCCGGTATAAGAGATCAGGCCGCCCTGCAGCGTGAAGGTGTCGAACGGGTAGATCGCCGGCAATCGTTGCTGCGCCGCGGAAGCCGCGCAGGCCGCGGCATTGCGGAAGGTGAAGCTGTCCGGCAGGAACACCAGGCCGCCGCCACTCCCCTTGGAGGCGAATGCCGTGATCTCGCGGGCGATCTCCGATGCCTCGGTCACGTGAATGATTTCAAGGGCGAGCTCTTCACCCCGAATGCTGGTCTGCAGGCGCGCGAGATAGCTCTTGCCCGCAGCCGGCGTTGTATGGGGGTTGAAGACCACGCCAATGCGGCGGGTCGCCGGCGCGATCTCGGTCAAGAGCTCGACCCATTTCTCCGACATGGCGGGGTCGTTGTTGCTGAATCCCGTGGCGTTGCCGTCAGGGCGCTCCAGCGAGCGCACGAAGCCGCTGCCGACGGGATCGGACGCGGTCGAGAACAGCACGGGGATCTGCCGCGTCTGCTCCAGGACAGCCGCAGTCTCTGCGCTGGAGCCGACGACGATGACGTCCGGCTTCTCACGGACCACATCGGCGGCGGTCCGCGCCAGATCATCCTCGCTCACCCCCGAGAACCGCCAGACCATACGCAGATTCCGGCCTTCGACCCATCCCTTCTCGGCCATGAGCCGGCTCAGCTCCGCCATCCGGGCGCGCAGGATGGGATGGTCGAACGGCACGCCAACCATCAGCATGATCCGCCTGACGGGCTCCGCCGCCGAAGCCCGCCGATCAGGGATCGCGAGCCCCGATGCCGCCAAGGCGACCAGAAAGGAACGACGATGCATCATGTGAGCCGGGTCCAGGAGGCGACACCCCAGCCGCGCCTCCTGCGACAAGTTTCGCATGGTCCGCCACGGCGCGTCGAGAGCTGCTCGCTCGAGCGTCACCTTCTAGAATCTCACCAAACCCGATGGGGCGGAAATGACCAAACTCTTGAACGCGGCCGGCAGCGGCTGACGAGCAGCTCTGGGTCCTCCGGATTGCGGTCTCAAGACCCAGCGAAGGGGTGAAGCCCACGCTATCGCCTGCCGGCTGCAGGCGCAGCGATCATGGTCAGCGGCCTCCAGGTCAATCGCGGCGCCGAGGTCGTCGTCTTCAGCGAACCGTTCAAAGGCGTGAGGTTGCTCGGTGGCGTCACCTTCACGGCAGCCGCAGCGGCTCATTCACTGAAGAATGTCCTGTCATTGCGGAGCCGGCAGTTTCGCACCTATGCCCCGGGTTTCATAAGCGTTGGGGAAAGCACTCGCGGCAAGCCGCCGCGTCATGTCCGAAAGCTACGGACGGCAGCTATAGAAATTTCAGATTTCTATCTTAGATCAACCACTTAAGGAAGTGGCTGGGGGACTAGGATTCGAACCTAGACAACCAGAGTCAGAGTCTGGGGTCCTACCGTTAGACGATCCCCCAACGGGCGCGCTTGGTGCGACGCGTCGGATGGCCGCGATCTAAACAACCTCGCGCCCGGTTGCAAGCCTTCTGTGACGATTTCGACATGCAAGGCGGTCGCAGCGCCTTGCGCGACAGCCCGAAACGAACGCCAGCGCCATCCGGCATGGGCGTTCGCGCGAGACTGCTTCAGCCGGCGCTGAGCGTGCGCCTGACCGCGTCGCGCCAGCCGGCGACATGGCTGCGGCGCGTCTCCTCGGCCAGACTCGGCGAGAAGCGCCGCTCCAGCCGCCAGCGATCGGCGAACTGGGCCGGCTCCGGCAGCAGGCCGGCGTCGAGGCCGGCGAGATAGGCGGCGCCGAGCGCCGTCGTCTCCAGCACCTGCGGCCGGTCGACCGGGGCGGCGAGGATGTCGGCGAGGCGCTGCATGGTCCAGTCGGAGGCGACCATGCCGCCATCGACACGCAGCACGGTCTGCGCACCATCGGCTTCCGGCCAGTCGGAGCGCATCGCCTCGAGCAGGTCGAGCGTCTGGAAGCAGACCGAATCGAGCGCGGCGCGGGCGAATTCGCGCGGGCCGGTGTTGCGCGTCAGCCCGAACATGGCGCCGCGGGCATTGGCGTCCCAATGCGGCGCGCCGAGGCCGGTGAAGGCGGGCACCAGATAGACCTGCTGGCCGGGATCGGCATTGGCCGCGAGCGGGCCGCTGTCCGAGGCCTTCTCGATGATGCCGAGCCCGTCGCGCAGCCATTGCACGGCGGCGCCGGCGATGAAGATCGAGCCCTCCAGCGCGTAATGGCGCACGCCCTTGAGCTGGTAGGCGATGGTCGAGAGCAGGCGGTTCTGCGAGACGACGGCCTTGGTGCCGGTGTTGAGCAAGGCAAAGCAGCCGGTGCCGTAGGTCGATTTCAGCATGCCGGGCTCGAAGCAGGCCTGGCCGACGGTCGCCGCCTGCTGGTCGCCGGCGATGCCGCGAATCGCGACCGCCCCGCCGAGCAGGCCTGGCTCGCTGTCGCCGAAATGCGCGGCGCAGTCGCGGACCTCCGGCAGCATCGCGGCGGGAATATCGAGCAGCGCCAGCAATTCCTCGTCCCACTGCCCTTTGTGGATATCGAACAGCATGGTGCGCGAGGCGTTGGTCGCGTCGGTGGCGTGGACCCGCCCGCCGGTCAGGCGCCAGAGCAGGAAGCAGTCGACCGTGCCGAAGGCGAGCTCGCCGCGCCTGGCCCGCTCGCGGGCGCCGGGCACCTGATCGAGGATCCAGGCGATCTTGGTGCCGGAGAAATAGGGGTCGATGCGCAGGCCGGTACGCTCGGTGACGAGCTGGCCATGGCCCCCTGCCTCCAGCGCGGCGCAGCGCTCGGCGGTGCGCCGGTCCTGCCAGACGATGGCGCGGTGGATCGCCTGGCCGGTCCTGCGGTCCCAGACCAAAGTGGTCTCGCGCTGGTTGGTGATGCCGATCGCCGCGACCTCCCCTGCCCGCGCCTCGGCGCGCGCCAGCGCCTGTCGGCAGACTGCAAGCGTGCTCTCCCAGAGATCCTCAGCCTCGTGCTCGACCCAGCCTGAGGCCGGATAATGCTGCGGGAATTCCTGCTGGGCGCTGGCGATCGGCTGCAGATTCTCGTCGAACAGGATGGCGCGGGAGGAAGTCGTGCCCTGGTCGATCGCCAGGATCATGCGCCGCGCCGCCATGCCGTTTCTCCCGATCTATCGCTGCCGGGCTCGCATTGCCGGCTGGCGCCGAGCTTTGCCGCGAAGCCACGATGCAGGCAAGCGCGAGAGAGCCGGCGCAGTTTCGCCACAGGTTCCGCTTGGCAGGGGCAGTGTGCTGTTGTTACGCTGCCCCCGAATGGAAACGTTCCAGCTTCGTGCTGGACTCCCGGCAGCCGCCGAGGCGGCATGGCCGGCGAAGGGTTAGCAAGTGACGGTCGAAGACCGCCAGGATTCCGACCGCCCCATCGTGGCGGCGGTCCCCCTACCGGGCGAGCGGCCCGCGCCGCCGGAAGCCGTTCGGTTTGCTCCCGAGCCGTACCAGCGCCCTCATCCCACGACCTATGCCGCGCTCGATCTCGGCACCAACAACTGCCGCCTGTTGATCGCGCGGCCGGCCCAGCACGGTTTCCGGGTCGTCGACGCCTTCTCGCGAATCGTGCGGCTCGGCGAAGGGCTCGGCGCCAGCGGGCGGCTCTGCGACGACGCGATGGACCGCGCCGTCGAGGCCCTCAAGATCTGCAAGAGCAAGATGGAGCACCGCGGCGTGACCCGGGCGCGCCTGATCACCACCGAGGCCTGCCGCGCCGCGACCAACGGAGTCGAGTTCGTCCGCCGCGTCGGCGAGGAGGCAAGCATCGAGCTCGAGATCGTCGACCAGAGGACGGAAGCCTCGCTCGCCGTCACCGGCTGCGCCGCGCTGGCGGCGCCGGAGGCCGGCGCGGTGATCATCTTCGACATCGGCGGCGGCTCGACCGAGATCGTCTGGCTCGGCGGGCGCGAGGCCGGGCGCGACCCGGCCCAACGCATCCGCGAATGGGCCTCGCTGCCGATCGGCGTCGTCTCGGTGGCGGAGCGCTATGGCGGGGTCGAGGTCGGGCGCGAGAAATTCGAGCGCATGGTCGACGATTGCAGCGAGGCGCTGGCCCCCTTCGCGCGGAAGGCGGCAGCGGCGCGCGACGCTCCCAATTTCCACCTGCTCGGCACCTCCGGCACGGTGACGACCGTCGCCGGCATCCATCTGCGTCTGCCGCGCTATGACCGGCGCCAGGTCGACGGTCTGTGGATGCGCCAGGAGGATATCCTCAGCGTCATCGACGAACTCGTCGCGATGGACTATGCCGAGCGCCAGGCCAATGCCTGCATCGGCCGCGAGCGGGCCGATCTGGTGCTTGCCGGCTGCGCCATCTTCGAGGCGATCCGGCGGGCCTTTCCGAGCCCGAAGGTGCGCATCGCCGATCGCGGCCTGCGCGAGGGCATTCTGCTCAGGATGATGCACGAGGATCGCGCCTGGTGGCGCAGGCGGCAATGACGACGACAAAATCAGGCGGCGGCGCACGTGACCTGCGCATCAAGGTCAAGAAGCCGGCCAAGCGCAGCCATTCCTCGCAGCTCTGGCTCGAACGCCAGCTCAACGACCCCTATGTGAAGCGGGCGCGCGAGATGGGCTATCGCTCGCGTGCCGCCTTCAAGCTCGCCGAGATGGACGAGCGCTACAAGTTCCTGAAACCCGGCCAGAAGCTGCTCGATCTCGGCTGCGCGCCCGGTGGCTGGTGCCAGATCGCGGCGGCGAAGGTCGGGCTCGACAAGGGCAAGGGCCGGATCGTCGGGATCGACCTCCTGCCGGTCGACCCGATCCCGCATGTCGAGCTGATCGAGCTCGACTTCATGTCGGAGGAAGCCCCTGGCCTTCTGACCGAGAAGCTCGGCGGCAAGGCCGACGGCGTGATGTCCGACATGGCGGCGAACACCACCGGCCATAAGAAGACCGACCATCTCAGGATCATCGGCCTCGCCGAGGCCGCGCTCGAATTCGCCAATGACGTACTGGCGCCGGGCGGCTTCTTCCTGGCCAAGCTGTTCCAGGGCGGCGACACCGCCGAGCTGCTGGCTCAGCTCAAGCGCGACTTCACCCAGGTCCGCAACATCAAGCCGGCGGCGAGCCGCGCCGATTCCTCCGAACTCTACGTGCTGGCGACGGGCTTTCGCCGCAAGGCCGAGCCGGCCTCGGAAGACTGACGCAGAAGCCCCGCCTCAAGCCTCGGCCTGCCGGCCATCGACCAGATGGACGCGGCGGCTCGCCTTCGCGGCCATGTCGGTATCGTGGGTCACGGCGATGACGGTCTTGCCGCGCTCGCGCACCAGCGCGTCGAGAATGGCGAAGACCTGCTCGGAGTTCTTGCTGTCGAGGCTGCCGGTCGGTTCGTCGGCGAGGATCAGCGGCGGATCGTTGGCGAGCGAGCGGGCGACCGCGACGCGCTGGCGCTGGCCGCCCGAAAGCTGGTCGGGCCGCTTGTCGAGATGGTCTGAGAGACCGAGCGCGCCGAGAAGCTCGGTCGAGCGCTCGCGCATGGCGGTCGCGCCAAGCCGGCCGAGCCGGCGCATCGGGATCTCGACATTCTCGCGGACGGTGAACTCCGGCAGCAGGAAATGGAACTGGAAGACGAAGCCGAGCGTCGCCAGCCTGATCTCGGCGCGCTCACGCTCGCTGAGCCCGGCGGTATCGCGTCCGGCGATGGCGAGCGTTCCCCCGGTCGGCCGATCGAGCAGGCCGAGCAAATAGAGCAGCGAGGACTTGCCCGAGCCTGACGGGCCGGTAATCGCGACGAACTCGCCCTCGCCGATGGTCAGGGTGATATCCTCAACCAGCGTCACCGGCACGGCGGCCGGCAGCACGCGGGTGAGCCCGACCGTCTCGATCAGCGCGCTCATGTCGCGCCCCGGATGATGTCGACCGGGTTGAGCCGTGCCGCCTGCCTTGCCGGCAGGTAGCCGGCGACACCGGCCGAGACCAGCGCGAAGCCGGCGGCGATCAGGTAGTGCCAGATGCTCCAGGCCAGCGGCAGGCGGGTGATCTCCTGCGCGACGCTCGCGCCCGACAATTCGAAGCGGACCAGCGAGAGCGCAAAGCAGAGCGAGAAGCCGACCACCCAGCCGATCAGCGAGCCACCGGCGCCAAGCGCCAGCCCTTCGAGCAGGAAGAGGCGGCGCATGTCGGTTTCGGTGAAGCCGAGCGACTTCAGGATCGCGATATCGCGCGCCTTCTCGTGGGTGATCGTCGAGATGATGTTGAAGATGCCGAAGCCGGCGACGAGCAGGATCGCGCCGACGACCGTGTACATGATGACATTCCGGATCACGAGCGCTTCGAGCAGCGACTCGTTCGCCTCCTGCCAGGCGACCGCCTTGTAGCCGATCTGCGCCTCGGCCCGGCGCGCGACCTGCGGCGCGGCGCTGGGGTTGTCGAGCTTCAGCCTGATCTCGTTGATCGCATTCGGGCGCTCGCTGAGGATCTGGGCGTTCTTGAGCAGGACGTAGCCCTCGCCCTCATCGCGGGCGGTGGTGCCGGTGTGGAACAGGCCGACGATCTTGAAGGCACGGCTCTGGCCGGTCGATGAGACCACCGTGACGGTGGTGCCGAGCTCGGCGCCGAGGCGCTGCGCCAGCCGGTCGCCGACGACGATGTTGTTGCCGCCGGCGATCAGCGAGGTGAAGCTGCCCTGGCGGAAATCCTTGGCGAGCGAGGAGACCTTCATCTCGGCCTGCGGCTCGATGCCGATGATGGCGATGCCGACATCGCGGCCGGCATAGCGCACCACCCCTTGCGTCTTGAGGCTGAGCGCCAGCCGCCCGGGCACCCAGGCGCGCAACATCGCCGTCGCCTCGGTCGGGTTGAGGATGCCGCGCCGGTCGTCCTTCGGGCGCAGGCCGGCGATCTGGACTGCTGCGAACGCATCCTGCGCCGGCTGGCGGCGAGCGTTGCGGTATTCGTCGGTGATGTCGACATGCGGCATGGTGTCGACGAGGCGTGCGACGAAATCATCCTCGCCGCCCTGCATCAGCGCCGCCATGGCGATCGAGAAGCCGACGCCGAGCGCGACGCCGATGATCGCGACCAGCGTCTGCCGGCCGCGGCCGCGGATATGCGTCAGCGCCAGGGCCAGGATCAGCCGCATGGCTCAACTTCCTTCCGGCCTGACGCGCGCGCCGTCGGCAAGCTTGTCCGGGAAGGGTGTGATCACGCGGGCCTGCTCGGGCAATCCCGAGAGCACCTCGACATCGCCCGTGCCGCGTATCCCGATCGCAAGCTCGCGGCGGCGGGCGACATCGCCTTCGACGACGAAGACCGCATTGCCCTGCACGGCGGCGACCGGCAGCAGGAGCGCGTTCTGCGCAACCCGCACGATGATGTTGAGCTCGACCGTCATGCCGATCAGCAGCGGGGTATCACCCGGCAGAGCAAGATAGACACGATAGGTCTTGGCGACGGGGTCGCCCTTCGGCGTGATGCTGTCGATGGTTCCCTCCAGCGTCCGTCCCGGAAAGGCGTCGGCCCTGATCAAGACGCGCTGGCCCGGCTTGACCTGTGGGATATCCTCCTCGTTGACCTCGGCGACGACGCGCAGCGGCTTGGCCTCGCCGATCCAGAACAGCACGGTGCCGGGCTCGGCGATCTCGCCGACCTCGCCGTCACGGCGCAGCACGGTGCCGGCCATCGGTGCGCGCAGCAGATAGTTCTCCAGGCGCGCGGTCTGGCCGGCGATCAGCGCCGAGGCCTGGCCCATCTCGCTGCGCGCCCGATCGAGCGCCTGCTGGCTCATCACATTGCGCTCGACCAGGACCGCGAGCCGGTCATGCTCGGCGGTGGCGAGCTTCTGGCGGGCCTTGAGCTCTGCCAGAGTCGCCTCGGCCTGGGCGCTGTCGAGCCGGGCGAGGACGTGCCCCTGCTCCACGCGCTGTCCCTCGCAATCGCAGCGCTCGAGGATGCGCTCGCGCACCAGCGCCGTGACCTTGGCCCAAATGCGCGGCTCGACCGTGCCGGTGGCATAAACGATCTCGGCTGCATCACCGCGCTTTGGCACAACGGTAGCGACCGCAGTCGGCTTCGACAGCGACCAATAGGCACCGCCGGCGGCGACCAGCGCCGCGACGACAAGAAGACTGCGAGCGAACTTCACGGGCACCCTCCGCAGGAGGCGTCGCGCCAACGTGCTCAACCCAGGAGTATCGCGGGTCGCGAAACGTTGCGCTGGCGGCGTCTCTCGCGCACAATCACAAGAGACCGACCGTCGGTCATTTTACAGACCGACGGTCGGTCGTCAAGCAGAAGCGAGTTTGCATGCCCCGTATCGTCAAGCGTCCCGATGATCGCAGGAACGAGATTCTCGATGCGGCGCAGGCGCTGTTCTTCGAGCGCGGCTATGAGCGCACCACCGTCAACGACGTCATCGCGCAAATCGGTATCTCGAAGGGCGGCTTCTACCACCACTTCTCCGCCAAGGAGGATCTGCTGGAAGGGATCACCGCCCGGCTGGCGCAGGACGCCGTCGCGCGCGTTCGCGATATCCTCGAAGACCCGTCGCTCGACGCCCTCACCCGGCTGAACGGTTTCCTTGCCCGCTCACGGCAGATGAAGGTCGAGGACGCTCCGAAGTTGCGGGCAGCATTCGACGTGGTCTTCCGGCCGGAGAACTTGCTGCTTTACCATCGGATCAATGCCGCCTCGATCGCGGTGATGCGGCCGGTGCTGACCGGCATCATCGCCCAGGGCAAGACGGAAGGCGTCTTCGCCGTGCCCGATCCCGAGGCTGCCGCCGAGATCATCCTGCATCTTGGGGCGAGCACGCACGATGCCGTCGCCCGCACCATCGCAGCCATGGGGACTGCGGAGGAAGACGCAGCCATCGCGGCACTGGATCGGCGCTTCCAGTTCCAGGGTATCGCGATCGACCGCATCCTCGGCTTGCCCGACGGCAGCCTGACCATCGTCGAGCCGGGCTTCACCCGCGCGGTGATGACGGCGCGCTGACCGGCCTCAGCCGGAGCGCTCCGCCAGGTCGATCGCCGCCTTCACCGCCACCGCATAACCCTGCGCGCCGAGCCCGGCGATAATCGCCGTCGCGGCCAGCGAGACATAGGATTTGTGGTAGTGCGCCTCGCGCCGGTGGATGTTCGAGATGTGCAATTCGACGATCGGGCCGGGAAACATCTTCAGCGCGTCGAGGATCGCGATCGAGGTGAAGGAATAGGCCGCCGGGTTGATGATGATCGCCGCGCCCTTGTCGATCGCCTCGTGGATCCAGTCGATCAGTTCGTATTCGCGGTTGCTCTGGCGGAAGACGATCTCGCGCGCGCCGCCCGCCTCGCGGCAGAGCGTCTCGACCTCGGCGAGCGTGGTCGAGCCGTAGATCTGCGGCTCGCGCGTGCCGAGCCGGTTCAGATTGGGGCCGTTGAGGACGTAGATCGGCTTGCTCACGGGTCGAGTCCTGTCCAGTCAGCCCTGGTAGCCCATCAGGCGCGGCAGCCAGAGCACGAGGCCGGGGAAAAAGGTGATCAACGCCAGGGCGACGATCATCGCGCCGAGGAACGGCATGCATTCGCGCACGATCTGGCGCAGCGGCACCTCAGCGATATTGGTCATGATGAAGAGCAGGAGGCCGTAGGGCGGCGTGATCAGCCCGAGCATGATGTTGACGACGACGACCACGCCGAAATGCACCATGTCAATGCCGAGCGCCTTGGCCGTCGGAATCAGCACCGGCACGACGATCAGGAGGATCGCGGTGCCCTCCAGCAGGCAGCCGAGGACCAGCAGCAGGACGTTGACCAGGATCAGGAAGCCGAGCGGCGACAGGTTCCAGCTGGCGAGGAGCACGCGCAGGCTATCGGGGATGTTCTCGATGGTGACGACGTAGTTGAAGACGAGCGCGCCGGCGATCAGCATGCCGATCGAGGCGGTGGTGCGGGCGCTATAGGCGAGCGAGCCATAGAAGGCGCTGAGGCTGACACTGCGATAGAGCAGCACCGAGACGGCGAGCGCGTAGGCGGCGGCGACGGCGGCAGCCTCTGTCGGCGTGGTGGCGCCGCCATAGATGCCGCCGAGCAACACCACCGGCATCATCAGCGCCGGCAAGGCGCGCCAGGTGATGCCGGGCAAGCGGCGCAAGGGGATCGGCGGCTCGACCGGGAAATTGCGGCGCCTGGCGGCCGAGGCGACGATCGTCATCTGCGCCAGCGCCATCAGCAGGCCGGGAATGACGCCGCCGAGGAAGAGGAAGCCGATCGAGGCGTCGGAGACCAGCGCGTAGAGCACCATCGGGATCGAGGGCGGGATGATCGGCCCGATCACCGATGACACGGCCGTCAAGGCGGCGGCGAAGGCCGGCGGGTACTTGCCGTCCTTGGTCATCATCGCCTGCATCATCCGGCCGGTGCCGGCGGCATCGGCGATGGCCGAGCCCGACATGCCGGCGAAGATCACGCTCTGAACGATGTTGACATGGGCGAGCCCGCCCCTGAAGCGGCCGACCAGCGCGTCGCAAAAGCGCAGCAGGCGCTCGGTCATTGAGCCAATATTCATCAGCTCGGCCGCCAGGATGAAGAGCGGCACGGCGAGGATGACATAGTTGGTGTACATGCCGTTGAGCAGCTGCTCTGCGGCGATCGAGAGGTCCTGCCCGGCGACAAGCAGGTAGAGGATCGAGCCTGCGATCATCGCATGGCCGATCGGCAGGCCGAGCAGCGACAGCGTGACGATACCGAGGATGGCGAGGGAGAAAGGCGTGCTCATACGCCCGAGCCCGCCTTGGTCGGATCGAAGGCTTCGGGCGCCTTGCCACGCAAGGCGCTGAAGCCGAGCCAGAGATAGCGGATGATCGCACCGACCGCGAAGGCGATGTAGATCGCATAGACCCAGTTGAATGGCAGCTTGAGATAGGCGGTGCGCTCGACCTTCATGAAGGCGACGTAGTCGACCATCGCCGGCAGCGAGATCACGTAGAGCGCGACGAGCGCGACTGCCGTGATCAGCGCCATGACGCGGCGCGACCCCGGCCCGACGGCGCCGTAGATGATGTCGAAGCGGATCTCCTCGCTTTCGCGCACCACGAAGCCGGCACCGAACAGCACCAGCCAGAGCCAGAGGATGACGCTGATCTCATGCGTCCAGCCGATCGGGAAGTTGAGCAGATAACGGAAGACGATCTGCACCAGGAAGACGAGGAACATCGCCCCGAGCATCAGCGCGAGCAGGTTCTCGGCCCGGCGCGCCATGAAGGCGCCGAGCGCTTTCAGCGAGTTCGGCATCGTCCCTCCGGTGAAATTCGGCCCGCCGGCCCCTCCATCGGCGGGCCGCGCCGGCCCCAAGGGGCCAGCGCTAGAACTGGATCACTCGAACGTAGCGGACGCTAGAGCGCGTTGATCTTGTCGAGCATGCCCGGTGTCCAGCCCTTGGCCAGCTCGGATTCCAGATACTTCTTCTGAGCGAAGTCGCGGAAAGCCTTGAGATCGGGCGTATAGACCTCGAGCCCCTGCTTCTTGAAGAAGTCGACCAGCTCGGCTTCCTTGGCGAGGTGCTCCTTGGTGCTCCAGTCGATCGCGGCGTCGGCCGCAGCCTGGAAGGCGGCCTGCTTCTTCGCATCCATCCCGTCCCAGACGCGCTTGGTGACGCAGAGCAGATCGAAGCCGACGAGATGCGAGGTCAGCACGATCTGCGAGGAGACCTCGTAGAACTTCATGTTCTGGACGTTGGGCAGCGGGTTGTCCTGGCCATCGATCGCGCCGCTCTGCAGGCCGGTATAGACCTCGGCATAAGCCATCGGCGTCGGGTTGGCGCCGAGCGACTGGCCGAGGAACTGCCAGGCATCGCCGCCGGGCATGCGCAGTTTGACGCCGGCGAGATCGGCCGGGGTACTGATCTTCTTCTTCGGCTTCAGGCCGACCTGACGGGCGCCGAAATAGGTCGGCCCGAGGATTTTGATGTTGAGCTTGTCTTCCGCCATCTTCTTGAGGTCGCGGCCGACGTCGCTGGCGAAGACCTTCTTGAGATGGTCGGCATCGCGGAAGAGATAGGCCGAGGTGACGATCGACCAGGCCGGGATCTGGTTCGAGACGTCCTGCGGCGCGATGTTCCCCATTTCGAGGTTGTTGCGCTGCATGGCGACCAGCTCAGTGCCCTGCTTGAACAGGTTGCCGCCGTAATAGGGCTGCAGCGTGAAATCGTCTTTGATGGCTTCGCCGAAGCGCTTCATCATCTCGGCGCGGATGTCCTGTTCCGAGAACACCGCCGAAAAGCGCAGGTTGGACTTGCCCTGTGCAAACGTGGCGCCGCCCGTCAACGCCAGCGCGCCACCGGCCACCAGCAGCATGCGCCTGTCGATACCCTGTTTCATGCCGTTCCTCCCCTGCGGGTTGTCCCCGCTTCGAGGCAGACCATGCCCAAGCCGCTGTCAGCAATCAACTGGTATTTTTGATTTCATCAGATGATCCCGATTTCACCATAACAATTGTGCCCACTTCACTGCGTCGCTAAGCTGCGCCCTCTGCCGCAGTCCCGGACGGATCACGCATGCTGAATTACGCGCCGCCGACCGCCTCGATCGGAGAGCTCGCCTATCGCCGTATCCGGGCAGACATCGTCTTCGGGCGGCTGGTGCCGGCGCAGCGGCTCAAGCTCGACGACCTGCGCGAGACCTATGGCACCAGCATCAGCACGCTGCGCGAGATCCTGAACCGGCTCTCGTCGGAAGGGCTGGTCGAGGCCGAGGGACAAAAGGGCTTCATGGTCGCGCCGGTCTCCGCCAGCAATCTGAGCGAGATCGCGGCGTTGCGGCTACTGCTCGAGGGACACGCGTTGGCGCAGTCCTTCGCCACCGGGGACATGGAGTGGGAAGGCCGCGTCGTCGCCGCCCATCACAAGCTCGCCTTGATGGAAAGGCGCATGCTCGACAATGACCGCGCCGATCCGGAGCTCTGGAAGCGCTATGACTGGGAGTTCCATCACGCGCTGATCTCGGCCTGCGGCTCGCAGGTGCTGATGGAGACGCACGCCTCGGTCTATGACCGCTATCTGCGCTATCAGATGGTCGCCGTGATCTTCCGCGGCGAGGCCGCGGCGCAGGAGCACCAGATCCTGCTCGACTGCGCGATGCGGCGCGACATAGCCCGCGCCACGGATGTCCTGGCGACGCATATCAACGCCTGCGTGGAACACACCCTTGCCGGAGGCAGCCTGCAAGGGTAAGCGAGCGGTCCGTCATTGCGAGGAGCGTAAGCGACGAAGCAATCCAGGATGGCTCGCTCGGCGGCCCCTGGATTACTTCGCTACGCTCGCAATGACGGTTTGCACTCAGTCGAGCTTGAACTTCGACAGCTCGCGATGCTCGCCATAGATGCGGCGAACCGTGCCGGTGATCGAGCGATAGACGATCGTCTCGGTCTCGATCACCTCCGGCCCGAAGCGCACGCCCGAGAGCATGCCGCCATCGGTGACGCCGGTGGCGCAGACGATGACGTCGCCCGAAGCCATCTCGGCCATGTCGTATTTGTGGTTCGGATCCTTGACGCCCATGGTCGCGGCGCGCTTGCGCTTCTCTTCGGTGTCGAGGATGAGGCGGCCCTGCATCTGGCCGCCGACGCAACGCAGCGCAGCGGCGGCGAGCACGCCCTCCGGCGCGCCGCCGATGCCGAGATAAAGGTCGATACCGGTCTTTTCCGGCTCGGTGCAGAAGATCACGCCGGCGACGTCGCCATCGGTGATCAGGCGGATCGAGGCGCCGGTCTTGCGGACCTCGGCGATCAGCTTCTCGTGGCGCGGCCGGTCCATGATCAGCGTGTTGATCTCGTGCGGCTTCACACCCTTGGCCCTGGCCAGCGCGTTGATGTTGTCCGCGGCCGAAGCATCGAGGTCGACGATGCCCGGCGTGTAGCCGGGGCCGATCGCGATCTTGTCCATATAGACGTCGGGGGCGTAGAGCAGCTGGCCGGCGCCGGCCATGGCCATCACCGCGATCGAGCCCGGCATGTCCTTGGCGCAGAGCGTCGTGCCCTCGAGCGGGTCGACGGCGATATGGACCTTGGGACCGGTGCCGAGGCCGACCTTCTCGCCGATGAAGAGCATCGGCGCCTCGTCGCGCTCGCCCTCACCGATGACGATCTCGCCGTCGATCGGCAGGCGGTTGAGCTCGCGCCGCATCGCATCGACCGCCGCCTGGTCGGCCGCCTTCTCGTTGCCGTGGCCGCGCCAGCGCGCAGCGGAGACGGCGGCGCGCTCGGTGACGCGCACCAGCTCCATCGAGAGATAGCGCTCGATGATCTGATCGGGCGAGATGCGGAGATCTTCGGACATGGGCGGCTTCCTCAGCGAGTGGCGAATGGCGAGTGGCGAGTGAAAGCGCAAGTGGCTATGAGAAAATGGAACGTCGCTCCATTCGCTATTCGCCACTCGCCATTCGCCCCCTACTCCCTTTCGATACGGATGACTTGCGGCGCTTCTGCGATGTGGCCGTCGGCGCTGACCTTCTCCAAGGCGCCGCGAATGGCCTGTTCGCTGGTGGCATAGGTGATCAGCACCACCGGGACCGGCGCGCCGGAACGCCCGCCAGGATCGCGCTGGGCGGCGATCTCGGAGCGGTGCTGGACGATGCTTTCGAGCGAGATGTCGGCTTCCGCCATGCGGGTCGCGATTGCGGCCGCGGCGCCGGGACGGTCGGCCACGGCGAGGCGGATATAGTAGCCGCCCTCATGGCGCTGCATCGGCGCCCGCGCCGGCTGCTCCAGTCGCGCGACCGGCATGCCGAAGGGATGGCCGGCGGCGCCGCGGGCAACGTCGGCGATGTCGGCGATCACGGCCGAGGCGGTCGGCCCGCCACCAGCGCCGGGGCCGACCAAAGTGATCTCGCGCACCGCATCGGCATCGATCGTCACCGCATTGGTTACGCCCATCACCTGCGCGATCGCGGACGACTTCGGCACCATGGTCGGGTGCACGCGCTGCTCGATGCCGGTCTTGGTGCGCTCGGCGACGCCGAGCAGCTTGATGCGGTAACCGAGCTCATCGGCCATCTTGAGGTCAAGCGGCGTGATCGAGGAAATGCCTTCGACATGAATCGCTTCGGCGTCGATCCTCGTGCCGAAGGCGAGGCTGGTCAGGATGGCGAGCTTGTGCGCGGTGTCGAAGCCCTCGACATCGAAGGTCGGATCGGCCTCCGCGTAGCCGAGGCGCTGGGCGTCCTTCAGGCAGGCCTCGAAGGTCAGCCCTTCGAGCTCCATGCGCGAGAGGATGTAATTGCAGGTGCCGTTGAGGATGCCGTAGAGCCGGCTGACATTGTTGCCGGTGAGCGCCTCGCGCAGCGTCTTGACCACCGGGATGCCGCCGGCCGAGGAGGCCTCGAAGGCGAGCGCCGCGCCGGTGCTCTCGGCGAGTTCGGCGAGCGCGACACCATGGGCCGCGAGCAGCGCCTTGTTGGCGGTGACGACGTGCTTGCCGGCGGAAAGCGCCGCCTCGACCGCCTGCTTGGCCGGGCCGTCCGAGCCGCCGATCAGCTCGACTAGGCAGTCGATCTCGCCGGAGCTGGCGAGCGCGACCGGATCGTCGAACCAGGCGAAACCGGAAAGATCTATGCCGCGGTCGCGATTGCGATCGCGGGCCGAGACCGCCGTCACCCGGATCGGACGGCCGCAACGCGCGGCGAGCGCGTTCTCCTGTCGCTTCAGAATACCGGCGACCGCGGCGCCGACTGTTCCCAAGCCGGCGATGCCGACACGCAGGGGCCTGATCTCGGAGGGAGCAGCGTGCATGGTCATGGTCGGCGGGGTCGCATGAGGCGCGCGGGGAGTCAACGGCGAAGGGGTGGATGGAACCTGCGCCATCGGGCGCGATTGAGGGTTCAACAGGAGGTACCCGAGATGCTCAAGGTCGGCTCGATCGTCTGGGGCGTGCGCGACGTGCCGCGCGCCATCGCATTCTGGACGGAAGCGCTCGCCTACAAGCCGCTGCGGCCGCCCTCGCCCGACTGGGCGATCCTGGTGCCGCGCGAAGGCGTCGGCGTGCAGCTCGCGATCACGCAGGTCTCATCACAGGCGCAGGATCATCAGCGCCACCATCTCGACCTCTATGCCAGCGACCGAAAAGCCGAGGGCGAGCGATTGCTGCGTATCGGCGCGACGCGTGCCGAGTGGCGTTACCCCGAAGGCGCCGACTACGTGGTGCTGGAAGACCCGGACGGGAACCGCTTCTGCATCATCGAGAAATGACGGCGAGCGCACCCTCGCCCTGCCGACTCTTCCTCCGTGCGACCGGCGGCTCGCCGAAGGCTCGCTGATAAGCGCGCGAGAAGGCGGCGGCACTGCCGTAGCCAATCCGCCGAGCGACGAGCTTCACGCGGCCGCCACGCTCGAGTTCGCGTCTTGCCAGCACCATCCGCCAGCTGGCGAGATAGGCCATCGGAGTAACACCGACCACTTGCGGAAACAGGGTCATGAAGCGGGTTCTCGACATGCCTGCGATCACCGCGAGATGGTCGATCCGCCAATCGCGCGCCGGCGTCTCCTGCATCGCGGTGAGAGCCGGAAACAACTGTGGGTGGGACAGGCCGGCCAGCAATCCGGGGCGGGTCGTGCCCTGATCGATCAGGTGGCGCAACAGCAGGAGCAGCAGCAGCTTGCAGAGATTGTCGAGCGCCACCTGGCGACCGCAGCGCCGGGCGGAAGCCTCAGTGACGAGAATCCTGGCTACCGCCTGCATCGCCGGGGCGCTCTCCAAGGCCAGATCGACCCGTCCCGGCAGTGCTGCGATGAGGGGATTGGCAGGCCCACCGAAGTCGATCCTGACCGCGGCCAGCACGTCTCCATCGAAGCGCATGGGGCCGTCCACATGCGGCAAAAAGATCAGCGCTTGTGGCTCCCCAGCCTGACCGAGCATCACGAGATTGGCAGTATCGAGCTGGGCCTGCTCCGCCACGACGTCGAATGCCGCAAAAAAACTCGACAGGCGATCTCGCCCAAGCGCCGAACTTTCGATCATGAGATCGGGACTTTCCACATCCAATAATATGCGAAACCCTTCGGCAGCTGCAACCGCAACTGCAACGAGGTCAAGTCCATGCTCACTCCCCGTCAGCCGGCTCCCGCACTCTCCGTCGACACGCTCGCGCATGGCCGCTTCGAGCTTCATGCGGCATCGCCGGAGCGCTTCACGCTCATCTGCTTCTATCGGGGCCTGCACTGCCCGATCTGCGCCAGCTACCTGAAGGAACTCGAGCGGCTGACGCCCGAATTCGCCGCGCGCGGCGTCGAGACCATCGCGATCAGCAGCGACGGCGCCGAACGGGCGGCCGAGATGGCGGCAAAGGTCGGCGCGCAGGCGCTCAGGGTCGGCTACGGGTTGCCGCTGACCAAGGCCCGCGAATGGGGCCTCTACATTTCCACCTCACGCGGCAAGACCTCGATCGGAATCGACGAGCCCGCGCTGTTCTCCGAGCCCGGCGTGTTCCTCATCCGCTCGGACGGCACGATCTATTATCTGTCGGTGCAGTCGATGCCGTTCGTACGGCCGAATTTCACCGAGATGGTCGCGGCGCTCGATTTCGTCATCAAGAACGACTATCCGGCGCGCGGTGAATTCACGGGCGCGGTGTGACCCCGCTCACTCGAAGCGGCAGACGACCTCGGCTGCGAGCTTGTGGACCTTGTCGTTCTCGAAACCGAGATAGAGCCGCAGCAACTGGTTGCCGAAGGCGGTGATCTTGATGGTGCGCAGCGCCTCGATGCTGTCGCCATCCGCCAGGGTGGAATTCTCGTCGACCGGCTTCCAGAACCAGGGCTTCGGCGCCCGGATCACGGTCTGCGCCAGGAGTTGCTCGGCTTCGGCGCGGCCCATGCCGTTCGGGAAGTACTTCGTCACGATCTCGGTGGCGTCGCGGCCGCATTCGCGCGCCCGCGTCGCGGTCAGCACCTCGGCGATCAGGGGCGAATCGGTGTCCGCGGTGCGGCCACGCGAGAAATCATAGGTCGCGAACAGGCAGACCAGCGCGAACAGGCCGAAAACGATCCCGATCAACCGGCCTTTCGAGACCATCGCGCACTCTTCGTCCCAGCTATCCGCCCCGCCGCCTGCGTTCCCATGTTTTGGCGGCTCGGTCCAGTGCCAGGGCGCAACACCTCAGGCTGTCTTTCCGGGTCGGCGCTTCGCGCCGCCCCGGAAAGACAGCCGCCATCCCCTACCCTGCCTTCGGCATCTGGATGACGTTGTGCAGGGTCTGGTCCGCGGTCTTCAGGAACCGCCCGACATTGCGCGCGGCCTGGCGGATGCGCTGCTCGTTCTCGACGATGGCGATGCGGACGTAGTCATCGCCATGCTCGCCGAAGCCGATGCCCGGCGCGACCGCGACCTCGGCCTTCTCGATCAGGAGCTTGGAGAACTCCAGCGAGCCGAGATGGCGGAACTTCTCCGGGATCGGCACCCAGGCGAACATCGAGGCCTGCGGCGCGGGGAACTCCCAGCCGGCCTTGCCGAAGCTCTCGACCAGCGCATCACGGCGCTTGCGATAGGTCTCGCGCATTTCGCGGATGCAGTCGTCCGGACCGTTGAGCGCTGCCGCCGCCGCCACCTGGATCGGCGTATAGGCGCCGTAGTCGAGATAGGACTTCACCCGCGCCAGCGCCGCCAGCAGTCGCTCGTTGCCGACGGCGAAGCCCATGCGCCAACCGGCCATCGAGAAGGTCTTCGACATCGAGGTGAACTCGACGGTGACGTCGATCGCGCCCTGCACCTGCAGCATCGAGGGCGGCGGATCGTTCTCGTCGAAATAGACCTCGGCATAGGCAAGATCGGAGAGCAGGATCAGCTCGTGCCGCTTCGCGAAGGCGACGAGGTCGCGGTAGAAGTCGAGCGAGGCGGTGTAGGCCGTCGGGTTCGCCGGATAGCAGGTGACGAGCGCGATCGGCTTCGGCACGGAATGGGCCATCGCCCGCTCCAGCGCCGGGAAGAAGGCCGGGGTCGGCTCGGCCGGGACGGAGCGGATCACGCCGCCGGCCATCAGGAAGCCGAAGGCATGGATCGGATAGCTCGGATTGGGCACGAGCACGACATCGCCCGGGCCGGTGATGGCCTGCGCCATATTGGCGAAGCCCTCCTTCGAGCCGAGGGTCGCGACGACCTGCGTGTCGGGGTTGAGCGTCACGCCGAAGCGGCGCTGATAGTAATGCGCCTGGGCGCGGCGCAGGCCGGCAATGCCCTTGGAGGCGGAGTAGCGATCGGTGCGCGGCTTGCCGGCGGTCTCGACCAGCTTCTCGATGACGTGCTTCGGCGCCGGCAGATCGGGATTGCCCATGCCGAGGTCGATGATGTCGACGCCCTTGGCGCGTTCGGCTGCCTTGATCTTGTTGACCTGTTCGAAAACATAGGGCGGCAGGCGTTTGATGCGGTGGAAGTCGGTCATCTCGGCAACAGGTCCTTGCGGATCGTCGCCCCGGAAGGCGGTCGATCACATTCTTGCGTTGCGATGCCTTACCACCGCAGCTTTCGCCCCGACAGAGCAAAATAAGCAAGATTCATCGAAAGCGACCCGATGTCGCCGCTGCGTCACGGTTCAGGCCGGCGGAATGAAGGGCTGGCTGATCGCCTGGAAGACATCGAGAGCCTCGCAGCGGGCCGAGTGCGCCGCCAGGGCGGGATAATCGCTCAGAACGACGAGATCGGGATGCGCGTCGCTGGCGAAACGCAAAGCGCAGGCGAGCGCGATATCGGCGTGGCCGATGCGGTCGTCGAACCACCAGCCGCCGGCGCGCTCGGCCCGCTCCCGCTCCAGGGTGGCGAGGACGCCACCGATCTGGCCGCGGCAGCGCCCGGCCCAGGTATCGGAGACCTGATCGTGCAGCCGTAGCTCGTAGAACAGGCTCACTGCCTTCTCGGCCAGCCCCATTGCCAGCCCAGCGATGCGCAGCGCCCGATGACGCGCCGGCTCCTGGCGCGGGAACAAGGCGCGTTCGGCCGAAACCAGGCCGTCGAGATAGTCGAGCATGGCATGGCTCTCGACCAGAACGAGCCCGTCATCGAGCTCGAGCGTCGGCACGCGAACCAGGGGATTGAGCGGCGCAATCTTTTCGCCGTCGCCGAAGACCGACCAGGGCCGTTGCTCGAAGGGCAGTTCGTAGAGCGTCAGCGCGATGCCGACCCTGCGCACGAAAGGCGAATCATATTGGCCGATCAGGATCATTGCGGAGGTCCCGGCGCGAACTCCGCGATTGGAGCTGCCCGGCCAAGATCAGGCAAGCCGCCTCACGTGCAGCCGTCCCCTCATTCTTTCGGCAGGGGCGGTGGAGCAGGCGCCGGCGCCGGCGGAGGCAGGACCTTGCCGAGGCTCTGCGCCTGCGAGCCGGCCGCATCGTTGGAGATTCGCTTGGCTTCGAGCTCGGCCTCGAGCTTCTTGAACTCGTCGACGGTCTTGCGCTTGGCCTGACGTGAGACGGTGGTGCCGATCGGGATATATTTCGGGTCCTGCGGCCGCGTCTCGACCACGAAGGGCTTCGGCTCGCCAGGCGTGGTGGCAAAATCGGTCATTTCGGCGACACCGCGCGCGGCCTGGCAGCCGCCAAGCACAGCTCCGGCGAGCAGGACGATCCCGATCGCCTTGAGCGAGATTTCAGTCCGCCTGTCAGCCATTGCCCTGCTTCCGCAAAATTTCTTTGTCACTCATACCGGTTAGGTCCTTAATGGGTCCAAAATGGGGAGTGCAACTCCTGCGTAAGGCTACCGAGGAGAGCGCCGCCATGTGTCCGCCTGCTGACGAGAAGGGCAAAGCCGGCCACAAGGCAACTGAAACGCCGTTCGCCGACCTGCCGCCGGTGCCCGACTTCGAGTCAATGGCGCAGAACATGGGCAAGCTGGTCGAGCAGGCCGGCAAGGTGACGGCCGCCTATCTGAAGCCGATCGAGCGCGGCGAAGCCAAGACCGGCCAGGCCGACGAGGCGAGCGAGATGGTCAAGGTGCTCGGCCGCGTCGCCGAGCGCTGGATCAGCGATCCCCAGAAGATCATCGAGGCTCAAGGCGCGCTCACCAGCGACTTCCTCAGCCTGTGGAGCGCGACGCTGAAGCGCCTCGGCGGCGAGCAGGTCGAGCCGGTGATCGCGCCCGAGAAACGGGACGCCCGCTTCGCCGACCCCGAATGGAACACCCATCCGGTCTTCGACTTCGTCAAGCAGGCCTATCTCCTGACCACGCGCTGGGCCGAAGGCATGGTCGAGCAGGCCGAGGACCTCGACCCGCATACGCGCGACAAGGCCCGCTTCTACGTCAAGCAGATCGCCGGGGCCCTCTCCCCCTCCAATTTCGTCGCCACCAATCCCGAGCTGCTGCGCGAGACCATGGCGCAGAACGGCGAGAACCTGGTGCGCGGCATGAAGATGCTGGCCGAGGATGTCGAGGCCGGCGGCGGCGAGCTCAAGATCCGCCAGTCTGATGCCGGCGCCTTCGAGGTCGGCGTCAACATCGCGACCACGCCCGGCAAGGTCATCTACCGCAACGACATCATCGAGCTGATCCAGTACGCACCCTCGACCGAGACGGTGCTGAAGCGGCCGCTGCTGATCGTGCCGCCCTGGATCAACAAGTTCTACATCCTCGACCTCAATGCCGAGAAGAGCTTCATCCGCTGGTGTGTCAGCCAGGGGCTGACGGTCTTCTGCATCTCCTGGGTCAACCCGGATCACCGCCACGCGCTCAAGGATTTCGAGAGCTATATGCGCGAGGGCATCTTCGCCGCGCTCGAGGCGGTCGAGCAGGTGACCGGCGAGAAGCAGGTCTCGACGATCGGCTATTGCGTCGGCGGGACGCTGCTCGGCGTCACCCTCGCCTACATGGCCGCGACAAAGGACAAGCGCATCGCCAGCGCGACCTTCTTCACCACGCAGGTCGACTTCACCCATGCCGGCGAGCTCGCGGTCTTCGTCGACGAGGAGCAGATTCGTTCCGTCGAGGAGCAGATGGCCGAGCGCGGCTATCTCGACGGGTCGCGCATGTCGGGCGCCTTCAACATGCTGCGGCCGAACGACCTGATCTGGACCTATGCGGTCAACAACTACCTGAAGGGCAAGGCGCCGACCGCCTTCGACCTGCTCTACTGGAATTCGGATTCGACCCGGATGCCGGCCGCCAACCACTCTTTCTACCTGCGCAACTGCTATCTCGAGAACAAGCTGAGCAAGGGCGAGATGCGGCTCGGCGGCAAGCTGCTCGACCTCAAGAAGGTGACGATCCCGGTCTATAACCTCGCGGCCCGCGAGGACCATATCGCGCCGGCGCAATCGGTCTTCCTTGGCTCGCAGAGCTTCGGCGGCCCGGTCGATTACGTCATGGCCGGCTCGGGCCACATCGCCGGCGTGGTCAACCCGCCGAACAAGGTCAAGTACCAGTTCTGGACCGGCCCGAAGCCGGAAGGCGCCTTCGATGATTGGATCCGGAAGACGCAGGAGCATCCGGGCTCCTGGTGGCCGCATTGGCTCGCCTGGCTGGAGAAGCAGGCGCCCAAGCGCGTCAAGCCGCGCATCCCCGGCGACGGTCCCCTGCCCGCGCTGGAGGATGCGCCGGGGAGCTATGTGAAGATCAGGGCGTAACGACGGAGCGCGATCGTCGGCCCGCGCTTGTCCGAGCCATCCCGGCCCAGCCAGCGGATATATCGTCCGCCCGCAACAACCCCGCGGTCCGGTTGTCCAAAACAGAAGAGCCGGCCCGAAGGCCGGCTCTTTCGTTATCGTCGAAGGCGCCGATCAGTTCTTGCGGACGACCGGGCGGACCGGGATCGTCTCGGTCGGAGTGTCCCAGCGATAGGTCAGGCCGGCCGAGACGATGTGGATATAGGGCTTGGCCTCGGCCGTGTAGAACACGGCAGCCTGCTGCGGGTGGGCGCCGGTGTAGTTCACCGAAGCCTTCTTCACGTGGATATAGGTGTAGCCGACGTCGAGCTTCAGCTTGTCGGTGATCTGATAGCTGCCACCGGCCGAGAGCCAGAGACGGTCGTTGTCCGAGATGAAGATCGTCCGGTTCTGATCGTTCACGGCCGAGAGCTCGTAACCGACACCGGCACGCAAGGTCAGGTCGCGATTGTACTTGTACTCGGCACCGGCCGAGAAGAACCAGGCGTCGTCATACTGGAAGTTCAGGCTGGTGACTGGCTGGCCGTTGAGCTTGCTGACGATCGGGATGTTGCGGAAGCGGCTCCAGTTGGTCCACTCGACGCCGGCATGGACCTGCCACTGCTCGTTGATCTCCTGCGAGACGCCAAACACGACCGAGTCGGGCAGGTTGAGGTTCGCCTTGACCGGAACGACGCCGCGCGGCGTGCGGAAAGTCCCGTCCAGCGTCTGGCGCACCGCCGAGCGGTAGGCGATACCGATATTCGTGCCCTGGAACGGCGTCAGGTTGATACCGAAGCGATAGCCGAAATCGATCGTGTCACCCTCGATGATGACCGGAGCAGCAGTCGGAGCAACGCCGGAGGCGGTCTTCAGGGCTGCGTTCAGCCACTGGATCTGCACCGCGGCGCCGACCGAGATCCAGTCGTTGACCTTGTAACCGATCGTTGGCGAGACGTTGATGGTCGCGAGCTTCGCAGAGCGACCATAGACTTGGGCGGCATGTGCCTGGTTGTCCGGCTTCGAGCGCAGGCCATAGGGCGCGCCGGTGGTCCAGCCGAACCAGAAGCGGTCGGTCAGCTGCCAGGCGCCGTAGGAGGCGGGAATGAAGGCGCCGTCGCCGCCGATATTGCCGGTGCCGTTCTGCAGCGGGTTCAACGGACCGTTGGGCGCGCCGAGCCGGCTCACCGACGTCGGATCATAGCTCGCATTGGCATTGAGATAGGTGAAGTTCCACTGGCTGTGGCGGCCGGGGAACATGGTGATCGTCGCCGGGTTCCACGCCATCGAGCCCATGCCGATGCCGCCCGAAGCGGCGCCGGCATAGGCCATGCCGAGACCCTCGGCGCTCTGGCCGGAGCGGATCGCGAAGGAGCTCGCCGAAGCCGCGCCGGCCGCCAGCAGCGCCGAAAGCGAGACGGTGGCGGCGGTGGTGAGTTTCAGAAGGCTCTTCATCGCGGCTTCTTCCCCAGGCTGAAGTTCTTGTTGTGAGGCCCGCGGCGACGCGCGCCGCAGGAATCTGTCCTCACCATGCCGCCTGCCGGTTTCCGCCGCAATCCCGCCGCGATCGCCCTCAAATAGCCTTGCTCGTCCAGCTTTCCGCAGCGGCATACCCGAAAACGTGCAAAAACGGAGCGTTTCGCGTGTCTTGCCTGAATGTCGGCGGCAGAAAAGATGGTTTACATACGAACTATCGCGATTTTGCCATTGTGCATCGCAATATAGCCTTCTCCGCTGCCTCGAAATGATGACACGGTTTCGCTAAGACCGTTGCACAAGCGCCACAGTTCCCCGGCGCGTCCGCAGGCGGGGCATGCATCCCGACGGGCTTGCATCATGGCGGCAGTCCGCACAGGATCGCCGCGACCTCGGATTTGGTCTCGCATCGTGTTTTAAACGTTTGAAAAAGGGGGAAACGACGTGAAACTGGTTCGTTACGGCGCATTCGGCCAGGAGAAGCCCGGCCTTGTCGACGCCGCCGGCAAGCTCCGTGATCTGTCGGCCCATGTGTCCGACATCGCCGGCGCAGCCTTGAAGTCGGCCTCGCTCGCCAAGCTGAAGGCGCTGCCCCCCGAATCACTGCCGGCGGTCGAGGGCGCGCCGCGCATCGGCGCCTGCGTCGGCGATGTCCGCAATTTCATCGCTGTCGGCCTCAACTTCGCCGATCATGCCGCCGAGACCGGCGCGGCGATCCCGGCCGAGCCGATCCTGTTCAACAAGGCGCCGAACTGCATCGTCGGCCCCAATGACGACGTCATCATCCCGAAGAACTCGAAGAAGACCGACTGGGAAGTCGAGCTCGCCATCGTGATCGGCGACGGCGGCTCCTATATCGACGAAGCGAACGCCATGGCGGCGATCGCCGGCTTCTGCGTCTGCAACGATGTCTCCGAGCGCGAGTTCCAGACCGAGCGCGGCGGGCAGTGGGCCAAGGGCAAGGGTTGCCCGACCTTCGGCCCGCTCGGCCCCTGGCTGGTGACGCCCGACGAGATCTCGGACGTGCAGAACCTGGCGATGTGGCTCGAAGTCGACGGCGAGCGCGTCCAGAACGGCTCGACCAAGACGATGATCTTCGGCGCCGCCTATCTCGTCCATTATATCAGCCAGTTCATGCGGCTCGATCCAGGCGACGTCATCACCACCGGAACGCCGCCCGGCGTCGGGCTCGGTTTCAAGCCGCCGCGCTTCCTCAAGGGCGGAGAGACCGTGGCTCTCGGCATCGAGGGGCTGGGCACGCAGAAGCAGTTGTTCAAGCCCTACGCCAACTGACGAAAAAAGCGCTGCCGGGGTCGTTCGACCACCCCCGGCAGCGCACGCAATCTTGCACAGGCAAGACTGCTTCAGTCCCGGACGCTCCTGTTGGAGCGCGGAAACGCGATGACCTGCGCCGATATGACGGCCTTCACATCGGATACCGCGACCAGCGTCTGAGCATCGCCCTGCGCGGAGCCCCCCGGCCCCTCGCCCGCCGCCCGCTCGATCGTCGAGACGGCAGCGCGCTCACGTTCCAGTCGGCGCCGACTACGAGCCAGACGCACGCCCAATGTGTCGAATCCTGGCATCGAATCGCCCCCGCTCTCAGCTGCCGAGATCAGCTATGACCTCGGGCACCAGCTGCTGCATCCCCCATTTGGGGGGTGCAGTTGCTGTTTCGTTGCGGATTGAGGGAGTCGGTGCGTCTGAAGGGCTGCGATGTGAACGGCTGTCAACTTTCGGGAAGGCCGAGCATCAGGCGGATGTTCTGCACAGCCGCGCCAGAGGCGCCCTTGCCGAGATTGTCGAGCCGGGCGACGAGCACGGCCTGGCCGAGATCGGCATTGCCGAAGACGCGCAGTTCCAGCTTGTTGGTGTCGTTGAGCGCTTCCGGTTCGAGCTTGCCGCCCGCATCCGCCGGCAGCACGCTGACATAGGTCGAGCCGGCATAGCGTTCCGCCAGCGCGGCCTCAAGGTCGGCGGGCTTGGGCTTGGCAGGCAGCATGTCGAGATGCAGCGGTATCGAGACCAGCATGCCCTGCCGGAAATTGCCGACCGACGGCACGAAGATCGGCCGCCGCTCCAGCCGCGAATAGACCTGCAGCTCGGGCAGATGCTTGTGCTTGAGGCCAAGGCCGTAGAGCTCGAAATCAGGCGCCGTGCCGGCCTCATGGGCCTCGATCATGCTCTTGCCGCCGCCGGAATAGCCGGAGACCGCGTTGACGGTGACAGGATGGTCGGCCGGCAGCAGCCCGGCATCGACGAGCGGGCGCAAAAGCGCGATGCCGCCGGTCGGATAACAGCCGGGATTGGCGACGCGGTTGGCGTTGGCGACCTTCTGCGCGAAGCCCGGCTCGAGCTCGGCGAAGCCATAGGTCCAGTCCGGGGCAACGCGATGGGCGGTCGAGGCGTCGACGATCTTCGGCGCCCCCGTGCCTAGCTCATCGGCGAGCGCGACCGATTCCTTGGCCGCATCGTCGGGCAGGCAGAGCACGACGAGATCGACACCCGCCATCATCGCCTTGCGGGCGGCCGGGTCCTTGCGCTTGTCCGGGTCGATGCTCTTGACCACGACCTCCGGCACATCGGCGAGACGCTCGCGGATGCCGAGCCCGGTGGTGCCGGCCTCGCCGTCGATGAAGATGGATTTCAGGTTCTGGCTCATCGGACCCTCGCGAGGTGTCTGGTGGAGGCGGACGAAATTCGTTGGCTGGCTTGGGAGTACGGCCTTGTCGCAAAACCGGACATCATTTTTGCGACGGGCATAAAAAAACCGCGCTCGGGGCGCGGTCGCGGGCGTTCGGACTTTAGCCGAGCGTCATCGCGGGCGCGCCAAGGCGGCCTGTTCACTGCGACGTCGGGTCGGGTTCGTGGTCATGGGCCCGTATATGTTCCGTGCGGGGACAGCTGTCAATGACGGGGGGCGGTCACCGCGACGCAGAACCCCTCTCCTGGAAGGAGAGGGGCAGGGGTGAGGTGTTCGGACCGAAAACGTTGGCCGAAACCCAGCCGCGCGGTCAGGCCTCGCGGAACTGGTCACAGGGCCTACACCTCACCCTGCCCTCTCCTTCCAGGAGAGGGTTCCCCGCGCCTTGATACCCCAACATTCGGAATCACATGGCCGCCGAAGCTGCCATCCCGATTCAACCGGTCTTCTTCAGGGCCAGTGCCTGGAGATAGTGCTGCGCCACCGCCGCGCCTGCAATCGCGGTCGCGTCGGCATGGTCGTAAGGTGGCGAGACCTCGACCACGTCCATGCCGCGGAAATCGAGATCGCGGATCGCCCAGACCAGACGCAGCGCCTCGGCCGAGGAGAAACCGCCGGCGACCGGCGTGCCGGTGCCCGGTGCGAAAGCCGGATCGAGCGCATCGATGTCGAAGGTGAGATAGGCCGGCCCCTGCCCCACGCGCTCCTTGATCTGAGCTGCGATGCCGTCGATGCCAAGCGCATGCGCCTGATACGCGTCGATCACCTTGATCCCGCAATCGCGTGGCGCGACGGTGCGGATGCCGATCTGGATCGAGCGTTCGGTATCGATCAGCCCCTCGCGCACCGCCTCGAGCACGAAGGTTCCGTGGCTGATCGCGCCGACACCGTCATCCCAGGTGTCCTGGTGCGCGTCGAACTGGACGATGGCGAGCTTGCCATGGCGGGCGACATGGGCGCGCAGCAGCGGCAGGGTGATGAAATGGTCGCCGCCGAGGGTGACGAGCTGGGCGCCGCTCGCGATGATCGCGGCCGCCTCGCTCTCGATCGCCCGGGCACAGCCCTGCAGATCGCTGCGCGGCAGCAGGCAGTCGCCATAGTCGACCACGGCGAGCGTCTCGAACGGGTCGATGCGCGAGGGGTATTGCGCGTCGCCGTCGAAGATCGTGCTGACGCGGCGCAGCGCCTGCGGCCCGAAGCGGGTGCCCGGCCGGTTCGAGACGGCGAGGTCGAAGGGCACCCCCCAGACCACCGCGTCGCAGCCGGCGACGTCCTTGCTGTAGCGACGGCGCATGAAGGAGAGCGCACCGGCATAGGTCGGGTCATGCGCCGGGCCCTTGCGGTCGCCGGTGAAGGCGTAGTCGATCGGCGGGATCTGGGCAGGTTCGGTCATCTTGAATAAGTCCGTCGGGAGGTCAGCGCCGGCCGTTCAGCCAGACATAGAGGCACCAGGGCAGGATCAAGGCGAGCCCGGTCAGGACCAGCCTCAGCGTCGTCCAGGCGACCGGATATTGCAGCGCCCTGCCGTCGAGCTCTGGCACGCCATGGATCAGGCCGAGCGCGAAGGCCGGCGCCAGGAAGACGATCAGCGCGTTGAAGATGCGCCGGCCGCGCGGCAGGTCGCTGCGTGCCAGCGCCAGCAGCGCCGGCACCGCGACCATGCCGAAGGCGATCAGGATGAGCAGGACGCGCATGGCGGCTTCCGGTTGAACAGGCTGGCAGCCGATTTAGCACGGCCGGGCTGCGGCTCCAGCCGTCTGCGGCTGCTCTGGCAGCCGAATCTGTCGTTTATGTCTGCGCAGTAACCTATCGGCCGCCGCCGACGCGGATGATCGAGCCGACCATGTAGGACGCTGCCTCGGAGAGCGCGAACAGCACGGCTTCGGCGATCTCCTCCGGCTGAGCGACCCGCTTCAACGGGATCGACGGTGCGATGCGGGCGGCGCGTCCCGGTTCGCCGGTCGAGAGCGCGTGGATGTCCGTCTCGGTCATGCCCGGCGCCACCGCATTGACCCGGATGCCGACCGGGGCGAGTTCGATCGCGAGGCCGATAGTCATGGAATCGACCGCCGCCTTCGAGGCGGCGTACCAGACATACTCATTGGGCGAGCCGAGGCCGGCGGCGATCGAGGATATGTTGACGATGGCGCGGTTCTTCGCGCCGTCATTGGCGAGCAAAGCCTGGGCCGCCTCGCGCGCCACCAGGATCGCGCCGGTGACGTTGAGATCGATGCAGGCGCGGATGACCTGCGGATCGGACTTGGCAAGCGGGCTGCTCTTGCCGGTGATCGCGGCATTGTTGACGACTGCGGTCAGCGGCCCCAGCGCCGCCTTCGCCTCGGCGAAGACGCGCGTGATGTCGGCAAGGTTCGCCATGTCGCCCTGGATCGCAACCGCCTTCGCCCCGGCCCGACCGCAAGCCGCGACGACGTCGGCAGCCGCCTGCGCATTGCCCTGATAATTGACCGCGACGTCATAGCCGCGTTCGGCGGCGAAACGGCAAATCGCGGCGCCGATGCCACGGCTGCCGCCGGTGACGAGAAGAACGGGACGGTCGGACATGCGGACGGCCTTCCTTGATGATCGACGCGGAATGGATGGTGGCCGGGCTCAGGTACTGCTGGCGATCGCCTCGATCTTGTCGAGCCCGCCGAACTTGGGCGCAAAGGAAGCCCAGACCTTGCGCGCGCCGGCCTCCCAGCCGGGGCGATCCTCCGGCTGCACGACCTTGCCGCCCTCGGCCTTCGCCTTGGCCATCGAGGCGTCCTCGTCGGCGATGATGAGCTCGTCGAAATAGCCCGCACCTTCCGCGGCCGCGGCCGAGAACGCCGCCTTGTCTTCCGCGGAGAGGCCCTTCCAGAAGGAAGCGGAGACAGCGACGACGCCGGAGGCCCAGATATGGCCGGTTTCGATCAGATAGGGCACGACTTCGTGCAGCTTGAAGCCGACATAGGCCGACTTGGTCAGGTCCATGCAGTCGACCACGCCGGTTTTCAGCGCATTGTAGGTCTCGGGGATCGGGATCGGCGTCGGATGGGCACCGAAGCCCGACCAGAGCTCGGTGTGCAGCGGGCTCTGGATGACGCGGATGCGCTTGCCCTTGACGCCGGCGGGCGTGGTCAGCGGCTCCTTGGCGAGGAGATGGCGGGCGCCATAGTTGATGAAGCCGAGCACGACGAAGCCCTGCGCCTCGTATTTGCGCTTGAGCTCCTCGCCGAGCGGCCCGGCCAGAACGCGCTTCAGATGCGCGCGGTCGCGGAACAGGAAGGGCAGATCGAGAAGCTGCCCGTCCGGCATCCATGAGGAGAGCGCCGAGATGGTGAAGAGCGAGGCCTGGACCGAGCCGAGCCGCAGGCCCTCGGCCACTTCCTTCTCGCCGCCGAGCGCGGCATTGGGCACGACGCGCAGGTCGAAGCGGCCGGGCGTGCTCTGCGCCAGCTTCGCAGCGATGCGGCGCCAGACCATCGTCTCCGGTTTGTCCTCGCCGAGCAGCGAGGTGACCGTGACCGGCCGACCAGCGGCGACCGCGCGGCTCGTGAGAAAGGTCGGTGCGGCGATCGTGGCGGCGGCGAAGGCGCGGCGAGTCAAAGCCATCGGAACAACTCCTTGAAGGAAACAGGTAGCGACGGCCAGGCCGCCACCGCAAGGCAGAGGACGAAGAGCGCGACGAGCAGGCTCGCCAGCAACGGCAGAACCGCCCGGAAGACCGAAGCCGCGGAAATCCGCATGATGCCGCTCGCGACATAGACGAGGATGCCGAGCGGCGGCGTCAGGCCGTGGATCATCAGGTTGACCACAAGGACGACGCCGAACTGGATCGGGTCGAGGCCCGCGGCGATGGCGGCTGGTAGCAACAGCGGCGCCAGCAGCAGGATCGCCGCGCCGATGTCGAGGAAGAGGCCGGCGACCAGCAAAACGAGGTTCGACAGCAGCATCACCGCCAGCGGTCCGCCGCCCAGCGCCGTCACCAGCCCAGCCATCTGCTCCGAGACACGGTCGACCGCGAGCAGGAAGGCGAAGGGCGCGGAGGCGCCGATCAGGAGGCCGACCGCTGCCGCCTCCCCCGCCGCCTTGCGCAAGGACGCCAGCACGGTGCCGGCGTTCAAGCTGCGCAGGAGCAGGCAGGCGACCAAGGCATAGGCGACGGCGAGCGCCGAAGCTTCCGTCACCGTGACCACGCCGAAGCGGATACCGACCACGACGACGATGCCGAGGCCGATCGCCGGCAGCGCGCCGACGAAGGCCCGCGTCCGCTCGGTACCGCTGGCGCGCGGGGCGGAATCGACCACGCCGCGCACGCTGAGATGGATGCCGATGGCGAGCGCCAAAGTCAGTACTGCACCCGCCACGAAGCCGCCGACGAGCAACGAGCCGACCGAGAGATTGGTCGCCGCCGCCAGGATCAGGAAGGCGATCGAGGGCGGGATGATGTTGTCGAGCATCGAGACGCCGGCGACGATCGCGGCGGCATTGGCCGGCGGATAGCCGCGCGCCACCAGCGCCGGCGCCATCACCTTGGCGCCGAAGGCGGCGTTGGCGACCGAGGAGCCGGAGGCGCCGGAGAACAGCACGCTCGCGATCAGCGCGGTCTGCGCCAGCCCGGCCCGGAAATGCCCGACGAGCGCCGCGGCAAAACGCACCAGCCGCTCGGCGAGACCGCCCGCGGTCAGCAATTCGCCGGCGAGCAGGAAGAATGGGATCGCCAGCAGCAGGAATTTCGAGACGCCCGCCACCGTGTTCTGGACGATGGCCGGCTCCGGCAGGAGGCCGCCGAAGGCGCCCGAGAGCGAGACGCCGGCGAGGAGCGCGAAGGGTAGTGGCGCGCCAAGCAGGAGCCCTGCCGCAGCGGCGAGCCCGGCGACCAGGCTGGGTGTTCCAACGAAAAGGCCGGTCACGCTGTTTGCCAGGGCATAGAGGCCCATGCCGAGCAGTAGCGCGGCGAGCGCCACGGGCCAGGACAGGTTCAGCGCCGCCCGCCAGAGCACGACGACAAGCGTCAGCCCGCCGCCGATGGCGAAGACGGCGAAGCGCAGGCTCTCGGGCAGGCCGAGCACGGTCGAAGTGCCGCCGACCATTGCAGCGACGCTGGCGCCGCCGAGCGCCAGGACCAGCGAGCCATGGACGGCGATCGCCTCGGCCAGGATGGCAGCGAGGCGTCGTCCCTTCGGCGGCAGGAGGTTCGCGACGACATCGAGCCGCATGGCGAGCGCGCTGGTCGCCGCCAGCGGCGCACCAACCGCGACCAGCGCGACATTGAGCCAGATCGCGAGCTCGTCCGACCAGACCAGCCCACCCCCGAACAGATAGCGGCGCGAAACCGCCGCCATCACCACGAGGAAGAGCAGAGCGAGAATCGCCGCGCCCAGCCATTCGAGGCCCGCCACGAGTACGGCGAGCCCGCGGCCGCCGATGCGGCGAGCGGGTGGTTGGGTCGGCGCAGCGATCATGGCAGCGCCCTGCACCGCATCAGCGCAGCGGAGAGAAGTGCGTCGGCCTCAGGATCCGGCTGCGCATTTCAAGCACATAAGGAGCCGCCTTGGCGCGGAAGACCTGCCAGCGCGGATCGGCCTCCATCGCAGCGCGCCGGCGTTCGCGATCACCGGCATCCTCGAAGCGCCACATATGCACGACCTCGTTGACCACACCGCTATCGGTGGTGAACCAGCCGATCAGATGGCCGAGATGGGAGATCTGCAGCTCCATCCCTTCGGCGACGTAAAGGTCGAGATAGTCGCGCACATGCGCGGGCTTGATGGCGTAGGTACGCTCGTCGAGGATCATCGTGCCCCTCATGGCCAAAAGGCGAAGCCGCGCTGCGGCCTTGCGATCAGATAGCCGTCTTCGCGGCAAAGCCCAACCGGCGCGGCTCCGGTCCCGGCCGCGATCTATGCATGGCGGAAGTTCCTCGCGGCCGGCGACCAGCGCACAGCGGAGGGAGCGGTGCACGAGAGCCGCGTTGCGAAGAAGAATGAACTGCGAAGGCGCTCAGTAAGAGCAACATCCAGGAGCGGAAGCCCACACCTGCACCGGCCTCAGGCGCCGGCGGCTATTCTTCTTCGGAACTATAAGGTCGTTCGGCGCGCGAGGGTCGCTGCCCCGCCTGGCGCTCGTAACGACGCTCGCGATCGCGGTCCTGCGTCATGACGCAGTTCGCATAGGCGTCGGTGCCGCGCTGGAAGCCATAGGCGTCGCAGCGCGAGCGGTCCTCGACGATCGGGTCCGGCATGCTCGCGCAGGCGCTGAGAGCCAGGGTGAGTGCTGATGCGGCAATGATCCTCATGGCGTGAGGGTGAAAGCGCCGCATGGCCGCTTTGGGGCAACAATCCGGCGGTGATGGGGAGGCAGGCGCCGCAGCTTGCTCGGTCAGCGCTCGGCGTTCTTGGTAGCGCTTTCGAGAATCCTGACAGTCTCTTCCAGGCTTTCCTTAACACCGAGCTGGAAGTCCTTGCGGAAGGCGATGATGGTGTCGGGCGGCTGGCCCTTGAAGGTGTAGACGACGCTGACCTGGTCAGGATTGACGTAGACAGGCTTGCCGTCGCTGGGCGAGGTGAACTTGCAGAGTTTGGGCATGTGACTTGTCTCCGGAGCAATCCGAGCGATTCCGTCACCATATCCTAGCAAAGCTACAGGCCTCGCCACAGCCGCGGCGAGGCCTGCGCAGGATCAATACAATGATCAGCGCGCGATACGGGCTCGCCCGCCGCAGAAGCGCTGCTCCACCGCACGCTCGTAGCCGAGCTCACGGTCAAAGACCATGACGGTGCGGGTCAGGCAGTCGCCGTCCTGGACCACGCCGGTATTGACGAGAGTACCATCGGGGGCGGCCACGATGGTCGGACCACAAGCGGCTGCGGCGGCCGCAAGGCCGAGCGCGATGGTGAACTTTGCGATGCGGTTCATGTGCAGCCTCCTAGAAATAGAGGCCGCGGCCGCAGCGGCGCACCCGCCGGTTCTCATAGTAGCCGGTGTAGCGGTTGAACACACGCACCGTCTTGTAGAGGCAGTACTTGCCGTCGTTGCGACCGTCGTAATAGGTCCGGCCGGTATCCATGTCGACGCCAAGGAATTCGTCCTTGCCCTTCTTGCCCTGGGCGAAGGCCGGAGCCGCCGCAAGGCTGAGAGCAGCGAACCCCGCTGCGGCGATGGCAATCTTGAGCATGGCATTTCTCCTGTCTTGCGGCGGAAATATGTCCAGCACCGCGTGCGGGGCCTTGGAGCGGTCAGTACGGTTTTCGCGCGGCTCTACGAGATTATCCATGGTGAACGGCCAAATCGGCAGGCAGATCACCGCATTTCACCCTGAACCCATAGCAGAGCGGCGCTCGGTTTTGCACCCGCCGCGTGACGCAATCTCGCCACGATTGCGCCGTGAGCTTGGCACGACGCTCCAACGCCAACCGGCTAGAAGTGAGCGAGATAGCCGCCGTCGACCGGCAGCGTGACACCGGTGATGAACGAAGCCTCGGGCGAGCAGAGGAACACCACCGCCCCCACCAGCTCCTTCGGTACGCCCCAGCGCCCGAGCGAGGTGCGATGCGACAGCCGCTCGGCGATGGCCGGGTCCGCGACCAGCGCCGCATTGGCCTCGGTCGCGAAGAAGCCCGGTGCGACGGCGTTGACGGTGATCGCGCGGTGCCCAAGTTCGGCGGCGAGCGCCTTGGTCAGTGCGTCGAGCCCGCCCTTGGTGGCGATATAGCCGGGATCGCCGGCCCGGGCGATCCGCCCGGCGATCGAGGTGATGTTCACGATCCGGCCGCCATCCGGCATATGCGGCGCAAGCTGCCGCACCAGATCGAACGGCGCGATCAGATTGACCTCCAGCAGGGCCCGAAAGGCGGCACGGTCGAGCTGATCGAGCGGGCGGCGGTCGCGCGCGCCGGCATTGTTGACGAGAAAATCGATGCCACCACGGTCGTCGACGAGCTTGCGGCACGCTTCAGCGGTCGAGGCCTCGTCCGCAAGGTCCGCGACGAGGACGGAGACATTGGCACCGCCAGCCTCCAGAGCACGCTTCGCTTCGTCGAGCTCGGCCGGCTTGCGTCCGTGCAGCACGACATGGGCGCCGTTCTCGGCGAGACCGCGGGCGATCTCCAGCCCGAGCCCCTTGCCGGCACCTGTCACCAGGGCCGTCTTACCTGCCAGCTTCATCACAGTCCTCGGCGGGATCGAAGTCGGGGACTGCTCTCCTACAATCAAGGCACATCGGCACGCCAGCCATGGGATCGCGACCCGCCCGGGTATGGAGCGTGGTGATCTCCCGGTAGAGTTTCGAGCGCCGTGAAGCGGGCGATGCAATGGCGGGGCATGCACCCGTTCCGTTTCGACAATCCGGGCCGTGCGGAATTGCGCATGGCGCGCTTCGCGAGGTTTCGCCTTACTCACGAGTAAGCTCAGGAATATCGAGTAGAGCTGGAGATGCCGCGGCGGCCAACGACCGCGGACTCGAGGGGAACGTCATGGACCAGGCCGAGAGCCCGGTGCTGCTCGCGATCGAGCAGGCCGTCGCCACCGTCACGCTCAATCGTCCGCGCGTTCTCAACGCGATCGACCCGCACATGGCGCGCAGCCTTGCGGATGCGATGGAACGCATCGCACGGGACGGTACCGCGCGCGTCCTGCTGCTGCGCGGCGAGGGGCGTGCCTTCTGCGCCGGCGGCGATGTCGCCCGCTTTGTCGAGGGCGATCCGGCAGCCGCGATCGAAGCCATCATCGACCCGCTTCACCACGCATTGCGCACGCTCGACGCGCTGAAGCTGCCGACGCTCGCGGCCGTGCAGGGCCCGATCGCCGGAGCAGGCTTCAGCCTTGCCATGGCCTGCAACCTCTGCATCGCCGCCGATGATGCCGTCTTCACAATGGCCTATTCGCGCATCGGCGCTTCTCCGGACGGCTCGGCGACCTATCGGTTGCCGCGCCTCGTCGGCGAGCGCAAGGCGCTCGAACTCACGATGCTGGCGGAGCCCTTACGCGCGGCGGAGGCGCTGGCGCTCGGCCTGGTCAACCGCGTCGTGCCGGCCGCCGAGCTGGCGGACGAAGCCATGTCGCTGGCGCGCCGGCTCGCGCAGGGGCCGACGGCGGCCTATGCCCGCATCAAGCATCTCATCGGCCGCTCGCTCGGCAACGACCTCTCCGCCCAGCTCGATCTCGAGCGCGAGGCCTTTCTCGCCGGCGCGCGCACCGCCGACTTCAGGGAAGGCGCGCAGGCCTTCCTGGCCAAGCGGCCGCCCCAGTTCGAGGGGCGCTGAGATGGCGGCTTCTCCCATTCTGGAAGTGTCCGGCGTCTCGCTCGCCTTCGGTGGGGTGCGCGCACTCAGCGATGTCTCCTTTAAGGTGCCAGAAGGCGCGATCACCGCGGTGATCGGCCCGAACGGCGCCGGCAAGACCTCGCTGTTCAACACGATCTCGGGCTTCTACCGGCCGCAGGCCGGCAGCATCAGCTTCGCGGGGAAAAGCCTCGACGGCGTGCGCGCGCCGCAGCGTGCCGCGCGCGGCCTCGCCCGCACTTTCCAGAACATCGCTCTGTTCCGCGGCATGACCGTGCTCGACAACATCAAGCTCGGCCGCCACGCCCATATGCGCACCGGCGTGCTCGATGCGCTGCTCTATTGGGGCCGGGCCCGGAAGGAAGAGCTGGAACTTCGCGCCGAGATCGAGGAGCGCATCATCGATTTCCTCGAGATCCAGCACATCCGCAACGCCTCGGTCGGCACGCTCTCCTACGGGTTGCAGAAGCGCGTCGAGCTGGCGCGGGCGCTGGCCATGCGCCCGCGCATCCTGATGCTCGACGAGCCGGTCGCCGGGATGAACCGCGAGGAGACCGAGGACATGGCCCGCTTCATCCTCGACGTGAAGGAGGAATGGGGCGTCACCATCCTGATGGTCGAGCACGACATGGGCATGGTGATGGACATCTCCGACCATGTCGTGGTGCTGAATTTCGGCCAGGTCATCGCCAGCGGCACGCCGCGCGAGGTCCAGGGCAACGAGGCGGTGGTCGCCGCCTATCTCGGCTCGGGCGATGTCGGCGCGATCGCGCGCCGGATCAAGGCGGAGGCGGCGTGATGGACACCCTCTTCCTCACTGAGGTTACCCTCGCCGGCCTCGGCGCCGGCGCGCTCTATGCGCTGACCGGCGTCGCCTTCGTGCTGATCTACAAGGCGACGCAGGTGGTCAACCTCGCCATCGGCGAGATCCTGATGCTCGGCGGCTACGCCTTCCTCGGCTTCGCTGCCGGGCTTGGCCTCTCGCCCTGGCTGGCGCTGCCGCTCGCGATCGCGGCCGGCGGTGCCTTCGGCTGGCTGGTCGAGCGCGCCCTGATCCGGCCGATGCTGGGCGAGAGCCCGATCTCGGTGTTCATGGTGACGATCGGCCTCGGCTCGATCCTGGCCGGCGTGGTGCAGCTCTGCTGGGGCGCCGACCCGCTGCGCCTGCCCGAGTTCATGCCGTCGACGCCGGTCTTCATCGGCGAGGCCTATCTCGCGCCGAAGGTCGCGATCGGCTTCGTCGCGGCCGCCGTGGTGATCGGGCTTTTCCTCGCTCTGTTCCGCTTCTCGCGCGGCGGCGTCGCGCTGAAGGCGACGGCGGCCGACCAGGGCGCGGCCTATTCGGTCGGCATCGACGTGCCGCGCGTCTTCTCGGTCGCCTGGATCCTCGCCTGCGCCACCGCGGCCGGCGCCGGCGTGCTGATCGGGGCGATCGGCGGGATCTCGCCGACCATGGGCGTGTTTGGCCTCTCCGTCCTCGTCGTCGTCATCATCGGCGGGCTCGACTCGATTGCAGGCGCGCTGGTTGGCGGCCTGCTGATCGGACTGGTCGAGGCGCTCGCCGGCGCCTTCCTCGGCGGCGAGTTCAAGCTCGTCGTCACCTTCGCGCTGCTGCTCGTGCTGCTGATGGTCCGCCCCTACGGGCTGTTCGGCACCCACGAGATCGAGAGGCTGTAGCGCCATGCGGATCGGCACGCTCAAGACCAGCTACGCCGCCGACGAGGCGCTGTTCGACACGCCGATGCAACGCCTGCTGCTGGGATTGCTCGCGCTTGGCGCGATCGCCTTTCCCTTCGTCGCCAGCCCCTATTGGCTCTTCCTCGCCTGCCTCTGCGCGATCAACGTCGCGAGCGCGACGGGCCTCAACCTGCTCACCGGCTATACTGGCCTCGTCAGCCTCGGCCAGGCCGCCTTCATGAGCGTCGGCGCCTATACGGTCGCGGTGCTGGAGATCAGGCTCGGCACGCCCTTCTTCATCAACCTTCTGGTCGGCGCCGGCCTCGCCGCCATGATCGGCATCCTCGTCGGCATTCCCAGCCTCAAGGTGAAGGGGCTCTATCTCGCCATCGCGACGATCGCCGCCTCGGTCATCCTCCACTTCCTGTTCGCGCACTGGAGCTTGACCGGCGAGTCGCGCGGCCTGTCGATGCCGCCGGCGCGCCTGTTCGGCCTGACGCTCGACCAGCCCTTCTCGCTCTACTGGCTGATCATGCCGGTGACCTGCCTGATGGTGCTCGGCGCGGCCAACCTGCTGCGCACCAGGATCGGGCGCGCCTTCATCGCGATCCGCGACCGCGACATCTCGGCCGAGGTCCTCGGCATACCCTTGCTGCGCTACAAGCTGACGAGCTTTGCGATCTCGTCCTTCTATGCCGGCCTCGCCGGCGGGCTCTGGGCCTATTTCTTCCGCGTCGTCACGCCTGAGAGCTTCCCGCTGGTCAATTCGATCTTCTACCTCGCGGCGATCATCGTCGGCGGCATGGGCACGATCCTCGGCGGCATCCTCGGCGCGGTCTTCATGACGCTGGTGCCGGAGCTTTTGAAGTTCGCCGCGAACTGGGCGACGCCGATCTACCCGGATGCGCTGGCGGCGCTGGCGCCCGTGCGCACCATCGTCTTCGGTGGGCTGATCGTCGGCTTCCTGATCTTCGAGCCGCGCGGCCTCGCCGAAATCTGGCGGCGCCTGCGGCGCTTCTTCCATCTCTGGCCGTTCAGGACCTGAGCACTTCGCTGAAACGGCTGCCGTCAAGAGCAGCCAACCCAAGGGAGGATGAGATGACGAATACGCAACTCGACAGGCGCCAGCTTCTGGCCGGCACCGCGGCGCTCGCCGGCGGATTGGCGCTCGGCGTCAGGCCGCTCGCGGCGCAGGACAGCGGCGACATCGTGCTCGGCGGCTCGATCCCGCTGACCGGGGTCTTCGCCTTCGCCGGCGTCGGCATCCATGCCGGCATCCAGGACTATCTCAAGATCCTGAACGATGGCGGCGGCATCAAGGGCCGCAAGATCAAGTATGTCGCCGAGGACACCGCCTACAAGGTCGACGCCTCGGTCGCCGCCTTCAACAAGATCACCAGCCAGGAGAAGGTCTCGCTCTATTACGGCGACTCGACCGGCTTCTCGAAGACGATCAATCCCGAGCTCGACCGGCGCGGCAGCATGATCATGGCCGGCGCCTCCTTTGCGACCGAGCTCAACGACCCCAAGAAGTTCCCGCTGCAGTTCATGGCCGGGCCCGACTACACCGAGATGTTCGGCATCCTCTTGCGCTACATCGCCAAGGAGAAGCCGGGCGCCCGCGTCGCCTTCGTCTATTCCGACAGCGAGTTCGGACGCGATCCGATCGTGCCGAGCGAGGCGGTCGCCAAGGAGCTGAAGCTCAGCGTCGTCGAGAAGATCGTGACGCCGCCCGGCAGCGTCGACGTCTCGACCGAGGTGCTGAAGCTGCGCCGCGCCAATCCCGACTTCACGATCTTCCACGGCTATGTGCTGGCGCCGATCCCGGAATTCGTGGCGCAGGCCAAGCAGATGGGCATGAAGAGCCAGTTCATGGGCACGTTCTGGACCATGGACAACTCGACCGTGCAGCGCATGGGCGACGCCGCCGACGGTTTCATGGGCGTGATGCCCTACCGCTATTACTACGACAAGGACGGCACGGCGCCGATGCTGGAGAAGATCCGGCAGATGCGGCCGGAATACCAGTCGACCGGCTACCTGCAGGGCTTCGTCACCGCCATGCTGATGGCCGAGGCGGTGAAGCGCACGCTCGATGCCGGCAAGGAGCTCACCGGCATCAACCTCAAGGCCGGGCTCAACAGCATCAAGGATTTCGACACCGGCGGGCTGTTCGGCGTGCCGATCTCGATCCCCGGCAATTCCGTGCCGGTCGGGCGCATCTACCGCTTCGACGCCAAGGCCAAGCAGATGCAGCCGGCCTCCGACTGGATCAAGCTGTGAGCCGACTCGCGTCTTCCTACGCGGGGCAGGCGCAACCGTCATCCCCCTCCCCCCGCTTGCGGTGGGGAGGGGTTAGGGGTGGGGGGCAGTGCCGCTTGGCGAAAGCCAGACCAATGGATGCGCTCTGCTTTCCGGCCCCCCACCCAACCCTCCCCACCGCAAGCGGGGGGAGGGCTAGGTTCTGCCATCGAGAACCAACCTCATGTGCTCGTTGGTTCGGGAGAGCGCGATGAGCCCCCATGTGCTCGACGTCAACAATGTCGAGGTGGTCTATAACCGGACCGTGCAGGTGCTGCGCGGGCTGTCGTTGCAAGTGCCGGAGGGCGAGATCGTCGCCCTCCTCGGCTCGAACGGCGCCGGCAAGTCGACCCTGCTCAAGGCGGTGTCGAACCTGCTCTCGCTCGAGGATGGCGACGTCACCGCCGGCGCCATCCGCTTTCGCGGCGACGATATCGCCAGCCTCACCCCGCACGGGCTGGTCCGGCGCGGCCTCTTCCATGTCATGGAGGGGCGGCGCATCTTCGAGGACCTGACCGTCGAGGAGAATCTTACCGCCGCGACCTTCGCGCTGACCGGACGCAAGCTGCCCGCCGCCGATTTCGACCTGGTCTACAGCTACTTCCCGAGGTTGCACGAGCGCCGGAAGGGCCTCGCGGGCTATCTCTCCGGTGGCGAGCAGCAGATGCTGGCGATCGGACGGGCGCTGATCGCGCGGCCCTCGCTGATCCTGCTCGACGAGCCTTCGCTCGGCCTCGCGCCCAAGCTGGTCGAGGAGATCTTCGCGATCATCGCCCGCATCAATGCCGAGCAGAAGGTCTCGATGCTGCTGGTCGAGCAGAACGCCGCCGTCGCCTTCGCGGTGGCGAGCTACGGCTACATCCTCGAAATGGGCAAGGTCGTGATCGACGGGCCGGTCGAGAAGCTGATGCGCGACCAGGACGTGCGCGAATTCTATCTCGGCCTCGGCGGCGCCGGAGCCGAGCGCAGCTATCGCGACATCAAGCACTACAAGCGCCGCAAGCGCTGGCTCTCGTGAGGATGTCGGCGATGCACGAGCTCCCCAACCTCACCTTGCCGCAGATGCTGCGCGAGAATGCGCGGACGATGCCGGAGCGGCTGGCGCTCAGGCAGAAGGATTTCGGCATCTGGCTGCCGATCGATTGGGCCGATTACGACCGGCGCGCCCGCCATTTCGGCCTCGGCCTGCGCGCGCTCGGCCTCGCCGAAGGCGGCCACGTCGGCATCCTCTCCGAGAACCGCGCCGAATGGGTCGTCGCCCAGCTCGGTGCCGGCATGGTGCGCGCCGTCGCGGTCGGGGTCTATGCGACGAGCCCGGCCAACGAGGTCGCCTATGTGCTGGGGCATGCCGAGGTCGAGATCGTCGTCTGCGAGGACCAGGAGCAGACCGACAAGGTGCTGGAGCGGCTGGAGGAATTGCCCCAGCTGAAGCGCATCGTCGTGATCGATCCCAAGGGCCTGCGGGGTTACGCCTCCGAGCTGGTCGTCGCCTTCGCCGAGGTGCTGCGCCTCGGCGCCGGGCACGAGGCCGAGCATCCCGGGCTGGTCGAAGCCTGCCTCGCCGCCCAGACGCAGGCCGATATCGGCCTGATGGTCTACACCTCCGGCTCGACCGGCAAGCCCAAGGGCGCGATGCTGAGCTATCGCAACATGCGCGCCCAGGCGGCCGGCGTCGTCGAGCGGCTCGGCTACGACGCCTCGACGACCAACCTGTCCTATCTGCCGCTCTGCCATGTCGCCGAGCAGATGCTGAGCACGATGGCGCCGATCTATTCCGGCTCCTGCGTCTCTTTCGGCGAGTCGATCCGCACCGTGCAGGAAGACCTGCGCGAGGTCGCACCGACGCTGTTCCTCGGCGTCCCCCGCATCTGGGAGAAGCTGCACGCCTCGATCCACATCAAGCTGATGGAGGCCGGCGGCTGGCGCCGGCGCCTGTTCGAGGCCGGTCTTGCCGCCTGCGAGCCCTTCGCCACCAAGCCAAAGGCCGCACGCAGCCTGCGCGAAAAGGCGCTGGCGTTGTTTTACCACCTCGTCATCTTCCGCCCGCTGCAGAATTTCATCGGCCTGCGCAAGGCGAAGGTCGCGCTCACCGGCGCGGCGCCGATCCCGCCGCGCATCGTGCAGTTCTTCCGCACGCTCGGCGTGCCGTTGGTCGAGGTCTATGGGCTGACCGAGACCTCCGGCATGGCGACCGGCCAGCGCCTCGAGCACCTGCTCCCCGGCGCGGTCGGCGAGGCGGTGTCGGGCGCCGAGGCCAGGCTCGGCGACCAGGGCGAATTGCTGGTGCGCGGCGACATCGTCTTCGAGGGTTATTTCCGCAATCCCGAGGCGACGGAAGGCGTGCTGCGCGACGGCTGGCTCCACACCGGCGACGTCGCCGTGATCGAGGGCGGCCAGGTCCGGATCGTCGATCGCCTCAAGGACATCATGATCACCGCCGGCGGCAAGAATCTCAGCCCGTCCGAGATCGAGAACACGGTGAAGGGCAGCGCCTTCATCAAGGAGTGCATCGTCGTCGCCGATGGCCGCCGCTACCCCTCCGCGCTGATCCAGATCGACGCCGAGACCGTCGGCAAATGGGCCGAGGAGAACCGCCTCCCCTTCACCCATTTCCGCAGCCTCGCCGAGCATGCGCGGGTGCGCGAGCTCGTCGCCGCAGAGATCGAACAGGCGAACAGCCAGCTCGCGCCGGTGGCGCAGCTCAAGCGCTTCCACCTCCTCGTCAAGGAACTCGACCATGACGATGACGAGGTCACCGCGACGATGAAGGTGCGCCGGTCAAACATCGCAAAGAAATACGCCGCCGAGATCGAGGCCCTGTACAAGCCCGAGCGGCAGGCCGAACCAGCCTGAAGGAGCAATTCATGAGCCGTCATGTCGTCATCACCGCGGGTGCGCGCACCGCGATCGGAACCTTCGGCGGAGCGCTCTCCGGCCATGCGCCGACCGCGCTCGGTGCAGCTTGCGTCGGCGAGGCGCTGCGCCGGGCCGAGCTGCCGGCCGCCGAGGTCGAGCATGTCGTGTTCGGCAACGTCATCCTGACCGAATCGAAGGACGCCTATCTCGCGCGTGTCGCGGCGATCGAGGCAGGCATCCCGGTCGAGGTGCCGGCACTGACGCTGAACCGGCTTTGCGGCTCCGGCGTCCAGGCGATCGTCTCCGCCGCTCAGGCGATCATGCTCGGCGATTGCGACACCGCCGTCGCCGGCGGCGCCGAGACGATGAGCCGCGCGCCGCATCTTCTGTCGACCGCCCGCTTCGGCCAACGCATGGGCGACACGATCGCCTCGGACCATCTGACCGGCATCCTGACCGATCCGTTCGGCAACGGCATCATGGGCATCACCGCCGAGAACGTCGCCGAGCGCTACGGCATCGACCGCGAGGCGCAGGACGCCTTCGCCGCGGAGAGTCAGCGCCGCGCCGCCGATGCGATCGCCGCCGGCCGCTTCCGCGAGCAAATCCTGCCGGTCGAGGCGCGCAAGGGCCGCGACACGATCAGCTTCGACACCGACGAGCATCCCAAGCCCGGCACGACCGCAGAGACGCTGAAAGGCCTGCGACCGACCTTCAAGAAGGACGGGACGGTCACGCCCGGCAACGCCTCGGGCATCAATGACGGCGCCGCCGCGATGGTGCTGATGGAGGAAGGTCGCGCCGGCCGCGAGGGCAAGCCAGTGCTGGCGCGCATCGTCGGCTATGCCCATGCCGGCGTCGAGCCGGGGGTGATGGGGATCGGCCCCGTGCCGGCGGTCAAGGCGCTGCTCAAGCGCACCGGGCTCTCCTTGAAGGACTTCGACGTGATCGAGTCGAACGAGGCCTTCGCCGCCCAGGCCTGTGCGGTCGCCAGGGAGCTGGGTTTCGATCCGGCCAAGGTCAATCCGAATGGCGGCGCGATCGCGCTCGGCCATCCGGTCGGCGCGACCGGCGCGATCATCACCCTGAAGGCGGCCTATGAGCTGAAGCGCACCGGCGGCCGCTACGGGCTGGTGACGATGTGCATCGGCGGTGGCCAGGGCATCGCGCTCGCGATCGAGCGGGCCTGAGCCGGTCATGGCGACAGCTCTCTGGAAGACGCCGGCGCAGCGCGAGCGCGAACGCGCCCTCAAGCGCGAGGCCGTGCTGCGCGTCGCGGCGCAGGCCTTCAGCGAGCAGGGGTTCCACCGCACCTCGCTCGACGATGTCGCCGAGCGGCTGAACGTAACCAAGCCGACGATCTACCATTATGTGCGCAGCAAGGACGAGATCCTGTTCGAATGCGTGCGGATCGGGCTGGAGCGGCTCGATGCCGCCGCCGCCTCGGCCGAGGCCAGGCGCAGCGGCGGCAGCGGCCTCGATCGGCTGATCGTGCTCTGGACCGAATATGCCCATATCGTCACCGAGGATTTCGGGCGCTGCCTCATCCTCGTCGGCGAGGATCCGCTGCCGGCCGAGACCCGCAAAGAATTGCGCGCCCTCAAGGGCAAGATCGACAAGCGCTTTCGCGGGTTGATCGAGGCCGGCATCGCCGACGGCTCGATCCGCTCCTGCGACCCCAAGCTGCTCGCCTTCGCCGCGGCCGGCGCGCTGAGCTGGATCGCCCGCTGGCATGACCCCGCCGGGCCGCTCTCTGTCGACAATATCGCCCGCGAGACGATCGGGCTCTTCGTGAATGGTATCGGCGCGCTCGAGCACAGCGCACGTCGCGTCAGCTCCTAGAGCGTGCTGAGTTCACACGGAACCACCATCGTCATCCTGGGCGAGCAAAGCTCGACCCGGGATCCATCGGAGAGCTCCGGAGCCTTACGATGGATCCCGGAGCTGCGCGGCTTCGCCGCTTGTCCGGGATGACCAAGTGGTTCCGCGTAAAATCCGCAGGCTCCAGCTGGGGAGCCGGCAAATTCCGCGGTGAGACGGGACGAATGCGAAATCAATGTGGGGGATGGAGCGGGTGGAGGGAATCGAACCCTCGTATTCAGCTTGGAAGGCTGCTGCTCTACCATTGAGCTACACCCGCACCGGGCCGCCAAATTCCGCATCCGGCCGGTAGGTGTCAACCCATCGCAGGAAAGAAGATGGCGTCATCCACCTGTGGCGGCGGCAGGTGGGCGCAATTACATATCGCTCAACGCCAGTCGGCCGAGCCAGATCGCGGCGCCGGTGAACGCGCCGAGCGCCGCCCCTCCGGCGAGCGTGCCGAAGGCCAGGGCGCCGGCCGCGGCCACCGCCGTGCTGAAAAGTGCAATCCCCATAGTCCTCTTCCCCAACGGCAAGCCTAGCAAAGCCACGCCGTGCGACTGCCCCCATTTGGGAGTGAAAGAGCGAAATTCGAGCCCACTGCGACAAAATCCCCCAAATGGGGGGTGAAGGCGGAATGGCGGCCCGCTAGCGTCATGTTGGGGGAAGTGACATGTGCGAATTCGACGATCTGCGCTGTCCATTCAGAGCCGAGGTCCTCGCCGCGGTTCCTGTCTGGCAGATGATGCTGGTCCATGGCGCGGGCACGCTCGCTTTGCTGATGCTGCTGCGCTGATCGGCTTTCCATCAGCGCCGATATGCGTCGCGCCCGGGCCCCTGCAAGCGCTGGGCATCTGGCCCGACTTCGGTTTCGGTACTAGCCTTCGTCGATCGAAGGGCGAGGAATCGATGCCGAGCTATGTGGCCTTGTTGCGCGCGGTCAATGTCGGCGGCACCGGCAAGCTCGCCATGTCGGATCTGAAGGCGATGTGCGTGGAAGCGGGCTTCACGAAGATCGCGACCTACATCGCCAGCGGCAATGTCGTGTTCTGCGCCGAGGATAGCGCAGCGCAGGTAAAGGCCGCGCTGGAGCGGCGGCTCCAGGACTATGCCGGCAAGCCGGTCGGCGTGGTCGTGCGGACGGCCGATGAGATGGCCGCGGTACACCGGGCCAATCCGTTTCCCGATCAGCCGCCGAACCGGGTCGTCGCCATCTTCCTCGACGAGCCGCCGCCAGCCGATGCGCTCGACGATGTCCGCGGCCGCAATGACGAGGAACTGCGACTTGGCAGCTGCGAAATCTACGTCGCCTATGGTGCGGGGATGGGCGATTCCAAGCTCCGGATCCCGGCCGCGGCGCGCGGCACGGCCCGCAACATCAACACCGTCGCGAAGCTGTCGGAGATGGCTGCATTGCTCAGCTCCGCCCCGGTCTGACTACGCCACGCCTCTCATCGGAGCCGCATCTTCGCTTCTCCGTCCCGCAGGTGAGTAACCGTTCTGAATCATGAGGACTTGATCGCGATCCGATTTGCGGGTGTCCTACGGTCCAATCCCGCCGTTCCCTTGCGGCCTGACGGACGCGGCATGCCGCGCCTGAAAGCCCTGGAACGGCAGCGCGCAGCTCAACTGCCGGCCACTTCGCGACTCGCATCGGTGCCGATGACACGCCTAGGAGGGAAGATGACACAGAGACATGTGGTGCTTGCGAGCGCCAAGCGCCTCGGCGCCCCGGCCTGCGGCCTGCTGCTGCCGCTTCTCCTGGCCGGCTGCGGCGGCGGCGAGGGCCTGTCGTCTTCGGCCGGGAGCGCGGCGAGCGCACCTGCGCCGGCCGGCATCTCGCGCGACGTCCTGGTCGGGCGCTGGGGCATCGCCTCCTTCCATACCGACAAGGACCGCAAGCGCACGGAGGCGGAGGCGCGCGGGCAATGCAAGCAGCCCTATGTGATCAGCAACGGGCCGAATGACGGGGTGATGATGCATGTCGCCGACGATCCCAAGCCCTATGAGCTCAGGCTGAAGTCCGGTGGCGGCAAGACCTATGTCGGCTTCGAAGCGCCGGCCGGCGATCCGCAGGACCGCGAGATCCTCTCGCACAGCAAGTCGATGCTGGTGATGCGCTTCGTCGATCCGGATGCGAGCCGCCGCTACGGCACCTTCATCTATTCCCGTTGCGGCTGACCGGAGGCGACGAGCGATGAGCACCACTCGTACCATTCTGCGCAATCTCCTGGCCTGCGGTCTGGCGGCCCCTCTGCTCGCCCTGCCCGGTGCCGCCCAGCCGCGCCCGCCCGCGGCGCTGCAGGAGACGATGGACATCGGCGACGAGCCGGGCCGCGTCTCGACCGAGGAGGTCAGCATCAGCGACGGGCCCTATGCCCGCCAGATGGTGCTGTTCCGCTCGACCGAGGCGCCGGGCACCGTCGTGATCCACTCGGGGGAGCGCTTCCTCTACATCGTCCAGGGCAATGGCCGGGCGCTGCGCTACGGCATCGGCGTCGGCCGCGAGGGCTTCACCTGGTCCGGCCAGGTCCAGGTCAGCCGCAAGGCCGAATGGCCGGACTGGCGCCCGCCGCCGGAAATGATCCAGCGCCAGCCCTATCTGCCGCGCTTCATGGCCGGTGGTCCCGGCAACCCAATGGGCGCGCGCGCCCTCTATCTCGGCTCGACCGTCTTCCGCGTCCACGGCACCAACCAGCCGGAGACGATCGGCCAGGCGATCTCCTCGGGCTGCTTCCGGCTCGCCAATGGCGACATCGTCGATCTCTACGACCGCGTCCCGGTCGGAACCAAGGTCATCATCCGCCACAAGGCGACGCTATGACCGGCCCCGCCCTCCCCGACGATCATATCCGCAAGGAGACGAGAGCCATGTCGAAGGCCTCACGAGTTCGCTCACGCAGTCTCCAACTCGCCGCCCTCGGGGTGCTAGCGAGTCTGTCCGCCGCGCCGGCCAGCGCCGGGACGCTCGATACGGTGAAGCAGCGCGGCACGCTGCAATGCGGCGTCAGCGAGGGCGTGACCGGCTTCTCCGACAAGGATGCCCAGGGCAGCTGGCGCGGCTTCGACGTCGACTTCTGCCGCGCCACGGCGGCGGCGGTGCTCGGCGATGCGAGCAAGGTCGCCTTCACGCCGCTGTCGGCCAGCGAGCGTTTCGAGGCGCTGAAGAGCGGCAAGGTCGACCTGCTGGCGCGCAACTCGACCTGGACGCTCGCACGCGAGGCGCAGCTCGGCCTCGCCTTCACCGGCATCACCTTCCATGACGGCCAGGGCTTCCTGGCCAAGCGCGCGCTCGGCGTCGACGGAGCGCTGGCGCTCGACAAGGCGAAGATCTGCGTCGAGGCCGGCACCACCACGCAAGCCAATCTCGCCGACTTCTTCCGAGCCAATTCGATGAGCTATGAGGAGAAGGCCTTCCCGGGTGCGGCTGAGGCCCTTTCTGCCTTCCAGTCCGGGCAATGCGACGTCTTGACCCGCGACCAGTCGGCGCTGCACGGCGAGCGCCTCAAGCTGGCAAAGCCGGCGGACGCGGTGGTGCTGCCGGACGTGATCTCGAAGGAGCCGCTCGGCCCGGTGGTGCGCAGCGACGACTTCGCCTGGTTCAACCTGGTGAAATGGGTGAACTTCGCCCTGGTCAATGCCGAGGAACTCGGCATCGCGGCCGCCAATGTCGACGAAGCCCTCAAATCGCAGAAGCCGGATGTGCGCCGCTTCACCGGCGCCGAAGGCGATTTCGGCAAGGCGCTCGGCCTCAACGCCGATTGGGCGATCCGGGCGGTCAAGGCGACCGGCAACTATGCCGAGATCTACGAGCGCAACCTCGGCACCGGCTCGCAGCTCGCCATCCCGCGCGGCCTCAACCAGCTCTGGAACATGGGCGGCGTGCTCTACGCGCCGCCATTGCGATAACGCGCCGAGCAAAGGCGAATACTTGTTCCCGCACCTGATATCGGGTGCGGGCGTGGCGCCGAAGGACTGAAAAAACCAACGCTCAAAGGCAAGGTGGTGGGGGAAGCAGGACTCGAACCTGCGAAGGCATAGCCAGCGGATTTACAGTCCGCCCCCTTTGCCGCTCGGGACATTCCCCCGCCTTGCCGCAGGCTGACCCGAAGGCCGGCCGCAACCGCCTGTTTCACTTTTGTGAAGGGCGGTAGGCGCGGGCGGACTTATGAGGAGAGGTCAGCCGGCTGTCAACGCCAAAAAAGGATCCGCCGACAAGCAATCGTCGGGATGCCCCGCTCAGCCCTGCGGCCAGATGGCGCGATGGCGCCTGCGCCAGGCGAGCGCAGCCGGGACGAAGGCCTGGAACGGCGTCGCCTCCGGCCGCTCGATCGCGTCGGCGAGATCGGGCGGCGGATGAATGAGGCTGCGCACGCCATGGCGGTGCACCCAGACCGGCAACTCGCCCTGGCGGGCGAACATGGCGACGACCTGCCTGACCAGCGCACTGCACAGCGCCCGCGGGCTCGCGACCGGCCGCGCCACCACGCAGAAGCGGGCGAACGGATTCGGATGGCCGTCCTCGCCCTCGAGGCAGAAGATCACGCCGCTGCGGTCCGGCCGTGCCTCGTCCGGCATGGCATCGATGCGGCGCCACAGGCAGAACCAGCTCCGGCAGATCTCCGGCCGCGTCGCATGGATGCTGCAGCCCTTGCCGGTATTGTGGCGGCACATCACGCCGGCCGGCTTGCCGACTTCCGGATCGACGATGCGCAGCACCTCGCAACAGGCGACGCAGTCGCCGCAATCGCGCCCGGGCACCAGATGGTTCAGCGTCCGGCCGGAGCGCATAGCGCCGGCTTCCTTGCTTCCTTCCACGGCGCGCCTCCCGAGCGCGGTGACGAGGCTTCAGCCTAGATCAGATCGCTGCCGCCCGAAAGGATTCCTCCGTGCAAGGCCGATCGCCTTGGCTTCCCCCTTCCCCCTTGTGGGGAAGGGATGGGGATGGGGGTGGCGCCGCCTGGCGATCGTCGGCAGGAAACGGGGTTTGGCAGCGGCAACAGCGCCATCAGGTCCGGCCAATCGCTCCGGCTTTCCGACCCCCACCCCTGCCCCTCCCCACAAGGGGGAGGGGTTACCCGCCCGCGCGCCTGTCGCCGAGGAATCCAGAAGTGAGACCTCGCACGCGCTCCAGCACGAAGGCGGCGCGGGTCGCGACATCGGCGCGCGGCAGTTCGACCAGTTCGTAGCCATGGTCGCGATAGGCTGCAGTAACCGCGTCATAGGTGCGTTCGGCCTCGGCGAAATCCTGCTTGCGCTCGGCGTCCTGCGCATAGATCTCGCGCCAGGGCGGCGCGGCAAGGACGATCGAAGCGTAACGGAAGGCGCGAGCCGCCCGGTCGAAATGCTCCGGCACCTCGATCCCGCACAGGCGCAGATAACCTACGGTGTCGGGGACGCCACGGTCGAAGAAGACGGTTGCCGGACTCGCCTGGGCCTCGTCATGGGAGCGCATGTCGAAGCCGAGCATCAGCTCGGCGAACAGCGCCCGGTCACGCCAGGGCAAGGCCGGCCCGTCGATCGCAAGCTGGTCGCGGATGATCGCCCGCCCCGCTTCCGGCGCGACCGCATGGCCGGCGGCGGCCAGCGCTGCAAGCAACGTGGTCTTGCCGGCACCGGGGGCCGCCGGTCACCACGAACAGGCGTTCATTCGGCTTCTTCATCGGCATAGTCTCCTTGCAATGAGCCAGGTGAAAATCCCTCGTCCCGGCCTTCGGGCTGGCCAAGCCGGCCGCGCCATGGCAGGGCATGGCGTCACCTTTCCGGAGCCATGATGTCCGCCCCGTCCCGCCCCCGTTTCCAGAGCCGCCAAGGCCGCCCTCACCGCGACGGCCCGCCGCCGCACCGGCCCGGCGAGATCGACGAGGCGATCCTCTATGGCGCCCATCCGGTGATCGAGGCGCTGCGCAATCCGCAACGGCGCTTCCGCAAGCTTCTCGCCACCGAGAACGCGCTGAAGCGCCTGGTCGAGGAGATCGGCGAATTGCCGATCGAACCGGAAATGGTCCGGCCCTCGCAAATCGACCGGCTGCTGACGCCCGACGCGGTGCATCAGGGGCTCTATCTCGTCTGCGATCCCCTGCCCTCGCCCGATCTCGACAGCCTGCCGGACGATGCGATCGTGCTGGCGCTCGACCAGATCACCGACCCGCACAATGTCGGGGCGATCCTGCGCTCGGCCGCGGCCTTCGCCGTCGCCGCCGTGATCGTCACCATCCGCCATTCGCCGGCGGCGACGGGCGTGCTGGCGAAATCGGCCTCCGGCGCGCTCGAGCACGTGCCGCTGGTCGCGGTGAAGAATCTGGGGGATGCGCTGGGCAAGCTCGGCGAGCGCGGCTTCCTGCGGCTCGGCTTCGATTCGGAAGGCGACGTCTCGCTCGACGAGGTCAGCTTACGCCGCCCGCTCGTCCTGGTGATGGGCGCCGAGGGCAAGGGCCTGCGCCAGCGCTCGCGCGAGCTTTGCGACCACCTCGCCCGGCTCGATATGCCCGGCGCGATCAAGAGCCTCAACGTCTCGAACGCCACCGCGATCGCGCTCTACGCCGCAACCCGGCGCGGCTGAAGCTCAGCGCCGGGCCACCCGGCCGTCGCTGCTGAAGCGCATGACCCGTACGACCGGGCGCCCGTTGCGCTCTTCGATCCGGTACAGCACCGGATCGGCCGCGGGCGGCCGCGGAATGCCGATCGCGACGGGCACGGAGGGTTCCTTCGCTGGCGGCGGCTCGCTCACTTCCGGGAGCACGACCACGGTCTGCTGCTGGCCGCCGGGCCAGCCATAGAAGCCGGGATAGCCACCGCCATAGAAACCAGCATGGCGGCGGTGGACGTGGCCAGGCCGCGCGATCGGCCGCATCGACGCAAACCGTGGAGCGGGACCCGCTACTCCGGACGCCGGGGCCGCCACGAAGCCCGGCGCCGCAGCGGCCGGGGAAGCGGCAAGACACAGCCCGGCGAGCAGCACGGTGAGCGGCAGGCCAGCATCGCGTTTCATGGCTGACTCCTCCTGCATCCCTTCGCGGCTGAGCGCCGCGAAATGGTTGGCGAGAAGTTAATCGCCCGGCTCGCCCATGGCGAGTCATGGAGCCGCATCAGCACGGCCGAACGCTCAATCCTTCGTCTTACGCCTTTCGGTGCAAGACCAAGTGCTCGGTTGAAGATTGCCGGGGGTGGCAGCATTCGTAGCCCATCAAACTTGGCTTTTCCAAGGCCTTTATCCTGAGTCGGCCCTGGCGCCGGCTCCAAGCGAAGAACCGCCGGAAGGCGGCACGAGGGCGCAGCAGATGGTCTGTGGCGCCCGGGGAACGTAAGACGGGAGCGCTTCATGAGCATGGCACAAGCATCGGCGGCCGCAGGGCCACGGCCGATGACCAGAGAAGAGAAGAAGGTCATTCTGGCCTCCTCGCTGGGCACGGTCTTCGAATGGTACGATTTCTACCTCTACGGTTCGCTCGCCGCGATGATCGGCGCGCATTTCTTCTCGGCCTTCGATCCGAACACCCGCGCCATCTTCGCCCTGCTCGCCTTCGCGGCGGGCTTCCTCGTGCGCCCCTTCGGCGCGCTGTTCTTCGGCCGGCTCGGTGACCTGATCGGCCGCAAATACACCTTCCTCGTCACCATCGTGATCATGGGCGCCTCGACCTTCCTGGTCGGCCTGCTGCCGAGCTATGCCTCGATCGGCTGGATCGCACCGGTGGCCCTGATCGCGCTGCGCATGCTGCAGGGCCTCGCGCTCGGCGGCGAATATGGCGGTGCGGCGGTCTATGTCGCTGAGCATGCGCCTCCGGGACGGCGCGGTTTCTACACCTCCTGGATCCAGACCACGGCGACGCTCGGCCTGCTGCTCTCGCTGATCGTCATCCTCGGCATCCGCACCACCATGGGTGAAGCTGACTTCGCCGCCTGGGGCTGGCGCATTCCCTTCCTCGCCTCGATCTTCCTGCTCGCGATCTCGGTCTGGATTCGCCTCCAGATGCAGGAATCGCCGGCCTTCCAGAAGATGAAGGAAGAGGGCACCGGCTCGAAGGCGCCGCTGTCGGAAGCCTTCGGCCAGTGGAAGAACGCCAAGATCGCACTGCTCGCGCTGTTCGGCCTCACCGCCGGCCAGGCCGTGGTCTGGTACACCGGCCAGTTCTACGCGCTGTTCTTCATCCAGAGCATCCTCAAGGTCGATCTCTACACCTCGAACGTGCTGATCGCCTGGTCGCTCATCCTCGGCACCGGCGGCTTCATCGTCTTCGGCTCGCTGTCCGACAGGATCGGCCGCAAGCCGGTCATCCTGGCCGGCTGCCTGATCGCGGCGCTGACCTATTTCCCGCTGTTCGGTGCGCTGACCAAGGCCGCCAATCCCGGCCTCGCCGCGGCGCATGCCAACGTCAAGGTCCAGGTCGTCGCCGATCCCGCCACCTGCGGCTCGGTCTTCGATCCGGTCGGCGTGCGCACCTTCACCCAGCCTTGCGACGTCGCCCGTCGCACCTTGGCCACACAGGCGATCGTCTACACCCAGGCCCCGGCCCCGGCTGGCACGCCGGCCAAGGTCACCGTCAACGGCAAGGACCTCGCAATCGACGCGACCTTCGCGGCAGCCCTCGCCAAGGAGGCAGTCGCAGCCGGCTATCCGGCGGCGGGCGATGCCCGCATCGTCAAGACCGGCTTCCTCAACGCGTTGTTCAGCGCCCAGTCGCTGACCATCATCGCGATCCTGACCGTGCTCGTCATCTACGTGACCATGGTCTACGGCCCGATCGCGGCGGCGCTGGTCGAGCTCTTCCCGACCCGCATCCGCTACACCGGCATGTCGCTGCCCTACCATATCGGCAACGGCTGGTTCGGTGGCCTGCTGCCGGCGACCTCGTTCGCCATGGTGGCCGGCACCGGCGACATCTTCTACGGCCTCTGGTACCCGATCGTGATCGCGATGATGACCTTCGTCATCGGCCTGCTCTTCGTGCCCGAGACCAAGGATCGCGACATCCTCACCCACGAGGGCGGCTGATCCTTCAGCCAAGCTCGGCCCTGCCGATCCTGACGAGCCCCGCCCGAAAGGGCGGGGCTTTTCTGTTGGTGGAAGGCCGGAGTCCCCGCTGCGCCCAGCATCGGCACGAGCTGAAATCAATCCGCGTCACGCCAATGGGCGGGCACGTTGGGCGAGCAGGAGCACATGCTCATGCTCGTGCTAAAGCCCGACGCAGGCATCGCTGACGACGATAGCGATGGACTTTGCCGCCGTGGATAGGAGCGAAGGAAGCGCACCGGTTCGCCAATTGCCGCCGCCCGCGATCCGACGGGCGACGAGTGTCACACCGGCAGAACCGTGACCGGCGTTCCCAGCGCGACGCGGGCGTAAAGGTGGATGATGTCCTGGTTGATCATCCGGATACAGCCCGAGGAGACGTTGGTGCCGACGGTATACGGCTCGGTCGTGCCGTGGATGCGGTAGCCGAGGTCACGCCCCTCGCCGAAGAGATAGAGGGTGCGGGCGCCCAGCGGGCTCTTCGGCCCGCCGCGGACGCCGGGGCCGCGCGGCGTCGGCTCGAGCTGGGCCCTGATCTGCGGATCGCGCTCGATCATCTCCTGCGGCGGCACCCAGTCGGGCCAGTCCCGCTTCATGTTGATCTTCGCCACCCCCGTCCAGCCGAAGCCCTCGCGGCCGACGCCGACACCGTAACGCGTCGCGACGCCCTGCGATTCGACGAAGTAGAGATGATAGGAGCCGGGATCGACGACGATCGAGCCCGGCGGCTCGGCCCGGCGGAACTCGACGGTCTGGCGCAGATAGCGCGGCTCGATGCTCGCATAATCGATCGCCGGCACCGGAAAGCGCTCGCCCGGATATTCGATGTAGACCTGCGCATAGTTCGGGCGCGCCAACGTGCGTGTCAGGGCCGGCCGGCTCGGAGCGATATCCGGCAACGCCACGATGCTGCCTCCGCCGCAGCCAGACAGCCCGGGGGCGACGATGGAAAGGGACGACAAGGTAAAGGACCGACGGGTCAGCATGGGCACATCTCAAGGCAAGGCTTCTGAAAAAGCATCGACTTAGATGGTTACGGGCGAGTGAACGCCGCCATGCCCAACCGGGATTATCGGTTTCGTTTCCCTCAGAACCGCATTTCGACCCTGCCCATGAGGGCAGGATCGAGGGCGCGTTCGCGCCTCACGCTCCGATTTGCAAGGAGATCATCCCCGCTTCAGTCTGTCGCCCGTCGATCTTGCCCTCGCCGCATCGGCCTGATACCGCAGCGCAAGGGCCGGCGTAGCACAGCGGTAGTGCAGCGGTTTTGTAAACCGAAGGTCGGGAGTTCGATCCTCTCCGCCGGCACCACCCTGATCCCTGTGACCTGTCGTTTGCTAGGACATGCCGCCGCGACGACGGAGACGATCGGAGCCTGCCGAGCGATGACTTCTGCCGACCAGCGCGACCAATTGCTCGCTCTCGCTGAGCGCTGCGAGCGCACCGGCCGACCCGACCGCAGTCTCGATGCCGACATCTACGAGGCACTCGGTTTCACCGTGCGCCGCAAGCCGACCAATCTGCTCGCCCCACGCACCCCGCCCGGCGGCATCTACCAGCAGGGCTCGCTCTGGAAGGCGATCGGCCGGATCAGCGCCGAGATCGACGTCGCGGTCAACATCATCCGGCAGAAGGCTCCCGACTGGAACTGGAGCCTGCAATCGGTCGCCACCGAGGAGCAGACCTATGAGGCGCTGGTCGCCGGCTGCTCCGGTCAGGGCGCCCTCGCCTCGCTCGCCCTCTGCGCCGCCCTGCTCAAGGCCTTCGCCAGGCGCCGCATCGAGCAGGCCGATTCGTAAAACGGTTTCCATTTCAACGGCGAGGCGGCTTCGCCGGATAGATCGATTCAATCCTCCGCATCGACCCACGCCATCGTGGCAGGCTCACGGAAAGTTGACCTTGGGCAATCACACGGCGGTTGAAGGCGTTGTCGCGGCAGCTAGTTTGACGCTCGGGCAAGCCGATGCCCAGGGCATGATGCCGGTTGGCGGGGCGCCATCCGGGGGAGGTCGTGCCCTTCTCGTTGTTGGAGCCTGATCATGGCCCGTTTCGAACCCTCGCGCCGCACCGTGATGGCGGGTGCCGGCGCACTTGCCGCCGCAGCCGCGCTCGATCTGCCCACCGGCCTCGCGCCGGCCCACGCGCAAGGAGCTGCCGCGAACCAGAATCCCGGCTTCTACCGCTACAAGGTCGGCGACATCACCGTCACCGCCCTCAATGACGGCTTCGCCAAGCGCCCACTCGAGGGCTTCGTCCGCAATGCCGAACTCGCCGACGTCAAGAAGGCGATGGAGCAGGCCTATCTGCCCAGCGACGCGCTCTCGATCACCTTCACCACACTGGCGCTGCAGATCGGCGACAAGCTCACTCTGATCGACACCGGCAACGGCGATTCCGGCGCGCCGACCTCGGGCGCCTGGATGAAGAACTTCCAGGCCGCCGGGCTCGACCCCAAGAACGTCTCGACCGTGGTCTTCAGCCATTTCCACGGCGACCACATCAACGGCTTCCGGCTCAAGAACGGCAGCGCCGTCTTCCCGAACGCCGAGGTGATGGTGCCGGCGGCCGAATGGGCGTTCTGGATGGACGACGCCAAGATGAACGCCGCCCCCGAGGCGATGAAGGGCGCCTTCGCCGGCGTGCGCCGCGTCTTCGGCCCGGTCGCCAAGGATGTGAAGCAGTACGAGGCCGGCAAGGAGATCCTGCCGGGCGTGACCGCGATCGCCGCTCCCGGCCATACGCCCGGCCACACGGTCTACGCCGTCTCTTCCGGCAGCGGCAAGCTGATGGTGATGTCGGACACCACCAACCACCCGGCCCTGTTCGTGCGCAATCCCGACTGGTCGGCGGTGTTCGACATGGACGGGCCGCAGGCGGCCGCCACCCGCCGCAAGCTGCTCGACATGGCCGTGGCCGACAAGATGCAGGTCGCCTTCTACCACGCTCCCTTCCCCGCCACCGGCCATATCGCCAAGGCCGGCAATGGCTTCGAACTCGTGCCGCTGCAGTGGAGCAGCGCGATCTGAGACCCTCGCGCATCCGCTGGAGAAAGGCCGGGGTATGCGCCTCGGCCTTTCTTTTTGCGGCATGTTCGCAAGGCGGCTCGCGATCCTGTCCGAGGCCATGCTAGACCGGCCCTTGAGCCGGATCCGATCAGGCTGAATCAACCTGATCGGTGAATCCGTCTCTAAATCATTGATAGAGTACGCGTTATCCGATCGGATTGCGTTGCAATCTGATCGGCGCGTGCTCTAGATACCGCCGACCGGATACCAGCGATGACCGAGCGCTTCGCCGCCATCTCCTTCGTCGCCAGCGACACCGCCGAGGCTGAAGCCGCGCGGGTCAAGCTGGTCGAGCGCTACGGCGACGCCGATCCGGCGCAGGCCGAGGTGATCGTCGCGCTCGGCGGCGACGGGCTGATGCTGCAGACGCTGCATCGCTTCATGGGCACGGCCAAGCCGATCTATGGCATGAACCGCGGCTCGGTCGGCTTCCTGATGAACGAGTTCCGCGAGCGCGGCCTGCGCCAGAAGCTCGAGGCGGCGCAGCGCAGCGTCGTCCACCCGCTGGTGATGACGGCGGTCAATCGCGACGGGAAGCGCGTCGAAGCGCGCGCCATCAACGAGGTCTCGCTGTTCCGCCGCTCCTACCAGGCGGCGAAGCTGCGGCTCTCGGTCGACGGACAGGTGCGCTTGTCCGAGCTCGTCGCCGACGGCGTGCTGGTCGCGACGCCGGCCGGCTCGACCGCCTACAACCTCTCGGCCAATGGCCCGATCCTGCCGCTCGATGCGCCGCTGCTGGCGCTCACCCCGCTCTCGCCATTCCGGCCGCGGCGCTGGCGCGGCGCGCTCCTGCCCGACCACGCCAAGGTGACGATCGCGGTGATGGAGGCCGACAAGCGCCCGGTCAGCGCCGTCGCCGACCACACCCAGATCGACAATGTCATCTCGGTCTCGATCGCGATCGACCGCTCGCTCGACCTCGTCATGCTGCACGATCCCGGCCACAGCCTGGACGAGCGTATCCTGCGCGAGCAGTTCGGCTATTGAAGCCGTGGCGATGGCGGCCGCGGCTCGCTCGCAGCCCTGCCGTTTGCAGATCGTCCTGGTCCGTTCACCAGCCCTCGGAAAGCTCGAATTTTTTGTCGGGGACAAGGCGCGAAAAGAGTCTTGAACAAAACAGGAACATCGTTGATAGTGGCCGCATGGCCGGCTAGGGTCCGGCTCCGGTCGATCGGCCGGGTTTGTGGTGAAGTGCGCAGGAAACGGAGCCTGTCATGGCTGGTAGCGTCAACAAGGTCATTCTGGTCGGCAATCTCGGGCGCGACCCCGAGGTGCGGCGCCTCGGCAGCGGCGAGCCGGTGGTCAATCTCAGGATCGCCACCTCGGAAACCTGGCGCGACAAGCAGTCGGGCGAGCGCAAGGAGCGCACCGAGTGGCACTCGGTGGTGATCTTCAACGAGAATCTCGCCAAGGTCGCCGAGCAGTATCTGAAGAAGGGCTCGAAGATTTACATCGAGGGCCAGCTCCAGACCCGCAAATGGCAGGACCAGCAGGGCGTCGAGAAATACACGACCGAGATCGTGCTGCAGCGTTTCCGCGGCGAGCTCACCATCCTCGACAGCCGCGGCCAGGGCGGCGACGAGGCTGGTGGCGGCAGCGGCGGCTATGGCGACGAGGGTTCGTCGGGCGGCTCCTTCGGCCGGTCGAGCCCGGTCGGCGGCGGCTCGCGCCAGCCGGCGATGGCGAGCGGCGGCAGCAGCAGCGGCGGTTCTCGCTCGTCGAGCCATCTCGACGACGACATCCCGTTCTAGGTCGTGGTGACGATTTAGGGTTCCCGACGGCCCGCGGTTCTGATTCAACGCTGCTTTTTAGAGGCGGTGTTGGAAGGCGAGGTTCTTCGGGACGATCAATGGGCGCGCATCGAGCCATTCGTGCCTGGCGGCCGCAAGGGCAAGCGGGGGCCGCGCAGCAATGGCCGGTTGTTCGTGGACGCGCTGTTGTGGATGGCGCGGTCAGGCGGTCGGTGGCGTGATCTGCCCACGCGATTTGGGCCCTATCAAACGGCCAAGCGGCGCTATTACCGCTGGATCGAGATGGGCGTGCTCAATCGCCTGTTCGAGGCGGTGGCCGCTGAGCCCGACCTGGAATGGGTCATGCTGGACGCCACGGTCATCCGCGCCCATGCCCAAGCCGCCGGCGCGCGGCGAAAAAGGGGGGACCGGACGCCCAGGCGCTTGGCCGGTCTCGTGGCGGCTTCGGCACCAAGATCCACGTCTGCGTAGACGCGCTGGGCCTGCCGGTTCGCATCCTGCTGGGGCCGGGTCAGCAGAACGACATGGCTCCGGCCTGTGACCTGATCGACGGCGTCGCCGCTCAATCCGTCCTGGCCGACAAGGCCTATGACGCCGATCGGCTCTATCTGAAGATCATCCAGCAGGGCGGCGATCCCGTCGTCCCGCCCCGCCGCCATCGTAAGCGACAACACGCCTATGATCGGCTCCTCTACAAGGAACGAAACCGCGTCGAGCGCTTCTTCAGCCGCATCAAGCACTTCCGCCGCATCGCCACACGATACGACAAGCTGGCGGCCACCTTCATGGGCTTCGTCACCCTCGCCGCCATCATGCTCTGGCTCAAATACCTAAATCGTCACCGCAGCCTAGCACGATTGCTTGCCGGTTCGACGCGGCCTGAACAAACGCACCCTCGTCATTGCGAGCATTGCGAAGCAATCCAGGAGGGCTCGCTCAACGGCCTTGGATTGCTTCGCAATGCTCGCAATGACGGAACTGCCGCAGTCAGCGCTTGGCAGCGGCAAATCGACAGATCTCCTACGGCAGCTCGCCCTCGAAGCGCACGCCGAGCGAGCCGAGCGCGCGCCAGTAATCCGGATAGGTCTTCGCGACGCAAGCGGGGTCGAGGATGGTGATGCCGCCGATCTTCAGCCCCGCCAGTGCGAAGCTCATGGCGATGCGGTGATCGGCGAAGGTGTCGATCTCCGCCGGCAAGGTCTGGCCGGCCAGCGCCGGATCGGCGGCGACGACGAGATCGTCGCCCTCCTCCACGCCGAGCCCCGGCCTGATCCGCGACAGGCCCTGCGCCAGCGCCGCGACGCGGTCGCATTCCTTGACGCGCAGGTTGGCGATGCCGACGAAGCGCACCGGCGTCTGGTTGAAGGCGGCGAGCACGGCCAGCGTCGGCACCGCATCCTGCATCTGCGAGCCGTCGATCTCGGCCGGCAGGTTCGGGAAGGCGGCGATCAGCGCATGCGCCTTGGCGTCGGGCTGGGTGAAGGCGGAAGCCGGCACGCCGAGATCGATCGTGCCGCCGGTCAGCACTTCCGCCGCCCAGAGATAGGTCGCGGCCGAGGCATCGGGCTCGATCAGGTAATCGGTCGCGATATAGCCGGTCGGCGCGATCCGCCAGCCGCCGCTGTCCGGCTCCGACACCTCGGCGCCGAAGGCCCGCATCGTCGCCAGCGTCAGGTCGACATAGCCGCGCGCGCCGATCTCCTGGCCGGTCAGCACGACATCGACCGGATTGCGTGCGCAGGCGCCGGCCATCAGCAGCGCCGAGACGTACTGGCTGGAGAGGCCGCCATCGACCTCGACCAGCCCGCCGTCGAAGCCGCCCTGCCCCTGGATGGTCACCGGCGGGCAGCCGCTCGGCGCCTCGATCGCGACGCCGAGCCGGGTGAGCGCTGCGATCAGCGGTGCGATCGGCCGCTTGCGCATATGCTCGTCGCCATCGACGACGACCTTGCCGTCGACCAGCGCCGCCGCCGCCGTCAGGAAGCGCGTCGCGGTGCCGGCATTGCCGAGGAAGAGCGGCGCCTTGGGCACCCGCAGCTTTCCGTCGCTGGTGACGATGAAGCTGGTGTCGTCGGGCTCGGCGATCTCGACGCCCATATCCCTAAGGGCCTGGGCCATATAGCGGGTGTCGTCGCTCTTCAGTGCGCCGCTGAGCCGGCTGGTGCCTTTGGCCAGCGCCGCGACCAGCAGCGCCCGGTTGGTGATCGACTTCGAGCCGGGCGGCATGACGCGGCCGGTCAGCGCCGCCGCCGGCGGCAAGATGGTGAGTTTGCGGAGATCCGTCGGGGTCATGGCAGGCTCGCGAGGCTTCGACGCGAGGGTCTTAGACCGTGCGGCTGGAGAGCGGAAGGCGGGTACCGCAATCGACAGAGCGCGACCTGTCCCCTCTCCCCCTGCGGGAGAGGGCTAGGGTGAGGGGTCGCGCGACGCTGACCGCTGGCGCGCGCGACATTTCTCGATACCGTCCAGACCTATGCGACCCCTCATCCGGCCCTTCGGGCCACCTTCTCCCGCAAGGGGAGAAGGGAGAGGCGGCCCGCCGAGCGCTCAGCCCTTCGCCAGCCCGAAACCGCCGACCGGCTGCGTGACGACATGGCTGTCGAAGCCGGCGATGATCGGCTTGGCCTTGGCGATCGCCGCCTGCACCGCCGGCAGAGCGAGCGAGGCCTTGTGACTGTCCTCGCGGTCCCAGACCTCGGTCACCCAGATCGCATCGGCATCGCCCGGATCGCGGGCGACGACATAGCTCAGGCAGCCGGGCATGGTGTCGCTGCTCTCGAGGATATAGCCGATCAGCGCCTCGCGCTCGCCGGGCTTGGCGCGCATCTTCCCGATCAATCCGTACATCGCAGCGCCCTCTCCCGTGTCGGCCGGCACCGTGCCGAAGCGCCAAGCAGGGCGCAACCGGGCGACTGACCAAAGCTGTCAGCAGCGCAAACCGGCTAACCGCGCTCGTCACAGAGGCGGCCGCCGCTCACCCAGGATCGCCTGCGCCATGCGGTCGAGCAGGATCGCGAGCGCGACGACCGCGAGCCCCCCGACGAAGCCGAGGCCGGGATCGGCGCGCTGCAGGCCGAGAAGCACGACTTCGCCCAGCCCCTTGGCGCCGATCATCGAGGCGACGACGACCATGGCGAGCGACAGCATGATCGCCTGGTTGAGCCCCTGCAGGATGACGGGCCGCGCCAGAGGCAATTCGATCAGCCAAAGCGTTTGGCGCGGGCGCAGGCCGAGAGCCTGGGCGGCCTGGACCATGCCGATATCGATGCCGCGCAAGCCGAGTTCGGTCAGCCGTGCGAAGGGCGGCAGCGCGTAGATCAAGGTCGCCAGCAGCGCAGGCGCCCGCCCCAGCCCGAGCAGCATCGCCACCGGGATCAGGTAGACGAAGTTGGGAATCGTCTGCATCAGGTCGTAGACGGGCGCGAGGGCCCGCGCCAAGCGCGGCAGACGGGCCGCGGCGACACCGAGCGGCAGGCCGATAAGGACGACCAGCACCACCGCGACGATGACGAGCGAAAGCGTCTGCATCGCCTCGGTCCAGACGCCGAGCCCGGCGAGGATCAGCGGCAGGCTCGCCATCGCGAGCACAAAGCCGAGGCTGCGCCGCGCGAGCCAGGCTCCCGCGGCGACGAACAGGACGAAAACCGGCACGGGTATGAGCAGGAGGAGCATCTCGACACCGCGGACCGGCGCCGTCAGCAGCCTGCTGAAGCCGTCGAGATCGTCGCCATAGCCGGTGACGACAGCATCGACAGCCTGGTTGACCAGCCTTTGCAGCGCCTTGCCGAAATCCGGCAACCAGTCCGGTGTCACAGGCCGGATGCGACCTTGCTGGCGACATCGGCCGGCAACCATGCCTTCCAGACATCCGGCTGCGTCTTGAGGAAGACGAGCGCCTGCTGCTCGGGCGACTGGCCCTTTTCTCGCGCCTCGGCGAGCATCCTGGAGGTCAGCTCGGCGGTGGTGGTGTACTTCTTGAAGAAGCCGGCGAGCTGCGGCGCCTTCCTGGCGAGTTCGATATTGGCGCCGATGACGACGCGGCTCACCGGATAGGCGGTGGCGCGCTTGGGGGCGTCGCTCGCCTTCAGCTCGTCCCAGATCGCCTGGTCGAAAGCCGGCTCGTCGAGCTTGACCAGGTCATAGGCGCCCAGCAGCCAGCTCGGCCCCCAATAATAGAACACGACCGGCCGCTTGCGCTTCAGGGCGGATTCGACGGCGGCGACGATCGCCTCGCCGGAGCCGCCGCGGAGATTGGTGAAATCGCCAGCCAGCCCGTAGGCGACCAGCTTCTTGCTGTTGATGCCCTCGCAGACCCAGCCCGCCACGCAATTATAGAAACGCCCCTTGCCGGGCTCGTCGGGGTCGGCGAACAGATCCTTGTAGCGCTTGAGGTCCTGAACCGATTTCAGCTCCGGCGCCTTGGCGTCGGGACCAGCGACCAGATAGCGCGGCACGAACCAGCCTTCGTTGGCATCCGGGAATGTCGTGCCGAGCGGCTCGACCTTGCCGGCGGCGGCCTCCTTGACCCAGGCCTCGACCGGGTTGGCCAGCCAGATCTCCATGACGATGTCGACATCACCGCGGCCGAGGCCGTTGACCAGCGGCGCGATCACGCCGGGCACGCGCTCGACCTTGCAGCCGAAACCCTTCTCCGCGATGGCGCTGGCGACGGCGGTGTGGAAGGCGGCGGAATCGTAGTCGAGCCCCGCCATCTTCAGCGGGCGATCGAGCTCGCAGGCGAGACCAGGAGCGGTCAGGCCTAAGCCGAGCAGCAGCGCTGCCCCTCGCAGAACGGCTTTCATCACGATGATCCCCCGCTGGTTGCCGTGCCCGATCATGGCACCTGACTTTCCGGCATGTCCACGAAGCGCGAAAGCGGACGAAATGTTCCGCCCTGATAGGCGAAAACATTAGCGCCGCTTTCAAGTCATGGGCACTGCGCAAACGGCGGATGACATGAACCGCGCGCCTGACCGGGCCTGTCAGCAGCACAAAGCGAAAAGCGACCTTACTCTCAGCCCTCATCCTGAGGAGCCGCCAAGCGGCGTCTCGAAGGATGCTTCAGGAGGCTCCGGAACCAGCTGGAGCATCCTTCGAGACGGCCCTTTCGGGCCTCCTCAAGATGAGGGCTTTGGTTCCGAACGACGTTCAGTCCAAAGTTCCGAGCGCCCGCAGCGCCTTCAGCGTCTCGCGCAGGCCGCGATGCAGCGGCTTGTCCTTGCGCAGGACGAGGCCGAGCGTGCGATGCACGCGCGGCGACAGGGACCGCACGACCAGCCCGTCGCTTTCGCCGCGCACCGCCATGCCAGGCAGGATGGCGCAGCCGAGGCCGGCGCCGACCAGCCGCTTGATCGCCTCGACGCTGCCGAGCGACATCACCGGCCTGAGCGTCACGCCGGCGCGGGCGAACCACTCGTCGGCGATCCGCCTGGTGATGCCGCCCGGCTCGAACAGCAGCACCGGCAGGCGCGCCAGCGCTTCGGGCGTCAATCGCGCCGGCAGCTCCATACCCGGCGGTGCGATCACGGCGAACTCGTCGTCGAGCAGCGGCGTGACGTCGAGGCTGCGGCCGGCGGCCGGCAGCGAGACCAGACCGATGTCGATCTGATTGTCCTCGATCGCCTTGACGATGTCAGAGGTGTTGCCGGTGCTGACGGTGATCTCGAGCGTCGGATGGCGCTGGCGCAATTCGCGCAGCACCGGCGGCAGCAGGAAGATGCAGGCGGTCGCTCCGGTGCCGATCCGGACACGGCCCATCGCTCCGGTCGCGTGCCGCGCCATGGCCTCGCGCGCCGCCGCCACCGCCGCCTCGATCCGCCCGGCATGATCGAGCAGCTCGACGCCCGCGGCCGTCGGCTGGGCGCGGCGACCGACCCGCTCGATCAGCAGCACGCCGAGCCGGCGCTCGAGCTCGCGGATCTGCAGGCTGACCGCCGGCTGGCTCAGGCCGAGCCTCTCGGCCGCTGCCGAGAAGCTGCCGAGTGCGATGACCTGGCGAAAGCTGTCGAGCTGGTCGAGGCGAAGCTTGCGCATATCAAAGAAATTCTCATGCTCTGCATAATTTTGAGAAGCTTCATTTATGAGGCGGCAAAGTGCAAGTTGGCCTCGTGGCTCGGGGCAGAACCGGGCCGCGGCGGGGCGCGGGCGATGAGCAAGATCTGGTGTGCGGGATGAAGGCTGCTGTCAGAGATTCCTTGATCGAATCCCCCAAGCCCTCATCCTGAGGAGCCGCGCAGCGGCGTCTCGAAGGATGCCCCAGGAGGCTCCGGAACCAGCTGGAGCATCCTTCGAGACGCGATCCTGCGGATCGCTCCTCAGGATGAGGGCTGAAAGGTTCTTGGGTGGGTTCGCCCGTGTGACACGGCATGAAGCGCTGACCGGGCGCCCTATATGGAAAGGCGGCCCTGCCGGGCCGGACGATTGCGATGACGACCTCCGAGCCCGCCGGCCGCTCTGCCCTGCCCCTTCTCGTCCGCGACGCATGCGAAGACGACATGGGCGCGATTCAGGCGATCTACACCCACCATGTCCTCACCGGCCTTGCCAGCTTCGAGGAGACGCCGCCGAGCGTCGAGGAGATGCTGGCGCGCCGGCAGGCGGTGCTGGGGCTCGGCCTGCCCTATCTCGCCGCCGAGCTTGATGGCCGCGTCGTTGGCTACAGCTATGCCAGCGGCTATCGCCCCCGGCCGGCCTATCGCCACACGGTCGAGGATTCGGTCTATGTCGCCGAAGGACAGGCGGGCCGCGGCATCGGCGGCGCCTTGCTTTCGGGGCTGATCGCCCGCTGCGAGACCGGACCCTGGCGGCAGATGCTGGCGGTGATAGGCGACAGCGGCAATGCGAGCTCGATCGGCCTGCATCGCCGCTTCGGCTTCGAGCCGGTCGGCACCTTGCGTTCGGTCGGCTTCAAGCTCGGCCGCTGGGTCGACACCGTGCTGATGCAGCGCAGCCTCGGGTCCGGCGACGAGACGCTGCCTGGCGGGGTGAGATAGTGCCGTCCTTCAAATATCTCGGGTCATCCCGGACGGAGCGAAGCGAAGATCCGGGATCCATTCCGGAGCCTTTCCGAGTGAGGTTCCGGCATGGGTCCCGGGTCTCCCTCCGGTCGCCCGGGACGACTCGGAACGGGTCGGCGGGGCTTGCCGAGAATCTTAGTCGATGATCTCCCGCAGCACCGTCTTCTGCCTCGGGCTGGCGCAGCTCATTTCCTGGGGCGTCTCCTACTACCTGGTCGGCGCCTTCGGCGAGCGGATCGCGGCCGAGCTCGGCTGGTCGCAGGCGATCATCCATGGCGGGCTCTCGGCCGGCCTGCTGGTGATGGGGCTGACCTCCGGCGCGGTCGGCCGCTTGATCGACCGCCATGGTGGCCGGACGGTGATGTGCGCCGGCTCGCTGCTCACCGCCGCCGGCTGCGCCGGCCTCGCCTTCGCCCAGACGATTCCGGCCTATTACGCCGCCTGGCTCTGCCTCGGCCTCGCCATGCGGCTCACGCTCTACGACGCCGCCTTCGCGGCGCTGGCCCGGATCGGCGGCAGCGCCGCGCGCCGGCCGATCGCCCAGATCACCTTGCTCGGCGGCCTCGCCTCGACGGTATTCTGGCCGCTCGGCCATGCGCTTGCCGAGCAGTTCGGCTGGCGCGGCGCTCTCCTCGCCTATGCCGGCTTCGCCTTGCTCACCCTGCCTTTGCATCTGATGCTGCCGGCCGTATCGGCGCGGCTGCTTCCCGACGCGGCCGCGGCTGTGGCCAAGCCCGTCAACCCGATCAGCCCGGCCGACACCCGCCTCGCCGGCCTGCTCTATGCGCTGATCGTCACCTTCGCCGGCATCCTGAACGCCGGCATGTCGGCGCATATGATCGGCATTCTCGCCGGGCTCGGCCTGCCCGCCGCGGCCGCGGTCTGGATCGGCGCGACGCGCGGCATCGGACAGTCGCTGGCCCGGCTCGGCGAGGTCTTGTTCGGGTCACGCACCAGCCCGTTCGACCTCAACCTCGTCGCCTGCCTGGTGCTGCCGCTCTGCTTCGTCGTCGGTCTCGCCGGCGGCGCGAGCGCCCTCGCGGCGCTCGTCTTCGCCTTCGCCTATGGCGCCGGCAACGGCGTGCTGACGATCACGCGCGGCACGCTGCCGCTGATGCTGTTCGATCCGAAGAGCTATGGCGCCTATGTCGGCCGGTTGCTGGCGCCCGGCTTCTTCTTGTCGGCCGCCGCGCCGCTCGGCTATGCGCTGCTGATCGAGCGCTATGGCGCCTCGGCGGCGCTGATCCTGTCCGGCGCCCTGGCCCTCGCCATGCTCGTCTCGGCGATCCTGCTCCGGCGGCACTTCCGCAGCCTGCCACGCTCCTGACAATCGCTGTCAGCACACCCCGCAAGAACAATGCGGCAACATCCACGGCTGCGTGCTACTCATGCCGGCCTCGCGCCCGGCCGCACTGGCACGGCACGGCGATTGCCCTATCTCTACGACTTGGCTCAACCGGACACCACCATGGCTCGCAAGACCACGCTCGCCGAACAGGCCGCGACGCTGGAAGACATGTTCGACCGCAACCGTGCGGCCGACCCGAACGCGCGCGTCATCTCCGTGCGCGGCGCGCGCGAGCACAATCTCAAGAATGTCGACCTCGCCATTCCGCGCGACAAGCTCGTCGTCTTCACCGGCCTTTCCGGCTCGGGCAAGTCGTCGCTCGCCTTCGACACGATCTATGCGGAAGGCCAGCGCCGCTATGTCGAGTCGCTCTCGGCCTATGCCCGCCAGTTCCTCGAGATGATGCAGAAGCCCGATGTCGACCAGATCGACGGGCTCTCGCCGGCGATCTCGATCGAGCAGAAGACGACCTCGAAGAACCCGCGCTCGACGGTCGGCACCGTCACCGAGATCCACGACTATATGCGCCTGCTCTGGGCCCGCACCGGTATCCCCTATTCGCCGGCGACCGGCCTGCCGATCGAGAGCCAGACCGTGCAGCAGATGGTCGACCGCCTCGTCGAGCTGCCGGAGAAGACCCGCGGCTATCTGCTCGCGCCCGTCGTCCGCGGCCGCAAGGGCGAGTTCCGCAAGGAGATGGCCGACTGGCTGAAACGCGGCTTCCAGCGCGTCAAGGTCAATGGCGAGTTCTACGAGATCCCGGACGCGCCGGCGCTCGACAAGAAGTTCAAGCACGACATCGACGTCGTCGTCGACCGCATCGTCATCCGCCCCGATCTCGGCGCCCGCCTCGCGGATTCGCTGGAGCAGGCACTCGACCTCGCCGACGGCATCGCCGTCTTCGAATATGCCGACGAGAAGGAGGAGAACGGCGAGGCCCGCCGCATCACCTTCTCCTCCAAGTTCGCCTGCCCGGTCTCCGGCTTCACCATCCCCGAGATCGAGCCCAGACTCTTTTCGTTCAACAACCCGTTCGGCGCCTGCCCGGTCTGCGACGGCCTCGGCCACGAGATGCGGATCGATCCGGAGATGATCGTCCCGGATCATGCGCTCTCGCTGAAGAAGGGCGCGATCGCGCCCTGGGCCAAGTCGACCTCGCCCTATTACGGCCAGACGCTCGATGCGCTCGCCAAGCATTTCGGCTTCTCGACCACCAAGCCCTGGAGCGAGCTGCCGCAGAGCGCCCGCGACGCGATCCTGTTCGGCACCGGCACCGAGGCGGTGCGCATGGCCTATAATGACGGCCTGCGCGCCTATGAGGTGAAGAAGCCCTTCGAGGGCGTGATCACCAATATGGAGCGGCGCTGGAAGGAGACCGAGAGCGACTGGGCCCGCGAGGAGATCGGCCGTTTCATGTCGGAGACGCCCTGCGCGGCGTGCAACGGCTTCCGGCTCAAGCCCGAGGCGCTGGCGGTCAAGATCGACATGCGCCATATCGGCGAGATCTCGCAGCTCTCGGTCAAGGACGCGCTCGCCTGGGTCACCGCCCTGCCCTCGCGGCTCTCGCACAAGCAGAACGAGATCGCCCCGCGCATCCTGAAAGAGATCCGCGACCGGCTGACCTTCCTGCTCGATGTCGGCCTCGAATACCTGACGCTGGCCCGCGGCTCGCGCACGCTGTCGGGCGGCGAGAGCCAGCGCATCCGGCTGGCATCGCAGATCGGTTCGGGCCTCACCGGCGTGCTCTATGTGCTCGACGAGCCCTCGATCGGCCTGCACCAGCGCGACAATGAGCGCCTGCTCGGCACGCTGCGGCGCCTGCGCGACCTCGGCAACACCGTGATCGTCGTCGAGCATGACGAGGACGCGATCATGACCGCCGACTATGTCGTCGATGTCGGCCCCGGCGCCGGCATCCATGGCGGCGAGATCGTGGCCAAGGGCACGCCGCAGGACATTCTGGACGACCCGAACTCGCTGACCGGCAAATACCTCACCGGCGAGATGAGCGTCCCCGTCCCGCTGAAGCGCCGCAAGCCGCAGAAGGGCCGGTCCCTCAGGATCGTCGGCGCCCGCGGCAACAACCTCAAGGACGTCACGGTCGACATCCCGCTCGGCCTGTTCACCTGCATCACCGGCGTTTCCGGCGGCGGCAAGTCGACGCTGATCGTCGACACGCTCTACAAGGCGATCGCGCGCAAGCTCAACGGCTCGATCGAGCATCCGGCGAGCCATGACCGCATCGAGGGCATGGAGCATCTCGACAAGGTCATCGACATCGACCAGTCGCCGATCGGCCGCACCCCGCGCTCGAACCCGGCGACCTATACCGGCGCCTTCACGCCGATCCGCGAATGGTTCGCCGGCCTGCCCGAGGCCAAGGCGCGCGGCTATCAAGCGGGGCGCTTCTCCTTCAACGTGAAAGGAGGACGCTGCGAGGCCTGCCAGGGCGACGGCGTCATCAAGATCGAGATGCACTTCCTGCCCGACGTCTACGTCACCTGCGATGTCTGCAAGGGCAAGCGCTATGACCGCGAGACGCTCGAGGTGAAGTACCGCGACAAGTCGATCGCCGACGTGCTCGACATGTCGGTCGAGGAGGCCAAGACGCTGTTCAAGGCCGTGCCCTCGATCCGCGAGAAGATGGTGACGCTCGCCCGCGTCGGCCTCGACTATGTCAAGGTCGGCCAGCAGGCGACGACGCTGTCAGGCGGCGAGGCGCAGCGCGTCAAGCTCTCCAAGGAGCTCTCCAAGCGCGCCACCGGCCGCACCCTCTACATCCTCGACGAGCCGACCACCGGCCTGCATTTCCACGACGTCGCCAAGCTGATGGAGGTGCTGCACGAGCTGGTCGAGCAGGGCAATTCCGTGGTGGTGATCGAGCACAATCTCGAAGTGATCAAGACCGCCGACTGGGTCCTCGACCTCGGCCCCGAAGGCGGCGACGGCGGCGGCATGGTCGTGGCGCAAGGCACGCCTGAGGACATCGTCCGGATCGGCAAAGGCCACACCGCGCGCTTCCTCAAGGAGGTGCTGGAGCGGCGGCCGTTGAAGGGGAAAGGGGCGAGGCAGGCGGCGGAGTAGACGATCGGGTCGAACCTTCCCTGGGTTCTGATGCGCAACAGAAAGTAGTGTCTTGGTAGATCGCGCAGCTTGCGCAAAATGCTAGCAACTTGCACAAGGCGGCGAGGCTGGCATTGTGCGGTTCTTGCGATCGAAAATAGAACATAGTAAGAACAATATGTGCTACGGAACGCGGACTGTGGGGGCTGACTGAGTGATGACGGGGCTGGAAGGCTCTCAGATCGATCAAGAGCTTTCAAAGCTGAAACGATCTGATCTTGAGCAAATGGTGCGCGGCCTGCTGTCAAGCGGCGTTGCACTTAGCTTCTTCGGAAAGCGCACGACGATGGAAATCGCACGTCGCGTGCGCCCACGCGTCACACGTCGCGAACCTCGACTTAATGTCGGCGATGCGGAGTCCCAAGCGCGCAACTTACTAGTCGAAGGTGAAAACCTTCAGGCAATGGTCACTCTGTACAAGTACCGCGGCGAGATCGACCTTATACTTACTGACCCACCTTATAATACAGGGCAGAACTTTCGCTACAACGACCGCTGGGATCAGGACCCTAACGACCCCGAGCTTGGCACCATCGTCGCCAAGGAGGATGGCTCGCGACATACTAAATGGATCAAAACGTTGATGCCGCGCCTTCAGATGATGAAAGCCATGCTTAAGCCTTCTGGCGTGATTGCTGTCTGCATCGACGACAACGAGTTATTCCATCTCGGCATGATGATGGATGAAGTATTCGGCGAGATAAACCGCCTGGCAATTCTTAATTGGCAAAAAACTACGGTTAAAAATAACTCAAAACATGTATCTCAGACAACCGAATATGTCCTCGTTTATGCTAAAGACAAGAAACTGAGCCGGACTGGATTATTCGACCGATCGGACAAATCTAATGCACGCTTCGGCAACCCCGATGATGATCCCCGTAAGGAATGGAAGCAGGGTGACTTAACTGGGACTGGCGCCGATAGTCACCCAACTGCGCTCTACGCGATCCAATCCCCTTTCGACGGTGAGCTTCACTATCCGGGCGAAAATCGCTGCTGGGCGTTCGAAAAACGCCGGATGAAGGATTGGCTTTGTGAATGGGGCCCACAGTACGTCGAACGCGACCTCAATGACGGACGCACCAAGGCGCTGGTGATCCAGGATGCGCCATTGCCGGGTGCGGCGAATTTCACCCTTTCTAACAGGACGCTCGCCGCCGCACGCGCGCTTGCAGAAGCGAAACTTCAGGCCGGCGCCTGGCCCCGCCTCTATTTCGGCATGAAAGGCTCCGCCAAGCCAATGGCGAAGGTCTATCTGTCTGAGATCAAGGCAGGCGTTGTGCCAACGACCTTCTGGGTGGACGAGGAAGAGGAGACACTGGAGCTTGGCAGCGTATCTTGGAGTTCTGCTGAGACTGGGCGAAGCCGCGAGGGCCTCGAGGAGCTCGACAAGATCGTCGGACAAGGACACGGCTTCACTACAGTCAAGCCGCTTCAGCTAATAAAGAAAATTATCCAGATCTGGTGCCCGCCCACTGGCACGGTGCTTGACCCCTATGCCGGCTCCGGGACGACCGGCCACGCCGTCCTCGCCTTGAACAAAGAAACCGACGCGCAGCGGCGTTTCATTCTCATCGAACAAGGTGCGCCCGAGAATGGCGACAAATACGCTCGCACGCTGACCTGGCGACGGTTGCACAATGCCGTCACCGGTGAACGACCAGAGAAGCGTCGAGCCGCGCCCTTGGGAGGAGGGTTCGAGTATCGCCTTCTCACCAAGACGATCGATGCAAAGACTGTTCTGTCGATGCAGCGTGACGAGTTGATCGATATCGTCCTAACCTCGCATTGGGAGAGTCAGCGGCGAAGCGCCCCCAATCTGCGTCGGTTCGACAGCGCTGACTATCAGTATCTGATTGGCACTGACGACCTCGGAGAGGGCTATTTTCTAATCTGGGACGGCACCGGGCCCGCGGGCACACTGAGCCTTGAAAGCTACAAAACCGTGGCACTGGAAGCGAAGCACGCCAATATTCCTCCCCCCTACCATGTCTATGCGCGGTACGAGACATTCCAGTCGCCAAATGTACGATTTTGGAAAATTCCAGATCGCATCTTGGCGCATCTCGGCCTGAACGAGAATGACGAATATAACTTGCCGGACGAGGCCTGACGGATGGAGTTATTTCTCTTCCAAGAGAAGGCGGCTTCGCAGATCGCCTCCCGTTTCGCGGCCTATAGCGCTAATCCGTTGATGGTAGATCGGACTACAATAGTTCCTTTCGTCCAGACACTCGTCTCTATCACCGGTAGCGGCAAAACCCTGATCTTAGCTGACACACTATCACAGTTACGCAATCAGCTGCCCATTAACCCCATCGTGTTGTGGATTTCCAAGGGGCGGGTGGTGGTCTCTCAGGCCTATGCCAACCTCTCAAGCGGCAAGTACGCACCTAATATTTCCGGCTTCAACGTCAAGCCCCTGCTAGAATCCACACCGGGCGATATCGAAGATGCCGATATTCCACTGCTACTGGTTGCGACTTCTGGTAAATTCTCCGTTGAGGACGAGAAGGGCACCGAACGCAAAGTCTTTCAAGCACAACTTGACTTGGCAAGTGACTCGCTATGGAATTTGATTAAATCACGCCGGACAGCTAATAACATCCGTCGGCCACTGATTGTTATTTACGACGAAGGACATAATCTGTCGGACCTTCAGGCTCGACGATTGCTTGAGTTAGCACCGGATGGCTTGATCTCCGCCAGCGCGACGTCGTCCGTGCCGGATCGCCTAGAATATACGTTATCGCGTCTCCGTGCTGATCGGAATTGGTCCGACGCTGACTTTACCACCGCAGTTGCCAGTCGCGACGTAGTCGATGCCGCGCTCGTCAAGGAGCGTATCGCGCTCGGAGGATATGTCACTCCGATGGAGACCGCTGTCGATGCCCTTCTCGCCGACATGGTGGAAGTACGCACTTCCGCGAGTAAGCTGTCAGTGCCGTTTCGCCCCAAGGCAATTTATGTCTGCAGCACCAATACGGTCGACGGCGTGCCTATCGCGGAGGACGTAAAACGCCCCTATACTGAGCGGCAAGCACGCCCGATTTTGATCTGGCGGCATCTTGTTGAAACGGCCAAGATAGATCCCGCCAAAATCGTGATCTATAGTCAGATCAAATTCAGCAAAGACTTTCCAGCCCCCAAAGATATGATCGTTCTGGCCGGCGGTGACAATGATTACACAAGCTTCATCCAAGGCCAATACGAGCATATCATTTTCAATCTATCGCTGCAGGAGGGGTGGGACGATCCGACCTGCAGCTTTGCTTATATCGACAAAGAGATGGCTTCTACGCGCCAGATAACGCAAGTAATCGGCCGAGTTCTGCGGCAGCCAGGGGCAGAACATTATGCCGATCCGACCCTTAACACCGCTCACTTTTACATTCGCTCAGATGAGCGTGGGACCTTCGATGCAATTCTAGGCGAGATTCGTAAGGAGCTTGTTTCTGAGCATCCTGCGGTTGAACTGACGATCAAAAAACAGCCCGGTGGCCGCATCCTCGAAAAGCTGCTTCCCGATCCCGCGCGTACTGTGCCGACGATTGGCATCCACTCGGTTCACGCCAAAGAGCCAATTGACCAAATCGTCTCCACCATGCTCGACTTCCGAGATGGCGGAGCGAACACGATCGGCCAAGGTAGCCGAATGCTATTACTTCAGGAGATTGGGGTCGGCGTCGAGGCCAACTATGAATGGATCGACGTCGAACACAGCAATCGCGTCACGGCTCGGTCAATTTTTCGCCGTGAACTTCAGAGGCTTTATTCGGGAGCATTGCGCCGTGCAGGCGGCCCGATCAATTTGGTCGACATCGAGCTACCCAAATTCGATGCATTGATCGAATTGACTAGCCAGGCGGCAGATCATGTACGTAAAATTGCACACCAAGTAGTCGATGCTTACATTTCACATTCGCGTATTTTCCAGAACGATTTCGATCCACCTTATGCAGTCGGCCCAGTGCTAGTCGACAATGCTAGTGCCGAGACCTTCTCGCGCGCGCTGCACCACAGCTATTCGGGGTTTAATGATCTGGAGCTACGCTTTGCGCGTGCGCTCGACAAAACGCAGCGTGCATGGGTACGAAATCCCAAGGGGGGCGGCTTCCACATTCCACTACTTAGCCTGGGCGGCACGACAACCTTCTGGCCTGACTTCCTAGTCTGGGTCGACAAAACTGTGGTCGCTATCGATACAAAGGGCGATCATCTGCTGCATGAGGCCAGCGCAAGTAAGCTATTTGACATCGACACGCTGGGCGAACCAGCAAAGGTCACCTTGCGTCTAGTTTCAGAAGGCAAAGCCGAGGCGCGAGCCGGTAATCAGATCGCGAAAGTTGGCAAGAGCGGCTTCACTGTCTGGAGCTGGAAAAATGGCAAACTTCATGCTGCGCATGCCGAAAACGAGCGAGCGGTTACCAAGCTCGCACTGCAGCTGACTTAGGTCAGCAAGGTGAACGCTCAGCACCAGAAGCACCAACTTATCCCCGCCTCCAAAACCTCCCGTATGATCCCCTCGCCCATCACCCATACGGGGCGGCCGTCCGGAGGTATGCCAAAGGCGGGTCGGCGCCTGCGGGCGGGCCCCCGCTCCCGGGAGGCTTCGGGGCACCGCCCTTACAGGACAATGCGCGGGGAACCCCTCTCCCGGATGGGAGAGGGGCAGGGGTGAGGGCCCGCCGCTAATCATCTGAATGCAACGGAGCCGCTGCGGCCTTCTGCGGCAAGCGCAGGCCCTCATCCGGCGCTCCGCGCCACCTTCTCCCATCCGGGAGAAGGCTGGGTCGCGGTTCCTCCGCCATTCCGTCATGCTCGGGCTTGTCCCGAGCATCCACGCCTTGCGACGCGGATGGCAGGGACCGGCCCCCGAAACGCCGCTCGCCCGGTCGTTCCGGCGTGAAGACGTGGATGGTCGCCACAAGGGCGACCATGACGGGAGAGGCGAATCTATCCCCGCTGCCAAAACCTCCCGTACAATCCCCTCGCCCATCACCCAAACGGGGCGGCCGTCCGGAGGTATGCCAGGGGCGGGTCGGCGCCTGCGGGCGGGGGGTTACGCCCCGCTCCCGGGAGGCTTCGGGGCACCGCCGAAAGCCGCCGCCTGCGGCGGCGTCTTCCGACCCTGGAATCGCAGACTGCGCAAGCTTGTCTGCGTGGGACACTACGATCCCTGTGCGAGGAGCTCGCTAGATGAAGCGGCTGCAGAGGCCACTGCGACGGCGCTGAGGGAGCGACGCCCCGAAGAGGGGAACTGGCTTCCGACGGCATCGCGGCACGGCCAGCAGCCGGCTTCGCAGAAGCGCGGCCCGGAGACTTGAAGAACGCCGAAGCAGGCAGCCAAGCTTGCGCAGGCTGCGTAGACTTGCCTGCGCGCGCCACGGGGCGTGCGGATGGGGACCATCCGCGCCGCTTCCTGGCTCAACGGAAGCGGATACGACAACGCGCCTCGCGGCGCTCTGCCAGCCCCGTATTTTCAGCGCCCGCAGGCAGGCCTGCGGGCGGGGTTTGGCGCGCGCCTTCCTTCTCCCCTCGGGGGAGAAGGTGGCAGCGCGAAGCGCTGACGGATGAGGGCCCGTCATGCAGGGCGAGCGGCAAGCGTTTCACCCGGTCGAGGCGCCCTCATCCCCCTGCCGGGACCTTCTCCCCCGAGGGGAGAAGGAGGCTAATCCCCCTCCCCCGCGCCCTTCCGTCGCACGGCATTGTGAGGGTCTTGTTTACGCCTTGTTAAGTCCGGCACTTTCATCCCTGCGATGCAAACAGGAGATGACCCGATGATCAGACTGGCGCTTCCCGCGGCCCTGAGCCTTCTTGCCGCCTCGGCCCCGGCTTTCGCCGCTCCGGCCCAGCCAATGGGCCAGTTCAAGCAGTGGAATGCGGCGGCCTATGACGGCAGCAATGGCAAGCGTTGCTATATCGTCTCGTCGCCCGGCGCCCTGAAACCTGAGACCTTGCGTCATGGAGACGTGTTCTTCTTCGTGCAGACCGCGCCGAGCGCCCAGAGCCGCACCGAGTCGAGCTTCCAGACTGGCTACGACTTCGCCAAGGATTCGACCGTCACGGTGACGATCGGCGACGAGACGTTCCGGATGCTGACCTCGGGCAACAATGCCTGGCTGCAGCGGCTGGAGCGCGAAGGCGAGCTGCTCGCGGCGATGAAGGCCGGCGACGAGATGGTGCTGGCGGCGCGCTCGGCCCGCGGCAACGAGACCAGCTACACCTTCTCGCTCGACGGCGTGACCGCGGCGTCAAGGCTGCTGGAGCGGTGTGGCTGACAAAGAGCGTCATTCTCGGGCGAAGCCCTCGGGTCCGGCCGAGCATGACGGATTTCAAGGCTCAGCGGGCGCGCGGCGCGAAGATCGCCGCCCGCAGCAGCAGATAGAGCAGCAGACCGTTGAGCAGGTGCCAGCCCCAGTGCAGGCCGAACGGGACCGTACCGCACAGGACGGAATCGAGCGAGCGGAAGGTGAGCGACAAGGCGAAGACGAGGCCTGCGATCGCGATCCGTGCGCCCGTGACGGCGTCAGCGCGCAGCCTCGCCGCCAGCGCGACACCGCCGAGACCGACGAGGAAGCCGGCATAGCCGGCCGAGCCGCGCATGCCGGCCGGTAACAGTGGCACGAGGGCAGAGGCGAGACCGAAGCAGGCGGCGAGGAAGATGAGCGCGCCGACCGCTGCCAGCAGTGGCGACAATCCAATGAACCGGTTCAGCGCCAGGCCGAAATAGCAGAGCGCGAAGAGCTGGATCGGTACGACATCGGCCAGCAGCGTCCAGCGCTGCGGCATGGTGTGGAACAGGAAGGAGCCGAGGCCGATGATCGCGACCAGCGCCGTCAGTGCTTCGACCGGCCAGTCGCGGCGACCTTGCCGCCGCAAAAGCAGGAATGCCGCCAGCGCCGCCAGCAGGAAGGCGGCATTGCTCATCGCATTGAGCGGCTCGGCCCAGAAGGCGCCGCTCAGCCGTTCGCAATAACCCGAGCCCTGCATGCCCTGCTCCGCCCTGCTGGAATCATCGAATCATGCCGCCGGCCTCATGCGAGCGTATGACGACGACGCCGAAAGCAGGGGCGATTCTTCTCGAAACTGCGCATGGTGAAGAGAACGTTGCACCCCGCCCCGGCTCGGCAACCAATGCTGCGATGCAAACCGCATGGCAAACCGCGTCGATTCTGCACGAAATCGCGGCACTCGATGAACCCCGGCGAAGGCACCGCTTCCGTCGCCTAAAATTTAGGCCAAACTTTCACTGTTCTGACAAAATCGTTAAGCGCCCTGCGCGGGTCAGCGGTCCTTTCCAAACGATCTCTTAATTTGTCATGCACAAGAAGCATAACGGAACTGACGCCGCGCCCCTGTGAGAGGCACGGTGATCGCTCTATATGCAGTGCACAACGAATTCATCGCTGTCGGGGCCAAACCCCGAAAAACCAAAAGGTTATCGCCATGTTCCTGTCCATGATCGCTTCCAAGATCCGCTCCTATCTTCGCTATCGCGAGACCGTCCGCGAGCTCTCCCGCCTCACCGACCGTGAGCTCGACGATCTCGGCCTGTCGCGCTCGGACATCCAGTACGTCGCCCGCACCCACGCGACTGCCTGATTTCTACCCGACTAGTTTCTCCTAGGCCCTGTGCTCCTCCCCTCAGGGTCTGGTCGAAGAGCGAATGCCCGCTTTCGAGCGGGCATTTTGCGTTTCTGAAGCCGGATTAGCGTTGCACCCTTGACCTTGGGCGCTGCCGCGGACACATCGCGGCCATGACAATCGCACCCATCCACATCGTCGGCGGTGGCCTCGCCGGTTCGGAAGCCGCCTGGCAGATCGCCGAGGCCGGCGTTCCCGTCATCCTGCACGAGATGCGCCCCGAGCGCGGTACCGACGCCCACAAGACCGAAAGCCTCGCCGAGCTGGTCTGCTCCAACTCCTTCCGCTCGGACGATTCGTCGTCGAACGCCGTCGGCCAGCTGCATTGGGAGATGCGCCGGCTCGGCTCGCTGATCATGGCCAAGGGCGATGCGCATCAGGTTCCGGCGGGCGGCGCGCTCGCGGTCGACCGCGATGGCTTCGCAGCCGCCGTCACCGCTGCGCTCGAATCCCACCCCAACGTCACGATCGAGCGCGGCGAGATCGCCGGGCTGCCGCCGGCCGCGTGGGACAAGGTCATCGTCGCGACCGGCCCCCTGACCTCGCCGGCACTGGCCGAAGGCATCCGGTCGCTGACGGGCGCAGGCGAGCTCGCCTTCTTCGACGCGATCGCGCCGATCGTCCATTTCGATTCGGTCGACATGGATGTCGCCTGGTTCCAGTCGCGCTACGACAAGGCGGGCCCTGGCGGCACTGGCGCCGACTACATCAACTGCCCGCTCGACCGTGACCAGTACGAGGCCTTCATCGACGCGCTGCTGGCGGCGGAGAAGACCGAGTTCAAGGAATGGGAAGGCACGCCCTATTTCGACGGCTGCCTGCCAATCGAGGTGATGGCCGAGCGCGGCCGCGAGACCTTGCGCTGGGGGCCGATGAAGCCGGTCGGGCTGACCAACAAGCATAATCCGACGGTGAAGGCCTATGCCGTCGTCCAGCTGCGGCAGGACAATGCGCTGGGCACGCTGTTCAACATGACGGGATTCCAGACCAAGCTGAAATATAGCGAGCAGGCCGCGATCTTCAGGATGATCCCCGGCCTGCAGAACGCCGAATTCGCCCGGCTCGGCGGCATCCACCGCAACACCTATCTCAACTCGCCGGAGCTGCTCGACCCGCAATTGCGGCTGAAGGCCGATCCGCGCCTGCGCTTCGCCGGGCAGATCACCGGCTGCGAGGGCTATGTCGAGAGCGCCGCGATCGGCCTCCTGACCGGCCGCCTCGCCGCGGCGGAGCGACTCGGCCGGCCGCTCGAGCTGCCGCCGGCGACGACGGCGCTGGGTGCGCTGGTCAACCACATCACCGGCGGGCACATCGTCACCATCGACGAGGGGCCGCGCTCCTTCCAGCCGATGAACATCAATTTCGGCCTGTTCCCCCATATCGAAGGCGTCGCGACGCAAGGGCCGGACGGCAAGCGCCTCAAGGGGCCGGCCAAGAGCGTTGCCCGCAAGCAGGCGCTGACGGCGCGGGCAAAGGCGGAGATGGATGGGTGGATCGGCGGGGCAAACGCGCAGGCGGCGGAATAAATCGCGGGATCCCCTCTCCTGTAAGGAGAGGGGTAGGGGTGAGGTGTTCGGACTGAAAACGTTAGCCTGAACCAGGCCGCGTGGTGAGCGCCCGCGGAACTGGTCACAGGGCCTACACCTCACCCTGCCCTCTCCTTCCAGGAGAGGGTTCCCCGCGCCCTATTCCGTCACCGCGAGGTCCTACCGCCCCGCGGTCCGAGCCGCCCGCCACAGCGTCCACTGCCGCTTGAGCGGCGAGAGGCTGATGATCGTGCGGTAGGGGTCGTAGCCGCGCCGCTCCATCTGCCTGAGATAGGGCTCGACCAGGGCGACGGCCAAGAAAGCCGGCCTGATCGCCGCTGGCACGGTGGCACCGAGATCATTGAGCTTGCGCAGGTGGATGCGCGCCAGTGCCCGCATCTCCTTCAGCGAATAGATCAGGCCCGGCCCGCCACGGCCGCGCACGATGTCCTCGCGGGTGACGCCGTTGCGGGCGAGCAGGTCGGCCGGCAGATAGACCTGACCGCGCGCCGCATGCCAGGGGAAGGCCCGCATCAGCCCGGAGAGCGCATAGGCGACACCGGCATGGCCGGCAGCGGTGGCGCTGCCGGGATCACGGCCTTGCGCCAGGACGAGGCAGGCGAGGCGGATCAAAGCGCTCGAGGTCTCGCCGGCATAGCCTTCGAGATCGGCGAGCGATGGCATCGGGTCGTCATAAAGGTCGAAGACGCGCGCCTCGATCAGCCCCGAAAGCGGGGCGATTGGCAGGCGAAAGCGCCTGACGGTGTCGAGCAGCGCCTGCGCGACCGGGTGCCCCGGCGCGGGCGCGTCCGGACCGGCCTCGAGCACATCGCGCCACCATTGCAGGCGGACCTCGCCGGGCAGCGGCTCGCTGACCTGCTCGCGCACGCGGGCGACCTCATGGCTGAAGGCATAGAGCGCGAACAGCCCCGGCCGCAGCGCCTCGGGTGCATAGAGCGAGGCGATATAGCGGTCGGGATCGTGCTCGCGCACGAGCGCAAGGCAATGGCCATAGGCCTGGGAGAGCGGGGCCGGCGCAGTGCCAGCGCGGTGCTCGGTTTTCGTGGTCATGCGCCCTCCCCGCTCCCGTCGTCACACGGGTCGAAGCGCCGGCAGTCTAGGCCGGGGCGGCTGGCTTGGCTACGCGGGAACGGCATGGCTGGTGGGATTTGATCGCCCACCGTCATTCTCGGGCGGAGCAAAGCGCAGACCCGAGAATCTCATGACGAGAAGGCGCGAGTAGGAGCCTCCTCTGGCATGAGATGCTCGGGTCAAGCCCGAGCATGACGCTCTCATTCCACGGCGATGAGCGCCGCGGCGACCCGCCGCTCTTCGCCGACCAGGACGTTGTAGGTGCGCGCCGCGGCGGGGGTCGCCATTGCCTCGACAGTGATACCGACGGCCTTGAACGGGTCACGCAAGGCAGCCGGCAGGAAGGCGATCTCGCGGCCGATGCCGAGAATCAGGAAATCGATCGCCTCGGCCTCGTCGAGGACCGGCTGCAGGCTGGCGAGGGTCACCTCGGCGAAACTTGCGACCGGCCAGATCCGGACACCGGACGGCGTCGCCAGGATCGAGCCGCGATGGCTCATCTCGGCGAAGCGGAAGCCACCGGCGCCGAAGGCATCGATCTGGTGCCGGCCGGGAACGAAGCCGTCGAAGCGCCGGTCCATGATTGCCTCACGCGGTTGCGAGCAAAAGCGCGAGTCATCCCGGGAGACCCGGGATCCATGCCGGAACCTTACTCGGGAAAGCTCCGGAATGGATCCGGGATCTCCGCTTCGCTCCGTCCGGGATGACCCAGCTTTTGGCGTCGAGCTTCAGACCCGTGCCTTGGCTTCGGCCAGTTCCTCGCTCTGGTCGAGGCGGCCGGCGCGGACGTCGAGATAGAGCAGCACCGGCGTCGAGACGAACATCGCCGAATAGGTGCAGACGATCACGCCGAACAGCATGACGAGCGCGAAGCCCTCGATCGCCGTACCGCCGAAGAAGACCAGCGCGACCAGCGCCAGCACAGTGGTGGTCGAGGTGATCGCGGTGCGCGACAGGGTCGTGTTGACCGAGAGGTCGAGCAGTTCCGGGATCGGCATGGTCTTGTAGCGGCGGAGCAGTTCGCGCGTGCGGTCGAACACCACCACCGTCTCGTTCAGCGAGTAGCCGACGATGGTCAGGATCGCCGCGATCGAGGTCAGATTGAATTCGAGCTGCGTGATCAGGAAGAAGCCGAGGGTCAGCACGATGTCATGCATGGTGCCGACGATCGCGCCGATGGCGAGCTGCATCTCGAAGCGGAACCAGAGATAGACCAGCACGCCGAGGATCGCGAGCACGACGCCCAGCGTACCGGCCTGGACCAGTTCGCCCGAGACGCGCGGGCCGACCGTCTCGACCCGGCGGAACTCGTAAGTCGCAGAGAAAGCCTCGCGCGCCCTGGTTACCACGCCCTGCTGGGCGATCTCGCCGCCGGGCTGGAGCGCGAAGCGCATGGAGAGATCGCCGGCGCTGCCGAACTCCTGCACCTCGACTTCGCCGAAGCCGAAGCTGTTGGCGGTCTGGCGCACCTGGGCGATGTCGGGCTTGCCGCTCTTGGCCTGCATTTCCAGCAGCGTGCCGCCGCGGAAATCGATGCCGAAATTGAGGCCGACCGTCAGGAACAGCACCAGCACCAGCACCGAATAGGCGGCCGAGAACGGATAGGCAAGACGCCGCCAGTGAACGATGCGGAAGCGAGTGTTGTCGGGAACGATGCGAAGCAGGCGCATGGTCTGTTTAACTCCTGGCCTGCGGCGTCAGAACGGAAGGGCCTTCGGCCGCGCCCAGCGATACCAGAGCGCGATCAGCATGCGCGTCAGCGTCACCGCGGTGATGACCGTGGTCAGGATGCCCAGGATGAAGACGACGGCGAAACCGCGCACCGGACCGGAGCCGAGCGTGAACAGGGCGACCGCCGCGATCAGCATGGTGACGTTCGAGTCGATGATCGTGGCGAAGGCGCGCTGGAAGCCCGCTTCCAGCGCCGAGACCAGCGACCGTCCCATCCGGGATTCCTCGCGCATGCGCTCATAGATCAGCACGTTCGAGTCGACCGCCGTGCCGATGGTGAGCACGATGCCGGCAATGCCCGGCAGCGTCATGGTCGCGCCAAGGAGCGACATCAGGCCGAGGATCAGGCAGACGTGCACGAGCAGCGCGATGCTGGCGATGATGCCGAACAGCCCGTAATTGCCGATCATGTAGAGGATGACCAGGACGGTCGCGATGATGGTCGCCATCTTGCCGGCCTGGATCGAGTCCTGGCCGAGGCCTGGGCCGACGGTACGCTCCTCGACGATCGTCATCTTCGCCGGCAGCGCGCCGGCGCGCAGCAGGATGGCGAGATCGTTGACCGACTGGACGGTGAAGTTGCCCGAGATCTGACCCGAGCCGCCGGTGATCGGCGACTGGATCACCGGGGCCGAGATCACCTTGTTGTCGAGCACGATGGCGAGCTGGCGGCCGAGATTCTCGGTGGTCGCCTGGCCGAAGCGCTGGGCGCCGCGGATGTTGAAGCGGAAATTGACGATCGGCTGGCTGGTGCGCTGGTCGAAGGCCGGCTGGGCGTCGATCAGATCCTCGCCCTCGACGATGACCTGGCGGCTGATCGGGATCGGCTGGCCGCCCTGATCCTGCGACGGCAGCATGTCGACATCACCGGCGTTCTGGTCGGCGACCATGCGGAACTGGAGCTTGGCCGTCTCGCCGAGAATCCTCTTCAGCTGTTGCGGATCCTGCAAGCCTGGCACCTGCACGAGGACACGGTCGAGGCCCTGTCGCTGGATGTTCGGCTCGGTGGTACCGATCTGATCGACGCGGCGACGGATGACTTCGATCGCCTGCTCGACGGCGCGGCGAATGCGCTCATTCACGCCGGCTTCGGTGACACCGAGCTGAATCAGCCCATCGGGATTCTCGTTGACCTCGATCGACTGGTTGCCGGACGGCCCGAAGGCACCGAAGGTGCCGATCGGCTGGGCGAGTTCACGAAGCTTCGGCATCAGCTTGGCGCGGTCGGCCGCCTCAGGCACGCGCAACTGCACGCCGCGTGGCGTCATGCCGATGCCGCCCTGCAGACCGACGCGTTCTTCGCGCAGGATGCGGCGGACATCGTCGCGCAATTGCGTGACCTGGCTGCGGATCAGGTCGGCGCGGTCGATCTCGAGCAGGACGTGCGAGCCGCCCTGCAGATCTAGGCCGAGCGTCATCGCGTGGATCGGCAGCAGGAAGCGCGGAATCCAGGCCGGAGCGCCCTGCTCGATCGCCTTGCGGGTCTCGGGCGAGAACAGGTTCGGCACGGCGAGGCCGCAGCCGAAGATGAGCACGAGCAGAACGAGAATGACCTTGCGGGCCTGGAGACGAAGCATCTTTATGGACAGCCTTGTTGGCGGGCGCGGGTGCTTTCAAGCCCCGCGCCTCACGGCCTTCAGCTCTTGACCGGCTCGCCCTTGGCGCGCACGTCCGAAACCATGCCCTTGAGAATGCGCACGCGCACGCCGTCGGCGATCTCGGCCTCGATCTCGGCGTCGTCGATCACCTTCGAGACCTTGGCGATGATGCCGCCCGAGGTGATGATCGTGTCGCCGCGGCGCACGTTCTTGATCATCTCCTGATGCGTCTTCACCCGCTTCTGCTGCGGCCTGATGATCAGGAACCACATGATGACGAAGATCAGGACGAACGGGACCAGCGACATCAGGATGTCATTGGTGCCGCCGCCTCCAAGGCCCTGGGCAAAAGCGGGGGTGATCACGGGAAGGCTCCTTCACGTCGCCGCCGATTGACGGCCGGCCGGCGCGGGGGTTGGTAAAATCGCGCGGACTATAGCCAGCGATGTCATGAAATCAATCGAAAGCGGCCGGTTCCCCGAACGCCTCCCCCAGCTAAGCTGTCCCTGCCCTGCGCGCAATGGCCTTGCCTTCGCAAGCGGAGCAGAGTTATGAGCGTACCGTACCGTTCGGTACACCAGTGTTATGCGGATAAACTGCGATGACCGACACCGCCATCGACCAAACGCTCGCCACCCTGCTGCGCATCGCCGACGCGCTCGAGCGCCTCGCTCCGCCGGCCAAGCGTAAAGCCGACCTCACCGCTGCCGATGCCTTCGTCTGGCATGCCGCCGGCCACGAGCTCGCGCCGGTCGCCAAGGTCAACCGCGTCGCGCTCTCGCTGCTGCGCGGCGTCGATCGCGTCCGCGACACGCTCGCCGAGAACACCGAGCGCTTCGCCCGCGGCCTGCCGGCCAACAACGTCCTGCTCTGGGGCGCACGCGGCATGGGCAAATCGTCGCTGGTCAAGGCAGTGCATGCCGACACCAACCAGCGCCTGCCGGCCGGCGCCCTGCCCCTCAAGCTGATCGAGATCCATCGCGAGGACATCGAGAGCCTGCCCGTGCTGATGGGGCTGCTCAAGGCTGATCCGCACCCCACCATCGTCTTCTGCGACGATCTGTCCTTCGACGGCCAGGACACCTCCTACAAGTCGCTGAAGGCGGCGCTCGACGGCGGCGTCGAAGGGCGTCCGGACAACGTCGTGTTCTACGCCACCTCGAATCGCCGGCATCTGTTGCCGCGCGACATGATGGACAACGAGCGCTCGACCGCGATCAATCCGGGCGAGGCAATCGAGGAGAAGGTCTCGCTCTCGGACCGGTTCGGCCTCTGGCTCGGCTTCCACAAATGCAGCCAGGACGAGTATCTGTCGATGATCGACGGCTATGTCGGCCATTTCGGGCTCAAGATCGAGCCCGAGCAGTTGCGGCGCGAGGCGCTGGAATGGGCGACGACGCGCGGCTCACGCTCGGGACGGACGGCGTGGCAGTACATCCAAGACCTGGCTGGGCGGCTGGAGCAGCGGCTGGAGGGGTGAGAAGGCGCGCGCCCGCTTGCCAAACCTGGAGCGACTTCACAGAAGGAGAAAGTGGACTAGTCATCCGTTTCTGATCGAAATGACGAGTCAAAGGCAGGGATCGGCGGGCGCGGCCGGAGAGGGCATGAAATGCGCTTGGAACAAGAAAACGGCCAGCCCGAAGAAGCCGAACTGCTTGATCTGGAAAATCAGATAGGCAGGAAACTGCCAAAGGCCTACCGCAACTGGCTTTCAGAAACCGGCGGCGGAATATTGATCGATAGCGCGATCCGAAGCGGGCTTGAGGATGAGCCGATAGCCGATGTCGCGCGATTGTTCTCGGTAGCCCAAATCCTGCATGAAACTGACATACTCGGAAATCGAATTTCGGAAGACTGGCTCCCGATTGGGACGTCCTTTGGCGGAGATCTTGCCGTACTCGACCTCACGAGCGGAGAGATTCTCTACCTTTTTATAACCCGCTTCTTTGGCAAGGATTTCGTCACTAGAGACTGTAGAGACTGCTCGGTAAGAATCGCCGAGAATTTTGAACGGCTGAAGCAGGATTTGCGGCCTTTTGACGACCTGCTGAAAGAGATCAGAAATTGAGCCTACCGTGGCTGTCATAGCCTCGCGGGTAGAGGGGCGGATAAACTCCAAGCGGAGCCTCTTCCTGCCCGAGATGGCCGGGTCAAGCCCGGCCATGACGTGCTTCGGACAAAAGGAAAACGGGGCGGCCTTTCCTGGGACCGCCCCGCCTTGTCTCGACCGGCGGGGTCTCGCGAGTACCGGTCGAAGGTCAACCGATCAGTTGCTGCTGAGATAGGGCATCGGGTCGACCGGGGTCGAACCCTTGCGCAGCTCGAAGTGCAACTGCGGCGAGTTGACGTTGCCGGACTGGCCCGACTTGGCCACGACCTGGCCGCGCTTGACCTGCTCGCCGCGCTTGACGCTGAGCTCGCCGTTATGGGCGTAGGCCGAGACATAGCCGTTCGGGTGACGGATCAGCACGAGATTGCCGTAGCCCTTGAGCTCGCTGCCGGCATAGGCGACGACGCCGCCCTCGGCCGCCTTGATCGGCGTGCCTTCCGGAACCGCGATGTTGATGCCCTCATTGCCGCCCTTGCCGGCATAGCCGGCGATGACGCGGCCGCGGGCCGGCCAGCGGAACTCGGCGCCGGACGAAGCCGGCTCCTCGGCCTTGGGCAGGCTTGCGGTGGTCTGCGGCTCGGCCTTGGGCTCCGGAGCGGGCGCAACGGCCTTCGGCTGGACCAGGACCTTCTCGGCCGGCGCACTGGCGACGACCGGCGCGGCAGCCTTCGGCTTGGCCGCGGGGGCCGGAGCCGGCAGTGCCGCGGTCTTGGTTTCCGTGCCGGCCTTGGCGGCTGCCTTGGCCTTGGCCTCGGCAGCAAAGCGGGCTCGCGCCTCGCCCATGCGCTTGGCGTCGGCCGCGGCCTTCTCCTTGGCCTCGGCGGCCTGCGTCCTGGGATCGACGGCCGCAACCTTCGGGGCGACGCCAGGCTTGGCGGGCACGGACGCGACCGGACGCGAGACCGGCGGCGGCGCGAGGCGCGGCTGCTCGAAACGGTTGTCGGTCGGCGCCGGCTGGCGCGCGGCGCTCTGGGCGCCGGCGCCATTGTAGACGGGAACGATGATGCGGGAGCCCGGGGCGGCCTCACCCGACAAACCATTGGCCTGCATCAGCGCTGCGCGCGGCACGCCGTAGCGGCCGGAGATCACCTCGAGCGTCTCGCCCTGGGCGACCACGATCGGCGTGCCGCCCTGAGCGCTCCAGCCCGAAGCCGAGCCGCCGACGGACGGGGCTGGCGCCGCAGGCGGCGTGGAGCGGAGTGCAACCGAGGAGGTCGGCGGCGGCAGCGGCTGGCTGCGCACACCCGGATTGCCGGTGGCGGAGGCCGTCTCGTAAGACTGGCGTTGTGCGCCGCGACCGATCGAGCCGGTCGTCGCCGGATCGCGCTGGGACGCCGGAGCCTCGGCGGTCTTGAAGGGGCTGCTGAAGGGCGCCTCGGTGAAGCGCAACGTGTCCGAGGAGCAGGCGCCCAGACCGGCTGCAAGGGCGCAGACCGACACGACGCGAACCACGGACTTCGGCACGGCCAGTTCGACTTGCTTACGCATGGACTCTGTACTCGCGAACGACGCAACTCTACGGTCCGCATTAAAGAGCCGGTTAGGTTAAGAAGGCGTTGCGCTGCTGACAGGCCTTGTAAATTTTCGAGGGGCCGGGATCGGCATTCTCGGACGGAGCCGGCGGAGATTCGAGAATCCCAGTGCCGATCGGGCTTCATACGGTCTGAAGGGACCGAACTGAGCCCACGACTGTTCAGTCCAGTAAGCTGAAACGAATGAAACACCCGCGGGGAACCCCTCTCCCGGATGGGAGAGGGGTAGGGGTGAGGGACTGACGTTGATTGTTGAAGCGATGCGGCGCCGTTGCATCTTTTTGCGGATAGGGCAGGCCCTCATCCCTGCCCTTCTCCCACACGGGAGAAGGGTTCCCCGCGGATGCCACTTCGATCACCGCCTGCTCAAATACCTCAACGCACTGGCGTTTCGGCATGCTTCCGCAACAACCCGAAGAGCCGCAGGTCAAGCCCGAGCATGACGGCAGCAGCGGCGCCCCTACAGCGCCTGCGACAATCCCGGCGCAAGCGGCGGAATGCGCATTATCGGCCCGAGCGCGTGGTCGAAGCCATCTTCGCTGCGTGTCACGACGACGAGCCGCCCTGCCCCCTCGACGCGCAGCGCACCGACCAGCCGGCCGCCGGTCTCCAGCCGGGCGAGCAGCGCCTCGGGCACCGCCTGCATCACGCCGTTGACGAGGATGCGCTCGAAGCGGCCGAGCGTGCGGTCGGGCTGGAGGCCGTCGGCATGACGCAATTCGACCAGATTGGCGAAACCGCCTCCGGTGAGCCGCTCATGCGCGGCGAGCGCGAGCGTGCGGTAGCGCTCCAACGAGACGACCTTGCCACCCATCGCGGCGAGCAGGGCTGCGACATAGCCGGAGCCGGAGCCGACTTCGAGCACGCGGCAATCCGGCTTCATCTCGAGCGCGCCGACCAGCGCGGCGACCGTGTGCGGAGCCGTCATGGTCTGGCCGCAGGGCAAGGGCACGGAGACGTCCTGGCGGGCGAGATCGGCAAAGCGCGATGGCGCGAAATGCTCGCGCGGCACACGCTCCATGGCCCTGAGCAGCGCGATGTCACGGACGCCGCGTGCGCGCAACGACAGCAGGAAGGCGACGGTGCGCTCGCTCTCGCTGCTGCTGGCGCCCTCCTCGGTCATCGAACTCCCCGATCACAATCCTCAGCCCTCATCCTGAGGAGCGATCGCAGATCGCGTCTCGAAGGATGTTCCAGAACGCACTGGAGCATCCTTCGAGAGGCCGCTTCGCGGCTCCTCAGGATGAGGGCTACAGCAGGCATGCCGTTCAAGCGAACAGCTGCGCGAAGCGTGTCATCGTCGGCTCATGCGTCAGGTCGAGTTCGAGCGGTGTCACCGAGATCTTCTTCTCGGCGAGCGCGCGCAGATCGGTGCCGTTGGCCGGCTCGTGCTTCCCGCGCTGGAAGGCGATCCAGTAATAGGGATTGCCACGCCCGTCGCGCCGCGGCTCCAGCCGCATCAGTTCCTGGTCGCGACGGCCCTGCGCCGTGACGGCAACGCCGGCGACCTCGCTGGGGGCCACGTTCGGGAAGTTGAGGTTGAACAGGATGCCGTCGGGAATCCCTTCCTCCAGCAAACGGCGGATGATGCCGGGCGCATGCTGCAGGGCGCAGTCCCAGATGATGCTGGTGCGGTCGCCCGCCATATAGGCCTGGCTCACCGCGATCGAGGGAATGCCGAGCAGCGTACCCTCCATGGCGGCGGCGATGGTGCCGGAATAGGTCACGTCTTCGGCGACGTTCTGGCCGCGATTGACGCCGGAGAGCACGAGGTCGGGCTTCATCTCGGCCATGACCGAGCGCACCGCCATGATCACGCAATCGGTCGGCGTACCCTGCACGGCAAAGCGCTTCTCTTCGACCTGGCGCAGGCGCAGCGGGTTCGACAGCGACAGCGAATGCGCCACGCCCGACTGGTCGGTCTCGGGCGCGACCACCCAGACATCGTCGGAGAGCTGCGCGGCGATCTGCTCGAGGACGGCGAGGCCCTCGGCGTGGATGCCGTCGTCATTGGTCACCAGGATGCGCATGTCGGACGGTCTCTCAGCAAAGCAATGAGGGGGCGGCGAGCCGCAACAGATCCTCTCCCCCCTTGTGGGGGAGAGCTAGAGAGGGGGGTAGACAGCCGCGCGGCTGATGATCCTGCTTTATGGGCTCGAACAAGGGATGAAGGCCAGCGACCCGCATACCCCCCTCCCCAACCCTCCCCCACAAGGGGGGAGGGAGAAGAGCCGGCGCCACTAAGCGAGCGCTCACGACCATCACGCCTTCTCGATCCGCGTCACGCCGCGCATATAGGGAACCAGCGCGTCCGGCACCGTGATCGAGCCGTCGGCGTTCTGGTAGTTTTCCATCACCGCGATCAGCGCGCGGCCGACCGCCGTGCCCGAGCCGTTGAGGGTGTGGACGAAGAACGGCCCCTTGCCGTCCTTCGTCTTGTAGCGGGCGTTCATGCGCCTCGCCTGGAAATCGCCGCAGACCGAGCAGGACGAGATCTCGCGATAGGTCTTCTGGCCCGGCAGCCAGACCTCGATGTCGTAGGTCTTCTGCGAGGCGAAGCCCATGTCGCCAGTGCACAGCGTCATCACCCGATAATGCAGGTCGAGCTTCTTCAGAACGGTCTCGGCGCAGGCGAGCATGCGCTCATGCTCCTCGCGCGATTTGTCCGGCGCGGTGATCGAGACGAGCTCGACCTTCTCGAACTGGTGCTGGCGCAGCATGCCGCGCGTGTCGCGGCCGGCCGAGCCGGCCTCGGAGCGGAAACAAGGCGTGAGCGCAGTATAGCGGCGCGGCAGCTCCTCCTCGGAGAGGATGGATTCGCGCACGAGATTGGTCAGCGGGACTTCGGCGGTGGGGATGAGCCAGTGATCCTCGCCCGCCCGGAACTGGTCGTCGCGGAACTTCGGCAGCTGAGCCGTGCCAAACATCGCCTCGTCGCGCACCATCAGGGGCGGGTTGACCTCGGTGTAGCCGTGCTCCTCGACATGGATGTCGAGCATGAACTGGCCGATGGCGCGGTTGAGCCGTGCCAGCTGGCGATCGAGCACGACGAAGCGCGAGCCGGAGAGCTTCGCGGCCGTCTCGAAGTCCATCTGGCCGAGCGCCTCGCCGAGCTCGTAATGCTCCTTGATCTGATTGAAGCCGAACAGCCGACCACCCGTCTTCTCCGGCTGCTGGCCATGCGTGTGACCTTCGAGCACGACATTGCCGTGCTCGTCGGCGCCGTCCGGCACGTCGTCGAAGGGCATGTTCGGGATCGCGGCGAGTTGCTCGCTCAGCGTCTCGACGGCAGCCTTCTCCTCGGCCTCCAGCGCCGGCCCGTGCTCTTTCAGCGAGGCGACCTCGGCCTTGAGCTTTTCAGCGAGAGCGAGGTCCTTCTGGCCCATCGCCTTGCCGATCTCCTTGGAGAGGGCGTTGCGGCGCTCCTGCGCGGCCTGCGACTTGCTGATGGCGGCCCGGCGCCGGTCGTCGAGCGCCAGCAGCGACGACGACAGTTTCTCAAGCCCGCGCCGCTGCAAGCCCCGATCGAACGCGTCAGCGTTCTCGCGAATCCATCTGATGTCGTACATCGCTTCAAGCCGAACCGTTGTTGAATCGGCTGATGCTCTAGAGCATGCGGCGCCAGCACGGAAGGGTTCCGTCGGTGTGGCGCGGGTGCGGCAATAGCGGGAACGGGTTCGCGCGGGATCCCCTCTCCCGGATGGGAGAGGGGTAGGGGTGAGGGACTGCGGCTGATTGTTTGAGCGATGCGGCGCCGTCGCGCCTTCTGCGGATAGGACAGGCCCTCATCCCTGCCCTTCTCCCACACGGGAGAAGGGTTCCCCGCGCCCTTCATCCACGCGCCGCGTCAAATTTCAGTAAGGCGGCTCCTGATGGACGAGCTTGCCGTCGATCAGCAGGCGCTTGATGGCGGCCTGCCCGGAGGCCGAGACGGCGGCGACGATCTCCAGCCGCTTGCGCTCGGTGGTCTCGATGGCGCGGCCGGTGCCCTGAGGCACGAAATAGCTTTCGAGCCCGTAGGCGACACGGATGGCGCGGCGGCCGGCATTGCAATCGGGATCGCCGTTCGCATTGGTCACACAGGCGCCGGTCGAGACGACCTTGCCTTCGAGCACGGTCTCGCCGGCGGCCGGACGAGCGAGATAGACGCCCTTCGCTTCGGCCAGGCCATCAGCTCCGGGCGCGACGCTGACGAAGACGGGCTGGTTGCGCTCGAAGGTCTTGTCACCGTCGAGTTTCGAGGTATCGAGCGTACTGATCTTGTAGTTCAAGATGACGTAATCGCCGCGGAAGAGATCGCGCGGATCGACCGGCGCGGTCGCCAGCCTGACCTCGGTGCCCGAACGCAGGATGCGGGCGCGCGACTCGACCAGAACAAGAGTGAGCCCACAGAGCAGCAGGATGGCGGCGAGCCCGCGCCAGAGCGGCGAGACGCGGCCGATGAAGGCGTCGGCGGACGGCAGGCGGATCATGGCGCGACCTCCGCCGGCTTGCTGAACTTGGCGAGGAGCCGGCGCATGCCGCTGGCGAGGCCGATCAGGAGCGCGCCCCCGACCAGGAAGAACAGCGACTGGTCGAGCAGGGTGCCAATGGTCTGCCAGAGCAGGATCACGATCGCGATGGCGAACAGGATCGAGCCGGCGATGCTGAGCCGGCGGATGCCGCCACCCGCGCCGGAAATGACGATGCCGATCGCGACGGCGAGGATCAGCGCCGCGACGACGATCTTGCCGGCCATGCTGACCGCACCGCCGCTCCAGAACAGCACCGGCACCAGCAGCGCCATGAAGAGAGCAAGAGCCAGCGGCCAGGCGAAGCGGCGCTCCCGCGCCAGCAAGCCGAGCCCGGCCAGGGCCGGCAGCGCCAGCGCATAGGCGAAATAGTTCAGCCAGAGCGCCGTGCCTGCCTTCGCTTGATTGGGTTCGAGGATGCGGGCGAGCTCGACGTTCAGCGACAGGATCAGCCCGATCAGCCCCCAGGGCAGGCAGGCGGTGAGCAGGCCTGGCCCGCCGCGGTCGAGCGCCAGCGCACCCAGCGCGACGAACAGCGCGGAGACCGCGAGCCAATAGGCAAGCAGGCCGTAATCGAAGCGGAAGAAGGCGTATTGACCCGGCAAGGTCGCGAACCAGCCGAGCAGCACCAGCACCGCAAGATGGTGGACGAGGCGGTTGTGCCGGGTCGCGGCGAGCCAGAGCGCCGGCAGGAAGGGAAGCCAGAACAGGAGATGGGCGTTGGCCACGCGCTCGTCCCAACGTCCACCGCTCCAGGCGGCGATCGCGACGAGCGCAACGACGAGCGCCCCGTTCGAGCGCAGCAGGAAGGCGACGATCAGCGCGCCGATGGCGATCAATAGCGCCCCGCCCGGCCAGTCGGTCGGCAGGTGGTACATCTGGCCGACGAGCGCGACGCCGGCGGCGAAGATCAGCGTGCCGCAGGTCGCGGCGGCATCGGCGCCGCCGGTCGAGCCACGGCTTTCCAGCCGCACCGCGATGCCGAGCGCGCCGGCGACGCCGATCAGCACCATGGCGAGCTTCACGAGACGGGGGATCTCTTCCCAGTTCGCCGCGACGAAGGCGGAGACGCTGGATGCGATCAGGAGCCCGCCGAACAGGCCGAGCAGGGCCGGCAGCTTGAAGCCGCCGCCCTCCTGCGCCAGCGAGCGGCGGATGGTCGTAGCGCTCTCGGGGCTGACCAGCCCCTCCCCCACCCAACGACCGAGATCGGCTTCAAGCCGTTTGCGATAGGAACCCGTCAGCATCGCGCCTATTTGGCACGGGCTGACGGGTTTTGGCGAGGGTGGTCGCAGAGGCGCCAGCGCTTCTCCCTCCCCCCGCTTGCGGTGGGGAGGGCTGGGGTGGGGGGCAGTGCCGCTCGGCGCAGGGCTGGAAGAAGCCTCCGTGCCCTGCTTTGCGGCCCCCCGTCCCTAACCCTTCCCCACCGCAAGCGGGGGGAAGGGAATCCGTCGCGCCGCTTCAGGCCGCCTTGACCTTCTTCTTGCGGGCGAGATCGGGCGGCGTCGCCTCTTCGGTCAGGGCCGCGACCACGGCGTCGAGGCTCATCACCGTCTGGGCCTGGCTGCCGAGCCGGCGCACGGTCACCGTCTTCTCCTCGGCCTCGCGCTTGCCGACGGCGAGGATGACCGGGACCTTGGCCAGCGAGTGCTCGCGCACCTTGTAGCTGATCTTCTCGTTGCGCAGGTCGGCGCGGGCGCGCAGGCCGGCCGAGAGCAGCGCCATGGTGACCTCCTCGCCATAGCCGTCGGCCTCGGAGGTGATCGGGCAGACGACGATCTGCTCGGGCGCCAGCCAGAGCGGGAAATGCCCGGCATGGTGCTCGATCAGGATGCCGACGAAGCGCTCGAGCGAGCCGCAGATCGCCCGGTGGACCATGACCGGCTGCTTCTTCTCGCCGTCCGAGCCGATATAGAAGGCGCCGAAGCGCTCCGGCAGGTTGAAGTCGACCTGCGTCGTGCCGCATTGCCAGTCGCGGCCGATGGCGTCGCGCAGGACATATTCGAACTTCGGCCCGTAGAAGGCGCCCTCGCCCGGATTGATCTCGGTCCTGATCCGGTTGCCGGACTGCTTCGCGATCTGCTCCAGCACCCTGGTCATGACGTCTTCGGCATGGTCCCAGACCGCATCGGAGCCGACGCGCTTTTCCGGCCGCGTCGAGAGCTTGATGACGAGTTCCTCGGTGAAGCCGAAATCCTCATAGACCGAGAGGATCAGGTCGTTGACCTGGAGGCACTCGGCGGCGAGCTGCTCTTCCGTGCAGAAGATATGGGCATCGTCCTGGGTGAAGCCGCGCACCCGCATCAGCCCATGCAGCGCGCCCGAGGGCTCATAGCGGTGGACATTGCCGAACTCGGCCAGCCGGATCGGCAGGTCGCGATAGCTCTTCAAGCCATGCTTGAAGAGCTGGACATGGCCCGGGCAGTTCATCGGTTTCAGCGCGAAGACCTTCTGGTCGCGCGTCGGATCGTTCGGGTTCTCGAAGGCCGAGGCCGACTTCACCGCGAACATGTTGTCCTGGTACCAGCCCCAGTGGCCCGAGGTCTCCCAGAGCGACTTGTCGAGCACCTGCGGGGCGTTGACCTCCTCATAGTCGGCGGCGAGGCGCCGGCGCATATAGGTCAGCACCTCCTGGAACAGCCGCCAGCCCTTGGAGTGCCAGAAGACGACGCCCGGCCCCTCCTCCTGGAAGTGGAACAGGTCCATCTCGCGGCCGATCCGGCGATGGTCGCGCTTCTCGGCCTCCTCGATCTGCTTGAGATGCGCGTCGAGCTCCTCCTGCCGGGCGAAGGCGGTGCCGTAGATGCGCGTCAGCATCGGGTTCTTGCTGTCGCCGCGCCAATAGGCGCCGGCCACCTTCATCAGCTTGAAGGCGTTGCCGACCTTGCCGACCGAGGTCATGTGCGGGCCGCGGCAGAGGTCGATCCAGTCGCCCTGCGCATACATCTTCAGCGTCTGGTCTTCCGGGATCGCATCGACCAGCTCAACCTTGAAAGCCTCGCCCTTGTCACGGAAGAAGGCCTTGGCCTTGTCGCGGCTCCACTCTTCCTTGGTGAAGGGTTTGTCGCGCGCGACGATCTCGCGCATCTTCTTCTCGATCGGCGCGAAATCCTCCGGCGAGAACGGCTCGTTGCGGAAGAAATCGTAGAAGAAGCCGTTCTCGATGACCGGGCCGATCGTCACCTGCGTGCCGGGATAGAGCTCCTGCACCGCTTCGGCGAGGACGTGGGCGCAGTCGTGCCGGATCAATTCCAGCGCGCGCGGATCCTCGCGATTGAGGAACTCGATCTTCGCGTCGGCGGTGATCGGATCGGCGAGGTCGACGACCGTGCCGTCGAGCGCCATCGCGACCGTGCGCTTCAAGAGCGAGGGGGAAATGCCGCCGGCGAGCTCCTTGCCGGTGATGCCGGAAGGGAATTCGCGCTTCGCGCCATCGGGAAATGTCAGGGAGATCGTCATCGATCGGCTCCTGCTCACTCGGGGATACAAGCCCCGTAAGCAAAGGCGGGCACGCTGAGAAAACAGGGAGACCCCGCGCCCGGGACCGGCCTCCGGCCGGCGGCCTACACCAAGGCGGCAGCCGGACGCAACCACGTCCCCGCCACATCCCCACGCGCCAAGGCCGGTTCAGTGGCCTGCGTCGATCAGCGCACGTGCTTGCACGTTGTCGGTCGAGACGCCCGCCAGCTCCGGCTCCGAGCCCGGCCTGATCCTGAATGCCATCAAAGTCGAGGCGTTGGACGACGGCGCTGTCGCCGGGACATCCCTGCGCTGATAGCGCACACGCACGATCAGACCGACGACGCTCCCCTTTGCGTCGCTTCGCCATTCAAGCTTGCCGGGTTCCGCCACGGCCGGAAAATTGCCGAGCGAGAACGTCTCGACCATCGCGCGGGACAAGGGGTAGAGCGTCCCCGCAGCTTCGAGCACCAGCCAGCTTCGTTCGCCATCATCGACGATGACGGCGCTGATTCCTTTCGGCCCGAGGCAGCGGCGGAGCCTCGAGCCCTCTTCGGCGCCGAGCTGGCGCTCGGGAAGCACCAGACGCGCCAGAGGCCGGCAGGTCTTGAGGTCGGTATAGGAAGAGATCGACGCCGCAACGGCGTCGATCGACACGGCGGCGATCAGGACTACCAGCGCAATCGTTCCCAATCGCCGGCCGCAATCAAAGCGCATTCAACTTGTTCCAGGTGTGTTTCCCGACGACACCATCCGGTACCAAGCCGCTACGAGCCTGGAAAGCCCTGACCGCGGCGAGAGTATCGCCACCGAAGATGCCATCGACGTCCAGCTTTTCACCCGCCTTGTTCAGCTTGCGCTGCAGATCGGCAACGAGCGCGCCACGCTCGCCGACCGATACGACGCCGTCGTCGATCGTGACCGCAGGCGCCCCTGCGATCGTCGGGAGCAACTGCCGGCTGACCTCGAAATGCATGCCGTCTTCTGTGGGGAAGCCCGCCCCCCAGAACCATTGATGACGATTGAAGATCGGCGCGATCAGGGTGAGACCACGCTGGACTTTCTTGTCGCCGCGAGCGTCGAGCACACCATCGATCTTCAGGTCGATCGCCGTGCCCCAGGAATGATTGCTGATCGATGTCGTGGAGCCACGCACAAAACGGCAGCAGAGCATGCCGGCCGTAGAGAGCTTGTCGTGGACCTCTTGCTGCTCCGTCTTGATGTCCGCCATCACGGCCTTCAGCGAGGCGACAGCATTGTCGAGTCCGGTCACCCTGAAGGGCCCGACATTTTTGGTGACCATGCGCGCCTTCAGCGTGGACAGCGTCACCGGGCGGCACTCCTGATCATAGCTGCTGCGCGGATTGCCCAGCGTCGCCAGCATGAGACCATTGCCGGTACCATCGAGGCCCGGATTGATGCCTCTCGGCACCGGCACGAGATCGGTAAGCCTAGCCATGACGCGCTCCCTGACACAGAACAACCTGTGATAGAAGAATGCATGCATGACGCTGGGTCAATTCTGAAAAATATCATCCATGACGTTAGGTCATATATCGATATTTTCTGGACTGTTCACTCCGCGCCAGCGGCCATAGGCCCAGGGCTTGTACCAGGAGCCCTCGGGCGGGAGTTCCTCGCAGACCAGGTCGATGCCGGAGGTTCCGAGCGGCGTGCAGCGGCAGATGCGGGCAAAGCCGACCCAGCCGCCGGCCCAGAGCCCATGGCGCTGGATCGCCTCGTCGGTGTATTCCGAACAGGACGGCCAATGCCGGCACTGCCGGCCGATCAGCATGGAGAGGCTGAGCTGGTAACCACGGATCAGGAGATGGGCGCCCCGCCGCGGTGCAAGCGCGAGGCTCCGTCGCCATGAAAGGCTTTTTTCAGCATGTTTAGGCAAGTATGACTCGGCTGACCCCTGCCGACTCCCTTTCACCGACCTTCCATCGCCCCGCTTCGATCCCGCCTTCCCAGATCCCGGTCATGATGCGCGCACGTTTCCTTGTCTCCGCCTCCGCCCTCTGCGGACCGCTTCTCGCGCTCGCCCTGGCTACGCCGGCGGCGGCGCAGCAGAGAGCTTATCTGATCTGGCTCGACGCCGCCAAAATCGACGTCGCCAAGGTGATGGGCCTGCCACCGGCCCAGAACTCACCGGAGCACCGTGCCGAGTTCGAGAAGGTCCTCGCCATCTCCTCGGCCCGCACGCCCGAGCGCGAGAAGCAGGCGATCGCCGACCAGTATCAGACGCTCAACGCTTTCGTGAACGGCATCGACCACGCCTATGTCGAGGGCACCCATCGCGAGACCCGGCTGCTGATGCGCGAGGCTCAGGTCGAGCTCGCCATCCTCCTGAAGAGCGTCAACCGCCTGACCAGCCGTATCCGCCCCTTCCAGATGTGGAACAAGGTCAGGGTCAAGCCCTGTCCCGGCGGGCGACCGGAAGGCACCTCCTTCCCCTCGGCTCATGCCGCGACGGCTGCGCTCTATGCCACGCTGCTTTCCGAAACGGTTCCGGAACTCGCCGACAAATTCGAAGAGCGGGTCAAAAGCTATGACGAGAGCCGCCTCGTCTGCGGCTTCCACTATCCAACCGATCTGGAGGCCGGCGACAAGATCGGCCGCGTCGTCGCCAAGGCGCTGCTCGCCGACAAGACATTCAGGGTCCGCTTCGACGAGACACGGGTCGAAACCCGGCAGGCCTTCGGGCTGAAATGATCCTCTGAGGCGTCATTCCGGGACATCGCGCAGCGATGGGCCCGGAACCCATGAACACGACCGTCCCGGCACTCCCTCCGTCATTGCGAGTGAAGCGAAGCAATCCAGGGGCGGCAGAGCTCTACGCCTCCCTAGATTGCTTCGTCGCTCGCGCTCCTCGCAATGACGACAAGCGTCGTGTTCATGGGTTCCGGGCTCGGGCCTTCGGCTCGCCCCGGAAAGACGGCGAGGATCGGGGCAACCTCTTCAGCCCGCGGCCGGCTCGCCCCGCTTCGCCTCGATCTGACCGATCGCGTCGACGACCGCGTCGAAGGTCAGCATGGTCGAGGCGTGGCGCGCCTTGAAGTCGCGGACCGGCACCAGCACGGACAGGTCGGCCCATTTGCCACCCGGTGGCTCGGCTCCTTCCTTCAGGATCGCGCGGGCCCGCTCACGAATCTCGCGCAGCTCTGTGGCCGTCGAGCCGACGACATGGCGTGCCATGATCGAGGACGAGGCCTGGCCGAGCGCGCAGGCGCGGACGTCGTGGCCGAAGCCGGTGACGACATCGGCGTCCATGGTGAGGTCGATAGTCACGGTCGAACCGCACAGGCGCGAATGGGCTGTCGCCGTCGCATCGGGCGCCGGCAGGCGCTCGAGCAGCGGGATGTTTCCTGCCAGTTCCAGGATTCGCTTGTTGTAGACGTCGTTCAGCATGGGTTGTCCCGCCGGGTCTGGAGTTGCCGGCTTTCGCAACCAATATAGAGTGCCGGCTCGCTCTTAGGGAGAGTGAGCCATCGCTGGACGAGAGGGCGAACTTGTCTGACCTGCCGGCTAGAGCCGGATGCTGTCAAATGGGATCCCATTTGACAGCTGAATCCGTCTCTCATCAAAAGTGAGAGCAGGATTCATGCGAAAAACCGGTTTCCACTTTTTCGCATCCTGCTCTAGGCCGGCGAAACCGAAACGGGAGGCTCCACATGGATAATGTGGTTAAGTCCTTGTCCGTAGAGCGGGCGCGCAGCCCCTCCGCAGACAAGTTCATCATCACCCAACCGACGCAAGGCGAGGCCGAGGAGGCCGTGCGCACGCTGATCCGCTGGGCCGGCGACGATCCGTCGCGGGAGGGGCTGCTCGATACGCCGCAGCGCGTCGCCAAGGCCTATCGCGAGTTCTACAAGGGCTATCGCGAGGATGCGCACGACATGCTCGAGCGCGTCTTCGAGGAGGTCGACGGCTACAAGGACATGATCCTCGTCCGCGACATCCCGTTCTATTCGCATTGCGAGCACCACATGGTGCCCTTCGTCGGCAAGGTCCATATCGGCTACTATCCGAGCGGCGGCGTGGTCGGCTTGTCAAAGCTCGCCCGCGTCGTCGAGGTCTATGCGCGCCGACTGCAGACGCAGGAGACAATGACGGCGCAGATCGCCAAGGCGATCGAACGGACGCTGAAGCCCGGCGGCGTCGCCGTCCTCGTCGAGGCCGAGCACATGTGCATGTCGATGCGCGGCGTGCAGAAGCAGGGCTCGTCGACGATGACGACGCAATACACCGGCCGCTTCCGCGACCCGGCCGAACAGGTACGCTTCTTCACCATGGTGAAGTCGCCGGGGCTGTAGCGCCACCCGTCATTGCGAGGAGCGTTAGCGACGAAGCAATCCACGAGGGCCCGCTCGACGGCCCTGGATTGCTTCGCTGCGCTCGCAATGACGGTTGGCCTCATCGGCTCTATATAGCCAGCAGCCATCCCTTCAGGATCCTCACATGACCGCCTTTCCGACCCTCTCCAGCAAGGCCGAGATCGAGGAAGGCGCGGTACTCGCGCCGAAATTCGACCGCGACGGCCTCGTCACCTGCGTCACCACAGATGCCGCGACCGGCGAGGTGCTGATGGTGGCGCATATGAATGCCGAATCGCTGCGCCTCAGCATCGAGACCGGGCAGGCCTGGTACTGGTCGCGCTCGCGTCAGGCGCTCTGGCGCAAGGGCGAGACCTCCGGCCAGCTCCAGAGCATCATCGAGATGCGGATCGACTGCGATCAGGACGCGATCTGGATCAAGGTCAATGTCGACGGCGATGGCGGCTGCTGCCATACGGGCCGTCACAGCTGCTTCTATCGGATTAAGCCTGTCGGAGTGGCTGCCGACGGGCCATTGACCGTCTGAACCGCCAACGTCCGCTTCGTTGGCAATCCTTTCACCAAGCTTTCATGTTTCCTTCAAAAGCAACTGATAGCCGCCTAGGGTCCCGGCGCCGTTCATCTTTCGCTCATCGGCTGACGCGATCCTGAACCTCCCGCGGAGGGATTGCGCCGATGATGCTGGAGAACATCGCTAGACGGGCTTTCGGATTGGGCGGCGACGGAGCTGCGATGAACGACCTCGTTTCCGAACCTGCCCCTCGCTTCAGCCGGCCGAGGATCGGTCTTGCGCTCGGCGGCGGCGCCGCGCGCGGCTGGGCGCATATCGGCGTCCTCGATGTCCTGACCGAGGCCGGCTACGCGCCTGAGGTGATCGCCGGCACGTCGATTGGCGCGGTCGTCGGCGGTTGCTATGCCGCCGGCAAGATGGAGCCGCTGCGCGAGTTCGCGCTCGGCCTGACCAAGCGCCGCGTCGTCGGCCTGATGGACTTCCACCTTGGCGGCGCCGGGCTGATTTCGGGCGGCCGCCTGAAGCGCCTGCTCGAGCGCGACCTCGCCGGGCTGCAGATCAGCGAGCTGAAACAGACCTATGCCGCCGTCGCCACCGAGCTCGGCACCGGCCACGAGATCTGGCTGACCCGCGGCTCGCTGGTCGACGCGCTGCGCGCCTCCTATGCGCTGCCCGGCGTGTTCGACCCGGTGAAGCTGGGCGGCCGCTGGCTGATGGACGGGGCGCTGGTCAATCCGGTGCCGGTCACGGTGGCGCGCGCGCTCGGCGCCGATGTCGTGCTCTGCGTCAACCTGAACAGCGACATGACCGGCCGCGGCACGGTGATCCAGTCCTATGGCGCCGATGCCGATCCGGAGCCGGCTCCCGAGCATCGCCCCGCAGTCGGCTGGTTCGGCGGCATGCGCGAGCGCATGCGCAGCATCGTCGGCAAGGCCAACAACGACCAACCGGGGCTTGCCGGCGTGATGGTCGATGCCTTCAACATCACCCAGGACCGAATCTCGCGCTCACGCCTCGCCGGCGATCCGCCCGATGTGATGATCGGGCCCAAGCTCGGCCGCGTCGGCCTGTTCGACTTCCATCGCGCCGATGAGGCGATCGCGCTCGGCCGGCAGGCGGCCGAACGCGCGCTCGACGAGATCGGCGCGATCGTCGCCGCCAACCACCTGCCGCTGAACTAACACCACGCCCCCTCTCCCCTTGCGGGAGAGGGTCGGGGTGAGGGGTCGAGCGACGCTGCCGACCCTTCGCCTATCGAAACGCAAACGAGCAATCACAGCGCGACCCCTCATCCGTCTCGGCTTCGCCGAGACACCTTCTCCCGCAAGGGGCGAAGGGAAGACGGGTGTCTCACGCCATCGCGATATAGTCGCGCATCGCCCGGCTCTCGGCCTCGATCTCGGCGACGCGATGCTTGACGACATCGCCGATCGAGACGATGCCGGCGATGCGGCCGCCATCCACCACCGGCACATGCCGGAAGCGGCCCGAGGTCATGATTTCCATCAGTTCGTCGACGCTGGTGTCTGACCGGCAGGTCACGACCTTGGCGGTCATCGCCCGCGACACCGGCGTCTCCAGCGCCGCGGCGCCCTCCGTGCCCAGGGCCTTGATGATGTCGCGCTCGGACAGGATGCCGAGCAGGCCGCCATCCGCGCCGGTCACGACCACGGCACCAATCCGCTTCTCGGCCAGGGTCCGCGTCGCCTCGCCAAGCGTCCGGTGCGGCTGCACCGAGACCACCTCAACCCCCTTGTTGCCGAGAATATGAGCGACGTTCATCGACTTCTCCTCCGACGATAGCGGCGCCGTTGGCCGGCGCACGTTGATGGGTTTCGACGAGAGCGGCGCCGGGGGCCAACGGACCATTCCGTCCGCGGCGCGACGCCACGCTGGACTAGCTCCAATGTGGGCGAAGTCTGAGGCGACGGCAAGGCGGTCGCGAAGCGAAGCCTGCTCGCTATGGTTGCGATCGGCGCCGGACCGGCCCGCGATCCAGCAGCGGGAACAGCAGGAGCCCGGCGAGGAAGCCGCCGATATGAGCCTCCCAGGCGATGCTGGTCTCTTCGCCGAGGATCGGCACCAGGCCGGCCCCGAACAGGATGTTGGTGACGAACCAGATCACCACGAAGAGCAGGGCCCGCGAGTTGCGCCAGAGACCGCCGAGCGGCTCGGCGGGAATAGCGCGCACCACCTCGTCGTGACCGAGCCCGCCGAAATGCACGCCGGGCGAAAAGACGAAGCGGATCGCCGCCGCCGTCGCGCCCGAGACACCGGCGGAGGCGCCGACCAGCGGCAGCACGTCGAGTTCGCGTGACCACCAATGCAGCAAGGCGCCGGCGATGGTGGAGAGCGCCATCAGCAGCAGGAAGCGCCCTGCCCCGAGCCGGCGCGCGACCGGGCTGCCGAAGGCCGCCAGCCAGACGACGTTCGAGATCAGGTGCAGCCAGGAGCCGTGCAGCAGCCCGTAGCTGAGCAGGGTCCAAAGCTGGCCGTCGCCATCCGCCAGCAGGAGGCGCACCAACTGCAGGCGCTGGACGAAGTCAGGCGTTCCTGTGGTTCCCAGGCTCCGGGCGATCTCCTCGAGACGCTCGGGCGCGAACCAGAGCGTCAGCCGCGCCGGGACGAAGGACAGCCAGGAGACGAGGAGGAAATCGTCGCGAGCGCTGAGCAACTCGCGCGCGCCCTGGATCAGCGCCAGTGCGGCGATCAGCCAGACGACGGCACCGGGCAAATTGAAGACCGGCTCACGCGCCGGAGGACCGTAGGGATCGTCTGGATGTTCCGCCATCACGCCCTCAGTCGCGCATCGGTCGTCGGCAGGCAACAGAAAAGGGGAGAGCTGACGCCCTCCCCTCTCCTCCCCGGCCGGTCACGCCCCCGCGCCCCCCGCCTTTCCAGTGAGCCCGAACGGTTCGGACGGACTCGAATTCGACACCTGATTTATCCGGCATTTTACCGATCTTCCACAAGCTTAACCCTTGCTTAACCTTAACAACCCCTGCCGCCTCCCCCTGTCCGGGCCACGTGGCAAGACGGCATGCGCGCTGCGTCCTACCGATTCGCAAGGACCCGACCGTCCCCGCCTCGAACGAATGCGCTCCGATTTGGCACGCCTTCGCACGAACAGGGACAGCGCAGACCGGACTGGACAGGATCATGAAAAACCCGAGCACCCGCCTGGTTTTCGACTACTGGGACACGCTGCGCGGCGAACGGAGCGCACCCGAGCGGGGCGAGATCGAGCCGGGCGCGCTGCGTCATGCGCTCGCCGACACCTTCGTGCTCGAGAACGAGCCGATCGGGCCGGTCTTCCGCCTGGCCGGAACGCGGCTCTGCGCCCTGTTTGGACGCGAACTGCGTGGGCGCGCCTTCACCGCGCTCTGGCCGGATGTCGAGGCGCAAGGCGACATCCGCCGTCTCGTCCAGACCGTCATGGACGAGACGGCGGGCGCCGTCGCCGGCCTCTCGGCGCAGACGCAGAACGGCGCCACTGTCCATCTCGAGCTGCTGCTGCTGCCCCTGCGCTATCGCGGGCGCACCCATGCCCGCATCCTCGGCGCCCTCTCGCCGACCCTGTCACCGGAATGGCTCGGCCTCGACACGCTCGATTCGATGCGGATGATCTCGCTCAGGATGATCTGGCCGGATGCGCGCGCGCTGCGTCAGGCAGAGCCTTCCGGCCAGGACAAGCGGCCGAAACTGATGCTTCTGCCGGGTGGGCGTGTTTGATACGACTAACCACCTCTTAACCGGCGGACCGCTAGCATGGCCCTGTTAGGAACAAGGTCTGCAATGCTGACGGCGCCCCAAAATCCGAAGACGGGCTCGGTTCCGGTCGAGCGCCGGCGGCATCAACGCATGAAAGTCGTCCTGCTCGGGCGCTACATGCTGCCCAATCGCATGGAATATCCCTGCCAGACCACCGACATCTCGCCGGGCGGCTTGCATATGGTTGCGCCGGCGAAGGCCGCAATCGGCGATCGCGTCATCGTCTATCTCGAACATCTCGGCCGCATCGAGGGCACGGCGGTGCGCACGACCCCCGCCGGCTTCGCCATGACCATCACCGCGACGAGCCGCAAGCGCGAAAAGTTCACGGCACAATTGACCTGGCTCGCCAATCGCGAGGAACTCGGCCTGCCCGAGGACCGTCGCCATGAACGGATCGTGCCGCGCAATCCGCGCTGCGTCCTGGTTCTCGAGGACGGCACCGAGCATGCCGTGCGGCTGATCGACTTCTCGCTATCGGGGGTGGCCTTCGCCAGCGATCATCAGTTCGAGATGGGCACGGCAATCCGGCTCGGCAGCACCGCGGCGATGATCGTGCGCCGCTTCGACGGGGGCTATGCCGCCCAGTTCCGCATGCCGCTCTCCGCCGACCTGCTCGACGAGAATCTCGAGCTCTGAGCGCGGTCTCGGACGCAATTTTTCTGACTGAAGCGCTCCATCGCCGCTGGTAGGGCTGGTTTCCATAACCAGCGGACTCGCCTCAATCGCGATGCGCACATTCGTGGCGCAGTCGTTCCGCGCCGCACAGGGGCATGCGCGGGAACCCCTCTCCCGGATGGGAGAGGGGTAGGGGTGAGGGACCGCCGCTGATTATCTGAACGCAACGGAGCCGCTGCAACCCTCTGCGGTGAGGGCAGGCCCTCATCCCTGCCCTTCTCCACTGATCTCGGGCTTTCCCGAGATCAGCACTCAGGGTGATCGAAGTCGGGTAGACCCGACTTCGATGCGGGAGAAGGGTTCCCCGCGCCCATCATTCGCGCTCAGTGGCGACAGCCGGCGATACGGCCCGCTTGCGCGCTCCAGCCATGGTTAAGAGACTGGATGGTTAAGGAAATCCATGGTTAAGAACCTCTGACGCGAGCGCTGAGAATTCTTACCAGCGGTTTTATACACGATTTTCTCTAAGTACTTTTGCGCTCTATAGGCTCGATTTCAGTAAAATTGTCCGCTTTCATTTCAAGCGATCTCTACAGCGCACGAGCATGGTCGTTCCCGGGACAGGAAAGGGGACGTCATGTTTTCGCACTTCCGGGGATTTCGCGGCTTCGCCGCTGCCACCATCATCATTCTCGCCGGCGTGACCGGCGCCGAGGCGCAGCAGAGCGCCGGCCTGCCGATCGCCAGCGCGCCGATCGTCGCCGGCGGCGAGGCCCGTGCGCCTTATGCCTGGACGGACTTCTGCAAGCGCAGCCCAAGTGAATGCGCCGTCGATAGCCGCGAAGCCGAGTCGGTCGAGCTGACGCCGAAGCTGTGGAAGCTGATCGTCGCAAGCAACGTCAAGGCCAATCGCGACATCGAAGCGATCACCGATCAGGACCATTGGGGCGTGGTCGACCGCTGGGACATCCCGACCGACGGCAAGGGCGATTGCGAGGACTATGTCCTGCTGAAGCGCCAGCGCCTGGCCGAGGCCGGCGTGCCACGCCGGGCCATGCGCGTCACCGTCGTGATCGACGAGGAGAATGCCGGTCACGCCGTGCTGATGATCCGCACCGACCGCGGCGACTTCATCCTCGACAACAAGCGCAACGCGATCCTGCCGTGGAGCCAGACCGGCTACACCTATGTGAAGCGTGAATCCCAGGCCCGCACCGGCTGGGCCTCGCTCGGCGGCCTCTCGACCGCGACGGTGGCCTCGCTGCGCTGAACCACACAGCGCGCCGGGCGGGGACGAAACCCGGCGCGACACGACATCGGCTAGGCCCGGATGGGCTTCGCCACCAGACGACGAGTCCGGTCACGTCCCCACCCACCCGTCCCCGACCGGGCATCGTCCAGGGCCGGCTCCTTCCCCGGGAGCCGGCCCGCTTCTTTTTCAGGAATGGACGGAACGGGGCGGAGCGATCAATCGATCCGCTTCATGCCCTTGGCGAACAGCTTCCAGCGCTCGGAATAGCCGGCGGCCGTGCGGGCAATGCCGGCAGCAGCCGCCTCGTCGAGCGTGCGGATCGCCCGGGCGGGTGAGCCGACGATCAGCGAATTGTCCGGGAATTCCTTGCCCTCGGTCACCAGCGCATTGGCGCCGACCAGGCAGTTGCGGCCGATCTTCACATGGTTGAGCACGGTCGCGCCCATGCCGACCAGGCTGTTATCGCCGATGGTGCAGCCATGCAGGATGGCGCGGTGGCCGATGGTGCAGCCGGCGCCGACCCGGAGCGGCGCCCCCATGTCGGTGTGGAGGACGCAGCCTTCCTGGAGGTTCGTAGCCTCGCCGATCTCGATCCATTCGTTGTCGCCGCGCAGCACAGCGCCGAACCAGATCCCGACATCCTTCGCCAGCCTGACGCGGCCGATCACATGGGCATCGGGCGCGAGCCACCATTGCCCCTCCGGCGGAGTCTCCGGCGCGGTCCCGTCGAGCGAATAAAGTGGCATGGCGTGTCCTCCGGAGCGTTTCAGCCCGAGGATTGCAGGGCCGCCGGCCCTGTCGTCAAGCCGCGCCGAACATCATCAGGAGATCGAGTACGACCCGGCCGCTGATCAGGCTCCAGAGCGAGGCGATCATGCTCGCGGCCATGACGAAGAAGAAGGGCCGCCCTTCGATCCGCCGGCCACGCACGGTGTTGCGCAGGATCAGGAAGGGGGCGCTGAACACCACGACCGGCACGCTCGCCACCGCGCCGACACCGCCGCTTTGCAGCAGCTCGAAGCCGACGCGCTTCTGCGTGAACAGTTCGAAGGCACTCGCCAGCAGCCCGGCGAAGGCGAAGCCGAGAACCAGCGATTTGAGGGCCTCGACGGCGGATGGTTCGAGCGTCACGGGCAAGGGCTTCCAGCGGATGCTGCCGAACCATGGCGCAAGGTCGCTCAACGCGGAAGCAAAGCTTTAACCGATGGTTAACCACGCCGGCCCGGACATGGTTTACGGGACGTTAAGGCGGCTCTGGTTGAGTTTCCTGACAGGGCCGCGCGCCGGCCCCCAGGGACGAATCCGATGAGCCTCTACGCCGCGCCCGAACAGGCCCAACCGCTCAACAGCGCCACCGATGTCGCGTCGCTGATCCGCAATCATCTGCGGCGTCGCCCTGCACCCGTCCTGCCGCGTGGCGACCGGGCGCTGCTGCGGCTTGCGGCCGCCATCGTCGTCCTCGGCTTGGCAGGCACCGGCCTTGCCCTGTTCGCGACCCGCCCCAATCCCGATGCCGGGACCGAGCTGCATCCTACGAGGGTCGGCGATGTGGTGCTGGCGATTCCGGCCAACCTGACCGGTGCCGACAGCGACGAGGGGCGTCTGGTCGGCATGGCGCGCCTGCGCCTTGACTGGCCGAGCCTTGGCCCGGTGACACCGGAGAGCCGGCAACGCCTGCTGGTGACGTTGAGCCCGCCGGACAAGGTCAACGAGCCGGCGACGCAGCTTTCCGTCTATGCCCGCTTCCTGACGCCGACGGTCTGGTCGAATCCGGGCGGGCTGGTGGTGCGCGGCTTCCGCAAGGGCTCGCCCTATGAGGGCGACGAGTTCTATGTCTCGGTCCCGGACGGGCGCGGCTTTGCAGCGCGCTGCCCGGTTGAGACCGCGCAAAGCGGCCTCGACGAGCCCTGCCGCGTGACCTTCCGTCATCGCGGCGTCGATGTGAACATCCGCTTTCCGCGCGCCATCGTCGCCGACTGGCAGGTGATGATCGGCGGCGTACGCCGCAGCATCGACCGGCTGATGCGCTGAGCTGAGCCCCAAGCCCTCCCCCTGAAGCCCTCATCCTGAGGAGCCGCGCAGCGGCGTCTCGAAGGATGCTTCAGGAGGCTCGGGAGACAGCTGGACCATCCTTCGAGACGGCCCTCCGGGCCTCCTCAGGATGAGGGCTGAAACACCCGGAGCACCTATCGTCAGTCCTCGAGATCGACGTCGAGGATCGCCATGGTGAAGTTGAACGAGCGGTCGCCGTCCTCATCATCGACATGGATGATGCCGATGAACTCGTCGGCGAGATAGACCTCGGCCGAGTCGGTCTTCTTCAGCCGCGCGCGCACGCTGATGTTGTGGTTGGCGAAGGTGCGGCGCAGATACGCTTCGAGCTTGGCGAGTTCGGTCTTGTCCACGGTAACGATCCTTATGTGTTGCCGGACGGATGCCACGCGTGGGCGCCGAGGGCAAGGACCAAGGCGATCCGGCGGGCAATGCATGGCTCCCGCGCTTTCCGGCGCTGACGCAGCGCAATCACCCGTGCCAAGCTGCGTTTCCCGCCCCGCTCGACGACGGATTCCCCGATGAAGCCCTGGCTGCCCGCCGCGCTCGACTATGTCGCAAGCTGGCTCGAATTCCAGCGCCGTTTCCATGACCAGCCCGGTTGCGCGGTCGCGATCGCCGATGGCGGCAAGATCGTGCTGGAGGCCGCCTTCGGCAGCGCCGACCTTGCGACCGGCGAGGCCCTGACGCCGCGCCACGGCTTCCGCATCGCCTCGCATTCGAAGAGCTTCACCTCCGCCGGCATCCTGCGCCTTGCCGAACAGGAGCGCCTGCGGCTCGACGACAAGGCTGGCGCCTATATCGAAGGCCTGCACCCCGAGGTCGCGGCGGCGACGCTGACACAGCTGCTCTCCAACAGCGCCGGCCTCCTTCGCGATGGCGTCGATTGCGGCCAGTTCTTCGATCGCAAGCCCTATCTGCGGAAAGACGAGCTGCTCGCCGATCTCGCCCGCCCACCGGTCTTCCCGGCCTCGCAGCGCTTCAAATACTCCAATCACGGCTTCGCTTTGCTCGGCCTCGTCATCGAGGCGGTAACCGGCGAGCCCTACGCCGACTGGATCGCCCGCGAGATCGTCGTCCCTGCCGGGCTGAAAGAGACCAGGCCCGACATCACGCTCTGGAGCGGGCCGATGGCGAAGGGCCATAGCGGCAAGCTGCCGCTCGGCCGGCGCGTGGTGATTCCGGCCGACAATCCAGGCAACGCCATGGTCTCGGCCGCCGGCTTCGTCGCGACCGCGGCCGACATCGCCCGCTACATCGCCCAGCTCTCACCGAAGGCTGAAGCCAGCGTACTGTCGCCGCTGAGCCGCCGCGAGATGACGCGCCGGCTCTGGCCCGACGCCGAAAGCAGCCTCGGCCGCCATTACGGGCTCGGCACCATCTCGGGCGGCGGCGATGGCTGGGACTGGGTCGGCCATTCCGGCGGTTTCCAGGGCTTCATCACCCGCACAGCCACCGTGCCCGAGCAGGGTCTCACCGTCTCGGTCCTGACCAATGCCATCGACGGCCTCGCCCATCCCTGGCTCGACGGGGTGATCCAGATCTTCCGGACCTTCGTCGAGCACGGCGCGCCGACACCAGCGACCGAGCGCTGGCGTAAGCGCCTCTGGACGGTCTGGGGCGCCGGCGACCTCGTCCCGGTCGAGGGCAAGGTGCTGATCGCCAATCCGGCGCTGCTCAACCCGTTCCTGGATGCCGGCGAGATCGTGCCCGAAGCCGAGGATCGCGGCCAGATCGTCAAGGCCTCGGGCTTTGCCAGCCCCGGCGAGCCGGCCCGTCTCGTCCGCAATGCCGCAGGCGAGATCGAGTCAGCCTGGCTCGGCGCCGCGCATGTCGTCGGCGAAGAGGCGCTGCAGGCGGAGATGCTGGAGCGCTATGGCGGCTGAACCGCGTCATGCATGCGCGGGATCCCCTCTCCCGTGTGGGAGAGGGGTAGGGGTGAGGGACCGCCGTTGATCGTTAGGATGAAGCGGCGCCGCTGCGACCTCAATCGGATAAGGCAGGCCCTCATCCCTGCCCTTCTCCCACACGGGAGAAGGGTTCCCCGCGCCCGTGATCTGCGCTCCGGCCTCACCTCACATAATGCAGCCTGCCGAACCGCCGGCGGAAGGCGGTGACGTCGCTGGCGATCGCCTCGACCGGGCGCGCGCCTGAGAGCCCATCGGCGATGTAGCCGGCGAGTTCGGGCATGTGCTCGGGCTTCATGCCGAAGCGGACGATCTCGGGCGTGCCGAGCCTGAGCCCGTTGACGTCGCCGGCGACCTCTGCCAGCGGCAGGCCGATGCCGCAGCTCAGGATGTTGACGGCGCGCAGCCGCTTCGCCGCGGCCTGCCCGCCACCGTAAGGCGCGGCCTCGATGGCGAACTGGTGCGAGGTCGTCATGCCGCGATCGCGGGCGAAGACCGGGACCTGCCGCTCCGTGAGCGCCTCGGCGAGCGCCTTGGCCGTCGCCGCCATCATCGCCGCGTAATCGCGACCGAATTCCTGCCAGTCCATCATTGTGATCGCCAGCGCCGCCGACTTCGCCGCGTCGAAATTGGCGGTCAGGCCGGGATAGGCGATGGCGTCGAGCTTCTCGGCGAGACCGGCGTCATTGCTGACGATCAGGCCGGAGGGCGGACCGCCCAGGCTCTTATAGGTGCTCATCGTCATGACGTGAGCGCCCTCCTCCAGCGGCTGCTGCCAGCCACCACCTGCGATCATGCCGGAGAGATGGGCCGCATCGAACAGCACGATCGCGCCGACCTCGTCGGCGATGGCGCGGATCTCGCGGATCGGGTGCGGGAACAGGTTGAGGCTGCCGCCGATGCTGATGACCTTGGGCCGGAGCCGCAGCGCATCCTCGTGCAAGCGCGCGACATCGACCGTATAGCCGTCGGCATCGATGGGGGCGGGATGGCTGACGACGCCGTAGAGCCCGGCGGCGCCGGCGCCGTGATGCGTGACATGGCCGCCGATCGCGGGCGGCGGCGCGATCACGACATCGCCGGGCTTGGCTGCCGCCATGAAGACATAGAGATTGGCGATCGCGCCGGAGGGCACGCGAATCTCGGCATAGGATGCACCGAAGACCTCGGCCGCGAGCTCGGCCGCCATCACCTCGATCTGCTCGATCGCTTCCAGCCCCATCTCGTATTTGTCGCCGGGGTAGCCGAGCGAGGGCCGGGAGCCCAGCCCCTGCCCGAGCACCGCCTCGGCGCGCGGGTTCATCACATTGGTCGCCGGGTTGAGGTTGACGCAGTCGCGCTCGTGGATGGTGCGGTTCTCGGCGACGAGATCGGCGAGCCTGGTCTCGCGCGCTGCGCGGTCCTGGCCGGCGATCTCGCCGGCGATCCGGAGCACATAGTCCTCGCTCGCCGCCGGCACCCAGCCGCGCCGCGCCAGTTTCACCGTCATCGCCATCCCTCGCCAAGCCTTGTTTCGTCACACCATTGCAGCGATTTGCCGGCGCGGACGCAAACCAGTTATCGTCGCGTCGAGGCCTAGAAAATCTCGGCCTCTCCGCCGGTATCGAGCATGCCCGTCCGACCGCCCCGCCCTCCCTTGCCGCCGCTCAACGCGCTGCGTGCCTTCGAGGCAGCGGCGCGGCTCGGCAGCTTCTCAAAGGCGGCCGAGGAGATCGGGGTGACACAAGGCGCCATCGCCCAGCAGGTGCGCCTTCTCGAAGCCTTCCTCGGCCTGCAATTGTTCCGGCGCTTGCCCCAAGGCGTGGCGCTGATCGAGGCCGCGCAGGAGGCAAGGCCACGGCTCAGCGCCGCCTTCGATGCGCTGGCCACGACCGTGCAGGAGCTCAAGGCGAGCCATGCCGGCCGGGCGCTCACCATCGCCGCCCTGCCCTGCATCGCCCAGCTCTGGCTGTCGCCACGCCTGCCGGCGCTGCAGCGGGCCTTCCCGGGACTTGCGGTCTCGATCAGCGCGATGGAGGAGCCACCCGCGGGCCGGCACGACAGTTTCGACCTCGCCCTGTTCTATCTCGCCAAGCCACCAACCAATGCGCTGGCGCTCGGCGAGGACAGCCTGTTTCCGGTCTGCGCCCCGGCGCTCGCCCGCAACCTGCGGACACCGGCCGATCTCGCCGGGCAGACCCTGCTGCACGACGCCGTCTGGCGCAGCGATTGGGCGCGCTGGCTGCGCCACGTCTCCGCCAATGGGATCGATGCCGGCCGCGGCCCGTCCTATTCGCTTTATGCGCTGGCGCTCGATGCGGCACTCGGCAGCGCCGGTGTCCTGCTCGGTCGCAGGAGTGTCGTTGCGCCCTATCTGGCGGACGGGCGGCTGGTTCAGCCGTTCATCGACGAACTTCCGAGTGGCGACCGGCTGACCATGTTGTTCCCGCCGGCCGGCAAGCCACATCCGCGACGCGCCGAGGTCGTCGCCTGGCTAGAAAACAGCTTCTGAAATGCGGACTGCATTCGCCGCGTATGGCGCGGGGAACCCCTCTCCCGGATGGGAGAGGGGCAGGGGTGAGGGACTGCCGCTGATTGTTGGAACGCGACGGTGCCGCTGCGCCTTCTAAGGGTATGACGGGCCCTCATCCCTGCCCTTCTCCACTGATCTCGGGTCTACCCGAGATCAGCACTCAGAGTGTCGAAGTCGGATGAATCCGACTTCGATGCGGGAGAAGGGTTCCCCGCGCTCTTCAGCTCGCTCAGCGCCCTTCCGGAAAACGAAAAAGGGCGGCTCGTGAGAGCCGCCCTTCGGATCGATGTTGGCCAAGGCCGATAAAGAAATCAGCGCTTCGAGAACTGGAAGCTGCGGCGGGCCTTGGCCTTGCCGAACTTCTTGCGCTCGACCACGCGCGAGTCGCGGGTCAGGAAGCCTTCCTTCTTGAGCGGGCCACGCAGCTCGGGCTCGTAGAAGGTCAGAGCCTTGGAGATGCCGTGGCGGACCGCGCCGGCCTGGCCGGAGAGGCCGCCGCCCTTGACCGTGACGACGACGTCGTACTGGGTCAGGCGATCGACCAGCATCAGCGGCTGCTGCAGGATCAGGCGCAGCACCGGGCGGGCGAAGTAGACTTCCTGGTCACGGGTGTTGACCGTGATCTTGCCGGAGCCCGGCTTGATCCAGACGCGGGCGATGGCGTTCTTGCGCTTGCCGGTGGCATAGGCGCGGCCCTGCGCGTCGACCTTCTTGACGTGGACGGGAGCCTCGGGCTGGACGCCCTTGGCGACCTGACCGAGCTGCTCGAGAGACTGGAGAACCTCGGCCATCGTCAGACCCTCGCATTCTTGCGGTTGAGTGCCGCGACGTCGAGCGCCTCGGGCGACTGGGCGGCATGCGGATGCTCAGAGCCCTTGTAGACGCGCAGATTGCCGAGGATCTGGCGGAAGAGCGGGCCGCGCGGCAGCATGCGCTCGACAGCCTTCTCGACGATGCGCTCGGGGAAGCGACCTTCGAGAATGAACTTGGCCGAGCGCTCCTTGATGCCGCCGGCATAGCCGGTGTGGTGGTAGTAGATCTTCTGGTCGCGCTTGCGACCGGTCAGCACCACCTTATCGGCGTTGATGACGATGATGTTGTCGCCACAGTCGACATGCGGGGTGTAGGCGGCCTTGTGCTTGCCGCGCAGACGCATCGCCACCAGGGTGGCGAGACGGCCGACGACGAGCCCGGAGGCGTCGATCACAACCCACTTCTTCTCGACATCGGCGGGCTTGAGCGAGATGGTCTTCATCGCGGCACCCTTCGGCTGCTTGAAAAAAGGACAAGCCGCCAGCGAACCGGCGGCGGTGTGGGCGCTGGATAGGCGGCTACCCTACCGATGTCAAGCAGAGACAGCACGCCTCTTCGGCTAAAAATGCATTGTTTTCAGGGCAATGCGCGAAACGGTATCAGGATACCGCAATCAGCGCTCGGCCGGGATCGAATACGTCCCGGTGGCGTGGCAGACCATCTCGCTCTCACCAGCCGAGAACATCCGGACCTCGCCCACCGCGAGCCGTTTCCCGAGCTTGAGCAGCTGGCACTCGGCGATCAGCGCCGCCTGCCCCGGCTTGCGCAGGAAGTTGTAGGTCAGGCTCGTCGTCACCGCGAGCCCGACCGGGCCGATCTGGGCGAGGATCGCGACATAGAGCGCAAGATCGGCGAGCGCCATCATGGTCGGACCGGAAATGGTGCCGCCCGGCCGCAAATGCTTCTCATGGTAGTCGCAGCGCATGCGCGCCGAGAGCTTGCCGACCTCCTCGACGAAATAGGTCCGCCCGCCATAGTGCAGCTGCGGGAAGACCTGATCGAGATAAGCCTCGATCTCGGTGGCGCTCATGCGGGTCGTCATCGTGCGGAAAACCGGGGTCTGATCGGACGTTACGCCCCTTGCAGCATGGCGCCCGCCTCCCGACAATAGGGCAAACAGCGAAAGGCTTTCGCCATGAACGCCCATGCCGGACCGCAGCTGCTGCTGCGCGAGGATGCCGACGGCATCGCGATCCTGACCCTGAACCGCCCGGAGGCACGCAATCCGCTGAGCGAGGCGATGCTCACCGCCCTGTCGGAGACGCTGGTTGCGATCGCGGCCGACGCAAACGTCCGCGCCGTCGTGCTGGCGGCCGCCGGCCCGGTGTTCTCAGCCGGGCACGACCTCAAGGAGATGAGCGCGCGCCGGACCGATCCCGACCGCGGCCGCGCTTATTTCGCCGATATCCTCGGGCGCTGTTCGGCGATGATGCAGCAGATTACCGCCCTGCCCCAGCCGGTGATCGCCGCCGTCGAGGGCACGGCGACGGCCGCCGGCTGCCAGCTCGTCGCGACGTGCGATCTCGCCGTCGCCGGCGAAGGCGCGCGCTTCTGCACGCCGGGCGTCCATATCGGCCTGTTCTGCTCGACGCCTATGGTCGCGCTCTCGCGCAACCTCCCGGCCAAGCATGCAATGGAAATGCTGCTGCTCGGCGAGATGGTGCCGGCGCAGGAGGCCGCCCGCATGGGGCTGGTCAACCGTGTCGTGCCCGCTGGCGAAGCGCTCCCGGAAGCCAAGCGGCTCGCGGCGGTGATCGCGTCGAAGTCGGCGGCGACGGTCAAGGTCGGCAAGCGCGCCTTCTACGAGCAGCGCGAGATGGGGCTGAAGGCAGCCTATGACCACGCCTCGGCCGTGATGGTCGAGAACATGCTGGCGCGCGATGCCGAGGAAGGCATCGGCGCCTTCATGGAGAAGCGCCAGCCGGATTGGCGTCATAGCTGAACTCGGCGGGCCCGCCCGAAACGGGTCCGCCGTTGAGAATGGCAACTACGCGCCCATGACCGTCCGATCAGATGCCGAAGATGTGGACCGGTTCCGGCTCGACCGGCGCAGGCTCGACCTTCCTGACCTGCTCGCCCTGCGCGTCCGCCGGCAATTGCAAGACGGTCGCGGTCTGGCCTGCCGACAGGTTCGTCAGCAGCACGATCTGCCCGTCGGGCAGCTCGAGCGCATCGTGATGGGCATAGGGCTTGTCGAGATCGACCTGGCGGAAGCGTGCCACCGTCGCCGCGAGCCGGCGATGCGGCAGGAAGCCGATCGCCCGGTCGCATTCGATCTCGCTAGAGAACGCCAGCTCCGTGCCGGGCAGGACGCAGACAGCCACGCTCGGCTCACCGGCGGCGCAGAAGCCCCTGGTGCTCGATCCGACGAAGCTGGTGGTCTTGAGGACATCGCCGACTTTGGCAGGAGTCGACATCACGTGGTGCAGACTGTAGTCGCACATGGCAGGCCCTCCTCGCTGATGAAGAAGACTGGGATCGCCCCTTTCGTCTTCAGCAAGCAAACCAGCGCGGCGAAACTGTGTTCCCGGCATCGGCGCCACTGGCGGTCGGTTCAACAACGTCCTGCAACTATTTCAATCTGCTAGGATTTTCGTTTCGTGGCCCATGACTCTTACGACGATGCGCTTATTCGCCGCATCCTGCGCGAGGTGAAGACGATCGCTCTGGTCGGCGCCTCCGCCAACGAGGCGCGGCCAAGCTGGATCGTCACCAAGTACCTGCTCGATCGCGACTATGACGTGATCCCGGTCAATCCCGGGCTCGCCGGCCAGACGCTGCTGGGCAAGACCGTCTATGGCTCGCTGAAGGACATCCCGCAGCCGGTCGACATGGTCGAGATATTCCGCAATTCGGAAGCCGCCGGGCCGATCACCGAGGAGGCGCTGAGCCTCACGCCGCTGCCCAAGGTGATCTGGATGCAGCTCTCGGTGCGCAATGACGAGGCCGCGGCCAAGGCCGAGGCCAGGGGCGTCACCGTGATCATGAACCGCTGCCCGAAGATCGAGTATGGCCGGCTCTCCGGCGAGATCGGCTGGCAGGGCATCAACTCACGCATCCTGTCGGCGAAGAAGCCTGTGCTCTCCGGCAAGGGCTTCCAGAAGCTGACGATCAACCGGCCGGGGACGTAAAGACTCTTCCCCGCCGGCGGGCGATCGCTAATCTCGCCGCTCTCGCTCTTCGCCGGCGAAGGCCGATGTCCCTTCGCCGGCAGTCTCGGCAACATCCAGGGCGGCAAGGTAAAAGCGCTCGCCGTCACCACCGAGGCGCGCCAGCCGCAGCTCCCCGATCTGCCGACGCTGAAGGAACAGGGCGCCGACGTGGTCTACCCGGGCTGGGCCTCGCTCGTTGCGCCGGCCGGCATTGCGCCCGATACGCTGCGCATCCTCAGCGCCGCGATCAACGCCGCGATGGCCGATGCCGAGCTCGTCGCCCGCTATCGCGAGCTGGTGATCGAGCCCGCCGCCTGGAGCCCGCAGGAGACCGGCGCCTTCATGGCCCGCGACCGCGCGATCCTGACCGAGCTGGTGGCCAGGACCGGGATCAAGCTGACCGAATAGCGGCCTGCCAGAGGCATCGGCTCAGGGCGGTGAAAGGCTGGTCGCGATCTTGAGGGCGAGCGCGGTCGCGCCATTGGGCCGATACATCGAATTGAAAGCCGCTTTGTCCATCAGCTCGACGGCGCGCGGCATGCCCATTTCAGCATAAAACGCACGGACGCGGGTGGTGCCGCTTTCACTCAGGATCGTCTGACCGGTTTGCTTCTCGGTGCGCCGGGCCGGATGGAAGCCGAGGCCCGACAGCGCGGTCGAGCCTTCGAAGACCCCTTCGCCGCCGACGTAATGGCGCCGGACGCCGCCGGCAAAAATAAAGGTGCAGGCGCTGGAACAGGCGGCGCTGCCAGCGTCGACTGCGGTAACCAGCCCAGCCTGGCGAACGAGCCGACCGATCGCGAAGGCTGGCAGGATATAGCCACCACTGCTCGACAGATAGAGTACGCGCAAGGGCTTCGCCCGCGGCCGCTCCAGGAACGCCTTGAATCGCTCACCGTCGCCTACCTCGATCGAGCCGGTGAGCCAGGCGACGTCGCCGCTTTCCGAAAGCCAAATCGCGCGGGCCGGCTGGGCGCCGCCACACAAGGCGAGAGCCAATAGAAACCAGTACGCAAGACGCCGCATTGCCATCCCCCAACGCAATGATGCTGCCATGCCGCAATTGCCCGCGTGCGGCAACTGCTTGATTTGACGCCTCGCAGGCCGTTCGTTAAATCGAACGGGACCGTTTCACGATCAGAATTGTCAGGGAGCACGCCATGACCGACCGCGCACCGGGTTTCCACACGCTCGCCGTCCATGCCGGCGCCGCTCCCGACGCGGCCACCGGCGCGCGCGCCACGCCGATCTACCAGACGACCTCCTTCGTCTTCGACGATGTCGACCACGCCGCCTCGCTGTTCGGACTGCAGGCCTTCGGCAACATCTATACCCGCATTGGCAACCCGACCAACGCGGTGCTGGAGGAGCGCGTCGCGGCGCTAGAGGGCGGCACAGCGGCGCTGGCGGTGGCCTCCGGCCATGCCGCCGAGTTCCTGTGCTTTCACGCGCTGATGCAACCGGGCGACGAGTTCGTAGCGGCCAAGAAGCTCTATGGCGGCTCGATCAACCAGTTCAACCATTCCTACAAGAACTTCGGCTGGAGCGTGATCTGGGCCGACAGCGACGATCTCGACGCCTTCGCCGCGGCGGTGACGCCGAAAACCAAGGCGATCTTCATCGAGTCCATCGCCAATCCGGGTGGCGTCATCGTCGACATCGAGGGCATCTCGAAGATCGCCAAGCAGCACAACATCCCGCTGATCGTCGACAACACGATGGCGAGCCCCTATTTGATCCGCCCCTTCGAGTTCGGGGCCGACATCGTCGTGCATTCGGCGACCAAGTTCCTCGGCGGCCATGGCAATTCGATCGGTGGCCTCATTGTCGACGGCGGCTCGTTCAACTGGGTCGGCGACGAACGCTATCCGATGCTGTCCAAGCCGCGGCCAGAATATAACGGCATGGTGCTGGGCGAGACCTTCGGCAACTTCGCCTTCGCGATAGCGGCCCGCGTGCTCGGCCTGCGCGACATGGGCCCGGCGCTGTCGCCCTTCAACGCCTTCATGATCCTGACCGGCATCGAGACGCTGCCGCTGCGCATGCAGCGCCATTGCGAGAACACGCTGACGGTGGCGACGCATCTTGCCAAGCACCCGGCGGTCGAGTGGGTGAACTATGCCGGCTTAGCCGACAACAAGTACCACGCACTCGCCCAGCGCTATTGCCCCAAGGGCGCCGGCGCGGTCTTCACCTTCGGCCTCAAGGGCGGCTACGACGCCGGCGTCCAGCTCGTCTCGAAGCTCTCGCTGTTCTCGCATCTCGCCAATATCGGCGACACCCGCTCGCTGGTGATCCACCCGGCCTCGACCACGCACCGCCAGCTCTCGGATGCGCAGAAGACGGCGTCGGGCGCCGGCCCGGAGGTGGTGCGCCTCTCGATCGGCATCGAGGATACCGAAGACCTGATCGCCGATCTGGATCAGGCGCTGGCCTGAGCAGACCGGACCGTCATTCCGGGACGCCGCGCCAGCGGCGGGCCCGGAACCCATGAACACGACCTGCACGAAGAAAGCGACCCGGCAGCCGCTGACCCATGAGCGTCGCGTTCATGGATTCCGGGCTCACGCCTCCGGCGTGCCCCGGAAAGACAAGGGCACGACCGCCTGCTGCGTGCGCGTCAGATGCACCACCCCCATCGCCAATACGGTGAAGCCGAGCGCCTGATGGGCGAGCCCGGCCCAGAGCGGCACGACCAGGAGCAGCGTCACGATGCCGAGCGCGGACTGCGCCAGCACGAGCCCGACGATGGCGGTCGCGCGCCTGGCACCGCCTGAGCCCGGAGCGGCGCGGCGCAAGGCCAGCATATGCCAGAGCGCGAAGGCAAGCAGGGCATAGGCGCCGATGCGATGGTTGAACTGCACCAGCGCGACATTGTCGACAAAGTTCTCCCAGACCGGCGTGCCGGCGAACAGCGTCGCGGGCGATGGCACCAGCGCCCCGTCCATCAGAGGCCAGGTGTTGAAGGTGAAACCGGCCTTGGAGCCGGCGACGAGACCACCGAGCGCGACCTGCGCGAAAAGCAGCAGGAGCAGCAGCCACGCCGCCGCCCTGCCCCATGCCGGCTCGACCCGGCGCAAGGGCGTCAGCCAGGTGGCGAAGGCGACGACGCTGGCGAAGAAGAAGCCGGCGAAGGTCAGATGCAGGGTCAGCTTGACCGGCGCAACCGCGACCATGCCGGGCTCCAGGCCAGAGGCGACCATGATCCAGCCGATCGTGCCCTGCAGGCCGAGCAGCAGCCCCATGCCGAACAGGATCGCCGTTTCGCGCCAGGGCATAGACCGCCGCAGCAGCACGACGAGGAAGCCGGCGAGGTAGAGCAGCCCGATGAAGCGGCCGAGCTGGCGATGGCCCCATTCCCACCAGTAGATGAACTTGAAATCGGCGAGCTCCATGCCGGAGTTCAGGAGCTGATATTGCGGGCTCAGGCGGTACTTCTCGAACTCGAGCGCCCAGGCAGCATCGTTCAGCGGCGGGATGGCGCCAGTGACGGGCCGCCATTCGGTGATCGAGAGGCCGGAGCCGGTCAACCGCGTCGCGCCGCCGACCACGACCATGACGAAGACGAGGAAGGCGACCGCCCAGAGCCAGCGGCGGATGCCCGCATGGTTCGCAGCGGCCCGAACGGCAGGCTGATCGAGCGCGATCGTCACGGCGGCGGGACCTCGGGTCGCAGGGAGCAGGCTTGAATATGCTTCACAAGCACGGCGGCGGGTGACAGATAGTCCGCCGTCGACGCCCGAACAACGCCCGCAATGCCGCAGCCCGGACCAGAATCGCCATGAGGCAGACCCATCGCAAGCTCGTCGGCACGGTCGTGATGATCGTCTTCGTCTGTGTCTACGCGCTCGTCGCCATGGCGCTGGCGCAGGGCCGGATCACCGAAGCCTCGAAGCTCGTGCAGACCATCGCCTATGTCGTGCTCGGGCTGGTCTGGGTGCTGCCGCTGCTGCCACTGATCAAGTGGATGGAGCGCAAGGACGAGGCCTGAGCGCCGCATCCGCCCTCTGGCGCGGCTGCGCCCGCCCCAAGCCAATTGCGACAGACTCGAGCGCCTCCAGGGGCGCTTTGTCGTTTCCTGCATTTTTGAGCCGCCGATCTTAAAAAACGTGCGGCCGAACCGACCATTCAGAGCGCTTCTCTCGTCGCAACCGCAATAACGTTTCGCCGCGATCGAAAGTGTCGCCCGGCATGATGCATGTCGCGGATGAGATGGGGGGCTCGGGTCATGAAGACGTTGTTGCAGCTGGCTTCTCTGGCCCTGGTGCTTGGCGGAGGGCTCGCAGAAGCCGGCACACTGGAAACCGTGAGACAGCGCGGTGTCTTGAAATGCAGCTCGACCATGGGCACGCCGGGCTTCTCCCTGGCCGACGCGACCGGCCGCCATCGCGGCCTCGATGTCGATGTCTGCCGCGCGGTGGCCGCAGCCGTGTTCGGCGATCCCGAGAAGATCATGATCGTGCCGCTCCCGGCTGCGGCTCGCTTCACGGCGCTTCAATCCGGCGAGGTCGACATCCTCTTCAACACGACGACCTGGACGATGGGACGCGAGACCACCAACGGCATCCTGTTCGCCGCCGTGACCTATTACGACGGCCAGGGGATCATGGTGCGCTCGGGTGAGGTCAAATCCGGCAAGGAACTGAACGGCGCGACGCTCTGCACCAACCAGGGCTCGACGACCGAGCTCAACCTGACGGACTTCTTCCGCACCAATAATCTGAAGAACGAGATCGTGGCGTTCGCCTCCCAGGAGGAGGCGCTGCAGGGCTACCAATCAGGCCGCTGCGACGCCTTCAGCTCCGACCGCTCGGTCCTCTACGCCTTTCGCTCGAAGCTGACGGAGCCGCAAAAGCACGTCGTGCTGCCCGACACGCTCTCCAAGGAGCCGCTCGGCGCCGCCGTTCGGCAGGGCGACGATACCTGGTACAACGTGGTCAAGTGGTCGGCCTATGCGATGCATGCGGCCGAGGAATTCGGGCTGACGTCGAGCACCGTCGAGCAGATCGCGGCATCGACGAAGGACCCCAACATCCTGCGCCTGCTCGGCCGCGAAGGCGCGATCGGCGAATCGCTCGGGCTATCGCGCGACTGGGCGCTGAACATCGTCCGGAAGGTCGGCGCCTATGGCGAGGTCTTCGACCGCAACATCGGCAAGGACAGCCCCCTGAAGATCGAGCGCGGGTTGAATGCCTCCTGGAAGCAAGGCGGCCTGCACTACGCCCCGCCGATCCGCTGACGCTTTCTGGCCCGCGGCTAACCGACGCTCACCTTCCTGCCTCGATTCCACAGCAGGAACGGCAGTCCCGACAGCAGCGCCTTGAGCGCCGCCTCGCTCTGGTGCAGGCCGTTGAGCGAGACGCGCGGCAGCGCGTGCAGATGCTGGGCGTGCTCGGCGAAGAGATGGCCCGGACGGGTCGTCACGGCGCTGGCGAACCCCGCTTCCTTCGCCAGTGCGAATTCGCGCGGCCCGGCGGAGCCAGGATCGCCGACGGGGTAGGCGAAGTGGCGGATCGGCATGCCAAGCGTCTCCTCCAGCCAGGCCTTGCTCGCCATGATCTCGCGGCGCGCGACCTCCTCCGGGTGCTTGGCCAGCATCGGATGGCTCAGCGTATGGGCGCCGATGGTGACGCCGGGAGCGCCGGCGAGCGAGCGCAGGGTCTGCGCAGGCAAACACTCGCGCTCGACCAGCGCCGAGGGATCGATGCCGGCCTGATTTCCAAGCTCGGAAATCGTTGACAGCAGAATCGCTTCCGGTCCCTTGCGCAGACGCCAGTAGAGCTGGTCGAACGCCCTCTGCTTCTCGACATCGCTGCCGGCCGGCGCATCGAACCGGCCATCGGGCAGGTCGAGCGAGATGCGCGGCAGGGCCCGGATCGCCTCCTCCAGCTCCAGCCACCAGAGCCGCGCCGTGCGCTCGGCGAAGCCGCGCACGACATAGAGCGTCCACGGCGCCTCATGCTTCGCCAGCACCGGCCAGGCATGATCGAGATTGTCGCGATAGCCGTCGTCGAAGGTGAGCGCGACGAAGAAGCGGCCGGGCTTCGGGTCCGCCAGTCGCGCCAGCGCCTCGTCGAGCGAGACGATGTCGTAGCCTTCAGCCCGGATCAGGCTCAGAGCCCGGTCGAGGAAGTCAGGCGTGATCTCGAGCAGGCCGTTCGGCCGGAAGCCGCCTGATGTCGCCGGGCGGACATGGTGCAGCATCAGGATCGCGCCCTTGCCCTGGGCGAGCCCCCTGCCCCAGCGGTCGGCGCCGGTCGCCGCGATCACCCGGAACGCGGCGGAAAAAGCCTTGTGGCGCAGGCTCATGCCCGGCGTCTCCGAGACATCGATTCAACCCTTCGCTAACGCTGTTCGGCGATGGCGTCATGCAACGCCAGCGATCATGGCAGGTCCGTTCACAATGCCGGGTTAAGGATCCCGGCATGTCCGCCGTCGCCGATAGCGCGCAGAGCCTGCCTGTCCTTCCAGCCTTGCGGCGGGACGCGAAAGCGTGCCCCTGGCACCGGCTCAGTGCCAGCAGCGATATCGCCGCGCTGGAAGCGGATTGGCGCGCACTCGAAGCAAGCGCCCTGGTGACGCCCTACCAGGCCTATGACTGGGTCCGGCCCTTCGTCGAGACGATCGGGCGAGCCGAAGCCATGGAGTTCCGCTTCGTCCGGGTCGAAGACCAGCATAGCGGGTTGCTCGCACTGTTTCCGCTGGTGATCACCCGGCGCCTCGGCACGCGCTTCGCCGAGTTCATCGGCGGCAAGCACGCCAATTATCACATGGCGCTGTACCGGCCGGATTTCGCCGCGGCGCTCGATCCGGCCGCGACGCAATTGCTGCTTCAGGAGATCGGCGCGGCAATCGGCGGAATCGACGCGCTGTTCCTGATCAACCAGCCGACCGCCTGGCAGGGCATCGCCAACCCACCGGCAAGGCTCGCCGCGGGGCAGAGTCCGAGTCGCGCCTACAAGCTTGCGCTCGAACCGGGCGATTGCGAGGGCACGCTCAGGCGCTCGATGAGCAAGCACGCCCGCAAGAAGCTGACGACGAAGCGCAACCGCTTCGCCGAATTCGGCCCATCCGAACTGGTCAGGGCTCATAGCGACGCAGACATCGAGCGCGTGCTCGACGCTTTCTTGGCGCAGAAGGCCAGCCGCCTCGCCCAGATGGGCGTGCCTGACCCGTTCGCAGCGCCGGCGATCCGCGCCTTCCTGCGTCAGGGGGCGACCCGGCAGCCCGACCGGCCGCCGGTGATCGAACTCTATTCGCTCGACCTCGCCGGCCGTTCAGTCGCGACCTATGTCGGTGCCGCCCAGGGCGAACGCTTTTCCGGCATGGCAACCTCCTTCGATCTCGCCTCGGAAACGGCGCGCACCAGCCCCGGCGAGCTCCTGCTGGTCGAGCTGATCAAGCGCAAATGCCAGGCCGGCCTCACCATGTTCGACCTCGGCATCGGTGAAGCCCGCTACAAGACGACGATCTGCGACGACGCCGACGATCTGGTCGACACCTTCTTTCCGCTGACGGCCAAGGGGCGGGTCTATGCGAGCTACAGCCGGGCCAAGCGCGCGCTAAAGCGGCGGATCAAGGCCTCGCCCGTTGCCCTCAAGGCGGCACAACGGATCCTCGGCTGGCTGAGGCGACGCAAGCCAGGCGACGCGGACGAATAGCCCGTTCCTGCCATATGCTAACAAGAACCTGGATTGATCTGCCCGCACCTTCCTCTTGGAGCCGGCGACATGACGATCATCAGCGGCAGCTGCCATTGCGGCGCGACGAAGTTCGAGGTTCTGGAGCCGGTCACCGAGGTGGTCGCCTGCACCTGCTCGATCTGCTCCAAGCGCGGCGCGCTATGGAGCTATCACAAGCCCGCCCAGTTCCGGCTGCTGACGCTGCGAGAGAACCTTTCGACCTATCGCTGGCAGACCAAGACGGTGGCGCACCATTTCTGCGGCACGTGCGGCTGCACTACCTTCCAGGAATCGCCGGACTGGTCGAGCGGCGAGCCCGATTTCGATAATCCGAAAATCGGCGTTAACGCGCGCGTGCTCGACGATTTCGACCTCGACGCCGTTCCGGTCACGGTGATCGACGGCAAGAACCTCTGGTAACCGACCTCAGGCCGGCACCGGTTCCTTCTCCTGCACGGCCAACTCGACCCGCTCCGGCGCATCGATCATGACCAGCGCGATCGGGGCGCCGGTCAGGTCGGTGAGGCGATAGGCGGCTTCGACCGCGTGGCCATTGCCGGCATGGCCGGCCATGACCAGCGCACCCTGGGCCCGCGCCAGCAGGGGCGTCAGCACCTCGGCCTCATCGGTCGAGGCCGTCGCGACCAGCACCCAGTCATAGGTCTCGCAAAGCGCGTCGAGTGCGACATCGACGATGTCGGGCGCCGCCAGCACTGCCGCACGCCCGGCTCGGCCCGGCGCGATCTCGTGCAGGCGCGAATCCTCCTCGCGGGTGATGATGTCGGAGAACATCGCCTCGCCGGCAAGCAGTTCGGAGAAGCCGGCGCGGTCGCGGCCGTCGCTGGCGAGATCGACCAGGATGCAGCGGCTGCGCTCTGAGAGGAGCTGCGCCAGGGCGCGCGGCGAGGCTTCGCCCGGCTCCGCGCCATCGAGCACCAGGACGAGCGGCGCATGATCGTCGCTCGCCTTGTTGATGCAGGCGGCGAGTTCGGCCGCACCGGCATCGGGATCGGTGAGGTCGAGATGGAGCTGGCCGATGCGCCCGCCATGGGTCAGGAGGCCGGCAATGCGCTCGCGGCGACGCGGCGCCGGGGCTGCCACCTCGCCTTCCCCGTCCTCATCCTCGGATTTGCCGACGGCCGGTTCGACACGGCCCGGCGCCTTGCGCCGCGGCGCGTCTTCGGCCGGCGTCGGCGAGCCGCCGTTCAAGAGTTCACGCGAGACCACCGCCGCCAGCGCCACCAGGAAGGTCGCCAGTGTCGCGACGAGCATCGTCGGCAGCTTCTTCGGGAAGGAGGGCTCGGTCGGCTCGATGGCGCGCGAGATGACGCGAGCATCGGCTGGCGTCGCGTTCTGGCTGTCGCGGGCGAGCGCCTCGCGATAGCGCAGCATGTACTGTTCGAGCTGGTCGCGCTGGGTCCGCGCCTCGCGTTCGAGCGCGCGCAGCTGGACCTCGTCGTCATTGGCGCCCGAGGCGGTCTTCTTCTGGCCTTCGAGCGCAGCGGTGACGCTCTCGACGCGCTGGCCGGCGATCTTGGCCTCGTTCTCCAGCGTGCGTACGGCGCGCTCGGCGGCAGCGCGGATCTGACCTTCGAGGTCGGCGAGCTGGGCGTTCAGCTCCTTGATGCGCGGATGCTCCGACAGGAGGTTGCGCGATTCGAGCGCGAGCTGGGCCCGCAGATTGACGCGCTGCTCGATCAGCCGGCGGACGAGATCGTTGTTGGCGACATCCGGAATGTCGAAGGTGCGCCCTGCCTTGATCGCGTCGCGGATGATTCCGGCCTTGGCCTGCGATTCGGCCTGCTGGTTGCGCGCATTGGAGAGCTGCGTCGACAGGTCGGCGAGCTGCTGGGCCGTGATCGTGGTGTTGTTGGTGCCGACGAGCAGGCCGTGGCGGGAGCGGAACACTTCGACCTTGGCTTCCGATTCCGCCAACCGCTTGCGCAGCGGCTCGATCGTGGTCGAGAGCCAGGACGAGGCGCTGCGGGCCGTGTCCTGCTTGGCCGCCTCCTGCATCTCCAGATAGACGGCGGCGATCTCGTTGGCCGCCTTGGCGGCGAGCGCCGGGTCCTGCGAGGTGAACTCGATCGAGACGATGCGCGAGCGCCCGACGGGGAAAACCAGGAGCCGGTCGTAGTACTTCTCCAGCACCCGCTCCTCCGGCGAACGATCGGCCGGATGGGCGCCGATGCCGAGCAGGACACCGACTTTCTTCAGCGCACCGAGCGCGCCGGCACCCGAGTCGAATTCCGAATTGCCGACCAGGCCGATCCGCTTGATCGCCTCGCGCGCCAGATCGCGCGACATGATGACCTGGACCTGGCTCTGCACACCCTCGGAGTCGAACTGCTGACCGGAGGTTTCCGACGGAGCCTGCCCCGGCCGCGTATAGAAGCTGTCGCGATTTTCGAGCAGCAGCCGTGCCTCGCCGGTGTAGCGCGGCGTGACGGCGTTGACCGCGATGAAGGACAGGCCGAGCGCGGCCAGCGTCGGCCCGATGATCCAGAGCTTCTTCGCCTTGATCGCGGCCCAGAGGGCCGGCAAGTCGAGCAGATCGGAGCGGCTCTCGCCGGCGGCCGCGACGGTATCGTAGCGAGCGGTCATGAGGCTTCCATTCACGCAGAACTCTCGCATCTCGCGAGAGACGCAGCGTCATGTGAGCCCATTAAGGTTAGTGCTGGGTTAAGAGCCGCAACCTTTAATATGCCGCGACGGGCCAGTCCGATCAGGTTTTGTTAACCATGACGACCTATCCCTAGGGGCATGTCTCGATGGGTCTTGCCGGCGATGATGAGTAGACATCCCGTCTGTCTGGTGCTTGCCGCCGCGCTGACCATGGCCGGCTGCGCGCCTCGCATGGTCGCGCCGGAATTCGCCGTGGAGACGGCAGCTCCCTATCAGCTCGCCAGCGGCGACCGGCTGCGCGTCATCATCTTCGGCCAGGACAATCTCTCCAATGTCTATGCCGTCGACGGCTCCGGCCGCATCTCGATGCCGCTGATCGGCGCGGTCGATGCGCAGGGGCGCACGACGCAGCAGCTCGAGCGCGCTATCGAGGCAAAGCTGCGCGGCGGCTATCTGCGCGAGCCCAAGGTCTCGGTCGAGGTCGACGCCTACCGCCCGTTCTTCGTGCTCGGCGAAGTCACCAATTCCGGCCAGTTCCCCTTCGTCAACGGCATGACGGTGCAGACCGCCGTGGCGATCGCCGGCGGCTTCACGCCGCGCGGCCAGCGCAACTATGCCGAGGTCACCCGGCTGATGGACGGCCAGCTCGTCACCGGCACGGTGCCCGTCACCTACCCGGTCAGGCCGGGCGACACGATCGTGATCAAGGAACGCTGGTTCTGACCACGAGCGGGGACTTTTAATACGATGTCCGCCGCGGCCGGCTCCGCCCCTCTGACGATCCTGCACGTCTTCCGTGCGCCGCTCGGCGGGCTCTTCCGCCATGTGCTCGACCTCGCGCGCGGCCAGATCGCGCGCGGCCACGCCGTCGGCATCTTCTGCGATTCGACCACGGGCGGCGCGCGCGCCGACCAGGTCTTCGCCGAACTCGGGCCACAGCTCTCGCTTGGCGTGACACGTGTGCCGATGTCGCGCTATCCGAGCCTCACCGACATGCGCGCACAAGCTTCAGCTGCGTCGACACGCAAGCGGATCGGGCCACAGATCGTGCATGCACATGGCTCAAAGGGCGGGGTCTATGCCCGCCTGCCCGCCCTGGTCTCGCCCGGGCGGCGCTATGTCACCGCCTATACGCCGCATGGCGGCAGCTTCAACTACAAGCCGGGCAGCGCCGAACACCGGATCTACATGGCAATCGAGCGCCTGTTCGAGTCGGCGACGGACATGTTCCTGTTCGAGAGCGCCTTCATCGCCGGGCGCTTCGAGGCGCACGTCGGACACAAGCCACGCACCGACCACCGGATCGTGCTGAACGGCATCTCGGAGGCAGAGTTCGAGCCGATCGACCACGCCGAGGCCACGTTCGATCTCGTCTATCTCGGCGAATTGCGCTCGGCCAAGGGTGTCGACACGCTGATCGAGGCGCTCGCGCTGCTGAAGCGCCGCGATGGGCTGACGCCGCGAATCCTGATCGTCGGCTCCGGCCCGGACGAAGCGCTGCTGCGACAGATGACCGTCGACCACGGCGTCGCCGCGCAATGCGTGTTCGAGCCTCCGGGGCCGATCCGCGCCGCACTCGCCAAGGCGCATGTCATGGTGATCCCGTCGCGGGCGGAATCGCTGCCCTACGTCATCCTTGAAGCGGCGGCCGCGGCACAACCGCTGATCGCGACCGATGTCGGCGGCATCAAGGAGATCTACGGCCCCGCCCACGCCGGCCGGCTGATCCCGCCGAACGAGCCGATTATCCTGGCCGACACGATCCGCAAGACCCTGGCGACGCCCGCCGCCGAGAGACTGGCGCAAGCGGCCGATCTCGCCGAGCATGTGAAGGCCAATTTCCGCCTCGACGCCATGGTCGACGGCGTTCTCGACGCCTATCGGGCGGCGCTCGCCAAGCGCGCCAGCTGAGGGCCGGCAGGCGACCTGCCAAGGCAATTGCTCGAGAACTGTCTCGCCATTGCCGCAACGCGTAAGCCCTCCCCCCGCTTGCGGTGGGGAGGGTTGGGTGGGGGGCAGTGCCGCTCGGCACAGGACTGGAAAAAATCCCGAGCCCTGCTTTGCCGCCCCCCATCCCTAGCCCTTCCCCACCGCAAGCGGGGGGAAGGGAATGCGCATCGGCTTCAAGCCATCGCCTGCGCCCCAGCCTCTTCCGGTTCCGCTTTGGCGAATCCTCGCTTATGCTCTCGCGCGTCGCGGGCACCCGGCGTTGGCCCTCTCCGCTCGCGGCATGAACCGGTTCGGATGGCGCGAGCATGTGGCGCGACGAACGCAAGGCAAGCGCGCGCCGCGCGCGGCTCGAACGCGAATGGACGCGGCTTTACCGCTACGCCTGCGCGCTGACGCGCGACCGGGAGCGCGCGGGCGACGCCGCGCAGGAGGCCGCCTTGCGGGTGCTGACAGCCAGGAGCGAGCCGGTGGACGATCCCGCCTATCGCCGCTGGCTCTACAGCATCCTGCGCAACCTGCTGATCGACCAGAGCCGGCGGCAGCAGCGCGAGCAGGGAACGCCGTCCCCGGAGCCGGCCGACTGGCATTTCGACGAACGCGCGCTCAGCGCGATCACGGTGCGGCAGGCGCTGGAGCAGTTGCCGGTCGCGATGAAGGAGGTGGTGGTCTTGGTCGACCTCGACGGCTTCAGCTATGCGGAAGCGGCGGCGCTGATCGGCGTGCCGGCCGGCACGGTGATGAGCCGACTGTCGCGTGCCCGGGCCATGCTGCTTTCGATCATAGGGGGAGCCAATATCCGCGTGCTCCCGGTTCGCCATGCCGCAGGCTGATACACCTCATCCCGAGAACTGGGAAAAGCTCAACGCCTTCGCCGATGGCGAACTGGCGCCGGCGGATCAACGCGCCATGGCAGAGCGACTGGCCGGCTCGCCGGACGCGGCCGAGAGACTGCGCGGCATCGTCAGGCTGAAGCAGGAATTGCGGGCGCTGCCGGCGGACGAGGCGCCGCCCCTGCCCGCGCTCATCGCAGCGCCTCGACCGCGGTGGCGGCAGGTTGCAGCGATCGCGGCCGCACTCGTCATCGCCACCGCTGTTGCGCTGGCACCGATGCTTTTGTTGCGCGACACCTCCGGGACCTTCGTTGCGGCCTCTCTGGCGGCGCATGAGCAATTTGCGAGCTCGGCCCCGCCTCCGGCTGCGCCATCGATCACTCCGGCCGCAGCCCTGCCGGTCACGCGCGAACTCGCCCGTCTCGGCCTCGAGCCGATCTGGCAGGCAACCTCGGCAACCGGACAGGTCCGGATCGGTTTCGTCGGAGCGCGTGGCTGCCGGCTCAGCCTGCATGTCAGCCCGCAGGCGGAACCGGCGCCGGCGCCCGATCAAGCCGTCTCGACGCTGGCGGGCTGGAACGCCGGCGGGCGCGGCTACCTCCTGATCGCAACCGGGATGCCGCCGGCACGTTTCGAGATGATCGCCGGTTTCATCAAGGCCCTGACGAGCGAGCCGGCGGACAGGGTCGAGCCCTTGCGCACCGCGCTGCAGAGCGACTGGCGCAGCGCGCAACCCTGCCTCGCCTGAATCGCGGCAACATTCTTTTTCGACCAGATGGAATGATCCGGCCCGCTCGCGCGTCTTGTTCCTGAACCCGGCGCTAGGACGACGCCGCGAAGGAGGACACCATGGCGAAGCAGGAACGATCGCTGAGCGAACTCTATGGCGATGATCCGGAGCGCGGCGACGCGCTGGCCTTCGGCCGCCGTACCGATTCCTCGCGCCGCGGCTTCCTCGGTGGCGCCGGGCTCCTGACGATGGGCGCAGCAGTCGGCGGCACGATTCCGTTCTCGGAGCAGATGCCGGGCGGGTTGATCCCGGCCGCATTGGCGCAGGGCGCACCGCCCGCCTCCCCCGCTCCGTCCTCGGCACCCGCGGCAGCCACCGCGCCGAAGGGGCCGCAATTGCTCGACTTCCCCGGCAAGGCCAAGGGCCTCGTCCTGCTCGGCGACCGGCCGCTCGTCGCCGAAACGCCCGAGCACATGCTCGACGACGACACCACGCCGATCGAGAAGTTCTTCATCCGCAACAACGGCCAGACACCCGACGATTTCAAGGAAGGCGACGCCTGGGAGTTTTCGATCGACGGCGAGGTCAACACGCCGCTGAAGCTCAAGCTTGGTGAGCTCAAGCAGAAGTTCACACACAAGACCTTCCGCATGGTGCTTGAGTGCGGCGGCAATGGCCGCTCCTTCTTCCAGCCGCAGGCGCGCGGCAACCAATGGACCAATGGCGGCGCCGGCTGCGCCGAATGGACCGGCGTGCCGCTCGCCGACGTGCTGCAGAGCGCCGGCATCAAGTCGAGTGCGGTCCACACCGGCAATTACGGCGCCGACCAGCACCTCTCCGGTGATGCGGGCAAGGACGCGATCTCGCGCGGCGTTCCGATCGCGGCGGCGCTGGAGCCGCATGCGCTCTTGGTCTGGGCGATGAACGGCCAGCCGCTCCCGGCCATCCATGGCGGGCCGCTGCGGGTGGTCATCCCCGGCTTCCCGGCTTCGGTCTCGCACAAATGGCTGAAGCGGATCGCCATCCGCGACAAGGTGCATGACGGCCAGGGCATGGGCGGCACCTCCTATTCGGTGGCGATCAAGCCGATGATCCCCGGCGGCAAGACCGACGATTCCAACATGCGCACCATGACCGACATGCCGGTGCGCGGCATCATCACCAATCCGGCGAACGGCACGCGCATCGCGGCCGGGACCCGCAAGCTCGCGCTGCGCGGCGCGGCCTGGGACGGGCATGAGGGCGTCTCGCGCGTCGACGTCTCGATCGACTTCGGCGCGACCTGGAAGCAGGCCAAGGCGGCAGAGCCACGCAATCGCTATGACTGGCGGCGCTGGACAGCCGAGATCGAATTGCCCTCCGACGGCTATTATGAGCTCTGGGTCCGCGCGACCGACAGCAAGGGCCGCGGGCAACCGCATGTCGCCGGCGGCTGGAACCCGCAGGGCTACGGCGCCAACCCGATGCACCGGGTCGCGGTTCTAGTCGGGTGAACGCCATGATCGGACGCATTCGCCGCGCCGGGCTCGTGCTCGGCGCGGGGCTTCTCTTCGCCGCGTCGGCGGTGCTGGCGCAGGCCCCTGCCCCCTCCGAGGAGACTCCGGAGATGTTCCCGGCCGGGCCGAACCGCGACGAGGCCTTCTATGCCTGCATCGCCTGCCACAACTTCAAGCTGGTCGCGGCCCAGGGGCTGAGCCGCGAGAAATGGACCGAGACGCTCGACTGGATGGTCACAAAGCACAACATGCCGGCCCTCGCCGCGGACGAGCGCGGCAAGGTGCTCGACTATCTCGCCGAGACCTTCCCGGCCAAGGCGCCGGCCCAGCAGGGCGGGTGGAAGAACCCGTTCCTGAACTGAGTGGTTTCGGCTCACTCCCCGTCATTCCGGGGCAGGTCGAAGGCCTGAGCCCGGAATCCAGAACCGATATCGGTCATCATAGAAGCTCGACAGCCGGCCAGCTTCTTCGGATACGACATCGGTTCTGGATTCCGGGCTCGGCGCCCCGCGCCGCGCCGGAAAGACGGCGCACTATTCAGAACAGCTTGAGCGCGACCACACCGGCGACGACCAGCGCGATGCCGAGCCAGCCGGCCGGGCGGATGCGCTGGCCGAAAGCGAGCGAGCCGACTACGGCCGTCAGCACCAGGCCGACGCCGCCCCAGACGGCGTAGGCGACCGAGAGGTCCATGCCCCGGATCGCCTGCGCCAGGGCGGCGAAGGCGCCGACGACACAGAGCACGCCGAGGGCGCCGACGAGCCGGCGCTTCAGCCCGTCGGAAATCTTGAGCAGGCTGGTGCCAATCACCTCGAGGGCGACGGCGAGCGCCAGCCAGGCCAGCGCGAAAGCCTGAGCGGAAGCAGCGAAGGTCACACCAGCCTCCGCTCATCCTTCTCGGGGGCGGCATGGTCGACATCATGGCCGACGCCGCGTTCCAGCAGCACGATGCCGCCGATGATCAGGGCGAGCGCCAGGATGCGCGAGACCGTGAGGTGCTCGGCGAAGAAGGTATGGCCGATCAGGGCGATGCCGACAATGCCGAGGCCTTCCCAGACCGCGTAGGCGACGGCCATCGGGATGACGCGCAAGGCGACGCTGAGCAGGGCGAAGGATAGTCCGATCAGCACGAGCGGCAGGACCGCGACGAGGACCGGCGCTGCGACGAAGGCCTTCAGCGCCGACGTCGCGAGCAACTCGACGGCGATGGCCGCGAGTAGGATCAACCAATGAAAAGACATAAGTCACACAAGGGCGCTGGCCCAAGGCGCAGGCGGCGCGGGTGCGGCGTCTGCGGGGTGCGCATCGTTAGCGTTTAAGAGACGATGTTTGAGATGAAGGGAGCGCTCAGGCTTTCGCCGAAGGCCAGCACACCACCATGCCCAAATCACCGGAAATATCCGTGGGCAAGGTCAATGAAATATGTGCTTCTCAGACACTCATCGGCGCCTTAAGTGCCTGAATCTATGCCTTTTGTCAACTCGACCATAACTTTAGAGGTACTTTTCGGCCCATTTCAGACTGGTGAAACCACGAGCTAATACCTTGAAGGCCCGAGCGAAAATCGACCTTTTTCAGCCCGAGAAAAAAGATGCCTCCACGGCATGGTTTCGAGCCGCCCGCGATGGGCTGAATTCGCCTCAAATCCCGATCGCTTCTGCAGAGTCCGATTAAGTCTTCCGAGAGCAATTTGCGCTAGGTCACGATGGCTTTCAGCGCGGCAGTGTCAGTCGCCGCGCGCGAGGACTGGATGAGATGGGCGCTTTCGACGTTCGCGACCTGATCAAGGCGGATTCGGCCGGCACCGCGCCGACCAGCGGCGAGCCCGCCAGCACGCGGGCCTTCCATCCGCTGGCCGAGCGCATCGCCGCCATGCCGGTCAAGCAGACGCTGTCGCCGGTTCTGATCGAGGGGCTGGTGCGCCTCGCCGATGTGCTGGCGATCCTTGGCGTCGGCGGGCTGATCTTCGCCTTCTATGTCGCGGGCGCGGTCGATTACACCCTGCCCTACCAGGTCACCGTGCCGCTGCTGGCGATCGGCGCGCTCGCCGTCTTCCAGGCGCTGCACCTCTACCATGTCGGCGCGCTGCGCAATTTCATCAGCATGGCGGTGCGGATCATCGCCGGCTGGACCGTGCTGTTCCTGCTGGCACTCGCCGGCTTTTTCTTCCTCAAGGTCGGCGACCAGGTCTCGCGCGTCTGGCTTGCCAGCTTCTATGCGGTCGGCCTCGCGCTGCTGCTGACCGAACGGCTGGCGGCGTCGCTCATCGTGCTGCGCCTCACCCGGATGGGGCGCCTCGAGCGGCGCACGGCGGTGGTCGGCGGCGGACCGGCCGGCGAGGAACTGATCAAGGCGCTGGAAGCGCAACGCGACACCGGCCTGCGCATCTGCGGCGTGTTCGACGACCGCAACGACGACCGCTCGCCCGATCTCGTCGCCGGCTATCCCAAGCTCGGCACGATCGACGATCTCGTCGAGTTCGCGCGCCGCACCAAGCTCGACCTCGTGATCTTCACGCTGCCGATCTCGGCCGAGGCGCGCCTGCTCACCATGCTGCGCAAGCTCTGGGTGCTGCCGATCGATATCCGGCTCTCGGCCCACATGTCGAAGCTCAGATTCCGGCCGCGCTCCTATTCCTATATCGGCGCGGTCCCGGTGCTCGACGTGTTCGATCGGCCAATCGCCGACTGGGACATCGTCGTCAAATGGCTGTTCGACAAGATCGTCGGCACGCTGGCGTTGATCGCGCTCTCGCCGCTGATGCTGGCGACTGCCATCGCGGTCAAGCTCGACTCCAAGGGGCCGATCCTGTTCCGCCAGAAGCGCTACGGCTTCAACAACGAGATGATCGAGGTGCTGAAGTTCCGCTCGCTCTATCACGAGATGAGCGACCATGCCGCCGCCAAGCAGGTGACCAGGGACGATCCGCGCGTCACCCGCGTCGGCCGCTTCATCCGCAAGACCTCGATCGACGAGCTGCCGCAGCTCCTCAACGTCGTGTTCAAGGGCAATCTCTCGCTGGTCGGGCCGCGCCCGCACGCGATCCACGCCACCGCCTCGAACCGCGCCTATGAGCAGGTCGTCGACGGTTATTTCGCCCGCCACAAGGTCAAGCCCGGCATCACCGGCTGGGCCCAGGTCCATGGCTGGCGCGGCGAGACCGACACGGAGGACAAGATCCAGCGCCGCGTCGAGCACGATCTCTACTACATCGAGAATTGGTCGGTGCTGCTCGACCTCTACATCCTGATCAAGACGCCGTTCTCGCTGATGACCAAGAACGAGAACGCCTATTGAGCACACTGGCGCAACGGCAGGATGGCAACGCCCCGCGCAGGCGGCTGACCATCTCGCACGCCGCGATCAAGCGCGGCGCGCTGTGGCTGCTGATGGCGGTGAGCTGGATCGCCTTGATCGAGCCCTCGCCCTATGAATTCGTCTTCCTGATCGCGCTGCTCGTCTTCGCGCTCACCGGCATCCGCTTCTCGCAGAAGCTGCTGCCGATGGCCCTCCTGCTGCTGCTCTACAATATCGGCGGCGTGATCTCGCTGATCCCCTGGATGGACGAGCCGGCCTCGGTCCGCTTCACCGCCGTCTCGGTCTACCTGATGCTGACGGCGATCTTCTTTGCCGCGATCATGGCGGAGGACACGCTCGCAAGGCTCGACACCCTGAACAGCGGCTACTTGTTCGCCGCCTGGTGCGCCGGCTTTGCCGGCATCGTCGGTTATTTCGATATCGCCGGACTAGGGAGCATCTTCACGCTCAGCGGCCGCGCTTCGGGCACCTTCAAGGACCCGAACGTGCTCGGCCCCTTCCTGGTGCTGCCGCTGATCTATCTGCTGCACGCTGTGCTCATCGGCCGGATCGGGCTGGTGAAGGGATTCCTGCTGATGAGCATACCGCTGCTGGCGGTCTTCCTGTCGTTCTCGCGCGGCGCCTGGGGCAACATCGTCGCTGCGACCCTGCTGATGGTCGGGCTGACCTTCCTGACCTCGAGCAGTGCCTCGCAGCGCGCCCGCATCGTCTTCCTGACCCTGATGATGCTGGTGCTGGTGGTCGTGGCGATGCTGATTGCACTCTCCTTCGAGAACATCCGCAGCGTCTTCGAAATCCGCGCCAGCCTCGACCAGGACTACGACCAGGGCGTCACCGGTCGCTTCGGCAACCAGCTGCGCTCGATCCCGATGCTGCTGGATCTGCCGAACGGCTTCGGTCCACTGCGCTTCCGCTTCACCTTCCCGGAAGACCCGCACAACGTCTACGTCAACGCCTTCGCGTCCTATGGCTGGATCGGCGGCTTCGCCTTCCTGGCGCTGACGGCCGCGATCTGCATCGCCGGCTGGCGCGTCGTCTTCCGCCGCACGCCCTGGCAGGGCCACGCGATCGTGCTGTGGTCGGTGCTCTTCGTTACCATCCTGCAGGGCCTGCAGATCGACACAGACCACTGGCGGCACTTCTATCTGCTGGTCGGCCTGATCTGGGGACTGGCCGCGCTGCCCGCGCCAGCCTCAAACGCTCAGCGCTCCTTGCGCACCACGACGTAGGCGTAGGTCGTCACGAAGCGCCAATCGGTTCTGGCCGCGAGCCGGTTGAAGGCGGCGTCGAGACCGCGTAGGCCCGGCATACGATCAAAATAGCCATGCCCCCAGAAGGGCTGGATATGGATGTCGCTGAAGCCGGCCCGCCGCAGCATCGGTCCGAGCGTGGCGTTGCTGCCGCGGCACCAATCGTAGAAGGCCGGGAACTTCGGATCGCCACCACCCTCGCGCCGCGCCGGAAAGAGCGCGTGCACGATAGCCCGCGAGGCCTTCTCGGGCAGGATATGGTTGAGCGCGAAGACCGGCGCCCACAGGGTTGGCACGAAGGCGAGGCCGATTCCGCCGGGCGCCAGCAGAGCATGGATGTTGCTCCAGGCGCGCTCGACGTCATGGACATGCTCGAAGACCATGCGCGAGACCATCATGTCGTAGCCGCCGCGGGCGATGTCGGGCTCGGAAAGGTCGCCGGCGATGTCGAAGCGGGCGGTGCGCAGCCCCTCGGGTGTCAAGGCGAGCCGCCGGCGTCGATGTCGTTGACGACGAGGTCGAGCCCGTAGCGGCCCGCCTCCTCCGCGGTGAAGAGCGGATCGCGGCCGCCGCCGATCTCGCAGAGCCGCTTCAGGCCGAACTGGTGCATCAGCGCCAGGATCGTCGCCTCGTAATGGTCCCAGGCCCAGCTGGAATGCCAATCGGGCTGGAGCCCGGCGAAGAAGCTCTCGAGCGAGCCCCTGCCCGTCGCGACGGCGGCCTGCGGCCGCAGCGGCCGACGATCGGTCAACGCCATCGACATGACGATATGTCCCGTTTCCTGCTGTGAGACGCCGACCCTGCGCCTGCGGCGGAGGCAGCGCAATCGAAGCCTTAAGAAACAGTTAACGCACGGCCGGCCGAGCCGCCCCGAAACGGGACGGGCATCGAGCAACCGCAGCAGCCTTCCGCCAGCGAGGCACTGCCTAATTCAGGACGTCGTGGCCCGTCCTCTACGGCCGCGATGAACCGGCGTGGCGCGCGGCCTTGCGATCGGCTCCATCCTGGCGAAGACCGGGTTCGGCTTATGGTCGAGCGCGGCCCCCGTAGCCACGTCAACGCCCATGCCGATCACGCCGCCGATCAGGACATTGCCGGCGAAACCCGCCACGCCGCCGCCGCTGACATCCGTCGTGACATTGACCTGCTGGTCCTTGTGGCCCTCCAGCGAGAAGGTCGCGACGAACTCCTGTCGTCGCGAGATCGGCAGCGTGCAGGGCGTGACCGGACAGGTCAGCCCGGTCGAAGTCCGCATCTCGGCTCCCGGCGGCTCGGAACTGAACGTCACGTCATTCGTCGTGCCACGCGTAACCGTGCCGCACGCGCCCAGCCCGAGCGCGACGGCGCATGCCATCAGCTTCTTCATGTGATTGCAGCCCCATATTCCCCATATCGGGAGTTGCATAGGCGGCTGCATTCGTCGACCGGCGCTGCAAGTTTTCCACAGCGGTGGCTGTTCCGCCGAAGCGTCAGCGGCACTCGATCAATTCGCCATTGCCGACCTTGTGCGTATGGCAGGTCACGGAACGTGCCTCCTCGCGTGCGCAGGCAGAAGCCACCAGGGCGAGGAGCAACGAAGCGACGATGAGACTGCAAGGCCGGCCGGGCATGCGAGTATCCGTCGGGATTTTGCGGAGAGAGTTTCAGCGCCGGCCTGAAACCAAAGAAGAAAATGGTCGGAGCGAGAGGATTCGAACCTCCGACCCCTTGTCCCCCAGACAAGTGCGCTAACCGGGCTGCGCTACGCTCCGACGCGACGGCTTATAGAGGGCCGGCCGCCGCGATGCAACGCGACAATTGCCGGATCGCGCTGCTGGATTCACAGCTGCCGGTCGTCGTGTGGCGGCGGCGCGAGTTCGGCCGGCGTGATGCCTCGTCGGCCCGAGCGGCGAACCAGCGTGCGGACGAGGCCGGCGAAGACGATCACCAGCGGCAGGGCGAGCACTGCCCTGTCCTCGAAAGCGAGCCAGAGCGAGGCCGCGAGCGTCGCGATGATCCCCAGGATCAGGAGGATATTGGTCATGCCTGCCTCCGTCCGGCTACGGAGCGCCCGGCGGCGGGACCGAGGCCCGCGCCGCGGCCAATCCAGAGGTCAGCCGGCCAACCATGAGCTGACTTTCCCGGCGAAGCGGAAAATCGTCAAGCGAAGTTCGAAGTGGGGCGCCGCCCCTGCCGCTGACCCCGCTTGGCAGCGGGACGAGAGCTGCGCCGGGGGCGCCGCTCGCTCCTCAGCCTGGGCGGCTGCAGGTCGGTACCGGCCGCAGGTGCAAGTACGGGAGGTAAATCGGTCATGGCTGATGTCAGACCGAGAGGATCCAAAGCGTGGGTCAAGGCCCGCCGGCCGATCCGCGCCTGCGCATTGGCATATTCGGCCGCCTGCTCGCGCACTCTGTCGGCGAGAGCCTCGAATAGCTGGAACATCATGGCTTCTTCTCCGTGCCGCAGCGCGGCGTCGGGAAGATAACGTGCGAGAGCGGCATAGGTGCCGCTGCCACGCCGTTTCCAACCATGAAACGCTGACGGCACCTTTGCCGAAGCGAGCAAAATCGTCTTGATTGAACCGGAGCCGGAGGCCTCAGCATGACCACGCCCTGCATCATCACGGTCGCGATCACCGGCTCGCTGCCGGGCAAGCGCGACAACCCGGCGGTGCCGATCACGATTCCCGAGCAGATCGAATCGACGCAGGAAGCCTTCGAGGCGGGCGCGAGCCTGGCGCATTGCCATGTCCGCAGCGACGAGGGCACACCGAGCTCGGATCCCGAGCGTTTCGGGCGGCTGCTCGAGGGCCTGCGCAAGCATTGCCCGGGCATGATCGTGCAGTTCTCGACCGGCGGCCGCTCCGGTGCCGGCCGCGAGCGCGGCGGCATGATCCCGCTCAAACCCGACATGGCCTCGCTCTCGACCGGATCCTGCAATTTCCCGACCCGGGTCTACGAGAACAGCCCGGAGCTGATCGACTGGCTCGCCGCCGAGATGAAAGCCCATGGCGTCAAGCCGGAGATCGAGGCCTTCGACCTGTCGATGATCTTCAAGGCGGTCGAGATGGGCGCGGCGGGCGCGATCGAGGGGCCGCTGCATGTCCAGTTCGTGATGGGTGTGAAGAACGCCATGCCGGTCGACCGTGCCGTCTTCGAGTTCTACATCGCGACACTGAAGCGCCTTGCCCCCGATGCGACCTGGACCGGCGCCGGCATCGGCCGCGATCAGATCACACTCAACCACTGGTCGCTCGAGCTCGGCGGCCATTGCCGCACCGGGCTGGAAGACAATGTCCGGCTCGACCGCGACAGGCTGGCGCCATCGAACGCTGCGCTGGTCGAGCGCATCGTCGCGCTCTGCCCCGAATACGGCCGCCGGCCGGCGACCGCAGCCGAGGCGCGTGCCCTGCTGAAGTTGCCGCCGGCTGCATGAGCACAGACCCGTAGCGGCAAGATTCTATTAACGTATTCTGTTCAAATGCGGTTCACAGGCCCAACGTTATCTTCATGATATAGGCACCGATTCGTGGAGGCCCGTCATGACCCTGGACTGGCGTAACAGCCTGATGCTCGGCTTCATCGCGGCCGTGTTCGTCGCCTGCCTGTTCGGCCCGTATATGATCTCGGTGATGCTCGGCGGGCTCGGCCTGATGTGCTATCTCTCGAAGCACATCAGGTCTTGAGCTTGAGCTGGCCTCAGGCTGCGAGCGCCTGACGCTGCTCGAACCAGCCCCGCACCAGCCCCAGATCCGCCTGCGACAGGCCGTGGCCGGTCGGCAGGCTGAGATGCTCCAGTGCAGCCCCTGCCCCCGAGAGCGTCGCCGCCAGCCGCGCCGCGTTCTCCTGCGGGATGACCGGATCGAAACTGCCGGAGACGATCAATACCGGCTTGCCGTCCAGCGCCGCAGCCGGCGGCTTGGTGAAGGGCGACATGGCTCGCAGCAGCACAGCCCCCGAGAGCGCCTCAGGCCTGAGCAGCAGCATCGCAGCGGCGATGTTGGCGCCGTTCGAGAAGCCCAGTGCGATCGGCGCCGGCAGCCCGTACTCCGCCCTCGCCTGCTCGACGAAATCGGCGAGCTCATGCGTGCGCCGGGTGAGATCGTCCTCGTCGAAGACGCCCTCGGCCAGGCGGCGGAAGAAGCGCGGCATTCCGGCTTCCAGGGTGCGGCCGCGTGGCGAGAGCAGCGCCGCCCCCGGCGCGACGGTGCGCCCGAGCGGCAGCAGATCGTTCTCATCGCCACCGGTGCCATGCAGCAGCAGGAGCGGCGCCTGGCCGGGCACGGTCGCCGGCTCGAAGCGGTGGATGAAGGTCTCGGACGCGCTCATGACGCGGCTTCCTTTCACGATGATAGTCGGTAGGGGACGCTCCGCCCGGAGGCGGAGCGCTTATCGGGTTCAGGCCAGCGCCGGCAGGACGGCCTCGATCTCGGCGCGGCGCGGCTCATACTGCGCCGGCAGCTTGAGCGCGCCGCCGAGGTCCTCGGCCGGCTCGTCGATGGCGAAGCCGGGCGCATCGGTGGCGATCTCGAACAGCACGCCGCCGGGCTCGCGGAAGTAGACGGAGCGGAAATAGAACCGGTCCCTCTGCTCGGTGGGACGCAGGCCGAAGGTCTCGGCCAGCGTCTTCACCATCCGCTCCTGCTCGGCGTCGTCGCCGGCGCGGAAGGCGATGTGGTGCACCGAGCCCGCGCCCATCCGTGCCGGCAGGAAGCCGCCGGCGGCGCGCAGGTCGACGACACCGCCATGGACCGTGCCTTCAGCCCGCATGCGGACGGTATTGCCGTCGCGGCCGGCTTCGACGAAGCCGAAGACGTCGCGCAGGATCGCTGCAGTGGCCTCCGTCTTGTCGAGCAGCAGGGTGACGCCGTGGAAGCCGCGGATCGCGAATTCGACGGGCACTTCGCCCTTGTCCCAGGCCGGCTCGCTTTCGCTGCCGGGCACCGCGACCAGCGCGAGCCGCATGCCGTCTGGGTCACGGAAGGCAAGCACCGTCTCACCGAAGCGCTTCTGCGGTGCGTCGTGCGCGACGCCGCTCGCGATGAGCCGATGCGCCCAGTAGCCGATCGCCGCTTCCGGGATGCGGAAACTGGTCACCTCGGCCTCGCCGACGCCGAGCCGGCCGGCCGCGACATGCTCCCAGGGGAAGAAGGTCAGGATCGTGCCCGGATTGCCGCCGGCATCGCCGAAATAGAGGTGCCAGCTGGTCGGATCATCGAAGTTCACCGTCTTCTTGACCAGGCGCAGGCCGAGGACGCGGCTGTAGAAATCGAGATTGCGGCGCGCAGGGCCGGCGATGGCGGTGACGTGATGGATGCCGTTGATCTGCATGATGTCGTCCTCCGGGCTGCAAGAGGCTGCCCTCGTTGACGCCAAGATGGGGCGGCGGACTCGGAAAGTCAGCGGCCAATCATTGCGCTGATGCAATGTCTATCTGTCGATATACCAACTGGAATTGCACATCAGCTGAGAGCAACTTCTGTCGCAGCCCAACCCGGTCCTTCGGAGAAAGACCATGATCGATACTCGTTTCGCCCCCTATGGCGCATTGTCCCTGCGCGTCGCGCTCGGCGTTATGTTCATCGCCCACGCCTATCTGAAGCTCGCCATCTTCACCGTTCCTGGTTTCGCCGGCTTCCTCGGCCAGATCGGCCTACCCGGCTTCCTCGCCTGGCCGATCATCCTGGCGGAGACGCTCGGTGGGCTCGCCATCCTCACCGGCTTCTATGGCCGCTATGTCTCGCTCGCCTTGCTGCCGATCCTGCTCGGCGCGCTCAGCGTCCACGCCCCCAATGGCTGGCTGTTCACCGCCCCGAACGGCGGCTGGGAATATCCCGCCTTCCTCGCCGTCGCCGCCGTTGCGCATGTGCTGATCGGCGATGGCGCCCTGGCGCTGCGCCCTGCCGCCTTCGGCGGCGCTTCGAAGCCCGCTCTCGCCTGAGCGCTTCTCACTGTCGGACAGAACGGGCGACAGGTTGCTGCAACCTGTCGCCCGTACCATGTTCAGGGCAGCCTCTTTCGCCTGGAGCCGTCCCTTGCCGAACGCCGCCTCTTCCGTCGCCTGGGACGATTTCCGACTGATCAAGGCCATCGCCGAGGCGCGCAGCCTGCCGGCGGCCGCCGAACTGATCGGCCTCAACCATTCGACCGTCTTCCGCCGGCTCGGCCAGATCGAGGAAACCCTCGGCACGCGCCTGTTCGAGCGGCACCGCTCCGGCTATGTGCCCACTCCCGCCGGCGAGGAGATGGCAGCCTTGGCCGAGCGGCTGGAGATCGACATCGCCGGCTTCACCCGCCGCCTCGTCGGCCGCGAAATCCTGCCGGCCGGAGAGCTACGCGTCACCACCAACGACTCGCTGCTGGTCGAGTTGCTGACGCCGCTCTTCGCCACCTTCATGAAACAATGCCCGGACATCCGGCTCGAAGTGCTGCTCGGCAACCAGGCGCTCAACCTGAGCAAGCGCGACGCCGATGTCGCGATCCGCGCCACTGACAGTCCGCCGGAGAACCTGATCGGACGGCGTGTCGCCCGGATCGGTTGGGCACTCTATGGACGCGCCACCGACTTTCCGGAGGGGGCTCCATCCGACCAGTCCGAACTCGCCGGGCAGCGCTGGATCTCGCTCGGCGACCAGTTCAGCAACTTCAAGGTCGTGCAGTATCGGCAAAAGCACATCCCGGCCGACCAGACCGTCTACAAGCTCAACACAGTGCTCGGCCTCGCGGAAGCGGTCGAAGCAGGCATCGGCATCGGCTTCCTGCCCTGCTTCATCGCCGACAAGCGCCCGGGGCTGGCGCGGCTCGCGCCGCCACAGACCGGCTACGCCGCCGATCTGTGGCTGCTGACCCATCCGGACCTGCGCCACTCGCCGCGGGTGCGGCTCTTCCTCGACTTCATGGCAGCGGAGCTGACGAAGCTGCGGCCGCTGATGGAAGGCGGCGCGGCAAGCCGGGAGGACGCCGAAGCGCCCTCGCCGGCAGAGGCCGAGTGAAAAGTCGAGACGAAGGTCAAGCCGCCTGGCGGTTGATCCCCGATTCCGCCAGCTTGGTCAGCTTGCTGTCGGCAGCGTGCTCCTCGTCGAGGTTCTGCTGGAGAAGCGCGGCGCAATCCTCGCGGCCGAGCTGCTTGGCCCAGGCGGTCAGCGTGCCATAGCGGGTGATCTCGTAGTGCTCGACGGCCTGCGCCGCGGCGATGATTGCGGCATCCAGCACCTTCTTGTCCTCGACTTCGCCGGTGACCTCGTCAGCCTCTTCGAGGATGCCGTCGATCGCCGGGCAGTCGGTCCCCTTGGCCTCGACGCCATGCTGCTGGAAGACCTGCTCGAGCCTGCGGATATGGCCTTCAGTCTCGCCGAGATGGGCCTGAAGTCCGTTGCGCAGCTGCGTATCCGTGGCCAATTCGATCATCTTGGGCAGCGCCTTGGTGATCTGCTTCTCGGCGTAATAGATGTCCTGGAGCTGATGCACGAAAAGATCGTCCATCGTCGAGATATCCTTGGAAAACAGGCCCATGCCTTCCTCCTTTTTCGTAATGTCCGAACCGAGCCGACGCCGTCTGCCGATGGCGTGCTTCCCTGTCGCTGCAACGTGTGCCGCCGCGAACTGTTCCGGAGATTCGATGATGGATGCGGCCTGCGTTAGCGTGCGCTAGGCTGGCGCCATGGAACTGCTCATTCCCCTGCTCGCCGGCATGGCGTTGATCTGGCTGATCGGCCGCGGCGTCCCCTGGGACGCCAAGCTGATGACAGTCGTCGTGACGCTGGCGGTCATCGTCGCGATCGTGCTGCTCGAGCGCAACGACCTCTGGCCCGAGGCGTTCCGGCGGCGCTGAAACGCCGCCGGCTCCATTGGCTGGCTCGCCTCAAGACACGAGCTTGAGCCCGACGATGCCGGCGACGATCAGCCCGATGCAGGCAAGGCGCAGCGCGGTCGCCGGCTCCCCGAACAGGATGATGCCGAGGACGGCGGTGCCGATCGTGCCGATCCCGGTCCAGATCGCATAGGCCGTGCCGAGCGGCAGGCTCTTCAGCGCGAGGCCGAGCAAGCCAAGGCTCACCACCATGCTGCCGACCGTCAGGGCAGTCGGGACGAGGCGGGTGAAGCCGTGCGTGTATTTCAGCCCGATGGCCCAGCCGATTTCGAAGAGGCCGGCGAAGAAAAGATAAGTCCAGGCCATGGCGGCCCTCCTCACGAGAAGGGCGGGGTCGTCCACGCCTGTAGGGGAACGCGTGCTCAAAAGCATCGCGGAGGCCGTCCTCGCGGCTGATCTAGCGATCCTTGCTCAGTGGTTCAAGCGCCGGCAGATCAGGCGTCCTCGGTTGCCCCGCTCGCCAAGGCGCCGCGCAGCAGGCGGCGGCATTCGATCAGTTCGGAGAGCGTCGCCTTCAGGAAGGCGAGGTCATCGGCGCCGATCAGCGGCTGGGCCGAACGCGGCAGGGACGAGAGAAGTGCCTTCGCAGCGAAGCCCGGCTCGGCGACAGCGGCAGGATGATGATACTGCGCCGATGGCGGCCCCGGCATCGGCTCCGGGCGCGACGGTGCGGCTTGCGCAGCAGAGTGGGCAGCAGGAGCGACGACGATCTCGCCGCCGCGGCCGATCGCCTGGACATGGCGCGGCCCCTGTTCCTTCAGGATGCGCTGCAGGCCCTTGATGGTGTAGCCCTCGCCGTACAGCAGACGGCGGATGCCCTTCAGCAGGGCGACATCGTCGGGCCGGTAATAGCGCCGGCCGCCACCGCGTTTCAGCGGCTTGATCTGGGAGAAGCGCGTTTCCCAGAAGCGCAGGACATGCTGGGGAATGTCGAGGTCGTCTGCGACCTCGCTGATGGTTCTGAATGCGTCTGGGCTCTTGTTATCCAATTCGGCCTCATATCCGCCGTCGTGGAACTCCAGAGTCACTCTTCCTCGCCCGCACCGTTCAGTCCGTTGATCCGCGCCTTCATCACGTTCGACGGCTTGAACACCATCACGCGACGCGGCTCGATCGGAACTTCGACGCCGGTTTTTGGATTACGCCCGATTCGCTCGCCTTTGTCGCGCACCACGAAGGAGCCGAACGAGGATAATTTAACGTTTTCCCCACGCGCGACCGCGTCGCAGATCTCGTCCAGCACCGTTTCGACGAGCTTGGACGACTCTGTCCGCGACAGGCCGATCTTCTGATAGACGGCCTCGCACAGATCAGCCCGCGTAATCGTTTGCCCCGACATCAGTTCCTCCAAGGCGTTTCTTCAAACAGCGGCGTCCCTATCAACCTCGCCCCACCGGAGGCGGACGCTAGGCGGCGAGGCGATTGCGGTCAATCCTCGGCGCGCTCGCACAGGTTGAAAAACGCGGAAAATCCGCGCTGACGACCGCTAAGAAAATGTCATAAATCCAAAGCGCTTAGCGCAGAGCCTCCAACAAGACCTGGACCTATCTGGACGCCGGCAATTCGTCCGACCCGCCAGGAGCGGCGTGCAGCCGATACCGTTGGTATCGGCAAGCGGCGCGCCGCGGGCGGGCGAATTCCCGGCGCCGAAGGTGGGCCTTGGAGGGCCGCCTGCGGCGTCGGACCGACTTGCCGATATCGAAGGATATCGGCTGCACGCTCCTCCTGGCATTCGGCTCCTCCAAGACCCATCCAGATAGGTCCAGGTCTTGTTGGAGGCTCTTTGCCGGCCAATCTGCCGCCGCTACCAGCGGATCAGCGCTGAGCCCCAGGTGAAGCCGCCACCCATGGCTTCGATCAGGACGAGCTGTCCGGGCTTGATCCGGCCGTCCGAATGCGCCTGCGCCAAAGCGAGCGGAATCGAGGCGGCCGAGGTGTTGCCGTGCTGGTCGACGGTGACGACCACCCGGTCCTCGTTGATACCGAGCTTGTGGGCGGTGGCGTCGATGATGCGGCGATTGGCCTGGTGCGGCACGAACCAGTCGATGTCGGCGCCGGTGAGCCCGGTTTCCTCGAAGGTGTGGCGCACCGTATCGGCCAGGTTGACCACCGCGTGCTTGAAGACCTCCCGGCCCTCCATGCGCAGGAAGCCCACAGTCTTGGTCGAGCCCGGGCCGCCATCGACGTAGAGCTTGTTCATGTAGCGGCCGTCGGAGCGGATATGGGTCGTCAGCACGCCGCGGTCGGCGAGCGTGCCCGTACCCTCTTCGGCCTGCAGCACGACGGCGCCGGCACCATCGCCGAACAGCACGCAGGTGGCGCGATCCTCCCAATCGAGAATGCGCGAGAAGGTCTCGGCGCCGATGATCAGCGCTGTCTTCGCCGCGCCGCTGGTCAGGAACTTGTCGGCAGTGGCAAGCGCGAAGACGAAGCCGGAGCAGACGGCTTGCAGATCGAAGGCGGCGCCGTGGCTGATGCCGAGCGCAGCCTGGATTTCGGTCGCGGTCGCAGGGAAGGTATGGTCGGGCGTTGCGGTCGCGACGATGATGAGATCGACCTCGCTCGCCGGGATACCGGCGTCGGCGAGCGCGGCCTCAGCCGCCCTCAGGCCGAGCGTGCCGGTGGTCTCGTCATCAGCAGCGATGTGGCGGGCGCGGATGCCGGTGCGCTGGACGATCCACTCGTCGCTGGTGTCGACCTTCGCCGCCAATTCGGCGTTGGTGAGGATTCGCGCTGGCAGATAGGAGCCGCAGCCGCGCAGGACGGATCGCATTCTGGACAAGGACGTTTCTCTTCCCTACTCGCCCTAGAGCCCGTTCCGATCGGCTTGCCCTGCAAGCCGATCGGAAAAACGGTCTCTCACTTTGTTTGGAGACGGATTCACCGACAGATTATCCAATCTGATCGGATCCGGCTCCCACGACCGGCACCGGCGCTGCGCTGGGCCGCGCCGTCGCGGCGACCATCTCACGCACCTTGGCCATCAGATTCTCACGGGCCATCTCGTAGCCGAGTTCGGTCGCGCTGGCGAACCCGACGGCATCCGTACCGCCATGGCTCTTGATCACAATGCCCTCAAGACCCAGAAAGACACCGCCATTGACCTTGCGCGGGTCCATCTTGTCCTTCAGGGCGGCGAAGGCGCCACGAGCAAGAAGATAGCCGATTTTCGACATCAGCGAACGGCTCATCGCAGCTCGCAGATATTCGCCGATCTGGCGGGCGGTCCCCTCAGCGGTCTTCAGGGCGATGTTGCCGGTGAAGCCCTCGGTGACGACGACGTCGACCGTACCCTTGCCGAGATCGTCGCCCTCGACGAAGCCGTGATAGCTCAGATGCGGCAGGTTGCTCTCGCGCAGGATGCGGCCGGCCTCCTTGACCGCCTCGACACCCTTGATCTCCTCGACGCCGACATTGAGCAGGCCGACGCTCGGCCGGTCGAGATCGAAGACGACGCGCGCCATCGCGGCGCCCATCACCGCGAGATCGACCAGATGCTGGGCATCGGCGCCGATGGTGGCGCCGACATCGAGCACGACGCTCTCGCCGCGCACGGTCGGCCACAGGCAGGCGATCGCCGGCCGGTCGACCTGCGGCATCGACTTCAGGCAGAACTTCGACATCGCCATCAGCGCGCCGGTGTTGCCAGCCGAGATGGTGACATCGGCCTCACCGATCTTGGTCGCGTCGATGGCGCGCCACATCGACGACTTGTAGCGGCCATAGCGCAGAGCCTGGCTCGGCTTGTCGTCCATCTTCACCGAGACCTCGGTGTGGTGGAAGGTCGTCACCGCCTTGAGCGCGGGGTGCGCGTCGAGCAGCGGCAGGACCAGCGCCTCGTTACCGAAGATTACGAACTTCGCATCGGGGCGGCGTTCGAGCGTGAGTGCGGCGCCTGGAATGACCACGGATGGGCCGTGATCCCCGCCCATGGCGTCGAGCGCGATTGTAACCGGACGTGTCATGAAACGGTGGTCAATTCCAGCGGCTGCGCCCCCTGCCGGAGCGGCCGGGCGGGCGGCGGACCATAGCGGGTTGGCCGCCCGCCGCAAGCGAAAGCATTGAGGTTTTTAGCGATCATTCGCCGCGTTTCAACTGCAGGAGCGCAGCGAAAGGCGATTCGGCTGCTGTCTCGGGTGCCGGTTCGCTGAACGCGACGCCAGGCTTGCGCGGATAGGGATCGAGCGCGAGCGCCAGGAATTCGAGCGTGACCACGCCCAGATCGATCGTGCCGTCGAGGATCGGCTCCGGCGGCTCCTCCTCGTTCAGCAGCACTTCGATGTCGATCTCGTCATCCTCGGACGGGCGCGCCATGGCGGCGATCTCGGCCTCCGGCGCGAAGTCGAGCTTGACCGGCACGTTGAGTTCGACCGGGAAGGCATCGAGGGTGACGACGCAGTTCTGGTGCAGGCTCGCTTTGATCATGCCCTCGAGCTTGAGCCGCTCGCCATTGCGCGACAGCGAATAACTCGCCTTCAGTGCCTCGATCGACGCGACACCGAGGAAAGTCGCAACCGCCGCGAGGTCGCCCTGCTCCGCCGCCAGCTCGACGGAGACCGGGCGCAGGGTGATGGTCTCGACACGGATCGGGTGCGAAAACGGCGATGTATCCTGGCTGGAAGCGGTCATGTGGCAATGCTGTCTGCGAAAAGCGGAAACAAAGGGTCGGCGGCAAGGATATCGTCGAGTGTGCGCGTGGCCAAGACAACGGCAGCAGCCCTGACATGGCGAGCGAGCGCCGGCGCATCAACCCCGGCACCGACATTGCGCAGCAGAGCCACCTCGAGCGCGTCAGGCGCCGCGGCGGTGAGCGCCTCTTCATAGCCGCCAAGACGGCCATAGAAGCTGCGGCCGATCTTCTTCATGCGCTTGGGCACCGCGACATCGCTGATACCACCCTGGCGGAAGCCGAGCTCGAGATAGGCGAAGGCCGCATCGATCAGGTCCTGCGCCACATCGGCTGCCGGCGCCGGCAATTCGCGCAGGCGGCGCAGCACCAGGAAGAGGTGGAGTGTCAGGGCCTCGAACCGGCCTTCGAAGTCATCGGGCACTCCCCCTTCGCGATAAAGGGCGGGCTCGCGCGAGGCGCCGACGATACGCTCCAGCAGCGCATTGACCGGCGCCATGCGCGCGCGTTTCCTGCCGAACAGGCCGAAGATCACAGCCGCTACCCTCACCTTTCCCGACTTGCTTCGCTAAAAAGCGACTTGCCTTGCCAAAGCCATGCTCGGGCGTTACGCCAAGCGCACCCTCCATGACAAGCGCGGCAGCACCGCGCGCCTGCCTCCGGATCCGCCAAGCATGACCGCTCCGACCCGCCGTACCGTCCTGATCGGCTCGCTGGCCGCCGCGTTGCCGCTGGCCGGCTGCGGCACCGCTACCAATCTCGGCTTCCGCACCCCGACCTCGGCCGGCCTCAACGAGGAGTTCACCCGCGGCTTCGTCATGGACGACGAGCTGATCGCCAAGGTGAAGCCCGGCATGGACGTGCAGACGGTACTGACCACGCTCGGCACGCCGTCGACCACCTCGACCGTCGGCAATCGGACATTCTACTACATCAGCCAGAGGGTGCGCCGGCGCTTCCAGTTCCAGGAGTTTGCCGTCATCGACCAGCAGGTCCTGGTGATCTACTTCAACAAGGGCTTCAAGGTCGAGCGCATCGCCAATTACGGCCTGCAGGACGGCGTGATCTTCGACTTCATCAGCCGCACCACCGCGACCGGCGGCGAGGAGCAGAGCTTCCTGCGCAACCTGTTCCGCGGCGTCACCAAGTTCACGCCGTTCGGTACCTGAGGCGAATCCGTCCTCGCGGCAGACGAAAGCCCCGCGGCGCTGCCGCGGGGCTTTTTTCTTGCCCGGCCCCGCACTCTCAAGCAGCCTTCGGCTTCCGTTCAGGCAGCGTCATCGCGAACACACCGACGATAACCAGCGCGAGTCCCGCCCAGGCGGTCGCGCTCAAGCGCTCGCCGAGGAAGAGGACGCCAATGGCGACGCCGGTCGGCACGCGCAGATAGGCAACCGATGTCGTGCCGACCGTGCCGAGCCGGTCGATCAGCCGGAAATAGATGATGAAGGCCATCGCGGTCGAGAACACCGACAGAGCCAGCAACGCCTGGATCGACTGAGGTGACGGCGAAAGCGTCCAGGGCCGGTCGATGAGCAGGCTGAAGGGTATCAGGATCACGGCGCCGCAGATCAGCGAGCCGGCCGCCGGCATGATCGGGTCGAGCCCCTTGAAATTGCGCCCGAACAGCGCCGCCCCGCCATAGCAGGCCGCTGCGGCGACGAGAGCGAGCTGCGCCCAAAGCTCGCGGCCGACCCCCGACAGCGCCTCGACGCCGATGATCAGGCAGACGCCGAGCATGCCGGCGGCGACGCCGAGGAGCTTGCGGCCCGCCGCCGCCTCGGCCCGAAAGAGCAGCAGGCTCAACAGGAAGGCGAAGATCGGCGAGCCGGCGTTGAGGATCGAGGCGAGGCCGGCATCGACACTGGTCTCCGCCCAGGCGATCAGGGTGAAGGGCACTGCGCTGTTGAGGCAGGCCTGGATCAGGAAGCGCCGCCAGATGACGAGATCGCGCGGGAGCTTCAGCCCGCGCCAGCGGATGATGACGAGGAGGATCGCGCCGGCAATGAGGGTGCGTGCGGCGATCAGGGTCAGCGGCGGGATCGTCTCGACGCCGAGCTTGATGAAGCTGTAGGACGCGCCCCAGAGCGTCGCCAGCAGAAGCAGCAGGGCAAGCTCGGTCAGGTGCCCGGATCTTGCGGGAGCGGAAGCGGCTGGAGCGGTCATCGGGTCCTCCTGGAGAGGGGCGGACCATGACAGGCGGCGGCGGCCTCGTCGTGCCGGAACGCTACGGTCGCGACCGTAGGCTCGCAGGCAGATTCAACTATCTCGCGATCTGATTCCGCCACGGCACGCAATTCATTGCGCTAAAAAAGAAAAACCCCGCGGATCGCTCCGCGGGGCTCGTGCTTGATCAGGCTGCTCGCGCGCTCAGGAATGCGCCAGGATGGCGAGCAGCAAGAGCGCGATGATGTTGGTGATCTTGATCGCCGGGTTCACGGCGGGGCCCGCCGTGTCCTTGTAGGGGTCGCCGACGGTGTCGCCGGTGACCGAGGCCTTGTGGGCCTCCGAGCCCTTGAGATGGCGCACGCCGTCCTTGTCGACAAAGCCGTCCTCGAAGCTCTTCTTGGCGTTGTCCCAGGCGCCGCCGCCCGAGGTCATCGAGATCGCGACGAAGATGCCGGTGACGATCACGCCCATCAGCATGGCGCCGACGGCGGCGAAGGCCTGGTTCTTGCCGGCGATGGCGTTGATGACGAAGAAGGTCACGATCGGCGCCAGCACCGGCAGCAGCGAGGGAACGATCATCTCCTTGATCGCCGCCTTGGTCAGCATGTCGACGGCGCGGCCGTAATCGGGCCGCTCCGTGCCTTCCATGATGCCGGGCTTCTCCTTGAACTGGCGGCGCACCTCCTCGACCACCGAGCCGGCGGCGCGACCGACCGCGGTCATGCCCATGCCGGCAAAGAGGAAGGGGATCAGGCCGCCGAGCAGCAGGCCGACGACGACATAGGGGTTCGACAGCGAGAAATCGACGACGACACCCTTGAAGTACTGGAAGGTCGTCGAACCCGCCTTGTTGGCCTCGGCCACGAAGAAGTTGAGGTCCGAGGTGTAGGCGGCGAACAGCACCAGGGCGCCGAGGCCGGCCGAGCCGATGGCATAGCCCTTGGTGATGGCCTTGGTGGTGTTGCCGACCGCATCGAGGGCGTCGGTGGAGTGGCGGACCTCCTTGGGCAGGCCGGCCATCTCGGCGATTCCGCCGGCATTGTCGGTGACCGGGCCGAAGGCGTCGAGCGCCACGACGACGCCCGCGAGGGCCAGCATCGCCGTGGTCGCGATGGCGATGCCGAACAGGCCGGCGAGGCTGTAGGAGACGATGATGCCGGCGATGATCACGATGGTCGGCATCGCGGTCGATTCCAAGGAGACCGCGAGGCCCTGGATGACGTTGGTGCCGTGGCCGGTGACCGAGGCCTGGGCGATCGAGACGACCGGGCGCTTGCCGGTGCCGGTGTAGTATTCCGTGATGACGACGATCAGCAGCGTCACCACCAGGCCGACCAGCGCGCAGCCGAACAGGGCGCCCGAGGTGAAGGTGACGCCCTGCCCGGTGGTGAACGACGCCGCAAAGCCGCCGAACATCAGGTAGTTGACCGCCGCGATCGCGGCGACCGAAAGCACGCCGGCGGCGATGAAGCCCTTGTAGAGCGCGCCCATGATCGACTGGTTGGCGCTAAGCTTGACGAAGAAGGAGCCGATGATCGAGGTGACGACGCAGGCCGCGCCGATCGCCATCGGGTAGAGCATCATCGTGCCGAGCGTGGGCTGGCCGGCGAAGAAGATCGCGGCGAGTACCATGGTCGCGACCAGCGTCACCGCATAGGTCTCGAACAGGTCGGCCGCCATGCCGGCGCAGTCGCCGACATTGTCGCCGACATTGTCGGCGATGGTGGCCGGGTTGCGCGGATCGTCCTCGGGGATACCGGCCTCGACCTTGCCGACGAGGTCGGCGCCGACATCGGCACCCTTGGTGAAGATGCCGCCGCCGAGACGGGCGAAGATCGAGATCAGCGAAGCGCCGAAGCCGAGCGCGACGAGCGAGTCGATGACGACGCGGCTCGACGGAGCGAAGCCCTGCATCGAGGTCAGGAAGCCGTAGTAGACGGCGACGCCGAGCAGAGCGAGGCCGGCGACCAGCATGCCGGTGACCGCGCCCGCCTTGAAGGCGACGTCGAGGCCGTCGCCGAGCGACTTCATCGCCGCTTGCGCAGTGCGGACATTGGCGCGCACCGAGACGTTCATGCCGATGAAGCCGGCGAGCCCGGAAAGCACGGCGCCGATCAGGAAGCCGATGCCGACATAGGCGCCGAGCAGATAGGTCAGGATCGCAAAGAGCACGACACCGACCATGGCGATGGTGACGTATTGGCGCTTGAGATAGGCCTGCGCGCCCTCTGCCACCGCGCCGGAAATCTCCTGCATGCGCTGGTTGCCGGCATCGCGTTTCATCACGTCGCCATAGGCCCATAGGCCGTAGACGATCGATAACGCACTCAAGAGTATGATGATGAGCAAGGCCGACATCGAATTTCCTATCCCTGAGAATTCGTCATCCGAGGCAGGACGCCCCGACGGATCCCGGTTTTCCGGGTTGTTGAACGCAGGGAACGGCTCCGCCAGGCCTCACAAAGAATCAGGCCCGCAGCGCCGATCACCAGTGTTGGCGAGATTGTTGCCCAGTTTCCGCCAGAATCGCAAACGGCTCGGCTGACAAAACGGAAAAGATGTCAGGCCATCCTACCTTGCTCATGACACAAACACTCACAAAGTGCACATTGTACACAAAGCGGAGGACGACATATGGCGACGACAACGATGACGGTCCGCCTCCCAGAAGAGGTCAAGGACAAGCTCGGCCGGCTGGCGCAGGCGACGCGACGTACGCCCTCCTTCCTCGCGGGAGAAGCGATCGCGGCCTATGTCGCCCGCGAAGCCGCGATCGTTGAAGGGATCGAGCAGGGCCTCGATGACCTCCAGGCCGGGCGCCTCGTCGGGCATGACGAGGCGATGGCTCGCATCGCCGAGAGCATCGACAAGGCTGGCACCGGCGAGCGCTGATGCGGTCGCTCCTCTGGTCTGTTGCGGCTCTCGATGATTTCGAACGCGCCATTGCGCGGATCGCGACCGAGGATCAAGCGGCCGCCCGGCGCGCCGCCGTGGCGATCGATCGGGCAGCACGGCTGCTGGCAGAGCGCCCGATCGGGCGGCCAGGCCGGGTCACCGGCACCTATGAGAAGACGGTGTCCGGCCTGCCCTGGATCATCGCCTATGCCCTCGACGACGACAGGCTCGTCGTGCTCCGCGTGATCCACAGCGCTCGTGATTGGCCAAAGGAAGGCTGGCCCGTCTGAGCGTCAGCTGGCGCTGGCCACAGCCCGCCTGCCCATGGCCTGCCAGGCGACCAGCGCCAGGGCGATCGCGACCGGCGGGAAGACCAGCCAGTTGACGCTGTCCCAGCCGCCGGCGCTGAGCAGGCCGCCGGAGGAGAAGGAGGCGATCGCGACCGAGCCGAAGACGAGGAAGTCGTTGGCGGCCTGGACCTTGACCCGTTCTTCCGGCCGGTAGCAGTCGGTGACCAGCGCGGTCGCGCCGATGAACCCGAAATTCCAGCCGACCCCGAGCAGGACGAGCACGATCCAGAAATGCGCGACGCTGAGGCCATTGAGGCCGACCACGGCCGCGAGCGCGGTCAGTACCAGGCCGGCGGCGGTGAGCCTCTCCTTGCCGAAGCGGGCGATCAGGCGGCCGGTGAAGAAGCTCGGCGCGAACATGGCGAGCACATGCCACTGGATGCCGAGCGCCGCATCGCCGACGCTGTGGCCGCAGCCGACCATGGCGAGAGGCGCCGCCGTCATGACGAAGCTCATCAGCCCGTAGCTGACGAGTGCAGCGATCACCGAGGCAATGAACTTCGGCTGGCGCATGATCACGGAAAGCGGCCGCCCGCCGCTCGACTTCGCCTGCGTCACCGGCGGAGCGCGCAGCGCCAGCACGACGCTGATCGCTAACAAGGCGAGCGCGCCCTGCGCCAAAAAGCTAGCCGCGAAAGGCGCAGTCGGCGTCAGGTCGCGCGTCCAATAGACCGATTGCGGGCCGATCACCGCTGCCGCCAGCCCGCCGATCATCACCCAGGAGATGGCCCGGGGCTTGAAGCTCTCGCTCGCCGTGTCGGCGGCGGCGAAGCGGTAGCTCTGGACATAGGAGCCGTAGAGCCCGCAGAGGAACGTGCCAAGGCAGAACAGCCAGAACAGGCGCTCGGCCACGCCGGCTGCGGCAATGGCGGCCCCAACCGCGCCGAGCAGCGCGCCGATGACATAGCCGCTGCGGCGGCCGAGCCGGCGCATCATGAACGCGGCCGGGATCACGCCGGCGGCGAGGCCGAGTTGCATCAGGCTGACCGGGACGGTGGCGAAGGCCTGGTTGGAGACCAGTTGCGAGCCGACGATGCCGCCGAGCGAGATCACGATCGCCGGGCTGGCACCGCCGAGCGCCTGGGCGCCGGAAAGCACCAGCGCGTTGCGCTTGGCGAGGACGTCGCCATCCATCACCGGAACATGCTGGTTCATCGCAGCGGCCGCCCTTCGCGGCCACGCGGCCGCCGTCAGAAATGAGCGAAGGAGCCGCGTGCGAAAGTTCGCGGCCGGCCCGCTTCGGTATAGCGCACGCTCCCGGCCTCGGCCGTGACCCGCCCGATGCACGCGAGATCGAGGCCCGCCGCTTCGGCGGCAGCAGCCAGAGAAGGATATTCTCCTTCCGGAACCGTACAGAGAATTTCGTAGTCGTCCCCGCCGGTCCAGGCCAGCTCCGCCAGCGCGGGATCGGCCATGACGGCAGTGCGGGCCGCGGGCGAGAGCGGCACGGCATCGAGATCGATCTCGGCGCCGGCCTTCGAAGCTGCCAGCAGCTTGGCGAGGTCACCGACCAGACCGTCGGAGATGTCCATCGCGGCCGACGCGTGGCCCTGCAGAGCAGCGGCGAATGCGATACGGGGCTGCGGATGCAGATAGCGGTCGGCGAGGAAGGCCCGGTCGGCTTCGGCGAGCCTGCCGACCCAGGCCGGCCGATCCGGGCCATGCGCCTTCAGCCCGAGTGCGCCATCGCCGATCGTACCGGTGACGGCGATGATGTCGCCCGGCTTCGCCCCGGAGCGCAGCACCATGCGGCCGGCCGGGACGCTGCCGAAGGCGGTGATCGAGAGCATCAGCGGTCCCGGCGTCGAGACGGTGTCGCCGCCGATCAGCGGGCAAACGCCCTCGCCCGCCATGGCGCCGAGCCCTTCGGCCAGGCCGGCGAGCCAGGCTTCGGTCCAGCCTTTCGGCAAGGCCAGCGTCAGCACGAAGCCGTCGGGCCTTGCGCCCTTGGCAGCGAGATCGGAGAGATTGACGGCGAGGGCCTTGCGGCCGATCGAGGCCGGCGGATCGTCCGGGAAGAAGTGGACGCCAGCGACGAGTGCATCCGCCGTGACGACGAGCTCATAGCCGCGGGCCGGGCGCAGCAGGGCCGCATCATCGACGAGGCCGAGCCCGTCGCGACCGGCGATCGGCGCGAAATAACGGGCGATCAGCTCGAATTCGCCCACTTCGCTCATGACGAGGCGCACCTGAACTCCCTCCCCCCGCTTGCGGTGGGGAGGGCTGGGGTGGGGGGCAGTACCGCTCGGCACGACGAATCCGGACGGAACTCCGGCTTTCCGGCCCCCCACCCTAACCCTCCCCACCGCAAGCGGAGGGAGGGAATGCGGTGGCGGATCGGCGCTCCGTTCACGAAGCTTTCCATCAAGCTGCCGGCGCGTCGAATTCCTCGGCACGGACGTCGCGGGCCAGCTTGTCGAGCACCGCGTTGACCATGCCGACCTCCTCGCCCTCGTAGAAGGAGCGGGCGACCGCGACATATTCCGAGATCACGGCGCGGGCCGGCACGTCCTTGCGGAAGGCGAGCTCATAGGCACCGGCACGCAGGATGGCGCGGACCACCGCCTCGACGCGCTTCAGTGGCCAGCCGGAGGCCAGCGTCTCGTCGACCGAGCGGTCGACCAGACGCTGCTCGCGCACCACGCCGCCGAGCAGGTCGCGGAAAAAGGCGATCTCGGCCTTGGGGAGCTCGATATCCTCGACCTCCTTGCCGATCCAGAAGGCCTCGAACTCGGCCATGGCCTCGACTACGCCGCGTCCGCCGATCTCCATCTCATAGAGCGCCTGCACGGCCGAGAGCCGGGCGCCGCGGCGCATCTCGGAGCGGCTCATTTCGACTCCTCCGCCAGCGAGCGCTTGTAACGCAGCACCGCGAGCGCAGCTTCCGCCGCCCCGCCGCCCTTGTCCATCTCGATGCGGTTGGCGCGAGCCCAGGCCTGGGCGTCGTTCTCGACGGTGAGGATGCCGTTGCCGAGCGGCAGGGCAAACGCGACCGAGAGGTCCATCAAGGCGCGCGAGCTTTCGCCGGCGACGATGTCGTAATGGCCGGTCTCGCCGCGAATGACGGTGCCGAGCGCGACCACAGCTTCATAGGGATCGACAGACTCGTCGGCGGCGCGCAGGCCGATGACGATGGCGGAGGGGATTTCGAGCGCACCGGGAACGGTGACGCGGTCGACGCGGCAGCCCGCCTTCTCCAGCACGGCGAGCGCCCCGGCCAGGAGTTCGTCGGCGAGGCCGTCATAAAAGCGCGCCTCGACGACGAGCACGCGCGCGCCCTCGAGCGAAGCGACCGAAACAGCCGATGATTGCCGGGGTCCGGCCATGATGAAGTCCTCGTCTGGGATTGAGGACGCTGGTTAGCCGCCCGGGCGCGCCTCCGCAAGCCGCGCGGCATACCGCGCCATCAGATCGACCTCGACATGGACGCCGTCCCCCTTGCTGCGCTCGCCCCAGGTGGTGACGCTGAAGGAGTGCGGGATCAGGAGCACGGTGAAGACATCGTCCTCGACGGTGTTGACCGTCAGCGATGTCCCGTCGAGGCAGATCGAGCCCTTGGCGGCGATGAAGCGGGCGAGCCCTTGCGGGGCGCGGATATGGAAGCGCGCCGTCGCGCCCCAGGGTTCGTTCGGGTCAGCTGCGATCTCGTCGATCTTCAGGATCCTGCCGACGCCGTCGACATGGCCGGTGACGAGATGGCCGCCGAGCTCGTCGCCCATCTTGAGCGAGCGTTCGAGATTGATCTTGGTGCCAGGCGCCCACTCGCCGACCGACGTCTTCGCCAGAGTCTCGGCCGCCGCCTCGACCTGGAATGTGCTGCCCGGCTCGCCATCCTGGCGCGGGTTCAGCGCCGTCACGGTCAGGCAGACGCCGGCGCAGCAGATCGAGGCGCCGATCTCGATGCCGGATGCTTCCCAGGGACAGGAAATGTCGAACTGCTTGAGGCTGGGGCCCTTGCTCTCGGCGCGGGTGACGGTGCCGATGGCGGTGACGATGCCGGTGAACATCAGGCAATCCTCGTGAAACGTTCGAAACGGTCGCAGCCGATCTGCCCGGCTTCGGTAACGGCGTAAATCTCGGGATCGGCAAGCAAAGCCGCAAGCTCTGGCCTGACGGCGACGATGCCCTCGCCGCCGAGCGGCTTCGGCGACGTCGAGACGATGACCTCGTCGGCGAAGCCTTGCAACGCCAGCTGTTCGCCGATGGTCGGACCACCTTCGGAGAAGACACGGGTGATGCCGCGCGTCGCCAGGAGGCGCAGCGCCTCGCCGAGGTCGAGATGGCCATCGGCGGCGCGGGAGACGCGCATGACCTCGGCGCCGGCGGCAACCAGCTTCTCCTCGGCCGCGACCGGCGCATCCTCGGCCGCGATCACCCAAAGCGGCACGGTCGTGGCTCCCTGCACCAATTTGGCGCTGAGCGGCAGGCGCAGCGATGAATCGAGCACGACGCGGATCGGCGAGCGGATCTCGAGCCCGGGCAGGCGCACGGTCAGCAGCGGATCGTCGGCGAGGACGCTGCCGATGCCGAGCATGATCGCGTCATGGCTGACACGCAGGCGATGCACCCACTCGCCCGATTCCGGGCAGGAGATGGCGAGACGGGCGCCCCCTGCCCCGCCGGCGAAGCCGTCCGCCGTGCGCGCGACCTTGAAGGTCACCATAGGCCGCCCCTCAGTCACCCGCAGCACATGGCCGCGATGGCTGCGCTGCGCCTGGCCTTCGAGTACGCCGACCGTGACCTCCACGCCCGCCATGCGCAGCAGGGCATGGCTGAGCCCGGCGATCTGCGGATTGGGATCGGCCATGGCGGAGACGACCCGCCTGACGCCGGCGAGCAAAGTGCGCTCGACGCAAGGCGTGCCGCCGCGGATCGTGCGGTGCGAGCAGGGCTCCAGCGTGACGTAGAGCGTGCCGCCGCTCGCGGCTGTGCCGGCCTGCTCGAAGGCCATCGCCTCGCCATGCGGGCGGCCACCCGGCTGCGTGCGGCCCTCGCCGACGACCACGGGCCCATCCGGCCCATCGCGCACGACCACGGCGCCCACGCTGGGATTCGGCCAGGTCTGGCCGAGCCCGCGCGCGCCGAGCTCCAGCGCCCGCGCCATGAAGGCGCGGTCGATCTCGTCCTGGTCAGGCATCGTCGCGAGCAGGCGCCGGCTTGGTATCGGTGTCGATCTCGTCGCCGCCGAGCTGGCCGAGCAGCTCCTCGAAATCGCGCGCCTCGCGGAAATTCCTGTAGACCGAGGCAAAGCGGACATAGGCGACGTCGTCGAGCGCCTTCAGCCCTTCCATCACCAGTTCGCCGATGGTCGAGCTCTGGATCTCGGCCTCGCCGGAGCTTTCGAGCTGGCGGACGATGCCGTTGACCATGCGCTCGATCCGCTCGGGCGCGACGGAGCGCTTGCGCAGCGCCACCTCGATCGAGGTCTGCAGCTTGTCGCGATCGAAAACGGTGCGCCGGCCGGAGCGCTTGACCACGGTGAGCTCGCGCAACTGCACGCGCTCGAAGGTGGTGAAGCGGCCGCCGCAATCGGGACAGACGCGCCGGCGCCGGATCGAGGCGTGATCGTCGGTCGGCCGCGAATCCTTCACCTGGGTATCGAGCGAGCCGCAATAGGGACAGCGCATGGCGGGCTTTCAATCGATCGGTTTGATGGTTTCGCGCACCAGAGCGGCCCGCAAATTAGCGCTCGACCAGGACGGCCAACCTGTCCCAGCGAAGTCGCGATCATGAGACCAGATATCCGCTTCCGCCTGCCAAGCCAATGCCAGGATGTGTGCGTCTGATGCGCTGCCATTCCGCGACGCGGGAGCGAGCATCAGGGTTTTTGCCGCCTCTGGAAGCAAGCTGCCGTAGTCGCTTTCGGCAATGACGACGAGAACCTCGACCAATGTGGGGGCGAGCAAGGCGGATGGATGACCTTCTTCGACCAAGCGACTGGCGACGAGTTCGATTTCGGCGACAGCTCGCTCTGAGATCGCGAGCAGACGGCGCTGCCCGACGAACTCCAGAGCATCACCTGCTCGCAAACCGAGTGCCGAGCTCAAAACAATGTTGGCATCGACAATCAGAATTGGCGATGGCGGCCGCACGTCAGCCTTCACGCTCCTCGACCTGCCGCTCAAGTGCCGCTGTTTCTTCCGGCGAGCGACGCTTGGCGAGCTCGCGCGACGTTCTCAACAGCTCAGCGACGTAAGCAGCCGGGTCATCATCCGCGTTACGCGCGCGCGCAGCGCGCGAGCCGACGGCATCTCGCAGAAAATCGAAATCGGCACGCGCGGTCGGCAGGGTTTTCAAACCAGCCGCCGCCATTCGCTGCAATTCCTCGATCTTGGTCGTCTTCGCCATCGTCAGCCTCGCTACGCCCGACCGTAGCACAAATTGGCAACGATGCGCAGCTCGCTCAATAGATCGGGAAGCGCGCGGTCAGCTCGTGGGCCTTGGCCTTGACCGCCTGCTCGACCGCAGCATTGCCCTCCTCGCCATTGGCGGCGAGGCCGTCGAGCACCTCGGCGATCAATTCGCCGACCTTCTTGAACTCGGCGACGCCGAAGCCGCGCGAGGTCGCCGCCGGCGTGCCGAGACGGATGCCTGAGGTCACCATCGGCTTCTCGGGATCGAAGGGGATGCCGTTCTTGTTGCAGGTGATATGAGCCCGACCGAGCGCGGCCTCGGCCGCCTTGCCGGTGACCTTCTTCGAGCGCAGGTCGACCAGCATCAGATGGTTGTCGGTGCCGCCGGTGACGAGGTCGAAGCCCTTGCTCTTCAGGGTCTCGGCGAGCGCCTTGGCGTTGGCGACGACGGCGTGGGCGTAGGTCTTGAACTCCGGGCGCAGCGCCTCCTCGAAGGAGACGGCCTTGGCGGCGATGACGTGCATCAGCGGCCCGCCCTGCAGGCCCGGGAACACGGCCGAGTTGATCTTCTTGGCGATGGCCTCGTCATTGGTCAGCACCATGCCGCCGCGCGGACCACGCAGGGTCTTGTGCGTGGTGGTGGTGACGACATGGGCGTGCGGGAACGGCGAGGGATGGGCGCCGCCGGCGACGAGCCCGGCGAAATGGGCGATGTCGACCATGAAATAGGCGCCGACCTTGTCGGCGATCTCGCGGAAGCGGGCGAAGTCCCAATGGCGGGCATAGGCCGAGCCGCCGGCGACGATGACCTTCGGCTTGTTCTCGACCGCGAGGCGCTCCATCGCGTCATAGTCGATGATCTGGTCGACGACGCAGACGCCGTAAGGCACGACCTTGAACCACTTGCCCGACTGGTTGACCGGGGCGCCATGGGTGAGATGACCGCCGGCTGCGAGATCGAGGCCCATGAAGGTGTCGCCCGGCTGCATCAGCGCCATGAACACGGCCTGGTTGGCCTGGCTGCCGGAGTTCGGCTGGACGTTGGCGAACTGGCAATCGAACAGGCGGCAGGCGCGTTCGATCGCGAGCTTCTCGGCGATGTCGACGAACTGGCAGCCGCCATAATAACGCCGACCCGGATAGCCCTCGGCGTATTTGTTGGTCATCACCGAGCCCTGCGCTTCCAGCACGGCGCGCGAGACGATGTTCTCGGAAGCGATCAGCTCGATCTCGTCGCGCTGGCGACCGAGCTCGAGCTCGATGGCGCGGGCGATCTCCGGATCGACATCGGCAAGCGAGGCGCCGAAGAAGGAGTTGGAGAGGTGCTTGTCCAGCGCGGCTTCGGTCATATCCGGCTCCTGAAGAATGCGGCGGCCGATCGCGGCCTCGCCCCGTGGGCGGTCCCTATCACGCGATGTGAGGCTGTCCAAGTGATAGATGGCCGCGGGAGGCGGTGCGTTCACCGTGTCCGTGGCGACTTGCGGGACGGGCGATAAACCAGCCTCTCGCGTGACGCCGCCTGCATGAGCTTGCGGAAAGTCGGGCACTCCAGATGGCTCGGCGCCGGGCAGTCGGCGACGTGGCGCAGGACATCCCGCAGCGTCCGCAACTCGACCATCTGCCGCTGCAGCTCATCCGCCCTGACACGCAGCTGGTCGCGGGGGATGTCGGGCTTCCCGTCCCGCCCGAACATGCCGGCGATCTCCTCCAGTGAAAAACCGGCCGCCTTACCCATGGCGATCAGCGACAATTTCAGCAGCACATCGGCATCGAACTGCCGGCGCAAGCCATGCCGCCCGAGCGAGGCGATCAGGCCGATCTCCTCATAGTAGCGCAGGGTCGACGGCACGACGCCCGAGCGCTCCGCGACCTCGCCGATATCGAGAACACGCATGGCTTGACCTCAAGTCGGCTTTAACTTGTACGCTCTGCCGAACTTATCATTTCGGCAAGAGGAAAAATCATGGAAGCTATTCTCGTATCAAAGCAAATCCCGGTCTGGCAGGACCGGCGGGCCATCGCCCTTCTGATGGCTGCATCGCTCACCACAATGGCGAATGCGACGATCGCCCCGGCGCTGCCCGGGCTCGAGCGCCTGTTCGCGGATGATCCCAACGCCGCGCTGCTGACGCGGCTCTTGGTGCCGGCGCCATCGCTCGCCGTCGCGATCTGCGCGCCGCTGGCGGGACTCGCGGCCGACCGGATCGGGCGCCGCAGGCTGCTGCTCTTTGGCGTGGTCCTCTTCGTGATTTCGGGCTGTGCCGGGCTCGTCCTACCGGACCTGCCGACGATCTTCGCGAGCCGCCTCGTGCTCGGCGTCGCTGTCGCTCTGATCATGACGGCGCAAACGGCGCTGATCGGCGACTACTTCAGCGGCGACGACCGCAATGCGCTGACCGGCCTGCAGATCTCGGCCCGCAATCTCGGCGGGCTGGTCTTCATCCTCACCGCCGGCTGGGTCGCGACGATCTCGCCGCGCCTGCCCTTCGCGATCTACGGCCTGGCGGCCGCCTTCCTGCCGCTGATGTGGCTGGTCATCGTCGATCCGCCGCGCCTGTCGCCGGCCTTCGGCCCAAAAATGACGGGCGAGAGCGACGACCGCCGACCCTGGCGGCTCCTCTTCACCATGCTGGTGCTGCTCCAGGGCATCACCAACATGATCTTCTTCATCATGCCGACGCAGCTGTCGTTCTTCCTGGATGCGCGAGGCTATGACAGCGCGACCATGACCGGCGCGGCGCTCGGCGTGCTGATGCTGGCTGGCGGCGGTTTCGCACTGCTTTACCCCCGCATCCAGCGCACGGTCGGCTATGCCGGCATCTTCGCGCTGGGCTATGGCGCCATGGCGCTCGGCTTCCTGCTGCTGGTCACTGCCTCGGTGCCCCCAGCGATCTTCAGCGCCGTCGCGGCGATCGGCGCAGGCTACGCACTGGTCTCGCCGAGCTTCATCGCCCTCGCCCTCAACCTCGCACCGCCGCAGAAGCGTGGCCTGGCCGGCGGCATCCTGACCGCCTCGATCTTCATCGGCCAGTTCTGCTCGCCGCTGCTCAGCACACCTTTGATCATAGGCTACGGTTATGCTGGTCTCTTTGGCGGCACAGCCGTGCTGCTCGCCATCATGACGGCCATCGCCGCCCTGGGAGGTGGCGTGGACCGACTTCGCGGGCGATAGTGCGGCGATATGGAATGCAGAATCGCGTCCGCTCTGCTCTATTTCACAGGTCGAGTGAGCCGACTCGCCGCCTATTGGCACAACCGTCGGCTGCAATAGAATCGACATCGGGATGTCGCAGCGCGCCTGCGATATCGAGGCGACAAGACGAAGGGGGATGCCGGCGTGACCCAGGATGCGCAGCAGATCGAAGCCGAGGCTCCGGAATGGCCGCCCAAACGCCGCTCGCCCCTGCACGCCTTCCTTGAAAGCGGGGCGGCGGCCGGCGTCCTGCTGGTCTGTTCCGCGGCCCTGGCGCTGATCATCGCAAATTCGGCGCTGGGCGTCGTCTATTTCACGATCCTGGAGGCGAAGGTCGCGGGCCTCTCGATCCTGCACTGGATCAACGATGCGCTGATGGCGCTGTTCTTCCTGCTCGTCGGGCTGGAGATCAAGCGCGAGTTCATCGAGGGCCAGCTCGCGACATGGAGCCGGCGCGCCCTGCCGGCACTCGCCGCGCTCGGCGGCATGGTCGCGCCTGCCCTGATCTATGCCGCGCTCGCCAAAGGCGATGCCGAGGCATTGCGCGGTTGGGCGATCCCTGCCGCCACCGACATCGCCTTTGCGCTCGGCGTGCTCGCCATCCTCGGCTCGCGCGTGCCGGTCTCGCTCAAGATCTTCCTGACCGCGCTCGCCATCCTCGACGATCTCGGCGCGATCCTGATCATCGCCCTGTTCTATTCCGGCAACCTCTCGCTGCCGATGCTGGCTGGTGCTGCCGCCTGCCTCGCCGTGCTGATCGCGCTCAACCTGCGCGGCGTCCGCCTGCTGCCGCTCTATCTCGCCATCGGCGCCCTGCTCTGGTTCTTCGTGCTGAAATCCGGCATCCACGCCACGCTCGCCGGCGTCGCGCTGGCGCTGACCATTCCGCTCGGCGGCCACGGCACCGAGAGCGACGAGCCCGAGCATTCGCCGTTGCACGTGCTGGAGCACAGGCTCCATCCCTGGTCGTCCTATTTCATCGTGCCGATCTTCGGCTTCGCCAATGCTGGCGTCTCGATCGCCGGCATGTCGCCCTCGCTGCTCTTGACGCCGGTGCCGCTCGGCATCGTGCTCGGGCTCTTCCTCGGCAAGCAGATCGGCGTCTTCGGCTTCGCCTGGCTCGCGGTCCGGCTCGGCCTCGGCACCATGCCGGCCAAGGCGACCTGGGCGCAGGTCTATGGCGTCTCGCTGCTCTGCGGCATCGGCTTCACCATGAGCCTGTTCATCGGTGCGCTGGCCTTCGCCGCCAATGCCTCGCTCAACGACGCGACCAAGATCGGCGTGCTCGCCGGCTCGGCGCTGTCGGCGGTGATCGGCTATGTCGTGCTCCACTTCGCGGGCCGGCATCTGGCGACGGTGGAGGATGAGCCCGCGCCGGCGGCCGTGCCGCGGAAGCGGGCGCACTGAGAGGCGCCATCACAAAATCGCCGCAGCTGCGGCGGAACCAAGGCGAGCGAGCTGCGTCGCCCTCCACAGCGGCGGAGGTGGCAATGGGGTTCAGTCTTCTGGAAATCTCGATTGTGATGGCCTGCATCTCGTTGCTCGGCTTCCTGATCGCCGACAACCTGGTCTGATCGAGCGGATCGGTGCGGCCTTTGTTTCCTGGCCGCTTGCGGGGGGCATCCGAACTGAACCGGTCCCTGAAACGAAACGACCCGCCGTTGCCGGCGGGTCGTGCAGTCGATTGTCAGGCCGAGGCGCTCAGATGTCCTGATCGCCTTCCAGCCTGGCGACCGGCACCGGGCCGAGGCCGTCCTTGTTGTAGATGTCGTCGCGGAACTGCACGCCGCCATCGGGCGTCGCCCAGGCGGTGACATAGACCCAGTAGCACGGCACCGGATTGGCGATGCGGGCATTGACGCGCTCGCCCGAGGCGATCGTCTCGTCGATCTTGGCGCGATCCCAGCCGGGCGTCTCTTTCAGCAGGAAGGCGATGTAGTCGCGCACGTTCTGGACGCGGATGCAGCCGGAGGAGACGAAGCGGAAATCGTCGCCGAAGATGCCCTTCGACGGCGTGTCGTGCATGTAGACGCCGTGCGAGCTCGGAATGTTGATGCGCACGAAGCCGAGCGAATTGAACTCGCCGCCCGGATCCTGGCGGAAGGTATAGCGGGTCGCTTCATCCGAGCGCCAGTTGACGCGTTCGGGCGGGATTTCGCCGCTCGGTCCGATGATGCGGATCTTGTTCTCGGTCAGGTAGCTCGGCTCCTTCTGCATCTTCGGGATCAGATCCTTGCGGATGATCGAAGCGGGAACCGTCCAGGTCGGGTTGAAATTGACCTCGGGGATCTTGGTCTGCAGCAGCGGCGACTGGCGATCGATCTTGCCGACGCCGGCGGCGTGGCGGGTCGCGACATGGCCGTTCTCGACCGTCTCGACCGCAGCCGCCGGGATGTTGGCGACGACATAGCGGTTGCCGAGATTGCCCGACCAGGTACGCAGGCGCACGATATTGGTCTCGAGCTGGCGGATGCGCCGGTCGACAGGTACGTTGAGCGCGGTGAGCGTGGCGCGATTGATGCTGCCGGTCGTCGACAGGCCCATGCGCGACTGGAACCGCCGCACGCCGCCCTCGACATAGGAATCATAGATGTTGCTGTCGCCGGCGGAGGCATCGAGATCGCCGGTGATGATCAACCGCTGGCGCAGCGCGACGACGCTGGCGCCGCGCGAGCCGACGGCGAGCTTGTCGCTGACCTGGAGAGGCTGCCAACCGCCGCGCGCGGCGAGCGCCCGATAGGCCTCGACGGCCTGCTCGGTGGCAGCGAGCGCTGCCGGCGACAGCATCGGCGTCGAGGAGCGCGCGACCGCGTTGCGCGCGCCGGCATCATAGCTCTGGCGCCATTCGGCCTGCTGGGCGAAAGCCGGCAGGCTGACGCCAGCGGCGGCGCTCGACAACAGGGCCAGGACCGTCTCGCGACGTGTCAGGCTTAGTTTCGGCATCGATCGTACCCCTTTGGACTTCGCATATCATCGGAGCGGGACGCGACCCGCCCCTTCGGCCTGGCATCTGCCACGCCGGTCGCTGGGGACGATCCCTTACCAGAGTTAACACCCTATGATGAGCGCGGCATTTTTAGGGCGGCGATGCGTCGCGCTCACGTGGGTTTGATCGCGGCGAGGTAGCAGCTACCCTTGTCCTCAGGGAGGAAACGATGCGGACGATTGTTTTTCTCGCGGCTTTTTCACTGGGCCTGCCGGCCCTGGCAGAGACAGGGGATGCTAAAATCCGCCGGCTCTGCGTCTCGACGACGCAGCAGGACTGCTGGATCAAGGGCGGCACGCCGCTCTGCGACCGCGCCGGCAAGGCCTGCAAGGATCTGCCGGACGCCACACCGGCCAAGGTCTTGTCAAAGGTAGGCCGGAAATGGCAGGTCGAGACCGAGCATGGCCGCGGCTACGTCTCCGACCGCCTCATGTTGATCGACGGCAGCAAGTAAACGCCGACGCATCCCGGCCCGGGGGGCCGAAGCGCACTGCGGAAAATCCTTTCGGGACGAGGGGCCAGCGCCCCGCTCGTCACAGCTTGTAGCGGATCTGGTCGGTCCAGAAGCGCTCGAGGCGCAGCAGGGCGTTGTTCATGCGCTCGAAGTCGTCGGCCGCGATGCCGCCGATCTGCTCGACCGTGCGGACATGCTTGTCGTAGACGCCCTTGACGATGTTGTGCACCTCGCGGCCCTTGTCGGTCAGGCTGATGCGCACCGAACGACGGTCGATCCGCGACCGGGCATGGTGCAGGAAGCCGAGCTCGACCAGCTTCTTGACGTTGTAGGAGACGTTCGAGCCGAGATAGTAGCCGCGGGTGCGCAGCTCGCTGGCGGAGAGCTCGGCGTCGCCGATATTGTAGAGCAGCAGCGCCTGCACGCTGTTGACGTCGTCGCGGTTACGGCGCTCGAATTCATCCTTGATGACGTCGAGCAGCCGGCGATGCAGCCGCTCGACCAAGGTGAGGGACTCAAGGTAAAGCGGCTTCACCTTGAGCTGAACCTCATCAGCCGCAGCTGGCTCCACAGTCTTTACATTGCTCTTCATGGTATATCCCGCCTGTTGCATGTCGGCCAGGATTTGTCTCCCGGTCCGCTTCTGAGAGACACCATAGGCAGAGCGGATGAAAACGAGTTTAAATATCAGGATGAATCAGGGATTTACCCATTTGGGTGAATCCAAAATGAACCGCAAGTCTCTTAAGCTAAAGCGTTTCTTACCGCAGCCCGCCGCATTCGACGCGCGCGGACGGGCTCAGGTGTCCTGGTTTTCCGCCGCCCAGGTCGCCAGGAAATAGGCCAGCATCAATGCGACATAGGTGCCGATCAAAGCGGGCGACAGCGTCAGCCAGCGCGGGAAGAAGAAGCCGAGCAGGAGCTGGCTGACGGCAGCGAGCAGCCAGAGCACGCCGCCCCAGGTCGCGGTCAGCCAGAGGCCGACGCCGGCGACGAGATCGAAGACCGCGAAATACACGGTGATCGCCTGGAAAGTCAGCGGACGCGCTTCGAAAGCGGGCCCAGGCTCCAGCCAAAGTCCGAGGCCGAGGATCATCGCCCAGTGGTACAGGCCCTTGCCGATCCACACCACCGAGAGCAGGCGCAGCAGCCAGACCAGGAGCAGCCGCCAGCGTATGCCGCGCCTGGCCTCGCCGGCCGGGCGCGGGCCACGCAGAACCTCGCCGTCGCGCAAAGCCGCCATCTCAGGCGCCCACAACCAGCTCGGTCGTTCCGAGCGGGGCGAAATAGGCTGCGACCGCCGCCGGATCGAGCTCTTCCAGCGTCTGCGGCCGCCAGGACGGAGCCTGGTCCTTGTCGATCACCACGGCGCGGACGCCCTCATAGAAATCATGGCCGCGGGAAATCCGCGAGACGATGCGGAATTCGAGCTGCATTGCCTCTGCGAGATTCAGCGAGGCGCCGCGGCGCATCTGCTCGAAGGCGATGGCGACGCTGGTCGGCGACTTCGCCCGGATCGTGGCGAGCGCCTTGGCGGCGAAGGCATCGCCAGCCGCCCTGGCATCGAGCCGGCCGAGGACGTCAGGCAGCGTCGCCGCACCGAAGCAATGCGCGATTGTCTCCCGCTCCGGCGCGAGCTTGCCCGGCCCGGGATCTCCAGCGAAACGGGCGATCACGGCGTCGACCGGTTCGGAACCAGTCAGTGCCTCGGCGAGCCCGGCCATGCGCGCCGAGGGCACCGCGTGCGTCGCGAGCCCAAGCGCCAGCGCATCGGCCTGGCCGACACGGTCGCCGGTCAAGGCGAGATAGGTGCCAGCGTGATCCGGCAGGCGCGGCAAGGCATAGGTCGCGCCGACATCCGGGAAGAAGCCGATGCCGACCTCCGGCATGGCGAAGAGCCAGCGCTCGCCGGCGACGCGGTAGCTGCCGTGCAGGGAGAGGCCGACGCCGCCACCCATGACGATGCCGTCGACCAGCGCGATATAGGGCTTGGGATAGCTCTGGATACGGGCGTTGAGGATGTATTCCTCGCGCCAGAAGGCGAGCATCTCGTCATATTGTCCGGCCTTGCCGAGATCGTGCAGGCTGCGGATGTCACCACCGGCGCAGAACGCCTTCTCGCCGGCACCGGTCACGACGATGCGCGTGACGGCAGGATCGTGCTCCCAGGCACCCAGCGCCTTGGCCAGCTCGCGCACCATGACGAGATTGAGCGCGTTCAGCGCCTTCGGCCGGTTGAGCACGACGAAGCCGGCGCTGCCGCGGGTTTCGCAGATGATGTCCGGCTCGTCCGACATGGCACTCTTTTCGTCTGGTTCGACCCCGTGTTTGGGCGTTGGCCGGAGGCCTGTCAACGCGCCGGCCGGCGCGCAGCCGCACGCGCGCCTTGGCGAAGTGCCCGCGCGAAGCGCGCAGCGCCATGCGACCATCGCGACTGTTTTGGAATGGTTCCGATGTGCTAAAGCATCGCCAGCAAGCAAGTATCGCGTTCGAAGCGGAGGCGTTGATGGCATCTCGGGTTGTGCGGCCCTTCCCCGCGCCGCAGGCGCGGGGGGCCGAGGCTGCGGCCGCCATGACGGACGCGCTCGGGCTCACCCGCCGCATGCGCCGCAACCGCAAGGCGGACTGGTCGCGCCGGCTGGTGCGCGAGAATCGCCTCACCACCGACGACCTGATCTGGCCGATCTTCCTGATCGATTCGGCCGAGCCGATCTCGCCGGTCGCCTGGATGCCCGGCGTCGACCGGCTCAACATCGACGAAGCGGTGCGCCAGGCCGAGGCCGCGGCAAGGCTCGGCATCCCTGCGATCGCGCCCTTCCCTTATGTCGACCAGGCGCTACGCGACGAGACCGGCTCGGAAGCGCTGAACAGCCGCAATCTGATGTGCCGCGCGGTGCGTGCGATCAAGGCAGCGGTGCCGGAGATCGGCATCATCTGCGACGCGGCGCTCGATCCCTATACTTCGCACGGCCATGACGGCGTGATGGATGGCGAGAAGATCCTGAACGACGCCAGCGTCGGCATCCTCGTCCGGCAGGCGCTGGCGCTGGCCGACGCCGGAGCCGACGTGATTGCGCCCTCCGACATGATGGACGGGCGCGTCGGCGCGATTCGCGCGGCGCTCGACGGCGGCGGCCATGAGGACGTGCAGATCATGGCCTATTCGGCCAAGTACGCCTCGGCCTATTACGGGCCGTTCCGCGATGCGATCGGCACCAACGCCACGCTCATCGGCGACAAGCGCACCTACCAGATGGACCCGGCCAACACCGACGAGGCGATCGCCGAGGTTGCGCTCGACCTCGAGGAAGGCGCCGACATGGTGATGATCAAGCCCGGCCTGCCCTATCTCGACGTGATCGCAAGGGTGAAGGACACCTTCGCGGTGCCGACCTTCGCCTACCAGGTCTCCGGCGAGTACGCGATGATCATGGCGGCGGCCAATAATGGCTGGCTCGATGGCGACAAGGCGATGCTGGAGAGCTTGCTCGCCTTCAAGCGCGCCGGCGCCGACGGCGTGCTGACCTATTTCGCGCCGCGGGTGGCGAAGATCCTCAAGGCCTACGGCTGACCTCACCGAGCAGGCGATAGACGGAGACGTGCGAGCGCGACTCCGCCGTGAACGGCGCGCCGCCCCAATCGGCATGCCGGCTCTCGCGTTCGAAGCCGGCCAGCTGAGCCATCAGATCGAGCTCGGCCGGCCAGATGTAGCGATGCGGTGAGCGGAAGACCTCGGCCTGCCTGCCCTCGCCGAACCTGACATGGTGGGAGACCACCTGCTGGTGCAGCGTGTCGTAGGTATCGAGGCCGATATAGCCCGTTTCCGACTGCCAGACGACCGCCTGCTGCCCGGGCGGCAGCTTGCGCAGTTCCGGCACCCAGAGCTCGACCACAAAACACCCGCCGGGCGAGAGGTGGCGCGCCGCATTGCGGAAGCATGCCACCTGCTCTTCCTGCGTGAGCAGGTTCGAGATCGTGTTGTAGACGAGGTAGACGAGCGAATAGCTCCCGGGAGCGGTGGCTGTCGCCATATCGCCGATCACGACGGGAATCGTCGCTTCATCCACCTTGGTCCGCAATTGGACGACCATCGCGGGTGAGAACTCGATACCTGCCACGGGAACCTTCCGCTCGCTGAGCGGCACGGCGACGCGGCCGGTCCCGATCGCAAATTCGAGTGCTGCGCCGCCCTCAGCGAGTTGCGCCAGCCTTTCGACCGCTGGCTCCAGCACGTCGGGCGAGAACATCCCGGTGCCGGGCGTGTCATAGGATTTGGCCGCCTCGTTGTCCCAGATCTCATCCTGCTGCATGCCAGACATCCCGCTGCGCGACCGGGCCGGCCAGCATCCCCACGGGGCCCGGATCGGATGTGCGCCGCTCTGCTAATTTATCAAGGCTGCAACGAGCATATGACGAGCGCCAATGCTGCGAGTTCCAACGCCTCGGTTCTCGCGCTAGCGTCACCGTCGATGCGCGCCCTGTTCACGTCGATTCTGCTCTGCCTCGCGCTCGCTGCCTGCGGGCGCTTCGACACCGATCAGATCCGTGCCTGCCGGCTGGCCATCCCGGCGCTGAACCCGTCAGATACCGTCATCACCATCGAGGGCACCGGTACCGGCCCGCGGGCCGACATCCTGCGCATCGCCTACCGGGCGCAGGCACCGGACACCCAGCCGCGCCGGCGCACCATCGACTGCATCTTCGCCGGCGAAGGCACCACGCTGCAGCGCGGCGCGCTGGCGGGGCTCGCTTCCGACGGCGTGCCGATGACCGATGCGAGCTTCCTGCTGCTGCGGCGCTTCTATCTCGAATACAAGGCCGAGCCGCCGGTCGATCCGGGCGCCTCTCCGGGCGCCGGCCTGGTCGTTCTGCCGCCCGGCCTCGCCTACGGCCTGCAGCAGGGGCTCGCCGCCCTGCCCTCGGCCGCGATCTATGCGCTGCTCGCCAGCGCCTATGCGCTGATCTACGGGCTCAACGGCCGCATCCTGCTGACCTTCGGCGAGTTCTCGGCGCTGGGCGCGCTCGCCGCCGTTGTCGGCGTGGCGCTGACCTTGTCGCTCGCCGTCTCGACGCCGGTCTCGGGCCTGTTCATCGCCTTCGCCGTCGCCATCACGGTCAGCGGGCTGCACGGCTTCGCCATGGGCCGCTTCGTGCTGCGCCATCTCGACAAGAGCAACGGCCAGCAGGTGCTGATCGCGACGATCGGCCTCGCCATCGCGCTCTCGGAATATTTGCGCCTCGCCCAGGGTCCCGAATTGCGCTGGCTGCCGCCGGTGTTCAACGAGCCGCTGCCGCTGGCGCGGGCCGAGCAGTTCATCGTCACGGCAACGCCGGTCTCGCTCGCCATGGCGGGGCTGGGCTTCTCGGCTGCGACCTGCCTCATCCTTTATCTCGCCCGCTCGTCTTACGGCCGAGCCTGGCGCGCGGTCTCCGACGATGCCCGCACAGCCTCGCTGTTCGGGATCGATCCTCGCGCAGTGCATGACCGGGCACTGATCATCGCCTGCGCGATCTGCGGCGCGGCCGGCGTCATCGTCACGGTGATCTATGGCGGCATGGGTTTCTCAGGTGGCTTCACGCTCGGCCTCAAGGCGCTGGTCGCGGCCGTGCTCGGCGGCATCGGCTCGGTGCCCGGCGCCTGCCTCGGCGGGCTCGTCATCGCCGCCTTCGAAGTGCTGTGGTCGGCGACGATGCCGCTCGAACAGCGCGACATCGCGGTCTATAGCTTGCTCGCCGTGACGCTGATCCTGCGCCCCGGCGGCTTCTTCGGCGATGGCGCGCTGACGCCGCGCCAAGTCTAGAACGACGCGATGGGGGACTGGATGGGCAGCGGCTTCGCGATCAGCTTCGCCGATATCGAGGCGGCTGCGCAGACCATCGAAGGCCATGTGCTGAAGACGCCGCTGATGGCGTCGCCAAGGCTGTCGGCACTCATCGGCGCCGAGATCTTCGTCAAGCACGAGAACATGCAGGCGACCGCCTCCTTCAAGGAGCGCGGCGCGGTCAACAAGCTACGCAGCCTGAACGACGACGAGAAGCGCCGCGGCGTCATCGCGATGTCAGCCGGAAACCATGCCCAGGCGGTCGCCTATCACGCCAAGCGCTTTGGCATCCCCGCGACCATCGTGATGCCGGACACGACGCCGCTGGTGAAGATCGAGAATACCCGCGCCTATGGTGCGGAGATCGTGCTGTTCGGCGAGACACTCTACGAGTCGGCCCAGAAGGCGCGGGAGATCGCGGCCGAAAAGAGCCTGGTCTTCGTCCACCCTTACGACGATGCGGCGGTGATGGCCGGCCAGGGCACGGTCGCGCTGGAGATGCTGCGCGAGGCGCCCGATCTCGACATGCTGCTGATCCCGCTCGGCGGCGGCGGGCTGATGGCCGGCAACGCCGTCGCCGCAAAGGCGCTGAAGCCGTCGATCGAGCTGATCGGCGTCGAGGCGGCGCTCTACCCGTCCTTCCACAACGCCGTGCATGACACGGCGATGCCGATCGGCGGCGCGACGCTGGCGGAGGGCATTGCGGTCAAGACCGTCGGCACGCAGACCCTGCCGGTGATTAAGGCGCTGGTCTCCGACATCGTGCTCGTCGGCGAGGACCTGATTGAGCGCGCCGTCAACGCCTACGCGACCTTGCAGCACACATTGGCGGAAGGCGCCGGCGCCGCCGGACTCGCGGCGATGCTGAAGGAACCGGAGCGCTATCGCGGCCGCAAGGTCGGGCTCGTGCTCTGCGGCGGCAATATCGATCCGCGCCTGCTCGCCGCGATCATGGTGCGCGAGCTCGAGCGCGAGCAACGCATCGCCGCCTTCCGCCTCACCGCCAGCGACCGGCCCGGCCTGCTCGGCAAGGTCGCCAGCCTGTTCGGCGCGCTTGGCGCCAACATCCTCGAGGTCAGCCATGGCCGGCTCTTCCTCGACGTGCCGGCCAAGGGCGTGACGCTCGACGTCACCGTCGAGACCCGCGACGAGGCGCACACCGCCGCGATCGAGGAGGCGCTGCGCAAGGAAGGCCTCGCGCCGCGCCGGATCTACCCGCGTGGTCTTGCGGAACCGGGTGGCTGATCAAACATTGTCCACCAGCGGGCACTCTCCGCCCGCAGGAGATTGGAAAGCCATCGATGTCGAACCCGTCCTATCGCCAGCCGCCGATCGTCGCGCTGGAGGACCGGCCGCTGCAGGATACGCGCGGCGTGCTCGGTTCGCGCCTGTTCGCCTGGATCGGCGACGTGATCGTCCTGTTCATCCTCGGCAGCATCGTCTGGTTCCTGCTGGCGATCCTCGGCATCGTCACCTTCGGCCTGACCTGGCTCCTGATGGGCGGAGCGACGGTCGCTGTCGCGCTTGGCTATGCCGCCATCACGATCGGCGGGCGCAAGCAGGCGACGCTCGGCATGCGCATGGCCGGCCTTCGGGTCGAAACCGCTTCGGGCGGGCGGCCGGATGCGCTGGCGGCGGCGGTGCATGCGCTGTTCTTCTATGTCGCGGCCGGCACGGTCGCCCTCTGGTTCCTCGACATCGCCTGCGGGCTGGTGCGTGGGGATCGCCGGCTCGGTCACGACATCCTGACCGGGCTCGTGGTGGTGCGCGCCTAAAAGCGGTAGCGCAGCAGCAGGCCGATGCGCGCCAGCGGCGGGACCAGCGAGAAGAACTGGATCGCCAGCCGCGCCGGCCAGGACATGCGCGCGATCTGCGCCGGGTCGTAGCCATCGGGATCGTAGGCTGTCAGCTCGGCCACCAGCGTGAGGCCCGGCACCTGCCGCTCCAGATCGGCGGGGTCGTCGAGCGCCCAGTGCAATGTCGCACCGGTCGCCTTGATCGAAGGCTGCAGCGCGATCATGCGCAGGCCGAAATCACTATAGGCGTCGAAGACGATCTCGCCGGTCCGACAGTGCCACACCAGCCGTTCCAGCAGCAGCGGCACCTCCTCTTCCGGCAGGTAAGGCAGAAGGCCCTCGGCGACGATCATCGTCGGGCGATCCTGCGGCAGGTCGTCGAGCCAGCCCGGCTCCGTCACGGACGAGCCGATCAGGTGGCAGTTCTCGCGCGTCGGATAGAGCTTGCGCCTGAGCGCGATGACGTCCGGATAATCGACCTCGTACCAGTCGACGCCGGCAGGCGGATCGATGCGGGAGATGCGGCTGTCGAGCCCGCAGCCGAGATGCAGGACGATCGCATCGTCATGATCAGCGAGGAAATCGCGCGTCCAGCCATCCAAGGTATGGGCCCGCATGGCGAGGCCGACCATCAGGTCGCGATCGACCTTGAGCCGGGCGAAATCATAGTCGATCCGGCTCGCCGCCTCCGCCGCGAAATGGTCTTTGAGCAGGGAATCGGGTAGCAGGCTCTCGCCGGCCTTGGCCCAGAGCGTGATCAGCAGGGTTTCCTTCTCGCGGGCCAACGCGACCGTTTCGGTCTGCATTCGATCCCCCTGCTCCGGGAGGCTTCCCGGCATCCCCTCGCGGGCAGGCTAACATTGGTGCGAGGGTTATCCCATGCGGTGCCGCGACCGCAGGCTTCGTGCTTGTTGCCGCCGCGCCGACTGCTAAACTCACCCCTACCTCGGCGGTTCCGGAGCCTGCCTGACGTGACACGTCCCTTGCGGGATGCCCCGCAATTCTACCTGACCTCGCCGACGCCCTGCCCCTATCTGCCGGGCCGCGAGGAACGCAAGGTGTTCACCCATCTCGTCGGGGCGCGGGCACGCGACCTCAACGACGTGCTCTCGCATGGCGGCTTCCGGCGTTCGCAGAGCATCGCCTATCGCCCGGCCTGCGAGACCTGCCGGGCCTGCGTCTCGGTGAGGATCGTCGTCGCCGATTTCCGGCCCTCGCGCGGCTTCCGCAAGATCGCCTCGCGCAACAGCGACCTGATCGGCGAGGCACTGCCGCCGCAGCCGCGCTCGGAGCATTATTCGCTGTTCCGCGGCTATCTCGATGACCGCCACCCCGAAGGCGGCATGGCGACGATGTCGGCGCTCGACTTCGCCATGATGGTCGAGGACACCCATGTCGAGACCAGCCTGATCGAATACCGCCGGCGCGGGCCCGACAGCGGCTTCACCGGCCGCGGCCAAGGCGACCTCTACGCCTTCGCCCTGACCGACCGGCTGAGCGACGGGCTCTCCATGGTCTATTCGGTCTACGATCCCGCTCTCGAGGCCCGCTCGCTCGGCACCTTCATGGTGCTCGAGCATGTCGAGCGCGCCCGCAAGCTCGGCCTGCCTTATGTCTATCTGGGCTACTGGGTCGAGGGCTCGCCGAAGATGGCCTACAAGGCCCGCTTCCTGCCGCAGGAGCGCCTGATGCCGCAAGGCTGGGAACGCGTCGGCTGACGTTGTCGGCACGTCATTCTCGGGCGAAGCGAAGCGCAGACCCGAGAATCTCATGACGAGAAGTTATCGACTTGAGCCTCTTCCGGCCGGAGATGCTCGGGTCAAGCCCGAGCATGACGAAAACCGTCGTTTAAATCGTTTAATACGCACGTCGGCGCTGCAAAAACCGCACTTGCCCGCTCAGCCACCCTCTGTGCAAGGTGCCGGCAAGACCGCCGGAGCGGTCGCCCCCGGAGGAAACATGACCGATACGCTGACCGAGCGCCTCGAACGCTGCTACACCGGCATCATCCACGACACGATGCGCGCCATGGGCCTGAAGGACTTCACCCTGCCGCCGGCGCTGCGCCCGCTGCTGCCCGGCGTGAAGCTCGCCGGCCCGGCCTTCACCGTCGAGGGCAAGACCGGCGAGTTCGATGCGCACGAGACCCTGCTCGGCTGGACCGGCCTGCTCTCGGCCGCCAAGCCCGGCCATGTCTGGGTCTGCCAGCCGAACACCGAGGAGGTCGCACTGATGGGCGAGCTCTCGGCCGAGACGCTGAAGAACAAGGGCGTGCGCGGCTGCGTCATCGACGGCCTGTCGCGCGACACCGAATTCATGGTCGAGATGGGCTTCCAGGCCTATTTCAAGGCCTATACGCCGCGCGACATCGTCGGTTTCTGGCTGCCCAAGGCCGTCGACGAGCCGATCAAGATCGGCGATGTCTGGATCCGGCCGGGCGACTACATCCTCGCCGACCGCGACGGCGTCGTGCGCATCCCGATCGAGATCATCGAGGAAGTCCTGGAGAAATCCGAAACGGCGATCTCGGCGGAAAACAAGGTGCGCACGGCGATCCTGGCCGGCACCGACCCGCAGCAGGCCTATCTGCAGTTCGGCAAGTTCTGATGTCCGAACACGATTCCCGCCTGATCCTGCTCGATCCGCGCGACAATGTCTTCGTCGCGCGCACCCGCCTGCCGGCGGGCGAGCGTATCGAGACCGGGACCGGTCAGGCGGTGATCGACCGCGAGATCGCGCTCGCACACAAGATCGCCCGGCGCGCCATCGCGCCCGGCGAGAAGATCCTGAAATACGGCGCGCCGATCGGCGTGGCGACCGAGGCCGTCGCCGCCGGCCATCACGTCCATGTCCAGAACATGAAGAGCGACTACACGCCGACCTATCATCTCGAGGACGAGCGCAAGGCTGGAGCGGCGCAATGAGCGGGCTCAAGCGAAGTGCTGAAAGGCGTTTCGGATCGGTCGCTGGAACCACCGCACGAAACCCCTCCACCTTGTGGGGAGGGGAAGGGGTGGGGGTCGGAAAGCCGGAGCGATCGATCGAACGCACTGGCCCTGTCGCCGATGCCAATGCCCTTTTCAATCCGGCGATCGCCAAGCGGAACCACCCCCATCCCCAACCCTTCCCCACAGGGGGGAAGGGAGAAGGTCGAACTCCATGACAAACCTCCAAGGCTATCTCCGCAGCGATGGCCGCAAGGGCATCCGCAACGTCGTCGCCGTCGCCTATCTGGTCGAATGCGCCCATCATGTCGCGCGCGAGATCGCCCTGCCCTGGCGCGAGCACGAGGTCCACGCCATCGGCTTCCCGGGCTGCTACCCGAACCCTTATGCCGAGCGGATGATGGAGCAGCTCTGCACCCATCCCAATGTCGGGGCGGTGCTGCTGGTCTCGCTCGGCTGCGAGAGCTTCAACAAATATGCATTGGAACGGGTGGTGCGTGCCAGCGGACGGCCGGTGAAGACGATCGTGATCCAGGGCACGGGCGGCACCCGCGCCTCGATCAAGGAAGGCCGCGCCTGGGTCGAGGAGCAGCGCATCGCGCTCGACAGCGCCGAAACCGTGCCGATGCAGGTCGGCGAGCTGGTGATCGGCACCGTCTGCGGCGGCTCGGACGGCACCTCCGGCATCACTGGCAACCCCGCTGCCGGCCGCGCCTTCGACCAGCTCATCGCCGAGGGCGCATCCTGCATCTTCGAGGAGACCGGCGAGCTGATCGGCTGCGAGCACATCATGGCGGCGCGCGCGATCACGCCCGAGCTCGGCGTCGAACTGGAGAGATCGGTCGCCAAGGCGGCGCGCTACTATGCGACGCTCGGCTACGGTTCCTTCGCCGCCGGCAATGCCGCGGGCGGGCTCTCGACCATCGAGGAGAAGTCAATGGGCGCCTACGCCAAATCCGGCGCCTCGCCGATCTCCGGCCTGTTGAAACCCGGCGACGTGCCACCGCGCGGCGGGCTCTATCTGCTCGACGTGGTGCCGGACGGCGAGGTGCGCTTCGGCTTCCCGAACATCAACGACAATGCCGAGATCGCGGAACTGATCGCCTGCGGCGCGCATTGTGTGCTGTTCGTCACCGGGCGCGGCTCGGTCGTCGGCTCGGCGATTTCGCCGGTGGTGAAGATCTGCGCCAATCCTGAGACCTATCGCCGGATGAGCGACGACATGGACGTCGATGCCGGCCGCATCCTCGAAGGCAGGGCAAGCCTCGACGAGGTCGGCACCGAGATCCGCAATCTCGTCGTCTCGCTGGCGCAGGGCGGGCGGACGAAGTCGGAAGAGCTCGGCCATCAGGAGTTCATCCTGACCTATAAGAGCTTCGAACCGCTCGGCCCGGCCTGTCTGCCGGCGGCTTAGCCCTCCCCCCGCTTGCGGTGGGAGGGTTGGGTGGGGGGCAGTACCGCTCGGCACCGGGCTGGAAGAAGTCGAGCTCCTGCTTTCCGGCCCCCCATCCCTAACCCTTCCCCACCGCAAGCGGGGGGAAGGGAAAGCACAACCGTCCTTGACCCTCCCCCTGCCTTGGACCTAACCTTGGGTCATCGGGGACGGGCAGGACCAAGACCATGGCGCTCACCTCGCCTCGTTTTTCCGCCAATGACCGCCTGAGGAAGGCTGCAGAGAACGCGCCGCCGTTGAAGCAGGGCGAGCGCGGCCAGGCCGTCGCCATCATCCAGCTGGCGCTGATCGATCTCGGCCTGGCGATGCCGAACTCGAGCAATCAGGGTCGCACTCTGCCCGATGGGATCTTCGGCCCGGAAACCGCGAGCCGCGTGCGCAGCTTCCAGACCGCCAACGGGCTCGTCGCCGACGCCATCGTCGGGCCGCTGACCATGGCGGCGCTGGAGCGCGCCATCATCGCGCAGAGCGCCATCAACCGCCGCGCCGACGCCGCCAAGGCACGCACGCACAGCGCAGCCGTTCGCTAGATCGACGCTCCCCGCCTCGAAGACCTGGGTGAAACCGGGCCATCCGCTATCAGCAGGAGTAGCCATGGTTATCGCGATCGCTCCCGGCAGCGCCACGATCACCGCCAGCAAGGGCGGCTCGCGCACCGACATCCATGTCGGCACCGAGCACGCCTTGCTTCATTGCACGACCAAGGTGCGCCGCGCCGCAGCCGACGAGGCGGCGGGGCATCCCGGTGATACCGGCCCGATGATCACCTGCACCGGCAGCGTGCTGATGTCGGGCGATCCGGCCAGCCGGCAGGACAAGATCGAGCTGATGACCAATTGGGAGTTCGGGATGATCCTGGTCTCCGACCTCTTGGTCTACGAGGCGCATTATGCCGGGCGGATGGCCAATGAGGGCAGCATCGTCGTCAATCTCAAATCGGCCTTCGGCACCAACCCCTCGCTGGACGGCGACGGTGATCTGCCGACCGTCGACGAGATGATCTTCGATCCGAGCAACCAGATCATCACCGACCAGACCACCGGGACCAAGGGCTTCCTGGTGACCTACAAGTTCGGCGACCATCCCAATAATCCATTTCCCCTGCGTCAGACCAATGCCGTGGCGCATTCGCCGAACTTCCTGCACACGGCCCGGCGCGACGAAGGCTTCATCGCCTATTTCGTCGCCAGGGAAGGCGGCAGGACGGTTCATCACCTGGCACGGATCGGTTGGCACGTGATCTGGCACGGCACGCTTGGCTGGACCTCGCCGACCACCAAGCCGACGGCCAGCATGGTGACCTCGCGTATCGATATCGGCCAGCCGACCACCGACGCGGTCGACAACACCGCCTTTCCGCGCTCGGCCGCCATCGCCAAGAATCCGCAGCGTCCGACCTGCAACGAGCAGGACGGCACCGCCTTCGACAGGGGCTACGGCCCGACCGCGAGCGCGTCGGTGCGGGCGGAGTCGACCACACGGCCCGGCAACCTGCCGAGCAGCTTCTTCCCGACGCCGTGAGTCAGATCTCACCCCGAAACTGCCCTGGCTGCACCGTCGGTTCGGCGGCCGGGAGACACGGCCGTCTCTAGCATCGGACCGAAAAGTGGAATCCACTTTTCGGAATAATCCGATGCGATAACAATGTGATAGTTCATCGTGATCGCGCCCGATTGGGCGCGCGATGATCTAGGTGGCTGACGCGGTCCACGACATCGTCCAGGTCTCGCTGAGCGTCTGCCTGGCCGTGCGCAGGAAGACGCGCAGATCAGTGCTTTCGGCCGGCCTGAGCGTGACATCGACGATCGCCCGGAAGCCCTTCGCGGCGAAGTTCGGATCGAGCGTCGCTCGGGCTACCGTGCCGGCCGAGACCGTCGCGACCACCGAGACGCGCTTGGGATCGGAGAGATAGTATTCGAGGTCACCGGCGTTGAAGTCGACGATGAAGCGGCGCTTCGCCAGCCCTGCCGCCGCGTCGACCTCCTCGCGGGCGGCGATGCTGCTCTGGACCTGCGCCATCGCATGCAGCGTCTCGGTCGTCGATACGGAGGTGATGCGATAGCTCAATTCGGTTGGCTGGCCACTGGGCAAGGGCGTCTTCGGTGTCCAGCAGCAGACGATGTTGTCGAATTCCTCGCCCTGGGTCGGGATTTCGATCAGGTCGACGCGGCCCTCGCCCCAATCGCCTGATGGCTCGACCCAGTAGCCGGGGCGGGCGTGGTAATGCGCCTCCAGATCCTGGTAATGACCGAATTCTCGGTCGCGCTGGATCAGCCCGAAACCGCGCGGATTGCGGTCATGGAAGGACGAGATCGTCAGCGCCCGCGGGTTCCGGATCGGCCGCCAGAGCCATTCGCCGGCGCCGGTCTTCAGCATCAGCCCGTCGGAATCGTGGACCTCGGGTCGAAAATCGGTGCGCTGCTCGCGGTCGCCCTCGCCGGCGAGGAACATCGAGGTCAGCGGCGCGATGCCGATGCGCTCGATCGTCCGGCGCGGCACGATCGTCGCCGTGACGGCGACGCTGGTCTGCTGGCCCGGCGTCACGACATAGCGGAAGGCGCCGCTGACCGAGGGCGAATCGAGCAGCCCGTAGATGACGAGGTCGAGGCTGTCAGGCTTCGGCTTCTCCAGCCAGAGCGCGCGAAAGAACGGGAACTCCTCGGCCTGCTCGCCGCCGACATCGAGTGCCAGCGAGCGCGCCGAAAGCCCATAGCGGTGGCCGCGACCGAGGAACCGGAAATAGCTGGCGCCGAGGAAGGAGATCACCTCGTCCTGAACCTTCAGGTCGTTGAGCGTCGTCGTGACGGCGAAGCCGGCGAAACCGAGCGAGATCGGCAGCTTCTGCGGGACCTGCGCCTTGCCGTATTCGAACAGCGCCATGTTGAATGGCAGCGGGATCGCGGTTCCGTCGCTGATCACATGAACCGGCACCGGCTTGTCGTGCAGGAAGCCGAGATGGAACAGGTGCAGGCGGTAGTCCGAGCCGCTGTCCTGCCAGAGCGCCTTGTCCCTGCGGAACCGGATTTCGCGATAACTGTCATAGGTCAGCGATTTCAGCGCCTCCGGAATGGCGGGCGCGCTCGTGTCGAAGGGCCGGGCTGCGAGCTCGCGAGCCTGGCGAACGACATCCTCATAACCGAAATTGCCACGCCGCTGCTCGGCGGGCGCATTGTTCGGTGTGACCGGCGGCGGACGGGTGTCTTGGGCGCGGGCGGGCGAGACGAGCCCGATCGCAGCCAAAGCCGCCAGCATCGCGCGACGCGACGGCTCGGCCGCGGCTCGCCCTGTCTGATCGCCAAGGGGGTAGCTTCCTGCTTGGGGCTGGCTCGTGCTCACATCACGCTCCGCATTGCTGGTGGCCTCGATCGCCGCGCAGGGCGGCGACCTGCCAACGTGATCTGACCGGCGAAGTTCCGTCAGCACGGGCCGAAACAGCTCCTTCAGGTTGTTGTGCTATTAAAATGCAACCATAAGAAGCGACGATGATACTGAAAGTACTGGGAATTCCATGAACGGCTTAAGACTAAATCAAAGCGCGCAGGGTAGCGTCCGGCATTGTCCAAACGTGATACTCCTGCGGAAACCGCTCCGATGCTCCAGTCTTTGTCCCGCATGCCAGCGGAGATGTCGTCGGAGTCCCGGCGCAAGCTTCTCAACGCCGTGACAGACCTGTTCCTGCTCGACGCCGATCCGAGCGAGGAATCGCAGGAGCACTACGGCGATATCGCGCTGCGCTCGCTGCCGCATCTCGACGCCGAAGGCCGACGCGAATATGCCGATTCCGTCGCCGCGACGGCGACGCTGCCGCGCCCGGTCGCGGTGTCGCTGGCGAACGATACCGACAGCGAGGTCGCACGCCTCGTGCTCCGGCTCTCGCCGGTCCTGACCGACACCGATCTGGCAGCCATCGCCATCAGCCAGACGCAGGCGCATCTCGCGGCCATCGCCGAGCGCGCCCGCCTGCCGGAAGGCGTGACCGATATCCTGGTCGAGCGCGGCGATTCAACAGTGCTTCGCAGCGTTTCCGGCAATGAGGGCGCCCAGTTCTCCGATCACGGCTTCGACCGGCTGCTGCAGCGCGGCGGCGACGATGCCGTGGTGGGCGACGCGCTGGCGCGCCGCTCGGACCTGTCGCCGCAGCGGGCTGAGCGCGTGCTGCGCATCGTCGAGCAGATGTCGGATCCGAACAGCGAGGCGACTTCACACCAGACCGCGATGATGGCGCGTCAGGCGCGCCAGCAGCGCCGCGAGGTCCGGCTGCTGATCGCCGACCTGCAGGCGGGCGCACGCAGCCTCGACGAGGTCGTCACGATGCTGGCTGAGGAGGATCGCGCCTTCCACCTCGCGCAGGTGATCGCGATCAGTGCCGAGGTCACCACCGAGCAGGGCCTGCGCGTGCTGATGCAGCGCGACGTCAGCGGCATCGCCGTGCTGGCGCGGACGCTCGGGCTCGGCAAGGACACCTTCGACGCTGTCCTGCAGCTGCGTGGGCGGCGCCTCTACTTCAAGGCCAAGGATATCGAGGACGACCTCAAAGCCTATGAGCAGCTCGACATGGCCACCGCCGAGCGAACGATGCGCTTCCTGCGCCTCAAGACCAAGCTGAGCTGAGCCGCCGGGACACTACGCCACAAAACCGCGACAATCGCGCCCTCACCTGCTAAGCCATGAGCATGATCCTGACTGCGGGCAGCGCACGCATGAAGCTTTTCTCGGCCGCCGCCGCCGTAGCGGCGCTGATGGCGACCAGCGCCCCGGCGCAAGCACAGGCCTTCCTGCCGCTCTCGGGCTTCGGAATCCTGCCCTCCTTCGCCTGGTCTGAGCCGACCTTGTCGCCCGGCGGCGTCAAATGGGACGGCTCCTACGCCCGCATCTCCAGCGGCTTCCAGGTCAGCAGCTCGAAACGCTTCGGCACCTCCGCCGGGCCGGTGATCGGGCTCGAGGCCGGCAAGATGTGGCGCGATGGCGACTTCGTCTACGGCATCGCCGGGGCGCTCGAATTCTCCCCTTCCTTCGGCGGCTACGCCAATCCCGGCTTCAACCAGGCAAGCTATACCCGCGACATCACGGGCGCCTTCCAGCTCAAGGCCGGCGTGTTCGCGACGCCCGACGTGCTGCTCTATACGAGTGTCGGCCTGGCCGCGGGCAACGAGACCTTCCGCTACGGCGCGACGCTGTTCTCCCCACCCTTCTCGCGCTCCGATATCGCGCTCAGGCCGGAAGCGCGCGCCGGCATCCAATGGGCAGTGACCAACAATGTCACGCTCGGGCTGGAAGTCGGCGTCGTCGGATCGGCGATCCGCTGAGGTAGTGAGTCAAGACGCTGTGGTCTTGATTCAAATCGCTGGCGGGTCGATTCCACGGATTCGCGCAAGCCTCTGATCAGGCAACAGGATGGGGCCGCGGCCAGCCCGTTCAAGCCGTCAGATTGAGCGAGGCCGCGTGCCTGTCGGACCAGGCCCTGATCTCATGAAAGACCGCGCCAAGATCGCGCGCAGACGGCGTCAGCTCATATTCGACGCGCGGGGGCACCTCCGGATAGATCGTGCGCTTGACGAGACCATGCGCCTCCAGATCGCGCAGCTGCGTCGTCAGCATATGCTGGGTGATCCCGGGGATCGAACGGCGCAGCTCGCCGAAGCGCAGAGTGCCCTGCCCGAGCCGCCACAGGATCTCGCCCTTCCACTTGCCGGTCAGCATGCGCATGGCGGCATGAAATTGCTCGACCGCAGCTGCGCTTGGGCAAGCATCTGATTCTGCGGATGATTCTCCATCCTCGCCCGGGCGTTGAATCTCAATAGTCTGATTTTTCATACTATACCACAAATTCCGTCCTACTTGTCTTTTCGATGCTACTCCCGAATTCCTCATGGCGAAAGCGGCGGGAACGGCCCGCCGCAGCCCTCGGGCATTCTTCGGAGATCTCCATGTCGGTCACTGACGTTTCGGAGGCGCCGCGCTGGCGCCGGCTTGGCCTATGGGCCGTCAAGGCGCTGCTCGCCGCCGTGTTCGCAGCCGCCGGTGGCGCCAAACTTGTCGGGGCGCAGCCGATGGTCGATGCGTTCGCCATGATCGGCTTCGGGCAATGGTTCCGCTATCTGACCGGGGCGATCGAGCTCGCCGGCGCTGCCGCGCTGCTCCTGCCGGCGCTCTCCGGTTTTGCCGCCGTGCTGCTGGCTGCCACCATGCTTGGCGCCACCCTAGCGCACCTCACGGTCCTGCCCGGCTCCCCGCTGCCGGCCATGATCCTGCTTGGGCTCTGCCTGCTGGTCGCCGGCGCTCATCGGAGCACGCTCGAGGCGGCAGCCAGATCGGCGCTTCTCAGACGAGATTGAGCGAGCTCGGCTCGCACGATCACCCGCCCTGCACGACCCATACGGAGCAATTCATGTCGCGCCTGATCACCGCCGCTTTGCTGGCGCTCGCCCTGTCGGCCTGCCATACCACCGATCTTGGCCGCTCGGTCGGCTGGCCAGCGCCGCAACGCACCGTCAGATAACGGTACGGCGTCAGCCGCCTCTCACTCCGCTCATCCCCCGAACTTGTTGTTCTTCGGGAAGCCCTTGGGCGGCAGGCGGCCGGCCTCGGCGCGATGGCCGAGCCATTCGATCAGCTCGGCCTGCGCCACCGTCCAGGTTCGGCCGGAGGTGTCGAGCCAGGTCAACCCGTCCTCGAGCTTGAAGACCTTGGCGTCCGACAGGCCGCCATCCTTGTAGCGCTGCAGCCTGACGCCCTTGCCGCGGCCCATCTCCGCGACCTCGGAGAGCGGGAAGCAGAGCAGCTTGCGGTTCTGGCCGATGATCGCGACATGGTCGCCCTCGGCCGGCACGACGAGCATCGCCTCGGCCGGCTGGTCGACATTGAGCACCTGCTTGCCCTTGCGGGTGTTGGCGACGACATCGTCGGTCGGCACGACGAAGCCACGGCCCTCCGTGCTGGCGACCAGAAGCTTCAAGCCCGCCCTGTAGGGGAAGGCGGCGACGATCTCGGCACTCTCCTCCAGCTCGATCATCAGCCGGATCGGATCGCCGAAGCCGCGCCCGCCCGGCAGCTTCGAGGCCTCCAGCGTGAAGACCTTGCCGTTGGTCGCCATCACCAGGATCTTGGACGTCGTTTCGCTGAAGAAGGCGGTGCGGAGCGTGTCGTCGCCCTTGAAGGTGAGGCTCGACAGGTCCTGGACATGGCCCTTCAGCGCCCGGATCCAGCCCTTCTTCGAGATCACCACCGTCACCGGCTCGCGCTCGACCATGGCCTGGGTCAGGTCGATATCGGTCGTATCGGGCATATCGGCGAAGGTGGTGCGGCGCTTGCCGATCGCCGTTTCCGGGCCGAACAGCTTCTTCACCTCGCGGATGTCCCAGGAGATGGTTTTCCACTGCTGTGCCTCGGAGGCGATCAGGCCCTCGATCTGGCCCTTCTCCTGGGTCAGCTCGTCGAACTCGGTCTTGAGCTGCATCTCCTCGAGCTTGCGCAAGGCGCGCAGGCGGGTGTCGAGGATGGCGTTGGCCTGGACCTCGTTGAGCGCGAAGACCTTCATCAGCTCGATCTTTGGCTCGTCCTCCTCGCGGATGATTTTGATCACCCGGTCGAGGTCGAGATAGACGATCAGCAGGCCGGCGAGGATTTCTAGGCGCTTCTCGATCTGGCCGAGACGGAAGCGCGAGCGCCGGACCAGCACGTCGCGGCGATGGTCGAGCCAGGCGCGCAGGGCCTCGGCCAGACTGAGCACGCGCGGCACCAGCCCGCCGGTCAGAACATTCATGTTCATCGGAATGCGCGATTCCAGCTCCGAGAGCCGGAACAGCGATTCCATCATCAGGTTGGCATCGACATTGCGGGCGCGCGGCTCGATGACGACGCGGATGTCCTCGGCCGACTCGTCGCGCAGGTCGGCGACCAGCGGCAGCTTCCGGTCGTTCAGAAGCTCGGCGATCTTCTCGATCAGCCGGCCCTTCTGGACCCCATAGGGAATCTCGGTGACGACGACGAACCAGGTGCCGCGGCCCTGATCCTCGACATGCCAGCGCGCCCGCGTGCGGAAGGCGCCGCGGCCGGTGCGATAGGTCTCGACCATCGACGAGCGCGACTCGACGATGATGCCGCCGGTCGGAAAATCGGGCCCGGGCACGAAGGTCATCAGCTGCTCGGAGGTCGTCTCCGGATGCTGGATCAGATAAAGCGCGGCGTCGCAGAGCTCGGCGGCGTTGTGCGGCGGGATCGAGGTCGCCATGCCGACCGCGATGCCTTGCGAGCCATTGGCGAGCAGGTTCGGGAAGGCGGCCGGGAGCACCATCGGCTCCTCGTCCTCACCATTATAGGTCTCGCGGAAATCGACCGCGTCCTCGTCGATGCCGTCGAGCAGGAGGCGCGCGACCTCGGTCATGCGCGCTTCGGTGTAGCGGTAGGCGGCGGCGTTATCGCCGTCGATATTGCCGAAGTTGCCCTGTCCGTCGACGAGCGGGTAGCGCTGGGCGAAGTCCTGCGCGAGGCGGACCAGCGCGTCATAGACCGATTGGTCGCCATGCGGATGGAACTTACCGATGACGTCGCCGACGATGCGGGCGCATTTCTTGTGGACCTGGCCGGGATCGAGCCGGAGCAGGCGCATGGCGTGCAGGATGCGGCGATGGACGGGCTTCAGCCCGTCGCGCGCATCCGGCAAGGCGCGGTGCAGGATCGTCGAGAGCGCATAGGTCAGATAGCGCTCTTCGAGAGCGCTCTTCAGATCGACGCGTTCGGCTTCCTCCTCCGGAGGCGGCTCGACGGGTTTGCCCATGCTTCTACCAACCTAGTTCGATACGCGACCCAGCTGAGGGGCCGACACCGGTCCATACCTCGCGGGACGAGGGAATAAAGGCCCGAATCACTTGATGCAACGATGCAGCCCGGAAGCAAGCGACGCAAAGCGAGACCGGCGAAAAAACCGCAGAAATCAGGGGATTCTCGCCGCCAGTTCCAGCAACCGCATCCGCTCCGGCGGCTCCAGCAGACCGCGCGGCTCGTAGAGGTCGCGGCGCAGGAAGAACCCGGTCAGCGCGAAGCCGGCAGCGATCTCGGCCGGAGCCGGCCGGCGCGCGCCCTGCCCCTCGCTCAGGAAGGCCGGCAAGGCAAGGAGCCGGTCGAGATAAGGCTCGGCGGCCTTGCGGCTGACCGCCTTGCCGGATTTCGGCGAGACATGGCTGAGTTCCTCGCGCAGGCCGGTGACGGCGCAGCGCTCGAGCGAGAGCCCGTAGCCAAGCTCGGACAGCATGGCGAGCTCGAAGCGCACCATCAGCGCCGGCGCGATCGCGATCTCGTCGAGATGCGCGACCAGCACCGCCAGGCCTTCATAGAGGCCGGGATGCGGATCGCGCTCCGGCAGCAGCCGCAGCAGGCCGGAGACATTGGCGAGCCCATAGAGCGCGACCGGCTGGGCCATCAGCCGCGCCGCATGCGAGGTCAGGAGCTCGACCTTGTACTCGCCGAGATGCTCGTCGAGCCGTGCCCGCCAGGTCAGCGAGACAAGATTGCCGGGTTGCAGTACCGGCTGCTGCTTGCTCGAGCGGCCGCCGCGGACGAGGCCGAGATGGCGGCCATGATCGCGCGTCATCGCCTCCAGGATCACGGCGCTCTCGCCATGACGCCTGACGCCGATGATGGTGCCCTCGTCGCTCCATTCCATGGCCAGAGTTAGGGGCAATGAGGGGTGAGTTTCCAGTGCCCATGTGCTGACGGATGTCAGCAGAAGCGCGGGATTCCCTCTCCTGGAAGGAGAGGGGTAGGGGTGAGGTGTTCGGAGTGGAAACGTCGGCTTGAACCCGACCGCGCGGTGAGCGCTCGCGGAACTGGTCCAATGGCCTACACCTCACCCTGCCCTCTCCTTCCAGGAGAGGGTTCCCCGCGCTTCGCCTGCAACGTTAGATCACGCCACGTACTGCGCGATCCCGCCGCCGAACGACCAGTCCTCGCGCTTGACCTCGACGAGGTTGATGAAGATGTCGTCGGGCTTCAGGCCCGGCTCCTTCTGCAGGTTCTCGGCGATGGCGGCATAGAGCGCCTTCTTCTGGGTGACGCCGCGGGTGTTGGCGACGACGAGCTGGATGATCACCAGGGCGTCGCTGCGGTTGAAGCCGAAATAATTGTTGTCGAAGATGAACTCCTCGGCCTCGTGCTGGTGCACCACGGCGAAGAGATCGTTCTCCGGCACCTCGAAAGTGGCGCACAGGGCACGGTAGACGCCATCGACGATGGCGGCGGGATGCGAGGCCGGGCGGCCGCGGCGCATCGAAATCCGGATCAGGGGCATGACAAGCTCCGTAGACAGAGGGCGGACACTGCCGCCGACGCCCTGAAACTAGGCTTGAAATGATAATCTTAAAACTGTATCTTTGGTGATATCAATGATATGAAATTGCGATTTCAAATGACCAGCACCCTCGACCTCGATGGCGTCAGCGCCTTCCTGCATGCGGCCGAGCTTTCCAGCTTCACCCGCGCTGCCGAGGCGCTCGGCACGGCGCAATCTCTGATCAGCACGCGGGTCAAGAAGCTGGAGGAGGCGCTCGGCCAGTTGCTGCTGCAGCGACATCCGCGACTGGTCCGGCTGACCGCCGAGGGCGAGCGCTTCCTGCCGGCGGCGCGCGAGCTCATGGCGGCGCATGAGCGAGCGCTCACCTCCTTCCAGCAGATCCAGGAGCGCATCAGCATCGGTATCAGCGAGCAGGCGGTCGGAGCCGATGCCCCTGCCCTGCTGGCGCGGCTCGCCAAGCACGACCCCTCGCTGGTGATCGGGCTGCGCATCGAGCCGTCCGCGGCGCTCGACACGGCTTTCGAGCGCGGCGAACTCGATGTCGCGGTGATCCGCCGGCTCGGGCCGGGGCGTACCGGCGAGGTGCTGCGGCGCGACGCGTTCGGCTGGTTCGGCGCATCCTCCCTGGCGAAACCGAACGGGCCGGTGCCGCTGGTCAGCCTAATGCCGGAATGCCGCCTGCGTCGTCACGCTATGGATGCGCTCGACAGCGCCGGCCTGCCCTGGCGCGAGGCCTTCATCGGCGGCGGCATGGCGGCGGTGCTGGCGGCGGTCGAAGGCGGGCTCGGCGTCTCGCCGCTGGCAGCGCGGATCGCGCCGCGCGGGGCGATCGACCACGGACCGGACTGGGGCTTGCCGGCGCTCGACAGCTTCGAGGTCGTGCTGCGCAGCAATGTCGCGACGCCGCGCGCCAACGCCTTCGTCAGGGAGCTTGCAGCGGCCTTCCGGGCGGGGTGACTGCTTTCCGATGCGCTCCGACAGGCGGAGCAGGCGCGGGCCCCCCTCTCCCGGATGGGAGAGGGGTAGGGGTGAGGGACCGCCGTTGATTGTTGAAGCGATACGGCGCCGTTGCGTCCCCTGCTGATAGGGCAGGCCCTCATCCCTGCCCTTCTCCCACACGGGAGAAGGGTTCCCCGCACCCTTCATCTGACGCTTGCGTAGCTTTCTCGGTTACCGCTCGGGCCGCTCAATCTGGCAGCCATGGCTCAAGGCCGGCCATGACGCCCCCCTTACGCCACCACGCGCTCGACCCGGCTGATCACCCGTTTCTCGCGCAGTTCGCTGATGATCGCGCTGAGGTGCTTCAGGTCCCAGACCGTGAGGTCGATGGTGACGTCGGTGAAGTCCGGCGTCGGCCGGATCATCGAGACGGCGTCGATATTGCCGTCATGCTCGGCGATGGTCGTGGTGATCTGGGCAAGCGATCCCGGCTCGTTGATCGAGTTGAGCTGGATGCGGGCCGGGAAACGCTGCGGGCGCTTGTCGTCGAGGTCCCAGCGCACGTCGAGCCAGCGCTCGGGCTCGTTGTCGAAGGCGGCGAGCGAGGGCGACTGGATCGGATAGATCGTCACCGCCTCGCCCGGTGTCAGGATGCCGACGATGCGGTCGCCAGGCACGGCGCCGCCGCCCGGTGCAAAGCGCACCGGCAGGTCGCCGCCGAGGCCACGGATCGGGATCGCATCTTCGCCAGGCGTCTCGTTCGGCAGCTTGAATTTCAGGTTCTCGCCCTGGCGCAATTCGAACCAGCCCTTGCCGGGCGGCGGCGCCTTGGCATCGCCGGTCGCACGCTTCTCAGGTTCAAGGTCGGGATAGACCGCCCTCACCACATCGCCGGAGAACATCTCGCCACGGCCGACGGCGGCGAGCACGTCGTCGACGGCGGTGCGGGCGAGCCGCTTCAGCGCCGCCTTGAGCTTCTCGTCGGTGAAGGGCCGCTCGGCCCGCATGAAAGCGCGTTCCAAGATCTGGCGGCCGAGCCCGGCATATTGCCGGCGCACGGCGACGCGGGTGGCGCGGCGGATGGCGGCCCTGGCCTTGCCGGTGACCACCAGCGATTCCCAGGCCGCCGGCGGCGCCTGCCCCTCGGCGCGGGTGATCTCGACCTCGTCGCCGTTCTGCAGCTCGGTCAGCAGCGGCGCGATCCGGCCATTGATCTTGGCGCCGACCGCGGTGTTTCCGACATCGGTGTGGACCGCATAGGCGAAATCGATCGGCGTCGCCCCGCGCGGCAAGGCGATCAGGCGTCCCTTGGGCGTGAAGCAGAAGACCTGGTCGTGGAAAAGCTCGAGCTTGGTGTGCTCGAGGAATTCCTCGGGATTGTCGCCTTCGGCCAGGAGATCGACGGTGCGGCGCAGCCATTGATAGGCGCGGCTCTCATCGGCGGCGGCGACGACACCGGCGGTCCGGCCGTCCTTGTAGCGGGCATGGGCGGCGATGCCGAATTCGGCGACGCGGTCCATCCCGTCGGTGCGGATCTGCAATTCGACGCGCTGGCGGCCGGGCCCGACCACGGTGGTGTGCAATGAGCGGTAGTCGTTCTGCTTCGGCGTCGAGATGTAGTCCTTGTAGCGTCCGGGCACCATCGGCCAGGTCATGTGGACGATGCCGAGGACGCGGTAGCAATCCTCCGGCTTGTCGACGATGACGCGGAAGCCGAAAATGTCGGAGAGCTGCTCGAAGGAGACGGATTTGCGCTCCATCTTCTTCCAGATCGAATAGGGCCGCTTGCGCCGCCCAAAGACCTGCGCCTCGATGCCGCGCTCGGCGAGCTTGGTCTTGAGATCGCTCTCGATCTCGCCGATGACCTTGCCCTCGCGCTGGGTCACCTCCTCCAGCCGCTTGGTGATAGTCGCGTGCGCTTCCGGCTTGATATGGCGGAAGGCGAGCTCCTCCAGCTCCTCGCGCAGTTCCTGCATGCCCATGCGGCCGGCGAGCGGCGCATAGATCTCGATCGTCTCCTCGGCGACGCGCAGGCGCTTTTCCGGCGGCACATAGTGCAGGGTGCGCATGTTGTGCAGCCGGTCGGCGAGCTTGACCAGGAGCACGCGGATATCGTCGACGATGGCGAGCAGGAGCTTGCGGAAGTTCTCGCCCTGCGCCGCCTTCTTAGAGACGAGGTCGAGCTTCTTGATCTTGGTCAGCCCGTCAACGAGGCGGCGGATATCGGGCCCGAACAGGGTCTCGATCTCCTCCAGCGTCGCCTCGGTGTCCTCGACGGTGTCGTGCAGGACGGCGGCGACGATGGTGGCGTCGTCGAGCTTGAGCTCGGTCAGGATCGCCGCGACTTCGAGCGGGTGGGCGAAGAACGGGTCGCCGGAGGCGCGCTTCTGCGTGCCATGCGCACGCATGGCGTAGACATAGGCGCGGTTGAGCAGCTCCTCGTCGGTATTCGGATTATAGCGCTTGACCCGGTCGACAAGCTCATATTGCCGCATCATGCCCATGCGGGCGTAACTCCACCGCTCAACTCGTTTGGATTCGTCCGGAGCCGGATCCGATCAGGTTGGAACAATCTGATCGGTGAATCCGTCTCCCACTTAACGATAGAGATATCAACGATCGCGGCACGGCGCGGCAAGGCCAATCCACCCGGGGCGGGCATGAAAAAAGCCCGGCGGGGCCGGGCTTTAGCAAACGTCATGAACGCTTTCCGACAGCTCAGTCTTCGTCGTCGGCGCTCTCGGTCGGCGGCACGAGGCCGTCGAGGCCGCGCAGCAGGTCGTCCTCGCTCATCCGATCGAACTGAACCTCCGAATCGGGGGTGGCGACATGCGACTGCGAGGTCAGCAGCGGCACGGTGTCGGCCTCCGGCTCGTCGACCTCGACATGCTTCTGCAGCGAGTGGATCAGGTCTTCCTTGAGATCCTCGGGGGTGAGCTTCTCGTCGGCGATCTCGCGCAGGGCGACGACCGGGTTCTTGTCGTTGTCGCGCTGGACGAGAATCGAGGAGCCCGAGGCGATCATGCGGGCGCGATGGCTCGCAAGCAGAACCAGCTCGAAGCGGTTCTCGACCTTGTCGATGCAATCCTCAACGGTGACGCGAGCCATTCGCGGCTCCTTCTGATCTTGCGCGATACGATGGAAAGGTTGAACGGCGCTCATACAGGCTGCGCGCCGCGGATGCAAGGTTTGACCTGTCTCCTCCATGCACCGCTATGCGGGCGCGGCCGTCATGGCGACGCGACCGCCTTGAGCCATTGCCGGACAGCCTGAACATCGGCGCTCGCCATGTTCTCCTCGGTCGCGACCAGGTGATAGTGATGCCCTTCGATGACCGGGCCGAACGGGTGCACGAGCACGCCGCGCGAGAGCTCGTCCTCGACCAGGAACAGGCTCGTGATCACGACGCCCTGCCCTGCCACGGCCGCCTGGATAGCGTGGCTTTCGTCGGTGAAGCGCAGACCAGCTTCGACGTTCAATCCCGCGACCTGGGCCAGGGCCTGCCAGCGTCGCCAATCCGGCTGCAGATCCCGACGCAGCCACTCCGAGTGGATCAGCCTCGCTGCAGTCAGATCGATGGGATCGCGGAGGCCGAGCGAGGGACTGCAGACCACACCGAAACGCTCCTGGCACAGCGGTTCGGATACCAGCCCCGGAAACGGGCCGGCACCATAACGCACCGCGAGGTCGGCAGCGCCGCTCGCCAGATCGACGGCGTCGTCCGATGCATGCAGCCGCAACGCGAATTGCGGCCACTGCGCCTGGAAGAGTCCCAGCGCCGAAATGAGGCGGCGCGCGGTGAAGAGCGCGGTCGCGCTGACCGTCACCGCGCTGCGCTGCGGCCGAGGAGTGAGTTCGGCGATGGCGCGTGCGAAACTGTCCAGGCCGTCCCTGAGCACGGGATAGAGCTGCGCGCCGGCCTGCGTCAGCGAGACGCGCCGGACATGCCGCTCAAACAGCGGCAGGCCGAGCGTCGCTTCCAGCAGCCGCAGTTGGTGGCTGATCGCCGTCGGCGTCACGGCCAGTTCCCGGGCCGCTTTCTGAAAGCTCAGATGCCGGGCCGCGGCCTCGAACGCACGTAGCGCAGCGAGCGGTGGAAGCTTCCGAGGCTCCGACATGAATGAAACCAACTCATCTATCAGCTGAGCAATTCGATTTTGTTGCCCGCTGAATAACAACATACCTGACGAATAGCGAGAACGTCGCATGAGGAATTTGACATCATGGAGATCGCCATGCCGCCCTTTCACATCTTGCAGATCGATGCCAGCGCCCGTCCCGGGCGGTCCGGGGTCGACCCGCGCGGATCGCATACGCGCCGCCTGACCAGCCGCTTCGTCGAGCGCTGGCAGGCTGCGCGGCCGCAGGACACCCTGACCTATCGCGATGTCGGGCAGCAGCCGCCCTCGCCCGTCAGCGGCGACTGGATCGCGGCGGCCTTCACGCGGCCCGAGCAGCGGGAAGAGGTAGCACGGGCACAGCTCGCCGAAAGCGACGTCCTGGTGGACGAGCTTCTGCGTGCCGACCTGATCGTGATCGGAGCGCCGATGTATAATTTCGGCCTTCCAGCCCAGCTCAAGGCATGGCTGGATAATGTCGTGCGCGTCGGCGTCACCTTCGGTTTCGACCGCAGCCGGCAAGGCGAGCCCTATTGGCCGATGCTGCCACCCGGCAAGCGGCTGGTCATCCTATCCTCGCGTGGCGATTACGGCTATGGCGCCGGCGGGCGCCTCGAGGCGACCAATCTCGTCGAGCGCGGCCTGAGTGTGCCGCTGGCCTATCTCGGCCTGACCGAAACGCACTCGGTCGCGATCGAATACGACGAGTTCGCCGATGAGCGCTTGCGGGCGTCGATTTCGACGGCCGAGGCCACCGTCGACGAACTGGTCGGGAAACTCGCGCGCGACGTCGCCGAAACCGCGGATCGAGCGCTGGAACCAGTCTGACACAATCGAAGCGGTGCCAGCCACTATCCGATCGGTGAATGCAGCCAGCGGCGATCAGGAATCCCAGCGCGGCGAGAGCCCCTCGGGATCGAGCTGGCGGCCGCCTTCGGGCGAAGACATTCGGAAGATTCCGAAGCCGAGCGCCGGAATGGCCGCTCGATTGGCATTGACGAGATTCACGCGGAACTTCCAATTCTGAAGCGATAGCGAAATAATCCACTAACATGTACATCGAATACGCGTCGGATTATTTTGAACTTCCGAGATCATGGCGCATAAATATTATTATTTCTTGACCTTACAAAAATTCAGCGCGCTCCCCATGTCTGCACTACGGACGTCGAGAGCAAGCCGCACTAGCGGCGATCTGTTCTGGCGTGGCCGTCCTTGAGAAAATTACGCGCTTGTTTGAGCCTCACGGGCGTCGATCGCACGCGACGGTGCGGCGCAGATGCCGACCTCAAGCGGATCCGGCCGCCATTGCCGATAGCCGCCAAGCTGCGGGCCCTGACTCCGCAGCCGCGGCGCGCACCGGCCGAACTCGTCGCCACCGCGCTCGCGTCATGAAATTTCGTGTCATAAGCTAGCCGAGGAGAAGATCGACCGATGGCGCTGAACTTTCCCAATCCGGTGCGCCGCTTCGATGCCGGGCGTAGCTGCGTCAGTTTCTGGGGCTCGGATGCGTCACTGGAAATCATCTTCCAGATCGAGTTCGAGGCCCTGCGCAAGCTTGATTCCGGCATGGGCAGCGGCGAGGCCGAGATTCTGGCGACGTTCGACCAGAACCGCGATACCATCCTGGCCGCAGCGGCATCGGCTTACGCGAAGCACCGCAACAGCTACCAGAGGCTGACGGCGGCCCATTTCTGACGCCGCCCGCCGGCGGGGCAACGCAATCGAGACGGCGCGCATCATCCGGTGCGCGCCCCTACACATCCAGTGAGAGCCATGACCCACACTGCCTACAAGCCCGGCGACCTCATCAGCCTGACCCATGACTTCGCCAATCAACCCAGGCTCGGCCCGTTCGAAGTATTGCGGATCATGCCGCAGCGCGACAATGCCGAAGCTCAATATCGCGTGCGCGGCCCGGATGGGCGCGAGCGCGCGATCGACCAGCATGAAATCGTCGAGAGCAGCGCCGCGAGCGCGGCACCGTCGCAGGTCACCCCTGGCGGCTCATCCGGCTGACCAATTCATCGAGCCCGGGCTCGCGCTGATAGTCGCCCGGACCCTGCGCGCGCTCCATCGCCGGCAGTTCCTGCGGTGGCATATCTGAAAAGCGCATGCGCATCGTCGTCGCCACCGCTTCGCCGAAGGCGATCGCCTCGCGGTTCCCGATCGAGGAGAGGAAGGCGATGGTGCTGGCCGAGGCGTCGGCGATGGCGGCGCGGATGATCTGCTGGTCGCGCTCATTGCCGAGGCGCATGGCGAACACGGTCGAGCATTGCGACAGGATTGTCGGGTCGAGCTCGCCCGGGCGCTGCGTCACGATGCCGAGATAGGCGCCGTATTTGCGCCCTTCCTTGGCGATGCGGGCGATGGCCTGACGGGTCGGTGCGAAGCCGAGTGACTGATCCTGCGGCACATAGCGATGCGCCTCCTCGCAGAGCAGCAGGATCTCATAGCTGCCGCGGCTCGCCATGGCGAGGTCGAAGGCGAGTCTCGCCAGGCTGGACGCCACCGCGTTGACGACCTCTGAGGGCAGTCCGGCAAGCTGGAACACGGTGATCGGCCGGCCCCGGTGCGGCACGCGGAAGATCTGGCTGACCACCGGTGCGATCGTCTCCATGCTGTTGGCATGGGCGAAGAGGAAGCCGTAGCGCGGGTCGCCGTACAGCGTTTCGAGCCTGACCCTGAGCGCGCGCAGGGTGGAGCGCGGATAGCGTACCTCGTGCAGGCCGATCAGCTCGTCGATCGCGGTGAAAAGATCGGTGATGCGGTAGGGAGCCGCCAGCTCGGCCGCTCCACCGGCGTCAGCCCGGCGCGCGCCGGGATCGAGGGGCCGCTTCAGCACGCTGCTGCCGAGGTCGCGCGCCATGTCGTGGGCGGAAACGACGCGGTAGCGGCTGCGCGCCACAGCAATGACCTCGCGCAGGATCTCGGCCTCGTCCTCCAGCGGCGGACGGCCACGGAAGATGATGTCGGCGAACTCCTCGAAGCGGAACAGCCAGAACGGCAGGTCGAGCGTGCTCGCGTCGATCCGTACGGAGGTGTCCTGGAAGGCATGGGCGTGTTCGTTGTGCGGGTCGAGGATCAGGACCCGCAGATTCGGCTTCGCCACCACGGCCTTGCGCAGCATCAGCGCGACGGCGCTCGACTTGCCGACGCCGGTCGTGCCGAGCACGGCGAAATGGCGCGAGAGCAGGCGCTCGATGTCGACGCTCGCCGAAACCCTTGCATCCTGGGTCAGGGTACCGAGCGAAACACCGCGGCGCTCGCCGAGGTCATGGATGAGCGCCAGGTCGCGCGAGCGGATACGATGCGCCGGCGCCCCGATCGGAGGATAGGTGGCGATGCCACTGTTGAAGCGCGCCGCGCCGTTTTCGCCGTCGACGACCTCGCCCAGTAGCTCGACCTCGATCGCGACCGCATTGGAACCTGCCTCGTCCCAGACCGATTGCAGGGCGCGCATCTCGTAGACAAGTCCAACGATGCGGCTCGTCCCGAGGCTGATCGAGATCAGGCGGCCGATGGCGCAGCCGTCATGGCTGCCGAGCGCAGGCCCGGACGCAGCCCCAGCGATGGTGGCGCGCGCGCCCGAGCACGCGACGACGCGACCGAGCGCGCGGTCAGCGGGCTGGTTCGGGTCACGCCGATCGGGCGTGACCTTCGTCTCGAATTGCCGATGGTCGGCGGGAAGTTGCATGACGAGTCTGGAAACGCCGTGGGACCATGCCGGACGCTAATTTCCAGGGCTTAACAACAGTCACGCCGTAGATTACGTGTAAATTCTGGATATACACGCATTGCGTGTATTAATTGATCACTAATACTGACGGCGTCGATCACATCCCTTGCCTTGAACCAGCGCCTGACGCGGCGTAGACGGCAAAGGACGAGGGGGCGACGATGACCAAGAACCGCTTGCGCCTGGGCGTGAACATCGACCATGTCGCGACCGTGCGGAATGCACGCGGTGGCGCCCTGCCCGACCCGGTGCGCGCCGCCCTTCTCGCGGTTTCCGCCGGCGCCGACGGCATCACGGCCCATCTGCGCGAGGACCGGCGCCATATCCGCGACGCCGACATGCAAAGGCTTGCGAGCGAGCTCAGCAAGCCGCTGAATTTCGAGATGGCCGCGACGGCGGAGATGATCGGCCTCGCCGAGAGGTTCAAGCCGCACGCAGCCTGCCTCGTGCCCGAGAAGCGCGAGGAGCGTACCACCGAGGGCGGGCTCGACGTGGTCGGCCAGGCGAACGCCTTGGCTGCGCCGATCGCCCAGCTCAAAGCCGCCGGCTGCCGCGTCTCGCTGTTCATCGAGGCCGACGAGGCGCCGATCGCGATGGCGGCCAGGCTCGGCGCGCCGGTGGTCGAGCTCCATACCGGCACCTGGTGCCATGCCGTGGCCGATGGCCATGCCGACAAGGCACAGGCCGAGTTCGAGCGGCTCGCCAACGGTGCCGCCTTCGCCGCCTCGCTCGGGCTGGAAGTCCATGCCGGGCACGGGCTCGACTACGACACCGCGCGCAAGCTTGCCGGCGTTCCCGACTTCGTCGAGTTCAACATCGGCCATTTCCTGGTCGGCGAGGCGATCTTCGTCGGCTTCGAAACCGCGATCGCCGTGATGCGGCGGGCGATGGACGAAGGCCGCGCTGCTGGCTGAAAGAAGCGGCGACAGCGCATCGTGGTCACGAGTCGGGCGAATAGGCCTCCCGATGCTGCCTTCCCGGGTCACCGATCTCATCCCAGGCCGCCTTCGAGCCTACCCATATGTGCTCGGCGACTCTCAAAGCACTGCCACCCTCGTCGATCAGGCCGGCTGGAATGAACGTCCGACGGTCATCGTTGGGGCCCGGCACCGGAGAACCACAGGTTTTACAGAAGCAAGCTTGCCAATCGGCGCCAGGCTTTTTCCAGATGTTGATTTGATCCTGGCCACGCAGCCATCGAAACGCCTGGTTGTCGACGACCACAACTGCGATGCCATTGCCGCCGGTGAATCGCCGGCAGATCGAACAGTGACACAGAATAACGTCCGACAGCGGCGCATCGATCTCGAATGCGACCGCGCCGCAATTGCATCGTCCCCGTGCCGTCATCGTTTTTCCTCCCTTCGCTGCGACCGAACGTGTCGTCGGCGTCACGGCGAGAGTTCAGATCGATAGACGAAGGCCGCGCCGCCAGCTAAATCGCTGGCATGATCCTCGGCATCGGCTCCGATCTCTGCGACATCCGCCGCATCGAGAATTCGCTCACCCGCTTCGGCGAGCGCTTCACGCAGCGCATCTTCACGGCAGGCGAGCAGGCGAAATCCGATCGTCGCGCCACGCGCGCTGCATCCTACGCCCGCCGCTTCGCTGCCAAGGAAGCCTGCTCGAAGGCGCTCGGCACCGGCATCAGGTCAGGCGTGTTCTGGCGCGACATGGAGGTGATCAATCTGCCGAGCGGGCGGCCGACCATGCGGCTCACCGGCGGCGCTGCGGCGCGCCTGGCCGAGATGACCCCGCCCGGCCATGAGGCGATCGTGCATGTCTCGCTGACCGACGATCCGCCGCTGGCGCAGGCCTTCGTCGTGATCGAGGCCAGGCCCGTGCGGGCCTGACCTCGGTTGGCAAGCCTTACTCGGCCGGAGCGGGCGTGACGCCGGTGACCTCGCCGCGCGGTTCCTCGCTCAGCCAGCGATAGATCACGCCGCCGAGCGCGCCGCCGATGATCGGAGCCAGCCAGAACAGCCAGAGCTGCTGAAGCGCCCAGCCGCCGACGAACAGGGCCGGCCCGGTCGAACGCGCCGGATTGACCGAGGTGTTGGTGACCGGGATGCTGACGAGGTGGATCAGGCAGAGCCCGAGGCCGATGGCGAGCGGCGCGAAGCCGGCCGGCGCCTTGCCATGGGTCGCGCCCATGATGATGAACAGGAACATCATGGTCATCACGACTTCGGTCAGGAAGGCCGAGGCCAACCCGTACTTGCCGGGCGAGTGCTCACCGAAGCCGTTCGAGGCGAAGCCCTTGGCCACATCGAAGCCCGGCGCACCGACCGCGATGAAATAGAGCACGGTGGCGCCAAGGATCGCGCCGACCACCTGCGCGACGACATACGGAACGACCTGACTAGCCGGGAACCGCCCGCCTGCTGCGAGGCCGACGGTGACTGCCGGGTTGAGATGGCAGCCGGAGATGTGGCCGATCGCATAGGCCATGGTGACGACGGTCAGGCCGAAGGCGAGCGAGACGCCGAGCAGGCCGATGCCGACCTGCGGAAAACCGGCAGCGATGACGGCGCTGCCGCAGCCGGCGAAGGTCAGCCAGAAGGTGCCGATGGCTTCTGCTGCGTATTTTTTCGTGCTCATGGCGATTCGCCCCAAGGTTGCGGGTCGCGAAACTGTGATCCTCGGGCAACCTAGCGTCAATCGCCAGAAATCGCGGCCGACGGCTGCAAATTCCGCCTGACGGTTGCGCGCTCAGCGTGCGCTGCATCCTTTGCGGCCTTGCCGCGTTGCAGCATGAGCGGCCGCAACCGGTCATGCGGGAGATCAGATGACATTCGATGAGATCGTGCAGGGCATGGAAGCCAGGTTCTCCTGGCTGCCGGCCTGGAGCATCAGCCTCACCCTGTTCGCAATTGCCTTCGTCCTGGCGCTGACGATCCACCGCATCGCCTATGAGATCATGACCCGGATCGTCGCGAGCTGGGACCTGTTCTGGCGCTCGCTGGTCTCGCGCACCTTCGGCCCGGCGCGCTTCGCTGTGATCACGCTGGCGCTGTCCTTCGCCGCCTCGATCGCGCCGCTCTCGCAAACGCAGGCAACGTTGATCCGGCATGTGCTGCTGATCTGCTTCGTCGCGCTCGTCGCCTGGCTCGCCAAGACGGCGCTGCACATCTGGACGACGGTCTATCTGCGCCGCTTCAAGCTCGACGCCGATGACAATCTGCTGGCGCGCAAGCACGTCACGCAGACGCGGATTCTGCGGCGGATCGCCGAGATCATCGTCGTCGTCGTCGCAGTCGCGGCGATGCTGATGACCTTCGACGGGGTGAGGCAATACGGCGTCAGCCTGCTCGCCTCGGCGGGCGCAGCAGGCCTCGTCGTCGGCCTCGCGCTGCAGCCGGTGCTGAAGAACGTCTTCGCCGGCATCCAGCTCGCCGTGACCCAGCCGATCCGGATCGACGACGCCGTGCTGATCGAGGGCGAATGGGGCAATGTCGAGGAGATCACCTCGACCTATGTCGTGATCCGGCTCTGGGACTGGCGCCGGCTGATCCTGCCGCTGTCCTACTTCATGGAAAAGCCGTTCCAGAACTGGACCCGCGACGATGCCGCGCTGATCGGCACGGTGATGATCTATCTCGACTACGCGACGCCGATCGAGGCCGTGCGCCGCAAGGTCGAGGAGATCGCCTCAGCATCGCGGCTGTGGGACCGGCGCGTCGTCAACGTCCAGGTCACCGACTTCAAGCAGGCGACCATGGAGGTGCGCATCCTCATCAGCGCCGGCACCTCGCCGCGCGTCTTCGACCTGCGCTGCGAGATGCGCGAGCAGATCGTCGCCTTCCTGCAGCGTGAATACCCGCACGCCCTGCCCCGGATCAGGGCGGAACAGTTGCACCCGGCGCGTGGCGGGACTGCGGCCGTGACGGCAGTACAATGATCCGAAGAGCCACATATTGTCGCCCTGCCGTCGCGGCAGTGCGGGGCAACCTCGCAAAAGTGGTTTCCACTTTGGCCTGACATGCTCTAGACCGCGCTCTCGAAACGTAGCCAGCAGGAGGCCCGTGTGGCCAACGACGCCGAGATCAAGAGCAAGACCAAGGACGAAGGCGGCATCCTCGAGACCATCAAGGTCGTCGTACAGGCGCTGCTGATCGCCCTGGTGATCCGGACCCTGCTGTTCCAGCCTTTCAACATTCCCTCGGGCTCGCTGATCCCGACGCTGCTGATCGGCGACTATCTGTTCGTCTCGAAATACACCTATGGCTACTCGAAGCACTCGATGCCGTTCAGCCCGCCGCTGTTCCAGGGCCGGGTCTGGGCAGCCGAGCCGAAGCGCGGCGACATCGCCGTGTTCAAGCTGCCGAGCGACAATTCGACCGACTACATCAAGCGCGTCATCGGCTTGCCCGGTGACCGCATCCAGATGATCGACGGCGTCCTGCACATCAACAACCAGCCGGTGAAACGCGAGCGCATCGCCGATTTCGTCACCACCGATGCCTGGGGCCGCGCCGCCAACGCGATCCAGTATCGCGAGACGCTGCCGAACGGCGTCAGCCACCAGATCATCGAGCGCGAGGGCGACACCGGCACCTTCGACAACACCCCGGTGTTCCGCGTGCCCGACGGCCATTTCTTCATGATGGGCGACAACCGCGACAATTCGCTCGACTCGCGCGACCGCAGCGTCGGCTTCGTGCCGTTCGAGAACTTCGTCGGCCGTGCCGAGATCATCTTCTTCTCGATCGACGAGGGCGCGTCGGCCTGGCGCCTCTGGGAATGGCCCTGGACGGTGCGCTGGAACCGCATGTTCTCGACGATCAAGTGAGCAAGCCGACCGACAGCGGCCGTAAGCTGCCCGAGCTCTCGCGGCTCGAGGACAGGCTCGGCCACCGCTTCCGCGACCGAAGCCTGCTGGAGACGGCGCTCACCCATATGAGCGCCGACACGCGCCGGATCGCAAGCTATCAGCGGCTCGAATTCCTTGGCGACCGGGTGCTCGGCCTTTCGGTCGCCGACATGCTCTTCACCACCTATCCGCAGGCCGAGGAAGGCGACATGTCGCGCCGCCTCGCCGACCTGGTGCGCAAGGAGACCTGCGCCGAGGTTGCGACCGCCTGGGACGTCGGCCCGCATCTGCGGCTCGGCGAGGGCGAGATTCTTTCGGGCGCGCGCAAGAACAAGGCGATCCTGGCCGATGCCTGCGAGGCGATCATCGGTGCGGTCTTCATCGACGGCGGCTATGATGCCGCCCGCAAGCTGGTCGAGGCCGGTTTCGGCGAGCGGCTGCTCAAGCCGGTGACGCCGCTGCGCGACGCCAAGACCGCGCTGCAGGAATGGGCGCAGGGCCAGGGGCATCCGACCCCGACCTATGCCGAGCGCGGCCGCTCCGGCCCGGATCACGCGCCGATCTTCCGCATCATCGTGCGGATCGGCGCATTGGCCGAGGCGGAAGCCGAAGGCCGCTCGAAGCGGCTGGCCGAGCAGGCCGCGGCCGAAGCCTTCCTGCGCCGGCAGGGCCTGTGGAACGAGACGATGGAGGGCGAGCATGGCTGAGCCTGATAAGGCGACCCGCTGCGGCTTCGTCGCGCTGATCGGCGCGCCCAATGCCGGCAAGTCGACGCTGCTCAACCAGCTCGTCGGTGCCAAGGTCTCGATCGTCTCGCGCAAGGTGCAGACGACGCGCACCCAGGTGCGCGGCATCGCGCTGACGGGGCCGACGCAGATCATCTTCGTCGATACGCCCGGCATCTTCGCACCCAAGCGCCGGCTCGACCGCGCCATGGTGACGAGCGCCTGGGGTGGAGCGACCGACGCGGACCTGATCGGCGTATTGATCGATGTCGGGCGCTTCGACCACGAGGAGAATACCGCGCTGCTGGAGAGGCTCGCCCAGCTCAAGCAGCCGAAATTCCTGATCCTCAACAAGATCGACACGATCCCGAAGGACAAGCTCCTCGCCATCACCGCCGCGGTGAACGAGCGCAGCACCTTCGAGACGACCTTCATGGTCGCGGCGTTGACCGGCTATGGCGTCAAGGACATCCTCACCTGGCTCGAGACGCGGATGAAGCCCGGCCCCTGGCTCTATCCGGAGGACCAGATCTCGGATGCGCCGCTGCGCTTCCTCGCCGCCGAAATCACCCGCGAGAAGATCTTCGAGCGGCTGCACGACGAATTGCCTTATCGCTCGACCGTCGAGACAGAGAGCTGGCAGCAGCGCCCGGACGGCTCGGTCCGGATCGAGCAGACGATCTATGTCGAGCGCGAGGGCCAGCGGAAGATCGTGCTCGGCGAAGGCGGCCAGACGATCAAGGCGATCGGCCAGAAGGCCCGCGCCGAGATCGCCGAAGCGGCCGAGGCGAAGGTGCATCTCTTCCTGTTCGTCAAAGTCCGCGAGAACTGGAGCGACGACCCGGAGCGCTATCGCGAAATGGGATTGGAGTTTCCCAAAGGCTGAACACTTAAAGCTGAACAGCTGCAGCTATCGCACGCCTAGCTGGCAAAATTTGTTCGCAATCTTGCGCGGTACGCCGCATTCACCACATAAACGCCGAAGGGCCGCTCGATTTGGAGCGCCAACCCGACATTATTCAACCTTGATCCGCGCCGATTCTTATTGATCGACCCGATTTAAGCCAGGAGCCATTACATGGCAGGTGAACCGCGCATCGCGCTCTTCATCGACGGAGCTAACCTCTATGCGACGTCGAAGCAGCTCGGCTTCGACATGGATTACCGTCGTTTGCTCAAGGAATTCCAGGGCCGCGGCAACCTGATCCGCGCCTTCTACTTCACGACGCTGATCGAAAGCGAGGAATATACCTCGATCAGGCCGCTGGTCGACTGGCTCGACTATAACGGCTACCGGGTGATCACCAAGGCGGCCAAGGAGTTCACCGACGCGACCGGCCGCCGACGCGTCAAGGGCAATATGGATATCGAGCTCGCGATCGAGATGCTCGAGCTCGCCCCCCATCTCGACCACATCTACCTGTTCTCGGGCGATGGCGACTTCCGCCCGCTGGTCGAGGCCGTGCAGCGCAAGGGCGTCAAGGTCTCCGTGGTCTCGACCATCAACACCAATCCGCCCATGGTCGCCGACGATCTGCGCCGGCAATGCGACGAGTTCGTCGAGCTCGCGACCCTGATGCCGAAGGTCGGACGCGATCCGGCCGAGCGGGCTGCGCGGGCGCCGGCCGCCGGCAATCCGGGGCTGGAGCGCCGCTATGGCATCCGCCAGGGCGACGAGCCGCCGGAGGGCTGAACCTGCCCCACCCTCCTGCGTTGTCGATGAGTGAACGAGCGGCGCGACGCGGACAGCACTTGACCGCGACCGCAGCTCGCGCAAGCTCTGTTTCCGCAACGACACCCTGGAGGGCATGCCTTGGAACGCCGCAGCTTTCTCACCGGCCTCGTCGCCGGCTCCGCCCTCGTCATCGCCCGCCCCGCGCTGGTGCTGGCACAGACCGCGCCGGCGCCAGCCGCCGCCCCGCCGCCGGTCTTCACGCTGCCGAAGCTGGCTTACGCCTATGAGGCGCTGGAGCCGACCATCGACGCGCAGACCATGCGCATCCACCATTCGCTGCACCACCAGGCCTATGTGAACGGCGCCAATGCCGCGGCCGGTCAATGGGAGGCCTTGCGCACCACGCCGATCGAGACGGTGCTCGCCGATCTCAGCGCGGCCCCGGACAATGTCCGCACCGCCGTCCGCAACAATGTCGGCGGCCACTGGAATCACAGCTTTTTCTGGGAGCTGATGACGCCGGGCGGGGCGCAGCAGCCAGGCGCCGAGCTGAAGAGCGCGATCGACGGCGCCTTCGGCTCGATGCTCGAGCTGGTCCAGAAGGTCAACCAGGCCGGCGCGACGCGCTTCGGCTCGGGCTGGGCTTGGCTCGTCGTCGACAAGGACAAGAAGCTCGCGATCGTCTCGACGGCCAACCAGGACACGCCGCTCGAACTCGGCGCCAAGGCAGTGCTCGGCATCGATGTCTGGGAGCACGCCTATTACCTGAAGTACCAGAACCGCCGGCCGGAATACCTCGCCGCCTGGTGGAAGACGGTGAACTGGGACAAGGCGAACGAGAACTTCAAGAAGGCGACGGGCTGACCGACGGAACCTGTCTCGGCTTTCCCCGTTACGGTCGTGACGGGGAAACGAGGCAGCCCATGTCCGATGATGCGAGCGATATAGCCCGTGCCTGCTACCAGGCCTATGTCGACAAGGATCGGGCTGCGCTCGAAGCCCTCATCGCCGAGGATTTCCATTTCAGCAGTCCGCTCGACAACCGGCTCGATCGCGAGACCTATTTCGAACGCTGTTGGCCGAACAGCGACCGCATCCGTGCCTGCACGCTCAAGCACCTCATACCGATCGGCGAGACGGTCTTCGTCACCTATGAAGGCGAAGGCCTTGGCGGCAAGGGATTCCGCAATACCGAGATCCTGACGATCCGGGGCGGCAAGATCGTCGAGGCTGAGGTTTACTTCGGCTGGTCGCTGCCGCATCCGGCGCCGGACGGAAGCTTCGTCGAGCCCAACGAGCTTGTCGAATAGGCGCGTTATCCGCCGGTCTTCAGGATCCGCGCCTTGTCGCGGTTCCAGTCGCGGGCTTTCTCGGTCTCGCGCTTGTCGTGCAGCTTCTTGCCCTTGCCGAGGCCGAGTTCGACCTTCGCCCGGCCCTTGTCGTTGAAATAGACCTTGAGCGGGATGACGGTGTAGCCCTCGCGCTGGATCGCGCCCATCAGCTTGTCGATCTGGCGGCGGTGCAGCAGCAGCTTCCGCGGCCGGCGGACATCGTGGTTGAAGCGGTTGGCTTCGAGATATTCCGGGATATGGGCGTTGAACAGGAAGAGCTCGGTGCCCATCGGCCCGGCATAGCTCTCGCCGATCGTCGCCCTGCCGCCGCGCAGCGACTTGATCTCGGTGCCCTGCAGCGCGATGCCGGCTTCGAGCGTCTCGGTGATGGCATAGTTGTAGCGCGCCTTGCGGTTATCGGCCGCAAGCTTGTAGCGCTCTGGATCTGGTTTGCTCATCGAAACACTCCGGTAACCGGCATTGCCGGCTACCTCACTTAAGCATTCAGCAGGCCGGCGTGAACCATGGCGCTGCGAATGACGTCACCGGTCGCCGCCGTAACCGGCATCAGCGGCAGGCGGAGCTCTTCCTCGATCCGGCCGAGGCGCTTCAGCCCGTGCTTGGCACCGGCTAGGCCAGGCTCCTTGAAGATAGCGTCGTGCAGCGGCACCAGCCGGTCCTGAATCTTCAGGGCTCCGGCATAGTCGCCCTTCAGCGCGCAGGCCATCAGCTCGGCGCAGAGCTTGGGCGCGACATTGGCGACGACCGAGATGCAGCCATGGCCGCCAGCCGCCATATAGGCCAGCGCCGTCATGTCCTCGCCCGAGAGCTGGATGAAGTCCGGGCCGAGCACATGGCGCTGCTGCGAGACACGGGCGAGATTGGCGGTGGCGTCCTTCACCCCGGCGATGTTCTTCAGCTCATAGAGCCGCGCCATGGTCTCGACAGACATGTCGACCACCGAGCGCGGCGGGATGTTGTAGATGATGATCGGGATGCCGATCGCATCATTCACCGCCTTGAAGTGCTGATACATGCCCTCCTGGGTCGGCTTGTTGTAATAGGGCGTCACCACGAGCACGGCCTGCGCGCCCGCCTTTTCGGCGTGCTTTGCGAGAGAAATCGCCTCGATGGTGTTGTTCGAGCCGGCGCCGGCGATGACCGGTACCCGGCCCTTCGCCTGGTCGAGCACGATCTCGGTGACGTGGCCGTGCTCCTCATGGGAAAGCGTCGGGCTCTCGCCGGTGGTGCCGACCGGAACCAGCGCAGAAGAACCGCTCTCGATCTGCCAGTCGACCAGGGCGCGAAGCGTCGCTTCGTCGATCCTGCCGCCCTTGAATGGCGTCACCAGCGCGGGCATCGAACCGGTGAGGGGCGCATGCTTGGTCATGGACGGTCCTGAAAACGACAAAGTTCAGCTTGAAAGGGGCGACAGACATAGAGACTGTTAGTGACCTTGGACAGGGTTTGGGTGAGGTCAAACCGTCCGAATGCCAGGAGCATTGCGCAGCCGATACTGCAGTATCGGCAAGCGATGCGACGCCGCAGTCGGCCGGTTTCACCTCACCGCGTAGCGGCGTGGCGCTTTTGCCCGATTGCTGTGTCGCTCGTCACGGCCAAGCCGGAAGGCTTGGCCGCACCAAGCTCCTGGCACTCGGACAAAATCGCCGACGCCCAAGCCCTGTCCAAGGTCACTAACAGTCTCTAGCCTTTCAGCTGCAGTCCGCAAAGCCGGCAACCCATCAAAAATCGTGGCGGCATGGTTAGGACTTCATAAAGCTCCATCCTGGAGCATGGCCTACTGCTACGATCCGGCTTGCTTGGGGGGACCCCTTGATGGCGCTATCGCCGGGCCGACGGTTCTTCGGAACTGGCCTGACGCTCATTCTGGTGGCTATCGGACCCTGCTCAGCGGGCCCTGACGGCTCGCATCCATTGCAGGAAGAGCGTCTGGCGAGCGTCAACACGAACGTCGATGCCAGAAATGCGAGCGTCGATGTCGGCGTGACCGCTTCGCTCGCCCCACAGACCGAGCCCCCTGCCCCGCCCGTGCCGCCGGCCGAGATCGCCCGGCCGGAAGAGAAGATCGATCTCGAACCGCTCAAGAAGGTGGTCGCAGCCTATCGTGCCGGCAAGCTCGAAGAGGGCGACGCCATCGCCCGCGGCATCGACGACAAGGCGGTGCGCGGCATGCTGGAATGGGTCGCGCTGCGCAGCCTGTCCAATGTCGTGAGCTTCGAGCGCATCGCCGAATTCCTCGACGCCTTCCCGAACTATCCCGGCACGACGCCGTTCCGCCGGCGCGCCGAAGCGGCGCTGGTCACCGACCGGCGCAGCCCCGAGACCGTGCGCGCCTTCTTCCATGGCCGCGAGCCGATCAGCCCGGCCGGACGCATCGCGCTCGCCCGCGCCCTCGCCGCCGAGGGCCGCCAGGACGAGGCGCTGGCGCTCGCCCGCCGGACCTGGCTCAAGGATCATCTCGGCGCCGGGCTCGAGAAGATCGTGCTCGACAATTTCGGCGACAAGCTGACCACCGCCGACCATCGCCTGCGCACCGAGCGCTATCTCTTCGCCGGGAAGAGCGAGGAGGCGCTGCGCAATGCCGCCCGCGTCTCGCAGGACTATGTCGCGCTGGCCAAGGTCCGGCTCGCCAGCGCCAAGGCCAAGGGGCCGATCGCGCAGAAGCAGATCGACGCCGTGCCGGCGGCCCTGAAGAAGGACATTTCCTTCGCCTTCCTGCAGGCGCAGCAGGCGCGCCGCTCCGGCAAGCCGGCCGATGCCGCCAAGGCGATCGCCGAGGTGCCTCGTGATCCTGCCCTGCTCGGCGACGGGGATGGCTGGTGGGAAGAGCGCCGGCTGATCGCCCGCAAGCTGCTCGACGAGGGCGACGCCAAGGGCGCCTATGCGGTCGCGTCCGGCCACGGCGCCGAGGACACGGCCGAGCGCATCGACGCCGAATGGCATGCCGGCTGGATCGCGCTTCGCTTCGAGAAGGACGCCGAGCGGGCGGCAAAGCACTTCGCCGAGGCGGCCAAGGTCGCGGAGACGCCGATCTCGGTGGCGCGTGCCACCTATTGGCAGGGCCGCGCCGCCGACGCGCTCGGCAAGCCCGACGAGGCAAAGACGTTTTACGCCCGCGCTGCCGAGCACCCGATCGCCTATTACGGCCAGCTCGCCCGCGCCCGGCTCGGCCTCACCGAACTGCCGGTCCGGCGCACCATCGCGGCGCCGCTGGCCCACCTGCCCGGCTTCAAGGCGGCCAAGCTGCTCTATGCGATCGAGGCGCCCGATCTCGCCGGCCAGTTGCTGATCGACCTGTCGCAGCGCCTGCATGATACCGCCGCGCTGGAAGCCATCGCCGACATCGCCCGCCAGCGCGGCGACGCCAAGACCCTGCTCACCATCGGCAAGATCGCGCTGCAGCGCGGTTTCCCGCTGGACGAAGCCGCCTTCCCGACCTTCGGCGTGCCGGACTTCCCGTCGGTGGGCGATCCGATGGAGCGGGCCATCGTCCATGCCATCGCCCGGCAGGAAAGCGCCTTCGACCCGGCGGCGGTCTCGCATGCCGGCGCGCTCGGGCTGATGCAGATGATGCCGGCGACGGCGCGCGAGACAGCGCGGCGGGCGCAGTTTCCCTTCGAGCTCGACCGGCTGACCAAGGACCCGCTCTATTCGGCGAAGATGGGCGCCGCCCATCTCAACGACCTGCTCGGCGACTGGCGCGGCTCCTATATCCTGACCTTCGCCGCCTACAATGCCGGCTCGGGCAATGTGAAGAAATGGATCGCCGCCTATGGCGACCCGCGCTCGCCCGAGGTCGACGCGGTCGACTGGGTCGAGCGCATCTCCTTCACCGAGACACGCAATTACGTGCAGCGGGTGATGGAGAACCTGCAGGTCTACCGGCAGCGCCTCAACCAGCGCACCGCCTACATGATCGACTACGACCTGAAGCGCGGCGGCAAGCGCGACTGAGCGCCGGCCCGCATTCGCGATCAGCTCCATCAAAGGCCAGACAGCCCGACCGGGCTTTCGCCCCACCGCACGGCCATGGTTAGGTGCGCTGTGCCCGCCTTCGCCCCTCGAGTCCCCGCATGAATTCCGATACCGGCTTCCGCTCCCTGTTCATCAGCGCCCGCGACGGGCTGAAGCTGCATGTACGTGAATACGGGCTGCAAGCCGCTTCCCTCATGCCGATCGTCTGCCTGGCCGGCCTGGCGCGCACCTCCGCCGACTTCCATGAGCTCGCCCTGGCACTCTCGGAGGACGGGCCACGGCGTGTGCTGGCGCTCGACTATCGTGGCCGCGGCCGCTCCGACTACGCCAAGGACTGGCACGACTACGACATCCGCATCGAGCTCGACGATCTCATGCAGATGCTGGCTGCCACCGGCGTCGAGGAAGCCGTCTTCGTCGGCACCTCGCGGGGCGGGCTCCTGACCATGGCACTGGGGGCGGCGCGGCCCGCCGCGATCCGCGGCGTCGTCTTCAACGATGTCGGGCCGGTGATCGATGCGCGCGGGCTGCTGCGTATCCGCGGCTATGTCGGCAAGCTGCCGACGCCGCGCAGCTTCGCCGAGGGCGCCGAGATCCTGAAGCGGCTGTCGGACCAGCAATTCCCGCTCTTCGGCGCGGCCGAATGGGAGATGATGGCGCGCCGGACATGGACCGAGCGCAATGGCGCGCTGGTCCCGGACTACGACCCCCGCCTGCTGAAGACGCTGGAGGAACTCGACCTCGAGGCGCCCCTGCCCGAGCTCTGGCCCTATTTCGCGGCGCTGAACCATGTCCCGGTGCTGGCGATCCGCGGCGAGAATTCCGACCTCCTGGCCGAGAAGACATTAGCCGAGATGGGCACGCGCCATCCGCGCTGCGAGACCTTCACCGCGCCGGGCCAGGGCCATGCCCCCCTGCTCGGCAGCAAGGACATGGTCCGCCGTATCGGCCGGCTGATCGCGAAGGCTGAGAAGCAGGCGGCCTGAGGATCTTGTCTCCGAGAGCGTGCTGAGTTCACACGGAACCACCATCGTCATCCTGGGCGAGCGCAGCTCGGCCCGGGATCCATCGGAGAGCTCCGGAGCCTTACGATGGATCCCGGAGCTGCGCGGCTTCGCCGCTTGTCCAGGATGACCAAGTGGTTCCGAGTAAAATCCGTAGGCTCTATCGCTGCCTTGCCTGCAGCGGCAGGGCATCGAACAGAGACGGCTCGGCGCTGGTGCGCGCCTTCTCGATGGTCAGGATCTTCAGCTTCGTCTCGACGCCGCCATCGGCCGAGAAGCCGCCGGTCTTGCCGCCGGCGGCGAGCACGCGATGGCAGGGCACGATGATCGGGATCGGGTTCTGGCCGAGCGCCACGCCCACTGCCCGCGCCGCGCCAGGCTCGCCGATCCGCGCCGCGACCTCGCCATAGGTCAATGTCTCGCCGGGCGGGATCGCCAAAGCGACGGCGTAGACGCGCCGGTTGAACTCAGGCGTAGCCGAGAGATCGATCGGCAGATGCGCGAGATCGCGCCGTTCGCCGGCAAGCAAGGCGACGACGTCGTCTATCGCTTGCCGCACGAAAGCTGGCGGCTCGGCCTCAGCCGCTTCGGGAAAACGCTTCGCCAGCCGCCGCCGCGCCGCGTCCTCGTCGCGTTCCGGCAATTGCGCCGCAATGATGCGATCGCCCTGCCAGACCAGAGCGCAGGAGCCGATCGCCGTGGTGAAGAGACAGATGTTCTGCATGGGTCGAAGCTAACGCAGATGCCGCCTCTGCGGCACCCGCTTTCTGCCAGCGGGCCGATCAGGCCCAGAGCCGTTCCTTTTCCAGCCCCGTGTAGAGATCCGCCACCTGCTCGGCATAGCCGTTGAACAGCAGAGTCGGCTTGCGGTCGCGCGAGCCCAGCACCTGCTCGCTCGCCTGGCTCCAGCGCGGATGCGAGACCTCCGGGTTCACATTGGCCCAGAAGCCGTATTCGGAGGCCTGCAAACCCTCCCAGAAGGTCTTGGGTCGCTCGGCGACGAAGCTGATCTTGCTGATCGATTTGACCGACTTGAAGCCGTATTTCCAGGGCGTGATCAGCCGGAGCGGCGCGCCGTGCTGGGTCGGGATCGGCTTGCCGTAGATGCCGGTGACCATGAGTGTCATGTCGTTGGTCGCTTCGGCGATGGTCAGCCCCTCGGTATAGGGCCAGGGATACCAGCGCTGCGACTGACCCGGCGCCATCTTCGGATTCATGAAGGTCTGCATCTGGATGTATTTCGCCCCCGACAGGGGCTTGGCCAGAGCGACCAGGCTCTTCAGCGTGAACCCCGTCCACGGCACCGCCATCGACCAGGCCTCGACGCAGCGGAAGCGATAGAGCCGCTCCTCCAGCGTGACCTTGCGGATCAGGTCGTCGATGCCGATCTCGAACGGCTTCTCGACCAGACCGTCGATCGTGATCGTCCAGGGCCGCGTGACCAGACGCTTGGACGCGGCGGCCACCTCCTTCGAGGTGCCGAACTCGTAGAAATTGTTGTAGTTCGCCGCCAGTTCCTCGTCGGTCACCGGCCGGTCGAGCGTGTAGGCCGCGTTGCGCTTGGCCGGGTAGAGGTCGAGCGTCGGATCGGCCCCTTGCGCCGTGGCCGCTTGCGGCAGGGCAGCGCCGGCGATCACACCGGCACCGCCGGCGAGCCATTGCCGCCTGTTCAGGAAGACGGCCTCGGATGTCGCCTGGCTCTCGGGAATTTCCCAGCCGGCGCGGCGCTTGATCAGCATGACGGACATACTCCGTTGCAACGGAGCAAGTTTAGTCGATCCGGCGCCGGTTCACCAAGTCACGAGCGGGAGAGCAGCTCTCCCGCTCGCCTGGAGAACACAGCAGGCTGACTGTCCTCAAGCCTGCTGATCGGCGAAGCGCTTGGCATAGTCCGCTTCGAGCCCTTCGAGCCTAGACCAGAAGCCGCGCGGCGGATTCCCGGCGAGCTTGTCTTCCAGGATGCCGAGATGGACGTGCCAGCCGCCGGAGACGCTGGTCATCTCCGCCTTGTCAGCGAGCTTGCGATGCGTCAGCACCAGCCTGACCTTGTCGCCCTGTGGCGTGAGCTCGAAGGTCACCTCCGAGCTGGCGTCGCCCTCGCCCGGCCAGGTCATCGCCAGCGCCGTCATCGGTTCGTAGCGCGTCACGGTTCCCTTGGAGGGCCAGCCATTGTCGTTCATCTCGCGATAGCGCTCCGGCGGCCGTTCGCTGGTGATCTCGGAGTGTTTGAACAGGAGATCGGCCGCACCGCCGACGCGCGGCTCGATCTGGCCGGAGGCCAGCCAGGTGCCGCGCTTGTCGGACTCCGTGAGATATGACCAGACCCGTTCGACCGGGCCGGGCAAAAGGCGCTCGAAGCGGACAGCGCCACTCTCCAGAACCACACCATACTCGTTCATCACGTCTCTCCTCAGTCGTCTTCGGGTTTTGCGAGCTCTCGTTCCAGGCGGTCGAGCCCGGCATTCCAGAAGCCGCGGACTTGGCGGACCCAGGCCTCGAAGGCATCGAGGCCTTCCGGGTCGAGCCGGTAGATACGCCGCTGGCCACTGACCTCGACGCTCACCAGCCCCGCCTCCTTCAGCACCTTGAGATGCTGCGAGATCGCCGGCGCGCTCATGCCGAAATGGGCCGTGATCTCGCCCGCCGCCATGGCGCGCTGGCCCAGCATCTCGACGATGCGGCGGCGGGTCGGGTCGGCAAGGGCGGTGAAGCGATCCATGGTCTTTATTTAGTAATTCACTTAATTAAGTCAATACGGAAATTAAGGACTGCGATTGCGCGCCCTCCCCTTGCGTGTGCCGGGCTTGCCCTTGCGCGCACGAGGGGTCATGAGGATTGCCCTTCCCGCCTCGTTCGTCCGGTCATGCCCTCCCGAAACGCCACCCTCGCCGGCATCCTGATGATGCTGCTCGGCATCCTCCTATTCTCGCTCAATGACGTGATGGGAAAATGGCTGGTCGCGACCTATACGGTCGGCCAGATCCTGCTGCTGCGCTCTGGCGCCGCCTTGCTGGCGATCACCCCCTTCGTGGTGAAGCAGGGTCTCCGTCGTACGCTGCGGCCGGAGCGACCGGGTCTGCAGCTGCTGCGCGTCATGCTCGGCTCCTGCGAGGTCGCCTTGTTCTACTGGGCGGTGTCCTATCTGCCGCTCGCCGACACGATGACGCTCTGGCTGGCGGCGCCGGTCTGGGCGGTGGTGCTGGCGGCGCTGCTGCTCGGCGAGCGCGTCGACGCCAAACGCTGGCTTGCCGTGGTCGCCGGCTTCGTCGGGGTCGCGATCGCGCTCAACCCGTCGGAGCAGAGCCTGTCCCTGCCGGCGATCATCGCGCTGATCGGCAGCTTCTCCTTCGCCGCGATGATGATCATCGGCCGGCAATTGCGCGGAACGCCCGACGTGACCCTGGTCTTCTGGCAGACATTCGGCGCGCTGGTGATGGGCTTGGTGCTGCTGCCGTTCGGCTGGGTGACGCCGAGCCTGACCGATATCGGGCTGCTCGGCCTGCTCGGCATCGTCGCCATGGTCGCGCATCTGTGCGTGACGCGCTCGCTCAAGCTGGCCGAAGCCTCGGTCGTTGTGCCTTATCAGTACACGCTGATCGTCTGGGCGCTGGTCTTCGGCTGGTTCGTCTTCGGCGATTGGCCCAAGCCCGCCATGCTGTTCGGCTCAGCCCTGATCATCGCCGCCGGCCTCGCTTTGCTCGTGCTCGAACGGCGGGCGGGCAACTCCGCCTCTGAGAACGCCAAGGAGCGTGTTACCGTCGAGCAGAACTAAAGCATGTTCCGCAAAAGTGGGGACCACTTTTGCGATGAGAACATGCTCAACTTGGTCTGCGCGAATTCTTTTCGTTCAGCCGCTTCGGGCTGAACGGAAAGCGCGCGGCGGAGGCGCGATGGCCGAGGCTGCGAAACCGCCGGATTTCTGGGCCTGGCTGGGCGCCGCGATCTCCCTCGTCCTCGGCCTCTGGCTGCTCATCGCCGGTTTGCGCACGCTGCCGCTGGCGCGCGGCGATCTCCTGGTCGCCGACCATGTCGGCCCGATCAGCTACAGCACGCCGCTGATGCGTGTCAGCTCGGGGCGAAGCGGTTCGACCACCTACCGGACCCAGGACCTGTGGCTCGTCGCGATCGGCGGCAACCAGCAGATCAACTACCAGCGGCTCTATCGGCCAGCTCGTGGCCTCTGGGTCGATGGCATCGACCGGCTCGAATCCGGCCAGCAGGTCCGCTTCCTCGTCGATCCACACCATCGGCTGGTCTATGAGGCGACCTCGCGCGGCAGGACCTTCCTATCCTATGACGCCACCGCCGAAACGCGAACCAGCGCCGCCCATCGCTCGCTGCTGTTCGGCTTCGCATTGCTTGCCGGCGCCGTCTGGCACCTCTGGCCGCTGGCCTCGCGCTACTGGCGCGAACGGCAAGGCGCCGACGCGCCAGCACCCTGACCGCGCTTTTCGGAGAGCTGTCCTGCGTCGGCGGCGGGACGCTGGGGCTGGCGCCGTTGCGCCAAGCACGCCACAAATCTCAAGCCCGCCCGAACAGCTGAGCGGGCGGGAGGACTTCATGGCGACGATCACCTATCTGACCACCGTCCAGTTCGGCTTCGGCGAGCTCAAGGCCATCGCACCGAGCCTGACCGATCTGAAGATCGCGCGACCGTTGATCGTCGCCGATCGCGGCCTGGCGGCGACCGACCTGATCGAGCGACTACGCGCCGCCTCACCTGTGCTCGGTAACGCCCCGCTCTTCGTGGATACCCCCACCAATCCGACCGAGGAGGCCGTCGAGGCCGCGGTCGCGCTCTATCACGAGCATGGCTGCGACGGACTCGTCGCCATCGGCGGCGGCTCGCCGATCGACCTCGCCAAGGGCGTCGCCCTGCTCGCCAGCCATGACGGCCCGCTCGAGACCTATGCCGCGATCCTCGGCGGCATCCCGAAGATCACGAGCAAGGTCGCGCCGGTGATCGCCGTCCCGACCACCGCCGGCACCGGCAGCGAGGTCGGACGTGCCGCACTGATCACGCTGAAGGACGGCCGCAAGCTCGGCTTCATCTCGCCCTACCTGATCCCGAAGCTCGCCATCTGCGATCCTGAGCTGACGCTCGGCCTGCCGGCAGGGCTGACCGCCGCGACCGGCATGGACGCGCTCACCCACTGCATCGAGACCTATCTCAGCCCACGCGAGAACCCGCCGGCCGAGGCGATTGCGCTCGACGGGCTCAAGCGCGCCGCCGGCCATATCGAGCGCGCCACAAGCGACGGCTGCGACCGCGAGGCCCGCAAGGAGATGCTGATGGCGGCCCTGCAAGGCGGCCTGACCTTCCAGAAGGGCCTCGGTGCCGTCCATGCGCTCTCGCACCCTCTTGGCGGTCTCAAGCAGGTCTCGCTGCATCACGGCACGCTAAACGCCGTGCTGCTGCCGGCCGTGCTGCGCTTCAACGAATCGGCGGCCGCCGCGAAGTACGCCGAGATCCGCCGGGTGCTCGGCCTGCCCAACGATGCCGACCTCGCCGGCTGGGTCGCCGGATTGACGCAGCGCCTCGGCCTGCCGGGAACGCTGTCGCAGATGGGTGCACCGCGCGAGGTCCTGCCGGCGATCGCGGAGGCGGCGACGCAGGATCATTCGAGCGCGACCAATGCGCGGTCTGCGAGCGCGGCCGATTACCTCGCGATGCTGGAAGCCTCGTTCGGATAGGTCGAATATTGACCTGACTGAGGTCCATATCCGTCATTGCGAGGAGCGGAGCGACGACGCAATCCAGGGGCGGCAGAGCACCGTGGCAAGTCCCCCTGGATTGCTTCGCTGCGCTCGCAATGACGGCGGCAGCGCGGCGGTTCAGCGCTTGCGCTTGCCGCGCTTGCTCTTTGCGGCGCGCGAATGCTCGGTCTGGCCGCCGGCAGCAAGGATCTTCGCCTCGGCCTGCCATCGTTCCGCGACCTCACGCTCCAGGGCGTCGGCATGGTGGGCCAGGAAGCGCAGTTCCTCTGGCCCGAGCGCCGCGATCTGGTCGAAATGCCAGATGCCGAGGCCGTTCAGTTTCTCGGCGATGTCAGACCCGACGCCTTCGATCAGGCCGAGATCATCCGGCTTGCCGCCACGGGCCGCCGGCAGGAGATTGCCCGGCCGTTTGCCTTCGAGCGCCGCAACCGAGACCGGAGCTGGCGCGTCAGCCGCCGGCCCCGCCAAGGCGGCGGCCTGCTTCACCCATTCCTCGCGCTCGATGCGTCCAGGGAAAGCGAGATAGGCGCCAACCCATTCGACATTCTCTGGCGTCCAGGCAGCAATCTGGCTGAAGTGCCAGATGCCGAGCGCCTGCAGGCGCCCCTCGTTCTGCGGGCCTATGCCTTTGATCAGCTTGAGGTTATCGGCAGCGCTGCGGGCCGTAGGCAAGCCGGCCGGGCGCTTGCCGGCGAGTGCATCCTCACCCTCGACCCTGGGCATGCGAGCGGGCTCGGCCTCATGCACGCTGGCAGCAACCGCCTGTTTGGCCGGCGCCGGAAGTGCCGGGGCTGGCAGGGGCAGAGCAAGACGCGGCCCGGGCGCGGCGAGCGCCGGCAGCGCCTCGCCTTCGCTGGGGAACAGGCCGCCGATCAGGCAGCCGGCGCCATAGGCGAGCAGATAGAGCAACGCCGTCTCGATCCAGAATGCCGCCTGGTCGTTGACCAGCCGGAACCAGACCAACGCCGCCAGCGCGGCCCAGAGGATCGCAAGTCCGGCGACCGGGCCGCGCGGGCCGCCGCTTCCGCTGAGCCAGCCGAAGACGAGGCCGACCGCGAAGGCAGCGAAGAGGAACCAGGCGAACTGGGTCGCGAGATAGAGCATCGCCGCCCTCCTATTTCGCCACGGTGAACTGGACGCGGCGGTTCTTGATTCGCGCCTCGGGATCGGTCGGGACAACCAGCGGCCGGTCGGTGCCGTAGCCCTTGACCTCGAGCTGCGTCGCGGCGACACCGCGGCGGACCAGCTCTTCGCGGACGCGCTGCGCCCGCCGGTTCGACAGCTCGAGATTGTTGAAGCCGCTGCGCTCGCCATCGAAATTGGTGTGCCCTTCGATGGTCACGCGCGTGTTGGGGCACTGCTTCAGGATGGCGGCGGCCTCGGTCATTGCCCGTTCGGTTACGGGATCGAGAGTCGTGACCCCGGTTCCCAGGGCAAAGATGACGTAGTAGCGCTGCGTCAGCGCATCGAGCTCGTTCTGGCAGGTGCTTGCCGGGTCGATGACGCAACCGGTCTGGCGCATGCCGATCTCGGCCTTGCCGGAAAAGCCCTGCGGCGGGCCGCTCGCGAGATCGGTCTCGACCTCGTCGCGGATCAGCGCACGGCAGGTCAGCCCGCGGATAGTGATCTCCCGGCCGACGACGCTGGCCGAACCGAGATCGAGCCGCAACAGGTTCAGCACTACCGCGCGCGCCGCGACACCGAAGCCGGTCGGCGCCGCCGGCTGGATCTCGGTCTCGTCATTGACGCGCCCACGCAGCGGCGAGGCTTCGATCAGCGCCGCGATCGCTTCCTTGGCCGCGGCATCGGGCAGATAGCCGGTGAGATAGCCGCCGGATCTGTCGATCGAGGCGGTGAAACCGTAGCCCGCCGCAACGGGCGGCGCAGGCTGCGGCAAGGCCGGCGGCTCGGTCACGGCGGCCGAGCTCGGTGCAGCGGGATCGGTCGGTGTCGGTTGCCGCGAAGCGCCCGAGCCGGCGGGCGGCACCGGGGCGGGAGTCGGCTCGTTCTTCGGCGCCGGTGGCGGAGGCGGCGGGCAGACAATGCTGGCGAGCGCGACCGAATCGGGACCGTCGCCCTGCGCGATATTCAGCTTCAACGCCTCGCAGGCCTCGTAATTCTCCGGGCCCTGCCCCGAGATGCGGTAGGCGGCGCCTTCGATCTCGACCTTGCCGCTGCGCAGGCGGACGAGATCAGCGACGGCGCGCGTCACCTTGGCGGCGAAAGCCGCCGGCTCTCCGGCGGCCGGCAGCATGCGATCGGTCACCGCGCCGGGGGCCGGGAAGGCGCGAGCAAGCAGCGCTGCGATCTCCCGGCGCGCCGAATCGGACGGATAGAAGCCCGTGATCGTAATGGAGCCGGACGCGCTCTTCTCGGCGCTCCAGCGATAAGGCGCCACAATCGGTGGGCTGAGCGCGCAGTCGACGCGCGTGAAGCCCTTCGGAGCAGCGGTGGAAGCGCTCTCGCGCAGCGCCAGGAAATTCTGTGGTGTCGCGGCAGTGCCCTCGACGCAATAGCGCGTATCGTCCAGTGCGACCTTGCCTGCGGAGAGCTGTCCGAGATCGCGCATCAGGCTGCCGGCGAGTTCGGCGAAGCCGGGCGGCGCACCGAAAGCGACCTTCTGCTGGTCGTCGACCCGCAGCTCCGGGCCAAGCGCCCGCGCCGCAGACACGCTCGCCGTGGCAGTCGCCTCGTCGGGCACGAAGCCGGACAATGTCACGAGATTGGCCTGCCGTGTCGCCGACCAGCTGTAAGGCTTCTGCGCGATGACCTGCGTCAATCCGCCGAGCACACGGCGGACGCCGAATTCCGATTGCAGCTGTGCCAGCGCCTTGCTGGCGCCATCGGCCGTGACGGCTTCACCGTCGAGATAGACATCCCGGCCGCTGACTCGGACGGACACGCCGCGCGCGCCGGAAGCGGCTCCCGCCACCGCGTTTGCCGCAAGCGCCCTGGCTTCGATGTCACGACGCACAGGCTCGGTCTTCAGGACGTTGGCTGACGCCCAGAGCAAGGCCAGTGGAACAAGTCCCCAGAGCCAACCGGCGTTTCGCGCCATGCCGAAATCCCCGCCTCGTCCGAAGGGTCGCTCGCGCCGAATCCGGACGTCCGCGGCCCCCTGCAATCACGCCCCATCGCAGCCTCAAGTCAAGCAAGAGGCCGCCTGGCTCTTGTGAGGGACAGACAGGGTTTCCGCGCTCCGGAAACGAAAAAAGCCCCGGGTTTCCCCGGGGCTTTCCTTGAACGATCGGAAGATCGATCAGAAGTCGCGCTGGATGCGGAGGCGACCGGCCCAAGCATCGTCGGACTTGATGGTGTTCGGACCACGGAACCCGGCGTCGGTGCCGGCCAGAACGGCCTGCTTCAGCTCGGTGCGGGTGTAGAGAACCTCAACACCGATATCGAGACCAGAAACCGGCGACCAGATCAGGTTACCAGCAACGATCAGCTCCTTCGGATCAAGCGGACGGGCAACCACGCCCGGGACCGCCTGGTTGGCCAGGACGTAGCCGAGCTTCAGCTCGGAGTACGACGCGGCCAGCTCCGACCGCAGGGTCGGGGTCCAGAAGTGACGCAGAGCAGCGACAACCGACCAGCCGGTGGCGGTGTTGACGCGGCCGAGACCGTCGACGCTGACGTCGCCGATGCCGAGCTGGGCGTTCTGCGCCAGGATGCGACCCGAGCCGAAAGCGCCACCCCAGCCGAGATAGCCGAGAGCGCCGTCAGCATAGGCAGCCTGCAGGAACAGGTGATCGCCAGCCGCAAGCATCGGCAGGTTGATCTTCACGCCACCCTGAACAGCAAAGCCCCACTCGTCCTCGTTCCGGACGCCGAGAGCCGCATTGTTGATGCTGCGCTGGGTGAGAGCACCCGACAGCTGAGCCGAACCCCAACCCTGATCGACGCGCAGCGAGGCGACGACATCGGGGAAGTTCGTGCCGAGCAGGCTGACGCCGGCCGGGCCAACAACGCCGTTCTCACGACCACCGGTGCCGGTGACGCGGTCTTCGAGCGAGATCGTCGCCGAGAAGCCCGAGCCGAACGTGGCGGTGTAGGCCAACAGGTTCAGACGCGAGTCAGCCGTGCGGACCGTCGTGTAGGTCAGGTCGTTGGCGTAGAAGTCGAAGAACGACTGAGCGCGACCAGCGGTGATCGGGCCGAACTGGACGAAGGCCAGATCGAGGTTCGACTGAGTCGCGTTCGCGAACAGGCTGCCAGCGCCCGGAGTGGCGGTCGGACGCGGGTTGCCCGGGGAGACGATGCCCTGGTTACCGCCGGCGGCCGTGCTGTTGTAGAAGCCGGAGCTGACGGTCAGCTCGTAGCGGAAGAAGGTGCGCAGCGTGCCATAGGCAGTCGCGGTGCGGGCGTCAACGTTCAGACGACCGCGCGAGCGGGTGCCGTAGCCGTCGCCGGTGTCGCCGTAGCGCGAACCGATGGTGTACTCAGCGCGAACACGGCCACCAACGCGAAGGCAGGTGTCGGTGCCCGGGATGTAGAAGAAGCCTGCGCCGTAGGCGGAGCAAACGCGAACGTATTCGACCGGTGCGGCCTTCCGCGAAGGAAGGTCGGCGGCCTGAGCCCCGGCAACCGCGGCGATGCCGGCGGCGGAACCGAGGAGGAGGCTCTTTACGAGCTTCATTTGATAACCTCCAAAAGAGTTTCGAGACCCTCGGGCGTCGGCGCGTTCCTTGCCGGCGGCCCCAGGAGACCAAACCAGCGAACCCGCTTATCCCGGTCTTTCGCCCGCGTCCCCGAACCGTTCGGAGGCGAAGACGAAAAACAGCGACCGGGAACGTCCCGCCGCACGCTCACCATTACGAATGCCCGGCCCACGATCAACCACGATCACGCCACAGTCCCCACCGCGAACCCGCTTTGCCCTCCGGTGTTGCACCTCGGCCACGCTTTGACCGCCGAACTTAAGAGAGCGTTAACCGCATAGGCTCGTTTGCGGGCTTTCCAGAGCCGCCTATCCGCCATTCCGGCTGCGAATCTGCGGCGTCATCTCAGCGATTGAGTCGGGACGTCAGTATTCCCACTCGGCCCCGACGCCGACGGCCGCACTGCCGTCCGCATTGGTCTCGGCCTGGAGTTTCAGGCGGCGCGTCACATCGATGCCGACCGAGACGCCGCTGTCCTCGGGCTTGGCGCCGGCCTTCACGCCAAGCGTGACATTGTCAGAGATCGCGCGCGAGACGCCGACCGTCGGCCCACCCGGTCCCATTTGGACATCGAGGTTGTCGACGCCGAGCGAGCGACGGATGCGCTCGAAGACGTCGTCGCCGCCGGCGCCGGAGAACTGCGCCGCGGTCTGGGCGAGCTGCAGGGCCTGGAACGGCGAGAGCGAGCCGGAAGCCCGGGCGAAGAGCAGGCGCGAGAGCACCTCGTCCGGCGGCAGCTCGGGTGTGGAGGAGAAGGTGAATTCCGGCGCCGACGCCTCACCCGAGATGATGATCCGGGCAGTGACGTCTGCGGCGCGGGTCTCGGCGACGAAGTCGAGCGTCGGCATGACGTCGCCGGAGAAGGTCAGACGCCCACGGCTGAAATCGAGACGCTGGCTGGCGATGCTGAGCCGCCCGCGCCGAAGCTCGAAGCCGCCGGTCAGCGCCGGCGCGCCGGAGGTTCCCGCCACACGCAAGTCACCGCCAAGCTCGGCGTCGATGCCGCGGCCACGGATAAAGACGCGCCCGGGCGCCGAGACGGTAATGTCGAGCACGGCGTCGAAGGCCGGCGCGCGAGCACCCTTTCGACTCGCGGCCGCGCGCGCCTTGCGCTCAGCCGCGAGCCGGGCTGCGGCCTGGCCCTTGGCATTGACGTGGCGGATGCCGTCGATCGGCCTCGAACTCGACGGCAGGCGGTCGGGCACCGCGACCTCGATGGTCGCGACGTCGAGACGCCCGGCGATGCGCGGCCGCTGTGCCAGCGGGCCGGTGAGATCGAGGTTGAGATCGGTGACCGCCCGGACCAGACCGCTGTCGACGAGCTGGGCGCGCCTGCCTTCGATGCGAATCGTGCCGGGGAAACCGGCCTCGGGATCGAGCTTGACGTTGCCGCGGGCGGAAAGCGTGCCGCCTCCCGGCGTCTGCGCCGCGAAGCGCTCGATCACCAGCTCGGGCCCATTGGCCGCGAGGCGCGCTTCGAGCCCGGTCAGCTTCACGCCCTGCAGCGCATCGCTGAAGCTGCCGCCGGAGAGCGTCGCGCCACCGGAGAGGCGTGGCGCGGCGAGTGTGCCACCGGCGCGCAAGTCAAGCGCGAGCTGGCCGGTCAAGCGCCTGCCGTCGGCGGCGAGCTGGGTGTTGGCGAGCGCCGCATCGGCGCGGCCCTGAATGGCGAGGTCGAGCGCGCCGTCGCCGCCGAGCGGTGCCGTGCCCTTCGCGGTCAGGCTGACGAAGCGGCCGGCGTTCAGGCTGGCGTCGAGGCTGGTCTGGCGGCCGTCGAGCACGCCCTGCCCGGCGATCTCGATCGGCGGCAGGCCGGCAGAGCGCGTCTGCGGCGCGACGAGGCGGGCAATGCGTACCCGCCACGGGCCGGTAGGAGCTTCGGGCGTGCCCTTGATCGTCGCCTCGGCATCGAGCGTGCCGGAGAGATCGAGCGTCGGCGAAGCAAGGCGCGCGGCCGAGAGCGGCACGTTCTGCGCGGCGAAGCGCAAATCAAGGGTCTTGCCGGCCTCGCCGTCGAGTGCGATCCGGCCACCATCCAGCGCGATGGCGAGGTCGCGGATCGCGACGCCGCCATCGGTGGCGATGAAGCTCGCCGGCTTCGCCAGCGCGATACGGCGGCCATCGCGGGTCGCGGTGAAGCTGGCGAGGTCGAAGCGCAGTGGCTCGGCGACCGAAAGCCGGCCCTTGGAGGCGAGCGAGAAGCCGCGAGCGGTGGCGTCGAGGCTGATGTCGCTGGCGTCGGCGGCGCCCTTCGAGACGAGGCGGATCGCGCTCACCGGCTCGCCGGCGATCACGGCACGATCGACCTGGACAGTGCCATTGATCAGCGGCTTGCGCAGCGCATCGACGATGGCGACATCGGCATCGAGCCGATCGAGCGAAAGACTAGGCGCGACAAGCTTCTGCGCGCTGGCCTTCAGATCCAGATTCTGGCCGCCGGTCGGACGCGCCAGCTTCACATCGGCCTCGATCCGGCCGCCAAGCTTGGCAAGCGCCAGCGCCGAGAGATCGTCGAGATTGCGCGCAACGAGCTTGAGGTTGCCCTCGGCCAGATTGCTGGCGTCGAGATCGAGGGCGCCATTCAGCACGACCGAGCCGATCGCGATGTCGAGCTGCGGCAGCGCCCAGCCACCTGGGTCGCGCTTGGCAAAGCGCAAGACGCCCGTCGCCGGCCGGCCATCGACCTCGCCGGAGAGCTTGGCGTCGCCGGACAGCGCGCCCTGCAGGTCGCGCAGGATCGCATCGAGCGTCAGGCGCGGCACCGGCCGACCGAGCGCGGTCGCATTGCTGATCCCGGCCCGAAGCGTGGCGTCGAGTTTGTCGAGCGGGCCGGTCAGCGTCGCATCGAAAGCGCCCTGCCCCGACAGCTTCGGGTCGGCACGGCGCAGATCGGGAATCGCGATGTTGGCGCGCAGGCTCGATCCTTGGGCGCCAAGCGCGCCGTCGGCCGTCGCCGCGACATGGGTTCCAGCGATGCGCAGGCCGTTCACGACGAGGCCACTGCTGCCGGGCACCCTGATCTCGCCGCCGAGTGTGAGCTTGCCGGCGAGCAGGCGGTCGAGCGCCTCCTGGCCGAGCGCCAGCGCTTCGGCGCCGCCATCGAGCTTGACGGCATAGAGCCTGCGCTTCGGCTCGGCATCGACATCGGCGGCGACAGTGGCGGCGCCCTTGAGCGGGCGGCCGGCCAGCGTGCTGAGCCGCGAGAGATCGGGCAAGCGCGCCTCGACCTTGCCGAGGATGCGGGCCGGGTCAAGGCGGCCGACATAGCCGAGCTCGGCCCCGCCGAAGGAAAGCTTCAGCGTCTCGAATACGCCGCCTCCGCCTTCCGACGCAGTACCGCGCAAGGTGAAGCGCAGACGGTCGCCGACGAAGCGGGCCAAACCGGGATCGGCGAGCGCGACGCCGGAGGCTTCCCCATCGGAGACCAGCACGGTGCGCGTCGCCGGATCATTGAGGGCGCCGGTCGGGGTCGCGGTGAAGGTGAAATCAAGCTTGCCGAGCTTGCCGGCCGGAACACTGGCGCCCTCCGCCTGCAGGCTGGCGTTGACGCGCGGGCCAGCGGCCGGACCCCGGATCGTCGCATCGAAGGCGAGCTTGGCGATCTCGGCGCCGGAGGCGACGGTGCGGCCCTCGGCATTGGGACGTGCGGCAGCCGTTACCTTGAAGTCGAGCGTCTTGTCAGCGCCGTAGAGCCCGTTGATGTCGAGCCGCGCCAGCGCAGAGACCAGCGCCATCTGGTCGACCGAAATGGCACCGGTGTCGGCGAAGGCCACCGTGCCGTCGAGCCGGGTCGAGCCCTCGAACACCGGCGCGACCGGCGGCGGCATCAGACCGGCGATGCGCGAATCGAGCGCGAGCAGCAGACGGCGCGCCGTGCCCTGGCGGCTGAGATCGGCGGTGCCGTTGGCGCCGATGGTCGGGCCGGCGGTGAAGGCGAGCGTCGCGCGGAAGCGGTCGAGCGGACCGTCGCCGGTGAGGTCGAGCTTGACCGGCGGCCGGTCCGGCAGGTCTGCGATAGTCGAGATCAGGCCGCCCGCCGGCTCGTCGAGCTTGAGCGCGAGCTGGAGCTGCGTCGATTGCGGCACGAAGCGCAGATTGACGTCCAGGGTGCCGCCCATGTCGAGACGCCGGCCGGCAAGCCGGAAATCGAGCCCCTCGTTCGGCGGGCCGAGACGGGCCGCACCCGTCGCCGACAGCCTGGCCGGCGCGCCGATCACGGTAGGCCCCAGCGCGAGCTCGCCGAGCTGGAAGGCCTCGATGATCACCTTGAGCGGCAATTCGGGCAGGATCGGCCCAGCATTGGCCTGCGCCGCCGCAGCGGCGGGATCCGGCAGCGGCTTGCGCAGGATCTCGAGCTTGCCGATCTCGAGCCGGTTGACCTCGAGCCGGCGCAGCAGCAGCGCCGAACGGGTCCAGATCAGCCGGGCCCGGTCGAGCCGGAGCCAGGGGCCGTCGCGATCGGAGATGACGATGTCGCGGATGGTCGCGTCGGACGAGAGCGCGCCATCGACGGCACCGATCGCGACCTGGCTGCCATCGGTCGAAAGCGCCTTGGAGATCAGGTCGGCCAGCACGCCGCGCTCGCCGGCGTTCTGGGCGAAACCGCCGAGGCCGGTGACCAGGACCAGCGCCGCAGCGATGACGAGCGCCGCGAGGCCGGCGAGCAGGCCCGGCAGACGACGGAGAGGCGCTAGCCCTCCCCCCTTGTGGGGGAGGGTTGGGAGGGGGGTGACTGGGTGAGCGCTGAATCGCCCGCGATCGGCCTCACGGCTGACTACCCCCCTCTCTAACTCTCCCCCACAAGGGGGGAGAGGACGGGTCGCGGATCCGCGTGCCGATTTCCAGCTTGCCAGCGCTCTGACGAAGAAACGGAGCGCACCCATCAGAAGGCCTGCCCGATGCTGATATAGAGTGCGACCGGCTTGTCGCCCTTGCGCGGGTTGAGCGGGGCTGCGACATCGACACGGATCGGCCCGATCGGCGTGTAGTAGCGCAGGCCGAGGCCGGCAGCGTACTGCATCTTCTCCTTGAAGTTCGGGAATTGCGACTCGAACGCCATGCCGGCGTCGAAGAAGGGCACGATGCCGATCGTGTTGGTGATCTTGATGCGCGCCTCGACCGAGGCCTCGAACAGGCTGCGCCCACCGGTCAGGTGATTGAGCGGGCCGAGCGGCGAGAGCGTGCGATAGGCGTAGCCGCGCACCGAGCCGCCGCCGCCGGCATAGAAGCGCCGCGTCGCCGGCACCTCGTCGAGCGCAGCACCACCGATCGAGCCCAGCCCGATCCGGCCGGCGAGCACATAGCGGGCGTCCTCGTCGAGGGCGTAGTAGCCGGAGACCGAGGCCTTGCTCTGGACGAAGGGCGCATCGCTGTCGCCGAAGGCGGCATAGGGCGTGACCGAGGCGGCAACTCTGATGCCGCGGGTCGGGTCGAGCTGGCTGTCGGTCGAGTCGTAGCGCAGCGACAGCGGCACGCCGAGCAGCATGTAGTCGACCTGGCCGAGCACATCGCTGGTCTGGCCGCGTTCGGCCTCGATGCCGGCCTGGATCGAGAAGACGTCGCTGAAGCGATGGCGGATGGCGGTGGTGATGTTGGCGTAGCGCGCGGTGTAGCCGCCATAGCGGTTGGTGCCGACGCGCTCGCGCACGCCGCTCGCATCGATCAGCAGGTCGTTGCGGCTGCCGCCGAGCGCCGGCTTCAGGAAGCTCGCGGAGAAACGGGCGCCGAGATCGGTCGGCTCGAAATCGCCAAAGCGCTGGATCTTGGTGCCGTCGATGCGCGGCGCGAGGAAGACGGAGGCCTCCAGCCGCAAGCGCTCGGCGCCGCCGAAGAGGTTGCGGTGCTCCCAATAGGTCTTCACCGCCGGGCCATCGATGGTCGAATAGCGGGCCGAGAAGCCGAGCAGGCGCTTGGGCCGTTCGTTGACCTCGACGAAGATCGGCAGATTGCCGCCCTGATCGAGCGTCGTGCCCTCGCGGATGCGCACCGAGCCGACGGCGGGAATCGTCGCGATCGACTTGCGCGTATCCGTCAGCGCCTTCGGTGAATAGGGCTCGCCCGGCTCGAGATAGATGAAGGAGCGGATCACCTCGGCCGGAATGTCGCCGGTCTCGGTGACCGAGACGTCGCCGAAGCCCGCGACGGGACCGGGATCGACGACGAGCGCGACGTCCATCGTCTTTGCGGCATGGTCGACGACGGGGCGGACTTCGACGACGCGGGCGAGCGGGCGGGACTTGCCGCGCCAATAGTCGACGAGCGCGGCCTGGGCGGCGCGGATCGAGGACGAGGTCGCGGGCGCGCCGGGCACGAGACCCGAGACCTTGCCAGGGTCGGGAATCACCGCTGTGGGATCGCGGCGCGCGCCCGGCACGATGTCGACATTGCGCAGCGCGAATTGCGGCCCGGGATCGACCGTGACCACGATCGGCGCCGGGGAGCGGTTGCGGTAGCGCTCGGCGGTGGGGGCGAGACCAGGCGGCGGCTCGCCGGCCTGCGTCACCGCGACGCCATCGACCGCGATTGCGACCTGCGCGTTGAAATAGCCCTGGGCCCAGAGCGCATCGATCAGCGGGTTGATGTCGGCGGCGGCGCGGCGCGCCAGGGTCTCGCCATCCGGCGGCGCATCCTCGCGCAGGCGATAGAGCAGAGAGGCGTCCTGCAGACTGCGTTTCAGCGAGCTGGCATCGGGCACATCGCCGAGCTCGAAGCGCAGTTCATAGGGTACCGTCGCCTCGCTGACCGGAGGCGGCTTGTCCTTCGTGCCGAAGAGATTGAAGACGTCGAGCGATGACAGGTCGAATGCCCGCGCAGGCGAGGCATCACCGGCAAGAATCGCCGCGAAAGCGCAGACGCCCCCGCCAGCTAGTCCGATCCCCCGCCTTCGCCATGACCGCATCAAACCTCCAACGCAACCGAACTAGAACGCAGCGAATGCGTTGATTTTGTGATCGCGCCTCCAATTGATCACAATTCGACGCTCGGAATTAGCGCACGTTCAACCGAAAATCTGAACGAATCGTTGGCCATCCGGACTTTACCGAACGGCCAACGATCGGACCGCGGCCTGGTCTCAGTCGCCCTGCTCAGCCAGCGCGAATGAGATCGCCGTGACCGGGTCGAGCCGGGCGATCACCGGGCCGACCGTCGGCGCGAGCACGCCGCCGCAGAGGCTGCCGGTGGTGATGATCTGGCCGGCCTTGAGCGGGCCGAGCGGCCCCTCGACCGGACGATTGGCCCAGGCGAGCGCGGTGACCAGCGGATCGCCATTGGCATGCAGCGCCTGGCGCTCATAGAGCACGTCGCCGTCGAGCTCGACGGTGCAGGTCAGGGCCGGAACGTCGTCGAAGATGCTGAAGGGAACCTCGGGGCCGATGAGGTAGCCGCCATGGCCCATGGCATCGGCGAGCCAGAGCGGGAACGGCACATTGGTCCAGTCGGCGATGCGGCTCTCGACGATCTCGATGCCGACGAGGGCCGCGTCGCAATGCTCGATCAGCTCCTCGCGGGTATAGGGCTGGCCGGGCCGGAGCGGCATGTCGCGCCCGAGCCGGATGGCAAGTTCGATCTCGACGCGCAGCTCGGCCCCGTGCACGCCGCGATAGGTGTCGCCCGATTTGAGATAGGGCCCCGGCATCAGGCCGGCCATCGGCCGGCCGCCCTCGCCGAGCGAGACCTTCCAGCCGGCGAGCGGGTAGCCCATGCCGCGGTTGACCTCGGCCTGCGCGGCGAAGCCGGCATCGACATCGGCGGGAACCGGCAAGGTTGCGATGTCGACCAGCTTGTGGCCACGGCGAGCGCCGATGAAGGCGCCAGCAAGAGTGTCGGTCGTCACAGCCATGGTCGTCTCGTCCCTGTCGCCGTCGTGGCGGAACCGCGCCGCCTCATGCTCTCTGGCTACAGCATCGACCGGCTTCCGGGAACCCGGAGATCGCACCGGCGATGACGCGGACGGAACAATCGATCGAGAAGCCCACGGTTGCCAAAGGGCACAAGCCCTCCCCCCGCTTGCGGTGGGGAGGGTTGGGTGGGGGGCAGTGCCGCTCGGCACTGAACTAGACAGATGGTCGAACCCTGCTTTCCGGCCCCCCATCCCTAACCCTTCCCCACCGCAAGCGGGGGGACGGGATGTGTCCAACCTTCAAGCGACCGCCTCGAGCTTGCGGAAGCAGTGCTATTTGCGGCTGGCGAGCACGACGCCGAATACGGCGACCGCCATGCCGACGAGCTGGATCGGAGTCAGCGTCTCGCCGAAGAGCAGCCAGGCTTCGACCGCGACTGCCGGCGGCACGAGATAGAGGAAGGTCGCGATGCGCGAGACCTGCCCCCGGCGGATCAGCACGAGATAGAGGCCGATTCCACCGAGCGAGAGCGCCAGCACCGACCAGGCCAGGACCAGGCCCATGGTCAGGTTCCACTCGATCCGCATCGGCTCGAGCAGCCAGGCGAAGGGCAGCGTGAACAGGAAGGCGGCGATGTACTGCACCGCCGTCACCGTGCGCAGGTCGCCCTCGACGATGCGCGCCTTCTGCCAGAACGAGCCGAAGGTGACGGCGAACATGCCGACGACGTTGACGATGATCGGCAAGGCGATGGCGGACAGCGCCTCGGGCGAGACGCCGACCAGCTTCGGCTCCAGCACCAGCGCGACGCCGATGAAGCCGAAGACGACGCCGAGCCAGCGGATCGGCGAGATGTGCTCGCGCACGATCAAGGGCGCGAACAACGCGGTGAGCACCGGTTGCAAACCGGCGATCAGCCCGGAGACGCCGGCCGGCAGCCCGTGGCGCACCGCCCACCAGACGCCGCCGAGATAGATCGCGTGCAGCAGGATGCCGGCAATGGCGCAATCGATGATGGCGCGCCGGCTCTTCGGCCAGGGCGCCCCGAGCGCGAAGGCGAGCGCGGCGAGCGCAAGACCGGCACAGGCGAAGCGCACCGAAAGGAAGGTCAGCGCGTCGGAATAGCGCGCCGAATAGCCGGCGACGATCCAGCCGCTCGACCAGAGGAAGACGAAGAGCGCCGGCGACAGGCGCAGGAAGAGTGGGGAATCGAACATTGCGGCAACCTTCTAGGCGCCTGATAGGCCGGAAGGGGGCCGTTGTCGTCGCCATGGACGCCGTGACGGCATGTTCGGGATGCGCCCCTCTCCCTTCTCCCGCAAGGATTCCTCTGCGAAAGGGCCGGTCGCCTGAACTCCTCCCTTCCCCCTTGTGGGGAAGGGTTGGGGATGGGGGTGGTGCCGCTTGGCGATCGTCGGCAGAAAATGGGGCTGGCAGCAGCGACAGCGCCATCAGAGTTTGTCGATCGCTCCGGCTTTTCGACCCCCACCCCTGCCCCTCCCCACAAGGGGGAGGGGTTCGCGTGTCTTGGTCTGCTTTCGCGGAGGTGCCTGCGAAGAGAGAAGCGGGCGCTGCCCTTGCCAGCCGCTTCGAAGCAGCGACAATCAGCGCCCTGTCCTCCGAGACCCGCATGTCGCTCCCTTCCGCCCCCGCCCTCGCCTTCGAGCGCTTCATCGCCCATGACGGCTGGGCGATCGCCAGCCACATCGCCCTATCGGTGCTGATGTCGCTGTTCCCGTTCCTGATTATCGTCACCGCGCTCGGCGGCTTCTTTGGCTCGCAGGCCGCGGCCGACGAAGCCGCGCAATTGCTGCTCGAGGCCTGGCCGCGCGAAGTCGCCGAGCCGATCGCCCGCGAGGTCCGCTCGGTGCTGACCGCAGTGCGCAAGGACGCGCTGACGCTCGGTGCGATCCTGGCGCTCTACTTCTCATCGTCGGGGGTCGAGGCTGTCAGGATCGGGCTCAACCGCGCCTACGAGGCCTATGAATGGCGCAGCTGGTGGCGCACGCGACTGGAATCGATCGCCTATGTGATCGGGGGCGCGGTCTTCATGCTCGCCTTCTCGTTATTGGTCGTGCTCGGCCCGCTGCTCTGGCGCGGCATCGTCGGCTTCGCGCCGGCGCTGGCGCCGCTCGGCTTCCTGCTCGCCTTCCTGCGGATCGCGGGCGCGACCGTGCTGATCGTGCTGGCGCTCAGCGTCGCGCACAAGCTGCTGCCAGCCCGGGCCCCGCATATCGGCGCGATGTGGCCGGGCATCCTGATGACGCTGGTGGTCTGGCTGATCGGCGGCATCGCCTTCGGCTGGTACCTCGATTCCTTCGCCGGAGCCTATGTCACCACCTATGCCGGCCTCGCCACTGCGATGATCGCGCTCGTCTTCCTGTATTGGTTGGCGGCGATCTTCCTCTATGGCGCCGAGCTCAACGCCGCGATCGCGCTGAGCCGGGCGCCGGAGAAGTCGCCGGGGGATGTGCTGGCCGAGTTGTGAACCATCGTCCACCGCAGGGGGTGCCAAGCGGCCGGAAGCGGCGCGAGAGGCTCTGTTGTGAACTGCCGTTCAAGCCGGCCGGTTGACTGGTCCAGCCCGCGCGCAACCTATCGCGGCGCCGCCGGACGAGGCGGTCACCGATGAGGTTTCACCATGACATTCAAGCTTTCGGCGCTGCTCCTGGCTGGCAGCGTGCTGGCGAGCGCGGCCGCCTTCGCGCAGAGCGCCGACGACAAGAAATGGGTCAACCAGTGCCTGAGCGACAACAAGGACGCGAAGGTCGCGGCCAGCGTCGTCAACACCTATTGCACCTGCATGAACGGCAAGATGAGCGACAACGAGACCCGCTCGATCACGCAGTGGGAGAAAGCCAACCCGAACGCCCGCAAGGCCTGCGAGCAGCAATCCGGCTGGAACTGAGCAGGCCTGGACGCCGAGGCGGCCGGTCCATTGGGCTGGCCGCTTCGTTTAGGCGGCGTGCCGAAAGCATGTCGTCGCCGTTTCCGAAATCGGACTTTCAATGATAGCGGCGCTTGTTGCACGATCAGCCTCCCGCAGAGGCAGCAATCGAGTGTCCAGATGTCGCAGGTGCTGCCCGGCCAACCCTCACCTTCCCTGCCCGGCGGCACGGCGCTGCTGCTCGGGCAGATGCTGCTCTGCTCCTGCCTGTGGGGCTCGTCCTTCCTGCTGATGAAGCTGATCGGCGCGGAGATCTCACCGCTGGCGCTGACCGCCTTGCGCGGTTTGATGGGCGCGGCCCTGCTCGGGCTCTGGCTCGCCTCGCGCGGCGAGAACGTGCTGCCACAAGGCCGTGAATGGCGCGACTGGGCGGTGCTCGGCCTGCTGCAGGGCGCGATCCCGAACACACTGACCGCCTATGCACTGACCCAGATCACGGCCTCGCTGACCTCGCTGATCCAGGCCTGCACGCCGCTGATCGTCGCCATGCTGGCACATCTGCTATTCGCCGACGAGCGCCTCTCGGCCAAGCGCGCCATCGGCGTGCTGATCGGCTTCTCCGGCATGGCGATCCTGCTCGGTCCCGCCGCCTTCGCCTCGGGCACGCCAAGCGCGATGGGCACGCTTGCCATGGCCGTGACAGCGCTGAGCTATGCGCTCGGCAACCTCTATGTTCGCGGCATCCCGAAGGTTCAGCCGGGTCGGCTCGCGCTCGGCCAGCAGGTCTTTTCGGGATTGCCGACGCTCGTCCTTGTGCTCGGCCTCTCCGGTCCGGCCGCCTTCGCCGCCGCACCCGGTCTTGCCCTGCCACTGCTGGCGCTAGGGATCTTCGCCACCGCGCTGCCGATCCTGCTCTACATGATGATCCTGCGCAGCGCCGGGCCGGTGCTCGGCTCGATGAACGGCTATCTCGTGCCGTTCTGGACGATCCTGATGGGCGTCACGCTGCTCGGCGAAAGTGTCGGCCTGCGCGAGATCGCAGGCGGCCTCGTGGTGCTGGCCGGCCTCGTCATCGTCTCGCTGACGCGCAAGCGAGGCTGAGGCGGGCCGCTCAGCCCTCCAGCGCCTCGGCCACGTCCTCATAGGTGCGCAGGCCGGTGCGCGGAGCGTAGACCAGCACAGCCATGTTGCCGGGCGCATGCTCGTTCTTCCACATCTTGTGATGGGCGAGCGGGATCTTGTCCCAGGGGAAGACCTCGGACATGCACGGGTCGACGCGGCGGTCGAGCACGAACTGGTTGGCGGCCGAGGCCTGCTTGAGATGGGCGAAATGCGAGCCCTGCACCCGCTTCTGCCGCATCCAGACATAGCGGGCGTCGAAGGTGATGTTGAAGCCGGAGGTGCCGGCGCAGAACACGATCATGCCGCCGCGCTTGGCGACGAGGCAGGAGACCGGGAAGGTCGCCTCGCCCGGATGCTCGAAGACGATGTCGACATCCTTCTTGCCGGTGATGTCCCAGATCGCCTTGCCGAACTTGCGGGCCTCCTTGGTCCAGTCGTTGTATTCGGGCGAATTGACCGTGGGCATCTGGCCCCAGCAGTTGAAGTCCTTGCGGTTGATCACGCCCTTGGCGCCGAGGCCGAGCACGTAATCGCGCTTGCTCTCGTCCGAGATCACGCCGATCGCATGGGCGCCCGAGGCCGCGCAGAGCTGCACGCCGAAGACGCCGAGGCCGCCCGAGGCGCCCCAGATCAGCACGTTGTCGCCCGGCTTGATCGTGTGCGGGGCGTGGCCGAAAAGCATGCGGTAAGCGGTCGCCAGGGTCAGCGTATAGCAGGCCGATTCCTCCCAGGAGAGATGCTTCGGCTTCAGCATCAACTGGCGTGACTGCACCCGGCAGAACTGGGCGAAAGAGCCGTCCGGCGTCTCATAGCCCCAGATGCGCTGCGAGGAGGAGAACATCGGGTCGCCGCCATTGCACTCCTCGTCGTCGCCGTCGTCCTGATTGCAATGGACGATGACCTCGTCGCCGACCTTCCAGCGCTTCACCTTGGAGCCGACCGCCCAGACGATGCCGGAGGCATCGGAGCCGGCGATGTGGAGCTGGCCCTTGTGGACGTCGAAGGGCGAGATCGGCTGGCCGAGGCCGGCCCAGATGCCGTTGTAGTTGACGCCGCCGGCCATCACGAGGAGCAGCACCTCCTCCTCACCGATCGACCAGGTCGGCACCACCTCGACCTTGAAGCTGTCCTGCGGCGGGCCATGGCGCTCGCGGCGGATCGTCCAGGCGTACATGTTGGCCGGGACATGGCCGAGCGGCGGCAATTCGCCGAGCTCGTAGAGATCCTTCAGGGCCGGCTTCGCGACTGGTTGCAGCTTCGACATTCGCTCTCTCCCTTTGTCGCCACGCCTCATTCCGGCGGCGTTGCCGGCATCATGCAGACCATTGCTGCACTGCGCCATACGCCTATCGAATTATGCCGCAGCGCAAAAAACAAGAGAAAAAGGCAGCCGGTACTCTCCACGCTTGCCTCGCGCCGACACTATAGCGATATCGCCGCCATGGACATGATTCGAGAGCTTCACGGCACGATCGTGCTGATATGCGCCGAGGACGGCCCGCCGCTCGCAGCCGAGCGCGACATCAACGACTTCCTCGGCGCGGCCTGGGCGGCTGAGGCGACGATGGTGGCGATCCCGGTCGCGCGGCTCGATCCCGCCTTCTTCCAGCTCGCGACGCGGCTCGCCGGCGAGGTCGCGCAGAAATTCGTCAATTACCGGATGCGCCTGACGATCATTGGCGACATCTCCGCCCATTGCGCGCAAAGCAAGGCCCTGCGCAACTTCGTCTACGAGAGCAACCAGGGGCAGGCACTCTGGTTCGTCAACGACCTCGCGGCGCTGGAGGCTCGCCTCGCGGCCTGAGGGCGATCAGGCCGGGCGGGCGGCCGCCAGCATGTAGTTGACGTCGAGATCGCGCGAGCGCGACCAGCGGTCGGCCAGCGGATTGTAGGCGACACCCTCGCGGGCGAAGACCGAGAGCCCGCCGGTCTCGATCGCCGCTTCCAGCTCGTCCGGCGTGACGAACTTCTCCCAATCATGCGTGCCACGAGGCAGCCAGCGCAGGATGTATTCGGCGCCGACAATGGCGAGTGCATAGGATTTCAGCGTGCGGTTGAGCGTCGCCATGACGAGCAGACCGCCCGGCTTCACCGCGGCGCAGCAGGAGGCGACGAAGGCCTCGACATCGGCGACGTGCTCGACCACCTCCATGGCGAGCACGATGTCGAACCGTGCACCCGAGGCGACGACCGACTCGATCGTCTCCTCGCGATAATCGACCGCAACGCCGGCCTTCTGCGCATGCGCCCGTGCCACGGCGATATTGGTCGTTGCGGGGTCGAGCCCCGTCACCCGCGCGCCCAGGCGCGCCAGCGGCTCGGAGAGCACGCCGCCGCCGCAGCCGATATCGACGATGCTCAGATCCTTCAGCGCCTGCAGCGATTTCGGATCGCGCCCCTGCCGTTCGCAGACGAGGTCGCGGATGAAGGCGAGCCGCACCGGATTGAACTTGTGCAGCACCGCCATCGGCCCCTTCGGGTCCCACCAGCTCCTGGCCAGCGCGTCGAAGCGCGCGACCTCGGCGGGGTCGATGGTGGAGGCGCTCGCGGCGGCAGCCATGCGTGATCCTTCCTGCGGGACCGGCTGATGTGCCGGCAATCTGTCTGGACCTCTACACCCGCAACAAAAGACAGGCGAGCGTGACGCGCACGCCCTTGTCATCGCGCTGCCCATATCGTATATACGAGTTTGATGAAGATCGTCTGGGATGAGCCGAAGCGGCTCGCGAACATCGCCAAGCACCAGCTCGATTTTGCCGCGCTCGACCTCGACTATTTCTTGCGGGCGGTGGTTTTGCCGGGACATTCCGGGCGGATGCGAGCCATTGGCGTCTATGAGGGCGCGCTTGTGACAGCTGTCATCTTTGTACCTCTCGGCTCGGAAGCCATCTCGGTGATCAGTATGCGCCCCGCCAATCCCAAGGAAAGGAGGCATCTGAATGCCTAAACTCCAAAAGGAATTTGTCCCGGGCCAAGGCTACAGCAAAGAGGATTGGGATGCGGTCTCCGACAATCCGGAATGGACCAAGGAGGATTTCCGCAGAGCTCGTCCTTTTTCCGACGTCTTTCCTGACCTAGCCGCCACCTTCAGGGAAGAGGTTCGTAAACGCGGTCCAATCCGAACCAAGGAAGCGATCTCGATTCGGCTCGATATGGATCTCGTCGAGAAGCTCCGAGCGACCGGACCCGGCTGGCAGTCGCGGGTCAATGACGCACTGCGCGAGTGGCTCAAGAAGAACGCCGCATAAAGGCGCGCCGCATTGACAGCACCGCCTGCGCCCGGCATGGACACGCGCCCTTCGCTTGGCGCGAGGGCGCTATTTGTCCCGGCGCCGCGCCGGGCCCGTTGCTGAGAGCTCTTGGACGTCATGGCCCGTCTGGTGATGAAATTCGGCGGCACTTCGGTCGCCACTGTCGAGCGCATCAAGAACGCGGCCCGCCACGTCAAACGCGAATTCGACGCCGGCAACCAGGTCGCGGTCGTGGTCTCGGCGATGTCGGGCAAGACCAACGAGCTCGTCGCCTGGGCCAAGGAAGCTTCGGCGCTGCACGATCCGGCGGAGTACGACGTCGTCGTCGCCTCGGGCGAGCAGGTCACCTCCGGGTTGATGGCGATCGTGCTGCAGGAGATGGGCCTCCCCGCCCGCTCCTGGCAGGGCTGGCAGGTCCCGCTCTACGGCTCGGACGCGCATGGCTCGGCCCGCATCGAGGGCGTCGACGGCGCCGGCATCCTCGCCGGCTTCGACCGCAACCGCGAGATCGCGGTCTGCTCCGGCTTCCAGGGCATCAACCCGCGCAGCCACCGCATCGTCACGCTCGGCCGCGGCGGCTCGGACACCAGCGCAGTCGCGCTCGCCGCCGGCCTCAAGGCCGATCGCTGCGACATCTACACCGATGTCGACGGCGTCTATACGACCGACCCGCGCGTCGTGCCGAAGGCCCGGCGCATGGACAAGGTCTCGTTCGAAGAGATGCTGGAGATGGCCTCTCTCGGCTCGAAGGTGCTGCAGGTGCGCTCGGTCGAGATCGCCATGGTCCAGCGCGTGCCGACCTATGTGCGCTCCTCCTTCGACGACCCCGACAATCCCAATCCAGGCACCCTCATCTGCGACGAGGACGACATCGTGGAACAGCAGATCGTCACCGGCATCGCGTTCTCGCGCGATGAAGCCCAGATCACGCTCCGGCGTGTCGCCGACAAGCCCGGCGTCGCTGCGGCGATCTTCGGGCCGCTCGCCGACGCCAACATCAATGTCGACATGATCATCCAGGTCGTTTCCGACGATCAGGCGACCACCGACATCACCTTCACCGTGCCGACCGCCGATTACGAGCGCGCCAAGGGCCTGCTCGAATCGAAGCACGACAGCATCGCCTACCAGGACATCCAGGGCGCGACCGACGTGGTGAAGATCTCCGCGATCGGCGTCGGCATGAGGAGCCATGCCGGCGTCGCGGCGCGCGCCTTCCGGGCGCTGGCCGAGAAGGGCATCAACATCCGCGCCATCACCACCTCCGAGATCAAGTTCTCGGTGCTGATCGATGCCGCCTATACCGAGCTCGCGGTCCGCACCCTGCACTCGCTCTACGGGCTGGACGCGGCCTGAGTTTTGTGGCGGGGCGCGTGGTCATCGCCTCGTCAGCGCCGCCATATGGTCACGAAATGACCTGATCGCCTTCAGCCTCTGATCCCATTTCTGGGGTCAGATAGCTTCCTCATCCGCAACCGATGGAAGGAAGCTCCCATGCGCATGATCACGATCGCCGCTGCAGGCGCCGCCGCCATTCTGGCCGGCGCGGCCAATGCCCAGGCCCCCTCGACGGAACGCCCCTCGACCAAACCGCCCGCCTCGTCGCAGGAAGCCCCGGCGACCGCGCCGACGATCACGTCGGTCAAGGTGGTCGAGCTCGACGAGCTCCCCGAGGCCAGCAAGGCGCAGGTGAACCAGCTGGTCGCGACCCGCACCGCGGACGAACTCGAGAAGCTGCGTCAGGCCATCGAGAAGGCGCCAGCCGTGAAATCCGCCATCGAGGCGAAGGGCTTCTCGTCGCGTGACGTCGTGCTCGCCCAGGTGAACAACGAGGGCGAATTGACGATCGTGACAAGGAAGGCCGGCTGATCGGATTCGGCTCTCAAGCATGTGGATTTCACGCGGAATCACACACCGTTATCCTGGACAAGCGGCGAAGCCGCGCAGGTCCGGGATCCATCGTAAGGCACCGAACTCTACGATGAATCCCGGGACGCCCTTTGGGCGCCCAGGATGACGATGGTGGTTCCGTGTAAAGTCCGCACGCTCTAGGTCCAGAACGGCGTCGTCGCCTCGAACCTGCGCCAGCGCTTCTTGAGCCCGCGGCCGGCCTCGATGGTCTGGCGGCACTGCCAGCCATGCACGGCGCCGGCGGCGAACTGGAGCTCCGACCCGATCGCCTTGCCGCCGCGCAAATCCGCGAGCAGATGCTGCGTTGTCGCCGCGTCGTTGGCGAGGCCGAGCGCGTCCTGCAGCCGCGACAGCCGAGCGAGATATTTGCGCGCCTGCCCGCCGTCATGAAGCGGCAGGAAGAACTCGGTGGTGTAGCGCAGCTTCTTCAATGCCAGCCGCAGCTCGTGGCGCGCCTCGGGATGGAGGCTGCCGAAGCCACGACCGCGCTTCAGTGCCTTGCGATGGGTTCGCGCCAATACGCGTCCTGAGAAATCGGTGGCCGGCTCGGCCAGCACCGCCATGGTCTCGCTGGCGAGGCCGCTCCGCCAGCCGCGGCGCTCGATCAGGGCACCGAAGGACAGAAGGAAGCGGCTCGTGCGCGCATCCGCCAGCCGCTCCTCGACGGCGGCATAGCTTTTGGCCTGGTGCGGCTCGGCTGCCGTCCGAAGCACCGAGAGCCCCGCATCGTCGAGGCCCCCGGCCTCGATATCCGGCACGGTCTGGGTGATGAAGACGTCCCAGTTGCGCGCCGGCCCAAGGACATGGCCGAGGCGCTTCGCCTCCTGCCCGATCGGCACAAGGGCGGGCGATGCGACCTCGCGCTTGAAGATCGCGAGCGCCGAGCGCAGGCGACGCAGCGACACGCGTAGCTGATGCACGGCCTCAGGCCCCGAGCGCGCAGCGACGGGTGCGAGATTGCCGAGCAGTTGCTTGTAGGTGTTGCCGAGGATCGCGGCGATCGCCGCATCGGCATTGTCCTGCTCTGTGATCTCGACCGGCTTCGCCTTGACCGCCCGCGGCAGGCGCGAGAAGGCGAGACCATAACCGCGCGCCGACTTGCTCTGCGTCTCGAGCCGCAGCGGTGCGACTTCGAGCAAGGCGAGCCCGAACTCGTAGAGCACCGCCGCTTCGCCCTCTTTCAGTTCGAGTTCGACCTCGCTGACCGGCAGGCTGTTCTCGCCGGCCTCGATCGTGCCGTCGTCGAAGGCGATCTCGATCAGCGCGCCGGCATAGTCGAGCCTGCGCACGCGCCGCCTGATGCGGGTGGCGAAGACCGGAGCGAGCTGGCCGGCCGACAGGCTGGCAAGCGGTTCGCCGATCTCGGCGAGCGGGAGCAGAGTGAGGTCGAGCGTGCCGTCCGGCAGCGCGACCTCCCATTCGTCGCGCGCCAGGGGACTGCCAGAGCCCGACCGCTTCAGCGTCTGGACATGGCGCTTGCCGCTGCGGCGCACACGCAGCGACAGGCCGTTGCGGTCGAGCAGACGGTCGGGCGTGTCGTAATAGACCGCATCGAGCCGGCGGGTGACGCCCTGGTTACGGGCATGGCGCGCGATCAGCTCAGCGCCGCGCAAGGTCTCCAGCGCGGCGGGTGACGCGGCCAGCTTCAGCTCGATCTCGCGCGGCGGCTGCTTCTGCGGCGCGGAAGGCGCGGCGTCGTCAGACTGGGCGACTTCATCTCTCGGCACGGCGTCCAAGGCTTCTCTCCACTGGGCGGTGCGTGAGCCGAGACAGTAGCGTCGCCGGCAGCAGCTTGTCACCACTTCGCCCGGGGACGATGCGCCGGGCGAAGTGGCGCGGGCGTCAGAACGCCTGTCGGATCGCGGCTTCAACCGGCGAGTAGGCGCCGTCCGGCCGGTCGAGGCTGAGCGGCTCGCGCGGCAGCAAGGGCGGCTGCGCCATGAAGCGCGGCGTCGTGCCGCGATGCAGCTGCGCCGCGTGCACCAGACCGCCATCCCTAACCCTTCCCCACCGCAAGCGGGGGGAAGGGAATAGCCCCGCGGATCCCCGCCTGAGCCAAAAGGCGCGCTGGCCAAGCCGGCGGCGGCGCTGTCACGATGCAGCCTTCCCGGATTCGGGGCTGGACACTGAATGCGGATCGCCATCCTCTCCGACATCCATGCCAACCGCGAGGCGTTCGAGGCGGTGCTGGCGGCCGTGCGCCGGCTCGCCCCGGACCGGCTGGTGCTGCTCGGCGACATCGTCGGCTACGGCCCCGAGCCCGGTTTCTGCGTCGATGCGGCGCGCGAACTCGTCGCTGCCGGAGCCCTCTGCATCCGCGGCAATCATGACGAAGCGGCCGTGCACGGCCCCACCGGCATGACGCCGAATGCGCATGAGGCGGCGCTGTGGACCAGGGCGCGGCTCAGCGCTGAGCAGAGCGCCTTCCTGGGCGGCCTGCCGCTGGCCGCGCAGCTCGACGGCGTGCTCTTCGTCCATGCCAGCGCCCGCGATCCCGCCGCCTGGCACTATGTCCGCGACCTCAGAAGCGCCGATGCCTGCCTCGCAGCGACGGAGGCGCAGACGGTGGTCTGCGGCCACACCCATCTGCCGGCGATCTTCTACGCCAGGACCGGTCGCGAACCGGTGGCCTTCATCCCCTTACGCAACGTGGCTGCGCCGCTCTCGGGCGTGCACCGGCATGTCGTCGTGGTCGGCGCCGTCGGCCAGCCGCGCGACGGCGATCCGGCCGCCTGCTTTGCCCTGCTCGATACGCAGGCGCGCGAGGTCACCATTGCGCGCGTGCCCTATGACACGCAGGAAACCGCGCGGAAGATCAAGGCAGCCGGCCTGCCGGACTGGCTCGGCCTGCGCCTGCAGATCGGCAGATAGAGCAGGATGCGAAAAAGTGGGAACCGGTTTTTCGCATGAATCCTGCTCTACACTCTTAGAATCGATCACGTTTATGATTTTGGATCGCTTCGATCCAAAATCATAAACGTGATCTAGGGGAACGGGATGGAACGGCCCGGGATCGGCACGGTCATCGACGGCTTCACGCTCACCGAGCGATTGAAAGCCGGGGGCATGGCGACGCTCTGGCGCGCTACCCACCCCGATCATCCCGGCCCGCTCGTCCTGAAGATCCCGGTTCTCGACCCCGGCGCCGACGTTTCGGCCATCGTCGGCTATGAGACCGAGGTGCTGATCCACAAGCGCCTGGTCGGCCCGCATCTGCCGCGCTTCATCGCGTCGGGCGATCTCGCCCGTCTCCCCTATATCGCCATGGGTTTCGTCACCGGCGAGAGTCTGGCGGAGCGGATCAGGCAGGCGCCCCTGCCCTTCGCCGAGGTCCAGCGTATCGGCATCGCGATCGCGGTCGCGCTCGCCGATCTGCACCGGCAGAACGTGGTCCATCTCGACCTCAAGCCCGAGAACGTGATCCTGACCGACAAGGGCGCGGTGCTGCTCGATTTCGGCCTCGCCCGCCATGCCGAGCTGCCCGACCTGCTCGGCGAGGAAAGCCGCGAGCCGATGGGGACATCAGCCTATATCGCGCCCGAGCAGGTGCTGGGCGAGCGCTCCGACCCGGCGAGCGACCTCTTCGCGCTCGGCTGCCTGCTCTACCAGATGGCTTCGGGCGAGGAGCCGTTCGGGCGGCCCAGAACCGTGCCCGGCATGAAGCGGCGGCTCTATCACGCGCCCAAACCGTTGCGCGCCGTCAACGAGCAGGCGCCGGCCTGGCTCGAGGAGATCGTCTCCCGCTGCCTCGAGGTCGATCGTGGCCGGCGCTATGCCGATGCCGGCAAACTCGCTTTCGACCTGCGCCATCCCGAGCAGGTCACGGTCTCGCGCAGGCGACGAACCGCCGAGGAGCGCGGCCTCGGCAAGCGGCTGGTCGACCTGTTCCAGAAGCGCGACGAGGCCGATATCACCGGCGCGCCGACGGTGGCGCGGCGCAGGGCCGGCCCCTCGATCGTGCTGACCGCCGTCGATCTGTCGGACGGGCCGGACGCGCTCGCGGCTGCGATCCTGGCCGAGACCAGCCGGCTGCTGGCGACACGGCCGGACTCCTCCCTCGCCTGCCTGACGGTGCTCAGGACCGAGATCATCGGCGAGACCAGGACCGTCGATGCGGAAGCTCGCTTTATATCGGCCGGCTGGTGGCGCTGAAGGACTGGGCGCGGCCGCTGCATTTGCCTGAGGACCGGGTCAGCTACCATGTCATCGAGGCGGTCAGCCCCGCCGACGCGATCCTGCGCTATGCTGAGCACAACGACATCGACCATATCGTGCTCGGCGCCCGCGCCTCCTCGCCGCTGCGCCGTCATCTCGGCAGCGTCTCGACCAAGGTCGTAGCGGAGGCGCTGTGCTCGGTCTCGGTGGTCCGGGTGAAGGGCGGGGCGGAGGAGGACAGATGAAGAAAGCCAAATCCGTATCGGGCGAGCCTGCGAGCGAGAACGAGGTCATCCAGAACGGGCGGCGTACCGCCGTGCGTAATGGGGTCATCGACAGATGGATGCGTAAAGAAGTCCTCCCGATCTACGACGCAATCGCGGCGCGACGTAGCAACGCCGTATCGGCAAACGAAGCTTGGGCGAGGATTGCAGCGCATATCGGCAGCGGAAAGAGAAGCGGCGGATGAACAGCGACCGCCGCTCGTGAGGCGCGCCCGCCCTCCCCCCGCTTGCGGTGGGGAGGGTTGGGTGGGGGGCAGCGCCGCTCGGTGCGACATCGAAGAATCGTCGAATGCTGCTTTGCGGCCCCCCATCCCTAACCCTTCCCCACCGCAAGCGGGGGGAAGGGAATGAGCCCGATCTTCAAACGATTGCCCGCCATGTCCCAGCCGCGTTGACCTCCCCGTCTCTCCTTCCGAATATGCCGGCCATGCCGGCCGCCCCCTCCATCCCGCCCGAATTCGATCCCGCCCGGCTGGAGGCCTTCCTGCGTTCCGCCCTGCCGGGCCGTGCCGCCGGGAACATGGCGATCGAACGGATCGGTGGCGGCCAGTCGAACCCGACCTTCTTCGTCTCCTATCCCGATGCCGGCACGCGGCTCGTCCTGCGCAAGAAACCGCCGGGGCCGTTGTTGCCTTCGGCCCATGCGGTCGAGCGCGAATACCGCATCCTCAGGGCGCTCGCCGGCTCGGCCGTGCCGGTGCCGCCCGTCCTGCTGCTGCATGAGGCCGACGACGTCGTCGGCACGCCGTTCTACCTGATGGAGCGGCTGGAGGGCCGCGTCTTCCACGACACCGCCCTGCCCGGCGTCACGCCTGACGAGCGGCGCGCCATGTATTTCGCCATGGCCGAGACGCTCGCCGCGCTGCACGGCTTCGACTGGCAGGGCGCCGGCCTCGCCGATTTCGGCAAGCCCGGCAACTACTATGCCCGCCAGCTCACGCGCTGGGGCCGGCAATGGCGTGAGACCAGGACACGCGAGATCCCGGCGATCGACCGGCTGATCGACTGGCTCGGTTCAAACCTCGACGAGACGCCGGACACGACCATCGTCCATGGCGATTTCCGCCTGGGCAACCTGATGTTCGCTCCATCAGAGCCGCGCATCGTCGCGGTGCTCGACTGGGAGCTCTCGACGCTCGGCCACCCGCTCTCCGACGTCGCCTTCTCCTGCCTGCCCTGGCATTCGACGCCATCCATGTATGCCGGCATCGTCGGGCTCGATCGCGAGGGCCTCGGCATCCCGACGCAGGACGAATACATCGCCCGCTATTGCGCCGCTGCCGGGCGGGCTGAGGGGCCGGGGCGCTTCCATATCGCCTTCTCGCTGTTCCGCTTCGCCGTCATCCTCGACGGCATCGCAGCAAGGGCGAAGACCGGCAATGCCGCCGCCGAGAACGCCGTCGCCGTCGGCGCGATGGCGGAGAGTTTTGCGCAGCGCGCGGAAGCGTTGGTCGAGGCGTCACGATGAAGGGTGCGGGGAACCCTTCTCCCGTGTGGTTTCTTCTGCGAAGGGCGCGCGGGTGGAAAACCCCTCCCCCTTGTGGGGAGGGGAAGGGGTGGGGGTCGCAAAGCCGGAGCGATCGGCAGAACCTCATAGCGCTGTCGCTGCTGCCAAACCCCTGTTTCTGCCGACGATCACCAAGTGGCACCACCCCCATCCCCATACCCTTCCCCACAAGGGGGAAGGGAGGAATCCAGACGATCAGCCTTTCGCATAGGTATCCGCAGGGAGAGAGAGGTTGCCCGAGCATGACGCCCTGGACCTCAAGGAGAGCACCATGGATTTCGCCTATTCGGCCAGGGTCGAGGAGCTGCGCGGCAGGCTGCAGGCCTTCATGGACACCCATGTCCAGCCGGCCGACGCCGCCTGGAAGCACGAGGTCGAGGCCGGGCGCTATCCGAGCGCGCTGATCGATGGCCTCAAGGCGAAAGCGAAAGCGGAGGGCCTGTGGAACCTCTTCCTGCCCGCACTGAAGCCGGATGAGCCCGGCACGCGCCTCACCAATCTCGAATATGCCCCGCTCGCCGAGATCATGGGCCGGATCTACTGGTCCTCGGAGGTGTTCAACTGCAACGCCCCCGACACCGGCAACATGGAAATCCTGCACATGTTCGCGACGCAAGAGCAGCGCGAACGCTGGCTGAACCCGCTGCTCGACGGCGAGATCCGCTCCTGCGTCGGGATCACCGAGCCCGGCGTCGCCTCCTCCGACCCGACCAACCTGCAGACCACGATCATCCGCGACGGCGACCATTACGTCATCAACGGCCGCAAATGGTGGACGACCGGGGCGCTGCACCCGAAGGCAAAGTTCTGCATCGTCATGGGGCTGTCCGACCCGCGCCCCGAGGCCGATCCGCACAAGCGCCACAGCATGATCATCGTGCCGATGGATGCGCCCGGCCTCAGCGTGATGCGCAACCTGCCGCTGCTGAACCATTATTCGATCGAGGGCCACACCGAGACCGACTTCACCGAGGTCAGGGTGCCGGCGGCAAACCTGCTCGGCGAGGAAGGCGCGGGCTTTGCGCTGGCGCAAGCGCGGCTCGGGCCGGGGCGCATCCATCATTGCATGCGCTCGATCGGCCAATGCGAGGTTGCGCTCGAACTGATGGTCGAGCGCGCGCTGGAGCGAAAGGCCTTCGGCCGCAATCTTTCCGACTACGCCAATGTCCAGGACTGGATCGCCGAAGGGCGCATGGAGATCGACCAGGCCCGCCTGCTCTGCCTGCGCGCCGCCTGGATGATGGACAAGCACGGCAACAAGGCCGCGCGCACCGAGGTCTCGGCGATCAAGGTCGCGGCGACGCGATTGCAGACCAGGATCGCCGACCGGGCGATGCAGGTGTTCGGCGCCGGCGGGCTCTCCAACGACACGCCGTTGGCCTTCATCTACTCATGGGGCCGGGCCCTGCGCTTCATCGACGGGCCGGACGAGGTCCACCTGCGCACCATAGCCCGCGCCGAGATCAAGAAGCGCAAGGAGAGCAACCGCAGCGCGTTCGCTGAGCAAGGCGTGGTGCGGCCTTGGGTGAAGGGGGCGGGATAGGAATTGGTCCTGAAATGGACCGGCGCGACCTTAGCGACACACGCGCCGGCCGTTGACGACAGCGCAGCCGCGCCGCACGGGCGCGACTACCACGGCACGCGGAGCCACCGGGCGACGCACCACCACCGCACCGCTAGGCCCCGCACAACCGGCCCGCACGACCCCGCGCGCGCAGACGACGGCGCTCGCCTCCGTTGGCGCGAGGGCAGCCGCCAAGGCCAAGGCTCCGAAGCCGAAGATTGCATATTTCATGTCGTCGCCCCTGTCCGAACTGAAGGATGATCTGAATCTCCGACGACCTGCACGCAAGCCGCCCGAGAGGATCAGAACTTGTAGAGCAGCCGCCCGGTAACCTGATTGGTGCTCAACTGCTGCTTGAAACCGACAATGCCGAGCCCGCCGACGCCAACCGGGTAGGTGTAGGTATCCTCCTGGAACTGGGAGTACCGATATTCCAGACCAGCGATCCAGTTGTTGGTGATAGCGTATTCGGCGCCGGCACCGAGTGTCCAGCCAAAGCGGGTACTGTCGCTTGCGCCGTAGGAGTAACCCGTACCCGTTACCGTCGACTTGGGCGCGGCCAATGCGAGGCCGCCGGTCGCGTAGATCATGAACCGATCGAAAGCATAACCGACACGCAGCCTGGCCGAGCCGACCCAATTGGTATGGGCGGTGATGAAGTCGCCGGTCAGTGCAGTATGCCGCTGTTTTCCGGTGATGAGGGCTGAGCCGTCGATCTCGCCACCGAGGACAAGCTGGCCGATCTGGTGGTTGTAGCCCACCATCAGGCCGACCGCGACGCCGTTCTTGTCCAGGCTGGGCAGTGAGGCAACGGCGGCCCGACCGGCGATCGCGGCGCCAGCCGTCAACTCGGTCCTGGTCTGCGCCCAGCCGGCCTGGGCACCGACATAGAAACCGGTCCATGTGAACGCAGGCGGCAAGGGAGCGGCAGGTTCGATCCGCCGCGACGGCAGATCGGCAGCCTGCGCGGCGAGCGAGAATATTGCGAGAGCAAGCCCGGCACCAAGCTTTGTAGTTGAGATAGACATCTTTGACTCGCCCTTTGTGAACGGCAGAACGGTTAAACGCACCGGCCGGCAGGCACTTATTTCAGGTGGATTCCCAGCTTGGCGCGCTCGTCCTTGAACACCACCGCAAGCGCCTCGATGACCTTCTTCCCGGGATTGGCCTTGCAGTAGACGATGACCTCGTGCTCGACGACCTTGCCCTTCTTCAGATCGAGGAAATGCTTCTTGGCGAGGCCGTTATACCAGCCGCTATACCAGGCGGAGAGGAGATCGGCGTCTTCCTGGAAGGTCCCGGCCAGCTGGGCGCAGGTCAGGGCCTGGACATCGATGAAGCCGTTGGCATCGACATAGCTCGTGAGCGGAACCTGGGCCGTCGCCGGAGACGAGGCGGCGCAGACGATCGACACCGCCATGGCGGCAAGAATTCTGGACATGATGATCTCCTGTATCGATGTATGGGAACGCAGCGATTGAGCTGAACTGGTAAGCTGATCTTGCCGGCGAGCGGTTCCGAGCCGCCCTGGCAAGATCCCTTGCAGAACCATGTCAGGGCTATTTGCGGCCGGCACAAAAAACCGGCGACGCCATCGCAACGACCTTGCGACAGGAAGGCGCACGAAGCCTGCTATGAGACCCGTTTCACACCGGGTGGCTGCCATGTCCCTGCACCCGCCGGCAGGATCGACGGCGCGGTGGGCTTCGGCCAATAGAGGCGCATCACGAGGTAGATCTTGTCATCCGGGGCCGGAAGCCAGTTTGCCTCCTTGTCGGCCCCGGGGCTGTCCTTCTGGATGTATAGCGTCAGCGAGCCGTCGGCGTCCTTCTTCATCGCCGGCAACATCGGAGCGTTGATCAGGTAGCGATTGATCGGGTTCTTGACCAGGAACTGGCTCTTGCCGTCGTACATCGTCACGGACCAGAACGCGTTCACCGGCGGCAGCTGGCCGGGTGCGAAGGTGATGGTGTATTTGTGCTTGCTGCCGTCGAGCGGCTCACCGGCCGCGTCGGTTCGGGTATAGGGGTACATGGCTTCGACGGCATTGTTGCCATAGAGACCGCCCTTGGAGGCTCCTGCCCGCATCACCCAATCGCCGTTGTAGAAGGCCTCGTCGCCGAAGAACGAGCCGACATTCCAGCCGTTGATGACCTTGTTTCCGTTGGCCAGCCATTTGTCGACCTTGGCATTGCCCTGCTTCATGGCCACCAGGATTTCGGCCTTGTGCTCGAACGACAGGTCCTTGAACGCGAAGGTCTTGCCGGGACCGACGCCGATCTTCGCGAGTTTCGCACGGATCGCCTTGTCCCTTGGCGTCTCGGGGACGTATTGCAGGGCCGCGTCGAGATATTCGAAGAAGTTGTGCCTGATCCCGGCGGTGCTGGCAGGAACGAACGCGATCTTCGGCGCGGCGGGCGCAGCGGGCTGCTTGAGGAAGGCGGAAAGCGGCTGCGCCTTGTAGCCGGCCTGGATCTTCTCGACGTTCGGCATGTCGCCGGCATTGAAGAGCTGGGTGCGGAAAGCCGCGAAGGTGAACGGCGTCGTTGAGCGGAAGACCTGCTTGATCCCGGCCGGCGTTCCGCCTTTCCAGTCGGGGCCGACCACCAGATAGTCGCCAGGCTCGGTCCCTGTGGCGCGCGTGCCGATATAGCCGAAATTGTAGGTGTTGCCGTCGATGAGCTGGACCGAGTAGTAGCGGTCCTTGGTGACCGTCGGCACCGAGATGACCATCGGTTCAGCCCGCAAATCCAGCCAGAGTATCGAGTAAGGCGTGTCGCTGTTCGGCGTGATGATTGCCGTATCCGCCGGGGTGGCGACGTGGCGCATGTTGTAGATTTCGTTGAACGGCGCCTTGAACTGCCCCGAGTTCCTGTCGACGGCATACTCATGCATGACCGCATAATTCATCACGAGCGGCAGGCCGTAGATGAAGCCTTCTTCGGCGATGTCCTTGGCGTCCAACAGGCTGGGCCATCCGGCATTGGCCTGCTCGATGACCGGGGTGGAGACCGGATTGGCCTTCGCCGTCGTGGCGGCGAGTGCAGCCATCGCTGCGGAGGCAAGCAGGTCGCGTTTCGTAAGCATCTGGACGGCTTCCTCGTGGTTCTCGGCGTTATTCAAGTGCGTTCAACGAACGGTCTAAGACTATTTACGCTTCCAGCGACGAACGCTGCGACATATGACGTACGAGATGCGCCCATAGTTACGAATACAGAGAGCATCTTAATCAATTTTGTCGCATTTCATACGATCAATGCTCGAGTTTGCGTCAATTATTTTAAAGCTGATTCGACGGCCAAAACCGGGTTTCCCGTTTGGCCGAAGCGCTTATACTGTGCGACAAAGCAGCAATCGGACGCCGGGACCACTCATTTTGCGCCAACCTTGCGGCATCCCGGAGCGCCCGGCGCGTGGCTGAGATCCCGGTCATCTCCAGCCATATCCTGCACGGCCTGCCGGCATTCATGCGTCAGGAAGTCGGGGAAAGGGCGCTTCAGCGGGCGAACCGCGCGGCCGGCTTCGATCTCGAACTGACCGAGGGCCGCAATTGCTTCATCCCGCATGCCGCGGTGATCGGTTTCGTCAATGCCGCCGCAAGGGCGGCGGGCGCGCCCGATCTCGGGCTCCTGATCGCCCCGATGATGAATGCCGCCAATTATGGCAGTTTCGGCCGCTACATCCTAGGAGCCGACACCCTCGGCCAATCCATCCAGCGGAGCATAACGGCCCTGTGCTACCACAGCACGGATGACAGGATGTCGGTCGCGGTCGTCGGCGACAAGGCACGCTACAGCTATGTCTTTGCCCTGGCTGGCCATGCTGGCTACGACATGATCGCCGGCGCGGCTGCCGGCGTTCTGCTGAGTGTCATCCGGGCCTACCTCCCTGTCGACTGGCGCCCGCTGCGCGTCGAACTCAATATCGACAGGCCACGCCAGACCGGCCTGTTCGAAGATCTCTTCCAGTGCCCGGTGACCTTCAACGCGCCTGCGGTGACCATTGTCGTGGAACGCCATCATTTGTCTGCTGCGCCGCGCTGCGCCTCATGGCCGATCGTCACCATCGAGGATGTGGCGCGAGACCGGCCCGGCGGCGCTCCACGGAGCCTGCTCGACGTCGTCATGGAGCAGATTCGGGCCCAGGTCCTCACCGGCAGCGTGTCGATCGACCGCGCTGCGCGACCATTGGGTACCAGCGTCCGAACGCTGCAACGCGAGCTGGATCGGGTTGGCACCGATTTCCGCAGCCTGACGAACGCGGCAAGGATTCAAAGAGCGACCGAGCTGCTCCGACACACGGATGGCTCGATCACCCGCGTTTCGGCGGAGATGGGCTATTCCTCTCCCGCCAATTTCGCGCGCGCCTTCCAAAAGGCGACCGGCCGCACGCCTAGCGAGTTTCGCTCGAGCATGTAGCATCCCCGCTGGGCCATTCCCCGCGCCGGCGGACGCTCCAACGACACGCCGCTGGCCTCAGCCGCTCGTCAACGCTGGGCTTCGACAGGAGGCGCGGCGAGCTGGACCGCGACCGTGCCGAACCAGCGCGTCTCGACCTCGAACCGCAAGGGCAGCGGAAACTCGCCGCCCTCGCGCAGCGCGATCAGGACCGAGCCTTTCAAGGGCCGCATCGCCGCCTCGCGATCATCGTCATGCCTGAAGCCGGCGATCGTCCGGACGGTGAAGCCGCAGCGCAGCGCGCGGCCGTTCAAGGGCCCCTGGTCGCTGACCTGCAGCTTCGCCGATGAGGTCATGACGGCGAGCGAGCGGCGGCGGCCGTCATAGATCGCCGTCGAGCCGTCGCAGCCTTCAGTCTCGGCCACCTTCTTGAGCATCCCGGCGACGCCGGAGAGCGAGTCGACCGTGCCCCGGATCAGTTCGGGCGGCACGGCCTCGCGGTCCTCGTTCGACGGCTCCTGCCGCCGGACGATCGGCAAGCCGCGCTGATAGTGCAGCTCGCTGACATAGGCCCGGCCGCGCCATGAGCCGTTCGCAGCATAGAGCCGCGGCTCGGGGCCAGTGCGGCCCCAGCGGCCTTCGACCCGGCCGGATTGCTCGGCAGCCCCGACAAGCTGCGCTGCCCGGTAGGGGCGCGTGCGGATCTCGATGCGATAGCCGGCGCGGTCCAGCATCGTCGTCACCTCGATCTCGCCCAGCGAGACCCCGCCCAGCACCGTGACGTCGTAGCGAAGGCGCATCTCGCGCGCCGAGGCGGCCGAGGGCACGGCGCAGCCAAGCGCGCCGGCGATCAGGGCGCCTGCCGCGATGGCCCTCGGGCGGGCCTGTCTCGATGCGATGCCGATCAAGGACCTGCCCTCCCGCCGCGCTCAGGCATCATCGCCGTCGCCGGCGAGGCTGCGTAGCCTCGCAGCCCCTCGGCGTCGCCTTTGTCGAATTCGCGCCCGAGCATCCGCATCATCCCGCACGGGACCGGCTGGTCCCCTTCCCTCCGCGTGACCGCCCGGTGTTACAGGGCCATGGCCGAGGCGAAGTGCCATTGTAGCGCGGACGACGAGAGCCCCGCCATGCACGAAGGCGCGACGCGTTGCGGTCGCGGATCGGGTGATGCAGGGGCTCGGTGCCGACGGGCGCTCCAACGGCCGGGCACCTGCGCACCATCGCCCGCGGCGAAATCAAGAAGCGCAAGGAGAGCGGGCGGAGTGCGTTCACTGAGCAAGGGTGCGGCCTTGAGTGAAAGTTGGTAGGACGTGGGTACTCCGGCGCGTTGCTGACGCTTGCGACCTCCGCTTCTATCTAGGTCATGGCGCCACCATAGCAAACACAACCAAGCTCGAACTACGTTTTGCGCTATCTGATCTGAGCCGATCTGGAAGCTAATCGCCAAAAGCGTAAAACACATGCTATTTGACGAATCCTTGCAAGATAGGACGCCGGATAAGGCGCTTTTTATGTGAAAACAGAAAATCGATCGAAAGCTGACGAGGATTACTCCCTTAGCAATCCCTTTTGGGAGAAGGGACAAGCGCTTGGATTTCCAGTTCGGTTCAACGCCGTCTTGCGGCATTTGCGGCAGGATATGCGGGACGATTGGTACTTCGATTGCCTACAATATGAGGATCTTTTCAGCGACCCAAACGAAGCGAAGAGGATTATTATATCACTTTTGCAGGAGTGGAATGGTACCTATCGCGGGACACGGAGCGTTGTCAGAAATATCCCAAAGAAAGGATTTGGCGAGCGCTACGGACTCGAAACCGATTTCTTTGATCGATTTCTCTATCAAGCAATCTGCAGCTTTCTTATTCCATTTTTTGACAAATTACTGAGCCACCGGGTTCTCAGTTACCGCTACGATCCCAACCCTCAGAATCCGAAATATCTTTTTAAAGCCAAGATAAGCCGATGGTTTACTTTTGAAGGGGTTACACTGACGTTCGCCGGTTCTGGAAAATATCTGCTTGTCACCGACCTTAGCAATTTCTTTGAAAATATCTCACGCGCGCAGCTGATTGCCGAATTAGAACGTGCCATCTCCGATATTCAGGCAACCGGGCCAGAAAAACTACAAATCCGCAATGCAATTGCGACACTAGATGCGCTCCTAGGACAATGGACATTCAATGGCAGTCACGGGTTGCCACAAAATCGGGACGCATCCTCTTTCCTGTCCAATATTCTCCTCTCTTCTGTAGACCGGAAGATGGCCGAGTTAGGGCATGATTATTATCGCTACGTTGATGATATTCGTATTATTGCTGATTCCGAGCTGCATGCTCGGCGCGCACTTCAAGATTTAATTCGGCAATTGCGGACAGTAGGTCTAAATATTAACGCAAGCAAAACAGAAATACTTTCACCAGATACATCGAAAGACAAGCTGGCGGAATTTTTTCCATCTAAAGACAGCGAGACAAACGCTATCAATTATATGTGGCAATCACGCAGCCGCCGACTAGTGACGCGCTCGGTAAGCTATATTTTTAAGATTCTCACCGATTGCATCGCATCGGGCGAGACCCAATCACGCCAATTTCGGTTTGCTGTGAACCGCATCGCGCAGATTGTAGAATCCGGCCTCTTTGATGTCGGAGATGCCTTGTCAGCAACTTTGTTGGACACATTGTCACGAACTTTATCTGAGCATGCAGTGTCAACCGATCAATATTGTCGGCTGATTGCAATTCTGGACAAAGATGGACGCTGCTTGCCGGCATTGGAGTCGTTCCTTCTGGCAGAAGAAGGAGCCATCCATGACTGGCAGAACTACAACATCTGGCTTGTGCTTGCCGTACGAAAATATCGATCTGACGCCCTCGTTGCTCTAGCGGATCGTAAACTAGAGGAAGACATGAGATCAGGAGAAGCCGCTGCCATCCTGATCTGGCTCCGCTGCGTAGAGGAAACGACTTTGATCGAGCGGTCTGTACGAAATTTCGCGGGGCCGCTCCCCTACCAGAATGCGCGTTACCTGTTGATCTCGGCCTCCATGCTCCCGGCAGCTAATCTGCAGCCATTGCATGGGTTGGTGCCGACAATATTAAAGGGAACGGGAATGCGCGCAGCCCGTCACAACAACGGAGACGGCTTACCGTTCGCCGTCCGTGAACGCCCCGACCTCTTGAACCTCGTGGATGAGGTCAGCGAGTATGATTGAAAATGCATCGAAGCTACTGATATTCATTAAGGACTTTACTGGCCGCGGCGCGGACCGTTTCTTCTGGCTTGAGGGCGACCAACTCAACGAGACAAGCGCTGAGGAGGTCGTGGGATTTCCAGGCGCAATTGTGTGCCACGATTTTTGGATCATCCGCGATATCATCTTCGATAAGACGCAGAACCTACCAAAAACTATTATCGACTTGGACGAATTTCGAATCGCTATCAGTGGAAACCCTGAAGATAGGCTTTCTCGGGAAAAATTAGATATTACAGCCGAATTGGAGCGGTTTGGAGTCGGCTCGGATATATGCTCTGCCTACAAAAGGATGTTCAACAGAGGTATCGAGTTTGACACCGCTATCGCGTGCGAAGCCGCGAAGGCGATGGCACAAATGTACTCAACTCTTTGCACGGAAGCGTCCGAAAAAGGAGAATTGGAACGTTTTATGGATGTAGAGGTGCCCGTCTATGGGATACTTCAAAAAGCTATGTCGGCTGGAATTACCATTAACTCCGAAGGCCTCTCGGAAAAGAGGCGAGAGGCAGAATACGATTATTTCTTTAGCTTGAAAAATTACTCCGACAAACACGATATGCCATTGGAGACCCCCACTCGGGCAGCCATTCAAGAAAGGCTCGATGAGGCAGGTTTCGATCTAAATGGCGTATCGACCGAATATGTGCTGGAATTTCTGCCTCATCAAGGCGATTTCGGCAATGACACGCTAACCCTTTGGGATTTCGATACGGCCAAGCGAGTACTTTCGTCGCTGACACTGTCAAGTCGCCTTGCACGCCCAATCATCGATATCTTTGGATCGCGGACGTCACGTATTCATTTACGCAGTCCCCTGTTACAAAATATGCCCAAGAAATATCGGACTATCGTGTCAGCGCGCGATGGCGCGAGTCTCTGCTACGTCGACTTCGACCAATACGAAGTGGGCATCATGGCGGCGCTCTCTGAGGATCCGGAGTTGGCAACTCTTTATGGCGCCGGCGACATGTACGATCTGTTCGCGACAACACACCTGGGGCTTGCAGGAAATCGCAAGGCCGCAAAACAGCTCTTTCTATCGTACGCTTATGGGATGAGCCGAAAATCCTTGATAGACGCGGCGGTGTCACTTGGCGCCAACCGCGAACAGGCAAAGTCAGCGTTCAGGCTCTTCTCCAAATACGAAGAATGGAAGAAGACGGTCTGGTCACGTTTCAAAAAAGAGGGTCGCGTCGCCACGACCCAAGGCAATCACTATAAGAGAATAGAAACTGGTCCGTTATCAGCCAAAGAACAACGCTCTGCTATCAGCCAAGTAGTCCAAGGAACTGCTTCCTTAATCTTCAAGAAGGCGCTTTTAAAGGTCAACGATCTTGATGATGTAACGATCGTTTTGCCGATGCACGACGCCCTCCTATTCGAACATCGCTTGGCGGGCACTCCCGCCAAAGTGGTAAGTGCATTCGAAAACGCGATGACCGCGCAACTGCAGGGACTCGTCAAAGGGAAGGCCTCAATCGGCCAGTTTGCTCCGTCCTGAGCAGTTGCCCCACGGCGCATTCAGGCGTTGCGGGGCTGTGAACCAAGGTATACGCCGGCAGGATCGTGGCCACCCACAACCCTGCCGGCCCCCACTAAGCCGCCTCGGCAAGCTCCACCTTCCCCTCCTCCCCATGCTGGCGCAGGGGCTTGTTCCCCGAAAGCCTCCGCATCAGCACGTAGAAGACCGGCGTCAGGAAGATGCCGAAGGCGGTGACGCCGATCATGCCGGCGAAGACCGCGATGCCCATGGCCTGGCGCATCTCGGCGCCCGCCCCGGTCGAGAGCACCAGCGGCACCACGCCCATGACGAAGGCGAGCGAGGTCATCAGGATCGGCCTGAGGCGCAGGCGGCTGGCCTCGATCGCGGCCTCGACCGGCGTCCGGCCCTCGAATTCGAGCTCGCGCGCAAATTCGACGATCAGGATGGCGTTCTTGGCCGATAGTCCGACCAGGACGACGAGGCCGATCTGGGTGAAGACGTTGTTGTCGCCGCCACTCCACCAGACGCCGGCCATCGCCGCCATCAGGCCCATCGGGATGATCAGGAGGATCGCGACCGGCAGGGTCAGGCTCTCATACTGCGCCGCCAGCACCAGGAAGACGAGCAGGATCGCGACCGGGAAGACGAGCATGGCGGAGTTGCCGGCGAGGATCTCCTGATAGGTCAGCTCGGTCCATTCGAAGGCGAAGCCCTTGGGCAGGGTCTCGGCCGCGATGCGTGTCACCGCGTCCTGCGCCTGGCCCGAGGAGAAGCCCGGGGCCGGGCCGGCATTGATGTCGGCGCTGAGGAAGCCGTTATAGCGCATCGCCCGTTCGGGGCCGGAATCGGTGCGCACGTTGAGCACGGCCGAGAGCGGCACCATCTCGCCCGAGTTCGAGCGGACCTTGAGCTTGCCGATATCCTCCTGATAGGCGCGGTAGGGCGCATCGGCCTGGACGCGCACGGTGTAGGTGCGGCCGAACTTGTTGAAGTCGTTCACATAGGACGAGCCGAGATAGATCTGCAGCGTCTCGAAGACATCGGTGACGGGAACGCCGAGCTGGCGCGCCTTGGTGCGGTCGATGTCGGCATAGAGCTGCGGCACGTTGACCTGGAAGCTCGAGAACATGCCGGCGAGCTCGGGCGCCACGGCGGCCTTGGCCATGAAGGCCTTGGTCGCCTCGTCGAGCGCCTTGTAGCCGAGGCCGGCGCGGTCCTCGATCTGCAGCTTGAAGCCGCCGATGGTGCCGAGGCCCTGGACGGGCGGCGGCGGGAACATCGCGATGAAGGCCTCCTTGACGCCGGCGAACTCCTTGTTGAGCTGCATGGCGATGGCGTTGCCCGAGAGCTCGGGCGTCTTGCGCTGATCGAAGGGCTTCAGGCCGACGAAGACGATGCCGGCATTGGACGAGTTGGTGAAGCCGTTGATCGACAGGCCCGGGAACGAGATCGCGTTCTCGACGCCGGGATGCTTCAGGGCGATCGCGTCCATCTTGCGGATGACGTCCTCGGTGCGGTCGAGCGTCGCCGCGTCGGGCAGCTGCGCGAAGCCGACGAGGTATTGCTTGTCCTGGCCCGGTACGAAGCCTGACGGCACCTTCTGGAAGAGCACGACGGTCAGGCCGACGAGGCCGGCATAGACCACGAGCATCACGCTCTTACGGCCGAGGATGCGGGTGACGCCGCCGCCATAGGCCTCCGAGGAGCGGTTGAAGAAGCGGTTGAAGCCACGGAAGAACCAGCCGAACAGGACGTCCATGCCGCGGGTCAGCGCATCCTTGGGGGCGTCATGCCCGCGCAGCAGCAATGCGGCGAGCGCCGGCGAGAGCGTCAGCGAGTTGATCGCCGAGATCACCGTCGAGATCGCGATGGTGAGCGCGAACTGGCGGTAGAACTGGCCGGTCAGGCCGCTGATGAAGGCGAGCGGGACGAAAACTGCGACGAGGACGAGCGCGATCGCGATGATCGGGCCGGAGACCTCGCGCATCGCCTTGTAGGTGGCTTCGCGTGGGCTGAGGCCGTTTTCGATGTTGCGCTCGACATTCTCGACCACGACGATGGCGTCGTCGACGACGATGCCGATCGCCAGCACGAGGCCGAACAGCGAGAGCGCATTGATCGAGAAGCCGAGCAGGTACATCACCGCGAAGGTGCCGACGACCGAGATCGGCACGGCGACGAGCGGGATGATCGAGGCGCGCCAGGTCTGCAGGAAGACGATGACGACGAGCACGACCAGCGCGATCGCCTCGAGCAGCGTGGTGATCACCGCCTTGATCGAGGCGCGGACGAACTGGGTGGTGTCGTAGACGATCGAGTAGTCGACGCCCTCCGGCATGTTCTGCTTGATCTCGCGCATCGTCTCCTGGACGCGGTCGGCGATGGCGATGGCGTTGGAGTTCGGCGCCTGGAAGATCGGCACGGCAACCGCCGACTTGCCGTTGAGCAGCGAGCGCAGCGCGTAGTCGGCGGCGCCGAGCTCGATGCGGGAGACATCCTTGAGGCGGACGACGGCGCCGCTCGCGGCGGTCTTGACGATGATCTCGCCGAACTCCTCCTCGCTGGCGAGGCGACCCTGCGCATTGACCGAGAGCTGCAGGTCGAGCCCCGGCCCGCTCGGCGAGGCGCCGATGACGCCGGCCGCGGCCTGGACGTTCTGGGCGCGGATCTCGCGGACGATGTCGGAGGGCGAGAGAGCGTGCTCGGCGACCTTCTGCGGGTCGAGCCAGACGCGCATCGAATAGTCGCCCGAGCCGAAGAGCTGGACCTGGCCGACGCCGTCGATGCGCGCCAGCCGGTCCTTGACGTTGAGGACGGCGTAGTTGCGCAGATAGGTCATGTCGTAGCGGCCGTTCGGCGAGGTGATGTGCACCACCATCGTCAGGTCGGGCGAGCTCTTGATGGTGGTGACGCCGAGGCGGCGCACCTCCTCGGGCAGGCGCGGCTCGGCCTGGCTGACCCGGTTCTGGACCAGTTGCTGGGCCTTGTCCGGGTCGGTGCCGAGCTTGAAGGTGACGTTCAGCGTCATCACGCCGTCGGTCGTCGCCTGGCTCGACATGTAGAGCATGCCCTCGACGCCGTTGATCTGCTCCTCGATCGGCGTCGCCACGGTCTCGGCGATGACGCGCGGATTGGCGCCGGGATATTGCGCGCGCACCACCACGGTCGGCGGCACGACCTCGGGATATTCCGAGATCGGCAGGGCCCGCAGTGCCAGCAGGCCGGCGAGGAAGATCAGGACGGAGAGGACGCCGGCAAAGATCGGCCGGTCGATGAAGAACTTCGAGAGGTTCATGGCGGTGCCCCTTCTTAGGCGGCGGCCCCGCCGGTCCCGAAGCGGCCGGCGGAGCGATAGAACTGGGAAAGGCTCGCGCGCTCAGCGCTGCGCGAGCTCGGTCGTGGACTTCTTCAGCTCGGAACGCTCGGCCATCGGCACCTGCTCGGGGGCGACGGTGGCGCCCGGGCGGATGCGCTGCAGGCCGTTGACAACGATCTGCTCGCCGGCCTCGAGCCCGCTGGTGACGATGCGCAGGCCCTCCGCGGCTGTACCGAGCGTGACCTCGCGCCAGACCGCCTTGTGGTCCTTGCCGACGACGAGGACGAACTTCTTGTTCTGGTCGGTCCCGACGGCGCGCTCGTTGATGACGAGCGCCGGCTCGGACTTGGCCTGGCCCATGCGCAGGCGCACGAACTGCCCGGGCATCAGCGCGCCGTCCTTGTTGTCGAAGATCGCCCGGACGCGGACGGTGCCGGTCGCGGCGTCGATGCCGTTGTCGACGAAGTTGAGATGGCCGGAGACCGGAGCCGCCTCGTTCGCAGCGGTGGTCATATGCACCGGGATGCGCTTCAGGTCGCGCGGCTTGCCGGGTTCCGCCGGCAGGGTCGCAAGCGCCTTGAGCAGCGAGCCCTCATCGGCGTTGAAGCCGGCATAGACCGGGTCGACCGAGACCAGCGTGGTCAGCAGCGGCGCATTGGCGCCGGCAGCGACGAGGTTGCCGACGGTCACCTCGAGCCGCCCGATGCGGCCGCCGATCGGGGCGCGGATCTGGGTATAGTCGAGGTTGAGCCTCGCCGATTGCAGCGCGGCGCGAGCGGCGCTCTCGTTTGCCTGCGCTTCACGAAGCGCGTTCAGCCTGGTGTCGAGGTCGCGCTGCGAGACGTTCTGCGTCGACATCAGCTTCTGGCCGCGCTCATGCTCGTTCCGAGCGAGCGCAACGCGCGCCTCGGCGGCAAGCAACTGCGCCTGGGCGCGCTCGAACTCGGCTTGGTAGGGCGCCTGATCGATGCTGACCAGCAGGTCGCCCTGCTTGACCAGCGCGCCCTGCGAGAAGTGCACCTGCTCGACCACGCCGGAGACGCGCGAGCGGATCTCGACGCGCTCGATCGCCTCGAGCCGGCCAGAGAACTCGGCCCAGCTGACCAGCGCGCGCTGCTCGACCAACGCGACGGACACCGGAGTGGCCGGCGGTGCAGCGGGGGTAGTGTCGCCCTGGGCCTTGCCCGAGCCGTTGACGGCGACGGCGAGGGCCGCGAGCGAGACGCCGGCGGCGAGAGTGACGCCCAACAGGACGTGACGGATCGTTCCCTGAATCATGGGTTCATTCCTTGCTCAGAAGAGAAAAGTCGAAAGGCGGAGCGAGCGGGCCGCTAGGGCGGCGCAGTCGCGGTGAAGAACTCGCTGATGTGATGACAGGCCGCGCAGAGGCAGGAGCCGTCGCACGGGCCTTCGGCGAAGGCGTCCGGCCAGCGGCTCGGCGCGCCGACGACGCGGATGGTGGTGTCGACGCCGGCCGCCTTCAGCCGGCCGGCATAGTTGATGCTCTCGTCGCGCAGCAGGTCGTCCTCGGCCGTGACGATCAGGGCCGGGGCGAGCCCCGTCAGCCGCGCGGCATTGACCGGCGTGGCGTAAGGATGCGCCGCCTTCTCCGGCGAGCCGAGATAGGCGTGCCAGCCATCGGCCCAGCGGCAGCCGACCGGCCCGGCCTCGGCGTTGCGGAAGGAATAGGTGCCGAGGCAGGCATCGAGCATCGGCGAGAACAGAATCTGGCCGGCGAGCGCCGGTCCGTGCCGGTCGCGCGCCATCATGGCGAGCGCCGCGGCGAGGTTGCCGCCGGCCTCTTCGCCCGCCACATAGAGCGGCGCGTGCTTGCCGACCCAGCGTGCCTTGTCACGGGCGATCTTCTCCAGCGCCGCATAGCTCGCTTCGAGCGCCTGCGGAAACGGATTGGCTGGGGCGAGCGGATAAGGCAGCGAGATCACGATCGCGCCGGCTTCGGCCAGGGTGGTCGCGACAGCTTCGCCAGAAGCAAGAGTGCCGGTGTCGAAAGTGCCGCCATGCAGATGAACGACGAGGCCGGCCTCGTCCGGCACCGCCGCCGGAGCATAGAGCCGGCCGGCGAGCTTCTCGCGCCCGGCCTGCACGCTCTGCTCGCGCCAGAAGACGGCGCGGCGATAGCGGCTTTCGGGGATGGAGGGAGCGAGCATGACAGTGGCGATTGACGAATGTTGCGGTGCATCATGATTTAGGTGATGCTCCTGCCTTAATAAACCACCGATCCGCTCCTACATTGTTTCCGTACAGAAACAATCGCTGCATCGTATGAGGATTGCGATGGACCAGCTCACTGCCATGCGCGCCTTCGTGCGCGTCGTCGAAGTCGGTACCTTCACCCGCGCGGCGCAGCTGCTCGACCTGCCCAAGCCGACCGTGACCAAGCTGATTCAGCAGCTCGAAGGGCATTTGCGGGCGCAACTGCTCAACCGCACGACGCGGCGCGTCACCGTGACCATGGACGGCGCCGCCTATTACGAGCGGGCACTGCGCGTCCTCGGCGAGATCGACGAGCTCGACCAGAGCATGACCTCGTCGCAGGCGCGGCCGAGCGGGCGGCTGCGCATCGATGTCAGCGCCTCGCTCGCGACCGACATCATCATGCCGGCGCTGCCGCAATTCCTGGCGCGCTACCCCGAGATCCAGGTCGATATGGGCCTGTCCGACCGGCCTGCCGACCTGGTTGGCGAGAATCTCGACCTCGCCGTGCGCGCCGGCGCGATCGACGACCAGAGCCTGATCGCCCGCCGCATCGGCCAGATGATGCTGATCACCTGCGCGACGCCGGACTATCTGGCCAGGCACGGCACGCCGCGGCATCCGCGCGACCTGGAGAACGGCCACCTCGCCGTCGGCTATCGCCGGGCCGGCACCAGCCGCATCCTGCCCTTCACCTTCGCCGGCACCAACGAGACCGTCGAGATCCACGGCAACTATGTGATCTCGCTGAACGAGGGCACCGGCTATCTCGCCGCCGGGCTCGCGGGGATGGGCGTCATGCAGGTGGCGACCTTCATGGCGCAGGCGCACATCGCCTCCGGGCGGCTCGTGCCGGTCCTGACCGACTGGTGCACCGCGCCGAAGCCGCTGCACATCATCTACCCACCGAACCGGCACCTCTCGAACAAGGTGCGGGTCTTCGTCGACTGGCTGGCCGAGATCTTCGCCGCGAACGACCTGCTCCAGCGCAAGCCGGACCTGCCCTCCATGGAGAACGTGGCGGCCTGAAGAATACGCGCCGTCATCCCGGCCGAAGCGAAGCGGAGCGCCGGGATCCATCATAGGGCGCTGCACTCTACGATGGATTCCGGCGCTGCGCCGCTGACGCGGCTGGTCCGGAATGACGGCGTAGTGGTTCCATCGCGGGAATATCTGCCTTACTCAAATGCGCCGGCTTTCGCCGCGTGCCCGTCCACCAGCCAGGTCCGTCCGATGTCCCGCAGCGTCCGCGACAAGCTCGAAGCCAATCTCGCCCGCATCGGCGACGGCGCCCCGGTGTTCACCAGGCTCCTGCTCGACACGGCGCGCGCCGAGGCAGACGCCGCCGACCGCAGGCGTGAGGCCGGCCTCGAGCTCAGCCCGATCGACGGCAGCATCGTCTCGGTCAAGGACCTGCTCGACGTGAAGGGTGTGACGACCTGGGCCGGCTCCAGCGCGCTGAAGGGCGCAGCTCCCGCTGTTCAGGACGCGCCGTCGGTGGCGCGGCTGCGCCGGGCCGGCGCGGTGATCATCGGCAAGACCAACATGACCGAATTCGCCTTCTCCGGCATCGGCCTCAACGCCACCTTCGGCACGCCGGGCAGCGCGCCCGACAAGACGCGCATCCCCGGCGGCTCCTCCTCCGGCGCGGCGGTGTCGGTGGCGGAAGGCACGTCGGAGCTGACGGTCGGCACCGATACGGGCGGCTCCTGCCGCATCCCCGCCGCCTTCAACGGCATCATCGGGATGAAGCCGACGCACAAGACGGTTCCCGACGAGGGCTGCTTCCCGCTGGCGCCGAGCCTCGATTCGATCGGCCCGCTGGCGAAGGATGTCGCCGGCTGCGCCCGTCTGCTGTCGGTGCTGGCCGACCGGCCCTTCGCGCTCGAGGACGGCATGTCCGCCGGCCGCATCCGGCTCGGCGTGGCGCGCGGCGGTTTCCTGGCCGAGGCCGACCCGTCCGTCGCCAGGGCCTATGAGGCGGCGATCGCGCGCGTGACGCGGCTTGGCATCGCGGTCGAGCCCGTCGATTTCGACGGGCTCTACAAGGAGATGTTCGCGATCGGCCCGGTGCCGCTCGTCACGGTCGAGGCGTCCGCGGTGCATCGCGAGCTGATGTCCAGCAAGGGCGACGCCTATGACCGGCGCGTTGCGGCCCGCATCGCCATCGGCGTGCCCTGCAAGGCGGCCGACTACATCATCGCGATGGAAAGGCGCCGGGCGCTGATCGCAAGGCTCGCGGCCCAGCTCGACGGGCTCGACGGGTTCCTCGCGCCGACCGTGCCGATCGAGGCGCCGACGATCGCCGCGATGGAAGCCGATGACGAGGCCTTCCACACGGCCAACCGCCTGATCCTGCGCAATCCCGCCTTCGGCAACCTGTTCGACCTGTGCTCGATCTCGCTGCCGATGCCGCTCGGCGAGAGGCTCTCCGGCGGGCTGATGCTGAGCGCTGTCGCCGGGCGCGACCGGCAATTGCTCAACCTCGCCAAGCTGATCGAGCCGGCCGCGGCGGGGCACTGACGGCAAGCCCTCCCCCCACTTGCGGTGGGGAGGGTTGGTTGGGGGCAGTGCCGCTCGGTGAGAGCTGGAAGATATCTCGCGCCCTGCTTTCCCGCCCCCATCCCTAGCCCTTCCCCACCGCAAGCGGGGGGAAGGGAACTCGCGCCCGACCAAACAACCTTGACAATCCCCGCCGCTAGAGGCCCTTCACGGACCATGATCGCACGCAGCCTTCACGGATCGCTCCCCGCCGCCCTTGCGGCCGCGGGCGGCTGCGCGCGCCTGACCGGGCGAGGTTGACGGCAGCGCGTCGCGCGCCTCCCTCTCCGCCCCAGAACTCATTCCTGATCGAAGGGCCGCCCTCGCCGGCGGCGTCATGCCATGCTCGACCGTACCAGCGTGCTCACCCTGTCCTGCCCCGACCGTCCGGGGATCGTCGCCGCCGTCTCGACCCTGCTGTTCGAGGCCGGCTGCAACATCCTCGACGCCCAGCAATATGACGACATCGAAACCGGCCGCTTCTTCATGCGCGTCGTCTTCGTCCGCCTCGACGGCGCGCAGCCGCAGGAGGCCATCGCTTCCGGCATCGAGGCGCTCGCCCAGCGCTTCGCCATGACCATCAACCTCAGCGAGCGAGCGAAGAAGAAGCGCGTGCTGCTGCTGGTCTCGAAGTTCGACCATTGCCTGGTCGACCTGATCTATCGCTGGCGCATCGGCGAACTGCCGATGGAGATCGCGGCAATCGTCTCGAACCATGAGCGCGCCGCCATCGCCTCGACCGATATCAGCGACCTGCCCTTCCACCATCTGCCGGTGACGCGCCAGACCAAGATGGAGCAGGAAGCGGAGGTCTGGCGGATCGTGCAGGAGAGCAAGGCCGACCTCGTCGTGCTCGCCCGCTACATGCAGGTCCTGTCGGACGGCCTGTCCGCCAAGCTCACCGGGCGCTGCATCAACATCCACCACTCGTTCCTGCCCGGCTTCAAGGGCGCCAAGCCCTATCACCAGGCGCATCAGCGCGGCGTGAAGCTGATCGGCGCGACCGCGCACTACGTCACGCCGGACCTCGACGAGGGCCCGATCATCGAGCAGGACGTCGAGCGCATCAGCCACCGCGATACGCCTGACGACCTCGTCCGGAAAGGCCGCGACATCGAGCGGCGCGTGCTGGCGCGGGCCGTCTCGCACCATCTCGAAGACCGCATCGTGCTCAACGGCAAGAAGACGGTGGTGTTCACCGATTGAGGCAAGTCGTCATTCCGGGGCAGGCCGCAGGCCTGAGCCCGGAACCCATGGACACGACCGAACTCCATGGAACGCTGTCATTGCAGCGAACAATCCAGGCTGCAGCGCACCTCGGTTGCCGGTATCGTCGCCGCAATGATGATGAGCGTCGTGTTCATGGGTTCCGGGCTCGACGCTTTGCGTCGCCCCGGAATGACGAGAAGAGGCCTTGCGGCCCGTTACGCCCTCACCTCGCCGAGCGACCAGGGCAATTCCTCGCCGCCGCGGAAGACGACGACGTCCTCCTCGCCGACAGCGATGGCGGGCGAGACCCGGCAGGGCCGCTTCTCCAGCGTGACCGTGCCCTCGTTCAACGGCAGGCCGTAGAAGCGCGCACCGTTCTCCGCGGCGAAGGCCTCGAAACGGGGGAGCGCGCCCTCCTCGTCGAAGACCTGGACATAGGTCTGCAGCGCGGTGGCGCCGCCGAAGACGCCGGCCGAGCAGCATTCGGCCTGCTTGGCGCCGCGCAGATGCGGCGCCGTGTCGGTGCCGATGAAGAAATTGCCGTCGCCTGAGGTCGCGGCCTTGCGCAGGGCAAGGCGATGGCGCTCGCGCTTGGCGACCGGCAGGCAATAAAGATGCGGCCTGAGGCCGCCCTGGAAGATCGAGGTCCGGTTGATGATCAGGTGGTGCGGCGTGATCGTGCCCGCCGCCCGGCCGGCATGGGCGCGCACGAGATCAACCGTCTCGGCGGTGGTGACGTGCTCGACCACCACTTTCAGTCCCTGATGCCGCTTCAGGAGCGGCAGCATCTCCTGCTCCATGAACACCGCCTCGCGGTCGAAGATGTCGACGGCTGGATCGGTCGCCTCGCCATGGACGAGGACCGGCATGCCGATCTTCTCCATTCGCTCCAGCACCGGCGCGAGCTTCGGAATGCTGGTGACGCCGTGATGGGCGTTGGTGGTGGCGCCGGCCGGGTAGAGCTTGGCGGCAGCCCAGACGCCGTCCCTGAAGCCGCGCTCGATCTCGCCCGGATCCGTCGTATCGGTGAGATAGCAGGTCATCAGCGGAATGAAGTCGCTGCCCTCCGGCCGGGCCGCCAGGATGCGCTCGCGATAGGCGGAGGCCGCCTCGATGCTTGTCACCGGCGGCACCAGGTTCGGCATGATGATGCCGCGCTTGAACTGGGCGGCGGTGAAGGGCAGCACCGCCTTCAGCATGGCGCCGTCGCGCAGATGCACGTGCCAATCGTCCGGACGGCGGATCGTCAGCGTCTCGAAGGTGCCGGCTGCCTTGGCTTCAGTGCTGCCGAAGAGTTCCGTGACGCTCATGCCTTGCCCCTGTGCTTCCCGCCCGCCTTGCGAATCCGAAGGCGAGCCGGCTCTTCCATAACCGCCCTGCCCGGGCTGTGCGAGCACCCCTGTGCAATCATCTCGGGGACAGTGCGCAGCGGGGATTGACCTTCACCGGCAACCTGTCGAGAAGGGGCCGTTTGCGAATTTGATCAGAGCCGCGCCAACGCCTGCAAACGGCGAAGGATGGCGCGCGCTGGCCCTGGAGAACCAGACCATGCCCAATCTCTATATGCCGGTCGACCGGGAGACCATCGCGCTCGAAGCGGCCAAGATGCTACTCGAGATCAAGGCGGTCCACTTCTACAGCGACAAGCCCTTCATCTTCACCTCGGGCTGGGCGAGCCCGGTCTATATCGACTGCCGTAAGATCATCTCCTTCCCGCGGCTGCGCTCCTCGCTGATCGATTTCGCGGCGACCACCATCGTGCGCGACATCGGCTATGAATCGATCGACATCGTCGCCGGTGGCGAGACGGCCGGCATTCCGTTCGCTGCCTGGATCTCCGACCGGCTCTCGCTGCCGATGCAGTATGTCCGCAAGAAGCCCAAGGGCTTCGGCCGCAATGCCCAGATCGAGGGCGAAGTGGTCGAGGGCGCGCGCACGCTGCTGGTCGAGGACCTCGCCACCGATGGCGGCAGCAAGGTCAATTTCTGCAAGGCCCTGCGCGACGCCGGCGCCAAGGTCGATCACTGTTTCGTGCTGTTCTACTACGACATCTTCCCGCAAGGCCGCGCGATGATGCAGGAGATCGGCGTCGGCCTGCACTATCTCACCACCTGGTGGGACGTACTCAAGGTCGCCAAGGCGAGCGGCCATTTCGAGCCGAAGGTGCTGGACGAGGTCGAGAGCTTCCTCAACGAGCCGGCCAAATGGTCGGCCGCCCATGGCGGCATCTCGGACTTCAACCAGGCCAAGACCGGCTGAGGACCACTGCCCGTCCGGCAGGCGCCCGCTCAGCGGGCGCGGCCGGTTCGGCAACGACTGAAACGCTGGGCCTCATCGGAGGCCCAGGAAAAGTCGAGGAGCGCGAACTCGATCCCACCCTGCCCCAACCGTCGCAGCGTCACTGCCCCGGCACTGACGGGCCCCCCGCCCTTGTAGCATTGCGCAACGAACCGCACGCCCCCGGAGATCGGCTCGGAGCGCCCGAGGTCACAACCGACCTCGTAAACCGCAAGCCCACTCGGAGTGACCTCGAGCACATCGACCTCGCCATTGCGCTGCTCGCAATGACCCGGCCGGCTCGTCCATTTGCCGAGAAATTCGCGCGGTACTTCGGCCGCAGCCGGCGCTGCGACCAGGACAGCGCCCAGCGTGGACGCGACCAATCCCGAAAAGCCCCCGTCCAGTCCGGCTCGGAACCCCACATTTCCGCTCGCTCGCATGCGCCCTCCGTGGCGATCAGGCATCCCCCAGCTGGAGCATTCTGAGAATGCGGGCGAGCTCGTCCAGATCACGCTGGGTCAGCTGAGCGAGTTCGGCCGGCGGCCGTTGATAGGCCGCCATCAGCTCCTGCATCGTCGCCTTGCCCTTCGGCGTCGCTCGAACCAGCTTCACGCGTCGGTCGGCGGCGGAGGCAATTCGCTCGACCAGTCCCGCACGTTCGAGCCGATCGACCAGCCACGTCGCGGTCGAGGGGTCGCAGGTCCATTCCTTCGCCAGCGCCCCCATCGGCTTGTCGTCCTCGACGAGCGAAAACAGCGCCCGGGAATCGTTCGGCGTCAGCCCGCGCTCCTGCTGGGCGCGCAACCGCTCGGGTGCAGAGCGCATCAGGAAAGCGAACATCAGCCGCCAGGCCTCGGCGGCTCGGTCGGTCTCGCTATCGGGTGGTTGCGTCATATCCCTGCCCGCAGGATTCGGCTTGTCAATATTATTTGACCTATCTGATATTTTGACCACTCCAATTATATTGGCTATCCATTGCACCCCAGGAGACGACCGATGACCAGCCGGAGCACGCTCCTCGCCTTTCTCGCCATCGAGATCCTGCTGTTCGCCGGGGCCTCGCTGATCCATGCCGGCATTCCGTTCAGTGGCCACGAGCATGCCCAGGCCAGGACGGCCGAAGGCGTGATCGCAGTGGTGCTGGCGCTCGGCCTCGCCATCTGCCTGCTGCGGCCAGCCGCGGCGCGGACCGTCGCCCTCGCGGCTCAGGGTTTCGCGCTGCTCGGCACGCTGGTCGGCGCCTTCACTATCGCAGTCGGCGTCGGGCCGCAGGCTCCGGCGGACAAGGTCTTCCATGGCATCCTGCTGGTGCTGCTCGTGGCCGGCCTGGTTGCGGCCTGGCGAGCGCGGCGCGGCTGACGGGCGTCAGAACTTCGGCGGCCGCCGCTCGAAGAAGGCGTTGATGCCCTCGCGGAAATCCGCGGTGCCGGCATTGGCGACGAAGGCCCGTTTCTCCAGCTCGAGCTGCTCGTCGAAGGAGCCCTGCGTGGCGGCCTGGACCAGCGCCTTGCTCGCCTTCTGCGCGCCGAAGCTGCCGCGAGCGAGCTTCTCCGCCATGGTGCGCGTGGCCTCCATCAGCTCGCTAGGTGGCACGATGCGATTGACGAGGCCGAGCCGGAGGGCCGTGTCGGCATTCACCGCCTCGTTGAGCAGGACGAACTCCAGCGCGCGGCGCGGGCCGAGCAGCTGCGTCAGCGTCCAGGTGGTGCCGCCATCGGGACTGGTGCCGAGCTTGGTATAGGCGGAGAGGAAGCTCGCGCCCTCGGCAGCCACGACCAGATCACAGGCGAAGGCGAGCCCGACGCCGCCACCCGCGACCGGCCCCTGCACCACGGCGATCACCGGCTGCGGCATCGCCTTGATCAGGCGCATCAGCGTGTGGAAGCGGTCGATCAGCAGCGTCGCGATCTGCGGCGCGCCAGGCAGATCGGCCTGGAAGCGGGCAAGGTCTCCGCCGGCCATGAAGGAGCGCCCTGCCCCCGCCAGGATGACGGCACGGATCGTCTGATCCGCGCCCAGCCCAGAGAAGGCCGCCACAAGCGCATCGGCCATCGCCTCGTCGAGCACGTTGAGAACCTTGGGACGGTTCATGGTCACGGTCAGCACCGCCCCCTGCCGCTCCGTGATCACCACCTCGCCTGCCGGATCGCTCATCGTCCCGTCCTCATCTCATCTACGCCGCGAGCCTCAGCCCGGCGATCGTGTATCGTCGATCGCCTTGCCATCATTCGGCAACGTCCCCGGCGCCACCAGCTCGACGGCGCCGCTCAGCTTGAAGACCTCGCGCACGGAAGCCTTCACCGCCTCGGCCAAGCCCGGCCCCGGCGCGGCAGCTTCGGCCCTGAAGCACATCGCATCGGTCTCGCCGGCGCGCGTCACCACCAGGCGGCAGCGGCCGAGCTCTGGATGTCGCGCGGCGACCGCTGCGACCTGCTCGGGCCGGACGAACATGCCCTTGACCTTGGCCGACTGGTCGGCCCGGCCGAGCCAGCCGCGAATCCGCTGATTGGTGCGCCCGCAGGGCGAGCATCCCGGCAGCGTCGCGGTGAGATCGCCGACGGCGAAGCGGATCAGCGGCTTTTTGGGGTCAAGGATAGTGACGGCGATCTCGCCGACATCGCCTTCCGCCACTGGCTGGCCGGTGCCGGGGCGCAGGATCTCGACGATGATGTCCTCGTTGAGGACGAGGCCGTCGCGGGCCGGCGTCTCATAGGCGATGATGCCGCATTCGGCGGTGGCGTAGCACTGATAGGCGTCGATGCCGCGCTCGCGGAACTCGGCTTGCAGCGAGGGCGGGAAGGCCGCGCCGGAAACCACCGCCCGTTTCAGCGAGGTGAGATCGCGCCCGCGCGCCGCGCCGAGGTCGAGCAGGATCTTCAGGAAATCCGGCACGCCGGCATAGAGCGTCGGCCGGTAGGCCTCGATCAGGTCGAGCTGGGCATCGCTGTTGCCCGGCCCGGCCGGGATCACGGCGCAGCCGAGCACGCGCGCGCCGGCATCGAAGCACCAGGCGCCGGGCGTCAAATGATAGGAGAAGGTGTTGAGCACGACATCGCGGCGCCCGGCACCCGCCGCCGCAAGCGCGCGGGCGACCCGCCAGGGATCATCGTCATGGCCCTCGGGTTCGAAGATCGGCCCCGGCGACATCATCAGCCGGCGATAATCACTCGGCCGGCCCGGCAGCAAACCGCCGAAGGGTGGCTTTGCGCGCTGGCTCGCCGGCAGGTCGGATTTGCGCAGCACCGGCAGGCGGGTGAGCGCCGCCCGGTCGGTGACAGAAGCGGGATCGATGCCGTGTAGATGCCGACGCCAGGCTGGCAGCCGCTTCGCTGCCGCGATCACCTGTGGCAGCCGTCCGAACAGATCGGCCTCGCGGCGTGCGGGCGCGCGGGTCTCCAGCCGGTCGTAGTGCTTGCCCATCTCGGTCTCTCAGGCGAGCCAGCGCTTGCGGCGCCGGTAGTGTTTGACCGCGTGGTAGTCGACCTTCTGGTGGCCGCCGAGATAGGCGTCGGCGACGTCGGGATTGGCGCTCAGCACTGCAGCCTCGCCGCTCATCAGGATGCGGCCGTTCTCGATCAGGTAGCCGTATTGGGCGATCTCCAGCGCCGCCGTCGCGTTCTGCTCGACCAGAAGCACGGCGACGCCATCGCGCTCATTGACGCCCCGGATGATGTCGAAGATCTCGTCGACGAGGAAAGGCGCGAGGCCGAGGCTCGGCTCGTCGAGCATCAGCAGCCGCGGTTCGGTCATCAAGGCACGCGCGATCGCCAGCATCTGCTGCTCGCCGCCGGAGAGATAGCCGGCCTCGGCCTTGGCGCGCTGGGCGAGGCGCGGGAAGGTCTCGAACATCCGGTCGATCAACGCTGAGACATGACCGCGCTCGCGATGCATGGTCGCGGCCGCGATCAGGTTCTCCTTCGGCGTCAGATGGCCGAAGACGCGGCGCCCTTCCAGCACATGGACAATGCCGAGGCGTACGCGATCGGGCGGGTCGATCGGGAGGATCGAGCGGCCGTCGAAGCTGATCTCGCCGCGGGTGACCGCGCCGCGCTCGGGCTTGAGCAGGCCCGAGATCGCCTTCAGCACCGTGCTCTTGCCGGCGCCGTTGGCGCCGAGCACGGCGACGAGCCCCTTTTCGGGCACCTCGATCGAGACGCCGCGCACCGCGAGGAAGACCTGATCGTAGACGATCTCGATATTGTTCAGCGCCAGCAGCGTCATCGGCTCGATCCGAAAAGGGGCAGCGCGGAAGACCCGCGCCGCCCTGCCCCCCGTCATTTCCCGGACTTCTTGAACTCTTCCGAGTTCTTGCGGATCTCTTCCCAGACCACGTCCTGGTTGGCGGTGTACCAGTCGGTGATCGGCACGAACCTGGCGCCGTCCCAGCGCGCGATCCGGCCCATGCCGCCGCCCTGGTGGTCGTCCTTGGTGATCGTGGTCGGGGGCAGCATGCCCTCGGCGGTGAAGTTCGTGATCGAACGCAGGCCCTCGTTGAGCCAGGGGCCGGTGACCGGGCCGTTCGGCGCCTTCTCGGCCGCCTTGCGGACGCCCTCGACCATCAGCGTCGCCATCTGGACGCCGTAGTTGTAGTAGCCCGTTCCGACCTTGTTCTCGGGGCCAGCGCCTTTGCCCTTGCCGACGACGTCGGCGAGGATGTCCTTGATCACCTTGGGCTCGCGGCCGCCGACGCAGGGCTCGACCTTCATCACGCCCTTGGCCGCCTCTCGGCCGACCACGTCCATGTCGGATTCCGACAGCCAGACGCTGCCCGAGACCCGGTCCATCGGCAGGCCGTTGCGGATCGCCTCGGTCAGCGCCACGGTCTGGCCGACGCCGGCGCCCCAGAAGATCACGAAATCGGGCCTGGCGCGGCGCACCTGCGGCCAGATCGCCGACTGGTCGTTGCCCGGCGGCGTATAGGGGAAGGCGGCGAGCTCATAGCCCTCCTTCTTGGCGAGCACGTTGAGGATCGGCAGCGGCTCCTTGCCGAAGGGCGTGTCGATATGGACGAAGACGATCTTCTTGCCCTTGAGGCTGCCCTTCTCGGTCTTCTTGAACTGCTCGATGATCAGGCCGGCTTGCGTCCAGTAGTTGATCGAGAGCGGCAGCACATAGGGAAAGGCGCTGCCGTCGGCGGCGTCGCTGCGGCCGGAATAGGCGGTGATCATGTTGATCTTGTCTTCGAGCGCGCGCGGCACCAGAGCCCGCGCCACCGGGGTCGAGAGCGGGTCGATCAGCACGGCGCCCTCGCGCTTGCCACGCTCATAGGCCTCGATGGCGCGCGGCAAATCGTTGGCGTGGTCGGTGATGTCAGCGACGATCTTGTAGCCGCCGACGCCGCCGCGATCGTTGACCAGCGTGAAGTAGTCGCGCTGGCCCTGATTATATTCCGAGGTGACGAAGGTGTAGATCCGGGTGAAGTCCTGCGGCAGCGTGAAGCGGACGATCTTCTCCTGGGCGAAGACCTGGACCGGCAGGGCGAGCGGCGCGGCCAGCGCGGCCGAGCCGGCGATGAAAGAACGGCGATCGAGCGACATCCTGTTTCCTCCAGCCCTGTCGTTGATTGAGGCACCGTCACCGCTGGGCATGGCGGAACGGCCAGACGAGCAAGTAGTTGCGGAAATTGGCGTAGATCTTGGCGAGGCCGAGCGGCTCGTAGAGCAGGAAGCCGATCACCAGCGCGCCATAGGCCATCAGCGGCAGATGGGCGCGCAGGTCGATCGGCAGCGACAGGCCGAACGTGCCGGCGGTGAACCCGAGCAGGTTGTTGAGCAGGATCGGCGCGAACAGGATCAGCGCCGTGCCGAAGAACGGGCCGAGCACGCTGCCGAGCCCACCGACGATGATCATCGCCAGGATCTGGATCGAGAGCTCGATGTGGAACTGGTCGGGCGAGATCGCGCGCAGATAGGTCACGGCCAGCACCGAGCCGACGACGCCGCCGATGAAGGACGAGACCCAGAAGGCGAGCAGCTTGTAGCGGAAGGTCGAGATGCCGAGGACCTGCGCGGCGTAGTCCTTCTCGCGCAGCGCCGCCAGCGCCCGGCCGAAGCTGGTCCGCCTGACGTTCAGCATGAACAGCGTGATGACGAAGCAGACGCCGAGCGCGAGATAATAGGTCGGCACCTCGCCCTGCAGGGGTATGCCGAGGAAGCTGACGGGCGGCACCTGCAGCGTCGCGAGCGAGCCGCCGCTGATCACCGACGAGTGCGAGATGACGAAGTCGACGACGTACTGCATGGCGAGCGTCGCCATCGCGAGATAGATGCCCTTCATGCGCAGGGCCGCGCCGCCGAACATCGTGCCGATGGTCGCGCTGAGCAGGCCGCCGGCGATCATCGCGATCTCGAGCGGCACACCGAGACGCACCAGATGGACCGAGCCATAGGCGCCGATGCCCATCACCGCGCCGTAGCCGAGATGGATCTGGCCGGACCAGCCCATCAGCAGGTTGAGGCCGAGCGCCGCCGAGGTCCAGATCAGCCAGGGCAGCAGGTAGCCGGAGACGTAGAGCCGGTCGAACAGGAAGGGCGCCGCCAGCAGGATGGCGAGGACCGCGATGATCAGGCCGCGGTCGAAGCCGAGCGGAAACAGCTGGCGCTCGTCCTGATAGCGCGTGTGGCGGATCCCGGCGCGACGATAGAACACGGCGTCAGACCCTCTCGATATGGTGGCGGCCGAACAGGCCGTGCGGCTTGAGCAGGAGCGTCACCAGGATGATCACGGCCGCGACGACGTCGCGCGAGCCGCCGCCGACCAGCGGATCGAGCACGCCGGTGGCGAGGCTCTCGGCGACACCGACGATGACGCCGGCGATCAGCACGCCCGGGATCGAGTCGAGTCCGCCTAGGATCGCGATGGCGAGCGCCTTGATCAGCAGGAGCGAGAGCGACCAGTCGATGCCCTGCGTGCTGCCCCAGAGCACGCCGGCGGCCGTGGCGGAGACGGCAGCCAGCCCCCAGGCGACGGCGATCGCGCGCTCGACCCTGATGCCGACCGACCAGGAGGCGGTCTGGTCATCGGCGACGGCGCGCATCACCACGCCGAAGCGCGAATTGAAGAAAAACAGCGAGAGCAGAATCAGCAGCAGCGAGATCGAGCCGCCGATCATCGTCGAGCGGTTGAGCAGGAGTTCGCCGACGAAGAGCGGCTGCTGCGGCATGCCGATGTCGAGGCGCTTCACCGCCGCGCCGAAGACACCGGGAAGGATACCGCGCAGCATGATCTCGACGCCGAGCGTCAGCATGATCGTCATGATCACCGGCTGGCCGATCATCCGGCGCAGCGCGATGCGCTCCATCAGCAGCCCGAAGCCGAACATGGTGACGAGCGCAACGGGGATCGCCAGCCAGATCGGCAGGCCGACCAGGGTGGCGAGCGCCCAGGTGACGTAGCCGCCGGTCATGGCGATCGCGCCCTGGGCGAGATTGGCGGTGCCGGAGGTCTTGTAGATCAGCACGATGCCGAGCGAGACCAGCGCATACATCAGGCCGACGAAGACGCCGTTGGTCGAGAGTTCCGCGAGCAGGATCCAGTCCATCAGGAATTCCTCCGCGAAAGGCGCGCGGGCGGCACCCCTCCCCCTTGTGGGGAGGGGCAGGGGTGGGGGTCGCAAAGCCGAAGCGATCGGGTGAACCAGCTAGCGTTGTCCCCGCTGCCAGCCTTTTCTGCTGAGAGATCACCAGGCGGCACCACCCCCATCCCCGACCCTTCCCCACAAGGGGAAGGGGAGGAGCTCGGACGATCAGCGTTGCGCAGAGGGCCCATCAGGCGACGACCTCACTGATCCTGAGCGTCCGCCGGATCACGCCGCGCTCCCCGTTTTCATAGGTGATGACGGCCTCGAACATGGTCTCGTCGAGCCCGCCATAGAGCGCCGCGATCAGCGAGGCGTAGGTGGTCTCGATCGTGTTGCGGCGCAGCTTGCGGGTGCGGGTGATCTCGCCGTCGTCGGCGTCAAAATCCTTGTGCAGGTTGGCGAAGCGTCTGACGCGCAACCCATCGGGCTGGGTGCCGTTGACATGCCCGACCACCTTGCCGATCAGCGCCTGCACCTCGGGCCGCTGCGAGAGCTCGGCATAGGAGGTGTAGGAGATGCCGCGCTCCTCGGCCCAATGGCCGACGGCATCGAAATCGATGCAGATGATCGCGGTAAGAATATCGCGCCCGGCGCCGATCACCGCGACATTGCGGATATAGGGGCTGAACTTCAGCCGGTTCTCGATGAAATTCGGGATGTAACGCTCGCCGGAGGCGGTGCGCACGACTTCGCTGACGCGGCCGAGCACGACGAGCTGGCCGTCTTCGTCGATGCGCCCGGCATCGCCGGTGTGCAGCCAGCCATCGACCAGCGCCTTGGCGCTGCTCTCGGGATCATCATAGTAGCCGTCGACCACCGAGGAGGAGCGCACGAGGATCTCGCCGCTCTCGTCGATGCGGATCTCGCTGCCCTCCATCGGACGGCCGACCGTGTACAGCTTGACCTGGCCTTCCGTCTGCGCCGCGGTCAGCGCGCAGGTCTCGGTCTGGCCGTAGAACTGCTTCAGCTTGATGCCCAGCGCCCGGAAGAACAGGAAGGTGTCCTCGCCGAGCGCTTCGCCGCCGGTGAAGGCGCGCTCGGCCCGGCCCAATCCGAGATGGTCGCGCAGCGGCGCATAGACCAGGACGTTGCCGACCGCGTCGAGCAGCTTCTCCTTCAGCGTCAGCGTGCCGCCGGCGAGGCGCTTGCGCTCAAAGGCGACGGCGCGCTCCATCGTCGTTTCGAACAGCCAGCGCTTGAACGGTGTCGAGTTCTTCATGCCGACCTGGACGCGGGTCAGCATCTGGTCCCAGGCGCGCGGCGCGGCGAGATAGAAGGTCGGCGAGACCTCGCGCAGGTCGCGCATCACCGTCTCCTGGCGCTCCGGGATGTTGATCGTCGCCGCCATCATCATGCCGGCGCCCAGCGTAAAGACGAAATCGCCGACCCAGGCCGTCGGCAGATAGGCGTAGAGTTCCTCGTGCTGGTGGAAATAGCCGCTGCGGCCGGCATTGAGCAGCCCGCCGGTGACGTTGCGATGGCGCAGCGGGATGCCCTTGGGCAGGCCGGTGGTGCCGGAGGAGTGCAGCAGCACCGAGATGTCGTCGGCCTGCGGCGCCTGGACGAAGCGAGCGAGGAGCTCCGGCTCGCGCTCCAGCCGTTCCCGCCCCTTCGCCACCAGCGCATCGAGCGACATCAGCCCGGGCAGATCGTAGCCGTCGAGGCCACGCTCGTCGTCATAGAGGATGGTCGCGACGCGCCCGGTCGCCGCCCTGAGCTCGAGCAGCTTGTCGACCTGTTCCTGATCCTCGGCGATGCCGACAGGAGGCGCCCCATGCAGGGTGGCGGCGATCAGCTCTTCCAGCGGCACATCCGGAAAGACCGGCGACGGGAAGGCCCGCAGCATGTTGGCGGCGAGCATGGCATAATACAGCCGCGGGCGGTTGTCGCCGATCACCGTCATCGCGGCGCCGGCCACCAGCCCGGCCTCTTCCAGCCCGGCCGCCATGGCGGCGATCTCCTCGAAGACCTCGCGCCAGTTCTGCTCCTGCCAGATGCCGTAGCGCCGCTCGCGGAAGGCGACGCGGTCGCCGAACTCGGCGGCGTTGCGGGCGAGCGCGGCGATCAGCGTCGCGGGCGTGCCGTCCGCCGCGACCGGCCAGCGCCCGCTCTCACGGTTGATGCCGAGCGCCGCCATCATGCCGCGCTCCCAGCCTGGTGGCGCTTGGCGGCGCGCTCGCCGAGATAGGCGCTGACCACGCTCGGATGCGAGATCGCCGCCTGCGGTTCGCCCTCCGAGATCACCTCGCCATAGCTCAGCACGACGACGCGGTCGCAGATCGAGGTGACCACGTCCATGTGATGCTCGATGATCAGGATGGTGACGCCGCGCGCCTCCTGCGCATCGAGGATGAAGCGGGCGATATATTCCTTCTCTTCCTGGTTCATGCCGGCCATCGGCTCGTCCAGGATCAGGAGGCGCGGCTCGGCGACGAGGGCACGCGCCAGCTCGACGCGCTTCTGCAGGCCGAGCGGGATGACCTCGACCGGCTCGTCGCGAATGTCCTGGAGCTGCATGAACTCGATGACTTCTTCGACGACCCGGCGATGGGCCAGCTCCTCGCGTTCCGCCCACCACCAGTAGAACAAGGCCCCGAGCGCGCTCGGCTTCATGTGGGTGTGGCGGCCGATCAGGATGTTGTCGAGAACGCTCATGCCCTTGAACAGAGCAAGATTCTGGAAGGTGCGGGCGACGCCGCGGGCGGCGATGCGATGCGGCTTCAGCGCGGTGATGTCCTCGCCGAACAGGGTCACCTGCCCGGCATTGGGCGGATAGAAGCCGGTGATCACGTTGACCATCGTGGTCTTGCCGGAGCCGTTTGGGCCGACAAGGCCGAGAATTTCGCCCTTGCGGACGTCGAGAGAGACGCCCTTCAGCGCACGCAGGCCGCCGAAGCTGCGCTCGATCCCGGTACAGGAGAGCGCGATGGGAGCGTCGGCCACGCTCGCCGGAGAACGATATTGAGCGTCATTCATAAGAAGCGCCCGCCATCCGGACGCTGCAGCCGGTGATCGCTGCCACAGCATTGATGGGTATCCGGCGCACGCGCGGCACCGCCGGATGAACGGCATCTTCTCCCACGATGTCCTCCCCGGCTGCGCTGGTTGTTATCTGTATAAGCGTCAACTCGATGCAGCTAATGAATACAATTCATCTTGTACTGTCAACTCTCCCGGGACCGGCTTCAGCGCCATCGGCAGCTGGGTTTTTTCGCACCGCCCGACCCGGCAACCCGCCATCGTCCGCCCGGATGAGCGGCCAATGAACCGGGCTCAGCCAACCGCTCCGACAGCAGCCCGGCATGACAGGCGCGACGCGCCGGCCAGGGCCGCCTCGTATTCATCGGCCAGCCGCCGGCAGAGCTCGCCTGCATCGGGCAGATCGCGGATCGCGCCAACGCCCTGCCCTGCCGCCCAGATATCGCGCCAGGCCTTGGCTTCGGCCGTGCCGAAATCATAGCTCGTGGGCTTGCTGAGATCGTCGGGATCGCGCCCGGCCGCCACGATGCTCGGGCGCAGGAAATTGCCGTGCACGCCGCTGATCGCCGGTGTGTAGACGATGTCGGCGGCGGAGGCGCCGAGCAGCATGCCCCGCAGCGCCTCCGGCGCCAGACTCTCCTGCGTCGCCATGAAACGGGTACCAAGATAGGCCATGTCGGCGCCCGCCATCATCGCTGCCGCGACCTGCGCGCCATTGCTGAGCGCGCCGCCGAGCACGAGCGTGCCATCGAAGATGCGGCGGATATCGGCCAGCGCCGCGAAGGGGTTGAGCGGCCCGGCATGGCCGCCAGCGCCGGCCGAGACGGCGATCAGCCCGTCGACGCCGGCCTCGGCCGCCTTGGCCGCGAAAGCGAGCGTCGTAACATCATGAAAGACGAGACCGCCATAGCCCTGCACCGCCTTGATCAGATCGCGATTGAGGCCGAGCGAGGTGATGACCAGCGGCACCTTGCGCTCGATGACGACAGCAAGATCGGCATCCAGCCGCGGGTTGCTGCGATGGACCACGAGATTGACGCCGAACGGCGCTGCGTCACCCCCGCCGTCGAGCCGCCCCGTGATCTCGTCGAGCCAGTCGGCGAAGCCTGCCGTGGTGCGCTGGTTGAGCGCCGGAAAGCTGCCGACGGCGCCATTGCGGCAGCAGGAAACGACGAGATCCGGTCCCGAGATCAGGAACATCGGCGCGGCGATGACGGGAACGCGCAGGCGTCCGGCAAAAGCGGCAGGCAACGGCATGATCCCTCCCCTATGGAACCCGCGCGACTCCGCGCGGGCGACCGCCCTGCAAAGCGCGGCTTGCGGCCACGCTCTTGCCTGGAATGCGGTGATGATGAATGATATTTATTAGCGCCGCCGTCCCGCCCGGACGCGCCGGCAGCCGTAAAGCGACCGCAGCGCTCCCGCGCTTCGTGTCAGCAAGGATCATCGATGGCACCCCGCAGCGCGCTGAAGCGACAGGTCAACCGGCTCCCGCCCGAGCGCCGGATCTCCGACATCATGGCCGCGGCCAAGAAGGTCTTCGCCGAGAAGGGCTACAACGACGCGCTGATCACCGACATCGCGCTGCGCGCCGGCGTGGTCGAAGGCAGCATCTACCGCTTCTTCGCCAACAAGCGCGAACTTTTGGTCAAGGTCGTCGAGCACTGGTTCGAGGAGCTGCTGCAGGAGGATGCCGAGCAGTTCGCCGCCGTGCGCGGCAGCTGGAACCAGATCCGCTTCCTGGTCTACAACCACCTCACCTCGATCCGCCGCGATCCGGCGCTGTCGCGATTGATGTTCCAGGAGATCCGCCCTGCCCCGGACTATCGGGGATCGCATTTGTTCGAGCTCAACCGCGCCTACACCCATCGCCTCGTCGACGTGGTCAAGGCCGGCATCGCCGCGGGCGAGCTGCGGCCCGACACCTCGCCCAGCCTGGTGCGCGACCTGGTCTTCGGCTGCATCGAGCACCGGACCTGGACCTTCCTGCGCGGCGAGGGCGATTACGACCCGGCCGAGACGGCGGAAGCGATCACCAACCTGGTCTATCGCGGCGTGGCGCTCGACCAGCCGGCCTCGCCGATGGAGAGCGTGGTCGCTCGGCTGGAGACGGCGACGGCCCGGCTCGAGGCTGCGGCCGGGATCGCCCCGGCGAAGCCGTCTCCTCAACGCAGCTGAGGCATAGCTCAACAACTCAGCCCTCATCCTGAGGAGCGCTCCGCAGGGGCGCGTCTCGAAGGATGTTCCAGATGGCTTCCGAACCTCCTGGAGCATCCTTCGAGACGCCGCTTCGCGGCTCCTCAGGATGAGGGCTGAGGTCATGGCCTACCCGCCACTGCTGCCCGGACCATCGAAGAAATCCGGGCGCGGGATCGTCCAGGTCTCGCCCCAGAGCTGCGCCCCGCCGGCGACGTTGAGCACCTCGCCGGTGACGTAAGCCGCCGCCGGTCCGCAGAGATAGGCACAAGCTTCCGCCACCTCCCAGGTCGTCGCGGTGCGCATCATCGGGTTGGAGCGCGGATAGGCCTTGACCACCTGCGGATCGTAGACCCGCCAGCCTGGCGTCTCGATCGCGCCCGGCGCGATGCAATTCACCCGGATGTCGAGCGGCGCCCATTCTACCGCCAGCGCCTGGGTCAGCCCGACCACGCCAGCGCGCGCCGCGATCGTATGGGCGACGCCGTGCAGCCCTTGCCGTGTCACCACCACGATCGAGACGATGCTGCCCGCCCGTTTCGCGTCGCGCCAGCGCCGGGCGGCCTCCTGCATCATGTACCAGGTGCCGTTGAGATTGGTGTCGACGACGGCGTTCCAGCCCTTGGTCGAGAAGTCGATCGCCGCCTGCGGGAATTGCCCGCCAGCGCTGTTGACGAGAATGTCGATGCCGCCAAATTCGGCCGCGATCCAGTCGTGCAGGGCCGTGATCGTCGCGGGATCGCGGACATTCACCGTCTTGGCGGCCGCCTTCAGCCCGGCGGCGCGCATCGCCTCGGCCGCCGCCTCCAGCTTGCTCTCGTCGCGCCCGGCGATGATCACCTTCGCACCGAGCCGGCCGAGCAGCCAGGCGGTGGCGCGGCCGATGCCGCCGGCGCCGCCTGAGATCAGGACGCTGCGCCCGACGAAGGCATCCGTCGCATAGACCGTCGGCAGCCGAGCGAGGTCGGCGTCCTCCAGCCCGAGTTCGCGGGGCTCGGCGGCTGCGTCAGCCATGGCGCTCCATCCCCTTCAGCAACTCGCCGGCGATGATCATCTTGCGGACTTCGGTCGTGCCGGCGCCGATCTCGAGCAGCTTGGTGCTGCGGAAGAGCCGGTTGATCTCCGATTCCCAGATATAACCGGCGCCGCCATGGACCTGCACGGCCTTGTCGAGCACATCGTGGCAGGCCTGCGCCGCATACATCACCGAGGCCGCGGTCAAGCGGTGGATGTCGCCGCGCCCGCCGCCACCGACTTCGAGCGGCGCCGCCTCGGCCAGCGTGCGATAGCTGAAGCTGCGCATGGTCTCGACCAGCACATACATCTCGGCCAGCATCGACTGGACCATCTGGAAGGAGCCGATCGGCTTGCCGAACTGCTTGCGCGTCTTGGCGTAGTCGATCGAGAGCTCGAGCGCGCGCTCGGAAATGCCGAGGCAGAGCGGCGAGATCATCGCGCGCTCGAGGTCGAGCCCACTCATCACGATGGCGACGCCCTGGTTCTCAGCCCCGACCAGATTGGCGGCCGGAACGCGGCAATCCTCGAACAGCAATTCGCCGGTCGGGCTGCCGCGATAGCCCATCTTGGTCAGCTTCTGCGCCACCTTGAAGCCGGGATAGTCCTTCTCGACGATGAAGGCGGAGATGCCGTGGGCGCCACGCTCCTTGTCGGTCTTGGCATAGACCAGGAGCACGTCGGCGACCGGGCCGTTGGTGATGAAGATCTTGCTGCCGTTGAGGATGTAATGGTCGCCGTCGCGGCGCGCGGTGGTCCGCATCGAGCCGAGCGCGTCCGAGCCCGCCCCCGGCTCGGTCAGGCCGAGCGCGCCGAGCTTTTTCCCTGAGCAGAGATCGGGCAGATACCGGCGCCGCTGCTCCTCATTGCCGTTGCGGTAGATGTTGTTGGCGCAGAGGTTGTCATGGGCGACGACCGAGAGCGCCATGGCGTGGTTCCAGCGGCTGAAGCCCTGCAGGACGAGCCCCGCCTGAAGCAGGTCGAGCCCCGCCCCGCCATATTGCTCGGGGATCGTCGCGCCGAGAAAGCCGCTCTCGCCGATATGGCGGAAGCCCTCCTCCGGCCACCATTCCTCGTTGTCCATGCGCTGCGACAGGGGATAGAGCTCGGCCCGGGCATAACGATCGGCGCCGTCGAGGATGGCGGTCTGCTCCTCGTCGAGGCCGAAGGCATTGGCGCGGTTGTTACCGTTCACGGCATTCACGTCGATCTCCTCCCTCGCCCCCACGCAGCGGTGCAGGCAGCGAGCCATTCGGCTCGATTGACCTTATTGAGCGTATTTCATCAGTGGCGGCAGCGACTGTCAACGCGAGCCTATGCGGCAAAATCGAACAATCCATTTGCGTGCCATTCGGCGCGCTCTCACCGCCTCACGGCTATTGACACAACAAATGAATTGAAATCATTTATTGCTCAAAGGCTCCCTCAGCGAGCCGCGCAGGGATGGAACCGTGAGCGAAGAGGTCATCACCCGACGGCAGGGCGCGACGCTGGTCGTCATGATCAACCGCGAGAGCCGCCGCAACGCGCTGAACGAGGCGGTTGCCGAGGGACTCGTCGCCGCACTCGACCAGGCCGAGGCCGATCCCGCGGTGCGTGCCGTGACCCTGACCGGAGCCGGCGACAAGGCCTTCTGCGCCGGCGGCGACCTCAAGCCGAACGCCGACGGAACGCCCTTCACCATCGAGGCCGCCGATCCCCGCCATTACGTCGCCCGGCTGCTGCGCCGGATGGACGCCTGCCGGCTGCCGCTGGTGGCGCGGGTCAACGGCCATGCGCTCGCCGGCGGCTTCGGCCTGATCTGCGCCTGCGATCTGGTGGTGGCGCGCGACGACGTCCTGCTCGGGGTGACCGAGGTCAAGGTCGGGCTCTTCCCGATGATGATCCTGCCCTATCTGATGCGGGTCCTGCCCTATCGCCGGCTGATGGAACTCTGCCTCACCGGCGAGACCATCAGGGCGGGCGATCCCGAAGCTGCCGCGATCGTCAACTACGCCGTGCCGGCAGGCGAACTCGATGCGAAGACGGACTGGCTGGTCGGCCGCCTTACTGACAAGTCGCCGACCGGCATTCGCCTGGGCAAGCAGAGCCTCGCCAAGATCCGCGAGATGTCGACGGATACGGCGCTCGAATATGCCCAGTTCATGCTGGCCAACATGGCCCGCACCGAGGATGCGCGCGAGGGCTTCGCCGCCTTTGCCGAGAAGCGTCCGCCGGCCTGGACCGGGCGGTGAGCGCCGTGCGCGAGAGCATCCGCATCGGCTGCGGCGCCGGCTTCTGGGGCGACAGCCCGGAGGGGCCGCGCCAGCTCGTCCAACGGGGCGGCATCGACTATCTCGTGCTCGACTATCTGGCCGAGATCACCATGTCGATCCTCGCCCGGATGAAGGCGAAGAACCCGGCGCTCGGCTACGCGACCGACTTCGTTTCGCTGGTGATGAAGCCGCTCGCCCGCGAGATCGCCGAGAAGCGCATCCGCGTCGTCACCAATGCCGGCGGCGTCAATCCGCAAGCCTGCCGCGACGCCCTGCTCGCCGCGTTCAAGGAGGTCGGCGTCGACCTCAAGGTCGCAATCGTCACCGGCGACGATCTCTCGGGCGAAGCTGAGCATCTTCGGACAGCCGGCGTCACCGAGATGTTCTCCGGCGCGCCTTTCCCCGAGCGGACCGCCAGCATCAACGCCTATCTCGGCGCCTTTCCGATCGCGGCGGCGCTCGCGGCGGGCGCCGATGTCGTGGTGACCGGGCGCTGCGTCGACTCGGCCGTCGTACTCGGCCCGCTGATCCATGAATTCGGCTGGTCGGCCGAGGATTACGACCGGCTCTCGGCCGGGAGCCTCGCCGGCCACATCCTCGAATGCGGCGCGCAGGCGACCGGCGGTATCGTCACGGACTGGCGCGAAGTCGCCGGCGACTGGGCCGATATGGGCTTCCCCTTCGCCGATTGCCGCGCCGATGGCAGCTTCGAAATCAGCAAGCCCGAGGGCACCGGCGGCCGGATCAGCCCGGCGACGATCGCCGAGCAGATCGTCTACGAGGTCGGCGATCCCGCCGCCTACATGCTGCCCGATGTCACTTGCGACTGGTCGCAGGTGAAGCTCGAAGCCTCCGGCCCGGACCGCGTCCGGGTTTCCGGCGCGCGCGGGCGGGCTCCGTCCGGGAGCTACAAGGTCAGCGCCACCTACCCCGACGGCTATCGCTGCGCGACGACGATGATGATCGTCGGCGATGACGCGGCCGAGCGGGCCGAGGCCGTCGCCAGGGCGATCCTTTCCCGCTGCGGCCGATTGATCCGCGCGGCCGGCTTCCCGGATTTCGCCGAGACTTCGGTCGAGACGCTCGGCGCCGAGGCGAGCTATGGCGCCCGGAGCCGGGCGCGGGCGACGCGCGAGGTCGTGCTCAAGATCGGCGTGCGCCATCCCTCCAGGGAAGCGCTGCAGATCTTCGCCCGCGAGATCTACCCGGCCGCGACCGCGATGGCGCAGAGCCTGACCGGCTTCGCCGGCGGCCGGCCCGAGCCGCAGCCGGTGATCAGGCTGTTCTCCTTCCTGATCGACAAAGCCGAACTGCAGCCGACCGTCAGCCTCGGTGCGGCGAGCCTGCCGGTGCCGGCGCATATCCCGTTGGCGGCGGCGAACGCGCCCTCGTCCGTTGCCGCAGCTATGACGTCCACAGACCTCGCAGTTGAGCCCGACAGGCTCTCCCGCGGTGAGCTTCAGGCGCGGGAGCCCTCTCCCGGAACGGGGGAGGGTTGGGAGGGGGCAGAGCCGACGCTGGTGGATTATGGCGCAGGCCCCCTCTCCATCTCTCCCCCGTTCCGGGAGAGAGAGGCGCCACATCCGGCTCGGGACCAGATTTGTGAATCCGACAGGGTCAGCGCAGACGCGGATGTTGCGGAGGCCGCCAGCGAGACGACGGCGGTCCCGCTCGTCGCCCTCGCCTTTGGCCGCAGCGGCGACAAGGGCGACATCGCCAATATCGGCGTGATCGCGCGTGACGCCGCCTTCGTCCCTTGGCTCAAGCGGGCGCTGACGCCCGAGGCGGTCGGCCGGTACTTCGCTCATCATGTCGCGGGCAAGGTCGAACGCTTCGACTGGCCGGGCCTCGGCGGCTTCAATCTCGTGATGCACCGCGCACTCGGCGGCGGCGGCATCGCCTCGCTGCGCCATGACCCGCAAGGCAAGGCGATGGCGCAAGTGCTGATGAGCCTGCCGGTGCCGGTGCCTGCTTCGTGGCTCGCGCCGGGCGGCCCCCTCCAGGCAGCGCAATCGAGTGAAGGCGGAGGGCATCCCCTTCCCCCCGCTTGCGGTGGGGAAGGGTTAGGGATGGGGGGCCGCAAAGCAGGGCTCGCCCATTCTTCAGAGCCGCGCCAAGCGGCACTGCCCCCCACCCAACCCTCCCCACCGCAAGCGGGGGGAGGGCTTGTGCTTCGCAGGCGAGCACGAGAAAGCCTTCTCCCGATCGCCCTGCCTTTCCACGGCTTCAAGACCACGGGCGACGCATGATGACGGCTCCGGACGATACCCCGCCGTTCCGCAAGGTCCTGATCGCCAATCGCGGCGAGATCGCCTGCCGCATCATCCGGACCTTGCGCGAGATGGGCATCGCCTCGGTCGCGATCCATCACCCTGTCGAGGCCCGCGCCCGGCATGTGCGCGAAGCCGACGAGGCGGTCGAAATCTCCGGCGAAACGCCGGTCGCCGCCCATCTCGACGGCGGACAGATCATCGCGGCCGCCCGCGCTGTCGGCGCCGACGCGATCCATCCTGGCTATGGCTTCCTCTCCGAGAATGCGCGCTTTGCCCGCGCCGTCAGCGAGGCCGGGCTCACCTTCATCGGGCCGGATGCCGACACGATCGCGCTGATGGGCGACAAGATCTCGGCGCGCCAGTTCGCGGCCGAGCACGGCGTGCCGGTGGCGCCCTCGGTGATGCCAACCGAGGACCTCGCCAAGTTCACCCGCCGGGCGGTCGAGATCGGCTTTCCGCTGCTGATCAAGGCGGCGGCGGGCGGCGGCGGCAAGGGCATGAGCATCGTGCGCTCGGCCGAGGAGCTTGAAGGCGCGGCCCGCCTCGCCGCGAGCGAGGCTCAGCGCTATTTCGGCGACGGGCGCGTCTATGCCGAGGTCTTCGTCGAGCGGCCGCGCCATATCGAGGTGCAGGTCTTCGGCGACGGCAAGGGCGGCGCCATCCACCTCTTCGAGCGCGAATGCTCGGTGCAGCGCCGCTTCCAGAAGATCATCGAGGAAGCGCCGGCCGCCAACCTGCCGGCCGGCTTGCGCGACGAGATCTGCGCCTCGGCGGTCAGGCTCGCAGCCGCCTCGAACTACCGCAATGCCGGCACCGTCGAATACATCCTCGGCGCCGATGGGCGCTTCTTCTTCCTGGAGATGAACACGCGCCTGCAGGTCGAGCATCCCGTCACCGAGATGATCACCGGGCTCGACCTTGTCAGGCTGCAGATCGAGATCGCCGCGGGAGGCGACCTGCCCTTCACGCAAGGCTCCGTCGCCGCCGATGGCCATGCCATCGAATGCCGGATCTGCGCCGAGGACCCCGAGCGCGACTTCCTGCCCGAGACCGGCACGATCCTGCATCTTGGCGTGCCGCAGGCTCCCTATCTGCGCTTCGAGAACGCGCTTGACCGCGGCCAGCGCGTCACCGCCGATTTCGACCCAATGCTGGCCAAGCTCGTCGCCCATGGGCCGGACCGCGCCATAGCGACAGAGCGCGCCATTACGGCGCTGCACGATCTTTCTCTGCTCGGGGTCAAGACCAATATCGACTATCTCGCCCGGGTGCTCGGCCACCCCGCCTTCGCCGCCGCCGAATTGCACACCGGCTTCGTCGTGCAGCACAAGGCCGAACTCACCGCCAGCGAGCCGGATGAAGCGACGCGCGACAAGGTGCTGATCGCCGCAGCGCTCGGCCTGCGCGACTTCCGCGATCTCGTCCTTGGCGTGCCCGAGCCGCACGCTTCGATCGGGCATTGGAGGAACTGACGATGGTCCTCAAGCTCGACCTCGACGGCACAGTCCATCACACCACCATCCTGGCGCGCCGCCCGCATCTCGTGCTCTCGATCGACGGTCGTCGGCATGTCGTGGAAAACCTCGACGAAGCCGGCGACGGCAGCCGCGCGCTGATGCTGGACGGCGCACCGGTCGCCTTTGCCCGCGCCGGCAGCGTCGACGGCGTCATCGTCCGGCTGGATGGACGCAGCTTCGCGCTGCGCCGGCGCGATGCCGCGGCGGACGTCTCAGCCGGCGGCGGCGCGAACGTGGTGCGCGCGCCGATGCCGGGCACGGTCATCGTGGTCCACAAGCGCGTCGGCGACAGCGTCCAGCGCGGCGAGACCATCGTCACCATCGAAAGCATGAAGCTGCAGATGAAACTCGATGCGCCACGTGACGGCGAGATCGCCGAGATCGCGGCGCGCGAGGGCGAAGGCTTCGACAAGGACGCCGTGCTCGCCCGTCTCGCGGCGCCGGCGGAAGGCTGACCCGATGTCCAGACTGCAATCGTCGATCAACACGGCTTCCGCCGATTTCCGCCGCAACGAGGCACATAACCGCCGCCTCGTCGCCGAATTCCGGGCGAAGCAGGAGGCCGCGCGCCATAGCCGGCCGCAGCGTGACCTCGACCGGCTCGCCCGCCAGCAGAAGATGCCGCAGCGCAAGCGCATCGAATTGCTGCTCGATCCCGGCACGCCCTTTCTCGAGCTGTCTTCGCTCGCCGGCAACATGGCCTATGGCGGGGAATCGCCCTCGGCCAGCTCGATCGTCGGCATCGGCATGGTCTCCGGCCGCGAGGTCATGATCCGCGCCGACGATCCGACGGTGAAAGGCGGCGCCTGGTATCCGCTGACGGTCAAGAAGATCGTCCGCGCCCTCGATATCGCCATGGAGAACCGGCTGCCGGTCGTGCATCTCTGCGATTCAGCCGGCGGCTTCCTGCAGCTCCAGTCGGAGCTGTTTCCGGATCGCTATATGGGCGGGCGGATCTTCCGCAACCAGTCGATGCTGTCGAAGATGGGCGTGAAGCAGCTCGCTCTGGTCTTCGGCCATTGCACGGCCGGCGGCGCCTATATCCCGGGGCTCTCCGACTACAGCGTCATCGTGCGCGGCACCGGCGCGGTCTTCTTGGGCGGCCCGCCTCTGGTGAAGGCGGCGACCGGCGAGGACGTCACGGTCGAGGAACTCGGCGGCGCCGAGATGCACACCAGTGTCTCGGGCACCTGCGACTACCCGGCCGACAGCGAGGAGCACGCCATCGAGATCGGCCGCGATATCGTCTCGCAATGGGACCGGCTGCCGCGCTGGGAGGCGCAGCGGGAAGCGCCGGAGGAGCCCTTCTACGATCCCGCCGAGATCTACGGGATCGTCCCGGACGACATCAAGAAAGCCTTCGACATGCGCGAGATCATCGCCCGCATCGTCGATGGCAGCCGTTTCCATGAATACAAGCCGGCCTATGGCACGACTTTGGTCTGCGGCTTCGCCAACATCTGGGGCTTCAAGGTCGGAATCCTCGCCAACAACGGCGTGCTCTTCAACGATTCCTCGATCAAGGGCGCGCACTTCATCGAGCTCTGCAACCAGAACAACACGCCGCTGGTCTTCCTGCAGAACATCACCGGCTACATGGTCGGGCGCGAATACGAGCGCCGCGGCATCACCAAGGACGGCGCCAAGATGATCATGGCGCAGAGCTGCTCACGGGTGCCGAAGTTCACGGTGATGTGCAACGGCTCCTTCGGCGCCGGCAATTACGGCATGTGCGGGCGCGCCTTCGACGGGCGCTTCCTGTTCTCCTGGCCGAACCACCAGATCGGCGTGATGGGCGGCGACCAGGCGGCGAACACGCTGGCCGAGGTCAAGGCCAACCAGATGAAGCGCAATGGCGGCGCGGTCGACAAAGGCGAGATCGACAAGCTCTGGGACGAGACGCGCAAGGCCTATCAGGAGCAGCTCTCGGCCTATTACTCGACCTCGGAACTCTGGGACGACGGCATCATCGACCCGCTCGACACCCGCAACGCTTTGGGCGTGGCGATCTCGGCCTCGCTCAACGCCCCCCTCGGTCCGCCCAGCTACGGCGTCTTCAGGTTCTGATGGCGATGCCGGGAGCGATCCGCCTCTATCTCGATTTCGCTTCGCCCTATTCCTATTTCGCGCTCGGCCCGCTGACGCGACTGGCTGAAGAGCACGGCCGGACGCTGGAGCTCAGGCCGATCCTGCTCTGGGCCGTGTTCAAGCAGCAGGGCGTCACCAACCCGCTGGAGACGCCGGCCCGGCGGCGCTATTTCCTCGAGGACGTGAGCCGCTCGGCCGCGTTCTTCGGCCTACCGTTCCGTATCCCCGAGCCGCTGCAGATCTCGGCCCATCTCGCCGGGCGGCTCTACCATGCCTGGACCGCGCCACGGCCACAGGACGGGCTGCGGCTGGCGAGCGATATCTTCGAGGCCTTCTTCGCCAGGGCTGAGAATATCGCCGACCTGGCCGTGCTCACCGCCCTGCCCTGCCTCTCAGGCGAGACTCCCGAGACGATCCGCGCCATGATCGACGGGGCCGAGGGCCGCCAGCGCCTCAGCGAGGCAGTGGATGAGGCCAACGCAGCCGGCGTGACCGGCGTGCCGTTCGTGACGCTGGACGGCGAGAGCTTCTTCGGTGCCGACCGCTTGCCGCAAATCGCCTGGCGACTGCGGCATCCATCGAGTGAGGCGTAGACACATGTTGGTCCGGGCCATTCCAAGCGAGCGGATGCAGGCTCGGGTGCCTCCCTTCCCCCTTGTGGGGAAGGGTATGGGGATGGGGGTGGTGCCGCTTGGTGACCGCCAGCAGAAAGCGGAGTTGGCAGCAGCAACAGCGCTGCCTGGTTCGACCGATCGCTCCGGCTTTGCAACCCCCACCCCTGCCCCTCCCCACAAGGGGGAGGTGTTCTCCTGTGCTTGCCATTGATGCAATCTGGATAAAGGGGTGTGTGCGATGAGCGACGACAGGCTCGCCGGGGCACTCAAGGCCACGCCTTTCATCGACGCCAATGCGCCGGCGGTCCGCGCCTTTGTCGACCGGCATGCCGGCAGCGGCCCGGACCGCTTCCGCGCGGTGCGGCTCTATTATGCCGTCCGCGACGCCATCCCCTACGACCTGCGCTATTTCGGCATCGAGCGCGACCTCTTCATTGCCTCGCGCTGCCTGGAGGCGAAGGGCTCGTTCTGCGTGCCCAAGGCGGTGACGCTTGCCGCGGTTTGTCGTGCCGCCGGCATCCCGGCCAGAGTGGGTTTTGCGGACGTGCGCAACCACCTGGCTTCGCCGCGCATCCTCGAACTGATGGGCAGCGACGTCTTCCGCTGGCACGCCTATACGCTGCTCTATCTGGAAGGCCGCTGGGTCAAGGCGACGCCGGCCTTCGATCTTGCCTTCTGCGCCCGCTTCGGCGTCGAGCCGCTCGATTTCGACGGCAGCACGGATTCGATCTTCCAGCCCTTCGACACGGAAGGGCGCAAGCACATGGACTATGTGCTCGACCGCGGCGACCATGACGACATGCCGTTCGAGGCCTTCCGCGATGCGATGCAGGAAGCCTATCCTCGCCTGATCACGGCGATGGCGGCCGAGCGCGCGGCCCTTGCGAGCAAATCCCGGGCGAAGCCTGCCTCAGAAGCCTGACCTAATTCCTCCACACTGGCCGAATACAAGGATCGCTTCGCCAGCGATCGCTGACGGCAATCCCGGCCTTGCGTTTCATCGCAGGCTGGCGCGCTTGCACTCGTCCGCCGAGCACTTCCCGCCCTACCCCGACCAGAATGCATGCGAGAGAAGTAGATCATTTTCGCCGCAGATTTTATAAGACGGCTAACGAATTTGACGGCATAATCTGTCGTTTGATCTTTCCGATTCCCGCCGAAGGAGCGCCCTCCCCACGATGAACGCCGCCGAGAGCACCACCGCCATCCTGATCCATCTTGCCGGCGCGGTAGCGCTGCTGATCTGGGCGGTCCGGCTGGTGCGAACGGGCGCGACCCGGGCGTTCGGATCGTCGCTGCGGCAGGCGATCGCGCGCTTCACCGGCAATCGCGTCTCGGCGATGGCGAGCGGGGCGGTGGTCACGCTGATCCTGCAGAGCTCGACGGCGACGACGCTGCTGCTCTCCTCATTTGCCGGCCAGGCCCTGATCGGCCTGCCGATGGCCTTCGCCGTGCTGCTCGGCGCCAATGTCGGCACGGCGATGGCGGCATTCGTCATCTCGTTCGACCTGGGCTGGATCTGGGGCGCCTGCCTCGCCATCGGCGTGACGCTCTACCTCGCCAACGAGGCGATGAACCGCGCCCGCAACATCGGCCGCCTGATCGTCGGCATCGGGCTGATCCTGCTCTCGCTCGCCGAGCTCAAGACCGCCTCGGCGCCACTGGCGCAGTCGCCGGTCTTCCGCACGGTGTTCGAGGCGCTGGCGAGCGAGCCCCTGCTCGCCATCGCGCTCACCGTCGCCGCGACCTGGCTGACCCATTCGAGCCTTGCCATCGTCCTGCTGATTGCCTCGTTCTGGGCCGGCGGATTGTTCCCGGCCCCGACGGCGCTGATCCTGATCGTCGGCGCCAATCTCGGCAATGCGCTGGTGCCGGTGATCGACCAGCTCGGCGCGCCGGTCGTGCAGCGCCGTGTCGCGCTCGCCAACCTGCTGACGCGCATCATCATCGCGCTCGTCGTGATCCCATTCGCCAAGCCGCTGGCGGGATGGTTCTCGCAGCTGTCGCAGAATCCCGCACGTCTCGCGGTCGAGATCCATCTGGCGCTCAACATCATCGGCGCCCTCGCCTTCCTGCCCTTCACCGGTCCGATCGCCGCGCTGGTCACGCGCCTGACCCCGGCCGCGCCCGAAGCGGAAAAGCGCACGCAGCCGCTCTATCTCGACCCCAGCCTGCTCGACAGCCCGCCGGAAGCCCTCGCCAGCGCGATGCGCGAGACGCTGCATCTCGGCGACCGCGTCAGCGCCATGCTGAAGGACCTGCTGATCCTGCTGGAGCAGGACAAGCTCGCACTCTCGCGCGAGATCGCCGCGGCCGATGACGGCGTCGACACCATCCACGAGGCGATCAAGCTCTATCTCGTCCAGCTCTCGCGTCGCCCGCTCTGCGAGGAGGATAGCCGGCGCCTGTTCGAGATCATCACGGCGACCACCAATCTCGAGCATATCGGCGACATCATCGACAAGAATCTGCGGGAACTGGCGGAGAAGAAGATTCGCAAGCGCTACCGCTTCTCCGAGGAAGGCCTCGCGGAGATTCGCGACTTCCACGCCCGCGTCAGCCACAGCCTGCAGCTTTCGCTCAACGTGCTCGCCTCGCGCGACATCACCCTCGCCCGCCAGCTCTTCGACGAGAAGAGCGCGATGCGCGTCGCCGAGCGCATGGCGACCGAGAAGCATTACGAGCGCCTGCGCAGCGGGGTCGCTCAGTCGCTCGAGACCTCGTCGATCCATCTCGACGTGCTGCGCGACCTGAAGCGCATCCACGGCCATATCACCTCGATCGCCTATCCGATCCTGGAAGCCGCCGACGAGCTCAGGGACACCAGGCTGCGCAAGGCCGAGGAACAGCCTGCCGACGAGCGCTACGGCCTCGCTTTGCCGCATAAGCCGGCCTGACCAGGGACAGGCTAGCACTCGGCGCTGGATGGTTTTTGCACTCCGGATGGGCTGACCTTCGCCTTGCAATCAGCGGGCTGGGCCGGAGAGTAGCCGTCGAACCGGCCCGGCCCGTGAGGAACGACCATGACCAGCACCGCACAAGCGCGACTGCTCGACCTGTTCGGCATCGAATTGCCGATCATCCAGGGGCCCATGGCCCTCGCCTCGACGCCGGAGATGGCCATTGCGGTCAGCGAAGCCGGCGGCCTCGGCTCGCTGGCCGGCGCGCAATACAATGAGGCGGGCTTGCGGACGGCACTGGACACCGTGCGGGCCGGCACGCGCCGGCCGATCAACCTCAACTTCTTCTGCCATACGCCCCCGGCCGACGATCCGGCGCGCCAGGCGGCCTGGCTGAAGCGCCTCTCCGGCTACTATGCCGAGGCCGGACTCGATCCGGACATGCCGAAGACGCCGAGCGGGCGCACGCCCTTCGACGCTGCCCTTGCCGGCGTCGTCGAGGAGTATCGTCCCGAGGTCGTCAGCTTCCATTTCGGCCTGCCCGCGCCTGAGCTGTTCGGGCGGGTCAAGCGCACCGGTGCCAGGGTGATCGCTTCGGCGACCACGGTGGCCGAGGCGCGCTGGCTCGCCGAGCACGGCGTCGATGCGGTCATCGCCATGGGGGCAGAGGCCGGTGGCCATCGCGGCATCTTCCTGAACGACAGGATCTCGGAGCAGGTCGGCACCTTGGCGCTGGTGCCGCAGGTCGTCGACGCCGTCTCCGTCCCGGTGATCGCCGCCGGCGGGATCACCGACCGGCGCGGCGTCGAAGCCGCCTTCGCGCTCGGGGCCGCCGCCGTCCAGGTCGGCACCGCCTATCTGTTCACGCCCGAGGCCAGCATCTCGCCGATCTATCGCAAGGCGCTCGGCATGGGCGAGCGGCCGACCGCGATCACCAACCTGTTCACCGGCCGGCCGGCGCGCGGCATTGTCAACCGCGCCATGGCGGAGCTTGGGCCGCTCTCCGAGCTCGCCCCGGCATTCCCGACTGCCGGCACGGCGCTGGGGCCGCTGCGCAGCGCCGCCGAGGCGGCAGGCCGCGATGACTTCACCCTGCTCTGGGCTGGTCAGGCCTACCCGCTCGCCAAGCCGATGTCGTCGGCGGAACTGACGCGGATGCTGGCTGGGCTAGGCGGCCGATAGCTCATGCTCGGGTTCGGCCGCTGGAAAGGCCGTTCCCCACCGCTCCAGAGCGCTGCGGCCGGCATCGGTCAGACCGTAGACACCGCGCTCGGCCCGCTCGAACCAGCCATAGACGTTGCCGTGCAGGATTTTCTGCGCGTCGGGGCATGACGGCCTGAGGTCGCGCGGACGCCTTGGCTCGGCGCTCATCGCCGCGGCGCAGGCGAGCGCCTGCTGGCGATAGGCGGTCATGATCGGCTGGCGCGTGCTGCCGCCGGCGGCCGGATCGCCCTTGCGGCGCCGATGCTCGTCGACCAGTCGCGAGCGGGCCCGCGGGTTCTTGCGCGGCGTCGGCGCGGTCGGCGAGACCAGAACCTCGACACGGCCGGTGCTGGAGACGCCGAGCAGGCCGAAGCCGAGGCGCCGGCAGAGATCGCGATAGCGCGGATCGCTCTCCCGCCCCTTGCCCCTCACCGAGAGCTGCGCCGCCAGCCAGATCTCGTCGCCGAGACGCAGCCTGTCGACGCCCTGCAGGATGAGCTCCAGGTTGAAGGCGAGCTTGAGCTCGCCGATCACCACCACGGTGGCGTCGCCCTCCCGGAGGCCGACGAGATCGCAGCGGCCGATCTCGCCCTTCACGACATAGCCGAGCTCCTCGAGGAAGCGTTTCACCGGCGGATAGAGCAAGGTTTCCAAGCGGCATCTCCTGGCAGCTGCGCAGGAGCGTAACGCCGAGAGGTTTCCGAGAGCCGAACGCCGCGGCTGTACCGGCCTGTCGACCGAGCGCCTGCCCGTTTCTTTGCTCTGCTAGGATTCCTCTGCGAAAGGCACCATGGGCGGGGAACCCCTCCCCCTTGTGGGGAGGGGCAGGGGTGGGGGGCGCAAAGTCGAGGCTGTGCCTTGGCCAATCGGTCCGATCCGATTCTACAAGTCACCTTGCACCCAGTCGTTCGCCCCCCATCCCCATACCCTTCCCCACAAGGGGGAAGGGAGGAGCTCAGGCGACCACAGCCTTTCGCAGAGGACACCCCTCAGCGGTGATAGAGATGGGGCCGCGCCGCCGTATCGCCCGCGCCGACGCTCGGCGTGAAGATCGAGATCGCCTTGGGGTGGACCTTGAAATGCGCCGGGGTGGCGGTGACGATCTCGCCATCGGTGTTCACCGGCATCGGCCGCTTGGTCTCGATGTCGAACTCGACGCAGCGTGCCGTGCGCACCTCGCGCCATGCACCGTGCGTGCCCGATCTGAACGAGCGCAGCATCAGCGCCAGCTTCCAGAGATTGGTCATCTCGAGACTGTAGAGATCGAGATGGCCGTCATCGATCTCGGCGCTCTCCTCGACGACGTTGCCGCCGCCATAGTGCCGGCCGTTGCCGATCGCGACCTGATAGGTCTCGACCTCGGTCGTCTGGCCCTTCTCGGTGATCCTCGCCTTGAAGTGCGCCGCCCGGGTCATGACCTTCATCGCGGCAAGCGCATAGCCGAGCCGGCCGAAGCGCTTCTTCAGCACCGGATCGAGGCTCTGCGCCAGGTCGCTGCTCAGCCCGATGCTGGCGACATTGAAGAAGGCGTGGCCGTTGACTGTGCCGACATCGACCGGCCGCGTCTCGCCACGGGCGATCACCTCGGCAGCGGCGACGAGGTCGGACGGGATGCCGAGCGTCAGCGCGAGATCGTTGGCGGTGCCCATCGGGATGATGCCCATCGGCAGGCCGCTCTCCATCGCCGCGAGTGCCGCCGACGAGACCGAGCCGTCGCCGCCGCAGACGATGACGAGGTCGGCGCGATCGCGCAGACGCACGATGTCGCGGGCGATCTCCGGCAGCGCCTCGAAGGTCTCGATGGTGACGTCGAGACCGCCGGCCTCGAGCCGCTGCAGGAGCGGCTCGATCGACTCAGCGCCGCGCCGCGCCTTGGGATTGCGCAGCAGCAGAGCGCGCTTGCGGGTGGGTTGGTTCATCAGGTCCTGCAGCAAAGCGTCATCGGGCAAGGCAGGTGGGGACGGAACGGGCCGGTTTCAATTGGACGGGTGGCGGTGCTGTCCTTGGAGAGCTCGATGCAAGGGCCCCGGCGGCTGCTTGACTCCCGCTGGCGGCTTTATAAGCTTCCAAAACGTTTTGGAGACCAGTTTTGAGCTCCCTCAAGGCACTCGCGCAACGTCTGGGCCTCTCGATCACGACCGTGTCGCGAGCCCTCGACGACTATCCGGACGTCGCTCCGGCGACGCGCGAGCGTGTCCGGCATGCGGCGCGCGAGGCGAACTACCGCCCTCACAACGCCGCTCGCCGGCTGCGCAAGGGAACCGGCGAGACGGTCGCCTTCGTGATGCCCGCGCAGCCCGGGCATTTCCACGAACCTGTCTTCGCCGAACTGCTCGCCGCGATCGGGGAGCGCCTCGCCGCCGAGCATCATGATCTCATCCTGCTGGCAGCCCGTCCCGGCATCGAGGAGATGGCGACCTATCGACGCCTGGTCGAAAGCGGCCGGGCCGACGCCTTCATCCTCGCCCGGACGCGCCGGCGCGACGAGCGCGTCGCCTATCTCGAGGCGAAGGGCGTGCCCTTCATCTGCCATGGCCGGACCGAGGCGAAACAGCCTTACGCCTTCGTCGACGGCGATGGCGAGGGAGGCTTTCGGGACCTGACGAAGCGCTTGATCGGGCTGGGCCATCGCCGGATCGCGCATCTGTCGGCGCCATCCTATCTCACCTTCGCGACGCTGCGCGCAGCCGGCTGGCGGCGGGCGATGACCGAAGCCGGCTTTGAGGAGGACACGCAGCAGCTCTTTGCCGAAGGCGAACCGGCCGAGGAGGATGGCCATCGTCTCGCCGCCGCGCTGCTGGCCGGACCGCAGCCGCCGACCGCGCTGGTCTGCGCCACGGACCGGATGGCGCTCGGAGCGATGCAGGCCGTGGTCGAGGCCGGCCTCGCCATCGGCCCCGACATCGCGGTCACCGGCCATGACAACATTCCAGCGGCCTCTTATGCCCGGCCGGGCCTCACCACCATGGAACTGCCGCCGGCCGAGGTCGGCACACGTCTCGCCGCGATGATCCTCGCCCGCATGGGCGGGCGCGATCCGCGCGAGCTCTCCGCTGTCCTGGATCTGCGCCAGATCCCGAGGGGTTCGAGCGCAGAGGCCTGAGAATCCGAGCCTGAACTGAAGCGGCCGGCACGGGCCGCACTGAAAAGCAAACGCAGAGGGAGGAGATGATGAAAAGTATTCTGGCAAGCGCAGGCGTTGCCGCGACCCTGCTCACGACGAGCCTCGCCGCGGCGCAGGACGTCAATTTCCTGTCGACGCAGCTGAGACCGGTGGAGGAAGCGCAGAAGGTCCGCCAGGTCCTGCTGAAGGGCGTGCCCGGCAAGGTTTCCTACCTGGTCGAGGAGCCGCCGCAATTCGACGTACGCATGAAGGCCGAGGGCAAGGCCGGCAAGCGCACGATCAGCCTCGCCGGCGCCCTCCATGGCGAGCTCCAGCCGCTCGTGACATCGGGCGATCTCGACACAGTCGACGACCTCGTCGCCAAGCTGGCCGATCGCGGCATCCCGCAGGGCCTGCTGGAACTCGGCAAGCTCGGCACCGGCAAGCAGGTCTATATCCCCTGGATGCAGGCGACCTACATCATGGTCGCACGCAAGGAGGCGCTCGCCTCGCTGCCGGCCGGCGCCGACGTCAATGCGCTGACCTATGATCAGCTCGAAGCCTGGGGCAAGGCGCTGACCGAGAAGACCGGCAAGCGCCTGATCGGTTTCCCCGCCGGGCCGAAGGGGCTGATGCCGCGCTTCTACCAAGGCTATCTCTATCCCTCCTTCACCGGTGGCGTGGTGACGCCGTTCCGCTCGGCCGACGCCGAGGCGATGTGGGGCAAGTTCAAAAGCCTCTGGCAATACGTCAACCCGAACTCGACCAGCTATGACTTCATGCAGGAGCCGCTGATGGCCGGCGAGGTCTGGGTCGCGTTCGACCATGTCGCGCGCCTGAAGGACGCGCTGGTGCAGGAGCCCGACAAATACGTGAGCTTCCCGGCCCCGGCCGGCCCGAAGGGGCGCGGCTACATGCCGGTCGTCGCCGGCCTCGCCATCCCGAAGGGTGCGCCCGACCGGGCGGGGGCCGTGGCGGTGATCGAGCACCTGACCAAGCCCGAGGTCCAGGTGAAGACAGCGGCCGAGGTCGGCTTCTTCCCGGTGGGGAAGGCTGAATTGCCGGCCGATCTCTCGCCGGGCATCAAGCTGATCGCGGAGGGCGTCGCCAAGACGCAAGGCGCCAGGGACGCGCTGCCGGCGCTGCTGCCGATCGGGCTCGGCGACAAGGGCGGCGAGTTCAACAAGGTCTTCTCCGACAGCTTCCAGCGCATCGTGCTGCGCGGCGAGAACCCGCGCGCGGTGCTCGATGCGCAGGCCGTAGTGCTCAAGGGCCTGATGGACGCGACCAAGGCGCCATGCTGGGCGCCCGACAAGGCGAGCGAAGCCGCCTGCCCGGTCGACTGATCGACCTGAGCCACTCCTCCCACTGGGCGGCCAACTGGCCGCCCACCTTTTCCGCTCTGTCCGCCAAGCCGCCGGGACCGCCATGAAGCGAACCCAATCGCGAGCCCTCCCCTATCTGCTGCTGGCGCCGTCGCTGGTCTTCCTGACGGCGATCTTCCTGCTGCCGCTGGTGCAGACGGTCGCGCTGTCCTTCAGCGAAAGCGGGGTCGCCTCGCTCGGCAATTACCGGCGCATGGTGTCCGACCTGAATTTCGGCCTGGCGCTGCGCAACACCTTCCTGCTCGTCCTCGTCGTGGTGCCGATCCAACTCGCGCTCGCCCTCGGGATGAGCATGATGATCGAGAAGATCGGCCGCGGGCGCGATCTCGTGCTCTGGATCTGGACGATCCCGCTCGGCGTCTCCGATCTCGCCGCCGGCCTGGTCTGGCTCGCGATCCTGCAGGATCGCGGCTATCTCAACAGCGCGCTCCACGGGCTCTGGCTGATCGACGGGCCGACCGCCTGGCTGACCTACGAGACGCCCGGCACGCTCTTCCTCGGGGTCGTCCTCGCCGAGATCTGGCGCGCCACCGCGATCGTGCTGGTGATCCTCGTCGCCGGCCTCCAGCTCATCCCGAAGGAATATCGCGAGGCGGCCGAGGTCTTCGGCGCGAGGCCCTGGACGATCTTCCGGCGCATCACCCTGCCGCTGCTCAAGCCCAGCATCCAGACTGCGCTGATCCTGCGCACCGTACTCGCCTTCGAAGTGTTCGCGGTGGTCTACGCCATCGGCGGCACGAATTTCCCGGTGCTCGTCGGCGAAGCCTACACCTGGCAGAACGCCAACCAGAACACCGGCGTCGCGGCCGCCTATGCGATGCTGATCGTGGTGATCTCGCTCGCCGCAACCGCGATCTATCTGCGGGTGCTGCGCGTGCCGGCGGAGCAGCAGCCATGAGCGGGCTGAAGCGCACCGTCTTCTGGACCGGCGTCGTCGCGCTCTGCGCCTGGGTGCTGGTGCCGATCTGGCTGATCGGCCTCGGAGCGTTCGGCGGCCGCACCGGCGTCTTCCGCTGGCCGAAATCACTGTGGCCGGGCGACGCCTCCCTCGCCGCGCTGCAGACCTTCCTCGCTGTCGAGGGCGTCTGGCCGGCGATGGTGAACAGTATCATCGCGGCGCTGACCTGCATGGCTCTCTCGATCGGGCTCGGTGCACCGGCCGGCTATGCCCTGGCGCGCTTCTCCTTCCGCGGCCAGAACACCTATCGGCTGCTGATCCTGCTGACCCGCGCCTTTCCGCTCGCTATCCTGGCGCTGCCGCTGACGGTCGCCTTCATCCGGGTCGGGCTCTACGACACGGCCTTCGGTGTCGGCCTCGTGCATACGGCGCTCGCACTGCCCTTCGCCGCGCTGGTCTCGGCCAGCCTGTTCCAGGCGATCCCGCGCGAACTGGAAGAGGCGGCCTGGGTCTTCGGCTGCAGCCGCTGGCAGGCCTTCCGCAAGGTGGTGCTGCCGCTGGCGCTGCCCGGCATCGCGGCGGCGGCGATCTTCGCCTTCGTCATCTCCTGGAACGAGGTCTTCGCAGCCTCGGTCCTCTCGGTGAAGAACCGCACGCTCACTGCCTATCTCCTCACCGTGCTGGCGGAGTCGCCGCTGCATTTCCGCTTTGCCGGCGGCTTCCTGCTGATCCTGCCCTCGCTCGCCTTCATCTTCGCGGTCCGGAAATACCTGTTCGCGATGTGGGGCATCGCCAACCGCTGACGGGAACGACATGGCCGAGATCATCATCGACGGCATCGCCAAAACCTTCGGCGCGACGCGGGCGCTGGAGCAGATCGATCTTTCCGTCGCCGACGGCGAGTTCGTGGCGCTGCTCGGCCCGTCCGGCTGCGGCAAGACCACGCTGCTGCGGATCATCGCCGGGCTGGAGAGCGCGACGAGCGGGCGCATCGTCATCAGCGGGCGCGACCTGACCGATGTGCCGACGCGTCGGCGCGGCCTCGCCATGGTGTTCCAGAACTACGCCGTCTTCCCGCATATGACCGTCTACGAGAACGTCGCCTTCGGCCTGCGCATGCAAGGCGCCGACGAGGCACGCATCAAGGCACGCGTCGGCAAGGCGACGGAACTCCTTCACATCACGCCTTATCTCGATCGCTATCCGGCCAAGCTCTCCGGCGGGCAGCGCCAGCGCGTCGCGGTCGCCCGCGCGCTCGCGGTCGAGCCGCCGGTTCTGCTCATGGACGAGCCGCTCTCCAATCTCGACGCGCTGCTGCGGCTCGAAATGCGCGCGGAGCTCAAGGCGGTACTGCGCGAGGCCAAGACCACGACGATCTACGTCACCCACGACCAGACCGAGGCGATGGGGCTGGCCGACCGGATCGCCGTGATGCATGGCGGGCGCATCGAGCAGATCGACCGGCCGACCGCGGTCTATGAGCGCCCGGCCACCACCTTCGTCGGCGGCTTCGTCGGCAGCCCGCCGATGAACTTCCTGCCGGTCACCGTCGTGAATTCAAAGCTGGAGCTGCCCGGCGCGAGCTTGCCGGCGCCACAAGCCTCCGGCGCGTTGCTGATGGGCATCAGGGCCGAGGACCTGACGCCGGTCGCCGACGGCGAGGGCTTGCCCTTCGACATCGCGGTGGTCGAGCCTCTCGGCGCGCACGACCTGGTCACCGGCCGCAGCGGGCAGACGCTGCTGCGCGTGGCGGCTCCGGCCGGCAGCGGACACAAGCCCGGCACGAGGATCGGCCTCAAGCCCGACCCGAAACGACTGGTCTGGATGGATCCGGCATCGGGCCGGGCGATCCAGGCGCAATGACGGACCTTTGAGACGATGACGATCGATATCGAGGCGGCCCGCGCGATCCTGCGTGCCAATGACCGAGGCGGCTACACGGTTCCGACCGACCGGCTCTATCCGTTCCAGTGGAACTGGGATTCGGCCTTCGTCGCGATGGGCTGGGCGACCTTCGACGAGGAGCGGGCCTGGCGCGAGCTGGAGCGGCTGGTCGAGGGCCAATGGGATGACGGCATGGTGCCGCATATCGTCTTCCATGCACCGAGCGACGACTACTTTCCGGGACCGGATGTCTGGCGAACGCGCCACTCCGTCCCGACCTCGGGCATCACCCAGCCGCCGGTCTTCGCCACGGCCCTGCGTCACGTCTTCGAGAGCGCCCGGGGCCCGGATGCGCAGGCGCGCGCAGCCAGGCTCTACAGATGCGCACTCGCCTCGCATGACTGGTGGGACAGGGCCCGCGATCCCGAGGGAACCGGGCTCGTGGCCATCCTGCACCCCTGGGAATCGGGCATGGACAACAGCCCGGCCTGGGACGAGGCGATGGCGCGGCTGACGCTTCAGCCGATGACGCCGATCCGGCGCCGCGACATCTCCCATATCGGCGCCGAGATGCGCCCGCGCGACGAGGATTACCACCGCTTCATCGCGCTGGTCGACCTTTATGCCGGGCTCGGCTGGGAACCTGCGGCGATGTGGGCGGCTTCGCCCTTCAAGCTCGTCGACGTCGCGACCAATGCCATCCTGCACAAGGCGGAAGAGGATCTGCTGGTGCTGGCCGGGCAGTTCGGCAGCGACGCGGAACGCAGCCGGATCGCGGAGCGGATGGCCCGCCGGGCCGCGGCCTTCGCCGGGCTCTGGAACCAGGACCGGCGGATCTACCAGGCGCTTGACCTCGGCACGGGCACGAAGGTCGATGCGTCGACCTCGGCCGGCCTGCTACCGCTCTTCGCGGGCATCCCTGACGCCCATCAGGCCGCCGAGCTCGCCGCCGAGCTCGAGAACTGGCTCGCCAGGGCGCCCTATCCGGTGCCGAGCACCTCGCCGCTCGATCCCCGTTTCGAGCCGAAGCGATACTGGCGCGGGCCGGTCTGGGCAGTCGTCAATTTCATGATCGCCGAGGGGTTCGCGCGCTATGAACACATGGCGCTCGCCACCCGGATCCGGACCGCGACGCTGGCACTGATGAGAAACGGCGGCATCGCCGAATATTTCGACCCGACCTCCGGAGAGGGGCTGGGCGGAGGCCAGTTCTCCTGGACAGCGGCGATCGGCCTTCTGATGACCGATCAATCGGCACGAGCCCAGCACGGTTTGTAGCTCAGGTCGAATGGCGGAGACGGGAACTGCGCGCCTCAACCGAAAAGTTAACCCCTTGATTCCAGAGCGAAACCAAGCGCTTGACCGCCTCTGATGTGTATCGTCTTGTGTAGAGGACGTCGAGCAGGTGCTGGCCTTGGTCAGAAGGCCGCAGCGTGACGGCGAAGCGACCTGTGCCAAGCGAGGACGAGCCGCAGCAACCGCCCGCGGTATGACGACCGCACAGTTCAGCCCCGCGGGAATCCTTGAAAGGCATGATCAGCCGCCACCGTAGGCCGGGATGCGCCAGAGCCCGCACTGCCAACGGCGCATTTCACGATCCCTGCACGTCGCTGCTCCACCATGCACATCGAGGGGCAGGATGGCTGACGATCAGAGTTTGCCCGTGTTGTTGCCGCCGCCGCTTCTACACGGGGTCATTCCGGCAACCCGGCGGCAACCATCAGGCCTACGACCCGTTCGGACGCCTTCAGAAAAATCGCGCTGTTGTTCTTGGTGGGGGGCGGTGCGTTGTGCGCGGTCGAACCGGACCGCAGTTCCAAGGCTACCGCCATCGCCGCCCTGGCGTCGTCGGTTCGGCCCAGTTGCTGACAGGCTGCGGCCAGCAGCATATGCGTGCGTCCGCTGGCCGGCGTGATCGCAATCGATCGTTGCAGCCAGGGCAAAGCTTCTTCCGCGCGACCCATGAGAAGGTACGCCCAGCCCGCACCTACCGCCCATGTCCAGCGCGCGACCTGAGGCGTATCGAACCGGTCCGCCTGCTTGAACGAGACGAGCGCGTCATCGAAGCGGCCCAGGAAAATCTGGGACAGTCCGATGAGGTATAGCGCGATCCCGTCCCATGGATTTTGGGCGAGCACCTTGCCGCACACCACCAGGCTTTCGACGAATTGGTTGGTCGTCGACAGAAACCGCCCTTGCGTTTGCAGCACGGGAATGTAGTCGGGCCGCGCGCGCAGCGCGCGTGCCATGATCGCGCCGACGCTGTTCTCGACCGTCTCGCGCTCGGCGGTGGGAAACCAGGCCATCTGAATCCCGCGCAGTTGAAATGCCGCCAGCGCAACTTGCAGGTCGACGTTGTCGGGATCGTCGGCGAGCGTTCTCTCCAGGATCGCCAGCGCGGCGCGAAAGCGTTCCAGCGTGGTGTGGTTGATCGAGGCCGTCGCCTGTTCGATGGCGACCCTGGCAGTGCCGGTCGGCGAGCCATCGGCCCCGCGCTCGCCTGCTTTCAGCAGCGCGTTGATGCGCAGCGCCAGCGGGTGGCCCATGCCGGCGGTCAGGCGGGTCTGCTGAAGTGGCGCATCGCTGTCCGCCCGATCAATGGACAGCGATGTGGTCCACCTGACCGCGCCGGTTGCCGGCTCGGTCATGCGCGCGCGCAAATTCCACGCGGTTCCGGTCTTCTCCAGCTCACTGCTGACGACATAGTCGGCGCCCTTTGCCGCGCCGGACGGAAGCATCACGCGGATCGTCTCGATTTTCGCCAGCCCATCGGTCAGGTCACGGGTGACACCCGCCGCCATCCGGGCCGCCGGCGGATCGTCGGCCGCCGCCATGGGCATCACGGCGACGGTCACGGGCGAACCCGTAAGGAGCCCGGGGCGCCATATCGCTGCTGTCAGGGCCGTTACGCCGATCCCCGCCATGGCAACGAGCGCGGCGCGGCGGCGCATGCTGACATCGCGCCGGCCCGGCGCCGGTTCATTGTCCGCTTCGGTTCCTGTTGCCGGGTGCGCATCTCGCGGGGCGTCCGTATCCGCCTTGCCCGACACAGCGGCTGCGAACAGATAGCCCCGGCCGGACATCAGCCTGATGATCTGCCGCTGCTCGTCGCCCAGCGCGGTGCGAAGCTCGCGGATGGACTGGAACAGGCTGTCCTCGCCGACATGGATATCCGGCCAGACGGCCTCCATCAGCTCCTGCTTGCTGAGGACCCGCCCCGGATTGGCGGCGAAGACCTTCAGCATTTCGAGGCTTCTCAGCCGGATTCTGATGACGGCGCCATCAGGCCCACGCAGTTCGGCCCGCTGCCGATCCAGTTCAAATCCCAAGAACCGCAGCACGCCGCGCCTACCCCCCAGACGGCAAAAATTGGCTCCGATTACCATAAAGCGCGGCAAGGCGCGGCTCATTCAGAAAATAACGGAAACGTTCAGAACATCACGGCCTCCGATTCAGGACGTTTCCGGCCTGCGCTGGCAGGGATGGCCGACAAATAACGCGGGCGAAGGGTGAATCGATATCCGGCGGCCGCGCATCTCTTTGCGGGCCGGGGAACCATGGACACCAGAACGCCTTCGACTTCGGCGCGCGGCGGCGCGTCCCTGCGCAGCGTCATGGGCAGTCGGTTGCGGAAAGCCTTGCTGGCCTCGACGGCTTTGGTTCTGGCAATGACACTCCCTACCACGGGGCCGGCGCGGGCGCAGGACGCGACCTGGCTGGTCAATCCGGGGTCGGGTGACTTCTTCGACGCGAACAACTGGAACCCTGGCAGCGTGCCGACCGGCACGGCCAGTTTCGGCGCCTCGAACACGACGACGCTGACTCTGGGAACCTCCGGCAGCTTCGGCGGCTGGACGTTCAACGCAGGCGCCTCGAACTACACGTTCAATGTCTCGGGCGGGACGAGCCAGTATTTCACAGGAGCCGGCCTCACTATCAATGGCGGCAGCGCCGCAATCGTCAACAACGGCTTTCTGAGCTTCGCCGGTGCCAGCACAGCGGGCAGCGCCACCATCACCAATAACGGCGACCTGTATTTCCAGAACACCAGCACGGCGGGCAGTGCTACCATCAACAACAACAGTGTCCTGCAATTCTTCAGCACCAGCACGGCTAGAAATTCCACCATAAGCAACAACAACCTTCTGGTATTCTTTGACGGCAGCACGGCTGGCAGCGCCGTCATCACCAATAACGTCGGCAGTATGTATTTCTACGGCAGCAGCACGGCGGGCAATGCCAGCGTCGCCAACAACGGCGGCCTGAGTTTCTACGGTAGTAGCACCGCGGGCAACGCCAATATAACCAACGACAATATCCTGTATTTCTACGACACCAGCACGGCGGGCAATGCCGCCATTACCAACAACAACTTCCTTGGCTTCTACAACGCCAGCGCGGCCGGCAGCGCCACCATTACCAACAACTCCACCCTGAACTTCTTCGACACCAGCACGGCCGGCAGCGCCACCATCACCAACAACGCCACCCTGAACTTCTTCGGCACCGGCACGGCGGGCAATGCCAGCATCACCAGCAACAACCTCGTGCAATTCCGCGAGACCAGCACGGCGGGCAACGCTACCATCATCAACGGCGGCACTCTGAACTTCAGCGACGCCAGCATGGCGGGCAGCGCCAACATTGCCAACAACGGCCTCCTGCAATTCCTGGGCACCAGCACGGCGGGCGGCGCCAACATCGTCAACAACAACTTCCTGGATTTCTACGACGCCAGCACGGCGGGCAGTGCCACCGTCACCAACACCGGCATCCTGCAATTCAACGGCACCAGCACGGCGGGTGGCGCCACCTTCAACAACACTGGCGCTCTGCAATTCAACGGCACCAGCACGGCGGGCAGCGCCACCTTCACCAACGGCGGCGATCTGAACTTCTACGCGAGCAGCACAGCCGGCAGCGCCAATATCGTCAACATCGACAACAACAGCCGCCTGCAATTCTTCGACGCCAGCACGGCCGGCAGCGCCACCATTACCAACGGCGGAACTCTGAACTTCTTCAACACCAGCACAGCCGCCAGCGCCACAATCACCAACAACAGCCTCCTGCGTTTCTTCAACACCAGCACGGCGGGCGATGCCGCGCTGATCAACAATGCCAGCGGCACGGTCGATTTCTCGAACAGCACCGGCCCGAACGGCGACGGCAAGCTGAGCGCCGGATCGATCGCCGGGGCCGGCAGCTATGTCCTCGGCGCCAATGAACTGACGGTCGGCTCGAACAATCTCTCGACCGAGGTGAGCGGCGCCATCTTCGGCAGCGGCTCGCTGGTCAAGACCGGCATCGGCACGCTGACCCTGACCGGCGCCAACACCTACACCGGCGGCACCACCATCAACGGCGGCACATTGCAGCTTGGCAATGCCGGCACGGCCGGCTCCATTCTGGGGGCAGTCACCGTCGGCAATGCGGCCACATTTGATATCGTCAACGCCGACACAAGCGGCATCACGACGATCTCGAATAATTGGCGCACGTATTTCCGCAACAGCACCAGCGCGGGCGGCGCCACCATCACCAACAACAATCTCCTGGAGTTCTACGACGCCAGCACGGCGGGCAGCGCCACCATCGCCAACAACAGCGTCCTGCGATTCCTCAGCACCAGCACGGCGGATAGCGCAACCATCACTAATGACAGCATCCTGCAATTCCAGAACACCAGCACGGCCGGAAGCGCCACCATCACCAACAACGCCACCCTGAGCTTCTACGACACCAGCACGGCCGGCAATGCCAGCATCACCAACAACAACCTCGTGCAATTCCTGGGCACCAGCACGGCGGGCAGCGCTACCATCATCAACAGCGGCAGCGGCAGCCTGAACTTCAGCGCCACCAGCACGGCGGGCAGCGCCACCATTACCAACAACAATCTCCTGGAATTCCTGGACACCAGCACGGCCGGCAGTGCCGCGATCACCAACAACGGCGGTCTGTATTTCTACCACACCAGCACGGCGGGCAGCGCCAACATCACCAACATCGTCGGCATTGGCTTCTACGACAGCAGCACGGCAGGCGATGCAGCCATCACCAACAGCGGCACCCTGAGCTTCAACAACGCCAGCACGGCCGGCAGCGCCACCATCACCAACAGCGGCAGCCTGGGGTTCGCTGGAACCGCCACGGCGGACAACGCCAACATCATCAACAACAACAACCTTGTCTTCCACGGTACCAGCACGGCGGGCAGCGCCGCTATCTCCAACACCGGCCTCCTGAATTTCATGGGCAACAGCACGGCAGGCAATGCCGCCCTTATCAACAACGCAGGGGGCACAATCTACTTCTCGGGCAGCGCTGGCCCGAACGGTGACGGCAGGGTAAGCGCGGGGTCGATCGCCGGTGCCGGCAATTATATCCTCGGCGCCAATGAACTGACGGTCGGCTCGAACAATCTCTCGACCGAGGTGAGCGGCGTCATCTCCGGCACCGGCTCGCTGGTCAAGACCGGCACGGGCACGCTGACCCTGACCGGGAACAACACCTATACCGGCGGCACGACGGTCGCGGGCGGCACACTCCAATTCGGCAATGGCGCATCGGGCGGCAGCATCAATCTGGCCGGCAGTATCAACGTGACCGGCGGCACGCTGGCGATCCAGGCGCCGATAACCCTGAACGTCACGCAGAATGTGACCTTCGGCGACAACACCACGCTGTCCATCGCCGCCGGCGCGACCAGCCCCGCGCTCTCCGCCAACAGCATCACGATCGGCAACGGCGTCACCTTCAACATCAGCGGCATCACCGATGCGAGCCAGCTCGACATGGTGCTGATCGATACCACGTCCGGCATCGGCGGCGACTTCGCCAGCGTCAGCGTCGGCGGCTTCAGCGGCACGGTGGACTATCTCACCGTCTCCACCCGCAAATCGGCTGACGGCCTGCAATATCTCGCCAGCTATGGCCTGACCTGGAGCGCCGGCAACAATCTCGCCAGTGGCACCTTCACGCTGACCAACGCCACCGACAGCTTCACGGTCGGGGCGGTGCTGGCCGATCAGGCGGCTAACCTCGCGACCGGCTGGAACGGCACCTCGCTCACCAAGGCCGGCGCGGGCACGCTGATCCTGACCGGAACCAACACCTATACCGGCGGCACGACGATCTCCGGCGGCACGCTGTCGGTGTCACGCGACGCCAATCTGGGCGCAGTCACGGGCGGCTTGACCTTCGCGGGCGGCACCCTCTCGACCACGGCGAGCTTCGACACCGCGCGCGCGGTGTCGTTGACGCAGGCGGGGGGCTTCGATGTCGCAACCGGCACCGAACTCGGCTTGACGGGCGTGGTCTCGGGCAGCGGCGATCTGATCAAGCAGGGCGGCGGCACATTGCGGCTCGACAACGGCGCCAATGCCTACGGCAACACGCTAGTCGCAGCCGGTACGCTGATCGGCAACGCCGCCTCGATCTCAGGCAATATCGGCAATGCCGGCACGGTCGTCTTCAACCAGGCAGGCAATGCGAGTTTTTCTGGCGACATCGCGGCGCTCAACGGCACAAGCGGTGCGATGATCAAGCGCGGCGCGGGCGTGCTGACGCTGACTGGCCTGTCATCGCTCGACTGGACGATTGAGGCCGGCGGGCTGGTCTCCTCGGCCGAGCGCTTCGGCGGCAATGTCGCGATTGCCTCGGGCGCCTCCCTGAGATTCGACCAGGCCGTCAACGCTACCTATGCCGGTATGATTTCGGGCACCGGCAGCTTCACAAAGGCCGGCGCGGGCCTTCTCACCCTGACCGGCAATTCCTCCGCCTTCTCCGGGACGACCACGATCGAGAACGGCACGCTGGTGATCAACGGCTCACTCGGCGGCACCGTCGACGTGCTGGCCGGCGGCCGCCTGCAAGGCAGCGGCGCGGTGAGCAATATGAGCGTTTCGGGCACGATCGCGCCAGGCAACTCGATCGGCACGCTGAACATCGCCGGAAACGTCACCTTTGCGGCAGGCTCGATCTACGAGGTCGAGGTGAACGCGGCGGGGCAGTCGGACAAGATCGTCGCCGGCGGCACGGCGACCATCGCCGGCAGCTCGGTCAAAGTGCTGGCGGACATAGGCAACTATGCGCCGCAGACCCGGTACACGATCCTCACCGCCAATGGCGGCCGGAGCGGCACCTTCAGCGGCGTGACCTCGAACCTGGCCTTCCTCGATCCCTCGCTCAGCTACGACGCCAACAATGTCTACCTGACGATGATCCGCAACAATATCGGCTTCGCGGGCGTCGGCCTGACTGGGAGCCAGATCGCCACCGGCGGCGGCGTCGAGAGCCTCGGCTGGGGCAGCCCGCTCTATGATGCGGTCGTGACCCTGTCGGCGCCGCAGGCGCAACAGGCCTTTGAGCAGCTCTCGGGCGAGATTCATGCCTCAGCCAGGACCGCACTGATCGAGGACAGCCGCTTCATCCGCAACGCCGTCAACGACCGCATCCGCGCGGCCTTCGATGCCGTTGGCGTATCGGGCACGGTCTCGACCTATGACGGCGGAAAGCCTGTGGCGGTGAAGGCGAACACCGACCGTTTCGCGGTCTGGGGCCAGGCCTTCGGCTCATGGGGCCACACGAACGGTGACGGCAACGCCGCCCGTCTCAACCGCAAGACCGGCGGCTTCTTCTTCGGCGCCGATGCACCGGTGTTCGACACCTGGCGCTTCGGCGCGGTCGCTGGCTACAGCCGAACCTCCTTCGACGTGAAGGATCGCCGCTCCTCCGGCTCGAGCGACAACTACCATGTCGGACTCTACGGCGGCACGGCCTGGGGTGATCTCGCCTTCCGGACGGGCGCCGCCTACGCCTGGCATGACGTTTCGACCAAGCGGAGCGTGACGTTCCCCGGTTTCGGCGGGAGCCTGAAGGGCGACTACAACGCCGCAACGGCACAGATGTTCGGCGAACTCGCCTATGGCTTCAGCGCGGGCAGCGCCCGGTTCGAGCCCTTCGCCAACCTTGCCTACGTGAACCTCCACACCGATGGTTTCACCGAGCAGGGCGGCGCAGCGGCGCTGACCGGCGCCTCGGACAACACCGCTTCGACCTTCGCGACGCTCGGCCTTCGTGCCTCGACGACCTTCGACATCGGCGGAACCGCGCTCACCGCGAAGGGCATGGTCGGCTGGCGTCATGCCTTCGGTGACATGGCGCCGACCTCGACCATGCGCTTTGCCGGCGGCGGCAATGCCTTCGCCATCGGCGGGATTCCCATCGTACGGGATGCCGCGGTGATCGAAGCCGGCCTCGATCATGCGATCACGCCCAATGCCACCCTCGGCGTTTCCTATGGCGCCCAGTTCGGCTCGGGAATGTCCGACCAGTCGGCGCACTTCAACTTCAACGTCAAGTTCTGATGGGGAGTGGCGTGAACGAACAGAGACAGAGCTGATCCGGCGCGAAGCGTTCGGTGCGAAACGCGAGCATCATGAAGACGGCAATGCAAGAGCCCCATGGGCCGAACAATCACGGCGCTCAGCTACCGGCTTGTTGATGCTCCTAAGAGCGCCAAGCCCCTACCTGTCTGACTAACGCTGCGACATGGTCCGGAGGCGTCGTCTTCAGGATGCCGTGCCCGAGATTGAAAATAAACGGCCCATGGCTCGCTTCACAAAGTATGCGCTCGACATCGGTCGCCATTGGTTGGCCCCCAATGACGAGCATTTGTGGATCAAGGTTGCCTTGTATGCAGCGGCCTAGTTTTCGCTGAATGTTTTCAGACGCCCAGCCAATTGGGACCGCGCTATCGAGCCCGATGCAGTTCGCATGGGTCGCCTGAGCATAACCGTCATAGAGAAGGCCTGCGGCTCGTGGAAAAGCGACGACAGGCACATCCGGATGCTTCTGCCGAAGTGCCTCGACAATGTCAGCAACAGGCCGCACACACCAACGCTCGAAGAAAGGGGCCGGTAAAATGCCGGCCCAACTCTCAAACAGTTGGATCGCTTCGGCTCCCGCCTCGATTTGTCGCTCCAAGAACTGAATCGCGGCAGTGGTTAGCATGTCGATGAGAGGTTGGAACCCGTCCGGGTCGCTCAGCGCCCATTCCTTAATTATGGCGTGATCGGAACTGCCTCCGCCTCTGCCCTCGACCATATAGGTGGCAACAGTCCATGGCGCGCCGGCATAACCGATCAGAGTGACCTCGGGCGGAAGCGAAGCCGCCAGTAACCGGACAGTCTCGTAGATGGGAGCCAGTTCATCGTGCAGTCGCGCGAGCCCTAGATGCTGTCGGATGTCGTTTAGCGAGCGGATCGGCGGGCTGAGCACAGGCCCGTCACCGTCCCGGTATTCAAGGGTCTGCCCCAGTGCTGCGGCAAGTTGTGGAAGGTCGGCGAACAGGATGGCCGCATCGAGATGAAAGCGCCGAATCGGTTGGAGAGTGACCTCGGCAGCATGTTGCGGCGAATTACATAAACCGAGCATGCCGCCCGCCGAGCGGCGGGTGACATGATACTCTGGCAAGTAGCGACCCGCCTGACGCATCAGCCAGATCGGAGGGCGCTCGGTTCGTTCGCCTGCCAATGCGCGGAGGAGCAACTTTCTCGGGGGAATCGTCATTTGGCACTCAATCTGGGCCGAATCCATCGATGAATAAACCGATCAGTATCGTAGCCATCTCCAGCCTCTGCCGGAGCGCCTACTCCGTATCGGAACTGAGGCCGCGATGCATCCTGACCGAGATTGCATACTATGCGCCCGGCGTTGAAGGAACGCGCCCCCATCACCTTGAGCCGCCGCGCGATCGGGGAGTAATTTCGGATCGAGAAGGCGCGCGCGTGGCCAATGCACATTTACATCGTTACCGACTGCGAGTTCGACGGGCCGACGCCGGGCGCAAATTCGATGCTGTCGTTCGGCTCTGTCGCAGTATCGGCAGCGGGCAGCATTCTCGGCGAGTTCGAGGCCGTTCTGGAACCTCTCGATGGTGCCACCAGCGATCCGGGCACAATGGCCTTTTGGCAGAAGCATCCCGACTCATGGGAGGCCGCGACCAACAACCCGGAGCCTATCTCGTCCGTCATCGGGCGGTTTGTCGATTGGGTGAAATCATTCGGCGGCGAGCCGATCTTCGCCGCGCACCCGGTGAGCCTCGACGGGCCGTGGTTCGACTTCTATCTGCGGCGATTCACGGGGCGACCGCTCCTTGAAGGGCCATGGGTTTCCGACCGTCTCTTTCGGCATCCCCCTCTCTGCCTGATGTCCATGGTCGCGGGCAGCACTGGGCGCGGTCAGTGGGAATGTGATGTCCAGCACTATCCGCCTGACTGGCTCGGCGAAGTCGAGCACACGCATCGCGCGATCGACGACGCTCGCGGCTACAGCCCGAGCCATGGACCCTATTGCCAGCAGGCTGAAGCTAGATGGGATAAACGCATGGGTTGCGCAAGGGTCCGGCGCAACGCGAAGTGAGCTTCTTCGGAAGTCGGTTGCCGCCGAGCCCTCGATTCTCGCTTGACGGCGCGGTTATGCACATCTGGCAGAGACGCTCTCCACCCCAAATAGTTCCCCAAACCTGCGAGCCGTGGCCGGGAAAAGGTATTATTTCTCAAATAGATAGGGGTAGTGGCGGAGACGGAGGGATTCGAACCCTCGATACCCTTGTGGGGTATGCTCATTTAGCAAACGAGTGCCTTCAGCCTCTCGGCCACGTCTCCGTTGGAAGGCTCTATGCCCGATCGCGACCCGCTTTGACAAGTCGTCAGGACGCGCGATCGACAGGGATCGGGCAGATCGCCCCGATCAGGCCGCTTCAATGGCCGCGGGCGCGGTCGATGCGCTCGATCCAGGCCATGGCTTCGCCCAGCGTCGGAAAGACCGGGCCCGGCATCGCCGCATCCTCGGCCTCGTTCAGGCCGAAGCGGATGCCGTAGCCGTCCGCCTCGCGCCGAATCGCGATCAGGGACGGCTTGGCGAGGACTTGCGTGGCGGGTTCGGCGGTCGGCATGGGCAATTCCCGTTCGATCGCCCGACTGAACGGCCCAGCGCCTGAACGGTTCCCGAACGGCGCGTTCAGGAGGCGGAAGGCCGTCATTGCGAGAGCGGAGCGACGAAGCAATCCAAGGGCAGCAGGGCGCGGCGCCAAATCCCCCTGGATTGCTTCGCTTACGCTCGCAATGACGGCCCAACGAAAAAGGGCCCGCGGCACGCCGCAGGCCCCTTCCCGTCCGTCCGATGCGGCTTCGTCAGTCGGCCGCGACGATCTTGCCGGCTTCCCACTTGTACATCGAGAAGCTCGGCGAGCTCAGATCGCCGGTCTTGCCATAGGTCAGCGTGCCGATCGCGGTCTTGACCTCGAGACCGGCCTTCAGCGCCTTGGCGACCGCATCGGCCTTGGCGTCCTTGCCGGCCTTCTCGATGCCAGCCTTCAGCACCTCGACGGCGGCATAGGCGTTGAGCGTGAAGGCCTCCGGCGGGATGCCCTTCTCCTTCAGCACCGCCACCGCCTCGGCCGAAGCCGGGTTCTTCAGCGCGTCGGTCGCGTTGGTGAAGAGGGTGCCGGCCGCGGTGTCGCCGCCGATCGCCCAGAGCTCGGTGTTCGAGAGGCCCTCGCCGCCGATGATCGTCGCCTTGACGCCGGCATCGTGCAGCTGGCGGGCGAGCAGGCCGCCCTCGGGGTGGTAGCCGCCGAAATAGATCAGCTCGGCGCCGCCCGATTTCAGCCGGGTGATCACCGCCGCGAGGTCCTTGTCGCCGGGGTTCAGGGTGAGATAGGCGACTTCGGTGATGCCGCCGGCATTGATGCCCTTCTTGAAGGAATCGGCGAGGCCTTTGCCATAGGTGCCCTTGTCGTGGACGATGGCGACCTTCTTGGCCTTCAGGTTCTTCAGGACGTAGTTGGCGGCGACCTCGGCCTGCTGGTCGTCGCGACCGCAGGTGCGGAAGACGTTGGCGAGGCCGCGATTGGTCAGGGCCGGCGAGGTCGCGGTCGGCGTCACCATCAGGACGCCGCTCTCGGCGAAGACGTCGGACGCCGCCATGGCGACGCCGGAGGTCACCGGACCGACGACGAAGCGGACCTTGTCGCCGACCAGGAGGTTGGCGGCCGAAACGCCCTGCTTGGGATCGCCGGCATCGTCGGCGAGCTTCAGGACGATCTTCTCGCCGGCGATGCCGCCCTTCTTGTTGATGGCGTCGACGGCGGCCTGGGCGCCGTTCTTGACCTGGTCGCCATAGGCGGCGACGGCGCCGGTCAGCGGCGCGAGCAGGCCGATGGTGATGTCAGCGCGTGCCGGGGTGCCTGCGAACACCGCCGTGGCGAAGGCTGCTCCGATGAGGAATCGGGCTTTGAGCGTCATGTGCGTCTCCTCATGAACCGTACACTTTTTGCGTGCGACCCAATCCACGGATCGCCTGCGACCTGTATAAGCCAGAGCGAGGCGGTGCGGCACTGCGTGGCGCGTTTCTGAGCAGATGCAAAAATGCATGGCAGGCATGACGACCGACCTCGCCGCCGTTGGATCCGCCAAACTTCCCGCACCAACAAAAATCGCGATGGCAAGGGCCACCGCGATTACGCTGATATTGCTCCGACGCGAGACGCGTCAGTTCCAGTCGTCGATCTTGACGTCGTTCGGGTACGGCGCGCCCCGGCCGGTTTCGACCAGCGACTTCATGCTGAGCAGGAACACGCCCCATTTCGTGCTGCAATGATGCATGAACTCGATCGGCTCCTTCCAGCCCTCGTGCTTGAAGAGGATGATCGTGTATTCGCCCTCCTGCCGGATATCGAAGCTGACCTTCGTGCCGATCCATTCGGCGGGACCGTCGACGACCTGCCAGAGCACGCGCTTGCCCGGAGCGAGCTCGATCACCTTCATGTCGAAGAAGCCGCGCTCGCCGAACTGAAAGTGAACGACGCCGTCGACCTTGCTGTCGCCACGCGTCTCGTCCGTCCACCAGTGCGAAAGCCCGTCGATGGTGGTGAGCGCCTTGTAGACTGCCTCGGGGGACGATTTGATTCCGACTCTGTGCAGGATGTCCGGCATGATGATCTCCTCTTGTCAGGTGCCAGCGACGCGCCGTCCGGCCGTCGTGAGGAGATGAACTAGAGGCAGGACGGCAGGGAGCGGGAGTGACAAGCTTGGCGGGATTCGAAAGCTCGGCATGGACTCGCTGATCACCGCCGCCGGGCGGGCGCTGGCCGCGGGCGATCCGTTCGCCGCGCTCAACCGCATCGCCCTGCGCGAGGATGCGCCGGCGCTGGCGCTGCGCGGCATCGCGATGGCGCAGCTCGGCGATCTCACCCGCGCCAAGGTACTGCTCAAGCGCGCCGGCCAGGCGTTCGGCCCCAAGGAGCCCGTTGCGCGCGCCCGCTGCGTGGTCGCCGAAGCCGAGATCGCCCTGGTGTCGCGCGATCTGTCCTGGCCGGTGAAGGCGCTCGATGCAGCACGCACGGTACTGGAGGCGCATGGCGATCGCCTCAATGCCGCCCATGCCCGCACGATCGCGGTGCGCCGGCTGCTGCTGATCGGCCGGCTCGGCGAGGCCGAACGCGTGCTCGCCGGCTTCGACGGGAAGCCACTACCGCCAGCGCTTGAAGCTGCGCGGGCACTGGCCACGGGCGGCATCGCGCTGCGGCGGCTGCAGGCGGGAGAGGCCCGTGCGGCGTTCGCGCGGGCGGCTGAAGCGGCGCAGCGCGCTCGTATTCCGGCGCTCGTGGCCGAGGTCGAGGCCGCCGCGCGCGTGCTGGAGGAACCCGCGGCGCGGTTGATCGCCCGCGGCCAGGAGCGCCCGCTGATGCTGGGCGAGGTCGCAGCGCTGCTCGCCTCGGGCAGCTTCGTCGTCGATGCCTGTCGCAATGTCGTACGCGAGGCCGGCACGGCCGTTCCGCTCGCGACCCGGCCGGTGCTGTTTTCGCTCGCCCGCACGCTCGCCGAGGCCTGGCCGGGAGATGTCTCGCGCGAGGTACTGCTGAGACGCGCCTTCCGGGCCAAGGAGGCTGACGAGTCGCATCGCGCCCGCCTGCGGGTCGAGATCGGGCGGCTGCGCGCCGAATTGCACGGGCTCGCCGAGATCAACGCGACCAAGCGCGGCTTTGCCCTGAAGCCACACCGGGCGCGCGAGGTCGCGGTCCTGGCGCAGCCGCTGGAGGAGGCGCATGCCGATGTGCTCGCGCTGCTCGCCGATGGCGAGGCCTGGTCGAGCTCGGCGCTGGCGCTGGCGCTCAATGTGAGCCAGCGCAACATGCAGCGCGCGCTCGAGACGCTGGCCGGGGCCGGCAAGATCCAGTCCTTCGGCAAGGCGCGGGCGCGGCGCTGGCTGACGCCGCCGGTGCCCGGTTTCCCGACAGCCTTGTTACTCCCGGCCCCGCTGCCGGATGGCTAAACCCTGCCTCGGTCCAACCGAACAGAGGAGATCATCCCATGACCAGGACAGCCACCATCCTTCGCGAATACGGCCCTTTCCCCGGCGTCGAGGCCGTGCACGGCGTCAGCTATGACGGCAACAACGTCTGGTTCGCCTCCGGCGACAAGCTCAACGCATTCGATCCGGAAAGCGGCGACACGGTCCGCAGCCTCGACGTGCCCGCCCATGCCGGCACAGCCTTCGACGGCAAGCACCTCTACCAGATCGCCGAGGAGCGCATCCAGAAGATCGACCCGGAGAGCGGACGTGTGCTCTCGACCATCCCCGCGCCGGCCGGCGGCGGCGATTCCGGCCTCACCTGGGCGGAAGGCACGCTCTGGGTCGGGCATTACCGCGAGCGCCAGATCCATCAGATAGACCCGGAGACCGGCAAGGTGCTGCGCACGCTGCAGTCCAACCGCTTCGTCACCGGCGTGACCTGGAGCGATGGCGAGCTCTGGCACGCGACCTGGGAGAACGAGGAAAGCGAGATCAGGCGGGTCGATCCTGAAACCGGCAAGGTGCTGGACAGCATGCGCATGCCGGAGGGAACTTTCATCGCCGGCATGGAGGCCGGCGGCGACCGCTTCTATTGCGGCGGCGGCGGCAAGAGCGCCGTGGTCAGGGCGGTGAAGCGGAGGTGAAGGCGGGCGCCCCCGCGACCTAGCGCACCACACGCCCGCGCAACCGCGCCCCGTTCGGCAGGCGGCAGAAGCAGCGCGCACCGGCGAGAGCCCGGCTCGGCGCGGCACAGGCCCGGCGCGGGGTCTTGCAGTACGCCAAGACCGCGTTGCGGGGATCGTCAGCTGCGCCGTAGCGCGGCATGTAGATCGGGTTCTGCGAACGCGGCGCGGTCCGCGGTGTCCCGCCATAGTCGACCGGCGGGCCAGCGCCTGGGAGGCCGCCCGCCCCCGGCGCATGCAGCCTGAGATCGGGCTGGTGATCGAAGATCGAGGGCGGCCCCAGGCCCTGGCGCGGCCCGCCCGGCGCCAGCGGCGCATTGCCTGGCGTGCCGATCTGGGCGAGCGCCGGATGGACGAACAGGAATACGGCCAGCGCCGCCATCGTCCATTTCCAATACGTCACCATCTCTCGCCTCCTCTCCCGGCGCGTCGCCGAGCAGTAATCCCATCGGATTAGTTCGAGCGACCTAAAGCTTTCACTCGAATAGAATAAAATCAAGTCGACACCGCGTGTTATTGCTCAACGTGCCGGACTGGCCCTGTTTGGAAATCTAAAACAGGCCATCCCGAAATACATCTTTTTTGCGCTGGGCGGCTACTGGCCTCCCGGGCGGAGGGACACGTCATGCGATACCTGCAGAGCAAAATCTTTATTGCGGGACTTCTCGCCACCACCTCGAGTTTTGCTTACGCGCAAGGGGCTGGCCCATGGCCTGAGTATCATGAGGGCCTCGCAATCAACGGCGCCCCGACAGCACGGCCCCACGGAGCCTGCGAGCGCAAGCTGATCAGAAACAACTGGCTCTGGGAATGCGATCCGGCGGCACGCGACAACCCGTTCCGGCAGAACGCAGCCCGACCGGCAGCGCCCGGGCCGAACCTGGCCGATGCAGGTGGGGTGCGATACTACAACGCCGTATCCCCGACCGGCCGCAGAACGCGGGCGCCGGGCCGGGATTGCATCATCGTGCAATACGACCGCGACCTGCTGTGGACATGCCCGCCGCGGGCCACCGCGGCGATCGGCACCACGGCGCCGGCGCCTCAAGGTGCCGCGGCCGGCAATGTCCAATACTACAGCGCCGTTTCCGCCAATGGCAGGCGCACGCGCGCACCCAATGCCGCGTGCACCCTGGTTCAGCAGGGCGGCACTCAATACTGGATGTGCCCGCCATTGACGACGGGAGCCTTGTCTTCGGGTGGCGCTCCGAACTCCAGTGGAAGCGACCGCAACGGCGGTGAAGGTTCCAGCGGCGGTGGAGGAAACGCCTCGGGCAGCAGTTCGGCAGGCAACTCGAATAGCGGCGGCAGCGGCAGCGGCAGCGGCGGCGGTGGCGGCGGCGGCAGCGGCGGTGGCGGCCAGAGTGGCGGCGGTGGCAGCGGCGGCAGCAGCGGTGGCGGCGGCAGCGGTGGTGGCGGCGGCAGTGGCGGCGGCAGCGGCGGCAGCGGCGGTGGCAGCGGCGGCGGCGGCGGTGGCGGCGGCGGCAGCGGCGGTGGCGGCCAGAGTGGCGGCGGTGGCAGCGGCGGCGGCGGCAGCGGCAGCGGCGGCGGCAGCGGCGGTGGCGGCGGCGGCAGCGGCGGTGGCGGCGGCGGCAGCGGCGGTGGCGGCCAGAGTGGCGGCGGTGGCAGCGGCGGTGGCGGCAGCGGCAGCGGCGGCGGTGGCAGCGGCGGCGGTGGCAGCGGCGGTGGCGGCGGCGGTGGTGGCGGCGGTGGTGGCGGTGGCCACGGCGGCGGCGGCCACGGCGGTGGTGGTCATGGTGGTGGTGGCCATGGTGGTGGTGGCCACGGCGGTGGTGGTCATGGTGGTGGTGGCCATGGTGGTGGTGGCCACGGCGGTGGCGGCCATGGTGGCGGCGGCCACGGCGGTGGTGGTCATGGTGGTGGCCATGGCGGCGGCGGTCACGGCGGTGGCGGCCACGGTGGCGGCGGTCACGGTGGCGGTGGCGGTCACGATGGTGGTGGCCATGGCGGTGGCGGCCAGGGCGGCGGCGGCCACGGCGGCGGCGGCCACGGCGGTGGTGGTCACGGCGGTGGTGGTCAGGGCGGTGGTGGCCATGGTGGCGGCGGTCACGGCGGTGGCGGCCACGGCGGTGGCGGTCACGGTGGTGGCGGTCACGGCGGCGGCGGCCAGGGCGGCGGCGGTCACGGCGGTGGCGGTCACGGCGGCGGTGGTCACGGCGGCGGCGGTCATGGCGGCGATGGTCACGGTGGCGGTGGTCACGGCGGCGGCGGTCACGGTGGCGGCGGCAACGGTGGTGGTGGCCAGGGCGGCGGCGGCAACGGTGGCGGTGGTCACGGCGGCGGCGGCCATGGCGGTGGTGGCCAGGGCGGCGGCGGTCACGGCGGTGGCGGTCACGGCGGCGGCGGCCAGGGCGGCGGCGGCCAGGGCGGCGGCGGCCAGGGTGGCGGCGGCCAGGGCGGCGGCGGTCACGGCGGTGGCGGTCACGGCGGCGGTGGTCACGGCGGCGGCGGTCACGGCGGCGGCGGCCACGGTGGCGGCGGCCACGGCGGCGGCGGCCAGGGCGGCGGCGGCCAGGGTGGCGGCGGCCAGGGCGGCGGCGGCCAGGGCGGCGGCGGCCAGGGTGGCGGCGGCCAGGGTGGCGGCGGCCAGGGCGGCGGCGGCCAGGGTGGCGGCGGCCAGGGTGGCGGCGGCAATGGTGGTGGCGGACACGGCGGCAGCAGCCGTTGAGCCCGGAGATCTATCCGATCAGGCTGCACACCAGCCTGATCGGATCATGCGCGCTCGAGGGAGAACAATAATCCCAGCGAGCAACCGACACGCAGCAAGGCGAGCACGAGCTCACATGTCCCGGCTTCTCGGACCAGATATCGTCAGCGATCAGGCCGGTCAGGGCCGATCTGGGCGCCGTGTCGCAGCGGTCACGGCGATCGTGCCGCCATCGATCGCTTCCCAGGCGCGCGGATTGGCCTGCGACATGCGCGTGAAGAACAGGTACCCGGTTTGGGTCCAGGGCAGCAGGCGGGAGGTCTTGTTGTCGAGAACGAGATCCCCTTCGGAAGTCGCGGCCATCAGCACCGCGTGCCCCTCGCCGGAAGGCGTGCCGACGACCGCGATCAGCAGGGCCGAGGACGGCCAGCCGCGCTCGATCAGCTGCTTGCGCTTCAGAAGCGCGAAATCCTCGCAATCCCCCTGCCCGTCGGTCGGGATGCTCCAGACGTCCTCGCGGCCGTGATGCTGCGGGTCGGATATCTCGGAGATGGCGGAATTCACCCGCGCATTGACCTCCTGCAGGTCGCGCTGGCGCTCCGGGGTCAGGGCAACCTGCCGCGTCAGAGCTCCCGATCGGCGGCATTCCGACGGGTTCTTCGCACAGAAATTCAGGAAGGCCGGCGGCGGCGAAGCCGGTCCGCGCGTCCTGGCCGCGATCTGGTCGGCCCGGGCCTCTCCCGGCAGGCTTACCGCGAGCAGCGCGACGCCGATGGCCCATGTCGCGATGGCAGGCGTCGTCATGGTCGAAACCACATCGTCATGGTCCGCCTTGCGGTGGGAGATCGCGGGAACGGCTGGTCGAAGGATGGGGGCCTTTGCTTAAGAAAGAAGGCTATTCTGTGATGCGAATTGGCGGGAACTTCGGACGGCCGACGTAACTGGGTTGCCCAATTCCGGCCGGCCCAGGCAAGTCTGGAATCGCCCGGTCAACAGGACATGGCAGGGTGCGCCATCGCGCGCCGGATGAACCGTTCGCGTTAACGGGCCGGTTTCGCTCGACAAAACTGAATGGCACCCGCGGCCGGGATCACATCGCCGGCGCGGCGATGTCAGGCCGGATCAGCCGGCTTCCTCGCTGCCGCCGTCCTCTTCGGGCCGCGGCGGCCGGCCGGCCCAGCGCTCGATCGAATGATCGATAATCAGCAGACCCAAAGCGAGCACGGTCGCCGAGAGCACGATCGCATGCTCGCCGAGCCCGGCCGCGCAGCCCAGCGCCGCGGTGATCCAGATCGCCGCCGCCGTGGTCAGGCCCTGCGGCGTGGTCTGGCCCTTGCGCAGCACGATGACGCCGGCGCCCAGAAAGCCGATGCCGGTGACCAGCCCCTGCACGACGCGGCTGGCGGCGTCGATCTCATGCGGCTCGCTGAAGATCGTCGCTGCGGCGGCGGTGCCGAGGCCGACGAGCCCGAAGGTGCGGATGCCGGCCGCATGCTGCCTGTGGGTGCGCTCCCAGCCGACGACGACCCCGGCCGCCATCCCGGCCAGCAGGCGCAGCAACAGATCGATCTCGGCCCAGATGTCGAAAGCCATGGCTCCGAAATTCATGCCACCCTCCCCCACAGCGATTGATCACCGGGCGTCAACGCGCGAAGGAGCGAGGTGTTGCGGCGCGCGGCTTGTCCGCCCCGATTTGACGGAGCAAGGTTCGACAGATGCCCTACACCGACCCGCTCGAGCCGATGCTCCAACGCGCAGACGAACTCCGCCGCCAGATCGCCCTGCGACTTGTCGAGGAAGCCGGCGCCACGCCGCCACCCTCCCCGTCAGCCGATCACCTCGCCGCCGCAGACGAGGCGATCGCCGCCTGGGACGAGCAAGGCGAGGAAGAACAGGACCAGCGGGCGTTCCGGGAGATCGGGCCGTTGCAGGAGTTGCTGGCGGAGTATCAAAACCTGGTTGAACAGATCTTCGACATTCGGGGTCGACGGCTGTCGTGATCGACATAGGTTGAATTGACGCCCGTTGTTCCGGCAACTTAAGCTTGTGCAGGCTGCCAAAAAATAACAAACCGCAGCCGTCGGGGGGGAGCGATGATTAGGGTGGGGTGCGCGGTCCTTTTGGCCGTGGTGGCAACCGGCTGCGTTTCTGATCGTGTCCGATTCAACGCTGGGCCTGGACAGACCGCATTGATGCGGGAGGGTAAGCCAACGGTCTCGTCAGTAGGCAAAGAATCCGTGGTTTTGCTGAGCCGCACTGGCCGTGAAATCCCGGCCGGTCAGCGTGTTGGCTTCGTTGTCGCCATGCAAAACCGTGGGAAAGCGCCGCAGAATTTCACGGTCTCCGAGATTCAGGTCGAACAGTCTTTCGGCGTAGGTACGACAGGCCAGCCCCTCGAAGTGCTGACTTTCGAGAAGCTGCAGCAGGAAGAGAAAACACGGCAGGTCGTCTCTGCCATCCTCGTCGGTGTCGCCGCCGGTGCAAACGCAGCTGCAGCGTCACAGGCTGGCTACTATCGATCGAACAGCACGATCTATACGCCTCGCGGGACTTACATCGCTACAACGACCGGCTACAGCCCGGCGGCGGCTGCGATCGCATCGGCAAACGCCTCTGTGCAGAATTCAGCGATGGTTGAATCCTCGATCGCTCAAGGGCAAGCAAACATGGCTCGCCTCGAGAATGATTACATCAAGGATCACACATTGCTGCCGGGAGAGTGGTACGGCGGCACGGTTGGCATTGCACCTCCGGCGGGAGATGCGAAGCAGAAGACCTATCAGATCCGCGTTCGCGTTGGCGCCGACGTTCACGTATTTGACGCAGTGCAAGAGCCGGCAAGTGGCTAGGATATGAAATGTCGGAGCGCCTGAAGCCGGGGCTTTTTTGAGGGAAGGCGTGCGAAGTAGCCGCGTCACGCTGCGAAATGGGAGGCAGGGGGAATGGAACGAGAGCCCAAGTATCCGACACCATTTTTGCCGGTAATTTTTTCCGATGGCGTCGAGAGCATGTCGCACAGCCAAAACAATGCAAAGTTCTATCTCTCAAGGCTCGACCCTGATATCGCCGCTAACGGCGGAAGCCAAATTGCAACGGTTTGCCAAATCGTGATGCCGCTACCGGGATTCGTGGGCGCGGCTCTATTTTTTGAACAGCGTCTTGAACTGCTAGTGACCGAAGGAAAGATCACGCACGAAGAGATTGAAGCTCAGCGCCGACAGATGCGCGAGGACGCGAAAAATGCTCGCCGGCCTGACTGATCCTTACAAGGGCGCGACCTCTAATGCCATGGCTGGCGCCACGAATCGGGGGCAGGCATCGGTCCCACAAGTCCCCGCGGGCTTGGCAAGCGCCGCTAACTCCACCATGTTTCCTAGCATGCCCCAAGCTGACACCCGAGGCATCCCGACGAGCGTTGCCCTGACGGTTGGCGGCGGTTTGTGCGCTATTGTTCTAGCGCTGGTCAGCATCATCTATTCCAGCGTATCCGGCGACGTGACGGAGCTGAAAAAAGACGTGAAAGAAATCCGCGCCGATATCGCAGGTCTCAGCAAGCAGGCGGTTGAAACGAACGTTCGGCTTGGCGCGACCAACGACAAGCTACAGACGCTGATCGACGAGACGCGTCGGCGAACTAGATAGCGCATTCAGCAACACCTTCTCGGCCTCGCTGAGGATTTTCAGTTCGTTGACGCGGGCCACCAGAGCATCCTCTCGGGCTGCCATCGTGAAGCCGTAGGGCGAAGATTGGTCGTGCCGGTCGTGGCGACGGCATCGTGGCCGTCACTGCGGCTTGGCTCGCGCTCGCCGGCTGCGTGACGGGCGTCGCGCCTAAGAACGCGCGCGTCGCACTCGCAGAGCGGCCAAGAATGTTCCGCCGGAGCGAGCTGAACGTGCGACGCCTGCTGGGCACGCCTGACGTGACGCGGGTAACCGCACCGGAGCGCTCGGCGAAGCGTTGGAGGCAGGCGCGGTATCGACACCGACATCATGAAGGTCGCGACCCACACGCAGTTCGGCACGACGATGAAATATAATCGAGGAAAGCTCGTTCAGACGGGACGGGTCGCGGAGCTCCGCCTAGCGCGGCGCAAGGCCGAAAACGAGGCGTGAACAAAACACCCCAACAAGCACTGTCGCGCAAAGCCTGAAAATCTGACCTATCGCACTGATTTTTTTGGCAGAGCAGAAATGGTGCCCAGGGCTGGAATCGAACCAGCGACACTGCGATTTTCAGTCGCATGCTCTACCAACTGAGCTACCTGGGCGTCCCGCGAAGCGCGCTGCGCTTCGGTTGGTGGGAGGCGATATAGATGCATGGGCACGGGCTGTCCAGCCGACAAACGATCCGGCCCCTGTGAAATTTTCGTCCGGGCCTGCACAGGCGGCAAAACCGTGGCCTGTACGGCGGTTTTGCCCCGCCAGGCGGATGGCGCCGCCGATCCGGCAGGTCGCGAGCGCGGCCGCCTCGCCGGCGTGAACAAACCCTGGAACCAAAGCGCCGCGGCCGGGTTGATGCGGCGGCGCCGGAGACGGCGCCATGCCTACCGCCGATCTGGAGCAAGCCGCGGATGTACCGGTGGCTCGATCGCGCGGCAGGCGGAATTCAGGGCGATGAGCCCACCGGAAAGTGCCTGACCCGTCGCGCGGAGCTTAGGCGATCAGCCGCTCGCAATGGGCCTCAATCCTCCTCGTCCCTCCGCATCGGCACTTCCTCGGCCTCTTCCACCGGCTCGCCCGGAATCACGTAATTGCCCTTGAGCCAGCGGCCGAGGTCGATGTCGGAGCAGCGGGACGAGCAGAACGGCTTGAAGCGCTGCACGGCCGGCTTGCCGCAGATCGGGCAAGGCCGCGCGGGCGGGGCGGGATTCTCGGGTTGTTCAGGCGCCATATTGCAAGGTCACTCCGCCATCGACTGGAAGCTCGATGCCGGTGACATAGCGCGCTTCGTCGCTGGCGAGGAAGAGCGCTGCCCAGGCGACGTCCCAGGCCTCGCCCATATGTCCCATCGGAACCTGCCGGTCGCGCGCCGCCCACATCGCCGCGACATCGCCCTTGCCATAGGTCTGGGCGAGCCCGGCCGAATGCTCGACCATCGGCGTCTTCATCAGCCCGGGCAGCACCGCGTTCACGCGGATCTTCTCGGGGGCGTATTGCGCCGCGGTGGTGCGGGTGAGCTGGTTCATCGCCGCCTTGCTGGCGCCATAGCTGGCATAGGGCACGCCGGTGTGGCGGATCGAGGCGATCGAGGAGATGTTGATGATCGAACCGCCCTGCCCGCCCTCGGCGAACTGGCGCTGCATCACCGGGATGACGTGCTTCATCGCCAGGAAGCAGCCGGTCAGGTTGACCTTGAAGACGCGCTCCCAGGTCTCCAGCGGCAGGTCGACGACGCTGCCGACCTCGGCGATGCCGACATTGTTGTCGAGCACGTCGATGCGGCCGTAAGCCTTGAGCGTCGCTTCGACGAGTGCGCTGAGATCGTCCTGGCTGGTGACGTCGGTGCGGATCGCAAAGGCCTCGCCGCCCTCGCCCTTGATGATGCCTGCGGTCTCCTCGGCGGCTTCCAGATTGCGGTCGGCGCAGACGACCCTGGCGCCCTCGCGGGCGAACACGGTCGCGGTCGCCTTGCCATTGCCCCAGCCCGGGCCGATCGAGCCCGCGCCCGCGACGATCGCGACCTTGCCTTGAAGACGTCCAGCCATTCCAACGTTCCCTGCCCTGCGCGCCATCTGATGCCGGCGCCTTCGTGATCGCGACAGCATCGGCACTCGCGGCGGCCTCGGCAAGCGCGCGGCGTGCAAGCCCGCATGCGCTCCTGCGCCCGGCGCGTTCAGGCGAGCTGTGCGGCCGCGAGCGCGATGGCCACCGTGAAACCCACGACCAGCGCGAACCAGGGCCAGAGCGAGCGCATCGCCTGCGCGGTCTCAGGCGTAGTCGCCTTGATCAGGACCTGGCCCATGGTGACGCGGACGGGGCTCACCGCGGTGAGCAGGCTGCCGGCGACGACCGCGGCGGCGATCACCGCCAGCCGCGCCTCGCCGGCCGGGACGAGCGCGGTGGCGAGCGGCATCGAGACGGCGCCGGCGCCGGTGTTCGAGCCGGTGAGATAGCCGCCGAGCGCGCCGGCGACCGGCACGATCCCGGCCGACCAGGAGCCGAGCACACTGCTGACAGCGAGGCCGATGCCACCGGCGAGGCCGGAGCCGACCATGATCCAGGCCATGCCGACGAGCAGGAAGGTCAGCAGCGCCGCTCGCCCCGAGCGCTGCAGAGTCAGATTCAGCAACGCCGATGCCTGCCTTGCCCCGCCCCGGCTGATGGCGACGACGAGCGCGATGACGATGAGCGGCAAAGCCGGCGAGAGCAGCGGCGCGAAAGCCGAGGCGTCGGCGAAGGGCTTGAAGGACGGGGTCTCCAGCCGGTCATGGATCGCCGGCACCAGCCGCATCAGCGCCAGTGCGACGACCAGCGCGATATAGGGCGCAAGCCGCGCCAGCAGCGCCCGGTCGAGCCCGGACCAGCCCCTGACCCGCAGGAAGCGCAGCAGCATCACCGGGGCCAGCGCCGCGATGGCGGCGAGCTCAAGCGGCAGGGTGAGATTGGCTGCGACCAGCAGAACCATCAGCAGCAGGATGAGGCCGGCCCATTCGGCGCGGTCGGTGAGCGCCGGCGCTAGCCCGGCCTGCCGCGACAGCCGCCAGAACAGCGGCAGCAGCGCGGCGCAGAGCAGCGCCGTCACCAGCGCGATCCGCCAGATCAGCGCGATCAGCGACACGCCGGCGATGTCGGCGCTGATCCTGGTGCCGATGCCGAGCGCGCCCCAGGGCACCAGGATCTGGCTGAAGGTCGCGAGCGCCAGCGCCGGCGCCTTGTCGACCCCGAGCCGGCGGGCGCCCGATACCGCGACGACGTAGCCGACGCCGAAGCCGGTCGCGGTTTCCAGGAACGGCCCGCGCAACAGGCAGGCCTCGGCGAGCGCGCCATGCTCCGGGCGAGCCGGGTCGACATCGGCCTGGGCCCGCTCGAGGCTGAGCGAGAAGGCGAGCCCGGCGACGATGACGAGCACCGCCGGCAGGCCGATCCAGGCGCCGGCGGCGAAATGCCTGATGATCGCAGCCGCGTCCGGATGCGCCGGGCCGGCGAAAAAGGCGACGAGCGCGGCGCAGATGGTGCCGAGCGCTCCGGCGGTCAGTGCCGAGCGTCCGGACAGGATCAACCCGAGGAAAAGGATGAGCGGCGAGAGCCAGATCAGGACCATGGTCGTCTGGCTTTAAGTTCGCTCAGCCGACATTCAGCCAGCCGAGGCGGATGGGGAAGCCCTCGCCGCCGAGCAGGTTGACCGTCTCGTAGAGCGGCAGGCCGACGACGCCGGTATAGGAGCCGACGAGCTTGACGACGAAGGAGCCGGCGATGCCCTGGATGGCATAGGCGCCGGCCTTGCCGCGCCATTCGCCCGAGGCGAGGTAATTCTCGATGTCTTCGTTCGAGAGCCGCTTGAAGCGCAGGCGCGTCTCGACGATGCGTTCGCGGATCGTGCCCGACGGCGTCGCCAGCGCGACGCCGGTATAGACCCGGTGCGCCCGGCCGGAGAGCAGGCGCAGGCACGCGGCCGCCTCGTCGACGATCTCGGCCTTGGGCAGGATGCGCCGCCCGACCGCGACGACGGTGTCGGCGGCGAGGATATAGGCGCCTTCGAGATCGGGGCGGCCTTTCAGCCCGGCGAGCCCGGCCTCGACCTTGGCGCGGGCGAGCCGGCGGGCGAGATCACGCGGGCGCTCGCCCTTGAGCGGGCTCTCGTCGAGATCCGACGGCAGCAGCGCATCGGGCTTGAGGCCGGCCTGTTCGAGCAGAGCGAGGCGGCGCGGCGAGGCCGAGGCCAGGACCAGCTTCGGCCGCCAGCCCGGCGGTTTCTGGGAGCTGAAGAGGTTCAAGTGTCGGCTCGCTGCGCGTCCCGGACGGTTTCCCGCAAGGCTTTAGAGCCTGTTGCGGAATATCCCAAGCCCTCTCCTGGCGAGCCGGCCACCCGGCCGCCCTGCCCCTCACGCATGGGGTGGCTGCATCTCCTGTGCAATGCGTAGAATTTGAGCGTGGCCATGCATGGTTCCGGATTGCACTAACCCGTTTAGCTTGCCACATCAGACAGGCGGGCGTGGCGGCGACCCGCGAGGCTCGGCCCACGCGGCCCCCTTCTCGTCACCCGGAGAGCTTTCGCCATGGCGTCACGAACTGGATCTGCCTCGACTGTCGCGCTGGCGGCGGACGCGCAAAGCGTCCTCGCCCAGATGGTCGCGATGCAGGTCGACGCCGGGCTCACCATCGCGATGCGGCTGCCGATCCTGGCCAAGGGCGTGCTCGGCGACGCCAGGGGCCAGCGCGAGGCCAGCAAGGCCGTAGTCGAGAAGGCGGCGGCCATGGCCGAAAGCAGCTTCGCCATCGGCCATGCCGCGACACTGTTCTGGTGGAGCATGGCGTTCAATCCGCTGACCCCGAACGGGCTCGGCGAAGCGACGGCCAAGGCCGTCCACAGCACGCTGGAGCCGTTCTCGCGGCGCATCCGCGCCAATGCCAGCCGGCTGTCGAAGCGGTCGCGATAGCCGGAGCAAAGGCGGCTCAGCTCAGCCAGGTTTCTGGGTCGCTCCTGCCGTGCACCACGGCAACCACCGATAATGCCGGCGGTCCGGGCTGGTAAATGACAATATATCGGCCTTCGATCAGAATGCGGGCTCGCGATCCGAGCACGGGCCGTGCGACGCCCATATAGGGCAATTCCGCAGCCAACTCGATCTTGTCGACGATCCGGCTGATCAGCGCATCTGCCGCCCGCTCGCTATCCCTCGCTACGGAAACCCAGATTTCGAAAAGGTCCGCTTCCGCGCGTGGCGTGTAGCGAACCTTGCCAGTCATTGACCGGCCGCCTTGGTGCGAAAGCGAGACAGAAGGTCGTCGAGGCTCAGCTCCACCGGCTCGCCACTCGCCAGCCCCTCCTCATAGGCCTGCTTCAGCCGGGCGAGTTCCAGTTCGCGCAACTCCTCGCGCTGCTCCCAGAGTCGCAGCGCATCGCGCAGGACCTCGCTATTCGAGGCATAGGCGCCGCTCTCGACGGCCTTACTCAGGCGCGCGAGCTGCTGGGGCGAGAGCGAGATGGTCAGGGGGCGCATATTGTCGGATTTCATGCCGCTAGAATAGCGCGCCTCACAATTCCTCACAAGAACGCATAAGACGACCACTCACAGTTGAGGTTTGGCGTCCTCGACTGCCGTAACCGGCTCGGCGACAGTCGGCAGCCGCGCCACCGCCTCATACTCGCGTTCCAGCTTGCGGTAGCGTGCGACGCTGAGCGGGATCAGCGCGAGATAGGCGACGACAACCAGCGCCAGCATCTCGAACGGATAGGCGAAGAGCAGGCCGGCGATGACGACGACGGCGACGAAGATCGGCAGCACCTGATCGCGCGGAACGCGGGTGCCGAGCGTCTTGCCGGCATAGCAGGGGATGCGCGAGATCGTCAGGAAGGCGATGAACAGGATGTAGAGGCCGACGAAGGGGGCGCCATACTCCCTGACCGGCACGCCGACGAACTCCAGGTAGAACGGCAGCATCGCGGTGATCGCGCCGGCCGGCGCCGGCATGCCGACGAAGAAGTTCTTCTGCCATTCCGGCCGGTTCGGATCGTCGATCATCACGTTGAAGCGCGCCAGCCTGAGCGCCATGGCGCAGGCCAGCGTCAGCACGATGATCCAGCCGAAGGAGCGCAGATCGTGCAGGACAAAGGTCCAGAGCACGAAACCGGTGGCGACGCCGAAGCAGACGAAATCCGAGAGCGAATCGAGCTCGGCACCGAAACGCGAGGTGCCCTTGAGCAGGCGCGCGAGGCGCCCGTCGATGCCATCGAGCAGGGCCGCGACGAGGATGCAGATCGTCGCCGACTCGAATTTACCGTCGACCGCGAGCCGCATCGCGGTCAGGCCGAGGCAAAGGGCGATCAGCGTCACGACATTGGGCGCGATCAGCCGGAACGGGATCGCCTTGAAGCGGGCGCGCTTCGATTCGACGCGCTCAGGCTCGAAAGGGGGAAAGAGGTCGCTCATGAGCGCCGGAATACGCGGTTTTAAGGCGGGAGGCTAGCGTGGGCAGCGAGCATGCGCGGGAACCCCTCTCCCGTGTGGGAGAGGGGTAGGGGTGAGGGACCGCCGCTGATTATTAGGGCGAAGCGGCTGCCGCAGCGCCTTCTGCGGATAGGGCAGGCCCTCATCCCTGCCCTTCTCCCACACGGGAGAAGGGTTCCCCGCGCCCTTCTCCGAATCTCAAATTCCCCGGAACGCCCGGGCGATGTCGTTGCCGGAAAAATCGGCCAGCACGGTCTCGCCGGCGATCGCGGTCTGGCCCTCGCCGACCAGCGGGGTCACGCCCTGCGGCAGGTAGACGTCGACGCGCGAGCCGAAGCGGATCAGGCCGAAGCGCTCGCCCTGTCCGAGCGGATCGCCCTCCTTGACGAAGGGCACGATGCGGCGCGCGATCAGCCCGGCGATCTGGACGACCGCGATGGTGCCGGCCGGCGTCTCGATCGCCAGCGCGTTGCGCTCATTGTCCTCGCTCGCCTTGTCGAGCTCCGCATTGAGGAAGAGGCCCGGCGTATAGGCCATCTTGAGGAGGCGGCCGGCGACGGGGCTGCGGTTCACATGGCAGTCGAAGACGTTCATGAACACCGAGATGCGCGTCATCGGCTCGGCCGGCAGATCCAGCTCCGGCGGCGGCACGGCGGTGGCGATCTGGCTGATGCGGCCATCGGCGGGCGAGATCACCAGCCCCTCGCGCTGCGGCACGATCCGCACCGGATCGCGAAAGAAATAGCAGATCCACAGCGTGATCAGCGTGCCGATCCAGCCGAAGGGTGCCCAGAGCTGGCCGAGCACGAGCGTTGCCACCACGCCGATGGCAATGAAGACATAGCCTTCCTTGTGGATCGGCACGATCGTCCGGCGGACGGAGTCGACGAGAGACATGGGCGTTAGTCCTGTTGCTCTTGTTGGCGCGGCGCGCGCATCTGGCAGCGCCTTCACGGCGGGGTTGAGGCCGCATGACGGCGAAGCTGTTTAGGCTTTTGCGGGCTTTTGCGAAAGAGGCGCGGGGATAACTCGCCAATCAATCCCCGCTCCCGAAACCTGGCGTATTCTCCCCGCGTCCTGTCCGACCAAGGGGGCTGTCGCGAGGCATCGTGCGGCCGGGCGGGAGAGCGGTGTCCGTTCTGAACGACCGTTGCGGGTCGATGATAGCGGAGGGGCCTCGTCCGGGCGAAGCCGGGTCTGCCCGACCCGATGGCACGGCGAGGCACCTGAAGAGAACCGCGCGCGGGGTTCGGGAGCGGCAACTCCAAGCCGCTTCGACATTTCGACATCGACATTCGACACAGCGGCGGAAAGCTGCCGCACCCGGACCCCGCGCCCCCCTTGGGCTGGCGCTTGCCTTCAAAACCCTCGCGGCGAGAGCCGGCGGGGCTTTTGGCGCGGGTTCTTCCCTTCTCCCCTCGGGGGAGAAGGTGGCAGCGCGAAGCGCTGACGGATGAGGGCTCGTCGTGAAGCGCAGGACGACTACCGTCTCACCCGGTCGAGGCGCCCTCATCCCCCTGCCGGGACCTTCTCCCCCGAGGGGAGAAGGAAGCCCTACCCCACCGCCTGCGCCGCCGCCCTGCCCGCGACCCGTCCCGAGAAGATACAACCACCGAGGAAGGTGCCCTCGAGCGCGCGATAGCCGTGCAGGCCGCCACCGCCGAAGCCGGCGGCTTCGCCGACCGCATAAAGGCCCGGCACCGGCTCGCCGCCATCCCCCAGCACGTGCGCCGAGAGATCGGTCATCAGCCCGCCGAGCGATTTTCGCGTCAGGATGTTGAGCCTGACCGCGACCAGCGGGCCATGGGCCGGGTCGAGAATGCGGTGCGGCTTTGCCGTGCGGATCAATCGGTCGCCGATATAGGCGCGGGCGCCGCGCAGCGCGGTGACCTGCAGGTCCTTGCCATAGGGGTTGTCGGCGTCGCGATCGCGCGCCTCGATCTGCGCCCGTAAGTGCGTCTCGTCGATCAGCCCGGCGCCGCCGAGCGCGTTCATGCGGGCGACCAGGCGCGAGAAGTCGGTCTCGACGATGAAGTCCTCGCCCTTGTCGAGGAAGGCCTGGACCGACGCCGGCATGCCGGCCCTGGCGCGCTGGATGACCTGGCGCCAGCTCTTGCCGGTGAGGTCGGGATTCTGCTCCGAGCCGGAGAGCGCGAACTCCTTGGCGACGATGCTGCGGCTGGTGACGAACCAGGAGTGGTCGAAACCGGTCTTGCGCAGATGCTCCAGCGTGCCGAGCGTGTCGAAGCCGGGGAAGAGCGGCACCGGCAGGCGGTTGCCGCGGGCGTCGAACCAGAGCGAGGACGGGCCGGGCAGGATGCGGATCGCATGCGCCGGCCAGATCGGCGCCCAGTTGGCGATGCCCTCGACATAGTGCCACATCCGGTCGCCGTTGATCAGGCGGCCGCCGGCCGCCTCGGCGACGCCGAGCATGGCGCCGTCGACATGGGCCGGCACGCCGGACAGCATGCGCTTCGGCGGCTCGCCGAGGCGCTGCGGCCAGTTGCGGCGCACCAGCTCGTGATCGCCACCGATGCCGCCGGAGGCGACGATCACCGCCTGCGCCTTGATGGCGAAGCTGCCGGTCACGGCGCGCGAGCTCGCCTGCCCGCGCTCGACAGCGCTGTCCTCCAGAACCTCGCCCTCAATGCCGTCGACGGCACCGCCACTGCGCGTCAGCCCGGTGACGCGGTGGCGGAAGCGCAATTCGATCAGGCCCTTCGCCTCCGCCTCCGCGACACGGCGCAGGAAGGGTTCGAGCACGCCCGGCCCCGTGCCCCAGGTGACATGGAAGCGCGGCACCGAGTTGCCATGGCCGGTGGCGAGATAGCCGCCGCGCTCGGCCCAGCCGACGACGGGGAACCAGCGCATGCCCTGCTGATGCAGCCAGCTGCGTTTTTCACCTGCAGCGAAATCGAGATAAGCGTCCGCCCAGGCCCTCGGCCAATGGTCTTCCTCACGGTCGAAGCCGGCCGAGCCGAACCAGTCCTGCCGGGCGAGGTCGCGCGAATCCCTGATCCGCAGGCGGCGCTGCTCGGGCGAGTCGATCAGGAAGAGCCCGCCGAAGGACCAGTGCGCCTGGCCGCCCAGCGAGGCGCGTGGCTCCTGCTCGACGACGATCACCTTGCGGCCGGCATCGGCCAGCTCCGCGGCAGCGACGAGGCCGGCAAGGCCAGCGCCGACGATGACGACGTCCGCCTCAAGCGCCATGTGCCCTCCCAGCTGCCGAGATTCTCGTTGTGTCGAGCTTGCCGAGAATTCCGGCGGCCGCAAGGGCAGCCGGGGGAGGAACAGACGACGGCTTGAAAACGGCGCGCATCCCCTTCCCCCCGCTTGCGGTGGGGAAGGGTTAGGGATGGGGGGCCGGAAAGCAGGGCTCTCCTCTTCACCCGGGGTAGCGCCAAGCGGCACAGCCCCCCACCCAACCCTCCCCACCGCAGGCGGGGGGAGGGCTTACCGCTCGCAACCCGTACAGCCCGAACAACGGGACCGAGGGGAACCGGCCAAGCGCCGACACGTTGCCCGAAGAACCGGAGAAACCACTCGCAAGGAGGCGATGATGGCCAAGAGTGCCCTGAAGCGGAAGGACGACAAGGCGCCCAAATCGGTGAAGGCCGCAGCCAAGCAGCAGCGGCGCATCCAGAAGGACATCGCCCGCGCCGATGCCCGGCCGCGGAAGAAGAAGGATGGCGCGGTGCAGGCCGGGGCGCGGCTCTATCCAGTTCCCCCGTTCAAGGCGCAGCACCAGGCCAAGCCCGGCTCGGAAGCGGCGCTCGATCCGGCGCCGATGTACGACGCGCCTTACTACAAGGGCTCGGGCAAGCTTCAGGACAAGGTCGCGCTGATCAGCGGCGGCGATTCCGGCATCGGCCGGGCGGTCGCGGTGCTGTTCGCGCGCGAAGGCGCCGATGTCGCGATCCTGCATCTCGGCGAGGACGAGGATGCGCGCGCGACTCTCGCCGCGATCGAAAAGGAAGGTCGCCGCGGCCTTGCGATCTCCGGAGACGTGCGCGACTCGGGCTTCTGCCGCGATGCCGTGGCGAAGACCGTGAAGGCACTCGGCGGGCTCGACATCCTCGTCAACAATGCCGCCTTCCAGGTGCATGCGCCGCGCTTCGAGGATTTGAGCGAGGAGCATTTCGACACGACGATCCGTACCAACCTGCACGGCTATTTCCACCTGACGCAGGCGGCGCTGCCGCATCTCGGCAAGGGCAGCGCGATCGTCAACACCGGTTCGGTCGTCGGGCTGGAAGGCAGCAAGGAGCTGATCGACTACGCGACGACCAAGGGCGGCATCCACGCCTTCACCCGCTCGCTGGCGGCGCACCTGCTGCCGCGCGGGATCAGGGTCAATGCGGTGGCGCCCGGTCCGGTCTGGACCCCGCTCAACCCGTCGGATCGGCCGGCCGACGCGGTGGCGGAATTCGGCTCGCAGGTGCCGATGAAGCGGCCGGCGCAGCCCGAGGAGATCGCGCCGGCCTATGTCTTCCTCGCCTCGTCGCACTGCTCCAGCTACATCACCGGCGAAATCCTGCCGATCATCGGCGGGCATGGCTAAAGAGTTTCGACTTGGCTGAACCAAGCATCCGTCATTGCGAGGAGCGCAGCGAGGAAGCAATCCAGGGCGCCAGGGCACGGCGGCAAGTCCCACTGGATTGCTTCGCGGAGCCTGTACTCGGGCTTGCCGAAAGCAAGACCCGGGTGCCCGCAATGACGGGCCCGGTTCTAAGCTGGAGGCGGATAAATATTTGCCACAGAATGGTCACGAAAATCGTGGGAACGCCCGGCATCCACGGCAGTTCTTCTTACAGGGCACATCATCAACCCTGGAGGATGAGGATGAAACCGCTGAAGATTGGATTGATGGCTGGCGCGCTCGCGCTGTCGTCGGTCGCGGCTATGGCGCAGGGCGTCGATCTGCGGCCGGAGAACAACGTTCCGAAATATGAGCGCGGCCCGACGAGCAACGACAATGCGCCCTATCGCGGCGGCACCTACAAGCCGGACGATGTCCGCCGAGGTTATGACGGCGCGCGCTACGAGATGATCTCGCAGCGCGAGGCGATCAGGATCGCGCGTCGCAACGGCGTCTCCGAGATCGACCAGGCCCGCTGGAGCGGCAACGCCTGGGTGATCGATGGCGCCGACAGGCGCGGCGACGAACTGCGCGTCGAGATCAACTGGCGCGGCGAGGTCGTCGACGTCGACCGCAACTGACCATTGGCAGAGACTCCATGGCGAGACTTTGGGCGGCCTTCCGGGCCGCCCGTTTCTTATGCCGGCCTTGCCAGGGCCACGCCGTTGCCAAAGCGCCGCGCCGCCAGCACCGTCAATGCGAGGAAGATCGCGAGCACGATGCCCTGCACGATGGCGAAGGGCGGCTCGCTCTGCGTCGGCGCCATGTCGTGCAGCACCGTCACCTTGAGGAAGAGCTGCGCGATCAGCACGAAGATCAACAAGTAGAACGAGAGCACCGCCGTGATCGCGTAGGTTCGGCGCCAGGCTCCCCGCAGCCCCTTGCCGTAGAGGGCTACTGCCGCAATCACCAGCAGCATGAGCGAGATCGCCCCGACGATATGCGACGGCAGCACGCCGCTGAATGGAAAGGCATATCCGGTCGCGCTGGTCGCGATCGCGGTGGACAGGAAGATGCCGTTCCAGCGCTGGCTGAGATGGCCCTTCAGCAGCGCCGCCGTCATCGGGATACCGGCGACGATGGCGATGATGCTGAGCCAGGTGTGGAAGCCGACCAGAGTGGTCGGGTCGAGTACGAACATGATCAAGCCCCCCGCTTCAGCTGCCGTGCGCCATACTGGCAAATCCGGTGCCAGCCTGGCGAGGGCTTTGTGGAAGCTTTCTCAACTGGCGAGGATGCGCGGCCAGGCCTTCCGGCTCATTCCGGCGCGCCCTTCCTGAACAAGGCTGTCAGCCAGCGGCCTTCGCGGCCGTCGAACGAGTGGGACCAGAGCAAGCCGAGGCCGAGCGCGGCCAGGGCGGCGATGATCTCGGAGCGCGGCCACAGGGCGACGTAGTATTCGCTTCCTGTCGCGCCGATTTCGACGCTCTCGCCCTCCCCCTCCCCCTCCCTGAGCCCGAGCAGGAAGACGCCGCCGTCGCGGATCGCCTGCGCGATCCTGGCGAAGACCGCAGGCAGGGTTTCGCGCTCGACATGCTGGAGCACATAGAGCGCCACGACGCCGTCATGAGGACCGCCCAGCGGATCGCGGATCACGTCGAGGCGCTCGGCGTGCCGGCCGCGCGAAGCCTGGAAATGCACGAAGGACTCCGCCCCGTCGGTGCGCCTGACCGTGAGCCCCCGTTCTTCCAGCCAGTCGGCGTCCCAGCCGGGGCCGGAGCCGATTTCGAGCAGGCTGCCTCCGGGCGGGGCGGCCTTCAGCAGCTCGACGAGTGCCGGCTGATCGCCCGCCTCCGGTTTGGGAGCGGTCGTCTGGGCATAGTCGTCGGCGCAGCCCTCGTAGCCGGCGAGAGTCGATGCATTGGAGGCCGAGCGGCCCGCCGCTCCATCGTCCTTGGCCGTGTCCTGCTCCGTCATGTCGTGCTCCCGTTCCTGTCGCTCTCCAGCAGAATCCAGATCGTCAGGCCGCCGAGCCCGGTATCGGGGTCGAAGGCATCGTTGTGGAATTCGAGGACGGGCCCGTTCGCTGCGTCGAGCCCGGCGGCAGGCAGTGCCTCGTTCCAGATCGCCGTATAGGTGTCGAAGATCGTCGAGACATGCCCGGCATGCTCGAAGACGGCGTAGCTCCGGGGCTCGATCTCGAGATAGGCCAGCGGCTTTCGCGGCGAAGCGGTCGATCTGACCTCGGCGGCGCACATATACTCGAAGCCGCCGTCTTCATCCGGCGCGCGGCAGATGCCGATCGGCATCATCTGCACCTTGTCGGCGATCGCCTCATAGTGCTCCGACATGAAGGCCTGCCATTGCGCGGGGATGCCGATGGTCGCCTCGTAGGAGCAGGGCGCGGAGAGGCCGACGAGACGCCGCTTGCCGAGTTGCCGCAAAGCCGGGATCGGCATCCGGGCGCGGCCATCCCGCAGCCGCAGCGGCGCGACGAGATCAAGCCTGTCGAGGCTGCCGCCATTGCGGACTTCCTCCGGCGTCGTGCCGAACTGGTCGCGAAAGGCGCGTGTGAAAGCTTCGTGCGAGCCGTAGCCGAATTCGAGCGCGACCGAGAGGATGTCGGGAGCGCCGCCGGCCAATCGCCTCGCCGCCTCGCTCAGCCGCCGCGCCCTGAGATACTTCATCACCGGCCAGCCGCTGGCGGTTCCGAAGGCGTTGGCCAGATGCGAGCGCGAGACCTTGCAGGCCGCCGCGATCGATCCCAGCGTCAGCTCCTGGCTCGAATTGCGCTCGATGACCCAAAGCGCGGTGTCCGCGATCGACATGGCAGGCTCTCTCCCTCCGAGAGACCCGTGATTATCATCGCGAATAATGGCCCGCTTGATCGATCGTCCACAAGCGTCGCCATCCGACCGGGCTCACTGCGTCAGGCTGACCCGAACGCTCTCGCCCTCCTCCGCGGTCGCCCGCTGCAGCGTCGCCTTGGCCTCGTCGACCTGGCGCTGGCGGTTCCAGAGCGCGGCGTAGACGCCGTCTGCGGCGAGCAGTTCGCGGTGATGGCCGCGCTCGACGATCACACCCTTGTCGAGGACGATGATCTCGTCGGCGTTGACCACGGTCGAGAGCCGGTGGGCGATGACCAGCGTGGTGCGGCCCTCGCTGACCCGGTCGAGCGCGTCCTGGATCTCCTTCTCGGTGAAGGAATCGAGCGCCGAGGTCGCCTCGTCGAGCACCAGCACCGGCGGCCCCTTCAGGATGGTGCGGGCGATGGCGACGCGCTGCTTCTCGCCGCCGGAGAGCTTGAGGCCGCGCTCGCCGACGGAGGTCTGGTAGCCTTCCGGCAGCGACTTGATGAAGCGGTCGATCTGGGCGAGGCGCGCCGCTTCCTCGATCTCGCCTTGCGTCGCCTCGGGACGGCCATAGCGCAGATTGTATTCGATGGTGTCGTTGAACAGCACCGTGTCCTGCGGGACCATGCCGATCGCCGAGCGCAGGGAGACCTGCTGGATTTCGGCGATATCCTGACCGTCGATCAGGATGCGCCCGGACTGCGGCTCGTAGAAGCGGAAGAGCAGGCGCGAGATCGTCGACTTGCCGGCGCCGGACGGGCCGACGATCGCGATCGTCCTGCCGGCCGGAACCTCGAAGGAAATACCACGCAGGATCTGCCGCTCCGGCACATAGGCGAAATGCACGTCCTCGAAGGTGACTGTGCCGGCGCGGACATCGAGCGGGGCCGCGCCCGGCTTGTCCTGGATCTCGGGATCGCGGCCGATCAGCTGGAACATCTGCTCGATGTCGAGTGTCGCCTGCTTGATCTCGCGATAGACGGTGCCCATGAAGTTCAGGGGAATGTAGAGCTGGATCAGCATGGCGTTGATCAGCACGAAATCACCGACCGTGTTGGTGCCGGCCTGGAAGCCCCGCACGCACATCACCATCGAGATGGTGAGACCGGCAGCGAAGATCGCGGCCTGGCCGAAATTGAGCCAGGCGAGCGAGGTGTAGGCCTTGATCGAATTGCGCTCATAGCGCGCCATCGAGACGTCGTAGCGGGCGGTCTCGCGCGCCTCGGCGCCGAAATACTTCACCGTCTCGTAGTTGAGCAGCGAGTCGATCGCCTTGGCATTGGCGTCGGTGTCGGACTCGTTCATCTGGGCCCTGATGGCGATGCGCCATTCGGTGGCCTTGATGGTGTAGGCCATGTAGCCGACCACCATCGTCACCAGCACGACGACATAGCGCCAGTCGAACAGATAGAGCAGCACGCTGATGATCAGGGTGACCTCGATGATCACCGGCACGAGCTGGTTGAGGCCGAGGCGGACCATCTCCTCGATGCCGTTTCGGCCGCGTTCCAAGACGCGCGTCAGGCCACCGGTCTTGCGCTCGAGATGGAAGCGCAGCGAGAGATGGTGGAGATGGCCGAAGGTCTGCAGCGCCAGCGTCCTGACCGCATGCATGAAGACCGGCGCGAAGATCGCGTCGCGCAATTGCACGAAGGCAGCCGAGCCGACGCGGGCAAAACCGTAGATCACCGTCAGTACCAGCGGCGCGCCGACCAGGAAGGGCAGCCAGTTCGACAGCGTCGTCGGGTTGTTGGCGAGCGCGTCCGTCGCCCATTTGAAGGCGAAAGGCACGCCCATCAGCACGAGGCGGCCGATCACCAGCAGCACGAAGGCGGCGACGACACGCTGGCGCAGATCGGCCCGCTCCGGCGGCCAGAGATAGGGCCAAAGCGCCTGGAAGGTGGCGACGAAGCCGGAGCCGGGCTGGAGCACGGTGGGGCGCGCAAGGGGCGCCGGGACCGGCGTGGCAGGCGAGGACATTGAAATGCTTCCAAATGGAACCGCCGATATAGGCGGATTCTCCTGGGAATGCAGGGGGTAGGAGAAGGAAATCGCGGAGATCGTCCGTGAGCGTCCACATTGCGCCAGCGGGGCACTCCCTCCCCCCGCTTGCGGTGGGGAGGGCTAGGGTGGGGGGCAGTGCCGCTCGGCACGACATGGAAGAATGGTCGAGGCCTGCTTTCCGTCCCCCCATCCCTAACCCTTCCCCGCCGCAAGCGGGGGGAAGGGAATGGTCGGCGCCCACTCAGCCCGCCATCGCCTCACTCCGCCAGATGATGTTCGCCGGGCGGCTGCCTTCGATCACCACTCGCGCATTGGGCAGGTCGTTGCCCTCGACCCAAGCGCGCGCGGCCTCAGGGCTGCGACCAAGATCGGTCCAGCGGGCGAGCAGCCGGCGCTCCAGCTCGGCGAGCGGCACGTCGATGAAGATGGTCAGGTCGAAGAGCGGCGCGAGCTCGGCCCAGGGCGCCCGGTCGAGCAGGAGGTAATTGCCCTCGACCAGCACGAAACGAGCATCGGCCGGGATGATCGCAGCGCCGGCGCGGGCGAGATCGGCTTCCCGATCGAAGATCGGCACTGCGACGGCTTCCTCACGCGAACGGATGCGCAGCAAGGTCGCCGCAAGCCCGGCGCAGTCGAAGGTTTCCGGCGCGCCCTTGCGATGGCGCAGCCCCATCGCGTCGAGCACGGCATTGTCGAAGTGGAAGCCGTCCATCGGCACCAGCGCCGCCTCGCCTTCTGGAAGTGCCGCCAGCACGCGTTCGCTCAAGGTCGACTTGCCGGCTCCCGGAGCGCCAGCGAGCGCGACGACGATGCGGCTCAGACCGCGCGCCCGCTCGACGATCCGGGCGGCGATGTCCTCGGCGGTCTGCATGGTCAAAGGTCCGAAATCTCCACTATCCCGCCGCAGGATCGACGACGTCCACGGCGCCTGCAACCCGGCATTGCCGCCACGAAGCGATACCGATCCCGCCTTTTTCTCGTCGCAACTGCGATGTCAGACTGGATCAAAGCCTTTAAAGACCCTGCCCGGAGAAGACGCCATGACGCTTCAACGCATTCTTCCCGCCGCCTGCGCGCTCGCGCTGCTGCCGATCGTGCCAGCGCTCGCGCAATCGCGCCCACCGGCGCAGGTCAAGATCACCAACGGCCGCACCGTGCCGCTGGAGACGCTGGAGATCACGACCACGGGCGAGCAGGCCCGCCTCGTCGCCAAGCTCGCCAAGCCGCTCGCTCCCGGCAAGAGCATCGCCCTCAAGCTGAACAAGCCGGCCGGCTGCAGCTACTACGTCCTCGGCAAGTTCAGCGACGAGAGCGAAAGCGACAATGACGGCATAGACCTCTGCAAGGAGAGGTCGCTGCGCCTGACGGAGTGAGACTTTTTCCTTCTCCCCTCGGGGGAGAAGGTGGCAGCGCGTAGCGCTGACGGATGAGGGCAGCGCCGCGTCTCACCCAGTCGCGCCGCCCTCATCCCCTGCCGGACCTTCTCCCCCGAGGGGAGAAGGAGGCTGACTAAGCCGTCGCGCCCTCGCGCATCAGCTTGTAGGTGATCGAGTCGACCAGCGCCTGGAACGAGGCGTCGATGATGTTGGCGCTGACGCCGACGGTGGTCCAGCGCTCGCCGGTCTCGTCGGCGGACTCGATCAGCACACGGGTGACCGCATCGGTGCCGCCCTGGAAGACGCGGACCTTGTAGTCGACCAGCTTGAGGCCGCCGATCAGCGACTGATAGCGGCCAAGGTCCTTGCGCAAGGCCAGATCGAGCGCATTGACCGGGCCGAGCGCGCTTTCGGCAACCGAGATCAGCGTTTCCGCGCCGACCTTCACCTTGACGATCGCCTCGGAGAAGGTGACGAGCTCACCCAAAGCATTATAGCGGCGCTCGACATTGGCGGTGAAGCGCTCGATCTCGAAATAGGCCGGCAGCTCGCCGAGGATGCGCTTGGCGAGCAGGTAGAACGAGGCATCCGCCCCCTCGAAGGCGTAGCCCTGCGCCTCCTTCTCCTTCAGCTCCTCCAGCACGCGCGAGAGCCGGGGATCATCGCGGCCGATGGTGACGCCGATGCGTTCCAGCTCGGCGACGAGGTTCGATTTGCCGCCCTGGTCAGAGACCAGCACCTTGCGGACATTGCCGACCAGATCGGGCGCGACATGCTCGTAGGTGCGCGGGTCCTTCAGCACGGCCGAGGCATGGATGCCGGCCTTGGTGGCGAAGGCGGAGGCGCCGACGAAGGGCGCGTGCCGGTTCGGCGCGCGGTTCAGCATCTCGTCGAGGGCGCGCGAGACATGGGTGAGTTCGCCGAGCTCTGCCTCCCCAACGCCGACGCTGAAGCGGCGGTTGTAGCGCTCCTTCAGCTTGAGTGCGCCGATCAGGGTGACGAGATTGGCGTTGCCGCAGCGCTCGCCGAGGCCGTTCAGCGTGCCCTGGATCTGGCGGACCCCGGCCTCGACCGCGGCGAGCGAGTTGGCGACGGCGCAGCCGCAATCGTCATGGGCGTGGATGCCGAGATTGTCGCCCGGCACGACCTTCGCCACCTCGGCGACGATCCGGCCGATCTCGTCCGGCAGCGTACCGCCATTGGTGTCGCAGAGCACGACCCAGCGCGCCCCGGCGTCATAGGCGGTGCGGGCGCAGGCGAGCGCATAATCGGGATTGGCCTTGTAGCCGTCGAAGAAGTGCTCGCAGTCGAGCATCACCTCGCGGCCGGCCGCCCTGGCGGTGGCGACGCTGTCGCGGATACCGTCGAGGTTGTCCGCGAGCGAGATCTCGAGCGCGACATGGACATGATAGTCCCAGCTCTTGGCGACGAAGACGATGGCGTCGGCCTTGGCATCGAGCAGCGCGGCGATGCCGGGGTCATTGGAAGCCGAGCGCCCTGCCCGCTTGGTCATGCCGAAGGCGGCGAACTTCGCCCGCTTCGTCGGCTTTTCCGCAAAGAAGGCGGTGTCGAGCGGGTTGGCGCCGGGATAGCCGCCCTCGACATAGTCGATCCCGAGCTTGTCGAGCATCGCCGCGACCGCACGCTTGTCGTCGAGCGAGAAGTCGACGCCCGTGGTCTGGGCGCCGTCGCGCAAAGTCGTGTCGAAGAGGTGGATGCGGGCGAGTGCTTGCGCCGCCGTGCCCTCTCCCCCCTTGTGGGGGAGAGTTGGAGAGGGGGGGAGCTCCGCTTGGCGAGCAGTCGACCCAGTCGGTTGCCCCCCCTCCCTGTCCTCCCCCACAAGGGGGGAGGGTTGCGTCGCGAATGTCGGTCCCGTCATCGCCTCACCCGCAGCCGGTAGCGCAGCACCTTCGGCATCACCATGGCGAGCATGACGAGCTTCATCGCGATCGAGAGCGAGCCGCGCTTGCGGATCTTCGAGGTCTGGGTGGTCATTGTTCTTCTTTGCCTTGGGGCTTGATGAGTGAGATGCAGGCGGCAACGAACTGCCTCGCCTGCTCGACGGCGAGCTCGGCCTCGGCCCGTTCATGAACGCCGTCGCCGTAGTCGGCGAACAAGCGCAGCTGCTCCTCGCGCCCGATCAACCGACCGGTTTCGAGTGGCAGCAGCCCTTCTTTCACGACGCGCAGGTTGAACAGCCTGATCAGCCCGGCATGGCTCTTAACCTGCCGCGTGTCGAGATCGGCGACGGCCTCCAGTGCACCGCGCGCAGCATCGTAACAGGCATAGTAGGCCCGATTGACGGCGCCATCGAGATCGCCTGCGCCGAGCAGGAGCTCGGCGGAGCGCAAGGACTGCTCGGCCTTCTCCAGATGCGGCCTCATGGCCGCACGTCGATCGGCTTGCCGTCGCGGCGCGCGGATGCGAGCAGGTCGGCGAACCGCCCTTCCGGCTCGCGGCCTTCCCATTGAATGCGCGTGAAAGGCCAAGGCTGGATCATCAGCCCTGCGTCCGTAAGAGCGTCGAAGGCGAGATCGATGAGCCGCATCTTCTCGCCCATCGGCGTCCCTTCGAACGCCTTCAGCACGACCGCGACATCCGCATCGCTGTCGGGGCGATGGTCGCCGCGCGCGCGGCTGCCGAAGAGATAAGCCGCCACGAAACGATCACCATAGCTGTCGGCGAGCTTCTGTCGATAGGCGGCGAGCGCCCGCGAAACTGCAGGCTCGCTCGGTGGCGCCAGCAATTCCGCGAGATCGTTCACCGCTTCACCTCCCAGCTCGTAATCAGCTCGCCGGTGGCCGGGTCCTTGCCGTCCATGAGCACGATGCCCATGGCGACGAGCTCGTCGCGGATACGGTCGGATTCGGCGAAGTTTTTGGCGCGGCGGGCGTCGAGGCGTGCGGCGATGAGATTCTGAATTCCGACCTTTTCTATGTCGGTCAGTCCGAAACTTCCTGCGCTGCGATAGAAGAGATCATCAAAACCCAACGCCAGTAGCGTCCGAGTCAATCGCCTTCCAGCGCTAGCATCACCGCGCTCTGCTTCATTATAGACCTTATGAAGCGCGGCAATTGCAGCGGCGGTGTTGAGATCATCGCAAAGTGCTTCTTCCACTTCGTCGATCTCAAGCGATGGCAATTGGTCCGGAGCCCACACCCGAGCCCAGCTATTCAGGGTTCGCTCCGCCTCAAGAAGGCTACGCTCCGTCCAATCGATCGGTTGACGATAGTGGGTACGCAACATCGCGAGGCGCAGTACATCACCTCGCCACTTCCGCCCGCCGAAGGTGTCGGTCGCCAGCAGCTCGTTGATGGTGACGAAGTTGCCGAGCGACTTCGACATCTTCTCGCCTTCGACCTGCAGGAAGCCGTTGTGCATCCAGTAGTTCGCCATGCGCGGCGCACCGCCGGCCGCACCGAAGGCGCAGCAGCTCTGGGCCAGCTCGTTCTCGTGATGCGGGAAGACGAGATCGATGCCGCCGCCATGGATGTCGAAGACGTTCCTGGCGGGATCGTCGCATGTGAGGCCACCGCCGAACGGCTCGAGCAGCGTCTTCATCGACATGGCCGAGCATTCGATGTGCCAGCCGGGGCGGCCGGGCGTGGCGATGCCGGCCGGCGACGGCCAGCCCGGATCGATCCCGGCGCGGCTCGGCTTCCACAGCACGAAATCCATTGGGTCCCTTTTATAGGGAGCGACATCCACTCGTGCCCCCGCGACCATCTCGTCGAGCGAGCGGCGGGCGAGCGAGCCGTAGCGCGGCGCCTCCTTCAGGCCGGCGACGGCCGGGACATGGAAGAGCACATGCTCCTCGGCGACATAGGCGACGCCGCGGGCGATCAGGCGCTCGATGATCGCCTTCATCTCCTCGATATGGCCGGTGGCACGCGGCTCGTCGTCAGGGCGCAGGTTGCCGAGTGCGTCGACATCGGCATGGTACTGCGCCGTCGTGCCTTCCGTGACCTTGGCGATCGCCTCGTTCAGCGGCAAGCCAGGAAAATCGCGCGCGGCGCGGGCGTTGATCTTGTCGTCGACGTCGGTGAGGTTGCGGGCATAGCGGACATGACCCTCGCCATAGAGCTGCCGCAGCAGCCGGTAGAGCACGTCGAAGACGATGACCGGCCGGGCATTGCCGATATGGGCGTAGTCGTAGACCGTCGGGCCGCAGACATACATGCGCACGTTATGGGGATCGACGGGGGTGAAGACCTCTTTCGTCCGCGTCAGCGTGTTGTAGAGCCTGAGGGTCGGCTGCATCGAAGCGGTGTCCTGGCGAGAAGGCGACAAAAACGGCTTATCCTGGCCGCTGGCCGGGGCGCTGTCTGTCTTTTCGTTGGGACGAGGACGTGAGCAGCCGGCCAGCGAAAGCTAGCGGCAAATAATGCAAATAATGGCGAGGGCTCGCGTCATCCAGTTGTGATGCCTGTCATGTGCGCTTACGTCAAGTGGCAGCTGCGCAACGCTCGCGCGCCATCGCCCTGCCTTCCCGCGATTTCAGCTCTCGCCGCCGCAATGCCGCCACAAGCAGCAGACGGTTTGCGCGCAACCAAGATTGCCGTGCTTCACGCAGTCTTAACCATTTGGAACCAGTTTGACATGTCGAAGGTTCAGCCCCGGTCGGGTCTCAGGGACAGTATCATGCGCCGCGCCGTCGCTCTGGTCGGGCTCTTCGGAATCCTTGGCGCCGGAATGTCGCTGGCCCTGCTGCCCGCGACCGGAACCGTCGCCGCCCCCAAGGCCGAGCGCACCTATCTGATCCCGGCCGGAGACGGCTACGGCGTCGCCGACTGCATCGCCAGCAAGTCGGAATGCGGCCAGATCGTCGCCGACGCCTGGTGCGAGTCGCAAGGCCACCGCGTCGCCACCGCCTATGGCCTGGCCGCCCGCGAGGACATCACCGGCTCGACGCCGCGTCCGGCGAACGTCGCGCAGACCGAGCAGCCGCTGACGATCACCTGCGGGGGCTGACCTGATCGCGTTCAGCCGGCCTTCCGGCCCCGGCTCATCTGTGCTTCTGCGTAGGCCTTCAGCACCTTCTGCATCCGGGTCAGGTGACCTTTCCCGCCGCGCTTGAAGAAGGCGAAAACCTCAGGATCAAGCTTGAGATGGACTGAGGTCAGGCCTTTCGGCTGAACCAGAGCCGCATTCTCCCAGAACTCGGAACCAAGCTCTTCGCCTTCCGGGGCATTCGGATCGTGATGGAGCTCGCCGGCATCGCGCTTGGCACGGAGCTCAGCGAGCGACGCTCTCCTGATATCGTCTGTGCTCATCCGTTCCGCCCTTCCATGCAGTGATCAGGCGGGTCACGCCATTCCGCTCCGTGTGCACGACGACGAAACACTCACCGTCGATCAGGCCCAGCGAAACCCAGCGTTCCTCGCCATAGTCCCGCCGATTATCCGCTGCGGTCAGCGTAGGCCCCTCGAAAATCAGAGCGGCATAGAGCAGGTCGACGCCGCGCTCGGCCAGAACCGAGCGCCGCTTGGCTTCGTCCCACTCGAATTCCATTCAGCGCCCGCATCTGTCGCAGCGCTTCGAAATGTACATCTAAAGTGTACGAAAGTCGAGGCGCAGATGCCGCCCTATCTCACCCATTCCGAGCATTTGGGCACCTCGCCCATCCCGCCCCAGGGCATGATCGGCACGCTCGAGGTCGAGTTCTGCGGCGAGCCGTCGATCAGCTTGTCGGTGTAGACCATGTAGATCAGGACGTTGCGCTTGGCGTCGCAGCCGCGCACGATCTGCATCTTCTTCCAGATCAGCGAGCGGCGCTCGCGGAAGACGACGTCGCCCTGCGAGAACTTCTCCTTGATCTTCACCGGGCCGATCTGGCGGCAGGCGAGCGAGACCTCGGAGACCTCTTCGGCGACCCCGAACATGCCGGAGACGCCGCCCTTCTCGGGCACGGTGTAATGGCAGGCGACGCCCTCGACGACCGGATCGTCGACGCCGTAGACGGCGAGCTTGTCGTCCGGAGTCAGCATCTTCCAGACCGTCGACTTCCTGAAGATCAGGTCCTCCTGCGCGAGGGCCGGCGCGGCGACACCGGCGAGCGCGAGACCAGCCGAGACGGCGAGAAGGCAACGACGAAAGCTCATCCAGATTCTCCCAAGACATTCCCGCACAACGGCCGGCAGGATATGGGATAGCGCGCCGTCCCGCACCAGTGCAGGCACGAGCAATCTTCCAACGACACGACAGAGCGACGACCATGCTGCCGCAGCTGGAAACCGAGCGACTCCTCCTGAAGCCGCGCACCGAGGCCGATCTCGACTTCATCGCCGCGCTCAATGCCGATCCAGAGGTCATGCGCTTCATCGCGGCAGTCGGCGACCCGGCGATGGGCCACGAGGGCGTCGCAGCGCGCAGCTTCCTCCATGTCGCACGCGGGCTCGGCTACTGGACCGTGTTCGCCCGTACCGACGAACGCGACCCGCTCGGCTATGTCGGGCTCATTCCGGATGGCGACGATCCGGAGCAGGCCCAGATCAGCTATCGCTTCGCCGTCCGGCACTGGGGACAAGGCATCGCCCGGGAGGCGGTGGAGCGGCTGCTCCGCTACGGCTTCGAGACGCTCGACCTGCCGGAAGCCCTCGTCGTCACGCATCCGCAGAACGCAGCATCGTTGCAGCTGGCGGCACGGCTCGGCTTCGAATCGGCACCGAGCGAAGTTGAGATTCTGATCGGCGCAACGCCGGTGCCCGCCATCCGCTTCCGCCTCCGGCGCGTATATATCGCGGCCTGACGATTGCTGGAGCATGCGGATTTCACACGGAATCACACCGTCATCCTGGACAAGCGGCGAAGCCGCGCAGGTCCGGGATCCATCGTAAGGCACCGAACTCTACGATGGATCCCGGGACGCCCTTTGGGCGCCCAGGATGACGATGGTGGTTCCGTGTAAAGTCAGCCCGCACTAGCGCCGGTCGGCGCCATAGCTGTCCAGTACCGCCGTGCGCTGGGCGATGAGCTCCGCCCGGCAGCTCGGAAAATGCAGCACCTGCCCTTCCCGGCCGAAGTCGCCATTGGCGTAGAACTGGCAGGCCTTGTCCTTGAAGGCGTTCCAGGCGCGCTGCTCCTCGAGCAGATCCTTCTTCGTCGCCGGCTCGCTCGCTGCATAGAGCCGCTTCCAGGCGACATTGAGCTTGGCGTCCTCGCGGGCGACCCACTCTCCGCCGCAGGCGGCCCAGGCGGGATTGGTGCCGTCCGATGTGTCGATGCAGCGCTTATAGGCTTCGTCAGCCGCCGCCGGCAGGGCCAGTGCACCGACGATACCAGCCGCCAGAAAGACGCACACGAAACCGCGCATGCTCAGGCGGCGATCGGCTTGAAGGCGAGATAATAGGCTGCGATCGCGCCGACGAAGCCAAGCCCGGTCAGGACGAGCTTCAGCCGGGTGAAGCCGCTGGCGAAGGCGACGGTACCGTCCTCGACCTTCGGGTAGCGATCGAGCAGGCGCGCGATCGCGAGATTCTCGGCGATGTCGCAGAGCCCGCCGAAGAGCCAGCCGCCACCGCACAGAGCCGCCACCCACCAGGGATAGCCGCGCATCGAGAGACCGACGACGATCAGCGCGCCGACGATCGTATAGACCAGCGCGAAGGCGAGATCGGCCGGCAGCAGCTTGTTGCGATAGATCGCCCGGCGCTCGGGGCCATAGAGCGAGAAGAGCTTCTCGACGTCATCCTTGGTGAAGCCGTTGAAGTCGCTCTCCAGCGCCCGGTCGACGCGCAGGCTGCGCGCCCAGAGCCAGGACAGGAGCAGCGTCAGCACCACCAGCGCCGGCCCCCAGAAGAAGAAGCCGAGCGGGATCAGGGTAGGGTAGAAGGTCGGCAGGTCTTCCATCAGGCTCACGGCTCCAGGGCGTCGTGAGCCGAGCCTACCTCGCCTCGTGCGCCAGCGCCACGGCCTCGCGCAGGACCCGCTCGTCGCCGATGTGATTGGCGAGGATCAGGACGAGGCGGGCATTGAGCGCAGCGCTCTCGCGCTCATCCAGGTCACGATGCGCCTGGGCCAGCAGGCGAAAGGCGGCATCGGGATCGGTAAAGCGCGATTCGCGGGCGAGTCCGTTCGCGGGGATCATGGCAACCGCGGCTTTCATCCCCTGCCCTCCATGCGCTCGATCGCAACCTCGATCGCAGCGCGCTCGGGGTTCGGGAAGCGGGCAGCGACATGCCCGTCCGGCCGCAGCAGCACGGCTGCGCCGCCCTCCAGGGCATAGCGCTGGCACAAGGTTCTATCGCCAGCCGCCGGCTCGATCGCGAGCACGCCGGCAGGCGCAATCCTTGCCGTGCCTTCACCGAGCAGGATCGCCTGCCCCGCCGCGAAAGCCTCGCTCAGCCAGGCGTGAGAAGCGCCGGTGACGGGAGCATCGAGGAAGGGCGCGCCCAGCGGCAGGTTACCTTCCCCACCGTCATCCTCGCTCGAGAGCGGCGAACCGGCATAGGCTGAGGGCAGCGAAAGCCGCCCAGAATTGACGAAGCGCTTGGCGAAGCCGGTATGCGGCGCCAGCGACAGCGCCGCCTCGCGCAAGAGGCGCTCGCCGGGCGAGCGCGGCGCGATGAAGTCGGTCGCCCGCGTCGAGTTCAGGATGTTCTCGTCGGCGGCGGCGGCGCGCTCGCTGTCATAACTGTCCAGCAGCGAGGCGGGACTCCGCCCCTGTACGACCAGCGCCAGCTTCCAGCCGAGATTGTCGGCATCCTGGATGCCGGAATTGGCGCCGCGCGCGCCGAAGGGCGAGACCTGATGGGCGGCATCGCCGGCGAAGATCACGCGGCCATGCAGGAAGCGGTCGAGCCGGCGGCACTGGAAGCGATAGACCGAGACCCATTCAAGCGCGAACTCGGCATGGCCAAGCATGCGCTCGATCCGGGGCCGCACGATCTCCGGCCGCTTCTCGTGATCCGGATCGGCATCCGGGCCAAGTTGCAGGTCGATGCGCCAGATATCGTCCGGCTGCTTGTGCAGCAGCGCCGACTGGCCGGAATGGAAGGGCGGATCGAACCAGAACCAGCGCTCGGTCGGGAACGGCGCGGTCATCTTCACATCGGCGATGAGGAAGCGGTCCTCGAAGGCCTCGCCGCGGAACTCCAGCCCGAGCAGGCCGCGCGTCGGCGAGCGCGCGCCGTCGCAGGCGACGAGCCAGTCGGCTTCGAGGGCGTAATCCCCTTCCGGTGTCGCGATCGTCAGCCTGGCGCCGTCCTCGCGGTTTTCCAGGCCGGCGAGGCGATTGCTCCAACGCAGATCGACCAGCGGCTCGGCGAGCACGGCCTCGACCAGCGCTGCCTCGACATAGAATTGCTGGAGGTTGATGAAGGCCGGCTGCTTGTGCTCGCCCTCGGGCAGGAGGTCGAACTCGTAGAGCTCGGTGTCGCCGCGAAAGACCCTGCCCTTCTGCCAGGTGACGCCCTTCTCGACCATCGCCTCGGCGAGCCCGAGCCGGTCGAAGATCTCGAGCGTGCGCTTGGCGAAGCAGATGGCGCGCGAGCCCTCGCCGATCCGGTCGGCGTCGTCGATCAGCACGACCGGAACCTGCCGGCGCGCCAGATCGAGCGCCAGCGTCAACCCGACCGGGCCGGCGCCGACGATGACGACGGGATGCCGGGCCGGCGTAGCTGCGTCCTGATCCGGGCTGCGTTGATAGGCGAACTGGCGAAAGGGCTGCATCAGCTCAGCTCCTTGACCGATATACGGTACGTATCATATCCTGGATCATGATCCTGAGCTTCGCCGACCGGGATACCGAGCGCTTGCTTCGTGGAGAGGCCTGTGCTGCCCGCTGGCGGGCCGTTGAGAAGGTCGCGTTGCGCAAGCTCGATATGCTGGACGCCGCTGTCACGCTCTTCGATCTGCGCTCGCCGCCGGGCAACCGGCTGGAGGCGCTGAAAGGCGGCCGCAAGGGGCAGTGGAGCATCCGGATCAACGACCAATGGCGACTCTGCTTCCGCTGGGACGGCGACGGCCCTGAGGCGGTTGAGATCGTCGACTATCATTGAGGAGACATGGCGATGGCACGGATCAGAACCCATCCCGGCGAGGTCCTGCGCGAGGAGTATCTGGAGCCACTCGGAATGAGTGCCCGCTCGCTCGCCAAGGCGCTCGACGTCCCCGGCAATCGGATCAGCGACATCCTGCGCCAGCGGCGTGATGTCTCCGCCGATACCGCGATCCGGCTCGGTCGCTTTTTTGGCACTGACCCCCGCTTTTGGCTCAATCTGCAAACTGCTCACGACTTGTCCAAGGCCGAGACCGAGCAGGACTATTCCGCGATCCATCCCCGCGCCGCCTGACCCGCCCTACCCTCTCAGCTCGACCCACATCTGGCGGTCGCGCTCGTCGGTCCAGATGCGCGGATGGTCGAGGCCGCCGGCCTCGTCATAGGCGCGGGTGACGTTGAAGGGCAGGCAGTGCTCGAAGATCACCCAGTCGCCATAGGACGGCTTCAGCGTCTCATGGACGCGCTCGAAGGTTTCGCGCAGCGAACGCCCCTGGGCGACATGGCCCTTCACCGCCTCGTAGAGATCGGACAGGAAGGCGCGGGTGCCCTTGATGCCGTCGGCGACCATCGCCCGGTTGGTCAGCGCCGCGCCGCGGCCCGGCACCATGGCGGCCGGCGCGAAGGCGGCGAGCGCATCGAGCGTCGTCGGCCAGTCGGTGAAGTGCGCGTCGCCGCAATAGGGCGTGGCGCCATATTCGACGAGGTCGCCGGCGAAGATCACATTGGTGTCCGGCGTCCAGGCGACGATGTCGCCGGCGGTGTGGCCACGGCCGAGCTTCATCAGCCGAACCTCGCGGCTGCCGAGCCAGATCGAGGCATTGTGCGAGAAGGTCGTGGTCGGCCAGGTCAGGCCGGGGCGGATCGAGTCGGCACCTTGAAAGAGCCGCGGGAAGCGGCCGATCTCGCTCGCCTTGTCCTCCTCGCCGCGCTCGACGATCATCGCGCGCGCCGCATCCGAGCAGACGATCTCGCGGGCGCCATAGGCCGGCGCGCCGAGCACGCGCACCGCATGATAATGCGAGAGCACGACATGGCTGACCGGCTTGTCGGTGACCTCGCGCACCCGGGCGATGACGCGCTCGGCCATGGTCGGCGTCGCTTGCGCGTCGAAGACGAGGACGCTCTCGTCGCCGACGACGACGCCGCTATTGGGGTCGCCCTCGGCGGTATAGGCGTAGACGCCCTTGCCGACCTCCTCGAAGGAGACGGTCTTCTCGCCGAGATCGGCAGTGGAGGCGAAAGCGGGGGAGGACATGGAGCAACCTCGTCAGTTGAATACGGTGAAGCGGTCGGCCGCATCTGCTCGGATCCGCAACCCATCCTCTCCCCCCTTGTGGGGGAGAGCTAGAGAGGGGGGTATGCCACCCTCGACATGTGCCGAGCTTGACGCGGAGAGGACTGCGGGTGCGATACCCCCCTCCCAACCCTCCCCCACAAGGGGGGAGGGCTTACGCGCCTGACCGACAAAGGCGTGCATGAGGGTTTCATCCCGCATGCGGCAGGATGTCCTGCTCGATCGCGCCGAAGATCGAATGGCCGGCGGCGTCCTTCATCTCGATGCGGACGCTGTCGCCGAAGCGCAGGAAGGGCGTCTGCGGCGCGCCGTGCCGGATCGTCTCGACCATGCGCTGCTCGGCGATGCAGGCATAGCCGAGCCCGCCCTCCGCGACCGGCCTGCCCGGGCCGCCATCGGCATCGCGGTTCGAGACCGTGCCGGAGCCGACAATGGTGCCGGCGACGAGCGGGCGGGTCTTGGCGGCATGGGCGATCAGCACGCCGAAGTCGAAGGTCATGTCGACGCCGGCCTCAGGCTTGCCGAACGGCTTGCCGTTGACCTGGGCGAGCAATGGCAGGCTGAGCCTGCCATCCTTCCAGGCAGGACCGAGTTCATCCGGCGTCACCGCCGCTGGCGAGAAGGCGGAAGACGGCTTTGATTGAAGGAAACCAAAGCCTTTCGCCAATTCATTGGGAATCAGATTCCGCAAGCTCACATCGTTGACGAGCATGACGAGGCGGATCAGCCCGCGCGCCGCCTCGGGGCTGACACCCATCGGCACGTCGCCGGTGACGACGGCGATCTCGGCTTCCAGATCGATGCCGTAATCCTCGCTCGCCAGCTTCACCGCCTCACGCGGGCCCAGGAAGGAATCGGAACCGCCCTGGTACATCAGCGGATCGGTCCAAAAGCTCTCGGGCATCTCGGCCCCCCGCGCCTTCCTGACCAGCTCGACATGGTTCACATAGGCCGAGCCGTCGACCCATTGATAGGCGCGCGGCAAGGGCGAAGCGCAGTGATTCTCGTGGAAGCGGAAGGACGGCACCGAGCCGTGCTCGAGGCTCTCGGCGAGATCGGCGAGCCGCGGCGCGCAGCGGCTCCAGTCGTCGAGCGCGCCCTGCAGCGTCGCCACGACCGGAAAGGCGTCGGTCGCGCGGGTCAGGTCGTTCGAGACCACGACGAGGCGGCCATCCCGGCCATGCATGAGGGATGCGACTTTCATCTCTTTTCAATCCTCGCCGAACAGTGATGATGGCAGCAAATCGATCCCGGGGAGGAAAGTCCATGCAACGCCGTACGTTTTTGAAGACGGGCGCGCTCGCCGCGGCCGCCGCGCCGATCGCGATGCCCGCGATCGCGCAATCGATGCCCGAGGTGAAATGGCGCCTGACCTCGAGCTTCCCGAAGCAGCTCGACACGATCTACGGCACCGCCCAGCAGTTCGCGAAGTTCATGTCGGACGCCACCGACGGCAGGTTCCAGATCCAGACCTTCTCGGCCGGCGAGATCGTGCCCGGACTGCAGGCGCTCGACGCGGTCACCTCCGGCACGGTCGAATGCGCGCATACGCCGACCTATTTCTATGTCGGCAAGGAGCCGGCGCTGGGACTCGGCACCGGCATTCCCTTCGGCCTCAACGCCCGCCAGCAGCATAGCTGGTGGTATTTCGGCGGCGGCGAGCAGATCGTCAACGGCGCGCTCGCCAAGTTCAACGCCTACTCGATCCCCTGCGGCAATTCCGGCTGCCAGATGGGCGGCTTCTTCCGCAAGGAATTGAAGACCGTCGACGACCTCAAGGGCCTGAAGTTCCGCATCGGCGGCATGGGCGGAGCGGTGCTGGCCAAGCTCGGCGTGGTGCCGACGCAGATCGCGGCGGGCGACGTCTACCCGGCGCTGGAGCGCGGCACGATCGACGCCGCCGAATTCGTCGGCCCCTATGACGACGAGAAGCTCGGCTTCGTGAAGGTCGCGCCCTATTACTACTATCCCGGTTGGTGGGAGGGCGGCGCCATGCTGCACCTCGTCATCAACCAGGAGCAGTGGAACAAGCTGCCCAAGCACTACCAGGCGATCGTCCAGAACGCCTGCGAGGCGGCCAACAACTGGATGCTGGCGAAGTACGACTTCGTCAATCCGGGCGGGCTGCGCAAGCTGATCGCCCAGGGCGCGCAGCTCAAGGCCTTCCCGCAGCCGATCATGGAAGCCTCGCTCAAGGCGGCCGAAGAGTACTACGCCGAGACCTCGGCCAAGAGCGAAGCCTTCAAGAAGGGCTATGAGTCGATGGTCGCCTTCCGCGGCGAGAACCTGCTCTGGTGGCAGGTCGCGGAACTCTCCTACGACGCCTTCATGAACCGGCTGCGCTCGCGCTGAAGACCGCTTGCGCCAACGGGCCAGAAAAAGGCGCGGGAGCCCTCCCCCCTTGTGGGGGAGGGTCGGGAGAGGGGTGACCGGGCGAGCGGCGTCGAGGCTTCGCCAATGATCAGCCTCACCGCTGACTACCCCCCTCTCCAGCTCTCCCCCACAAGGGGGGAGAGAGCGGGCGACGCTGCAGCGAGACCTCACCACGCCTCGGGCTTGTTCGGGTCGAAGCGCTTCTTCAGCTCGCTCCAGCAATCGCTGTAATTGTCCTGCAGCTCCGGCAGGCCGGCGGCGTAGCCGGTGACGCGCTGGGCGAATCTCGTCTCGAACATGAAGGCCATGGTGCCGGTGAGCTTGACCGGCTTCAGCTCGACCGTGCTGGCATGCTCGAAGGCCTGCGCGTCCGGGCCGTGCGGCAGCATCATGTTGTGCAGGCTGAAGCCGCCGGGGGTGAAGCCCTCGGGCTTGGCGTCGTAGACGCCGTAGATCAGCCCCATGAACTCCGACATGATGTTGCGGTGGTACCAGGGCGGTCGGAAGGTGTTCTCCGCCACCATCCAGCGCTCCGGGAAGATGACAAAGTCGATATTGGCGGTGCCGGGCGTCTCGGACGGCGCCGTCAGCACAGTGAAGATCGACGGGTCGGGATGGTCGAAGGAAATCGCGCCGACCGGCGAATAATGTCTGAGATCGTATTTGTAGGGCGCGTAGTTGCCGTGCCAGGCGACGACGTCGAGCGGCGACTGGTCGACCTTGGTCGAGAACAGCTCCCCGCCCCATTTGGCATAGAGAGTCGAGGGCTCCTCGATGTCCTCATAGGCGGCGACGGGGGTGAGGAAATCGCGCGGATTGGCGAGGCAGTTGGCGCCGATCGGCCCGCGATCAGGCAATGTGAACGCGCCGCCATAGTTCTCGCAGACATAGGCGCGCGCCGGCCCGCCCATCAATTCGACGCGGAAGACGACGCCGCGCGGGATGATGCAGATCTCGCCCGGCTCGATCTCGATGATGCCGAACTCGGTGAAGAAGCGAAGCTTCCCCTCCTGCGCGACGACCAGATACTCGCCGTCGGCGTTGAAGACGTATTCCTTCTCCATCGAGGCAGTGACGAAGAGCATGTGGGCGGCCATGCCGGCCTGGCTGTCGGCGTCGCCGGCGGTGGTCAGGGTGCGCAGGCCGGTGAGGAAGGTGAGCTTCTCCTGCGGCAGCGGAATCGGGCTCCAGCGCAACTGGCCGAGCGAGGGCTTCGTCTCGTCGCGGCAGGGCGCGGTCCGCATCAGCCCCTTGTCGACCAGCGTCCAGCGGCCGCCGTGCTTGACGCTCGGGCGGATGCGATAGAGCCAGGACCGCTCATTGGTGGAGCGCGGCGCGGTGAAGGGCGAACCAGAGAGCTGCTCGGCGTAAAGGCCGTAGGCCGCCTTCTGCGGCGAGTTGCGGCCGATCGGCAGCGCGCCCGGCAGGCTCTCGGTCTCGAAGGAGTTGCCGAAGCCGGACATGTAGCGGCGCCCGCCGCGGACCTGCTCGCCGAAGCTCGACTGAAGCGTGGTTTGCACGTTCATGACTGGGCCTCCTCCTGATCCGTTTCTCAAGCATCAGATTGCTCCGAAAAGTGGCTTCCACTTTTCGGTCCGATGCTAGCCGCTTTGACAGGCGCTGCCGTTGCGCAATGATCGCGGGCGCGGCCTTGAGCGGCCTTGATCCCACCTTAATTAGTTACATGTGAAACTAATGTCAACGAAGCCGAAGCCGCCATCACCCGACCGCACCCTCCATCTTGAGCAGTTCCTGCCCTACCGCCTGAACGTGGTCGGCTTCTTCGCCAGTCGCGGGCTGGGCCGGGTCTACGGCACGCGCTTCGGCATCGGCATCCCGGAATGGCGGGTAATCGCGCAGCTCGGCGAGTTCGGCCAGCTGACCTCGCGCGACATCGGCGAGCTCTCGCAGATGCACAAGACCAAGGTCTCGCGCGCCGTAGGCGAGCTCGATAAGCGCGGGCTGGTGACGCGAGCTGAGAACCGGGCCGACCGGCGCGAGGCCTTCGTCGCCCTCACCGCTGCTGGCCAGCGCATCTACGCCCAGATCGTGCCGCTGGCCCTCGCCTTCGAGGAGCGTTGGGTCGAGGGGATCTCGCCGGAGGAGCTTCGGGTGTTCGAGCGCGTGCTGGCGGTGCTGACCGAGCGCGGACGCCACCTCGCCGGCGCCTACCAAACCGAGGAGGCGTGATCGCGCAAGCTTGATCGCGCCCATTATTTGCCGCGCGAAGCGCTATATGCGATGCGCAAAGCTATCCGGGCGATGCATCGAATCGGCTTTCGCGGACGGTTCGACACGCGCCTCCTTAGTTCCGTCGCGTTTCTAGCATGTGCTTTGCCGGTGCCAGCGATCGCTGCTGGCATGGGACGAACCACAGGGATAGCACTCTGCCTTCCATGATTTTCGCTTCGCTCCGACGCGCGCTCGCTCCGGCGCTGGCTTTCGCCGCGCTGTCGGGCGCCGCATTGGCGCAGTCGCCGGCTTGCGACAACTGGCGCGCCGAACTTTCCAACCTGCAGGGCCAGCGCGGCGGCGATGCCCGCGCCGCCCAGGCGGCGCAGCGTGTCGCCGGCCAGCTGGCGCAGCTCTCCAGCCAGTATCGGTCGATGGGCTGCGATCGCGGCGGCTTCCTGTTCTTCGGCGATGCGCCGCCACCGCAATGCGGCGGCATCCGCGCCCAGCTCGGGGCGTTGCAGTCGCAGTATGGTCAGCTCCAGCAGCAGGCCCAGGGCGGCGGCGTCGAGCAGCGGCGCGCCCAACTCGCGGCGCTGATCAACAACAACTGCCGGGCGCAGCCGCGCGGCTTCTTCGAGACGATCTTCGGGATCGAGCCGCGCCGCGGCGAGATCGATTCGACCCTGCCCGAGCTCGACCCCGATCAACCGACCGAGCCGACGGAAGGCGGGGCACGCCAGGGCGGCCCCTATTCGGTCTGCGTGCGCAGCTGTGACGGCTACTTCTTCCCGCTCGCCAACAGCCCGGGCGGACGCGAGAGCCAGGACGAGATGTGCCAGTCGCTCTGCCCCGGCAGCGAGACGCTGGCCTATGGCATGAGCAGCGGCGGCGACATCCAGAACGCGGTGGCGCGCAGCAGCGGGCAGCCCTACTCGTCCCTGCCGAACGCGCTGAAATACACCCGCAGCTTCGACGCCGCCTGCACCTGCCGGGGGCAGGGCCAGAGCTGGGCCCAGGCGCTACAGAATGCCGAGCAGATGCTGGAGCAGCGCAAGGGCGACATCATCGTCACCGAGCAGCGCTCGCAGGAAATGTCTCGGCCGAAGCCCGAGCAGCCGCAGCGCGGCAAGAAGGGCGCGGCCAATGCGCCTGAGGCCAAGCCGGCTACCGCGGCCGGTCCGGCACCGACCACGCTCCAGGCCGCTCCGGGCGACGAGCCGACGCCGGACACCAATGTGCCGACCGCCAGCACCGAATCGGCCGGCGTCGGCCCACAGAAGATCGACGGCGAGAAGACGCTCCAGCAGGGCGACGGGCTGAAGCGCGAGAGCAAAAGCGTTACCGGCGAGCGCCGCACCGTGCGGATCGTCGCGCCGAACCTCGCGCCCAATCTCGGGGTCGGCGCGACGGCGCGGCCATGAGGCGATAACATGCTGAACTTCCCTCAGTCCTCATCCTGAGGTCTGGCCGCAAATGATGCGCGGTTTTCAAGAGGTTGAGCTTCGACATCCATCACGCTGTCATCCCGGACGCAGCGAAGCGGAGACCCGGGATCCATGCCTGAGCCTTTCCTATAGAGGTTCCGGCATGGATCCCGGGTCTCCCTTCGGTCGCCCGGGACGACCCGCGCATTTTTCAGCGAGAACGCGCCCCTTGACATCATTGTCTTCATCGTCGGCCAGACCTCAGGATGAAGGCTGAGTTTGGCTAGCAGGTTCGCGGATCACCGCCGCCATGCACCAGAAGCAACTCCGATCGTTCCTTGCCTTGCTGACGAGCGCAAAACGCAAGGTTTAGATCAACATTCTGCTGCCGGCGCAGGCTTCTCCCGTGCCGCATCGACGCGCGGAGCGAGCCATGTCCGATCCAGCAATCGCCACCCCTGCCCCACAGGGCCTCGATGTCGCCGACACGGCGCGGCGCCTGAAGGCCATCTTCATCGGCTCGGTCGGCAACCTGGTCGAGTGGTATGATTTCTACGCCTACACCGCCTTCGCGCTCTATTTCGCGCCAAAATTCTTCCCCTCGCATGATCCGGTGGTGGTCCAGCTCAACGCCGCGACCCTGTTCGCCGCCGGCTTCATCGTGCGCCCGATCGGCGGCTGGCTGTTCGGCCATATCGCCGACCGCTATGGGCGGCGGCTGTCATTGACGGTCTCGGTGCTGATGATGTGCTTCGGCTCGCTGATCATCGCAGTGACGCCGACCTATGAGACGATCGGCTTCGCGGCGCCGGTATTACTGGCGCTGGCACGGGTCATCGAGGGCCTGAGCCTGGGCGGCGAATACGGGGCGAGCGCGACCTATCTCACCGAGATCGCCCATCCCGATCATCGCGGCTTCTATTCGAGCTTCCAGTACGTGACGCTGATCGGCGGGCAGCTGACCGCGATCCTGGTGCTGCTCCTCTTGCAGAACGTCTTCCTGACGCATGAGCAGCTGGTCGACTGGGGCTGGCGCATCCCCTTCGTGATCGGCGCGATGCTGGCCGTCACCGCCATGTTCATGCGCCGGAACATGCACGAGACCGATGCCTTCAACGAGGCCAAGAAGGCCGGCCCGGCCAAGGAAAGCTCGCTGCGCGGCCTGCTGAAATATCCGCGAGAGGTGGCGATCGTGGTCGGCCTGACGGCGGGCGGCACCGCCGCCTTCTACACCTTCACCACCTACATGCAGACCTTCGTGAAGCAGACGGTCGGCCTCTCCGACATCGTCACCACCTATGTCATCGCCGGCTCACTGATCTTCGCCTCGATCCTGCAGCCGCTCTATGGCTGGCTCTCCGACCGGATCGGCCGCAAGCCGCTGCTGATCTTCTTCGGCGTCGCCGGGACGCTGCTAACCGTGCCAATCCTGTCGGCGCTGGAGCAGACCAAGTCGCCCTGGGTCGCCTTCCTTTTGATCTCCGGCGCCTGGCTCTTCGTCGCCGGCTACACCTCGATCAATGCGGTGGTGAAGGCCGAACTGTTCCCGACCTCGATCCGCGCCACCGGCGTCGCCGTGCCCTATGCGCTGACCGTCTCGATCTTCGGCGGCACCGCGCCGGCGATCGCCCTGTTCTTCAAGCAGCAGGGCCACGAGCAGTGGTTCTACTACTACCTCTCGGCGGTGATCTTCATCTCGCTGCTGGTCTACTCGACCATGCGCGACACCAAGCACGACTCGGCGATGCACCGGCACGAGTGAGAGCGGGCCAACGCGCGTCATGCTCGGGCTTGACCCGAGCATCTCAGGCCGGAGGGGTTCCGGTCGCCGGCCTCCTGTCACGAGATTCTCGGGTCGCCGCTACGCGTCGCCCGAGAATGACGGCAAAACCTACGCCGCCTCGCCCCGCAGCCGCTTCAACGCCTTCTCCCGCCCGATCAAGGGCAGCAACAGAGCCAGCTCGGGCCCATGGTCGAGGCCAGTCAGAGCCTGGCGCAGCGGCATGAACAAGGCCTTGCCCTTCGTGCCAGTCGCGGCGGCGACGCCTTGCGTCCAGCTTTTCCAGGTCGTCTGATCGAACGGCTCCGGCGGCAGCAAATCCGCCGCCTGGGCCGCGAAGGCCTTGTCGGCGACGTGCGGCTCGAGCGGTCCCTCGATCACCTTCCACCAGTCCTTCGCAGCCGAGAGCCGGCCGAGATTGCCGCGCACGGCGAGCCAGAACGGCTCGCTCGCCGGGATGCCGAGGAGCTTCAGCCGCTCCTCGACCGCAGCGAAATCGAGCTGATGCAGGGTGCGGGCCGAGAGAGCCTCCAGCTCGTGCTCGTCGAATTTGGCCGGCGCGCGCGAGACATGGGCGAGGTCGACCAGCCCGGCAAGCTCGTCGAGGCTGGAGACCGGCCGCACTGCGTCGGAGGAGCCGGTCAGCACGGCTAACGCCGCGACCGCCAGCGACTCGATGCCGGATTCGCGCAGCCCCCGGAGCGAGAGATGGCCGAGGCGCTTCGACAGCCCCTCGCCGCTCGCGGTGGTCAGCAGGTTGTGATGGCCGAAGGTGGGCAGCGTGCCGCCGAGCGCCTGCATGATCTGGATCTGCACGGCGGTGTTGGTGACGTGGTCCTCGCCGCGGATGACATGGGTGATGCCCATGTCGAGATCGTCGACGACCGAGGGCAACGTGTAGGGATAGGTGCCGTCCTCGCGGACCAGCACCGTATCGGAGAGCGAGGCGCAGTCGACATGCGACGGGCCGCGGACGAGGTCGTCCCAGCCGATCTCCTCCCAGTCGAGCAGGAAGCGCCAATGCGGCTTGCGGCCTTCGGCTTCAAGCTTGGCGCGTTCCTCGGCCGTCAGCTTCAGGCCGGCGCGATCGTAGACCGGCGGCAGGCCGCGGGCGAGCTGGCGCTTGCGCTTGCGGTCGAGCTCGTCGGCGCTCTCATAGCAGGCGTAAAGGCGCCCCGCGGCGCGCAGCCTCTCCGCCGCGGCATCATAGAGAGCGATCCGCTCCGACTGCTTGATGCTGGCGTCGGGGACGACGCCGAGCCAGGCGAGGTCCTCGGCGATCGCATCGGCGAATTCCGGCTTCGAGCGCGCCTGGTCGGTGTCATCATAACGCAGCAGGAAGCGCCCGCCATGGCGCCTGGCGAAGAGCCAGTTGAACATCAGCGAGCGGGCGTTGCCGATATGCAGGTAGCCGGTCGGCGACGGGGCGGTGCGGACGAAGGGAGTGGTCATGACCGGCCGCTTGTCGCGCGGGAATGGCGCGAGGGCAAGGGCGGCCATGCGGCGGCGGCGGAAAAGCTCGACAACGGCTCAAACTGACGCAAGGTTAGAAGGCGACGGGGATGTCGATATCTACGCTGGGAGGCGAGGATGAGCATCACGGCTTCGGTCGGGTTCGGCGGCAAGAACACGGTTCCAGATACCCGCCTGGTCCAGGCGATGATCAATCCGCATACTGCGGCGCTCGGCATCGATCTGCTCGATGTCGACGGCGATTGCGGGCCGCTGACCAGAGGCGGGATCAAGCGCTACCAGCAGGTCTTCCTGAAGATGACGAGCCCGGATTCCAAGGTCGATCCGGGCGGCAAGACCTTCCTGCACATGGCCAACAACCCGGCGCCCGCCGGCGTCGTGGTGAGCGCGATGCGCCTGCCGGTCAAGCTCAAGGCCGGCGACTTCCTGCAGGTTCCGGTGGTGATCGACCCTGCTGACGGCACGGTGCAGGACGCCTACACCGCCTTCGAATACGAGATCTTCGACAAGGGCGCCCGCATGGTCGGCGCGGACTATGCCTTCGGCGTGCCCAACGAGATTGAAGTCTGGCCGAGCGCGCAGGTCAGGATCGGCGTGGTCTTGGACGCCGGCCTGCTGGCGCACGAGCAATTCCACTACGATGTCGGCTTCGTGGTCTGCCGGGCGCTGGCGCATCAGCTCACCATCGCCCGCGCCCCGACGATCGGCGGGCTGATCACCCAGCTCAACAGCCTCGTCGACCTGCACATCAAGCGCCGCGTCAAGCTGATCCAGCGCCGCTACGACGTCGACACTCAGCATGGCGCCAACGCCAAGTACCAGCGCATCTGGCTCGACCGGATGACGGCCTGCATCGCCAATCCGGCGGCGAACCAGATCGGCGGGTTCTGGCTGTAGAGGAGCGCTCCGCCGTCATCCCGGGGCAGGCCTCGGGCCTGAGCCCGAAACCCATGGACACGACGCTGCTCCAGTTCGTCATGCTCGCCCTTGTGGCGAGCATCCATGCCTTGAACACCGCCATCGACCAGCGGAAACGTGGATGGCCGGGACAAGCCCGACCATGACGGAAAAGGCGGTGTTCATGGGTTCCGGGCTCGCCGCTGCGCGGCGCCCCGGAATGACGGCGCGTTTCTGCGCGTCAGAAGTCGAAGCTCTCGCCGCCGGCCTTGCCGACGCCCTTGACCAGCGTCCGGTCAGGCTCGTGCGCCGGCTCGCCGGAATCGCGGAAGCGGTTGACGATCGGGTAGCGCCGGTCGCGGCCGAAGTTCTTGCGGGTGACCTTGACGCCAGGCGCCGCCTGCCGGCGCTTGTACTCGGCGAGATAGAGCAGCCGCTCGACCTTCTGCACCGTCTCGAGCTCGTGGCCGCGGGCGACGATATCGGCGAGGCGCATCTCGTGCTCGATCAGGCAGGCGAGGATGTCGTCGAGCACCTCATAGGGCGGCAGCGAGTCCTGGTCCTTCTGGTTCTCGCGCAATTCGGCTGAAGGCGGCTTGACGATGATGTTCTCGGGGATGACCTCGCCGTCCGGGCCGAGCGCGCCCGCCGGCTTCCAGCGATTGCGCAGGGCCGACAAGCGGAAGACCTCGGTCTTGTAGAGGTCCTTGATCGGGTTGTAGCCGCCGTTCATGTCGCCATAGAGCGTGGCGTAGCCGCAGGACATCTCCGACTTGTTGCCGGTCGTCACCACCATCGGTCCGAACTTGTTCGAGATCGACATCAGCAGCGTGCCGCGCACACGGCTCTGCAGGTTCTCCTCGGTGATGCCGCGATTGGTGCCGGCGAACAGTTCGGCCAGCGCCTGCTCGAAGCCCTCGACCGGCTCGGCGATCGGCACGATCTCGTAGCGCACGCCGAGCGCATCGGCGCACCTCTTCGCATCGTCGAGGCTCTCCTGCGAGGTGAAGCGATAGGGCATCATCACGCAGCGGACCCGGTCGGAACCGAGCGCATCGACCGCGATCGCAGCGCAGATGGCGGAATCGATGCCGCCGGAGAGGCCGAGCACGACGCCGGGGAAGCGGTTCTTCTCGACATAATCGCGCAGGCCGAGAACGCAGGCGGCATAATCGGCCTCATCGCCGCTCTCGATCGGAGCGACCTCGCCGGGCAGGCAGCGCCAGCCGTCCGGTCCGCGCTCCCATTGCGTGATCGCGACCGCCTCGCGGAAGGCCGGGAGCTGGTGGGCGAAGCTGCGATCGGCGTTGAGGACGAAGGAGGCCCCCTCGAAGACGAGCTCGTCCTGACCGCCGAGCTGGTTGAGATAGACCATCGGCAGGCCGCTCTCGACGACGCGGGCGACGGCGACGTTGAGCCGTTCCTCGATCACGCCGCGGCGGAAGGGCGAGCCGTTCGGCACCAGCAGGATCTCGCCGCCGGTCTCGGCGATGCACTCGACGACTTCCTCGCCCCAGATGTCCTCGCAGATCGGGATGCCCAGGCGGACATGGTTGCGGAAGACGATCGGGCCGGGCAGCGGGCCGGGCTCGAACACCCGCTTCTCGTCGAAGACGCCGTAATTCGGCAGGTCGACCTTGAAGCGCACCGACTGGATCAGGCCGCCGTCGAGCAGGACATAGGCGTTGTAGAGCTTGCCGTCCTCGAGCCAGGGCAGGCCGAGGAGCACGGCCGGGCCGCCATCGGCGGTGTCTCGGGCAAGTTCCTCGCAGGCCTTGCGGCAGGCGTCCTGGAAGGCCGGTTTCAGCACCAGGTCCTCAGGCGGATAGGCCGAGAGGAAGAGCTCGGGGAACATGACGAGCTCGGCGCCGCCGGCAGCAGCCTCGCGGCGGGCGGCTCGCACCTTGTCGGCGTTGCCGGCGACGTCGCCGACGATCGGATTGAGCTGGGCGAGCGCCAGGCGGAGAGAGGTCGTAGTCATGATCTGGATGTAGCTTGCGGGCGTTGGAGCGGCAACGGCAGCGCGGTCGTGCGGCTCTGCGTTTTCAGCGCCGTCTTCGTCATTCCGGGGCAGGCCAAAGGCCTGAGCCCGGAACCCATGAATACGAGGCGCCCGGTCTGTCGCCGTGATCGCCGGGCACCTTTTCCTCAACCGCCGTGTTCATGGGTTCCGGGCCCTTCGCTCCGCGAAGTCCCGGAATGACGGGGGAGGCGCATCGAAACACAAATCACCGCATCGCCGAGCGGAAATCGGCCGAGTAGCGCAATTCGCGCAGAGGGCGCACCGCCTGCGTCGTCTGATCATAGATCGGATGCGCCTTCCAGGCCGCGAGCGCGGCCTCGTCGGCAAACTCGCCGTAGACGACGATGTCGATCTCATTGCCGATCGGATCGATCCTGGCGTTGGCCGCGACCTCGAAGGCGAGCGCGTGCGGAATATCGCCGAGCCGGCCGAGCAGGCGCTGGACCATGCCGACATCCTCGGCACGTTTGGCCGTGAAGAACACGATGTGCCGGATCATGCGCCCTCTCCTGCCGCCAAGGAGAATCAAGCCGCAGCGGTGGGCGATGTCTTTCAAGGCGCGGCACGATCCGCAACCGCATTAACCCGACATTAGGGTTAACCCGGCATGAATCATCTCCGGGCCGGCTCAACCAATGCGCTGGCTTTCGCTCGGAGAGACACGCGATGCGTGCTGGATCTATCGCCACCCTCGCCCCCGTCATCGCGGTGAGCTGCGTGCTGGCACTGCCGCAGGCGGCGCAGGGCGCCGACTACCTCAGGGGTTCGCAGATCGAGCAGCCGGTCGAGCCGCCGCCGCTGTTCGGTGGTGGGCGCTTCGATTGGTCCGGCTTCTATCTCGGCGGCGGCGCCGGCGTCAGCGATACCAAGTTCAAGCCCGGCGAGGGCCTGTCGGCGCTGGCGGATTATTCCTTCCGGAACACCCTGCTCGGCGCCGAAAACAATATGGGGCGCTTCATCAGCGACCTGCCGGAAAAGCGGGACAGCGGTGCCCAGTTCTTCGGCATCGTCGGCTATAATTACCTGTTCGACGACGTAGTCCTCGGACTTGAGGCCGACTATACGCGCTCCGGGCACAACTACAGCGTCAGCGACTATATCGGCCGGCGCACCACGACCTCGGATGGGACACTCAACGACTGGTCGATGTCGACCAACCAAGGTGCCAAGCTGAACGATTATGCCACGCTCCGCCTGCGCATGGGCTGGGCCTATGGCCGGATCATGCCCTATGCGACCATCGGCGGCGCGTTGGGGCGCTTCAACACGACATCGACTATCAAGTCGACCTGGTACTTCTACCGCACGAACCCGACCACAGGAGTGGCGGAAGAGGGCTATGCCAGCGGCTATGAACCGAGTGTCGCACCCGTCGGCAGTACCAAGAAGAACACCTATGCCTTCGGCCTCAGTGCCGGCGCCGGCGTCGACTGGGCCCTGACCGATAACCTCTTCCTGCGCGCCGAATACCAGATCGTCCGCTTTGCCGAGATCGAGGGCACGACGGTGACGGTCAACACCGGCCGCGTCGCCGCTGCGCTGAAATTCTGATCCGCGCCCCCGGTCAGCGCTCGAAGCGCTGGCCGATCAGCTCGGTCTTCGCCCGGCTGATCATCCATAGCGTGTCGGCGCCGCCGCTGCGATCCCAGGCGATGCCCTGGCCCTCGCCTTCGATCGGATAGGTCGCGACCAGTTCCAGCACCGAGCCCATTTTCGGCAGGCGCAGGGCGTAGACCTCCTTGTGGTCGTGCCCGGTGGCGTAGAGCAGCCCGTCCTTGCCCCAGCTGCCACCCGACATGCTCATCGGCTCGGCCCGCTTGATCACGGCGGCGGGAAAGGTCCAGCCCTGGACCGGCTTCCAGGCCTCGTCGAACTTGACCAGCGTGGTCCAGTAGGAATTGCCATAGGGCTGCTGGCTCTGGCCGAAGACGCGGCTGTAATTGGCGAAGACGCCCCACCAGGCACCGTCATGGCGGTCGAGCCAGGTCAGCGAGCCCAGCAGGATGCCGAAGCTGTGCGAGCCGACATGCTCGAGCGTCTGCGCGTCCCAAATCTCGACCGAGCTCGTCATCGGCGAGGCCGGGTAGTTGGAATGGGCGGCGTAGAGCTTGCCGTCGATCACCGCACCGCTGTCGAGATGGATGATCGGGCCGTCCTCGGCTCCCTTCCATTCCTTGACCAGCGCTCCGGTGGTCTTGTCGTGCTTGGCGATGGCGCGGTCGGAAATGGCGTAGACGAACTTGTCATCGACGGCGGCGGCCTGGCGCGCCGTCGGCGCCTTGAACCGGGCGATCTCGACGAAGCGCCCGGCGGGTGGTGCCGGCTTCTTCGCAGCCTCCTGCGCGACGACCGGTGCGGCAAACACCATGGCGGCCAGAGCGAGTGCAAACCCGAACTTCATACCAACCTCCCGCGACTTCTTATGGCTAGACCATGAGAAGCGCGGGCTAGGCGGTCAAGATGACGGACCGATGAAGCGACCCGTCATCTCGTCATGTCACTCGGCCGCTTCGATCTCAGGCCGCGCCCGCCCGGCGCGTTCGCGCTTGACCAGCTCGGCAACGAGGAAGGCGAGCTCCAGCGCCTGCTCGGCGTTGAGGCGCGGATCACAGACCGTGTGGTAGCGGTCGTTGAGGTCCGCATCGGTCATGCCGCGAGCGCCACCGGTGCATTCGGTGACGTTCTTGCCGGTCATTTCGAGATGCAGGCCGCCGGCATGCGTCCCTTCCGCCTGATGGACGGCGAAGAAGTTCTTCACCTCGGTCAGGATCAGGTCGAACGGCCTTGTCTTGTAGCCGCTCGCAGCCTTGACGGTGTTGCCGTGCATCGGATCGCAAGACCAGACGACATTGCGCCCTTCGCGCTTGGTGGCGCGCACCAGCGCCGGCAGGTGGTCGAAGACCTTATCGGCGCCGAAGCGGCCGATCAGCGTCAGACGGCCAGCCTGGTTCTGCGGGTCGAGCGCGTCAATCAGCTTGAGCAAGCCATCGACCGTGGTCGAGGGGCCGCATTTCAGGCCGATCGGGTTCTTGATGCCGCGGAAGAACTCGACATGGGCATGGTCGAGCTGGCGGGTGCGATCACCGATCCAGACCATGTGGCCAGAGGTGTCGTACCACTCGCCGCTGGTTGAATCAGTGCGCGTCATCGCCTGCTCGTAGCCGAGCAGCAGCGCCTCATGGCTGGTGTAGAAATCCGTGGTCCGCATCTCGGGATGCGTCTCGGGATCGATGCCGATGGCGCGCATGAAGTCGAGCGCCTCGGTGATGCGCTCGGCCACCTCCTGGTAGCGATGCGAGGCCGGCGAATCCTTGACGAAGCCGAGCATCCAGCGATGCGCCTGGTCGAGATTGGCATAGCCGCCGGTCGCGAAGGCACGGAGCAGGTTCAGCGTTGCCGCCGACTGCCTGTAGGCCTCGAGCTGGCGGCGCGGGTCCGGAATCCGGGACTCGGCCGTGAACTCGTTGTCGTTGATGATGTCGCCCTTGTAGCTCGGCAGCTCGACACCACCGATCGTCTCGGTCGGGGTCGAGCGCGGCTTGGCGAACTGGCCGGCGATACGCCCGACCTTCACCACCGGCGAGCCGCCGGCGAAGGTCAGCACCACCGCCATCTGCAGGAACAGCCGGAAGAAATCGCGGATGTTGTCGGCCGAGTGCTCCGCGAAGCTTTCAGCGCAGTCGCCGCCCTGGAGGAGGAAGGCCTCACCGGCCGCGACCTTGCTCAACGCCCGTTTGAGCTTGCGCGCCTCGCCCGCAAAAACCAGCGGCGGAAAGCCGGCGAGCTGCTGCTCGACCGCCTTCAAGGCTGCCTGATCCGGGTATTCCGGCATCTGCTGGACGGGCTTTGCCCTCCAGCTATCGGGCGTCCACCGCTCGGACATGGGTACTGCTCCTGGTTTCACGTATCGCGCGTTAACCTCATCTTGGCGCGAAGGGCGGCCTATACACCCGCAAGTGGCCGCTGGCCACCGCTACGGCAAGAGCTGCCGGCCTCAGCGCGAAAGAGCGAATCCCGCCAGGTGGTTGGCGCGATCCGCTGCCAGATCGATTCCGGGCTTTGCCACATCGATTCAAGCTGCTGCGGCGCGGATTCAGCCGGCTCAGATTTTGAATCATGCGAAACAGGCGGGAGCCGGCTCGCCGTCAGGCCGGCGTGATGTCGGTTCGGCCAAAGTCGTCGCCCCTGAACAGCAGGCCGGCACCGAGATGCTTCGCCGTCGCATAGGAGAAGCAGTCGCCGAGGTTGAGGATGCCGGGATAGCCAGGACCGATACCGTAGCGGTCGGCGGCCTCTATCGCGAGAGCGGTGATCCCCATATCAGGCGCGACAGGCTCGATGCCGGCCGTCTGCACGAACTCCTGAACGAGAGCCAGACCCCTCGTTCTCGCCACCGCCTTTCTCCGTGCGACCGCGCAAGCAGCTTCCCAGATCGTCACGGCCGAGGCGAAGCGCATCGTCTTATGCGCGTCGAGCCGCTCCGACAGCATCGAAGCGTCGGCCTCCTCCAGCATGATGGAGACGATCGCGGACGCATCGAGGACGATCACCGCCGTTCGCCGCTCAGCTCGTCATAGAAATCCCTGTCGGGCATCGGCCCCTTGTCCGGCAAGGCCCGCAGCTTCTCGTGGAGTGGCCGGAGCTTCTCCCACAGCGTCGGCTCCGCAGCGTCCCGCTCCGCCTTTTCCTTCAGCGCGCGGTGGATGATCTCGGTCACGCCCGTGCCATGCCGGCGGGCGAGCTCGCGCGCCAGCGCCTCGACAGTGTCGTTCTTGATGCTCAGGCCCATCTCATGCCCCGGGGCGTACCGCCCGCTCCATTCTAGAACCGCCTCCGCCTCTTCTAGAAAATAGAAGTGAAACCCTCGTCCTGCAACTTGCGAACCTCCGCCCATTGATGCACCGCCTGCATCAAGCGCTCCGGCATTTGCATTTCACACCTGCCCGCAAAGGCCATTGTCTCCCTCGCGCGGCGCGGCCGAAGATGGCCACGCAACCAAGAACGCCGGTCGCGGCGACGGGAGGAACCATGAGACGTCACGTTCTGGCGGCCGCTATCGGCCTGGCCTGCGGCCTCGGTACGGCGCAGGCCCAGCAGGCGCAGGAGCCGATCTCCCTGCGCGGGATGGGCTCCTTCCATGTCGGCGGCAAGCTGGTCGAGATATCGGGCCGGCCGGTGAAGGACGTGGTGTTCACGCCTGGCGGTACCCCTGCCCGCGTCGATCCGAACGGGACCTACCAGACCGGGCAGATGTATGTGCAGTACTTCCTGCCCCAGAACGAGCGCGGCTCCGTCCCGCTCCTGCTCTGGCATGGCGGCGGCATGACCGGCGTCAACTACGAGACGACGCCGGACGGGCGCCAGGGCTGGCTCGAATTCTTCCTGCGCAAGGGCTGGTCGATCTACAATTCCGACGCGGTCGAGCGCGGGCGCTCGGGCTGGGCGATGTATCCCGACGTGATCCCCGGCGAGCCGGTCTTCCTGACCACGGCGAACCCGTTCGAGCGCTTCCGCATCGGCGCAAGCGGCGGTTACGACGGCGATCCGTCGAAGCGCAAATACCTGCCGGGCAGTCAGTTCCCGGCCGAGGGCTACGACAATTTCGTCAAGCAGATCGTGCCGCGCTGGACCTCAACCGACCAGATGATCATCGACGCCTACATCGCCGAGGTCGATAAGGTCTGCCCCTGCGTGATCGCCTTCCACAGCCAGTCCGGCCAGTTCGGCTTCAAGGTGGCGCAGGCACGGCCCGACAAGGTCAAGGCGCTGATCGCGGTCGAGCCAGCCGGTATCGGCGACCCGGCCAAAGCGGCGGCGCTGAAGGACATCCCCGTGCTGATGGTGTTCGGCGACTATATCGAGCAGGACGCGCGCTGGCCGACGATCCGCAAGACCGCGACCGATTTCGGCGACAAGATCAGCGCCGCCGGCGGCTCGGTCGACGTCGTCAACCTGCCCGCCGTCGGCATCAAGGGCAATTCGCACATGATCATGCTGGACAAGAATAATCTTTCTGTCGCGCAACTGATCCAGGACTGGCTGGCGAAGAAGGGGCTGACGAAATAGCCACCGGTTCGCTCGCCTGCTGCAGCAGCCAATCGCGGAACAGGCTGATCTTGCGCGCGGTCCGCCGCCGCGACGGGTAGGTCAGCCAGTAGTCGTAGCCGCCGGCGAGCATCAGCTCGAAGGGCTGGATCAACAGCCCGGCGCAGAGCTCGTTCCGGAAGAAGACGGGCGAACTCATGGCCGCGCCATTGCTGGCGAGCGCGGCCGTGACTTCGAGCTGCTGCACGCTGAGATCGAACGGCGGCTCGCCGGTCGTGGCTTCGGAATTGACCCCGGCAGCAGTGAACCAGCGGTCCCAGGCCTCGGTCTTGCCGATCCGCTTCACCCGCAGCAGATCAGAGGGCTGCGGCGGGCGGCCGAGATCGCGGAACAGGTTCGGCCCGCAGAGCGGGGTGAACTCGCTCTTCATCAGCCAGTGCGCCTCCAGCCCCGGCCATTGGCCGGTGCCGCGACGGATCGCGACATCGCAATCGTCGACCTGCGGTTCGCTCAGCCCGACCTGCGTGACCATCCGCACTGCCAGCCCTGGGTTCTCGCACTGGAACAGGCCAAGGCGAGGCACCAGCCAGTTCGAGGCGATGGTCGGCAGCGCCTGGATCGAGAGCACGCCCTCGGCCGTCTCGGTCACCGCGGCGAAGGCTGCACGCAGCCCGTCGAAGGAATCCATCACCGACGATGCCAGGCGCTCGCCCGCCTCGGTTAACGCGACACGGCGCGACAGGCGCTGGAACAGCGGCAGGCCGAGCCGCTCCTCCAGCAGCTTGATCTGATAGCTGACCGCCGCCTGCGTCATGCCGAGCTCGGCGGCAGCGCGCGTGAAGCTGCCATGGCGCGCCGCGGCCTCGAAGGCGCGGACCGCGCTCAGCGGTGGCAGGCCTGTCGCCAGGTTACTCATCAGCTGGCCTTATATAAGAGGCGCGAAATCCAGTTTGTCTGCAGCCCGGCTCATCGGCATCCCTGATGCACAACCAAATCGCTCGGGAGCCGCATCATGTCGGCCGAAATCTGCACAAGCAATAGATATGTCAGCCTTATGCCAATACTGAAAACGGCACTGGCTCGCATCCGTCGATTCCAGCGCAATCGTCTGGTCGCGCTCAACGACCGGCTCGACCAGGAGGGACTGACTCCTCACATGGCGCGCGATGTCGGGCTCAACGATGCAAGCCTGATCCATGACAGCCGCCGCTCGGAGTTCGGCTCCTGAGCCATGGCGCGGCTGTCATGGCACCGGTTTTGAGGACATCATTGATCTCTTCGCCGGGTTCCATAGAGGGCGCTGGGCCAAGTCGGCGCCTGCAGTCGAGAATCTTCGATGAACGCCCCTTGACCTAACGTCATAAAGGATTTTAGCTCGCCTACAACTTGAAGCTGCAAGGAGCATGAAGCATGGTGTCCCATGCCGTTTCGCGGCTTTCTGCCAATATATTCGCCGGATCGGCCCTTGGCGGGCTGCTGGGCCTCCTGCTCGGAAGCAGCACGACTCCGCTGGTCGCGGGTGTCATGACCGGACTCGTGGCGCTGCTCGCCACATTCCTCGGGCTCAGCGAGCAGGCCGGGAACCGGCTCAGGATCGCAAGCCTGTTCCGGATCGGCGCGTTCGCCTGCGGCATGCTCGCAGGCGCCGTCACCGGGCTCATGGCACGGACGCATCAATGGTTCGCCCCATCCCTGGCAGATCAAATTCGTGAGGCCGTCAGTGTCGAGGAGCTGCCGCAGGGCGCGCGCGACACCGTCAAGCTGCTGCGCTACGGGCTTGCACCAGCCGGCAGCACCCCTTCGGACTCGCCCATCGTGAAAAACATGAGTCCGGGCTTCTATTCCACCTTGTCGAATTCGGACTGCAACCAACTTCGGCAGGTGACCGGCCCGGCGCGGCTGGATGCAATGAAAAGACAAGTAGGCACCGCTGCCGAATTTGCCGCGCGCATCGAGAATCTGCCGACGGAAGAGCGCAAAATGCTCATGCTCGCAGCGGCGCCATTCTATCTGTGCAGGGTCGACGCCCAATGAGCCGCCCGAGCCCGCTTCTCGCGCTATCCTTGGCCGCCATCCTGGCTGCTTCCACGCAAGCAGCCATGGCGCAGGCAGTTCCGACGCAGGCCAGGGTGGGAGCCGCACAGGCCGTGGTGAAGATCACCTCGCTGGGCTGTCGGCATAACAATGGCAGCGTGCCGGACCGGACCGGCACCGGCTTCCTGTTCGGCAGCACCGGCACCCTCGTCACCGCGCTGCATGTCGTTGCCAACTGCAGCAACGTCACGGCCTGGTTCGAGCAGGAACCAAACAAGCCGACGCGCGCGCTCTCGCTCGAGCGGACTCTGGCCAAGCGCGATCTCGCCCTGATGCGCATCGCGGGCACGTCTGCGCAAACGCCGTTGCAAGTCGGGCAGGTGCCCAGCCCGGGCAAGCCGTTGGCAGCAGTCGGCTATGCGCTTGACCAGGCCTCGATGCAGGACTGGGATTCGGCGCTGGCGCTCGGAACCCTGAAGCCGCCCGACGGCACGTCGACCATCGTCGAAATGCTCGATCCGGCCACGGCGCAGTCGATGTCCACCTCGACCGTTTCGATCTACGAGCGCGTCCTGCGGTTTTCGAGCCATTTCCAGCCCGGCATGTCGGGGGGGCCGGTCATCGACCAGAGCGGCCAGGTCATCGGCGTCGTCGGCGGCGGCATGCGGCAAGGCCTCGCGCCAGTGAGCTGGGCCTGGCCTACCACGCTGCTGCCGGCGCTGCTGGCGTCGACCGAGCCGGTCACGGTACAGTTCTCCTACCAACAGGCCTTCTATGCCCTGCAGGCCCCTGCGACGGGCCCGCGCCAGTCGATCACCTGCGGAGAGCTGAGTTTCGGGCGTGTCCGCCGCGCCAGCTTCACCGATGTCGCGGCCTCGGCCGATGACCAGCCGCGCATCGCCCACATCGTCAATGTCTCCACGCTCCCGCGCGCCCAGATCGACGCGTTCACCTTCGATATCTGGCGCGATCCGGCCAGCGGCGCGACCTTCGCCACGCCGGAGAATGTGACGCTCCAGCAGCAGAACGGCTATTGCGAGTTCACTTCGGCTGACCAGATCTTCCGCCAGTTCGTCCAGGGACGCCGGGTCGCGACACCGTGGGACGTGAACACTGTCTCGACGCAGTTCGAGCAGCAATTCGCGGGGCGCTATTTCGTCCCGCAGTTCGGCTCCTTCGGCGACCAGCATCTGACGACGACAGGGCCCATGATGCGCAACGAAACCAGCAACGGCGTCATGCTGGTCCCGTTCAATCCGATGGCGCCGCAGGATCCCGCGCAGCGAGGCGTCGCATTCGTCGTCTATCGCAAAGGCGTGATGATGCCGCGCGGCTACATGCTGCCTGGTGCTCCGCCACCGCACACCGTCCATGCGTTCGAGACGATCGTGGCGAAAGGCGAGGCCTTTCTCGGCGTACAGGCGATCAACGAGCGCTACATGCCGCCGCCATGCTCGCCACAGCCGGGACAGCCCGGCTGTGTCGTCGACCGCGGCTACATGGCGACCTTCGCCCAGTTCGTCCTTGCAACCCAGCTCGCGACCTTCCCGGTCAACTGACAAGATTGCGGAGCTACAGCGCGCTCTTGCGCGGCGTTCGCATGGTGACGAGTTCCTCGGCCGCGCTCGGATGCAGGGCGATGGTCCGGTCGAAATCGGCCTTGGTCGCGCCCATGGTGACGGCGATGGCGACCGACTGGATGATCTCGCCGGCATCGTGGCCGAGGATATGGACGCCGATGACCCGGTCGGTCTCAGCATCCACAACGAGCTTCATGTAGATGCGCTCGTCCCGGCCCGAGATCGTCGCCTTCATCGGCCGGAAACCGGTCTCGAAGATGCGCAGCTGACGGCCCGCCGCAAGCGCCTGCTGCTCGGTGAGGCCGACCGAGCCAAGCTCCGGCGTCGTAAAGACAGCCGAGGCGACGAGGGTGTGGTCGACTGTCCAGGGCTTGTTGCCGAAGGTCGAGTCGGCGAAGGCGTGGCCCTCGCGGATCGCGACCGGGGTCAGGTTGATGCGGTCGGTGACGTCGCCAACCGCGGCGATCGACGGGACATTGGAGAGCGAGGCGGCATCGACCAGAACCTGGCCGCGAGGCCCGAGGTTCACACCGGCAGCCTCGAGCCCGAGGCCGGCCGTATTGGGGCGGCGCCCGGTCGCGACGAGCACGACATCGGCATCGATCGGTGCGCCATGGGCGCAACGGGCCCGGCGCGAGCCGTCCGGCAGCAACTCGATCCGGTCGATGGTGCAGCCGAGGCGCAAGGTGATGCCGGCATGGCCGAGTGCATCGCGAAGACGCGAGCGCAGATCCTCGTCGAAGCCGCGCAGGACATTGTCGCCGCGATGCAGCAGCGTGACCGAGACGCCAAGCCGCGCGAAGACGCTGGCGAATTCGAGCGCGATATAGCCGCCGCCGACCACCAGCATGCGCCTGGGCAGGCTCGGCAGATGGAAGACTTCGTTGGAGGAGATGCCAAGCTCGCCGCCCGGGATCGGCGGGTCGAAGGCAGGATGACCGCCGGTGGCGACCAGGATGTGACGGGCGCTGACCACCTCGCCGCTCTTCTGGAGCCGGATCGCATGCGGCCCTTCGACGATGGCGCGCTCCTCGCGGATCTCGACCATCGCGGCGTCGAGCCCCTTGCGATAGAGCCCGGAGAGCCGCGTCACCTCATTGGCGACGGCATCGCGCAGCGTCGGCCAGTCGAACTCCGGCTTGCCGACCTTCCAGCCGAAGCCGGCGGCATCCTCGAACTCGTCGGCAAAGCGGCTAGCGTAAACGAAAAGCTTCTTCGGCACGCAGCCGCGGATGACGCAGGTGCCGCCGATGCGGTCCTCCTCGGCGATCATCACGCGGGCGCCGTGGCCGGCCGCGATGCGGGCGGCGCGGGTGCCGCCCGATCCCGCGCCGATGACGAAGAGATCGACGTCGAACTCAGCCATGAGCGTCTCCCTGCCGCGGCGCGGCATCCATAACGAACCAGAGAATGGCGGCGCCGAGCCCGGCGATCCACCAACCTTGCCAGGCCCCGTGTCCGACCGTTGCGATCGAGAAGGCCGCCGCGAACAGGGCAAGGCGCGGCGCCAGCTCCGCCGCCGGCAGGCGCCGCAACCGGGCGAACAGCAGAAGGCCGCCGAGCGTCAGCAGGCCGGCGCCGATGGCGCCGGTCTCGGCCCAGGCCTGCAGCGGCATGTCATGGGGATGGCCGACTCCCAGCAGCGTCCTACGCTCAGCCGAGACCTCCGCCGCTACCGGATGCTGGTGCATGGTCGCCGAGGTCCCGAATCCGGCCCCGGCAAGCGGCCGCGCCCGGACGACCTCGCCGAAGCTGTCCCAGATGTCGATCCGCGCCTGCGCGCTCATGACGTCGAGGCGATTGAGCACGAAGGACGGCAACAGCTTTTCGGCCGTAGGACCAAGCAGCGGGGCGATCGCCATGGTCAGGACGAAGGCGAGCGCGGTCACCGCGAGCGCGACACGCGGCGCGATGGCTGCGAAGGCCCAGCTGAGGACCAACACCAGAGATCCGAGCTTGGCGGCCTCGCTCTCGGAGCGGAAGACGAAGACGATGACGACAGCCGCCAGCAAGGCGGAAAGAGCGCGATCGAGCCATCCTGCCGGCCGCGACCAGAGCGCATGGACAGTCGGCACAGCCAGCAGCAGGAGGACAATCGCCGGGCGGTTGAAGACGAAGCTCATCATCTTGCCGGTGCCGAGCGCGGCGCGCTGCGACATCCCCGAGGCAAGTTCGATCATCACCAGCACGGCCGCGGCGATGATCGTCAAGGCGAGCGCGCGCACCAGCAATGGCATCGGCCGCCATTGGCCGGACGCAGCGATCACCAAGGCGAACACGATCGGCAGGACCAGTTCTCCCCAGGCCAGCAGGGACGCTGACGGCTTGTGGCTCCAGCCTATCGAGATCAGCGCCCAGGCGAGGAAGGTGGCGATCGCAAGCGCCACCGGCGCCGTCAGCAGCCGACGCAGGCGCGCGATGCTCGCACTGACCGGCTCCGAGAGCAGCGCTGCACCAAGGAAGGCCGCCGCGGCGAGGCCGAGCATCAGCGGCGCGGAGCGGTTCGCCAGCCACATGGCGAGCGGCATCAACACGAGACAAACACTACCCGCGACGCGAACACTACCCGCGACGCGAAGGCTTCGGCTTGCCGCCGACTCTCCTGCACGTGACGGCGAAGCATCTGAATGGGCTGATGGAGAGGTCTGACTCATGCGCTGGGGCTTACGCGATGGGGCATGCCGCGCCTAGAGCATGTTCCGCAGATGTGGTCACCGCTTTGCGACGACGCTGGGAACGAGCCGTGCGAAAAGGGCGCCCGAGATTTACGACCTTTGGCGACCTCTATCGCGGTTACTCGTCGAATTTTCGTGCGCTCGCAGGCCTCTCAGGCGAAACATCTTGACTTGTGATTATGCAATCAGGCGCAATTGATCCGCGGTCCGATGCAGTGCCACAGGCGAGCGTCGACAATCGGTGCGTCAAAACGTGCCACTGGGAGGTAACTATGCTGACGTCCTTCATCAAGCGCGGGGCCGTGGCCGCCGTCGCTCTCGCGGGCCTCACCACGGCCGCCTTCGCCCAGATGGAATTGAAGATCATGGCTCCCGCCGCGCCGGGCGGCGGCTGGGACGGCACGGCCCGGTCGATGCAGCAGGCGCTGACCGCTGCCGGCATCGCCAAGAGCGTGCAGGTGACCAACGTCACCGGCGCCGGCGGCACCATCGGCCTCGCCCAGCTGATCAACGCCAAGGGCGATGGCAGCCAGCTGATGGTCAACGGCTTCGTCATGGTCGGCGCGATCCTGCTCAACAAGTCGCCGGTGAACCTGACGCAGACCACGCCGATCGCGCGGCTGACCGCCGAGGCGCTGGTCATCGTCGTGCCGACGGACTCGCCGATCAAGAACGCCAAGGATCTCGCCGACCGCGTCAAGGCCGACCCGGCCAAGGTGACCTGGGCCGGCGGCTCGGCCGGCGGCGCCGACCACATCCTCGCGGCGCTATTTGCGGAAGCCGCCGGCGGCGATGCGAAGAAGATCAACTACATCCCGTTCTCGGGCGGCGGCGAAGCGCTCGCGGCGATGCTCGGCGGCCGCGTCACCGCCGGCATCTCGGGCTATGGCGAGTTCGAGGGCCAGATCAAGGCGGGCAAGCTGCGCGTCGTCGGCGTCAGCGCCAGCAAGCGCCTCGCCAATGCTCCGGACGCCCCGACCCTGAAGGAAGGCGGCGTCAACGTCGAGTTGCTGAACTGGCGTTCGGTCGTGGCCCCTCCGGGCCTCAGCGACGCCCAGAAGACCGAGCTCTCCGGCGCGATCGACAAGCTGGCCAAGTCGAAGGAATGGGCCGAGATCCTCAAGGCCCGCGGCTGGGACGACGCCTATCTCGGCAGCGCCGAGTTCGATGCGTTCCTGAAGAACGAGACCGTCCGCGTCGAGAAGGTCATGAAGGATGTCGGCCTGGTGAAGTAAGGCCCCTCCGAGACCTCAATCGAGGGCGGGCAGCCGCGAGGCCGCCCGCCCTTCGTCACCTTACGCTCCAGACAGACGGTCGCGCCCATGTCCCGCTCCTACGACCGCCCTGCCCTTGTGGTCGGGCTCCTGCTCCTGGCGGCCGCCGCGATCGTCGCCTTCGATGCCTCGCGCCAGACGATCACCTCGAACTACGGCGTCGGGCCGACCGCGATGCCCTATGTCGTCTGCATCGGGCTCACCGTGCTCGGGCTGGCGCACTTCATCGTCGCCTTCAAGGACGGATTGCCGAAGCCGGAGGAGGCCGACGGCAAGGCTCTGCTCTGGATCATCGGCGGCCTGGTCGGCCTCGTCGCCTGCATCGCGCTCGGCGGCGGCTTCATCATCGCCACCGCGATCATCTTCGCCTGCACGGCGCGCGGGTTTGGGCGGGACGCGCTCATCGTCGACATCGTCATCGGGGCGGTGCTCGGCGCCATCATCTATGTGGTCTTCCTCAAGCTCCTGACCCTGTCATTGCCGGCCGGGCCGCTCGAAGCGCTGCTGAGCTGAAGGAACACGCACCATGGAAACCCTGCTCTCGCTCGCCAACGGCTTCTCAGTCGCCCTCGAGCCCTCCAAGCTGCTGTTCTGCCTGATCGGCGTCTTCCTCGGCACCGCCGTCGGCGTGCTGCCGGGCATCGGCCCGGCGCTCACCGTGGCGCTCCTGCTGCCGGTGACCTTCAAGCTCGATCCGGCCGGCTCGCTGATCATGTTCGCCGGCATCTATTATGGCGGCATGTATGGCGGCTCGACCACCGCGATCCTGCTCAATGCGCCAGGCGAGAGTGCTTCTCTAGCGACCGCGCTCGAAGGCTCGAAGATGGCCAAGGCCGGCCGCGGCGGCCCGGCGCTGGCGACGGCGGCGATCGGCTCCTTCGTCGCCGGCCTGATCGCGACGATCGGCCTCGCCTTCCTGGCGCCCTGGCTGGTCGAGCTGGCGGTCAAGTTCGGCCCCTGGGACTATTTCGCGCTGATGATCGTCGCCTTCGTCACGGTGTCGGCGACCTTCGGCGATTCGCCTCTGCGCGGCCTGACCAGCCTGTTTCTCGGCATGCTGCTCGGCCTGATCGGCATCGACAAATTGACCGGCCAGGCGCGCCTGACCTTCGGCGTGCCCGAACTGCTCAACGGCGTCGAGGTGACGACACTGGCGGTCGGCCTGTTCGCCGTCGGCGAGGCGCTCTATGTCGCCTCGAAGCGCTGGCGCGAGCCGGAGGAGATCATCCCGATCAAGGGCTCGCTCTGGATGAACAAGCAGGACTGGAAGCGCTCCTGGGCGCCCTGGCTGCGCGGCACCGCCTTCGGCTTCCCGATCGGCGCACTCCCCGCGGGTGGCGCCGAGGTGCCGACCTTCCTGAGCTACTCGACCGAGAAGAAGCTCTGCAAATATCCGGAGGAGTTCGGCAAGGGCGCGATCGAGGGCGTCGCCGGGCCGGAGGCCGCCAACAATGCCTCGGCCGCCGGCACGCTGGTGCCGCTGCTGACGCTCGGCCTGCCGACCTCGGCGACGGCGGCGATCATGCTCGCCGGCTTCCAGCAATACGGGCTCAATCCCGGCCCGCTGCTTTTTGCCGAGAAGCCGGACCTGGTCTGGGGCCTGATCGCCTCGCTGTTCATCGCCAACGTCATGCTGGTGATCCTGAACCTGCCGCTGATCGGGCTCTGGGTGCGGCTGCTGGCGATCCCGCAGCCTTGGCTCTATGCCGGTATCCTGGTGTTCGCGACCATGGGCACGCTTGCGGTCAACCCCTCGCCGGTCGAGCTCGGCATGCTCTTCGGCTTCGGCTATCTCGGCTATCTGATGCGGCGCTATGATTATCCGGTCGCGCCGATGGTGGTCGGGCTGATTCTCGGGCCGATGGCGGAGGCGCAGTTGCGCCGCGCCTTGCAGATCAGCCTCGGCGATCCGATGATCCTGCTGGAAAATCCGATCTCGGCGACATTGCTCGGCATCGCCTTCATCGCGCTGGTCGCGCCCTTCGTGATGAACGGGCTGAACAAGTTCAAAGCGGCTGAAGACTAGGGCGCGTATTCATAAATCTTGGCCCTATCGGCTTCGCTCCAATAGCGACACCTCAGTGCGGGTGCGGCAAATGACGCGACCTGGGCTGCTGAGCCTCGCGACATGGAGGATCAACGCGCATCCTCAAGGGTGAACGGGTAGCGTTATCGACATCTCGGACGTCCGGTTCCATCCAAGTTTCTCATACATGGGCGTTGCCATCGCGGTTGCATGCAGGATGAGGTACTGAAGGCTGCGCCGCTTCGCTTCCTCGACAGCGATTTCCATTAACGCACGTGCGAAACCTTGTCCGCGGCAGAACGGCTCAACAAACACGTTTAGGATGTAGCCGCGACGGGCTTGCAGAGGGTGAGATGGGTGAGGAGGCCAGTCGATCACCATCATTCCTAGTCCGGCCACTTCGATCCCATCGACTAGCGCAAACCAGCCGAAGTACGAGCCATCATCAAGGCGCGGCTTCAACCATTCCTTAAAAGCATCCGTCGATGGCTGTACGATCGCGTCAGTACGGCCTGACGCCTTGAACATCTCGTGACGATGACGGCAAATCAAATCGAGATCAGCGGCGGTCACTGGACGAAATATGGCCCCGCTACGGTCGGCCGAGGTTTGCTCAGAAATCATACGTCCTCCGGTAGCCCACATTCAAATTCACGGCGGCACCAGTATAGCGAGTGTGCCGCTGCGCTCGAAACAGTCCAACCCTGCTAGTCATGGAAATTCGCAACGTTAGCACTCCCGTTACCAGTAGCAGGGCATCGGGTTTGTCGGCTTTTGGCCGCTTTCGACTGATTCAGTCCGGGACGTAGGCTGGCCGATGTCCGGTTTGCACGCGACGTGCGACCGGGGCGGCACGCCCCGGTTGCGCTTGAACAGATATGGCGTGACTGTGGTTCTCCCCTTCACCGGCCGCTTCCGGCCCGTCTAGCGAGGATGAACCATGAGCGAGACAACGCTGGCCCAAGCAGCCGTAACGCAAGCCCCAAGCGCCGAGCCGAGCCTCCATCGCGTGATGGGCCCATGGCTGCTGCTGCTCTTCATCGTCGGCGACATTCTCGGCACCGGCATCTACGCGCTCACCGGCCAGGTGGCGAAGCAGGTCGGCGGGGTCGTCTGGCTGCCCTTCCTGGTCGCCTTCGTCGTCGCGATGATCACGGCGTTCAGCTATCTCGAACTGGTCACCAAGTATCCGCGTGCCGCCGGCGCCGCGCTCTATACGCACAAAGCCTTCGGCATCCATTTCATCACCTTCATCGTCGCCTTCGCGGTGATGTGCTCGGGCATCACCTCGGCCTCGACCGCCTCGCGCGCCTTCGCCGCCAACATGTCGAGCGCCTTCGGGCTGAACCTCTCCGGCGGCATGGGCATCACTTTGATCGGGCTCGGCTTCATGGCGCTCGTCGCCGCGGTCAATTTCCGCGGCGTCGGCGAGAGCGTGAAGGCGAACGTCGTGCTGACCTGCGTCGAGCTGACCGGCCTCCTGATCGTGATCTTCATCGGCCTGTGGGCGATCGCCGCCGGCCAGGGCGACGTCTCGCGCATCACCCAGTTCAAGCCGGCTGCCGATGGCGGCATGTTCTGGCCGGTGATCGCCGCAACCACCCTCGCCTTCTTCGCCATGGTCGGCTTCGAGGACTCGGTCAACATGGCCGAGGAGACCAAGGACCCGACGCGGATCTTCCCGAAGATCCTGCTCGCCGGCCTCGTCATCACCGGCACGATCTATGTGCTGGTCTCTGTCTCGGCGATCACACTGGTGACGCCGGAAGCCCTCGGCGAAGGCGAGACGCCGCTGCTCAAGGTGGTCGCGGCCGGCGCGCCGAACTTCCCGATCTGGATCTTCGGCTTCATCACCATGTTCGCCGTCGCCAACAGCGCGCTGATCAACATGCTGATGGCGAGCCGGCTGGTCTACGGCATGAGCCGCGAGCATGTGCTGCCGCCGGCGCTCGGCAAGGTCCATCCGACGCGCCGCAGTCCCTATGTCGCGATCGGCTTCACCACGCTGCTCGCCTTCGCTCTGATCACCTTCGTCGGCGAGGTGCCGGCACTGGGCGGCACGACAGCGCTGCTGCTGCTCTGCGTCTTCACCATCGTCAACATCGCCGTGCTGATGCTGCGCAAGGACACCGTCGAGCACGAGCATTTCCGCACGCCGACGATCCTGCCAATCGCCGGGGCGATCTTCTGCGCCTTCTTTGCCGGTCCCTGGACCGGGCGCGACCCGGTCCAGTACAAGATCGCCGGCATCCTGATCGGGATCGGCGTCGTGCTCTGGCTCGTCACCGTGATGGTCAACCGCGCCACCGGCGTGCAGCCGAGCGACCCGACGGTGGAAGACCTTGGCAGAGGCGGGCCGGTGAACTGAGGCGCCGTGATAGTGGCGCGTACGCGATATCCCCTCTCCCCCTGCGGGAGAGGGTTAGGGTGAGGGGTCGCGCAACGCTGGCCGCTGGCTCAGCCCCTCATTTCCTGGACCTTTCAAGACCTGAGCGACCCCTCATCCGGCCCTTCGGGCCACCTTCTCCCGCAAGGGGGAGGGAAGAAGGGACTTCAGCTCAGAGCTGGTGGCCGCGCTTGCGCATCTCGGCCTGGAAGAGGTCGAAAAGCCGGTTGCTGGTCGCTACGCTCCAGGGCTGCAGCAGCGCGAAGATCTCGTCGATCGCCTGCGGACGATAGGAGTTGTAGCGCTGGCCGACCGGTGAGTTGAAGAAGGCTGCGACGTCCTTGAGGTCGGCCTCCGTCATCTTGCTGGCAAAGACCCGGGCCGAGGAATCGACGATCTCGTCGCGACGTTGATCCGCCTCGGCCTTGAGCGCGGTCAGGACCTCGTCCATGTCCTTCTTCAGCTCGGGCCGGGTCGAGCCGATGTTCTGCCGGACACCGGCGGTGAATTCGGCATAGATCGAGTCGAAGGATTGCGACAAGCCGGAGGAGATCACGACCTCGCGGGCGGCCTTGAGGTGCTCCGGCGTCGGTGCCTGCTGCGCGAGCGCGGGCACCATGAACAACGCCAGCGAAAAAAGCGCGCCTGCCAGGCTGTGACGGATCATGCGGTTACCCCTTCGTCGATCGCCCGGATGCAGCGATTTCATTCTCTTGACGCGGCAACGACCCTGACGGGACGCAGCCGCCGGCCGCTCTTAGAACATGTCCAGCCAAAGTGGAAACCACTTTTGCGGCCGAACCACGCCCGTCAGCCGCGCTCGGCAGCGGGATCGCCGAGGACACGCACCCCGTCGGCTCCGGCAAGAAAGGCCGCCGTCGCCAGATCAAGGAACAGGCCATGCTCGACCACGCCGGGAACCTGGTTGAGCGCCAAGCCCAGCACCTCGGGCAGTTCGATCCGGCCAAGATGCGCATCGAGGATGTAGTGGCCGCCATCGGTCAGCAGCACGCCGCCATCGGCACGCCTGCGCAGAACGAGTTCGCCATGTGCACCAGCCGAAGCAATCGCTGCAGCAACCGCGCGGCGCGTCGCCTCGAGCCCGAAGGGCACGACCTCGATCGGCAGCGGGAAGCGCCCGAGCGTCTCGACCTGCTTGCCGGTATCGGCGATGACGATCATGCGCTTCGAGGCGGCGGCGACTATCTTCTCGCGCAGATGCGCGGCACCGCCGCCCTTGATCAGGCGCAAGGCGCTGTCGAGCTCGTCGGCGCCGTCGATGGTGAGGTCGAGCTCGGGCGTCTCGTCGAGCGTCGACATCGGGATACCGAGACCAAGCGCCTGCGCCTGCGTTGCCTCTGAGGTCGCGACACACAGCACCTCGAGGCCGGCGGCGACCTTGGCCCCGAGGCCATCGACGAAGAGCTTCGCGGTCGAGCCGGTGCCGAGACCGAGCCGCATGCCCGGCCGCACCAGTTCCAGCGCCGCCAGCGCGGCGGCCTTCTTCAGATCTTCGCTCACGCGCCGAGCCCACCCATCAGCATGTACTTGATCTCGACGAACTCCTCGATGCCGTGGAGCGAGCCCTCGCGGCCAAGGCCGGACTCCTTGACGCCGCCGAAGGGCGCGACCTCGGTGCCGAGGATGGCCGAGTTGACGCCGACCATGCCGTATTCCAGCTCCTCGGCGACGCGGAAGGCGCGGCCGAGATCCCTGGTGTAGAAATAGGCGGCGAGACCGAAGGGCGTATCGTTGGCCATCGCCACGACCTCGTCCTCGCTCTCGAAGCGATAGACCGGCGCGATCGGTCCGAAGGTCTCCTCACGGGTGACCAGCATCTTGGTGGTAACGCCGGAGATCACGGTCGGCTCGTAGAAGGTGCGGCCGAGCGCATGGCGCTTGCCGCCGACCATCACCTTGGCGCCGCCTGCGACCGCGTCGGCGACATGGCGCTCGACCTTCTCGACCGCGCGCTCGTTGATCAAGGGGCCTTGCACGACGCCGACCTCGACGCCGTTGCCGACCTTCATCTTCGCGACCTCGCCGGCGAATTTGGCGACGAAGTCGTCATGGATGCCGTCCTGGACGAAGAGCCGGTTGGTGCAGACGCAGGTCTGTCCCATGTTGCGGAACTTGGCGATGATCGCGCCCTCGACCGCCTTGTCGAGATCGGCATCGTCGAAGACGATGAACGGCGCGTTGCCGCCGAGCTCGAGCCCGACCTTCTTCACCGTCGTGGCCGCCTGCTGCATCAGGAGCTTGCCGACCGGGGTCGAGCCGGTGAAGCCGATGAAGCGCACCGCCGGATGGCTGGTCATCACGCCGCCGATCGCGACCGCGTCGCCGGTGACGATGTTGATCACGCCCTTGGGGAAGCCGGCCTGCTCGGCGAGCGCGACCAGCGCCAGCGCGGTCAGCGGGGTATCCGGCGCCGGCTTGACCACGAAGGTGCAGCCCGCCGCCAGGCCGGGCGCGCATTTGCGGGTGATCATCGCCGCCGGGAAGTTCCAGGGCGTGATCGCGGCGCAGACGCCGACCGGCTGCTTTGCGACGATGATGCGCGAATTCGGGAAGGGCGAGGGAATGGTCTCGCCATAGATGCGCTTGGCTTCCTCAGCGTAGAACTCGACGAAGGAAGCGGCATAGGCGACCTCGCCGCGGGCTTCGCTGAGCGGCTTGCCCTGCTCGGCCGTCATGATCTGCGCCAGGTCCTCCTGGTTCGCCATGATCAGATCGAACCATTTGCGCAGGATGACCGAGCGCTCCTTGGCGGACTTCTTCGCCCAGGGCTTGAAGGCGCGCGAGGCAGCCTCGACCGCGGCGGTGGTCTCATCCGTGCCGAAGCGCGGCACCTTGGCCAGCAGCTCGCCCGTCGCCGGGTTGTCGACCACATCGACGCCCTCGCCGATCCAGGCGCCGTCGACATGGCACTGCGTGCGCAGCAGCGAGGGATCCTTGAGCGTGAGCATGCGAGCCTCCGGCGTCATGAACGGGTTGCCCGGGCTCTAGCATGCGCGGCGAGCGCTTGCCGATAGCAAAACGCCGCATGCACGTGGTGCGCAGATTGCGGTTACCGTTCGGCCACCGGCCTGGCCGCAGCGGCTATTTCGCCATCGGCGTGCAGACGACCTTATCGTCGAAGACGTAGCAGACGCTGAGCTCTCCGGTGCGGACATTGGCGCGGAAGATGCCGCCCTCGCGCTCATGGCGCGAGGGAACGAGCACATAGTCGCTCGGAGCCTGCGGACCGGCGCCCTCGCCCGCCGGAAAGCAGACGGTGACGCCGACGCCGCCCTCCTTGAGCTGGAACTGGCAGGCGCCGACCTCGCCGGTCGCCTTGTCGATGCGATAGACGCGGTTGAGGTCGGTCTGCGGCGCCGGTGCGAACTCGAACGGAGCGGCGAGCGCCGCCCCGAAAGCCGGCAGGACGAACAGGCCGACGCCCAGCGCCCGGGCCAGGGAACGGCCAGAAGAGCTTCTGAAACAGCTCGACAATTTCGGCACCCTACGACCCCTTTCGACGATTCGTCCGCACCCTACCATGCCGGCCGAGCCGTATCATCGCGATTGCGGCGAGGTCACGACGAGATGAAGCCGCTGTTGCCGAAGCGCCCTTGCCAAGCTGCGCCTCCCAGCTTTTATGCGGGGGTCACGTCACAGGATCGCCCATGTCCCTGCCACCGATCGTCGTCTTCGATCTCGACGGCACCCTCGCCGAGACCGCTCCTGACATCATGCGCACGCTCAACGTCATCCTCGAGCAGGAAGGGCTGCCGGCGCTGCCGATCGAACGGGCGCGCGAACTGGTCGGCGCCGGCGCACGGGCGCTGATCGAGCGCGGCTTCAAGGTCAGCGGCCGGCCGCTCGAAGCGGACCGGCTGGAGCAGTTGTTCGAGAGCTTCCTCGGCATCTATGCGGACGGCGTCGCCGGCAACAGTTTCATCCATGAGGGTGTCGTCGAGGCGCTCGACGATCTCGCCGCCGACGGTTTCGTCTTCGCCGTCTGCACCAACAAGCCGATCCGGCACACCAGGCTCTTCCTCGATCATTTCGGGCTGAGCGGGCGCTTCGCCGCCATTGCCGGACGGGACAGCTTTCCCTTCTGCAAACCCGACCCGCGTCACCTGACGCAGACGATCGCGCAGGCCGGTGCAGATCCGGCGCGCGCCGTCATGATCGGCGACTCGCGCACCGATGTGAACACGGCGCGCGCAGCGGGAATTCCGGTGATCTGCGTCCCCTTCGGCTATACCGACGCGCCAGTGGAGGCCCTCGCGCCTGATCTGGTGATCCAGCATTTCAGCGAGCTGCCGAAGGCAGTGCGCCGGCTGACCGGCGGCGAGCCGGCGCTCGCAGCGCATTCTTGACGGCGCGAGCGCACCCCACTAGGAACAGCGCGGTCCGGGCGGCTAGCTCAGCGGTAGAGCACTCCCTTCACACGGGAGGGGTCACAGGTTCGATCCCTGTGCCGCCCACCATTTTCCCCGACATTTTCGGAAGACCCGGTGCACCAGCGCAGGGCGTGAAGATGCGCGCCATGCCGGGCCGCTGATTCGACAAGGCCACTCCCCGCGCTTTGCCGACTCTCCGGCAGCCATCACCGACAGCTCGGCACATCCAGGTCGCCCTGACGCACAAAGACCGCCGAGCAGGGCTCGGCGGTCCTTGGCTATTCGTCGTGAGCCTCGATCAGGCTGCGGCGTAGCCGACCGTGCCCTTGATCTCGAGGAACTCCTCGAGGCCGAAATCGGCATATTCGCGGCCGTTGCCGGACTGCTTGTAGCCGCCGAACGGAGCGCCGGCGTCCCAGGCGGGGTAGTTGATGTAGACGTTGCCGGAGCGCATCTGCGCCGCGACCTTGCGCGCCCGCTCGAGCGAACCGGACTGGATGTAGGAGGCGAGCCCGTAGGGCGTGTCGTTGGCCCGCGCGATCACTTCCTCTTCGCTCTCATAGGGCAGGATCGAGAGCACGGGGCCGAAGATTTCCTCCCGCGCAATCGTCATCTCGTCGGTCACGCCGCCAAACACCGTCGGCCGGACATAATAGCCGCGGTTGAGGTCCTCGGGACGGCCCGGCCCGCCGCTGACCAGGGTCGCGCCCTCCTTGATGCCGCTCTCTATGAGGCGCTGGATCTTGTCGTATTGCGTCTCGCTGACGACCGGACCGAGGAAGACGCTCTCCGTCGACGGTGCGCCGACCTTGAGCGGCTCGGCGGTGGCCTTGGCGATGGCGAGCGCGTCCTCGTGCAGCTGAGCCGGCACGAACATCCGCGTCGGCGCGTTGCAGGACTGGCCGGAGTTGCGCATCACGCTCTCGACGCCGAGCTTGACCGCCCGCTTCAGGTCGACATCGTCGAGCAGGATGTTGGCCGACTTGCCGCCGAGCTCCTGATGCACGCGCTTGACGGTGTCGGCCGCCGCCTTGGCGACGAGGATGCCTGCGCGGGTCGAGCCGGTGAAGGAGACCATGTCGACGCCGGGATGGCGCGAGATCGCCTCGCCGACCGTCGGGCCGTCGCCGTTGACGAGATTGAACACACCCTTGGGCACGCCGGCCTCGTGCATCACCTCGGCGAAGATGATCGCATTCATCGGGGCGATCTCGGAGGGCTTCAGCACCATGGTGCAGCCCGCGGCGAGCGCCGGCGCGACCTTGCACATGATCTGGTTCAGCGGCCAGTTCCAGGGCGTGATCATGCCGACGACGCCGATCGGCTCCTTGGCGATCAGGGTGGTGCCGCGCAGCTCCTCGAACTCGAAATTCTCCAGCGTCTCGATCATCTTGGCGAGGTGGGCGGTGCCCATTCCGGCCTGAGCGCGATGGGCCAGTTCCTTCGGCGCACCCATCTCCTGCGACAGCGCGTCCGCGATATCGGCATGGCGCGCCTTGTAGGCTTCGAGCAGGCGCCGCATCAGCGCCAGGCGCTCCTGCTTCGAGGTTGCGGCGAAGGCCGGGAAGGCGGCGCGCGCGGCCGCAACGGCCTTGTCGACATCCGCCTGGCTGCCGAGCGCGATCTGAGCGAAGGCCTCCTCGGTCGAGGGATCGATCACGTCCAGGGTCTTCAACCCGGCGGCGGGGTCGACCCAGGCACCGTCGATATAGAACTGGAGAGCATGAGACATGAGGGCTTCCTTCCTGTGGGAGGTGTCTGCGCGACGCCCGGCCGGACATGCAAGCCGGCCTGCATCTGCGCTGTGTCTTGTCAGATACAACGTAGCAGCCCGGAGGCGCCTGTCATCGCGCAGTGAGCGAATAGGTGGAATACGCTGCGCGGGAGCGGCATGGTTCGCCGACCGCATCGTCAAGTCCATGATGCGCTGAAGCGCCGGCCCAACGGCCGCGCAATGTTCGAGCAAGCCGACGCAACGACCACTCCGCCGGGGCCACCGTGGAGATCGGATCATGCGATTCGGCAATGGGCAATCCGTGGCAATCGCCGGCCGCGCCTTGCACGCCTATCTCGGCTTCGTCCAGCGGACGACCCGTTTCAAGCCGGCGATCCCGGGCGCCAGGCCGTGGGAGCGCAGCAGCGAGCCTTTCATCGCCCTGACCTGGCATGGCCAGCAGATGCTCAGCCTGGCGGCGCTGGACGGCGCAGCGCAGGTCGCGATCCTGGCCTCGCTGCATTTCGACGGATCCGTGGTCGCCTCGGTGGTCGGGCGGTCCGGCTTCCGCGTCATCCGCGGTTCGGGCACGCAGAGCCGCACGAAGATCCAGGCCAAGCGCGCCATTCCAGCTTTCTTCGAGATGCGTGAGGCGCTGCGCGGCGGCACCAGCCTCCTCCTCACCGCCGATGTTCCGAAGGTCGCGCGCGTCGCCGGCCAGGGCGCGGTCCAGCTCGCGCGCGCCACCGGCCGGCCGATCTATCTCTTCGCCGCGGTGACCAGTGCGCGCGTCGAACTCGACAACTGGGACAAGGCCAGCATCGCCCTGCCCTTCGGCCGTGGCTGTGTCCTCTGGTCGGAGCCGCTCTACGTCCGCCGAACGGCGGATGAGCGCGAGATGGGCCTGATCGCGCTCGATATTTCGAGCCAGCTCAACGAACTGCACACCGCGGCGCGTCACCTACTCGACCGGCGCCGCTAGAGCCGGATGATTTCAGATGGAATCGCTTTGCGGTTCCATCTGAAATCTGAATCCGTCTCTCATCAAAGAGTTAGAGCAGGATCCATGCGAAAAACCGGTTCCCACTTTTTCGCATCCTGCTCTTGGATCGGAGCCCTGTTTATCCGAGACGTGTCAGCGACCCGGCGGGGGGCAGTCGGACGGCGTCGAGCAGATCCTGCCGGGCGGGCGCAGCTGTTCCTGCACGCCCGCCGGCTCGATGACGATGCGGCTGAGATCGCCGGAAAGGCGCAGGCCGAGGCCGGAGGAGATCAGGACGATGCGGGCGCGCCTGGAGGCGAGGATAGTGGCGTTGGCGCCGGCGAGAAAATGGGCGCTGCCGCCGAGGCTGGCATAGGTGCCGAACACATCCTCGTAGCGGTCGAGCCCGTAGACCAGCATGATCACTCGGCCGTAATCGGCGCCGAGGCCGATGCCGACCGAGAGCGCCGACCAGCTCACCGGCATCGGAATCCCGTCGGAGAAGCGCAATTCGCCGCTGCCATGGCGGCCGCCGAGCACGAAGGAGCCGCTGAGCTCGCCGCCGACGATATAGGCGTTCGGCTCGCCGAAGAGCGCGAGCGAGCGTTCGATCGGGATGCTGACCGTCTTGGAAGCGGTGTCGAAGACGCTCTCGACGATCCCGAAGATATCCTGCCGCGGGGTCGTCGGCAGCTGGCCGGCCCGGACATCCCCTTTGGTGACGGTTCCCTGCGCGAGCACGAGGCTCGGCACCAAGGCCAGCAGCGTGGCCAGCATGAAGCGCAGCCCAGGCCAACTCCGGATGACGCGTAATGCGGACATCAGGCCGGCAGCTCCGGGAGAGAGTTGAACGGCAATGGCAATACGGTCCATGCAGAGACAGGAAGAGGCGAGCGCCCCGCTCCGCAAGCCATACCCCGATCGAGGTTCCGTGACGACCCGCAACGCCGCATCAATCTCCAGCCGATCGCAAACGGCAGGCCTGCTCTCCCGAGAAGGTCGCCGCGCAGCCCGGTATGATAGCGGTGAGCGGCCATGACCTCGCTGTCGCGTGCCCTCACCCTCCGTCTGTCGCTCCTCGGCATCGTCCTGTTCACCGCCTTCATCGGCGCTGTCATCGCGTTTGCCCTGATCACCGAGGATCCTGGCGCCTTGCGCAACGACGTCACCTCCCAGATCATCCGGCAAGGCGTGCGCCAGCAGCCCGGCAACACTTTGCAGGTCGAGAAGACCGCGCACCTGACCCGGATCGAGCGCGCCAGCCCCGGGCTCTGGTACCTGGTCTCGGATGGACGTTCCGTCGTCGAGTATGCGCCAGAGTTGCGGCCGGGCCTGCCGATCGACATTCGGCTCGACGGCCCGACCATCGCTGCGCAGATGCGGGTCGGCGGCGACAATGCGCTCGCCTTCGACGTGATCGAGAAGGATGGCAACCGCTTCATCGTCGCGACCGGCGGCGGCCGACCGGGCTGGGATCTTATCCTCGGCTTCTACTTGCGGGCCATCGCGGGCTCGGCGCTGGCGATCTCGGTGGTCTTCGGCCTGCTGATCGCAGGCGCGATCGCCATGTCGGTGTCCTATATCGGCGAGCGGCTGCGCAGCGCCGCAGAGGCCGCTGCCCGGATCGACCCGAGAGCGCCGCGCGGCCTGCTGCCGACCGAGGAAACCCCGATCGAGCTGATGCCGCTGACCACGGCGCTCAACGCGGCGCTCGACCAGATCGCCAAGAATATGGAGGTGCAGCGGCGCTTCATGAACAATGTCGCGCATGAGCTGCGCACCCCGCTGACCGTGATGCGCGGCCGGATCGACGCGCTGCCGAACGATCAGATGCGGCTCGCGCTCACCACCGATGTCAGCCGGCTGACCACCATCGTTTCGTCGATGCTGCAGCTCGCCCGCCTGCACAGCACGGAGCTGCCCTTCGAGCCGCTGCAGCTCAACGGGCTCGCCCGCGCGGTGCTGGCCGATCTCGCGCCCTTGATCCTGAACAATGGCGGCGATGTCGCGCTGGAGGAGGAAGGCGAGCGCCGATCGCTGATCCAGGCCAACGAGCCCACGGTTCGAGCGGCCATCGCCAATCTGGTCGACAATGCCCTGCGTCATGCCCAGGCGAAATCGACGATCCTGGTCAAGGTGATCGATGGTGCCGTGGTTGAAATCGCCGATGACGGGGTCGGCATCGAAGCCTCCGACCGCTCGCAGGTGACCGAGCCATTCAACCGGATGTCGCCAAACTCCACCGGAGCCGGGCTCGGCCTGACGATCGTGCGCGACATCATGGCCGCGCATGGCGGGACGCTCACCATCCTCGGCAGGCCAGGCGGCGGCACCCTGGTGCGCCTCGTCTTCCCGCCGAGCGAGGGCGGTGGCTGAAGGTAGACTCTTGCCCGAGTTGAGTGTCATTCCGGGGCTTCGCGAAGCGAAGAGCCCGGAACCCATGAACTCGACGCCACCGAAACGGGCGACGGCTGGGTCGCTTGTCCTGTTCCGACATATCGTGTTCATGGGTTCCGGGCTCAGGCCTACCGGCCTGCCCCGGAAAGACGGTGAACGAACCTAGGCCACCGCTTCAGACACCCTCAGCATGTAGCCGATGCCGCGCAGCGAGGTGATCTCGACCTGTGCGCCGGCATCCTTGAGCTTGCGCCGCAGCCGCGAGATCTGCGCCTCCAGCGTGTTCGACTCGATCTGGTCGTCGAAGCCGTAGACGGCCTCGATCAGGACGTCGCGCGTGACGACGCGGCCGACACGCTGGACCAGCGCTTCCAAGATCAGCGCCTCGCGCCGGCGCAGATCGAGCAGTTCCGAGCCGACGGAGGCAGAGCGCCCCTCGAGATCGAGCGAGAGGTTGCCGGCGGTGATCACCAGCGAGCGCTTGGGATTGCGCCGGCGCATGATGACGCGCAGGCGCGCCAGCAGTTCCTCCGGCTCGAAGGGCTTCACGAGATAGTCGTCCGCCCCGCCATTCAAGCCCTCGATCACATCGGCCTTGGCGTCGCGGGCGGTCAAGATCAGGAAGGCAGGCCGCGTATCGGAGTTGCTCAGCGCCTTGACGATCGACAACCCGTCGCCATCGGGCAGGCGCCGGTCGACGATGACGATGTCGAAAGGAGTCGAGCGCAGGGCCGCCAGCGCCGCATCGATCGTGGTCGTGCGATCGGCGATCAGCCCGGCATTGGTGAGGAGCGAGGACAGGAAAGCCATCAGCTGAGGCTCGTCCTCGACGATCAGTGCGCGCATTAAGGGGTCGTTTCAGGGTGCACGGATGGAACGTGATGCCGGAATAGGGGCGAAATATCCAGACACATCACGCTCCATCCATGCCTTGGCGCGGCTGGCAGCCGCAAGGTGACCCGGGCCGGTCTCCCGGCCCGGGATTTCGGGATCAGAATCGATAATTCAGGCCGGTCTTGACGACATGCTCGCTGACGCCGACACGGGCGCGGCCGCTGTTGAACTGGAAGTTCTGCTTGCCGAGCGAGACATAGTTGTACTCGACCTTGGCGGAGAGGTTGTCGGTGATGCCGTATTCGGCGCCGGCGCCGACGACATAACCGATCTTGCTCTTCTCCTTCGAGACCAGGCCGTCGCTTGCCTTCAGGCTGCCATAGGCGACACCGCCGAGGCCGTAGACCAGGAGGCGGTCGAAGGCGAAGCCGGCACGGGCCTTCAGCGTGCCGAGATAGCGCATGTCCGCGCTGGTGCCGCCGCTGCGCTTGGCGCCCTTGCCGAAGCCGTTCATCGACATGTCGGCCTCGAGGCCGGTGACGAGGCCGCCCATCTGGAGGTTGTAGCCGACCTGGCCGCCGAGCAGGATTTCATTGCGGCTCTTCTTGGCGGTTCCCTCGAAACGGTCGAAGGCCGCGCCAGCATGCACACCGGCATAGATGCCGTTCCAGTTATAGGCGCGCGGAGCAGAATAGGCCGGCTGGTATTGCTGCACGCGCGCGGGACGATCGGCCGCCATGGCCGGGACCGCGAGCAGGGCCAGCAGGCCGAGGCCGGCGATCGGGATAAGACGCTTCATCAAAGGCTCCTTGCGGCGGCATGATCGCCGCCGACGCGCAGGTCCGTTCATCGGACCGGGTCAGCAGGGAGCAGATTGCGGGCGAAGATTACGGCAACGTTGCCCGCCATGCGGGCACCGGCCTGAATTCAGGTCAGTTGGAGAGATATGGTCGCCGCGGGTGGCGCTCAGCCGTGGCGGATGCGCTCAGGGCTCTGCTGCGCGCCTTGCGTGCTGCTCGCCCATTCGGCCAAGGGCGAGGTCGCCTGGAACTGCTCGATCGCGAGCAGCGTGATGTCGCCGGAATGACCGGAGCGGCGCAGGCCGAGAATCAGGCGCGCGAGCCATTCGCGATGGGGATTCTCGAACGGCCCGTCGATCGGGCCGACATGCCGCCACGCCTCGTGAAACGCTGTTCCGAGGGCAGCGAGTTCGTCTGGTCCGGCATTGAGTTGGCACGCAGGCATGGCGAGCTTCCCGGCGATTGCCTGAAGCGGACCAGAGCCCGCCCGGCTTTGCAATCGGAAGTTGCCCCTCTATCTGAATATTAGGCGAACGGCCGGTTAACGGCAATCGGCGAAGCCATCAGAGGCTGCTCACAATCTCGCGCGGATGACGGGCGGCGAAATCACGAGCCGAATCGCGGAAGGCAACCCACGCAGGCAATGACTCGACCGGCGAATGATAAGTTGCCGCATCGGGGTCGATGTGCGCCGAGCGTGCATACGGCGCGATGAGAACGCGCCGCCAGCTGCCCGGTTCCCAAAATTGCTCGCCTTCCTTCCGCCCGAAAGCCGCCCAGATCGGGCCAAGCAGCCTCCAGACGCCTACGCCTGTTGCACACCGGCAACGGGCGCCTTCAAAGCTCGGAAGGTCGCGCCGATGTGAACGCCGATCGATTGAACGACAGCCCACGCTCTGCCAGAGATTTGGGGAATTGTTGACGTTTTTCCGTCACCTTTCTCCGCGCCCGCCACCCCGCAATCCCACCGAGGCCGCAATGCTCCGCTTCTTCCGTTTGGCCCTGATCGCCGGCACGGCCGTCGCGGCCACGGCGACCGCCGCTGTCGCCGAGATCGACCCGCTCACCCGTCAGCCGCTCGTCACCTATGTCGACCCTGCCAAGGCGCAGGCGACCGCGATCCCGCGCGAGGTCGTCTCCTTCAGCGGCACCTATCGCCCCGGCACGATCGTGATCAACACGAGCGAGCGCCGCCTCTATTTCGTGCTGCCCGATGGCAAGGCCGTCCGCTACGGTGTTGGCGTCGGCCGCCCGGGCTTCGACTGGGCCGGCTCGCAGACCGTCACCCGCAAGGCCGAGTGGCCGGGCTGGACCCCGCCGGCGCAGATGCTGAAGCGCCGCCCCGATCTGCCGCGCTTCATGCCCGGCGGCCCGGAGAATCCGCTCGGCGCCCGCGCCATGTATCTCGGCTCGACCCTCTACCGCATCCACGGCTCGAACGAGCCGGAGACGATCGGCCAGGCGGTCTCCTCCGGCTGCATCCGCATGCTGAACGAGGACGTGATCGACCTCTACGAGCGCGCCAAGGTCGGCACCCGCGTCGTCGTCGCCCGCTGAGCGACAATACGGTCTGAGCTTCAGAAAGGCCGGCCTCGCGCCGGCCTTTTTCATTCGCATAAGTTGTGGACCGCCGTGGCGCGCCCGCTGCAATAAGGTGCGATGTTCAGGTTTTTCGATTCGATTGTCGACCCGACCGCATCGCCTCCGGGCCAGCCCCCCGGCGGTCTCCTATCGTTCTATTGGCATTTCGTGCGCCAGGCGAAGGGCCTGTTCGCTGCCCTGTTCCTGATCGGCTTCACGCTCGCCGTCATCGAGGCGGTGGTGCCCTATCTGATCGGCCGCCTCGTCTCCGTGCTGTCGTCGGTACCGCGCGAGCGGGTTTTCGACGCTGCCGGCCAGCTGCTTCTGATCATGGCGGCGATCGTGCTCGTGGTCCGGCCGCTCGGCACCATCCTGTTCCGCCTGCTCGTGAACCACTCGATTGCGGTCTCCTTCACGACGCTGATCCACTGGCAGAACTACTGGCATGTCGTCCGCCAGCCGCTCGCCTTCTTCCAGGACGACTTCGCCGGACGGCTGGCCAGCCGGGTGATGCAAACGGCCCGGCCGCTACGGGAAAGCATCGTCGCCTTCGTTCGGGCGGTCTGGCAGATACTCGTCTTCGGCGCGACCGCGATCGGTCTTCTCGGCACGCAGGACCTTCGCCTGGCGGCGCCGATGCTGGTCTGGTTTCTGTTCTATGGTGGGCTCCTCGCCTATACGCTGCCGAAAGTGCAGGTCAGATCCCGCGAAACCTCGGAGACGCGCTCAGCGATCTCCGGGAAGGTCGTCGACACGTTCACCAACATGATGACGGTCAAGCTGTTCGGGCGTCGGGCCGATGACGACGCCTATATCCGCGACGGATTCCTCCGCTTCCAGACCGCTTTCGCCCGCCAGCAGCAGCTCAATACCGTCTACGTGTTTTGCCTGATCTGCCTCAACGCGGTCCTGCTGGTCACGACCGGCGGTATCGGCGTCTGGCTTTTCTCCGAGGGACGCGTCGATGCGGGGACGCTGACGACTGCCCTTCTCCTCACCACCCAGATCATCGCCATGTCGGGCTGGGTGGCGTTCGAGATCGCGGGGATATTCGAGAACATCGGCGTCGTGCAGGAGGGCATGAAAACCATCGCGCAGCCGCTCAGCCAGCTCGACAAGCCCGATGCGCACCCGCTCGAGGCCCGGAATGGCGAGATCCGGTTCGAGAATCTGCATTTCCACTACAGCATGCCGCACCGCGTGGTGGACGGGCTGTCTTTGACCATCGGCGCCGGTGAAAAGGTCGGCCTCGTCGGGCGCTCCGGCGCGGGCAAGTCGACGCTCATCAATCTGCTGCTGCGCTTCTATGAACCGCAATCGGGCCGCATCCTGATCGACGGGCAGGACATCGCCCATGTCACCGAGGAATCGCTGCGCGCCCGGATCGCGGTGGTGGCCCAGGACTCTTCGCTTTTGCATCGCTCCATCGGCGAGAACATCCTCTATGCCCGCCAGGAGGCCGACGAACGCATGATGCGCGATGCCGCCCGAAAGGCGCAGGCAGATGCCTTCATCGACAAACTCGTGGACGGCAAGGGACGCCAGGGCTTCGAGGCCTTCGTCGGCGAGCGCGGCGTCAAGCTCTCCGGCGGGCAGCGCCAGCGCATCGCCATCGCCCGGGTGATCCTGAAGGACGCCCCGATCCTCCTGCTCGACGAGGCGACGTCATCCCTCGACTCGCAGGTCGAGGCCGCGATCCAGGAAGCCCTCGCGGAGCTGATGCGCGGCAGGACGGTCATCGCCATCGCCCATCGGCTCTCCACGCTTCAGCTCATGGACCGCCTCGTGGTGATGGACGCCGGCCGCATCGTCGAGCAGGGCACCCATGCGGACCTGCTCGCCGCCGGCGGGCTCTATGCCGACCTCTGGGCGCATCAATCCGGCGGCTTTATCGTGCCGCAGCGCCCTCAGCGCGCGGGAGGATGAGCAGAACCTGCTCCGCCGATGAGGGAGGATGCCGGGAGTGGCGGGCGCTTCGCAGTTCGCGAAGGCCGGCCTCGTGTCGGCCTTTTTGTTTCCAGGTAGATAGATGTGAGAGCGGTCGTCATGACGAAGACAATTCTGACCGGTTTGATGCTGGCCATCCTCCTAGCCGTTTCTGGAGGCCCGGCATCGGCCTGTGCCGGCGTCGACGATTGCGTCAACGGTCTCGTCTTCAAGGGCTATGCATCCGAGGGGACGGCGACCGACGTCATAGCCATTTTCCTCCACGGTGACGTATCGAACGGCCGCAACGGCGACTACATGCTCAGCTCGGCGCAGAGCTTCGTGAAAAACCTGCCCGGTGCTCGTGCTATCGTTCTGATCCGGCCCGGCTATTTCGATCGTGACAGCCGAACGAGCGAGGGCTCGGATTGCGGCCGCCGCGACTGTTATACCGAGGAGGTCGTCGCGACGGTCGCGGATGCCATCGCCCAGTTGAAGGAACGCTTCCGAGCGAAGACGGTCTTGGGTTTCGGGCACTCGGGTGGCTCGGCCATCCTTGCGAATGTCATGGGCCGCCGCCCGGAGCTTCTGGCCGGCTCCGTGCTGACGTCCTGCCCATGTGATATCCGATATTGGAGGCCCGGTTGGAGGCGCAGCCTCTCACCGATTGAGCTCGTCGCAGGCATGGCGGAAACGGCCAGGGTGATCGCGATCACCGGCAGAGACGACGACAATACGGCTCCGGTGATCGCTCAGCGCTATGTCGATGCACTCAAGACGGCAGGCAAGGATGCGAAATTCTTCGTTGTCGATGGAACGCACGACTTCCGAACGATTCGCAGCACGGGGCTCACAGCACTTGGGGAGTTGGTGAACCAGCTACGCTGAGGCAGCACCGCCCGCCACCTTGTTACCGCCGGCGCGTTGACACCATACGAGAGAGATTGATCTGCTCGCCAGGAGACCGCTCACGGCCCGGGAAAATGGCCTCGCTTGGGCGGTGGCAATGCGAACGCCGGCCAGCGGAGCCACTAGCACCCCCTAGCCTCGCCGCACCCGCTCCCGCGACAGCCCCTTCGCTGCGAGATCGTCGAGATAGGCCTGCAGCTTCGCCTCGCCATCACGGCCGAGCTCGCGCAGATAGTCCCAGCCATAGATGCCGGTATCGTGCATGTCGTCGAAGGTCAGGCGGACGGCGTAATGACCGACCGGCTCGACCTTGAGTATCTCGACATCGCGCTTGCCCGGCACGGTCTGCTTCTGCGTCGGGCCATGGCCCTGGACCTCGGCTGAGGGGCTCTCGACGCGCAGCAATTCGGCGGAAAGCGCATGGCTCTCGCCGCTCTCGAAGGTGACATGCAGGGTGCGGCGGTCCTTCGACAGGCGGATCTCGCTCGGCCAATCTGACATCTTCGTGTTTCTCCAGAACCGCTTGCGGCCTTTGGCGCGCTTGACCCCGGGCTTGCTGCCGAGGATGCTGGCTTCCTATATCAGAGTGGTGGCAGGCGCACTGCGCCGGAAGACCGCCATCGCCCAAGGATGTAAAGCCGTCGTGCTCCACGACCCTGTCAGACCCTTGATGCGTGCGCCGTTGACCGACCCGTTCGGCCGCGACATCTCCTATCTGCGCATCTCGGTAACGGATCGCTGCGATTTCCGCTGCGTCTACTGCATGTCCGAGGACATGGCCTTCCTGCCGAAGCGCGATCTCTTGACGCTCGAAGAGGTCGACCGCGTCGCCACCGCCTTCGTCTCGCGCGGCACACGCAAGCTGCGCATCACCGGCGGCGAACCGCTGGTCAGGCGCGACATCATGAATCTGTTCCGCTCGCTCTCGCGCCATCTGACGTCAGGTGCACTCGACGAGCTGACCTTGACCACCAACGGCTCGCAGCTTTCCCGCTATGCGCAGGAGCTGGCCGATTGCGGCGTGCGCCGCGTCAACGTCTCGCTCGACACGCTCGATCCCGAAAAATTCCGCAAGATCACGCGCTGGGGCGACCTCTCCAAGGTGCTCGCCGGCATCGAGGCGGCGCGTGCTGCCGGCCTGCGCGTCAAAATCAATGCTGTGGCGCTGAAGGGCGTCAACGAGGACGAGATCGAGGGGTTGATGCACTGGGCCCACGGGCTCGGCATGGACCTGACGCTGATCGAGGTGATGCCGCTCGGCGACATCGAGCCGGCACGACTCGACCAGTTCCTGCCGCTTTCCATGGTGCGGGCCAAGCTGATGGACCGCTACACGCTCGACGACGACCCGTACCGGACCGGCGGGCCGGCGCGCTATGTCCGGGTGCGCGAAACCGGCGGGCTGATCGGCTTCATCACGCCGATGACCCATAATTTCTGCGAGAGCTGCAACCGCGTGCGCCTGACCTGCACCGGCACGCTCTATATGTGCCTCGGCCAGGAGGACGCTGCTGATCTGCGCGCCCCGATCCGTGCTTCCAGCGACGACGCCCTGCTCTACAGGGCGATGGAAGAAGCGATCTCGCGCAAGCCCAAGGGCCACGACTTCGTCATCGACCGGCGCCAGCCGCGCGCCGCGGTCGGCCGGCATATGAGCGTGACCGGAGGTTGAGGGCCACGCGGCTCGTAAGAGTTGGCATCCAGCAGGCCTCGACCAAGCTCAGCGGGCGCGCAATCCGCGCACGATGTTCGTCGCCCGCCTGAGGGCGGTCACGGCAGCGCCTGCCGCGATGAGCCAGAGCGCGATGACCAGCACCTCGTTCTGACCTCGCCACAGCGGCTCCAGCAGCGACAGGAGCGCCGCAGCCGTGATCGTCGCCATGCGGTGCTGCTTGGCCATCGGGCCGGAGAAGTCGGCCGGCAGCCCGCAATTGCGCCCGAGCTCACGGGTATAGGCGGTCAGCACGGCAAACCCGGCCGCCGCCCAGCCCAGGGCCGGCACGCCGGCGCCATAGCCCGCGCCCGTCAGAATGAGGATATCGGCGATCCGGTCGGGAAACTCGTTCCAGAACGGCCCATCGGCGGCCTGCTTGCCACCCTCGATCGCCACCATTCCGTCGAAGAGATTGCAGAGCAGCCTGAGCTGACAGAACAGGGCCGCGGCAAGCAGCAGGGCGGCGCGCGGCCCGGAAGCCGCCGTGCTCGCGAGCCAGAAGGCAGCGCCGGCCACCCCTGCCATCACCATGCTCGCCATCGAGATCTGGTTCGGCGTGATGTCGACGGCGCTCAGCCGGCGCGCAATGCCCCGAGCCCAGCCGGAATCGCGGCTCGCGAGTGGTCGCCGGTCGTCATCCCGCACCATGGTTCATCGCCTTCCTGCTCCGCCACAGCGAGAGATTGTAGAGCGCCGCATAGCTGGTCGCGACGGTCAGCGGCACGGCGATCGTCCTGGCGATTTCGGGCGTGCCGCCGATCGTATGGATGATGGTCAGCACACTGGCCGAGACGAGCCCGGCAATCAGGGGCGGAGCCAGCAGCGCGGTCAGTCCGGAGAAGCGCCTGGCCAGCGCTTCGATGCCCCGCTTCAGGACCAGCGTGATGACGGCCGAGAGCATGCCCTGGATCAGCCCGGCGATGAGCGGTACCGGCATCGGATGGGCGCGGTTGGCGAAAGCCGCCCAGCTGCCCATGGCGATGAAGGCGAAGGCAACATGCACGATGCTGCTTCGCATCAGGCGCGCGAGTGGCGCGCTCACGTGGTCGACCAGCCGTAACGAACGAGGTGGAAGAAGATCGGGGCGGAGAACACCACCGAATCGAGCCGGTCGAGGAAGCCGCCATGGCCGGCGATCAGGTGGCCCCAATCCTTGATGCCGCGATCGCGCTTGATCGCCGACATGACGAGCCCGCCGAAGAAGCCCATCACGACGATGACCAGCGCCAGGAAAGCGGCCTGCAGCGGCGTGAACGGTGTCATCCAGGACAGCCCGGCACCGACGGCCGTCGCACTGAGCGCGCCGCCGACGAAGCCCTCGACCGTTTTGGACGGCGACAGCCTCGGCGCGATCTTGGTGCGGCCGAGAAGCTTGCCCCAGACGTATTGCAGGACATCGCTCATCTGCACGACGATGACGAGAAAGGCGATCAGGAGGACGTTGCGCCCTTCATAGCCGGGAATGTCGAGGCTGAGCAGCGCCGGTACGTGCGAGGTGCAGAAGACGCAGATCATCAGCGCCCACTGAACTTCGGCGATGCGCACGAGAAAATGTTCGGTGTCGCCGCGTGCCGCCGCGATGATCGGCATGAGCAGGAAAGCGTAGACGGGAATGAAGATCGAGTAGAGGCCGTACCACTCGATCCAGATCAGGTAGTACTGCACCGGCAGCATGATGAAGAAGCCGGCCGCCAGGGCCCAATGGTCGGCGCGCCGCGTGTTCGTCAGCGTGATGAACTCACGCAGGGCCGCGAACGAGCAGAAGGCGAAGAGCAGCGTCACGCCGGTCTTGCCGCCGATCAGGGCCAGCCCCATCAGCACGACCATGATCCACCAGGCGCGGATGCGGTCGTTCAGGTTCTCGACCACGGCGTTCGAGCCATCGGGCGAAAGCCGGCGCTGCAGCACGTAGCCGACAGCGGAAGCCAGGACCAGCACGGCGAGCAGGCAGCCCAGCACGGCGACGAGATCGGGATGCGGCATCGTCATGGCGCGCTCGCCTTCGGCGACAAAGCAAGCAGCGCCGCTTCGGCCCTGGCCAGGAAGTCCTGCTTCGTCTCGGTGCTGGCGATCGAGAGAGCAGCGCCGAAGGTGACGGTGCAGATCAACGGTACCGGCACGAACTCGCCCTTCGGCATGACCCGGTTGAGATTGTCGATCCATACCGGCACGAGCGCCACGTTCGGCCGCGCCTGCGCCAGATGGAACAGCCCGCTCTTGAACGGCAGAAGCCGAGCATCCGTGGTGTTGCGGGTCCCTTCCGGGAACACGATGAGAGATGAGCCGGCGTCGAGCGCCTCCGTCATCTGGACGACCGGATCACTCGTTCGGCTCTCACGATCGCGGTCGATCAGGACGGCGTTGAAGACATCGCGACCGATGAAACGCCGAAGGCTGCTCTTCAGCCAGTAATCGCTGCCGGCGACCGGCCGGGTCGCGAACCGCATGCGGCGCGGCAACACCGTCCAGATCAGGACGAAATCGCCATGGCTGGCATGATTGGCGAAATAAACGCGCTGTTCGCCGGTCGGCGCGACACCGTCCCATCGTCCGCGGACCGCCGTGATGAAGCGGGCAAAGACCACAATGAGCGTACCAGCCAGGCTGATCCCTGCTTCGCGCATCCCCATACCCGATTGTCGCCCTTGCGATGACGTAGCGTTCATCTTGAACGCTGTCGACATTGCAAGGGTCAGTGGCACATTCGAAAGCTGCTCCCGCGACGCCCGGCCAACCAGCGAAACCCTCCAGCCCCACGCAGCCCGCCCCTGCTTTCGTCGCATCTTGCCTGTCGGCTCTGGTGTACTAGTATACATGGCAAGGCCGCAGCAAAGCAGGCCAGCACAGGGAGGTATCATGAGCCATCTGACACGGCGCGGCGTCATCGCCGGCGCTTCCAGTCTCGCCGCGCTCTCCGCCGGCGGAGCCTTCGCCCAGGGCGCGATGCCGGCTAGCCCGGTCGCGCTGAACATCATCGACGTCGCCGGCAACCTGCAATTGACGCAGGCCGCGATCGAGAAGTTCGCCAAGGACAATCCGAAGCTGATCTCGCGCCTGAACTTCTCGCGCGCGCCGTCACCGGAGCTGCCGGCCAAGCTCAAGGCCCAGCAGGACGCCAACCGCGTCGACATCGACATGGTGCTGACCGGGCCGGGCGCGATGTCGGACGGTATCCAGCAGGGCCTGTGGATCGACGTCTGGAAGTCGCACACCGCCGCCCTGCCGAAGGCCGAGGAGGTCTATCACGAGCAGGCGCTGATGATGCAGCGCAATTTCGGCCAGAACGAAGGCGTCGCCGTCGTCTACTCGCCGTCCGGCCCGCTGTTCGAATATGCGCTCGACCGGCTGAAGACCGTGCCCAAGACGGCCGAGGAGTTCCTCGCCTATGTCAAGCAGAACAAGAACCGCTTCACCTATGCCCGCCCGCTCAATTCCGGCCCGGGCTGGACCTTCCTGCAGGGCCTGCCCTACATCCTCGGCGACAGCGACCCGAGCGACCCAATGAACGGCTGGGCCAAGAGCTGGGCCTATCTCAAGGAGCTCGGCACCGGCATCGACTACTATCCCGGCGGCACCACGCCGACGATGAAGGAGCTTGGCGAAGGCACGCGCGACGTCATCGTCTCGACGCTGGGCTGGGACATCAACCCGCGCGCGCTCGGCATCGTGCCGAAGGAGGCCAAGGTCTTCGTCCTCGCCAACACGCACTGGATCCCCGACACCCAGTTCATGTGCATCCCCAAGGGCGTCGCCGCGGCGAAGGTCCCGGTGATCCTGGCGCTGATGTCCTACATGCTGAAGCCCGAGGCCCAGGCCGCAACCTACGACAAGGGCTATTTCTATCCGGGTCCGGCGGTGAAGGGCGTGACCCTCGCCATGGCCCCGCAGGACAGCCAGGACGTGATCAAGGAATACGGCCGCCCCGAATATGACGGGCTGATCGGCAGCCTGCCGACCCGCCCGCCGCTGACGCCTGAGCGCCTGGTCGCCGCCTTCCGGCGCTGGGATCAGGAAATCGGCGTCGGCCACGCGCCGAAGTAGCATGCGCTTCGCAGCCATCGGCCTCGACCACCGCCATATCTACCATATGGTCGGCGGTCTCCTCGAAGCCGGCGCGGATTGCGCCGGCTTCGATCTCCAGACCAGCGATCCTCGCGTGCTCGACGGCTTCCGCGAGCGCTTCCCGCAATTGCGGGAGGCGGAAGGGCAGCGGCTGCTCGACGATCCCTCGATCGACCTCATCGTCTGCGCCGGCATCCCCTCGGAGCGGGCGGATCTCGCCATCCGGGCGATGCGGGCCGGCAAGGACGTGATGGTCGACAAGCCGGGCGTCACCAGCTTCGAGCAACTCGCCGAGGTCGAGCGGGCCGTTGCGGAGACCGGGCGGATCTTTTCGGTCTGCTTCTCCGAGCGCTTCGTCGTTCCTGCCACCATCGTCGCGGGGAAGCTGACCGCCGACGGCGCGATCGGGCGCGTGGTGCAGACGGTGGGCCTCGGACCGCACCGCCTCAACCGGGCGATCCGGCCGGACTGGTTCTTCGACAAGCGCTATTTCGGCGGCATCCTGACCGATATCGCCTCGCACCAGATCGACCAGTTCCTGCATTTCACCGGCTCTCAGGACGCCGAGATCGCAACCTCCGGCATCGGCCATTTTGGGACGCCCGACCTGCCGGAATTCGAGGATTTCGGCGAGATACTGCTCCGTAGCGACCGGGCGAGCGGCTTTATCCGCGTCGACTGGTTCACCGCCGACGGGCTGCCGACCTGGGGCGACGGGCGGCTCACCATCCTCGGCACCGAAGGCACGATCGAGCTGCGCAAATATGTCGACATCGCCGGCCGGCCCGGCACCGACCATCTCTTCCTGGTCGACAAGACCGGCACCCGCCATATCGACGCCTCCAGCGAACCGCTGACCTATTTTCGCGCCCTCATCGCCGACATTGCCGATCGCAGCGAGACGGCGGCGACGCAGCAGCACATGTTCACGGTCTGCCGGCTCGCCTTGCATGCGCAGGACCGGGCCGTGCGCCTGCCGATCAGAGGAACCGACGCCAAGTGACACGCAAGATCGGCATCGCCGTCGTCGGCCTGGGGCCGGCTGCCCTGCCCCATTCCCGCAGCCTGGTCGACTTAGGCAGCCGGGTCGATGTCCGGCACGTGGTCAGCCGCTCGCAGGAGCGGCTCGATGCCTATCGCAGCCAGTTCCCCTTCCCGAGCACGACCGATATCGACGCCATCCTCGCCGATAACGGCGTCGAGGCAGTCATCGTGCTGACGCCGCCATCCAGCCATCGCGATGTCGGGGCGCGCTGCCTAGCCGCCGGCAAGCATGTGCTGGTCGAAAAGCCGCTGGAACTCACGGTCGCGCGTGGCGAGGAGCTGGTCGCGGCGGCGCGGGCCTCGGGCAAGGCCTTCGGCGTCGTGCTGCAGCATCGCTTCCGGCCGGCGAGCCTCAGGCTAAAGGCGGCGCTGGACAGCGGCGAGCTCGGCACTGTCGAGGCGGCACTGCTGCAGGTGCCGTGGTGGCGGCCGCAAAGCTATTACGACGAGCCCGGCCGCGGCACGATGGCGCGCGATGGCGGCGGCGTCCTGCTGACGCAGGCAATCCACTCCTTCGACCTGTTCCGCTCGCTGGTCGGTGTCTCCAGGGTCGTCGCGGCGCAGGTGCGCACCACCAGGCTGCACAGAATGGAGACCGAGGACTATGTCGGCGCCCTGCTGGAGACGGGCGATGGCGCGCCAGCGACGCTGGTGACCACCACCGCCGCCCATCCCGGCCACCCCGAGCGCATCGAGATCATCGGCAGCAAGGGCCATGCGGCGCTGGTCGGCGGGCGCCTGCAGCTCTCCTTCCTCGACGGGCACTCCGAGGTGGTCGAGGCCGAGGGCAACACCGGCAGCGGCGCCAACATTATGGACTTCCCGCATGATGCCCATCGCGCCGTGATCGCCGATTTCCTCGACGCGATCGAGGCCAAGCGCGATCCCGTGGTGACCGGCGAGGAAGCCCTGACCTCGCAGCGCTGGATCGACGCGATCCTGGCGGCCGGGCGCTGACCACACCGTCATTCCGGGACGGCGCATCAGCGCCTGCCCCGGAATGACGGCGGTGTCCCGCGTCACGCCATGCGATAGGCCATGCGCACGCCGCCCCAATGGCGGCCGGCGACCCGCACCGGTGCATCGACCTCGCGCATCAACTGGATGCCCGAGCTGCCCATGTCGCGCTGATAGGACTGGATGATGAAGGGCCGCGCCGAGCGCGCGGCGGTGATGCCGGCGCGGTCGTCGAAGATGCGGCGGTCGCGACTATAGGCGGCGTCCCAATCCGGGTCGCCCGGCCGCTGGGGCTGCGAGTATTCGGGGTGGTGCACCGGGACATAGCCGTTCCGGTCGATCGGCAAGGTGAAGACGAGGCGCGGATCGCTCGCCTTGGCCTGCTCCATCACCGGCGGCAGGATCGCCTGCAGCGCGGGCAACGCCCGATTGGCGAACTGGCGCGGATTGGACTCCGGCACCGCGACGTAGTCGGTATCGAACAGGTCGTCCTCGCTCAGCCGGCCGGTGCGCAGTGCCGCTTCGAGCAGGGCCGCGACCTGGTGCGCGAATTCCTGGGTCTGCTCGATCAGCGGACGGTAGCTCTCCTCGATCTCGGCGAGCCGCCGGTGCAGCGCCGCATGAGCGGCGTCATCGCCGCGCTCGAAGGCGATGTGAACGCCGAGATCGCTGCGCGCCATCACCCGGCAGGGCAGCGGCGGCAGATCCTCGACGGCGATCGTGCCTCGTGCCCGTGCCTTCAGCTCGGTATCGGCGACCGACAGCAACGCGCCGCCGAAGCCGAGGTCAATGGTCTGACCGGCGACCACTCGCCCAGCGATCTCCAGTCGGACCGGGCACTCGGCCGGAAAGCGGTCATGCTGGCGCCTGTCGGCGAAGACGGTGTGTCGCAGGGTCGGCACGAAGCGCTCCAGCAACCCCTCCGCCTGGCGCGCACCTTCAGCGAGGGCGCGCCTGGCATCGACATTCTCCTGGGCGGCGGCGAGCGCGACGCGATCGACCTCAGTGACGCGGTCACGCACCGTCTCGATGAAACGGGCGGTCGCTTCGGCACTGCGCGACAGTTCCGCGGCCGCGGCCGCCTGTTCCTGCGAGGCCTCGCCCACGGTCGCCATGACCGGGTTGACCTCGCCGACGAGGCGGAACGCGTCAGTGACGACGGCGGCCGACCCCTGCGCCGCCTGGTTCAGCCGATCGACCTGGTTGCGGATATGCTCGGCCGCCTCGCGCACACCGAGCGAGAGCGACTTCACCTCCTGCGCGACGACGCCGAAACCCCTGCCGGCCTCGCCGGCGCGGGCTGCCTCGATGGTGGCGTTGAGGGCGAGCAGATTGGTCTGGCGGGCGATGTCAGCGATGGCATCGACGATCGAGCGGATCTCGCCGGTCGCCGCTGCGAGCCCGTTGATCATCGCCGTCGCCTCGGCGGCGCGCTCGGCGGCGTTGTCGAGCATATCGCGGGCTCCGGACATGGCGGCACCAACCCGCTCGGCAGCCTCCGAGACCTGCAGGGTCGCTGTCGCCAGCGACGAGGAGTTCTCGCTTGCCAGCACAGCCGCGTCGCGCAATTCGGCCATACCGCCACGGATTTCCTGGGAGCGGACTTCCGAGCGCTGGGAACAATCCTCAGCCTGATCGAGCCCGTCATTGAGACGGCGCATCGCAGCGACGACATCGCTCTCCAGCTCGTTGATCGCCTCGCTGATCGAGGTCTCGGCAGGAGCGGACAGCGGCGGTTGAGGCATCTCGACCACGGCCTGCGGCACAGCCGGCGCGGCAGCGGGGCCGGCGCGGCCCAACAGGCGCCAGACGGAGCGAGCAAGCATAGGCATTCCCGAGGCGAAACAGGATGCCGGACTATGCCGCCAACAGGGTTAACAAAAGCCTGAAGTCAGCCGCTCGAAGCGCGGTTTTCCATTGCGCCCGGCCGCTGCCCTGCCTGCTGCGCGTATGCGCTCACCCACCAGGCGGGATGGACCCGAACCGCCCGCCCGCCTAGATTGCAGGCAGATCCGACCGACGGATGAAGTCGGCTCCGTCCAGGACCTTTCCATGAGCTCATCGCAATACGACGTGATCGTCGCCGGCGTCGGTGCGATGGGCTCCGCCGCCTGCTGGCACCTGGCGAAGCGCGGCCTCAAGGTGCTCGGCCTCGAACGCTTCGACCTCGGCCACGCGATGGGCTCGTCGCACGGGCTGACGCGGATCATCCGCCTCGCCTATTTCGAGGGCTCGCACTATGTGCCGATCGTCAAGCGGGCACACCAGCTCTGGAGCGAAACCGGCGAGGCAGCCGGGCTGAAGCTTCTGCACGTCACCGGCTCGCTCGACCTTGCGCCGGAAGGGCTCGGCCCGGTCGAATCGTCGCTGAAATCCTGCATCGATCATGGGCTTGAGCACGAGGTGCTCGACCGCGACGAGATTTCCCGCCGCTTCCCGGCCTTCCATCTGCCCGAGGGGCATATCGGCCTGTGGCAGGCGGGCGGCGGCTTCGTCGCCTCGGAGAAGGCGATCTACGCCCATGTCGGGCTGGCGCAGTCGAGAGGCGCCGATATCCGCACCGGCGAGCCGATGCTCGATTGGCAGCCGACAGCCGATGGCGGCGTCACCGTCCGGACCGAGCGAACGACCTATTCGGCCGGGCGGCTGGTGATCACCTCCGGCGGCTGGATCGCCGATGCGGTGCCGGAGCTGGCGCGACGGATGACGACGGTGCGCCAGGCGATCGGCTGGTTCACCACGCGTCGCCCGGAGCTGTTCCGCGAAGGCGCCTTCCCGGTCTTCATCCTCAGCGCCGAGGAAGGCACGTTCTACGGCTTCCCGCTCTACGAACATCCCGGCTTCAAGCTTGGCGGACCGCATTTCGCCCGCGAGCCGATGGATCCGCGCCAGCCGGACCGCACGCCGAGCCCGAACCAGATCAGGCTGATCCGCGAATGCCTGGCGCGCTATCTTCCCGACGCCAATGGCGAGCCGCTGACGACGAAGGGCTGCGTCTATACGGTCTCGCCCGACGAGGATTTCGTCATCGACACTGTGCCCGGCGTGCCGCAGGCGGTGTTCGCCTCGGCCTGCTCGGGCCATGGCTTCAAATTCGCCAGCGCGATCGGCGAAATCCTGGCCGATCTCTCGACAAGCGTCCGCCCGGCCTTCGACCTCTCCGCCTTCTCCCTTTCCCGCTTCGACGCCTGAGCCTGCGAGGGCTCGACAGGAACCGCCTTGGCCACCGCCGTCCAAAACCGTCGCGGCATCATCGCCATGATGATGGCGATGTCGCTCTTCTGCTGCAACGACGCGCTGATGAAGCTCGCCCGCGAAGCCTTCCCGACCGGGCAGGCGGTGGCGTTGCGCACCTGCTTCGCCATCGTCGTGGGCCTCCTGATGGTCACAATGATGGGCGACTGGCGCAAGTTGCCGCTCGGGCTGAAGCCGATCGTGCTCGGGCGCGGGGTGATCGAGGCACTGTGTGCGCAGACCTTCATCTGGGCAATTGGCGTACTGCCACTCGCCAACATCACCGCGATCGCGATGGCCTCGCCGCTGCTCATCGTCGTGTTGGCGGTGCTCTTGCGGATCGAAACGGTCGGCTGGCGCCGGACGGTCGCGCTGGCGGTCGGCTTCATCGGCGTCCTGATCGTGATGCGCCCCGGCGCCGAGGGTTTCAGCCTCGCCGCGCTGATCGCCCTCGCCAGCGCCTGTCTGGTCGCCATCCGCGACCTGATGACCCGGATGGTCGGCGACGACGTGCCTTCGACCGTGATCTCGCTGACCACGACCGTGATCGTCGGCATGCTCAGCCTGAGCATGGGAGCGCTGGAGACCTGGCAATCGCCCTGGCGGATCGAGCTCATCTATCTCGCAGTCGCCGCGCTCCTGGTGACGGCTGGCGGCTTCTGCGTCATCAGCGCCTTCCGCAACACCGATGTCGGCGTCGTCGCGGGCTATCGCTACTCCGTCGTGCTCATCGCCGTCCTGATCGGCTGGCTGGTCTGGGGCGAGACGCCGGACAAGATCGCCTTCGCCGGCATCGCGCTGATCGTCGGCAGCGGCCTCTACACCTTGCACCGCCAGCGCGTCCGCCCCGATTCGCAGCTGAAGCCTGAGGGCGACAAGCCGCTATGATCCCCAAGCCGTCCCTCACCGTCCTCGTCGCGATCTCGACGCTGCAGCCGATCGCGCTCAACATGCTGGCTCCGGCGACGCCGGCGCTCGCCCGCAACTTCGCCACCAGCTATGCGACGATCCAGCTGACGCTGACGCTCTTCCTGGTGGCGGTCGCGCTGACGCAGCTCATCGTCGGCCCGCTCTCCGACCGCTTCGGGCGCCGCCCCTGCGTCCTGGCCGGCACCGCAGTCTTCATGGCCGGCTCAATACTCGGCGCCCTCGCCGACACTGCCGGAACCCTGTTGTTCGCGCGCGTGCTCGAGGGCGCCGGCGCTGGAACCACCTTCGCTTTGGCGCGCGCCATCATCCGCGACACGGCCAGCCGCGACCAGGCCGCCCGCCAGATCGCGACCGTGACTATGGTGATGGTCGTGGCGCCGATGATCACGCCCTATCTCGGCGGCCACATCGAGACCAATCTCGGCTGGCGCATGATCTTCTGGTCGATGGCGGCTGCTGCCGCGATCGTGCTGGTGCTGGTCGGCATGCGCCTGCCCGAGACGGCGCCGAATGTCGGCCTGCGGACCTCGCTCATCGGCATTTTCCGAGCGTTCCCGGACCTGGCGCGCGACCGCAGCTTCATCCGCAATGTGATGGCGCTGGCGATGACCTCGGCCGCCTTCTTCGCCTTCATCGCGGCAGCGCCGTTCATCGTGGTCGAGACGATGGGGCGGGGCTCCGATACCTACGGCGCCTACTTCATCCTCAACGCCCTCGGCTACATGGCGGGCAATTTCGCGATGTCCCGATTGGTGCTGCGGCACGGCACGGCGCGGATGGCCTGGATCGGCCTCATCATCTCGTTCGTGGCGACGACGGCCGCCTTCGCGATCGCGCTGACGCCCTGGTGGACACCGCTGACCCTGTTCCTGCCGCTCGCCATCAATGCGATCGGCAACGGACTGACACTGCCCGGAGCGACCGCCGCGGCGCTCTCTGCGAGGCCCGAACTCGCCGGCTCGGCGGCCGGACTTGCGGGTGCGATCCAGCTTGGCTCGGGGGCGCTCGCAACCGTGCTGATCAGCTCGCTGGTGGCATATTGGCCGCCGGCGCTGATGGCGATGATGTGGCTGATGCTCGTCGTCGCCCTGCTTGCATTGCGCAGCGAGCCCCGGCAGCGCAACGACTGATCCACAGTGCCTTGCGCCACGCAATCTTGTACGGCATGTAGCATTGGTATATCCGCCCTTCGCTAGCCGCATGATGGGCCCACAATCCACGAAGTCAGGGAGGACTGAGGTGGAAGCACCACTCGCTTTCAGCCGCGCGATCGACACTCTCAACCGTAAGATCGGTCAATGGGTCGCCTGGCTGATCCTCGTCGCCGTCATCGTTTCGGCCGTCAATGCCATTGTCCGCAAGCTGTTCAACGTCTCGTCCAACTCCTGGCTCGAGCTGCAATGGGTGCTGTTCGGCGCGGTCTTCCTGATCTGCGCCTCGTGGACACTGCAGGTGAAGGAGCACATCCGCATCGACATCGTGAACAACCTGCTGCCCAAACGCGTGCAGCGATGGATCGACCTCATCGGCCACCTGCTGTTCCTGCTGCCGTTCTGCGCGCTGATCGTCTATCACTCCGGCCCGTTCTTCATGCGCTCCTACCAGGTCAACGAGCAGTCGCTCTCGGCCGGTGGCCTGCCGCAATGGCCGGCCAAGGGGCTGGTGATCGTCGGCTTCTCGCTGCTGCTGCTGCAGGGCATCTCCGAGGTGATCAAGCAGATCGCGATCATGCGCGGGAAACTCGACGACGACGAGACGCTGCGCGGCCATGCCGCCGCCGCCGAAGCCGAAGCCCAGCGCCTGATCGAGCAGGCCAAGGCCGAGGGCCTCGCCCCGTGAGCCAAGCTGCCGTTTCCCGGACCCGTTCCATGATCCTCGCCCGTTCCGTCCGCGCCGCCGCGCTGCTGCTCGCGCTCACCTTCACCGCCTTCCTCAGCCTGCATACCGGCGACGCGCACGCCGCCGGCATCGGCGACTTCCTGCGCGTCAACATGGCGCCGGTGATGTTCGTCGCGCTCGTGCTCTTCCTGCTGCTCGGCTATCCCGTCGCCTTCGCGCTCGCCGCCAACGGCCTGTTCTTCGCCCTGATCGGCATCGAGCTCGGCATGTTCCAGGAGAACTTCCTGCAGGCGCTGCCGGAACGCATCTACGGCACGATGAACAACGACGTGCTGCTGGCGATCCCGTTCTTCACCTTCATGGGACTGGTGCTGGAACGCTCCGGCATGGCCGAGGACCTGCTCGACACGATCGGCCAGCTCTTCGGGCCGATCCGCGGCGGCCTCGCCTATGCCGTCATCTTCGTCGGCGCACTGCTCGCCGCCACCACCGGTGTCGTCGCGGCGTCCGTCATCTCGATGGGCCTGATCTCGCTGCCGATCATGCTGCGCTACGGCTATGACCGGCGGCTGGCGACAGGCGTCATCGCCGCTTCGGGCACGTTGGCGCAGATCATCCCGCCCTCGCTGGTGCTGATCGTGCTCGCCGACCAGCTCGGCCGCTCGGTCGGCGACATGTACGAGGGCGCCTTCATCCCGGGCCTCGTGCTCTCAGCGCTCTATGCCGGCTATGTCTTCCTGACCACGATCATCAACCCGACGCGCGCGCCCGGACTGCCACCCGAAGCGCAGACGCTGCGCGATGCCGACGGCGTCACCCGCCGCCGCTCGCTGCTGGTGGTGACGATCCTCGCCTTCGCCATCGCCATCGCCTACATGAAGTACTTCACCAAGGTCGGTGGCGGCGCGGATTTCGTCATCCTGACGATGTCGATCGCGGTCGCGGTTTCCTTCGTGATCGCGCTGATCAACAGGTTCCTGAAGCTCAACCTGCTGTCGCGCATGACCGAGCAGGTCATCTTCGTGATGGTGCCGCCGCTGGCGCTGATCTTCCTGGTGCTGGGCACGATCTTCATCGGCGTCGCGACGCCGACCGAGGGCGGCGCGATGGGCGCGGCCGGCGCGATCCTGCTGGCTTTGGGCAAGAAGCGGCTGACCTTCGACCTGCTCAGGCAGGCGACGGAATCGACCGCCAAGCTCTCGGCCTTCGTGCTCTTCATCCTGGTCGGCGCGCGCGTGTTCTCGCTGACCTTTTACGGCGTCAACGGCCATATCTGGGTCGAGCACCTGCTCGTCGGCCTGCCGGGCGGTGCGACGGGCTTCCTGATCGTCGTCAACGTGATGGTGTTCCTGCTCGCCTTCTTCCTCGACTTCTTCGAGCTCGCCTTCATCATCGTGCCGCTGCTCGGACCGGCGGCGGAGAAACTCGGCATCGACCTGATCTGGTTCGGCGTCATCCTCGGCGTGAACATGCAGACCTCGTTCATGCACCCGCCCTTCGGCTTCGCCCTGTTCTTCCTGCGCTCGGTCGCGCCGAAGAACCCCTATCGCGACAAGATCACCGGCAAGATGATGGAGCCGGTGACGACCGGGCAGATCTACTGGGGCGCCGTGCCATTCGTGGTGATCCAGTGCATCATGGTCGCGCTCGTCATCGCCTTCCCGAAGATGGTGACGCACTACAAGAGCTCGGGCATTCAGCTCGACCAGCAGCAGATCAACAAGCAGCTCGACAGCATCAGCATTCCTGGGCTCGGCGGCTCCGGCGGACTGCCGGGGCTCGATCTCAACGCCCCGCCGACGCTGAACCTCCAGTAGGACGGCAAGCCTGAACGACGAAGCCCCGGATCGAGCGATCCGGGGCTTTTGTTCTGTTCATCCGTCATGCTCGGGCTTGTCCCGAGCATCTCAGGCCGGAGGAGACTCCCAACCGCGCCTTCTCGTCACGAGATTCTCGGGTCTGCGCTTCGCTCCGCCCGAGAATGACGCCAGCTACCAGCGCTGCCAGTCCGGGTTCAGGTTGTTGTCGCGCTGGACGCGACCGCTGACCACGGCCCGCATCTCGCCGAAGGAGGTCGGGCTGCGCGCTTCGCCGTAGACCATCGCCTCGGCGTTGGAGCCGTAGCTGCGATTGCTGGAGCTCTTGCCGAATTCGACGCGGACACCCCCGCCGACGCGAACGCAGGCCGAAGAGCCTTCGACGCGGACGAAGCCCGGCCCGTACTCCGGACAAGGGCGCATGGCTTGCGTTGGCACGGGACGCGCTGCGGCCGGCTTGGTCTTGGCGGGAGCGCGGCCAGGAAGTGGCTCACCGATCGATTGGGCACTTGCCAGAGTCGGCAGGCCGAATGCGGCGATAAGGATGGCGGCAGGCAGCTTCATGGCGTGCTCGGTCCGTGAGGATGGTTGCAGCCTAACCCTACAAACAAGGCCGGGCTAGGGCACTTGCGGCTCAGCCATTCCTGACGCTCTCGGCCAGAATCGGCGCCGTCTCGATCTCGCCGACGCCGGGCACAGCGCTTAGTTTGTCGACCAGCAGGGAGAGTGCCGGTGCATCCTCCGTCTCGACGATCAGCATCGCATCGACGGGGCCAGCCAGTGAATAGCAGGCGACGATCTCCGGCCAGTGCCTGAAGCGATCGAGGACGGCCGCGCAAGGGCGCGTGCGGATGCGCAGGGAAAGCATCGCGCGCGTGGCCGGCGCCTTCGGCAAGTCAGCGAGCCGCACCGTGTAGCCGAGGATCACACCGCTGCGCTCGAGCCGCGCCATCCGCTCCTGGATCGCGGTGCGCGAGAGACCGGCGTCGCGCGCCAGCGCCGTGAAGGAGGCGCGGGCGTCGACCTGGAGCAGCGCGAGCAGTCTCCGGTCGATGGCGTCGAGCTCACCGTCGTTTCGCAAGCGAGACCTCCCGCAAACCGCCGATCGCAACCACTGCCGGCGTCTTGCCTATGGCACGGGCGCCAGCACCAGTGAAGATTCACGGCCTCTTCCACGAACCGGAGACATCAGGATGAGGACGATCAAGCCGCGGGATTTCACCGGAAGCCGCGCCTGGGAGGCGCTCGACATCGAACGCATCGACGACGCCACGATCCGGCTGCATTGGACCGACCAGCCCTACAAATGGCACGTCAATGACGGGCCAGAGGTCTTCGTCGTCCTCGACGGGGAGGTCGACATGCACACCCGGACCGGCGGCGCGGAAAGCGTGCAGCGGCTCGGGCCCGGCGACATCTTCCATGCGCAGGACGGCGACGCCCATGTCGCCCGTCCCGTCGGTCCCGCGCGGGTTCTGGTGATCGAGCGCGCCGGCAGCGCCTGAAATGAAAAATCCCCGGCCTTACGGCCGGGGATATACGCCAAGTTGGCCGGAGGACCGGCAATCGCCCTCTTCTCAGAGCATGTTCGCGGCGCGGGCGCGGATCAGGAAGTTGTCGTAGGTGTATTCGGCGATCTGGAACCAGAGATATTCGTCGCCGCGGAACGCCGACATCGCATCATAAATCTTCTTGAAATCGGGATTCTTGGCACTGGTCTCGGCATAGACCTCCTTCGACGCCTTGAGGCAGGCCTCGAGGATCTCCTGCGAGAATGGCCGCAGCTGCGCGCCGCCGCCAACGAGACGCTTCAGCGCGGCCGGATTGCGGGCATCGTACTTGGCCTGCATGTCCAGATTGGCGAGCCCTGCCGCCGTGGTCAGGATCGATTTGTAGGTCTTCGGCAGGGCGTCCCATTTCGCGGTGTTCAGGAAGAAATGCAGCGCGGCGCCGCCCTCCCACCAGCCGGGATAATAGTAATAGGGCGCGACCTTGTTGAAGCCGAGTTTCTCGTCATCGGCCGGCCCCACCCATTCGGCCGCGTCGATCGTGCCCTTCTCCAGCGCCGGGTAGATGTCGCCGCCGCCGATCTGCTGCGGCACGACGCCGAGCTTGCTCATGACCTGGCCGGCAAAGCCGCCGATGCGCATCTTCAAGCCCTGCAGGTCCGCGACGGTCTTGATCTCCTTGCGAAACCAGCCGCCCATCTGGCAACCGGTATTGCCGCCCGGCAACGCGTAGATGTTGTGCTTCTTGTAGAACTCATTGAGCAGGTCCATGCCGCCGCCATGGTAGAACCAGGCGTTCTGCTGGCGGGCATTGAGGCCAAAGGGCACGGCGGTGCCGAAAGCGAAGGTCGGATCCTTGCCGACATAGTAGTATGACGCGGTGTGCGCCATCTCGACCGTGCCGTTGGTCACGGCATCGGCCGCCTGCAGGGCCGGCACGATCTCACCCGCGGCGAAGACCTGGATCTGGAACTTGCCGTCGGTCGCTTCCGAGACGGCCTTCGCCAGCACTTCCGAAGCGCCGAAGATCGTGTCGAGCGATTTCGGAAACGAGGAGGTGACGCGCCATTTCACCTCCGGCATCGACTGAGCGATGGCCGGTGCGGCGATGACGCTGGCGGCGCCGCCGGCGCTGGCGACTTTCAGAAACTGACGACGCTTCATACGGTGTGCTCCTCCCAGAGCTTTCTGAGGCGCGCCGGTATTCTCCGGTTCGCGCGCAAGAGTGCCAGCAAAGGCTATCTGCGAGGCGAGCGCAAGCTCTTCACATGACCCCCATGCATTTGTTGCATAGGTATTTGGTCTAATCCATCTTGGCATTGGCGCACCGGCCAGACTTTCCCGGCCAAACAAAAAAGCCCGGCCTACCGGCCGGGCTTCGTTGCTGTCGCCGTATTTGGCGGTGATTTACTTCGTGGCGCGGTTGCGGACCTGGAAGATGTCGAAGGTCAGCTCTGCCACCTGCCACCAGAGATACTGGTCGCCGCGGAAGGCCGCCATCGCCTCGATCGCCTTCTTGAAGTCCGGGTTCTTGGCCGAGATCTCGGCATAGAGCTCGTTGGAAGCCTTGAGCGAGGCTTCCATCACGTCCTGCGGGAAGGGGCGCAGCTGCGTGCCGGCACCGACCAGGCGCTTCAGCGCCGCAGGGTTCTGCACGTCGTATTTCGCCGCCATCTGGGTGTTGGCGTAGGTGCAAGCGGCGGTCAGCGCAGCCTGGTACGCCTTGGGCAGCGCGTTCCACTTCTCCAGGTTGACGAAGGCGTGGACGCAGGGGCCCCCCTCCCAGAAGCCCGGATAGTAGTAGTACGGCGCGACCTTGGCGAAGCCGAGCTTCTCGTCGTCATAGGGACCGACCCACTCGGCGCCGTCGATCGTGCCCTTCTCGAGCGCCGGATAGATGTCGCCGCCGCCGATCTGCTGCGGCACGAGGCCGAGCTTCTGCAGGACGGAGCCGGCGATGCCGCCGATGCGCATCTTCAGGCCGTTGATGTCGGCGACGCTCTTGATTTCCTTGCGGAACCAGCCGCCCATCTGGGCGCCGGTGTTGCCGCAGGGCAGGCCGTAGATGTTGAACTTCTTGTAGAACTCGTTGAAGAGCTCATTGCCGCCGCCCTGGAACAGCCAGGCGTTCTGCTGGCGGGCATTGAGGCCGAAGGGCACCGAGGCGGCGACGGCGAAGGTCGGATCCTTGCCGACATAGTAATACGAGACGGTGTGCGCCATCTCGACCGTGTTGTTGCTGACCGCGTCGGCGGCCTGCAGGGCCGGCACGATCTCGCCGGCGGCGAAGACCTGGATCTGGAACTTGCCGTCGGTCAGGTCGGAGACCATCTTCGCCATGACTTCGGCGCCGCCATAGATGGTGTCGAGCGATTTCGGGAAGCTCGACGCCAGGCGCCACTTCACCTCGGGATTCGACTGCGCGACCGCCGGCATGGCGACAGCGGACACTGCTGCACCGGTACCAGCGACCTGCAGGAACTGACGACGCTTCATATGGGACATCTCCTCGTTTCGACGTTTATCGCCGCGCCCGTGCAGCAATAGCACTGGTAGGGGCGACGTTTGTAGGACGACCTTGGTGTGATGCAGCGGTGATCGGAAGCGGCGGCCCGGGTTGACCCACGGTTAATCGGTTCACCTCGAATCTATACTTGCACAAGATTTGCGCAGCACTCCCCCCAATCGTTGCAAGATCGTCAACTGTCTCAGGTCACTCGACAATTGCACGCAGGGCATGGCACGCCTGCGCAGGAAGCGCATGAAACTTTTTCCCCGCCCGGTCAACCTCTCCCCTAAAGAGGCCCGATGACCAGCGCTTCCGCCCCGATCTGGCTCTATGACGGCGTCTGCGTGCTCTGCTCCAGTGGCGTGCGCTACACCTTGCGGCATGAGCGCGACCACGCCATCCGCTTCGTCGCGATCCAGTCGCATGAGGGGCGCGAGCTGGCCCGGAGCCATGGCATCGATCCCGACGAGCCGGACAGCTTCCTGTTCATCGAGAACGGCAAGGCGCTCGCCAAATCCGACGGGGTGCTCGCGCTTGTCAGTCATCTGAACGGACCAGCGCGCCAGTTGCTCGTCGGCGGAGCACTGCCGAAGCGCTGGCGGGACTGGCTCTATGACCGCGTCGCGCGCAACCGCTACCGGCTCTTCGGCAAGAAGGACAGCTGCGAGATCCCAGACCCGGCGACGCGGCACCGCTTCACTTTGCCGGACAGCCCATGAAGCGCGTCGTGCTGATCGGAGCGACCGGCGTCTTCGGCCGGCGGCTGGCGCGCCATCTCTCGCGCATGGACGGAATCGACCTGGTGCTGACCTCGCGCAGCACCGACAAGGCCGAAGCCCTGGCGAGCGCATTGGCGGCAAAGGCGAGCGTGCCGGTCAGCGGCGTCGCGCTCGATCGTGACAAGGACCTCGTCGCTTCGCTCGCCGCATTGCAGCCCTGGCTGGTGATCGATGCCTCAGGGCCGTTCCAGCACCAGGGCTACGAAGTGCCGACGGCGGCGCTCCTGCTCGGCGCCCATGTCGTCGACCTCGCCGATGCGCGCGACTATCTGACCGGTTACGGACCGCAGCTGAACGAAATCGCCAGGCAGCGCGGCCTCGTCGCGCTGGCCGGTGCGAGTTCGACCCCAGCCCTCTCGGCCGCGGCAGCGCGGGAACTGAGCGAAGGCTGGCAGCGGCTCGATACGGTCGACATCGCGATCACGCCGGGTGGGCGCAGCGAGGTCGGGCCGGCGGTCATCGCTGCTGTCCTGAGCTATGCCGGCAAGCCGGTGCCGATCTGGCGCGAAGGCGAATTGCAGACGACGCCCGGCTGGGGTGTCGGGACGGTCATCGACATGCCCGGTCTCGGCCCGCGGCGGGTCGCGCCGGTGGAGACGGTCGACGCCGAGACGCTCGGCCCGGGCCTCGGCGTGCAGTCGCGCGTGAGTTTTTCGGCCGGGCTCGAAGCCGGCATCGAGCAATGGGGGCTGGCGCTGCTCGGCTGGCTGCGGCGGCGTGGCAGGCTCACCGAGCTTGCGCCGCTCGTGCCCTTCCTCGTCAAGGCGCGCCGGATCACCCGGCTTTGGACCTCGGATCGCGGCGGCATGCATGTCGCAATCGCCGGCATCGACGCGAAGGGCCGGCCGCGCCGGGCCTATTGGTCGCTGCTGGCCGAGAACGACGATGGTCCGCAGGTGCCGGTGCTGGCTGCGGCAGCTGCGGTGCGTGCTCTGCTCGTGGATGGCATCGCCCCCGGTGCGCGCTCAGCCGCCGAAGCGCTCGACCTCGCCATGATCGAGGCCGAGATGGTGCCCTACGCGATCGGTACCAGCCAGGACGAGCGTGGCGCCGGCCCTGCCCTATTCGAGACCATGTTCGGGGCGCAGGCCTTCGCCGCCATGCCGGGAGCGATCCGCGCCTTCCACGCCGCCGATACCGAGCCGGTCTGGTGCGGTCGAGCCGAGGTCATGCGTGGCGAGGGGAAGGCGATTCGCCTGCTCTGCCGGTTCTTCGGCCTGCCCGCCGTCGGCGCCGACCTGCCGGTGACGGTCAGCGTCGCACGCGGTGATTCGTTCGACGACGGCTCGGAAACCTGGACCCGCAACTTCGCCGGCCAGCGCTTCAGCTCGTACCTGAGCGTGGATCGGGCTGGTGAACTGCGCGAGGCCTTCGGCCCGTTCTCCTTCACGATCGCCGCGCAGGCGAGCTCGGAAGGACTTGCGCTGCCGATCGCCGCCTGGCGCGTCTTCGGCCTGCCGCTGCCGCGCTTCCTGATGCCGCGTGCCGAGGCGCGCGAGACTGTTGACGCGGACGGCCGCTTCCGCTTCGACGTGCGGCTCTCTTTGCCCTTCTTCGGCCTGCTGACGCATTATCGCGGCTGGCTCAAACCTCGGGGACCAAGCGATGGACCAGGATAAACTCGCGAAACTCAGGGCGCGCTATGCCGGGGCGAGCGGCGCCGACATCCATGATCCGCGCTTCGCCAAGGTCGCGGCCGGGCAGTTCCAGGGCGACCGGCGCAAATGGCCGTTCTCCGACGTCGCGACCTTCATCAGCGCGCCCTATCGGCCGGATGCGCTGGGCAAGCCCGATCTCGGCGGGCTCGACGTCGCGATCATTGGCCTGCCCATGGATCTCGGGGTCACCAACCGGGCCGGCACGCGGCTCGGCCCGCGCGCGGTACGCGCCGTCGAGCGCATGGGGCCGATGGACCATGTCCACGGCACCGCGCCCTTCAACATGGTCAAGGCGGCCGATATCGGCGACGTGCCGTTCCGCTCGCGCTATTCGCTGGAGAGCTGCCACGAGGACATCGAGGCGACCTTCAAGCAGATCGTGCAGGCCGGCGTCTCGACGCTCGGCGTCGGCGGTGACCACTCGATCACCTATCCGATCCTGAAGGCCGTCGGCGAAAAGCGCCCGGTCGGCATGGTCCACATCGACGCGCATTGCGATACCTCCGGCCCCTATGAGGGCTCGAAGTTCCACCATGGTGGGCCGTTCCGGCAGGCGGTGCTCGACGGCGTGCTCGACCCGGAGCGCGTCATCCAGATCGGCATCCGCGGCGGCGCCGAATATCTCTGGGAGTTCTCCTACGAGTCCGGCATGACGGTGATTCATGCCGACGAGGTCGACCGGATGGGGCTCGACGCCGTCATCGCCAAGGCGCTCGCCGTGATCGGCGATGGGCCGACCTACGTCTCCTTCGACGTCGATTCGCTCGATCCGGCCTTCGCGCCCGGCACCGGCACGCCCGAGATCGGCGGCCTGACCCCGCGCGAGGCGCTCGCCATCCTGCGCGGGCTCAAGGGGCGCAACATCGTCGCCGCAGACGTGGTCGAGGTCGCGCCGCAATACGACGCGACCAGCAACACGGCGCAATGCGCCGCGCAGGTGCTGTTCCTCGAGCTCTGCCTGATCGCCGAGGCGAGAGCCGCCGGCAAGGGCAGGCCGTGAAGCGAAAGGCGCTCCAGCTCGACGCGATCGACCGCCAGATCATCGCGATCCTGCGGACGGAGGGCCGGATCACCAACCAGGCGCTGTCGGAACGGGTCGGGCTCTCGGCCCGGCCCTGCCTGGAGCGGATGCGCCGGCTCGAAGCCTCCGGGCTGATCGCCAGCTATGGCGCACGGCTCTCGCCTGAGCTCGCCGGCCACGCCATCATCGCCTTCGCGCAGATCTCGCTGCGCGACCATTCGGTCGGCCGGCGCGAGCGGGTCGAGAAGGTGCTGCGCGCCTGTCCGGACGTGGTCGAGCTCCTGGTGATCAGCGGCGATGCCGACTATCTCGCGCGCATCGTCGCGAGCTCGCTGGCCGCCTATGAGGAACTGACCGGAGCCTGGCTCGCCGACAACCAGCTCGGCATCGCCCGGATCGCGACCACCTTCGCCCTCAAGGCGCTGAAGGATTTCGAGGGCTATCCGCTGCTGGAGGAGTAGCGGCGCCTTGCCCTCAACCGTCCTGCCCGGCGAGGTGGCTCTTCAGCATGGCGCGCAGCTCGGCAATGGCCGGCGCACGCACGCTCTCATCGTCATCGGCACGCAGCAGCGCCGCGACCCGGATCAGGTGCAAGGTCACCGCAGCGAGCGAAGCGACCCGCTCTTCGGCGGTCGGCGGCTCGACGGCGCCGAGCAGCGCCGCGATGCGGCCGCGCAAACGGGCGCGCGCCTCCTTCTTGACCGCCGGGTCGAGACTGCGCCGTTCGCCGACGGCGAGGAAGGCCGGGTTCTCTTCGAGATAGGCGACGAAGCGGGCAAAGAGCGCATCCACCGCCGCCTCGACCGGCCGGCCGCGCACCTCCACCGCGAGCTGGTCGAGCATGCCGGCCAGCGCATCGAGATGACGGGCGTGGAGCGCTGCTGCGACATGCTCCTTGGTCGGGAAGAACTGATAGAGTGAGCCGATCGAAGCGCCGGCGCGCGCGGCGATCTGCGTCATCGTCGCCGCTTCGTAGCCGGCCTCCGCGAAGACCGCGCTGGCGCCATCGAGCAGCGCCGAGACCCGCTTCAGGCCGCGACTGCGACTCGGCGCCTTGGCGTTCTTCTCCGCCGGAGGGCTTGCGTTTTGTGAAGAGATACTCATAAATCTAAAAACATGAGGATACCCTCATAAAGGCCATCTCGGCCGCGCTCCCTGACGGAGACCCTGATGACGCTCCAGCTCGACCCTCGCAAAACCGCCCTCGTCCTCATCGACATGCAGAAGGGAACGCTCGCCTTCCCGCTCGCACCCTATGACCGGACAACCCTCATCGCCAATACGGCCGCGCTCGGGCAGACCTTCGCTGCGGCCGGAGGCCTGATCGTGACGGTCAGGGTCGCGTTCGCGCCGGACCGTTCCGATCTGCCGCCGCAAGCCATCGATCAACCGATGATGCTACCGCCGGGTGGCTTTCCGCCCGACTGGTCCGAACTCACTCCAGAGATCGCCGCTCTACCGGCGGCCGTCTCCGTCACCAAGCGGCACTGGAGCGCCTTCTACGGCACAGAACTCGACCTGCAATTGCGGCGGCGGCGAATCGAGACCGTGGTGATCGGCGGCATCGCCACGAATTTCGGCGTCGAATCGACGGCACGCGACGCTTGGCAGCACGGCTATGAGGTGATCGTCGCCGAGGACGCCTCGACCTCGGTCGGCGCGGAACTGCACGCCTTCGCCATCGCCTCGACGCTGCCGCGCGTCTCGCGGGTCCGCAGCATCTCGCAGATCATAGCGGCTCTGGCGCCGGCCGCCGCAGCCTGAGGCCCGGCTATGAACTGAGGTCATGCCACCTCTGTTCCCGCGCGATTGAACTGTAATTCTCTTGCGCGTAGCGCATGACGATAGCACTATGTTGCAGCGCGGCATGATCTCCGTGCCGCAACACAACAATCCGTCATCGGAATCGTCATGAGCCTCTCGAGCACGGGAGACGCGTTCGCGCGCCTTGCCCGCTCCGCCACCACGCCGCGTATCGGCCTTGTCCTGCTCGCTTTGGCGACGGGCGGCTTCGCCATCGGCACGGCCGAGTTCGCGGTGATGAGCCTGCTGCCCTATTTCTCGGCCGGGCTCGGCGTCGACGAGCCGGCGGCCGGGCACGTGATCAGCGCCTATGCGGCCGGCGTGGTCGTCGGTGCCCCGATCATCGCGGTGCTGGCGACGAAGCTCTCGCGTCGCACGCTGCTGATCGCGCTGATGGCGGCGTTCGCACTCGGCAACGGCCTCTCCGCGCTCGCGCCCACCTATGGCTGGATGCTGCTGTTCCGCTTCCTCAGCGGCTTGCCGCACGGCGCTTATTTCGGCGTCGCGGCGCTGGTCGCGGCCTCGCTGGTGCCGGCGAACCGGCGGGCGCTGGCCGTGGCGCGGGTGATGCTCGGGCTGACGGTCGCGACGATCCTCGGCGTGCCGCTGGCGAACTGGCTTGGCCAGGTGCTTGGCTGGCGCTGGGGCTTCGGCGTCGTCACGGCGCTGGCGCTGACCACCGTGATCCTGATCGCCTTGTTCGCCCCGAAGGACCGGCCGCAACCCGGCGCCAGCGCCCTGCGCGAACTCGGCGCGCTGCGCCACCGCCAGGTCTGGCTGACACTGGCGATCGGCGCCGTCGGCTTCGGCGGGCTGTTTGCGGTGTACACCTATCTCGCCTCGACGCTGATCGAGGTGACGCAGGTCGCGCCCTCGATGGTGCCGATCGTGCTGGCGATCTTCGGGCTCGGCCTGACCGTCGGCACGCTCGCCGCCGCCTGGTTGGCCGACCGGATGCCGATGGCCTCGATCGCGATCATCCTGATCTGGACCGCCGGCTCGCTGGCGCTCTTTCCCTTCGCCGCCGGCAATATCTGGGCGATCTCTGTCGTCGCCTTCATGATCGGCTGCGGCGGCGGGCTCGGCACCCCCCTGCAGACCAGGCTCATGGATGTCGCGCAGGACGCACAGACGCTCGCCGCGGCGCTGAACCACAGCGCCTTCAACACCGCCAATGCGCTCGGCCCCTGGTTCGGCGGCATGGCGATCGCAGCCGGCTATGGCTGGACCTCGACCGGCTGGGTCGGAGCCGGCCTCGCGCTTGCGGGCCTTGCAATCTGGCTGGTGACTCTATGGGATGCGAAGGGCCGGCAACGGGCAGCGTTGGCCTGATATCCTGTTACCGTCGACCAAAAGGCTGAGTCATCCCGGACAAGCGGCGCAGCCGCGCTGATCCGGGATCCATTCCGGAGCCTTTCCGATAGAGGTTCCGGAATGGGTCCCGGGTCTGCGCTTCGCTCCGCCCGGGACGACTAGCGTTTTTTAAGAGCGCGGCGGCGCCGCGATCAGGCGCATCGCGGCCGGAATCGAGGCTTGGCCAGCCTCTAACTGGTCGGTCAGCACATAGAACCAGTTGAAGCCGAGATAGAGCGCGAGCCTGGCCTCGACCTCCCCGGCCGGGATGTCGCCGCGCGCCGCGGCGGCATTGAAGAGGCCGCGAACGTCCCGCAGCCGTTCGGGCAGGAATTTCTCGCGCAGCACGGCGAGCGCCTCGGGATTGCTTTGCGCCTCGGCCAGCAGCGCCCGGAAGGTGCGCCCCGACGGGGTGCCACACCAGAAGCCCCACAGCGCCAAGGTGTGATCGACGAGGTCCCGCGCGAGATCGTCCGTCGGCACTGCCGTGATGATCGCCTTCTCGGCGGCATAGACCTCCATCAGCAGGTCGGCCCGGTTCTTCCACCAGCGATAGATCGTCGGCTTGCCCGCCCCGGCGCGGCGCGAGACCGCGTCGATCGAGAAGCCGGCATAGCCCTCCTCCGCCAGCACGGCGCGGGCTGCGGCGAGGATCGCCGCCTGGGAGGCCGGATTGCGCTTCGCCCCGATCGAGGCGCGGCGAGCCGGCGGCGTGGCTTTCCTAGCCTTCATGATCGGTTCCCTCTCCTTCCGCCCGGCCCGGCGCTCCGGACACGGTCCTTGCAAGCGCGATCTTGCAACAAAGCGAGTTGATATCGAAACGGATCGTATCTATCAATCATAACGAAACGGACCGTTCCGTTATTGAGGTGACAATGCCCACTGCAGCCCGCAATCCTATCCTCGCCCGCCTGCGTTTCCTGGGAACGCTGATGCTCGGCGCCTACCTGCTGATCAACCTGATCTTGGTCGCACTGGCCCCTGTGACGACCGGCTGGTCGACCTGGTCGGTCACGGCCCTCGCCGTGCCGCCGATGGTGCTCGGCATGGTCTATCTCGTCATCCCGATCGCCCGCCGCTGAGAACGCGGCCCGCATTTGTCCGATTCTGTCGCGGCGGCGACAGAATCGGCTGCGATGCGGCGACATGGCGGCCTGCCTCGGCTGCTTTCGCGGGCCTACCCTCGAAGAAACGAGGAGAACCGCCATGAACGCGATCGTGCTCGAACGGGAAGTCTGCGCACCGAACTACGCGCCCCTGCCGATCATGCTCTCCCATGGTGAAGGGGTCTGGCTCACAGATATCGCCGGCGTGCGGCGCCTCGACATGATGAGCGGCTACTCCGCCGTCAGCCTCGGCCATGGTCATCCGCGCATCCTCAAGGTGCTCAACGAGCAGGCCAAGCGCCTCGCCGTGACCAGCCGCGCCTTCCATACCGAGCCGCTCGGCCCCTTCCTGGCCAGGCTTTGCGCCGTCGCCGGCCAGGAGATGGCGCTGCCGATGAACACTGGCGCCGAGGCGGTCGAGACCGCGATCAAGGCAGCCAGGCGCTGGGGCCACAAGGTCAAGGGCATCGCCGACGGCAAGGCCGAGATCATCGTCGCCGACAATAATTTCCATGGCCGCACCACCACCATCGTCGGCTTCTCCTCCGACGAGAGCTATCGCGACGGCTTCGGCCCGTTCGCGCCGGGCTTCGTCAGCGTGCCCTTTGGCGATGCGGCCGCCATGGCAGCAGCGATCACGCCGAACACCGCCGCGATCCTGATCGAGCCGATCCAGGGCGAGGCCGGTATCGTGCTGCCGCCGGACGGCTATCTCGCGGCGCTGCGCGAGCTCTGCGATCGGCACAACGTCCTCCTGATCCTCGACGAGATCCAGTCCGGCCTCGGCCGCACCGGCCACTGGTTCGCGCATCAGCACGAGGGCGTGAAGCCGGACGGGCTGATCGTCGGCAAGGCGCTGGGCGGCGGGGTCTATCCGGTTTCGGCCTTCCTGGCCTCGCGCGCTGTGATGCAGTTGTTCGGACCGGGCTCGCATGGCTCGACCTTCGGCGGCAATGCGCTCGCTGCCGCGATCGGCCTTGAGGCGCTCGCCGTGATCGAGGAGGAGCATCTGGTCGAGCGCTCGGCCGAGCTCGGCGCCTACATGAAGCAGCGCCTCGTGGCGATGACGGCAGGCCTCGCCAGCGAGGTGCGCGGACGCGGCCTGTGGATCGGCGTCGAGATCGCGCCTGGCGCCGGAAACGCCAAGGAGATCGTCGCCCGCCTCGCCGATGCCGGCGTGCTGACCAAGGAGACGCATGAGCACACCATCCGCTTCGCGCCGCCGCTGACGATCAGCCGGCAGGAGCTGGATTGGGGGCTGGAGCGCTGCGAAAGCGTCTTTGCGGCCCGGGCGCGCTGAGCGCAGTGACAAAATCCGTGTGCGGCCGGCCTGGCGCGGTGCGAGAAAAATCCTCTCCGCCGTGCGATTTCAACAAATAAAACAGCGGCTTGCCTTGCGCCATCTTTGTGCGGACACGCTCAGAAAAGCTGCAAGAGCCTACTTGCGGCCCGCACCAAGGATCGCACAAGCTGTCGCGCACAAGCCGATGCGGGAACTCGAAACGCCCGATCGGCCAGATCCAAGGGGAGGTCCCATGAAAGGTTTCGCAAAGTTCTTCGCCGCCGCAGCGCTCACTGTTGCCGGCGCCACCGGGGCGCTCGCCCAGGCCAAGGAGTGGAAGGAAGTCCGGATCGGCACGGAGGGGGCCTATCCGCCCTATAACAACCTCAACGCCAAGAAGGAGCTCGAAGGCTTCGAGATCGATTACGGCAACCTTCTCTGCGAGAAGATGAAGGTGAAGTGCAGCTGGGTGGTGCAGGATTGGGACGGCATCATCCCGGCGCTGCAGGCCAACAAATACGACATCATCCTCGCCGGCATGAACGCGACCGACGAGCGCAAGAAGCAGGTCGAATTCACCTCGGTCTACAGCAAGACGCCGATCTGGATGATCGGCCCCAAGAGCACCGCCTCCAGCGACATCTCGCCCGCGACCTTGAAGGGCAAGTCGATCGGCGCGCAGGGCTCGACGATCCACGCCAACTACGTCGAGAAATTCTACAAGGACTCGACGGCGCGCCTCTATCCGACCCAGGAAGAGGCCAATCTCGACCTGCTCAACGGCCGCCTCGACTACATCGTCGCCGATGCGCTGGCCCTCGCCGACTTCCTCAAGGGACAGGGCAAGGATTGCTGCAAGCGGATCGCCGAGGTGACGCGTGACGATGCGATCCATGGTGCCGGCGTCGCCGGCGCCATCCGCAAGGCGGACACTGCGCTGAAGGATCTGGTCAACAAGGCGATCGCCGAGACCGTCGCCGACGGCTCGCTGAAGAAGCTCGAGGCCAAGTGGTTCAAGTACGAGTGATCTGAAGCCTGCTGACGCCCACCCGTCGGCCGCTTCAGGCCGGCGGATTCTGAAGCAAGTCCACTCTTCTTCGAAGCGCGGACTTGCTCCAGGTTTCTGTATTGTCGCGTTTCCGGACGGCGAACCGGTACCCACTTCGCCTGAAAACGCTCCAGTTCCTCGCGCGCCGGCCCTGCCATGTTCGATAAACTCGCTCTGCTCGGCTTCGGCCCCGGCGGCTGGGGCTGGGCCCTGCTGCAAGGCGCGGCCAACACCATCTCGGTCGCGGTCGCGACCCTGCCCTTCGGCCTGGCGCTCGGCCTCATCGTCGCGCTGTGGAAGCGCTCCGACAGCGTCCTGCTGCGCTCGCTGGCGACGATCTACACCACCGTCTTCCGCGGCGTTCCCGAACTGCTGACGCTCTACATCATCTATTTCGGCATCCAGGTGCTGGTGCAGAAGGTCTGGGGCGGCTTCTCGATCCCGCCCTTCGTCGCCGGCATGGTCGCGCTCGGCATGGTGCTCGCCGCCTTCTCCAGCGAGGTCTGGGTCGGCGCGCTGAACTCGATCCAGAAGGGCCAGCGCGAGGCCGCCTCGGCGCTCGGCCTGTCGAAGGCGCAGGCCTTCCGGCTCGTCGTCTTTCCGCAATTGATCCGCGTCGCGCTGCCGGGCCTCGGCAACAACTGGATGGTGCTGCTGAAGGAGACCTCGCTGATCTCGGTGATCACGCTGCAGGACATCATGTTTATCGCGACGCGCGCCAATGTCGTGACCAAGGAGCCGTTCCTGTTCTTCGGCACGGCGATGATGCTCTACTTCTTCTTCTCGCTGGTTTCCGCCTGGGGCATCGGCAAGCTCGAGCAACGCACCAATCGCGGCTACGCCGCCTTCGGCGGAGCGACGCGATGAACTGGTGCGAATATCCCGGCTACATGATCGGCAGCGAGGTCCTGCAGAACTATGGCTGCCGCATGGCGAGCGGCCTGTTGCTCACCTTCCAGCTGGTGGTTCTCTCGGTCGCATTCGGCTTCGTGCTCGCGATCGGCCTCGCCATAGCCCGGCTCTACGGCCCGCGCTGGGCGCAGATCGCGATCAACGGCTACACCACCTTCTTCCGTGGCACGCCGCTGCTCTGCCAGCTCTTCCTAGTCTATTACGGTTTCGGCCAGTTCCGCCTGTTCTGGCAGGATGTCGGCCTGTGGTGGTTCTTCCGCGAGCCGTTCTACTGCGCGCTCTTCACCTTCACCATCAACACCGCCGCCTACCAGGCCGAGATCCTGCGCGGCGCCATCCAGTCGATCCCGCGCGGCCAGTTCGAAGGCGCGCTCGCGCTGGGCCTGCATCGCTGGGCGACGCTGCGCCGGGTGATACTGCCGCAGGCGATGATCCTGGCGCTGCGCCCGCTCGGCAACGAATTGATCGTGATGATCAAGGCGAGCGCCATCGCCTCGCTGGTGACGCTGTTCGACCTGATGGGCGCGACCCGCCTCGCCTTCGCCCGCTCCTTCGACCTCTCGATCTATCTCTATGCGGCGCTGATCTACCTCGTGCTCACCGAGATCATCCGCCGTGTCTGGGACCGGATCGAGCTCAGGCTGACGCGGCATATGGCGTTGAGGTGAGCGGCGCTCAGCCCGGCAAGGTCAGGATCAGCGGACCGTTGGCGGTTGCGACCACGGTGTGCTCGTACTGGACCGTCGGCGCGCGCGGCTCGGCATAGAGCGTCCAGCGGTCGTCGCCTTCGTGCTCCGCCCAGTCCGCCCCCAGCGACAGGAACGGCTCGACGGTGAAGACGAGCCCCTTCTGCATGATGCGGCGCTCGGAGCGCTCGGGCCAGGTCGCGATCTCCTTGGGCTCCTCATGCAGCGAGCGGCCGATGCCATGGCTGGCAAGGTTACGGACCAAGGTATAGCCGTTCTTCTGCGCGAAGCGGCCGACCGCCTCGCCGATCCCGGCGATCGGCTTGCCGGCCCCGACCTGGCCGAGCCCGGCCCAGAGCGCACGCTTGCCGTCGCGGCACAGCCGTTCGATCCGGCGATCGACCGGCGGCACCGTGAACGACGCTCCGGTATCTGAATAGTAGCCGGCCTTCTCGGCGGAGACGTCGATGTTCACCAGATCGCCCGCAGCGATACGGCGGTCGCCCGGAATGCCGTGCGCGACCTCCTCGTTGATGCTGATGCAGGTGGCGCCCGGGAAGCCGTAGACAGTCTCGGGGGCGGACCGTGCGCCGTGCCTTTCGAGCATGTCGCGGCCGATCGCATCGAGTTCCGCCGTGGTCATACCCGGCTCGAGCACCCGCCCCATGGCCGCCAACGTATCGGCGACGATGCGGCCGATCTCGCGCAGGCTCTGAAGCTCATCGTCATTGGTGATGGTCATGAGGCGGTTCCTGACCGATTTCGGCGAGAGCGACAAGCCAGGGCGCGGCAGACTGCCCATGCATGATTTCTGCATAATCGCGATCGCTGCTATCGCGCCCGCATCGCTTCCCTCGCCTTCTCCGGCGCGCTAAAGCCGCACTGAGCTTTCAGACAATGCAGCGGAGCACCTCATGACCAAAGTCGCTTTCCTCGGTCTCGGCGTGATGGGCTATCCCATGGCCGGCCACCTCAAGGCCAAGGGCCACGACGTCACCGTCTACAACCGCTCGCCGGAGAAGGCGCAGAAATGGGTAGCGCAGCACGCCGGCGTCTACGCACCGACGCCGGCCCAGGCCGCCGAGGGCCAGGAAATCGTGTTCTGCTGCGTCGGCAATGACGACGATTTGCGCTCGGTGACGACCGGCGAGAACGGTGCCTTCGCCGCGATGGGCAAGGGCACGGTCTTCGTCGACCACACCACCGCCTCGGCCGATGTCGCGCGCGAGCTTGATGCCGCAGCGAAGGCGGCCAGCTTCGGCTTCATCGACGCGCCGGTCTCCGGCGGCCAGGCCGGCGCCGAGAACGGCGTGCTGACCGTGATGTGCGGTGGCGATCCGGCGACTTACGCCAAGGTCGAGCCGGTGATCGCAAGCTTTGCCCGCATGTGCCGGCTGATGGGCCCCGCCGGCTCCGGCCAGCTCACCAAGATGGTCAACCAGATCTGCATCGCCGGCCTCGTCCAGGGCCTCTCCGAGGGCGTCCATTTCGCCAAGCGTGCCGGACTCGATGTCGAGGCGATGCTGGAGGTGATCTCGAAGGGCGCCGCCGGCTCCTGGCAGATGGAGAACCGCGGCAAGACGATGAATGCTGACAAGTTCGATTTCGGCTTCGCCGTCGACTGGATGCGCAAGGACCTCGGCATCGTGCTCGACGAAGCCCGCAACAACGGTGCCCGCCTGCCGGTGACCGCGCTGGTCGACCAGTTCTATGCCGATGTGCAGAAGCTCGGCGGCGGGCGCTGGGATACGTCGAGCTTGTTGAAGCGGCTGGAGCCGTAAGGGGCCGCGACTCGTCATTGCGAGCGCAGCGAAGCAATCCAGAGCGGCAGTGCTCTATGCCTCCCTGGATTGCTTCGTCGCTGCGCTCCTCGCAATGACGGGTGAGCTCACCTCACCAGCCGCGCCACCTCGGCCCGCAGCACCGGTACCAGCTCCGCTTCGAACCAGGGGTGCTTCCTGAGCCAGCCATTGTTGCGCCAGGACGGGTGCGGCAGCGGCAGGATGCGCGGCTTGCGTTCCTGCGCGAAGATGGCGCGCCAGTCCGCGACGGTCGCCGTCAGATTGGCCGCCGCCTTCGGCCCGAGATGCCATCCTTGAGCATAGCGGCCGATCACCAGCACGAGTTCGATATGTGGCAGCGCCGCCAGCACGCGCTCACGCCACGCCGGTGCGCATTCGCGGCGCGGCGGCAGGTCGCCGCCCTTGGCGTCGACCCCGGGGAAGCAATGCCCCATCGGCACGATCGCAACGCGCGAGGCGTCGTAGAAGCGGGCATGATCCAGGCCGAGCCAGTCGCGCAGGCGGTCGCCGGAGCGGTCGGTGAAGGGCCTGCCGCTGGCATGGACCCGTGTGCCCGGCGCCTGGCTCGCGATCAACAGGCGGGCGCCTGCCTCCGCCTGGATCACGGGACGCGGCTCATGCGGCAGGCGCGGAAGATAGACCGGCTCATCCCGACAGATCCGGCACGCGCGCAATTCGGCGAGGACATCGTCGAGCGCTTCCAGCGAGCCGTCTCCTTGCCCGCTCATCGTCCGGCCAAGCGCTCCTGGCCCGGGCGCTGCGAGATCAGCCCGTCGCAATGCCAGGCCGGCATCTTGTCGGCATGCTTCTCCGGATCGCCGGGCTGGATGGCGAAGGCCCCGACGATGCCGCCGCTGACGACGCTGCGCGGGACGTAAAGCGTGCCGCTGCGCTCGACGGTGAAGCAATGGGTCTGGCGCGTCTCGATCGGGCCGTAATAGTAGCAGATCGCGTCCTGCGTCGTGGTCCAGCAGGCGTCGCGGTTCGGCGTTTCCCGATTGCGATTATACCCGCTCACGCGCCCATCCTCGTGATGATACTCGCTAAACGTCCCGCCAGTGCTGTAGCGCCCGGTCACGGTGTTGCCTTCGACGAGCTGGCGCATCTGCTCGCCGGTCAGTCGCTCGACCGCGAGCGCTCCGCTCCCCCAGACCGAGAGGCCGAGAACGAGCGCCAGCGACCTCATCGCGAGGCGACCCGCGGCGACATCGCTGGCGACGGCGCGTTCGAGATCAGCCCGTCGCAATGCCAGGACGGCGCCCTGTCGGTATGCTTCTCCGGATCGCCCGACTGGATGGTGGCGATGCCGTTGATCCGGCCGGTCCGATAGGTCTTCAGCACATAGAGCGTGCCGCTGCGCTCGACGGCGAAGCAATAGGTCCGGCGGGTCTCGTGGGGACCGTAATAGTAGCAGACGGCATCGTCCGTCGTCGTCCAGCAGGCATCGGTGTTGGTCACGTGCCGGTTGTGCCCGGTCGCACGGCCATCCTGGTGATGATACTCGCTGAACGGCAGCCCATTATTATAGCGGCCGGCGACGGTATTGCCCTCGAAGAGCTTGCGGATTTCCTGGCCGGTCAGCCGCTCGACCGCGACCGCGCTGGTCGCGCAGATACATAGCCCCAGGAGCACCGCTATCGTGCGAAGCCATGTCATCGTGCCGCCACCCGGCGTGACATCGGAAGCTGCGGGCCACGCGAGATCAGCCCGTCGCAATACCAGGGCTTGCCACCATCGGTATGATTGCGCGGATTGGCGAGCTCGATCGTCGCCACCGCATTGATCCGGCGATCGCCGACATTGCGCAAGATATAGAGCCGCTCGGTCAATTCGACCGTGAAGCAATGCGTCGTCCGGTCCTCCGGCGGGCCATAATAGTAGCAGACGGCATCGCCCTTGGTGATCCAGCAGGCGTCGCGATTCTCCTGCCAGCCATTATTGCCGAGCGCCCGTCCGTCGGGGTCGTGATATTCGGTGAAGAAGCCGCCGCCGGTATAGCGGCCGCTGACCGTATTGCCGGTGAAGGCCTGGTTGATCTGCTCGCCCGTCAGCCTGTCCGCCGCCATGGCGGCAAGCGGCAGCATGAGCGCAAACAGGACGGCCAGCAGGCGCATCGTTCAAGCCTTCCAGCTCGGCCGGGCGGAGAGTTCGCCATGCCAGCGGCGGACGTTGGTAAAATCCTCCGGCAGCGGAATGCGAGATGGCTTCATGAAGTCGATGGCGATGCCGGCGGTGATGTCGGCCACCGTCAGTTCGTCGCCGCAAATGAAGCGGTTGGCACCAAGTTGGAGGTCGAGCAGCACCAGATGATCGTCGATCAGCTCACGATTGGCTTCGGCCCATTCCGGCACCTGGTCTTCGAGCTCGGCCATGGCGGGGTGGCTGTGGCGGAACACAGCGGAGACCGCCGTGAACAGCCCAAGCTCGATGCGCCGATTCCACATCTCGATCAGCGCTGCCTCCTTGGGCGCGGCGCCGAACAGCGGCGGCGCCGGATGCAGGCTCTCGATGTAGCGGCAGATCGCGATCGTCTCGGCCAGCGCCGTGCCATCCTCGAGCAACAAGACCGGGAGACGCTGCGACGGATTGATACGAGTGAATTCCAGCGTCCGGTGCTCCTTCTTGCCGATGTCGATCGGCACGAGCTCGGGCAGGGTCACGCCCTTCTCGGCGAAGAAGATGCGGACCCGCCGCGGATTGGGCGCACGCCCGCCATCATAGAGCTTCATGCCCTTAGCCTTTCGCCATGCTGGGACCATGCGGTTTCACGGCGCGGCTGCCGCCCTGTCAAGAGTTCAGCCTGCAAAGACGGCGGCATGACGACGCGCTGGCCGGCCGGAGAGGAACAAGTCGCTCCCACCGCGATTGATCATCGTACAATGGGGCAACCGTCATGCCGCAAGATTGGAGCTTTCCCCAGGACTGGGGCTTTGTCGTCTGGATCGCCATCCTTGCCATCCCCGTGGGGCTGATGCTCGCGACCTTCTGGTCACGTTCGCGCGAACCCGGCGCGGCACGCCTCGACGGGCCACGCAAGGACGATCCGCGCGAGCCCCTGTGATCGCTCAGCCCGGTGCGAGCAGGATCAGGGCGAGTGGGACCGCAACCGCCGCGAGAACGGTCTGCAACGCGCAGATGCCGGCCATCAGCGGCGCATCGCCGCCGAGCTGGCGTGCCATCACATAGGATGAGGAGGCGGTCGGCAGCGCTTGGAACAGGATGGCGAGCGTCGCCGCCTGGCCGCCAAGGCCAAAACCCTTCAGCGCAGCATAGGTCGCGAGCGGCATCAGCACGAACTTGACGAAGGAGGCGACCAGCGCCGGCTTCAGGCCGCGGCCGAGCGCACCCCAGTCGAGCGCCGCGCCGACGCAGAGCAGGCCGATCGGCAGCGAGGCCTGGCCGAGGGCCTTGAGACAGCCTTCGACGCCGGGCGGCAGGCCGAGGCCGCTGAGCTGGATCGCGATGCCGAGCACGCAGGACATCAGCAGCGGATTGAGGGCAAGGCCCCGGAGAATGCCGCGCAAGGTCGGCTGTGCCGAGCCCCAGCGGGCGAAGACCAGGACGCAGAGCACGTTCACGGTCGGCACGATCGCCGCGTTGGCCACGGCCGCGAGCGGCAGCGCCGAGGCCCCGAGCATGCTGCCGGCCGCGCTCAGGCCGACATAGTTGTTGAAGCGGATGCCGCCCTGGAAGACCGAGGTGAAGGCGGCGTCACTGTAGCCGAGCCAGCGCTTGGCCAGCACCAGCGCCGCCGCGACGGTAATGATGGCCGCCATCAGCGTCAGAGCCAGCGCGGCGACGGGAAGTCCCTTGAGATCGGCCATCGCCAAGGCGTGCATGAAGAGCGCCGGCAGCAGGACGTAGTAGCTCAGCCGTTCGGCCTGCGGCCAGAACGCATCCGGCAGGAAGCGCAAGCGGCGCATGGCGTGACCGAGTGCGATCAAGAGCGCGATCGGCGCCAAAGCGAGCAGGATGGCGCCGATCATACCGGCAATTCCGATCGGCGGGCGGACGGCGTCATGCGGCAGCGAATCCGGCGGGAGGACAGGAAGGAGACGATCCTTCTTTAGATGGCGGTCGTCGAAGACGAAAATGCCAAAGCTGCCAGCGGCGTTGACGAATCCGCATGGCTGGCCGACGCGTTCAGCGCGGGTGGCTCCGACGCCACGCCTCAGGCCGTTCGAAGCTCAGCGCCCAGATGCCGCGACCGGCGGCTTTCGCCTCCTCCTCCTCGGCCTGATAGCCGCCATAGGCGAGGGCCTGGCCCTGGCGCACCAGCGCCGCGTTGATCTCGGCATCGCCCTGCCGGCAGCGTGCCAACCCACGACCATAGCGGTCAGCCCGCGAGACCGTGCAGGTGACGTTGCCGAGCGCCAGCATGGCGGCGAGCGCGCGCCGAGCCTGCCGGCCGCAGGCGACTTCGCTGCCGCTCCGGTTCCGGCAGGTCTGGCGGTATTCCGGCGCATCGATCCCCTCCAGGCGAAGCTCCTCGCCAAGGAGCCTGAGCGAATCGCCATCGATCGCCTCAGCCGCCCCCGCGAGGCTGCGGCCGTCGCCGAGGCGATACTGCAGGACAGCACCCCCGATCGCCAAAAGCACAAGGAATCCAAGGGCTACGACGAAATCGACCGATCGGCCGACCCGCCGCCAGCCGAACGGACCATAGTTGCTTGTCCTGAATCCGAAGCGCGCCATCAGGACAAGCTTAACGATTTCCAACACATCATGGCGAGCCGGGGCGCGACGGGGCGCCACCGGTCGGGAGCCTTTGCCTTCAGATCATGGCGGAACTGACAGCCGAACAGGTGCAGCGCGGCCGCGGACCCGATCCGTCCGCGCTGGCGCGCCGCAAGCTGATCAACCGCGAGGTCCGGTCGGCGCGTGAGAAGCTGACTTCCTCGACTGGGCTCCAGCGCGCCTTCGACTACGAACTCGTCCGCGTCTTCGCGCAGTACCGGCTGCACGGCACGACAGGGACCTTGCTGCTCGCGTTCCTGGTCGCCGCCGCAGCTTGCGTCTGGGTGCCGTTCTACCAGGTCTCGGGCTGGCTCTGCCTGGTCGTGCTGACCGCCGGCTTCACCGCCGTGCTGTGCCGGCGTTTTCTGGCAGAACCTCCGGCCGCCGCGCGCGTCGCCTTCTGGCGCAAGCTCCTGCCGGCCGCAGAACTGCTGCACGGCCTGTCCTGGGCGCTGCTGGCGGGCCTCTTCGTGGGCATCGAGGCGCCCGGCGCCCGCTTCTTCCTGATGACAGCGCTGCTGATGGTAAGCGCGCTCACCGTCACATTGGCAGCGGCGATCCCGATCGCCGTCTACTCCGCCCTCGTGCCGATCGTCGGCGCGATCGTTTTGTCCTTCAGCGGCCGCAGCGACATCGACAGCGTCACCATGCTGCTGATGGCAGCCAGCGCCCAGCTCTTCTTCATCTTCCTGACCAACCGGCTCTACTCGACCTCGGTCGAGACGATCGAGTTCCGGGCCGAGAAGGACGCGCTGATCGCCGAACTCGAAACCGCCAAGGCCAATTCCGACGAAGCCCGGCGCAAGGCGGAGGAAGCCAACCTCGCCAAGTCGCGCTTCCTGGCAACGATGAGCCATGAGCTACGCACGCCGCTCAACGCCATCCTCGGCTTTTCCGAGGTGATGAAGACCGAGGTTTTCGGGCCGCACGCCAACACCTCCTACAAGGAATACTCCGGCGATATCCACTCCTCGGGCCAGCACCTGCTCACACTGATCAACGAGATCCTCGACCTGTCGCGCATCGAATCCGGCAAATATGAGCTCAGCGAGGAGGCGATCAGTCTCGCGGGCATCGCCGACGATGCCGCTCACATGCTCAACCTGCGCGCCAAGGCCAAGGGCCAGGCCATTCGCCAGGCGACAGAGCCCGAGCTGCCGCGGATCTGGGCCGATGAGCGCGCCATCCGCCAGGCCGTGCTGAACATCCTGGCGAATGCGATCAAGTTCACCCCGCAGGGCGGCGAGATCTCGATCAAGGTCGGCTGGACCGCCACGGGTGGGCAATATGTCAGCATCACCGATACAGGCCCCGGCATCCCCGAGGACGAGATTCCGGTGGTGATGCAGACCTTCGGGCGTGGCTCGCTGGCGATCAAAACGGCGGAGCAGGGCTCGGGCCTGGGGCTGCCGATCGTCAAGGGGCTGGTCGACCTGCACGGCGGCGGCTTCCGCATCAAATCGGCGCCGCGCGCCGGCACCGAAGTGACGATCACGCTTCCCGCCGAGCGGGTCATGGACACGCTGCCGGCGCTGCCGCACCCCGGCGAGCGCTCCGCGGCTTAGGTCCCTGCTGGCGGAAAGCCTCTAGGCGGCCTCGGGCACGCCTGCTGTGTCCTTCCGCTCGACCTCCTCCCACCAGTCGCCGAGCGCATCGATCAACGGCACGAGGCGAAGGCCCGCGGCCGTCAGCGCGTAGTCGACCCGGCGCGGATAGCCGTCATGGTCGATCCGGCCGACGATGCCGGCCGCTTCGAGCTTGCGCAGTTCGAGCGCCAGCATGCGGTGCGAGACCGTCGGATTGTCGCGCTGGAGCTCGCTGAAGCGCTTGGTACCGTCCTTCAGATAGTAGAGCAGCAAGGTCGGCCAGCGGCCGCTCAGCACCCGCATGACGCTTTCGATCGAGCAGTCGGACACGACGTCCTTCATGTTCCGTTCCGCCTGGTTACAGAAAAGTGCGTAATTTACTTGGGAGCGCGGATGACTAGGTTCCAGCCCGCTGCGCAGCGTTTCCCGACCCAAATGGAAAACGCAACATGGAACCGATCATCGTTTATGGCTACCCGTCCGGCACTTCGATGGGCCTGGTCGCGGCTCTCGAATGGCTGGGCCAACCCTACGAGCTCTGCCGCATCGACATGCTCGGCGAAATGCGTGAGCCGCCTTACAAGCGGATCAATGCGCGCGTCGAGACACCGGTTCTGATCACCGATCAGGGCCGCCCGCTCACCGAGACCATGGCGATCGCCGCCTGGCTCGAAGCGCGCGACATCGAGCGGCGGATCAGCTTCGACCCGCTCTCGCCCGAAGCCGACCGGATGCACCAGCTCATGGGCTTCCTCAACACCGGCTTCACCAGCGCCTTCTATCCGCTCTGGGCCGCGCTGGAGCTGTCCGAGCCCGATCCCGACTTCGAGGCGGCACTGCGCCGCTTCGGGCGGGAACGGGTGACCGAGCGCCATGACAAGCTGGAGGAGATGCTCGACGGCAGCCGCTGGCTGGCCGGCGACAAGCACACGCTCGCCGACGGGCTGCTCGCCGGCGTGGCGCGCTGGCTCGAATATCACGAGGTCGCCGACCTCGCGCGCTGGCCCAAGCTCCAGGCCCTGCGCCAACGGGTCGATGCCGACCCGGCTGTGGTCTACGCGACTGCTCTCGAAAATGGCGACATGTCGGCCGGTAGCGGCGCCTGCAAGGGCCATCTGCCGCTGGCCGAGGTCATCGAGCGCTTCGGCGCATGAAACGAGAAGACGCGCCGGGTCGAATGCCCGGCGCGTCTTCCAAGACATTGTGGCTTGATGACCGCCCTTTGGATATACATGTTCCGTGTATATCAAACAGGGGTTGGTCGATGCAGGTCGCACGCTGGGGCAACAGCCTCGCCATCAGAATTCCTGCGGCCGTCAGCGAGGCGCTCTCGCTCAAGGAAGGCGACGACGTGGAAATCCGCGTCGCGGACGACCGGACCTTCCTGATCGCGCGCGACGAGCGCAAACCGCGCGCGCTCGCCCGCATCCGAAGCCTGCGCAGGCCGCTCCCGCCAGGCTGGCGTTTCGATCGCGACGAGGTGAATGAGCGCGGGCCGTGACGCGCGCTTTCCTCGACAGCAATGTGGTCGTCTATGCGTTCAGCGAGGATCCGCGGAATGCCGTGACGGAAGAACTGCTCAACCGCGGCTGCGAGATCAGCGCCCAGGTCCTGAACGAATTTGCCAATGTCGCACGCCGCAAGCTCGGCTTCTCCTGGGCGGAAATCACTGACGCGGTCGAGGCGATCACGGTGCTGAGCCGCACCGTTCATCCGCTCGATCTCGCCACGCACCAGGAGGCCGTCCGGCTGGCCGAGCGTTACGGATTCGGCTTCTACGACGCGCTGATCGTGGCGAGCGCGCTGCGCGCGGATTGTGCCGTGCTCTACAGCGAAGACATGCAGCACGGCCTGATCGTCGACGAGCGACTGAAGATCGAGAATCCGTTCCAGGCTGAGTAGGCGATCGCCGTCGGGAGAGCAGGATGCGAAAAAGTGGGAACCGGTTTTTCGCATAAATCCTGCTCCAACTTTTTGATGAGAGGCGGATTCAGATTTCAGATGGAACCGCAAAGCGATTCCATCTGAAATCATCCGGCTCTAGTCGGCCTTCCCCGAAACCTGCGCCTGCGCGAAGGTCGCCATGCCGGAATGGACGCCGGCCGCCGCCTTGACGAGCCCGGCGGCGAGGGCCGCGCCCGTCCCCTCCCCGAGCCGCATGTCCAGCGCCAGCAAGGGCTGCTTGCCGAGCCGAACCAGCGCGTCCGCATGGGCGCCCTCGGCCGAGAGATGGCCGGCAAGGCAATGGTCGAGCGCGGAGGAATCGAGCGCATGCAGGATCGCGGCGGCGGCGGTGACGACATAGCCGTCGAGGATCACCGGGATGCGCTGCAGGCGGGCGGCGAGGATGGCGCCGCAGATCGCCGCCATCTCGCGGCCACCGAAGCGGCGCAGGACTTCGAGCGGATCGCTCAGATGATTGGCGTGGAACTTGAGCCCGGCCTCGACCGCGGCGATCTTGCGCTTCAGACCGTCATCGTCGACGCCGGTACCACGGCCGCACCATTTGGCGGCGCCGCCGCCATAGAGAGCGGCGAAGATCGCGGCCGCCGAGGTGGTGTTACCGATGCCCATCTCGCCGAGCGCCAGCAGATCGGCGCCGCCGGCAAGCGCCTCCATGCCGAAGGCCATGGTCGCAACGCAAGCGCGCTCGTCGAGTGCGTCTTCTTGGGTGAAATCGCCGGTCGGCAGATCGAGAGCGAGGTCGAAGACCTTGAAGCCGAGATCATAGGCCGCGCAGATCTGATTGATCGCGGCCCCGCCGGCGGCAAAATTCTCCAGCATCTGCCGCGTCACGGCCTGCGGGAAAGCCGAGACGCCCTGGGCGACGACGCCATGATTGCCGGCGAAGACGCAGACCAGCGGCCGGTCGACCCGCGGCGGCGCCTTGCCCTGCCAGGCGGCGAGCCACTCAGCGATCTCCTCCAGCCGGCCGAGGCTGCCGGCCGGCTTGGTCAGCTCCTTGTCGCGGGCACGCACGGCGTTCGCCGCCGCCATGTCGGGGCCCGGCATGTTGGCGATGAGGTTGCGGATATCGTCGAAGGGCAGGCCGGAGGCGGGCATCGCAGACATCTGAGGGCCGATCTTGAAAACCTGAGGAATCGGGCAGCGCGAGATCGCCGCCGCGCAGCCGCTGCTGCTATAGGCTGGAGCGGACGAAGACAATCCGAGGGCAGCGTGGCGCAAACCGACAGCGATGATGCGACGCAGGCGACGCCGCCCGCCTGGCCGGGCTGGCTGATCGCGACCGCGACCTGCATCCGCTTCTATTCGCGCTTGCCGGTGCCAGCACTGCGGGGCGAGAGCGCGCATGCCCTGCCGGATTTCCGGCTGGTGCCGCGTGCCCTGCCCTTCGCTGCACTGGTGATCGCACTACCTGCGGCGCTGGTCGCGCTGCTCGCAGGCCTTGCGGGCGTCAATGTCCTGCTGACGTCGGCGCTCGCCGTCACCGCACTCGTGCTGACGACCGGCGCGTTCCATGAGGACGGGCTCGCCGACAGCGCCGATGGGCTGTTCGGCGGGCACACGCCGGAGCGTCGGCTGGAGATCATGAAGGACAGCCGCGTCGGCACCTTCGGAGCGCTGGCGCTCGGACTGTCGCTGCTGCTGCGGGTGACGGCGCTCGCCGCGATCCTGCAAGGGGCCGGAGCATGGGCGTTAGCGGCCGCTGTGCTCGTCGCCGCGCCCTGGTCGCGCGTCGAGGGCATTCGCATCCTCGCCACCGTCGATCCGACGAGACCCGATGGCGCCGCTGCCTCTGTCGGGCGCCCCGAGTGGTCGGTGCTGCCGGTCGCCTACGGACTGTCGGGCGCCCTAGCCCTGCTCCTGGTCGCCGCCGGTACCCTACCCCTCGCCGGTGTCCTGCTCGGCCTCGCCCTCTCGGTACTGGCGACCTCTTGGCTCTCGCGCACCGCCATCCGCCTGATCGGCGGCCAGACCGGCGACATCCTCGGCGCGGCGCAGCAGCTCGGCGAGATCGCGATCTATCTCGGCCTCGCCTTCGTCATCGGCTGGGGCGGGCGATGAGCGCGATCTCCAGCCCCTGCATCAAGATCTGCGTGATCGATCCGGTGAGCAAGCTCTGCCAGGGCTGCGGCCGGACCCTGCAGGAGATAGCGCAATGGTCGCGGCTGAGCGAGGCGGAGCGCCTTACCATCATGGCGACGCTGGAAGGGCGGCTCAAAACGACGTCCGAGCTGCCTCAAACGTCATTGCGAGCGTAGCGAAGCAATCCAGGGGCGGCCGAGCTCTACGACTGCCTGGATTGCTTCGTCGCTAACGCTCCTCGCAATGACGGCAGGAGCATTCAGCCTTCCGCGAGGCGGGCAAGCCCCTCGCCGGTCAGCCTGAAGAAGACCTTTTCCGGCTGCGGCGTCGCGCCGAGGCTCTCATAGAAGCGCAGCAGGCGCTCATTGTCGCGCGCCGCCGTCCAGTCGATCCGGCCGAGGCCGCGGTCCAGCGCTAGCCTCGCCAGCTCCGCGAGCAGCGCCCGGCCGGTGCCGAGCCCGCGGGCCGCTTCGGCGACATAGATTTCCTTGAGGAAGCAGCCTGTCTTCAGGCCGGGCCCCGGATAGATCGCCGAGAAGGCGGCAAAGCCGACGAGCGCGCCGTCATGCTCGGCGACGAGCAATTCGGTTCCCGCCGGCCGGTTCGCCAGCCTGGCCCGGATCTCCGCGTCCGGCGGACAGGGCACGCGGTAATGCGCCTGCATCTGCGCCATCAAACCGGCGAGCGCGGGATGATCGGCCTCCTCGCAGGCGCGCACGAAAACCATAGCTCGCGCCCTCAGACGACCAGAGACCAGAAGAAGCGGGCGCAGACGACCAGCAGGAAGATGCCGAAGGCGACCTCAAGCCGGCGCTTCGACAGCCGGTGCGCCAGGCGCGCGCCGATCGGCGCTGTCCAGATCGAGGTCGGGATGAAGAGCAGGAAACCGATGAAGGAGACATAGCCGAGCGAGAGCGGCGGCAGGATGTCCATCTTCGGCCAGCCGGCATAGATGTAGCCGAGCGCGCCGGGGATCGAGATCAGGATGCCGAGACCGGACGAGGTCGCGACCGCCTGATGGATCGGCCGACCATAGAAGGTCATGAACAGGCTGGAGAGCTGGCCGCCGCCGATGCCCATCAGCGACGAGAGCACGCCGATGACGAGGCCATAGATCCGCATCAGGAACGGCCCAGGCATTTTGTCGCCGAGCTTCCAGCGGTCGGAGGCGAAGAGCAGGCGCATGGCGCTGACGAAGGCGACCGCGACGAAGACCGCCTTGAACAGATCCGGCGGCGCATAGCGCGCGATCAGGCTGCCGCCGATGACGCCGAGCACCACCGGCACGGCCCAGACTCGGATGATCGAGGTGTCGACCATGCCCTTGGCGAGATGGGCCCGGTACGAGCGGATCGAGGTCGGGATGATCACCGCCAGCGAGGTGCCGACCACGAGCGGCATGCGCACCTCCTCCGGCACGCCGATCACCCGGAAGACCTCGTAGAGCACCGGCACGATCATCGCGCCGCCGCCGACGCCGAACACGCCGGCTAGCAAGCCGGTGACAGCGCCGGCGGCGACAAGCGACAACGCAAGGAAAATCAAATCGTTCAGGGCAATGCCGGCGATCATCATGCACTCGATCTGGGGAGGACGGAGTGCTCTTAGCCCCCCCACCGGAAAGGGCAAGGTTCAGCCGGCAAGGTGGGCATGCGCGGGAGACGCTTCAGGACGAGGCGCCCCCGTCCGATGACAGCGGCCGATCACGGCCTGACATAGGTCCAACCCTTCTCCTGCAGCTCCATGACCCGGACGACGCCGGACTTCACCACCGCAGCCTCGGGGATCAAGGTGATATCCTTGTTCTCGGCCTTGCTCATATTGCCCTGTGTGTTGCCGCAGGCCTTGAAGGTGATGGCAGGCGTGCTCGTCGTCATCGCCTTGATCCGCGCCTTCACCGGCGAGGTATCGTCGCGCAGCATGTGCAGGCCGGGGCCGAAGGTGACGACCTCGATTTCCACCTTCTCGCCGAGATCCTGATAGTACTGCGCCACGTTCGCCGCGTTGTTGAGCGCGAGGTTCATCATCGCAGCCTCGTTCGTATTCACCTGCAGGATGAGCCGGTGCGGCTTCCTTTCAGGCACGGGCGGCTTTGGCGCCTGCACCGAGCTCTGTTTCGTGCCCTGTGCCACCGAAGGCGAAACAGCGATGGATAGCGCGACGCCAGTCGCCAAGGCGGCGCAGATGAAGTCTTTGAGCCTGATCGTCATCGCATCCACCCATGAGTTCGAGGTCTATTCGCTACGTGGCTTGGCCAAGGCGCGTGGCCATTTGCAGGCTGCGGCAACCCTGTCCCGCGCTGCCTTCACGCCAGCGAGGGAAAAATGCCCGTCATGGACGGCGCCGGCGCGGGTCGAGAGACGGATGCCGATGCCGCCCTCTGCAGGGAGCGAGAGCAGCAGGCCCACGACATCGCCCCTGAATGCGACCCCGTTTCCGAACGAAGGTCGGCCCGCTGCGGCCTGCACGGGCGGGCTGTCATCGAGGCGGTACGACAAGGCGTAGTCGGCGCCGCCATCGGAGAGGGCTGGTCCACCGACCACCATCTCGGTCCGGCCACCACGGCAGTGAATCGAGAGCTGCTTCAGGGAACTGTCGGCACTGCCGTGGGAAAACGCGGTGGCGGTGACGATCGGCGTGTAATCGACCGGCGAGGTGGTCTCGCTGATCACCCAGGCTTCGCCGCTGCCCACCGGTCGATCAGGTACCTTCACTGGCTGCGGCAGCTTGTTCAAACAGGCCTGGCGATCCGCCGGATCGAGCAGCGAGCAGGCGCGAAGCTGCGCCATCGGATCGGACGCGCCCTGCGCGAAGGCGATCCTGCTCGCAATCTCGAAGGCGACGGAGAGCATGATCAGTTTCATCGGCTCGCACGTTGCGTCTGCCCCTTGCGATCCAGCCATTCCTGCGCCGCCGGGAACCGGTCGAGGCCGGGGACGGTCGCAGCGAGATTGATCGACTTCCATTTCGCGTCGAAGCCAGGGGCCTGCAGCTTCTCGACGCGGCTGAACAGGGTGTCGACGAAGCGGGCGACACGCTCATAGCGGTTGGTCTGGGGCGCCCAGTTGAACGCGACCAAGGCAGTCGGCACCGCGATCGTCGACACCCGCTCACCCGCCTTGATCAGGCCGGGATACTCGCCGGCCTCCAGCACCGCCGGCAGGTAGTAGTCCTCGAACTTGCTGTCGTAGGGCACCGAAAGGAACTTGAAGCCGGGCTCGAAGCGTCCGCGCACGAATGCGTCGACCGGTTTCGAGGTGATGAAGACGACGGCCGCCATCTCGCCCTTGCGCATCTGCTCAAGCGCGACCTGATGGGGAATGAAGGTGTTTTCGGCGTTGACGCCGAGACGGCTGAAGATCAGCGGACCCGAATAAGCCGCCGCCGTGCCGAGTGTGTTGAAGTTCACCTTCTTGCCGGCGAGGTCCTGCAGGCTCTGGATCTCGGGCCGGACGAAAACATGCAGTTCCGAGGGGAAGAGATTGAGCACATAGGTGATCTTGCGCCGGATCTGCGGCATCTGGTTCTTGTACTCGTCCAGCGCATCGGAGTTGATGATCGCCGTGTCGATGCCGCGCAGATAGAGCAGCGAATTCAGGTTCTCGGTGGCGCCGCGGGTGACGATCGGCAGGACATGCAGGTTCGGCCCATCGTCGACGACGCGGGCCATCTCCGCCCCAAGGCGCAACGGCGCTCCCTCGAGCAGCCCCGCGGCAAGGCCGACCGTCCAGGCGTTGATCTTGTCCTGTTCCGTCGCGGCCGGGCGGGCGCGCCGCGGTGGGGCCGCGCTCGCGGCGCTCATCTGGGGTGTCTGTGCGTACAGGTCGGCCGGCTCGAGCGCTGGAGCAAGCCCGGCCAGCGCGATCAGCAGGAGCAGGTGTCGTCCCCTAGCCATGGTCATCTTCTGATTTCCTTTCGGCCGTAACCTCATCCATCCGGCGCCTGCGCCAGTGCCTCGACGCGATCCTTCGCCTCCGGGATGCCCCCGGACTGCGCCCTCGCATAAAGCTCGCGCGCCCTCGTCACTTCGCCGCGTGTGCCATAGGTCCCCCAGGCGGACAGGATGCGGGGATCGTAGGTCTCCGCGAGCATGAAGCTCGCCCGGGCGCTGCCCGTTTCCGCTGCGCGTTCGAGCACGATCCGGGCGGAACCGATGTCGCCTTGACCGAGCAGCGCGCTGGCCCGGGCGATCAGCCGCGCTGCTTCCGGGCTGCTCTGGGCCTTCGCGCCCACCAAATGTGGCGTGGTGACGATCGTCGGCGCTTGGGCCGGCTTCTGTTCGGCCGGAGCGGGCCTTGTACTCGCGGCCCGCACCGAAGCGAGTTCCTCGGCGATGGCGGCTGACCGGTCACGCTCCTGCTGCAGAGCCTGACGCGCTTCCGCGATCATGGTCTCGGTCGCCTGCCTGAACCGATCTGTTTCGCCGTTCGCCTTGTGCAACTGCGCCGACTGGGCCGTAATCTCGCGCTGGGCCACCGACAGCTCGGCGGCCAGCGCGGCACGCTGCGCACGCTCGTCGTCGAGGGCTCGACGGTTCTCCGCCATGCTCGCGGTCAAGGCCTGTCGCGCGGCCGTGACCTGCTGCGCGAGAGCGGCTGTCTTCTGCCGCTCCCGCTCCAGGGCCTGCTCGGCCTTTGCGGTCTCTGCCTGCCTGAGCTGGCCGGCCTCGTCGCCGGCCTTGCGCAGTTGCGCAGCCTGCGCCTCGACGTCACGCCGCGCCGCCGCCAGCTCGGCTGCGAGCGCGGTACGCTGCACGCGCTCGTCGTCGAGAGCCTGGCGATATTGCGCCACGTTCAAGCTCAGCGCCTGTCGCGCCGCCGCAGCCTGTGCGAGGGCAGCCGTCTTCTGCCGTTCCTGTTCCAGTGATTGCGCCGTCCTGACGACCTCGGCCTGCCTGAGCTGACCAGCCTCGTCACTGACCTTGCGCAATTGCGCGCCTTGAGCCGCAGCCTCGCGCTGTGCGGTCGAGAGCTCGGCCGCCAGCGCCGCGCGCTGCGCGCGTTCCTGATCGAGCGCCTGGCGATGCTGCGCGGCGATCGCAGCCAGCTCCTGTCGCGCGGCTGCGGCCTCCTGCATGAGGACAGCGGTTTTCTGCCGCTCCTCTTCTGATGGCTGTCCAGTCCGCGTGGTCTCCGCCTGCTTGAGCTGAGCTATTTCGTCGCTGGCCTTGCGCAGCAGCCCCGCCTGAGCCTCGAAATCGCGCTTCGCCGCCATCAGCTCGACCGCCAGAGCGGCACGCTGTGCGCGCTCCTCATCGAGCGCTCGACGATGCAGCGCCGTGCTCGCAGCAAGTTCCTGCCGCGCGGCTGCGGCCTCCTGCGTCTGGGCGGTGGTCTTGTCCTGCTCCTGTCGCAACGCGTGTTCGCTCTTGGCGACATCGGCCCGCAATTGCGCATTCAGGATCGCGATGGCGCTCCGTGCCTCGGCCAGCTCTTGCGCCACGGCTCCGGCCTGCTCCTGTCCCGACAATCGCTGAGCCTGCGGTTCCGGATTGCTCCGCGGCAGCATCGCGGCGGTGACAGTGGAGGCTTCGCCAGGCGACAGCGAAAGCTCACCGACCTGTCCGGGCCCCGGTCGAGCTGCGTTTCGGGGGATCAGGAGAAGCAGGAGCGCTGCCGCGAAGCCGCACGCCAAGGGGATGAGCCGCCGCGGCCGCCGGCCCGCCCGAGAGGGCCCCCGCAGTCCATCGCGTTTTGCCGGAAGTGTCGGCCGGGTGCCGGATGCTTCAGCGCGGTCGTGCTGGGCGGACGGTTTTTCTGCCACCCACGGCCCCGTCCAGTGAGCAGTATCGATGGGCAAGCCGGCGTCGTTCCTGACGATGGCGCCCTTCCCATCTCCCGATGCGCTTTCGATCACGTCGCGCATGTGGCTGACGCCTCTTGGCCAGCGGCTTGGCGCGCCCCCGCGAACCAGGTCACTTGAAAAATTCGTTCAGCCGACGCCAACGGAGCCGTCTGTCTCGAGACGTCTGAGAGAGCGTCGACCTCGCCCTCGTCGGGTCGAGCTGACCTCAGATCCGAAACGATCAGAAGACGAGCATAGGGGCAGGAGATTGCCCTGGTGGGGTACTCCGCCCAAGCAGCCGTTTCGCGTGGCGCAAGCTAGTCGCTGACGCCCTCGCGCGCGGCGATGGTCATGCAGGTCGCCGTCAGCATGGCGCAGAGCTTCGCCTTGCCCGCCGTCACGGCGAAAACCTCGGCCATGGCGAGCGTCAGGGTGCGGCCAGCCTTGACCACCCTGCCCTTGGCGACGAGCTCGTCGCCCGTCGCCGGCGCCAGCAGGTTGATCTTGAACTCGGCGGTGAGGACGCCGTTGCCGGCCGGCATGGTGGTCAGCGCGGCATAGCCGGCGGCGCTGTCGGCGATGGTCGAGACCGCGCCGGCATGGACGAAGCCGTGCTGCTGGCAGAGATGCGCCGAGACCGGCATGGTGATCTCGATCTCGCCTGGCGCGACACGGACGAGCCGGGCGCCGAGCGTCGTCATGAAGGCCTGCTTGCCGAAGCTCGCCTCGATGCGGGCGACGAGGGCGGGATCGATCATAGCGCCAGCCTGCATCGTCTCACTCCGCCGCGATCGCCGGCGCCTCGCGCTCGACATGAGCGATCGCAGCGCGCAGATCGGCGAGGCCGGCACCGACTGCGACGCAATGCTCGGAGAGGTGGCGGCGGAACAGCCGCGAGCCGCGCCGGCCGGGGAAGAGGCCGACGAGATGGCGAGTGAAGGCGTGCAGACGCCCTCCCCGTTCAAGATGGGCCGCAATGAACGGTTCGAGCGCTTCCAGCATCTCGAAGGCGTCGGCGACCGGCGCGTCCTCGCCGAAGAGCAGCGGATCGACCGAAAGCAGCACCTCCGGGTTCTGGTAAGCCTCGCGCCCCAGCATGACGCCGTCGAGATGCTCAAGGTGCGGCAGCCATTCCTCCGGCTGCCGGATACCGCCGTTCAGCGAGATGATCAGATCGGGATTGGCGCTCTTGAGGCGATAAGCGCGCTCATAGTCGAGCGGCGGGATCTCGCGGTTCTCCTTGGGCGAGAGCCCCTGCAGCCAGGCCTTGCGGGCATGGACGACGAGCGCGTCGACGCCGGCCGCGCGTACGGTCGCGGTCAACGCATCGAGCGCCGCTTCCGGATCCTGATCGTCGACACCGATCCGGCACTTCACCGTGACGGGGGTGGAAACCGCCGCCTTCATCGCCGCAACGCAATCGCCGACGAGCGCCGGCTCGCGCATCAGGCAGGCCCCGAAGGCCCCGCCCTGGACGCGATCGGACGGGCAGCCGCAATTCAGGTTGATCTCGTCATAGCCGAAATCGGCGCCGATCTTCGCCGCCTCTGCCAACAGCGCCGGATCGTTGCCGCCGAGCTGGAGCGCGATCGGATGCTCGATATCGTCGAAACCGATCAGCCGCTCCCGGTCACCGCGGATCACAGCCTGCGCCGTCACCATCTCGGTATAGAGCCGGGCGCGGCGCGACATCAGGCGATGGACGATCCGGCAATGCCGATCGGTCCAGTCCATCATAGGCGCCACGGTGAATCTATGCTCTTGATATCTCATGGTTTTTTCTGTGACATCAAATCGTTAAGTCGCGCCGAGTGCACACGAAAGCACGCCATGATGCGACGTTTTTCGCCACGTTTCGACGGCTGGGTGCACACGGAGCGCACACGAAAAATGGCCACCTTCACGAAGCTCTCCTCCGGGTCCTGGCGCGCCCAGGTCCGACGCAAGGGACGCTACGTGAGCGAGACCTTTCTGCGCCGGGATGATGCGCGAATCTGGGCCACAGAGGCCGAGCGCCAGGTTGATCGTGGCGAGGCTCCGAACGAGTCGCGCATCGCGCGCCTGAAAACATTCGGGGACCTCATCGACCTTCATATCGACGACATGTGCGACGTCGGCAAGGCTCCTTTGCGCTCCAAGGCCGCAATCCTCGAGATGCTGGAGCGGCAACTTGGCAAATGCAATATGGGGTCTCTCGACCGCGAGCGCCTCATTCGCTTCAGCCGGGACCGGGCGGCGCAGAGTGCAGGCCCCATCACGGTCGGCATCGATGTCGGAATGATCAAGCTCATTCTGGCCCATGCGGCGACCGTGTGCCAACTTCCGGTTCTGGCGCAAAACGCCCTTGCCCTAGCGCCGAAGATCGATCCAGTAGCCTGGCCGATAGGCGATCGGCAGGAAGCGTTCGTGCAGCCGGCGCAGCGTCTCCTCGGGATCGAGATCTGCGAACAGATCGGGGTGCAGCCAGCGCGCGATGCGCTGGAGCGCCACGAACTGGTAGGGGCTCGTATAGAACTGGTGCCAGATCGCATGGACGCGGCCGCTCCTGACCGCCTTCGTCGACCGGAAGGCGGGCCGCATCGCCAGCGCGGCGAGCTTCGCCTGCGCCTTGCCGAGATCGGCGCCGGGGCCGAGGCCGACCCAGGCGCCGTTCGGTGCCAACGCTTCCCAATTGCCCCCGGTCACGATCACCACATCGGGATCGCGAACGATGATCGTCTCGGGATTGATCGTTCCGAAGGTGCCAGAAAGCAGCTCGCTGCCGAGATTGATGCCGCCCGCGGCGGCGACCATGGCGCCGAAGTTCTCGTTTCCGAAGCTCAGGCAGCATTCGTCGGAGTAGCCGGGAATCCGGTCGAGCATGACGAGCGGCCTGGCCAGCTGGCCGGCTGCGACGAGCCTCGTCGTCACGCGCGCGGTCTCGCTGGTACGAAAGGCGATCAGCGCCTCGGCGACCTCCGTTCGCCCGAAGGCCTGCCCGAGCAGGCGCAGGGACGGTTCCGTATTCCGCGACGGAGCATGCCGAAAGTCGACATAGACGACCGGGATGCCCACCGCCGCCAGCCGCTCGACCAGGCGTATCTCCTCGGCCGGGCGCTGCGTCTCGGCGCCCAGCACGACGAGGTCGGGCTGCAGCGAGATCGCCTTCTCGATGTCGAAGGCACCGCGGCCCGGCGAGCCGAAGCGCGGCAGTGACGCGGCCTGCGGGAAGCGCGCGAGATAGGCAGCATGCGTATCGGGATCGGATTTCTCGAAATCCTCGCCCCAGCCGACGATGCGCCCGAACGGGTCCTCGCGGTCGAGCGCCGCGGTGACGTGGATCTGCCGGCCTTCGCCGAGAATGACGCGGCGGACCGGGGCGGAGACGGCAACCTGCCGTCCGGCCACATCGGTCACCGTGATCGTCTCTGCCGCAGCACGCTCCGGCATGAGCGCGAGCCAGCCCAGCAGCGCAACCGCCAGCCAGGCTGGGGCCCTGATGCGGCGGGCCGGCTGCAATCCCATGCTCAGAGATCCATCGACATCGACAGCCGGAAGGTGCGCGGCGCGCCGACATAGAAGGTGCCGAAGGAAGCGACGCTCGACCAGTACTTGCTGTCGGCGACGTTCTGGACCGTGGCGCGGAACACCGTCTTGCGCCCGGCGATCTCGGTCGCGTAGCGCGCGCCGAAGTCGATCCGCGTCCAGTCCGGCAGCGACTGCGTATTGGCCGCATCGATATACTGCTTGGCCGTATAGACGAGCGCGCCGTTAAGCGTGAGCCCCTTGAGCCAGGGCACATCCCATTCTGCGCCGAGATTGAGCTGGAGCGGCGCGACACCGATCGGCCGGTTGCCGGTATTGGCGGCGACCGCGGTCTTGGTCAGCGTTCCGTCGAGCAGCGAGGCCCCGCCGAGCAGCCGCAATTGCGGCGTGACCTCACCGTAGACGCTGAGTTCGAGACCGCGCACGCGCTGCTCGCCGGTGACGGAAAACACGCCGGCATTCAGCTCGCCGCTCGGCTTGGTCAGCTGGAAGCCCGCCAGCGACGCACCGAACCCGCCGAGCTGCAGCTTGACGCCGGCCTCGTACTGCTTCGTCCGGTAGGGCGCGAAGGTCTCGCCGGCATTGCTCGCCGTTGTCGGGGCGACATCGCCCCGGCTCAAGCCCTCGACATAGTTCGCATAGACCGAGAGGTAGTCCAGCGGCCGCAGCACGAGGCCGACGACGGGCGTGGTGGCGCTTTCGTCATAGGCCGAAGTCAGGATGCCGCTACCCGGCGCGTAATTGTTCGTGGCGACCGATTGCCGGCGCACGCCGAGTGTCAGCATGACGCGGTCGTCGAAGGCCGACATCGTATCGGCCAGCGCGATGCTGCTGAGATCGCTGTCGGACAGCCGCGTGCGGGCCCCGCGGGTCGCAACCTGCGGCGCGCTCCAGGCCGGCGCGTAGATGTTCGAGAGAACAGGCGTGCCGTTGGTCAGCGCCCGTTCGATCGTCTCCCGGTAGTAGGAGGCCTGCAGCGTCAGCGAATGCTTGATGAAGCTGGTCTCGAAACGAGCGCGGATTCCCGCCTCATAGGTCTGGCGGCCGACGCCGAGGTCGAAATATTGCGGAGTGTGGCTGGTGTCGCCGCGGGCATTGAGGATGGTCGGCAGGCCGAAGAAGCGTTCGACGCGGGTCTGCGAACCGCCGATATTGCCGAAGACCGTGATCTGGTCCGTGAGGTCGAACTCGTTCTTCCAGAGCACCGAGCGGTCCTCGATGCGCGACCATTCCCAGGATTGGATGACATTCTCGCGCCCGCTTGGAGCGGACGGGACACGCAGGCCGCGTGTCATCAGGAAGGGACGGTTGGGCGCATCGAACTCGTCCCGCTGCGCCAAGGCGTAGAGCCAGCTGCGGAAGCGCCCGCCCTGATAATCGAGCGCCAGCGAGCCGATGCCCGTCTTCTCGAACTGCCTGTCCACGGCCGTGTCGCCACCACGCAGGGAGCCATTGACGCGCACGCCGAATTCGCGGCCGGCGCCGAAACGCCGGGCGACGTCGAAGGTGGCGCCGCCATGCGCCTTGGAGGAGAACTCGGCGCCGACGCGGGCGAGATCGGCCTCGGCGCGCTTGGGCACGACGTTGATCACGCCGCCGACGCCGCCATTGGGAGCGATGCCGGTCAGGGCCGCGGCCGGTCCCTTCAGCACCTCGATGCGCTCGGCATAGTCGGTGAAGACGCGATAGTTCGGCGCCACACCGTAGACGCCGTCGAAGGCGATCTCGCCGCTATTGCCCTCGCCGATGGGGAAGCCGCGGATGTTGAAGGAGTCGACGATGCCACCCGACGGGTGCGAGCTGCGCACCGACGGATCGAGGATGAGCGCGTCGGCGACGGTCGCGGCCTGGAGGTTGCGGACGAGATCACCGGTGTAGCTCGTCGTGCTGAACGGCGATTTCAGCGTCTCGGTATTGCCCAGCAGGCCGAGCCGGCTGCCCTGGGCAACCTGTCCGCCGGCGAAGGGAGCCGGTACGCCGGAGGCGCGCGCCGGGCCGTCGACAACGATCTCCTCAAGCTGGACCTGGCCGCCGCCACGCTCCTGCGCTCCCACCGAACCAGCTGCGACAGCGAGGCCGGTGCTCGCCAGCAGGCAAAGCAGGAACCTGCCACTGACCGCGGCCCGGGCTGGAACAGAACAACGCTGCGCGATTGCGGAACGAGCTTTAGACATGGAGAGACCCTTCAAACCGGCCGCCAGAGGCGTATCCAATCAGCGGGGACCCTGTTCGCTTCGCCACGAAAAGAAAAACACGCAGGCGTTGCAATATATCGTCAGGAATAAACTGCGCATCGTTGTATCATATTCGCAACGAATACTTTATAATGACTTCAATCAGCGAACTTTTCAGGACGCATTCAAGCTGCCGCCCAAGCGCCCGCGCGACATCACTTCGTTGCCTGCAATGCGGTATCGCGCCGCCATGGCGGACGTCGACCGCGTTTTTTAGAAGGGGACCTCTAATAATCAGAGGGGCCGGCGGTTCAGCCGGTGTAGCCCCGCACCAGCTCGCGCGCGGCCGAGATCTCGTCGCAGATCCACTCGTCGACCAGCCTGACCTCGCGGCGCCGGCGCATGCCGGGCGGCCGGACGAGATAATAGGAAATGCCGGTCGGCACCGCCTTGCGCAACGGCACGACAAGGCGTCCGGCCTGGATCGCCTCATGGGCGAGGACGACATCGGTCATGGCGACGCCGAGCTCGCCTTCGGCGGCGCTGAGCGCCATGTCGAGCGCATCGAAATCGAGCCCGTGGCGCGTCTCGATATGCATCCCGGACTTCTCGGACCAGGTCTGCCAGTCGCGCCGGTCGGGCAGCGGGTGGAGCAATGTCGCTTCGGCGAGATCCTCGCCGGAAAACCGGCCATCGCCATAGGACGGGGCACAGACCGGCAGGATCCATTCCGGATAGAGCTCAGTGACGCAGTCGAGCGGCCAGTTCCCCATGCCGTAGCGGATGCCGAGATCGGCGTCGGCATCGTTCAGCACCATGTCGTTCAGCCGGGTCTGGACATTCACCTTCACCAGCGGATGCCGTTCCTGGAAGGCCTTCAGGCGCGGCAGCAGCCAGCGCAGCGCGAAGGTCGGCAGGCACTTGATCGTCACCGCCTCCTGCTCGGCGCGGAAGGGCGTGATCGCATCGGCGATATGGTCGAACGCTTCCTTGACGCTGAGCGCGAGGCGCTGGCCGGCATCGGTGATCTCGAGCCCGCTGTGATTGCGCAGGAACAGCGGCGTGCCGAGCTGGTCCTCGAGGATCTTGACCTGCCGGCTGACGGCGCTCTCGCTGACATTGAGCGCTACCGCCGCCTTCTTGATGCTGACTGGGCTGCGACGATCTCGAAGCAGCGCAGGGCGTTGAGCGAGGGCAGCCGGCGCGTCATCGCCGCAGGCTCGGAGAGCACAGGCTCGCCCGCGCTGTCCTTGCGGCCGCGCGCCTCACCTGATCTCCATGCGCGGGTCGAGCGCATCCCTCAGCCCGTCTCCTACAAAGTTGAAGCTCGTCACCGCCAGTGTAATGGCAACTCCTGGCAGGATCGCAAGCCAGGGTGCGCTCGTCAGATAGATCTGGGCGTTGTTGAGCATGTTGCCCCAGCTCGCGGTCGGCGGCTGGATGCCGTAGCCGAGGAAGCTGACATAGGATTCGAGCAGGATGGCGCGGGCGACGTTGAGCGTCGCCGCCACCAGGATCGGCGCCATTGCATTCGGCAGGAGCTCGCGGAACATCACCCGCAGATGCGAGGCGCCAAAAGAGCGCGCAGCCACTGCATAGTCCTGGTCGCGCAGCCCCCGGATCTGGGCCTCGACGATCCGGGCCACGTTCATCCAGGAGGTCGCCGCGATCAGCAGCACCATTGACAGCAGGCCCGGCTTGACCAGTGCCGCCAGCGCCAGCAGCAGGAAGATGGTCGGGAAGCACAGGATCGCATCGACGAGGCGCATCAGCAGCGAGCCGATGACGCCGCCATGATAGCCGGCGACCATGCCGACGCCGGTGCCGATGGCGATGGCGATCGCCATGGCGGCGAAGCCGATACCGAGCGAGATGCGTCCGCCCATCATCAGGCGAGCCAGCATGTCGCGCCCGAGCTCGTCGGTGCCGAGCAGATGCGCGCTGGCCAAAGGCGGCGCGAAACGCTGCATCACGTCGATATGGGTCTCGTCGAAAGGCAGCAGCAATGGGCCGAAAAAGCAGATCAGCGCCAAAGCGAGGATGACGGCGGCACCGGCCATGGCGAGCCTGTGCTGCCGGAAGCGGGCCCAGGCGCCCTTGCGGGCCGGGATCTCGATATCGAGCGGCAGCTGGAACGTATCGGCGCTCATCGTCAGCCCAGCCTGATGCGTGGATCGGCGACGGCGTAGAGCATGTCGGCGAGCAGCGAGCCGATCAGCACCATCAGGGCCGACAGCATCAGGATGCCCATCACCACCGGATAGTCGCGGTACTCGATCGAATCGAGGAAGAGCCGGCCCATGCCCGGCCAGGTGAAGACGGTTTCGGTGACGAGCGCTCCGCCGAGCAGGGTCGGGAACTGCAGGCCGGCGAGCGTGATCAGCGGCAGCAAAGCGTTGCGCATGGCGTGCCGCCCCAGCACGATGCGCTCGGGCACGCCCTTGGCGCGGGCAGTACGGATATAGTCCTGGCCGATCACGTCGAGCATCGCCGAGCGGGTGAAGCGCGCCCAGATCGCCGTCTCGACCGGGGCCAGCACCAGGACCGGCGCGATCATGTGATGGAGCACGTCGGGCAGCGAGCCGTCGCCGATCGTCTGGCGGTTGCCGGCCGGCAACCAGCCGAGCTCGACCGAGAAGAAATAGATCGCGATCAGCCCGAACCAGAAGGTCGGGATCGAGAGGGCGATCATCGCGCCGACCGTCGCGGCCATGTCGAAGATGGAATAGCGGCGGATCGCGCCGAGGATGCCGATGGCGCAGCCGAGCAGGATGGCAATCGCGGTCGAGATCGCCATCAGCTCGAAGGTCGCGCGCAGATGCGAGGCGATGACGCTCCAGACCGGAGCGTTGTCGCGATAGGAGCGGCCCCAGTCGCCGGCCAGCATGCGCCGGGCCCAGTCGACATATTGCACCGGCAGCGGCCGATCGAGGCCGAGCTCCCGGCTGATCCGGTCGATATCCTCCTGCGACATCTGGGCCGACTGGGCGAATTGCGACATCGGCCCGCCGGGCGCGAGATGGAGGATGGCGAAACCGATCGCCGAGACGATCAGCAGGAGCAGCAGCGATTGCAGCAGCCGCCTGGCGAGGTATGGGCCCATCGTCAGACCGTCACGCCGCCCAGTACCAGCGCCGCATGTTCCAGCAGCTCGACGAGCAGTTGATGTTGGGCGCGAAGCCTTGCAGCCCCTCCTTGATGCCCTCGGCCATCACCGTCTGGTAGATCGGCAGCAGGACCAGCTCCTCGCGAATGATGCGCTGGACCCGGCCATAGATCTTCCGGCGCTCCTGCGGGTTGAACTGGCTGGCGCCATCGGCGAGCAGCCGGTCCATCTCAGGGTTCTGGTACTGATAGGTGTTGAGACCGGTCCCGGCTTTGGCGGGAATCGCCGTCGAAGCGAAGCGCGGCGTTACGTCAGGATCGTTGCCGATCATGAAGTTCGAGCCGACCATCACCGATTCGAATTTCGACTTCTGCCAGAACTCGCCCCAGATCACCGCGCCCGGCATGTTGTTGATGCGCAGTGCCACGCCGATCGCGCGCCAGTCCTGCATCAGCAATTGCTGCGATTGCTCGCGGCCGGGATTGCCGACCGTGGTCGAGTTGGAGAATTCGAGGCGCACCCCGTTCTTCTGGCGGATGCCGTCGGCGCCGCGCGCCCAGCCGGCGGCGTCGAGGATGGCGTTGGCCCTGGTCGGATCGTGCCGATGCGCCGGCAGCCCGTCGTCATAGGCCCAGGATTCGCGCGGCAGGAACGATTCCGTCGGCACCGGCAGGCCGTAATAGAGCGCGTCGATCCGCGCCGTCTTGTTCATGGCGAGATAGAGCGCCTTGCGCACCGCCTTCTCGGCGAAGGGCCCAAAACCGAGGTTGAAGGCGATATGCTCGATGAACGGCGTCGGCGAGCGCGAGATGCGCCGCCCGCGCAGACCTTGCGCCTCCTTGACGAAATGCGCCGCGATACCGCCGATGCCGAGATAATCGACCTGCCCGGTGCGGAACTGGGTGTAGAGCACCGTCAAATCCGGGATGTACTTGAAGACGACACGCTCCAGATGCGGGCCGTCGCCGTGATAGGCGGTGTTCGCCTGCAGCAGCAGATGGTCGCCGGCGGCGCGCTCGCCCCAGCGGAACGGGCCGGTGCCGACAGGCGCCGCGTTGAACGGCGCCGTGTTCGGGTCCGTCGCCTTCTCGAGGATGTGCCTCGGCACGATGAAGGTCAGCGCCAGGATAGAGAGATAAGGCGAATAGGCGCTCTCCATGCGCCAGTGAATCTCGTCGGGCGCGACGACCTTGATGTCACGCACCAGATTGTGGCCGACCCGGTTACGCACGCGGAAGCTGGGCGTGTTGATCAGGTCGAGCGTATATTTGACGTCCTCGGCGGTGAACGGCGTGCCGTCATGCCATTTGATGCCCGGCCGCAGCTTGACCTTCCAGCTCAACCCGTCGGTTGAGAGGCCCCCATTGCCGACACTCGGCACCTCCGCGGCGAGGTCGGGGACGAGCTTGCCGTCCGGATCGATCGCCCAGAGCGGGCTGAAGAGCTGCCACCAGACGCCCTGGTCGACCTCGCTGCCGGGCATCAGCGGGTTGAAGACCGTCGGCTCCTGCGAGAGGCCGGCGACGACTTGGCCCTTCGGCTGCGCCGGTGGGCGCTGCTGCGCCCATGCCGGGCGGGCAGCCAGAGCGGCGGCGCTGAGGGCCAGCACGTCCCGCCGGCTATGGAGGTTCTTCCGATCGCTGCGTTCCGACATCGTCCTATCCCCTCATTGTTTTCCGGGCTGTGTTCAGCCTCGGTCATGCGAACGTCCGAACCGTCTCAGCCGGACGCCTGCAACCCAGCCCTGGCGGGCGAGAGATCCGCGGCCGTGACGCCGAGTTCCGTCAGATTGGCCGGTAGTTCGCGTCCCGTGATCAGCGCCGCCGTCGCCTCCGCCATGGCCGGCGAGGTCAGGATGCCGCAGCCGCCCTGCCCTGCCAGCCAGAAGAAGCCGGGCTCCTCCGGCCGCATGCCGGCGACGGGGTTCGCATCGGCGACGAAGCTCCGCAGGCCTGCCCATTGGCTGAGCGGGCGGCCGATCCGGAAGCTGGTATCCTGCTCGATATTGTCGATCGCCTGCGCGATATCGAAGTCATCGGCATAGACGTCGCCCGGCTCGACCGGGGCCGCATCGGCGAGGCTGCCCATCAGGCAGCCGGGTTCGGGCTTCACGTACCAGCGATAATCGACATTGCTGACATGCGGCCAGGCCCGGCTGTCATGGTCCGGCTGGAGCGCGAAGGTGAAGGCGGTCCGGCGCTTGGGCACGATGCCGAGCGGAGCGATGCCGGCCAAACGGGCGATCTCGTCGGCCCAGGCGCCAGCGGCGTTGACCAGCAGCGGCGCCTGGACCTCACCGCCCGGCCATGCCACGGTCCAGCCGGCCGCGTCGCGGCGGATGGCATCGACACCGGCCTTCAGAACGATCGTCGCTCCGTTCGCTTTGGCGCCACGCAGATAGCCCTGCAGCAGCACATCGACATCGATGTCCATGGCATCGGGCTCGTAGATGCCGCCATGGACCTTCTCAGCCCGTAGTGCCGGGAAAAGACCGAGGGCCGCGGGGCCATCCAGCCGCTCTGCCCTGGCGCCGACCGAGAGGATGCGCTCCTCCAGCCGGTCCAGCGCCGCCTCCTGCCCGGCGGCCGCGACCGTGAGGCAGCCGCGCGGCGTCATGATCGGGTGGGCGCAGAAGCCGGAGGGCGGCGTCTCAAGGAAGGCGCGGCTGGCCTGCGCCATCCGCCGCATCGTCGGCGCGGTGATGCCGACCGTGAACTGCGCGGCCGAACGTCCGGAACTGTGATAGCCGGCATGCTCTTCACGCTCGACCAGCGCGACCGAACCGTGGCGGGACAGGACATAGGCGGCAGAGGCCCCCGCGATCCCGCCTCCCACAATGATCACATCGACCCGCATCGTCCTCGCACCAGCTCCCCGGTCATCGGCCAGCGGCAGTCATCCGCCGACATGTTCAACGACAGCACCGCGCCGCCACACAGTCGATTTCAATAATTGGGGGGCGGCACCTCAAAAGCTGGGTCGCTGGGCAGCCCGAATTCCCTGGGCCCCGCCCCCAATTATTGAAATCGACAGCGCCGCATCGTCGGGGCTTGCCTAGGCCCGAACAGATGAGCGGAGCAAAGCCCATGAGCGAGACCGATTTGCAAGCGCCGCGCCGGCGCAACATCTCGTCCGGCAGTGCCTTCGAAGCGCAGTACAGCTATAGCCGCGCCGTCGTCGTCGGTGCGCATGTCATGCTGTCGGGCACCACCGGCTACGACTATGCGACGAGCACGCTGGCCGCGGGCGCGGCGGAGCAGACCCGCCAGCTCTTCCGCAACGCCGCGGCCGCCTTCACTCAGGCCGGAGCGGACCTGTCGGATGTCGTCCGCGTGCGGATGTTCATCGCTCGCGCCGCCGACTACGAGGCCGTGATGGCGGTGTTCGCCGAGGCCTTCAGGGAGGTGAAGCCCGCTTGCACCACGGTCGAGGCCGGGCTCTTCGATCCGGACATCCTGGTCGAGATGGACATGGACGCCGTTGTCGATGTCGATGCTTAGCCTGCGCTCGCATATTCCCGACGACGTCATCGCGGCGGCCGACTCCCTCCCTGGTCAGGCCGATGTCGTCGTCATCGGCGGCGGCATCATCGGTGCCGCCGCCGCTTTTCATCTCGCCGGCGCCGGGCTGCGGACGGTGCTGCTCGAAGCCGACAAGATCTCCTCGCAGCAATCCGGCCGGAACTGGGGCTTCGTCAGGACGCAGTACCGCGATCCGCTGGAACTGCCCCTCGCCGTCGAGGCGCTTTCGCTATGGCCAGAGCTCGAACGGGAGCTCGAAGCCCCTGTCGGCTGGCGGCCGACGGGTTGCGTCTTCGTCGCGGCAACGCAGAAGGAAATGGCCGCCTTCGCCGGCTGGCACGAAAAGACGCGCAGCATCGCCTGCGACGCCCGGCTGCTGTCGGCACGCGAGGTCACCGATCTCCTGCCGTCGCTGCGCGGCAAGACCGAGGGCGCACTCTATACCGCGACCGACGGACAGGCCGAGCCGGCTCTGGCGACCCTCGCCTTCGGCCGGGCCGCGGCGCGCCGCGGTGCACACATCATCGAGGATTGCGGCGCGCTCGCCATCGAAACTACGGCCGGCGCGGTCAGCGGCGTCCAGACCGAGCACGGCCTGATCCGATGCAACACCGTGGTCTGCGCGGCCGGAGCCCAGAGCTACCGCTTGCTGGCGCCGCTCGGGTTGTCGCTGCCGCAGCAGAGCGTGCGCAGCACGGTATCGCTGACCGCGCCGCTGCCGCCGCTGAGCGAGGCCTGCTTCTGCGGCTTCGGCATCGGCTTGCGGCAACGCGCCGACGGCTCCTGCATCATCGCCGCCGATTCAAGCTCCGATATCGATCTGTCGTTCGATTCCTTCCGGGCCGCCCGCTTCTTCCTGCCGGGGCTGCTGCGCCATGGCAGCGGCTTCTCGCTGCGGCTGGGACGCCCCTTCGTCGACGATCTCCACCAGCGCCTGGCCGTGCCGGATCGTGAGCGCGCCATTGCAAGACGACCGCGCATCCCGGCGAACCGCAAGCTGGCTGCGCGGACGGGAGCGGCTGTCCGTGATCTGTTCGCCGGAGCGGCCAGCATCGAGATCGTCAAATCCTGGGCCGGTCGGATCGACGTCCTGCCGGATGCTCTTCCAGTGCTCGACGCTCCCGTCGAGATCGGTGGCCTCGTCGTCGCCACCGGCTTCTCCGGGCATGGCTTCGGGCTTGCGCCCGCGGTCGGCCGTCATGTCGCTCGGCTGGCCACAGGCGAGGCTCCGGCCGCGATCCTGGCGCCGCTCAAGCTGGACCGTTTCGCGCGCGGCACCTATTCGGCACCACACGCTCCGCTCTGACCGTTACGGTCACTCCGCATGGGCTTCGAGAGGATCGCATGACGACGACCCACAAGAGCGGCATGGATGCCGCCGCGCGCGAGCACATCCGCCGCTATTATGACGGCACGCTGCGGCCGGACGAGATGGTCGCGGCGATGTCGCAGGAGGTCGGCTGGTTTCCCTCCCGGCGCGTACGACGAGGCGAGACGATCTCGCCGCTTCCCGATGCCGGCCACAGGCTGCCGCCGCTCGAGATCCACGATCACGGCCGGACGTTCGATCTCTACGATTATCTGTCGGTCAATCGCGTCGCCGGGCTGATGGTGCTGCAGGATGGCGCGGTGGTCGAGGAGAGCTACTCGCTCGGCATCGGGCCGCAGACGCAGTGGAAATCCTGCTCACTGGCGAAATCGGTCACCGCGACGCTCTACGGCATCGCGCTGCGCGAAGGCGCGATCGCAAGCCTCGACGACCCGGTGACGCGATACGTGAACTTGGGCGGGCTCTATACCGGCGTCTCGGTCCGCCAGTTGCTGCGCATGGCGACCGGCGTGCGCTGGAACGAGGATTACACCGACCCGACATCCGACCGGCGCCTGCTGATGGACACCCAGATGAACTGGGAGCCGGGAGGGATCGTCAGGCACATGGAGAGCCTGCCAGCCGAGACACCGCGGGGCGGCTCGTGGAAATACAACACCGGCGATTCCTATCTCGCTGGCCTGGTGCTGGAGCACGCGACCGGGACCAGCCTCGCCGACTATCTCTCCACCAAGCTCTGGTCGCGGATCGGCATGGAGGCAGACGCCTCCTGGTGGTGCGAGAGCCCGGACGGCATGGGCATCGCCGGCAGCGGTCTGCATGCGACGCTCCGGGACTATGCCCGCTTCGGCCAGTTCGTGCTCGACGACGGGCGGATCGACTCGCAGGAGCTGTTGCCGGACGGTTGGCGCGACGAGGCCGGCGCACCCTACCGGATCGGCGAGATGCGCATCCCCTATGGCTACATGTGGTGGGTTCCGGTCCTCGACGATCCCGCCTTGAAGGGCACCTTCCAGGCCGAAGGCATCTACGGGCAATTCATCCACATCAACCCACGCAAGCGCCTCGTCGTCGTGGTGCTGAGCGCCCGCTCGAAGCCAGGCTATCGGAGGCGCCTGGAAATCAACGACGACGCCTTCTTCGTGGCGTTGGCGAACAGTCTTTAGCGATAGCGGCGATCGTCATTTCGGTCGTCATGGCGGCGAGTGGGAGAGTGCTCGACAGGCGCCATACCTCCGCGCCCTAGTGAATGCCGGTCAGGTCCGCGCCGCGCTCAATAATCGGCGAGGTATCTTGAAGACCGCGTAACGCTTGGGTTCACACCGCCACGATGGCGAACGCTGCTGGCGTTCGCCGTGCCGGAGCCTCAAAGGTCGACGAGAACCCAGAGAACCACGGCGTTGGTCGGGCCTTTCGACGTCCAGGTGTGCTCGGTGGTGGCGTCGTAGTAGACAGAGTCGCCCTTGTTCAGCTCGAGCGGCTCATAAAGCCGGCTGTGTACGACGAGCGTTCCTTCCAGCACCGTCACGAAGATCTCCGCCTCCGATTTCGCCCAGGCCGCGTATTCGTCGGGCGAGCGCGCCGTCACCGTCGTCAGGATCGGGGTCGCGCGCTTGTTCTTGAGATCGGCGCAAAGGAGGACGTTGTTGCAGGTCCCGGTGGTGTGCTTGCTGCCGCTGCCGGCTCGGCTGATGCTGCGGCGCCCGGCAAAACTTACTGGATTGACGTCATCCTCGGCCGACAGCAGCGTGACCAGTTCGACCTCCAGCCCGTGCGCAATGCGCTGGATCGTCGAGATCGTCGGCGACAGCTCGTTGCGCTCGATCTTGGAGAAGGCCGAGGCCGACACGCCCGTCATGGTGCTGACGTCCTGAAGCGTCAGGCGGCGGCTCTTGCGCAGCTTGAGCAGGCGCGCGCCGATATCGACCCCGCGAGCCTCGTCGCCGTTGCGCGAGGCCTCCGGCGGCTCAGGCGTATCGCCCCGCTCCGCCAATGAGATTTCCGGCATGCGACTTCTCTCCGCCAAGGACTTGGAGCGCCCCCGCTCTGTCATAGTCATGCGCGGCAGGGATGAAAAGGGAGAGTCAACATCTTCCTACGCAAAATTTCCTATCCGACATTTTTTGTACCTTTGTGTTGACAATGATGGATTCGTGAAACACGCTTCCTCTCAAGGATGCGCCGGCCATGGACCGAGCGTGATTGACGGGAGACGATGCGCGAGACGGCGCATCGCGGCAGGGATGCTTCGATGACACTGACCCAGGACAAGCTGAGCGGCCTCTACACCGCGATCGTCACGCCGCTGACCGCGGACGGCGCCGTCGACATCAAGGGCCTGCAGGAGCTCGTTCGCTTCCAGCTCAGGGCCGGCGCCTCCGGCATCGTGCCGATCGGCGGCACCGGCGAGTACCCGGCCTTCTCCCGCGACGAGCGCCGCACGATCGTCGCCGCCTGCGTCGAGGCCGCCGACGGCAAACCGGTCATTCCCGGCGTGCTCTCGACCGGTTTCGAGGATGCGCTCGAGGCCGGGCGCGACTTCGCCGCGGCCGGCGCGGCCGCGGTCATGACGGTCACGCCCTATTACGCCCCCGGCACACAGGATGGCATGCGCGCCTATTTCCGGCGCTATCGCGATGCGCTCGACCTGCCGGTGATGCTCTACCAGATTCCGCGCCGCACGACGGTCTCGGCCTTCGCCGATACTGTTCAGGCGATGGCCGAGGATGGCTCGATCATCGGCATGAAGTATTCGTCCTACGACATGCCGGACTTCATCCGCACCGTGAAATACGCCGGCGACAAGATCGCGATCCTATCGGGCGAAGAGCCGCTCTTCGCCACTCATATCGCGCTAGGCGCCCGCGGCGGCGTGCTCGCCTCGGCCACGATCTACCCGAAGATCTGGATCGAGATCTTCGAGCTCGCCCGCCAGGGCAAGCTCAAGGAGGCGCTGACGCTGCAGGACAAGATCGATCCTGTCGTCGACTCGATCTATGTCGAGACCAACCCCGGACCGCTGAAGGAGTACATGGCACTCGCCGGCATGCCCGTCGGCGGCGTGCGGTTGCCGCTGCTGGGACCGAGCGCCGAGACGATGGCAAAGCTCAGGATCGCCGCGGCGCAGGCGAAAGCCATCAGCCTCTCCTGAGGAGACCAGGGTCGTGCTCGCAGAGCTTCGCAGCATCGTCGGCGACAAGGGGCTGATCACCGATCCGGCGGAGATGGAGCCGTGGATCACCGATTGGCGCCAACGCCGTCGCGGCCGAGCGCTCGCCATTGTCCAGCCGGCCTCGACGCAGGAGGTCTCCGCCATCGTCGCGCTCTGCGCTGCTGAACGCCAGCCGATCTTTCCACTGGGCGGCAATACCGGACTGTGTTTCGGCGCCGTCCCCGAAAGCGACCGGCAGGACAAGCCCGGCATTGTGCTGTCCCTCCGCCGCCTGAACCGCATCCGCGCCATCGACCGCGCGACGGGTATTGCAATGGTAGATGCCGGTGTCGTGCTCGGCGATCTCCACAATGCTGCGATCGAAGCGGGGCGACAGTTCCCGCTGCATCTCGGCAGCGAGGGCAGCGCCCAGATCGGCGGGCTGATCTCGACCAATGCCGGTGGTACCGGCGTCGTCCGCTACGGCCCGATGCGCGATCTGGTCGCCGGGCTCGAGGTGGTGCTGCCCGACGGGCGGGTGCTCGCGGACCTTGCGGCGCTGCGCAAGGACAACACCGGCTACATGCTGCGCCACCTCTTCATCGGCGCGGAAGGAACCCTCGGCATCATCACCGGCGCAGCGCTGAAGCTGCATCCGCAGACGCCGAACACGGCCCATGCCTGGGTCAGCGTCGTCGATCCCGCCGCAGCGGTCGCCTTGCTGGCAGCCCTGCAGGATCGGGCCGGCTCCTACATCCAGGCCTTCGAACTGGTCTCGGCCTCGCAATTCGAGCTGGTGCGCCGGCATGCCGAACGGGCACGCTTCCCGTTCGCGGATATCCCGGCCTGGTCGGTTCTGATCGAACTCGGCAGCGAGGATGCGACCACGGCACTCCCCGCCATTCTCGAGGAGGTCGTCGGCGCCTCGCTGGAGAGCGGCGGCACTCTCGATGCCGTCGTCGCGACCTCCGAGCAGCAGGCGTCGGAGTTCTGGCACATCCGGCATTCGGTGTCCGAGGCCAACAAGAAGGAAGGCATCGGCATCGTCCTGGACGTCGCCGTGCGCTCATCGGATGTCGCGCCCTTCATCGCTGCGGCCGATGGGGTCGCGGCCGAGCGCTATCCGCAGGCGGTAACGCAGGTCGTCTGCCATCTCGGCGATGGCAATGTGCACGTGATCCTGATGTTCCAGCGCGATTTCTGGGCCTCGCTGCCGGACGATGAGGCCTTTGCCCTCGACGTCGAACGCGCGATCCATGACGTCGCCGCCCGTTTCGGCGGCACCTTCAGTGCGGAGCACGGCGTCGGCCGCAAGCTGACTGAGGAGCTCGAGCGCCTCGCCGATCCGCTGCGCTACGAGCTGATGAACAAGGTCAAGGCGCTGTTCGATCCGCAGAACCTGATGAATCCGGGCGTCCTGCTGGCGCCGAAGGCCGCCTGAGGACGACGAGATTGCGCTGCAGCCCTCGGTGAGGGGCTGCAGCTCACGAAAGCCCGCCGGGGAAGCGGGGCCTGCTCACCGACAATACGAGGTTGCACCTCATCACAACGGGAGAAAGACCATGACGACGCGCAGGGATCTGGCAGGGCTCATCGGCGCCGGCGCAGTTGCCGCCACCGCTCTCACATTGACCGCCAACCGGGCAGACGCACAGGCTGCCGCCAAGAACACGTTCGACCGCGTCGTCGCCAACAAGAAGTTGCGCCTCGGCGCCGTCACCTCCTCGGCACCCTGGTTCATGAAAGACCCGGCGAGCGGCAAATGGGGTGGCCACTTCTACACCATCGGCGCGGCCCTCGCCGCCGATATGGAGGTCGAGCTCGAGCTCGTCGAGACGACCTGGGGCAATGCGGTGCTCGATCTCCAGGCCGACAAGATCGACATCATGTTCGGCCTCAACCCAACGCCGAAACGCGCCATGGCGGTTGATTTCTCCACCACCGTCTACGACAGCGCGCTGGTGGTGATCGCCAAGCCCGGCTTCGAACCGAAGAGCTGGGCCGACATGAACAAGCCCGAGGTGAAAATCTCGGTGGACGTCGGCTCGGCGCACGACCAGATCGCCAGCAAGCTCTGCTCCAAGGCGCAGATCTCACGGTTCAAGACCATCAACGAAGCCATGCTGGCGCTGCGCAGTGGCCGCGTCGACGCGCAGTGCATCTTCTGGATGGGCGGCGTGCGCGCGGTGAAGGCCGATCCGGCGCTTGGCAAGGTGATCGTGCCGCAGCCCTTCTTCGGCTCGACTTCGAATGCCGCCTTCCGCCGCGAGACGGACAAGACCTGGCGCGATTTCGTCAACACCTGGATCGTCTATGCACGCGGCCTCGGCCTCGTCCGCGAGGCCGTCGTCGGCAGCCTGGAGCAGGTCGGAGTGACCCCGGAGGATCTTCCAGCCGGCATCACACTCTAAGCTTCGCTCGGCGTTCCGCGCCCCGCGCGGAACGCCGATTGACCCGCATTCCCGCAGACGGCCTCGCACACGGGGCCGCGAGCCGAATGCCAACGGGGTGGGCATGGAATACACTTGGAACTTCGACATCGTCTGGAGCTACCGCTGGATCTTCCTGACCGGGACCGGCGTGACGATTGGCATCACGATCGCGGTGGTGGTGCTCGGGCTGATCGCCGGACTCGTCGCCGGCATGGCCCAGCTTGCGCGCTCGCCGGTACTGCGCTGGCTGTCCTGGGCGTATATCGAGATGTTCCGGCTCACCCCGCTGCTCGTGCTGCTGCTCTGGTTCTACTATGCGCTGCCGATCGTCACTGGCATCAAGCTCGACGCGCTGACCGCCTCGATCGTCACCCTGACCCTCTACGGCGGATCCTTCTATGCCGAGATCATCCGAGGCGGCATCGTCTCGATCGATTCCGGCCAGTCGGAGGCCGGCCTGGCGCTGGGCATGACACCGGCGCGCGTGATGCGCCGCATCGTGTTGCCCCAGGCGATCAAGCGGATGATTCCGCCGCTGATGAACCAGTCGATCATCCAGTTCAAGAACACCTCGCTCGTCTCGGTGCTCGCCGTGCCGGATCTGCTCTATCAGGGACAGGTGGCGGCCATGGACACTTACCGCGCACTCGAGGTCTACACGGTGATCGCCGCGATCTACGTCATCGTGCTGCTGCCGCTGACGGCAATCGTCAAACGAGCCGAAAAGCGGCTCGCCCAAAGCAATTGAGGCGATGGCGATGAGCTACAAGATCGAGGTCTCCGGCCTGCGCAAGAGCTTCGGCTCGCTGACGGTCCTGCGCAATATCAACCTCAAGGTCGAATCCGGTCAGGTCGTGGCGCTGATCGGCCCTTCCGGCTCCGGCAAGTCGACTCTGCTGCGCTGCCTCAACCTGCTCGTCATGCCCGAGGGCGGGAATATCCGGATCGGCAAGGACAGCTTCACTTTCGGCGACGGCTCGAAGCTGCCGGCGATCCGCGAGCAGGCGCGCTTCCGCTCCAACACAGGGATGGTCTTCCAGCACTTCAACCTTTTCCCGCACATGACGGTCGTCGAAAACGTCATGGAGGGGCCCATCTCGGTAAAGGCGATGCCAAAGCGGCAGGCCGGGGAACTCGCGCGCAAGCTGCTCGACAAGGTGGGGCTCAGCGACAAGGTCGACGCCTTTCCCAACAAACTCTCGGGCGGTCAGAAACAGCGCGTCGCTATTGCGCGTGCGCTCGCCATGGAGCCGGAGGTCATGCTCTTCGACGAGGCGACCTCGGCGCTCGACCCGGAACTCGTCGGCGAGGTGCTCGGCGTCATGCGCGATCTTGCCGGCGAAGGCATGACCATGATCATCGTCACCCATGAGATCGGCTTCGCCCGCGAGGTCGCTGACCGCGTCGTCTTCATGCGCGACGGTGTCATCGTCGAAGAAGGGCCGGCACGCGAGGTGATCGGCGAGCCGAAACAGGAAGCGACCAGGGCGTTCCTCAGCCATTTCCACAATCGCGACTGAAACAAGCGCATGCCGGAGCAAGGACCTCTGACTGTTGCGGTCATCGGCACCGGCATCGTCGGGCTGTGTGCCGCGCTGGAGATCCAACGCGCCGGCCATCATGTCCTGCTCATCGAGCCGGGCGAGCCCGGCGGCCGGCAAGCGGCGTCCTACGGCAACGCGACCTGGATCAACCCGGGCGCGATCATGCCGATCTCGCTGCCCGGTCTCTGGCGCAAGGTGCCGGGCTTCCTCTTCGATCGAACCGGGCCTTTCACGGTACGCTGGCGCGATCTGCCGCAGCTTGCCGGCTGGCTCGCGCAATTCGTCGCGGCCGGCCGCGATTGGGAGCGCATCGCGCTCTGCGCGCGCCAGCGCTACCCGCTGTGCCGGGACACGGTGAGCTCCCACAGGACCTATGCAGCCGAAGCCGGCGCCAGCCACCTCATCCGGCAGGAAGGGCTGATTTATGTCTATCCGGACCGGAGCGCCTTTACAGCCGAAAGTCGCATCTGGTCGATGCGTCGGGAATTCGGAATCCGCTTTAGCGAGATCGAGGAGTCCGAGCTCCGCCGCCTGCAACCAGCGCTGTCGCCCGCATACAGCTTCGGCGCCCGGCTGGACGATGCCGGCCAGATCGCCGATCCCGGCGCCTATTGCGCCGCCCTCGCCCGGCTTCTCGAGGCGCGCGGCGCCGAACGTTTCGCGACCCGCGCCATCGGCTTCGTCATCGAAGGCAGCAGGCTGAACGCCGTCGCGACCGACCGAGGTGCCCTCGCTTGCGACTGCGCCGTCATCGCAGCCGGAATCGGCTCGGACGCCTTGGCCCGGCTCGCCGGAGATCGCGTGCCGCTGATCGCCGAGCGCGGCTATCATGTCATCATTCCCGAGCCTGGCGTGGAACTCGGCGCCGGGTTGATGCCGTCGGACGGCCAGATGGGCGTGGTCTCGACGCCGCAAGGCTTGAGGATTGCTGGACAGGTCGAGCTCGCCGATCCCACCGCTCCTCCCGACTGGCGCCGAGCCGACATCCTGTTGGGTTATGCCCGCAAGATGTTTCCCGAACTGGTGGAACGCTTCGATGCCGCTCGGGTAGACCGCTGGATGGGCAACCGCCCCTCGACGCCCGATGGTCTGCCCTGCATCGGCCTTGCCTCGGCTTCGAGCGACATCGTGCATGCCTTCGGCCACGCCCATACCGGGCTGACTCAGGCTCCCGCAACGGCGAGACTTGTGGCGGCGCTGATCGATGGCCAGGAACCACCCTTCGATCCCGCTCCCTATTCCGCACGGAGGTTCGCCCGATGAGCGAGCACCTGCTCTATCTCTCGCGCAGCGATGTGAAGGCGCTCGCGATCGATCCCGGCCAAGCGCGCGAGGCCGTGCTCCAGGCCTTTCGCGACCATGCCGCAGGCACAAACCAGAGCCTGCCCAAGAATGGGCTCATGCTTGGTCCTGGCCACGGTTTTCAGGCGATGACCGCAGCCTCGCAGGCGGACGGAGTCGCGACCCTGAAATGGGTCTCGATGGCCCCGGTGGCCTCGGATAGCCCGGTTCCGGGCATCAATGCCCTGATCTGCGTCAGCGACTATGAAACCGGCGCGCCCCTTGCCGTACTCGACGGCGACGAGATCACGCTCGTGCGCACCGCTGCGCTTTCGGCGGCGGCCGCCTCCCGCATGGCGCCAAGCGCGCCCGCTACCATCGGGTTCGTCGGTTGCGGACTGCAGGCTTATGCCCATCTCGCCGCCTTCCTCGATCTCTATCCGGGCCTTACCGCGGTCCTGGCGTTGAGCCGCAGCCGGTCGTCGGCAGAACGCTTCGCGCAAGCTGCCTCCGCCCGCGGCCTCACCAGCGAGATCGTGACGGATGCAGGCACTCTGCTCGGCCGCAGCGACATCATCATCTCGATGGTGCCGGGCGCACCCGGCCTGAAACCCTTCCTCGACGCCCGCCTGATGCGGCCGAACGCCTTCGCTGCGGCCGTCGACATCGGGCGCAGCTGGATTCCGGATGGTCTCCCTGCCTTCGACGTGCTGGCGACCGACAGCCTCGCACAGTCGCAGGCGCCCTATGACGTCGACGGCAATCCCGTGACGACCGTCACCTTCGGCCATGACCTCGTCGAACTCGCCGGCACCGCCCATCCGACGGCGCGCGGCGCGCGCTCCTTCTTCTGCTTCCGCGGCTTCGCGCTGGCCGATCTCGCCCTCGCCCACCTCGTCGTCAGCCGCGCCCGCGAACGCGGCATTGGAACCATGCTGCCGCGATGACCGCCAAGCCTGCCTTCGGCCATATCCTCAACGTCGCCGATGCCCGTCGCGCCGCCGCCCGCCGCCTGCCGCGCGGGCTGTTCGAATATATCGACCGCGGTAGCGAGGACGAGGTCGCGATCGCCGCGAACCGCAGGCAGCTTGACGCGATCCGACTCGCGCCCAAGGTGCTGGTCGACGTGTCGCGGCCGTCCACGGCGGTCGAAATCCTCGGCCAACGCTTGTCGCTCCCACTGGTCGTCGCGCCCACGGCGGTGGCCGGCCTCGTCTGGCATGATGGCGAGATCGCGCTCGCGAAAGCGGCAGCGCAAGCCGGCATCCCATTTTGCGTCTCGACCCAATCGATCACCGCAATCGAACGCATCGCGGCGGAGTCCGGCGCCCGGCTCTGGTTCCAGCTTTATGTCTGGCAGAACCGGCAGCGCATGCTGGGGCTGCTCGATCGCGCCCGGGCGGCGGGCGCTGAGACGCTCGTGCTCACCGTCGACACGGCCGTCGGCCCCAACCGGGAGTACAATACCCGCAACGGCTTCGGGATTCCGCTCAAGGCGTCCTGGCGCGCCGGGATCGATGTCGCACTGCATCCGCGTTGGGCCATTGGCGTGATGCTACGGGCGCTGGCGACGGGCGGCGTGCCGACCTATGCGCACTATCCCGAGGAGTTCCGCACGAAGCTCGGCCGGGTCACGTTGTCCGACGAGGTCGCCCTGGCAGCGGATGTCACCTGGGAGGATGTGAAGCTGCTGCGGCGGCATTGGCGCGGCAAGCTCGTGCTCAAGGGCATTCTGCGTGTCGACGATGCGCTCGCGGCGGCCTCGCATGGCTGCGACGCCATCGTCGTGTCGAACCACGGCGCCCGCAATCTCGATTGCGCAATCGGCCCGACGGAGGTTTTGCCGGCGATAGCCGACGAAGTCGGTGATCGCATCGAGATCCTGGCGGATGGCGGTGTGCGCCGCGGCGCGGACATTGCGCGCTTCCTCGCCCTGGGAGCACGAGGTGTCCTTGTCGGCCGCGCGCCGCTATTTGGCCTCGCGATCGGCGGGGCCGATGGTGCGAGCCACATCCTCGACATGCTCTCCGTGGAGCTGAGGAGGACGATGGCGTTCCTGGGCGCGCCCGACATCGCCAGTGCTGCTCGGGCTCGCCTCGCTTAGAGCTCTCACTAACGGCGATCGTATCCGACGTGCTCCCCATTTTCCTACCGGTCATAAGTTAGGTCCGGCTGGGTTTTGGTCCGCGGGGGACCGGCTGGCGAACATCGACGGCGAGAGGCGGCCGAGGCTCGTATGGGGTCTGACGGTGTTGTAGTCCCGGCGCGATGTAGTGCCATTCGATGGCGGCTTCGTCGCAGAAGCGCAGGATCGCCCGGCTGACCAGCTCGGTGCCGTTGTCCGACACGATCATGCAGGGGCGGCCGCGGCGAGCGATGACCTCATTGAGCTCGCGCACCACGGGCGCCGGGGAGCGAGGTGTTGACCACCGCCGCCAGGCACTCACGGGTGAAGTCGTCGGCGATATTCAGCACCCGGAAGCGCCGACCATCGTTCAGAGCATCCGACGCGAAGTCGAGGCTCCAGCGCTGGTTCGCCCCCTGCGGGACGGCTGTCGGTGCCCTTGTGTCGAGCGTCCGAGGTCCCGCGGTTGCGACACAGGTCAGCGGTCTTCATCCCCGCCTCGTGCTCCTTCAGCACCGAAATGATCTGCTCTTCGCTGAAACGGCTGCGCCGCATGGTCCTTCTCCTGATCGAAGGACCCAACTTATCCGTGCCCGGGATTCACCGCACTCTCCAATGGTGGAAGCATCTTTCGGGTGCAAGGCCGAGCTCATTATCTGCCGGCGCTGCGAACCAGCGGCTCCGCGATCCGGACGCCTCGCAAGCCTCCGCCTCGGCTTTTCATCCTGTTGTCACATCCGATGGACAGCATAAAAAACATAGAAGAATCCTATGAATTGCATAGGAACTTCGTATTTGAGCTCTTCCATGGCGCGCGTAGAATTTCATGAGGAAACGCTCAGATACAACATAAAAATAATGCCATCGGGACGCCCCCGGCGGCCAAAGAGAATCTGTTGTCGGAAATCGACTCGTCGATGCGGTTTTGCGGGGGGACTAAATGAACATCGTATCGAAACGGGGATTCTTACAACTTATCGGTTTCAGTGCCGCGGCAGTCGGAACCCAGTCAATACTTGATATAGAGGCTCTTGCTGCAGATTCTATTCCGGATTGGGCCAGGCTTCCGCAGGGCGCCAGCCCGAAAAGCGGCGGCAAGCTCGTCTATGGCCAGACCTACCCCAATTGGGCGGTCGGGACGTCGAACAACGGCAAGCATCCTTATTTCTGGATTGATCTGCTGACCCGCTCGATCTGGAACTGCCTGATCTGGATCGACCACGATTTCAATCTCAGGGGCGAGCTGGCGGAAAGCTGGGCGCCCGTCGATGAAGCGCTGAAGATCTGGGACTTCAAGCTGCGCGAAGGCGTGATGTTCCACAACGGCAAGGAGATGACGTCGGAAGACGCGGTCGCGTCGATCAACGCTCACATTGCCCAGAAAGGCAGCTCCTTCATCAACAAGTGGTTCGACAGGGTCGAAGCGCGTGGAAAATATGGCCTGCGTTTTGTCCTGAATGCGAGCTACGCCGAATGGCCCTACGCGCTCGCCGAATACCGGATCGTGATCGTTCCGGCCGCCGCGCCCGATCTCATCTTGGCGGATGGTGTCGGTACCGGCCCCTTCAAGCTCGTCCAGGTCGACAATCGCCGCGGCTTCCAGGCCATCCGCAATGAGAACTACTGGCTGAAGGGCCGTCCCTTCGTCGACGAGATCGAAGGTTACATCGTCAATTCGCAAACGGCGATCAACGGGTTCCGATCAGGCCAGTTCAACGCGGTCTTCAACATCGATCCGACGACGGCCGGGCAGTATGAGAGCGCGGGAGGGAAAATTCACAAGTCAAAAGGTGGCGATCAGTTCCTCCTGAGCCTCCCCAAGAATCTTAATCTGATCTGGAATGATCCCCGTATCCGCGAAGCAATCAGTCTTTCCATTGATCGCGATGCCATCAACAAGATCATCTACAACGATCCTGGAACATGGGTCGGCAACGATACTCATATGTCGGGCATCAATCCGGAGTTCTCCGCTCGCGAGAAGCCCCACGACGTCCAGCGGGCGAAAAAGCTCATGGCGGAGGCCGGGCATCCAAACGGCCTGACTCTGCCCGCCATCGTCTTCTGTGCATCGTTCCCGGAAGAACCGCGGATCATGGCGATCGTCACGCAATCGCTGAAGCAGGCCGGGATCAATGTCGAGCTTCGCGAAATACCCGCGGACGGCTTCGACGCATATGTGAAGCAGGTGAATGCGCCGGTTGGCCGCCCTGCCAGATCGCTGGTGGGACCCCGCAATCCGGCGATCAACCTCGGGCGCTTCATCACGAACCCGACCGAGGCGGCGGGCTGGGCCGGAGCGAAATACGACGCCTTCGTCGCGCTCTACGAGCGGACGATTTCCGAGCCGAACGATGTGAAACGCTTGGACATGTACAAGGAGCTCCAGCGCATCGTCCAGTCGGATACGCCTGCCATCATGCTTGGCGGCCGCCGCAACATGCTCGCGCATTCACCCAAAGTACAAAACCTCAGATCGCACTCGCAGAACTGGAGCAGCCGCTTCGACGATGTGTGGATCACGGCCTGAGCGCACAGCGGAGGTGCATTCTGCCGGCTCTGCCGTTCCCGCACACGCTAGGGGCGACGAATATGGCGCGGATTATCACGATGATGGGAAGAAGGCTTGCGCTTTCCTTCTTCATTCTGAGCCTGACAGCTTTGATCGTGTTTCTCGGCACCGAAGTGCTGCCGGGCGATGCGCTTACAGCCACTGTTCCTGCGGAAGAACTTGCCTTCTATTCGTCCGAGCAGATCGCCGACATGCGCCGGGAGTACGGACTGGATCGACCGGTCTATGTTCGCTTCCTCGAAGTGTGGCAGCGACTGTTCACGCTGGATTTCGGCTCGACCATCGTCAAGCGTGAGCCGGTCTTCGACCGCATTCTCCATCCGATGATCAATTCCGCCATCCTCGCCGGGGTGGCGCTGGCAGTCATGCTCGGCGCCGTTATCGTGCTCGGCGTGCTCGCGAGCCTCAAGCCGGGCAGGCGCCTCGACAACGCCATCAGCGGCACGACGCTGTTCACCTATTCCATGCCGGATTTCGTGGTCAGCAACATCTTCGTGATCGTCTTCGCCGTTTGGCTGGGTCTGTCGCCGGCAGTGATCTTCGCGCCGACCGACGCGCCCAAGCTCGCCATCCTGGCCGCCGCGATCCTTCCGGTGATCGCGCTCTGCGTTCACGGCGCGGCCTATCAGTTCCGGCTGCTACGCACCGGCATGATCGAGGCGCTGAACAGCGACTATGCCGAGCGTGCGCAATTGGCGGGCGTTCCCGCTTGGCGGATTGGCATTCAGCACGCTCTCCCGTCCGCGATGATCCCGATGCTCAACGGCACAGCAGTCTTCGTCGCCGCGCTCTTGTCCAATTCCGTGGTCGTCGAAGCCGTCTTCAAGTTTCCGGGCGTGGGGAGCGAATTGCTGCGCGCCTTGGCCCAGCGGGAAATCCCGATCATCCAGGCGATCGCCTTCCTGGCTGCCCTGGCGGTGATCGCGGCCAACCTCATCGCGGACCTCGCCGTTCTGGCGCTCGATCCGCGGGTCCGCACGAGCGCCCGTCATGGCTGACACCCTCGCTCCCGCCTCCGAAACGCCGTCGGCGCGACGCCCATCACCGCTCAGGCGTGCCCTGTCGGAGCCCGCGACCGTGCTCGGCACGATCCTCGTCGCCGCGCATCTGTTCCTGGCCCTGTTCAGCCCGCTGATCGCTCCCAACGATTCCAGTGCTTTGGTTGCCGGGCCGCTCCAGAGACCGTCCTGGGAATTCCTAATGGGGACCGACCAGATTGGGCGAGATTATTTCAGCCGGATCATCGAAGGGGGCCGGGTTGCGCTCCTGGTCTCATTCTGCGGCGTCGCCATCGCCCTTGCGGTCGGGACCTTCCTCGGCGTGCTGGCGGGGTATGTCGGCGGGTATTTCGACGAGTTCATCATGCGTTTCGTGGACGCGATGATGTCGATCCCGGAAATCATCCTGATCGCCATCCTGACACTGGCGCTCGGTAAGGACATCGGGGCCCTCATTCCCGTGGTGGCGGTAGTCTACACTTGGGGCGTCGTGCGCGTGATGCGCGCCAAGACGATCAGCATCTCGACGCTCGACTTCGTGCGCGCCGCCGAATTGCGCGGGGAAACCCGCTTCGCCATCATGCTGCGCGAGATCCTGCCGAACCTGACCGGGCTCCTGGGCGTCGAACTTGCCGTGCGCGTGTCCTCGGCCGTGCTGCGCATCAGCGCGCTGTCCTTCCTCGGCCTCGGCATCAGCCAGCCGACACCGGATTGGGGCCTCATGGTGCAGGAGGCCATGGGGGTCGTCTTCACCGACCCCTGGTTCCTGCTCCTGCCCGCCATCATGCTCTCCACCTTGATCATCGGGGTGAATTTCATGGTCGACGGTTTTGCGCGCTCCTTCGGCATCGCCTCCACGGAGCTTTGACATGCCCGCACCCCCGCATATCGAGGTGCGAGACCTCAAGCTCGTCTACAAGACCGGTCCGAAGACGGAGACGGCCGCCGTCGACACGGTGAGTTTCTCCATCGGCAAGGGCGATACGCTCGGCATCGTCGGCGAGAGCGGTTGTGGCAAATCCTCTTTGGCCCGCGTCTTTCTCGCCTACACGCGGCCGGGGGCGCGGATCGCCGGAGGCAGTCTCCGCGTCGCTGGGCTCGACGTGCTGAAGCTCCGACCGGACCAGCTTCTCGATTATCGCGGGCGGCAGGCGGCAATGGTGTCGCAGAATCCGCTGTCTTCACTGACCCCGCACCTGACCATCGGCCAGCATCTCGTCGAGCTCATCCGGCTGCACAAAGCGGCCGGTGGCCGGACGTCGAAGGAGAAGGCGCTCGAGCTGCTGGCGGCAATGGAGCTGCCCGATCCGGCCAACATCTACGACCGCTATCCGCACCAGCTCTCCGGCGGGCAGCGGCAACGTGTCGTCATCGCGGCCGCGCTGGTGGCGGAACCGGAGCTCATCATCCTCGACGAGCCGACCACCGCGCTGGACAAGACGGTCGAGTCGCAGGTGCTCGACCTCGTCAGCCGGTTGCAGAAGCGTACCGGCACGACATTGATCTATGTCAGCCACGACCTCAACGTGATCGCCCGCATGTGCGAGCGTGTCCTCGTTATGAAGGACGGCAAGGTCCTGGAAGACGGGCCGACCAGCGAGGTGTTCACGCATCCCAAGACAGACTATGCGCGAACACTGATCGCGGCCATTCCGAAACTTCAAACCAGCAAGCCCTCCAACGTCACTTCGCTTCACGGTCAAAGCGCCGCACTGTCGATCGAGAATCTCGACTTTTCCTATGCGCGCCCGCCCGGCTGGAACCCGCTGCGGCGCCTGTTTCCGGCCCCGGCCCTGCCGCCGACGCTTGCGGACATCTCGCTGTCGGTACCATCCGGCACCACGCTCGGGGTAGTCGGGGAATCCGGAAGCGGCAAGTCGACGCTGGCCGCGCTCGTGGCCGGTCTCGTCGCCGGCAATAGCGGCGAGATCCGGTTCGATGGGAGGCCCTTGTCCGGGCTCGCCCCGCAGCGCGACCGCGAGCTGCGCCGGCGCGTCCAGATGATCTTCCAGGACCCGGCCTCCTCGCTCAATCCCCAGCATACAGTGGAGCAGATCATCGCCCGGCCGCTGCAGATCTTCTTCGGCATCACCCGCGCAGCGGCGCGCGACCGCACGGTCGAGTTGCTGGCGGAGCTCGGCCTCGGCTCAACGTTCCTCAGCCGTTCGCCGCGCCAGCTCTCAGGCGGCCAGCAGCAGCGCGTCGCCATTGCCCGCGCCTTCGCCGGCAAGCCGGATCTCGTGCTCTGCGACGAAGTCACCTCAGCGCTCGACGTGACGGTGCAGGCCTCCGTCCTCAATGTGATGAAGCGCCTGCAGCGAGAGTACGGAACGACCTATCTCTTCATCTCGCACGACCTGCCGGTGGTCGCCGAGATGTCGGACCAGATCCTCGTGCTCGAGAAGGGGCGCATCCGCGACTACGGCGAAACGGCCGCCGTGCTGAGCGCTCCATCCTCCGACTACACGAGAAATTTGCTGGCGGCCTTTGCAACCGCCTCGCAGCAACTCGCACACAGGACATTGAAGCATGCAAGTTGAGGCTTTCGCCGCGCCGGGACGCTTTTACCGGGGCAATCTCCATACGCACTCGACGCGCTCCGACGGGAAGCTCGCGCCAGAAGAAGTGTGCAAGCGCTATCGGGAGCGCGGATACGACTTCATCTGCCTCTCCGATCACTTCCTGGAGCATTACGATTATCCGATCGTCGACACGACCGCTTATCGGACCGATGGCTTCACCACGATCCTCGGTGCGGAATGTCACGCTCCTGCGACCGAGCGGGGCGAGAAATGGCATATTCTCGCCGTGGGCCTCCCTCTCGATTTTCCGAGGAACCTGGATGGCGAAACAGGCCCGCAGATCGCGCAGCGCTGCCTCGATACCGGCGCCTTTGTCGCAATCCCCCACCCCGAATGGTATGGGCTGACCGCGGCCGATGCCGCCTCGATACCGGGCGCGCATGCCGTCGAAGTCTACAACCATACGAGCCAGGTCCTGAACGGACGCGGCGGCGGCTCCTATTATCTCGACGACATCCTCAACACCGGCCGGCGCATCAATGCGCTCGCCTGCGACGATGCTCACTGGGTCGTCGAAGCCGACAGCAACAGAGATGCCTTCGGCGGCTGGGTCATGGTCAAGGCCGAGACCAACGAGCCAGGAACGCTGGTCGAGGCGCTGAAGAAAGGTCACTACTATTCCAGCCAGGGACCAAGCATCGAGAATGTCGTCGTCGATGGCGATGTCGTCGCGATCGCGTGCTCACCGGCCTTCCAGGTTTCGCTGGTCGGACGCGGCTCGAAGAACGAGAAGCTATCGGGCCTTAGGATGACATCGGCGCGCTTGCCCTGGCGCAAGTTCGAGGGCGACTGGTGCAGGATCGTCGTGATCGACGAGACCGGGAAGATCGCCTGGTCGAATCCATTCTACCCATGACGTCGGCCAGTCGATGGTGATCGATAGCGCCAGCCATCGGCTCATTTCTCGACAATCATCGACGTGAAACTGAGGCCGTCCGCTTCGGCGGCCGCCTTGCGCGAGCCAGTCGGCCAGCGCCAACATTGCGCTGGCAAAGCATTTCGGATGCTGTAAAGCGCCCAGCTTGACAAGCCGCGCTGTCGAACGGGCCCTCGGGAGGCCGTCACGCCTACGTGGGAAGCGACCTTGGACCGCTCAGATGTCTTTGCGTCGAAAGGACCGTCAGACTTGGCGACTGCATTTCAAGATCGCTATGGCCGGCGAAATGGCCGCGAGCACCGGGGAGATGCGCTGTCGAAGGGCGGGACGCAGACATGAGTCTGACGATTTTTCTGATCGTCCTCGTGGCGGCAGCGATGCATGCGGGCTGGAACGCCTTCGTCAAGCTCAGGCTCGAGCCGATCCTGGCGATGACACTGATCTCCCTCACTGCGGGGCTTTTCGCTTTCCCGGCGTTGCTGATGACGGGCTTGCCCAGGATCGAGGCGTGGCCCTGGCTGGTCGCATCGCTGATCTTCCATCTCGGCTACTATATCGGCCTGGCTGAAGCCTATCGCCGCGCCGAGATGAGTCAGATCTATCCGCTGGCGCGGGGTGGGGCGCCGCTCCTCACGACAGCGGTCGGTGTGGCCTTCTTCGGCGAGCGTCTTGCACCGTTGCAACTGGGGGCCATTGGCCTGCTCGGGATCGGCATCATGCTGATATCGATCCTGGGGCGCCGGCGCGGCAGCGCTTTCGACCCCGTCGCACTCGGCTTTGCCGCTCTCGCCGCGGTCATGATCAGCGGCTATACCCTCGTCGACGGGCTCGGCGCCCGCGCCGCGGGGGATCCTCATGCGTACTCGGCAGCGCTGTTCGTCATCGACGCCATTCCGCTGTTCGCCTACGTCGCCCTGCGGCGCGGGAAGGAAGGTCTGACGGCGATGCGCCCATTCTGGCTGCAGGGCACGGCCGGCGGCGCCTTGGCCCTCGGCGCCTATTGGATCGCAATCTGGGCGATGACGGTGGCGCCGATCCCGCTCGTCGCGGCCGTGCGCGAAAGTTCGGTGCTGTTCGCCGCCTTGATCGCCTTTCTCTGGCTCAAGGAACCGCTGCAGGCTTCACGGCTTGTCGCCTGTGGCTTCATCGTCGCCGCGCTCGCGCTTATGCGGATCGCCTGAATTCACCGCGCCCGTTCCGCTTCGGCGGTGACGAACTCCTGAACGGTCTCGAAGAAGCCGCGCACCAGCGGTATGCGTCGCCGCTCAGCGCGGCAAACCGCATATTCGCCGACCGCCAGATCGACCCCGCTGACGATGAGCCGCTTCAGAAGCGGATCGGGCCTGAACTCGGCATCGAAGGTCACGCCAACGCCGAAGCCGGCGGCGACGGCCTCGCGAACCGCCTCGCGCGACTGCACCTCGAGCAGATTGGCCGGCTTGATCCCAGCCTCGGAGAGGCGGGCTTCGAACGTCTCGCGCGTGATCGAGCCGCGCTCGCGCAGGACAAGATCCTGGCCGACGAAAGCTTCGATCGGAATGCTGTCGCGTTCCGCCAATGAGTGACTGCTCGAGACGAAGGCGACCAGACGATCCGAGCGCAATTTCACCGTATGAAGGCGCGGATCCGAGCTTTGCCGAGCGGTAATCGCCACGTCGGCAGAGAAGTCCATGATCTGATCGATGACTTCGGACGAGTTTCCGATCGTCAGGGAGAAAGTCAGCCCAGGGTACCTGTCACGCATACGCGCTAGCGCGGCCATGACATGCGTTGCGCTGTCGGCCGCGATGCGCAGATGGCCGCGCTGCAGCGTTCGGGTGCCGGCGAGCAAAGACTGAGCCTCGTCCTGCGCCGCAAATAAGCGGGCCGTTATGACGAAGAGGCTCTGGCCAAGTGGGGTGAGCCTGATCTGCCGGCCAACCCGGTCGAACAGCCGCACGCCATAAGAGTCCTCGAGTGCGCGTACCTGCGCCGACAATGTCGGCTGGCTGACATGGCGTGCCTTGGCCGCGCCAGTGAAGCTTTCCGCCTCCGCCACCGCATGGAAGGCTGCAAGCCCGGAATAGCTGACCGCCATATCATAGATCCTATCTATAGAAGATATGGAAACGATGTATTGGAACTATGTCAACCGCAGTCATAGCGTTGGGTTCACCCGCTGCAACGACACCGCGAGACCCTCATGGCCCAAGCCCGTCGCCCCGCCTCGTCCGAGACTGGTGATCCTCTCCTGCTGACGCCTGGCCCGCTGACCACGAGCAGGGCCGTGAAAGAAGCCATGGTGCATGACTGGGGCTCGCGCGATGCGACCTTCGTGGGCATCAACAAGGCGGTTCTCGAGGAGCTTCCCAAGATCATCCATGGCGGCGAGGACTTCGTCACCGTGCCGATGCAGGGTTCCGGCACCTTCGCCGTCGAAGCCATGCTGACGACTTTCGTGCCGCGTGACGGCAAGATCCTGGTGCTGATCAACGGCGCCTATGGCCAGCGCGCCAAGCGCATCCTGGAGATCGCCGGTCGCGCCGTCGTTGTGCACGAAACCGCCGAGGACACGCCTCCGGACCTTGCAGAGATCGACCGCATGCTGATCGCCGACGCCGGCATCACCCACGTCTTCACGGTCCATTGCGAGACGACCAGCGGTATCCGCAACCCGGTCGAGGCGATCGCGGCCTTAGCCAAGCGCCATGGCCGCCGGCTGCTGATCGACTCGATGAGCGCCTTCGGCGCCCTGCCGCTCAATAGCCGCGAGGTCTATTTCGACGCGGTCGCGGCCTCGTCCAACAAGTGCATCCAGGGCGTGCCAGGCCTCGGCTTCGTCATCACCCGCAAGAGCGCGCTCGCCGAGACCAAGGGCAATGCCACGACGCTGGTGCTCGATCTCTACGATCAGCACGCGGGCTTCGAGCGCACCGGTCAGTACCGCTTCACCCCGCCGATCCACGTCATCGTTGCTTTCCATGCGGCGCTGCAGGAGTTCTGGGCGGAAGGCGGCGTCGCGGGGCGCGGCGAACGCTATGCCGACAATGCCCGCATCCTGATCGAAGGCATGGAAGGGCTCGGCTTCCGGACGCTGCTGCCCGCGATTCGACAAGCGCCGATCATCGTCACCTTCCATATGCCGGAAGACAAAAAGTTCGTCTTCCAGCGCTTCTACGATGCGCTGAAGGATGCCGGCTACGTCATCTATCCCGGTAAGCTGACGGTCGCCGATAGCTTCCGCATCGGCTGCATCGGCGCGCTCAGCTCGCAGGACATGCGAGCCTTCGTCGCCACCGTCTCCGATGTTCTCGCCGAAATGGGCGTCGGCCTGAAATCGGCCACCTGAGGAGTTCGTGATGAACATGTATTCGAAGGTCGGGTCTGACGTGGTCGTCAACGGCCGCAGCTATGGCCGGCCGCAACGCCCTACAGTTGTGATCTGCATGGACGGCTCGGAGCCGGCCTATATCGCGGCGGCGAGCGCCAAGGGGCTGACGCCGCATCTCGACCGGATCATGCGGACGGGGGCCAGCACCTACGCCTATTCGGTGATCCCGAGCTTCACCAACCCGAACAACCTCTCGATCATCACCGGCCGCCCGCCGGCCTGGCACGGCATCGCCGGCAACTTCTTCTACGACCGCGAGGCCAAGGAGGAGGTGATGATGAACGATGCCCGCTTCCTGCGCGCCCCGACCATCCTCGCCGCGTTCCAGCAGGCCGGCCTCAAGGTCGCGATGGTCACCGCCAAGGACAAGCTCAGGACCCTGCTCGGCAAGGGCCTCGACTTCGGTGCGGGCACCGCGATCGCCTTCTCCTCCGAGAAGGCCGACAAGGCCAATATGGTCGAGAACGGCATCGAGGATGTGCTCGGCTTCGTCGGCCTGCCGGTGCCCTCGGTCTATTCAGCCGCTCTCTCGCAGTTCGTCTTCGCCGCCGGGGTCAAGCTGCTGGAGACCTTCAAGCCCGACCTGATGTACCTCTCGACCACCGACTATGTGCAGCACAAGGCGGCGCCGGGCTCGGAGATGGCTGATGCCTTCTACGCCATGTTCGACGGTTACGTCGGCGAGCTCGACGCTCTCGGCTGCACGCTGGTGATCACCGCCGACCACGGCATGAACGACAAGCATCTGCCGAACGGCGAGCCCGATGTCGTCTATCTGCAGAGCCTGATGGACGAGTGGTACGGCAAGAGCGTGATGCGGGTGATCCTGCCGATCACCGACCCTTACGTCGTCCACCATGGCGCGCTCGGCTCCTTCGCCACGGTCTACCTGCCCGACGGCGCCAGCCAGGAAGAGGTCGCCGCCCGCATCTCCGGCCTCGACGGCATTGCGCTCGCGGTGACGGCTGCCGAGGCCTGCGAGCGCTTCGAGCTGCCGGCCGACCGGATCGGCGATGTCGTGGTGATCTCGACGCGGCAGAAGGTGATCGGCACCTCGCCCGACCGGCACGACCTCTCCGGCCTGACCGAGCCGCTGCGCTCGCATGGCGGCCTCACCGAGCAGCGCGTGCCGATGATCGCCAACCGGCCGATCGCCGTCCCGGAAGGCCGGACCCTGCGCAATTTCGACGTCTTCGACGTCGCCCTCAACCTGGTGAACTGAGATGAACGCGACCGTGAAGCCGCCGGTGCGGCGCGAGACGATGCGCATCGCCGGCAAGCTCGTCTCGACCGACGACATGGTCGAGGTCAGGAACCCCTATGACGACAGCGTCGTCGGCCTGGTGCCGGCGGCCCGGCCCGAGCATGTCCGCGAGGCCTTCGCCAAGGCGAAAGCCTTCAAGCCGACGCTGACCCGCTATGAGCGCCAGCGCATCCTGCAGAAGACGGCCGAACTCCTGTTCGCACGCAAGGAAGACTTCGCCCGGCTGATCACCGCCGAGGCCGGCCTGTGCTGGAAGGATTCGCTCTACGAGGCCAGCCGCGCCTACGATGTCTGGTCCTTCGCGGCCCAGCTCACCATCAAGGACGATGGCGAGATGTTCTCCTGTGACATCTCGCCGAACGGCAAGGCCCGCAAGATCTTCACCACGCGCCAGCCGCTGCTCGGGGTGATCTCGGCGATCACCCCGTTCAACCACCCGCTCAACATGGTCAGCCACAAGCTGGCCCCGGCGATCGCGACCAATAACCGCCTCGTGCTGAAGCCGACCGAGCTCACCCCGCTGACCGCGCTGGCGCTGGCCGACGTGCTCTACGAGGCCGGCCTGCCGCCGGAGATGCTCTCGGTCGTCACCGGCAATCCCTCGACCATGGGCGATGCGATGATCACCGATCCCGACGCCGACCTGGTGACCTTCACCGGCTCGGTCCGGGTCGGCAAGCACATCGCCGCGACGGCGGGCTACAAGCGCATCGTGCTCGAGCTCGGCGGCAACGACCCGCTGATCGTCATGGAGGACGCCGATCTCGACAAGGCGGCCGAGCTTGCCGTCACCGGCGCCACCAAGAACTCCGGCCAGCGCTGCACCGCGGTCAAGCGCATCCTGGTGGTCGAGAGCGTCGCCGACGCCTTTTCCAGGCTCGTGGTCGAGAAGGCGAAGACGCTCACATGCGGCGATCCGATGGACCCGGCCACCGATGTCGGCTGCGTCATCAACGCCCGCTCGGCCGCGCTCTTCCAGGCCAGGGTCGACGATGCCGTCAGCAAGGGCGCAAAGGTGCTCCACGGCAAGCGCGCCGAGGGCGCCCTCTTCCATCCGACCGTGGTCGACCACATCCCCTACACCTGCGAGCTCGTGCATGAGGAGACCTTCGGCCCGGTCATCCCGATCATCCGCGTGCCCGATGACATCGCCGAGGTCATCCGCATCTCGAATTCGACCGCCTACGGCCTCTCCTCCGGCATCTGCACCAACCGCTTCGACTACATCCAGCGCTTTGTCGCCGAGCTCGAGGTCGGCACCGTCAACCTCTGGGAGGTCCCCGGCTACCGCATCGAGATGTCCCCCTTCGGCGGCATCAAGGATTCCGGCCTCGGCTACAAGGAAGGCGTCGTCGAAGCCATGAAGTCCTTCACAAACGTCAAGACATGGTCAACCCCATGGACGGCGTGAGCAGCTGAGAATGCCAGGCGCAGGCGGCTCGACCCGCCTGCGTTTTCAACGATGGGGATCAAACGCCGAAAGAGCGCCAAACCGGATAACAACGAGGGGATGAGAACATGAAGAACTGGCTTGCTTCCTGCGTCATTGGCGCCTTCGCGCTCGCGCTTCCTGGCGCCGCCCAGGCTCAAAAAACCAAAGTGACGGTCTACACCGCCCTGGAGAACGACCAGCTCGGACCATTCAAGGCGTCGATCGAGAAGGCCGTGCCGGAAGCCGATGTGGTGTGGGTCCGCGACTCGACCGGCGTCATCACCGCCCGTTTCCTGGCGGAGAAGGACAATCCGCGGGCCGACATGGTGATGGGCCTGGCCGCATCGAGCTTGCTGATGTTCGAGAAGGCTGGCCTGCTCGAAACCTATAAGCCCGCCGGCGCCGATGCCTTGAAGCCGGTCTTCCGCGACGGCAACGAGCCCTACACCTGGACCGGCATGGACGCCTATCTCGGCGTCGTCTGCTTCAACACCGTCGAGGCCAAGGGCGTGGCGGTGCCGACCTCCTGGAAGGACCTGCTCAACCCGGCGCTCAAGGGCAAGATCGTGATGCCGCACCCGGCTTCGTCCGGCACCGGCTATCTGATGGTCGCCGGCTGGCTGCAAAGCATGGGCGAGGCCGAAGGCTGGAAGTTCATGGACGGCCTCCATGAGAACATGGCGGCCTATCTGCATTCCGGCTCCGCCCCATGCGTCCAGGCGGCGCGCGGCGAGCGCACCGTGGGCCTGGCACTCGACATGCGCGGCGCCGCGGAAAAGTCGAAGGGCGCGCCGATCGAGGTCGTGATCCCGAAGGAGGGGGTCGGCTGGGAGATGGAGGCCAGCGCCATCGTGAAGGGCAGCAAGAACCTCGCAGTCGCAAAGAAGATCGCCGACTGGTCGGCGAGCCAAGACGCTAACGTGATCTATTCCAAGACCTACGCCATCGTTGCCGCGCGCGGCATCGAAAACAAACCGGCCAACTATCCTGCCGATGCCGAGGCGGGGATGATCAGGAACGATCTCTCCTGGATGGCGGATAATCGCGAGCGCGTGCTCGCCGAATGGTCCAAGCGCTACGAGTCGAAGGCGGCGCCCAAGAACTGACGGCTACCGATCGCGCCCGGTCCGCTCAGGCGGATCGGGTGGCACGGCTTATGCGATACGCCGCGGACCAGGCTTGCCGGTATTCCGAGGTCGAATCGTCGCGCGCTCAGATGAAAGTCGGTAAGATGACCACGAACACGACTCCGTTTATCTCGATCCGCAAACTCGCCAAGAGCTTTGGCAGCTTCCAGGCTCTGCGCAGCATCGATCTCGACATCCGCCGCGGTGAGTTCGTCTGCTTCCTCGGCCCGTCCGGCTGCGGTAAGACGACCTTGCTGCGTGCGATCGCCGGTCTCGACCTGCAGGACAGCGGCAGCATCCAGATGGGCGGGCGCGACGTCTCTCGGGCGAGCCCGGCGGAACGCGATTTCGGGATCGTCTTTCAATCCTATGCGCTGTTTCCGAATCTGACGGTCATCGACAATGTCGGCTACGGCCTCGTCAACCGGCGTCGCCCGGCCGGCGAGATCAAGCGGCGCGTCGACGAGCTCCTTGCGCTCGTTGGTCTGCCCGAGCAGGGCAAGAAATATCCGATCCAGCTTTCGGGCGGACAACAGCAACGCGTGGCGCTAGCCCGCGCGCTCGCGACCGCGCCGGAATTGCTGCTGCTCGACGAGCCGCTTTCGGCGCTCGACGCCAAGGTCAGGCTCAGGCTGCGCGACGAGATGCGCTCGCTGCAGCAGCGCCTCGGCGTGACCACGATCATGGTGACGCACGACCAGGAAGAGGCGCTCGCCATGGCTGACCGCATCGTCGTGATGAGCGACGGGGCCGTCGAGCAGGTCGGCACGCCCGAAGAGATCTACCGTCGCCCGGGCACCCCGTTCGTTGCCGATTTTGTCGGCCATATGACCTTTCTCGACGCCGTCGTCACCGGGCCGGGCCAGGTACGTGTGGGCGAGCTCGACCTGCTCGTCGCCAATGCCGCGCCCTTCGCCGTGGGCACAACGGTGCGGCTCGCAATGCGCCCTGAGGAGGTCCGTACGCGCTCGATCACGGCCGAGACGCCCAACCGCTTCGAGGCGACGATCGGCGACTTGTCTTTCCTCGGCTCATATTGCCGGGCGCATCTGGAGCCGACGCATTCGCGCTCGACAAGGATCGCCGCCGATTTCTCGACCAATGCGATGCGCGACCTCGGCATCCTGCCGGGACAGGTGCGCGCAGTCGCCTTTCCGCCGGAGGCGCTGCACGTCTTCGCCGGGGGCGGACGATGAGCCACGCCGCAACACCGCTGGTGATGACGGATGCGGCCGTGAAGATGTCGCCGCCGCGGCTCAGCGAGCGCCATGTCGCCGGCGTGCTGATCCTGGCGCTGTGCGCCATCCTCGTCCTGATCATCGCCCTGCCGCTATGGGCACTGCTCTCCAAGAGTCTCGAGGATGTCGAAGGACGCTTCGTCGGGCTGGCGAACTTCGTCAGCTATGCCACGACACCGACGCTGCTCTCATCCCTGACCAACAGCGTGCTCGTCGCCAGCGTGACCACGGCGATCGTATTGCCGCTCGCCTTTCTCTACGCCTATGCGCTGCGACGCAGCTGCATTCCGGGCCGGGGCCTGTTCTATGCCGCGGCAATGGTGCCGGTCTTTGCGCCATCTCTGCTCTCCGGCCTCGCGCTGATCTACATCTTCGGCAATCAGGGCCTGCTCAAATCCTGGATGATGGGCGCCTCGCTCTATGGGCCAGTCGGTATCATCGCCGCCGAAGCGCTCTACAGCTTTCCCCACGCCGTCCTGATCCTCGTCACGGCCCTCAGCCTGTCGGATGGCCGGCTACGCGAGGCGGCCGAGGCGATGGGCACCACGCGCTGGCGCATCTTCCACACCATCACGCTGCCGGGCGCGCGTTACGGCGTGATCAGTGCGGCTTTCGTGGTCTTCACCCTGGTGATCACCGATTTCGGCATCCCCAAGGTGATCGGCGGGCAGTTCAGTGTGCTTGCGACCGACGCCTATCGCCAGGTCGTCGGCCAGCAGAACTTCCCGATGGGCGCCGTCGTCGGCATCATCCTCTTGGTGCCGGCAGTGCTCGCCTTCTTCGTCGATCGTGTCGTCCAGCGCCGCCAGAGCGCCATGCTCTCGGCCCGCGCGGTGCCTTATTCGCCGCGGCCCGACAGGCGCCGGGACCTTGCGCTCCTCGCCTTCGTCAGCGTGACGGCGCTCGCCATCGTCGGCCCCTACGGCATCGCGATCTGGGGCTCCTTCGTCAAATACTGGCCCTACAACCTGTCGCTGACGCTGAACAATTACGACTTCGCCGCAGTCGATCCCGAGGGTTGGTCGACCTATGGCAATTCGCTGCTGCTGGCCTCGCTGACGGCGGTGATCGGCACGGCACTGATCTTCATCGGGGCCTATCTGATCGAGAAGCTGAAGCTGTTCCCGCGCCTGCGCGCCTTCGCGCAATTCCTGGCGATGCTGCCGATGGCGGTGCCGGGGCTCGTGCTCGGTCTCGGCTACGTCTTCTTCTTCAACGCCGGCTGGAACCCGCTCGGTTTCCTCTACGGGACGCTGACGATCCTGGTGATCAACACCATCGCCCATTTCTACACCGTCGGGCACATCACCGCCCTGACCAGCCTGAAGCAGATCGACAGCGAGTTCGAATCGGTCTCCGCCTCGCTCAAGGTGCCGTTCTGGTCGACTTTTCGCCGCGTCACCGCGCCGATCTGCCTGCCGGCGATCCTCGACATCGCGGTCTACGTCTTTGTCAACGCGCTGACCACGGTCTCGGCCGTGATCTTCCTCTACGGCGCCGACACCAAACTCGCCTCGATCGCCATCGTCCACATGGACGAAGCCGGCGCCATCGCCTCGGCCGCGGGCATGGCAAGCGTGATCATGCTCACTGCCATCGGCGTGAAGCTCACCCATGTCGGGCTGGACCGGCTGGTGTTCGGCCGCCTGCAGCGCTGGCGCCAGCGCTAGCCCTGCAAGGGAGCGCCGCGCCATGACCGGACAGACGCCGACCCAGATCCTGCTCGCGCTCGCCGGCGAGGTCGCACTACTGCTCTGGAGCGTGCAGATGGTGACGGCGGGCATCTCCGCCGCCTTCGGCAGCCGCTTGCGCGCCGTGCTGGCGACCGGCCTCGACAGCCGCTGGCGCGCCTTCGGGGCCGGCGTGCTGGTGACCGCCGGCCTGCAATCCAGCACCGCGACCGCGATGATGATCGCCTCCTTCTCGGGGGCAGGACTGATCGCGCTCGCGCCGGCGCTGGCGATGATGCTCGGCGCCAATGTCGGCACGACGCTGATCGTCCAGTTCGTTAGTTTCGACACCGGCATGCTCATACCGCTGCTGATTCTGGCGGGCTATGCCGGCATGCGGCGCTTCGCGCGGCTCCCCGCGAGGGAAACGGCGAAGGCGCTCTTCGGCCTCGGCTTGATGCTGCTGTCGCTCCGGCTGATGCAAGGCACGATGGGACCGATCGAGCACTCCCAGGTGCTGCGCACGGTGCTCGGTTCGCTCTCCGACGATCCGCTCATCGCCTTACTCCTCGCGGCGATCCTCAGCTTCGCCGCCCATTCCTCGCTCGCAGCCATTCTGGTCGTGATGAGCCTTGCCGCAACCGGTGTGATCGGCGTGCCGACCATGCTGGCCATGGTGCTGGGCTGCAATCTCGGCACTGCGCTCAACCCGCTGGTCCAGGCGATGAAGGGCAACGCTGCGGCCCGCCGGGTGCCGCTCGGCAATATCGCGAACCGTGCCTTGGGTTGCTTGCTCGGGCTGGCGCTGCTGCCCCTGCTGACACGGCTCATCGAGCAGCTCGCCGTCGCCCCGGCGCAAGCAGCGGCGCTGTTTCACCTCGCCTTCAATCTCGCGATGGCAGCGCTCTTCCTCGTTCCACTGCCGCTACTCGCGCGAATGCTCGCGCGCCTCCTGCCCGAGCCGGCCCCGGAAGCCGACCCGTCGCGCTCGCGCTACCTCGACAAGGCCGCACTGGCCACGCCCACCATCGCCCTCTCCAACGCGACACGCGAGGTGCTGCGCATGGTCGATGTCGTCGACGATATGCTCAAGACCTCGCTCGCCGCTTTTGAAAGAGACGACCCCGGCCGGGTCGCCGCGGTGAGCCGCGCCGATGATGTGCTCGACAGCCTCTACAACCAGATCCAGCTCTATGTCGGTGCGATCGCGCAGGCTGCCTTGTCTAAGACCGACGAACGCCGACTCTCGGCCGTGCTCGTCCTGGCGATCAACCTCGAGCATATCGGTGATATCGTCGAGAAGAACCTGATGCAGATGGCCGGCAAGCGCATCCGGGACCAGCGCCGGCTTCCCACCGAGGCGCTCACGCGCATCGCCGACATGCATCAGCGGCTGCGGGACCACTTACGCCTCGCGATCACGGTCTTCATCTCCGAGGACGAGACGACGGCGCGCCGTATCGTGCACGAGAAGGAGACCTTCCGCGAGCTGGAGCGCGAGGCAATCGAGTCCCATCTCGCCGAGATGCGCACCGGCAATCGCGAAACCATCATCGTCAGCGCGCTTCAGCTCGACATCACGCGCGATCTAAAGCGGATCGATGCCCATATCGCCGCCACTGTCCACGGCCTTCTCGAGCGACGCGGCCTGCTGCAGGACAGCCGCCTCCTGCATGCTGCAGAGTAGCGACTCTAGCACTCTGGAACTGTCACGTTGGCGGGAGACGAGCTCCGTCTTGAATGTGGACGGAGCCAGCCTGCTCGAAGTCGCCAACGCAGCGCGTCTGCAGAGGATTAGACCAACCAGTGCGATTGTGCGGATCGATCCCGGCGAGTTAGCCGGTGCCGTTTCCGACCCGCTCGCGATTTCATGCGCCAAGCCTGCATCCATTGACGCTGACGGCCGCTGCAGGCGCGATGAACGTCGGCGCGGCACGCCGACCTCACAAAGGCGCTTGTGAACCGGCTCAGTTCCTGTTAAACGTTTTACAGTTAAACGTTTAACAGGCTGAAAGATGAATGGCCGCCGCGTAACGATCCGGGATGTCGCAGGCCGCGCGGGGGTGTCCATCGCGACGGTCTCGAATGTCTTCAGCGGCAACAAGCCGGTGAACGACGATCTGCGTGAACGCGTTCTGCAGGCGGCCAAGGACCTGGCGTACCAGGTGGATCGGGCGGCGTCGCAGCTGCGCTCCGGGCAAGCCCGCGTCGTCGGTGTCCTGGTTCCTGATCTCGACGACGTCTTTTTCACCTCGCTGGTCTCGCGGCTGGAGGTGCTGGCGGAGGCCGACGGCTACGACATCGTCGTTGCGAGCTCCCGCGACGATATCGGCCTCGAACAGTCGCGCCTGCGCACCCTGCTCGCCTGGCGCCCATCCGGCCTCATCGTGGTGCCCTGCTCCGATGAGGTACCGCAAGGCCTTGCCGCCGAAATCGGACGGCTGCCGATCATCTTCGCCGACCGTGTCCACCCGGAAGGGTCGATCGTCGACACGGTCGCGATCGACAACCGCGAAGCCGGAGAGATCGCTGCGCGCCACCTCCTGGCGCTGGGGCATCGCGACTTTGTCATCGCCGCCTCCAGCCTCGCCATCTCGCCGATCCGCGAGCGCGTCCGCGGGGCCAGCGACCTGATCCGGGAGACGGCCGGTTGCGCGGTGACCGTGGTCGAACTCGAATCCGTCGCCGAGCGCGGTGCCGAGCTTTTCCGGAACTGGCTCGAGCGGCATGCTCAGCCGAGCGCGGTGATCGCACTGACCAACGTCACGACGCTGAGCACGCTGTCCGCACTGGCGCGCCTGAAGATCGATATCCCCGAGCCCGTCTCCGTGGTCGGCTTCGACGATTATCCATGGATGAGCGCCCGCAAGACGGGTCTGACGGCGATCCGGCAGCCGATCGTCGAACTCGCCGCAGCGACCTGGCAGCGCCTGCGTGCGCGCATGGCGGGCGACGATGCGCCGGCGCAAACCATCGTGCTGCAGACGAGCCTGCAGGTACGCGACTCCGTGCGCGATCTCACCGCCGCGACGGATCGGGGGAATACCCGCGCCCCCGATCTGCTTGCGAACCCGGAGAGACCGGCCGCGCCGCTCAAGGCGGTGCACTGACGAATACCGACTGCGGACGCCCAGCGTCCGAGCCACCGGGCCGACAGAGCCCGGAGCGAAAGAAGTTCTGGAGGAAAGCGTGCAGCTTCAAAGAACGGCACGGATACTGCCGCTGCTTGCGCCGGTGCATCTGCTCATCCTGAGCGTGATCGTGCTGCCGTCGCTCTATGTCGTCTGGCTGAGCCTGAACACGTCGAGCTTCGGCCAGGCGCCGAGCTTCGTCGGCCTGCAGAACTATTGGCGCGTCCTCACCGACCCGGCCTTCCACAGCGCGCTGTGGAACACGGTCGTTCTCGTCGTCGTCGCCGTGCATCTGGAGCTCGCTGTCGGCCTCGGCATGGCCCTGCTCTTCGCCAGCGGCCTGCCGTTCCGGCGCTTCCTGCTGGTCGCGGTGCTCGCGCCCTATGCCGTCAGCGAAGTCACCGCCGTGGTGATGTGGCGCTTCCTGTTCGATCCCGACGCCGGCCCGATCACGCTGGCGCTGCGGGCGTTCGGCCTGCCGACGCTCGACTGGTCGTTCGAGCCGTCGCACGCGATGGGCCTGATCGGCCTTTTGACGATCTGGCTGCACCTGCCCTTCACCTTCATCATCGTCTATGCGGCGCGCCTCGCCATCCCGGCCGAGCTCTATGAGGCGGCGCGGATCGACGGCGCGACGCGCTGGCAGGCCTTCCGGCGCGTGACGCTGCCGCTGCTCGGCCCGGCGATGCTGATCGCGCTGCTGTTCCGCTACATCTTCGCCTTCCGGCTGTTCTCGGAGGCCTGGCTGCTGACGAAGGGCGGGCCCGCCCGCTCGACCGAGGTGGTGGCGATCTACCTCTACCAGGAAGCCTTCAGCTTCAACGCCTTCGGCCCGGCCGCCGCGACCGCCTGGATCATGGTGCTGGCGTCGCTCCTGCTCGCCGGCGCCTACGTCCTCCTGCTCAGGCGCGGAGGGCTGGCCCATGCGCACTGAGCGTCTTCTCATCGGGGCGGGCAAGGCGCTCGCCGTCATCGCTATCCTGTCCTGGTCGCTGTTCCCGATCCTGTTCATCGCGATGTCGTCGCTGAAGCCGGGCCAGGACATCTTCGCCGTACCGCCGAAATGGCTGTTAGCGCCGACATTCAAGCACTACGCCGAGCTCTGGCGCTCCTGGGGCGTCTTCTTCGAAGGTCTGCTCAACAGCCTGCTGATCACCGTCGGGGCGACGCTGCTCGCCATCGTCGCCAGCGCCTGCGCCGGTTATGTCTATTCGCGCAATTCCGGGCGCTGGCTCGGGGCGAGCCTGCTCGGGCTCATCATCATCAGACTGATCCCGCCGATCGTGGTGACGCTGCCGCTGTTTCCAATCGTCAATGCGCTCGGCCTCAGCGACACGCATCTCGTGCTGATCCTGCTCTACGCGACCTTCTTCGTCTCGCTCGGCACAGTGCTGATGCGCACCTTCATGGACCAGATCCCGCGCGAGCTCGACGAGGCCGCCTCGATCGACGGGGCGAGCCGGATGACCATCCTGCGCAAGGTCATCATGCCGCTGGCGATGCCCGGCGTGCTCGCCGTCGCGGTCTTCGTGATCGTCTTCTCCTGGAACGAGTTCCTCTTTGCCTTCATCTTCACCGCGACGAAGGCCAAGACCGCCCCGCTCGTGATCTCCGAGATGATCGGCTCCATCGACGGGGTCGACTGGGGAATCCTGTTCGCCGCCGCGACGGTGCAGCTCGTGCCCGTCCTCGTCTTCGTCGTCTTCATGAACCGCTACCTCGTGGCCGGCCTCACCGCCGGTTCGACGAAGGGGTAGCCAACCAGAAAGAGGGAGGAAGCCATGTCTAAAAAGCCCGCCACCGAATTGACGCGCCGCGGATTCATCGCCGGGGCAGCCGGCACCGGTGCCTTGCTGGCCGCAGGTCCCGGCCGTGCCGCCGGCAAGACGCTGAACGTCCTCAGCCACAAGGTCCACCAGACCGTGCTCGGCAGCGGCGACGGCGACCTGCTCAAGGATTGGCGCAAGGCCAACGATGCCGAGATCGCCTTCACGACCTTCGACTCGAACCCGTTGCAGGACCGGCTCTTCCGCGAGGCCAGCCTGAAGGAGACCGAGTACGGCGTCGGCTACCTGATCGACAACCGGCCGACCTCGCAGATCGCCGCGCTGTTCGAGCCGCTCGGCCCATATCAGGAAAAGGACGCGATCGAGGATTTCGCCGACATCGCCGCCGGCCTCGTCCAGGGCATGACCGTCGACGGCAAGCTGATCGGCATCCCGGTCCGCCATGCGACACAGGGGCTGTTCTACAACGAGGCTCTGCTGGAGGAGGCCGGCATCTCCGCCCCGCCGACGACGCTGGAAGAGCTGATCGAGCAGGCGAAGAAGACGACCTTCACCTCCAAGGCCGGCACGCCCGTCACCGGCATGGTGCTGGCCAGCGACCTCGCCGTCTTCCCCGTGATGTTCGCCCGTGCCTATGGCGGCGATTTCGTCAGCCCCGATCTCAAGCTGGTGCCGAACCGCGAGGCGCTGGAGAGCGGGCTTGCCGCATTGCGCGGCATGTTCGAGAGCGGCAGCCTGCCGCGCAGCTACGCCACCACCAAGAACGATGACCAGGTCACCTGGCTACAGCAGGGCCGCGCCGCCTTCACCGTACTGCCCTTCGCCCGCGGGGCGCAGCTCAACAATGCCGAGCAGAGCAAATTCCCGGGCAGGATCAAGGCGGTCGAATTCCCCGGCTCGGCGGCGATCAAGGGCAAGGTGCCAATGGCCTCCGTCGTCGAGGCCTGGGCGATGTCGATCCCGAAGAACGCCAAGGACAAGGCGCTGGCCTGGAGCTTCATCAGGGAGGTTTCCAGCAAGCGCGTGACGCTCGGGATGGCGATCAACGGCAACGGTCCGGTGCGCGTCTCGAGCTATGGCGATGCAGGGCTGAAGGCGAAGAACCCGCTCGCCGCGGTGGAGGCCAAGGTGCTGGCGACGGCGCGCGGCGCCTTTCCGCCCTTCCCGGAAGCCGCCCGCGCCCAGGCGACCTTCCTCGAGGAAGTCCAGCTCGCCGTGCTCGGCCGCAAGCCGGTCAAGGACGCCGTCTCCGCCATCATCGAGCGCGTCAAGCCGATGATGCCCGCCTGATAGCGGACCCAGGCCGCGGGGCGCGCTGCCCCGCAGCCGTCACCGAATTCATCATACTCTGAAGGATCTTCGTCATGTCGACCGCAGCGACCCGTTTCATCGAGGAGCCGGCGCGCTCCATTCCCGTCTCGGCCGAATACGACGTGCTCGTCGTCGGCGGCGGCCCCTCGGGCCTGACGGCGGCGCTGGCCGCGGCTGAGGACGGCCTGCGCGTCGGCCTGATCGAGAGCCGCAGCTTCGTCGGCGGCAATATGACGATCGGCCTGCCCGTGCTCGGCTTCCTCGGCCAGAAGGGCAACCAGATCATCGACGGCCTGCCGCAAAAATTCATCGAGCGGCTGCGCCGGGAGCGCCAGGGGGCGAGCGAGCATCGCCCCTGCCCGCTGCATATGGGCATCACCCTGGTCGAGCCAGAGGCGGTGAAGACGGTGGCGCTCGAAATGCTGACGGAAGCCGGTGTCGACGTGCTGTTCTACACCTTCTTCGCCGGCGCGCTGGTCGAGAATGACACGATCCGCGGCGTCATCACCGAAAGCAAGAGCGGCCGCACCGCGATCCTCGCCAAGGTCGTGATCGACTGCAGCGGCGATGCCGATGTCGCCTATAGCGCGGGCGTTCCGACCGAGAAGGGCAATGCCGAGGGCGGCATGCAGCCGCCGACCCTGATGTTCTGCCTCGCCGGCGTCGACACCGATGCGCTCAGGCTTTCGATCGCCAATGCGCCGCCGGCGGCGCGGACCTATCTCACCGACTTCATCCCGGCCGAGTATTTCGGCCAGAACCACCAGTTCATCGTCGTCGGCATGCGGGAGCTCATGGCCAAGGCCAAGGCCGAGCGCGGGCTGAAAATCCCCAACGAGCGCACGATCATCATCACCGGTCTGAAGAAGGGCGAGGTCTGGATCAACATGACCCGCGTCAAGGGCACGGATGGCACCGACGCCCGCAGCCTGACCAAGGGCGAGATCGAGGGCCGCGCCCAGATCGACGACATCGTCGCCTATCTCGTCGGCTATGTGCCCGGCTTCGAGCAGGCTTACTTCACCAAGACCGCGCCTTTCCTCGGCATCCGCGAGACGCGCCGTATCATCGGCCAATACGTGATGACCCAGGAGGACGTGCTCGCCTGCACGCATTTCGACGATGCGATCGCGGTCGCGAGCTATCCGATCGACATCCACCGGCCCGCCGATGATGGCTGCACCCTGATCTGGTGCGGCGACTGCTACGACATTCCCTACCGCTCGCTCGTTCCGCAGAAGATCGGCAATCTGCTGGTCGCGGGCCGCAGCATCTCGGCGACGCACGAAGCGATGGGCGCGATCCGCGTGATGGCGACCTGCATGGCGATGGGCGAGGCAGCCGGTCGTGCCGCCAAGATATCGGTGCGCGGCAATCGCCCGCCGGCCGAGATCGACATCGACGAGCTGCGCCGCCAGCAGCTCGAGCACGGGGTCTATCTGCGCAACCCCGACGGGACCCGCGCCGGATCGCCGAACCGCGCTGCGGCCTGACATGGCCGGGCATTTCATCGGCATCGATGTCGGCACCGGCAGCGCCCGGGCCGGCATCTTCGATCCGAGCGGGCGCATGATCGCGATGGCCAAGCGCGATATCGCGCTTTACCGGGACGGCCCCGGCATCGCCGAGCAGTCGAGCGCGGATATCTGGCAGGCCGTCTGCGCCAGCGTGCGCGAGGCGATGGCGCATGCCGGGCTTGCACCGGAGGCTATTGCCGGCATCGGCTTCGACGCGACCTGCTCGCTGGTCGCGGTGGGGCAGGATGGGACGCCGTTACCCGTCGGTCCGCATGGCGACGCCAGCCGCGACATCATCGTCTGGATGGATCACCGCGCCATCGAGCAGGCCGAGCGCATCAACGCGACCCGCCATCCGGTCCTCGCCTATGTCGGCGGCACGATCTCACCCGAGATGGAGACGCCGAAGCTGCTCTGGCTCAAGGAAAACCTGCCGGCCAGCTACAATGCAGCCTGGCAGTTCTTCGATCTGCCCGATTTCCTGACCTGGCGCGCGAGCGGCTCGCTGGCACGCTCGACCTGCACCGTGACCTGTAAATGGACCTATCTCGCGCATGAGGGACGCTGGGATGCCGGCTACTTCCATGAGGTCGGGCTCGGCGATCTGGCCGACGAAGGATTCACCCGGATCGGGACGGAGATCCTGCCGGGCGGTACCGCGCTCGGACAGGGGCTGACAGAGAGGGCTGCCACCGAGCTCGGTTTGAAGCCGGGCACCACCGTGGCCGCGGGGCTGATCGACGCTCATGCCGGCGGCCTCGGTTCGATCGGCGTACGTTCGCCGCACGGCAGCGCCCTGACCCGCATGGCTTATGTCTTCGGCACCTCGGCCTGCACCATGGCGAGCAGCCGGGAACCGCTCTTCATCCCCGGCGTCTGGGGGCCGTATTTTGCCGCGATGGTACCCGGCGTCTGGCTCAGCGAGGGCGGACAGTCTGGCGCCGGCGCTGCGATCGAGCAACTGATCGGCTTCCATCCTGCCGCGCCCGAGGCACAGTGCCGGGCCGAGGCGGAGGGGCCCTCGCTGCCTGACTGGCTCGCCGCGCAGGCTTTGCAGCATGTCGATGGACCATCGGAGGCGGCTCATCTCGCCGGCGAGCTGATCGTCGTACCGGACTTCCTCGGCAATCGCTCGCCTCATGCCGATCCGCAGGCGCGGGCGGTCATCGCTGGGCTCGGCATGGAGCAGGGTGTCGACAATCTCGTCGCGCTCTATGTGGCGGGGCTCACGGGGATCGGCTACGGCCTGCGCCAGATCATCGAGGTCAGCCGGGCGCAGGGCGCCATCGTCGAGGCGATCGTGCTCAGCGGCGGCGCCGGGCGCCATCCCCTGATCCGGCAGCTGCTGGCGGACTGCTCGGGTCTGCCGGTACTGGTGCCGGACGAGGTCGATCCCGTCCTGCTCGGCTCGGCCATGCTCGCTGCAGCCGCGGCAAAAGCCTTCCCCGATCTCGGCGCGGCCATGGCCGGTATGGCGCCGGGCGCCACGGTCTTTACCCCGGCCGGCGGCGAGATCGCCCAATTGCACACCCGGCGTCTGGCCGCCTTCGAAGCGCTGCAGGTCGCCGCACGCCAGGCGCGGGAACTCATGCGGCCAGCGCAAATCCAAGCGGTATCGGAGACCCTCACGTGAGTCAGGACCTGACCGGAAAAGTCGCTGCGATTACCGGCGCAGCCTCGGGGATCGGCCTTGCTTGCGCGAAACGATTGATCGCCGCCGGCGTGCGGGTCGTCCTCGTCGACCGCGACGGCGAAGCCCTGGCGCAGGTCTGCAAGCCTCTCGGCGCCGATGCCATTCCACTCGTCGTCGATCTGACCGATCCCGCCTCCGTCGCCGGCATGATGCCGCAAATCCTCGAAAAGGCGGGCCCGCTCGACATCTTCCATGCCAATGCCGGCGCCTATGTCGGCGGGCCTGTCAGCGAGGGCGATCCCGACGCCTGGGACCGTATGCTGAACCTCAACGTCAACGCGGTTTTCCGCAGCATCCATGCCGTGCTGCCGCACATGATCGCGCGCAAGACCGGAGACATCCTCGTCACCAGCTCGGTGGCCGGCGTCGTTCCGGTGGTCTGGGAGCCGATCTACACCGCCTCGAAGCATGCGGTGCAGGCCTTCGTTCACACGGTGCGCCGTCAGGTCATCCCGCACGGCCTGCGCGTCGGAGCGGTGTTGCCCGGCCCGGTGGTGACGGCCCTGATCGCCGACTGGCCGCCGGAGAAGCTCGAGGCGGAGCGCGCCCGCGGCGGCCTGATCGAGGCGGAGGAAGTGGCGGAAGCCGTGCATTTCATGCTGACCCGCCCGCGCAACGTCACCATCCGCGATCTCGTCATCCTGCCGCAGAGCACGGATCTTTAGTGGGCAGGTCTGGCCATAATGGCCGCTGCCGCATCTTCATCCGTGATCAGCACCGATGCCAGCTTGCCGCGAAGGCTTGCCGCGATGATGTCGGCCTTGTTGGTCCCGCCAGAGGCGAGGATGACTGTCGGTATCCTGCGCAGTTGGTCCAGCGGCAGGGCGATGGCACGGCTGTTGATCGGGTGTCCGATGGCCTGGCCGCTGCGGTCGATGAACTGGCCGAGGATGTCGCCGACCGCTCCTGCCCGGGCCAGTTCCTCCACCCGGATGTCGCCCGGAAGTCCGTAGCGCACCAGCAGGGAACGCTCGCTCAGGTCGCCCGCGCTCAGGATGGCGACATCGGTTGCCCGGATGCGGGCGAAGGCCGCTTCGAACACGTCCTGCGCCAGGATGGTGTCGCGCGATTGCGGCGTGCCGGCGTAGATCGGCGCAGCGAGGTAATGGCACTCCGCCTGCCAGAGACGGGCGAACCGGCTGGCGATCTCGAAGGTGTTGATCTCGATGCCGTAGGTCAGCCCGCCCATCATCGACGTCACCGTGAGGCCGCGATACTGCCCGGCACGGACGTGGCGGATGGTCTCCCGCAAGGTGCCGCCCCAACCGACGCCGAAAATGCCGGACGGCCGCTCCTCGATGATCCGTGAGACGAAGTCGCCGGCGGCCTTGCCGATCTGCGCGGCGACCTGGTTCGGATCGGCCGGACTCGGGACAACGACCGCGTCCTTGAGGCCAAATTCGGTGACGAGCGCGCGTTCGAGCCGGACGCAGCTCTCCAGGCGGGAGTTGATCGTGATGTTCACCAGCCCGCTGCTGCGGGCCTCGGCCAGAAGCCGGTTGACGCGAAGGCGGGTCATCTTGAGCCGTTCGGCGATCTCGGCCTGGGTCAGGCCCTCGACATAGTAGAGCCAGGCGGCCCGAACTTGCGTCTGCGCTTCCTCCGGCATCGCGGCATCCTGATGAGAACGGCTGGCCGCCGGCGGAAAGGGATGGCCGCCAGCAGTTTTGCGCTTGACCTAACTAGTGTAAATTACAAAATACATTTGTTGAAGGACTGTTCCCTAGCGAGCGCTGACCTCCCATGTCCCATGCCGTCTTCCTCCATGCCGCAGGCGATGCACGCATCGCGCCGTTCAACCTGCGCGAAGGAGCTGCCGGTGAGACCCTGCTCGATGTCGCCGCCGTCGGGCTCTGTGGCAGCGATCTGCACTACTACAAGGACGGCGGCATCGGCTCCGCGGTGATCTCGGCGCCCTTCGTCCCGGGCCATGAATTCAGCGGTTGGCTGACCGAGGACCTGCCGGAGCTCGGCCTGGCGCGGGGCGCGCTGGTTGCCGTCGATCCCAACCAGGCCTGCGGGCAGTGCGAGCATTGCCAGAACGGGCATCCCAATCTCTGTCCCGACGTCGTCTTCATCGGAGCCCCGCCGCATGATGGGGCGATGACCGAGCGGATCTGGGTGCCGAAATCGCAGATCGTCACGGTGCCCGAAGCCTTCTCGCCGAGCGAGGCCGTCATGCTGGAGCCGTTGGGCGTTGCGATCCATGCCGTGGATCTCGCCAAGCCGCGCCTGCTCGAGAAAGTGGCGCTGATCGGGTGCGGGCCGATCGGCCTGCTGATCCTGCAGGTGCTGCGGTCGGCGGGCGTCGGAGAGGTCCTCGCCTGCGATCCGCAGCCGCATCGCCGCGAGCTCGCCCTCAGGCTGGGGGCAAGCAAGGCCGGCGCGAGCGTCGCCGAGATCGCCGAATGGACGAAGGGCGAGGGCTTGCCACTGGTGATCGAGGCGACCAACGCTCCCGAGGGCTTTCGCGACGCCATCCGTGCGGCCCGCATCGGCGGCCGCGTCGTGCTGGTCGGCATACCGGACGGCGACAGCTATGTGATTCCGGCGGCCGAAGCCCGCAGGCGCGGCCTGAACATCAAGTTCTCGCGCAGGATGGGGCATGTCTATCCACGCGCGATCGAGCTGGTGGCGCTGGGCAGGGTCGATGTCGAAGCCGTGGTCAGCCACCGCTTCACCCTTGCCGACGGACCGGCCGCCTTCCGGCGCCACGCCGCCAACGAGGCCGGCATGGTGAAGAGCATGATCTACCCGAGCGGCTTGCCCGGCTAACTCCATTGACCACGCTCCGCAGGCTCTGATGTGACCTATATCGGCATCGATCTCGGGACTTCATCGATCAAGGCCGTACTGGTCGACGGCCATCAGCACGTGCTCGCCACTGCGGCGCGAGACCTCGCCGTCGATCGCCCCGCGCCGCTCTGGTCGGAGCAGAATCCCGCGGATTGGATCAGCGCCGCGCTGGCTGTCCTTGATGGCCTGAGGGACGCCAGCCCCGAGGCCTTCCGCCGCTGCACCGGCATCGGGCTGTCCGGGCAGATGCACGGTGCGGTCCTGCTCGACGAGCACGATCGGCCGCTGCGTCCCTGCATGCTCTGGAACGATGGCCGTGCGGCTGCCGAGTGCGCCGAAATCGAGGCGGCCGAGCCGGACTCCCGGCGGATCACCGGCAATATCGCCATGCCCGGCTTCACCGCCCCCAAGCTCCTCTGGGTGCGCCGGCACGAGCCCGACATCTTCCGGCGGACCCGCCGGATTCTCTTGCCGAAGGCCTATCTGCGGCTCGCGCTGACGGGCGAAGCGATCGAAGACATGTCCGATGCCTCCGGAACGCTCTGGCTCGATGTCGGCGGCCGCGACTGGTCTGACCGGATGCTGGCCGCGACCGGGCTCGATCGCAGCTTCATGCCCACGCTGGTCGAAGGATCGCAGCCGGCGGGCCGCATGCGAACCGAGCTCAGCCGGGAGCTTGGCTTCGACGCACCGCCCCTCTTCGCCGGCGGTGCCGGTGACAACGCCGCCGGAGCTGTCGGCCTGGGGGCCGTCGCGCCCGGCACCAGCTTCCTGTCACTGGGGACCTCCGGAGTGCTCTGGCGCACGACCGAACACTTCGAGCCGCGCTCCGGCAGCGCCGTTCATGCCTTCTGCCATGCCCTGCCGGACCGCTGGCATCAGATGTCGGTTCATCTCTCGGCCGCCGCCAGCCTGAGCTGGTGGGCGTCGGTGTCCGGGCAACCCGAAATCGCGCTGCTGGACGAGCTCGGCCAGCTGGCGGAGCGCCCTTCCCCCGTGCTCTTCACGCCCTATCTGTCGGGCGAGCGCACGCCTCACAACGACCCGCAGATGCGTGGCGGTTTCGCCCGCCTCGGCCACGAGACCAACCGCCGGGCCATGACCCAGGCCGTTCTGGAGGGCGTCGCCTTCGCCTTCCGGGACGGCAAGACTGCGCTGGAGACCGGTGCTTCGCCAATCGGGGAGGCCATGGTCATCGGCGGCGGTTCGCGCTCGGATCTGTGGTTGTCCATCCTCGCTGATGTGCTGGCTATACCATTAGCGCGCTATCGCCAGGCTGAGGCCGGCGCCGCATTCGGGGCCGCCCGCCTCGCCCGCCTGGCCTGCACCGACGAGGATCCGGATGTGATCTGCACGCCGCCATCAGGCGATGTCGATGTCTTCAGCCCGAACGCCGCGAGGGCTGCAGCCTATTTGGAGCATTACGAGTTCTGGCGACGTGCAGCGGAGGTCAGCCGCAGCCTTTACTGACCGGGTGTGGATTTGACAGAGAACCGGGCGGATGCTCTTCATGTGAGCATCTGTTCAAATTAACTGTTGCCCGATGCCCTCTCCGCACTCGCCTTTCGACCTCGTCATCCTCGATTGCGACGGCGTGCTCGTCGACAGCGAAGTCATCAGCTGCCGCACCCTCGTCGATATTCTCTCGCCCTTCGATCCCAGCTATGATCTGGCGATGGTCATGCGCCGCTATCTCGGGCGGCCATCCGGCGCAATCATCGAGGATTACGAGCGAATGACCGGCCGCCCGGCCTCGGCCGACTTCACTCGGGACTGGCGGGCACAGCTCTTCGCCGCGTTCAGGAGCGAACTCCAGCCGGTCGAAGGCGTCCGCAGCGCCGTCGAGGCCTTCGGGAGCGACTACTGCGTCGCCTCGTCCAGCGACGAAGAGCGTATCGAGCTCTGCCTGCGGAAGGTGGATCTCTGGGATCTCTTCGCGGGGCGGATCTTCAGCACGACCCGCGTGCGGCGCGGCAAGCCCGCGCCGGACCTGTTCCTGCTGGCGGCCGATGAGCGCGGCGTGGCGCCCGAACGCTGCCTGGTGATCGAGGACAGCGTCAGCGGCGTCACTGCGGCGAAGGCTGCGCGAATGACGGCCTACGGCCTGGCCGCCGGCAGCCATTTCGCGGTTCTTGACCAGCGCCGGGCGCTTCTGGCGGCCGGAGCCGACCGCCTCTTCGAATCCTGGCAAGAGCTGGCGCTTGCGCCAGTGGCCGGCTGAGGATTCGATGGCCGACAACGATAGCGCCCGCCTCGACGATGCAGCCCGCGCCGGCTGGCTCTACTACATCGCCGGCCGCACGCAGGACGACATCGCGCAGATCCTGAACATCTCGCGCCCGGCCGCGCAGCGCCTCGTTTCGCTCTGCCGCAGCGAGGGGCTGATCAGCTTCCGCATGAATCACCCGATCAGCACCTGCATGGATCTCGCCGCAAGGCTGCGCGATCGTTTCGAGCTGCTGCATTGCGACGTCGCCCCTTCGGACGGTTCGGCAGAGACGGGCGCGGCCGGCGTCGCGGCGCTCGGCGGCGTACTGATCGAGCGCTGGCTGCGCTCGCGCAAATCACTGGTCATGGCGCTCGGCACCGGCCGCTCGATGCGGGCCAGCATCGAGCGCGTTCCGGCGATGTCCTGCCCGTTGCACCGGCTCGTTTCACTGGTCGGGACCATCTCCCCCGACGGTTCGGCCAGCCCTTTCGATACGCTGGTCAAGCTTGCCGAGATCACCAAGGCGCAGCATTTCCCGATGCCGCTGCCGCTCTACGTGTCGAGCCCCGAGGAGCGCGCCCAGCTCATCGAAATCGAGTCGGTCAGGCGCATCCGCGCCATCGCCGGCGAGGCCGATCTCTGGGTGATGGGCATCAGTCAGATCGGCGATGACGCCGTGCTGTACCGCGACGGCTTCATGACGCGCAGCGAGCTGCTCGAGATGGTTCGCCACGGCGCCGTCGGCGAGGTGACCGGCTGGGTCTTCGACGCGGAAGGCCGCCTTCTCGACCGTGGCACCAATCTGCGCGTGACCAGCGTGCCGCCGGAGCCCGGCAGTGCCCGACTGCGCATCTGCATCGGCCAGGGCCCGGCGAAGGTCGCGCCGCTGCGTGCCGCGCTCGCCGGCAAGATCGTGAACGGCCTCGTCACGGACGAAGACACCGCGCGCGCCCTCCTCGCGGACTGACCCCGCCAATCATCTCCCTCACCTGCCCCCGGGCGCACGCAGACTGCGGTAGCGGACGGCTGTCATATGCCCGTCACCAACGGTTGACATAGAGAGCCAGTGTGCGAGCATATGCTTAAACCAAGAGCATATGCTCATATAACTCGTGAGGGAGGCTTTACATGCGACCTTTTTATGGTGCGTTGGCGGGTGCAGGCGCTCTGCTGCTGGCGGGACTGTCCTCCGTCCAGGCCGCGACGGAAATCGAGTTCTGGCACGCGATGAGCGGCGCGCTCGGCGAGCGTGTCGACGAGGTGGTCAAGAAGTTCAACGACTCCCAGAAGGACTACGTCGTCAAGGCGATCGCCAAGGGCACCTATGACGAGGTGCTGAACGGTACGATCGCGGCCTACCGCGCCAAGCGCCAGCCCGAGATCGTGCAGTCGAACGAGCGCTCCTTCCTCACCATGGTCAATTCCGGCGCCATCGTTTCGACGAGCGAGCTGATGGCGCAGCAGGGCCGCCCGATCGACGTCTCGAAATTCATCGCGCCGGTCGTCAGCTACTATGCGATCGACGGCAAGCTCCAGGCGATGCCGTTCAATTCCTCGACGCCGATCCTGTTCTACAACCGCGACCACTTCAAAGCGGCCGGTTTCGACAAGCCCGGCGCGACCTGGCAGGAGCTCGAGCCGCAGCTCGACGCGATCAAGGCCAAAGGCGTGTCGAAATGCGCGATGGTGCTCCCCGGCGACTATGAGTGGAGCTTTCTCGAGAACTACAGCGCGGTGAACGACATCCCGTATGCGACGAAGCGCAACGGCATGGACGGCCTCGACACCAGCTTCGTCTTCAACAAGGGCAAGCTCGTCGGCCAGGTCGAGCGCATGAAGCGGCTGGTGAGCTCCGGCGTGATGCAACTCGCCGGCCAGGGCATCATCCCGATCCAGCTCTTCACCTCGGGCGAGTGCTCGACGATCATCGCCTCCACCGCATCGCATGCCGCGGTCGTCGCCGCCGCGAAGTTCGACTGGAGCGCATCGGAGCTTCCCTACGAGCAGGGCGTGACCCCGAAGAACAGCGTCATCGGCGGCGCCGCGCTCTGGACCCTGAAGGGGCATACGCCGGAGAAGTACAAGGCGATCGCCGCCTTCTATGATTTCCTCGCGAAGACCGACACGCAGGTCTGGTGGCATCAGGCGACGGGCTATGTCCCGGTCACGACCGCCGCCTACGACGCGGCCAAGGCGCAGGGCTACTATCAGAAGAATCCGACGCGCGAGATCGCCGTGGTGCAGCTGATGCGCGGCACGCCCAGCGACAACTCGCTCGGCTTCCGCATCGGCAACAGCAACCAGATCAACGTCGCGATCATGGAGGAGGTTTCGGCCGCCTTCCTCGGCAAGAAGCCGGTGCAACAGGCGCTCGACGATGCAGTGGGCCGCGGCAACGAGGTGCTGCGCCGCTACGAGCAGCTCAATGCCGGCAAGAAATAGTACGGCGGCCCTTCCCGTGGCGGCCGGCGGCGGCGCTTTGCGCCTCCGCTGGCCGTTCCGGCGCCTGCTCCTCAAGGACGATGGCCAGGCCGAAAGCGGGCTGAAGCGCGCGCATTTCCGGGATTGGCGCCTGCCGTTCTGGCTGCTCGCGCCGCAGCTCTTCATTCTGCTGCTGTTCTTCTTCATTCCCTCGATCAGGGCGCTGATCCAGGCCTTCCAGCTGACCGATCCGTTCGGCGCCACCACCCAATGGGTCGGCTTCCAGAATTTCGAGCGGCTGTTCCGCAGCGGCGTCTACTGGTCATCGGCGCAGGTGACGCTGATCTTCACCATCGCGCAGAACGTGCTGACGCTGTCGCTCGCGCTGCTGCTCGCCTTCGCCTCGAACCACATCCTGCGCGGACGCGGCGTCTACCGGACCGTGCTCCTGCTGCCTTATGCCATCGCCCCGGCGATCGCCGGCATCATGCTCGCTTTCCTGTTCAATCCCCGGGTCGGCCCTGTCGCGCACATGCTGCAGGGGCTCGGCTTCGACTGGGACCCGAACCGCAATTCCTGGCACGCGCTCAGCCTGATCGTCATGGCCGCCTCGTGGAAGCACATCTGCTACAACTACATCTTCCTCGTCGCGGCGCTGCTCTCGGTACCCCAGTCGATCCTCGAATCCGCCTATCTCGATGGCGCGGGACCGATCCAGCGCTTCCTGCGCATCTCGCTGCCGATGATCACGCCGACGCTGTTCTTCCTGATCGTGATCAATTTCGTCTACGGGCTGTTCGAGACCTTCGCGATCGTCGACGCCACGACCCGGGGCGGCCCGGCCGGTGCAACCTCCATCCTCGTCTACAAGGTCTATCAGGACGGCTTCGTCACGCTCGACCTCGGCTCCTCCGCCGCGCAATCCGTCGTGCTGATGGCGCTCGCCCTGTTCCTGACCTTCGCGCAATTCCGCTTCGTCGAGCGCCGCGTGAACTACAGCGTCTAGGATCGCGATGAACGAACGTACGCCGATCATCGACGCCGTCTGCCATCTCATCCTGCTGGTGGGCGCCGCGCTCGTCTGCCTGCCGATCTACTTCGTCCTCGTCACCGGCTCGCTCTCGCAGCAGGAGATCATGCGGGTGCCGATGTCCTGGCTGCCGGGCACCGAGTTCTTCGCGAACATGCAGACCGTCCTGAGCAACGCGAATTTTGGCCGGCTGCTGCTCAACTCCTTCATCATCGCCACCGGCATCACCGTCGGGAAGCTGGCCGTTTCGGTGATCGCGGCCTTCGCCGTCACCTATTTCCGCTTCCCCTTCCGGATGACGGCGTTCTGGCTGATCTTCATGTCGCTGATGCTGCCGATCGAGGTGCGCATCGTGCCGACCTACGAGTCGGCGGCAAATGTCGCGCTGCCGCTCAACATTCTGGGCTCCTGGCTTGGCATCCAGGCGCTGGTCGATCTCGACTGGAATCTGGTCAACACCTATTCGGGCCTGATCCTGCCGCTGATCGCCTCCGCTACGGCGACCTTCCTCTTCCGTCAGTTCTTCCTCACCGTCCCCGACGAGCTTTGCGAGGCGGCGCGCATCGATGGCGCCAGCCCGTGGCAGTTCTTCCGGCTGATCCTGCTGCCCCTGTCGCGCTCGAACATCGTGGCGCTGGCGATCATCCTCTTCCTGATGGGCTGGAACCAGTATCTCTGGCCGCTGCTGCTCACCACCGACCCGGCGATGGCCAATGCGGTGATCGGCTTGAAGAAGCTGATGCCGCAGAGCGACTCGTTGCCGACCTGGCACCTGCTGATGAATGCGGCCTTCCTGACGATGCTGCCGCCGACCCTCGTCATCCTCATCCTCCAGCGCTGGTTCGTGAAGGGGCTGGTGGACAGCGGCAAGTAGCGGATAACCCGGACAACGGAACTCATCATGCGGATCATCGGCCATCGCGGCGCGCGCAATATCTGGGCGGAGAACAGCCTCAGCGGCTTCCGCAATGTCTGTGGCCTTGGCGTCGACGCCGTCGAGCTCGACGTGCATCTGTCGAGCGACGGCGAGATCATGGTGATCCACGACCCGCTGCTCGAGCGCACGACGGACCATAAGGGGCCGGTCGCGCGCTTGAGCCGCGAGGCCCTGCGCAAGGTCAAGCTCCACGATACGCTCAGCGAGACGATCCCGACGCTGCCCGCCGTCCTCGACGTCTTCGCGCCGACGAACATCGAGCTCGAGATCGAGATGAAGATGGATGCCTTCGGTAATCCCTATCCCGGCCTGCTCGACAAGGTGATCGCGCTGGTCAGGGAGCGTGGGCTCGCCGCGCGCGTCGTGCTGACCTGCTTCGTCCCGGAGGTCATCGAGGAGATCAGGGCCAAGGCGCCCGAGATGCGCCGGCTTGCCTCGGTCGACCGCCGCTCCTGCGAGGCTTTCGGCGGCGTCGACAGGACCTTGAAGCGCTTCGTCGACCTCGGCTGTATCATCGCCGTCGAGCAGTCGCTGCTACGCCTTGCGCTCGACCGCGCCATCGCGATCGTTGGGCGCGACAAGCTCGGCGTCTGGGTGCCCAATACGGTTGGTGATCTCGACCACTGGCTCGGCCAGCCGGTCTCGCAGATCACCAGCGACCGCCCGGACCTCGCGCTGCAGCTCCTGAGCGCAAGGGCGAAGTGACGAAGATGGCCGTGTCTCTGTCACGCGCGACGCTTGCCGAGATCGGGGGAGCGGTTGCGACCCCGAGCTACCGTTCGGAGCAATTGAGCCCGGGCATTGTCCATATCGGAGTCGGCAATTTCCATCGCGCCCACCAGGCGGCCTATCTCGATGAATTGTTCGAGCGCGGCCTCGACCATGACTGGGCGATCATCGGCACCGGCGTGCGTGAGAGCGACGCGCAGATGGGGCGCGATCTTACCGCGCAGGACTTCCTGACCACCGTGGTGACGCAGGAGGCCGACCGCTCACAGGCGCGGGTCACTGGCGCTATGATCGATTTCATTCCGCCGGGTGACCACGGGGCGATCCTGCAGCGCCTGTTCGATCCCTGGACGCGGATCGTTTCGCTGACCGTCACCGAGGGCGGCTACTATGTCGACCCGGCGACACAGGCTTTCGATGTGAGCCATCCCGACATCGTCGCCGATGCCGAAGATCGTCTCGCTCGCCCGAAGACAGCCTTTGGCTTGATCGCCGCCGGGCTGCTGAAGCGGCGCGCGGCCGGCCTGCCGCCCTTCACGGTGATGTCCTGCGACAATCTGCTGGGTAACGGCCATGTCACGGCAAACGCCGTAACCGGCCTCGTCGATCTGATCGATCGCTCGGAGGCGGACTGGATTCGCGAGAATGTCGCCTTTCCGAACGGCATGGTCGACCGCATCACGCCGGCGACGTCGGAGCGCGAACGCCAGGCCCTGCGCGATGATTTCGGCATCGAGGACAGGCGGCCGGTCTTCTGCGAGGATTTCCGGCAATGGGTGCTGGAGGACCACTTTCCCGCCGGGCGCCCTCGGCTGGAGCAGGTCGGCGTTCAGTTCGTCGCCGATGTCGCGCCCTTCGAGCTGATGAAGATCCGCATGCTCAATGGCGGTCACGCGGCGATAGCCTATCCCGCCGGCCTGCTCGACATCCACTTCGTCCACGAGGCGATGGAAGACGCGCAGATCGCGCGCTTCCTCTCAGTTCTGCTCGATGAGGAAATCATCCCCAGGGTCCCACCGGTTCCGGATACCGATCTGGCCGCTTACAAGCGCATGATCGAGCGGCGCCTCGCCAATCCAAAGATCGGCGACACGATCCGCCGGCTGTGCCTGGACGGCTCGAACCGCCAGCCGAAGTTCATCCTGCCGACATTGCGCGATGCGCTGCGAGCCGGCGGGCCGATCGACGGCCTCGCACTCGTCAGCGCCCTGTGGTGCCGCTACTGCCATGGCGAAACCGAAAGCGGGCAGCCGATAGCGCCGAACGATCCGAACTGGCCGCGCCTGACGATGCAGGCGCAGCAGGCCAGGCACACGCCGGAGGTCTGGCTCGCCATGCAGGACATCTATGGCGACCTGGGGGAGGACCGGCGCTTCCGGGAGGCGTTCAGTCTGGCGTTGCAGAGAATCTGGCAGTCCGGAACCCGCTCGAGCATCGACGGCTACCTCGCCTCGCGCAGCTCGTGACAGGCTCGTCAAATACCGCGGCGGACCGGCTTCCGGTCCGTTTCTCGACCTCGCCCGTCTGGCATAAAGTACCCCCCTCTTGCGATCCCGATCGAGGCTTTGTGAATTCTGCCTCCGGTGCGGAGTGGCCGTCCGTGAGCCAGATTAGAGGCGATGGAGATTGCACAAGCTTCACCCTCGCCGGTATCGCTGCCCATGCTCGGCCAGGGCCGCCTTGTGGAGAGAGGAGCAACGCCGGCGACAGACGCGGTATCGGCGTCCTGGCTCGATGGCCGGATCATCTTCGACCAGCGGCGCTGGCGTTGCAGCGAGGCCGAGCTGAATTGGGTCGCCCCGGCTCATCTGATCGTCGCGACCTGCCATGGCGGCACGCGCAGGACCAAGGTCACAGCCGGAGGCGCCCAGCCGCACGAGGGCGCGGACCGACCAGGTATGGTGTCGATCGTGCCGGCGGGCACGCCGCGCCATGGGATCTATGAAGGAGCCGACCTGGTCTATGCCGCACTCTGGATCGATCCGGAGTTCGCTTTCCCCGGCAGCGGGTCGCTCCTGCAGGGGGGCGCCCGCACCAATGCCCAAGATCCGCTTCTGCCGGCAGTGCTTGCGAGCCTGCGAGCCGACCTCGCAGCCGGCTTCTCTCACGATGCTCTCTATGTTGAGCATCTGGCGGCGCTCTGCCTCAGTCGCGCCAGCCTCCTCGAAGCCGCGCCAACGCCGACTGCGCATGCGAAGCTGAGCCCGATGACGCTTCGCCGTGTGGAAGAGCACATCGACGCGCATCTGGGTGGCGAGATCACGCTCGGTACGCTCGCCACCGTCGCCGGAATGGGTGCGGATAGTTTCGCACGGCGCTTCAAGGCGACGACCGGCCTCGCGCCCTATGCCTTCGTGCTCGAGCGCCGCATGCAGCGCGCCGAGGCGGAACTGGCCCGCTCCAACCTGCCGATCGCGAACCTCGCCGCGCGGCTTGGCTTCGCCAGCCAGAGCCATTTCGCAGCGGCCTTCCGGCGTCGGCGCGGAACGACGCCACAGGCTTACCGCGCAGCTTTTTCCTGAATCGCGACAATCGCTCCCGGTTTGCGAAAGACGGGAGAAGCCCCCATCGCCAGATCAGGCGGCGAGGCCCTGCCCTTCCGACCGGGCGGCAGGGCAGGACGCGAGGAGGCTTGCCGCATGATCACCCGCTTACCGGACGCCACGCGCCGTCAGGTCCTCGAAGGCAGTTCGGCTCTCACGCTCGCGTTGCTCGCCGGCGCGCCTGCCGAAGCCCGCAATCCGGCGGCTTCGGCGCCGGCTGCAGCCGATGCGAGCGTGCGCGTGCCGATGGCGCTGCGGATCAACTCGCGCGCCGTCTCCGTCTCGCTCGATCCACGCACGACATTGCTCGACGCTTTACGCAACGAGATCGGCCTCACCGGCTCGAAAAAGGGTTGCGACCACGGGCAGTGCGGAGCCTGCACCGTGCTGGTCAACGGCCGGCGCATCAATGCCTGCCTCGCACTGGCGATCATGCATCAGGGCGACGAGATCACCACGATCGAAGGCCTTGCCCAGGGCGACGCATTGCACCCGATGCAGGCGGCTTTCGTTGCCCATGACGGCTTCCAATGCGGCTATTGCACGCCGGGCCAGATCTGCTCGGCCGTCGCCATGCTTGAGGAGACCAGGGCTGGCTGGCCGAGCCATGCCAGCTCCGATGTCGCGGCGGCCAGCTTCAGCTTGAACGATGCGGAAATCCGCGAGCGGATGAGCGGCAATCTCTGTCGTTGCGCGGCCTATCCCAACATCGTCGCGGCCATCCGCGACGTCGCTGAACGGGGGTAAGCCGATGCGACCTTTCACCTATGAACGCGCCACCGGCCTCCGCGAAGCCGCAGCCGCCGTCGCCGCCCGTCCCGACGCGAAGTTCATCGCTGGCGGCACCAATCTGATCGACCTGATGAAGCTCGGCATCGAGCGTCCGGCTCATCTCGTCGACATCAGCAGGTTGCCCTTGCGCGGCCTCGAAGAGACCGCTGAAGGCGGGCTGCGCATCGGAGCCCAGCTTCCCAACAGCGACCTCGCCGCCGACCGGCGCGTCCGGCTGCGCTACCCGCTGCTCGCGCAGGCGCTGCTCGCCGGTGCTTCGGGGCAATTGCGCAACAAGGCGACGACCGCCGGCAACCTGCTCCAGCGCACGCGCTGCCCGTATTTCTACAATCCCGGCATGGCCTGCAACAAGCGCGCGCCTGGCTCCGGCTGTTCGGCGCTCGGCGGTTTCGAGCGCAGTCTCGGCATTCTCGGTACGAGCGAGGCCTGCGCCGCCGTGCATCCCTCCGATATGGCGGTCGCGATGGCTGCGCTCGATGCACGCGTCGAGACGATCGACGGCGCAGGCGTCATGCGAGTCATCCCGCTTGGCGAATTGCACAGGCTGCCCGGCACCACGCCGGAGCGGGAAACGAACCTCGCCACCGGCGAGATGATCACGGCGGTGGTGCTTCCGCCGCCTCCGCCGGGACGCCAGCTCTACCGCAAGGTACGCGACCGGGCCTCCTATGCCTTTGCGCTGGTCTCGGTCGCGGCGGTGGTCGACGCCGATCGAGGGCGTATCCGCTCGACGCGCCTCGCCTTTGGCGGCGTCGCGCCCAGACCATGGCGCTCGCTCTCCGCCGAAGCAGCGCTCGCAAACCGGCCGGCCGCCGAGGAATGCTACCGCGCCGCGGCGGAGGCCGCGCTCTCCGGCGCACGGCGCTCCGCACAGGTCGACTTCAAGCACGAGCTCCTGCGCCGCAGCCTGCGCTGGACCCTCATCGAAACCACGCGCACCGCCTGAAGGGACTTCCGATGAACAGGCACATCGTTCAAAGCTCCGCTTCCATTGACGGCGATATCATCGGCCGGCCGCTCGACCGCATCGATGGCGTGCTGAAGGTCAGGGGTCTCGCGACTTATGGCTACGAGCATCGCGCCGCCTCCCGACCGGCCTATGGCTTCATCCTTGGCGCCACGATCGGCCGCGGCCGGCTGGCCGATATCGACACCCTCGCCGCCGAGCGCACACCCGGCGTGCTGCTGGTCCTGACCCACCGCAACGCACCCGAACAAGCCGTGTTCGGCGAACCGACCACGCCGGAGGTGCCTCAGGTCTTCACTCGGGCACGGCCGGTCCTGGCGAGCGACGCCATCCGCTTCCATGACGAGCCCGTGGCGCTGGTGGTCGCCGAGACCTTCGAGGAGGCGCGCTATGCGGCGAATCTCATCACTTGTCGCTACGAGCAGGCAAAGGGAACCTTCGATTTTGAAGCCGGCCTGGCCGATGCCTATCGTCCGGCGCGTGCGAATGCCGGCCTGGCAACGGATTCGATCATCGGCGATGTCGACGCTGCGATGAACGCGGCGCCTGTCACGCTGGACCAGACATACGAGACCGCCTTCGCCAGCCACAATCCGCTGGAGCCGCATGCAGCGATGGCCGCTTGGGACGGCGACACGCTGACGGTCCACACGGCGACGCAGACGCTGGCGAACATCCGCGCTGGCCTGGCTGCGACGCTGCGGCTGCCGCTCGACAAGGTCCGGATCGTCAGCCCTTTCATCGGTGGCGGCTTCGGCTCGAAGCTGATCGTCCATGCCGAGACGGTGCTGGCCGCGCTCGCCGCGCGGAAGCTCGGGCGCCCCGTCAAGGTCGCACTGACGCGGCAGCAGATGTTTGCCAATGCTGGCCATCGCCCGGCGATCCAGCATCGCATGCGGCTCGCCGCGACGCGTGACGGACGGCTCACCGCATTCTCCCACGACGTGATCGAGACGACGGCGCGCTGCGAGGAGTTCGCCGAGCAGACGGCGGCGACCGGCCGCTCGCTCTATGCCGCGCCCAACCGCCGGACGACGCATCGTCTCGTGCGGCTCGACACCAATCGCGGCGAGTGGATGCGGGCGCCGGGCGAGGCTCCTGGTCTCTTCGCGATCGAATGCGCCATGGACGAACTCGCCGAAGCGTTGGGGCTCGATCCGATCGAATTACGCATCCGCAACGAGCCGGAGCGCGATCCGGAGCGGAACGTACCGTTCTCCACGCGCAACCTCATCGCCTGCATGCGGGAGGGCGCCGGGCGCTTCGGCTGGGACGAGCGGCCGCGCCAGCCCGGCAGCCGGCGCGAGGGCCGCAAGCTCATCGGCTACGGCATGGCGGCTGCGACGCGAGCCAACTATCTCGGGCCGACGACCGTACGCGTCACGATCGACGCGCAGGGTCAGATTATCGTCCAGACCGACATGACCGATATCGGAACCGGGACCTACACGATCCTCGCCCAGGTCGCGGCGGAGCGGCTGGGCGTATCGCTCGCGTCAGTCCGCGTCGAACTTGGCGACAGCACCTTGCCGCGCAGCGCCGGCTCCGGCGGTTCCTGGGGCGCGACCAGCACCTGCACAGCGACACACCACGCCTGCCTCGCACTGCGCGAGAAGATCCTGGCGGCGGCGAGGGAGCATGAGCGCTCGCCGCTGCATGGTGCCAACATTGCCGAGGCACGCTTCGCTCGCGCTGCCCTGAGCATCGGCTCGCAAAGCCACCCGCTCCGCGAGATCATCGCCGCGGTCGCGCCCGAAGGCATCAGCGCCGAAGGTAATGCTGCACGCGGCGAGACCTATCAGAGCTTCTCGCAGCATTCGCATGGTGCGCATTTCGCCGAGGTCAGCGTCGATCTCGACACGGGCGAGCCGCGCTTGCGGCGCATGCTCGGCGTCTTCGCCGCCGGCCGCATCCTCAACCCGAAGACGGCACGCTCGCAGATGATCGGCGGCATGATCTGGGGCGTCGGCGCCGCCCTGACCGAGGAGACCGTGCTCGACCCGCGGCACGGCCATTTCGTCAATCACGACCTCGGCGACTACCACCTGCCCGCCCATGCCGACACGCCCGATGTCGACGCGGTCTTCCTCGATGAGCATGACGACAAGGCCAATCCGCTGGGGGCCAAAGGCGTCGGCGAACTCGGCAACTGCGGAGCCAACGCAGCCATCGCCAACGCGATCTACAACGCGACAGGCGTACGCGTCCGCAGCTTGCCGATCACGCTCGACAAGCTGCTGCCGGGATTGCCGATCGCGTGACGCATCGCAGATCGGTCAAACCCATCCGCCGTCCACGACATAGTGCTGCGCAGTGCAGGCCGAGGCCTCGTCCGACGCCAGGAAGACGGTGACGCGCGCGACCTCGTCGGGAACGAGCCGGCGCTTCAGACACTGACGGCGCATGAGTTCGGCCTCGCTCTCCGGCGTCAGCCATTTCTCGATCTGCCGTTCGGTCATGATCCAGCCTGGCGCGATCGCGTTGACGCGGATGTTGTAGGGGCCGTAGTCGCGCGCCAGCGAGCGCGTCAGCCCGATCACGCCGGATTTGCTTGCGGTATAGGCGGCCATGCCGCCCTGCCCTGCCATCCAGGAGGTCGAGCCGAAATTGATGATCGCGCCTGCATTGGCCGCCTTCATATCTGGCAGCACCGCCTGCGCGGCGAAGAACTGATGCTTCAGATTGACCGCGATCCGCCCGTCCCAATATTCCGGCGTCACGCTCTCGGTCGGATGCCGCTCGTCATGCGCGGCGTTGTTGACGAGAATCTGGATCGGGCCGTGTGCTGCGCGAGCCTGTTCGACCCCTGCCTGAAGCGCAGGAATATCGGTCAGATCAACCTCATGGAAATGCGCAGACAAACCGGCTGCCGTCAGCTCCGCCGCGAGCGCCTCGCCAGCGGCGCGCTGGATATCGAACAGGATCACGGTCGAGCCCTGCTCGGCGAAGCGGCGCGTGATCGCGGCGCCGATGCCCAGGGCGCCTCCGGTGACGAGCACGACCTTCTTCGCAAGGTCCGAATACAGGGCAGCCATGGTCCACTCCTTGGTCAATTCAGGGCAATTGCGGCGCGCGGCGCCGGGCGCAGGCGAGGTTGCGACCATGCCGGGCACGGCGAGGCAACCGGGTCAACGACCGAACAGCCTGAGCACGATCTCGATGCTCGGCGCCGCCTGCAATTCCATGCTGGTCCAGCGCGTGCCTTCGGTGATGACGATCGTCATCGCAGCGCTCGCCGCATCGGCATCGCGCGCGATGATCGCATCGAGAATGGCGCGATGCTGCCCCAACGCGAGGGCAAAGCGCTCGGGATCATCGACCGGCGCGCTCAGCGCGAAAGCCGCTGCGAGCGCCGTCTCGATCACCGAACCGATCGAATGCAGGAAGGGGTTGCCGGACGCGTCGAGGATGGCACGGTGGAAGGCGAGATCGGCCGTGGTGAAGCCATCGCGCGTCTGGTCCGGCGGGCCCATGCGTCGCCAGGCCGCTTCGATCCGGCAGATGTCCTCGTCGCTGCGGCGTAGCGCCGCCGAAGCGGCCGCCAGCGGCTCGAGCGCCTGCCTGATGTCGAAAAGGTTCTCGAAGAAGGGTGCATCGGCCCCGCGCTGCAAGCGCCAACTCAGGATATCGGCGTCGAACATGTTCCAGCGCTTCTCGTCGAGAATGCGCGTGCCGACCCTGGTTTTTGGCTCGATCAACCCCTTGGCAGCGAGCGTCTTGAGCGCTTCGCGCAAGACCGAGCGCGAGACGGAGAAGCGCTCCGTCAGGTCGGCATCGCCCGGCAAAGTGCTGCCGATCGGATATTGCCCGGCGACGATCCGGCGCCCGATGCCGTGCACGACGAGCTCGTGCGCGGAACGGGAGGGCATTGACAGGGCCGAGGCGGGCTGCGGCGAGTTCATGATGCGGGCGGGACTCTTCGCCCGGGCATGCCGGGCAGCGCCCGACCGCCCGTCGAGAGCACCGCAGGGTCATTTCTTCTTGTTGTAGACATCGATCGAAACCGCCGCGAGCAGGACCAGGCCCTTGATGACCTGCTGATAGTCGATGCCGATGCCGAGGATCGACATGCCGTTGTTCATCACGCCCATGACCATGGCGCCGATCACTGCGCCGGTGACCTTGCCGACCCCGCCCGACGCCGAGGCACCGCCGATGAAGCAGGCGGCAATGACGTCGAGCTCGAAGCCCAAGCCCGCCTTCGGCGTCGCGGTGTTGAGGCGTGCGGCGAAGATCAGCCCGGCGAGCCCGGCGAGCACGCCCATGTTGACGAAGGTCAGGAAGGTCAAGCGCTCGGTCTTGATGCCGGAGAGCCGCGCCGCCTTCTCGTTGCCGCCGAGCGCGTAGATGCGCCGGCCGATCACGGTGCGGTTGGTGACAAAGGCGTAGAGGGCGATCAGCAGGATCATGATCACCAGCACGTTCGGCAGGCCGCGATAGGTGGCGAGCTGATAGCAAAAGGCGGCGACCAGCAAAGCCAGCAACGCGTTCTTGGCGGCAAAAAGCGTGAAAGGCGAGGTCTCGACACCGTGGCGAAGCTGGTTGCTGCGGCTGCGCAGGCTGAAATAGACCATGGCGACGACGCAGGCGGTGCCAAGGAAGAGCGCGGTCAGGTTGAAGCCGTCCATGCCGAACAGGTCGGGGATGAAGCCGGAGGAGAGCTTCTGGAAGGTCGGCGGGAACGGACCGACCGACATGCCGCCCAGCAGAGCGAGCGTCAGCCCCTTGAAGACCAGCATGCCGGCGAGTGTAACGATGAAGGATGGCACGTTGAAATAGGCCACCCAATAGCCCTGCGCCGCGCCGATCAGCCCGCCAACGATCAGGCAGATGATGATGGTCGGCACGAAGTGGAAGCCGTAGCGCACCATCAGCACCGCGGCGAGACCGCCGACAAAACCGACCACCGAGCCGACAGAGAGGTCGATATGCCCGGCGACGATGACCAGCAGCATGCCGAGCGCCATAATGACGATATAGCTGTTCTGCAGGATCAGATTGGTCAGGTTGAGCGGCTTCAGCAGCGTGCCGTTGGTCATGAACTGAAAGAACAGCATGATCGCCAGAAGCGAGAGCAGCATGCCGTAATCGCGGAAATGCGACTTGATGAAGCTCAGCGAGGACGCGCCCTTCGAGCCGCGCAGATCGTCGGTCAGGCTCGTATCCATCAGCGTCTCCCCGATCTCATGATGGCTTGCATGATCTTTTCCTGGGACGCCTCCGTGGCGTCGAGTTCGGCGACGAACGCCCCTTCGTTCATCACATAGATGCGGTCGCACATGCCGAGCAGCTCCGGCATCTCGGAGGAGATCATCAGCACCGCCTTGCCGGCCTCGGCCAGCTGGTTGATGATCGTATAGATCTCGTATTTGGCGCCGACGTCGATGCCGCGTGTCGGCTCGTCAAGGATCAGCACCTGCGGATCGGCGAAGAGCCATTTGCTCAGCACGACCTTCTGCTGGTTGCCGCCGGACAGGTTGACGGCCTGCTGGTAGACGCTGGGACTGCGGATCCTGAGCTTGGCCCGATAGTCGTTGGCGACGGCAAGCTCGCGCATGTCGTCGATCACGCCGCGCTCGGCGACACCCGCCAGATTGGCGAGGGTGATGTTCTTGCGGATGTCCTCTTCGAGGACGAGGCCGAGGGATTTGCGATCCTCCGTCGCATAGGCAAGGCCGCTGGCGATGGCGCGCCCGACCGTGCCGACATCGATCTGCCTGCCGGCGAGCTTGGCCGTGCCGCTGATCTTCTGGCCATAGGAGCGGCCGAACAGGCTCATGGCGAATTCGGTGCGTCCCGCCCCCATCAGCCCGGCGATGCCGACGACCTCGCCGCGGCGGATGCTGAGGTTGACGTTCTTCACCACCTGCCGCTCGGCGTGGACCGGATGGTGCGCCGTCCAGTTCTCGACCTCGAACAGGACTTCGCCGGGACGGCTCTCCCGCCTGGGGTAGCGATCGGCCATCTCGCGCCCGACCATGCCCTTGATGATGCGGTCCTCGCTGACCGCCTGCGCGCGGCAGTCGAGCGTCTCGACCGTGGCGCCGTCGCGCAGCACGGTGATCGCGTCTGCGACCTTAGCGATCTCGTTGAGCTTGTGCGAGATCAGGATCGAGGAGATGCCCTGCCGCTTGAATTCGAGCAGCAGTTCGAGCAGGGCATCGCTGTCACGCTCGTTCAGGCTCGCGGTCGGCTCGTCGAGGATGAGCAGCCTGACCCGCTTAGACAGGGCCTTGGCGATCTCGACCAGCTGCTGCTTGCCGACGCCGAGCGTGGTGACAAGCGTCTCCGGCGCCTCCTTCAGCCCGACCTTGGCGAGCAACTCCTTGGCGCGGGCCGAAACCGCCGACCAGTCGATGACGCCATGGCTCGCCTGCTCGTTGCCGAGGAAGATGTTCTCGGCGATCGAGAGCAGCGGCACCAGAGCGAGCTCCTGGTGGATGATGATGATGCCAAGGCTCTCGCTGTCGGCGATGCCACGGAACTGACGCTCCTGCCCGTCGAAATGGATCGCGCCGGAATAGGAGCCGTGCGGATAGACGCCGCTCAACACCTTCATCAAGGTCGACTTGCCGGCACCGTTCTCGCCGACCAGGGCGTGGATCTCGCCTGCCCTGACGGTCAGGTTGACATTGTCGAGCGCGTGCACGCCGGGAAACGTCTTGGTGATCCCGCGCATGTCGAGAATTGCTTGCATCGATCCATCCCGCAGCGAAGGGGGCACGGGCGAACAGGCGCCCGCGGGGAGATGGCGAATGGATCCGGCGCGGCGAGCGCGCCGGATCGTGCTCACTTCACCTGGTTCTCGGTGTAGTAGCCGCTAGCGATCAGCGTCTCCCGCCAGTTCGAGGCATCGACGCTGACAGGCTTCAATAGATAGGACGGCACCGTCTTGACGCCGTTCTCATAGGTCTTGGTGTCGTTCACCTCGACCTCCTTGCCCGAGAGCGAGGCGTCGACCATGTTGGCCGCGATCTTGGCGAGCTCGCGCGTGTCCTTGAACACGGTCGAGGTCTGCTCCTTGTTGAGGATCGACTTGACCGACTGCACCTCGGCATCCTGCCCGGTGATCACCGGCATGGCCTGCTTGCCGCTGCCGTAGCCGACGCCCTTCAGCGAGGAGATGATGCCGATGCTCAGCCCGTCATACGGCGAGAGCACGGCGTCGACGCGCTTGTCGGCGTAATAGGCGCTGAGCAGGTTGTCCATGCGGGCCTGGGCGACCGCGCCGTCCCAGCGCAGCGTCGAGACCTTGTCCATGCCGAGCTGGCCGCTGCGCACCACGAGCTTGCCGCTCTTGATGTAGGGCTCCAGCACCGACATCGCGCCATTGTAGAAGAAATAGGCGTTGTTGTCGTCCGGCGAGCCGCCGAAGAGCTCGATGTTGAAGGGCCCCTTGCCTTCCTTGAGACCGAGCGCCTTCTCGATATAGCCGGCCTGCAGCACGCCGACCTGGAAATTGTCGAAGGTGGCGTAGTAGTCGACGTTCTTGGAATTGCGGATCAGGCGGTCATAGGCGATCACCTTGACACCCTTGCTCGCCGCTTGCTGCAGCGCGTCCGACAGGGTGGTGCCGTCGATCGCGGCGATGACCAGGACCTTGACGCCCTTGGTGATCATGTTCTCGATCTGGGCGAGCTGGTTCGGGATGTCGTCGTCCGCATATTGCAGATCGACGCCGTAGCCCTTCTCTTTGAGCGACTTCACCATGTTGTCCCCGTCGGCGATCCAGCGCGCCGAGGATTTGGTCGGCATCGAGACGCCGATCGTGCCCTTCTGCTGGGCCTGGGCCAGCGGTACAAAAGCGAAAGCGCCAAGCGCAAGCGCCATAATCCATCGGACTGCCTTCATGCGTCTTCTCCCAGATTGCTCTGTGGCTCGACTCTTTGGCCGATCAATCCAATTAGTCATATAATATGCCATCGGACGCGGCCATCTGGGCAGAGCCTGCAGCGCCTGTCAATCGTCAAGCCTTCTCCCGCGACGCAGCTCGGGCGGCCGTTTGCGCGACACGAAGCCAGCTGCATCGGCGACCCCGCGAGAGATGGATACTCTCTGGCTTTTGCGCTTTAACGCATGACAAGGGCGCTCATTAGCCCAAGAAAATCTTCGGAATTCGCCCGAGGAACAGCAGGACAGATGGAACAAGCCAAGCTCGAAAGCGCAGGGACAGCTTGGCGACACGCCAATATCGGCCGTCTTCTCAACAATGCAGTGCGCCGCTTCGAGGCGCGTGTCCTCGACCTCATGAGCAGTGGCGGTCATGCAGAAACGCGCATCGCGCATGTGAGCTTGACCCGCAATCTCGATGTCGGTGGGACGCGGCTTACCGAACTGGCCCGACGCGCCTCCATGAGCAAGCAGGCGATGGGCGAGTTGGTCGATCAATGCGCCGCGCTCGGACTGGTCACGCGTGCCGTCGATCCGAGCGACCGGCGTGCACGAATCGTGACCTTCACCCCGGCCGGATTGATCTGGCTCGCGGCCTTTCGTGACGCCGTCGACATCGCCGAGCGCGAGATGCGTTCGCAATTGGGCGAGCAGGACATGGACGCGATCGTGAGGGGCCTTGCGACCTATGCCGTCGCGTTCGACACGCTTGCTCCCGATTGAGCTTTGCCCCCGCCGCTCGAGGCCGCACCGATCATGCGCCGGCAAAGACGCCTCGCCATCGCGTCCCGAACAGGCGCTCTCGCCCTGACGCAAAAAAAAGGGTGGCGCCTCGTTGCCGAGGCGCCACCCTGAGAGGTCAATGGGAGCTTTGAAAAATTACTCCGCCGCCTCCCGCGTCAACGCGCCGGTGGCGCCCGATTCGATGATCGCCGCGATGCGGCCCTCATCGAGCTTCAGCACGTCGCGCAGCACTTCCTCGGTATGCTCGCCGAGCAGCGGCGAACGCTTGACCTCGGACGGGCTGTTGGAGAGCTTGATCGGGTTACCGACCGAGAGGTACTTGCCGCGCTTGGGGTGGTCGACCTCGACCACGGTGCCGGTGTCACGCAGCGACTTCTCCTCGGCGATCTCCTTCATCGACAGGATCGGCCCGCAGGGGATGTCGTATTCGTTGAGGATGTCCATGGCCTCGAACTTGGTCTTGGTCATGGTCCATTGCTCGATCCGCCCGAAGATCTCGTTCAGCCTGGGCAGGCGCGCCGGTGGCTTGGCGTAGTTCGGATCGGTCTTCCAGGTCGGCTCGCCGATGACATCGCAGATCTTCTCCCAGACCGGGGCCTGGGTGATGAAGTAGAGGTAGGCGTTCGGATCGGTCTCCCAGCCCTTGCATTTCAGGATGCGGCCGGGTTGGCCGCCGCCGGAATCGTTACCGGCGCGCGGCACGGCATCGCCGAAGGGCAAGCCCTCGCCGAACTGGCTGTATTCCTTCAAGGGGCCGTGGTCGAGGCGTTGCTGGTCGCGCAGCTTGACGCGGCAGAGATTGAGCACGCCATCCTGCATCGCACAATCGACCTTCTGGCCGAGGCCGGAATGGGTCCGATGATAGAGCGCCGTGACGATGCCGAGCGCGAGGTGCAGGCCGGTGCCGGAATCGCCGATCTGGGCGCCCGTGACCAATGGCAGGCCGTCGCGGAAGCCCGTCGTCGAGGCCGCGCCGCCGGCGCACTGCGCAACGTTCTCGTAGACCTTGCAATCCTCGTAAGGGCCCGGACCGAAGCCCTTGACCGAGGCGACGATCATACGCGGATTGACCTCGTGGACCTTCGCCCAGGTCAGGCCCATGCGATCAAGCACGCCCGGGGCGAAGTTCTCGACCATCACATCGCAGATCTTCACCATCTCCCAGAGCACTTCCATGCCCTTCGGGTTCTTGGTGTCGAGCGTGATCGAGCGCTTGTTGTGGTTCAGCATCGTGAAATAGAGGCTGTCGGCATCCGGCACGTCGCAGAGCTGGCCGCGCGTGATGTCGCCGGTGCCCGGACGCTCGACCTTGATCACGTCGGCGCCGAACCAGGCGAGGAGCTGCGTACAGGTCGGCCCCGACTGGACATGAGTGAAGTCGAGAATCTTGACGCCTTCTAGCGCTTTCATTTTGTCTCCTCCCTTACTTCTTCTTGAGTGCGCTTTGCGGATTCAGATTGCCGATGCGGCCGCTTTCGCTGCCGGCGGTCGGATCGATCACTGCGTTGATCAAAGTGGGTTTGCCGCTGTCCATCGCCGCGTTGACGGCGCGCTTCAGCTCGTCGGGCGACGTCGCGTTGACGCCGACGCCGCCGAACGCCTCCATCATGCGGTCGTAGCGCGCGTCCTTGACGAACACGGTCGTGGCGGGATCGGCGCCGGCGTCATTGACGTCGGTACCGCGATAGATGCCGTTGTTGTTGAAGATGACGATGCAGATCGGCAGGTTGTACCGGCAGATCGTCTCGACCTCCATTCCGGAGAAGCCAAAGGCCGAATCGCCTTCGACGGCGAGCACCGGCTTGCCGGTCTCGACGGCGGCGGCGATGGCGTAGCCCATGCCGATGCCCATCACGCCCCAGGTGCCGACGTCGAGGCGCTTGCGCGGCTGATGCATGTCGATGACGCCGCGCGCGAGATCGAGCGTGTTGGCGCCTTCATTGATCAGGATGGCATCCGGCCGCTCCTTGATGATCGTGCGCAGCACGCCGAGCGCGCCGTGATAGTCCATCGGCACGTTGTTGTTCATCAGGCGCGGCGCCATCTTGGCGACGTTCTCGTCGCGCTTCTTGGCGACCGATGCCGTCCAGTCCGTTGGCGGTGCTGGCCATGTGCCGCCCATGCCGGCGAGCAGCGCGGAGACGCAGGAGCCGATGTCGCCGACCACGGGCGCGACGATCTCGACGTTGGAGTCCATCTCCTTCGGCTCGATGTCGATCTGGATGAACTGCTTTGGTGCGTCGCCCCAGCTCTTGCCCTTGCCGTGCGAGAGCAGCCAGTTGAGGCGCGCGCCGATCAGCATGACGACGTCGGAATCCTTCAACACCGTCGAGCGCGCCGCGCCGGCGCATTGCGGATGTAGGTCGGGCAGCAGCCCCTTGGCCATGCTCATCGGCAGGAAGGGCACGCCGCTCTTTTCGACGAACTGGCGGATCGCGTCGTCGGCCTGAGCGTAGGCTGCGCCCTTGCCGAGAATGATCAGCGGGCGCTTGGCGCCCTTCAGCACGTCGAGCGCGCGCTGGATCGAGTCCGGCGCCGGAAGCTGCGCCGGCGCGGCATCGATCACCTTGACCAGCGACTTCGCCCCAGCCTCAGCGTCCATCACCTGGCCGAACAGCTTGGCCGGCAGATCGAGGTAGACGCCGCCCGGCCGGCCGGAGACCGCGGCGCGGATCGCGCGCGCCAGGCCGATGCCGATGTCCTGGGCGTGCAGGATGCGGAACGCAGCCTTGCAGAGCGGCTTGGCGACGGCGAGCTGGTCCATCTCCTCGTAGTCGCCCTGCTGCAGATCGACGATCTCGCGCTCCGACGAGCCCGAGATCAGGATCATCGGGAAGCAGTTCGTGGTCGCGTGCGCTAGCGCAGTCAGTCCGTTGAGGAAGCCGGGCGCCGAAACGGTGAGGCAGACACCGGGCTTCTTGGTGAGGAAGCCGGCGATCGAGGCGGCGTAGCCGGCGTTCTGCTCGTGGCGGAACGAGAGCACGCGGATGCCCGCCGCCTGCGCCATCCGGCCGAAGTCGGTGATCGGGATGCCCGGCACGCCGTAGATCGTGTCGAGGCCGTTGAGCTTCAACGCATCGATGATGAGGTTGAAGCCGTCGGTCAGCTCGCGCTCTGCTTCGGGCGCGACAGAAGAGATGCTTTGTACGACTGCGGACATCCCGCTTTCTCCCTAGTCGATTGATTTTTCTTGGATATATTCTTGTTTTCTTTGGTCCGGCTCAGTCGAGCTGGACGAACTGCTCGACATGCTGTCTCAGCTTGAGCGTATGCTCGCGGACGAGCCGCTCGGCGCGTTCGCCGTTGCGCGTTTCCAGCGCCTCGATGATCTCCTTGTGATCGACGATGGAGCGGCGGGCCCGGTCCCGCTCGAAGATCGTGCGCTGGCGGATGGCGCGCACGTGGGTGAACAGGCCGGTGGTGATCTCGGCGATGAGCTTGCAGCCAGAGAGCGCGATGATCGCCGCGTGGAAGCGGATATTGGCGTCGGAATACTCGCCCATATGCTCTTCGATCGCGTCGCTGTCGAAGGTGTCGACGAGGGTGTGCAGCCCGGCGATATCGGCATCGGAGGCGACTTCGGTGGCGAGCCGGGCGGCCATGCTTTCGAGCGCGGCCCAGACCGTGATCATCTCGAGAACCTCGGCCTTGGTCTTGCGCACGATGAAGATGCCGCGGCGCGGCGCAATCCGGACCAGGCCTTCCTGCTCGAGCTGGGCGAGCGCCTCGCGCAACGGCGTCCGGCTGACGCCGAACTGAAGCGAAAGCGCGCGCTCGTCGAGCCGCAGCTCGGCGCCCGCGTCATAGATCTTCATCGTTCCGATCGCGGCCTTCAGCGCCTCGTAAGTGCGACTCTTGAGGCTCTGCACCTCCTCGATGGGCTGAATTTCAAGCTGTGCCTTGACCATTGCGAAGTCGATTTCCGTGTTGCCTTAGCCAGACGCCACCGGCGCGCATCATGCGTTCCGCAAGCGGTGGTTTCTGGCATACCATATAATGAAAGAAATAGCCGCGCAACGGCCATAATCCAGCAATTATTATGCTGCAGCGCATCCAAATATGGCATATTGCATGCCACGCAGTTTCATCCTAGGCTAACTCAAACAAGGCCAGTCGGTTCTGCGTTGGTCATTTGCGCGGTCCCTGAACAAGGCCAGTCTATGGGGACGAAGCGCTATGGATGAACTGAACGCCCTGTTCGGCGGATTCGCCGTTGCCCTCAGCGCCTACCACATCATGCTCATGGTGATCGGCATCACGCTCGGTGTCGTCATCGGCGTCCTGCCGGGGCTTGGTGGCGCGAACGGTGTCGCTATTCTTCTGCCTCTGACCTTCAGCATGCCGCCGACCTCGGCGATCATCCTGTTGACCAGCATCTATTGGGGCGCGCTGTTCGGCGGCGCGATCACCTCGATCCTCTTCAACATTCCCGGCGAGCCCTGGTCAGTGGCGACGACCTTCGACGGGCATCCGATGGCGCAGAACGGCAAGGCCGACGAAGCGCTTGTCGGCGCCTTCACGGCCTCCTTCGTCGGCGCCATCTTCGCCGTATGCCTGATCACCTTCCTTGCGCCGGTGGTCGCGAAATTCGCCTTGAAATTCGGTCCCGCCGAGTTCTTCGCGGTGCAGTTCCTCACCTTCGCCAGCTTCATCGGCATGGGCCGGGGCTCGGCGTTCAAGACAGTCGCCTCGATGTGCCTCGGCTTCGCGCTGGCCTCCGTCGGCCTGGACGGTGTGACAGGCACGCTCCGGATGACATTCGGACAGGATGAGCTGCTGAACGGCTTCAAGTTCCTCGTCGCAGTCATCGGCCTCTTCGGCATCGGCGAAATCCTTTGCTCGATGGAAGACGGGCTCAAGTTCAACGGCGCCACCGCCAAGCTGCGCATGGATGCGGTCATCCGCACCTGGAAGCAGCTGCCCGGGATGTGGCTGACCTTCCTGCGCAGCTGCATCGTCGGCTGCTGGATGGGCATCACGCCGGGCGGCGCGACGCCGGCCTCCTTCATGGGCTATGGCATCGCCAAGCGCCTCTCGAAGCGCGGCGACAATTTCGGCAAGGGCGAGCTCGAAGGCGTGGTGGCGCCGGAGACCGCCGCCCACGCCGCCGGCACGGCCGCGCTGTTGCCGATGCTGACCCTCGGCATTCCCGGCTCGCCGACCGCGGCAGTGCTGCTCGGCGGTCTGCTGATCTGGGGCCTGCAGCCCGGACCGCTGCTCTTCGTCGAACAGCCGGACTTCGTCTGGGGCCTGATCGCCTCGATGTATCTCGGCAACGTCGTCGGCCTGATCATGGTGCTGACCTGCGTGCCCTTCTTCGCCGCGATCCTGCGCGTGCCCTTCTCGATCATCGCGCCGGCGATCGTCTTCGTCTGCGCGATCGGCGCCTTTACCGTGAACAACGCGATGTTCGACGTCTGGCTGATGCTGGCCTTCGGTGTCCTCGGCTACCTGTTCAACAAGCTGCGTTATCCGCTGCCGCCGCTCGTGCTGGCCCTGGTGCTCGGCGACCAGGCGGAAAGCTCCTTCCGTCAGGCCATGCTGGTCTCGCAGGGCAATGTCGGCGTGTTCTGGTCGAACTGGCTGTGCGGCGGCATCATGACACTCGGCCTGGTGATGGCGTTCTGGCCGGCGCTTCAGGCGCTGCGCGTCAAGCTCTCGGGCAATGGCGCCGTCGCCCGGGCGGCCTGACGCCGCCCGGTCTGTTTCCCGCAACATATTCGCCTTCATGACTTTACCAACGCGGCAACAAAGCCGCCTATAATGGGAGGAAGCGTGATGACCCGAAGGGAAGTGTCGAAGGCTAGGACAATGGCGGCAGCGCTGGCGGCAAGCGCCTGCCTGACATCACCCGCCTGGGCGCAGAGCTGGGAACCGACCAAGCCCGTGACGCTGGTCATCCCGGCGGGCACCGGCGGCGGCGCCGACCAGATGGCGCGCTTCATCCAGGGCGTCGTCCAGAAGCACAGCCTGATGAAGCAGCCGCTCATCGTGATCAACAAGGCCGGCGGTGCAGGCGCCGAAGGCTTCCTGGAGATGAAGGCCAGCGCCAGCGACCCGCATAAGATCACAATCACGCTGTCGAACCTGTTCACAACGCCGCTCGGCACCGGCTCGCCCTTCAACTGGAAGGACATGAAGCCGGTCGCGATGCTGGCGCTCGACCAGTTCGTCCTGTGGGTGAACAGCGAGAAGCCCTACAAGACCGCGAAGGACTATGTCGACGCGGTCAAGGCCGGCACGGACCGCCAGTTCAAGATGGGCGGCACCGGCTCGAAACAGGAAGACCAGATCGTCACGGCGGCGGTCGAGCAGCTGACCGACGGCAAGAAGTTCACTTACGTGCCCTATGCGGGCGGCGGACAGGTGGCGGTGCAGCTCGTCGGCAACCATGTCGACTCGACCGTGAACAACCCGATCGAGGCCGTCGGGCAATGGCGGGCCGGGCAGCTCAGGCCGCTCTGCATCTTCGATGCGCAGCGCTCGACCTACACCACCAAGGTCACCGACAAGGAAGCCTGGAGTGACATCCCGACCTGCAAGGAATCGGGCCTGCCGGTCGAATACCAGATGCTGCGCGGCATCTTCACCACCAAGAACGCCAAGCCCGAGCAGGTCGCCTTCTATGTCGACCTGCTCAAGAAGGTGATGGCGACGCCGGACTGGAAGGAGTTCATGGAGAAGGGCGCCTTCAACCAGACCGTGATGACCGGCGCCGACTACGAGAAGTGGCTGGTGAATGCCGAGACGCTGCATTCCGACCTGATGAAGAAGGCCGGCTTCCTCGCGACGCAGTGAGTCTGACAGCACCGGAGCGCGGCGCAAGCGATCGCGCTCCGATCAGCCAACCATCGCGGAGCTGGCGCGCCGGCAGCAGGCCCCAGCCAGGAGCAAGACAATGAGCAGCAACGAAGAAGCCGAAGGCCGTCCACTCGTCAGCTACCGCACGTTGGACATCGCGGTCGCGATCTTCTTCCTGATCGTCGCGGCGATCGTGATGACCGACAGCCTGCGCCTCGGCATCGCCTGGAAGCCTAACGAGGGGCCGCAACCCGGCCTGTTCCCGTTCTACATCGTCATGGCGATGGGCATTGCCTCCGTCGTCAATCTGGCTCAGGCGCTGCCGCGCACGCCGGAGGGCGAGAGGATTGCGACGACCCTTCCTGGCATCAAGCGCATGGCGGCGATCTTCGTTCCCGCCGTCCTCTTCGTGCTGGCGACGAACTACATCGGCATCTACGTCTCAGCCGCGATCTATATCGGGACCTTCATGGTATTCTTCGGCAAGTTTCCAGTGTGGAAGGCCCTGGCCGTCTCGCTCGGCATCGCGATCGTCAATTTCATGATGTTCGAGGTCTGGTTCCTGGTGCCGCTGCCCAAGGGGCCGCTGGAAGCCGCCCTCGGTTACTGATCCTCTACTGATCCTCGTAGCCGCATGAGGCGGGCCGGGCGCTGCAACGCCCGGCCCGCCTCATCTTTTTGTCTCAGGTGGGCGAGATGCTTCGGCCCGTCGGGCCGGCCAGTCAGCCCGGTGGTCCGTACCCGGATAGTGTTGATTTCAGACCAGAGCGCGCATCCGCCATGCCGGCGGTGGTACTCTGCGAACCGCCCTGCCCTATGACATCTCGCGTAATGCGCCGCTCGCCGGACGTCACTCCGCCGCGGTGATCAGCGCTTCCTCGGCTGGCCGTGCCCTGACGGCGCAGAACTTGAACTCCGGGATCTTGCCGAACGGGTCGAGCGCCGGATTGGTCAGGAGATTGGCCGCGGCCTCGGCATAGCAGAACGGCAGGAACACCATGTTCTGCGGCACGTCGCGGTCGGAGCGCACCTTGACGGCGATCGCGCCGCGGCGGGTCTCCAGCCTGACGAAGCCCCCGGGCGCGATGCCGAGGCGCCCCAGATCGCGCGGAGACATCAGCGCCACGGCTTCCGGCTCGAGATCGTCGAGGACGCCGGCGCGCCGCGTCATCGAGCCGGTATGCCAATGCTCCAGCACGCGCCCGGTCGACAGCACCATCGGGTACTCCTCGTCCGGCAGCTCGTCCGGCGGCACGATATTGGCCGGCACGATTTTGGCGCGGCCGCTCTCGGTCGGGAAGCCCTGCGCGAAGATGATCTCGTTGCCGGGCTGGTCCGGCCCGTCGACCGGATAGGTCACCGCCCCTTCCCGCTCCAGCCGCTCCCAGGTGATGTTGCGGAAAGACGGCATGACCTTCGCCATCTCGGCGAAGACATCGGCCGGGCCGCCATAGCGCCAGTCGCAACCCATCCGCCGGGCGACCTCCTGGATGATCCACCAGTCCTGTCTGGCATCGCCCGGCGGGCGCACGACCTGGCGCGCCATCTGGACGCGCCTGTCGGTATTGGTGAAGGTGCCGACCTTCTCGGCGAAGGCGGAGGCCGGCAGCACCACATCGGCATGGAACGCGGTCTCGGTCAGGAACAGGTCCTGCACGACGAGATGCTCGAGCTTGGCCAGCGCACCGCGGGCATGGTTGAGGTCGGGGTCCGACATCGCCGGGTTCTCGCCCTCGATATACATGCCGATGATCTCGCCGGCATGGATCGCGTTCATGATCTCGACGACGGTGAGGCCCTTCTGCGGATCGAGCGACTGGCCCCAGAGATCCTCGAAGATCTTGCGGACTTCCGCCTTCTCGACCGACTGGTAATCCGGATAGACCATCGGGATCAGGCCGGCATCGGAGGCGCCCTGAACGTTGTTCTGGCCGCGCAACGGGTGGAGGCCAGTGCCGGACCGGCCGATCTGGCCGGTGACCATCGCAAGCGCGATCAGGCAGCGGGCATTGTCGGTGCCGTGGATATGCTGGCTGATGCCCATGCCCCAGAAGATGATCGAGGCGCGTGAGCGGGCATAGGCGCGCGCAACCTCCTTCAACTCCTCGGCCGGGACGCCGCAGACCGCCGCCATCTTTTCCGGCGGGAAGGCCTGGATGCTCTCCTTCAGCCGCTCGTAGCCCTCAGTGTAGCCGGCGATGTACTGCTCGTCGGTCAGCCCCTCGGTGATGATGGTGTGCAGCAGCGCGTTCAGCATGGCGACGTCGCTGCCGGGCTTGAAGGCGAGGTGCTTCCAGGCGTGGCGCGACAGGGACTGCCGCCGCGGGTCCATGATGACGAGCTGGGCGCCCTTCTTGGCGGCGTTCTTGAGGAAGGTCGCCGCGACCGGATGGTTCACGGTCGGGTTGGCGCCGATGACGATGATCACTTCGGCGTCGAGCGCGGCCGAGAACGGCGCGGTGACGGCGCCGGAATTGACGCCCTCCATCAGCGCCGCCACCGAAGAGGCGTGGCAGAGCCTGGTGCAATGGTCGACATTGTTCGAACCGAAGCCGGTGCGCACCAGCTTCTGGAAGAGATAGGCCTCCTCGTTCGAGCCCTTGGCCGAGCCGAAGCCGGCGAGCGCCTTGCACCCCTTCTCGTCGCGGACCCGGTTGAGCCCGTTTGCCGCGAGATCGAGCGCCTCCTCCCAGGAGGCTTCGCGGAAATGCGTCCAGGGATTGGCCGGGTCGACCTGGTCGCGGGCATCCTTCGGCATGTTCGGCAGCCGCACCAGCGGCTTGGTCAGCCGGTGCGGGTGATGGATGTAGTCGAAGCCGAAGCGGCCCTTGACGCAGAGCCGGTTGCGGTTGGCCGGCCCGTCGCGCCCTTCCGCATAGACGATCGCCTCGTCCTTGACGTTGTAGGTGACCTGACAGCCGACACCGCAATAGGGACAGAGCGAATCGACCTTCCGATCGGCCCAGACGGTGCGGGTCTGGTTCTCGTCGAGATAGGCCGAGGGCATCAGCGCCCCGGTCGGGCAGGCCTGCACGCACTCACCGCAGGCAACGCAGGTCGACTGGCCCATCGGGTCGTCGAAGTCGAAGACGATCTTGGTGCCGGCGCTGCGATAGGCCATGCCGATCACGTCGTTGACCTGGACCTCGCGGCAGGCGCGCACGCACAGGCCGCACTGGATGCAGGCGTCGAGATTGACGCTCATCGCGGTATGGCTGACATCCGAGCTCCAGCGCTCGACCGCCGGGAAACGGCTTTCGGTGACGCCGGTCCTGTCCGCCCAGTTCCAGAATTTCGAGGTCGGATCGTGGGAAGTCTCGCGCGCCGGCTGGTCGGCCACGAGCAGCTCCATCACCATCTTGCGGGCCTTCTCGGCCCGCTCGGTCCCGGTATGGACCTTCATGCCGACGGTCGGCTTGCGCATGCAGGAGGCGGCGAGCACGCGCTCGCCCTCGATCTCGACCATGCAAACGCGGCAATTGCCATCGGCCCGGTAGTCGGGTTCCGGCGAGTAGCACAGATGCGGAATCGCGGTGCCGAGACGCTGCGCCACCTGCCAGATCGTCTCGCCATAGGCGGCTTCGACGCGCTCGCCATTCAGTTCGAAGCTGATGCCCTGGGTCATTCCGCAGCATCCCTGGTCATGAATTCCTCCGGGAAGTAACGCATCACGCAGGTCAATGGGTTCGACGCCGCCTGGCCGAGGCCACAGATCGAGGCGTCGCGCATCGCCTGCGAGAGCTCGCCAAGCAGTTCCTGGTTCCAGATCGGCCGCTGCATCAGCATCACGGCCTTCTGCGTGCCGACCCGGCAGGGCGTGCACTGGCCGCAGCTCTCATCCTCGAAGAAGCGCATCAGGTTCAGCGCCGCACCGCGGATGTCGTCACGGTCGGAGAGCACCACGACGGCGGCCGAGCCGATGAAGCAGCCATGCTTCTCCAGCGTGCCGAAATCGAGCGGGATGTCGTCCATCGCAGCCGGCAGGATGCCGCCCGAGGCGCCGCCCGGCAGATAGGCGTGGAAGCGGTGACCGTCCTGCATGCCGCCGCAGAACTCCTCAATCAGCTCGCGGATCGTCACACCGGCCGGCGCCAGCTTGACACCGGGCTCCTTGACCCGGCCGGAGACCGAATAGCTGCGCAGGCCGGTGCGGCCATTCCGGCCATGCGAGTTCCACCAGTCGTTACCCTTCTCGACGATGTCGCGGACCCAGTAGAGCGTCTCGACATTGTTGATGAGGGTCGGCTGGCCGAAGAGGCCGACCTGGAACGGATAGGGCGGCTTGTGGCGCGGCAGGCCGCGCTTGCCCTCGAGGCTTTCGAGCAGCGAGGACTCCTCGCCGCAGATATAGGCCCCTGCCCCGCGGCGTAGATGAATCGCCGGCCCGCCAGCCGGCAGCCTGGCGATCTCGCGTTCCAGGATCGCGCGCGCCACCGGGTATTCGTCGCGGATATAGATGTAGACCTCGTCCGCCTCCACCACATGGGCGCCGATCAGCGTGCCTTCGAGGAAGCGGTGCGGATCGGTGTTGAGATAGTGCCGGTCCTTGAACGTGCCGGGCTCGCCCTCGTCGCCGTTGACCGCCATCAGGCGCGGACCCGGCTCGCCGAGCACGGCGCGCCATTTGCGGCCCGTCGGGAACCCCGCACCGCCGAGCCCACGCAGCCCGGAATCGTCGAGGATCGACAGGATCGAACCGACGCTGCGCTCGCCGGAGCGCAGGCTGTCGAGCAGCGCATAGCCACCACCGGCGCGATAGGCGTCGTAGTCGACGTAATCGGTCATATGCGGGTGTGTGTCGCCCGCCTCGACCGCGGCGAGGACGCTTTGCGTGGTCGCGGCATGGATGAAATGATGGCCGACTTCCGCCACGGGCGCCTGGTCGCACAGGCCGACGCAAGGCGCCCGGACGACCCGGACCGACGGCCCGGCAGCATTGGTCAGGCTTTCGAGCAGCGCTTCCGAGCCATGCATCGCGCAGGTGAGGCTGTCGCAGACGCGCACGGTCAGCGGCGGGAGCGCGGGCTCGCCTTCCTTCACGATATCGAAATGAGCGTAGAAGGTCGCGGTCTCGAAAACTTCCGCGAAGGATAGCCGCATCTCTTCGGCCAGCGCCGCCAGATGGGCTGCCGAGATCTGGTGGTAGCGATCCTGGATCAGATGAAGATGCTCGATCAGGAGGTCGCGCCGGCGCGGGCGCTCGCCGAGCAGCTCTGCGATTTCCTGCAGCGCACGCGGTTCGACCTGCCGCCCCTTTGGTGTCGATCTGGCGCGCTTCCGGCCAAGGCCCGGATGCTCGAAGGCGTGGACATTGTGGTTGCGCTGGTCGTGCTGCCCACTCATCGGCCGAAATGTCCTCCCTCACCGGAACCGGATCCCGTCTGCCCCGTGCCGTTATTCGGCACTTGCGGCGAAACGCGACGTTATCCGAAAGATTCCAAGGTGCCAACCTCTGGCATGCATAATGCCAGATTGTAACAGCCGCCTTTCAGTGAGCCGCATGTGCGTCCTCAGCTCCGCGGATTCGCGCCGTCATTCCCCTCTTGACAGAGACGTGGATTGGCATGCCAAATACCAACAAGAACCCGATCGGGCCGACGCGCCGAAGCACGCGGACAGTCCGACGATGGCTCAGCAAAAGAAAATTCCATGGGAGGAAGTGCATCATGACCCAGGCAGCCCTCAAGACTAAGCCGCGCGAAACAGCCGTCGATCAGGCGACGGTCCGCAAGGTCCTGGATGGCGTCAAGGCCGATGGCCGCACCAGCCTGACGGCCCCGGAGGCCAAGCTGGTCTGCGACGCCTACGACATTCCGCTGCCCAAGGAAGGCCTCGCCAAATCGGCCGACGAGGCCGCCAGGCTCGCCGGCGGCATGGGCTATCCCGTCGTCATGAAGATCGTGTCCGCCGACATCCTGCACAAGACCGATGCCGGGGGCGTGATCGTCGGCGTCAAGAGCGACGCCGAGGCCCGCGCCGCTCATGACACGATCCTGGCCAACGCCCGCAAATACAAGGCCGATGCCAAGATCGAGGGCATCCAGGTCCAGCAGATGCTGCCTACGGGCGCGACCGAGACGCTGGTCGGCGCGATCACCGATCCCTCCTTCGGCAAGCTCGTGGCATTCGGTCTCGGCGGCATCCTCGTCGAGGTGCTGAAGGACCTGACCTTCCGCCTCGCGCCGGTCAACGAGACGCAGGCACTCGAGATGATCGGCTCGATCAAGGCCCAGGAGATGCTCGACGGCGTGCGCGGCAGCGAAGCCGTCGACCGCAGCGCGCTCGCCTCGATCCTCGTCCAGGTCTCGGCGCTGCTCGACGATTTCCCGGAGATCGAGGAGCTCGACCTCAACCCCGTCTTCGCGACGAAATCCGGCGCGACCGCGGTCGATGCCCGCATCGTCTGCAATTTCGAGGCGCGCAATGAGCGCTTCCGCCCGGATCAGGACAGCATCGTCAAGGCGATGAACCGCATCTTCCATCCCAAGGCCGTGGCGGTGATCGGCGCCTCGAACGAGGCCGGCAAGATCGGCAATTCGGTGATGAGGAACCTGATCAATGGCGGCTACAAGGGCACGATCGTGCCCGTGCATCCGAAGGCCGACACGATCGAGGGCATCAAGGCCTACAAGTCGATCCTCGACTATGACGGCGAGGTCGATGTCGCGGTCTTCGCCGTGCCGGCCAAGCTCTGCAACGGCGCCATGGACGAGGTCGGCCGCAAGGGCGTGCCCGGCACGGTGATGATCCCCTCGGGCTTTGCCGAGTCGGGCGAGCCCGAACTGCAGGAAGAGCTGCTGGCGACCGCCCGCAAGTACAATGTCCGGATCATGGGGCCGAACATCTACGGCTTCTACTATACGCCGGAGAACCTCTGCGCGACCTTCTGCACGGCCTTCGACGTCAAGGGCAAGGCGGCTCTGTCCTCGCAGTCCGGCGGCGTCGGCATGTCGATCATCGGCTTTGCCCGCTCGACCAAGATGGGCGTCTCGGCGATCGTCGGCCTCGGCAACAAGTCGGACCTCGACGAGGACGATCTGCTGACCTTCTTCGAGCAGGATCCGAACACCTCGGTGATCGCGATGCACTGCGAGGACCTGAAGGACGGCCGCGCCTTCTCCGAGGTCGCCGAACGTGTCTCGAAGAAGAAGCCGGTGATCGTGCTGAAGGCCGGGCGCACGGCCTACGGCGCCAAGGCGGCCGCCTCGCATACCGGCGCGCTCGCCGGCAACGACAAGATCTATGACGACATCCTCAAGGCCTCGGGCGTCATCCGCGCGCCGTCGCTGCGCGGCATGCTGGAATACGCCCGCGGCGTGCAGGTCCTGCCGGCGCCGAAGGGCGAGAATGTCCTGATCATCACCGGTGCCGGCGGCTCCGGCGTGTTGCTCTCGGACGCCTGCTTCGACAACGGCCTGACGCTGATGAAGATGCCGGATGATCTCGACGCGGCCTTCCGCAAGTTCATCCCGCCCTTCGGCGCAGCCGGCAATCCGGTCGACATCACCGGCGGCGAGCCGCCGCTGACCTACCAGAACACGGTCCGCCTCGGCCTCAACGACGAGCGGATCCACGCGCTCATCCTCGGCTACTGGCACACGATCGTGACCCCGCCGCTGGTCTTCGCCGACAAGATGATCGAGGTCGTCACCGAGGCCCGCGCCAAGGGCATCGACAAGCCGATCGTCGCGTCGCTGGTCGGCGACGTCGAGGTCGAGAAGGCCTGCGAGAAGCTCTACGACCACGGCATCGTGGCCTATCCGTACACCACGGAGACGCCCGTCGAGGTGCTCGGCGCCAAGTACAAATGGGCGCGCGCCGCAGGTCTGATCAAGGGCTGATAGCGCCTCCGAGTGGACGCTGCGGCGCGGCTGCAACATAGGCGCGGGAAGCCCCTCCCCCTTGTGGGGAGGGGTTGGGGTGGGGGTCGAACGACCGGGTGAGCGATCGCCAAGCGGCACCACCCCCATCCCCAACCCTTCCCCACAAGGGGGAAGGGAGGAGCCTTGCTCTCCAGCCGATGCGGTTGACCCAGCTTCCCCGCGAATGCTCGGGCAGGACACCCGACCTTAGCATCCTGCTCAGCATTCAAGGCATCTGTTCCGAATGGCCGGCGCCGCGGAAAGGCCCGGTCGCTCTCCCCGAAATCCGAGAGAGATCGCGATGAACATCCATGAATATCAGGCGAAGGGGCTGCTCAGGGAATTCGGGATACCCGTCCCGGACGGGGTCCCCGTATTGACGGCAGAGGATGCCGAAGCCGCGGCGAAGCAGCTGCGCGGCCCGGTCTGGGTGGTCAAATCGCAGATCCATGCCGGCGGCCGCGGCAAGGGCACCTTCAAGGAGCCCGAGGCCGGCGAGAAGGGCGGCGTGCGCCTGGCAAAATCGGTGGATGAGGCGAAGGCTTTCGTCCAGCAGATGCTCGGCCGCACCCTGGTCACCGTCCAGACCGGCCCGGCCGGCAAGCAGGTCAACCGCCTCTATATCGAGGACGGCTCGCTGATCGACCGTGAATTCTACCTGTCCATGCTCGTCGACCGCGAGACGTCGCGGATATCCTTCGTCGTCTCGACAGAAGGCGGCATGGATATCGAGGCTGTCGCCCATGATACACCCGAGAAGATCAAGACCTTCTCGGTCGATCCGGCGACCGGGATCATGCCGCTGCATGGCCGCACCGTCGCCGAAGCGCTGCATCTCGCCGGGGATCTCGCCAAGCAGGCCGAGGATCTGACGGCGAAGCTCTATGCCGCCTTCATCGCCAAGGACATGGCGATGCTCGAGATCAACCCGCTGATCGTCACCAAGGACGGCAGGTTGCGCTGTCTCGACGCCAAGATCTCCTTCGACGACAACGCGCTCTACCGACATCCGGACGTCTACAGGCTGCGCGACGAGAGCGAGGAGGACAGCAAGGAGATCGAGGCCTCGAAGCACGATCTCGCCTATATCGCGCTCGACGGCACGATCGGCTGCATGGTCAACGGCGCCGGCCTCGCCATGGCGACGCTCGACATCATCCAGCTCTACGGCGAAAGCCCGGCCAACTTCCTCGATGTCGGCGGCGGCGCCTCCGAGGAGAAGGTCACCGCAGCCTTCAAGATCATCACCGCCGACCCGCAGGTGAAGGGCATCCTGGTCAACATCTTCGGCGGCATCATGAAATGCGACGTCATCGCCCGCGGCGTGATCGCGGCGGTGAAGACCGTCGGGCTCGAAGTGCCGCTCGTCGTCCGGCTCGAAGGCACCAATGTCGAGGAGGGCAAGGCGATCATCCGCTCCTCCGGCCTCAACGTCATTCCGGCTGACGATCTCGACGACGCCGCCCAGAAGATCGTTGCCGCCGTGCGCAAGAACTGAGGGGGAGCGAGCATGTCCATCCTGATCGACAAGACCACCAAGGTCATCTGCCAGGGCTTCACCGGCAAGAACGGCACCTTTCATTCCGAGCAGGCGATCGCCTACGGCACCCGCATGGTCGGCGGCGTCGCCCCCGGCAAGGGCGGCCAGAGCCATCTCGGCCTGCCCGTCTTCAACACGGTCGCCGAGGCGAAGGACAAGACCGGCGCCACGGCGTCCGTCGTCTACGTTCCGCCGGCTGGCGCCGCCGACGCGATCTGCGAGGCGATCGACGCCGAGGTCCCGCTGATCATCTGCATCACCGAGGGCATCCCGGTGCTCGACATGGTCAGGGTCAAGCGTGCGCTCTCCGGCTCGAAGTCACGGCTGATCGGGCCGAACTGCCCGGGCGTGGTGACTGCCGGCCAATCCAAGATCGGCATCATGCCGGCCAACATCTTCAAACGGGGCTCGGTCGGCATCGTCTCGCGTTCCGGAACGCTGACCTATGAGGCGGTGTTCCAGACCAGTTGCGAGGGGCTGGGCCAAACGACGGCCGTCGGCATCGGTGGCGACCCGGTCAAGGGCACCGAGTTCGTCGACATGCTGGAGCTGTTCCTCGCCGACCCCGCAACCGAGTCGATCGTGATGATCGGCGAGATCGGCGGCTCGGCCGAGGAAGACGCGGCGCAGTTCATCCGGGACGAAGCTAAACGCGGCCGCTGCAAGCCGATGGTCGGCTTCATCGCCGGCCGCACCGCACCTCCGGGCCGGCGCATGGGCCATGCCGGCGCGATCATCTCGGGCGGCAAGGGCGGCGCCGAGGATAAGATCGCGGCGATGGAAGCAGCCGGCATCCGGGTCTCGCCGTCCCCGGCTCGCCTCGGAAAGACGCTGATGGAACTGCTCAACGGCGAAGTCGGCATCCAGAAGCGCTGCGCCGAGATCGAGTGGTCCTTCTGACTCTCGCGACGATCGGCGAAGCCGCCTTGCTCACCTGACGGCCTCGCGACAACCTGGTCACGGGGCCGCTTTTCCGGCGACCTCATGGGCCATGTGCCACCTCCTGCATGGACGTAACGTGAGCCGGGCGCTATGCGCTGCAAGGATGCAGGAGCAGCGACCTTGAAAACAACCACGCCCGCCGGTGCGACGCAGAAGCTCGTCCTCGAACGCTTTACGCCCGAGGAGACCTTCAAGACCAAGGTCTATGCCTCGCTGAAGCAGGCGATCATCACCATGGACATCTATGGCTCGCCGGAGCCGACCTGGATCGACGAGCGCCAGCTTTCCGAGCAGCTCGGCGTCAGCCGCACGCCCGTGCGCGAAGCCGTCGCGATGCTCGAGCAGGAGGGGCTGGTGAAGTCGCTGCCGCGCCGCGGCATCATGGTGCTGAAGAAGACCAAGAACGAGATCGTCGAGATGATCCAGGCCTGGGCGGCGCTGGAAAGCATGGCCGCACGCCTCGTCGTCCAGCGCGCCACCGATGCCGAGATCGGCAAACTGCGCACGCTGTTCAAGGATTTCGACGAGGCCCACAAGCCGTCCGATCATGTCGGCGAATACTCGTCGGCCAATCTCGTCTTCCATCAGACGCTGATCGGGCTGAGCAAATCGCAGCTTCTCGTCGAAATGACCGACAACCTGCTGCTGCATGTGCGCGGCATCCGCCAGATGACGATCGGGCGCCATGATCGCGCCAGCCGCTCCATCGTCGACCACTTGCAGATCATCGAGGCCCTGGAGCGGCGCGATATCACGCTGGCCGAGCAATTGTCGCGCGACCACACGCTCGGTCTCGCGGCCTATGTCGACCGGCACGCCGACATCTTCGACTAAATCGTCGACCTATGAGCGCGGAACAAGGGAGCCCGCAGGATCGTGGACGTCAGAATCGAAACTTCGCGCCTTGTTCTTCGACCTTGGCGTGAGGAAGACATCGAACAACTCACGCTGGGCTTGAACGATCTCAAGCTCGCAAAATGGCTCGCTTTCGTCCCCCACCCCTATTCGACGTCGCACGCCAAAGATTGGGTCAGGAGATGTCAGGAGATTTCCGACACGAGCACCAAGCCTGCTGCTTACGAATTTGCGGTTGAACTCGGAGCTGAAGGACGAGTCATCGGAGGAGTCAGTCTCAACAAGATCGACTGGAACGCCGGGACAGGCGGTGGAGGAATTTGGATAGCCGACCGCTATAAGGGGCACGGCTATGGGCGCGAGGCGTTTGAAGCGAAGATCCGGTTCGCTTTTCGCGAGATCAGGTTGACGAAGTTGGTCAACGGTTACTTCGACGGCAATGAAAATTCCTGGGCGATGCAGCGCAAACTGGGGTTTCGGCGCATCGGAGAGGTTCCTGGTCTTTGCATGGCTGACGGACGGCAAACGATCGAACATGTCACGACGTTGCTGCGCAGTGATTGGGAAGGTCGCGAGGACTAAACGTCCGATCGCGTGTGCATCTCAGCCGTTTCCCGGTTCATGGATTCGCAGCCTGGATTCCCTGATCAGCCGCCCTGCACGAAGGTGTTCGCCAACGTGCCGATGCCCTCGATCGTCACCTCGATCTTACTGACCGGTTCCTTGATCGTGCCGACGCCCAGCGAGGTGCCGCAGCAGATCAGGTCCCCCGGCAGCAGCGTCATGTCGTGGGAGAGGCGGCTGACCAGCTCATGCGGCTGGAAGATCATGTCCGCGATCGGATAGTTCTGGCGCTCTTGGCCGTTCAGCAGCGTCCGAACCGTCAGGCCGCGCGGGTCGAGCCCGGTGGCCACCACCGGCCCGAACGGCCCGAAGCCATCGAAGCTCTTGGCGCGCACCCATTGCGCGAAGGTCGGGTCGGCCGCGATCAGGTCGAGCGCCGTGATGTCGTTGACGCAGGTATAGCCGAAGATGAACTCGCCGGCGGCCTCAGGACTCACGCGGCTGCAATTGCGGCCGACGACGATGCCGAGCTCGCCCTCATAGACCACCTTGCCGCCATAGGATGGCGGGCGAACCACCGTGAAGCCGGGCGGCGCGGCACTGGACGGCGCCTTCATCAGATAGAGCGGCTCCGCCGGCACCGGCATCGCCAGCTTGCCGGCGAGCGCGTGGAAATTGTTCCAGAGCGCGATGATCTTGGACGGCGTGCTCGGCGCCAGCAGCGTGACCTCGGCGAGCGGCACCCTCTCGCCCGTCGGTCGCGCGCCGGCGAACATGTCACCGCTGTGGATCGCGATCGTCTCCCCAATCAGCGTGCCGAAGCGTTCGCGGCCCGCAAGCGCAAAGCGCACCCAACCCGCACTCGCCCGGCTAGTCTCCATCCGCACCATCGGCTCGATTGTCGCGTTCAACATGGCACCATCTCCTCCGTCACGAGGCCGCCCGCTGGAGCGGCGACTCCTGGGCGAGTTCGGCCGCCCTTCCCTCCTCGGCGAACACGTCCGGCGGGAAGGTCGGGTAGAGCCCCTTCACGCTGGCCATCTGCTGGACGAGTCCGAGCACGGCATCGATATAGGGCGTGCGCGTCTCGGTCAGCCGCCCCATCTCCTGCACGGCGCCGAGCAGGGCGTCGATCTCGAGCGGGCGACCCTTCTCCAGATCCTGCAGCATCGAGGTGCGATGGGCGCCGACACCGGCCGCGCCATTGATCCGGCGCTCGACATTGACGCGGAAGTGGACGCCAAGCCTTTCGCCGATCTCCTGGGCCTCCAGCATCATGCTGCGCGCGAGCGCCCGCGTGCCAGGTGCGGTGGCGACGACGTCGAGCGTCGCGTGGGTCAGCGCCGAGATCGGGTTGAAGCAGAGATTGCCCCAGAGCTTGAGCCAGATGTCATCGCGGATATCGGTGAACAGCCTCGGCTTCAGGCCGCCGGCGGTCAGCGCATCGGCGAACCGCGTCAGCCGCTCGCTTTCCCTGCGATTGGGCTCGCCAAGGCCGAACTGGTCGCCATAGACGTGCTTGACGACGCCGGGCTCGATGACCTCGGTCGCCGGGTAGACCGTGCAGCCGATGACGCGCTCCGGGCCGATCGCGTTCCACTGCCGGTTGCCGGGATCGACGCTGCGCAGGCGCAAATCGGCATAGGGACCGTCCAGCCCGTGGAAATACCACCAGGGCACACCGTTCTGGGCGGTGACGACGGCTGTCTCCGGCCCGAGCAACGGCGCCAGATCCTCAGCCGCCTCCCAGGCCTGATGCGCCTTGAGCGCGATGATCACCACGTCCTGGCGACTAAGATCGCGCGGGTCCCGGCTCGCCGGCATGCGCTCGGTGATCGTCTCGGTCTTGGTGACGAGGGTCAGGCCCCTGGCTTTGATCGCCTCCAGATGAGCGCCGCGGGCCACCAGCGAGACATCGAGCCCGCCGCGCTTGAGCATCACGCCCATATAGCCGCCGATCGCGCCGGCGCCGTAGATGCAGATCTTCATGGGCCGTCCCTTTCTTGCTCTTATGAACTCGCGACCTGGTGGTTCGCCATGATCTCCAGCGCGCGCACCATCGCCGAGTGATCCCAGTCCTTGCCGCCATGGGCGACGCAGGCGTTGAACAGCTCCTGCGCCGTCGCCGTGTTCGGCAGGCAGACGCCGAGCGAGCGCGCCGTCGACAGGGCGAGGTTGAGGTCCTTCTGGTGCAGCCCGATGCGGAAGCCCGGATTGAAGCTGCGCTTGACCATGCGCTCGCCATGGATCTCGAGGATCTTCGAGGAGGCGAAGCCGCCCATCAGCGCCTGGCGCACCTTGGCGGGGTCCGCTCCCGCCTTGGAGGCGAAGAGCAAGGCCTCGCCGACCGCCTCGATGGTCAGCGCCACGATGATCTGGTTGGCGACCTTGGTGGTCTGGCCGTCGCCATTACCGCCGACCAAAGTGATGTTCTTGCCCATCAGCTCGAAGAGCGGCTTGACCGTGTCGAACGCGCCTTGCGGCCCGCCGACCATGATGGTGAGCGTCGCCGCCTTGGCGCCGACCTCGCCACCAGAGACCGGCGCATCGAGATAGGACGAGCCGGCCGCCTCGATCCTCTTCGCGAACTCCTTGGTCGCCATCGGCGAGATCGAGCTCATGTCGACGACGATGCTGCCCTTGTTCAGGCCGAGCGCGATGCCGTTGGTGCCGAACAGGACATCCTCGACCTGCGGCGTGTCCGGCAACATCAGGATGACGATCTCGCTCGCCTCCGCGACCGCCTTCGGCGTCGGGTGGACCGTGACCGCCTTGGCTTGCAGCTCGGCGTCCGGCGCCTTGTAATGGCTCGATACGTGCAGCCTATGGCCGCCCGCGATCAGGTGTTCCGCCATGGGGCGGCCCATGATGCCGAGGCCGATGAAGCCGATATTCGCCATGATTTTCGTATCCTTCGTTCGACTGGCTCGTCGACCGTCTCCCGTCACGCCGCCTGCGGATGCCCCGGCAACCAGGTCAGGCCGTCGCGGGTGCTGCGGGCGGGCTTGTATTCGCAGCCGACCCAGCCAGCGTAGCCGATGGCGTCGAGATGCCGGTACAGAAACGGGAAGTTGATCTCGCCCGTGCCGGGCTCGTTGCGGCCCGGATTGTCGGCGATCTGGATATGGGCGATGCGGTCGAGATTGGCCTCGATCGTGCGGGCGAGATCCCCCTCCATGACCTGCATGTGATAGACGTCGTACTGGATGAAGACGTTGGTTGAATCGACGTCGTCGAGCAGGCTCAGCGCCTGCGCCGTGCTGCTCAGGAAGAAGCCGGGCATGTCGCGCGTGTTGATCGGCTCGACCAGGAGCGCGATCCCCTCCTGCGCCAGCTCATGCGCGGCAAAGCGCAGATTGTTGACCAGCGTCTCATGCAGCCTGGCATGCTCGACGCCTTGTGGCGCAATGCCAACGAGGCAGTTGACCTGCCGGCAGCCCAGCTTGGTGGCGTAGTCGATCGCGTCGAACACGCCGCGCTGGAACTCGCTGATCCGGTCGGGCAGGATCGCGATGCCGCGTTCGCCCGCGGCCCAGTTTCCGGCCGGCAGGTTATGCAGCACCTGCGTCAGCTTCCAGCGCTTCAGCGCGGCGGCAAGCACGTACTTGTCGAAGGCATAAGGGAACAGGAATTCGACGCCCGAGAAGCCCGCTTCGGCAGCGGCCCGGAAGCGGTCGAGAAATTCCAGCTCGTTGAACAGCATGGTCAGGTTTGCGGCGAAGCGCGGCATGGCCTTGTCCCGTGGTTGCGAAAGGCTAATCGGTAAGGGCGATGGTCAGGCGCGACGGCGCCTGAGGGCGAAGTCACTGCGCCGGCTGCAGTACCGCTTCCGGCGCAGGCAGCGGCAGATCGAGCACCTCCTCGAACTCGACCACGTTGTCGATCTCGGTGCCCATGGCGATGTTGGTGACGCGCTCCAGGATGAACTCCATCACCACCGGAACGCGGTATTCCGCGAGCCAGGCCTTGGCCTGGGCGAAGGCGGCCTTGAACTCATTCGGGCTCTTCACCCGGATCGCCTTGCAGCCGAGCCCTTCGGCGACCGCGACATGGTCGACGCCATAGCCGTCGAGATCGGGCGCGTTGATGTTCTCGAAGGCGAGCCCGACCTGGAAATCCATGTCGAAGCCGCGCTGGGCCTGGCGGATCAGGCCGAGATAGGAGTTGTTCACGACGATGTGGATGTAGGGCAGCTTGAACTGCGCCCCGACCGCCAGCTCCTCGATCAGGAACTGGAAGTCGTAATCGCCCGAGAGCGCCACGATCTCACGCTCCGGATCGGCGGCCCGCACGCCGAGTGCCGCCGGCAAGGTCCAGCCGAGCGGCCCGGCCTGGCCGCAATTGATCCAGTGGCGCGGATTGTGGACGTGCAGGAACTGGGCGCCGGCGATCTGCGACAGGCCGATGGTCGAGACGTAGCAGACGTCGCGTCCGAAGGCCTCGTTCATCTCCTCGTAGACCCGCTGCGGCTTCAGCGGCACGTTGTCGAAATGGCTCTTGCGCAGCATGGTCGCGCGCCGGTCGCGGCACTGCTGGGCCCAGCCTGTCCGGTTCTTCAGCAGCCCCTTCCCTTCCCGCTCGCGCGCCACGTCGACAAAAAGCTCCAGCGCCGCCTTGGCATCGGAGACGATGCCGAAATCCGGATCGAAAACGCGGCCGATCTGGGTCGGCTCGATATCGACGTGAACGAACTTGCGGCCCCTGGTGTAGGTCTCGATCGAGCCGGTATGCCGGTTGGCCCAGCGATTGCCGATACCGAGCACGAAGTCGGAAGCGAGCATCGTCGCATTGCCGTAGCGATGGCTGGTCTGCAGCCCGACCATGCCCACCATCAGCGGATGGTCGTCGGGGATCGCACCCCAACCCATCAGCGTCGGCACCACCGGGACGCCAGTGAGCTCGGCTAACTCGACCAGCAGTTCCGCGGCATCGGCATTGATGATGCCGCCGCCGGCGACGATCAGCGGCCGCTCGGCCGCGTCCAGCATCGCCATCGCCTTCTCGATCTGGCGGCGCGAGGCGGCTGGCTTGTAAACCGGCAACGGCTCGTAGGTCTCGTCGTCGAATTCGATCTCGGCCATCTGGACGTCGACCGGCAGGTCGATCAGCACGGGGCCCGGACGGCCCGAGCGCATGATGTGGAAGGCCTGCTGGAAGACGCGCGGCACCAGCGCCGGCTCGCGCACCGTCACCGCCCATTTGGTCACCGGCTTGGCGATGGCCTCGATGTCGACGGCCTGGAAATCCTCCTTGTAGAGGCGGGCGCGCGGCGCCTGGCCGGTGATGCACAGGATCGGGATGGAATCGGCGATGGCCGAATAGAGCCCGGTGATCATGTCGGTGCCAGCCGGACCGGAGGTGCCGATGCAGACGCCGATATTGCCTGCCTTGGCGCGGGTATAGCCCTCCGCCATATGCGAGGCGCCTTCGACATGGCGCGCCAGGATATGGTGGATGCTCTGCCGGCTCCTCAGCGCCGCATAGAGCGGGTTGATCGCCGCACCCGGCACGCCGAAGGCCTGCGTCACGCCTTCCCGCTCCAGAACCCTGATCGCGGCCTCGACGGCTCTCATTTTCGGCATGGCCCGTTCTCCCGTGAGAAAACCGTGTACTGGCATACCAAATTCCAGATAGGGGCCTCGGTCAATTTATTTCAGAATATTTTTTCATATCCAAATGGAAAATAATTTCGTTTTTAAAATCAAGATATTACAATAATTTCATTGGAGCGGATAAGTTGATTATGCAAAATTATTTCGCTTTGGATTGGCCGCGCCCGGCCATCCATGTTCTGCTACCTTTCCCGGCGGTGGTCACGGAGATGCGCATGAGCCAGATCGAGCAACGCAAGGGGCGCGGGCGGCCGCGCTCGCTGAAGCCGCCGATCGCCGGCGGAGCGGTGCAGGCGCTCGATCGCGGGCTGACGCTGCTCGAGATACTGGCCGAAGAGGACGGCCTGACGCTCAGCGAGCTCGGCCGGCGCTCGGGCGTCTCGGCCTCGACGGCGCACCGCATCCTGCTGACGCTGGAGAGCCGCACTTACGTCCAGCACGACATGGAGCGCGGCATCTGGCTGGTCGGTGTCGGCGCCTTCAAGACTGGATCGGCCTTCCTGCGCAACCGCCGCGTCGCGAGCATGGGACGCGCCACCATGCATGCGCTGATGGAGGCCAGCGGCGAGACCGTCAATCTCGGGATCGAGGACAATAGCGAGGTAGTGTTCATCTCGCAGGTCGAGAGCCACGACACGCTGCGCGCCTTCTTCCGGGCGGGCAGCCGCGGTGCGATGCATGCCTCGGGCGTCGGCAAGGCGCTGCTGGCCGAGCTCCCCGAGCACCGCGTGCGCCAGATCTGCGCGCTCCGGCGCCTCGAGCGCTTCACCGAGCATACGATCACCGATCTCGCCGAGCTCCTGCGCGAGCTTGCGCGGGGGCGCCGGAACGGCTGGGCGCTCGACGACGAGGAACGCTCCCTCGGCATGCGCTGCGTCGCCGCGCCGATCTTCAACGAGCACGCCGAAGCGATCGCGGGCGTCTCGGTGTCGGGGCCGACCGTGCGCGTGACCCCGCGCAAGCTCGACGATTACGGCCCGATGGTACGCCGCGCCGCCGACGAAATCACCCGCTCGATCGGCGGCCGGCTGCCGAAGCGGGAGTGAGGCGCTCCCTGCCTTCTCCCACAAGGGAAGAAGCGCGCTACCCACGCTCGGCGAGCGCCTGCCTGATGGTCTCGCCGACGAGATGGGCGCTCGGGGCGATCCGAACGCCGGCGGCCTCCAGCGCCCTGATCTTGCCTGCCGCGTCGCCCTTGCCGCGCAGGGTGAGCGCGCCGGCATGGCCCATGCGGCGTTCGAGCGGCGCCTCGCGGCCGACGATCAGCGCGACGACGGGCTTCGACGCCGGAGTGCCGGCGAGGTATTCTGCGACCTCCTCCTCCTCCGTGCCGCCGATCTCGCCGATCAGCACCACGCCTTCGGTATCGGCATCGTCCAGCAGGAGCTCGAGGCATTCGCGCATGCCGATGCCATGGATCGGGTCGCCGCCGACGCCGATCGTCGCCGACTGGCCGAGCCCCGCCGCGGTGACCTGCGCCACGACCTCGCTCGTCAACGAGGCCGAGCGCGAGATGATGCCGACGCCGCCGGGACGCTCGCTGCCGGTCGCCATGACGCCGAGCTTGCCGACGCCTGGCACGAGGATGCCCTGCGAGTTGGCGCCGACCAGGGTGGTGCGCCCGCCCTTCAGCGCGGCACGCACCCGCACCATGTCCAGTGTCGGTATGCGCTCGGTAACCGCGACCACCAGCGGCATCTCGGCTTCGATCGCCTCGATCATGGCAGCCGCGGCATTAGCCGGCGGCACGAAGACGATGCTGGCATTGGCGCCGGTCTCGCGCCTCGCTTCTGCAACGCGCTCATAGACGGGCAAATTCAGATGCGAGCGGCCGCCCTTGCCCGGCGTCACGCCGCCGACGACCTGCGTGCCGTACTCCATCATCCGCGCGACATGATGGGTGCCGGCCCAGCCGGTCATGCCCTGGCAGAGAACGCGGGTCTCGCGATTCAGAAAGACGGCCATGGTTCAGGCTCCCCTCTGCGCCAGCGCGACCGCCTTCGTGGCCGCAGTCCACATGTCCGGGCAATCGATCACCGCGCAGCCGAAGTTCTGCAGGCGCGAGCGCCCGAAATCGGCGTTGTTGCCGGCGAGGCGCACGACCAGCGGCAGTGAGCGCCCCGTGCGGCGCAAGGCGATGCCGAGCCCCTCGGCGATGGTGTCGCAGGCCTGCATGCCGCCGCCATGCACGTTGATGAGGATCGCGCGCGTCGCCGGATTGTCGAGCAGCAGCCCGAAGCCATGAGCGATGTCGAGGCTCTTGGCCGTGGTCCGGATGTCCATGAAGTTGGCCGGTCGGCCATTGGCGGCGACGACCATGTCGAGCGTGGCGAGACCGAGGCCTGCACCATTCGCCACCATGCCGATATCGCCGTCGAGCTGGACATAGTTGAGCTGATGGCGCTGGGCCTGCAATTCGGCTGCGCTGGTGTCGTCCTCGTCGCGCAGCGCTGCGAGTTCGGGATGCCGGAACAGGGCATTGTCGTCGAGCGTCATCTTGGCGTCGAGCGCCGCCAGCCTGCCGTCTTCGGTGATCGCGAGCGGGTTGATCTCGATCAGGCTGGCGTCGAGTTCGACGAAGGCCCGCCGCAGACCGTCCACGAGCGCGCAGCCCTGCTTGTGCAGCGCTCCTTCCAGGCCGAGCGCCGCGACGAAGTCCGCCACCTCCTGCGCACGCGCCTCGCCGCCGGCGCCGAGCCTGAGCTCACGGATGCGCAATTCGCCGCGCGCCGCCTGCTCCTCGATATCCGCGCCGCCCCGCTCGCTGCCGATCAGCATCACCTCGCCCGAGGTCGAATCGACCAGCAGGGCAAGGTGCAGTTCGCGCCGCGCCGGCAGCGCGCGCTCGACGAGGACGCGCCTGACGATCTGGCCCGCCGGCCCCGTCTGGGCGGTCACAAGCGCCTTGCTGAGTAGTTCCGCGGCCGCAGCCTCAGCGGCGGCGGGGGTTTCCGCCCGCAAGATTCCACCGGCGCGCGCGCGGCCGCCGGCATGGATCTGTGCCTTGACCACCACCGGGCCACCAAGGCGCTGCGCAATCTCGCCGGCCTCCCGGGCGGTGATCGCGACACTGCCCTCCGGCGCAGTCAGCCCGTAGCGTGCCAGCAGATGCTTCGCTTGGAACTCATGGATTCTCACGACCCGGTCCCTCCGATCAGCACGCCGTAAGCGGCGCTTGTTATAATCTGGCATACATTATGCCAGAGCGTGACCGCTTCGACAACCGGTTATCGTCCAGTCGATCGGAGAGTTTTTTGGGGCATGGGCGCGCGTCATGCTCGGGCTTGACCCCGAGCATCTCAGGCCGGAGAGGCTCCCAGTCGGCGTCTTCTCATCAGGAGATTCCCGGGTCTTCGCTTCGCTCCACCCGAGAATAACGCATGGGTTCTGCCCGCCCGCAGGCTCCCTGCGGGCGTTCGCTTATGAGGGCGGCGGAGCTCCGTGCCCGAATAATTGTCAGGTAACTTGACTAAATTTATCAGGTAGCATTACCAATTAAGGGAACTATGCAGGGGAAGCGCCTTGGAACATCCCTCCAGAAGGGACGGCTTCGTGCAGCTGCATGCGGGCGAGCAGCTCACCCGGTTTCAACCTGCCGGGACACGCTTCCTCCCGCTTGCGCCGCAGAACACGCGCTTCTGCCTGCGGGACCGGACCGGAGCCCCGATCGCGGCCTTGGCAACAGCCTGCGCTCGACGAAGCCGTCGCCATGCCGATCGCAAAAGAACCAAGCAAGGCTCACCGGGATCATCCCAGGAGAATAGACCATGAAGATCGCCATCGCGGGCGCTGGCATCGGCGGCCTGACCGCAGCCTTGTGCCTCAATGAGAAGGGCTTCGAAGTCCGGATCTTCGAAGCGGCGGAGACGCTGCAGCCGCTCGGCGTAGGGATCAACGTTATGCCGCATGCCTCGGGTGTGCTGCATGGGCTCGGGCTTGGCGACCCCCTCGACGAGATGGCGATCCGCACCCGCGCGATCGAATACCGCACGCGTTTCGGCCACCTGATCCAGTCTGACCCGCGCTCGGTCGAGGCCGGCTTCAACTATCCGCAGTACTCGGTCCATCGGGGCGAGTTGCAGTTCCTGCTGCTCGATACGGTCCGCTCCCGGCTGGGGCCGGATGCGGTTGCGCTCGGCAGGGCGATTTCCGGCTTCACACAGGACGAGCGCGGCGTGCATGTGCGCTTCGCCGACGGCACAGCCTATGACGCCGATCTGCTGATCGGCGCCGAGGGCTTCCGTTCGAAGGTGCGCCAGCAGCTCCATCCGGGCGAAGGGCCCGCGCATTACGAAGGCACGATGATGTGGCGCGGCACCAATCTGCAGGCGCCCTTCGGTGATGGCCGCACCATGTTCATCGCCGGCGATCACGACGTGAAATTCGTCTGCTACCCGATCAGCAGCCGCGCCGCGCGCGACGGCAAGGCTCTGATCAACTGGGTTGCCGAAGTGCGCCACGATCAGCCGCGTGCGGCCGATGAGGCCGACTGGAGCCGCGAGGGCGACCGCGATTTCATCTCGGAGTTCCTGGGCTTCCGGATGCCGGACATCGACATCCCAGCCCTGCTGAAGAGCACCCGGAAGATCACCCAGTATCCGATGATCGATCGCGACCCGCTGCCGTGGTGGACGCAAGGGCGGGTCACCCTTCTCGGCGACGCCGCCCATCCGATGTACCCGATGGGAGCGAACGGGGCCTCGCAGGCGATCATAGACGCGAGGGCTCTTGCGGACTCGCTGGCCGCGCAGCCGGGACCGGAAGGCCTGCACGCCTATGAAGCCCTGCGCCGGCCCGTCACCACCAATGTCGTGCTCAACAACCGCAAATCGGGTCCTGAGCGCGTCCTCGACATCGCGGCCGCGCGCATCAAGGGGCCCGGCGACCGGATCGAGGACCTGATCTCCCCAGCCGAGCTGGAGGAGGTCGCGGCCAGTTACCGTCAGGTCGCCGGCTTCCTGAAGAAGGCGGTCTAGCGCATGCGCACATTCCACGGAGCCAGTGACCGCACTGTCCAGGGATCCCTCCGATAGTCACCTCCCTCAGCTTGCACGACAAGCTCGGGGCGGGATGGGGCCAGCGCGATGACGGCACAGTCGGTCATGCGGCCGGGATCGCTCGCGAGCAGGCGAAGATTCCCGCCGATCGAATTACCGCCAAAAATGGCTGCTCGATTGCGCCATCCACAGGAGGAACGACATGCGCTTGACGCTCGCCATCATTGCTCTGGCACTTTCCGGCTGCAGCGGCTCCGACCAGCCCACCGGAGTCGCCAGGAACCTGACCGTGGGAACCGCGCAGTGCTCCAAGTTTTCCTGGGGCACCTCGCAAATGGCAGAATGCCTCGATCAGGCCGCAGCCCGCCAATCGGCGACGGTCGGCGGGACGAAGGACGGCGATAGCGGCTGATACCTTTCCGGCATCGAAGCCCACTCCCCACCGGGCGGCGCCACCATCACAAGACAGCGATATCGGAGGGTGCCCGCTCGCGAAGCTTGTGCAGTGCAGCAATTGTTCATATCTAACCCGTGCCTGAAGCAACCTCCCAACCAATCGAAAGGAGCGATCCATGCTGGAACGGCACGATTGTGAGTCCGCACTCGAGACCGAGCACGACCACGAGGAGAACCTCGAAGCGCAGCAGCAGGACGCGACTGAAGCGTTCTCGCCGCGCGACCATCAAGCGGGCTTCTGGAGCTAACCGCTGACACGAGTGCGGAGGGCATTGATGCCCTCCGCCGACCGCGGTCCCCCGCTGAACAAGGCGCTTCTGGCATTTTGGCGCAGGCGCGCTTCGACAGGATCAGCGCCGATATCCCGACCTGAACCCGGGCAGCGACACGCTGCTGATACTCAGGCCGCTTCGCGGATGAAGCGGCTGAGGAAGAGCCGGGTGCGCGGATGGCTCGGGTTGGCCAGCACGTCCTCCGGCCGCCCCTGCTCGACCACAAGCCCCCCATCCATGAAGACGACGCGGTCGGCCGCCTCGCGGGCGAAGCCGATCTCATGGGTGACGACGATCATGGTCAGGCCCTGGCCGGCGAGATCGCGCATCGTCGAAAGCACCTCGCCGACAAGTTCGGGATCGAGCGCCGAGGTCGGCTCGTCGAACAGCATCAGCTTCGGCCGGATCGCGAGCGCGCGGGCGATGGCGACGCGCTGCTGCTGGCCGCCGGAGAGCTGGCGCGGATAGGCGTTGGCCTTCTCGGTCAGGCCGATGCGGGCGAGCAGTTCCATGGCGTAATCGGTCGCTTCCTTGCGAGAGCGGCCATGGACGCCGACCGGCGCCTCGATGATGTTCTCCAGCGCCGTCATATGCGGGAAGAGGTTGAACTGCTGGAAGACCATGCCGATCTGCCGGCGCTGCGCCGCGATGGCGCGGGCCGAGAGCTTGATCAACCGCTCGCCGCTCAGCCGGTAGCCGATCTGCTCGCCGGCGACCATGATCGAGCCGCGATTGATCGCCTCGAGATGGTTGATGCAGCGCAGGAAGGTCGACTTGCCGGAGCCGGACGGCCCGAGCACGACGACGACCTCGCCCGGCATGACATCGAGGTCGATGCCCTTCAGCACCTCGTTGCTGCCGAAGGATTTGTGGACGTTGCGGGCGCTGACCAGCGGCGCAGCGTCTGTCGCGATCGCGTTCATGGCGTCGGCTCCGCAATGACGGGCATGGGTTCGCTCGCGCCGCGTTCGCCGCGGGCGTAGTAGCGCTCGATGAAGCCTTGGCCGATGTTCAGGACGGTGGTGATGACGAGATACCAGATCACCGCGACCATCAGCATCGGGACGACCTCGAAGGTGCGGTTGTAGACCGCCTGCACCGAATAGAGCAGATCGGCCATGGCGATGACGCTGACCAGCGAAGTCGCCTTGATCATGCTGATCAGCTGATTGCCGGTCGGCGGCACGATCGAGCGCATCGCCTGCGGGATGATGACCCGCCACAATGCCCGGGCCCGGGTCATGCCGAAGGCGTCGCTCGCCTCGGACTGGCCCTTGTCGACCGAGAGCAGGCCGCCACGGATGATCTCGGCCATGTAGGCGGCCTCGTTGAGCGAGAGGCCGGCGATCGCCGCCGTCATCGGTGTGATCAGGTCGTTGGTGTGCCAGCTGATCAGCGTCGGCCCAAACGGGATCGCAATCGAGATCTCGGGGAAGAGGGTCGAGAGGTTGTACCAGAAGATCAGCTGGACCAGCAGCGGCGTGCCGCGGAAGAACCAGATGAACAGACCGGCGAAGCCGCTGAACAGCCGGTCGTCCGAGAGCCGGGCGATCGCCAGCAGCAGGCCGATGACGACGCCGATCACCATCGCGACGACGGTGAGGCCAAGCGTGACATAGAGCCCGCGCAGGATCGATTCCGCCGTGAACCACTGCGCCACGACGGGCCAGCCGAAATTCGGGTTCCAGGCGACGATCCAGGCGAAGTTGGCGGCGACCGCGAGCACGAAGGCCCAGAGCAGCCAGCGGCCCCATTCGACCGGGCGGTGGGCATTGGCGACGTCGCGCAGCGTCGCCTGCCGGTCATGTGTCGATTGTGCTGCGCTGCTCATCAGGGCTCCGAATTCGGGTCAATGCTCCGCCGTCATTCCGGGGCGGGCCGCAGGCCCGAGCCTGGAACCCATGAACACCCCATATGACGAGTCCAGCGGTTTCGCCTGGCTCGACTTCTTCTGCCGAGCGTCGTGTTCATGGGTTCCGGGCTCGCTGCTCCGCAGCGCCCCGGAATGACGGGAGTGCGCTGCTCATGGCGTGCCCGCTCAGTTCTTCGAGAGGTTGATGCCGGGCTCGCCGATCATGTTGTTGTCGAGCCCCCATTTCTTGAAGATCGCCTCATAGGTGCCGTTCGCCTTGAGCGCCTTGATGCTGGCGAGCAGCACCTCACCCAGGGCTGAGCCCTTCGGCACCACCGCGCCCTGGAACAGGTCCTGGAAGCCGTTGGCCTTGCCCACAGCGGCGAGCTCGAGATCGCCCTTGGCCTGCTGGACGAAATAGGTCAGCGGCGCCTGCGAGGAGAAGAAGCCGTCGGAGCGCCGCGAGCGGACCGAGAGAATCGAGGTCGGCTGGTCGGTGAACGACATCACCTCCAGCGCCGGCTTGCCCTCGGCCGTGCATTTCTCGGCCTGCGCCTTGATCACCTTCTCGGCCGAACCCGCCGACATCACCGCGATCTTCTTGCCGCAGGTGTCGTCGAGGCTGCCGATCGCCTTCGGATTGCCCTTCTGCACCGCGAAGATCACGTATTCGCGGACATAGTCGACGAAGTCGTTCGACTCCTGGCGCGACTTGAAGTCGCCGATCGGGCCCATGGCGAACTGGTAGCGGCCGGAAGCGATGCCGCTCAGCGCCGCGGCAAGCCCGCTCACGGTCGCGTGCTCGATCTTGACGCCGAGCAGCTGGCCGATCGCGTCGGAGAGCTCGGCAGCGGCGCCAGTCATGGTCTTGGCGTCGGTGACGATCTCATAGGGCGGGAAGGAGCCGTTATTGACCGAGATCATCTTGCCGGCCGTGCGGATCGCCTCCGGCAATCTGGCGCGCAGGGCCTCGTCGACCTTCTGCTCGGGAATCTTGATGCTGGCGTCCTGGGCGAAGGCCGGGCTCTGAAGAAGCGCCGCAGCCAGTGCGGCGGCTCCAGCAAATTTCACGATCATGTTCATGGCGACGTCCCCTTTATCGTTGTCGGTAAACCAGCTTGCGGGCTGCTAGGCGGCGAGCTCCGGGCCGGCGAAGCGGCGATTGGCGAGGACCGGCAGTGCCGCGCGCGCCGTGGCGATGCGGGCCGGGTCGATCTCGGCATAGATCAGCGCCGGGGCCTCGCCGGCGCGGGCGACGGCGACGCCGAGCGGGTCGACCACCATGCTGGCGCCGATATTGCGCGGGCCGCATTCGCCGGTGGCGACGACGTAGCAGGTGTTCTCGAGCGCGCGGGCGGTGACCATCACCTCCCAATGAGCCTCCTTGCCGAGGCCGCGCACCCAGGCGGCCGGAAGCAGCAGCACATCGGCACCGTCGAGAGCGAGGCGGCGCGCCAGCTCGGGGAAGCGGACATCGTAGCAGGTCATCAGCCCGCATTTCAGTCCGGCGATCTCGATCAACGGCGGCACTTCGGTGCCGGGCTCGACATTGGTCGATTCCAGCGCGGAAAAGGCGTCATAGAGATGGAGCTTGCGATAGGCGGCGACGATGGCGCCGTCGCGGACCGCGACATGGATGTTGAAGACGCGGCCCTTGCCGTTCGGGACATGGATGCAGAACAGCGTCGTCAGCGCCGAGCCCTTGCTCGCCGCGAGCACGCCCTGCATGAACGAGCCGTCGAGCGGCTGCGCCGTCTTTAGTACGATGTCCGGATCGGTGATATCGCGGGCAAGGATGCCCTCCGGCAGCAGCAGGAGGTCGGCGCCAGCGGCAGCCGCCTCGCCCATCAGGCGGGTGGTGGTGGCAAGATTCTCCTGCCATTCGCGGCTGACGGCGAATTGTCCGAGCGCGGCTTTCATCAGTTTGCTCCTTCCAGCGCAGGGGCGGCCGGGAACAGGGTCTCCGGCGTCAGATCGGTGTCGACGAGATTCTGGATCCGCAGTTGCTCGATGAACGCGGCGATCATGGTCCGGTTCGCGGCAAGCCCGCTCTCGTTCCAGCTTTCGGGCAGATCATGCCCGCTGCGCACCAGCTCGTCGATCAGCCAGGGCGTTGTGTCGGCATAGCGGCGGCGCTTCTCCAGCCAGACGCGCTGGCTTTCGTCGAGGAGATCGCTGAGCGCCTGCGGCAGCCAGGGCTCGCGGGCGGCAAGCTCGGGCTTGATGCCGATGATGTGCATGCCGGGCACGAAGCCGACCTTGCCGAAATAATCGCGTTCTGCGCCGCGGACATCTGGCAGTAAGGCGCGGAAGCGCGAGCCCTTTGCGAAGAAGCCCTGCGGCATGAACGGCATCAGCACCGCTGCGATCTCGCCGGTGGCAAGCAGATCGAGGAGTGGCGGCTGGCCGGGCAGCGCCTCGATCCGACCGGGCTGCGCATAGCGCCCGACGCGGTCGATGATCGGATGATCGGCGGCGAGGCGGCTGACGGCCCAGAAGGCGTCGTCGATGGCAAGGCCGGCCTCGGCCATGGCGGCGCGGGTCCAGGTATTGCCGGAATCCTGCCAGCCGGCGATGCCGATGCGCTTGCCGCGCAGTTCCTCGAAGGAGGTCAGCTTGCTCTCGGCGGCCGTGACGACGCAGCGATGGCGAAAGCCGCGCATGATGAAGTGCGGTATGCCGACGACGCCGGCCTCGCCGCGAGCGCGGCCAGTGGTGTAACGGCTGAACGAGACCTCGCTGGCGTCGAAGCGAGGATCGCTGGCGAAATCATCGGGTAGCGCGGCGAGGCGCTCGATCTGCAGCTCGAAGCGGTCGGAAGCGAGATCGCCGAGCAGTAGCGGCGTGATGAAGTCCCAGTCGCGCAGGGCCAGCCGGATCACAGGTTTCAAGCCATCGCCTCGCTGCAGATAAACCTTGGACAGCGGTGAGATTAAATGTTCATTTGACCTGATCAATCGATATTACGTTCCTGAACATTCATTTTTGATTCGATGACCGACGAACCAGACGCCACCTGGCTGGCAAGCCGCCTGACGCAGCGCACCGCGCGCGGCATCGCGCTCGATCTGAGCCAGCTGATCCGCTCCGGTCTGCTGCCGGTCGGCATGCGGCTGCCGACGGTGCGCGAGCTCGCCTTCCGGCTCGGGGTCAGCCCCGGCACGGTCTCTGAAGCCTGGAGCGAGCTGAAGCGGCAGAAGATCGTCTCGGGGCGCGGACGCGGCGGCGCCTGGGTCAGCGGCGACAACGCGACGCCGCGGCCGACGCGGATGGCGAGCGTCGCCGATTTCGGGCCTGATGCGCTCGACCTCTCGCTGGCGGTCCCGGATGCGGCGCTACTGCCGCCGCTGCGCGAGGCGCTGGCGCAGGCCGCGAGCGCGGAAAACCTCAACAGCTATGAGCGCACGCCGATCCTGCCGGCGCTGCGCGAGGCGGTGGCGCCGCATTGGCCCTACAGACCGGATGCTTTCCTCGCCACCAATGGCGGCTACAACGCCGTCTATTCGGTGCTGCACGCGACCGTGCTGCCCGGCTCCTGCATCGCGATCGAGGATCCCACCGCGATGCGGCTCCTTGACATCATCGAGGATCTCGGCGCCGAGATCCTGCCGGTCACCCGCGATGCCGAAGGTCCCCTGCCCGGCGAGCTTGCGGCTGCGCTGAAGCGGCGGCCATCGGCCTTCATCTTCCAGCCGCGCACCCATTCGGTCACCGGCCAGCACGTCAGCGCCGCACGGCTCACCAAGCTCGGCCGGGTGCTCGCCGGCAGCGAGACGCTGGTGATCGAGGATGACGGCGTCGGCGATGTCTCGATCCATCCGCCGATCAGCCTGGGCGTGACGATGCCGGAGCGGGTCGTGCATATCCGCTCCTTCTCGAAATCGCTTGGTCCCGACCTTCGGATCGCCGTGCTGTCGGCACCGGCCATGGTGATCCGGCAGATCCAGTCCTATCGCAGTTTTTCCTCGGGCTGGACCAGCCGACTGCTGCAGGCCGCGACCGCCTGGCTGCTGACCGATGCCGAGACCGGCCGGCGGGTCGCGGAGGCGCGCGCCGTCTATGCCGAGCGCAGGGGGGCGCTGGTCTCCTGCCTGGGTGAACGAGGGCTCGCAATGCCGGAGAGCGACGGACTGTGCATCTGGGTGCCGGTCGAGACCGAGCAGTTCGCGCTGGTGACGCTGGCCGCGCACGGCATCGCGGTGCTGCCCGGCAGCAAATGCGCGGTCAGGCCGACCGAGCATGTCCGTGTCGCCACGGCGATCCTGGCGGAAGGTCATGAGCGTGTCGCCGACGCACTGATAAAGGCGGCGCAGCGGGGCGATGCCCGACTATAGCGCCCGTCTTTCCGGGGCATGCCGCAGGCATGAGCCCGGAATCCATGACCACGACGCCGCTCCAGTTCGTCATGCTCGCCCTTGTGGCGAGCATCCACGTCTTGAACACTGATCTGCCCATACGAAGACGTGGATGGTCGGGACAAGCCCGACCATGACGGAAAGGGCAGTGTTCATAGATTCCGGGCTCGCCGCTTCGCGCCGCCCCGGAAAGACGGGGTGGTTCCGAGCCTGTCAGCGCTGACGCGGCACCCTGGTATGGGCCGGCAGCTCCTCGTCCTCGAACAGGTCCGGATGCTCGGCGGCGATGCGCGGCAGCGCGTTCAGGATTTCGCGCAGATGGATGCGCATCGCGGTTGCGGCGGTGTCGGCATCGCCGGTCTCGATCGCGTCGACAATGGCGTTGTGCTGGGTGATCAGCAGCGGGATCGGCGAAGTGCCCGGCAGCGAGAGAAAACGTACCCGGTCGGTCTGGGCGCGGGCGCTCTCGACCACCTTGCCGGCATAGTCGCAATCGACGATCTCGGCGATGGCCTGGTGGAAGGCCTCGTCCAGCACGGTGAAGCCGGAATAATCGCCGCGGCCGGCGGCTGCGGCCTGCTCGGCGATGAGACGACGCAGGCGAGCGACCCCATCCGGATCGATCAGCCGGCTCGCCGTCCGCGCCAGGGCGCATTCGACGGCTTCGCGCACGAAGCGGGCATTGGCGACCTCGCGCATCGATATCTTCATGACATAGGTGCCGCGGCTCGGCAGGATCTGCACCAGCCCGGCCTCGGAGAGCTTGATGAAGGCCTCGCGCACCGGCTGCCGGCTGACGCCGAAGCGGCCGGCGATCTCCTTCTCCGAGAGCGCTTCTCCAGGGCGAAGTTCGCTGGCGATGATCGCCTGGCGCAGCGCCGCGACAAGCTGCGGTGCGATCGGATCACGCAGCCGGAGCGAGATGTCCATGAGTCAAACTCCTCGGCCAGCCGGCACAGATTATACCGGTATGGTGGCCTAACGGCAAACGCCGCCAGTCAGCCCTCGCGCCGCCTCAGCAGGTAGGTGTCCATGATCCAGCCATTCTCGGCGCGTGCCGCCTCGCGCCTGCGGACGATCTCGTCCGAGATTTCGGCAAGCGGGCCGGAAGCCAGAATCTCCTGCGGCGCGCCGAGATAGGCGCCCCACCAGATCTCGAGCCCGGCCGGGTCGATCTTCGCGAAGGCCTGCTCGCCATCGAGCATGACGATGGTGCTGCCGGCCTCGTCGCGGAAGCCGCCTTCGGCGAGCTTGCGGCCGGTGGTGATGGTGACGGGCTCGCCGATCCGGTTCAGCACCAGCCGATGCGCCGCTGCCAGGGCCTGGACGCTGGTGATGCCGGGGATGACGTCGTAGTCGAATTCCAGTCCGCGGGCGCGCACGGCCTCGATGATGCGCAGCGTGCTGTCGTAGAGTGAAGGGTCACCCCAGACGAGGAGTGCACCGATCTGGTCTTCCCGAAGCTCGTCGCGGAACAGCCGCTCATAGCTTTCGGCGAGCGCCGCATGCCAGTCGTCGACGCTGCCGCGATAATCGTCGCCCGCCGCAGCGCGCTTCGGCACGGTGAGCGGCACCGTGCGCCAGTCGTCACGCTCGATATAGCGCCGGCAGATCTCCTCGCGCAGTTCGCGCAGGGCCGATTTCTCGGCACCCTTGTCCGGCACGAAGACGACATCGGCGGTGTTGAGCGCCTTGATCGCCTGGATCGTCATGTGCTCGGGATTGCCAGCGCCAATGCCGATGATCCTGATCCTGCGCATGGGGGCCCCTGTTCCGTTAGAGGCGCCGCATAGCACGATCCGGTCAGGGCGCGTCATGCTCGGGCGAGGATTTAGAGGCAGTCCGGCTGCCCACGCTTCCCTTCTCCCCCTGCGGGAGAAGGTGGCGCGAAGCGCCGGATGAGAGGTCGCGCAGGTCTTCGAGAGCTCCGGGAAACACGGTGCCGGGCCGGCGACCAGCGTCGCGAGACCCCTCACCCTAGCCCTCTCCCGCAGGGGGAGAGGGGACAAGTAGCGGGCGAGAATGACGGCCTCCGACTACCCCAGCAGGTTCCTGATCGTGCGCATGAAGACGCGGGCGCCGGGCGCGATTAGCGCATCGGGGAAATCGTAGTCGGGATTGTGCAGCGGCGGCGTGTCTTCGCCGGAGCCGAGCAGGAACATCGCCGATTTCGAGGAGCGGCCGAACAGGCCAAAATCCTCGGAGCCGCGCTGCGGCGGCGTCTCACCATGGCCGATGCCCTCCTCCTCGCAGGCGCGGCGCAGATGCGCCACTGCCTCGGGATCGTTCTCGCAGTGATGGAAGACGTCATGGTAATCCATCGTCACGGAGAGCCCGCCGACAGAAGCCGCCTCGCGCGCAAGCGCCTCCGCCTCGGCGCAGAGCGCGCTCATCAGATTGTCGCTGAGCGTGCGCAAGGTCGCCCAGATCTCGGCGCGGCCAGGCGTGATGCCGAAGGCTCGCTCGCCCATGCTGGCGTGGGTGACGGTGACGAGACGGTAGTTGCCCTCAAGGGCGCCGCCCTGGCCGAGCGCTGTCAGTTCCGGCATCAGACGGGCGACCGCCTTCATCGGCGAGACTGCATGCTCCGGCGTCGCGGCGTGCGAGGTGTGGCCCGTCAGCACGATCTTCAGCCCGCGCGAGGCGCAATTGGCCGGGCCTTCCGAGAGTCGGACAGCACCCAATGGCAGGCCGGGCTTGTTGTGCAGCGAGAAGGAGAAGTCGGGCGCGATCTCCTTGAACTTGGGATCGGCGATCACTGCGGCGGCGCCGGCGCCGGTCTCCTCGGCCGGCTGGAACAGCAGGATGGCGCGCCCACGCTGCGGCCGCTGCCGGCCGAGCCCGCGCGACAGCGCCGCGACCGTGGTCATATGGCCGTCATGGCCGCAGAGATGGCCCTTGCCCGCGATCTGCGAGGAATGCGGCACGCCGGAAAGGTCCTCGATCGGCAGGGCGTCGAGCTCGGAGCGGATCAAGACGGTCGGGCCGGGCTCGGCGCCTTCATAGATCGCCGCGACGCCATGGCCGCCGAGATCGGTGACGATGCGGTCGGGCGCGCTCGGCGCGAGGAAGCCGACGATCGCTTTTGCCGTCTCGCGCTCCTCGCCGGAAATCTCCGGCGCACGGTGGAGAGCATGACGCAGCTCGATCAGCTCGACCATGTCGGAATTGGTGAGAAACATGCCTAGCGCTTCCTCGGATGATTTGGTCCGAGCTTGGCCAGCGCGCCTGCCGGGTTCAACCCCCGTCGCCGCCCGGCGCCGGCTGGCGGCCATGCATCCTGTTCACGCCGCCAGCAGCCCCAGCGCCCGCTCGATGCGCGAGCAGCCGCCGCGGCCGCGCGCCTTGCGATAGGCGCGGCTGAGGCGACCGCTGGCATAGGCGTCGACGACGATGGCGTGGACATAGCTCTTGCGCACCACGGCCGGCGTGTTGACCAGCCGCTCGGCGATGGCGCGCATGATGTCGGCGAGCTGGCGCTTGCGGCCGCGCTCGCTGGCGGCGATGTCGGTCGAGAGCAGGAGCTCGGCGGCGGCGGCATTGGCGGCGAGCATGCGCAGATCCTTGCTCGATATCGGCAGGCCGGCCGCCTCCTTCAGATAGGCGTTGATGTCGGCGGCGTTGATCGTCGTGACCGAGCCGTCCTCGGCGCGATACTGGAACAGGCGCCTGCCGGGCAGGGTCTTCAGCCGCGTCAGCGCGCGGGCGAGCGGCGCGTCATCGCGGCCGCAGGTGATCTCCTTGCCGCCCTTGCCGCGAAAGGCGAGCGTGACGTGGCTACCGGTCACGTCGACATGGCGCTTGAGCAGCGTCGAGGCGCCATGGCTGCCATTGGTCTGGGCATAGACCTCGTTGCCGACGCGGATATGGCAGCGATCGATCACTGCGGCGGCGCAGGCGAGCGCCTTGGTACGCGAGAGCGTGCGGTCCTTCAGGTCGGTGGCGATGCGCTTGCGCAGCTTCGGCAAGGCATCGATCATCCTGGCCAGGCGCTTCAGCTTGCGACGCTCGCGCACGCGCTCCCAATCGGGATGGTAGCGGTGCTGGATGCGCCCGGCCTCGTCGCGGCCGATCGCCTGGAGATGGGCGCGCGGGTCGGCGGCGATCAGCACATCCTCATAGGCCGGGGGGATCGCCAGCGAGCGGATGCGCGCCCTCGTCTCCTCATCGGTGATCCTGCCGCCCTCGGCGTCGCGATAGCCGAAATTGCGGCCGACGCGGACGCGGCGGATGGTGAGGTCGTCGATGCTCACGCGGCGCAGGCGGCTATTCTTCGCCGCAGCGCCTCTCCTGCCCTTCGTGACCATCCAACCCCTCCGCAGCTCGACCGGCTGCGGAGGAATGCGGGAGGCCGCGGGTTGTTCCGGCCTACCTCTTCGCCCGCGCCACGATCTGCGTCGGGTTGACGAAGCGCAGCGCGATGATGAGCCAGATCAGCGTCGTCACCATGTAGATCACCGCCATGGCGTCGATCGACTGCACGGCGCGCACGCCGGCGGCGAAGACCGCGTAGTAGAGCGCGACAACCAGGGTCTGGCTGGTCGGGCCGGCGGTAAGGAAGGTCAGCTCGAACATCGCGATCGTCCTGACCAGCACGAGCAGCAGCGCGGCGAGGATGCCAGGCATCAGCAGCGGCAGCAGGATGTAGACGAAGAGCTTGAAGGTGTTGGCGCCGAAGACGCGCGCCGCCGCCTCGATCTTGGTGTCGATCTGCTCGATGAACGGGATCATCACCAGGATGACGAAGGGCACGGTCGGGACGAGATTGGCCAGCACCACGCCAGACATCGAACCGGCGAGGCCGGTGCGATAGAGCACCGTCGCCAGCGGGATACCGAAGGTGATCGGTGGCACCAGCAAAGGCAGCAGGAAGAGCAGCATCACCAGCTTCTTGCCGGGAAAGTCGCGCCGCGCCAGCGCATAGGCCGCCGGCACGCCGATCAGGCCCGAAAGGAAGACGACGAGGAAGACGATCTGGAAGGTGACTGTCAGCACGTCGCCAAGCTGGAACTCGCTCCAGGCGGCGCCATACCAGCGCGTCGTCCAGCCATCCGGCAGCCAGGAGCGCAGCCAGCGAGTCGAGAACGAGCTCGTCACCACCGCGGCGATCATGCCGAACAGGTTGACGATGAAGAAGCCGATCAGCGTCCAGTTGGCCGCGGCCCAGAGCTTGGTGGAAAGGCGGGTGTCCTTGACCATCGGATCAGCCCTTCCCGCCGCCGGCCGGGCCGCGATAGAGCATCCCGCGCAGGCCGAGCACCGCGACGACGATGGCGAGCTGGACCATGCCCATGATCATCGCGACCGCCGAGGCCATCGAGTAGTCGTATTCCTCGAAGGCGGCCTGGTAGGCGGCGATCGAGATCACGCGCGTCGGTCCTGCCGGCGCGCCGAGCAGCACTGCCGAGGGGAAGACCGAGAAAGCCTGGACGAAGCTGAGGCAGAACGTGATGGCGAGGCCGGGCAGCAACAGCGGGAAGAGGATATGCTTGAAGCGATCCCAGGGCCCCGCGCCGAGCGTCGCGCCAGCCTGCTCCAGCGCCGGATCGACGCCGGTGAGATAGGATAGCGTCAGCAGGAAGGTGAAGGGGAAGCCGGTGATCACCAGCGAGAGCATCACGCCCCAGTAATTGTGCAGGAGCTTCACCGGCGTCGAGATCAGGCCCAGCGTCATCAGCGTACGGTTGAACCAGCCCTGCGGGCCTAGATAGTTCAGCAGCCCCTCGGCGACGAGCACGGTGCCGAGCGTGATCGGGATCACCAGGATAGTGGTGAGCAGGCGCTGGTTCTTCATCAGCCGAACGCGAAAGGCGATCGGGATCGCCAGCAGCAGCGTCACGATCGTCACCGGCATGGCGAGCCAGAGCGTGGTCGCGATCGTGCCGTAGAGGAAGGAATCCGAGAAGAAGCGCTGGTAGTTCGCCAGCGCCCCGCCGGCCTTCGGATTGAAGGACAGGAAGAGCCCGTAGAAGAACGGGTAGATGAACAGCGCCAGCAGGAAGATCACCGCCGGCAGGACAAGCAGGGTCAGCCCGTCGAGCCCGCGCGCGGCGAGGCGCTGCTTGAGCGGAATCTCGGCGATGCCGGGCGCCGCGCCAGACACGGTGCTCATGCGCCCTCTCCGAAGACGAGGACGCGATCCGGAGCGGCAGCGAGGCGGATCTCGGTGCCGGGCGCGATGCGACTATCGGCTAGGAAGGTCAGCGGCGTGTCGTCCGCCATGCGGGCGAAGCCGACGAATTCGCGGCCATGGAACTCGGTCGAGACGACCTTGGCGGCCAGCCCCGGCGCGCCATCCGCCACCGGGTGCAGATCCTCGGGGCGGATCGAGATATGGGCCCCCTGCCCGGCCGCGACCTGCGACCTCACGCGCCCGACGACACCAACCTCGCCGACCGTCACCGTGGCGAGTTCGGCCGTCGCCGAGGCGACGCGGCCGGCGACCTTGTTGCGGAAGCCCATGAACTCGGCGACGTCGAGATGGTCTGGCCGCGAGAACAGGTCCTCGGGCCCGCCGACCTGGCGGATTTCACCATCGCGCATCACCACGATCCGGTCGGCGAGCGAGAGCGCCTCCTCCTGGTCGTGGGTGACGTAGATCGTGGTGGCGCCGAGCGTATTGTGGATGCGCCTGATCTCGGCGCGCATCTCGAGACGCAGCTTGGCGTCGAGATTGGAGAGCGGCTCGTCCATCAGCACCAGAGGCGGCTGCACCGCGATGGCGCGGGCGATGGCGACGCGCTGCTGCTGGCCGCCGGAGAGCTGGCCGGGCAGCTTCGTTTCCTGGCCCTGCAGGCGGACCAGCGCGACGGCCTCGGCGACGCGGCGTTCGCTCTCCGCCTTGGCCATGCCGCGCATCTTGAGGCCGAAGCCGATATTCTTCTTCACGGTCATATGCGGGAAGAGCGCGTAGCTCTGGAAAACCATGCCGAAGCCACGCTCCTCCGGGCGGAGCGGATCAATGCGCTTCTCGTCGAGCCAGATGCCGCCGCCGGTCGCAGGCAGGAGGCCGGCGATCAGGTTCAGTGTCGTCGACTTGCCGCAGCCGGACGGGCCGAGCAGCGCGATGAACTCGCCCTGCTTGATCGTCAGCGAGACGTCCTTGACGGCGTTATGCGTTCCGAAGTCGCGGCAGAGCCGGTCGAGCCTGAGTTCGCGGAAATTCGCGGCATGTATCGACATGAAGGACCATCAAGTTCCGAAGGCGAATGGCGAGTGGCGAGTGGCGGGTGAGCTTGGCGAGCGACATTCGCACTCGCCATTCGCCTCGATTATTTGCGCTTGGCGCCGCCGACCTGCTCATCCCAGATGCGGAAGGCGACGACCATCTTGTCGGGGTCGAGCGGCGTCTCCATCGGGTTCTCGGCGATCAGCTTGTCATATTCCGGACGGCCGTATTCCTCGATCGCCTTGCGGCTGGCCGCGGGCGCCATTGAAAGCGGCACGTCCTTCACCGCCGGACCCGGGTAGAAATAGCCCTCATCATAGGTGTAGGCCTGCTGCGCCGGCGTCAGCATGTGGCGGATCAGATCGAGCAGCACTGCGAGCTTCTCGTCGGAGACGCCCTTGGGGATCATCATGTACTGGGCGTCGGTGACCCAGTGGAAGCCCTTCAGCGTCTGGATCTTGGCCTCCTTCGGCACAACACCCAGCACGCGCGGATTGATGTCCCAGCCCGTCGTCGAAACGATGATGTCGCGCGTGCCGTCGCCGAGCTCCTTCATCGTCGCGCCGGTGCCGCCTGGATAATATTCGATGTTCTCACCCAGGGCCTTGAGATAGGCCCAGGTCTTGTCCCAGCCCTTGGCCGGATCCTTGGGATCGCTGTCGCCGAGAATGTAGGGCAGGCCCATGATGAAGGTCCGGCCCGGGCCGGAATTGGCCGGGCGGGCATAGAGGAAGCGGTTCTTGTTCTGCTTGCTCCAGTCGAGCAGCTCCTGCGCCGTGGTCGGCGGGGTCTTGACCTTGTCGGGCATGTATTCGAGCAGCGGGCCGGACGGATAATAGACCATCGCCATCCCCTGGCCGCGCCCGAGATTGTGCATGGCGAGCGCAGGCTTGAGGAACACCTCGTCGGGCTTGGGCAAATCTGAGGCGAAGCGCGGCAGCAACTCGACCCAGAGCTTCTGGTCGATGCCGGCCGAGAGCACGTCCAGGCCGCCGATGACGAAATCGATGTCGACGCGGCCGGCATCCTGCTGCGCTTTCAGCTTGCCCGGCAGCTCGGGGGCGGGCGCCTTGGTGAAGGTCATCCGCGAGACGAGCTTGGGATTCGCCTTGGTGTAGTTCTCCAGCGGCGCCTGCACCAGAGCGAGCGCTCCGCCGACGTCGATGATGCTGAGCGCGACCGGCGAGGCCGGAAGCTTGAGCTGCTGCGCGAACGCGGCCGGCACCTGCGCCAGCCCGGCGATTCCGGCGACACCGCCAAGGAACATGCGCCGATCGATGCTGTCCTGAACCATGATCTCCCCTCCCGGCGGCTTTGCCGCCTGCTGTTTCCCCAGCCCTTGAAAGACGCGCTCTTGCGGCGTTTTTAGCACCGGCTTCTATTGAAATCGCGGCTTTCGGAGTTGACGCCCCCGTTCAGGCCGGTATCCTAGTATACTAGTGAACAAGAGCTTGGCAATGGGCATCGCCGCGGCGAGACAGAGCACCGACCAGATCTACCGGGCACTGCGCGGCGACGTGCTGAATGCGGTCCTGCGTCCGGGCGAGGCGATCTCGGAAGCGCGCATGGCGCTGCAATTCGGCGTCAGCCGCACGCCGGTCAGGGAATCGTTCAAGCGGCTGGTCGAGGACGGCTTCCTCGTCGTCGTGCCGCAGGTCGGCACCTTCATCGCCCCGATCGACCTCGCTGCAGTCTATGACAGCCAGTTCGTGCGCGAGACGCTGGAGTGCCGCACGGTCATGCTGGCGGCGAAGAAGATCGATGCCGAAGGCAAGGCCAATCTCGATCTGCTGATCCGCCAGCAGGAGCAATTGCTCGCCGCCGGGGATCGCGCCGGCTTCTTCCGCAGCGACGAAGCCTTCCATGCCGAACTCTCCCGTCTCTCGGGCCATCCTTCGGTCTGGAGCCTGATCGAGGGCGTCAAGGCGCAGCTCGACCGTGTCCGCTGCCTGTCGCTGGAGACGAGCGGCTGGTCCGACATGATTCTGCGGGAGCATCGCGAAATCGCCGCCGCGGTCATCTCCGGCGACGAGGCGAAGGCCGAGCGGACCATGCGCGCGCATCTGCGCACCGTCTTCGACGCCATCGAGACCATTGCGCGCGATCATATCGAAGCCTTCGCCGCAAGCGGCGGGCTCCGCAAACCAACCTGACAAAGGCCCGCGACAGGCCCCTGTCCCAAGAGGATCAACAACGATGGAACAGACCTGGCGCTGGTTCGGCCCGGACGATGTGGTGACGCTCGCCGAGGCCCGGCAGGCCGGCGCGCGCGGCATTGTCAACGCGCTCCACCAGATCCCCTATGGCGTGGTCTGGAGCGTCGAGGAGATCGAGAAGCGCAAGGCGATCATCGAGCACGACAAGAGCCTTGGGCTGCGCTGGTCGGTGGTCGAGAGCCTGCCCATCCACGAGGACGTCAAGATCGGCGAAGGCGACCTCGAGAGCATCTTCGCCAATTATCGCCAGTCGCTGCGCAACCTCTCCGCCTGCGGCATCGAGGTGGTCTGCTACAACTTCATGCCGGTGCTGGACTGGACCCGGACCGACCTAGCCCAGCCTTTGCCAGGCGGCGGCACGGCGCTGCGCTTCAACCTGCATGAGTACGTCGTCGTCGACCATTTCATGCTGCAGCGGCCTGGCGCCGACGAGGGCCATCCGGCCGAGGTGATGGACAAGGCCAAGGCCTGGTTCGAGCGCTCCTCGGAGGCCGATCGCGCCAGGCTGATGGCCAATATCATGGCCGGCCTACCCGGCGCCTATGACCGCTACGACGTGGCGGGCCTGAAGCGCATCCTCGCGCGCTATGCCGATATGAGCCACGACGGCCTGCGCGCCAACCTCAAGCGCTTCCTCGAAGCGGTGATCCCGACCGCAGAAGAGGTCGGCATCCGCATGTGCATCCATCCGGACGACCCGCCGCGGTCGCTCTTCGGCCTGCCGCGCATCTGCTCGAACGAGGACGACGTCGCCTTCATCCTCGGCGCGGTCGACAGCCCCTCCAACGGGCTCACCCTCTGCTCCGGCTCGCTCGGCGCCAATCCGAAGAACGACGTGCCTGCCATCGCGCGCCGCTTCGCCGACAAGATCTGGTTCGCGCATCTGCGCAACGTCGCCAAGGACCCGGACGGCTCGTTCATGGAGGCCGAGCATCTCGGCGGCGACACCGACATGGTCGCGCTGGTCGATGCACTGATGGCCGAGCAGACACGGCGCAAGGCCGCCAGCTGGAGGCACTGGCGCATCCCGATGCGCCCCGACCACGGCCATGAATTGCTCGACGACGCCAAGAAGGGCTCGTTCCCGGGCTATCCGGCGGTCGGTCGCCTGCGCGGGCTGGCGGAGCTGCGCGGAGTGATGACGGCGCTTTCGAGCGTCAAGGGGTATGCCAGCTGAGGGGAAATCGAACCGCTTATATCGGCAACTGGCGCAACTTCGTTGCCTTGCCGATAGGTATCTCGTGCATCGCGGGCGGCGCCAGAAGTTCCGTTACTTTGATAATATCCGGCCAACGCCACACGAGAGTGGCTGCAACCTGAGGCAATGGAGCTTTCTGGTACGCTGGCGCTAGCACGAAGCCATGGAGGCCGGCTGAGCGGAGCGCTGCGCGCTCAGCCTTGTTCTTTAGAATGCGGCCGTCGCCCGATATGAAGATCCATAGGTCATTCGATGCGCGCAGGAATTCTATCCATTCGAGGTCCGCAGTATCGCGGCCACGTGGCAGCTCATTCATATCCTTTATGTGAAATGCGCGGTGTCCGAAATGACTGACGAACCCATCGAGGGTGCTCGCAAATACCGGTGCTAGGCAGTTGTCGAGCAGCACCTTCAAGCGGCAAGCCTCACCGCGATTTCATCCTCGAACTTCATGGATCGGCGGACCGCCGCCGCCGTGACGTCATAGGCTTTCGCCGCCATTTCCACACCTTGATATCGCCCTGCCGCGGCAAGAACAGACGTTGGCACGCTTGATGAAGCGTCTATGGGTTGGCCGAAAGCGCGAGCCGGGTCGACGACGATCTGGGTACCCTTGCCTTTAGGCCACCACAGCCGCGGTGTCCCGGCATTATCGAATTCGATGTGCTTCAGAGACGGCTCGACGACCGCTGTGAATTCATACTGCCGCCGAAACGTATTAAGGAGCTGCTCCCGCTCCGCACCGTTGGCGTCGCGGTCAATTACCTTCATGAAAATATCGCGGCCATTGTGGCGGAAACTCTCGGTTGAGAGCGGCCGCTCTACTCCGTAGACCTCGCGCGCCATTTCAATTGCAGCTCGGACACGGATTGCGCTGACACCAACCCCCATGAGCGCGTTTGCGACGCGGACCTCCATCAAATCGCGAAAACCGAGATAGACTTTGTCATCCTGCAAATCGATCTGAGGGCGCCAGAGCGGCTCGTAGAACCGACCTTTCATGTAATGCCCGGTCAACCACCGCGATATCTTCGCGGCAGGCACTGCGACAAGGCGAGCCGCCTCCGCAGGCGTATATAGGCCTATGCCGACGAGTTGGTTCAATGGAAATGCTTTCAGGTTGGCCGATTCCGACCAGGTCAGTAAATGATGAGCGTCGAGCTGCCGTTCGTCAACGAAAGTCCCAACGGCGTAGGCTTACCTCAGCACATACCCCGCCTCGCTCAGCGGCGCATATTCGTAGCGGCAGTTCCATTCGTAGAGACCGCCCTCACCGATGCTCAACCGGTTCATCAGCAAGGCCTCGCGCAGCGCCGCTCCACCGGGGCGGCTGACGCGGATGACGTGAAACCAGAGGCGGTGATAATTGATCTCGACGAGCTCGCGGATGAAGCGGTTGTGGGAGCTGCGTCCGAGATCGCGACCATAGGTGCGGATCCGCTGGTAGAGCGTCACCGGCGCCTTGCCGATATATTTGGGATAGAAGGTCTCGCGCTGGATATAGCCGATCTCGTAGACGCCCGGGACCAGCAGATAAGTCTCATATTCCTTATAGTCGGACAGCTTCATCGCGTCGGACCAGCGCGCCATCGACCTCTCCCCCTTGCCCGCAGGCTGAAATTCTAGGTTGCAGCAACGTGGCCGGCAACCGGCGAGGTAGATCAGGCGAGAATCCGCTGATCCGCCAGATGCACCAGCCGCCCGCCGGCGATGGTCGCTACCACGCGCGGCTGCGGCTCCGGCGCGATCAGCACGAGATCGGCGCGCTTGCCCGGCGCGATGACGCCGCGATCGGAGAGCCCGAGCGCCGCTGCCGGCCCCTGCGAGACCAGTCGCCAGGCCGTGGCGAAATCCGCGGCGCCCTTGCGCGTCAGGATGAAGGGCGCGAGCGGCAAGGCGGGGTAATAATAGTCCGAGGCCAGGATGGTGCAGAGCCCTGCCCGCACCATCGCCTCCGCCGACGGGCAATCGATATGCGAGCCGCCGCGCACGACGTTCGGCGCGCCGAAGACGATCGCCTCGCCATGGGCGGCGGCCTCGCGCGTCGTCGCCTCGTTGACCGGGAATTCGGCGATGGTGACGCCGAGGCCGCGATACCAGCGCCGCATCTCAGGGGTCATGTCGTCATGGGACATTGCCGGGACGCCGGCGGAGCGCGCCGCCGCCGCGAGCCGCTCGATCAAGCCCGGCACCTCGTCCCTGCGATTCCAGACGTTCTCGGCCAGCGTCATGAAATCCTCGTGCGACAAGCCGGTGCGCTCGACCATCTTGGCGATCTTGTCCGGCCGGCTGCTCGATTTCAGGATGCCGCCGGTATGGTCGTTGAAGGCGAGCACGCCGACGCGACCGGTGCCGAGCCAGTCCATGATCTCGGCCTCGGCGGCGAGATTGAAGGTCTCGTGGCGCAGATGGAAGCGCGTGTCGGCGCCGAGCTCGGGCTTCAACGCCGCGATCCGCTCGACCAGCAGGCGAGCGTTGTCGGCGCCGCGCAGGCCGGGTTCCCAGGACCAGGTGACGCCGTGGAACGCGGTGGTGATGCCGCTCGCCAGGATGGCGCGGTCGGCGTCGCGCAAAGCGAGGTCGATGTCGAAGGAGACGCCCGGCCGCGGCATGATGTGGCGCTCGAAGGCGTCGCCATGGCAATCGACGATGCCGGGCAGGACATAGAGGCCGGTGGCGTCGATTTGCAGCGCCTTGGCCGGAGGGGCGCCGTCCAGCGTGGCGATGCGTTCCCCATCCGTGACCAGGTCTGCACGGACGAGCGCTTCGGTCAGCACCTCGCCGCCGGTGATATGCAGATTCACGCCCCGCCTCCGTCATTGAAAGGACGGCGCGCTTGGCCGCCTTTCATGACATAGCGATGACGCTCGCCTTAGCCGGCGAGGAGGGCGACGCCGGCCAGGACGAGTCCGCCACCAGCAACGCGGGCGAGAAGCGGCGCGCGGGCGGCAAGAGCGCCGGCCAGCAGGATGCCGACGAGGTGAAGCGCGGCCGTGGCGATGACGAAGCCGGCGGCATAGGCAAGCCCGCTGGCGTTCTCCGGCTGCTCGGCGCCGTGGGCGAAGCCGTGGAAGATCGCGAGGATGCCGCAGGCGAGCGTGCCAGCGGCGAGTGGCGGCGAGGCTTTCAGCGCAACCGCGGCCCCAAGGATGATCACCGAGAAGGCGATGCCCGTCTCGACGCCCGGCAACGCACCGCCTGACATGCCCCACGCGCCGGCCAGCGCCATCGTGCCGACGAAGGCCGCGGGATAGGCGATGCGCGCCTTGCCGCCGACGAGCCCAGCCCAGAGACCGACCGCCACCATCGCCAGCACATGGTCGAGCCCGGTCAGCGGATGCATCAGGCCATGGACGAAGCCGTCGACGGGCCCGGCGCCGGTATGGGCGAAGGCCGGGGCCGAAACGAGGGTCAGCAGCATGGCAAGAGATCCGGTCGCGCGCATCGTCGGTGTCCTATCCTCAGCTCAGGGCCGGCGCCTTCAACCCGCCGGCAGTCTCGATGAAATCGACGACCAGGTCGACGCCCTCCCCCGCCCGCGTGTTGGTGAAGGCATAGGGGCGCTTGCCGCGCATGGTCTTCGAGTCCCGGTCCATCACAGCAAGATCCGCGCCGACATGCGGGGCGAGGTCGGTCTTGTTGATGACGAGCAGGTCGGAGCGGGTGATGCCGGGCCCGCCCTTGCGCGGGATCTTCTCGCCGGCGGCGACGTCGATCACGTAGATCGTCAGGTCGGCGAGTTCTGGCGAGAAGGTCGCGGCGAGATTGTCGCCGCCGGACTCGATCAGGATCAGGTCGAGCGACGGGAATTTGCCACGCATCTCCGCGACCGCCGCGAGGTTGATCGAGCAGTCCTCGCGGATCGCAGTATGCGGGCAGCCACCGGTCTCGACACCCATGATCCGCTCCTCCGGCAGGGCCCCGGAGACGGTCAGGATGCGGGCATCCTCCTTGGTGTAGATGTCGTTGGTGATGGCGCAGATCTCGTAGCGGTCGCGCATGCGCTTGCACAGCGCCTCCATCAGCGCGGTCTTGCCGGAGCCGACCGGGCCGCCGATGCCGACGCGCAAGGGGCCGTGGGGAGAGCGGGTCATCGATCAGGGTCCTTGCAGGAGCAGTACCGCATAGCCCGCGGCGATCAGCAGGCAGAGCGGCGAGTAATAGCGGCGATCATAGCTGGCGAAAGGCTCGAGCGGGTGCAGCCGCCGCCAGGCCGGCAGGAAGCCAGCGACGCCGCGAAGCAAGAACACCGCCATGATCGCGAAGCCACCAAGCAGGAGTAGCGGTCGCAAGGCGGCCGTGCCGGACGTCCCGATCAGAAGCAGCGGCCAGATCGCCGTCACGACGATCGCCAGCGCGACCAGCAGGCACAAGCCGGGCGACGGCATGCGCCTAGCCTGCGCATTGCCAATAACGGTGGCGATCAGCTCGTCCTCGCTCGCTGCCGGCCAGAGGCCACCTCGACCCCAATAGGCGTGCAAGCCGGCGATGATCGCCAGGAGCAGCGCCAACGCGATGGCGATGGCGAAAGTCATGAGCGGAACAGCCGCGAATACTGGGTCTCGTGCCGCAAGCTGGCGAGGTCGGAGCGGAAGACGCAGCCGCCGAGATCGTCGAGCGCCATGGTCTCGGCGCGGACCGCCGCCTCGCGCAGGGCCGGCGTCAGCCGGGCAATGACTTTCTGGCCATCAGTCTGCCCGACGATGCCGAGCCGGACGGCGGCCGAGACGAGGTTGGCGACGAAGGCGAGCGCAAAGGCCTCGAGCGAAGACGCCAGGGGCAGGCCGTGGCCGCTGGCGGCGACCGCGACGGCGATCGGATAGGCGACATCGCCCGGCCAGGCGGCGCGCAGCGCGTCGATCGACGCGCAGGGCCAGGAGGCCGCAATCGCGGAGACGAAGGCGTTGCCCTGGGTCACCGTCTCGAGCCGGCGCTCGGCCGAGTTCGCCAGAGCGAGCGTCAGTTCCGCAACCTCCCGCAACGCCTTGGCGTCACCCTCGCCGCTCGCCCGCCAGGACGCGGCGAAGAGGATGAGATCATTGCGGAGCGCGCCGTGCTCGACCAGGGCATCGAGCCAGTCCGCGAGGCCCTCGGCATCGGTGACGTCGCCGACCTCGAAGGCCCATTCCAGCCCGTGCGAATAGGCGAAGCCGCCGACCGGGAAGGCCGGCGAGAGCCAGATCATCAGGGGCAGAAGCGCGCCCTGCATGGCTCAGTGGTCGTGCTTGTGGCCCTTGTGGCCATGCTCATGGCCGTGATGGCCATGGTCATGCTTGTGGCCGTGGTCGTCATGGTGATGGTCATGACCGCAGCCGCAGGAGGCGCCATGGGCGTGTTCATGTGTGTGATGGTGCTCATGGCCGTGGTCATGGCCGGCATGGGAATGCCCTTGGTCGTGGCCATGTTCATGGCCGTGATCATGATGGGCGTGACCGTGGTCATGGCCGCAATCGGCGTGATCATGGTCGTAGGCGCCGCGCTCAGGCTGGAACGGCCGCTCGATCTCGCTCATCGTGCAGCCCTGGCCGCGGACCATCTCGGCCAGCACATGATCGTGCTCGATATAGATCGCGTCGTTGGTGATCTCGGCCGGGGTGTGGCGGTTGCCGATATGCCAGGCGACGCGCATCAGCCGCAGCGGGTTCTCGGCGGTGATCTCGATCAGCTTCTGCGCCGCCGCCTTGATCAGGACGAGCGAGCCGTCCTCGAGCTTGACCGCATCGCCGTCGCCAAGCGCGGTCGGCTTGTCGAGGTCGAGCAGGATGTCGCGCCCACCATCGCCCTTCAGCGCGACGCGGCGGCGGTTGCGGTCTTCATGGTCGAGGGTCAGGGTCTCGACGACCCGGTCCTGCTTGACCGCGGCCTTGCGGACGACGGAGATGGCGCGCTGCATGACGAAACTCGTGGCGTGATGGATCAGAGGCGATCGACCGATCGCGGTTCCACCACTTCGATCACCGGAGCGGCGCTGACGCAAGTCCCGACGATGGCGAGGAATGACTGGAGGTGCGGCTGCTGCATGTGCCGGTCGATATCGGCGCGCGCCTCCCAGCTCTCCAAGCTGACGAAATGGCCGGGCTCGGTCGCGCTTTCATAGATGTCGTAGTCGAGGCAACCCTGCTCGTGACGCGTTGCCGCAATGCAGTCGCGCGCCGCCGCGAGGAAGCGTTCGCGCTCCGCGAGGCTGACCTTGGCGCGGGCGATGACGAGAACGGGATCGGACATGCCCGGACGGACTCCACTGTTACGCTCTCACGCGGGTACGGCAGAGAAGAGCGCCTGGATGCACCGCTCCAATCGATTAGCCGCATAAATAGCTCTGGCTCGCCCATCGGCGAGCCTGTTAGATCGGCCGGCTAATAATCAGGGGAATCTCATGCTCAGAATTTCAGCACGGTGCGCCCGCAATTTCGGCAGCGCCCTGGCGGGCCTCTGCCTCGCGGCGGCGCTTCCGCTCGCGGCCCAGGCCCAGACGGCGCTCGAGCGGATCAAGCAGCGCGGCCATCTCATCTGCGGCACCAGCCAGGGCGTCGCCGGCTTCTCGCTGCCCGATGCGCAGGGTCAGTGGCGCGGCTTCGACACCGATCTCTGCCGGGCGCTGGCGGCAGCCATTTTCAACGACCAGGAGAAGGCGAAATACATCTCGCTGGCCTCGAAGGACCGGCTGACGGTGCTGCAGAGCGGCGAGATCGACGTGCTCTCGCGCACCACGACCTGGACACTCGGCCGCGACGCCGGCTTCGGCCTCAACTTCACCGCGATCAACTATTTCGACGGCCAGGGCTTCCTCGTCCGCAAGACCACCGGCGTGAAGGATGTCAAGGCGCTCAACGGCGCCTCGATCTGCGTGGCGCAGGGGACGACCACCGAGCTCAATCTCGCCGACTATTTCCGCAATCACGGCATGAAATACGAGGTGATCGCCTATGCCGGCCTCGACGAAACGATCCAGGCCTATGAGGCCGGCCGCTGCGACGCCTACACCACCGACCTGTCGCAACTGGCGGCAAACCGGATGAAGCTCAAGGCCCCGGCCGAACACGACCTGCTGCCCGAGATGATCTCGAAGGAGCCGCTCGGCCCCTGGGTCCGCCAGGGCGACGATGGCTGGTTCGATATCGTGCGCTGGACGGTCTACGCCATGCTGAACGCCGAGGAGTTCGGCATCACCCAGGCCAATGTCGACGAGATGGTGAAGTCGACCAATCCCGAGATCAAGCGGCTGCTCGGCAGCGAGGGCAAGTTCGGCGAGAGCCTCGGCCTCTCCAACGACTGGGTCGTGCGCATCGTCAAGGCAGTCGGCAATTACGGCGAGAGCTTCGACCGGCATCTCGGCGCCAAATCGCCGCTCAACCTGCCGCGCGGCATGAACCGGCTGTGGACGCAGGGCGGCCTGCAATACGCGCCGCCGGTGCGGTGATTCAAGGTTCGAGGCCGAGCATCGCCAAAGAGCGCTCGATCGGCCTCGACCAGCCATCCCGGCCGCGTCGCATGGCGTCGGCCAGCGCATCCTGCCAGGCATAAGGAGCGTCGGCGCGCAGCAGTTCGATCATCGCCCCGGCCTGCGCAAGGTCCTTGCGGCTTTTGACGATCTCATGCGCGCCGCGCCTTTGCGCGACGATGAGCTTGTGGACCGCGAACCGGCCGGGCTGAGGCAACATCACGGGCACGCCCGCGCCATGGAGCGCGACGGCCGGAACCGGATCGACGATCAGCCAGTCGAGATGCTGGAGGGGCGTCGCGCCGGCGGCGAGGCCCTTGAGCGGCATCGGATCGCGATCGCTGCGGCGGCGCTGCGGCGTCAACAGGTCAACGACGAAGCCCTGCGCGTCGCGAAAGCGCGAAGACGGCGCTTTCGGATCGAGCCCAGGCACGGCGGAAAAGCTCGGCTCGGCGCGTCGCAGGATCGCCAGCATGCTGTCGCCCTGGATCTCCGCGTCGAGAGCCAGGTCGGCGGTAGCCAGGTCGAGATCCTGTGTCATCACGGTCGCAGCCGGCAGGATGGCACCGAGCAAAGGCGGATAGCACTGATAGGCCGCCGTGCCGACCAGCACGGCTCCACGCCGGAAGAGGCCGGCATGAGCTACGGAATCAGCCACCTTGCCAAGCGCCGTTGTAGGCCCAGGGATGAGGCGGCGCAGCGCCGCCACCAGACGGCGGCGCTCCTCTCGACGCGCCATCTCGGCGCGAGCGGCCTCGGCACGCACGAGTACCTCGGGATCGTCGGCACGACCAAGATGCTCGACCGTGCGGCTCGTCCCAACCCAGCGCTGGAGCCTCAAATAGCGGATGCCAGCAACCGTCGTCGCCACCACCGTCGCTTCATCCGGCGAGGCTGTGGCAACCTGCTGCTGCAGATCGGCATAGAGCGTCTGGATATTGAGCGGGATGCGCTGCATCTCGACTTAGTAGCACAAATCGATATCTGTGCTACTAAACGCGGGCGCCCTCAGCGCGGCAGCGCCTTCACCTCGTCGTCGAACTTCTTGAGGAGGCGCGAGCGCTCGGCCGGGCTGCCCCAGCGCGGGGTGTCGTAGTCGATCAGCTTGATCTCCTCGAACTTGGGCGCGTCGGGCGAGAGCTTGGAATTCCTGTTCGAGGGGATCGAGTTGATCTTGAGCTTGGCGTTGATGTCCTGCGCCTCCGGCGAGAGCGTGAAATCGACGAATTTGCGCGCGGCTTCCGGGTTCTTGCCGCCCTTGATCACCGAAACCGAACCGGTCTCGTAGCCGGTGCCCTCGCAGGGCGCGACGATGCCGATCGGCGCGCCCTGCAGCTTCTGCGTCAGCATGTCGTGCATGAAAGCGATGCCGACCGCGGTCTCGCCGAGCGCCGTCGCCTTGACCGGGGCGATGCCGGACTTGGTGTACTGGCTGATGTTCTTGTGCAGGCTCTTGAGGAACGCGAAGCCCTTGTCCTCGCCGAGGCGCTGGACCGTGGTGGCGAGGAAGACATAGGCCGTCCCGGACGAGCTGGGATCAGCGATCTGGACCTCGTCCTTGAACTTCGGATCGAGCAGATCGGCCCAGCATTTCGGCTCGGCCAGCTTCTTGCCCTTCAGGGTATCGAGATTGTAGCCGATGCCGAGCACGCCGAGATAAATGCCGGCGGTACGAAACTTCGACTGCTCAGCATGGCGCCTGGCCCAGTCGTGCAGCTCTACCAGCTTGGGCGATTTGTACTCGTCGAGCAGGCCCTCATCGGCAGCCTGCAGATGCGGCTCGCCCGGCCCGCCCCACCAGACGTCGCCGCGAGGATTGGTCGCCTCGGCCTTGACCTGCGCATAGACTTCGCCGGTGCTCTTGCGCATCATCTGGATCTTGATGCCGGTCGCCTTCTCGAAGATCGAGGCGCCTTCCCGGCACTGCTCCTCGAGGATCGAGCAGTAGACGGTGACCTGTCCCTGGGCGGCGGCAGGCGTCGCGAAGGCGGCGAAAGCCGCGCCGGCGAGCACGGCGGCATGGGAAAGACGGAACACGGCAACCTCCCTGAACGGCTGTTTTCTTTAGCCGACACAGGAAGAGGCATGCAGCTGGGTGTCAACCTCCCTGCCCCCGCACATCGTCCTTGCGCCGCCCCGGTCGATGCTATGCGGCCGGCCTCAGAACGGGAAATAGCGCCTGCGGGTCCTATTCGGCACCCGTATCCAACGCCCGCCACTTGGAGAGTTTAACCGTCCCAGACATATCAGGCCGAGCCCTGCCTGGCAGGATCGCGATGTATTCCAGTGAATGGCCGTCGGGATCGTCGAAGTAGACGCTCGCGGCGGGCATCCAGGGGAAAACCACCGGCTCGTCGATTTCAGGACCGCCGCCACCGTTGCGAGGCACGATGCCTTTGGCGCGAAGCACCTGGATCGATTGCTTCACCTCCTCCAGACCCGTGTGGAAGGCGATGTGGAGTCTCAGGCGCAGCGGAGAACTCTGAATCGACCAGAGTCCGAGCATCGATCTGTCACGCCCGCCGACCCAGAAGAAGGCAGCGTTGCGCGCTGGAACCGTATGGGCCAGTTCGAGGCCGACGACATCCCGGTAAAACGCGATCGACCGCGAAAGGTCCGACACCGTGAGATGGCTCTCATACAGGCCCTTGATCGGTATCATGATGCCCCTCCGAGGAGCTCCCCGGCGACCGCCAGCCCCTGGAATCTGCGGGCGGCGAGGAACGCACCGACGATAGCCCTGCCCCCTCAGAACAGGAAATAGCGCTGCGCCAGCGGCAACTCCCTGGCAGGCTCGCAGACCAGTAACTCGCCATCCGCCACCACCGCATAGGTCTCCGGATCGATCTGGATGTCCGGCGTGGCGTCGTTGTGGATCATGCTTTTCTTCGAGATGCCGCCGCGGGTGTTCTCGACCGCGACCATCTCCTTGTCGGTGCCGAGGCGACCCTTCAGCCCGTTCGCCATCGCCGCCTGCGAGACGAAGACCAGCGAGGTCGATGTCACCGCCTTGCCGAAGGCGCCGAACATCGGCCGGTAATGCACCGGCTGCGGCGTCGGGATCGAGGCGTTGGGATCGCCCATTGGGGCGGCGGCGATCATGCCGCCCTTGACGACGAGATCGGGCTTGGCGCCGAAGAAGGCCGGCGACCAGACGACGAGGTCGGCGAGCTTGCCGACCTCGATCGAGCCGATATGCCTGGATATGCCATGCGAGATCGCCGGGTTGATCGTGTACTTGGCGACATAGCGCTTGGCCCGGAAATTGTCGGCGCCGGTGCCGGCATCCTCCGGCAGAGGCCCGCGCTGGACCTTCATCTTGTGCGCGGTCTGCCAGGTGCGGGTGATTACCTCGCCGATGCGGCCCATGGCCTGGCTGTCCGAGGACATCATCGAGAGCGCGCCGAGATCGTGCAGGATGTCCTCGGCGGCGATCGTCTCCTTGCGGATGCGGCTCTCGGCGAAGGCGAGGTCCTCCGGGATCGAGGGCGACAAATGATGGCAGACCATCAGCATGTCGAGATGCTCGTCGAGCGTGTTGACGGTGAAGGGCCGGGTCGGATTGGTCGAGGACGGCAGCACGTTCGGCAGCCCTGCGACCTTCATGATATCCGGCGCGTGACCGCCGCCGGCGCCCTCGGTATGGAAGGCGTGGATGGTGCGGCCCTTGATCGCCTTGATCGTGTCCTCGACGAAACCCGACTCGTTCAGCGTGTCGGAGTGGATCATCACCTGGACGTCGTATTCGTCGGCGACCGAGAGGCAGTTGTCGATCGCGCCCGGCGTCGTGCCCCAGTCCTCGTGAAGCTTGAGCGCGCAGGCGCCGGCCTCGATCATCTCGATCAGCGCGCCGGGCAGCGCGGCATTGCCCTTGCCGGCGAAGGCGAGGTTCATCGGGAAGGCGTCGGCGGCGCGGATCATCTGGCCGAGATGCCACGGGCCGGGCGTGCAGGTCGTCGCCAGCGTGCCATGGGCCGGGCCGGTGCCGCCGCCGAGCATGGTGGTCAACCCGCTCATCAGCGCATCCTCGATCTGCTGCGGGCAGATAAAATGGATATGGCTGTCGAAGCCGCCAGCGGTGACGATCTTGCCCTCGCCGGCGATGACCTCGGTGCCGGGGCCGACGATGATCGTCTCGTCAGGCGCAAAATTGCCGAATCCGGCCTGGATGTCGGGGTTACCGGCCTTGCCGATGGCGCAGATGCGGCCGGCCCTGATGCCGATATCGGCCTTCACGATGCCCCAATGGTCGAGGATCAGTGCGTTGGTGATGACGGTGTCAACCGCGCCGTCGGCGTTCCTGACCTGGCTCTGGCCCATGCCGTCGCGGATGACCTTGCCGCCACCGAACTTCACCTCCTCACCATAGGTGGTGAAATCCTTCTCGACCCTGATGACGAGCTCGGTGTCGCCCAAGCGAACGGTATCGCCGGTGGTCGGGCCGAACATGGCGGCATAGGCATTGCGCGGAAAGGCGAAGGGCATGGCAGGGCCTCAGCTCGGGACGGGCGAGAACAGACGCTCGATCGCAGCGGCGTCGCGATCGAATGTCAGCGTGGTCGAACAGCCGGATGCAAGATTCGCGACACCGATCAGGCAGTCGCCAAAATCGGCATTACCCGCTTCGAACTCGGCCACAGCTTCGTCGACGAGCGCTGCACGCTCGACCATGAACTCCGGCGCCTCGAGCACAAAGCGCAACCACTGTACGATCTCCGTGCGCGGAAGCTTGTAGCGCCGCGTCAGCGTCCATCCGAACTCGAGCATGACGAACACGCTGAGGAAAAACGGCGCCTGGCCGGAATGCCTGACGAGTTGCTCGACCTGACGCGCCTGGTCAGCATTCGTGCGATCCACGATCCGCAGAAGAACATTGGTGTCGAGCGCCTGCATCAGTTGCCGCGCCGGACCCGTTCTTCCTGCTCATTCATCGCTTCGGTGATCGCATCATCGATATCGGCCTGCGTTAGCGGCCGCCCAAGCGTGAGCGGAGGCAGTGTCTCGCGCAACTCGAAGATGCTCCTTCGGCGCTTCGGGACGACATTGAGCTGCTTGTCGTCAGTCAGCTCGAAGCGAAGCTCGTCGCCCGGCCGCAAATCCAGAGCCTGCCGGATTTCGGCCGGCAGCGTGAACTGCCCCTTGGACGTCATGACGCTGGCGATTTTGATGCTCATATGCTCGCTCTCCTTACATATTAATGGAGTAAGGATACAGCAAAAGTAAGGCAACCCGGCCTCTCTATGCCGATGGCTGGAACTCGTCAATGCTTCTGGCCGCCGCCGCGGTAGCCTGATCAAACAGCAGGTCGAGCGCGGCATTAAGGCCGCGGCAGCTGGCGGCGACACCCGTCGCGAACTGCAGCCAGTCGCGACGGCGCGCCACGTCCCAGTCCGCCGGCGGGTCCTCGGCCAACTCGCGCAGGCCGCTGATCTTGTCGGCGAGCCGCAGCAGGCGCGCCGCCTCGGTCTTCTCGCCGATCGTCTCGATCTGCATGCGATGCCGCTCCGCCTCCGGCAGGCTCTTGTCGTCGCTCACTTCGGCGACGAGCGAGGCAACTCGCGGGCCGAAGACGTTCTCGATCTCGTCGCTGGTGATCCTGGTCTTCTCGACGGCGTCATGCAGCCAGGCCGCGGCGACGAGCTCGGCATCGGGCTTCTCCAGCGCCTTGGCGAGGAGATCGGCGACTTCCGCGAGGTGCAGGATGAAGGGCGGGCCGCTTTCGCCCTTGCGCGTCTGCCCATTGTGGACGCGGGCGGCAAAACCAGCCGCATGCGTCACCAGCGCGATCTGGTCGCGCAGCAGATTATCGTCTTCGCGCATCAGGGCACCCTCCCGGTCGCCAATCCGTCCACGGCGTCACCTCGCCGAGCCGCATCGCCTGCGAGGCAACAAGAGGCCAACTCCTCGATGCGCGGACAGATCCATCAGCTGCCATTAGAGGGCTCGCCGTCCTCGCTTGGCCGCTCCGCCGGAACCACAACCACCTTCTTCTTCACCACCGGCTTCTTGCGGCGCTTCGGCTTGCGTCTCGGCAATTGTGCCTCCTGCAGCAGTTCGAGCTGGACCTGCTGAATCTCGGCGAGGCGCTGCCATTGCCGCGTGATCAGGTGGTCGACCTTCTCGTGCAGGTGCCGGACCTCGAGCTCGGCCTTGAGGTTGACCTGGTAGTCGTTGAAGGAGCGCAAGCGGTCCTTCGCCTCCTGCCGCTTCTGGCTCATCATGATGATCGGTGCCTGGATGGCCGCGATGCAGGACAGCACGAGGTTGAGCAGGATGAACGGATAAGGGTCGAAAGCGCCCGTCCCGGCGACGACGTTGACCAGCATCCAGACCGCCAGCACAACACCGAAGCTGATCAGGAAGGCCCATGAACCGCCGAAGCTGGCGAGCCCGTCCGAAAGACGCTCGCCGAGAGTGCGATGCTCCTCGAAATCGTCCTCGATGTTCTCGGCGATGGTCTCCTGCCGGGCGATGCTCTCGGCGACCTCGCGGTCCAGATCGGTGTACTCGCCATGCTCCTCGCGCAGGATCTCCTCGACATAGCGGGTGCGATAGCGCGCCAGCTCCTTGAGGCTGATCAGGCTGTGATCGTCGAGATCGGGGAAATCGCGCCTGATATGCTCGACCAGCGAGGGCCGCAGCGTTCCCAGCACGATCAGGTTCTTGCGGCTGAGCTCGGCGCCGCTGATGGCGCAGACGCCACGCTTGGCCTTGCCGCTTTCGAGCATGGGGAGTTCAGCGTCTTCTTGCATGAGGGCTTAGCCTGAGGAGCGTTCGAGCATGGCAGCTGCCACCGGCTGGCGGAAGCCGACGGCGCAACATTCACAACGCTGAAGCGGAATCTCGTCGCAAATGCGGTCTCGGACTGTGCAGTCTTGGGCGTCGTCTCAGAGCTTGCCCATGACCTCCTGGCGGAAGCCGTAGACCTCGCGCTTGCCGGCGAGCGCTACTAGCCTGACCTCGCGGGTCTGGCCGGGTTCGAAGCGCACGGCGGTGCCGGCCGGGATGTCGAGCCTGAAGCCGCGCGCCCTCTCGCGCTCGAAGGCGAGCGCCGGATTGGCCTCGAAGAAATGGTAGTGCGAGCCGACCTGGATCGGCCGGTCGCCGGTGTTGGCGACGGTGAGTGTCAGGCTCTCGCGGCCTTCGTTGAGGATGAGATCGCCCGGCAGGGTCGTGACCTCGCCCGGTCTCAGCCGGCCGGCCGAGCCGCGGATCGGCTCATGAACGGTGACGAGCTTGGTGCCATCCGGGAAGGTCGCCTCGACCTGGACGTCGTGCAGCATCTCGGCGATGCCGTCCATGACCTGATCGGCGGTCAAGACATGCGCGCCAGCCTCCATCAATTCGGCGACGGACTTTCCGTCGCGCGCACCCTCGACCACGAAGTCGGTGATGAGCGCGACGGCTTCGGGATGGTTGAGCTTGACGCCGCGCTCGAGCCTTCGCCTCGCCACCATGGCAGCCATGGCGATGATGAGCTTGTCCTTCTCGCGCGGCGTCAGATTCATGCCTTGACCTTCTCGTCCTCGTTCTCGGCGACTTCGTCTTCGTCATCTTCAGCGACTTCGGCGTCCTCGTCCTCTTCCTCGTCCGCCTCGTCGTCGGTCTCGTCCTCATCCTCGTCTTCGAGGGTGGCATATTCGTAGGCGAAGACAATCTCGCCCGTCGCCGGATCGAAGCTGCTCGCGGTCGACTCGTCGAAGGCCTCGATCAGCATCTCGGCATCCTCGGGGCCATCGACATCGAAGCGGCGTACGGCTTCCTCGCCCTCGCCCTTCAGCGCGAGCTCGATCGCCCAGCCGCGGGAGCCGGTATCATAGACGCATTTCAATCCCTGGATCGCCAGCATGACACTCTCCTCACGTTGACCAGGTGCGCGGCAGCGCACGGCCGATCAGATGCCCGAGCAGCATGACGAGGGCGCGACGCAGCGCCTGCGCGTCGGCGGAGAGGAGGCGGACCAGAAGGAAGCCGTCGAGGATGCCGGCGCCGGCCTCGACCTCGGCGAAAGCCGGATCGCCGGCGAGCAAGGCGCGGATTTCGGGGAGCTTTTCAGGCTGACCCGGGCCTGTGGCAAAGACGGTCGCAGCGGCACGCGCACCCAGCCCGACCGCGTTGCGACCCAAGGTCGCGTCGATGGCGCCGTCCAGCCTGAGGTCCTCGGCGAAGACCAGCCGGCCCTCGCGGCGGATGCGCCAGCGATCACGCAGCTGGCCACGCGACAAGCTTTCCCCCATGGCAGCGCGGCCGAAATAAAGCGTCTCGGCCGCAATGAAGCTGGCATCGGCCGCGAGATCGACATCCAGACTGCGCGACAGGCGCGAGCCGGAAAACAGGATCGTCTCCTGCGGCAGCCAGGCGAGTTCGGCGCCATCAGCGACGTCGATCCGGGTCTCGACCCGCGTCTCACTGCCCTGGCTGCGGTAGATCTTTTCCGCCGCCTGCGTGGTCACGGTCGCCTGCGCACCGGCATCGAGGGCGATCTGCGTGACGGCGCGATCGCCGCCCGCCATGCCGCCGGCTGTGTTGATCAGCACGGCCTCGCAGCGTTCATCGTATGCGGTCGGGAAGCGGGCGCGATAGCCGCCGCTCTCGGCGACCTCCAACCGCATGGTGCGCGCGCCGACATTGCCGAAGCGCAGGCGCACGCCCCCATCGGCGCGGACATAGTCCGGCAACAGCGGTTCGGGTGATTGCGGCAGCACGGGCGCGAACATGCGGGCGTCGGTCGGCGGAGAGGTGCTGCAGTGTTCCGCGATGCCCTTTGCCGGGCAAGAGGCCGCGGGGTCCGTGTTGCCCAAATAATCGGCAGAAACACTGGTCGTCCCGGGCGACCGAAGGGAGACCCGGGACCCATGCCTGAACCTTTATCGGAGAGGCTCAGGCATGGGTCCCGGATCGGCGCCGCTTCGCGGCTTGTCCGGGACGACCCGCGTTTGGGTTGAAGCCTCGCTCAGGGATGCGCCGCGAGGAAACGCTCGACCTCGCCCCGCGTCGGCGTGCCGGTGCGACCGCCGAAACGAGTGCATTTGATCGCGGCCACGGCCGAGGCGAAGCGCACCGCTTGGCGCTCGCTTTGCCCTTCGGCCAGCGCCAGCGCGAAGGCGCCATGCCAGACATCGCCGGCGCCGAGCGTATCGATCGCCTCGATCGGGAAGGCCGGCAGATGGGCGATGGCGCCATTCTCCATGAAGAGCACGCCGCGCGGGCCGAGCGTCACCGCCAGCCAGTTCTGCGCAGCGCGCGCGAGCGCTTCGAGGGCAGCCCTCGGCTCCTGTCCGCCCGAGATCTCGCTCAGCGCCTTCTCGCTGAAGGCGACATGGCTGGCGGTCGTGACCATCTCCGGATGGGTCGGCTGGCGGTCGCCGTCGATCACGCCGGGCACGCCGGCCTTGCGGGCGAGCCTCAGCGCCGCGAGCGAGCCCTCGCCCCAGCGCGTGTCGACCAGCACGCCATCGCAACCGGCCGGCAGCGTCTCGGGCAGCCAATCGGTCGTGAGCGGCGTCTTCGGGTCGGTATAGGAGACGACCATGCGCTCGCCCTGCGCGTCGATCAGGATCGAGGAGACCGGCGAGCGCAGGCCCGGAAAGCGCGGCGAGAGCGAGGTGTCGACGCCGTCCTGCTGCAACTGGCCGACGATGGTGTCGCCGACGGCGTCGTCGCCCAGCCGCGTCGCCAGCCAGGCCTTGCCGCCGAGCCGGCCGATCGCAGCCGAACCGCTGCCGGCGCAGCCGCCGCCGGTGACGACGAGGTCGCGGGCCCGATCCTTCTCGCCGGGATTGGGCACCCGCTCGACACTGTAGACATAGTCGAGCGTCGCGATACCGAGACAGAAGACACCGGCCATACGGCTTACGCTCCGAACCTGAATTCGCTGATCTGGCGATAGACTTCGCCGGGGCGCAGCACCGTCGATGGGAAGTGCGGCAGATTGGGTGAATCCGGCGCATGCTGCGGCTCGAGCGCGATGCCGGCGCAGGCGCCATAGGGCGAACCGTCAAGCCCGGAGACCGGCGTATCCAGCTTGGCGCCGTCATAGACCTGCAAGGCAGGCTCGGTCGTCCAGACCTCCATGGCGAGACCCGAGCGGCGCGAGCGCAAGGTCGCGGCATGGCCGAGTTCGAGGCCTGTCGCAGCGGTGGGCTCGCGGCGATCGCGCCGGAGCAGGTAGTTGTGATCGTACCAGAAGCGCGAGCCGTCCGGGTTCGTGAAGCGGACCGGCCGGCTTTTGCGGAAATCGAAGGGTGTTCCAGCCACCGAGGCGACCGAGCCGTCCGGGATCAGATCGGCATCGACCGGCGTGACCAGGTTGGCACGGACTTCGAACTCGTGATCGAGAATGTCCGGGGCATCGTCGAGACGGAAATAGGAATGGTGCGCCAGGTTGACGATCGTCGGCGCGTCCGTGGTGGCGGTGAGCTCGATCCGCAGGGTCGCTGCACTGGCGAGGCTGTAGCGGCAGAAGACATCGAGCGTGCCGGGATAGCCGGCATCGCCAGCGGAGGAGACCAGCGCCAGCGTCGCGCTAGCCTCGTCGTGGTGCACCAGCGTCCAGGGTCGCTTGCTGAAGCCCTGCCCGCCACCATGCAACGAGTTCCGGCCGTGCTCGTTCAGTGGCGTGCGGTATTCGACGCCGTCGAGCACGAAGCGGCCGCCGCCGATGCGGTTGGCGAAGCGGCCGGCGATCGCGCCCATATGCGGCGAATGCCGGGGATAGTCGGCGAAGTCGGGGAAGCCGAGCACGACGCGCTGTTGGCCACCACCGGGCAGCGGCACGACGAGATCGCGCAGCACCGCGCCCCACTCCATCACCCGCGCCTCGGCACCAGAGGCTGAGCGCAGCACGGCCTCGTGGATCGGCGTGCCGTCGTCGAGATGGCCGAAGAGGGTTTTGGTCAAGGCTCAAAGCTCCGAAGCTGGTGTCAGGCTCCGAAGCGGATGCCGTCGATGTCGGTATGGCCGAAGTCGTTGCCCTTGTAGGCGAGCTTGAGGCCGGAGGTCAGCGCAGCGGCATAGGCGAAGCAATCGCCCATGTTAAGGCGCGCGGCATGGCCCGTCAGATGATGATAGCGGGAGGCGCAGGCATGCGCCTCTTTCCCGACTACAGCATCTATGGCGACCAGATGGGCGCCTATGGTCGCGATGAAGCTCTCGACGACGCCCTGAGCCTGAACGATCGATATCCGACGCACCTTGGCGATGCGACAGGAGGCCTCGAACATTGCGACGGGCGATGTCGCCATCGTCGGGGCGCCGATGAAAGCGGCCTGAATGTCCGCGGCCTCCGGCTCGTCCTCCAGAGCCGCAATCAAAACCGAGGCATCTAAAAACATCAGGCGTCGCCGTATTCGCGATCGAAGAACTCCTTATGGGTCATGCCGTCATCGACGATGGGGAAAGCGGCCAACCGCTCGCGCGCTTCCCGAAACGCGCGCTCTATCCGCTCCTTGCGCTCGTCGAGACGCTTCAGCTCGTTCTCGACGGCGAGGCCGATCGCGCCCTGCAGGGTCTCACCACACCGAACTGCAAGTTCCCGCACCTGGCGGTCGATTTTCTCGTCGCGAACCAGAATGCCCATGATAGCCTCCCTGATATCAAATGATGATATCAGGGAGAGCATAAAGCCGCAATCGCGCTCTCACCACGCCCCAGTGTTCGGCATGCTCGTCCACGGCTCGGCTGGGGCCTTCGGCTCGCCCTTCTGCAGGATTTCGATCGAGATGTTGTCGGGCGAGCGGACGAAGGCCATGTTGCCGTCGCGCGGCGGCCGGTTGATGGTGACGCCGGCCTTCATCAGCTTGTCGCAGGTGGCATAGATGTCATCGACCTCATAGGCGAGATGGCCGAAATTGCGCCCGCCAGTATAGACCTCCGGATCCCAGTTATAGGTCAGCTCCAGCGTCGGGCGGCCGCGGCTGCCCTGCTCCTTCACCGCGGCGGCATCATCCGGGGCGGCGAGGAAGACGAGTGTGAAGCGGCCCTTCTCGTTCTCGATCCGGCGGGTTTCGACCAGGCCGAACTTGTTCACGTAGAAATCGAGCGCCGCATCGAGGTCAGTGACGCGGACCATGGTGTGGAGATAACGCACTATTCGTCTCCCGGGGTTGATCTGGCTGATGGATCGGGCCAAACCCGGCCTCATCAAAGGGGCTGGCGCGGAGCTGTCATGAGCGGAACGCAGGATCGCACGCCGAACCCAACGAGCACGGTGTCGCCCGCCGAGGTGGCGCGGGTCAAGCAGAAGGCAGCGACGCTCTCGGTCGTCGCCAGCATCGTGCTGACGCTGGCCAAGTTCGCCGCGGCGCTCGTCTCCGGGTCGCTCGCCCTGATGACTGACGCCCTGCAGGGGCTGATCGACGTCGGCTCGACCATGTTCACCTGGTTCGCCGTGCGCGCCGCCGACAAGCCGGCCGATGACGAGCATCATTATGGCCACGGCAAGTTCGAGGCGCTGGCGGCGCTGCTCGAGACCGCGATCCTGTTCGGTCTCTCCGGCGCGATCCTGTGGGAAGCGGCCAACCGCCTGTGGAGCGGAGCGGAGCCCCACGTCGCGGTGACGCCGCTCGTCATCGGCGTGCTGCTGTTCTCGCTGATGGTCGACGCGACACGCTGGCGCACGCTGACGATGGTCGCCAAGGAGACGCGCAGCGAGGCGCTCTCGGCCGAAGCCCTGCACTTCGCCACCGACTTCGTCGGCACGGCGCTGGTCCTGCTCGGCCTGATCCTGACGCGGATGGGCGTGCCGATGGCCGACAGCGCGACAGCACTGGCGCTCGCCGTGTTCATGATCGCCACCGCCCTCAAGCTCGGGCGGCGCACGATCGACACGCTGATCGACGCGGCGCCGAAGGGGCTCGCCGAGCGCTTGCGCGACGCCGCGCAGGGCGTGGCCGGCGTCGTCAATGTCGAATGGCTGCGGCTGCGGCCCGCTGGCGGCGTCGTGCAGGGAGAGATCGGCATCCAGGTCTCGCGCACCCTGCCGCTCGATCGCGTCAGCGCGATCAAGGACGATCTGCTGCGGGCATTGGCCGTCGTCGAGCCGGATTCGGCGCTGACCGTCACCGCCAACCCGGTCCAGGTCGACGACGAGACGGCGCTGGAACGCGTGCTGCTGATCGCGCTGAAAATGAAGGTGCCGGTGCACCATGTCAGCGTCCACACGATCGGCGAGCGGCTTGCCGTCTCGCTCGACATGGAGGTGGACGCGGTGCTGCCGCTCGGCGAAGCGCATGAGATCGCCACGCGGCTGGAGGCGGCCATCCGTGCTGAATTCGGCGGCGAGACCGAGGTCGATACCCATATCGAGCCGATGGAAACCGGCCAGCCCTCCGGCCACAATGCGCCCTGGGAGGTCGTCGAGGCCATCGGCAAGGCGATCGCGCAGGAAGCGGCGCGCGTGGCGGAGGCCGGCGGCCCGATCCGCGACATCCACAGCGTCCGGGTCCGCGAGACCCGCAACGGCCTGGTGGTCAACTATCACTGCCGCGCCGACGCGGCGCTCGACGTCGCCGCCGTGCATCACGCCGTCGACAAGATCGAGCGCGAGGTTCGCGAAGCCAGGCCCGATGTCTGCCGCCTGGTCAGCCATGCCGAGCCGGCGGTTACTACGTCCATCGACAAGCCTTATGCCCTGCCCTGACGGCTTCCGCCGCCGCCTCGAGATTCACTAAGACAAGTGCGACTGAAGGAAGCGAGCGAAGCCCATGCGCGCCGAAGACGCCCCGCTGATCCGCCTCGAGGATTATCGCCCCTCCGACTGGCTGATCGACACCGTCGATCTCGATATCGTCCTCGATCCGACACGGACCAGGGTGCGCGCTTTGCTGCAGCTTCGGCCGAATCCGGCCGGCCATGCCGGTGCGCCGCTCGTTCTCGACGGCGACGAGCTGACGCCGGATTCGATCGCGCTCGACGAGGTCCCGCTCGACCCTGCCGCCTATGCCCTCTCGCCGCAGGGGCTGACGATCCACGCGCCGCCGGCGCGGGCGTTCTCGCTCAGGATCGAGACGACGCTCGACCCCAGCGCCAACACCAAGCTGATGGGTCTCTACCGTTCGAGCGGCGTCTACTGCACGCAATGCGAGGCCGACGGCTTCCGCCGCATCACCTATTTCCTCGACCGGCCGGACGTGATGAGTATCTACACGGTCCGGCTGGAAGCGGAGAAGACGCAGGCGCCGGTCCTGCTCTCCAACGGCAACCTCGTCGCGGCCGCTGAACTGCCCGGCGGCGAGCGGCATTTCGCCGTCTGGCACGATCCTCACCCGAAGCCGGCCTATCTCTTCGCGCTGGTCGGCGGCAAGCTCGACCATATCCGGCAGGATTATCTCACGGCGGACGGCCGCAAGGTCGAGCTTGCAGTCTATGTCGAGCCGGGCAAGGCCGGACGCGCCGGCTGGGCGCTGGATTCGCTGGTTCGCTGCATGCGCTGGGATGAGCGGGTCTTCGGGCGCAACTACGATCTCGACGTGTTCAACGTCGTCGCCGTGTCCGACTTCAACATGGGGGCGATGGAGAACAAGGGCCTCAACATCTTCAATGACAAGTATGTGCTGGCCGACCCGCTGACGGCGAGCGATGGCGACTACGCCTCGATCGAGGCGATCATCGCGCATGAGTACTTCCACAACTGGACCGGCAACCGCATCACCTGCCGCGACTGGTTCCAGCTCTGCCTGAAGGAAGGCCTCACCGTCTTCCGCGACCAGGAATTCTCCTCCGACGAGCGCTCGCGCCCAGTGAAGCGCATCGCCGATGTCCGCACCCTGCGTTCGACGCAGTTCTCCGAGGATGCCGGCCCCCTCGCTCATCCGGTCAGGCCGCGCGCCTACAAGGAGATCAACAACTTCTACACGCCGACCGTCTACGAGAAGGGCGCGGAGGTGATCCGCATGCTCAAGGTCCTGATCGGCGAGGACGCCTTCTCGCGCGGCATGGACCTCTATTTTGAGCGCTGCGACGGCACCGCGGCGACGATCGAGGAGTTCCTCGACTGTTTCGTCGAGGCCTCGGGCCAGGATCTAGCCCATTTCGCCAGGTGGTACGAGCAGGCCGGCACGCCGACCTTGGTCGCCTCCGGCAGATATGACGCGCAGGCGAAGAGCTACACGCTACAGCTCGCCCAATCGACACCGGCGACGCCAGGCCAATCGGACAAGCAGCCAGTCGTCATCCCCGTCGCGCTCGGCCTGGTGGGCAAGGGTGGCGACCTGCCGCTCACCAGCATCTCGCCAGCGCTGAAAGCCGGCGGCGTGGTCGTGCTCGACCAGCCTTCGCTGTCCCTGACCTTCACCGATCTGGGTGAAGCACCGACACCGTCGCTGCTGCGCGGCTTCTCGGCGCCGGTGCGGCTCGAGCTCGACCTCGGCGACAGTGAGCTCCTGACGCTGTTCACCGCCGACAGCGATTCCTTCAACCGCTGGCAAGCGCTGCAGACAGTGGCGATGCGGACGCTGGTGCGAGCCGGCAAGGGCGACATGTCCACGGTGGATGCGACCGCCGCGGCGTTGGCCAAGGCGCTCTCCGGTTTCCTTGCCGGCTCCGCCCTGGATCCGGCCTTCGCCGCGCAAGTGTTGCGCCTGCCGGCTCCCGCCGACATCGCCCGCGAAATCGGGATCGCTGTCGATCCGGATGTCGTGCATGGCGCCCATCGCCGGCTCTCGGCTACGATCGGCAGCGCGCTCGCCGGCCAGCTCGCTACCTTGCGCGACAGCCTCACCGAACGCGGCCCCTATTCGCCGGCTGCGGCGCCGGCCGGGCGGCGCGCGCTCCGCAACGAGGCTCTGGGGCTGATCGCGCTCGGGGCTCCGGCCGAGGGCGCGCGTCTGACGCTGGCGCAATTCGCCGAGGCCGACAACCTGACCGACCGGCTCGCGGCACTGGCCGCGATGACGCTGGTTCCGGGAGCCGAACGCGAGGATCTGATCGCGCGCTTCGGCGAACTCTATGCCCGCGAACCGCTGGTGCTCGACAAATGGCTGATGGCGCAGGCGCTGATCGCGGAAGACGGCACACTCGCCCGGGTCAAGGGACTGATGAATCACCCCGCCTTCTCGCTCGGCAATCCGAACCGGGTGCGCGGCCTGATCGGCGGCTTTGCCGCTAACCTGACGCAGTTCAACCGCGCCGACGGCGAGGGCTACGGCTTCATCGCCGACATCGTCATCGCGCTCGACCGGACCAACCCGCAGGTCGCCTCCCGCCTGCTCGGCTCGTTCAAGAGCTGGCGCATGCTGGAGCCGGGGCGCCGGGCCAAGGCGGAAGCAGCTTTGCGCATGGTCCAGACGATCCCGAACCTGTCGCGCGACATCGCCGATATCGCCACCCGGTCACTGGCCTGAAAGGGCCAATGACAGGGGGCCGATGGCGGCTTCGCCTTAAAGGTTAACGAAGCCTTGCGCGCGCAAGATTCAACCGATTCAACACTACAACCATCGCGCGTAAAGTCACGGAAAGAACGAAATTTCCGCTAGACAAAGCGACTCCTGCGGATTCAACTGACGGTGATTCGGGGATGCGGCACGTCTCCCGATCTTACTGACGGTACATCGCTTCCGAAGGGGGACGGGCATGACGCGTGCAGACGCGGCTTGCGCACACGTGCGCGCAAATTCGGTGCTCGGTGTAGCACGATCCCTGACCCATCCGCTTTATCAGCGCTTCGAGCAGCTGGAGCCGACCTTCCGGAAAGTCATTCCGGCACTGGTCGCCGGCTTCGTCCTGCTGCTGGCGCTCGGAGCCTACGTCCAGACCAGCGCATTGCGTGATGATGCACTCGACGACGCAGCAATGGATCTCGATGCACTCGCCGCGTTGCTTGTGCGCGAGCTCGATCTAGCCTCGAAGGAAGACAAGCGCCCCGAGAGCGCACTCACGGCACTGACGACCAGGCACATCGCTGGCCGCGGCCGCATCGTCTATGTCAGCGACCCGAGCGGGCGTGTTGTCGCCGGCGAGCCGGCGATCGGCGTGAGCGAGCGCAACCTCGTCGATCTGCTTGGCCCTGGGCAGGCGCTGACGGTCTTCGCCGACCGGGCTGGCGTCATGCCGATCACGTTGCCCGGTGGGATCGAGGTGCTCGCCACCGTCCGCAATCTCGCCGCGCCGCTCGGCCAGGTCGCGGTGCTCCATCCGGTCAAGCGCGCGCTGTCGACCTGGGATGAACGCCGGCGCTCGATCCTGGTCCTGTTCGGCTCGGCGGCAATCGTGCTCGCCGGCATCACCGCCGCCTTCGTGCTGCAGTCCCGGCGCGCCCGCGCCGCCGACGAGGATTGCGACTGCGTGCGAGATCGTATCGACACCGCGCTCAGCCGTGGCCATTGCGGCCTGTGGGACTGGGATCTGGCCAGGGGCCGGATGTACTGGTCGGATTCGATGTATGCGATGCTCGGCTACGACCGCTCCGGCGAGTACATGTCCTTCGGCGAGGTCAACGCCTTCATCCATCCCGACGACGCCGACCTCTACGGCCTGGCCGATGCGGTCAGCCGCGGCGAGACCAACCATCTCGACCAGGAGTTCCGGGTCCGCAACGCCTCGGGCGAATGGGTCTGGCTCAAGGCGAGGGCCGAGCTGGTCACTGACCGGCGCACCGGCGCGCAACACCTCGTCGGCATCGTCGTCGACATCTCCGAGCAGCGCCGCATGGCGGCCCGCACCGCCACGTCCGACGCCCGGCTGCGCGACGCGGTCGAGGCGATCTCGGAGGCCTTCGTGCTCTGGGATGCCGAGCAGAAGCTCGTGCTCTGCAATGCCAAGTACCAGCAGCTGCACATGCTGTCGCCGGAACTGATGCGCACCGGCACGGCTTACGAGCAGATCATGAGCCATAGCGCTCAGCCGAGCATCGACCGCGAGCCGGTCCGCAGCTCGCGCCCGGGCTCGGGCAGCCATTCATACGAGGCGAAGCTCTCGGACGGGCGCTGGCTGCAGATCAACGGCCGCCGCACCAAGGATGGCGGTTCGGTCTCGGTCGGCACCGACATCACCCTGCTGAAGCAGCAGGAGGAGCGCCTGACCCGCTCCGAGCACGAGTTGCTCAAGACGGTCACCGACCTCAAGGCCTCGCGCCAGAAGCTCGAAGCGCAAGCCCAGCAGCTCGCCGAGCTCGCCGAACTCTATCTCGAGCAGAAGGCCTCGGCCGAAACCGCCAACCGCGCCAAATCGGAATTCCTCGCCAATATGAGCCACGAGCTGCGCACGCCGCTCAACGCCATCCTCGGCTTCTCCGAGATCATGGATGACGGCTTGTTCGGCCCGCTCGGCTCCGAGCGTTATGTCGAATATGTCCGCGACATCCGCAGCAGCGGCAGCTACCTGCTCGCGGTGATCAACGACATCCTCAATATGGCGCGGATCGAGTCCGGCAAGATCGAGCTTGAGAAGACCGACGTCGCGCTCGACCTCGTGGTCGGCGAAGCGATCAACTGTCATCGCGAGGCGATCGCCCACAAGCGGCTCTCCCTCACCAGCGATATCGGCAGCGATCTGCGCCTCGAGGCGGATTCCCACGCCCTCTTCCAGATCGTCGGCAACCTCGTCGACAATGCCATCAAGTTCACGCCCGAGGGCGGTCAGATCGCGGTGCGCGTCAAGCCGGCGCCCGACGCGCTCAACCTCTATGTCGAGGATTCCGGCATCGGCATTCCGCGCGAGAAGCTCGGCCGGATCGGCCGCCCGTTCGAGCAGGTCGAGGGCGAGCTGGCACGCAGCCATGGCGGCTCCGGCCTCGGCCTCGCCATCGCCCGCTCTCTCGCCGAACTGCATGGCGGCTCGCTCCGGATCCGCTCGATCATGGGCTCGGGCACGATCGTGATGGTTCACCTGCCGCTGAAGAGCTCGGCCGGATCCGAGCTGGAGCGGGCGGCCTGAGCGAAGAGCTCATCTCTTCTGCGCGGCACCCAGGATCTGCTTGAACAGACCGCGCACCGCGGCACGCGTCTCGTCGAGCTCGGCCTTCAACATCTTGGCATCAGGCAGTCCGACGGCCGTCGCGATCCGGCGCAGAACGCGGCCCGGCACGGACTTGGGATCGAAGCCTTCCTCCACCGCGAAACGCTGCCAGAGCTGGACGTCACCGATGAAACGCGCCGCGCCCGCGAGCCGCTCGGCATCCTGCGCCGCGATGACGCCGGTATCGCGTGCGGCAGTGAAGACGCCAGCCGTGGTGCGGGCGAGAAGCTGCGGATGATCATGCCCATGGGCGAGCACCAGGAACTGCGCGAGGAAGTCGAGATCGGTCAGCCCGCCGGCGGCGAGCTTGAGGTCCCAGGGATCATTCTCGCCCTTCTCCTTGGCGATCAGCGCCCGCATCTCGGCGACGGCCGCCGCGACCCTGCCCGGCTCGCGCTTGCGCAGCAGGATGTCCCGGATCGCGGCCTCGACCTTCGCCCGCAGGCCGGCATCTCCGGCGACGACGCGGGCACGGGTCAGCGCCATCTCCTCCCAGATTTCGGCCTCGCCCTGATGATAGGCCCTGAAGCCTTCGAACTGCGTCGCAGCCGGGCTCTTGTTGCCTGAGGGCCGCAAGCGCATGTCGACCTGATAGAGCGTGCCGCGCCGGGTCGGCACCGTCAGCGCCGCGATCAGCCGCTGGGTGAAACGGACATGCCAGGTCACGGGATCGAGCGGACGCCCGCCAGCGCTGGCCTCGGCGTCGTCCGGCCGCCCATAAAGCAGCATGACGTCGAGATCGGATGAGGGCGTGAGTTCACCGGCGCCGAGACGGCCCATGCCGAGAACTACGGCCTCGGCACCCGCAACAAGGCCATGGTCGGCGGCAAAGGCGGCGCGGGTGTCGTCGAAGGCGGTGCGGATGCAGGCCTCGGCGACCGCGGCATAGCCGTGCGCCGCCTGCTCGGCATTGACCACGCCGGAGAGCAGGCGGGCACCGACAAGGAAATTCTCCTGCCGGGCAGCATCGCGCATGCGGTCGAGCCCGTCCTCGACGCTGGGCGGCGGCGCACCGACCATGGCGCGCACGCGCTGCGCCACCCGCTCGGCATCGTGCCGCGGGGCGCTGAAGGCGGGATCGATCACCGCGTCGAGCACATGCGGGTAAAGCGCGGCGACCTTGGCGAGGCGCGGTGCGCTGCCGAGGATCTCGGCGAAGAGCTGCAGCAGGGCCTCGTGCGAGCGCAGCAGGGTCAGCAATTCGACCGCCGCCGGCATGCGCACGAAGGCGTTGTCGAGATGGGCGAGCGCACCGTCCGGATCGGTGGTGCGGCCGAGCGCGACCAGCAGCGCTGGTGTCAGCTCGGTCAGAACCTCGCGAGCGCGGGCGCTGGTGACGGCGGCGCGGCGGCCGAAATGCCAGCCGCGCACCGTCTCGGCCGCAGCCGCCGGCTGGCGGAAGCCGAGCTTGCTCAGCGTCGCCAAGGTCTCCGGATCGTTCTCGGTGCCGGTGAAGGAGAGCGAGCCGGCCTCACTGGCAAGGCTCGGGGCATCCTCGAACAACAAGGCGTAGTGGCCCTCGACGCGCCTGGCGTGTGCTTCCAGATCCTTGCCGAAGGCCTTGGCCGTGGGGTAGCCGCAGAAGCGGGCGAAGGCGTCGAGATCGGCGCCGTCCGTCGGCAGCGTCTGCGTCTGCTCGTCATGGCGCATCTGCAGCCGGTGCTCGATGGTGCGCAGCCAGCAATAGGATTCCGTCAGCTCGTCACGCGCCTGCGGACTGATCCAGTTTTCCCTGGTGAGCTCGCCCAGCATGTCGAGCGTGCGCGGTCCGCGCAGCGCCGGGCGCCTTCCGCCGAAGACGAGCTGCTGAGTCTGGACGAAGAACTCGATCTCGCGAATGCCGCCGCGGCCGAGCTTGACGTTGTGGCCGGGCAGGCTGAGCGTCTCGAAGCCCTTCACCGACTGGATCTGGCGCTTCATCGCATGGATGTCGGCGATGGCGGCGAAGTCGAAGTATTTGCGCCAGATGAAGGGGGCGAGATCGGCGATGAAGCGGCGGCCGAGATCGAGGTCGCCGGCGACGGGCCGCGCCTTGATCATCGCGGCGCGTTCCCAGTTCTGGCCGACCGTCTCGTAATAGGCATAGGCCGTCGGCAAGGCGACCGCGACATGGGTCGAGCCCGGATCGGGCCGCAGGCGTAGGTCGACGCGAAAGACATAGCCGTCCGGCGTGCGCTCCTGGATGATGCGGGCGATCTGCTGGGTGAGCTTGACGAAGAAGCTCGTCGGCTCGCCGACGCCGGCGGCCTCGGCCATCTCCGGATCGAAGAAGACGACGATGTCGATGTCGGAGGAATAGTTCAGCTCGCCAGCGCCATGCTTGCCGAGCGCCAGCACGACGAGGCCCGAGCCCTTGCCGGGTTCGGCCGGGTCCGGAAGCTCGATCCGGCCGAGGCCGGCAGCCTGATGCAGCGCATGCTCGGTCGCAAGCTTCACCGCCATGTCGGCGGTGGCGCTGAGCGCCGCGGTGACCGTCTCCACCGGCCAGACGCCGCCGATATCGGCGAGCGCCAGCAGCAGCGCCATTGCCTGCCGAAAGCGGCGCAGTTCGCGCATCAGATCAGCGGTCGCCGTCTCTGATGTAGCGAAGGCGGCGATGCCGGCGAGCAGCGCGTCGCGGCGCTCATCCGGATCGGTGGTCAGCGAGGCGAGCAGACCGTCCGGATCGCGCCGCATGATCTGCGTCAGGAAGGGAGAATGGGCGAGGATGCCGGCCGCCAGCGCAGCCGACGCTTCATTGCCCACAAGATGGGCGACGAGCCGCTCGCCGGCATCCGCATCGAACAGACGCTCGATCAGATCCCCACGCCAGAGCGCCTCGACCTTGCCGCGCGCCGGCAGGATCGGGGCCGCCTTCAGGCGTTCGCATAACGGCTCGCCCACACCGACCTCCGCGACAACCGGCTCAGGGAGCCTTCCAGCTCTTCGTCAAGCCGACTGGAACCCTGCCCCGTTCGGCTGCGATGTCGAGCCCGCAGGTGCCTCCGGGAGAGGCCTGTCCACAGAAGGCGGCGCAACCGGCAGCAACATCACGACATCGAGCCCCGGCGCATTGCCCGACAGGCGGATCGCACCGCCGTGCAAATGCGCGACCGCCGAAGCGAGCGCGAGCCCGAGCCCGAAGCCCGGCTTCGTACGGCTCTGGTCGAGCCGGACGAAACGCTCCAGCACACGGCCGCGATCTGCTTCGGGAATGCCGGCGCCATGATCGGCCACGCCGAGCTCGATCGTTTCGCCGATACGCCTTGCCGTGACCGCGACAGTCGCCGGCGCATCGCCTTCCGGCTTGCCGTATTTCAGCGCGTTGTCGATCAGATTGGCCAGTGCCTGGCCGATCAGCTCGCGATTGCCGGTGAGCGAGAGGCCAGGCTCGACCGAGGCGGACAAAGTGAGCCCCGCCTCCTCGGCCAGAGGCTCGTAGAGCTCGGAGAGCCCGTCGACGATCTCCGCAAGGTCGAGCGGCGCCATGCTGTCGGTGATCTGGCGGGTCTCCAGCCGCGCGATCATCAGGAGCGCGTTGAAGACGCGGATCAGCCCGTCGGCCTCGTCGATCGCGCCGTCGAGCGCCGCACGCAATTGCTCGGGCGACGTTGCGGTGCGCAAGGCTTCCTCGGCACGGTTGCGCAGGCGGGTCAGCGGCGTCTTGAGGTCATGGGCGATGTTGTCCGAGACCTGCTGCATGCCGCTCATCAGCTCGCCGATCCGGTCGAGCATGGCGTTGAGGTTCTCGGCGAGCCGGTCGAGTTCATCGCCGGTGCCGGCGATGGCGAGCCGGCCCTTGAGGTCGCCAGCCATGATCGAGCGGGCCGTGTCGTTCATGCCGTCGATGCGCTTCAGCACCCGACGCGCCACGAACCAGCCGGCGAAGCAGCCGAGCACGACGACGAGCAGGAACGACCAGGCGGCCGCACGTTTTATGACGACGCGCAGGCGCTCGCGCTCCTCGACATCACGGCCGACCAGCAGTCGAAAGCCCGCCGGCAGCATGAAGACGCGGACGATGGCGTGGTTGGTCTGGTCGAGCGCCTCGGAGGAGCGGGCATACTCGATCTCGCTCTCGCCCTGCCGGTCGAGCGTGCCCGGCGGCAGCGCCTCGATATTGCCGGCGATGCGCTCGCCCAGCGGGGTGGTGACGAGGTAGAGCGAGGCGCCCGGTCCGCGCGAGCGCCGCTCGATGATCTGCACGAGGCGCCTGATGCCGCCGAGACGCTGCTGCTCGGCGAGGCCTTGGATCTCGGCGTCGATGGTCGAGCGGATCTGGTCGTCGAGCAGGTTCTTGGCATTCCAGGCGACATAGCCCAGCACGAAGACGGCAAAGAGCGCGAAGACGACGAGATACAGCGCCGTCAGCTTGAATGCGGTGGTGCGGACGAGTTGCGGCAGGAAGCGCAGGCGGCCGGACGACGCTGCGGCTTCCGGGGCCCGGCGGTCAGCGAGTTGAGTCACGGACCATGTATCCCGCGCCGCGGATGGTGTGGATCATCGGATGCTCGAAGCCCTTGTCGACCTTGGAGCGCAGCCGCGAGACATGGACGTCGATGACGTTGGTCTGCGGATCGAAGTGATAGTCCCAGACGTTCTCCAGCAGCATGGTGCGGGTCACGACCTGGCCCGCATGCTTCATCAGATATTCGAGCAGGCGGAATTCGCGCGGCTGCAGCATGATCTCTTCACCGGCGCGGGTGACGCGATGCGCCAGTCGGTCGAGCAGGAGATCACCGGTGCGATAGCTCGTCGGCTCGGAGGCCGGCGAGCCGCGACGGCGCGAGAGCACCTCGACCCGAGCGAGCAATTCGGAGAAGGCATAGGGCTTCGGCAAGTAGTCGTCGCCGCCGGCGCGCAAGCCCTTCACCCGGTCGTCGACCTGGGCGAGCGCGGACAGGATCAGCGCCGGCACCGTCTCGCCTTGCTCGCGCAATGAGCGGATCACCGAAAGCCCGTCCATGCGCGGCAGCATGCGGTCGACGACGAGCACGTCATAGCCGCCGCCCTGGGCCATGGCGTAGCCCTCGAGCCCATCGGGGGCATGGTCGGCGACATGACCGGCCTCGCGAAAGGCCTTGACCAGATAGGCTGCCGCCTCGGCATCGTCTTCAACGATCAGGAGTCGCATGGCGGCAACCTAACTCAACAAAAGGAAAAGCGGCAGGCCGGAGGTGACGATCCGACCTGCCGCCGTGACGGCTGGTATCCCCGGCAGGGGGCGACGTGACAGCCGGGAGACACCATCCGCCCGGGACATGCTCTCGCAGATCAACTGACGCTACGCGCGAGAGCATGCCCCAACTTGGATCGACCCGGGTCAGGCCGCCGGCTGGCGGCCGACCTCGAACGAGACCTCGCGCTCCTTGCCGTCGCGCCAGATCGTCAGGCTGGTCTTGGTGCCCGGCGCGAAGGTCGCGATCTTCTTCGACAACTCGCGCGCATCGGCGATCTTCTCGCCGTTGACGGCAAGGATGGTGTCGCCGCGCTTCAGGCCAGCCTTGGCGGCAGGGCCGTTCGACTGCGCCTCGGCGATCAGCGCGCCCTTGGCGTCCTTCAGGCCGATCGCGTCGGCGACCTCGGCCGTGACCGGCTGGATCTGCACGCCAATGAAGCCGCGGGCGACCGAGCCATGCTCCTTGAGCTGCTCGACGACGCTCTGGACGGTGGCGGCCGGGATCGCGAAGGCGATGCCGACATTGCCACCCGAGGGCGAGTAGATCGCGGTGTTGACGCCGACGACCTCGCCCCTCTGGTTGAAGGTCGGACCACCGGAGTTGCCGCGGTTCACCGCCGCGTCGATCTGCAGGAAGTCGTCATAGGGGCCGGAGCCGATATCGCGTCCCTGGGCCGAGACGATGCCAGCAGTCACGGTGCCGCCGAGGCCGAACGGATTGCCGACCGCCAGCACCCATTCACCGGTGCGCGGCTTGCCCGCGGCGAGCTGGACGAAGGGATAGTTGCCGGACTCGTTGACCTTGAGCAGTGCGAGGTCGGTACGCGGATCGGTGCCAATCACCTTGGCCGACAGCGTCTTGCCACCATCGGTGACGAGCTGGACCTCGGCCGCGTTGGCGACGACATGGTTGTTGGTGACGACATAGCCGTCCTGGCTGACGAAGAAGCCCGACCCCTGCGAGAGCTGCGCGCGGGGTGGCTGCTGCGGACCGCGGGGGCCCATGCCCTCCTCGCCGAAGCGGCGGAGGAAGCGCTCGAGCGGGTGGCCGGGGGGCAGGCCCTCGATGCCGGCAGGACCGTTCTCATCGGCGCTGGCGACGACTTTGGCCTTGACGCGGACTGAGACGACGGCCGGCTTAACCCGGTCGACCACATCCGCGAAGGACGGCAGCTGCGTCTGCTGCAGGCCGGAGAGCTGGATCGGCTGTGCGTTGGCGGCGCCGTGAGTGTTCAGGAAATTGTCGGCGAGACCGGCCATCAGGCCGATGCTGAGCGTCGCCGCGCCGGCGACGATCGCGCTGCGCTTCAGGATCGAGCGGGCGGTGGCTGGCGAGCGGACAGTGGTCTCGGGGGCGTTGTTCTCTTGGGTGGTCATGGTTCTCACCTCGATGCGGGAGGCAGGGCCTTCCCTGCTTCGTGACGTGGACCATGGCGGGCGGCGCCTTACCCGGATTTCGCCCGATGATGACAGTTTCGTAAGGTTGGCGCGGCATCGGGCAGGAGTTGGCTTGACGCCGGATCGGTCACAATGCTCCCTACAGTCGATGCGCGCGATAAGAGCAAGCCGAAATGAAACACGCGATTGGATATATGGCCCTCGCCGCATTGCTGGTCGTCGGGGAAAGAGCCCTGGCACAGGACATGCCTGCCTATGAAACCGGAGTGCGCCTTGCGCAGCGCCGCGGCTACGACAACCCTGAATGCTATGGGCGGGTCTTCGCCAAGCACGCGGTGGTCGTCGAAAAGCCAAACGGGAGGAAAAGCTGGTTCGCCGCCTCGACACCGGCCTACAACGCCGAGCAGCAACGACGCTGCGGCGTCGACCGGCTGGGCGACCTCAGGCAGCGCGCGGCGGGCTCATCGTCCGGCAGGGCCGGGTCTGCACATCGTGCCGGCCTGAGGGTGGCGGCCCAGCGCGGACATTCCGGAGAGCAAGCCGCCTGCTTCGCCCGAACCTACGCGCTCTTCGCATACGAAACGCCCGTTCCCGGCAGCCCTCGCGGCTACGCAATCGCCGGGCGTAGCGACAATGCATACCGGGCAGAGCTTTTCCGGAGCTGCGGTATCAGCCGCTAGGCCGATCTAGCCGTCGCTGCGCTTTACCAACTCGTCGAGCCTCGCCTGCTCTTCGGCTGTCAGCGCGACGCTGGCCGGAGCTGAGCTGCGATTGCGCTGGCGCCAGAGGAAGGCGGCCCCGAACAGCACGATCAGGAAGGGCGCGGCCCAGAGCGCGATCGTGCGCACATTCATCGGCGGACGCAGCAGGACGAAGTCGCCATAACGGGCGACGACGAAATCGATCACGGCGCCGTCGCTGTCACCGGCAGTGAGCCGCTCTCGCACCAGGATGCGCAGGTCCTTGGCGAGCGGCGCATCGGAATCGTCGATCGACTGGTTCTGGCAGACCAGGCAGCGCAGGCCGGAGGAGATTCCCCGCGCGCGCTGCTCCAGCGCCGGGTTCTTCAGCACCTCGTCGGGTTGCACGGCAGCAGCCGGAGCCGAGAACGCCAATAGCCCGACCAGAAAGAGCAGGACAGCACGCATCGTGTTCACTCGGCCGGCTGCGGAAGTGCAGCCGGTGCCGGCACGCGCCGCGGCGCGGCCAATCGGAAGCGCCGGTCGGTGAGTGAGAGCCCACCGCCCGCCGCCATCACCAGCGCGCCGATCCAGATCAGGAGGATCAGCGGCTTGTCGTGCAGCTTGACCGCAATGGCGCCGCTGTCGTCGAGCTCGCCCAGGCTGATATAGGCCTGCCCCAATCCGACAGTGCGGATGCCCGCCTCGGTGGTCGGCATGGCGCGCGCCGTATAGATGCGCTTCATCGCCTCGACCGGCTCAAGCTCGCGGCCATCGGCGAGGATACGGAAGCGGGCAGCGTCCTCGCGATAGTTCGGGCCGGTACGCGGCGTGACCGCCTCCAGCGTCACGGTGTAACGGCCGCTGGTCAGGCTCTCGCCGACCTTGAGCATGCCGATCGCCTCGGTGCCCCAGGCTGTAGCCGCAATGCCGATCACGCTGATGCCGACGCCGGCATGGCCGAGCGCGCTGCCCCAGGCCGAGCGGGGCAGGCCCTTCGCTCGCGACAGCATAGCCGAGGCACCGCTGGCACGACCGATAATGCGCTCGCCGACCTCCCAGAACGCCCCTATGACGAGGAAGACGCCAAGGCCGATGCCGAGCGGCGCCAGCACCGGGCCACCGCGGACGAAGGCGAAGATCGCCAGCGTCGTGATCACGCCAACGCCGAAGGCGATCTGGGCGCGCTGGGCAGCGCCGAGCAGGTCACCGCGTTTCCAGGCCAGCGTCTGGCCGATCGGCAGCAGCAGCAAGAGCGGCACCAGCAGCGGCACGAAGGTGGCGTTGAAGAAGGGCGGGCCGACCGAGATCTTGTCGCCGGTCACCATCTCGAGCACGAGCGGATAGAGCGTGCCGATGAAGACAGTGGCGCAGGCCGTCGCCAGGAAGAGGTTGTTGACGACGAGGGCGCTCTCCCGCGAGACCGGCGCGAACAGGCCGCCTTGCTTCAGGAGCGGCGCACGCCAGGCGAACAGCGCCAGCGAGCCGCCGATGAAGGCGATGAGGATGCCGAGGATGAAGAGGCCGCGCTGCGGGTCGCTGGCGAAGGAATGCACCGAGGTCAGCACGCCGGAGCGGACGATGAAGGTGCCGAGCAGCGAGAGCGAGAAGGTCAGGATCGCGAGCAGGATCGTCCAGACCTTGAGGGCGTCGCGCTTCTCCATCACCACGGTCGAGTGGATCAGCGCCGTGCCTGCGAGCCAAGGCATCAGCGAAGCATTCTCGACCGGGTCCCAGAACCACCAGCCGCCCCAGCCGAGCTCGTAATAGGCCCAGTAGGAGCCCATCGCGATGCCGAGCGTCAGGAAGGTCCAGGCCAGCAAGGTCCAGGGGCGGACGGCGCGGGCCCAGACCGCGTCGATCTTGCCTTCGATCAATGCCGCCACGGCGAAGGCATAGGTGATCGAGAAGCCGACATAGCCGACATAGAGCAGCGGCGGATGGATCGCGAGGCCAAGGTCCTGCAGGATCGGGTTGAGGTCCTGCCCCTCCCCCGGGGCCGGAACGAGGCGCCGGAACGGGTTCGAGGTCAGCAGCGTGAAGGCGAGGAAGGCGACGCTGACGCTGCCTTGCGCCGCAAGCGTGCCGGCCCGCAGCTTCGCCGGCAGCGAGCGGCGCGACAGCGCGACCAGCGCGCCGAACAGGACCAGGATGAGGACCCAGAGCAGCATCGAGCCCTCATGATTCCCCCAGACCGCGGTCAGCTTGTAGATCAGCGGCTGCGTCGAATGGGAATTGGCGACGACGTTCTCGACCGAGAAGTCGGATGTCGCATAGGACATCATCAGGCAGCCGAAGGAGAGCGCGACCAGAAGGAAGCAGGCGATCGCCGCCGCTGGCCCAACCGAGGCCAGAGCGGGGTCGTTCCTGGCCACGCCCCAAAGCGGCACGATCGTCTGGACAACCGCGACACCGAGCGCCAGCGCCAAAGCGAAATGGCCGATTTCGACGAACATCGGAGCGGCCCTACTTCATCGCCGGCGCTGCGGGCGCGCCGGCCTTGGCTTCGCCGGGCTGCCAATGGCCCTGCTTCTTCAGCGCGTCGGCAACTTCGCGCGGCATATAGGTCTCGTCATGCTTGGCGAGGACGGAATCGGCGCGGAAACGTCCGGGCGCTTCGAGCACGCCTTCGGTCACCACGCCCTGCCCTTCGCGGAAGAGATCCGGCAGCAGGCCGGTGTAGCTGACCATGGTCCTGGTCTTCCCGTCCGTGACTGAGAAGTTGACCCGCTGATTAGGGCCGCGCTCGACCGACCCTGTCTCGACCAAACCACCCAGACGCAGGCGCGTGCCGGGCGTGAGGCCCTTCTCGACGATCTCGGTCGGCCCGTAGAAGAAGACGATCGAATCCCGCAGTGCGTAGGCGACCAGCCCGGCTGCGAGGCCGAGCACGACACCGACCGAGGCGATCACGACGAGGCGGCGTTGCTTGCGGGTCAAGCGCCTGCGCGGCGGCGTGGCGGGGATGCCGGCCTGGACGGTCACCGTGCCGCCTCCTGCAGGCCGAGCTCGGTGCGCAGGCCATCAAGGGCGGAGGCTGCGGCCTGATCAGAGGCCAGGCGCTCGCGGGCGATGGAGAGCGACTTCTGCGCCGCATCGCGCTCGCCCAGAACCGCTTGCGAGCGGATCAGTCGCGACCAGTCGGCGAGACTGCCGCCGCTCTCGGCGAGCCGTGCAGCAAGGCCATCGACCATGCCGCGGATCGCCGTCATACGCTCGGCCTCGGGCAGGCTGGCGATCGCATCGGCCGGCGGGGAAGAGCGTTCCAGTCCGTCGAGGCGCTCGCGGACCGTCGCGATCCAGGGCGCATCGGCCGGTGCATCGCCGAGCAGGGCCTTGAGCGCCGCAATCGCGGCCGGCACCTGCCCGTCCTGCTCCTGCGCGATCGCCATGAAGAAGCGGGCACGCGGATTGATCGGATCGAGCTTCAGCGCCTCGGCCAGGCTTGCACGCGCCATGGCCGTGACCACGCCGCCAGCGGCGAGGATCTGCGCCTCGGCCTGGCCGCCGTATCGCTCGGTCGTCGCGCCGTCATGGCGGATCGCGTTGGCAAAAGCCTTTGCAGCATCGTCGAAACGTCCCTGACGCAGATAGACCGGGGCGAGCACGCTCCAGCCTTTGCCATCGGTGGGGTTGACGGCGAGATGGGACTCGATCCGTGCGAGAGCCAGCTCGAAATCCTGCGCGGGGCTGGCCTTCATCCGCGCCGCCAGCGGCTGATCCGGGACGGCTGGCGAGCCATAGGCGCCGTAGATCAGCAAAGCTAGCAGAGGCACGCAAGACAACGCGATCGCAGACGCCGCGCGGCGCCGACGCAGCGCCGGCTCGCTCTCGCCGGCCGGCATCGCTTCCGTCGCCGTCTCGCGCAGAAGCCGGCGCGCCGCCTCGGTCTTGGCCGCCTCGGCCTCGGCACCGCCGATCAGCTTGCGGCCAAGATCGCGATCGATCTCGGCGAGCTGAGCACGGTAGAGCGCGGTCGCTCCAGCCGTGTCAGCGGTGAGCGCCGGTGCCCGGCGGCCAAGCGGCCAGAGCACCGCCATGACCGCTGCCCCCGTCATGGCCGCGAAGATGATCCAGATCAGCATTCGCCGTTCATAACCGTTCGAAGGTGCCGGTTCATGTCCGAAGATGGCGACAAAGGGTCACGCGGGCAATGCGGCGTCAGACCGCCGGGAGGACGAGGCGCGCCCGAAGGCCGCCGAGCGGCGAACGCTCCAGCGAGAGGCCGCCGCCATGAAGCTTGGCGAGGTCGACGACGATCGAAAGGCCTAAGCCAGATCCAGGCGTCGTCTCGTCGAGTCTGCGGCCGCGCTTGAGGACCTCGGCCATCGCCTCGTCGGGAAGACCAGCTCCGTCATCGTCGATCAACAGGACGATGCGCCCCTCGGGTGCCTGCGTTTCCGGCGCGAGGCTGATCTGCACTTCCGTACGCGCCCATTTGAAAGCGTTGTCGAGCAGGTTGCCGAGCATTTCCTCGAGATCCTGCTTTTCGCCGCGAAAGCGGGCGCCGGCAGGAACGGTGTGACTGCCCTCGATCGCCCTGCCCTGCGCGATCTTCTCGAAGGTCCGGATCAGCGCGTCGAGCGAAGGCGCGATCTCGGAGACGCCACCAAGCGCGCCGGACAAGGCGGCGGCCCGGGCCCGGTCAAGATAATATTGGACCTGATCGCGCATGATCGCCGCCTGATGACGAACCGTCTGGGACAGAGCGCCCTGCCCGGCCTCTGCCTCGTTCTGCATCACGCTGAGCGGCGTCTTGAGCGCATGGGCGAGATTGCCGACCTGGGTTCGGGCGCGCTCCAGGATTTCGCGGTTGGCGTCGATGAGCTGGTTGAGCTCGCCTGCCAGCGGCGCCAGATCGGGCGGATAGCGCCCGGCGATGCGCGTGCTCTCGCCGGTTCGTACCGTCCCGACGGCGGCGCGCAAGCGTGCGAGCGGGCGCAGGCCGAAGCGGACCTGGACAATGGTCGAGGCGACCAAGGCGAGGCCGAGGAACAGGAAGGTCAGCGTCAGGGCGAAGCGGAAATCGCGGATGTCGCCCTCGATCTCGTCAGCCGGGGCCGCAACGCCGACGGTGAAGCGTCCATCCTCACCGACATCGATCTCGCGCTCGAGCACCCGCAGGCGCCGTTCATCCGGTCCCGAGACATAGCTCTCGCGCAGGCCGCGCGTATTCGGCTGCAAGTTCTGGTCGAGCAGTTTCGGCAATTGTCCGCCGACCAGGGAGCGCGAGGTGCGTATCGTCGGGCGCTCGCCGTCGAGCCGGATGATCTGCCAGTACCAGCCGGAGAGCGGCAGGTCGAAGCGCGGCTCGCCGAGGTCGCCGATCGCCTGACGCTCGGCCTCGGGCGGCGCCGCAAGGTCGGCAACCAATTCCTTGATGTAGACACTGAGACGCTCGTCGAAGCCGCGCTCGGCCGAGCGGCGATAGAAGGTGGTGAGGCCGAAGCCGGCGAGGATCAGCACCAAAGCGCAGCAGATCGCGGCCGAGATGAAGAGCCGGGCGCCGAGCGAGAAACGCTGCCGCGTGACCGGCATGACGCCCTCAGGCTCTAGAGCAGGATGCGAAAAAGTGGGAACCGGTTTTTCGCATGGATCCTGCTCTAACTCTTTGATGAGAGACGGATTCAGATTTCAGTTGGAAACATCTTCGGTTTCCAACTGAAATCATCCGGCTCTCGCGGCAGCGATGTAGCCGAGGCCGCGCACGGTCTCGATGACGTCGACGCCGAGCTTCTTGCGCAGGCGGCCGACGAAGACCTCGATCGTATTGGAATCGCGGTCGAAGTCCTGATCATAGAGATGTTCGACCAGCTCGGTGCGCGAGACCACGCGGCCCTGATGATGCATCAGATAGGCGAGCAGGCGATACTCGTGCGATGTGAGCTTGACCGGATTGCCGTCGACGACGACGCGGCTGGCGCGCGTATCGAGACGGACCGGACCGCAGATCAGCTCGGCAGTCGCGTGGCCGGCGGCACGGCGCAGCAGGGCGCGAACCCGGGCGAGCAATTCCTCGATATGAAAAGGCTTGACGACATAATCGTCGGCGCCGGCATCGAAGCCCGAGACCTTGTCGCTCCAGCGATCGCGCGCCGTCAGGATCAGCACCGGCATGGTCTTGCCAGCCCGGCGCCAGCCCTGCAGCACGGCAACGCCGTCGACCTTGGGCAGGCCGAGATCGAGGATCACCGCGTCATAGGGCTCGGTCTCGCCGAGATAGAGTCCTTCTTCGCCGTCAAAAGCCTTGTCGACGGCATAGCCGGCGTTCTCCAGCGCATTGACGATCTGGCGGTTGAGGTCCTTGTCGTCCTCGACGACGAGCAGTCGCACGGCGGCTTTTCTCCGATTGGCGGATCAGGAACGCGGCATAGCGGAACTAGCGGATATCCGCCACCTTGCCCGAAGCGCCGTCGAGCGTGACCCGGGCGACGCGGCCGTCGCGCTTCATCGTCGTCACCACATAGACGAACTCGTCGCCCTGGCGGCAGAGCCTGATCCGCAGGACCTCGCCGGGGGCAGCCTCGCGGGCATGGCGGGATGCCGTGGCAGGCTGCATAACCTTGCCATCTGACACCGCCTCGCGCGTTTCCTGAGCCGACAGACAGGAGATGGGCGGCGGCGAATCGACCGTCTCCACCGGCGAAGCGGTGGCGATGACGAACGCGAGAATCGCGACGTTGGGGTCGAGCAGCATCATCGCCATGGGCTAGCGCGGTATGCGTGAATGCGCCATGAACATCAGCGTGAGGCTAGAGGCTGTTGATGACCTTGGATAGGACTTGGGCGTCGGCGATTTTGTCCGAGTGCCAGGAGCTTGGTGCGGCCAAGCCTTTCGGCTTGGCCGTGACGAGCGACGCCGCGATCGGGGCAAAAGCGCCACGCCGCTACGCGGTGAGGTGAAACCGGCCGCCTGCGGCGTCGCATCGCTTGCCGATACCAGCGGTATCGGCTGCGCAACGCTCCTGGCATTCGGACGGTTTGACCTCACCCAAGCCCTATCCAAGGCCACCAACAGCCTCTCGCTCAGCGGACCGCGACGAGTCCACGCCAGGGAGCGCCCGATCCCGCGACGACGCTGAGCTGCGCCAGCTCGACGTCGAGTGCGGCCTGAGGGCTACCGAAGTCAGCGAATTCCTGCACCTCTTCATAAAGCATGGCCGGCACATCGACCTCGACGATCCTGACGGGCGCGCCACCCGCTCGAATTGTCACCCGATAGCGCTCGGTGTCCTCCCCGAGCGGCACTTCGGCCGTCTCCCAGGAGTCGCCACCGAAGCGACTGCGCCGGATCCAGTTCAAGGCGATGCCCGTTGACAAGCGCCGAGCGCTGACACGCACGGGCGCCAACGGCCGCAACGGAGCGGTTCCGACAGTCGCGGAGAGCTCGCGCATCGAAGCGGCGGCGACATCGGCATTGGGCGGGCCGATCCGGTAGCGGACATGCCGGCCGATATCGTCGAGGCTCGTCGTCAACGGGACCGCCGCGCCATCCAGCACGACCACGCGTGCACCGGGCGCCAACATTCGTGACGCAGCTGACTCCGAACCACCGAGCCCACGCACCATCTGCGACAGCCGGAATGTCCGCGCCCCGATTAGTTCGACCCGCGCCGCTGTGACGATCTCGACCTCCCCCGCGGCATCGATGAAGGCGAGCGCATTGCCTCCGGCGAGCGCAGCTTCCGGCGCGACCGAGGCAAGGCTGCCACCGCGCAAACGAACATCGACCGAGGCCAGCCGATCGGTCCGCCAGAGCGGCCCGGGCACGAGCTCGGTCAAGGTCTCACCCATGATTGACGGTGCCTCGACGACGCCGGCTAGCGCGAACGGCATGCCCTCGGCGGCGCGCCAGATCGCCAGCCCTCCGGGCCAAGGGTCGGCGAAGGCCGCCAGCGATTGTAGCGGAGGCGGCGTTTCCCGCACGATCGGGAGGTCGAGGATCAGGGCGTCCGGCCGCCCTGCGATCCGCGGCCTGACCTTCGGAGGCCGCACGCCCTCCACCGCGCCTGCCGCCGCACCGCGATAGATGGCAGGCTCGACCGCGCGCGCACTGGCGCGCCGGGTCGGGCCATCACTGATCCGCGTCAACCGGAACAGGCGCGCTTGGCCGGTAACATCGAGTGAGACCACATCGCCCGCCTCGAGATCGACGCAGCGCGGCGAAAGCTCCAGTTCGAGCGTCTCGCGGCCCGCCCAGATCTCCTGCAACCGCTGGTCGGCGAGACGCTGCCCTTCGGCACGGCGCGTAATCACCGGAAGTTCGACAGCGTTCTCCCGGCGCGCCGCGCCGGCAAGACGCCGCGAGCGGGCCGTCGCCTGACGATAGTCGTCGTTGCCGTCGATATGGGCCAGACGCAATTCGCGCGGCAGCTCGCTCTCCTGCGCCCGGCGCAGCTCAAAGGGCTGGCCATCGCGATCGAGCACGAGGTCATCCGCCGACAAGGCGCGGGCGATGGTCGCGGCGCGGCCGCGGAAGGCGAGCTTGCCGGAGGACATGCTGGCATCGAAGCCAAAGGCCTGAGCGAGTGGCTCGAGAGCCTGCCGCGCGGAGATTGGACGGTCGAGGACATAGCCGTCGACGAAGCCGTCGATGGCGAGTTCGTCCGGCACCGGCAGACCATAATCAGCCAGGATCGCGCGGACCAGCCGGTCGAGCGTCACACCTTCGAGGCGGCCATTGATCCAGTGGCCGGTGTCGTAGTTCGCCCCGTCCGCCCAGACCGAAGCCAAGTCGGGAAAGGCAGGGAACGGCCTTGCGTCCCAAGTCCAGACGAAGACATTGGCCGGATCGACCATGCGCAGGCCGAGCGAAGGTGCGATCGGGTTGCGCTGCGGCTCGAATCCCGGGAGCGCGGGATCGAAACCCGAAAGGATCGCCTCCAGCCCACGCGCCTGGACGAGGTCGTCGCGCGCTTTTGTCGAGAAATGCGGATAGCCGCCATCGATCGATTTCGGATCGGGAAAGACGTTGGGCGAGTTGCCGCCCTTGTCGACGGCAGGCAGGCCGATCTCGGTCAGCCAGATTGGCTTTGCGCCAGGCAGCCAGCCAGTGGCGCCGATCTCCGCACCGGCGAAACGTTCGACATGTGGATTCAGCCACCAATTCGGCAGGTCCTTCTGTCGGAAGACCCAGGGTTTGCCTAAGGCACCATCCGCGATCGGCAGACGCATCTGGGCATAGCGACCAGAGAGGTCGGCGTAATACCAGTCGTAGCCCTCGCCGGAGGTCAGACGATTGCGCAGGTGGTCGACATCGGCGGGGCCGCGCGCAACGGCAAGGTCGGCATGACCAGGCGTATCGCGCCAGTCCGACAGCGGCGCATAATAATCGATCCCGATCGCGTCGACATGCGGGCTCGACCAGAGCGGATCGAGCGGAAAGCGAACCTCCTGCCCACCATCGCGAGCATGGGCACCGTATTCGGTCCAGTCGGCGGCGTAAGTCAGCTTGGTCGATGGTGGCAGGATGGCGCGAACCTCGGCCGCGAGAGAGACCAGCCCGTCGACCATCGGATAATAGCCCGGAGCTCCGCGCACTCGCGTCAAGCCGACCAGCTCGGAACCGATGATGAACCCTTCGACGCCGCCGGCCGCCTTGGCGAGCATCGCAGCATGCAGCACTGCACGCCGGAAGCTCCATTCGCCGGCCACAGCACAGACGACCGTGTTACCGTCGAGCGAGAAATCGGCCGCCGTCGCAGAACCGAGGAAGTTCGCGATCTGGCTCGTCGCTGCCGACGTTCCGTCGGGCGACCCGGGCTGGGCCGGAGCCGGCGAGCAGGTGATGCGACCGCGCCAGGGATAAGGCGGCTGATAGGCGTTGCCGGTATGTGGATCGGGCAGCACGTTGCCTGCCGGCACGTCCATCATCACGAACGGATAAAGCACCACTTCGAGCCCGAACACATGGCGCAGCCGCCGGATCAACGCGATCACGCTCTCGTCCGAAGGCGTGCCACCATAGGCGGGCCTGCCGTTCGACTGGCTGACGACGCGGGCCGTCAGCCGATCAAGGCCCGCTACCGACCACGGTGCGCCGGGCGTGTTCTTGTCGATGATCTCGACACGCGGCGCGATGGTGCAGGCATCCGCCCGCAGATCGTCGCCGAACCAGCTGACCACCAGGGAAATGCGCCGTAGGTTCGGGCAGAGAGCCAGCAAGTGCATGAGCGCGCCGTCGATATCGGTGGCGCTGTGCAGTTGATGCCGGTTCTCGGCAATGGTGATACCAGCCTCCGGCTCCTGATTGACCAGCGTCGGCTGGTAGATGAACTCGCTCGCGCCGGGAACCAGCGTCACGGCGCGGATCATCTCGCCGAGGCCGGGCACCTCGCGCACCACCTCGAAGGAGAATTGCGGCACCCGATTGCCATAATTGGCAAGCGGAAACCGCTCGAACACGACATAGGCCGTACCACGATAGGCCGGCGTGGCGCCCACCTCCTTGGCGGCGATCAGCGGGTCGGGCTCCTGGTTCTCGAAGCCGCGATGAATACGCAGCGACATTGTGGTGAAGTCGACTTCGCGCCCGTCGGCCCAAATCCGGCGCACGAAGGCGATCGGCCCCTCGCAGATCGCGATCGCGAGATTGGCGTAGTAGCTGTAGGTGGCCTCATAGGTCTTCTGCGCCTTCTGGCCGCCCTTGCCGCCGCTCTTGCTACGGGTGACCGTGGTCGTCACCTCCTCCTCGAAACGCGTCGCCCATATCAGTTGGCCGCCGAGCCTGGCCCGTCCGTAGACCCGTGGGATCGGCGTGCCCTCGGTCGAGGCGAGGCCGTCGATTTCCTTCAGACGCGGCCCCTCGACGATGCGTGTGCCACCGCCGCCGCCGAACAGGCCCTGGTCGAGGCTCGCACCGGCGATGGCGCCGAGCGAGCGGCCAATCATGGCACTGATCGGTCCACCAACGGCCGCTCTGAGCACCGAACCGGCAACTTGCAGGACGAGTGTGGCCATCAGGGGTCGAGCTCCGGAAAGGCGAAGACGTGACTGAGATGGCGGCGCCACCAGCCGGTGAAGGCGACCTCACTGACCGCTGCGCCGTCATGGGCGTGGAGGATTCGGTCCCGCTCGGTCAGGATGGCGCAATGCGCTGCCGGCAGATGCTGACGCCAGCGGAAGAGCAGGACGTCACCTGGCTGCGCAGCTTCGAGATCAAGAGGCCGCAAGTGACGCTCCGCCGCCAGCGCCAGTGTCTCGCCCACACCTTGCTGGGCCCAGTAGGGCGAATAGGGCGGCGTCGGCTCGGGTTCGTCGCGATAAAGGTCGCGCCAAATCCCGCGTACCAGACCAAGGCAGTCGCAGCCGACACCGAGCAGCGACGCCTGATGGTGATAGGGCGTGCCAAGCCAGCCGCGTGCCGCCGCGACGATGCGTTCGCGCGTCGTATCGGCGCCCGTCATCGGAACAGGCTCCCACCGTCGAACGGACCCGCGCCGGGATCGCCCGCTCCGGCGCTGCCAATGATGAAGTCTTTGCCGGGCAAATGCGGAAAGCCGCGGAAGTTGACGCCGTTGCCAAACTTGTTGCGGCAGGTGGTGAAAAGCTTGTCGCAGCCGGCCTGGGCCGTGAAGACGTCGCCGACCACGATCGGCTGCGGCGCAACCTGCCAGAGTTGCAAGACGACCGCGCCGCCGTCCTCGCGATGGCTGCGGATCTCGGTGGCGAAGCCGGTGTTGCCCCCAGCGGTAAAGACCAGCCGGCCGCCGCTGAGGTAACCGTCGCCATAACCTGAGAGCGCAGGCGCGGTGATCGAGAACCGACCGTCGGTTGCCGTGACTGTCGCAGCGGCCGAACTCGGCGAGACACCACAACGGGCGTCACCGAGATCGGCGGAACAGCTCGCCATGTAAAGCCGGCCGCGTTCCTCGTCGAAGGCCTTGCCGAGGCCGCGGACCTCGGCCGTGAAATTGGTGTCGCTGCGCTTCACCTCGCCGACGAAGCCCGTCTCCAGCAAGGTGCGCTGGCTGGAATCGGCCCAGTTGACCAGCCAGAGCGCGACACGGGCATCATCGTAGAGGCCGCGCGACAAATCCGGCTCGTTGAGCCCGTTCGCCGCCAAGGCTCCGAGCACCTCGCCGCCGCCGGTCGCGAAGCCGAGCTCGGCGCTGGTCTCGGCGGCTTCGAGGCCCGCATTCGCGCGGAACAGAATACCGTCGAACGCAAGATCGCGGTCATGGTCGGTAAAGCCGAGCACCGCGCCGTCGCGGCGTGTCAGGCTCCAGCAGCGGCAAAGCGTGGTCGCCTCACCGGTGACATGCGCGGCAAGTTCTGGCGATAATATCCGCATGGCGAGCCTCAGTCGGCGACCTCGACGATCGGGATCTTGGGGATGTCACCGGCCTCGAAGGCCGACAGGTCGACCTCGATCGCGTCGGTGTCGAAGCGGACGGGAACGTCGAAGGCGAACCCTGCGCTGATGACGGCTCCAGCCGGCGGGGCCTGGCCGACGGCGAAGGTGACCACGCCGGTGGCATGATCGCAGGAGACGGCTGGCGGCTGAGCCCGCACGACACCATCGACCGCGATCAGCACTGTCCCTGCCACCGGCTTGGTGATGCGGCGGACGTAAGGAGCGTGCAGGCCGCCGTAGAGTTTGCAGAGCTGGAAGACCCGCGTGGCGCCATCGCCGACACCGATCTGCTGGTCACTCGCTGCAGGCGCCGCCGATGAGGCACAGCTCTTCCAGTCGAGCTGATCGCGCCAGCGGAAGCCGTAGAGCCGGCCGCGCCGCTCCTCGAAAAAGGTGACGACCTCCGCGAGCCCATCAAGGGTGCGGATCCCGAAACCGGCGTCGTAGCGCCGGCGCGAATGCGCCCAGCGGCTGTTGCGCACCTCCCGGCCCGAGGCCAACGTCACCACTTGCGTCAGCCGTTCCGGCCCGCCACGGGCACCGCGTGCGATCCCGGTCGGGAAGCGTACCTCATGGAAGCCGCTCATGCCGGCACTCCCTTCGATCTCATGGTGCTGCGGCCTCTCGTCAGAGCGCCCGGCTACCGCGCGCCACGGCGCGGGCAACCGCGGCCGAGACCTGAGCCTCGGAGCGGCGGAAACTGTCGGCGTCGGGCGTCGAGACCTGGACGGTGACGCTGAACGGGCGCCGCTCGCCACCGCCAGCGGCCCGCACGCCGAGCTTGCCGTCGGGACCACGCGACAGGGGCATGATCGCTTCGGCTCCGCGCTCGCCCATCAGCCCGAGACCGCGCCCCATGGCGAAATACGAAGGCGCTGCAACGATCCCACCATCGGCGAAGGGCGAGATTGGCAGACCACCGCCGCCGCTCTTGCCGCCGGTGAAGAGGCCGGCCAGGCTGTTGATGCCGGAGCCGAGCCAGCTCGAGATCATGCTTTGCAGCGGCTTCAGCGCCGATTTCAGCAGGCTCTGGCTCAGCGAGGTGCCGATGCCGCGCAGCACGTCCTCGAAACGCTTGCCCTCGACGATACCGTTGGCGAAGGCCGTGGTGATCGACTTGCCGAAGGCTTGAGATGCCTTGGTCAGGCTCTGGGTCAGCGTGTTCAGCGTGCGAAGACCGCCGAAATCGAAGGAAGGGGAAGAGTTTTCGTCAGCCATCGATGCGGCCTTTCCAATCGTCATGGTCACAAGAAACGAGATCCGGATGGGCCTGCATCAGCGTGCCCAACGTCGAACGCGAGGGCGCTTCGACCGCTTGAGGCGGCCAGTGGGCCTCGATCGCGGCGAAGATTTCGCGCGGGCTCGCGGCCCAGAAAACATCCGGCGGCCAGCACAATCGCCCGAGCCCGAAGGCCATCACCTCGCGCCAGGGAAAGGGGATCGCCGCCGGCGCGCCTAGGCTGCCGGCGGCATTGGAGGGCGGGCTTCCGCCACCTCCCCGACCGGAGCGAAAGTCGCGTCGAGCAAGGCGATCGCGGCTGCGATGGCGCCGTTGAGCCCGCCGTCGAAAGGCAGCGCGGCAACCTCGTCCGCGGCCAGCGCGCTGCCGGCCCCGCGCAGCCCCGCCGCCAGGATGCGTGTGATGTCGCGGGCCGAAAGCCGCCCGGCGGCGAAGCGTTCGCCCAGCGCCGGCAGGTTTTCGACCGAGAAAGCATCCTCGAGCTCGGCGAGCGCGCCGAGAGTGAGCCGCATCGGCAACGCCCGCCCCTCGACCATCAGGGCGACCTCGCCCCTGTAGCGATTGACCATGTGGCTTCCCTCAAGCGAGCGTGAAGGCGAGCTGGCCGGCTGATTCCAGCGAGAGCTCGAAGGTGACCTCGGCGGTATGGTCGCCGCGATATTCGAGCGTCGAGAGCTGGAAGGGCCCGGTGATCGTGCAGAAATCAGGCACGATCACCTGCCAGTCGCGGATCGCGCCATCGAAGAAGATCTGGCGGACCAATGCGTCGGACGCCTCGTCCTTGAAGATGCCGGCACCGCTGATGCTGGCGCGGCGCATGCCAGCCCCAGCCAACAGCTCGCGCCAGCGCCCGGCCGACTCGGCATGGGTGATGTCGACTGCCTCGGCGTTGAAGGCGATCTGGCGGGCGCGCAGGCCGGCCACGGTGACGAAGCTGCCGCCGGCATCGGTGGCCTTCAGCAGCAGGTCCTTGCCTTTCTGGGCAGGCATGGGCGGTCCTTTCGTGTGGGTCAGAGCGCCTCGGTGACGACCCTGAAGGTCAACGTCACGGTTGGCAGATGGGTCTTTGGATCGCGAGCGAGTTTCGAGGAGAGCCAGGCGAGATTGACCAGTCGGTGGCCTTCCGGCGCGAGCGCGGCGCTTTCCAGGCTCGCAACGACCCGGGCAGCCGCCTCGAGCGCCTTGCGCGAGGAGGCGCTCTCACCCGCCCAGACGACGAGCGAGATCCTCTGTTCGCAACCGCGGTCGTTGCCGGTCGACCAATCCTCGGCCGTGACCTCGCCATGGACCACATAAAGCCCGTTCAGGGCGCGCGGCGGCTCGTCATGGATGCGGCCCGTTCCGATCAGCGCTGTCAGGCCGGCATCGGCAAACAGGTGCGCGTGGATGGCACGCCGGAGCGGCAGGATGGCATCGCTCATCGGCTCACCTCCTCGACCAGGCAGATGAGGCGCCGGCGGCCGCCATCGGGATCGCCAACCGCGCGAATGTCGAAGATCTGATCGCCGTCGCGCAGGCGCTGGCCTGCATCGACGCCGCCACGCCAGCGCATGGTGATCCGGTGGCTCGCCGCCTGCTCGGGCCGCTCGCCGCGCCAGCGTTCGTCGCCCGAGAGCCATTCGACCTGGGCCCAGACCGCAGCAACGATCTCGAAATTGCGAAGCTGGCCGCCGGCGCTATCCGGCGTTTCAACGAGCGCCTCCAGCAGCAAGCGTCGCCGCAGCGCGCCGACAGGACGGCGGCTTTTCGATGTTTCGCGAAGCATTACAGCCTCACACGGCGAAACGGGGCGACGAGCGCGGCGATCTCGGCCGGCAGCCGCATCGCATCGCGGCTGACCACGTCGCCGCGATGCTCGAACCAGCGGCAGGCGAGCCGAAGCACGGCCTGCCGCAGCGGGGCTGGCACCGTGTCGCGCGTCGCGCCGAAGCCGGCGACGAGGTCGATCTCGATCGCGGAGCGGGCACGGCCGGGCGCCGGGACCGGACCTGAAACGCCGATCAGCGGCGGGTCGGGGCCCTCGACCAGTGTCAGCGACGACGGCGCAACCAGTTCAGCGGCGCCGGCGGGAGGATGGACGCGTGCAGCCGTGAGGCTGCGCACCGGCGAAAGCGGCAGGCGAATTTCGCCGCCTTGCGGCCAAGCGTCGAGCACGACTCGCCAGCTCTGCTCGATCAGCAGGCGACCGGAAGCGGCCTCGATCATCAGGCGGGCCGCGGTAAGCAAGGTCCCGAGCAATTCGTCCTCGTCATCGGCGAGAATCCGCAGGAAATCCTTGGCTTCCGACAGCGAGACCGGCTCGATGGCCGGCGGCGTCAGGGCGAGCGGCGTCATGGTCTCTCCTCTTCCGGGTTTGAATGGCGCCGGCGATGCGCTATCGAGCCCGGCCCGACAGCGGAGACAGCTCGATGCACGGCAGAACGGCGATTGGACTTGCGGCCCTGGCAGCGGCTCTCGCTGCGCCCTGGTCCGCCTCGGCTGTGGTCGGCGGGCGCGAGGGCGGCCCCATCGCCGGCTCGACCCTGATGGTCCTCAACGCGCGCGGCGGCGTCTGCACCGGCATCGTGCTGTCGCGCCACGCCATCCTCACCGCCGCTCATTGCGCCGATGCCCGCGTCGACCTGCGCATTCACTGGCAGGACGGCGGCCAGCCGGTGTTGGTCGAACCGAACGCGATCGCTCTGCATCCGGAATTCAACGCCAAGTCCGTCGCGAACCGGCGGCGCTCGATTGATCTCGCGCTGATCAGACTGGCGGCGCCGCTGCCGGCGCGTTTCGCGACCGCGACCCTGGTCGACGGCGCTCTGCCGAGAGCCGGGTCAGCGGTTACGCTCGCAGGCTACGGTGTCGCGCGCGAAGGCGAGGCGAAGACGACCGGTACTTACCGTTCAGCCGCACTGACCGCCGTCGAGCCTTACGGTCCCGGCCGTATCCTGATCTGGGCTGCCGATCCGGCGACCGGCGGCAAGCGGCCGGGCGCCGGCGCATGCCAGGGCGATTCCGGCGGACCGATCGTCACGGGCTCGGGCAGCGTCGTCGCCGTTTCCAACTGGTCGACCGGCCCATCCGGCAGGCAATGCGGCCTGCTCAGCCAAGGCGTGCTGGTCGCGCCCCAACGCGGCTGGATCGACCGCACATTGTCGGGTTGGGGCGAGAGCGCCGACTGGACCACCGCACCGTGACGGCTGCCCGGCGCGAACAGCACTGGACTGCGCCGCAGCAAACCATAGACTGAAGCCATGGCAGCGATGACCTCGACCGTGACCTATTCGAAGCGCGCCGCGATCGTCGCGATAGCTTTTTGCAGCGGTCTGCAGATGACCGCGCCGGCACAGGCTGTGATCGGCGGCGTGACCTCGCGCACGGTCGATGGCGCACGCGCCTCGACCTTGCGGGTCGAGACCAGCCGCGGCGAGCTCTGCTCCGGCGCCGCAATCTCCTCCGAACTGGTACTGACGGCGGCCCATTGCCTGATGACCGGCGGTTCGGTGCGCGTGATCAGCCTCGACAAGCGCTTCCGCAACCGGACGCATATGGTCGCAGCGGTCCTGCCGCACCCGACATTCGTGCCCGGCACGACGCCACGTACGCAGCCTGGCGCCGATCTGGCGCTGCTGCGCCTCGCCACGCCGCTACCTGCCGATATCCAGCCTCTGACGCTCGGTAGCGGGTTGTGGCAGGGCGAGACCGTGACCATGGCGGGCTTCGGCCTCGCCTCCGAAAACAACAAGAAGACCGCGCGCACCCTTCGCGAGGTCACGCTGGTCAATGCCGGCAACTACACCACCGCCAACACGGTCAAGGTCGCGGTCGACACCGAGAACCGTGGGGAGGTTCTCGGCGCCGGCGCCTGTCGCGGCGATTCAGGCGGGCCCGTGTTGCGTGGCCCGTCCGGTTCACGTGATCTCGTCGGCATCGTCTCCTGGTCGAGCGGACCCTTGAGCTCGCGTGTTAAGCTGATCTGCGGCGGTTTCACCGCGATCACCCCGGTCAGCGACCACCGCGCCTGGATCGCCGAAGCGAGCGAGCGTCTGCTCAACTATGGCGACGAGCCGCGCCAGGCGCGCGAGGATGCGCGCCCGAACGCGAGCTACAGCTGGTGGTTTGGTCGCTGACGCAGCCGAAGCGAGCGATCAAGCCGAGAACTTCAGCCCCTTGATCGCGGCGAAGTCCTGGACGCCGCCGCCGACGCGCTTGGTCGTGTAGAACAGCACGTGCGGCTTGGCCGAGTAGGGATCGCGCAGGATGCGCACGCCCGCCCGGTCGACGACGAGATAGCCGCGGCGGAAGTCACCGAAGGCGATCGAGACCGAGTCGGTCGCGACGTTCGGCATGTCCTCGGCCTCGACGACCGGGAAGCCGAGCAGCGTCGCCTGCGCGCCGGCCGCAGCCGGCGGCTGCCAGAGATACTGGCCGGTCGAGTCCTTGAACTTGCGCACTGCAGCCTGCGTCTTGCGGTTCATCACGAAGCTGGCGTTCTGGCGGTAGCCGGCCTTCAGCGCATAGACGAGATCGACCAGGATGTCGGACGGGTTCGAGGCGGCGAAGGCGCCGGCGACGCCGGTCTTCAGCGTGCCGATATTGCCCCAGCTCCAGCTCGCATCGGCCGCGGTCGGATAGGCGAGGAAGCCCTTGGGCTTGTCGACGCCGTCGCCGCTGACGAAGGCCGCGCCCTCCTGCTCGGCGAAGGCGCTCTCGACCTCCTCGGCGATCCACTGGTCGATATCGACGATGGCGTCGTCGAGCAGGGTCTGCGTCGCCGCCGGCATGGCGTAGAGCTCCATCGCCGGGAAGGAGAGCTCGGCCAGGGTCGGCGTGCCGCTCTGCGGACGGGCCGCCGTCTCGGCGACCCAGCCAGAAGCCGGGCCGGTGGTCGAGAACGCTTTCTTGTAGGTGCCCGAGGAGATGGTGCGGACCGTCGCGATCGAGCGGATTGGCGACACGGTCGTGAGGCGGCGCAGGATCTCGCCCTCAACTGTCGAGGGGGCGAGATAGCCGCCATCCGGGCCGGAGCCGGCCGAGAGAGCCTTGGCTTCGAGCCGCTTCAGACCCGTCGCCTCGCCATGGCGGACATAAGACGCGAAGGCCGCCTTATGCTCGGCAACAGTCGGGTCGCGCTCCTCGCTCGCGCCCAGTACCGGCCGGCGACTGTCGAGGCTCAGCCGGTCGAGCCGGCGACGGGTCTCGTCGAGCGCATCATCGAGGCGGGCGAGCTTATCGCCCGTCAGGACGTCGCCGCCCATGCGGGTCTCGAGCTCGGCCAGCCGCTCGTCATTGGTGGCTCGATAGGCCTCCAGCGTGTAGCGCAGATCATCAAAGATGGCAGCGACCTCGCCGGTCGCCTTGGTCTCGGGAGCCTGGTTCAGCGCAGTCATGGATTCTCCTGTGGTTCTGCAGCTTCGGTATGGTTTCAGGCAAAGGAGGCGCGGCAAGGTGACCGCAACGCCTTGACGGCGCTGACGCGGGCCTGCGGAAGCATCGGGAAGGTGACGAGCGAGATCTCCCAGAGATCGACCTTCTCCAATCGGCGCAGGCCGGTGCGTGGCTCGTTGCGGGCGCGTTGCGAGCGAAACCCGATCGAGAGCCCGTCGACGGCGCCGTCGCGCATCAGCGCATGCAGCTCGCGGGCCCGCGCCACGGCGAGAGAAAGCCGCCCGCGGACATAAAGCCCGCGCGAATCCTCGCGTAGCTCGAGCCAGCGACCGATCGGCTCGGTCGGATCGTGCTGCCACAGCATCCTGATGCCGGCGGCGCCACGGCGGGCGAGGCTTTCGCGGAAAGCCCCGGGCTCGACCACGTCCTTGCCGAGGTCGGCAATGCGGAACAGGCTGGCATAGCCCTCGAAGGCGCCGTCCGGCTCGATCCTGGCCAGGGGCTGCGCCAGGAACTTGGCCTCGCGCGCCAACGCCGGATAACGAGGCATGGCGGCTCTCATCGCGCCCCTCCCCGTCCGCCGCGACCATTGGGGTCGAGCTGCCCGAGTGTCTCGAAGAAGCGGCCGAACACCTCGCGTGGCCGTCGGCCGGAGCGTGGCGCGGCAGCGCTCGACCTGACAGCGGCCGGAGCCGGCCTGGGCGGCGGCTTGCCACCGGTCTTGCTCATGAATCCCCTCCCTCGTAGCGGGCGTTGAAGCGGGCGAATTCGCGCACGAACTCGTCAAAGCGCCGGTTGGCGGCGATCAGCTCGCGCAGGGAAAAGAGCGCGAGCCCCGAGGCGCAGAAGGCCCAGAGCAACAGCGCGAGATGGCCGAGATCGCCGCGGGCGACGATGCCGGCCGCAGCTTCATCGAAGGGGCTCATGACGACACCTCCCGGCGGCCATAACCGACCGCCTCACGTTTCTCGTCTTCGTTGAGGAATGCGGCGGCGGAGACCCGCCGCCAGAGCGATTCCCGCTCGTCCGCAAGCGCCTCGATCGCATCGAGGTCGGGCTCGAGCGAGAGCGCATCGCCGAAGGCCGGGCCGAGCCATTGCGCCAGCGACTGGGCCGTGCGCCTGACCAGCGGGATCAGCGTCTGGCGCCAGAAGGCGCGGTTGGCCTCGGCGAAATTGGCGTGCGTGTTGTCGCCGGGCAGGCCGAGCAGCAGCGGCGGCACCCCGAAGGCGAGCGCGATCTCGCGCGCAGCGACCCCCTTGGCCGCGACGAAGTCGAGCTCGGCCGGCGACAATGACAGCGGCTTCCAGTCGAGCCCGCCTTCGAGCAGCAGCGGGCGCCCGGCATTGCGTGCGCCCTGGAAACCGTCCTCCAGCTCCTGCTTCAGCCGCTCGAACTGGGCTTCGGTCAGCGTGCCGCCTTCCGGTCCGTCATAGACCAGAGCACCGGATGGCCGCGCCGCGTTGTCGAGCAGCGCCTTGTGCCAGGCGCCGGCAGCGTTGTGCACATCGAGCGAGCAGGCAGCGGCCTCGATCGGCGAGAGGCCGTAATGATCGTCGACCGGATGGAATAGCGTCAGATGCAGGATCGGCGGCAGCGCGCCCTCGTCCTGGCGGAAGCGGATGGTCTGCGCCCCGACCGTATAGTCATAGCCTTCAGGCCAGCCGTCGCGCCCGGGCACCACGCGCATCCGGTCGGGCCGAAGCGCATAGAGCTCGCGCGGCTCGCGGCCAATGCTCGCCGCCTCGACATAGGCGTTTCCAGCGACGAGGAGATGCCCGTAGAGCATCTCGCGGAAGGCGATGCCGCCCTGGCGCGGATTGGGCTGCTCGATCAGCGCCAGCGCCGGGTGCTCCGGCATCTCGCGCTCGCCGACCTTGGCGATGAGCGGTGTCTGCGCTGCTGCTTCGGCGATCAGCCTGACACAGCGGTGCACCACCGGATTGCGCTGATAGCCGTCGCGCGACAGCGCGCCGTAATCACGCGGCGTCCAGACCGGGCGACCGGCCTCGTGCAACGCGATCAGCGGCCCGACGCGCGAGCGCTTCTGTTCCGGCGCGGCGAAGCCGCGCAGGCTGCGAAGGAAATTGAGCATGGATGTCTCGCTATGAAGCGCACGTCATGCTCGGTCTTGAGCCGAGCATCTCATGCAAGATGGTCCTGAGATTCCCGGCTCCGCCTCGCGGTCCGGGAATGACTGCTGTCCCTAAAGCCCCCTCACCCGCGGCCTTCCCTTCGGGCCGAGCATCAGATGGGTCAGCGCCCAGACCAGCGCGTCGAGCCGGTCGGGCGAGCGGCCCGAGCTCAGACCGGTCGGGCCGAAGTCGCACATCTCGTCCTCCAGCGCCGGAAACGCGCCGGCATGGCGCACCCGGCCCTGCGCATAGAGCGCCGCCACCGGCTCAGCCCGCAGAAATTTTCCGCGCGAGGCCCGGACGGCCGTGACCGGCACGCCGGGATCGACCTCGCGGATGACGCTTGTCGCCATCTCGCCGCCCTGGTTGACCTCGACGACCAGCGCATCGGCCTCCAGCCGGCGATAGAGCGCGACGGCAGCCGCTGCCCATTCATGCGGCTTCGCACCAGCGAGCGTCGCATCCGCCAGCACATACCCTATGCCGTCTCGATCGATGCCGGCTGCGACGAGCCCGCAGGAATCTGCCCGCTTCGACGAGGAGGCCGGCGGATCGACCGCGACGACGATCCGCGCCAGCGGCGGCGCTTCCCGCTCGCGGCATTCTTCGATCAATCCCCGGCTCCAGAGCGCATCGGCACTCTCCTCGACGATCTCGCCTTCGAGTTCCTGCCGGCCGAGCCGCGTGCCGCCATAGGCCTGCTGCACGCTATCGAGAAAGCTCGGCGCCAGGTTGAAGCGGTTGGCGCTGGTCGCCGCCCGGCTGACGGCGACGCGTGGATCATCGAGCAGCCGCTTGATCAGCGGCAGCGGGCGCGGCGTCGTCGTCACCACCTGACGCGGCCGCTCGCCGAGCCTGAGGCCAAGCTGCAGCATATCCCAGGTCTCCTGAAGGTTCGGCCATTTCGCCAGCTCGTCGGACCAGGCGGCGCCGAATTGCGGCCCGCGCAAGCCTTCCGGATCCTCGGCGGTGAACACCTGCGCGATCGCGCCATTGCCCCATTCGAGCCGGCGCCGTGACGGCGACCAGACCGGCTTCTCCCAGCGATGATGGATCGCAAGCAAACCGGAGACGCCCTCGATCATGACGTCGCGAACTTGGGCCTGCGTCTCGCCGACAAGGGCGATGCGGCCTACGGGTTCCAACGCGCATGGCCATCGGCCGAGCGCCGCACCTCGCACCCATTCAGCGCCGGTTCGCGTCTTGCCAGCGCCTCGTCCACCCAAGACGAGCCAGCTGAACCAGTCGTCCTGCAAGGCGGGAAACTGATCCGGTCGCGCCCATGCAGCCCAAGTCGTAAGGATGACCTGCTGCTCTTCAGGCGAGGCCGTCTCCATGAGGCGACGCAGAAACCGCACCCGCTTCTTCGGCGGCAAGCGCCGCAAGACGGCGTCCAAGCTCGCTTCGAAGCTCTTCAATCCGGCGCAATCCTTCAGCAGGGCTGGGATCATCCTCGGACCGCCCTCCTTCCCCCACAGCAGCAGAATCCAGCGCGACGAGCTCGCGTACCGTGCGGGCGAGCGTCGCGAGCGTCTTGGCGTCGACCTCGCTCGCAGCCGTGCCGGCCGGCAGCTCGGCCAAATGTGCCTCATGCGCTTCGAGCTGGGTCTGAGTCGCCTTCCAGAGCTTGGCGATCACCGCCTTGCGGCCGCCACGCGGCGCGCGCTTGCGCTTCGCCGCCGGCAGAGCCGGGGCGGCGTCATCTACTTCAGACATGCCGTTTGCTTTCCCTGCCAAGGAACCGGCCGCACGCGGCGGCCGGTCATTGTCGAGCACCTTTTATGGTGCCGCGGCCAGAGGTTCAGCGCAGGACAGTGTAGGAAAGGAATCCCTGCCCCGGCTTGAACAGCGCGTTCTGGCCGCCGGTCGCAGCCGAGGAGCGAGTGCGCAATCGGAACTGGATCACGCCACCGGGAAAAGCAGCGGGCAGACGATAGGAGGCCGAGCGCGTCTCGGAGTAGTAGTGGTCGATCGGGTCGACGTTGTAGCCGTTGATCGGCAGCAGGATATGGCTGCCCGCCACGGCGTCGACATTGTTCGGCACCCAGGTCGAGGACAGCAGGACCTGCGTGACGAACTCGACATTGTAGGAAGCGGTGTTCTCCGCCTCGACATCGGCGAAGACCTGGATGATGTCGCCAGCCTGGAAGGCGCCAACGTTGATATAGTACGGCGTACCCCACACAGTGGTGTTGCCGTCGACGATACCGACCAGGGAGTCGAGCAGCGTGTCGGTACGGCCGTGCGTGACAACGGTCATGAGTCTCTCCATTCAAATTGTCAGGGCGCTCATTTGTCGGCTGCACCGGCGCTGCGCGGACATGAATCCAAATTGCAGTCCAATGGACTTGCGGATGGTCGTCTCGCGCCGGGAAACGCAAAAGCCGCCGGCTGGGCAGCGCGGCGGCTTCGTTCGTCTCAGGCACATTTCGTGAGCGTTCCTGATCTCTACCCGATCAGCGTCACGATGTCAAGGATAAAATTCCTATCCCATAGAGAGACCTCAAGTCTCCGACTTCTCCACCCACTTGATCTGGGTCTGCGGCTCGTAGGCTTCCATCTGGCCAAGCAGCGCCGCCGGATCGGTCTCCATCATCGCCATGTCGCGATGGGCCTGCCACATGAAGCCGGCCTTTGTCGTGTTGTCGAGGAAGGCGGCAAGCGGGTCGTAGAAGCCATCGATGTTGAGGAAGCCGAGCGGCTTGCCGTGGATGCCGAGCTGGCCCCAGGTCCAGATCTCGAAGATCTCCTCGAAGGTGCCGATGCCGCCGGACATGGCGATGAAGCCGTCGGAGAGCTCGGCCATCCGCGCCTTGCGGATGTGCATGGTCTCGACGACTTCGAGCCGGGTCAGGGCGTTGTGGCCGACCTCCTTCTCCCGCAGGGCGCGGGGAATGACACCATGGACCTCGCCGCCGGCTTCGAGCGCGGCATTGGCGACGATGCCCATCAGGCCGACGGCGCCGCCGCCATAGACCAGCGTCAGGCCACGCTTGGCGATGGCGGCGCCCATGGCGCGGGCGCCCTGCGCGTGGACGGGATCATGGCCCGGGCTCGAGCCGCAGAAGACACAGACGGATTTCATGAGGCGAGTGCTCGCAAGATGCGGGCCCAGGAGCGCTGGCCCTTGTGGAAGGAGGACAGGTCGTATTTCTCGTTCGGCGAGTGGACGCGGTCGTCGTCGAGGCCGAAGCCGACGAAGAGGGTGTCGAGCCCGAGCGTCCGCTTGAAGTCGCCACCGACAGGGATCGAGCCGCCGCTGCCGATGCTGACGACGCGGCCACCCCATTCCTCGGCCAAGGCCTTGCGCGCCTTCTGCAGGACGGGAGAATCGACCGGCACGGCGAGCGCCGGCGAGCCGGCATGGCCGATGAACTCGGCCGTCACGTCCTCCGGCAGGCGCTCGCGCACGAACTGGTGGAAGGCGGCGGCAATCTTCGCCGGATCCTGATCGCCGACGAGGCGGAAGGAGACCTTCGCCGAGGCCTTGGCCGCAATCACCGTCTTCGAGCCCTCTCCGGTATAACCGCCCCAGATGCCGTTGACGTCGCAGGTCGGGCGCGACTGGATCTGTTCGATCAGCATGCGGCCGCGCTCGCCGACGGAGTGCTTCAGCCCGACCTGGCCGAGGAATTCCTTCTCGGTCAGGTTGAGGTCGGCCCATTCCGCCTTCTGCGCATTGGTCGGCTCGTGCACGCCGTCATAGAAGGCGGGGATGGTGATCCGGCCGGCCTCGTCATGGATCTCGGCGATGATCTTGGTCAGCACATGGATCGGGTTCGCAGCGGCGCCGCCGAACAGGCCGGAATGCAGGTCGCGATCGGCCGCGGTCAGCCTGACTTCCTGATAGACCATGCCGCGCAGGGTCGAGGTGATCAGCGGCGTGACGCGGTCCCACATGCCGGTATCGCAGACCATCGCAAAATCGGCCTTCAGCTCGGCCGCATTGGCCTTGATGAAGCCCGGCAGGTTGACCGAACCGGATTCCTCCTCGCCCTCGACCAGGATGGTGAGGCCGATCGGCAGGTCGCCGGTCTCGGCGAGCGTGGCGCGCATTGCCTCAACGAAGGTCATGACCTGGCCCTTGTCGTCGCAGGCGCCGCGCGCAAGGATCGCCTTCCGCCCCGGCTCGATTTCCTTGACGACCGGCTTGAACGGATCGTTCGCCCACAGATCGAGCGGATCGACCGGCTGGACGTCGTAATGGCCGTAGAACAGCGCATGCGGCGCGCCGGGCTTCGGGCGATGTGCGAGCACGACCGGATGGCCGCCGGTCTCGCGCAATTCAGCTTTGAAGCCGAGCCCTTCCAGATCGGAACGCAGCCATTCGGCAGCCCGGCGCGTGTCGGTATCGAAGGCCGGATCGGTCCCGATCGACGGGATTTCGAGCCAGGACGAGAGGCGAGCCAGCGACGTGTCGAGATCGGCGTCGAGGCGGGACAGGATGGCAGGAAGCTGGGACATGGGCGCTCACTGGAGGCTGATTCCGGTGGCGCCATCATGCCTAGTCGCGCGGACGATACCAGCCGTCCGCGCGCATGACGGCCTGTATCAGAGGCCGCTTACACCTCACCCATGTCCTCCGGCCACATCCGAGCACCATGCAGGACGCGAATAATGCGGACCTTGTCGGCCGTTACGACATAGACCGCGATAAAGGGCGTGCGCGGCACGACCAGTTCGCGGGTGCCGGTGATCCTGCCGGGTCTGCCGCTCTCGGGAAAACGGAGCAGCCGACGCGCCGCAGACTCAATCCGCTCGTCGATCTCGGCGGCAGCTTTCGGATTATCGGCTTCGACGTAGCTGAAGATCTCGTCGCGATCGGCAAGGGCGAACGGCGCCCAGACCAGCCTCATCACGCCTTGCCGCCGGCCTTGCGATAGGCCGCGGCGCGCCGCTCGGCAAAACGGGCCTCGGCCTCGATGTCCTCGATATCGGGACGCTCATCCGCCAGGGCCTGCAGCACCTTGGCGCGGAACCAGGCATCGTGCGCATCGCTGTTGCTGAGGAGTTCGAGCGGCAGCGCCCCCTCGTTCGCCGTGCGGGTCAGCAGAATGCGCACGGCGTCGGAGACGGTGAGCCCCATGTCCTCCAAGACCGCCGTCGCGCGGTCCTTCACGTCGGCGTCGATACGTGCCTGCACCAAGGCATTCGTAGCCATGACGAAGCTCCTTTCAAGGAGCTGAATGTAATGCACCTGAATGACAATTGCCAGATGCAGCCCCAATCCCGCTACCGCCGCCCTCCCGTGAGCGAGCCGAGCACGCCGCGCAGGATCGCGGTGCCGACCTGCCGGCCGATCGAGGTGGCGGCCGAGCGCGCCGCCGAGGTGATGATCTTCTCGGTCATGCTTTGCGGCAGCGGGCCGCCACGCGAACCCGGCCCGGTCTTGGGGCGCTGGCCGCTACTACCGCCGCCGAGCCAGCCGCCGATCGTATCGAGGATGCCGCCGCCGCCCTCAGTCGAAGCCTCGACCGGCGAGCCGTCGGCATTCATCCCCTTGCGCTTCATCAGCCCCTCATAGGCCGAGTCCCGATCGACCATCGTGTCGTATTTGCCAGTGAAGCCGGAGTCGCGGATGCACTGCGTCCGCTCCTGCGGCGTGATCGGCCCGACCTGTGCCATCGGCGGGGCGATCAGGCAGCGCTCGACTATGGTCGGGGAGCCCTTACCTTCGAGCGTCGAGACGAGGGCCTCGCCGACGGCGAGCTGGGTAATCGCCTGCTCGGTGTTGATCTTCGGGTTCTGCCGGAAGGTCTCGGCTGCGGCCCTGACCGCCTTCTGGTCGCGCGGGGTGAAGGCGCGTAGCGCATGCTGGACGCGGTTGCCGAGCTGGGCCAGCACGGTGTCGGGAATATCGAGCGGGTTTTGCGTGACGAAGTAGACGCCGACGCCCTTGGAGCGGATCAGGCGCACCACCTGCTCGACCGCGGTCAGCAGCGCCTTGGGCGCGCCGTTGAAGAGCAGATGCGCCTCGTCGAAGAAGAAGACGAGCTTGGGCTTATCGAGATCGCCGACCTCCGGCAGCTGCTCGAACAGCTCGGAGAGCAGCCAGAGCAGGAAGGTGGCGTAGAGCCGCGGGTTGGCCATCAGCTTGTCGGCGGCCATGATGTTGACGATGCCGCGGCCGTCGCGGTCGGTCTTCATCAGGTCGTTGATGTCAAGCGCCGGCTCGCCGAAGAACAGGTCGCCCTTCTGGTTCTCCAGCACGAGCAGAGCGCGCTGGATCGTGCCGACAGAGGCGGAGGTGACGTTGCCGTATTTGGTCGTCAGCTCCTGCGCATTCTCGGCGATGAAGGCGAGGATCGCGCGCAAGTCTTTCAAATCGAGCAGCAACAGCTTCTGCTCGTCGGCGATGCGGAAGGCGATGTTGAGCACGCCCTCCTGAGTGTCGTTGAGGTCGAGCAGACGCGCCAGCAGCAGCGGCCCCATCTCCGAGATCGTGGCGCGGACAGGGTGACCCTGCTCGCCGAACACGTCCCAGAATACGGTAGTGAACTGGTCGGGCTGGTATGTGAGCCCGAGCTCCTCGGCGCGCTTGACGAAGGGCGGCTTGAAATTGCCTGGCGCAGCGATACCTGAGAGATCACCCTTGATGTCGGCGGCGAAGACCGGCACGCCGTGCTTGGCGAAGCCTTCGGCCAGCACCTGCAGCGTCACCGTCTTGCCGGTACCGGTCGCGCCAGTGACCAGGCCGTGGCGGTTGGCGAGCTTGAGCAGCAGCACCTCCGGCTTCTCGCTCTTGCCGATCAGGATCGTGCCGTCATCCGCCATGGTCGCGCCTGTTCCGTTGCCATAAGGTCGTGGAACGGGTGTAGCGAAACGAGAACTTGGGCGGAAGCATGAAGATCGCTTCCGCTCTAGATAGTTTATGTGTAAACTATCTTCGGAACGCCAGAAGCTCAACTCAGAGGACCAACGATGGATGAACTGATCTCCCGCATCATGGCCGCTTCCGGTCTCGACGAGTCGCTGGCGCGCAAGGCGATCGGCATCATCCTCGCCTTCCTGCAGAAGGAGGGTCCGGTGGCCGAGATCGGTCAGCTCATGGGAGCGCTGCCTGGTGCCCAGGACCTCGCCAATGCCGAAGGTGGTGCCAAGGGCGGGTTGATGGGTGCGATCGGCGGCATGATGGGCGGTGGCGGCGGCGTGATGGCGCTCGGCGGCCAGTTGATGGGCGCCGGTCTCTCGATGGGCCAGATCCAGTCGGTCTCGAAGGAGATGTTCGCGGTCGGCCGCGAGAAGGCGGGCGAGGACACGATGGGCGCGATCGTCGGCGCGATCCCGGGGCTCGGCCAGTTCGTCTGAGTCGGACAAGACTCCGCAAAATCCCATGACGCCGCCCTTAACGGGCGGCGTTTTCGTTTGCAGGCATAGGAGTTCCGTTTCGCGGGGTTAGGCATTTCGGCACGGCTTTCCGACCAACGGGGCATTTGCGTTCGCCGCCAGCCATGGCAATCAGGACTTCGCGGCTGCACAATGGGCCGCCAGCTGGCGCACATTTCCTCGCCTGGCGGAAGCCAGTCGAACGGAAAGGCGCGCAAGGAGTTCGTTGCTGATGACCTCGATCGTCCTCGCCGACCTGCCTTTCATGGACGCCTTCCCCACGCCGGGCGAAGCGCAGTGGCGCGACGCGGTTGACAAGGTGCTCAAGGGCGCCGATTTCGAGAAGAAGCTGGTCGGGCGGACCTCGGACGGCATCCGAATCGAGCCGCTCTACGAAGCGGCAACAGAGCCAAGCTCCCACCCGTTGCGTGCGCAGGCCGGGCGCTGGCATGTCGCGGCACGCGTCGATCACCCTGACGAGACCGAAGCTGCGAAACTTGCGCTTGCCGATCTCGACGGGGGCGCCGACTCGCTCAGCCTGAGTTTCGCTGGCGCGCCCGCCGCACGTGGCTTCGGCCTGCAAGCGACGACGGTCGAGGCACTCGACACGGCCCTCGACGGCGTGATGCTCGACCTTGTCAGGCTGCGGCTCGACCCGGCTCCCGGCGGCCGCAAGCAGGCACTGCTGCTGGCCGATCTGGCCGAAAAGCGCGGCCATGCGCCCTCCTCCCTCCAGATCGATTTCGGCATGGAGCCGATCGGGGTGCTCGCGAACTCCGGAGCGCTCGCGGTGCAGCTCCCCGAGCTCGGCAAACGGATCGCCGAGACGATCGGCACCCTGAAGTCCCGCGGCTTCACCGGCCCCTTCCTCGCCGCCGATGGCCGGATCTGGCACGAAGCCGGCGCCAGCGAGGCGCAGGAACTCGGTGCCGTGCTCGCGACGGCGGTGACCTATCTGCGCTTGCTGGAAGCGCAAGGCATCCCGCTCGCCGAGGCGCGCGGCGCCATCTCCTTCACCCTCGTCGCCGATGCAGACGAATTCGTCACCGTGGCGAAGCTCCGCGCCGCCCGCCTGCTCTGGGACCGGGTGCAGCGCGCCTGCGGCCTCGATCCCAAGCCCGTTTTCATCCATGCCGAGACCGCCTGGCGTTCGCTGACGCGGCGCGACCCCTGGGTCAACCTGCTGCGCGGTACGATTGCCACCTTTTCGGCGGGCGTCGGCGGGGCGGATTCGATCGGCGTGCAGCCGTTCACCGCAGCGCTCGGCCTGTCCGACGGCTTCGCCCGGCGCATCGCCCGCAACACCCAGCTGATCCTTCTCGAAGAGGCCAATCTCTGGCGCGTCGCCGATCCGGCAGCCGGAGCTGGTGGCTTCGAAGCACTGACGCAGGCGCTATGCGAGCAGGGCTGGCGCAAGTTCCAGGACCTCGAGGCGGAGAGCGCCGATGGTCTCACCGGCATCGTCGCCGCTCTCGCCAACGGCCATATCCAGAAGGGTCTTTCGCGGGAGCGCGATGCCCGGGCGAAAGCAATCGCGACCCGGCGCGAGCCGATCACCGGCACGAGCGAGTTCCCGAATCTGTCGGAAGCCTCAGTGTCGGTGCTGGCACTGCCTCCGGCGGCCCAGCCGACCAGCGAGACGGCCAGCGTCGCGATCGCAGTCGAGGCCCTGCCAAGCGTCCGCTTGGCCGAGCCGTTCGAGGCGTTGCGCGCCAGCGCCGATATCGCCGAGGCAGCCGGCGCGCGGCCAAAGGTCTTCCTCGCGACGCTGGGACCGATCGCCGGCTTTACCGCGCGCGCCGGGTTCGCGCGCAACCTGTTCGAGATCGGCGGCATCGCTGCACCCTCCGATGACGGCTTCGCCAAGGCCGGCGCGACCGATCTCGACGCGCTGGTCGCTGCTTTCCGAGCCTCAGGAGCGAAGCTCACCTGCCTCTGCGGATCCGATGAGGCTTATGCGGCGGAGGCGATCTCGGCTGCAGCGGCGTTGACCGCTACAGGAGCCACGGTCTGGCTTGCTGGCCGCCCCGGCGAGCAGGAGGCGACGCTGCGCGAGGCCGGCGTGACGAGTTTCGTCTTCGCCGGCTGCGACGCCATCGCCGTGCTGCAGGATGCACTGGCGATCGCCATATCCCCGGTCAGCACGAACAAGGGATGATCATGCCGATCGCGCTCACCATTGCCGGCTCCGACTCCAGCGGCGGCGCCGGCATCCAGGCCGACCTCAAGACCTTCGCCGCGCACCAGGTCTACGGCGCCAGCGTCATCGTCGCGCTGACCGCGCAGAACACGACTGCCGTCACCGCGATCCATCCGGTGCCGGCCGATTTCGTCGCTGCGCAGATCGACGCCGTCTTCGACGATCTCAAGGTCGATGCGGTCAAGATCGGCATGCTCGCCACGGCCGAGCTCATCGAGACGGTCGCGGACGGGCTCGAACGTCATGGCGCGAAGAACATCGTGCTGGACCCGGTGATGATCGCGGCTTCCGGCGGGCGCCTGTTGCAGGAAGATGCGGTCGAGGCACTGAAGCGCCGCCTGCTGCCACTCTGCACGATCGTCACGCCTAACCTGCCCGAGGCCGCCGCCCTGCTCGGGACAGCCGCCGCTGAGACCGAGGAGGCCGCCGCCGAACAGGCGCAGGCGCTGCTCGCGCTCGGCCCCGCCAATGTCCTGGTCAAGGGCGGTCACGGCACCGGCGAAGACAGCGTCGATATCCTGATCGGCAAGGACGGACGGCGCGAGCGCCTGGTTGCGCCGCGCATCGCCACGCAGAACACGCACGGCACCGGCTGCACGCTGTCCTCGGCGATCGCCTCCGGCCTCGCCCACGGCATCGCGCTCAACGAAGCGGTGGTGCTGGCCAAGCGCTACATCTCGGCCGCGATCGCGGCGTCGGACGCGGTCAAGGTTGGCCGCGGCCACGGACCGGTGCATCATTTCCACCATTGGTGGGACAGGCCAGACGGGAGCAAGCCATGACCGCGATCCCGGATTTCACGAAGCTCGCCTTCGCCGATACCGTGAGCAAGCAGGCGCCTACCCTCGCCTCAGGCGAGCTCTGGCAAACACCGGAGGACATCCCGGTCAAGTCGCTCTACACGGCTGCGGACCGTGACGGCCTGCCCTTCGTCGGCACGCTTCCAGGCATCGCGCCCTATCTGCGCGGCCCCTACCCGACCATGTACGTCAACCAGCCCTGGACGATCCGGCAATATGCCGGCTTCTCCACGGCGGAGGATTCGAACGCCTTCTACCGGCGCAATCTCGCCGCCGGGCAGAAGGGGCTTTCGGTCGCCTTCGATCTCGCCACCCATCGCGGCTATGACAGCGACCATCCTCGTGTCGGCGGCGATGTCGGCATGGCCGGCGTCGCGATCGACTCGATCTACGACATGCGCACGCTGTTCTCCGGCATCCCGCTCGACCAGATGAGCGTGTCGATGACGATGAACGGCGCCGTGCTGCCGGTGCTGGCGCTCTACATCGTCGCGGCGGAAGAACAGGGCGTGCCGGCAGCCAAGCTCTCGGGGACCATCCAGAACGACATCCTCAAGGAGTTCATGGTCCGCAACACCTATATCTACCCGCCCTCGCCCTCGATGCGGATCATCGGCGACATCTTCGCCTACACCTCGGCGAGCATGCCGAAGTTCAACTCGATCTCGATCTCCGGCTACCACATGCAGGAAGCCGGAGCGACGCAGGACCTCGAGCTCGGCTACACGCTCGCCGACGGCGTCGAATACATGCGCGCCGGCCAGCAGGCGGGCCTCGGTGTCGACGTCTTCGCGCCGCGGCTCTCCTTCTTCTGGGCCATCGGCATGAACTTCTTCATGGAGGTGGCCAAGCTCAGGGCCGCGCGGCTGATCTGGGCCAAGCTGGTCAAGGATTTCGGGGCGCAGAACGAGAAATCGCTACCGCTGCGCACCCATTGCCAGACCTCGGGCTGGTCGCTGACGGCGCAGGACGTGTTCAACAACGTGCCACGCACCATGATCGAGGCGATGGCGGCGACTCAAGGCCATACTCAGTCGCTGCACACCAATGCGCTCGACGAGGCGCTGGCGTTGCCGACCGACTTCTCCGCCCGCATCGCCCGCAACACCCAGATCGTGCTGCAGCAGGAAAGCGGCACGACAAGGATCATCGATCCCTGGGGCGGCTCCTATTATGTCGAGCGATTGACCGCAGAGCTCGCCGCCAAGGCCTGGGGCCATATCCAGGAGGTCGAGGCGCTTGGCGGCATGGCCAAAGCGATAGAGGCCGGCATCCCGAAGCTCCGGATCGAGGAGGCCGCCGCTAAGACGCAGGCGCGCATCGATGGCGGCCAGCAGGCGATCATCGGCGTCAATTGCTTCAAGCCCGAGAACGAGGCGGCGATCGACGTGCTCAAGGTCGACAACGCCTCGGTCCGCGCCCAGCAGCTCGATAAGCTCCGGCGGCTCAAGGCCGAACGGAACGAGACCGAGACTCAAGCGGCCCTCACCGCCCTCACCAATGGCGCGCAAAGCGACGGCAATCTACTCGACCTCGCGGTCAAGGCGGCGCGGGCGAAGGCGACCGTCGGCGAAATCTCGATGGCGATGGAGCAGGTGTTCGGGCGCCACCGGGCCGAGATCAAGTCGATCTCGGGCGTCTACAAGCGGGAGGTCGGCGAGATGAACCCTGCCGTGACGCGCGTGCAGTTGATGTGCGAGGCCTTCGAGGAGGCGGACGGACGCCGCCCGCGCATCCTCGTCGCCAAGATGGGCCAGGACGGCCACGATCGCGGCCAGAAGGTGATCGCCTCGGCCTTCGCCGATCTCGGCTTCGACGTCGATATCGGCCCGCTCTTCGCCACCCCGGACGAGGCCGCGCGCCAGGGCGTCGAGAACGACGTCCATATCGTCGGCGTCTCGTCGCTGGCGGCAGGGCATCTGACGCTGGTGCCGGAGTTGAAGGCGGCACTCGCCAAGGCGGGCCGGCCGGACATCATGATCGTGGTCGGCGGCGTGATCCCGCCGCAGGATTTCGAGGCGCTGATGGAAGCTGGCGCCAGCGCGATCTTCCCACCGGGAACGGTGATCGCCGATGCAGCCGAGAAGCTGCTGGAAGAGCTCAATCAGCGGCTGGGCTACGCTCAGCGCAGCGCGGCGGAGTGATCCGCCGCGCCACTTTGGATTTCAAAACTCACCAGCCGCCGCGCCAGCGATGATAGTACCGCGGCGGCGGGGGCGGCCCGTAGAAGCGCGGACGATCATAGTGGCGCCGCCAGCGCGGAACGCCCCAGTAGCCATAGGCTGGCGGCGGGCGCCAGCCATAGCCGGGACCATCATAATAGGCCTGCTGGATCAGGACGCCAGCCTCGGCCTTGCTGGGGGATGCCGCGCTGATCCCGAGCACAGCTGCAGCGACGAGGCCGGCGGAAGCGAGGGTGCGAAACATCTTCATGTCTCCTCTTGCCGGAGCAGGAAGGCTTCCCGCTCTGGCAAGCACTCTCGCGCAATAAGGCTGAACCGGTTTTGAGCGGGATGTTCAGCAGGCGTTTAGGTCAGCGCCCTGCCAACGCCTCGCGCTTCATCAGCAGGGACGCGCCGATCACCGCGACGGCCACCGCCGCGATCATGATCGTGCAGGCGGCGTTGATCTCGGGCGAGACGCCGAGCCGGATCGCCGAATAGAGCCGCATCGGCAGCGTCGTCGCGCCCGGCCCAGTCGTGAAGCTCGCAATGACGAGATCGTCGAGCGAGAGGGTGAAGGCCAGCATCCATGCGGCGGCGACGGCGGGCCAGATCAGCGGCAGCGTCACCGTCGCGAACGTCTCGAACGGGGTCGCGCCGAGATCGCGCGCTGCTTCCTCCAATGAACGGTCGAAGCCGGCGAGCCGCGCCTGCACGACGATGCAGGCGAAGCCGAGGCTGAAGGTCGCGTGGGCGATGACGACGGTCCAGTAACCGCGCTCAACATCGCCGGCGACGAAGAGCAGCAGCAGCGACAGCCCCGTGATCACCTCCGGCATCACCAGCGGCGCCATCACCATGCCTGAGAACAACATTCGGCCGGCGAAGGCGCGGTAGCGCGCCAATGCCAGTGCCGCGAGCGTTCCAAGTACCGTCGCCAGCGTGGCAGAGACCAGCGCGACACGGATCGTCAGCCAGGCGGCGTCGAGCAGTGGCTGATTGCTGAAGAGCGTTCCGTACCAATGCGTCGAGAAGCCACCCCAGACCGTCACCAGCCGCGAGGCATTGAAGGAGTAGGCGACCAGCGCAACGATCGGCAGGTAAAGGAAGGCGAAGCCGGCGACCAGCGCGGCGAGGTGGAAGGCCCCGAAGCGCCTCATTGGGCCGCTCCGCGCGCCCGCTGCAGCAGCATCAGCGGCAGGACGAGGACGACGAGCAGCACGATCGCCACCGCCGAAGCCAGCGGCCAGTCGCGGTTCGAGAAGAACTCGTTCCAAAGCACCTTGCCAACCATCAGCGTGTCGGAACCGCCGAGCAGATCGGGGATGACGAATTCGCCGATCGCAGGGATGAAGACCAAAGCCGAGCCGGCGAGGATGCCGGGCACCGAGAGCGGCAAGGTCACGGTCAGGAAGGTGGTCAGCGGCGTCGCGCCGAGGTCTGAGGCCGCTTCCAGCAAGGTACCGTCGAGCTTTTGCAAGGTCGAGAACAGCGGCAGTACCATGAAGGGCAGGTAGGAATAGACCATGCCGATCAGCACGGCAGCGTCGGTATTGAGCAGGCGCAGGGGTTCGCTCGTCAGCCCGATCCCCATCAGTGCTATGTCGAGCAGGCCGTCCGGCCTGAGGATACCGATCCAGGCGTAGACGCGGATCAGGAACGAGGTCCAGAACGGCAGGATGACGAGGACGAGCAGGATGCCCTGCCAGCGCTTCGGCGCCAGCGTCATCGCATAGGCGAGCGGATAGCCGATCGCGAGCGCGATCAAGGTCGTCAGCCCCGCGATGCGCAACGAGGAGAGGTAGCTCTGCCAATAGAGCGGATCGTCGCCGAGCAGGCGGAAGTTCTCGAGATCGAGCGCACTCAGGAATTCGCCGAGCTGGCCGAATCCGGGGAAGTGCGGCGCATAGGGCGGCTGGTCGGTCGCAGCGTCCGACAGCGCGATCCTGAGCACGATGACGAAGGGCGCCAGGAAGAAGGCGAGCAGCCAGATATAGGGAATGGCCGCGACCAGGAGGCCGCGACCGGTCCCGCTGCTTCGGGGAATCGGCGTGCTCACGACGCCAGTACCATGCCGGCCTCAACGTCCCAGGAGAGCCAGACCCTGTCCTCCCAGGCGAAGGGCCGCTCGATACGCCTGGTGCGGTTGGTCAGCGAGACCTTGAAGAGCTTGCCCTCGTCGCCGCCGACCATGACCTGGACCATCGTCATGTCGCCGAGATAGCCGATGTCCCAGATCTCGCCGGCGACCTTGTTGACGCCCTGCTGCGGCTCGTCATGGCTGAGCGCGATCTTCTCGGGGCGCAGGCCGATGGTGAGCGCATCGCCGGGGCAACAGGTCGGCGTATCCTCGTCAAGCTCGATCACGCCGACAGGCTGGTTCTCCAGCGTAACGAGATCGCCTTCGACGGCCGTGACCCTGCCCTCGATCAGGTTGATGTCGCCAACGAACTCCGCGACGAAGCGGCTGGCCGGCGCCTCATAGATCAGGTCGGGCGGCGCGATCTGCAGCAGCCGGCCATGGTCCATCACCGCCATGCGGTCGGCCATGGTCATGGCCTCGTCCTGGTCGTGCGTGACGACCATGAAGGTCAGGCCGAGATCGGCCTGGAGGTCCATCAGCTCGTATTGCGTCTCCTCGCGCAGCTTCTTGTCGAGCGCGCCGAGCGGCTCGTCGAGCAGGAGGAGCTTGGGCTGCTTGACCAGCGCGCGAGCAAGCGCGACGCGCTGACGCTGGCCGCCGGAGAGCTGGTCCGGCCGACGCTTCTCCATCCCTTTCAGGCGGACGCGCCCGAGCATGGCGTCGACACGTTCGGCGATCTCCGCCCTGGGCAGGCCGTCGCGCTTGAGCCCATAGGCGATGTTGTCGCCGACGCTCATATGCGGGAACAGCGCATAGGACTGGAACATCATGTTGACCGGGCGCTTGTGCGGTGGCACCGCCGTGATATCAACGCCATCGAGCAGGAGCTCGCCCTCGTCGGGCTGCTCGAAGCCGGCGAGCATCCGCATCAGCGTGGTCTTGCCGCAGCCGGACGGTCCCAGCAGGGCGAAGAACTCGCGCTGATGGATCGAAAGCGACAGCCGATCGACCGCCACCACCGTACCGAACCGCTTGGTTACATTGCGAAACTCGACCAGCGGCTTGGCAGCGGGATCATTCCAGGGCTGGAAGTCGCGCCGGACGCTGCCGGGCGAGGCGCGTCTTCCACCTACCTCCGGCCGGTTCGGATCCCTGTTCACCTGCCGCTCTTGACGCGGGTCCACAGCCGGTTGACCACCCGCTGCGTCTTCTGGTCGTAAGGCGTGATCGTGTAGAGCCGGCCCATCACCGCATCCGGCGGATAGATGCCGGGATTGTCGCGGACCTCGGCCGAAAGCAGCGGCTTCGAGGCGATATTGCCGTTGGCGTATTGGATGAAATCCGAATTCTTCGCCGCCATGTCGGGACGGTTGACGAAATCGATGAACTTCAGCGCCGCGTCCTGGTTGCCGGCATCCTTCGGGATGACGAAGGAATCGAACCACATCAGCGCGCCCTCCTTCGGGATCGCATAGGCGATCTCGACCTTGTTCTTGGCTTCGCTGGCGCGCTTCCTGGCCTGCAGCACGTCGCCGGAATAGCCCACCGCCAGGCAGATATCGCCGTTGGCGAGTGCGTTGATGTACTCGGACGAGTGGAACTTCTGGATGTGCGGGCGGATCTTGCGCAGCAATTCACCGGCCTTGTTGAGATCGGCCTCGTTCTTCGAATCGGGGTCGAGCCCGAGATAGCGCAGCGCAGCCGGGAACATCTCCTCGACCGCATCGAGCACGTGCACGCCGCAATTGGAGAGCTTCTTCAGCTTCTCCGGATCGAAGACGATGTTCCAGCTGTCGATCACGGCATCGTTGCCGAGCCGCTCCTTCACCTTGGCGACGTTGTAGCCGATCCCGGTGGTGCCCCACATGTAGTTCACGGCGAACTTGTTTCCGGGGTCGTATTTCGACAGGCGCTTCTGGATCTCCGGCCAGGCATTCTTGAGGTTCGGCACCTTGGCAGTGTCGACCGGCGTGTAGAGGCCGAGCGGGATATGCCTGGGCAGGAAGGAGGCGGTAACGACGACGAGGTCATAGCCGGTCTTGCCGGCGAGCAATTTGGTCTCGACCGTCTCCATCTGGTCGAAGGTGTCGTAGACGACGGTGATGCCGGTCTCTTTCTTGAAGGCGTCGAGCACCTCCGGATTGACGTAGTCCGACCAGTTGAAGATGCGCAGTTCCTTGTTGTCCTGCGCTCCCGCCGGGCCGGCCGCGAGAGCAAGCCCGAAAGCCGCCGCAGCGGCCAATCCATGCATAACCGACGTCAAAATGCGCAATCTGCCCCTCCTTTAGATTTCGCGCCGGCAAGCTAGCAGCTTGCGGCCAAGCCTCAACCTCGATTTCGTGATCGGCGGCGCTCCGTCGCGCCTTGTGGCACGGGCGCCGCGCCCATTATTTTCCGTGGAAGCATGATCCGCCGGTTCCTCCTGCTCTTTGCTCTGATCTTCCTGCTGCCGCTCGGCACGCACGCCGCCTGGTGGCAATGGCAGCCGCTCGCGCCCGACTGGGCACGTGCCGACTGGTCGAGCGCCGCGCTCCTGCCCGCCCCCAGCATCGAGCCCGAAGCAACGATCCACATCTTTGCCGCCCGCGTCGGCCGCTGGCGCGGCGTCTTCGCCCATCATTCCTGGGTGGTGGTGAAGGAGAAGAACGCCTCCGCCTACACTCGCTTCGACGTCGTCGGCTGGGGCACCCCGGTGCGCGTGAACGTCCGTGTCGCCGACGGGCGCTGGTATGGCAACGTCCCGGAGGTCGTCGGCGAGATCAGGGGCACCGCGGCCGAGGTGCTGATCCCGCGCATCCGGGAGGCTGTGAAAAGTTACAGCTACAGCACGAATGGCTCCTATGCGGCATGGCCGGGGCCGAACTCGAACAGCTTCGTCCAGCACATCCTCGCCGAAGTCCCTGATCTCGGCCGCGCCTTGCCTCCGACCGCGATCGGCAAGGACTGGCGCGCGGACGGCCTCTATGCCGGCTTCACGCCGAGCCGCACCGGTTTGCAGGCCTCGCTCTACGGGCTTTTCGGCGTCACGCTCGGCTGGGTCGAGGGTGTCGAGGTCAACCTGCTCGGCCTCGTCGCCGGCTTCGACCTGCAGCGGCCGGCGCTGAAGCTGCCGGGCTGGGGGCGGGTGGGACTCTAGCGTCATGCTCGGGCTTGACCCGAGCATCTCAGGCCGAAAGAGGTGCTGATCAGCGCCCTCTCGTCATGAGATTCTCGGGTCTGCGCTTCGCTTCGCCCGAGAATGACGCGCCCCCTCAATTCCGCAGCACCAGACACGCCCCGCCAGCTTGCCGCAGGCGATTGCACGCCAATGTCGCCTCGCGCAGGCTCTGTGCCGGGAGCCTGACACGGTAGAACCGGCCCCTGCCCCGTCCCGGCACGGCCGAGCCCAGGATCATGGTCGGCTTGCCTGATAGCAGTGAGGCGAAGCGCGCGGCGACGCGCTGATAGGAGGCGATGGCGCGCGCCTTCGAAGTATTCCCCGCGAGCTGCACGCCGAACGGCCCATAGGCGCCCTCGACCAGCACGGCCGGCGTGGTGATCCGGATCGAGGCGACCGTGGCCAGGCAATCCGTCTCCTCCCGCGTCGCCGGCGGCGGAAGCTCGCCTGCGCCGAGCCGCCATTCTTCGACGGAGCGGCCGGTGATAAAGCGGACATAGGCCTGCGTTTCGTAAGGCAACGAGCCGCCGCGCTCGACCCAGCGGGCGACGCGGTTCGGCCCGCCATTATAGGCCGCCGCGGCGAGGCCGAGATTGCCGAACTGGTTCTTCAATGCGGCAAGGAAGGCTGCCGAATGCGGGATCGCCGCCTCGGGGTCGAACGGATCGGCAAGGCCGCGCTCATTCGCCGTGCCCGGCATGAACTGGGCGATGCCCTGCGCCCCGGCGGGGCTGACGACATGCGGCCGGAAGCTGCTTTCGCGCCAGATCAGCCGGGTGAGGAAGGCGACCGGCAGATCGTGGGTCTTCGCGGCGCCCTCGATCAATCGGCAGATGGTTTGCGCCACGCTCTCGGTCTGCGGTTCGGCGCGAGCCGGGCCGGCCGAGAGCATGGCGGCGAGCGCCGCCACTACAATGCGGCGCCGCCCTGCCCTCACGCGGCTTCGAGCGCCTGGGCGAGATCGGAGATCAGGTCCTCGATGTTCTCGATGCCGACCGAGATCCGGATCAGCGCATCGGTGAGGCCGATCTCCTCGCGCAATTCGCGCGCGACGCCGGAATGGGTCATCGCGGCGGGATGCGAGACCAGCGTCTCGGTGCCGCCGAGGCTGACCGCAAGCTTCATGATCTGGAGGTTGTCGAGCACGGCGAAAGCTTCCTTCTCGCCGCCCTTGACGTCGAAGGCGAAGGTCGAGCCTGGCGCGCTGCACTGGCGGTCGAACACCGGCTTGCGCGGGTCGCCCTCCTGGAGATTGCCAAGATAGTGCACCTTGGCGATCTTCGGGTGAGCGCCGAGATAGTCGGCAACCTTGCGGCCGTTCTCGTTCGAGCGGCTCATGCGGATATCCAGCGTCTCGAGCGAGCGCATCAACATCCAGCAGGAATTGGGATCGAGCTGCGTGCCGAGCGAGCCACGCCAGGCCTTGACCTGCCGCACCAGCTTCTCCGACCCGCTGATCGAGCCGCCGACGAGATCGCTGTGACCGCCGACATATTTGGTCAGCGACAGCAGGCTGAGGTCGGCCCCGTGCTTCAGCGGCTTCTGGAACATCGGCCCGAGCATGGTGTTGTCGACGACCACTGGCGGGCGATGGCCCTGCGACTTTTCCAGTTCGTCGGCGATCGCGGCGCAGGCGGCGAGATCGACGAGCCCGTTGGTCGGATTGGCCGGCGTCTCGACCAGGATCATGGCGACCCGGCCCTTGGCCGCGGCGGCCTCGGCGACCGCCCGCATCTGCGCGACGTCGATGCCGTCGGTGAAGCCGAAGGGCGTGACGCCGAAGGCGCCCATCTGGTTCTTCAAAAGGGTCTCCGTGCCGCCATAGAGCGGCCGGCTGTGGATGACGGTGTCGCCCGGCCGCAGGAAGGTGAAGCAGGTCGTCGCGATCGCCGCCATGCCGCTGGCGAAGACGGCGCATTTCTCGGCCTCGTCCCAGATCGCCAGGCGATCCTCGAGAATCTCCATGTTCGGATGGTTGAAGCGTGAATAGACCAGACCCGACTTCTCGCCCGGCTTGAGCTGGCGGCGACCGGCCGTCAGGTCGAAGAAATCCTTGCCCTGCTGGGCGTTCTCGAACACGAAGGTCGAGGTCAGGAAGACCGGTGGCTTGAGCGACCCTTCCGACATGGCGGGGGAATAGCCGAAGCCCATCATCAGGGTCTCGGGATGGAGCCGGCGATTGGCAATCCGGTCCTTGTGGTAGTTGTCGTCGCTCATGACTGCCTCCTCGCCGACCAGCACGGCCTTGCGACGCGAGCCTAGGACGATCCTAAGGCCATTGCATGAACGATCATCCGTGCTCTAGAGCAAGATTTTGCAGCTTCCTGCTCGCCTGAGCGCCCTGAGGAGCAGATCATGCTCGATACGATCGACCGCCGCATGCTGACCTTGCTGCAGGAAGATGGCCGCATCACCAATCAGGACCTGTCGGAGAAGGTCGGCCTGTCGCCGACGCCGTGCCTGCGCCGGCTGAAGCGGCTGGAGGAGACCGGCGTCATCAGGGGCTATTCGGCGATCGTCGATCCCAAGGCCTATGGCCTGCCCTTCAGCGTCTTCGTCTCGGTCCGGCTCAGCCAGCAGAACACGGAGCATATCGCCGAGTTCGAGAAGGCGATCGAAAACTGGCCCGAAGTGGCGGAATGCTACCTGATGACCGGCAGCCAGGACTATCTGCTGCGCGTGCTGACCGACGGCATCGAGGGCTATGAGCGCTTCCTGAAGCAGAAGATGACGCGGCTGAAATGCGTCCAGTCGGTCGAATCCAACTTCGCCCTGGCGACGATCAAGAAGCGGGTCGGCCTGCCGCCGCTGTAGTCCGGCTGCCGGCGCAAGGAACGATCCGCTCCACATGTCAGCCCGGCAAGGCTGCCATGTGATGGCTAGCAGTGCCCGCCGATCCGCCTGCTCCTAAGCTCCCCCGGCAAGGCTCACCGCGAAAGGCGAGCCGCACGGAGGAACACCATGAGCAGAGCAGATCGTGCCAGCGGCGCAGCGTCGCTGTTTGCCATTGCCGCCGTCCTCGTTGCCACATCCCCGCCCGCGCAGGCCGAGATGTCGAGCGCCGTCAAACGTTCCGAGCAGGCGGTGGCCGGCCTGCAAGGGCCGGCGGAACTGATCCTCGACCAGTGGGGCGTCGCGCATATCTACGCCGCCTCGACCCGGGACGCCCTGTTCCTGCAAGGTTATAACGCCGCGCGCGACCGGCTCTGGCAGATCGATCTCTGGCGCAAGCGTGGGCTCGGGCTGCTCGCGAGGGATTTCGGCCCGTCCTATGTCGCGCAGGATCGCGCCGCGCGGCTCTTCCTCTATCGCGGCGAGATGGACAAGGAATGGGCGGCCTATGGCCCCGACGCCAAGGCCTACACCGACGCCTTCGTCGCCGGCATCAATGCCCGCGTCGATGAGGTGCGCGCCGGCAAGCAGCCGCTGCCGCTCGATTTCCGTGTCTCCGGAACCTTGCCGGATCGCTGGAGCGCCGAGGACGTGGTGCGCATCCGCAGCCACGGCCTGACCCGCAATGTGATGTCAGAGGTCGTACGTGCCCGCGTCGCCTGCGCCGCCGGCGTCGAGGCCGATCGTTTCCGGCGCGTGCTGGAACCAAAAGTGGCCCCCAAGGTGCCCGACGGGCTCGATCCCTGCGCGATCAAGCCCGACATCCTCGACGACTACAATCTCGCAACGCGCGACGTCACCTTCGCCGCTCCCGGCGAGAAGCGCGCCGCGCTCGACCGCGATGCCATCTTCGCCGCCGCCGGCGACAGCATCTCCACCATCGGCTCGAACAACTGGACAATCGCCGCGAACCGCACGGCGACCGGCCGGCCGATCCTGGCCAACGACCCGCATCGCGCCCATGGCGTGCCGTCGTTGCGCTATGTCGTGCATCTCAATGCGCCGGGCCTCTCGGTGATCGGCGGCGGCGAGCCTGCCTTGCCCGGCATCTCGATCGGCCATAATGGCGAGATCGCCTTCGGGCTGACGATCTTCGCGATCGATCAGGAAGATCTCTACGTCTACGAGACCAACCCGGCCAATCCGAACCAGTATCGCTATGGCAGCGGCTGGGAGGAGATGCGGAGCGTCAACGACGCCATCGAGGTCAAGGGCGAGGCGCCGCGCCAGGTCGAGCTCAAATTCACCCGCCACGGCCCGATCATGAAGGCCGAGCCCGACGAGAAGCGCGCCTTCGCCATTCGCACGGTCTGGTTCGAGCCGGGCACGTCGGCCTATTTCAACTCGGCCGAATACATGACGGCGAAAGACTGGCCTGGTTTCAAGAAGGCGATGGCGGAATGGGGCGCGCCCTCCGAAAACCAGGTCTATGCCGACAACAAGGGCAATATCGGCTGGATCGTCGGCGGGCGGGCGCCGCAGCGGCCGAACCATGACGGCCTGATGCCGGTGCCCGGCGATGGCCGCTATGAATGGACCGGCTTCCTCAAGGCTGGCGAGCTGCCGGAGGTCTACAACCCGACCGAGGGCTTCTTTGCCACCGCCAACGAGATGAACATCCCGAAGGATCATCCGCTGCTCGCCAAGCGCATCGGCTTCGAATGGTCCGACCCCTCGCGCATCAACCGGATCAAGGCCGTGCTGGGGACGAAGAACAAGGTGACGCTGGCCGATGCGATGGCTCTGCAGAACGACGACAGCTCGGACAATGCCCGCAAGCTCGCCGCGCTGCTCGCGCCGCTGTCGTCGGACGATCCGGTCACTGCCGAAGGCCTCAAGCTGATCAAGGGCTGGAACCATGAAACTGCGGTCGACAGCGCGGCCGCCGCACTGTCCGAGATCTGGATGAGCAAGCATCTCGGCCGCGCGCTGACGGCCAAGGCCGTGCCGGAAAAGGCGCGCGGCGTGATCGGGCCGCTCGATGTGGCTGCGGTCGTCGCCTATCTGCAGGCGCCCGACAGCGCTCTCGGCGCCGATCCGAAGACGGCGCGCGACGCCTTGTTGCTCGAGACGCTGAAAGCCGCGATGGATGAGCTACGCCAGGCACTCGGCCCGGACGTCGCGAACTGGAACTGGGGCAAGATCCACCACGCCCAGTTCGACCACGCACTCTCACCTCTCGCCGGCGGCCCCGACCGCGCGCAGCTCAATGTCGGCCGGCTGGCCATGGGTGGCTCGGCCTTCAGCCCGCGTGCGGCCTCCTACCGGATCTCCGACTTCAAGGTGATCGCGGGCGCCTCGTTCCGCATGGTGCTGGACGTGGGCAAGTGGGACGAGAGCCGCTTCGTCAATACGCCCGGCCAGTCCGGAGACGCCTACAGCCCGCATTATCGCGATCTTGCGCCGCTCTGGGCGGCTGGTGACTACGCACCGCTGCTCTATTCGCGGGAAGCGATCGAGAAGGCGGCGCGTTCCGTCATCGTGCTCAAGCCTGCTGGCTGAACCGAAATAGCTGGCCCGGGAGCTCCGGCCTCCGGATCAGGATTGCGAGCGGTCGATCGCTCGGCGCACGACCTGCGTCACTTCGCTGTTCGACAGGAAGAGGTCGTGGCGCAGCAGGCTCCAGCCGCGGCCGGCGGTATCGGCGACGCGCACGCCGAGCTGCTCCAGCCGCTCGCGGTCAGCCGCGCCGGCGCGCGCGACGCCGCCGGCGATGCGTGAGGAGACCGCGAGCGCCTTGTCGCCGGGATCGATGATCACGGTCATCCGCCGAGCAATCGAGCCGAGCCGCGGCACGGTCTGCTCGAAGGCGTCGATGTCGACATCAGGCGAAGCCATGACGACGGCGCCGATCCGATCCGACAACCCTTCGAAATCGCGCAGCTCGCGCAGGCCTTCCAGCACGAGAAAGCTGCCCATCGAATGCGCGACGATGTTGATCCGCCCGATCGTCGGGTTGGCGACCAGCGCCTTCAGGGTCTGGACGAAACCATCACGCGACCAGAGCGCGCTCTCCCGGTCATAGGCATAGGCGAGCAGCCCGCCGCCGGACGGCCAGGTGAAGAGCGCAGTGCGTCCCTCGAAGGCGAGCGCATGCGAGAGCTGGCCGGCGCTGCGCGCGGCCGTTTCGAAGGTCTCGTTGAAACCGTGGACATAGAGCAGCACGTCGCGGCCGGTCGCGGAATCGGCGAAGGCCCGGGCGGCATCGGTCGCGCTGCGCCGGGTCACGCCGAGCACGGCCCAATCGCCACTGACGACGGAACTCACCTGCGCGGCGACACCGCGGCCCGGCGCCGACAACCTGACCTCGGCGAAGGTCAGCCCGCTGCCGCGATCCGAGCCGAAATAAGGCGCGCGATCACCCATCGGCTTGCGCGTCGTCGCGACGAGCAGCTGCGGCTCCTTGCCGAAGCTGGATGAATCCGCCGGTCCAACGAAGGGCGAGATCGACGCCTCGCTCTGAGCGCAGCCAGCCAGCCCCAGCCCAAGGAAGGCGACGAAGGAGCGGCGTGAAACGGCGTGTCGCGAAGGCGAGGTCACTGGCTAGGTCCAAGAATGGGGGGCGCGAACCTTCTGGCCGCAGAACCCTTAAAGCCAGACCAACGCGGCCAGAATGGGGCAGCTATTTCTCGCGGGCGACGAAAGAAGGGGAGGCTTTGGAGTCGAGGCCGAGCATGCCGCCGCCCGTTCCGCCGCCGAGCCCATCCGCGCCGAGCCGCTTTCCGATCATCTCGACAATGCGCGGCGTGGTCGCGAATTTGCCGTGGTTGTAGTCGTCGTTGGCGCGATCGCCCGACAGATCGATGATCGTCGCCCCGGCCTTGCGCAGATCGGCGACGACCTCCGTATCCTTGTCGGAGATCGCGCCCAACCTGGTCTTGTCGCCGGCGAACTGGCGCGAGAAATCGAGCGCGCGATCATCCGAGGAGACGAAGACGGTGACCGGCCGCTTGATCGCGGCGAGTTGGGTCTTGAAGACGTCGAGGTCGATGTCGGGCGCGGCCAGCATGACATTGCGCAGTTTGCCGCCGAAGCTGCCATCGCCGCGGATCGCCGCCTGCCGCAGCGTCTCGACTGTCAGCAGCGTTCCCATCGAATGCGCCAGGATATCGAAGCGATTGGCGCCGAGATCGCGGGCGATCACGCGCAGGCCGGTTTCGAGCGCATCACGCGAAAAATCGGCGCTGTCGCGATCATAGGGGTAGGACAGTATTTGGGCGCGCGACGGCCAGGTGAACAGCACCGGCACACCCTTGAAGCCGGAATCGGTGACGATCTGGGCGAAGCGGAAGGCGGCATCGGCGAAATTGGTGTTGAAGCCGTGGACGAAGACGAGCACCTCGCGCTCGACCGGCGGGCGCCGAGCGACTTCTGCTCGTACCTGCTTCAGGATCTCGGCTTCCGACAGGCGCTCGACGGCGCTCGCGGTGAAATGGCTGGCAGGATCGCCTGGGCTGCTGACACTGCCCGGCAATTCGAGCTGGCCGACCTGGTGACTGCGCGGCACGCTGATGTCGAGCCGGGCGAAGCCGACCGCCGAACTGCGCTCGCCGCTGAAATATTCGGGTTGCTTGGTCGAGGCGCGCGAGGTCGCGACGAATATGCGGACCGTGCCGGCGGTATCCTCTGGCTTCACGGCTGAAACGACCAATACGCGCGGCGGGCCGCCGCAGGCGGCGAGCACAAGCGACAACAGCGAGACGAGAACAAAAGACCGCAAGCCGGACACGAGACACGCTCTCCCAACCGACGAAACTCGTCTCACCCTCCCCGTCGCTTGGCAAGAGCCGGGATGACACTGCTGTCTCCAAAAGCCTCGCTTCCGCTGCAGGCACTCTCTTGCTACCAGCGGGTATGGTCGACCTCACAGCGCTCGGCGATGCGATTCTCAAGGGCGAGCGCGCAGCGCTGGCACGGGCGATCACGCTCGCTGAAAGCCGGCGCACCGACCATCGCGAACAGGCGCAGGCCCTGCTCTCCCGCCTCTTACCGCATACTGGCAAGGCCGTCCGTGTCGGCATCACCGGCGTGCCGGGGGTCGGAAAATCGACGACGATCGACGCGCTCGGCAGCTATCTCACCGGCCAAGGGCACAAGGTGGCCGTGCTCGCGGTCGACCCGTCCTCGACCCGCAGCGGCGGCTCCATCCTCGGCGACAAGACACGGATGGCGCGGCTCGCCGTCGACCCGAACGCCTATATCCGGCCCTCGCCCTCCTCCGGCACGTTAGGGGGCGTCGCGGCCAAGACGCGCGAGACCATGCTGCTCTGCGAAGCCGCGGGTTTCGACGTCATCCTGGTCGAGACCGTCGGCGTCGGCCAATCGGAGACGGCGGTTGCCGATCTCACCGACTTCTTCCTGGTGCTGATGCTGCCCAATGCCGGCGACGAACTGCAGGGCATCAAGAAGGGCATCATCGAGCTCGCCGACATGCTCGCGGTCAATAAGGCCGATGGCGAGGGCGCGACCGCAGCGCGCGCCGCCGCAGCCCAGTACAAGGCGGCGCTGCATATCCTTGCGCCCACCTCGACGCTCTGGTCGACGCCGGTCGTCACCATCTCCGGCCTGACCGGCGCCGGCCTCGACGCGCTCTGGGCCAGGATCGAGGACCACCGCGCCCGCTTCGAGGCGAAGGGCCTGATCGCCGAGAAGCGCCGGCGGCAGGACGTCAAATGGATCTGGGCGATGGTGCAGGACCGGCTTCAGGCCAAGCTCAGGCACGACCCGGCCCTGAAGGCGCGCACGCCGAAGCTGGAAGCGGCCGTCGCCGCCGGCGAGATGGCGCCGACCGCAGCCGCCGACGAGATCGCACGGGCGCTCGGCCTGTAACCAGGCAGCGGGCCGGCTGCCGGCATGCCTCTTGAAGCTTCGCGGTCATGATGGAAGCTTCGATGACGCTTTCGCGCCGCGACTGGCTGCGCACGGCCCTTTTCGGCACGGTTGCGGCCTCGGCCGGTCCCGCCCTGGCACAGACGCCGCGCGCCGGCACATCGGCGCCGCTTGGCACGCTCGGGCTCGAGGCGGCGCAATTCGGCCTGCGTCCCGGTTCCGTCGATGACCAATCACGCATTCTCCAGAATGCCCTGGTCGAAGCGGTCAAGCGCGATGCCCCGCTCATCGTCGCGCCCGGCCGCTACCGCATTGCCAACGTCGTCCTGCCCGAGAATGCCCGCCTGATCGGCGTGCCCAGCGCGACGCAATTCATCGCCGCACAGGCCGGGCCGCTGCTGGTGGCGCGGCGCATCAAACGCACTGCGATCTCCGGAATCGTGCTCGACGGGCTCGACATCAAACTCGGCCAGCGCGGCGGCCTGCTCAATGTCGAGGAGGTACTCGACCTCGCCCTGTCGGATTGCGAATTCGCCAATGCCGGCTCGGTCGGGCTGACGCTCAGCCGGACCGCCGGCCGCATTGAGCGCAACCGCTTCCGCTCGATGCGGGATTCGGCGCTGTTCTCGGTCGATTCGCGTGGACTCTCGATCGAGGCCAACACGGTCGAGGATTGCGGCAACAACGGCATCCAGCTCTGGCGCAGCCAGGCAGGGGATGAGCAGAGCCTCATCCGGGGAAACCGCCTCAACCGCATCCGCAGCGATGCCGGCGGCGACGGGCCGAACGGCAATGGCATCAGCCTGTTCCGTGCCGGTGGCGTGGTGATCGAAGGCAATACGCTGCGCGACTGCGCGCTGACCTTCATCCGCAACAATTCCGGCTCCGGCGTGCAGATTCTCGGCAACCAGGGCCGGCGCTGCGGCGAGACCGGCCTCTATTCGGAATTCGCCTTCGAAGGCGCGATCATAGCCAACAATCTGGTCGAGGATTGCGCTCAGGGCGCCAACATCACCAATCTCGACCATGGCGGGCGGCTCTCGGTCTTCGCCAATAACATCATCCGCAATGCGCAAAGGGGACTGGCGCCGAAGGGCAAGGAGCTCGTCGGCGGCCTGGGCGTGCATGTCGAGGCGGAGGCGGCGGTCACCGGCAACGTCATCGAGAACGCCAGCGAGATCGGCATCTCGCTCGGCTGGTCCTGGGCGATGCGCAATATTGTTGCCACCGGCAACGTGGTCCGGCGCACCGGGATCGGGATTTCGGTCTCCCTCGTCCCGAAGGAGCGGAACGCGCTGATCGCCAACAATGTGATCAGCGAGGCCAGGCTCGGCGCGGTGGTCGGCACCGAATTCGGCAAGGTGGTGACCGGCGACCTGACCAAGGGCGAAGACAAGCGCGCCGCCGGCATCCGCGTCGAGAACAACGCGGTTGGCTGAAGGCCCGAACTACTTCAGGCGCGCAACGCCTCCGCCGCGCGGACGCGGCCGACCTCGATGCCGTTCCAGTTCTTCATGACCGTCTCGCGAAAGGGCGCGAAGGCCTCCTCGTCACCGCCCTGGCGCGGCAGGAATCGCTCGACCAAAGCGGCCATGGCGATCTCGGTGGCGCGGCCGGCGCCATCATCGCATTTCAGCGCGATGCCATAGCCGAGCTCCGGCAAGGTGCCGCAATAGACGCCCTCCGCTCCGGTCTTGATGAAGGCGCGGGCGCCGAAGACCTCCATGAAGCGGGTGTCGAAGCGGCCTGTGCCGGCAACCATGAACGGGTTGACGGCAACCGCCTCGCGGATGCGCCGCGCCGCCTCGGCGCGCTTGGGCCCGAGGCCATTGCCGGTGCCGAAGCGGGCGAAGCCGAGTGCCAGCGCTTTCAGCGGCACCGCATAGGTCGGGATCGAGCAGCCATCGGTACCGGAGAGCTCGGCCTTGTGCGGAGCGCCCGTCACCTCTTCCAGCGCGGCGCGCACCGCCTGCTGCACCGGGTGGTTGGCTTTCACATAGCCGGCCGGGTCCTCGTCGATGCCGCAGGACAGGCAGACGAAGCCGGCATGCTTGCCCGAGCAGTTGTTGTTGAGCGCGGTGGGCTCGCGCCCTGCCCTGGCGAGCGCGCGCGTCGCCGCATCGCCCATCGGCCAATGCGCGCCGCATTCGAGACAGCCCGCATCGCGGCCGGCCTTCCTGAGCATGGCGAGCGAGGTTTCGGCATGGAGCTCCTCGCCGGAATGCGAGGCGACCGCGAGCGCGATCTCAGCCGGCGTGAGGCCATAGCGGTCGGCGGCGCCGCTTTCGAGCAGCGGCAGGGCCTGGAGCGCCTTGACCGCCGAGCGCGGGAAGACCGGGCGCTCGACATCGCCGAACGAGAGCACCACGGCCCCGTCAGCATCGACGACGATCACCGAGCCGCGATGGCGCGATTCGACCGTGCTGCCACGGGTGACTTCGGCGAGAACGGGGTTGTCCATGGGCGGCTCCGGCGCAATCGAGGCTGCGTCTTGTCGCGTTTGCCGCGGCCCCTGTCAAAAGACCTCGACCGGCCGGGTGCGCATGGCGCAAACTGCTCCCGAACCGAGCCGGTGGCGACAGCCGGGGCGCAGCAAGATCAGGATCCGATGTCTGACGACTACGAGACCGAATACAACAACCGCGCCCGCGTGCCGGAGCATCCCGGCATCATCGCCGGCTGGGCGCGCGATGCAGCGGCCTATCGCGAGGTCGCCGTCAGCGAGCTCGGCGTCCGCTATGGCGAGGGCCCGCGCCAGACATATGACCTGTTCAAGCCGGAAGACGTGAAGAGCAAGGCGATCGTGCTCTTCATCCATGGCGGCTACTGGCAGGCACTCGATCCGAGCTTCTTCTCGCATATGGCGCGCGGACTGAACCAGCGCGGCGTCCCCGTCGCCGTCGCCGGCTACGACCTCTGCCCGCAGGTCGAGGTCGGCCATATCGTCTGGGAGCTGCAGCAGGCTGCCGCGACGATCTGGCTGCGCTACAATCTGCCCGTGGTAGCGGCCGGGCATTCGGCCGGCGGCCAGCTCTCCGCCTGCCTGCTGGCGACGGGCTGGAAGAATGTCGATCCGGAGCTTCCCGACCAGATCGTGCCGGCCGCCTACGGCATCTCCGGCCTCTACAATCTGAAGCCGCTGACCGAGACCAGCATCAACAAAGCGCTCGGCCTTTCGCATGAAGGCGCCGAGCGCGAGAGCCCGCTGTTCTGGCCGGCGCCCTCCGGACTCGTCATGGATGCGGTCGTCGGCGGGGCTGAGAGCACCGAGTACCTGAAACAGAGCCGTAGGCTCACCGACGTCTGGGGCCTGGAGGGCGTGCGGACACGCTATGAGGAGATCGACGGAGCGAACCATTTCACCGTGCTCGACACGCTTCCCGATCCCGAGAGCGCCATGACACGCCGCATCGCCGAACTCGCTGGCGCTTGACCAGCCCGCAGCAGGCTCTATCCAGAAGCGACAGGGATTCCGGAGCGCGCGATGCAGACCTTCTTCGTCGAGATCAAATGCAGGCTCGGGAAGACCTATGAGGTCGCCAGCGAACTCGCCGATCGCGAGATCGCCTCGGAGATCTACTCGACCGCGGGCAATTACGACATCCTGGCAAAGTTCCACGTCGCGGCCGATGTCGATATCGGCCATTTCGTCGCCCAGAAGGTGCAGTCGATCCCCGAGATCGCCGACACCCACACAATCATCACCTTCAAGGCGTTCTGAGCGCGCTGGATCAGTCGCTCGGCTTTGGACAACCGTAAACTGTAGAAGAAAATTCTCTCGCGCCCGCTGGCGGAGGAGCCCCCGCTTGCCCTAAATAGCGCCAGAACTCGGGAGGTTCATCAGATGACGACGATCACCAAATCCATCGCCGCCGCCAAAGCGGCCGCGCTGGCCGCTCCGCTTGTCCTGCTCGCCGGCGCTGCCGGCGCGCAGGAACTCAAGATCGGCCTGTCGGCCGAGCTCAGCTCGCTCGACCCGCACTACCACAACCTCACCCCCAACAACATGCTGGCGCGGCACATCTATGAGCCGCTGGTCGGACAGGATGAGAAGCAGGCGCTGAAGCCGCTGCTCGCCGAGAGCTGGAAGGCGATCGACGACACGACCTGGGAATTCAAGCTGCGCAAGAACGTCAAGTTCCATGACGGCACGCCGTTCACGGCGGACGACGTGATCGCCACCATGCAGCGCGCGCCGAACGTGCCCAAGAGCCCGTCGAGCTTCTCCGCTTATGTCCGCGGCAAGGAATTCACCAAGGTCGACGACTTCACCGTCCGCGTGAAGACCGCGGCGCCGGCGCCGCTGGTGCCGACCGATCTTTCGACCTTCGGCATCATCCCGGCCAAGTGCAAGGACACCACCACCGAGGACTTCAACCTCGGCAAGTGCACCACCGGCGGGACCGGCGCCTACAAGCAGGCCGAATACGTCGCCGGCGATCGCGTCGTGCTGGCCCCGAACGAGAGCTACTGGGGCGGCAAGGAGCCTTGGTCGAAGGTCACCTTCCGGATGATCACCTCGGCCCCGACCCGCGTCGCGGCGCTGCTCGCCGGCGATCTCGACGTGATCGAGAACGTGCCGACCTCAGACGTCGCCCGCCTCAAGGGCGATGCCAAGCTCAGCGTTGCGAGCACGGTCTCGAACCGGGTGATCTATTTCCACATGGATCACTTCCGCGAGGTCTCGCCCTTCATCAAGGGTAAGGACGGCTCCGAGATCAAGAACCCGCTGCGCAACCTCAAGGTCCGCCAGGCGCTGTCGATGGCGATCAATCGCCCGGGAATCGTCGATCGCATCATGGAGAAGGAGGCGATCCCCGCCGGCCAGCTCCTGCCCGACGGCTTCTTCGGCACCTCCAAGAAGCTGAAGCCAACCGCCTTCGACCTGAACGGCGCCAAAAAGCTGCTCGCCGAGGCGGGCTATCCGAACGGCTTCAAGATGAAGCTGCACGGGCCGACCAACCGCTATCTCAACGACACCAAGATCATCGAGGCTGTCGCGCAGATGTTCTCGCGCCTCGGCATCGAGACCGAGGTCGAGACGCTGCCGTCGGCGAACTTCTTCACCCGCGCCTCGCAGGGCGGCCAGGGCAATGTGCCCGAGTTCTCCTTCATCCTGGTCGGCTGGGGCGCCGGCACCGGCGAATCCTCGGACTCGCTGAAGGCGCTGCTCGCCACCTTCAATCCCGCCAAGGGCATGGGCGCGACCAATCGCGGTCGCTACTCCAACCCGACCTTCGACGCCAAGGTCGATGAGGCGCTGCGCACCGTCGACGACGTCAAGCGCGACGCCGCTCTGGCCGAGGCGATGGAGATCAGCATGAACGATGTCGGGCTGATCCCGACGCACTACCAGCTGAACACCTGGGCCTCGCGCAAGGGCGTCAAGGTGCTGGCCCGTACCGACGAGTACACGCTGGCGACCGGCATCCGGAAGGACTGAGCCGGACCGGCTGAACGCGCCGCCGATGGCGAGCCGGGCCAGCGCCCGGCCCGCTTAGCGGAAACACCCCCGGAGCCGTTCCACGCGCGCCGCCCTCCCGGCATCAGGCCGGTACCGGCCGCGCGGAACGGCTCTATCTTTAACTTGCTCCAGCTTTAATCTGGAGCCGGATTGAACGATCCGGAAGGCCCGGACCATGCTGGCATTCGTCCTGCGCCGCCTCGCGCAAGCCCTCTTCGTCATCGCTGCGATGCTCGTGATCGTCTTCTTCGGCGTCAACGTCGTCGGCGACCCTATCTACATGCTGATCTCGCCCGAGATGGACCAGCAGCAGATCGCCGAGACCGCCCGCGCGCTCGGGCTCGACCGGCCGATCTGGGAGCAGTTCCTGGTCTTCCTGAAGAATGCGGCCCAGGGTGATCTCGGCCGCTCCTTCGTCCATGGCGAATCCGCCATCAAGCTGATCCTGCACCGGATGCCGGCGACGCTGGAGCTCGCCTTCGTCGCATTGGTGCTCGCGATCGTGATCGGCCTGCCGCTCGGGCTCTATGCCGGCCTGAAGCCGGAAAGCCGGCTCTCGCGCTTCATCATGGCGGTCTCGATCCTCGGCTTCTCGCTGCCGACCTTCTGGGTCGGGCTGATGCTGATCCTGACCTTCGCGGTCGGCCTCGGCTGGCTGCCGGCGACCGGACGCGGACCGACTGTCTCGATCTTCGGCCTGGAGACCTCGCTGCTGTCGCTGAAGGGCTGGCAGCATGTCGCCCTGCCGGCGCTCAACCTGGCACTGCTCAAGATCTCGCTGGTGATCCGCCTGGCGCGAGCCGGCGCGCGTGAGGCGGCGTTGATGGACTATGTCAAATTCGCCCGGGCCAAGGGCCTGTCGCAGAGCCGGATCATCGGCGTCCATATCCTCAAGAACATCATGATCCCGATCGTCACCGTGCTCGGGCTCGAGTTCGGCTCGCTCGTCGCCTTCTCGGTGGTGACCGAGACGATCTTCGCCTGGCCCGGCATGGGCCGCCTGCTGCTCGAGGCGATCACAAGGCTCGATCGGCCGGTGATCGTCGCCTATGTCATGGTCGTCGTCGTGCTGTTCGTCACCATCAACCTCCTGGTCGACCTGATCTATTCGGCGCTCGACCCACGCATACGCCTGACGGAGGCGACATCATGAGCGAAGCCGCCCTGCCCGCCGCTGCCGCGGCCACGCCGCCGGCCGCCACCGCCAAGGAAGAGACGCCATTCCGGCGCTTCATCCGATCCTTCATCGAGGATCGGCTGGCGCTGTTCGGGCTCGCCCTCTTCATCCTGATCGTGCTGCTCGCCCTGGCCGCGCCGCTGATCGCGCCGCAGAATCCCTACGATCTCGCCAGCGTCGACGTGATGGATTCGCGCCAGCCGCCCGGCGCAGCCTCCGGCGAGGGCTTCACGATGTGGCTCGGCTCGGACGGCGTCGGCCGCGACCTGCTCTCGGGCATCCTCTACGGCCTGCGGATATCGCTGATGGTCGGCGCCTTCTCCGGCATCCTGGCGGCGACGCTCGGCTCGGCGATCGGCCTGATCGCGGCCTATGTCGGCGGGCGCACCGAGAACGCGATCATGCGTCTCGTCGACCTGCAGCTCTCGCTGCCTTCGGTGCTGGTCGCCCTGATCCTGGTGGCGGGCCTGGGCAAGGGCGTCGACAAGATCATCATCGCCCTGGTGATGGTGCAGTGGGCCTACTACGCCCGCACCGTGCGCGGCTCGGCCCTGGTCGAGCGGCGCAAAGAATATGTCGAGGCGGCGCAGTCGCTCGGACTCTCCCACGCCCGCACCGTCTTCCGGCACATCCTGCCGAATTGCCTGGCCCCGGTGATCGTCATCGTCACCGTGCAGACCGCTCATGCGATCTCGCTGGAGGCGACGCTCTCCTTCCTCGGCGTCGGCCTGCCGCAGACCGAGCCCTCGCTCGGCGTGCTGATCGCCAACGGCTTCCAGTACATGCTCTCGGGCAGCTACTGGATCTCGGTCTTCCCCGGCTTCGCACTGCTGATGACGATCGTCTCGATCAACCTGGTCGGCGACCGCCTGCGCGACGTGCTCAACCCGCGCCTGGAGAAGTGAGGATGGCGCTAACCATCGCGAACGCGGGAACCGCAACAGAAAGCCCTCTCCCCTTGTGGGGGAGGGTTTGGGAGGGAGGCATGCCGCACGCCGAGGTCAGACCAGCCCAACGCCATCGCGCAAAGCAGCTACGCAAGGACATGACCGGGCCGGAAAAGAAGCTTTGGCATGAACTCAAAGCTCACCGGGCTGGCGGCGCACATTTTCGAAGGCAAGTTCCGATAGGCGCTTACATCGCTGACTTTGCCTGCCACAACGCCAAACTGATCATCGAAATCGATGGCGACCAGCATAGTATCGGAAGGCAGCAGACATCGGACGCTCGCCGCGACACATGGTTCGCCGAGCAAGGCTATCAGACGCTGCGCTTCAGCAACTGGCAGGTGATGAACGAGTTCGAGAGCGTTGTGCTGACGATTGCAGCAGCGGCACAAGGGCTTTTGAAAGATGTGCCGGTCGGCGCCAACCTGCCCTCTCCCCCCTTGTGGGGGAGAGCTGGAGAGGGGGGTATGCCACCCTCGATAGAAGTCCAGCTCGGCTCGACTGAACCTGCCCCCGCGATACCCCCCTCCCAACCCTCCCCCACAAGGGGGGAGGGCTCCCGCGCCTCTTCCGGTCAGGAAGTGAACGACGGGAAGGAGCAAAAGCCATGAGCCCCGTCCTCCAGGTTACCGATCTCAAGACCCATTTCTTCACCCGCGCCGGCACCGTCAAATCGGTCGACGGCGTATCCTTCCATGTCGATCGCGGCGAGGTACTCGGCCTCGTCGGCGAGTCCGGCTCCGGCAAGTCGGTCACCGGCTTCTCGGTGATGGGCCTGATCGACCCGCCAGGCAGAATCGTCGAGGGCTCGATCAAGCTCAACGGCAAGGAGCTGGTCGGGCTCGACGAGGAGGGTTTCCGCAAGGTCCGCGGCCGCGAGGTCGCGATGATCTTCCAGGACCCGATGATGACGCTGAACCCGGTCCTGCGCGTCGACACGCAGATGATCGAGGCCGTCACCGCCCATGACAAGGTCTCGCACAAGGCGGCCCGCGAGCGTTCCCGCGACGCGCTCGCCAGGGTCGGCATCCCCTCGCCCGAGGAACGGCTCAATGCCTATCCGCACCAATTTTCCGGCGGCATGCGCCAGCGCGTTGCCATCGCGATCGCCCTGCTGCACCGCCCGCCGCTGATCATCTGCGACGAGCCGACCACGGCGCTCGACGTCACCATCCAGAGCCAGATCCTGGCGGAGATGCAGGGCCTCTGCGCCGACACCGGCACAGCGCTGGTCTGGATCACGCACGACCTCGGCGTCGTCGCCGGCCTCGCCGACCGGATTGCGGTGATGTATGCCGGCCGCATCGTCGAGACCGGCGCGGTCGATCCGGTACTCGACACCCCGCTCCATCCCTACACCAGCGGGCTGCTCGGCTCGCTGCCGGCGGAAGGCGAACCCGGCGCGCCCTTGCGCCAGATCAGAGGTTCGACGCCGTCGCTGGCGCGGCTGCCGCAGGGCTGCGCCTTCGCCGCGCGCTGCGATTACGCACAGGCCGATTGCCTTGCCCTCGCTCCCGAGGTCACCCCCTTCCCGGGAGCACGCGGCGTGCGCTGCCATCACCCGCTCAACCTCGCCGGAGTCGCGGCATGACTACGCCGATCCTCACCTTGGAGGCCGTCTCGAAGCGCTTCACCAAGCCGCTCGACGCCGCCTCGAAATTCGCCAACCTGCTCGGCGCCAACTACAGCGAGCAGGTCGTTCATGCCGTCGACAGCGTCGATCTCTCGATTCGACAAGGCGAGGTCGTCGGGCTCGTCGGCGAATCCGGTTGCGGCAAGTCGACGCTCGGGCGCGTCGTCGCCGGCGTCCATCATGCCAGCTCCGGCCGCGTCTCCTGGCGCGGGCGCTACACCAACGAGATGTCGGCGGAGGAGCGCAAGGCAGCGACGCTCGCGATCCAGATGATCTTCCAGGACCCGATGTCCTCGCTGAACCCGCGCCTGCGCGTCACCGACATCGTCGGCGAGGCGCCGGTCGTGCACGGGCTGGTGCAAAAGGCGCAGCAGGACGCTTATGTCGCCGAGGTGCTCGATCGGGTCGGGCTCGATTCGACCTATCGCCGCCGCTATCCGCACCAGTTCTCCGGCGGCCAGCGCGCCCGCATCGGCATCGCGCGGGCTTTGGCGGTCAAGCCGCAATTCCTCGTCTGCGACGAGAGCGTGGCCGCACTTGATGTATCGATTCAGGCCCAAGTCCTGAATCTTTTCATGAAGCTGCGCGACGAACTTAACCTGACTTATCTCTTTATCAGCCATGATCTCAGCGTGGTCAGGCACCTCTCCGACCGGGTCGTGATCATGTATCTCGGCCGCGTCGTCGAGGCGGCGCCGGCAGCCGAATTGTTCAAGGGCCCGCAGCACCCTTACGCACAGGCACTGCTCGCCAACGTGCCGTCGATCGCGGCGCGCAAGAAGCGCTTCGCGCCGCTGAAGGGCGAAATCCCCTCGCCGCTGCATCCGCCGTCCGGCTGCCATTTCCATCCGCGCTGCCCGCAGGCCGGACCGCGCTGCAGGGTCGAGCGCCCGGTGCTGAAGGAGATCGCGACGGGCCACGTCGCCGCCTGCCATCTGCACGATGGCGGCGTCGGCGCGCTGGCGGCCTGAGGCTCGGATCAGGCGGCCAACTCAGATCGCAGACAGCTTCCACGCATACTGATAGCGGCCGTACTGGGTACTGGTAACGCCGTTGCGCTCGGTGCCGGGGAACTCCTCCGGCGGCGTCACCACCGTCACCCTGAAGACGGCGGTCTTGCCCGGCTTGAGCAGTCCCATATGCACGGCCGCGGCGCCGATCGAGGAGTCGCCACTATAGATATCCGTACCCCAGAGCTGGCCTTCCACGACACCCGTGACCCGAAAATAATAGACGGCGCCGACCTTTTCGCAGAGCCCGTGCATGTTCATCGGCGCTTCCGAGGCGATCGAATTTTGCTCGAGCAGCAGCTTGAGTTGCCGGCGCGAGAGTTTTCCACGCTGGTCGAAATAGGCGACGAGATCCTGCACGACCTTCATGATGCGCCTCCCGCTTGCATGACGACGACCCGGCCATAGGACGGCCGGAACGAGGTTGAGCTCTTCGGCAACGCCCACAGCACCGCATAGGGGACGGCTTCGCTCGGATAGGAGATGTCGCCATCGGTGATGACGATGGCGGAGGTCACGCGCGGATCATCCGCCAGTGCGGCCAGCGCCGGGGTCAGGTCGCTGCCGCCATAGCCGCTGATCTGATAGTCGGCGAGCGCCGTCGGCGAGAGCACTTCGTCCGAGGTCACAACGGTGTCGCACTGGACGACGCGGATCTCGTCGACCCCGGCCACATCGCAGAAATCGGCGATGGCGCCGAGCGCCTTCGGGATGTCGTCGCCCATCGAGGCACTGGTGTCGAGGATGACGTTGAGCATCCAGGAATAGCGCTTGCGCCCCGGCATCACGACATCGCTGTGGTCGTTACCGCGGCGCGAGGCGCGGGTGTAGGTGCGCTCGCCCGGCGCGACGCCTTCGAGCCAGGGCTGGAGCGCGACATGCCAGGGCGTGTGAAAGAAGCCGCGCTGTGACCGCACGCTCTGCTGCTGCCCGCCCGAGCTGTCGCCCCTGCCGCGCATGGCGCCCATGGCCTTGGCCAGCACCATGCCGCGCGCGGCGAGGTCGCGGACCGCCCGCGCGCGCTCGGCCTGGTCAGCGCTGTCCTTCGGGAAGAGATCGCGTTCGCGCTGCGCGTCGAGCGCATCGCCCATCGAGCCCGCGGGCGCTTGCCGGGCCGCGCCGAGCACCTGCTCGACGGTGACGACCTGCCCTTCCCAGACCTGCGTCCTGGACGACATGTAGTTGCCGGTGCGACGCATCTCCAGCACGATGTCCTCGGCCGAGCGCTCGCGGGCACCTTGCATGTCGAGTCCGCCGGCCGGGATCGTCGTGGTGCCGAGCGCGTGCCGCAGCATGTCGTTGATGATGTAGTCGTGGGCGTAGTTGAACTCGAGCGTAGCGCTGCCGCGGGCCCGGTCATGGGTTCGCAGCGCCAGATGCAGCAGCTCGTGGGCCAGCACGAAGACAAGGTCGTCGCCGGAGAGCCGCGCAGTGAAAGACGGGTTCGCCAGCAGGCGACCAGAAGCGAAGACGCCCATCGTTGGCACGCGCGTGTCGATTTCGACGCGCACGGCGGCGGCAAGCCCGGCCAGGTGCGGGAACGGCGCGGTAACCAGCCGCAGGCCCTTCATGATTCGCGCATGGGCAGCGCGGTCAGCAGCCGGAAGTTCGGGCGCGTCGCTCATGCCGCCACCTTGCGCAGGAGATCGTACATGGCGCGATCAGCCCCGAGCGCCCCCCAGATCTCGACCATGTCGTTGAGGGCGAGAAGCTGGTGCTCGTGGGACAGGCTGCGCAGGAAGCGGTTGATGATCGGCGGCTTGATGCCAGCGGCGCGGCCATCCCTGACAAACTGGCGGATGCAGTCGAGGATGAACCAGCGGGCGGAATCGCCTTTCGGCAGCAGTTCCGGCTTGCGCAGATAGTCCTCGAGCGGGCGGACCGCGCCGATCGAATCCTCGGCGAGCGCGCAGAACACCACCGCGTCCTCCGGCGAGAGCCGGCCAAAAGCGAGCGCGCGCCGGGTTTCGTTGCTGAGCAGCCCGGATTTCTGGGCCATGTCGAGCGCCCGCGACAGCAATGTCCAGGCGCGTGGCGTCGAGAACGGCACGGGCTCCGCCGGTACCGGCCGCATCAGCGCGTCTGGAATCGTCGCGATGAAGTTGCGGATCTCGCTCCGGACGCCGGCACGCTGGGCCCAGGCCAGCCAATCGTCGATATCGACGCGCAATTGCAGGATGGTGACGCGGTTGACCAGCGCCGAGCTCATCGCTCGCACCAGAGCGCGATCCTGCAGGCGATTGCCGGCAGCGACGACCCAGGTGCCTTTCGGCAAGGCATGCTCGCCCAGCCGCCGCTCCAGCAGCAGGGAATAGAACGCCTTCTGGACGTCAGGTGAGCATGCCGGCAACTCGTCGAGGAACAGGCAGAACGGTTCGGGCTTTTCCGGCAGTAGCACACGCGGCGGGCAGAAGACCGAGCGCTCGCCGACGATGCGCGGAATGCCGCTCACGTCCTCAGGAGCGATCTGGGTGCCGAGCAGGGAGCGGCAGGGCAGGCCCGCCTCGCGCGCGGCCTCATAGACCAGCTCGGACTTGCCGAGGCCTGGAGGCGAGAGCAGCAGAAAGCTCTGCTCATGCGCCATGCACTGGATCAACTGCTTGGCCTGACGCAACGAGACAACTTCGTCGAAGGCAGATCGCATCGCTTCCATCAACCCCTCCCAGGGACGACCCGCCGGGATCAAATCGGCGGATGTGCGGTGAGAGGCAGTCTGCAACGCCAGAGGCCTTTGAAATCATTATTTCTTTGTAATGTTTAGTTTTGTTTCACGGCTGTTTCACGAGCCGCCACTTGCGTGGGTTTTGATCGATCCCGCAGCTTCTGCTCGCGAAACTCGATCCCGTTTGTCCTGCGACACAAGTCTTTCGCCGCCCGGCCCCGCTTGACGCCCACCCCCTTTCCGCGCGACCTCGTCAGCAAGCAATGGCGGCGCAGAGGAAGCGTGGGGAATGGCTAAAAGCACCTTGTCGGCGGACCTTCGTTCGGGCGCCCTCGTCTACCACCGCCTGCCCAAACCCGGTAAGCTCGAGATCCAGGCGACCAAGCCCCTCGGCAACCAGCGCGATCTCGCCCTCGCCTATTCTCCCGGCGTCGCCGCCGCTTGCGAGGCGATCGTCGACGATCCAGCCGAGGCAGCCGAGCTGACCTCGCGCCAGAACCTCGTCGCCGTCATCACCAACGGCACTGCGGTGCTCGGCCTCGGCGATATCGGCCCGCTCGCCTCCAAGCCCGTGATGGAGGGCAAGGCCGTCCTGTTCAAGAAGTTCGCCGGCATCGACTGCTTCGACATCGAGGTCGAGCAGAAGAACGTCGAGAAGTTTGTCGAGGTGGTCGCGGCGCTGGAGCCGACCTTCGGCGGCATCAACCTCGAGGACATCAAGGGCCCGGAGTGCTTCGAGATCGAGGAGCAGCTCAAGGCCCGGATGAACATCCCGGTCTTCCATGACGACCAGCACGGTACGGCGATCATCGTCAGCGCCGCCGTGCTGAACGGGCTCGACCTCGCGGGCAAGAAGATCGCCGAGGTCAAGATCGTCGTCTCAGGCGCCGGCGCGGCAGCTCTGGCCTGCCTCAACCTCCTGGTCGAGCTCGGCGCCAGGCGGGAGAACATCTGGGTCACCGATCTTGACGGGGTGGTCTACAAGGGCCGTAACACGCTGATGGACCGCTGGAAGGAGATCTACGCCCAGGAGACCGAGGCGCGCATGCTCGCCGAGGTGATCGGCGGCGCCGATATCTTCCTCGGCCTCTCCGCAGCGGGCGTGCTGAAGCCCGAAATGGCCAAGCAGATGGCGCCGAAGCCCCTGATCCTGGCGCTCGCCAACCCCAATCCCGAGATCACGCCGGAGGATGCGCTTGCCGTTCGCCCCGACGCGATGATCTGCACCGGCCGCTCGGACTATCCGAACCAGGTCAACAACGTCCTGTGCTTCCCCTACATCTTCCGCGGCGCGCTCGATGTGCAGGCGACGACGATCAACGAGGCGATGAAGCTCGCCGCCGTGCGCGCCATCGCCGCGCTGGCGCGCGAGGCGACCTCTGACATCGCCGCCCGCGCCTATGGCGGTGAGGCCCAGACCTTCGGCGCAACGTCGTTGATCCCCAATCCGTTCGATCCGCGCCTCATCCTGCGCATCGCGCCGGCCGTGGCGGAGGCGGCGATGACCACCGGCGTCGCCAAGAAGCCGTTGATCGACATCGAGGCCTATCGCGAGGACCTGTCGCGCTTCGTCTTCCGTTCCGGCTTCCTGATGAAGCCGCTCTTCGCCAAGGCCAAGGCCGACCCGAAGCGGGTGATCTATGCCGAGGGCGAGGATGAGCGCGTGCTGCGCGCCGCCCAGATCGCGCTTGAAGAGCGTATGGCGATCCCGATCCTGATCGGCCGCCCTTCGGTGATCGAGACGCGCATCAAGCGCTTTGGCCTGACGATCCGGCCGGGCATCGATTGCGAGTTGATCAATCCCGAGGACGATCCGCGCTATCGCGACTACGTCCAGACCTATCTCGACATCGCCGGCCGGCGCGGCATCACGCCCGAGGCGGCGCGCTCGCTGGTGCGGACCAACAACACGGTCATCGCGGCACTCGCCGTCGTGCGCGGCGAGGCGGACGCGATGATCACCGGGCTGGAAGGCCGGTTCCTCTCGCGGCTGCGCCATATCCGCGACATCATCGGGCTCGAACCCGGGGTCTGCGACCTCGCGGCGATGACGCTGATCATCACCAGCAAGGGCGGTTTCTTCCTCGCCGACACCCATGTGAAGCATGACCCGACCGCGGAAGAGATCGCCGACATGGCGGTGCTGGCGGCGAGCCATGTCACGCGCTTCGGCATCGAGCCGAAGATCGCCCTGCTCTCGCATTCGGATTTCGGCGCAGCCGACACGCCGAGCTCGATCAAGATGCGCAAGGCGGGCAAGCTGATCCAGGAGCGCGCGCCGGAGCTGGAATGCGACGGCGAGATGGAGGCGGACACCGCCCTCGTCGCCGCCATCCGCGAGCGGGTGCTGCCGTCGTCGCGCCTGAAGGGCATCGCCAACGTCCTGATCTTCCCCAATCTCGACGCTGCCAACATCGCCTACCAGTTCGCCAAGGTGCTGGCCGATGCACTCCCGGTCGGGCCGATCCTGATCGGCGCCGCCAAGCCGGTGCACATCCTCACCGGCTCGGTGACGGCGCGCGGCGTCGTCAACATGACCGCGGTCGCAGTCGCGGAGGCGCAGGGACGAGCAGCCGCCGGCTGACCCTGGGAAAGGCTCTGTTGAAGTCGTTTCTAGGCCAGCTTTCGAAAGCAGGACAAGGACTTAAGCTGAGCGGTTGATACCGGCTTTTCGCTCTTGGCGGGCGCGGCACGATAGGCTCATACTTCCCGTCAGGTGCGGGAAGGGGCCCGTCCGAAGAGTTCGGAGAGCGCTCATGGGTGAGATCCATCGTCAATCCAGGATCAGGCGTGCCATCCGGCCGCTCGCGCTGGCGAGCGGCCTTTTTCTTGCGCTCGCTGGTGCCGCCATGGCGCAGGTCGTGTTCCATCGCGGCAATGACGGCGATCCCGAGACGCTCGATTCTCACAAGACCTCGACGGTGAGCGAGGCGCATTTGCTGCGCGACCTCTCCGAAGGGCTGGTGATCCACCACATCAACGGCGAGGTTGTGCCCGGCGTCGCCGAAAGCTGGACGATGGCGCCGGACGGCAAGAGCTACACCTTCAAGCTGCGCGCCAGCGCCAAATGGTCGAATGGCGATCCGGTCACGGCGAACGATTTTGTCTTTTCGTTCCGGCGCATGGTCAATCCGGAGACGGGAGCGAAATACGCGAACATCCTCTACCCGATCCGCAACGCCGAGAAGATCAACAAGGCGAGCGATGGCGCCAAGCTCGAGGACCTCGGCGTCAGGGCGGCCGACGATCGCACGCTCGAGATCGCGCTGGAGCGGCCCACCCCCTATTTCCTCGAATTGCTGACGCACCAGACCGGGCTGCCGGTCCATCCGCCTTCCGTCCAGAAGTTCGGCAAGGACTTCGTCAAGCCGGAGAACTGGGTCTCGAACGGCGCCTACACGCTGAAGGAGTTCGTGCCGAACTCGCATATCCGTCTCGAGAAGAACAAGAACTTCCACGACGCCGCGAACGTCAAGATCGACACGGTCCTGTACTATCCCACGCCCGACTTCTCCGCTGCCGCCCGCCGCTTCCAGGCCGGCGAGTTGCAGATGACATCGGACATTCCGGCCGATCAGGTCCAGCAATTGCGCGAGAAGCTCGGCAAGGAGCAGGTCAGGATCTCGCCCTATCTCGGCACCTATTTCCTGATCATCAATACCGCGAAGAAGCCGTTCGACGACATCAGGGTGCGCCGCGCGCTCTCGCTGGTGATCGACCGCGAGTTCATTGCCGAGGAGATCTGGGGCGGCACCATGCTGCCGGCCTATGGCGTGATTCCTCCGAATATCGGCAACTACGGCGAACGCGCCGAAGCCGACTTCAAGGGCACCTCGCCGCTCGACCGCGAGGATGAGGCGAAGAAGCTGCTCGCCGCCGCGGGCTTCGGGCCGGGCATGCCGCTGCGCCTGCAACTGCGCTACAACACCACCGACAACAACCGCCGCACCGTCATCGCGATCGCCGAGCAATGGAAGGCGATCGGCGTCGAGACCAGCTTCATCAACACCGACGGCAAGACGCATTTCGCCCTGCTGCGCGACGGTGGCGATTTCGACGTCGCCCGCTATGGCTGGATCGGCGATTATTCCGACCCGCAGAACTTCCTGTTCCTGTTCCTCAGCGACAACAAGGGCTTCAACTCCGGCAAGTACAACAACCCGAAATTCGACGCGCTGCTGCAGCAGGGCGCCGAGGAGATCGACATCGTCAAGCGCGCCGCGATCCTGCGCGAGGCGGATGCGATCCTCGCCGCCGAGGTGCCCTGGATCCCGGTGCTCTACTATTCCTCGAAGAACCTGGTCTCGCCGAAGGTGCAGGGATTCCAGCAGAATTTGCGCGGCGCGCTGCCGACGAGGTTCATGAGCCTGAAGCCGTGAGGTGAGAGTGCGCGTCATGGTCGGGCTTGACCGACTGGAAAAGCGCAACCTTCCCCCTCTCCCCTTGCGGGAGAGGGTTGGGGTGAGGGGTCTCTCGACGCTGATCATGAGCCTAGGGCTGTACCTCCCGAAGCTCCCTAGACCTGCGCGACCCCTCATCCGGCCCTTCGGGCCACCTTCTCCCGCAAGGGGAGAAGGGAAGAGCGGCGCGCATCCCGGCAAAACCTGATGCTCACCTACATCCTGCGCCGCCTCGCCACCGCGATCCCGACCCTGTTCGTGATCGTGACGATCTCGTTCTTCCTGATGCGCGTCGCGCCGGGCGGCCCGTTCGATCTCGAACAGGCGCTCGAAGCCAAGGTGATGGAGAACCTGCGGCGCATCTACAAGCTCGACCAGCCGCTGTTCCAGCAATACCTGACCTATCTTGCAGCGCTGCTGCGCGGCGATTTCGGCCCGTCCTTCTATTTCCGCGACTTCTCGATCGGCGAACTGTTTGCGCAGGGCCTGCCGGTCTCGATCCGGCTCGGCGCCTCGGCGCTGCTGCTGGCGCTCGCGATCGGCGGCCCGCTCGGCATGGTCGCCGCCTTCCGCCAGAACCGCGCCGCCGACCATGCCGTGATCGGCTTCGCCACCGCCGGCATCACCATTCCGAACTTCGTCGTCGCGCCGGTGCTGCAGATCGTCTTCGGCTTGAGCCTGGCCTGGCTGCCGGTCGGCGGCTGGAACGGCGGCGCCTTCCGCAACACCGTGCTGCCGATCGTGACGCTCGCCCTCCCCCAGATCGCCGTGATCGCGCGGATGACGCGCGCAGCGATGATCGAGACCTTGCGCGCCAATCATATCCGCACCTTGCGGGCCCAGGGTCTCTCGACCACGACCATCGCGCTGCATGCGGCGCGCGGTGCGGCACTGCCGGTCGTCTCCTATCTCGGGCCCGCGGCGGCGAGCCTGCTCACCGGCTCGGTCGTGGTCGAGACGATCTTCGCCATTCCCGGCATCGGGCGCTATTTCGTCGAGGGCGCGCTCAACCGCGACTACACGCTGGTGATGGGCACGGTCGTCGTCGTCGCGATCTTCGTCCTGCTCTTCAATCTCGTGGTCGACGTGCTCTACGCGCTGCTCGATCCGCGCGTCCGGCTGGATTGAGGCGATGAGCGATCTCGCCGCCCTCCCCGTCCCACCCGCCGGCCGCTCGCTCTGGCAGGACGCCCGCATCCGCCTGCTGCGTAATCGCGCCGCCGTCGCGAGCCTCGTCGTGCTGGCGCTGATGGTGCTGGCCTGCGTCGTCGGCCCGCTCATGACCGGTCACGCCTACGACCGGGTCTATCAGGACTATGTCCGCGTCCCCGCCAGCCTCTCCTCCTATCCGAAGGCAGAGGCGCTGCCTGCCGCCGCGCAGCGCATCGCATCGCGGATCAGGGCGACGCCGAGCGAGATCGTGGCGGACGCGACCCGAGTCCGGCTGGTGCTCACCGCGCAGCGGCCGATCGACCAGCGCCTGCTCGTCTATTTCGACCGTTCCGATCAGTTCGGCACGCCGGTGATCACCGGCAGCGAGCAGGAGGGACGGCGGCTGACGCTCGACGTCCCGATCAAGCGCCAGTACTTCCTGTTCGGCACCGACTCGAACGGGCGCGACCTGCTCACCCGTACGCTGATCGCGGGCCGGGTCTCGCTCGCCATCGGCCTGCTCGCCACCGGCGTCGCGCTGGTGATCGGCGTCGTTTATGGCGCGACCGCCGGCTATCTCGGCGGACGGATCGACATGGTGATGATGCGCATCGTCGACGTGCTCTATTCCCTGCCCTTCATCTTCTTCGTCATCCTGCTCGTCGTCTTCTTCGGCCGGAACTTCATCCTGATGTTCCTCGCCGTCGGCGCGATCGAATGGCTCGACATGGCCCGCATCGTCCGTGGCCAGGCGCTCTCGATCAAACGGCAGGATTATGTGCTGGCGGCCGAAGCGCTCGGCGTCTCGACCGGCGGCATCCTCAAGCGCCATGTCATCCCGAACACGCTTGGGCCGGTCGTCGTTTATGTCACCCTGCTGGTGCCGAAGGTGATCCTGCTCGAAAGCTTCCTCTCCTTCCTCGGCCTCGGCATCCAGGAGCCGATGACGAGCTGGGGCGTGCTGATCTCGGACGGCGCCCGCGCCATCCAGGCGACGCCGTGGATGCTGATCTTCCCCGCCACCTTCCTGGTGACGACGCTGTTCGCGCTCAACTTCCTCGGCGACGGTCTGCGCGATGCGCTCGACCCGAGGGACCGCTGAGATGAGACAGAGCACACGAGCCGCGACCTGTCCTCTCCCCCCTTGTGGGGGAGAGTTAGAGAGGGGGGTAGTCAGCCGTAAGGTTGCGGAGCATGGGCGCTCTCGACCTCCGTCTCGCGGAGCTTTCCTGCCAATCGCCCTCGATACCCCCCTCCCCAACCCTCCCCCACAAGGGGGGAGGGAGTGCGCACCATGACCGCCGCCGAGCCGATCCTCGCCATCCGCGACCTCAGGGTCCGCTTCCGGACCAATGACGGGCCGTGCGAGGCGGTGCGCGGTATCGACCTCGATGTCGGCCCCGGGGAGTTCGTCGCGGTGGTCGGGGAATCCGGTTCCGGCAAGAGCCAGAGCGTGATGGCGACGATGGGCCTCCTCGCCAGCAATGGCGAGGTCACCGGCACGATCCGCTATCGCGAGGTCGACCTCACCAAGCTGCCGCCGTCGGCCCTGAACAGCTATCGCGGCAGGAAGCTCGCGATGATCTTCCAGGAGCCGATGACCTCGCTCGATCCTCTGTTCCGGATCGGCACGCAGATGGCGGCCCCCTTGCGCAAGCATCAGGGCCTGTCGCGCAAGGCGGCGCGGGCGCGCGCGCTGGAACTGCTTAAGCTGGTCCGGATTCCGCATCCGGAGCGCCGGCTCGATTCCTACCCGCACGAGCTCTCCGGCGGCCAGCGCCAGCGCGTGATGATCGCGATGGCCCTCGCCAACGATCCCGACATCCTGATCGCCGACGAGCCGACGACAGCGCTCGACGTCACCATCGAGGCCGAGATTCTCGCGCTGATCGCCGAACTCCGGCAGCGGCTCGGCATGGCGGTGATCCTGATCAGCCACGACCTCGGGCTGGTCCGGAAATATGCCGAGCGCGTCTATGTGATGAAGGCCGGGGAAGTCGTCGAGAGCGGCCCGGTGCAGGCGATCTTCGAGGCGCCACAGCATCCCTATACCAGGGCGCTCCTCGCGGCCGAACCGCATGGCCACAAGGCACCGCCGCCACCCGGCGCGCCCATCCTGCTCGAAGCCCGCGACCTGCGCGTCAGCTTCGAGCTGTCGCGCGGCTTCCTCAAGCGCGAGCGGGTGGTGCTGCACGCCATCGACGGCGTCGACCTGACGCTCAGGCGCGGCCAGACGATCGGCATCGTCGGCGAATCCGGCTCTGGCAAATCGACGCTCGGACGCGCGCTGCTCAAGCTCCTGCCTTCGTCGGGGCTGGTGCGCTTCGAGGACCGGGCGCTCAACCCGCTCGACCGCGCCGCGATGCGGCCGCTGCGCCGGAGCCTGCAGGTCGTGTTCCAGGATCCGTTCGGCTCGCTTTCGCCGCGCCTCACTGTCGGCGAGATCATCACGGAGGGACTACTCGTGCACGAGCCCGCCTTGTCGCGTGCCGAGCGCGAGCGGCGGGCGGCGGCGGCGCTGATCGAGGTCTGCCTCGATCCAGCGCTGCGCAATCGCTACCCGCACGAGTTCTCGGGCGGTCAGCGCCAGCGCATCGCCATCGCCCGTGCCATGATCCTGCATCCGGCGCTGGTGGTGCTGGACGAGCCGACCTCGGCGCTCGACCGCACCGTCCAGCAGAGCATCGTCGCCCTGCTGAAAGACCTGCAGGCAAGGCACGACCTCTCCTATCTCTTCATCAGCCACGACCTCGCTGTGGTCCGCGCCATGGCCGACGAGATCATGGTGATGAAGGACGGCAAAGTGGTCGAGCGCGGGCCGACCGAGGCGATCTTCGAGGCGCCGCAACAGCCCTATACGCGGCGCCTGATCGCGGCGGCGCTGAAGTGCTGACTGACCGCCAGGAGCACTGCCAGCCTTGCATCTGACGCCGGTCGGCAAGCCGGCATGATATCTCGCCTCACACGCCCGGCTCGGCTAGGAAGGTCCGTCCTTCCGCACGAGACCCCGCATATGAGCCGCACTGTCTACGTCAATGGCGCCTACCTTCCCGAGGAGGAGGCGACGATCTCGATCTTCGACCGCGGCTTCATCTTCGGCGACGGCATCTACGAGGTCTCGGCCGTGCTCGGCGGCAAGCTGGTGGACTGCGAGGCGCATCTGGCGCGGCTGGAGCGCTCGGCTGGGGAACTCGGCCTTGCCCTGCCGTGGTCGAAGGCCGAGCTGATCGCGATCCACGACGAGCTCATCGCCCGCAACGATCTGAACGAGGGCAGCATCTATCTGCAGGTTTCGCGCGGCGCGGCCGATCGCGACTTCGCCTTCCCCAAGGACGTGAAGCCGACGCTGGTCCTGTTCACCCAGGCGCGCCAGTTCGCCGACACCCCGCTGGCGAAGACCGGCATCAAGGTGGTGAGCACGCCGGATCTGCGCTGGGCCCGCCGCGACATCAAGAGCGTCAACCTGCTCGCCCCGGTGCTAGCCAAGCAGTTCGCCGCCGAGAACGGTGCGCAGGAGGCCTGGATGATCGAGGACGGCGTCGTCACCGAGGGCGCCTCGTCGACCGCCTGGATCGTCAGGGGCAAAACGCTGATCTCGCGCCCGCTCTCCCACAAGGTTCTGCCCGGCATCACCCGCACGGCGGTGCTCTCCTTCCTGGCCGAGAGCGGCTTTACCTTCGAGGAACGCGAGTTCACGCTGGAAGAGGCGCTCGACGCCGAGGAGGCCTTCATCACCTCCGCGACCAGCCTGGTGATGCCGGTGACGACGATCGACGGCCACAGCATCCACAACGGCGCGCCAGGCCCGGCGACGATCCGGCTGCGCGAGATCTATCTCGACCACGCCCGCAAAGGCGGCGTGCTGGGATAGCTCGGCGTCATGCTCGGGCTTGACGCGAGCATCTCAGGACGAGAACGCGCCTTACTCCGCGAGAGATTCTCGGGTCACCGCGACGCGGTGCCCGAGAATGACGGCAACTCTACCCGCTCTCCTGCGACATAGGTCGCGACGACATTCCGCTCGTCGCCGAGCGTGACCAGCACGAAGAGTTCCTCGGTCAGGTCGCTGACCGTCTCCAGCCGGTGCGCCATCGCGCGCGTCGCGGCGGGGTCGAGCACGACGATATCGGCCTCGCGCCCCGGCTCGAACGAGCCGATCAAGTGATCGAGCCCCAGGGCCACGGCGTTGCCCAGCGTGATCGCATGCAGCGCCTCGAAGGCCGACAGCGACTGGCCCTGCAACTGCAGGATCTTGTAGGCCTCGGCCATGGTCCGCAGCATCGAATAGGAGGTGCCGCCGCCGATATCGGTCGCGACCGCGACCCTGACACCCTCGCGGCGCGCGCGATCCCAATCGAACAGGCCGGAGCCGAGGAAGAGGTTCGAGGTCGGGCAGAAGACGGCGATGGCGCCATGCTCGGCAAAGGCGCGCCATTCGCGCTTGGTCATGTGGATGCAGTGGCCGAGCAGGCTCTTCTGTCCGAGCAGGCCGTAATCCTCATAGATGCCGGCATAGTCGGCGGCGTCGGGATAGAGCTCCCTAGCGAAGGCGATCTCGGCCCGGTTCTCGTTGATGTGGGTCTGGACGAAACAGTCAGGATGCTCCTCGACTAGCCGCTGCGAGGCCGCCATCTGCTCTGGCGTCGAGGTCACGGCGAAGCGCGGCGTGATCGCGTAGAGCTGACGGCCCTTGCCGTGCCAGCGGCCGATCAGCTCCTTGCTGTCGGCATAGCCGCTCTCGGCCGTATCGGTCAGTGCGGCTGGAGCATTACGATCCATCATCACCTTGCCGGCGATCATGCGGGTGTTACGCCGATGTGATTCGGTGAAGAAGGCCTCGGTCGACTGCTTGTGCACCGAGCAATAGACCGCCGCCGTAGTGGTGCCACTTCCAAGCATTTCATCGAGCAGGAAAGCCGAGAGCTTCTCGGCATGGCCCTGCTGCGCCAGCTTCTGCTCCTCGACGAAGGTGTACTTGTTCAGCCACTCCATCAGTTGCGCGCCATAGGAGGCGATCACCTGCGTCTGCGGCATGTGGATATGGGCGTCGATGAAACCCGGCATGATCAGATGCGGGCGATGATCGATGATGGCGGCGCCGGCCGGCAGTGTCGGCATCAGCTCCCTGGCCTCGCCGGCGGCCCGGATCAGGCCGTTCTCGATGACGAGCAGCCCATCCTCGACATAGCGATGCGCGGCCTCCCCCGCCTGGTGCGGATCCCCGACAAACCAGAGAAGCCGGCCGCGCAAGGCCGAGGTCGCACCGTCTTTGCTCAAGGTTCGCCGCTCCGGCTCAAATCGCGATCATATCTGCACCAAATCAAAGCTTCCGGCCAAGCCGCGAACGTGCCTAATCTTGGGGCATGAATCTGTTCGGCTGGCCCTTGGACCAGAATGCACATTGCTCGCCGATATCCCCTTCCCCCCGCTTGCGGTGGGGAAGGGTTAGGGATGGGGGGCGGGAAAGCCCGAGCGCCGTCCTGCATTGTCGAGCCAAGCGGCACTACCCCCCACCCCAACCCTCCCCGCCGCAAGCGGGGGGAGGGAGAAGGCGCCATGCGTGAGACCGTGCGTTTCCTGCTCGGCGACGAGCTGGTCGAGATCGCCTCCTGCGATCCGACCCGCACGGTGCTCGATTGGCTCAGGCTCGACCGCCGCCGCACCGGCACCAAGGAAGGCTGCGCCGAGGGCGATTGCGGCGCCTGCACGATCGTGGTCGGCCGGCTCGACGGCGGAAGGCTGCGCTATGAGGCGATCAACGCCTGCATCCGCTTCCTGCCGACGCTGGACGGCTGCCATGTCCTGACCGTCGAGCATCTCAAGACCCTGGATGGCGCGCTTCACCCGGTCCAGCAGGCGATGGTCGACTGCCATGGCTCGCAATGCGGCTTCTGCACGCCCGGCTTCGTGATGTCGCTGTTCGCACTCTGGCTGAACGAGCGTGCGCCGTCTGTTGGCCGCATCGAGGATGCCCTTGCAGGTAATCTCTGCCGCTGCACGGGCTACGAACCGATCATCGCGGCGGCGCAGCGCATGGAAGCCGCCGAGCGCGAGACAGATCGTTTCGTTGCGGCGATGCCCGCGATCATGGCCCGGCTGAATGCGCTATCGGACGAGGAGACCGTCTCGCTCGGCGATGGCGAGCGCCATTTCTATGCTCCTGCCACCGTCGAGGCACTGGCCGAACTCGTCAGCACCCATCCGCAGGCGACTTTGGTCGCTGGCGCCACCGATGTCGGCCTCTGGGTCACCAAGGGCATGCGCCGGCTCGATCCGGTGATCTATCTCGGCCGGATCGACGCGCTGCGCACGATCTCGGACGAAGGCGGTCACCTGCGCTTCGGTGCGATGGCGAACCAGATCGCCGTGCGCGAGACGCTCGCCGGCATCTCGCCGCAGCTCGACGAGATGATGCGTCGCTTCGGCGGCGAGCAGGTGCGCAATGCCGGCACGATCGGCGGCAACATCGCCAACGGCTCGCCGATCGGCGACCTGCCGCCGGCGCTGATCGCGCTCGGCGCGACATTGGTGCTGGCGCGCTCCCGTCATTGCGAGGAGCGCAGCGACGAAGCAATCCAGGGGGACGTAGAGCAAGCCCCCCTGGATCGCTTCGCTACGCTCGCGATGACGAAAATCGATCGCCGAACCATCCCGCTCGAAGCCTTCTTCCTCGACTATCGCAAGCAGGACCGGCGCCCCGGAGAGTTCGTCGAGACCGTGCTGGTTCCGAAACTGCCCGCTGGCGCGCTCTTCCACGTCTCGAAGATTTCGAAGCGCTTCGACGAGGACATCTCGGCAGTCTGCGGCGCCTTCTATCTGAAGCTGGATGAGGCCGGCCACGTCGGTGAAGCGCGGCTCGTCTATGGCGGCATGGCCGGTATCCCGAAGCGGGCGGAAGCGGCTGAAGCCGCATTGCTCGGCCGCTCCTGGGACGACGCCACGGTCGCCGCCGCGATCGCCGCGCTGGCGCAGGACTTCACGCCGCTGAGCGATATGCGGGCTTCGGCCGCCTATCGGCTCAAGGTCGCCGGCAACCTGCTGCGGCGCTTCCTGATCGAGACGACCGCTCCGGAGACGTCGACTCGCGTCGCCGGCCTGCTGGCGGAGGCCGCCCATGGCTGACGCCCGCAAGCGGCTCGACCTAGGAGAGACGCGGCCGATCGTCGGCTCGCCGCTGAAGCATGATTCAGCCGAGAAGCACGTCGCCGGCGAAGCGCTCTATATCGACGATATCGCCGAGCCGGCGGGCCTCGCTCATGCCTATCTCGGCCTCTCCACCATCGCGCATGGCCGGCTGCTGTCGCTCGACCTGTCGGCCGTCGAAGCCGCACCGGGCGTGCTCGCGGTCCTCACCACAGCCGACATTCCCGGCGCGAACGATATCTCTTCGACGCACAAGCATGACGAGCCGATCTTCGCGACCGGTGCGATCCTGTACCACGGCCAGCCGCTCTTTGCCGTCGTTGCCGAGACGCGCGAGCAGGCCCGCCGCGCTGCGATGCTGGCCAAAGCGACCTATGACGAGGCGCCTCCCCTGCTCGACGTCGCCGCCGCCCGCGCGGCCGGCTCCGATCTCGTCACCGAACCGCTCAAGCTCGAACGCGGCGACTTGGCCGCGGCGCTTTCCGCCAGCCCGCGCCGGCTGAAAGGCTCGATGGCGATCGGCGGGCAGGATCACTTCTACCTCGAAAGCCAGATCGCGCTCGCTATCCCCGGCGAGGACGGCGACATGCTGGTGCAGTCCTCGACCCAGCATCCGAGCGAGGTCCAGCATATGGTCGCCGCCGTGCTCGGCATCGGCGCGCATGCGATCACCATCGAGGTCCGGCGCATGGGCGGCGGCTTCGGCGGCAAGGAGACGCAGGCCAATCTCTTCGCCTGCGTCGCAGCGCTCGCGGCCCGCAAGCTAAAGCGCCCGGTGAAGCTCCGGCCCGACCGCGACGACGACATGGTCATCACTGGCAAGCGCCACGACTTCGTCGTCGATTACGAGATCGGCTTCGATGACGAGGGCCGCGTCCATGCGGTCGATGCGGTCTATGCCGCACGCTGCGGCTGGAACGCTGATCTCTCCGGCCCGGTCACCGACCGCGCTTTGTTCCACATGGACAACTGCTATTTCTACCCGGCGGTGCGGGCCCGCTCGGAGCCCTTGCGCACGCATACGGTCTCCAACACTGCCTTCCGCGGCTTCGGCGGCCCGCAAGGCATGGTCGGGGCCGAGCGCTTCATCGAGGAGGTCGCCTTCGCCACCGGGCTCGACCCGCTGGAGGTGAGGAAGCGCAACCTTTATGGCGGCGAAGGGCGCGAGATCACGCCCTATCACCAGCCGGTCGAGGATATGATCACCGCAGAGGTGATCGACGACCTCGAGCATTCCTGCGACTACCAGGCTCGTCAGCAGGCGATCCGCGCCTTCAACCGGGAGAGCCCGGTGATCAAGCGCGGCATTGCGCTGACGCCGGTCAAGTTCGGCATCTCCTTCACCGCGACCTGGTACAATCAGGCCGGCGCGCTGGTGCATGTCTATACAGACGGCACGGTGGCGCTGAACCATGGCGGCACCGAAATGGGCCAGGGGCTCTACCAGAAGGTGGCGCAGGTGGTGGCGCAGGCCTTCGGCATGGGACTCGGCGATATCAAGATCACCGCCACGACGACCGGCAAGGTGCCGAACACCTCGGCGACCGCCGCCTCCTCAGGTTCCGATCTCAACGGCATGGCGGCGCTCGACGCCTGCGAGACGATCAAGAAGCGGCTCATCGCCTTCGCCGCGCAGCATTGGCAGGAAAAGCCGGAGGCGATCGCCTTCCTGCCGGGGCGGGTGCAGGTCGGCGCGCGCGAGATCGGCTTCGTCGAGCTGGTGAGGGCCGCGTACATGGCGCGTGTCCAGCTCTCGGCCACCGGCTTCTATGCGACGCCAAAGATCCATTGGGACCGCAAGGCCGGGCGCGGCCACCCGTTCTACTATTTCGCCTATGGCGCTGCCGCAGCCGAAGTCGCGATCGACACGCTGACCGGCGAATACAAGGTCGAACGCGTCGATATCCTGCATGATTGCGGCAACTCCCTGAACCCGGCGATCGACAAGGGGCAGATCGAGGGCGGCTTCGTCCAGGGCATGGGCTGGCTGACCACCGAGGAGCTGGTCTGGGACGAGAAGGGGCGGCTCAAAACCCACGCGCCCTCGACCTACAAGATCCCGGTCGCCTCCGACCGGCCGCGCATTTTCAACGTCGCGCTCCTGGAGAATGCGCCGAACCACGAGCACACCATCCATCGCTCCAAGGCGGTCGGCGAGCCGCCCCTGATGCTGGCGATCAGCGTGCTGCACGCCCTCTCCGATGCGGTGGCCAGCGTCGGCGACCACCGCTTCTGCCCGCAGCTCGACGCGCCGGCGACGCCGGAACGGGTGCTCGACGCAGTCGAGCGGGTGCGGGCCTTGGCGGAGGGCAGGCTATGAACCTGAAAGCTCCCGCGGGATCCCCTCTCCCGGATGGTTTCCCCTGCACAAGGCTGTTCGGCTGGGCTCCTCCCTTCCCCCTTGTGGGGAAGGGTATGGGGATGGGGGTGGTGCCGCTTGGTGAGCGGCAGCCTGTAACAGACTACCGGCCCTGCTCCCTGCGAAACCACCCCGACTTTACGACCCCCACCCCTGCCCCTCCCCACAAGGGGGAGGGGTTTCCCGCGCCCTTGCGGGTGGGGCAGCCATGACCCCCGCCGACTTCCTTGCTGCCAACCTCGCCGAGGGCGCCGTCATCGTCCGCATTGCGGAGGCGCAGGGTTCGACCCCGCGTGAGGCCGGCGCGACGATGATCGTCAGCGCCCGTGGCAGCGCCGGCACCATCGGCGGCGGCCAGCTCGAATTCCACTGCATCGATCTCGCCCGCATCCTGCTCGACAGCAGCGGGCCGCAGCAGCTGATCGATATCCCGCTCGGACCGCAGATGGGCCAGTGCTGCGGCGGGCGCGTCCGCGTGGCAATGGAGCCGGCGACGCCGGCCCACCTCGAAGCGCTGAAGCAGGACGAGGCGAAAGCGGCGGCCGAGCGCCCGCAAGTGCTGATCTTCGGCGCCGGTCATACCGGCAAGGCGCTGGCACGAAGCCTCGCCTTGCTGCCCCTCGCCGTCACCCTCATCGACGATCGGCCCAGCCAGTTCGACGAGGTGCCGGCGACCATCGCCTGCCTGCACCTCGACGATCCGGAGACCGCTCTGTCTGCAGCCCGGCCCGGCTCGGCCTTCATCGTCCTGACCCATAGCCACGCGCTCGACTATCGCCTGGCCGAAACGGCACTGCTGCGCGGCGATGCTGCCTATGTCGGCATGATCGGCTCGGCGACGAAGCGCGCCCGCTTCGAGGCGAGTTTCCGCCGCCGCCACCCCGGCAGCAAGGCGCCAGCCCAGCTCACCTGCCCAATCGGCGGATCGGGTGTGCATGACAAGCGCCCGGAGGTGATCGCCGCCTTGACGAGCGCCGAGCTGGTGCGTTGCTTGCTTGGCGAGAGAGCCACGAGACGCGCGAGGATACGAAACCGGCATGACGCAGCCGCCTGACCAGACGGCACCTTCGCGCCTGGCGCTCGCCCATGTCTCGAAGAGCTTTCCGGGCGTGAAGGCCAATCAGGACATCAGCCTTTCCGTCCGCCCCGGCGAGATCCATGCCCTGCTCGGCGAGAACGGCGCCGGCAAGTCGACTCTGGTCAAGATCATCTATGGCGTGCAGCGCGCCGACGAGGGGCAGATCAGCTTCGACGGCAGGCCGGTCGAGATCGCCTCGCCCAAGGCGGCGCGCAAGCTCGGCATCGGCATGGTCTTCCAACATTTCTCGCTGTTCGACGGTATGACCGTGCTGGAGAACATCGCGCTCGGGCTCGATGAGACGGTGCCGGCCGAGGAGCTGAAGGCGCGGATCAAGGCGATCCTCGACAGCTATTCGCTGCCGCTCGACCCGGACCGCGAGGTGCACACGCTCTCGGTCGGCGAGCGCCAGCGCATCGAGATCGTGCGCTGCCTTTTGCAGAAGCCGAAGCTGCTGATCATGGACGAGCCGACTTCGGTGCTGACGCCGCAGGAGGTCGAGCGCCTGTTCGAGACGCTGCGCCAGATCGCCAGCGAGGGCTGCTCGATCCTCTACATCAGCCACAAATTGCACGAGATCAAAGCGCTGTGCGAGGCCGCCACCATCCTGCGCGGCGGCAAGGTCGTCGCCACCTGCGATCCGCGGGTCGAGACGACCCGGCGCATGGCCGAGCTGATGATCGGCGCCGAGCTGAAGAGCATCCAGCGGCCAGCTAGCGACGGCAAGGCAGGCGTGGCGCGGCTCAGCGTCGACAAGCTCGACATGCCGGGCGCGCCGCCCTTCGGCACCAGCCTGAAGGGCATCTCGTTTTCCGCCCAGGCCGGCGAAATCCTCGGCATCGCCGGCGTCGCCGGGAACGGCCAGGCCGAGTTGCTGATGGCGCTCTCGGGCGAGCATCTCGCTGCCCAAGCCGGTGCGATCAGGCTCGACGGCCGGCCGATCGGCCTTGCGGATGCCGGCGCGCGCCGCGCCGCCGGGCTCGCCTGCGTACCCGAAGAGCGCAACGGCCATGCCGCCGTGCCCGACTTCACGCTGGCCGAGAATGTCGTGCTGACAGCACGGCACCGGCTGCCGCTGGCGCCATCGGGCCTGATCCGGCAAGGACCGGTCGAGGCTTATGCGAAGGACGTCATCGCCCGCTTCGACGTCCGCACCACGGGGTCGGCCGCGCTTGCCGGCTCGCTCTCCGGCGGCAACCTGCAGAAATTCATCATGGGCCGCGAGATCGGGCAAAGGCCAGATGTGCTCGTCGTGGCCCAGCCGACCTGGGGCGTCGATGCCGGCGCCGCCGCTGCAATCCGGCAAGCGCTCGTCGACCTCGCCGCGCAAGGCTCGGCGATCGTGATCATCTCGCAGGACCTCGACGAACTGCTCGAATTGTCCGACCGGCTCTGCGTGATCAATGAGGGCCGGCTGTCGGAGGCGCGTCCCGTCGCGGAGCTGAGGCTGGAAGAGATCGGCCTGATGATGGGCGGCGTCCACGGCGAGAGCCACCAGGTGGAGCCGGCGCATGCTTGAATGGCGGCGCCGGCGCGAGCCCAGCAAGGCGATGCTCTATCTGAGCCCGCTGATCGCGATCGGGCTCACCATGCTGACCGGCATGCTGGTCTTCGGTGCGATCGGCTATGACGGCCTGCGCGCGGTCACGGCGATCTTCATCACGCCGCTGATCGAGCCGCAGCGCTGGGCTGATCTCGGCGTCAAGGCGGCGCCATTGATCATGATCGCGCTAGGCCTCGCGATCGGTTTCCGCGCCAATGTCTGGAACATCGGCGCCGAGGGCCAGTACGTGATGGGGGCGATCGCCGGCACCGGCGTCGCGCTGCTGACCCATGACATGACCGGCTGGTGGATCCTGCCGGCAATGGCGCTCGGCGGCATTCTCGGCGGCGCGGCCTGGGCAGCGCTCCCTGCCCTGCTCAAGGTCCGCCTGCAGGTCAGCGAGATCCTGACCAGCCTGATGCTGACCTATGTCGCGGTGCAGTTCCTGTATTATCTCGTGCGCGGCCCGTGGAAGGACCCGGACGGCTTCAATTTCCCGCAGACGAAGATGTTCAGCGCCGACCAGACACTGCCGGCGATCGCGGAAGGCTCGCTCGTCCATGTCGGCGTGCCGCTGGCCGTCCTGCTCGCCCTTGTCGCCTGGTTCGTGCTGAGCAAGACCGTCGCTGGCTACGCCGTCCGCGTCGTTGGCCGCGCGCCGGCAGCGGCCCGCCATGGCGGCTTCGACGCCAACCGCGTCACCTGGGCCGTACTGCTTGCCGGGGGCGGCCTTGCCGGACTCGCCGGACTGCTCGAGGCGGCCGGTCCCTTCGGCCAGCTCACCCCGCAGTTCCCGGTCGGCTACGGCTTCACCGCGATCATCGTCGCCTTCCTCGGCCGACTCTCGCCTGTCGGCATCGTCTTCGGCGCGCTGGTACTCGCGGTGACCTATGTCGGCGGCGAGATCGCCCAGAGCACCGTGCGCCTGCCCTCGGCCGCCACCGGCATGTTCCAGGCGCTGCTGCTGTTCTTCCTGCTCGCGACCGACGTGCTGGTGCGCTGGCGGCTGGTGTTCAGAGTGAGGCCGGCATGAGCGAGTGGCCTGCAGCAATGCTCGGATCGCGCGACGCTCCCCCTCTCCCCTTGCGGGAGAGGGTTGGGGTGAGGGGTCGCGCGACGCTGATCGTTGCAGCCGCACACCAATCGGAAGTGTCAGCGCGCCCCCTCATCCGGCCGCTGCGCGGCCACCTTCTCCCGCAAGGGGAGAAGGGAAAAGTGGCGCCATGACCGCCGCCATCCTCGTCTCGATCTTCATGACGCTCGCCGCCGCGGCGACGCCGATCCTGCTGGCAGCGCTGGGCGAGCTCGTCACCGAGAAGGCCGGCGTCCTCAATCTCGGCGTCGAGGGCATGATGCTGTGCGGCGCGGTCGCGGGCTTTGCGGTCGCCTACTCGACCGGCAGCGTCCCGCTCGGGCTCATCGCCGCGACGCTGGCCGGCGTCGCGGCAGCGATGATCTTCGCGCTGCTGACGCTCGGCCTCGGCTCGAACCAGGTCGCGACGGGCCTCGCCCTGACGATCTTCGGCATCGGCGCCTCCTCGCTGATCGGCGCCGGCTTCGTCGGCCGCACGATTACGCGGCTCGGCCCGCTCTTTCCTGCCGATTATGCCGCGCATCCCTGGCTGCGCCTCGTCTTCGGCCATGACGCGATCGTCTATCTCTCGCTCGCGCTCGTCCTCATCGTCAGCCTCTTCCTGCGCCGGACGCGGGCCGGATTGATCCTGCGCGCCGTCGGCGAGAACGCCGATTCCGCCCATGCCATCGGCTACCGCGTGCTGGCGATTCGCACGGCTGCGACCGCCTTCGGCGGCGCGCTTGCCGGGCTCGGTGGAGCCTATTTCTCGCTGGCGCTGACGCCGATGTGGGCCGACAGGCTGACAGCCGGACGCGGCTGGATCGCGCTCGCGCTCGTCGTCTTCGCGGCCTGGAAGCCGGGCCGGCTCCTGGTCGGCGCCTATCTCTTCGGCGCGGTCGCGACCTTCGAATTGCAGGCCAAGGCGGCCGGCTGGAGCTTCATCGCGCCCGAGGTTCTGGCGATGACCCCCTACCTTGCGACGATTGTGGTTCTGACCATGATGTCGCTAGGACGGAGGACCGGCGGACGCGACGCGCCCGCCTGCCTCGGCAAGCCTTTCCCGGCGCAATAGCCGCCGCAACCGACAACGGGGAGCACCATCATGTCGACCATCATCACCCGCCGCACGCTTTTGGCCGGCGCCGCCGCAACCTCCATGCTGCCGCTCGCTGGCGCCCGGGCCCAGGCGCCATTCGGCGTCGGCTTCATCTATGTCGGCCCGGTCGGCGATCATGGCTGGAGCTGGACGCACGACCAGGGCCGCAAGGCGCTGGAGAAGGAATACGGCAACAAGATCAAGACCAGCTTCATCGAGAACGTCGCCGAGGGGCCGGACGCGGTCCGCGCTATCCGCCAGCTCGCCCAGGCAGGCGACCAGCTGATCTTCACCACGTCCTTCGGCTTCATGAACCCGACGATCCAGGTCGCCAAACAGTTCCCGAAGATCAAGTTCGAGCACGCCACCGGCTACCAGCGCGCCGAGAACGTCGCGACCTACAATGCCCGCTTCTACGAAGGCCGGGCTGTGATCGGCACGCTTGCCGGGCACATGTCGAAATCCGGCCAGGCCGGCTACATCGCCTCCTTCCCGATCCCGGAGGTGGTGATGGGTATCAACGCCTTCCATCTCGCCGCGAAGAAGGTGAACCCGAACTTCAAGACCAAGGTGATCTGGGCCTCGACCTGGTACGACCCGGCCAAGGAGGCCGACGCGGCCAAGGCCCTGATCGATCAGGGTTGCGACGTGATCAGCCAGCACACCGACAGCCCTGCCGCCCTGCAGGCGGCCGAGCAGCGCGGCGTTTATGCCTTCGGCCAGGCCTCCGACATGAAGGCCTTCGCGCCCAAGGCCCAGCTTTCGGCGATCGTCGACGACTGGTCGGGCTACTACGTCAAGCGCGTCAAGGAGGCGATGGACGGCAGCTGGAAGAGCGGCGACGTGTGGGGCGGCATCAAGGACGGCATGGTCAAGCTCGCGCCCTATAACGACGCGGTCACCCCGGCGGCGCGCGCCGCTGCGGACGAGCTCCAGAAGGGCATCGTCGCCGGCACGCTCCATCCCTTCACCGGCGAGCTCAAGGACCAGAAGGGCACGCTGCGCCTCAAGGCCGGCGAGACCGCCAGCGACGAGATGCTCTCGAAGATGGACTGGTACGTCGACGGCGTGCAGGCGTAAGGCTGGCAGTTAGGACGCGTCATGCTCGGGCTCGCCCCGAGCATCTCAGGCCGGAAGAGGCTCCTCTCAGTGCCTTCTTATCCAGAGATTCTCGGGTCTGCGCTTCGCTTCGCCCGAGAATGGCGCCATCCGACCACGCACAAAAATTACCGATCAGAACCCCTTGCAGATATTTTAAGCTTGAAACAATATGGCCGTGGCGCTGCGTGAAACGGGGATGGGGATCCCTTCGGCGGCGGCTTTCGCAGGTCCCGGGAGGACATCCGACATGACACTGAAATTCGCTTTGTCGCTCAGTGCCGGCGCGCTCGCGCTCGGGCTTGCCAGCGCGCAGGCGCAGGAGCCCTTGAAGATCGGCGTGGTCAGCGTGCTGACCGGGCCGGCGGCGGCGCTCGGCCAGCAGCTGCGCGACGGCTTCCAGCTCGCCGTCGACCAGAACGGTGGCAAGCTCGGCGGCGTACCGGTGCAGATCACCGTGATCGACGATGAGCTCAAGCCCGACGTCGCGGTCGGCAAGGTCCGCAGCTTCGTCGAGGGCGGCAAAGTCGACTTCGTCGTCGGCCCGGTGTTCTCGAACATCCTCGGAGCGATCGCCAAGCCGGTACTCGACTCCGGCGCCATCCTGATCAGCCCGAACGCCGGCCCGTCCACCATGGCCGGCAAGGCCTGTCACCAGAACTTCTTCGTGACCTCGTACCAGAACGACCAGGTCCATGAGGTGCTGGGCAAATACGCGCAGGACCAGAACTACAAGAAGGCCTACATCATCGCGCCGAACTACCAGGCGGGTAAGGACTCGCTCGCCGGCTTCAAGCGCTACTTCAAGGGCGAGATCCTCGACGAGGTCTATGTCCCGCTGACCTCGCTCGACTTCGCGGCAGAGCTCGCCAAGATCGCCTCGGCCAAGCCCGACGTGGTCTTCGCCTTCCTGCCCGGTGGCCTCGGCGTCAATTTCGTCAAGCAGTGGTCGCAGGCCGGCCTGACCGGCAAGGTACCCTTCCTCTCCGCCTTCACGGTCGACGAGTCGACACTGCCGGCGCAGCAGGACGCAGCGGTCGGCATGTTCGGTGGCATGACCTGGGCGCCCAACATGGACAACCCGCAGACGAAGAAGTTCGTCTCGGCCTATGAGGCAGCCTACAAGATCGTGCCCGGCTCCTATGCCCAGCAGGCCTTCGACGCAGCACAGTTGATCGACTCGGCGGTCAAGGCCGCTGGCGGCACCGCCGACAAGGACAAGCTGCGTGCCGCGATCAAGAAGGCCGATTTCACCTCGCTGCGCGGCAAGTTCAAGTTCAACACCAATGGCTACCCGATCCAGGACTTCTACCTGGTCAAGGTCGCCAAACGTGCCGACGGCAAGTTCCAGACCGAGATCGCCCAGAAGGTGTTCGAGGACTACGCCGACCCGCACGCGAAGGATTGCGCCCTCAAATAGGGCGGCCGAACCTCGGGAACCCCTCTCCCGGATGGGAGAGGGGCAGGGGTGAGGGACCGCCGCTGATAATTGGGACGCGACGGCACCGCTGCGCCTTCTGTGGATAGGGCAGGCCCTCACCCCTGCCCCTCTCCCACACGGGAGAGGGGTTCCCCGCGCCTTTTCCAACAGCCGATCGCGAACAACCGATGACCACCGGCCTCCTCATCGTCCAGACCCTGAACGGACTGCAGTTCGGCATCCTGCTGTTTTTGGTGGCTGCAGGGCTGACGCTGGTCTTCGGCGTGATGGACTTCATCAACCTGGCGCATGGCGTGCAGTACATGCTCGGCGCCTATCTGGCGGTGACCTTCGTCTCGCTGACCGGCAGCTTCGTATTGGGCTTGGTTCTCGCGTTGGCGGCGGCGCTGATCTTCGGCCTCGCACTCGAATTCCTGGTCTTCCGCCATCTCTATGAGCGCGACCATCTCGACCAGGTGCTGGCGACCTTCGGGCTGATCCTGCTGCTCAACCAGGGCGTCAAGATGGTCTGGGGCGCCGCGCCTCTCTCCGTGCCGTTGCCGGAGTTCCTGACCGGCAATGTCGCGCTGATGGAGGGCATCCTCTACCCGACCTATCGCTTCGCGCTGATCGGCGCCGGGCTTGGCGTCGGCGCCCTGCTCTGGTTCATCGTCGAGAAGACCCGCACCGGCATGCTGCTGCGCGCCGGCGCCTCGAACGCGCCGATGGTCTCGGCGCTCGGCGTCGACATCCGCAAGCTGTTCATGATCGTCTTCGCCTTCGGCACCATGCTGGCGGGCTTCGCCGGCGCGATGGCGGCACCGATCCTCTCGGTCGAGCCGGGCATGGGCGACACCGTGCTGATCCTCGCCTTCGTCGTCATCGTCATCGGCGGCATCGGCTCGATCCGCGGCGCCTTCGTCGCAGCCCTGATCGTCGGGCTGGTCGACACGCTCGGCCGCTCCTTCATGAACGACCTGCTGCGCCTGTTCATGAGCGCCCCCTCGGCGCGAGCAACCGGGGCGGCCCTGTCCTCGATGCTGATCTACCTCCTGATGGCGGTCGTGCTGTTCGTACGGCCCGAGGGCCTGCTGCCAGCACGGGGCAGGACATGAGCGCGACGCCGGCCATGGCCGAGGTCAGCAGCGTCGCGCCGCCGCGGGAGCGCAGCCGCGTCGTCCTGCCGGCCCTCCTCTTCCTGCTGCTGGCGCTGGCGCCGCTCGCCGTCTCAATCGGCATGCCTGCCGGCTGGCTGGCTTTGCTGACGCGGGCGCTGATCTTCGCCATCGCGGCGCTCTCGCTCGACCTCATCCTCGGCGTCGGCGGCCTGGTCTCCTTCGGCCATGCCGCCTTCCTCGGCATCGGCGCCTATGTCACCGGCATCATGATCACCGAGGGCCGAAGCGAGGCGCTCGTCATCCTGCCGGTGATCCTCGTGGCCTGCGCGCTCTTCGGCGCGATCACCGGCGCGGTCTGCCTGCGCACGCGCGGCGTCGCCTTCATCATGATCACCCTCGCCTTCGGCCAGATGGTCTATTTCCTGGCCCAGGCGCTCTCGGCCTATGGCGGCGACGACGGGCTGACGCTCTACGAGAAGAGCACGCTTCTCGGCTTCAACCCGTTCGCGAACCGGACCTCGTTCTATTATACGGTGCTCATCGCGCTCGGCGGCGCCTATCTCGTGGTGCGCGGCCTCGTTGCCTCGCGTTTCGGCCGGGTGCTCAGGGCAGCGCGGGAGAACCCGGTCCGCGTCAGCGTCACCGGCTTCGACGTCACCCGGGTGCGGCTCACCGCCTATATGATCAGCGGTATGCTGGCCGGGCTCTCCGGCTTCTTCCTCGCCAACCACACCGAATTCGTCAGCCCGGCCTTCATGTCCTGGCAGCGCTCGGGCGAGCTCATCTTCATGGCGGTGCTCGGCGGCGTCGGCTCGCTGCATGGTGCCATCATCGGCGCTGTCGCCTATCTGATCGCCGAGGATGCGCTGTCGCACCTGACCGAGCACTGGCGCGCAATCTTCGGGCCGCTGATCATCCTGTTCGTGCTGTTCACCCGCGGCGGCATCGTCGGAATGCTGCGCAAGCTGGGCTCGCGTCATGGCTGAGCCGGTCCTCGTCCTCGACGGTGTGCGCAAATCCTTCGGCGCGCTGAAGGTCACCGACGGCGTCAGCCTCGCCGTCGCGCCGGGCGAACTGCATGCACTGATCGGCCCGAACGGCGCGGGCAAGACGACGCTGGTCCACCAGATCTCCGGCATGCTGACACCCGATGCCGGCACGATCCGGTTCCGCGGCCAGGACGTGACCGCGTTCAATGCCGAGAAGCGCGCCCGCCACGGCCTGGCGCGAACCTTCCAGATCACCTCGACCATCGCCTCGCTCTCGGCGCTGGAGAATGTCGCCCTCGGCGTGCAGGCCAAGGCGACGCATCCGCTCTCCTTCTTCCGCAACGCCGCAAGCGACGAGCGCCTCAACCACCCTGCCCGCGCTGCGCTCGACGCGGTAGGATTGTCCGAGCGAGCTCATGTTTCCGCCGGCAGCCTGTCGCATGGCGAGAAGCGGGCGCTGGAGATCGCCATGGCGCTGGCGCTGGAGCCGGCGGCGATCCTGCTCGACGAGCCGCTCGCCGGCGTCGGCAAGGAGGAAGGCGAGCGGCTGATCGGCCTGCTCAAGAGCCTGAAGGGGCGCTACGCCATGCTGCTGGTCGAGCACGACATGGAGGCGGTGTTCGCGCTGGCCGACACGGTCAGCGTGCTGGTCTATGGCCGCGTCATCGCCTCGGGTGATCCCGCCACCGTCAGGGCCGATCCGGCCGTGCGCGAAGCCTATCTCGGCGAGGAGGGCTGAATGCTCACCGTCGAAAACCTCGATGCCGGCTATGGCGAGGCGCAGATCCTGTTCGGTGTCGATCTCGCAGTCGGCGCTGGCGAGGTCGTGACCCTGCTCGGGCGCAACGGCATGGGCAAGACCACGACGGTGCGCGCCATCATGGGGCTGATCCGGCCGCGCGCCGGCCGCGTCAGCTTCGGCGGCGTAGACCTCACCGGCAGCGCGCCGTTCCGGCTGGCGCAGGCCGGCATCGGCCTCGTCCCGGAGGGACGGCAGGTCTTCCCGACGCTCTCGGTCGAGGAGAACCTGATCGCCACCGCTGCCAGCCGTTTCGGCACGCCGCGCTGGACACTGGAGCGCGTCTACGCCTTCCTGCCCCGGCTGCAGGAGCGCAAGGCCAATCGCGGCAACCAGCTCTCCGGCGGCGAGCAGCAGATGCTGGCGATCGGCCGCGCCCTGATGACCAATCCCAAGCTCGTCATCCTCGACGAGGCGACCGAAGGGCTGGCGCCGATCATCCGGCAGGAGATCTGGTCCTGCCTGTCGGCGCTGAAAGCCGACGGCGAATCGATCCTGGTGATCGACAAGAACGTCGACGCACTCGCCAGGATCGCCGACCGGCATGTCGTGCTGGAGAAGGGCCGCGTCGCCTGGCGCGGCAGCAGCGACGATCTGCGCAGCGACAGCGCGGTCAAGGACCGCTTCCTGCATCTGTAGAGGGAAACTGATGATGAAACCGCTCACTGCCGGCGTGACCAAGGCCAATGAAGGGATCGACGCGATCTCCTGGAACATCCTCGGCCAGACCTATGTGCCGAAGATGCTGAGCGAGGACAGCTTCTCCTGGCACGCCACCTTCCCGCCCGGCACCTTCGTTCCGCCGCATATCCATCCGACCCAGGACGAGTTCATCTATATGCTCGAGGGCCGGCTCGACCTCGTGCTCGACGGCCAGGAATCGCATGCCCTGCCCGGCGACCTGATCAAGCTGCCGCGCAACATCCCGCATGGCCTGTTCAACAAGAGCGATGCCCCGGTGAAGTGCCTGTTCTGGGTCGCGCCTACAGGTCGGCTCTACGACCTGTTCTGGGCGATCCACTCAATGAAGGAGCAGAACCCGGCCGAGGTCGTCGCCCTCTCCGCGCGTTACGAGGTCGACTTCCTGCCGCCGCCGCCCGAAGGGGCCTGAGCGAGGCGCGGCCCAATTAAGGTTAAGGGAAGCTTACTGCTGCAACCACCAGCATTCCCGGGCATTGTTTCAACCTGAGCTAGAACAAGGCCAGGGTCATGCCCACCACGACCACTCTCACCGAACGCCGCCGTTCGGTCCGCAACCGGACCCTGATCGGCGGCAAGATCATCTTCAACCAACGCCAGTCGACGCTGGACTGCGTGGTCCGGAACCTTTCGGATGACGGGGCGCTGCTGGTCTTCCCGGACAGCGTCCCCCTGCCCGATCTGTTCGAGCTCTATGTCCCGCTGAGGCGCGAGAGCCGGATGGTGCGCAGCCGCTGGCGCGACAGCGAGCACATAGGCGTCACCTTCACCGCCGGCGCCCGGCAGAACGACGCGCCGATCCCGCTCGACCTAGTGCGACGCCTGCGCAAGCTCGAACAGGAAAACGCAACGCTCAAAGCGCGCATCGTCGAGCTAACGGAAGGCGCCTGAGTTCCGGCCGAATTTCGCCGGCTTTCGCCTCCGATATCGCGCCCTCTGCGAGGGATAGCGATGAAACGATTCTGGCTTGCCGTCGGCACTGTGGTCGCGGCCTTGGGCGTTACCGCCTTCGTGCAGAACACCTCGCTGCTGGCTCCGGCGGCAACGGAGCGTCCCGTCCTGCTGGCGCATCGTGGCCTGGCGCAGACCTACCCGTCCAGTGGCGTCACCGACACGACCTGTACGGCGAGCCGCATCAATCCGCCCGAACACCCCTATCTCGAGAACACCCTCGCCTCGATGGAGGCGGCCTTCACTGCGGGCGCGGACATCGTCGAGTTCGACATCCACCCGACCACCGATGGCCAGTTCGCCGTGATCCACGACTGGACGCTGGAATGCCGGACGAACGGAACGGGCGTCACCCGCGAGAAGACGCTGGCCGAGCTCAAGGCACTCGACATCGGTCATGGCTATACGGCGGACGGCGGCAAGACCTTTCCGTTCCGTGGCAACGGGGTCGGCCTGATGCCGTCGCTCGACGAGGTGCTGGCGCGCTTTCCGGACCGGCGCTTGCTGATCAACATCAAGAGCAACGATCCGCGCGAAGGTGAGGTGCTTGCCGAACGCCTGCTGAAGCTCCCTCCAGCGCAGCTCGCCTTGCTGATGGCTTATGGGGGCGACCGGCCGATCGCGACTCTGCGCGAGCGTATTCCGACCATGCGCACCATGTCCAAAGCGGCAGAAAAGCGCTGCCTGATCCACCATCTCGCGCTGGGCTGGGCCGGGCTGACCCCGCAATCCTGCGAACGGCAGCTGCTGCTGATCCCCTCCAACTACACGCGCTGGATCTGGGGCTGGCCGGCGCGGTTCACGGCGCGCATGCGCGCCGCCGGCAGCGAGGTCATCGTCGCTGGTCCGCTCGTCGGCGGTGACGGCTCGGCCGGAATCGACCGGGCCGAGGAACTCGCTGCCCTTGACCGGTCGATCCCGGGGATCTGGACCAACCGGATCGACCACATCGCGCCGCTGGTGCGGGCCGAACAGCGCTGAGGCGGCCTCAGCGTTTTGCCAGCTGCGCCGCCGAGAATCCGGCCTTGCCGGCATAGGCGTTCACGATCTGCTCGCGCTTGCCATAGGGCAGGACACGCTCGACATCGTCGAAGCCGTTGGGCGCCAGCGCCTCGACCGCGTCGATGACGCGTTCGGGTCCGCCGGCGCGGTTCATCGCGACGATCTCGGCGGTCGCCGGCAGGCGCTGCGCCTCATAGGCTGCGAGCGCGTGGCGCGGATGCTCGGCCTTGACCAGCAGGTCGGCGAGGCAGCGCGCATCGAGGATCGCCTGCGAGGCGCCGTTGGAGCCAACCGGATACATCGGGTGGGCAGCGTCGCCGAGCAGCGTCACCCGGCCGTGCGTCCAGCGCGGCAGCGGATCGCGGTCGCACATCGGATATTCCCAGAAGGTGCCGCTCGCCTTGATCAAAGCGAGGATATCGACGCCGGGGACAGTGAAGCGCCGGGCGAAAGGCAGCACATCTTCCAAGCGGCCGGCCTTCGACCAGGCCTCCTTCGGCGGCGGTTTCAAGGGATCGCCGGTGCGCACGTTGACGACCCAGTTGGTCAGGCGCGTTCCGGGCTTTTTGCCTGCGGCGATCGGATAGAGCACCAGCTTGCCGGCCATGCCGCCAGCGATGATCATGCTCTCGCCGTCGAGGAAGGCCGGCCAGTCGCAGGCGCCGCGCCACATCTGGACGCCGTTCCAGCGCGGTCCGCCCTGGTTCGGGAAGTACTGGGCTCGCACCGTCGAATGGATGCCGTCGGCGCCGATCAGGATATCGGCACGTGCCGTCTCGCCGGCCTCGCCAAGCTTGGCATCGGCGAAATGCGCGGTCACGCCACCCTCGTCCTGCAGGAAGCCCTGCAAACGCCGGCCGGTACGGATCGCGTCCGGGCCGAGGCGCTCGATCACGGCGTCGCGAATCACGCCCTGGAGCCGGCCGCGGTGGATCGAGAATTGCGGTACCGGCGCGCCGGCGTGGAGGCCACGCAGCTCGCGCCAGACGGTCTGGCCGAAGCGATTCATGTAGATCAGTTCGCGTGTGCGGATCGCCACAGCATCGAGCGCCGGCAGCAGGCCCAATTCGGCCAGTTCGCGAATGGCATGCGGCAACGTGTTGATGCCGACGCCGACCTCGCGGATCTCGCTCGCCTGCTCGTAGACGGTCGCGGCGATGCCACGCGCGTGGAGCATCAGGGCCAGTGACAGCCCCCCGATGCCGCCGCCGATGATGATGGCCTTCATACCCTGTTCCGCTCCCCTAAATTATTTCAAGCTTCAAATAATTCGGGGGAACTTGTCAATCGCTCCACAAAGCTGGTGAAAACCGCCCCAATTTCGCGGCTTTTGACAGGAACGAAGCCGATTACTGTGCGTATGTACGGTCGCTGCCGTCGTGTTCCGTCGGCAAGCGTGTCAAATGGCGGGCTCGTGCGCGATTGCGTCGATTCGCCGCGACGTGTCGGAACCCTCCGGGGCTCCGCACGGCGTCAATTTAAGCATCATTGGTCTCAGGAGGTTTTCATGACCAAGAACGAACTGATCGCCGCGATTGCGGATGAGACGGGCAAGACCAAGACCGATGTCTCGGCCATCCTCGGCTCGCTCGCCGGCGTCGTTGCCAAGACCCTGAAGTCCGGCGGCGACGTCACGCTCGGCGGTATCGGCAAGCTCGCCGCTTCCAAGCGCGAAGCCCGCGAGGCTCGCAATCCGTCGACCGGCGCGACGATCAAGGTTCCGGCCAAGACGGTCGTGAAGTTCAAGGTCACCAAGGACCTGGCCGACGCTGTCGCCTAAGCCTTGACGGACCAGAGCCGGATCCGATTAGATCGAATTCAATCTGATCGGATCCGGCTCTTAATTTTTGATGGTGCTATTCGACCGCTCAGCTCGCGTCGCACGCTGATCGGAACGGGCTCCAGACCGCAGCAGCTTGACCCCGATGCGCTGCTGGCCACAGTAGCGCGATGTTCCTTCGCCTCTTCACCGATCTGCGCGCCGCCAAGGTCCCGGTCACCTTGCGCGAGTATCTTGCGTTGCTCGAAGGCGTCGAGGCCGACCTCGCCGACTACCGCGTCGACGAGTTCTACTATCTCGCCCGCACCTGCCTGGTGAAGGACGAGCGTCACCTCGACCGCTTCGATCGCGTCTTTGCTGAAGTGTTCAAGGGCATGGAGACGCTCGGCGAGGCGTTCGAGCAAAGCGGCATCCCCGAAGAGTGGCTGCGCAAGCTCGCCGAGAAATTCCTCACCGACGAGGAGAAGGCCCAGATCGAGGCTCTCGGCTGGGACAAGCTGCTCGAGACGCTCAAAGCACGCCTCGCCGAGCAGAAGGGCCGCCATCAGGGCGGCTCGAAATGGATCGGCACCGCCGGCACCTCGCCCTATGGCGCTTATGGCTACAATCCCGAAGGCGTGCGCATCGGCCAGGACAAGAACCGCAATTTCCGCGCGGTGAAGGTCTGGGACAAGCGCGACTTCAAGGATTTCGACGACACGCGCGAGCTTGGCGTGCGAAACCTGCGCATCGCGCTGCGCCGCCTGCGCAAATTCGCCCGCACCGGCGCGGCCGAGGAGTTGGATCTCGACCAGACCATCACCGAGACGGCCAAGCACGGCTATCTCGACGTCAAGTTGCGACCGGAGCGGCACAACGCGGTCAAGGTGCTGCTCTTCCTCGATGTCGGCGGCTCGATGGACTGGCATATCGAGCTCGCCGAGGAGCTGTTCTCGGCGGCACGAGCCGAGTTCAAGCATTTCGAGCACTTCTACTTCCACAACTGCCCCTATGAGCGGGTCTGGAAGGAGAACCGCCGCCGCCACGACCAGGTGATCCCGACCTTCGACGTGCTGCGCACCTATCCGGCCGATTACCGGCTCGTCTTCGTCGGCGACGCCTCGATGAGCCCCTACGAGATCGCCATGCCCGGTGGCTCGGTCGAGCACTGGAACGAGGAGGCCGGCGAGGTCTGGATGCGGCGGCTCACCGAGCGCTTCGCGAAATCGGTCTGGCTCAACCCCGTGCAGCAGCATTTGTGGGGCTATACCCAGTCGATCCGGCAGATCGGCGGGCTCATGGGCGGGCGGATGTTCCCGCTGACGCTCGACGGTCTCGACGGCGCGATGAAGGCGCTGACGCGGTAGCTAAACAGCAGATGAGCCGATATGGCTCGTCACCATGCAACCCGACGACGACACACTCCTGCCCTCCTGGCGCCAGCGCCCGAAACCGATCGGCTTCGAGATCGCCTATCGGCTCAAGGGCGACGTGCTGGAGATCGATTCGACCCGCAAGGTCGATCAGGTCCGGCTTTCCGCCGTCGAGCAGGTGCGCTTCATCTATGCGCCGAGCAACGTCTCGTCGAAAGGGTTTCGGACCCGGCTCCGGCTGAGCGACGGTAAGACGATCACCTTCGGCAACCTGTCCTGGCGCTCGCTGACCGACATCGATCGCGACGATGCGCGCTACCACGCCTTCGTCACGGCCCTGTCAGCCGCGATCTCACGGGCCAATCCGAAGGTACGTTTCCTTGCCGGCAAGCCCTATTTGCTCTGGTTGGCGCTGGCGCTCGCCGGCGGTGGTGCGATGATCATGCTGACCTTTTTCAGCCTGCGCGCTTTTCAGCAGGGCGCGACCGCTGCTGCGGGCCTGGGAGTTGTGCTAGCGGCAGCCTCGTTCTGGCAGGTCTGGCCGATGATCAAGCTCAACCGGCCGCGGGACCTTGCGAGCGGCGAGGTCCCTGATGACCTCGTCCCGGGCCGCCCGCAGAGTTGATCGCGCCGGCGGCCAGGATGCCGGTTCAGGCGCCAGCGGTGCCGAGCCTACCCTCCGGCGTATAGCGGTCAACCGCTTCGGGAAGTTGTCGCGACAGGCGCGAAAGCAGTTCCTCTTTCGAGAGACCTGTCTGGCGGACCAGGGCATCGATGACCTCGGGACCGATGGCGGTTTCGAGCTCCTGGGGCGCGACGTCGTGATTTGGCCCCTGACGAACCCAGGAATCGGCCTTATCGGCCTGGCCGGACTGTTTGAAACGATCGAGAAGCTCGCCCAGCCCGCCATTCAGCAGACCGCCGATCCCGCCGCCTCCGAGCACGCCGCCCAGGATACCGCCCGCCTCGGGAGGCATGTCGGACGATGGTGCAGCCGCAGTGCCCGGCTCTTTGGCGCGCCCGAGCCACTCTGCGATCTTGTCCCGGTTCTGATAGCCGGCGATGGCCAACAGCCCGAGGAGGGCCGTCATGGACGGCAAGCGGTTCTCACTCATGAAATATCTCCTGGCGGGTTGGAAGCTAGCCTGACTGAGCGTGCCTAGGCGGTGTTTCCGCGCTTCGACAGAAACGCCCACACCATCAGGACGATGATCGCACCGACGATGGCCCCGATGATACCCGCGCCCTCCCCCGGCGCGTACCAGCCGAGCGCCTGCCCGAGATAGGACGCCACGAACGCTCCGACGATTCCGAGGATCGTGGTCAACACAAATCCCGAGGGCTCATTTGGCCCCGGAATCAGGAACTTGGCGACGACTCCCGCGACGAAGCCGACGATAATCGTCCAAAGAATGCTCACGATGTCCTCCCGAGTTGCAGCGCAGGACTTCAACTGCCGCGACGCCGGGAGGTTCCCGATTTTCGGAAGCGGCTGACTTGGCGAGCTATGCCGCGCCCCCAGGGCTACCGGACCACCAGCACCGAGCATTTCGCGCGCCGCACGATGGTCGAGGCGTTCGAGCCGATCACATAGGCCAGAAAGCCGGGCTCGTGCGAGCCGATGACGATCAGGTCGGCGCCACTGGCGTCAGCCTCGGCCAGCACCTCGCCATGGACGGACCCGACCAGGACCTTGGCCGAGACACGCTCGGCTGGCAGGTTCACCTTGGCGGCGATCTCGGCGAGCTTGGCCTCGGACTCCGCCTGCTGACCGGCGTCGAAGTCGGCCGGCACGAACTCCATATAGGTGATCGGCACCAGCGAGCGGACATAGACCAGCCTGATGGTGCCGTCCGATTGAGCGGCGAACGACTCAGCCGCAGCGATGGCGGGACCTGCCAATTCGGCCTCGGCGAGATCGACCGGAACCAGAATCGATTTGTACATCGCACCCTCCTCCGGCGTGGCCCGCCCGGCCGGACATGGACGAACGATCGGAACCGACGCCTTCCTACTATGTCGGAGCGCACTCCCCAAAGGGAAGAGCGTCGCGTCGTCGCGAGCTGATTCCGACGCGATCATCGCGCGAGGAGCGCTTCGGCTACGATGGCGTCTTCTTCACGCTCGTCCTGGCGCAGCGCACCTATTTCCAGAAGATCGCCGACCCCGCCGAAGGTCATGAGACGACGCTCGTCGCTCGGGCTGCGGCGCCGGTGGAGTAGAAGACCAAACTGTCGGGAGCTCAGCCCTGGCGGGCCGGCGTGCGCACGACGAGGCCGTCGAGCTCGTCACGCACTCGGATCTGGCAGGACAGGCGCGAATTCGGGCGGACGTCGAAGGCGAAATCCAGCATGTCCTCTTCCATCGGCTCGGCATGGCCGGCCTTCTCGGTCCAGGCCTCGTCGACATAGACATGGCAGGTGGCGCAGGCGCAGGCTCCGCCGCATTCCGCCTCGATGCCCGGCACGCCGTTGCGCACCGCGACCTCCATCACGGTCGAACCCGCCTCGCCCTCGACCGTGCGGCTGGTACCCTGGGCGTCGATGTAAGTGATCTTCGGCATCGTGAACTCCGGCGCGCCTTGCGGCGGCTGCGCGGCTGGCGCGGTCGGGAGGAACCGGCCGGGCTTCCTGGCGGCGCCGCGGGCAGGTTCGCAAGAGGAATGTCGCCCACTGGCGCGAGCCTGCGAGCAGTTCGTCTCTAGAGGATTTCGAAGCCAGGTGAAACGGCGATATCGGCCGGATCGCGCCCTCGCCTCCGCGGCGTCAGGCCGCGCAGTCGAGCCGGGAGATCACCGCTCGCGCCTCGGCCGCCGCCAGCGTCAGGGCGTCCAGCGCATCCTCACGCGGGGACGTGCCAGCCTGGCCGAGCTGCTGCTCGATCCGGTCGGCGGCTTCGGCCACCTGCCAGGCGCCGATCGCACGGGCGGCCCCTTTCAGGGTGTGGGCGGCATCGCGGCGGATATTCGCGTCACCGCCATGGATGGCGCGCAAGTGGCGGGCGCATTGCTGCGCGAAGAGCGTCAGCAGCTCGCGCTCCAACTCGGCATCGCCGCCGGTCTGGCGGGACAGATGCACGAGGTCGATGGCAGTCTGGGGCATGGGGAACTCGGGTCCGGCTCTAAGCTGCGGAACTCGCGCAGCCTTCTGACCTCTGATGAAGCGCCTTTATGGTGAATGAGGCGTTAACGACGTTTGTGAATCAGACGGTCAAACGGGTTTCAATCCCTGCTTGCCTCAACTACCCTTCAAGACAGTAAACGATGGGCGTCGTGTCGCTTGACGGATCCGGCTGGAGGCTGCCGGTTCCTGATCTGCGGCGGACATCACCGCCCGTCGCAAGTAGCGTAGCGAGGCGGCATTCATGACCCGGCAGAACAAGCTCCAGGATCCGACCGAAGCAGCAATGTCGGCGATCGAGGAGGCGCTGAGGCTCGACCCGTCGAAGACCGAAGGGCTGGCCTCTGCCGAGCCAAAGCTACCGTCGACGGGCGAGAACGAGCTCAAGATCGATCTGCCGCGCGTCGAAAGCGCCCCCGTATTGCCAGCGGCCGCCGAAACCGCATCAGAAGCGCCAATCGCCCCGCCCCGGCCCGCCATCGCGCCCGATACCAGCCGCGTCGCCAATGACGACCGCCGGGATTCCTCTTCGCTCGTCCAGGCCTTCGCCGTCCGCCCCTCCGGCAGGCCCTATTGGCTCGCAGTCCTGGCCACCCTCGTCTGGCTCGGCGGCGTCGGTTTCACGCTCGTCAGCCGCTATGGCTCGTTCACCGAGGGCCTGCCGGCCGGCATGGCCGCCTGGGGCCCCGGGCAATGGGCGCTGCTCGCCTTCGGCGCCGGCACGCCCGTGGTCTTCTTCTTCGTACTGGCGGCGCTCTATCGCCGGACGCAGGAGATGCGGCTGGTCTCGCGCGCGATGACAGAAGTCGCACTGCGCCTGGCCGAGCCCGAGGTGGTGGCGACGGATTCCGTCCTGTCGCTCAGCCAGACCATCCGCCGCGAGGTCGCCGCCATGGGCGACGGCATCGAACGCGCAGTCGCACGTGCCGGCGAACTCGAGACCATCGTGCGCGGCGAGATCGCCACGCTCGAGCGCGCCTATGCCGACAACGAGATCCGGCTGCGCTCGCTCATCGACGAATTGGTGAATCAGCGCGAATCCGTCGTCGGCAACGCCGAGCGGGTGAAATTCGCGATCAGCGGCGCGCATGAGAGCATCTCCAAGGATCTCGAAACTGCCAGCCGCTCGATCGCGGACGCCGTCGCCGAAGCGGGCGAGCGCGTCACCTCGCGCCTGACCGACAAGGGCGACCAGATCACGCTCGCGCTCGGCCATGCCGGCGAGCGCATGGTCGACGAGATCAGCGGCCGCGGCAGCGATCTGGTCGAGCGCCTGCAATCGACTTCACATGATGTCAGCGAGCGCATGACGAATGCGAGCCAGTCGGTGACCGCCTTGCTCGACAACCGCGCCCAGGAGATCGCAGGCTCGCTGGAGCGCACCGGTGCCGTACTCACCGAGGGCCTGACCGCCGGCGCCCGCGACGTCACCCGCGCCATCAGCGAGACCGGCGCCCAGGTCGTCGAGTCGCTGGCGAGCCGCGCCGAGACCGTCAACGACACGCTCCGCGCCACCGGCGATACACTCGCCCAGGAGATTTCGCAGCGCGGCGCCACCGTCGCCGAGCGCTTCGAGCAGAGCGGGCGCACGCTGGTCGAGCTGTTCGACGAGCAGAGCGGCAGCCTGAGCCGCCGCCTCACGGAGACCGGCGAGACGCTGCGCAACACGATCAGCAGCGAGGGCGAAAGCGTCACCACCCGCCTCGCCGAAGTCGGTCGCGGCGTGCACATGCTGCTCGGCAAGCAGAACGAGCTTGTCGTCAGCCGCATCCAGGAAGCCGGCGACACCGTTCATGGCCTCATCGCCAGCCAGGGCGAGACGCTGGTCGAGAAGCTCTCGGGCACGGTCCAGACCGTCGACGCCTTGCTGAGCGAAAAGACCGATTCGATCGTCCTGCGCTTCGACGAAGCCGGCAAGGGCCTGCACAGCCTGATCGGCGAGCGCGGCGAGGAGCTGACCGCGCGGATTTCCGCCGTCGGCGCGACCGTGCACAGCCTGTTCTCCGAGGAGGCGAGCAGCCTGGTCACGCGACTCTCCGACGTCGGCCACGAGGTGCGCAGCACGATCGGCGAGCAGGGCGACCATCTGGTCGGCCGTCTCTCCGAGACAGGGCAGCGCCTGCAGGAGGCAATCAGCGAGCGCGGCGACGGGCTGGTGCTGCGCATGGCCGAGATCGGCCAGAGCGTCGAGCACGCGATCGGCGAGCGCGCCGACAGCATCGTTGCGCGTGTGTCGGATGCCGGCCGCAGCGTCGAGACCGTGATCGGCGAGCGCGGCGACAGCCTCGTCGCCAGATTGTCCGACAGCACCGAGGAGATTCACCGGACGCTCGGCGACCGGGCCGAGGGCATCGTCGCCCGCGTCGCCCATGCCGGCCGCGACGTCGAAGCCGCGATCGGCGAGCGCGGCGACGGGCTCATCGCCCGGCTGTCGGAAGTGGCACGCGAGGTCCACGCCACAATCGGCGAGCGCGGCGACAGCCTGGTCGCGCGCCTGTCGGATGTCGGCACCGAGGTCCACACCGCGATCGGCAGCCAGCGCGAGACTCTGGTGGCGCAGCTCACCGATGCCGGGGCCAGCGTGCGCAGCCTGCTCAGCGCCGAGGGCGAAGCCCTCAGCGGCCGCGTCATCGCGACCGGCCAGGACATGCAGGAGCTGCTCTCCGGCCAGAGCCAGGCCCTGGTCACTCGCGTCGCCGATGTTGGCCGCTCGGTCCACGGCCTGCTGGCCGAGCGCGGCAATGCGCTGATCGACCGGCTGGCGGAAGCGAGCGGGACCGCGCATCAGCGGCTCGATGAGACCGGCGAGGCGCTCGCCGCCAAGATCCTGGCCGCGAGCGAGACGGCGAAATCCGTCATCGACAACCAGCACACCGGTTTCATCGCCCGCCTCGGGCAGGCAGGAGACGAGGTCGGCGCCCTGCTCGGCACCCAGCGCGACGCGATCATTGCCGGCCTCACCGCGACCGGCCGCGAGGTCCACGGGCTCATCGGTGAGCAGAGCCAGATGCTGGCCAGCCGCCTCGACGAGGCGACCAAGGCCCTGTCCAACGCCATCAATGTCGATGGCCGCGAGATCGCCGACCGCGTCGCCGAAGCAGCGACCGCGCTGAGCGGCACCTTCACGACCGAGGCGGAGCGGGCCAGCAGCCTGCTCGCCGCAACCGGCAAGGACGTGGTCATCGCGCTGACCCAGCAGGGCGGGCGCGTCAACCAGGCACTCGCCGCCAACGCCGAGTCGCTGCTGCGCTCGGTCGATGCGCGCTCGCAGGCACTCAACGAGTCGCTCGCCAGCAAGCACGACTCGCTGAACCGCCTCTTCGATGTCCAGGGCCGCGAGATCGAGGCCACGATCGGCGCCCGCCTCGGCGCCTTCGAGGAGATCATCGTCACCCGCGGCGGCACGCTGGCGGCCAAGCTCGGCAACGACGCCCGCTCCTTCACCGATTCGGTGACGCTGCGCCTCGGCCAGGTCGAGAAGCTGCTCGGCGAGGAAGGCCAGGCGCTGGCCGAGCGGATCGGCGAGCGCTCGCAGCACGCTGCCGAGACCATGATGGCGCGCACGCAGGAAGCGGCCGCTGCCATGGAGACCCAGATCAAGACCTTCGAGGAACGTTCCAGCGCCAAGAGCGCCGAGATCGCGACCTCGCTCGACGGGCTCATCGTCCGCATCGACGGCAATCTCGGCGCACGCGCCAACGCCCTCAACGAGGCGCTGGTCGAGCGCACGGTCGACATCGCCCGGGTCATGGCCGAGGGCGGGCGCGAGGTCACCCGCGCGCTCACCGCCAAGGCCGACGAGATCGGCGAGATCGTCACCACGAAGAGCGAGGCGTTGACGCGCACGCTCGCCGACAAGGCCGACAGCATCAATGCGACGCTCGGCGGGCGCGCCCTGCAGATCGCCGACACGCTCGACCAGAGCGTGGCGCGGTTCGAGGAACGTGTCGTCAACCGGCTCGACACCGTCTCCGGCACGCTCGACGCGCGCGGCACCCAGATCGCGCAGACGCTGCAGGGCACCGCAGATTCGATCGCCGGCTCGCTCGGCGACCGGACCGAAGAACTGCGAGCCCTGTTCGACGGCAAGGGCACCAGCCTGATCACCCTGCTCGACGAGCGCGGCAACCAGATCGTCCAGACGCTGCAAGGCACCTCGGAATCGATTGCGGGCTCGCTCAGCGCCCGGACGGAAGAGCTGCGCGCTTTGTTCGAGGACAAGGGTTCCGGCCTGGTCAGCCTGCTCGACCAGCAGGGCAATCAGATCGTCCGGACACTGCAGGAGAAGTCGGACGGGATCGCAGCCGCGCTATCCGAGCGCTCGGACGAGCTGCGCGCAGTCTTCGACGAGCGCGGCGGCGGCATCCTCAACGCGCTCGGCCACCGCGGCAGCCAGATCGCCCAGATCCTGCAGGAGCGGTCGGACGGCATCGCCACCGCCCTCTCCGGGCGGACGGAGGAGTTGCGCGCCCTGTTCGACGAGCGCGGCGGCGACATCCTGAACGTGCTGGACCAGCAGAGCCGGCACCTCGCCCGGACGCTGACGGAACAGTCGGAAGGGATGAACTCCTCGCTGACCGCACGGACCGAGGAAATCCGTGCACTGTTCGACGAACGCGGCAACGGCGTGATCGACGCGCTCGGCCAGAAGGGCGCCGCCCTCGCTGGCCAGTTCGCGAGCATCGGCGAGGCCCTGGTCAAGAACATCGAAAACCGTGGCGGCTCCGTGGTCGCCAGCCTGCGCGAGCGCGGCACCGAGATGAGCCAGGCGCTCGACCTCGCCTCGGGCGCCCTGCGCGAGACGATCGAGAGCGGGACCAACCAGTCGGTCGAGGCGCTGCTCAAGACCAATGAGCAGCTGCGCAGCGAGCTCGGCAGCATGCTGGGCCGCCTCGGCGAGGCGAACAAGCTGATGCAGCAGATCGTCACTGGCGCGAACAAGAACCTCGCGGCGGTCGAAGGCAGCCTCTCGGGCCGCGTCGAGGAGCTGCAGAACGTGCTCTCGACGGTGGTGCAGGAGACCAACCGCACCTCGGAGCAGGTCGCGAGCCAGATCGCGACGCTGAAGGGCTATTCGGAAGGCACGCTGCGCGACACCGTGGCGCTGATCTCCCGAATCGACGAGCAGGGCTCGACGATGACCGAGACCTCGCAGGCCAATGCCGCGGCGCTCAACGCCGTCGCGCAGCGGCTGGAGCAGGTCGAGGCCCGCGTCGGCAATGTCCTGGCCGACCGCAAGGAAGCGCTGGAGCACCTGCATGGGCTGATCGCGACGCGCACCGACGACATCGAGCAGATCACCCGCTCCTTCTCGTCGGCGCTCGACGATTCGCTCAGCAATGCGGAGATGCGCACCCGCCAGCTCAGCACGGTGCTCGGCGATGCGGCCGAGTCGACCAACAGCGCCATCGCCCAGCAATTCGACTCGATCCGTGCCGCCAGCGGCCGCGAGCGCGAGGCGACGGCACAGGCGCTGCGGGCGGCCTATGAAGAGGTGGTGAACGAGGTTTCCGGCGAGTTCGCCAAGGTCACGGAGCGCTTCCAGAGCGCCGCCGAGGACATGCGGTCGATGTCGGCGGAGATCCATCGCGAGCTCGAGACGACCCGCACGGAGCTCAAGAAGGGCGTGCTCGAGCTGCCGCGCGAGACGCAGGAGTCGACCGCCGCCATGCGCCGCGTCGTCGCCGACCAGATCAAGGCGCTCAACGAGCTGACCGAGATCGTCTCGCGCTCCGGCCGCAGCAGCGACGTCGCACGCCCGAACGGCGAGCGGCGGGCGGTCGCCTATCAGCAGCCAATGCCCGCGGCCAGTGCCTCGGTCGCCGTGCAGAGCGCGCCGGTGCTGACCGAGCCGCTGCGCGCTTCGATCGACCCGACGCCGGAACCAGCCCGGGCCGAACCGCAGGCGCAGGTCCAGGTGCGCCCTGCCCCCGAGCCTGTGCGGCCCGAGACTCAGCGCGCCGAGCCGGCGCGACGGCCCGCCACCGAGCCGACCCCGGCCAAGTCGGGCTGGCTCTCGGACCTGCTGAGCCGCGCCTCGCGCGACGACAGGGCGCCCGAGGCCTCCAAGCCGACGGCGCACAGCATCGAGAAACTCGATTCGCTCTCGGTCGACATCGCCCGGATGATCGACCACGACGCCGCCGTCGAGCTCTGGGAGCGCTACAAGCGGGGCGAGCGCAACGTCTTCACCCGCCGGCTCTACACGCTGCAGGGCCAGCAGACTTTCGACGAGATCCGCCGCAAATACCGCCGCGACGCCGAGTTCAAGGAGACGGTCGACCGCTATATCGAGGAGTTCGAGCGCCTGCTCGGCGAAGCCGCCAAGGACGATCGCGACTCGATGGTGGCGAAGACCTACCTGACCTCGGAGACCGGCAAGGTCTACACCATGCTGGCCCATGCCAGCGGGCGGTTCGAGTAGAATCGCCAAGCCGAATGCAAAAGGAAAGGCCGCCTCGGGGCGGCCTTTTCTTTTGGCGTAGGCCGCGAGCGATTTACCCTCGACGCATCACCGCCCGGACTTGTTCCCTCCGTCACGCCCAGCGGACGATCTGGATCAGCACCTGCGACAGCGCCTGGTCGAGCGCCTGCGCCGCCCCTGCCCCGTCGACGGCGCTGGCCGGCACGCGGGCGGAAAAGACGCGGGCGCGCTGGACCTTGCCAGTGCGGTCGCCGATCAGTTTGGCAGTGATCTCGACCACGGCCTGGCCGCTGGCGGCGTCGATGTTGAAGGCGCGGATATCGGTGTTGAGCTGGAGGTCGGGGACGATACGCTCGCCCGGCCGGCCGACAGTGGCGATGCGGCTGCCATTCTCGAAGGTCTGGATCAGGCGCGTCTGCACCAGATTGGGCACCCGGTCGGCCCATTGCGCGCCGCCGAGGAAAGAGAGCGCGCCACTCGAATCCTTGACGATCAGCCGGTCGGCATCGAGCGCCTGCACCGTGGTCGGCTGAGCGACGATCAGCACCCCGCCCGAGCCGCGGGCGCGGCCGAAATCGCGCGGCGCCGAGAGATCATAGGTGGTCGGGGCCGCCCCGCCGCTGCAACCAGCCAAGAACAACGATCCTGCGGCCGCCAGCAACAGGGCGCTCAGACGACCGCGAAGCAACGAAGGCGGTATTGGCATGGTCATATCGAGCTAGCGCGATCCGCTGTATTGGGGAAGCGGCGGGCGCCCGCCGAAGATGAACTGCTGGGGATTACGCTCGACATTACGCAGGACACGATTGAGATCGCCGAGGGTACGCTTGCCGTCGGACGCCAGCGTTTCGAGATCGCGCAAGCCCGGACCGGTGAAGCGATTGATGCCGGTGGTGATCTCGGCTGTGCGCTTGTCGAGATTGTCGGCCAGGGCCCGGATCGATTTCGCCGCATTGGCGACCTCGGCGAAGGCGCCCTGTCCGTCCTGCGTGTTCAGGAAGGCCTGCGCCGCCTTGAGCACGCCCTCGACCTGATCGGCGGCGCGGTTGAGCTTGTCGGTGATCGAGGCGACGTCGCTGACCGCCTTCGCCACATCATTGCTCGAGCCGCCCAATGCCGCGGTGAACTTGTCGATGTTTTCGACGATGCCGGTGATCTTCTTCTGATCGATCGAGCGCACAACCCCGGTCAGCTCCTCGCTCAGCGTGCCGAGCTTCTGCGACAGCGGCGCGATCGTATCGGCGATCTGGCCGAAGCTGACCATCAGCTTGTCGATGCTGCCGGAATTGTCGCCCAACGCCTTGGAGAACTTCTCGATATTGCTGACTGTGTTGGTGATCGCGCCCGAATTGGTCTTGATCAGCCCATCAAGGTTACCCAGCACCTCGTCGGCCTTCTTGGCGACGTTGCGGACCGATTCGATGATGTCCTGCAATTCGGAACGCTCGGCGATGATGGTCGGCAACTTCTCGCCAGGCTTAACCTGCAGCACCGCTGCATCGGGCTCGCCGCCGATCAGTTGCAACGCGACCACCCCGGCGAGCCCCTGCGCCTCGATGCGGGCGCGCGTATCGACCCGCAGCGGCGTCGTGTTCTCGACCTCGATCACGCCGAAGATGCGGCGCGGATCGTCCGGCTGCAGACCGATCTGCTTGACCTCGCCGACGCGCAGGCCGTTGAAGAGCACGCTCGATCCACGTCCAAGCCCGGTGACGGTGCCGGTGAAGATCACGCGAACGTCCTGCTTGCGGCCGCCGCCACCGCTGCCGAACCAGTAGACGAAGCCGAACATCGCCGCGATCACCGCGAGGGTGAAGAGGCCGACCAGGGCGTAGTTCGCACGGGATTCCATCGCGAGCGGTCAGGTCCTCGTTTGATCCGCGGGCAACCGGGCGCGTGCGCGCTCCCCGCCGAAATACGCTTTGAGCCAGGGATGATCGGACGCCAGCATCGTAGCGAGCGGACCGACCGCGATGACACGCTTGTCCGCCAAGGCAGCAATCCTGTCGCAGGCTACATATAGACTGTCGAGGTCATGGGTTACCATGAACACCGTCAGGCCCAAAGTCTGCTTGAGCGTCATGATCAGCTCGTCGAATTCGGCGGCACCGATCGGGTCGAGGCCCGAGGTCGGCTCGTCGAGGAAGACGATCTCGGGATCGAGCGCCAGGGCGCGGGCGAGCGCGGCGCGCTTGATCATGCCACCTGAGAGTTCCGAGGGCACTTTGTCGGCCGCATCGGGCTTCAGCCCCACCATCTCGACCTTGAGCATGGCGAGTTCTTCGAGCAGGCGCGGCGAAAGCTGGAGATATTCCCGCATCGGCACCTGGATGTTCTGCTTGACGGTCAGTGCCGAGAACAACGCGCCCTGCTGGAACATCACGCCGAAGCGTCGTTCGAGCCGTCGCCGGCCGCGGGGATCGAGCTTGTCGACGTTCTCGCCGAAGACCTCGATCGAGCCGCGCTGCTTGCGCACCAGACCGAGGATCGTGCGGGTCAACACGGATTTGCCCTGACCGGAGCCGCCGACGAAGCCGAGAATCTCACCGCGCATCACGTCGAGATCGAGCCCGTCCATAATCACCTTATCACCGAAGGCGACCTTGAGATCACGGACGCGAATCACCGTTTCGGGTTCCTGCCCGGCCGCGTCCTGCGGCCCGCGCGGGCCGATTTGAGAGGGCTTGTCGAGCACCAGGCGCTCCCCTCACATCCGGATCGAGGCGAAGAACATGGCGAACAGCCCGTCGACCACGATAACCATGAAGATCGCCTTCACCACCGACGCCGTCACCTGATGTCCGAGCGATTCGGCCGAGCCCTTCACCGCCAGGCCCTCGATCGAGGCGATCAGACCGATCACGAACGCCATGAAAGGGGCCTTGATGAGGCCGACCGCGAAATGCTGCCAGGTGATCACGGACTTCAGGCGATCGAGATAGGTATCGAGGCCGATGCCGCCATAGAGCCAGCTTACCAAGCCGGCCCCGACAAGGCCTGACATGGCCGAGATGAAGGTCAGGATCGGCAGCGCAATGATCAGCGCAAGGATGCGCGGTACGATCAGCACCTCGATCGGATCGAGCCCCATCACCCTGAGTGCGTCGATCTCCTCGCGCATCTTCATCGAGCCGATCTCGGCGGTGAAAGCAGAGCCGGAGCGACCCGCCACCATGATCGAGGTCAGGAGCACCGAGAGCTCGCGCAGGATCAGGATGCCGGTCAGGTTGACGACGAAGGCGGTCGCGCCGAAGCGCTGGAGCTGGAAGATGCCCTGCTGGGCGACGATGCAGCCGACCAGGAACGAAATCAGGATGATGATCGGCGCACCGTTGAAGGCGATCAGCTCGACCTGGTTGACCAGCGACGGCCCGCGAAAGCGCCGCGGCCCGAACAGGGCGCCGACGCAACCTGCCATCACCTCCCCGAGAAAGATCGCGCCGCCTGCGAGATCGCGACCGAAGCGGACGACGCCCTGGCCGATGTCGATGAGCACGGTGACGAGCCCGATGGGGTGAACCGGCGGATCGTAATCGGTGGCGTTGCGCTCGACCTCAGCAAGCAGCACCGCGTGCTCCGGGCGGCGGCTGGTCAGCTCGACCGAAGCCCCTTTCGCTTCGCCCGTCTGCTTCACCTGGCCAAGTAGATAGGCGCCGAGCGTATCCAGGCGTTCGATCGCCGACAGGTCGAGCCGCGCGCTGCGGACGCTGCCGATGCGCTCAGTCAACTCGCTCGCCAGGACCTCGAGACGCGGCGCCCGCCCGGCGCTCCAGCGCCCGGCCAGCGACACGACGAGGACGCCACCATCGTCGCGATAGACCGCCTGCGGCTCAGCGTCGTCGACGACAGCCATGACGGTTAGCCCACTCCCGCATTCAGATTCGGCCCTCATAGCCTGTATCGCTGCGCGCCCGAAGGATGGCAAGCGCCGCCAGCGCCAGGCCGGAGAGTGCGACCGGCACCATCGCCAGGAACACGCCCGGCCCGAAAAGGCGGTAGAGATAACCTGACAGAATGGTGGTCAGCCCCATCGCCAGCGCACCGGCCGCAACCAGACGACCTTGCGCCGCGGCGCGGCGCGCCTCCGGGGCGAGCGCCGACAAAGCGGCCAACGAGCCGAGATGCGCGCAGCCGAAGGTGGCCCCGTGCAGGATCTGCAGCAGGAAGGTGATAGCCAAGCCCGGATCGGTGCTCATCACGCTGAAGCGCAGCGCCGCCGCCACCGCCGCGATCGCGATCCAGCGCAAGCCGCCGAGGCCGCGCGCCGCAATGCTGCCGGCGACGAGGAAGACGACGATCTCGGCCAGGACGCCGACGGCCCAGAGCCAGCCAATCACCTGGTCGCTGAAGCCGAGGCTGCGCCAATGGAGCGAGCCGAAGGCATAGAGCGCCGCATGGGTGGCGTTGACGCAGGCGGCCGCAGCGATCGCGAGCCAGAACGGAAGCCTGAAGCCGGCCGGAGATGCGCCTTGCCGACTGGCAGGCAAAACTCCTCCTGGCGGCGCCGGCGCCTGCAGGGCCGCAAGCGCTGCGAGCGAACTGCTTCCGGCCAGGACAAACGGAATCAGCCAGGCGCCATACAATGCGATCAGATAACCGCCGACGAGGTTGGAGAGCACGAAAGTCACCGAGCCCCACAGCCTGACGCGGCCATAATCCTTCAGCGCCCCGGCTTTCACCTGCTCGGTGGTCAGGACATCAGCGAGCGGCACGACACCCGACAGCGCGATGGCGCTCAGCGCGGTCAGGACCGCGATCGGGACGAGCTGCGCCTGTTGTGCCAGGGCGAAATAGATGATCGCAGCCAGTGCGTTGAGCAGCGCCAGCAAGATATTCGGGCGCAGCCGATCCCCGAGGCCGGTCACCGATGAGGCGACGAAGACACGCACCAGGATCGGGATCGCCAGCACATAGCCGATATCGACATCGCTCAGCCCCTTCGAGCCGAGCCAGACCGGGAAGAATGGCAGATAGAAGCCGACACCGAGGAAATTCAGCGCGTGCATGAGCGACAGGCGCGCGGCCAGCAGGCGCGAAGGTTCGGACCGGAGAGGCCGTGACATGCCAGTGGCAGCGATTTCTTAAAGAATCATCAGCAAGTTTGCCGATGGGCATCTTCGGTCGGCGAAAAGCGATTCGGCCAGCCCATGGAGAGCAGTCTGGCCATGAGCGACGCGCGTTCGCCATCTCCGCTGAGCGCAGCCGACTACGACACGATCGCCGCTGCCGTCATGGAAACGTCGCGCGGCCGCTGGTTCCTGAACGAGTACGCTCGCCGCAATCGGCAGGCCGATACCGAGATGGTACTTTCGGCCATCGCGCGCCTCGAGCGGCTCTGCTCCGTTCCCGCGGTGGAGCTTGGCCCGAACCTTTCGGAAACGGCGCGCACGATCGCAGAGCTTCGCGGCGACCTCGACCGGGCCGGCGTCAGCGGCGCCTCCGCGCGTCTGTCGATCCGCATTCAGGAGACGGCGTCGGGCATCCTCGAAGCGGCGGAAGCGATCCAGGAGATCGCCTGGACGCTGCGCGAGTCAGGATCGGAAACCGAGCTTTGCGATCGGCTCGATCGACGCGCGACCCAGATTTACGGCGCGACCACGGTGATCGAGGCCGGGGCGAACCAGATCGAGAAGGTCGCCGACACCATCGCCATGCTGGATGCGAATCTGCGCGCAACCGCAGGCGACACCGATTTCACCTTGCTCGATACCCCGCGGCCTCCGATCGCAGCGGCCGAGATACCCAGGCCGCCCGCCCCGAAGCGGACGACGGACCCCGGCGACATCGACGTGGTCGAGGCCAGCACGCAGGAGCGCGCGCCACTCAACGAAACCGGACTGCGCCCGCCGGCGCAGCCCTACCGCCGACGCGGCAGCATCCAGGCCGCCGAAGACGATATCGCTTTCGCCGATGTCGGCGCAGCTGCCCAGACCGTCGCCGACTTGCAAATGACGAGTTCGGCTCAGGTCGAGCTCAGCTACTCAGAGGCCGATCTGCGAGCGATTGGCTCACTGCCTGTCGAGGACCGGCTGCGCTTCTTCGCGTAGAGCGTTTCGGCGTTTCAGTTCTCGCGCTTCAACGCGCTCTCATGCCAGCGCCGCAGCAGCAGATGCGAGATCCAGCTGGTCGCGAGAAAGATCGCGATACCCGAAAGCGAGATCATCAGCAGCGCTGCGAAGACGCGCGGGATCTTGAGCTGGTAGCCCGCCTCGAGGATGCGGTAGGCGAGCCCCGATTCCGAACCGCCCGTCCCTGCCACGAACTCGGCGACGACGGCGCCGATCAACGCGAGTCCGCCCGAGATCTTGAGGCCTGCCAGGAAATAAGGCAGCGCCGCCGGAAGCTTGAGATGGCGCAGCGTCTGCCAGCGCGTCGCGCCATGGAGCTGGAAGAAGTTGATCAGGTTATGGTCGGCCGAGTTCAGCCCGAGGATCGTGTTGGACAGGATCGGGAAGAAGGCGACGATCCAGGCGCAGATCAGCAGCGACAGGTTGATGTCACCAGCCCAGATGATGATCAGCGGCGCGATCGCGACGATTGGCGTCACCTGCAGGATCACCGCATAGGGCAGAAGCGCCATCTCCAGCCATTTCGACTGGGTGAACAGCACGGCGAGCGCGACGCCGACGATCACCGCCGCCGCCAGCGCCATGAAGGTGATGCGCAAGGTGACCCAGAGCGAGGTCGACAGCGTGCCCCAATCCGCGATCAGCGTCTGGCCGACCAGGATCGGACCCGGCAGCACATAGGACGGCACCTCGTTCCAGCGCACGGCGAACTCCCAGAGCCCAAGCACCAGGAGGCCGACGGCGATCGGCGCGAGGATGCGGGGCCAGAAGCTGACCGGGAGGCCAAGGATGGACGGTTCGGCAACGGTGAGCGGGCGGGCTTCGGCATCGGTACCGTCATGCGGCACGGCAGTTGCGGGGGACGAGGAACTCATGCGCCGATCGCCTCCTTGAGCTTGCCGGAGGCGAGCCGGCAGAGATGGGCGTATTCGGGCGAGGTCCGGAACAGCTCGTCGCGCGGATAGGGCGCCGAGACATCGAGATCGGCCATGACGCGGCCGGGCCTCGCCGCCATCACCACGATGCGCTGGGAGAGATAGACCGACTCGAAGACCGAATGGGTGACGAAGACAGCGGTGAAGCGCTCGCGCCACCACAGGTTAAGCAGGTCGTCATTGAGGCGGTGGCGGGTGATCTCGTCGAGCGCGGCAAAGGGCTCGTCCATCAGCAGGATTTTTGGCCGCATCACCAGAGCGCGGGCGATCGAGACCCGCATCTTCATGCCGCCCGAAAGCTCGCGTGGATAGGATTTCTCGAAGCCCTCGAGCCCGACCAGCGCCAGCATCTCGGCAGCACGCTCCTGCGCCTCGCGATTCGGCACATGCTTCAGGACGAGCGGCAGCATGACGTTGGACAGCGCATTCGCCCAGGGCATCAGAGTCGGGTCCTGGAAGACGAAGCCGAGATCGCGCTCCCCCCTGCCCTGCGCATCATCGCCCGCGCCGGGCCAGTCGATCGTGCCGGTGGACGGGCTGCCCAGCCCGGCGATCATACGCAGCAGGGTCGACTTGCCGCAGCCCGAAGGGCCGAGCAGGCTGACGAACTCGCCGGTGCCGAGGCTGAGATTGACGTCGCGAACAGCCAGCGTGCCATTGGCGAACTGTTTGGAGACATTGCGCACGCAGACGAGCGGCTCGGCGCCAGTCTGACGTACGGCATGGGGTGTGCTCAGATAGGCTGTGTCCAAAGCCTGATGATCCGTTCTTCGATCTTCAAGTGGGCGTCATCCCGGGCGACCGGAGGGAGACCCGGGATCCATGCCTAAACCGTTCCGGCATGGATCCCGGATCGGCGCCGCTGACGCGGCTTGTTCGGGATGACGCGCTCCCTTGCGCTCGCTGCCTTACGGCTTGCCGACGCCCTTGTTGATGAACTCCAGGCTGTAGGCCTTCTTCACGTCGACCCCGGCGGGAATGACGCCGGCCTCGGTCATGGTCTTGGCGAAGCTCGCCCAGCGTGCATCGGTCATGGCGCCGATGCCGAGTGTCTTCGCATCACCAGAGGCGACGATGCCGTTCTCGTTCATCACCTTGAGGGCGTAGTCGATCTTCTCCTGATCCATGTCGGGATTGTCCTTCAGGATCAGGGCATTAGCGGCGGCGATGTTCGGGCCACCTTTCATATATACGGCCCAGCCTTCGGCGGTCGCGTCGACGAAGCGCTGCACGACCTCCTTCTTCTCCTGCACCATCTTGCGGGAGATCGTGATCGTGGTGTTGTAGTTCTCGAAGCCGGCATCGGCGAGCAGATGGACCACCGGCTCGACGCCGGCCTTGCGGATCACGAAGGGCTCGGAGGACAAAAAGCCCTGCTGGGTCAGCTTCTTGTCGGCCAGGAACGGCGCCATGTTGAAGGTGTAGGGCCTGATCTGCTCGTCGCGATAGCCGAACTTCAGCTTCAGGAACGGCCAGAAGCCGACACGGGCCTGCGCCGCGATCAGGATCGGCTTGTCCTTGAGGGCGGCGAGCGTGTCATTGCCCTGACCGGGATGCGAGATCAGGACCTGCGGGTCCTTCTGGAAGATCGAGGCGATGCAGAGGAAGGGCAGGTTCTCCTGCGCGAAGCTGAGCGCCTCCAGCGAGTTGCCCATGATCATGTCGACGCGGCCGCCGAGCAGGAGCTGGGTCGGGTTCTGCTGCGGGCCGCCAGGGCGAATCTCGACGTCGAGGCCGTACTTCTTGTAGATGCCGTTGGCGGCGGCGAGGTAGAAGCCGCCATGCTCGGTCTGGGCGCGCCAGTTGGTCTGGTAGCTGACCTTGTCGAGCGTCTGCGCATTGACGCGCGCACCCGGCACCGGGATCAGCACGGAGGCGGCCGAGCCACCGAGCAGGCCGAGCGCAGCGCGCCGGTCGAGGCGATATTTCATCGTCATGGCAGACCCCCTCCATCATGTCGCAGGCTTGTCGGCAGGCTGTACGATACCCGCGGCCGGCAAGCAGCTTGTATGCCACGGCCGATAGGCCGCTGGAAATGCATCGCCGTCGGCTTTCGCACAGACGAACCGCGCCGACGAGGCTTCAGTCCGCATGGCGTGCGCGTGCCGCGCGCCCTTCCCTCGCCATCCCCGGCCACTATGCTGCGCAATCCTGTCGCCACGAGGCAGCAGGCGCGAATGGCGCGGGCGGCCCGCAGCTTGACCGACGAGACCTGAAGACCATGACCGCACGCTTCTGGGGCGACCTGAAGACCACCGACTTCACCAAGCTCTCGCCCGAGGCGACCATCGCCGTGCTGCCGCTCGCCGCGATCGAACAGCACGGGCCGCATCTTCCGGTCTCGGTCGACACCACCGTGATGAACGCGATGCTGGCGCTGGCGATGCCGCAGGTTCCGGCCGGGCTCGACGTGCTGGTCTTGCCGACGCAGGCGATCTGCAAGTCGAACGAACACCTGCATTCGCCGGGCACGCTGACCATCTCCTGGGAAAGCGCGATCCGCAGCTGGATCGAGATCGGCGAGAGCGTGAAGCGCGCCGGGCTGCGCAAGCTTGTGCTCGTCACCTCGCATGGCGGCAATGTCGACCCGATGAAGGTGGTGGCGCGCGAACTGCGCGTCAGCCAGGGCATGCTCGCGGTCTCGACCTCCTGGAGCAATTTCGGCCTGCCGCCCGGCCTCTATGCCGAGATGGACGCCAAGCACGGCATCCACGCCGGCGACATCGAGACCTCGCTGATGCTGCATTTCCGGCCCGACCTCGTCGACATGAGCAAGGCAGGCCGCTTCGTGCCGCGCACGGTCGAGATGGCGGATGAGGGCTACAAGTGGCTGAGGCCGACCGGCGCGCATCCCTTCGCCTGGATGGCGCAGGATGTTCACTCGTCCGGCGCTGCCGGCGATGCCAGCCTCGCCACGGCAGAGAAGGGCAAGGCGACGGCCGAGCTCCAGGCTGGGGGGTTCGTAGAACTACTGGCGGATGTGGCCCGGTTTCCGCTAGCGAAACTGCACAAGGCCAATTGACACGCGTCATGCTCGGGCTTGACCCGAGCATCTCAGGTAGCAGGAGGCTCGGGCCAGCGCCACCTCATCTCGTCACGAGATTCTCGGGTCTGCGCTGCGCTCCGCCCGAGAATGACGCCTTCGGCGTCAATCCGGATCGAGCAATCTTGGCCCCGCCCCCTGCTTGCCGAGCTCGTCCCAGGGATTGTGCAGCGGGCAGCTCTTCACTGAGAGGCAGCCGCAGCCGATGCAGTCGTTGAGATGGTCGCGCAGGCGCGTCAGCCGGTCGATGCGGTGCTCCAGTTCCTCCTTCCAGGCGGCTGAGAGCCGGGTCCAGTCTTCCGCCGTCGGCGTGCGCTCCTGCGGCAGCGCCTTGAAGGCCTCGCGGATGGTCTTCAGCGGAATGCCGGTGCGCTGCGCCACCTTGATGATCGCGACGCGGCGCAGCACCTCGCGCGGATAGCGGCGCTGGTTGCCGGCGTTGCGGCGACTGCGGATCAACCCCTCGGCCTCGTAGAAGTGCAATGCCGAGACCGCGATCCCGCTGCGGCTCGCGACCTGGCCGACGCTGAGATCATCGGCGAAGGGGTTGCGGAGCGGATGTTTCATGCGCTTGACCTTAACCTTACTTGAGGTCTTATAGAGGTCGCTCCGCTGCATCGCCAGCCCTCCGGAGCCCTCTCATGCATCGCCCGCTCATCCCCCAGATCAAGGTCGCCGTGATCTACGGCAGCACGCGCCAGGGTCGCCTCTGCGACAAGGTCGCCGGCTGGACGATCGCGCAGATAGAGGGCGACGGCCCGTTCTGCGTCGAGAGCGTCGACCCCGGCGCCCATGACCTCGCCGAACAGAAGGAGCGGCTCGGCCGCGCCGACGCCTTCATCGTGGTCACGCCCGAATACAACCGCAGCTTCCCCGCTCCGCTGAAAGCTCTGATCGATTCCACCGGCGTCGAGTGGCGCGGCAAGCCGGTTGCCTTCGTCTCCTATGGCGGGGTCTCGGGGGGATTGCGTGCCGTCGAGCAATTGCGGCTCGTCTTCGCCGAACTGCACGCGGCGACGATCCGCGACGGGGTCTGCTTCGCCAATGCCTGGAACCAGTTCGACGGCGCTGGCCGCCTGGTCGATGCCGACCGCGCCGAACGAGCGATGGCGACCGTGCTCGGGCAATTGCACTGGTGGGCGAGCGCACTCAGGGCCGCCCGCAACACCGTTCCCTACGGCCAGTTCGCGGCGTGAGCGCGTCGAGAGGAGAAGCCATTGCCATCCCTCAGCCCTCATCCTGAGGAGCCGCGCAGCGGCGTCTCGAAGGATGGTCCCGCCGTCTCCGGAACCTCCTGAAGCATCCTTCGAGACGCGGGCGTTCGCCCGCTCCTCAGGATGAGGGCTGAGGGTGGAACCGGACAGAGCCTAACGCCGCGATGCAGTTTGCTTCACAAATTCGAACTGGTCGCGGCGGCGGCATCCGGGAAGGATCAGGCGACCGATCCCTCGTCATGCGGAGCCGCCATGCAGCTCAAACTCCTGCGCAACGCCCTGCTCAAGCTGAGCTATGCCGGCAAAACCCTGCTGATCGATCCCGATTTCGGCGAGAAGCTCAGCCGCCGCTCTATCGCGGGCAAGTCGCAGAACCCGATGGTCGACCTGCCCGAGCCGATCGAGGAGATCCTCGCCGGGGTCGACCATGTCATCGTCTCGCATCTGCACGCCGACCATTTCGACGAGGTCGCCAAGGCACGGACCCCGAAGGATATTCCGCTGATCTGCCAGCCCGGCAATGAAGAAGCGATCCGGGCGGCCGGCTTCACCAATGTCGAACCGCTCGACCATTTCGTCCGTATCGGCCCGATCGTGGTGAAGCCGCAGCCGGCCCAGCACGGCACCGGGCCGGTCGTCGAGGTGATGGGTAAGGTGATGGGCCTGACGCTGGAAGCGCCGGGCGAGCCATGCGTCTACTGGTGCGGCGACAGCGTGCTCTACCCGCCCCTGCAGGAGGCCGTGGCCAAGGCCGAGCCCGACGTGATCGTCACCCATTCCTGCGGTGCACTCTGGGACGGCACGCTGATCGTGATGGACGCGCAGCAGACGCTCGACCTCGCCGAGCAGGCGCCGCAGGCGGTGATCGTCGCGACCCATATGGAAGCGCTCGACCATGCCAGCGTCAGCCGGCAGGCACTGCGCGAGGCGGCCGAAGCTCGCGGCATCGGCCGTGACCGGCTGCTGATCCCCGCCGATGGCGAGACGATCGCGCTGAAGGCGCCGGTGCACGCCTGAGAATTCGGCGGAATTCGTCATTGCGAGCGAAGCGAAGCAATCCAGGGAGACGTAGAGTTCTACGTCCTCTGGATTGCTTCGTCGCTGCGCTCCTCGCAATGACAGGAGTCGCCGCTACTCCCCCGCCTTCATCTGCCGGGCATAGATGTCCTTGTAGGCGTCGCGCAGTAGGTTCTTCTGGACCTTGCCCATGGTGTTGCGCGGCAGGTCGTCGACGATGAAGACCTGCTTGGGCAGCTTGAACTTGGCGAGGCGCTGTTCGAGCGTCGCGGCGATCGAGGCGGCGGTGATCGTCGCGCCGGGCTTCACCACCACGACGGCGGTGACACCCTCGCCGAAATCGGGATGCGGGCAACCGATGACGGCGCTCTCGACCACGCCCGGCATCTCATCGATCTCGGCCTCGACCTCCTTGGGATAGACGTTGTAGCCGCCGGTGATGATCAGGTCCTTGCCGCGCCCGACGATGTGGACGTAGCCGGCCGGATCGATCTTGCCGAGATCGCCGGTGATGAAGAAACCGTCCGCCCTGAACTCTGACCTGGTCTTCTCCGGGTTGCGCCAATAGCCCTTGAAGACGTTCGGACCCTTGACCTCGATCATGCCGATCTCGTCGCGGGCGAGTTCCTTACCGCTCTCCGGATCGGTGACGCGCGCCGACACCCCCGGCAGCGGGAAGCCGACCGTGCCCGCCACCCGGTCCCCATCATAGGGATTCGAGGTGTTCATGTTGGTCTCGGTCATGCCGTAGCGCTCGAGGATGGCGTGGCCGGTGCGCTCGCGCCATTCGCGATGCGTCTCGGCCAGCAGCGGCGCCGAGCCGGAGACGAAGAGGCGCATATGCTTCACCGCCTCCTTCGACAGCCTCTGATCCTGCAAAAGCCGGACATAGAAGGTCGGCACGCCCATCATGCTGGTCGCCCTGGGCAGGTGTTTGAAGACCTGCTCCGGATCGAATTTCGGCAGCAGGATCATCGCAGCGCCGGCGAACAGGATCACATTGGTCGCGACGAAAAGGCCGTGGGTGTGGAAGATCGGCAAAGCGTGCAGCAGCACGTCGGCCTTGCCGAAACGCCAGTAGTCGACCAGCGCCAGCGCGTTGGAAGCGAGGTTGTCATGGCTGAGCATGGCACCCTTGGAGCGCCCGGTCGTGCCGGAGGTGTAGAGGATGGCAGCGAGATCATCCGCGCCGCGCGCGATATCGGCGAACTCGGCCGAAGCCGCATTGGCCTTGTCGAGCAGGCTGCCGGCGCCGACGCCGAGCGTCTCCAGCTTCGCGCCCGCCTTGTCGGCGAAGGGCTTCAGCGCCTGGGCCCTAGCCGGGTCGCAGACGAAGATGGCCGGTTCGGCATCGCCGAGGAAATATTCGATCTCGGCAGGGGTATAGGCAGTGTTGAGCGGCAGGAAGATCGCCCCGGCGCGGACCGTGCCGAGATAGAGCATCAACGCTTCGATGCTCTTCTCGACCTGGACGGCGACGCGATCGCCCGGCTTCACGCCGAGCGCCGCCAATGCATTGGCGAAGCGGGCGGAGACCGCGACCATGTCGGCATAGGAGTAGGTCCGGCCGTCATCGAGGAACGCGAAGGGCGCGTCCGGCGCCGGCATGCGGGCCTTGATCAGGTCGAACAGATGATTGCCCATGATTTCGGGTCCTTTCAGGCGTTTCCGTTGTGTGTCGTTCAGTGCTTGGCCGGCCGCAGCAGCTTCTTGACCGAGGAGGAAGCGACCACCGTATTGCGGCTGGCGAAGGCCTCGTGATTGACCTCGATATCGTCGAGCTCATAGCGGTAATTGACCATCACACCATGGGACTCGCGCTGCCCGCGGTCGGAGAGGTTGCCGCCGACATTGATCCGTTCCAGCCGCGCGCCGTTGCCGAGATGGAAGCGGGCGACCGGGTCGATCACCCGGCCCGACGAGGTCCTGGCCCGCAGCATGTACTGCGCCATCATCTGGCCAAGCAGCTTGTCGCGACGGGCTTCGGTCACCTCGTCGAGCGCCACGACCTCGGCCGGCGCCTGCATCAGCAGCGCTGCCTCCTCATTGGTCAGGCCGAGCTCAGCCGGCTCCGCCAGCGCGGGTCCAAGCCAGCGCGCGAAGCCCGGCACCGGCGAGAGCGTGACGAAGACGTCCAGCCCCGGCAGCTCCCGCTTCAGATCCTCGGCGACCTGCTTGATCAGGAAGTTGCCGAAGGAGATGCCGCGCAAGCCCTCCTGGCAGTTGGAGATCGAATAGAACACCGCCGTGCTGGCCGAGGATGCCGGCAGCACCTCGCGCTCCTCGCTCAGCACGTCGACGATGCGGCTCGGACTCTCGCGGGTCAGCGCCACCTCGACGAAGATCAGCGGCTCGTCGACGAGCTGCGGATGGAAGAAGGCGAAGCAGCGTCGATCGGCCGGCTCGAGCCGGCGGCGCAGATCGTCCCAATCCTTGATGGCGTGGACCGCCTCATAGCGGATGATCTTCTCCAGCACGTTGGCCGGCGTGGTCCAGTCGATGCGGCGCAGCACCAGGAAGCCGCGATTGAACCAGGAACCGAAAAGGTGCCGGAAATCGGCATCGACCACCGAAAGCTCCGGCTCCTGCTTCATCGCCTCGAACATGCTCTCGCGCATGCGCACCAGCACATGGGTGCCGCCGGGCGCGAGGTTGAGCCGGCGGAAAAGCTCCTGCCGGCGCGGCTCGGAGGCGAGGTGGAGCTGGCCAATCGCCTCGGCGTCAGGATTATCGCGATAGCGCTCCAGCGCGGCATCGAGCCGCTCGCGATCAGGCCCAAAGCGCTCCTGCAGCAGGCGGAAGAAGGCGAGCCGGCCTGCCTCGTCGAGCCGCTCCCAGTCTTCCAGCACGGCCTGCGCCAGCGCCATGCCGGAGGCCTCGCCGCGCCCGGAGAGCAGGTCCTCGCAGAGCTTGTCGAGCGGCCGCCGGCGATTCGAGGCGAAACGCTCGAAATTGATCAGCGCCCGGCCGCGATCGGCGACGCTGGTCAGGAGATCGCCAAGAAACGCCATCTGAACCCCCAAAGCCCTGCAGTCAGCGCCATCCTATACGAGTTTGCCGCAGTGCAAACGCGCAGCGCCGCGACACGATCGCGCTACTTCAACAGATCCCAGGCCTTGAGGAAGAAATCGGGCGCCCCGAAATTCCCCGACTTCAGCGCCACCACCATGTCCGGCCCGTCGACGACGCGGGTCCAGGGCACGCCGGGATCGATCTCCGGGCCGATCTCGAGCGTGCGGATGGCGAGCCCCTGCACGACCGCGCCGGACGTCTCGCCACCGGCGACGAGCAGACGGGTGACGCCACCCGCATTCAGCAGGCGCGCAACTTCGGCAAAGGCGCGCTCGACGGTCTCGCCGGCCTTCTCGCGGCCGAGCTTGTCTTGCACCGCCGCGACCTCGGCCGGATCATCGCTGGAGTAGACGAGGAAGGGCGTGTCGGCCTGCTGCGCCAGGGCCCAATCTGCCAGCTCCTTCGCGGTCTGGCTGCCGCCGGCCAGCGCCAGCGGATCGACCTTCAGCGCCGGGATGCCGGCAGCCAGGGCCGCCTTGATCTGGCCGCGCGTCGCGGTCGAGCAGCTGCCCGAGATGATGCCGGCGCGGCCGGCCGGTGCCGAGAGATGTGTCGCGGTCTCGCGCCAGGGCAGCAGTCCCGCCTTCCGGAAACTCTCCGGCAGGCCCATCGCGATGCCGGAACCGCCGGTGAGCAGGACATGGTCGGAGATGGCCTCGCCCAGCACCATCAGATGGCCGTTGTCGAGCGCGTCGGTGACGACATAGCGCACGCTGGCCGCCGCCAGCTCGGCCAGACGCTTGCGCACCGCGGCGGCACCCTGGTTGACGGCGGCATAGGAAGCGAGCCCGACCTTGTGGGCGGTCTGCGAACCCATCAGGCGCATCAGGTTGGAATCCCGCATCGGCGTCAGCGGGTGGTCCTTCATCGAGCTCTCGTGCAGCGGCACCTCGCCGACGAAGAGATAGCCCTGGAAGATCGAGCGGCCATTGGCTGGGAAGGCCGGGCAGACAATGGCTTGATGGGCACCGAGGCGCTGCATCAGCGCATCCGCGACCGGGCCGATATTGCCCTGCGCCGTCGAGTCGAAAGTCGAGCAATATTTGAACAGGATCTGCCTGGCGCCGGCCGCCAGCAGCGCCTCGCAGGCCGCGAGCGAATCCGCCACAGCCTCGGCGACGGGGTTGGTGCGCGACTTCAGCGCGACGACGACAGCATCGGCCTCGGGAAGTTTTGCGCCGGCAGCAGGCGCGCCGATGACCTGGACCGTCCGCATCCCGGCGCGGTTCAGCATCAGGGCGACATCGGTCGCACCCGTCATGTCGTCGGCAATCACACCCAGCAGCATCATCAGACCTTTCCGTTGGACGTGCCTCGCAAGCATGCGGGCAGCGTCGGCAAATCTTGCATACCAGAAGCGATGCGAACGGCTACAGGGCTCGATCGCGCCGCTGCCATGCGGGTGCCGGCAGCGCGCTCGTCATACTGTATCCATTGCACCAATCGCGCTGGCGTGGAATGTTTCAGACAACGCTCGGCAGTGGCAAGGCGAGCCTATCGACGATCACCTTGAAATGCGCCAACTTGGTACCGAATGGGACCAAGTCAGCAATGACCCGCGGAGCTGCCAGAATCGCCGAAGAGCGAGGGCGCGCCGGTCAGCGGGCCACTATCAAAGCAAATAAACAGGGGAACAGCCATGAAACGTATCGTTCTGCTGGCGTCGGCGGCCTTGCTCGGCCTCGCCGCACTTCCGGCTCAAGCCCAATCGCCTTCGACACTGCGCATCGGTCTGCAGGATGACCCTGACGTGCTCGATCCGCACAAGGCGCGCACCTTCGTCGGCCGCATCGTCTTCATGGGGCTGTGCGACCGGCTCGTCGACATCGACCAAGAGCTGAAGATCATCCCGCGGCTGGCAACCGAATGGTCGTTTTCGGCAGACGGTCTGACGCTGACGATGAAGCTGCGGACCGACGCCAAGTTCCATGATGGCGAAACCTTCAACGCCGAGGCGGCCAAGGCCAATCTCGAACGGGCGATGACGCTGCCGGATTCACTGCGCAAATCCGAACTCGCCTCGGTCGAGAGCGTCAGCGCGCCCGATGCCTCGACGCTCGTCTTCAAGCTGAAGCGGCCCGATGCGACACTGCTCGCCCAGCTCACCGATCGCGCCGGGATGATGCTGTCGCCGAAGAGCCTCGGGCCCGACATCACCGCCAAGCCGATCTGCTCCGGCCCCTACCAGTTCGTCGAGCGCGTCCAGAACGACCGGATCGTGCTGGAGAAATTCAAGGGTCACTGGGAAGCGGCGAACTACCAGTTCGACCGGATTATCTATCGCTCGATCCCAGATACCACCGTGCGCCTCGCAAACCTGCGCGCCGGCGAGCTCGACATGCTGGAGCGGCTGGCGCCAACCGATGTGAAGTCAGCCAAGGGGGACAAGAGCCTCAAGGTCGAGAGCGCCGCCAATCTCGGCTATCAGGGCATCACCATCAACACCGCCCATGGCGAGGCCGCCAACCAGCCGATGGGCAAGGACAAGCGGGTGCGCCAGGCACTATCGCTCGCCATCGACCGCAAGGTGCTGAGCCAGGTGGTATTCGAGGGGCTCTATGAGCCGATGATCCAGCCCTTCAACCCCGGCAACCAGTATCTCTCGGCCGCCTTCCCCGTGCCGGAGCGCGACGTCGCCAAGGCCAAAGCGCTGCTGAAGGAAGCCGGGGTCTCCAAGGTCAGCGTCGAGCTCTTCGTCACCAACAATCCTGTCGACGCCCAGCTCGGCCAGGTCATCCAGGCGATGGCGCAGGAGGTCGGCATCGACGTCCAGATCCGCTCGACCGAGTTCGCCAGCCAGTTGCGCGACCAGCAGCAGGGCAAGTTCCAGATGAGCCGGATCGGCTGGTCCGGCCGCATCGACCCCGACGGCAACATCCATCAGTTCGTCACCAGCAAGGGCAACCAGAACGACGGGCGCTACTCCAACACCGAGGTCGACAAGCTGCTCGACGAAGCCCGCACGATCTACGACGTCGCCGAGCGCAAGAAGCGCTATGACGCGGCGCAGAAGATCCTCCAGGACGACTTGCCGATCGTCTATCTCTACAACCAGACCGTCTTCTTCGCGCTGCGCTCCAACATCCAGGGCTTCGTGGTCAATCCAGACGGGATGATCCGGCTCTCGGGGCTGAAGCGGTCGTGATCCTGCAACCCGATCGGCGCGGGCGCCGCAACCCCGCCCCCTCCCCCCTTGTGGGGGAGGGTTGGGGAGGGGGGCATGCAGCGCTCTACCTTTCGCCGCCTTGCCACGCCAGAAAAGCAGGGCGATCAGCCATGCGGCTGTCTACCCCCCTCTCTATCTCTCCCCCACAAGGGGGGAGAGAAGCGCCCTCTCCGGCTCACGGTGGCGATCGGCAGCCATGCTCGCCCTGATCGGCCGCCGCGTCCTGATCGCGATCCCGACGCTGTTCCTGGTGTCGCTGTTCGTCTTCGCCCTGCAGCGGGCGCTGCCGGGCGATCCGTTCCTGGTGATCGCCGGCGAGGAGCGCGATCCCGAAGTAATCGCGCGCCTGCGCGAGATCTACCGGATGGACGATCCGGTCGTGGTGCAGTTCTTCGCCTGGCTCGGCCAGGTGATCCAGGGCGATTTCGGCCGTTCGCTGCGCACCGGCGAGCCGGTGCTGACCCTCATCCTGCAGAAGCTGCCGGTGACGATCCAGCTCGCCACTGCTTCGATCATCGTCGCGCTCGCGATCGGGCTCCCGGCCGGGATCATCGCGGCGCGCCGCAAGGGCACGATCGTCGACTATTCCGCGAGCGCGCTGGCGCTGTCCGGGCTATCGATCCCGAACTTCTGGCTCGGCATCATGCTGATCCTCGTGGTCGCGGTGCACCTGAAATGGCTGCCGGCCTCGGGTTTCGAATCGATCTTCGTCGATCCCAAGGCGGCGATCGAGCGGTTGATCATGCCGGCCTTCGTGCTTGGCGGCGGGTTGGCGGCCTTCATCATGCGGCACACCCGTTCGGCCATGCTCGAAGTGCTGCGCTCCGACTATGTCCGCACCGCCCGCGCCAAAGGGCTCGACGAGGACACCGTCGTTCACCGCCACGCGCTGCGCAACGCGCTCACCCCGATCATCACCCTGTCGACGCTGCTCTTCGGCGAATTGCTGGCCGGCGCGGTGCTGACCGAGCAGGTCTTCACCATTCCTGGCTTCGGCAAGCTGATCGTCGATGCCGTCTTCAACCGCGACTACGGCGTGGTCCAGGGCGTGGTGCTGTGCACAGCCCTAGGGTTCATCCTGATGAACCTCGTCGCCGACATCCTCTACATCCTCGCCAATCCGCGCCTGAGGAACGCCTGATGAGCGCCCTGACCGAAACCGGCGTCTCCGGGCAGTTACGAGCGCGACCGGGCGTCCTGCGCCGGCTCACCCGCAATCGCTCCGCGCTGATCGGCAGCGCGCTCGTGCTGACCTTCGTGCTGCTGGCGCTGCTCGCGCCGATCCTGCCGCTGGCCGATCCGCTGAAGTCGAACTTCCTCGCCATCCGCAAGCCACCCTCGGACCTCTACTGGTTCGGAACCGACGAGCTCGGCCGCGATCAGGTCTCGCGCCTGTTCTTCGGAGCGCAGACCTCGCTCCTCGCCGGGATTGTCTCGGTCGCAATCGCGCTGGTGATCGGGATTCCGTTCGGCCTGCTCGCCGGCTGGTATGGCGGCTGGATCGACATTGTGATCTCACGCGTCACCGAAGCCCTGCTGGCCTGCCCCTTCCTGATCCTCGCCATCGCCTTCGCCGCGATCCTTGGCCCGTCGCTGACCAATGCAATGATCGCCATCGGGCTGTCGGCGGTGCCGATCTTCATCCGGCTGGTGCGCGGCCAGGTGATGACCGTCAAATCCGAGGACTTCGTCGAAGGCGCGCGCTCGATCGGCGCTCGCGACCTGCGCCTGATGCTGGTCCACGTCCTGCCCAATACGCTGTCGCCGATCATCGTGCAGGCGACCCTGTTCATGGCGCAGGCGATCATCCTCGAAGCCGCCCTCTCCTTCCTCGGTCTCGGCCAGCAGCCGCCCTCGCCGTCCTGGGGCCAGATGCTCAACGTCGCCAAGAACTTCATGGAGCAGGCGCCGTGGATGTCGGTCGCTCCCGGCGTCGCCATTTTCCTGGCGGTTCTCGGCTTCAACCTGCTCGGCGACGGCCTGCGCGACGCGCTCGATCCCAAAGAATCCTGACCTGCCTATCTAGGGAACCGCCTCATGTTCACCACCCGCCCCGAGATCCTCGGCACTTTCGGCGTCGTCACCTCGACGCATTGGCTCGCGACCGCGTCCGGCATGGCGATGCTGGAAAAGGGCGGCAACGCCTTCGACGCCTGTGCCGCCGCCGCCTTCGTGCTGCAGGTGGTCGAGCCCCATCTGGTCGGCCCGGCCGGTGACATGCCGGCGGTGTTCTATTCGGCCGAGACGAAGAAGGTCGAAGTGCTTTGCGCCCAGGGGCCGGCGCCGGCCGCGGCGACGATCAAAGCCTACAAGGACCTCGGCATCGACATCATCCCCGGCGACGGCCTGCTCTCGACCGTGATCCCCGGCGCCTTCGGCGGCTGGATGACGCTGCTGCGCGATCATGGCCGCCTGCCCTTGCGCGAGGTGCTGGAGCCGGCGATCGGCTATTTCGAGAACGGCCACCCGATGCTGCCGCGCGTCTCCGACACGATCGCGGGACTGACCGATCTCTTCACCAACGAATGGCCGACCTCGGGCGCGGTCTACCTCCCCGGCGGCAATGTTCCCAAGGGCCGCGAGCTCTTCCGCAACCCGGCCGCGGCAGCGACCTACAAGCGCATCCTCGCCGAAGCCGAAGCCGCCGGCGGCGACCGGCAAAAGCAGATCCAGGCTGCCTATGACTGCTGGTACAAGGGCTTCGTCGCCGAGGCGATGGACGCCTTCTGCCGCACGGAAGAACCGATGGATTCGACCGGGCGGCGCCATAAGGGCCTGCTCACCGCCGCCGACATGGCCGGCTGGACGCCGCATTATGAGGCGCCGGCCAGCGTGACCCATCACGACTGGGAGGTGTTCAAGATCGGCCCCTGGGGCCAGGGCCCGGTCTTCCTGCAGACGCTGAAGATCCTCGAAGGCATCGACCTTGCCAGCATGGGCCCGGCGAGCCCGGAATTCATCCATCACGTCGCTGAAGCGATGAAGCTCGCCTTCGCCGACCGCGAAGCCTATTACGGCGACCCGGATTTCGTGAAGGTGCCGCTGGCGACGCTGCTGTCGGAAGACTACGCCCGCGGCCGGCGCGCGCTGATCGGCGCCGAAGCCTCACAGGAAATCAGGCCGGGTGCAGTGCCCGGCTTCGAAGCCCAGGTCGCACAGGCGCTCGCCAATATCAGGATCGCCGGCCAACACGGCGCCGCGACCAGCGCGACCGTCGGCGAGCCGACACTGGCTTCGATGGTCGCCTCCTCGCAGCGTGGCGACACCGTCCATATCGACGTGATCGACCGCTGGGGCAACATGGTTGCGGCGACCCCGTCGGGCGGCTGGCTGCAATCCTCGCCAGTGATCCCTGAGCTCGGCTTCCCGCTGAATTCTCGCGCCCAGGCCTTCTTCCTCGAAGAGGGCCTGCCCTCCTCGCTCGCGCCCGGCAAGCGCCCGCGCACGACGCTGACCCCGACCATCGCCTTCGAGAACGGGCAGCCGCGCCTCGCCTTCGGCACGCCGGGCGGCGACCAGCAGGAGCAATGGCAGCTCGGCATGTTCCTGCGCCGGGTGCATCACGGGCTCAATCTGCAGGAGGCGATCGACCTGCCGCTGTTCCACACCCAGCATTTCCCCTCGACCTTCTATCCGCGCGAGGCGCGGCCCGGCCATCTCGCGGTCGAGGAAAGCGTCGGCGAGGCGGTTCTGGCCGATCTCGTGCGGCGCGGCCATAAGCTGGAGACGGCGCCGGCCTGGACGGTCGGACGGCTGACCGCCGCGGAGAAGAGCGCCAACGGCCTCTTGCGCGCCGCGGCGACGCCACGTCTGATGCAGGCGTACGCCGCCGGCCGCTAGAGCAGGATGCGAAAAAGTGGGAACCGGTTTTTCGCATCGATCCTGCTCTAACTCTTGGATAAGAGACGGATTCAGATTTCGGATGGAATCGCCTTGCGATTCCATCCGAAATCATCCGGCTCTGAGGAATCGCTCATGACCTGGTCCATTGTCGCGCGCGATGCCGCGACCGGCGCCTATGGCGTCGCCGTCTCGACCTGTGCCTTCGCCGTCGGCGCGCGCGTGCCCTATGGCAGCGGCCGGGTCGGTGCGATCGCGACCCAGGCCTTCGTCAATCCGCTCTACGGCGTCGATGGCCTGAAGCTGCTGACGGAAGGGCGCTCCTCGGTCGAGATCATCGCCAACCTGACCGCGGCCGATGAAGGCCGGGCGCACCGGCAATTGCACCTGATCGACCGCGACGGCCGCACCGCCTCCTATACCGGCAATGCCTGCATCGACTGGTGCGGGGCCGTCGACGGGCCGCAGGTCTCGGTCGCCGGCAACATGCTGGCCGGGCCTGAGGTGATCCAGGAGACGCTGAAGGCCTATGTCGAGAATTCAGGGCTCGACTTCGACGAGCGCCTGCTGGTGGCACTCGAAGCCGGCGAGAAGGCTGGCGGCGACAAGCGCGGCCGGCAATCCTGCGCGATCCGGATCTGGGCGGGCGATCCGGTGCCGAGCTTCGACATCAGGATCGACGACCACGCCGAGCCGCTCGTGGAGCTGCGCCGGATCTGGCGCGTGGCGCATCAGCGCTCCGTGCCGTTCCAGCAGGCCTCGCCCTCACGGGCGCGGCCTGCTGGCGTCACCGACCGGGCCGAGCTCGACCGGTTGTGCAGCGAGTATGCCGCGGCCTGGAATGCGCGGCATCCGGAGTAGTCGGGGCGGCCGCGATCTATCCCCTCTCCCCTTGCGGGAGAGGGCTAGGGTGAGGGGTCGCGCGACGCTGATCGTTGGCGCGGCGTGACCTTCTCCTGAACCTTCCAGACCTGCGCGACCCCTCATCCGGCCCTTCGGGCCACCTTCTCCCGCAAGGGGAGAAGGGAAGCGCGAGCCTCACGCCGCCTTAGTGGCCCGGCCTTCGGCGCTCCACTTGGCGTACCAGTTCTTGAAGCGGCGCCATTCGCTCTCGACGTAGTTGCGCTGGGCGTCGGAGAGCCTGTCGGCGTCGTTGAAATGGCGCCCATAGGCCTTGTGGCCCTCCAGCACCATCAGGTGCTTGTAGTACAGCACGAGGTCGACGCCCTCGTCGAAGGAGGAAAGCACGTAGAGCGCCCGCTCCAGCTCGAGCGCATCGCGCTCGGCCTGCGGATCGCCGGCGGCGGCCTTCTGCGAGAGTGCGACGAGGTGCAGCACCTCCTTCGGCAAGGCGTTGCCGATGCCGGTGATCGCCCCCTTGGCACCGCAGCGGATGAAGCCGTGCGTGACCTGCGTATCGACGCCGACCATCAGGGTCAGCTTGGGATCGCGATTGGTGATGTGCTCGGCCGCATAGGTCAGCGCCGCGCCGCCACCAAACTCCTTGAAGCCGACGAGATGCGGGTAGCGCTCATTGAGCGCGAAGAACAGGTCGGCCTTGGTCTCGTAGCCGTAATAGGGACTGTTGTAGATCACCGAGGGCAGATCGACAGCAGCTGCCAGGATGCCCTCGAAATGGGCGCGCTGGGCCTGCAGCGAGGAGCCGCGCGAAAGCACGCGCGGGATCACCATCAGGCCCTGGGCCCCGGCCTTCTTGGCATGGGCGGCGAGCGCGGCCGCACGCTTCGGATTCTGTGCGCCGGTGCCGACGATCAGCGGGATACCGCCCTTCACCAGGGCCTCGACGCCTTCCATGCGCTGCTCGTCGGTGAGCAGCGGCCAGTCGCCCATCGAGCCGCAATAGACGACCGCCGACATGCCGGCGTCGATCAGATGGCGGCCGGTGCGCACCAGCTCGGCGTAATCGACATCGCCCGAGGCGGTGCAGGGGCTCATCAGCGCGGGAATGGTACCGCTGAAGATGTTCTTGGTCATGGCAGGGGTCCGCTCGCGGGAGGAATGCGGCTGCGGGCCGATCGCCCGCAGCCGGGATGGTAGCCTAAAGATCAGGCCGAGATCGACTTGCCGGCCTTGCGCAGATCGGCGAGCACCGGCGCCTTCGGCAGCCAGATTTTGTCGAACTCGGCGACGACGGCTTCGGCGTCCTTCGGATTGGCGAGCTTGAAGTTGGCGCCGGCCGCCTTGAACTGCTCGACGAGCTTGGGCTCGTTGACCGCGAGCGCGTCGATCTGCTCGTCGAGCGCGGCGCGCACCGTCTTCTGGATCAGCTCGCGGTCGGCTGCCGGCATGCCCTGCCAGACCCGGCCCGAGGCGAGCGCGATCACCGGCATGAAGATCGCGTTCATCTGCAGGATCGTCTTCGAGACCTTGTCGAAGCGCTGGTTCCAGGAGAATTCGAGGTCCGCCTCGAGCCCGTCGACCTGGCCGTTGGTCATAGCGTCGAAGACCTGCGGCGTCGGGATCGGGGTCGGAGCTGCGCCGAGCAGCTGGTAGAAGTCGCGATAGACCGGCGTCGGGTTGATGCGCAGCTTCATGCCCTTGATGCCGGCGACGCCGTCGATCTCCTTGGCGGAGAACACGGCACGCATGCCAGTGATCCCCCAGGCGAGGCCGACGCAGCCGGTCTCGCGCGGCAGCACGTCGAACAGCTTCATCGCGACGGGGTCGCGCACCAGCTTGGCGATCTTGGCGGTGGAGTCGACGATATAGGGCGCGGTGATGGCGCCGATCGCCGGAACGCGCGAGCCAAGCTCGGCGGCCATGATCCAGCCCATGTCGAGCGCACCGGACTGCATCTGCTGCAGCATCGCCGCCTCGTTGCCGAGCTGGCCGGAGTGGAAGACCGTGAGGTTCAGCCGGCCATTGGTCTCGGCCTTCAGGCGCTCGCCGACCTTGACGGCCGCGACGTTCCAGGGATGGCCGTTCGGGGTCAGGATGCCCAAGCGCAACTCCTTGCTCTGGGCGAGCAGCAGCGCCGGCTTGGCGATCGGCAGGACGGCAGCGGCGGCGATGAGACGGCGGCGTGTGATGGTCATGACGGAACTCCCCTTATTGGTTGGCAGACGGGTTCACTTCACCAGGGCCAGCGAGAGCCATGGATAGATCGACAGCAGGACCAGGAGGATGCAGGAGACGATGAAGAAGGGCAGCGTCACCAGGAACATCTTGCCCGGCTTGGCTCCCGTCACCGCGGCGGCGACGAAGAAGCAGAGCCCTACCGGCGGCGAGAGCAAACCGAGCACGAGGTTGATCACCACGACGACGCCGAAATGGCGGGGGTCGATGGCATAGACCTCGGTCGCGATCGGCAGCAGGATCGGCACCGTCATGATCAAGCCCGGGATGCCGTCGATCACCGTGCCGATGATCAGCAGGATGACGTTGACCAGCAGCATGAAGGTCACCGGATCCTTGGCGATCGCCTGGATCGAGGCGGCAACGCTCTGCGGGACCTTGCCGTAGACCAAGACCCAGGAGAACACGGCGGCGGCGGCGACGAGAAAGAGCACGATCGCCGAATAGACGCCGGCGCGCAGCATCATCTGCGGCATCTGCCCGAATTTGAGCTCCTTGGTCCAGTAGCGGCCGATCAGCGCCGCCGCGACCGAGCCGACGGCTGCGGCCTCCGTCGCATTGGCGAAGCCGCCGAGGATCGAGCCGACGATGACGATCGGGATCAGCAGCGTCGGAGCCGACTTGAGCACGATCCTTGCCCGCTCGCGCAGGGTGAGCTTGTCGCCGGCCGGGTAGTTGTAGACGAAGCCCATGGCGGCGATGATCAGGAAGAACAGGATCGTCAGGAGCACGCCCGGCACGATGCCGGAGAGCAGCATGTCGCTGACAGAGACCTGGGCCAGCACGGCGTAGACGACGAACATCACCGAGGGCGGGATGATCGGGCCGAGCATGCCGCCATAGGCGGTGAGGCCGGCGGCGAAGTCCTTGTCGTAGCCCTTGCGCTCCATCTCCGGGACCATGACCTGCGCCATGATCGCGACCTGGGCCGTGGCCGAGCCGAGGATCGAGGCGACGAACATGTTGGCGAGGATGTTGACATAAGCCAGCCCGCCCTTGAGCGAGCCGACGAAGGCCATGGCGAGATCGACGATGCGGCGGGTGATGCCGCCGCCGTTCATGATCTCGCCGATCAGGATGAAGAGCGGGATGGCGATCAGTCCGTAGCTGTCGACACCGCCGAACATCTGCAGCGGATAGTTCGGCAGGAGCTGCATGTTGCCGGTCGCCGCCATGTAGACCAGCGCGCCCAGGCACAGGCACAGCGCGATCGGCACGCCGGCCAGCATGATGCCGAAGAAGGCTCCAATCGTGAGCGCCATCAGTTCACCACCCCGTCGGCATTGGCAGCGAAGCCCGGCAGTTCCTGCCTGGCGACGAGACCGAGATCCTCGAACAGGTTGGCGAGCGCATGCAATGTCATCGACACCGCGAAAATCGGCATGATCAGGTAGATCACCCAGGTCGGCCAGTTCAGCGTCTGGGTGCGCTCGGTGTAGATGAAGTTGAAGGACTGGCCGGCATATTCCCTGGCGTCGAAGCCCGCCTGCGCGATGCCGACCGGGTCGAGCCAGAGCCAGCACATCACTCCAAGGGCGATGCCGAACAGGATGACGCCGAGGGTGGCGATCACGCGAAAGATCGCGGCGCCGCGCTCCGAGAAGCGTTCGGTCAGCATGGTCACCGCAAAGTCGAGCCGCATGCGCGTCATCGCGGAAGCGCCGATGAAGGTCAGCCAGACCACGCTGTAAACCGCGGATTCGTCGATCCAGTAGATCGGGTAGCCGCTATAGCGCGTGACCACATTGAGCAGGATCAGCGCCGAGAGCAGGAACATCAGCCCCTGGATCGCGCGGTGCTCGACCCGGAGCAGGCGTCCGGAGAGGGCGACGATCGCCTCCGGCACAGCCATGGAGCGGCTACGGGCCGCGACAGCTTCATTGCTCATTCTTGCCTTCCCCTTGGCGTGTTGTAGATTGTATAAAATCTACGTGTCAATGGTTTTCCTCAACGCGATCAGCTAGGGTGCGGCCGATGTCTCTTCCCTTGAAGCACCGCACCCTGTCCTCAGCGATCGTCGATCGCCTGCGGCAGGAGATCCTCGCCGGCAGCTATCCGGCCGGCTCGCAATTGCGGCAGGACGCGCTGGCGCAAACCTTTGAGGTCAGCCGCATCCCGGTGCGCGAGGCGCTGTTCCAGCTCGAGGCGGAAGGCTTCGTCAGGATCGTGCCGCACAAGGGCGCGATCGTCTCAGGGCTCTCGCTCGACGAAATCAACGACGTGTTCGAGCTGCGCAAGCTCTTGGAACCAAGGCTGCTCGCAAGTTCCGTGCCGGCGCTGACGGCGCAGGATTTCGCAGCCGTCGCTGGGATGGAGGCCGCCTTCGAGGAGGCAATGACAGCCGGCGACATCAGCCGCTGGGGCGTGCTCAACGCCGATTTCCACCTGGCGCTCTATGCCCGCGCGACGCAGCCGCGCACGCTTTCGATCGTCTCGGGGCTGCTGCAGACCAGCGACCGCTATACCCGCCTGCAATTGCAGCGGAGCTCGTCGATCGAGCGGGCGCAGGTCGAGCACAACGAATTGATCCGGCTCTGCCGAACCGGAGCGATGAAGGAAGCCTGCCGCCTGCTCGTCGACCATATCGAGCTGGTCCGGCAGGATCTGGTCGAATTCCTGGAGGATCGTGGGAAGGGGTGAGCCGGCGCGACATCCGCGGGAAACCCCTCTCCCGAATGGGAGAGGGGCAGGGGTGAGGGACCGCCGCTGATTGTCGGGCGCAACGGCGCCGCTGTGGCCCTAGTCGGTGAGGGCAGGCCCTCATCCCTGCCCTTCTCCCACACGGGAGAAGGGTTCCCCCCGCCCTTCAGAACCGTTCCGCCTAACGATTCAGGTCAGCTTACCCCTCGCCGCCACCGGCAATTCGCCCACCAGCTTGTCGCCGCGCACGGTCACCAGCCGGTCGACCATGTTGACGACGACGCAGACATGGTTCGGCACCACCCGCACAACCTCGCCGACATTGGGCCGCTCATTGCTGCCGGAGAGATCGAGGAAACCGTGCTCCTCGGCGAACTGGGCGATCCGGGCCAAGGGATACTCGAGGATGTAGCCGTGGCCGTCGAGATTGCCCTTGTCGCTGGTCAGCGTCTTCGAGCCGGAATCGAGGATGCCGCGCTCCGCTCCGGCCCGGCTGACAACGGTGGCATAGACCGTCAGCGCACAGTCCTCCAGCGTCGCAACCCCGGCCGCGATCTGCATCCGGTCGTTGAAGATCGAGGTGCCGGAGCGATGCTCGGTCGACCCCTTGAGCTTGCCGATGTTCGGGATGTTCGGCGAGCCGCCGGTCGAGATGATGCCGGCTTCGAGCCCAGCCTCGCGCAGCCCGGCATTGGCGATGTCGAGGAAGTCCTGCGTCGCCGGCCAACCGGTCTCCGGCGGGTACATCAGGAAGCCGGCGAAGGTCAGGCCCTTGGACGCGGCGATCTGTTTGGCAAGCTCGACCGCCTCGCCCGGGGTCTCGACGCCGGCGCGCTTGCGGCCGGTATCGCACTCTACCACAACCTCGAGATTGCGCCCGGCGATCTCGGCGGCCTTGGGCAACCCTGAGATCGTCACGGGATTGTCGGCCGCGACGATCATGCGCACGCGGCGCTGGAGCGCGCCGAGGCGTCCGAGCTTCTCCTCGCCGAGGATGTTGTAGCTGATCAGGATGTCGTCGATGCCGCCATCGGCCATGACCTCGGCCTCGCCGAGTTTCTGGCAGGTGATGCCGCGCGCACCGGCAGCGACCTGGAGCCGCGCCAGCTCCGGCGATTTATGCGTCTTGATGTGCGGGCGGTTGGCGACGCCGGCAGCATCGCAGACGGCCTGGAGCCGGGCGATATTGGCCTCGACCTTGTCGAGGTCGATGACGACGGCCGGCGTACCGTAGACGCGGGCGATCTCGTCCTTGAGGTTTTCCTGAGCGAGCGCGGTCGTCACGGCAGCACCCGCACGATGACTTCGATCTCGACCGTCATGTTGTTGGGCAGCGAGCCCATGCCGACGGCGGAGCGGGCGTGGCGGCCATTGTCGCCGAGCACGGCGACGAACAGGTCCGAGCAGCCATTGATGACCTTGGGATGCTGGGCGAAGTCGGGCGCGGCATTGACCATGCCGAGCAGCTTGACGACCTCGATCTTGTCCAGCGAGCCGGCCGCCTTCTTCATCGCCGCAAGCAGACCGAGACCGGTCTGCTTGGCGTGCTCATAGGCCTCCTCGATCGAGACGCCGGCGCCGACCTTTCCGGTCGGATAGGTGCCGTCGGCGCGCTTAGGGCCCTGGCCGGAGAGATAGATGAACTCGCCGACGCGCTTGAAGCTGACATAGGTCGCGACCGGCGTCGGGACGTCGGGCAGGGTCAGGCCCAGCTCCTTGAGCTTGTCTTCGGCACTCATGCTGTTCTCCAATCGTGGTCGAGATCGCGGACCATGTAGCGGGCCGCATCGTCATAGCTCACAAGCTTGCGAGCAAGGGCTTCGTCATGCGCCTCATGAAACCCGTGGCGCCGCCAGAAGCCGGCTGAGTTGCCGACCGCAACCAGGGCCATTCGGACGAAGCTTGAGGCGCCGGCATGCGCCGCCAGCCTGTCGACGCAGGCAGAGGCAGCGCCACCGCCGCGCGCGCTGGGCAGCAGAGCGAGATCGTGGATGTAATAGGCGTCCGCCGGCTCGGGCAAGGCACCGAGCAGGCTGTCGAGCGCCGGCACCTGTCCGAGCAGCCAGGGGTGGCTCAGCGCATAGCCGCCGAGCCCCTCCCCGCCAGCCAGCACGAGGCAGCCGGCTGGATGAAGGGCTAGTCGCTCGGCATAGACCGCCTCGCCCTCCGGGTAATTCGGATGCACCTCAGCCGCGACCGCCATGACGGCCGGCAGATCGGCGGGCGCCATGGCGCGCCAGGATGGTGGGTGTGTGCTCATTAGAACGACTATGCGTCATGCTCGGGCTCGCCCCGAGCATCTCAGGCGGAAAGAGGCTCCAATTTGGCGCTCTCTCATCGTGAGATTCTCGGGCCTGCGCTTCGCTTCGCCCGAGAATGACGCCTGCGTCTTACGCCGCCTCGACCTTCCGGAACTTGTTGCTGCGCTTGGGGTGCCACCAGGCGCCCTTCAGCACGACGCCCTCGGAGACGATCTTCCTGTCGCCGGTCAGGTGTTCGCCGACGACATCGACATAGTCGAACTTGCCTTCCTTGACGGTGAGCACGGTCGCATCGCCGAGCGAACCGACCTTGAGCGAGCCATATTCCATCCGCTTCAGCGCCATCGCCGCGTTCACGGTCGAAGCGGCGATGACGTTGTTCAGGCTCATGCCCATGCAGAGGAACTTCGACATGGTCGTGACCTGGTCATAGGCCGGGCCGTCGATGCAGAGCTTGTGCACGTCGGAGGAGATCACATCCGGCTCGAAGCCGTTGGCGAGCATGGCGCGCGTCGTCTTGAACGAGAACGAGCCCTTGCCGTGGCCGATGTCGAAGATGACGCCACGCTTGCGGGCGGCGAGCACTTCGGGCTTCACCGTGCCCTGCGCCGTCGCCGGCGCGTTCGGGAAGGGCCGGAAGGCGTGGGTCAGCACGTCGCCGGGGCGCAGCATGCCGATCACCTCCTCATAGGACGGCGGTGGATGGTCGATATGGCACATCAGCGGCATGCCGACCTCGTTGGCGACCTGCAGCGCGATGTTGAGCGGCACCGTGCCAGAGGTGCCCGATGCATGCAGGCCGACGCGGACCTTGATGCCGACGATCAGGTCGCGGTTCTTGTCGGCGACCTCGGCGCAATCGATCGGGTTCATCAGCCGAAGATCGCCGCTCTCGCCGACCATGACGCGATGGTCGAAGCCGTAGATGCCGGCATGCGAGACATGGAGATAGGCGAGGATGCGCGCCTGGCTCTTCTCGATCACATGCTTGCGGAAGCCCGGCCAGTTGCCGGGGCCGGCCGAGCCGGTGTCGACCGAGGTCGTGACGCCGGAGGCGCGGCAGAACTCGTCGGCGTCGATGCCGAGCGAGGTGCCGCCCCAGTAGACATGGGTGTGCAGGTCGATCAGCCCCGGCGTGACGATGTAGCCGGAGACGTCGCGGATCTCCTTCGCCCCCTTCAGGTCCTTGCCGAAGCCCGAAACCTTCCCGTCGGTGAAGGCGACGTCGATGATGCCGTCATGCTTCTGCGACGGGTCGATTACCCGCCCGCCCTTGAGGATGAGATCGTGAGTCATGACAGCTCCTTGGGAAACCGGGCGGGCGGCAGCGTCGCGTTCAGGCGAAGCTGGCCGTAGCGCCCTTCTGGATAATAGCGAAGGCTTTGGCGAAGTGGTTATGCAGCTCAGGAATATAGAGCTGCGAGATGGTCGGGTCCGGAGTCGGCGGTCCTGAATCGGAACGTGTTTCGCGCTGCCGTTGCGCGGAGCCGACGGGCCGCGCCCCGGGGAATGCGGCGCATGCGCCGGCAGCGCTCACGCGATCACCGCGCCCTTGCGCTCGACGATCATGCCGTAATGCTGCGGCTCACGGTGCTTGGCGAAGTTGAAGGTCGAATTCCGATAGCTGTTGCCGAGGTCAAGATCGCAGCGCGCGACGACGAGTTCGTCAGCTTCCGTCACCGCCTGCGCCACCACCTCGCCGGTCGGGGCGATGATGCAGGAGCCGCCGATCTGATCGACGCCGGCTTCCAGCCCGGCCTTGGCGACGCCGACGACCCAGGTCGCATTCTGGTAGGCCCCGGCCTGCATCACGAGCTGGTTGTGAAAATTGCCGAGCCGGTCGTGGGCCGGAGCCGGCGGATTGTGCTTGGGCGTGTTGTAGCCGAGCAGGACCATCTCGACCCCCTGCAGGCCCATGACGCGATAGCTCTCCGGCCAGCGCCGGTCGTTGCAGATCATCATGCCGAGCCGCCCGCCCATGGTCTCCCAGACTGGCCAGCCGAGATTGCCGGTCTCGAAATAGCGCTTCTCGAGGTTCTGGAAGACAGCGTCCGGCCGGTGTTCGGGATGGCCGGGCAGATGGATCTTGCGGTACTTGCCGACGATCTTGCCTGCCTTGTCGACGAGGATCGCGGTGTTGAAGCGGCGCTTGCGGCCGTCCTCATGCGCGAGCTCGGTATAGCCGAGATGGAAGCCGATCCCGAGCCGCTCGGCTTCGGCGAAGAGCGGCGCCGTCTCGTTCGAGGGCATGGCGCTCTCGAAATAGGAGTCTATCTCCGCCTCGTCCTCCATCCACCAATGCGGGAAGAAGGCGGTCAGCGCCGCCTCCGGATAGACGACGAGATCGCAACCATTCGACTTCGCCTGGCGCATCAACTCGATCATCCGCGCAACCGCCTGGCTGCGGCTCTCCTCACGCTGGATCGGCCCGAGCTGGGCAGCGCCGACGGTCAGAATGCGAGGCATGGGAAGGCTCCTGCTGTGCTTGGTCGCTATCGAGGGCCGCTGCCAGAGGCGTAGGCAGGTATCCTTGTGCGCAATTGCGGAGAAGAGGTCGCCACAATACCGTCGGACGTTCCCTCTGGGCTCGGTCCGGAACCGCCGGCCGCGGCTGCCGAGGCAGCGCCGAGCTTCGGACCAAAGCCATGACCACGTTCAACGTCGTCCGCTTCCGCATCAAGCCCGGACGTGAGGAGGAGTTTCTCGACGCCCATCGCCAGGGCAAGGCCCGTTGGCCCGGCCTCGAGAAGGGCCACATCATCAAGACCGGTGACAATTCCTATTGCCTGATCGGCGAATGGGCCGACCTCGCCACGCTGAAGGGCGCCCGCGACCAGATGATCGCGACGCTCAACAGCTTCCGGGACACTCTCGAGGACCTCGGCGACGGCCGCGGCGTCACCGACGCTGTGTCCGGAGACGTCGTCGTCGACCTTCGCGCCTGAAGCGCGGCCGTCAGCATAGTCTCTTTGCTCAAGGCTGATCGCCCGGGCTTCTCCCTTCCCCCTTGTGGGGAAGGGTTGGGGATGGGGGTGGTGCAGCTTGGTGACCGGCAGGAGAAAAGGGCTGGCAGCAACTGCATCGCGATGAGTGTGTGCCGATCGCTCCGGCTTTGCGACCCCCACCCCTTCCCCTCCCCACAAGGGGGAGGGGTTCTCCCGTCCGTGGCATGGCATGACGCCGAACCGCCCTCAGATGCCCTTGGCCAGCCGCGGATCGAGCGAGTCGCGCAGGCCGTCGCCAAGCAGGTTCACCGCGAGCACGGTGATCGACAGGAACAGGGCCGGGAAGAAGACGATGTGCGGCCTGACCTGCCAGAGCGCCCTGCCCTCGGCCATGATGTTGCCCCAGGACGGGGTTGCAGGCGGCACGCCGGCGCCGATGAAGGACAGGATCGCCTCGATGATCATGGCGCTGGCGCAGATATAGGTCGCCTGCACCGTCATCGGCGCGATCGTATTGGGCAGGATGTGCTTCCAGATGATGCGCGGCACGCCGGCACCGTTCGAGATCGCCGCCTCGACATAGGGCTGCTCGCGCAGGGACAGGACAACGCTGCGAACGAGGCGTGCGACACGCGGAATCTCGGCGATGGTGATGGCGAGGATGACATTGCCGACCGAGCCACGCGTCAACGCCATCAGCGCGATGGCAAGCAGGATCGGCGGGATCGACATCATGCCATCGATGACACGCATGACGATGCCGTCGGCCCAGCGCACGAAGCCGGAGAACAGACCGATCGCCAGACCCACCACCGAGGACAGGATCGCGACCGAGAAGCCGACGATCAGCGAGACGCGCGCGCCATAGACGACGCGCGAATAGATGTCGCGGCCGAGCATGTCGGTGCCGAACCAGTACAATTCGGACGGCACACGCGTGCGCCTGGAGGTGGCGATCGCAGTCGGATCGACCGTAAAGAGCAACGGCGCGAACACCGCGATGAAGATCATCAGCAGCAGGAGGAAGCCGCCGATGGCGACCGACGGGTGCTTGCGCAGATAGGAGCGCTTGCGCGGCGTGGCGTCCACGCCGATTTCATCTGCCAGGGGCAGTGGGGCAGCTGGAGCGGTCAATAGCGTATCCTCGGATCGACGAGGGTGTAGATCAGGTCGACGGCCAGGTTCACCAGCACGTAGACGAACGAGAAGATCAGCACGACGCCCTGGATGACCGGATAGTCGCGCCGCAGGATCGCATCGAGGGTCAGCCGGCCGAGGCCCGGAATGGCGAAGACGCTCTCGGTGACGACCGCGCCGCCGATCAGGAGCGCAACACCGATGCCGATGATGGTGATGACCGGCACCGCGGCATTCTTGAGCGCATGCAGGAAGAGGACGTTGTTTTGCGCGAGCCCCTTGGAACGGGCGGTGCGGATATAGTCCTGCTGCAGGACCTCGAGCATGGTCGCGCGGGTGATGCGCGCGATCAGCGCGATATAGACCGTGCCTAGCGTGATCGAGGGCAGGATCAGGTTCTTCAACCAGGGCCAGAGGCCCTGCGCGATCGGCGTGTAGCCCTGCACCGGCACCCAGTCGAGCTTGAGCGCGAAAATATAGGCGAGCAGGTAGCCGATCACGAAGACCGGCACCGAGAAGCCGAAGACCGCGAAGCCGACGACTGCACGATCAACCCAGGTGCCGGCCTTCCAGGCAGCGACGACGCCCATTGGGACCGCGACCGAAACTGCGAAGATCAGCGTCAGCACCATCAGCGACAATGTCGGCTCGATGCGTTGGGCGATCAGCTGCGTTACCGGCAGCGAGGTGAAGATCGAGGTGCCGAGATCGCCCTGCAGCACCCGGAAGAACCATTCGCCGAAGCGGACGAGATAAGGCCGGTCGAGCCCCAGGCTCTGGCGGATGCGCTCGACATCGGCGGGCGACGCCTGGTCGCCGGCGATCACGGCCGCCGGATCGCCCGGCGCGATATAGAGGAGCGAGAAGACGAACAACGCCACGAAAGCCATGACGGGGATCGTCGTGATGATGCGTCTGATGATGAATGCGAGCATCGAAATCCTGAGTTGCCGCTGCTGGCGCCGGACCCATCAGGAGCGTGATCCCGATAGGCCCGGCGGGCGTGATCTGGGCCATGCCCCGGCGAAAGCCGGGACGCAAGGCTTGCTCTGGTCTCAGCCCTTCGCGACGTTCCAGAAGAAGGGCAGCGGGCCGCTGGTCACGCCGGTGACGTTTTTCCGCCAGGCCTGATAGCCGAGATAGAAGCCGGTCGGCGCATAGACGACATTCTCGACGGCGGCCTTGTTGAGGCGGTCCATCGCCGCCTTCTCCTCGGCCGTATCCTTGGCGTTGAACCAGTTGGTGACCTCGGCCTCCACCGCGGGCACGTCCGGCCAGCCGAACCAGGCCTTGTCGCCATTGGCACGGATCGCGGTGTAGGACGACGGATTGATGCAGTCCGCGCCGGCATGCCAGGTATGGAACATGCTCCAGCCGCCCTGGCTCGGGGGTGTCTTCTGGGCGCGGCGCGCGCCGACCGTGCCCCAGTCGGTGGCGACGAAATCGACCTTCAGACCAATGCTTTTCAGCAGTTCGGCGGTGACGTCGCCCATCGACTTGGTCGCCGACATGTCCTGCGCTACCACGCAGATCACCGGCTCGCCATTGTAGCCGGACTCGGCGATGAGCTTCTTGGCGGCCGCGACATTCTTCATCTTGAGCATGTCGCCACCGGCTTCGGTGTAGAGCGGCGTGCCGGGCGTGAAGAAGCCGGGCAGCGGCTTCCAGAGCTTGTCGTCGTCGCCGACGATCGAGCGCATGTAGTCTTCCTGGTTCATCGCCGTCAGCACCGCCTGGCGCACCTTCAGATTGTTGAAGGGCGGGTGCAGGTGGTTCATGCGGAAGGCGCCGATATTGCCGAGCGGATCGCCGATATCGACGTTGATGTCCTTGTGAGCCTTGAGGACGGGCACGAGATCGGAAAGCGGAGTTTCCCACCAGTCGACCTCGCCGCTCTGCAGCGCAGCCGCTGCGGTTGCGGCATCGGGGATGATCACCCACTCGATCCGATCGATCAGCATCTTCTTGCCGCCGGCGAGCCAGTCGGCCTTCTCGGAACGCGGCACGTAGTCGGCGAACTTCTCAAAGACGGCCTTGGCGCCCGGCACCCATTCATTGCGGGCGAACTTCATCGGCCCGGAGCCGACATATTCGGTGATCTGCGTGAACGGATCGGTCTTGGCGATGCGCTCCGGCATGATGAAGGAGCACGGCGCGTTGTTCTTGGCGAGCGCCAGCAGCATCTTCGGGAAGGGCTGCTTCAGCTGCCATTTCCAGCTGCGGTCATCGACGGCGCTGAGCTCGTTCTCGATCGCCCTGATCATCAGGCCCATCGGATCGCGGGCCTGCCAGCGCTTCAGGCTCTGCACCACGTCCTTGGCCAGCACCGGCGTGCCGTCATGGAATTTGAGGCCGGAGCGCAGCTTGAAGGTCCAGGTCAGCCCGTCGGAGGAAACCTCCTCGCCCTCGACCATCTGGCGCTGCGGCTGAAACTTCGAATCGATGCCGTAGAGCGTGTCCCAGACCAGAGCGGCGGCATTGCGGACGACGTATTGCGTTCCCCAGATCGGGTCGAAATTGGCGAGATTGGCCTGCGGCACGAAGCGCAGTGTCTTGGCGGCAGCGCCTTGCGAGAGCGCCGGCATGGCAAGACCGCCGGTTGCTGCCAGAACGCCGGTCCCGGCGGCGGTCTTCAGAAAATTCCTGCGGTCCATCTTGTACTCTCCCCTGAAGCGGCGGCGGCCTCTGATCGGGCGACCTTGCCTAGAGTGTGGGCAGAAAAATCCGCACCTGACAACACGCTTGACGGGCCACTACGACAAGAAGTGACCCTGCAGGGTTCGTGCCAGACGGAACTGGTTTGTGGCTCGCGACATCGTTTGCAAGCAAATGACACGCGAAGCCGCCGGGCCGGCGCAGAAAATTGCGCTCATCCGCCTAAATCGATTTGATCGGCGCGTCGACGCGAGCGAAGGGTCGCGCAGCCTCGAAGGCCGCAGCCGCCTGCATCACCAGCAGATCATTGCCGAACGCCCCGACGATTTGCAGGCTCGCCGGCAACCCGGCCGAGGTCAGCCCGCACGGCACGGCAGCAGCCGGCTGCTGGGTGATGTTGAAAGGATAAGTGAGGGGCGTCCAGCGCGTCCAATCCTCGCCATAAGCGCCGTGCTCGGGCGTATTGCGGCCGACCGCGAAGGCCGGCAGCGGCAGTGTCGGCGTCAGCAGGAGATCGAAGCGCTCGTGGAACTGCGCCATCTGGTAGGCGAGCGCGTTGCGCTGGTTGAGCAGGGCGTCGACATAGGCCGCGCCGTCGATTCGCTCACCGATTTCGGCAACCGCAACGAGGCCGGGATCCATTTGCGCACGCGCCGCAGCGTCGGCGCTGCGCAGCGCCAGCGCCGCCCCCGCTGCCCAAAGCGTCATCAGCGGCGCGATCGGATCGTCGAAGCCGGGATCGACCTCCTCGACGGTGGCGCCGAGCTCGCGGAAGCTCAGCGCCGCCGCATGCGTCAGGGCCGCGATCTCGGGATCGACCGGAACGTCGCCGCCGAGGCGCGGCGACCAGGCGACGCGCAATCCTCGCACGCCCCTGTCGAGCCCGGCCGTAAAGTCCGGCGGCATGTTCTTGAAGGCCGTCATGTCGCGGGCGTCAGGACGGCCGATCGCGTTCATCGCCAGGGCAGCATCGCGCACGGTTCGGGTGAGCGGGCCGAGATGGGCGAGGAACCCCATGACCGAGGCGGGCCAGGCCGGCACGCGGCCATAGGTCGGCTTCAGGCCGAAGACGCCGCAAAAGGCGGCGGGAATGCGCACGGAGCCGGCGCCATCGGTGCCGAGATGGATGCAGCCGAGATTGAGCGCCGCGGCGACAGCCGCCCCCGAAGAGGAACCGCCAGGGCCGGTCGAGACATCCCAGGGATTGCGGGTGATGCCTGAGAACGGCGAATCGCCGACGCCCTTCCAGCCATATTCCGGCATGGTCGTCTTGCCGAGGAAGACGCAGCCCGCCTCACGCAGCCGTGCGGTTGCCGGCGCATCTTGCTGATACGGCGCGTCGGAGGCGACGGCCGAGCCCCGCCGCATCGGCCAACCGGCGACGCCGAGATTGTCCTTGATCGTCACCGGCACGCCGTCGAGCGGGCCGAGCGCCTCGCCCTTCAGCCAGCGCGCCTCGGAAGCCTGCGCCATGGCGAGCGTCACGGGCTCGTCACGCACGACGAAGGCATTCACCTCCGGCTCGAAACGGTCGATGCGGGCGAGCGCATCCCTCGCGACCTCGACAGGGGAGAGTTCGCGCGCGGCGTAGAGTTCACCGAGTTCGGCGGCGGAGAGGGAGGCGATGGAGGTCATGGCAATACCCGTTCGAAAGATCAGTTCGGAACCACGCCGTCATCCCGGGCAAGCGGCTTTAGCCGCGCAGACCCGGGATCCATCGTAAGGCTCCGCGCTCTACGATGGATCCCGGAGCTCCGCTTCGCTACGTCCGGGATGACGGGCGAATTCATGAGCACTCTGGATATCAGGCGTTGGCGGCGCGCCAGGCGGCGCTGAGCAGGATGTTGGCGCCGGCGACCATGTCGTCGTCGCTGCTGAGTTCGGCCGGGTTGTGCGAGAGCCCGCCGATCGAGGGGATGAAGACCATCGCCGTCGGGCAGAGGCGCGACATCATCTGCGCGTCATGGCCGGCGCCGGAGATCATCCGGCGGATCGGCAGGCCGAACTCGGCGGCGCTCGCCTCGACGCTGGCGATCAACTCCTCGGCGAAAGGCGTCGCCGGGAAGCGGGCAAGGTCGCGGAAGCTGATCGCGATATCGTCGCGCGCCGACAATTCGGCGCAGAACTTCCGCACGGCAGCCTCGGCCTCGGCCAGTGGCGCGTCCAGCGGATTGCGCAGGTCGAGCGTCATCACCACGGTCTCGGGCACGACGTTGACGTTGCCGGGCCGGGTGCGGATCACGCCGGAATTGGCGAGCTGGCCCGGGATCGTCTTGGTCAATTCATTAGCGAAAATGTTGATCCGCGCTGCGGCGAGGCCGGGATCCTTGCGATAGCGCATCGGCGTGGTGCCGGCATGGCTCGGCCGCCCCGTCAGGGTCAGCTCGAGCCAGCAGATCGCCTGGATACCGGTGACGGCGCCCAGCCCGCCGCCCTCGCTCTCCAGCACCGGGCCCTGCTCGATATGCAGCTCGAGATAGGCGTGCGCCGGCAGGAAGCCGGGCTGCTCTGCGCCATGATAGCCGATGCGCTTCAATTCGGTCCCGAGCACGGCGCCGTCGGCGTCGAGTTCGGCATGTGCGGCATCGACGCTCATGCCGCCGGCCCAGACATAGGAGCCGAGCATGTCGGGGTGGAAGCGCGCGCCCTCCTCATTGGTGAAGGCGATCACCGCCATGTCGCGCTTGGGCGTCACGCCCGCATCGCGGAGCGCCGCCAGCACCTCGACGCCACCGATCACGCCGAGCGCGCCATCGAAGCGCCCGCCGGTGCCGACCGTGTCGATATGCGAGCCCATGATCACCGCCGGCCCGTCTTCCTGGCCTTTGAGGATGCCGACGATGTTGCCGATGGCATCGACGCGGACATCGAGGCCGAGCGCCTTGAGCTCGCCGACCAGCCAGTCGCGGCCTTGCTTGTCCTCGTCGGTCAGCGCCAGCCGCCGGCAGCCGCCCTCCGGGGTCGCGCCAATTTTCGACAGGGCCGCCAGTCGGGATACCAGGCGCTCCCCATCGATCCGCAGGTTGGTGCTCATCTCGTCGGCTCTCCGCAGGCAGGCATGGATTGGTAGAGATACGCAGCAGGCAGGAACCGGGCCGCACACGCAAGAGGCAGAATCAGCGTTGCCGCGCGGACCGGCAGCGCGCCCCGCGCAGGGCGCGGCTCGCCCCGGCGCGACAAGGACTGTGAAGGAGCAGTCTGCCCAGATAAAAGGCAGCGATGTCGCAGATCGCCCTTCCCTATCGGTCGGCGAGCCCCTGGCTCACCGAGGTCAAGGCCATGCTGGCGCTGAGCTGGCCGATGGTGCTGACCAATGTCGCGCAGACGGCGATGACCGCGACTGACGTCGTGATGATGGGCCATCTCGGCCCGGAGGCGCTAGCCGCCGGCGCACTCGCCTCCAATCTCTACATGGCCTTCCTGATCTTCGGCATCGGCGTTATGGCAGCGGTCGCACCGATGGTCGCGATCGAGCTCGGACGGAACCGGCATTCGGTTCGTGATGTACGCCGCACCGTGCGCCAGGGCTTCTGGGTGGCGGCGACCATGGCCGGGCCGATGTGGCTCTGCCTCTGGCAGGCCGAGACGATCCTCACGGCGATGGGCCAGGATCCGGCGTTGGCCGCAGCCGCAGCCTCCTATCTGCATACGCTGCAATGGGGGCTCCTGCCCTTCTATTGCTATCTCGTCCTGCGCGGCTTCCTGGCGGCGCTGCAGCGGCCGTTCTGGGTCTTCGTGACCGTGCTCTTCGCGGTCGCCTTCAACGCCTTCGCCAACTGGGTGCTGATGTTCGGGCGGCTCGGTGTCCCGGCTCTCGGCCTGCCCGGCTCGGGAATCGCGACAGCGCTGGCCTCGACCTTGATGTTCGCCGGCCTCGCCATGGTGGTCTCGCTCGACCGGCGCTTCCGCCGCTACCATCTGTTCGGCCGCTTCTGGCGGCCGGACTGGAGCCGCTACCGCGCCTTCTGGCGGATGGGCCTGCCGATCGGCACCACGGTCGGCTTCGAGGTCTGGATCTTCAATGGCGCCGCCTTCCTGATGGGACTGATCGGCCCGACCTCGCTCGCCGCCCATGCGATCGCGATCCAGATCGCCTCGCTGTGCTTCATGGTGCCGATGGGCATCGGCCAGGCCGGGACAGTCAGGGTCGGGCGCGCCTTCGGCGCCGGCGACAGCGAGGGCATCGCCCGGGCCGGCGCGACGGCGCTCGCGCTCGCCACCGCCTTCATGTGCTTCACCGCCCTGCTGATGCTTGTGATCCCGCATTGGCTGGTCGTGCCGTTCCTCGACGCCAGCAAGCCGCGCGCGGCCGAAGTGGCGCAGCTCGCCATGCTGTTCCTGTTCTATGCGGCGATCTTCCAGATCGTCGACGGCGTGCAGGTGGTCGGCGTCTCGATCCTGCGCGGCCTGCGCGATACGCGCGTGCCGATGCTGTTCGCCGGCCTCGGCTATTGGGGGATCGGCCTGCCGCTCTCGGCCGCCCTCGGCTTCCTCACGCCCCTCGCCGGCGTCGGCATCTGGATCGGGCTTGCGACCGGCCTTGCGATCGTCGCGGTGCTGATGCTGGCGCGCTGGTTCGCCCGCGAGCGGCTCGGTCTGACCAAGATAGTCAGCACGCAAGCCTCCTAGATTTAACGGCTTCTTATTTGCAAGAGTCTGCTAACTCTGCGTTGCACTTCCAGGTGAATTGGCGGAGAATCTCCGAGACGATCCCTCATGCTGCAATGCTGACGGGAGGAAGGTCGTGACGCCGCAGGATATCGCGTTGGTCCGGTCGAGCTTCGCGCAGCTGCATCGGCGCAAGATCGAGACGGCGTGCCTGTTCTATGAGCGGCTGTTCACCACCACACCCAGCACAAGACAGCTCTTCAAGACCGATATCGAGACCCAAGCGGCCAAGCTGATGGAAACGCTGACGGTCGCGCTCGCAATGCTGAACGATCCCGGCGGGCTCAATGTCCTGCTCGCGCGACTGGGCGAGCGCCATCGCAACTACGGCGTCCGGCCGGAGCATTACGAGGCCGTCCGCAGCGCCCTGCTCTGGACGCTGGAGACGTCGCTGGGGGCCGGCTTCACCGTGCAGACAAGAGCAGCCTGGACCGAGCTTTACGATCAGATGGCGAGGACGATGTTGTCTGCCGAAGCACCCAGCCGACGTTCGGCCTAGCGGTTCCTAGAACTCCTCCCAGCCATCGTCTCCAGCGCGGCCGTTGGCGGCCTTGCGGGTCGGAGCAGGCGCTGGGCGCTCGCGGCGTGGTGCGGCGACCTTGCTCTGGGCGAAGGCGGCTTCGGCAAGCTGGCGCAGCCGCTCCGGCTCGGAGCCATGGCCGCCAGCGTCGCTGGCAGGCGCGGGCTGGCGCTGCGAGGCTGTGACACGCGCCGGCGGGCGTCGCATCGGAGCAACGACGGCCGAGTGCACGCTCGGCAAGGCTGCCGCGACCGGCGCGGCCAAGGCTGTGCCGGTGTCCGTCCGAAAGCTCGCAACCAGCGTGTTGAGCTCGCCGATCCGGCCCGACAGCGCCCCGGCCGAGGCGGCGCTCTGTTCGGCCAGCGCCGCATTCGCCTGCGTCATCTCGTCGAGATGGGCGACCGCCTGGCTCATCTCGTCGATGCCATGCGCCTGCTCGGCAGAGGCCGCCGAGATCTCCTGGATCGTGCCGGTGACCTTCTGCGAGGCCGACAGGATCTTCTCCAGCGAGTCGCCGGCCCGGCGGACCAGCTTGACCCCGGTCTCGACCTCGCTGTTCGAGGACGAGATCAACCCGGAAATGTCCTTGGCCGCCTCGCTCGAGCGCTGCGCCAGGGTGCGGACCTCGCTCGCCACCACGGCGAAGCCCTTGCCGGCATCGCCGGCGCGGGCGGCCTCGACCGCGGCGTTGAGGGCGAGGAGGTTGGTCTGGAAGGCGATGTCGTCGATCACCCGGATGATGTCGGAGATCTTCTTCGAGGCTTCCTCGATCCGGGCCATGGCCGCGACCGCCTCGCCGGCGATGGCGCCGCCATCCTGCGCCGCCTTCATCGCCTCCTCGGCGATCGCCGCCGCCTGGCGCGCGCCTTGCGCCGAGGCCTTCACCGAAGCGGCCAGCTCCTCCGTCGTCGCGGCGGTCTCCTCCAGCGAGGAGGCCTGCTCCTCGGTGCGCTTCGACAGATCGTCAGCGCCGGTGTTGATCTCGCGCGCCGCCATGCCGACCTCCGACGCCGTCGATTGGATCGTTCGAACCGTCGTGGCGAGCCGCTCGATCGTCTCGTTGACCGCGTCCTTCAGTTCCGCGAAGCGGCCATGGTAGGCCGTCGGTACCTGCCGCGTGAGGTCCCCCGCCGCCAGCGCGCGCAATACATCGACGAACTCGGTCGTGGCCGAGTCGACCACAGAGTTGATCTCGTTGATGCCGGCAACCAACTTCTGCATCTGCTCGTCGGCATCTTCGATCTGAAGCCTCGCCGAAAAATCGCCTGCCGCCGCAGCCGCGACAACCTCTCCGACATCCGAGACAACAGACGCCATCGCATCGGCCGAGCGGATTCGCGCCGCCGAAGCGGCCCGCTCCTGCTCCTGCAGCAGCGCGACCTGCTCGGTGCTCTGGCGCAGCACAGCGACCGCACGCGCCATATCGCCGATCTCGTCCTGCCGCTTGGTGTGCGGGACCGCGATGTCAGTCTCTCCAGCGGTGAGGCGACCCATGCTGGCACCGAGATCGAGCAGCGGACGGGTGATCGAGCGTTGCGCGAACAGCACTGCCGCGGCAATCGAGGCAATCAGCGTCGAGAGCAGTACCGAAGGCAGGATCCACTGGATCTGGCGCGTGAAATCGGCCGCCTCGGCGGCGAGCCTGCTGCCCACCTCCTCATTGCGCTTGCCGAAGGCGACCAGCTGGTCGTTCAGCGCCTTGCGATTGGCCCGGTTCAGGTCGTTATTGCCTTGCTGGTTGGCGGCGGCGGTCGAGACCTCGCGACCGAGCCGAATGGTTTCGCTGCGGAAAGCAATGAACTCCTCGACCGATTTCTGCAGCTTGAGCGCGGTCTCGCGTTCTGCCGCCGGCACCAGAGCGACCAGATCGGCGGCGAGCTTGCGAATCCCGGGGAAGCGCGCCTCCTTCGGCTTGGCAAAGGCTTCCGCCTCCTTGGCATCCTTCGACATGTAGATGCCGCGGGAATCCATCACCACGGCGAAGACCTGCGTATTGATCCGTTCCGTCACCAGCGCGATCTCGCCCTGGATGTCGGAGCGTGCATTGAGATCGCTGGAGCGCGAAAGAGCATAAAGACTCAGGGCGGCCGAGAGGATCGCGCCGGCGGCGACGATCGCAAGCATCGCCAAAACCTTGAAGCGGATCGATTTCATATTTTTACTCGTGTTCCCGCCCAGTCGAAGACGTGACCGGCGCTCAAACTTTCGGCATGAGCAGGCACCGAAGCCGATAAGGCTTAAAAAGCTTTGCCGGGAACAGTTAAGAGCCCTTTAAAATTGGCGTTCTGTACTCAAATCCTGACTAACAGCAGGGCGATATACCTATTTTGACGCCATAATAGCGACGAGGCGCACGCACAGATGGCAAGCCGTCTGTCATTCCAGAGCGGCATACCGACTGTGGCATTCGGGCCACGCTGTGCGTCAGCCATAATTCTGCCACATGCTTTTCACCCCGGCGCCATGCCCAGCCGTGAAGTGACAGGGGTCAGCCGACGAGAACTCATTGGAACTTGTCGGCAATTCGCATGTTTTCGCTGCCAGCCGCCCCATGAAGAGCCCAGTAATGTCCTCCCCCCTGCCTGACGCCTCCACGACCTGTTCCCGCCGCCGCTTCCTGACGATGGCCTCGGCCTTCGTCCCCGTCGGCCTGGCCGGCTGCGTCAACGGCCCGCAGCAGCCCTTCGAGGCGCGCACGCCGACCCATCATAACGCCGCCTTCCTGTCGATGTACGACGAGCGGCCGGACGAAAGACACCCGCTGCCGGCGACCGACATCGACGAGGTCGACACGCGCTTCCTGCGCCAGGAGGTCAATTACCGGACCCCTGAGGCGCCCGGCACGATCGTGGTCGATACCTCGGCCCGCTTCCTTTATCTGGTCCGCGAGAACGGCCGCGCCATCCGCTACGGCATCGGCGTCGGCAAGCAGGGCATGTCCTGGCGCGGCCGCGCCACCGTCGCCCGCAAGGCCGAATGGCCGCGCTGGACGCCGACCGCCGCCATGGTCGCCCGCGAGCCGGAGCGGAATGCGCGCTGGGCCGGCGGCATGGCCGGCGGGGTCGAGAACCCGCTCGGCGCGCGCGCCCTCTACCTCTACCAGGGCAATCGCGATACGCTCTACCGCATCCACGGCACGAGCGAGCCCTGGTCGATCGGCAAGGCCGTGTCTTCAGGCTGCATCCGCCTGTTCAACCAGGACATCATCGACCTTCACAGCCGCGTTCCGATCGGCACCACCGTCGTCGTGCTGAACCGCAACCCGATCGCCGAGCCGGAGCTCGACGAGACCGAGGCGCCGCTGCCGCCGGACGACATCTGAGGTCTAGAGCCGGATCCGATCAGGTTGAATCAACCTGATCGGTCAATCCGTCTCTAAATTATTGAAAGAGAACGCGTTATCCGATCAGATTGCGTAGCAACCTGATCGGCGCGTGCTCTAGTCCCGTCCCACCCGGCCTACCCCGAAGGCAGCTCTTGCAGCTGCCTTCGGCCATGTCGTCACGCCGGCGTTACCCACGATCCCCATATCGCGCGGAACGCCGATGCGCGCGGCAGCGATTTGCCTCAGCGCAGTTTTGCGATACGCCCTGCGGGCCGGCAGGCCGCCGGCCAGATGGTGAGAACGCCAGATGCGCGTGACAATGATCGGTTCAGGCTATGTCGGCCTGGTCTCCGGAGCCTGCTTCGCCGATTTCGGCCATGAGGTGACCTGCGTCGATACCGATGCCGGCAAGATCGCGGCCCTGAAGCGCGGCGAGATCCCGATCTTCGAACCCGGCCTCGACGACCTCGTCGCCAGCAATGTCCGCGCCGGACGACTCTCCTTCACCACCGAGCTCGCCGGACCGGTCGCAGCGGCCGACGCCGTTTTCATCGCGGTCGGCACGCCCTCGCGCCGCGGCGACGGCCACGCCGACCTCTCCTATGTGCACCAAGCGGCGCGCGACGTCGTCGCGGCGATCGAGGGCTTCACCGTCGTCGTCACCAAGTCGACCGTGCCGGTCGGCACCGGCGACGAGGTCGAGCGGATCATGCGCGAGACCCGGCCGGACGCAGACTTCGCCGTCGTCTCCAACCCGGAATTCCTGCGCGAGGGCGCCGCGATCGCGGACTTCAAACGGCCCGACCGCATCGTGATCGGAACCGAGGACGACCGCGCCCGCAAGGTGATGGAAGATATCTACCGGCCGCTCTATCTCAATGCCGCGCCGCTGCTGTTCACCGCGCGGCGGACGTCGGAGTTGATCAAATACGCCGGCAACGCGTTCCTTGCGACCAAGATCACCTTCATCAACGAGATCGCCGACCTGTGCGAGCGGGTCGGTGCCAATGTCCAGGAGGTGGCGCGCGGCATCGGCCTCGACAACCGCATCGGCGGCAAGTTCCTGCATGCCGGGCCGGGCTATGGCGGTTCCTGCTTCCCGAAGGACACGCTCGCTCTGATCAAGACGGCGCAGGACATGGAGAGCCCGCTGCGCCTGGTCGAGACGGTGGTGGCGGTCAACGACCAGCGCAAACGGGCGATGGCGCGCAAGGTGATCGCGGCCTGTGGCGGCTCGGTCAGGGCCAAGCGCATCGCCGTGCTCGGCCTCGCCTTCAAGCCCAATACCGACGACATGCGCGAGGCGCCCTCGCTGTCGATCGTGACGGCACTGCTCGACGCCGGCGCCGAGATCGTCGCCTACGATCCCGAGGCGATGGCGAGTGCCAAGGCGCTGATGCCGGAAATCACCTACGCGCCCGACGCCTATTCCTGTCTCGACGGGGCCGACGCGCTGGTGATCGTGACCGAGTGGAACGCCTTCCGCGCGCTCGACCTCGACCGCGTCAAGGCGGCAATGCGACACCCCGTCGTGGTCGACCTGCGCAACATCTACCGCTCCGGCGAGATGCACGAGCGCGGCTTTACTTACGTCAACGTCGGCAACGCCTGAGGCGCCTGCTGTCGTGCCGCCGGTGTCGGATTTGGCTAATGGTCTCTGCCTGACGGAAGAGTCCTGCTTGGGATTCCCCTCGGTCGGCGCGTATGCGAGTCTGGTGCATGCACACCGGGGTTTCGATCACCATCACGCCGTCTGACCCGGCCCTCCCGGGTCAAGCCGCTCGGACCCGCGGTGGCGGAGCGCGTGGTGGCTCTGAGGCTGACCGACCCGCCGGTCGAGGCGACGCTCCTGGAGGTTTAGGCCTTGGATACTCATAAAGCCGGACAGACCATTGTTAATGCTTGCGGGACCTTTATGTTCGCAAGCATGATCGTCCCAGCGGTACTCATTGTTTCAAACATTGCAGTTCCGCTTCCGTACTATATCACAGATACAGTATGTCAGAAGGGTAATTTCGGTTTCTGCCTTGAGTATTTAACAATCATAGAAAGAGTAGAATTTTCTCGAAAAAATTCTGTTGAAAGTAATATAACGATGTTCTTTACACCAATATTACTTTTAACGTCATTGAATTTTCTAGCCACAGTTATTTTTTTAAAAAGAATAATATTGAATCTAAAAAGATTCTGGATAACTTTTTTCTTTCTCGGTGCAAGCGTGTTGATTTTTAAATTCGGGATTGTACTATTCGACCCACAAATAAGATTATCTAAAACAATAGTGTTTTCAGATACATTCGGATTTTGGCTAATATATTTCGCAATATATACAAGCTTTCCGACTATGAATTTCATCCTGCTGCTGCTTCTTGCAATAAACAGTAATACAAGCAAGATTCAACCTTAAGCAACGGCGCTGAGGCCGGAATGTCCGCCCTCGATGCATTCGAAGCCGGGTTCAATGCGGTCGAGGGCTTCTTCGCCAAGCTCACCCGACGACGGCTGAAGCGCGGCGTCTTCCGCTCGATCGTCGACCTCCAGGCCGCCATCAATCGCTTCCTGGCCGAGACCAACGCCGATCCCAAGCCCTTCTCCTGGACCGCTGACCCCGACAAAATCATCGCTGCCGTCAGGCGTGGGCACCAAGCGTTAGATTCCAGTCAGTAGATCGCCGCGCATCCTATCGGACGCAAGATGACGATCTATCTCTTTGTCGAAGCATCGGATTTGTCCGAAAATCGGATTCCACTTTTCGGTCCGATGCTCTAGCGCCTTGATAGCGTCATAAGCCGTCACCACCTTTCGGGGCGACGGGGCGACCGCCCTGTCCAACATTGAGAGGAGATGACGATGACGCCGCAGGAACGCGACGTGATCGCCGGGATTTTCGACCGCCTGCGTCAGGCGGCCAACCAGCCCCGCGACCCCGAGGCTGAACGTTTCATCGCGGACCGCCTCCGCGAGCAGCCCTATGCCGTCTATGCGATGGCGCAATCGGTCTACATCCAGGAGCAGGCGCTCACCAGCCTGCAGGGCCAGATCGAGCAGTTGCAGGCTGAGGTCGAGCAATTGCGCAACCAGCTGCCCGCGCCGGCCCCGGCCCAGCAATCCGGTGGCTTCCTGTCGGGCATCTTCGGCGGCGGTGCGAGCCAGCCGGCCCGCTCTGGCTCGGTGCCCTCCTTCCCACAGCGTGGCCAGCCGCAACCGGCCTCGCCGCCCTGGGGCGGCCAGGCTGGAGCACCGCAGCAGGGCATGGCCCCGCAGCAAGGCATGGGCGCAGCGCCCGGTCCCTGGCAGAACCAGGCTGCGCAGCAGGCTCCGGCACGCGGCGGCGGCTTCATGGCGAGCGCGCTGACGACGGCGGCCGGCGTCGCCGGCGGCATGGTCGCCGGCAACATGCTGATGAATGCGCTCGGTGGCGGCAACAAGAGCGCAGCGAGCGAGGCCAAGCCGGCTGAGGCAAGCACTGCCGAAAACAAGGACGCCTCGCAGAGCAGCGACGCGGCCAAGGATACCCAGACGGCCGCCGACCAGCAGCCCGCGGCGGAGCCACAGCAGGCCTATCAGGAGCCGACCTATCAGGACGCCAGCTACGACGATGCCGCCTACGACGACGGCTCGGGCGGTGGCGACGACGATTGGGCCTGAGGCCTGACAGCCCCTTGAAACGACGAGGCCCGCCTGGCGACAGGCGGGCCTTTTCCGTTAGCGGCGTGCCGCCGGTCTCAGATCACAAGGACCTTGGCGCCGACGCGCACGCGCTCGTAGAGGTCGACCACATCCTCGTTGTTCATGCGGATGCAGCCGGAGGAGACGGCCTGGCCGATCGTGTTCGGCTCATTGGTGCCGTGGATGCGATAGAGGGTCGAGCCGAGATACATGGCGCGCGCGCCCATCGGATTCTCGGGGCCGCCGGCCATGAAGCGCGGCAAATCGGGCCGGCGCTTCAGCATCTCGGCCGGCGGCGTCCAGCTCGGCCATTCGGCCTTGCGCGTCACAGCCTTCATGCCGGCCCATTCAAAGCCGGGACGGCCAACGCCGATGCCGTAGCGCAGGGCGCGGCCGCCGGGCTGGACCAGGAAGAGGAAGCGGCGCGGTGTGTCGATGATGATGGTGCCCGGCTTGTGCGGGCCATCATAGGCGACCTCCTGCTTCTGGAAGCGCGGATCGAGGGTGCGGGCGATCGGCCGCTCGACTGGCATCGGCTCACCGAGCGCAGCGGAGCGACGCTCGCGGCGCGGCTCCATCGGGTCGCCCTGGATCGGAACCGGTGCTTCATAATCGGAGAGGCGACGCATCGCTGGCTGCTGACCATAGGCGCCGCGCTGCGGCCGGTTGTAGACGGCGCCGCCACGGCCATAGCTGGGGTCCTGGCCGGTCATCAGCATCTCGATGAAGCCACCGCCATACTGACCGCGGGCCGTGGAGCTTGTGACCATCGGATCGGCCGGTCGCCAATAGGTCTGGGCGCTGGCCCGACCCGACAGCTGCAAGGCGCCGCCAAGGACGACGAGGGGAACGACATAGAGCGGACGCATGACGCAACTCTCTCGACACAACAGGCGAGAAGCGTGAGGCGATGCGTTGAAATGAACGGTGAATCGTTGACTCTGATCGGCCGGAAACCAGCTTAATCGCTCGAATTCCGCCGATTAACCTTAGCGATCCGCGAGCAAACGCGGTAAACGCCGCGTTCACGCCGCGCGCTTGCGCAGAGCGAGCCATAGTCGCAGCAATGTCCGGCAGCGCGCCACGTCGAAGGCCAGCATCAGCCCGGCATAGATGACGACGCCGAGCGCGCCCTGCAGCAGCAACTCCGGCAAGGGCGGAAACCGCCCGGAGAGCGGCCAGACCGCCGCCACCATGACTGCGACCGCAGTGATGATGAGGCCGATATCGCGCAATTTCGGCAGCACCGGCAAGGACCGCAGGGCGACCCAGCCGGTGATGAGGAGAACGATCAGGAAGCTCACCGTCTGGCCGAGCGCGAACCGCTCCGGCCCGGCGGCGCCGGCACCGAAGACGAGCGCGAGATTGGCGGCCAGCCCCGTGCAAGCGGCCAGGGTCACCATGCCGGTGCGCTTGCCGAGCAGGAAGACCGGATAGAGCCCGCCGACGAAAATGGTGAGCGCGAAGAAACCGGGCAGCAGCAGCAGCATGTAGGCGGCGAAGCGGCCGTGGAAAGCCGCCGGCACGAGCAGCTTCTCGAAAGCCGGCAGCACGAGGAAGAGCCCGGCCGCTACCGGCAGCGCCACCATCGTCACGATCACGAGATTGTCGGCGATGCGCTTTTGCGCCGCGCGGCGGCCCTTCGCCTCGTCGAGCCGAAGCACCTCGCGCAGCATGACGATCTCGAGCGTCGCGGCGAGCGTGCCGAACAGGCGCAGACCCATATCGGCGGCGAGCGAGAAATAGCCGGCCTCGGCAAAGCCATAGGCATCGGCGAGCAGCGAGCGGTTGAGCAGCGGGATCAGCGAATAGATCGCATTCGCGCCGACGAGGGGCAATGCGTAACGCGCGAAATCGAGCGCGAGATCGCGCCGTGCCGCCGACCAGACGAGCGGCGCGTCGGCAAGCGACCGGCGCACCGCCAACAAGGCCGCCATCACGCTGATAACGCCGCCGAACATCACGATCGTCGGGTCGCGCGTCCACCAGGCGCCGCCGACCATCAGGAGCAGCGCCAGCACATTCTTGACGATGACCAGGCGGGCATAGGCCGCATCGAGGAAGCGGGCCCGGGCGATGGCGCCGTGATAGTCGAACAGGCCGGCGCAGATGCCGCCCAGCACCGACGCCGCGACCAGCATGGCCGGCAGGCCGAAATCGACGCCGGCGACGATAGCCGCGACGAGCAGCCCGGTAAGCGCGATGGTCATGCCTGCGCTCAGCACATCGAGGGTCGCCCTGATCTGCGGCTGTTCCTCACGGCTCTTCTGCGAGTAGAATCGGACGGTCGACAGCCTGATCCAGTCGAGTAGCGCGGTGTTGAGCACGACGATGATCGCCGCGCCGATGGCATAGCGGCCGAATTCGGCGGGGCCGAGGAAATAGGCGATGAGCAACCCGAGGGCGAAGTTCAGCCCGGCATTGATCACGAAGGGCAGGAGAACGGTCATGACGCCATCGCGAAGGGGCAGGCCAGCTCGGCACCGGCGATGCATGACTGCGCTGATTCCGCCTAACTGCAAAACCGCAGATGTCCAAGCAGAAGCTTGCCGGGCCGCTCATCCCGCAATTGCTCTAGGCTGAGCCGATGCCGGGCGATCCGCTGTTCTATCTCGTCGGCTGGGCCACGACCCTGCTCATGGGCATCGGCAAGGGCGCCTTCGGCGGCGGGCTCGCCATCCTCGGCATACCGCTGCTGGCGCTGGTGGTCGATCCCTTGCAGGCCGCGATCATGGTGGCGCTGCTGGTCGCGGCGATGGACCTTTTCGCCATCGGCAGCTTCGGCGCCTCGACCTGGTCGAAGCCGGATCTCGCCTGGCTCATTCCCGGCCTGATCACCGGCATCGCCATCGGCTATGCGGTCTTCCTCATCGTCGACGCGCGCGTGGTGACACTGACCATCGGGCTCATCACCCTCGTCTTCACCGCGCATTGGTTCCTGCGCGGGCGTGTCGCGCCCCCCGGCCAACTGCCGGTCTCGCCGCCATTGGCACTGCTGGCCGGAACCGCTTCGGGCTTCACCACATTCGTTGCCCATGCAGGCGGACCGCCCGTCGCCATGTATTTGCTGGCGCGTGGGCTCTCCAAGACCGCCTTCGTCGGCACGACAATCGCCTTCTTCATGCTCGGCAACCTCCTGAAGCTGCCGCCCTATCTGGCGCTGGGCTTAAAGCAGCCGCAGGCGCTCTGGGCGGCGCTCGCGCTGCTGCCAGCCGCGCCGATCGGCGTCTGGATCGGCCGCTGGCTGCATGAGCGGCTCGACCAGAAGCGGCTGTTCTTCGCCTGCTACCTGCTGCTCGCCGTGGCCGCACTCAAGCTGACGGCCGACGCCGCGCTGGCATTGCTGCGATAGCGGCATGGCAGGAGCGCGAGCGAGCCATCTTTGCAGCGGACTGCATTGGCCCTAAGCGATCGATCATGACCGCCCTGCCCGTCCTCCGCGATGCCACCGACGCCGATTCGGAACCGCTCGCCGCGTTGATCGCCGCGACCTTCGCCGAATACCCGCACTGTTTCTTCGACTGGTCGGAATTCCCGGAGTTGCGCCGCCCGGCCAGCCACTATGCTGAGAAGGGCGGCAGGCTCTGGATCGCTGATGGGCCCGATGGCCGTATCGCCGGCTCGATCGCGGTCGTACCGGTGCCCGACCAGAACGCGGTCGAGCTGTTCAAGGTCTATGCCGCCCCGAGCCAGCGCGGCAGCGGCCTGGCGCAAGCGCTGTTTGCGCAGACGCTCGCCTTCGCGGAGGCCGCCGGCTATGGCGAGATGATGCTGTGGTCGGATAGCAAATTCGCCCGCGGCCACCGCTTCTACGAGAAGCTCGGCTTCGTGCGCTGGCCGGGCGAGCGCTATCTCGCCGACATCTCCGCTACCTGGGAATACCATTTCCGCAAGCCGCTCACCGCCAACGCGCCATGAGCCTCACCACGGCGCTGCGAGCGGTCCTCGGCATCGCGCTACTCACCGCGATGGACGCGGTCATCAAAGCGCAGATGCAGCAGCACCCGTTCCTGCTGGCGCTGTTCATGCGCTTTGCCATGGGCGGCCTGTGCGCGCTCGTGGTGCTCGCCTTCATGCGCCCCGCCTTTCCGACACGCGCCAGCCTGGTCGGCAATTCGTTGCGCGTGCCGGTGGTGATCCTGACCGCCGGCAGCTTCTTCTATTCGGTCTCCGTCCTGCCGCTCGCCGAGGCGTTGACGCTGTCCTTCCTCGCGCCGGTCTTCGTCGCCCTGCTCGGCGCCCTGATCCTGAAGGAACGGCTCGACGGACGCATCCTGCAGGCGCTCGGCTTCGGCCTCGCCGGCATGCTGGTGATGGTCTGGCCGCGCTTGCAGGGCGGTGTCACCGGCGCCGAGCTCGGCGTCGCTGCCGCGCTGTTTTCCGCTGTCTCCTATGCCTTCAACCTGATCCTGCTGCGTCGCATCGCGGTGAAGGAGCACCCGGCGATCATCGTGCTGTTCCAGAATGCCGGGCCGGCACTGTGCCTGGCCTGGCCGGCCTATTTCGTCTTCATGCCAATGAGCGGCGGCGATCTGCTCGCCTATCTCGGCGCCGGTGCGCTCGGCGTCGCCGGGCATCTTTCGCTGACCTCGGCTTTCGCGCGTGCGCCAGCTTCGCGGCTGGCACCGATCGAGTACACGGCGCTGGTTTGGGCGAGCCTGCTCGGCTGGTTCGCCTTCGGTGAAGCGCCACTCTGGACCACCTTTGCAGGCGCGGTGCTGATCGTCGCCGGGGCCTTCGCCGTCAGCCGACGCTGACCCCGCCGCAAAATCGCCTGCTTGGTCGGACTTCTGCACGGAACGCCTCAAGGGAAGCGCCCGCCACTCATGCCCTCGTTCCGCACCAACGGCGATTGATCAGGGCATGCAGCGCCCCGGCCCCGCTGTTCGCGTCCTTCGCGAACCCGGTCTCGCCGTCGCGCTCTGCCTGCATCTTGCCTTGCTTGGCGCGCTGCTCGCTGTCCGAGCCTTCAGCGGCTTCGTTCCGATGAGCGAGGCGAGCATCGAGGTCGAGCTGGTCGGGCCGGAGGCGCTGACGTCGGTTTCACCACCGCCGCCCGCCGCCGCTCAGACGGCTACCCCTCCGCCAGCGGCCGAAATCGCACCGATCCCGCAACCAGATCCGTCTGCCCCACGTCCCGACCAGCCGGCCCTCCCGCTCGTTCCACCACCGGCCGAGCCGCAGACGATGATCACCGCCCACACGCTGCATTCCGAGAGCGTGCTGGCCAATCCGCGCAGCCGCGGCGCGCGCGAGGCGCTGAAGACGCTCGAGGCTGCCGAGCGCATCGAGCAGCTCTGCAATCTCGAGGCGATGAGCCAGATCCACGCCTGGAAGGCCGAATTCGAGCCGGACCGCGTCGTCGCCTACGCCATGTCCAGCACGAAGCTGACAAAGGCTGCCCTGGAAGCGGAGGGGGCCGCCTTCCGCAGCCGCAAGCAATGGTACGGCTTGCGGTTCCGCTGCGAGATGGCGGCGAGTGGCAAGGTCGCCGGCTTCCAGTTCCGCGTCGGCGAGGCGATCCCGCGCAACGAATGGGCGGCGCACGATCTGCCGCCCGAGCATTAATTTTACTCGGAGTCCCGCCGTCATCCTGGACAAGCGGCGAAGCCGCGCAGCTCCGGGATCCATCGTAAGGCTCCGGAACTCTCCGATGGATCCCGGGCCGAGCTGCGCTCGCCCAGGATGACGACGGTGGTTCCGTGTGAACTCAGCACGCTCTAGCCTATTGCGATCGCCTCAGGCCGGCTTGCCGCAATAGGCCTCCAGCCGGTAGCCGTCGGGATCGACGACGAAGGCGGCATAGTAGTCGGGCCCGTAGGATTCGCGCAGACCCGGCTTGCCGTTGTCCGTGCCACCGGCCGCCAGCGCAGCGGCATGGAAGGCATCGACGCTCTGGCGCGTCGGCGCGACGAAACAGAAATGCAGATTCGACTCGCGGTCCGGCGGCACCGGCGCCGAGACCGCACCGATCCAGAGCCCGACACTGCCCTTGCCATAGCCGAGCGAGCTTTCGTCCGCACTGAGGCAGTCATAGCCGAGCGCACCGAGTGCTCCGTCGTAGAAGCGTTTCGTGCGGGCAAGCTCGTGAACGCCGATTGAGACGTGATCGAACATGGTAGTCCTCCTGATCGTCAGGCTTTGATGCGTTTCGCGCGGAAATCGGCTTCAATCTGCCAGTTCGCTCCGCCGTCGCGCGAGCGGTCTCCGATCCAATGGAACGAGTCCGGCGTGATCTCGGTGAAGCGCCAGCGGATCGCGGTGCCGTCCTCGAGCCTGCCGTGCTGCACGATGGTGTCGCCCTCGGCGCGGCCGATCTGATCGGTGTAGTATTGCATGACCGGGTCGCTCCAGCGGATGTGCCAGGCGTCCTGACCGGGGTCGTAGATGCGCAGCGTCGTGCCGTGGAAGAAGCCGGGCAGGCTCCAGACATCCTGCACGGCGCGCCCGCCAAGCACCCAGCCGAAGCGGATTTCGCCCTTGGCCTCGTGACGCTGGCCATCGTCGGTGTGGATCACCGCCGCCATGGTCCAGGCACCGACGAATTGACCGTAGAGGGCGAGCTTTTCCGCATATTCGGGCGCCGGCCCGGCGGCGATGAGGGCATCGGCCAGCGTCGATGGCGCTGCTGTCATGATCGAGCTCCGTCTTGATCAGATTGATGCCTAGTCTAGACCCGGGTCTCGGGCCTTGCTTGGGAAAAACTGCTAAACTCGCCAGCATGACCGCGACCGCTCATCTACTTGCCTCTGGCCCGGGCTGGCGTGTCAGCGACATCGTCTGCACCGCTGGCCCGAACGACCGTGCCTTCGAGGAAGAGCACCCGCATCACTGCATCGCCATCGTCCGCAGCGGCTCGTTCCGGTATCGCTCGACGCAGGGCAGCGCCGTGCTGGCGCCGGGCTCGCTGCTGCTCGGCAATCGCGGCGCCTGCTTCGAATGCGGCCATGAGCATGCGGCCGGCGACCGCTGCCTCGCCTTCCAGTTCGAACCGGCCTATCTCGAAGGCATCGTCGCGGCCGTGCCCGGTGCCCGGCGCAGCGATTTCGGGCAGGCACATCTCCCGCCGCTGCCTGCGCTCGCCAGCCTCCTGGCCGAAGCGGAAGCCGTTGCGAACGATCCCGAAAGGCTTGAGGAGATCGCGATGCGCCTCGCCGGCACCGTGGCGAGCGTATTGTCTGGGACAGAACCTGGAGCCGATACGCCGAACACCCGCGACCAGCGCCGGATTACGCGGGCCCTGCGCCATATCGAGGCGCATTGCGAAGAGGCGCTCTCACTCGACGCACTGGCCCGGCAGGCGGCGATGAGCCCCTACCATTTCCTACGCACGTTTCGCCTGATGATCGGAATGACGCCGCATCAATATGTGCTGCGCACCCGTCTGCATCGGGCGGCGCTGCTGCTGCGCCGGACGGACCTGCCGGTCGCCGGCATCGCCTTCGACTGCGGCTTCGGCGACCTCTCGACCTTCAACCGACGCTTCAAGCGCGTGATGGGCGCGAACCCGAGCGACTATCGTAGAGCCTGAGCGGCGCTCAGCGCTTCGCGCCGAAGATCATGCAGGTCTCGGTCCCGTGCGCCAGCAATTTGCCCTGCGCGTCGACGAGCTTGCCCTCGCTCGTCGCGACCGAGCCGCCGCGATGGATCAGCCTGCCCTCGCAGCGTACCGGGCCGTTGCCGGGCATGACCGGGCGAACATAGTTCAGCTTCATCTCCAGCGTGGTGTAGCCCTCGCCGACCCGCAGCGTCGAATGCACGGCGCAGGCCATGGCGGAATCGAGGATGGTTGCCGTCCAGCCGCCATGGATCGTGCCCAGCGGGTTGAAGAAGCGCGGCGACGGCTTGCCGACGAACACCACTCTGCCCTCCTCGACCTCGGCGATGTCGAAATCCATCGCATCGGCGAAGGGCGGGCCGGGATGGCGCCCCTCGATCATCCCGCGCAGGAAGGACGCGCCGTCCTCCGCGAGCAGAACATCGCGGCTGACGACACCGATCTCACGGGGCATGTCCAACTCCATCTCTATCGTGTAGATGCACGATAGAGATGGAGTTGGATCGAGGTCAAGCGCGCCACCCGTCATTGCGAGCACAGCGAAGCAATCCAGGGCGGCAGCGCTCCACGTCCTCCTGGATTGCTTCGTCGCTTCGCTCCTCGCAATGACGGGCTCAGCCGGCCTGCCGGGCCGCCCGCCTGATCGCTTTCAGGCTGTCGCGCGTCTCGCTCCAGCGCTTCTGGCCGAGGCCACCCTCGATCCTGTCCTGCGCCGCGCGCCAATAGGGGATCGCCGCCTCGATCGCGGCGCGGCCCTTCTCCGTGACCGCATAGGTCAGCGCCCGGCCCTTGCAGTCGACCGGCTCGATCAGCTTCTCGGCGGCGAGCAGCTGCAGGTTGCGCGTCAGCGAGGTCCGCTCCAGCGCGAAGCGGTCGGCGAGTTCGGTGACCGACCGCCAGGCGCCGGTCGAGAGCGCCGAGAGCAGCACGAACTGGGTGATCTTCAGCCCGCTCGGCCGCATCGCCTCGTCATAGGCGCGGGTCACGGCCCGCGCGGTCATGCGCACATGCAGCACGACGCAGGATCGGGCGATGTCGTCGAGGTGAAGATCGTGCGCTGGCGTCGTCATCTCGCCACGATAACCGGTTTAACGTGCCGCCGCAGCAGGCAGTTGGGCGGCTACTGGCCGCGTTCACCTTTTGCGCGGCGGTTTCCTTGACTCCTGCGGGCCTCAGGCCTATCTCCGCGACGTCCGTTAGCACTCACTTGGTGAGACTGCTAACAGACCCCTTTCACGGGCCAAACTCGAGCCCGTCCAGAATACGACCGAGAGGAAGACAGAACCATGAAGTTCCGTCCGCTGCATGACCGCGTTGTGGTCCGTCGCCTTGATGGCGAAGAGAAGACCAAGGGTGGCATCATCATCCCCGATACCGCCAAGGAAAAGCCCCAGGAAGGCGAGATCGTCTCCGTCGGCCCCGGCGCCCGCGACGAAGCCGGCAAGCTGGTTGCCCTCGATGTCAAGAAGGGCGATCGCGTCCTCTTCGGCAAGTGGAGCGGCACCGAAGTCAAGATCGACGGCCAGGATCTCCTGATCATGAAGGAATCCGACATCATGGGCGTCATCGGCTGAACAGCCTGACGTTCCTTCAAGCCCTCAATCAGGAGTAGTCTCATGGCTGCCAAAGAAGTCCGCTTTTCCACCGATGCCCGCGACAAGATGCTGCGCGGCGTCGAAATCCTGAACAACGCCGTCAAGGTCACGCTCGGTCCCAAGGGCCGCAACGTCGTGATCGAGAAGTCGTTCGGCGCGCCCCGCATCACCAAGGACGGCGTCACCGTCGCCAAGGAGATCGAGCTTTCCGACAAGTTCGAGAACATGGGCGCCCAGATGGTGCGCGAAGTCGCCTCGAAGCAGAACGACGCTGCCGGTGACGGCACCACGACCGCGACGGTTCTCGCCGCTGCGATCATGCGCGAAGGCCTGAAGTCGGTTGCGGCCGGCATGAACCCGATGGACCTGAAGCGCGGCATCGACCTCGCTGTCGACGCCATCGTCGCTGACCTCAAGAAGAACTCCAAGAAGGTCACCTCGAACGCGGAAGTCGCGCAGGTCGGCACCATCTCGGCGAACGGCGACGAGTCGGTCGGCAAGATGATCGCGACCGCGATGCAGAAGGTCGGCAACGAGGGTGTCATCACCGTCGAGGAGGCCAAGACCGCCGAGACCGAGCTCGACGTCGTCGAGGGCATGCAGTTCGACCGCGGCTATCTCTCGCCCTACTTCATCACCAATGCCGAGAAGATGGTCGCCGAGCTCGAGGATCCCTACATCCTCATCTTCGAGAAGAAGCTGTCGTCGCTCCAGGCGATGCTGCCGATCCTCGAGGCCGTGGTCCAGACCGGCAAGCCGCTGCTGATCATCGCCGAAGACGTCGAGGGCGAGGCTCTCGCCACGCTCGTCGTCAACAAGCTCCGCGGCGGCCTCAAGGTCGCGGCCGTCAAGGCTCCGGGCTTCGGTGACCGCCGCAAGGCCATGCTCGAGGACATCTCGATCCTGACCGCCGGCCAGATGATCTCGGAAGACCTCGGCATCAAGCTCGAGACCGTGACCCTCCAGATGCTCGGCCGCGCCAAGAAGGTGCGCATCGAGAAGGAGAACACCACGATCATCGACGGCGCCGGCAAGAAGAAGGACATCGAAGGCCGCGTCTCGCAGATCAAGGCGCAGATCGAGGAGACCACCTCGGACTACGACCGTGAGAAGCTCCAGGAGCGCCTGGCCAAGCTCGCCGGCGGCGTCGCGGTCATCCGCGTCGGCGGCGCGACCGAGGTCGAGGTCAAGGAGAAGAAGGACCGCGTCGACGACGCCCTGAACGCGACCCGCGCGGCCGTCGAAGAGGGCATCCTGCCGGGCGGCGGCGTCGCCCTCCTGCGCGCCCTGTCGACCGTCAAGGCGATCAAGACCCAGAACGACGACCAGAAGACCGGCGTCGAGATCGTCCGCAAGGCGATCACGGCCCCGGCCAAGCAGATCGTCGACAACGCCGGCGATGACGGCGCGGTCGTGGTCGGCAAGCTGCTGGAGTCGAAGGACTACGCCTACGGCTACAACGCCCAGACCGGCGAGTACGGCGATCTGGTCAAGGCCGGCATCATCGACCCGACCAAGGTCGTGCGGACGGCGATCCAGGACGCGGCTTCGATCGCCGGCCTGCTGATCACCACCGAGGCGATGATCGCTGAGGCGCCGAAGAAGGACGCCCCGATGCCCCCGATGGGCGGCGGCGGCATGGGCGGCATGGACTTCTGATCCAGCCTTCAACCTCGACAAGAACGGAAGGTCCGGCGCAAGCCGGGCCTTCTTTTTTGTCTTCAACCTCTCCTCCACGTCATTCCGGCCGCAGCGAAGCGGAGCGCCGGAATCCATCGTAGAGCTCGGCGTCCTTCGATGGATTCCGGAGCTGCGCTGCTTCGCAGCTTGTCCGGAATGACGCCTACGCTTCCGGCGGCAATCTCGCACTTTACACAGGCATGATCGGCCACCTGCTTGCATCGACTTTCGTTGTAGGCCCTAGATCGCGACGGGTGCGGCATCCTGCCGCGCCAATGCTTTCGGGGGTCACTTCATGAACAACCCTGCCCTGGCCGACGCCGCCAAGCTCGTCGGCCGCATCCTGCTCGCCCTGATGTTCGTGCTCGGCGGCTGGTCCAAGATCAACGGCTATGCCGGGACGCAAGCCTATATGGGCTCCGCGGGCGTCCCCGGGATTCTGCTGCCGCTGGTGATCGCCGTCGAACTGATCGGCGGCCTGATGATCGTCGTCGGCTACAAGACCCGCCTCGCCGCGCTGGCCCTGTTCGCCTTCACCATCGCCGCTTCGGTGCTGTTCCACCTGAACTGGGCACAGCCGATGCAGCAATTGCTGTTCATGAAGAACCTCGCCGTCGCCGGCGGCTTCCTCATGCTGTTCACAGCTGGCGCCGGTGCCTATTCGGTCGACAAGGACTGAAGACAGATCACAAAACGCTGAAAAAGCGCGGCCCGGCCTTGAGCCGGGCCTTTTTTGTGCGCAGGGCTGATCTACAACGCTCTCTCCTAAGCAGCGCGGCTCCCGCGCTGATTCCCCGACAAGGACGACGCCATGCGCCTGTTGAGTTTTGCCATCGCCGCGCTCGCCGTGATCGCGCTCGTGGTCGGCCAGCAGAGTGGCAGCGCCGGGATCATCGGGCTCGGCGTGGTCGGCGTCCTCCTCGCCTTCGCGACTTTCCGTTCCACCACGATCCCATTTTTCCTGAAGATCTTTTCCGGCATCTTCGGCACAGAGTATGTGATCTTTGGTGCAGGCGCGCTGCTTGCCCAGCTCGGGCTCTGGCCTACCGCCTGGCAGGCGGCTGCCCCGCCGACCAGCCTCGGCACGACAGTCGCCGTCTTCGGCATTCTGATCTATCTGGTTTCCTTCGTGCCGGTGGTGCAACGTATCGCCCGCATCGCCTCGCCTTATTTCGAATCTTCCGAGCCGCAGATCGCCAATCTCGGACCGCTCGGCCGCTACCGCATGCGGCTCGGCACCTTCGCCGTCGCGCTGGTCGTCTTCCTGATCGTGCTCAACCAGGCGCAGGTCGGCATCTCGCTGCGCATCAACTTCTTCTACCGCGATTTCAACAACGCCCTGCAGGAGAAGAATGCGCCGGTCTTCTGGGAGCAACTCGTCAACGTCTTTTGCGTCTGGGCGGCGATCTCGGTCATCAGCTATCTGATCGAGACTGTCGCGCAATCGGTGCTGCTGATCCGCTGGCGCGAATGGATGGCAGCCGAGTACAACAGGCGCTGGCTGGGCAACGGCAATCATTACCGTATCTCGCTCGCCGGCACCGCCGACAATCCCGACCAGCGCATCTCGGAAGACACCCGCTCCTTCCTGAACCAGACCTACAGCTTTTCGCTGACGCTGATCACCCAGGTCTCGACGCTGGTTTCGTTCTCGATCGTGCTGTGGTCGATTCCTGTGGCCATCACGGTGCCCGGCACCGACATCGTCATCCCCGGCTTCATCTTCTGGGCGACGCTGGTCTATGCGGCGATCGCGACCTGGGTCACCCATCTGATCGGCAAACCGCTGATCGCGCTGGAATTCGAGCAGGAGCGGCGCGAGGCGAATTTCCGCTTCGCACTCGCTCGCCTGCGCGAATACTCCGAGCAGATCGCGCTGATGCGCGGCGAGGGCGCCGAGCGTCGCCATCTCGGCGAGACCTTCGGCGGCATCGTCGACAATTTCTATAACCTGCTCTGGCGCAAGCTGAAGCTGACCACCTTCACGCTGTCCTATAATCAGGCCAACGTCGTCATCCCTTACGTGCTGCTGGCGCCGTACTACTTCGCTGGCCAGATCGCCTTCGGCGTGCTGACGCAGGTTGCCTCGGCCTTCGGCCGGGTCGAGACGGCGATGTCCTTTTTCATCAACAGCTACCAGTCGATCGCCTCCTATCTTGCCTCGATCAACCGCCTGACCACCTTCGAAGGAGCCATCGCCAAGGCTGAAGCCCAAGCCGTCGGCGGCGAGGGAGCGGCGATCGACATCGTCGAAAAGCCGGTCAAGGACGCCACGATCGAGACGCTCAAGCTGAATCTGCCGAACGGCCAACCGATCGTGCAGGCCTCCGGCCTCACGCTGCCGGCCGGGCAGTCAACGCTCGTCGTTGGCCCGTCAGGCTCCGGCAAGTCGACATTGTTCCGCGCGCTCGCCGGCATCTGGCCCTTCGGCGAGGGCAAGGTCGCGACACCGGAAGGGCAGAGCATGCTGGTGCTGCCGCAGCGGCCCTACCTGCCGCAGGGCTCCTTGCGCGCCGCGCTCGCTTATCCGGCCGAGCCTGACGCTTTCAGTGACGCGGAGATCCACGCGGCGATGGAGAAGGTCAAGCTCGGCCATCTCACTGACCGGCTCGACGAGGTCGACCTCTGGGGCCAGCGCCTCTCGGGCGGCGAGCAGCAGCGCCTCGCGGTGGCGCGCGCCCTGCTGGCCAAGCCGGACTGGCTCTTCCTCGACGAGGCGACCGCCTCGCTCGACGAGAAACTGGAAGGCGAGATCTACGAGGTGATCCGGCGCGAGCTGCCGCAGACCAGCATCGTCTCGATCGGCCACCGCTCGACGCTGCGCGCGATGCACGACGAGCTGATTGCGATGGAAAAGAACGCCGACGGCACCTTCAGCCCGAAGGCGAAGGCCATGACGGAGGCGGGGTGAGCGCGACCTATCCCCTCTCCCCTTGCGGGCAGGGGAATCGCATTTGGCTGAAAAGGTCTGGCCAAGAGAGCAGCGTTGGATTCTGTAGGGTCTCCTGATTGTCTGGGAGGCGCGCATGCGAGGTTTCCAAGCGCTGTTCGAGATTGTACCGGACCCGCGTCGGGCGAATGTCAGCCACGCCTTGCCAGACATCTTGCTGATCGCGTTTGCGGCGGTGCTGTGCGGTGCCGAGACCTGCGTCGATATCGCCGAATTTGGCGAAGCGAAACGGGAGATGTTGGGCGAATTTGTCGAGATGGGGCACGGAACGCCGAGCCACGACACGTTCAGCCGCGTCTTCCGGCTGCTTGATCCCTCGGCCTTCGAGGCCGCGTTTCGCCGCTTCACCAGCGCCTTTGCCGCGACCCTGGAGCGTCAGGGCCTGGCGGGCCCGATCATCGCGATCGACGGCAAGTCCTTGCGCGGGGCGCTCGACACGGCCCGCTGCACCATGCCCCTGCATCTTGTGACCGCCTGGGCCGCCGATCATCGGCTGATCCTGAGCCAATGTCGCGCGCCCAATCGCAGTGAGGTCACCGCGGCACGGACGATCATCGCCTTGCTGGATCTGACGGGTTGCATCGTGACCGCCGATGCGTTGCATGCCAGCCGCAAAACGGCCTCTGCCATTCGGGCGCGCGGGGGCGATTATGCCCTGGTCATCAAGGGCAATCGGGGGCCGCTCCATCAAGCCATCCAAACCCTTCTGGCCGACCCTGACCCCGCCCAGGCCGCCAGCACCAGCGAAACCGCCCATGGCCGTTATGAAGAACGCCGGGCCTGGGTGGCCAAGACACCGCCCGACTGGGCCCAGCTTTATGGCTTCGAGGCGCTCTGCGCGGTTGCCAGGATCGACAGCCTGCGCCGCAGCAACGGCCGAGAGCAGACCGATACACGCTATGCCATCTTCTCCCGCCTCCTGCCGCCACACGAAGCCTTACGGGTGATCAGGGCGCATTGGACGATCGAAAACCAACAGCACTGGCTGCTCGACGTCGCATTCGGAGAAGATCGCATCCACACCAGATCCGACCACTGCGCCGAAAATCTCGCCCTGCTACGCCGTCTCGCCCTCAACCTGCTCCAGCACGATCCCCGAAAACTCTCCATACGCGCCAAAATCAAGCGCGCAGGCTGGAGCGATCACTATCTATCCTCCCTCCTCGCCCAAATGCGATAGCCCTGCCTGGAAGGAGAGGGGTAGGGGTGAGGGGTCGCGCGACGCCCTTTCGTCATGGTCGTGCTTGTCCCGACCATCCACGTCTTCCGCAATCGAAGGCGGTGTTCAAGACGTGGAATGCTCGCCACAAGGGCGAGCATGACGGAAAGTCGTGCGACCTCTCATCCGGCGCTATGCGCCACCTTCTGCCGCAAGGGGGAGAGAAGGGAGGTGGCGCCCGTCAGATCCCGCGGTCGAAGCGGAGTTCGCCGGTGCCCGTCTTGATGACGAGGCGGCCTTCGACCAGGTCCCATTTCTGGGCGGTGCGCAACGCCATGAGATAGCCGCGCTCGAAATCTGAAGCGCCCTTGTCGCAGGCCATCTTGGTCACCGCGATCGGGCCGACAGCGATGGCCTGCTGGCGCAGCGGATAGGCCGAGGCCGAGAAGGTGTTGCAGCCAGCAAAGCCGGTGCCGCGCAGATTGGAATCGACCTTCAGCGTCGCGCGATAGCCGGTATTCGGTTTGCCGTTCATCTGGCTCAGCGTCCAGGAGGCGTCGAGCGGGAAGTTCTTCTCCTGCTGCCGCGGCGGCGGAGCGTCCTGCCCCTGCTGCGGAATCTGCGACGGCCGCTGGCGCCCCTGGGCGAGCGCATCGCTCACCAGGACAGGCGACAGGGAGAGAACGAAGGCGGCCATCAGGCCGAGGCGCGACTGCGTATTCAACTGGTCCAGACCCCGATTGGAAAAAGCGACAGCTCGTAGGAGAACCCGACGCTTTCCACTGCACCGATCGCGGTGGCGAGCGCAAGTCTCGATCGCACCGCTTTTGGTACGACTTGCACTGAAATCGCCTCGCCCGGGTGAATTACCCGGACATTGCGTCGGGAATCCGGCGCGTCAGATGCGGGCCAGCAATCGTTCGATCAGCGGATTGGAACGGCGGAAGACATAATCGAGCGTCCGCACGGTGATGTCGTCGGCACCGGCCTTGCTCAATTCCTCGACCAGCGGGAACACCGCCTTGCGCGGGCAGTGCAGCGTGACGACGCCGTCGCTGCCGGCCGCGCCAAAGGGTAGACGTGCGCCAAGCCGATGCGCGATCTCGCCGAGCCGCTGCGGTGAAACGGCGTTGAGCACGGCGCGGACCTCGCGCAGCGAGCGCGCCTCCTCCTCGGCCGCGATGCGCGAGAGGATGGCTGTGGCGGCATCCCGCGCCTGCTTGCTCCAGGGCGCGCGCACCGAGGCGACGAGATTGGCCTCGGATGCCAGGATCACGCCGTCGTCGAGCACCTTGAGGGCGTTCGCAGAGAGCGTCGCGCCGGTGGTGGTGATGTCGACGACGATCTCGGCGGTGCCGGCTGCAGGAGCGCCCTCGGTCGCACCGAGACTCTCGACGATCCGGTAGTCGGCGAGGCCGTGGTTGGCGAAGAAGCGGCGGGTCAGGTTCACATATTTGGTCGCGACACGCAGCTTGCGGCCGCTGCGGGCGCGCATGCTTGCAGCGACATCGTCGAGATCGGCCATGGTGCGGACATCGATCCAGGCCTGCGGTACGGCGACGACGACATTGGCCTGGCCGAAGCCGAGCGGCGCCAGCATCACCATGCTGGCATCGGCATCGGCGACCTGCTCGCGCACCAGATCCTCGCCGGTGATGCCGAGATGTGCGGCGCCGGAGGACAACTGCGCGACGATCTCGGAGGCCGAGAGATAGGCGACCTCGGCGCCGCCGAGCCCGGCGATCTGCCCGCGATACTCACGCTGCCCGCGTGCCTGCACGAAGGAGAGGCCGGCGCGGCCGAAGAAGGCGGTGGCGTTCTCCTGCAGCCGCCCCTTGGAGGGTACGGCGAGGACCAGCGGCACTTCGTTTGTCACTGTCCCGCTCATGCCTTGCCTCCCGCGAGACGATCGAGCCAGAGCGAGGCGCCCACCGCCGGCACCGCTGCCGGCGCCCCGAGGCGCTGGAGCACGCCGTCATAGCGGCCGCCGCCCGCGATCGGCTTCAGATCCGGCCGGGCCGGGTCGTGCAATTCGAAGATGAAGCCGGTGTAGTAGTCGAGATTGCGGGCGAAGCCGGCCGAGAAGGAAATGTTGGCGACATCGACGCCGCGCGCGGCGAGGAAGCCGGTGCGCTCGTCGAAGGCGTCGAGCGCGGCCGACAGATCGAGCCCGGCCTCACCGGCGAGCTTGCGCCAGGCGGCGGAAGCGCCGTCCGGATCGCCGCCGATCGCCAGCGCATGCGCGATCAGGCCGCTCGCTTCGGCATTGACCGGATTGTCGCGCTCGGCCGCCCGCGCCAGGAAGCGCTCGGCGATATCGCCGGCCGAGCGGCCACCGACGGTCGAGATGCCGGCGATCGAGAGCACGTCCTCGACGAAGGCACGCGCCGCCTTGGGATCCTGGCCTTCGAGCGCCTTGAGCAGGCCGGCATGGGCATGCTCGACCTCGCCCGCCGGCGGTTCGAGCGCGGTGACGGCATCGGCGCCCCTGCCCTGTGCGACTGCGCGCATCAGCCGGCGGCGGGCCGCCTGCGGTACGCCAAGCCGATCGAGCAGCGCCGTCAGCAGCGCGACATCGCCCATCAGCAGTCGCGGCCGGCTCAGGCCGAGCGAAGCGGCAGCTTCGACAGTCAGCGCCATGATCTCGGCATCGGCGGCAGCGAAATCGGCCCGGCCGAAGGATTCGAGGCCCGCCTGCGCGAACTCGTTGGGCTCGCCGACGCGCATGCGGAAGACCGGGCCGGCATAGGCATAGGAGGCCGGCTCGGTGGCATGGGCGGCGATGTGCGCCAGCGCGACGGGGATGGTGTATTCGGGACGCAGGCACCATTCGCGCCCGTCATCGTCTTGGGTCAGGAAGATGCGGCGGCGGATATCCTCGCCGGAAAGATCGAGGAAAGGCTCGACCGGCTGCAGGATCGCCGGCTCGGCGCGCCGGTAGCCTTCGCGCTCGAACGGCGCGATCACGGTCTCGAGCTTTGAGCGCATGGCCGGCACTTGGACACCCTGTTGCGGCGCCGTCCTAGCAGGGGTGCGCCCGATTTTCGATGGTTTTTAGGGAATTGGGTTAGCGGGAATCCGGAGCGCCCCTTCCCTTCTCCCCTTGCGGGAGAAGGTGGCTCGGCGAAGCCGAGACGGATGAGGGGTCGCGCGACGTCGCGAAAGAAGTCTCGGCATAGTACTTCGAAGCGTCGAGCGACCCCTCATCCGCCTGCCGGCACCTTCTCCCGCAGGGGGAGAAGGGCGCTAGCGATGCCGCCCCAGCACCCGCTTCACGCCCTCGACCAGCTCGCCCACCGGCACGGAGAACTGCGCCTGCGCCTGCCGCTCCTTGTGCTCGGCTGAGTCCTTCACGTCGCGGCCCGCGGCGGCGAGCTCGGCGCCGAGGATCAGGTCCTTGATGACGACCGTTCCGGCCTCACGCTCCGACGAGCCCTGGATCACGGCGCAAACCGCGCCACGCCGGTCGGCATATTTCATCTGGGCGTTGAAGCCGGACGAGCCGAGATAGAGGTCGGCTCGGCAGAGCGGCCTGCTCTCGCCATCCTTGGCCTGCCGGAGCTCCGAAACGAACTTCTGATAGTCCGGCATGAACTGAGCATCTCGGTCCATGGTCGTGACGACGACGAGCGGCCGTTCGTTCTTCTGGTCGACGATCGGCGATTTCACCGCCTTCAGCGCCGAATAGAGCCGGGAGACGCCGATCGAGAAACCGGCCGCCGGTACCGGCTCGGGCCGGAAGCGGCCGACGAGGCCATCATAGCGGCCGCCGCCGGCCACCGAACCGAAACGCACGACCTGGCCGTCCTCATTGGTGACCGGGAAGGTCAGCTCCACCTCGTAGACCGGGCCGGTATAGTATTCGAGGCCGCGGACGACGGAAGGGTCGATGCGGATGCGATCCATGTCATAGCCTGCGGTCTGCACAGAGCGAACAAGCTCTGTCAGCTCCTGAACTCCGGCTTCGCCGAGCTCATTCCCCGCGACCGACTGCGCTATGGCCTCAAGAGTATTCGCGTTAGAGAGCCCCAAAGCGCCGCCAAGAGCATCAGGGTAAGCGCAAAGCTTCAAAATTCTTTCGATGCTTTGCTGGTCTAAACCAGCGCCTTTCGTGAAATCGCCGCTCTCGTCCTTGCGGCCATCACCGAGTAACAGCGCGACGCCTTCCACACCGAATTTATCGAACTTGTCGATCGCCCGCAGCACCGTCAGCCGGCGGCCGGCGTTCTCCTCGCCGCCGAGGCCGATCGCCTCCATCACCCCGTCGAGCACCTTGCGGTTGTTGACCTTGACGACATAGTCGCCGCGCTTGATGCCGAGCTTCTCCATCGTGTCGGCGGCGAGCATGCAGATCTCGGCATCGGCGGCGACAGAAGCGGAGCCGACGATGTCGGCGTCAAACTGCATGAACTGGCGGAAGCGGCCCGGTCCCGGCTTCTCGTTGCGGAAGACATAGCCGGCGCGATAGCTGCGATAAGGCTTCGGCAGCGCGTCGAAATTCTCGGCGACATAGCGGGCGAGCGGCGCGGTCAGGTCGTAGCGCAGCGAGAGCCATTGCTCGTCATCGTCCTGGAAGGAGAAGACGCCCTCATTCGGCCGGTCCTGGTCCGGCAGGAACTTGCCGAGCGCGTCGGTGTACTCGACGAAGGGCGTCTCGACCGGATCGAAGCCGTAGAGCGAGAAGCTCTCGCGGATCACGCCGAGCATGCGCTCGGTGGCGGCGACATCGGCCGGGCCGCGATCGACGAAACCGCGCGGCTGGCGGGCCTTCAGCTTGGCAGGGGCGGATTTGTCGGCGGACATGGCAGAGGAACTCGGTCAGCAAATGCTTATTGATGAGCGAGCGGGTTAGCCCGCGAAGCCGCCAGGGGCAAGCTTCCCTTCTCCCGCAAAGATTTCTCTGCGAAACCAGACAAGGCGCGGGGAACCCCTCCCCCTTGTGGGGAGGGGCAGGGGTGGGGGTTGTAAAGCCGGCGCGAGCGGCAGGGTCTGATGGCGCTGTCGTTGCTGCCAGGCCCCGTCTTCTGCCGACGATCACCAAGCGGCACCACCCCCATCCCCAGCCCTTCCCCACAACGGGGAAAGGAGGCCCTTGCGACCGACCTTTCACAGCGGAATCCGCAAGGGGAGAAGGGAACTCCCCGGCTAGCCGCGGCCATAATCGCGCACTAATGTCCCGCCGCGGCGCAAGGAATGGATGATGCGGGTTGGACTACGTAGCCTGCTGGCATGCCTGCTCGCGACGCTGCTGCTCGCCGCCTGCGGGCCGAGCGAGCCGGATCAGCGCAAGGCTTTCATCAGCTTCCTTCAAACGGACATCCTGGCGCGCCCGGGCGTGCGCCTGCCGCGCCCCGACGCCGAGAGGCAGAAATCCTTCGGCGATTATGCCGGCCATTATGCCGTGATCCAGCACTTCCATGAGCGCATGAACACGACGGTCGGAAAGCCGATGCAGGAGGCGACCGCCAAGGCAGCGCCGCGCTCGATCGAGGACATCGTCGCGCGCAAGAGCGAGATCGCCGCCGTCCGCGCCGGCTTCAGCCAGATGCGCCAGGCGCTCGATGCCGCGCTCGCAGCCGCCGACAGCGAGCGCGCCGCGCTGAAGCAGCCGGAGGACCTCGCCAAGGTCTATGCCAGCGCCTACCAGAAGCTGGTGACGGAGCCCGCCGCGACCGTCCGCGAGGTCTTCCCGGTCACGGACGAGACTTTCGCCGCGATCCTGGCGTTGGCCGAGCTGATCGAGGCCAACAAGGCGGCGATCCGGGTGAGCGGCTCGCAGGTCGACATACGCAACACGGCGCTGCGCAACAGGGTGCAGGCGGCGATCACCGCGATGAACACCAAGCAGTCGGCGATGACCGCGGCGCAGCAGAAGCTCCGGCAGATGGTTTACGGGAACTGACGCTGGCGTCATTCCGGGACTTCGCGCAGCGAAGGGACCGGAACCCATGACCACGACGGTGCCCAGCTGTCTACGCAGCCGTCGCGCATCGAAATTGAGGCCGTGTTCATGGGTTCCGGGCTCGCTGCTCCGCAGCGCCCCGGAATGACGTGAACCTCACTCCGCCGCAACGACTCCAATCGGAATCGCCTCCCCGATCCCCGCCTTCGCCAGCCGCGCCGGCAACGGCCCGCCGGTCGCCCAGTCGAGCAGTTCGGCGGTGTGCAGGATCGGCGTGGTCGCGCCGCGGTCGGCGAAGCCCTTCGCGATCTGGGTGATGCAGCCAATATTGCCGGTGGCGACGAGATCCGGCTTCGTGCGCTGGATGTTGCCGACCTTGCGCTCGCGCAACTGCCCGGCGATCTCCGGCTGGAGGATGTTGTAGACGCCGGCCGAGCCGCAGCAGATGTGGCCCTCCGGCACCTCCCTCACGCGGAAGCCGGCGCGCGTCAGCAGCCGCTTCGGCCCGTCCTTGAGCTGCTGGCCGTGCTGCATCGAGCAGGCGGAGTGATAGGCGACGGTGAGGTCGAAGCTCCTGACCGGTGCGATCTCCAGCGTCTCGACGAACTCGGTCACGTCCTTGGCGAGGGCAGAGATCTTCGCCGCCTTCGCGGCGTAGGCCTCGTCGTCGCGGAACATGAAGCCGTAATCCTTGATCGTGGTGCCGCAGCCCGACGCCGTGATCAGGATGGCGTCGAGCCCCTCGCCTTCGACCTCGGCCATCCAGGCGTCGATATTGACGCGGGCGAAGGCGAGCGCGTCATGCTCGCGGCCCATATGGTGGACGAGCGCGCCGCAGCAGCCCTCGCCCTTGGGCAGCACCACCTCGACGCCGTGGCGGGTGAGCAGGCGGATCGTCGCCTCGTTGATGCCGGGGTCGAGCACCGGCTGGGCGCAGCCCGAGAGCATGGCGACGCGCCTCTGCCGCTCGCCCTCGGCCGGGAAGGAGGCAGGGCCCTCCATCGCCGAGCGGTTGGGCAGGCTCCAGGGCGCCAGCGCCAGCATCGCCTTCAGCCAGGCGCCGATGACGGGCAGCAGGCCGAGCGCCCCGGCCAGCGGCTTGCCGAGGCGCGCCGCCAGCATGGCGAGGCGGAAGCGACCGGGATAGGGCAGGATCGCCGAGAGGATGCGCCGCAGCGTCCAATCGGCGACGGGCCGCTCATAGGTTTCCTCGATATAGGCGCGGGCATGGTCGACCAGGTGCATGTAGTGCACGCCCGAGGGGCAGGTCGTCATGCAGGAGAGGCAGGAAAGGCAGCGGTCGACATGCTTGACCACGTCGGGGCTCGCCGGCCGGCCGCTCTCCAGCATGTCCTTGATCTGGTAGATGCGCCCGCGCGGGGAATCGAGCTCGTCGCCGAGCAGGAGATAGGTCGGGCAGGTCGCGGTGCAGAAGCCGCAATGCACGCAAGTGCGCAGGATCTTCTCGGAGACCGGCAGGCGCGGGTCGGAAGCGAGGAGTTCGGGCGTGAAATTGGTCTGCATCGCTCAGGCTCCACCCTGCCAGGTTTTGATCCAGTCCATTGGCCAGAGCAGCATGATGACGTTGAGGGTGAGGTTGTCGCGGATCAGCCAGCCGACGAACAGCTCCATCGCCAGCGCGCCCGTTACCGTGATCCAGGCCGGCGCGAACCGGGCGAACAGGAAGCCCAGCGCCATGGCGAGGACGTCGCTGACCGAGTTCAGGACGCTATCGCCGTAATAATCGAGCGAGATCGTGGCCGTGCGGTAGTGATTGATCACCGCATCGGTGTTCTCGGTGATCTCCCAGGCGCTCTCCAGCATGATGGCGAGCAGCAGCGCGAGGCCGACGGAGATCGGCAGGCCGGTGGCGCGGCGGATCAGCCAGAACAGGCCATAGAACAGGAAGCCGTGGATGATGTGCGAGAAGGTGTACCAGTCGGCGATGTGCTGGGAGTTCTCGGAGGACATCACCGTGCCCTGCCAGAGCTTGATGGTGCCGCATTTGCAGATCGGCTCGCGGCCCATCCAGAGCAGGATCGCCGCTGCGCCGGCCGTCAGCAATGCCGCCAGCACGGCGATGGCGACGGGGCCGAGACGGCCGGGCGCCCAGTTCGCGTGCGCCGCGGGCATCTCGGAGGAAAGCGGTTCAGCGAGCGCCATCAGATCCCCGCATACATCCGGCCGGGCTCGAACACACCCTCCGGGTCAAAGCTCTTCTTGATGCCCGCCGTCACCCGCATCAGCGGCTCGGAGAGCGGCTCGAACACAGGAACCACCGCCCGCACCGCATCAGGCGCCCGCACCAAAGTGGCATGGCCGCCGAGCGGCTTGAGCGCAGCGCGAATCGCGGCGGCGCCCGCGTCACCATCAGCCGGCACGGCGAGCCAGATGAGACCGCCGCCCCAATCGTAGAACCAGCGGGCGCTCGGCACAGTGCGCGCGATCGCAGCGGTCGCTCTCGGCCCATTGGTCGGCGCGAGCGAGAGCCGCCAGACAGCCTCCTGCGTGCCGGCGAAAAAGGAAGCGTCCCGCACCTCGCGCCAGAGCGCCTCCGACGCGCGGCCCTCGACCAGTTCGGGCCGGCCATGGGCCTTCAGCAGGCGGGCGAGCTCGGCGGCACGATAGCTGATCGAGGCCGAGAAATTCTCCAGCCTGAGCAAGGTGCGAGGCTCCTCGGCGCCGATCCCAGCGGGCAGGTGCGCCGCGGCCATGGGCTCGAAGGGCGAGCCGAGCGCACCCGAGAGCAGCGCCACCGCCGCCTCGTCCGAGAGACCCTCCCAGATCAGCGTGGCGACGCGTTCCGGCCGGGGCAGGACGCGGAAGGTCACCTCAGTCAGGAAGCCGAGCGTGCCGAAGCTGCCGGCGACGAGCTTGACCAGGTCCAGCCCCGTGACATTCTTCATCACCCGACCACCCGACTTCACCAGCTCGCCGCGACCATTGATCAGCTTGATGCCGATCAGCGAGTCGCGGGCGGCGCCAGCATTGATCCGGCGCGGGCCGGAGATGTTGCCCGCCGCGATGGCCCCGATCGTCGGCTCGCCCTCCGTGCCGAGCAGAGCACGATGGTCCATCGGCTCGAAGGGCAGCATCTGTCCGCGCGCGGCCAGCGTCTCCTCGATCAGCTTCAGCGGCGTGCCGGCTTTGGCACCGATCACCATCTCGGCCGGCTCGTAAAGGGTGATGCCGTTGAGACCGGAACTGGAGATGGTGCTGACCGCATTGTCCGGCCGGCCGAGGCCGGTGCGCGTGCCGCCGCCGCGAATGGCGAGCGGAACGCGCGCCTCGACGATCGAGGCGACGACGGCGCAGGCCTGCGCCTCTGTGGTGGGGGTATGGAGCATCAGGCACCTACCGCTGTCATTCCGGGGCTTCGCATCGCGAAGAACCCGGAACCCACGACTTGGCATCGCCGGTCAGGACAGCCCTTCATAGAAATCCTTCCATTCCGGATTCATGTCTTCGATGAGCTTGATCTTCCAGGCTCTGCGCCATTTCTTCAGGACCTTCTCCCGGTCGATCGCATCCCTGACATCCTCGAACTGTTCGTACCAGACCAGCCTGTCTACTCCGTAGCGGCTCGTGAATCCGATGTTCCGTTTCGATCTGTGCTCATGGGCACGCCTCGCCAGATCGTTGGTGACGCCCAGGTAGAGCGTACCGCTTCTTTTGCTCGCCATGAGATAGACGAAATACGCCATCCCGCTCACCCGGTCGTGGGTTCCGGGTTCTCGCTACGCGAGCCCCGGAATGACAAAGCTCACGCCGCGACCCGGCCTTCGAGCGGAAATACCTTGGCCGGGTTGAGCAGCCAGCGCGGATCGAACACCGCCCGCACCCGCTGCTGCTGGTGCAGGTCAGCTTCGTTGAACTGCACGGTCATCAGGTCGCGCTTCTCGATGCCGACGCCGTGCTCGCCGGTCAGGCAGCCGCCGACCTCGACGCAGAGCTTGAGGATGTCGTTGCCGGCGTCCTCGGCCTTCTGCGCCTCGACCGGATCGTTGCAGTTGTAGAGAATCAGCGGGTGGAGATTGCCGTCGCCGGCGTGGAAGACATTGGCGACACGCAGGCCATAGCCCTTGATGATCTCGTCCATGCGCTCGAGCACGAAGGGCAATTGCCCGGTCGGGATCGTGCCGTCCATGCAGATATAGTCGGCGATGCGGCCAGTCGCACCGAAGGCGGATTTGCGACCCTTCCAGATCGCCGCCGTCTCCATCGCCGATTTGCTCTCCTTGACCGTGCCGACGCCGTGCTCCCTGGCGATCGCGACGATGCGGGCGAGCTGGGCGTCCATCTCGGCCTCCGAGCCCTCGACCTCGATGATCAGCAGCGCGCCGCAATCCATCGGGTAGCCGGCATGGGCAAAAGCCTCGCAGATCTCGATCGCCGGCTTGTCCATGAACTCCATCGCCACCGGGATGATGCCGGCGCCAATGATGGCGGCGACGGCGGCGCCGGCCTCGACGCTGGTCGGGAAGCCGAACAGGACGGGGCGCGCGCCTTCAGCCTGACGCAGGATGCGCACCGTCGCCTCGGTGACAATGCCGAGCTGCCCTTCCGAGCCGACGATCAGGCCGAGCAGATCGTATCCGGGCGCATCGAGATGGCCGCCGCCGATCTCGACGATGCTGCCGTCGAGCATCACCAGGGTGACGCCCAGCACATTGTTGGTGGTAACGCCGTATTTCAGGCAATGCGCGCCACCGGAGTTCATGCCGATATTGCCGCCGATCGAGCAGGCGAGTTGCGAGGACGGGTCGGGCGCGTAGAAGAAGCCATCGGCCGAGACGGCGCCGGTCACCGCGAGATTGGTGACGCCGGCCTGCACCTTCGCCACCCGGTTGGCATAGTCGATCTCGAGGATGCGGTTCATCTTGGAGACGCCGATCACCACCGCGTCCTCCTGCGGGATCGCGCCACCGGCGAGCGAAGTGCCGGCGCCGCGCGGCACGACCGGCACGCCCTGCTCGCCGCAATAGCGCAGCACGGCGGCGACCTCCTGCGTGGTCGAGGGCAGCACCACGGCGAGCGGCATGCGGCGATAGGCGGTCAGCGCATCGGTCTCATAGGGCCGGCGCTCGTCCTCCGAAGTGATCAGCGCATCGGGCGCGACCAGCCCGGCGAGACCGGCGATGATGGCGTCGCGGCGGGCGAGGATGCCGGCATCGGGAACCGGAAAGGCGATCGCACTCATAGCAAATCCTCCACTCGCCTTCCTCGCCTTCGGAGCCACCAGGCGCCGTCGCTGCGCACACGCACCGAACGAGTCTGATGCGACTCTAGAATACTTCCACATGCGGCGCAGCGCGAGTAACGTGCATGATTATTTCCAAAACGGAAAAGATGGTGGGCGCATGGATCGGTTTGGCGACCTCGACGTCTTCGCCCATGTCGTCACGGCCAGGAGCATGTCCGCCGCCGCACGCGAGCTCAGCCTCTCGCCGGCCGTGATCTCCAAGCGCATCCGCCGCCTGGAAGACCGGCTCGGCGTGCGCCTGCTCCAGCGCACCACGCGCCAGCTTTCGCTGACCGAGGCCGGCCAGGGCTTCTACGAGCGGGTCGTCTCGATCCTCGGCTCGATCGAGGAAGCCGAGGCCTGGGTCGCCAGCGGCGCCGGCCAGGCCCGCGGCACCTTGCGCGTCTCGGCGCCGACCTCGTTCGGGCGGATGCATGTCGCGCCGCATCTGAAACCCTTCCTCGACGCCAATCCGGCGGTGAATGTCGAGCTGATCCTGAGCGACGCCTTCGTCGACATCATCGCGGAGGGCTTCGATCTCGCGGTGCGGATCGCCGATCTGCGCGATTCGAGCCTGGTAGCGAAGCGGCTGGCGCCGAACCATCGTGTGCTCTGCGCGACGCCCGGTTACCTCGCTGCCAACGGCACTCCCGAAACCATAGAGGACCTGTCGCGCCATACACTCGTCGCCCACAATGCCGACCAATGGCGCCTCGACGGGCCGGAAGGCCAGGTCTCGGTTAGGATCAACGGGCCGCTGCGGACCAATTCGAGCGAGGTGGTCCGCGAGGCGCTGCTGGCCGGCGTCGGCGTCGCGTTGCGCTCGACCTGGGATGTCGGGCCGGAGCTGAAATCGGGGGCGCTCGTCAGGGTGCTGCCGGACTATTCGGTCGGCAAGCGCGTCGCGGTGTATGCGGTCTATCCCAGCCGACGCCACATGGAACAAAAGGTGCGCGCCTTCGTCGACTATCTGGCGGAGTTGTATGGGGCGACGCCGTATTGGGACGATGGGTTGGTGCTGTAACGCGGAACCGCGGGAACCCCTCTCCTGTAAGGAGAGGGGTAGGGGTGAGGTGTTCGGACTGGAAACGTTGGCCTGAACCTGAGCGCGCGGTGAGTGCTCGCGAAACTCGTCAAGCGGCCTACACCTCACCCTGCCCTCTCCTTACAGGAGAGGGCTCCCCGCGCCTCTCGCATTGTAGGTCCACACAGACACGAGTTGTGAAAGCGCTCGTTATTTCCGATCCTCCCTCCCAACCACGGAGGACAGGCATGACATTCGGCTTCATCGAGGGTTTTCGCGTCGAGGTACTCGACCCGCGCTTCCATCGGATCGTGCCCGGCTCGGCCCGGATGGAGCGGCTGTGGACCGGGGCGCGCTGGTCGGAAGGGCCGGCCTGGTTCCCGGCGCACCAGACGCTGGTCTGGTCCGACATCCCCAACGACCGGATGCTGCGCTTCGACGCACTCACCGGCCAGGTCGGCGTCTTCCGCCAACCGGCCCGCAACTCGAACGGCAATACGATCGACCGGCAAGGTCGGCTCGTCACCTGCGAGCATGGCGGGCGCCAGGTGACGCGTACCGAGCATGACGGCTCCGTCACCGTGCTGGCGAGCCATTACCAGGGCAAGCGGCTGAACTCGCCGAACGATGTGGTGGTGAAGTCGGAGGGCTCGATCTGGTTCACCGATCCCGACTACGGCATCCTGACCGATTATGAGGGTGACAAGGCCGAAAGCGAGATCGGGCGCTGCAATGTCTACCGCATCGATCCGCAGAGCGGTGAGGTGACCATTGCCGCCGACGATTTCGTCAAGCCGAACGGGCTCGCCTTCTCGCCCGACGAGAGCGCGCTCTACATCGCCGACACCGGCGCGAGCCATGATCCGCAGAACGGGCCGCGCCATATCCGCAAGGTTGCGGTGACCGGTGACGGCAAGACACTCGGCGCCTCCTCGGTCTTCGCCACCTGCACCAGCGGGCTGTTCGACGGCTTCCGCTTCGACGTCGCCGGCCGACTCTGGAGCAGCGCCGCCGATGGCGTCCATGTCTACGATCCAGACGGCACGCTGATCGGCAAGGTGCTGGTGCCCGAGGTGGTCGCCAACCTGTGCTTCGGCGGGCCGAAGCGGAACCGGCTGTTCATCTGCGGCACGACCTCGCTCTATGCGTTGATGACGCACACCAACGGCGTAGCCTGACCTCCCGCACCGGCTCTACGACAAGCCCGCGATGGCGGCACGGAGATAGTTCCGTATGGCACATCTCTTGCCGCGGTCCGCACACCATCCCTCTCACCGGTGTGCGCAATGTTCAAATGTTTGGCAGCCTCTGCCCTCGTCGCTCTTTCCGTAGCCAGCCCCGCGCTGGCCGAGTCGATCGTCCGCTACGGCATCTCGATGGCGGACATACCGCTGACCTCTGGCCAGCCCGATCGCGGCGCGGGCGCCTATAAATTCACGGGCTATACGCTCTACGACCCGCTGGTCGCCTGGGAGATGGATATCGGCGACCGGCCCGGCAAGCTGGTTCCGGGACTCTCCACGGGCTGGAGGGTCGATCCTGCCGATCCGAAGAAGTGGCTGTTCACGCTGCGCGAGGGCGTGAAGTTCCATGATGGCAGCGCCTTCGACGCCGACGCTGTGGTCTGGAATCTGGACAAGGTGCTCGACGAGAAGGCGGCGCATTACGACCGGCGCCAGGCGGCGCAGGTCAAGCCCCGCCTGCCCTCGGTTGCGAGCTGGCGCAAGGTCGATGGCAGGACGGTCGAGATCACGACCAAAGCGGTCGACTCCTTCTTCCCCTACCAGATGCTCTGGTTCCTGGTGTCGAGCCCGGCGCAATACGAGAAGCTCGGCCGCGACTGGGAGAAGTTCGCCCGCGAGCCCTCCGGCACCGGCCCGTTCAAGCTGACCCGGCTGGTGCCGCGCGAGCTCGCCGAACTCAGCAAGAACGCGGATTACTGGAATCGGAACCGCCTCGCCAAGGTCGACAAGCTGGTGCTGGTGCCGATGCCGGAGGTGCTGGCGCGGACCAATGCGCTGATCGCCGGCCAGGTCGACCTGATCGAGACGCCGGCTCCCGATACCGTGCCGCAGCTCAAGAAGGCCGGCATGAAGATCGTCGAGAACGTCACGCCGCATGTCTGGAACTATCATCTCAGCGTGCTTCCCGGCTCGCCCTGGACCGATGTTCGCCTGCGCAAGGCGATGAACCTGGCGATCGACCGCAAGGGCGTGGTCGAGCTGATGAACGGCCTCGCCAAGCCTGCCGTCGGCCAAGTCGATCCGGCGAGCCCGTGGTTCGGCAAGCCCGGCTTCGAAATCAGGTACGATCCGGAAGCTGCGAAGAAGCTGCTGGCGGAGGCCGGCTACTCGCCCGCCAAACCGCTGAAGGCGACCTTCGTGATCGCCCAGGGCGGCACCGGCCAGATGCTGTCGCTGCCGATGAACGAGTTCATCCAGCAGAACCTGAAAGAGGTCGGTATCGAGATCGACTTCAAGGTGGTCGAGCTCGAGCTGCTCTACACCCACTGGCGCAAGGGCGCGAAGGACGAGATCAACGCCGGCATCAGCTCCAACAACATCGCCTATGTCACCTCGGATCCGCTCTATGCGATCATCCGGTTCTTCCACTCGAACCAGGCCGCTCCGGTCGGCGTGAACTGGGGCTTCTATACCAGCCCGGTGGTCGACGGCCTGCTCGACGAGGCGATGAAGACCTTCGACGTCGCCCGGCAGGACGAACTCCTCGCCAGGGCCCATGCCCAGATCGTCGACGACGCCGTGCTGGTCTGGGTGGTGCACGACACCAACCCGCATGTGCTCTCGCCGAAGATCAAAAAGTTCGTGCTGGCCCAGCACTGGTTCCAGGACCTGACCACGATCGGCCTGGACTGATCCTTGCCCCCGGGGCCGGCCATGGCAGGCCCCGGGAGCCGTTACTGCGACGCCGGCGGCTTTTCGGACTTCAGCCGCCCGACGAGAAAGGGCATGGCGAGCCCGAGCAGCATGAAGCGCACCAGATGGTGCGCGCCGACATAGAGCGGGTCGAGCCCCATGGCGAAGGCGAGCATCGCCATGGCCTCGAGCCCGCCTGGTGCGAACGCGGCCATTGCGCTGGCATAGGGCACGCCGGCGAGCCAGGCCGCCGGCCAGGCGAAGGCGAAGGCGACGACCATCGAGACGACGAAGCCGCCGATCGCGAGCGGGAACAGCGCCGCGATCTCGTTGCGCTTCAGGTTCGAGACGCGCCCGCCCATGGCGGCGCCGAGCATGACCATCACCGCGATCGCGATCTCCGGCGGCATGGTGCCGTGGACGAGGCCGGTGCCGTGCAGCACGGCGCTCGCCAGGGTCGCGCCGAGAATGAAGGGGGCCGTGACGCCGATCCTCTCGAAGATGAGCCCGGTGACCAACCCGCTGCCGAGCAGCAGCGCCATGTCGCCGACGCTCGCGACCGCGATCGGAGGCGGCAAGGTGAGCGGGCCGCTGCTGCTCAACTTCATGATGCTGGGCAGGACCGCGACCAGGACGAGGATGCGGAAAAGCTGGATCGCGGCGATGCGGCCGATATTGGCACCCTTGTCCTGCGCCACCGAGATCACTGCCGAGAGCGCGCCCGGCGCAGCCGCCAGCAGCGAGTCGATCCAGCTCCAGCGTGCCACGAAACGCAGATAGGCGCCCGTCGCCAGCATGATCGCGACGAGGCCGACGACCAGCACGAGCAGCGAGCCGGGATAGCGCGCCGTCGCGGCGAGCGCTTCTGGCGTCGCGGCCGAGCCGATCAGCGCACCGGACATCACCATGGTCGAATCGAACCAGGGGCGGCGCAGATCGGGCAGCGGCCGGGTGATACCGAGAATGGAAACCAGCAGCATCGAGCCCGAGAGCCAGGCTGCCGGAACGTCGAGCAGGGCGAAGATGGTGCCGCCGACCGCCGCGCAAGCGATCACCGCCGCTTCACGCGACAAGGTGCGCAGATGGTAGGGGACGTAGCTCGGGACAGGCATGATGCTCGCGATGCGCCGTCAGGGCGCAGCGCCGCATCAATGACGGCCGCCAACCCTCAGGTCAAACGCCCGGAGCGCAAGCGGGGCATGACCGCAGGCGATGTCAGCCGGCCAAGGCCTTCTGGAGCCGCGCCACCGTCTCGACGAGATCCGAAGCCTTGCGGGCGAAGCAGAGCCGGAGGCCCATCTCGCCACCCGGGCCGAAGGCGGTTCCAGGCGCCAGGCCGACATTGGCCGTGTCGACCAGCTCGAGCGCCAGCGCGCGCGAATCGGTGCGGCCGTCGACGGCGAAGAACTGGTAGAAGGCACCGTCCGGCGCCTGCAGCGTCACGCGGTTGGTCGCCTTCAGCCCCTCGGCGATGATGCGCCGGCCTTCGGTGGCGCGCGCGATCTGCTCGGCGACGAAGGGCTCGCCCTCCTCCAGCGCGGCGATCGCCGCGCGCTGGACGAAGACCGGCGAGCCGGAGGTCGAATACTGGATCAGGTTCTCGACGATCTGGCCGAAGGCCGGCGGCACCTCGATCCAGCCGACGCGCCAACCGGTCATCGCCCAGTTCTTCGAGAAGGTCTGGACGAAGAGGACGCGGTCCTCCTGTTCCATCACGTCGTGGAAGGAGGCGGCACGGGCTGAGCCGTCATAGACGAAACGGGCATAGATCTCGTCGGCGATGATCCAGATGCCGTATTTGCGGGCGATGGCGAGGATCGCCGCGAGCTCGCCCTGCGTCGCGGTCCAGCCGGTCGGGTTGGCCGGCGAGTTGATGACGAAGGCGCGGGTGCGCGGCGAGATCGCCGCCTCCAGCTTCTCGAGGTCGAGCGTGAAGCGCCCATCCTTGAACTCCATCGGCACGCAGACCGGATTGGCGCCGGCAACGCCCATGGCGGCGGCGAAATTCGGCCAGGCCGGGGTCGGGATGATCAACTCGTCGCCGACGCCCGCGATCAGCCGCACCGCGATCTGGACCGACTGCATGCCGGAGCCGGTGACGTAGAAGCGGTCCATGGCGAAGGGGCGGCCATAGAGCGCGGTGTGGTAGCGCGCCAGCGCCTCGCGCAGGTCCGGAATGCCGCGCTGCCAGGTGTAGAAGGTCTCGCCATCGGCCAGCGACTTGTTGGCGGCGCGGACGATGAACTCGGGCGTCGCAAGATCGCCCTCGCCGACCCAGAGCGGGATCAGCCCGGGCTTGAGCCGGCCATGGTTGACGACCTCGACGATGCCGCTCTCGGGCGCATTGCGCGCCTCGGGGCGCAAATCGGCGATCAGGCTGGTGCCGGCCGGTGCGTGCATGTTCATAAGCGATCCTTCGGGCGATCCGTCGCAAGAAACATGCAAGCCAATCTAACGCAGATCGCGCCGCGGCGGCATGAATTGACGAGATCGACCCGATCGGTCGCAGTGATGGATCGCGGAGCGCTCGAGAGGGGTCAGAGCACCCCGCGAAAGCCCTCAGGCCTTCTGCTTCAGCAGGTCGCGGATTTCGCTGAGCAGGGCAATGTCCTGCGGCGGGGCCACCGGCTCGGTCGGCTTGGCCGCTTCCCGGCGCCTCAGCGTATTGATCCCCTTGACGACGAGGAAGAGCACGAAGGCGATGATCAGGAAGTTGACCGCGATGGTGAGAAAGTTGCCATAGGCGAGCACGGCGCCCTGCTTCTTGGCATCGACCAGGACCGGCGCGGTGACAGCGCTGTTGAGGCCGAAGAAATAGTTGGAGAAATCGACGCTGCCGATCGCGCCGATCAGCGGCATGATGATGTCGCCGACCAGAGATTCGACAATCTTGCCGAAGGCCGCGCCGATGATCACGCCGATGGCGAGATCGACGACATTGCCCTTCAGGGCAAATTCCTTGAACTCCTTGAGCATAGCGCGCCTTTCCGAATGCTTGGCCAGTCTTCGGCACCGCGCTGCGCAATGCCGCCCCCGCGTGCAGGCTAGAACATCCACAATCGCCAAGGGAATCGATTTCTGGCGCCGTTCCCCTGCCCTTTTGCTACACTGGCTGACATTTTCGGCTCGGATCCCGCCTGAATGACGGACCGGCTGCGAGGCAGGGCTCCGATCGGCGCCATCTGCGTGGGTTCTAAAGACCGATGGCGGCAACGGCGCGGCGGCGATAGGTTTGCCGGCGATCGCCGTTGCAAGGAGGCGCGATGCTACCGGCCTGGTCCGTCGTCCTGAGCGCGCTCGGCTATCTCTGCGTTCTGTTCGCGATCGCCCATCTCGCGGACACCACCGGGCGTCGCCTGATGACCGGGCGGGCGCGCACGACCATCTATGCGCTGGCGCTCGGGGTCTACTGCACCTCCTGGACCTTCTACGGCTCGGTCGGCTTCGCCAACCGGGCGGGCTTCGACTTCCTCGGCATCTATGTCGGCCCGGCCCTGGTGATCGGGCTGGGGCACCGCTTCGTCGCGCGCATCGTCAGCATCGCCAAATCACAGAACATCACCTCGATCGCCGATTTCGTCGGCGCGCGCTACGGCAAGAGCGAGCGCGTCGCGGCGCTAGTCTGCATCGTCGCGGTGGTCGGCGCCCTGCCCTATATCGCCCTGCAGTTGAAGGCGGTAGCGAACTCGCTCTCGGTGTTCTTCGCCGCCGCCGGCGGGCCACCACCGATGACCGACATGCCGGTGCTGAGCGACCTCGCCTTCTTGGTCGCCCTGGTCCTGGCCGGCTTCGCCTGCGCCTTCGGCACCCGCCATATCGACGCGACCGAACACCAGGACGGCCTGGTCCTGGCGATCGCCGCCGAGTCACTGGTCAAGCTCGTCGCGTTCCTGGCTCTCGGCGTCTTCGTCGTCTACGGCCTGTTCGATGGGGCTGGCGACCTCTTCGCCCAGGCGGCACGGGCGGCTGCGGCTGCGGACAAACCGCCGATCTGGGACCGGACTTCGAGCTGGCCGATGTTCCTCACCCTGACGGCGCTGTCCTCGTGCGCCGCGCTGCTGCTGGCACGGCAGTTCCACATGGCGATCGTCGAGAACCGTGACGTCCGGGACGTGCGCCGCGCCGCCTGGATGTTCCCGCTCTATCTCGTGCTGATCAACCTGTTCGTGCTGCCGCTGGCGGCGGCCGGCGAGGTTCTGCTGCCGGGCTCGGGCGTCGACCGCGACATGACCGTGCTGCTGTTGCCGCTGGAGAAGCAGGCGGGCCTCATCGCCCTCTTCGTCTTCATCGGCGGGCTTTCGGCGGGCACTGCGATGGTCATCGTCGCCTCGGTCGCGCTCGCGATCATGATCTCGAACCATCTCGTCACGCCGCTGCTGTTGCGCGGGCGCGGCGTCAGCGTCGACCCCGAGCGCGCGGCCGCGATGATCGAGCGCAAGGGCCGCAGCGGTCCGACCGGCGGCGACCTCGGCTCGCAGGTGGTGCATATCAGGCGCCTTGCCATCGTCGTCGTCATCCTGCTCGGCTATGCCTATTATCGGGCCGCGGGCGAGGCGGCACTGGTCTCGATCGGCCTACTCTCCTTCGCCGCGACCGCGCAGATCGCACCAGCCTTCTTCGGCGGGCTGGTCTGGCGGCGCGGCACGGCGCTCGGCGCTGCCGCCGGACTGTCCGCTGGCCTGCTGACCTGGCTCTACACCCTGCTGATTCCGAGTCTGGCGCTGCCCGGCGGCTATTGGGCGGGAATCGTCGAGCACGGGCCGCTCGGCATCGCCCTGCTGCGGCCGGAGGGGCTGTTCGGCCTGTCATTGCCGCCGCTGCCGCATGGCGTGCTCTGGAGCCTCGGCATCAACCTCGCCTGCTATGTCGGCTTCTCGTTCATTCGCCCGGCGAGCGCGATGGAGCGCCTCCAGGCCAACGCCTTCGTCGAGTCGGACCGGGCGACCATGGCGCAGTCCTTCTCGCTCTGGCGCTCCAGCGTCACCGAGGCGGAGCTGCAGTCGACCATCGGCCGCTATCTCGGCCAGGAGCGGACGCAGCGCGCCTTCGAGGGCTTCGCGCATTCGCGCGGCGAAGTGCTAAATGGAACCCGCGAGGCCGATATCCACACGCTGCGCTTCGGCGAGCACCTGCTCTCCTCCGCGATCGGCGCCGCCTCCTCGCGCCTCGTGCTGTCGCTGCTGCTGAAGCGGCGCAATCTCTCGACCGAAGCCGCCTTCAAGCTACTCGACGACGCTTCGGCCGCCCTCCAGTACAATCGAGACATCCTTCAGAACGGCCTCGACCATGCCGGCCAGGGCATCACGGTGCTCGACCGCGACCTCAGGCTCCTCGCCTGGAACAAGGCCTTCATCCAGCTCTACGACCTGCCGCCCTCGCTGGTGCGCTTCGGAACCGGGCTCGACGAAATCGTGCGCTATAATGCCGAGCGGGGCGCTTATGGCGTAGGGCCGCAGGACGAGCTCATGGCGGCGCGGCTGGAGAGCTTCGTCAACGACCGCGAGCCGGTCCGGCTCAAGCTCTACCCGTCCAAGAACGTGATCGAGATCCGCTCGAACCCGCTGCCCGATGGCGGCATCGTCACCACCTATACCGACATCACCGACTCGGTCGTGGCCGAAGAGGAATTGGCGCGGACCAACGAGACGCTAGAAAAGCGCGTCGCCGAGCGCACCGAGGAGATCAGGCACGTCAATACCGAGTTGCAGCGCGCCAAGGCCGAAGCGGATGAGGCAAACGCCTCGAAGACGCGTTTCCTCGCGGCGGCGAGCCACGACATCTTGCAGCCCCTGAACGCCGCCCGGCTTTACGCCTCTGCTTTGGTCGAACGCGACCGTGCCGGCACACAGCCCGACCTCGCCGAGAACATCGACGCCTCGCTCGACGCGGTCGAGGAAATCCTGACCGCGCTGCTCGAGATCTCGCGGCTTGACGGTGGCGCGCTCAAGCCCGAGATCAGCGCCTTCCGCGTCGACGAACTGATGCGCCAGCTGCAGCGCGAATTCGAGCCGAGCGCCCAGGAAAAAGGGCTGAAGCTCATCTTTTCTGCGACTTCGGTGACCGTCCGCTCGGATCGGCGCTTGCTGCGTCGCCTGCTGCAGAACCTGGTTTCGAACGCGATCAAGTATACCCCGAGCGGCAAGGTGCTGGTCGGCTGCCGCCAACGTGGCGGGCAGGTCGCGATCGAGGTGCTCGATACCGGGCTCGGCATCCCCGCGAGCAAGCAGAAGACCGTGTTCCGCGAGTTCCAGCGCCTCGACCAGGGCGCGAAGGTCGCGCGCGGCCTCGGCCTCGGACTCTCGATCGTCGAGCGGATCGCGCGCACCCTCGACCACAAGCTCGCACTCGCCTCGACATCGGGACGCGGCACGCGGTTCTCGATCCTGGTACCGCGCGCCGCGCCGCTGCCGGCGATGGCGACGAATGCAGCAGCACGCAACACCCCTTCGAGCAGCCAGCTCGCTGGCCTCAAGCTCCTCGCCATCGACAACGAGCCTACCATCCTCGACGGCATGCGGCTCTTGCTCGGCGGCTGGGGCTGCAAGGTCGAGACCGCGCGCGGGCTGGAGGAAGCCTCCGCGCTCGTCGCCACCAGCGGCGCTCCGGATGTACTGATCGCCGACTACCATCTCGATCATGGCGAGAACGGCATCGCTGTGATCTCGGCGCTACGGCAGCAGGTCGGCGGGCTGCCGGCGATACTCCTGACGGCTGACCGCTCACCGGAGGTGCGCGAGGAAGCGGGGGCGCTCGATATCCACGTGCTGAACAAGCCACTGAAGCCCGGCGCGCTCCGGGCACTGCTGGCGCAATGGCGCGCGACCCGGCTGGCGGCGGAATGAGGAAGCACGTCATGCTCGGGCTTGACCCGAGCATCTCCAGCCGGATGAGGCTGCGGTCGACTCTATCGTCCTGAGATTCTCGGGTCTGCGCTTCGCTCCGCCCGAGAATGACGCGCTAGGGCTCCGCGGTCACACCCGCCTGCCGCAACGCGTCCTCGGCCGCGAGGAAGGCCGCGACCTCGGGGCTGGGCTCCGGGCTTTCCACTGCGACGCCCATCTCGGCGAAAAGGCGGGCGGCCGGCACATAGGCCCTGCCCTTGCGGTCATAGAGCGCGGCGCGCACCAGCGCGACCGCAGCGACGATCTCCTGGCCGTCGCGCCCCGCCGCCAGGATGCGATGCTGCATCACGACCCAGCTTTCACCCCAACAGAGCAGGCGCGTCTCGAGCTTGATTGGGCGGAACAGGCGGACCTCGCGGCGGAAGCGGATCGTGCCGCAATTGACTACCGGCACCCAGCCATGGCGCAGGATCGCGCGCCAGAGGCCGCTGCGCAGCATCAGATCGGCACGGCCGAGGTCCATCAGCCCCCAGTAGCGGGCATTGTTCATGTGCAGGCTGATGTCGAGATCGTGGGGCCAGACCCGGAAAGGCAGGACCGAAGCCTCGAACGGCGGCTTCAGTTTCGGCTGGAACGGCCGCGTCAGCAGCAGCCAGATGAGGCGGAACCAGAGATTCATGACGGTGTCCCGAAGAGAATAGTTTAGTTGTAAACGTTTTTGCGCACGCGGCCAGACCCGCTTGGCGGATGCCGTCGAGGGCAAGCCCTTCCACGTCGATCGCGACTGGCAAAATCCGAATGTTGCGCCGCACGATCCTGCGCCACAGGGCGCCGCAGCAGCGCCGCGATGCGGATAATGCGAGAGCACGCGCAAGATCATGCTTGCCAAGCGCGCTTTTTGCGCAGAAGCATCTGCGCTTTCCGGCGACCGCGCCAGACGGTGCCGGCCCACGGGACGACGCTCCAGCGATGCAGATCGAACTCGACTCCCGCGACAAGACGATCCTGCGCATCCTCCAGAAGGATGGCCGGATCACCAATTCGGACCTCGCCGACAAGGTGCACCTCTCGCCCTCCGCCTGCCTGCGCCGCGTGCGGCAGCTCGAGGAGAGCGGGCTGATCCGCGGCTATGTGATGATGCTCGACGAGCGCATCGCCGGCTTCCCCGGCACCGCCTTCGTCTTCGTCACGCTCGACCAGCAGGGCCGCGCCTCGCTGGAGAGCTTCGAGAAGGCGGTGCAGGACCTGCCCGAGATCCTCGAATGCCACCTGCTCGCCGGCGCGCATGATTATCTGATGCGGGTGATCTACCGCGACAGCGCCGATTTCGAGCGCATCCACACCGACATCATCACGCAATTGCCGGGCGTCACCCGGGTGCAGTCGACGCTGACGCTGCGCACGATCAAGAAGACTTCGGCCCTGCCGATGTGAGGCCAAGCCCCCGTACTTGACCTCCAGCCCTCATCCTGAGGAGCGCTCCGCAGGAGCGCGTCTCGAAGGATGCTCCAGCAGGCTCCCGAGACATCTGGACCATCCTTCGAGACGCCGCTGCGCGGCTCCTCAGGATGAGGGCTGTTGAGGTTGAAGCCTGGGTGGGGTTGCGGTGAACGAGGCCAGGACCGATAACGGCCGCCCAACAGGAATCGCGCCCGTGACCGACGCCAAGACCAATGCCGATGTCGCCGGCCTGCCTTTCGAGGCGGCCCTGAAGGAGCTCGAGGGCATCGTCGCCCGGCTCGAGCGCGGCGATGTGGCGCTGGAAGAATCGATCGACATCTACACCCGCGGCGAGGCGCTGAAGGCGCGTTGCGACGCGCTGCTGAAGCAGGCCGAAGCCCGCATCGAGAAGATCACGCTCGGGACCGACGGCAAGCCGACCGGCACCCAGCCGCTCGACGTCGGTAACTAGGCGGGCGAACTGATCGCAGCCGCTTCGCCGAGCACCGATTCGATCAGGCGCGCGACATGCTGGACGGCGGCGTCGCCCTCGCTGCGCCGGTGCCAGGCGAGATGCAGCGGAAAACCCTCGACCGCGACCGGCGGCTCAAAGGTGACGAAACGATCGGCCTCGTCCGGTGGCAAGGTCCGGCTCGGCAAGAGCGCGATCAGATCCGAGGTCAGCAGCAAGGGCGGCACGCTGAGGAAGCTCGGCACGACCAGGCCGATATGGCGCTTGCGATCCAGCCGGGCGAGCGCCTCGTCGAGCGGGCCATGGGTTTCGCCGCGGCCAGAGACCAGCACATGCGGGAAGGCGAGCCAGCGGTCGAGATCGAAGCCGGCCGCCGCCGGATGGTCCTGCCGCATCGCAACGACATAGCGCTCGCGCAGCAATTCACGGCGGGTGAAATCGGCGTCGATCGTCGGGAAGACCGAGATGGCGAGATCGGCCCGCCCCTGCGCCAGCGCGTCGAGCGTCGCCTGCGCACCCTGCCAGGGCAGGATGGCGAGGGTCAGGCCCGGTGCAGTGTGCATTAGGCGCTCGTAGACCCGGCCCGTTACCAATTCCGGCGGCAGCTCGGCCGTCATCACCCTGACGGTCTGCTTCAGACTCGTGAGGTCCAGCTCCGGCGCATCGAGCAATGCCGTCACCTGGGCAAGGATGTCTCGCAGCGGCTGCTGCAACGTCTGCGCCTTCGCCGTCAGGCGCATCCGGCCCCTGCCACGCAGGAGCAGCGGGTCGCCAAAGAGGTGCCGGCAGCGTTCGAGCGCGCTCGAGGCAGCCGGCTGCGACAAGCCGATCCGCTCGGCCGCGCGCGAGACATGCGCCTCGTCGAGCAGGGCGTCGAGCACGACGAGCAGGTTGAGATCTACAGCTCGCAAATTCATGAGATCGATAATACGATATATCGATCATCCATTGGAGTAATTTCTGAGCGCGCGGCATCCTCCTCTCGAACCCAAGGAGGTCGCCATGACGAACATGCTGATCCTGCTCTTTCACCCCGATTATCAGAGCTCGCGCGCCAACAAGGCCTTGGCGGAAGCCGCAAGCAGCCGGCCCGACACGATCGTCGTCGATATGCAGGCGCTCTATCCGGATGGGTGCATCGATGGCGATGTGGAGGTCGCGCGGCTGCTTGCTGCCGAGCGCATCGTCCTGCAGTTCCCGGTGCAATGGTATTCGACGCCGCCGCTGCTGAAAGCCTGGCAGGACGCGGTGCTGACCCGGATGTTCTACATCCACTACGAGGCGGAGGGCGCAAAGCTCGCCGGCCGGCCGGTCCTGGTCGCCGCGACCGCCGGCAATGTTCCCGAGGCCTATACGCCGAGCGGAACCAATCTGTTCTCGCTGCGCGATCTGCTGAAACCGCTGCAGGCGACGGCGCATCGCTGCGCCCTCGCCTGGCAGGAGCCGTTCCTGGTCTATGACATGCGCCGCGCCGACGCCGAAGCGCTGGAAGCGGCCGCGGACTATTACGTCACACGGCTCACCCAGCTTGAAACCCGGCAGGCAGCCTGACCGGCCGGGGCATTCCCTGGATGGACCGACGCCAAGGCGCCGGCCCGCTTCGACTCAAGCCTGTTCGGCTTTGTTCGTGCGGCGCATGAGCGCCATCAGGATCGCCGTACCAAGCCCCGACTTCACCAGCGAGCCGAGCAGGAAGGGCACGACGCCGGCGAGCACCGCCTTCTCGGGACCGATCAGCGTCGCGAGCCAGAGCCCGCCGAACAGCAGGCAGAGCGCATGGCCGAGCAGCATCGATACGAAAGCGAAAGCCGGCCGGCTGCCATTCCAGCCGCGCTCGGCCAGCCAGCCGATCAGCGCGGCGACGAGCGGGAAGGAGGCGAGATAGCCCGCGGTCGGGCCCATGAAGGGCGCCGGCCCGCCGGTTCCGTTGGCAAGCACCGGCAGGCCGAGCGCCGCCTCGCCGAGCCAGACGACGATGGTGAGCGCACCGAGTCGCCAGCCATAGAGCGCGCCGATCAGGATCACCGCCAGCGTCTGCATGGTCATCGGCACCGGCAGCATCGGCACGCTGATCTGCGAGGCGATCGCCAGGACCAGGGTGCCGAGCAGGACGGCCCCAAGCTGGACGAAAGCGGGACGCGTCTGCAGATCGAGGGGGCTGAAGCGGGCTGGCGCGGCGTAGCTGAGGTCGCTCATGAGTTCGATCTCCATCGATTCCAGAATTATAGATAATTTAGCAAGTCGATCTATCTTAGAATCCATAAGACCGATCGGAATGCAAGTCAGCAGCGCGTGGCTGTCCGACGCGCGAAAATGCACAGTCGGGCGACAGCCACGTCCGTCGATGGTTCTGGCCTCGGCGTCAGCCCTGGATCGTGAAGACGTCGCGGGTTCCGCCGGCGGCAGTGCGGACCGGCTTGGAGCCGATCCACTGGACATGGCGGGCGAGGATCGCTGCGGCCTCGTCGACCTGCCCGGCGCGCAACGCCGCGAGGATGGCGCGATGGTCGTGATCGGTGCGTGCCTCCCAGTCCGAGCGCCAGGCCGAGAACAGGAAACGGGCGCTGGCGGCATGGAGGTCGTCGATCGCCGCCAGCAGGCGCGGCATGGCGCAAGGCGTCACGATCAGCCGATGGAAGCGCCGATTCGCTTCCTCCCAGGCACGGACGTCAGGCGAATTATCTCCGGCCCGAGTCGCCTCCTCGGCCTCGTCGAGGATGGCGCGCGTCAGATGCGGACCGGCATGGCGCAAGGCGAGCACCTCCAGTGCCGCGCGCATCTCGGCGACTTCGCGAACCTCGCGCAGGTCAAAGGCGGCGACGCGCACGCCGCGACGCGGCTCGCTGACGGCAAGCCCCTGCGCCTCGAGGCGCTGGAAGGCTTCACGCACCGGGACATGGCTCGCGCCGAACTCGGCCGCGACGTGGTCCTGCCGCAACCTTGCGCCCGGCTCGAGCTGCCCAGAAATGATCCGCTCGGCGAGGACGCGGCTGATGCGGACTGGAAGGGTCTCGGATTTCTCGCTGGCCATGGATTATCGATAATTTCTCAGGACGACCGCGTCGAGCCCTGCGGCCGGTTGTACCCTTGTCGTACACGGCGTCCGGGGCCAGTCTTCCCACGTTCACAGGAGGACATCGCCATGTCGCAGCTGCCCGACCATGATCCGATCGCAGGCGACACCCGCTCCTGCGAGGCGCTCGAACAGGTGATCGTGCCGCGCGCGCATGATCTCGGCGGTTTCTCTGTCCGCCGCGCCTTGCCCTCGATCGGGCGCAAGATGGTCGGCCCCTTTATCTTCTTCGACCAGATGGGCCCGGCCGAGTTCCTGCTCGGCGAGGGCATCGATGTGCGCCCTCACCCGCATATCGGGCTGTCCACCGTCACCTATCTCTTCGACGGCGAGATCATGCATCGCGATTCGCTCGGCACCGCGCTGCCGATCCGCCCCGGCGCGGTGAACCTGATGACGGCCGGCCGCGGCATCGTCCACTCCGAGCGCACCGCGCCGGAAGAGCGGATGAAGGCGCCCAAGCTCTATGGCATCCAGACCTGGCTCGCCTTGCCGAAGACGCATGAGGAGGTCGCGCCGGAGTTCGTCCATCACGCGGCGCCCGAATTGCCGCGCATCGTCGGCGAGGGAAAACGCGTCAGCCTGATCATGGGCTCGGCCTTCGGCCAGACCTCGCCGGTGAAATTCCCCTGGGACACGCTCTATGCCGAGGCCGTGCTGGCGCCGGGTGCGATCCTGCCGCTCGACCCTGACTATCACGAGCGTGCCGTCTACATCGTCACCGGCAAGATCGACATCGCCGGCGACGAGTTCGGCGCCGGCCAGTTGCTGATCTTCAAGCCGGGCGACCGCATCTCGATCCTCGCCGTCGACCAGAGCCGATTGATGCTGATCGGCGGCGAGCCGATGGACGGCCCGCGCCACATCTGGTGGAACTTCGTGTCGTCCTCGAAGGAGCGCATCGACCAGGCCAAGCAGGAATGGAAGACCGGCCGCTTCGACACCGTGCCCGGCGACGAGGAAGAGTTCATCCCGCTGCCGGAGCGCTGAGCTCGCTCTGCGGCATGACCTTCAGCCGTGGCATCTGCGAGGCCAGGATCGCCAGCATCGACAGCGCGAACAGGATAACCGGCAGCCACATCGCCGCCTCGACGCCGAACCATTCGCCGGCGAGGCCGCCGGCGAGCGCCCCCAGCGGGCGCATGCCGTACATGGCGGTGGTGATCGTTGCACTGACCCGGCCGAGCAAGGGCTGCGGCGTCACCGCCTGGCGCAAGGTCGTCTGGGTGATGAACCAGAGGATCGGGCCGAAGCCGAACAGGAAGAAGGCGAGCGCCAGCGCCGGCCAGCCCAGTGCGGGCGGTGCGAGCGCCAGTGCGGCCGCTCCAAAAAGCGAGACCGCCGGACCGAAGACGAGCAGGAACCCGGTCGGCAGGTGCGCGATCAGCCATGCACCCGAAAGTGCAGCGGCTATCGCGCCCGCGCCATAGACCGAGGATGCCAGGCCGACGGTCGCCGGATCGAGCGCCAGCACGCGCAGCGCATAGGGCGCGAGCAACGCCATGAAGGCGAAGAAGGCGAGGTTCCAGCCGATGGCGCAGAGCGCGATCGGCCGCAGATAGGGGTGGCGCGCGACGAATGCGCCGCCCTCGGCGATGGCGCGGTGCAATGGCTGGCGCGGCTGCGCCGGTGGCCGTTCGGCCGGCAGGCGGGCGGCGGCCATGATCACGACGACGCCGCAGGCGGCACAGAGGCCGAGGCCAAGCCAGCCCGAGGCCCGCGCCACCGCCCAGCCGGCGATCAGCGGCGCGATCAGACTGAGGGCGGCCCGGCCGAGCTCGAGCCGACTGTTGGCCCGCGGCAATTCGGCGAGCGTCACCGCCTGCGGCATCAGCACGAAGATCGAGAGCGCGATGGTCACCGGTCCCGCAGCCGCGATGAAGGTCGAGAGCGCCAGCGCCGGCCCGATCGCGCCGCTGGCGAGCAGGACCGCGCCGAGGCCCGAGCCCAGCGCCATCAGGGCACCGCCGGCAAGGATCAGCGTGCGCGGCGCCAGGCGATCGGCGAGCACCCCGGCCGGCAGCGAGATCAGGAGCCAGGCGGCCGATTGCGCGGCGACAAGCAAACCGACGAAGCGCGGCGTCGCGCCGGCCTGCGTTGCTGCGAGCGTGATCGTGTCGAGCGCGAGCTTGTCGGCGAACTGCGCCGTGACGCCTGCCAGCAGCAAGGCGATGAAGAAGGGCGAGGTCATGGGAGGCGTCCAGCGATGAGGATGGCCCCGATTTTCCAGATCGGGCCGGCTGCTCCCACCCGTTTCCTGCCCGGCTGCGACGACGGGCCGGTTTGCCAGCACCGCCGCGAAGGACTATTTCGGAGGCACGATTCAGCAAGCTTCGGCCAGCCCTTGCCTCGCCCCAACACGCCTCTCCTCGACCAGGTGCCCGATCCGGCCGCTTTGCGCCAGCTTGACGACGCTCAATTGCGCCAGCTCGCCGACGAGCTCCGGGCCGAGACGATCGATGCTGTCTCGGTCACCGGCGGCCATCTCGGCGCCGGGCTCGGCGTCGTCGAGCTCACCGTCGCGCTGCATCATGTCTTTGACACGCCCAGGGACCGGCTGATCTGGGATGTCGGCCACCAGGCCTATCCGCACAAGATCCTGACCGGCCGCCGCGCCGAGATTCGGACGCTGCGCCAGCCGGGCGGGCTCTCGGGCTTCACCAGGCGGGCCGAAAGCGAATACGACCCGTTCGGCGCCGCCCATTCCTCGACCTCGATCTCGGCTGGCCTAGGCATGGCGGTCGGGCGCGACCTCGCCAGCAAGGCCAACAACGTCATCGCCGTGATCGGCGACGGCGCCATGTCGGCCGGCATGGCCTATGAGGCGATGAACAATGCCGGGGCGACGGGCTCGCGCCTGATCGTCATTCTCAACGACAACGACATGTCGATCGCCCCGCCGGTCGGTGCGATGTCGGCCTATCTCGCCCGCCTCGTCTCCGGCCGGACCTATCGTTCGCTGCGCGAGATCGCCAAATATCTGGCTGAAAGGCTTCCGCGCTTCTTCCACGAGAAGGCGAAGCGGACCGAGGAATATGCCCGCGGCTTCTGGACCGGCGGAACGCTGTTTGAGGAGCTCGGCTTCTACTATGTCGGCCCGATCGATGGGCACAATCTCGACCATCTGCTGCCGGTGCTGCGCAATGTCCGCGACGCCGAGACCGGGCCGATCCTCGTCCATGTCGTGACGCAGAAGGGCAAGGGCTACGCTCCGGCCGAAGCGAGCGCCGACAAATACCATGGCGTCGTCAAGTTCGACCCCGTCACCGGCCTGCAGGCCAAGGCGCCGGCGAACGCGCCGAGCTACACCAATGTCTTCGCCAATGCGCTGATCAAGGCCGCGCGTGAGGATGAGAAGATCGTGGCGGTGACCGCCGCCATGCCGTCCGGCACCGGCCTCGACGCCTTCGGCAAGGAATTCCCCGGCCGCACCTTCGATGTCGGCATCGCCGAGCAGCATGCGGTGACTTTCGCGGCTGGTCTCGCGACCGAGGGCTTCAAACCGTTCTGCGCGATCTACTCGACCTTCCTGCAACGCGCCTACGACCAGGTCGTGCACGACGTCGCGATCCAGAAACTGCCGGTCCGCTTCGCGCTCGACCGGGCCGGTCTTGTTGGCGCCGATGGCGCGACCCATGCCGGCGCCTTCGACGTCGCCTATCTCGCCTGCCTGCCCGACATGGTGGTGATGGCGGCTGCCGACGAGGCCGAGCTCACCCATATGGTCGCGACCGCGGCCGCCTATGATGCGGGTCCGATCGCCTTCCGCTATCCGCGCGGCGAAGGTGTCGGCGTCGAGATGCCCCAGCACGGCGTGCCGCTCGAAATCGGCAAGGGCCGGATCGTCAGGGAAGGCACGCAGGTCGCCCTGCTCTCGCTCGGCACGCGGCTGGCAGAGTGCCTCACGGCCGCCGAACAGCTCGGCCAGCGCGGACTTTCGACCACCGTCGCCGATGCCCGCTTCGCCAAGCCGCTCGACGAGGAGCTGATCCTGCGCCTCGCCCGCGAGCATGAGGTGCTGGTGACAGTCGAAGAGGGCTCGGTCGGCGGCTTCGGCAGTCATGTGCTGCAGTTGCTGGCGCGCGAAGGCGCACTCGATCGCGGCCTGAAGATCCGCAGCCTGACGCTGCCCGACATCTTCCAGGAGCACAACAAGCCCGAGGCGATGTATGCGCAGGCCGGGCTCGACGCCGCCGGGATCGTGCGCACCGTCGAGACCGCGCTCGGCCCTGCCAGCGCCATCAGGCGCGCCTGAGCCCATGACCGCCGGCCTGCCGCGCCGGGTCCGCGCCGACCTGCTGCTGCTCGAGCGCGGCCTGTTCGAGAGCCGTGCGCGGGCGCAGGCTGCCATCGCCGCGGGCCTCGTCAGCGCCGACGGCGTCGTGCTGCGCAAGGCGTCGGAGACGGTGCTCGCAGCGGCGACGATCGAGGCACAGGCGGCGCACCCTTACGTTTCGCGCGGCGGGGTGAAGCTCGCCGCCGCGCTCGACGCCTTTGGCTTCGATGCGGCAGGGCTAATTTGCCTCGATGTCGGCGCCTCGACCGGCGGCTTCAGCGATGTGCTGCTCCGGCGCGGGGCGGCGCATGTCTACGGCATCGATGTCGGCCAGGCGCAATTGCATGAGAGCCTGCGCGGGCATCCGCGCCTGACCAGCCTGGAGAGCCAGGACATCCGCACGCTCGACCCCGGCCTGTTCACGCAGCCACCGGCACTCGCCGTGATCGACGTCAGCTTCATCTCGCTGAAGCTGGTGCTGCCGGCGGTGGCGAAGCTGCTGGCGCCGCAGGCTCGGCTGATCGCGCTGGTGAAGCCGCAATTCGAGACCAAGCGCTCGGCGCTGAAGAAAGGTGTGCTGCGCAATGAGGCGCTTCAGCAGCAGATCTGCGCGGAGATCGCAGACGTGGTCAGCGGACTCGGTTTTGCTGTCAGCGGGCTCATCCCCTCCCCGATCGACGGCGGCGACGGCAACCGCGAATTCCTGCTCGCAGCGATGCGAGACGTCTAGCTCACCATCAGCCCATCGATGTCGACCTGCACGGCACCGGCATCGATATAGGCGGCCTGGCCCTGGCCATTGGCATTGATGAAGGCGGCGGCGCGCTCGATCAGCCGACGCAACGACAGGCTCGCGACATCGACGATCAGTGCCGGATCCTCCTCGGTTGGCATCTCGTCGAGCAACGCCGTAGCGGTATAAACTAGGCGGTCCATGGCCGTGCAGAGCTGCTCGAAACCTTCCGCCTCGCGCCGATCCAGTGCGCGATAGGCGGCCATGGCCTCGCTGGCGCAACGCAGCGGGGAGATCGCGAAATGCTCGACATAGCCGAGCCCGCGCCAGGCCTTGAGATCACCGACGATCTCGCGGTCGAGCGGCACCATCTCCAGCAGCATCAGCGCTTCGCTGTGGCGGTTGAGATAGTCGGTCGAGAGTTGCGGTGTGGTGCCGCCCGCCGCGGTCGGTGATGTCTCGGTCGCGGAAGCAGACATGAAGAGGCCCCGGAAGCGGCGCGACTATGCTGTGCCAACAGCAAACAAAGTCTTGATCCGGTCACGATAAGACGGAACACATCCGGTGATGTGTGGTCGCTACGCCATTACCTTGCCGCCTGAAGCGATGCGCGAGGCCTTCGCCTATCGCGAGCAGCCGAATTTCCCGCCGCGCTACAACATCGCGCCGACGCAGCCGGTGCCTGTCGTCCGGCTCGACGAAGGCCGGCGCCAGTTCATCCTGATGCGCTGGGGTTTCATCCCGGGCTGGGTCAAGGATCCCAAGAGCTTTCCTTTGGTCATCAATGTCCGCAGCGAAAGCGCCCGCGAGAAACCGTCCTTCCGTGCCGCCTTCATCCGCCGGCGCTGCCTGATGCCGGCTGATGGCTTCTATGAATGGCATCGCCTCGGCGAAGGCTGGCAGCAGGAAAACCGGCCCTACCTCTTCCGGAAGCCCGATCAGGGCTTCTTCGCCTTCGCGGCGCTGTGGGAGACCTGGCACAGCCCGGATGGTTCCGAGATCGACACGGTCGCGATGGTCACCGGTTCGGCGAACGGGCAGATGGCGGCGATCCACCACCGCTCGCCCGTCATCGTGCCGCCCGAAGCTTTCGACACCTGGCTCGATCCGGCGGCCGAGCCGGCCGATCTGCAGAAGCTGCTGCAGCCGCCACCCGACGATCTCCTGGAGATGCTTCGGCTCGGACCGGCGGTGAACAAGGTCGCCAATGACGGGCCGGAGGTGCAGGAGCGGTTCGATCCAGCCTCGGCGCCGGCCCCTCCCGCCAAGCCCGTCATGCGTCCTCGTCGGGGCAGCCCGGACGACGCACAGGGCAGCCTGTTCTAGCGCAGCCCCCGACAGCGCGCGTACTCTCGTCTCGCACGAGACCAACAGAGGAAACGCCCGAGATGGATGGCCGCCGCCCGACGATGAGTTCCCTGCACGGCATGGTCGCCGCCGCCCACCCGCTGGCGGCGCAGGCCGGTGCCCGCATCCTCGCCCAGGGCGGCAACGTCTTCGACGCGGTCGGTGCGGTCGCGGCGGCGCTCAATGTGGTCGAGCCGTTCATGTCGAGCCTTGCCGGCATGGGCTCGGCGACGATGTGGGTCGCGGCCGAAAAGCGCGTACGTGTGCTCGATTTCGTGCCGCGCGTGCCTGAGAGCTTCCCGATCGAGCGCTTCAGCCAGCGTTCCGATCTCGAGCGCGGCGCGCTTGCGGTGGCTCCGCCCGGCAATCTCGCCGGCTGGTGCGAGCTCAATCGCGCCTATGGCCGCCTCTCGCTCGGAGAAATCTTCGCCCCGGCGATCGCACTCGCCGAGGACGGCTTCCCGATCGCCGAGTTCGGCGTGGTGGAGTTCAACGAGCAGGCACCGCTGCTGCGCGAGCGGCCCGAACTCTACGAGCATTGGGCGCGGAATTACCTACGCGACGGCGGGACAAGCGTCGCACTCGGCCAGATCCTGCACCAGCCTGAGCTGGCCACGACCTTGCGCGACATCGCCGTCAAGGGGCCGGGCCACCTCTATCAGGGCCCACTTGGCGAAACGATCATCGCCCATCTCAAGGCACAGGGCGGGACGCTGACCATGGCCGATCTCGCCAAGGTCGCGCCCGATTGGCGTGAGCCGCTCGCCGTCACCTATCGCGACCGGCAGGTGCATGTGCCGCCGCCAGCCTGCGAAGGCTTCCAATTCCTGCTGACCTTGCGCATCCTCGACGGCTTCGACCTCAGCAAGCTGGAGCGCAACGGCACCGAGCACCTCGACATCGTCTACCGCGCCATCCGCCTCGCGGCCGGCGTCCGGATCGCGCACAACAATCCAGGGCCCGAGAAGCTCGCCGAAATCCTGTCCGGGCCCTTCGTCGAGCGGCTCCGGGCGCAGGTCCGCGACGGCAAGCCGATCGACGGACCGACCGAGCAATGGATGCCGCAAGCGCCCGCGGGGGAGGACCCGGGCCACACCACCTCGTTCTCGATCGCCGATCGCGACGGCAACCTGATCTGCGTGACACAGAGCATCGGCAGCCCGTTCGGCAGCGGCGTCGTGGTGCCGGGCACCGGCCTTTGCCTCAACAACTTCCTGTACTGGGCCGACGTCCAGCCCGGTAGCCCGAATCGCTCGCTGCCCGGCTCGGAACTGCCGATGTGCATGTCGCCCACGCTCTCGACCAAAGGTGGCGCGCCGGTGCTCGCGCTCGGCACGCCCGGCAGCTACGGCATCCTGCAGACGCAGGTGCAGGCCATGGTCCAGCATGTCGATTTCGAGCTTCAGCTGCAGGACGCGATCGAGGCGCCGCGAGCCCGGCTCTGGGATGGCCGTGCCGTCGAGGTCGAGAACCGGCTGGCGCCTGAGACGATCGCGGCTCTGGCCGAGCGCGGACACGGCATCTTCGCCAACGACGGCGGCTGGACGATGCGCGTCGGCGGCATGCAGGCAGTGTCGCGCGATCCGGCTACGGGCCGACTGACCGGCGCCTGCGACCCGCGCCGCGATGGTTATGTCGCTACGCCCTGAGCGCTAGTCGCCTCGAACCAGCGCGATTTCGGGTTCAAGCACGACCTGAAATCGCGGCAAACTGCTGGAATTCGCCCCGGCGCCGCGCCCGATCGAGCACGCCTTGTGGGCGGCTCCGAGGATTTAAAGCAAAGCATGTCGACCCCCGCACCCAATGATCTGCGTTCCTGGCTGACGGGCACATTGCTGCCGGGCTGGATCGAGCGTGCCTTCGACCCGGCGCGGCCCGGCTTCGTCGAGTATCTCGGGCCGGACGGAGCGCCCGAGGCCAGCGATCTGCGCACGACTCTGGTCACGGCCCGGCTGACCTATGTCTTCAGCCATGCGCATCTGCTCGGCGTGCCGGGGGCGTTGGCCGCCGCGCGACACGGCTTCGCCTTCCTGACTGGCGCCTGCCGGCGCGCCGACGGGCGCTTCAGCCATTCCTGCACGACGCGCGGAGAGCCCGTCGACGGCAGGTCCGATTTCTACGATCTCGCCTTCGTCCTGTTCGCGCTCGGCTGGTTCGCCAAGGCGACCGGTGAGACGGGCGCGCTGGCGATCGCCGGCGAGGTGATGGACTTCCTCGACGGCGAACTGGCGCATCCGGATGGCGGTTTTCGCGAGGATACTCTGGGCACGCAGCCGCGGCGTCAGAACCCGCATATGCACCTGCTCGAGGCCTGCCACGCTCTCGCGGCGGCATCGCCCGACCCGCGCTGGTTGGTGACGGCCGACCGGCTCGTATGCCTGATGCGGGAGCGGATGCTGGATACCAGTGGCACGCTCGGCGAGTTCTTCAGCGAAGATTGGGCGGCCTTCCCGGGCTCGCGCGGTCTGATCCGGGAGCCCGGTCATCATTTCGAGTGGACGTGGCTGCTCTATCACCACGAGCGGCTGACCGGTTCGGGCGGGGCTCGCGATACCGCGCGAATGCTCCATGCGTTCGGACAGGCTCAGGTCGACGCCTCGGTCAATCGATCGCGGCTCGTCGTGAACGAGGTCGATCTGATAGGCCGCGTGCTGAACGGCGCGGCCCTGCTCTGGCCGCAGACCGAATATCTGAAAGCGCTCGTCGCACGGATCGAGTTCGAAGGCGACGACGATGCTGCGGCGCGGCTCGAACAGCATCTGCGCCTGGTCTTCCAACACTTCGTCGACGCCGAGAACGGGCTATGGATCAACCAGCTCGACGACCAGGGGCGACCGATGAGCGATCGGGTCCCGGTCCGGGTGCTCTACCATCTGGTGCTGGCGCTCGCCGAGGTCTGCCGCGTCACCAAGGGCGAGATGACCTTCTAACGGCAATCAGTGACCATCGACCTCGGCCATGGTCACGCCTCCTCCGGAACCGCAAACACGCGGGCGGCGTTCGCTCATGCGCTACAGCACCGATCCAGGATTGAGCACGCCCTTGGGATCGAGCGCTGCCTTCACCGTCCGCATCAGGTCGAGCTCGACCGGATCCTTGACGCCCGGCAGGAGGGAGCGCTTGAGGCGGCCGATGCCGTGCTCGGCCGAGATCGAGCCCTTGAGCTCGGTGACGATGGCGTGTACCGCCTCGTTCATGGCGCTCCAGCCGGCAAGATAGGCGGCCTTGTCGGCGCCAATGGGCTGGCTGACGTTGAAATGGATGTTGCCGTCGCCGAGATGGCCGAACGGCACCGGTCGGCAGCCCGGCACCATCGCCTCGACCCTGGCGGTGGCCCGCTTCAGGAACTCGGGCGTGGCGTGGAGCGGCACGGAGATGTCGTGCTTGATCGAGCCGCCCTCATGGGTCTGCACCTCCGAGAGCATCTCGCGCAGCTTCCAGAGATCGGCGCGCTGACCGAGCGAGCCGGCGAGCACCGCGTCAGTGACGAGCCCCTCTTCCAGCGCCTCGCCGAGGAAGGCCTCGACCGCCTCGCTGAGCCCGGCTTCGGCCTGGGCCGAGACCTCCATCAGCACATACCAGGGCGAAGGCTCCGAGAGCGGATCGCGGGCGCCGCTGGCATGGCGGACGACGAAGTCGAGGCCGATGCGCGGCATGATCTCGAAGGTGGTGAGCGTGCCGCCTGCGCTGGCCTTGGCCTTGTTGAGCAGGGACAGCGCGGCTTCCGGATCGGGCACGGCGAGGAAGGCGGTGGCGCGCGCCGTCGGCAGCGGGAAGAGCTTCAGCACGGCGGCGGTGATGATGCCGAGCGTGCCTTCCGAGCCGATGAAGAGGTTCTTGAGGTCGTAGCCGGTATTGTCCTTGCGCAATTGGCGCAGGCCGTTCCAGACGCGCCCGTCGGCGAGGACGACTTCGAGGCCGAGGCAGAGCTCACGGGCATTGCCATAGGCGATCACGGCCGTGCCACCGGCATTGCTGGAGAGATTGCCGCCGACCGTGCAGGAGCCTTCCGAGGCGAGTGAAAGCGGGAAGAGCCGCCCCGCGGCCTCGGCCGCCTCTTGCGCCTTCTGCAGGATGACACCGGCCTCGACGGTCATGGTATCGCCGTCGACATCGACCGAGCGGATCTTGTCGAGCCGCTGCAGCGACAGGATGATCTCCCGGCCCTCGGCGACCGGAACCTGGCCACCGACCATGCCGGTATTGCCGCCTTGCGGCACGACCGTCGCGCCGGTCTCGCTCGCCCATCTCATCAGGGCCGAAACCTCGGCGACGGAGCCCGGCCGGACCACGGCCTGCGCCTTGCCGTGGAAGAGACCGCGCGGCTCCTTGAGATAGGGCACCATCGCGTCAGCGTCGGTGATCACATTCTTCGCGCCGACGATGCCGGCCAGAGCTTCGATAGTAGGCGCGCTCATCCTGCCTCCGGAGACTTGGTCACTTGCTGCGGCCGGCTGCCTTGCGGAAGACGCCGACGAGTTCGATGTGAGCGGAATAGCGGAACTGGTCGACCGGCGTCACACGCTCCAGCGCATAGCCGCCTGCGACCAGAAGCGCCGCATCGCGGGCGAAGCTGCCGACATCGCAGGAGACATAGGCCGCCACCGACACTTTCGAGGCCGCGAGCCGCTTGACCTGCGCCTCGGCGCCGGCCCGCGGCGGGTCGAGCACGACGGCGTCGAAAGCGTTGAGCTCATGCTCCAGCAGCGGCCGGCGGAAGAGGTCGCGGATCTCCACCGCAACCGGCTTCAGGCCCTGCGTATGATTGGCGGCCCGGCTCAGCGCCTGGATCGCGGCCTTGTCGCTCTCGAAGGCCGAAACCTGCGCCTTCTCGGCGAGCCGGACGCTGAACGGGCCGCAGCCGGCGAAGAGATCGGCGACGCGCTTCGCCTTCGGGATCGCGTCGAGCACGAGCCACGACAGCGTCGCCTCACCCTCGGCGGTCGCCTGCAGGAAGCCGCCGGGCGCCGGCGTCACCGCTGCCTTGCCCATCAGCTGGAAGGGCGCGCGCCGCTCGACGATGATCTCGCCATGCATGGCGAGGCGCGCGAGGTCGAGCCGCTCGGCCGCTTCGGTGAGTTGTCGGCGCAAGCTGTCGCCCGCCGGCCCGTGGCCGCGGATGTCGACATCGAGGCCAGCCTCAGAAGCAGTGAGCTGGATATCGAGCGGCTTGTTCGAGGAGCGCAGGCGATTGGCGAGGAGTTGCGCCACGGCGGGCGCGCGCGCCAGGCCTGGCGCCAGTACCGGACAGGCCTCGACCTCGATCAGGTCGTGGCTGCGCGCCGCCATGAAGCCGACGCGCATGCCATCGTCCTCACGCCGGGCATGGAAGGTGACGCGGCGGCGGCCGGCGCCATGGGCGTCGACCATGGCAGCGACCTCGGTCTCCAACCCGGCGCGGGAGAGCGCCGTGACCACCTGCTGGCGCTTCCATTCGGCATAGAGCCCGTCGCCGATATGCTGCGCGGCGCAACCGCCGCAGCGGGTGAAGAGCGGGCAGATCGCGGCGATGCGCGAGGCTGACGGCACGAGAATCTCGACAACTTGCGCCCTGTCGCCATCGCGCACGGCCCGCACGCTCTCGCCCGGCAGCGCGAACGGCACGAAGACCTGGCCCTGCGCCGTCTCGGCGACGCCGTCGCCGCGCTGGCCGAGCCGCGCGATCGTGAGCGTTTCATTCATGGCGAGGGCGGACATAGTGTGCTGGGCTCGTGACGTGTTTACGGGTTTGGCCTATCAGGTGCCGACCGACAGGGAAATGGCTGGAGTTGCCAATATGACTATCCGCAACGGCGTCGTCGAAGCGATCGGCAACACCCCCCTGATCAAATTGAAGCGTGCCTCGCAGGAAACCGGCTGCGAAATCCTCGGCAAGGCCGAGTTCATGAACCCCGGCCAGTCGGTCAAGGACCGCGCCGCGCTCGCCATCATCCGCGACGCCGAAAAGAGCGGCGCGCTCCGCCCCGGCGGCGTCATCGTCGAGGGCACGGCCGGCAATACCGGCATCGGCCTGGCGCTGGTCGGCAATGCGCTCGGTTATCGCTCGGTGATCGTCATCCCGGAGACGCAGAGCCAGGAAAAGAAGGACATGCTGCGGCTCGCCGGCGCGACCCTGGTCGAGGTGCCGGCCGTCGGCTACGTCAACCCGAACAACTATGTGAAGGTCTCCGGCCGCCTCGCCGAGGAACTGGCGAAGACTGAGGCCAATGGCGCGATCTGGGCCAACCAGTTCGACAATGTCGCCAATCGCCAGGGCCATATCGAGACGACTGGCCCGGAAATCTGGCAGCAGACCGACGGCAAGGTCGACGGCTTCGTCAGCGCCGTCGGCACTGGCGGAACGCTCGCCGGCGTCGCCATCGCGCTGAAAGGCTTCAACCCGAAGATCCGTATCGCCCTCGCCGACCCGATGGGCGCGGCGCTTTATGCCTACTATACCACCGGCGAGCTCAAGGCTGAGGGTTCCTCGATCACCGAGGGTATCGGCCAGGGCCGGATCACCAGGAACATCGAGGGCGCGCCGATCGATGTCGCCTTCCAGATTCCGGATGAGGAGGCGATCCCGCTCTGCTTCCAGCTGCTGGAGGAAGAGGGTCTCTGCCTCGGTGGTTCCTCCGGCATCAACGTCGCCGGCGCGATCCGGCTGGCGAAGGAGATGGGCCCCGGCCACACCATCGTGACCATCCTCGCCGATTACGGCACGCGCTATCAGTCGAAGCTCTTCAACCCGGAATTCCTGCGCTCGAAGAACCTGCCGGTGCCCGGCTGGCTCGAACGCGATGGCGGGCTGAAGGACGTGCTGGCCAAGGTGATGGCCTGAAATCGGCCCGACTGAGGGCTGTCCTCGCGGCTCATGAAGGCTCAGGCCCTCCTCCCGCTTGCGGTGGGGAGGGTTGGGTGGGGGCAGCGCCGCTTGGCGTTGCCCTAAAAGAAGCTCCGAGCCCTGCTTTCCGGCCCCCATCCCTAATCCTTCCCCACCGCAAGCGGGGAAGGGAACGCGCACCGCCTTAAGCGCTCGCCCCAGCCGGGGCGCCGGCGTCGATCGCCTCGATGTCGCCGACGCGGTCATACTGTGCCTGATCGAGCATGCCCTGCCGCTTGGCGACGATGGTCGGCACCAGGGCCTGGCCAGCGACGTTCACGGCGGTGCGGCCCATGTCGAGGATCGGGTCGATGGCGAGCAGCAGGCCGACGCCGGCGAGCGGCAGGCCGAGTGTCGACAGCGTCAGCGTCAGCATCACCGTCGCGCCAGTGAGCCCGGCGGTCGCGGCCGAGCCGATGACCGAGACGAAGGCGATCAGCACATATTCCTGCAGGCCGAGCGGGACGCCGTAGAACTGCGCGACGAAGATCGCAGAGATCGCCGGGTAGATCGCGGCGCAGCCGTCCATCTTGGTGGTCGCGCCGAGCGGCACGGCGAAGGCGGCGTATTCCCGGGGCACGCCGAGGCTCTTCTCGGTCACGGTCTCGGTCACCGGCAAGGTGCCGACCGAGGAGCGCGAGACGAAGCCGAGCTGGATCGCCGGCCAGGCGCCCGCGAAGAAGCGCAGCGGCGAAAGCCCGTGCAGGACGAGCAAGGTCGGGTAGACGATCAGCAGCACGATGGCGAGACCGAGATAGATCGCGAAGGCGTACCAGGAGAGCTGCTGCAGGGTCTGCCAGCCATATTGCGCCACGGCATTGCCGAGCAAGCCGATGGTGCCGATCGGCGTCAGCCGGATCACCCACCACAGGATCTTGCGGACGATCGCCAGTAGCGACTCGTTGAAGGCAAGGAAGCTGTTGGCGCGCTCGCCGACCTTCAGCGCCGCGACGCCGATGACGATCGAGATGACAAGGAGCTGCAACACGTTGAAGCCGAGCCTTGTGGTCGCCGCCCCGCCATCGATCCGGGTCGAGGCCTGCAGGCCGAAGACGTTGGCAGGCACGAGCCCCTTCAGGAAATCGAGCCAGGAACCGACCGAGCCGGGCGCCTTGGCGCTGGCGGCAAGCACGCCCGAATTGATTCCGGGCTGGATGATGAGGCCGAGCGCGATGCCGATCAGCACCGCGATGAAGGCGGTGAGCGCGAACCAGAGCAGCGTCTGCCAGACCAGCGCGGCCGCGTTGGAGAGCTGCCGGAGATTGCTGATCGAGGCGACGATCGCCGTGAAGATCAGCGGCGGCACCAGGGCCTGCAGCAATTGGACGAAGATCGAGCCGATCGTCGCAAGCGTCGTCGTCAGCCCATTCGGCTGCCCGGCCGCATCGGGGCCGATATTGCGCGCGACCCAGCCGAGCACGAGCCCGATCACCATGGCGGCCAGAACCTGGAATCCGAAGCTCGCATAGAACGGCTTGGCGCCGGCGGTCGCCGCACCGGCTCGGGACGTCGTCGTGGTCATGGCAGGATCTCGTCAATCACCGCAGCGCGGCAAAAATGCATGCCCGTTTTATAGGCGTTGTCGCAGCTTGCGGGAAGCTGAAGACTTCCATTCACATCGACTGTCCGAACGGTTGAACTCGCCTCCGCACCCTCAGAAATCATACCCACTCAACCTATACATTCGCAGCGCTACACAACAATAATGCGATGAAGTCGCCCTCCTCCACCAATAGCACTTACAGCCTCAAACACTGCATCTCCAAATGAGTTCGCGGTTTTAGTCAGCCCTGCTCCGTCTTGACTCGAACTAAAGCGCTTAATGAGCTCCGCTTCTGGTACAGAAGTAGCCGTCAAAAACGTTTCATACCTCCGCAGCAACTCAACTAATGTTTCTCGTACGATACCGTCGGCCATCTCCTTCGCGATATACTCTACCCTCTGCGTGGGCGTCATCCCGCACATGAGCTTGGCATCATCAGGAGATACAGTTTTCTTCTCGCCAAAGATATACAAGAGAAAAATCAATGCAGAATAACATGTCATAAGCCTACTATACTTCAGCTTATAGTTTTTTATCTTCCTCTTGATCCTCTTCTCTTCAGGCTCCCTTTCGGTTCTGGCTTCATAGTTCACACAAAAGGTCCGCCAGAGTCGCAATATATCGTTCACTAAAAAAGCAGGAGCAAAATCGCCAGAATGATCTGGATAATCACCCCAATACGCGCCAATAACGGATTCGATCACCTCCTCGTATATCGACACCCCAACTAATGGCGAGCTTTCTAAAAGCAAAAGTAGTCGGGCCGTAAACGTATTTGTTACATCATCCTCCGGCGTTCCTAATGATTTTGTAAGTTGATTTACAGAATAATGCTGTAAATACTTACCATCTCCGTCAAAATCCGGTATTCCCATTCGGCGGGTTTGATTTATAAGATCAGCCTTTATACAAATTTCATCGAGTCTTTTCAAACTCGGACGATCTGTTCCATCTTCCATCAGTCGACTACGGCCGACTATGAACAGGTCCAAATCGCTGCTTGATCCAGCCTCTTTCCTACCAAATGAGCCAGTCGCGTAAACACACGCTTTCTGTTCTAAAATTTTCTCAGAGTTCGCAAGAGCCTCTCTCAGCCTCGCGAAACGTTCGCTGGTGCTGAGGCGTCGTCTTTCAATCTCGCTCAAGATCCACTCCACTCAAATACATTTGCAAATATTTCAGCCTGTTCGATGGCGTCGTCAACTGCGTGATGAGTATGCGCTCTTCTGGAACGCAACATTTCGGGCACTTTCGAGCGGCTCGATTGCGAAATTGGTATATGCGCTTTCACCGCCAGCGCAGTCTTTATGTCAAAGCATTGCGAATGACCGAACGGAGAACCTTGCCTTGAGAAGCTTATAAAATACCAATATAACCATGCCCAATCAAAGCTCAGAGGATAAGCTACAAGAACTGGACGCGCGCTTCCGGCTATAGAGTTCACCCATTCAGCAGCATCTGTCATAGCGATTTCGGGTGAAACACCATTTAACAGCAACCGCGTACGATCTAAGCCATTTACCTGAAGCGCCTCTCTTTCAAAATTCTCAGAGATCGGCCTCAATTCAACGTAAAATCGTTTTGAATAATCACGAGGCCTCTGAAAATGCCGCCCATCGAACGATCCAGCGTACACAAGTGCGAACGAAAGAATTGAGTATGGCCCCGGGATTGGGCCATCGGTCTCAACATCCGCTGAAAAATATGCGTCCACCCGAGAGCTCATCTCATGAGATTGATTGGGAGAAACTTCACCGAAGCTACATTCCTCGCGCTGACGCTCGTCGGCTAAGTGGCTCATATCGTTCGATCCTATACGCGGACATTTTCGCACACCACGCTCTCCGAGGATATCCGAGTCGCACTTTCAGGACAGCGCAGAACGTCATCTCTTATGACCTGGAATGTGCTGATGATAGGACCATCCAACTCGCACTCCACAATTGCGCGCTCTGATAGGCATTTCATTCAGCGCAGCGGCCAGACCCAGAGGATCAGCGGCACGGCGAGCAGGATGACCAGGGCCGAGAGCGGCGCGCCGAGCCTGGCATAGTCGCCGAAGCGATAGCCGCCCGGCCCCATCACCAGCGTGTTGCACTGGTGGCCGATCGGCGTGAGGAAATCGCAGGCTGCGCCGATCGCGACCGCCATCAGGAAGGCGTCGGGATTGTAGCCGAGCGTCTTGGCGAAGCCGGCGCCGATCGGCGCCATCACCAGCACGGTCGCGGCATTGTTGAGGAAGGGCGTCACCGCCATGGCGGCGACGAGCATCAGGCCGACCGCGCCCCAGCCCGGCAGGCCAGCGCCGAGCTGCGCCAGCAAGCCAGCGAAGACATCGGTCGCGCCTGTGACACGCAGGCTGTCGCTGACCGGGATCAGCGCCGCCAGCATGATCAGGATCGGGGCCTCGACCGAGGCGTAGGCGTCGCGCAGCGTCAAGGCCCGCGTCACCAGCAGGAGCACCGCAGCGGCGAAGAAGGCGATCGCAACCGGCAGCAGTCCGAGCGCGACCACGGCGATCGTCGCGGCGACGATCGTTCCGGTGACGAGGCGGCGGCGTGCGCTGCCGAGCGCGAGACTGCGCGCCGCCAGCGGCAACAGGCCGAGCTCGCGCAGGCGCTCGGGCAGCAGTTCCTCGTCACCCTGCAGCAGGACGACGTCGCCGGCGCGCAGGCGGATGTCGCGCAGCCGTTCGGTGAAGCGCTCACCGGCGCGGCTGATGCCGAGCAGGTTGATGTGGAAGCGGGCGTGCAGATCGACCTGCGCGACGCTGAGGCCCTCCAGCAGCGAGCCCTGCGTGACGATCGCCTCGCCGGTGCGGGCGGGGTCGAGCGAGCCCTCGCGCTGTGTCGACCGGTGTTGGCCGACGAGCTCAAGATCGCCAACGGCGACGACGCGCTCCAATGCTTTGGGCTCGCCGCGCAGGAGCAGGATATCGCCGGCGCGTAGGCCGGCGTCGGGCAGCGGCGCCCGACGGCGCTCGCCATCGCGCAGGATCGCCGCGATTTCGACCTCGTCATCGCCCGGCTTCCTGAGATCGGCGACGGTCTTGCCGACAAGACTCCCCTTCTCAGAAATGCGCGCCTCGGTCACATAGTCCTTAATGTCGAGCGCCTGGTCGAGCGAGCGCGAGCCCTGGCGGTCCTTCGGCAGCAGCCGGTAGGCGACACTCAGGAAAGCGCAGCCGATGACCGCAATGCCGATGCCGACCGGCGTGAAGTCGAACATGGCGAAGGGCTCGCCGCCGAGCTCCTGCCTGACGCGCGCAACGATGACGTTCGGCGAGGTGCCGACCAGCGTGACGATACCGCCGAGCAATGAGGCGAAGGCCATCGGCATCAGGAAGACCGAGGGCGACTTCCCGTCCTTGCGAGCGAGCTGATAGGCGATCGGCAGCATCATCGCGAGCGCGCCGATGTTCTTGATGATCGCCGACATCGCGGCGACGACGAAGACGAGGACCGCGACCTGTGCCTGCGTCGAGCGCAGCGAAGGGGCGATGCGGGCGAGCGCGGTCTCGACGAGGCCCGAGCGCGCCACCGCGGCACTGACGATCAGGGCGCTCGCGACGATGATGACGATGTCGTCGGAGAAACCCTTGAAGGCCTCCTTGGCCGGGACGACGCCAAGCGCGACGCCGGCGAGCAGGGCCAGAAGTGCGACCACGTCATAGCGCAGCCTGCCCCAGACGAAGGCCGCCATCATCGCGGCGACCAGAGAGCAGGACAGAATCTGCGGCAGCGTCATCCGAGCAGACTAGCGGAAGGCGGCCCGCCCCGGCAGGGTCAGAGCCACTTCTTCCAGCGGAAGAACAGGTAGGGCAGGATCGCCGCGACCACCATGATCACGAGCGACATCGGATAGCCGAGTTCCCACTTCAACTCGGGCATCTTCTCGAAGTTCATGCCGTAGATCGAGGCGACGAGCGTCGGTGGCATGAAGACCACGGCGACGACCGAGAACAGCTTGATGATCTTGTTCTGCTCGATGCTGACCAGGCCGAGCGTCGCGTTCAGCATGAACTGCAGCTTGTTCGACAGGAAGGTGGCGTGCTCCTCGATCGCCTGGACGTCGCGGATCGCCGCGCGCCATTCCGGGGTGAAGCCGCTCGCCGCTTTCTTGGTGCGCTTGAAGTTGGCCGAGAGGTAGAGCAGCACGCGCTCGACCGAGACCATGCTCTCGCGCACATTCGAGATGATGTGCTCGTACTGGCCGATCTTGCGCACCACCGCCTGATAGACACGGCCCTGCTCGACGCTGGCGCTGTTGCCGTCGAAGATCTGGCGCGAGCGCAGGTCGATGCGGTCGCCGACGCCGCGCAATACCTCTGCGGCCCGGTCGACGATCGCCTCGATCAATCCCTCGATCACGCCGGCCGGCTCGAGCTCGCAGCCGCCGGGCTTGGTGACGCGGTTGAGGAAGATGTTGAACGCGCCCGGCTCGTCATAGCGCACCGTGACCAGCGCCTTCTCGGTGAGGATGAAGGTGACGTCGGCGAGCCGGGGCACACTGGTGTCCGATTGGCAGATGACGCGCAAGGTCATGTAATGCGCACCGTCCTCGGCATAGATCGTCTCGGAGGGCTCGAGATCGTGCATCTCTTCCTTGGTCGGAATCGAGATGCCGAGATGCTGCTCGACCTTGGCATCCTCGGCCGGCGTGGGATTGAGCAGGTCGATCCAGATCGAGCCCGGTGGAATCTCCTCCTCGACGGCGAGAGTCCGATGCACGAGCTTGTCGCCGCTCGTCTGGCAGATGCCGTGGATCAGGAGCATGGCCGGTCATCCGGAATCAGGCGCCCCTAGGCGCGGTTTGCACTGCACCAACTCCAAACGTCCTGCAGTGTCAAACCGATGACGCCGGCTCAGACCCCGCCCTTGACGCCCAGAGGCGGCGTCATCTCCTCGGGCACGAAGAAGTCCGGCATCAGCGGCACCGACGGGTCGACGCGGTAGGGCGTGAAATCGGTGACGCCCTCGCCGGCCATGAAGCTGTCGTCGATCAGGAAGTTGCCGGAGAAGCTGCGCGACGGCTTGTTGAAGACCATCCAGGCGGCGTCGGCGATCATCTCCGGGGTGCGGCTCGCCTGCACCATCTTGTCGCCGCCGAGCAGGTTCTGGACCGCGGCTGTCGCGATCGTTGTCCGCGGCCAGAGCGCGTTGACCGCGATACCCTTCGGCGCAAGCTCGCCGGCAAGGCCGAGCACGCACATGCTCATGCCGTATTTGGCCATGGTGTAGGCCAGATGCGGCGCGAACCAGCGCATCTTCATGTCGAGCGGCGGCGACAGCATCAGGATATGCGGGTTCTCAGCCTTCTCCAGATGGGGAATGGCGTATTTCGAGACCATGAAGGTGCCGCGCGTGTTGATCTGATGCATCAGATCGTAGCGCTTCATGTCGGTCATCTGCGTGTTGCTCAGCGAGATCGCGCTGGCATTGTTCACGACGATATCGATGCCGCCGAAGGTCTGAGCCGTCTTCGCGATCGCCTCCGCGACGCTCGCCTCGTCGCGGACGTCGACCATCAGCGGCAGGCATTTGCCACCGGCCGCCTCGATCTCGGCGGCGGCGGTATAGATCGTGCCCTCGAGCTTGGGATGCGGCTCGGCCGTCTTGGCGGCGATGGTGACATTGGCGCCGTCGCGCGCCGCCTTGATCGCGATGGCGAGCCCGATGCCGCGCGATCCGCCGGTGATGAAGAGCGTCTTGCCCTTGAGCGACATATTGGTCTCCTCCCTCATGAATTCTGCAAGCTGAAGCGATCCGGCTGCGTGCCGTCCGCATCGGTGAAGCCGTAGGCGCGCGCCAGATCGGCGACATGCAGCACCTGGCCGGCGTGGCGGGCGATATTCGGGTCGGCGGCGAGCGCTGCGACCGCCCGGCCGGCATAGAGCGGCGTCTCGGTCGTCTCGGCAGCCATGCCCGCGTCGCGCACCCGCTCGGTCAGGACATGGCCGGGCGAAAGCCCGAGCGCCGTGACGCCATAGGGCGAAAGCTCCTGCGCCATCGCCAGCGTCAGCCGGTTCATCGCCGTCTTGGCGAGATCGTAGAAGACATCGCCGAGATAGCCGCCGGCGGTATCGAAGCTCACCGTGACGATCAGGCCCTGGCGCATCTGCACCATCGCGGGAGCCACCGCACGCGCCAGCAGCAATTGCGCATAGACGCCACTCTCGAAGCTCTGGCCGAGCCGCGCGACGGGTCGGCGCCAGAACGGGGCGCCGAAGGCCGAACCGTCCGGATAGCGCTCGCCGTCGTAGCCTTCATTGCCGCCCCAGACCGCGTCGACGACACAATCGAGCCGGCCGAAACGGCGCAGGGACCAGGCGACGAGTTGATCGACCTCGCGCTCATTGGTGTGGTCGCAGCGATAGGGCTCGCCGCGGCCACCGGCGGCCTCGACCTCGCGGGCGGTGTCCTCGAAGGTTTCCGAGCGCTGGTCGGTGCGCGGCCCGGCCTCGCTGGAGCGGCCGGTGACGATCACTGTCCCACCCGCATGGCCGAGCGCCCTGGCGATACCACGCCCAAGCCCGCGCGAGGCGCCGGCGACGAGGCAGATTTTGCCGGCGAGCGGCTTCTGCGCGCTCTCATCGGTCATTGCAACAAGCCTCGCGAGCGGGCTGGCGCAATGCGATCGGCTCCGCTAGAAGCCCCCTCCCCCGAACGGCGAGGAGGATCATGGAAGCGAGCGACGTCGCGGCCTGCTGGGAGGCCAATGCCGAAACCTGGACCCGGCATGCGCGGGCCGGCTACGACCTTTACCGGGACGTCCAGAACACTCCGGCTTTCTTCGCGACCCTGCCTGATATCGCCGGATTGGCCGGCCTCGACATCGGCTGCGGCGAGGGCTCGAATACGCGCAAATTGGCTGAGGCCGGCGGGCGCATCACCGCGATCGACATCGCCCCGACCTTCATCCGCCACGCCCTGGAGATGGAGACCGCGAACCCGCTCGGGATCGCCTATCGCCTCGCCGACGGCATGGCGCTGCCCTTCGCTGACGCCAGCTTCGACTTCGCCACCGCCTTCATGTCGCTGATGGACATGCCGCGGCAGGATCTGGTCCTCGCCGAGGCCAGGCGCGTGCTGAAACCCGGAGGCTTCCTGCAGTTCTCGATCCTGCACCCCTGCTTCGCCGCGCCGGGCCGCAAGGTGATGCGTGACGAGGCCGGCACCGTGCTCGGCATCGAGGTGCGCGAATATTTCCGCGTCAGCGATGGCGAGATCGAGAGCTGGCGCTTCGGCGCCGCGCCGGCCGAGGAGAAGGCCAAGGTCGAGCCGTTCAGGGTGCCGCGCTTCCACCGCACGCTCAGTGACTGGGTCAACCTGCTGATCGCCGCCAGCTTCCAGCTCGAGCACATGCACGAGCCGAGCGTCGATGCTGAGACAGCCAAGGCCGTGCCCTATCTCGCCGACACCTACATCGCGCCGCTGTTCCTGCATATGCGCGTGCGGAAGCCTGTGAGAGCCTGACGTGGCCTCGTCGGCGAGATCGAAACGCGGGAGCCCTCCCCCCTTGTGGGGGAGGGTTGGGAGGGGGGTGACCGGGTGAGCGTTGAATCGCCAGCGTTCAGCCTCACGGCTGACTACCCCCCTCTCTAACTCTCCCCCACAAGGGGGGAGAGGACCTGTCGCGGTTGCCAGCTCATCTCGGAGAGCGGATCCTGCGAATCCCCATCCAGGGTGCTGCTCCGACAAAGAGAGCTGCACATTCACGCCGCGAAGACCGCAGCCGAATCCTCGACGGCGCCGGCGCCCTCCGTCACGGCGAGCTCCAGCGCGGTGGCTTCACCGACATGGTGCTCGGCATAGAAGCGGGCGGTGGCGAGCGCCGCGGCGCCCTGATCCTCGCCTCGCATCGCCAGCGCTTTCTTCGCCAGGCCGGTGCCGCCCTGGGCGAGCGCGAAGAGTTTGAGATAGGGCGTCGCACCGGCGAGCACGCTCGCCTGGTCGATGCCCATGGTCGCCAGCATCCATTGCGTGGCGCGTTCGAGCGAGTCGACCGCCGCACCGAGCCGCGCCGCGCTGTGGCCGAAGCCGGGCGTGTTGGCCTCGCGCACCTCGGCAACGACGCCGCGCATCTCGCCGATCAGCGCCTTGACCGCATCGCCATTGGAGAGCGGCAGCTTGCGCAGCACGAGGTCGATCGCCTGGATGCCGTTGGTGCCCTCATAGATCGTGGCGATGCGGGCGTCGCGCAGATGCTGGGCGGCGCCGGTCTCCTCGACATAGCCCATGCCGCCATGAACCTGGACGCCGATGGAGGCGACCTCGACGCCGATATCGGTGGCGTAGGCCTTGGCGACAGGCGTGATGATCGCAGCGCGTTCGGCCGCCGCCTTGCGCCTGGCCTCGTCGGTCTCGCGATGCGAACGGTCGAGCAAGGCGGCGAGCAGCAGCGAGAGCGTGCGCGCCGCTTGCGTCTTGGAGCGCATCTCCATCAACATGCGACGGATGTCGGGATGGACGATGATCGCGCTCATCGGAGCGCCCTTCGGCGCATCAAGCGCGGTGCCCTGCTTGCGCTCCTGCGCGAAGGCGAGCGCCTGCTGGTAGGCGCGCTCGGCGATGGCGACACCCTGCACCGCGACGTTGAGGCGGGCGTTGTTCATCATCGTGAACATGCAGGCGAGGCCGCGATTCTCCTCGCCGATCAGCCAGCCGATCGCCCCGCCCTCGTCGCCATAGCTCATCGCGCAGGTCGGCGAGGCATGGATGCCGAGCTTGTGCTCGACGCCGGTGCAGCGGACATCGTTGCGCGCGCCGAGCGAACCGTCGGCGTTGACCAGGTATTTCGGCACGAGGAAGAGCGAGATGCCGCGCGTGCCGGCCGGCGCGTCGGGCAGGCGGGCCAAGACGAGATGGACGATGTTGTCCGTCATCTCGTGATCGCCATAGGTGATGAAGATCTTCTGGCCGCTGATGCGATAGGTGCCGTCGCCGGCGCGCTCGGCCTTGGAGCGCAGCGCATTGAGGTCCGAGCCGGCCTGCGGCTCGGTCAGGTTCATCGTGCCCATCCACTCGCCGGAGACGAGCTTGGCGAGATAGGTCTCCTTGAGATAGTCGGAGCCATGGGCGTGCAGCGCCTCGATCGCGCCGACTGTCAGGAGCGGGCCGAGCGCGAAGGCGAAGGCGGCCGAATTCCACATCTCGGTACAGGCCGACTGCACCAGAACCGGCAGGGCCTGGCCGCCATAGGCTTCCGGCGCCGGCAGCGCGTTCCAGCCGCCTTTAGCCCAGGCGTGATAGGCTTCCTTCCAGCCCGGCGGCGTGACGACGATGCCGTCCTTGAGCCTGGAGCCGTGCCGGTCACCGACGATATTCAACGGAGCGAGCACGTCGCCGGCGAACCTCGCCGCCTCCTCCAGCACCGCCTCGGTGACGCCGTCGGCGAGTTCCGGAGCGAGTCCCTCGGCGATCAGGGCGTCGAGCCCTGCGACATGGCGCATCGTCGCCAGGATATCCTCGACCGGAGCACGGTACGACATCGCTTACCTCCCTCGGCGCCCGCGCATTCCCGCCGGGCATTCTGCTCGTTGCGTTTGACGGCGATGTTAGCGACGAACTATGCCCGCCGCCACGCGCCAGCCGGCGCAGGTTCGCGCATGCCGCGTCGGCATTGTTATAGTTTACATATGAACTTTCAAGAGCGCCCGTGACCGACCCTCGCCAGACACAGCGCCTTTCCGCCGACGAGGCTGGCATCGCCGCCGCCGCGGAACTGCTGCGCGCCGGCAGGCTGGTCGCGCTGCCGACCGAGACGGTCTACGGCCTCGCTGCCGATGCGAGCGACGATCGCGCGGTCGCCTCGATCTATGCCGCCAAGGAACGGCCGAGCTTCAATCCGCTGATCTCGCATCTGCCGGATGTGGACGCGGCACGGCGTCAGGGCATTTTCGATGCGCCCGCGCTGGCGCTGGCCAAGGCGTTCTGGCCGGGACCGCTGACCCTGGTCGTGCCGGCATCGAGCGGCTGCACGATCTGCAGCCTCGCCCGCGCCGGGCTCGACAGCGTCGCGCTCAGGGTGCCGTCACATCCGGTTGCACGCGCCGTGCTGCAGGCGGCCGGCCGGCCGATCGCCGCGCCCTCGGCCAATCGCTCGGGACGGGTCAGCCCGACGCAAGCCGAGCATGTGCTCGCCGATCTCGCCGGCCGCATCGACGCCGTGCTCGATGCCGGCCCGACGGCGGTCGGGGTCGAGTCCAGCATCGTCGCCTGCCTTGGCGGCGCTCCGCGCCTGCTGCGGCCCGGCGGCGTGCCGCGTGCGGCGCTGGAAGCGGCGATCGGGCAAGCGCTCGTCATCGTCGAGGAAGGCGGCGCCGCACCGCTCGCTCCGGGGCTGCTCGCCTCGCACTATGCGCCGCGAGCCGCAGTCAGGCTCGATGCCGATGCGCCACGATCGAGCGAGGCCTGGCTCGGCTTCGGGCCTGAGCCAACCGGCAGTGCCCGGCCGGCACTCGCCTTCAACCTCAGCCCCGCGGGCGATCTGACCGAGGCGGCAGCCAACCTCTTCGCCGCCCTTCGCCAACTCGACGATCGCGGCCCGAAGACGATCGCGGTTGCGCCAATCCCGATGCACGGCCTCGGCGAAGCGATCAACGACCGCCTGCGACGCGCCGCCGCGCCCCGCTGAGGCCCGCTGAGGCTCGGCGGGATCGCTTGCATCCGCTTGCATTTCCGCAAGATTCGGCAATGCTGCACGCCGACTCGTCGGAGAGTGGCCATTGTCGACGTCCAAGCTCGCCTGGGATGATTTCCGCCTGATCAAGGCGATCGCCGATGCCGGCGGGCTAACGGGGGCAGCTGCCGCGCTCGGTGTCAACCATTCGACCGTGTTCCGCCGGCTCGGCCAGGTCGAGGAGCAGGTCGGTCACGCCCTCTTCGAGCGACGCAAGACCGGCTATGTCGCAACCTCGGCCGGCGAGGAGATGACCACGCTCGCCTCGCGCATCGACGACGACGTCACCGCCTTCGGGCGCCGGCTCGCGGGGCGTGACCTCGCGCCGTCGGGCGAATTGCGGGTGACTACGACCGACACGCTCTATCTGCATGTGCTGCTGCCGATCTTCGCGGTATTCCGGGCGGCGCATCCGCTGATCCGGCTCGACGTCGTCATGGCGAGCCAGACGCTCAACCTGTCGCGCCGCGACGCCGACGTCGCCATCAGGGCCAGCGACTCACCGGGCGAGACGCTGGTCGGCCGGCGCCTCGGCAACCTCAACTGGGCCGTCTACGCCCGCGCCGACGCGCCGGCGACGGCCGCCGAGATCGCCGATCCGAAGCTGTTCTTCAGGCGTGACTGGGTCGCACTCGGTGACCCCCTCGGTTACGTCAAGGCGGCCCGCTATGTCCGCGACCATGTCCCGGCAGACCGGATCGCGCTGCGTTCCTCGGCCGTGCTCGGCCTGACGGAAGCGGTCGAACAGGGCATCGGCATCGGCCCCCTGCCCTGCTTCATCGCCGACCAGCGGGCAGGGCTGGTGCGATTGCTGCCGCCGGACCCGGACTTCTCGACCGGCCTGTGGATCCTGACCCATCCCGACATCAGGCACGCGCCGCGCGTCCGGGCCTTCATGGATTTCGTCGGCGGCGAGCTGGCCAAGCGCAAGGCGTTGCTCGAAGGAGCGGGCTGAACCTCAGCCGATCTCGACGACGATCCTGAGCAAGATCGTCGTCGTCATCGCTACGAGTCTGTCGCGGTCGAGATCACGGCGAAATCCTGCCCGTGCGTCTTTCGTCAGGCCGGCTGCGGCACGGCGCGCGCGACCGGCTTCTCGACGATCGGCAGGTTGATCAGCGCCGAAGCGACGCCAAGTGCGACCGAAAGCCACCAGACGATGTTGTAGGAGCCGAACTGCTCATAGAGGATACCGCCGAGCAGCACGCCCAGGAAGCCGCCGACCTGGTGCGAGAAGAAGGCGAAGCCGTAGAGCATCGCCATGTACTTGGTGCCGAACATCAGCATGACCAGCGCCGAAGTCGGCGGCACGGTCGAGAGCCAGAACACGCCGATGACGATGCCGAAGGCGATCGCGGTCATCGGGCTCGGCGGCAAGAGGATGAAGGCAGCGATGGCGACCGCCCGGCCGAGATAGATCCAGGCGAGCAGATGGCGCTTGGGCATGCGCGCCGTCAGCCAGCCGGAGCCGAGCGAACCGACCGCGTTGGCAAGTCCGATCGCCGCCAGCGTCCAGCCGCCGACCCAGGCCGGCATGCCGGTGTCCTTGAGATAGGCCGGCATATGCACGGTGATGAAGGCGAGCTGGAAGCCGCAGGTGAAGAACCCCAGCACGAGCAGGACATAGCTCCGGTGCTTGAAGGCCTCGGCCAATGCCTGCGCGATGCTCTGGCCGGGCAGCGCGACCGCGCCGGGTGCAGCCGCCGGCTGGCCGGAGCCGCGCATCGCCAGCGCCACCGAGAGCGGCAGCACCGGCAGCAAGGTGAAGGCGAAGACGATCAGCGCCTGCTGCCAGCCGAGCGTCTCGATCAGGATGTTGCCGATCGGCGGGAAGAGGAATTGGCCGAAGGAGCCGGCTGCGGTGCCGGCGCCGAAGGCGAGCGGGCGCCATTGCTCGGGCAGGAGTTTGCCGAAGGCGGCGAGGATCAGATTGAAGGAGCAGGCCGAGAGGCCGAAGCCGATCAGCACGCCGGCGCCGAGATGAAGCTGCAGCGGTGTTCCGGCATAAGCCATCGTCACCAGGCCGGCAGCGTAGAGCAGCGCGCCGGCGCAGAGCACCCGCACCATGCCGAAGCGGTCGGCGATGGCACCGGCGAACGGCGCTCCCAGGCCCCAGAGCAGATTCTGGATCGCGAGCGCGAGGCTGAACGTGTCGCGGCCCCAGCCGAACTCGGAGGTCATCGGGATCTGGAACAGGCCGGCGCTGGCGCGCGGCCCGAAGCTGATCAGCGCGATCAGGCAGCCAGCGGCAACGATGATCTCCGGCGCGTAGCCGCGCTTGGCGGTGGCGGTCATGACGGGCTCCGGATCAGGAAACGTGTGTCTGCACGATAGGGCGTGCAAACCAGGCATGCCAACGCGATTTCGTTAGGTTGCGCATCACAGGATTGCATGGAGCTTCGCCTCCGCTGCTGCCACAGGCTGGCCGCGCCGATGCGTCATAGGAGGCTGAACAGGTCGACCACAAGGAAAGACGCCATGTCCACAACGACCAATGACCGCCGTATCGACTATGTCGAGTTCGTGGTCGCCGACATCCCGCGCGCCCGCAGCTTTTACGAGAAAGCCTTCGGCTGGACGATGACCGAATACGGCCCGGAATACTGCGCCTTCGCCGACGGCCGGCTGGAGGGAGGCTTCACCACGATCGGCACGGTGAGTCCCGGCGGCCCACTTGTGATCCTCTACGCCGACGATCTTTCAGCCATGCAGAAGAGCATCGAGGCGGCCGGCGGCCGGATCGTCAAGCCGGCCTTCGATTTCCCCGGCGGCCGCCGCTTCCACTTCGCCGACCCCGACGGCTACGAGCTGGCGGTCTGGTCGAAAGCTTGAGGCCAAAGAATTCGTCGGCAAACAGCACGTTTTTCTGCTATGGTCGCCTCTGCAATCTTGGAGGCGACCATGCGTGCCGTCATAGAGTTGCTGTCAGCCTACAGCTCCTGGCTGTCCCGGATGCTTCTGGTGACGCCGGAGTTCATCACCAAAGATCGACGGGGCAACATGCCGCCACCATCCGGCGGCATCGGAGCCTATTGAACCAGCGCCGCCCGCCCTTTGGGGCGGGCAATGCAAGAGCTTGCGCTATTTCCCCCAGCGCAAGGCCAACGGATCGAGCTCGCGCGCGAGCTCGAGCAGACCTTCGCGCGTCTTCGGATGCAGCGGCGTCAGCGGATGGCGGACGGCGTCCGACTTGATCACGCCGCCTGCCTTCATCACCGCCTTGGCCGAGCGCAGGCCGCATTGCCGGTTCTCGTAGTTGATGATCGGCAGGACGCGGGCATAGAGCGCCGCCGCCTCTCTGCGGTCGCCAGCGGCATGAGCGGCCAGGATCGGCTTGATCAGATCGGGGATCATCGCCGATGTCATGGTGCCGGTGGCGCCGGCGTCGAGATCGGCCATCAGCGTGATCGCTTCCTCGCCGTCGAAGGGGCCGACGATGGCGTCGCCACCCGCCTCGATCAGGGAGCGCAGCTTGCCCGCCGTGCCCGGAACCTCGATCTTGAAGTAGCGGACGAGCGGCACCTCCTTGTTGAGCCTGATCATGAACGGCACGGTCATGGTCACGCCCGAGAGCGGCGCGTCCTGCAGGATGATCGGGATACCGCAGGCATCGGCGACGATCTTGAAGTGTTCGATCATGCCCTGCTCGTCGGCCTTGAGCAGCGCGCCGTGATAGGGCGGCATCATCATCAGCATCCTGGCGCCGGCGTCAGCCGCTGCCTTGGCCCGCTGCGCGGCGATACGGGTCGAGAAATGCGAGGTGGTGACACAGACCGGCACCCGGCCGGCGACCTGCTCGATCGAGAGCCGCATGACCTCGTCGCGCTCGGCGTCGGTCAGGAGGAACTGCTCGGAGAAATTGGCGAGGATGCAGATGCCGTCGACGCCCTGGTCGACCATCAGGTCCATGACCCGGCGATTGCCGTCATGATCGACGTCGCCATTCTCGTGGAAGATCGTCGGTGCGATCGGGATGATGCCCTTGTAGGGTTCGGTCATGGCAAGGCCTCGGTTGTTCGTGGCTGGAAGAGAGTGGGAGCTACTGCGCCTGCGGGTCGCCGGCCTCGGCGAGCTCGCGTTGGTAGATGGCGAGGTCCTCGGGCGAGAAGCAACAGAAGGTGATCGCGGCGAAAGCGGCGCCGTTCCTCAGGGCGGCCGCGACCGTCGCCACGGCGATCTTCGCCGCGGGAGCGACCGGATAGCCGTAGACACCGGTGCTGATGCTCGGAAAGGCGATCGTCCGGATCCCTGCCCCGGCTGCAACCGCGAGCGACCGGCGATAGCAGGACGCCAGCAGCTCCGCCTCGCTCTGCCCGCCGCCCTGCCAGACCGGCCCGACCGTGTGGATGACGAAGCGCGCCGGCAGGCGATAGCCCTGGGTCAGCTTGGCGTCGCCAGTCTGGCAGCCGCCGAGCTTGCGGCATTCCTGCAGGAGCTCGGGACCTGCCGCGCGGTGGATCGCGCCGTCGACGGCGCCCCCACCCAGGAGCGAGTTGTTGGCCGCATTGACGATGGCGTCGACGTGAAGCGTCGTGATGTCGGCCTGGATGGCCTGAAGTCTGCCGGCGGTGGTCATGGCTGACTGTCCTTCTGCTGGTGTCGGATCGCTCCGCGAGCGCAGCGGCGATCGATGGCCATTGGCCTTGCATCGCATGACCCACTAGTCGGCGACACCGATCACGAAGGCTAGCCCCGCCGTCACGGGCGCCATCTCGGAGACGCTCAAACGTCCGATGGAGCTGGAGATTCGGCTGCGCATAAGCGTGACCGGCTTGTCGATCATCACCTGCGAGCGCTCGCGCAAGCCATTGTCCGCCGATGGCTCGATCGTGACGCGAAGGTCCGAAGCATCGACCAAGGTCGACGTCATCTGACAGACCACCACGGAAGCATGCGCGGCCGGGATTGCATCCGTCTGGATTATGACCGCCGGACACGGCTCGCCGTAATCGCCGGCAGCCGCAACGATCACGACATCGCCTCGGCTCAGACTCAACCGTCGCTCGCCGGGTTATCGAACTCGGATACAGATTCGATCCAGCGCAGGGCGTCTTCCTCCACGGAAGGGTCGAGCCTCGCGACCTGTCGAGCGATCCGCGCGCGGACCGTTGGCGACCGCGCGTCCGAAACAAGCAGGCGCACCTCGCGCAAGCCTCGTTCGCGTCGTCTACGACGCATATCGCGCATCCGCTCTGCGACCGCTGCCATGGCGATACCTCTGGTAACGAACCGAAAGCGTAACGCGTTACGAGCTTGACGGCAAGATCGCCAGCCATGCCGCCGCCGTCACGCCTTCGCCGCGCGCGCGGTCACCAGCTTGCGGATGCCGCGCCGGGTCGAGCCAATCAGCGGGAAGAGCAGGAGCGCGAGGCCGATCGCCATCAGGCTCGCCACCAGCGGGTTCGACCAGAAGATCGAGAGCGAGCCCTGGCTGAAGATCATCGACTGGCGGAAGGCATCCTCGGCCTTGTCGCCGATGACCATGGCCAGCACGAGCGGCGCGATCGGGTAGTCGAGCTTCTTGAAGAGATAGCCGACGATGCCGAAGGCGAGCGCCAGCCAGATGTCGAACTGCTTGTTGCCGACGGTGTAAGCGCCGATGAAGCACACCACGACGATCACCGGACCGATGATCGAGAACGGGATGCGCAGGATCGAGGCGAAGAGCGGCACGGTCGCGAGCACGACGATGACGGCGACGACATTGCCGAGATACATCGAGGCGATCAGGCCCCAGACGAAATCGGGCCGCTCGACGAAGAGCATCGGGCCGGGATTGAGGCCCCAGATCATCAGCCCGCCCATCATCACCGCGGCGGTCGCCGAACCAGGGATGCCCAGCGCCAGCATCGGCAGCATGGCGGCGGAGCCGGCGGCATGGTCGGCGGTCTCGGGCGAGATCACGCCCTCGGGCTCGCCCTTGCCGAACTTCTCCGGATTGCGCGAGGAGCGCTTGGCCATGGCGTAGCTCATGAACGAGGCCGCGGTCGGGCCGCCCGGCGTGATGCCCATCCAGATGCCGATGATGCTGGAGCGCAGCAGCGCCAGCCAATAGCGCGGCAGCTTCAGCGCCGTGGCGAGTACATCGCGCGGACGGACCTTGGCCTTCACCCCCTCGAAGCGCAGCCCCTCCTCCATCGTCTGCAAGAGCTCGCCGAGGCCGAACAGGCCGATCACCGCGATCAGGAAGCTGACTCCGGCGAGCAGCACGTCGAACTCGTAGGTCAGGCGGACATTGCCCGAGACCGAATCCATGCCGATCGAGGCGAAGGTGAAGCCCATCGCCATCGAGACGAGCGTCTTCAGCGGCGAGGCGCCACCGAGCCCGACGAAGCTGGCGAAGGTCATGAAGTAGACCGCGAAATACTCCGGCGAGGAGAATTTCAGCGCAAAGCGCGCGACCCAGCCCGAGAGCAGCGTGATCAGGATGACGCCCGCCATGGCGCCGAAGCCGGCCGAGAGGAAGGCGAAGGACAGCGCTTCCGTCGCCCTGCCCTGCTTGGCCATGGGATGGCCGTCGAAGGTGGTCGCGACCGAGGACGGCTCGCCGGGGATGTTGAACAGGATCGAGGTCGTCGAGCCGCCAAAGAGCGCGCCCCAATAGAGCGAGGTCAAGAGGATGATCGCCGAGACCGGGTCCATGGCGAAGGTCAGCGGCAGCATCAGCGAGACGCCGTTCGGCGCACCCAGGCCCGGTAGCACACCGACCAGGATGCCGAGCAGCACGCCGGCGAACATCAGCGCGATGTGATGGGCCGTCAGCGCGACCTCGAAGCCGTGGAGGAGCGAAGCGAAGTTTTCCATGGGAGGGCTCCGGCGCGCTGGTCTAGATCACGATGATTTTGGATCGGATCGATCCAAAATCATAAAACGTGATCGATTCTAAGGGTTTAGAGCAGGATTTCTGCGAAAAACCGGTTCCCACTTTTTCGCATCCTGCTCTAGAGGCCGAGCATCGCTTCGACCGGCCCCTTGAGCAGGCCGACCTGGGCGAATTTCTCGAGGCCGAGATAGAAGAAGGCAGCAGTACCGACCGCCGTCGCGAGTGACGAGAGCCAGCCATAGCGGCCCTGAAAACGCATCGCGAAGACGAGGTAGAGCAGCATCGCAACATACATGCCTAGCGTGACGCTGAGCACGACGAAGGCGAGCATCGGCAGCAAGAAGGACAGGACGCGCTTGCCCTGCTCCCTGTCGAGGAAGACGCCGGCGAGCGCCGCCGAACCGCCCATATGCCGGCCGATCGTCGTTGCGATCGTGCCCGCGCTGGCGAGCGCGATCAGCAGGCCACAATAGAATGGGAAGGCGCCGGGCTGCGGGCCGGAGGAATCCCAGCCGATGCCGAACTCGCGGGCGCCGTTGACGATGACGAGGCCGAAGGCAAGCGTCGCCAGCGCTGTCGCGATCTCGGCCTGGAAACGGCTGATCATCGGCGCTCTCCTTACTTTTTCTCTTCAGCAAAGCCCGTCATTCCGGACAAGCCGTGAAGCGGCGCAGATCCGGAATCCATCGTAGAGCGTCTCGTCCAACGATGGATTCCGGCGCTCCGCTTCGCTGCGGCCGGAATGACGGCGAGCTGGCAGCGGTCAGTTCACAACCCAGCCTTCGTTCTTGAAGACCTTGGCGTTGGCGGCCTCGTCCTTGGCGACGAAGTCGGTGAGTTCCTTGCCCTTCATGAAGCGGGCGGTCTGCGCGGTGCGGGCGATGAACTCGGCCCATTCCGGCGTCTTGCTGACCTTTTCCATGACGTCGGCATAGAAGGCGACGGCATCGGCCGGGACCTCGGCCGGCAGCCAGACGGTGCGCGGCATCTGGAAGGATTCGAGCGGCAGGCCGGCTTCCTTGCAGGTCGGGATGTCGCCCCAGCCCTTGCCGTCATGGATCGGATCGCTCTTGGCGAGGCGCACCGGCGAGAACACGCAAAGCGGCTTCACCTGGCCGGCCTTCCACTGGCCGATGTTCTCGTTCGGGTTGTTGGTGTTGGAATCGACATGGCCGCCGGCGAGCTGGGTTGCAGCCGCGCCACCGCCCTGGAAGGGTACGTAGATCCACTTGGCGCCGGTTGCCTCCTGGATCATCGCGGTCAGCGTCTGGTCGGTGTCCTTGGACTGGCTGCCGGCCATCTTGAAGCTGCCGGGCTTGGCCTTGGCCGCCTCGACATAGGCCTTGGCGTCGGTGAAGGGCGCATCGCCCTTGACCCAGATCAGGAACTCGTCGAGCGCCAGCGCCGAGACCGGCGTCAGGTCGGAGAGCTTGTAGCCGAGCTTGGCGACATAGGGCAGCAGATAGGCGTTGTTGGTGCCGAAGACGACCTTGTGGGCGTCGCCCTTGGCGCCCTTGCCATAGATGTAACCCTCGGCGCCGCTGCCGCCACCCTTGTTGAGCACGACGACCGGCTGCTCGACCAGCTTGTGCTTGGCGATGATCGACTGGACGATGCGAGCGAAATTGTCGGTGCCGCCGCCGGGACCCGATGTCACGACGAACTCGATCGGCTTGGTCGGCTGCCAGGCCGCGGCCGGGGCCACGACTGCAACGAAGGGCGCGACGGCCAGGCCGGCCGCAATGCAAAAACGTTTCATGCTGTTTCTCCCTGGATGATCGTTGAAATCAGGCACGGCTCTTCGCGGCCGCTTCACCGGGTCGTAATTTTCAGGCGGCCTTGCGCGCCGCCTTGCCTTCGCTCGCCATCTTGATCGCGAGCGACAGCGCCGCGCGGGTGGCGCCGAGATTGGCGATGCCCTTGCCGGCGATCTCGTAGGCGGTGCCGTGGGCCGGCGTGCAGATCGGGAACGGGAAGCCGCCGATCAGCGTGACGCCGCGGTCGAAGCCCATAAGCTTCATCGCGATCTGGCCCTGGTCGTGATACATGGTCAGCACGGCATCGAAATCGCCGTTCTTGGCGCGCAGGAACACGGTGTCGGACGGGAACGGCCCCTCGACCACGTAGCCCTTGGCCTTCGCCGCCTTCACGGCCGGCTCGATCACCTCGATCTCGTCGCGGCCGAAATTGCCGCCGTCGCCGGCGTGCGGGTTGATGCCGGCCACCGCGATGCGCGGCGGGTTGAAGCCGGCGGCCCGCAGGTTCCGGTCGGCCAGGTCGAGCGCGCGCAGGATGCGCTCCTGGGTGATGTTCTGCGCGACCTCGGAGAGCGGGATGTGCGAGGTGACGCGGGCGTTCCAGAGCTGGTCCAGCACGTTGAACTCGCTGGCCGGGCCCTCGAATGCGATCGCATCGCGGACGAAGCGGATCTCGTCGTCATAGCCCGGGTAGGCGAAGCGCATGGCCGCCTTGTTGAAGGGGGTGAAGAACACCGCGTCGGCCCGACCGGACGCAGCAAGACGCAGCGCGCGGCGGAAATTGTCGGTCGCGGCCTTGCCGCCGGCGAGCGTCGCCTTGCCGCGCTGGAGGTCGGCCGGATCATGGTTCCCGAGGTCGACGAAGATCGGCTTGCCGGCATCGGCCGGCAGGGCATCGCCCTCACCGACGACATGCAGATCAGGCTTCAGGCCGGCATCGTCGGCACCGAGCTGGAACAGGCGCAGATCGCCAAAGACGACATAGCGGGCGGCATTGCGCAGGTCGGGCTCAGCCAGGATGCGGACAGTGAGTTCCGGGCTGATGCCGGAGGGATCACCCATCGCGACCGCAATCACCGGCAAGGAAGCCTGCGCCTTGATATCCATCTCGTCCTCCCGAGGCCGGCCGCAGCCGGTTGCTTGGCTCCGGCCTATCATGGGGGACATCGCGAAAGCAAGTATGCTGTATGCAGCATAACCTAACTGCACTACCCTGCCGTGAGTCCGGCGATGGCTTCGCCTGTCCACAGGCGAGGCCGCGTCCAGTTGGAACGGCCACATTGCAGCCGGGCCGGCCGCGTTGACAGCGCGAAAGCGCCATGCCGTACAGGTACAAAGGAGAGCCGCGATGACGAACGAGGCCCGCATGTCGAGCGAGGCGCAGGACGCCTATCCGCGCATCACGCGGCGCACCTTGCACGAGGAGGTGCTCGAACGGCTGCGCGACATGATCATCGAGGGCAGGCTCGCGCCCGGACAGCGTATCAACGAAGGCGCCGTTGGGGCGCAGCTCGGCGTCTCGCGCACACCGCTGCGCGAGGCGATCAAGACGCTGGCGAGCGAAGGCCTCGTCGAGATCCAGCCGGCGAAGGGCGCGGTCGTCCGCAAGTTCTCGGCGCACGACCTGCTGCAGATCCTCGAAGTGCTGAAGACGCTGGAACAGCTCGGCGGGCGAATGACCTGTGCCCAGGCGAGCAACGAAGCCATCGCCGCGATCAAGGCGCTGCACGACGAGATGATGGAGCTCTACCGGGTCCGTAACCGGCTCGACTATTTCAAGCTGAACCAGGCGATCCACAGCGCCATCGTTGCCGCCTCTGGTAACAGCGTGCTGGTCGAGATGCACGGCACGCTCCAGGCCCGGATCAAGCGCCTGCGCTTCATCGGCAATGAAGGCCCGGAGAAATGGGCCGGCGCCGTGGCCGAGCACGAGGAGATGATCGAGGCCCTCCTGAAGCGCGACGGCGACGCGCTCGCCGTGATCATCGGCAAGCACATGGACTCGACATTGGTGCGCGTGCGCGACGTGCTCTAAGCCTGCCGCCCTTTCCCGTTGCTGAATGCCCTGTTTCGATGGCGGGCGCACCGGCACGCTTGCTGTGGAAACACGTCAGAATTCAACCGCCAAACTTACTGGACAGCGCGCCCAATGGTTGAGTACTGTACGCTGAAGCAACCAAAGATATTATAATTTTACCAAATATTGCCTTCAGGCAACCTGGTTTCCGAAGACTTCAATGTCGAGGGAAGCGCTCATGTCCTGGCTCCATGCCGTATTGAACCAGTCCCCTGAAATCGCCCTGTTCCTCTCGCTGGCGCTCGGCTACTGGATCGGCAAATTCCAGTTCGGCAAGTTCCAGCTCGGCGGGGTCGCCGGCTCGCTTCTGGTCGCGGTGATCATCAGCCAGGTCGGCGTCTCGATCGACAACGGCATCAAATCCGTCCTCTTCGCCCTGTTCATCTATGCGGTCGGCTTCGAGAGCGGGCCGCAATTCTTCCGCTCGCTCGGGCGCCAGTCGCTGCGCGAGATCGCGATGGCGACCGTGCTGGCGGTGAGCGGGCTCCTCACCGTCATCGTGCTGGCGCGCGTCTTCGGCCTCGACAAGGGGCTCGCGGCCGGCATCGCCGCCGGCGGCCTGACCCAATCGGCGATCATCGGCACGGCCGGCGCCGCGATCGGCAAGCTCGGCCTCGCTGCCGATGAAACGCAACGCCTGCAGGCCAATGTCGCGATCGGCTATGCCGTCACCTACATCTTCGGCTCGTTCGGCGCGATCATCGTCTGCGTCAACATCCTGCCCTGGTTCATGCGGCGGAGCATTCGCGACGACGCGATCAAGGCCGAGGCGGAAATGCTGGCCGGGGCGCGCAGCTACGGTGTCGGCGAGCATGCGGCGGCGCCTGACCTCATCGGACGGATCTATCGCATCGAGACCGCGGCCGGCCGCAGCGTTGCCGAGGTCGAAGGCGCCAGCGCCCAGCCGATCAGCATCGAACGGATCAAGCGGGGCGGCGCGCTGATCGGCACGGAACCGTCGCTCAAGCTCCAGTCCGGCGACATCGTCCTGCTGGTCGGGCGTCGCTCCGGCGTGGTCGGCCTGTCGCAGCAGCTCGGGCCGGAACTCGAATCCTCCGAGGGCATGGACGTGGTCGTCGTCACCCGCGACGTCGCGATCACCGCGACCGCCTTCGTCAAGCGTACCGTCGCGGAGATCCGCACATCGACGGCCGCGGATCTGCGCCATGGCGTCTACGTGGTCGCGATCAAGCGGGCCGGCACTCCGTTGCCGCTCGAGGGCGGGACGGTGATCGAACCGGGCGACGTCGCCACGCTCTACGGCACGGCCGAGGACGTGCAGCGCGTGGCGCGGCAGGTCGGCAGCGTCATCATCCCAAGCGACAAGACCGATTTCGTCTTCCACGGCTTCGGCCTCGTCGTCGGCCTGCTCATCGGCCTGCTGGTGGTCCGGTTCGGCGATATTCCGCTGACTCTCGGCAGCGGCGGCGGCGCGCTTCTCTCCGGCCTCGCTTTCGGCTGGTATCGCAGCCGCAACATGGCGCTCGGCAACATGCCGAGCGCGGCCTCGACGCTGCTGCGCGATCTCGGCCTTGCCGGCTTCGTCGCAGTGGTCGGCCTGCAATCGGGGCTGCAGGCCGTCAGCACGATCGCCGAGAAGGGCCTGTCGATCTTCCTGATCGGTGTCGTGGTGACCCTGCTGCCGCTGCTGATCACCATGCTCTTCGGCCGCTATGTCCTGCGCTACGACAACACCGCGATCTTCGCCGGCGCCCTGTCGGGCTCGCGCAGCGCCAACCCGGCCTTCGGCGAGATCCTCGACAAGGCCGGGAACTCGATCCCGACCACGCCCTTCGCCATCACCTACGCGCTCGCCAACGTCTTCCTGACCCTGCTCGGGCCGCTCGTCGTCGCCTTTGCCTGAACCGATCGGAGTTTGCCATGACCACCGATTATTCGAAGTACGCCAAGCTGAGCCCGTTCGAGCTGAAGGATGAGTTGATCAAGCTGGCCTCGGGCAAGGCGAACCGCCTGATGCTCAATGCCGGCCGCGGCAATCCCAATTTCCTGGCGACCCTGCCCCGCCGCGCCTTCTTCCGGCTCGGCCTGTTCGCCACGGCCGAGGCCGAACTCTCCTATTCCTACATGGAGAACGGCGTCGGCGGCCTGCCGAAGATCGAGGGCATCGAAGGCCGCTTCGAGCGCTTCACCGCCGAGCACCGCGACCAGCAGGGCGTCGTCTTCCTCGGTCGGGCGCTGAGCTATGTCCGCGACCAGCTCGGCCTGCCCCCCTCGGACTTCCTGCACGAGATGGTCGAAGGCATCCTTGGCAGCAATTATCCGGTGCCGCCGCGGATGCTCAGGATCAGCGAGGAGATCGTCAAGCAATACATCGTCAAGGAGATGATCGGCGGCTTCCTGCCGGCCGGCAGCATCGACCTCTTCGCCGTCGAGGGCGGCACGGCGGCGATGGCCTACATCTTCAACACGCTGAAGCAGAACGGCCTGCTCAAGCGCGGCGACAAGGTCGCGATCGGCCTGCCGGTGTTCACGCCCTATATCGAGATTCCCGAGCTCGACGAATACGGGCTCGTCGAGGTCGCGATCAACGCCGATCCGGCGCGAGGCTGGCAATTCCCGGACGAGGAGCTCGACAAGCTGAAGGACCCGGCGATCAAGATCTTCTTCTGCGTCAATCCGAGCAATCCGCCCTCGGTGAAGATGGACGACCGCAGCCTCGACCGTGTCGCCGCGATCGTGCGCGAGCACCGGCCGGACCTGTTCATCCTGACCGACGACGTCTACGGCACCTTCGCTGACGGGTTCCGCTCACTGTTCGCGACCTGCCCGCAGAACACCATGCTGGTCTACTCGTTCTCGAAATATTTCGGGGCCACGGGTTGGCGCCTCGGCGTGATCGCCACGCACAAGCAGAATGTCTTCGACCGTGCACTCGACGCCCTGCCCGAAAAGGCCAAGAAGGGCCTCGACCACCGCTATGGCTCGCTTTTGCCCGATGTGCGCTCGCTGCGCTTCATCGACCGCATCGTCGCCGACAGCCGGGCGGTGGCGCTCAACCACACCGCCGGCCTGTCGACCCCGCAGCAGGTCCAGATGGTGCTGTTCTCACTGTTCGCGCTGATGGACGAGAGCGACAGCTACAAGGCCGAGCTGAAGAAGCTGATCCGCCGGCGCGAGGCCGCGCTCTACCGCGAGCTCGGCATCGAGCAGGATACAGATCCGAACGCCGTCGACTACTACACCCTGCTCGATCTCGAGGAGATCGCCCGCAAGCTCTATGGCGACGATTTCGCCAAATGGGTCCTGGATCGTTCGGCCGCCGGCGATTTCCTGTTCCGGATCGCCGACGAGACCGGGATCGTGCTGCTGCCGGGGCGTGGCTTCGGCACGAAGCAGCCGGCGGGCCGCGCCTCGCTCGCCAATCTCAACGAGTACGAATACGCCAATATCGGCCGGGCGCTGCGCAGCATGGCCGACCAGTTCTACGCCCAGTACAAAAAGAAGAGCAGGAAGTGAGGCGCCCTGCCGCGCCTCGCATACGCCCCGTCCGACGACCATGGAGAACGCCGATGGTCCTACGGATCATCGCCGGCGCGCTAGCCGCCTCGGCCATCATCGCCTTGTCCGCAAGCCTGCCCGCAGGCCCCGCAGCAGCCTGCAACAGGATGGATGGCTGCATCCACGAATCTCAGATCGAGAATTACGGCATGATGCACGATGGCCGCATGGGCGCGGCGATGCGCAACGGCCGGGCGAGCATCGAAGCGTTCCGAGCGTTCGACGCGACGGCCCGGCAGCAGAGGCCGCCCCGGCCGGCCGCATCCGGTCCAGCCGGGCGACGTTTCTGACCCACCGGAGGCTGGCCAGTCGCCAGCGGACTCAATGCCCGCTCAGGACGAGGATCTTGATCGGCAGCACTTGCGCCTGGATGCGCAGCAGCATGGCGTGCACCAGCCCGACCGCGTCCACCGCATGCAGGGCGATGCGGCGCAACGTGCCGGTGTCCTTGGCGGCGATCACGTCGTGATTGCTGCTATAGGCGTTGGCGATGCAGCTTGAGCCCGGCGTCACGCCATCGAGCCCACCCTGATAGAGCGGCTCGAGGAAGGCGAGGATCGTTCCCGGCCGCATCACCTGCTGCGCGTCGATCAACTGCTCGCCACTGCGGATCTGACCGGCGGCGATGAAGTCCTGCACGCCGGTCACCACCATCGGGATCACCGCCCATGGCTTCGAGATGCAGGTGACCTCGGCCAGCATGCCGACCTTGATCACCTGCGCCTCGATCTGGCCGAAGCCGGCCTGCAACCTTCCACGCCCCGCCTCTTCCGGAATGATGATTCCAGCCGGCCGCATGAAGGGATTGACGATATCGCCGGCTCGCAGCGTGAACTGCTCGATATGCCCGGCGAAGCCGGCCCGCACCACGGTCTTGCCCAACTCCACCTCGGCCTGCGCCAATGCCGCCTCGGCGCTGGCGCGCTCGGCCGGCAGCAGCGTCGCGATCTTGGTCTGGGCCGCCGCCTGCGAGGCCGTCGTCGAGGCAACGGCGGCCTCGCGACCGGCCACGATGTTCTCCAGCCGCTCGATTTCGCGGGTCGCGACGACGTTTTCATTGCGCTGCCTTAGCTCGCGCTTGGTCTGCAATTCGTCGAGCCCCTGCTGCAGCGCGCTCTTCGCCTCCTGGATCTTGCCGTCATAGGCCAGGATATCGGCTTTCGCGACCACCAGCGTCGCGTCGACCTCGGCAATCTTGCGGCGGGCAGCCTCGGCGGCCGCCTCTTGCGTCCTGCTGTCGAGCGTGAAGATCGGCGCGCCCTTTTCGACCTTCTGGCTGGAGCCGACATGGACCTGCGCGACGCGGCCATTGATCTCCGGCACGATCGGCACGGTCCGGAAGAACACCGTGGCGCTGGTCGTCGACGGATGGTTGTAGAAGATCACTGTGATCAGGCCGACCGTCAGCATGACGCAGGTGACGATGCCCCAGCGCAATTCGAACCAGATCGAATAGAGCGTGATCTCCTTGCCCAGCCGCTTGCCCTGGCCGTAGCGGCGGTAAAGATAGTCCGGGACGATGGTGAAGAGCGCGCAGACGAGAAGCTCGAGCATCGCACTTCCCTCAATGCTGGCCGGTCGGCGCGGCCGCGACCGATACCTGCACCGACTTGTCGTCCGGCGGAGTGACGCCGTGCTCCACGTCCGAAGCGGCCTCCCCGCCATGGCCGGGCGCGATGCCGGCGATTTTCTCGAGCGCGCCCGCCATCCGGCCGAACATCCCGGGGATATCGGGGATGTCGATCAGAGCGAGGAACAGGCCGATAACCCAGAAGAGATGCACATGGGTGAACAGTGCGAGCAGACCGAGCACGGCGACGATCTCGAACTGCAGCTTGTGGGTCTTGTGGGCGATGCGTTCGGGCAAGGTGTGCAGGCGCAGGAAGAGCAGGCCGATGCCGAGCACGGCGCCGATCAGGATGACCGCCGCGGCGACCATCAGATAATCGGTCCCGCCCGGGCTGGTGATGAACGCCGGCAGGTGATGCGGGGCCGCGGGATGAAGTTGTTCCGCCATGCCATCCCCCCGGATCGATCGACGACCTAACGGGAGGTGACTGGCAAATCATGCGGGAGTCAACTTGCTCAAGCCGGACTGCCGCCATCCCGTCTTGACAGGCAGGCGCCCCTCGCTTCCGCTGCCGGCAAGAAGCCGACAGGGGGAACGCGATCCATGCTGACGCTGCGCCAGATCGAGGTGGTCCGGGCGATCATGATCACCGGCACGATCGCCGGCGCGGCCAAGCTGCTCAACGTCTCGGCACCGGGCATCAGCCGGCTGATGAAGCACACCGAGCGGACGCTCCGGCTCAAGCTGTTCGACCGCCGGCACGGCCGTTATGTGCCGACCCCTGAAGCCAAGGACATCTTCGAGCAGATCAACGGCGTCTACCGCAAGGTCGACGACCTGCACTCGATGCTGGCGCGGATCGAGCGCGGCGGCGATGTCGAGTTCAAGCTCGGCTCAGTGCCAAGCATCTGCCACGTCATGGTGCCGCGCGCGATCGAGCGTCTCAGGCGCAAGCATCCCGACCTGCGCATCGACATCAACATCCTGAAGATCGAGGAGGCGCTCGACTACCTTCTGCTCGGCAAGGGCGAGATCGTGGCGATGAGCTACAAGCTTGATCATCCCGGGTTGGACTTCATGCCGTTGGCGATGGGCGAGCTGCTGTGCATCGTTCCGCAGAACCACGCGCTCGCCGGGCGCACCAGCATCTCCGCGCGCGAGATCGTCCAGCATCCGCTGATCGGAATCGACCCGACCGATCCCTATGGGCGGATCATGAGCGAGATCTTCGAGCGCCAGAAGCTCCGCTATGAGATGGCGATCAAGGCACGCTTCGGGACCACGGTCTGCTCGCTGGTGCGCGCGGGCCTCGGCATCGCCATCATCGACCAGTTCACCGTCGCGCACGGCTCGATGCAGGGGATCGTCACGATCCCGATCGAAGAGCCGACCTGCTTCCAGACCTATGTCGCGATGAAGAATGACAAGGCGCCCTCGCTCTACGCCGAAACCTTCGTCCGCCTGCTGCGCGAGGAGATGACCGCCGTCATCTCACCGCGACTCGCCGCAGAAAGATAACACCAAGTTAGGCTACAGCGACGAATTGGTTATCGCGTTACGGCTTCAAATCGGCTTAGCTGCAGGCTATTGCGCAAGCCCGCCAAGACGAGCGCGCCGGATAAAAGTGAGAGGCGGATTCACCGATCATGCTGATTCAGCCTGATCGGATCCGGCTCTAGAGGGAACGGAATGTCGACCATCGTCACCGCCAGGAAGAGCAAACGCGTGCTGCTCGGGCTGCTCGGCTCGCCGATTGCGCATTCGGCGACACCGGCGGCGCAGGAAGCGGCGGCGCGCGCCGCCGGAATCGAGGCGCATTACCATCTCATCGAGGTCGCCGGCGCCGGGCGCGACGATCTCGTCGCAATGCTCGACGGCATCCGCCGGCTCGGCTTCTCCGGCATCAACGTCACCTTCCCCTACAAGGAAGCGGTCGTGCCGCTGCTCGACGGACTGTCCGAGCAGGCTGCCGCAATGGGCGCGGTCAACACCATCGTCGTCGACGGCGGAAAGCTGACCGGCCACAACACCGATGCCACCGGCTTCGCCACCGCCTATCGCCGGCTCGGCCGGCAGGATGGCGACAAGCCGGTCGCGATCATCGGCGCGGGCGGCGTCGGCAAGGCGATCGCCTTCGCCTTGGCCGGCAGCGGCGTCAGTCGCCTCAGGCTCTACGACACCGATTGGGCCAAGGCTGAGGCACTCGCAGCCGCTCTGGGCGAGCGCGCCGAGACCGTGATCTCGACCAGCGCCGAGGATGCGGCCGAGGGCGCCGCCGGCATCGTCAACGGCACGCCGATCGGCATGCTGCCGGACCGTGGCATCCCGATCACGGCGGATGCGATCCATGCGTCGCAATGGGTTGCCGACGCAGTCTACTACCCGCTCTTTACTCCGCTGTTGAAAGCGGCGCAAAAGGCCGGCGCGACCGTGATGACCGGGCGCGAGCTCGCCATCCACCAGGCGGTCGACGCCTTCCGGCTGTTCACCGGGCTGGAGGCGTCGGAGACCGTGATCGGCGCCGCCTTCGACGCCGTGATCGCGGCGCGCGAGGGAGCCGAACGGGCTGCCTGAGCAAGACGACCCGGCATCACCGGGCGGGGATCAAAAGACGTAAAGACGAGTGGAGGAAACGAGAATGAAGAAGCACTGGATCATTGCCGCTGTGCTCGGCATGGCCGTCAGCCTGCCCGCATTGGCGCAGGACAAGGTCAAACTGGTCGACGTCGTCGAACTCTCGGGCGCAGGCGCGACCGCCGGCACCAATTGGAAGAACGGCATCGACCTCGCTGTCGCCGACATCAACGCCAAGGGCGGCATCCTCGGCAAGCAGATCGAGATCGTCCACTACGACACCCAGACCAATCCGGGTAACACCCGCGCCGCCGTGCAGCGCGCCATCGACGAGGGCACCTATGCCGTGCTCGGCCCGGTCTTCTCCGGCCCGATCGGCGCCTCCATGCAGATCGCCCAGCGTGCCGAGATCGCCCAGCTCGTCGGCGGCGAGGCGGCGGGCCTGACCAAGCAGGGCAACCAATACCTGTTCCGCACCTCGCTCAGCCAGAGCGCGGCGATGCCGAAGATCGCCAAATACCTCAAGGACACGGTCAAGGCCGGCTCGGTCGCTGTCGTCTGGGTCAACAACGACTTCGGCAAGGGCGGGCGCGACGCGATCATCCCCGAGCTGGAGAAGGCCGGCATCAAGCTCGCCGCCGATGTCGCCACCGAGCAGGGCCAGGCCGACTTCGCCGCCGACGCGATCAAGATCAAGAACGCCAATGCCGATGCTGTCTTCGTCTATCTGAACGAGGAGGAGAGCGCCCGCTTCCTGCGCGCCGCCAAGCAGCAGGGCATCACCAAGCCGATGGTCGGCGAGACGACGCTGCTCGGCGCCAAGGTGATCGAGCTCGCCGGCGATGCCGCCAATGGCGTCAAGGGCCATGTCGGCCTCTCGATCGACGCGCCGATCCCGGCCTTCCAGGAGTTCGGCAAGAAGTTCCAGGCCAAGTACAACTACGCCTCCGACCATAACGGTCTGAAGGGCTACATGGCCGTCTACATGATCAAGTGGGCGACCGAGAAGCAGAAGAAATTCGACAAGAAGGGCGTCGCCGACACGCTGCGGGGCGCCACGATCAAGACCTCGGAAGAGCCGGGCATCCTGATCGAGACCACCGTCGAGAAGAATGGCGACCTCGACCGCGAAAGCTTCCTCGCCGAGGTCAAGGACGGCAAGCAGGTGATCACGGCGACCCTGCCGAAGATCAACCCGTAAGAGCGACGAACGCCGTGTCACTATGAGCGGCAGACAGGACAAGCGCGGGGAACCCCTCTCCCGGATGGGAGAGGGGCAGGGGTGAGGGACCGCCGCCGATCGTAAAGGCGCTATGGTTCCGTTGCGCCCCCTGCGGATAGAGCAGGCCCTCATCCCTGCCCTTCTCCCACACGGGAGAAGGGTTCCCCGCGGATGTTCCACCCGTCGGCATTTTCTGGAAAGCCTTGGCTACAACAAGCTTTCCAGCCCACGGCCCAACACCAAGCGAGACACCGCCATGGCCGAATTCCTCGCCTATCTCATCGCCGGCATCGCCACGGGCGCGATCTATGCCCTCGCCGCGATCGGCTTCACCCTGGTCTGGCAGACCTCGCAGACGATCAACTTCGCCCAGGGTGAGTTCGTCATGCTGCCGGCCGTGCTGGTCCTGCTCGCGATCAAACTTTTCGGCGCGCCGATCTGGCTCGGCGCCCTGATCGGCATCGCCGCCTTCATCCTGATCTTCGGCGTCGGCTTCAAGCTCGCCGTGGTCGACCCGATGATCCGGCACGGCGTATTGCCGCTCGCCATCGCCACCATGGCACTGTCGATCATCATGAAGGAAGGCGCCAAGGACGGCTTCTCGGCCGAGGCGCAGAAATTCCCCTCATTCGTGCCGACCGAGACGATCTCGGTGTTTGGCGCGGCGATCTCGCTGCAGCATGTCGCGATCATCGCGGTCGCCTTCGCCGTGATCGGCCTGCTGCAATGGTTCGTCGGAGGCACCCGGCTCGGCCGCCAGATGCAGGCGACCGCGCAAAACCCGACGGTGGCGCGCATCCTCGGCATCCCCGTCGAGCGCATGGTGCTGCTGACCTTCGTGATCAACGCGGCGCTCGCGGTCGTCGCCTCGGTGCTGATCTCGCCGATCTATCTGGCGAAGTTCTCGAATGGCGAGGTGATCGGCCTGTTCGCCTTCATCGCGGCGATCGTCGGCGGCTTCAACCAGGTCCGCGGCGCCCTCGTCGGCGGGTTGATCGTCGGCATCGTCGACAGCATGGCGGCGGCCTACATCTCGACCTCCTACCGGCTCGCCGTCCCGCTCGTGCTCCTGGTCGTCGTCATCCTCGTCAAGCCGGAAGGCCTGATGGGCCGCAAAGAGGAGCGCCGGGTATGACCGCGCCCGCAACCCATGGCGCCGCCCCGGCAGCGCGCCGCCTGCCCCTCCCCGCTTCCGTCGACGGCACGCTGCTGACGCTGGTCGCCGCTGCGATCCTCCTCTGGTTCGCCCCCTCCGGCATGGGCCGCTACGGCACCTATGTGCTCTCGCTCTGGCTGGTGATGAGCGTCGCCGTGATGGGCCTCAATCTGACGCTCGGTTATGCCGGCCTGAAATCGCTGGCCCAGGCCGCCTTCATGGGCATCGGCGCCTATGCGACCGCCCTGCTGACCAGCAAGGTCGGCCTCAACTGGTACGCCTCCTTCGCGATCTCGGGCCTGCTGACCTTCGCCGTCGGGCTCGTGCTCGGTTTCCCGGCGCTCAGGGTCAAGGCGCACTATCTCGCCTTCGTCACCCTCGCCTTCTCGACGCTGATCTGGCTCGTCCTGCGCAATGAGCAATGGCTGACCGGCGGCGTCTTCGGCCTCTCCAACATCCCGCGGCCGAGCTTCTTCGGCCTCAAGCTCGACGGCGCGCTTGCCTTCCATCGCTTCGTCGTCGTCGTCACCTTCCTGCTCGCGGTCGGGCTCTGGTGGATGATCCGCTCGCCATGGGGCCGCGCCTTCACGGCGTTGCGCGAGAATCCGATCCGCGCTGCGAGCCTCGGCATCGACACCCGCATGTACACGCTGCTCGCCTTCGCGATCGGCTCGGCCTATGCCGGCTTCGCCGGCGCGCTCTATGCGCCACTGGTCGAATTCATCGACCCCTCGCCCTTCTCGCTATCGCAGAGCTTCTTCCTGCTGCTGATGGTGGTCGCCGGTGGCGCCGGCTACCTGCTCGGGCCCTTCATCGGCGCGCTGCTCGGCGTCGTGCTGCCGGAATGGCTGCGCTTTGCCGGCTCGCTCTACCTGATCATCTTCGCGGCGATCGTCATGCTGCTGCTGATCGCCTGCCCGCAGGGTATGAGCGGCCTGCTCGAGCGCGGCTGGAATCGATTGACTGGCAAGACAGGAGGCAGCCGATGACCCAGGTCCTCGAAGTCTCGAACCTCCACAAGGCCTTCGGCGGCATCAAGGCGGTGAACGGCGTCTCCTTCTCCGTGAAGGAAGGCGAGATCCTCGGCATCATCGGCCCGAACGGCTGCGGCAAGTCGACCTTGTTCAACTGCATCCTCGGCCAGCTCGAGCCGACCGAGGGCGCGGTCAAGCTCGACGGGCTAGATGTCACCAATATGCGCCCGTCCGAGCTCAACCGGCTCGGTGTCAGCCGCACCTTCCAGCTGCTGCAGGTCTTCCCCGAGCTCTCGGTACGCGAGAACCTGATCCTCGCCGGCCAGGAGCACGAGGGCACGATGCTGTCGCGCTTCTTCGGAGCTCGTGACGCTGGCCTGAGCCAGTCCGCGGAGAAGATGATCGGCTTCTTCAAGCTCGGTCATCTCGCCGACGCCAAGGCCGGCGGGCTCTCCTACGGCCAGCAGAAACTGCTCGACGCCGCCATGGCCTTCATGGCGGGCCCGCGCCTCGTCCTGCTCGACGAGCCGGCCGGCGGCGTCAACCTGACCATGCTGGGTGACTTGAAGGAGCGCCTGCGCGCCATCAACGCCGAGCAGGGCGCGACCTTCGTGGTGATCGAGCACAACATGGATTTCGTGATGTCGCTCTGCTCGCGCGTCATCGTGCTGGCCGAAGGCAAGGTTCTGGCCGAGGGCACGCCAGCCGAGGTCCGCGCCAATCCGGCGGTCATCGAAGCTTACCTGGGGCACTGAGCGCAATGGGAACCGCAGCGCGTACTCCCCTCCCCCTTGTGGGGAGGGGTTGGGGGTGGGGGTCGATGTGGAGCGAGCGCTGTATCCGGACAGCGCCCACCCGCAAGTCCAGCGTCGCATTCTCCAGCCGCTCACCAAGCCGCACCACCCCCACCCCTATCCCCTCCCCACAAGGGGGAGGGGGAGCGCCTCGTCGCCCATCGTCCCCGCACACTCGGAGGGCTGCAGCATGACCACCCCCATCCTCGAACTCGACGGCGTGGTCGGCGGCTACGGCGCCATGACCATCCTCAACGGCACGAGCTTCAAGGTGCCGCGCGCCGCCATCACCACGGTGATCGGCCCCAACGGCGCCGGCAAGTCGACCGTGTTCAAGGCGATCTTCGGCCTGATCAAGGTCCGCGAGGGCCATATCCGGCTGGAAGGCCGGGAGATCACCAACTGGAACCAGCGCAGGCTGCTCGAAGCCGGCATCTGCTACGTGCCGCAGGGCCGTAACATCTTCCCCGAGCTCTCGGTGCGCCACAATATCGAGCTCGGCGCGGTCGCGGCCGGCAGCCAGATCACCGATATGCCGAAGCGCATCGAGGCGGCTCTCGACCGCTTCCCGTCGCTGCGCGCCAAGGCCGATGTCCAGGCCTCGACGCTCTCCGGCGGCCAGCAGAAGCAGCTCGAGATCGTGCGCGGCCTCTTGCTCGATCCCAAGCTGGTGCTGATCGACGAGCCCTCGATCGGCCTCTCGCCGATGCTAGTGCAGGAGACCTTCGACATCCTGAAGGAGCTGCGCGCCAAGGGCGTCACCATCCTGATGGTCGAGCAGAATGCGCGATCGGCGCTGGAGATCTCCGATGAAGGCCTGGTGCTGGAGCTCGGCCAGACCCGCATGCAGGGCCCGGCTGCCGACATCCTCGCCGACCCGCGCGTCGGCCAGCTCTTCCTCGGCGGCGTGATGACGGAAGCGGCGTGATGGCGCCTTACCGTCATTGCGAGCGCAGCGAAGCAATCCAGGGGCGGAAGCACTCTACGCCCCCCTGGATTGCTTCGTCGCTGACGCTCCTCGCAATGACGAGCTAAGCGATCTGACTACGGAGCAGCCATGAACCCGACCTCGATCGCCACCGTCTCGCTCTCCGGCGACCTCGCCGACAAGCTGCAGGCCATCGCGGCAGCCGGCTTCGACGGGGTCGAGGTCTTCGAGAACGACTTCCTGACCTTCGACGGTAATCCGCGCGATGTCGGCAAGATGATCGCCGATCTCGGCCTTGCCATCGTCGCCTTCCAGCCCTTCCGCGATTTCGAGGGCATGCCGGAACCGCTGCGCGGCCGCACCTTCGAGCGGGCGCGGCGCAAGTTCGAATTGATGAACGAGCTCGGCGCCAGGCTCATGCTGATCTGTTCGAACGTCTCGCCGCAATCGCTGGGCGGGATCGACCGCGCGGCCCATGATCTCAACGAGCTCGGCGACCTCGCCAGCAAGCATGATGTGCGCGTCGGCTTCGAGGCGCTGGCCTGGGGCAGGCACGTCAACGACTATCGCGACGCTTGGGAGATCGTGCGCCGGGCGAACCATGAGCGCATCGGCCTCATCCTCGATTCCTTCCATACGCTGGCGCGGCGCTCGCCGCTGGAGCCGATCGCCTCGATCCCCGGCGACCGGATCGAACTGGTCCAGCTCGCCGACGCCCCCCAACTCGACATGGACGTGCTGAGCTGGAGCCGGCACTTCCGCAACTTCCCCGGCCAGGGCGACCTCGCCGTCGCCGATTTCCTCCGGGCGGTCGAGGCGACCGGCTATTCAGGCCCGCTCTCGCTCGAGATCTTCAACGACCAATTCCGCGCCGGCTCGGCCAAGCGCGTCGCGATCGACGGGCTGCGCTCGCTGATCCAGCTCGCCGATCAGACGGCTCGCCTGAGCGATCCCGCCAAGGCAGAGATGCCGGACCGCGCGCCGCTGCTCGGCGTCGAGTTCCTCGAATTCGCGCTCGACGAGGAGCCGGCGCAGGCGTTGACCACACTCTTCAGCGCGCTCGGCTTCCACAAGAGCGGCGAGCATCGCAGCAAGGCGGTGACGCGCTGGAGCCAGGGCGGCATCAACCTGATCGTCAACACCGAGAAGGACGGCTTCGCCCAATCGCATGCGATCATGCACGGACCCGGCGTCTGCGCGCTGGCGCTGCGGGTGGCTAATGTCGAGGCGACGATGGCGCGCGCCCGGGCACTGAAGGACACGACCTTCGAGCAGTCGGTCGGGCCGGACGAGATGGAGATCCCGGCGATCCGCGGCGTCGGCGGCAGCCTGATCTACTTCACCGAGCCGCGCCATGACGGCGCCCAGAGCTGGCATGACGACTTCATCGCCACCGGTGCCGGCGGCAGCGCTCCTGCCCTGCTCACCGATGTCGACCACATCTCGCAGTCGATGGACTATGACGAGATGCTGTCCTGGCTGCTATTCTACACCTCGCTCTTCGCGCTCGACCGCATCCCGCAACTCGCCATCGCCGACCCCGCCGGACTGGTGCAGAGCCGGCCGCTGGTCAATGCCGACGGCTCGGTCCGCCTCATCCTCAACGGCTCGCAGGCGACGCGGACACTGTCCTCGCGCTTCGTCTCCGAGCATTTCGGCTCGGGCGTGCAGCACATCGCCTTCACCTCGCCGGACATCTTCGCAGCCGTGACCGCGATGCGCGCCGCCGGGCTCGATTTCCTCGATATCCCCGAGAACTATTACGACGACCTCGAAGCCCGCTACGGACTAGAGCCGGCCTTCCTCGACCGGCTGCGCGAGCATCACATCCTCTACGACCGCGACGGCGAGGCTGAGTTCCTGCAGGTCTACACCCACGTCTTCGCCCAGCGCTTCTTCTTCGAGATCGTCGAGCGGCGCGGCGGCTATGCCGGCTTCGGTGCGGTCAATGCGCCGGTGCGACTGGCGGCGCAGGCGCGCGAGGCGCGGCCCGTGACGGTGCCGCGCCCGCTGCACGAGGATTAGCTGATCACCACGACCTTGCCGACGACACGGCCACCTTCGAGGAGTTCATGCGCCTGCACGATCTCATCGAGCGGGAAGCGCGCGGCGACCTCATGGCTGAGCCAGCCGTCGCGCAAGCCTTCGCCGATAGCGGCGGCGGCCTCGTCATGCGCGGCCGCGTCCATGACGTAGACCAGCACGAAGCGGATCGTCGCATCGAGCTGGAGCAGCGGCCAATAGGGCAGCACGGGCTCCGCAACCGCGTCTGATGAATAGGTCGCGACCACGCCGCGTGGCGCCAGCACCTGCATGGTCAGATCGAGATTGGCGCCGAAGGCGACCTCGACGGCACGGTCGACGCCCCGCTCCTTGCCGGTGAACTCGCGAATGCGTGCCGCAAGATCGTCGCTGAGGCGGTTGAGCACGAGGTCGGCACCGGCCACCTTGGCGGAGCGCGCCTGCTCCTCGCGGCTCACCGTCGCGATCACCCGCGCGCCGCCCTGCTTGGCGAACTGGATGGCGTAGCGACCGACCGCTCCGGCGCCGCCGGTGACGAGCACGACCTTGCCGGCAACCGGCCCATCCGCGAAGACGCAGCGATGCGCTGTCATCGCCGGTACGCCGAGACAGGCTCCTTCCTCGAAGGAGACGTTGGCGGGCAGCGGCTGGACCTGCCGCGCCGGCAGCGCGACATACTCTGCCGCCGCGCCAAATGGCCGACCGAGCGACGCCTCGTAGAACCAGACGCGCTCACCGATACGGCTCTCCAGCTCGGGCGAACCTGCTGCCACGACCTCGCCGGCGCCGTCCTGGTGCGGAATGATCAGCGGAAACGGCATCTGGTCGCGTCCCAGCCAGCCGGCACGCCCCTTCCAATCAGACGGGTTGATACCGCTGGCGCGGACCCTGACCAGCAATTCGCCCGGCCCGGCGACCGGCTGAGGCTGCTCGCCGACCTGCAGGACCTCGCTCGCCGGCCCCTTGCGTTCATACCACGCGGCCTTCATCGCCATGCTCCCTGTGCGATTGCGGAAGCAGGCAAGTGTCGTCATAGCTCATCAGGAACAAGTACGTACAAAGAGAACATGTACTATCATGGATGTAACTGTCTCAGATCTACTCCCCTCCGCCGGAACGAGACCACGCCGCGAGCCGGCGGCGCGCACGGGCTGCGGCGTCGAGGCGACCTTGTCGGTGATCGGCGGGGTCTGGAAACCGGTGCTGCTGTTTCAGCTTCTGCGCGGGAAGCTGCGCTTCAACGCCCTGTGCCGGCTGACGCCACGGGCGACGCCGCGGATGATCACCCTGCAATTGCGCGAGTTGGAAGCGGATGGCGTCGTGCGCCGGATCGTCTACCCGGAGGTGCCGCCGAAGGTGGAGTATGAACTGACCGAATTCGGGCTCTCGCTGGAGCCGGTGCTGCTCGCCATGCGCGCCTGGGGCCAGAGCTTCCAGGCGCGCATGGACGCTGCGGAGACTGAGTCCGGGGGAGGAACAGCTCAGCCGCGCAGCATCTGCATGGGAGCAGGATAGTACCGGAAGCCGTCGCCGGCCTTGGCGAGGTTGCCGAAGCCGGGCCAGGCGAAGTGATAGGACATCACAGGCGTCTTCTGCTCGGCCAGCATGGTGAGCAGCCTGACCCGCGACTGCACCGACATCTTCGGATCCCAGTCATAGGCGAACTCGACGCGCGGATTCTCGGTCAGCAGCACTGGATGATGGGTCAGATCGCCGAGGAATGTGAACGACTTTCCGCCCGAGGAGACGTTGAAGATCGTATGGCCGGGACTGTGGCCCGGCGCCGAGATCGCGGTGATCCCCGGCAGGAACTCCTGGCCGTCCTTGAAGAAGACGATGCGGTCGCGCACCGGGCGCAGGTTCGCGCGAGCGTGGTCGCCGAAGGCCTTGAACGGCGTCCCGAGGCGGGCGTCGTCGAGCCAGTAATCATGGTCGACCTGGCTGATATAGATCTGCGCGTTCGGGAAGTTGGGCTTGCCCTCGGCCGAGCAGATGCCACCGGTGTGGTCGATATGGGCGTGGCTGCAGACGATCGCGTCGATGGATGTCGGGTCGATGCCGGCTTCCTGCATGCTCTTCAGGAGCCGCCCGGTGGTCGGGCCGAAGGCCTTGGAGAAGCCCATGCCGGTGTCGAACATCACCAGCCGGTCGCCGAAATTGACGATCGGGATGTTCTGCTCGAGCACGACATTGTCCTTGGCCAGGAAATTCGTCTCGAGCAGGCCGTAGACCTGCTCCTTCGGCAGGCCGAGGAAGCTGGAGCCGGGATCGCCGAGCGGCAACGGCCCGTCCGAGACCACCGTGATCTCGGCCTGGCCGAGCATGAAGCGGTAATAGTACGGCACCTGGCTGTTCGCGAGCGGGGCCTTGGCGAAGGCGCCGCTCGGCAAGGCCGCCCCGGCCGCGAGCGCCGCCGCGCCCGAGAGGAAACCGCGGCGGCTGGTAGACGGGATGAGCAGGTTCGACATGGCGTTCCTCCGGGACAAAAGGGAGCGGCGTCGAGCGCCGTCTTCTTCGCGCGGGAGGCCTGGCGTCACGTCAGGCCTTGCCGGTGGGGAAGGATGCACGCCTGCGGAGTGGACGGCCAATAAGGCTTCGCTCTAGTCTGCATAAGCGAAAGCTCGCGCTCGCGCGGCGAGGCGAAACAAAACCAATGGGGGATCGGGCGGCGATGGATCTGCGCCAGTTGCGCTATTTCACGGCCATCGTCGAACAGGGCTCGTTCTCCAAGGCGGCAGTCAAGCTTCGGGTGGCGCAGCCGGCGCTGAGCCAGCATCTGCGCCATATGGAGGACGAACTCGGCGTCGCCCTGCTGCATCGCGGCACGCGCGGCGTGCAGGCGACAGAGGCCGGCGAGCGCCTGCTCACCAAGGCCCGCATCATCCTCGCCGAATTCGCCGAACTGCGTGACAGCGTCCGCGGCGAGCAGGCGGCGCCAGCCGGCGAGGTCCGCATCGGCCTGCCCGGCACCGTCAGCGAGCAGTTCAGCGTGCCGCTGATCGAGGCGACGCAGGAGCGCTATCCGGATGTCCGCATCCGCATCGCCGAGGCGATGAGCGGCTTCGTGCTCGACTGGCTGCGCAAGGGCGAGGTCGACCTCGCGGTGATCTATTCGACCTCGGACCCGAAGGGGCTCGGCATCCACCATATCCTGACCGAGGAGCTCTGCCTGTTTGGCGTGCCGGCGCTGACGGCGCTCAAGACCTCGCCCGGCAAGGTGGTGACGCTGAGCGAGGCCGCCGGGCTCGACCTGATCCTGCCCGGTCCGGGCCATGGCCTGCGCGACCAAATCGACGAGGCGGCGGCCGGCATCAACGCCACCGTCCACGCGGCGGTGGAGATCGAATCCTATGCGCAGATCAAGCGCCTGGCCGAGCGCGGTCTCGGTTACGGCATCCTGCCGCGCATGGCTGTCAGGGCGCAGGAGAAGGCCGGCGTCTTCCAGACCTGGCCGATCGAGCAGCCTTCGCTCTATCGCAAGGTCTATCTCGCCTACTCGACCGAGCGGCCGATGACGGCCGCTGCCCGCGCCATCGGCCAGCTCTCCTGGGAGATATTGCGCGGCCTCGTCACCGAAGAGAGCTGGACCGCGACGCTCGGCGACGAGAGCGATCCGCCGGCCTTATACGGCTGATCGGGATTTCGTCTTTGACAGGCGGCGGCCGCACCGCCCACTCTTGCAGCCATCCTCAGCCCTCATCCTGAGGAGCCGCGCAGCGGCGTCTCGAAGGATGCTTCAGGAGGCTCTGGAGACAATTGGAGCATCCTTCGAGACGCGATCTCCGATCGCTCCTCAGGATGAGGGCTGAGATGAAAAATCGAAGCCACGAGGATACGCCTTGAAGACCCGCGCCGCCGTCCTGCACGCAAGTCCCGTCGCCGCGCCCTATGCGCAGTCGAAGCCGCTCCGGATCGAGGAGGTCGAGCTCGCCCCGCCTGGAATGGGCGAGGTGTTGGTCAGGGTCCGCGCCGCCGGCCTCTGTCATTCCGACCTCTCGGTGATCGACGGCAACCGGCCGCGCCCGGTGCCGATGGTGCTCGGCCATGAGGCGGCCGGCGAGGTCGAGGAGGTCGGGCTGGGCGTCACCGACCTCTGGAAAGGCGACCGTGTCGTCATGGTCTTCGTGCCCTCCTGCGGCCATTGCGCGCCGTGCAGCGAAGGCCGCCCTGCTTTGTGCGAGCCCGGCAATGCCGCCAACGGCATCGGCGAGTTGATGGCCGGCGGACGCCGGCTCTCGCAAAACGGCAAGCCGGTGCACCACCATGTCGGCGTCTCCGCCTTTGCCGAGCATGCGGTGATGTCGCGTCATTCGCTGGTGAAGATCGAGGCCGATATCCCGCACGAGATCGCGGCGCTGTTCGGCTGCGCCGTGCTGACCGGCGTCGGCGCCGCAGTGAACACGGCGAAGGTCCGCGCCGGCGAAACGGTCGCGGTCGTCGGCCTCGGCGGCGTCGGTCTCTCCGCCTTGCTCGGCGCCGCCGCCTGTGGCGCCGCTCGCGTCATCGCGGTCGACCTCTCCGACGAGAAGCTTCGGATCGCCCGCGAGCTCGGCGCGACCGACACCTTCAACGCCGGCTCGCCCGATGTGGTCGAGGCGATCCGCGCCGCGACCAAGGGCGGCGTCGACCACGGGCTGGAAATGGCCGGCTCGGTCAAGGCACTGGAGCTCGCCTACCAGATCACGCGGCGCGGCGGCACGACGACGACCGCCGGCCTCGCCAACCCCGCCCACACCATGGCGCTGGCGCCGGTGCGGCTCGTCGGCGAGGAGCGGACGCTGAAGGGCTCCTATGTCGGCTCCTGCATCCCGGTGCGCGACATCCCCCGCTTCATCGAGCTCTATCAGCGCGGCCGCATGCCGGTCGACAAGCTCTGGACCAGCTCGAGCCCGCTCGAAGGCATCAACGAGGGCTTCGACGCGCTGAACGAAGGTCGGACGATTCGACACGTCATCCAGATGTGAGATCAGCCCTGCGTCTTTCCGGGGCGCCGCAAAGCGGCGAGCCTGGAACCCAGAACCGATGCCGTTTCCGGAAGAGGCTGGCCAGCTCCAGTATTATCAAGAACCCGCATCGGTTCTGGGTTCCGGGCTCAGGCCTGCGGCCTGCCCCGGAATGACGGAGCGCGGCGCCAGCGTCGCAGCAAGGGCCGCGACCAGCATGAGCGCAACCGCGAGCCCGGCGAGCGCCGGAAAGCCGGCACGGGCATAGAGCGGACCGAAACCTGTCGTCCCGGCGAAAAGCGCGAGATAGGTCACGCTGCTGTTGAGCCCCATGATCGCGCCACGGCGGGAGGGATCGAGAGCACCCAGCCTGAGGATCAGCACGTTCAGCCCGGCATGGTTGGCCATGCCCCAGAAGAACACCACGGCGAGCAGCGTGGGGTACGACGCAGCGACGAGGCTCATCGCCAGATAGACGCCGCCGACCACGGTGAAGAAGACCGGCAGCAGGCGGGCCGGACCGAGGCGGTCGATCCAGCGGTCGAGGAAGGTCGTCGCCCCGAAGCCGAGGCCGTAACACAGAGCGAGCAGGCCACCGGCGCTGACCGGCAGGCCCAGCGCGCGATGCAGATGATCGCCGACATAGGCGTAGACGCCGTAGAACGAGGCCATGAAGGCGGCGCAGGCGAGCAGCAGCGGCGCGATGCCGGGAACCCGCAGCGCCGAGAGCGGCGACGGCGCGGCGCGCCCGGTCACGTTGCCGCCGGCGGTCAGCTTGGTGGTTCCAGCCATCGCCGCGAGCCCGGCGACGACGACGAGGCCATAGACCATGCGCCAGCCGAAGAGGTCGGCGACCACGGCCGAGAGCGAGACGCCCGCGACCATGCTGAGCGTCCAGCCGAACAGGACGACGCCGAGCGTGTCGCTCTCGCGGCCGGCAGGCGCGGCCAGCGCCGCGAGCGTGTAGATCGACGGCAGCGCCAGGCCGGCCGCGAGGCCCGCCAACAACTGTGCCCCGACGAAGGCCGAGAGAACCGGCGCCGCGCCGCTCGCCGCGAGTGCGGCCAGGAAGGCGAGCAGGGCATAGCGCAGCATGCGCCTCGCGCCGAAGCGATCGATCAATCCGGCGAGCAGCAGGGCGCTCGCTGCCGTGCCGATGCCGAAGGCGGCCGAGGCCATCATTACCGCCGGCACGTCGCTGGCGAAGCTGTCGGCGACGCGTGGCGCAATCGGCCCCAGTGCCAGCGAGTTGGCGCCGACCAGCCCGATGCACAGGCACAGCGCATAGGCTGCCGAGGGAATCCGGGGCGCCTCCGAAGCTGTTTGATTTTCATTCGTCATTTTGACAGAATGACCGAATGAAATTCTGGATCAATCGAGGATCGACGAATGCTCGAAAAAACAGATGGCGTTCGGCGTAACCGCGGAGCCGAGCGCGAACTCGATGCCATGGACCGAAAGCTGTTAGGCGTTCTGGTCGAGGATGCGACGATCAGCTACGCCGATCTCGGCGAGCGCGTCGGCCTCTCGCCGCCGGCGGCGCATGAGCGAGTGAAGCGGCTGCGGCGCTCCGGCGCGATCCGGCGGGTCGCGGCGCTGATCGAGCCGGAGGCGACCGGCAAGACGCTACTCGCCTTCGTTCATGTCGACACCACCGGCTGGGGCAAGACGACCACGCTCTTGGCGATCGAGGCGCATCCCGAAGTCGAGGAGATCCATTCGGTCGCCGGCGACACCTGCATGCTGCTCAAGGTGCGTACGCAGAGCACCCACGCGCTCGAAGGCCTGCTGGCGAAGATCTACGACGTGCCCGGCGTCACCGCGACCCGCAGCTATGTCGTGCTCTCGACCTATCTGGAGCGGCCGGTCCAGCCGGGCATCACCGGCGAATGGCCGGGGCGCGTCAAGGACCCGCGAAAGCTGCCCGTCAGCCAAACATCGCCGGATTGACTGACGGCTTCGACCCGACCGGCACCTTGAGATGGTGCAGCCTGATCGGCTGATGCAGGACGTAGCCACCGTCCTCATGCTCCGACAGCGCCTCGAAACGCGCGAGCAGCTTGCCGCGCGCCGCCTCCGCACGTTCCTCCCGCGCGGGATCTGCCGCGACGGCGCGCGCCATGAAGGCAGCCGCATCTGGGAACGTTTCGACGCGATCATATTCGATCCGCCGGCTTTCGCTGACGATGCCGCGACGCATGGCGCGGACGATCGCGTCCTGTGCCGCGTGCCTGACCTCGGTCTCATCTTCGATCAGGCGCAACGCATCGAAGAAGGAGCCTTCCGACAAGGGCTCGATGACGACGACACTGCCGCCCTTGCCGACGACGCGCGCGGCTTCCTCCAGCGCCAGCAGCATGTCGGGCACCGGGACATGATGCAGGCTGTTGAGGAAGATCGCGGCGTGCATGCTGGCATCGCCCCAAGGCAAAAGCTGCGCGCAGCCGTGCTTCAGCGCCGCCTTGGGAACGAGCTTCTGCGCAACCTCCAGCATCGCCTCGTCCGGATCGAGGCCGACGACGCTCGCGCCACGCTCGGCCAGCGCCTGCAGCAGGCTGCCCCTGCCGCAGCCGATGTCGAGGATACGCCGGCCCGGCAAGGGCGCGAGTAGCTTCTCAAGAATCTCGACGGTATCGCCTGCCGGCCGCGTGATCATAGTAGATCAATGGTTGCGCCTGCGGCGGGGCGCAAGACCTGTTCTTCGGCGATCCAGAGCTACTCGCTTCGGGCAAGCAACCTGGCCGCGACTCATCTCGCCAGACCTCACCCGTGCTTGTGCACGATCGTCTTGGCGACGGCGAACTCCTCCAGCGCCATGAAGCCCTTCTCGCGGCCATGGCCGCTCTTGCCGGTGCCGCCGAAGGGCAGCTCGATGCCGCCGCCGGCACCGTAGCCATTGATGAAGACCTGCCCGGCCCGGACCCGCTTGGCGACGCGCTGCTGGCGCCCGCCATTATTGGTCCAGACACCGGCGACGAGGCCGTAAGGGGTGGAGTTGGTGAGCTTCACCGCATCCTCCTCGTCGTCGAAGGAGAAGGCGGCAAGGACGGGACCGAAGACCTCTTCCTGCTCCAGCCGGTTGCCGCGCGGCACCTGGCCGAACAGGGTCGGGGTCACGTAGAAGCCGCCATTGGGCACGTCCTGGGCGATCGCGCCTTCGGCGAGGACCGGAATGCCCTGCTCGCGGGCCTGGTCGACGAAGCTCTGGACCCGGCCGCGCTGCTTGGCGTTGATCACCGGGCCGCAGTCGAGGTCCATCTCGGGCGTGCCGGCGCGCAGCTTGGCGAACTGCTTGGCGACAGCGCCGACGAAGTCGTCATAGACAGTCTTCTGGACCAGCACGCGGCTGCCGGCCGAGCAGGTCTGGCCGGTGTTCTGGACGATCGCCTTGCAGACGATCGGCACGGCAGCATCGAAATCGGCATCGTCGAAGACGATCTGGGGCGACTTGCCGCCCAGCTCCAGCGTGCAGGTGATGAAGTTGTCGGCGCAGGCCTTCTGGATGATCTGGCCGACCTGCGGCGAGCCGGTGAAGGAGATGAAGCCGACGCCGGGATTGCGGCAGAGCGCCTCGCCCGCCTCATGGCCGCGGCCGGTGACGATATTGATCGCGCCATCGGGGAAGCCGACCTCGCTGGCGAGCTCGGCGAGGCGCAGCGCGGTCTGGCAAGCATCCTCGGCCGGCTTCAGCACCACGGCATTGCCCATGGCGAGCGAGGCGGTGAGCGAGCGGCCGAACATCTGCGCCGGGTAGTTCCAGGGCAGGATATGGCCCGTGACGCCATAGGGCTCGTGCACGACGTTGACGCTGTAGCCGTTGAGGAACGGGATGATGTGGCCGTGCACCTTGTCGGCGGCGCCGCCATAGAACTCGAAATAGCGCACCGTCGCCTCGATATCGGCCCGGGCCTGCGCCATCGGCTTGCCGGTGTCCTGCGCCTCGATCTTCGCCAGCTCGTCGAAATGATCCTGGACCTTGAAGGCGAGCTTCGCGATCAGCCGGCCGCGCTCGGCCGCGGTGAGCTTGCCCCAGGCGCCCTCATAGGCGGCGCGGGCGGCCCTGACGGCGTCGTCGATATCCTCGGCGTTGCCGCAGGCGATGCGGGTGAATTCCTCGCCGGTCGCCGGCGCGAGCACCGCCATGGTCTCGCCGGTGCGCCCGGCGACATGCCGGCCGTTGATGAAGTGCTGGGTCATGAAACCGTCCTTCCAAGTCCTTCGAAGCGAACCTCGACCTGTCCTCTCCCCCCTTGTGGGGGAGAGTTAGAGAGGGGGGTAGTCAGCCGCACGGTCGGACGCGTTGCATGCGCCGCACGGCAAATCATGTCTGGCGGCGGGTTGCATACCCCCCTCCCAACCCTCCCCCACAAGGGGGGAGGGCTTATCCTTGGCTTTCAATGCAGCCCGGCCGCGGCGAGCGAGCTTTGCGCCAGCACGGTCTCGCTGACCTCGCCGCGCTCGATCGCATAGGCTTTGGCTGCGAAGTTGCGCAGCAGACTGGGGTTGGATTCGGTGATCAGCAAGGCGATGTCGGGATGGCTGTCGCGCAAAGCGCGCAGGGCGGCGGCGTAGCGATTGGCCAGGACGGGAGCGAGGCCCTGGAAGGGCTCGTCGAGCAGGATGACGCGGCTGCCGACCATCAATGCGCGGGCGAGCGCCGCCATCTTGCCCTGTCCACCGGAAAGACCCGCCGCCGGGCGCTGGCGCAGATCGGCGAGCTCGGGCAGCACCGCATAGATGCGCTCGAGCCGGCTGATGATTGCGGCCTCCCCCAGCCTCATCACCTCGGCCGGCAGGCGAATGTTCTCCTCGATGGTGAAGGTCGAGAACAGCCGCCTGTCCTCCGGCGCATAGCCGATGCCGAGCCGCGGGCGCTCATGCGGCTTCACCGTATCGAGCGGCTTGCCGTCGAAGCTGATCGAGCCACCGGTCACCTTCATGAAGCCCATGATGGCGCGCAGCAGGCTGGTCTTGCCGGCACCATTGCGGCCGATGAGGGCGACCGTCGCGCCCTCCTCCAGCGACAGCGTGGCCCGGCGCAGCACCTGCACGCCTTCGATCTCGGCCGAGAGCTCCCTGATCTCCAGCATGAGCTAGACTCCCACCCCGATCACGGTCTCGCGGACCTCCGGATGGCTGAGGATCTCCTCCGGCGTGCCCTGATGGGCGATGCGGCCGCCGGCCCAGACCGCGACGCGGTTGGCGTAACGGGCAACCACGTCCATGTCGTGCTCGACGAAGACCGCCGTCGTGGCGCGGGCATCGAGCACCCGGGTCAGCGTGTCCATCACCTGGAATTTCTCGGTCGAGGAGACGCCGCTGGTCGGCTCGTCCATGAAGATCAGCCTGGGTTCGAGCGCAAGCGCGACGGCGATGTCGATCAGCTTGCGCATGCCTTCCGGCAACTCGCGGACGATGCGATTGCCGGTTTCCTCGAGGCCGATCAGGTCGAGCAGCGCCCACATCTCCTCGGCCTTCGGATGCCGCCGCATGGGCAGGAAGGGCGACCACGAGCCTTCTCGGGCCGAGAGCGCGAGCAGGAGGTTCTCGATCACCGTGTTGTCGAGGAAGAGCTGCGGGATCTGGAAGGAACGGCCGACCCCGAGGCGAGTGATCGCCCGCGGCGACAGGCGCGTCACATCCCGCCCGGCGAAGATGACGCGGCCCGATTGCGGCTTGAGATAGCCGGTGCAGAGGTTGATGAAAGTGGTCTTGCCGGCGCCGTTCGGGCCGATGATGGCGATGCGCTCGTTGTCGGCGACCTTGAGCGAGGCGCCGTTCGCCGCCTGCACACCGCCGAAGCGCAGGTGCAGGTCGTCCGCCTCGAGGATGACGCCGCTCATCGCCCACCCTCCTCGCGCTGTGCCTTGCCACCCTTGCCGGCGACGATGCCGTAGAGGCCCGCCGGCGCGAAGAAGATGATCACGAGCAGCATGACGCCGAGCACGGCATGCCAGGTCTCGGGCGCGTAGACCGCGGCATAGCCGCGGATGATCTGGAACATAAGCGCGCCGAGGAAGGGACCGGCGACGCCGCCGATGCCGCCGAGGATCGCGATGAAGACGAATTCGCCCGAGCGCACCCAATAGGCCAGTTCCGGCGTAACGTGGCCGGAGACCAGCGCAATGATCGCTCCCCCTAAGCCCGCCAGCAGGCCGGAGAGCAGATAGGCGCCGTAGAGCACCTTGCGCGGGGAGACGCCGAGATATTCGAGCCTGGTCTCGTTCGACTTGATCGCCTCCAGCGCCTTGCCGCCGGGCGAGGTGAGATAGCGCGCGACGAAGAGCGCGGCGAGGATGCAGAGCACGAGCGTGACGTAGAAGGTCGCAAGCTCGAATTGCTCGCGGCCAAACTCGATGCCGGCGAAGGTCGGGCGCGGCACGCGCTTGCCGTCGGCGCCGCCGGTGATCGAGAACAGCTTCTCCAGCAAGGAAAAGAACACCATCGAGATGGCGAGGTTGAGCATGCCAAAGAAGATCGCGCGGTAGCGCACGATGAAGAGGCCGACGATGGCGGCGAGCAGGCCGGATGCCGCCATGCCGACCGGGATCAGGATCAGCGCCTCATGGCCGACCTTGGCCGCCGCCAGGAAGGCGACGGCATAGGCGCTGAACGAGAAGAACAGGCCGTGGCCGAAGGAGACCTGGCCGGCGCGCAGCAGCACCATGATGCCGAGCGCCGCCAGCCCCTCGCAAAGCGCGACGGTGAGGATCACCGTCGACCAGGGCGAGAACAGCGGGAAGGCGGCGAGCGCCGCGATCAGCGCGAGGCCGAAGACGAGTTGGCGCGCCATCACACCTTCCTCGTCTGCACGGTCGAGAACAGCCCCTGCGGACGGACGAGCAGCACGACCATCATGATGAGATAGGGGATCAGCACGTCGAATTCCGGCGCGAAATAGACCGCGGCCGAGCGCCCGAGGCCGATCAGCAGCGCCGCTACAGCTGCGCCCTCGATCCGGCCGAGACCAGCGGTCGCCGCCACCGCGAAGGAGAGGACGAGCGTGCCGGCGCCGATACCGGGGGTCAGCGAAGTCGTGGCCGAGGCGAGCGCGCCGCCGAGCGCCGCCAGCGAGGCGCCGATGATGAAGGTGATCAGGTAGACCCGCGCCGCGTCGATGCCCATCGCGGTCGCAGCCTCGCGGTCCTGCGTCACCGCGACGATGGCGCGGCCGAAGCTGGTACGACGCAGGAAGAAGCGCAGGCCGAGCAGCACCACAGCTGCGACCAGCGGCATCAGGATGAGCTGGTAGCTGGTGTAGAAGATGCCGAAGACCTCGACCGTTCCGAGCCAGTTCATCGGCGCGTTGGCGAAATAGGGCTGCACGCCGAAGACGACCTTCTGCGCGTCCTCCAGGATCATGAACACGGCGAAGGTGACGATCAGCTGCAGCACCTCCTCCTTGCCGTAGACCCGGCGCAGCAGCGCGATCTCGACGAGACCACCGACGAGGATGCCGACCAGCGCGGCCGCGATCAGCAACGTTGGAAAGGCGAGCCAGGTCGGCAATCCCGCCGCGCCGATGGCGAGCACGCCGGCCGCCGCGACATAGGCGCCGATCGCATAGAACGAGCCATGGGCGACGTTGACGATGCCGAGCACGCCGAAGATCAGCGACAGGCCGACCGCGACGAGGAAGATCAGCGAGCCATAGGCCAGGCCGTCGAGCGCGGCGAGGAAGAGCATTTCAGGTGGCATCGGTTATCCGCGACCGAGTTCCCCTCCCCCTTGTGGGGAGGGGTTAGGGGTGGGGGTGGCTCCGCTCGGCGAGCGGATGCAGGACGAGGCGCCTAGCAACAGCGGGGTGGCGAACGATCGATCCGGCATTCCGGCTTTTTCGACCCCCACCCCTGCCCCTCCCCACAAGGGGGAGGGGTTCGCGTCGCGCTTGGCCGTTTTCACTTCGCGTAGTCGAAGGTCTCGATCGACTTGTCGGTGACGAGGTCGGGCTTCACTTTGGCGAACCAGTCGAGCGACTTCTCGCCGAGCGGCGTGGTCACCAGCTTGCCGGGATAGAGCGCCATCTTGTCGTAGACCGCGAAGGGATAGTCCGGCACGCGCTTGGTCGTGCCGAGCAATTGATCCTCCAGCCCCTGATGATCCCCGCGGATGGTGATCGTGCCGGTGAGCGACTTGAACTCGAGCCCCTCGAAGGCGGCGATGATCTCCTCCTTGCTCGGCCATTTGCCGCCGGCGCCCGCCTTCTCATAGGCCTTCACCAACCCGGTCAGGGCCTGCTGCATGTGGAAGGTCGGGTAGATCGGGTAGACTCCGGTCTTGTCCTTGTACGCCTTGACGAAGCCCTGCATCTCCGGCGTGTTCTTGTATTTTGGGTGCAGCCAGTAGTGGTCGCCGCGCGAGCCGACGATCACGCCCTCCGGCAGGACATTGCCGAGCCGCTCCAGCGAGCTTTCAGCCAAAGGCAGCACGAAGGTCGACTGCTTGAGCAGGCCGCGCGCCGCCGCCTGCTGGACGAAGGTATCGAGATCGCCGCCCCAGGAGGTCGAGATCACGACATCGGGCCGCAACGCCGAAAGCCGGGTGATCTCCGTCGAGAAATCGGGCGCCCCGAACTTCGGGAAGAGCTCGGCGACGACGCGGACATCGGGCTTCAGCGCCTTCAGGCCCGCCTGCAACAGAGCCCAGGATTCACGGCCCCAGGCATAGTCCTGGTTGACCACGGCGACCGTCTTGAAGTCGGGCTTGACCTTCATCAGGTAGAGCAGCGTCGCCATCATCTCGGCGCCGGCATGGGCCTGGGTCCGGACCGAATACTTCCACTTGCCGTCCTCGAAGATGGTCTGCGTGCCGCAATCCCACATCACGTTGACGACCTTGAGATCCTCGGCCACCGGCGCCAGCGCATTGCAGGAGCCGGACGAGATCGCGCCCAGCATCACCTGCGCGCCCTGCTCCTGCACGACGCGGCGATATTCGGAGAGGAGCTGGTTGGTGCCGGCGCCCTCGTCGACATAGACCGGCTTCAGAGGCACGCCGAGCACGCCGCCCTTGGCGTTGATCTCCGCGATCAGGAGATCAGCGGCATTGCGGCCGGGCACACCGAAGACCGAGGCCGGGCCCGATAGGAAAGTCGCGATGCCGACCACCAGCTCCTTGGGCTTGTCCTGCGCCAAAGCCGAGCCCGCGAGCAGCGTTCCCGCCAGCGCGGCAATCGCCAGTTTCATCGTCTTCATGAGCGTCCTCCCTGAACCTCGCACGACAGTGGGCGCTCTTGGACGGCGCCTCGTCTCCATCAAAGGGGCGCATAGCCGCCGTGACCGGGCAAGTAGGATAAAGCGATGAAGGCCATACGCTTTTTCTATGGAGCGGCGCTCACACAGCGAGCCGGCGGCGCTATGGCGGCCATCGCAAAACGCTATTTGACTTCGAGGGCGCGACATCGGTGTCTCGCGCAAAATGGACGGCGCGTGGCGATCTGATGACGAATGCTCTCGACGGAATCCTGGTGGTGGCGCTGGAGCAAGCCGTGGCCGCTCCGATGGCGAGCTGCCGCCTTGCCGATGCCGGCGCGCGCGTCATCAAGCTGGAGCGGGAGGAAGGCGATTTCTCGCGCGGCTATGACGACTATGCGCAGGGGCTGTCGTCCTATTTCGTCTGGATCAACCGCGGCAAGGAATCCTGCCGGGTCGACCTCAAGGACGCAAATGACCTCGCTCTGGTCGAGGCGATGCTGGCCGAGGCCGACGTCTTCATCCAGAATTTCGCCCCCGGCGCGACCGACCGTCTCGGCATCGGCAGCGAGGCGCTGCGCCAGCGCCACCGCAAGCTGATCACCTGCGACATCTCCGGCTATGCGCCCGGCACGCCGCATTACACCCGCAAGGCCTACGACCTCCTGATCCAGGCGGAGGCCGGTCTTGCCGCCGTCACCGGCAGCGCCGAGTCTGGCCCGACACGCATCGGTGTCTCGATCGCCGACATCGCCACCGGCAACGCCGCCTATGCCGCGATCCTGGAGGCGTTGATCCGGCGCGGCCGCACCGGCGAGGGCTCGCGCATCCAGCTCTCGCTGTTCGACACCATCGCCGATTTGATGAACGTGCCCTATCTGACCCGGCGCTATGGCGGCATCGAGCCGCCGCGGCTCGGCCTTGCCCATCCTTCGATCGCACCCTATGGCGTCTTCCGCCTCGCCGATGCCGAGGTGCTGATCTCGATCCAGAGCGAGCGCGAATGGCAGATTTTGGCCCGCGACGTGCTTGGTGATGCCGGGCTCGCCGAGGATGCGCGCTTCGCCAGCAATGTGCTGCGCGTGCGCGCCCGCCCTGCCCTCGATGCGGCGATCCAGGCAATCCTCGAAACCTGCTCCTATGCCGAGACGGCGGCCGGGCTCGATGGGGCCCGCATCGCCTTTGGCACGGTCTCGACGGTCGCCGATCTGATCGACCATCCCGCCGTGACGGCGCTGCCCGTCCCTACGCCGAACGGCCTGGTCGAAGTGCTGGCGCCGCCGACATTGGTCGACGGCAAGCGCGTGCCGATGCGCCCGATCCCGGGCCTCGGCGAGCATGACGAGGTACTCAGGAGCGAGTTTGCTCCGAAAGCGGCGCGGCAAAACATCGGATGAGACAGATGAACGAGGCTCCGACCGGTCCCCTCCCCCCGCTTGCGGTGGGGAGGGCTAGGGCGGGGGGCAGTGCCGCTCGGCGCGACGATGAAAGACAGAGCTTTGGCTTTCCGACTCCCCATCCCAACCTTCCCCACCGCAAGCGGGGGGAAGGAGAAGCCAGTGCGGTTCCGGCGACCCCTTCGAGAGCACCGTGCCATGTCTGATTCCTATCACACCGAGATCCGCGAGGCGGTCGCCAGGCTGTGCGCCGACTTCCCCGGCGAGTACTGGCGCAAGCTCGACCGCGAGATGGCCTATCCCGCCGAGTTCGTCACGGCACTCACCGAGAGCGGCTTCCTCTCGGCGCTGATCCCGGAGGAGTATGGCGGGGCGGGCCTTCCCCTCTCGGCAGCGGCGGCGATCATGGAGGAGATCCAGCGCCAGGGCTGCAATGGCGGCGCCTGCCATGCCCAGATGTATGTGATGGGCACGCTGCTGCGCCATGGCTCGGCCGAGCAGAAGCAGCGCTATTTGCCCAAGATCGCCTCGGGCGAGCTCAGGTTGCAGGCCTTCGGCGTCACCGAACCAACCAGCGGCACCGACACTACCGCTTTGCGTACCACCGCACGGCGCGAGGGCGACCATTACGTCGTCAACGGCCAGAAGATCTGGACCAGCCGCGCGGCGCAGTCCGATCTGATGCTTCTGCTCGCCCGTACCACGCCGCGCGATCAGGTCGCCAAGCGCACCGATGGGCTCTCGGTCTTCATCCTCGACATGCACGAGGCGCTTCAGGCCGGGCTCACCATCCGGCCGATCCGCACGATGATGAACCACGCCACCACCGAGGTCTTCTTCGACAATGTGAAGGTGCCCACGGCGAACCTCGTCGGCGAGGAAGGCAAGGGCTTCCGCTACATCCTCTCGGGCATGAATGCCGAGCGCATCCTGATCGCGGCCGAATGCGTCGGCGATGCCAAATGGTTCATCGACAAGGCGTCGACCTACGCCAGGGAGCGCCAGGTCTTCGGCCGGCCGATCGGCCAGAACCAGGGTATCCAGTTCCCGATCGCCCGGGCCTACGCCAATATGCGCGCGGCCGAACTGATGGTGCGCGAAGCGATCAGACTTTACGAGGCTGGCGAGAATCCGGGGGCGGAAGCCAACATGGCGAAGCTGCTCGCGGCAGATGCATCCTTCGAGGCAGCCAATGCCTGCATCCAGACCCATGGCGGCTTCGGCTTCGCCGAGGAATATGACATCGAGCGCAAGTTCCGTGAGACCCGCCTCTACCAGGTCGCGCCGATCTCGACCAACCTGATCCTGTCCTATCTCGCCGAGCATGTGCTCGGCATGCCGAGAAGCTATTGAATTCTGCAACGCCAACCGCAAAGGCGCGGGGAACCCCTCTCCTGGAAGGAGAGGGGGCAGGGGTGAGGTGTTCGGACTGGAAACGTTGGCTGGAACCCGGTCGCGCGGTCAGCGCTCGCGGAACTGGTCGAACGGCCTACACCTCACCCTGCCCTCTCCTTCCAGGAGAGGGTTCCCCGCGCCCTTCCTCGCAGGGAGCGTCATGAACATCGACCATCTGAAATCCTGGATCGGCAAGACTGAGGAAGCCTCCGACCTTATCACGTCGCGGCTCGTCGCCAGCTATGAGGCGACCTTCGCGCCGCATCTCGCGCCCTATGCGGCAGGCGAAGCGCCGCTCGCTTTGCACTGGTGCCTCGCACCGCCGATCTCGCCAATGGCCGCGCTCGGTCCGGACGGGCATGCCGCCAAGGGCGAGTTCCTACCGCCCGTCGAGCTGCCGCGGCGGATGTGGGCCGGCGGACGCATCGAGACGATCGCGCCCTTGCGAACCGGCGACGAGGTTACCCGCCGCTCGACCATCGGCGACGTCGCTTACAAAGACGGTCGCACCGGTCCGCTCTGCTTCGTCGCCGTCGATCATGAGCTGGTCACAGCCCGCGGCGTTGCGCTGCGCGAGCGCCACAACATCGTCTATCGCGAGGCAGTCAAGCCCGGCGAAGAACCGCCGCCTGCCCCGGCCCCGGCCGAACCGCGCGCGGCCGACCTGACCTGGACCGTCGAGGCCAACCCGGTGCTGCTGTTCCGCTATTCGGCGATCACCTTCAACAGCCACCGCATCCACTACGATCAGCCCTATGTCACCGGCGTCGAAGGCTATGCCGGGCTCGTCGTACACGGGCCGATCCAGGCGACCCTGATCATGAACATCATCGCCACTCTTTCCGGCGGCGAACCGATCCGGCTCGACTATCGCGGGCTCGCCCCTCTGATCGCCGGCGAGGCCTTCCAGGTGAAGGCGAAACGCCTCCCGGACGGCGCCATCGCCGCCTGGACCGAAGGTGCCGATGGGCGGGTGCGGATGGAGGGCGTGAGCCGCTGAGCGGCGTCATTCTCGGACGAAGCGAAGCGTAGATCCGAGAATCTCATGACGAGAAGGCGCTTATAGGAGCTTCATCCGGCCTGAGATGCTCGGGTCAAGCCCGAGCATGACGGCTACGCCGTCATCTTCCCGCGTGTCACGGTCCTGCCATGGTGCTAGCGTCTCTCGCAGCACCTTCGCCCAGGAGCCGATGATGGACCGCGCCCCCCGTTTCAGCCGCCGCGACACGCTCAAGGCTGGAGCCGCCATCGCCGCGGCCGGCGCACTTTCCACCCCGCTCGCGGCGCAGGCTCCGGCCAAACTCAAGCTCCGGCTGCTGGAGACCAGCGATCTGCATGTCAACGTCGTGCCTTACGACTATTTCCGCGACGCCCCCGACGACACGGTCGGCCTCGCCAAGACGGCGAACCTGATCAAGGCGGCGCAGGCGGAAACGAAGAACAGCCTGCTCTTCGACAATGGCGACTTCCTGCAAGGCTCCTCGCTCGGCGATTTCGTCGCCTACAAGAAGGGGCTGAAGGCCGGCGAGACCCATCCGATGATCGCCGCAATGAACGCTCTGCCCTATCAGTGCGGCACGCTCGGCAATCACGAATTCAATTACGGGCTCGACTTCCTCGAGCATGGCCTCGCCCGCGCCGAGTTCCCGATCATCTGCGCCAATGTCGACCGTGTGGGCGGTGGCACGCTGGTCGAGCCGTGGCGCATCTTCGAACAGAGCTTCGAAGACGAGGCCGGCACGAAGCACGTCCTCAACATCGCGGTGATCGGCTTCGTGCCGCCGCAGATCATGCAGTGGGACAAGGCCAATCTCGACCGCAAGGTGATGGCGACGGATATCGTCGACGCCGCGCAAAAGTACCTGCCGGAGATCGCGGCCGCCCATCCCGACCTCACCATCGCGCTCTGCCATTCCGGCATCGCCGGCGGCGAGCGCAAGGGCGGCGAGGAGAACGCGGCGCTGCATCTCGCCAAGCTCGACGGCATCGATGTGGTGCTGACCGGCCATCAGCATCTCGTCTTCCCCGGCGGCAAGGCCTTCGACGGCATTCCCGGCGTCGACAACAAGAAGGGCTCACTGCACGGCAAGCCGGCCTGCCAGCCTGGCTTCTGGGGCTCGCATGTCGGCATCGTCGACCTCGAGCTGGAGAAGCGCGACGGGCGCTGGCGCATCGCCGATTTCAAGGTCGATCCCAAGCCGATCTATGAGCGCACGCCCGACCGCAAGATCGTGCCGAAGGCGGAGGTCGAAGCGGCCGTGCTCGCGACGGTGAAGGCCGATCACGAGGCGACGCTGACCTATATGCGCGAGCCGGTCGGCACGACCAGCGCCCCGATCAACAGCTACTTCGCCCTCGTCGCCGACGACCCGTCGGTGCAGATCGTGGCGGAGGCGCAGATCGCCTATGCCAAGCCGCTGATGGCGCAGACGCCGCACAAGGACTTACCCGTCCTCTCGGCCGCGGCGCCGTTCAAATCGGGTGGGCGCGCCGGCCCCGCCTTCTTCACCGATATCCCGGCCGGGCCGATCGCGATCAAGAATGTCGCCGACATCTATCTCTACCCGAACACGGTGCAGATCGTGAAAGTCACGGGAGCGCAGCTCCGCGAATGGCTGGAGCGCTCGGCCGGCATCTTCAACCGCATCGACGTCGCAAAGACCGAGGAACAGCCGCTGATCAACCAGGGCTTCCCGGCCTTCAATTTCGATGTGATCGACGGCGTCACCTACCAGATCGACGTGACGCAAGGCTCGCGCTATGACGGCGACGGCAGACTGGTGGCACCCGACGCGCACCGCATCGTCGACCTCGCCTATCAGGGCAAGCCGGTCAATGGGGCAGCCGAGTTCATCGTCGTCACCAACAATTACCGCGCTTCCGGCGGCGGTAATTTCCCCGGCACCAAGACGACGGTGGTGCTGGAGGCGCCCGACCTCAACCGCGACGTGATCGTGCGCTTCATCATCGAGAAGAAGACGATCAACCCGGCCGCCGACAACAACTGGTCGCTGAAGCCCTTGCCGGCGAACGTCAACGTCACCTTCCCGACCGCGCCCGCGGCGACCGGCAAGAAGCCTGTGGCGCTGAAGGCCGAGGCGGTCGGCGATGCCGGCGAGGGCTTCGTGAAGTATCGGCTGGGCGGATAGAAGGCCGACACTGCCGTCATGCTCGGGCTTGCCCCGAGCATCTCAGGCCGAATGAAGCGCCGGCAGAGCCTCTCCGTCAGGAGATTCTCGGATCTACGCTTCGCTACGTCCGAGAATGACGCTGCGCCTGCGCCCTGCTCATGGCTCCCCATCGCGGCGCGTGCTAAAGCCCCGCCCGCCATGCTCAAGCGCTTCTTCGCCTATTACCGCCCCCACCGCGGCCTGTTCCTGCTCGATTTCTCCTGCGCGGTGATCTCGGGGCTGCTCGAGCTCGGCTTCCCGATCGCGGTGAAGCTCCTCGTCGACCAGTTGCTGCCGAGCGGGAACTGGAGCCTGATCGTGCTGGCCTCGCTCGGCCTGCTGGCGATCTATCTGGTCAATGCCGGGCTGATGGTGGTGGTGACCTATTGGGGCCACATGCTCGGCATCAACATCGAGACCGAGATGCGCCGCAAGGCGTTCGACCACCTGCAGAAGCTCTCCTTCGGCTGGTTCGACAACCAGAAGACCGGCCATCTCGTCGGCCGACTGACCAAGGATCTCGAGGAGATCGGCGAGGTCGCCCATCATGGGCCGGAGGACCTCTTCATCGCGGTGATGACCTTCATCGGCGCCTTCGCGCTGATGCTGAGCGTGCATCCGCAGCTGGCGCTGATCACCGCGACGATCGTGCCGCTGATCGCCTGGCTGACCAGCCGCTATGGCAGCCGGATGACGGCGAACTGGCAGAAGCTGTTCGGCAGCGTCGGCTCGTTCAATGCGCGGATCGAGGAGAATGTCGGCGGCATCCGCGTCGTCCAGGCCTTCGCCAACGAGGAGCATGAGCGCAGTTTGTTCGCAGCTGACAACCAGCGCTATCGCCGTACCAAGCTCGACGCCTACCGTCTGATGGCAGCCTCGACCTCGCTCAGCTATTTCGGCATGCGCCTGACCCAGATGGCGGTGATGATCGCCGGCGCCTATTACGTGCTGATCGGCGACCTCAGCGCCGGCGGCTTCGTCGGCTTCCTCTTGCTGGTGACGGTATTCTTCCGGCCGATCGAGAAGATCAATTCGGTGATCGAGACCTATCCGAAGGGCATCGCCGGCTTCCGGCGCTACACCGAATTCCTCGACACCCGCCCCGATATCGCCGACCTGCCGGGTGCCGTCGCGGTCTCCGATCTCAAGGGCGACATCGCCTATGAGAACGTCAGCTTCGGCTATACGCCGGACCGCACCATCCTGAAGGGCATCGATCTTGCGATCCGCGCCGGCGAGACCATCGCCTTCGTCGGGCCGTCAGGCGCCGGCAAGACCACGATCTGCTCGCTGCTGCCGCGCTTCTACGATGTCGAGGGCGGACGCATCACCATTGACGGCATCGACATCCGCCAGATGACGCTGGCTTCGCTGCGCGGCCAGATCGGCATCGTCCAGCAGGACGTCTTCCTCTTCGCCGGCACGCTCCGCGAGAACATCGTCTATGGCAAGCTGACCGCGAGCGAGGAGGAGATCATCGAGGCTGCCAGGCGCGCAAGGCTCGACGAGATGATCGCGCGGCTGCCCGATGGCCTCGACACGGTGATCGGCGAGCGCGGCGTCAAGCTCTCGGGCGGCCAGAAGCAGCGCCTCGCCATCGCCCGCATGTTCCTGAAGAATCCGCCGATCCTGATCCTCGACGAGGCAACCTCGGCGCTCGACACCGAGACCGAGCGCGCCATCCAGGCCTCGCTCGCCGAACTGTCGAAGGGCCGCACCACGCTGGTGATTGCGCATCGCCTGGCGACGATCCAGGACGCCGACCGCATCATCGTCATCGACGAGAGCGGCGTCGCCGAGCAGGGAAGGCATCAGGAACTGGTGCAGCGAGCAGGCATCTACCGGCGGCTGCACGAGGCGCAGTATGGCGGCGTGAGGCGATAGCGCCTCTAATCCGCCGCCTGCTTGCGGGCCTCGGACAAAAGGCCTTCTACGGCCTGAACGGCCTGCTCGAGCGACAGTTGCTCATCCTCCTGCGGGTCGAAGCAGATGCCCTTGCAAGCCGTAATGAGTGCGGCGGCAACGGCATAGGCGAAAGCGCCCTCGACGAAACTCGCGCCCCAATAGAAGGCGACGACGCGCACGATCCCTTCCGCTTGCGGGCCGAAGAGCTCAACCAGATCTTCAACCTCAGCCCGGTCGTAGACGCTGATTTCGATGCCGGCCTCTATCTGCGCCAGTCTACCCGGCTGAAATCCGCCGACGTCATCGAGCGAAAAATACTCGTCGAACGAAAGCTCAAGGCCAAGACGCTTGGCTTCGGCCGCGATCGCCTCGCCGGTGGTCGTCGTTCCAGCCGGCAAGCCGACAAGTAACTCCATTGACATCGCACCCTCCCCATCTGGTTGGCCTCAAACTGCTTGTTCACTATTTGTTCTTATTAGAGTGCTGTCAAGCGGTACCAACACGCTCTGGTTGCGGATTCAGGAGAGCGCAGCCTTGATCGCCGCCGTATCGAAGTAGAACGGCGTGCCCTCGATCAGGCGCCCGTCCTCGAAACGCAGCACTTCCGCGAAAGGCTGTGTGATCGTCCGCCTTGAAGCACGGGCGGTGAGGCGCAAAGTGCAGGACATGAAGACCGTATCGACGGTCTTCGCCGCCTGCAGGCCATCGATCGACAGGTCGCTCCAGGTCGCGCGCATCGTCCTGAACAGGCGCCCGATTCCGTCCAGCCCGTACCAGTCGCCGGCATAGGGCAAGGAGGCGGGCTCGTGCACCACGACATCGGGATGGAAGGCGGTGGCGAGCAGGCCGAGATCGGCCTGCTCCTGCTGCAGGAAGCGCAGCTCGACTGCGAACATGCGTTCGAGCAGCTCCATGGCGGACGGACCGCCAGCATCGGCATTCATTGGGAACCTCGGAGTCAGCGCGGCCGAAGCGACCGCTGATGGCTCCGAGGAAGCCTGTGCCACCGGGAAAGCGCCACCCGCTTCCTGCCGGTGGCGTTGCGCCTCAGCCGCGGGCTTCGAGCGCCTTGACGATGGCGTCGCCCATCTCGGTGGTCGAGACGGCGTTGGCGCCCGGCGCAGCGATGTCCTTGGTGCGGGTGCCGGCGCCGAGCACGTCGGCGATGGCGCCTTCGAGTCGGTCGGCCGCCTCGCCGGCGCCAAACGAATAGCGCAGCGCCATGGCGAAGGAGCCGATCATCGCGATCGGGTTGGCCAGGCCCTTGCCGGCAATGTCGGGCGCCGAGCCGTGCACGGGTTCATAGAGCGCCTTGCGCTTGCCGGTCGCCTTGTCTTCGGCGCCGAGCGAGGCCGAAGGCAACATGCCGAGCGAGCCGGTCAGCATCGCCGCGACGTCGGAAAGGATGTCGCCGAACAGGTTGTCGCAGACGATGACGTCGTATTGCTTGGGCCAGCGCACCAGCTGCATGGCGCAGTTGTCGGCGAGCACATGCTCGAGCTCGACGTCCTGATAGTCCCTGGCGTGCTGGGCGGTCACCGTCTGCTTCCAGAGCACGCCGGTCTTCATGACGTTGTGCTTCTCAGCCGAGGAGACCTTGTTGCGGCGGGTGCGCGCCAGCTCGAAGGCGACGGCGCAGATGCGCTCGATCTCGCCGGTGGTGTAGAGCTGCGTATCGACGCCGCGCTTGGAGCCGTCCTCCAGCGTGACGATCTCCTTGGGCTCACCGAAATAGACGCCGCCGGTGAGCTCACGCACGATCAGGATGTCGAGGCCTTCGACGACCTCCGACTTCAGCGACGAGGCCGAAGCCAGCGCCGGATAGCAGATCGCGGGCCTGAGATTCGCGAACAGGCCGAGATCCTTGCGCAGGCGCAGCAGGCCGGCCTCGGGCCGGTGCTGGTAGGGCACATCGGCCCATTTCGGCCCGCCGACTGCGCCGAACAGCACAGCGTCGGCCTCCTGGGCGAGCTTCATGTCGCCTTCCGAGATCGCCGCCTTGTGCGTGTCATAGGCTATGCCGCCGACGAGGCCGCGCTCGAGCGAGAACGAGCCGAGGCCCTGCTTCTCGAACCAGGAGACGATCTTCTCGACCTGCCCCATCACCTCGGGGCCGATGCCGTCGCCGGGGAGCAGCAGGAGCTTGTGGTTCGCCATGGGTCAGCCTCGCGTCACGGAATGCATCGCCGGCTGATTAGGGGCGCAAGGCGCCGGGTGCAAGCATGCCGATGCGAAGCCGCCCTGCTCTCAGGGCACGATCAATGCCTTGTGGATGCAGGTTCCCAGCGGAGCGTATTCCCCGCGCTGGGCCACAATGCAGGCTGCCATCCACTCGTCTCGCGCGATCAACCGCAGATCGAGGCGATGGCCGGCCCGGATGCTGAGCTGTTCGAGATAGAGCATCTGCGTGCGACCGTTCCCCTCGCGAAACGGATGGACATAATTGATATCGCCGATGATCTCGCCGGCGCGGGCCGCAAAATCCGCTGGAGCGAGCCGTCTCAGATAGTCGGCAACAACCAGGCGTCGGTGCACGTCGGCCATGCCAGTGGCGATATAGCGCCGGAACTGGAACTGGCTGCCGCCCTTGGCGATCTCGACGGTCCGCAGTTCGCCGGCCCAGTCATAGATGTCTTGGAAGAGATGGTGATGGATGGCGCGCAGATGCGTGAGGTCGAATTGCCCGTTGGGAACGCCTTCGAGCATCCGCTGCGTGACGGCGCGGCGTTCAAAGCGATCGAGCACCGCAGGGTCGCGCAGGCCGAGTTTGTTTTTCAGAACGACATAGTCGGGCGGGTAGCAGTATTCAGGATCGCTCATTCGGCGGCAGGAGCGAATGCCGCCGCCAGAGCCTTCTTGCGAATATGATCGAGACGCTTCTCAGGAGACCAGCCCTCCCGTTCGAACATCGCGAACATGGCGACATCATCCGCATCGAGCGGGTTGCCCTCCATGCTCTGCAGATGCATGGCGACGAGCCGCCGTTCCGTCGAGGCGGCTACATCGTGCCCAGGCTTGTCGCGCTTGCGATCCATGGCTGGAAATCTAGCCGAAATGGCTGTCCATCGCCAGCACGAGACCGCTCTTCGCCGCCGGAAAAGGCATGGGTTTCAGCCCAGGTTAGCCGCTCAGCCGCGCCGTGACCTCGATCTCGACTTTCATCTCGGGCTTGAGCAGGCCGGCGACGATGTACATGCCCCCTGCCGGCCGGATCTCACGGAAGACCTCGCCGCAAACGGCGAGCACCGGCTCGCAATAGCTCCGGTCGATGACGAAATACTGCGCCCGCACCACCTGCGCGAGCGAGGCGCCGGCTTCGGTCAGCACCGCCTCCAGCGTGGCGAAGATGTTGCGCGCCTGCTCGGCTGCCTCGTCCGGCAGCGTCATCGTAGCGTAGTCGTAGCCGGTCGTGCCGGAGACAAAGACGAGATCGCCATCGACGACGGCGCGCGAGTATCCGAAGGAACGCTCGAAGGGCGAGCCGGTGGAGATGAGACGACGGGTCATGGCAGGGCTCCGAGCGTGAGCCTGACGCCCTGCCTGACGGAGAAACCGAAGCCCACCCGATTCCTGTATCAGACACGCCCGCCCTTCAGCGCGCGCAGCACCTTCTCTCCCGGGCGGCCGGTCTGGGGCATGCCGATCTTGCCCTCGACTTCCTTGATCGCGGCCCGCGTCAGCGCCCCGACCGCGCCGTCCGGCTCGCCGACATTGTAGCCGCGCTGGGTCAGCAGGCGCTGCAATTCGCGGCGTTGCTCGCGCGACAGCGGCAGATCGTCGGTTGGCCACTCGCCCTGCACCCCCGGGCGGCCACGCAGGCGATCGGAGAGCAGCGAGATCGCCAGGGCGTAGGAATCCGCGCCGTTGTAGCTGTAGGCGGCGTCGTAGTTTTTGAAGACGAGGAAGGCTGGGCCGTTGCGGCCAGCTGGCATCAGCAGCCCGGCATTGCCCGAGCCGGAGAGCGCCGAGCCGTCGAATTTGACGATGCCGCGCGCCGCCCAGGACGAGACCGGCTGCTTCGGATTGCGTCCGGTCGGGCCGGAATAACCGGAGGGCACGCGGACCTCATAGCCCCAGCTTGCGCCGGTGACCCAGCCGGCCTTGTCCATGAAGTTCGCGGTCGAATGCAGCGCATCGGGAATCGAGTCGACCAGGTCGCGCCGGCCGTCGCCGTCGCCGTCGACGGCGAGCCTGAGATAGGTCGATGGGATGAACTGGGTATGGCCGAAGGCGCCGGCCCAGGAGCCGAACAACCGCTCGGGGCGGACGTCGCCGCGCTGGATGATCTGCAGGGTGGCGATCAGCTCGCCCTTGAAGAAGGCGTTGCGGCGCGGCGCCAGGCAGGCTCCGGTCGAGAGCGCCTGGACCAGTGGCATCTTGCCCCGCGCCTTGCCGAAATCGCTCTCGACGCCCCAGACCGCCGCGATGGTATGGCGATCGACGCCGAAGCGCTGTTCGGCGGCGGCGAGCGTCGAGGCGTGCTGGCGCATCATCGAGCGCCCTTCCGCGACCTTCTCCTCGTCGACGAGCGTGCCGAGATAGTCCCAGATCGGCGTCTTGAACTCGGGCTGGTTGTTCATCGCCTCGATCACCTTCATGTCGGGCGTGACGCCTTCCATGGCGCGATCGAAGGTGGCGCCGGAGACGCCCTTGGCAGCAGCGGCCGAACGCAGGCCGGCGACGCAGGAATCGAAATCGGCCCGGGCCGCGGTCGCGGCGACGAGGACGAGAGGCAAGGCCAGGATCAATGCGCGCATGGGTCCACCGAATCGCAGGATTGGCGCGAATCTAGGGCATGTTCCGCAAAAGTGGGCACCACTTTTGCGATCAGAACATGCCCAACATATTGAGTAGGCGCGATTTCTTTTCGCTCGACCGATTCCGGTCGAACGGAAAGCGCGCCGGCGCTGCGGTTAACGGAGGTTAACCATGCGAGTCCCGAGGGGCGCGGAACGCCGAAACCGGCTATGTCTGCGCAACCCCCGCGCGAACCGCCGACAGGCCCGCATGTCCACCGCCGCCATCGAAGCGCTCGGCTTCTGTGCCGCCCTGCTGACCACCTTCTGCTGGCTGCCGCAGGCCTGGCAGACGATCAAGACGCGCGACACCAGCGGCATCTCGCTGTGGACGCAGGCGCTGTTCGCCACCGGCATCGTGCTCTGGCTGATCTATGGCGTGTTGATCGCCTCCTGGCCGCTGATTGGCGCCAATACGGTCACCCTGGCGCTGGTCCTGGTTATCCTGACGATGAAGCTGCGCTACGGCTAAGCTTGAGACTTCGCCACCAACCACCCTTCCCGGACACCCCATGCCAGCTCTCAGCTCTGCCCATCTCCTGCCGATCGGCATGCTGATCGGCTCGAACGTCTTCATGACCTTCGCCTGGTACGGCCACCTCTCCTACAAGAGCACCGCGATCTGGCTGGCGATCCTGGCGAGCTGGATGATCGCCCTGCCGGAATACATGCTCGCCGTGCCGGGCAACCGCATCGGCTCCGGCGTCTACTCGGCAGCCGAGCTGAAGACGATGCAGGAGGTGATCACGCTCTGCGTCTTCGCCGGCTTCTCGGTATTCTGGCTCAAGGAACAGCTCACTTGGAACCACGCCATCGGCTTTGCGCTGATCGCGGCCGGGGCCTTCTTCATCTTCAACGCCAGGACCTGAGCGATGGCGCCGATCCCGTATTCCAGCCACCCCGCCGTCGAGGCCTATCTCACGGAAGGTTATGACCGCGTCGTCGGCATGTCCTCGCGCTTCGCCGCCGCGGTCTGCGCGCGGCTGCTGCGGCTGCAGACGCAGGAAGGCGTCAAGGGGCCGATCGCCGAGATCGGCGCCTTTGAAGGCCGCTTCTTCATCGCTCTGGCCCATGCGCTCGAACCCGGAGAGATCGCCCTCGGCATCGACATCTTCGAATGGCCGAACCCCGAGGTGAAAGATCGCTTCGAGGCGAACTGCCTGAAGCACGGCATCGCGCCCGAACGCCGCGTCACCATCAAGGCCGATGCCGGCGCGATGACGCCGGCCGAGCTGATCGGCCATGCAAGCGGCGACAAGCTCCGCTTTATCCATATCGATGGCGAGCACTCCCGCGCGGCGCTGAGCAAGGATCTGGCGCTCGCCACCGCCTGTCTCGCCGAAGGCGGGCTGATCGTGCTCGACGACATGCTGCACCCCGGCTACCCGACGCTGATGGTCGCGGTGCAGGAGTATCTCACTGCCAATCCCGCCATTGTTCCTTTGTGCATCATCGACCGCGAGACGATTGTTGGCGCGACCAAGTTCGTGCTTTGCCAGCGCGATTGGTTCGAGCGCTACCAGGCGGCCATGCTGACGATCTTCGCAGAGCAGATCTGGCCGCTCGGAGCCGACTTCGAGCCACATTGGTGCCTCGTTCTGTCGCTCGATACGCGGCTCGCCGAGATCATCTGATTCTCCCCGGACTGCCTGAAGGATGCCTGCCTTGCTGAAGCCGATGACGCTCGCCCTTTGCCTTGCCACGATCTCGAGCGCAGCCCTTGCCGGACCGACCTGCTCGCCGAGCGACGAACGCGCCCGCATCCTCTCCTCGGCCTCGCCGGGTAACCTCCATCGCGACTGGCGCGGACCGAACCAGGTCGGCTATGGCTGGTCGCTGCAGGTCGAGCGCAGCGTGCGCGACGCGTCGGGCACGGAATATTATGTCGGCGACCTCTACGACACGCGCGGGCATCTTTCGACCCGCAAGGTTTTCGTCGTCGAGCGCGAATGGGATTGCGGGCCGTGAGGGTGCCTTGCCGTCATTGCGAGGAGCGAAGCGACGAAGCAATCCAGGGAGGCGTAGAGTGCTGCCGCCGCTGGGTTGCTTCGCTTCGCTCGCAATGACGACGGATATCGTTCAGCGCGCCGGCCTGACCCGCAGGACGTTGCCGCCATCGTCGCTGAGCAGGTAGAGATAGCCGTCCGGTCCCTGCCGGACATCACGGATGCGCTGGCCGAGATTGGTCAGCAGTCGCTCCTCGCCGGTGACCTTCTCGCCATCGGTCGAGAGCCGCGACAGCAATTGGCCGGCGAGCGCGCCGACGAAGAGCGAGTTCTTCCACGCCGGCCATTTGTCGCCGGTGTAGAAGGCGGCGCCCGAGGGCGCGATCGACGGGTCCCAGTAGAACAGCGGCTGCTCCATGCCGGGCTTGGTCGTGCCCTCACCGATCTTCACGCCGGAATAGTCGATGCCGTAGGTGATGACCGGCCAGCCATAGTTCAGGCCGGCCTTGGGGGTGTTGATCTCGTCGCCGCCGCGCGCCCCGTGCTCGGCGGTCCAGAGCTGGCCGGTCTGCGGGTGCAGCGCCGCCCCCTGCACGTTGCGGTGCCCAATCGACCAGATCTCCGGCTGCCAGCCCGGCTTCTTCGGATTGCCCTCTGCCGCGCCGCCCTCGGGGCGGATACGGATGACCTTGCCGATATGGTTCTCCGGGTTCTGCGCCTGGTCGCGCTGGCTGTAGCGGTCGCCGACGGTGACGAAGAGCGCGCCGGTCCGGTCGAAGACCAGCCGCGAGCCGAAATGCATGTTGCTGGCGATCGTCGGCATCTGCCGGAAGATCACACTCAGGCCCTCCAGCGCGTTGCCATTGGCGCTCAATCGGGCGCGGGCGACGCTGGTGCCGTTGCCGTTGGCGCGCGGCTCGGCGAAGGAGAGGTAGAGATAGCGGTTCTGCGCGAAGTTCGGATCGAGCACGACATCGAGCAGGCCGCCCTGCCCGCGCGCCACGACATTGGGCACGCCGGAAATCGGCGCCGAGAGCTTGCCGTCGCTGCCGACCAGCCGAAGCCGCCCTGGCCGCTCGGTCACCAGCATGCGCCCGTCGGGCAGGAAGGCGAGGCCCCAGGGATTCTCCAGCCCGCTCGCCACCGTCTCGACCGCGAGCTCGCCGGCGCTCGACGGGTAGCGCTGCTGGGCCATGGCGGGCGCTGCAACTAAGGCCAAGGCGAGGGCGGCGGCGATAACGGGGCGCATCGGCATCTCCTGTTGATGACCGACGCCAAGCCGACCACCTTTAACATGCGCGAGGTGTCGTCCCGGACAAGCCGCGAAGCGGCGCCGATCCGGGACCCATGCCTGAACCGTTCCGGAATGGATCCCGGGTCTCCCTTCGGTCGCCCGGGACGACTCGTTCAGGAAAGCGGGACAACCCCTTCAAAGAGAATGCACGATTCAGGCGCTGGTTGCTTCGAGCTCACGCCGAAGTGAGACGATCGGCGAAGTCTCGTCGAGTGCGACATCATCGCTCGTCACCGCGGCGCTGGCCGGAACATCCCGCTTCAAGCTCACGCCATGCGCCAGCCCGATCGGCAGCGCCTTTGCCGCACGGCTGGCCGCCGCCGGCATCAGCCTGCCGTAGACCGTGTAGCCGCCCTCGCCGTCGAGCATCTCGCCGGCCTTGAGGTCGCGTTTGGCGGTCGCGACCGCGTCGCCGCGCCAGATCCGCGTCGTGCCGGTCGCCTCGCCGCGCAGCGCTGCGTTCAGCACCGAGATCGAGAGTTCGAGCCCGATCAGGTGGAAGGGCTTGTACATCGCCGCATAGAGGCCGGTGGAATCGGTTGGCAAGCCGTACTGCTTGAAGCAGGCGGCGGCGTAGGGGTTCGGCGCCTTGAGCACGACGTAGACGCCCCAGCGCAGGTCGCGGAAGACCGGCCGCCCGTCGCGCTCCAGCGAGGAGACGACCTCGACCATGCCGTCGCGCTCGAGCTGGCCGCCGGCAGCCTTCGGCCGCAGGACCTGGGCGAGATCGTCGACGCCGCAGGGCGGGAAGGTAAGGCCATCAGCCGGCACGTCGAGACCGCAGGCATTGGCGATCGCGGCCATCTCGATCGCCGATTTGGTGCCGTCGAGGAAGGAGTTGAACATTTGCGGGTTCATGCCAGCCGCCTTCGCCGCCTCCGGCGTCAGGCCATAATGGCCCCAGACCTCGTCGGGCGTGACGCGGTGATAGGCCGGCAGGTATTTGGTGCCCTTGCCGGCGGCCGCCACCGTGAAGCCGGCAGCGCGGGCCCAATCGACCATCTCGGAAACGAGGGCCGGCTGGTCGCCATAGGCCATGGAATAGACCACACCGGCCGCCCTGGCCTTGGCCGCCAGGACGGGGCCGACCAGCACATCGGCCTCGACATTGACCATGACGACATGGCGCCTGGCCGCGATCGCGGCGAGCGCATGGCGGGCTCCGGCAGCCGGGTGTCCCGTCGCCTCGATCACCACCTCGACGCCGTCCATTTCGGCTGCCGTAACGCCGCTGTCGACGAAGCGCGTCGCGGCGATACCGGCTTCGTCCCAGCCAACGGTCCGGCAGGCCTGGCGCGCCCGCTCGGGATCGAGATCGGCGATCGCCGCGACCTCGAGTCCCTCGATATGCGGGACCTGGGCGAGGAACATCGAGCCGAACTTGCCGGCGCCTATCAAAGCGCAGCGGACTGGACGACCAGCCTCGCGGCGGGCGGCGAGCTTGGGCATGAGGTTCATGGGAGGGCTCCGTTAGCGTCGATCCTGTCGAGCATACCTACCCGTCATGCTCGCCCTTGTGGCGAGCATCCACGTCTTGAACTCAGGTCTTGGCCAACGAAGACGTGGATGGTCGGGACAAGCCCGACCATGACGAAGGAGGCCAACCTGGGGCGTTTTGGGATCACTCCGCCTTGACGCCGGCATCCTTGATGATCTTCTCCCAGGTCGCGATCTCCTGCTGGTGATAGGGCTTGAACGCGGCGGGATCGCGGACCTTGAGCGTGAAGCCGAGCTTGAGGATCTGCTCGGCGATCGCCGGCTTGGCGAGCGAGGCCAGAACCGCCTTCGACAACACGTCGAGGATCGGCGCCGGCGTCGCGGCCGGGGCGAAGAAGGCGGCCCAGCTATCGGCGTCGGCATCCGTCACGCCCTGCTCGCGCAGCGTCGGGATGTCCTTGGCGCGCGGATTGCGCTCCGGGCTCGCCAGCGCGATCGCGCGCAGATTGCCGGCGGTGATCTGCTCCAGCACCGAGGGCAGCGTCGAATTGGCGATGTCGATGCGCCCGCCGATGATCTCCTGCACCAGCGGGGCGGCACCCCGGAAAGGCACATGCGTCATCTTGATGCCGGTGCGCTGCATGAACAGCTCCATGGCGAGATGCGAGCCGGAGCCGACGCCGGTCGAGCCGTAATTGAGCTTGCCCGGATCGGCCTTGGCCAGTGCGATCAGCTCCTTGATACTCTTGGCCGGCAGGTCGTTGCGCACCACGAAGGCATGCTCGAAGGCGCCGACGCCGGCGACCGGCGCGAAATCCTTGACCGCGTCGTAGCCGGGATCCTTCAGCAGGAACATGTTGTTCCCGTGGGTCTGGTTGTTGCCGAAAATGAAGGTGTGCCCATCGGCCGCGCCATGCGCGACGGCGCGGGTGCCGACCGCGCCCGAGGCGCCGGCCCGGTTGTCGACGACGACGCCCTGGCCGATCGAGCCCGACAGGTCCTGCGCGACGAAGCGCGCGATCGCATCGGTCGGCCCCCCGGCCGGGTAAGGCACGACGAGGGTGAGGGTCTTCGACGGGTAGCTCTGCGCCCGGACGATGGCCGGAGCGAAGACGGCGCCGGCAACAAGGCCGAGCGTGGAACGGCGGGTCAGCGACATGAATTTCCTCCCGGGAGCCCGCTTGAGAGACGGGCTTTCCGCGGCAGGATTAGGGGCAAAGCGAATTTACGTCCAGCGAGTGGCAAGCCACGCCGTCATTCTCGGACGGAGCGCAGCGCAGATCCGAGAATCTCGCGCCGGATTGGGCGCCCCGTTCGTCCTGAGATGCTCGGGTCAAGCCCGAGCATGACGCGCCCTAGGCAGAGAAGCCCGCCCGCTTCAGGCGCTGCACCGCGACATCCAGCGCCTGCAGGAAGGCCGAACGGTCCTTGGGCGAGAACGGCTTCGGCCCGCCGGAGACGCTGCCCATGGCGCGCAAATCCTCCATCATGTCGCGTGTCGCCAGCGCCATGCCGATCGAGGCTTCGGTGAAGGGTTTTCCGGTCGGACCGATCACGTCGGCGCCAGCCTTGAGGCAGCGGTCGGCGAGCGGAATGTCGGCGGTGACGACGATCGCGCCGCGATGGGCGCGCTCGGCGATCCAGTCATCGGCGGCGTCGAAATTGCCGGGCACGACGACGCGCTCGATCCAGGGTTCGCGCGGCACCTGCATGAAGCTGTTGGCGACGACGAAGACCCTGAGCCTGTGCCGTTCGGCGACGCGGTAAATCTCCGGCTTCACCGGGCAGGCGTCGGCGTCGATATAGATCGCGATGTGATTGCCGTCCATGCGGACGAGATCGCAGGCGCCGCGGCGGGGCGCAAGCGCCTTTATGCCTTCATGTGTCGACGGGCCTGTCGCAGGAAGCTTCCTCCCCGAACCGCCAGCGAGCGGTTCGGGGAGAGCGAAGCGTCAGTCGCAAACCTGAACCCGCCGCACCGCGCCGCCAATGCGCGCCCGGGTCCAATAGCAGGGCCCCAGCTGTTCCGAGGCGGGGACCGCCGTCACCGTGCCGGTGCCCGGCGGCGCGTAGTATTCCTGCCGCGCGGGCACGACGACGGTCTCCGTATGGCGGGGCGCCGTGGCGGCGAGCGCACCGATACCCAACCCGCCGATGCCGGCGGCGACTAGCGCAGGAACGAGCACTGGGTCAGCCGAGGCAGGGGTGGACATGCTCATGCTGCCGACGGTCAGGGCGAGCCCCGACACCGCAGCGATCATGATCTTTCTCATGTCAGCCTCCGATGCAAAGCCCGTCAGGCGAAAGGTCTCGCCATCCGGGACATTGAACAAAGCCACCGACCTCGCACGGATCGGCAGAGGTCCGCTAACGATGCGCAGCGAAGAATGATGATCTCGTGTCTATAATCGGGAGCTGTATGATGATTTCGTGATTATTTTGTGCCGCCCAGCGACGGAGCAGCTCCCTACTGTACATCGAATTTCGTCACGAATTCATTCGTCGAAACGCCCCGTTCGTGCATGGCAACCACCTTTATGCGGTCCTTATGTGCCATCCTATCATCCGCATGGCGGCCTTATCGGGGCCGGACCTACATCATCGGCATCGATGGAGGTCGATATGTCGATGAACAACGCCTTGTTCCGCACCACCCAGCAGCGCCGCGCCCGCGCCGTCTATGACAGCGTCGCCAGCCGCCGCCCGGTCGTTGGGATCCTCTGTGCCGAAATGGTCGCGCTCGCCGTGTTCGCACTGGCGGCCGCAGCCTTCATCGGCCTGCGCGCCTGGTTCGCCCTGCCGAACTGAGAGCGCCAACATGGGACAATTCAAGCCGCTGCAGCCGCTCAACGGCAAGAGCCACCTTTTCCTGGTCGGCCAATCCAGCCACGGCTTCTGGGTCGCGCGCGACCTGGAAGGCCTCAGCGAAGGCATCTTCCGCAATCAGAAGGAAGCCGTCCGTTTCGCTCTTTCCGAGGGCGGCCACCCCAATGCCGTGCTGATCTCGCCGAACGAGGTCGAGCCGAGCTATGGCCTGGGCATCCATTGACGGGATGCAAGCAGCCGACAAGGCGAGCCGCGCCCTCGACAGAGCGCTGCTCGCCATCTTCCTCGAGGCAGCCGGCGCCCTGATCGATCAGCTCGTCGACGCCGGCATCAGCGACCCGGCCGACATCGCCCGCCGCCTCAACCGCCGCGGCTTTCCCTGCTTCGGCCGCCCGCGCTGGGGCGCCGGCACGGTCAGCATGGTCAGGCGCCGGCGGGCGATCGAGCGGGGCGTGGATGAAGCGCTTTCTCGCCAAGAAAGCGCGTGCTCTCCATCCGACTCTGTCCTAGGCTCGGCTCCTGCTTCGATCTGACGGCCCAATGTCCGCGGGCCGGCCGTGGCAGCCGGAAACCGGCCGCAATGACGTAAGCTCGCAGCCGTCCCGACCAGTTATTTCGACCGAAGGAGACGAGCCATGGCAAAAGGCGAGCAGCGCAGCAATCGCGAGGCCAAGAAGCCCAAGAAAGACAAGCCGAAGGCGAGCGCGACCCCTCCGGCAGGTTTCGCCTCGGCCGTCGCCAAGGCAGCGGCGGGACCGAAGAAGAAATGATCCGCTTCCGCACGATCGACCCGGCCCAGCCCGAGAAGCCGGCACCGCAGCCGGTCATTGCGAAGCCTGTCGCCGCCGCGCCGGCAGAACCGGTGACCGAAGAGGCGAGCGCTACGCCGGCGAACCGCAAGGGCCTGGTCCGCAAAACGCCTCTACGGCCAAAGAAAAAGACCGAGGCGGCCCCGCTCTTCGACAAATGAGGCGGGCGGTCTCAGGCCGCCTCGCCGACCTCGTCCGTCCAGACCCTGAAGCCGGTCAGCGTGTTCGGTCCGAAGGTGGTTGCGATCGCGACATCGGCGGCGTCGCGCCCGCGCGCGATCAGCACCCGGCCGATGCGCGGCACGTTGTTGCGCGGATCGAACATCTGCCAGCCGCCATCCAGGAAAACCTCGAAGGAGGCGGCGAAATCGCCCGGCGGCCAGGGCGGCGGCGTGCCGACATCGCCGAGATAGCAGGTGCAGTAACGCGCGGGGATGTTCATCGCCCGGCAGAAGGCGATGGCGAGATGGGCATAGTCGCGGCAGACGCCGCGCCCTTCGCGATAGGCCTCGGAAGCGCTGCGGGTCACGCTGGCGTCCATGTAGTCGAAGGCGATGCGCTGGTTGACGAAATCGCAGATCGCCTGCACCCGCGGCGCACCCGGCGGCGTATGGCCGAAGAGCTGCCATGCGAGATCGAGCAAGCGATCGGAATCGCAGAACCGGCTTGCGAGCAGGAAGACCAGGCACTCTTCCGGCAGGCGCTCCACCGGCACCTGCCCGGCCGTGCGGTCGAACGTCTCGGACAGGCCGCTATCGCTGATCACCGCATCGGCGGAGATGCGCATCGCGCCCTGCGGTGCGACCAGGCGACTGCACCAGTTGCCGAAGCCGTCGCGATAGGCGGTGACCGGTGTCGGCGGCTGGATGCGCATATGGTCCGGCGCCGCGAGGTCGGAGACACGGCTGAAATGCACGTGCAGCATCAGGATCATCGGGGTCGGCTGTGGAAAGACGTAGTCGAGCTCGTAGCCGATCCGGAGTTTCATGCATGAGCCTTCTGCGCGTCAGCGCGCTGTTGTCTTTCGGCTCCCCAGCTTTCTTCACCAAGCACGTTTCAGGCCACGGCGATACGGCTCCCACCGACTGCCGGGGATAGGCCGTCTCTCCGCAAGACAGTCGACGTGCCCAGCTGCCATTCCTGTCGTTTCTGGCCGATATCAAGCACTGTCGCTTGCAGTGCATGCGCGAGGGTCCTAAACCACGCCCCGCGCCCGCGACGGGCGTCTTGCCCTCCCGGAGATCTGGATCATGGCTTTCCTTGCCGACGCCCTGAAGCGCGTGAAGCCGTCTGCGACCATCACCATCACGCAGAAGGCGCGCGATCTGAAAGCGCAGGGCAAGGACGTGATCTCGCTCTCCGTCGGCGAGCCCGATTTCGATACGCCTGACAATATCAAGGAAGCCGCGATCGCCGCCATCCGCCGCGGCGAGACCAAGTACACGCCGGTCCCCGGCATCCCGCAGCTGCGCGAGGCGATCACCCGCAAGCTCAAGCGCGAGAACGGGCTCGACTATAAGGCCTCGCAGACCATCGTCGGCACCGGCGGCAAGCACGTCATCTACAACGCGCTCCTCGCCACGCTGAACCCGGGCGACGAAGTCATCTGCGTCGCGCCCTATTGGGTCAGCTATCCCGAGATGGTCGCGCTCTGCGGGGGAACCCCGACCTTCTGCGAAGCCACCATCCATAACAACTTCAAGCTGCAGCCGGCCGATCTGGAAGCCGCGATCACGCCAAAGACCAAGTGGCTGATCCTGAACTCGCCCTCGAACCCGTCGGGCGCCGCCTACACCCATGCCGAGATGAAGGCGCTCACCGATGTGCTGATGCGCCATCCGCATGTCTGGATTCTGACCGACGACATGTACGAGCACCTGGTCTATGGCGACTTCAAATTCGTCACCCCGGCGCAGGTCGAACCCGGCCTCTACGAGCGCACGCTGACGATGAACGGCGTCTCGAAGTCCTACGCCATGACCGGCTGGCGCATCGGCTACGCGGCAGGCCCGCAGCACCTGATCAACGCCATGGACCTGGTCCAGGGCCAGCAGACCTCGGGCACCTCGGCGATCTCGCAATGGGCCGCGGTCGAGGCGCTCGACGGCACGCAGGAGCACATCCCGGTGTTCAGGAAGGCGTTCGAGCGCCGGCGCGACCTCGTCGTCTCGATGCTGAACCAGACGCGTGGGCTCAAGTGCCCGACGCCGGAAGGCGCCTTCTACGTCTATCCGGACTGCTCGGAGCTGATCGGCAAGACGCTGCCGAATGGCAAAAAAATCGAGACCGACGAGGACCTGGTCATGGGTCTCCTGGAGAACGAGGCGGTCGCCGCCGTGCACGGCACCGCCTTCGGCCTTGGCCCCAACTTCCGCATCTCCTACGCGACCTCGGACGAGAAGCTGGAAGAGGCCTGCCGCCGCATCCAGCGCTTCTGCGCCGAGCTGCGCTGAGACGCATCAACTCGTGAATTGCCGCAAGCGCTTCGAGAGGTTAGCGCTTGCGGCATGGATCGTCGCTCCATCCTGCTGAGCCTTGCCGCGCTGGCCCTGACCGGGCCGGCTCTGGCTCAATCCGCCCTGCCCTCGCTCTCCGTCAGCGAGGCGCATGAGGCAGCCAAAGCCGGCAAGCTCGTCCTCGTCGACATCCGTACCCCTGAGGAATGGACCGATACCGGCGTTCCCGAAGGCGCGATCAAGCTCGACATGACCGGCAGCGCCTTCGAGGTTCGCCTCGCCGCGCTGAAGCTCGACCATCCCGGCAAGCCGATCGCGCTGATCTGCCGGACCGGCAATCGAACCTCGGCCTTGCAGAAGAAGCTCGCGACACGCGGCTGGACGAATCTGGTCGACGTCCGCGGCGGCCTGCTCGGCAACCCCAAGGACAAGGGCTGGCTGGCGGAAGGCCTGCCGGTGACGGCGCGTCGCTAGAATCTTTGATATTGCATCGCCCCTCTAAACCAGCCGTAGACAGATCGTGCGCACTTTGTGGGCTTAGGCATCCTTCAGGGGTGCAATCGACTTTAGCGAGGAATCGAGAGTCGACATGGCTTTCACGACATTGGTGCCGAGATTACATGCGCAGCTGGGCCGGCTTAAAGCCACCCTCCTCCCTTTCACCAGCATAGCTTTTAGCGCCACCTCTACGGTCGCAAAGACCGAACAGTCGATAAGGCGGCTACACAGCCTTCTGGCCGTGCCCTGCACGCTATTCGCTGCCCTGGCCTCTTGCCCGGCAGCTGCGCAGCTTCGCGGCCTCGCTTTGGACACGACGGTCCAATTGGGACCAAACACATTCGTTTTTCCCCGTAATGCACGCGATTTCCTGCCCGACAAGAGTGGGAAAATTGCGGATTTATCTTTGAGAATCCTGTTTCCGAGCATGGTTGGACGGACGCCGGAAACAACGCACGAGCTGAGTCTGGCCCGGCCGGAATCCCGCTCACTCCAAATTTTGCTATCCGACCCAACATTCGATCCCAGGCATGTGGGCAGAACTGCCACGAGGGACGTTCGCCGGGCGATTGTCACGAGGATCGCCGAGCCCGAGGTCTGGAACTCACCCTTGGAAACGATATTCAAAGGCTTTGCTCGACAACCAGTATTGCAAGGACTGACGGAGATCAGCTTGCTCGAAGGAGAAGCAGAGCCCAGCCGCAAGGCTGGCAGTCGGCCCTTTGGCATATCGGCGCTCAAAAGCGGCGAACGCTATTACGCGGAAATCGAGCAGGAAAAGATCAGGACGGTCTTGATCTGCACCGGAGCACGTCCAGCGCCCAATCCTCGATGTGAAATGCATTTCGAATATCGAGAAATGACTGTCAAAGTCGGCTTCTCTCAAGCAATGCGAGAAGAATGGAGGCAGATTCGCGATGCTTTGTCAGGCTATCTCGATGTCCACTTGAAGCAGCCATGAAGGTATGGCACCGCGGCCGTAAGCTCCGGATTAACCCTTCGAGTTACCCCCGAATGACGTAGAGGGTCGCTCCGAGCCGCCATCCGGCAGCAAATCCGGCCGCCGCTCCCGCGTGATCTTCTCCGCCTGCTCGCGCCGCCAGCGGGCGATACGGGCATGGTCGCCGGAAAGGAGCGCCTCGGGCAGGCCCCTGCCCTCCCATTCGCGCGGGCGGGTGTAGTGCGGATATTCGAGCAGGCCGTTTTCGAAACTCTCCTCCGTGCCGGAGGCTTGCTTGCCCATCACCCCGGGGATCAGGCGCACGCAAGCGTCGAGCAGCACCATGGCGGCCATCTCGCCGCCGGAGAGGATGTAGTCGCCGACCGAGACCTCGGTCAGGTTCCGCCCCTCGATCACCCGCTCGTCGACACCCTCGAAGCGGCCGCAGACGATGACAACGCCTTCTCCGGCGACGAAATCGCGGACCATGCGTTGGCTGAGCGGACGGCCGCGCGGCGACATCAGCAGGCGCGGCCGGGTGTCATCAGCCGGAACCGCGGCGTCGATCGCAGCCGCCAGCACGTCGCAGCGCAAGACCATGCCGGCGCCGCCACCGGCCGGATTGTCGTCGACATTGCGGTGGCGGCCGATGCCATGCTCGCGGATCTGATGCGTCTCGAGCGACCAAAGCCCGGTACGCAGGCCCTCGCCCGCCAGCGAATGGCCGAGCGGGCCGGGAAACATCTCGGGATAGAGGGTGAGGATGCGGGCGCGGAAGGTCATGATCACCCTGGCTCGTGCGCTGGAAACACCACCGTCATCCCGGGCAAGCGCAGCGCAGTCCCGGGATCCATCGAGGGGCGCCGAACTCTACGATGGATTCCGGCGCTCCGCTTCGCTACGGCCGGAATGACGGCTCGTACAATGAACGCTCGAAATCAAGCAAAGTGCAGCGCCGGGTTTCCGTTCAGCGCCGCATAGTCACTCACGCTGGCGATGACGTTGTCGAAGCTGGTGAAGGCCTCGGCCGGCAGCATGGTCAGCACCGCGACGGCGCGCATGCCGGCGCGCCGCGCCGCCTCGACGCCGTTGGGCGCATCCTCGAAGACGATGCAGTCGGCCGGCGCGACACCCATGCGCTCTGCAGCGGCCAGGAACATGTCGGGATGCGGCTTGCCGGGGAAACCCTGGCTCGGCGAAACGATGGTGGCGAAGCGCTCGCGCAGGGCGAGCGTGTCGAGGATCAGCGCGATGTTCGGCGGCGCCGCGGCGGTGCCGACGGCCATCGGCACGGCATGGCTGCGGGCCCGGTCGAGCAGGTCGACGAGGCCGCCGAGCGGCGTGACGAGCGGGCCATAGGTCTCGCGATAGAGCTCTTCCTTTTCCTCGGCGAGCCGGCCGAGCTCGGCGGCGTCGGCACCGGGGAAATGCGGGCCGATGATGTCGGAGATCGCCATGCCGGCGGTGCGTGCCGAGAAGGTCGCGCGCTCGAAGGGCAGGCCGTATTTGCGGTACCAGACCTCCCAGGCATCGTCGTGGTAGCGCATATTGTCGACGATGGTGCCGTCCATGTCGAAGATCAGAGCCTTGGCCGGCGTCTCAGGCAGCATCGTCATCCTCGAACAGACCGACGGGAGGCAGCGCCTCGATGCGCTTGGCCGCGATGTCGATGCGTGGCGCATAGGCCTTGGTGAAGGGCATCAGCACCGAGCGGCCATCCGGCATCTCGATGTCGAGGAGGTCGCCGGCGCCATAGTTGGCGACGGCGGTGACTTTACCGAGGATGGCCCCGTCCGGTCCGACAACCACGCAGCCGACGAGATCGGCCTGCAGGAACTCGTCCTCGTCCTCGGGCGCCGGCAGGCGCGAACGCTCGATATGGAGCTTGACGCCGTTGAGGAGCTCGGCCCCCTCGCGGCTGGTCACGCCCTTGAGCCGGGCAACGACCACTTCCTTGGCGGGGCGGGCATCTGCGATCTCGAAGCGCCGGCCCTTCTCGTCGACGAGCGGGCCATATTCGGCCAGCGCCATCGGATCGGCGGTGAAGGTCTTGATCCGGACCTCACCGCGCACGCCATGCGGCGCGCCGATGATGCCGAGCAGGACGAGGTCGTCGCTCATGTCAGTGCGCCACGCTGGGGCCTGCCTCGTAGCTTTCCAGCTCGTGCAACGGCGGATGGAAAGCACGCGGGGAACCCCTCTCCCGGATGGGAGAGGGGCAGGGGTGAGGGACCGCCGCCAATCGCGGAAGCGCAGCGCTGCCGTTGCGCCTTCTGCGGATAGGGCAGGCCCTCATCCCTGCCCTTCTCCCACACGGGAGAAGGGTTCCCCGCGCCTGTCATGTCACTCAGCCGCAGCTTCGGCCGGGGCAGCGCTCTTGGCGGCCTTCTTCTCGGCGCGCTCCTTGGCCTTCTCGCCGGGAACGGCCTTGTCCGGGTTGTTGCGGGCCGGACGCTTCAGCACGCCGGCTGCGTCGAGGAAGCGCAGGACGCGATCGGTCGGCTGGGCGCCCTTGGCGAGCCAGGCCTTGGCCTTCTCGAGATCAAGCACGACGCGCTCCGGCGAATCCTTGGCCTTCATCGGATCATAGGCGCCGATCTTCTCGATGAAGCGGCCATCGCGCGGCGAGCGGGCGTCGGCGACGACGATGCGGTAGTACGGGCGCTTCTTGGCGCCACCACGGGTCAGGCGGATCTTGAGGGACATTGCTCTTCTTCCTTTGGGTTGAGCGGTAAAACTACTTCTTCTTGAACGGGTTGTTGCCGAGGCCAGGCAGGCCGGAGCCGAGGCCGGGAAGCTTCGGCATCATGCCGGCGGGCGGGGTGACGCCCTTGGGCAGACCGGGGAAACCGCCCGGCGGCAGCGAGGGCATGCCGCCGCCGGCGCCGAGCTGCTTCTGGAGCTCGGCGAGCTGCGCCGGATCCATCTTGGAGGGGTCTGGCATGCCGGCAGGCAGGCCGCCCATGCCGCCGCCGAGACCGAACATGCTGCCGAGCTTGCCGAGCATGCCGCCCTTCTGGCGGGCCATCTGCTTCATCATGTCCGCCATCTGGCGGTGCATCTTGAGCAGCTTGTTGATCGCCTCGGGCGAGGTGCCGGAGCCGGCGGCGATGCGCTTCTTGCGGCTGTTCTTGAGCAGGTCCGGGTTCCTGCGCTCGCCCGGCGTCATCGAGTTGATGATCGCGATCTGCCGGGCGATGACCTTGTCGTCCATCTTCGAGCCGGCGATCTGGTTCTTCATCTGCGCCATGCCGGGCAGCATGCCCATCAGCCCGCCGAGGCCGCCCATCTTCTCCATCTGCTGAAGCTGGGTGCGCAGGTCGCCGAGGTCGAAATTGCCCTTGGCGAGGCGCTGCGCCAGTTCCTGCGCCTTGTCGGCATCGACGGTCGCGGCGGCCTTCTCGACCAGGCCGACGATATCACCCATGCCGAGGATGCGGTTGGCGACGCGCGAGGGGTGGAAATCCTCGAGCGCATCGGTCTTCTCGCCCGTGCCGACGAGCTTGATCGGCTTGCCCGTGACGGCACGCATCGAGAGCGCCGCGCCACCGCGGCCGTCGCCGTCCATGCGGGTCAGCACGATGCCGGTGAGGCCGACGCGCTGGTCGAAGGCGCGGGCGGTGTTGACGGCGTCCTGGCCGGTCAGCGCGTCGGCGACGAGCAGGACTTCATGGGGATTGGTCGCCGCCTTGACCTCGGCAACCTCGGCCATCAGCACCTCGTCGAGCGTGACGCGGCCGGCGGTGTCGAGCATAACGACGTCGTAGCCGCCAAGCTTGCCGGCCTCGATCGCGCGCCTCGCGATCTGCACAGCGCTCTGGCCGACGACGATCGGCAGCGTCTCGACGCCGACCTGCTTGCCGAGGATGGCGAGTTGCTCCATCGCGGCCGGGCGGCGCGTATCGAGCGACGCCATCAGGACCTTCTTCTTGTCCCGATCGGTCAGGCGCCTGGCGATCTTGGCGGTCGAGGTGGTCTTGCCCGACCCCTGCAGACCGACCATCAGGATCGGCACCGGCGGCACGGCGTCGAAGGTGATGCCCTCGCCCTCGCCGCCGAGCGTGTCGATCAGGACGTCATTGACGATCTTGATGACCTGCTGGCCGGGCGTGACCGACTTCAGCACCTCGGCGCCGACGGCACGCTCGCGCACCTTCTCGGTGAAGCTGCGCACGACCTCGAGCGCGACGTCGGCCTCGAGCAGCGCGCGGCGGACCTCGCGCAGCGCGGCGTTGACGTCGTCCTCGGTCAGCGAACCCCGGCGGGTCAGGCCCGAGAGGATGCCGGAAAGTCTGTCGCTCAGCGTGCCGAACATGCGGTCCTGCTTTGCCTGGCCTCAAAAAGTGAGAGACGGATTCACTGACTCAAGTTGAACCAACCTGATCAGATCCGGCTCTGGAACCGATATCGCACGAGCCATCCGCCAAACGGTTTCGCGCCCGAGGGCGCAGACGCGCTGTCGGGCGTTGACCTCCGGGCTCTCGGCGGTTCCATGGGAACGGCCCGGTCGGCGGATGAGGTTTCGGCGATGTCGGCGAAACGAATGGGCGCGTTAAAGCGGACAAATGCGGCGAAAGTCAAGCTCGCGTACCAGAGAAGCACGCATTCTGCCGCAGTGTTCAACCTAATCTCCGTCATTCCGGACAAGCGCCGAAGGCGCGCAGCTCCGGAATCCATCGTAGAGCGCAGTCCCCTTCGATGGATTCCGGCGCTCCGCTTCGCTACGGCCGGAATGACGGGGGTTAGTGATCATCACTTGAAAGCTGCAAGCCGCCTTATTCCTGCGCCGTCATCAGGTTGGCGTCGCGGGCGAGCCGCCAGCGCCCGTCGGCCTCCTTGCGCAAGATCGTCAGCGTGTAGCCCGAGCGGCGGATGGTTTTGCCGTCCGCCGCGGTCGCGGTCATGTCGATGTGGTTGCGCAGCCAGGCGTGGTCGCCGAGCACCTTGAGCTCGCGAATGTCGCTGCGCCCCTCGATCGTCATGGCATCGAGCCCCTTCAGCGCGGCGGCGAAAGCCTCCTTGCCGAAGGGCTCGGCGCCGGGAACCATGAAAACCACGTCGTCGCTCATCAGGCCCAGCACAGTTGCAGCGTCGCCGGCCTTCGTCGCCACCATCCAGGTCTCGACGAGGTCGCGGATCGCCTGTTCGTCATCGCTCATGGGCTGTTCTCCCGGGTCGGCTTGCGATAATCGCGCCGCATTCCTCGCCTAAGGCCGCCTCGCTTCGCCGGTCCGGCGCAGCAGAAGCCGAGATCGACGTGATGACAAGACATGCGGGCGCAGCCCTTCTGATCGCCCTGCTTCTGGCCGGCTGCGCGGGCACGCAACGCGAAGCGGCGCCGCCAAGCCCGCGCAAGCAGGAGCGCCTCGCCGCGGTGAAGGCTGATCCGGCCGAGGCGGTGCGCATCCTCAACGCCTATCGCGCCGGCAAGGGTCTCGGCCCAGTCCGCCTCGATTCCACCCTGACCGCGATGGCGCAGCGCCAGTCCGACGCGATGGCCGCCAGCGACGATCTCTCCCATAGCGCCGCCGGCAGCTTCACCTCGCGCGTCCATGGTGCCGGCCTCGACGCGGCGCGCGCCGCGGAAAACCTCGGCGCCGGCTACTACTCGACGCAGGAAGCCTTCGACGGCTGGAAGAAGTCGTCCGGCCATGAGGCCAACCTCTCCATGCCGCAGGCGACGCGCATCGGCCTCGCGCTCGCGAAGAACGCGCAGACCCGCTACGGCGCCTGGTGGACACTGGTATTGGCGGGAGAGCCGGAGAAGCGGCGGGAAATGTCGGCCGGGCCGCTCGTGCCGGTGCGTGGCGGCGGAACGACGTTCCGCTGGGGGGCGTCGCTTTAAGATCGATGCAGCCGCATTGCAGAAGGAAAGGAAATTCCTTACCTTTCCGCCAGGAGGTCGCGATGATCACGAGCAAGCTGACGAGCAAGGCGCAGACGACGATACCGCAGCCGGTCCGCGCCGCCCTCAAGCTCAGGGAAGGCGACGAGATCGCCTATGTGATCGCCGACGATCATGTCGTGATCAGCAAGGCGACCGCATTGGCTGCCGAAGACCCGTTCGCGACATTCAGCGAATGGGACAGCGAGGCGGACCGCAAGGCCTATGCCGACCTTTGAGCAGGGCGACGTTGTTCGCGTCCCTTTTCCCTATACTGATCGCGACACGCGCCAGCATCGGCCGGCACTTGTCGTCTCGGCCGGCGGTGTCGGAGACGGCGAGGTGTTGCTCTGGGTCGTGATGATCACCAGCGCCGCGAACCGTCCCTGGCCCGGCGACGTGGCGCTGGGATCACAGTATCGGGAGGCAGGCCTGCCTGCACCATCGACGATACGCCCATGCAAGATCGCCACGATCGAAGCCCGCCATGCGCAAGCGATCGGCCGAATCGGCAGCGATCAGCTTGCCGACATCATGGCGACGTTGAACGGCTATCTGCGCGCAAGATAGCCCTTTACAAACACCCCCGTCTGGTGATGGCTCTGGTTTTTAGCGGAGCCTCTACACCATGACCTTCGAAGCCTGGGCCGCCTTCGCGGCCGCCACCGCCGTCCTCCTCGTCATCCCCGGCCCGACCATCCTCCTGGTGATCTCCTACGCGCTCGGCCAGGGCTGGCGCACCGCCCTGCCGATGGCGGTCGGAGTCGCGCTCGGCGACTTCACCGCGATGACCCTGTCCATGCTCGGCGTCGGCGCGCTGCTGGCGACCTCGGCGACGATCTTCACCGCGCTGAAATGGGCCGGCGCGGCCTACCTGATCTATCTCGGCGTCAAGCTCTTTCGTGCCGGCGGCAGCCTCAACGCCGAGCCCCGCCAGGACGCGACCTCGGCGCTGAAGATGCTCGGCCATGCCTGGCTGGTGACGGCACTGAACCCGAAGAGCATCACCTTCTTCGTCGCCTTCCTGCCGCAGTTCCTCGATGCCAAGGCCGACTTCTGGACGCAGATGCTGATCTTCGAGGCGACCTTCATTACCCTCGCCTTCGCCAACGCCTTCGGCTACGCGCTGATCGCCTCGCGTGCCCGGGCTGTGGTCGGCAATCCGCGCGCCATCGGCCTGTTCAACAAGGCCGGCGGCACGCTGCTGGTCGGCGCCGGGATCGCAACCGTCGCGGTGCGCTCGGGCAGCAATTGAGAGACCAGGCATGAACGGGCGCGATGCGGACACCCTCGGCTTCTACGCCGCCGAGGCGCAGGTTTATGCCGGGCGCGCCCGCGAACTCGGCGAGGCGCGCCTGCGGCGCTTCGCCGAGCTGATCCCGACCGGCGGCCAGGTGCTCGAACTCGGCTGCGGTGGCGGGCAGGACAGCGAGGCCCTGCTCGCGCTCGGCCTCGACGTCACGTCGACCGACGGCTCGCCCGAGCTCGCCGCAGAGGCGCAAAAGCGGCTCGGGCGGCCAGTCTCCATGCTGCTCTTCGAAGATCTCGCAGCGGACGCGGCCTATGACGGCGTCTGGGCCAATGCCTGCCTGCTGCATGTCCCGCGTCCGGCCTTGCCCGGCATCCTCGACAAGGTGCACCGATCGCTGAGGCCGGGCGGCGCCTTCTATGCCAGCTTCAAGGCCGGCGAAGCCGAAGGCCGCGACAGCTTTGGCCGGTTCTACAACTATCCGGATGCCGACTGGCTGCGCACGGCCTACGGCGATCTCGGCTGGAACCGCATCGATATCGAGGAGGATCTTGGCGGCGGCTACGATCAGGAGCCGACGCGCTGGTTGCACGTGACGGCGATCAAGTTGTCTTGAAGCGGATGGCCCGGCCTTGACGCTGGGCGAAGCGCACACGACTTCTCGATGTCATGACACGCCGCAAGCTCCTGCGCCTCCTCGGCATCCCTGCTTTGCTCGGTTCCTCGGGCTTCGCCTGGGCCTCTTATGCGCGCTCGCGCAATCCCTATTACCAGGGCCCGGTCAGCGACCATTTCGACGGGCTGATCTTCAGCGACGGCCGGCCGGTCACAAAGGGGCTGGCCGACGTGCTACGCTGGCAATTCTCGAAGCGCGAGCGCGAGGTCTTCCCGGCGCAGTACGCGGCTCCACCGCAGGACAAGCCGCCGGCGCGGGTCGACGGCTTACGCGTCGTCCATCTCGGCCACGCCTCGTTCCTGTACCAGACCGCCGGTCTCAACATCCTGATCGACCCGGTCTATTCCGATCGGGCGAGCCCGTTCTCCTTCTTCGGGCCGAAGCGGGTGAATGCGCCTGGCGTCGCTTTCGCTGACCTGCCGAAGATCGATATCGTGCTGGTCACGCACAATCATTACGACCATCTCGACGTCGAGACGCTGGCACTGATCCATGCGCGCGACAATCCGCGGATGATCATGCCGCTCGGCAACGACATGATCGTCAAGGCGCGCGGTGGTTCGATCCGGGCCGAGGCGCATGACTGGGGCGCGCGGCTGGCGCTGTCGGACAAGGTCGCGGTCACGCTGGTGCCGAGCTATCACTGGTCGGCGCGCGGGGCCTTCGACCGGCGCATGGCGCTGTGGTCTTCCTTCGTGATCGAGACGCCGGCGGGCAAGCTCTTCCATATCGGCGACACCGGCTACCATGACGGCTCGCTCTATGAGCGGCTCGGCCAGGAGCATGGCCCCTTCCGGCTGGCCGCACTGCCGATCGGCGCCTATGAGCCGCGCTGGTTCATGAGCGACAACCACATGAATCCGGAAGAGGCGGTGGCGGTGATGCGTTCACTGCGCGCCGAGCAGGCGCTCGGCCACCATTGGGGCACGTTCCAGCTCACCGACGAGGGCGTCGGCCGGCCGCCCGAGGCGCTCAAGATTGCGCTGGAAAAAGCTGACCTGCCAGAGGAACGCTTCCGGCCGATGCAGCCCGGGCTAGTGTGGGAGGCCTGAGACGAACCCGCCCGTGCGTCGATCAGCCCAAGCCTTCCATGTCTCGCGGCCCCTTCCGACGGCGCAGATCGGGATAGGTCACGATATCGCTGTCCGGCCTGCGGCTTCCGACCTCGAGCACCCGAGCGAGGGTCGCCGACCGGTTCTGTAGATGATGGCCATCGGGAACGCCGGCTTTGAAACCGGCGCTGTCGCCCGCGCGCAGAATGGTCTCACCGCCCTCCGCAACAAGGACGACCTCCCCTTCCAAGACATGGACGAACTCATCCTCGTCGCTGTGCCAGTGGCGATCGGCAGACCACGCACCGGGCTGAAGCTCGAGAATGTTCACTCCGAACTGGGAGAGATCGACGGCATCGCCGATCGCGATGCGCTTCCAGCGACCCGACGGCAGAGCATCGCTCGCTTCGCTGCCTATCGTGACCCTGGCCTTGTCGCCGTCAATCCGCCCCATCGGCTCGTCGCCGTCATTTCGGCTGGACGTAAACGTTGATCTCGAGGTTCGGGTCGCCGGGATCCTTGAGGTCGCTGACATATTCCTCGAGGAAAGCGTCCTTCACGACGATGTTCTTCGCCTCGAGATAGGCGGTGATCGTCTCATAGGTCGAATCGATGTCGTCATAGGGCGCGGTGTGGACGAAGCGCAGCGAGCGCCCGACCGGTGACTGGCCATTACGCACGCCGGTCGCCAGCGGCCTGGCAGCGTCCGCCGCCTTGTCGACCGGCAGCATCGCCTCGAACTTGAAGCCGTTGTCGTCTGTCTCGACGAACAGGCTCAGCGGCCGGCCGGCAACCTTGAGCCCGGCCTTGTCGGCCTCAGCCCGCAGGAGCGCGATGGCCTCCGACAGCTTCTGGAAACCCTGATCCCAGCTCGCCTGTCCCGCCAGCAGCAGTACCGGCTTGGCGACGAGCGCGATCTCGTCGACATCGGACGGATCGCCCTGCTTGCCGGCAAGCGTCGCGTTCGGGTTGGGCGCGCCGGTCTGCTGTTGCTGGACAGGCGGGGCCGGCTGCGGATTGGGCAGGGTCGGCGGCGGCTGGACAGGTTGCGGCTCGACCGGCGTCTGCGGCGTCGGCGGCGGCTGGACCGGCTGCGGCACGATCGGTGCCTGCGGAGCCGGCGGCGGCTGCACCGGCTGCGGCTCGGCCGGGGTCGGCGGATTGGCCTGCGTCTGGACAGGAGCGGGCTGGGCCGGTTGCACGCTCTGCGCCGGCGTCGCCGTTCCCGGCGGTGCGGCGAGTGGCGTGCTTTCCACTGCGGTCGGAGGCGCCACGCGCGTCTGCGCCGCTGCCGGATAGGCGAAGGCGAGCGCCAGGAGAAGTGCGCTGAATCTCGACTGCCGCATATCAGACATTCCCGAGCTGGCTCGACCGATTCGCGCCGCCGCGCCGCAAGCTACGACGATCCCGTTACGGCAGGAAGATCGCGAAGGGTGGCAATTTTTCGGCGCTCGCTTCATATATCCGCATCATCACGGACTTCTGACAACATGAACGCCCTCGCCCATCGCCGGTTCCTCAAGATGAACGGTCTCGGCAACGAGATCACCGTGCTCGACCTGCGCGGGACGAAGCACCTCGTCTCGCAAGCCGAGGCACGCGCGATCGCAAGCCAGGAGCGCAGCCGCTTCGACCAGCTGATGGTGCTGCACGACGCCAAGGCGGCAGGCACCGACGCTTATGTCCGCATCTACAACACCGACGGATCGGAGGCCGGCGCCTGCGGCAATGGCACGCGCTGCGTCGCCTGGGCGATGACCGCCGACCCTGAGATGGGGCAGTCCGGCCGTGACGGCCTCTTGCTGCAGACCAAGGCCGGGCTGCTGCCGGTGGCGCGCCTGTCGGAGACCGTTTTCACCGTCGACATGGGTGCGCCGCGCCTCGCCTGGGACGAGATACCGCTGGCCGAGCCATTCGAGGATACCAGCCGCTTCGAGCTCCAGATCGGGCCGATCGACGATCCGATCCTGCACACGCCTTGCGCCGTCAGCATGGGCAATCCGCACGCGGTCTTCTTCGTCGATGATCCCTATCGCTTCAACCTCGAACAGATCGGCCCGCTGCTGGAGAACCACCCGATATTCCCGGACCGCGCCAATATCGGCCTCGCCGCCGTGAAGGCGCCTGACCATATCGTGCTGCGGGTCTGGGAACGCGGCGCCGGCATCACCCGCGCCTGCGGTTCCGGCGCCTGCGCGGCGCTGGTCGCGGCCGTGCGCCGTGAGTTGTCCAATCGCAAGGCGACCGTCAGCCTGCCCGGCGGCGACCTCGTGATCGAGTGGCGCGAGAGCGACGGCCATGTACTGATGACCGGGCCGGCGGCGCTCGACTGGGAAGGCGTGCTGGAGCCCGAGCTCTTCGCCGCCGTCGCCTGATGGCAGTCGAGCTCGTCACCTTCGGCTGCCGGCTCAACCTGGTCGAGAGCGAGACGATCGAGCGGCAGGCGTTCGCCGCCGGCCTTTCCGACGTCGCGGTGATCAATACCTGCGCCGTGACAGCCGAAGCCGTACGCCAGGCCGGCCAGGCGATCCGCCGGCTCGCCCGCGAAAACCCGGAGCGTCCGATCGTAGTGACCGGCTGCGCGGCGCAGATCGAGCCCGCACGCTTCGCCGCCATGCCGGAGGTGGCGCGGGTGCTGGGGAATGCCGAGAAGCTCGACATGGCGAGCTGGCGAGCGCTCGCCAACTCGAACAGCCTGCGCGCCACGAGTCCGGACAGCGACCCAGCCGGCAAGATCGCAGTCGGCGACATCATGCAGGCGCAGGGCGCCACCCCTCACCGCACCCAGGCGCTGGGCCAGCATACACGCGGCTTCCTGCAGGTGCAGAACGGCTGCGACCACCGCTGCACCTTCTGCGTCATCCCGCTCGGGCGCGGCAACGCCCGCTCGGCACCCGTTGGCGAGGTCGTCGCGCAGGCGCGCCGTCTTGTCGAAGAGGGCGCCAGCGAGATCGTGCTGACCGGTGTCGACCTGACGAGCTATGGCCGGGAGAGGTCCGACGGACCGACGCTCGGCGCGCTCGTCCGCTCCATTCTGGTCGCATTGCCCGAATTGAAGCGCCTGCGGCTGTCCTCGCTCGACGCCGTCGAGGTCGACGACGATCTGCGCAGGCTGATCGCTGGGGAGCCGCGGCTGATGCCGCATCTGCACCTTTCGCTGCAAGCCGGCGACGACCTCGTGCTGAAGCGGATGAAGCGCCGCCACAGCCGCGCCGATGCAGTCCGGTTCTGCAGCGAGATGCGCAGCCTGCGGCCGGAAATCGTCTTCGGTGCCGACCTGATCGCGGGCTTCCCGACCGAGGACGAAGCGATGTTTTCCCGCACGCTCGGCCTGATCGAAGAGTGCGGGCTGTCCTATGTCCACGGCTTCCCGTTCTCAGCCCGGCCGGGCACGCCGGCGGCGCGCATGCCGCAGGTTGCCGGCAGCGAGATCAAGCAGCGCGCAGCCCGGCTGCGCGAGGCGGCGGAAGCCGCACATGCCCGGCACCTTGCCGCCCGCGTCGGCCGGCGGCTCTCGGTCCTGACCGAGCGCGGCGACACCGGCCGGGCCGAGGATTTCACTTTGGTGCGCTTCGGCCGCAGCGTCGCGCCCGGCCAGATCCTGCCAGTGACGGCCCATGCCCAGGCCGGTAAATCCCTGCTCGCGGCTTGACGTGAAGCCCATGCGACGCCCATAGCCGCACCGAACCGTCTGTCTCCTTGCTGTCGCAATCGGGAACTAGCTCGTGGCCATGATCCGACCGCTTTATCTTTCCGCAGCCTTAGCCACCGCCCTGTTCGCAGGAGGCGCCGCCGCACAGTCTTATGGCGATCCTGCGACCAGCCTGTCAGTCGCGCCGCCCGCCGGTTTCAAGGCGGAGGCCGGCAAGCCGCATCCGCAGTTCGAGGTCACGATCGACATCAGCTCGAAGACCGGCACGCCGAAGGCGGTCAACGGCACCGGCCAGCTCTGCACACTCGGCTTCAAGAGCGCGGCGCAGAACGCCAAGCTGACGCGCGAGGTCGTCAACGAGCAGATGGCCAAGCCGGAATGGCAGCAACTCTACCGCGATATGTTCGAGACGATCGGTACCGTCTCCGATCTCAAGCTGTTCGAGCACCAGGGCTTCAACGGCATCGAGCTGATCGTCACGCCCAAGGCCGGCCCGAACGCGCAGAACGTGCGCATGTTCACCTCGACCCTGGAGACGGCCAAGGGCCGCACCGCGCTGATCTGCGTGACCGACCAGGCCGGACTCGCCGCCGCGCTGCCGCTGTTCAGGACCCTGCGCGCGACGATCCACGCACCGGAATAAGGCTTTACGTACGCCGCTCAGGCGTTCTGCCCGGCGGCGACCTCCTCGCGCAGCGCCCGGCGCAGCACCTTGCCGACATTGGTCTTGGGCAGGGCGTCGCGGAAGATGATCTGCTTGGGCACCTTGTAGCCGGTCAGGTTCTCCTTGCAGAAGGCACGCAGTTCTTCTGCCGTGACGGCCAGGTCGCGCTTGACCACGAAGGCGGTCACCGCCTCACCGGAATGCTCGTCCGGCAGGCCGATCACGGCCGATTCCAGTACGCCCGGATGCTTGGCGAGCACATCCTCGACCTCGTTCGGATAGACGTTGAAGCCGGAGACGAGGACCATGTCCTTCATCCGATCGACGACCTTGAACTGCCCGTCCGGCAGGAGGATGCCGACATCGCCGGTGCGCAAGAAGCCGTCTGCCGTCATCACCTTGGCGGTCTCGTCCGGCCGGTTCCAGTAACCGATCATCACCTGCGGTCCGTGGATGCAGATCTCGCCGGCTTCGCCTGCTGGAACGTCATTGCCCTCGGCATCGCGGATGGCAAAATCGGTCGAAGACAGTGGATATCCGATCGTGCCGGTGAATTCGGCGATGTCGGTGCGGTTGACCGAAGCGACCGGCGAGGTCTCTGACAGGCCATAGCCTTCGATGATCGGCCGCCCCGTGACTTCCTTCCAGCGCTTGGCGACGGCAGCCTGCGTCGCCATGCCGCCGGCGACAGCGAAGCGCAGCTCGGAGAAGTTCACATCCTTGATATCGGGATGGCTGGCAAGCGCGTTGAAAAGCGTGTTGACGCCGGAGAAGAGTGTGAACCGGCTCCCCTTCAGGATCTTGATGAAGCCGGCGATATCGCGCGGATTGGCGATCAGCAGGCTCTTGGCGCCGATGCGCAGCATGAACATGCAGCAGCAGGTCAAAGCGAAGATGTGGTAGAGCGGCAGCGCCGTCACCATGACGTGCTGATAGTCGCTGCGGCCATGCGGCGGCTCGAGCTGCCAGCCGAGCCAGAGCGCGCATTGCGCGACATTGGAAGCGACGTTGCGGTGGGTCAGCGTCGCGCCTTTCGCGACGCCGGTCGTGCCGCCGGTATATTGCAGGAAGGCGATGTCATCCGGCGTGATCGTGACCGGGCTCATGGCCCCTGGATGGGCGAAGATCGTCTTGAGCGGAACCGCGCCCGGCAGGTTGTAGGGCTTCACCACCTTCTTGATCTTGCGGGCGACGAAATTGACGATCGCCCCCTTGAAGCCCATCAGATCGCCAGCCGTGGCGATGATGATGGCGTCGAGCTTGAGGTTCGGCCGCGCCTCCTCGACGACATGGGCGAAGTTCTCGATCACGACCAGCGCGCGCGCGCCGGAGTCGTTGAGCTGATGCGTCAGCTCGCGGGCGGTATAGAGCGGGTTGACGTTGACCACGGTGAAGCCGCCGAGCAGCGTGCCGAAGATCGCCGCCGGATTGGCCAGGATGTTCGGCATCATCAGCGCGATGCGGTCACCCTTCTTGAAGCCCTGTGCCTGCAGCCAGGCGGCGAAGGCGCGCGCCGCGCGACCGACCTCGGCGAAGGTGATCGACTTGCCGAAGCTCTCGAATGCCTCGCGATCGGGATAAGTCTCGTAGGCGCTGCGGATCAGATCGGCGAGCGTGCCGACTCCGGCCTCGTCGATGGTGGGCGGCACCGCCGGCGGATAATGCGCCAGCCAGGGACGTGCATCCGGCGTCGTCTGAACCGCTGAAACTGCCGTCATCCTCATCCTCCCCTCAGCGACCCGCCCTGTTACCGGGCGTGGGTACCGCGTGGCGGACGCTCGGCTGGCGGCCGATCGCGTTCCGCACCTTATGATTGTCTGGCGCTACACTGCGCAAGCTTAGCGGCGGGCGCAAGCGCTCGCCGCTGGAAAGTTTACATATAAACCTTTTCGCCGCAACCAGGCTAACGCGCCTGCGCCATCGCCTGAGCCGCGACCACCGCATCGGCTGGTTTGCCAGCGAGCTCGGCAAGATGGTCGAAGCGGGCGCTGAACGAGCCGACGCCGGCGGTCGCCGAGCGCAATTCGACGATCAACCCCGCCATCTCGGCCTCCGGCATCAGCGCGTTGATCTGGTCCCAGCCACGCCAGCCAGGGCGCGCATCATAACCGAGTATCTGGCCGCGCCTTGCCGAGACGATCGCCGAGGCACGCGACATCGCATCCGACGGAATCACGATCTCGACCGCCAGGATCGGCTCCAGCAGCACGGGTTTGGCCTGCGGGCAGGCCTCGCCCATCGCGATCCGCGCCGCCTGCCGGAAGGCCATGTCGGAGGAATCGACCGTATGATAGGAGCCGTCGGTCAGCGTCACCTCGATATCGACGAGCGGAAAACCGAGCGGGCCGCGCTGGCAATAGTCGCGCACGCCGGCCTCGACCGACGAGATGTACTGCCTCGGCACGACGCCCCCGGTGATACGGTCGACGAAGCGGATGCCCTCGCCGCGCTGCAGCGGCGCGATCTCGAGCACGACATCGCCGAACTGGCCGTGGCCGCCGCTCTGCTTGCGGTGCCGGCCACGCGCGCTCGCCCTGCCCCGCAGGGTCTCGCGATAGCCGAGCTGCGTCGCACCACTGTCGACGCTGATGCCGTAGCGCCCCGCCAGTCGCTCCAGCGCGACGCGCAGATGCATCTCGCCCTGGCCGGAGAGGCGCATCTCGCCGAACTCGGCGCGATGCTCGAGGGCGAGCGCCGGATCCTCCTCGATCAGCTTGGCGAGGCCGGCGGTCAGCCTGACCTCGTCCTTGCGGTCCTTGACGCCGACCGACAGCGCATGGACCGGCTCGGGCGGCGCCACGGCGCTGACGATATCCGGCCGGGCCTTGCCGACGGCGACGGTGTCGCCGGTGCGGATGCCTTCGAGCCGCGAGAAGGCGACGACCTCGCCTTCATCCGCCGCAGGGCGTCGCTGCTGCTCGGTGCCCTTGAGCTCGAGCACCCCGCCGATGCGGGCTTCGACACCGCCGGACGAGGTCAGTACATCGCCTTCCGCCATGCGCCCGCGCAGGATGCGCGCCAGCGAGAGCTTGCCGCCTTGCCCCGACTGCCAGGTTTTCAGCACCAGCGCGAGCGGCGCGCCGCTGTCGACGACGCCGATCCGCCCGCGCGTCACCGCCAGTGTCGGCGCTTCGTGCCTGAGCGCCTTGAGCAACCGGGTCACGCCATTGCCGCGCTCGGCCGCGCCGATCAACACGGGCACGACATGGCGCTCCTTGAGCTCGCGGGCGAGGTCGTCGAAGACGAGGTCCCGCGGCGGCTCGATGTCGCCGAGCAGCCCCTCCATCAGCTCATCGTCGTAGTCGGCGAGCTTTTCCAGCATCGAGAATCTAGCGTCGCGCTCGCGCTCGACCTCTTCGGGAGCAAGCGGCACGATCTCGCTCGGAGCATGCTCGCGATAGATGAAGGCCCGTTCGAGCGCGAGGTCGATGAAACCGACCGCGATGCCATTGCGCCAGATCGGGATCTGCCGGAGCAGCAATGGTGTGCGCGAGGCGCGCTGCAGCAATGCCAGTGTCTCGCGCACGCGCCGCGCCGCGGAATCGATCTTGTTCAGGAAGAGGAAGCGCGGAATGTCGGCCTCCTCGAGCTCGCGCAGCACGAGTTCCAGCGCCGGTGCCTTGCGATCATCGGCCTCGCAGACCACGACCGCGGCGTCGACCGCCGGCAGGACATGGCGCATCTCGTGCAGGAATTCGACGGAGCCGGGGCAGTCGATGAAAGTGTAGCGCTCGCCCATGAAGTCGACGCTGGCGACATTGGGCTCGGTGCTCATCTGATGGGAGCGTGCCTCGGGCGAGGCGTCACCGACGCTGTTCTTCGTCTTCACGGAGCCGGCGCGCGAGACGGCGCCGCAGCGCTCCAGAATGCTCTCGAACAGGCTGGTCTTGCCACTCTGGAAGGGACCGACGATCGCGATGCATCGCGGGCCCCTACCTCTGACGCCGGACGGGTTTCCTCCATTGCTGGAAGTCGCAGCCATGTCGTCCTCCTTCGGTTCTGGCCGCGCGCGGACGATGGCCCGAGGCCTCGTGTCCGATGCAGCGATTGACCGGCGGGAACAGGAATGGAGCGCTCACGCCGGTGGAGCGGCGGTCGCTCGGGCCCGACAGGGTCGGGCGGCCGTCGAAGAGGGATGTCGAAAGACAGGTTCGCGCCGTTCCCCACCCGGCGCAAGGAGAATGTTGCCGCTGGCTCAGGCCGGTTCCGACCGGCGCGCGCCATGCGCTTCGCCCCAGAGCATCATCGCCTCGAAGATCGGCGCCAGCGCCCAGCCACATTCGGTCAGCGCGTATTCGACCTTGGGCGGCACCGTCTCCTGCACAGTGCGGGAGATCACGCCATCCTCTTCCAGCGCGCGCAGCTGCAGGGTCATCATCCGCTGCGTCACATGCGGCAGGAGCCGGCGCAGCGCGTTGAAGCGGCGCGGCCCGTGCGTCAGCTGGAACAGGATCAGCGCCTTCCACTTGCCGCCGATCACGTCGATCGTCGCCTCGACCGGACACCAGACATAAGGGGTGTACTTCAGCGACGGGTGCATCGGCTGCTCCAATCCAGTATAAAAATTGTGCGTACTTATGTTTCTGATACTGCCCTGTTATCTCCTCCCCAGCAACCGATGGAGGAAACGATGTTTGCGATCATGGGAGCGACGGGACAGACGGGCGGCGCGGCTTTGGCGACGGCGCTCGCAGCAGGTCATGCGACCAGGGCGATCGTCCGGGAGCCGAACCGCGCCACGGCGCTCGCCGATAAGGGCGCAGTTCTGGCCAAGGCCGATCTCGACGATATCGAGGCGCTGACAGCAGCCTTCGCCGGCGCCGATGCGGTCTATGTGCTCAACCCAGTCCCGCTCGCGGCCGAGGACGTCTTCGCTGCCGCGGCAAAGAACGGAACTGCGATTGCGCAGGCGATCCGCCGCGCCGGCGTGCCGCATGTGGTGGCGCTGTCGTCGAGCGGGGCCGATCGCCCGGAAGGGACTGGCATCGTACGGGCGCTGTACGATTTCGAGCAGGCCTTGCGCGGCGCGGCCCCTTCGCTGACCTTCATCCGCGCCACCGAATTCATGGAGAACTGGGGCAGCGTCCTTGGCGTCGCGGCCGAGCACGGCATCCTGCCGAGCATGCGCCAGCCGCTCGATGCCGCCGGCGAGACCGTCTCCGCCGTCGATGTCGGCAGGCAGGCAGCTGCCGAACTTTCCCGTCCGCATGCCGGCGAGCGCATCGTCAACCTGAAAGGGCCGGCGGAGTATTCGCCTGAAGACGCGGCGCAGGCGCTCACCGAACTGCTCGGCAAGCCCATTGCGGCCGTGCCGACGCCGCGCGAGGAGTGGGAGCCTGGGCTCGTCACTGCAGGCCTCAGCGAAAGCCATGCGCGCGAATTGGCCGGGCTCTACGATGCCATGAATGCCGGCCGCATCGCCTTCGAGGACGTCGGCGAGATGCGCCGCGGCAGCGTCACGCTGAAAGAGGCGCTGGCCGGTCTGCTGGGTTAGAGTATTTCCGCGTTTCTCCGAACCGCTGAAATGCTCTAATCCTTTGGTTTATCGCAATTTCTTTACGCGGACCGGTGCCCACTTCGCTCGAGAATGCTCTAGCGGTTGCGCCGCTGCCCGCGCAGCGTCGGCAGGCCGATGCCGACCGCGTCGAAGCCGCCGTCGACGGCGAGCACCTGGCCGGTGATGTAGCTTGACCGCTCGCTGCACAGGAAGAAGATCGCCTCGGCAAGCTCCTCTTCCGCGCCATAGCGGGCGAGCGGGATGGCGTCGTGATAATCGGCGCGGATCTCGGGCGAGTGCACGGCCTTGGCCATGGCGGTCTCGACCGGCCCGGGCGCGACGGCGTTCACCCGAATGCCCAGGGCCGCAAGCTCGGCCGCCTGCTGCTTGGTGAGATGGGCGAGCGCCGCCTTGCTGGTGCCGTAGGCGACGCGCAGCGTCGAAGCGCGCAGGCCCGAAATCGAGGTGATGTTGACGATCGCGCCACCACCATTGTCGGCCATGACCGGAGCTGCGGCCTGCGTCGCCAGGAACGGACCGTCGAGATTGACCGCGAGCACGCGCTGCCACTCGGCATAAGTGGTTTCGAGCAGCGGCTTGAACACGGCCGTGCCGGCATTGTTGACGAGAGCATCGAGCCGGCCGAAGCGCTCGACCACAGCGTCGATCGCCTCCGAAACCTGTTCCGGCATGGCGACGTCGCAGGCGATGGTCATCGTCGCAGTCGGCGCATCGAGCTCGGCCATTGCCTTCGCCAGTTCCGGCGCGTCGATGTCGAGCAGGGCGACGCGCCAGTTATCGGCGAGGAAACGCTTGGCGGTGGCGAGGCCGATCCCGCGCGCAGCGCCGGTGACGAGAGCGACCTTGGCGATGTCCTGGGGCATGACGGCTGTCCGAAGTAAAGCTGGTGATGGCCGCGACCATAGGCAGGCCGGCCAGGCAAGGCAAAACCCTTCACACAGCTTATCTCGCGCTCGACAAACCCGCCGCGCTCCTGTAAGGCCCGGCACTCAACTTAAAACAGCGAGCCGAAAGCCCGCGCTTCCGCGCGAACACGGCCATGGAGAGACCCATGAACATCATCGAGCAGATCGACCAAGAGCAGATCGCCAAGCTCGCCGACGGCAAGGAAATCCCGCATTTCCAGCCTGGCGACACCGTGCAGGTCAACGTCAAGGTCAAAGAAGGCGAGCGCAGCCGCGTCCAGGCCTATGAAGGCGTCTGCATCGCCCGCAATGGCGGCGGGCTGAACCAGAGCTTCACGGTCCGCAAGATCTCCTATGGCGAGGGCGTCGAGCGCGTCTTCCCGCTGTATTCGCCGAACCTCGACTCGATCAAGGTCGTCCGCAAGGGCAAGGTTCGCCGCGCCAAGCTGTATTACCTGCGCGATCGCCGCGGCAAGTCGGCCCGTATCGCCGAGCGCGTCGACGCCAGGCCGGCCAAGGGCGAGAGCAAGGGCAAGTAAGCCGCTCTTCCTTTTTGGGTTTCAGGAACGCGGCCTTCGGGCCGCGTTTTTTATTGCCGCGCCTCGATGCGAGGCGCGGCATTCGGCTCGGCCCTGTTCCTGCCGACCGCGATGGGACAGGGGCCTGGCCCGGCGCTGGCGCGCAGGCTGGTGCGGATCGCAATCGAGCCCGGTCAGGAACTGGCCGAGCGGCTCTCGCCCGGCATGTCGGTGGTGGTCAGCGTCGACACCGCGCAGCGCTGACGGCGCCAAACAACAGCCGAAGCCCCATGAGCCGGGATCCGCGAAACTCGATCTGAGGCCCACCGCCCGCTCAATCGGCCACATCGACATCCGTGAGCAGGAAGCCGGTCGGCGTCTTCGTGAAGGTGAAGACGTCGCCGCCGCAGACGATAGCGTAGATCTCGTTCTTGTTGCCGTCGCGGTCGTAGACCGGCCTGGTCCGCTGAAGGCAGGCGCGGTTCTTGGCGGTGAATTCGCGCGGATAGACCTTGGCGCGGAATTGCGCGGCGTCGCCGATGGAGGCGTCGCCCATATAGGGCAGCCGCGTCAGGCCGGCGACGGCTACCGCGTCGTTGGCCTTCAGCGCCGCGCGGAACTTTCCGATGAAGCCATCGAACTCCTTCTGCACGGCCGGAGAGGCGCTGGCCGGCTTGGGAGCCTGGGCGAAAGCAGGAGTGAGAGCGGCGAGAACGGCAGCGATCGCCAGGCCTGGCAGCGTCTTCATGCGTCAGCTCCGTCCGCTTGATCGATCAGCCATGGCGCGGCCGACCGGACGGAATGCTACCGCAACGTCACTCGCTGCTCCAGCCGCATGCGCCCTTTTTTGGATGCGCATCACGGATTGACGCGTCGGCTTCGATCCCACCATGTTAGGTTGATCGGTCCGTGGAATTCGCCTTGGCGATGTAGGCTGGCGATTGATCGCCTCGCCATGGCGAGACCAGCAGGAACGTTGAAACCGAGCGGGGTGAAGCGGACCGGCGACGATAATTTCCTCACCGACGGGCGGGTGAACTCGCCCGCATCAAAATGGCAGCGATCGGCCGAGAGCCGACGCAAGAACCAGCAATTCTCCAGGGAGTGGACAACGATGAGAATCCGGAAGTTCGCATTCGTTCTGGCCGCTGGCGTGCTCGGCCTCGCCCCGGCCAAGGCTCAGGAGCAGGTCGAGGTCCTGCATTGGTGGACGGCCGGCGGCGAAGCGGCCGCCCTCAGCGTGCTCAAGGACAATCTCGCCAAGCAGGGCGTCACCTGGAAGGACATGCCGGTCGCCGGCGGCTCCGGCGTGCAGGCGATGACGGCGCTGCGCGCCCGCGTCACCGCCGGTACCCCGCCGACGGCGGCGCAATTGCTCGGCTTCAACCTGCGCGACTGGGGCTCGCAGGGCTTCGCCGCCAATCTCGACGACGTCGCCAAGGCGAACGACTGGGAGAAGCTGGTTCCCGAACCGCTCAAGGCGTTCTCGAAGGATGCCGGCCACTGGGTCGCCGTGCCCGTCAACATCCACTCGACCAACTGGCTGTGGATCAACAAGGCGGCGCTCGACAAGTCGGGCCTGCAGCCGCCCAAGACCCTCGACGAGTTCATCGCCATGCTCGACGCCTTCAAGGGCCAGGGCATCACCGCCCTCGCGCATGGCGGCTCACCCTGGCAGGACACCACCCTGTGGGAGGCGGTGGTGCTCTCGATCGGCGGCATGGATTTCTACAGGAAGGCCGTGCTCCAGCTCGATCCGGCGGCGCTGAAATCGGACACGATGCGCAAGGCCTTCGACACGATGACGAAGCTGCGCGGCTATTTCGACAAGGGCTTCTCCGGCCGCGACTGGAACCTCTCCACCGCCATGGTGATCAAGGGTGAGGCCGGGGCGCAGGAAATGGGCGACTGGGCCAAGGGCGAATTCATCGGCGCCAAGAAGACCCCGGATCAGGATTTCGTCTGCATCCGCTTCCCCGGCACGCAGGGCAATGTGCTGTTCAACGCCGACCAGTTCATGATGTTCAAGCTCGGCGCCAAGGACATTCCGGCACAGCACAAGATGGCGGCGGCGGTGCTGGATACGAGCTTCCAGGTCGCTTTCAACAAGGTGAAGGGCTCGGCCCCGGCACGCCTGGGCGTCTCCGACGCCGAGTTCGATGCCTGCGGCAAGAAGGGTATCAAGGATGTCGCCGAGGCGATCGCCGCCGGTACCATGGTCGGCTCGCTGGCGCATGGCTACGCCCAGCCCGACTCGATCAAGAACGCCTTCTTCGACGTCGTGACCCAGCACCTGAACGGCCAGCTCACCACCGACCAGGCCTTGACCCGCCTGCCGGCGGCAATCGCCGCGGCGAAATAGCCCCTGCCCTCCCCGATGCCGGCGCCAGGCGCGCCGGCATCGGCCGGATCCCATCGCTATGACCCAGGGCAATCGCTTGAACGATAGCTTCATTCTTGTCGGTAAGGCGCGGGAGCCCTCTCCCCTTGTGGGGGAGGGTTGGGAGGGGGGTATCGCACCCGCAATCCTTTCCGCGCCGAACTGGGCCTCTGTCGAGGGTGGCATACCCCCCTCTCTAGCTCTCCCCCACAAGGGGGGAGAGGACGGGTCGTGGCTCCGCAGCGAGCGGACACAATCTTCAAGCGATTGCTCTGTGTCATGACCGCGCCCCCCCTGACTGATGCAGCTGGGAGATCGTCGAGCTCCCGGGCCGAGCGGCTGCGGTACGCCTTGCCGAAGCTGGTGCTGGCGCCGAGCTTCGCGCTCGTGCTCGTCTTCGTCTATGGCTTCATCCTGTGGACGATCTATCTGTCGTTCACCCCCTCGCGCATGCTGCCGGTCTATCAACTGATCGGTTTCGACGCCTACCAACGGCTCTGGTCGCAGCCGAACTGGTATGTGGCGCTGCAGAACCTCGCGATCTTCGGCTCGCTCTACCTTTTGCTGTGCACGGCGATCGGCCTGACCCTGGCGATCCTGCTCGACCAGCGCATCCGCTTCGAGGGCCTGCTGCGGCCGATCTTTCTCTATCCGATGGCGCTGTCCTTCATCGTCACCGGCACCGCCTGGCAATGGTTCCTCAACCCCACACTCGGCCTCGGGCGCACCATGCAGGCGCTCGGCTGGGCGACATGGGCACCGGTACGCTGGCTCGGCTGGGAAAACGCGCAGTTCGACTGGCTGGTCAACACCGAGACCGCGATCTACACCGTCGTCATTGCCGGCGTCTGGCAGGCCTCCGGCTTCGTCATGGCGATGTTCCTGGCCGGCCTGCGCGGCATCGACGGCGAGATCATCAAGGCGGCCGAGATCGACGGCGCCTCGAGCTTCACCATCTATCGCCGCATCATCATCCCGCTGCTGCGGCCGGTGTTTCTCTCCGTCTTCATCGTGCTCGCGCACATGGCGATCAAGTCCTACGACCTGGTCAAGGCGCTCACCGGCGGCGGCCCGGGCAACGCCACCGAGCTGCCCTCGACCTTCATGTATTCCTTCACCTATGAGCGCAGCCAGATGGCGGTCGGCGCCGCGAGCGCGGTGATCATGCTGATGACGATCACGGCGATCATCGTGCCCTACCTCTACTCCGAACTCAGGGAGCGGCGCGGATGAGCAGCAGCGTCGGCTCGATGCGCCCCCGCAATATCACCTCGCGGATCGTGATCTATGGCCTCCTGGCGATCTTCGCGGCGCTGTTCCTGCTGCCATTGTTCGTCATGGTGGTCACCTCGCTGAAATCGCTCGACGAGCTGCGCAACGGCACCATGCTGGCCCTGCCGCAGGAGGTGGCCTTCGAAGCCTGGCACAAGGCCTGGAGCGAGGCACGGATCGGCGTCGGCAGCGTCAATGGCGACGGCATCCGCGGCTTCTTCTGGAACTCCTTCCGAATGGTCGTGCCGGCGGTGATCATCTCGACCATGCTGGGCGCGCTGAACGGCTACGTCCTGACCAAATGGCGCTTCTCCGGCCACAAGCTGATCTTCGGCCTGATGCTGTTCGCCTGCTTCATTCCGTTCCAGATCGTGCTGATCCCGATGGCGCGGCTGCTCGGCATCATGGGGCTCGCCAACTCCACCGCCGGGCTGGTGCTGGTGCATGTCGTCTACGGTCTCGGCTTCACCACCCTGTTCTTCCGCAATTTCTACGAGGCCTTCCCGGATGAGCTGGTCAAGGCGGCCCAGATCGACGGGGCCGGCTTCTTCCAGATCTTCTGGCGGATCCTCCTGCCCTCCTCCGGACCGATCATCGTGGTGACGGTGATCTACCAGTTCACCAATATCTGGAACGACTTCCTGTTCGGCGTCTCATTCTCGTCCGGCGATCAGGCTCCGATCACGGTGGCGTTGAACAACCTGGTCAACTCGTCGACCGGGGTGAAGGAATACAACGTCCACATGGCGGCGGCGATGATCGCCGCCCTGCCGACATTGCTCGTCTATGTCGTCGCCGGCCGCTACTTCGTGCGCGGGTTGATGGCCGGAGCGGTCAAGGGGTGAGCATGAGCGCAGCATTCCTCGAAATTCGCGACGTGCACGAGCGCATCGGCGCCACGCCGGTTCTCAAGGGCATCAACCTCACCCTGGAAAAGGGCGGCTTCCTCGTGCTGGTCGGCCCGTCCGGCTGTGGCAAGTCGACCCTGCTCAACACCATCGCCGGGCTTCTGCCGGTGACCAGCGGCGATATCCTGATCGACGGCCAGACGGTGACGCATCTGGCCCCGTCCAAGCGCGACATCGCCATGGTGTTCCAGTCCTATGCGCTCTATCCGAACATGACCGTGGCGCAGAACATCGCCTTCGCCCTGGAAATGCGCAACGTGCCCAAGCCGGAGCGCGAGGCGGCCGTGCGTGCCGTCGCACAGACATTGCAGATCGAGCATCTGCTCGGCCGGCGCCCGGCCCAGCTCTCCGGAGGCCAGCGCCAGCGCGTCGCCATGGGCCGCGCTCTGGTGCGCAAGCCGCGCGTGTTCCTGTTTGACGAACCCTTGTCCAATCTCGACGCCAAGCTGCGCGTCGAGATGCGACACGAGATCAAACGTCTGCATCAACGCACCGGCAACACCATCGTCTACGTCACGCATGACCAGATCGAGGCGATGACGCTTGCCACCAAGATCGCGGTGATGCGCGATGGCGAGTTGCAGCAGGTCGGCACGCCGGACGAGATCTACAATCGGCCAGCCAACCTCTTCGTTGCCGATTTCATGGGCTCGCCGGCGATGAACCTGCTGACGCTGCGCCATGTCGCCGGCAAGGGCCTGGTCAGCAAGAACGGCGAGGACATCGCAATCGCGCTGCCGCGCAGCACCCACGGCGCCGCCTTGAGCGATGGTCAGGAGGTCATCCTCGGCATCCGGCCCGAAGCAGTGACCGACACCGCCATCACCGAGCAATCTGCCGGCACGCTCGCCCCGCTCGACGTGCAGATCGAAGTGGTCGAGCCGACCGGCTCCGACCTCTACGCCATTGCCCGCCGCGGCGAGGTGACGCTGACCGCACGCCTGCGCGCCGACGCCCCGGTCAAACCCGGGGAGACTTTCAGACTGGCGCTCGATCTGGACAAGGCCGTGCTGTTCGACCCGGTCAGCAAGGCACGGATCTAGGTCGGCTCAGGCGAGTTCGGCCAATCGCCCCAGCAGCGTCTCCACGTCGGCGGCGTTCTGGTAAAGCCCGAAGCCGACCCGCAGACGGTCGCCGCGCAGGTCGACGGTGATGCCGGCCTGCTTCAGCTTCTCATGCCACAGGGCCGCATCGGCGTGGCGGAAGGTCAGGAAATTGCCGCGCGCCGGTTCGCTCAGCGGAACGACAAGGTTCTCCGGCGCGAGCACGCCGCAGGGCCGCTGCGCCAGCCCGGCCATGACGATCTCCTGCAGGGCATGGGCGTGGGCATGGATCGCCGGAACGTCGAGGCCCTTGGCGCCGAGCCAATCGAACATCGCGCCCATGCGGTAGAGGCCGGAGGGATCGAAGGTCGCGCCCATGAAGCGCCAGCCATTCTGCGTGTAGCCGATGCTGTCTTGCGGGCCGGCGAGCGCACCGAACGACGCGTACCAGCCGGTGTCGCGCGGCCGCATGGCGAAGCCGGGTGGGCAGTGCATGAAGCAGGCCCCCTCCCCCGACATGGCGTATTTGTAGCCGCCGGCGATGTAGAAGGCCTTGTCGGCGATGGCCGAGAGGTCGGTCGGCCGGGCCAGGAAGCCGTGATAACCGTCGATGACGACGAGCCGGCCGGGCGCCGAGACACCATCGACCAGCGCCTCGAGGTCGGTTAGTGCATAGCCGGAATTGAAGTGGACCTGGCTGACGAAGACCATGTCGGGACCGGGACTTTGCGTCGCCGCCGCGACCAACCGCTCCGTCAGGCTGGCGAAAGGCTCGGCCGGCACGACGGTGAGCTCGATCAATCCGTCTTCTGCCAGCCGCTCGATCTGGCGGCGGAAGGAATGGAATTCGGCATCGCTGGTCAGGATGCGCGGCTTGCGTTCGCGCGGCAGGCAGGAGAGCAGCCGGTTGACGAATTCATGGGTGTTGTTAGCCGGAACGAGCCCGTCGATCCCGGGCAGATTCAGGTGCTTGGCCACGCCCTGCGCGACCTTCTGCCAGACCGGGCCGAGCACTTCCTGCCATTTGCCGTCGACGAGGCGGGCGGCATCGTCCCAGGCGCGTAAGTGCGCCTCGCGGGTCGCATCCGGCCAGAAATGATGGCTGTGGGCGGCGAAATGCAGCTTGTCAGGCCAGTTCTGGCGGAAATGCGAGAATTCGGCGGAAAGATCGAAGGGCGGGCGGCCGAGCGTTGCGGGAGCATTCGTCATCTTGTCCATCGCCATCCCCGTGCTTCCGCGAGCCTTGCCGACGCGGCAAAATACTTTAAGCTTAAAATATCTTGCGTCTCTCCCCAGTCAAGGCGCGAGTCGAGCGAGGACGGCGCGATGACCACCGGGACAGGCGATCACAAGAGCCGGATCGAACCGGGCATGCAGACCGATTTCAAGGAGCGGATGGATTACGGCTCCTATCTCGGTCTCGACCTGCTGCTCGCAGCGCAAAAGCCACTGAGCGATGCGCCAGACGAGCTTCTGTTCATCACCATCCACCAGGTCCAGGAGCTCTGGCTGAAACTCGCGGCGCACGAGCTCGACGGCGCCATCGCCGCGATCAAGGCCGACGAATTGCAGCCGGCCTTCAAGTCGCTGGCGCGGGTCTCGCGCATCCAGGCGCAGCTGATCAGCGCCTGGGACGTTCTCTCGACCATGACCCCGGCCGATTATCTCGCCTTCCGCGACGCGCTCGGCCAGTCCTCCGGCTTCCAGTCCCACCAGTACCGCGCCTTCGAATTCCGCCTCGGCGCCAAGGATCCGCGCATGCTGGCGATGCACAAGCATCATCCCGAGCACTACGCCCATCTGAAGGAGCTGCTGGAAGCACCGAGCCTCTATGACGAGGCCTTGCGCCTGCTGGCGCGGCGCGGCCTGCCGGTCCCGGCCGACTGCATCGATCGCGACTGGACGCAGCCGCATATCGCGAACGAGGCGGTGAAGGCGGCCTGGCTCGCGATTTACCGCGACACGCACAGCTATTTCGATCTCTACGAGCTTGCCGAGGAGCTGGTCGATGTCGAGGACCAGTTCCAGCAATGGCGCTTCCGCCACATGAAGACGGTCGAGCGCATCATCGGATTCAAGCAAGGCACCGGCGGCTCCAGCGGCGTGAAGTTCCTGCGGACCGCGCTGGAGCGCTCGTTCTTCCCGGAGCTGTGGCAGCTGCGGAGCGAGCTCTGACAGCCTCGACCGTCATTGCGAGCGAAGCGAAGCAATCCAGGAGGTCTCGCGCCGCCCCTGGATTGCTTCGTCGCTGCGCTCCTCGCAATGACGGTAGGCGTCCTTACTCGTTGTTCCCGAAGGTCATATCCCGGCGCGCCGTCAGGATGCTGATCGAGTAGCCGGCGATCACGTCGACCAGCGCCATCAGCGTGATGATCACGAAGGTGCCGGTGCCGAAGCCCGGCACGAACAGGAAGATCAGCCCGCAGGCGATGAACACAACCATGGACAGGCCGTGGTTCAGGATCGAGCTCGACTTGGCGCTGGTCGCGTTCATGATCTCGAAGAACAGCACGATGGTCGAGATCGCGAGCAGGAGCTCGCTGACCGTCAGCACGAAGGCAGTGCCGGACGGCAGGCCGATATTGAGAAGCTCGCGCGAGAGCGGCACGCCCATCGCCGCGACGGTGACGCCATAGGCGATGACCGCCAGCAGCATGAAGGGGAAGAAGCGCGCCATCGCATCACCGTTCCGTTTGCCGGCGCAGCCTGCTCTTTCGCGGCGCGTCGGGAGCCGCTAGATAACAGCCCTGCACAGAACGCGCTACGCGGCTGCCGCTGCGACAGTCCCACCGCGTTGCCCGTGCAGTTTGGAACTGGTAGAAGCACGTCATGACGACGAAACGGCAGAACAGGGGCGAAGTCCGGCGCGTAGTGCGCCGCACGCTGAATGTGCGCCGTTTTCCGACCACCCAGGGCTTCGCCGCGCTGCATGATCATGCCCGCCTGCCCTGGCGCTTCTTCGGCCGTTTCACGGCCTCGCTCGCAGCCGGCCTTACGCACGCCTGAGACCGGCCATGCGGCCGGCGACAGGCCGTTGCGATGCATGCTCGCCCCAAAGCGGGCCGCTACCCGATTTCCATACCGAAGGCGTTTGAAGCCATGACTGCGACCAAGGCCCCCACCACCCTCTACGACAAGATCTTCGAGGACCACGTCGTCGACCGCCAGGACGACGGCACCTGCCTGCTCTATATCGACCGCCACCTCGTCCACGAGGTCACCAGCCCGCAGGCCTTCGAGGGTCTGCGCATGACCGGCCGCAAGGTCCATGCGCCGCACAAGACGCTGGCCGTTGTCGACCACAACATCCCGACGACCGACCGCAGCAAGGGCATCGCCGAGGAAGAGAGCCGTATCCAGGTCGAGGCGCTGGCCAAGAACGCCAAGGAATTCGGCGTCGAGTATTTCAACGAGCTCGATATCCGCCAGGGCATCGTCCACATCGTCGGCCCCGAGCAGGGCTTCACCCTGCCCGGCACCACCATCGTCTGCGGCGACAGCCACACCTCGACGCATGGCGCCTTCGGCGCGCTGGCCCATGGCATCGGCACCTCGGAGGTCGAGCATGTGCTCGCCACCCAGACGCTGATCCAGAAGAAGGCCAGGAACATGCTGGTCCAGGTCGACGGCACGCCCGCTCCGGGCGTCGGCGCCAAGGACATCACGCTCGCCATCATCGGCGAGATCGGCACCGCCGGCGGCACCGGTTCGGTGATCGAATATGCCGGCGAAGCCATTCGCGGCCTCTCGATGGAAGGCCGCATGACGGTCTGCAACATGTCGATCGAGGGCGGAGCCCGCGCCGGCATGGTCGCGCCGGACGAGAAGGCCTACGCCTATCTGAAAGGCCGCCCGAAGGCGCCGCAGGGCGCCGCCTGGGACGAGGCGCTGCGCTACTGGGAGACGCTGCGGACCGACGAGGGCGCGCATTTCGACCGGATCGTCAGACTGGATGCCGCCAACCTGCCGCCGATCGTCTCCTGGGGTACGAGCCCCGAGGACGTGATCTCGGTGACCGGCGCCGTGCCCGACCCGGCGCTGATCGAGGACGAGACCAAGCGCAGCTCGAAGCAGCGCGCGCTCGACTATATGGGCCTGACCGCCGGCACCAAGATGACCGAGATCCCGCTCGACGTGATCTGGATCGGTTCGTGCACCAATGGCCGCATCGAGGATCTGCGCACCGTCGCCAAGATCGTCGAGGGCAAGAAGATCCATGAGAGCCTGGACTACGCCATGATCGTGCCGGGCTCCGGCCTGGTGAAGCAGCAGGCGGAGGCCGAAGGGCTCGACAAGGTCTTCCTCGCCGCCGGCTTCGAATGGCGCGAACCGGGCTGCTCGATGTGCCTCGGCATGAACCCGGACCAGCTCAAGCCGGGCCAGCGCGCCGCCTCGACCTCGAACCGCAATTTCGAGGGCCGTCAGGGCTTCAAGGGCCGCACCCATCTGGTCTCTCCGGCGATGGCGGCGGCAGCGGCGCTGATCGGCCACTTCGTCGACGTGCGCACGCTGGGCTGAAGCGGATCGTTTCGCGGGAGGACGTCATGAGCACCGATCCCCGCGAAGCCGCCCGCGCCAAGGAAGCCAAGGAAGCGCTCGATCGCGTCCGGCGCGACGATGAGAGCTTCCTCGGCTCGTCCATGGGGCGCGCGGCCGACCATTTCTCCGGCAAGGACGCGCCGGACGGCGATCAGATCGAGCTCTGGGGCCGGCGTATCGGCCGCGGGCTTTCGCTGATCGCCTTCATCGGCCTGTCTTGGTGGCTCGGGCATCAACTGAAGATCTGGTGATGGGCAGCGTTCCCTCGATCAAGACATCCGCCTCGATTGAAGGCTCGCAGGGTCTCGACTGGGACGGCGTGCGTGCGCCCTCGGCGGCCGAGTTCGAGATCCTGGCGCAGGCGGCCTATGACCGCCTGCCCGAGGATTTCCGCAAGCTCTGCGCCGACCTCGTCATCAACGTCACCGAGTTCCCCGAGGACGACGTGCTGAAGGAGCTCGAGGCCGAGAGCCCCTTCGACCTGCTCGGCCTGTTCTCAGGGATAGGCCTGCCGCAGCAGGGCTACGCCCCGCAGACCGGGCAGATGCCCAACACCATCCACCTCTATCGCCGGCCGATCCTCGACTACTGGGCCGAGCATGACGAGACGCTCGGCGCCATCGTCACCCATGTGCTCGTCCACGAGATCGGCCACCATTTCGGCTTCGACGACGACGACATGGACGCAATCGAGAAGGCGGCGGGATAAAAACGATGATCGACGAACTGATCCGCCACCTGCCTGACCTGGCTTTGGTCTTCTCGGCCTTCTTCATCGCCGTCGCCAGCCCCGGCCCGAGCAATCTCCAGGTGATGGCGACCTCGATGGAGCATGGCCGGCAGGCCGGGATGACGCTGGCGCTCGGCGTCACCACCGGCTCCCTGACCTGGGGCATCCTCGCCGCCATCGGCGTCACCGCGCTGATCGTCGCCCATCCCGGCGCGCTCTACGCCATCAAGATCATCGGCGGGCTCTATCTGCTGTTCCTGGCCTGGCGCTCGGCTCGCTCGGCCATGCAGGCGGAGATGCCGCCGCCGAAAGCCGGTCTCTCCGGCGGTCGCCTCTATCTGCGCGGCTATCTGATGCATCTCACCAATCCGAAGGCGATCCTGAGCTGGACGGCGATCATCGCGCTCGGCCTCAGGCCCGAGACGCCGGTGGTGGTGCTCTACGCCATCATCCTCGGCTGCCTGACGATCTCGCTCGCGATCAACCAGACCTATGCCTGGCTGTTCTCGACGGCGTCGATGGTGGCGGGCTACCGCAGGATCCGCCGCCGCGCCGAAGCCTGCCTCGCCGCCTTCTTCACCTTCGCCAGCTTCAAGCTCCTGACGGCGCAGCTGTAACGCGCCCCACCGCCCTATCCTGATCAGAAAAGACCTGCCGGAGTATCCGCCATGCAGCCCTTCACCACCCTGACCTCGACCCCCGCCCCGCTGAAGGTGATCAATGTCGACACCGACATGATCATCCCCAAGCAGTACCTGAAGACGATCAAGCGCACCGGGCTGGGCACCGCGCTGTTCTCGGAGATGCGCTACAAGGACGACGGCTCGGAGAACCCCGATTTCGTCCTCAACCAGCCCGCCTATCGCAAGTCGGAGATCCTGGTCGCCGGCGACAATTTCGGCTGCGGCTCATCGCGCGAGCACGCGCCCTGGGCGCTGCTCGACTTCGGCATCCGCTGCGTGATCTCCACCAGCTTCGCCGACATCTTCTACAATAACTGCTTCAAGAACGGCATCCTGCCGATCGTGGTCAGCCAGGAGGATCTGGAGAAGCTCTTCGACGACGCCGATCGCGGCTCGAACGCGACGCTGACCGTCGACCTTCAGAACCAGAGCATCAAGGGGCCGGACGGCGGCGAGATCCGCTTCGAGATCGACCCGTTCCGCAAGCACTGCCTGCTCAACGGCCTCGACGACATCGGCCTGACCATGGAGAAGTCGACCAAGATCGACGCCTATGAGCAGAAGCTGAAGGGCCGCGCCTGGGCGTGACGTTTCCTTCTCCCTTCAGGGGAGAAGGTGGCAGCGCGAAGCGCTGACGGATGAGGGAAGGGTCGCGCGAGCGGCCCTTTTCCATTCACCCGGTCGTGCCGCCCTCATCCGCCTGCCGGCACCTTCTCCCCCGTGGGGAGAAGGAAGCTAGATCACCAGCCCCTGCATCGGCGAGAGCCCACCGCTGCCGGGGAAAACCTTCTCCGCCAGCACCGGCCCCGACAATCCGAATAGGTCCGCCACCACGCCCTTGGCGACGGCGCGGATGTCGGTCGTCGGTTTCAGATCGCGCTGCTCGTGCAGTTGCTCCGGCTTGAGACCGGGCCAGTCGGCGATCATCCGCTTGCCGCGGACCGCACCGCCGACCAGGAAGGCGACCGTGCCGGTACCGTGATCGGTGCCGACCGTGCCGTTGACGCGAGCGGTGCGGCCGAACTCGGTGACGACCATCACCACCGTGTCCTTCCAGACCGGCTTGAGACCGCTTTCAAAGGTCGCGAGCGCGCCGTCGAGCCCGCCGAGCAGGGTCGCGAGACGGCCCTTGGCGCCGCCCTCGTTCGCATGCGTGTCCCAGCCCTCAAAGGCGAGCGCAGCGATGCGCGGGCCATCCTCGGCGCCGACCAGCCGCGCCGCGCCCTCGGCGATGCGCTTCATGCCCTCGGCACTATCAGGCCCGCCGCCGCCGCGCGGCTGTTCGGCGCCCTGCCGGGTCGCGATCAGCTCGGTCTCGATCGCCCGCTTCAGCACCAGCGCCAAGCCGGGATCGCGCTCGCCATAGAGATCGCCGAGGCGCTGGACGAGGTCGGCCCCGGCCCGCGCCATGCGCGGCGGCGCCCAGCCCAGCACCGGCGCCTCGCCACGCACGACGAGAGGCGGCACCACGCCGACGCCGAGCGCACCATGGCGTGAGACCGCTTCGCCCGGCGGCAGGCTGGCGATCAGCCGGTTGAGCCAGCCTGAATCGGTCTTGCCCGGCCCGCTTTGCCCGCTCTCCAGCACATCCTGCCCGTCGAAATGCGAGCGTTCGCGATAGCCGGTGGCGCTGGCATGGACGATCGTCGCCTGTCCGCCGGCATAGAGCCGCGCCAGATTCGGCATCGCCGGATGCAGATAGAAGAAGCCGTCGAGCGGCAGCGCCGCCTCCGGCCCGTCCTTGGCCAGCGCGATGCCTTCGCGCAGGTCCGCGTAACCGGGATCGCCGAGCGGCGGCACGGCCGAGAGTCCGTCGAGCGCGCCGCGCAGCACCACCAGCAGGAAGCGGGAATCGCGCGAGCCCGCCGCCGCATGGGCGAATTTCGGCATGTAGGACCAGGCGAAGAGTGCGCTGGCGGCGCCGAGCACGGCCCGGCGCGAGGGCGTCATCCGTTCGCAATCATCATCGTCGGCGGCCATGCTCACCTCCGCTGGAATTCGGGCGACATCAGCAGCAGCGCGATCGCCTGCTGCTTGCTTTCGGCGCGCGCCACCGCCTGCCTGGTCTGGGCTGAGGCGAGCGGGCCGAGCACCTCCTCGACCAGCGCACGCGGATCGGCGACCGAGCCCGCCGCCTGCCTGCCGAGCTGGGCGGCGACATCAATGCGGGTCTTGATACCCTCCGGCGTCGCCCAGGCCGCGTTGGTGTCGGGGTAGCCGTCCGGGCCGGAGGGCTGCCAGAGCGGCTGGCCCATCACACCGAGCGGCCCGGCGATCTGGCCGAAATCCGGCTTGCGGCCGAGCGCCCGGAAGGCCGCGACCAGGAATTCCTGCGGCGTGCGCAGCTTGGTCGCCGGCGCGGTCCAGGCGAGTTCCGACGTGACCAGCGCCCGCGAGAGCGCGGCGAGATCGCCGCCCGTCTCGCGGAAGATGCGGGCAAGCTCGGCGACCAGCGCCTGCGGCGGCTCATCGGCGACGAAATGGCGGGCGAGCTTGCGGGCGATGAAGGTTGCGGTGCTCGGATGGCGGGCGAGGTCGGCGAGCGCCGCCATGCCCTTTTCCTTGCCGTCCTGCCGGTAGACCTTGCCGAGCAATCTCTGGCCACCGGGATCGTGCAGGCCGGGATTGAAGGCGAAGGAGCCAGGAAAGCCGAGGCGGGCATCGCGCCCCACCACCGTCCAGCCGGTGATGATCCGCGCCAGGCTGGTGACATCCGTCTGCGTATAGCCGCCGGAAACGCCGAGCGTGTGCAGCTCCATGATCTCGCGGGCGAGGTTCTCGTTGAGGCCGCGGCCACGACGCTTGCCGGCGCGCGAATCCGGGCCGATCGAGAGCTGGTTGTCGAGGAAGTTGAGCATCGCCGGATGGCTCTCGACCGCGATCAAGAGGTCCTCGAAGCGGCCGAAGATGTTGGGCCGGATCGCCTCGCGCTCGAAGGCGCCGGCCATGGCGCGCACGAAATTGCCCTTGGCGACCGAGACGCAGAAATGGTTCGACCAGAATTGGACGAGCCGCTCGGCGAAGCCGGTCTGCGCCTCAAGCGCCAAATGCACCCGCGCGATCGCCTCCTCGCGATAGATCCTCTGCGGAAAGGGCGGCTCGGCCGGGCGTGGCGGCGTCATCTGGCCTTGCGGCTGGCCAGGGGTTGGCGGCGCGGCGGCGACCTGCACGCCCTGCCCCGGGCCCATCTGCCCGGCGACGCGGCGCGATTCCCGCGCCGCTCGTTCCTCATCCTCGAAGGCATAGAGCGCCCGGCCGATCGGAGCGGCGCCGGAAAAGCTGACGCTCGGCTGCGGTGCGCCTTCGCTGCGGATATCGGCGAGCAGGCGCTCGCTGATATCCTCGGCATCCCCAGCCTGACCCGGCTTCGACCCAAGACCGAAGCGTCGCAGCACCAGCCTCTTCATGTGCGGGTCGGACCGATCCGCCATGCTCTTGCCTCCGCCGTCTGCGTCGCCGATCGCAAGGTCCACTGCAACTATGGCGAAAGCCCGGCCGCCCCGCCAGCTGTTCCTCAGATGGAAAGGCCGCCGCTCCTCGCGGAACGGCGGCCTCCCGCAAATCGGACGATGCGATCGGCTCACATCGCCGGCAACGCCGCGACATCACGTACCGGCGCGCCCAGCCCGCTGATCTTGCCGACCATCGCGGCCTTGCCCGAGGTCAGATCGATCTTGTAGAGGCCGCCATCGGCGACCAGCCAGCCAGTGTTGGTGCCGTCGGCGGCCGTCTCGATGTCGAAGGCGATCGCCTTGACGGTGACGCCGAGCTTGCCGATGGCGCCGAGCACGCCGTCATTCGGCGGCGCCTGCTTCAAGAGCCCGCCGATCTTGCCGTCGATGTCGTAGAGCGCCGTCTCCTTGGTGCCCTTGACCGAGTTGCTGTAGGCGCCGGCGACGACCATCGGCGTCTCGCCCTTGTGCATGTCGGTCTCGGCGAATTTCAGCTTGCCGTCGACCGTGGTCTTGCCGTCGTCGACGTTGACGCGGAGATTGGTGCCGTCCGAGCCGATGACGCGCAAGCGATCGGCGGCCGGGTTGAAGTCGACCGTCGCCATGGTGCCGGCAGAGAGCACCGTGTCCATCTTCGACTTCATCGTCGCCTTGCCGGCCTTGTCGACCGTGTAGATCGTGCCGTCGACGCCAAGCGCATAGAGCATGCCGTCGGCCGGGCGGACATCGATGCCGGCGATCTTGCCGGCGATACCGCTGACCTTCATCGACTTGCCGGCCTTCTGGGTGGCGGTGTCGACCATGGTGAGCGTATCGTCGCCGGTCAGCACCGCGACCATGCCGGCCTGGGCTGCGGTCGCCGCAGCGAAGGCCGTGGCGAGAATGGTGGATGCGAGAAGCAGGTTGCGAGCCTTGGTCATTGGATGTCCTCCGGTTCGTGTCGCGATCTCAAAAAGGGGTCGGCCAGCGCCTGCTTTGGCGCGGTACCCATGGCGGATAGCGATGGGCTCCCGGACCGGATGCGGACGAAAAAATAAAAGACCACCGCTGCATCCGAAGTAGCCGGAGCGGCGTAAGAATGAGCCTGCCTCGCACGGGGAGGCAGGCGGCTGGAGAGAGGGATGGCAACGCACGCAACGCAGCCGCGGCATGAAGGCGAGATCGAAACCGCGCTGCTCGCCTGCGCTGCCGGCGATAAATCAGCGCTCAAGCGCATCTACGAGGCGGAGTCGCCGCGTATGCTCGGTGTGGCGCAGCGTCTTCTGAAGCGCCGGGCCCTGGCGGAGGAAGCGGTGCAGGATGCGTTCGTGCTGATCTGGAGGCATGCGGCCCGTTTCGACCCGGAGCGCGGAGCTGGACTGACCTGGATCTACGCCATCCTGCGCAACCGCTCGCTCTCGATCCTGCGCGACGAGAAGCGCACCGAGACAAGCGACACGCCGATCGCGGAGGAAACGGCAAGCGAAGAGGATGATCCGGAGACCGTGATGTCGAAACTCTCCGACGCCACGGCGTTGCGCGCCTGCCTCGAGATGCTGCCGCCGCAGCGGCGCGGCCTGGTGCTGCTCGCCTTTGTCCAGGGGCTGACCCATGGCGAGATCGCCGGGCGCCTGAAGCTGCCGCTCGGCACGGTCAAGTCCTGGATCCGCCGCTCGCTGCTCTCGCTGAAGGAGTGCCTCGGATGAGCGCTCTGCAGGATGCTCCCCTGACACCGCAGGAGCGCGACGCGCTAGCCGGAGAATATGTGCTCGGCCTGCTCGAAGGCGCCGAGTTTGTGACGGCCGAGCGCCGTCTCGATACCGATGGCGATTTCGCCGCTTCGGTCGAACGCTGGCGCCGGCACTTTTCCGCGATTGACGCCACCGCTCCACCAATGACACCTTCCCCCGGCCTGTGGGACCGGATCGAAGCCAATCTGACCACGACCGGGGTGTCGGCCAGGCTTGCGCCGGCGTCGGTCTCGGCACCGAGCCGCCTTGCCGAGTGGTGGAATAGCCTCTTCGTCTGGCGCGGCGCTGCCTTCGCCGGCGCGCTGGCGACCATCCTGCTGGCAGCCGGCCTCATCAGTGCGCTCGACCGCGCCGGCCGCCAGCCGCTGATGGTTGCGGTGCTTCTGACCGACAACAACGCCGCCGCCGCCGTGGTGCATACCTTCGCCGACGGGCGCGTCGAGATGCTGCCTCTGCAGAGCATCGACGTGCCGGCCGGCAAGGCGCTGGAGATCTGGACGTTGTGGGATCGCGCCGTCGGCCCGCGCTCGGTCGGCCTGATCGACCGCGCCCGCTCGACGCCGCTGCGGCTCGACAACCTGCCGCTCGGCAAGGATCAGCTCTTCGAGATCACGCTGGAACCCGCAACCGGCTCCCCGACCGGCCGGCCAACTGGCCCGATTATCGCCAAGGGCACGACCTCGCAGAGGCTGTGAGGCGGAAGGCAGGGCTGGCGAGTTAGACCTCGCCAGTGCCGCCTATTGCAGGTCGACGAAGGCAGCCTTCAGGCGCTCGGCGGCCTCGATCACGACGGAGCGCTGGGTCGCGAGGTTGAAGCGCAGGAAGCTGTCGCCGCCAGCGCCGAAGCTCGTACCGTGGTTCACCGCGATCTTCGCCTGCTTCTCGACGCGGGCAACGAACTCCTTGGCGTCCATCCCGGTGCCGGCGAAATCGACCCAGGCGAGATAGGTCGATTCCAGCGGCATCGAGCGGATACCGGGAATGCTGCCGACCGCCTCGTCGAAGAGCCGGCGGTTGCCGTCGAGATAGGCGACCAGGGAGTCGACCCAGGCGGCTCCTTCCGGGCTGTAGGCGGCCGTCGACATCTCCATGCCGAAGGAATTGGGCGAGATGCCGAGCGCGTTCATCCGGGCGCGGAACGGAGCGCGCAGCGCCTCATCGGGAATGATGACGTTGCCGATATGGGCGCCGGCGATGTTGAAGGTCTTGGTCGTCGCGGTCATCATGACCAGGCGATCGAGGATCCCCGGCGCAGCATTGGCCATGACCGTGTGCTTGTAGCCGGGCATGACCAGGTCGTGATGGATCTCGTCGGAGACCAGGATCAGGTCGTGGCGGACGCAGAAATCGGCGATCTGCTTGAGCTCACCCTGGCTCCAGACCCGCCCGCCGGGATTATGCGGCGAGCACAGGATCAGCATCCGCTCCTTGCCGGTCATCTGCGCATCCCAGGCGGGGATGTCGAGGACGTAGCGGCCGTCCTCTTGCGCGAGCTTGCATTCGACGACATTGCGGCCCGCCGCCTTAATGACGCGGGCGAAGGCATGATAGACCGGCGTCATCAGGACGACGCCGTCGCCCGGCCTGGTATAGGCGTCGACACAGAGCGCGGTACCGTTCACCAGCCCATGCGTGGTGAAGATCGCCTGCGGCTCGACCACCCAGCCATGGCGCTCCTTCATCCACCAGCGGATGGCGTCGCTGTTCGTCCGCTCGTCGCCGAAATAGCCATAGACGCCGTGAGCGGCCATCGCCTCGATCGCGGCCTGGACGCAAGCCGGCGGGCGAAAGTCCATGTCGGCAACCCACATGGCGATGCCGTCGGAGGCCGGCACGCCGTAGATGGCCTCCATCTTGTCCCATTTGGCGCAGTTGCTGCCGCGGCGGTCGATCCACAAGTCGAAGTTCTGGGCGATGTTCATGATGGCTCTCGATGCGTCGCCAGGCGGGCCGACACCATCGCATACCAAGAAAATCCTTCTCCGCCAGCATCGCTCCGCGCAATTCCAATCTACCGTGGCGGTCTGGCTCGACCTCGTCGCGTGCGCGCGCCGTCCTTCGCCAGGCATGGCGAGGCCGCTTTGGAAGCTGCTATAGGCCGGCCATGAGCCTGCCAGCGCCGCTGATCGAAACCCTCGGTTCCGTCGCTGTCGTCATGGAAGCCGCCCGCGAGCCCTGGTGGATCATCGCGAGTGCCGCCGCGGCCCTGCACGGTGCCAGCCCGATCTCCGTCGCCGATGTCGACGTCCTGCTCAGCGTCGAAGATATCCGCCGCATCCTGCCGGCTCTCGGCATCGAGCCTTATCGAGGGCCGCCGAACCCGCTGTTCCGCTCGAAGATCCTCGCCAAATGGCTGGCGCCACCCGTGCCGGTGGATCTCATGGCCGGCTTCGAGCATCGCGTCGGCGGTAGCTGGCACCTAGTCCAACTGACGACACGCCAGGCAATCGCAATTGGCGCGGCAACCGTCTACGTCCCCGAGCAGGATGAACTCAGGCGCATCATCGAAAGTTTCGGCCGTCCCAAGGACCTCGAGCGCGCCCGCCTGCTCGCAGGGCCTACATCACCACCGTGATCGTCTCGGCCGCGCGGGTCAGACCGGTATAGAGCCAGCGCGCCCGGTGCTCGCGGAAGGCGAAGGCCTCGTCGAACATGACGATGTTGTCCCATTGCGAGCCCTGCGCCTTGTGGACGGTGAGCGCGTAGCCGAAGGTGAACTCGTCGGTGTGGCGGCGCAGCTCCCAGGGCACCTCGTCCTCGGTGCCGTCGAAGAAGTTCGGCATGACCGAGACCTTGACCGGCTTGCCGCCCGTGTCGTCCTCCGGCGTCACCCGCATGGTGATGAGACCCTTCTTCGAGGTCTTGAGCTCCTGCACGATCCAGGCGCCGCCATTGAGCAGGCCCTTGCTCTTGTCGTTGCGCAGGCAGACCAGCTTCTCGCCGACCGCTGGGACATTGGCGACATGGCCCATGAGCTGGCGCATGCGGGCATTGTATTGCCGGCGCGTCTTATTGAGGCCGACCAGCACCTGATCGGCCGACAGCACGATCTCGGGCGTGATCTCGGCGCGCCTTATGATCCGGCTCGCGCCATAGTCGCCGATCTCGAGCCGCCCGCCCTCGCGGACGATCATCGACATGCGCACGATCGGGTTGTCCGCCGCCTGGCGGTGGACCTCGGTCAGCATCACATCGGGCTCGACTTCGGTGAAGAATCCGCCGCCCTTGACCGGCGGCAGCTGCGCCGGATCGCCCAGCACCAGCACCGGCGTGCCGAAGGAGAGCAGGTCGCGGCCGAGATCCTCGTCGACCATCGAGCATTCGTCGATGATGATCAGCTTGGCCTTGGCGGCAGTGCTCTCGCGGTTGAGCACGAAAGTCGGGCTCTCCTCGTCGACGCCGCGCGAGCGGTAGATCAGCGAATGAATGGTCTGCGCGCCCTCGCAGCCCTTGTTGCGCAGGACGAGCGCCGCCTTGCCGGTGAAGGCGGCGAAGACGACCGTGCCGTCGACGCCCTCGGCGATATGGCGGGCAAGCGTGGTCTTGCCCGTGCCAGCATAGCCGAACAGACGGAAAAGCTGCGGCGAGCCGACCTTGAGCCAATCGGCCACGGCGGTAAGCGCCGCATCCTGCTGCGGTGACCAGCTCATGAGGAGATGCACATGCTTTCGGGCATGGCGCACATGGCCGCGAGTCGGCCGGCCAAGGCAAGCCGGTTCAGGCGGCGCGCAGGCGTCGGGCGAACTCGTCGGCCTCTGCCTGCAAAGCCGAGATTCGCTCATCGAGCTGGCGGGCCCCGCTCGCGCCCTGCTCGGCATGGGCGGTGGTCTGGACGCCAGCGCCGGCGATCGTCGTCACCGCGGCGGCGGCCTGACCGGTGACCACCGAGATGCGCGCGATGGTTTCGCCCAGGCCCTGCAGCAGGCCGGTATGCGAGGCGACCATGGTCGAGATCTCGGTGCTCGCCTGCTCGACCGCGCCGGCACGGCTGGCAATCCCGATGATCGCCTGAGCGGCTTGCGACAGCGCCGCGTCCACGGCCGCGATCCGGGTGGAGATCTGCGCCGTCGCGTCGGCGGTCTGCGTCGCCAGGGCCTTCACCTCGCTGGCGACGACGGCAAAGCCGCGGCCCTGTGCGCCCGCCCGCGCCGCCTCGATCGTCGCGTTGAGCGCGAGCAGGTTGGTCTGCCGTGCGATCGCCTCGATCAGTTGGACGACGTCGCGGATCTTGCCGGCGTTCTCAGTCAGCCGACCGACGAGCCCGACCGTGCCGGCAGCGTCGCGGGTCGCCAGGCTCGCGGTCTCCGACACGCGCCTGACCTCGCGATTGATCTGCTCGACGACCTCCTCCAGCCGCGCCGCGGCATCGGCAATACGTTCGGCCTCCTCACCTGCCCCGGCAACCGCCTGCGCAGCGGCACTGCCGCTATGCGAAATCTGGCCGGCTCGGGCGGCCGATTCGCCCAGCGTCGCGCGCAGGCCCTCGCTCAGCCGGCCGATATCGGCGAGCAGGCGGCCGATCCGCGCCTCAAATTCCTGGGCGATCTTGTGCAGTTCGTCGGTGCGCCGCTGCCGGTGCAGCTGCGACAGGTCGGCCTCGGCATCGCGCGTGACGAGGGTGGCCCGGACCTCACTCAGCGTCCGTACCGTGCGGGCGAGCTCACCGATCTCGTCACGGCGCTTGCGATGCGGCACATCGACGACCCGATCCGAGGATGTCGCCAGCTTGATCGTATCCATCAGCTCGCGCAGGGGCCGGGTCAGATGCGCCCGCAACAGGACGATCGCCAGCAGCCCGCCGGCGAGCGGCAAGCCGGCGGCAATCAGGATGACGCGCAGCCGCACTTGCGAGGCGAGGTCCTGCGCGCGCGCCGCAGCTACCCCGGCCTGCCGGTCGAGCTCGTCACGCATGACCGAGGTCACCAGCATGATCTGGCGGACATTCTCCTTGGCGGCTTCGGCCGAGGCCTCGATCAATGCCGCCTTCGGCGAGACCCTCCGGCCGATTTCGACGATGTCGCGCTGGAAATCGATGAAGCTCCGGATGCGCGCATCCAGGGTAGCATTGGATTGCAGCACGCTCGGCGGCAAGGAGGACATCAGATTGGCACGTGCCGCATCGACGAGCTCCACCGCCGCATCGAGCTGATCGAGCGCCTGCTCGACGGCTCGCGGTTCGGCCGCATCCTCGAAACGGCTGAGCAGCGAAGCCTGCGCGACACGGCTGGAAAGCAATGCAGCCTTGTTGGCGAGCTGCTGCCCGCCAAAGGCTTCGCGGTCGATCTCATGAACGGAATCGAGCCCACGAACGGCACTGGCGAGACCGAGCGCCGCCGCGATGCCGAAGATCGCGAAAAGCACCGTGATCTTCGCCGTCAACCCGAACCGCCGCATCACATCCACCGCCAAAGCCGAGCGGCCGACTTCTCGCAGCTGCGAAGCAAACAGATGCTTAACGGAGCCAGCTAACCAACTCAAATATTTGAAACTTTTAGCTTGACAGCCTTTTACGCATCAACCTTCGGCGTCCTTCCGTCAGAGCATGAATCTCATCAGCGGCCGGCCGGGCCTCTGCCGCGCAACCTCGACGAAACCGGCACGCTGAAACACGCTCTCCGGGCCGACATAGAGGCCATCGGCGCTGCGCTTGCCCTCATTGTCCATCGGCGCCCCCTCGACCAGGCGCGCCCCGCTCGCCCGCGCGAAAGCCACTCCGCCGGAGAGCAACGCAGCCGTGACACCCTGGCCACGAAAACCCTTGCGGACGAAGAAGCAGGAGGCCGCCCAGTTGCGCTCGTCCTCTGCGGCTACGTCCGGCAAAGGCGTCGAAGCACGGCGTGGATTGTTCCATTCGGGCACATGCGCCCGAGGCCCGATCTGCAGCCAGCCGACGGCAACGTCACCGGCGAACGCGAGCACGCCGGGCGGCGGGCCTTTCCGCACCCGTTCCTCGAAGAGCTGCCGCGCGCCCTCGCCGAGCAGCGGCTTGCGCAGCTTCGGCGGCATGCGGAAGTGGTTGCACCAGCAGCCATAGCAGGGCCCCTGCGGGCCGAAGAGCTCTTCCAGCGCCGGCCAATGCTCCGGCGTCAACGGGACGACCTGAAACTCGGTGCTCGTCATGTGGTCCTCCCTCTCTCGACAGGTCTCCGCAAACAGGCGAGGAATGGAGCGTCGCCTCCGAGGCGGCCGCAAGAGCCGGATCCGATCAGATTGGATCAATCTGATCGGTGAATCCGTCTCTCACTTTGAGATAGAGACCGTTTTTCCAATTTGCTTGCGCTGCAAGCTGATTGGAACGGGCTCTAGCCGCCGGGAGGCTTTTCATGTCACTCGAACTCTTCGCCGCCTATCTCGTCGCCTGCCTGGTCATCATCATCGTGCCCGGCCCGACGGTGACGCTGATCATCGCCAACAGCCTGAGGCATGGTAGCCGCGCCGGACTTCTCAACATGGCAGGAACCCAGGCGGGCCTGGCGATCATGATCGCGATCGTCGGCATCGGCCTGAGCTCGGTGATCGCCGCGATGGGCCACTGGTTCGACTGGATCAGGCTCGCCGGCGCCGCCTATCTGATCTGGCTCGGCTGGAAAATATATCGCAACGCCGGTACAACCGCCGAGGGCGCAGGCGAAGCCCGCCCGCCACGTGGCGGCTTCTTCCTGCAGGGGCTGCTGGTCGCGCTGAGCAACCCGAAGACGCTGGTCTTCTTCGGCGCCTTCTTCCCGCAATTCCTCGATCCGGCGCGCGACTACGCCACCCAGATCGCCATCATGGGCGCGACCACGATGCTGTTCGCAGCGCTCAGCGACGGCGCCTATGCGATCCTCTCCGGCCGGGCCGGGCGCTTCCTGTCGCAGAGGCGCGTCCGGCTGATGTCGAAGTTCAGCGGCGGCTTCCTGATCGGCGGCGGGCTCTGGCTCGCCTCGACTCGCGGCAACTGAGGCCTACCAGGGAATCTCCTCGCCCTTCCAGTTGCGGAAGCTGTTGGTCTGGGCCATCCCTGAGGCGTCGATCGTCGCGATCAATCCGGCGGCGCTCTCGGTCGGCGGGATGTCGGCGCCGCCGCCGCCCATATCGGTGCGCACCCAGCCGGGATGGAAGAGCAGCACCGCGACCTCGCTATCGCGGACCGCATTGCCGAAGGCGACCATGACCATGTTCACCGCCGTCTTCGAGGAGCGATAGGCGACGGCGCCGGACGGGTTCGAGCCGATCGAGCCCATGCGGCTGCTGATCGTCACGATCTTGCGGCCGGAGCCGGCCTCGACATTGGGCAAGAAGGCCTGAGCCACCCTGAGCGGTGCATAGACATTGACCTCGAAAACCTCGCGCCAGGCCTTGAAATCCATGTCGAGCGCCGATTGCCGGTCGCGCGGGCCGTAGACGCCGGCATTGTTGACGAGCACGTCGATCGGCCGGCCATCGAGCGCCTGCTTGGCCGCGGCGACGCTCCTGTCGGAGGTGACGTCGATCTCGAGCGGGGTCAGCGTCCCGGCCTGCCCGCCTGCGACCTCCGCCAGCGCCCCGCCCCAGGGATCGCGCGCCGCGGCGACGACATGGTCGCCCCGCCGCAGCAATTCCATCGTCAGCGCCAGGCCGATGCCGCGATTGGCGCCGGTGATCATCCAAGTCTGGGGCATGGTCTCGTCTCCCACTCGAAGACACCAGACCTAAGCCTCAGCCCTTCGGCTTTCCATAGCCGCCGGCGGTCGGCGTGATCACGGTCACCGCCTCGCCGGCCTGGAGCAGCGTCTGGTCGCTGGGCTGGAGCTCCTCGACCGCGCCCGAAAGCCGCCGGACCAGCGTCTTGCCGAGCTCTCCCGGCTCGCCGCCCCTCATGCCGAAGGGCCTGACCTTGCGATGCGAGGCGAGGATGGCGCAGTCCATCGTCTTGAGGAAGCGGATGGTGCGGCTAGTACCGTCGCCGGCGTTCCACTCGCCCTTGCCGCCGGAACCCAGCCGGATGTGGAAGTCCTCGAGCACGACCGGGAAGCGCGTCTCCAGGATCTCCGGATCAGTCAGGCGCGAATTGGTCATGTGGACGTGCACGCCGGAGGTGCCGTTGAAACCCGGACCGGCCGGCGAGCCCGAGCAGATCGTCTCGTAGTACTGATACTGGTCGTTGCCAAAGGTCAGGTTGTTCATCGTGCCCTGCGAGGACGACATCGCCTGAAGCGCGCCGAACAGCGTGTTGGTCACGGCCTGGCTGACCTCGACATTGCCGGCGACGACGGCCGCGGGATAGCGCGGCGCCAGCATCGACCCTTCCGGCACGATCACCTTGATCGGGCGCAGACACCCGGCGTTCATCGGGATCGCGTCGTCGACCATGACACGGAAGACATAGAGCACGGCGGCGCGGGTGACGGGCGCCGGCGCGTTGAAATTGTCCGGCCGCTGCGGCGAGGTGCCGGTGAAGTCGACGGTCGCCTCGCGCTTGTCGCGATCGATGGTGATCTTCACCTTGATCGCGCAGCCCTGATCCATCGGATAGGTGAATTCCGAGTCGTGCAGCCGGGTCAGCAGGCGCGCGACGCTCTCGGCGGCATTGTCCTGGACATGGCCCATATAGGCCTGGACGACATCGAGGCCGAAGGAGCGGATCATCTTCCGGAGTTCCGCCACACCCTTCTCGTTGGCGGCGATCTGGGCCTTCAGGTCGTTGACGTTCTGGACGACGTTGCGGACCGGGTAGCGCGCCCCGGTCAGGACCTTGACCAACTCCTCCTCGCAGAAGCGGCCCTGATCGACGATCTTGAAGTTGTCGATATAGACGCCCTCTTCCTCGATATTGGTCGCGAGCGGCGACATCGAGCCCGGCGCAGTGCCGCCGACATCGGCATGGTGGCCGCGGCTCGCGACCCAGAACAGGATCTCCTTGTCCTCATTGTCGAAGACCGGGGTGCAGACGGTGATGTCGGGCAGGTGCGTGCCGCCATTATAGGGCGCGTTGAGGCAATAGACGTCGCCGGGGCGGATCACCGGGTTGTTCGAGATCACCGTCTCGACCGAGCGATCCATCGAGCCGAGATGCACCGGCATATGCGGGGCATTGGCGACGAGGGCGCCGGTCTGGTCGAAGACCGCGCAGGAGAAGTCGAGCCGCTCCTTGATGTTCACCGAATAGGCCGTGTTCTGCAGCGTCACGCCCATCTGCTCGGCGATCGACATGAACAGGTTGTTGAAGATCTCGAGCATGACCGGGTCGGCCTTGGTGCCGATCGCGGCGTTCTGGACCAGCGCCTTGCTGCGGGTGAGGACGAGATGGTCCTTCGCCGTCAGCTTCGCGGTCCAGCCATCCTCGACCACCACAGTCTGGTTCGGCTCGATCACGATCGCCGGGCCAGCGATGCCCTGCCCTCGTGCCATCGCCTCGCGCCGGACGATCGCCGCCTCGTGCCACTGCCCCTTCGAGAAGAAGCGGGTGCGCTCGGCGATTCCGGGCTCGCCGGCGTTCTCGGCCGCCGCAGCCTCCTCGAAGCGGGCGCCGCCGCCGACGGCCTCGACCTCGACGGCTTCGACGACCAGCGCCTTGGTCTCGTCCATGAAGCCGAAGCGGGCCTTGTGCGCTGACTGGAAGGCGTCCTGCATCTCGGCGCGGCTGCCGAAGGGCGTCGCGATCGCAGTATCGGTGCCGGCATAACGGATATGAGCGCGGATGTGGATGGCGATATCGCCCTCGGCGACACCCTGCCCGGCTACCTCGCCCTTCGCCTCGGCGCCAAGCCTGTCGGCGACCACGCCGATCGCACCCTTGGCCTCGGCGTCGAGCGGCACATCGAGCGCCGCGGTGCGGGTGGCGCGGATCTCGGCGAGGCCCATACCATAGGCCGAGAGCAGGCCGGAGAACGGGTGCAGCAGCACCGTCTTGATGCCGAGTGCGTCGGCGACGAGGCAGGCATGCTGGCCGCCGGCGCCGCCAAAGGAGTTCAGCGCATAGCGGGTGATGTCGTAACCGCGCTGGACCGAGATCTTCTTGATCGCCTCGGCCATGTTCGCGACCGCGATCTGGACGAAGCCGTCAGCGACCTCCTCCGGCGAGCGACCATCGCCGACCTCGGCCGCGAGCGTCGCGAATTTTTCGCGGACCGTCTCGACATCGAGCGGCTGGTCCTGGCCGGGCCCGAAGATCGTCGGGAAATAGGACGGGATCAGCTTGCCGACCATGACATTGGCGTCGGTCACGGCAAGCGGCCCGCCGCGGCGATAGGCGGCCGGGCCGGGATTGGCGCCGGCGGAATCGGGGCCGACGCGGAAGCGCGAGCCATCGAAATGCAGGATCGAGCCACCGCCGGCCGCGACGGTGTGAATCAGCATCATCGGAGCGCGCATGCGCACGCCGGCGACCTCGGTCTCGAAGGCGCGCTCATACTCGCCGTCGAAATGGGCGACGTCGGTCGAGGTGCCGCCCATGTCGAAGCCGATGACCTTGTCAAACCCGGCCGAGCGGCCGGTCTCAGCGAGGCCGACGACACCGCCGGCCGGGCCGGACAGGATCGCATCCTTGCCCTGGAACAGCTCGGCAGCCGTGAGACCGCCCGAGGACATCATGAACATCAGCCGGGCGCCGGTGCGGGCGATGTCGAGTTCCTCGGAGACCTGCGCGACGTAGCGGGCGAGGATCGGCGAGAGATAGGCGTCGACCACGGCGGTGTCGCCACGGCCGACCAGCTTGATCAGCGGCGAGACCTCATGGCTGACCGAGACCTGCGGGAAGCCGATCTCGCGAGCGACCTTGGCAGCGAGCTGCTCATGCGCCGGATAGCGATAGCCGTGCATGAAGGCGATCGCGACGGCGCGGAATCCGGCTTCGTACTGCGCCTTGAGCGCGGCGCGGATCGCGGCTTCGTCGGCGGCCTTCTCGACCGAGCCGTCAGCGAGCACGCGCTCCTCGACCTCGACAACGGCGTCGTAGAGCTGCTCCGGCTTGATGATCTCCTTGGCGAAGATGTCGGGCCGCGCCTGGTAGCCGATGCGCAGCGCGTCGCGGAAGCCCTTGGTGGTGACGAGCAGGGTGCGATCGCCCTTGCGCTCAAGCAGGGCATTGGTCGCGACCGTCGTGCCCATGCGGACCTCGCCGACCGTACCGGCCGGGATCGGCTCACCCGTCTTGAGGCCGAGATGGTCGCGGATACCCTGGACGGCGGCGTCGCGATAGGCGCCGGGATTCTCGGAGAGCAGCTTGCGGGCATGCAACTTGCCTGCAGGATCGCGGCCGATCACGTCAGTGAAGGTGCCGCCACGGTCGATCCAGAAGTCCCAACGGCCGCTCGTCATCTGATCCCCCGATTATTGGCCAATAAGGCTCTTTGACGTTTCATCGATAAATCGTCGATGAAACGTTGACAAGCTCATTTCGCCGATTAGGATCGGCTTTGCGATCGGGACATGGCTGAGGGGCCGGACCGATCTGACGGGAGGCTTTCATGACGGGACCGGTCCTGGCAACCGCTGCTTTGCGTGGGCGAGCGACGTTCGAGAGATCGCGCGGGCCGCACGCCGTTTCTCCTTCCCCCCGCTTGCGGTGGGGAAGGCTGGGATGGGGGGCCGGAAAGCCGGAACTCTATTCTACCTCGCTGAGCCAAGCGGAACTGCCCCCCACCCTGGCCCTCCCCACCGCAAGCGGGGGGAGGGAAAGCGCATGATCCGCCGCTTCCTCGACGGGCTCTACCTCTTCGCCGGCTATGCCGCCGGGCTCTTCCTGATCGCGATCCTGGTGCTGATGATGGGGCTGTCGATCGGCCGAGAGGTCGGCTTCAACATCCCCGCCGGCGACGATTTCGCTTCCTGGAGCATGGCCGCGATGGCCTTCCTCGGCCTCGCCCACACCTTCAAGTCCGGCGAGATGATCCGCGTCGGCCTGCTGATCGACCGTTTCCAGGGCCGCACGCGCTGGGTCTTCGAGTGCTTTTCGCTGATCCTCGGCCTCGGCTTCGCCGGCTTCTTCGCCTGGCACGCCGTGGTGATGACCTGGCAGTCCTACGAATTCAACGACGTCGCCGGCGGCGTCGTCGCCATGCCGATGTGGATTCCGCAGCTCGGCTATTCCGGCGGCCTCGTCATCCTGTTCATCGCCATGTTCGACGAGTTCGTCCATGTCGTGCTGCGCGGGCAGACGCCGCGCTACGAGAAGCCGCCGCCGCAATCCGACGACGAGATCGTCGAGCGCGCCATGGCGAGCGGGGTCTGACACGATGGCGATGATCGAAATCTCCGCGCTGCTGCTCGTCCTGCTCGTCGTCCTGCTCGCCGGTGGCGTCTGGATCGCGATTTCGCTGATGGCCTGCGGCTGGGTCGCGATGCAGTTCGTCGCCGGCGGCATCCCGGCCGGCGCGGTGCTCGCGACGACGATCTGGGGCAACAGCGCCTCGTGGACACTAGCCGCGCTGCCGCTCTTCATCTGGATGGGCGAAATCCTCTATCGAACACGGCTGTCGGAAGAGATGTTCCGCGGCCTCGCCCCCTGGCTGAACTGGCTGCCCGGCCGGCTGATGCACGTCAACGTGCTGGCCTGCGGCATCTTCGGCTCGGTCTCCGGCTCCTCGGCCGCGACCTGCGCCACCGTCGCCAAGATCGCCCTGCCCGAGCTGAAGCGTCGCGGCTATGACGAGAAGCTTGCGCTCGGCTCGCTCGCCGGCGCCGGCACGCTCGGCATCCTGATCCCACCCTCGATCACCATGGTGGTCTATGCGGTGGCGGCGAACGTCTCGATCATCCAGATCTTCCTCGCCGGCTTCCTGCCCGGCCTGCTCGTGATGGCGCTCTATTCCGGCTACATCGTCGCCTGGCACCTCATGAACCCGGACAAGGCGCCGCCGGCCGAGCCGAAGATGGCGCTGCGCGAGAAGCTCAGGGAATCGGCCAACCTCATCCCCTGCATGCTGCTGATCGCGCTGGTCTTCCTGTCGCTGCTGCTCGGCTGGGCGACGGCGACGGAATGTGCCGCCTGGGGCGTGCTCGGCTCCTTCGGCATCGCCTGGTGGTCTGGCTCGCTGACGAAAGAGGCCTTCTGGCTGAGCGTGATGGGCACGACGCGGATCACCTGCATGATCATGCTGATCCTTGCCGGCGCCTCCTTCATGTCGACCTCGATGGCCTATACCGGCATCCCGGCCGCACTCGCCGCCTGGGTCGACTCGCTGCACCTCTCGCCCTACGCGCTGATCGCCGCGCTGACCGTGATGTACATCATCCTCGGCGCTGCGCTCGACGGCATCTCGATGATCGTACTGACAACCGCGATCGTGCTGCCGATGATCAAGGCCGCCGGCTTCGACCTGGTCTGGTTCGGCATCTTCCTGGTGCTGATCGTCGAGATGGCGGAGGTCTCGCCGCCGGTCGGCTTTAATCTCTTCGTGCTGCAGACCATGTCGGGCAAGGATTCGAACACGGTCGCACTGGCCGCGCTGCCCTTCTTTTTTCTGCTGGTCGCCGCAGTGGCGATCATTACGATCTTCCCGCAGATCGTGATGGTCCTGCCCGAACTCGCCTTTCCGAAATGATGCGTAACCACCACCAAGAGGGAACGGAGAACACCATGAAGCGCAGCGATTTCATCAAGGGCATGCTCGTCGCCGGCGTCGCCGCCGCGAGCCTCTCGCTCGCCGCCCCGGCCGCTTTCGCGCAAGCGAAGTGGAACCTGCCGGCGGCCTACCCGTCGGACAATCCGCACACAGAGAACCTCGCGACCTTCGCCAAGGACGTCGAGGCGGCGACATCGGGCAAGCTCTCGATCACGGTCCATGCCAACGCCGCCCTGTTCAAGGCACCGGAGATCAAGCGCGCCGTCCAGACCGGCCAGGCCCAGATGGGCGAGGTGCTGATGTCGCTGCACGAGAACGAGGACCCGGTCTTCGGCATCGACGTCGTGCCGTTCCTGGCGACCTCGTTCGCGGACTCGAAGAAGCTCTATGCGGCCTCGAAGGCGGCGGTCGAGAAGAAGCTCGACAGCCAGGGCATCAAGCTGCTGTTCATGGTCCCGTGGGCACCGCAAGGCGTCTACACCAAGAAGGAGCTCAACACGATCGAGGACATGAAGGGCCTGAAATGGCGGGCCTATAATGTCGGCACGACCCGCCTCGGCGAAATCCTCGGCATGCAGTCGGTGACGATCCAGGCGGCGGAATTGCCGCAGGCGCTGGCGACCGGCGTGGTCAACTCCTTCATGTCGTCGGGCGGCACCGGCTACGATTCCAAGGCCTGGGAGACACTGACGCATTTCTACGACGTCCAGGCCTGGATCCCGAAGAACGCCACCTTCGTCAACAAGGCCGCCTTCGCCGCGCTCGACAAGCCGACGCAGGACGCGATCCTCAAGGCCTCGGCCGACGCCGAGGCGCGGGGCTGGAAGACCTGGGAAGAGAAGACCAACTGGTATCTCGACCAGCTCAAGGCCAAGGGCATGAAGGTCAACGCACCGTCGCCCGCCCTCAAGGACGGCTTCAAGAAGGCCGGCGAGACCCTGACCGCCGACTGGCTGAAGAAGGCCGGCGCCGACGGCCAGGCCATCGTCGACGCCTACAAGAAGATGTGACGCATTACGGCCAAGACGGACGAACCGCCTCTTCCCCTTCTCCCGGATGGGAGAAGGTGGCGCGGAGCGCCGGATGAGGGCCTGCCGTTTCCGTAAATGGCGCCGCGGCAACGCTGTCATCCAAACTTGAGAGGGCAGTCCCTCACCCCTACCCCTCTCCCATTCGGGAGAGGGGATCCCGCGCTCTATCCGGCACCGCATGATGCAATCTTCCGACGACCTCGGCCCGATCGTCTCCTCCGGCCATCTCGCCTCAGGCGCGATGCCGGCGCTGTCGGAGTTCGAGTTCGCGCTGACGATGAGCGTGCACGCCTTCCAGCGCTGGATGCTGCGCTGCATGACGGCGGCCGGCGTGCCGGAGCTGACGCCGATGGACGTGCTCGTCCTGCACAACGTCAACCATCGCGGCAAGCCCAAGCGCCTCGCCGACATCTGCCTCGTCCTCAATATCGAGGACACGCATCTGGTGAACTATTCGCTGAAGAAGCTCGAGCGCCTGAAGCTCCTGAAGAGCGGGCGCAAGGGCAAGGAGAAGACCGTCGCCATTACCCCGGTCGGCGAGGACGCCTGCAAGCGCTACGCCCAGATCCGCGAGCAGCTGCTGGTGAAGTCGGTGCTGGCGACCGGCGTTGATCCGGCGCGTCTATCCGAGATCGCCGCCGCGATGCGCTCGCTGTCGGGCCAGTATGACCAGGCGGCGCGAGCGGCGGCGAGTCTTTGAGTTAGCCCCTCTCTCCTCACCTTCGACCAGCCGGCGGGCGCCCAGTTCCTCAACCCCCGACTTTTGTGGCGCTCATTTTCAATGAGCGCCCATCAGCATACTTGCCTGTCATCTCGGTTTGCGAGCCCTTCGGTGAAGGCGAGAAGAGCTCATCCGACGCTTCGTCGCCCCACCTGATGGTGACGTTGCCGACGGCATCGACAAGGAAGGAAGCGCTGGCCGCGTCGCCGAGGTTGGGGCAGACGCTGAGATAAGACGAATTTGGCGTGTATTGCATCACGCCGGAACGGTAAAAGTAATAGTAGTAGCGCGAAGCCCCTTCGCTGATCGACCACCAGCCCAAGAGCCAGGCCGGAACCGGGAGGCTCGCCGACATTCCGCCGAGCAGAATATCGATGTCGAGCCAACCGCCTATCTTGGAGTGGTCATAAGGTCCCTTGCCCGTAATCCGCTTTACGATGTCGTAACCAGCGCGCGGGCCGCCCTGGCCTCCGGCGGCATAACTGAGGACATCGCCGTCGAAGTCGAGCGCGACGTCTACATGGAAGCTCTTGTGAAACAGGATATCACCGTATAGTGGGCGCTTCGTGCTGGTCGAGGCGATGTAGGCACCCGGTTTCCCGGCCTTGCCCGCGATCTTCGCCAGCTCAAAGCCACCAAGATAAGTCTTCGAGCCGAGTTGGCCTCCGTACCAGCCGGTGAAGCCGTTGCATCCGGTCAGCTTGCCTCCCTTCGCCCAACTAGCCTCAAGTGTCTTGTGGGAAATACCGGTCAGCCTCGTATAATTCCCGTCAGCGCCGTTCGAGGTGAAAACTTTGCCAGGTGGCAAGAACTTGTCGAGGATATCCCTAGCCTTGTCGCGGATGGCGGACATGCTACCCCTCCCGTCGTTACCTTGATGAAGTGCGATCGGACCCGGCTTCGTCCATCTCGCTAGCAGTATTCGGCTGAGAGCTGCCCCCTCAAATCGGTGCCAACTGCGGCTGCCAACCTTGCTCGCAAGGCCCAATATTCGAGCGCAACAAGCCCTCGCACGCAACAGCGGGATCGCCAGGAGGGGATGACCAAGCAAAATATATCGCAAGGATCCGCCCCGGCGCACTTTCTTTATGCTTGCGGGGCCGCCCGCTTGCGCCGCAAGCTCTCACCCCTCGACCAGCCGCCGCGCGATCACCTGCGCCTGGATCTCCGCGGCGCCCTCGAAGATGTTGAGGATGCGGGCGTCGCAGAGGACGCGGCTGACCGGGTATTCCAGCGCAAAACCGTTGCCGCCATGGATCTGCAGCGCATTGTCGGCCGCGGCCCAGGCGACGCGGGCGCCTAAGAGCTTGGCCATGCCGGCCTCAAGATCGCAGCGCCGGCCGGCGTCCTTCTCGCGGGCGGCGAAATAGGTGAGCTGGCGGGCGATGACGAGCTCGGCCGCCATCATTGCGAGCTTGTCGGCGACGCGCGGGAAGGCGATCAGCGGCTTGCCGAACTGGATGCGCTCCTGGGCATAGCGCAGACCGAGATCGAAGGCGCATTGGGCGACGCCGAGCGCGCGCGCCGCGGTCTGGATGCGGGCGGCCTCGAAGGTCTGCATCAATTGCTTGAAGCCCTGCCCTTCGACGCCGCCGAGCAGGTTCTCGCCCTTGACCTCGAAGCCGTCGAAGGCGAGCTCGTATTCCTTCATGCCGCGATAGCCGAGCACCTCGATCTCGCCGCCGGTCAGCCCCTCGACCGGAAACGGGTCGGCGTCGGTGCCGCGCGGCTTCTCGGCGATCAGCATTGAGAGGCCGCGATAGCCCGGCGCCTCCGGATCGGTGCGGACCAGCAGCGTCATGATGTCGGCACGGACCGGATGGGTGATCCAGGTCTTGTTGCCATGGACCTTCCAGACATCCCCGTCCTTGACCGCCTTGGTGCGCAACGAGGCGAGGTCGGAGCCGGTATTGGGCTCGGTGAAGACGGCGGTCGGCAGGATCTCGCCGGAGGCGATCTTCGGCAGCCAATAGGCCTTCTGCTCGTCGGTACCGCCGTTCAGAATCAGTTCGGCGGCGATCTCCGAGCGGGTGCCGAGCGAGCCGACGCCGATATAGCCGCGCGAGAGCTCCTCGGAGACGACGCACATCGAGACCTTCGACAGGCCCATGCCGCCGAACTCCTCGGGGATGGTCAGGCCGAAAACGCCGAGCTCGGCCATCTGCTCGACCACCGGCATCGGGATGTATTCGTTCTGCAGGTGCCATTCATGGGCATGCGGCGTCACCTGCTGCTCGCAGAAGCGGCGCATCTCGGAGCGGATCGCTTCCAGCGTCTCGTCGAGGCCGGGATCTCCGACGCTGGCGAGGCCCTGGCTCTGGCTGAACAGCGCGACGAAGCGGGCGCGGTTTTCAGGCGTATTGCCCTCGGCGATCAGCGCCTCGGCTGCATCGGAGCAGGCGGCGGCGACGGCCTTGGCCGAGAGACCCAGCGTCGGCAGGCGGACGATCTCGCCCTGGCTCATCGGGATGCCGCCGAAGATCTGGGCAGCATATTCGCCGGCGCCGATCCGGATGGCGTAGTCCTCGATCGCGCCATAGCGATCCTCGGCTTGCAGGCGCTCGCCATAGGCCTTGAGCTCGCGCAGCGCCATCACATAGGTCGCGAGCCAGGACAGACCATGGGCAGCGTGCTGCTCCTGCTCCAGCTTCGCCGAGGAGATGCGGCCCTCGACCAGCACCTTCTGCCTGACGGCAGCGACAGCCTCCTCCAGCAAGGCCTCGAAACCGGGCAAGGCGGCAGCGATCAGCGCAACGGCATTGGCTTCGGAATCGGCCTTGAGGGCAGTGGCGGTCATGTCTCTCTCCCTTTGTTGCGGCGCAGCATAAGGGAAATTCCGCCGATCGCGAAAGCCGTCTTTTGGCGAAGATCCGCCGCAGCGGGCTCCGGCCCGCTCGCAATCCCTGAGCCCTCATCCTGAGGAGCCATCCCCTTGAGGGATGGCGTCTCGAAGGATGATCGAGAAGGCTCCAGAGACAACTGGAGCATCCTTCGAGATGCCGCTTCGCGGCTCCTCAGGATGAGGGCTACGTGCCTCCCCTTGCGGCCGGTCAAGCGCGACGCGTTAACACCCTTTCAACCCTGACAAGGGATTATCGAACTGTCGCGCATTTGCATCATCGCGGTTCGCGGCTCGCTTTTTATGTCTTACGGCTATGAGGGCTCTGGTCAGTTGCGTCTGCGTCGGCGATCGAAGCGAATGGGCTGGCAGCGCCTGCGCTGGGCGCTGGCGACGGTCGCGCCCTGGGCGCTCTCGGCCGGCATGCTGGTCTCGTTCACCGCCTCGGCCGGGCAGAATCCCGACGCCTCCGGCCCACCAAGCTCGCTGATCGCGCGCACCGCGCCCGGCCCGCTCTCCGATCTCACTGAGGGCCCGTCTCTACTCGTCGCCAGCAGCGCCTTCCACCTGCCCGAGCGCGCCTATTCCCGCCTGATCCAGCCGGCGCGCCACTCCTTCGAGCAGCCCGAGACCGTCTTCGCGATCGATCCGCGCCGGCCGCGTGAGGACATGAAGCGCACCGCCAGTGCCTTCCCGCAGGTCGACCGCAGCAGCAAGGGCGACCCGCTTATCGGCCTTCGCCCGACCCTGACCCGCAACGGCCCGCCCGGCGAGCTCGAACGCGTCGTCTTCGGCGACACCCAGCCGGGGCTGATCTCGGGCGGCTTCTCGCTCGACGCGCTGGAAAGCCCGGACGAGCCGCCGCTCGGCTTCGAGCCCTTCCTGCGCGACGAAGGTGTCACCGATCCGGCTCTGTCCGATTCCTCGCCGACGGCGGTCACGAAGAGCGCCGGCTCGCCGCGCCATGGCGAACTCACCCCGGAGAACGTCGACGGCGCGACGCCGACTGTCTCCGCGACGCTCGGCCAGTCCTCCAGCACGCCGGCGGCCAACGGCTTGGCAGCCGCCACCTCGGCCACGCCGATGCAGATGGCGCCCGTCGCCGCCGAACCCAAATCGCGCAGCCGCATCGCCAAGTCGGAGCGTGGGACGACCACCGACCTGCGCACCGTCGATCCTGCCGAAAAGCAGATCTACACCAGCCTGATCGCGCCCGAGAACATGGCCAAGGAGCAGCGCTGCCTCGCCGAAGCGGTCTATTTCGAGGCGCGCTCGGAGGGCGAGCAGGGCCGCGCCGCGGTGGCGCAGGTCGTGCTCAACCGGGTCAAGAGCGGGCTCTACCCAAACACGGTCTGCGGCGCGGTCTACCAGAACGCCAGCCGCCATCTCGCCTGCCAGTTCACCTTCGCCTGCGAGGGCAAGTCGCTGCGCATCACCGAGCCCGGCCCCTGGCGCGACGCCACCCGCATCGCCCGCGAGGTCTATGACGGCACGACCTATCTGGCCGAAGTCGGCGCCTCGACGCATTACCACGCCGACTATGTCCGTCCGTATTGGGCCCGCAAGCTGAAAAAAATGGACACGATTGGCCGGCATGTTTTTTACAAGCTGCGGCCTGGGCAGACGTAGGTGGCTGTTGTAGCGCGAACAACCAAATGGCACTTAGCGAACGATCAAATGGCAACAGAAGCGAATTCTGGTTCAGCGTGAGCGCTTCTTTGCGGCGCGGATTCGAAATTCCGTCTCCGCCTTGGCGAACGAGCCAACCGCGCGGAGCTCCGAAAGAGCTTCCTCGGCGCTTTCTCCCATAGGAGCGAGGTCTGGCCGATAGTGGGCCCTCACAAATTTGAGCAATAGTCTCATGACGGCCGCCGCGTCCTTTGCTTCCTCGCGAGCCCGTTGGACCTCCCCCGTCCGATAAATGTCGTCGTCCTTTATCTCAAAGGGGGCTGTGCTCTCATGCGCCCTCTGCACGGTGCCAGAATGGCCGGTCAGGTAATGCGTCAACAAGGTCGCTTCGATCAGGAAAATTGCTCCAGGAAGTTCGGCAGAGCACGCCCAAGGATTGTGTGCAAAGCGATTGCGCCGCGTCCGATGGCCTGCAATCGCCTGAGACGCGATCTTTGCAATATCGAATGCTTTAGGCGCTAAGCGAGCGCCTGCAACATTAAGTACCGCCTTCTCTTGATCAGCCACCGAGCGCATTTGACGGAGAACGATCGCGGCAGCCTGAGGATCAGAGCCCGAGAGCATTCCCAAAATCATCGCAAGCGAGATTTCGATTTCAACCCCAGCAGCCAATACGTCCGCGACCATGTTGCTGCCATCGGGAAAATCCCTCACACAACGGGGGCCGACTTCGATGGATTTCACCTCTACAGGCATTTCTTACCTCTCAAGTTGGATGGCTGTCAGACCAGCTCGCGGCCGCTGAGCTAGAGGCCTGGCAAAAGCGGCCGAGCATTAAACACCCCCTAGCCGTGCCAACGTCTCGGATCGATTGATGACGCGTCCTTCAGCCCTGATAACCCTGCCGCAAAGTTGTCGAAGCTCGCTGAGGAGCCCTTGCTCCTCAGAGGATAAGCGATGGTGGCCGCCATGTACGATTGCGGACCTGACCGCATAGATTTTAGGAAAGACCTCTAAAATGTACCGGCGCTGCTCGGAGGTCTCGCCGAGCAGATAGGCGCATCGATTGCGCAACAGCTCGCCTAGGGAAATCGCGTTGCGATTGGATGGGTCGCCTTCGCCAAGCAGCGTCTCCAAAACGATCATTGCTTGTACAAAACCCGTCACATCATCGCTGGTAGCGGAGCTGTCAAAAAGCCAACGCCCAGCCAGTTGTAGCCGCCGCGCGCCTACTCCGCGCCCTAGCCAGCCACCAATGCGGGTGAGCCCTTCCTCGAAACGCTTGCGCCAACTGGCTTCTCCTTCGAGCGGAAGCGTGCTGTGCATTTGCAAATTGAGCAGGTAGTTCGATGCATCGTTGTCGAAAGGCTGTCGAGCGACAGGTTCGAACTCAGTTCCTCGATAAACGATAAGCTGGGCCTGCTCATTGGAGTCCCAAGCGCGCTGGCCTCCAACGAGTATCTCGGCCACGCAAAAGGCAACAAACGCTTTTGTTATCAGCAACGCGTCCTGGACGGTCGCTGTGTGCCCAAAGCACGAGACATAGCCATCGAGCGTGATCTGCAGCACAATCCGCCCCTGCGGGATCGTTCGCTGCATGCCAATGAGCGCGTCTCCCACCCTGCGAGTCGGGGTCGGGTCCGTAGCCGGAAAACGCTGCCAGAAATCCTCTCCCGCTCTAACCAGGCAAATATGGTCGTTGACGATAAACTCGTTCTGTCCGCTTTGCAGAAGAGAGCCGAGCTGTGCGCTCAGAGGCACTAAGAAGGTATACTTGTTGGGCAACCGTTCTAAAGCACCTACGAGCTCGTCGGCGAGCGTCGACGCATCGGTTCCGAGCAATTGCAGCAAGGGACCCGGCGGATGGGCAATGCCGCCCTTATCCATCACTTGGCGAAACAGATAATCCAGCACGAAGCTGCGTACCGGATCCTCGCCGATCATGGCAGTCAGCGCTGTTCTAGCCCGTCGGGATGGGTCTGCGTCAGGCTTCGGCTTATGATCCTTCGGCACCGCGGTGCTGACAGATGCTAATGATTTCCAAGCCTCGATGGTGAAGACACCCTGAGCCGACATATTGGCAAGGGGCTCCACCAACGCGTTCCGCAGAACATTTCGAGTTTCAGGGTTAAGTTTGATCATGAAGTCCTGAGCCAGTGCTAATCTGCGCTTCCACCGCATGACGCGTTCGCGACGAGCACCTCTCGTACTCGCTTTGTATGTTCCGCCCCGCCCGCCTGATAACTGAGCTCGACCGTTTCGATCGTGGCCCAGGCGAAGAGCTCGCGCACCTCGGGCACGTCGTTGAGCGAGAGGATGAAGCGGCCTTCAACCTGCTGTAAAGCGGCGCTGAGCTCGGCGAACAGCTCCGGCCAAATAATCCACGGCTATAATACTGCTCGGTGCCCGAATAGGGCGGATTGAGTTAGAACAGCGTGCCTAGCCGGTGCCAGCGCAGGATGAATTTCCGCTAGGGCAAGGCAGTGGACCCAGACGCCAGCGAGACACTCGCGCACCGCCTTGAGGATCAGGGTTGTTCGACGGTTCCGAGTTCGATGCGCTCATTCGTATCCCAGCGCGAGAAGGCGGACGCGCTCAAATCGTTCAGGCTCTCGCGCTTCCTCCACCCAGCCCAAGCATTTTCTGCCCTGACGGCCGCAAGCAGCACAACGATCTGCTGTGCTGGAGCGCCCCTCATGGACCACGACAGAATGCGACAGGCTCAGGACTTGCGTGTGAAAGCGTTCAAGTGCCGCCGCTGGGCCGTTACGGCCTGCGATCGTGAGGCCGCGGCCCGCCTGATGGCCATGGCGCGCGCGTACGAGGCGCAGGCGGAAGCCCTCGAACAGGTCCCTGCTCCGCCCTGCCGGGCACAGCAGGGACGATAAGCGCCGGCTTGCGCCAGGCTTCGGCCGATCTCGAGGTGCCGTCGCTGGTTGCGTCGGCACGGTTCGACCATGGCAAAGCTGCCCTGGGGCTGCCTTAGACGCCGCTGGTCGCGGCGGGTCGCCACACTGCCAGTTCTACAAACCAAACTGGTAGGTCAGCCCGACGCCTGCCTTGAACTGGTCCTTCGAGCCGCCGGGGCCGGTCACGAGCGGCGACTTGGCGGCGTCGCCGACAATCCGGGTATAGCTGCCGAACGCGGTCGCGGAGAGGTTGTCGGTGATGCGGTAGCGGGCGCTGCCGCCGACGCCGACTTCGCCGATGCCGCCTTTCGGCTTGTAGGACCGGTAACCGGATGCGAGCGCCTGGTTGACCGTGATGCCATAGGCGGATTCCGCGTATTCCTTGTCGAAGAAGCTGACGCGGGGGCCGACCGACAGATGAAGGCGATTGTCGAATAGCGGCATCCGAACATCGGCGCTCCAGTCGATCCGCGTGCCGAGATTGCCCTCGGTTTTCTCCAGAAGCCCCAGGGCGTTGAGTTTGCTCTTGCTGTCGCCGAACGAAACGATGCCTTTGCTGAGCGTGACCTGCGTGGAGAAGAACCGTCCGTAGTCGTATTTGACGAAGGCGCCTGCGGCGAGGGCAGGATCGATGTCGCCGAGGCCGGTCAGATATCGCCGGCTCTCCTTCTCCTCACGCCCCGACCTAAGATTCACGAACGCTCCCGCCGTGAAGCCGTTTGCCGAGAAGAGGTTTACACCGATGCCCTTGTCGAAGGACGCAAAGGCGATGTCCTTGTATTTGAGCGAGACATAGGGAAGCGCCGAGAATTTGGAGTCCTTGGCGCCGAAGAATTTTGGCGAGAACAGGCCGAACGCGCCGAGCTCGACCGTCCAGTCAGGCCGCTTTTTCACCGGAGTATCCGGGATGGTCTGAGCGGTCGGCCTGGCAAGCTCCGCAGCGGAGGCGGCCGACATCGGGAACACGATGGCAAACCCTGCCATCCGGACCCGGCCGCCAAATCGCTGCCGCCTCGGCCTGGCGCTGACCGGCATCTGATCAGGCGCATCGATCAGGGAGGCATGAACGGGGAGAAACCCCGGCCAGCTTTGACGGGACGCTATCGCTATTCTTTCCGGCCGGCCGCAGTAAAGCATTCCAAAGCTCCGATCGATCGCATGTCAGCTTGAGGCGAAGCCATGCAGCCGCGACTGCGTGCAAATGCAGGCGCTCCGCCCTGTCCATCTGCGCACCGTAAAGATCGTTGATTGCGCCAGGATTGCCACGGCTGGCCACTGCGGATGATCGGGCGTCAATCAAGTGAGCCGGCCACCGCGGGCGCCCAGCAGGCATGACCGTTGGAGAGGCCCCGCCGGCGGGGCCTTTCGCTTTGCCGGCCGAAGCCGTCATCGCAGCGTCACCGCCCCGCCCTAGCGTCACCCTGTTGACCGCGGCCCATCGAACGGGCCCGAGATCGTGGGTGATTGCATGAAGCTCCTGGCCAGGCTGGCTGTCGCCGGCGCCCTTCTCGCCTCGTCCGTGGCGCCTGCGTACGCCGAGCCGATCACCGGCGCGGGGTCGAGCTTCGCCTTCCCGGTCATCGGCAAATGGGCGCAGAATTATCGCACCGCCAAGTCCGATGGGGCCGAGATGACCCCGCTCGACATCGGCGTCGATTACGAGCCGATCGGCTCGCTCGGCGGCGAGGTCCGCGTCACCCAGCGCGCCGCCGATTTCGGCACCTCCGACCGGCCGCTCTCTTCCGAAGAATTGCAGCGCTCGGCCCTGATCCAGTTCCCGATCGTGATGGGCGGCATCGTGCCGGTGGTGAACATCGACGGCGTCGGCCCCGGCCAGATCCGCTTCACCGGCGCCCTCCTTGCCGAGATCTATCTCGGCAAGATCAAGCTCTGGTCCGACCCGGCGATCAAGGCGGCCAATCCCGAGCTGAAACTGCCCGATGCGCCGATCAGCGTGATCTATCGCGCCGACGGCTCGGGCACGAGCTTCAACTGGACCGACTATCTCGCCAAGGCGAGCCCGGAATGGCGCGAGAAGATCGGCGTCAACACGCAGGTTCCCTGGCCGGTCGGCGTGGGCGCCGAGCGTAGCCAGGGCATGACGGAGATGGTGAAGCGGACGAAGAACGCGATCGGCTATGTCGAGTTCGGCCAGGTCGTGCGCGCCGGCCTCGCCTATGCCCAGGTCCAGAACAAGGCCGGCGCCTTCGTGAAGCCGGACCCGGCGAGCTTCACGGCTGCCGCGGCCAGCGCCGAATGGGCCACGGCCAAGGATTTCGGGCTGATGCTGACCGATGCACCCGGCGCCGACGCCTATCCGATCGTCGCCACCACCTTCGCTTTGGTGCCGAAGCCGCGCACACGCCGCACGCAGGAGGTGCTCGACTTCTTCCGCCTCTCCTTCGATAGCGGTGCGGCCGATGCCACAGCGCTCGGTTATGTCCCGTTGCCGGATACGCTCGTGAAGCAGGTCAAGGATCACTGGGCCGCCAGCATGAAGGCCGGCAGCTGAGCTGACGCGGCCGACCGGCAGATCCCACATTCCGGCTGTGATGGGTCTCTCCACCTCACAGCCGACGCAGATGCCGCGCTCAGGCGCCATTCATCGAACCGCCCTTATCCTGGTCTTCAATGATTCACACCCGGCCACGGCCGGGGAGACCAGGAGGACAGACATGATCCGGACCCTTGCTCTCGCGGCCCTCATCGGCGCAGCCATCTCGTCCGTGTCGAGCGCGAACGCCCAATACTACGATCCCTATGATCGGCCGGCGCCGCGCTACGATTACGACAGGCCGCCGCCGCCCTATGGCTACGACCGCCCGCGTTATCGCGATGACGGCCCGCGCTATGGCTATGACCGGCCGCAGCGCCGTCGCTTCGGCGATGTCTGCCTGACCTCGCGCGGCTCTTGCGCGGCCGAACCCGCGCCAAGGAACTCGTCCTGCGGCTGCTATATCGAAGGCTTCGGCATGAAGCGGGGCGCGATCGAATGAGGCCAGAGCAGGATGCGAAAAAGTGGGAACCGGTTTTTCGCAAGAATCCTGCTCTAACTCTTGATGAGAGACGGATTCAGATTTCAGTTGGCATCGCCTTGCGTTTCCAACTGAAATCATCCGGCTCTAGCTGCGGCAGAGCCGCTCGGCCGCGCTTTCGACCGGTCCCGGTGTCGCCAAATACTCGCTTCGTCAAGCGTTTCAGCTGCAGGCTGGGCGGCCCGCAGCCGGCTCAGACTGGTTAATTTTACCTTGTTTCGCAGTTAACCTTGTCTTCATAGGTCACATCAGGCTTTCTCTCCTCAACGACGCAGCGGCATCGCGGCGCAATGCAGGGTTGAGTCAGCTATGACGTTCAAGCTTCTTTCGCTTTCGGCGCTCGCCACCACGGCCTTCGTCGGCCTCGCCGCCCCGGCCATGGCGGGCGGCTGCGGCTCTTCCTGCTACAGCGCGCCGGTCAGCAATTGCGGTGGCGGCTCCTGCTACAAGCTGGTCTCGAAGCCGCCGGTCTACGGCGCGGTCGACGAAAGCTATGTCGTGCGCCCCGAGCGCACCTTTTCCAAGGTCATCCCCGCCGAATACGACACCGTCACCGAGAAGGTGGTGGTCCAGCCGGAGCGCCGCATCGCCCGCCACATCCCGGCCCAGTACAAGACCGTCTCCGAGAAGGTCCTGATCTCGTCGGCGACCAAGCGCTGGGAAGTCAGCCGCGACGCTTACGGCCAGACCACCGGCTGCTGGGTGCATGTCCCTGCGCAGTACGGCTATCAGCAGCGCACCGTCGAAGTGGCGCCGGCCTCGGTCGATTACGACGTCGTTCCCGCCGTCTATGGCGAGCGCAGCCGGCGCGTGATGGTCAGCGCGACGCGTGTCGTGCACGAGACCGTGCCTGCCGAATATGCGACGCGCCAGCGCCAGGTCCTGGTCAGCCCAGGCGCGCAATACTGGGCCCGGTCCGGCTACTGAGTTTTTCGAGTTTTCTACGTAGTACCTGTCACCACGTAACAAACACCTCACGCCCCGGCTTCGGCCGGGGCTTTTTTGTCCAAGGTCACTGGTGAAGAGGCGCGCAAGCTGCCCTTGCCCTTCATGGTCGGGCTTGTCCCGACCATCCACGTCTTCGCCTTACTGATCTCATGCCGTGTTCAAGACGTGGATGCTCGCCAGAAGGGCGAGCATGACGCGAATGGGTCAACGTCGAGCTTGAAACGTCGCTGGCGTTCAGGCCAGCCCACCGGTCAACAGGAGCAGCACGCCGATGCCGAGCGCGAAGGCGAGGATGCGGGCGGGCATCGAGAAGAGTGTGCCGGGCGGCTGCTTGGTGACGAAGCCGGCGACGACCTCGACCAGCGCCAGCGCCAGCAGCACATAGACGAAGGGCGGGAAGCTGCCGCCCCTGGCGATCCAGCCAGTGTTGACGGCCAGTGAGGCGAACGCGCCCAGCCCGACGCCGGCAGCGGCGAAAAACTGTTCGGGCCGGCTGAAGCGCATCAGCGCGCTTTCCGTTCTGCCGGAATCGGCCGAACGACAAGAATTCGCGCAGAAGCAAAAAAATCGAGCATGTTCGCATCGCAAAAGCGGTGCCCACTTTTGCGGAACATGCTCATGTCAGCGTCGGCGGAAGTTCTGCGGGCGAGGCGGCATCGGGCCGGGGCTCGCGGTCTTCTGGCGGAAATTGATGCGACCGCGATCGAGATCATAGGGCGACATCTCGACGACCACGCGGTCGCCCGCGATGGTGCGGATGCGGTTCTTCTTCATCTTGCCGGCCGCATAGGCCAGGATGACGTGCTCATTGTCGAGCTTCACCCGATAATTGCCGTCGGGAAGCACTTCGACCACGGTGCCGTCGAATTCGAGCAGTTCTTCTTTCGCCATTCGCTGATCCTTCGTCTTGTCTGCGGCAGGAGGGCCAAGCCATATCGGCTCGGCCCTTGGCTTTTAGCGCGTATCAGTTCGGGCGCCGCCGTCCGCCGCCGGTGCGTCGTTGTTCCGTTCTTTGCTGCAAGAACGCGACGCCGCCAAGCCCTTCCTTGCCGGAAACCGCTTCTTTTCGCGCGCCACCCGCCTCATGGCGTGGGGCGGGACGCTCATGGCGCGGCTGATCCTGACGGGCCTGGTGCGGCCGCGGCTGCTCGCGACGCTGCTCCTGACGCTCGCCCTGCTCGGGGCGCTGGGCGTTGCGGCCCTGCCCGCCCCTGCCGTCGCGGCGCTGGCCCTGCCCCGACCCATTGTGGCCTTGCGGTCGGCCCTGGCCCTGGTTGCGACCGCGATTCTGCGGTGGCTTCTTCGGGGTGCGGCCATCCCAATGCGGCACGTCGCCGATCGGGGTGAGCGCGACCTTGGTCAGCTTCTCGATCGCGGCAAGATCACCGCGTTCTTCCGGCGTGCAGAAGGCGATAGCCACGCCCGACGCCCCGGCGCGCGCAGTGCGGCCGATGCGGTGGACATAGGTCTCGGGCACGTTCGGCAGGTCGAAATTGACGACATGGCTGATGCCGTCGACATCGATGCCGCGGGCGGCGATATCGGTCGCGACGAGGATGCGCAATTCGCCATCACGGAAGGCGCCAAGGGCACGCTCGCGCTGGCCCTGGCTCTTATTGCCATGGATCGCGGCAGACGCGATGCCGGACTGCTCGAGCTGGCGCACGACCTTGTCGGCGCCATGCTTGGTGCGGGTGAAGACAATGGCGCGCTCCATCTCGGGAACGCTCAGGGTCTTCGCCAGCAGGGCCGGCTTCTGGCCGGCTTCCGTGAAGATCACGCGCTGGTCGACCTTCTCGGCCGTGGTCGCGACAGGCGCGACCGCGACCTCGACCGGATCAGTCAGGTAGGCGGAGGCGATCTCGCGGATCGCCTTCGGCATGGTCGCCGAGAACAGCAATGTCTGGCGCTTCGCAGGGATCAGCGTCGCGATCTTGCGCAGGGCGTGGATGAAGCCGAGGTCGAGCATCTGGTCGGCCTCGTCCAAGACCAGGAACTCGATCTCGCGCAGCGAGACGGCGCGCTGGTCGACGAGGTCGAGCAGGCGTCCGGGTGTCGCAACGAGGATGTCGATGTGCTGGCCGAGCGCGCGGATCTGCTTGCCGACCGGCACGCCGCCGAAGATCACCGTCGACTTCAGCGTGGTGAACTGGGCGTAGGTGCGGATGCTCGCCTCGATCTGGGCCGCGAGCTCACGCGTCGGCGACAGGATGAGGGCGCGCACGGACCGCGGCTGCATGCGCCGCGGCTGGTTCATCAGCCGGTGCAGCATGGGCAGCGTGAAGGCAGCCGTCTTGCCGGTGCCGGTCTGAGCGGCGCCGAGCAGGTCACGACCGTCGCGAATGGAAGGGATCGCCTGCGCCTGGATCGGCGTCGGCGTCTCGTAACCTTCGGCGGCGAGCGCTTTGAGAAGCGGCTCGGCCAGGCCGAGGTCGGTGAACTTTGTCAAATCAGGTCTTTCTGAGCCGGATGACAGGGGCGCACGTGGTGAACGGAAGCGCCTCGGCATGCCATCTCGGTCTACGCATGGTCTCTTTCCGCCCGGCGAACCGCTAGCCACTGCGCCGGGGGATATGGTGTAACGAGCATGGCACGCCCCATCGTCCGGCCATTACGGCCGAGGACAGGCGTGCCAGCCCGATCTTGGAACGGACGGACCGCGATAGTCCGTCCGGATCGTATCGTCAGGCGACGGCGAGATTGCCGGCCGAGGACTTGCCGGTCTTGCGATCGGCGATCAGCTCGTACGAGACGACCTGACCCTCGCGCAGCTCGCGCAGGCCGGCCCGCTCGACGGCGGAGATGTGGACGAAGATGTCCTGACCGCCGTTCTCAGGGGTGATGAAGCCGTAGCCCTTGGTGGCGTTGAACCACTTGACGGTGCCCTTGTTCATATCGGGACTAATCCTTGCACTTCAGATCCGCGTATTCGTGAAACCCAGGACCGGACGCGCGGACGCCTTGCCATGGTCTTGTAGCGACGTGTGGTGGATCTGAAGTGGCCCGCCGGTCGGAATACCCGCGCGGAGGATTGGCCAGAACCGGCCGCATCTCGTCTTACATCGGTCGATCTACCATAAATTGCAAGGCTGGTCCAGCAGAGCGGATTTTCCTCGCCGTCATGACAGATTGAACAATCGCGTGGCGGGCCGGTTATCGCCGAGAAGGTTATCGGAGGTGAGCGATGCCGGTCACGCTGAAAGGTTCCTGCCGCTGCGGCAAGGTGAGCTTCACTGCCGCCAGTCACACGCCGGTGCCCTACCAGCTCTGCTATTGCTCGATCTGTCGCAAGACCGCAGGCGGTGGTGGCTTCGCCATCAACATCATGGCGGATGCGGCGACCCTCAAGGTCGAAGGCGAAGACTCGATTAGTGTCTTCCACGCCGAGATCCGCGACGAGTCGGGCCGTTGCGAGACATCGCGTGGCGAGCGGCGCTTCTGCAAAGGCTGCGGGACGGCTTTGTGGGTCTACGATCCCGCCTGGCCGGAACTCATTCACCCCTTTGCGTCCGCAATCGACAGCGAGCTACCGAAAGCCAGCGAGAAGACGCATCTGTTGCTCCGCTTCAAGGCGAGCTGGGTCGAGCCTGACATCGGGCCTCGTGATCGGAGTTTTGACGATTACCCCGAAGAGTCCATCGAGGAATGGCATCGCAAACGCGGACTCTGGGTCGAGTAGACGCTCAGCCGATCTCGCGCACCAGATCGACCAGTCCGCCGAGATCGGACAGCTTGCGGAAGCGAACCTCTCCGACCGGTTCCTCGGCATGCTCCAGCACCCAGGTCAGCTCGTGGGGCACATGTGCGGCCCAGGCGCCGGCGGCGAGCGCCGGCACGATGTCGGATTTGAGCGAGTTGCCGACCATCAGCGCCCGCCCCGGCCCATCGCCATGGCGGGCGAAGAGCTTCTCATAGGTGGCGGCGCTCTTGTCGCTGACGATCTCGACCGCTTCGAAGAAATCGCCGAGGCCGGACTGCGCCAGCTTGCGCTCCTGATCGAAGAGGTCGCCCTTGGTGATCAGCACCAGCCGGTAATGGTCGGCAAGCGCGGCCAGCGTGTCCTGCGCATGTGGCAGGGTCTCGACCGGGTGGGTCAGCATCTCGCGGCCGGCGGCGAGGATCTCGCCGATCACCGCCGGCGGAACCTGGCCGCGCGTGATCTCGAGCGCGGTCTCGATCATCGAAAGCGTGAAGCCCTTGATGCCGAAGCCGTAGAAGGCGAGGTTGCGCTTCTCGGCCTCGAGCAGCTTGCCGGAGATCTCGGCCGCCTCGCCATGCTCGCCGAGCAGCGCGACGAAGCGGTCTTCCGTCAGCCGGAAGAACTGCTCGTTCTGCCAGAGCGTGTCGTCGGCATCGAAGCCGATGGTGGTGAGGGTTCTCACGGGCACTTTCCGTCATTGCGAGCGCCAGCGAAGCAATCCAGGAGGGCTCGCCCGGCGGCCCCTAGATTGCTTCGTCGCTCCGCTCCTCGCAATGACGGGGAGCGCTTCAGGCGTCCTTGGCCTTGATCGCCCCCAGCGCCGCCTGCGCCGCAGCGAGCCGCGCGATCGGCACGCGGAAGGGCGAGCAGGAGACGTAGTCGAGGCCGACGCTCTCGCAGAAGCCGATCGAGGCCGGGTCGCCGCCATGCTCGCCGCAGATGCCAAGCTTGATGTCGGGGCGCGCCTTGCGGCCACGCTCGACGGCGATCCTGACCAACTCGCCGACGCCGTCCTGGTCGATCGTGACGAAGGGATCGGATTCGAGCAGGCCCCGAGCCGTGTAGGAGCCGAGGAAGGAACCGGCATCGTCACGGCTGATGCCGAGCGCGGTCTGCGTCAAGTCGTTGGTGCCGAAGGAGAAGAACTCGGCGCTCCTGGCGATCTCTTCCGCCCGTAGCGCGGCACGCGGCAGTTCGATCATGGTGCCGACCTGATAGGTGAACTCGGTACCGCTCTCCTTCTTCACCGCCTCGGCCATCGCATCGATCCGGCCCTTGACCAGGTCGAGCTCGGGCGCGCCCATCACCAGCGGTACCATCACCTCCGGGATGACCGGATGACCGGTCTCCTTGGCGGCGATCACTGCCGCCTCGAAGATGGCCCTCGCCTGCATCTCGGCGATCTCGGGATAGGCGACGGCGAGACGCACGCCGCGGAAGCCGAGCATCGGGTTGACCTCGTGCAGCTCGGCGGCGCGGCGCTTCAGCTTGTCGACGGTCGTGCCCATCGCCGAGGCGACCTCGGCGATCTCGTCATCGGTCTGCGGCAAGAACTCGTGCAGCGGCGGATCGAGCAGACGGATCGTCACCGGCAGGCCCTGCATGATGGTGAAGAGCTCGACGAAGTCCTGGCGCTGCATCGGCAGGAGCTTGGCGAGCGCGGCGCGCCTGCCCTTCTCGTCCTCGGCCAGGATCATCTCGCGGACAGAGAGGATGCGGCCGGCATCGAAGAACATGTGCTCGGTACGGCTGAGGCCGATGCCCTCGGCGCCGAACTCGCGCGCCATCTTGGCGTCACGCGGGGTCTCGGCATTGGCGCGGATCTTGAGGCGACGCACCTTGTCGGCCCAGCCCATCAGCGTCCTGAAGTCGCCGGAGAGCTCGGGCTGCTGCATCTTGACCTCGCCGAGCAGGACCTGGCCGTTGCTGCCGTCGATGGTGATGAAGTCGCCGGCCTTCAACGTGGTCGACCCGACCGTCATCGTGCCCTTGGCGTAATCGACGCGGATCTGGCCGGCGCCGGAGACGCAGGGCTTGCCCATGCCGCGCGCCACGACCGCCGCATGCGAGGTCATGCCGCCGCGCGTGGTCAGGATGCCCTCGGCGGCGTGCATGCCATGAATGTCCTCCGGGCTCGTCTCGACACGCACGAGGATGACCTTCTTGCCGCCCTTCTTGGCGAGCTCGGCCGCCTCCGAGGTGAAGACCACCTCGCCGGCAGCTGCACCGGGCGAGGCCGGCAGGCCGGCGGTCAGCACGCGCCGCTCGGCCTTGGTGTCGATGGTCGGATGCAACAGCTGGTCGAGCGCGCCGGGCTCGACGCGGCCGACCGCTTCCTTCTCGCTGATCAGACCCTCTTGAGCGAGATCGACCGCGATCCTGAGCGCCGCCTTGGCGGTGCGCTTGCCGGAACGGGTCTGCAGCATCCAGAGCTTGCCCTCCTGGATGGTGAACTCCATGTCCTGCATGTCGCGGTAATGCTTCTCGAGGATGCCGTAGATGCGGCAGAGCTCGGCATAGGCCTCCGGCATCGCCTTCTCCATCGAAGGCTTGTCGGAGCCGGCGGCGGCCTTGGCCACCTCGGTGATGTCCTGCGGGGTGCGAATGCCGGCGACGACGTCCTCGCCCTGGGCGTTGATCAGGAACTCGCCATAGAGCGCGTTCTCGCCGGTCGAGGGGTTGCGGGTGAAGGCGACGCCGGTCGCGGAGGTCTCGCCCATATTGCCGAAGACCATCGACTGGACGTTGACGGCCGTGCCCCAGGAGGCGGGGATGCTGTTGAGCTCGCGGTATTTGATGGCGCGGGCATTCATCCAGGAGGAGAAGACGGCGCCGACCGCGCCCCAGAGCTGCTCCTGCGGATCCTGCGGGAAGTCGGAGCCGAGCTCCTTCCTGACGATGTCCTTGTACTTGCCGACCAGCACCTTCCAGTCATCGGCCGAGAGATCGGTGTCGAGGTTGTGGCCCTTGCGCTCCTTGTAGTCCTCGAGCGCCTCTTCGAAATGGCCGTGGTCGATGTCGAGCACGACGTTCGAGTACATGGTGATGAAGCGGCGATAGCTGTCATAGGCGAAGCGGGCATCGCCCGAGGCCTTGGCGACAGCTTCGACGGTGACGTCGTTGAGGCCGAGATTGAGGACGGTGTCCATCATGCCCGGCATCGAGGCGCGCGCGCCCGAACGGACCGAGACGAGCAGCGGATTGGCCGGATCGCCGAAGGTCTTGCCGGTCAGCTTGGCCATGCCGGCGAGCGCCGCCTTGGTCTCGGCATCGAGCGCCGCCGGGAATTTCTTGCCGTTGTCGTAGTACCAGGTGCAGACCTCGGTGGTGATGGTAAAGCCCGGAGGCACCGGAAGTCCGAGATTGCTCATCTCGGCCAGGTTCGCGCCCTTGCCGCCGAGCAGGTTCTTCATGCCCGCCTCGCCCTCGGCCTTGCCGTCGCCGAAGGTGTAGACCCACTTCTCGCCTGCCATAGCCTGCCTTTCCCAACGTTGGTGACCGGCAATGAACGCCGGCGCGCCCGCATGGTTTCGCATTTGCGGCAGCGCCTGCTGCAACGCACCGCGCGGCGTGGTCATGCCGAAAAGCGCATGAACAATCAATGAGCATGCGCAGTACCAACCGCTGCCGGGCAATCACAGACCGCGCGGCGACAGGCGGCGCAATATGGCCAAGGCCGACGCTCGGCGATAGGGTACCGTCCCGCCTTGAGCAGCCAGCGCCGATCCAACGGTCGCCAGCGCCGCCTCTCCTGCCCAGAACGACGCCGAAGCGAACGATGCGCCTGAACGACTGCCACAACTTCCACGACTTCCGCACGCTCGCCAGAAAGCGGCTGCCGGGTCCGATCTTCAACTACATCGACGGCGGCGCCGATGACGAGGTCACCCTCCGTCGGAACTCGGAGAGCTTCGAACGCTGCGACCTCGTTCCGAACGTCCTGCGCGGCGTGAGCAGCCTCGACACCTCGGTCACCGTGATGGGCCAGAAGCTCGCCGTGCCGTTCTACTGCTCGCCAACGGCCCTGCAGCGCCTGTTCCATCATCAGGGCGAACGCGCAGTCGCCGCCGCGGCGGCGCGCTACGGCACCATGTTCGGCGTGTCGTCGCTCGGCACCGTCAGCCTCGAAGAGCTGCGCAAGGCCCATAGCGGGCCGCAGGTCTACCAGTTCTACTTCCACAAGGATCGCGGCCTGAACCGGGCGATGATGGAGCGCGCCAAGGGGGCCGGCGTGAACGTGATGATGCTGACCGTCGACAGCATCACCGGCGGCAATCGCGAGCGCGACCTTCGCACCGGCTTTTCGATCCCGTTCAAGCTCAATCTCGCCGGCGTGACGCAGTTCGCGATCAAGCCGCAATGGGCGCTGAACTACCTCACCCACGAGAAATTCAGCCTGCCGCAGCTCGACCAGCATGTGGATATGGGTGGCGGCGCGATGTCGATCAGCCGCTATTTCACCGAGATGCTCGATCCGGCGATGACCTGGGACGATGTCGCCGAGATGGTCAGGCTCTGGTCCGGCCAGTTCTGCCTCAAGGGGATCATGTCCGTCGCCGACGCCAGGCGTGCGGTCGAGATCGGCTGCAGCGGCATCGTCCTGTCCAACCATGGCGGCCGGCAGCTCGACGGCTCGCGCGCCGCCTTCGACCAGCTTGCCGAGATCGTCGATGCGGTCGGCGACCGCATCGACGTGATCATGGATGGCGGCATCCAGCGCGGCACGCATGTACTCAAGGCGCTGTCGCTCGGCGCCAAGGCGGTCGGCGTCGGGCGCTACTATCTCTACCCGCTCGCGGCAGCCGGACAGCCTGGGGTGGAACGCGCCCTCGGCCAGCTCAAGACGGAAGTCGAGCGCGGCATGAAATTGATGGGCGTGACCAGCCTCGATCAGCTGTCGCGCGAGAATTTGCGCTTCAGATAGAGCCGGCCCAGTGATGTCTCACTTTTGGGGTGCTGCGTCCGGAGCGATCAGCGGCAAGCCGGGGAAATATGTCCGATAGCGGGAAGCATCGCGTGTGATCAGCGTGTAGCCGGCCACCGCTGCATGCGCGCCGATGAAAAAATCGGGAAGCGGCGATTGCTTCGCCCCGCCTCGGCGCTTGTAGGCAAGGAAGCATTTGCCGGCCAGAAATGCAGCGGTAAATGGAATCGGCTCCCGCTCCAGCATCGTCGTGGGGAGGGCCGCATCCAAATCCTCCACCCGCGAATAATGGGTCGAGATTTCGGCATAGACTATGGCGTTGATCACAAGCCGCTGCCGATCAGCAGCCTCGGATAGGGCTCGCGCCGACCAGGCGGACCAGCGGGTGTCCTGCGTCAGAACGTCGAGTAGGACATTGCTGTCGACGAGGACTGCGTTCATTCGGGCTCGCGCGTCAGCGCCATGATCTCATCGGTCGTCATGACGATATCGCCCTTGCTGCGGCGCAGATGCGCAACGAGCCTGTCGCCGCGCCCCATCTTACGGCGCGCCGCCACGGGCACGATCCGGACGACCTTGCCATCGAACTCGAAATCCACCTCGGTCTCAGGCAGGAGTCCGGCCCGTTCGCGAATATCGGCGGGAATGGTCACCTGCCCCTTGGACGTGATCCGCATTGCAATCTCCTTACTCTTACTTGTAAGAGTAAGAATACACCTCTGGCGCTGCAAGCGCCACCACACACGGCTATCTGCGCCCGCGTGCCGCCTTCGGCCAGCGCAGCGGCCAATTGACGATGCGCTCGACGATCTCGTCCTCGGCGACCTCGTCCTCGTTCGCGTAGACGCGGTTCCGGACCGACACCCCAGCGGCGACGACCGTCTGCGGATCGCCCGAGACGAGCGGATGCCACCAGGGCAGATCCCTGCCCTCCCCAACCAGCTTGTAGGCGCAGGTCGGCGGCAGCCAGGACAATGTGCGCACCGCTTCGGGCGTGAGCGTGACGCAATCGGGGACGGTCTTCGAGCGGTTGGCGTAATCGTGGCAGCGGCAGGTTCCCGCGTCGAACAGGCGGCAGCCGATATCGGTGGCGTGGAGCCTGCCGGTGTCGTCATCCTCGAGCTTGACCAGGCAGCAGCGACCGCAGCCGTCGCAGAGCGATTCCCACTCCGCCTCGGTCATCTCCTCGAGCGTCTTGGTGCGCCAGAAGGGCGCGCTGTCGGTCATCGGGTCGGCCATGGCCGCTTATGCCCTGCCGCGGCGGCAGAGGGAAGCGCGCCAGCGTCGCAGGAGGGCACGCCTCCCCTCGAAAATTTACATTCATTCTAATCTTTGTTTAGAGGCATTATAATCTATGAAAATTGACCGAATACTCGGATCGGCCTAACGGGAGGAAGAATTCCCTCGCTCATGAGCCTCCCGATGCTGACCCGCCGATCCCTGCTGCGCGCCTTTACCATCACCGCAGGCCTGACCGTCGCGGCCCTCCCCGCATTGGCCGACAAGGTGACCGTCACCGACATCGTCGGGCGCAAGGTCGAGGTCGAGGCCCCGGTCAAGCGGATCATCCTCGGCGAAGGCCGGCAGATGTATTTCGTCGGCGCGCTCGACAAGGACGAGCCGTTCAAGCGCGTCGTCGGCTGGCGCGACGATCTCGGCAAGGCCGATCCCGAGACCTATCGCGGCTATGAGAAGCGCTATCCGCAGATCGCCAAGCTGCCGACCTTCGGCGGCATGAAGGAAGGCACCTTCGACATCGAGCAGGCGATCGCGCTCAAGCCCGATGTGCTCTTCCTCAACATCGAAGCCAAGATCGCCAGCGACGAGGCCAAGCTGGTCGAGAAGCTCGCCTCGGTCGGCATCCCGGTCGTCTATGTCGACTTCCGCGAGAAGCCGTTCGAGCACACCGAGCCATCGATGCGCCTGATCGGCAAGCTCTTCGGCAAGGAGCAGATTGCCGAAGATTTCATCAAATTCCGCGCCGAGCAGATCAAGGTCGTGACCGACCGCCTCGCCAAGGCGACCGATCTCAAGCGTCCGCTGGTCATGGTCGAGCGCGCCGGCGGCTATTCCGACGATTGCTGCATGTCCTTCGGCAACGAGAACTTCGGCAAGATGGTCGACTTCGCCGGCGGCCGGAACCTGGCGACGCCGCTGATCCCCGGCACCTTCGGCACCGTCAACGCCGAGCAGATCGTCGCCTCCAATCCCGATGTCGTGATCGTCACCGGCAGCAACTGGGACGGCTATGTCCCGGGCGGCAACTGGGTCGGCCTCGGCTATGGCGCCGACATGACCGAGGCGCGCCGCAAGCTGACCAATCTGATGAAGCGCCCGGCCTTCACACAGACTGCCGCCGTCAAGAGCGGCCGGGTCCACGGCATCTGGCACCAGTTCTACAACAGCCCCTACCAGTTCGTGGCGATCCAGGAGATCGCGAAGTGGCTGCACCCCGATTTGTTCAAGGACGTCGACGCGGGCGCCACGATGAAAGTGCTGCACGAGCGCTTCCTGCCGCTGCCCTATGAGCCCGGTCTGTGGGTCTCGCTCGAGGCCGGCAAATGAGCCTCGCGCCGGTCAGCGCCGACGAGATCGTGACCAAGCCGGCAGAGGCAAGCCAGAGCATGGCCCAAGGGCGCGACGCCTATCGGGCGCTGGCGCTGCGCCGCAAGCTGATCCTCGCCGGCTTCGCCGCCGTGCTGCTCGCCTGCCTGATCGTCGACCTGATGCTCGGCCCGGCTCGGTACAGCGTCGCCGAAGCCGTCAACGCGCTGATCTCGCCCTCGACCGCGCCGGCCGCGGTCAGAGTGGTGATCTGGGACATCCGCCTGCCGGTCGCGCTGATGGCGGTCGTGACGGGAGCCGCGCTCGCCATCGCCGGCGCACAGATGCAGACCGTGCTGAACAACCCGCTCGCCAGCCCGTTCACGCTCGGCATCTCGGCCGCGGCGAGTTTCGGGGCGGCGCTGGCGCTGGTCTTCGGCGTTTCCATCGTCCCGCTCGCCATCGACTATGTCGTGCCGCTCAACGCCTTCATCATGGCGATGGGCGCCTCGTTGCTGATCCATCTCCTGAGCCAGCGCCGCGGCGTCACCACCGAGACGGTGGTGCTGCTCGGCATCGCCTTGGTCTTCACCTTCAACGCCCTGCTCTCGCTGCTGCAGTTCTTCGCATCGGAGCAAGCGCTCGGCGCGGTCGTGTTCTGGATGATGGGCTCACTGACCAAGGCGAACTGGCACAAGCTGGCGATCACCTCGACGGTGCTCGTTCTCTGCATCCCGCTGTTCGCGCGCCGGGCCTGGGCGCTGACGACGCTGCGCCTCGGCGACGAGAAGGCCGCGAGCTTCGGCATCGACGTCAGGTATTTGCGGCTCGAGACCATGCTGCTCGTCGCCCTGCTGGCGGCGGTGCCGGTCGCCTTCGTCGGTACGATCGGCTTCATCGGGCTGGTCGGACCGCACATCGCCCGCATGGTGATCGGCGAGGATCAGCGCTTCTTCATGCCGGCCTCGGCATTGGCCGGCGCCGCCGTGCTCTCGGCCTCGTCGGTGGTCAGCAAATCCCTGATCCCCGGCCTGATCTTCCCGATCAGCATCGTCACCGCACTGGTCGGAGTGCCCTTCTTCTTCAGCCTGATCCTGACCAGCCGGAGACGCTCGTGGTGAAGCGCCTGACGCTCAACGATGTCGGCGTCGCCTATGGCAAGCGCCAAATCCTCAGCGGGATCAGCACGCCGGAGATGAAGGGCGGCGAAATCGTCGCCGTGATCGGCCCCAACGCCGCTGGCAAGTCGAGCCTGTTCCGCCGTATCGCCGGGTTGCTCGGAGGTGCCGGCTCAATCCACGTCGAAAGCGCGACCGGCAAGTCGCCCTGCTACCTGCCGCAGGACACGGCGGTGAACGCGGTGCTGACCGTCTACGAATCGATCCTGCTCGCCCGCAAGCAGGGCGGCTCCTGGGGCGTCGGTGACGACGAGCTCGCGGCCATCGACGAGGCGCTGCACGCACTCGACATCGCCGACCTCGCCTTCCGCGGCCTCGGGGAGCTCTCGGGCGGCCAGCGCCAGCTCGTCTCGATCGCCCAGACGCTGGTGCGCCGGCCCGAGATCATGCTGCTCGACGAGCCGACCAGCGCGCTCGACCTGCACCGCCAGTTCGAGGTCTTGAGTCTCGTCTCGCGGCTGGCGCGCGAGCGGCAGGTCTGCGTGCTGATCGCGATCCACGACCTCAACCAGGCGCTGCGCATCGCCGACAAGGTGATGGTGTTGGCCAAGGGTCGGCTCGCCGCCTTCGGCGATCCGCGAGAGATCGTCACGCCGGCCCTGCTCGAAGAGGTCTATGGCGTCGTCGCCCGCGTCGAGGCGGCTGAAGGCGAGACGCCCTTCGTCGTCGTCCATGGCTCGGCCCGCAGGCGGACGCATAGCGTAACGCAGCTTGCGCCGGTCTGACGGGCGGCTTAATTCCCCTCTAGTTCCGCGTGGCGAATGCCAATGTCCGACAGCAGCTTTTCTCCCTCCGGCGCCAACTACTCCCTCAAGGAGGAGATTCGGACCTACTGGTCCGGCCGGGCCGCCACCTTCGACCAGCAGGTCGGCCACGCCATCAAATCGGACGCCGAGCTCGCCGCCTTCCAGTCGCTGCTGCGGCAATCCTTCGGCACGCAGCCGCGCGACGTGCTCGACCTCGCCTGCGGCACCGGCGAGATCACCCGCGCTCTGCTCTCACTCGGGCACAAGGTCACGGGAATCGACTTCTCCGAGGAGATGCTGGCCCGCGCCCGCGCCAAGCATGGCGAGAGGGCCCGAATCCTGGCCGGCGATGCCGAGCGCCTGTTCGACGACAACGAGACCTACGACGCGCTGGTCACCCGCCATCTGGTCTGGACGCTGACCGAGCCCGAAGCGGCCTTCGCCGAATGGTTCCGGGTCCTGAAGCCCGGCGGCAAGCTGCTCGTCATCGACGGCGACTGGATCAACCGCTCCTGGCTGCAGGGCCTGCTCAATCGGGTAGCGACCTTCCTGCGCGAGCGTGCCGGCGCAGCTCCGCAAGCAGCCGATCGCGAGGCTTTCGACTCGATCACCAGCCGCTTCTTCTTCCGGGAGGGCCTGAGCGCGGAGCGACTCTCCGGCATGTTGCGGCAAGCCGGCTTCGCCCACGTCGAGCCCGCCGACTACGCGCAGGTGGTCAAGGCGCAGCAGCGCCATGCCGCCCTGCACGATGCGCTCCGGCTGGCGTCATCGACCCGTTTCGCGCTGCTCGCGACGAAGACCTGAGCCTACCGCAGAACACCCGTTTTTGCCGTGCAGCTCCACCGCTGCCCTCTTCCGTTGCAGGCATCGAGCACTTACCTTCTTGTGTCGGATCGGGCGCTCGCTGCTCGGACCGGGACGCCGCGGACGCGAGCCGCCGGCATGCTCAGGGTGGCGCAGAGCCGTGATGGAGTTCAGGAAGGCCCGCTGGACGACCCGCCTGAAGCGCCTCGCGCTCAGCGTCGACGCATGGATCGGCGCCTCGCTCTATGCGGCCGGCCAACGCGCCGGCGAGGTCTATGAACGCATCCGCAGCGCGACCGACCGGCTGACCGTCAGCGGGCCGAAACGGCTCGCAGCCGAATTCGCCAGTGAGGGGCTGAACGTCGGCATCGCCGGCGCGATCGTCATGCTGATGCTGGCGATCCCGGCCTTCCAGGAAGGACGCGAAGAGGCGCTCAAGAACCAGGTCTTCGCCGTCACCTTCCTCGACCGCTACGGCTCGGAGATCGGCCATCGCGGCGCACGCCATGACGATTCGCTGAAGCTCGAGGAGTTCCCGGACCATCTGCTCAAGGCGGTGCTGGCGACCGAGGATCGCCGCTTCTACGACCATTTCGGCATCGACGCCTTCGGCACCTTCCGGGCGCTCACCGTCAACGCCCGCGCCTCGGGCGTGGTCCAGGGCGGTTCCTCGATCACCCAGCAGCTGGCGAAGAACCTTTTCCTCAACAACGAACGCTCGCTCGACCGCAAGATCAAGGAAGCCTTCCTGTCGCTCTGGCTGGAATACCGGCTGACCAAGAACGAGATCCTCAAGCTCTATCTCGACCGCGCCTATATGGGCGGTGGCACCTTCGGGGTCGCGGCGGCGGCCGATTACTATTTCGGCAAATCGGTGAAGGATGTCAGTCTTGCGGAAGCGGCGATGCTGGCCGGGCTATTCAAGGCCCCGACCAGGTTCGCTCCGCATGTCAACCTGCCGGCGGCACGGGCGCGCGCCAACGACGTGCTCAACGCCATGGTCGATGCCGGTTTCATGACGGCCGGCCAGGTCGATTCGGCCAAGCGCAACCCGGCGACGCCGATCGACCGGCGGCGCGACTCGAGCCCGGACTACTATCTCGACTGGGCCTTCGACGAGACCCGCAGGCTCGCCGAGGACGGCAAACTCGGCCCGGAACGGGTGCTGACAGTGAAGACGCCCTACGACCCGGCGATCCAGAAGCGCGCCGACGAAGCGGTCGAGTCGATCCTGCGCCAGTACGGCCCGGCCTATCGCGCCAAGCAGGCGGCCGCGGTGATCATGGATCCGGACGGGGCGGTGCGCGCCATCGTCGGCGGACGCGACTATGGCGCGAGCCAGTTCAATCGCGCCACCTCGAGCCTGCGCCAGCCCGGCTCTTCCTTCAAGCCGTACGTCTATGCGGCGGCGATGAGCGCCGGGCTCTACAAGCCGACGACTATTGTCACCGACCGACCCGTTTGCATCGGCAACTGGTGCCCGAACAATTACGGGCGCTCCTATGCCGGCTCCATGCCGCTGACGGTGGCGCTGGCGAAGTCGATCAATACGATCCCGGTGCAGATGTCGATCGCGATCGGCCGCGCCACCGGCGAAACCCACGAGGCCCGCGCGGCGCGCATCGGCCGGACCAAGATCGTCGAGACCTGCCGGGCGATGGGCCTGACCACACCGCTGATCGACACCGTCTCGCTGCCGATCGGCGCGGCGGAGGTGACCGTGATCGACCAGGCGGCCGGCTATGCCGTCTTCGCCAGCGGCGGCAAGCGGGCCAAGCCTTACGCCGCCTTCGATATCCGCAATTCGGGGGGAGAGGAGATCTATCGCCATGACCGCGACGAGCCGGCGCCCGCTCAGGTGCTGAGCACGCAGGTCGCCTTCGAGATGAACCAGATGCTGTCGACCGTACCGACGGCAGGCACCGGCCGGCGCGCCGCGCTCGATGGCGTCGTCAGCGCCGGCAAGACCGGCACGACCAATGGTTACAAGGATGCCTGGTATGTCGGCTACACTGGCAATCTCGTCGGCGCGATCTGGTTCGGCAACGACGATTCCTCCGAGACCAACAACATGACCGGCGGCTCGCTGCCGGCAATGACCTGGAAGGAGATCATGGGCTTCGCGCATCAGGGCATCGAGCTGAAGCCGATCCCGGGCGTGACGCCGCAGCCCGGCGACGCCAAGACTGTGGTGGCGAAAGCCAGCGATCCCGCAACCGGCGCCAGCGCCGGCCATATGTCGCGCAAATCCTTCGAGCTGCTCTCCGCCGTCGGCACGATGTTCAAATCGGTCGAGGCTCCGCGGGCCGCGCGCGCCTCCGTCCAGGCCGGGATCCGCGGCGCTCCCACCGGCCTCTCCGTCATTCGCTAGGCTCAGACGCCGATGCGGGCCAAGATCATCCGATGCGCGTACTCCCCCTCGCTTATGTGATCGCGCTCGGCGCCGGGCTCGGCCTCGTCTCGGCGCGTTATGCGGTGGCGGAGCGGCCCTGGTTCGGGCGAGCCCAGATCGGTGCCTGGACGACCTGGCCGAACGGCGGCGCGCGCGACATCGATCCCTATATGCGGGCCTATCTGGCGCGCGGCGTTCACCTGCCGCTCGGAGCCGGTGAAGGCCTGGAACTCATAGCCAAGGCAGATGATGCCGGGCAGGCACTCGACGCCCGTTGCCGCTATCTCGTCAGCGGAACAACGCCGCCGGCGCGCGGCTGGTCGCTCGACCTCGCCGACCCCACGGGCCGTTCCCTGCAGCCTGCTGCCGAGCGCGCGAGTTTCACCGATGCCGAGATCGTCCGCGGCGAACGCGGCGGCATGCGCATCGTGCTGGCGACGGCGCCGGAGGCCGGCAACTGGCTGCCCTTGCCGCCGGGCGGCCGGTTCCAGCTCCGCCTGCGGCTCTACGACACGCCGATCTCGAGCCATGCCGGCGAACTCAGGCCCGGCGCCCTGCCCCGTATTGCCCGGATCGACTGCCGATGAGCGCTGCGGACAATACCGGAGCGCTGCCTGCAGCGAGCCAGCCCAGGGTCACGGGCCGATCGCAGCCTCGCCGCTGGCTGTCGCGGCTCGGGAGCGGCATGCTGCGGCTCGTGCTGCTGACACTGGCCGGGCTGGTGCTCGCCGGCATCGTCCACATCGTCACCGTGCTGAGGGTCCCAGCCTTGGCCACGCGCGACGCGGCCACCGTCTACGCGGCGCTGGGCATGAACGGCCGGGCCGAGTTGGTGACGCCGCCACCGGTCGGTCTGCCTGCCATGCTCGACACCGACCCGAACAGCGTCGCGGCCGTATGCAGCTACGACCTCGCGGCAGGGCCGCTACGCGTCGTAGCGCGCACCGGCTCGTTGCCGCTCGGCCTCACGGTTCATCGCCGCGGCGGCGGCGCGGCCTATGCGATCACCGACAGGGCCGCGATCCGCGGCGTCCTCGAATTCGTGGTGATGACGCAGGAGCAGCTCGACGAGCGGCTGGCCAACGACGAGGAGGGCGAGACCTCGCGGGAGCTGCGTGTGGTTTCGCCTTCGCTGCAAGGGCTCGTCGTCGCAAGGGTGCTGGTCCGCCGCGCCTTCGACCGCAACGAGGCGGAGGCGCTGGCGACCGGCGTGGCCTGCGGGCTGGCGGATTAGGCGCTAGCGCCTAATACTCTGTTTTATCGCACTTTCTTCACGCGAACCGATGTCCATTTCGCTCGAAAATGCTCTAGGCTGCGGTGACGATTTAGCTATTTGAGCCAGAGCATGATGGCGGCGAGAGTGACGAAGCCCATGAAGGTGGCCGCCAGCTTGTTGTATCGTGTGGCGATGCGGCGGAAGTGCTTGATGCGGCTGAAGAAGCGCTCGACGCGGTTTCGTTCCTTGTAGAGGAGCCGATCATAGGCGTGTTGTCGCTTACGATGGCGGCGGGGCGGGACGACGGGATCGCCGCCCTGCTGGATGATCTTCAGATAGAGCCGATCGGCGTCATAGGCCTTGTCGGCCAGGACGGATTGAGCGGCGACGCCGTCGATCAGGTCACAGGCCGGAGCCATGTCGTTCTGCTGACCCGGCCCCAGCAGGATGCGAACCGGCAGGCCCAGCGCGTCTACGCAGACGTGGATCTTGGTGCCGAAGCCGCCACGAGACCGGCCAAGCGCCTGGGCGTCCGGTCCCCCCTTTTTCGCCGCGCGCCGGCGGCTTGGGCATGGGCGCGGATGACCGTGGCGTCCAGCATGACCCATTCCAGGTCGGGCTCAGCGGCCACCGCCTCGAACAGGCGATTGAGCACGCCCATCTCGATCCAGCGGTAATAGCGCCGCTTGGCCGTTTGATAGGGCCCAAATCGCGTGGGCAGATCACGCCACCGACCGCCTGACCGCGCCATCCACAACAGCGCGTCCACGAACAACCGGCCATTGCTGCGCGGCCCCCGCTTGCCCTTGCGGCCGCTAGGCACGAATGGCTCGATGCGCGCCCATTGATCGTCCCGAAGAACCTCGCCTTCCAACTCCGCCTCCAAAAAGCAGCGTTGAATCAGAACCGCGGGCCGTCGGGAACCCTAAATCGTCACCACGACCTAGAGCCAGCCATTGCGTTTGAAGCGCCAGAACAGTGTCAGGCAGGTGGTGACGATCACCGCCAGGACGCCGTAATAGCCGTAATGCATCTCGAGTTCGGGCATGTTCTTGAAGTTCATGCCGTAGATGCCAGCGACCGCCGTCGGCACCGCGAGAATGGCTGCCCAGGAGGCCAGCCGTTTGGTGATCGCGTTCTCCTGGCTCTGGCCGACCAGCAGGCTCGCCTCGAAGGCGAAGGCCAGCACCTCGCGTAGGCTGTCGATCTTCTCCTGCACGGTGCGGACATGGTCGGTCACGTCACGGAACATCGGGGCGAGCGTCGGGCGCACTTGCGGCACGCTGCCATTGCTCAAGCGCTGGCAGACATCGACCAGCGGCCCGACCGCGTTGCGCAGGCGCAGCAGGTCGCGCCTGAGCATGTAGAGTCGCTCGATATCGGTGCGCGTCATCGGCCGGGCGAGGATCTTGTCCTCGATCTCCTCGACCTCGTCATGGATCGACTCGAGCACCGGCATGTAATTGTCGACGATGAAATCGAGGATCGCATAGAGGATGAAATCCTCGCCCTTGGCCAGCGAGGTCGGGCAGGTCTCCCAATGCTGCCGGACCGATGTGTACGAGGTCGAGGCGCCGTGGCGGACGCTGACGATGTAGCCGCGGCCGATGAAGATATGCGTCTCTCCGAAGGCGATGCGCTTGTCGACCATCTGGGCGGTACGGGCGACGACGAACAGCGCGTCGCCGTATTGTTCGAGCTTGGGCCGCTGGTGGGCGTTGGTCGCGTCCTCGACCGCAAGAGGGTGTAGGCCGAACTGCTCCTGCACGCATTTGAGCAAGGCTGCCTCAGGCTCGAGCAGTCCGATCCAGACGACGTGGCCGTCCTTTCGGGCCCATTCGCCGGCCTCGTCGATCGGGACGTCGGCGATGCGCACGCCATGGGCGTAGACGCTCGAGGCGATGACGCCGGCCTCGTGGCGATGCCCCTGGTCGACAGGCGGATCGCCAGGGATTTCCGCCGCGACCGAGGGCGTGAACCTGACGTGTGCGACTGACATGGGGTCACTCCACCGTTCGCCAGCTCATGGTCCGCAGGCTAGACCCAATTCCACGGGAATGGGAATCCTGTTTTGCGCCTGAAATCGGAGATCGGGCGCAAGCCAGCTAGCCCTTGTAGACGACCGGTCCCCGCCCCGCCGGCGCGCCCTCGCCCTTTCCGCCGAACATGCCGATCAGCGGCAGGTTGCAGGCGCCGCCCAGTTCGCTCTCCAGCCCCATGATGGCGCGCTCGGCCCGAACGGCCTCGCGCGAGGGCATCTCGACGACGAGATTGTCGAGCGAGAAGCGGTAGCTCTTCAGCCTGAAACGAGCCCGTTCGCAGACCCAGAGCATCAGCCCTTCATTCTCGGCGACGCGCTGAGTGGCCGGATCGCGCTGCTCGGGTGGCACCTGCTGGGAGGCATCGAGCGCACGCAGCCGAGCGCGATCGGCATTGATGACCCGCAAGGCGTTGGCCCGGAATTGACCGAGCAGCAGCCGGTCGCCATTGGCGTCTTCGGCCAGCCGGTTGTAGCGCGACGCCTGCGAGGCGAAGGCGCCGGAGGTCAAGGCACCGTGATAGGCGGCGACATCGTTCAACTGGGCTTCGACCGGAAGGATGCGGGCATGGGCGAGCTTGGAGACCTCCCGCTCGAAATGACTGCGCTCATGGGCAGGCAGGACGATCCGCCAGGCGCGGGCCCGCAACTGCTCCTCGTCGTCGGTCATGTGGAACCAGGACGAGGCCTCGCCGCGGAAGCGGGCGCTCCATTCGCCGGCTGCCGGCGCGATCTGGTCGGCGAAGATGTTGGGACGGGGGCGGCCAAGGTCGCCGGTCGTGGAGCAGCCGGCGAGCAGAACGCAGGACAGGGCCGCCGTTGCGACCGAGTGGGATGCGAAAAAGTGGGAACCGGTTTTTCGCATGAATCCCACTCGAACTCTCAAGAACGGATCGTGATGATCTTGGATCAATCCAAAATCACGATCCGCAGCTCTCACCCGGGCCGCCTGCGCCGCGTCTCGCGCTCGCCGCGGCCGGCGGGGCGCGGCCGTCGTGGCGGCTTGCTCGCGGCAGGCTCGGGCTGGCGCTCGTAGCGGACGCCAGTGAAGAACAGGATTTGCCCGGAAGGGCCCACCGCCGCGGGGCTCTGGCTGGCTGAGCGCCTGCGCGGCGCAAAAGGAATGACGTCTGCCATGATGCGCCTCCCTTGCTGGCGCCTGTGCCCAATTCGCGGACGACACGTAAGACCGGACTCACGCGCGAGCCACGCCGCCATCCTCAGCACCATCAGCACGCATCATGGTTAACGCTGTGCTAACGCATCGGGGATAAGTTGCCGAAACGTGAAATTCGTCGACGAGAACATCCCATGCCGTCCCGCATCGCCACAGATCTCGCCGAGCTCGCCAGGCTGGCCAGCGATGGCGGGCTCGATCTGCGCCAGGTCGCGCTGCGGGTGAAGACCGATCTGCTGCTGGCGACGCCGAGCCCGTCGACCGAGGACATGGAGGCCTTCCGCGCCATGGCGGAGGCCTCGATCCCGGTGATCGACGACGCCACAGCAACGATCCTCGCCCGCAAGCTTGCGAGCTGGCCGCATGCGCCGCGTGAGGTGCTTGCCGACCTGCGCGCCCGGGGTGGTGAGGTGCTGGCTGCACTGATCAGCCATGGCATGCCGCTTACCGCTGAGGAGATCGAGGAGATCGCTGCCGCGGGGAGCAGCGAGGCGAGAGTCGCGCTTGCCAGCCGGCACGACCTCACCGGCAACGCCACCATCACGCTCTCCGGCTGCAACAATCCCGAGATCGACGCGGCGCTGGTCGCAAACATGGCCGTACCGCTGCCGCACGCAGCGCTCGACCTGCTCCTGCCGCGCGCAGCCGCGACGCCCACCCTAGGTGCAAGCCTGCTGGCGCGCGCCGATCTGCCGGTGTCGGAGCTGACGCCGCTCTTCCTGCAGGCAAGCCTCGAAAAGCGCCTCGCCATGATCGACGCCGTCGCGGCCCATGAGGCGCTGGCGCCCTCGCCGCGACCGGCAACGCTTGCGACCGAACGGATCTCCGGCCTGATCGCAACGGCGCTCTCCGATCGGCCCAGCGCCTTCGCGGCGCTGGCGGATGCCTTCGGCAGCGATGCGCGCTTCGCGGCGGGCATGGCGAGCGATCAATCGCGTCGGCTCGCGGCGCTGGCACTGATCGGCTGCGGGGCAAGCCCGGAGGATGCGACGCGTTTCCTGATCGGGCTCGGCGACGACGCGGCGCGCTCGGTCGAGCGCATTTTTGCCCTGGTCGAGCTGATGCGCTCAGTACAGCCGACAGTGGCACGCCGGCTGGCACAACAGATCGGCGGTGTCGCGCCACGCCATGCCCGTCCAGGAACCCTGCAGCCCGCCATGGATCCGAGCGGTACGCCAGCCCGATCCGGCGCCGAGCGGGCGCCTGCGCGCGGCATCGCTCAGGACGTGCGGCGTAGACTCGGCAGCGGCAACGGCTGACGCTATCCCTCTACGAGATCGAGCCGCGCATCGCCGGCGCGATTCTCGATCTCGACCAGCCAGAGATCGCTGTCGAAGCGCACTTCGCGCGCGACCCGGTCCTCGATCGCGAGCGGATCGGCGTCGAGCACGAGCTGGAAGCGCCGTTCGCCGGCCTCGTCCGCGAGAGCCTGCGGCGCCGGGCCGTAGAGCGCAGCCGTGCCGTCGAGCCGGTCGAGCTTGACGAAGACGGCGCCGGCCTCGCGCGCGCCGCGCCGACGGAGCACCGCGACGAGCCCATCGCGAGCAGCCTGGCGCAGATAGGCCGAGACCCAGAAGTCGCTGGTCAGGCGGGGCAAGAGGAACTCCTCGGCAATCCGCGGACCACGGCGGTCAGCGGCGTTGTCCGCGGATATCCGCCGGTGGCCGAATATCGGCGCCGTTGATCAAATCGGCGATCGGATCGCGCACCGTCGGCGGGGCGGCCGGAGCCGGGCGAGCCGGAGCCGCCTGCGCCTGCCGGGGCTGAGCAGGAGCGATCGGCGCCGGCGGGCGCGGCGCCGTGTCACGGGTCGCGGGCGTCAACGCGCCGGGTCGGACTGGCGGCATGATGGCCTGTTGGGCTGGCCCCGTCGGATTCACAGGTTCGGCGAGCGTCGGCGTCTCGGCCCGGCGCTCGGTCGGGCGAGCTGCCGATTGCGACGGCGGCGACAGCATCGGCGCCGGGTGGCGGCCCTTCTGGAACAGGACGGCGTTCAGGACGATCAGCACCGACACGGCTGCGAAGAGCAGCACGATCAGCCCTCGGCCAGGCCGCCGCGCGAACCAGCGCATGAGCCGAGCCGGCGCCGAGGGCGCGCGTCGGCCGGCGGAGCGGCGGGCGGGCATGGACAGCGTCGCATCGGAGCGGGCGCGGGCGGCGAGCGTTGCGGACATGGTCTTTAAGCTCTCGGTCAGGCGGTCAGGCGAACAGGTTGCTTGGTTTCGAGGCCACGGCGTGGCGCGCGGGCGAAGGTTGCGATGCGCGCCGGCTCGCACGCGGTGGACATGCCGCCGAGCGGCAGGCGGACGCCGACACGGGTACCGACCCCGGGCGCGCTCTCGATGGTGAGCGTTCCGCCATGCAGGCCGACCAGGCCGCGAACCACCGACAAGCCGAGGCCGGTGCCGTCATGAGCGCGATCGTAGGATGATTTGGCCTGGAAGAACGGATCGCCCAGTCGTGGCAGATCCGCCGCGGCGATGCCAATACCGCTATCGGACACCGACAGATCGATCATCCCGCCATCGCGCACCAGGGCGAGCGTCACGCGTCCCCCGGCCGGAGTGAACTTGATGGCGTTCGACAGAAGGTTGAGCATCACCTGCTTCAGGGCCCGCCGGTCGCCGAGAAGCTGCGGCAGGTCCGGACCGATGATCCGCTCGAGCGCGACCGATCCGGTCTTGGCCTTGAGCGCGACGACATTGCAGCAATCCGCGGCGAGCTCGGCCATGTCGAGCGAGTCCTGCTCGATCGTCATCGCTCCGCTCTCGATCTTCGAGACGTCGAGCAGCGTGTTGACCACATCGAGCAGGTGCTGGCCGGAATCATGGATGATCCTGGCGTATTCCCGACGCTGCGCCGGGCTGAAGGAGGGGCCGAGCTCGCCGCCCAGCATCTCCGAGAAACCGATGATGGCGTTGAGCGGGGTGCGCAGCTCATGACTGACGGTCGCCAGGAACTGCCCCTTGACGTCGCTCGCCTTGACCGCCTCGGCGTGATTGCGCTCGCGTTCCTCGTCGATCGCATGCCGGTCGGTGACGTCGCGGCTGACGCCGACCACGGCCGCAACGCCATGCGGGCCCGCCTGCTCGATCCGCCGGACACTGAGATCGAGCCAGCGCACGACAGGGCTCGCCGAGGCATGCCCATCGCTGCCCGTCGGGACGAACAGGACACGGAAGCAGGCGTTGGCCCGGCCGCTGCCATGCGCGGCATCGCTCAGGGCCTTGAGGAAGAGCGGCCTGTCGGCGATGTGGACGCGATCGAACAGGCCGCGGCCGAAGAGCTGGGCTGGCTCGGCCCCGATCAGGACACGGGCGGCCTCGTTGGCGAAGACGACGGAGCCGGCGGCATCGTGCCAGGTGACGAGATCGCCGACATGCTCGAGCATCAGTCGCGCCCGCGCATCGGAGGCACGATGCTCGCGCAGCTCGTCGTCGCGGCGATAGAGGAAGCCGACCGTGATCAATGCTGTGAGCAGGATCGCGACCGCGGCGAAAGCAGGCATCGCCTGCCAGGTCCAGGACGCCGGCTCGACAATTGCCCCCATCCCCTGCAGAGCAACCACAGCGCCGAGGCCGATGGCCGCAAGCGCCCCGGCGCGTGCCACATAGGAGCGGGAACCGAAGAACATCGCTTCGGCCGGAACCGCCGCAAGCCAGAGCAGCAAGGGCGAGGCGGCCCCACCGGTCAGGCAGGCGAGCGTGGTGATCAGCAATGTCAGGGCGGCGCCGGAAATGCAGTGCGCGAGGTCGAGCCGCCCGGTGCGTGAGAGCAGGAAGATCGCCAGCAGCGGCAGCGCCAGCGCGACGAGCACGAGTAGTTCGAGCGCGCCGATCCGGCCGCGCCAGGTGACGTAGGCCGGCATCAGGCTGAGCGCTGCGGTCGAGACGACGAGCCTCGTCAGCATGAAGCGCTCGTGACGCATGCGTTCGAGCGAATCGGCCAGCGCCGATGGATGGACCATCGCCGCGACCTGCGCCTTTACCGCCGTCATCAAACTGGAAAACCGCAAACGAACACCTCTGCCGGCCGTGGGCACTTACACCCCGCCTTGTTGTTGTGATCCTCGCGGCCGCCGTTTAAGCGGGACTTAAAGAGACGGGGTCCGAAACCGGGCCCTTCCTCGGCGATTGCCAAAATAAGCTTTATTTTTCAACAAATTGCACGGATCTCAGGGCGATACCCCACGCCGGCTGTTGTTGGCCACAAGGTGAACGGATGCTGAAGACGGTAGGCCGTCTTTGATTCAAATCGATGCTTTCGGCGACACCTGATCTTTCGGTCCGCGCGCTAAGGTTCTCGCATTCGCGGGCTGGGGAGCCCGGAACCGGACGGGGACCGAGCATGGCCTATCTTCTGCGCAGCCTGGCGATCGTCGGCGTGATCGCGCTGAACTCGCCCGTGCACGGCACGAAGAACGAGCCTGAGGCGACCGTGATCGATGCCAAGGCCGCCATTGCGATTCTGGCCAGGATCGACCCCAAGGCGGCGCTGCAGGGCGCGGTCAGCCTGCGCGAAGCGGCCGAGGTCCTGGCCGGGCTGGAACCGGAGACCCGCGCCCGGGTGCTTGCCATGGCGGCGAGCGCCGCGACACGTGCCGGAGCCCGTTCCGGTCAGCTTGCATCGCAAGCAGTCCGGTAAAACGGCCTCCTGACTAAACGTGAGAGACGGATTCACGGATCAGATTGAGACAATCTGATCGGATCCGGCTCGAGCGAACCCCAGCTGCGACCGCGCTGACGCTTGACCTCGCCGTGCGAGAGGCCGAAGACGCTCGCCATTGCCGTACACATCGGCGCTGGACGCGGCGGAGGCCGACTGCGGAGATCATGAGCGAGAGCCTCGACGAGATCGTCGCCAATTTCGAGCTGCTCGACGAGTGGGACGATCGCTACCGCTATCTGATCGAGCTCGGGCGGACGCTCGCGCCCCTGTCAGAGGACGCGCATAGCGACGCCAACAAGGTACGCGGCTGCGCCAGCCAGGTCTGGCTGGAGACGCGTACCGAAGGCGGCCCCGGCGAAACGACGCGTCTCACGTTCCGCGGCGACAGCGATGCGCATATCGTGCGCGGGCTCGTCGCACTCGCCATCGCCATCCATTCCGGCCACACGGCACACGAAATCCTGACGACCGACGCCTTCGCGATCTACGAGCGGCTCGGATTGGCCGCCCATCTGACGCCGCAGCGCTCCAACGGCGTGCGCGCCATGATGGAGCGGATCAAGAGCGACGCCCGCGCTGCACTCGTCTAGTCGCCGCGTCTCGGCGCAGGCGGAATCGACGGACGCGCATCCGGTGCCCGCCAGGCCGTTGAGAAAGGAGGCGGGCTCGACCTCTCATCCAACCCGTAATGCTCGACGAGCGCCGACAGCGCCAGCCGGAGCACGACTTTGGCCGAGCGTGCCGGCCATTTGCGCTCGCGCTCGACCTGGTCGAGTCCCTTGAGGAAGCCGCAGACATCGATCGCCAGGCCCGACAGCTCGGGGCCGAGGCGCTTGCAGGCGAGGCGCACACGCTGACGCGCCGCCAGGCTGGAATCGGAGGCCTCGGCCGGACCGCGCCCCGATGTATGAGTCCCGGCAGCGAGCGCTGCGTCCCAGTTGACGGTGATCCGAGGCAGCATCTGCGCCAGCGTCAGATCGGCGCGGAAGCGCTCGCCCGCGGTAAACTCGGCCGCCGATATTTGCGGTGCCCCGTCCTTGCCCAGGCGGCGATGAAGCCAGAGCAGCGGGCTCTCGCGCTCATCCAGCATGACCTCCTGTGCCTGGCCATCGACCATCACCGTCACCGTCGCGCGCGGTTTTTGCGCCCCTGTGCCGGCGAGCCGCAGTCGCCGCCTGCCCTCTTCGGTGAACCAGGCGGCAAAACCGGCGGCGACGAGGACATCGGCCTCGGCCGCAGGGACATAGCCGGCCCCCAGTGTCGCTCCGCCGGCTGCACGGCGGTAGAGCGCGAGCCGCCCGCAGCCTAGCGGCGAGTCGACGGCATAGGCGCCGGGCTCGCTCAGGTGCCGGAGCAAGCGAGACGGGGGGCGGTCGCCAGTTGCGCTCATCGGGAGCCCTCCGGGCCGAGCCTCAGCTGCAATCCGAAAGCGAGATGCGCCAGGCCGATCTCGAGCGCCGAGACGGCGAAATCGAATGCCGGCTGGTCGCGCCGATCCTCGACCAGGGCGCAAGCGTGACGCACAGTCGTGCGGTCGCGCTCGAAGCAGGTGCCGACCTCTGTCAGGGTCAATCCGAAACCAACATGAGTCAGATACATTGCGAGCTGGCGAGCGAAGGCGATCCGGCGGGTTCCACGGCCGGCACGTAGCGCCCCGGCCGGTAGGCTCATCGCGCCGCTGACAGCCGCTTCCGCCAACCGAGCCGGAGCGTTCAACCGAGCTGGATGCGGTCGCTTGGCAATCAATATGTTCATGATATGTTCCATTGCGGGTATCGCCTCCCCGAATTCAACCGCGACGGATAAGGTATATATTCCTAATAACGCCTTCCACAAGCACGCTATGGCCCATCCCGACAGGCTCCTGACAGTTTTGTGCTCGTGGCGGCCAGCCCCTGAACGGAAGCCCCACCCATCAGAGAGCCATTCGTCGTGTTGCCCCTCGCCAGTCAGGCTGCGCATGAGGGGTGAGTGCAAAGAAAAAGCCGCCGGCTTAGCCGGCGGCTTCACTGCATGGGCGATCGTGCCGGCTGGGCCGGCGATCAATCAGCGGCGCTTGCGGCGCTGCTGGCCGAGACCCATCTTCTTGGCGAGCTGCGAGCGCGCTTCGGCATAGTTCGGAGCGACCATCGGATAATCCGGCGGCAGGCCCCACTTCTCGCGATATTGCTCGGGCGACATGTTGTACTGCGTGCGCAGATGGCGCTTCAGCGACTTGAACTTCTTTCCGTCTTCCAGGCAGATCAGATAGTCGGCCGTGATCGACTTCTTCACTGCAATCGCAGGCTTCGGCGCCTCGACCGGAACAATCGGTGCAGCGCCGCCGACGACACGATTGAGTGCAGCGTGAACGTCGCTGATCAGCGCAGGCAACTCCGATGCCGGGACAGAATTGTTCGACACGTAGGCGGAAACGATATCTGCCGTCAGCTCGATGAAATCGGAACCGTCTTGGTCAGCCATGATGGCGTTGCTCCATTGTTTTCTTGACCAGTCGTAGCATGACTGCGCCCAGCTCTGTTTCCAGGCGCGAGCGCCTCCCTGACCTCCGCCGGCAGACGGTCGAATTCCTACCGGAATAGAATCATGCAAAACGGACCAGTCGGCAATCGTCTAAGCCATGCAGTTCAATATCGCAAGTGGCTTGACAAGGATTCGAATACATTCATCGAGACATATTATTGCTGAAATTGTGAGCGTGCATCGTAACCATGACGCCTTGCACCGCAGCATTTGCGCGAAAAGGTTGTCCTTGTCAGTGCCGCCGCCGACCTCTACCTGTCGTCTCGACCAAGATGAAGCGATCCCACCATAGATCGAGACTTTAAAGATGGTTGAACCGAGCCTGGAGACCAAGCATGACTAGCCAACGCAGGGTCTCCGCCCAGCCGGTTGCCGCCATCCGCCCCCAAAGCAGCACGGTCCATGGGGTCGTCCTGACCGACGACTATGCCTGGCTCCGAGCCGAGAACTGGCGCGACGTACTGCGCGATCCAGATGTGCTGCCGGCCGAGATCCGGGCGCATATCGAGGCCGAGAACGCCTGGTGCGATAAGTTGATGGCGCCGACGAAAGCGCTGCAGCGCACGCTGATCAAGGAAATGCGCGGACGGATCAAGGAAGATGACAGCGAGCCGCCGCAACCGGACGGACCGTTTCTCTACTATAGCCGCTACCGGCGCGGCGGCGAACACCCGCTGATCTGCCGCAAGCCGCGTTCAGGCAAAGACAGCAAGCCCGGGCGCGAGCAGGTCATGCTCGATGCCGACGCCCTGTCCAAGGGCCATGAGTTCTTCGATCTCGGCGACGCCGAGCACAGCCCGGATCATCGTCTGCTCGCCTGGAGTGCCGACGAGGCCGGTTCGGAGCTCTATCTGATCCGGGTACGCGACCTTTCAACCGGTGAGGACCTGCCGGACAGGATTGCCGACACCTCCGGCGAGATGATCTGGGCCGCCGATTCCAGCGCCTTCGCCTATGTCGCGCTCGATGACGACCATCGTCCAACGCGCGTGCTGCGCCACCGGCTCGGCACACCGCAGAGCGAGGACGAACTACTTTACGAGGAGACCGACCCCGGCCTGTTCGCCGATATCGACCAGACGCAATCGCGCCGGTTTCTGCTGATCTCCAGCAGCGATCACGAGACGTCAGAGGTCAGGCTGGTCGATCTCACCGACAAGGCAGGCACGCCGAAGCTGATCGCGGCCCGGCAGGCAGGACGGCAATACAGCGTCGAGCACCATGGCGACGAGCTCTTGATCCTGACCAACGCCGATGGCGCCGAAGACTTCAAGATCGTGCGCACGCCGCTGGCCGACCCCTCGCCGTCCAACTGGACCGATCTCGTGCCGCACAGGCGCGGCCGGCTCGTGCTCAGCCATCTCTGCCTCGCCGACCGGCTGATCCGCCTGGAGCGCGAGGAAGGTCTGCCGCGTATCGTCATCCGCGACCTCAGGAGCGGAGCCGAAAGCAGCATCGCCTTCGATGAGGAGGCCTATGGGCTCGGAATCGATGCCGGCTACGAATTCGACACCGATCGACTGCGCTTCATCTATGCCTCGATGGCCCGACCGGCTGAAACCTTCGACTACGATCTGGCGACCGGCGAGCGCACCTTCGTGAAGCGCCAGGAGGTCCCGTCCGGTCACGACCCCGACGCCTATGTCGTGCGCCGCATCTTCGCGACGGCCAAGGACGGCGCCAAGGTGCCGGTCTCGCTGCTGCACCGGCGCGACCTCGTGCTCGACGGCTCGGCGCCCTGCCTGCTCTACGGCTACGGCTCCTATGGCGCGGCGATGTCAGCCTCATTCCGGACACGGCCGCTCAGCCTGGTCGACCGCGGTTTCGTCTACGCCATCGCCCATATCCGCGGCGGCACCGACAAGGGCTGGGGCTGGTATCTCGACGGCAAGCGCACGAACAAGTCCAACAGCTTCACCGACTTCATCGCGGCCGGCGAGATGCTGGCGGCGGAAGGCTTCACCAGCCGCGGGCGCATCGTCGCCGAGGGCGGCAGCGCCGGCGGCATGCTGATGGGCGCCGTCGCCAATCTCGCGCCCGATCTCTTCGCCGGCATCATCGCCGAGGTGCCCTTCGTCGATGTGCTCAACACCATCCTCGACGAGAGCCTGCCGCTGACCCCGATGGAATGGCCCGAATGGGGCGACCCGATCCGGGACGAGGCCGCCTTCCGGACGATCCTCGGCTATTCGCCCTATGACAACATCAAGGCGCAGGCCTATCCGCCGATCCTGGCGACGGGCGGGTTGGCCGATCCGCGCGTGACCTACTGGGAGCCGGCGAAATGGGTGGCGCGCCTGCGCGCGACCATGACCGGCGGCGGCCCGGTCATGCTGCACACCAACATGGACGCCGGGCATGCCGGGGCCGCCGGGCGCTTCGATTCGTTGAAGGAGACCGCCCTCGCCTACGCCTTCGCGATCACGGCGGCTGACGGCGGCTGGGACGAGGCAAGCGAAGCGGTCAGTTCGAGCTAGGCTCCAGCTTGTCCTTCTCGCTGGCGAGATAGGTTTTCAGTTCGTCCATCGAGGCGAAGGTGTAGTCGCCGTCCGGCGTGCGGGCATGGATCGAACCGTCGGCGAACATGGTGAACTGCGTCTCGCCGACCTGATAGGCTCCGATCACGCCCTCCTCCGAAGCCGCTGGCTCCTCGTCCGACGGCTCCTTGCCCAAGGGCTCCTCGTCCGACTTGGCTTCGGCGGCCGGTTCCGCCGCCTCCGCAGGGGGCACCTCCGCCTCGGCCAGATCCGACACCTGCGTCAGCTCTTCCTGCGGCTCCGGTTCGGGAGCTGCAGGCTCTCCAGTGGCAATGGTCTCGGCCTCGATGCCCTCTGGAGCAGCCTTGCCGGCGATCTCGCCTTCGACATCGCTCAGGGCGCGAGGATCGCGCGGCTGCGTCACCGGAGGCCAGGCGCGCGGCGCCATCCAGCTCTCCGATGCGCCCAAGCCATCGCTTACGCCCACGCGATCGCGTCGCGGCAACTCGACCTCGGGCGCATTGACGACTCCCGAAAGTTGATCACGCAGCGCGGTGAACTCGTCCGTGACCGTGGCGGTCGCCTCGGTCGAGGGGCGGTCGATGCTCGGCCACCAAAGCCGGTCTTTTTCCGGCTCGGGCGGGATCTCCTGCTTGGCCGTGCCGCCCTCGGCACTCGCCTGCTCTGCTTCGGGCTCTTCCACCGGAACCTGGACAGGTTCGGCTTCGTCGCCTTCCTTGTTGTCGGGATCCTCCCGCAATGACTTGTCGTCGTCACTCGAGATCGGGTGGTCCTGTTCGACCTCCGGAGAGGTGGGCTCTTCTTCAGCCTCGTTCCGCTCGTCCGGCTTGACCTCCGAGGGCGCGGCATCGAACGCCGCAGGCAGCGGGGGCAACAGCCAGTCGTCGGTTTCGCCGGTCACGATCGAAGGCGGTTGCTGCGGCTCGGCTGCCACCACCCCGACATGGTCGGAGCGCTTGCCGTCTCCTCCGTCATCGTCGTCCGTCTTATCGGCTTCTTCCGGCTTATCGGATGCTTTTTCACCCGTCGGCTCTTCGGCCTTCGCCAGACTGGTCAAAGCGCCAGCGACCGCAGCGGCGCCTGCCCCAGCAGCCAGCGTGGTCGCGATACCGACATGCCCTGCCTGGGGTCCCCCTTCCTTTTCGAGCACGGGCTCCGAGCGCGACGGCGCTTCGTTCGGCGCCGGCCGCTCATTGGAGCGCGGCTCGGACAGCGCGACGACTGCCATGGCGCCGCTGACCAATCCCTTGAGTCGGCGGACTTCCGCGAGCACCGCCGCAAGCGCGAGCAGGATCAAGCCGGCCGTCACGGCCAGTGCCCCCAGGATCACCTCAGTGAAGCCGCGCTCCAGGACCACATAAGCCCAGCCATCGACGATGGCATAGGCGCCGCCCGCCAGCAGAGCGAGCCCGAGAACCACGAAAAGCTTGACCAACGCTTGCTCCTTTGAGGCTGGGCGAGCTGCAACAGCTTGCCGCCCCAGCAGTTAACCTATCGATACCATGCCTTATTGCCAACCGAACGGGACCCGAGGCCACCTCCCCGTGCGACGCAGGCCGGCCGTGCCGGAATTCTCAGGTCTCGGCGGTTGCCGCTGCGGACCGGGCGGCTTAACTAACAGGCGAATGGCGGGGTGTTCCGCCGGGCATACATTGCCCATGCGTTGCGTCATTGCAGCCATTCTTACGTCGCGATTTCGACAGCCCAAGGAGAGGCCCCATGTCCTTTACCCTGCCCGATCTTCCCTATGCGCATGACGCCCTCCAGCCCTTTATGTCGAAGGAGACGCTGGAGTACCACCACGACAAGCACCACCTCGCCTACGTCAACAACGGCAACAACGCGATCAAGGGCACGGAATTCGAGGGCAAATCGCTCGAGGAGATCGTCAAGGGCTCCTACGGCAAGAACCCGGCCGTGTTCAACAACGCCGGCCAGCACTATAACCACCTCCACTTCTGGAAGTGGATGAAGCCGAACGGTGGCGGCAAGCTGCCGGGCGCGCTGGAGAAGGCGATCACCGATTCCTTCGGTTCGGTCGACAAGTTCAAGGAAGACTTCGTCGCCGCCGGCGTTGGCCAGTTCGGCTCCGGCTGGGCCTGGCTCGAGGTCAAGGGCGGCAAGCTCGCCATCAGCAAGACCCCGAACGGCGAGAGCCCACTCGTCCATGGCGGCACGCCGATCCTTGGCGTCGACGTCTGGGAGCACTCCTACTACATCGACTACCGCAATCGCCGCCCGGACTATCTCAAGGCTTTTCTCGAGAGCCTGGTGAACTGGGACTACGTCGCCGAGCTCTATGACGGCGCCAGGGCCTGATCCGCGCGGATCTATCGATGAGATGAAAACGGACGGGGCCCGCAAGGGCCCCGTTTCGTTTGCGTCGACCCTTAGGCGGCGACGCGCTTGAGGAACTGGTCGACGGTCGAATCGAGCCGCATCGCCTGGGCCGAGACCTCGCCTGCGGCGTCACGAACCTGCTCGGCCGAACGACCGGTCTCCTCGACGCTGTCGGCCAGCACGCTCAGGTCACTGGAGACCGAGAGCGCCGAAGTGCTCGCCATGGCAACGCCGCTCGCGATCTCTCCGGTGGCGATCGCCTGCTGCTCGATCGAAGTCGCAACCGAATTGGCGAAGTTCTCGATCGCCCCCATGCGGCTGGCGATGTTCTGGATCGCGTCGACGACCTCGGTCGTCGCTCCCTGGATGGCGCCGACCTGGCTGACGATCCGGTCGGTGGCATCTGCGGTCTGCGAGGCAAGGCTCTTCACCTCGGCCGCGACGACGGCGAAACCGCGCCCGGCTTCGCCGGCACGCGCCGCCTCGATCGTGGCGTTGAGCGCCAGCAGGTTGGTCTGCGCGGCGATGTCGCGAATGAGGTTGACGACCTCGCCGATGGCACGCGCCGTCTCGTCCAGCGCCTGGACCGAGCCTGCCGTGTCGCGGGAAGCCGAGGCGGCCTCGACGATTTCGGTGCGGACGCGGCGGATCTGGAATTCGACCTCCCGGATCGCGGCGCCCATCTCCTCGGCGGCCTGGGCCGCGTTCTCGACATTGGCCGAGGCGCCGTGAGAGTTCTGGGCGGCACGGGCGGCGCGCTCCGACGACTCGGCCGCGACGCGTGCCAGACCGTCGGATGCCTCACCCATCCGGTCGGCATTGCTCTTGAAGGCTTCGAGGGCGACGCCGACCTCACCGCGGAACAGCGCGATCGCCTCCTCGGTATGCTTCTGCTCACGGCTGCGCTGCGCCTCCGTCGTCAACTGTTGTTCCTGCAAGCTCGCCCGCTCGGCCAGGCGCAGCTTGAGCACGCCGAGCGCCCGTGCGATCGCACCGATCTCGTCCTGCCGACCAACGGCGTCGATCGGCGTGTCTAGCTTGCCGTCGGAAATATTGACGATGGCGCGGGTCATGCTCTTGAGCGGACGCATGGTGCGGGACAGCGAAATCCAGAGCAGCGGGCCGAGGACCACGAGCAGGGCGATGCCGATCCCGATCGTCAGGAACTGCTCCCAGGCCGAACGCGCGATGAGCCGGGTCTTGTCGAAGCGCAGCGCGACATAGCCGATCTGCTTCTGGAATCCGCCGACCTTCACCGTGAGCAGTTGCGTCACATAGGTCTTGTCCTCGAGCCGCAATGTATTCTGCTCGCCAAGGACCTCCCAGGCTTCGCGCCCCATCGACTTGGCGAGCCTGTTCGGTGTGAACGAGAGCCGTGCGTCATCGTTGCGGCCAGCCGAGGCGAGGGCGACGAGATCATCGGCAACGAAGCCGGCGTCGAAGTCGGGATCGCGCTTCAGCGACTCAAGAATGTAGCTCAAGGTGATGGTGTCGCGCGCCAGGATCATAGGCGGCGAGGCATGCGCGATCATCGCCGTCAGCGACATCATCTTCTGCTCGAGATCGCCGCGTGTCTTGGTTTCGTTATAACGGGCGGCCGCGATGACGACGAAGACGATGGCGACAGCGACGATGGCGACCGCCGCGCCGGCGATCTGGCTGCTGAGCGAACGCATCACCGTCTCGACCTGACCGATCTGCGGCACAGCCACCTGCGATCGCCGCGACCGCGACTGTAACCAGGTCATCACGCTCATATCCTGCGAACTCCAGACCCGACGCTTCCCGGACAGGTCGGGGTCGGCAGCGACACGATGCTCGATCAGGGTAAATTTTCGATTGCGTACGGGGCGCAGCCTGCACGCCAGGTCGACAGGGCGGCCGGCTCTAGGCCAGCGCCTCGAAGCGACCGATTCGCAGCCCCTGGGGCGGCTCGAAGGTCATGAGCGCCGCATGCTCCAGAGGCCGCGTCGCGACGACCGGGTCGAGTGCGACGAGTTCATCGTCGATATGGCCAGGATGGCACATCACCAGATGCGCCGGACCGGGGTTGACGAGGAAGGCCGTCAGGTCGGCGGCGAAGTCGCGCCGGGGATCGAAGGGCGAGAAGCCCGAGAAACCGCGATTGGTCGGGATGCCGCGGCGGGCTGCGGCCTGGCGCAGGCCGGTGGCGAGCCCGGCGACGGTCAGCGCCTTGCCAATGGCGACGCCCCGCGCGCGAATCGCTGCGATCGAATCGGACGGATCGCGCAGATGGACCGAGCCGGCGGGATAGCGCCGAGCAAGCGCATCGAGCACTGCCCGGCGGATGCCCGGCAGGACATGGACATGCTGGTGGCCATCGACGAAATCCGGCGCCCGGCCGAGATGCAGCTCGAAGGCGTCGAGTTGGCGGTCGATCTCACTGGCAATCTCGTTGCGCGCGGCGCCTGAGCGCAGCGCAAGGGGAGCGAGTTCACCGAGCCTCGGCAGATTGCCTGATGGCGCCACGGTCGGCATCGCCGCAAGCGGTGCCGCGCAGGTCAGGTTGAGGTGAAGTCCGAGATCAGCCTGCCCGGAGAATGCAGAAAGCTCGCCTGCCAGCCGCGGCCAGTGCGGCCGATTGGTCATCGCCCCCGTGGCCGAGAGCTTGCCGGCCGCAAACAATTCCAGGATCGAGCGGCTGACGCCTTCGGTCATGGCGAAATCGTCGGCGCAGAGCACGAAGCTGCGGGTCATGCCGGCTGTTACCCCCTATTCATCAGCGCTGGTATATGGAGCCTGTGGCTGGCCCCATGATGCCAGCCCTAGCCGAGCAATGAAGGCCCCGAAAGTCTTGTCCGCGATCGCGCCCACTTCTGTCTCCGCCGGAACAGCATCGCCCGCCCCGCGGCCGGAGCTCTCGATCGTCGTGCCGGTCTACAACGAGGCAACCAATCTCGCGCCGCTGATCGCCCGGCTCGAACCGATACTCGACGCCCAGGTCGCCTCCTGGGAGATCGTCTGCGTCGATGACGGCAGCCGCGACGGGACGCTCGCTGCACTTCGCGCCCTGCATGCGCAGGACAGCCGCATCAACGCCATCTCCTTCAGCCGCAATTTCGGCAAGGAGGTCGCGATCGCCGCGGGGCTCGACCATGCCAATGGCGAGGCCGTGGTGATCATGGACGCCGATCTGCAGCACCCGCCGGAGGTGATCCCCGCCTTCTTGGCCAAATGGCGCGAGGGTTTCCTCAACGTCTATGGCCAGCGCACCGACCGCGAAGGCGAAGGCCGGCTCAAGCGCAATTTCGCCAAGGCGTTCTACAAGCTCTTCGCCAGCTTCGGCGAGACCGAATTGCCTGAGGGCGCCGGCGATTTCCGCCTGCTCGACCGGCGCGTGGTCGAGGCGCTGCGCGCCCTGCCCGAGCGGGCGCGCTTCTCGAAGGGTCTGTATGCCTGGGTCGGTTTCCCGGCGACCGGCGTGCCCTTCGAGGTCGCCGACCGCGCTCATGGCGAGAGCAAGTTCCGCTTCCGCAAGCTGTTCAGCTTCGCCTTCGATGGAATCTCCTCGTTCTCGACCGTGCCGCTCAAGATCGCGACCTGGCTCGGCGTGCTGATCGCGATCGTGGCGACCCTGACCGGTCTGTATTTCATGGTCCGGACGCTGCTTTTCGGCACCGACCTGCCCGGCTTCCCCTCGCTGATCGTCTCGATCATGTTCTTCTCCGGCATCCAGCTGATCTCGCTCGGGATGATCGGCGAATATGTCGGGCGCATCTTCGCCGAGGTGAAGCGCCGGCCGCTCTATCTGGTCGGCGAGCGCATCGGCTTTACCAAGCGCGATGGCGCGCCACTCCGGGGCGATGTGCTGCCGCCCGGGATCGGGTAACCCCCGTCATTGCGAGCGAAGCGAAGCAATCTAGGGGGACGGAGCTCTGCCGCTCCTGGATTGCTTCGTTTCGCTCGCAATGACGGGGATGGCGCGGGCTCGCGCGCTGGACCATCTCGCGCGACGCAGCTATGCGGCTAAGCTCAGTCCGGCCTGCCGACCTCGGCGGCCCCGAGTGGCGCGATGCTGAGAAAGATCCTCTCCGTCAGCGGCTTCACGCTGCTCTCGCGGCTGTCCGGCTTCCTCCGCGACATCGTGCTGGCGGCTGCGCTCGGCGCCAGCGGGATGATGGACGCCTTCTCGGTCGCCTTGCGCCTGCCCAATCATTTCCGCGCCGTCTTCGGCGAAGGCGCCTTCAACCAAGCCTATATCCCGGCCTATAGCCGCATCCGCGAGCAGTCGGGCGAAGCGGCCGCGGCGCAGTTCTCCGACCGCGTCTTTTCGCTGAACCTCGTCGTCCAGCTCGTCTTGCTGGGGCTCGCCTTGCCGTTCATGCCGGAGCTGGTGCGGCTGCTCGCGCCAGGCTTCGTCAACGACCCCGCCCGCTTCGATCTCGCGGTCACGCTGACCCGGATCACCTTCCCCTATCTGCTCTTCGTCACGCTGGTGACGCTGCTCTCGGCCAATCTCAACGCCGTCGACCGCTTCGCGGCGGCAGCGGCGGCGCCGATCCTGCTGAATGTTTGCCTGATCGGGGCGCTCTTCACCGCCTTCCTGTTTCCGAGCGCCGCCCATGCCGCCGCCTGGGGCGTCGCTGTCGCCGGCGTGCTCGAATGGCTGCTGCTCTGGGTCTCGGCGCGGCGGGTGGGCGTCTCGGCGGCGCTGACACGGCCTCGCCTCGACGGCGAGGTCAAAGGCTTCCTCAAGGCCTTCGGTCCCGCCGTGATCGGCTCGGCCGGGGTGCAGATCGCGCTCTTCGCCGACACGATCATCGCCTCGCTCCTGCCGGCGGGCGCCTATTCGGCGCTGTATTATGCCGAGCGCCTCTACCAGCTGCCGCTCGGCGTGATCGCAATCGGCGTCGGCACCGTGCTGCTGCCAACGATGAGCCGCGCCATCGCCACCGGCAACGAGGCCAGGGCGGAAGCTGCGCAGAACCGGGCGATCGCGCTGACCCTGGTCGCAGCGGCGCCTTTCGCCGCCGCCTTCCTGGCCTTCCCGGAACTGATCGTCGGGGCACTATTCGAACGCGGCCGCTTCGACGAGGCGGCGACGCAGGCCGCGGGTGCCGTGCTCTTCGCCTATGCGATCGGCCTGCCGGCGACCCTGCTGATCCGCGCCCAGGTGTCGAGCTTCCAGGCGCGCGGCGACACGATGACGCCGATGCTGGTCTCGCTCGCCGCCATCGCCGCCAATGTCGGGCTGAAGCTGCTGCTGTGGCGCAGCCATGGCGCACCGGGCCTAGCCTTCGCCACCGCAGTCGGCGCCTGGATCAATCTCGGCGCGCTCTATCTGCTGGCGCTGAAACGCGGTTGGACCAATCCTGATCGCGGCCTGTCTTTGCTGATCCTGATCGTCGGCGTCGCCGCGGGTTTCGCCGCACTGGTCGCCCGGCTATTGGCCGAGCCGCTCTACGGCATGCTCATCGCTTTCCCTTACGAACCACGGCTGATCGCGCTCGCCATACTGAGCTTCGCCGCTGCCTGCATCTACGGTGCAGTCGCGCTCGGAGGGCTGAGATCGGCCGGGCTCTGGCGACTGCTGCGATAGCTCAACCCACGATCAGTTTCGCGCCCGCCTTCAGCTGGCCGGCAGCCTCATCCACCATGCGCGCAACGATCTCGCCGGCCGAGGGGATGTCCGAGATCAGGCCCGCGGCCTCGCCGAACACGACCGCCGCCTTGTCGGGATCGCCGGCCATGAAGGCCTCGCGATAGGCCGGCGCCTCCTCCTCGATCGCGGCGCGCAGCTCGACGTCGCGACCGCGCCACTTCGCAATAAAGGCATTGTCGCTGACGCGGATATCGAAGGGCCGCGGCCAGTCGAGTCGGCGGGCGATGTCGGGAAGCGGCGAACGCACCGTCTGATCACCGGTCGCCGCAACGGCCACGGCATGATGGTTCGGATGGACCAGCGCCTCGCGGCTCGCCCAGAAGCGGGTGCCGACCAGCACGCCATCGGCGCCGAGCATCAGCGCCGCGGCAAGTCCGCGCCCGTCGGCGATGCCACCGGCAGCGAGCAGCAGGGTGTCCGGGCTTTCACGAGTCAGCAGATCGGCAACCTCCGGCACGAGCGGAAGCGTGCCGCGATTGTGACCATGCCCGCCGGCCTCGGCGCCCTGCGCGACGATGATCTTGGCGCCCGCTTCCAGCGCCGCCCGAACGTGATCGAGGTTCTGGCACTGGCAGATCAGCGGCACGTCCGCCGCAGCGATCTCGGCCGCGAAAGGCTCGGGATCGCCGAAGGAGAGCATCAGTGCCGCCGGCCGGTGCGCCAGCACCTCACCCAGCAGATGCGGCTGCTTCGCCAGCGACCAGGTGATGAAGCCGCAGCCGGTGCGGGTATTGCCGGCGGCGGCATATTGCGTGCGCAACCAGTCGCCATCGCCATAACCGCCGCCGATCAGGCCAAGGCCTCCGGCTCGCGTCACGGCGGCGGCAAGCGCTCCGCCGCCCGCCAGAGCCATCGGCGCCGACAGGATCGGATGCTCGATCCCGAGGCGCTCGGTGAGGCGGGTGGTGAGGCGGGCCATTGCTGGCTTCAGGCGCTCTTGCTGTGGGCGAAGTCCATGTAGAGCTCGCGCGCCTTGCGGAACATCGGACCGGGTTGCAGCTCGCGATCGTCGATCTTGTAGATCGGCATGACCTTGGAATAGTTGCCGGAGGAGAATATCTCGTCGGCCTGCTCGAAATCGGCATAGCCCAGCGTCGTCTCCTCGACCGGCACGCCGGCGCCACGCAGCAGGCCGATGGTACGCTGGCGGGTGATGCCATTGAGGAAGGTGCCGTTGACGACCGGCGTCTTCACCACGCCGTCCTTGGCGAGAAAAATGTTGGAGGTGCCGGTCTCGGCGACATTGCCGAGCATGTCGAGGACGAGAGCATTGTCGAAGCCCCTGGCCTTCGCCTCGCGCAGAATGCGGGCATTGTTGGGATAGAGGCAGCCGGCCTTGGCGTCGGTCGGCGCGTTCTCCAGGGTCGGGCGGCGATAGGCGCCCTTGGTCACCGAGAAGCCCTTGCCGGGATCGCCCATCGGCGCCTCGAACAGGCAGAGCGCGAACTGGGTCGATTCGGGATCGCCGATGATGGTGGACGGGCCGTCGGCCTCGGCCCAGTACATCGGCTTGATGTAGAGCGCGGTGCCGCTGCCGAATTTCTTCACGCCTTCGGCGGTCTTGGCGACGATCTCCTCGGCCGACACGGTCGCCTTGAGGCCAAGCGCCACGGCGGAGCGATTGACGCGCGCGGCGTGCCGGTCGAGATCGGGCGAGACGCCGTCGAAATAGCGGGAGCCGTCGAAGACACAGGAGGCCTGCCAGGCGGCGTGGGTACGCGGCCCCATGATGCCGGGGTTACCCTCGCGCCACTCACCGTCGAACCAGGTCCATGTCTGCGAATACCAGGCCATCATGCGCTCCGATCGGTCAGCTAAAAAGCGAGAGCCGGCACCGTCCGCCGCAGGCAAGGCCGCGTCAACATGCCGGCGAGTGTTTGATGTGATGGATGCGATCGTAGCCGGTGATGGATCGCCGCGGCAGGCGCCATCGCGTCTGAGCGTCAGAAGCCGGCGGCACGCATCAGCGAGACCACGCCCATGCCGACGAGCAGTGCGAGCAATTCGCTGCGCCGGATGGCCATGCTGGCGATTGCGGCCAAGAGAGCAAGGCCGGCGGCGAGGCCGAGGCGCTCGATCAGCGGCAGCACGGTCGCGACCACGATCGAACCCGGCAAGGCCGCGAGCCCGCGCCTGACCCGTGGCGTCAGCGGAACGAAGCCCATCAGCACGACGCCGGAGATGCGGCAGAGATAGGTCGCCAGCGCCATGGCAAGGATGGCGAGATAGGGGCCCCAGCTTCCGGGTTCAGGCAGGGTCATCGAGGAAAGCTCCTGCCACGGCGCCGGACAGCGCCCCCACGATGATGAAGGCGTAGCCGTCGACGAGACGCGCGGTGACCAGTGCGACGATGCCGGCGACGATCCAGGGCAGCGCCCCGCGCTTGCCGCGCCAGAGCGGCACGATCATCGCCGCAAAGAAGATCGGCATGACCAAGTCGATGCCGTATTGGCGCGGATCGGAAACCAGCGCACCGAGCAGATAGCCCGGCACGGTCGCCGCCACCCAGACGAGCCAGAGCGCGAGACCTGCGCCGATCAGCACGCCGAGATCCCGCCCGCCTTCGCCATGGTAGCGCGTGCCGATCAGCCAGTTGGCGTCGGTGAAGAAGAAGAGGTGCGCCGCATTGACCAATTTGGAATGGCGCGCGAACCAGGGCTGGAGCGAAGCGCCCTGCAGCACCATGCGCGCATTCACCGTCGCGGTGACGACGGCAAGGCCAGCGATCGCTCCCCAGCTCCACTCCGGCCGCCAGAGCTCCATGGCGACCAGCTGGGAGACGCCAGCATAGACCAGCGCGCTCATCAGCACGGCCTCGAACAGGCTGAGGCCCTTGGCCGAGGCGGCAGCGCCGAAGGCCACCGAGAAGACGACGATGCCCGGCATCAGCACGGCGACACGGCGGATCCCGAGCCGCATACCGGCGAGGGTGAGCTGGGCCGCTGTCGGCGGCTCGGATCTGGTTTCGGAAGGCATGTATCCTCGAACCGGTTTCACCCGCCCACGTCAACGCCTTGCAAGCTCCGGGCCTCCATGAACGCGGCGCAGGGCGGGCCGGGCCGTCTCCTTCCGCGGCAGAGCGCAGTGCACTAGAACCGCGGCATGCTCTGGCTCTCCTCCGCCGACGATACTGCCCCTGCCCTGCCAGCCGTCTGGCTGATCGCAACGCAGGCGCAGCCCGCAAACCTGCCGGAGCGCTCGGCCTTGCGACGCTCGCTCGCCCTCAAGGTGCTGGCCCGTCAGTTCGGTCTAGCGGAAGATGCTGTCGAGATCGGGCATGAGCCGGCGGGCCGGCCGCTGATCGTCGCCCCGCACGGTACCGGGCTGCACCTGTCGCTTGCGACGCGCGCGGGCCTCGTCGCGATCGCGCTGGCGCATCGGCCGGTCGGTGTCGATGTCGAGCAGGTTGCGCTCGCAAGCCAACCTCCGCTCGCAATGCTTCATCCCGACGAGCGGCGCTGGCTGGAGAGCCTGCCCGCCCCTGCCCGGCCTTTGGCCTTCGCCCAGCTCTGGAGCGCCAAGGAGGCCTATGTGAAAGCGCTCGGCACCGGCTTCGCACGGGCGCCGGAGAGCTTCGTCGTCCAGCTCGACGGCGCCGAACGCTTCACTGTCAGCGACGAGCAGGACGGCCGCCACGCCAGCGGCTTCATCCAGCTCACGAAAAACGGCGGCCATGAAACCATGGCCGCCGCGTTCATCACGCTCGATTGAGCGGACCTCAGCCCGGCTGATCGACCGCCTTCTTCTTCAGGAGATAGCCAACGACGCAGACGAGGGCCGCTCCGATCATCGCCGCCATGTAGTGCGGCAGGCTGGCGGGTGCGAGACCGACCGGATTGATATCCGTCGGGACTGTGAGCACCCAGTTCGGCATCACCGCCATCAGCGAGCGCAACACGACGGCGTCACCGAGGATCATCTCAGCCGCGATCCAGCCGAGCAAGGCCGCCCCGAGCCAGACCAGGATCGGGTAACGCTCGATGATCGAGGTCAACAGTTGCGCGCCCATGATGATCAGCGGGATCGAGAGCAACAGGCCGAAGATGAAGAGCTCGGGATGGCCTTTGGCCGCGCCGGCGATGGCGATGACGTTGTCGAGGCTCATCACCGCATCGGCGATGGCGATGGTGCGGACCGCCTTCCACAGATTGTCAGAAGCCTCGATCTCGTTATGCGCCTCTTCCTCACCCTTGGCGAGCTTGATCGCGATCCAGAACAGCAGGATGCCGCCGATCACCTTCAGATAAGGCACGGCGAGCAGGTAGGTGACGACCAGCGCGAAGATGATGCGCAAGCCAACCGCCGCGCCGGCGCCGAGCCAGATGCCGAGGTTGCGCCGGTTCTCCGGCAGCGAGCGGCAGGCGAGCGCGATGACCACCGCATTGTCACCGGAAAGCAGCAGGTCGATCCAGATGATCTGCAGCAGCGACAGCCAGAATGTCGACGATGAGAAGTCCATGATCTCGGTCATTCCCTCATGATCCGGGCCGTGCGACCCCGTTTGGCCCGATCGGGCGGTTTAGGCAAGCGTCGGACGCCGAGAAATCGCGCCCGGCGCCGCAAAGACGTCCACGGCTCAACCCAGCGCCTGCTCGATCGCCTTGCCGGCGGCTTCGGTCTTTAGGCTGCCGCCGAGGTCGCGCGTGCGAGTGCGGGCGTCGCCGAGCGCGCGCTCGATCGCCGCCTCGATCGCCTTGGCCGCCTCGTGCTCGCCGAGATGGTCGAGCATCATCGCTCCCGACCAGATCTGACCGACGGGATTGGCGATGCCCTGCCCGGCGATATCCGGCGCCGAGCCGTGCACCGGCTCGAATAGCGAGGGATGATCGCCAGTCGGGTTGATGTTGCCGGACGGTGCGATGCCGATCGTGCCGGTGCAGGCCGGGCCGAGATCGGAGAGGATGTCGCCGAACAGGTTGGAGGCGACGACCACGTCGAAACGGTCGGGATTGAGCACAAAATGCGCGGTCAGGATGTCGATATGGTACTGGTCGACCGCGACGTCGGGATAGCTCTTGGCCATCTCCTTCACCCGCTCGTCCCAGTACGGCATGGTGATCGAGATGCCGTTCGACTTGGTCGCGGAGGTCAGCTTCTTGCGTGGCCGGCGCTGGGCCAGTTCGAAGGCGTATTTCAGCACCCGGTCGACGCCGACGCGGCTCATGATCGTCTCCTGGATGACGATCTCGCGCTCGGTGCCGGCATACATGCGCCCGCCGACCGAGGAGTACTCGCCCTCGGTGTTCTCGCGCACGACGAAGAAGTCGATGTCGCCCGGCTTGCGGCCGACGAGCGGCCCGGGCACGCCCGGCATCAGCCGCACGGGGCGCAGGTTGACGTACTGGTCGAACTCGCGCCGGAACAGCAGCAGCGAGCCCCAGAGCGAGATATGGTCCGGCACCTGGGCCGGCATGCCGACAGCGCCGAAATAGATCGCGTCATGGCCGCCGATCTTCTCCTTCCAATCGTCCGGGAGCATCTTGCCGTGCTTGGCGTAGTAGTCGCAGGAGGAGAAATCGAACTCGTCGAGCTGGAGTTCGAAGCCGTATTTCTTCGAAGCCGCCTCGAGCACGCGCAGGCCCTCGGGCATGACCTCCTTGCCGATGCCGTCACCGGCAATGGCAGCGATGCGGTAGACGCGGTTGGTGCGGCTCATGTGTCTTCTCCGAAGAAGGCCGAGAATTCGGCGGCGACGAGATCGGGGATCTCCTCCGCCAGATAATGCCCGCCCGGCAGGGCCCGGCCTTGGACGTTTTCCGCGCGCTCGCGCCAGAGCCCGAGCACATCGAAGCATTTTCCGACAGCACCGCGCTCGCCCCACAGCGCCAGCATCGGGCATTCGACCTTCCTGCCGCCATCGGCGTCGTCATGGACGATGTCGATCGTCGCCGCGGCGCGATAGTCCTCGCAGCTCGCATGGATCATTTCGGGATCGCGAAAACAGCGAAGATACTCGCCCAGCGCCGCAGGCTCGAACAGCCGCATGTCCGATGCGCGCCGGCTCGTCCAGTAGAACTCCGGATCGGCGCCGATCATGCGCTCCGGCATCGGTGCCGGCTGGATCAGGAAGAACCAGTGCCAATAGGCGCGGGCGAAGGCATCGGTGGTGTGGCGATACATCTCGCGCGTCGGCGCAATGTCGAGGGTCGCCAGCTTCAACACCCGCTCGCCATGGTCCAGCGCCAGTCGATGCGCGACGCGGGCGCCGCGATCATGCGAGCCGACGCAGAAGCGGTCATGACCGAGCGCGCTCATGACCTCGGCCATGTCCTGCGCCATGGCGCGCTTCGCATAAGGCGCGTGATCGGCCGCGCTCGGCGGCTTCTCGGAATCGCCGTAGCCGCGCAGGTCCGGGCAGATCAGGGTGAAGCGCTGCGCCAGCCGCGGAGCGATGCGCCGCCACATGATATGCGTCTGCGGATAGCCGTGGAGCAGGAGCAGCGGCGGCCCCTCCCCGCCGGTGCGAACGCGAATGCGCGCACCCGTCGTCGCGACGTCGAGCAGGCGGAAGCCCGAAAACAGATCGTCCGCGACAGGGAGCTCGGTCAGCGACATCAGGCCTCTCGGGTTGCAACAATCAAAGCCGATACCCGGATTTTCACCCGATTTCGTGCGCCGATTATTTCATAATCCTGGTCAATAACGGCGGGCAGTGGGTAAGCGCGGAAACCCCTCTCCCGTATGGGAGAGGGGTAGGGGTGAGGGACCGCCGTTGATTATTGGAACGCGACAGGACCGCTGCGTCTTCTGCGGTTAGGGCAGGCCCTCATCCCTGCCCTTCTCCCATACGGGAGAAGGGTTCCCCGCGCCCCTCAGTTTCTGCGCGACATCCTTATCCCCGCAGCACAGCCCCATAGCGCTTGGCCATCTCCGCGACGATCTTGCCGGCCACGGCCTCGATCTCGGTGTCGGTCAGCGTCTTCTGCGTCGGCTGCAGCGTCACCGCCAGCGCCACCGACTTCTTGCCGGCTTCGACGCCCGCGCCCTCGTATAGATCGAAGACGCTCGTCTCGGAGACCAGCGCCCGGTCGGCGTTCTGGGCGCTCCTGGCCATGTCGCCGGCCGCGACCGCCTTGTCGACGATGAAGGCGAAGTCGCGCGTCACCGGCTGGAAATCGGAGAGTACGAGCTTCGGCTTGACCTTGGTCGGCTTGTACTTCGGCAGCGGCAGCGCATCGAGATGGATCTCGAAGGCGACCAGCGGCCCCTTGACGTCGAGTTCCTTGAGCACGCGCGGATGAACCTCGCCGAAGGCGCCGATCACGCCCTTGGGACCGAACTGCAAGGTGGCCGAGCGGCCGGGATGGGCCCAGGCCGGACCGCCGGCAACGATCTGCAGACCGCCGACCGGTACACCGAGCCCGGAGAGCAGGCCGAACACGTCAGCCTTGGCGTCGAAGGCGTCGACCGGCTTGGCCGCGCCGTCCCAATGGCGGCCGGCGCCCTCGAGCCTGGCCGTGCCGCGGCGCAGGCCCGCGGCGGCGATGAGCTGGCCTTCCGGCTCGTCGCTCTGGAAGATCTGGCCGACCTCGAACAAGGCGACGTCACCGAAGCCGCGATCGGCATTGGCCTGCGCCGAGCGGATCAACCCCGGCAGCAGCGAGGGTCGCATGTCGGAGAGATCGGCCGCGATCGGATTGGCGAGCACGAGCTTGCGCGAGCCGCCGCCGAAGAGCTTGGCCTGATCATGCGAGATGAAGGACCAGGTCACGGCCTCGACCAGGCCGCGGCTGGCGAGCAGGCGCTTGGCCAGGCGCGTGCGCTTCTGCAGCACGGTCAGAACCGGCTTGATCACCTCGCCCTTGATACGCGGCAGCGGCGCCGGATCGACGCGGTCGATGCCGGCGATGCGCAGGATCTCCTCGACGAGATCGGCCTTGCCCTCGACATCGGCGCGCCAGGACGGCGGCGCGACCTTGACGCGCTCGCCAGCGCCCGAGACGTGGAAGCCGAGGGAAGTCAGCGCCAGCTTCATCTCGACTTGAGGCAGGTCGAGCCCGGTCAGGCGCTTGACCTCGGACCAGGGGAAATCGATGGCACGCGGGCTCTCCGGCAAATCGCCGGCGAAGACGACCTCGGACGGCTCACCGCCGCAGAGCGTCATGATCATCTGCGTCGCCATGTCGAGGCCGGGCCGAGTGAAGTCCGGGTCGATGCCGCGCTCGTTGCGATAGCGCGCGTCGGAGTTGATGCCGAGGGCGCGGCCGGTGCGGGCGATGTTGAGCGTGTTCCAGAGCGCACTCTCGACCAGCACATCGGTCGTCGTCTCGTCACAGCCGGAATGCTCGCCGCCCATCACGCCGGCGATCGATTCGACGCCGTTGTCGTCGGTGATGACGACCATGTCGGAGGTCAGCGCATAGGTCCTGCCGTCGAGCGCCAGCACCTCCTCGCCATCCTTGGCGCGGCGGACGACGAGATCGCCCTTGACCTTGGCCGCGTCGAAGACGTGAAGCGGCCGATTGCGGTCGAAGGTCATGAAGTTGGTGATGTCGACCAGCGCATTGATCGGGCGAAGGCCGATGGCGCGCAGCCGCGCCTGCAGCCACTCCGGCGACGGGCCGTTCTTGACGCCGCGCACCAGGCGCAGCGCGAAGACCTGGCAGAGATTGCGGTCCTCCTCGACGAAATCAAGCTTGAGATCGACTGGGCACGGGAAGGTGCCGCGCACCGGCTGGACCGGCGGCGTCTTGACCGTGCCGAGGCCGGCCGCGGCGAGGTCGCGGGCGATGCCGGACACGCCGAGCGCATCGGCCCGGTTCGGCGTCACCGCGATCTCGATCACGGCATCGTCGAGGCCGGCGTAAGTCGCGTAGGGCTGGCCGACCGGCGCATCCTCGGGCAGGTCGATGATGCCGTCATGATCCTCGGAGAGCTGCAGCTCGGCGGCCGAGCAGAGCATGCCGTTCGACTCGACGCCGCGGATCACGCCCTTGCCGAGCGTGATGTCCTTGCCGGGAATGTAGGTGCCGGGCGGTGAGAAGACGCTCTTCATGCCGGTGCGGGCATTGGGCGCGCCGCAGACGACCTGGACGGGCTCACCCGAGCCGGTGTCGACCATGCAGACGCGCAGGCGATCGGCGTTCGGGTGCTGCTTCGCCTCGATGACATAGGCGATGGTGAAGGCGGAGAGCGCCTTGGCCTTGTCCTCGACCGCCTCGACCTCGAGACCGATGCGGGTCAGCGCCTCGGTGATGGTGTCGAGCGAATCCGTGGTGTCGAGATGCTCTTTGAGCCAGGAGAGGGTGAACTTCATGATCTTCCGTCGCTACGCATGTTGGCTGTGGAGAGCGCCGGGGCCGCGTTCAGCTCGTCCTCGCCGTCCGTCTTGATCTTCATATCGTTGCCGCGCCAGCTCACCTCGCGGGCGACGAAGGCATAGGCCCAGATGCCGGGAAAGACGAGGTCGCGCACCAGATAGGCCGCAGGCGTGCGCCAGTTCAGGAACCAGCCGACGCCCTTCGCCAGCACCATCTCGCCGGCATACCAGACAGCGAGCACGGCGAGCACGGCCTGCCAGATCGCCAGCCCGAAAGCCGGAGCGGCGTAAGCGGCGAGCAGCGCCGGCACCAGCGGCCCGACCAGGATCTCCGGCGCGAAGAAGGGCAGGAAGGTGACGCGGCGCAGCCGCGCCCAGCGGAACTGGCGCTGGACGACGTCGCGCAGGTTGCGCGGCCCGAGTGGCTGCTCGAAGGGCTGCCCGACGAGATGGACATGCTTGCCGGCCCTGCGCACCAGCTTGGTCGCCGCCGCATCCTCGGCGATCTCGGCGGCGAGCGCGGCGATGCCGCCATTGGCGTCGAGGAAGGGCTTGTTCCAGAGCATCGACTTGCCCTGGGCGAAGCCGAAGCCGAGCGCCTCGCCAGCATATTGCCAGCGCGCCTGGAAAGTATTGAGGAAGGCGCACTCGACTTCGGCGCCGAAGCAGCCTGGCCGCGAGCCGGCGGGCGTCGAGCAGACGAGGCCGGTGTCCTCGCGCCAGGCGGCCATCAGCCGCTGGATATAGTCCTTGGGCATCAGCACATTGGAATCGGCGAGGACGACCCAGTCGTGGCGCGCCGCCTCCCAGCCCTTGACGCAGTTGTTGAGCTTGGGATTGGCGCTGACGGCGACGTCGCCGATGATCAGGCGCACGCGGTCCGGACCATAGGCCCCGATCAGCTCCTCGATCAGCGGCACGATCGGATCATGGCCGTCGGCGACGCAGAAGATCGTCTCGTACTGAGGATAATCGAGCTCGAGGCCGGAGGTCAGCGTCTCCCGGCTGAAGGTCTCGATGCCGCGCACCGGGCGCACGATCGTCACCGGCGGCGCGAGCTTCTGCAGGCGCGACGGCACTTGCCGACGGCGCAGGCGCACGAAGGCGACGCCCAAGCAAAGCAGATTGGCGGCAACCATCGTTGCCGCGATCAGGCCAGCCCATTGCGCCGCGTTCATGCGTCTCCCCTCATCGTGCGGTTACGAGGACAGCCCACCGGTCAGCGTCGGCAGGTCGAGCGGGCGGAAGCCGTAATGAGAGAGCCAGCGGATATCGGCCTCGAAGAACGGTCGCAGGTCCGCCATGCCGTATTTCAGCATGGCGATGCGGTCGATGCCCATGCCCCAGGCGAAGCCCTGATAGACGTCGGGATCGAGCCCGCAATTCTTCAGCACGTTCGGGTGGACCATGCCGCAGCCGAGTATCTCGAGCCAGTCGTCGCCCTCGCCGAAGCGGATTTCACCATCCTTGCGCGAGCACTGGATGTCGACCTCGGCCGACGGCTCGGTGAAGGGGAAGAAGGACGGCCGGAAGCGCATCTTGACGCCTTCGACCTCGAAGAACGCCTTGCAGAACTCCTCCAGCACCCATTTCATGTGACCGAAATGGGTCTTCTTGTCGATGACGAGGCCTTCGACCTGATGGAACATCGGCGTGTGGGTCTGGTCGGAATCCATGCGGTAGGTCCGACCGGGGCAGATCACCCGGATCGGCGGCTCCTGCGACAGCATGGTGCGCACCTGGACCGGCGAGGTGTGGGTGCGCAAGAGCTTGCGCTCGCCATTGGAATCCGGCGCGAAGAAGAAGGTGTCGTGCATCTCCCGGGCCGGGTGGCCGACCGGGAAGTTGAGCTTGGTGAAGTTGAGGTCGTCGGTCTCGACATCCGGCCCTTCGGCGACCGAGAAGCCCATGTCGCCGAAGATCGCGGTGATCTCGTCGATGACCTGGCTGATCGGGTGGATGCGCCCGCGCGCCTCCGGCCCCTCGCGCACCGGCAGCGAGATGTCGAGCCGCTCGGCCGCGAGCCTGACTTCGAGGGCAGCCTCGCCAAGTGCGTCCTTGCGGGCCGCGAGCGCCTGCTGGACGATGTCGCGCAGGCCGTTGATGCGCGGCCCCTGCTCCTTGCGCTCGTCCGGCGTCATCGTGCCGAGCGTCTTCAGCAGGCCCGAGACCGAGCCGGTCTTGCCGAGCGCTGCGATGCGCAGCTGCTCGAGCGCCGCCTCGTCGCTCGCCGCCTCGATCTCACCGACAAGTGAATCGCGAAGGGTGTCGATGTCGTTCATGCCTGCTCTGGTCCGTTTGCGAGGCATCTTCTATGGTGTCAGCGGCGGTGAGGCTAGGGGCAATCGTGCTGGCAAAGCATCGCGCAAGCGCGCAAATGCCAGTCGAATTCCGGGATCGCGTGCAAAGATGACAATCTTGTCTCAAGCCCTGCGACCAGCGGTCCTGTCCGCAGCTTTTGCAGCGCTCTTCGCCTTCACGGCGCCCGCATCCGCCCAGCAGAGCGGCCAGCGTGTCACCGTCACCGGCGAGATCAGCGACAGCTGGTGCACGATCAGCGGTTTGATGTTCGCCAAGGGCACGGCCCATCATCAATGCGCGATCTGGTGCGCCCTCGGCGGCATTCCAGTCGCGATCCGCGATGCCGGCGGCAATCTCTATCTGATCCTGAAGATCGGCGACGACGAGGACAGCGCCGGCAATCCGCGCGTGGCGAAACTGGCGACCCACGAGGTCACGGTCGATGGCGAACTGCTTGAGCGCGACGGCGTCAAGTACCTGCTGGTCGACCGCATCGCCGATGACAAGGGCGTCATCACGATGACGCATGAGGAACACGGCATCCAGCCGTTCGGGAATTGAGGCAATGCGGGCCATCGCAGCAGCACTTGGCGTCGCGGCTCAGCTGATCGCGGGAACCGCGCTCGCCGCCGAGCCCTGGAACATCCCGCATGAGAAGCAGGCGCTCCTGAAGGGCCGCGTCGTAGACGCGCTCTGCCAGCTCAAGGGCCGCTGCCTGCCGGATTGCGGCGGCGGCAGACGGCAGCTGGGACTCGCGCTCGCCGACGGAACCTTCAGGCTGGTCGCCAAGTCGAACACCGACTTCGCCGGCGCAACCAGCGACCTCGCCGGTTACTGCGGGCGCGAGATCGAGGCCGACGGCCTGCTGATCGAGAACCCGGCGGTGACCCTGTTCTTCGTGCAGCGCCTGCGGGAACGGCCCGACCAGGACTGGATCGCCGCCGAGCGCTTCAAGGCCGATTGGGAAGCCAGGAACGGCAAGGTGGAGGAATGGTGGCGCGGCGATCCGCAGGCCAACCGGATCATCGCCGAAGATGGGCCGTTCGGCATCAAGGGGCTCCAGCCCAAGCCGAAGCCGTGAGCGGCTGCCTCGCGCGCCGGAGCCTTCTCGCCGGCCTCATGGTGACGCTTGCCACGCGAGCCTTCGGCCATGACCACAACGCGCCACCCGTCTCCCCTCGCCCACGCGACCCGCTGGCGACGCAGTTCGGTGGCCCGTTCAGCCTGACCGATCATAGCGGCAAGCGCGTCACCGAGGCCGATTTCCGTGGCCGCTTCATGCTAATCTATTTCGGCTTCACCACCTGCGCCGAGACCTGCCCGATCGACCTGCCGATCATCGCGCAGGCGCTCGACGCGCTCGGGCCGTTGGCCGCGAAGATCGCTCCAATGTTCATCAGCGTCGATCCGGTCAACGACACCCCGGCCGTCATGGCCGCCTATGTCGCGAACTTCCATCCCCGGTTGATCGGGCTATCGGGCAGCGAGGCTGAGTTGGCAGCGGTCGCCAGAGCCTACAAGGTCCATCGCCGCAAGCTGACGCAAACGCATCACGGCCATGGCGAATACACCATCGACCACGGCTCGCTGACCTATCTGATGGGACCGGACGGCCGCTTCCTGACCCTGCTGCCCCATAACTCCGGCGCCGAACGCATGGCGGGCGTATTGCGGAAATACATCTCGTGACGTGATAGGCGTGGCGCATCGTTTCAGCGCAACCCGCCGCCCGCAGAGAAGCTCGCCTATGCCCGACAGCAGCGCCCAGAAGAACTCGCCCTCCTACCGGATCGCCGCGCTCGACCAGGACTTTCTCCTCGGGGATTCGACGCGCGGGGTGCGCTTCATGCTCGAATACCAGAAGGCCGAGGACAGCTTGCGGGCCCGCGGCATCCTCTCGACCATCGTCGTCTTCGGCTCGGCGCGGGTGCGCGAAGGCAATCCCTGGTATGAGGCGGCGCGGGAGTTCGGCCGGATCGCCTCGGAACGCGGCGGCGCGCTGAAGCCGGGCACCGAGGGGCGCCACCATGTCGTCGCCACCGGCGGCGGGCCGGGCATCATGGAGGCCGCCAACCGTGGCGCGTCCGAAGCCGGCGCGGTCTCGATCGGCTTCAACATCACCCTGCCGCATGAGCAGGAGCCGAACGCCTGGTCGACGCCGGACCTGACCTTCCGCTTCCACTATTTCGCGATGCGCAAGATGCATCTCGCCATGCGGGCGGCAGCGCTGGTGGTCTTCCCCGGCGGCTTCGGCACGCTCGACGAATTATTCGAGATCATAACGCTGGTGCAGACCGGCAAGATGCCGCCGGTGCCGATCGTGCTCTATGACAGCGCCTACTGGCAGGGGCTGATCAACCTCGAACGGATGGCCGAAGCGGGCTTCATCCGCCCGGAGGACCTGAAGCTGTTCTGCTATGCCGACAATCCGGAGGAAGCCTATCAGCGCATCGTCGACGGCGCCGGCGAGAGCTGGACGCCGAAGGCGGTCGATAAGGTGCAGACGTAACCGCCCGATTGCGCTCCACCCTTTCAGTCGTCCCGGGCGACCGCAGGGAGACCCGGGACCCATTCCGGAACGGTTCAGGAATGGATCCCGGATCGGCGCCGCTATCGCGGCTTGTCCGGGATGACCTCGTTCTCGTTGCGCCGCACTGCCAAACGAAAAAGGCCGGCGTTTCCGCCGGCCTTTCGTATTCCGATCAGGTCGGACCGCTCAGGCGGCCTTGGCTTCGGCGGCGAGCGCGCCCTTGACCGTCTCGACCACCGCAGCGAAGGCAGCTGCGTCGTCGATGGCGAGGGCCGACAGGGTCTTGCGGTCGAGCTCGAGGTTCGCCTTGATGAGGCCGCCGATGAAGACCGAATAGGTCAGGCCGTGCTCGCGCACCGCAGCGTTCAGGCGCTGGATCCAGAGCGCGCGGAAGGTGCGCTTCCGGTTCTTGCGGTCACGATAGGCATATTGCATCGACCGATCGACAGCCGCCTTGGCGGCGCGGATCGTGTTCTTGCGGCGGCCATAGAAACCCTTGGCGGCCTGGAAAGTCTTCTTGTGCTTGGCGTGGGACGTAACGCCCCGTTTCACGCGAGCCATGTTTAATCTCCGGAAAGGTTGTCAGGCGTTAGCCGTTGGGGAGGAAATACTTCTTCACGTTGGCAGCATCGCCCTCGAAAAGAACGTTCGTCCCACGGTGATTGCGGAGCTGCTTGTTGGTCCGCTTGATCATGCCGTGACGCTTGCCGGCCTGGGCATAGAGCACCTTGCCGGTTCCGGTGAGCTTGAACCGCTTCTTGGCGGCCGATTTGGTCTTCATCTTGGGCATTTCAGCTCCTCATAGGTCGCGAGCGCGCAAGGTGCGCCGCTTGAGTTTTGCTTTGGGAAGCAAAGTACGACCGCCACGGCAGCCCTTATCAGCCGGGCGATCGAAGGCGCGCGTATCGCAGAAAAGCCAGCCGGTGACAAGGGCCCGCGATCAGAGGACTACTCGGCCGCTTCGACGCGCGGTGCCGGCGCTCCCACAAGGTCGCGCCCCAACCGCTCGACATCGAGCAGCATCAGCATGCCGGCGCCGGCATTGCCGACGACCCCGATCGCCGGAACGTCGTCACGCGCCGTCAGGTCCTTCAACGGCCGGATGTCGTCCGAAGCCACGGCGGGAATGGCGCCCAACGCGTCGACCAGAAGGCCGAGCGCCCTGCCTTGCGAGCGCACGATGACGATCTGCTGGTCGTCGGAGGAACCCTCCGCGATTCCCAGACGGGCGCCGAGCCGCAGCACCGGCACCGGCACGCCCTGATGCAGCTTGTAGCCGGCGAAGGCGGCTCCGGCGCGCGTGGCGGCGGCGGGCTTCATGTCGAGCGCGTCGACGGCTGCCATCACCTCGCGAGCCGGGACGCCGAGCCAATGCGGGCCGATATGGAAGCTGGCGATCTCGGTCACCGGGCCGCGCTCGCCGCCGCGGCGCAGCAATCCCTCGGCACTGGTCGAGGGTAGCAGCGGCACCCCCGCCGCCTTTGTCGCGGCGGCACCCAGCGGCACGGCGCAAACGGCGACAATGTCGCAACGATAGCCGTCCCCGTTCTTGTATTCGCGGTATCCCTGCGAGAGGGCAGAGCCGATCGCATAGCTGCTTCCTTCGAAGACCGCGATCCGGGTCGAATCTCTCCCGGCGCCGACGCTGGCGAGGTCGAGGTCGAAGGGGCAGCTGGAGCCGGCTGGAAAACGCTCGTCGCTGGCGGCGATGATGTAGCCCGCCTCATCGATGAAAAGTGCGAAGGCGCCCGGCAGCGGTCGCCCGGCGGCATCACGCGGGAGACTGTCCTGCAGCATCGCCGCGAACTGAGGTGCTGCATCGAAGACGATGGCGACGCCTCCGAGCGGACGGCCGTTCCGACTTGGGACCGCAGCGGCATAGACATAGGTCGCCGCGTCGCCATAGAGCGCAGTCGGTTCGAAGGCCGATACGACGTAGTCCTGCGTCGTGCGCAGCGACAGCGCCCGCGTCACCCACTCGCCGCCGAGGACGCTGCCCACCAGATGTTCGTGCCCGGGCTGCGAGACGGCGATTACGCATCCATCCGCATCGAACAGGATCAAATTGCTGTAGACGGTGTAAAGCGCATTGATCGCTCCGAGCACCTCATGGCAGGCGCGGGCATTCTGCGGCGTCTTTCCGGCCAAGCCGGCGGCGAGGGTCGCATCCAGCGCCCACCAGCGGCAGTCGTTTGCGCGCTCGTAGAGATTGCGGTCCATGACGTCGATCGCGAAAGCGGCATGCGCCTGGCATTTCGCCAGGATCGCGGCGATCACCGTGCGATAGAGATCGCCGATCGACGCCTCGAAAACGGCCTGGGTCCTGCCGCCGGCATTCGAAACCTCCGACAGGAGCAACTTCGAGAAGTCGACATTGGCTTCGGTCGAGTCGGACAACCGGATCCAGCCATTCCAGACAGAGCGGTTGAGGTCGCGCTGAATCACGGCGGCCTTGCGCGAAACGGTGCGCAATTCGTCGGGCAACAGCGCGGAGCCGCCCGACATTGCATCGAGCAGACCTGGGTCGATCGTGCCGCCGCCCACATCCCCCGCCTGCTCGAATGCGATCTCGAGCGGCAGCAACCCGACACAGGTCCAGCCCGGACCGGGATATCCTTGATAGCCCGCAGCGGTGCAGGCCACGGCAAGATACTGGCGCCCACCAAACCGCAGCGGCTGCTCCGAGGCTCGCAGCGCTTGCGCCGGCAGCTTCACGCCAGCTGGCACCTGGATCGGGCAGGAGCTGGCGATCACCGAACCGTCAGGACCGACGCAGGCGAGCACCGTCCAGTCCTCCGGCGGGATCAGCTTGCGAAAGATGCCCTCCATCTCGTCGGCGAGCCGAAAGACGAGCAGGAGCACACCGAGCGGGCGCTGCCCCGGCCGCTCGACCCGCCATGCGTAGACCAGGCGCGCTTCGCCGGAAACCACGTCGAGCGGACCGAAATATTCAACATAGCCTCCCTCGCTCGCCAGCGCATCGGCGACGATCGAATGGCTGCTGCCTGCGGCTGCGTGCGGCTCCAGCCGCGCCTGAACAACGCCCTGCGCATCCAACAGGACGATGTCGGAATAGACCGAATACTTGGCGACGTATTCGCGGAAGCGCGCTTCCAGGGCGATGCGAGCAGCGGCGTCCTCGCCATCGTCCTCCAGCAGGGCACGAACATGCGCGTCCGCGCAGAGGAAGCCGATATCGGCCGTGCGCTCGAAGAGATTGCGGATCAGGATGTTGATGGCGTTCTGGGCCTTGGTCCTGAGGTCCGCCAGCGCCTTGCGATGCGTCTCGACCGCAAGGTGCCTGAGGAGAGTCATGCTGAGCTCGCCGAAGGCGGCGCGCGTTCCGGCCATCTCGGTGGCGTTGCCGGACAATTCGCCGAGCAGACTCAGCGTATCCCAGGAGGCCTGCAGTCGGCCGAGATCCTCGCGATAGGCGGTGATCGCATGCATATGCCTGACCAAACGCGCAAGCTGTGGACCCGCGGCCAAATCCTGGCTGCCCCCCATCGTCTGCTCCCGATCAGGCCTGGACGCATTCCCCGTCAGCGTCCGGCACAAGGCCGGACGCTAGACCAGAGCAGATCTGATTCGCATCCGGTGCGGGCGGCGAAACTGCTGATTTGATAGGCAGTTTCGTCGATTTGGCGGCAGGAATGCGGGTCCGCTGCGGCCTTCAGGCCGGAGCCACCTGCCTCTGCCCGGCCGATCGCGGCTCGGCGATCAGGCAGAACCCGACTGCGACGATCGCCAGCGCCGAGAAGCCGCCGGCGACCGAGACGTAGAAGCCGGTGCTCGCACCATAGAGATCGATCAACCAGCCCGAGGCGGCCGAGCCCGCCGCCATGCCGATACCCATGCCGGTCATCACCCAGGTGATGCCCTCGGTCAGCTTCGAGGCCGGCACATGCCGCTCGACCAGCGCCATGGCGACGATGACGGTCGGCGAGATCGAGGCGCCGGCAATGAAGAGCACGGTGCCCAGCATCCAGAGCGACGACACGATCAGCAGCGGCAGCGTCGTCGCTGCGGCGAGTCCGATCGCGAGCAGCAATTGCGTCGCCAGCGGCAGGCGCAGGCGGAGCGCACCGAAGATCAGGCCGGTGATGAAGGAGCCGGCGGCATAGGCGGCCAGCGCCAGGCTCGCCGCGGCCTTGTTGCCCTGTGCTTCCGCGAACGCCACCGCGGTGACCTCGGCCGTGCCGAAGACAACGCCGAGCGCGACCATCAGCAGCGCGATAATCTGCACCGGCACCAGCCGGATGGCGGAGCCGCCGGCGCCAGCGCCGTGGGCATGCACCGGCGGCTCGGTCGCGCGCTGCGCCACGAACAGAGCCATGCCGATGGCAAGCAGAATCGTCGCCGCAAGCGGCCCGGCTTCAGGGAACCAGACGACGCTGAGGCCGATCGCGATCACCGGACCGAGCATGAAGATGACCTCGTCGACAACCGATTCGAAGGCGAAGGCGGTGCGCAGATGCGGCGTGTCGCGATAGATCTCGGTCCAGCGGGCACGCACCATCGCCATCATGCTGGGCGTCAATCCGGCGAGGCCGGCGAACAGGAAGAGCACCCAGGTCGGCGCGTTGAGCCGCGTCGCCAGCATCAGGCCGGTCAGCGCGACGACGGTCGCGAGTGTAGCGGGGATCAGCACCTTGCTCTGGCCGTGGCGATCGACCAGCCGCGAGATCTGTGGCGCGATCAGCGCATTGGCGAGCGCGAATGTCGCGGCGACGCCACCGGCAAGCCAGTACTGGCCGCGCGCCTGGGAGAGCATGGTGACGATGCCAATCGTCACCATCGAGAATGGCATGCGGGCGATGAAGCCGGCGGCTGAGAAGCCGATCGAGCCGGGAGCCCGGAAAATCTCGCGATAGGGGTTAGGCATGGACGTCTCCGTCGCATCAAAGCGTAATTGACATACGTAGCGTATGTGACATGAATAATTACATACGCACCGTATGTCAATTCACATACGCCTCGTATGCGAAAGGAACATGGATGACGCGCAAGCCGCGCACGCAGATGATTGCCGAGACCCGGGCCAAGCTGATCGCCGCGGCGCGCACCGCCTTCGGCACGGTCGGCTATGCCGAGACCTCGATGGACGAGCTCACCGCCTCGGCCGGGCTGACACGGGGCGCACTCTACCATCATTTCGGCGACAAGAAGGGCCTGCTCGCCGCGGTGATCGCCGAGATCGACGGCGAAATGAACGCACATATGCGCGCCGTCACGGCGAAGGCTGATGACCCCTGGACCGGCTTTCGTGACGAATGCACCGCCTATATCGAGCTGGCGCTCGATCCGGAAATCCAGCGCATCATGCTGCGCGAAGGCCCGGCCGTTCTCGGCGATCCCTGGGACTGGCCGACACTCAGCGAATGCATCCGCTCGATGACGGAGAGCCTGACGAAGCTCGCCGAGACCGGCGTCATCGCACCGATCGATTCCGAAGCTGCGGCGCGGCTGATCGCCGGGGCGACGCAGTATGCGGCGCAATGGATCGCGCATGCGCCCGATCCGGAGGCGACCTCGCGCAAGGCGATCGAGGCCTTCAACCTGATGCTCGACGGGCTGCTCGCTCGCAACTGAGCCGATGGCAGAGTGCAGCGGCGCATATCGCCGTGTGAAACAAATGTTTCCTTTTTATCGTATCGACTTTTCTGTTTCAGACGTCACGACTCCCTGCTAGCGTCCTGGCCATGGACAAGCCCCGCCTGACGGCGAGCCTCACCGAGAGCTTCGAGCAGCTGCCGCAGCAATTGCAGGCGGCGGCGCGCTGGGTGCTCGACCATCCGGCCGATGTCGCATTGCTGACGACGCGCGAGCAGGCCAAGCGGGCCGGCCTGTCGCCGGCCACCCTGACCCGGCTGGCGCAGCGCTTCGGCCTCAAGGGCTATGATGAGCTCCGCGCCGTCCACGCAGCGGCACTGCGGCGGCGGCCGGAGGGGTTTGCCGGCCGCGCCGGCGAACTGATGCAGCGCCATGGCGAAGAGGGCCCGGGCGCGATCGCGCAGGACATGTTCGCGGCGCTCGCCGAGCATCTCAAGGCGCTACGCGAGCCGCAGGCACTGGTCCGCTTCGAACAGGCCGCCGACCTGCTCAGCGAAGCACAGACCGTCTTCTGCTTCGGCCTGCGCTCAGCCTTCCCGGCCGCCTTCATGCTCGACTACATCCGCGACCTGATCGGCGCGGGCTCGGTGCTCGCCGACGGCGCCGGCGGGCGCGGCATCGATGCACTGCGCCGGATCGGCCCGGGCGATGCGCTCTTTGCCGTCTCGGTCGCGCCCTATACGCGGCTGACCGTGCAGGCGGCGGAGATCGCCAGAGGGCGCGGTGCAACGGTCGTGGCGCTGACAGACAGCGCGCTCTCGCCCCTCGCCGCCCTCGCCGATGCGACGCTGCTGGTCAGGACCGAGACACCGTCCTTCTTCCACACGATGACGCCGGCCTTCGCCGCGGTCGAATGCCTGGCGGCGCTGATGACGGCGCGCAAGGGCGAGGCGGCACTCGCCGCGATCGTCCGCCACGAGGCTGCACTCGACGCCGCCGGCACATTTCTGAATTCAAGACCCGCCAAGCGAGGCCACCGATGAGCCACATCCTGCATCGCATGCTGAGCAAGAGCTATCCGACGGCAACCGGCGGCGAAGGCATGCTGCTGCGCGACCAGAACGGGCGCGAGCATATCGACGCCTCGGGCGGCGCCGCCGTCTCTTGCCTCGGCCATGCCCACCCCGATGTGCTGGCGGCAATGCATGCGCAGATCGACAAGCTCGCCTATGCACATACCAGCTTCTTCACCACCGATGCGGCCGAGGAACTCGCCGATCATCTGATCGCGCGGGCACCGGCCGGCATGGGATCAGTCTACTTCTGCAGTTCCGGCTCGGAGGCGATCGAAGCCTGTCTGAAGCTGGCGCGGCATTACTTCGTCGAGAAAGGCGAGAGAAGCCGAGTCAACTTCATCTCGCGCCGGCAGAGCTATCACGGCATCACGCTGGGGGCGCTCTCGGTCGGCGGGCGGATGAAGGACCGCGCGCCCTTCGCTGAGATGCTGATGCAGGGCCACCACATCTCGCCCTGCTATGAATACCGCGACCGGCGCGCCGACGAGACCAGCGAGGAATACGGGCTTCGCGTCGCCGACGAGCTCGAGGCGAAGATCCTCGAGCTCGGGCCGGAGACGGTTTGTGCCTTTGTCGCCGAGACCGTGGTCGGGGCGACGCTCGGCGCCGTCCCCGCCGCGCCCGGCTACTTCAAGCGCCTCCGCGAGATCTGCGACCGCCATGGCGTGCTGCTGATCCTCGACGAGGTGATGAGCGGCATGGGGCGGACCGGCACGCTGCATGCCTGCGAGCAGGAGGGCATCGCGCCCGATTTGATGGCGATCGCAAAGGGGCTCGGCGGCGGCTATGCGCCGATCGGCGCGATGCTGGCCTCGAAGCGGGTCGTCGAGGCGGTCCGGCAAGGGTCAGACGTCTTCCCACACAGCCAGACCTATGTCGGCCATCCCCTCGCCTGCGCTACTGCGCTCGCGGTGCAGAAGGTGATCGAGCGCGACGACCTCCTCGCCAATGTCCGCACGCAGGGAGCGAGGCTTGAACAACGCCTGCGCGAGCGCTTCGGCAATCACCATCATGTCGGCGATATCCGCGGGCGCGGCCATTTCTGGGGCGTCGAGATCGTCGCCGACCGCTCTAGCAAGGCGCCCTTCGATCCGGCGCTGAAGCTCAACGCCAGGATCAAGCAGGCGGCGCAGGAGCGCGGGCTGCTGATCTACCCGATGGGCGGCACGGCCGACGGCACGGCCGGCGACCATATCCTGCTCGCACCGCCCTTCATCATCGATGCTGCTACCGTCGATACGATCGTCGAGCGTCTGGGTGACGCCATCGACGCGAGCCTGACCTCGGCCCGACCGGCCTGAGGCTCTACCTGATCCGGGCCATCAAGAGCCCGTAGCGACCACCACAGGGGAACTGCCATGAAACGACCGAACACCAAATTGTTGAAACACCTGCTCTTCGCCGGGCTCGCCACACTCGGCTTCTCCGGCGTGGCTGCCGCCCAGAGCAGCACGCTCGAGCGCGTCAAGGCGCGCGGCGAACTGATTTGCGGCAACCACATCGCCCTGCCCGGCTTCGGCATCCAGGGGTCGGACGGGCGCTGGGACGGGCTCGACATCGATCTTTGCCGCGCCGTCGCGTCGGCGATCTTCAACGACCCGAACAAGGTCAGGTTCATCCCGACGACGCCGCAGATGCGCTTCGTCGTGGTGCAATCTGGTGAGGTCGACATGCTCGCCCGCAACGCGACCTATACGATGTCGCGCGACACCACGGCGGGCATGTCCTGGCCGATCATCAACTATTTCGACGGCCAGGGCTTCATGGTGCGCAAATCGCTCGGCGTGAGCGAGGCGAAGGGGCTCGACGGCGCCTCGATCTGCGTGACGCAGGGTACGACGACCGAGCTCAACCTCGCCGACTTCTTCCGCGCCAATAAGCTCAAATACGAGATCATCGGCTTCTCCACGAATGAGGAGGGCGTCAAGGCCCTGGAGGCCGGGCGCTGCGACGCTTTCACCACCGACACCTCGGGCCTCGCCGCCGAGCGGCTCAAATTCTCCAAGCCGGACGATTTCGTCATCCTGCCGACGCTGATCTCGCGCGAGCCGCTCGGCCCGGCGGTGAAGCGCGGCGACGAGAGCTGGGTCGCGCTGGTGAAATGGGTGCATTACGCCATGCTCAATGCCGAGGAGCTCGGCGTGACCAAGGCCAATGTCGAGGAGCAGCTGAAATCGGGCAATCCGGAGATCAAGCGCCTGCTCGGCGTCGAGGGCAAGTTCGGCGAGGGCCTCGGCCTCACCAATGACTGGGCCCATCGCGTCATCAAGCATGTCGGCAATTACGGCGAGAGCTTCGAGCGCAATGTCGGCGCGGGCTCCAAGCTGCAATTGAAGCGTGGCCTGAACGACCTCGCCTCCAGGGGCGGACTGCAGTACCCGCACCCGATCCGGTAAGCTTGCCGATGCGGATCGCGCTGATCCACGCGCTGCGCCATTCGCCGCCTCCGATCGAGGCGGCGTTCGCGCGGCTGTGGCCTGAAGTCACGCTGATGAACCTGCTCGATGACAGCCTCTCGGCCGATCTGTCCCGCGACGGACGGATCACCGAGGCAATGACCGGGCGCTTCCTGAGCCTCGCAAGCTATGCCCGTGCGACCGGCGCCGATGGCATCCTCTTCACCTGTTCGGCCTTTGGGCCCTGCATCGAGGCGGTGCAACGGGCTCTGTCGCCGCTGCCGGTCTTGAAGCCGAACGAGGCGATGATCGAAGAGGCCGAGGCGATCGGCGGCCAGATCGGCCTTCTCGCCAGCTTCGGGCCGACACTCCAATCGATGCCGCCAGAGTTTCCGGCCTCGCTGACGGTGACGCCGAAGCTCGCCGAGGGCGCGCTCGCCGCGCTCGATCGCGGCGACGGGCCGGAGCATGACCGGCTGGCGGCACTGGCAGCCAGCGCGTTGGCGGATTGCGACGCGATCGCGCTGGCGCAGTTCAGCCTGGCGCGAGCAGCGGCGGCGGTCGCGGCTGCGTCCGGCAAGCCGGTGTTGACGACCCCGGACAGCGCGGTGCGGAAGCTGAAGCGGCTGCTCAGCCGATAGGCCCTGCCGGATACCGGCCTGTGATGTTAGAGTGGCAAGGCAGGCCCGGCGGATGGTTCAACGGCCCATCCGGAACCTGCGCGGCGACAAGCCGGCGCCGTATGCTGCTTCCGAGGAAAGGCCGGGCCTTTTCGGGGAGAGGCGCGATGACCACCTACATCATGCTGCTCAACTGGACCGACCAAGGCGCACGCAAGCTGAAGGATTCGCCCGCCCGTCTCGACACCGCCAAGCAGGCGTTGAGGGATATGGGCGGCGATTTCAAAGCCTTCTTCATGACGATGGGCAAATACGACATGGTCGTCATCTGCGAGGCGCCGGACGATGCCGTGCAGGCGCGCTTCTGCCTGCAACTGGCCATGCTCGGCAATGTCCGCACGGAAACGCTCAAAGCCTTCCCCGAGGCGGCCTATCGCGAGATCATCCGTTCCGTCAGCTAGGGAATGGCTTGACCTGGTCGATTGATGGCAGGGCCGGTCCGAATGCAACGAAGCCCGGCCGGAACGGCCGGGCTTCGTAAAAACGATGCGAATGCGAGCCTTATTCGGGCGCGCGGCTCGGCATCACTTCGGCGCGAGCACCATCACCATCTGGCGGCCTTCGAGCTGCCAGTCGCTCTCGACCTTGGCGATGTCGACGAGATCGGCCTTGACGCGCTCCAACACCTTCACGCCGAGGTCCTGGTGCGCCATTTCGCGGCCGCGGAAGCGCAGGGTGACCTTCACCTTGTCGCCTTCGTCGAAGAAGCCGTGCATCGCCTTCATCTTCACGTCGTAGTCGTGCTTGTCGATGCCGGGGCGGAGCTTGATTTCCTTGATCTCGATGGTGCGCTGCTTCTTGCGCGCCTCGGCTGCCTTCTTCTGCTCAAGGAAGCGGAAGCGGCCATAGTCGAGAATCTTGCAGACGGGCGGCTCAGAATTGGGGGCGATCTCGACCAGGTCGAGACCGGCGTCCTCGGCAATCTTGAGCGCCTCGAAGAACGAGACCACGCCACGGTTGGCGCCGGTATCGTCGATGAGCTGGACGTCGCGGACGCCACGAATGTCGCGGTTGGCGCGGGGACCGTCCTTGACGGGGGTTGGTGCGGCACGGAAGGGACGACGAATGGCTGTATTCTCCTATGATTGGCGCATCGCGCCGTTGGTGAGACACATTGCACAACGAGAAGCGTTGTCAATGGATCAGGCGAGGTTCAGCGCCCCAGCAGGGCGCAATAGACGTCGAGTGTGTCGTTGACCATCGACGCCAACGAGAAATGGCGCTCGACATGCAGCCTGGCGCGTCGCGCCAGCGCATCGCGCGCGGAGGGCCTGAGCGCCAGGGCTTCGCGCAACGCTTCGGCGAGCGCCGTGGCATCGCCAGGCGGCACATGCCAGCCGCTGCGCTCCTGAGGCGAGACCTGCGGCGGCGCCAGCACCGTCTCCGGCACGGCACCGAGATTGGAGACGACGACCGGCGTGCCCATGGCCTGCGCCTCGACGGCGACACGGCCGAAGGCCTCGGGCTCGGTCGAGGGCACGGCGACGACGGCCGCAGCCAGGAAGGCCGCCGGCATGTCGCTGCAATGGCCGACACGGCGGACACGGCCCTCGAGTTTGGCCTTGGCGATGGCGTCGTCGAGCTCGCGCACATAACCGTCGCGGCCCTGCGCATCGCCGGCGAGGATGAAGGCCGTGTCCTCATCGCCGGCATCGCGCAGTTGCCGCGCCGCCTCGATCAGCACCTTCTGGCCTTTCCAGCCGGTGAGCCGGCCGGGCAGCAGAACGATGCGCTGGTGCGGCTCGACGCCCCAGGCGCTGCGCAGCGCGCTGATCCGTTCCGGGTTCACAGCCGCCGGCGCAAAGGCGGAAAAGTCCGTGCCGCGATGGACGACACGGATGCGGTCACGGGCGAAGCCGTGCCGGGCCCGGATCAGATCGGCGGTATAGGCGGAATTGGCGATGACGACGTCGCTGCGCGCCATCACCGAATTATACAGGTTCTTCACGGCCGAGCGGGCGTTGTAGGAGCCGTGATAGGTGGTGACGAAGGGCAGCTTCAGCGCCCGCGTCGCTGCGAGCGCGACCCAGGCCGGCGCCCGCGAGCGGGCGTGGACGAGGTCGACCCGCTCACGCTTGCAGAGCAAAGCGAAGGTGCGCACGTTCAGCAGCATCGAGACCGGGTTCTTGGCCGCTGCCGGAAACGGCAGCCAGATGCCGCCCTTGGCCTGCAGTTCGGCGACGAGCCGCCCACCTTCCGTCGCGACCAGCGCACGAGCACCCACTTCGGTCAGTCCCGCGGCGATGTCGACGGCGGTGCGCTCGGCGCCTCCCGCTTCCAGATCCGGGATGATCTGCAGCACGGTGCGTCCGGCCAGCGGATGCGTCTCGGTCGAAGGCAGGGATAATTGCGCGCCGGAACGCAAGGAGGTGTTCACTATTCGAAAGGGCCTTCTGCTTGGCGACTCGCCGATGCTATCGGGTTCAGATGATGACCAAATCGGGCGGTATTGCAGCAGGGACGTGCCTGCTTTCCCCCGGTTCACCACAGGAGAGCATAGGGTGATGAGGCCTGAGCCGCAATTTCTGAGCGTCGGCGCCGGTGACGAGCGCCGCGAGGTCGCGGTGCTGGCGCAGACCGGCAAGGGCCCGCCTGTGGTCTGGCTCGGTGGCCTGCGCTCGGACATGCGCGCGACCAAGGCCGAGGCGCTCGCCGCCTGGGCCGAGCGCGCGGGACGCGCCTTCATCCGCTTCGACTATGCCGGCCATGGCGAATCGAGCGGCGACTTCGCCCAGTGGACCATGTCACATTGGCTCGAGGACGCGCAGGCGGTCCTCGCTACCCACGCACGCGGCCCCGCAATCCTGGTCGGCTCGTCGATGGGCGGCTGGGTCGCGCTGCTGACGACGCTGCGCCTGCGCCAGACTGCGCCGCAATTGCGCCCAGCCGGCCTGGTGCTGATCGCGCCGGCCATCGACTTCACCGAGGAGTTGATGTGGGCGCAGATGCCGGAGGCGATCCGCCAGACGATCATGACAGAAGGCGTCTGGCAGCGGCCGTCGGAGTACTCGCCGGAACCAATGCCGATCACCCGGGCGCTGATCGAGGACGGACGGCGCCATCTCCTGTTCGGGCAGCCGCTCGAGACCGGCTGCCCCATCCATATACTCCAGGGAATGAAGGATCCCGACGTGCCCTATGGCCAGGCATTGAAGCTGGTCGAGCACCTGCCCCACGATCCGGTCGTGCTGACGCTGATCAAGGATGGCGACCATCGGCTGTCGACACCGGACGACATCGAGCGTCTGGTGACAGCCGTCGCGGGAGTCGTACCCGCGACGGCCTGAAACCGGTTAGTGCAGGCTGACCATCCTGAGGTCGTGCTCCCAGGCGTTGGCCGTCGCGGCCTCGCGGGAATCCGTCACCAGGATCGGTGCGCCATCGGCTGCGAGCAGCGCAAAGAGCTGCAGGCCGGGCTCGATGTCAGGTGCCTGCGGGAAGATGCGGGCCAGCTCATCCGACATGATCGGCTTGAGATAGGCGACCTGGCCGTTGCCGAGGGCGGCGAATTCGGCCGTGGTCAGAGGGGTGGTTCTGGTCTCAGTCATCGCGCCCTCCTTCAGAGCAGTGCGAGGCGGCTTGATTGTGCATCCTTGATCATGAACGGAAGGCAAACCGCATGCCTCCTCGGACTGACGTCTATGAAGCGCCTTCTCCAGGCCCCTAGTCGCGGCTCATGATATCGATACGCCGGACGAGCCGTTCCGGTTCCGGACGGGCCAGATCGATCGCGAGCAGCCCGTTCGAGAGATCGGCGCCCAGGACCTGCATGCCGTCGGCAAGCAGGAAGGAGCGCTGGAACTGCCGCGCGGCGATGCCGCGATGCAGGAAATGCCGCGTCTTGTCGTCGACCTGACGGCCGCGGATGGTCAGCTGGTTTTCCTCCAGCGTGATCTCGAGCTGTTCGCGCGAGAACCCGGCCACCGCGAGCGTGATCCTGAGCTTGTCGGGCTCGTCCTCCGTGCGCGGCAGGCGCTCGATATTATAGGGCGGGTAGCCATCGCCGGCGCCTTTGGCGACCCGGTCGAGAGCCCGCTCGATATCGTCGAAGCCGAGCAGGAATGGATGCGACAGGCTAGGCGGACGCGTCATCACGAAGCCCTTTGAAAGGCGCCTCTGGAATTACCGGAGCCCGCTTGCGCAGCGCTCCGTACGCGAAAGGCGAACCCAACCGCGTGAACCGGATATGGCGAGCGCCACCCTTTGTCGCAAGTCCTGCCGGCCGGCACTCAATCCAGCGCGGCGATCGCCTCGATCTCGATCAGGAGGCGCGGATCGACCAGGGCGGTGACACCGACCATGGTGCTCGCCGGACAGGGGCCGTCGCCGAGGTATTTCATGCGCACCTTGCGCACCGCGACCGCCTTGTCGGTGCTGAGATCGACGACATAGGTCACCAGCTTGAACACCTTGGTGAAGTCTGTCCCGGCAGCAGCCAGCGCCGCGGCGAGGTTGGCGTAGACCTGCTCGGCCTGGGCGGCGATATCGCCCTCCCCCACCACCTTCCCCATCGGGTCGTAGGCGACCTGGCCGGAGACATGAAGCTGCCGCTCCGCCTTGACGATGGCGAGGTGTGAATAGCCGGTCGGCGGCGAGAGCGAAGCGGGGTTGATAAGATCGATCTTGCTGGGCATGGCATGCTCCCGAAGCCGGCGGCCCGTGCCGCGCAGTCAGGGCGGCAAGCTAGGCCGGCGCAGGCTGCGCGCGCAATCTCAGGGACCAACGGAACTGGATAAGGAGAGATGGTACAGCCACCCCGGCTTGAACGGGGGACCTCTAGATCCACAATCTAGCGCTCTAACCAACTGAGCTATGGCTGCACGGCTTGCGCCTGATGTCGCGGCGCCCGGAAGCTGTCCGGCGACGGCGCGGAACCTAGTGCCGCATTTCGCTGAATGCAACGGCGAAATGCACGCCGGCGCGGGGAAAACCGCGCCGGCTTTGAAAATCACGAGCGCGGTAGGTCCTTGCGGGCCGTCGCGGCGAGATCGCCAAGATGGGCAGCGAGCGATTCATAGCTGCGGCGGAAGGCCTTGGCATGGAGCGCGACGGCGTCGGCAGCGCTTTGCGTGCGCGCCAGCGTCTCGATCTCGCCGAGTGTCGCCTTCAGCTCGGCGCAAGCATGGTCGAGCACCTTGGCCTGGACGGCCCCGAAGGTGCGCGTCAGCACCAGCGTCGACTCGAACCAGTTGACAGCCGAGAAGGGCGCAACGGCAACCGGCTTCGTCGCCTCGATCGCCTTGGCAACGGCTAGCGTGGCGACAGGAGCCGGCTTGGCCGGCTGAGCGACCTCGACGAGCTTGACCGGAGCGGGAGCGGGCTTTGCCGCAACCGCAGCGACCGGCTTCACCGGAGCAGGTTGCGCCTTGACCGGTTCAGCCGCGGGCTTGGCCGGGACGGAAGCTGGCTTGGCGGGAGCCGACTTCGCAGCCGCGGCCTTGATGGTCTCGGGCTTGGCAGGAGCGGCGACCTTGGCGGCCGGCTTCGCAACCTTCTTCTTCTGCGGGGCGACACGCTTGGCCGGCGCCGCGACAATCTTGGCGGCGGGCTGCGGCGCAGACTTGGCGACGGCGGCGGGCGCAGCCTTCGCAACCGGCTGCGGAGCGGCAGGCTTGGAAGCTACAGGCTTGGCCTCGACCTTGGGGGCGGGAGCCGCTGCCGCGGGAGCGCTGACCGGCTTCGCTTCCATCACGGGCTTGGCCTCGGGAGCTTTGGCGACTGGCGACACAGCGGTAGCCTTCACGGCCGGCTGCGACGCGGCCTGCGAGGCAACTGGCTGAGGCGCGGCCTTGAGCACGGGTGCAGCCACGACCGGGGCGACGACGGGCTTCGCGTCCACCGTAGGCTTGGCCTCGGGGGTCTTGGCCGGAGCGACCGGCGCCACCGGCTTCGACTCGCTCAGCGCCTTGACCGGCGCGAGGCTGATCGGGGACTTGCCGGGAATAGTCTGCTTCGCCATCGGATGTCTCCTTCACAGATCCTGCAGGACGAGCCTGCGCGTTCGACGAAACCGGCCCAGTCGTATCCCCGCGAGGAGTTTCCACCTCACGGAGTCGTGTATTGGTCCGGCCGCCTCATCGTGAAAGCCCGCTCCGCGCCCGTGGCGCGCCGGCTTCACTTCAGCTTGGTCGCCTTGGCGGCGGTCTCGGCGGTCTTCTTGGCGACATCCTGCACCGTCGCGCTGACTTCCTTGAGCTGCGTCTGCAGCGCGGCCACCTGGGCCTTCAGGAACTCGGACTGGTGCTGGAGCACCTCGTTCATGTCGCGGGACTTGACCAGCTTGTCGGCGAGGTCGAAGGCGGCCGCGATGTTGCTCTCGGCATAGGTCATGGCCTTCTTGGTCATGTCCTGGACGTTGACGCGGGCCGACTCGGCCGAACCATGGGCGCTATCGACCGCCTTCTGGGCAGCGCCAATGAAGCCATCGAAAGCCTTGCGGGCCTGGTCGACGCTCTTTTCGGCGAAGTCGCGCATTTCGGTGGGGACTTCGTAGGGGTTCTTGCCGTCCATGGTGGTCCTCCTGATGAGCGAGCCAGGCTTCTGCGCCGCCTCCGGCGTCGAGCCTTAATTGTGCACTGCAATATCATTATTGCAGTGCGATGACAACGCTGCCACCGGCCAGGGCAGCGGCGCCATATTAACGCTGTTTGGAAACGTCAGGGGAGAGGCAGTGTTCCCGCATGGATTCACCTCCCTCGCGCGGTTATTAAAGATTTGTTAGGCATATTCGCGCGGGCTGGGTCACCAGCAGGTTGAGCGGAACGGGATGAGCGAATCCGGACGGGATTGGAACGACCTTGCCGGCGCACTCGCGCAGGATCCCGCACTCGCGGGCTTCGTCGGCGAGGGTGCGCTGCTGCTTTGGCCGGCCGATGGTGACGAACCAGCTTTCGCCAATGCGGGCGGCCAGGCGCTCCTCAACGCTTTCGGGGGAGCTGCGAAACTGCCGGCCGCGACACGCGAGCGCCTGCGCCTGCTTGCCGGCGGACTCGCCTCGCGCAACGGGCTCAGGCTCGAAAGATTGCGGCTCGGCGCTTCGCTTGCCGGACTCGTGACCTGCGCCTGCAAGCTCGTCGAGGCCGAGGCAGGCTCGGCGCTCGCGATCGGCGTCAGCGCCTCCGACCTGCGCCGCCTGAGCATCACCGTGCCGCAGGAGGAGCCGCGCGTTCCGACGGTCCCGGCCGCCCCGACGACGAGCGCCACGGCAGCCGATCCCCAAGCCGAATCACCTGGGCAGCGCCGCGCCAATCTGCGCTTCCTGTGGGAAAGCGATCTGGATGGGACACTGGTCAGCTTGTCCGGGGACTTCGCCGAGCTCGTCGGCCAGCGGGCCGCGAGCACGGCTCAAGGCCGTGACTGGCCCGCTTTGCTCGCTACCGACGTTCTCGACGTCGAAGGTGATCTGGCGACGCGTCTCGCGACGTCCTCGACCTGGAGCGGCCGGGCCGTGCTGTGGCGCGTTGGTCCGGGCGAAGGCGCTCGCGTCGAGCTCTCGGGCTTTCCGCTGTTCGACAGCGAGCGCAATCCCGCCGGCTTCCGCGGCTTCGGCCTCGTCCGCTCGCCCGCCAACGAGGCTTTTCCTGAGCGGGAGGCTCCGATAGAGGCGCCTGTCCCGGTCGTGCCCGAAACCGATATCCCAGAAGCGGCCCCTCTGGAGGCAGCAGTCGCGGAAGAACCCGTGTCTGGGCAGGTTTCGGACGAGGTTGTCGAGGCAGCCCCAGCTGAGGCGGCCCAAACCGATTCGAGCGAAGACAAGACTGAAGAGACCGCGCCGGCCGACGCGCCTGTACAGGCAGAGATCAACGACGCGACAACCGAGCCGGCTGAGGCGAATCCCGAAGCTCCGGCGAGGCCAGCCGAAGACGGCGACGCTGCGCCGGAAGCCGACGAGCCGCCGCAATCGCCCCCCGAGGCACCGCGAGCCAATGTCGTGCCGCTGCGCAACGGCCATCTGGCGGCGGTACGCCCGGTGCTCGAACCGTCCAAGACCTTGCTGTCCTCAGCCGAGAGGAACGCCTTTCGCGAGATCGCCAAGGCGCTCGGCGCCCGCATCGCCGGCGAGGAGGACGCGCCCGGCGAGCCGCGCCTGCCGGCCGCCGCTCCATTGCGCATCCGTGCCAAGGGGGCCGATGAGTCGCAGGCGGACGCTCCTGCGACGACCGCTCCGCCGCCAACCGCCGCACCCGAACAGCGGCCGCGCGTCGCCAACGCCCATGCCGAGATCCTCGATCGGCTGCCGATCGCGGTGCTGGTCAATCGTGACGAGGCCGCGCTCTATGCCAATCGCACTTTGCTCGACCTGCTCGACTATGCCGATCTCGACGACCTCACTTCGGCGGGTGGCGTCAGCCGGCTGATCAAGGGAGCGAGCCGCAGCAGCGACGGCGCGATGATCCTGGTCGACCGCAAGGGCGGGCTGATCAGCGTCGACGGCCGGCTCTCCAGCGTCAGCTGGCAGGGCGAGCCCGCGACGCTGATGGCCTTCCGCAACAGCGTGCCGGGTGGCGATCTCAAGATGCTGTCACCCGAAGAGGCCGAGGAGCAGGAGCTCGCGGCCGAGTTCGAGGCCGAGGAGGAAGAGGCCGCCTCCCGTGTGGCCCAGCTCAGGCTCGAGGGCCAGGCGAACGACGCCCGTGTCGCCGAGCTTTCGGCGATGCTCGACACGGCGACCGACGGGGTCGTCACCGTCGACGGGCGCGGCCGCATCCTCTCGCTCAACAAGAGCGCCGAAGCGCTGTTCGGCTACGATCAGCGCGAGGTTGCCGGCGAGCTCTTCACCTTGCTGTTCGCACCGGAGAGCCATTCGCCGGCGCTCGACTATCTCGACGGGCTGATCGGCGGCGGCGTCGCTTCGCTGATGAACGATGGCCGCGAGGTCGTCGGCCGCGTGCGCCAGGGCGGGCGCATCCCGCTGTTCATGACCATGGGCCGCATCGCCGAGAAGCCGGACAGCAAGTTCTGCGCGGTGCTGCGCGACATCACCGCCTGGAAGAAGACCGAGAGCGAGCTGGTCGAGGCGCGCAAGACCGCCGAGAAGGCGAGCGCGCAGAAATCCGACGTGCTCGCCAAGATCAGCCACGAGATCCGGACGCCGCTCAACGCCATCATCGGCTTTGCCGAGGTGATGGCAGAGGAGCGCTTCGGCCCGATCGAGAACGAGCGCTACAAGGAATACCTCCGCGACATCCATCAATCCGGCGGCTACGTCATCAGCCTGGTCAACGACCTGCTCGACCTCGCTAAGATCGAGGCCGGCAAGCTCGACCTCGACTTCGGCAGCGTCAACCTGAACGAAATCGCGCTCTCGGCGGTGAACCTGCTGCAGCCGGAAGCCCAGCGCGGCCGGGTCGTGCTGCGCTCGGGGCTGGCGCCGAAGCTGCCGCCGGTCGTCGCCGACGAGCGCTCGCTGCGCCAGATCGTGATCAACCTGCTCTCCAATGCGGTGAAGTTCACCGATGCCGGCGGACAGGTGATCGTCTCGACGGCGCTCGGCGACCAGGGCGAGGCGATCCTGCGGGTGCGCGACACCGGCATCGGCATGGACGATGACGAGATCAAGCTGGCGCTGGAGCCGTTCCGGCAGGTGCCGACGACGCGCAGATCCGGAGGCACCGGCCTCGGCCTGCCATTGACCAAGGCGCTGGTCGAAGCCAACCGGGCGGCGCTGACCATCACCAGCGTCAAGAAGGAAGGTACGCTGGTCGAAGTCACCTTCCCGCCGCAGCGGGTGCTGGCGAGCTGAGGTCAGCGTTCGAGGGCGTGTCGATAGAGATTGCGCTGCAGTTCCGGCACGTAGCGCTCCCGCGTGAAACCGGCCTTTTCGAGAACCCGGCACGAGCCGAGGTTTTCCGGCCGCGCGAAGGCCCGCAGTTCCGGCAGTTTCAGTCGGTCCCGCGCCTCGGCGACGCTTGCCGCCGCCAGCTCGCTCGCATAGCCCCTGCCCCAGGCCGAAGGCGCGAACCAGTAGCCGAGCTCGACGCCCCAGCCGCGGTCGAACGGGTCCTCGAACAGCCCTCCCCAGCCGATGATCGCTCCGTCTGCCCGGCTCCTGACCGTCCAGGGCGCGCAGCCCAGCCGGCGGCGCTGCCATTCATGTCCGGCGACGTGGCGGCGGCAGGCGCGCAGCGTCGCAAATTGGCTCGTGTGCCGCATCGCCTCGGCATCGCCGAGAAACGCAAACAGCGCTGGCACGTCGGAGAGCTTGGTGGGACGCAGTGAGAGCCTGCTGGTCAGGATTTCCATAGGACCAGCCTTAGCAAAGAGTGCGCCGCATTGTCGTGTCGAAGCTGCCGCAGCGGAATCTTAAGGAAAGCGCCGCACATCTTCCAGGGTGCCGTGCGCAGCCGCGCAGCTCCGATGACCAAACGCTCTGGCTGCACGGCACCGCGACGCCGGTGCGTTTCCCCAAACGGCCGGCTAGCGCCGTCACCTGTTCCGGTAATGCCCATGTCGAAGCATCGCAGTCTCAGTTACCAGTTCTGGGCGGCCACCGCCCTGATCCTCGGCTGCTCCGTCGTCCTCAGCGCGATCCTGATCTCGACCTACTACCGGGAACTCCAGGCGACACGGCTCAGCGAGACACGGCTCGAGCACTTCCAGCTGGTGATGCGTGCCGTGAACCGCCTCTCGGCCGAGCGTGGCCCGGTCAACAGCGTGCTCGGCGAGGAGCCCAGCGCCGACAGCCCGTCGCGCCAGCGCCTGGTCGCCTTCCGGGCAAACACCGACGCGGCACTGGACCAACTAGCCCCGATCGCCGGCTTTTCGCGGCAGTTGGCCGAGACGAGGCGGTCGCTGACCGAAGCCCGCCAACTGATCGACGTCCTCGACAGGCAGCCCTTGCGGGCGCGCAGGCCGCAGGACTTCCACAAAGTCGTCCTGGCGATGTTCGGCGTCGTCGATACGGCGCAAGCGCTGGTGGATGCCGCGATCAGCGATTTCAACACCGCTGAATCGAAGCATCTGACCGGCACCGCGCTGGTCGCCCGGATGCTGAGCGATATCCGCGAGCAGGTCGGGCGGATGGGCTCCAATTTCGTCGCCTCGATCGCGGCACGCATGCCGATCGGCCCCGAGCGGCGCACAGCGCACGATATCGCCTATGGCCGCGTGCTCGGCTTCTGGCAGCTGGTCGAGCAGCAGGCGGGCACGAACACCGATCCGCAGATCGCCGCGATGCGCCGCGCCGTGGTCGAGGACTTCTTCGGCAAGGGCATGGCGATCTACCGCGAGCTCCTCGCCACCGGCCAGGACGGCAACTACGGTTTCGACACGATCACCTTCACCAACCAGATCGTGCCGACCTTCGCCTCGCTGGAACGGCTGCGCGATATGTATCTCGATTCCGCCATGCTGCAGGTAAAGGCCGATGGCGAACATGCGCTTCGGCTCCTGATCATCATCAGCGCCATCACGCTGGTCGCCCTGCTCCTCGAACTTGTTCTCGTGATCGCCAGCCAGACATTGCTGTTTCGTCCGCTCCTGTCGGCGCGGGACGCCGTCATGGCCCTGGCCGCCGGCAAGACCGGCGGAACCTTTGTGACGGGCAGCGCACGCGGCGAAATCGACAGCCTCTTCAAGGCGCTCGACAGATTGCGCGGCAAGCTGATCGAGCGTGACGCCCTCGATCGGGAAAAGCTCAAGCTGACGGCCCAGCTGCGGCAGCTGGCGGAAACGGACGGTCTGACCGGAATTCTCAACCGCGGCGCTCTGGAACAACGCGCCGTGAGCATGCTGGCCGCGCGCTCCGAGCAGCAACCGCTGCCGTTGATCCTGCTCGACATCGATCATTTCAAGCGGATCAACGACAATTACGGCCATATCGCCGGCGACGAGGTGCTGAAGGAAACCGCCCGCCGGCTGCAGGCGGTCCTGCGGCCGGCAGACGTCATCGCCCGTTTCGGCGGCGAGGAATTCGCCATCCTGCTGACTGATCCCACAGCCAGGCCCGACCAGATCGCCGAGCGCCTGCGCAGCACCTTCCTCACTGCGCCCTTCACGCTCGATACCGGTGCGACCCTGAACGTCACCGCCAGCTTCGGCGTCGCCGCAATGGCGCCTGCCGGCGGCAATTGGCTCGATCTCGTCGAGGCGGCGGATCAGGCGCTTTACGAAGCCAAGGCGGCCGGCCGCAACCGGGTGGTCGCGCGCACGGCCGCCTGAGCGGCGCCTGAAGCCCGGCGGCGCGCCTTATAGCAGCGTGCCGCTCAGGATCAGCAGGGCAATGCTGAAATAGATCGCCAGGCCGGAGACGTCGACCAGCGTCGCGACGAAGGGGGCCGAGGCGCTGGCCGGGTCGAAGCCGAGCCGCGTCATGATAAAGGGCAGCATCGAGCCGGTCAGCGAGCCGAAGGTCACGATGCCGACCAGCGCCGCGCCGACGGTCGCCGCCACCAGCAACCAGTACTCGCCATAGTCGTAGAAGCCGAGCTTCTGCCAGGCCACGACGCGGACGAAGCCGATCGCTCCGAGGATGGCGCCAAGCGTCAGTCCGGTCGGCACTTCGCGCAATGCCACGCGCCACCAGTCGCGCAGGGCGAGTTCGCGCAAGGCCAGCGCGCGGATGATCAGCGACGTCGCCTGCGAACCGGAGTTGCCGCCCGAGCTCATGATCAGCGGAATGAACAAGGTGAGCACGATCGCCTTCTCGAGCGCGCCCTCGTAATGCTGCAGGACGGACGCGGTCAGCATCTCGCCGACGAGCAGGATGCTGAGCCAGCCGGCCCGCTTCCTGATCATCTTGAAGAAGCCGATCTGGCTGTAGGGCTCGCCGAGCGCCTCCATGCCGCCGAGCTTCTGGACGTCCTCGGTGGTCTCGTCGACCATGGCGTCGATGACGTCGTCGACGGTGACGATGCCGAGGATATGCCTGTTATCGTCGACCACTGGCACGGCGAGCAGGTTGTACTTGGCGATCAGCCGCGCCACCTCCTCGCGGTCGGTCAGGGGCGAAACGCTGATCGGGTCGCGCCGAGCTGCTGCCGAGCCGACCAGAGCATCGGACTCGCCGGAGATCAGGCGACGCAACGCGACAGCCTGCTGCAACGTACCCGTCTCGGGATCGAGGACGTAGATCGCGTAGACGGTCTCGCGGGTGCGCTCGACGGTGCGCACATGATCGAGCGTCCGCGCGACCGTCCAATGGGCGGGCACGCTGACAAATTCCGTGGTCATGATCGCGCCGGCGCTATGCTCGGGATAGGCGAGCAGCGAGGCGAGCGCGGCCTTGGTTTCACGGTCGAGCCGCGCGACGAAGCGATGCCGCTCCGGCTCGGAGAGGTCGTTGCGGAAGACGTCGGCGATCCGGTCGGACGACATGCCCTGGATCAAGGCGATGGCGCGGTCGAGCGGCAGCGCCTTCAGGATGGCGCCCGGCTCGTTGAGTTCGGGTTGGTCGAGCATATCGACTGCCCGTCCATTGGGGAGATTGAGCAGCACCTGCGCGGCATAGGCAGGCTCATGCTCGTTCAGCGTCTCGACGATGTCGGCGACGTGAGTGCGCGCCAGCGTTGCGGCCAGGACTCCGGCCGGGAGGTCGGTGGTGGGCAGGACTTCGGTGATAGCGGCGTTCATGGCTCGCTTCCTTCTGGTTTGGCCGTCGAACGGCCAAACCAGGGCGAGCCTGCCGGTTAGGGATCAGGCGCCCGGGCGGACCGAGGACGGCAAAGACTGTCGACTGGGACTGTCGCTTGGCATGGGGTTCATGGGTTCCTGTGGAGTCGCCGGCCGGGCCGCAGCGCGGATTGGCGAACGACCGGGCAGATGCGCCTTGCGGCTGGCGCCGTCAAGTCAAAATTCCATAAGGCTAGCGAGCGCCCGAGAGTGCACGATCGGGCTGGCGAAGCCGCGCATTGGCTCGCCTCGCGCCAGCTTCTAAGCTGACGCCCAAGAGCCTCAACCAAGCGAGCCAGTCCTATGCAGTTTTCCCTGACCGAGGAGGAAGAGCTCATCCGCGAGAGCGCGCGCAAGCTCGCTACCGAACGGCTGGCTCCTCTGGCCGAGCGGCTCGACCGCGGTGAGGGCCGGCCGGAGTTTCTCGCCAATCTGAAGTTGCTCGCCGAAAACGGCTTCATGGCACTCAACATCCAGGCCGGCTTCGGCGGCACTGAGGCCGGTACCGTCGCCTTCGCGCTGGCGCTCGAGGAGCTGGCCGCGGCCTGCGCCTCGACGGCGGTGACCACCTCGGTCACCAACATGGTCGGCGAGGTCATCCAGGCGGTCGGTACCTCCCGGCAGCAGGCCGACCATCTGCCGAAGCTCGCCGACGGCCGCTATCCCGCCGGCGCCTTCTGCCTGACCGAGGCCGGGGCGGGCTCCGATCCTGCCGGCATGAAGCTGCGCGCCCGGCGCGACGGCGATGCCTACGTTCTCGACGGAGAGAAGATCTTCATCACCTCCGGCGAGTACGCCGGGCTTTTCGTGGTCTGGGGCGTAACCAATCCCGATGTGCCGAAGGGCAAGGGCATCTCGGTCTTCCTGGTGCCGGCCGACACGCCCGGCGTCGGCGTCGGCAAGGCCGAGAAGAAGATGGGCCAGACCGGCTCGGCGACGAACACCATCCATTTCGATGGCGCGCGCGTCCCGGCCGCCAACCTCATGGGCAAAGAGAATGACGGCTTCCGGGTCGCGGTCGGCGAGCTCGCCGGCGGTCGCATCGGCGTCGCTGCTGTCTCGCTCGGCATCGCGCGAGCCGCGATGGACGCCGCCAAGTCCTATGCCCGCGAGCGCAAGCAGTTCGGCCAGGCGCTCACCGAATTCCAGGGCCTGCAATGGCTGATCGCCGATCGCGAGGTCGACCTGCATGCGTCGCGCCTGCTGATCCTCGATGCAGCCGCGAAGAAGGATCGCGGCGAGCCCTTCGCCAGGGAGGCGTCGATGGCGAAGCTCTTCGCCTCGGAAGCGGCGCATCGCTGCACCGACGCGGCGATCCAGATCCATGGCGGGGCCGGCTACTGCAGCGACTTTCCGGTCGAGCGCTATGCCCGCGACGCCCGCATCACCCGGATCTACGAGGGCACCTCGGAAATCCAGCGTCTGATCATCGCCCGCGAGACCTTGCGCCAGCTCGGCTGAAGCCGCCGCCGTCATTCCGGGCAAGCGAAGCGCAGACCCGGAATCCATCGTAGAGCGCCGGAGCCCTCCGATGGATTCCGGCACTCCGCTGCGCTACGGCCGGAATGACGAAGAGAAGAATCGTCTACCTCGCACCAACCGGAAACGCCCATGTCCCTGACCATCTATGGCTGTTATCGCTCGCGCGCGACGCGCAATGTCTGGCTCGCCAACGAGCTCGGCATCACCTTCAAGCATGTGCCGGTGATCCAGGTCTATCGCGTCGCTGACCCCCATGCGCCGGACGCGCCGATCCACACGCGCAGCGCCGAGTTCATGGCGGTCAATCCGAACGGCCATGTTCCGTCGATCGACGATGACGGCTTCGTCCTGCACGAATCCCTGGCGATCAATCTCTATCTCGCCCGCAAGCATGGCGGCCCGGTCGCGCCGAAGGATGTGCAAGAAGAAGGGCTCGCAGCGATGTGGTCGCTCTGGGCCGCGACCGAATGCGAGACGCAGGCGCTGAACCTGACCTATCATCTGGCTGCCTATCCTCCGGAAAAGCGCGATCCCGCCATCGTCGCCACGGCTCTCGCCGCCCTCCCCGCTCCCTTTGCGGTGCTCGACAAGGCGCTGGCCGAGGGCGGGGGCTTTGTGATGGGCGGGCGCTTCACCGTCGCCGACATCAATGTCGCCGAGGTCATCCGTTATGCCAAACCGGCGACCCAGCTCTTCGACGCGGCGCCGAACGTCAAGGCCTGGCTCGATGCCTGCCATGCCCGGCCCGCCTTCAAGGCGATGTGGGCGGCGCGCGAAGCCGAACCGGCCTGAGACTAGCGGAAATCGGGTGGCCGGGCCCTGCCCGGCTGCCTACTGACGCAGGATGACCCGCCCTGCGAGGACAGCTTCCGTCATGACACAGTCAACCGTCGCTCCCTCGCTGCGCATGGGCCCGCTAGAATGGCTCCTGCTCGTCGCCCTCTCGATCCTGTGGGGCGGCTCGTTCTTCTTCAACAAGCTCACCGTGGCGGAATGGCCGCCCTTCGCCGTCGTGCAGGTGCGCGTCGGTCTGGCGGCGCTGTCGCTGCTGCTCGTGGTGCGGATCACCGGGCAGTCCATGGCGGTAGGGCGCAGCCTCTGGCTCGCCTTCTTCGGCATGGGCATCCTCAACAACCTGATCCCGTTCAGCCTGTTCCTCTGGGGCCAGCAGCAGATCGCCAGCGGCCTCGCCTCGATCCTGAACGCGACCACGCCGATCTTCTCGGTGCTGGTGATGCACTGCTTTGCAAATGAGAAGGCGACCGGGCTGAAGCTCGGCGGCGTGCTGGCCGGCCTTGTCGGTGTCGGTATCCTGATGGGTCCCGACGCGCTCGGCGGCCTCGGCTCCAACCTCATGGCACAGCTCGCCTGCGTTCTCGCCGCAGTGTCCTATGCCTTCTCCGGCCTGTTTGGCCGCCGCTTCCGCGGCCTGCCGCCGCTCGTCGCCGCCACCGGCCAGCTCAGCGCCTCGACCGTGATGATCGTTCCGATCGTCTTTGTCCTGCATCCGCCATGGACGCTGCCGGTCCCGTCGCAGCAAGCCGTCCTCGCTGCGATCGGCCTGGCGCTGATCTCGACGGCGCTGGCCTACATCATCTTCTTCCGGATCATGCGCACGGCCGGGGCGAGCAATGTCATGCTCGTGACCTTCCTGATCCCGGTCAGTGCCATCCTGCTCGGCTCCGGCCTCCTTGGCGAGGAGCTGCTGCCGCGCCATTTCGCCGGCATGGCGGCGATCTTCGCCGGGCTCGCCTTGATCGACGGCCGCGTCGCCGGATTGTGGAGCGCCAAGCGAGCTAACGCTCCGACGGCTTGACCGGGCTCGGTTCGGCACCCACAAACCTGCAAAGATAAGTCCCTGCAGCATGGCCGATCGCGGCGTCGGGGTTCACCCTGTGGACGCCGCTTTCGTGCTTGCGAGCTTTGTTGCCAAAAAATTATGAATTGCTCTAGGGTCGCAAAACTGGCGATAGGCGCTAAAGGGCATAACCGAAACGACTGGACGATATCACAAAAAGCGATACGCCAGAGGGGAGCGCACCAACCATGGATCTGCGGCAACTGCGATGTTTCATCGCGGTGGCGGAAGAGCTGCACTTCGGCAGAGCTGCCGAGCGGCTCGGCCTCGCACCACCAGCACTTTCACGCCAGATCAGCGCGCTCGAGGACGAGCTTGGCGTCAGCCTCCTGACCCGCACCACGCGGCAGGTCGCGCTCACGCGCGCCGGGCTCATCATGCTGGAAGAGGCCAAGGCCATCCTGGTCCGGATGGAGCGTGCTTCCCGCTCGGTACGCGAGGCCTCGCTGGCCTCGAGCAAGGTGTTGCGGGTCGGCGCGATCGATGCGGCATCGTCGAGCTTCGTGCCGGAAGCGCTGGTCACCTTCCGCTCGCGCCATCCCGGCATCGAGATCAAGTTCGTCGAGGCGATGACGGCGCCGCTGGTGCAGATGCTGGAGGCCGGCAAGCTCGACCTCGCTTTGCTGCGCCCGCCACGCAAGCCGACCGACTGCGCCTTCGAGATCCTGCGCGTGGAGCGACCGATCGTCGTGCTGAGCGAGAGCCACCCGCTCGCCGCACGTGAGCATCTGACCATGCAGGACCTGGTCGGCGAGCCCTTCGTCGTGCCGTCGAAGCGCATCCGTCCCTTCGCCTACGACCTCGTCATGGCCTATTTCGAGAGCGTCGGCGCGGTTCCCAACGTCACCATCGAGGCGACCGAGAAGCCGGCGATGATGTCGGCGGTCGCAGCCGGGCTCGGCATGGCGCTGGCGCCGGACTGGGTTTCGCGGCTGAGCTTTCCCGGAGTGACAATGCGGCGCCTGCGTGGCGCGCTGCTTGACCCACCGCCGCCCGGCGCGCTGGTCGGCGTCGCCTGGCGGCCGCATCAGAAGCTTGCGGCGCGCGACGATTTCCTCGCCATCCTGCGCGAGAGCGTAACCCTGATCGACGACGGCAACATTCTGCCGTTCAGCGTAACCGGGCGCGGCAGGAAGTCTGCTCCGCGCACTGCAACCACCCGAGCCGGAGGACATTGATGAGTCTGAACAAGATCGAGGCCGCGCAAGGCTGGCGCATCCGCTCGACGCAGGATTTCGCGGGCGGCCTGTTCATGATCGCGCTCGCCGCGCTGGCGCTGTTTCTGGCGCGCGACCTGCCGCTCGGCACGTTGCGCCAGATCGGCCCGGGCATGCTGCCCAAGTCGATCGCGGTGATCTGCGCCGCACTCGGTGCACTGCTGGCCTTCAACGCACTGCGCTACAAGGGCGAGAAGCTCAGTGGCTGGTCCTGGCGCGGTGTCTTGTTCGTGCTCGGCGCGGCGGTCGTCTTCGGCCTGACGATCCGCGGCTTCGAGATCGGCCCGCTCAAGGTGCCCCAGCTCGGCATGCTGGTGTCCGGCCCCCTGGTCGTGTTCATTGCCGGCCTCGCGGCCGAGGATGTCAGGATCAAGGAACTCGCCATCTTCGCGGTGGCGATGACGACTGCCTGCGCCCTCCTCTTCAAATACGCGCTGAGCCTGCCTATCCCGCTGGCGCCCTGGCTGCTGGGAATCTGATAGATGTCTGAAATGTTCGCCCATCTCGGGCTCGGCTTCGGTGTCGCGCTCACCCTCCAGAACGTCGCGCTCTGCTTCATCGGCTGTCTGGTCGGCACGCTGGTTGGCGTGCTACCGGGCGTCGGGCCGATCGCCACGATCGCCATGCTGCTGCCGATCACTTTCGGGCTCGATCCGGTCGGCGCGCTGATCATGCTGGCGGGCATCTATTACGGCGCCCAGTACGGCGGCTCGACCACGGCGATCCTCGTCAACATCCCCGGCGAGGCCACCTCCGTGGTGACGACGCTCGACGGGCACCAGATGGCCAGGCAGGGCCGCGCCGGCGTCGCGCTCGGCACCGCCGCGCTCGCCTCGTTCTTCGCCGGCAGCGTCGCCACCGTCGTCATCGCGGCGCTAGGGGCGCCGCTGACCAAGCTGGCGCTGCTCTTCGGGCCGGCCGAGTATTTCTCGCTGATGGTGATGGGCCTGTGCTTTGCAGTCGTGCTGGCGCGCGGCTCGATCCTCAAGGCCTTCTGCATGATCATGCTGGGCCTGCTGCTCTCGACGGTCGGCACCGATCTCGAGACCGGCCAGGAGCGCATGACCTTCGGCTTCCCTCCACTCTCCGACGGCATCGACTTCGCCGTGCTGGCGATGGGCGTGTTCGGCTTCGCCGAGGTGCTGCGCAATCTGGAGAACCCGGAGGCGCGCGACGTCGTCCGCGCCAAGATCGGCCGGCTCCTGCCGGGCTGGAGCGACATCAAGCAGGCGGCCATGCCTGTCCTACGCGGCACCGGCATCGGCGCGATCCTCGGCATCCTGCCCGGCAACGGCGCCGTGCTCGGCCCCTTCGCCAGCTATACGGTGGAGAAGAAGATCGCCAAGGACCCGTCGCGCTTCGGCAAGGGCGCGATCGAGGGTGTCGCCGGACCGGAGGCGGCCAACAACGCCGGCGCCCAGACCGCGTTCATCCCGCTGCTCACCCTCGGCATCCCGCCGAATGCGGTGATGGCGCTGATGGTCGGCGCGATGACCATCCACGGCATCATCCCTGGCCCGCAGGTGATGACCAAGAACCCCGACCTGTTCTGGGGCATGATCGCCTCGATGTGGATCGGCAACCTGATGCTGCTGATCATCAACCTGCCGCTGGTCGGGCTCTGGGTGAAACTGCTGCAGGTGCCCTACCGCCTGATGTTCCCGGCGATCCTGATCTTCTGCTCGATCGGCATCTACTCGGTGAACAACCAGCCGGTCGACGTCGCCTTCACCGCCATGTTCGGGCTGTTCGGCTACATCCTGATCAAGCTCGGCTTCGAGCCCGCCCCAATGCTGCTCGGCTTCGTGCTGGGCAAGCTGATGGAGGAGAAGCTGCGGCAGGCGCTGATCATCTCGCGCGGCTCGTTCATGACCTTCATCGAGCGGCCTATCTCGGCCGGGCTGCTGCTGGTCGCCGTCGCGATCCTCGTCATCGCGTTGCTGCCGTCGATGTCGAAAAAGCGCGACGAGGTCTTCACCGAATGACGGGGTTGTCACCCACCCCCGCTCCACCATCTTCAGGATATCGCGTCAGGGAGGATTACCCATGAAGAAGCTCGCCCTCAGCCTCGCCGCAGCGCTCGCCTTGGCGCTGCCGGCTCAGGCCCAGTCCAAGTACCCGGAGCGGCCGATCACCATGATCGTGCCCTTCGCGGCCGGCGGCCCCACAGACATCATCGCCCGCATCGTCGGCGAGAACATGTCGAAGACCCTCGGCCAACAGGTCGTGGTCGAGAACGTCGCCGGCGCCGGCGGCACTACCGGCATCACCCGCGCGCTGACGGCGACGCCGGACGGCTACACCATCGCGATGGGCCATCTCGGCACCTTCTCGGCGGCGCCCGCGACCTATCCCGGCCTGAAATACGACCCGATCAACGGGATGCAGACGATCGGGCTCGCCGGCGGTACGCCGATCCTGATCGTCGCGAAGAAGAACTTCGAGCCGAAGGACCTCAAGGAGTTCGTCGCCTATGTGAAGACGAACACCGACAAGGTGAACGAGGCCCATGCCGGCGTCGGCTCGGTGTCGTGGACGACCTGCACCCTGCTCAAGGGCCAGCTCGGCGTACCGAAGCTGAATTCGGTCGCCTATCGTGGCACCGGCCCGGCGCTGAACGATCTCGTCTCCGGCCAGATCGACTTCATGTGCGACCAGATCGTCAGCGTCGCCGAGCAGGTCAAGGCCGGCACGATCAAGGCCTATGCCATCGCCTCGACGCAGCGCTCGCCGGCCCTGCCCGACGTTCCCACCACCAAGGAAGCCGGGCTGCCGGAATACCAGATCGAGGCCTGGAACGGCATTGCCGCGCCGAAGGGCGTGCCGAAGGAAGCCGTCGACAAGCTCGTTGACGCGCTCGACAAAGCGCTGAACGACGAGACCGTCAAGAAGCGCCTCCTCGACCTCGGCACCGTGCTGCCGACGAAGGAAGAGCGCACCCCGGCCGGCTTCACCGCGCTGATCAAGCGCGACGCCGACAAGCTCTCGCCGGTGCTTGCCGCCGCGCCGAAGCAGTAAGCGTCTCGGATCATTTACCTACCGAACGGCGGGCTTCATGCCCGCCGTTTTCTTTTGCGCGGCTCGCTCTACGATGTGGCATGCGCCGCATCGTCCTGCCCGTCTCCCCGATCTCCGCCGAAGCCTTCGCTCCTTATGGCCGCATCCTCACTCCCGCGGGAGAGCGCGATACGGGCCGCGAGGGCTACGACATCTGGATCCAGCCCTTCACTGCCGGGAGCCGGCCGCGAGTGCAGATCGTGCGCTATCACGCGCGGCCCTTCGCCGTCGCCCTGATCGAGCGGCACCTGCACGTCACCGAGGCGCGCCAACCGCTCGGCGGTCCTCCGGCGATCATCGTGGTCGCAGAACCGTCCGAAACGCCGCCGGCGCCGGAGATGCTGCGCGCCTTCCGGCTCGACGGCGAGGGCGTGCTGTTCCACCGCGGCACCTGGCACGCCATCGACGCCTATCCGGAGAGCGGAAGCCACGCCGATTTCCTCTTCCTCTCAGAGGAAGCGACGGTCAGCGAATTGTTCGAGAATCCGGGGCGCGCACCAGAGCGCACCCAGGTTTGCGATTTCCTGGCTGCAGGAATCGAGCTCGTGATCGACACTAACTCGCCGGAAAATCAAAAGAATCGATAGGTCCGGTTACGATCGTACACAGCTCGTGACCCCCGAAGTGGAACCCTGCCGGGCGCTTTCCCGTTTCCTTTTCAGAGGTTTCCCCTCTGAAGGAGAACGGACATGTTCAAGAAACTTGCTCTGGTTACGGCCCTCGCCATCGTTCCGGCTGCGGCCTTCGCCCAGAATCCGGAGGGCGCCCAGGGCGGTGCCGCGAGCGGCATCGTCGGCGGCGCGACTGCGGGTGCCGTCGGCGGCGCCGTGGTCGGCGGCCCGGTCGGCGCAGTGGTCGGCGGCGTCGGTGGCGCGGTCGTCGGCGGCGTGACCGGTGGGATCATCGGCGACAACACCCCGCGCTTCCGCAGCTATGTGGTCGAGCAGCGCGTGCCGTCCTACACCTATGCCGAGCCGGTAACGGTCGGCACCGTGCTGCCGCAGCGGGGCGTGGTCTATCGCGAGGTCCCGGCCGAGTTCGGCGAGCGCGCCAGCGGCTATCGCTACACGGTGGTGAACAACCGCGCCGTGCTGGTCGAGCCGCAGAGCCGCCGCATCGTCCAGATCATCGAATGACCTGAGGTCGATCCGCTCGCCGCTCGCGCCGTCACGGCCTGAGTGACCATCCGGATCGCAAGGCCCGCCCCCGGCAACGGGGCGGGCCGCAATTTTTTGTGATCGCGCCGACAGGAACCCGACCGCTCGCGGTCACGTTTCCAAGTGGGGCTTTTGGGGCTTTGCATCTCTAGGAGGTCAATCACGATGAAACGGATTCTCGTCGTCGCAGCCCTCGCTGCCCTTCCCGCCACCGCCATCGCGCAGAGCACCGGGCCCATCATCCGCGATCCGGCCGGCGGCTCGGCCATTCGCGATCCGGCTCTCGCCGACCCGATGATGCCCGGTGGCCCCTCGGCGTCTCCACCGCTGAGGCGGGACCCGGCCGGAGGCACGATGATCAACGACGAAGCGGCCTTCCGGAACTTCGTGACGGCGCAGCGCATGCGGTCGTATCGCTATAGCGAGCCTGTGGAAGTTGGCACCGTGCTGCCCTCACGCGGCGTGGTCTATCGCCAGGTGCCGGCCGAATACGGAGCGTCCGGCTATCGCTATACGGTCGTCAACGACCAGCCGGTGATCGTCGAGCCGCGTACCCGCCGTGTGGTCGAGGTGGTCGACTGACGCGACAGCGGAAGGCCCGCGGCGGCAACGGCGTGGGCCTTCCTTTATGGCTTAGCGGGTCCCGAACATGCGGTCGCCGGCATCGCCGAGGCCGGGCACGATGTAGCCGTGATCGTTGAGATGCTCGTCGATCGCTGCCGTCCAGATGCGAACGTCGGGATGGGAATCGCGCAAGCGGGCGATTCCTTCGGGGGCAGCCAGCAGGCAGACGAAACGCAGATCCTTGGCGCCGCGCTCCTTCAGCCGGTCGACCGCCGCGACCGCCGAGTTCGCCGTCGCCAGCATCGGGTCCATCACCACGATCATGCGGTCGGCGATGTCGGAAGGCGCCTTGAAATAGTATTCGACCGCCTGCAGCGTCTGCGGATCGCGGTAGAGGCCGATATGGGCGACGCGCGCCGCCGGGACCAGCTCCAGCATGCCGTCGAGAAAACCGACGCCGGCGCGCAGGATCGGCGCGAAAACCAGCTTCTTGCCGGAGATGATCGGCTGCATCGACTTCTGCAGCGGCGTCTCGATCTCGATCAGCTCGGTCGGCAGGTCGCGCGTGACCTCGTAGCAGAGCAGCATGCCGATCTCGTTGAGGAGCTGGCGGAAGCTCTTGGTCGAGCGGTCCTTCTCGCGCATCAGCGTCAGCTTGTGCTGCACCAGCGGGTGGTCGACGACGGTTACGCCGTTCACGCTCGTGGTCATGTAGCCTTGATCCCCTTCGTCTTCTTTTGGTTGCTTAGAATACCGTGCCGTCGCTGACGATGGTCAAGGGCGGACCGCCGCCTTCGCGCTTTTCGCGGGCGATCCGGCGGCCAGCGGCCCAGGTACCGCCTTCCAGCACCTTGGCAAGCGGCAACTGCTCGGCGCTCATGCCGAGCTCGGCGCGTATCAGCTCGCCGATCTTGTCGAGCAGCGCAACCGTCAGCGCCCGCCATTCGACGACGAGCTGTGAGCCGACCTCGTGGCCGCGCACGGCATCGGCTACGTCCTTCAGCGCGAGGACGCCGAGATCGAGCAGGAGTCCGCCATTGCGGTATTCCGGCAGGCCGGTGAGATCGTCGATGCCGACGACCTGGATGCCGGCCCATTGCAGCGGCTCGATCAGCGAATAGCTCAGCCATTGCGAGAGCTTGTGGAAAGGCACGATGCCGGCCGTCACCGCGCCCGGCGCGATCAACGGATGCTTCCAGCTGTCGCCGAGCGCGATGCCGGCGTAGCTCAGGCGCGACGGCCAGATGCCGCCCAGCACCTCCAGCACCTGCGAGAGGATATAAGCGGCGCGGATCGAGCGGCCCTCGGCCGCCTCCATCAGTCGGTCGAACAGGTCACCCGGCCGGGTCAGCCCATGCTTTTCAAGCTCCTCGCCGAGGCGGTTGAGCAGCGCGGCGCGGCCCCCCAGCCCGACGAGCGGATTGCCTTCCGAAACCTGGAAGCCATCGGCCAGCGCCGCGGCGTCGAGATGCCTTAGCGCCTCGCTGTCGACGCGCAATGGCTGCGCCGGATCGCTGGAGAAGGCGCCGGCGGCGAACATGTCGAGCGAGGCCAGCGCCAGCCCTTCCGAACGGCCGATGCTCTGGCCGGTCACCGCATCGCGGTAGCGCCAGTCGGCGCCGGCGCCGGCATCGAGCAGGACGCTGACGACCGCAAGATCATAGGCAGCACGGCCCCTCGCCCGGGCGTCGGCGAACTGGGCGCCGGCATCCAGCACCTTCCAGCGGTCCATGCCGGCGATGACAAAATGGCGCCAGCGGGCATGGAAGGGGATGTCGAGCGACGGGTAGTTCTGGCGGATCGTCTCGAGCACATAGGCGGCGCAGGCCGCGAGCCGCTCAGGGTGGACGCTGAAATGCGTCAGCTTGCCGGAAAGGCCGAGCCGCAGCATCTCATGCGCACGCTCGCGGACGGCGGCCGGCTTGAGCAGCTGGCGAACGGCGTCGGGATTGGAGTCAGGCATAGGCGGGTTCAGAACTTTTCGAGGTCGCGGCCGACAGTGGCCTTGAGGGCGTTGTCGCCGGGGGCGCCGTCAGGCGAGTAATAGCCCGCCGCCTTCTTGGCCTCGATTTCGACCGAGGCATCCGGCGGGACCAGCTCGGGCGGGATGGCGACGCGTTCGCCGATCTCGATGCCGCTCTCGACCATGGCGTCGTATTTCATGTTCGACATCGACATCAGCCGGTCGATCTTCCTGACACCGAGCCAATGCAGCACATCCGGCATCAATTGCTGGAAGCGGGCATCCTGGACGCCGGCGACGCATTCGGTGCGCTCGAAATAGGTCGCGGCGGAGTCGCCGCCCTCCTGGCGCTTGCGGGCGTTGTAGACGAGGAACTTGGTGACCTCGCCGAGCGCCCTGCCCTCCTTGCGGTTGTAGACGATCAGGCCGACGCCGCCGGCCTGCGCCTCCTTCACCGCCTCCTCGATGCCGTGAACGAGATAGGGCCGGCAGGTGCAGATGTCGGAGCCGAAGACATCAGAGCCGTTGCACTCGTCATGGACGCGGCAGGCGAGCGTCTTCTTCGGGTCGCAGATCGCCGAGACCTCGCCGATGACATAGGCGGTGATCGAGCCGATCGGCGGCAGGAAGACCTTGAGGTCGGGCCGCGTCACCAGCTCGGGATACATGCCGCCGGTCTGCTCGAACAGCGTCCGGCGCAGCTCGTTTTCGCTGGTGGCGAAGCGCTCGGCGATCCCCGGCAGGTGCCAGACCGGATCGACCGCGATCTTGGTGACACTGATATCGCCGGAGCCGTGCAGGATGGCGCCATCCGCCGCGAGCCGATGTCCGGCCATGGCGGCGAGGATCTCGGGCAGGTTGAGCCGCGCCTTGGTGACCGCGATGGTCGGGCGGATGTCGATGCCCTCGCCGATCCACTTGCCGAAATCCTGGGCGACGCGATGGCCGAACGGATCGAGCGAGACGATCCTGCCAGGCTCGAACCATTGCGGCTGCGGCAGGATGTCTGAGGTCGGGTAGGTGTTGGTCAGGTCCGGGCGCTGCGCCGGGTTCATGGCGCGGGCGGAGATGGCGAGCGCGCGATAGACCGAATAGGAGCCGCCATGGGCGCCGATGACGTTGCGATCCCCCGGCGCCGTGGTCGAGGCGATGACCGGGCCGCGTTCCTCCGGGGTCGAGGCGCCCCACTGGATCGGGAAGCGGGTCGAGGCGTTGCCAGGCTCGGGATGCGAGGTCAGGCGGATATGGGTGGTGCGGTTCTGCGAATTCATCGCGGCGATCGCTCGATCTGTCGGGCATGCTCCGGCCGCAAGAGCGGTCGCCGCTCCTGCGTGAACATGCCCAAACGGGAAAGGGCCCCGGGACGGGTCGCGTCCGGGGCCCTCTGGACCAACGGGATTCTGGATCAGTGCGGGATTTTCGTCAATCCAGCTGCCGAAACGTCACCACCGCCATGGCCGGGTCTTGTCCCGACCATCCAGGCGCTCGCCACGAAGGCGAGTTCACATGGACGCTCGCCACGGGGCGAGCATGACGGCGGCCCCTTTGGCTCTCACTTTAGATTAGAGGCTGTTTTACCGATCAGCTTGCAGCGCAAGCTGATCGGGACGGGTTCTAGAAGACCGCGAGATAACGCAGCAGCGAGATGATGCCGATGATGATGACGATGATCTGGACGATGTTCTTGATGTTGCTGTCGAGCGGCAGCATCCGCACGAGATAAAGCACCAGAGCGATCACCAGAATGGTGATCAGAAGCGAAATCAGAATGCTCATGGCTCAAATCCTCTTATCGCGGCCGAAAGCCGGCCCCCCGAGGCGCTAGCTGCGACGCATTCGCAGGCAGCGTTCTCGGGCAAGAGAACGTCGAGCCGTGGGAAAAAGTTCCGGAAGGGTAGCTGGCTGAGGTGTTGGAATGTTGGGTCAAAGGGCGCGGGGAACCCTTCTCCCGTGTGGGAGAAGGGCAGGGATGAGGGCCTGCCCTATCCGTAGAAGGCGCAACGGCGCCGTCCCACTCCAATAATCAGCGGCGGTCCCTCACCCCTGCCCCTCTCCCATCCGGGAGAGGGGTTTTATGTCGCGCTCTAACCCGCAATCCGCGAGAAATCCGCGACCGCGCGCGTCGCCTCGCGCAGCTGGTTCAGCAGCTTGAGGCGGTTGGCGCGTAAGGCCGGATCGGGATCGTTGACCGTGACCTTGTCGAAGAAGGCGTCGACCGCCGGCCTGAGCTCGGCGAGCGCCGTCATGGCGCCCTCATAATCCTCGGCAGCGACCGCCGCCTCCGCCTTCGGCGTCGCCTGGGCCAGTGCAACCGCGAGCGCCTTCTCCTCAATCAGCCCGGCAGCGGCGATGAGCTGGAGATCGGCCGCACCGGCGAAGGCGCCCTCGCCGTCCTTCTTCTCCTCAGCCTTGAGGATATTGGCGGCGCGCTTGTAGCCGGCGAGCAGGCTCTTGCCGTCCTCGGTCTCGAGGAAGCGCCCGAGCGCGGCGACGCGGCGGGTGATGAGCAGGAGGTCGTCGGAACCGCCGACCTGCCCTTGCGGGCTCCTCCCTTCTCCCCTTGCGGGAGAAGGTGTCTGCGCAGCAGACGGATGAGGGGTCGCACCGTCCTCACCGGTTTGCGTCGGCAGGGCGCTGGTAATGGCAACGTCGCGAGACCCCTCATCCGTCATCGCTGACGCGATGCCACCTTCTCCCGCAAGGGGAGAAGGGGAGCCCGAACCGGCACCCGCCAGCACCGCATCGACCAGATCATGGCGCGCGCCCTGGTCGCGCAGCATGACCTTCAGCCGGTCGTGGAAGAAGGATACGAGACCATCGAGAACAATGGGCCAGCTCAAAAGCTCAGCCAGCTCCTCACGAATACCAGACTTGCTGTCTGTTAGCAGTGACGCCTCAGGATCATTGACCCACTCGTCGGGTTTCTCGACCCTCCCTACGATTAAGCGGTTGTTCTCAGACCAAATCTTCCGATCCGCAAAATTCGCTTTCCTAGACGTTCGGAAAACAGGTCCATCTTCATAGATCGAGACAAAGACGTTTCCCATACGATTCAGGTGGCCAACGAACGCAAACAGTGTGCATTCGGTGAGGACGCTCAGGCTGCATTTAATCGTGTTGTCGATCAGAATCCTCATCACGCCCAGCGCCGCGCGGCGCAGCGCGTAGGGGTCCTTGCTCCCGGTCGGCTTCTCGTCAATCGCCCAGAAGCCGACGAGCGTGTCGAGCTTGTCGGCGAGCGCGACGGCGACCGAGACCGGGTCGGTCGGCACGCGGTCGGACGGGCCGAGCGGCTTGTAGTGCTCCTCGATCGCCGCGGCGACCGAGGGATTCTCACCCTGCAACTCGGCGTATTTCCGCCCCATCAGCCCCTGCAATTCGGGGAACTCGCCGACCATCTCGGTCGGCAAATCGGCCTTGGCCAGCCTGGCGGCGCGCTCGGCGTTCTTGACCAATTCGGCACGCTCTACATCCGGCAAGTCTTTGCCGATGATTTCCGCCAGTTCCTTCGCCAGCGCCGCGATGCGCTGGACGCGCTCGCCTTGCGTGCCGAGCTTAGCGTGGAAGACGACGCCGAGCCTGTCGAGCTTGGCCATGCGCTGGTCGAGCGGCTTCGACAGGTCGAGCCCGAGCTTCTCGGCGCTGTCCTTCAGCGTACCGAGATCGGGCAGCGAGCCGCGATCGGTCTGCCAGAAATAAGCGGCGTCGGAGAGGCGGGCGCGCACGACGCGGCCATTGCCGGCGGTGATCGCCAAGCCGCCATCGCTGGCCATCAGGTTCGAGACCGGGATGAAGCGGTTGGCCAGCTCGCCGGAATTGGGATCGCGCAGCACGAAGCATTTCTGGTTGGCGCGGATGGTGGCGCGGATCGCCTCGCCCGGAATTTCGAGGAAGCGCTCCTCGAAATCGCCGAGCAGCACCACCGGCCATTCGACGAGGCCGGCGACCTCCTCCAGCAGCCCCTCATCCTCGACCAGCTCAAGGCCGGCGGCGAAGGCGAGGTTCTTGGCGTCGGTCGCGATGATCTCCTTGCGGCGATCGGCGTCGAGCACGACCTTGGCCCGCTCGAGGCTGGCGACATAGTCCTCGAAGCGCTTGACGGGAATCGGCCCCGGCGCATGGAAGCGATGGCCGTAGGTGATATTGCCCGACTTGATGCCATCGACCTCGAATGGCACCACCTCCGGATCCTCGGTCTCGGCGCCGAAGGTGCAGAGGATCGAATGCAGCGGGCGGACCCAGCGCAATGAGCCGCTCCCGGCCGAGGCCTTGCCCCAGCGCATCGATTTCGGCCAGGGGAAGGCGCGGATCACCGCCGGCACGATCTCGGCGATGGCCTGGACCGTCTCCTGCCCCGGCTTCTCGATCACGGCGACGTAAGAATCGCCCTTCTTCGGATCGCTGATGATGGTCGCCTCAGCGAGCGAGGTGAGCCCCGCCGCCTTGAGGAAGCCCTGCACGGCAGCATCCGGCGCGCCGACGCGCGGGCCCTTGCGCTCCTCGCGGACATCGCGGCCGCGCACCGGCAAGCCGGCAACGGTGAGGGCGAGCCGGCGCGGCGTGGCGAAGGCCTTGGCGCCCTCATAGGTCAGGCCGCGCTCGACCAGCGCATCGGTGACGAGCTTCTTCAGGTCCTCCGCCGCCTTGCGCTGCATGCGCGCCGGGATTTCCTCGGAGAAGAGTTCGAGCAGGAGATCAGGCATCAGTTCGCTCCCCCGCCGGCGGTCTTCAGCCAGGCCGCGCCGCAGGCCTTGGCGAGCTCGCGCACGCGCAGGATGTAGCTCTGGCGCTCGGTAACCGAGATCACGCCGCGCGCATCGAGCAGGTTGAAGACATGGCTCGCCTTGATGCACTGGTCATAGGCCGGCAGAGCGAGCTTGTGGCTGGGATCGTTGCTGCCGATGTCGGCCTCGCCGGCGGCGAGCAGCGCCTTGCACTCGGCTTCCGCGTCACTGAAGTGCCGGAACAGCACCTCGGTGTTGGCGTGCTCGAAATTGTGCCGCGAGAACTCCTGCTCGGCCTGCAGGAAGACGTCGCCATAAGAGATGCGGTCCTCGCCGTCGAGCCCGTTGAAGTTGAGGTCGTAGACGTTCTCGACGCCCTGGACATACATGGCCAGGCGCTCGAGCCCGTAAGTCAGCTCACCCGCGACCGGGGCGCATTCGACGCCGGCGACCTGCTGGAAATAGGTGAACTGGCTGACTTCCATGCCGTCGCACCAGCACTCCCAGCCGAGGCCCCAGGCGCCCAGCGTCGGGCTTTCCCAATCGTCCTCGACGAAGCGGACATCGTGCAAAGCGAGATCAACCCCGATCGCCTTGAGCGAGTCGAGATAGAGCTGCTGCAGGTCGGGCGGCGACGGCTTCAGGATGACCTGGAACTGGTAATAGTGCTGCAGCCGGTTGGGATTCTCGCCATAGCGGCCGTCCTTGGGGCGGCGCGAGGGCTGGACATAGGCCGCCTTCCAGGGCTTCGGTCCGAGCGCGCGCAATGTCGTCGCTGGATGGAAGGTGCCGGCGCCGACCTCCATGTCGTAGGGCTGGAGGATGACGCAGCCGCGCTCGGCCCAGAAGCGCTGCAAGGTCAGCAGCAATCCCTGGAACGAACGGGTCGGGTTCAGCGGGTTGGAGGACGCGGCCAAGGGCATCAGCCTTTTAAACTGTCGGGAAACTTGCGGCGTGATTAGGGGCTGGCGGCGCTCATGGTCAAGCTCGGCGGGATGAACGCTGCCTGAACCCCGGCCCAAGGACGCGTTCAGGAAGGCAGGCGCAAGATGTGCCACATCGAACGGACCGCGGCATTCGGGGCGAGTGCTTGAGACGGGCCGATGCGATGAGTAGGAGAGTTACCATGCTGTCGAACCGTATCGCTGCCGCCCTGTTCGGTGCCGGCGCGCTGCTTTTCACCGGCCTTTCTGTCGCCCCGGCCAGCGCTGCGCCGATCGCGGCTGGCGCTCCCGCCGCTTCGACCGGCGGCGGGCTGGTCGAGCAGGCTCAGTATTACGGCCGCCCTTACTATAGTCCGCGCCGCTATTACGGCCGCCCGGTCTACCGTCCGCGTTGTTATGTCGTCGACCGGCGCGTCTGGAACGGCTGGCGCTGGGTGATCCGCCCGGTGCGCGTCTGCCGCTGACACGGCGCCAGGGCGGATGAAGAACGGCTGAACGGCCCGGCCACGCGCCGTTCAGCCTCGATGCTGCAAGCTCGCCGCAATGATGACACCCGATGACCCCGGCACAGGCCGTAGGGCACTCGCGAAGGAGGTAGCCATGCTTCGCAAACTCGTTCTTGGACTTTCAGCCGCAGCTTCCCTCGGGGTGGCCGCACTCGGCATCGGAGCGGTCACGGCAACTCCGGCCGACGCACAGGGGTGGGGTGGTGGCGGCTATTATGGCCGGCCCGGCTGGGGCGGCGGCGGTTACTATGGCCGCCCCTATTATGGCTATGGCCGTCCCGCTTACGGCTACGGCGGCGGCTACTACGGCCCGCGCTGCTTTAGCCGCCCGGTCCGCTATTGGGATGGCTGGGGCTGGGTGGTGCGCGAGCGCCGCATCTGCCGCTGAGCCAAACTAGGCGAGCACGGCCTCGCCGCGATGGAGCGCTTCGCTGAAGGCGGTGAAGCGTCCATCGGCCCCGTTGAGAACGAGAGCCGGCAGCAACGCTGCCGGCTTTCTGCTGCCGAGCCGCGCAGAGACGATCACCCGGATCGCCGGCCGCCCGGCCTGGCCGTGGATCGGGCGGGTTTCGATCGCGCCGAAGCCCGTCTCCAGAGCTGCGAGAATCGTCCCCAGCGCTTCGGCGCGGTGGATGACGCTGACGCCACCACCCGGCTTCAGCACATGGCGAGCCGTCTTCAGCCAATCGGCGAGCGATTGGCCGGCGACATGCGCCGCACGCCGGTTGGCGACCGGGGATTCGCGCATCTCGCCTGATTCGAAGAAGGGCGGATTCATCGCGACCCAGGCCATGGAGGCCGCCGTCAGACCCTCCCGGGCGAGGTCCGCGCTCCGCTCGCCGATCATCCCGACCATGGTGCGCACGCGCCCAGCCAGATCGTTCAGCTCGGCATTGCGGGCTGCGAGCGCAGCCAGGTCGGGATCGCGCTCGACCAGGACGACACTGAGCCCAGGCTGCCGCGAGGCGACGGCAAGCCCGACCGTGCCGACGCCGGCGCCAAAATCGGCGAGCGGCCCCTCGCCCAGTTCCGGGATCGCCGCGGCAAGCAGCACCGCATCCGACCCGGCGCGATGGCCCTTCACCGGCTGCAGCAGGCGCAGGCGGCCTCCCAGCAGCCGGTCCTCGGCGATTTCGCCGAGACCCGGAGCCTCAGGGTTCATGGCGCAACTCGTCGCCGTAGCCCGCCTCGATCAACAAAGCGCGAGCGCGCTTGCTGTCCTGCTCACGCACCAGGAGGCGCCGCGGAAAGGCACCGATCATGCCTTCGAGCGCGCTGATGTGCTGATCGGCAATCAGGCAACCCAGGTCGGCCGAGGCCAGGAGCGCCTCGATGGCCCCGAGCAGGACGATGTCGTTCGAGCGGACGAGTTCATGCATGCCGTCATGGAGCCCGCCGGGCAGCCTCGGCGCAACAGGAAAGATCGCAGCCACCGGTTCGCGCGGCAGCGCAGCGTCAATCTGCTGCGCCGCGAAAGGATTGCCGGGGGCTGGTCACGCATGCGACGTTCATGGCAAGGGCATGGCGCGCGAGCGCGCGAGAAACGGCCGGAGTTTGCGAGTGGGCGTCGTCGTAGCTTTCGAAGACAAGGACACCGGCCAAAGCGGGATCGCGCCGCTGGTCGGGCTGACGCGCGCCGACATGGAGCGCGTCAACGCGATGATCCTGTCGCGCACCGGTTCCGAGGTCACGATGATCCCGGAGGTCGCGAACCACCTGATCTCCTCGGGCGGCAAGCGCTTGCGGCCGATGCTGACGCTCGCGACGGCAGCGCTCTGCGGCTACCAGGGCGACGGCCACGTCAAGCTCGCGGCCTCGGTCGAGTTCATGCACACGGCGACGCTGCTGCACGACGATGTCGTCGACCAGAGCGACATGCGCCGCGGCAAGCTCGCTGCCCGCATGCTCTGGGGCAATGAGGCGAGCGTTCTGGTCGGCGATTTCCTGCTCGGCCAGGCCTTCAGGATGATGGTCGAGGTCGGCTCGCTGCGCGCGCTCGACATCCTCTCGACCGCCGCCGCTGTGATCGCCGAAGGCGAGGTGATGCAGCTTGCCGCCGCCAAGAACACCGAAACCACCGAGGACGAATACCTCGCCGTGATCCGCGGCAAGACCGCCGAGCTCTTCGCGGCCGCCTGCGAGGTCGGGCCGGTGATCGCCCAGTCATCGAAGGGCGAAGCCGCCGCCTGCCGCAGCTACGGCCTCAACCTCGGCATCGCCTTCCAGCTCATCGACGATGCGCTCGACTATGGCGGCTCGTCGGGTCAGCTCGGCAAGAATGTCGGTGACGATTTCCGCGAGGGCAAGATCACCCTGCCCGTCGTGCTCTCTTTCCGCCGTGGCGCTGAGAGCGAACGGGAATTCTGGCGCCGCACCCTGCAGGAGGGCGAGGTCCGCGACGGCGACCTCGACGAGGCGCAGGCCCTGATGCGCAAGCACGGCGCCCTGGCCGACACGATCGAGCGCGCCCGCCACTACGCCAAGATGGCGAAGGACGCGCTCGGCCTGTTCCCGTCATCGCCGATGAAGCAGGCGCTCAACGACGCCGTCGATTTCTGCGTGGCGCGGGCGCACTAGCGCCGGTCAGCGCTGCTCGGCGGCGATCCTGAGGCCCAACGCCAGCAGGAGCCCGCCGGTCAGCGCTTCGATGACGCGCCGAACCTGCGAGCGCCGCAGCACGTCGCCAACCTTGGCGACGACCAGCGCATAGGCTGAGAGCCAGAGCAGGGTCATCGCCGCGAAGACCAGTCCGAGCAGGAACAGCGTGGTGAAGCTGCTGCCGCCGGCAGCGAACTGCGGCAGGAGGCTGGCGAAGAAGACCGCGATCTTCGGATTGCCGAGATTGCTGATCAGCCCCTGCCGGTAGGCGATAGCTGGTGAAAGCCCCCGCGGCGAGATCGCGGCAGTTGCCGGCGACGCCGGCCCCTGCCGGCGAAAAGCGTCCCGCAGCGCCATGATACCGAGATAGATCAGATAGGCGGCGCCGGCATACTGGATCGCGCGGAAGATCGGCTCGCTTGCCACCAGAAGCGCGACGAGACCGAGGCTGGTCGCCAGCGCCCAGATCGAGAGGCCGGTCGCAACGCCGAGCGCGGTCAGCATGCCGCCAGCGCGGCCACCGAACAGCGTGTTGCGGATGGTCAGCGCCGTATCCGGCCCGGGCGTGCAGATCACCAGCGCGGCGACGCCGACAAAGGCGAGGAAAGAGGCCGGCGTCATGATGCGTCCTCCGGCTTGAAGCCGAGGCGCCTATCTCAGCACAGTCGGCTTCACCCACCAATCCGGCTGGCCATGCGCCAGAAGCTTGCCGGCCTCGGCGCTGGCGCGGCAATCGTCGAACAGGGCGAAGCAGGTCGCGCCCGAGCCGGACATGCGCGCCAGCCGGCAATTGGGAAGTGCGGATAGCGCCGACAGCACCTCATCGATAACAGGGGCTACCCTTCGTGCGGGCGCTTCGAGATCGTTGCCGGAGGCGGCCAGCGCGGCGATCAGAACCGCCGCCGTTGCCGGCGAAGCTTCTTGCGCGCTGAATGCCTGGCTGCCGCCCACATGCCCCTGCCCCGGCTGAAGGCCGAGCGCGCGGAACACCGCCGCCGTCTCGACCGCAACGCCGGGATTGACCAGCAGTGCGAACAGGCGCGGCGGACGCAGCGGCGACCCAAGGCGCTCGCCGATGCCGGCCATCACACGGGCGCGGGCTTCGAGACAGACCGGGACATCGGCACCGACGCGGCCGGCGGCGGCGAGCAAAGCCGGATGCACCAGCGGCAAATCATTGTGCCGCGCCAGCAGGCGCAGCGCTGCCGCCGCATCGGCCGAGCCGCCGCCGATACCGGAGGCGACCGGGAGGCGCTTGACGAGATGGAAGCGGCCGGAACGCAGGCCGGCGATCTCTTCGTGTAGAGCGCGCTCGGCCTTGAGGACGAGATTGTCGGGTCCGGTCGAGAGGCCCGCGGCGAACGGGCCTGCGATCTGCACCCCGGCAGGCTCGCCCGGCGACAGGCTCAGTTCGTCGCCGACGCCGGCGAAGGCGACGAGGCTGTCGAGCTCATGATAGCCGTCAGCGCGCCGGCAGAGGACGCGCAAGGAGAGATTGACCTTGGCCGGGGCGCGGGTCGCCAGCTTGGCAGGCAAGGATCAGCCGCCATCCTTCTTCGGCTCGGCCGCATTGGCCGAGGGCGCCTGATCGTCGAGCCCCTTCTCGATCTTGCGCTGGATCCGGGTGAGGTCATCCGGCTCCGGCCCGAGATCGCGGGCATAGTTCCACTGAAAGCGCGCCTCGAGATAGCGCCCGGTCTTCCAGTAGACGTCGCCGAGATGGTCGTTGATCACCGGATCGGAGGGCCGCAGCTCCATCGCCTTCTCGAGCTCCGTCACCGCCTCCTCATAGCGGCCGAGGCGGTAATGCGCCCAGCCGAGCGAGTCGATGATGTAGCCATCGCGCGGCCTGAGCTCGACGGCGCGGCGCAGCATGCCGAGCGCCTCCTCGAGCTTGAGGTTCTGGTCGACCAGCGAATAGCCGAGATAGTTGAGCACCAGCGCGCGCTCGCGGCTGAGCGCCTCCGGCATAAGATCCAGCGCCTTGCGCAGATCGGCCTCGGCCTGCGGCCATTTCTTGGTGCGCTCATAGGCGATGCCGCGCGAATAGAGCAGGTCCCAGTTGGAACGGCCGGGCGTGCCGAGCTTGGCGACCGCCTTGTCATAGGTCGTCGCCGCCTCCTCGAAGCGCTTGCGCGAGCGGTAGATGTTGCCGAGCGCGGAGATGGCGTCGACTTCCTCCGGACGTGCCGCGATGATCGTCTCGAGATGCTTGACCGCTTCCTCGGTCTTGCCGAGCTGCTCGAGGCCAAGCCCGATCTGAATGTCGGCGACCGGCCGCAGCGGCGAGTTTTCGGGCATGCGCCGGTAGACCTGGACCGCATCCTCGGTCTGCTTGGCACGCTCGAGAATATCGGCCAGCGTCAGCACGGCGAGGTCGTGGCCGGGGTCGAGATAGGCTGCAAAGCGCAGGTAAAGCAGCGCGGTCGCCTCGTCGCCCTGCAGAATACCGGCACTGGCGAGGCCATAGAGCACCTCGGCCGCCCCCTGCTGGGTGTTGCCGACGATGCGCTGCAGCGGCTCCTTGCTGCTGATCTTGGCGATGGCATCGCGCACCACCGGATGGTTCGGGCGCACGCGCTGCTCGAAATCGTTCAGCGTCGCCAGGGCCGCGTCGCTGTCGCCTGCGCGCGCCTGCTGGCGGGCCCAGAGATCGACGAGGCGCAGATTGGTCTTCTCGGCGTCATAAGCCGCCTTGAGCCGGCGATTCGCATCGTTGCGGCGGCCGGCGATGTCGAGGATCAGCCCGGCATGGAAATCGCGGAAGCGGTCGAAGGTCGCTTCGCCCTTGAGACGCTCCAGCGTGTCGAGCGCGCGGTTCGTCTCGCCGGAGCCGGAATAGGCCCAGGCGGCGAGCAGAGTCGCGGTGATGTCGGCGGAGCGGCCGCGGCCGCCGCGCTGCAGCTGGGTGCGGGCCGCAGTGTAGTTCTTCTGCTTCAGCGCGCGCACGCCGAGCGCCAGCTGGGCGAGGCCGTTGGTGGCATCGCGCTGGATCAGCTTCTCGGCGGCGCGGAAGGTCTCGTTCATCGCGCCGTCGGCGAGGAAGGCGACGAAGCCGCGCTCGAGCAATTCGCTGTTCTGCGGATCGTTCTTGATCGCCTCGCGCAAATAGATCGAAGCCGCGCCGAGGTCGCGGGCAGAACCTGCCACCACAGCCGCCAGATAATTGCCTTCGAGACTCTCGGCCGGCTCGAACTTGTCAACCGGACGCGCCTGCGCGAGCGCTGGCATGCCGACATGCAGCCCCGCGATAAAAGCAAGCATAAGAGCGGCGCTACGGCCGTCGATCTGAAACGTCACGTCCACCATTCTCCCTCGGTCCGCCCCGGCTGCCGGGAACTGGTCCGTAGACGGGACCGTGACCTGAACGATTAGGCCGCCAACATGGCCGTTTCCGGGCTGCGCGACAAGTCCGGCCGGCACGCTGCGGCATCGGCGTCACGCTGACGTGAAATGCGCCGGGTTCATGCGGAAGCGCTGTGCTTATGATAGATTCGATCAAGAAATTACGTGTAGATTTGCTTTTGTCGCGGCCTCTCGCGGCGATTCGATTAGGATGTTTCAAATGAAGAAGGTCTCGCTCGCGCTCGCGGCCGTTCTCACCCTTGCGGGCATCGCCGGCGGCTGCGCCACGAAGGAGCCGGAGAAGCCTGCTCCGGTCATCCGCAAGGGCTGACCAGCCCTCCCGAAAGGGAAGACAGAAAAGGCCGCGCGGGCAAACCGGCGCGGCCTTTTTCAGCTTGGTATTTGCTTGAGCAGACAGGTTCCCCGTCACATATTCGAGTAATTTGGCCCGCCCGCACCTTCCGGCACCGCCCAGGTGATGTTCTGGGCGGGATCCTTGATGTCGCAGGTCTTGCAGTGCACGCAGTTCTGCGCGTTAATCACGAAGCGCGGCAGCGTCTGCTTTTCCGGATCGGCGTAGACCACCTCGTAGACACCTGCCGGGCAGTAAAGCCGGGCCGGCTCGCCATAGATCGGCAGGTTCTGCAGCACCGGGACATTGGGGTCCGTCAGCTTCAGATGCGCCGGCTGGTCCTCCTCGTGATTCGTCGCCGAGAGGAAGACCGAGGAGAGCTTGTCGAAGGAAATCTTGCCGTCGGGCTTGGGGTAGACGATCGGCTTGACCATGCCGATCGGCTTCAGCGTGGCATGGTCCGGCTTGCCGTGCTTCAGCGTGCCGAAGGGCGACCAGCCGAAGAGCTGGTTCAGCCACATGTCGATGCCGCCGAGCGCAACGCCGCCGAGCGTGCCGAGCTTCGACCAGAGCGGCTTGACGTTGCGCACAAGCTTGAGGTCGCGCCCGATCTCGGAAGAACGCCAGCTGTCCTCGATGCCGTCGACGACGTCATGGGAACGGCCTGCCGCCAGCGCCGGCACGAGATGCTCGGCCGCCAGCATGCCCGACAGGATGGCGTTGTGGCTGCCCTTGATGCGCGGCACGTTGACGAAGCCGGCCGAGCAGCCGATCAGCGCCCCGCCCGGGAAAGTCAGCTTCGGCACCGACTGCCAGCCGCCTTCGGTGATCGCGCGCGAGCCATAGGAGAGGCGCTTGGCGCCCTCGAAGACGTCGCGGATCATCGGGTGGGTCTTGAAGCGCTGGAACTCGTCGAAGGGCGAGAGCGTCGGATTCGTATAGTTGAGGTGGACGACGAAGCCGACCGAAACCAGGTTGTCGTCGAAATGGTAGAGGAAGGAGCCGCCGCCCGTCGACATGTCGAGCGGCCAGCCAAAGGAGTGCTGGACCAGGCCCTTCTTGAACTTCTCCGGCTTGACCTGCCAGATTTCCTTGAGGCCGATGCCGTATTTCTGCGGCTCGCGGCCTTCATCCAGAGCAAAGCGCTTGATCGCGATCTTCGAGAGCGAGCCGCGGGCGCCTTCGCCGAGCAGGGTATAGCGCCCGCGCAGCTCCATGCCGCGGGTGAAGCGCTCGGAAACGGTGCCGTCCTTGGCGATGCCCATGTCGCCGGTGGCGATGCCGGCGACCGAGCCATCCTCGTTGAACAGCAATTCGGCGGCGGCGAAGCCGGGATAGATCTCGACGCCGAGCGCCTCGGCGCGGCCAGCGAGATAGCGCGCAACCAGGCCAAGCGAGCCGACGAAGTTGCCGTGATTGTTCATCAGCTTCGGCATGGCGAAATTCGGCAGGCGTGCCCCACCGGCCGGGCCGAGGAAATAGAAGACGTCCTCGCTGACCTGCGTATGCAGCGGGCGTGCCTCGTCCTCACGCCAATCAGGCAGGAGCTTGTCGAGGCCGATCGGATCGATGACCGCGCCGGAGAGGATGTGCGCGCCGACCTCGGAGCCCTTCTCGACCACGACGACGGAGATGGCCCCGTCGAGCTGCTTCAGCCGGATCGCGGCGGCGAGCCCGGCCGGGCCAGCGCCGACGATGACGACGTCATAGTCCATGCTTTCGCGCGGCGTGCTCTGTGCTTCCTTCAGATCCATGCTGCCCTCCACCCCCGCGCCGCTTATGTCGTTAGATAGTTTATATATGAACTATCTCGATCATCCCGCCAAGCCGCAGGGCTGATTGGAATTCCTCTATCCGGGGCTCCCGATTATTTTGCAACAGCGAACGGGCTCGCTTCGTTCCGTGCGGCGCGGTATTCTGTCGCCCATGTCCTTCGACGACGTCTCCGCAGCCGAACTGATCGCCTGGTACGCCGAGATGGGCGTGACGGAGGCGCTCGACGAGACGCCGCACGACCATTTCGCAGCCGCAGCGGAGCCTGCCCCGGCGCGACAGGCTGTCGCACGCCTCGTGGCATCCTCCCAACAGACAGCCGGGCGCCCTGCGGCGGCCGCGCCGGCGCCGCCGGATGAGGCGGCATTGTCGGCCCGGGCGCTGGCGCGGGAGGCGACGACGCTGGAAGAGCTCAAGGCGGCCCTCGCCAGCTTTGAAGGCTGCCCGCTCAAGGCCTCGGCGAAGAGCCTCGTCTTCGCCGACGGCAATCCGGCCGGGAAAGTGATGATCGTCGGCGAGGCGCCGGGCGCGGACGAGGATCGCGCTGGCCTGCCCTTCGTGGGGCGTTCGGGACAATTGCTCGACCGGATGCTGGCGGCGATCGGCCTCAACCGGCAGGAGCATGTCTATATCGCCAACCTCCTGCCCTGGCGCCCGCCCGGCAACCGGACGCCGACGCCGCAGGAGGTCGCGATCTGCCTGCCCTTCATCCAGCGCCAGATCGAGCTCGCCGATCCCGACATCCTGGTCTGCATCGGTGGTCCGTCTGCCCAGGGGCTCCTCGGCGTTTCCGGCATCCTGGCCTCGCGCGGCCGCTGGCGGGAATACGACACCGGCACCCGCATGATCAGGGCGATCGCGACGCTGCACCCGGCCTATCTGCTGCGCCAACCGCTGCAGAAGCGTCTCGCCTGGCGCGATCTGCGCGCGCTCAGGGCCGCTCTCGACGCGCTTTGACGCAGCGGCGCGATGCCACTGCGTCATCGCCAACAGCTGCCCTGTCGCATCGGCTTGATTATTCCGTGTGTAAAGTAGACCTTGCAACCAGCAGGGTCTCGCGGCCATGACGAACCTGGCCGCAACGCCGGAGCGATGCGATGCTGATCGACGCCTTTCTGCTTTCACGCATCCAGTTCGCCTTCACGATCTCCTTCCACATCGTCTTCCCGGCCTTCACGATCGGGCTCTCGGCCTATATCGCGACGCTGCTTGGCTTGTGGTTGAAGACCGGCGACCAGAAATTCCATCTCCTCGCTCGCTTCTGGACCAAGATCTTCGCGGTCTCCTTCGCCATGGGCGTGGTCTCCGGCATCGTGCTCTCCTACCAGTTCGGCACGAACTGGAGCCGGTTCTCGGTCGCGGTCGGCAACGTCATCGGCCCGCTGATCGGCTACGAGGTCCTGACCGCCTTCTTCCTCGAGGCCTCCTTCCTCGGCGTCATGCTGTTCGGCTGGAAGCGGGTGCCACCCTGGCTGCACTTTCTCTCGGCGGTGATCGTCGCCGGCGGCACCGCCCTCTCCGGCTTCTGGATTCTCTCCGCCAATAGCTGGATGCAGTATCCGGCCGGGCACGAGGTCCGCGACAGCATCGCCTATCCGGTCGACTGGCTGAAGATCGTCTTCAACCCGACCTTCCCCTTGCGCTTCGCGCATATGATGACAGCCGCCTATCTCACCACCGCCTTCGTCGTGCTGGCGACGGGCGCACGCCATCTGCTCGCCGGGCATCGCACCGAATCGGCCAGGACGATGGTGCGGATGGCGATCCTGATGATCGCATTGACCGCGCCCCTGCAGGCGGTGATCGGCGACTTCCACGGCAAGCAGACCGCGATCTACCAGCCGGCCAAGCTCGCCGCGATCGAGGCGCATTGGGATTCGTCCAAACCCGGCGGGCTCGTGCTCTTCGCCTGGCCTGACGAAAAGGCCGAGCTCAACCGCTTCGAGGTCGCGATTCCCGGCGTCGCCAGCCTGCTCACCCATGGCAGCATGGATGCGCTGTTCCCGAGCCTCAGGGATTTCAAGGTCGAGGACCGGCCACCGGTGCTCATCCCCTTCTTCGCCTTCCGGATCATGGTCGGCATCGGCACGCTGATGATCGTCTTCGGCTGGGTCGGCGCCTGGCTGTGGAAGCGCGGCACCGTGTTCGAGGCACGCAGCTGGCTCTGGCTCGCGCAGTACAGCTGGCCGGCCGGCTTCGTCGCCATCCTCTCCGGCTGGTTCGTCACCGAGGTCGGCCGCCAGCCCTGGCTCGCCACCGGCATCCTGCGCTCGAAGGACGCGGTCTCGCCGGTGACGTCGCTCGAGGTCGCGATCTCGCTGGCGCTGTTCGTCTTCGTCTACTGCGTCGTGTTCACCGCAGGCATCCTGCTGATCAACCGCCTGATCGACAAAGGGCCGGACGAGATCAGCCAGGAGGACCCGCCCGAGCAGCCGTCGAAGCGGCCGCTCAAGGCGGCGCAGGCACCAGCCTCCGCCATCTTCGGCGACGGCCATCCCGGCGACGACAAGATCCAGCCGGCGAGCTGAGGAGAACCTGAGATGGAATGGTATCTCCCCGTGATCTGGGCCGGGCTGATCGGCACCGCGGTGATGCTCTATGTCGTGCTCGACGGTTTCGACCTCGGCATCGCCATCCTGTTCCCGACGACGAAGGACGAAGGCGAACGCGACCAGATGATGAACTCGGTCGCGCCGTTCTGGGACGGCAACGAGACCTGGCTGGTGCTCGGTGGCGGCGGCCTCTGGGTCGCCTTCCCCTATGCCTACGCCATCATCATGCCGGCCTTCTACATCCCGGTGATCCTGATGCTGCTGGCGCTGATCTTCCGCGGCGTCGCCTTCGAGTTCCGCTGGGTGGCAAAACCGCATCACAAGGTCTGGGACTTCGCCTTCTGGGCTGGCTCGACGGTCGCAGCTTTTGCGCAGGGGCTGATCCTCGGCGGGCTGCTCCAGGGCGTGACGGTGGTCGACAAGCAGTTCGCCGGCGGTCCGCTCGACTGGCTGACCCCGTTCACCCTGATGTGCGGCGTCGGCGTCGTCATCGGCTACGCCACGCTCGGCGCGACCTGGCTGGTCTACAAGACGGAAGGGCCGGTGGCGGAGCGGGCGCGCCGGCAGGCCAAGACACTCCTCATCGGCCTGCTCGCCTTCGCCGTGCTGGTCTCGCTCTGGACGCCCTATGCGCATCCGCGCATCGCCGAGCGCTGGTTCACGCCGTCGAACCTGATGCTGCTCTGGCCCTTCCCGGTGCTGACCGCCTTCTGCGGCTACCTGGCGTGGAAACGCCTGCATGGCGCGCATGAATTCACGCCCTTCGCCTTCACCATCGCGATCTTCCTGCTCTGCTTCCTCGGGCTCGCGATCTCGAACTACCCCTATCTCGTGCCGCCCGGCCTGACGATCTGGGACACCGCGGCGGCGCCATCCTCGCACATCTTCGTGCTGATCGGGGTGACCTTCCTCCTGCCGATGATCCTGTTCTACACGGCCTTCGTGTACTGGACCTTCCGCGGGAAGGTGAAAGCCGATGCCGGCAATCATTGAGCACCTCTGCCACGGGACTTGAGTTCCGCCGCCGGCTCGCGGACATTGCGAGGCTGCAACAAGGGCCTTGCCATGCGTTGGGAAGATTATCGCCAGTCCGAGAACCTCGAGGACCGGCGTGGCGGCGGCGGAGGCGAGTTCGCCGGCCTTCCCGGCGGCCGCGGCGGCATCGGCATCGGTACCATGGTCGTGCTCGGCCTCCTCGGCTGGGCGCTCGGCATCGATCCACGCCTGCTGATCGGCGGGGCCGAGTTGATCGGCGGCATCGGCGGGCGCAGTGCGCCGACGCAGGAGCAGCGCAAATCGGCCGGTCCGCCGCAGGACGAGATGGGCCGCTTCGTCTCGGCGGTTCTGGCGCAGAACGAGGATATCTGGAGCAAGGTGCTGCCGCAGCAGGCCAACCGCAAATACGTGCCACCGAAGCTGGTGCTGTTCAGCGGCGTCGACCGCTCCGGCTGCGGCACGGCGCAGGCGGCGATGGGGCCGTTCTACTGCCCCAACGACCAGCGGGTCTATCTCGACCTCTCCTTCTTCCAGGAGATGCAGCGCAAGCTCGGTGGCGGCGGCGACTTCGCCTATGCCTATGTCGTGGGCCACGAGATCGGCCATCACATCCAGAACCTGCTCGGCATCCTGCCCAAGGTGAACGAGATGCGCCAACGGATCTCCGAGCGCGAATCGAACCAGCTCTCGGTGCGGGTCGAGTTGCAGGCGGACTGTTTCGCCGGTGTCTGGGCCTACAACATCCAGGCGATGGACCGCATCCAGCCCGGCGACATCGACGAAGCGATGCGCTCCGCCTCTGCGATCGGCGACGACAAGCTGCAGCAACAGGGCCGCGGCGTCGTCGTGCCGGATTCCTTCACGCATGGCTCGTCGGCACAGCGCACGCGCTGGTTCAACACGGGCTTCAAATCCGGCTCGATGCAGAGCTGCGACACCTTCCGCACCAACCAGCTCTGACGGCCGAGGTCAGAGCTCGGCGCGCTCGCGACGCACGGTGAGCCGGCGCGGCGCACGCGCCAGCCGGCCGGACAGGATCTGCGTCTTGGGTGCCAGGAGCCCGGCCCTGACGTGGCGCGAGCGCAGCGAGACCGCCCCCCATTCGCGCAACCCCGCGGCCATGCCGCGCAGCGGCATCAAGGCCGGCCGCATCGCCATCGTCAGCAAATGCCGCTCGATGCTCGGCGTCCATTGCGGCTCGGGCAGATCTCCGGCTTCGAGCAGGATGACCCAGTCGCCGCGCGCCTGGGCGACCCCGCACGACCAGGCCTCGCCATTCTTCGCCCGGACATAGCTGGCGCCGGTCTCGTCGGCGAGACGTTCGATCGCAGCGTCATCCGCCTCGTCGATCACCACGGCATGGCCGATCACGCCCTGCGCGACCGCGGGAATCAGCACGGACAAGGTCGCTGCGAGCGCTTCGACGTCGCGATTGGCCCGGATGACGGCGGTGATCATGGGCAATCAGCTTATGACGCAGTGCAACATGTCGCAATCCTGTCACTTGCATTCTGTTCCTGTTATGTTCACATTCCTTGGTCTCGGATCAACCGATTCCGCCGGGAGACGAAGCCATGCTGCAGGCCAGACCCTCAGCCAGGACGCAACCGCTCAAGCGTCGCGACTCCGAGCCGGGAAGCATCTCGGCGCCAGTACGGCTCGCGCCGGTGGACCCGCTCGCCCATGTCGGCAGCCAGATCGACCCGGAGCGGCGGCGCGGGCGCGGCGCGACGATCAATCCCGGCGGCCGCTTTGAGGCCGAGACACGCATCAGCGAGGATGACGGCTGGGGCTCGCTCGGCGAGCTGCCGCCGTTCAAGACCGAAATCTCGGTCGAGAAGCCGCGGACGATCATTACACGTAACGACTCCCCGGATATTTCGTTCGACCGCTCGATCAACCCCTATCGCGGCTGCGAGCATGGCTGCGTCTACTGCTTCGCGCGGCCGAGCCATGCCTATCTCGGGCTGTCGCCCGGGCTCGACTTCGAAAGCAAGCTGACAGCCAAGCCCGATGCGGCGCTGCTTTTGGAGAAGGAGCTCTCGGCGGCGAGCTACCAACCCCGCACCATCGCGATCGGCACCAATACCGACGCCTATCAGCCGATCGAGAAGAAGCTGCGGATCATGCGCTCGATCCTCGAAGTGCTGGCGAAATTCAACCATCCGGTCGGCATCGTCACCAAATCAGCGCTGGTGCAGCGCGACATCGACATCCTCGCGCCGATGGCGGCGAAGGGGCTGGTCAAGGTTGCGCTCTCGGTGACGACGCTCGATCCGAAGCTCGCCCGCAACATGGAGCCGCGCGCTGCTTCGCCCGCCAAACGCATCGAGACGATTCGCAAGCTGTCGGAGGCCGGGATTCCGGTGACGGTGCTGGTCGCCCCGATCGTGCCGGCGATCAACGAGCACGAGATCGAGCGCATCCTGGACGCAGCGAAAGCGGCAGGAGCGCGCGAGGCCGGCTATGTGCTGCTGCGCCTGCCGCTCGAGGTGAAGGACATCGTGCAGGACTGGCTGGTGACGCACCATCCCGACAAGATGCGCCATGTCGTCTCGCTGATCCGCTCGACCCGCGGCGGCAAGGATTACGACGCCGCCTGGGGCCAGCGCCAGGTCGGCTCCGGGCCCTATGCCTGGATGATCGGCCGGCGCTTCGAGATGGCGGCGGAACGGCTCGGCTTCAACAGTGCGCGGCTGCGGCTGCGCACCGACCTCTTCGTAAAGCCGGAGAAGGATAAGGCGCAACTCAGCCTGTTCTGATCGCTCCCGCCTAACGCGTCGCGGCACCGATCGACTTCCTGCGCGTTTCCGCCAGAGGAAGCGGAGGCCGGCATGGACGATTTCAGCAGCGAAATCATTGAAACGGAGGAAGCTGCGATCTTCCTGCGGAGAAAAGGCACCGGCCCGCCGCTCCTGCTGCTGCACGGCTTTCCGCAGACGCATCTGATGTGGCGAGACATCGCTCCGCTGCTGGCGGAGGAATTCACCGTCGTCTGCGCCGATTTGCGCGGCTATGGCGCAAGCTCCTGCCCGCCTTCTGCGGCCGACCATGCGCCCTACAGCAAGCGGGCGCTGGCGGCTGACATGGTCTCCGTCATGGAGCGGCTGGGCCTCAAGCGCTTTTCCGTGGCCGGGCACGATCGCGGCGGTCGCGTCGCCTATCGCCTGGCGCTCGACCATCCTGAGCGGATCACCAAGCTCGCCGTGCTCGACATCCTGCCGACAGCCGAAGCCTGGGACAGGGCCGACGCGCGCTTCGCCCTCGGCTTCTGGCCCTGGACGTTGCTCGCCCAGCCAGAGCCCCTGCCCGAGCGGCTCATCGCGGCAGCGCCGGAGGCGATCATCGACAGCGCGCTGGACGGCTGGGGAACTCCTGCTTCTACATTCCCGCCCATCGTGCGCGAGGCGTATGTCGACGCCCTGCGCGATCCCGGCAATATCCATGCGATCTGCGAGGAATACCGGGCTGCCTCCGAAATCGATCGCGAGCATGATGCCGACGACCAGCGAAACGGGCGGCGCATCGCATGTCCGATGCTCGCCCTGTGGAGCGCCGAGGGCCCGCTGGCGCAATGGTATGAAGCCGATGGCGGGCCGCTCGCGATCTGGCGCCGCTGGGCGGGTGAGGTCGAGGGCAACGCGGTGGTGGGTGGACATTTCTTCCCGGAAGAGCACCCGATGGCAACGGCGGAAGCGCTGCGCGAATTCTTCCTGGACCCGGGCTGAACTGTGGATGTGATCCAACTGGCGGCAGACCTTCGCGTCGCGATCTGGCATAGCGAAGCCATGACCGCCGATTTCAGCCGCGAACAGGCCGCGATGATTGCCGGGCGCGCCCGCGTCGCCGGCGTGGACGAGGTCGGACGCGGCCCGCTCGCCGGCCCGGTCGTCGCAGCCGCCGTCATCCTCGATCCCTTGGCGATCCCGGACGGGCTCGCCGATTCGAAGGAGCTTTCAGCCGAGCGCCGGGAGGAGCTCTGCGTCCTGATTCTCGCCAGCGCGCTCGCTGTCAGCGTCGGCAGCGCATCTGCTGTCGAGATCGATACGATCAACATCCGGCAGGCGACGCTGCTCGCCATGCGGCGCGCGGTGACGGCGCTGCCGCTGTCACCCGATCTTGTCCTGGTCGACGGTAACGATCCGCCGGCACTGGCCTGCGGCTGCGAGTCGATCATCGGCGGCGACGGGCTGATCGCCTCGATCGCCGCGGCCTCGATCGTCGCCAAGGTAACGCGCGACCGGATGATGGCGCGGCTTTCGCTGGCTTATCCGGCCTATGGCTTCATCAGCCATGTCGGCTACGGCACGCCCGCGCATCGTGCCGCTCTGAAGACGCATGGCCCCTGCCCCGCGCACCGCTATTCCTTCGCGCCGATCAAAGGTGTCTGGTCGCGCTAACGCCGACGGCCAGCTCGTCATTCTCGGGCGCAGCGTAGCGGAGACCCGAGAATCGCGCCGATGGGGGCTCTTGCGGCATGAGATGCTCGGGTCAGGCCCGAGCACGACGCCTCTCTCAACGGCAGCCCGGAGCCGCTTACCATTCCTTAACTTCCGTTACGAATTTATCAACGTATTCAATGGGGTAGGCAAAATCTGCAGCCCCAGAATGGGACGCATTTTTTTCACCCCGGAAACCCGACCTTTACCCTGACCGGCGAGGATCGCGACTGTTGAAGTTGCGTAACGGTCTTGGCGTCATGAGTACCTCGCGTACCGGGACCGCCAGCGCTCCCGTCCGGATTCAGGTTTCGCGTACCGGACGGCCTGCGCTGGGGGCCCGGATGAAGGCCACGAGCCTTCTTCCCACTCAGATTCTCCCTCGGGAGCTGCCGCTCGATCAGGTGATCGTCGGCGATTGCGTCGCCGCGATCGAGGCGCTGCCGCCGGGCAGCGTCGACCTCGTCTTCGCCGACCCGCCCTATAATCTGCAGCTCGGCGGCGATCTGCGCCGGCCCGACGACAGCCTCGTCGATGCCGTCGACGACGACTGGGACAAGTTCGCCTCCTTCGCCGAGTACGACGCCTTCACCCGCGCCTGGCTCACCGCCTGCCGCCGCGCGCTGAAGCCCGACGGCGCGCTCTGGGTGATCGGCTCCTATCACAACATCTTCCGGGTCGGTTCGATCCTGCAGGATCTCGGCTTCTGGATGCTGAACGACATCGTCTGGCGCAAAGCCAACCCGATGCCGAATTTCCGTGGCCGCCGCTTCACCAATGCGCATGAGACGCTGATCTGGGCGGCGCGCGGCGAGGCCTCGAAATACACCTTCCACTACGAGGCGCTGAAGGGCGGCAATGACGACCTGCAGATGCGATCGGACTGGTATCTGCCGCTCTGCACCGGCGATGAGCGCCTGAAGGACGACAAGGGCGCGAAGGTCCACCCGACCCAGAAGCCCGCATCGCTGCTCGCCCGCGTGCTGCTCTCGGCCAGCAATCCCGGCGACGTCGTGCTCGATCCCTTCTTCGGCACCGGCACGACCGGGGCTGTCGCCAAGGCGCTCGGCCGCCATTTCATCGGCATCGAGCGCGAGCAGGTCTACGCCAACGCGGCGCGCGAGCGCATCGCGGCCGTCACGCCGCTGCCGCCAGAGGCCTTCGCTACTGCGCCTTCAAAACGCAGCGAGCCGCGCGTGCCCTTTCTCAGCCTGGTCGAGGCCGGGCTGGTGAAGGCGGGCGAGCGCGTCTTCGACGAGAAGCGCCGCCACAGCGCCACCATTCGCGCCGATGGCACGCTGGTGCTCGGCCCGGCCGTCGGCTCGATCCACAAGGTCGGCGCGCTGGCGCAGGGGCTACCGGCCTGCAATGGCTGGACCTTCTGGCATGTCGAGCGCGAGGGCAAGGCGCTGCTGCTCGACGCGCTGCGCGGCGAGATCAGGACGCAGATGGCGGCCGCCTGAGAACTCCGCAGTCATTCCGAGGCGGCTCGAAGAGCCGAGCCCGGAACCCATGAACACGACAGTGCTCGCGGCTTCACCGGCTTAACTTGTGTTCATGGATTCCGGGCTCTTCGCTGCGCGAAGCCCCGGAAAGACGGAAGCGGTTCCGAGCGCTATGAAGCCCGCTGCAGCTCTTCCAGCCCCGCTTCCAGCGCCTTCAGGAAGACGTTCGGAAACGCTTCCTCCTTCAGCCGGTTGAACGGCGTGAAGCGCATGCCGCCCGGCGCCTGCGTCTCCAGCGGGACGCGCCCGGCGAACACCGTCAGCTCCAGCGGGAAATGCGTGAAGACGTGGCGGACCGGCAGCATCAGCCGGCGCCACCCAGCCGACACCGGCGCATCACGCATGGCATCGCCCAGCTCGTAATCCGCCCGCCACTCGCCACCGGGCACTTCGACCATGCCCCCGAGCAAACCCTTGGCCGGGCGCGTGCGCACCAGCACGGCGCCATCCTCGCGCATCGCGACGAAGGCGGCGCCGTAGCGGGTCTTGCCGGTCTTCTTCGCCGCCTTGCGCGGGAAGTTCTCCTGCGTCCCGGCGATGCGCGCTTGGCAAGGCTCGCGCCAGGGACAGAGCCCGCAGGCCGGCGAGCGCGGCGTGCAGATCGTCGCGCCGAGATCCATCAAGCCTTGCGCGAAATCGCCGGGCCGATCGTGCGACAGCAGCGCCAGGACATGCTCGCGGATCAGCGGTTTGCAACCCGGCACCTCGTCCTCGATCGCGAAGAGCCGGGTGATCACGCGCTCGACATTGCCGTCAACCGCGACCGCCGGCCGATCGAAGGCGATCGCCGCGACGGCACCGGCCGTATAGGCGCCGATCCCCGGCAGCCCGCGCAGGCCGTCCTCGCTGTCGGGAAAGCGGCCGCCATGCTCGCTCGCAACCGCCTTGGCGCAGGCATGAAGGTTGCGGGCGCGGGAATAATAGCCGAGCCCGGCCCAGGCCTGCATGACGTTCTCGGACGGTGCGGAAGCCAGAGCCTCGACCGTCGGAAACCGCGCCATGAACCGCTCGAAATAGGGCTTCACCGCCGCGATCGTGGTCTGCTGCAGCATGATCTCGGAGACCCAGACGCGGTAGGGATCGGCGCGCTCGCCCGGCAGCGCGCGCCAGGGCAGGACGCGGCGATGGCGGTCGTACCAGGCGAGGAGGTCGGCTGCACGGGGCTGGCGAACGGGAGCGTCCATGGTTCTGGTTTAGCGCCTCAACCGTCGACCGCAATGCAGGAGCCGGAGCAAGCCATCGAACGGCGCCGGCCGAGCGCGATCAACTCGACGTGATCGCCACCACGCCATGTAACCCGGGCCGCCGCAACCACGAATAAACGGGAGCTGCCGATCGCAGATTTTTTCCGATGGTGTAACGAGGCTCCCATGATCTCCCGCCGCAATCTCATCCTCATCGCCGCATCCTCGATCATGCTGATCCCGCTCGCAGCCGCCGCGGCCAACGACATCCGCACGTTCTCCCCAGCCGATTTCGACGCAGCACGGAAAGCCGGCAAGTCGATCCTGGTCGAGGTCCATGCGGACTGGTGCCCTACCTGCAAAGCGCAGGCGCCGATCATCTCCGAGCTGCGCAAGGAGCCGCGATTCAAGGAACTCGTCGTCTTCCGCGTCGACTTCGACAGCCAGAAAGAGGCGGTCAAGCAATTCGGCGCCCGCTCGCAGAGCACGTTGATCGCCTTCAAGGGCAACACCGAGGCAGGACGTTCCGTGGGCGACACCAACAAGGCCTCGATCGGCGCGTTGCTGGCCAAGACGCTCTGAGGGTCGACTCATGGCCATCGGCAACCTTGGGCTCGCCTATCTGGCAGGCCTCCTGTCCATCCTGTCGCCCTGCGTGCTGCCGCTACTGCCGATCATTCTCGGCACGGCGGCGGCCGAGCATCGTTTCGCACCGGCAGCGCTCGCCGGCGGCGTGGTGCTGTCCTTCGTCGGCATCGGCCTCTTCGTGGCGACGATCGGCTTTGGGATCGGGCTCAATGCCGATGCCTTCCGGAGCGCTTCGGCCCTACTGATGATCCTGATCGGCACGGTTCTGGCCGTTCCGCTGCTGCAAGTCCGGCTGGCGGCTGCTGGCGGCCCGGTCAGCGACTGGGCCGAGCGGAATATGGGCGGTTTCTCGACGCGGGGCATCTGGGGGCAGTTCGGCGTCGGGCTGCTGCTCGGGGCGGTCTGGAGCCCCTGCGTCGGGCCGACGCTGGGGGCAGCCTCGCTACTGGCCGCCCGAAGCGAGGACATCGGACAGGTCGCCGCCACCATGACCCTGTTCGGGATCGGTGCGGCAACGCCACTGCTGGCGCTCGGCAGCCTGTCCCGCCAGGCTCTGATGCGCTGGCGTGACAGGCTGGCGCAGGGCGGCAAGGCCGCGAAAGTGGCGCTCGGCCTCGTCCTGGTCGCGGTTGGCGGCCTGATCTTGACCGGTTACGACAAACGCCTGGAAGCGGCCCTCGTCGAGGCCTCGCCGCAATGGCTGGTCGAGCTGACCACGCGCTTCTGAGATTGGCGCTGCCACAAGGATTTGGCCGCAGCTGTCGCCCTCGATCACGGTCGACCGCTTGCGTGCTCATCGCTCCCTGGCGCAAACTGGGTCATGGCCGCAAAACCCCTCGCCGAACTGATCGACGATTGCCTCGCGCCCGCGCTCGCGGCGCAGGGCTTCGCCGGGCGCTCGGTCGTCGCCTTCTGGCCGGAGATCGTCGGCGAGCGGCTGGCGCAGCGCACGCGGCCGCTGAAGATCGACTGGCCACGGCGGCGCGGCGCGCCGGGAGAGCTGTCGGACCCGGCGACGCTGGTGGTGCGCGTCGAAGGCGCTTTCGCGCTGGAGATGCAGCAGCTCGGCCCGCTGGTGCTGGAGCGGGTCAACAGCCATCTCGGTTGGCGCGCCGTCGGCAAGCTCGTGCTGAAGCAGGGGCCGGTCGCGCCGCCGCCTGCGCCGAAGCCCGCTCCGCCGCCGGATCCGGCCGTATTGGCGCGGATCGAGGCGCAGGTCGCAGGCGTCGAGAGTACCGAGCTGCGCGAGGCGCTGGCGCGGCTCGGGCGCGGCATCGCGCAGCGGCGCCAGGTCGCGGCCGACGACACGGCTTCGTGAGCGGGAACCGGCGAACCGATCTTGCCACAATCCTGGTGGCGACTATGGTCCGCAGCAATTACGTCGCCATCAGGGATTGTCTCATGACCAGCCGCCGCCAGGTGTTGATCGGCTCCGCCGCCTTGGCCCTCTCGCCGCTTCTCGCCAGCCAGGGCGCCTTCGCCCAGACGGCTCCCGGTGTCGCCAATCCGCTCGGCGACGTCTGGCTCGGCAGCCCCGACGCCAAGGTCTCGATCATCGAGTACGCCTCGCTGACCTGCAGCCATTGCGCCACCTTCCACAAGGACACCTGGCCGGCGCTGAAGGCCAAGTACATCGACACAGGCAAGGTGCGCTTCGTGCTGCGCGAGTTCCCGCTCGATCCGCTGGCCACGGCCGGCTTCATGCTGGCGCGCTGCAACGGCAACGACAAATACTACCCGCTCACCGACCTGCTGTTCGCGCAGCAGCGCAACTGGGCCTTCACCGAGAAGCCGGTCGATGCGCTCTCCACCATGGTCAAGCAGGCCGGTTTCACACAGGAATCTTTCGAGGCCTGCCTGAAACGGCAGGACATTTACGACGCTGTCACGCAGGTTAAGGAAGGTGGGGCCAAGGCTGGCGTCGACTCCACCCCGACCTTCTTCATCAATGGGCAGAAGCGCTCCGGTGCACTCAGCCTCGCCGAATTCGACAAGATCATCGAGCCGCTGCTCGGCAGCTGACGCGCGCCTGCCCTTCTCCCCTCGGGGGAGAAGGTGGCAGCGCGAAGCGCTGACGGATGAGGGAAGGACAGCGGTGACCTGTCCTCGTCTCACCCGGTCGCACTGCCCTCATCCGTCTGCTTCGCAGACACCTTCTCCCCCGAGGGGAGAAGGAAGGACGCGTCGATGCAGCTGACGCGCCTCAAACTCGCTGGCTTCAAGACCTTCGTCGAACCGGCCGAGTTCCAGATCGAGCCGGGGCTGACCGGCATCGTCGGCCCCAATGGCTGCGGCAAGTCCAATCTCGTCGAAGCTCTGCGCTGGGTGATGGGCGAAAGCTCGTTCAAGAACATGCGCGGCTCGGGCATGGACGACGTCATCTTCGGCGGCTCGTCAGAGCGCCCGGCCCGCAACATGGCCGAGGTCGCGCTCACCCTCGACAACAGCGACCGCAAGGCGCCGGCCGCCTTCAACGACGCCGAGGTGCTCGAGGTCACCCGCCGGATCGAGCGCGAGGAAGGCTCGACGTACCGCATCAACGGCAAGGAGGTGCGTGCCCGCGATGTGCAGCTCCTCTTCGCCGACGCAGCCACGGGCGCGCGCTCGCCGGCGCTGGTGCGCCAGGGTCAGATCAGCGAGATCATCTCCGCCAAGCCGCAATCGCGCCGGCGCATTCTGGAAGACGCTGCCGGCATCGCCGGGCTCCACAGCCGTCGGCACGAGGCCGAACTGCGGCTCAAGGGCGCCGAGGACAATCTCAACCGGCTCGAGGACGTGCTCGCCGAGATCGACGGGCAGGTCGAGGCCTTGCAGCGCCAGGCGCGCCAGGCAACGCGCTATCGCAACCTCGCCTCGGATATCCGCAAGGCCGAGGCGGTGCTGGCGCTGATCGCCCATCACGAAGCGCGCGCGCAGGAGGCTGTGGCCGAGCGCGCCCTCGAAGCGGCCGTGCGCGAGGTCGCGGACAAGACCGGCGTGCAGGCGGAGGCGGCGCGGTTGCAGGCGATCGCGGCGCATGCCCTGCCGGAGCTGCGCGAGAATGAGGCGGCCGCAGCAGCAGCGCTCGTCCGGCTGAAGCGCGGTCTCGACGAGATCGAGGCCGAGAACCGGCGCACGAAGCAGCGCACCGAGGAACTGGCCAAGCGCCTTGCCGAACTGCAGGGCGATCTCGCCCGGCAGGAGAATCTCGGCAAGGATGCCACCGACAGCCTGGCGCGGCTGACGGCCGAGGATGAGGGCCTGCGGCTGGAGGCTGAGGCGGCGGCGAGTGGCAGCAAGGCCGCCGCGACCGAACTCGCCGAGACCGAAAAGGCGCTGGCGGTGGCCGAAGCCGAGCATGCCGCGGTCCAGGCACGGCTTTCCGAATTGGCAGCCCGGCGCGGTGCGCTCGAACGTGCTGTGCGCGAGGCGAAAGAACGCGAGACCCGCCACGCCGGCGAGCGCGAGCGGCTGCAACGCGACCAGGCGGCGCTCGACGCCGACGGTACCGCCGCTTCGCTCGACGGGCTGCGCACCACGGTCGCGACCGCAGAGACTTCGATGCAAGGTGCGGATGCGGCCGCCGGTGCGGCACGCAGCGCCCTCGCCGGCGCTCGCGAGGACGAAACGCGGCTGCGTGGCCCGCTGGCGGAAGCGGACCGCAAGGCGCAACGCCTCGAAACCGAAGTCCGCACCCTGCAGAAGCTGCTCGCTCCGGCGGCGGGTGGGCGCTGGCCAGCGATCCTCTATTCGATCGCAGCCGCCAAAGGCTATGAAACCGCGCTCGGTGCGGCGCTGGGTGACGACCTCGACGCCTCGGCCGATCCGGCGGCGCCGGCGCACTGGTCCGACGGCGGCAGCGGCGAGAACGACCCAGCCCTTCCAGTTGGCGTCGAGCCGCTCGCCAAGCATGTCCGCGGACCGGCGGCGCTCGGCCGGCGGCTGCGCCAGATCGGCGTCGTCGCCCGGGCAGACGGCACCGCACTGCGGCCGAAACTGCTGCCGGGGCAACGCCTGGTCTCGCGCGAAGGCGACATCTGGCGCTGGGACGGCTTCACCAGCGCCGCCGATGCGCCCTCGCCTGCCGCGCGCAGGCTCGCCGAGAAGAACCGGCTCGGCGACCTCGAACGCGAAGCGCAGGCCGCGCGCGAGGCAGCCGAAGCGTCGCGCGACGGCCTCGACCAGGCAAGCGAGCGCACCAAGGCAGCGGCGTTGACCGAGGCGAAGGCGCTGGAGGCGGCCCGCGAGGCGCGGCGCGCCCTCGATCAGGCCCGCGAGCGGCTGGCGCAGGCGGAGCGCAAGGCCGGCGAGACGGCGGCCCGCCGCTCGGCTCTGACCGAGGCGATCGGCCGGCTCGGCCAGAACATCGCCGATGCGCAGGCACAGGCCGAGGCCGCGAATCAGGACCTCGCCGGTCTCGCGCCGGCGCCCGAACTCGAGAACGCCTTGCTTGCTGCTCGCGCCGAATTGGGCGAGCGGCGCGCTGCCGCCTCCGAAGCACGAGCGCGCGTACAGACGCAGGGGCGTGAGGCTGAGTTGCGCAGCCGCCGGCGCGAAGCGATCGCTGGGGATCTGCGCGCCTGGCGCGAGCGGGCGGCGACGAACGAGCAGAGCGCCGCCGATACGCGCCGACGAATCGAGACGACGGCGGCCGAGCACAAGGCGCTGCTGGAGGCGCCTGACACCTTCCTGGTCGAGCGTCGCCGCCTCCTTGCCGAAATCGAGACCGCCGAGGGCAACCGGCGTGGCGCCGCCGACAAGCTCGCCGCCGGCGAGGTCGCGCAGGCCGAGGCCGACCGGCAGGCGCGCGCGGCGCTGGAAGGGCTGGCGGCTGCACGCGAAGGCCGGGCGAGCGCGGAAGCACGGCTCGAAGCGGGGCGGCAACGCCTCGCCGATGTCGTGCGCCAGATCGTCGATGGGCTGGAGACCGAGGTCGCCAACCTGCATCAGCTCGCCGGGCTGAAGGTGGGGGATACGCCGCCGGATGCGGAGGACATCGAGCGCCGCCTCGGCGGGCTCAAGGCCGAGCGCGAGCGCCTCGGCGCGGTCAACCTGCGCGCCGATGACGAATTGACCGAGGTTCAGGGCAAGCGCAGTGGCCTCACGACCGAGCGCGACGACCTGACCGAGGCGATTCGGCGGCTGCGCCAGGCGATCGGGGCGCTCAATCGCGAAGGCAGGGAGCGGCTTCTTGCCGCATTCGAGATCGTCAACGGCCATTTCCAGCATCTGTTCGGGGTGCTGTTCGGCGGCGGCACGGCCGAGCTGACGCTGGTCGATTCGGAAGATCCGCTCGAAGCCGGGCTCGAGATCATCGCGCGCCCCCCGGGCAAAAAGCCGCAGGTGATGACGCTGCTCTCCGGCGGGGAGCAGGCGTTGACCGCGACCGCCCTGATCTTCGCGGTGTTCCTGACCAACCCCTCGCCGATCTGCGTGCTCGACGAGGTCGACGCTCCGCTCGACGATGCCAATGTCGAGCGCTACTGCGACCTGCTCGAGGAGATGGCGCGCAACACCGCGACGCGCTTCATCCTGATCACCCACAACCCGATCACCATGGCGCGTATGGACCGGCTCTTCGGCGTCACCATGGCCGAGCGCGGGGTGAGCCAGATGGTCTCGGTCGACCTCGCCACGGCCGAGCGCATCCGCGAGGCGGTCTGACTCCTTCGCCGCAGCGCACAAGAATCACTCCCAGCGCTTCGCCGCAGTCTAAAATCATTTTATTTTTCAATGCATTAATCGCGACGCGCTCAGCTTGACACCATCTGGACCCGCCAATATGGTGCGCCCGATTTTTCCGGGCGGCGGGGCTTTTTCATCGCAAGGAACGATCGGCAATCCGACGAGCGCCCGCCATTGGCGATCCGGCAACGGGTCAACCGGTTCAGGCAGCGCAAATCAGCGACAATTCCGGTATTGTCCGGTTCTCTCGCGAACCGAGCACGGAAAGGTCGTGTCATGATGGCTGTCTATCTGCGATGACGGGCCGGGACGACAAAAGTCCGGACCCGCAGCGGCCTGCGGAAACGGATGCGAGCCTGGAGAGCCGGCTCAAATCCCTCGATGCGGGCCTGAAGCGTGTGACCAGCCAGGCGGAGGCCGAAAGCCGCAGCGAAAGCGGTCGGACCGATTCCAGCGGAATCGGTCAGGCGATGCGGCTTTCCACCGAATTCATCGCCGGCATCATCGTCGGCGGCGGGCTCGGCTGGGCCGTCGACAAGTGGTTCGGGACGGCGCCCTTCGGGATGATCGTCCTGCTGATGCTCGGCTTCGGCGCTGGCGTGATGAACGTCGTGCGCGCAGCGGGCTTGATGAAATCGCGCACTGACGATAAGTCGAGCGCGCAGAACTGAGGCGCGGCCCCGAAAAGGGCCGTCTTATGGCAGGAACAAGGGCGACAGATGGCTAGTCCGATCGAACAATTCGAGATCAAGCCGATCGTGTCTCTCGGCAAGATCGGCGGAAGCGAGATCGCTTTCACCAATTCCGCCCTGTTCATGGTCGCCGCCGTCGCCATCATCGCGCTGCTCTTCGTCTACGGCACGCGCAACCGCTCGCTGGTCCCGGGCCGGCTGCAGGCGCTGGCGGAGATGGGCTACGAGTTCGTCGCCAATACAGTGAGGGACTCGGCCGGCCATGACGGCATGAAGTTCGTGCCGCTGGTGTTCTCGCTCTTCATGTTCGTGCTGGTCTGCAACCTGCTCGGCATGATTCCCGGCGCCTTCACCGTCACCAGCCACCTGGTCGTCACCGCCGCGCTCGCGGCGATCGTGATCCTCACCGTCATCATCTACGGCATCGCCAAGCATGGCGCGCATTTCTTCGGGCTGTTCGTGCCCAAGGGCGTGCATCCGCTGATGCTGATCATCCTGGTGCCGATCGAGGTGATCTCGTTCGTCTCGCGCCCGATCAGCCTGTCGGTTCGTCTCTTCGCCAATCTGCTCGCCGGCCACATCGCGCTGAAGATCTTCGCCGGCTTCGTGGCGACGCTGCTCTTCGCCGGCGGCTGGGCGATCCTCTCGCCGCTGCCGCTCGTGCTGACGATTGCGCTGATCGCGCTCGAATTCCTGGTTGCGGTGCTGCAGGCCTATGTCTTCGCCGTGCTGACCTGCATCTACCTGCACGACGCCCTGCATCCGGGCCACTGAGCGGCGCGGTCTTCAAGTTCACCCTCGACTGTTACAACCATCCCCCTAAGGAGCATTTCCATGGATCCCGTCGCAGCCAAGTACATCGGCGCTGGTCTCGCTTGCCTCGGCATGGCCGGCGCGGGCATCGGCCTCGGCAACCTGTTCGGCCAGTTCCTTTCGGGCGCCCTGCGCAACCCGTCGGCGGCCGATGGCCAGCGCGGCACCCTGCTGCTCGGCTTCGCACTGACCGAAGCGCTCGGCATCTTCTCGCTGCTGATCGCGCTGCTGCTGCTCTTCGCGGTCTGATCCGCGAACGCTACCCGGGCCTGCCGCAGGCGACACCCCCCGGGGCGTCACGCGGCAGGCTCCCGCCTCCCTTCCCATATGCCGTGCGAACCCTCCGGGCTCGTGCGGCCGGATGAGGTTCAGTGATGGCAGCACCAGCCACGACCACCGGAACGACCGCCCATGGCGGCGCTGCCCCCGCTCACGGTGCCAGCTTCCCGCCTTTCCAGGGTAATACCTTCGCCTCGCAGCTGCTCTGGCTCGCGATCACCTTCGGCGTCCTGTACTGGCTCGCCGCCAAGGTGATCGTGCCGCGTCTCGGCAGCATCCTCGAGGACCGCGCCAACAAGATCGGCAGCGATCTCGATGAGGCGGCCGCGATGAAGGCCAAGGCCGAAGAGGCCGGCCAGGCCTATGAGAAGTCCCTTGCCGAAGCCCGCGCCAAGTCGCAGGCGATCGCGCAGGAGACGCGCGAGAAGGTCAACGCCGACAGCGCCGCGCGGCGCAAGACGGTCGAGGCCGATCTTGCCGCCAAGCTCGCCGACGCCGAGGCCATGATCGTCGCCACCAAGACGGAAGCGATGAGTCATGTCGGGGCGATCGCTGCCGACGCGGCCAGCGCCATCGTCAACCGCCTGACCGGCGCCGCTCCGGCTCCGGCCGACGCCGCCAAGGCGGTCAAGACCGCGTTGGGAGGCTGACCGCCATGCTGAGCAACCCAACCTTCTGGGTCCTGGTCTCGACCGTCATCTTCCTCGCCATGGCGGTGAAGATGGGTGCCCTCAAGAGCATCATCGGCGCACTCGACGGCCGCGGCGAACTTGTCGCCCGCGAGCTCGCGGAAGCCAGGCGCCTGCGCCACGAGGCCGAGCTGCTGCTCGCCGAGTACGAGAGCAAGCGCAAGGCGGCCGAGGCCGAGGCCGAGGCGATCGTCGCCAACGCCCGGGACGAGGCCCAGCGTCTCGCCAAGGATGCCGAGGAGAAGCTGGCGGAGTTCGTCACCCGCCGCACCAAGTCGGCCGAAGACAAGATCACCCAGGCCGAGACCCAGGCGACCGCCGAAGTCCGCGCCGCCGCTGCCGAGGCCGCGACGCGCGCCGCCGAGGTCATCCTGCGTGGCCAGGTCGCCGGCAAGGCCGGTGCCGATCTGGTCACCGCCGGGCTGAAGGACGTTCGCGCCAAGCTCAACTGAGCCGCCCGAGCCTCAGGCAAGAAAAACAAGAACGCCGCGGTCTTCGGACCGCGGCGTTTTCATTTGCATTCCGGATCGAGGCGTAAAAGCGCCGGCCCTACTGGATGGCGACAGCCGTCCCAGGCGGCGGGAGCGGCGCCGGGACCGGAGCGGCCGCAGACTTCGGCATCGCCGGTCGGACGACAGGTTGAGGCAGCTTCGCCGTGGCAGGTGCCGCCGCCGGCGCAACGACAGGCTTGGGCTTCGGCCGGCGCGGCTGGATCGTGGAGGTGACGATGCCCTGCGGCGTGTCGAGCCCATAGATGTCGTCGCGGAATTGCACCAGCCCCTCGGCGTCCTGCCAGCCGGTCATGTAGACCCAGGCGACCGGCACCGCCTTCTTCAGCGTGATGTTCTTGCGCTCGCCCTTGGCGATCTCGGCCTCGATCGCCGGTTGGGTCCACTCGGTGCCCTCGAGCAACCAGGCTGCGAGGTCGCGCACGCCCTCGATGCGGGCGCAACCCGAGGAGTTGAAACGGACATCGTTGCGGAAGAGCGACTTCTTCGGCGTGTCATGCATGTAGACCGCCTCGCTGTTCGGCATATCGATCTTGAGCTGGCCGAGCGAGTTGGTCGGTCCCGGCTCCTGCCGGACGTAGAAATACGGGTTGGTCAGGCTCGCCCAGCTGACACTGGCCGGATCGATCTCGCGGTTCTCGGCGCCGAGCAGCTTCATGTTGGACTTGGCGATGAAGTCCGGTTCCTTGCGCATCTTCGGGATGATGTCGGCCTTCACGATCGACATCGGCACCGTCCAATAGGGATTGAGGTTGACCGAGGTGATGCTGGCCTGCAGCACCGGCGAGGCCCGGTCGGGCCGGCCGACAATGGCGAGATGGCGGCGCTGTACCACGCCCTTCTCCACCGCCTCGACGCTGGCACCGGGGATGTTCACCACGACATAGCGCTCGGTGAAGCTGAAGCCGTTGCCCTTCAGCCGCTCCAGCGTCGCGGTGAGCTGGTTGAGGCGGATCTCGACCGGGACGTTGAGCGACTTCAAGGTCAGGCGGCCGACGGTACCGAGCTCGGACAAGCCGTGACGGCGCTGGAAACGCTTCACCGCGGCGATGACGGCCGCGTCGTAGATATCGCCCGGCAACGCGTCGGGCGACAGGTCACCGCTCAGCATCAGGCGCTGCTTCAACAGGGCGACATCCGGGCCCTGCGAATCGGGCTTCAGCGTTGTCGCCGCGCCCGGCACCTTCGGCCAGCCGCCACGGCCTGCGATGTCCTCATGCGTGATCAGCGCTTCGAGCGTGCGGTCATAGGTCTTGGGGCCATAGCCCGGCTCCTCGGCGCGGGAGGCCGAGAGCATCGCCACGAAGGAGACTGCGGCGGCGAGCACATGGCGAAGGCGAACGCGATACATGGGCGAGCTTCCAAGGCGCGAGAATACACGCCATCGGAAGCTTCCCTCGCATATGGTCAAGGAAGCCTTAAGGCAGCCGGCTCAGGTGACGAAAGGGCAGCGGCCGCCTTGCCGCAGCCAAGCTCTGACCTATATGGTCATGATAGTCATTTCTTGCGGAGGCCAGCATGACCGCACTGCCCAAGGAAACATGGACCGTGGCCAACGCCAAGGCGCGCTTCTCGGAGCTGATCGACAAGGCGAAATCCGAAGGCCCGCAGACGGTGACGCGCAACGGCAAGCCAGCGGCGGTGTTGGTGTCGGTGGAGGAGTGGGAGAAGAAGACGACGCCGAAAGAAACGCTCGTCGAGTTCTTCCAGAACTCGCCGCTCTACGACAGCGGAATCGAGATTGAACGCTTCAAGGGCGGTTTTCGGAAGGTCGACCTTTAAGCTTTCTGCTCGACACCAATGTGGTGTCCGAGCTCGCCAAGCGGAACCTGTCACCGAACGTAGCTCAATTCATTCGGACGAAGCCCCAGAACGAGTTCTTCATCAGCGTGATCACCATCGCAGAGATACGCTGCGGCGTCGCGCTGCTGCCAACTGGCAAGCGACGCGATGCGCTAGGGGCCTGGCTGGGCACCGACCTGCCACAGCGCTTCGACGGCCGCATCATCGATGTCGCACACGACATTGCGTTGGTGTGGGGGGATCTGATGGCGTGGTCGCGCCGGAACGGCGCGAATCTCGAGCCCATGGACGGATTGATTGCGGCGACGAGCCGGATGCGCGACCTGACACTCGTCACGCGCAACATCCGCGATTTCGACCGCCTCGGCCTGCGGCTGCTCGATCCCTGGATCGAGCAGCGCTGAGCCCTTACTCCGCCGCTTCCTTCACCGGCGCGGGCTTCTCCCATTTCAGCACCGGCTGGCGCGCCGCTCTCGTCTCGTCGAGGCGGCGGATCGGGGCATGGTGCGGAGCTGCGGTGAAGCGGGTCTTGTCGTTGCCCTTGGCGGCGATGGCGAGGTCACGCAGCGTCGCGACGAAGAGGTCGAGCGAGGCCTTCGATTCCGACTCGGTCGGCTCGATCAGCATGGCGCCGTGGACGACGAGCGGGAAATACACCGTCATCGGGTGATAGCCCTCGTCGATCATCGCCTTGGCGAAGTCGAGCGTCGAGACGCCGGTGCCCTTCAGCCACTCGTCGTCGAACAGCGCCTCGTGCATCGAGGGGTGGTCGGGGAAGGGCAGCGACATCAGGTCGGCGAGGCCGGCGCGGATGTAGTTGGCGTTGAGGACGGCGTCCTCCGAGGCCTGCTTCATGCCGTCGGCGCCATGGCTCAGCATATAGGCGAGCGCCCGGACATACATGCCCATCTGGCCGTGGAAGGCGGTCATGCGACCGAAGGGGTCGCTACCATCCGGCGCATCGGCCTTGTGCTCGACGAGGCGCGACTTGCCGTTCTCGGCATGGATGAAGGGCACGGGCGCATAGGGAGCAAGGCGCTCCGAAAGCACGACGGGACCGGCGCCGGGGCCGCCGCCGCCATGCGGGGTCGAGAAGGTCTTGTGCAGATTGATGTGCATGGCGTCGACGCCGAGATCGCCAGGCCTAGCCTTGCCGACGATCGCGTTGAAGTTGGCGCCGTCGCAGTAGAAATAGGCGCCAGCCTCATGCATCGCCGCGGCGATCTCGACAATCTGCGGCTCGAAGATGCCGCAGGTGTTCGGGTTGGTCAGCATGATCGCGGCGACGTCGGGGCCGAGCAGCGCCTTGACGTCCTCGACCGCGACCGTGCCGTCGTCGCGCGCCGGCACCGACTTGACGGTGAAGCCGATCAGCGCCGCGGTCGCCGGATTGGTGCCATGGGCCGATTCGGGCACGAGCACGACATTGCGGGTCGCGCCTTCGCCCTTGGCGGCGATCGCGGCCTTGATCGCCATCATGCCGCAGGCCTCGCCGTGGGCGCCGGCCTTCGGCGAGAGCGCCACGGCCGGCATGCCGGTCAGCGTCATCAGGTAGCGCGCGAGCTCGAGCATGACGTCGAGCGCGCCCGGCACGGTCGAGACCGGCTGGAGCGGGTGCACGTCGGAGAAGCCCGGCAGCCGCGCCACCTTCTCGTTGAGGCGGGCATTGTGCTTCATCGTGCAGGAGCCGAGCGGGAACAGCCCGGTGTCGATGCCGTAGTTCTTCTGGCTGAGGCGCACATAATGGCGCATCGTCTCGGGTTCGGAGAGGCCGGGCAGGCCGATCTCGCTTTGGCGGGCATGCTTGCCGAGGCGGCTCTTGAATGGTGCCGGCTTGTCGATGTCGACGCCTGTCGACTCGTGATGGCCGATCTCGAAGATCAGCGGCTCGATCTGCTGCAGCGCGCGATTGCCGGTGAAGGTCTCGCGGCCGTGGTCCACAGTGGAGCCAGCCTGGGTGGGACGTCCCTGACGGTTCAGCATTCCATGTCTCCGGTTCGGTTGGAGATGTCGTGAACGGCGCGGAAGATCGTTTCGACGACGCCATCGAGATTGTCGGTGAGTTCGTGATTCCAGAAGCGGATGACGCGAAAGCCTTGCGCTGCCAAGTAGGCTGTGCGCCGCGCATCACGCGCAGCAGCATTGGGCAGACCATGCTGACCGCCATCAAGTTCGACCACGAGCTTTGCGCCAAAATGGACGAAGTCAGCGAAATAGGGCCCCATCGGCGCCTGACGGCGAAAATGGCCACCCGACACGTCCATCTGTTTCAGATGCAGCCAGAGGCATTTCTCCGCCGGCGTCGCCTCGCGGCGCAGGCGGCGAGCGTTTGCAGTGCGCGGGTCCTTGCGAATCGGAGCCATACGCCTTTCCCCTTCACGATGAAGCGAAACAGCCGATGACGCGCGCAACGCCTCCCCTCCCCCCGCTTGCGGTGGGGAGGGTTGGGGTGGGGGGCAGTGCCGCTCGGGGCCACGTTGAAAGAATAGATTGGCCCTGCTTTGCGGCCCCCCATCCCTAACCCTTCCCCACCGCAAGCGGGGGGAAGGGGACAGGTCGCGCTCTGTAGCCGCGGTCACGCCAAAACCTCGCCCAGCGCCTTGGCGAAGGCCGCTCGATCTTCATCCGTGTTCACTTCGGTATTGGCGACGATCAGGAGATCGTCGAGCCCGGCGCCGGGCCTCAGGCGCGAGGCCGGCACGCCGGCGAGGATGCCCTTGGCGGCCATGGCTTCGACGACCTCAGCTGCCGGCTTGGAAAGCTTCAGCGTGAATTCGTTGAAGAAGGTTTCGTTGACAACTTCGACGCCCTTCACCCCGGCAAGTGCGTCGGCGAGCTTCACCGCATTGGCGTGGTTGAGTTCGGCGAGGCGCGACAGGCCGGCCTGGCCGAGCAGCGTCATGTGGATGGTGAAGGCCAGCACGCAGAGGCCGGAATTGGTGCAGATGTTCGAGGTCGCCTTGTCGCGGCGGATATGCTGCTCGCGGGTCGAGAGCGTCAGCACGAAGCCGCGGCGGCCATCGGCGTCGACGGTCTCGCCACAGAGCCGGCCCGGCATCTGGCGGATATATTTCGACTTGGCGGCGAAGAGGCCGACATAGGGGCCGCCGAAGTTCAGCGCATTGCCGATCGACTGGCCCTCGCCGACGACGATGTCGGCATCCTGGGCGCCGGGCGGCGTCACCGCGCCGAGCGAGACGACCTCGGTGAAGACCGCGATCAGCAGCGCGCCATGGGCATGGGCCTTGTCGGCGATCGGCTTGAGATCGCGCAGATTGCCGAAGACGTCGGGCGACTGGACGACGACGCAGGAGACGCTGTCGTCGATCTGGCTGAGAATATCCTCGGTGGCGCGGACATCGGGCTTCAACGCCACGACCTCGTCGTTCGCCATCTCGGACAGCGTCTCGACGACCTGGGTGTAGTGCGGGTGCAGGCCGCCGGAGAGCACCGCCTTGCGCCGCCTGGTGACGCGGTGCGCCATCAGCACCGCCTCGGCGGTGCCGGTCGAGCCGTCATACATCGAGGCGTTGGCGACTTCCATGCCGGTCAAGCCTGCGACCTGCGTCTGGAACTCGAAGAGATATTGCAGCGTGCCCTGGGCGATCTCGGGCTGGTAGGGCGTGTAGCTGGTCAGGAATTCCGAGCGCTGGATCAGATGGTCGACCGTCGCCGGGACATGGTGCTTGTAGGCGCCCGCCCCAACGAAGAACGGTACCGCGCCGGCGGCCGTGTTCTTCGCCGACAGCCGCCCGAGGATGCGCTCGACTTCGAGCTCGCCCTTGGCGCGCGGCAGGTCGAGCGGCTCTTTCAGCAGCTTGCCGGCGGGCACATCGGAGAAGAGCGCGTCGACATCGGGGACGCCGATGCGCGCGAGCATGTCCTCGCGGTCGGTCTCGGTCAGGGGGAGATAGCGCATTCCGGTTTCCAGTCCTCGATCGATGCGGCGGGCCACCGCCCGTCATGCTCGGGCTTGACCCGAGCATCTCTTCAACCAGTGCCTTCTCGTCCGGAGATTCTCGGATCTCCGCTGCGCTCCGTCCGAGAATGACGCGTCCCGACGCCTCAAAGCGTCTTGACGTAGTCCTGGTACTCGGCCTCGCTCAGCAGGCCCTCCAGCTCGGCAGCGTCCGTGAGCTTGAGCTTGACGAACCAGCCCTTGCCGGCCGGGTCCTCGTTGACCGTGCCGGGCGCAGCCTCGAGCTCGCTGTTGACGGCGACGACCTCGCCGGAGACCGGCGCATAGACTTCGGAAGCTGCCTTGACGCTCTCGACCACGGCGGCCTCACCGCCCTTGGTCAGCGCCTTGCCGACCGAAGGCAGCTCGACGAAGACGACGTCGCCGAGCTGACCCTGGGCGTAGTCGGTGATGCCGACCGTGCCGGTATCACCCTCGATGCGGATATATTCGTGGTCCTTGGTGTAGCGGGTCTCGGCCATGGGTTTCCTCCGGCGAAAAGGGATGAAGCTCAGCGCTTGTAGCGGTTGGGGACGAAAGGCATGGCGGCGACGGTCGCCGCCAGCGGCTTGCCGCGCACGATCAGGTCGAGCTTCGTGCCGGGAGCAGAATGCTCCCGGGCGACGTAGCCCATAGCGCAGGGGCCGTTCAGGGTCGGGCCGAAACCGCCAGAAGTGACTTTGCCGACGATGGTGCCGTCGGCGGTCGCGATCTCCGCTCCCTCACGCGCCGGAGCGCGGCCTTCCGGCAGCAGGCCGACGCGGATGCGGGCCGGCTTCTCGGCGAATTCGCGCTGGATGCGCGCCGCGCCCGGGAAGCCGCCTTCCTCGCGCCGGCGCTTCTGGATCGACCAGTTGAGCGCCGCCTCGACCGGCGAGGTCGTGGTGTCGATGTCATGGCCGTAAAGGCAAAGCCCGGCTTCGAGCCGCAGCGAATCGCGGGCACCGAGGCCGATCGGCTTGACGCGCATGTCGAGCAGGAGCGCGTCCCAGATCTCGCCGATGCGGTCGGCCGCAGCGGAAATCTCGTAGCCGTCCTCGCCGGTGTAGCCGGAGCGGCTGACATTGGCCTTGACCCCGCCGAGCTTCATCGTGCGCAAGGTCATGAAGCCCATCTCGGCCGCTTCGGGATTGAGCGCCGCCAGCGCTTCCTCGGCCTTCGGCCCCTGCAGGGCGATCAGGCCGCGATGCTCGGCTTTGACCAGCTTCACATTGGCCGGCAGGCGCGCCTCGATATGAGCGTAGTCGGCGATCTTGCAGGCGGCGTTGACGACGAGCAGCAGCGCGCCGTCCTCGTCGGGATCGGCCGAGCGCGTCACCATGAGATCGTCGAGAATGCCGCCGTCCTCGTTCAGCAGCTGCGAATAGCGCTGCTTGCCGGGCGGCAGGTTGACGATATCGGCCGGGATCAGCGCCTCGAGGGCGCGGGCCGTGGTCTCATGGTCGGGACCGACGAGGAAGGCCTGGCCCATATGCGAGACGTCGAACAGGCCGGCACTCTCACGCGTCCAGTTGTGCTCGGCCATGATGCCAGCCGGGTACTGGACCGGCATGTCGTAGCCCGCGAACGGCACCATGCGCGCGCCTGCCGCAACGTGGCGGGCATGAAACGGCGTCTTGAGCAGCGGCTCGGTGCTTGCAGTCTCGGCTTCGGCAGCCATGGCATCCCTTCCAGAGTCGAGCGCGAGCCCCGGACGGAATCGTCCGGAGCGCGCCCCCTCTGTCTCGGGACCTGAGAGATTTCCCCGCCAGGCTTAAAGCCTTGGGCGAGTTACCCCCGTCGGTGGGCGAGCCTAAAAGGCCCGCCACTTTCCAGAGCGCCAATTCCCACGCGGTCCGTTTGCCTGAGCGTTTCCGGGGCGGTTGCGCCTTCGGCGCCGGGTCCGGACAAGTCCGGCTCCGGTCTCTCCCGCGGGGATGATGCGGCTGAGCCAGCAATAGACGAGCGAGGGGCCGAGTCAATCGGCCCCCTGCCTCAGTTCACGGCAGCGTGCTGCTTATCTGCGCCGGCGCCGTGCCGGCTCGCCGCCGCCGGTGCTCAACCCGACGATGATCTCGACCTCGCCGGAGCCAGGCGGGACAACGATGTTGCCCTCGACATGCGAGAAGTCGGCACCGGTCTGGCCGGAGGGGATCGCCCCGCCGACACGGGCGCTACGGCGCGCGATGACCTGGTTATTGCGCATCACCTGGGTGATCAATGTCGCGCCATAGCTGCCGGCGCCACCGGCCGGGCCAATCAGGATACGCCCCTCGACGCCGACCTTGAGGGTGAAGCCGCCATCCTTGTTGGCCTGGGTACACTCGCGCGCGGTGGTGGTGATCGAGACCTGGCTGCGCAGGCTGCCGCTGTCCTGCCCCGACTGGGCGCGGATCGCGGCGCCGCCATCGGCGATGATCACCGAGGGGCAGATGAAGTTGACCTCATCGTCGGTCGGCAGCTGATTGGGCGCCGGCGGCGTGGTCGACTGGAACATGAGGATATTGCCGAGCTTCTGCGTGGTGCTGGGCTCGCCCGTGCTCGAGGAGCCGGAAGAGCCGCAGCCGGCGAGTGCGAGCGCCAGGCCGGCAGGCAGAATGAACCGGCCGATACGGCCAGCAAAGCGATCAATCACGGCAAAGCCTCCACGCCGGGGCCGAATCCGTTGAGCGAAACCGGAATTCCGACCCCTTCCTCCGGCGTCTGAAACACGATGAATGTGGCGCTCTTACCAGTCTTGAGCTGACCGAGCAGGGTATCGTCCATCACGACCTCGGCGACACAGCCGGTCGTCAGGCAGCGCACGAAGCCGGCGCGGCCGATATCCTTGTCGTCGATCTTGAGGCCGAGGCCGGAGGGCAGCAGCACGCCGAGCGGCGCGACCACGCGCAGCAGACGGCTCTTCTGGTCAGCCGTCTTCAGCACGATCACCAGCAAGGTGAGGTTCGGCCGATCCTCGGCGGCGACGTTCTGCACGAGCGCGCATTGCTCGGCCTTGGCGCCGGGCGGGGTCTCGCAGCGCATCTGCCAGTCGCCATGGGTGGAACGCACCGCACCCTGCGCAAGGGCAGGCACAGCCGAAAGCCAGCCGAAGCCTAGGACGGCGAGCGCCGCGGCCACGGGACCGATAGATAAGCGCATCCGTGTCCTCCTCTCCTGATGGACATGGGGATGCACGCATACCCATGTCGAACGGCGCCCCCGCCATGCGAGAATGCGTTCCGACCATGCGTCCCGATTCCTGTCAAGGCGAAGCATCATAAGCGCCCGCGCGGCGGACTCGACGCTGGCAGCGTCGACCGGCCGCCCGCCGCCCATGCGCATGTCGCGTACTTATGCCGCACGGACTGCGTCACAGCCTGTCATTGTCCCACTGGCGCAAGCGTGATCTTTGATTTATCGCAATGCCGAACAACCGGGGTGGCCAGACGTGGCCGTCCCGGCGCGCCTGCCTTGAAGCTGACCGAGGCAGATCGCGCGGCATCAAAGGAGCTATGTCGGACCGATGCGATTTGTGACCACTCCTCTCAGGAACGCGCTGGCGGCCCTCGCTGCAGCTCTGGCAGCGTTTTCGCCGGCCGCCGCATCGGCCCAGAACGGCATGCCGCAGCCCTGGGAGCTGAATCTGCAGCCGGCTGCGACCGAGGTCGCGACGTTCATCCACTGGTTCCATGACTCGGTGAACGTACTCATCTTCATCATCACGCTCTTCGTGCTGGGGCTGCTGATCTATGTCGCCTGGCGCTTCAACGAGAAGCGGAACCCAGTCGCCTCGAAGACGACGCACCACGCGCTGCTCGAAGTGGCCTGGACGATCATCCCCGTTCTGATCCTGGTCGTGATCGCGATCCCCTCCTTCCGCCTGCTCAAGCTGCAGCTCGAGATTCCGCAGGCCGACATGACCGTGAAGGTCACCGGCAAGCAGTGGTACTGGTCCTACGAGTACCCGCAGGAAGGCGGCAGCTTCGGCTTCGATTCGCTGATGCTCGACGAGAAGCAGCGCGCCGAGGCGATCCAGTCCAAGAAGATCGCCGAATCCGAGGCGCCGCGCCTGCTCGCCGTCGACAACGAGGCGGTCGTTCCGGTCGGCAAGATCGTGCGCGTGCAGGTCACCGGCGCCGACGTCATCCACAAATTCGCTCTGCCGGCCTTCGGCCTGAAGATCGACGCCATCCCCGGCCGCCTGAACGAAACCTGGTTCAAGGCCGATCGCGAAGGCATCTTCTACGGCCAATGCTCGTTCATCTGCGGCCAGAACCACGCCTTCATGCCGATCGCCATCCGCGTCGTCAGCCAGGAGCGCTACACGGCCTGGCTCGCGGAAGCGAAGCAGAAATTCGCCAATGCGGCCGACGCCGCCAGCAAGGTCGCCGAAGCGACCCGCTGAACCCGACACTCTTGAAAGAACTCACGCGAACCGTATTCGCAGGAGGAGACGAATTTCATGGCTACCGCGGCTCCCCACGCCCACGGGCATGACGACGCCCACGCCCACGAGCACCATACCCCCACGGGTTGGCGGCGCTGGCTGCTCTCGACCAACCACAAGGACATCGGCACGCTCTATCTGATCTTCTCGATCATCGCGGGCCTGATCGGCGGCTTCCTGTCGATCATGATGCGCATCGAGTTGCAGCAGCCGGGCCTGCAGATCTTCGCCAACGGCCAGAGCTACAACGTCTTCGTCACCGGCCACGGCCTGATCATGATCTTCTTCATGGTCATGCCCGCGGTGATCGGCGGCTTCGGCAACTGGTTCGTGCCGCTGATGATCGGGGCGCCGGACATGGCCTTCCCGCGCATGAACAACATCTCGTTCTGGCTGACGGTCGCGGCGCTGATCCTGCTGCTGATCTCGATGTTCGTCGAGGGCGCCCCCGGCGCCAAGGGCGTCGGCACCGGCTGGACGGTCTATCCGCCGTTCTCGTCGACAGGCCATCCCGGCCCTTCGGTCGATTTCGGCATCCTGTCGCTGCACCTTGCCGGCGCAGCCTCGATCCTGGGCGCGATCAACTTCATCACCACCATCCTGAACATGCGCGCGCCTGGCATGACCATGCACAAGATGCCGCTGTTCGCCTGGGGCGTGCTGGTCACCGCCTTCCTGCTGCTGCTTGCGCTGCCGGTCCTGGCCGGCGCGATCACCATGCTGCTGACCGACCGCAATTTCGGCACGACCTTCTATGATCCGGCCGGCGGCGGCGACCCGGTGCTCTACCAGCACCTGTTCTGGTTCTTCGGCCACCCCGAAGTCTACATCATGATCCTGCCGGCCTTCGGCATCGTCAGCCACATCATCTCGACCTTCTCGAAGAAGCCGATCTTCGGCTATCTCGGCATGGCCTATGCCATGGTCGCGATCGGCGTGGTCGGCTTCATCGTCTGGGCCCACCACATGTACACGGTCGGCCTGTCGCTCAACACGCAGCGCTACTTCGTGTTCGCGACGATGGTGATCGCGGTGCCCACCGGCGTGAAGATCTTCTCCTGGATCGCGACGATGTGGGGCGGCTCGCTCCGCTTCACCGCGCCGATGCTCTGGGCGGTCGGCTTCATCTTCCTGTTCACCGTCGGCGGCGTCACCGGCGTCGTGCTCGCCAATGCCGGTCTCGACCGTTCGCTGCACGCGACCTACTACGTGGTGGCGCACTTCCACTACGTGCTGTCGCTCGGCGCGGTGTTCGGCATCTTCGCGGGCTTCTACTACTGGTTCCCGAAGATGAGCGGCTACATCATCCCGGACTGGATCGGCAGCCTGCACTTCTGGGTCGCCTTCATCGGCGCGAACCTGCTGTTCTTCCCGCAGCACTTCCTCGGGCTCTCGGGCATGCCGCGGCACTATGTCGACTATCCCGACGCCTTCGCCGGCTGGCATTTCTGGTCGTCGATCGGCTCCTATATCTTCGCGGCCGGCCTCCTGATCTGGCTCTACGGCATCGTCGTCGCCTTCACGAAGAAGGAGCTCGCCGGCAACAACCCGTGGGGCGAAGGCGCGACCACGCTGGAGTGGACCCTGTCCTCGCCGCCGCCCTTCCACCAGTTCGAGACGCTGCCGCGCATCACCGGCTCGGACCACTGAACACATCGGCGGCGGGCCTCTCGCCCGCCGCCGCCCCTCCCCCGAGCGCCTGGTTCAAGGCGTTCCGGAGACGGGCGGATCCCGCAAACGATGCCCTCGGGCATCACGAAAGTTGAAGCGAACGAATTTCGATGTCTGCTGCCTTCGATCAGATCCCCCAGGCTGACGACGGAGTCTCGCTGAGTTCCACCGGCGAGGCGCGCGACTTCTTCGCGCTGCTCAAGCCGCGGGTGATGTTCCTCGTGATCGTGACGGCGCTTGGCGGCATGGTCGCGGCGCCAGGGGCGGTCAATCCGGTGATCGGCTTTGCCGCCCTGCTGGCGATCTCGGTCGGTGCCGGCGCCTCGGGCTGCCTCAACATGTGGTGGGATGCCGACATCGACGCGGTGATGGCGCGCACAGCCGGTCGCCCGATCCCCGCCGGCCGTATCCTGCCGTCCGAGGCGCTCGCCTTTGGGCTGACCCTCTCGATCGGCTCCGTGCTGGTCCTCGGCCTCGTCGCCAACCTGCTCTCGGCGGCGATGCTCGCCTTCACGATCTTCTTCTACATCGTCGTCTATTCGATGTGGCTGAAGCGGGCGACGCCGCAGAACATCGTCATCGGCGGCGCCGCCGGTGCCTTCCCGCCGATGATCGGCGAAGCCGTGGTCACCGGCGATTTCGGCATGACCTCGATCGTGCTGTTCGCGATCATCTTCCTGTGGACGCCACCGCATTTCTGGGCGCTGGCCCTGGTGAAGTCCGACGACTATGCCCGCGCCGGCATCCCGATGCTGCCGAACGTCGCCGGCCCGGCCGCGACCCGCCGACAGATCGTCGCCTATACGCTGGTGCTGGCTCCGGTCGCGGTGCTGCCGGCGCTGATGGGCTTCGGCGGGCTGATCTATCTCATCGTCTCGGTGGTGACCGGGCTCGCCATGATCGGCCTGTCGCTGCGGGTGCTGCGGGTCACGCAGGGCGAAGCGGCCAACAAGGCGGCCTATGCCCTGTTCGGCTTCTCGATCCTCTACCTCTTCCTGCTCTTCGCCGTGCTGCTGGCCGAGAACGGCCTCGGCCTGATGTGGGCCCTGCCCAAGGTGCTGGGATGAGTAAGGACCCGCAGGACAAGAAGCAGCCGCAAGATCACGACGATTTTGGATCGGATCGATCCAAAATCGTGAACGTGATCGATTCTAAGGGGCTGGAGCGGGATTCTCGCGAAAAACCGGTTCCCACTTTTTCGCGTCCCGCTCCGGCGCCGTTCTCGCCGGAGGACATGGCCCGGCGCAATCGCCGCTCGATCGCGCTTGCGCTCGTACTCGGCGGGCTCGTGCTGTTCTTCTTCATCGTGACGCTGGCCAAGACCGGGCCGGCGATCCTCAACAGGCCGCTGTGACGATGACGGCCGCCTCCAGAAACCGCCGTACCGTCCTTGCCTGCAGCGCCGCCGTGCTCGCCATGACCGGGCTCTCGTTCGCCGCGGTGCCGCTCTACAACCTGTTCTGCAAGGTCACGGGCTTTGCCGGCACGCCGATGGTCGGTACCGCCGCCACCGGCAAGACCAGCGAGCGGATCGTCTCGGTCGCCTTCGACGCCAATGTCGCGCCGGCTTTGGGCTGGCGCTTCGAGGCGGAGAAGACGGAGATCAAGGCGCAGGTCGGCGTGACGCAAACGGTGTTCTACAAGATCACCAACACGTCCTCGCGGCCGATGACCGGGATCGCGACCTACAATGTCCAGCCGAACCAGTCGGGCGCCTATTTCGTCAAGATCCAGTGCTTCTGCTTCACCGAGACGACGCTGCAGCCCGGCGAGACCCTGGAAGCGCCCGTGGTGTTCTACATCGATCCCGAGATCGAATTGAACCGCGAGCTCGCCAGCCTGAAATCGATCACCCTGTCCTACACCTATTTCCCGTCGAAGAACGGGCAGCCGGTGGCGGAAAGCAAGGGTGACGGCAACCAACCGAAACTATAAAGCTGCGCTGACGCGCTGCGCTTCTATCGGACGTGGAGAGTTAAGCACGATGGCCGGGGCCCACACCAAGAACCACGACTACCATCTCGTCGACCCGAGCCCGTGGCCGATCGTCGGCGCCGCCAGCGCAACCACGATGGCGATCGGCGCCGTGATGTGGATGAAGTCGCTGCCGCTGCTCGGCATGAACATCGGCCCGCTGGTCTTCGGCATCGGCCTGCTCGGCGTGCTCTACACCATGCTCGCCTGGTGGATGGACGTGACCCGCGAGGCCGAGCGCGAGGGTCATCACACCCGCGTGGTGCAGCTGCATCACCGCTACGGCATGATGATGTTCATCGCCTCCGAGGTGATGTTCTTCGTCGCCTGGTTCTGGGCCTATTTCGACGCCAGCCTGTTCACCGGCGAGCACATCCAGTACGCCCGCGCCGAGTTCACCGGCGGGCATTGGCCGCCCAAGGGTATCGAGACCTTCGATCCCTGGCACCTGCCGCTGCTCAACACCCTGATCCTCCTGACCTCCGGCACGACCGTGACCTGGGCGCACTACGCCCTGATCCAGGGCGACCGGAAGAGCCTGAAGCAGGCTCTGTGGCTGACCGTGATCCTCGGCATCCTGTTCACGATCACCCAAGGCTACGAGTACGCCCACGCCGCCTTCGCCTTCAAGGGCAACATCTACGGCGCGACCTTCTTCATGGCGACCGGCTTCCACGGCTTCCATGTCATCATCGGCACGATCTTCCTGGCGATCTGCCTGTGGCGCGTCTATCTCGGCCACTTCAAGCCGGACCAGCATCTCGGCTTCGAGTTCGCCGCCTGGTACTGGCACTTCGTCGACGTGGTCTGGCTGTTCCTGTTCGCCTCGATCTATGTCTGGGGCTCCGGGACGCCGGCAGCACACTAGGTCCCGGGCCGAAAGCGGCCGCGAACCTTACAAAGGGGCGGCCGCGAGGCCGCCCTTTCCATTTGAGGAGGCTGTCATGGCCGAGCCGCAGATCACGCCGCCATCACCCTTCTCGACGGGGCTGGCGGGCCGCTGTCCGCGCTGCGGCGAGGGCAAGCTGTTCGATGGCTACCTCAAGCTGAAGCCGCGCTGTTCCGCCTGCGGGCTGGATTTCGCCTTCGCCGATTCGGCCGATGGGCCGGCCGTGTTCATCATGCTGATCGCCGGCTTCTTCGTGCTCGGCCTCGCGCTCTATGTCGAGATCGCCTACACGCCGCCGATCTGGCTGCACCTCCTGCTCTGGCTGCCGCTGGCGCTCGTCACTTGCCTCGGATTGCTGCGGCCGATGAAGGGCCTGGCAGTCGCCTTGCAATACGCCCACAAGGCCGAAGAAGGCAGGCTGAAGAAGTGAGCGAACAGATTGCTTCCGCGAGCCGGCCAAAGCTGCTGCTGCCGGCCCTGCTGACTGCCATCGGCGTCGGCGTGCTCTTCTACCTCGGCGCCTGGCAATGGCAGCGCATGGACGAGAAGCGCGCCTTCATCACGCGGCTGGAGACACAAGCCGCAGGCCCCGCCGCCCCGCTGCCGCCGACGAGCGACTGGCCACGGCTCGACCTCGCCGCGATTGATCTCACAAGAGCTGTCGCCAAGGGCAGCTATCTCGACGGAATCGCCGGTGTGCGCACCACCATCGCCGCCGGCCCGCCCGGCTCGCGCCAGCTCTCCGGCTTCGGCCGCTGGGTCTTCCAGGGCTTCCGGCTGGAAGACGGCGCGACGATCCTGGTCAATCGCGGCTTCGTGCCGGAAAGCCGCTTTGCGGCGATCGCCCCGGCAACCGGCGCTGCGACCATCACCGGCTATCTGCGCGCGCCGGAAACCCGCAACAGCTTCACGCCGGCCGATCTGCCGCAGCAGCGCGAGTTCTACACGCGCGACCCTGCCGGCATCGCCGCAGCGCTCGGCCTGGCCACGGCCGCCCCGTTCTATCTCGAAGCCGAGCGGCAGGGCGACGGGTTGACGCCGCCGGCCGGCGTCGACGTCAAGGAACTGATCGCCCGCATCCCGGACAACCATCTGCAATATGCGCTGACCTGGTTCGGGTTGGCGGCGACACTGATCAGCGTGTTCGGCGCCTATGCCTGGCAGGCGCGGAGGCCGACGCAGGGCGGCTGATCAGCCTTTGCTTTTGCCCTCCCCCGCCAACGGGCCTATAGGATCAGCACGACATCAGAGATCATCACCGTGCTGCATATTTCGACCCGTGGCGAAGCGCCGTCGCTCTCCTTCGCCGACGCGCTGCTCGCCGGACTCGCCCGTGACGGCGGCCTCTATCTGCCGCAGACGCTGCCGCGCCTCGGCACGCAGGAGATCGCGGGCTTCGCCGGCAAACCCTATGCCGCAGTGGCGGAGCGCGTCGTCGGCGCGCTCGCCGATGGCGACATCGCCGCCGATGCGTTGAAGGCCATGATCGGCGAGGCCTATGGCACGTTCCGCCATCCAGCGGTCTGCCCGCTCGTCCAGCTCGGCGACAACCTGTTCTCGCTCGAGCTCTTCCACGGCCCGACGCTCGCCTTCAAGGACGTGGCGATGCAGTTGCTCGGCCGGCTGATGGACCATGTGCTGGCGCAGCGCGGCGAGCGCGCCACCATCGTCGGCGCGACCTCGGGCGACACCGGCAGCGCCGCGATCGACGCCTTCAAGGGGCTGGAACGGGTCGACGTCTTCATACTCTATCCGGAAGGCCGCGTCTCCGACGTGCAGCGCCGGCAGATGACCACCGTCGAAGCCGACAATGTCCACGCCATCGCGATCGAGGGCACCTTCGACGATTGCCAGAACCTGGTGAAGGCGCTGTTCAACCACCACGCCTTCCGCGACGAACTGCGTCTCTCCGGCGTCAACTCGATCAACTGGGCGCGGATCGCGGCACAGGTCGTCTACTATTTCACCGCCGCGAGCGCGCTCGGCTCACCTCACCGTCCGGTCTCGTTCGCTGTGCCGACCGGTAACTTCGGCGACATTCTCGCCGGCTGGATCGCCAAGCAGATGGGGCTGCCGATCGGCCGGCTGATGGTCGCCACCAACAGCAACGACATCCTGGCGCGCACGCTCGAGACCGGCGTCTACGAGATGCGCGGCGTTGCGGCGACGACCTCGCCCTCGATGGACATCCAGATCTCCTCGAACTTCGAGCGCCTGCTGTTCGAGGCGCATGGCCGCGACGGCGCCGCCGTGCGCCGGCTGATGCAATCGCTGGCTCAATCCGGCCGATTCGAGATCGCGCCCGAGCCGCTCGCCCGCATCCGAGCCGATTTCGACGCGGTCTCGCAGGACGAGGCCTCGATCGCCAACGAGATCGGCACGACCTGGCGTGAGGCCGGCTATCTGCTCGACCCGCACAGCGCGATCGGCGTCGCCGCCGCCCGCAAACTGCTCGCGAGCGACCCGGCAACGCCGGTGGTCGCGCTCGGCACCGCCCATCCGGCCAAGTTCCCGGCCGCGGTCGCGGCGGCGAGCGGCGTCACGCCCGCTCTCCCTGAGCATCTGTCCGACCTGATGGAGCGCAAGGAGCGTTTCAGCGTGCTGCCGAACGACCAAGGCAAGCTCGAGCGCTTCGTCGCCGAGCGCGCCCGCGCCGTGCGGAGCGCCGCAGCATGAAGGTGATCAAGACGTTGAAGGCGAAGACCGACAAGCCGAAGAGCGTGAAACAGGGCGAGGCAGCCGGCCACGATCCGGCCGTCAGCCTGACGACGCTGCCGTCCGGCCTGCGCATCGTCTCCGAGCGCATGGCCCATGCCTCGACCGTCTCGCTCGGCATCTGGATCGGCGCCGGCGCGCGCGACGAGCTGCCGCATGAACACGGCCTCGCCCATCTGCTCGAGCACATGGCGTTCAAGGGCACGGCCCGGCGCACCGCGCTTGAGATCGCCGAGGAGATCGAGAGCGTCGGCGGCGACCTCAATGCCGCGACATCCGTCGAATACACCTGCTACACCGCCCGCGTGCTCGGCCAGGACCTACCGCTGGCCGTCGACATCCTCTCCGACATCCTGACCGCCCCCGCCCTCAGCGAGGAAGAGCTGGCCCGCGAGAAAGGCGTGATCCTGCAGGAGATCGGCGCCGTCCAGGATACGCCGGACGATCTCGTCTATGACCGCTTCCTGCAGGCCGCCTTCCCGGAGCAGCCGCTCGGCCGCCCGATCCTCGGCACCGCGGAGACGGTCAACAGCTTCACGCCCGACGCGATCCGCGCCTATCTCGGCCGGCACTACCATGCCGGCAACATGGTGCTGGCGGCAGCCGGCGCCGTCGACCATGACGAACTCGTCGCGCTGGCGAAGAAGGCTCTTGCCGACCTGCCGCCGAAGCTTGCCGCAGCACCCAGCCCGCGATCGCAGGCGAGCTATCACGGCGGCGAAGCCCGCATCGACGGTGACGAGGAGCAGGTCCACATCGTCCTCGGCTTCCCCGGCAAGCCATTCACCAACGGCGCGCATTATCCGCTTCAGATCTTCTCGGCCGTGCTCGGCGGTGGGCTGTCCTCGCGTCTGTTCCAGGAGGTGCGCGAGCGCCGTGGCCTGGCCTATGCGATCGACGCCTTCCACTGGCCCTTCTCCGATTGCGGCGTCTTCGGCATCAGCGCCGGCACCGCGCCGGAGGACGTCGGCGAGCTGGTCGAGGTCGCGCTCGACTGCCTGGGCCAGGCGGCCCGCGACGTCAGCGAGGTCGAGGTCGCCCGCGCCCGGGCCCAGATGAAGGTCGGCCTGCTGGCTTCGCTGGAGAGCCCTGGCGGCAAGCTCGAGCAGATGGCGCGCCAGGTACTCGTCTTCGGCCGAGCAATCCCGCGCGAGGAGCTGGCGCGCCGGCTCGATGCGGTCAGCCTCGCCGATGTGCGTGCGGCCGGTCAGGCCCTGCTCGACGGCGTGGTCACCGTCGCGGCCGTCGGCCCTCTCGACAATCTTGCCCCCGTGGCCACCCTGCGGGCCATGCTGGCGCGGGCCGCCTGACGAAAATGGCGCTCTTCCGCTTCGCCACCGACCCACCGGCGCGGCCGCTGATCAGGACGCAGAACCTGATCATGCGCGCCCCACTCGCCGGCGATTATTCGGCCTGGGCGAGCCTGCGGATGCAGAGCCGCGACTTCCTGACTCCATGGGAGCCGGTCTGGAGCGAAGACGATCTGACCCGCACCTCGTTCCGCCTGCGCGTCAAGCGCGCCGCCCGCGAGATCGCGAGCGATGAAGCCTATTCACTGTTCGTCCTCGATGCACATTCGGAAGCCCTGCTGGGCGGACTGACTCTAGGCCTGGTCCGGCGCGGCGTCGCGCAGGCCTGCACGCTCGGCTACTGGATGGGCCAGCGCCATGCCGGCAAGGGCCATATGACTGAAGCGGTGCGCGGCGCGCTCGACTTCGCCTTTTCCGAGCTGGCTTTGCACCGGGTCGAAGCGGCCTGCCTGCCGAACAACGAGCCGTCGCGCCGGCTTCTGGAACGTGTCGGCTTCACACGCGAAGGCGAGGCCCGCGGCTATCTCAGGATCAACGGGGTCTGGGCCGACCACCTGCTCTATGGCCTGCTCTCCTCGGAACCGCGTCGCCCGCCCGAAACCGGCCGCAAGCTGTGAACAGGCCGGCATTGCCTTGCCCTCGCCACGTCGCGCCGATACCACTGACCATTACGCCTGAAGAGCCCGCCGCAGAGTCCACCTTGTCATCGCCATATCGCTTTTTCCGGTCCGGCATCGCCGTTTTCGGTTTCCTGATGCTGGTGCTGCTCACGCTGCCGCGCCCGGTGCTGGCGGTCGAAGCGCAGCGCGTGCCGCTCGACGTGCCGGTGCTCGACCTGACGGATGTGGTCGAGCGCAACAAATCCGACGGCGACGTCATCCAGATCTCGACGGCGCCGGGCGCCGACGGCATCGTCAGGCGCATCGCCGTCAGGGCGCGCGAATCCGGGGCACGGCCGGACTGGATTGTCTTCGCGCTGACCAATGATTCCGACGAGCAGATCGATCGGCTGCTGGTCGCGCCCTTCCACCGCCTGATCGGCTCCGGCGTCGTCTGGCCCGATCTCGGCGACCGCCGGATCGAGGCGATCACCGCGAGCCAGGGCCTCAGGCCCGAGCGCGAAGAGGCGCCTGACGCCGACATCTTCCAGATCACGCTCGATCCCGGCACCACCGTCACCTTCGTGGCGGAGCTGAAATCGCCCAACCTGCCGCAGCTCTATCTGTTCGAGCCGGAGGCCTATCGCCAGAAGACCAACGGGCTGACGCTCTACAAGGGCATCATCATCGGCATCACCGGCCTTCTCGCGCTGTTCCTGACCATCATCTTCGTGGTCAAGGGCGCAGTGATCTTCCCGGCCGCAGCGGCGCTGGCCTGGGCGGTTCTGGCCTATGCCGGGCTCGATTTCGGGTTCTTCCAGCGCATCTTCCCGCTGACCCCGGCGATCGAGCGAATCTATCGGGCCGGCGCAGAGGTGGTGCTGGCGGCGACGCTGCTCGTTTTCCTCTTCGCCTATCTCAACCTGTCGCGCTGGCATGTGCGCTACAGCCACATCACCTTCCTCTGGATCCTCGGTCTGGCCGGGCTGGTCGGCCTTGCGGTCTTCGACGCGCCGATGGCATCCGGCATCGCCCGCATCTCGATCGCGGCCGTCGCTGCCATCGGCTTCGTGCTGATCCTGCACCTCGCCACTCATGGCTATGAGCGGGCGGTGATGCTGATCCCGACCTGGTTCCTGCTGCTCGTCTGGGTGACGGCAGCGGGCTTCACCGTCGTCGGCCAGGTCACGCGCGATCTCGTACCGCCGGCACTGATCGGCGGCCTCGTCCTGATCGTCCTGCTGATCGGCTTCACGGTGGTGCAGCACGCCTTCGCCGGCGGCGCGCTGGCCCAGGGGCTGGTCTCCGACACCGAGCGGCAGGCCCTCGCGCTCTCGGGCTCCGGCGATCTCGTCTTCGATTGGGACGTCTCCGCCGACAAGATCTTCATTTCGCCGCAGACCGAGATATTGCTCGGCCTGTCCAAAGGCGCGCTCGAAGGCTCGGCCGCGCGCTGGCTCGAACACATGCACGTCGCCGATCGCGACCGTTACCGGGTCTCGCTCGACGCGGTGATCGAGCAGCGCCGCGGCAAGCTGCAGCTCGATTTCCGCCTGCGCGCGGCGAGCGGCGCCTATCACTGGTTCAGCCTGAAGGCCCGGCCGGTCATCGGCTCGGACGGCGAGGTCATCCGCGTCATCGGCACGCTCGCCGATGTAACCGAGCAGCGCACGGCGCAGGAGCGCATGCTGCACGACGCCGTGCACGACAACCTGACCGGCCTGCCCAATCGCGAGCTGTTCCAGGATCGGCTTACCGCGGTGTTCGGCTTCAGCCGTGCCGACGACGCCATCCGCCCGACCGTGATCGTGATCGACATCGACCGCTTCAAGCAGGTCAATGAATCGGTCGGCTTCTCGGCCGGCGATTCGATCCTGCTGACGCTGGCGCGCCGCCTCGGCCGGCTGCTCAGGACGCAGGACACGCTGGCGCGGATCGGCGGTGACATCTTCGCGATGATCATCGTCTCGGAGAGCGATCCCGAGCGGGTGCTGGCCCTGGCCGAGCTGATCCGCCGCGCCGTCTCGACGCCGATCACCTTCGCCGAGCGCGAGATCGTGCTGACGCCGTCGATCGGGCTCGCGCTCTTCGACGGCACGCCGACGGCGCGCAAGGACGACGCGCTCAAGAACGCCGAGCTCGCCATGGCACATGCCAAGAACCAGGGCGGCAATCTGGTCGAGGTCTTCGTGCCGGCGATGCGCAGCGACCGCAACGACCGCCTCGCGCTCGAAAGCGACCTGCGCCGGGCGATCGAGCGTGGCGAGATCCAGGTGATGTACCAGCCGATCGTCAGGCTGGAGGACCGGACCATCGCCGGCTTCGAGGCGCTGATGCGCTGGGATCATCCGCGCGAGGGCCGGCTGCTGCCGCAGGACTTCCTCGCCATCGCCGAGGAGAGCGGGCTGATCGTCGATCTCGGCGTCTATGTGATGGACCGCACCGCGCGCGAACTCGCCGCCTGGCAGGCGGCGCTCGAGGTCGAGCCGCCGATCTTCGCCAGCGTCAACGTCTCCAGCCGCCAGCTGTTGCGCCATGACCTCTTGCGGGACGTGAAAGCCGTGCTGGCGCGCCGGCGCGTGCTGCCCGGCACGCTCAAGCTCGAGATCACCGAGAGCCTGGTGATGGAGAACCCGGAATATGCGGCGCAGATGCTCTCGCGCATCCGCGACCTCGGCGCAGGGCTCTCGCTCGACGATTTCGGCACCGGCTATTCCTCGCTGTCCTATCTGCAGCGCTTCCCGTTCGACACCATCAAGATCGACCAGAGCTTCGTGCGCCAGATGGGCAACGGCAAGCCGCCGGTGATCCTGCGCTCGATCGTCCAGCTCGCCGGCGACCTGCAGATGGACGTCGTCGCCGAAGGAGCCGAGACCGAATCGGACGCGATTGAGCTCTATCAGCTCGGCTGCCAGTACGCGCAGGGCTACACCTTCGGCCAGCCGATGACGGCGGCGGAGGCGCGGCGACTGGTGGGCGCGTCGAGCTCGACCTTCGAGGCGGCTTGAGCGGAAGGCGTCATTCTCGGGCTTGACCCGAGAATCTCATGACGAGAAAGCTCTGTCGGGCGCCTCTTCCGGCCTGAGATGCTCGGGTCAAGCCCGAGCATGACGCGTGTCAGGCGTGTCCGGCGTCCTTCGACAGGAAGGCCGGGTCGATGCCGAGCTTGCCGAGCGCGCGGGTGTATTTGGTATCGAGCGCGTCGTCGAACAGCAGCGCGGCATCAGCCTCGCAATGCAGCCAGCCATTGGACTGGATTTCGGATTCGAGCTGGCCCGCTCCCCAGCCGGCATAGCCGAGCGCCAGCACCGCGCTCTCCGGCCCGGTGCCGACGGCGATGGCGCGCAGGATATCGAGCGTCGCGGTCAGGCAGATGCCGTCATCGATCGGCAGCGTCGCCGATTCCAGAAAGAAGTCGGCGCTGTGCAGGACGAAGCCCCGCTTGGTCTCGACCGGCCCGCCGCGCAGGACCTTGACCTTCTCGGCCTGGCTCGGCAGGCGAATCGCCTGGCCGGACGGGATCACGTCGAGCTGGACGAGCAGCTCGGGAAAGCGCGTATCGGCCGCGGGCTTGTTGACGATGATGCCCATCGCGCCATCCTCGGAATGGGCGCAGAGATAGACGACGCTGCGGGCGAAGCGCGGGTCGCTCATGCCCGGCATGGCGATCAGGCATTGCCCGTCGAGATAGCTGCGTCCGCTGACGCGCTGGTTCGAGCCGAGATTCATGCCGCTATGGTAAAGCATGTTGGGCTGATGTGGGAGCCACTTTGGCTCGATAGTGATCCCCGGGCTTCCTGTAGCGCGAACGTGCCCCGAAATGCCCGTTCTGTGCCCGCCGCAATGCTGGCACAAAACTGGCGATGCTTGAACCTGTCCCGATACGGGATCACAGCATCGGTATCCTCCTCGCAAAACTGGACTGGATCGCTTAAATCAAACGCGTGAAAACGGTCACAGCCCTCACTCTCCTGGCCGCGCTGGCGCTCGGCACGCCGGCTTCCGCCCAGGAAGCCGCGGTTTCGCCGTGGTCGAAGGCCGCGTATTCCTCGGTGCGCCTGATCGCCGGCGCGACCGCGCCGTCGGGCAAGCAGCGCATCGGCGTCGAGATCACGATGTCGCCTGGCTTCAAGACCTATTGGCGCAGCCCCGGCGATGCCGGCGTACCGCCGGTCTTCGACTGGAGCGGATCGGAGAATGTCGGCGGGCTCGATGTGCGCTGGCCGACACCCGAGCGCTTCGAGGACGGCGCCGGTTCCGGCATCGGCTATGTCGGCCAGGTGGTGGTGCCGGTCTCGGTCCAGCCGATCGACCCGGCGCGTCCGGTCACCGTGGTGCTGAAGCTCGACTATGCGGTTTGCGACAAGATCTGCGTACCTGCGAAGGGCGAGGCGCGCCTGTGGCTCGAGCCGGGTGTCACCTCGGTGGCCTCGCCGCGGCTCGAGCAGTTCGAGGCGGAGATCCCACACGCGATCAAGCCAGGCGCGGCCAGCGACCGGCTCTCGATCCTCGAGGTCACGCATAGCGACGCAGCCGTGAAGCTGCTGCTGAAGGCGCCCGAGGGCGGTTCGGTGGAGGACGTCTTCGTCGAGGGCGCCGGGATGTGGTCCTTCGGCCGGCCGATGCTGATGCCGCAGCCCGACGGCACAGTCGCCGCGAAGCTCAAGATCGTCGAGCGTCCCAAGGGCGCGACCGGCCCGACGCCGCTGATCATCACCGTGCGCGGAAAACCGCAGGCGGTCGAGACGCGGCTCGAACTCGACATCGGCACCGCGAAGCCGTAACCCTGCCGCCGGGCGGCGCGATGCCGCGAGCGTGTCGACCGACCGCGGTCGAACGGAAACGCGCAAGCAGGAGAACAGACATGGCGATCAAGGTCGGTGACAAGCTTCCGCAGGCGACGTTTCGCGTGATGACGGCCGACGGGCCGGCCGCCAAGACCACGGACGACCTGTTCAAGGGCCGCAAGATCGTGCTCTTCGCCGTGCCGGGCGCCTTCACCCCGACCTGCCACAAGAACCATCTGCCCGGCTATGTGAACAAGGCGGCCGAGATCAAGGCCAAGGGCGTCGAGGAGATTTTCGTCACCGGCGTCAACGACGTCTTCGTGATGGACGCCTGGTCGAAGGCGACCGGCGGCGTCGGCGTGATCACCTTCCTCTCCGACGGCAATGCCGATTTCGCCAAGGAGATCGGCCTGTCGATGGACGGCTCGGGCTTCGGGCTCGGCACCCGCTCGCAGCGCTATTCGATGGTCGTCGAGGACGGCGTCGTCACCGCGCTCAATGTCGAGGACGCGCCGGGCAAGGCGGATGTCTCCGGCGCCGAGGCGCTGCTGAACCAGCTCTGAGCTGCACAGTTTCTACCCGGTCGTTATCGGGCGGGACCTGTTCCCTCTCCCCCTGCGGGAGAGGGCTAGGGTGAGGGGTCTCACGACGCTGATCGCTGGTCCGGAGCCGCCTTCTCAGACCTTTCAAGACCTGCGCGACCCCTCATCCGTCTCGGCTTCGCCGAGCCACCTTCTCCCGCAAGGGGAGAAGGGAAGAACGCCCGAGCATGGCGGTCGCGATATTTCCAGCAGCGAATCCGATCGATCTGATCTGCGCTTGTCATGAGACAGCGCCGAAGACCACCGCTAGCCTCCCGATAAATCGAGGAGACGCCAAGCCCATGTCAGAGATCAGCATTCGTCCGCTCGTCGCGAGCGACCGCGCCGCCTGGGAGCCACTCTGGCTGGGCTACATCACCTTCTACAAGTCGTCGCTGACGCCGGAGACGACGGACACCACCTTCACGCGATTGACGAACGGCCAGGAGCCGATGGGCGGCTTCATCGCCGAGCGCGACGGCAAGGCGCTCGGCATCGTCAACTACCTGCTGCACCGCACGACCTGGAGTCAGAACGACATCTGCTACCTGCAGGATCTCTTCACCAGCGAGGAGGCACGCGGCCACGGCGTCGGCCGCAAGCTGATCGAGGCCGTCAGGCAGATGGCCGAGGCAAAGGGCCTCTTCCGCGTCTACTGGCAGACGCATGAGAGCAACCTGCAGGCGCAGGAACTCTACGACAAGGTCGCGCAGAAATCGGGCTTCATCGTCTATCGCCAGCCGCTGGGCTGAGCTGGCGCACCACCGCGCTGCTGCCGCCGAGCTTGCATCGCGACATTGGCATCCCTGCACGAAAGCCCGGGCGAGGCCGCGAATGCCGCCTATATGAGGGACACTTACGCCCGGCGGCATCGGCCGCCCGGGCGTTTTCCTTTGGCCGAGCAGATCCGCGCTCGCGGTCATTCACAGGCGCTGCACCATGAAGACAATCGGCTTCCTCTCCTTCGGGCACTGGTCGCCCTCGCCGCAGTCGCAGACGCGCTCGGCGGGCGATACGCTGCTGCAGTCGATCGAGCTTGCGGTTGCGGCCGAGGAACTCGGCGCCGACGGCGCCTATTTCAGGGTGCACCACTTCGCCCGCCAGCTCGCCTCGCCCTTCCCGCTGCTGGCGGCGGTCGGCGCCAGGACCAGCCGCATCGAGATCGGCACCGCCGTGATCGACATGCGCTATGAGAACCCGCTCTATATGGCGGAAGACGCAGGTTCGGCCGATCTGATCGCCCGCGGGCGCCTGCAACTCGGCATCAGCCGCGGTTCGCCCGAGCAGGTCATCGATGGCTGGCGCCATTTCGGCTACCAGCCGGCCGAGGGGCAGAGCGATGCCGATATGGCGCGCCGCCATACCGAGGTCTTCCTCGACGTGCTGCGCGGCGAGGGCTTCGCGCGCCCCAATCCGCGCCCGATGTTTCCAAATCCGCCCGGCCTGCTGCGGCTGGAGCCGCATTCGGAGGGCTTGCGCGAACGCATCTGGTGGGGTGCCTCTTCCGACGCCACAGCCATCTGGGCGGCGAAGTCAGGCATGAACCTGCAGAGCTCGACGCTGAAGACCGACGAGAGCGGCGAGCCCTTCCACATCCAGCAGGCCAGGCAGATCCGCCTCTACAGGCAGGCCTGGAAGGAGGCCGGCCATGGGCGCGAGCCGCGCGTCTCGGTCAGCCGCAGCATCTTCGCCTTGGTCGACGACCGCGACCGCGCCTATTTCGGCCATGGCAATCAGGGCGACGATTCGATCGGCTACATCGACGACAGCACGCGCGCGATCTTCGGACGCAGCTATGCGGCCGAACCCGACAGGCTCATCGATGAACTGGCAAAAGACGAGGCGATCGCTGAGGCGGACACGCTGCTGCTGACGGTGCCGAACCAATTGGGCGTCGACTACAACGCCCATGTCATCGAGGCGATCCTGAAGCATGTCGCGCCGGGGCTGGGCTGGCGCTGAGGGGGCAGCGCTTCGGCGTCGGAGAACGGGATACCGGTCTGATCGTTCCGCTTCCGACCCTTGCCAGACATTTGCGGCGTGCTCGCATTGCGATCGAAACGGGCTCTTATCCGGCGTTCCGAATGTCTGCTTCCCGGCAGCGGTCAAAGCCACGCGGCGAGCACCGGACCTAACCGGCAACGCCGCATAGGCGTCAGCACCTCTGTCATCGTCGAGCTGGGCTCGTCGCGCCTGACAACTTAGACCATCCTGGAACCGAACCCGGCTGCGCGACTTTGCAGAATCGCTTGCGCCCGAGAGTCGACGGCCAGTTTGCCAAAAATTGCCGACATGTGATTCCGCACCGTCTTATCAGTGATTTTCAGGCGTGCCGCGATGTCCCTATTGTCCAGGCCTTGCGCGATCAGCTCGACGATGTCGCGCTCGCGGGCGGTCAAATCATCAAAACTCTTGCCTTCAAGGCCCCTGCCGGGAAGGAACGAGCTGATGGCAGTAACAAAGTGATGCCAGGCGGGCTCGTTCTCCAGCAGCAAGTGATTTCGGCTCTCCAACGGTACAAACTCAGCGCCTGAAATCAGCGAAGCAACGCGGCGCCCCTCATCGAATGGGATGATGGCATCCCCCCGGGCATGGAGGACCAGGGTCGGACAACGAATTTTTGGGATGTCGTCCAGAACGTCAGCTTCAAAGAATGCCTGAAGCAATGCTGCCGTATTGGACAGCGATGTCGTCAGGCGAAGCAGGTCGTCGTGTTTGCGCAATAGATCCGGATCCGCATCCGGCATGTGCAGCATGGTCAAGAACTGGCGATAAGCCGGCCTGTCGTCGTGCCATCCAAGTTCGACCATTTTGAAGTGCACATGAGCCTCGAGCGCCGTCTCCGGGTTCATCCCACGCGCAATGGCCCCTCGCGTCTGCGGGCCATACAGGATCAGTCGACTGACCCGATCCGGATGCCTTGCGACAAACCGCAAGCTCATGGTCGCACCGCCTGCACAGGCGAACAGGACAAAGCGATCCAACCCTGCGGCGCGAACGACCGCCTCGAGATCCTCGGTGTGTTTTTCCAACGAAAACTCAACGTCGTCCCGGTCAGAGAGCCCGCAACCACGCCAGTCGTATCGGATCAAGGTGTGGCGACGCGCCAGCAAGGTCAGCCACGGCCGCCAAACCGGGCTTTCCCAGTCGAGTTCAAGATGACGAATCCAGTGACCGATCCACAGCAGCGGTGGACCGGTGCCGCATCGCGCAAATGCGATACGCGTGCCGTCACGGCTGGTGCAGAACTGGATCTGCTGGTTCGGAACGGGCATGGAACCACAATTGCTCTAAACAACTGTAGCCATCGCCCGAAGATAAATAAACCCGCGCCTGCTGCTTGGAATCAGAGCGGCCTTGCTTCGAGCACGCAAAATTCAAACGCGGTCGGGCTGATCTTGACCAGTGTGAAACCGGCATGTTCAAGCAGCGCCCGAAATTCCGCTTCCGTGCGCTCGTGGCCGCCAAAGCCCAACATCATTGTAAGGTCCATTCTGGCGACTGACCGATGCTGCGCGCAGGGCTGCATATGATCGGGCATGACCCGCTCGACGACAAGAAGCGATCCATCTGGCTTTACGGCTTTGCGGCAGTTTCGCAGGAGGGAAATGCAGTCTTTGTCGCTCCAGTCGTGCAGGATGGTTTTCAGGAGATACGCATCGCCATCGGGCGCGACTGACTGGAAGAAGTCGCCCGAAAGCGCCCGGCAGCGCCCTCCGAGGCCAAGCCTGTCTATTCGTTCGACCGCACCAGGGATTGCGTGAGGCAGGTCTAGCAATACGCCGCGGGCGTCTGGATGGACCTGCAGGATTGACGTCAACAAATCCCCATGACCGCCACCAACGTCTACGATCAGACGTTTCCCAGAAAAGTCATGCAGTCGTACGAGATCGGCCGCGACCAGGCGGCTCAGTTCGGCCATTGCACGATTGAAGACCTGTGAAGCATCGGCGTCGTGCTCCAATCGCCTGAAAACCTGCCTCGTGGAAATGCGGGAACGAGTCCTGGTGCCGGCGCGGACGCTGCGCAGCAGATGTGCGTAGAGCGGCCACAGGTGGCGCCCACAAAGAATGGTCCAGGAGCGCAGGGAGGACGGCGCTTCCGTACAGAGTATCGTTCCCAGGCTGCCAAGGGCAAAGGCGCCGTCTTCGCGTTCCCTGCATAGATCGAGCGTCGCCAGCGCCCGAAGCAGGCGCCTCAATGACGGCCCGTGCGATGATGTGGCCTGCGCCAACTCGTCCAGCGTTTTCGGGCTCTGGGCCAGCAGATCCGGGATTCCAAGCTCGGCGGCGACACAGGCCGCCTGCGAGAGGACGGCGCAGTTGATCAGATTGACAAGCTGCGCAGCGTCGCCTGCCCGATCCTGCTCTTTGATGTGTTCGGACACTGCGGCGTTCCCAGTCGTTACGAAGCATGACGCGAACCCGGCGGCCGGCGTCACTGCGGCTTGATCCCCGCGTTGACGATTACCTCCCGCCATCGGTCAGTTTCTTGCCGCAAGAATGTGGCTGTCTCCTCCGGCGTAGCCCCGACCGGCGTCATGCCTCCGGCCCGGAATCGGTCGGCGACATCGGGTGACCGAACCGCTTCGCCAATTGCTTGCGACATCTTTTCGACGATGGCTGGCGGAGTCTTCGGTGGTGCGACGACAGCGATCCATGTCGTCGCGACGAAGCCGGGGAGAAGTTCGGCAATCGCCGGCGCGTTTTGGAGTTCGGGAATACGATTCTCGGCGCCGACGCCAAGCGCCTTCAGTTTTCCCGATTGAATATGCTCCAATGTGTCGTTGGCCACATGAAACATCAAATCAACGTGCCCTCCCAGCAGGTCTGCGAGCGCCGGTTCGAGGCCCTTGTAGGGAACGTGGCTCAGCTGAATGCCGGCTTTTGCCTTCAGCATCTCTCCGGCGAGATGGGGAGGGCTGCCAATCCCCGGGGACGCAAAATTGAGCTTTCCCGGATTGGCTTTGGCAAAGGCGATCAGCTCTTCCAGAGTCGCGAACGGTGACCGGGCGTGAGTGAGGAGAATGAAAGGAAATGTCACAATCACCGTGACGGGAACGAATGCGCGAGCGTCATAGTTCAGGTTCGATTGCAGAAACTGATTGGTGACCAGCGGTCCAGGTGGTGTCGACAAGAACGTGTAGCCGTCGGGTAGAGCTTTCGCGACTGCTTCGGCGCCAATGTTCAGGACGAAGCCCGGCCGATTTTCAATCTGTACGGGCTGGCTCCATTTCGCTGCGAGCTTGCTCGCGATGGCGCGTGTCACAGCGTCAGGAGCGCCCCCTGCGGGCAGCGGAACAATCATCCAGATGGCCCGGTTCGGATAGCTCTCTTGCGATACCCCGTTCCTCGTTTGCGCAACGGTCAGTCCCATCGCGGCGAGAACGATGATCGATTTAACCAGTGGAGGAGGCATCGGAACTCCTTGCTAACGGGGATTTAGCCATGCCTCCGGACTTTGAATTCGGACCAACAATTTGTCATGAGGCAGATGTCCCGCCCGTCCACGCAATATGTCCCGGAATTCGGGAGAGCGGTTCGGGCGCCCATGTCCGCTTTCGGACGGCAGCCCAGCTTCTGCTCCTGCGCAATCGGGGCGTGCTTAGCTCGTGTGACGAACTTCTGCTCTCCACCCACAGCTGCCGTTGAGATAGCAGTCCGCCGCCGCTCACCGTCCCGGCTTGAACGGCGCCATCCCTGCCCGCGCCAGCGCGTCGGCGCGCTCGTTCATCTCGTCGCCGGCATGGCCTCTGACCCATTTCCACTCGATCTTGTGCTGCTTCAATGCCGCGTCGAGGCGCTTCCAGAGCTCCTCGTTCTTGACCGGCTTGCGATCGGCGGTCTTCCAGCCGTTCTTCTTCCAGCCATGGATCCAGCTGGTGATGCCCTGGCGCAGATACTGGCTGTCGGTGTGGAGCGCGACCGTGCAGGGCCGGGTCAGCGTCTCCAGCGCCGAAATCGCGCCCATCAGTTCCATGCGGTTGTTGGTGGTCATCGCCTCGCCGCCGGAGAGCTCGCGCTCCTTGCCCTTGTAGCTGAGGATCGCACCCCAGCCGCCGGGTCCGGGATTGCCCGAGCAGGCGCCATCCGTCCACACTTCGACGGGGTCGCTCATGACGCTTGCCCGGCAAGCAAGGGCGCGAGGAACCCCTCTCCCGGATGGGAGAGGGGCAGGGGTGAGGGCCTGCGCGCAAACATCGAAACTCGGTCCCCTCCCCCAACCTTGAGAGCGGCTCGCACGCGCCTCAGATTGCACCGGCGAGCCCTCACCCCTGCCCCTCTCCCACACGGGAGAGGGGTTCCCCGCGCCTTGTCTTGCAGCCAAACGACTATCATCGCCTCAATCCATATTCGCGCGCGTCCGAGACGCGCTGGTGGAAGGCGAGCTTGCGGTCGTATTCGAGAGGGTCGAGCGGCTTGACGAACGCGCCCGGCGGGACGTTCAGCCAGTCGACCAGCCGCGTCAGCAGGAAGCGCAGCGCCGAGCCGCGGCAGAGCGCCGGCAGCGCGGCGACCTCGGCATCCTCGAGCCGGCGCACGCTCTCATAGCCGGCCAGCATCGCCTGGCCCTTGGTCAGGTTGAACGAGGCATCGGCTTCGAAGCACCATGAGTTCAGGCAGATGGCGAGATCGTAGGCGAAGGCGTCGGTGCAGGCGAAATAGAAGTCGATCAGCCCCGAAAGCCTGTCCTTGATGAAGAAGACATTGTTCGGGAAGAGATCGGCGTGGATCACGCCGCGCGGCAAATCCTGCGGCCATGATCGCTCATGGATGTCGACCTCGGCTATGATGCGGTTGGCGAGACCGGGCGAGACGCTGTCGGCGGCAGCCCCGGCGCGTTCGGCCAGCGGCCGCCAATCGGGGACCGACAGCGAGTTGGCCCGTTCCATCGGGAAATCGGCACCGGCCTGATGCAACAACGCCAGACCGCGGCCGAGTTCGGCGCAGTGCGTCGCGTTCGGACGCCGCACCGAGAGCCCGTCCAGGAAGGTCACGATCGCGGCGGGACGGCCGGCGAGGCGACCAACCGCCGAGCCGTTCAGTGCCTTGACGGGCTGCGGACAGATCAGCCCGCGCGCCGCCAGATGCTCCATCAGGCCGATGAAGAAGGGCAGGTCGGCGAGATCGACCCGCTCCTCGTACAGCGTCAGGATATAGAAGGCCTTGCTGGTATGGAGCAGGAAATTGGAGTTGGAGACGCCCTCGGCGATGCCCTTCACCGCGAGCAGGTCGCCGATGCCATAGCTCGCCACGAAGGCAGCCATCTCGTCATCGGGTACTTCGGTATAAACGGCCACGCTAAACTCTGACGCTCACTCGGCTGCGGTCGGGGTCGGCTCGCGCAGCTCGCGCGGCAGCGGGAAGAAGACGCTCTCATCGGCGGTCGAGACCGTCTCGACCGTGACCTCGTAGCGCTCGGCGAAGGCGTCGATGATCTCCTCGACCAGCACCTCGGGCGCGCTGGCGCCGGCGGTGATGCCGAGGCGACGGATATCGCCGAAGAGCGCCCAGTCGATCTCGTCGGTGCGCAGGACGAGGCGCGACACCGGGCAGCCGGCCCGCTCGGCGACCTCGCGCAGGCGCTGCGAGTTCGAGGAATTGGGCGAGCCGACCACGATCAAACCGTCGACCAGCGGCGCCACGCGCTTGACCGCCTCCTGACGGTTGGTGGTGGCGTAGCAGATGTCTTCCTTGTGCGGGGCGATCAGCGCGGGAAAGCGCGCCTGCAGCGCCTGCACGATCTCGCGGGTGTCGTCGACCGAGAGCGTGGTCTGGGTGACGTAGGCCAGTTCCTTGCCCTCGGGCGGCGCGAGTGTCGCGACATCGTCGAGCGTCTCGATCAGCGTGATCGCGCCTTCGGGCAGTTGCCCCATCGTGCCGATCACCTCGGGGTGGCCGGCATGGCCGACCAGCAGGATGTGCCGGCCGCGCTTGCGATGGACCTCGGCCTCGCGGTGCACCTTGGTGACCAGCGGGCAGGTCGCGTCGATGGCGAAGAACTGGCGGGCCTGCGCCTCGGCCGGCACCGATTTCGGCACGCCATGGGCGGAGAAGATCACCGGCCGCGTCGCATCCGGCACCTCGGAAAGCTCGGCGACGAAGACAGCGCCCTTCCGCTTCAGCGACTCGACCACGTATTTGTTGTGCACGATCTCGTGGCGCACGAAGACCGGCGCGCCATGCAGAGCCAGCGCCTTCTCGACGGCGTCGATCGCCCTGACCACGCCGGCGCAGAAGCCGCGCGGGGCGCAGAGCAGAATGTCGAGCGGCGGCTTGGCGGTCACTGGAGCGCTGGTTCCAAGGAGATCGCGCCTTCTTTCGGTCTGGCGGCTTCGATGTCAAGAAAGCCTGGCGCCGCAGCGAGGGACAAGCCCTCCCCCCGCTTGCGGTGGGGAGGGTTGGGTGGGGGGCAGTGCCGCTCGGCGCCGAACCGGAAAAGTCCAGTATCCTGCTTTCCCGCCCCCCATCCCTAACCCTTCCCCACCGCAAGCGGGGGGAAGGGATTAGTGTAGCGGCTGTCGCGAAGCACATGGCATACCCCTCGAGCGCCCTCTCGCAGGATGCCGCGGCAAGCCCTACATTGCGCACGATCGGCCATTGCCTTCGCGCGGCCTGCCTTCGCTCCAGCACGAGTTCCCGCATGGCCGACGCCGCCTCGCATGCCAGCTATCTGCCGCCGATCCTGACCTTCTGTGCGGGGGCGGTCGTGGCGGTGCCCCTGTTCCGCCGCTTCGGACTGTCGGCGGTGCTGGGCTATCTCGCCGCCGGCATTGCGATCGGGCCCTCGGCGCTCGCCGTGATCAAGGACCCGGATGCGATCCGCGGCACGGCCGAGATCGGCGTCGTGCTGCTGCTCTTCCTGGTCGGGCTCGAATTGCAGCCGGCGCGGCTTTATTCGATGCGCAAGGACATCCTCGGCGCCGGCCTGACCCAGATGGTTCTGAGCGCCGTCGTAATCGGCGCGGCCGCCTGGCAGTTCGGCGTCGCGATGGGCGGTGCGATCGCGATCGGGCTCGCTCTCGCATTGTCGGCGACCTCGATCGCCCTGCAATTGCTGGAGGAACGCGGTGACGGCGCCGAGCCCTATGGCAGGCGCACCTTCTCGATCCTGCTGTTCCAGGACATCTCGATCGCTCCGGCGCTGGCCCTCCTGCCGCTGCTGGCGACGACCGGCGCCGCCCATGGCGGCGGCTCGACCAAGGCGCTGACGGGGCTTGGCCTCGCCCTGCTCGCCATCGCGGTAGTGGTGCTCGCCGGCCGCTATGCGCTGAACCCGTTCTTCCGCCTGCTGGCCAAGGCCGGCGCCAAGGAGGTGATGACCGCAGCCGCGCTGCTCGTCGTGCTCGGCGCCGCCCTGCTGATGGAACAGGTCGGGCTCTCCATGGCGATGGGGGCCTTCCTCGCCGGCGTGCTGCTGGCGGATTCGCATTTCCGGCACGAGCTCGAGGCCGATATCGAGCCCTTCCGCGGCGTGCTGCTCGGCCTGTTCTTCATGGCGGTCGGCATGTCGATCGACCTGAAGCTCGTCGCCGAAAACGCGCTGCTGCTGGCGCTGGCGGCGCCGCTTTTGGTGCTGTTCAAGATCGCGGCCGCAGCGGCGATCCTGCGCGCCTCCTGCTCCTCGACAAGCGAGGCGATCCGCGCCGGCGCCCTGCTCTCTCCCGCCGGCGAGTTCGCCTTCGTGCTGCTGCCGCTCGCCGCCTCGCTCGGCCTGCTCGACGAGAAGCAGGGCGCGCTGGCGACGGCAATCGCCGCGCTCAGCATGCTGATCGGTCCGATCGCCGCCAAGCTGATCGACCTCTGGCTCGCTGCCAACGCACCGCCGCCCGAGGAGATCGAGGAGACCTTCGACGGCGTGACGCCCTCGGTGCTGGTCATCGGCTTCGGCCGCTTCGGCCAGGTTGTGACGCAGGCGCTGCTGCTGCAGCATCTCGATGTCACCATCATCGATTCCGACATCGAGCGCATCCGCTCGGCCGCCAAGTTCGGCTTCAAGATCTATTATGGCGACGGCACCAGGCTCGACGTGCTGCGCGCCGCCGGCGCCGGCAAGGCGAAGGTCGTGTGCATCTGCATCGACGATCGGCAGGCGGCGCTGCGCATTGTCGAGATGGCCAAGGTCGAATTCCCGGCTGTGCGCATTCATGCCCGCGCCTATGACCGCGTCCACGCGATGGATCTGATGCGCCTCGATGTCGACTATCAGATGCGCGAGACCTTCGAATCGGCGCTCGGCTTCGGCCGGGTGACCTTGGAAGCGCTCGGCCTGAGCTATGGGGAAGCGAGCTTCGTGATCGAGCATGTGCGTGACCGCGACGCCCAGCGCATGGAGATCCAGTTCAGCGAGGGCGTCGCCGCCGGCATCGAGAAGGTGCCGCGCGTCACGCCCGAGCCCATCATCGCACCGAAGGGCAAGTCGAAGGCGCTCACCAAGGAGACGCAGGACGTCATCGAGGATGGCGGCGCCGAGATTGCGGTCGGCGGGGTCGGGGAACCGGCCGAGTGAACGCTCCCACGCTGCCCTCGCAGGCCGTCTTCGTCAGCGGCTCGACGCTCCGACATGTCGCGGTGATGACGGCGACCGCCTCGGTCGGGCTGATCGCGATCTTCGTCGTCGACTTCCTGTCGCTGCTCTACGTCTCGCGCCTCGGCCGGCCCGAGGCGACGGCGGGCGTCGGCTACGCGACCATCGTGCTCTACCTGATGATCTCCTTCAATGTCGGGCTGATGATCGCGGTGACGGCGCTGACGGCGCGGGCGCTCGGGGCCGGCGACCGCGAGGGCGCGCGCCGCATCGCCGGCTCGACACTCACGGTGATGGCGATGGCCGGGCTGGCGCTCAGCGTCGTCATGCTGCCGCTGTTGCCCTGGCTGCTGCCCAAGCTCGGCGCGCATGGCGAGTCGCTCGCCGTCGCGACCTCCTTCCTGTGGATCACCCTGCCCTCGAATGCGCTGATGGCGCTCGGCATGGGCCTGTCCGGCGTCCTGCGCGCCGTCGGCGACGCCAGGCGGGCGATGTATGTCACCCTGGCCGGCGGCATCGTCACGGCGGCGCTCGATCCGCTGCTGATCTTCGGCCTCGGGCTCGGCCCGGATGGCGCCGCCTGGGCGACCGTGTTCTCGCGCGTCGTCTTCCTCGCCGTCGGCTTCCACGGCGCGCTTCGCGTCCACCGGATGATCGCGCGCCCGACGCTGGCGGCGCTGCGCCGCGACGCAAGGCCGACCTTCGCGATCGCTGCTCCGGCGATCATGACCAATCTCGCCAACCCGATCGCCAATGCCTGCTTCTTCGGCATCATCGCCCGCTTCGGCGATCAGGTCATCGCGGCGAGCGCGATCATCGACCGGCTGGTGCCCGTCGCCTTCGGCGTGCTGTTCGCGCTGTCCGGCGCGGTCGGGCCGATCCTGGCGCAGAACTGGGGTGCACAGCGCTATGACCGCATGCGCCAGGCGCTGACCGATTCCGTCAGCTTCGCTGCGGCCTATGTCGCGGTCGCCGGCCTGCTGCTGGCACTGCTGCGCCACCAGATCAGCGCGCTATTCGGCACCAGCGGCGAGACTGCCGAGCTCGTCGCCTTCTTCGGCCTGATCGCCGGGCCGATGTGGCTGTTCGTCGGCGCGCTCTTCGTCGCCAACTCGGCCTTCAACAATCTCGGCATGCCGTTCTACTCGACCCTGTTCAGCTGGGGCCGCGCCACGCTCGGCACCGTGCCGCTCGCCTGGCTCGGCGCACAATATGCCGGCCCCAAGGGCGCGCTCGCGGGGGCTGCGCTCGGCGCGGTCCTGTTCGGCATCGCCGCGCTGGTCACCGCCTATCGCGGCATCGCCCGGCTCGAACGCTCGGCTCAGATGGCAGCGAGGCCGTCGCTTGCCTGACGGCGACCGGCTGCTATCGTCAATTCCGTGAGTTGGCGGGCTCGTCCCGCGAGGGAGTGCGCCATGATGAACCTCTTCGAGATGATGCAATCGGCCCAGAACGGCCAGGCCATGCAGAACCTGGCCCGGCAATACGGGCTCTCGATGCAGCAGACCCAGTCTGCGCTCGACGCTCTGCTCCCCGCCTTCTCGATGGGGCTGCAGCGCCAGACCCAGAACCCCTATGCCTTCGGCAACCTCGCCCAGATGATGACGGCGACGCCGTTCGGGCAGATGTACGACAGCGACGGCGACGGCATTCCCGACCGGGCGATGCCGATGGGCCAGGACGTGATGAGCCAGCTCTTCGGCTCGAAGGAGGTCGCCAACGCCGTTGCCGCCCAGGCCGCGGCGACCAGCGGCGTCGGCCAAGCGGTCCTGAAGCAGATGCTGCCGGTGATCGCCTCGATCCTGATGGGCGGGCTGTTCAAATCGGTAAACAACCAAGGCCTCGGCGGCATTCTCGGCCAGTTCGCCGAGATGATGCGCGGTCAGATGCCCGGGCAGCAACCCCAGGCCCCGCAGGCAAACCCCGCCAATCCGCTGGAAGCGATTCTCGGCGGCATGTTCGGCGGGCAAAAGCCCCCGGCAGGCCAAGCGCAGGGCGGCGGACCCTTCGGGGGTGGCGCCATGCCGGGTATGCCTGCCGACATGGGTAACATCTTCGGCCAGATCCTCGGCGGCATGTTCGGCGGCACGCAGGGGCAGGCCCCCGACAGCAGCCCGCGCCCGGCACCGCAATCGCGCCGGCCGGCGCCCGAGCCTGAGCCTGAGCCGGATGCGCCGCCTACCGGCGAAGCCAGCCCCGGCTCGATCGGGCTCGATGCGCTGAACCAGATGTTCGAGCACGGCCGCAAGGTCCAGACCGACCAGCAGGACGCGCTGCGCTCGATCTTCGAGACGATGCTCGGCGGTGGCCAGCGCAAGGCCTGAGCCCATAAGAAAACGGCCACCCCGAGGTGGCCGTCATCAATTCCAGTGATGCCGCTTATGCTCAGGCCCGGCGGCGTTCATCCCATTCGTAAGCCTCATCCGCGACCGGCGTGCCGGTGAGCGCCACGACGTCGTCGCCGGTGCGGAAGCTCGCGACCAGCTCGTTGAGACGGCGGATCTGGCCGCTGAGCGAGCCTGCGGAAGCCGCGCTCTCTTCGGCGAGCGCGGCGTTCGCTTGCGTCATCTCGTCCATATGGGCGACGGTCTGGCTCATTTCGTCGATGCCGTTGGCCTGCTCGGCGGATGCCGCCGAGATGTCGGAGACCGTCGCCGAGACCTTTTTCGAGGCTTCGACGATCTGGTTCAGCGCCTCGCCGGCGGCACGCACCAGTCCGACGCCCTGCTCGACCTCGACGCCCGACTGCGCGATCAGGGCGGTGATGTCCTTGGCGGCTTCGGCCGAACGCTGAGCCAGCGTGCGAACCTCGCTGGCGACGACGGCGAAGCCCTTGCCGGCGTCGCCGGCACGCGCCGCCTCGACCGCGGCGTTCAAGGCGAGCAGATTGGTCTGGAAGGCGATCTCGTCGATCACCGAGGTGATGTCGGAGATCTTCTTCGAGGCCTGTTCGATCCGCGCCATGGCGTCGACCGCCTGGCTGGCGACGGCGCCGCCATTGACCGCGACACCGGTCGCCTCGTTGGCGAGCTGGACCGCCTGCCGCGAAGCTTGCGCCGAAGCCTTGACCGAGGCGGCGAGTTGCTCGGTGGTGGCGGCCGTCTGCTCGAGCGACGAGGCCTGCTCCTCGGTGCGCTTCGACAAGTCGTCGGCGCCGGAATTGATCTCGCGCGCGGCGGTCCCGACATCGGCCGAGGTCGCCTGGATGGTCGCGATCGTCTCTGCCAAATGGCTGACGGCGCTGTTGAAATCCTGCTTCAGCGCGGCGTAGTCGGCAGCAACCTCGTCCTCGACGCGGACGCTGAGATCGCCTTGGGAGAGCCGGGTCAGACCCTCAGCCAGGGCTCTGACCACCACCGCCTGCTCGGCCGCAAGGCGCTGCTGCAGCGCCGCGGTGCTGGCGCGTTCGGCATCGGCCGCAAGACGCTGCCGCTCGGCTTCGGTGCGGCCGGCTTCCGTCTCGCTCTCCAGGCGCTGGACGGCGAGGCCGTTCTCCCTGAACACTTGGACGGCGCGGGCCATCTCGCCAACCTCGTCGCGGCGGCCCTGGCCCTCGATCTCGCTGGCATAGTCGCCCTTGGCGATCTGCCCCATGCTCTGCTTCAGCCGATCGAGCGGCCGCGTGATCGCCGCGCCGGTCAGCAGCACGCCGCCGAGCAGGCCGAGCAAGGATCCGGCGAGGCTGAGGCCGATCGCGATCATGGTGATGCGGTGCGCATCGGCTCCGAGCCCCTCCGCGGTCGCCTCGGTATCCTTCTTGATCTCGCCGTTGATCTTGGCGGCAGCGCCAGCGATCTCGCTGATCGTCCTGTCGAGCTGAGACATGATCGACAGCGCCGGCAAGTCTTCGTCGCGGGCGGCCTGGGCGACGATCTGGTCGATGTCGGACTTGGTCGCCTGCAGACGGCGGCTGAGTTCGTCGAAGCCCTCGGCCCGTTGCGGGAAGCTGATCTTCGCCTCGACCAACGCCTGCAGCGAAGCCGCATAGGCGGTCTTCACCTCCTCGATGCTGGTCGTGTTCTGCTTCATGAACTCGGGATAGGCGATCGCCTGGTAGAGGCTGCCGACGATCTCGCCCATGGCGCTGGCGGCACGGGCCGAGTCGAGGATGGCGGCCGCTCGCTGCGAGATCAGATCGGAGTAGGTCTTCTCGATCCTGCGGAATTCGAGTGCGCCATAGACGGCCGAACCGATGCCGATCGCTCCCATGACCAGCATCGGGATGGCGATCTTGGTCCTGATCCGCAGATCCTGAAAGCGAAAGCGACGCATGGGAAACCCCGGGGCGAGGGATCGGGGCGCCGGATTCGGCGCAATGCGGCGCAAATGTGGTCGAACTTGCTGAATGAAGCGTTACGATGCGCGCGATCCGGTTAACGATCCCATGCGGGCACAAAAAAGGGCGGCAGCCGAAGCCACCGCCCGCAGGGACGCGTCACGCCAAGGGGTCAGGCGTTGCACGCGATCTTGATGTCCTTTGCGCTCGGCCGCGCCGCGGCCTGGATCACCACCGGCCGTCGAACCCCGGCCTCTCGCCGGCTCGCGGCAGCCGACTGCTGTTGGTCGGAGCGAGCCTGCAGCACGCTGGACGGGTCGCTCAGCCACGAGGTCGCAAGCGCACCGTCGATGTCGGAGCGGACAAGGCCGATATCCTTCAGCCCGCGCTCGTCGAGTTCGCTGAGGCGCAGCACCTCACGGCGGTGCACCAGGGCTCGCACCAGATTTTTGACGCCGATGACCGTCTGGGTGGCAGCACGCGTCGCGCCACCAGAAACGGCAGACAAGGACTTCGTGACGAAGGTCATGACCAGCATGACAGCCTCCTCGGGAGTTGGACGGTTCATCTTCCCACCCAGCCGCGACATCGGCGGTCAGCAGCGGGACAGTGACCAAAGGATAACTCTGCTCTGGTCATCAGCCAAACGAATGGTTATGATGGTTGACACAACCGATCTTGATGAACCTCTGGGAGGAGGCCGGTCATGGCCCATGTGCTCGACGCCGATCAGCTCAAGACCTTCGTCGCTATCGCCGACACCGGCTCCTTCACCCGCGCCGCCGAGATCGTCTTCAAGACGCAATCGGCCGTTTCGATGCAGATGAAGCGGCTCGAAGAGCGTGTCGGCCGGCCGCTGTTCGGCCGCGACGGGCGCCACGCCAAGCTGACCGAAGACGGCGAGCGCCTGCTCGACTATGCCCGGCGCATCGTCCGGCTCAACCTCGAATGCGTCGCGAGCTTCACCGAGGCCGACCTCAAGGGCCGCATCCGGCTCGGCGTGCCCGACGACTACGCCGACCGCTACCTGCCGGAGATCCTGGCGCGCTTCGCCCGCTCCAATCCGCGCACCGAGGTCACCGTGGTCTGCGAGCCGACGCCGATGCTGGCGGAGCGGATCGGCACCGGCGACATCGACCTTGCGATCATCACCCATGTCGAGGGCCGCGGTCAGGGCGAGATCATCCGGATCGAGCCGCTGCTCTGGGTGACCTCGGCCCGCCATTGCGTGCACGAGGAAGACCCGCTGCCCCTGGCGCTGGGACGGCCGACCTGCAACTGGCGCCAGGCGGCGGTCGAGGCGCTGGAGAGCAAAGGCCGGCGCTTCCGCGTGCTCTATGCCAGCTGGAACTCGACTGCGGTCGGCGCGGCCGTGGTCGCGGGACTTGCCGTCTCGGTGCTGCCGGAAAGCGCGGTCAGGCCCGGCATGCGCATCCTCGGGCCGTCGGAAGGCTTCTCCACCCTGCCCTCCTGCAAGATCGGCCTGCTACGCACCAGGCATGACCCGTCGATCCTGTCGAACGCGCTCGCCGAGCACATCATCCAGAGCCTGGACAACCTGCAGAGCTTCAAGGTGGCGGCGGAGTAGGTGGTCGGAGCAATGGTGATCAAACCTTGCGGTAGCTCAGCTGCATTTTGTACTCATAGAACTGCTTGCTGACCAAACCCCATTTCGTTGCAAAACTGAGGAAAATCGGGTCATGAGTTGCCTTCACAGAAACAAGCACGCCCGTGTCCCCTTCGCGTAGCAGCAACGCCTTGGCTTCTACTTCCTCGGTGCCCTGAAAAACGTTCGTCAGGCCAGGGCCCCAGACAATGGCGTTATTCACGAGAGAAAAGGAACCCAAGCGCAGCTCCGTCGTCGCGACCCCCGGAAGCAGAAGTGCCATGCGGCTGTTTATGGCGGTGATCGCCTTGATGATGCAGTCTCCGCCTCCCTGACAATTGGCCATGGCCAGGGCGGACGACGTGGCGAAGCGCTTGAGATCGCGCTGGAAAATCACTCGCTGCGAAAGATCGACGGCGCCAGCCATCATGACGAACATGATGATGGCCACCAGGCCGAACTCGACCGCTGCGACGCCGCGTTGATCTCGGAGCAGCGCACCGGAGGCCATTGCGCTGCCGCGAGCCCTGCGTCCCGTCAGAAAACGATTCCACAAGACATTGCGCAGACCGGGCCGGCGCAATCCGGCTGCGCCGATCTTGCCTTGTCTGCAACGACAAGTCCTCATGCTGGCCTCATGAACAGGGCCTGACCCTGAATCCATAGCTGCGGCAAACCCGGAACAACGGTGAGAAGCGGCGCCCGCGCACGCATCAGTGTCATTTCCTTAGCCGCACCCACGGTGAAGACCGTTCCAGCAATCGCCTGCCCGGACGCGGCATAATTCGTCAAAGGCTGCATTTCGAGCAGAAGCTTGGTCTGGCAGTTATCCATCAGGACCAGTCGACCGCAAATGCGCTCCACCACCTCAGATCGATTATTGGCGTAGGTTGCAGTCGTATTGCCGGTCGCCGCATCCGAAAGGGCGTTCTCCAGATTCATCTGCGAAAGAAACAGCAACGCAAACTGCAGGATCGCCAGCAACACCGTCAGAAACAGCAGGCCGACGAAGCCAAACTCGACAGCGGTCGCCCCGGCATTGTCCGTGCCGAAGGCACACGCCCTCCGGCGCAACCGTCTCCAGAGACCGCCAGGGAACGAAGCCCGGCTGCACGAACCAACAGGGCGCGCTCTGCGCTTCACCACGGCTTGCCAGGATCGACGCAACTTCACCCTACCCTCCCGATCATGGGCACGTGCCGCTGCAGAAGCGTATATAGTCAAGCAATCCGCCATAAGTATCTTCCCGCCCTGCGGCCTGGAAGTAGATGCGATAGGTTCCTTTCGTGGCGACGCTCAGAGATATCTTGCGCTCAGTCCACTGATCCGTATGCACGCAGACATCCACCAAATCGGCGCTATCATCCTTGTCGATCGTCACCGCGTCATATCCGCTTGATTTCTTTCGCTGGATGAAGACCTCTATGCGATTGGTCCGCCCTTCCCAATCCGCTGCCTTTAATTCGTCCCACACAGCCTTTTCATCAGTTTTATAGGCGCACAGCCTCCGGCCGGCGTAAGCGGGATTCCGCACACGCGAAATATACCAGTAGCTCAGCTCGTAATTGCCCGGGTCGAGATCCTTGAACTCGCGCCACATGTTGGAATTCGTCCTGCACCCCGAGGTGTAGCAATGCGAATCCAGCTCGGCGAAGAAATTTCCGAAACGAATCGTGTTGGCCGCGAGCTCGCGAATACCGTTGATCTCGATGCCGCCCTTGCCATTCTGCGTGGTCCAGCCATTCCAGTTGTTCAGCACGGTCCAGCTATTCGATGCAACGTTGTGGTAACTCTCGAAGGATTCGGTGAATAGCACCTTGCCCGCCGGCGGCGCGACGGGCAGCTTGGTGCAGCTCCGACTGACCCGGAGCGCAACCTGATTGTAACCGACGATGCCGGCAAAGACGTTCGGACTCGCGCCGGCCGCCGTGATGGTGACGACTTCACCGACGATGGCCACGGTCGCCGTGACCTCAGTCAGGCCGTCGTCCGCGACCTTCTTCGCCGCGAGGTCCTTGACGAGCGGGCCATAGTCCTTTTTCGGATCGGCCCCCGTCTGCGCCGCCTGATACCGGATCTCCTGTACCGCCTGCTGACAAGCGAGCTCGATCGCACTGGCCATGCGCTGATGTTGTGCTGCTGCACGACTGAAATCGATACCGCCGCCGACCGCGAGCGCGATCGCCGGTGCCGCCAGGCCAAACATCAGCGCGGTAACACCGCGAGTGTCCTTCAGGAACGATCGGAACAGGCCGGGCATCGATAGGCCTCGCAAATGGCACAAGCAAGCAACGGGACGATTGCCCGGACGCTAGGCGCGTTGCGATTGAGAAAACCTTTCCAGAACCAATGAATGTCTCTGGTATCGCTGCGAAAACCGGCGGAACAGCCGAGTTCTCCGCCAACATGGTAAAATGCAGTTAAAACTGAAAGGAGAGCGGACGCGCGGAAGGCGAGGAGCCGGAGCGCGTGGCCGCAAGTCCGCCTTACTGGAGGCCGGGTAGCACGCCGGCATATTTCGCGGCGAGCGACGGACCAATTTCCCGGATCGTGGCGACCGCAGCAATCGAAATCAGAAACGCGATGAAGCCGTATTCCAGCGCGGTCGCGCCGCGACGATCGCGCAAGAAGTCGAGGGCGAGGGCGGAAAAGCGTGCCATGGCCCCAGTATTGGCGCAAAACTCCGGACGATTGGTTAATCCGAAGCGCGAAACAGGTTGGTTCGTCTTCGCCTGATCTTGAACCCGCCGGCTAGAAGGCGAGCTCCGGAAAGACCGGCTCGACCTTCCCGCCCCAGGCGCCCTGCTCACGGACCGCCAGGCGTTCGGCGAGCGTGCGGCCGCTCTGGGCGATTGCGACGATCGGATCGAGATACTGCGTCTCGTCGCGGCCCTGTACGTCGAGACGGGCCCGGCGGGCGAGGCCAGCGCGCGACAATTCCACGATCTCGCGGGCCAGTTCCCGCAAGGCACGGCTCCCGATCCTGGCGTTGAGCCCGGCCTTCGGCACGGTGTCGCGCAGCTGCTGGCGTTCCTCGGCGCTCCAGTCCTTGACCAGGTCCCAGGCGGCCGAGAGTGCGGCGTCATCATAGAGCAGGCCGACCCAGAAGGCCGGCAATGCGTTCAGCATCTCGACCGGGCCGGCATCGGCGCCACGCATCTCGATATAGCGCTTCAGCCGCGCCTCCGGGAACAGAGTTCCGAGATGGTTGACCCAGTCCGAGATGGTGGCGCGCTCGCCGGGCAGCTGCGGCAGCTTGCCGGCGAGCAGATCGCGGAAGGAGGCGCCGGCGACGTCGTGATAGGTGTCGCCGCGCTTGACGAAATACAGGGGAACGTCGAGCGCCCAGTCGACATAACCTTCGTAGGACATGCCCTCGTCAAAGGCGAAAGGCAGCATGCCGGAGCGGGCATTGTCGGTGTCGCGCCAGATCTCGGAGCGCATCGACTGGAAGCCGTTGAGCTTGCCTTCGCTGAAGGGCGAGGCGGCGAAGAGCGCCGACGCCAGCGGCTGCAACGCGAGCGAAACCCGCAGCTTGCGGACCATGTCGGCTTCGCTGGCGAAGTCGAGATTCACCTGGACCGTACAGGTGCGGAACATCATGTCGAGGCCGCGCGTGCCGACCTTGGGCATGTAGTTCTTCATGATCTCATAGCGCCGCTTCGGCATCATCGGCGTGTCCTCGCGCGTCCACAGCGGCGAGTGCCCGAGCGCGAGGAAGCGGATGCCGTGCGGCTCGGCCACCGCCTTCAGATCGGCGAGATGCTGGTCGAGCTCGCGCGCCGTCTCATGCATGTCTGCAAACGGCGCACCCGACAGCTCGAACTGGCCGCCCGGCTCGAGCGAGATCGCGCCGCCGCCATCGGGACCGGCGAGGCCGATGATGTGGCCGGCATCGAGGATCGGCTCCCAGCCGAGGCGCTCCTGCATGCCTTCGAGCAATTGCCGGATGCCGCCGCTGCGACCCGCGGCAGCGCCCTCATAGGGGACCGGGCTGAGATCGTCAGTGTAGAACGGGAACTTCTCGTGCTCGGTGCCGATCCTGAATTCGGAAGCCGGTTTTTCGCCCTGCGCGATCCAGCCGATGAGTTCGGCCTTCGAGCTGATCGGCGTGGAATCGGATACGTCGCGGGCCATTGGCGCTCCGGCATGCGTGCTCCGGCGCGCCGCCTGCCCTTTCAGGCAGAAGGAAGACGCGCCGGGTCGAACTGTGCAGCATGACAGGCAGGAGCGGACGCCCCGCCGCGCCATGCGCTGAGGAGCGCCAGACATAGGCGAGCCGGGACAATCCGACAACGACCGTCAGCGCGTGCCGACGCGCCCGGACCTTGCACAGATGCATGCATACTCTCGGATGCTTCAGGCGGCGCCGCGCAGCAGGTTCGCCCTTTGCGGAACGAGCCCATCGTCGTCCACGCGCGTCTGTGCCGCGATCCAGTCGATGACGGCCGCAAGCCCAGCGGCCTGCCCACCGGCACCTGCGCGCGCCTCCTCATAGACCGCGAGCTGCATGTCGGCGCTGGTGCCGCCGGCGACGATCGTGCGGCAATGGGCGAGATCGAGGGCGCAGCCGAGCGCGGCAGCATCCTCGTCGAGCAGTGTCAGCACCTCATCCAGCACCTGTCCGACCGGGAGCATGGCGCGCCGCTTCTCGCAGACGAAGCCGCCATGCAGGCCATAGCGCTGGGCACGCCAGATGTTCTCTCCGGCGAGGGCACGCGAGGCTGCGGTCAGATCGGCATTGAGCCCGGGCTTGCGGGCCAGATGGCGCACGAGGCAGCGATAGAGCGCGGCGATGGCGAGCGTATCGTCGAGCCGCGTACAGCTGTCGGCGACGCGCAGTTCCAGCGTCGGATGCTGCCGGGACAAGCGGATAGCCCACCAGATGAAGCTGGAATCGCGCATGGCGCCCGACGCCACCATGGTGTCGACATAGGTCTTATAGTCGGCCGCATCGGCGAAAAGCTCAGGCAGACCGGTGCGCGGCAGCTCCGCATAGGCGCAGAGCCGGTAGCCCATCAGCCCGGTGCGGCGGCCCTGCCAGAAGGGCGAGGAGGTCGACAGCGCAAGCAGCAGCGGCAGAAAGGGCAGCATCCTGACCATGATCGAGATGCGCTGCTCCTCGTCCGGCACCTCGACATGGATGTGCAGGCCGCAGAGCTGGTTGCGGCTGCCGAGCATCTGCAGGTCGCGCATGATGCCGTCATAACGCTTGGCCTCGGTGGCGCGCTGACGCGCCCAGACGGCGCTCGGATGGGTGCCGCAGGCGAGCAGGAGCATCTCATGCTCGCGCGCCAGCGCGGCGAGATCCGAGCGCAGCCGCCGCAGCGACAGGCGCGCCTGGGCCATGTTTTCGCAGACCGGCGTCGCCACCTCGATCTGCGACTGCAGCATCTCGCGCTGCAATTCGTCTGGGAATGCGGCTTGCGCCGCCTCGATGAAATGCGGTGCGATCTTGCGCACGACGCCGCGGCTTTCGGCATCGGACAGGAAATATTCTTCCTCGACGCCAAAGCGGTAGGCGCTGCTCACCATGATGTCTCTCCCCCGTGGCGGCGTGCTCCGAAACGGAGCGGCGGCGCCAGACTGCCAGTCAATGAGTCGGAACTGCGACCGGTGGCGCGGTTTCCACGCCTAAACGCGGAACCAGCCGTCGCGTTCCAACCGGCAGCAAGGAGGCCGATCATGCGCAAGCCACGGAGCTAGTTGGCGGACCAGTCGCCGAGTGTCGCCTGGACGACAGCGAGCGCCGCGACCGCTGCCGTGTCGGCCCGCAGGATGCGCGGCCCCAGCGACAGGCGCAGCGTCCGCTCGCGCTGGAGAATCAGTGCGCGTTCCGATTCGTCGAAGCCGCCCTCGGGACCGATCAGTACGGCGAGCGGCCCGCGTGATGCGCCTTGCAAGGCAGCAATCGGACTTTCGGCGCCGAGCGCCTCGTCGCAGAAGATCAACAGCCGCTCCGGTTCGAGCGCGGCAAGCGCCGCGGCCAATGGTTGTTCGGACCTGATCTGCGGCAAGGCCAGGATGCCGCACTGTTCCGCCGCCTCGATCGCATTGGCGGCGAGCCGATCGAGATTGAGTCGCGAGACCTGGGTGAAGCGCGTCAGCACCGGCTGGAGCATGCCCGCCCCCATCTCGACCGCCTTCTGGGCCATATAGTCGAGCCGCGCATGCTTCAGCGGCGCGAAGAGATAGATAAGATCGGGCGCCGGCGGCTGCGGGCGAACCTGCTCCAGCGCCTCGAGGCTAGCCTGCTTGCGCCCCTCCGCGCGGATCGCGCAGAGCCATTCGCCGTCGCGGCCGTTGAAGACCAGAATGGTGTCACCGCCACGCAGTCTGAGGACGTTGAGCAGGTAATTGGCCTGGTCGCGTGCGAGCTCCAGCACAGCTCCCGCGACCAGCGGCGCCTCGCTATACAGCCGATGCTTGGTGAAATCCCGCATGCTAACCCGATCCGATATCCACAAGAATGGCGCGAAAGTCGCCACAATCCCGCGCTATCGGCAAGTGGATCGTGGCGAAATGCGAGCCAGCGCTTGTTGGCGCATGGCTCTCACTGTTATGGAAAAGCCCGCAACGCCGGGACGGGCGTAGATTACGGGACAAGAGCGGAGCGGATGATGCGGCGATACGCGACCCTGAAGCTGGCTGCGGCGCTGGCTGGCCTCGGCCTGGCCGAGCCAGCATATGCGCAAGTGCCCTCGGGCTGCGAGAACCTGCAAAAGCTCATACAGGAGCGCCAGTCGATCGTGGGGCAGCTCAATGCAAACGCGAAGGCCAAGCGCAAGATGACGCCTCAACAGGCCTGCGGCATCCTGGGCCGACTGGTCGGCAACGGCAACACACTGATCAAGTTCGCGACCGCCAATCAGGACTGGTGCCAGATTCCGGCAACCTTCGTCGACGGCATGAAGACCGACAATGAAAAGGCCGGCACGATCCGTGGCCAGGCCTGCAATGCGGTGAAGCAGCAGGAGGTGATGCAGCGCCGCGCCCAGCAGCAAGCGCAGCAGCGGCAGGGCGCCAACCCGTTCGGCGGCGCCGACTCGATCACCGGCGGTGCGATGCGCGTGCCGCAGGGCGCGCTCTGACCCGGCCGGCGCCACATGGCGCCCTCACCCCCACTCGCTGACGCGCCGCTTCCGGACGCGCTGACCGGGCATTGGGTCGACACCAAAGCGCCGAAGCGCCTGCGGCCCTATCTCAAGCTTGCCCGGATCGAGCGCCCAATCGGCTGGCAGCTGCTGCTGCTGCCGTGCTGGTGGTCGGCCGGGCTCGCCGCGGTCGCGGCCGGGCTGCCCTTTCCCAATCTCTGGCACTGCCTGCTCTTCCTGATCGGCGCCATCGTGATGCGCGCCGCAGGCTCGACCTTCAACGACATCGTCGACCGCAAGCTCGACGCGCAGGTGGCGCGCACGCGCGGCCGCCCGCTGCCCTCCGGCCAGGTCAGCGCGAAGGCAGCCGCGCTCTTCATGGTCGGGTTGTCGCTGTTTGGCCTCGTCGTTCTGCTGCAGTTCAACCGTTTCACGGTGATTGCCGGCATCGCCTCGCTGGCGATCGTCGCGATCTATCCGTTCATGAAGCGGATCACCAACATGCCGCAATTCGTGCTCGGCCTCGCCTTCTCCTGGGGCGGGCTACTCGGCTGGAGCGCGGTGTTCGGCCAGCTCGATCCATCGGCCTATCTGATCTATGCCGCGGCGATATTCTGGACGATCGGCTACGACACGATCTACGCGATGCAGGACATCGAGGACGATGTGATCGCCGGGATCAAGTCGAGCGCGCGCTATTTCGGCGCCTTCACCCAGCAGGCCGTCGGGCTCTGCTATGGCGCGACGATCGCGCTCGCCGGTGTCGCCGCCTGGTTCGCCGGCGCCGGCTTGGTCGCCTTCATCGGGCTCGGGATATTTGCGCTGCACCTGGGCTGGCAGGTTCACAGCATCGCCGGCGCCGATGGGCGTAACGCGCTGATGCTGTTCCGCTCCAATTGGCATGCCGGCCTGATCCTGGCCGCCGGCTTCGCGCTCGACGCGTTGGTGCAGTTCGCGTTCTAGAGACGGAACTACGCTGTCATTCCGGGGCGACCCGAAGGGTCGAGCCTGGAACCCATGAACACAACCGTTCCGGAGAAGATGTCGTCATTTCGGCCGCAGCGAAGCGGAGCGCCGGAATGACGGAGTTTTTTCGAGCGGCGCCGTGTTCATGGGTTCCGGGCTCAGGCCTGCGGCCTGCCCCGGAAAGACGGCGGGGTTCCTACGAAAGTCGAGCAGCTTTACGACAGGATCTCGCCCCGGATCACCACCGGGCGCTCCGGCAGGCGGCCGGTCTTGCGCCGGGTCAGGAAGCGCGGGCGGCGGCCGGCCAGCAAAGCGTGGCGGCGGCGGATCCGGGTCGGTCCCAGAGCGAGCCGGCCGAGTTGCGGGTAGGGCTCGGTGATCGCGCCATCGCTGGTTTCGAGCAGGAGCGGCAGGCCGCTGGCGCGGCCGGCGTCACGCCAGACGGCGATGGCGTCGTCCTGATCGAGCACGGCGACGATGACGGAGCGGCCGTCGCCCGCGGTCAAGGCGAGCTGGAAGCGGTCGTCATCGGCGATCGCGCCACTGGCCAGGCGCAGCGCGATGCCACGCCAACCGGCGCCGCCGCGCAGGATGCGCACCGGCCCGATGCGCTCGATGCGGGGACCGTCCTGCTGCAGCGGCGCATTTGCCGACTGCGAGGACTGTCCGTTCTGATTCTGTGCGCCACCGGGGAAGGCAGGCACGCAGCCAGCCTCCCCGGCGGCCGGCGTGACGCTGGCCATCGGTTTTAACGCCTCTCTTCAATCCCTGCTGCCGGAACCCTCTGTCGATGCGGGGTTCTCGTGCTTGCCGGGAGGAGATTGGCCGGAAGGGTTGTCCGAGCGCTTAAGAGCTTGGGTTAAACAAAGGTGTTGAAGCGGTTTTCAGCCCGTCACCGGTCGGTTTCCCGGATGATGCTTGACGGAATCTTTCGAACGGCCCCGGTTTTTTCCTTGTTCCGTCGCACTCTCCGGCCATAACGGGACATGATGGAATCGATCCCGCTGCCAATCGCCGAGGATATGCTGCCTGCCGTTGAGGCTTCCTGCCGAGAGGCTGGCCAACTTGCGCTCGACCTGTTCCGCCCCGGCGCGCAGACAGCCGCCAAAACCTGGTCGAAGGCCGGCGGCTCGCCGGTGACGGAAGCGGATATCGGCGTCGACACCTTCCTGCATGTGCGCCTGTCGGCGCTGCTGCCGGACGCAGCCTGGCTCTCCGAGGAAACGGTCGACGATGCGCTGCGCCTGTCGCGCCGCTTCGTCTGGGTCGTCGACCCGATCGACGGCACCCGTGCCTTCATGACCGGCTCGCCCGACTGGGCGGTCTGCGTCGCCCTGCTCGACGAAGGCAAGCCCATCCTCGGCGTGGTACATGCCCCTGCAGGGGCTACGACCTATACGGCGATCAGCGGCGGCGGCGCCATGAGCAATGGCAGGCCGATCCGGACGAGCGCGGTCGACACGCTCGCCGGCGCCCGCATCGCCGGCCCGAAACCGATGCTCGACGCGCTGGCGCGCCTGGAGAACTTCATCGCGGCCGACAAGATCCCCTCGCTGGCGCTGCGCCTCACCCGCATCGCCGACGGCACGATCGACGCCGGGCTGGTCTCGCCCGATGCGCGCGACTGGGATCTCGCCGCCGCTGACCTCGTCCTCAGCGAAGCGGGTGGACAGGTCACGACAGGCGAAGGCGAGGCCCTCAGCTATAATCGCGAGGTGCCGGTCCATGGCATGCTGGTGGCGTCGGGAAGCAGCCTCGTCGCCCCACTTGCGCAGGCCTTGCGGCGCCTGCGCGAAAGCCAGCCGCAGCGCAGCTGAGCGCGACGCAGGGCTGATGCCGCCACGTCAGGACGAAAACTGCCGGAAATAACCGCATTTTCTTGCTGAACGGGCCTCGCGCGCGGGCTGCGGATGGCTTATCTGATCGCACGGCAAAAATGCAGTTGGAGCAAGCCGGAGCGGGTCCGGCAGCGCCTCGGCGTGCTTTCGCCAGAGATTTCAAGACATAGGCCGGAGACGGATGATGAGCGCGAGCCAGGACACAAAGCAGCTGCTGCACCTCGTGATCGGCGGCGAGTTGAGTTCGCTCGACGGGGTCGAGTTCAAGGATCTCTCCAAGGTCGACATCGTCGGCGTCTACCCCAATTACGCTGCCGCCCATGCCGCCTGGAAGGCGAAGGCGCAGGCGACCGTCGACCAGGCCCAGACCCGCTATTTCGTCGTGCACCTGCACCGCCTGCTCGATCCGTCGACAGGCCAGCACTGACGATAAGAACGCTGCCAGACCGGTTCGATGGGATTTTCCCTGCTCAAGACGAAGTTCGCACAGGAGGCGCTCGGTCGCAGCCTCGCCTTCTATCTGCGCCTGGTGCGACGCACGAACCGCTTCGTCGTCGAGCCGGCCGACATCTATGAGCAGGTCCGCGGCGAGCTGCCGCTGATCATCGCGATGTGGCACGGCCAGCACATCATGATCCCGTTCGCCCGGCCGGACTGGATGCCCTCCTATTCGCTGGTCTCGCGCCATGGCGACGGCGGCTTCAATGCGGTGGCGCTGCGCGAACTCGGCATCGGCGCGATCCGCGGCTCGGGCGCCTCGGGCAAGAAGGTTCGCGAGAAGGGTGGCGCGCCGGCCTTCCTCGCCATGGTCAGGCGCCTCGCGGCCGGCGACACCATGGTGCTGACCGCCGACATCCCCAAGCGTGCGCGCGTCTGCGGCCCCGGCATCATCCAGCTGGCGCGGGCTTCGGGCCGGCCGATCCACCCGATCGCAGTCGTGACCAGCCGGCGGATCGACTTCAACAACTGGGACCGCGCCTCGATCGGGCTCCCCTTCGGGCGCGGCGCCATCGTCGTCGGCGAACCGGTCCGGATCGCTCGGGACGCGGACGAAGCGACCTGCGAGGCCGCGCGGCTCGCCGTCCAGGCCGGGCTCGATGCCGTGCATGAGCGCGCCTACGCGCTGATCGGCGCGCGCGATCCCGGCGCCGGCCTGCGCGAGGCTGCGGCCGCCAAGGCCGCTGCCAAGGCCAACGCCGCATGATCGGCCGGAGCTTCGTCATCAACGCCTACCGGACGCTCTCGGCCCTGCTCGAGCCGGCCGCCGCCGGGCTGCTGCTTTGGCGGCGCCGGCGCGGCAAGGAAGACCCGGCGAGGCTGTCCGAGCGGCGCGGCTATCCGAGCATCGAGCGGCCGCAGAAGACGCTGGTCTGGCTGCACGGTGCCAGCGTCGGCGAGACGGTGACGCTGCTGCCGCTGATCGAGCGCCTGCAGCGGCGCGGGCTCGCCGTGCTGGTGACCTCGGGGACCGTGACCTCGGCGCGGCTCTTGGCGCAGCGCCTGCCGGCCGGCGCGATCCATCAGTTCCTGCCGCTCGACGTGCCGCGTTATATGCGCCGCTTCCTCGACTATTGGCGCCCCGATCTCGGCCTGATCTGCGAATCCGAGATCTGGCCGAATCTGATGATCGAGGCCGGCAAGCGCGGCGTGCCCTTGGTCATGGTCAATGGCCGCATGTCGGAGCGCTCCTTCCAGCGCTGGTACAAATTCCCCAAGACCTCGCGCTACCTGCTCTCCGGCTTCGACCGCTGCCTGGCGCAATCGCAGGAGGACGGGCAGCGCCTCGCCCAGCTCGGCGCGCCACGCGTCAGCATCGCCGGCAACCTGAAATTCGACGTCCCAGCACCGCCGGCCGATCCCAACACGCTTGCCCTGCTCGATGGGCTGGCGGCGGGGCGGCCGGTCTGGGTCGCGGCCTCGACCCATCCGGGCGAGGAGGAGGACGTGCTCGCCGCCCATCTCGGCGTCCGGGCGCATCTGCCCAAGCTCCTGACCATCGTCGTGCCCCGCCATCCCGATCGCGGCGGCGAGGTCGAGGCGCTGGCAAAGGCCAACGGCGTCGTGAGCGCCCGCCGTTCGCTCGGCCAGCTGCCTGAGCGCGACATCGACTTCTACATCGCCGACACGCTCGGCGATCTCGGCCTGTACTACCGGCTGGCGCCCGTCGCCTTCATCGGCGGTTCGCTCGCGCCGATCGGCGGCCATAACCCGATCGAGCCGGCCAAGCTCGGCTGCGCCCTGCTGCACGGCCCGCTTGTCCACAAATCCGCCGAGCTCTTCGCCGCCTTCGATGCGGGCGGCGGAGCGATCCAGGTCGCCGACCGGCAGGAACTCGCCCAGGCGGTGCATCGCTGGCTCAGCGATCCGGCGGCCGCCCGCCAGGCCGCCCGCGCTGCGGCCCGGACCAGCGCAGAGCTCAGCGGCGCACTCGACCGTACGGTCCAGGCGATCGAGCCATTGCTGCTGCGCGCCGCCATCGGCCAGCGCGAGACGGTCGACTGATGCGCGCCCCGGGCTTCTGGTGGCGCTCGCCCCCAACCGCCCTCGCCCGGCTGCTGCAACCGCTCGGGACTCTCTACGGCGCCGTCACTTTGCAGCGCATGCGCCAACCGGGCGCACAGGCCGGCATTCCGGTGATCTGCGTCGGCAATTTCGTCGCAGGTGGCGCCGGCAAGACGCCGACCACGCTGGCGCTGGCGGCACGACTGGCTGCAATGGGCGAGACGCCCTTTGCCCTGACGCGCGGCTATGGCGGCCGGCTCACGGGTCCGGTTCGTGTCGACCCGGCCCGGCACGTCCCCGCAGATGTCGGTGACGAGCCGCTGCTGCTCGCCACCCGCCTGCCGACGATCGTCGCACGCAAGCGGCCAACGGGCGCGGCCCTCGCGCGCGGTTCCGGCGCCAGCCTCGTCCTGATGGATGACGGGCTGCAGAATCCTTCGCTGCACAAGGACCTGCGGCTGGCCGTCGTCGACGGCGTGGTCGGTGTCGGCAACAGCCTATGCCTGCCGGCGGGGCCGCTACGCGCGCCGATCGGCGGCCAGATGGAACAGGTCGACGCGATCGTCCTGATCGGAGAAGGCCCGGCAGGCGACCATGTCGCCACGCAGGCGCTTGCTGCCGGAAAACCAGTGCTGCGCGCGAGCCTCGCAACACCTGCCGAGATCCAGACGGAGCTCGCCGATCTGCCGGTTCTGGCGGTTTCGGGGATCGGCCGGCCGGAGAAGTTCGCAGCGACGCTGCGTGCCGCGGGAGCGCGGCTCGTCGGCGAACGCGCCTATGGCGACCACCACGCCTATACGGCGGGCGATGTCGCGGCGCTGATCGCCGAAGCGAAGGCGAAAGCCTGCTGCATCGCCGTCACTGAAAAGGACATGGTCAAGCTCGCGCCGCTTTGGCCGATCGCCGAGCGTTCGCTTCTGCTCTGCGTGCCGGTCACGCTGGTCTTCGAGGACGAGCCCGCGCTCGATGTACTGCTGCGTGCGATGCTCGCACGGGCTCGTTCAGCTGCGGCCTGAGCGGCGGACCCTGAGCAGCACGGCCTCCGGCGAGGTATAGGCTTCCTGCCATTCCACCGACCAGTAGCGCAGATCCTCGAGCCGGATCACGGCGCCGGTGATGGCGCAGCGGACAAAAGCGCCGGGACGCACGACCCGGAACTCGCCATGGCCGTAATCGACCAGCGCTTCCGATCCGGAGGGGGGCAGGCGTTCGTTGATGTTCATTACGGAGCCGGACGATGGAGCGGCAGAGAGCTAGCGTACAGGTTGCAGTATGACGCAACCACTTCTGAATCAACGCATTGTTCCAACATGGTCTTTCTGTGATAGCGTCAGTTGCGATGATGTCCAGTCCGGCCCGCGCCTTAGCCTTGGCGATTGGTCTTGTCTTCCTGCTCGCGGCGACCGCGAATGCGGGTGGTTACGAGCGCGTCCGCATCCCGCATGACGACTATCAGCTCGACGCAGTGCTGTTCCGCCCGCCGGGCCCCGGCCCCTTCCCGGCTGTCGTCGCGCTGCATGGCTGCGGCGGCCTCTGGCGCGAGCCCGACAAGCTCTCACTGCGGCACAGCGACTGGGGCGAGCGCCTGGCGGCGACAGGCCTGATCGTATTGATGCCCGACAGCTATGGCTCGCGCGGGCTCGGGTCGCAATGCGGTGTCAAGGAAGTGACGATCCGCGCCAGCCGCGAACGCGTCGGCGACGCGATGGCGGCACGGCGCTGGCTGCAGGAGCGGCCCGATGTGCGCCGCGACACGATCGCGCTGCTCGGCTGGTCGGGCGGCGGCTCGACCATTCTCGCCGCGATCCGGAAGGACCGAAGACCGGCCGACCGCCAGCCCGACTTCGCCCGCGCCGTGGCCTTCTATCCAGGCTGCCGATTGCAATCGGAATCGCACAGCTTCGAGGCAAGGCTGCCGACGCTGATCCTGATGGGCGACGCCGACGACTGGACGCCGCCCGCCCCGTGCGACTTCCTCGTCAAGGCCGCCCGGGCCCGCGGCGAGCCGGTCGAGCTCGTGCTCTATCCCGGCGCCGTGCATGATTTCGACCATCCACGCCTCGACCGGCGCGAGAAGGAAGGCGTCGCCTATTCCGCCTCCGGAACCGGCAAGGTTACCGTAGGCACCGACCCGGCGGCACGCGACGACGCGATCAAGCGGGTCAAGGCCTTCCTGCTAGGCAAGTGACCCGGACGGCCGGACCGCTAACCTCCAGCATTGGACGTCGCAGACTGTCCTCAATAGGCTCCCAACCGACGTGCAGCGGCTGCTGCCGTCCAAACGTTGCCATTGGAGGAAGCTCATGATCCGCCTGTGCAGCGTTGCCGCCGCCATCTGCCTTCTCACCGCCGCGGCCGGCGCGCAGTCCATCGCCCTCAAGGACATGCCGCCGCGGGTCGAGCTTCATGCTTTTCCCTCGCTCACCATCAGCGACAGCCAGTTCCTGGCGGGCGACGAGAAGGGCAAGGAGATCACGTTAACCGGAGCGCTCAGCCTTGCGCAGGGCTCCGGCCGTCTTCCGGTCGCGGTACTGATGCACGGTTCCGGTGGCATCGGCGGCAATATCGAATACTGGAAGCGCCAGCTCCATGCGATCGGCGTCTCGACCTTCGTCATCGACGGACTGACCGGTCGTGGCCTGATGCGTGTCGGCGACAATCAGGCAGCGCTGGGCCGGCTGAACTTCATCCTCGACAGCTATCGCTCACTCGACATCCTGGCAAAGCATCCGCGGGTCGATCCCGACCGCATCGTGATGATGGGCTTCTCGCGCGGCGGCCAGGCGGCACTCTATTCGAGCGTCAGCCGCTTCCAGAAGCTCTGGAATCGGAGCGGCGCAGAGTTCGCCGCTTATGTCGTGTTCTATCCTGATTGCGCGACGACGTACCGTAACGATACCGAGGTGACCAAACGCCCAATCCGGATCTTCCACGGCACCCCGGACGACTACAATCCTGTCGCGCCCTGCAAGGCTTTCGTCGAGCGGCTCAAAGCCCAAGGCGCCGATGTTCAACTCACGGAATACCCGAACGCGCCGCACGGCTTCGACAATCCGCTGGGGGCGAACCCGCCTGTCCCGGCGCGTGCCGACCAGTCCGTCCGCGAGTGCCGGATCCGCGAAGACGAGAGCGCCGTTCTGATCAACGAGGCGACCAAGGCCCGCTTCAACTATGGCGACGAATGCGTGCGCACGGGTCCAACGGTCGGGGCCGACCCCGGGGCGACCCGCGCAGCAACGGTCGCAGTCATCGACTTCGTCAGGTCAGTGGCGGCCCCGAAATAGCGACGGCCTGCCGCTCAACGCGCCGAAGCTGCGAGCGTCACCGGGGGCTTGTCGCCCAGCAGCGAGCGGGCGATGTCCTGTGCCAGGCAGGCATAGCCGGCATCGCTCATATGGAAACGGTCGCCAGCCAGCGCTTCCGTGAAGCCGGCTGGATCGCGCTGATACCAGCCGAGCATCGCCTGATAGCGCGACAGGACCGGGACGGCTTGCGCCCTGGCGACCTCGGAGATGGCATCGACATAGCTGCGGTAGCGCGCCGTCTCCTTGATGCCGGGGTAGAACTGCGGATCGAGGATGACGAGCCGGGTGCGCGTCTGCCTGGCGGCAGCAATGCCGTCGGCGACGAGTTGACGGAAGGTCGCGAGATCGCCGCCGGTCACCGCATCGTTGGTCCCGACCTGCCAGATCACCAGATCGTAGCGGCCTTCCACTAGCGCGGCCTTGAGGCGGAGCAGCGTCTGCGGCGCGGTTTCGCCACCGATGCCGGCATTGACCATCTCGATGGAGCGGCCGGACAGTCCCTCGCGGAGCAGCGTGCCGAGCCGGGCCGGATAGGTCCTGTCCTTGCCGCTGGCGCCGACGCCCTCGGTCGAGGACGAGCCGATGGCGAGAATGCGCAGAGGCGCGCCGCCCCTGTTCGAGGCCGAAGCGAGATCGATAGCGTCGCGCGTGAGTGTCGACGGCTTGCAGATGAATTCGGAGGCACTCGCCTGCCGGGACTGCAGGCCTGAGACCGCAAGCATGGCAAAGGCGCAAGCAAAGCCTGTCCGGAAACCGGCGAGCATCAAGGAGCATCCCCCAACCGCGATCAAACAGCAATTATCCGGAGCTAGCTGAACGCTATCTGAACGGGAGCCGCCTCATCCAGAACCCTGGTGAATCGCAGGTTTTCAGGGAGGTCAGAACAGATCGCCCTGCCCGCCACCTCCGGTCGGCTTGCGTCCCGATTGCCGTGGCGCCTGTGGTGCCGAGGGTCCGCCCGGCACGACGGCTCCGAAGCTGCCATCGGCGAGCGTGACCTGGAGGGCCAAACCCGGCCTCGCCGCTGCCGCACTGCGCAGGAGATTGCCGTCCTCGTCCCGCACCAGCGCATAACCGCGCGCCAGCACCGCCTGCGGGCCGAGCGAGGCGGCGAGCGCCCAGACGCTGTCCAACCGGTCGCGCCGGCGCTGAATCTGGCGCGTGAAAGCCGCGACCGCGCGTGCGGCGACAGCCTCGAGCCGGTCACTGGTGCGGGCGATACGGTCGCGCTCGGTACGAAGAAGCGCGCCGCGCGCCGCCGCGAGCCGCTTGCCGAGTCCGTCGAGCCGCGCCGCATGGGTCGCCAGCCGCGTCGCCGGCGACTGGCCGTGCAGGCGCCTGTCGAGCTGGGCGAGCTTCTGCTCATGGACGCGGGCATTGCGGGCCAGCGCCGGACCGAGCTTGGTGGCAGCGAGATCGAGCCGTTGACGCGGGGCCGCCAGCAATCCCTCCGCCGTTGGGAGAGCCCGGGCGAGCGCGCGCAGGTCGTTGCGGCGACGCTCGGACAGGCGCAGCGTCGCGCCGGACAGCCGGCGCGACAGATCTGTGACCTGCGCCAGCAGTTCGGCCCGTACAGGCACGACCTTTTCGGCCGCACCGGTGGGCGTCGGGCAGCGCAGATCGGCGGCGTGATCGATCAGGGTCACGTCGGTCTCGTGGCCGACGGCCGAGACCAGCGGGATCAGCGAGGCCGCGGCGGCGCGTACCACCAGTTCCTCGTTGAAGCCCATCAGGTCTTCGAGCGAGCCGCCACCGCGCGCGACGATGATCACGTCGGGTCGCGGGATGCGCCCGCCTTCGGGGAGCGCGTTGAAGCCGGCGATGGCGTTGGCGACCTCGGCCGCGCTGCTCTCGCCCTGGACGCGCACCGGCCAGAGCAGGACATGGCGCGGAAAGCGTTCCTCCAGGCGGTGGAGGATGTCGCGGATGACGGCGCCCGTCGGCGAGGTGATGACGCCGACCACCCGCGGCAGGAAGGGGATGAGCTGCTTGCGGCCGGCATCGAACAGGCCTTCGGCGGCGAGCTTCTTGCGGCGCTCCTCCAGCAACGCCATCAACGCGCCGATGCCGGCCGGCTCGAGCGAATCGATGATGATCTGGTAGCTCGACTTGCCGGCGAAGGTGGTGATCTTGCCGGTGGCGATGACCTCGAGCCCTTCCTGGGGCTTGGTCTTCAGGCGGCCGAACACGCCCTTCCAGATCACCGCGTCGATCTTGGCGTTGGCGTCCTTCAGCGAGAAATAGACATGCCCGGAGCCGACCGGGCCGCGGTAACCGGAAATCTCGCCGCGCACGCGCACGAAGCCGAAGGCATCCTCCAGCGTGCGCTTGAGCGCGCCGGAGAGGTCGGAGACCGACCATTCGGGGGCATTGCCGGCAGGCTGAGGCGATTCGCTGTCCATGGCGCGAACTTAGCGGCACGAGGATGCAAGCAGAAGCGTTGCTCCGTCAGGTGATGGCGGGTATTGCGCGTTCAGATGTGTGAGCCCTCATCCTGAGGAGCCGCGAAGCGGCGTCTCGAAGGGTGTTTCAGGAGGCTCTGGAGACAACTGAAGCATCCTTCGAGACGCGATCTTGCAGATCGCTCCTCAGGATGAGGGCTCACCTTGAGAGCCGGTCGAAAGCGGGGCGCACGATGAACATTCTTCTGATCGGGTCCGGCGGGCGCGAGCACGCCCTGGCCTGGGCGATCTCGGCCTCGCCGCTTTGCGACAAGCTCTTCATCGCGCCCGGCAATCCCGGCACGGCCCAATGCGGCACGAATGTTGTCCTCGACATCGCGGATCACCGCGCCGTCGCCGACTTCTGCAAGCTGCAGGGCGTCGGCCTCGCCGTGATCGGGCCGGAAGGCCCGCTGGTCGACGGCATCGCCGATGATCTCGAAGCCTCAGGGATCAAGACCTTCGGCCCGTCCAGGGCGGCGGCGCAGCTCGAAGGCTCGAAGGCCTTCACCAAGGAGCTCTGTGCGGAGTTCGACATCCCGACGGCGGCCTTCGCCCGTTTCGACAACGAGGCCGCGGCCAGGACTTACGTCGCCAAGACCGGCGCGCCGCTGGTGATCAAGGCCGACGGGCTCGCCGCCGGCAAGGGCGTCGTCATGGCCGAGACGGTCGAGCAGGCCAACGAGGCGCTGGCGATGATGTTCTCGGGCGGCCTCGGCGCGGCCGGCGCCGAGGTCGTGATCGAGGAATGGATGATCGGCGAGGAGGCGAGCTTCTTCGCGCTCTGCGACGGCACGCATGCGCTCGCCCTCGCCTCGGCCCAGGACCATAAGCGCGCCTTCGACGGCGACACCGGGCCGAACACCGGCGGCATGGGCGCCTATTCGCCGGCGCCGGTCATGACCAAGGCACTGGAAGAGCAGGTCATGGCCGAGATCATCAGGCCGACGCTGGCCGGCATGGCCAAGCGCGGCGCCCCCTTCAAGGGCATCCTCTATGCCGGGCTGATGATCACGGCTGATGGTCCGAAGCTGATCGAGTACAATGTCCGCTTCGGCGACCCCGAATGCGAGGTGCTGATGCCGCGCCTCAAGAGCGACATCGTGCCGGCGCTGCTCGCCGCGCGTGATGGCGTGTTGAATGCAGTCGACCTGCGCTGGTCGGACCAGGCGGCGCTGACGGTGGTGATGGCCGCGAACGGCTACCCCGCCATGCCCGAGAAGGGCAGCGTCATCAAGGGCATCGAGAAGGCCGCCGCCGAAAAGGACGTTCTGGTCTTCCATGCCGGCACGCAGGCGAAGGGCGACGACCTCGTCGCCAATGGCGGGCGCGTGCTCAACATCGTGGCCCTCGGCAAGACCGTCAGCGAGGCACAGGCAAAGGCCTACCGCGCGGTCAACCTGATCGACTGGCCGGGTGGCTTCTGCCGGCGCGATATCGGCTGGCAGGCGGTGAAGCGCGAGCGCGAAGGCTGACAAGGCGGCTATAAGGTCGTATATATCGAGGCACGATCGATATATACGCGAGGATGCCATGGCCATCCTGATCAAGGACCCCGAAACGGACCGTATCGTCCGCGAGCTCGCGGCACGCACAGGCAGGACGATCACCGACGCGGTCAAGACAGCCGCGGAACGCGAGCTCGCCGAATTGCCGCCGCGCAAGGGGCGGATCGACAGGGCGAAGCTCGATAAGCTGCTCGCCGAGATCGACGCCATGCCGAAGATCAACAGTGATCTCAGCGATGATGAGATCATCGGCTATGACGAGAACGGTGTCCCGTCGTGACGGCCTCGCCGATTGTCGTCGACAGCTCGGCGATCATCGCGATCCTGCTCAAGGAGCCGGAGCGTGCCCTGTTCGTTTCCGTCCTGGACGACAGCGCCGACGCCTGCTGTTCGGCAGTGACCTTCGTGGAAACCTTCATGGTGGCGATGGGCCGTGTGCCGGACTTCACGTTCGAGCGTTACATGGCCTTGATGGACGGTTTTGGAATCCGTCGTGTTCCGGTCGATGACGAGCAGAGCATGCTGTCGGCCCAGGCCTTCCTGCGCTTCGGCAAGGGCCGGCATCCCGCTAAGCTCAACCTCGGCGACTGCTTCTCTTATGCTCTTGCCAGATCCTTGAACGCGCCCCTGCTCTACAAGGGCGAGGATTTCGGCCGCACCGACATCGTGGCGGCCGAATCGTCACAGGAGTTGCGGCCATGACCAATATCGACAGCCTCTTCCCCGGTTTCGAGGCTCGCTGGATTGACGGGCCGATCGGCAAGATCTTCGCCCGCGTCGGCGGCGAGGGACCGCCCTTGGTGCTGATCCATGGCTTCCCGCAGACCCATGCCGAATGGCATGAGATGGCAGGCGAGTTGGCGAAAACGCATACGGTCGTCTGCCCGGACCTGCGCGGCTATGGCTGGTCGGCCGCGCCGCATGGCGACGGCGGCAAGGCGCTCTACAGCAAGCGCGGCATGGGCGAGGACATCGTCGCCCTGATGAGCGCGCTCGGCTTCAACCGTTTCACGGTGATAGGTCATGACCGCGGCGCCCGCGTCGCCTATCGCCTCGCGCTCGATCATCCCGGCCGGGTCGAGCGGCTCGTCCTGCTCGACATCCTGCCGACCGTGTCGATGTGGGAGGGCATGAACGCGGCGCGCGCCATGCAGGTCTATCACTGGACCTTCCTGGCCCAGCCCGAGCCTGTGCCGGAAAAGCTGATCCAGGCCGATCCCGCCGGCTGGCTCGACCATACCATTGCGAGCTGGACGCGGGCGAAGGAGCTGAAGGCCTTCCACCCGCTGGCGCTGGCCGCCTACGCCGCGTCCTTCAACGATCCGTCGCGCATCCATGCCGCCTGCGAGGATTATCGCGCCGGTGCCACGACCGATGCCGACCATGACAAGGCCGATCTCGAAGCGGGCAAGAAGATCCTCTGCCCGGTGCTGGTGCTCTGGGGCGAGGCCGGCATCCCGGCCAAGGGCGCGAGCCCGCTCGAGATCTGGCGCGAGACCTTCGCGCCGCAGGCGGAAGGCCAGGCGATCGCCAGCGGCCATTTCCTGCCGGAGGAGAATCCGCAGGACACGCTCGCGGCAGTGAAACCTTTCCTGGCAAGGCCGCTTTCATAAAAACGGTGGTCATCCCGGACGAAGCGAAGCGGAGATCCGGGATCCATGCCTGAACCTCTACCGGAAAGGTTCCGGAATGGGTCCCGGGTCTCCCTTCGGTCGCCCGGGACGACTATGAATGGGGTTCGCCTCGATGTGCCTTGAAGCGGATCGCCTTTCGCCATGACCTCGATCCTGCCTGCGACGAACAGAGTCTCTTCACAACCCGAGCTCGTCCTCGTGCTCGGCTCGGGCGGCGCGCGCGGGCTAAGCCATATCCCGGTGCTGGAAGCGCTCGACGAACTCGGGCTGAAGCCGGCGCTGATCGCCGGCTCGTCCATGGGCGCGATCGTCGGCGCGGCCTATGCCGCCGGCCTTTCCGGCCGCGATTTGCGCGCCCATGTCGAGGCAAGCTTCCGCGACCGCGCCCGGGTGATCGCCCGTCTGCTCGAAGCGCGTGTCGGCAAGATCGCCGATCTCTGGCGCGGCGGGCTCGGTAACCCCGTGCTGGTCGACGGCGAGCGCCTGCTCGACCTGTTCTGGCCGCAGGCGGTGCCGGACCGGTTCGAGGAACTCGGCATTCCCTTCCTCTGCGTCGCGACCGACTACCACCTGCATGACGAGGTCATCATCGGCAGCGGCCCGCTGACGCCTGCCGTCGCCGCCTCGCTGGCGATCCCCGGCCTGATCCGGCCGGTGACGATCGGCGGGCGGGTCCTGATCGATGGTGGCGCCATCAATCCGCTGCCCTATGACCGCTTGCTCGGACCGGGCCGCCTCGTGCTCGCGGTCGACACCAGCGCGCCGGCGACGGTCAGCGACAGCCGCGTGCCGGAGCCGCTGGAGGCGATGGTCGGCGTCTCGCAGATCCTGACGCGGGCGCTGGTCCAGCGCATGATCGAGCGCCAGCCGCCGGATATCCTGATCCGTGCCGGCGGCGAGGGCTTCGGCGGGCTCGATTTCTTCCGCTGGCAGGCAATCTTCGACGCCGCCCAGCCGGCGAAGGAAGAGGTCAAGCGGAGGCTGTCAGAGGCGCTGGAGAAGGCGGCAGTGCCATCTGGTCATGAGATTCTCGGGTCTATGCTTCGCTCCGCCCGAGAATGACGAGCCATCTCCGGCTCATCGCAGCGGAAGCCTGGCAGGCCAGCCTCCAGCGCCGCGCGGCCCTGCTCCGTCAGGATGACGGCGCGGCTGTCTCTGATCCGCGTCACCCAGCCTGTTTCGAAGCAGCGACAGGCCAGCGCTGCCGCCAGCGAGCCGGCGAGATGCGGGCGGCGCTCGCTCCAGTCGAGACAGGGGCGCAGCGCAGCCCGCTTGCCCTTGCTCGCCGTGGCGGGATCGACGCCGAGCCCGGCGAAGAGCGCCACGCCGGAGCGCGTCAACCCATAGCCGCCATCGGCCACGGAGAGATGCCCGCCAGTGACGAGCGCATCATGAATCGCGATGCCCAAGCGACCGGCGAAATGGTCATAGCAGGTACGCGCCCGGGCGAGGTCCGCTCCGACGCGCGGCGGCAGCCGCCGCCCGTTCGCCTGCCCGCCGGAAAGCACCATCAATCCTTCCAGCGCGGCAGCAACCTCCGGCCCCGCGAGCCGATAATAGCGGTGGCGACCCTGCACAGCGACGCCGAGCAGGCCGCCCTGCATCAGCTTGGCAAGATGGCCGCTCGCCGTCTGCGGCGCGACGCCGGCGAGGAAGGCGAGTTCCTTGGCCGTCAGCGCGCGCCCGTCCATCAGCGCGTGCAGCATGTTGGCGCGGGCGGGATCGCCCATCAGATGGGCGATCTCGGCGAGATAGGGTCCGTTCATGGCCATGGCTCAACGCCCTCCATTGTGGCTGCCATGATGACGTCCGTGCCCGCTGAGGCAAGCAAGGACGCTACGGCCGAGACCGTAGTATCCGCTCGCGACAGGAGCGGGCAGGACTGCGACAAGCGATCCATCGCAATCGACCGACAGGGCCGGCAGGATCATGGATCAGACGACGCTCCTCACCTTCATTGCCGCGACCTTCGTACTCGCCGGCTTCGTCAAGGGTGTGATCGGGCTCGGCCTGCCGACGATCGCCGTCGGCGTGCTCGGCGTGGTGATGGCGCCGGCCCAGGCCGCGGCGCTGCTGGTCATCCCCAACCTCGTCACCAATAGCTGGCAGATCACCGGGCCGAAGCTGAAGGCCATCGCGGCACGGCTGTGGCCGATGCTGGCCGGGACATGCGTCGGCACCTGGGCCGGCGCCGGGCTGCTGGAAAAGGCCAAGGACGGTTCAGCGACGCTGTGGCTCGGCATCGCGCTGGTGCTCTATGCGCTGGTCGGGCTGAAGGCCGCCAAGCTGCGGGTGCCGGAGAAGGCCGAGATCTGGCTCGGCCCGCTGGTCGGCATCATCACCGGCGCCGCCACCGCGGCGACCGGCGTCTTCGTGCTGCCGGCCGTGCCCTATCTGCAGGCACTCGGTTTCGACAAGGACGAGCTGGTGCAGGCGCTCGGCCTCTCCTTCATCGTCTCGACGATCGCCTTGTCCTTCGGACTGGTCGGTGCCGGCGCGCTCGACATGAAGGTCGCCGGCGCCTCGCTCGCGGCGCTGTTGCCGGCGCTGGCTGGCATGTGGTTCGGCCAGACGATCCGGCAGCGCATCTCGGCGGCGACCTTCAAGCTCTGCTTCTTCGCAGGACTGCTGGGGCTGGGCGGCTACCTCGTCGCCCGGGCAGGATTCTAGGAAGTAAGATCAGATTCTGATCAGATTGGATTGCCGCAACCGTCCTTGCGAGCGCAGCGAAGCAATCCAAGGGCCGCAGCGCTCTACGTCCCCCTAGATTGCTTCGTCGCTCCGCTCCTCGCAATGACGACCCTTGCAAGCAAGTCGGATCGAAGTCCGCTCCGGCTCAGCGCCCGCGTCCCGCATAGGCCAGCCGGCGGCTGCGCTTCTTGCCGTACCAGGCGATTTCGCGATCGCCGACGTCGACATGGACGAGGCCGTTCGAATAGGAGCCGACGCCGCCGACGCTCTCGATCGCCTTGGCGGCGGCCGCGGCGTTCCGGGGCGAAGTGGCGAGCGGGCGGAAATCGATGGCGTTGCCGCGATAATGCTGGGAGTTGCGGGCATGGCGACCGCCACAGGTCGAGGTGATCTGGATCGGGCCGATCTTGGCGGTGAGTTCCTTGATCATGCCGAGGGTCTCCGCCTTGAGGCAGCCGAGCCCTTTCACCTGCGGCTGAAACGAGATCTTCGCGAGCGGGGCATCCGCGGCGAAGGAAGAGGACACAGGCCAACAGGCCGCGAACAGCGCAGCCAACGCAACTTTACGCATAAGGGAGATGAACCGATTTTGGAGAATGGAAGCTCAAGCCACCATTCCTTGGTCTGGCTGAGCAGTGCATCGGCGAACTACGGGCGATACAAGGCCAAAACATGGCAGGTGATGACAGCAACGCCAAAACCGATCAACTCACCGCGTCCCTACCCCATCAGGGGTAGGTCCATCGAACTAGGCTCTCCACAGATGTGAGATGCCTAATTTATACTTCAATTAGAACCGATATATACACAGATAACAGGCTAATTACCTATAATCCAAGTGCTAAACCGCCGCCGGGAAGAATTCGCACACCAGCTCTGCCGCCGCGCTTCAGGCTGCGCCACCGTGGCCCTCGATGCGCTGACGAAGTCGACTTCCGATCGGCGAAGCAGCTTTGAAACAGACGGCTACAGCCCGAACGCGGCCGGATAGCTGACCGATCCCCGCTCGCCCGCCAGGGCTCCCGGCACAAGTTCCAGCGCCATGAAGACCTCGCCGGAAAAGGGAGAGGCCAGGTTCCGTGCCAGCGCCGCCGAGAAGCCGAAGCGCGGGTAATAATCGGGATGGCCGAGCACGATCACAGCCTCGGCTCCGGCCGCTTTCGCCTCGTCCAGCGCCGCCGCGATCAGCCGACCACCGATACCCTGCTTCTGGTATCCCGGCAGGACGGCCATCGGCGCCAGCGCCAGGGCCTTCACGGCGCGCCCGTCCATCATCGTCGGCAGCCAGCTCAGGAGGATATGGCCGATGAGCGTGCCGTCCCGCTCGGCGACGAGCTCGACGGCAACAAGGCCATCCCGGCGCAGGCGCTCGACGACGCCGACCTCGTCCTCGCCACCGAAGGCTGCGCGGTTGAGCGCCGCAATGACTTCTGCATCGGCCGGTTTCGCGGCGCGAATGGCGCCTGCCATCAGCGCCGCTCCCGGAAGAAATCGCGCAGCAACTCCGCCGCCTCGCGCTCTCGGAGGCCACCATAGACCTCTGGCGCATGATGGCAGCTCGGGCTGCGATAGAGCCTGACGCCGTTCTCGACCGCTCCGCCCTTGGGATCGGGCGCGCCAAAGTAAAGCCGCCTGATCCGGGCGAAAGAGATCGCCGCCGCGCACATCGGGCAGGGCTCGAGCGTGACATAGAGATCGCAATCGATCAGCCGCTCGGACCCGATCGCTTCGCAGGCCAGCCGGATCGCCAATGTCTCGGCATGCGCCGTCGGGTCCTTCAATTCGAGCGTGCGATTGCCGGCGCTGGCGAGCACCTGTCCGTCGCGAACGATCACGGCGCCGATCGGCACCTCGCCACGCTCCGCCGCGGCGCGCGCCTCAGCCAGCGCCAGCGCCATCGGCGCCACCTCGGCCCGCTTTGCGTCGATCGATCCCATAAAACCCCATCTTTGCCGTCGCAGCGCACGAAAGCGCCTGCTACAAGCGCCGGCTAATACCAGATTCAAAAGCCGCTGCCGTCCCGGATCGCTTCGCAACCCGGTCCGTGATGATCCGGCTTCAGGAGCCACCATGAGCGACGACAACAACCAGAAAAGCCGCGGCCCGCGCAAGGGCGGCGGAACCGGCGGCCGCGGCGGCGGGCGCGATGGCGGCCCCGGCCGCGGTGGGCCTGGCGGCCGGCCGCCCAGCCGCGGCGGCGCTGGCAAGCCTCCCTTCCGCTCGCGCGATGGCGAGGATCGGCCCCGGCGCGCACCCGCTGAAGGCGCCGAGCGTCGCCGCAGTGAGGGCGAGCGCCCGGCGGCGCCGCGCTTCGAGAAGAAGCCATTCCGCGAGCGCCCGAGCGGCGAGCGGCCGCCACGCGAGGGCGGTGAACGGCCGTTCCGTGACCGTGGCAGCGACGAACGCCGCGCCAGCCGTCCGCCGCGCGACGGTGAACGGCCAAGTCGCGACAGGACTGGCGGAGACCGGCCCGGCGGGTTCGGGCGTCCTTCCCGTGACGGCGCCCCGTCGCGCCCACCGCGCGAGGGTGGCGAGCGGCCATTCCGCGACCGCGGCGGTGACGAGCGCCGCAGCAGCCGACCGCCTCGCGACGGCGAACGACCCCGTGGCGACAGGGCTGGCGGCGACAGGCCCGGCGGCTTCGGGCGCCCGTCCCGCGACGGCGCTCCGTCACGCCCCCCGCGCGAAGGCGGCGAGCGCCCCTTCCGCCAGCGCGGCAATGACGAGCAGCGCCCGAGCCGGCCGCCGCGTGAGGGCGAACGCCCTCGCGGCGACAGGCCGGCGGGCAAGAGCTTTGGTGGCAGCAGAGGCGGCGAAGGCCGCAGCTTCGGCGCCAAGCGCTTCGACGCGCCGCGCGGCAGCAATCCGACCCGCACTCGCCCCGACCGGGCGCATCGCAACGCCGCCGAGATCGCCGAGGCCGTCTCGGTTCCGGCCGCGCCGCAGGAGCCCGAGCGCATCGCCAAGGTGATGGCGCGGGCCGGTGTCGCCTCGCGCCGCGACAGCGAAGCGCTGATCGCGGAAGGCCGCGTCAGCGTCAACGGCAAGGTGATCGAGAGCCCGGCGCTCGATATCGGCCCGAACGACATCGTGCTGGTCGATGGCGAGCCCTTGCCGGCGCGCGAGCGCACGCGGCTCTGGTTCTACCACAAGCCGCGCGGCCTGGTGACGACCAACCATGATCCGGAGGGGCGCCCGACCGTGTTCGACGCGCTGCCGGAAGACCTACCGCGCGTGCTCTCGGTCGGCCGGCTCGACATCAACACCGAAGGCCTGCTGCTGCTGACCAATGATGGCGGGCTGGCGCGCATGCTCGAATTGCCCGAGACCGGCTGGCTCAGGCGCTACCGCGTCCGCGCCTTCGGCCAGGTGAACCAGGGCCAGCTCGACACGCTGAAGGGCGGCGTCGCCATCGACGGCGTCCAGTACGGCCCGGTCATCGCCCAGTTCGAGCGCGAGCAGGGCTCGAACACCTGGCTCACCGTCGACCTGCGCGAGGGCAAGAACCGCGAGGTCAAGACGGTGCTCGAGCATCTCGGCCTGCAGGTGAACCGCCTGATCCGGGTCTCCTTCGGGCCGTTCCAGCTCGGCGATCTGCCCGAGGGCGAAGCCGAGGAGGTGCGCTCCAAGGTGCTGAAAGACCAGCTCGGTACCGAACTGATGGCGAAGGCGGGCGTCGATTTCGAGTCGCCGCGGCGCGACGAAGTCCGATCGGACGAGAGGCCAGCGCGCGGCAGGCCCGCGCCCGCCGGCGACGACCGGCCGCGCCGCCGTCCCCGCGCCGAGCATGACGAGCGGTCCGAGGATGCCCGCCCGTTGCGCGGCGACAAGCCGTGGACGCGCGGCGTCTGGCGCGACGCCGAGGCCGAGCCGCAGCGCGAGCGCAAGGCGGCACCGCGGCGTGGTCTCGACCCGAAGGAAGAGCGGCAGGCGCGCGAGGCGACCGGCACCGTCAAGCGCGTGCGCGACAAGGCGATCGCCGATCCGAAGGGGCGGCGCGTCAAGGTCGAGCGCATCAGTGCCAAGCCGAGCGACGAGCCCCGGGCCGAGCGGCCGGTGCGCGCGCCACGCGGCGAGCGCCCGGAGCGGGCACCACGCGAGGAGAGCTTCGGCCGCGATCGTGGCGGCGAGTCGCCCTGGCGCGGCAGTGGCGACTGGGCCGACAAGCCGCCGCGCGGCAAGCGCCCGCCTAGCGGCGGCGCTGGTGAGGCACGGCCCGAACGCCCATTCCGCGACAGGCCTGCGGGTGACCGTCCGGGCGGGCGTGGTGCTCCGCGCCCGGGCGGCGGCAAGCCGCCGCGCTCGGGTCCGCCGCGTTCTGGCGGCGGTAATCGTCGCGGCTGAGGCCTGAGCGATGCGTATCGTCGGAGGGCGCTTCGGCGGCCGGCCACTCGCCAGCCCGAGGCCGGGGATCGGCGCGATCCGGCCGACCTCGGACCGCCTGCGGGAATCGCTGTTCAACGTGCTGGCGCATGGCCATGGCGATGCGGCAGACGGGGCGCGCGTGCTCGACCTCTTCGCCGGAACCGGCGCGATGGCGCTCGAGGCGCTCTCGCGCGGCGCCGCCTTCGCCCTCCTGGTCGATGACGGGGCCGAGGCGCGCGGGCTGATCCGCGAGAACCAGATGGCGCTTGGGCTCGCCGGCCATAGCCGCATCTTCCGCCGCGACGCGACGAAGCTCGGCCCGATTACCGGCATGGCGCCCTTCGACCTCGTCTTCTGCGACCCGCCCTATCGCAAGGGGCTGGGCGAAAAGGCCCTCGCCTCGGCCCGCGATGGCGGCTGGCTGGCGAGCGGGGCGCTGATCGTGCTGGAGGAGGCCTCTGACGTTGAGATCGCGCTGCCGGAGGGCTTCGAGGAGCTGGACCGACGAGATTATGGCGAGACGCAGGTGCGGTTTTTAAGGGCGGTTTAGACCTCTCCGTCATTGCGAGAAGCGAAAGCGACGAAGCGATCCAGGAGCGGCAGTGCTCTACGTCCCACCTGGATTGCTTCGCTTCGCTCGCAATGACGGGGGCATCAGCCGGCCAAATCCTCATACAGATCGCGCCAACCTGGATTCATGGCTTCGATCAGCGCGAGCTTTCTCGCGCGCGAACCACCCTTGATCTGCTTCTCCCGACCGATGGCTTCGTCCATACGCTCATGGCGCTCGTGCCAGACGAGCATCTTGCAGCCATATCTTCTGGTGAAGCCCGGCAACAATCCCTCTCGATGCTGCCAAGCGCGCCCGGCCAGGTTCGACGTCACGCCGACATAGAGCGTTCCGTTGCGCTGGCTCGCCATGATGTAGACGGCCGGTTCGCGCATGCTCGGCCTTCGGCTTCGACAATTCAGAGCATCAATAGCCGTCATTGCGAGCGTAGCGAAGCAATCCAGGGGCGGCAGTGCTCTACGTTCCCTGGATTGCTTCGTCGCTGACGCTCCTCGCAATGACGGGAAGCGCTTCCCTCACCTTCTCCCGAACAGCTTCTCGATATCGCTGAGCTTCAGTTCGACATAGGTCGGCCGGCCGTGATTGCACTGGCCGGAATTGGGCGTCGCTTCCATCTCGCGCAGCAGCGCGTCCATCTCCTCGGGGCGGAGGCGCCGGCCGGCGCGGACCGAGTTGTGGCAGGCCATGGTCGCCAGCACATGGTCGAGCCGGCGCTCCAGAGCATGCTGCGAAAAAGTGGGAACCGGTTTTTCGCTGAAAGCATGCTCTGAACTCTTAGGATCGATCACGTTGTCTGCATCTGGACGGACCCGTCCAGATGCAGCGTGATCGAGCGAGCCGGCGTCGCCATGCTCGGCGAGCGCATCGGCGACGTCGCGGACGATGCCCTGCAGGTTGCCGCCGGCGATGGCGGACGGAGCCTCGCGCACCAGCACGGCGCCAGGGCCGAAGCTCTCGATCACGAGGCCGAGCGAGGCGAGATCGGCCGCCGCCGCGTTCAGCCGGTCGGCATCGACGGGATCGAGCTCGACCACCTCCGGCAGCAGCAAGGGCTGGCTGATGATGCCGGCCTTGGCCCGCTCGGCCTTGAGGCGCTCATAGACCAGGCGCTCATGGGCGGCGTGCTGGTCGACGATGACCATGCCGTCGCGGGTCTGGGCGACGATATAGGTGCCGTGCACCTGGGCGCGGGCAGCACCGAGCGGCCGGTCGAGCGCGTCCTGAGCCGGCTCGGCGAGATGGGCGCGGGCATCGGCCGAGGGCATGGCGAGGTCGGAAAAGCCGGCCTGCATCGGCTGGGCGCCCGGCTCGGGCATGCGCCAGTCGGCGACGCTGCCGAAATGCGGGCGCTGGATCGTGGCCGGCCCGCCGCCGAGGCCGCCGCCTGAAAAGACCGCACGGAAGGCATCGAGCGTGCGGGCGCCGCCGGTGGTGGTGGCGCGGTGGCCGGCGCTGGCGAGCGCGGCCTTGAGACTCGACACCACGAGCCCGCGCACCAAAGCCGGATCGCGGAAGCGGACCTCGCTCTTGGCCGGATGGACGTTGACGTCGACCACGGCGGGATCGCAGAGCACGTCGAGATAGAGCACCGGATGCCGGTCGGACGGCACGACATCGGCATAGGCCCCGCGCACCGCCGAAAGCAGCAATTTATCGCGCACCGGGCGGCCATTGACCGCCATGTGGATGCCGGCCGAGGTGCCGCGATGGAAGGTCGGCAGGCCGGCAAAGCCCGAGAGCCTGACGCCGTCGCGCTCGGTCTCGACCGGCAGTGCATTCTCGGGGAAGTCGCGTCCGAGCGCTCGCCCGAGCCGGCGCAAACGGCCCTCCTCGCTGAACGGTTCTGCCGGCCAGTCGAAGGCCGAAACATGCTCGCCCTCGAGCGAGAAGCGGATTTCGGGATGGGCGATGGCGAGCCGCCGCAGCATGTCGGAGACAGCCTGCGCCTCGGCCCGGTCGCTCTTCAGGAATTTCAGGCGAGCCGGCGTGAAGATGAAGAGGTCGCTGACCTCGATGCGGGTCCCGGACGCGGCGGCTGCGGGCCGCACTGGCCCCTTGGCTCCAGCCTCAACCACGAGCACCGAGCCCTGCGCCGCGTCGCGCTGGCGGGTGGTAATAGACAAGCGCGCTACCGAACCGATCGACGGGAGCGCCTCGCCGCGGAAACCGAGCGAGCGGATGGCGAAGAGGTCGCCATCGGGCAGCTTCGAGGTGGCGTGGCGCTCGACGCAGAGGGCAAGATCGTCCGGGCTCATGCCGCTGCCGTCGTCGACGACGCGGATCAGCTCGCGCCCGCCGGCCTTGATGGTGACGGCGATGCTGGTGGCGCCGGCATCGATCGCGTTCTCGACCAGCTCCTTCACCGCCGCAGCCGGCCGCTCGATCACCTCGCCGGCGGCGATGCGATCGACCAGGACGGGATCGAGACGGCGAACGGTCATGGGCTATGCGACTGACTGGTTCGATTCTTCGAAAACCACGCCGTCATTCCGGCTGGAGCGAAGCGGAACGCCGGAATCCATCGTAGAGCGCGGCGCCTTTCGATGGATTCCGGAGCTGCGCGGCTAAAGCCGCTTGTCCGGAATGACGAGGTGTTTCCATCCAAAAACAAGAGTTGCGTCAGACCAGCCCGATGGGGCGGCCGACGGCCTGGACGAGCAGCTTGCCGTCGCCGAACAGGCGCTGCGCGACGCGCCGGACATCGGCCAAGGTCACCGCGGCGAAGCGCTGGTTGCGCGTCTCGACAAAGTCCGGCTGCTCGCCGCGGATCGCCAGGCCGAGCAATTCACCCGCGATCTTCGGCGAGGTGTCGAAGCGCAGCGAATAGGAGCCGATCAGATAGCGCTTGGCCTCCTCGACCTCGTGCTCGCTCGGCCCTTCGGTCACGAGCTTGGCGATCTCCTCGCGGATCACGCTCATCGATTCGGCGACGCGGTCATTGCGGGTCGAAGTGCCGCCGACGAGGAAGCCGGTCTGGCGCAGCGGCATCAGGCTGGAGGAGACGCCATAGGCGAGGCCGCGCTTCTCGCGCACCTCCATGAACAGGCGCGAGGTGAAAGCCGAGCCGCCGAGGATATGGTTCAGCACGGTCGCGGCGATGAAATCCGGATCGTTCCACATCAGGCCGGGGCCGACGAAACGCAGCACGGTCTGCGGCACGTCGAGGTCGAGGACGTGGGTCTGCCCGAGATCGGCGATCGGCAACGGAGCGGCTGGCGCGGCGCGCGTCGCGCCGGCCGGCAGCGCGCCGAACAGGGCGTCGAGACGCGCGGCCAGCTCGGCCGCAGTGATGTCGCCGACCGCGACGACCTTCAGCCCGCCGCGGGTGAAGAGATCGCGCGTCAGCGCCTTCAGCCCCGCCGGCTGCAGGGAGCCGACGCTGGCGACGTCACCACGCTCGGGCCGGCCATAGGCATGGCCGGGGAAGGCCGCGGCGAAGAGCGCGTTACGGCAGATCACGTCGGGGTTCTGCGCCTGGCGCTGCAGCCCGGCGATCACCTGCGCCTTGACGCGCGCCACGGCGTCGGCGTCGAAGCGCGGCGCGTTGAGCGCCAGGCCGAGCAACTCGAAGGCGACCTCGCGATGCTGCGACAGGGTCTGGAGCTGGCCATGGAAATCGTCGCGGCGGGCGTCGAAGGAGAGGTTGATGGCGTGGTCGGCGAGGCGGCCCTGGAAAGCCTCGGCATCGAGATCGCCGGCGCCCTCGTCGAGCAGGCCCGAGACCAGGTTGGCACTGCCGGCCGCGTCGGCCGGGTCGCGATTGGCGCCACCGTCGAAGGCGAAGTCGAGCGCGAGCAGCGGCAGGCTATGCTCCTCGACCAGCCAGGCCTCGACGCCGCAGGCGGCGGTGACGCGCTGGACGGTGAGCGAGGGGCCCGGTGAGGCGATGGCGGGGGCGAGCGAAACGGTCATCAGCAATCCTCGATGGCGGACCGGAGCCCGCCGTAATGGCTTGATCGCGGTGTCAGGCGGCGGCCGGCAGGAGCAGGCCGGTGACCGAGCGGTCGGGCTTGAGATAGCGCCTGACCGCTTCGGTGACCTGCTCGCGCGTCACCGCCTCGACCCGCTGCGGCCAGAGCAGCACATCCTCGACGGTCTCGCCGACGGCGAGCGCCGAGCCGAAGATGCGGGCGAGCGAGGACTGGCTATCACGGGCAAAGATCGTCTCGGCGACGAGGCGGGTGCGGGCGCGGGTGAGTTCGAGCTCGGTCGGCCCTTCCGCGATGAAGGCCGCGAGCGCGACGTCGAGCCCGGCTTCGAGCGCCGCCATTTCGACGCCCGGGCGCGGGCTGACCGAGAGCTGGAAGGTCGAGCGATCGACCATCGAGCCCATGAAATAGGCGCCGGCACCGGCGGCGAGCTCCTGCTCGACGCAGAGCTTGCGATAGAGCCGCGAGGTCGTGCCGCCGCCGAGGATCTCGGCTGCGAGCTCGAGCGCGAAGGCTTCGTCACGCTCGGGCGAGACATAGGTCGGCGCCAGCCAGGCGCGGCGCAGCGAAGGTTGCTGCACGCGCGGATCGTTGAGCACGACGCGCCGGGCGGCACGCGGCTCCGGCTCGGCCGGGCGCTTGCGGCGCGGCGCCTCGCCGCGAGCCGGGATCACGCCATAGGTTTCCTGCGCCAGGCGCAGCACCTGCGCCGGCTCGACGTCGCCGGCGACGACCAGGATGGCGTTCTCCGGCGTGTAGAAGCGCTGGTAATAGGCGAAGGCGTCGTCGCGCGAGAGACCCTCGATCTCGTGCTCCCAGCCGATGACTGGCGTGCCATAGGGGTGGTGGACATAGAGCGCGCTGGAGAACTCCTCGCTGAGTTGGGCAGCGGGGTCGGCATCGACGCGCATGCGCCGCTCTTCCAGCACGACGTCGCGCTCAGGCGCGACCACGCTCTCGTCGAAGGCAAGGCCGGTCATCCGGTCGGCCTCGTAATCCATCATCGCGCGCAGATGTTCCTTGGGCACGCGCTGGAAATAGGCGGTGTAGTCGTAGGAGGTGAAGGCGTTCTCCTGGCCGCCATAGCCCGCGACGATCTTCGAGAATTCGCCCGCCGGCCATTTTGCCGTGCCCTTGAACATCAGGTGCTCAAGGAAATGGGCGATGCCCGACTTGGCTGCCGGATCATCGCCGGAGCCGTTGCGATACCAGACCATATGCGTGACGACGGGTGCGCGATGATCGGGCGCGACGACGATCTCCAGCCCGTTGGGGAGCTTGTAGGATTCGACCTGGCTGGCTGCGTTGCCGGACGGAACCTGGCCGGGCGGGATGTGAACCGTCATGTCGGGGTGGGCTCCTACGCTGGCTCGATAGCAATCCGGCCCGGGCCCGCAAGGACCCGAGCCGGGGAAAGGCTCGCTCATAGATAGGTCGGCTGCGGCGGAAAACCAACGCGGCGCGGAACGATGGCTTGCGCTTACTCGTAGACCTTCTGGCCGGTGAGGAATTCGCGCTGGCCGACGGCCTGCTTGTCCTCGCGCGGTCCGGACTGGCCCGGGCCGAGCGCGGCCGTGCCCGCCGGACGGCGATAGCCGGAGGGCGGCTCGTGCAGATAACGGCGCGAGGGTTCGCTGCCGTATTCGAGGTTGGAGGTATCGGTCTGGGCCTGGCGGGCTGCCATCTCGCGTCCGATGCGAATCGGCTCGATCTGATTGTTGCCGGTATTGTGGTCCGGAACGATCCCTTCCGGCCCGTTCGTACGGCCGGTGACGCGCCCGCGCCGAAGCTCCTCCTGCGACAGCAGCGGCTTGGTGTTGGCGCGATAGGATTCGGAGTTCGAGAACAGGATGTTGGAACTGTCGCGCTCGGCCCTGCGGCGGGCGACGTCCGGATCATCAGGCCAGGCGGCACTGCGATTGGCGCCGGCTTCCTGCGGCTTCGGCAGGGTCGAGCCCGGCGGCACGACCAGCGGGGCGCGCTGCTTGTACTCGATGTCCGCCTTGTCGGTGCCGAACAGGCCCATGCCCTTCACCAGATTCTGGAAGAGCATGCCTTCCTGGGCGAAAGCGGGGGTCGTCGCCAGCAACAGGCCGCCGGCGAGCAGCATGCGCGAAGCGCGGATCCGATAAGCCATTTCACCTCTCCGTACGGATGTCGGCCGCTGTCATGGATCAGCGGCGCGGCAAAAGCATGGCGGGCCTTTTAACCCATATCCGGCAAAATCGGGAGCCCTTTTGCCGGATTGCCGTAAATGGCCTGTGGCCAGCCAGCTCAGAGCGGCTCTGTCAGGCCGGCTTCGAGCGATCCGCGCCCGGGCGCAGCGACTCGTAGAGCAGTCCGAGCACGCCGAAGACGATCGCCGCATCGGCGATGTTGAAGATGTACCAGCTGAAATTGCCGACGTGGAAATGCACGAAGTCGACGACGGCGCCGTAGACGATGCGGTCGAGCCCGTTGCCGAGCGCACCGCCGATGATCAGCGCCAGGCTCACCACGGTGAGCTTGTCGCCGGTGCGCCACATCCAGCGCCAGAGCCAGATCGCCGCGACGATGGAGAGCACGACCAGCGCCCAGCGGCCGATATCGGTCGACTGCTGGAACAGGCCGTAGGAGATGCCGCGATTCCAGGCGAGCACGATCTCCAGGAAGGAGGCGAGCTGGAACGGCCCCTCTTCGGCCAGCTTCAGGCCGAAGAGCAGCCAGAGCTTCAGCGCCTGGTCGAGCACGAAGGTGAGCGCGACGATCCAGATGCCGAGACGGCGTGCCGGCGTCATCAGATCGTTCTGGCGCATGTCCTGATCGGAAAACCGGGATCCACTTTTCCGGGACATGCGCTAGGCCGCGCGCCCGAGCTCGCGCAGCGCCTTGGCGTCGCGCGGCGTCACCTCCGGGAAGCCGAGCTCGGCCGTGGCCGGATCGAAATACTTCCACGAACGGGCGCATTTGATGCCGGAGGCTCGCACCGGCACGACCGCGACGCCGGGCACATCCGGCAGGCGGAAGGCGTCGGCTGGCCCCTCCCCGTCCGCGATCCTGGCACCGGAGGTGATGCAGATCTCGGCGAGGTCGAGGCCGCTCAGCGCCGCGCGCAGATCGGGGTCGGCGATATGGACGATCGGCGCAGCCTCCAGCGAAGAGCCGATGCGCTTTCCGGCGCGCTCCAGCTCGAGCGCGCCGGTGACGACGCGGCGCACCTTGCGGACCTTGGCCCAGCGCTCGGCCAGCTCAGGAGCGAGCCAGGCCTCATCCGCCTTGGCGAAGAGCTCGAGATGGACGGACGCATCGCCGGCCCTGGCGTCCGGATAGCGCTCGAGCCAGGCCTCCTCAGCGGTGAAGACCAGGATCGGCGCGAGCCAGGTCGTCAGGCAGCGGAAGAGATGGTCGACCACGGTCAGCGCGCTCTTGCGGACATGGCTGGAGCGCGGATCGCAGTAGAGCGCGTCCTTGCGGACGTCGAAATAGAAGGCCGAGAGCTCGGTGTTCATGAACTGCGAAAGCAGGGTCACGACCTTCTTGTAGTCATAGGTCCGGTAGGCCTCCTCGACCTGAGGGCCGAGCTCGGCGAGACGGTGCAACATCAGCTGCTCCAGTTCCGGCATCGCGGCCGGCTCGGAGATGCGGATCGCCTCGTCGAAATGCGCCAGCGTGCCGAGCATCCAGCGCATGGTGTTGCGCAGCTTGCGATAGGTCTCGACGAAGGTCTTGAGGATCTCCTTGCCGATGCGCAGATCGTCGGAATAGTCGGCCGCCGCCACCCAGAGGCGCAGGATGTCGGCACCGCTGTCCTTGATGATGTCCTGCGGCGCGGTGACGTTGCCCTTCGACTTCGACATCTTCTCGCCCTTCTCGTCGAGACAGAAGCCGTGGGTCAGCACCACGTCGAAGGGCGCGCGGCCGCGCGTGCCGCAGCTTTCGAGCAGGCTCGAATGGAACCAGCCGCGATGCTGGTCCGAGCCTTCGAGGTACATCACCTTGTCGCGGCCGCCGTCGACGACGCGGTGGGTCTTGAGATCGGCGCGCTTCTCCAGCGTGAAGGCATGGGTCGAGCCTGAATCGAACCAGACGTCGAGCACATCGACGACACGCTCGTACTTGGCCGGGTCATAGCCATGGGGCTCGAGGAAGCGGGCGCCGTCGGTGTCGGTGAACCAGGCGTCGGCGCCCTCCTGCTCGAAGGCCTCGGCGATCGCGGCGTTGACCCTGGGGTCGAGGAGGATTTCCTTGCTCTCCTTCTCGACGAAGACGGTGATCGGCACGCCCCAGGCGCGCTGGCGCGAGACCACCCAGTCCGGCCGGTTGGCGATCATGCCGTTGATGCGGTTCTCGCCGGCGGCGGGGACCCACTGCGTCTGCTTGATCGCGCTCAGCGCGCGATTGCGCAGCGTGTCGGCATTGTTGCCGGGCGCGCCCAGCCCCCTCTCCCCTTGCGGGAGAGGGTTGGGGTGAGGGGTCGCGCCGTCCTCGACGGAAGCGTCGCGAGACCCCTCATCCGTCATCGCTGACGCGATGCCACCTTCTCCCGCACCAATGTCGGCTGTTGCCGACATTGGCACATTTGTCTGCCCATCTCGGGCAAGCCCGAGATGGGTGGGAGAAGGGAGATCGCCATAGGGCTTGTCCATGGCGATGAACCATTGCGGCGTGTTGCGGAAGATCACCGGCTTCTTCGAGCGCCATGAATGCGGATACTGGTGCTTGAGACGCCCGCGCGCGACGAGGTTGCCGCTGGCGGCGAGCGCCTTGATCACGACCTCGTTGGCGTTGCCCTTCTCGCCCTTGTCGGTGATGACCTGCGCGCCCTCGAAGCCCGGAGCCTCCTTGGTGAAGCGGCCATCGGCGTCGACGGTATAGGGGATGCGGGTCTCGATGCCGCGCTCGGCCAGCATCCGGCCATTGGCCGTCCAGACGTCGAAATCCTCGCGGCCATGGCCGGGCGCAGTGTGGACAAAGCCGGTACCGGCATCGTCGGTGACGTGGTCGCCGTCGAGCAGGGGCACGTCGAAATCGTAGCCGTGGCCACGCAGCGGGTGGGCGCTGGCGAGACCGGCGAGATCGCTCGCAGCGACGTCGCGCACCAGCTCGTAGGCTTCGACCTTGGCAGTCTTGAACACCGACTCGGCGAGGTTCTTGGCCAGCACATAGCTCGCCCCGACCTTGGCCCAGTTGCCCTCCGGCGCGGCAGTGATCCGGTAGAGGCCGTAAGCGATCTTGTTATGGAACGAGATCGCGCGGTTGCCGGGGATCGTCCAGGGCGTCGTCGTCCAGATCAGCACCGCCGCGCCAGCGAGTGGGCCGGAACCGAGCAGCGGAAACGCCACGAACACCGTGTCGCTGACGTGCTCCTCGTACTCGACCTCGGCCTCGGCCAGAGCGGTCTTCTCGACCACCGACCACATCACCGGCTTGGAGCCGCGATAGAGCTGGCCATTCTGCGCGAACTTCATGATCTCGCGGGCGATCTGCGCCTCGGCGCCATAGGCCATGGTCAGGTAGGGATCGTCCCAGTCGCCCTCGACGCCGAGACGCTTGAACTCGGCGCGCTGGATATCGACCCATTTCTCGGCGAAGACGCGGCATTCCTTGCGGAACTCGACGACCGGCACGTCGTCCTTGTTCAGGCCCTTGGCGCGGTACTGTTCCTCGATCTTCCACTCGATCGGCAGGCCATGGCAGTCCCAGCCCGGCACGTAATTCGAGTCATAGCCGAGCATCTGCTGCGAGCGCGTCACCAGGTCCTTCAGCACCTTGTTGAGGGCGTGACCGATATGGATGTTGCCGTTGGCATAGGGCGGGCCGTCATGCAGGACGAAGCGGTCGCGGCCCTGGCCGGCCTCGCGCAGCTTGCGGTAGAGGTCCATCTTGGCCCAGCGGGCGAGCAGCTCGGGCTCGCGCTGCGGCAGCCCGGCGCGCATCGGGAATTCCGTCTGCGGCAGGAACAGCGTCTGCGAGTAGTCGGTGGTCTCAGGCTTCTCGGCGGTCTTGTCGGTCATGATCCGGCTCGGCAGTGAGGATGGCGGCCTTCGAGGCTCGAGGCGGCGCCCATCCTGGAATGTCACGGGGAAGCGATCGTCGTCCCGGCCTGCGCAAACGCCCGCGCATCAGCGCAGGGCGGCAGCCGGGCCGGTAATTCGCTGGGGCGGAACGAGGAGCGGAGCGGACATCAGCGGCTTCTAGCAAAGCGCACTCAGGGAAGAAAGGCCGGTGTCTTCGCCAGAATGTCGCGCGCGCTCGCACTGTCGGCATCCATCTGGGCGATCAGCGCTTCAAGAGAGTCGAACTTCGCCTCGCCACGCAGCCAGGCGACGAAGGCGACATCGACGGTCTTGCCGTAGAGATCGCCGGAGAAGTCGAAGACGAAGGTTTCGAGCCGGGGCGCGCCATCGTCGAAGGTCGGGCGGCTGCCAAAGCTGGCGACGCCATCGCGCCAGACACCGTCGATCCTCATCCGGACCGCATAGATGCCGAAGCGCAGGCGGCAATCGCGGGCCAGATGCATGTTGGCGGTGGGATAGCCGAGATCGCGGCCACGCTTGTCGCCATGGGCGACCTCGCCGCGCACGAACCAGGGCCGGCCGAGCAATGCAGCGGCGTGGCCGACGTCGCCGGCTTCGAGCGCGGCGCGCACCAGGGTCGAGGAAACGGCCTCACCCTGGAAGGTAAAGGGCGGCACGACGGCAACGGGCACGCCGACATGGCCGGCGCGGGCCTGCAGCATCTCAGGCGAGCCGGTGCGGCCCTTGCCGAAATGGAAATCATAACCGCAGACGAGACCAGCAGCGCCGAGCTGACCGAGCAACAGGTCGTCGACGAAGGCCTCCGCCGGAATGCCGGCGATCGCGCGATCGAAGGGGATGATGAAGCTGGGTGAAAGCCCGAGGCCGGCGAGCAGCGCGACCTTGATCGGCTCCGGCGTCAGGCGGAACACCGGCTGCTCCGGCCGGAAGACGGTGCGCGGATGCGGCTCGAAGGTCAGCGCCGCGGCCTGCGCCCCCTGCGCTGCCGCCATCACGCCGGCGACGCGCGCCAGCTCGGCATGGCCGCGATGGACGCCGTCAAAATTGCCGAGCGCCAGCACCCGGGCGCGCAGCTCGGCCGGCACCGGCTTGCCGGGATCGAGGATAAAGACGGGCTGCGCATCGGGTCGCGGCGCGTCGGGGGATGAGGTCATGGAACGCAGGGTCGGCGCCGGGAAGCCCCGGCTAGCGCCGTGTTTGGCCCCAAGCGGCGGGGAGCGTCAAGGGTAGGTAGCCCTCCCCCCGCTTGCGGTGGGGAGGGTTGGGTGGGGGGCAGTGCCGCTCGGCGCAGGACTGGGGGAAAGTCAGAGCCATGCTTTCCGGCCCCCATCCCTAACCCTTCCCCACCGCAAGCGGGGGAAGGGAATTCAGCCCTTTGCCGCCGTACGCGGCAACGCCACCCAGGCCTCGCCTTCGAGCACGGCCTTGCCGTCGACCAGGCATTCGCAGAACAGCCGGGCGCGGCGGCGCTCCGCTACGAGTTCCACCACCTCGACCTGGGCCGTGACGACGTCGCCGATCTTCACCGGCGCGAGGAAATTGAGAGTCTGCGAGAGATAGACCGCGCCCGGCCCGGGCAGGCGCGTGCCGAGCAGCGCCGAGACCAGGCTTGCCGTCAGCATGCCGTGGGCGATGCGCTGGCCGAATTTGGTCGAGGCGGCATAGCGGTCGCAGAGATGGATCGGGTTGGCGTCTCCCGAGAGATCGGCGAACAGCGAGACGTCGCGCTCCATGACGGTGCGCATCAGGCTCTCGCGCTGGCCGACGACCAGGTCCTCGAAGGCATGGACTTGATAGAGCGTGCTCGCCATCATCGGTCAGCTCTCGCAACTGCAGCACGGCGAAAGGCCGTCCGCATCCGGAATCGATCAGCAAGCGTCTCACACCTCGCTGCACTGCACCATTGAACTTTGGTGCCTGTTGGGTGGTTCCGCCCTCCCCCAAAGGTCGTATGCCGCAAGGTCACTCCGCGACCGGGTTAACGGCTTTGAAACGTCGCCCGCCTATCACAGTTGACCAAAGGTCGCCTCTCTGCGAGAGCGGCCCGCGTCGGTATCGTCCGGCGCTGCGGACTACTTGCTTGGAGCGCCGTCATGGCTGTCGATCCGTCAATGCCGATCCTGGTGGTGGACGACTATCAGACGATGGTGCGGATCATCCGTAACCTCCTGAAGCAGCTCGGATTCGAGAATGTCGACGACGCCTCCGACGGCACCGCCGCGATCGCCAAGATGCGCGACAAGAAATACGGGCTGGTGATCTCGGACTGGAACATGGAGCCGATGACCGGCTACGAGCTGCTGCGCCAGGTCCGCAACGAGGACGCCATCTCCGAGACGCCGTTCATCATGGTCACGGCGGAATCGAAGACCGAGAACGTCATCGCCGCCAAGAAGGCCGGCGTGAACAACTATATCGTCAAGCCGTTCAACGCGCAGACGCTGAAATCGAAGATCGAGGCGGCCTGCGCCGCCTGAGCTATCGGCTGCGCGCCGATTCTCCATCTTTCCTTCACCGTCTTTCCGGGGCAGGCCGCAGGCCTGAGCCCGGAATCCATGAACACTGGACTTGATCAAGGAGTCGCACGCATCGACGCGCCTTCGCGAAACCCCACTGTGTTCATGGATTCCGGGTTCGCTGCTACGCAGCGCCCCGGAATGACGGAGTGGTTCCTATCGCCCCCTCACCAGGCCAGATGCGGCATGGCGTAATCGGGCCGGTGGCTCTGCCGCCCGAACCAGCCCTGCAGCGCTTCCTCCGACAAGCCCGCCATCTCACCGGCATGGATGCCGGCCACGCACATCAGCGAATCGAGCCCATACCCGACCGCACCGGCGATGTCGGTGCGAATCGCGTCGCCGACCGCCAGGATGCGCGCCTTCTCGACCGTCTCGCCGCGCAGCTCCTGGCCGAGGCGGATGGCGAGATCGTAGATCGGCGCGTGCGGCTTGCCGGCATAGATCGCCTTGCCGCCGAGCTTCTCGTAAGCCACAGCCAGTGAACCGGCGCAGGGCACGATGCGCCCGCCGCGATCGACGACGAGGTCCGGATTGGCGCAGATCAGCGTCAGGTCGCGGCGCGCGAAATCGGCGAGCTGATCGGCATGGGTCTCGGCGGTCTCGGTCTCGTCGTCGAACAGGCCGGTGCAGACGATATAATGCCCCTCGGCAGGGCCGACGCGCGGCGCATCGAGCCCGGCCATGAGCGGCAGGTCACGCGACGGGCCGAGATGATAAAGCGGCTCGCCGGCACGATGGGCGATCAGATCGCGCGCGACATCGCCCGAGGTGACGATCGCATCGAAGGTATCGCCGGGGACACCGAGCTTGCCGAGCTGGACGGCGATCTCCGAACGCGGGCGCGGGGCATTCGAGACCAGAACAACCGTAACGCCGGCCGCCCGCATCCTTGCCAGGGCATCACAGGCCGCAGCGAAGGGCGCAACGCCGTTATGGACCACGCCCCAGATATCGCAGAGGCAAAGCTCGTATTGGCCGATGACGGGCGCAACCCCGGACAGAAGGCGGGTCGATGACGGCACGGGCGAAGGGCTCCTAGCAAACAGGCGCGGCCTGTTTACGCGGCTTCGCCGGATCGGGCCAGCGCTTCCGTCCTCAGCGAGGGTTCAAGCGGTGGCGCGGCGCAGGATATCGCGGAAGGGAACGCGCTTCACGGCAGGCGGCGTCGCCATGGCGGGATGCTCCACCACCTCGGCGGAAGCGGGCGGCGCCAAAGCGACCGCAGGCGTGGGAATTGCGGCAGGAGCCGCCTCCGGCTGCGGCTCGGCGAAGACTTCAGGCCTGACCGGACGCGGCGGCGAGAAGACGATGCCTTGGCCAAAGCCGATGCCGAGGTCGAGCATATCGGCGACCATCGGATCGTCCTCGACCTCCTCGGCCACGAGCTGGATCGAGCCGCGCGCAAGCTGGGTGGCGAGATCGCCCACGGCGATATCGACGAGCTTGCTGCCACGCGCCTCTGCCAGCAGCAGCGCGGCCGAAGCCTTGACGAAGCGCACGCCGCGATCATGCAGCGAAACCGGGTCGAAGCGCAGGTCCGAGACATGGTCGAGCGCGAAGCGCACGCCGCCCGCCGACATGGCGCCGAGCAGGCCGAGGCTCGCCGGCTCCAGCGACCTGAACACCCGCTGCGGCACCTCGATGACGAGATTGCCGATATGATCGTGGTATTTTTCCAGGATGCGCGACAACGCCGCCAGCGCCCGTGACGAATTCCAGGTCGCCGCGCTGAAATTGCAGGAGACGAAGAGCTCGCCCGGCTTGCTGCCGAGATGACGGGCGATGGCCAGGGCCCGCGTCAGGACGAGCGCATCGAGGGTCGGGCCGAAGCCGCGTTCCTCGATCGTGGTCAGGAATTCCGAGGGCAGCAGCAGCGTCTTCTCGTCGAGCCGGAGCCTGACCAGCGCTTCGTAGCCACGCGTGCGGCGCTGCGGCAGGCTGACGATCGGCTGGAGATGGACCTCGACCTGTCCCTTCGCCAGCGCCTCGCTGATCAAGGCGGCACGCTCCTCGGCGGCGCGAAGCTGCGCTATCTCGCCGGGATCCTGCCGGCTCGCGGTCAGGGGCTCCGGAACGCGGGGCTCGGTGCGTTCGGGCGCGAACGCCGCGAGGCGCGCCGGCTGTGGCTGCGGATTGGCGAGCCGCCCCTCGATCCGGCTGAGCTGATCGTCATGCTCGCCGAGCGTCGTCGCGACCTGTTGCAGGAGGTCGCCGAGCAGGCCGACCTCGGCCGTCAGCTCGTTGAGCATCGCCTTGGCCGGTGCCGCATCAGCCTCGGCCATCGGCAACTGGTCGAAACGCTTCGCCATCGCGTCGACGCGAATGGTGTTGGTGGCGAGGCGGACCTTGACCTCGCCGATCGCCGCGAGCAGCTGCTCGCGCTCGCGCGCCGAGTTACGGCGTGCCAGAGCCGCGGCGCCGGCAAGACCGAGCCCTGCGCTCAGGAGGCCGATCGCATTGGCGAGATTCCCCGGCAGCAGCAGCATAGCGGCAGCGCCCAGCGAAAAGCCGGCGACGCCGCTGGCGGCCGGAGAGAGAGCGCTGAGGCGGATGCGAGCCAAGGGCTGAAATCGCGCAAGGGGTTGAGAGGGAACGCGACGCTACGAATCAGCTGTGACGAATGCAGAATAGCGGCCTGATTCAGCGACTGCGAGGCCCTTCGCCAAATCTTGCGGGAGCATCCGGAGAAGCACACAGGAACCGGCGCTAATGCGGCTGCAATCCGACCTGCCCGATGGCAGTGAGAATGCGGTCGCTGGCAGCCGGGGAAAACCCTTTGCGGGTCAGATAGAGCCGCGCATCGAGGGCAAACAGCGGTTCGACCTGCCCAAGCAAGCGCAGCACCTCCGCCAGATCGACACGATCGCCGGCGGCGGCGCTCGCCACGGCGCGCCCGATCAAGCCGAGTGGGGTCTCGTCCGACTTGATCAAGGCAGCCTGGGTCTCGGCCAGCTTGCCGGCGCCGGTCAGATGCGCGGCCAGGAACAGATAGATATCGTACCAGGACGGACGGCCACTGCTCAGGGCGACGGCACGCTCGAGCAGCGGCAACCCTTCTGCCGCGCGATCGAGCTGGACATAACGCGCTCCGAGATCGGCCATGATATCGGGATCGTAAGGGTTGCGCGTCAAAGCCTCCTGGCCTGACTTGAGCGCCTCTTCCGTCATGCCGCGCAGGAACTGCGCCTCCATCATCGCCTGGTGCGCGCGCGCACTCACCGGTGCCAGCCGCACGGCATTGACCGCGGCGGCGAGAAGGCGATCGAGTGGCGAGCCGGCGCGGACGTTCAGGCCGGAGGCGTATTCGTCCGCGGTGAGCAGGGCCAGATGCGACCAGGCCGGATGGAACTCGGGATCGCGGGCGATAAGCGCATCGAGGCAATTCCGGGCGGAAAGATGCTCTTCGGCTTTCATGTGCCGGCGGACGTTGAGCGCCTGATAGATGCAGCCGGTCGCGGGCGGCAGCGTGGCTAGCCTGAGGTCTGCATGCAGGATGCCGAAGGGCTGGACCAGCCGGATCGCCAGCCGTTGCGCCATGTCGCGCAGCTCCGAACCGTCGCCGAGTGCGGCAAGGCTGCGCTCGCCGGACGTCGTCCAGACGATGCGGCCGTCCTTCGCGGCACTGAGCCGCACGAAGCCCTCGACCTTGTCGCCGGCCCGCGCGGTGTTGAGGGTGAGGACGTAATCGGCTCCCTCCTCCGGTCGCAGCGCCGTGCCTGGCGTCTTGACCACGAGCAAATCGTCGAAACGGGCCATGGTATCGACGAGATGGCGCATGAACAGCCGCGCCGCATCCTCGATCGCGGGATCGGCGGTATCACCGGCGACGACAACGGCGACCACTGGCAGGCTCGCCGCCGCCGTGACCGGCTTGGCTGCGGTCTCCGGCGCCATTTGCTCCGGCGTGGCCGACAAGGCGGGCCGTGATGCGGGCGCATCCGCCTTCGACATTGTCGTGCCGGGCTCCGACCCGCTGCGCGAGACATGCCAGGCGGCAAGCGCGATCAGAGCCGCCAGCAGCGCAGTCGAGCCGGCGGCATAGAGCCGGAACCGCGTCGGTGCAGCAGCCGGCATCGCGGCCCGCCCGGCATCCGACGCCGGCGCGGCCAACTCCGGCTCGGACGCGGCAAGCCGCGTAAAGCTCGGCACATAGGCTCCGACCGGGATAGCGATCCGGACTGGATCGCGCACGCCGTCAGCCGCGAAATAAAGGTTGAGCGCCTTGCGCAGCCGCCCCGCCTCGACGCGGACGATCGGATCGGATTGCGGATCGAAATCGGCGGAGCGGCCGAACGCCTCGACGGCGATGGTATAGCCTTTCAGCTCGCCGGCCCGGCCGGCCAGCGCCTGCTCGACGACGTAGCTCAGGAAGGCGGTCAACTGCGGCGTGCTGCGGAAGATATCCGACGCGAGGATGCGATCGAGCTGCGCACGGATCTCCTCCGTCGCGATGGGCTCGTTGCCGTCCGGACCAGCGACATCCTCGGCCATCGGGGCGTAGTCCAGTGTTACCCCCTTATCGAGCCTACGCCACAAACGACGTTACGTCATCTTGCACCAGCGACGGGCCGCCGCCCACCGGACGCAGGCATGCCCCGAGCCGATGCGGATTTACAGCCCCGACCGCGCTGCTAGGTTGAGGAAGCTTTAAAAAACTAAATGGGACCGGATCATGACCTCTGCGCCGCGCGCGATCAGTTCGCCGAACGATCTCGAAGCCTACTGGATGCCGTTCACGGCGAACCGGTCGTTCAAGCAGAACCCGCGCATGGTCGCCCGGGCCGAGGGCATGTTCTACTACACCCCCGAGGGCAAGCCGGTGATGGACGGCACGGCCGGGCTCTGGTGCTGCAATGCCGGGCATGCGCGCGAGCCGATCATCGAGGCGATCCAGGCGCAGGCGCGCGAGCTCGACTACGCCCCGTCCTTCCAATACGGCCACCCTAAGGTCTTCGCCGCTGCCGCCCGCATCGCGGCGCTGGCGCCGGGCGATCTCGACCATGTCTTTTTCGCCGGCTCGGGCTCGGAGGCGGCCGACTCGGCGCTGAAGATCGCCCTCGCCTACTGGAACGTCTCGGGCAAGGGCTCGAAGACCCGGCTGATCGGCCGCGAGCGCGGCTATCACGGCGTCGGCTTCGGCGGGATCTCGGTCGGCGGCATGGTCAACAACCGCAAGTTCTTCGGCGGACTTTTGACCGGCACCGACCATATCTCGCACACCTATGACCGCGAGAAGCAGGCCTTCAGCAAGGGCGAGCCGGAATACGGTGCGCATTTCGCCGACGATCTGGAACGCGTCGTCGCGCTGCACGACGCCTCGACCATCGCCGCCGTGATCGTCGAGCCGATGGCGGGCTCGACAGGGGCGCTGCCGCCGCCGAAGGGCTATCTCAAGCGCCTGCGCGAGATCTGCGACAAGCACGGCATCCTGCTGATCTTCGACGAGGTCATCACCGGCTTCGGCCGCCTCGGCTTCGCCTTCGCCGCCGAGCGCTACGGCGTCATCCCGGACATGATCACCTTCGCCAAGGGCGTGACCTCGGGCACGGTGCCGATGGGCGGCGTGATCGTGCGCAAGCACATCTACGACGCCTTCATGGGCGGGCCGGACAACGTCATCGAGCTGTTCCACGGCTACACCTATTCCGGCCATCCGCTGGCGGCTGCGGCCTGCCTGGCGGCGCTCGACATTTATCGCGAAGAGGGCCTGTTCGAGCGCGCCCGGGCGATGGAGGATAGCTGGGCCGATGCGGTGATGAGCCTGAAGGGCGAGCCCAACGTCGTCGATATCCGCACGCTCGGCCTGGTCGGTGCCGTCGATCTCGCGCCGCGGGCGGATGGCGTCGGCAAGCGCGCCTTCGAGGCGATGGACCGCCTCTTCCGCGATGAGGGCCTGATGGTCCGCACCGCCGCCGACACGATCGCCTTCTCGCCGCCGCTGATCATCACGGAGAGCCAGGTCGAGGAACTGATCGAGAAGCTCAGGCGGGTGATCCGGGCGGTGGCGAACTGACGGCGCTTCACGGCCACCTGCGTCATGGTCGGGCTTGTCCCGACCATCCACGCCTTTGGCTAGCCTCTGCGTCGTAAAACGGCACGAGGCCGAGCATAACGGCGGAGCAGTTGATTGGTGACAACAGACAGTCGGATGTAGCAGTCTGAATTGAATGGCAAAGGCTGTTTTCACCACTCGCGTATCGCCGTCCTATAAGGACGTCCCAGAACACTACTATCATTTTGGGCGGACCTATCTGAGACAGGCGGAAGCCGCTGTCGGCGACATGGTGATTTACTATGAGCCGCGCCGCACCGGCTTGAGCAATGGCAAGGGACAAGGCCGGCAAGCCTATTTTGCGATAGCCACTGTTTTGCGGATTAGACCTGACCCGGAACTCGCAGACCATTTCTACGCCGATGTCGAAAACTATCTCGATTTTGACCGACCTGTTCCATTTAGATTGGGCGACACGTTTCTTGAGAGCGCGCTTCAACGCGAAGGCGGCCAGACGAGCAAGGGAGCGTTTGGGCGGTCTGTTCGAGTGCTGCCAGAGCATGAGTTCGCCGCAATATGCTCAGCGGGCTACCCCGCTACGGCACAGGGCGAGTTCACGCCAATCAGGGCGCCCGAATTCGGTTTCGCCGAAAGCGACCAAACGCCCTACGAGCGCCCAATCGTTCAGACGTTGATCAGCCGCCCGTTTCGTGAGGAAAGCTTTCGGCGTCATGTCCGCGCAGCTTACGATAACCGCTGCGCTGTCACTGGCCTAAGACTCATTAACGGCGGCGGGCGTCCCGAGGTTCAAGCGGCGCACATCATGCCGGTAGCGTCCCACGGGCCTGACTCTGTCCGGAATGGGTTAGCGTTGTCAGGAACAGTCCATTGGCTGTTCGATCGCGGCTTGATTTCGATAGCAGACGATCTTTCGCTCATCGCGCCAGTCAAGCTCATACCGGACGCTCTCGGAGGCTTGGTTCAACACGGTCGCCCGCTATTCACGCCGCGCGACAAGGCCGCCCTGCCCCATCGTTCATTCATCGAGCATCATCGCAATCACGTATTCAAGGGTTGAGGCGCGCGCTTCACCCATCCCAGTCCGGGTTGACCAAGCCCGTTACTCGTCCCTCGGCAAGTGCTGCCTGTCGCTCCGCACGTGATAGGTTCCCGTAGAACCATCCTTCGGCGCTTGCACGCTTCATTCTCTCTACGAACAGCCCAGCGCTCATCATAGAAGAGCCAGCATCAACCCTGCTCGCGGCTTCAAGGGTGTGGAGGTAGTGGTCGTCCGCTGTCTTCTCTGCGGGGACAAGCGACTTTACCCCCACGCGCTCGGGAATGAAGAACTCGCCATCGGAGAGAAAATCCTGCACCGCCGAAATCGTAAAATCGCCTTCCAAGACGAATGAACCAAATTCTTTGTAATTCGATGCATCGCGATACATGTATTCGACCAGCGTTTTCATGGCGCTCCCTCGCCTTCATCACTCGTAAAGTAAGACCAGTGAAGCCCCACGCCTGTCAGGAGAGCGATCGCTCGCGAAATCAGCGGCGCAATGCGGCCGTGTTCAAGGCGTGGATGCTCGCCACAAGGGCGAGCATGACGAGCTTAGACGATCGCGGGAGAGAGGAATCTACCCCCGCCGCAGCTTGTTGTAGCGGGCGATCAGCCTGTCGCGCTTGAGGCGGGACAGGCGGTCGATCCAGAAGACGCCGTCGAGCTGGTCGATCTCGTGCTGATGGCAGATGGCGAGCAGGCCGTCGGCGTCCTCGCTCTGCTCCACCCCTTCGAGATCCTGATAGCGCACGCGGATGCGGGCATGGCGTTCGAGCTCGTCGGTGACGCCCGGCATCGAGACGCTGCCCTCGGTGTGGCGGATGGTTTCGCGCGAGACCTGGTCCAGCTCCGGATTGACATAAATGCGGGCTTCACCGGGCGAGAGTTCCAGCACCACGAGCCGCGAGAGCACGCCGATATGCGGCGCGGTGATGCCGATGCCTGGCGCCGCCCGCATCGTCTCGAGCAGATCGTCGGCGAGCGCACGCAGATCCGCGTCGAAGCGCATGACCGGCGCGGCTGGCAGCCGCAGCCGGGGATCGGGGAAGGCGATGATCGGCCGGACAGCCAAGGCGCCGGCCGCGGCTAGGCCGCGGCCTTCTTCCCGGCGCTGCCGTAGAAGCTCTCGCCGGTCTTGGCCATGCGCTTCAGCAGCCGGTTCGGCTTGAAGCGCTCGCCGTGCTTCTTCGCCAAGCTCTCGCAGAGCTTCACGAAGGCGGCCGCGCCCATATTGTCGATGTAGGAGAGCGTGCCGCCGCTATAGGGCGCGAAGCCGAAACCGATGATCGAGCCGACATCGGCCTCGCGCGGATCGGTGACGACGCCTTCCTCATAGGTCTTGGCGGCCTCCAGCGCCTGGGTGACCAGGAGCCGGTGCTTCAGCTCTTCCATGTCGACCAGCTCGGGCTCGAGCTTGTTCTTGATGAGCTCGGCAAGGCCGGGCCAGAGCCGCTTGGGACCGGCTTCCGGATAGTCGTAGAAGCCCTTCCTGTTCTTGCGGCCAAGGCGGCCGTGCTTCTCGACCATCTCGGCGAGGAGCTTCTCCTGCGCCGGATCGACGGCGGCTTCGCCGAGCTGGGCCTTGGTCGCCTTCAACACCTTGTAGGCGAGATCGACTGCGACCTCGTCGTTGAGCGACAGCGGGCCGACCGGCATGCCGGCCTGCTTGCCGGCGGCCTCGATCATCGCCGGCGGCACGCCTTCCATCAGCATGAGGTGCCCCTCGCGGATGTAGTTGCCGACACAGCGATTGGCGTAGAAGCCTCTGACGTCGTTGACGACGATCGGCGTCTTCCTGATGGCGCGGACGAAGTCGAGCGCCATGGCGAGCGCCTTCTTGCCGGTCTTCTTGGCCATGATGATCTCGACCAGCAGCATCTTCTCGACCGGCGAGAAGAAATGGATGCCGATGAAGTTCTTCGGCCGCTCGCTGTGCTCGGCGAGGCCGGTGATCGGCAGCGTCGAGGTGTTGGAACCGAAGATGGTCTTGGGTCCGACCACGGCCTCGACCTTGGCGATGACCTCGGCCTTGACCTTGGGATCCTCGAACACTGCCTCGACGATCAGGTCGCAGCCCTTGAGGTCGGCATAGTCGGCCGAGGCCTTGATGCGGCCGAGCAGCGCGTCGCGATCGGCGGTCTTGGCACGGCCCTTGGTGATCTGGTCGGTGACCAGCTTGTGCGAATAGGCCTTGCCCTTCTCGGCCGCCTCGAGGTCCTTGTCGACGAGGACGACCTCGATGCCGGCATTGGCGGTGACATAGGCGATGCCGGCGCCCATGAAGCCGGCGCCGATGACACCGACCTTCTTCAGCTTCGAGGCCGGCACGTCGGCCGGGCGGCGGGCGCCCTTGTTGAGCTCCTGCATCGAGACGAAGAGCGAGCGGATCATCGAGGCCGCCTCCTTCGTCCGCAGGATCTTGGCGAAGTAGCGGCTCTCGACCCTGAGGGCGAGGTCGATCGGCAGCTGCAGTCCCTCGTAGACCGCGCTCAGGATGGCGCGAGCGGCCGGATAGTTGTCGTTGGTCTCGCGGCGATAGATCGCGCTGGCCGGCGGCCAGATCTGCATGCCGGCCGGGGAGTGCACCTTGTTGGAGGGCAGCTTGAACTTCGGATCGTCCCAGAGCGCCTTGGCCTGCGGATTGGCCCTGAGCCATTCCTTGGCGGCGGCGACGATCTGGTCACGCGGCACGACCGCATGGACGAGGCCGGAATTGCGGGCCGGCAGCGCCTTGATCTGCTCGCCCTTGAACATCATCTGCAGCGCGTCGCCGGTCTGCATCAGGCGCGAGACGCGCTGGGTGCCACCGGCGCCCGGGAACAGGCCGACCTTGATCTCGGGCAGGCCGACGCGGGTCGAGGCATCGTCCGAGACGACGCGCAGCTGGCAGGAGAGCGCGAGCTCGAAGGCGCCGCCGAGACAGACGCCATGGATCGCCGCCGCGAACGGCTTCCCGCAGGTTTCGAGCTTGCGGTAGAGCAACGAGAGCTTGCGGCTCTCGTCGAAGAAGCGCTGCATCGCGACCTGCTCGCCCTGCTCCTTGGCGAGCTTGACGTAGAGGTCACGCAGGCCCTGCAGCATGGTGAGGTCGGCACCTCCGGAGAACGCTTCCTTGCCGGAGACGATGACGCAGCCCTTGATGGCTTCGTCGCCCGCGACCTTGTCGACGACCTGGTCGAGTTCGGCCATCACCTCGGGGGTGATGACGTTCATCGAGCGGCCGGGCATGTCCCAGGTCAGGGTACTGATGCCGTCGGCATCGGTCTCGAAGCGGAAATTGGTGAGGTTCATTTCAAATCCTCCCTCGTCATTCCGGGGCCGAGCGAAGCGAGGAGCCCGGAACCCATGAACGCGACATTCGGTGAATGGCTTACTGCGGCTGCCGCTGCGTCTCTTCTGCATCGGCCTGTGGTCATGGGTTCCGGGCTCGGCCCTTTCGGGCCGCCCCGGAATGACGGCGGTGCTAGACCCGTTCGATGATCGTCGCGACGCCCATGCCGACGGCGACGCAGAGCGTGACCAGCGCGACCTGCTTGTTGGTGCGCTCGAGCTCGTCGAGCACGGTGCCCAGGATCATCGCGCCGGTGGCGCCGAGCGGGTGGCCCATGGCGATGGCGCCGCCGTTGACGTTAAGCACGGCGTCGTCGATGTCGAAGGCCTGCTGGTAGCGCAGCACGACCGAGGAGAAGGCCTCGTTCAGCTCGAACAGGTCGATGTCCCTGGTCGTCATGCCCGCCTTCTTGAGGACAAGCTCGGTGACGTCGACCGGGCCGGTCAGCATCAGCGCGAGATCGGAGCCGATGGTGGCGAAGGCGCGGATGCGGGCGCGAGGCTTCAGGCCAGACGCCTTGCCGGCCTTCTTCGAGCCGACCAGCACGGCCGCAGCGCCGTCGACGATGCCAGAGGAGTTGCCGGCATGGTGGACGTGGTTGACGAACTCGACATCCGGATGCGCCGCGGTCGCGACCGCATCGAAGCCGCCCATCTCGCCCATCTGGACGAAGGAGGCCTTGAGCGAGGCCAGCGCCTGCATGTCGGTGTTCGGGCGGATGGTCTCGTCGCGGTCGAGCAGGATCAAGCCGTTGACGTCGGTGACCGGGATCACCGAATTCTTGAACCGCCCGTCCTGCCATGCGGCTGCAGCGCGCTTGTGCGAGCGCACGGCATAGGCGTCGACATCGTCGCGCGAGAAGCCGTATTTCGTCGCAATCAGGTCGGCCGAGACGCCCTGCGGCATGAAATAGGTGTCGATCGCGACAGACGGGTCGACCGCGATACCGAAGCCCGAGGCGCCCATGCCGATGCGGGACATGCTCTCGACGCCGCCGCCGATCGCCATCTCCTTCTGGCCGGACATGACCTGCGCCGCGGCGAGATTCACCGCGTCGAGGCCGGAGGCGCAGAAGCGGTTGATCTGGACACCTGGCACTTCCTTGCCGTAGCCGGCTTTCAGCGCGACGGTGCGGGCGATGTCGGCGCCGGCCTCGCCGACAGGATCGACGCAGCCGAAGACGACGTCCTCGACCAGTTTGGTGTCGAGATTGTTGCGCTCCTTGATGGCGCGCAGGGTCTGCGTGCCCAATTCGATCGCAGTGACTTCGTGGAGCGAACCGTCGGCCTTGCCCTTGCCGCGCGGCGTCCGGACGTGATCGTAGATGAAGGCGTCAGCCATCAAGGCCTCCCATGTGGACTTTTGCGTGCAGCCTAGCCGTCATTGCGAGCGAAGCGAAGCAATCCAGATCGTAGAGCTCTGCCGCTCCTGGATTGCTTCGTCGGCTTCGCCTCCTCGCAATGACGGTGCTCAGAACAGTTCCGGCGCGAGCGCCATGGTCGAATCCGCCCCCGTGGTGATCCGCGCCAGATGGGCAGCGGTCTCGGGCAGCGAGCGCTCCATGAAGAAGCGCGCGGTGACGAGCTTGGCGTTCATGCGCTCAGCCTGGCCATTGGCGCCGGCCTTGAGCTTGTCCTGTGCGACCTTGGCCATCTTCGCCCACATATAGCCGAGCGAGACCAGGCCGAGCAGGTGCATATAGTCATGCGCGCCGGCGCCGGCATTGTCCGGCTTGGCGAGGGCGTTCTGCATGAACCACATCGTCGCCTGCTGGAGATGGCCGAGCGAGACCGCGAGCGAAACCAGCAGCGGCTTCAATGCCTCGTCGGCTTCGTTCTCCTTCACGAAGGCGCCGACCTCGTTGAAGAAGGCCATGATGGCGCGGCCGCCGTCACGGCCGAGCTTGCGGCCGACCAGGTCCATCGCCTGCACGCCGTTGGCGCCCTCGTAGATCATGGCGATGCGGGCATCGCGAACGAACTGCTCCATGCCGTGCTCAGCGATGTAGCCATGGCCGCCATACATCTGCTGGGCCTTCACCGCATTGTCGAAGCCGACATCGGTGAGCACGCCCTTGAGCACCGGCGTCATCAGGCCGAGCTGGTCGTCGGCGGCCTGGCGCTCGGCAGCATCGGTCGAGCGGTGGGCGACGTCCGACTTGATCGCGTTCCAGAGCACGAAGGCGCGCGCCGCCTCGTTGAAGGCCTTGATCGACATCAGCGTGCGGCGCACGTCGGGATGGACGATGATCGGGTCGGCGGCCTTGTCGGGGCTCTTGGCGCCGGTCAGCGCGCGGCCTTGCAGGCGGTCCTTGGCGTAGACGACGGCGTTCTGGTAGGCGACCTCGGACTGGGCCAGCCCCTGGATCGCGACGCCGAGGCGGGCCTCGTTCATCATCACGAACATGGCGTTGAGGCCCTTGTTCTCGGTCCCGACCAGCCAGCCCTTGGCTCCGTCATAGTTCATGACGCAGGTCGAGTTGCCGTGAATGCCCATCTTGTGCTCGATCGAGCCGCAGGAGACGTGGTTGTTCGCGCCGACCGAGCCGTCGGCGCCGACCTCGTTCCGCGGCACGACGAAGAGCGAGATGCCCTTGACGCCCTGCGGCGCGCCCTCGATACGGGCGAGCACGAGGTGGACGATGTTCTCGGTGATGTCCTGCTCGCCGGCCGAGATGAAGATCTTGGTACCGGTGATCGCATAGGAGCCGTCGCTGTTCGGCACGGCCTTGGTCTTGATCAGGCCGAGATCGGTGCCGCAATGCGGCTCGGTCAGGTTCATCGTGCCCGACCAGGTACCTTCGGCCATCTTCGGCAGATAGGTGCGCTTCACTTCATCGGAGCCGTGGACATAGAGCGCCGCCATCGCGCCCATGGTCAGGCCGGGATACATCGCGAAGGCCATGTTCGCCGAGGAGGAGAACTCGTTCATGATGGCGCCGAGCGTATAGGGCAGCCCCTGGCCGCCATATTCGGGATCCATGGCGAGCCCAACCCAACCGCCGGCGGCATAAGCCTCATAGGCCTGCTTGAAGCCCTTCGGCGTCGTCACCGAGCCGTCGTCGTTGCGCTTGCAGCCTTCCTTGTCGCCGGAATGGTTGAGCGGCTGCAGCACCTCCTCGCAGAGCTTTGCGCCCTCGCCGAGCACGGCCTCGACCAGATCCGGTGTCGCCTCGGCGAAGCCCGGGAGGTTGTTGTAGCGCTCGAACTGGAAGACGTCGTTGAGCAGGAACAGCGTGTCTTCGACGGGTGCCTTGTAAACCGGCATCGCATCCCTCCCTGGCGTTTTGACAACGATCTTGGACGAAGCTTGCCGGCTCTATATGACAGCGGCGCCTCGGAATAGTTCATATATAAACTATCTGGTCGCAGCTTGCCAAGGGGCCACGCCAATTTTTTCGCCCGGACAGCGCTGCCTGGAGAGATTGGCGCGAGCAGCGACAGGCTTGCAAACGAAAAATGCCCCGAACCGACTAGGGTTCAGGGCATCGTGATCTAGCGGGATGGGCCGGCCGAGGACCGGACCGCCTCAGGCGTCGAGGCGCGCGAGGGTCGTCTCGAGCTCGGCGATGGCGGCCTCGATCTCGGTGCGCTGGCTGCGCAGCAATTCGAGCTGCTCGGCGATCTGGCCGCGGCTGAGCTGCAGGCCACCGACCGACGCGGACGGCTCCTTGCCCTTGGTCTCCTTGCCTTCCTCATTGGCCAGCATGGCGCGGATCTCGACCAGGGTGAAGCCGAGCTGCTTGCCCTTGAGGATGAGCGCGAGGCGGGCGCGGTCGCGGCCGGAATAGATCCGGGTCAGGCCGGAGCGCGCCGGCGCGAGCAGGCCGCGCGATTCATAGAAGCGCAATGTACGCAGGGTCACGCCGAACTCGCGGGCGAGGTCGCTGATGGTGAAGCCACCGGCGTCGGTGTCGTTCGTCGTCTGGGGGGAGGCGGAGCGGCCGTCGTGACTCGGTGTGGCCGCCAGAGCTGAGCCTTGGCGCGGCATATCTGATCCTTGCGGGTTGCGGGGCGGAGCTGCCTGACCCATCGGAAGGCACTCCTGCGTTGCCGGCAATGTAGGGGCGCGGCTCCCTTACGTCACGTTATCCGCCTCCGGCTCGGGGTAAGTTACGGTTATGCCCCCCCAATAGCGCGCAGCTCAGGAGCTGTCGTGGCGCAAGTTTGGACAAAATTAACGTCCGCCCCGCCGATCTTAACGCTCTGTTTACCGTGACTGCGAAAAGTCGTTCCCGCGATCTCCGGTGTCGGCCGCATCAACCCGATGTTCATGAATGCCGAGTTCGCAGGGGCGCCGCCGTATGAGGGGGCAGCGCGCCCGCTAAGCAAAGACCTGCCCCTCGAGGCGAACGTGACATGGCGACCAGCCTGCCCTGGAGCGTCAAGGGCGTCGACCCGCGCACACGCGATGCGGCGAAGACTGCTGCTCGCCGGGCCGGGATGACGCTCGGCGAATGGCTCGACAGCAAAATTCTTGAAGAGGCCGGTGAGCCGGTCGGCGCTGCCAACCACGCCGAAGAGCAGGACATCGTCGCGCTGTCGGAACGCCTGGCCCGTCTCTCCCAGGGCGGGATGCAGACCGCTGCCGCTCCCCAGCCGACCGCCGCCAGGCCCGAGATCACGCGCGACCGCATGGACGCGTTCATCACCCAGGCGGCGATGGCAGAGCGCCTGACCCGCGACAGCAATGCCAGGACGGCAAGCGCCCTCGACTCGATCGCCAAATGGATGGAGCGCACCGAAAGCCGTCTGTCGCACGGCGAACGCGCCACGGTGGAGCGGCAGGAACGCACCACCTCCGTGATCGCCGATTCGATCAAGGCGATGAGCGAGCGCCTCGTCGAGATGGAACGCCGGGCCGAGGAGGCGAGCCGCCGGCCGGTCGCGCAGCCGCCGCGTCCGGTGCTGAGCCGCGACGGCCTGGCCGCCGCCGTTTCCGATATCCGCTCGCGCCAGCGTACCCTTGACGGCGATACACGCGTTGCCGCCTTCGAGCGGCCGAGCGCTGCGCCATCGCTCGGGAACCTGCGCGACGACCTGCGCCAGCTCAGCGACCGGATCGCCCCGGCCCCGCAGCCCGCGCCGCGCGCCGAAGACCAGCGCGGCGTTTATCGGCCGCTGGAGCGCGCAATCGGCGAGCTCGGGGCCCGGCTCGATCGCTTCGACGGGCGTGACCGGCTCGATCCCGTCCTCAAGCCCTTGGCGCGGATCGAAGCCGAGATCGGCCGTCTCGCCGAGTCCCGTTCGGGCGAGAGCTACAACCGCTTCGAGCTGGAGATCGCCCATCTCGCCGCCAAGGTCGATGCGCTCGCGACGCGCGGCGGCGACCACCAGTCGGCCGCGCGGATCCTGCGCGAGATCGCCGAACTGCGCGACGTCGTCTCGGCGACAGACGGGCGGCGGCTCGACGACCTCTCGCTTCAGCTCAATGCCCTGACGTCAGATGTCGGCCGCCTGCGCGAGGACACCCGCGACCTGCATGGCCTGTCGTTGGCGATCGAGGATGTCCGCGAGACCTTGCATGCCGACCGCCTGCGCGAGCGGGCCGGCGACAGCGGGCCGCTGCTGGCCCTGTCGCGCCAGGTCGAGGCGCTCGCCCAGAAGATCGATTCCCTGCCGGCGATGAAGACCTCCGTCATCGACGGCCAGGTCGACCAGCTGATCGCCCGCCTCGGCGAGCTCGACGCCAGTGGGCGCCCGGCGTCCAATGAGCTGGCCGAGCGCATCGAAGCCCTGGTGGTCAAACTCGAACACCTGACCGACAGGCCCCCGAGCCGGCTCGATGAGCGGATCGAGGCGCTGACCAGCCGCGTCGAGCAGCTCGCTGCCTCGAGCACCCTCGCCCATATGGTCGACGACGGCGGCACCCCGCTGGCGCGGGTCGATATGCGGCCGGTCGAGGAGATGCTGCGCGGCCTTGCCACCAAGATCGACGAGGCCGGCCGGCCGGGAGCCGGTTCGGATTCCTTCGATGCGCTGGAACAGCAGATCGCTGGCCTGACGCGGCGGCTCGACGAGCAGGCGGCGACGCGCACGGCCGAAAGCGGCATCGAGCGGACGCTGCAGGACCTCGTCGTCCATCTGCAAGGCATGCGCGAGGACACCGCCGTCACCGCCGAGCGGGCTGCGCGAGCCGCGATGGCCGATATGGCACCGCCCCGCCTGTCCGAGCTCAGCGATCTCATGACCGGCCTGCGCGAGACCCATGTCTCGGCCGGACGCGAGACCCAGGATGCGATCGGCGCCGTTCACCGGACGCTGGAGACCATCATCGGCCGCCTTGGCGACCTCGAATCCGAGCTCGGCGTCGACCGCGGCCGGCGTGGCAGCGCTCCAGCGCCGCGGGCTCAGGCTGCCATCGAGGCCGAAGATGCCAGGGCGCCTGCCCTCACCGCTCCGATGATGGCCGAGCGCTTCGCCGCCGAGCCGCGGCTGCCGCGCACCGGCGGGCACGACCTGCCGCTGGAGCCCGGCTCCGGCCGGCCGCGCCCCGATGCGCCAGCCCCGCAGGCCAATGATCCCCAGGCCGTGCGTCAGAGCCTGATCGCCGCAGCACGGCGCTCGGCCAAGGCCGCCAGCGAGGCGGCTTCCGCCAATCCGGCCGCCGCGGCCGAGACGACCAAGCCCGGCAAGCCCACCTCCCGCGGGCGTCTCAAGGAGATCATGGAGAAGCGCCGGCGGCCCCTGCTGCTCGGCCTCGCTGCACTCGTGCTCGCGATCGGCGCCGCGCAGGTCTTCTCCGGTGTCCAGCAGGGCGCCAAGAAGCAGGCGGCGAACGAGAGCATCCAGACCGCCCCCTCCCAGACCGCCCCCTCCAAGGCCGCGCCCGCCGAGACGCCGGCGATCCAGCCGACGCCGCAGTCCGCCCCGATCGAGCCGCCGCCGCCGGCAAAGGACCAGAATTCCGCCCTGCCCCCGCTGCAGATCGGCACGACACCGGCACAGGCCGCCGCGTTCGCGCCTGTCCCGACCTTGCCAGCAGCGAGCCCAGAGGCACCGGCGGCCGCAGTGCCCTCGCTGGTCGCCGCATTGCCCCTGCAGAGCCTGTCCGAGGCGACCGAGACCGTCACCGGCATCGGCGACCTGCCGGCGGCGCTCGGCAGCGCCGGCCTGCGCAAGGCAGCGCTCGCAGGCGATGCGCGCGCCGTCTACCAGCTCGCCGCCCAGGCGGCAGACGGCCCGACCAATCGCGACCCGAAGCTGGCGCTGCGCCTGTTCGAGCGCGCGGCCGTCGCCGGCCTCACGCCGGCCCAGTTCCGCCTCGGCAACATGTTCGAGAAGGGCATCGGCACCAATCGCGACCCGGCTCTCGCCAAGGTCTGGTATGGCCGCGCCGCCGAGCGCGGCAACGCCAAGGCGATGCATAATCTCGCGGTGCTCTACGCCGAGGGCGCCGGCGGCAAGCCGGACTATGCCACGGCGACCGAATGGTTCCGCCGCGCCGCCGAGCACGGCGTGCGCGACAGCCAGTACAATCTCGCCATCCTGCTCGGCCGCGGCCTTGGCGCGCCCGCCGATCTCGGCCAGTCCTATCGCTGGTTCGCGATCGCCGCCGCCCAGGGCGACGAGGATGCGGGGCGCAAGCGCGACGAAGTGGCGGGCCGGCTGTCTGCGAGCGATCTTGCCGCGGCCAAGGCAGCGACAGAGAGCTGGAAAGCCAAGCCGCTGGAGGCGAACGCCAACGAGGTGACGCCGCCGGCAAAGGGCTGGGACGAGCAGCCAGTCGCCGCCAAGAAGCCGGCAAAGCCCGGTCGCGGCTGAGCCGTCGCGGCGCAAGCCGTTCGGCAGGCGCCCGAGAGGCCCTCAGAGCTGCACAAATTGAAAAGGTTTCGGCTGTAGCGTCACGATCTCGACGCTGCAGCACGTTCCGTTCGGCCTGAATTCGCGCCGGCACGGCGGAGCGGGCACGTTCTCGTCGCAAAAGTGGTGTCCACTTCTGCGGACCATGCCCGGCGTGAAGGCGTCGACGGCGGACGGGGTTTGGAAGAGTGCAGATCTATCTCCCGATCGCGGAACTGCCGATCAGCGTTTTCCTCGTCCTTGGTCTGAGCGGCGCGGTCGGCTTCATCTCGGGTCTGTTCGGCGTCGGCGGCGGCTTCCTTTTGACGCCATTGCTGATCTTCCTCGACATCCCCCCGGCGGTCGCGGTCGCGACCGTGGCGGCCCAGGTCGCCGGCTCGTCGATGACCGGCGTTTTGACCTATTGGCGGCGCAATGCGCTCGACTTCAAGCTCGGCGGCATCCTGGTCACAGGTGGTCTCTTCGGCACGATCCTGGGCGTGCTGTTCTTCAACTCGATGCGGCGCCTCGGCCAGCTCGAACTGGTCATTACCCTGTCCTATGTCACGCTCTTCACCTTGATCGGCGGGCTGATGCTGTTCGATGCGGTCCGCGCCGCGATGCGCGACCGGGCCGGCAAGCCGGCCCGTCTGCGCCGCGAGGGCGGCTCGCACCCGCCCTGGATGGGGCTGCCGCTGCGGATGCGTTTCCCGCGCTCGCAGCTCTATGCCAGCGCGATCCCGATCGCGGGCCTCGCCGTCATCATCGGCTTCATCGGCGCCGTGCTCGGCGTCGGTGGCGGCTTCATGCTGGTACCGGCGCTGATCTATTTCTTCCGGATTCCGCCAGCCGTGGTGGTCGGCACCTCGCTGTTCCAGATCCTGGTCACCATGTCAGGCGCGACAGTGCTGCACGCGGTCACCAACCAGTCGGTAGACATCATCCTCGCCATGCTGCTGCTGGTCGGCGGCGTCATCGGCGCGCAGTTCGGCGGCCGGGCCGCACGCAACCTCAACGTCTCATCGTTCCGGCTGCTGCTGGCACTGCTGATCCTCTCGGTCGGCCTACGCTTTGGGGTCGAGCTCTTCCTGCCGCCGAATGAGCCCTATTCGGTGGTCGTGCCGGAAGGAGCGCAGCGATGAGACGCGCGGCGCTCGCTTTGGCTGCAGCCTGCCTGGCGGTGCTCGCCAGCGTGCCGTCGAAGGCCGAGACCTTGATCGCGGCCCTGTCGACCCACCGGATCGCTATCGCCTCCAATTTCACCGGAGACCAGCTCGCGGTATTCGGCCTGGTCGAGCGCGATGGCCGCTCGGTGGCACGCGCCGACCCCCACGACATCGTCGTCACGGTGCGCGGACCGCAGCGCATGCTGATCGTGCGCGAGAAGGAGCGCGTCGGGCCGATCTGGATCAATCGCAGCCAGCGGCGCTTCCCGGACCGCTCGATCTATCTCTCCGTCGCGACGAACCGGCCGATCAAGGAGATCCTGTCGGAGGACGCTGCGCGGCGCGACCGGATCGGCCTCGCCAACGCGCAGCGCTCGCAAGCCGGCTTCGATTTCGACTTCGACATCGGCCGCTATCGCGACGCGCTGATTCGAACCCTCCAGGGCAGGCAGCTTTACTTGCTCGACGAGCGCGGCGTCACCTTCCTGTCGCCGGCCCTGTTCAGCTCGCAGATCAAGATCCCGGCGACCGCGCCGACCGGTCCTTACGAGGTCGAGGTCCTGCTCTATGCCGGCGGTTCGGTGCTGGCGCGCCAGACCACCAATTTCGAGGTGGTGAAGACCGGCGCGGAACAGAGCATGGCGGCGGCGGCGCATGAGCGGCCGTTCCTCTATGGCCTGGCGACGGCTGTCCTCGCGCTGCTGTTCGGCTGGCTGGCTACGGTGATCTTCCGGCGCGATTGAGTTTCAGCCGGTCAACATCTCATAGGCGAGGAAGGGCGCGATCGTCCCCTCAGTGACACCAGTCAGGTCGTCGGCGAGCTCGACCAGCCCATCGGTCTCGGTCAGCGAGGTCAGCACGCCGGCCCCGTCCCGCGGGTGCTTGTGCGCCACTGCGATACCGTCGGCGCCGGGCGTGAGCGCGACCCTGATATATTCGCGCCGCCCGGCCTTTTTCTTGTAGGGAAAGCCGAGCCTGACCGGCAGACCATGCAGGCGCATCGGCGTCGTCCCCGACAAAAGCGCGATCACTGTGCGCGCGACGAAGGCGAAGGTGACGAAGACCGCGACGGGATTGCCTGGCAGGCCAATGAAGGGCTTGCCGGCGACGAGGCCCATCGCCACCGGCCGGCCGGGCTTGATCGCGACGCGCCAGAAGGCGAGCTCGCCGGCGCGCTCCACCGCCGCCTTGACGTGGTCCTCCTCGCCGGTCGAGACGCCGCCCGAGGTCAGGATCAGGTCGCAGCTTTCCGCCGCCTGGAGCAGCCGCGCGGCGAGGCTCTCAGGTTCGTCACGCAGGATGCCGAGGTCGATGACCTCCGCCCCGGCGCGAGCCACCATTGCGCGCAACAGGCTGCGATTGGCGTCGTAGATGCCGGCTGGCGGCAGGGCCGAGCCGGGCTCGTTGAGCTCGTCACCGGTCGAGAAGATCGCGACGCGGACACGGCGGCGCACCACGACCTCGGTCAGGCCGAGTGCGGCGAGCAGCGCCAGATCCTGCGGGCGCAGGCGCCGGCCGGCGGCAAGCGCGAGGCTGCCGCGCCCGATATCCTCGCCGGCGGGCCTCGCATTGGCTCCGCGCTTCAGCCCGGCCGGGAGAACGACCGCGCCGCCCTCCAGTGCGACATCCTCCTGCATGAAGACGGTTTCGGCGCCGGCGGGCATTGGCGCGCCGGTGAAAACCCGTACCGCCTTGCCCGTCGTCGTGACACCGGCTGCGTCCGCGCCAGCCGCGACGCGGCCCGATAGTGGCAGCTTCGTCTCGCCGCCCACCGCCAAATCAGCGAAGCGGACCGCATAGCCGTCGACCGCCGAGTTGGCGAAGGGCGGCAGATCGACCGGCGCAATCACGTCCTGCGCCAGCACGCGCCCGTCGGCCACGGAAAGCGGTATCGTCTCGACGCCGGCCACGGGCAGCATGTGCTCAGCGGCGCGCTCGGCCGCCTGCTCGATCGTCAGCATCGGCCCGAAGGCGTCGGCATCCGCGCTGAGCTGCGCCATCGTCAGAGACCCTCTTTTGCCCGCGCCAGCACCGCGGCGAGCGGCTGCGCCTCAGCGAAGAGACAATCGGCGATGGCCGGGACATCGTCGAGCCCGATCACCGGCCGGCCTGCATCCGGAAAAGCGGTATCGCTGGCGATCGCGACAATGCTGGGGTCATCCGGATGCAAGGGCGGCTTGCCATTGGCGGCACGATAGACCTCGAGCTTGGCGTGCGGATCGCGCTTGAAGCCTTCGACGATGACGAGATCGACCGGCGACAAGCGCGCCAGCAGCTCCGGCAGCGCAAGCTCGGGCTCGTCGCGCAGTTCGTGCAGCAGCGCCCAGCGTTTGGCCGACGAGATCAGCACCTCGGACGCGCCGGCCTGCCGATGAGCCCAGGAATCCTTGCCGGGCGTGTCGAGGTCGAAGGCGTGATGGGCGTGCTTGATCGTCGAGACCGTGACGCCCCGGCGGTTGAACTCCGGGATCAGCCTGGTGAGGAGGGTCGTCTTGCCGGCCCCACTCCAGCCAGCCAGTCCGATCACACGCATCGACAAGGACATCCTCAAAAGACAAAGCCGGGCGCAAGAGGCGCCCGGCTGTCATCGTGCAAATCGGTTCAGCCGGTCAAGGCTCGCCGTCATTGCGAGGAGCGGAGCGACGAAGCAATCCAGAGCGGCCGAGCGAAACCTGCTGGATTGCTTCGCTGCGCTCGCAATGACGTCCGCGCCTCTACTCCGCCGGCTGCAGCTTGCCGCCGGCGACGTGCCCCTTGCGCACCTCATCGGCAACCCAGAGCGAATGGTGCTCCTTGGCCCAGTTGAGATCGACCTCGCCGGAGCCCATGGCATCGAAGGCGCCCTCCATGCCGATCGTGCCAATATAGATATGCGCCAGGATCGCAGCGACCATCAGCACGCCGACGATGCCGTGGACCACATTCCAGAATTGCAGGTTGAGCACGCCGCCGGCAACCGCCGGGAAGAGCAGGTAGATGCCGGAAACGGCGAGTGCTGCGCCGCCGAGCACCACCGTCCAGAACACGATCTTCTGGCCGCCATTGAAGCGCTTCGCCGGCGGATGGGCGTTGCCGACGATGCCGCCGCCGGCCGCTAACCAGCGGAGATCGATCATCGAGGGGATGTTGTCCTTGATCCAGATCAGGAACATCAGGGCGATACCGAGCATGAACGGCCAGGCGAGATAATTATGCGCCCATTTCGCCACGATCGAGATGTTGGTGAAAACCTCCGGGCCGATCAGCGGCAGCAGCAGGGACTTGCCGAAGGTGACGTTGAGACCTGACAGCGCCAGCACGATGAAGCAGGCGGCGGTCAGCCAATGGACGAAGCGCTCGAAGCCGTTGAAGCGCGTCAGTGTCTGCTCGGACGGGCCGCCCTCGATCCGGATGCGGCCACGGAAGAGATAGAAGGCGACGAGCAGGATCAGCATGCCGAGCACGGCGACCGCGCCGATCCTGGTCATCGTATTCTGATGGAAGGCCCGCCATTCGCGCCCGGCCGGGCGCTCCAGCGTCGCCGCCTTGGTGTCGGGAATGGTGATGCGGCCTTGCAGCTCGGCCGAGGGGTTGCCCTTCAGCGCGTCGAGGAACTGCTGCTCCTTGACCGAATCCGCGGTCGGATTGACCTGCTGGGCGGCGCCGGGCTGGGCAAAGCCGACCGCGAGAGCGAACAGGAAGACGATCACCCGGAAGACTAGCCAGGCCCCCAAGCCCAAGCGCGCGAGCCCTCCCCCCTTGTGGGGGAGGGTTGGGAGGGGGGTGACTGGGCGAGCGTCGAATCGCTTGCGACCTACCTCACGGCTGACTACCCCCCTCTCTAACTCTCCCCCACAAGGGGGGAGAGGATGGGTCGCGGCTCCAGGTTGCATTGCGGACATCCTCTTCGCGAAGGCGATATCGACCCGGGGAGGAACGCACCCGACCCTTTTCAGGCCGTGATGCGCCCCCCTCCCCCAGCTCAGATCGTGATGGTTTCCCGGTAAGCAGTCTGCCAGCCCCAGGCTCCCGAGCCGTAGCCGCGCTTGACCACCCGTTCCTTGTAGATCTGCGCGATCACCTCGCCGTCGCCGGCGAGCAGCGACTTGGTCGAGCACATCTCGGCGCAGAGCGGCAGCTTGCCCTCGGCGAGGCGGTTCGAGCCATATTTCTGGAACTCGGCCGGCGAGAGGTCGACCTCCGGGCCGCCGGAGCAATAGGTGCACTTGTCCATCTTGCCGCGCGAGCCGAAGTTGCTGACCTTCGGATATTGCGGGGCGCCGAACGGGCAGGCGTAGAAGCAGTAGCCGCAGCCGATGCACAGGTCCTTGTTGTGCAGCACCACCGCATCCGCCGTGGTGTAGAAGCAATCGACCGGGCAGACCGCCGCGCAGGGCGCGTCCGTGCAGTGCATGCAGGCCATCGAGACCGAGCGCTCGCCGGGCTTGCCGTCATTGATGGTGACGACGCGCCGGCGGTTGATGCCCCAGGGCACGTCGTTCTCGTTCTTGCACGCGGTGACGCAGGCGTTGCACTCGATGCAGCGGTCGGCGTCGCAGAGGAATTTCATCCGGGCCATGATTCAGTTCCTCCTCACGCCGCCGCGATCTGGCAAAGCGTGACCTTGCCTTCGTGCATGGCGGTCACCGGGTCGTAGCCATAGGTGGTGATGGTATTGACCGACTCGCCGAGCACGATCGGGTCGAGCCCCTTGGGGTAGTTTCCGCGCTGGTCGACACCCTGGAAGACGCCGCCGAAATGGAAGGGCATGAAGGCGACGCCCTTGCCGACGCGTTCGGTGACCAGCGCCTTGACCCTGGCCTTCGAATTGTTCTCCGGACCGGTCACCCAGACTTGCGAACCATCCCTGATGCCGCGCGCCGCCGCGTCCGCCGGATTGATCTCGACGAACATGTCCTGCTGCAGCTCGGCCAGCCACTTGTTCGAGCGAGTCTCCTCGCCGCCGCCCTCGTATTCGACGAGGCGGCCGGAGGTCAGCACGATCGGGAAGGACTTGGCGATACCCTTCTCGACCGCCGCCTTCTGCACCGAGGTGTGCAGGTTGGGGATGCGCAGCGTGCGCTCGTCCGGCCTTGCCGGCCATTTCGCCACGAGGTCGACGCGCGGCGAATAGAGCGGCTCGCGATGTGTGGGGACCGGATCGGGCAGGTTCCAGGCATTGGCCCTGGCCTTGCCGTTGCCATAGGGCACGCAGCCATGCTCCATCGCGACGCGCTGGATGCCGCCCGACAGGTCGGTCGACCAGGAGACGGTGTCGATGTTGTTGCCACCGATCCAGGAGATCGTCGCCAGTTCCGCCGGCGTCAGGTCCTTGTCCCAGCCGAGCTTCTTCAGCACGCCCATGGTGAACTCGGGATAGCCGTCCTTGATGTCCGAATTCAGCGAGTAGGAGCCACCCTCGGCGAGCAGCGTGTCGTTGACCTTGCTGCCATCGGGCAGCGTGCGCTCGCGGGTCAGGCCGAAGCGCGGGCGGAAGGTGCCGCCGCCATCCTTCGCGGCGAGCGAGGTGTTGTAGAGGATGTGCGTGCCTGGGTGCTTGTATTCGGGCGTGCCCCAGCACGGCCAGGGCAGGCCGTAGAAATCGTTCTCGACCGGGGAGCCCTTGGCGCCGCGCAGCGTGACGATGTCGAACTTGTCCTGGTTCGCCATGTGCAGCTTCAGGCGCTCGGGCGACTGACCGGTATAGCCGGTCGACCAGCCGCCGCGGTTGATCTCCTTGAGGATCGACTCGGCCGTCGGCTCCGGCCCGATCTTGCCCTGGACCATCTCGTAGGGCTTGAACATCTCGGTGGCGAAGCCGAGCTTCTGCGAGAGCTTGTAGATGACGGCGTAATCGCTGGCGGATTCGAAGATCGGCTCGACGATCTTCTCGCCCCATTGCACCGAGCGGTTCGAGCAGGTGCGCGAGCCCGAGGTCTCGAACTGGGTGCAGACCGGCAGGATATAGGTGCCGTTCTTGCGCCCGCCGAGCGAGACGAAGTTGGTCGGGTGCGGATCGCAGACGACGAGCAGCTCAAGCTTCTCGAGACCCTTCACCGCATCGGGCATGCGCGGAATGGTGTTGCCGCCATGGCCCATGACGAACATGGCCTTGAGGTTGTCTTTCTGGTCGACCTGCTCGGCGGGCAGGTTCGCAGCGTCGAACCAGCGGGTCGAGGTGTGGCCTGAGGTCTCCATATTCTGCTTGCGGGTGCGGGCCGCGCGCCCGCCCTTGGCCGGGACCTCGTCGAAGCGCGAGACGAAGTAGTCGTAATCGACGCCCCAGACGCGGGCCCAATGGCGCCAGGCGCCTTCGACCAAGCCGTAATAGCAAGGCAGATTCGAGATATCGAGGCCGAAATCGGTCGCGCCCTGGACGTTGCAGTGGCCGCGGAAGATGTTGGCGCCGGTGCCGTTCGAGCCGACATTGCCGGTCGCCAGCAGGAGCGTGCAGATGGCGCGGACATTGGCCGTGCCGACCGAGTGCTGGGTCACGCCCATGCACCAGACGAAAGTCGCCGGCTTCACCGTGGCGAAGGTCTGGGCGACGCGCTTCAGCTGCTCGCCCGGAATGCCGGTGATGTCCTCGACCGTCTTGGGATCGTATTTCTCGACCTCCTTGCGGACGTCGTCCATGCCGTGGACGCGCGCGGCGATGAAGGCCTTGTCCTCCCAGCCATTCTGGAAGATGTGCCACATCAGGCCCCAGATCACCGCGATGTCGGTGCCGGAGCGGAAGCGGACATAGTCGGTGGCGTGCGCCGCCGTGCGGGTCAGGCGCGGGTCGAAGACGATGACGTTGGCGCGCTGCTGCTCCTTGCCGGTCAGGATGTGCTGCATCGAGACCGGGTGCGCCTCGGCCGCGTTCGAGCCCATGAAGATCACGGTCTTCGAGTTGCGGATGTCATTGTAGGAATTCGTCATGGCGCCGTAGCCCCAGACGTTCGCGACGCCCGCGACCGTGGTCGAGTGGCAGATGCGCGCCTGGTGGTCGACGTTGTTGGTGCCCCAGAAGGCCGCGAACTTGCGGAACAGGTAGGAGCCTTCATTGGAGAACTTGGCCGAGCCAAGCAGGTAGACGGAATCGGCGCCCGACTTGGCGCGGATCTCCATCATCTTGTCGCCGATCTCGCTGACCGCCTGGTCCCAGGACAGGCGCTGCCACTGCCCATCAACCAGCTTCATCGGGTATTTGATGCGCCGGTCGCCATGGACGAGCTCGCGCACCGAGGCGCCCTTGGCGCAATGGCTGCCGCGGTTGATCGGGCTCTCCCAGGCCGGCTCCTGGCCGACCCAGACGCCGTTGGCGACTTCCGCCTTGACCGTGCAGCCCACGGAACAATGCGTGCAGATGTTCTTGACGACCTTGGTGCCGGTCGCAGGGCCGTAACCGGCAGCTTCCGCCTTGCGGACCGCGCCGATCTGCAGGGCTCCGGCAGCCGCGACACCACCGGCGACGAGGCCGGAGCGGCGCAGGAAGGAGCGGCGGTCCATCACGCCGGAGGCGAGGCCCCCTAGGGCGCTCTGCAGGCTGCCGCGCTGGACGTCGGCGGATTTGCGCTTGATCAGCATGACGCCGGCCTCCTCAGTAGCGGTTGACGCGGTAGAAGTCTTTGACGTGCTCGCTCTCGCGATAGCGCGCCTTGGTCTCGTCCTTGCCGGGATCGACGGCGGCGGCAGGCGTGACCGCGACGGGAGCGACGGCCACGGTCGCGCCGGCACCGAGCGCCTTGAAGAAGTTGCGGCGGTCGAGAGCCGTCTCCTTGCTCTTCTGCGACATCGTCGTCTCCTCCGTGCCGTACGTCATGCGGGCAGGCTCGCAGCCTGCGTCTCGATCGAAAGGTAGAGGCTGCCGACCCGGCCGACGGCGCGGTAGAAGCGCGCTGCCTCGGCGGTTTCGAGATCGGCGAAGAAACGGTCGGCCCAGGGCCGGATATGGCGGGCGAAGAAAGAGGCCTCGTCGACGCCCTCCCCCGAGACTTCGCCACGGATCAGCTTGGCCTGGATGTCCATCAGCACGGCAACATGGTCCTCGGGCTCGCCGACACGTTCGGCCCGGGCGAGACCGAGCTTGCCCATGTCCTCACGCACCAGAGCGAGCGGACGCTCGTGCAGGAAACCGGTGAGGTAATAGGAGGCGTAGGGCAGAAGCTCGCCCCGGCCGACGCCAATGAAAAGCTGGAAGAACTCGTCGCGCACCTGGTCTGGCGTCACCTCGGCCGCGGCCTCGGCCAGCGCCAGATGGGCCATGCCGAGCGGCGAGGCATCGCCGCGCAGGCCTTGCAAGGCGGCCAGCGTCCCAGCCGTCGGCGCTCGCCAGAGCAGCGCACCGACCAGCTCGAATTCATCGGCGCGGGCAGCGTCGATCTCGTCGATCGCAGGCGCCGTCGTCTCAACGACGATCGGCTCATGCGGGTAGAGATCGGGGCGAAGCTCGCTACGCGCGATACCGGTCAAAGCCTCGATGGAGAGCACGCGGTCGGCGGGGACGCGTTTCCAGCTCGAGATCGCTGGTTGCGAGACGCCGACTGCCCGCGCCAGCGCACGTACGCCGCCGGCCGCTCCGATCGCCCGTTCCAGAGCCTGGTCCCGCATAAATGAAGGCGTCTCCAATACCGCACCGGCACGTTCGGACGTGCTGATACACGCAGTGATAATGAGACCTTATCGCGCTAGATTGCAATTGTTCTCAACTAACGCTCAGAGCGGTGTAGCGCTGCCTCCACGCCGCCTCGATAGCTGCTGGGATGGCCCAGTTTCGTGTGTTTTTTGCACCGCAGCAGAATCACCGCTCGCAGAAGCAGCCAATTTCGCGGCATTTTCAGCGGATTTTCGGGGACCCCCCCCCTCGCTCAGCCGCATCGGCTCGGGGATGTCGGCGGCACTTGCCGAAACCTGCTGCGGCGCAGCAGAATCGGTCTCGCCCCCTTCATTAGACGAAGGTCCAACACCTGCGACGTCGTTACGCACCGCCTCGCCTTGCTCGGCGGCGGGTTCAGGCGGCTTGCCGAAGATATTGGCCAGCATCTCCTCGACATTGTCCGACTCGCTGAGCGGGCCATAGCCCGGCGCGCCGCCCGGCGTGTTCCAGTCGAGCGCATAGTCCCGCGCCGGGTCGAGATAGCTGGAGATCATCGGATCGGTCTCCCAGGCGCGGCGCAGCGCCTTGAGTTTCCACTCCTCCGGCACGTTCTGCTTCAGCCAATGAGCGAGGTCGAAATCCTTGTCGACGAGGTCGAGCGCGGGCGGCTCGACCATCTCAGGCTCGGGTTCAGCGCGGGAGCCCTCCCCCCTTGTGGGGGAGGGTTGGGAGGGGGGTATCGCATCCGCAGTCCCGTCCGCGCCCGACGCAACCTCTGTCGAGGGCGGCATACCCCCCTCTCCATCTCTCCCCCACAAGGGGGGAGAGGGCAGGTCGCGGCTCTGCGCCTCTTTCTTGCGGCGCGCCCAACGCCCGAGGAAGCCTTCGTCACGATCCTCGTCGTCAGGGCGCGACATCAGTCTTCTCCCCGTTCGAGACCCGGACGCGGTCGCAGTCCGCCCTTGCGCGGATCGTGCTCCGTGCGCTTGCGCTTGATGAATTCGCGCTCGACATGATGCGCCTCGAAGAAGGCGAGCACCGCATCAGCGATCGCGGCCGGCATCGGCACGGCCTCGACGATATCGTCGACATTCTCGAGGAAGACCTCGCCCTCGGACGGATCGGCGGTGACGCCGACCAGCTCCAGCGCCGGCTCGATCCCGGTCGGCCTGACGGCGACCCAGAGCCGGGCCTGGCCCGTCGCGAAGTTCTCGCGAAAATGGGCGGTGTCGACCGAGTGCAGCGTCAGCACGGCCGAGCCGAGATAGAACTGCTCGCGTTCCGCGTTGCCGGCAAGCCGGCTCCAGGGCGCGAGCGGCGGGGGCTCAGGCAGCACCGCGATCGGCGTCCAGGCATGGTCGGCCCAGGGCGAGTCGAGCTTGCGCCGCTCGACCACGACACCGACCTCGTGATGCTGCTGCATGGCCTCGTCCTCAGTTCGCCATCTCGTGCACCGCGAGCGGCAGACCCGTCACCAGGTTCTGCGGCTTCATCCGGACGATCCGGTCTCCGTCCATCGCCAGCATCAGATAGATAGGCGCTCCCTTGGCCGCTGGCAGCACCGGCACCTCCGGCGGCAGCGTCAAACGGTAGAGTGCGATCAGGCGCGAGGCCTTGTCGTCATCGAGCATCTCACCTTTCCAGAGCGCATTGCCGATCGCGGTCGCCTGTGCATCAAGGCCGATGAACCAGCGCCAGTTGGCATCGCGGACATTCTCGACGGCTTCGATCTCGACCGAAAAGCCGTGGACCTGCGCGATCCAGTGGCCTATCGCCCTGCCGAGCGCGGCACGGCCCGAAGGCTTGCCGCCGAGATCGAGCACCATGTCGAAAGCGTCGGAGCGCTGCCAGTAGCGGTCGGCATCGGCCTGTTTGAGGATGTCGAGCGAGGTCACCGCCGGGCCGCCGAGCATGGCGAGCAGCGGCGAGGCGTGCCGGTCGGTCTCATGGCCCTCGATCATCTCGGCATCGGCGAGCAGGATCGTGTTCTCGTGGAGCGTGGCGCGCTGCGGCCGGAACAGGCATTCGGCGGCGCGCACCACGAAGGGGTCGCCCTCCTCGTCGAGCCCTGCGCGCAGGATGACGTGGACGAGCTGATCGAGGAAGACAGGGGGAATGCCGGAGGCGCCGCCGCGGATGATCCCGACATAGGCCGCTTGCAAGGTCGGCGCCGCCAAAAGGCGCTCGCGCCAGCCGAGCAGGAAGCGCCAGTTCTCGCGTGCATCGGCATCGGCGATGGCGGCGATTTCGCGGTCGGCGACCTCGGCCTGCGGCTCTGCCATCAGCCTCGCATGCAGCGCCCGCTCGGCCGCGCAGGCCTCCTCCGGCGGCAGCACTTCCGGCCGCGCCAGATAGGCTTTCAGGAAATCATCGGTGACGAGGAGGCCGCCGCCGGGCTCGCGGTCGAGCAGGAGATGGCCGGAGCTCGCCCAGAAATGGGTCATCGCGGCGTGTCCTTCATCAGCTGCATCAGGTCGACCTGCTCCTGCGGCTCGTCCTCGCCATCGATTTCGACGAACTCGAAGGCGCGAAAAGCATCTTTCGGCATGTCGCCGCGTGGCTTCAAGCTGCGGAAGCGCTCGCAGATCTCGCCATCCTCCAGCGTGCGATGCAAGGCGAGCAGGGTCTGCGCCGGATGATCGCAGAGCGAGGCGGCAAAGGCGATCTCCTCCTCGGCAGCGATGCGTGCAGCCACGAGATCGGGCGCGCCGAGCTTCTCGACGAACTGCGTCGCGAGCTGCACCACCGCCTGCTCGCGCTCCTCCGCCGTCGCCTCGCTGACGATGGCGAGCGTGCTCCAGCCGAAACTACCGATGCCGAGAAAACCGGAGCGGAAGGCGACGCGCCCCTTGGTGTCGAGCTCGCCGACGCTCTCGGGCGTGAACAGGAAGGAGCCGGTGACGAGCCACTCGCCCGGCTCCGCCGCCTTGCGGAAGACGAAGCCATCGGACGGGTCGAGCCGGATGGCGCGAGGAAGCTTGAGGGTCATGGTGCCTCGCCGCCGAGCTGTCCCCTTCCCCCCGCTTGCGGTGGGGAAGGGCTAGGGATGGGGGGCGGGAAAGCCAGAGCGTCGTCCTGCATAGCCTCGCCGAGCGGCACTGCCCCCCACCCCGACCCTCCCCACCGCAAGCGGGGGGAGGGAGAAGGCCGCCATGCAATGACGATCGTGCTCACAGCTTCGGTGCTCCGCTCTCCCGGTCGAGCCAGTCGACCTTGGCCAGCGCCTCGACCATGCTCTTGCGCTCGACGCCGTGCTGCGAGGTCGCGATCAGGTCGCCATTCGGCTCGATCCCGTGGCGCACGCCGACGACCTTCTCCAGCCGGTCGAGCCAGCGCTGCGCCGCCGCCTTGGCGCCCTCCTCCTGCCAGTGGCTAACGCCGAGCATGAGATGGCGGCAGAAGGCCTCGATCAGATCGACCGCATCGACCTCCTCGAACCCCTCCTCGGCCATGCCGACGCCGGTCTGGCCGAGCTGGAAGGGCGACATCGTCGTCGCCCGAACCATGGCGCCGAAGACGAGCCAGTCCGGCACATGGTTCTCCGGACAATCTGCCGGCCAGGCGAGGCGGCCGCCGCCGATCAGGCCAAGATCATAGGTCAGGGCATCCGGCCAGCGGAACAGCACCGGCCGCTCCGGCGGCGAATGCACACTAAGCGCATCGGCCAGCGCATTCATGGCGAGGTAATGCGCGAGCCTCGCCTCGGCGAGAATGGCATCGGGCTCCAGCACGACCGCGAATTCGACGATGTCGAAACGTCGCACCCAGACCAAGGTCGCGGCGCCGGCCTGCGCCGCAATAGCCTGCGCATGGGCGAAGGCATCGCCGGATTCGCGCAAGGTGACGACCGAAAACCCCGGCGGCAGCACCGGCTCGCGCCTGAGGTCGTCCTGCCTGACCGGCCCTGCCGCCATCGTCCGCGCCTTAAGTCTCACCTCAAGGGAGAGGCTTGCTTCTTTGGAGTCATTCCAATTCCATATAAGATGAGATTATCGCAAGCGCGACCAAAGACGCGGCTGCGACCATGAGGACGCCTACAATGACCGATGTCGCCCGCACGCTGATGGTCTGCTCGTGCGAGGACACCATGCCGCTCGACGGCGCGGCGCTCCGGCGTGGCTGCGGCGGCGCCGAGATCAGCGAGCACCGCCATCTCTGCCGCAGCCAGATCGAGCGCTTCCGCGCCACGCTGGCGCAGAGCAACGCGATCACCGTCGCCTGCACGCAGGAAGCGCCGCTCTTCGAGGAGGTCGCCGCCGACCTCGATTACGCGGGTGACCTCACCTTCACCAATATCCGCGAGATGGCCGGTTGGTCGGACCAGGCCAAGGCAGCTGGTCCCAAAATGGCCGCCTTGCTCGCCGCTGCGAGCGAACCCATGCCGCCCGCCTCCTTCACCACGCTGACCAGCAAGGGCATCGCGCTGATCTATGGCCGCGACGAGGTCGCGATCGCCCTGGCGCATCGCCTCGCCGAACATCTCGACGTCACCGTGCTGCTGTCGCGGCCGGGCGAGATCGCGCCGCCGCGCATGGACGAGTTCCCGGTGCTGAAAGGCACGATCGCGCAGGCGAGCGGCTGGCTCGGCGCTTTCGAGCTGACCGTCAACGATTACGCCGCCCCGAGCCCGTCCTCGCGCGGCAAGCTCGTCTTCGACGCTCCGCGCAACGGCGCGGTCTCGCAATGCGATGTCGTCATCGACATCTCCGGCGGGACGCCGCTCTTTCCGGCCGGCGACCTGCGCGCCGGCTATCTGCGCGCCGACCCGCGCGATGCCGCGGCGGTCGAGCGGCTCGCCTTCCAGGCGAGCGGGCTCGTTGGCGAGTTCGACAAACCGGCCTATGTCGCGCTGAACGAAGGGCTCTGCGCCCATTCGCGCTCGAAGAAGACCGGCTGCACGCGCTGCCTCGAACTCTGCCCAACCGGCGCGATCACCCCGGCGGGCGACCATGTCGCGATCTCGGCCGAGATCTGCGCCGGCTGCGGAGCCTGCGCCGCCGTCTGCCCGACCGGCGCGGTGACCTATGCGCTGCCGCCGGCCGATGCGCTGCTGCGCAAGATCCGGACCCTGCTCGTCACCTATGCCGAGGCCGGCGGGCGCGAGCCGGTCGTACTGCTGCATGATGGCGACCATGGCGAGCCTCTGATCGAGGCGCTCGCCCGCCATGGCGCCGGCCTGCCGGCGCGCGTGCTGCCCCTGCGCGTCAACGAGATCACCCAGATTGGGCTGGAGACCTTCGCCGCCGCACTCGCCTTTGGCGCCTCCGCCATCCGCGTGCTCGGCCGGGGCAAGCCCAAGCACGACATATCCGGCCTCACGCGCAATCTCGACTATGCCAACGCCCTCGCCGGCGCGCTCGGCTATGGCGAGGCCCGTGCCGCCCTGATCGAGGCCGACGACCCCGATCTACTGGCCGCCGCGCTCGCGAGGGTCGCGCCCGGCACGAGCGCGGCGCAGCCCGCCCGCTTCCGGCCGATGGGCGCCGGACGCCCGCTGCTGCGCCAGACGATCGGCGAGTTGCATGCCGTCGCGCCGGCGCCGATCGCCAACGTCGCGATGCCGCCACTCGCGCCTTTCGGGACGGTCCACGTCGACACGGATGGCTGCACGCTCTGCCTGGCTTGCGTCTCGGCCTGCCCGGTCAGCGCACTCGGCGACGATCCGGAGCGGCCGACGCTCACCTTCCAGGAAGACCTTTGCGTGCAGTGCGGGCTCTGCGCCGCGACCTGTCCGGAGAAGGTGATCACGCTGGAGCCGCGTATCGATTTCGACGCCTGGAAGGGCGGCCGGCGGATCGTCAAGCAGGAGGAGCCGTTCCACTGCATCGCCTGCGCCAAGCCCTTCGGCGTCCGGAGCACGATCGAGAAGATCGCGGCGAAGCTCGAGAACAAGCACTGGATGTTCGCCGGCGAAGGGGCGAAGCGGGCCTCGATCCTGCGCATGTGCGAGGATTGCCGGGTCGAGGCGGTGGTCAACGAGAGCTTCGACCCGCACCTCTCGCCGCAGCGCCCGCCGGTGCGCACCACCGACGACTATCTGCGCGAGCGGGCGGAGCGCGGCGAGGACCCGCTGGGGTAGATGACAACGCCGCAAATTCGTGTATCATAGTACACATGTCTGAGCTTCGTCAGACGGCGGTCTTCTCGACATGGCTCGAGGACCTCCGCGACAACGCGGCCAAGGCACGCATCCTCGTTCGGCTACGCCGGCTTGAACTCGGCAATCCCGGCGACGTCAAGCCGGTCGGCGAAGGCGTGAGCGAAATGCGGGTCGATTACGGGCCCGGCTACCGGGTCTACTTCGTCCAGCGCGGCAAAGAGCTGATCATTCTTCTCTGTGGCGGCGATAAGCGAACGCAGGCGAACGACATAGCCCGGGCCAAGCAGATGGCGGCGGAGTATTGAAATGGCAGACGAGACTCGCCCCTTCGACATCCAGAACCATCTTACGACACAAGATGAGCAGGTCGCTTATCTGGAAGCCGCCCTTGAAGATGGCGACCCCGCTTTCATCGCGGTCGCGCTCGGCGACATCGCACGGGCACGCGGTGTCACCACATTTGCCGAAGAATCCGGCATCAGCCGCGAGACGATCTACAAGGCCTTCCGCGCCGGCGGTAATCCGACGCTGGAAACCTTGTCCAAGGCGACCCGGGCTCTCGGTATGAAGCTGACCCTGATACCGGCCTGACGCTCAAATCACCGCGTCACCTTCTCCAACCAGTCGACCAGGGCCTGCCGATCTTGCGCCGAGCCGATCGTCTGCTCCGGCATCTTGGTTCCGGGCGTGTAGGCATTCGGGCCGACCTCGAACAGCTTGGCGACGGTTTCCTTGCCCCAGACGATGTCCATGCCCTTGAGCGCGTCTGAATAGGCATAGCCCTGTGCGGTCGCGATGCGGCGGCCGAAGATGCCGTGCAGGGTCGGGCCGGCCCTATTGCCATCGGCCGGCGTCAGGGTGTGACAGGCGGCACAGGCGCGGAAGACCTCAGCGCCCCGCTCGCCCCGAAAGGCAGCGAGCGCATCCTCGCCGGCACGCGGCACCACCGCCCCGACATGCTCGCCGGTGGCGGCGTTCCAGCGCCGGACCAGCCGGTCGGCGCCGCCCGAGAGCAAGTGCCTGCCATCCGGCAGGAAGGCGAGCGACCAGACCGGCAGGCCGGGGCCGACCAGCGTGGCGCGGATGGTGCGCGCCTTGCGGTCGATCAGCGCGACCTGGCCGCGCAGGCCGCCGGCCGCGATGGTCGCGCCATCGGGCGAGATGGCGAGCGCGATCAACGGCGTCTCGCCGACGGCGATCTCGGCGCGCGAAGCTCCGTCCGGTCCAAACAGGCGCAGGCGACCATCGGCGGCGGCGACCGCGATCTCGCCATCGGGCGCGACGACGACGCCGTTGAGCGGCGCGGGCGTTGTGACGATCAGCGGCGCACCGCCGTCAGCAGGCCAGAGCCGCAAGCTCGCATCATAGCCGGAGGAGACGACGAGACCGCCCGGCGCGAAGGCGACACCGTTGACCGGACCCTGATGGCCTTCGAGCACGCGCGCAGAACCATCGGCGAGCCCGGCCACCCGGACCGTCCCGTCCCAGGAGGCCGAAGCGAGATGCTGCCCTTCCGGTGAGATTGCCAGCGCCGCGACCGGCCCCTTATGCCCCTCGATGGCCTTGGCCGGCTCGGGCGCATCGCCGCGCCAGAGCGCGATCCTGCCGTCCTCGCCGCCGGTGGCGAAGCCGAGGCCGTTGACCGCGACGGCCGCATTGACCGCACCCTGATGGAAACGCAGCACCTTGATCGCACTGCCGCGCGCGAGGTCCCAGAGGATCGCCGACTGGTCGAAGGAACCGGTCAGGGCCGTCGCACCATCGGCCGAGACAGCCGCAGCGCGCACGGGTCCGCCATGGCCGCGCAGTTCCTGGGCGGTGGCAGGGAACATCGACATCGCCAGAGCCAGGAGCGCAGCACCTAGCCTTTTCCCCCCGAGGCTTCCTCTGCAAAGCGCCGAGTCATGCGCGGGAGCCCTCCCCCCTTGTGGGGGAGGGTTGGGAGGGGGGTGACTGGGTGAGCGGGGTCGAGATTTCGCCGACGATTGGCCGCGCGACTGTCTACCCCCCTCTCCAACTCTCCCCCACAAGGGGGGAGAGGGCAGGTAGCACCACGTCGGATTGTCGCAAGTGAACCCGTCGAAGGTGGCAGCGCGAAGCGCTGACGGATGAGGGAATGAAAGGCGTCGGCGCATGACTTCCCTCATCCGTCTGCTTCGCAGACACCTTCTCCCCACCAATGTCGGATGTTTCCGATATTGGCACCATAGGGCTGATCTCGGGCAAGCCCGAGATCAGTGGGAGAAGGGTAAAGGCCCCCTGTTGCTCCCGTACAAAAAGCCATCATATGAAGCGCAACATCCTTCGACCGGCTTGGCCTAATGTCTTATATCCCGCTCAATCTGCGCGGCCTGAAATGCCCTCTTCCCGCCTTGCGCGTGCGCAAGGCGTTGAAAGGCGCGGCGCCGGGCGATCTGTTCCTGGTCGAATGCACCGATCCGATGGCTGCGATCGACATCCCGAACCTGATGCGCGAGACCGGCGACGCGATCGAACTCAGCAGCAGCGAGGGCGAACTGCTGGTCTTCCACATCCGCAAGACCGCGGCCTAGCGTCGCGCAACAACCGGAGCCCGCATCGTGGCCCTTTCGCAAAACGACATCCTGCGCGCACTCGAACTGGTGAAGCTGCCGGCGAGCGGGCAATCGCTGGCGGCGTCCGGTCGCATCGGCGATATCCTGATCGACGGCGGCAAGGTGATCTTCGCGATCGGCATCGACGCGACCGAAGCCAGCGCGATGGAGCCGGTGCGCAAGGCGGCCGAAAGCGCCGTCAGCGGCATTCCCGGCGTGACGCAGGTGCTGGTCGGCCTCACCGCCGACAAGGCGCCGGGGCGCCCGGCGCCGTCGCAAGCGGCGGAAGCGCGCCGGCAGGCGCATGGCCAGCCCGGCCCCGGTGGCCCGGTGCCAAAAGCCGCGGGCATTCCTGGCGTCAAGCAGATCATCGCGGTGGCGAGCGGCAAGGGCGGCGTCGGCAAGTCGACGACCACGGCCAACCTCGCTGTCGGCCTGGCGACGCTCGGCCTCAAGGTCGGCGTGCTCGATGCCGACATCTATGGCCCCTCCGTGCCGAAGATCTTCGGCATCACCGGCAAGCCGCGGCTGGTCTCGGGCCGCACGCTCGCGCCGATGGAGGCCTATGGCCTCAAGATCATGTCGATCGGCTTCCTGATCGACGAGGAAACGCCGATGATCTGGCGCGGGCCGATGGTGATCTCGGCGATCACCCAGATGCTGCGCGAGGTCGCCTGGGGCGAGCTCGACGTGCTCGTCGTCGACATGCCGCCCGGCACCGGCGACGCCCAGCTCACCATGGCGCAGCAGACCCCGCTCGCCGGCGCGGTGATCGTCTCGACGCCGCAGGACCTTGCTTTACTCGATGCCCGCCGCGGCGTCGCCATGTTCAGGAAGGTCGAGGTGCCGATCCTCGGCATCGTCGAGAACATGAGCTATTTCATCTGCCCGGAATGCGGCCACCGCTCCGACATCTTCGCCCATGGCGGCGCCCGGCACGAGGCGGAGCGGCAGGGTGTGCCCTTCCTCGGCGAGATCCCGCTCGCCATGCCGATCCGCGAGACCTCCGATGGCGGCCGCCCGATCGTCGCGAGCGACCCCGACAGCCCCCATGCCAAGGCCTATGTCGCCCTGGCGCGGCAGGTGAAGGCCGGCCTCGCCGGGCCGGCCAGGGCAGCGCCACGGATCGTGATCGAGTAGGGTTTTGGATCAGATTTGCCCTGGCTGAAGCGCACCTCCGTCATTGCGAGGAGCGCAAGCGACAAAGCAATCCAGGGGCGGCAGAGCTCCACGTCCCTCTGGATTGCTTCGCTTGCGCTCGCAATGACGGGCAGCCCGAGCGGAATTCGCCCTAGGTCTGCAGATTGAGCCCGCCTGATCGATCGGCCTGTAACACAAGCTGGTCGGGAGACATTCTCGCCGGCTCCGCCTGCCGCTCGATCAGCACCCAGATGTGCCCGAACGGGTCGAACAGCGAGGCGACCCGCCGCCCCTCGACATCGGTCTGGACCCGGTCACGCAGCGCGGCTCCGGCCACGATCGCCTGCGCGAAGCAGGCCTCGATATCCGGCACCGTCAGCTGGACGATGGTGCTGACCGCGCCGGCCGCCTTGGGGAAGAACGGGCCGCCATAGGACGGCTCCTCCTCGCGGCGCGGATTGGAACCGGCGACGGAGACACGCGTTCCACCGATCAGCATCTCCACACCGGCAAGCTCGCCGTCGACCCTGTATCCCTTGATCTGCCGCGCTTCGAACGCCTCGCTGTAGAAATCCGCTGCCTGTTGCTCGCGTCCGTGCTGTACGAAAATCGTCAGGCCGACGCCGATACTGTGCTCCATCGCGAATCTCCTCATCCGTCGCCGTTGGAATAAAGGGCCAGCGAAGCCGGCGGAATCTTGATCGATCCGCGGCGAGCTCGCGCACGGCCCATCACCGATACGCGATGACATCCGATTTTGTTCATGTTATGTTCTTGTATGTAGAAACTACGGAGACGCGATCATGCCCGTCCTGCCAACGCGTCATATCAGCATCTCGATCAAGCGGCCGATCGAGGAGGTCTACGGCTTCCTCGCCGAGCCGATGAACTTCCCGAAATGGGCAGAAGGGCTCGGCGGCGAGTTCCGCCATGTCGAGGGCATGACTTATCACGCGAAGACACCGATGGGGCCGATGCGGGTGATGTTCAGCGAGCCCAATCGCTATGGCATCCTCGATCACGCGGTCGTGCCCGACAGCGGAGCGCCGATGCACAACCCGATGCGGGCGCTCGCCAATGGCAGCGGCAGCGAGGTGGTGTTCACGCTGTTCAGGCGCCCGGAGATGAGCGACGACGAACTCGCCCGCGACGCCGAAACGATCGCGGCCGATCTGGCGCGCTTGAAAACTCTGCTGGAAGGCTAGGCCAGGCCCGTCAGAGCCGGACGCTGCTCGTCGCATAGGCGACGTCGACCGGGCGCTGATAGGTCGCCAGCACCAGGCTCGCGCCGTAGGCGGCGATGGCGGCGAAGGCGACAGCGATGACAAAGGACTTCATGCGACTTCCCCCAGAGGCAGGCGAATAAGCTTCGCTTATCAGTCGAATCTAGGGGCGGCGCCTTCCCCGATCAAGCGTCGCCCAGCGTGGCATGGAGCCGCTCGGCCTCGGCGAGATCATCCGGCCGGTTGGCGTTGAAGAAGGGGTCGACCGGCGTCACCGGCCATTCGACCGAAACGACGCCATGGCGCGCCGTCCAGCGGTCGATCTTGCGCTCGTCCTCGACGGTGAGCGCATGGCGCAGTTCCTCGCGCAGCGCGACCGGCCAGAGCCCGATCACAGGGTGAGTCCAGCCGCCCGAGGCGGCGCAGGCGAGCGGGACATTCGCCGCCGCGCGTGCCGCATGCAGCCGCGCCACCAGATCGCGCGGAATGAAGGGTGTGTCGGCGGCGACGCTGACCAGCCATTGCGTGCCCGGCCGGTTCGCCGCGAGCCAATCGAGCCCGGCAAGAATGCCGGCGAGCGGGCCGGCGAAATCCGGCACGCTGTCGGCGACGACGGGCAGGCCGTAATCGGCGAAGCGAGAGGGATCGCCATTGGCGTTGAGCAGCAGGCCGTCGCATTGCGGCTCCAGCCGCTCGATCACATGGGCAAGGATGGTACGGCCGGCGATGGTGCGCAACGGCTTGTCGCCGCCGCCCATGCGACGGGCGAGCCCGCCGGCGAGCAGGAGGCCGAGGGTGGGAGGCGTGGTCATGACAGGGCCAGTTGCTGCAGCCGTCTCAACTCCCGTTCGACTTTCTCCGCGTCGGCGATACCGACGAAGCCGTCGCGATTTGTGATCGTCTCACCTTCGGCGTCCTTCACTTGCTCAACGATGAAGAGAACATCTCCCACTCCCCCCTCACCACGATCAAGTTCGACGAAATCGATTCTGTTTAAGGCGACGCTCTTAACCGACCTGTCTGTCGCGATCACTGCTCTCCGGTCGGTCAGAAGATATTGGACTCGTGGCGCCTTCTGATAACGCCATATCGGCTCAGCCAGACAAAATAGCGGCGCAACAACAAGTATAAGACCAAACAACCAAAAGTAAGTACCTGCATGAAACTCACTCCATGTCACTCCGGCACCGAATGCTGTGAAAAGCAAGAGGAACAGAGCCTTGAAAATCGAGGCCTCTTTCAGTGCATATTCTTTGGGATTGGGCCTATCCCACCAGATCAGTTGTTCGCCAGCATCCAGTAGATGCGTCGGGCGGGGCACGTCCTTCCCAGGTATAAGAATGCTCATTCATCGCCCCCTGCCCCCTTGCGGCGATGCTTGCCGCCTTCCTCCTCGACGCTGTCCGGGTCCTGATCGAAGACGATGCGGTCTTCGCCGGCGAGCGCCAGGAAGCGCTTGCCACGGGCCCGACCGATCAGGGTCAAGCCGGCCTTGCGGGCGAGCTCGACGCCCCATTCGGTGAAGCCCGAGCGCGAGACCAGGATCGGGATGCCCATCCGCACGGTCTTGATCACCATCTCCGAGGTCAGTCGGCCGGTGGTGTAGAAGATCATGCTGCCGGGATCGACATCGTGGCGGAAGAGCCAGCCGGCGACCTTGTCGACGGCGTTGTGGCGGCCGACATCCTCCATATAGACCAGCGGCTTGTCGCGCTCGCAGAGCACGCAGCCATGGATCGCCCCGGCCTCGAGATAAAGCGAGGGCGTGGTGTTGATCTTGCGGGTCAGCCCATAGAGCCAGCTCGTGCGCAATTCGGCTTTCGGCAGGACGATCTCGTCGATCGCCTCCATCAGGTCGCCGAAGGCAGTACCCTGGGCACAGCCCGAGGTCAGCGTCTTCTTCTTCAACTTCTGCTCGAAATCGGTACGCTCCGGCGTGCGGACGACGACGACCTCGAGCTCCTCGTCATAGTCGACCGCCTCGACCGGGTCGCCACGCCTGAGCATGTTCTGGTTGAGCAGGTAGCCGAGCGCCAGATACTCGGGATGGTCGCCGATCGTCATCATGGTGACGATCTCCTGGCTGTTCAGATAGAGCGTCAGCGCCCGCTCGGTGACGACGCGGGTCTCGACGCGGGCGCCGCTATGGTCGATGCCGGCGACGGTCGCGCCAAGGCGAGCAGCGGCCGGATCGGGCCGGATCAGATAGTCGTCGAGGAAGTCGCTGCCAACAGGCACGGGGTAGCTCCTTGCGAGCCGTCAGGCCGGCTGGCGCAATGCCGCCATCGCCCAATCCGTCACGGCGGCAGATTCGGGCGGCAGACGCTGCCAGTCTTCGCCCGCGAAGTCCGACCAGGCGGCGAGCATGTCGTCGCGCACCGCGATCAGCAGCGGCAGTCCGGCAACGACGCCGGCGGCGATCTCGGCACGCAGGCCCTGGCCGAGAACCTCCTGCTTGCCGAACTTGTTGACTATCACCAGGTCGACCGCCCCCGACAATGCGTCTGTGACGGCAGCGCCGGCGGCGGCGAGCCCGGCCGCGTCGAGCCGGCAGCCGGCCGAGCCCCCACCGCGGTCCTCGCTGATCGGGAAGAGCTGGCCGGAAGAAAGATCCTCGAGCGCCATGCTGGCACAGCCGCTCATGCAGTCGCCATTGTTGTGCTGGACGACACCGCCGAGCCGAACGGCCTCGCGCTTCAAGGTATCGGCCACCTCCGCCATCAATTCGTCGATGGGGAAGCCGGTGGAATAGACGATCGCGGCAAGCGGAGCAGTCATTGTCTCCTTCATCCCACGGAACGGCTTTCGCGGCCAGTGAACTTTAGGTGTTCCAAACTGCGCGAGATGCTTTGCCAGTGTTGCAGCGCACCTACAGTCGAAGCCCGCGGCGGGCGCTAGGGTGACGTGGGCTGTTCCCGGCATCCTGGCCGGACGCGGCTCGCCGAGTACCCGCTTGCCCATGATCCGTCCCAACGCCCAGACGCCACTCGATCCCGCGACAGACGCCGCGTTGCTCCTGCGCCGCATCGGCTTTGCGACGCTGGCGCTCGCTCTGCCGCTGGCCTCGCTGGTGTCGCGCCGTGCCGCCGTCGTGCTGGTGCCGATCGGCGTCATCCTGCTGGCCATCGCCGCGCTGATCGAGGCGCCGCGCTGGTTCGCCGGCAACATCAGGGCAGCGATTTTCAGCCGCGCCGGCGTGACGCTGTGGGCGCTGGTCGGCTGGGCCGTGCTCTCGCTGATCTGGAGCCCCTATACCGGCTCCGCCACCGAGAAGGCCGCCAATCTCTTCCTCGCCGTGGCTCTCGGCTTTGCCGGCGCGGCCGCACTGCCCGAGCGCATGCGTGCCTCGAACCTCAACCTTGCGGCCCTAGGTGCCGGCACCGCCGCGATCTTCGCGCTCGGCCTGCTCCTGACCGAGGCGCTGAGCCCGATCGACTCGCGCGCCGCCAACGCCGCCGGCAGCGTCGAGCGCGGCGTCAGCATCGTGCTGATCATGGCCTGGCCGGCACTCGCCTGGCTGCTCTCGCGCGAGCGCGGCCTGACCGCGCTGGGGCTGGCGCTGGTCGTCGGCCTGCTCGCGCTCTCGCGTATCGAGGACGGCGAGGCGATGGCGATGCTGTGCGGCGCGATCGCCTTTGGCGCGGTCAGCGCCAACCGCATCGTCGGCGCCCGGCTGATGGGCGGCATCATGGCCGGGCTGATGCTGCTCGCCCCGCTCCTGCCCTTCCTGCTGCTGCCGTTCTTCCGGCTTTCGCCTGCGGTGTTCAGCACGGTCGGCATCAGCCTCGACATCTGGGCCGACATCATCTCGAGCCGCCCGGTGCAGCTCATCACCGGGCACGGGCTCGACACGGTCCTGCGCGGGCGCACCACCGGCGCCCTGCCGCTCGAAGTGCCGACCACGATCCTGTTCGAGACCTGGTACGAGCTCGGCCTGGTCGGTGCCGCGACGAGCGCGCTCTGCCTCTATTTCGCGGTCAGCGCCGCCGGCCGCATGCCCGGCGCACTCGCCGCCGGCGGCGTCGCGGCCTATGTCACGGCCTTCGCGCTGGCGGCGCTCGGTTTTGCCTCGTTCCAGACCTGGTGGCTGATGACGCTCACCGCCGTCGCCTTGCTGTTCACCGCGATCGCGCGCGGCCAATACCGCACCGAGCGGCCGGTAGCACCGCTGAGCCGCCGTCCGAAGGCGCCGAGCCCGCCGCCAGCCGGAGCGTGACCGGACGCGGCTTTTCCCGCCGGCTGCGGAGCGCTATCATCAAGCCCCGTCACGGGAAGGCGAGGCCGCCATGCTTGCCGAAGACGATCCGCTGATCCTCGATCTCGTCGAATGGGTCGCACGCGATGAGCGCAGCCATGCCGAGCTCCTGGAGAGCTGGCGCACCTCCTGCCCGCGCCTGACGGTCTGGGAGGACGCGGTCGATCGCGGCTATCTCACGCGTCAGGACAGGCTGGTCACGGTGACGCGCAAGGGCCATGAGCTGCTCAGCTCGCATGGTCGCTCCTCCCTTCTCCCCTTGCGGGAGAAGGTGGCAGCGCGCAGCGCTGACGGATGAGGGGTCGCGCCACACTAATCGTCAACCCGGCGCCGTATTTCCCAGAATCTGCCAGACCTGCGCGACCCCTCATCCGGCCCTGCGGGCCACCTTCTCCCGCAAGGGGAGAAGGAAAGGGTGCGCAGCCTACGCCGCCACCCGGCCCGCATTTACCGCATGGCAGGCGACGCCATCGATCACCGGCGGGTTCTCGACGCGGCAGCGGTCGAAGACCAGCGGGCAGCGCGGATGGAAGGTGCAGCCCAAGGGCGGATTGATCGGGTTCGGGATCTCGCCCTTCACGCCCTCGTGCCGCTTGCCGACCATGGCGAGGTCGGGCACCGCGTCGAGCAGCATCCTGGTATAGGGATGGCGCGGGGCGGCGAAGAGCTGCTTGCCGTCGGAGACCTCGACCAGGCGGCCGAGATACATCACGCCGATCCGCGTCGCCATGTGCCGGACGACCGCAAGGTTGTGGCTGATGAAGAGATAGGTCAACCCGAACTTCTCCTGCAGATCGCGCATCAGATTGAGGATCTGCGCCTGCACGGAGACGTCGAGCGCCGAGGTCGGCTCGTCGCAGACGATGAACTCGGCATTGGAGGCGAGCGCCCGGGCGATCGCGATGCGCTGGCGCTGGCCGCCGGAGAATTCGTGCGGAAACTTCTTGCTGTCGTCCGGGTGCAGGCCGACCAGCGAGAGCAGTTCGCCGACGCGCTCCGAGATCGCCGCATCGCCCTGGATGATGCCGAAGGCGTGGATCGGCTCGGCGATGATCCGCCCGACACGCCAGCGCGGATTGAGCGAGGCATAAGGGTCCTGGAAGATCATCTGGATGCGTTTGCGCAGGCGCTGGCGCTCCTGGCTCGCCTTCGCATCGGACATCGAGACGCCGTCGATCGCGACCGTGCCGCCGGACGGGTTCAGGAGGCCGACGACCATGCGCGCCACGGTCGACTTGCCCGAGCCGGACTCGCCGACGAGCGCGAAGGTCTCGCCCTTGCGGATGTCGAAGGAGACGCCGTCGACAGCCTTGAGATACTGCTTCGGCGCGTTCTCCAGCACCCGGTTGAGCCAGGGCCTGGAGACATCGAAGACGCGCTTGAGGTCGCGGACCTGGACGAAGGCTTTGTCGCTCACGCCGCGATCTCCGTCTTGCCGGCCGGCGCCTTGGCCTGGTCGTAGAGATGGCAGGCGACCTGGTGGCCGCCGACATCGATGAGCTCCGGCCGGTCGATATGGCAACGGGCGAACACCTTGGCGCAGCGCGGGTTGAAGGCGCAGCCCTTGGGGATGCTGGAGAGCCTGGGCATCGAGCCCGGGATCTGCACGAGCCGCTCGGCATCGCCCGTGATCGAGGGAATCGCGCCCATCAGCCCCTGGGTATAAGGGTGGAGCGGCTCCTTGATAACGTCGCGGACCGGGCCGATCTCAGCGACGCGGCCGGCATACATCACCGCGACCCGGTCGGCCGTCTCGGCGATCACGCCCATATCGTGGGTGACCAGCATCACCGACGTCCCGCGCTCCTTGCAGAGCCGCTTGATGAGCGTGATGATCTGCGCCTGCACGGAGACGTCGAGGGCGGTGGTCGGCTCGTCGGCGATGATGAATTCCGGCTCGGCGCAGAGCGCGAGCGCGATGACGACGCGCTGGCGCATGCCACCGGAGAACTCGTGCGGATAGCCGTCGATGCGCCTGTCGGGCGCCGGGATGCCGACCTCGTCGAGCAGAGCGATGGCGCGCTTGCGCGCATCAGCGGCATTGAGGTCTGTATGGGTCTGGATCGTCTCGACCAGTTGCTCGCCGACCCGGTAGAGCGGATTGAGGCTGGTCAGCGGATCCTGGAAGATCATGCCGATGCGCTTGCCGCGGATGCGCCGCATCTGCTCGGGCGGGAGATGGTCAACGCGCTCGCCGGAGAGCACGACCTTGCCATCGGCGATACGGCCGGGCGGGTCGATCAGGCCGATGATGGCCGAGCCGGTGACCGACTTGCCGGCGCCGGATTCGCCGACGACGCCGAGCACCTCGCCGCGAGCGATGTCGAAGGAGATCTTGTCGAGCGCGCGCAATGTGCCGCGGCGGGTGACGAACTCGACGGTGAGATCCTGGACGGAGAGGACGGTCTCGCTCATCGGCTCACCTCAACCGCGGGTTCAGAGCGTCGCGCAGCCAGTCGCCGAGCAGGTTCACCGCCAGCACCAGGATCGCCAGCGTCACGCCCGGGAAGGTGACGATCCACCAGTCGCCCGAGAACAAATAGCGGTTGCCGATCGAGATCAGCGTTCCGAGCGAAGGCTGCGTCGGTGGCAGGCCGACGCCGAGGAAGGAGAGCGTCGCCTCGGTGATCACGGCGAGCGCGAGGTTGATGGTCAGGATGACCAGCACCGGGCCGATCACGTTCGGCAGGACATGGCGCAGCATGATCAGCGGCGCCGGCAGGCCGACGAGGCGCGCCGCCTGGACATAGTCCTTATTGCGCTCGACCAGGGTCGATCCGCGGATGGTGCGGGCGTACTGCACCCAGAAAGAGAGCCCGATCGAGATCACCAGCACATAGAGGGCGGTGTCCTCGCGATTCGCGCCCTTGAAGATGCCGCGCACGACGCCGTCGATCAGAAGCGCGATCAGGATCGCCGGAAAGGTCAACTGCACGTCGGCGATGCGCATGATCAGCGAATCGACCCGGCCGCCGAGATAGCCGGCGAGCAGGCCGAGCGTGATGCCGATCGTCGCCGCCAGCGCGACGCCGAGCAGGCCGACGATCAGCGAGACGCGCAGGCCATAGAGGATCGCCGAGTAGAGATCGCGGCCCTGGTCGTCCGTGCCGAGGATGAACTTCGGGTCGCCGCCATCCTGCCAGGCCGGCGGGATGTTGGCATCGGCGAGGAAGACGGTCGCCGGGTCGAACGGGTTGGTCGGGGCGATCCAGGGCGAGAAGGCGGCGCCGATGAACAGCACCAGCACGACGACGGCGGCGACCATCGTCACCTTCGAGCGCAGGAAGCTCGCAAGGATGTCGCTGTCGAGGATGCGGGCCCAGAGCGAGGGGGCTTTCGGCGGCGGGGCGAGAATTGTCTCGTTGCTCATCTTGCACTCCAGCAACGATCGGGGCTCGACGCGAATCCCCTCCCCCCGCTTGCGGTGGGGAGGGTCAGGGTGGGGGGCAGCGCCGCTCGGCGTGACGATAAAGAATAGAGCTCCGGCTTTCCGGCCCCCCACCCCAGCCCTCCCCACCGCAAGCGGGGGGAGGGGGAAGAGCGGCGTCGCGCAGGCGCTGCGGACAGGTCCATTTCTGCCTCCCCTCAATGCGCCCCGATCGTCGCGCGCAGGCGCGGATCGACCAGTGCGTAGAGCAGGTCGACGATCAGGTTGATGCTGACGAACAGGAAGGAGATCAACATGAGGTAGGCCGCCATGATCGGGATATCGACCTGCTGCACCGCCTTGAGGAAGAGCAGGCCCATGCCCGGCCACTGGAACACCGTCTCGGTGATGATAGCGAAGGCAATGATCGAACCGAGTTGCAGGCCGGCGATAGTGATGACCGGCACCAGCGTGTTCTTCAGCGCATGGCCGAAATGGATGGCGCGGGTCTTGAGGCCGCGGGCGCGGGCGAACTTGATGTAGTCGGTGCGCAGCACCTCGAGCATCTCGGCCCGGACGAGGCGCATGATCAGCGTCATCTGGAACAGGCCGAGCGTGATCGACGGCAAGATCAGCGCCTTCCAGCCGGAGGCGGTCAGGAGGCCGGTTGTCCACCAGTTGCCGATCTTGACGACCTCGCCGCGCCCGAAGGAAGGCAGCCAGCCGAGTGTCACCGAGAACAGGTAGATCAGGAGGATGCCGATCAGGAAGGTCGGCAGGCTGATGCCGACGAGCGAGATCGTCTGGAAGATCTTCGCCAGCCAGCTGTCGCGGCGCAGCGCCGTGTAGACGCCCATGGGTATGCCGACCAGCAGCGAGAACAGCGCCGACATGAAGGCGAGCTCGAGCGTCGCCGGGGCGCGCTCCCCAAGCAGCGAGATCACCGGCAGGCGGAACTGGTAGGAGACACCGAATTCGAGCCGGGCGGCGTTGTAGATGTAGCGCGCGAACTGGACGACCACCGGCTCGTCGAGGCCGAGCGTCTGGCGCAGCTGCGCGACCTGCTCCTGCGGCGTGTCGACGCCGACCATCTGGTTCACCGGATCGCCGACGAAGCGGAACATGGCGAAGGCGATGAGCGCGACCGCGAGCATCACGATCAACGACTGGAACAGCCGGCGCAGAACAAATGCGAGCATGGTCGCCTTTCAAGTAGGGCTTCGCCAGCTTCGTCATTCCGGCCGGAGCGAAGCGAAGTGCCGGAATCCATCGGAGAGCGCGGAGGCTTACGATGGATTCCGGAGCTGCGCCGCTACGCGGCTTGTCCGGAATGACGGCGCTGTTCTGCGAAGCTGGAGAGGCTGCGCGCCAAGGACGCTCGGCGCGCGCGGGCCCTCACTGCTCCTTGGTGGCGTAGTAGAGCAGCACCGAATTGTCGGCGCGCTGGGCGAGCTTCACCTTCTTCGACACACCCCAGGCCAGAGCCTGCTGATGCAGCGGGATGTAGGCGAACTCGTCGACGGTCATCTTGTAGGCCGCGCCAATCATCGCATTGCGCTTGGCGGTGTCCGACTCGACCAGGATCTTGTCGGTCAGCTCGTCGACCTTCTTGTTGCAGTAATTGCCCAGGTTCGACTCGCCGCGCGAGGAGCCGGCGACATCGCGGCAGCCGAGGATGTCATAGAGGACATTGTGGCTGTCGAAGGTGCCGGGGGTCCAGCCGAGCAGGTAGAACGAGGTCTTGTAGCCACCCGGCTTCAGCACCTTGGCGAAGTACTGCGCCTTGGGCTGGGCGTTGAGATTCGCCTTGATGCCGATGCGGGCGAGCATGCCGACCACGGCCTGGCAGATCTGGCCGTCATTGACGTAGCGGTCGCTCGGGCAGTCCATGCCGAGCTCGAAGCCGTTCGGATAGCCGGCCTCGGCGAGCAGCTTCTTGGAGGCCTCGGCGTCGAACTTGGCGCGGGTGAAGCCGGCGGTCGAGAACAGCTCCGGCGCGATCATCAGCGGCGACGGGGTCGAGAGCCCACGCATGACGCGGCTCTTGATCGTCTCGATGTCGATCGCCTGGTAGAAGGCCTGACGAACCTTGACGTCCTTGAAGGGGTTCTTGCCCTTGACGCTCGATTCCAGCAGCTCGTCGCGGGTCTGGTCGAAGCCGAGGAAGATGGTGCGCAGCTCCGGCCCGGTCAGCACCTGGGCGTTGCCCGAGGCGTTGACGCGCTGGATGTCCTGGATCGGAACCGGCTCGATCACGTCGACCTCGCCGGAGAGCAGCGCGGCAACGCGGGTGGCGTCCGAAGAGATCGGCGTGAAGATGATCTCCTTGATGTTGCCTTCGATCTTCTTCCAGTAGTTCTCGTTGAACTTGAAGACGGTCTTCACGCCCGGCTGGTGGCTCTCGATCTTGTAGGGGCCGGTGCCGTTGGCGTTGAGCGAGGCGTGGCTCGGGGTGGTCGCAGCCGCCGGGGTCGGGGCGACGGCATTATTCGCCTCCGCCCACTTCTTCGACATGATGTACCAGGTGTCCCACTGCGCGTTCAGGATCGGGTTCGGCGCGGTCAGGACGACGTCGACCGTGTGGTCGTCGACCTTGACGAACTTGGCGCTGGTCGGGATGCGGGTGGTGAAGTTCGAGCCCGTGGCGCGAACGCGGTCGGCCGAGAAGAGCACGTCATCAGCGGTGAAGTCCGAGCCGTCATGGAACTTGACGCCCTTGCGCAGGAAGAAGCGCCACTTCAGGCCGTCGTCGGACACTTCCCACTTCTCGGCGAGGGCCGGCTCGATCTTGAGGTCCTTGCCGCGCGCCGTCAGGCCCTCATAGGGATGGCCGAGATGGGCGTTCGTGGTGGTTTCGTTGACGGTGTAGGGGTCGAGGGACTTCAGCTCGCCCTGGTTTGCGTATCGCAAGGTCTGGGCTTGCGCAGCCCCGCACATCAAGGCCAGGGCCGCTACGGCTGCCAGGCAATGGGTCTTGAACGACATGTGAGACTGCTCCCGATTGGTTGAAAACCACTCCTCCCCAGGAGCGGTGCCGGCTGCCTGCTTTTTCTGGCGGCACGCCGACGAAGACGGCAGATTAATGACGGTTCGAAGCCCGCGTCCAGTGCAGCCGATCGACTTCGTTCCAGATCGAACTTTGTTGCGAATCTTACTAATGCAACGCACGAAGCTGCGAAGGGCGCGCCAAAGGCCCGCAATGAAGCGCCCCGTCTTGCGCAGTCAGCGAGCCAGCTCCGCGATCAGCGCCCGCACGAACGCCGTGCCGGCGTCGAGCTGAGCCACTGTGAGGAACTCGTCCGGCTGGTGCGCCTGGGCGATATCGCCGGGTCCGCAGACCACCGTCGACCAGCCTGCCGCCTGGAACAAGCCGCCCTCGGTGCCGTAGGCGACGACGTGGCTGGCGTTGTCACCGGTGATGCGGCGCGACAGCGTCTCGGCCACGCCCTCCTTCTCCGGCGCCAGCGGCGGCGTCTGGGAGGTGATCTCCATGGTGATGCCGGTTTCGGGCGCGATCGCCTTCATCGGCGCCTCCAGCTCGGCGATCTTCGCCCGGTAGCGCGCGACATAGTCGGTATCGTCACCGGGCATGACCCGGACCTCGTGGCTGAGGCTGGCATGCTCGGCGGTGATGTTGACCGCGGTGCCACCGGCGACGACGCCGACATGCAGCGTCGAATAGGGCGGCTCGAACGCGATGCCGGGCTGCGCATTGGCCTTGTTCTGCGCCATGACCTCGTCATGCCAGGCGATCAGCTTGCCGGCGACCATCACTGCCGGCACGCCGATATCGACGCGGCTCGAATGCACGGCATGGCCGCGCACCGTCGTCTTCATGCGGGTGCCGCCCTTGTGGCCCGTGACGACCTGCATCATCGAAGGCTCGCCGACGATCACCGCCGAGGGCTTCAATCCAGCCGCCGCCATGGCGTCGATCATGATCGCGGCGCCGATGCAGCCGACCTCCTCGTCATAGGAGAGCGCGATGTGGAAAGGTCGCTTCAGCCCCGCCTCGAGCATCTCCGGCACCAGCGCCAGTGCGATCGCATCGAAGCCCTTCATGTCGCAGCTGCCGCGGCCATAGAGCTTGCCGTCGCGCTCGGTCAGCGTCCATGGATCGGAGCTCCAGTCCTGGCCTTCGACCGGCACCACGTCGGTGTGGCCGGAGAGGACGATGCCGCCCTCCGTTTTCGGCCCGACGGTCGCATAGAGATTGGCCTTCTCGCCATCGGGGCTCGGCACGATCGTGCTTTCGACGCCATGCGCGGCGAGGTAGTCGCGGCAGAAATGGATCAGCTCGAGATTGCTGCGCCAGGACTCGGTGTTGAACGACACCAGCTTGGCCAGCATCTCCTTGGGGGAATAACGCACGGGTATAAATCTCCGATGAGCTGGCCGACAGGCAGGAAGCGTGCCGCAGGCTACGCTGGCGCAATGCAGGGTCAATCATCATCAACGCCGCATCAGCGCATGTGCCGGCGCATGACGATCGGGCTCCGCCCTCCCCCCGCTTGCGGTGGGGAGGGTTGGGTGGGGGGCAGTGCCGCTCGGCACAGGACTGGAAAAAATCCCGAGTCCTGCTTTGCCGCCCCCCATCCCTAGCCCTTCCCCACCGCAAGCGGGAGGAAGGGAATAGCGGTGTCGCTCCGACAGTTCGCCCGACATGCGCGCAACCGGCTTGACCGGGCTGCGCCCGGCGCGCTGTTGTGCCGGCCAAGCAAAGCTTCCCGTGAGTCCGCCATGACCTTCGACGTTACCCTCGCCGACATCCAGGCCGCCGCCACCCGCATCGCCGGCAAGGTCCGGCGCACGCCGACCTTCATGAGCGCCGGCCTCTCGGCCAGGCTCGGTGTCGAGACCGTGGTCAAGGTCGAGAGCCTGCAGCTCGCCGGCTCGTTCAAGGTGCGCGGCTGCTACAACAAGCTGCTCGGCCTCTCCGAAGCCGAGAAAGCGCGCGGCGTCGTCACCGTCTCCGGCGGCAACCACGCCATCGCCGTCTCGCTGGTCGCCAGCATGCTCGGCATCAAGGCACTCGTACTGATGCCGAAGAACGTCGCCCCGCTCAACATCCGCCTGACCCAGGAAGCCGGCGGCGAGGTCGAGCTCTGCGAGGATGCGCTCGCCGCCTTCTCCAAGGCGGAGGAGTACGAGGGCAAGGGCATGACCCATGTCCACTCCTATGACGACCCCGCGATCATCGCCGGCCACGGCACGGTCGGCCTCGAGCTCGCGGCCGACGCCGGCGGACGGATCGACCATGTCTTCATCTCGATCGGCGGCGGCGGCTTCTCGGCCGGCGTCGGCGCGGCGCTGAAGGGGCTCGACCCGGCCGTGCGCATCCATGGCGTCGAGACCGAGGGCGCGACGACGATGACGCAGGCGCTCGCAGCCGGAAAGCCGGTGCCGATCCGCCCGACCTCGATCGCCCGCACGCTCGGCGCTCCCTTCGCGACCGAGCGGACGATGGCGGCCGCGCGCCAGTTTCTCGAGGAGATCATCGTCGTGCCCGATGCCGAAGCGGTGCGCGAGCTGGTCTGGGTGCTGCAGAACGGCCGGGTCCTGCTCGAGCCTGCGGCATCCTGCACCGTCGCCGCCGCCATGACGCGCAAGGACCAGTTCAAGCCGGGCGAGCGCGTGGCGCTGGTGCTGTGCGGCTCGAACGTCGCGCTCGACGACATCGAGCGCTGGCGCCAGGAGTTCGGGGTCTGAACTCACCGATAGATGATGGAGAATGCGCCGACCGGCACACTCTCCGGATTCATGCTTCGGCTATGGAATGACGGTCCCGCGAGCCCGTCCACCCGCGACGCGGCAGGAGCAACCGGCGCCGAGATCGGCCGGATTGATCAGCTGGCAGGTACGGACAGGCGTCTGGCAATAGTTGCCGATGCCTGACGAGGCCGGCACGGCATAGTAGGGCTCGGCATAGTACGGCCGGCGATAATAATAGGCCGGCTCCTCGTAATAGGGCGTGCCGTAATAGTAGGGATAGGCCGCAGCGCTCCCGAGGATGGCGCCGGCCGCCAGGCCTCCCGCCCCCCATCCCCAACCGCCACCATAGCCGCGCCTCCAATACGCCCCGCGGCCGTAATAGCCGCCGCCTTGCCAGCGATTGGGCCGGTAGCCCCAATTTCCGCCGCCGCGGTAGACGCCGCCGCGATAGCCATAGCTTCCCGCTCCGAGGCCGGCACGAGAGCCGCCAAACGCTCCTCCAAGCATGGCGCGATTGCCGCCGCCGAAGCCTCCGCCGGACAGCGCACGGCCTCCGCCGCTGACGGCGCCGCCCGCTGGGACACCGCCTCCTCGGAAGGCACTGCCGCTGATCTGCGCCGAGGCGTCATTGGCGGCGAAAGCCAGCAAGGGGACAATAGAAGCGGCGAGAACGATCAGGCGGCGCATGGCAGCCTCCCTTGGCGACAAGGACGGTCCACCATGAACGCGCGAGCACTGAGGCTGTTCCAAGGAAGCGGCCGCTCGACGACAGGTCAAGCCTCAGCTGCGAGCATTCGCTTGAGCTCGCTCAGGAAGCGCTCGCTCGCTGGCGGCAGGGTCCGGCCGCGACGTTTCACCACCGCGATCGGGCGGACGAAGCCATCGCCCTCGATCCGCTGCGAACGCAGGCTTCGCTCGGCCCGGACCTCCATGGCCGCGCCCGGTAGAATAGCGACGCCCAAGCCGGCGCGCACCATGCCAACGGCACTCGACATGTAGGTGACCTCGGCGCCGACGAGCGGCACCGTGCCGGTTTCGGCGAAGGCCCGGTCGACCACCTGCCGGACGCTGGTCGCAGCATCCATCAGCACGAGCGGATGCCTTGCCAGATCGGCGATCCCGATCTTCGCCAGGCGGGCAAGCGGGTGATCTTTCGGATAGACCGCGTGCATCCGGTCGCTACCGCGCAGCAAGGTTTCGAGGTCGGCATTCGCGACCGCGCCGCCGGTCAGGCCGAGATCGGCCTCGCCGCTGGCAACCAGTTCGGCGACGCCGCTCGCGATCACGTCGCGGATCACAAAGCCGATGCCCGGATGGCTCGCGCGAAAATCGGCGATGACCTCCGGCAGCATGCCCGAGGCGAAGGATGGCAGCACGGCGAGCCTGACGATGCCGCGCTGCATGGTCGAAAGCTGGCGCGTCTCGGCGAGCACGCCGTCGAGATCGCGCAGGATGCGGCCGAGCGTCGGCAAAAGCTCGGCGCCGTTGCGGGTCAGCGCGACCACGCGGGTGTTGCGATCGAACAGGCGAACGCCAAGCGCCTCTTCGAGTTTCCGGATCTGAACGGTGAGTGCCGGCTGCGACAGGTTCAGGCTCGCGGCCGCGCGGGTGAAGCTGCCGCTATGGGCGATCGTCACAAAGGCTCGCAGCTGCCCGACATCGAGATTCATAATTCTTCTCTATTACTGATATCCAATAATTTCAATTGTTTAATCAATCTGGCTCTGCTCCTGATGCCCGGCATGGGAGGAGCCATGAAGACGATCCGGATCGGAGCGGGAGCGGGCTATGCCGGCGACAGGATCGAGCCGGCGCTCGAACTCGCCCGGAAGGGCGCGCTCGATTACCTCGTCTTCGAATGCCTGGCCGAGCGCACGATCGCCCTGGCCCAGCAGGCGCGCCGCAAGAACCCGGCTGGTGGCTTCGACCCCTTGCTCGGCGAACGGCTCCGAGCGGTTCTGGCACCTTGCCGGCGCGCAGGCACGCGCATCGTGACCAATATGGGCGCGGCCAATCCGCTGGCCGCCGCCGAACAGGCCGCCAGCATCGCCCGTGAGCTCGGCTTTCCCGGTCTCAGGATCGCCGCGGTGACCGGCGACGACGTGCTTGCGGCCATCGCCGGCAGCGGGCTCGCCATCGAGGAGTGCGCGCGACCGGTGTCCGCGCTCGGCGACAGCCTGGTCTCCGCCAACGCCTATATCGGCGCAGAGCCGATCGCCGCGGCACTGGCCGAGGGCGCCGACATCGTCATCACCGGCCGCGCCGCCGATCCCTCCCTCTTCGTCGGACCGCTCGTCCATGAGTTCGGCTGGTCCTTCGACGACTGGCACCGGCTCGGCCAGGCGACGCTGATCGGCCATCTGCTCGAATGCGCCGGCCAGGTCACCGGCGGCTATTTCGCCGATCCCGGCTTCAAGGATGTCGCTGGCCTCGCACGCCTCGGCTTCCCGATCGGCGAGGCCTCGGAGGACGGCAGCGTCGTCGTCACCAAGGTCGAGGGCTCGGGCGGCCAGGTCACGCCAGCGACCTGCAAGGAGCAGATCCTCTACGAACTGCACGACCCGGCCCGTTATCTTACGCCCGACGTCACCGCCGATTTCTCGCAGGTTCGCGTCGCGCAGATCGGGCCGGACCGGGTGCGCATCGAGGGTGCAAGCGGCCGGCAGCGGCCGGAGAAGCTCAAGGTCTCGCTCGGCGTCGCGGAAGGTTTCACCGGCGAAGGCCAGATATCCTATGCCGGCCCTGGCGCCAAAGCGCGCGGCGAACTCGCGCTCGCGATCGTGCGCGAGCGGCTGGCGCTGACCGGCGTCGCCACCAGCGAGCTGCGCTTCGACCTGATCGGCGTGAATGCCCTGCATGGCGAGACTCTCTCGGCCCGCGGCAGCCAGGAGCCTTATGAGGTCCGGGCTCGCGTCGTCGGCCGCACCGCAAACCGAGCCGAAGCCGAGCGCATCGGCCGCGAGGTCGAGACGCTCTACACCAATGGCCCGGCCGGCGGCGGCGGCGTCACGACCTCGGTGCGCGAGGTGCTCGGCGTGCTCTCGACCTATCTACCGCGTGAGCAGGTCGTGCCGGCCGTGCACATGCTGGAGAGCTGAGATGAAGCTGCGCCAGATCGCCCATGCCCGCACCGGCGACAAGGGCAACACCTCCAGCATCGCGCTCATCGCTTTCGATCCCGCCGATTATCCGCGGCTTGCGCGCGAGGTCACGGCCGAGCGCGTCGGCGCGCATTTCGGTGCGCTCGTCGCCGGCGACATCACCCGCTACGAGGTGCCGAGCCTGGGCGCGCTCAACTTCGTCATGCGCCAGGCACTCGGCGGCGGTGTCACCCGCTCCCTCGTCCTCGACACCCACGGCAAGAGCCTGAGCTCGGCCCTGCTCGACCTCGAGCTGCCCGACGACTGAAGACACCGCGCGAAGCGGGCGATGACCCACGACAATGGAGGAGACGATGATGAAGACGAGGCGTTGGCTGCTCTCGACGGCGGCCATGATTGCGACCGGACTGGCGCTGCCGGCCGCGGCGCAGGACTTCCCAGCCAAGAACATCAAGTTCGTGGTGCCCTTCGCCGCCGGCAGCGCGACCGACGCGCTGGCGCGCATCCTCGGCGAACACCTGTCGAGAACTCTCGGCCGACCGGTCGTGGTCGAGAACCTGCCCGGCGCCAGCGGCATCATCGCGGCGCAAAACGTGGTGCGGGCGGATCCCGACGGCCACACTCTGCTGATCACCACCAACACCACCCATGGCGCCAATCAGAGCCTGCTCAAGAGCGTGCCCTATGACGCGGTCAAGGATTTCGAGCCGGTCGGCAAGCTCGGCACGATCACCCTGGCGCTCGCGACCCACCAATCCGTGCCGGCAAAGACGGTGCGGGAACTCATCACCTACGCCAAGGCCAATCCGGGCAAGCTCACCTTCGGTGCCGGCTCGAGCTCGTCGCGCATCGCCGGCGAGATGCTGAAATCGCTCGCCGGCCTCGATCTCACCTATGTGCCGTATCGCAGCAACCCGCAGGCGATCACCGATCTGCTCGGTGGCCAGATCTCGATCGTCTTCGCCGACATCTCGACGACGCTGCCGCAGATCAAGGCAGGCAAGGTCAACGGGCTCGCCGTCTCGACTGCGAAGCGCAGCCCGCTCGCGCCCGATTTGCCGACCATGGTCGAGGCCGGGGTCGCCGGCTACGACCTCGCCGCCTGGTTCGCCGCCTTCGCCCCGGCGAAGACGCCGCGCCCGGTCATCGACAGGCTCAACCAGGCCTTCGTCGCCGCCCTCAACGACAAGACGACGCAGGAGCGGCTGCTCGCTGCCGGCATAGAGCCCGAGACCAGCACGGCTGACGAGCTCAAGGCCTTCGTGCCGGTCGAGATCAAGAAGTGGGCCGATATCGTCAAGGCAGCCGGCATCCAGCCGGAGTGAATCGCTGAACGAACACCGGAGCCGGCGCCGGCCCCCCGCCGGCCCCGTCTGCGCGAGGTGGATCGCCGCCTCGTCACTGCAGCCTGAATTCGCCGGAGATCGCCCGCAGGTCCGCCGGGCCGATCAGGCCGTGATGACTCACGATGACGCGGAAGAGCTTGCCTTCGAGCGACCTCTGCCAGAAGGTGAGGAAGCGCTTCAACTCCGGGAAGGACGGCGCCAGATCGTATTCCTGCCAGATATATTCCTGCAGGATCGAGGGATGGTCCGGCAGCCGGTAAAGGATGTCGGCGGTGGTCAGACCATAGCCGGCGAGCTGGCGCGCGAAGTCGGACGAGGCCATTTTCTGCTCCGTGACTGCTGGCGAAAAATCGCGGCGCCAAGTCAACGGCACGGCACCCAAAAGTTGCCGTTTCACAATATTTCCAGTATCTTAGCACTTAATCGGGATGGGCGCCACCAATCTCGCAGGCGCAAAGGCGGGACAGGCTGTATCTTCGAGGGTACGGCGCCCGGGTGGCAGGCCCATCTCACCGCGGGCCGAGCGGCGCCCGTCGGACATGCGAACGGCAAGAAACGGGGAAAGCCTAAGGACATCACCATCATCCCGACATCACCAGGCAGGAGGATCGCCGCACCGGCATCCTGACCGACTGCCGCGCCATTTCATCCCCGACCAGGAGGATCGGATCATGGCTGCCAAGGAACTGCGATTTTCGTCGGAAGCCCGCGACAAGATGCTGCGCGGCGTCGAGATCCTCGCCAACGCCGTCAAGGTCACGCTCGGTCCCAAGGGCCGCAACGTCGTCATCGAGAAGTCGTTCGGCGCGCCCCGCATCACCAAGGACGGTGTCGCCGTCGCCAGGGAAATCGAGCTTTCCGACAAGTTCGAGAACATGGGCGCCCAGATGGTGCGCGAGGTGGCCGCGAAACAGCATGACGCCGCCGGTGACGGCACCACCACCGCGACCGTGCTCGCCCATGCGATCGTCCGCGAGGGCGCCAAGGCCGTCGCTGCCGGCATGAATCCGATGGATCTGAAACGCGGCATCGACATGGCAGTCGAGGCCGCGGTGGCGGACCTCAAGACGAACGCGAAGAAGGTCACCTCGAACGCGGAAGTCGCTCAGGTCGGCACGATCTCGGCCAATGGCGACACCGAGATCGGGCACATGATCGCTGCTGCGATGAAGAAAGTCGGCAATGAGGGCGTCATCACCGTCGAGGAGGCGAAATCGCTCGCCATCGAGCTCGACGTCGTCGAGGGCATGCAGTTCGACCGCGGCTACCTCTCGCCCTACTTCATCACCGATGCCGAAAAAATGCGGGCCGAACTGGAAGACGCCTATGTCCTGGTTCACGAGAAGAAGCTGTCGTCGCTCCAGGCGATGCTGCCGATCCTCGAAGCCGTGGTGCAGACCGGCAAACCGCTGCTGATCATCGCCGAGGACGTCGAGGGCGAGGCGCTCGCCACGCTCGTCGTCAACAAGCTCCGTAGCGGCCTCAAAATTGCGGCCGTCAAGGCTCCGGGCTTCGGCGACCGACGCAAGGCCATGCTCGAGGATATCGCGATCCTGACCGGTGGCCAGGCGATCTCGGAGGACCTCGGCATCAAGCTGGAGACCGTGACGCTCGCCATGCTCGGCCGCGCCAAGACTGTGACGATCGAGAAGGAGACAACCACGATCGTCGACGGCGCCGGCAAGAAGGACCAGATCCGGGCCCGCATCGCGCAGATCAAGGCGCAGATCGAGGACACCACTTCGGACTACGACCGCGAGAAGCTCCAGGAACGCCTGGCCAAGCTCGCCGGCGGCGTCGCGGTCATCCGCGTCGGCGGCGCGACCGAGGTCGAGGTCAAGGAAAGGAAGGACCGCGTCGATGATGCCATGCACGCCACCCGCGCTGCGGTGGAAGAAGGCATCCTGCCAGGAGGCGGCGTCGCCCTGCTCAGGGCGCTGAAGGCGCTCGCCGACGTCAAGCCGGCCAATCCGGACCAGAAGACCGGCGTCGAGATCGTACGGCGCGCGCTCCTGGCTCCGGCCAAGCAGATCATCGAGAACGCCGGCGAGGACGGCTCGGTCGTGGTCGGCAAGCTGCTCGAGTCGAAAGACTACGCCTATGGCTACAACGCCCAGACCGGCAAATATCAGGATCTCGTCGCGAACGGCGTGATCGACCCCGCCAAGGTGGTGCGCACCGCACTGCAGGACGCAGCTTCGATCGCCGGCCTGCTGATCACCACCGAGGCCCTGATCGCCGAAGTGCCCAAGAAGGAGGCCCCGATGCCCCCGATGGGTGGCGGCGGCATGGGCGGCATGGATTTCTGACGCCTTCCTGCGACGGCCCCGGCCCGGCAATGCCGCTTCGACGGCCCCCGGACCTGAGTCCTCATCAGGTCAGAAATAGCGCGCCAGGTTCCGCCGGATCCGCTCCAGCGGTGCCACATCGGCGGCCGGTGGCGCGAAGGTCTTGCCGGTGATCGTCTCGAATGCCCTGATATAGACTTGCGAGGTCTGCTCGATCAGCTCGTCCGGGATCGCAGGGATCGGCTCGTTATAGGGGTCGCAGCGCGCCGCGACCCAGTTGCGGACGAAGTCCTTGTCGAAACTCTCCGGCTTTTCGCCACGGGCGAAGCGCTCGGGATAGCTTCCGGCGAACCAGTAGCGGCTCGAATCGGGGGTGTGGATCTCGTCGGCCAGGATAATCTTGCCCTCGGCATCGGTGCCGAACTCGTATTTGGTGTCGGCGAGGATCAGCCCACGCTCGGCGGCGAGCTTCTGGCCGCGGGCGAACAGCGCCAGCGCATAATCCGACAGCGTCTCCCACTGCGCCTTGGTGAGCAGGCCCTGCTCCAGGATCTCGGCGGGCGAGAGCGGCTCGTCATGGCCGCCGTCGAAGGCCTTGCTGGTCGGGGTGATGATCGCTTGCGGCAGCGCCTCGTTGTCGCGCAAGCTCTCGGGAAAGTGCGCGCCGTACATCTCGCGCTTGCCCTGCTTGTACATGGTCAGGATCGAGGTGCCGGTGGTGCCGGCAAGATAGCCGCGCACCACGATCTCGACCGGCAGGATATCGAGCCGCTGTCCGACCACGACATTGGGATCGGGGTATTCGAGCACGTGGTTCGGGCAGATGTCCGCCGTCTGCTCGAAGCAGAAGCGCGCCGTCTGCGTCAGCACCTGCCCCTTGAACGGGATGCAGGCGATGGCGCGGTCGAAGGCGCTGAGCCGGTCGGTCGCGATGATGATGCGACGTCCATCCGGCAGATCGTAGTTCTCGCGGACCTTGCCGCGATAATGGTTCGGCAGCTCCGGGATCGTGACATCGCGGATGGTGTTCGCCTCGGACATCGCAGCACTCGTCAGGTCGGGATCGCGTCCGGAGCGACACTCTCCGGCTCCGCCGCTCTTAACCCTTTCCCGACGATATGGACAACGGAACGCGACGCATTCGCCAGTCTCCCACCCGTCATGCCGCAATCGGCTTGGACAGGATGCACGGCTCCGCGCTAGCTTGCGCGGCTGGCAACCCGTTTTCTGCCAAACCCGTTTGTTGCAAAGCCGCGACCTGTCGAGGACAAGATGCCCAAATCCGATCTCATCGCCGCGATCGAACCCGAGATCAGCGCGATCCGCCGCGACTTCCATCGCCATCCTGAGCTGCTCTTCGACGTCGAGCGCACCGCCGGCATCGTCGCCGACAAGCTGAAGGAATGGGGCATCGACGAGGTCGTGACCGGCATCGGGCGCACCGGTGTCGTCGGTGTGATCAAGGGCAAGGGCCAGGGCTCGGGCAAGGTCATCGGCCTGCGTGCCGACATGGACGCGCTGCCGATCCACGAGGAGACCAATCTCGAGCACCGCTCGACCGTGGCGGGCAAAATGCACGCCTGCGGCCATGACGGGCACACCGCCATGCTGTTAGGGGCCGCCAAATACCTGGCGCAGACCCGCGACTTCGACGGCACCGCGATCGTCATTTTTCAGCCAGCCGAAGAAGGCGGCGGCGGCGGCCGCGAGATGTGCGCCGACGGCATGATGGAGCGCTTCGGCGTTCAGGAGGTCTACGGCCTGCACAACATGCCGGGCCTGCCGATCGGCCAGTTCGCCATCCGCAAGGGGCCGATGATGGCAGCGGCCGACAAGTTCCTGCTCAAGCTCGAAGGCCGCGGCGGCCATGCCGCCAAGCCGAATGAGACGATCGACCCGCTTGTCGCTGCCTGCCAGCTCGTCACCGCGCTGCAGACCATCGCCTCGCGCAATGCCGACCCGCTCGATTCCCTCGTCGTCTCGGTGACGGCGCTGCAGGCGGGCACGGCTTTCAACGTCATCCCGCAGCATGTCGAGATCAAGGGCACGGTGCGCACGCTTTCGACCGAGATGCGCGACCTCGCCGAGAAGCGCCTGCGCGAGATCGTCGCCGGCACCTGCCAGGCCTTCGGCCTGACCTTCGCGCTGGAATACGATCGCGGCTATCCGGTCACCTTCAACCATGCCGGCCAGACCGACTTCGTCACCAGCGCGACCAAGAGCACCTTCGGCAAGGAGGCGATCGACACCACCGTGCCGCCGACCATGGGCTCGGAGGACTTCTCCTTCATGCTGGAGGAGCGTCCGGGCGCTTACATCTTCATGGGTAACGGCGATTCCGCCGGGCTGCACCACCCCGCCTATGAGTTCAACGACAAGGCCATTCCGGTGGGCATGACCTACTGGGCGAGCCTGGTCGAAATGGCGATGCCGCAGCGCGCTGCATGAACCTCTCCTCGACGGCTCTCGCCGGGAACACGACGCGCTCTCTCCCCCCTTGTGGGGGAGAGTTGGAGAGGGGGGTAGTCAGCCGTGAGGCTGAGATCGAAAGCTCCCTCGCAAACGCTCACCCAGTCACCCCCCTCCCCATCCCTCCCCCACAAGGGGGGAGGGTGTGAGCGCGGCCGACATCGACTGCCTGGTGATCGGGGCCGGGGTCGTCGGCCTCGCGACGGCGCGCGCGCTTGCGCTCGCCGGCCGCGAGGTCGTGATCGCCGAGGCCGCGGACGGCATCGGCACCCAGACCTCGGCCCGCAACAGCGAGGTCATCCATGCCGGCATCTACTACCCGCCGGGCTCGCTGAAGGCGCGGGTCTGCGTCGAAGGGCGCAAGCTCCTCTACGCCTATCTCCGTGAACGCGGCTTGCCGCATAAAGCCTGTGGCAAGCTGATCGTCGGCACCCATGCCGGCCAGCGCCCGGCGCTGGAGACGATCGCGACCCGCGCCGAGGCCTCGGGCGTGACCTCGCTGCGCTGGCTCGATGGTGAGCAGGCGAAGGCGCTGGAGCCGGAGGTCACCTGCGAGGTCGCCCTGCTCTCGCCGGAGACCGGCGTGGTCGACAGCCATGCACTGATGCTGTCGCTGCTCGGCGAGTGCGAGGCGGCCGGGGGCTCGCTTGCGCTCAACACACCGATCCTGGCCTGGCGGCGCGAGGCTGACGGATTCAGCGTCGATTTCGGCGGCGATGACCCGGCGACCTATACGGCGAACACTGTGGTGAATTCAGCCGGCCATGGCGCGCCGCGTTTGCTCGGCAAGCTCGACGGGTTCCCGGCCGCACACGTCCCGAAACAGTCATTCGCCAAGGGCAACTACTTCTCGCTGCTCGGCAAGCAGCCCTTCAGCCATCTGGTCTATCCCGTGCCGGAGGCCGCAGGCCTCGGCATCCACGCCACCATCGACATGGCCGGCCGGGTCAAGTTCGGTCCCGATGTCGAATGGGTCGAGCACGACCAGGATCTGATCGTCGACCCCGCCCGCGCCGAAAAATTCTATGCGGCGATCCGGACCTATTGGCCTGGCCTGCCTGACGACGCGCTCGTCGCCGACTACGCCGGCATCCGGCCGAAGCTGCATGGGCCGACCGAGCCGATGCCGGACTTCCGCATCGATGGGCCGGCGGTGCATGGCGTCCCCGGGCTGGTCAACCTGCTCGGGATCGAGAGCCCCGGGCTGACGAGCTCGCTCGCGATCGCGGAGTTGGTGGTGGAGCGGCTGCGCTAGCGCGCTTTTCGTTCGAACGGAGAGAGTTCGCGGCGGCTGCCTCCAAACGAGATGTATACGGTTCCGGCGTATTCTGGCCTGCACGTCCCAAGTTTCAGCGTGCGCATATGCCCGGCCCCGCCGTCTCGGTCCTTTCCCGCCCGACTCCTGCATCACCATCGCTTGCCAGCCTGGCCGCGCTGGCGTGCCTGACGGTGTTTTGCCTGCTGCCGGTGCTGCTCGTCGACATCCCGGCGATGGTGGATTACCCGAACCATCTCGCCCGCATGTCGATCCTGGCCCGGGCAGGCACAGTGCTGGAACATCCGCTCTATCAGATTGCCTGGGCGCCCTATCCCAATCTCGCCATGGACGTCATCGTTCCGCCTGTGGCTCGTTGGATCGGCGTCGAAGCGGCGACCAAGTTGTTCTACCTCGTCTCACAAATCCTGATCGTCGGCGGCGCGGCGGCGCTCGCGGCGGCGGCCGGCGGCAGGACGATGACGGCCGGTATCATCGCCTGCCTGCTGCTCTATGCGATGCCATTCGCCTTCGGCTTCGTGAATTTCGAGTTCGCCCTCGGCCTTGCACTCTTTGCCTTGGCGATCTGGGTGCGGCTCGCAAATCGCCCGCTCGGCCTGCGCCTGGCCGTGCATGCGATTGCAGTCACGATCCTCTATTTCGCTCACCTCTTCGCCCTCGGCATCTACGGCTTTGCCATCGGCTTGATCGAGCTCTGGCGGTTGAGGCAGGACCGGCCGCCGCCGCACCGCGTTGCCATTCTCTGGGGCGGCATGGCGGCACCGGCGATCGCGGTTGCGCTCCTGGCCGGTGCCGGCGGGGGGGCGGTTGGCGGAACCGGCACAAATTGGTCTGTAGGCGCCAAACTCTACTGGCTGAGTATGTTGAACGGATGGAGCCGCGAATTCTCGCTGGTTCCGACGCTCTTCCTCGCGGTTCCGCTCTGTCTCGCCTTCATGCGCGGCTGGCTTCGTCTGGTCGGCCCCGGACTCTGGCTGGCTGTGGGCTTCGCGCTGCTTTTTCTGGTGTTGCCGTTCAGGCTCTTCGACACGGCCTTCGTCGATGGTCGCGTCCTGCTCGCGGCACTGCTGATCCTTCCGGCCTTCTCCGCCACTCGCTTCCCACGCGAGCGGACCGCCGAGCTCTTCCGCGCAACGCTCGTCCTGGCCTGTCTGGTCAATACCGGTTTCGCGATCTTCGTGCAGTTGAGCTACCGGAGCGACTATCGGGCTCTGATCACTGCGTTCGAACTCATGCCACCTGGATCGCGCCTGCTTCCGGCTGGCCTCGGACAGGAGGAAGATCCTCCCTCCAACCTCCAGGATTATCCGATGTATCATGCCGCGACGCTCGCCGTGCATAGGCGCGACGCGTTCGTGCCGACCCTCTTCACCTCCCCCGGCAAGCAGCCTCTCAGGCCCCATCCATCGGTTCAGCACCTGAAACTGCTCGAAGGCGCGGCGATCCCCTGGAGCTTGCTCCAGGCCTACGCGAACGGTGTCACTCCCCCTGAGGAGCTCGCCTATGTCAGGAACTGGACGCGCGACTTCGATTACCTGCTTCTGATCAATCCCAAGGGTGAGGCCTTGCGCACGCCGCTTCTGGAGCCGGTCGCATCGAGTTCCCGCTTTGCACTCTATCGCATCAGGCCCAACGGCGGCTGACCGCGCTCTTCGCCAATGACGACGTACATTTCGATCGCGATCTTGTTCGCAAGGTCTCGACCCTGACGGCGCATTCACATCGCCTCCGCGCCCAATTCCGCGCACCAATGCGCCAGCCGCGCCTTCATCACGCGCTCGCGGCCGGCCTCCAGCGCCTTCTCGCCCAGCCGCTCGATCTCCTCGAAGGCGAAGGCGCCCTCGCCATGCGCAATCCAGGCTGCCTGCAGGCTGCGCCCGCGATGCCCGCCATGGCGCAGCGTGAACCACACCCGGTTCTGGATCGTCGAAAGATCCGGCGCCTGCCCGGCCCAGCGCTCGCCGGTGGCGAGGCAACGCACCAGATAGATGCCGGCCACGACCTTGCGCTCCTTATAGGCCGCAACGGCGGCTCTCCTGTCCTCGTGACGCATCGCGCCCTCCCTGTTGAGGGGCCGCAAATATCACCCGGACAATATTGACTCAAGTATTTTTATCCGGGTATTTTATTGCCTCACTCAGGAAACGACCATGCCCGACGCCGACCACCTCTCAACCGCCTTCGACGGCAGCACCATCCTCGCCCGCGGCCGCCTGGCCGAGGTCGCGCTTGCCGTACAGCAGCGTTTGGCCGAGCGCCCGGAAGCGGCTGTCCTGACCTTCGACGACGCGACCGGGCGGGTGGTCGATCTCGACCTGCGCGGCACGCCGGCCGAGATCGTCGCGCGTCTCAGCGGCGAAGCCCGCGGGCGCGGGCGGCCGAAGCTTGGTGTCGTCGCGCGCGAGGTAACCTTGCTGCCGCGGCATTGGGAATGGTTGTCGGCACAGGCCGGCGGGGCCTCGCAGGCGCTACGGCGGCTGATCGACGAGGCCCGGCGCGGCGATCTTGGCGAGACGCAGGGGCGCATTGCCCGCGAGACGGCCTATCGCTTCATGAGTGCGCTCGCCGGCAACCTGCCGGGTTTCGAGGAGGCGACGCGCGCGCTCTTCGCCAATGACGAGATCGGCTTCTTCCGGCAGGCCGCGGGCTGGCCCGCCGATATCCGCACCTATGCGCAGGAACTGGCCTGGAGCGCAGCGCGGAGCGAGGATTGAAAAGCCTCACGACTCCGCTGTGTCGTCATTGCGAGCGCAGCGAAGCAATCCAGGAGGGCTCGCTCGACGGCCCCTGGATTGCTTCGTCGCTGCGCTCCTCGCAATGACGGTCAGCGCAACTCGGCGACCTTCTCGCGCGCTTCCTTCGACAGCCTGGTGACCTCCGCCCAGTTGCGGTTCTTCACCGCATCGGCCGGGACGAGCCAGGAGCCGCCGACGCAGATCACCTGCGGCAGCGCGAGATAACTGCCGAGATTGGCGAGCGAGACGCCACCGGTCGGACAGAACTGCATCTGCGGGAACGGGCCCGACAGCGCCTTGAGGCCGGCGACGCCGCCGGCCTGCTCTGCCGGGAAGAACTTGCAGGTCAGGCGACCGGCCGAGACGGCGCGCATGCAGTCGGAAGCCGTGGCGACGCCCGGCAGCCAGGGCAGGCCGGTCTTGCGCATGGCCTCGTCGACGCTTTCGGTGAAGCCGGGGCTGACCACGGCGAGCGCGCCGGCATTGTGGACCTCGGCCGCCTGCGCCGGCGTCACCACCGTGCCGGCGACGGGCAGGATGCCGGGCACCTTCTTGGCCACGACCTCAAGCGCCGCCATCGCGGCCGGACGGCGCAGCGTGATCTCGATCACGTCGATGCCGCCGGCGAGGAGGGCCTCTGCCAACGGCACGGCGATCTCGGCCTCGTCGATGACGACGACGGGGACGACGCCGCAAGCCTTGAGGCGGGCAATCTCGGGGGCAATCGAGATTTCGGGGGCAATCGACATGACGCTGTTCCTCTCACGTGGCGTGACTGACGCCTTATCTCGGCTCTTTAATATTCCGCCGTCATTCCGGCCGCAGCGAAGCGGAGCGCCGGAATCCATCGTAGAGCACGGCGCCCTTCGATGGATTCCGGAGCTGCGCCGCTTACGCGGCTTGTCCGGAATGACGAAGAGGTTTGAAAGACATCATCGCAGCCTCTAGGCCTTGGCCCAGTAGACGTCGAGCCCTTGCGGGCGGGCGAGCAGCAGGCCGACCGGGAAGGCCGCCGGCAATTCGATCGCCGAGGCCAGCACCTGCTCCTTCTCCTGCCCGGAAATCAGCAATGCGACATGGCCGGCGCCCTGCAACCGGGCCGGCGACAGCGAGAGCCGGGGCGGCAGGTCGGGCGGGCTTGCGGCGACGGCATGCACGGAAGCCGGCGCGGCGAGCGCCGCCGTCTCGCCGGGGAAGAGCGAAGCAATATGCCCGTCCGCTCCCATGCCGCTGACGACGATGTCCAGCGGCGGCAGGTCCTTCAAGACGCGGTCGAGGCTGGCGGCCGCGACCGCGAGGTCATCGCCGGCATTGTGGAAGGAGACGAAGGGGCTCCGCCCTTCTCGCAAAGGGGCGAAGGCCGCCCTGATCATGCGCTCGTTCGAGGCCTGATCGCCGGGCGCGACGAAGCGCTCATCGGTCGGCATCAGCGTGATGCTCTCCCAAGGCAGATCATGCGCCCCTAACGCCGCGAGGAAGCGCGCCGGCGTGGTGCCGCCCGGCACGGCGATAAGCGCCCTGCCCTGCGCCGCGACGAGCGCACGCAGCCTGACCGCGACCGCCTCGGCCAGGGCCTCGGAGGCGTCGGCCAACGTCTCGAAACGATGGCGGATCAGCGGCCCGGCCGCGCTCATTCCGTGAACTCCGGATCGGCCCAGGAGCGGCTCTCGCGCTCGATCAGCCCGATCGCCTGCGATGGCCCCCAGGAGCCGGCGGCATAACGATGCGGCTGCGGGTAGTATTCCTGCCAGCCGGTCAGGATCGGGTCGATCCAGCTCCAGGCCTGCTCGACCTCGTCGCGCCGCATGAACAGGGTCTGGTCGCCGCGGATCACATCGGTGAGCAGCCGCTCATAGGCGTCGGGCGTGCGCACGTCGAAGGCGGTCTCGTAGCGCAAATCGAGCTGGCGCGGCACGACCTTGAGCTTGCCGGAGCCCGGCACCTTCATCATCAGCTGCAATTGCACGCCATCATTGGGCTGAAGGCGAATGACCAGGCGATTGGCGTAGAGCTCCTCGCAGCCGGGGGCGCGGCCGAAGATCGAATGCGGCACCGGCTTGAAGGTGACGGCGATCTCGGAATAGCGCTGCGCCATGCGCTTGCCGGTGCGCAGATAGATCGGCACGCCGGCCCAGCGCCAGGTGTCGAGCTCGCAGCGGATCGCGACGAAGGTCTCGGTGCCGCTGAGATGGCCAAGCTCCTCGGAGTAGCCCTTGACGCGCTGGCCGTCGATGACGCCCGGGCCATACTGGCCGCGCACGGTCATGCGCTGCACGTCCGGCCCGACGATCGGCCGGAGCGCTTTCAGCACCCTGACCTTCTCGTCGCGGACGGCGTCGGCCTCGAGCTGGTTCGGCGGCTCGATCGCGAACAGGCAGAGCAGCTGCAGCACATGGTTCTGCACCATGTCGCGCAGATGGCCTGCCTTGTCGTAATAGCCGGCACGGGATTCGAGCCCGACTGTCTCGGCCACCGTGATCTGGACATTGTCGATGTCGCGGCTCGACCACGAGCGCTCGAACAGGGTGTTGGCGAAGCGCAGAACCAGGAGGTTCTGCACCGTCTCCTTGCCGAGATAATGGTCGATCCGGTAGGTGCGGCTCTCCGGCAGGATACGGGCGACGGCATCGTTGATCTCGCGGGCCGAGGCGAGGTCGCGGCCGAGCGGCTTCTCCAGGATGACGCGCGAGGTCGGCGTCAGGATGCCGGAATTCGCCAGGTTCTCGCAGATCGGGATGAAGAGGTCCGGCGGCGTCGAGAGATAGAAGGAGCGCACGCGCTGGGAGTCGCCGAGCGCCTCCTTCAGCGCGCCATAGGTCTCGGGCTTGACCGCGTCGAGCAGCACCATGGTGAGGCGGCGTCGGAAGGCGGCGATGCGCTCCTGCGACAGACCGGCGGCGGCGAGCTTGGCGGCGATCTCGTTGGGGATGCCCTCGACATCCTCCTGCTTGCGGACGATGCCGAGGATGCGGCTCTCCTCCGGCAGCACGCCCTCCTCATTGCGCTGGGCCAGCGCCGGGAAGAGCTTGCGCAAAGCGAGGTCGCCGCCGGCGCCGAAGATCACCAGATCGAAGGGCGGGACCGGGGTGCGCTCCGGCGCAGCCTCCGGCTTCAGCAGGCGTTCGGCGATGGCGTCCATGGCGGCATACTCCTGATCGGCCGACACGAGGTCGGCGCGAATTCTCGTCGATCGATCCGTTCCGGTCGATCGGAAAGCGCGCCAGTCGAACCGAATCCTGCGACGACAATGCGACCAAGGGCGCAGCTTGCCAAACGCTTTGGGCGCAGAGTTGCCGTGACCTATCCCCTCTCCCCTTGCGGGAGAGGGTTAGGGTGAGGGGTCGCGCGACGCTTGATCGTCATGGTCGGGCTTGTCCCGACCATCCACGCCTTCCGTGATGGAGGGCAGCGTTCAAGACGTGGATGCTCGCCACAAGGGCGAGCATGACGGACAGGTTTGTGCGACCCCTCATCCGGCCCTTCGGGCCACCTTCTCCCGCAAGGGGAGAAGGGAAGCGCGCCCTACCCCGCCCGCCTGAAACCCTCGCTCGCGGTCAGCAATTGCTGGGCATAGGCCGTCTGCGGGGCGCGTGCGGCGAGCGTTGCCGCCGTCATCTCCTCGACGCCGCGGCCGAACTGCATGACGAGCAGCCGCTCGCACATATGGCCGACCACGGCGAGGTCGTGGCTGACCAGGATATAGGTCAGCTTACGCTCGTGCCGCAGCGCCTGCAGCAGGTTCAGCACCTCGGCCTGGATCGAGACGTCCAGCGCCGAGGTCGGCTCGTCGAGCAGCAGGATCGTCGGCTCGAGCACCAGTGCGCGGGCGATCGCGACGCGCTGGCGCTGGCCGCCGGAGAGCTGGTGCGGGTAGCGGAAGCGGAAGGAGGTCGGCAGGCCGACATCCTGCATGGCGCGGCTGATCTTCGCCTCGGCGTCGCGGACGCCATGGATGGCGAGCGGCTCGGCCAGGGTGTCGTCGACGGTCTTCTTCGGATGCAGCGAGCCGTACGGGTCCTGGAAGACCATCTGGGCGGCGCGATAGAAGGCCTTGTCGCGGATTTTGGGCTGGCGCTTGCCGAGGATGTCGACCTCGCCGCTCCAGTCGCGGTTGAGGCCGGCGAGCACGCGCAGCACGGTCGACTTGCCCGAGCCGGATTCGCCGACGATGCCATAGCTCTCGCCCGGCGCGACCGCGAAGGAGAGGTCCTTCACGACATGCGAGTCGCCGAAGGAGACGTTGAGCTTGTCGACGGAGATAGCGGGTGGGGTCGTCATGAATGCACCCACCTGTGTGACGGAGCGGGACAGCGTCCCTCCCCCCGCTTGCGGTGGGGAGGGTTGGGGTGGGGGGCCGGAAAGCCGGAGCTCCATCCTGCATCGTTTCGCCGAGCGGAACTGCCCCCCACCCTAGCCCTCCCCACCGCAAGCGGGGGGAGGGAATGCGTCTGCGCCAACCATTGCAAGGAGAAGAACGTCATCATGCCAGCCATGCCGGGTCGCGGGTGAGGGTCGCGAGCTTCTCGCGCGGATGGTCGAGATCGGGCAGGCAGCCGAGCAGGCCGCGCGTATAGGGATGCTGCGCCCGGTCGAGCTCGCTCGCCGGCAGCGTCTCCAGCGCCTTGCCACCATACATGACGATGACGCGGTCGCAGAACGACCTCACCAGATGCAGATCGTGGCTGATGAAGATCAGCCCCATGCCGCGGCTGGTGACGAGATCATCGAGGATCTTCAGGACCTGCAACTGCACGGTGACGTCGAGCGCCGAGGTCGGCTCGTCGGCGATCAGGATCTCCGGCTCGGCGATCAGCATCATCGCGATCATCACGCGCTGGCCCATGCCGCCCGAGACCTCGTGCGGGTAGAGGTCGTAGACGCGCCCCGGCTCGCGGATCTGCACGGCCTCGAGCATGGCGAGGCTGCGCTCTTTCGCCTCGCGCGAGCTCGCCTTGTGGTGGACGCGGTAAGCCTCGGCGATCTGGTCGCCGACGGTCTGGACCGGGTTCAGCGAGAACTTCGGGTCCTGCATCACCATCGAGATGTGGCGGCCGCGCAGCTTGCGGCGGCTCGCCTTGTCCATCGCCGTCAGGTCCTTGCCGCGGAACTCCATGCGCTTGGCGCTGACCACGCCGGGATGCGGGATCAGGTCGAGGATGGCACGGCCGGTCATCGACTTGCCGGAGCCGGATTCCCCGACGATGCCGAGCCGTTCGCGCCCAAGCGTGAAGGAGAGCCCCCGCACCGCGTTGACGATACCGGTCGGGGTGTGGAAATCGACGCGAAGATCGTCGAGCGTGAGCAGAGGTGCTTCAGACGTCGCAGTCATCTTGGCGCTCACCTCGCATCCAGCACGTCGCGCAGGCCATCGCCGAGCAGGTTGAAGCCGAGCGCGACAATGCAGATGGCGACGCCCGGGAAGGTCGCGACCCACCACTGGTCAAAAATCTGCTCGCGGCCGGTCGAGATCATCGCGCCCCATTCCGGGATCGGCGGCTGGGCACCGAGGCCGAGGAAGCCGAGGCCGGCGGCGATGATGATGATCCCGGCCATGTCGTAGGTGGTGCGCACGATCAGCGAGGGCACGCACATCGGCACGATATGCTTGAGTACGATCCGCATCTGGCTCGCGCCCTGCAGGCGCATCGCCGAGATGTAGTCGGCATTGCGGATGATCATCGTCTCGGCACGGGCGACGCGGGCGTAAGGAGGCCAGGCCGTAAAGGCGATGGCGATGACGGCGTTCTCCAGCCCGGGGCCAAGCGCCGCCACGAAGGCGAGCGCCAGGACGAGGCGCGGGAAGGCGAGGAAGACGTCGGTGATGCGCATCAGCACGGTGTCGATCCAGCCGCCGAAATAGCCGGCGGCACAGCCGATCAGCAGGCCGAGCGGCCCGACCGTGATGACCACGAGCATGACGATCACCAGCGTGACGCGGGTGCCGTAGACGATGCGGCTGAAGATGTCGCGGCCGAGCGCATCGGTGCCGAACCAGTGCTTGGCCGAGGGCGCGAGCAGGCGCTGGTCGAGCGCCTGGGCGAGCGGGTCGTATTGGGCGATCAGCGGCGCGAAGGCCGCAAGCAGCAGCAGGGCCAGCACGATCACGAGGCCGACCACGGCGGCCGGGTTCTTCTTGAAGGCGAGCCATTGCCGGTAGAGCTGGCCGAGCTTGGCCTGCCGGCGCGATTCCGGCGAGGTCGTGGTCAGCCAGGCATACCAGCTGACGGGGGCGGAGGCGTGATCGCTCATGGCCATCCTCCTCAGCGCGCCCGCGGGTCGGCCAGCCGGCCGAGGATGTCGGAGAACAGGTTGACCGCGATGAAGACGGCGCCGACGACGAGCGTGGCGCCGAGCACCGCGTTCATGTCGGCATTGAGCAGCCCATTGGTGAGATAGCGGCCGAGGCCCGGCCAGGCGAAGATCGTCTCGGTCAGCACCGAGCCTTCGAGCAGGTGCATGTAGGAGAGCGCGATCACAGTGACGAGCGGCACGAGGGCGTTGCCAAGCGCATGGCCGCAGACCACGCGCCATTCCGACAGCCCCTTCACCCGCGCCGCCACGACATATTGCTGCTGCAGCTCGGTGATCATGAAGCTGCGGGTCATGCGGCTGATATAGGCGACGGAGAGCAGGCCGAGCACCGAGGCCGGCAGGATCAGGTGCCAGAACGCGTCGCGGACCGCCTCCCATTCGCCCTGCATCGCGGCGTCGAGCATGACGATGCCGGTGATCGGCGTGACGAAATCCTCGAAGGCGACCGAGAGCCGCCCCGGTCCGGCCACCCAGCCGAGCTTGGCGTAGAACAAGAGGAGCCCCATCAGGCCGAGCCAGAACACCGGGATCGAATAGCCGATTAGGCCTATCACGCGGGCGATCTGGTCGATCCAGCGGCCCTGGTTGACGGCGGCGAGGATGCCGAGCGGCACGCCGAGCGCGACGCCGATCAGGGTGCCGAGCGTCGCCAGCTCCAGCGTCGCCGGGAACACCGTCTTGATGTCGTCGGTGACCTTCTGCGAGGTCAGCACCGAGGTGCCGAGATCGCCGGTGAAGACCTTGCCGATATAGACGGCGAATTGCTGCCAGTAGGGCTTGTCGAGGCCGAGCGCGAGCCGCGCCTTGTCGTAGACGTCGGCGGGTGCGCGGTCGCCGACCACGGCAAGAACCGGATCGATCGGCATGACGCGGGCGATCAGGAAGGTGACCAGCAGCAGGCCGAAGATGGTGATCGCGACCGTGGTCAGCTCACGGCCGAGGATCTTCGCCCAGCGAACAACAGCACTCTTGGCGCGGGGCGGCGGGGCGGGCGGGGTCGGTGCAGTGATGGAAACCATCGTCGGCTCCGTTCTTCTTGTTCTTGGAGGGCGTCGGCCGCTGCCGGCGAAGGACGCACCCTCCCTTCTCCCCTTGCGGGAGAAGGTGGCGCGCAGCGCCGGATGAGGGGTCGCGCAGGTCCCGTCCGATGACGGCGGCTGCCAGGGCGCTTAGGTTGCCCCAACCTCGCGCGACCCCTCATCCGTCTCGGCTTCGCCGAGCCACCTTCTCCCGCAAGGGGAGAAGGAGGGGCGCGCCTCTCGCCAAATCGGTTTGCCTCAGTTCTTGGTGATCGGAGCGTAGAAATTGGTGTCGGAGGTCGGTCCGATCACCCAGCCGGCAATGCCCTTGCGGTCGGCCGAAACCTCGACCTGCTGGAACATGATGACGAAGGGCGAGACCTTCTGGTGGTCACGCTGCAACTCGCCATAGACGTTGGCTCGCTTGGTCGCGTCGCTCTCCAGCACGTTGGCCTGGGTGAGCTTGGTCATGTCCGGGATGTCCCAGGCATTGCGCCAGGCCAGCGTCTTCGACTTGGCCTCCTCGCCATTGTCCTCGTTGATGGCGAAGGTCTCGGCATTGGTATGCGGGTCGAGATAGTCCGGGCCCCATTGGCCGATATAGATGTCGTGGGTGCGGGCGCGGTACTTGGTCAGCGTCTGCTTGCCGTCGCCCGGAAGGATCTCGAGCTTGATCCCGGCCTGGGCCCAGGTCGACTGGACCGCCTGGGCGATGTCGGTGATCGGGTTGACCGAGCGGGTGTCCATGGTGACGGTGAAGCCGTTCGGCAGGCCGGCCTTGGCGAGCAGTTCCTTGGCCTTGGCGACGTCGAGCTTGTAGGGCCTGTCGGTGATCGCGCCGAGGAAGCCCTTGGGCAGGAAGCTCTCGTGGCCCTTATAGGTGCCCTCGACGATGTTGCGCTCGATCGAGTCGTAATCGACCAGCCACTTCAGGGCTTCGCGGACCTCGGGCTTGGCGAGGTTCGGGTTCTTCTGGTTCAGGCCGAGATAAAGGATGTAGCCCTTGTCGCCCTGGACGATCTCGACATTGGCGTTGCTCTTGACCGCGGCGAGCTGGTCCTTGGAGAGGTTGCGGGCGATGTCGATGTCGCCCTTCTCCAGCAGCAGGCGCTGCGAAGCCGGCTCGGCGACATGGCGGACGATGACGCGCTTGGTCTTCGGCGCGCCCTTGTACCAGCCCTCGTTGGCGTCGAGCGCATATTGCTCGTTGGGACGATAGACGCGGACCTTGTAGGCGCCGGAGCCGGCCGAGTTGAGCTTGAGCCAGCCATTGCCCCAGTCGCCATCCTTCTCATTGGCCTTGACCAGCTTGGAGTCGACCACCGCGGCGACGCCCGAGGTCAGGCAGTTCAGGAAGAAGGTCGGCGCGAAGGGCTTGGAGACGGTGACGGTGACGGTCTGGTCGTCGGTCGCCTTGACCTTCTCCAGCACGGTGTCCTTGTTCAGGCCGAACTGGGTGAGGATGAAGCCCGGCGACTTGTTCAGCGTGACCGCGCGCTGGAAGGAATAGACCACATCGGCCGCGGTGAGCGGATTGCCGGAGTGGAACTTGACGCCCGGCCGGAGCTTGAAGGTGTAGGTCAGTTGATCGGGGCTGACGGTCCAGCTCTGGGCGAGCTCGCCGATCAGGGCGTTGTTGTTCTTGAGATCGACGCCGATCAGCTTGTCATAGACATTGGCGCCGACCTCGACGCCGGAGAATTCGAAGGCCTCGGCCGGATCGAGCGTGATGATGTCGTCGATCTGCTTGGCCATGACGATGGTGTCTTTGGGCGTCTGGGCCTGGGCGGTCGTCGCCAGCAAAGCGGCGAAGGCGGAAGCCGCCATCAATTTCGCAACATGACGCATGGAAATTCCCCATTGTGCTGTCTGCGAGCGCTCCCGGGCGCCCGTTGGCGCGCACTCTGTGGCCAGATCGTGTCCGATGTCCAGCAGGGCCAAAGCAGAGTTCGAACGATACCGCGCAGCATGCACGCTTCTTGCGCAACAGCCTGAATTGCCGGCGCATTCCTGCGCACGAACCTGCTTGCTCCGGCGTCTTCTGCAGCTATCGTGACAGGGTCCGGCCGCTCCGGCCGGCTTCGAAGCAAAGCAGGCGCTCGCTCTTGGCCATCATCGCTGCACTGCATCACGTTACCCATTACCGCTATGACCGGCCGGTCACGCTCGGGCCGCAGATCATCCGCCTGCGACCGGCGCCGCATTGCCGCTCGGCGGTGAAGAGCTATTCGCTCAAGGTCACGCCGGCGCAGCATTTCGTGAACTGGCAGCAGGACCCGAACGGCAACTGGCTGGCGCGCTACGTCTTTCCCGAGCCGGTGAGCGAGTTCCGCATTGAGGTCGATCTCGTCACCGAGCTCTCGATCATCAATCCGTTCGACTTCTTCGTCGCGGCCGAGGCGGAGGAATTTCCCTTCGCCTATCCGGACGAGCTGCATGACGAGCTCGCGCCCTATCTGGTCAAGGAGGAGACCGGGCCGCTGCTCGCCGAGTTCCTCGCCACCGTCCCGCGCGAAAAGACCAACACCGTCAACTTCGTCGTCGACCTCAATGCCCGCCTGCAGCGGATGATCGCCTATGGCATCCGCATGGAGGCCGGCGTGCAGGAGCCGGAACAGACGCTGGCGATCAGGTCCGGCTCGTGCCGCGACACGAGCTGGCTGCTGGTCCAGATCCTGCGCCATCTCGGTCTCGCCGCCCGCTTCGTCTCCGGCTACCTGATCCAGATGAAGGCGGACATCGATCCGCTGGAGGGTCCGCGCGGCACCGACAAGGACTTCACCGACCTGCATGCCTGGGCCGAGGTCTATCTTCCCGGTGCCGGCTGGATCGGGATGGACCCGACCTCCGGCCTGCTTACCGGCGAGGGCCATCTGCCGCTGGCGGCGACCCCGCATTACCGCTCGGCCGCACCGGTCAGCGGTGTCGCGAGCTATGCCGAGACGCAGTTCGGTTTCGAGATGAGCGTGGCGCGCGTTCACGAGGTGCCGCGCATCACCCTGCCCTTCTCGGACGAGTCCTGGCTGGAGCTCGATGCGCTCGGCGAAAAAGTCGAGGCCGACCTCCAGGCGCAGGATGTCCGGCTCACCATGGGCGGCGAGCCGACCTTTGTCTCGATCGACGACCAGACCGGCGAGGAATGGAACACCGCCGCCGTCGGGCCGACCAAGCGCGAGCGCGCCGATGTACTGATCCGGCGCCTGCGCGAGCGCTTCGCGCCCGGCGGCATGCTGCATTACGGCCAGGGCAAATGGTATCCGGGCGAGAGCCTGCCGCGCTGGGCCTTCGCGCTCTACTGGCGCGAGGATGGCGAGCCGATCTGGCGCAATGCCGCGCTGATCGCGCGCGAGCCAGGCGCCAAGACCGGCAGCGACCGCGAGCACGAGGCCGTGCCGACCTCGACTGCGGTCGAGACACTCGCCGCAAACCTGTCAGAACGGCTCGGCCTCGGCGCCGACTATGTACTGCCCGCCTATGAGGACACCGGCCACTGGCTGGTGAAGGAAGGCCAACTGCCCGAGAATGTCGATCCGCTCGACCCGAAGCTGTCGGATCCGGAAGAGCGTGCCCGCATGGTCCGCGTCTTCGAGCGCGGGCTCGGCAAGCCGAGCGGCTATGTCATCCCCGTGCAGCGCTGGCAGGCGGCGGCGGACGACCGGCGCTGGCGTTCGGAGAAATGGAAGCTCCGGCGCGGCAAGCTCTTCCTGGTGCCGGGCGATTCCCCTGTCGGCTTCCGGCTGCCGCTCGGATCGCTGCCGCATGTCCCGGAGAAGGCCTATCCGCATATCCATCCGCAGGACCCGCTGGAACCGCGCGGACCGCTGCCGCCCGCCACGGCCGGTTCGCCGGGCGCGCCGCGCGCGACCGCCCCGCCACCCGCCTTCGCCGGCCTGGTCCAGCCGACACGTCCGGGCGGAAGCAGCGAGCCGCAAGCCCAGCGCCAGGACATCGTCGAGCAGGAGCTCGGCGCCGAGTCGGTGCGCACGGCGCTGAGCATCGAGGTGCGCGACGGCGTGCTCTGCGTCTTCCTGCCGCCGGTCGAGCGGCTTGAGGACTATCTCGACCTGATCGCCAGCATCGAGGCGGCGGCCGAAGAGAAGGGCCAGCCGGTTCATATCGAGGGCTATTCCCCGCCGCATGATCCGCGCCTCAACGTCATCAAGGTCACGCCCGACCCCGGCGTGATCGAGGTCAACATCCATCCGGCGAAGAGCTGGGCGCAAGCGGTCTCAATCACGCGCGGCGTCTACGAGGAAGCGCGGCAGTCGCGGCTCTGCGCCGAGAAATTCATGGTCGACGGCCGCCATACCGGCACCGGCGGCGGCAACCATGTCGTGCTCGGCGGCATGACCCCGGCCGACAGCCCGTTCCTGCGCCGGCCGGACCTGCTCAAGAGCATCGTGCTCTACTGGCAGCGCCACCCCTCGCTGTCCTACCTGTTCTCCGGCCTGTTCATCGGCCCGACCAGCCAGGCCCCGCGCATCGACGAGGCGCGGCACGACCAGCTCTACGAGCTCGAGATCGCGTTGGCGCAGACGCCCGGCCCGAACGCGCCGGCGATCCCGCTCTGGCTGGTCGACCGACTCTACCGCAACCTCCTGGTCGACGTCTCCGGCAATACCCACCGCACCGAGATCTGCATCGATAAGCTCTATTCGCCTGACGGACCGACCGGCCGGCTCGGGCTGATCGAGTTCCGCTCCTTCGAGATGCCGCCGGATGCGAGGATGTCGCTGGCGCAGCAATTGCTGATCCGGGCGCTGATCGCCTGGTTCTGGCGCGAGCCGCAGTTGGGCAGGCTCACCCGCTGGGGTACGAGCCTGCATGACCGCTTCATGCTGCCCGAACTCGTCTGGCAGGATTTCCGCGACGTGCTCGCCGATCTGGAGCGGGCCGGCTACCGCTTCGACCCGGCCTGGTTCGCGGCGCAGCACGAGTTCCGCTTCCCCTTCTTCGGCAAGGTCAACCAGGGCGGCGTCGAACTGGAGCTACGCCAGGCGCTCGAGCCCTGGCATGTCATGGGCGAGGAGGGCGCGGTCGGCGGCACGGTGCGCTATGTCGATTCCTCGGTCGAGCGTCTCCAGCTCAAGGCGAGCGGGCTCACGCCAGGCCGGCACGTCATCACCTGCAACGGGCGGGCGCTGCCGATGACCGAAATCGCCGCTGGGGTCTGCATCGCCGGCCTGCGCTTCAAGGCCTGGCAGCCGGCGTCGGGACTGCACCCGACGATCCCGGTGCATGCGCCGCTGACCTTCGACATCGTCGACAGCTGGGTGGGCCGCTCGCTCGGTGGTTGCGTCTACCATGTCGCCCATCCCGGCGGTCGCAATTACGAGACACCTCCTGTGAATTCCTACGAGGCGGAAGCCAGAAGGCTGGCTCGCTTCGAGGCGATCGGCCATAGTCCGGGACCGCTGGCGATTCCCGCAGAAGAGCGCAATCCGGAGTTCCCGATGACCCTCGACCTGCGCCGGCCGACCGGGGTTTGAGGTCAAGCATGGCTCTGCAGGGCCGATCGAGCTCGACACGGGTGCGCAACGAGCGCCGCAATGCCCTGCTTTCGGGCTACAGGCCGCTGCCCGGCGCCTATGACGAGCTGATGGCGGCGGACGGCACGATCCGGCCGCAATGGGAGCCGTTCCTGGCCGAATGGTCGGCGCTGTCGAGCGATGAGTTGCAGCGCCGCTTCGGCCTCGCCGACCGGCATGTCCGCGACACCGGCGTCTCCTACCGCGTCCATGGCGACCTCGACGAGAACGACCCGCTCGCCAGCGAGCGGGCCTGGCCGCTCAATCACGCGCCGTTGGTGCTCACCGGGCAGGAATGGAAGACGATCGCGGCCGGCGTCGCCCAGCGCGCGCAATTGCTCGATGCCGTGCTCGGCGACATCTACGGGCCCGGCCGGCTGATCGCCGGCGGCGCGCTGCCGGCCGCCGCCGTCACCGGCAGCCCCGACTATCTGCGGCCCGTACAAGGAGTGGCCGGCGCCGGGCAGCTTCAGATCTATGCCGCCGATCTCGGCCGCGGCCCTGACGGGCGCTGGTGGGTGCTGAACGACCGCACCCAGGCGCCCTCCGGCGCGGGCTATGCGCTGGAGAACCGGCTCGCGATCGGACGCGCCTTTCCGGACCTGTTCCGGACGATGAATGTCGAGCGGCTCGCCACCTTCTTCCAGGGTTTCCGCGCCGGCCTCGTCGCCCGCGCGAAGCGGGTCGAGCCGCGGATCTGCCTGCTGACGCCGGGCCAGCTCAACGAGAGCTATTTCGAACAGGCCTATCTCGCCCGCTATCTCGGCTTCCTCCTGGTCGAGGGCGGCGACCTCGTGATGCGCGACGGGCTGGTGCATGTGCGCACCATCGCCGGCTTCAAGCGCGCCGACGTGATCTGGCGGCGCATCGACGGCGATTTCGCCGACCCGCTCGAACTCAACGCCGCCTCGGCGCTCGGCGTGCCCGGCCTGGTCGAGGCGGTGCGCGGCGAGAGCGTCGTCGTCGCCAACGGCCTCGGCTCCGGCGTGATCGAGGCCCGGGCGCTGATGGGCTTCATGCCGCGGCTGGCGCGCGAGGTCCTCGGCGAGGACCTGATCCTGCCGAACATCGCGACCTGGTGGTGCGGCCAGCCGCGTGAGCGTCAGATCGTGCTCGACCGCCTCGACGAGATGAATGTCGCGCCAGCCTTCCGCGCACCCGGCGACGGGCTCGATGGCGGCACCGTGCTGGTCGCCGACCTCAGCAGCGCCGAGCGCGAAGCACTGCGCATCCGCATCACGGAGCGCGGGCTCGACCATGTCGGACAGGAAGTGGTCCGGCTCTCGACCATGCCGGTGATGCAGGGCGGGCGGCTGGAGCCGAGGCCGATGACGCTGCGGGTCTTCGCCGCGGCCACGCCCGACGGCTGGCAGGTCATGCCGGGCGGCTTCTGCCGCGTCTCGGACGAATCCGACGCGCGTGCCGTGACGATGCGCTCGGGCGTGCGCTCCAGCGATGTCTGGGTCACCTCCGATGAGCCCGTCGAGCAGGTGACGCTGCTGCCGAGCCCGGACCGAATCCCCATTCGCCGCATCGTCGGCATCCTGCCCAGCCGGGCGGCCGACAATCTGTTCTGGCTCGGGCGCTATCTGGAGCGCAGCGAGGCGACGCTGCGCCTGGTGCGCGCTTTGCTCGGGCGGCTGATCAATGCCGACGACCAGGCCCCGGGCCATGGCGAGACGATCAAGCGCCTCGCCAACCTGCTCGTCGCCTGGGGAGCGGCGCCGGCGACGCCCAGGAACCGGCCGGTCGCGGCGCAGGCGCGTTCCGCACTGCACGATATCGAGCAGTACGGCTCGGCCGCGGCCTCGGTGCGCGAGGCCAGGCGGACCGCCTCGGTCATCCGCGAGCGGCTTTCGGTCGATGCCTGGCGCCTGTTCGGCGACCTGCAGCGCCAGCTCGCCGCGCCACCGGGCAAGCCGACCAGCGAAGGCGAGGCCTTCGAGATCGCCGACACCGCGCTGAAATCGCTCGCCGCCTTCTCGGGCCTGTCCCAGGAAAACATGGTGCGCGGCGCCGGCTGGCGCTTCCTCGATATCGGCCGGCGCATCGAGCGCGGCGTCACCACCTGCCGCTTCGCCCGCCATTTCATCGAGAACGACGCGCCGGGCAACTGCCTCGACGCGCTGCTCGACCTGACCGACTCGCAGATCACCTACCGTTCGCGCTACATGCTCGGCGCCTCGCTGCAGCCGGTGCTCGATCTCGTCATGCTCGATCCTTACAACCCGCGCTCCGTCGCCTTCCAGATCGAGCGGCTCGATGCCGAGATCGCCGCCCTGCCCTCGCTTCATGACGATGGCATGCTGGAGGAACCACGCCGTCTCGCGCTCAAGCTGGCCGCCGAGAACCGCACCGCCGAGGCGAGCCGTCTCGACCGCACCGGCATCCTGTTCTTCGAGCAATTGCTGATGGGTCTCTCAAGCGCGGTGGCCGAGCGTTATTTCCTGCAGAACTCCAGGCCCGAAGGTTCGCGGATGACGCGACTCGCGTAAGGGAGTCCGCGTGATCTACGACATCCGCCATCTCACCACCTATGCCTACAGCCGGCCGGTCCCGTTCGCGCGCTGCGTCCTGCGCGTGCTGCCGCGCGAGGGGGTGGGCCAGCGCGTGTTGACGAGCGCGTTGGCCGTCACGCCACGCGGAGCGGAGCGGCGGGACGGAATCTGCTTCTTCGGCAACCGCACGACCACACTGACGATCGCCAAGCCACATCGCGAACTGCGGATCGAGATGACCTCGCGGGTCGAGGTGATGCGGACCGCCGCCCCCTTCCCCGCGATAACCCGGCACTGGGAGGAGGTCGCCCAGCTCGCGCTCGCGGCGCAGAGCCTCGCACCGGATTCCCCGGCCCAGTACCTCTATCCGAGCCGCCTTGCGCCGACCGTGCCTGAGATCACCGACCATGCCCGCAAGAGCTTCCGGGCGAAGCGGCCGATCTTCGAGGCGGGCTGCGATCTGATGGCGCGCATCCGCAAGGAATTCCGCTACGACCCCGAGGCCACCGAGGTCGCGACCCCGATCCGCGAGGCTTTTTCCGCCCGCCACGGCGTCTGCCAGGACTTCGCCCACATCATGATCGCCGGCCTGCGCGGCCTCGGCCTGCCGGCGGCCTATGTCAGCGGCTACCTGCGCACCATCCCGCCGCCGGGCCAGGCCCGTCTCGAAGGCGCCGATGCGACCCATGCCTGGGTGATGCTCTGGTGCGGGCCGGAGACCGGCTGGATCGGCCTCGACCCGACCAACGACCTGATCGTCGCCGACGACCACATCGTCACCGCGACCGGGCGCGACTATGCCGATGTCTCCCCGCTCGACGGCGTGCTCGTCGGGCCCGGCCGGCAAAAGCTCGACGTCAAGGTCGACGTGATCCCGGTCATCTGATGGCCCTGCCCGCCATTCGAGGCCTGCTGTTCGACAAGGACGGCACCCTGATCGACTACCAGGCGAGCTGGGCGCCAACCAATCTCGAGGCCGGGCGGCTGGCTGCGCAGGGCGACCTGGAACTCGCGGCGCGGCTGCTGACCGTGGCCGGCGTCGACCCCGCGACCGGCTATGCGACCTCCGACGGACTGCTCGCCTCCGGCAATACCGAGGATGTGGCAGAGGCCTGGGCCGAGGCCGGTTCACCGTTCGGCGCGGCCGAGCTGACCGATCGGCTCGATACCCTGTTCCGCTCGGCGGTCGTCGCAGCGGTGCCGGTCTGCGACCTCGCCGCCCTGTTCGCCAGCCTCGCAGGTCGCGGACTTGTCCTCGGCATCGCGTCGAGCGACAGCGAGGTGGCTGTCGCCGCCACGGCCGAGCGCTTCGGCCTCGAACCGCATCTCGCCTTTCTCTGCGGCTATGATTCCGGCCATGGCGCCAAGCCGGGTCGCGGCATGGTCGACGGCTTCTGCCGCGCGACGGGGCTGCCGGCTGAAACTGTCGCCGTCATCGGCGATTCCAGCCACGACATGCACATGGCGGCAGCGGCCGGCGCAGGCTATCGCATCGCCGTGCTGACCGGCGCCGGCAGCGCCGAGACCTTGCGCCCGCTCAGCCATCTGCTGCTGCCGAGCATCGCCACGCTGGAGCAGGCGCTGTTCGGCTGAGGGAGTTCCTCGCTTCTATGCCAACATTCCAGAAATAGGCGCGGGGAACCCCTCTCCCGGATGGGAGAGGGGCAGGGGTGAGGGACCGCCGCTGATCATTGAGGCGAGGCGGTCACCGCAGCGCCTTCTGCGGATAGGGCAGGCCCTCATCCCTGCCCTTCTCCCACTCGGGAGAAGGGTTCCCCGCGCTCTTCATCCGACGCTCCGCCTCATCATCACCGGAAGAGCGCCTGCTCTCCACCTCACGCCAGCGTGTAGGAGGTCTTCACCGTGGTGTAGAACTCGCGGGCATAGGCGCCCTGCTCGCGCGGGCCATAGCTCGAACCCTTCCGGCCACCGAACGGCACATGGTAGTCGACGCCGGCCGTGGCGAGGTTGACCATCACCATGCCGGCCTCGGCATTGCGCTTGAAGTGCGTCGCATGCTTCAGCGAGGTCGTGCAGATGCCCGAGGACAGGCCGAACTCGGTGTCGTTGGCGACGGCGAGCGCCTCCTCGTAGTCCTTGACGCGGACGACGTTGGCGACCGGGCCGAAGACCTCCTCGCGCGAGATGCGCATGGCATTCGTCGTCTCGGTGAACAGCGCCGGCTGCAGGTAGAAGCCGGGGGTCTCGCGGTTGAGCAGTTCGCCGCCCCAGGCGAGCTTGCCACCCTCGTCACGGGCGATCTGGATGTATTTCAGGTTCTGGTCGAGCTGGCTCTGGTCGACAACCGGGCCGATGGTGGTGCCGGCCTTCAGCGCGTCGTCGACGGTGACGCCCTTCAGCCGCTCGATCGCCGCCTCGACGAAGCGGTCATGGATGCCGGCCTGGACGATCAGGCGTGATGAGGCCGTGCAGCGCTGGCCCGTCGAGAAGAACGCGCCCTGCACCGCCGCCTCGACCGCGACCTTGAGGTCGGCATCATCGAGCACCACGAGCGGGTTCTTGCCGCCCATCTCGAGCTGGACCTTCTTCATCGGATTGCCCGCGATGCAAGCCGTGGCGACCTTGCGGCCGGTCGAGACCGAGCCGGTGAAGGAGATCGCGTGCACATCCTTGTGCTCGAGCAGCGCCTGGCCGACGACCGAGCCGCGGCCCATCACCAGGTTGAGCACGCCCTTGGGCAGGCCGGCGCGCTGGATGATGTCGACCAGCGCCCAGGCCGAGCCGGGCACGAGGTCGGCCGGCTTGATCACGACGCAGTTACCGTAGGCCAGGGCCGGAGCCATCTTCCAGGCCGGGATCGCGATCGGGAAGTTCCAGGGCGTGATCATGCCGATGATGCCGACCGGCTCGCGGGTGACCTCGACGCCGACGCCGGGGCGCACGGAGGGGATGCTCTCGCCGCCCAGACGCAGGCATTCGCCGGCGAAGAAGGCGAAGATCTGGCCGGCGCGGCCGGCCTCGCCGATGCCCTCCGCCAGCGTCTTGCCCTCTTCACGCGAGAGCAGGCGGCCGAGCTCGTCCTTGCGGGCGAGAATCTCGTCGGAGGCCTTCTTCAGGACCTCGTAGCGCTCCTGCGGCGTCGTGCGGCTCCAGGCCGGGAAGGCAGCCTTGGCGGCGGCGACCGCGTTGTTCAGGTCATCGACCGAGCCCTGCGCATACTCGCCGACGACATCGTTGGTGTTGGACGGGTTGATGTTGCGCGAGGCGTTCTGCGACGCGGCCCACTCGCCGGCGATCAGGTTCTTGAACGGAGCATTCATGGGCAGGGCCTCCCGAGCTTGTCTTGACAACGGACGGCCGTGTTAGCGCCTTTGGCCGGCGCGCGCCATGCACGAAGAACAGGCCCGCATGCAGAATCTGAAATTTCAGTCCTGGCCGCGCCTTCAGAACTCGGCGTCGAGCTCCTCGAGTTCGTCCGGCTCGGTCTTCGCGGCCGCGATCCAGCGCTGCAGCGCCGGCCAGCCGAGGATCGTCTGGCAATAAGCCCGGCTGAGCGGGTCGAGCCCGACGTCATAGGTCAGGAAGCGCAGGCAGACCGGCGCATACATCGCGTCCGCCATGGTGAGCCGTTCGCCGAAGAGATGGGGCCCGCCATAGCTGGCGATGCAGTCGCGCCAGATCTCGGTGACGCGGTCGATATCGGCCTGGGCGCCGGCCCAGAGTTTGAAGCCGGGATAATGCGCCTTGAGGTTCATCGGCAGGGCCGAGCGCAGATTGGCGAAGCCCGAATGCATCTCGCCGGAGATGGCGCGGCAATGGGCGCGCGCGCCGACCTCGGCCGGCAGCAGCCCGGCCTCGGGCTTCAGCTCGTCGAGATAGCCGGCGATGGCGAGCGTGTCCCAGACCTTCGTGCCGTCATGGCGCAGGCAGGGCACCAGGAAGGAGGGCGAGAGCAGCAGCAGTTCGGCCCGCGCCGAGGGATCGTCGACCGAGAGCATGATCTCCTCGACCTCGAGACCCGCGAGCTGGCAGAGCAGCCAGCCGCGCAGCGACCAGGACGAGTAGTTCTTGCTGCTGATGGTCAGCGTGGTGGCAGGCATGCTCGGCATCCTCGGCCCTGGGAGAGCCAACGTAGCAAGAGACGTTCCAGCGACGCCGGCACGAGCGCGGCGGCGCGGGCACGGCGATTGCACGGTGAACCGGCCCATGCAGGCGCGGCACGATCGGGATCACCAGACGGATGCTCTATCTCGCCTATCAGGCCCAGTCCGACCTGTTCGATCCGGCTCGCGCGCTCGCCCAGGCGGCGATCGTGACGCTCGGCAGCCGCGCCTTGCTCGGCGAGCCGCTGAGCCTGCGTGCCGCGGCCGCCGGCTACGAGATGGTGACGCGGGCCGAGCTCACGCATGAGCGCCCGCCCTATGGCATCGCCAGCGCCCGCGTCGGGAATCGCGACGTGCCTATCATCGAAGAGGCGGCGCTGACCCTGCCCTTCGGTACCTTGCTGCATTTCCGCAAGGACAGCGATCTCGCCCAGTCGAAGGTGCTGGTGGTCGCGCCGATGTCGGGGCATTTCGCCACCTTGCTGCGCAACACCGTCGCGACGCTGCTGCAGGATCACGACGTCTACATCACCGACTGGCACAATGCCCGCAACGTGCCGCTCGAGGCCGGCCCCTTCGGCTATGACGACTATGTCGACTATCTGATCCACTTCCTCGACGTGCTCGGTCCGCAGGCACATCTCGTCGCGGTCTGCCAGCCTTGTGTGCAGGTGCTCACCGCGGCGGCAGTGATGGCGCAGGCCGGCCATCGCGCCCAGGCCCGCAGCATGACGCTGATGGCGGGGCCGGTCGACACCCGCATCAACCCGACCGCGGTCAACCGGCTCGCCAGCGACAAGCCGATCGAGTGGTTCCGCAGCAACCTGATCTCGAGCGTGCCGCGGCGCTATGGCGGCGCCGGTCGCCGCGTCTATCCCGGCTTCGTCCAGCTCGGCGCCTTCCTGGCGATGAACATGAGCCGGCACGTCAATGCACATATCGATCTCTTCACCCACCTCGCAGCCGGCGAAACCGAGAAGGCGCAAACGATCAAGGCCTTCTACGACGAGTATTTCGCGGTGCTCGACCTGCCGGCCGAGTTCTATCTCGAGACCGTGCAGTGGATCTTCCAGGAGGCGCGGCTGGCGGCGGGCACGCTGACCTATCGCGGCGAGCGCGTCGATTGCGGCGCGATCCGCAAGACGGCGCTGCTCACGGTCGAGGGCGAGCGCGACGACATCTGCTCGCTCGGCCAGACCGCGGCGGCGCACGACCTCTGCCGTGGGCTCAAGCCCTTCCGCAAGCGCCACCACATGCAGGCCGGCGTCGGCCATTACGGCGTGTTCTCGGGCCGCAAATGGGAGAGCCAGATCTACCCGATCGTCCGCAACATGATCCTGGCGAACAGCTGAGCGGCCAGCCTATTTCGCCTTGATCGACAGGCCGTGCCTGCCGACCGAGATCTCGACGCCCTCAGGCTGCTTCCTCTCCTGATGGAGCGCGTAGCTGAAGGCCCCGGCCCGTCTCACACGGCTGGCTCGCCGCCTGCCGCGGTGACCTGCGCCATCTTCGCTTCCGTCCGAGCCGCGAAACGTCCGATCAGGAAGATGGCGAGGCCGGACCAGGCGACGCCAAGGCACCAGCCGCCGAGCACGTCACTCGGCCAGTGCACGCCGAGATAGATCCGGCTCACCCCGATCGCGATGATCAGGACCCAGGCCGTCCACAGGCAGACCCGGGCGATGTCGGCGCGGCGCGAGGCGATACCGACGAAGCCGGCAATGCCGAGGAGCACCACCGCTGAAAGGAAGGCGTGACCGCTCGGGAAGCTCGCGGTGAAGGTCAGCGCGGCATGCTCGACGATACCCGGCCGCTCGCGGCCGAAGGCGAGCTTGAGCAACGTGCTCGTCACTGTCGCCGCCAGGACATTGACCACCAGGCCGATCGCCAGCGGCCGATGGCCGCAAAGTCTCAGCGTCAGCGCCGCGATCACCGTCGCGATGCCCAATCCGACGAAGCTGCCGAGCGCGGTGAGGTCGCGCATCATCTCGCGCAACCAGGCAGGGCCGATCGGCACCGAGGGGTCGGCGGCATCGCGAAACAGCATCACCAACGTGGTGTCGAAGGCGAAGTCGCGGCCCGAGGCGACAAAGATCGCCAGCCCGACGAAACCGAAGGCGGCGGCGACGGGCAGAAGGAAGCGAGGCTGGAGCAGGAACATCAGGTCGTCGTCCGAAAGCGCGGGGCCATGATTGGGCGGGGCATGGTCAGGTCTCTTGGGAGCGCGCTGCGATGACGCGCAACGCACCTGGCAGCAGACGATAGGCAAACGGGCTGGCGCGGCGCTCGACCTCGCCGTCGAAGGTGACATGGCCGCGGCGCTTGTCGCGACGGGTCAGGGTGACGGCGGTGCCCGTCAGCGAGACCAGGTGCCGGGAGTTGCGCCAGCCACCGGTCAGCATCGAGAACGCCGCCTTGGCGCGCGAGAGGGGGCCGCCGGTATCGAGGATATGGATCTCGAACTCGCCGCCATCGAGACAGGTGCGACGCCATTCGGCACCGTCGAACTGGTTGACGGTGACCAGAACCGCATCGGCCTCGACCAGACGGCGCTCGCCGGCGATCTCCATCTCGATGCGGATAGGACGGGTGAACAGGATCGAGCGGATCGCGGCGAAGAGGAAGGCGACGAGCCGGCTGAAGGGAAAGCGCCGGCGCGCATATTCGCGTTGGCGCGCCATCAGGCTGAAGAAGCCCATGCCCGAGACCGAATGGAACAGGCGGCCATCGACGCTGCCGAGATCCATCGCCACCGGCTCGCCCTGGCAGAGCGCGGCGATCTGCTGCTCCACCGTGCCGGTGAGACCGAGATCACGGCCGAGCACGTTGATCGTGCCGAGCGGCAGCACGCCGACCGGCCGCTGGCAGCCGATCAGGACCGGCAAAGCGCCATTGATGGTGCCGTCCCCGCCGGCAATGACGGGGATCGTAGCTTCGTCGGCAGCCGCGGCTTGCAAGCGTTCCCGCAACTGGCGCGGCGGCACCAGTTCGACTTCGGCGCGGCAACCGGCGGCCTCGAACGCCGCTTCGATGCGCCGCGCGAAGGTGTCGGCTCCCGCTTCCAGCACCGTGCCGGCACGCGCATTGGCGATGACGCGGAAGCAGCGCGTTGGCGCCGGCGTTTCAAGCTCGGGTAACGGGTCCGACAGTTTCGCCATGTCAGGCGGCGATATGGGCGTCTCTCTTGGCGGGAACAAGGCGGGTCGCCGGCGGCGCAATCCGCAGCGGTTCCTCCTCGACCTCTTCGGTGATCACCTCGAAGCGCCGCAGCCAGTGCGGACCGAAGGAGGTGATCATCGGCACGTCGGTCGCGTCGCGACCGCGAGCGAGGACGATGCGGCCAATGCGGCGCTGGTTGTGCCGGGCGTCGAATGTAAACCAGCGCCCACCGAGCCAGACCTCGAACCAGGCGTTGAAGTCCATCGGCGCCGGGTTGGGCACGACGCCGATATCGCCGAGATAGCCGTTGCAATAACGCGCCGGGATGTTGAGGCAGCGGCAAAGCGCGATGGCGAGATGGGCGAAATCCCGGCAGACCCCGATCCGCTCCTCGAAGGCCTCGGCTGCGGTCCGGGTGTTGCGCGCAAAGGCGTAGCCGAAGCTGACATGGTTATGGACGAACTGGGTCACGGCCTGAACACGAGCCCAGCCCGGCGCGATCTGGCCGAACAGGCTCCAGGCGGCGTCAGCCAGCCGGTCGGTCTCGCAATAGCGGCTGCCGAGCAGATAGGGCAGGACCTCGTCCGGCAGGTCCGCCGGCATAACTTCGCGGGCAGTAGGATCAGCTGCATCTGGCTCGCCGCTATCATGGATGAGGCCTTCGCATGCGAGCACGACACCACCTGCCGGCGCGGTGAAGCGGCGGCAGATGTTGCCGAACGGATCGAGATGCTGGCTGATCTCGATCGGCGCAGGCCGGCCCATGACAGGCGCCACGCGCATCTCATCCGGACGGATCAGATCGTGCCGGCGCGAGGGATGAATATCGAGCAGCACGAGCAGGGCAGTCGGCTGCTCGCAGACGACCTCGATCCGGTAGCCATAGCGGATATGCATGATGACCTCGACGATATACGAACGCCCGGCCCCACCGCGGCTGGTCGGCGCCCAGCCGGCACACAATGACGCTCGGCTCCCCGCGAAGTTCCCTGCCCGCCCTGCACATCGGCGCATGAAAAAGGTGCGGACCTTTCGGCCCGCACCACGCAATCACGACGATCCGGCTGGGGGGATAGCGACCGCCGCGAGTTGCGCCCTTGTGTGGAACGCAGGCCGTACGGCGCGCTCTCACATCATCCAGTACGGCATCGTGCCGTAGTAATCGTGCACCCGCTTGCCGTACTCCTTGTCGTGCCAGTCGGGCTCGCCATCGGCGCCGTACATCGGAGCGGCTTCGAGCTTCTCGCGGGTGAGTGGGACGACATAGCCACCCTTCTCGACGTCATAGTCGAGCATGCTCCACGGGATCGGGTGGTATTTCTCACCGAGGCCGAGAAAGCCGCCGAACGACATGATCGCGTAGGCGACCTTGCCGGTCGCCTTGTCGAGCATGACGTCGTAGATCGAGCCGAGATGCTCGCTGGCGGTGTTGTAGACATCGGTGCCGGCAACGCGAGCGCCGGCGATCAGCGGGTTGGCGGCGTGAGAGGCTGCGGTCATCGTAGCGCTCATCGGTTCCTCCATGAATATCGGACTGGACGGCGCGAGGCCGGCCTGTCCCTTCAACCCGGCGTCAGCGCCTAGGTTCCCGCCTCAGACGACAAAATTGTGCGCTTCAGAAGTCCCGGGGATCGGCCGGACGAAGGCCCAGCCGAGCGCGACGCGGAACAAAACCCGGAGCCTGCTGTTTGACAGGGCAGCGAACGATCGGCCGCGCGGATTTGCGTCGGTGCGAAACCAGGCGGCGAACAGGCGATGCCTCGCCGCGATGCGCCATGTGCGCGTTCGCAGCAGACACAAGCAAAGGAAACGTCCGATGATGAAGAAGTTCCTTCTCGTGACCGCCGCGGTGGCTGCGCTTGGTGCGTGCACGCCCCGTGAAGAAAGAACCGCGACCGGTGCGCTGATCGGCGCTGGAGCGGGTGCCCTCATCGGCGGCGCCGCGACGGGTCGCGCCGGTGGCGCTCTGGCCGGCGCTGCGATCGGCGGCGCCGGCGGCGCCATCATCGGCCACGCGACGTCACCGGACCGCGTCTGCGTCGGCCGTGACGAATGGGGCCGGCGCGTCCGCTACTCCTGCTGATAAAGAGGCGAATGGCGATTGGCGAATTCCACTCGCCATTCGCCACTCGCCCCCTTACACCTGTCCGTAAGGCCCGAAACGGCCGACGAAGCGGTGGCGGCCGCCCGGATAGAGCAATCGCACGGCGGTGATCGGCTCGGCCTGGTTCCAGGTCCGGCGCTCGACCAGGAGGCAAGGCTCCCCGGCATCGACCTTCAACAGCTCCGCCTCGTGCGGCTCGGCGGCGACTGCGCTGATCGCGTGCTCCGCCTGGCTCCAGAGGCTGTTCTGAAGCAGCCAGTCGCCCGGCGGCGTCTCGGCAAAGGTCTCGTCCGCGACCTGCGGGATGGTCGAAAGATGGATCACCCGGTCTTCCAGCACATGCGGCGCGCTTCCCGCGAAATGCAGCAAGGTCAGGTGTGCGATCTCGGCGGCTCGACCGAGCCCGAAGCGCGCGGCAATCTCACGCTGCACCTTGCCGTCACGCCGTTGCAGGATGCGATAGCTGTAGGCCTGCCCGAGCTCGCGAACCTCCTGCGGGATCGAGAGGATGTCGAGCATGGCGTGGCTCGCCGGCGGGCTCGCGACGATCGTGCCCGAACGGCGCCGGCGCGTGATCAGCCCCTCGCGGGCAAGCTGCGCGAGCGCGCGATGCACGGTCATGCGGGAGGCGCCAAGACGCTCCATCAGTGCGTGTTCCGGCGGCACCCCTGTGCCCGGCGGCCAGGTCCCGGCCAGGATCAGATCGCGGACCGCGCGGCGGATCTGGTCGTAGAGCGGCCCGGCTCCATCCAGCGTCACGGCATCGATCTGAGGGGCTGACATCGGCTCCCTGACTCTCAGGCGAGGAGATTGCGGATCACCTGGCCATAGCGGGCAGCGATGCGGGCGCGGTCAATGTGGCGGCCGGCGCTGACCACAGGCTTTCCACCGACGATCACCTCCGCGACCGGCAGAGCAGGAGCGGCGAAGATCGCACTGTCGAGGGCGAAGTCGCCGCCTTTGCCGACGATGGCGGGATGCTCGGCATCGAGCGTGACGAGGTCGGCGCGGTGGCCGGCGGCGATCGCGCCGATGCTGCGGCCACAGGCCTGCGCCCCGCCGGCGCAGGCGTCCTGCCAGAGCCTGAGACCGGCCGAGACGCCAGCTTCAGCCCAGAGCGCACGCCGCCGGTCGCGCAGACGCTGCGAATATTCGAGCAGGCGCAGTTCGCCGCCGGCCCCGATCTCGACATTGGAATCGCTGCCGACGCCGATGCGTCCGCCCTTCTCGCGGTAGCGCACGCCGTCGAAGATGCCATCGCCGAGATTGGCCTCGGTGATCGGGCACAGGCCCGCGACGGCGCCGGACAGCGCCATCGCATCACGTTCGGCATCGCTGAGATGCGTCGCATGGATCAGGCACCAGCGTGCGTCGACCGCGACGTTATGCATCAGCAGCTCGACCGGGCGGCGGCCGGTAATGGCGAGGCTGTCGTCGACCTCGCGGGTCTGCTCGGCGACATGGATGTGCAGCGGCACGTTCTGGCGCAGCTCCGTAATCCAGGTCAGGTCTTCGAGCGCCACCGCCCGCAGCGAATGCGGGGCGAGGCCGACGCGGGCGTCCGGCAGACTGGCTACCGCCTTCTCGCTGCCTTCGATCAGGCGGGCATAGGCATCGCGATCGTTGAGGAAGCGGCGCTGGCCAGCCGCGGCCGGCGCATTGCCGAAATTGCCGTAGCGATAGAGCACCGGCAACAGGGTCAGGCCGATGCCGGTCTCTTCGGACGCCGCCGCGATCGCCGCCCCCATCGCAGCGATGTCGCCATAGGGACGGCCATCCTTGTCGTGATGCAGATAATGGAACTCGGCGAGGGCGGTGAAACCGCCTTCCAGCATCTCGACCATGGCCTGCGCCGCGATCGCCTGGACATCGTCCGGGCTCAGGCGGTCGAGGAAGCGGTACATCACCTCGCGCCAGGTCCAGAAGGAATCCTCGGAAGCGCCGCGCCGCTCGGCGAGGCCGGCCATGCCGCGCTGGAAGGTGTGGCTGTGCAGATTGGGAAGGCCGGGCAGCGCGAGGCCTGCGAGCTTCGTCGCACCCGCAGGTGCCGCCTGCCCCGCCGCGACCGACATGATCGTTCCATGAGCGAGCGTCAGCGTGACGTTCTCGGCGAAGCCCTCGGGCAGCAGCGCCTGGGCGAGATGCAGTGTCGTCGATCCGGTCACGCTGGCGTCCTCGTTTAATTGCATATGCAAATGAAGCTTGCTAATTGCATATGCAATTGTCTAGCATAGCCATAAGGCGAATGAAGTCGAGAGGAAGCGACGTGTTGGCGACCCCTTCCCCCAGCGAGCGAGTGTGGACCAACGCACGGCTCGCGACCATGGCGGCCGATGCAGGCACGCCCTATGGCGCGATCGAGGACGGCGTCGTCGTCACCCGTGACGGCCGCATCGCTTTCGCCGGCCCGCGCGCCAAGGCGCCCGCCTTCGGCAGCGCCGAGGTGGTCGACTGCGAGGGGCGCTGGATCACGCCGGGGCTGATCGATTGCCATACCCATCTCGTCTATGGCGGCGACCGCGCCAACGAGTTCGAACTGCGCCTCAAGGGCGCGAGCTATGAGGAGATCGCCCGCGCCGGCGGCGGCATCGTCTCCAGCGTCAAGGCGACGCGCGCGGCGAGCGAGGACGAGCTTTTCGCCAGCGCCGACAAGCGCCTCGCTGCCCTGATCGCCGAAGGCGTCACCACCGTCGAGATCAAGTCGGGCTACGGGCTCGATACCGAGAGCGAGGTCAAGGTCTTGGCCGTCGCCCGCCGGCTCGGGCGCGAGCGTCCGGTCGGAGTGCAGACCACCTTCCTCGGCGCCCATGCCGTGCCGGCCGAATTCAAGGGCCGCTCCGGCGACTATATCGACCTGGTCTGCGGCCCGATGCTCGATGCGATCGCCGAGCAGAAGCTCGCCGACGCCGTTGACGTGTTCTGCGAGGGCATCGCCTTCTCGCCCGACGAGACCGCCCGCGTCTTCACCGCAGCCAAGGCGAAGGGCCTTGCGATCAAGATCCACGCCGAGCAGCTCTCCAATCTCGGCGGCGCGGCGCTGGCCGCCGGCTTTGGCGCGCTCTCGGCCGACCATCTCGAACATCTCGACGAAGCCGGCGTGATCGCCATGGCCAAGGCCGGCACTGTCGCGGTGGTGCTGCCCGGCGCCTTCTACTTCCTGCGCGAGACGGTGAAACCGCCGATCGAGCTTCTGCGCCAGCATGGCGTGCCGATCGCGCTCGCCACCGACGCCAATCCCGGCACCTCGCCGCTGACCTCGCCGCTGCTGACCATGAACATGGGCTGCACTCTGTTCCGGCTGACGCCGGAGGAGGCGCTGGCCGGCATGACCCGCAACGCCGCCCGCGCCCTCGGCCTCCAGGATGAGATCGGCACGCTCGAAGCCGGCAAGGCCTGCGATCTCGCGATCTGGGAGATCGAGCGCCCGGCCGAACTCGCCTACCGCATCGGCTTCAACCCGCTTCACGCCCGCATCCGGAACGGACAATGACCACGCTCTCCCTCACTCCCGGCGAGGCCCGCCTCGCCGACTGGCGCGATGTCCTCGACGGCGCCACCATCTCTCTCACGGAGACCGGCGCGATCGCCGCCGCGCAGGCGATCGTTGACGACATCGTCGCCGCGGGCACCGTGACCTATGGCGTCAATACCGGCTTCGGCAAGCTCGCCAGCGTGCGCATCGCCGACAATGATCTCGCCAAGCTGCAGCGCAACCTCATCCTCTCGCATGCGGTCGGCACCGGCCCTGCCTTGCCGGACGAGGTCGTTTCCCTGATCCTCGCCATGAAGGCGGCGAGCCTGGCCCGCGGCGCGTCCGGTGTCCGCCCCGTGGTGGTCGAGGCGCTGATCGGCGCGCTAAGGGCCGGCGCGCTGCCGGTCGTGCCGGCCAAGGGCTCGGTCGGCGCCTCGGGCGATCTCGCCCCGCTCGCACATCTCACCGCGGCGCTGATGGGCGTCGGCGAGGTCAGGCTGAAGGGCGAAGTGCTGCCGGCGGCCGAGGCGCTGAAGCGCATCGGCCAGGCGCCGCTGGCGCTTGGCGCCAAGGAGGGCCTCGCGCTGATCAACGGCACGCAGGTCTCGGCCTCGCTGGCGCTGGCCGGGCTCGCCAGCATCGCCCGCGTCTTCGATGCGGCGCTGATCGCCGGCGCGCTCTCGGTCGATGCGCTGAAGGGCTCGGACACGCCGTTCGACCCGCGCATCCAGCAGCTGCGCGGCCAGCCCGGGCAGATCAAGGTCGCAGCATTGCTGCTACAGCTGATCGCCGGCAGCGAGATCCGCGAGAGCCACCGCTTCGGCGACTCCAAGGTGCAGGACCCCTATTCGCTGCGCTGCCAGCCGCAGGTGATGGGCGCGGTGCGCGACCTGCTCGCCAATGTCGTGGCGACGCTGGCGATCGAGGCCAATGCGGTCACCGACAATCCGCTGGTGCTCGGGCCGGGCGAGATCGTCTCGGGCGGCAATTTCCACGCCGAGCCGGTCGCCTTCGCCGCCGACATGCTGGCGATGGGCGTCTGCGAGATCGGCAACCTCGCCGAGCGCCGCATCGCGCTGCTGGTCGATCCCGTCATGAGCGGCCTGCCGCCCTTCCTCGCCCGCGATGCCGGCCTCAACTCCGGCTTCATGATCGCGCAGGTGACGGCCGCGGCCCTCGCCTCGGAGAACAAGCAGCGGGCCTATCCGGCCTCGGTCGACACCATCCCGACCTCGGCCAATCAGGAAGACCATGTCTCGATGGCGACGCATGGCGCCTTCCGCCTGATCGAGATGGCGAAGAACGCGGCGAGCATCGTCGCCGTGGAACTCATGGCCGCCGCCGAGGCGATCGAGCATCACCGGCCGCTGAAGACCTCGCCGCGGCTGGAGCCCGTTCTGGCGCTGATCCGCGAAAGAATCGCGCCGCTGACCGAGGACCGCTATCTCGCGCCAGATCTCGCGGCGGCGACGGAACTCGTCCTCTCGGGTGCGCTCGGCCAGGCGGCCGGCGTCGACAGCTTCGCGGAGTTCGAGAGGTGAGCCCTCGCAACAACAAGCGCGGGGAACCCTCTCCCGGAGGGAGAGGGCAGGGTGAGGGGTCGGCCCCTCGACCAGTGAGGCGCGGCGCTCACCGCGCGGTCGGGTTCAGGCCAACGATTTCGGGCCTACACCTCACCCCTGCCCCTCTCCTTACAGGAGAGGGGTTCCCCGCGCTTTTTCTCGTTGGGATGTCGCTCGGCTTCAACGCCCGGCGACACAGCGAAGGACGCCGTGCATGAGCACCAACACCGTCTCCGTCACGCGCGGCGCCTCCCCGCTCGTGCTGTCGATGCCGCATCCCGGCACCGGCCTGCCGGGCGAGGTCGCGGCGCAGCTCAATGCGCGCGGCCGCCTCGTCGAGGACACCGACTGGCATATGCGCCAGCTCTACGCCTTCGCCGAGCGCTTCCAGCCGAGCATCGTCGAGGCGCAATTGTCGCGCTTCGTCATCGACCTTAACCGCGACCCGGCCGGCGTCTCGCTCTATCCCGGCCAGGCGACGACCGAGCTGGTGCCGACCACCACCTTCGACGGCGCGCCGATCTGGCAGACCACGCCGGACGAGGCCGAGATTATCCGCCGGCGCGAGGCTTACTTCCGGCCCTATCACGACGCACTCGCCGCCGAGATCGCACACGCCAGGGCACGGCACGGCTTCTGCCTGCTCTGGGACTGCCATTCGATCAAGCCGGTGATCCCACGCCTGTTCCCCGGCACGCTGCCGACGCTCAATCTCGGCACCAATTCCGGCGCGAGCGCTGCACCTTCCGTCGAGGCCGCTGCCGCCGCGGCGATGGCCGACAGCGCCTTCACGCAGGTGGTCAACGGCCGCTTCAAGGGCGGCTGGATCACCCGCCATTACGGCCAACCGGCCGAGCACGTTCACGCGCTCCAGATGGAGATCGCGCTCTCGGCCTATCTCGACGACGAAGCCGCGCCCTGGACCTTCGCGCCCGCCAAGGCCGCCAGCCTGCAAGCCACTCTCTCCACCATGATCGAGGCCGCGATCGCCGCCGCCACCAAGCTCGAACGGAGCAAGCCATGACCCGCATCGACAACAGCCGCGTCATCCGCGCGCCCCACGGCAACGAGCGCAGCGCCAAGTCCTGGCTGACCGAAGCTGCGCTGCGCATGCTGATGAACAATCTCGACCCGGATGTCGCCGAGAAGCCGGGTGAGCTCGTGGTCTATGGCGGCATCGGCCGCGCCGCCCGCACCTGGGAGGATTTCGACCGGATCTGCGCCAGCCTGCGCTCGCTCGAGGCCGACGAGACCCTGCTGGTCCAGTCCGGCAAGCCGGTCGGCATCTTCAGGACTCATGCGGACGCGCCGCGCGTGCTGATCGCGAATTCCAACCTCGTCCCGGCCTATGCCAATTGGGAGCATTTCCATCATCTCGATAAGCTCGGGCTGATGATGTACGGCCAGATGACGGCCGGCTCCTGGATTTATATCGGCACGCAGGGCATCGTTCAGGGCACCTACGAGACCTTCGTCGAGGTCGGCCGCCAGCATTATGGCGGCTCGCTCAAGGGCAAATGGGTTCTGACCGGCGGGCTCGGCGGCATGGGCGGCGCCCAGCCGCTGGCCGCGACCATGGCCGGCGCCTCGATGATCGCGGTCGAGTGCAAGCCGTCGAGCATCGATTTCCGCCTGCGCACCCGCTATCTCGACGAGAAGGCCGACAGCGTCGACGAAGCCCTGAAGATCATCGAAGCCGCCCACGCCAAGGGCCGCGCCGTCTCGGTCGGCGTGCTCGGCAACGCCGCCGAGATCTTCCCCGACATGGTCCGCCGCGGCATCCGCCCGGATGTCGTCACCGACCAGACCTCGGCGCATGATCCGCTCAACGGCTATCTGCCGGCCGGCTGGACCCTGGAAGAGTGGGAGGAGCGTAAGGAGCGCGACCCGGCGGGTACCATCGAGGCCGCCAAGAAGTCGATGGCCGAGCATGTGAAGGCGATGCTCGACTTCCAGAGGATGGGCGTGCCGACGCTCGACTACGGCAACAACATCCGCCAGATGGCCAAGGATATGGGCGTCGACAACGCCTTCGATTTCCCGGGCTTCGTGCCGGCCTATATCCGCCCGCTGTTCTGCCGCGGCATCGGCCCGTTCCGCTGGGCCGCTCTCTCCGGCGATCCGGAGGACATCTACCGCACCGACCAGCGCGTCAAGGAGCTGCTGCCCGACGACAAGCACCTGCACAACTGGCTCGACATGGCGCGCGAGCGCATCCAGTTCCAGGGCCTGCCGGCGCGCATCTGTTGGGTCGGCCTCGGTGACAGGCACCGGCTCGGCCTCGCCTTCAACGAGATGGTGGCCAAGGGCGAAGTCAAGGCGCCGATCGTGATCGGCCGCGACCATCTCGATTCCGGCTCGGTCGCCTCGCCTAACCGCGAGACCGAAGCGATGAAGGACGGCTCGGACGCGGTCTCCGACTGGCCGCTGCTCAACGCCCTGCTCAACACCGCCGGCGGCGCGACCTGGGTCTCGCTGCACCATGGCGGCGGCGTCGGCATGGGCTATTCGCAGCATTCAGGCGTCGTCATCGTCGCCGACGGCACGCCGGAAGCAGCCAAGCGGCTGGAACGCGTGCTCTGGAACGACCCGGCCACCGGCGTGATGCGCCATGCCGATGCCGGCTACGACATCGCGCTCGACTGCGCCCGAGAGAAGGGCCTGAAGCTGCCGGGGATTTTGGGCTGACCCCACGTGTCATTCCGGGGCTCCGCGCAGCGGAGAACCCGGAACCCATGACTGGGCGAGCCCGACCTGACCATCACGGTGCACCCCGTCGTGGGTTCCGGGTTCGCCCTTCGGACGCCCCGGAATGACAAGGGGACCCGCTTGAATTCGAAGGACCGTTCGATGCGCATCATCCGCGCCGCCGACTGCCTCTCCATGCCGTGGAAAAACGGCGGCGGGACGACCACCGAGATCGCGGTCGCGCCGGAAGGCGCCTCGCTTGATGATTTCGACTGGCGCATCAGCATGGCCCATGTCGGGCAGGACGGACCGTTCTCATCCTTTCCCGGCATCGACCGGACGCTGTCGGTCCTGACCGGAGCCGGCATCACGCTGGCCTTCGGCGATGGCGAATGCGTCAGGCTGGATCGCACCAGCACGCCCTACCCCTTTGCCGCCGACCGGGCCGTCGACGGGCTGCTGGTCGAGGGGCCGATCGACGATCTCAATGTGATGTCCCGGCGCGGTCGCTGGCGGCACCGGGTCGAGCGCCTGTCTGGCGCTGCGTCGCTCGCCGCAAGCGAAGGCCTGCTGGTGTTGGTCGCCCGCAAGGGTGACTGGCAGGTGAACGACGTGGCGCTCGCCGCCGGCGACAGCGCGATCCTCGACGCGCCGGGGCGCGTTGAGCTGGTTGCCGACAGTGATGGTGCTCAAGCGGAACTCTACGCAGTTTGGCTAACGGCATCGTAGACAGGCGCGGGAACCCCTCTCCCGGATGGGAGAGGGGTAGGGGTGAGGGACCGCCGCTGATTACTGGGGCGATGGGGATACCGCAGCGCCTTCTGCGGTTAGGGCAGGCCCTCATCCCTGCCCTTCTCCCACTCGGGAGAAGGGTTCCCCGCGGATGCCATCTACGCCGTCGCCCATTCTCTCCTACGCCGCCCGCCGCGGCTGCGGGCCGACATAGACCGATTGCGGCCGGATCAGCCGGCCGGTCTCGATCTGCTCGCGGGCATGGGCGAGCCAGCCGGTGGTGCGGCCGAGCGCGAAGACGCAGGTGAAGGCCTCGGGCGGGAAGCCGAGCGCCTCGAGCAGCAGCGCCGTGTAGAACTCGACATTGGTTTCCAGCGAACGGCCGGGTTTGCGCTCGCGCAGGATGGCGAGCGCCGCCTGCTCGACCGCCTCGGCAAGGCGCAGGCGCCCGGCATCGGCGCCGAGCTTCGCAATCGCCTGCTTCAGCGCATCGGCGCGCGGATCGCGGACACGATAGATGCGATGGCCGAAGCCCATCAAACGCTCGCCGCGACCCAGCGCATCCTCCAGCCAGGCGCGGGCATTGGCCGGCTCGCCGATCGCATCGAGCATCTCGATCACCGGCCCCGGCGCGCCGCCATGCAGCGGACCCTTGAGCGCGCTGATCCCGGCCAGCACGGCCGAGACCAGCCCGGCCCGGGTCGAGGCGACGACGCGGGCCGCGAAGGTCGAGGCGTTGAGGCCGTGATCGGCGACGGTAACGAGATAGGTGTCGAGCGCCGCCGCCTGGGTCGCCGTCGGCGCCTCGCCGCGCAGCATGCGCAGCGTATCGGCCGCCTGCGACAGCGCTGGATCGGGCGCGATCGGGGCAAGGCCACGCCGCTTGCGGACAGCGGCCGCCGTGAAGACGGCCGGCGCAGCGAGCAGCTTCAGCGCCGTCTCGGGCCCCTCCCCATCCATGATCTGAGCGGTCCAGGCACGCACCGCCTCGACCGGTCCGAGACCGTCCGCAAGTGCAGTGCGCTCGACGATGCCGAAGAGATCGGCACGGGCGCGGCCGAGCGCAGCCGGCAACTCGCGCCCCGTCGGCAGGCCGGGCAGCAAGCCGTCGAGCATCAGCGCCGCCATCTCCTCGAAGCTGGTTCGGCCGGCGAGCTCCGCGAGGCTGTGGCCGCGGATCACCAGGCGACCGGCGGCGCCGTCGACTTCCGAGAGCACGGTATGGGCGGCGACGACGTCATCGAGACCATCGGACATGAGTTGAACTCCTCAAAAGCATTCGCCTTGAGGATCGGTCTCCGCACTGCTAGAATCAATCTTGAACAATATAATCAATCTATCGAGCGAGAGGCGATGCAGGACTGGCTGACGGCGCAGGAGGCGATGGCGCGGCTCGGACTGAAGCCGCAGACGCTCTACGCCTATGTCAGTCGCGGGCTGATCGAGGCCCGCGGCGACGAAGGGGACTCGCGTCGTAGCCTGTACCGCGCCGAGGACGTCGCCCGGCTGGAGCATCGCAAGGCGCGCGGCCGGCGCCCGGCCGCGATCGCCGAGGATGCGATCGCCTATGGCGAGCCCGTGCTCGCCTCCGGCATCACCACGATCGAGCGCGGCGGCCTGTGGTATCGCGGACAGGATGCGGCGCGCCTGTCCGAGAGCGCCAAGCTCGAGGACGTCGCCCGCCTGCTCTGGAATTGCGGGACACAGCGCTTCCCGCCCTTGACGACGATCGTCCCGCCGGGCGAGCCGCTCCATCGCATCTTCGCGGTGATCGCCGCCCGGACCGCAACCGACCGGCCGATGGCGGGGCGGGCCAAGAAGGCGCTCTATCTCGAAGCCGCCGCCGTGCTCGACGCGCTGGTCGACGCCATTGCCGGCGGGCCGGGCGAAGGGCCGATCCATGCGCGGCTGGCACGAGCCTGGGGCTGCGAAGCACAAGGTTCCGAGCCGATCCGGCGAGCGCTGGTGCTGCTCGCCGACCATGAGCTCAACGCCTCGACTTTCGCTGCGCGCGTCACCGCCTCGACGGGCGCCTCGCTCGCCGCCTGCGCCATGGCCGGGCTGGCGGCGCTGTCCGGTCCCTTGCATGGCGGCGTCGCGCCGCGCGTGCTGGCGCTGATGCGGGAAATCGAGCGCGACGGGCTGGAGACGGCGATCGCGGCAAGGCTGGAGACCGGCGCCAAGCTGCCCGGCTTCGGTCACCCGCTCTACCCCGACGGCGACCCCAGGGCGCGGGCCTTGTTCGCGGCCTTCGAGGCGCCGGCTCCCTATGTGCAGGCGCAGGCCGCGATCGGAGCGCTGACCGGCGAGGAGCCGAATATCGACTTCGCCCTGTCCGCGCTCGCGGCGAGGCTTGAGCTGCCGGAAACCGCGCCGTTCCAGATCTTCGCGGCGGCGCGCTGCACCGGCTGGCTCGCCCATGCGCTCGAACAGAACGAGACCGGCCGGCTGATCCGCCCGCGCGCCCGCTATGTCGGGCCGGCGCCCGCCTAGAGCATGCGGATATTACTCGGAACCACGCCGTCATCCTGGACAAGCGGCGGAGCCGCGCAGCTCCGGGATCCATCGTAAGGTTCCGGAGCTCTACGATGAATCCCGGGCCGAGCTGCGCTCGCCCAGGATGACGATGGCGGTTCCGTGTGAAATCAGCACGCACTAAAAACAGCGCGCCGATGACGAGGCTACGCTACTGCGCCCGTGCCCGCAGCGTCTCGAAATCCTTGTCGAGCCTGGCGAGCGCGGTCGCGATCCGCTCGCGCCGCTCCTTGATCCAGGCGCCCTGCTCCGCGATTCGGCCCTTGGCCGCCGCCAGCATCCGCTCTATCTCGGCCGGCTGCGGGCCGCCGACGGTCGCGCGGTTGCGCACGATCGCGACGGGATCGAGCGTGGCGCGGAACTCGGCCTCGCTGATCGGAAGCTCGGCCGGATAATCCGTGCCCTTGACCGCTGCGGCGTAGATACGCCTCGCCTCGGCATAGGGAAAGTCGAGCGGCTTGATGTCGTGATCCTTGGCGTGGGAGACGACCTCGGAAGCGAAGTGGTGGCCGACGCGGAAGGGCAGCCTGTATTTGCGCATCAGGAGGTCGGCCAGTTCCTGCGAGGCGGTCCAGTCGCTGTTCAATTCCTCCAGCGCCCGCTCGGGGCTGATCACCAGCCCTTTCAGGATACGGTCCCAGTTGGCGAGCACGGTGACCGCGCTCTTCACCATCGCGCTATTGGGCCTGACGTCCTTGGGGTCGCTCATGCCCGGGGTGATGTTGTGAGCCTGGATTGCGGCGCCCATCGCGAGCGAGATCGCGGTCGAGGCCTGCTGGCGCGTGGTGTTGAGCAGGCCGGGATTGCGCTTCTGCGGCATGGCGCTGGAGACATAGGTGTTGCCGTCGCCTTCCTGCAGCAGCATCCAGGGCCGCGCAAAGGCGTATCGCGTCATCACGTCCTCGACGAAGGCGCCGGCATGGAGGGCGATGCTGGTGACGATCGCGCCCGCCTCGACCGGATGCTCGGCCGAGGAGATCTGGCCGGCGTCATAGGCGTTGTCGACAATGGCAGCGAAGCCGAGATAATCGGCCATGCGCTTGCGGTTGAGCGGCCAGCTCGTGCCGTTGAGCACGGTCGTGCCCATGGCCGAGCGGTCGATCCGGGCATAGGCCTCGCGGATGCGCTGGGCGTCGCGTTCGAGCCCGGCGGCATGACCGAGCAGGGTGTGGCCTAGGCTGTTCGGCTGGGCTGCGACGCCATTGGTGTAGTTCGGCACGATGGTCGCGGCATGCTTCTCCGCCAGCCCGACCAGCGTTGCCGTGGTGCGATTGAGCTGGTCGGCGAGCGCCACCATGTCGTCGCGCAGGATCGCGGCGCGATAGGTCGCGTGCATGTCCTGGCTCGAGCGACCGGCATGCAGCAGCGTGACTTCCTGGCCGGCGGCGGCGATCAGCAGCGGCTCGAAGCTGATCACGGTCGAAGGCCGTTTCGCGCCGGGACTGGCTCCCTCCTGCAGCACCTTGCCGAGACCCGCTGCGATGCGCGGCGCCAGCGCCTTGTCCAGCAGGCCTTCATCCGTGTTGATCACGGCCGTGGCCTTGTTGATCTCGCCGAGCCAGAAGAACTCGTCGCGAGGCTGGCGTTCCTGGGCAAGGGCTGGAAGAGCTGACATCTGCGCTGCCACCGCAAGCGCAATCATCGATGATCGCACGATCAACCTCCGCTAATGCTCCCCGCCGGGCCGGAGCCTAGCGGGGGCGGTGCGGCAGCTCAATCGCGCCGGTCAGGCTGCCCGTTCGACCGTCCCGGCAGCCCGTCCCTTCTCGCTCATGTAGTCGCGTGTCATCGGCAGCGTGTCGAGCCGTTTGGCGAGCTGGAGCTGGAAGACGACGAGGCCGTCATAGCGGAAGCTCGCCTCGGACGCGGCGAGGTAGAATTCCCACATCCTGGCGAAACGCTCGTCATACATCGCGACCGCTTCCTCGCGACGCGCCAGGAAGCGCTCGCGCCAGGCCTTCAGCGTCTCGGCATAATGCAGGCGCAGCACCTCGACATCGGCGATGACCAGCCCCTCCTTCTCCACCGCCGCCATCACCTCCGAGAGCGCCGGGATATAGCCGCCGGGGAAGATGTACTTGGCGATGAACGGGTTGGTGGCGCCGGGCGGCGTCGTCCGCCCGATCGTATGGATCAGGGCGACGCCGTCCTCCTCGAGCAGCTCCCGGATCTTGCGGAAGTAGTCGCGGTAATAGCCGACGCCGACATGCTCGAACATGCCGACCGAGACGATGCGATCGAAGCGCTCGCTCACAGCGCGGTAGTCCTGCAGGCGGAACTCGACCGGCAGGGCCGATTCCTCCGCCCGCTTGCTCGCCGCGGCAAGTTGCTCCTCGGACAGCGTGATCCCGGTCACCTTGGCGCCGGTCTCGCGCGCGATCGAAAGCCCGAGCCCGCCCCAGCCGGAGCCGATGTCGAGCACGCGCTGGCCCGGCTTCAGCGCCAGCTTCACGGTGATACGCCGCTTCTTGGCGGCCTGTGCCTCCTCCAGCGTCGCATCCGGCCGTTCGAAGAAGGCGCAGGAATACTGCTGGTCGGCATCGAGGAAGAGCCGGAAGAACTCGCTTTTGAGGTCGTAATGGTGATGGACATTGCGCTTCGCCCAGGCTGGTGTGTTGTGCTGCTTCAGGCGCCTGACCGAGGTGCGCAACCGCTCCAGGGCTCCGGCCCAGGCCGAGGGCGGCTGGCGCGACAGGCCGCAGACCAGCGTCTCCAGCAATTGGTAGATCGTGCCGCGTTCGACGATGACGCGGCCGTCCATCACGGCCTCGCCAAGCGCGAGCTCGGGATCGAGCGCCAGTTTGAACTCGGTTTCGCGATCAGCGATACGCAGCTTGATCGCCGGCACAGCACCTTGACCGGCCGAATAGAGCGATCCATCGGCGAATACGACGTCAATCCTGGGTTCCCGGACCAACCGGGACAACATCTTCGCAATCAGCGCCCGCATGGCTCCACCTCGCGGTAGTGCCCCCTTCGCCATCAAAGATGGCAATCTCCTGCGGCAGCGTAACAGTGGGTTCTGCGCAAAGCTGATCCCCGCCTGCCGCATGCCGCAACCGTCAGTCCCATCAGGAGAAACGAGGAAGGTTGCGGCATGTTCCGCGGCCGCGGAGCCGGCGCCAGGACCGGCTCCACCGCCTTTTCCGCTATCGGATCATGCCCATGGTGCGCGGCAGCCAGAGCGTCAGCTCGGGGATGAAGGTGATCGCGAACAGCGCCGCGAAGAGCGGGATCAGCCAGGGCAGGATCGCCATGGTGGTGCGCTCGACCGAAAGCTTGGCGACGCGCGAGAGCACGAACAGCACCATGCCGAGCGGTGGATGCAGGAGGCCGATCATCAGGTTCAGCGTCAGGATCAGGCCGAAATGGATCGGATCGACGCCGAGCTTGAGCGCGATCGGCAACAGGATCGGCACCACGATGGTGATCGCCGCGATGGTGTCGAGGAAGCAGCCGATGAAGAGCAGCAGCAGGTTGACCAGGATCAGGAACACCCACTTGTTCTGGGTGAAGCCGAGGATCAGGTCGGAGAGCAGCTGGGCCGTCTGCGATACCGTGAGCAGCCAGGCGAAAATCGAGGCGGCGGTGACGATGAAGAGCACTGAGGCCGTGGTCTCGATGGTGTCGAAGGTCGCCTTGGTCAGGCTGCGCATGGTCATCGAGCGGTAGCGCACCAGGCCAAGGAAGAGCGACCAGATCACCGCCGCGGCGGCTGCCTCCGTCGGCGTGAACCAGCCCATGGTCATGCCGCCGATCAGGATGACCGGCGTCATCAGCGCCATCACTGCCGCGAAGTTGAAGTAGTAGTCCATGGCCAGCAGCACGGCGAGTGCGATGCCGATGGCGAGGTTGGGATCGAGCCCGGCGAAGACCAGCCCATAGGCCAGCACCGGGAAGCCCATGACGACCAGCACCTCGACGCCGGCCGAGCCGAGCTCGCGCAGCGAGAACTTGGTATCCGCTCCCCATTTGTAGATGCGGGCGAAGATCGCGACCGTGAGCATCATGAACAGGGTCATGATCACGCCGGGGATGACGCCGCCGAGGAAGAGCGCGCCGATCGAGGTATTCGCCATCATGCCGTAGATGACGAAGGGCAAGGACGGCGGGATGATCGGCCCGAGCGTGGCGGAAGCCGCGGTGACGCCGACCGCGACCTCGGCCGAATAGCCGTGGTCCTTCATCGCCTTGATCTCGATCGTGCCGATGCCGGCGGCATCGGCGATCGCGGTGCCCGACATGCCGGAGAAGATCACCGAGCCGATGATGTTGACCTGGGCGAGACCGCCGCGCATCCAGCCCACGAGCGAGACCGCGAAAGCGTAGATGCGGCCGGTGACGCCGGCGATGTTCATCAGGTTGCCGGCGAGGATGAAGAAGGGCACCGCCAACAGCGGGAAGCTCTCGACGCCGGCGATCATGCGCTGGGCCAGGATCACGTCCGGCACCGTGCCCGAGGCGAGGATGAAGGCGAGCGAGGCGACGGCCATCGCGATGGCGACGGGAACGCCGAGCACCATCAGGCCGAGGAAGGTTCCGAGCAAGATCAGCATGGTCTCTCTCAGGCCTCCGAGCCGTCGAAGGCCGCGGGACGCTCCAGCACGGAGTAGCCGCGGCGCCAGTTCTGCCAGGCGACCTGGATCGCGCGCAGCGTCATCAGCGCGAAGGCGATCACGACCGCATAGAACACGATCGATTTCGGGAACTGGATCGTCGTCATCATCTCGTCCGGGATGAGCTCGGCATAGCGATGCGTCAGCACCGTGCCATAGGCGAAGAAGCCGATACGGACGATGTCGACGAAGGTCGAGAGCGCCCGTCCACCGCCATGCGGCAGATAGCGGTAGAGGAAGTCGACCTGGATGTGCCGCGAGGCACGCACGCAGAGCGCGGAGCCGAGGAAGACCACGACGATCAGGGCATAGATCGCGATCTCCTCGGTCCAGGCGAAGCTGTCATTCAGCACATAGCGGGTGAAGAACTGCGCCACGACGCAGGCGACCATCAGCCAGAAGGCGGCGAACGTCGCCCAGTCCTCGAGGCCATAGCCGGAGAGATCGGCCGGCGGCGGCGCCTCGTCGAAGACGTGGGCGATCTCCTCGCTGGTGACTTGGGTATGGACTTCCGGCGTCGTGGTCATGGCATGTCTTTTCTAACGAAGGCGGCGTGCCAGGCGTCATTCTCGGGCGTAGCGAAGCGCAGACCCGAGAATCTCCTGAAAGAGATGCTCGGGTCGAGCCCGAGCATGACGAGCCCTGCAGTCAGCTCACTTGATCGCCTGGATCCTCTCCCAGTCGGCCTTGCGATAGCCGTACTGCTCGAAGTTCACGTTCTTCTGCACGGCGGCGAGAAAGTCGGCCTTGTCGATCTCGGTGACCGAGAGGCCCTTGTCCTTGAAGACCTGGACGAGCTTCACCTCGTCGTCCTGGATCTTCTTGGTGGCGCGCGTCGCCGCCTCCTGGGCGACGTCGGTGAAGAGCTTGCGATCTTCGGGCGAGAGCTTGGCCCAGAGCTGCTTGGAGACCACCGTGTTGAGATGGTCGACGATATGGCCGGTCAGCACGATGTGCTTCTGGACCTCGTAGAACTTCTTGGCGTCGATGGTGTTGAGCGGGTTCTCCTGCGCCTCGACCGTGCCGTTCTGCAGCGCGAGATAAACCTCGGCGAAGGCGATCGGCGTGGTGTTGGCGCCGCAGGCGCGCGGCATGGCGAGATAGGCCGGCACGTCGGGCACGCGGATCTTCAGGCCCTTCATATCGGCGCAGGTCTTGATCGGCTTGTTCGAGGTGGTGTGGCGCGTGCCGTAATAGGTCACAGCCAGGATCTGGTGGCCGCTCTTCTCCTCATAGCCCTTGGCCATCTCCTTGAAGACATCGCTCTTCACATAGGCGAGCAAATGGTCGGGGCCGCGGAAGATGAAGGGGTAATAGGTCACGCCGATCGGCGGATAGGCGCGGGCGGCGAAGCTCGAGCCGGAGATGATCATGTCGACCGTCCCCAGCGTCAGGCCCTGGTTGATGTCGGTCTCCTTGCCGAGCTGCGAGGCCGGATAGACCGTGATCTCGTACTTTCCGTTGCTGCGCTTCTTGATCTCCTCGGCGGCCCAGACCGACTCGGTGTGGAACGGCTCGGAGGTCTCGTAGACATGGGCCCATTTCAGCTTGGTCTGGGCTTGCGCCGGAGCGCCGGCGAAAAGAGCGCCGGCGGCGAGCGCGGCGAGGGCGTAGTGCAATTTCATCGTCTGTCCTCCCTGAAGGTCACGGATGTGATCTGGCCTTGCGTCATTTGATCGGGCCGGGTCGGCGCTGACGCTCGCCTGCCCGCTTGAGGTCGGTCTCGCCGAAGCTTTGCGAAAAGCGCTCCTGCGAGGCCTGGAGATGAGCGCACATCGCCGCGCGCGCCGCTTCGCAATCCCCGCGGGCGAGTGCGCTATGGATCGCGCGATGCTCGATGGCGGCCGTGCGCCATGACTGCTCGTTCTCGAAATATTGCGCGAGCTGGCGGAAATACGGGCTCATGCGCTGGTCGAAGAGCTCGCCGACGCAGCGCACCAGCACGGTGTTGCCGAGCATCGCGGCGATCTCGACATGGAAGGCGCGGTCGAGCGCGATCAGCCGCTCCGCCGGCAGGCCCGGCTGGTCCATCTGGTCGAGGATGCCGGCGAGTTCGGCGAGCCGATCCGGTGTCGCCTGCGCCGCTGCCTCGGCCGCAACCGTCCCCTCGATCAGCCTGCGCGCCGCGAGAACCTCGAACGGCCCTTCGGCGGGAAAGCCGGCTCCGGCGAGTTGCGCCGCGGCCTGCGCGGGATCGACGACATAGACGCCCGAGCCCATGCGGATGCGCACGCGGCCCTCGACCTCGAGGGCGATCAGGGCCTCGCGCACCGAGGGGCGGGAGACGCCGAGCTTTTCCGCGAGCTCGCGTTCGGGCGGCAGGCGGCTGCCGACCGGGAATTCATGCTGGTCGATGAGATGGCGCAATTGATCGGCAATCTGCCGATAAAGACGCGGCGACTCGACGACTGCGAGCGGCATCAGCTCCCTGGACCCTTCCCTGCCCCGCCCGTTTGCGTGGCATCGATTTGGCCATGTGGTCAGGCCAATTTCGGGAGGGAAGGAACCACCATACCGGTCCAGTGTCAATCGCCCGCGCGTTCAATTCAGTGAACCGATGGGTGACGAGTAAGTGGCCCGAGCGGTGGCATTGCCACCTGTTCTGCGCGCAGGCTACAATTTCAGCGAGGCGTGACCCAAAACCCACCGGATCCGCATGAGCACCGAACCGGACAGTCTGATCCTGCAAATGCTGCGCGAGATGCGCGCCGACATGGCCACGAAGGACGATGTCGCGGCAGTGAAGGGTGACATCGCGGCCATGCAATCCCAGTTCGGCGGTCTGAAAGCCGACTTCAGCTCGCTCAGGGCCGATGTCGCGTCGGACATGATCGCCCTGCGCAAGGAATTGGGCGACCGCATCGTCGGGCTTCGCCGTGCCGTGGTCGAATACCACACCTCGGTCATCGGCCACGGCGTGCTGATCAGCGAACTTGAAGCCCGCCTGCGCCGGGTCGAGCAGCACCTCAACCTGCCGGAAGCGCACTGAACTCCGGGCTCAGTGCCCCTCGGCCGCCAGCACGGCTTCGACGCGGATCTCCTCGACCAGCCGCTCCTTCAGGGCGACGAACTCCGGCGAGGTCTTGATCGTGTAGGGCCTGGGATGCGGCAGCTCGACCGCGATGTCAGCCTTGATCCGGCCGGGCCGCGCGCTCATCACCACGACGCGCGAGCCGACGAAGATCGCCTCCTCGATGTCATGGGTGACGAAGAGTACGGTCTTCTGCTCGCGCTCCCAGATGCCGAGCAGCATCTCCTGCATCAGCGCGCGTGTCTGGTTGTCGAGCGCGCCGAAGGGCTCGTCGAGCAGCAGGATCTTTGGATCGTTGGCGAGCGCCCGGGCGATCGCGGTGCGCTGCTGCATGCCGCCCGAGAGCTGCTTCGGGAAATGGTCGACGAACCCCGAAAGCCCGACCCGCTCGGCCCATTTGCGGGCGATGCCGAGCCGCTCGCGCTCCGGCACGCCCTTCTCGCGCAGGCCGAAGGCAATGTTCTGGGCGACATTCAGCCAGGGGAAGAGCGTGTAGCTCTGGAAGACGAAGCCGCGATCGGCACCTGGCCCGGTGACGGGCGCGCCATCGAGCAGGATCTTGCCTTCGCTCGCCGTCTCCAGCCCGCCGATGATGCGCAGCAGCGTCGACTTCCCGCAGCCCGAGGGGCCGAGGATGGTGATGAAGTCGTTGTCGGCGACGCTGAGCGAGGTCGGCATCAGCGCGCGCGTCGGCTGGCCCTTGCCGCGCGCCGGGAAGACCTTGCCGACCTGGTCGATCAGGAGCTTGCTCATGCCTGCGCCCACGGAAAGAGGCGCTGGTTGACCGCCTTGAAGAGGAAATCCGAGATCAGCCCGATCAGGCCGATGATGATGATGCCGAAGATGATCTGCCCGGTGTTGAGCAGCGCCTGGCTGTCGGTGATCATGTGGCCGATGCCGGAGGACGAGCCGATCAATTCCGCGACGATGACATAGGTCCAGGCCCAGCCGAGCACGAGGCGGAAGATCTCTGCGATCTCCGGCGCGGCATTGGGCAGGAGCACACGGCGCACCACGGAAGGATCGCTCGCGCCCAGCGTATAGGCGGCATCGACCAGATCGCGCCTGATGCCGCCGACCGCGACGGCGATCATCAGCACGAGCTGGAAGAACGAGCCGATGAAGATGACGAGCAGCTTCTGCGTCTCGCCGATGCCGGCCCAGAGGATCAGCAGCGGGATGAAGGCCGAGGCCGGCAGATAGCGCGCGAAGGAGACGAAGGGCTCGAGGAAGGCCTCGACCGGCTTGTAGGCGCCCATCAGGATACCGAACGGCAGCGCCAGGACCACAGCCAGGACGAAGCCGCCCAGCACCCGCCAGATCGTCATGCCGATGTCGAACAGGAAGCCGTGGTTGACGAGCAGGTTCCAGCCTTCCGCGACCATGGTCAGCGGATCGGCCAGGAAGAGCCTCTGCACATAGCCGCCGAAGGTCGCGATAGACCAGACGACGACGAAGAGCGCGAAGAAGGCGACGCCGTAGCCGACGCGGGCGCCGGCTGAGACGGGCTGAAGTGGTTTCATCTGTGCCGAAAGTTTTCCAGTAGATGCTGACGAATCGGACGGACGCGGGGAACCCTTCTCCCGTGTGGGAGAAGGGCAGGGATGAGGGCCTGCCCTATCCGTAGAAAACGCAACGGCGCCGCTGCACTCAAATAATCAGCGGCGGTCCCTCACCCCTGCCCCTCTCCCATCCGGGAGAGGGGTTCCCCGCGCGCTTTGTCCTGATAGCGGTGCTCAGCTCACTTGCCGGCGACGTACTTGGTCTCGATCAGCGAATTGAGGTCGGGCTTGGCCTTGATCAGCCCGATCTCGAGCAGGAGGTCCGCAGCCTTGTTGGTGAAGGCCTGCCACTCGCCAGCGAAGAAGGCCTTGTTGCCCTCGGCGTCGGACCAGCGCAGGTAGTTCGCCGACTTGCCGAACTGCTCGCCGGACTGCTTCACATCGGCGCCCATGATGCCATAGGCCTTGTCCTTGTCGGCCTTGATCAGGGCGAGCGCCTCGAAATAGCTCTTGGTCAGCGCCGTGGCGGCCGCATCGTTCTCGGCGAGGAATTTCGGCGTGCAGCCGAAGGTATCCATCACCATCGGGTAGTCGAGCGTGGTGGCGATGATCTTGCCGGCATCCGGCTTCTCGCGCACGGCCGAGAGATAGGGCTCATAGGTCATGGCCGCGTCGTTCTGGCCGGCGATGAAGGCCTGCGCCGCCGGGCCGGGCTCCATGTTGACCACGCTGACGTCCTTCACCGACATGCCGTTCTCCTTGAGGATCCAGGCCAGGGCGAAATAGGGCGAGGTGCCGGGGGCCGAGGCCGCGACCGTCTTGCCCTTGAGGTCCTTGATCGAGCCGGTCGAACTGCGCACCGCCATGCCGTCGGCGCCATAGCTCTTGTCGAGCTGGAAGATCTGCTTGGTCTTGATGCCGGCGGCGTCCCAGACGATCCAGGTCTCGACCGTGGTCGCAGCGCACTGGATGTCGCCCGAGGCGATGGCGAGGTGGCGGTCCTTCTGCGGGATCTTCTTGATCGAGACGTCGAGGCCGTTCTTGGCGAAGATGCCGGCCTCCTTGGCGAGCACCAGCGGGGCGAAGCCGGTCCAGCCGGAGATGCCGACATTGACCTTGGTCTGCGCCTGGGCGCCGCCTGCGGCCATGAGGGCTGCAAGGCCGATCCCGGCGGCCATCCCGATACGCTTCACAACTGTCATGACGAACCTCTTCCCCTCTTGATTCCGCCCGCCGCGGACGCCCCGGCCATCGCAGCCCGATCGCATCCGAGAAAGCAAGCTTCGTTCCAATTCACGTTAAATGCATATGCAATTCCGTCAAGGCGCTGCGCCGGCCACTGGAGGCCTCGATCATTGCTGACGGACGCCCGCCCTCCCCCCGCTTGCGGTGGGGAGGGTTGGATGGGGGGCAGTGCCGCTCGGCGCGACATGGACAAAGAACCCAAGCCCTGCTTTCCGTCCCCCCATCCCTAACCCTTCCCCCATCCGAAGTCGGGTGTTCCCGACTTCGGGCACTTCGAGCGCCAATGTCGGCAACAGCCGACATTGGAGAAGCGGGGGAAGGGAACGCGCCGATCAACGCCGCTTGGGAAAGCAATGACATTCTCTTGTTTGACACCGCAGGAGCGATCCCTTCCCCTCGGGCTATCGGCGCGAAACGCCATGGCTATCGAGAGGTTCTCAGGGATGAATGGCGCCGACCGCCTGTGCGACACGCTGCTGGTCAACGATGTCGATGTCTGCTTCGCCAACCCCGGCACTTCCGAAATGCACTTCGTCGCGGCGCTCGACCGCAAGCCGCAGATGCGCTGCGTGCTCGGCCTGTTCGAGGGCGTGGTCACCGGCGCGGCCGATGGCTATGCCCGCATGGCCGACAAGCCGGCGGCGACGCTGCTGCATTGCGGGCCCGGCATGGCCAACGCGCTCGCCAACATGCACAACGCCAGGCGCGCCTGGACGCCGATGATCAACGTGGTCGGCGACCACGCGACCTATCATCTCCAGCATGATGCACCGCTGACCAGCGACATCGAAAGCCTCGCCCGGCCGATGTCGCAGTTCGTGCGCCGCATCGCCTCGCCTGAGGATGTCGGCCCGGCGATCGGCGAGGCCTATGCCGCTTCGCTCACCTTGCCCGGCGTCACCACCGTGATCCTGCCGGCCGATTGCGCCTGGGGCAGCGTCGAGCCGGCTGAGCTGAAGCCGACGCCGCTGCCGGCGCTGAAGAGCGTCGATGCCGCCACTATCCGCGAGGCCGCAGCCGGCCTGCGCAAGCACGGCGCCCGCGCCGCGATCATGCTGACCGGCCTTGCGCTGCGCGAGAAGTCGATGGAGATGGCGGCCCGCGCCTGCGCGGCGACTGGCGCCCAAATCTTCAGCCAGATGTCGAACGGGCGGATCCAGCGCGGCGCCGGCCGCGTCGCCATGCCCAAGGTGTTCTACCCGATCGACAAGGCGCTCGATCAGCTCAAGGACATCGATTACCTCGTGCTCATCGGCGCGCAGGTTCCGGTCGGCTTCTTCGCCTATCCCGGCAAGCCCGGCCGGCTGGTTCATGATGGCTGCGAGGTCGCGACGCTGGCGCGCCCCGGCGACGACCTGCCCGCGGCGGTCACGGCGCTCGCCGAGGAGATGGGCGCGACCAGGATCGCCCCCGCCTATATCGCGCCCTCGCGCACCGAGCAGCCGTCACTGCCGACCGGCACGCTCGACGCCGACAAGGTCTGCGCCATCGTCTCGGCACTGCTGCCGGAGAACTGCATCATCTGCGACGAGTCGGTCTCGTCGGGCCGCAGCTTCTATTACGACTGCCACAGCGCGCCGCAGCACGACTACATCCAGCTCACCGGCGGCGCGATCGGCGAGGGCATCCCGCTCTGCGTCGGCGCCGCGGTCGCCTGCCCCGACCGCAAGGTCATCGGCATGCAGGCCGACGGCTCCGGCATGTACACCGTGCAGGGCCTGTGGACGCAGGCGCGCGAGAACCTCGACGTCGTCACCGTGATCTTCGCCAACCGGACCTATGCGATCCTGCACGGCGAGATGCGCGCAGTCGGCGTCAATGATTTCGGCCGCAACGCCAAGCTGATGCTGAACCTCGACGAGCCGGCGCTGGACTGGGTCGCGATTGCGAAGGGCATGGGCGTCGAGGCCGGACGGGCGACGACCGCCGAGGAATTCACCCGGCTGTTCAAGGGCGCGCTCGGCCGCAAGGGGCCGTTCCTGATCGAGGCGGTGATCTGAGGAAGGCACTTGGCGAAGCCGAGAGAGGCGACCGCCACAAAACGATGGCCTTGAAGGATCGGCCTTGCGAGCCGTAACCTGACGCGGCGACATGGCGAACTCAGGCTTCGATGCTTATCTCGGCGGGATCAAGGAGGTTTGACATGACGGAACGTGCTGTACTCGCAGGCGGTTGCTTCTGGGGCATGCAGGACCTGATCCGCAAGCTCCCCGGTGTCGAGAAGACCCGGGTCGGCTACACCGGCGGCGACGTGAAGAATGCGACCTATCGCAATCACGAGACCCATGCCGAGGGCATCGAGATCACCTTCGATCCCGGCAAGATCGGCTACCGGCAGCTGGTGGAGTTCTTCTTCCAGATCCATGATCCGACGACGCTGAACCGCCAGGGCAACGACCTCGGCACCAGCTATCGCTCGGGCATCTACTATGTCGACGAGGCGCAGAAGCAGATCGCCGAGGAGGTGATCGCCGACGTGAACGCCTCCGGCCGCTGGCCGGGCAAGGTGGTCACGGAACTGAAGCCCGAGGGCGATTTCTGGGAGGCGGAGCCGGAGCACCAAGATTATCTCGAGCGCTACCCGGCCGGCTATACCTGCCACTGGGTCCGCCCGGACTGGGTGCTGCCACGCCGCGAAGCCGCGGAATAGCAGCGGAAACCTACCCTTCTCCCCTCGGGGGAGAAGGTGGCAGCGCGAAGCGCTGACGGATGAGGGAAGGGTCGCGCAAGCGGCCCTTTTCTTTTCGCCCGTTGAGGCGCCCTCATCCCCCTGCCGGGACCTTCTCCCCCGAGGGGAGAAGGATGCTAACCCTTGAACCCGCCCAGGAACGCATCCAGGCAATCGCCGATCGCTTCGATCGCGTAGCCACCTTCCTGCACCACCAGCGTCGGCAGGCCGAGCGCCTTCACCCGCTCGCCGATCGTGCCGAAATCGGCAGCTTCGAGCTTGAGCACACCGATCGGATCGTCCTTGTGCGCGTCATAACCGAGCGCGATGACGAGGACCTCGGCGCCGAACTCGCGGATGGCGCGGCCGGCACGATCGACCGCCGCTTCCATCTCGGCGCCGGCGGCGCCAGGGGCAAGCGGCAGGTTGAGGTTGAAGCCCTCCCCTGCCCCATTGCCGCGCTCGTCCGCATAGCCGGTGAAGAAGGGGTAGTAGTTCACCGGATCGGCATGGACCGAGATCGTCAGCACGTCGTTCCGGCGATAGAAGATCTGCTGGGTGCCGTCGCCGTGATGGGCGTCGACATCGAGGATCGCGACCTTGCCGAACTTTGATCTCAGGCGCTGCGCCGCGATCGCGGTGTTGTTGAGATAGCAGAAGCCGGAGGCGCGGTCGGCGCGGGCGTGATGGCCCGAGGGACGGCAGAGCGAGTAGACCGCGCGCTCGCCGGCGAGGATCGCCTCGGCGCCCGAAACCGCCGTCTCGGCCGAGCGCAGGGTCGAGAGCCAGCAATGCTCGCCGACCGGGACCGACATGTCTCCGAGATACCAGCCCATCTGGCCGACGATGCCGGTCGGCCTGCAGGGTGGGCGCACGTCCTCGTCGGTGCGGCCGCTCCAATAGGGGAAGGTGTTGGGCCAGGCCTCCGGTCCGCGCTCGGGCAAAGCAAGCCAGCGCTGCCATAGTCCCTCGAGGAAGCGGACGAAGCCTTCGTCATGAACCGCGAGGATCGGGCCGGTGCCATGCTCGGCCGGACGCTCGGGCGTGATGCCATGCTTGGCCAACGCGCCGAGCAGCCGCTCGGTCCGCTCCGGCAGGTCCTTCGGCGCGACGATCTGGCCGAAGCGCATATATTGCTGCGGATCGTGCTTGGACTGGTCGGGATGATAGAAGGCGCGCATGCAAGGCTCGTGGCTTTGGTCCGGAAGCGCGCATAGCGCCACGAAAACTACGCCACGACCAGTGCGCCGGCTTAGGCGGCGGCACTATCCCCATGCATGGCGCCGTTCTTCGGCAACAGATCCGGAAGCTGCAAGAGCCAGGGCACGCGGCCGGCAGGAGCGGGCTTGGCATAGCGATAGCCCTGGGCGAAGCGGCAGCCATGCTCGCGCAGGAAGGCCTCCTGCTCGGCAGTCTCGACCCCCTCGGCGATGACGTCGAGACCGAGATCGGCCGCAAGCCGGATCAGCGCCCGCACGATCGCCGCATCGTCGCTGCCTTCGGCGACATGGCTGACGAAGCCGCGATCGATCTTGAGGGCGTCGACCGGGAAGCGCTTGAGATGGGTCAGCGAGGCGTAGCCGGTGCCGAAATCGTCGAGCGCGACACGCAGGCCCGCCGCGCGCAGGGTCTTCAGCGTGCGCTCGGCCTCGTCGGCATCGCGGGTGAGCAGCACCGTCTCTGTGACCTCGACGCCGAAGCGATCGGCCGGCACGCCGGCGGCCGCCAGCTGCGCCAGGAGGCGCTCCGGCAGCGCAGGGTCGCGGAAGACGCTCGCCGAGAGATTGACATGGACGTGCCCGACATCGAGGCCGGCATCGAGCCAGTGCCGCAGGTCGCTCACCGCCGCGGCGATGATCGCATCGCTGATCCCGGCGGCGATCTCGGCGTCCTGGAAACCTTCCTGGAAGGCGGCGGCCGGGATGATGCCGCGCTCGGCATGACGCCAGCGCGCCAGCGCCTCAAAACCGATGATCCGGCCGGTGTCGAGCGCGACCTGCGGCTGGTAGAAGGGCAGGATGCGCTCTTCCTTCAGCGCCCCGGCCAGCCCCTGGCAGACGGCGACGCGGCGTGCCATCGCGGCGCGCATCGCCGGCTCGTAGACGATCGCCATGTTGCGGCCGTTCGCCTTGGCCCGGTAGAGCGCGAGATCGGCGTCCTTCATCAGCTCGACGGCATCCCGGTCATGCTCCGGCGCAAACGCAATGCCGAGGCTCGCCCGCGTCGCGATCGTCTGCCCGGCATGCTCGCAGGGCTGGCGCAGCGCCTCGATCAGCCGCTCACCCTTCGCCAGGGCCTGCATTGTCGTCAGCCGCTCGGCGGACAAAACGATGAACTCGTCACCGCCGAGGCGGGCGACGAAGTCCTCCGGGCCGATCGCTGCGGCAAGCCGCCCCGCCGCCTGGATCAGGAGCGCGTCGCCGGCATCGTGGCCGAGCGTGTCGTTGATCGACTTGAAGTCGTCGAGATCGATCAGGAAGAGCCCGACCGCGCCGCCCTTGCGCGCCATGCGCGCCAGTCCCTGCTGCAGCCGCTCGCCAAAGAGCAGCCGGTTCGGCAGGCCGGTCAGCGCGTCATGTGTCGCCTGCAGGCGCGTCCGCGCCTCGGCCGCCTTGCGGTCGGTGATGTCGACGATCCCCGCGACGACCGCCGGTGCTTCGCCGATCGGCAGCGTCGTCGCGGTGATCAGCACGTCGCGCACGGCGCCGCTGCCGTCGCGGACCTTCGCCTCATGGCTCTTGATCTGCTCCTGCTCGTGCAGCAAGCGGGCGATCATGCGCCGGTTGCCGCCATCGAGCAGGATATCCTGGACCTGGGCCTGCGTGACCTCCTCGCCGAAATAGCGCTTGGCCGCATCGTTGCCGCGCAGGAAGCGGCCCTCGTCTCGCGAGGTGACGATGAGCGGGATCGGCACCGCCATGAAGATGCGCTCGATCATCGCCTGGCTGGCGACGAGCTCGTCCTTGGCTTGCCGTTCGGCCTGCGTCGCCGCCCATTCGAGCCGGCGCAGGCGGTTGCCGTGCACGACGACCAGCCCAAGCGCGAAATTGAGCATGACGAGGACGAGGATCAGGCCCGGCAAGGTCGTGGGCAGCAGCCCGCGACCAAGATAGCCGACTAGCATCAGGGCGCTGCAACCGACACCCAGGACCATGGTCCAACGAAAGGCCGTCGGCGCGACCAGGTAGAAGATCGAGGGCAGCATCAGCACGACGAAGAGCGCAAGATCGCTGCGCGACGACACCAGCAGCGCGACCGCAAGGCCGGTCGTGACCTCCCAGCCGATCAGCACGGCCTGAGCTTGCGAGAACCGTGTCGCCCGGCGCACCAGCGCGAAGCAGAGCAGCGAGGCGAAGACGACCACGAGCCGCGCCGGCACGGCGACGAAGACATGCGGCGTGCCGTGGAAACGCCAGTCGCTGGCGAGGAAGAGCGTGTTGAGGATCGCCGAGATCAGGAAGATCAGGCGGCACTGCCGGAGCATCTCGGCAAAGCGCGCATCGCGGAACGCCGCCTCCCGGAGGGAATCGCGGAATTCACCACCGAATCGAAACAGGCCGTCGCGCGTCATGCGCGTACCGTCACCCGGCGCTGGTCAAAGCGAGGTTAAGGCGAAGCGGCCAGCTGTCTTGGCCAATAGTCTTGGCTAGCCCCCTCGGCCGGCCTTGACCGGCGCGACCAGCGCCGCGAGCTCATCCGCAAGCTGGGCGATGTCGAAGCGCCCCTGGCGATACCAGTCGACGGAGCCGTTCATCGCCCCGAGCAGGAAGAGGCGCAGCCGCTCCGGCGCCGCCCCGGCCGCCAGTGCGCCCGCGCCGGCGAGCTCCTCGATCAGCGAGCGCCAGACATCCTCATAGTCGCGGCGGATGCGCCGGACGCTCTCCGGCGTCGGGTTCTCGCCGAAGCTGAAGACCTTGATGCTGGCGCAGGTGTAGTCGGAATGCCCGTGCAGCGCCGCCAGATGCGCGGCGATCGCCGCGGCGAGGCGGCGGCGCGGATCAATTTCGCCGGCAGCGGCCAATGCTGCCGCCACGGCCTCGTGGACGCGGCGGACACCGTCATTGACCACCGCCTCGACGATCTCCTCCTTCGAGGCGAAGTGGTGATAGAGGCTGGCCTTGCGGATGCCGACCGCCTCGGCGATCTCGCGCAGGCTCGTCTGGTGATAGCCATTGCTGCGCAGCAAACGTGCAGCATGATCGAGGATCAGGCGGCGGGAACCACCTCCTGGCCGGGCGAGGGAGATTGCCACTGCCTGGCTCATGAACCGCTCCCGTCATTCCGGGGCGTGCCGCAGGCACGAGCCCGGAACCCATGACCACGACGCCAATCCAGCCCGTCATGCCCGCCCTTGTGGCGGGCATCCACGTCTTGAACACCGCACCGCCCGAAGGAAGACGTGGATGGCCGGGACAAGCCCGACCATGACGGAGAGAGGTCGTGTTCATGGGTTCCGGGCTCGCTGCTGCGCAGCGCCCCGGAAAGACGGTAGCGCATCGTCACAGCCGCTTCGCCACCTCTTCGAGCATGACCTCGGTGGCGCCGCCGCCGATCGCCTGGACGCGTGCGTCGCGGGCCATGCGCTCGATCGCGCTCTCGCGCATGAAGCCCATGCCGCCGTGGAACTGGACGCAGGCGTACATGACTTCGTTGACCAGCTCGCCGCAATAAGCCTTGACCATCGAGACCTCGCGCGTCGCGTCGAAGCCCCTGGCGTCGAGCCAGGCGGCGTGATGGACGAGTTGGCGCCCGGCCTCGACCTTGGCGGAGAGCATGGCGAGCTTCTGGCGGATCGCCTGCTTTTCCCAGAGCGGCGCACCGAAGGCCATGCGCGTGCGGACATAATCGAGCGTCAGCTCGATCGCGGCCTGCGCCTCGCCCATCGCCATGGCGCCGATCACGGTGCGCTCGTTCTGGAAGTTGCGCATGATCGCGTAGAAGCCGCGCCCCTCGCCGCCGAGCAGGTTCTCGGCCGGAATCCGGCAATCCTCGAAGATCAGCTCGGCGGTGTCGGAAGAGCGCCAGCCATGCTTGTCGAGGGCGCGGCCGACGCGGAAGCCCGGCGTGCCCTTCTCGACCAGGAACATCGAGACCGCCTGCGAGGGCTTGGCCGACGGGTCGGTCTTGGCGGCGACGCAGTAGAGATCGGCGTGGACGCCATTGGTGATGAACATCTTGGCGCCGTTCAGCACATAGGAATCGCCCTCGCGCCGCGCCGAGGTGCGAATGCCCTTCACGTCGGAACCGGCATCGGGCTCGGTGACGGCGATGGCGCAGATCACCTTGCCGGCGATGACATCGGGCAGCCAGCGGTCGCGCTGCTCCTTGCTGCCGGCATTGAAGACATGGACCGAGGCCATGTCGGTGTGGACGAGCGCCGTGATGGCAAAGCCCGAGAAGGTCGAGCGGCCGAGTTCCTCGGCCAGCACCACGGTCGCGAGCGTGTCGAGTTCGGAGCCGCCATATTCGGCCGGGTAGCGGATGCCGAGGAAGCCGAGCTCGCCCATGCGGCGCAGCACCTCGCGCGGCACCATGCCGGCCTCTTCCCAGGCGAGCCCGTGCGGCTTGACCTCAGTCGTAACGAAGCGGCGCAACTGATCGCGCAGCGCCTCGTGTTCCTCGCTGAAATAGGGCGAACGGAGTGTCCCGCCGCCAGCCGCATCGAAACTGTCCATCGCCGCCAGCATGCTCCCTGTGCCTCCGCGCTAGCTTACCCTACCGGTCGGCAGGTAGACAACTCCCGAATGCCGCGAAGAAGAGAGGAGCGGCGCTCGCTCCTCTCTTCCTCCGGGCCGGTGTCGTCGACCGGCCTAGCTCTCCTCAGGGCTCAGTTGCAGCCGCAGCCGTGCCCGCCATTGCCGATGCCGATACCGCCGCGGCCGACGCTGACCCGGTTGCCGTTCAGGATACCGTTGCCGCTCAGCACCGAGACGTTGTTGAGCACCTTGACGTTCGAGACGGCGGTCGTGACCGAGGCCACCGAGGTGACCAGACCGCCGAGAAGGCCGCCGCCACGGCCGCCCTTGCTGCCGGCGAAGGCGGGGGTGACGGAAAAGGCAGCGATCGAGGCAAGAACAATTGCGTATTTCATCTTTCTCTCCCTGCTCTCGCTCCGGGTGTCGAAGCGATATACACGTTATGGTTGTGCTTCACTTTGAGCACAATCTGAACGTATTGTTAACCATACTTGCTAGCCTTAACCGGAGAGCACTTGAATACAGAAACCAATACAGCTTCGCATATTATGTATTTCATGGAATCTATTCTTGAAGACTCCGGCGATATCTTGGCTAGATTAACCAGCCATTAGGCATGATCACCTATCTTTATCTTAGAGGGGTGATGTCATGCGTCCTGTCCGTAGGGTATTCGTGCTTGTCTGCGCCTTGCTCTGCACTCTTCCGGCTATGGCCGAAGAGAAGGCGGCGGAGACTCTGGTCTCGACGGCGGTGGTCGGCCTGCGCGGCGGTTTCGATTCCAGCCCGACCAACAGCAAGGGCGAAAAGGGCAGCCCGACGCTGACCGGTTTTGCGAGCTGGAACTATCTGCGCGGCACGGTGCAGGACGGCTACGGGCTCGACCTGCTCCTGGTCGACACCCAATACGATCCACGCCAACTCGCCGCCAGCCGGCTGCACACGCTGACGCTGAAGCACGCAACCGGGATCGGCGAGAACCTTACCCTGCAATCCTCGCTCGCGCTCGAGAACGAGCAGACCTGGTCGCGTCGCCGCAGCAGCCTGACCTGGCGCGAGCGGCTCAATCTCAGCCTCGGCTCCATCAGGCTCTTCGCCAATGCCGAGGCGCGGCTCGCCGCCCTGAACGAGCGCAACGTCTTCGCCAGCGGCGATTTCCTGCCGCAGGACGAGAACCTCACCACGCTCGGCATCACGCCGGGTATCGCCTGGCGCCAGGGCGAGACCGAGATCGGCGTCTCCTTCACGGCGTCACGCACGCGCTTCACCAACGGCACCGACTATCTCGGCCTGCGCCGCGACAATTACCGGCTGCAGCCCAACCTGTTCGTCTCGACAGCGCTGGCGGGCGCGAGCTTCGAGGCCTCGCTCTCGCCGCTGCAGATCATCTTCCCGGACAAGGAGTTCGAGAACGAGAAGACGCTGCTCTATACGGCCAAGCTGCGCGTTCCCTATGAGCGGCTGACGCTCGACCTGTCGTCGGGCCGGACCGTCGAGGACACCACCCTGCCCTTCGCCGTGGTCAATCTCGTGACCCAGCACGAGGGCAAGCTCACCGCGCGCTTCAACGACACCAACGCGCTCTCCCTCACTATCAGGCAGAAGCTGGAGGATTATCTCGGGCTCGATTCGACGACGCGGACCTCCAGCATCGGCCTCGACTATGCGCGCGGCCTCGGCGACGGCATGACCGCGACCGCCTCGGCCGCCTGGCGCAAGACCAAGGACACCGGGCTGGAAGCGGTGCCGGCCTTCGTGGTCCAGCTCGGCCTGCAAAAGCAGCTCGATTTCAGCGAGCCAGGTAAGGCCGCGAAGAAGGGCGGTTAAGGCTTGCGCGTCATTGCGAGGAGGCAAAGCCGACGAAGCAATCCAGAAGGGACGGAGCGAGACATCCTGGATTGCTTCGCTGCGCTCGCAATGACGGCAGAAGTGTGGATGGTCGGGACAAGCCCGACCATGACGGTGTGGTTCGTCAGTCCGAAGAACTCAGGCCAGCTTGCCGCCGACCGCCTTCTCCAGGATCGCCCAGGCCTCGTCACCGTACTTGCCCTTCCACTCGCCGTAGAAGCCGGCCTTCTGCAGCGCGGCGCGGAATTCGTCGGCCTTGGTCGGGTTGATGACCATGCCCTTCGAGGTCAGCTCGGCCTGCAGGCCGGCATTGAGCTTGGCGACGTCGGCGCGCTCGAGCAGGGCGGCGGCGTCGATGTTCTTGGCGACGATGGTGCGCAGGTCCTGTGGCAGCCGATCCCAGGCGCGGCGATTGGCCAGGAACCAGAAGCCGTCCCACATGTGGTTGGTGAGCGAGAGGTACTTCTGCACCTCGAACAGCTTGGCCGTCGCGATGATCGCGAGCGGGTTCTCCTGGCCGTCGACGATCTTGGTCTGCAGCGCCGTATAGACCTCGGCGAAGTTGATGCTGGCCGGGGCCGAGTCGAAGGCCTTGAACATCGAGGTCCAGAGCGGCGAGACCGGCACGCGGATCTTGAAGCCCTTGAGGTCGGCCGGGGAGTTGATCGGGCCCTTCGACGAGGTCATCTGGCGGAAGCCGTTGTCCCAGATCTTGTCGAGGACGTGCAGGTTCGCCTTGGCGATCTGGCCACGGACGTAAGTCCCGAGCTCGCCATCCATCGCCTTCCAGACGGAGTCATAGTCCGGGAAGGCGAAGCCGATACCGCTGACCGAGGCGTTCGGCACCAGGGTGGAGAGGATCAGCGGCGACAACGTGAAGAACTCGACGCCGCCGGAGCGGACCTGGTTCAGCATGTCGGTGTCGGAGCCGAGCTGGTTGTTCGGGAAGATCTGGATGACGACCCGGCCATTGGTCTCGGCCTTGATCTTCTCCATCGCCTCGGCGGCGCGGACGTTCATCGGATGCGCCAGCGGCAGGTTGTTGGCGTATTTGTAGGTGAATTCCGGCGTCTGGGCGCGGGCGATCGAGAAGGTCCCGACCGTGGCGGCGGCGGTGGCGCCCTGCAGAATCGTGCGGCGTGAAATCGACATGATGTTTCCTCCAAACATTCGTTGTTATCGGCGATCAGGTTTCGTCGTCATTGCGAGCGAAGCGAAGCAATCCAGAAGGTTTCGCGCAATCCTCCTGGATTGCTTCGTCGGCAGGGCCTCCTCGCAATGACGGCATGACGAAACATGTGCGCCATCACGATCACAGGAACATCGTCGAGAAGGACGGCACATAGGCGATGATGGCGAGGCCGGCGAGCAGGGCCAGCAGGTACGGCCAGATCGCGCCCATAGCCTCGTCCGGTTCGACATTGCCGATCTTGCAGGCGATATAGAAGCCGATGCCGACTGGCGGGGTCATCAGGCCGATATTCATCGCGGTGACGACGACCATCGAATAGTGGATGTCGTTGATGCCGAGGCTCTTGGCGATCGGGAACATCAGCGGCGCCATCAGGACGATCGCCGGCAGGCCCTCGAGCACACAGCCGAGGATCATGAAGACGACGATCGTCACCGCCATGAAGCTGATCCAGCCGCCGGGCAGATGCGACATCGCCACTGCGAGATCGCGGGCGAAGCCGGTCTGGGTCAGCGCCCAGGCCATGGCCGAGGCGGTGCCGAGGATCAGCAGGATCGCGCCGGAGAGCGCCGCGGTCTCCACCAGCATGCCGTAGAAGGTGCGCCAGCTGATGCCGCCATAGAGGACGATGCCGACGATCAGCGCGTAGAGCACGGCGATGGTCGAGACCTCGGTCGCGGTGGCGACGCCGCCGCCGACGGCGCTGCGGATCAGGAAAGGCAGGACGAGGGCGGGAGCCGCGATCAGCGCCGTCTTCCAGATCGTCGCGAACGGGGCGCGGCGCACGCCCTTCAGCATCTCGCCCCGGGCCTTCCAGCGCGCCAGGATCGCGAGCACGAGCAACAGCACGGTCGCGACGACGAGGCCGTTGGTGAAGAGCCCGGCGATCGAAACGCCGGCGACGGAGCCGAGCACGATCAGGACGATCGAGGGCGGTACGGTCTCGGCCATGGCGGCGCCGGTCGAGAGCAGCGCGATCAGCTCCTTCGGCTGGTAGCCGCGCCGCTTCATCTCGGGAAACAGCGCCGGCGCCACCGTCGCCATGTCGGAGACCTTGGACCCGGAGATGCCGGAGACCAGGAAGAGCGAGCCGAGCAGCACATAGGACATGCCGGCGCGGACATGGCCGAGGAGCGAGGCGAGGAAGTCGACGATCGCCTTGCCCATGCCGGTGGCGTCGAGCACGCAGCCGAGCAGCACGAAGATCGGCACCGAAAGCAGGATCAGGCTCGACATGCCCTCGTCCATGCGCCCGATCATCACGAAGATCGGCACGGTGGTGCTGAACGACAGGAAGCAGAGCGCGCCCAGCCCAAAGCAGAAGGCGATCGGGATGCCGGCGACGAGGCAGAGGCCGACCACGCCCAGCAGGAAGATCGCGATATTGACGTAGCCCAGCGTCTTGAACACCGGCGTCAGCAGGAAGAAGGCGGCCGCGACGACGCCGATCACCGCAGCCGAGATCAGGAGGTCGCGCAGCGTGCAGGTGCGCACCGCATAGGTCAGCACCAGCGCCAGCATGGCGATGATGCCGAAGGCGATGGCCGAGACCCGGTAGCTCGAGGGTATGTTGAGCGCCGCCGAGGTGACGTAGGATTCCTCGATGACATAATCGATCGCCGGCCAGGTCATCACCGCGAGGAAGGTCGCGACCGCGAGCAGGCCGAAGGCATGGACGAGACCGCGCCAGCGCTCCGGCAACATGCCGACGAACAAGGTCAGGCGCAGATGCTCGTTGCGGTCGATCGCAATGGCGGCACCGAGCATGGCGAGCCAGAGGAAGCAGATCGAGGCGGCCTCATCGATCCAGACCACCGGGATCGAGAGCACATAGCGCGAGGTCACGCCGGCAAGCAGCAATGTGACGATGGCGACGAGCAGGATCGCGGCGATCACCTCGAGCGGGCGCACCAGCGCCGAGCCGACACGCTTCGGGGTATGGTCGAGGCTCTCCAGGACCGCGGCGACGCCATCGCTGGCATGCGCGCCGGCGGCTGCGCTCGTGCTTGTTTCGGCCATAAGGGCCGCTCCTCCCATCCGCCCGCCGCGTCGGCATCGCCGATCGCAAGGGGTCCACATTATGGCGATTTAGCTCGCTCGTTCCGCCTGGAACATACACGGATCGGCTGTTGTTGCAATCGCTGGCGCAGCCATCTACACCTTTAAAGCAGAAGAGAGGTCCGCATCATGGACCCAATACGGCAGAGGAAATGCAGCCCGAGGCCATCACGACGCCCGATCTGTCAGGTTCGCAGAGCGTCGACCGCGCTTTGCGGCTGCTGTCGCTCGTCGGCCGCGAGACGGCATCCGGCCTGCCGCTCAGCGAGATCGTCGAGGATAGCGGGCTGAACAAGCCGACCGTCCGGCGCCTGCTGCTGGCACTGATGCGGGCCGGGCTGGTCGAGCAGGAGGCGCGCACGCGGCGCTACCATCTCGGCGAGGAAGCCTTCGTGCTCGGCCTGCTCTCAGGCCAGCGCCACGGGCTGCTCGACCTTGCCATGCCGAGTCTGCGGGCGCTCTCCGACACGACCCAGGACACCAGCTTCTTCTCGATCCGGCGCGACCGCTTCGTCATCTGCCTGCACCGCGAGGAAGGGACCTGGCCGGTGCGCACCCATGCCTTGCAGGCCGGCGACCAGCACCCGCTCGGCGTCGGCGCCGGCTCGCTCGCCATGCTGGCGGCGCTACCGGACGACGAGATCGCGGAGATCATCGAGACCAATCGCGCCATCCTCGACGCGCGCTACCCGGCCTATTCGCCGGCGCAGCTCAGGACCGAGATCGCCCTGACCCGGCGCCAGGGCTTCGCCCTCAATCCCGGCCACATCGTCGCCAGCTCCTGGGGCGTCGGCGTGCCCGTGCGTTACCCCGACGGGCGGGTCGCCGGCGCGCTCAGCATCGCCGCGATCGATTCACGCATGCAGCCGCAGCGGCAGGAGGAACTCGCCGTCGTGCTGCGCCATGAGGCGCGAGAGGTCGAGACGCGGATCGTCGCCATGCTGGAGCGGCGAACGAAGCCGGAGCAGCCCGCGCAAGACGAAATCAGGACAGCGGAGACGACGCCATGACGACAAACGGAGGAGGCGCGAATCCCCTTCCCCCCGCTTGCGGTGGGGAAGGGCTAGGGATGGGGGGTCGGAAAGCAGGATTCGGGACTTCTTCGATGTTTCGCCGAGCGGCACAGCCCCCCACCCAACCCTCCCCACCGCAAGCGGGGGGAGGGCTTGCACCATGACGACTTCGGGAACGGGCGCCGGCCCGGCGGGTGGGCAAAAGCCCGTCACGACGCGGGTGATGAACCTCGCGCATTTCCTGACGCGCAACGCCCGCCGCTTCGCGGACCGGCCCGGGCTGATCTGGGGCGAGCGGCAATGGAGCTGGAGCGAGCTCGACGCGGCCGCACATGCGCTCTGCGCCGCGCTTGCCGCCCGCGGCATCGGCAAGGGCGACCGCATCCTCGTCCATTCGAAGAACTGCAACGAGATGTTCGTCTCGATGTTCGCCGCCTTCCGGCTGGGCGCCGTCTGGGTGCCGACCAATTTCCGGCTGATGCCGGACGAGGTCGCCTGGCTCGCGACCTCCTCGGGCGCCAAGGGCTTCCTCTGCCATGGCGATTTCCCCGAGCATGCTGAGGCCGTCGCCAAGGAGAGCAAGGCGCTCGAATTCATCTGGCGGATCGGCGCCGGCGCCTTCGGCGAGACGACGCTGACCGAGGCGATCGCCGCGCATCAGGGCAGCCGCGTGCCGGATGCGGCCGTCGACCGCGACGATCCCTGCTGGTTCTTCTTCACCTCCGGCACCACCGGCCGCTCCAAGGCGGCGGTGCTGACCCATGGCCAGATGGGCTTCGTGGTGACCAACCACCTTGCCGATCTGGTACCCGGTTCGACCGAGCAGGATGCATCGCTCGTGGTCGCGCCGCTCTCGCATGGCGCCGGCGTGCATCAGCTCGTGCTCTCCGCCCGAGGCGCGCCGACGATCCTCCTGCCGACCGAGCGTTTCGACATCGACGAGGCCTTCCGGCTGATCGCAAAGCACCGGGTCACCAATATCTTCACCGTGCCGACGATCCTGAAGATGCTGGTCGAGCATCCGGCCGTCGACCAGCACGACCACTCCAGCCTGCGCCATGTCATCTATGCCGGCGCGCCGATGTATCGCGAGGACCAGAAGACGGCGCTCGCCAAGCTCGGCAAGGTGCTGGTGCAGTATTTCGGCCTCGGCGAGGTCACCGGCAACATCACCGTGCTGCCGCCCTATCTGCACGAGGAAGAGGACGGGCCGGCCGCGCGCATCGGCAGCTGCGGCATCGAGCGCACCGGCATCCAGGTCGCGATCCAGAACGACGCGGGCGAGGAGCTCAAGCCGTTCGAGACCGGCGAGATCTGCGTGATCGGCCCGGCCGTCTTCGCCGGCTATTACGAGAACCCCGAAGCCAATGCGAAGTCGTTCCGCGACGGCTGGTTCCGCACCGGCGACCTCGGCCATATGGACGAACAGGGCTTCGTCTACATCACCGGACGGGCCTCCGACATGTACATCTCCGGCGGCTCGAACATCTATCCGCGCGAGATCGAGGAGAAGCTCCTGACCCATCCGGCGATCGCCGAGGCCGCCGTGCTCGGCGTGCCCGACGCGGTCTGGGGCGAGATCGGCATCGCAGTCTGCGTTGCGCGCAGTCATATCGATGAAAATGAGCTGGCAAACTATCTTGCCGAGAAGATCCCGCGCTACAAGATGCCGAAGCGCTTCTTCTTCTTCGAGGAGCTGCCTAAGTCCGGCTATGGCAAGGTGCCCAAGCGGCTGGTGCGCGACGAACTGGAGAAGCGCGGCTTGCTCGATTTCATTCGTGCACCGGGATCGGCCGCATGAGGCGAATAGAGCAGCCGGGGCCGGCCGAGCCCGAGCGCATCCAATGGGTCGAAGCGCGCGGCCGCAAGCTCACGCTGGAGCTGAAGCCCGGCCTGCTGCTCGACGCGATCACCGAGGCCTTCGCCGCGCAGGGCTTCTCCAGCGGCGTGCTGCGCCTGCCCACCGGGCTTGCGCTCGCGCCCTTCGCCTATGTCATGCCGGCGCTCTCGGCGACGCCGGAGCATGCCGCCTTCTACAGCGAGACCTTCCGGCCTGATGGCGTGACCCGGATCGAGACCGGGGCCCTGACCTTCGGCGAGCGCGACGGCGCCCCGTTCTTCCATGGCCACGCGCTCTGGCGCGAGGCCGACGGCAGGCACAATGGCGGCCATATCCTGCCGGACCAGAGTTTCCTGGCCGAGCCGATCAGCGTCGATGCGGTCGGGCTGGATGGCGCCGGCTTCGTCGCCGGCCATGACCCCGAGACCAACTTCAAGCTGTTCATGCCGGCCGAGCGGCCGAGCCGCGGCGCGGACGCCAGTGGCCGCTTCTTCGTGCTGCGGCTGCGGCCGAACCGCGATGTCTTCACCGCCCTGGAAGCGTTCTGCGCCGAGCGCGGGATAACGCATGCCGTCATCCATGGCGGCGTCGGCTCGACCATCGGCGCCCGCTTCGCCGATGAGCGCGTCATCGAGCCCTTCGCCACCGAGATCGCGATCACCGCCGGCCATGTCGCGCCCGGCGAAGACGGCAAGCCGGAAGCGGCACTCGCCATCGCGCTGGTCGACTATACCGGCGGCCTGGCGCAAGGCGCGCTCAAGCGCGGCGAGAATCCGGTGCTGATGACGCTGGAGCTGGTGCTCGAGGCGCAGTAGAGCGCCTCCCCTCAGAACCTGACTTCGACCCTGCCCTTGAGGGCGTGGTCGCGCGAGCGTTCGCCGATGGCGGCCGAGTAGGTCAGGCCGAGCGCGGTGGCAGAGGAGATGCGCCAGTCGAGGCCGGCTTCGGCGACCAGCGCCTCGCGGTCGATTGGGGCGGCGAAGACCTGGGCCGGCGTCGTGCCGAGCGCGAAGGCGGTCTTGGCCATCGGGGTGAGCTCGCCAAAACCGTGGCGCCAGCCGAGCATGGCGCGGGCGAACAGCGGGGCTGTACCGAGTTGCGCCTCGGCCCGCAGGCCGAGCGTGCTGAAGCCGAGCAGCTGCTCTGAGGAGAGGACGCGGAGCGCCGCGGCGCCGCCCTGCTCGGTGCCGGCATCCGTGCTGACCCGGATCAGCGCGAGCTGCGCGAAGGGCTCGAGCGCGAAGCCGCTGAAGGCGAAGCCATAGCCGAGTTCGGCGAAGCCCTGCGCCACCGCGCCCGGCCGCTGCAGGCGCAACGCATCGCCGAAACCGCGGATCTGGACCTGGCGGCGGATGTCGGTCTCAGACCATGAGTAGGCCAGGCCCGCATCGAGTCTGAGGTTGCCGAAACGGGCGCCGGCATAGAGGCCGGCATGGCCGCTCTCGAGCTTGCCCGAGGAGCGCCGCGCATCGAGATCGAAGCGCGACTGGCTGTAGCCGCCGGCGACGCCGACCCTGAGCGACGAGCCCGGATTGTCGTAGAGCATCAGGTCGGCGCCGAGCAGGGCGCCGCCGCTGCGGCGGCCAAGGCTCGCGGCATTGCCGTCGGCGTTGGTGTTGCCGGCGCCGCCGAAGGCCTCGCCCCAGAGTGCGTAGCGCGGCTGCGGCGCGCTCATCAGCACCGCACCCTTGCGGCCGGGCAGATCGGCACTGAAGCCCGCCGCGACCTGGCCGGGCACCTGCGTCAGCAGCGGCCCGCGCAGGCGGCCCAGGATGGTCTCGCGCACCAGCCGGCTCTCGTCGATCATCACGCTGACGGCCTGCGCATGGGCCTCGCCCGAGAGCAGGTCGAAGCCGGCGCGCGCTTCGGCGGCGGTACCTGAGAGCAGCGTGTCGTAGATCGGGTTGCCGGCGCCGAGCGCCTCGGCTGCATGCCCGATCGAGGCCTGGTTGCGGGTCCCCGCCACCTCCGGGAAGCTCGTGGCGGTCCTGGTCATGGTCAGGACGACGTTGTTGCTGTCATAAGCCAGCGACGGCGTCAGGAAGACGAGGTCCGAGGTCACGTCGGCGAAGCGGCCGCTGACCCCACCCGAAGCGGTCAGGATGGTGTAGCTGGTCGACGCCGCGTAGGTGCCTCTCTCGGCCAGCACGGCGACCGTGCCGCCCGAGATCGTCGCCAGCCCCGAAGCCAGGATCTTGTCGCCCTGCCCGGCCGGATTGATCTCGATCCGATAGGTCGAGCCGCTCGCAAAGGCGACGTTGCCCGAGACGTTGAGCGTCCCGATCGAGTTGCCGGGCGCGACCGTGCCACCGGCATTCGCGACGATGCCGCCGACGGTGCCGGTACCGCCGAGCTCCGCGCCGCCATTGACCGTCGTCACCGAGTTCGCGACCGAGCCGTTGACCACGAGCTTGCCGGCGTTGACCGTGGTCGCGCCGCTATAGCTGCTCGTCCCCGTCAGCGTGAATGTCCCGGTGCCGGTCTTGGTCAAGCCGCCGGTCCCGGAGATCGAGCCCGAGAAGGTCGTCGATGAGTTGTCGGAGCCGGTGGCCAGTCGGCCGGCGCCCAAGCTGACCGTGCCGCCGCCCGCAAGCGAGGTGATCGTCTGATTGAAGCCGGCAAGGTCGAGCGTCGCGCCGGCCGCGACCGTGAAGGCCGAGTTGGACGAGAACGAACCGATCCGGCCGGCCCGGAGCACACCGCCCAAGACCGTCGTCGTGCCGGCGTAGCTATGGGTGTTGGTCAGGAGGAGCGTGCCGGCCCCTGCCTTCGAGAGCGAGCCGGTGCCCGAGAAGGACTGCGTCACGGTGAAGGTGTTGCCGGCTGCGGCGATGTCGAAGCCGCCGCCGGCCGCGCCGAAGACGATGTTGCGCGCCGTCTGGCTGAAGGTCGTGCCCGTCACCTGCAGCACACCGCCATTCAAGGTCAGCGCACCCGAGACATCGCCGAGATTGGCCTCCGCCGCGACGCTCAGCACGCCGCCCGCCAGCGTCGTGCCGCCGGTATAGGTATTGGTGCCGGTCAGGGTCAGCACGCCGGAACCGCGCTTGGTCAGCGTTCCCGAGCCGGAGATGTCATAGGCCAGCGTCGCCGTGTCGGTGAAGTCGGCGACGATGGCGCCGTCGTTGACGATCGCTCCCGCCGCGATGGTCAGCAGACCGGCCGTGCCGCCATTGCCGAGGTTGAGCGTGCCGAGCGTGTCGATCACGAGGTCGCCCGCGGTGATCCGGAGTTCGCCGCCCTCGGCGAGGGTGACGGACGTCGGATCCGCCGAGCCGGGACCGATGGCGAAGGTGTTGGGGATGGTCCAGAGCGAGCCCGCGCCGGTCACCAGCGCACTGGCGCTGCCGCCGAAATCGGCCTGGACCGCGGCGCCGAGAGTGACGGTCAGCCTCGCGCCGCCCGAGATGATCAGCGAAGCGTTGCTCGCCAGACCCTGCAGCAGGAACACGTCGGTCGTGACCGAGGAGCCGACGCCGTCGATGCGCAGATTGGAATAGACGACGAGGCCCCAGCCGGGATTGGTGAGCGTGCCGCCCTGGTCGACGACGAGCGTGCCACCACCGATGTCGATATGGTCGCCGAAGGTCAGCGAGCCGCCGCGGATGATGAACTGGCCGGTGTCGCAGGCACAGATCGAGAAGCCGCCGCCGAGCGTGCCGGTGCCGGTATAGATTTGCGTGCCCGCGCCGGTGAAAGCGAGCGAGCCATTGCCGGAGAAGCTGCCGGAGAAGGTCGCGGTCCGGCTGGTCGCGCCGGTGACCAGCATCGCTCCCGAGCCGATCTCGACAGCGCCGGCGCCCGAGAGTGAACCGACGACGGGCGCGATGAAGACGTCGCTGATCTCGAGCACGGCGCCGGCAGCGATCGTATAGTCGGAATTGGCCGAGAACGCCGTATCGGAGCTCGCGACCAGCCGGCCGGCCTGGACCAGCGTGGCGCCCCTATAGTCGCTGGTGCCCTGGATCGCGAGCGTGCCGGCGCCGATCTTGGTCAGCCCGCCATCGCCGGTGATGCTGCCGGCGATGGAGACGAACAGCGCGCGGCCGGCATCGACCTCGACCGTGCCGCCGCCGGCGTTCAGCGTCACCGTGCGGGCCGTGCTGACGTTGCCGCTGACCAGGAGCGTGCCGCCATCCAGCGTCAGCCCGCCGGCGGCGGCGCCGAGATTGGCGTCGGCGGCGACCGAGAGCTTGCCGGCATTGATCGTGGTGCCGCCGGCGTAGCTGTTGACGCCGGAGAGTTCGAGCGTGCCGGCACCGGTCTTGATGACGGCGCCGGCGCCGCTGATCACGTTGTCGACCATGACGTAGGTCGGCTGGGCGAAGGTCAGCGTGCCGCCGCCGACCGTGATCTCGCCGGTGAGGCCGGAGCTGGCGTTGCCGAAGGTGAGCGAGTTGGCACCGCCCGTGAACACGATAGCAGAGCTGAGGAGCCCGCCGCCGCCGTCGAGCCCGCCCGAAATCGTGCCGTTGTTGGTGATGTGCAGATTGGAGCCGACGATGCCAAAGCCGCCGAGGCCATTGGCGCTCGAGCCCGAGCCGCCCGCGCCCGCCGCGCCGCCGTTGCCGCCCTGGACCGTGCCGTTGACGACGAGCGTGGTCGGCAAGCTGCCGTTGGTGAAGAGCAGGCCGATGCCGCCGGAGCCGCCGGAGCCGCTCTGGTCGACAATGCTGGTTCCGCCAGCCCCGCCATTGCCACCGGTGACGGCGCCTGTGATCGTACCCGCCGTCCCGGCGCCGGTGACGACCGCGCCATAGCCGCCGGCGCCGCCGCCGCCGCCGCTCCAGCTGAAGCCATCGTTCCCCGCACCGCCATTGCTGCCGGCGCTGGCGCCAGCCGGCGGGTCCGTGCCGACCGAGCCGTGAACGCCGCCCGTGCCGCCTTCGCCAAAACCGGGAACTCCGGAACCGCGAAAGCCCCCGGCCCCGCCCGTGACGGCGCCTGCGCCGCCGCCGCCGCCGCCGCTGACAACGTTGGTGCCGCTGCTCCCGGCCCCGCCAGCGCCGGTCGGATTGTCGACCCCGCCGGCGCCGCCGGTGCCGGGTGCGCCCAGCTCGTCGCCGCCGCTGCCGCCATTGGCCAGAGCTGGCGTGGCCAGCATCGCGGCGAGGAGGGCGAGAATCGAGGCGGCCGCGAGCCGAGCGCGAAGATGCCTGACGATGGGGGGCGGGCTTAGCAAACGCGCGTCATCAAGCGAAGCCGTCATAGGCCGCATCAGCGCATGGCCGAGTGCAGGCCGCCGCCCTTGCGCCGGCAAGACGCACTCCGCCGTCGGCCGCATCGGGCTCGCCTGCATTCTTCGTCTGGCTGACACTGTCCCACCCCGCCCGTGGCACGACCTTACGTCATCGAAGTGCCGGCACAATGAACCGCTGTTCACATCCAATTAACTTTCGAGCATGTGACAAGCCGGACACAGCCCGCAGAGGGCTCGCACTTGTCTTGGCGAGCGCGGGGCGCGAGATCGGGCGCTCGCGGCAATACAAGCCTGAGGGATAGAACCTGCGGGGATAACTCGCCAATCAATCCCCGCCCTCGAAACCTGGCGTATTCTCATCCCGTCCCACCCGACCAAGGGGGCTGTCGCGAGGCATCGTGCGGCCGGGCGGGAGAGCGGTGTCCGTCCTGACCGACCGTTGCGGGTCGATGATGGCGGAGGGCCTCGTCCGGGCGAAGCCGGGTCTGCCCGACCCGATGGTACGGCGAGGCACCTGAAGAGAACCGCGCGCGGGGTTCGGGAGCGGCAACTCCAAGCCGCTTCGACATTTCGACATCGACATTCGACACAGCGGCGAAAGCTGCCGCACCCGGACCCCGCGCACCCCTTGGGATTGCGCTCGCCTTCAAACCCTCGCGGCGGGAGCCGGCGGGGCTTTTGGCACAGGGATGAGGATGCAAAGCGCCGTCGGTCGGCGAACCGATCGAGCATCCCGGTCGCCATCTCTGCGAAGAGCTGCGGCCAATCGGCGAAGGCCGCATTTGCGGCGGTGATGATCGAGGTGTTCTCGTAGAGCTTGCCGATCAGGTGGAAGGGCTACCAAGTGATCTTGATGCCAACGCGGCCGTCATAGGCATGGGAACGACCGTCGAAGCCAACAGAATAGCCGGCAGATGCATAGAGTGCTGTGTTCCGGGTGATCGCCGCGTCAACGCCTGCTTTGATTTCGGCCCAGGCTCCTCCCAGATCCGAACGGAACGGAATAAAGCCGGTGGCGGATGAGAAAGACGCCTTGGGACTTCCCAGGAACTCGTTCCAGACGCTGGCCTTGAGCCAGGCCGTCATCATTCGCGGCTGCGACTGCGCCGTGGCCTCTTCCAGGGTCCAGCTCTTGGCCAGCCGCGCGCCTAGCCGACCAGCGAGGGATTCGACATCGCTGAAGCGGACAAGGGCGGCGCCGTCGTGACCGGAGCCGTTCACTTGCGTCTGATAGATCAGCTGAGCTTGAGGCTCGATAAGCCAGCCATTGCCAAGATGGATTGGGTAGCCACCTTCCAGAGAACCGGCGAAGCCGAAAGCCTCACGCTTCAAACTGATCAGGCGCTTGGAGTCGGCCTCGACATCGTACCAGGTGCCCTGAACGACTCCGTCCAGATACCAGCCCGACGCGCCGAAATGCGTCCAGTAGGCGCCGAGCGAGTAGCCGTCGATCGTATTGGTCCCAGCCTTGATTCCGTTGAAGTGCCTGACGTCGCCCTGAAGACGACCAATCACGCCGTAGATGCCGACGTGGTCTCGGGAGCCGTCGGCATTTTGGCCGCGATAGAGGTCGAGGCCAGCCTGGAGGGCGAAGATGTCGTAATCGAAGCTCGGCCCACCCCGGAAAATGCCGTTCACACCGTTATCACGCTCGCCGTGGCTGCCGATGATCCGAGCCCAGCCGGCTGATGCGTAGCTTCGCTGCGCCACGGCGCTCGGGGGGAGCTGAACGGTCGTGGTGCAGCGGTAATTCATCGAGGGATCCTTGCACCAGATATAGCGCTGCTCGGTTACCGGCAGCGGCTCGAGGGTGCGCTGTTCCCCACGACGCTCGTGCAGACTGTCGATGATCGTCCTGCCGTAGATGAGAGCCATCGAGGGCAGCGCGGCGTAGAGCGAGACCTCGCGCCGGAAATTCGGGGTGGGCGATGGCTGCGGGGCTGGCGATGGCGCCGGGGTAGGTCCCGGATCGGGGTCGGGACCAGGCGTCGGTTCCGGTCCGGGATCAGGCGTTGGACTAGGCGCCGGTGGGAGTGGCGGAACTGCGCCGTCCGAGCGGAGATACCAGTTCTGCGGTCCGGAGCCGTCCACGCTGCCGCGGATGAGAGCGTATTCATAAGGACCGGCGACCACCGGCCTGCCCAGGAAGAACGCGCCCTGGTTGGTCGTGCCGCCATCGGTCGCGTCGACGACGAGAATGCCGTTGCCTTGCGTGAGATCGCCCGGCCCGATGGTGTTGCTGATCAGAAGCGAAGAGGTACCCGACGCACGACCGCCGCCGATGACCAGGCGGTCGGACGGTGAGCTGTCGGCGCCAAGAAAGGTATTGAGGGCGAGAGAGCCACCCCGGCCGATATAGTTGGTGACGGTGAGCGTCTTGTAGCTCGCCAGTTGAGTGGCGTCGCCCGTCGGCGGCGTGAACACGATCTGGCTGTTGCTGTTGGCGACGTTCGTGGCGGTCGAGCTTCCGGTCATCGTCCAGACTGAAGACTGCGCCAGGACAAGACTGCTGGTGTTCCCGGCGGGTGTGGTCACAACCCCTCGCAGCGTTGATCCCCGGGCGGTGAAAAGCGTGCTTCCGCCACCGTTCGTCTCCAACAACGTATTGTTGTTCGCGACGGCAGTTGTGCCGTTCAGGATAATGTCGCCTGTTGCCCCCTGGACAGAGAAGGAAGCCTCGCTCGCCTGGATAACCCCGTTGCCATAGCGCAGCAGGTTGATGCCTCCATTGTTGAGCAGGAAGCCGAATCCGCCATTGCCTGAGGCGGTCACATTGGTCCCGGTCATGCTGGCGATGCCGCTGTTCTCCAGCAGGCCGCCGGCGCCGTTGACGACCGAGACAGAGCCGCCGGTGGTCTCGATGCGACCGCGGTTCACGGCATTCACGCCGGCGTTGCCGCCGCCGCCGGTGACGCTGACCGTGTTGTTCGTCGTCGAGATCACGCTGCCGGCATCGGTCGCCCGCAGACCCTTTTCGCCACCGCCGGCACCGTTGATGGTGATGCTGCCGCCGCCCAGTTGAATCACGCCACCAGCCTCAGCTCTGGCGCCGACATCATTGCCGCCGCCGTTCGCTGCGGTGATGGTCAGGTCCTGAGCAGCGATCATGCTGCCAACCCCGGTCGCCAACAGGCCAGTGCTACCTCCGCCGCCGGCAAAGCTGATCTGGCTGCTTCCGGAGAAGCTGATTGCCCCTGCGTTTTGTGCCTGAGCCCCGGTAATCCCGCCTGCGCTGCCCAACGAGATGGACAGCCCGTCGGCAAGGATACGACTGCCGGCCCCGTCCGAGAGGAGGGCCGATGGGATGCCGCCATTTGGGTTGTTGATCGCGGATCCGGCAGTGAATTGGATGAGGCCTCCGCCGAGCGCCTGCACCAGGCTCTGGCCGCCGCCGCTCGGCCAGTTCACGGTGACGCCGCGCGCAATGATGGTCCCGTTGTTCGCGCTCATGGCGATGGCGCCGCCGCCGCCATCGTTGCTGAGCACAATGCCGTTGGCCTCGATGCGGGCGCCGCTGCTCGCGCTCAACCCGAGGCCGCTCGCCGTCACAGATCCATTGACCGTGACGAGCGAATTGCCGCTCGCGTCAATGCCGGTACCGAACCCCTGGGCCAAGACCAAGCCATTGGCCGTGACATCGGCGCTATTCGTCGCTGTGATCGCGGTACCGAAGCCGACGGCTATATCGCCGACGACGCAGGGCGGGAGGCCGTTCTGGACAACGCCTCCGTTGCCTGCCGGGATAGCGCAAGTCGTCTGCGCCCATGCGCTCTCGGCACCTAGCCACCCAATGGCGATGACGCTCGCGGAGACGAAAAGCACGGCCCTGCGCGTATCGTGCCGACGTCCGTCCAATAGCGGTAAACAATCGCACAAACACTTGCTCTTGCGCGCCGACAAAATGGCTGTGCGCGGGAGCTTTGAGAGGCGTAGCCGCGACATTCACTACCTCCGCATAGGCTCGTGAATCAAATAGGCTTAACTTCGATAGCCTGGAGGATGGAAACATGATCGCGCCGCCCTGTCGAATACGACCTGGATCCGACGGGTGAACCTTAGTTAACGCTGACTAAAATGATCCGAAGCAATCCGCGCGCTCTGGCCTGCCCGGCTTCCGGGGCTGCAGGCACGTCAGTGGGACCGGGACCGGGACCGTCATGATTCCCGGCCGGGATGGCAATAGCCAGGCGCCCAATACAACGACTTGGACACGCCGCACCGCTGAAAGTCGCAGGGCTGACGGGTGGAACACCCTTGCTCAACAGAACCCGCAACATCCTTTCGGAGGCGCACGTGACATGCGAAGGCGCCGCGTGAACTCTGACGAAACGTGAGGAGGGAGAGTGGTGGTGCCGCAAGAGGGATTCGAAGTTCCCACCGGAGGCTACCATTTGCTGATTTTACTGCGTTTTTCAGCCTGAAGCCGATGATGTTTTGTACTTCATGTTTGTACCGAACTGCAAGAGCGGCCTTACACCTACCAACGAGGCTCGGGCTCGTAGGCCAACTTGGTCAGGGCTTTGCCGGCATCCCCTCGTGAGCCATAGGTGCCCACCATGGCGCCCGTGTCCGTCGCTGCTTCGATCCGGAACAGGTCCCAGCGTTTTTCTTTATTGAGAACCAGCCGGTAGGCTCGACCATTCTTGCGGATGTAGAGGTCTCGCGAACCGCTCAAGTGGGTCCACCTACAGTCGGCCCCGGAGAGAAACCGCCGCTCCAATGCGTCTCGTTCCTCTTGGACGCGCTGGCGCCATGCGTTCTCACGCGCAAGGCGTTGACGCTCGGTCTCGGTCTCTATGTACTCCTGGAGAGCACCAATGATCGCCGGTAGTTCCGTTCCTTCCTCGATCTCGCGGGCATAGAGAGCCAGACACCCCTTGCGAAGGTCCTCGTCAGGATAGGCCCCATTCGGCTCTGCGTGGATCGCCCTGAGACGCTGAGCCACGTCGGTCCCCGTGAGCCGAGGGCCGGGCAGGCTGTTGAGGAACTCCCGGAGGTCATCCTCAGGTACCCAGCACAGGGCAGCGGCTCGTATCAGGTCCTCTCGTGCGCCTTCCCACTTACGCCAGACAGATTGCTCCCGGTCGATGGCTTTGACGATGCGCTCCGCGAACCCATTGACCGAGTGAGGGTCACGCAGGTGGCGCAGCGAGGGACTGCGGAGATAGTCAAAGATCAGGCGACGAACGGCGTAAAGACGCTCATGGTTGAACACGACCAACCCCTATCTCACTGCCAAGCCCTTTCCGGCCGCATCCCGATCCCCCGCCCCCTCAGATGGTTGGGTTTTGGAGAGCCGGAAGCAAAGACGTATTCCGGCTTGGGGGGTCGATGAGGACTTTCGGAAAGGGGCGTTATTCGGGCAGTTGACGGGCTTTGAAGTGGGGATGAAGGGGGCGGCACGGTATTGGTGCGTCGGGAAGGTCTCTAGCCGTTCAGTGAATGCATCCTACCCATACTGACGAAAGCCGCCTCTCGACAGCAGACTTAACCTCGGCTGAGCACTTGTCAGACACTATCAAGCCGAATGGCTTCATCAGCGGATCGCACCATCCTTCCTCATCGTAGCCGCTCACGGGCTCGCCACCGGCAAGAGCGTATCTTGTCGATGCCCACAGTTCCCATGCGACTGCTATCTCACCATCATCAGTTGGATCGAAGTTGCTCATGGGGACGGTTTTAGTGAACAATCCCATCGCACCTAGGATCACTATCGAAACAGTGTGCGCGGCACTATCGGCGAGCTGTATCCCTGCTACCTTCCGAGAGTCACAGTCGCATTCTGTTTGCCAGCCAAGGGGCAAATCCAGCGCGTTTCGTTTCATGCCGCCGTCGAAATAGACGACTCCATTGCCGGGGCTTTTATTGCGGGCGATATGGGCTGCAAGCTGCCCCCCGTAGGCCATAACGCTATTGCGTTCGCTGACATCACAAACCGCAATCGCGATCTTACATTCTGTATTTAGAAGGGATTTGATACGATCCCGCAAAAGCTGCGCCTTCTCGTTCCCCAGCATCTTCGAAGAGCTTTTGAACTCGTCGCGACCGGGCACAAAACCGCTCGCTCGTAAGGCATCGTCCATGATCGACTGAATAGGTCCGGCGCTCGCAACGGCTGCAACGACTATGAAGCCGCCGCTGTCGTGAATGCTCTCATCAACGTAGACGCGCATGGGCGATCCGACTGCTAGTTCAGATTATATGACGAAGGTGTTCTCGCGATCCTCGCATATTCAGCCGCCAAAATGTGAAAGCCCTCCTCTCTCCGGCCGCTTTCGGATTTCCCCCCGTGGCACCCTCGCGTTTCCTGTAGGTGACATCACGGGAACCTGCCGAGTGCCGGAGGGCGTCGAGATGCTGGCCCCGCCGCAGAGGACGAGAAGCGGACTCTGATCCTACTGTGGAGGCCAACTACGCAGCCCTTGACCGAAGATGCGGGCCCTGAGTTGATGAAATAATGAAAAAGTGGTCAGTCCGAACGTGGTGGCAACAATATGGAAGCCGGTTGCTCCATCCGGGATGGTGGCTAAGTGATGCTCAGCCTCAGCATTGGATCGCGCTGTTCGCGGTCGTCCTTATAATCATCGACTCGTTCGTTAAGCCATTGACGCTGGTAGCCCTTGGGCTCTCTGTACTCGCTGTCCTGCCGTGGCTGCTGCGCTTCGTAAAGCGCCTCGAACTGCCTGGCGGGGTGTCCGTCGAAATGCAGCAACTCGAAGAGGTTGCAGAAAAAGCCAAGGACGCTGGCCTTTTGCCTCATGAGCCTGCTGATCGCGTACCAACACCTGCATATCAGGCCGTTTTCAACGATGATCCAATCCTTGCTCTAGCTGGCCTGCGCATCGAACTTGAGCGCCGACTCAATGCGCTCTTCCTGAAGTCTGATTGGGAACAGGGCAAAACGCCTTCGGGTTCCTCCCGCCCAATGCTGCCTCAGCAAGTTCGCTGGCTACGCTCGAAGGGCGTCCTGACGCCTCAAGAGGCGAGCGTCATTAGCGATTTGCTACCGCTCCTCAACGCAGCCGTTCATTCTAGAGAGCTGACGCCAGAGGCAGCCAAATGGGCGATGGACAATGGGCCTTCCCTTCTCGCGAGCTTGGACAAAAAGGTTGAACGAGCGAGTGAAGACCAGATGCTCGGCCAGCCACAGGGAACCTTCTCGGCCCAATAGGGCAGGCTCATATGGACCGTTCCGGATCGAGCGAAATCGTTCCGCAAGAATGGCCCATTGACATTCAGTGCGAACTCTAAGAGCCTAGTGGAACGCTAGCCTCTCGGAGACCACGCCATGCTCATTGGATACGCCCGCACCTCGACCCTCGACCAGACAGCCGGCTTGGACGCTCAACAGCGTGACCTTGCAGCGGCCGGGTGCGAGCGGACCTATGTTGAGCAAGTGTCGTCGGTAGACGTAGGGGAGCGGCAGGAGCTTGCCCGCGCCCTCGACAACCTCCGGCAGGGTGACGCGCTCGTGGTCACGAAGTTGGACCGCCTCGCCCGCTCGATGGCTCACCTGATGGACCTCCTGAAGGCCATCGAAGGCAAGGGCGCGAGCCTCCGCATCCTGTCCATGAGCCTCGACACCGGGACGCCTACGGGACGCCTGATGCTCAACGTGCTCGGGAGCGTGGCGCAGTTTGAGCGGGAGATCATGCTGGAGCGTCAGCGTGAGGGTATCGCCAAAGCGAAGGCCGCAGGGAAGTATAAGGGCCGGGCTCCTACAGCCAAGGCCAAGGAGGCTCAGGTCGCCGAGCTGGCCGCTAAGGAGGTCAGCCTGTCAGAGATTGCCCGCAGGCTCGGCATCGGTAAGGCGAGCGTCCACCGTATCCTAAAGGCCCGGAAGGAAGCTCAGGAAGCGGCATAGCGCCAAAGCCGCGTGGCTGTCATGGCTGAGATATGATCCGATCTACGCTAAAGCGACCTGATTCGGAGTTTGTCAGATGCACGGCCTTGAGCGTCTTCATGCCTCCCTAGACCAGTTCTTTTATAGCACGACGCTGAACTCTCTCCCGATTGGCGAGCGGGTGGCCGAGTGCTTTTGCGAGACCGTGATCGCGGACGGCGTCTTGCGGTATCTTCCGGACGACGAGACCGAGGAGTTTGAGCGGTTAATGCTCGATCATCTCGGCGTGGGGGTGGACGATTTCGATGAAGATCACATGCGAGACCTTTTTGCGACTCGCGACTTTTTCAGCTTGCAGCGGTTCATTTCGGGCCTCTTCGAACTGAAGGGACGCCTCCAAAAACGTCTTGGAGCAGAGGTCCTCTGACGACGCCCTAGTGCCGACAGCGATCCACCCCCGGATACATCACAGAACGGAATCCATCCGGCCTGATCGAGTCAAAAAACTGATTAGACCGGAAACGGACAAGGACTCATGAAAGTGTAGCCATAAGGCTGCCTTTCCGGGGACCGACCGTGACGACCTCCAGCAATAGCATCAACTTCTCACAGTACATCGCCATCCCTCTCATCGGCGCATCATTCGTTCAGCGGGAAGAGAAGCGCCATGACTGGCTCCCCTTCTTCCACCTCGACACGCACCACGAAGACGATACATGCGGCGACGATGGCGTTGAGATCAAAGGGACCGGGGCCATCCGGGGCTATAGCCTTCAGGTTGGACGCTGGCTCATCAACGTGGACCGCCCGACCAAGGCCGGATTGGAGACGCGGAACTCCCCGCTGACGTGGAACCAGACCGCTTGGCTCACCCTCGCTGCTCCTGTCGTCACCCTCGCAGGTTTCTCCGCATGCCTCCTCGGGGGCCTCTTCAGCCACTTCATCGGCAAGCCCTTGGGACGCACCCATCAGGGTCTCTCCTCAGAAACCTGAAGTCCCTTCACTTTTCGATGCCTACCCGGCCGGGGCGGAGCAATCCACTCCGGCCTTTCCGTCTCCAGCTCGACCATCCGGAGCCCCCCAATGCCGGTCATTTGGTTCCTCGCCGGGACCCTCTTCATGTGGGTCTATTCGCCTAGCAATGCGCAGATCGTCCGCCATGCGCTGACCTACTGCGGTCCCGACCACCCGGAGAGCGGCCGCCCGAGCTACTGCCCGAAGAGCTGCCCATGACGACGCAGGCCCCCAGGACGAAACCCGCCAGCCGCCTCCCGCCCCTTGCACGCCTCCTCCTAGTCCTCCAGCGGCTCAACCAAATCCACGACCGATGGGAGATGAGGTCGGCCGCCGCGTTCCTGCTGGTCGCCTGCCGGGGAGAGATAGCGAAGCCAGAGCTGGAGAAGGCCCTGACGATGGGAGCCGGCAGTGGCTACCGGAACATCGTGCTCATGGAGGATGCGCTGTTGGTGCGGACGCGGAAGGAGAAGGGCGTGCTTGTGGTGAGCCTGACGGAGTACGGCAGGGGCGTTGCAGGAGAGATTGAGGGACTTTTAGGCGCGCGCGGCGATTAGGGACCACCTTCACTTATCCAGACCGCCATTGCCGGCCACCGTGAAGTCACTTCAGGTCGATTGGGTTGCACCTTAAGCCGTAGCCGCCCCGAAGTACGGGAACGTGCTGCCGGGCGTCGATTAGGGACCACTATTGCCCTAAAAACCGCTTCGGTCGCATTGGCCGGAGCGCGCGCGGTCGAATAGGGACCACCTCTACCCATACCGATGCCAAACGTGGAGTGACTTCACTTGTGAAGTTCCGCTTCATCTCTGTCTGATCTATCGCTTTATCCTCATACACAACTACAGGAGCCCCCTGCCGATGCCTTACGAGGCCCTCCGGCCACCCGATACGACGACCGACGTCCGAACCGGACAGCCTTTCCTCCGCGTTCCCCTCGCGAACTCTGACAGGTTCGCCCGCATCTCACCTCAAGACCACCAGCGGGTGCTTGCCGCAGGCTTCTCCCCGAATTGGTATCTCCACCTCGGATACGTCACCACCTACGCGAAGGGGCGCGGCCATGCCCGGGTTGCCCGCGTCATCCTCGGGCTTACATCCCCGCAGGATCGCTCAGTGCGCGTCTCATATGTCAGCGGCGACCACACCGACCTTCGCCGCCTGAACCTGACCATCCGTAAAGTCTCAGAGACCAAGCCCCGCTACGGAAGAGATGACAGACGCCCGCAGGCCCGTTCCGGAGCCGGCTGGCGAACCTAGCCGACTTAGCTGACCAAATCTGAAGTCACTTCACCGACCCGCCCTCAGTGGCGGGTTTTCTCGTTTCTCAGGGCCTTCGGCCCGCTGGAGACCCGATCATGCAATACCAACAAGAGGTCCTCGACCGTGCCACCGGCCGGTTAGAAACCAAGTCCATCGGAGAGTGGATCACGACCACCGAACTCGGCGAACGGTACGGGGTAGGTCCAAAGACCACCCGTCTCATTCTTCATCACATGGGCATCCTCGCTAAGGAGGGCGTCCGGTTCCGACTTCCCCGAAACCTCGTAGAGGCGGGGTTTGGCCTACGCCATGACAAGCCCAGGTCCGGATACCCCTTCGACGTGTTCAGCCCCTATGGGCAAGCCGTCATCGACCAAGGATGGCACGATGCAAGGGCTGACTATGAGAGGGAGTGTCGGAAGGATGATGAGGTCGGCGAAGTCAGGCGCGCCCTCACCGCCTTCAAGGCGACCCGTCAGGAACCGCTCGATACCCGACAGCTCACCTGTTGGGTTCTCGACCACTACCCGCACCTGATGCTCAAGACCGTAGCGACCATCCTTGAGGTCACACCTGCATTGGTCACGCGGTACAGCCAAGCCCGCAAAGCACAGCGAGCCGCTTGCCAGCGTCGGAAAGAGCAGGCGCTATATTGGGCTAAGCGGATGGTCGGGGACAAAGTCCCGCCTCGGGGTCGAAGCTGCACCGCGCCTGTCGAAGCCATCAAGTGGTCGGACAGTGAGGCCCTGCCTGATGGATACATTACTGAAGCACTTTACACCCCGGATTGCGGTCGCCGCTGGGTGAAGCCCACTGATCCGAACTTCACCATTGTTGAGCTTCTCAGGTACGCCCCAACTCTTCATCGGATGTCGCCAACTCAAAGGCACCATCGAGTGTGGGTCCTTCCGAAGGAAGAGAACGATGAGTGAGGTGCTCGCCCAAACCGAAGAGCAATCACCGACTGGCTCTGAAGCTCTGCCCCGTCGGGAAATCACCGTCCACTTCGACGGCTCATGCCTGCTCACTGCCGGAGCCCCGCCCGGAACGCTTCACCCAGGGGGATACGCCGCAGTCCTCCTCAACGACCTGACAGGCTCCCGCAAGACTCTCAAAGGCCCCCTGCCCGACACGACGAACAACCGCGCGGAACTAACAGCCGCCATCAAGGCCCTTGAAGCCATCCGGCCGGGAGCCTTCGTCACGATGGTCGGGGACTCTCAGCTCGTCACCAAAGGCATGACCGAGTGGCGCTTCGGCTGGAAGCGAAAGAGCTGGCGCGGGTCGGACAACAAGCCAATCAAGAACCTCGACCTTTGGCTTCAGCTCGTGGAGCTGGCGGAGAAGCCTGCCAAACTCGAATGGGTTTGGACGAAGGGGCATGCCGGTCACCTCCAGAATGAGGAGGTCGATGGACTGGCGAGGGCGGAAGCTGAAAAGCTCAAAGCGCACTTGGCCCGCCAGAAGATCGCCTGAAGTCACTTCACATTTCGAGTTCACCCACCCCGCCCGGCAATCCTGCTTGGCGGGCTTTTCATGTCGGACATCCCGACTGAGCTTCCTGGAGAAAAACCAATGCAGAATGTAATCACTGGCCCGTGGACCACCCCTCCGGTTCGGAAGTCGTGGAAAAGAATGTCGCGCCACGAGCGGCGGGCGTTCGATCAATGGCTAAACTGGCTGATTGACGATGTCCTGTGTGTGCTCAGCCGCCTAGGTCGAGAACGCTCGGGCGCTAGTTTCGGACAACAAGGCAGCTTCGGCCTGATTTCGGACGCTCACTACTTTTGCGAGGAGGGTCTGAAGGAGGCAGAGCGACTCCGGCTCAACATGTACAAGATCATGCCGCCGCTGCCTGATGTCTGGCCAGACTATTTCAACTTGAATATGGCGCGGGGTGCCATCGATAGCCTGTCAAGCGCAGCCTAACCTCCAGTCCAGAACCCGCCCTGCCAATCCGCTCGGCGGGTTTCGTTTTCTCCTACCCTGAAAGACCCCTTGTCCCAACTCCTCTACTCCAACCTGACCGCCGTAATGGAAGCCGACCCCGTGGAAGGCTTCCTCATCGGCAGAAACCCGAAAGACTTGGACGTTTCCGAGCTTCGATCCTTCGGCCATGAGCCTAGGCCCATCCTGAAGGCGATCCGCGAAAAGTGCCTAGATTGCAGCGGTGGAAGCCGCTCCGAAGCCCGGCGCTGCACGGCCGTCGCCTGCCCGCTCTGGCCCTTCAGGATGGGCTCAAACCCCTTCTATGGCCACCGGCAGGAAACCCCGGAAATTGAGCCGGTTTCGGCTTAAGGCCAGCCGGCAGGGGCATCGCCCCCTCTCGCCCTACCATCCCAGCAAACCCGCCGAGTTTCCGGCAGTTCTCCGGCTAGCGCCTGCTTCGGCGGCCTAACCCCGACCCCTCACAGAAAGCCTCACGCCACCATGGCAGACACCACAGCACCCCAGCGCATCGCGCCGGGCGAAGACGCATTGCTTGACGAGCTGGACGCTCTTGAAGCCTCCGGCCAATCCCTGATCGCACCGGGAGAGGACCCGCTCCTAGACGAGCTGGACGCACTTGAAGCAAAAGGTGAGTCTCTCACTGCTCCCGCTTCCACTACAGGCCCCCTCGCCACAGCCGGCAAGGTCGCCAAGGACATCGGCGGGGGCATTCTTGAAATCCCCGGCCAAGTGAACCGGGGTATCGCAACCGCCGTCAACGAAACCTCCGGGGCCATGTACGGGCTGGTCACTCAGCCGGCCGTCCAGTGGATCCATAACAACCTCTTTGACATGTCGGGCATTGCGCCCGGCATCGTCAGTGGAGCCGCGAACCCGCTGGCGCTCCCACTGGATACCGCAGTCACTCCGAAGGCCGAGACGGTCACCGGAGGTCTCGTCAAGGAAGTCACTCAGTTCGCCACCGCCTACTACGCAGGCGGGCGCTTCCTGAAGGCGGCGGGCATGGTCGCGGCCCCGACTGTCGGCGCTGCTGTCGCTCAAGGCGCAGGCCGTGGCGCTTTGGTCGATATGCTCTCCTTCGACCCTTACGAGGAGCGCCTGTCCAACCTGATCGAGACGCACACCTCGCTTCGCGATCCGGTCACGCAGTTCCTCGCTGCCCAGCCAGACGACAGCCAGGCACTCGGACGCCTGAAGAATGCGGTCGAAGGTCTCGGCATCGGCATGGCGGCGGAGGGCCTGATCCACACCGTCAGGGGGATTAGGGCGATCCGTGCGGGCAACCGCGAGGAGGCCGTGAAGGCTTTCGATGAGATGGAGCAGTCTGGCTTCAAGCCGGAGGAGCCGGACCTTTCGAAGGACCGCATCGAGCAACCGCAGGAAGCCGCTCAGAAGCCGACGAACGACAACAAGGCTGATCCTAACGCCAACCCTGAAGCTGCCGCCAAGGAGGCCCCCAAGGCCTCCGCAGAGGCATCCGCGAAGGTCACCGAAGAGACCGCGCCGAAGCCTTCGAACGATAACTCCGTGGCTCCCGAAGCCCCGATCAAGGTGGATGAGAAGGCCCTGCGCGAAAGCGTTGAGCTGACCATCGCGGAACAGGCATGGGGCCAAGGCCGGAACCTCTCGGGCATCCGCACGGACCTCATCGAGAACGGCGACGACCTCACTGCGGTCATGTCGGCGACGCAGCGGATGTATGCCGACGCCATCGCCAAGCAGCGCGGCGGAGCCGAGGTCCTCACAAATGAGATGCTCAAGGCTCAGGCTGACGAGCTGGCGGACGTGGTCGGGACCAACTCGACCGCTCTCCTCCAGCAGATCGGGAAGACGGCGGGTGACCTTCAGAACCTGCCGGCTGCGATGCTGATGTATCGGGACGTGCTCACGACCGCGTACACGAAGCTCACCGATATCGCCGCGATCTACCACGACCCGCTCGGCGGCGTCGGTTCCTACAAGAACCGGCAGGAGGTGACGGAGGCGTTCATCAAGAACTACGAGGTGGCCGCCAACATCCAAGCCTACTACCGGGGCCAGCAGACGCAGATCGCGCGGTCGCTCAACGCCATGAAGATCACGGCGAAGAACCGCTCCGGAGCTCTTGCGGACCTCGACATCGAGAGCCTGCGGGGAGCCGGCGAGGAGCGCCTCCGGGCCATGGCAGGGGACATCGCGGCGGCCGGCAAGAACGCTGACGGCAGCATCAACACCAAGGCGGTCTCCAAGGTCATCCGGGGAGGCTTCGCCGAGAACCTCGTCAACGCGGTCATCTCCTTCCGCACCAACGGAATGCTCTCCGCCCTCACGACGCAGACGGTCAACCTCGTGTCCTCCACGATGACCGCCGCGCTCCGGCCGGCAGAGAAGTTCCTTGCCGGAGCTTCCCGCTACTCCACGGCGGAGGGAAGGGCTCAGATGGCTGAGGCGGCGATCCAGTACGGCACCATGGTGGCGTCCGTGAAGGACGGCATCAGCATGGCCGCCAAGGCGTTCCGCCTCAACGCCCCGCAGCTCGACCCCGGCCGTTCTCGAGTTATGGAGAACATGTCCTACAAGCGCCCGCCGTCCGAAGCCTTCAACATCCAGAACCCGGCCATCGCTCAGGTCGCGGATGCTGTCGGGACCCTCGTGAACCTTCCGGGCCGCGCGATGATGTCGATGGACGAGTTCGTGAAGCAGATCAGCTATCGCGGCGAGGTCCGGGCTCAGGCGTACCGAGAGGCGATGCAGGAGGGTTCGTGGAAGTCGGGCGACCTCACGACCTTCGGGCAGATCGTCGCGAAGCGCCTGGAGGAGAGCGTCGATGACCTCGGCCGGGCTCAGAACCCGGACGCTCTTGAGTATGCCCGCGAGAGCACCTTCACGAAGGACCTCAAGGCGGCGACATGGTTCGGCAGGCCGACCGTTGGCGAGGACCTCCAGCGGTTCGCCGGCAACCACCCGTCAATGCGGGTCATCATGCCCTTCATCAGGACACCTACGAACCTCCTTCGGTTCGCTTGGGATCGCACGCCAGTCCTGAACTTGGGTCGGAAGGAATACTACGACGCTCTCGCCGGAGCCCGTGGTGTTCAGGCTCAGGCCGACGCCAAGGCGAAGATGGCGATGGGCGGGCTGCTTTGGGGTGGCGCTGTTGCGCTGGCAACGGAAGGCTCTCTCACCGGAGCCGGCCCGCAGGACCCGAAGCAGCGCAAGTTGCTGGAGGCTACCGGCTGGCGGCCCTATTCGATGCGGGTCCAAAAGGAGGACGGCTCGACCGCCTATGTCAGCTTCGCCCGGTTCGACCCCTTCGCGGGGTTCCTGGGGATGGCCGCTGACTACACCGAGCTTGCCGGGGGGATGTCAGATGAGGACATGTGGGAGACGGCTGGCAAGGCCATGGTCGTCACCCTGAAGCAGCTCAGCTCCAAATCCTACCTTCAGGGGCTGACGGAGTTCCTCGACACTCTGACCAATCCCGACAGGAACGCTGAGAAGCTCGCCAAGAGCCTCGCCGCGTCCTTTGCGCCGAACGTCATCGCCAAGATGAACGACGACCCGTACCAGCGGGAGGCGCGGACGGTCATGGAGGCGATGAGGCGCAAGGTCCCCGGCTTCTCTCAGGACCTGGACCCCGTCCGGAACATCCTCGGCGAGCCGGTCACTCCGCCCCCGACCTACGGGCCGGGCTGGCTCTCGCCTATCGTCGCTGGCGTCCATACCGGGAAGGAGCAGCCGACCACCAAAGAGTGGAAGGCAAGCCCCCGCGAGGACGTGAAGGACGAGATGGCACGGCTGGCGCTGATCGGCGACAAAGGGTTCACCCACCCGCCGACCGTGCAGGACGGCGTTGACCTCCTCGACCACCGCAGTCCGGTCACCGGCAGGACGGCTTACGATCGCTATCTGGAGCTGACCGGCGAGGTGAAGATGGGCGGCATGAACGTCCATGAGATGCTCGCCGCTGAAATCGCCAGCCGGGCCTATCAGGACATGATGACGGACGGCGATGAGGAAGAGGACCTCGACGGGTCCCGTTTAGGGCACCTCAAGGTTATCCTCGGCGGGTTCCGCTTGATGGCGATGGAGGCCCTGAAGAAGGAGATGCCTGACCTCGCGCAGGAACTCATCAAGGGCCAGATCGCGAGAGCTCGGGCACTCGTTCAGCAGCCCAAGCAAAACTGAAGTCACTTCACGAATGCAAAAGAGGCTCCGGAGGGTGAAAGCTCTCCGGGGTTGGTAGGCCCGATGCCCTATTTTCCCGTGGACAACGCTCAGCCCTCCATCTCCCTCTACGTAAGACGTGCTACACTAGCGCCATGACATTGAGTCGTGACAAAACTGCCGAGCTGCGCGTGAAGAACCTGGAGATGATCCAGACAATCATCACGCGCACCGCCGGGTACAGTGCTGGCCTCAAGACAACAGCAGTGACACTCGTTGCTGCCGTGATGGGCATCGCCTTAACCCTGAAGACATCAGCTCTCTTGCTGGCCGCATTCGTGCCTATCGTAGGGCTCGTCTATTTGGACGCTCGCTACCTGAAAACCGAGCGGTGGTTCCGCGAACACTTCAGAGAAGTTGCAGACGAGGACTGGACCTCGCCGCCGACGTTCCGGCTGGAGTTGGAAACAAAGTCTGAGATTGGCTGGTGGAACGCTGCTAGCAGTTGGTCGATCTGGCCGTTTTACAGCCTACTAGCCGCTCTGATTGGGCTGGTTTGGTTTCTTTGGAGGTGATGATGGGAGGGTCCGTCTTCGACCGACCGACTAAGCTACCGTTAGGAGGCCTCTTCGGACTTGGCGGCCCGTCTCCGCGACCCGCGACCCTTGCACTACTCGGCGCATCCTCGCCTAGTGCCTCTGTCGCGGCCAGCCTTGCGGCGCTCTATTCGGACCAAAAAGAACGGCGAGCTTTTTTCTCATTCCATTACGACGACGTGATGCGGGTCAATAACGTCAGGAAGGCCTTCGAGTTCGGAGAGCGAGACGCCAAAAGACATCCAAGGTTCTTCGACAGCTCGTTGTGGGAAGAACGGAAGCTCACGAGCCGCGAGGGTATAAAGAACCTTATTCGATATGGTGTCGGGCACACCTCGGTTGTGTGTGTTCTCGTTGGCCACGAGACGTGGCAGCGCGAATGGGTTCGGTACGAAATCGCGCGCGCTGTAGTCGATAAGCGAGGTCTGCTGGCCGTTCATCTCAACGGTATCAACCACCATCGACGGCTACGCCCAGATCAGCTTGGCCCAAACCCACTCCATTTCATGGGGGTCTATAAGAAAGCCCGAGGCATTCTTTCAGAGCCAACATGGCACCTGTGCGAGTTAACAGCCGACGGGTGGATACCCTATGCAAACCACACTGCGGCAGTAGACCGCCCGAGGTACCTGCCGGACGCCGCCTTCAACGTAGCAATGCCTTTGAGCATGGGAACCAAGGAACACTGCTACGCTGGTCAGCTTGGTTCGCTTTTGATCGGCCGGTGGATCGATGACGCAGCAAAAGCAGTGGGCCGCTAACCGCATCAGGAGCTGACGGGGCTCGTGAAGCTGGACGACAAGACGCTCAGGAGACCATGCAGGAGTTCATCAGGTCCCCGGAGCACCGGACGGAACTGACGGATGGTGACGAAGAGTACGACGGCTCCCGTATCAAGGTCCTGAAGTCCATCCTCGGGGCCTACTGGCAGGCGGCGGAACAACAGCTTGGCGAGGAAAACCCTCAGTCCGTGGGCGATCATCAAGGATCGGATCAGGGCGATGGCTCCGGGCGACAACGACGTAGAGTGAAGTGACTTCATGTTTGGAGCCCCGGAGGGTGCTCCGGGGGGGCAGTCACAGGACATAGGTGGCTACGTCTGCCGGCACCTCACCATAGCGGGCAAGAACCACCGCCTCCGCAAACTCGCCAAGGTCCGGGTCCCCCGTTCGGGAGAACGCCACCGCACCTTCATGTACCGCCGCGAGCCTTGCCGCCCGGCTCCTAGCGATCAGCTCTGACGGAGCCTCCACAGCCTCGCCAGCACAGAGATTGCCATCATCATCCCGGCCAAACGGCAGCGCCACGAAATAGGTCACGCTTCCCATTGCCTTCCCTCCGATATGAGAACATACCTAGAACATCATATCGGAAGTGGGAGTCAAGCGATGGCGGACGAGGAGCCGGAGATTGTCGTGGAGGAAACAACGGAGGCCGAGATTGACGCGGTCCTGTACGAGTTCAAAGGGAACCCGAGGGACGCCATAGGAGCCCTGATAAGGGACCTGAAGGTGCTTGCCGAGGACAGCAACAGGAAGGTGTCCAAAGGGTACGTGAAGGGGCAGCTATGGAGCGTGAGGAAGTTCGCGTCTTAAGCACATTTCTCTCGACGCTCTTGCTGTGCGTGCACTGCCGTCTATGGTGGCCTCAAAGACGGGGGGAGCTACAATGAAAAATCTGGCGTTCGCTATGCTTACTGCTGTCGTGCTTACCGCTTGCGCAAGAAGTGAAGCAATCAGAACGTCAGGAAATACGCTAGTCATCCAAACGAGCGCAGCCCCCGTTTGCGGCTCAACAGGTGCGGCGAGAGTCGCCTCCAATATGGCCGCGGTTGAGACCATCAAGGCTGGATATGACAGCTACGTAATCGGCGGTGGATCGGCCGCAAATAACGTCACGACGACTCAGCTACCCGGCCAGTACCAAACGCAAGGCTCGCTGACTTATGGCGGCGGCAGCGGCAGCTACAGTGCAACCACGTCCTACACACCTGGCCCCGTTATCGTCTCTGGATCGCACGACCAGTCACTCGTCGTTCGGATGTTCAAGAACGGAGAACCCGGTTCCGAGAATGCTATCCCGGCGAAGGCCGCCTTGGGGCCGGAATGGGAGGAGAAGGTCAAGAGCGGGGTGATGACCTGCTTGAAGTGAGAAGAGCAGCGCGACTTTGACCCGCCTTCCGATGTGCTCGACCCTACAGACCCGTTCGTCACTTCAGGCTACCCTAGGCCCTCCTGAAGGTTCCCGGCCGCTGGATGAGGCAAGGCATGGAAAAGAGTCACTCCCCTGCCCGTATTTCGCCGGCCTACAGCGCCGAGGATTTCATCCACCCCATAGCCAACCTTCGGCAAGCCGCGAAGGCAGGAGGCTACGCGGGGCTCGCCTACTTCCTCGACATGTGCCTAACCGAGGCGACGATCCAAGCGGACGCAGAAGCCAGGAAGGCCTCAACCAGGACGGCGCACCGACCAACTTGAGGTTGCCCAAGCGATGACTTAGCGTCCCTTCAAGCAGTCCGAGAACGGGCGATGGGGCGGAAGCTAAACGGGTGGCTCGTTGTAGGAGCGTGCGTGTTCGCCCTCGCGAAGTGCGGGGAGACGAAGTCGCCCCCTGTTGCGACGGCTCCCGCACCTACCCGTGTCGCCCTCATACAGCCAGAGCTCGCGCCATCTACCGGGAACTCCTCACAGTGGCTAACCCAATCAGCTCCGGAGCCAAGCCTTCGGCAAGCGCCTCCTCGCCAAACGGCACCGGGGGAGTCTGCGGCAGTCCAGCGTTCCGTTAAACGGAGCCTGTATGTCACCGGAAAGGAAGTGCCTCTCCGCGCGGCCCCTGATAGCAGGGCGAAGATACTGGACAGACTACCGACAGGGATGGAGGTCGGAGAACTGGCGAGGCGTGAAGGATGGGTGGAGGTCCGTCATCCGATCAGCGCCATTAAAGGGTGGATGAGCACGCGGAGGCTGACGACGAAGCGCCCTTCACCCGACGACGAGGCGGAGCAGAAGCCGACTCCCAAAATCGAAGTCCTGACTGATACGGCGATCATCGCGAAGCTCATTACGCTCGACGCAGCTTCCTACTCCGGCAACTGCCGCTGCCCCGAAAACACAGACAGAGCCGGGCGGCGATGCGGAGCCAGAAGCGCCCACTCACGGGCAGGCGGCCGAGCGCCACTCTGCTACCCGAGCGATGTGAGTCCGGGAGCGATAGCCGCGTTTAGGGCTAGCGGCGGGAGATGAGCGGCGGCTTGGCGAGGAGAACCCGGAGGTCCGTGAGGCGATCCTGAAGGATAGGATTAGGGCACACCGGGCCATGGTTCCGGGTAGCGGCGACGAAAAGTGAAGTGACTTCATGTTTGGAGCCCCGGAGGGTGAAAGCTCTCCGGGTGCCCAGCCAATCCGCTATCCTTATAGCTAGGCTTTGGTTAGCATCGCTGTAGCGAAAACTGGAACTACGCCTTGAAGCCTGCGCCGCGCGTCTTCGTTTCCTACTCCCATGATAGTCAGGCCCATAAGGATTGGGTTCTTGGCGTATCCACGAGACTGGTCAAGAACGGAGTAGACATTATCCTTGACCAATGGGACCTCACATTCGGAAGCGATCTTCCTCGGTTCATGGAGTCCGGGCTGAGTGATGCCGACCGGGTGTTAGCGATCTGTACCGAACGCTACGTTCAGAAGGCGAACGCAGGGGAAGGCGGAGTTGGCTACGAGAAAATGATCCTCACGGCACAGCTCATGCGCGACCTCAAATCAGATCGCATCGTGCCTGTAGTCCGTCAGAGTGCGACCACGGCGCCTGTGCCCACTTTCCTTTCATCGCGGGTCTACGTCGATTTCCGTGACGAGGTGCTGTATGAGTCGGGCTACGCGGAACTTCTTCGGGACATTCACGGGGAGCAGATTAGGCCCCGACCGCCATTGGGCCAGAACCCCTTTTTGGAGCCGGGCCCCGACGTAGTCGTCCCGCGCCTGTCATTCTCGTCCGAGCGGTACGTCTCCCCGGCAATGTCAGGCACGGTGACCTTCGACTACTCAAATAACAACGGCAGGTACGTTGTTGGCGCAGGTGATACGGCATTCGAGACAGCATGGTCGCGGGCAGGATCGACAGCGATCTACGTCTACTCGAATCCACCTAGCATCCGCTCCGTGGCACTAGCTCTTAATGTGTCACGCATCGAGGATATAGGGGACGCGGCCCTCTACGATACCTCCTCACAAAATAGGTGTCCGCATCTCGGCGAAATTGTCGTTTGGCAGAATGCGGCCGGCTACTATCTCGCGACTAAGATCACGAGATTGCAGAGCCGAGGCCACGGCGACCCCCTAGACGAGCTGACTTTCAGCTATGTCATTGCACCGAATAAGTCGGCAGCATTCTAGCCATTGCGGCTTGGAGTCTCGGCTACCAATCCGTGCTCTCCTCCAGGCTGACCAACGTCCTCCCGAAGCTCCCCGGCCGCTGGCGCTGGCTTGTCATCCAGCCGGTATCTCGGGAACCGCTTCATAGCCTCCGCCAGCAAGCGCCTCGGATGCTCGTACTTCCGCGCGGTTTTCCCGACCGAATGGCCGGCTATGGCATCGCGTATCCGCTCTTCAATCCTGACCCCAAGGGCTTCTGTCTTCCATGTGTGCCGCCACGCATGGTTGATCCGGACGCCCCCGTCCGTGATCTTGGCTTCCTTCCCCAGCCATGTCGCGAGCTTCTGCGACTCAATCTCAGCCTGACTCGTCACCGCTCCTTCCTTCGCCCTGCGGCTAGGATCATAGAACAGGGGACCCGGCTTGGCCGCCTGTAGGAAGGTCAGAAATCCTTCAGCCAGCACATGCTCATGCAGGGGCACGACACGGGAACTGCGGGTTTTGATGCTGCCTGCGGCGGGAGTGAACCGCATGAACCACTGGCCGCCCTCCTCAAAGAAATCCTCTTTGCGGAGCTGCGTCGTTTCCGTGATCCGGGCTCCGGAGTAGGCACAGAGCCACGGACACCAGCGGCGAGCATTCCTGCGGGTCTCGTGAGTTTCCTTATCGTCGCCCGCCTTTTGGGCAACCTTCAGTATCTTCCGGACCTCCTTCAGGGTGAAGACCGGTTCCCGATTTTGGACAGGGTCGGGAGCCTGAAGGTCGATATCCTTCGCGATGTTGACGGGGACAAGCTGGCCGCCGAGCTTCGAAGCCGCCCACCCGAAGACAGAGCTGACGGCCGCCACGTCATTCTTCTGGACGATATGCGGCTTGATCTTATCTTCCTTCTCCCGATGCGCCGCCCATGCGTACACATCGTCATCCGTCAGGGACCGCGCATCCCTGCCCTTCACGAACTCCCCGAATGACGCCAGTTTCCGACCATATCCCCGCAGGGTGACATCAGCCAGCCGGCCCTTCTTCGCCTCTTCAAAACGCCTGAAGAGTTCCGTGGTTGTGAGAAGCTCGACCTCTTCAGGGGCCTTCGGGGTTTCGATTATCTCCCCCTCCTGCCTCGCTACGGCCCCCTTGGTGGCAGTGCGGTAGTCCTTCAGGAACCGGAGCGAGAGCTTCCGGTATTCCGGCGAGGCAAGGTCGGGGCGGAACCCGTAGGAGCGAACAAAATCGTCCATCTCTTCCTGAAGTCGGCCAGTGTCTCCCCGAGCTACATCGTAGCCGCTGACAGCGTCCGCGACCTGTAGCGTTTCACCATGCTTTCGGAAGCCGTGATCGGATAGGCCGTCGCTGCGAAGGTCCTCGTCCTCCTGAAGGAGATGGGCGTGCCAGAGCCGAGCCAGCCGGTCGATATGGAAGTCTGACAGCTCGGAGACCGAAGGCGATGCCTTGCGCTGTCGGATGGCTTCTACGCGCCCTTCAACGGTCGCCAGCCAAACCCCGAACTGTTCCCGAGCTTCCCCTTCGGAGAGCCTCGCGGGCCAGACGGGCTTCTCTTCCCGCTTTCCAAACTCGACCCGGCAGTCCGCAGGAATCACCTTACGGGCTCGCCAGTTTCCGGTCTTGGGGTCTCGTTCTAGCTTCGCCATTCGCAAGGCCATGTGTACCGCCCTTTTGTACCAAGGAGCGGCTTCAGGTCGAAATTAGCGAGGAAAATCAACAACCTCAAGAGGTTGGATGGTGCCGCAAGAGGGATTCGAACCCCCGACCCCCTCATTACGAATGAGGTGCTCTACCAGCTGAGCTATTGCGGCGACGGGTGGGGCTGTATCAGCCCGACCCCATTTTGACAAGGCAGGCAGGCGTCGCAAGGCGCACGGAATTCACACCCGGCCCAGGAATCCTGCACGGCCGTAAGCGCCCCTCTCATTCACCCCTTCTTCAGCTTCTCCGTCTCGGCCTTCTCCTGGCCGAGCGCGACGATGCCGCGGCGGATGGTGCGGGTGCGGGTGAAATGCTTGTGCAGGGTCTCGCCGTCGCCATAGCGGATGGCGCGGGTGAGTAGCGCCAGATCTTCGTTGAAGCGGCCGAGCATCTCCAGCACCGCCTCCTTGTTGGCGAGGAAGACGTCGCGCCACATCGTCGGGTCTGATGCCGCGATGCGGGTGAAGTCGCGGAAGCCGCCGGCCGAGAACTTGATCACCTCCGACTGCGTCACCGCCGCCAGATCCTCGGCCGTGCCGACGATGTTGTAGGCGATCAGATGCGGCAGATGGCTGGTGATGGCGAGGACGAGGTCATGGTGCTGCGAACCCATCACCTCGACGATCGCCGCCATCCCCTCCCAGAACTGGCGGGTGCGGGCGATCGCGGCCTCGTCGGTGCCGGGCGGCGGCGTCAGGATGCACCAGCGATTGAGGAAGAGGCTGGGGAAGCCGGCGTCGGGACCGGAATTCTCGGTGCCGGCGACCGGGTGGGCCGGAACGAAATGCACGCCCTCGGGCAGATGCGGGATCACCGCCTCGACCACCGCATGCTTGACCGAGCCGACATCCGACAGGATCGCGCCGGCTTTCAGCACGCCGGCGATCTCGGCTGCGACCGCGCCGCAGGCGCCGACCGGCACGCAGAGCACGATATGGTCGGCGTCGCGGGCGGCGTCGACGGCGCTCTCGGCGATCTCATGGCCGAGATCGAGCTCGCGGGCTCTCCGGCGGACATCGCCGTCGGCGTCGCTCAGCACGATATGACCGGCGAGGTTCAGTTCCTTCGCCGCATGCGCGATCGAGGAGCCGATCAGGCCGATGCCGATGATGGCGAGCCGCCCGAACAGCGGCTCGTCGCGGCGCGGCGCGAAGCTTTCCGGCGCGCTCACGCTGTCTTGCCCAGGAACTCGGCCAAGCCTGAGACGACGAGGCGGTTGGCCTCCTCGCTGCCGATGGTCATGCGCAATGCGTCCGGCAGGCCATAGGACGCGACGGAGCGCAGGATCAGCCCGCGCTGGCTCAGGAAAGCGTCGGCTTCCTTGGCGCTCTTGCCGGCGCCCGCCGGGAAATGGATCAGGATGAAGTTGCCGACCGAGGGCGTGATGGTGAGGCCGAGCTTCTCCAGCTCGGCCGTCGTCCAGGCCAGCCATTTATCGTTGTGCTCGATCGCGGCGGCGATGTGCGCCTCGTCGGCGATGGCAGCGACGCCGGCCTCGATCGCGGCGCCGTTGACGTTGAACGGGCCGCGAGTGCGGTTGAGCGCATCGATGATATCGGCAGGCCCGTAGAGCCAGCCGAGGCGGAGATTGGCGAGGCCATAGATCTTCGAGAAGGTGCGCGTCATCACGACATTCTCGCTGGTCGCGACCAGTTCGAGGCCCGAGGCATAGTCATTGCGCCGGACGTACTCGGCATAGGCCGCGTCGAGCACCAGCAGCACATGCGGCGGCAGCCCGGCCTGCAGGCGCTTGACCTCGTCGAAGGGCAGATAGGTGCCGGTCGGATTGTTGGGGTTGGCGAGGAAGACGATCTTGGTCCGCGGCGTCACTGCCGCAAGGATCGCGTCGATATCGGCCGTGAGGTTCTTCTCGGGCACGACCACCGGCTTGCCGCCGGCGGCGAGGATGGCGATCTTGTAGACAAGGAAGCCGTGCTCGGTGAACACGCCCTCGTCGCCATCGCCGAGATAGACCTTGGTGATCAGCTGCAGCAATTCGTCCGAGCCGGTGCCGCAGACGATGCGGTTCGGATCGAGGCCGTAGCGGCCGGCGATCGCCTCGCGCAGCTTCGTCGCCGAGCCGTCCGGGTAGAGCTCGAGCTTGCCGGCGAGGCCGCCATAGGCCGCGACCGCCTTCGGGCTCGGCCCGAGCGGGGTCTCGTTCGAGGAGAGCTTGTGCAGCTTGACGCCGGCCGGAGCCGAGGACTTGCCAGGGACATAGGCCTCGATGTCGAGGACACCGGGACGCGGGACGGGACGGGGAGCGGGCAGAGCCATGACGAGGGGCTTTCGGTTTCAGGCGTTTCTCTAAACCACCCAAGTCATCCCGGGCGACCGGAGGGAGACCCGGGATCCATGCCGGAACGGTTCAGGAATGGATCCCGGATCGGCGCCGCTGACGCGGCTTGTCCGGGATGACGAAGAGGGTTCAGCGACAAGGGTTCATTTCAAGAGCGAACGGATTTGAAGGCGAAGCGGGCGGCGTGGCTACCGATCTCGGTCAGCTCCTTGAGGCCGGCCGGCTCGAGCGCGCCGCGGATGGCCTCGACCGGCGTCTCGCCGGAAGCGGCGACCAGCAAGGCCAGATGCGAGCCGTCGGCGGCACTGGCCGAGACCTCGGCGAGATGATGGGCGAGGCCGTGGCGAAGCTGCTCCGACCAGCGCTCGACACGGGCGGCATAAAGCACGATCTCGCGCACGGCGGCGTCGGTCAGCGGCTTGGCGATGCAGTAGACCGGTGTGCCGGCCGGATGGTCGGGGCGCTCGATGAAGGGCAGGCGCGCGATGATCTTGGGCTGGTCAGGACCGATCAGGTCTCGCCACCAGACGCCGGCGCTGGCGCCGAGATCCATGCGGAAGATGCCGAGATCGCCGGCCGATTCCGCCACCGCCGCGATCACGGCGCGGGCATCCTCATGCGGGACGTAAGGCACGGTGAAGCCGAAATGGAAGCGGGCGCTGTCGCGCATCGGCGCATCGCCGCCCGAGACGTCGGCATGGACCGAATAGTTCGCCTGCACATAAGTGAAGGTCGCGATGATGATGCGCCAGATGCTCTCGACCGTGTCGAGCGGCAGCAGGCCCTGATGGCGCAAGGCCAGGCGCTTCATCATGTCGGCCTCGCGGCCGGGGCGGAAGGCCGAGCCGGAAACCTGCGTCTTCTTGATCGCGATCAGCGTCTCGATGATCTGCGAGCGCTCCATCAGGAGGCCGTGCATCGCTGAATCGATGCGGTCGATCTCGCTGCGCAGATCGGCAAGCGTGGTCGGTGCGGCTTCGGTCATGGGGCTTGTGACCAACCTCTAGAAAGAACGACCTCCAGCCCTCATCCTGAGGAGCCGCAAAACGGCGTCTCGAAAGATGATCCAGAGTACGCTGGAGCATCCTTCGAGACGCGATCCTTGCGGATCGCTCCTCAGGATGAGGGCTGAGGTTCGAAAGCCTCTTACGCGCGCCAAGCCGCCTTGGCAAAGCGCTCGCCACGCATCGCCGCGTTGACAGGCGGGAAGAGCCGCGCCATCGGTAAAGTCCGCTATTACGAACGGACCGGACGACAAGACAAATCCGAATGCCGAACCGGACGCAAGCTCCCGAACTCCTGGCCGACCCGCTGGCCGAAGCCAACCAGCCGTCGAGCCTGCTCGCCCGGTTCGGGCCGGACAAGGCGCTGCAGCTCGATTCCGGCGCGACGCTGGAGCACTGGCAGATCGCCTACCAGACTTATGGTGAGCTCAATGCGTCTCGGTCGAACGCCATCTTGGTCTGCCATGCCCTGACCGGCGACCAGTATGTCGCGAGCCGTAACCCCGTCACCGGCAAGGGCGGCTGGTGGACCGCGATGATCGGGCCGGGCAAGCCGATCGATACCGACCGCTTCTTCGTGATCTGCGCCAATGTGCTCGGCGGCTGCATGGGCACGACCGGCCCGGCCTCGACCAATCCGGATACCGGCAAGCCCTGGGGCCTGTCCTTCCCGATGGTGACGATCCGCGACATGGTGCGGGCGCAGGCCCACCTGATGGACTCACTCGGCATCGACAGCCTGTTCTGCGTCGCCGGCGGCTCGATGGGCGGGATGCAGGTGCTGCAATGGGCGGCGACCTATCCGACGCGGGTGTTCTCTGCCCTGCCGCTGGCGACCGCCGCCAAGCACTCGGCCCAGAACATCGCCTTCCACGAGGTCGGCCGGCAGGCGGTGATGGCCGACCCCGACTGGCGCCAGGGGCGCTATCTCGACGAGGGCACGCGGCCTTCGAAAGGGCTGTCGGTGGCGCGCATGGGTGCCCACATCACCTATCTCTCGGAGCCGGCGCTGCACCGCAAGTTCGGCCGCAAGCTGCAGGAGCGCAGCGCCCCGACCTTCACCTTCGACGCGGATTTCCAGGTCGAGAGTTACCTCCGCTACCAGGGCATCAGCTTCGTCGAGCGCTTCGACGCCAACTCCTATCTCTATGTGACGCGGGCGATGGACTATTTCGACCTCGCCGCCGACCATGATGGCGTGCTGGCGAAAGCCTTCGCCGGGACGCGGACGCGCTTTTGCGTCGCGTCCTTCACCTCGGACTGGCTGTTCCCGACCACCGACTCGCGCGCCATCGTGCACGCGCTCAATGCGGCGGGGGCCTCGGTCTCCTTCGTCGAGCTCGAAAGCGACAAGGGACACGACGCCTTCCTGCTCGAGGAGCCCAACCTGTTCGCGACGACGCGCGGCTTCATCGGCGCCGCAGCGCGGGCCAGGGGGTTGTGATGGCCGTCGTGACAAGCACAGCCCGATCCCCCTCCCCCCGCTTGCGGTGGGGAGGGCTGGGGTGGGGGGCAGTGCCGCTCGGCCCGACGACGAAGACTTGGCGCAACCCTGCTTTTCGCCCCCCCCCACCCTAACCTCCCCACCGCAAGCGGGGGGAGGGAATGGCGCGTGCTGACGAGGTGCTGCGTATGACCCTCCCGGACACCCAGACCAACCGCATCGACCTGCGCCTCGTCGCCGAGATGGTGACGCCGGGCTCGCGCGTGCTCGATGTCGGCTGCGGCGACGGCGAATTGCTGTCGCTGCTCGCCGAGACCCGCGGCGTCGACGGGCGCGGCATCGAGCTCTCGCGCGAGGGCGTCGCCGGCTGCGTGGCGCGCGGGCTCTCGGTGATCCAGGGCGACGCCGACACCGATCTCGCCGATTATCCCGACGACTCGTTCGACTACGTCATCCTCTCGCAGACAATCCAGGCGACGCGCAATCCGCGCCTCGTCCTCGAGCACATGCTGCGCATCGGGCGGCGCGCCATCGTCTCCTTCCCGAATTTCGGGCATTGGCGGATGCGCACCCAGGTCTTCTTCCTCGGCCGCATGCCGGTGACCGACTCCCTGCCCTATGCCTGGTGGGATACGCCCAACATCCATTTCTGCACGATCCGCGACTTCGTGGCGCTCTGCGACACGGTGGGCGCGGAAAAGGAGCGCGCGGTCGCGCTCGACGTCGCCGGCGGCAGGGTCGGCGTCAGCGCGCCCTGGTGGTTCTGGAACCTCTTCGGCGCGCAGGCGGTGTTTTTGCTGAAGCGGGGGTAAGAGAGCTCGCGATCGGAACCGCAACCCAACCTTCTCCCGGATGGGAGAAGGTGGCGCGGAGCGCCGGATGAGGGCCTGCCCTATCCGCAAAAGGCGCAACGGCTCCGCATCGTCCTAATGATCAGCGGCGGGCCCTCACCCCTGCCCCTCTCCCATCCGGGAGAGGGGTTCCCCGCGCCTCGCTAAAAGTACGTGCCCGCCCGAGAATGACGGCTACTCTCAAAACGCCTCTTCCCAATTCCGGCTGAGCCGCATCGCCGAGTTGATCAGCCCGACCATCGAATAGGTCTGCGGGAAGTTGCCCCAGAGCTCGCCGGTCTCGAAATCGGCATCCTCCGAGAGCAGGCCGAAGCTGTTGCGCCGCGTCAGGATGCGGCCGAACAGCTCCTTGGCCTCGTCCCTGCGGCCGATCGCGTGCAGCGCATCGACATACCAGAAGGCGCAGATCAGGAAGCCCGTGTGCATGAAGCCGAAATCGTCTTCGGTGCCGTAGCGCAAAATGAAATCGCCGCGTCCGAGATCGCGGCCGATCGCCTCCACCGTCGCGATGTAGCGCGGATCCTCAGGCTTGACGAAGCCGAGCTCGGCGATGAGCAGCAGGGTCGCGTCAAGATCGGCCCCGTCGAAGGTCGAGACGAAATGGCCCTTCTCCTGGTTCCAGATCCGGTCGGAAATGATGCCCTTCAGGCGCTTGGCCTCGCCGCGCCAGTATTCCTTGCGGTCGGCACGGCCGAGCGTGCCGGCGATGCGGGCGAGCCGGTCGCAGGCGGCCCAGCACATCACGCTGGAGAAGGAGTGCACGACCTGCTTCTCACGCAGCTCCCAGGGGCCGGCATCGGGCTTGTCGAAGACCGCGATGGCGCGCTCGCCCATACGCTCGAGCTGGGCGAAGAGTGCCTCCTTGCCGGGCTGGATCAGGCGGCGGTCGAAGAAGGACTGGGTCGCGGCGAGCACGACCGCGCCATAGCCGTCGTTCTGGATCTGCGTCGCCGCACCATTGCCGACGCGAACCGGCTGATGGCCGCGGTAGCCGGCGAGGTTCGGCACCTCGAACTCGCGCAATTCGCCGCCGCGGGTGATCGGATAGAGCGGCGGCAGATGCTCGGCGCCGCTCTCCGAATAGGTGTCGACGATGTTGGTGATGAAGCCGAGATAGTCCTCCATCGTCCGCGTCGTGCCGAGGCGATTGAGCGCATGGACGACGAAATAGGCGTCGCGCAGCCAGCAGAAGCGATAGTCCCAGTTGCGCTGCGTGCCCGGCGCCTCCGGGATCGAGGTGGTCAGCGCCGCGACGATCGCGCCGCTCTCCTCGAAGGAGCAGAGCTTCAGCGTGATCGCGGCGCGGATGACCTCGCGCTGCCATTCAAAGGGTATCGAGAGCGAGCGGACCCAGTCGCGCCAATAGTCGGTGGTCTTGTCGAGGAACTCACGCGAGGTCGTCTCGATCTCGGCGCGCAAGGCCTCGTCCGAACCGATGAAGAAGGAGAACGGCTTCTCGACGGCGAAGGGGATGCTCTCCAGCACGTAGGAGATCGGCGCGTCGGTGGTCAGGCGGATCGTCTGATCGGCGCCGACGAAGCGGACATGGTTGGACCCGCGGGTGATCTCGTCCGGCTCCTCGCCGAGGCCGAGGCAAGGCTTGACCACGACGCGGATGCGCGGGCGGCCGGAGATGCGGCGGACGCGGCGCACCAGCTGCGGCGGCCGGAAGAAGCGCTCGAAACGGACGAAGCGCGGCGCGAAGTCGAGGATCTCGAGCGCATTGCCCTGATCGTCGGAGAGCACCGAGGAGAGGATCGCGGTGTTGTCGAGATAGCTCTGCTCGCAACGGGTCATGCCGACCATCTCGATGGCGAAGACGCCCTTCTTCGGCGTGACGTCGCCGTCGTCGATCTGATTGTCGATCAGCGAGCAGAAGACCGGGTCGCGGTCGAAGCGCGGAAAGCAGCCCCAGACGATATGGGCGCGCCGGTCGATCAGCGCCGCGATCGAGCAATTGCCGATGACGCCGAGATCGAGCGAAGCGACGCGCGGCGAGGCGGTGGTCGTCACAGTCATGCCTGTTCCTGAAGTCAGCCTTGGAAGAAGGTTTCGAGCGTTAGGTCGCCGCCATCGGCGGCCGCCAGCAGAACATGATGCAATGCGGTCGGCGAAGCCAGACGGTGGCGGGCGCAGGTCTCTCCCCCGCCGATCCGGATGGACAGCCCTTCCGCGGCATTCACCGTGGCAAAGCCGTCCTCGTCGGTGATGTCGTCGCCGATGAAGACCGGCGTGCGGCCGGCATAGGCCTCCTGCTGCATCAGCCAGGTGATCGCTCCGCCCTTGCTCGCGGTTGCGGGTACCAGCTCGGCAACCGCCTTGCCGCGCTGCAGGCGCATGGACGGGCCGATATCGGCAGCGATCTTTTCCATCAGCGCCAACGCCTCGTCGGCAAGCGCGGGCGCAAGCCGCCAGTGCAGCGCCACCGACTGGCGCTTGTCCTCGACGATGACGCCGACATTCGTGTTGGCGAAGCGGACCATGGCGCGGATCGCAGTGTGCAGCGCCTCGGAGGGCGCCGCGAGCGGCGCGTCCGCGCTGCCGAGACGGATTTGCGCACCGTGCAGACCGGCGGCGTCGAAGCGATGGGGCGCCATCATCTCGTCGAGCAGCGCCACGGGGCGCCCCGAAACCAGCGCCAGCGCCCCGCCGAGCCGCTGGCGCAGCGCGTCCAGCGCTCCCGGCAAGCGCCGGTCGATCCTCACATCGTCCGGCGAGGGCGCGATCTCGACCAGGGTTCCGTCGAAATCCAGGAAAAGCGCGATCTGCCCGGTCTGGGCGGTCTGGGCGGCGGCTTTTGCGGGAGGATCGGCGATTTCGGGATTTAGCATCTGTGACATGACGGCCTGGTTAGAAGGCGAAACGGGCGAAAGGACGACAATCGAGAGATGGTCCCCTCATCGCCACATTCGCGGTTCAGTTTGGCGCATGGTCGCCATGTTCCGGTCACGGCGGCGACGCGATCCAGCCGGGATGCCGGCGTGCACACGAAACATTACGCCTGCCCGCGCGTTCTGTTCCCGCGCCTCTATGGCGAGCGTCAGCAAAAAAGTGAGGCATCATGCGTCTTGTCGTCGTGTCCAACCGCGTCACCATGCCCGAGCGAGGCGAAAAGGTGGCGGCAGGTGGATTGGCGGTCGCCCTGCGTTCCGCACTTGAAGAGCATGGTGGCCTCTGGTTCGGCTGGAGCGGAGCGACCAAGGCGGAGCCGGCGAGCAGCGTGGAGCCGGTACGGCACGGCAAGGTCACCTACGCCGTCACCGACCTGACCGAAGCCGAGCGCCAAAGCTATTATCTCGGCTTCGCCAACCGGGCGCTCTGGCCGCTGATGCATTACCGGCTCGGCCTGACCGAATTCACCCGCACCGATTATGCCGGCTATCTCGGCGTCAACCGCCGCTTCGCCAGGCTGCTGATTCCGCTGCTCAAGCCGGACGACATCATCTGGATCCATGATTACCACCTGATCCCACTCGCAGCCGAACTGCGCCGGCGCGGCGTCACCAACCGGATCGGCTACTTCCACCATATCCCCTGGCCGCCGGCCGAGGTCTTCGGCGCCTTGCCCTTCTCCGCGACGCTGATCAGCACGATGGCGGCCTATGATCTGATCGGCATGCAGACACCGAACGACGTGGCCAACCTGATCGGCGGGATGGTGGCGCTATGCGGCGCGCAGCGCGACGGCAACCGCGTCAGGTCCGGCCAGCGCAAGGCCGTGGTGCAGGCCTTCCCGATCGGCATCGATGTCGAGGCCTTCCGCAAGCTCGCCGTCGCGTCCGTCCGGGCCGCGACGCAGCCGGTCCGGGCGACAACGGCGCCGCTCGGCAGCCGCAAGCTGGTGATCGGCGTCGACCGGCTCGACTATTCCAAGGGCATCGTTCAACGACTCGAGGCCTTCGGCACCTTCTTGCGCAATCACCCGGAGCACCGCGGCGAGGTCGGCCTCCTGCAGATCGCGCCGCCCTCGCGCACCGACGTGCCTGAATATGTCGAGCTCGACCGCATGTCCGACGAGGTCGCGGGCCGGCTCAACGCCGCTCTCGGCGAATTCGACTGGACGCCGATCCGCGTGGTGAAGAAGGCCTATTCACGCAGCGCCCTCTCCGGCCTCTACAGGCGTGCACAGGTCGGGCTGGTGACGCCGATGCGCGACGGCATGAACCTCGTCGCCAAGGAATATGTCGCCGCGCAGAATCCCGACGATCCTGGCGTACTGATCCTCTCGCGCTTTGCCGGCGCGGCACAGCAGCTCGGCGAGGCGCTGATCGTCAACCCGTTCGACACGCACGAGGTGGCCGAAGCGATCCGGACCGCGCTCGCCATGCCGAAGTCGGAGCGTCTGCGCCGCTTCGAGCGACTCTACGCGACGATCTCCTCGACCGACATCGCATGGTGGACATCGCGCTATCTCGCCGCACTCTCCGGCCTCGACATTCCCAGCGGCGACGTCGTGCCGCCAGGACGGCCGAAACCGCTGCGCAGCACACGCAAATCGGGCGCGGACAGCAAGCCTGCACGCCTAGATACCCTCCCCCAGGCCTCCCGGCCAGCGCATGGCAAGTTCGCTTCGGTGCGCGCAAAGGCCTTGCCGAACGCTCCCTCGGCTGGCTAGAAGCTCCTCGCTCTATCTCAAAGTGAGAGACGGATTCACCGATCAGATTGTTTCAATCCGGTCGGATCCGGCTCTAGGGGGCGGCGGAACCCGGCTTGCGCTTGCGACTCAGCTGTTGCGGTGTCAGGTCTGCTGAGGGTATTCGGCTGAAACGGCCGAGGAGGCGGGCGGAGGGCTTTCTTGATGCGAGGCGCACTCGGGGGATCGGGCGTGCTGCTGCGCCGTCTCCGCGAGGTGATGGCGGCGCCGGTCAGTCCGCAGGAGCGGCTTGACCGCCTCGTCGTCGTGATCGCCGGCAACCTCGTGGCCGAGGTCTGCTCGGTCTATGTCCTGCGCGAAGACGGCTCGCTCGAACTCTACGCCACCGAAGGCCTCAACCGCGAGGCGGTCCACCTCACAACCATGCGCGCCGGCGAGGGCCTGGTTGGCTTGATCGCCAGCGAGGCGGAGCCGATTGCGCTCTCGGACGCACAATCGCACCCGGCCTTCTCCTACCGGCCGGAGACGGGCGAAGAGATCTATCGCTCCTTCCTCGGCGTGCCGATCCTGCGCGGCGGCGCGGTGATGGGCGTGCTCGTGGTGCAGAACCGCGCCTCGCGGCTCTACAGCGAGGACGAGGTCGAGTCGCTGCAGACCACGGCCATGATCATGGCCGAGATGATCGCCGCCGGCGGCCTCAAGGCGCTGTCGAAGCCCGGCGCGACCATCGGTCTCGACCGGCCGATCCACAGCATCGGCACCACACTCGCCGACGGCGTCGGCCTCGGCCATGCCGTGCTGCACGAACCGCGCGTCGCGATCACCAACCTGATCGCCGAGGATCCGGGCCGCGAGGTGCAGCGGCTGGAAGCGGCGATCGCGACGATGCGGCTCGCCATCGACGAACTGATCGAGCGCGGCGACGTCGCCCATACCGGCGAGCACCGCGACGTGCTCGAGACCTTCCGCATGTTCGCGCACGACCAGGGCTGGCTCAGGCGCATGCGCGAGGTGGTGATGACCGGCCTCACCGCCGAGGCCGCAGTCGAGCGCGTGCAGTCGGACACCCGCGCGAAGATGCTGCGCCAGACCGATCCTTATCTGCGCGAGCGCCTGCACGACCTCGACGACCTCGCCAATCGGCTGCTGCGCACGCTGGTCGGCAAGTCGAACGGCGTCACCCGCGAAGACCTGCCCGAGAACGCGATCCTGATCGCGCGCTCGATGGGGCCGGCGGCATTGCTCGACTACGATCGCAGGCACCTGCGCGGCGTCGTGCTCGAGGAAGGCGGTCCGACCAGCCATATCGCCATCGTGGCACGGGCGCTGGGCATTCCGGCCGTCGGCGAGATCGCCAATGCGACAGCGCTGATCCAGGCCGGCGACGCCGTCATCGTCGATGGCCAGGCCGGCGAGGTGCAGATCCGGCCGCAGCCGGATGTCGAGAACGCCTACAAGGACAAGGCGCGCCTGCGCGCCCGCAAGCAGGAGCAATACCGCAAGCTCAAGACGCAGGCCTCGGTGACCAAGGACGGCGTCGAGATCCAGCTGCAGATCAATGCCGGCCTCCTCGTCGACATGGCCAATCTCGACGAGACCAACGCCTCGGGCGTCGGCCTCTTCCGCACCGAGCTGCAGTTCATGGTGGCGCAGCACATGCCGACCACGGCCGAGCAGCAGGCGCTCTATGGCGCCGTGCTCAAGACCGCGAACGGCCGGCCGGTGACCTTCCGCACGCTCGACATCGGCGGCGACAAGGTGCTGCCCTATATGGAGCGGCTCGAGGAGGAGAACCCGGCGCTGGGCTGGCGCGCGATCCGCATCGGCCTCGACCGGCCACGGCTGCTGCGCGGCCAGGTCCGGGCGCTGCTGCGCGCCGGCGCCGGCTGCGACATGAAGATCATGCTGCCGATGATCGCGACGGTGAACGAGTTCCTGCGGGCGCGCCTCTTGGTGCGACGCGAGCTCGCCATGCTGGAGCGCGATGGCCGACATGGACCGACGAGCCTGAAGCTCGGCGTCATGGTCGAGGTCCCCTCGCTGCTGTTCGAGTTGCCGGAGATCGCGCGCGAGGCCGATTTCCTGTCGATCGGCACCAACGACCTGATGCAGTTCCTGTTCGCGGCCGATCGCGAGAACAAGCGCGTCTCCGAACGCTTCGACCCCTTGAGCGCGGCGGGCCTGCGGGCGCTGCGCAGCATCGTCGACGAGGCCGGGAAGGCGGATTGCCCCGTCACCGTCTGCGGCGAGATGGGCGGCAAGCCGATCGAGACGCTGGCCCTGATCGCGCTCGGCTACCGCTCGTTCTCGATGTCGGCCGCCTCGGTCGGCCCGGTGAAAGCGATGCTGCGCGCGCTCGATGCCGGCAAGGCCCGCCAGCGCCTCGACGCCTGGCTCGGCTCCTCCGACGGCGCCGCCAGCCTGCGTCCCTTGCTCTCAGCCCTCGCCACCGAGATGAAAGTGCCGGTCTAGCGGGACACCCCTCGCCTGCACCCGCCTCAGTTCCGTTCAGATTGTTCCCGCATCATGTCGCTCCAGCTCCCGCAAGACCGCCTCGACTCGATCGTCGCCCGCCATGCCGCGGCGAGCGACGCCATCAACCATGCGACCGAGGCGGTCCGCGTCGTCGAACTGTCGAAGGAGATCGCCGAGCTCGACCCGGTGGTCGCGGCGATCGCAGCCTGGCGCAAGGCGCAGGCCGGGCTGGAGGAGGCGCTCGCGCTGATCGACGATCCATCGACCGACGCCGAGATGCGCGACCTCGCCTATGAGGAGCGCGATGCCTCCAGGGCCGAGATCGAGGCGCGGGCCCGCGAGATCCTGATCGCGCTCTTGCCGAAGGATGCTGCCGACGAGCGCGGCGTCATCCTCGAAATCCGCGCCGGCACCGGCGGCGACGAGGCCTCGCTCTTCGCCGGCGACCTGCTGCGGATGTATCAGCGCTACGCCGCCGGCAAAGGCTGGAGCGTCGATGTCCTCACGGAGAGCGAGGGCACGATGGGCGGCTTCAAGGAGGTCATCGCCGAAATCTCCGGCAAGGGCGTCTATGCAAGGCTCAAATACGAATCCGGCGTGCACCGGGTGCAGCGCGTCCCGGACACCGAGACGAGCGGACGTATCCATACCTCGGCGGCAACCGTCGCCATGCTGCCGCTCGCCGGCGAGGTCGACGTCACGCTCGACGACAAGGACCTGCGCATCGATACGATGCGGGCTCAGGGCGCCGGTGGCCAGCACGTCAACAAGACCGAGTCGGCCGTGCGCCTCACCCATATCCCGACCGGCATCGTCGTTCTGGTGCAGGACGAGCGCTCGCAGCACAAGAACAAGGCGCGCGCCTACGACCTGATGCGGGCCAAGCTCTATGACATGGAGCGCAGCCGCGCCGATGCCGAGCGCTCGGCCGACCGACGCTCGCAAGTCGGCTCCGGCGACCGCTCGGAGCGTATCCGCACCTACAACTTCCCGCAGGGGCGGATCACCGATCACCGCATCAATCTGACCCTCTACAAGCTCGACGAGATGATGCAGGGGCTCGTGCTCGACGAGGTCATCGATGCGCTGACGGCGCAGCGCCAGGCCGAACTTCTCGCCGAGCAAGGCCGCGTGTGAAACCTTCACCGCTCTCGCGCGTTCTGGACGCACCTGACCGTTCTCATGGGGAGGATAGAGAGATGAAAGTTCTGTTCAGCGCCATTGCCCTCGCCGCCGCCGTCGCCTTCGTGCCGGCATCCGCAGGCGCGCAGGAGCGGACCGCCAAGAAGATCCTCAGCGGCCAGCCGGCGACGCTTCAAGGTGCGAAGACCGAATCGCAGGCACGGCGCGATTGCCAGCGCCAGTATCGCGGGGCTAGGGAGAGCAAATCCGCGCTGCGGATCAAGATCAACGACTGCATCCGGGAAGGCATGCAGGGCAGATGACCGGCCAGGCGCCGGACCAAGGACGCGCTTGACCGGCACGGACAAAATACCAAATGACATCGCGCCCGTTGCTTCTCCGGCAACGGGCGAAGCTGTGTCTGCTGTCCGCAAGGCCATTGCGCTGGCGCTGAAGCGCGCCGGTATCGGCGATTTCACCTTTGAGGCCCGCATCCTGGTCGAGGATCTCGCCGGCGACAGCGATCCAATTGATGAAGCAGCCTCCGCGCGGCTGAATGATGCGCTCGCGCGACGCCTTGCCGGCGAACCTCTGTGGCGCGTCATCGGGGCACGCGAGTTCTGGGGGCTGACCTTCACGCTTTCACAGGGAACGCTGGAACCGCGGCCGGACAGCGAAACCCTGATCGAGGCGGCGCTCATCCATCTTGCCGCTCGCCGGCACGAGCCACTGCGCGTGCTTGACCTCGGCACCGGCACAGGCTGCTTGTTGATCGCAACGCTGCGCGAGTTTCCGCAGGCGACCGGGCTCGGCATCGACCTCTCGGCCGATGCGGTCGCGACCGCATCGGCGAATGCCGCCCGCAACGGCGTCGCCGAGCGCGCCGCTTTCCGTCAGGGCGACTGGACCGACGGGGTGGAGGAGCGCTTCGATCTCGTCCTGTCGAATCCGCCCTATATCGCCAGCGACGAGATCGCCGAGCTCGACAGGAACGTGCGCGAGCACGATCCGCACCTCGCTCTCGACGGCGGGCTCGACGGGCTCACCGCCTATCGCGCGCTCGCCGCCGCGCTGCCGGGCCATCTGAATTCCGGCGGCCATGCCATCCTGGAGATCGGAGCCGGACAGGAGGCGGCTGTCGTCGCGCTGATGGAGCAGGCGGGCTTGCGCCATCTTCACTCCCGCCGCGATCTCGGCGGCCATATTCGTGCCCTTGTCTTCGGGCATCGATCGTGAACCGTGCACAGCAAGTTGCGCGAATTTGCTTGGAAGCAGCCGCAAAACCAGTTATGCACGCATGGTCTTGAAGACAGTGTCGACAGCATATGATCGTTGGCTGGGCCCTGTAGAGCAGACCAAGCCCTCGGATCACTGCCAGAATCGACGTTACTGACATAGCGAGACCGAGACTCCGAATGCGCGAGACAGCCGTTCGGAGGGGGAGCCGGTAGGCTCCATTGGAAAGAGCGCGTGAAGACCCATATCGGCTCAGAGCCCTTTCAGGTCGGATTTCTTACGCACGGCGTCGCAACCCGCCGCGCGTCACGACGCGCATGACGACCTCAAGGTTGCTTTGAATGAACGGAACGCGAGACAGACGCGAATGAGACCAGGTCAGAACCGGCGCATGCGCGGCCGTAGCAACAACAGCAACAATAACAACAGCAACAACGGCAACCGTAAGTCACCCAACCCGCTGCAGCGCAGCTACGAGTCGAACGGCCCGGACGTCAAGGTCAGGGGTACGGCGCAAAATGTGGCGGAGAAGTATCTCCAGCTTGCTCGTGATGCACAGTCCTCCAGCGATCCAGTCGCGGCGGAGAACTATTTCCAGCACGCCGAGCACTATTATCGCATCCTGCTCGCTGCCCAGGAGCAGATGACGCAGCAGTTCGGCCACAGCTTCCAGCCGAACCGCGCCTTCGTCGAAGACGCTGACGATGGTGAGGAAGAGGGCGAAGAGGACGTCAACTTCCAGGGCGGCCAGCAGCAGGGCGAGCGCCAGCACAACGGCAACGGCGTGAACGGCCATGGCGGCCAGCGCCAGGAAGGCGAGGATGTTGAAGGCGGCCAGAACAACGGCCAGCGCTTCGACCGGCCGAATCGCAACGATCGCAATTTCGATCGGAACGGCCAGCGCCGCTTCGACCGGAATGATCGCAATGACCGCCCTGATCGCGGCGAGCGGCAGGACCGGGGCGAGCGCCGCTTCGACCGGCCCGAGGGCCAGAACGGCCAGCCGTCCTATGCTCCGCGTCCCGAGGCCCAGCCCGGTGCGGAACAGCCTGACATCGCGCCGGTCCAGCCGCCGATCGAGCAGCGTCGCTTCGAGCGTCCGGAACGCTCCGAGCGCCCGGACCGCCCTCCACGCGGCGAGCGTCCTTCGCGCCGTGACCGTGACGAGGCCCGGGCTAGCAACAACAATGAAGAGCAGGACGTCCCGGCGGGGCTGCCGGCCTTCCTGACCACGCCGACCCGCGTGCCGATCTCGATCGCTGAGCCGGAGGCTCCAGTTGCCGCAGCCGCAGCCGCTCCGGTGGAAGCAGCGGAGGGTGCGCCTGAGGCCGGTGAGAAGCCGAAGCGCCGGGCGCCCCGGCGGCGTTCGCCGCGAGAGGTGATGGACGCGCTCGGCGGCGACGGTGGCGAGCCCCCGGCGGAGTAATCCTCCAAGGGACAACAGGATCGTTTAGAGAGGGCCCGAAAGGGCCCTCTTTCTTTTCAGGCGACGCCGAGCGCTGCCGGCTCGCTGGCCTCGACCAGGGTCAGGCACTCGCCCTCGGCCAGCGCACCACCGGCGATGATCCTGCAATAGATGCCGCAATCGACATGGCCATAGCCCTGCATCAGCGCCTTCGGAATCTGCAGGTCGCGAATTCCCGTCGCCGGGTCGACATTGGTCGCGGCGCAGCGCTCGATCCGCTTGATCACCGAGAGCCGCAGGCCGGACGGCGCGGCGAGCTCACGCCCCACCAGATCGAGCTCGGCCCAGGCCGGCAGATCCTCGACCATGATGTTGCCGCGGAAGCGCAGCGGATCGACCGGCACGCCGAGCCGAGCCTCGAGATCGGCGACGCTGGCGAGGTTGATGATCGAGACGAAGCCCGAGCGCGAATCGGTGAAACGATAGCCTTCGGGCGCCGCGAGCAGGCGTGGCTCGCCGCGCAATTCCTCCGGCATGAAGGCCTTGAAGAAGGCGCCGAGCCGTTCCTGGCCCGCCGCCGCGCCGGTCGCGATCCTTGTCTCCGCACCGTCATGGCCGATGACGAGATCGCCGCTGCCATCGTCATAGCGGGTGTGCAGGCGCGCCAGCGCTTCATTGCGCATCAGCATCAGGTATTTGATCTTCGGCTGATGCACCGGCTCGGCCGGATCGAAGCCGGAGGGGCCATTCTCGATGGCGAAGAGTCGGTCGCCGGGGAAATAGCCATCGGTCGGCAGTTCGGCCTGGCTCAGCCGCTCCGGCGACAATCCCTTGACCGGATAGCGATACAGCGAAGCGATACGCATAGGCTCTGCCCTTCCGATTGCGAGGCGCCGGAACCTGCCATGCCGAGCGCCAAGACGCTACAGTGGCGCACTCGATGGTCGATGAAAGGATTGCATCGATCCGATCAATGCGGCTGCTCTGCGCCCTCCTCCACGTCCTCCTCGGCAATCGAGCGCTGGCAGCCCCAGCTCGAGAGCACATCGTCGATGGCGTCGACGACGAAGAAGCGGGCCGCATCGCGCTCATAGCCCTCGGCGAGCAGGCTGTCGTAGTCGGTGTGGCTGTGCCGGATATGGCTGCCGAGCGCGAGCCAGAGCGCGGTCGACGGCGGCAGCGATTTCATCTGGGCCCGGCCGGCGAGCGCCAGCACCGCCTCGGCATCGAGCAGCGGAATGCCGGGCGCGAGAGCCCGCAGCGCCTTGCGAATCGCCTGTTGCCGTTTGGTGCCGACCATTGCTGCAGGCTGGGCGAGGCCGGCGGTGAAGGTCAATGCGAAAGCAGCGCCATCCCCCTTCCGTTGCGCGAAAGCAACACTATCTTCTTGGACGAAGGGCTGCCCGCGGGAGCCGGATCCGATCAGGCTGACTCAGCCTGATCGGTGAATCCGTCTCCCATCTAAAGATCGAGCCCGTCCCGATCGACTTGCGAAGCAAGCCGATCGGGACGGGCTCGAGGGGGCCCTATCCCATGAAAGGCAGCCGGCTCCGTCGCTTCGGGGCGTGACCGGCGGGCGGAGGCAACTGAATGAACATCGAGAAATATACGGACCGGGCGAAGGGTTTCCTGCAGGCAGCGCAGACGATCGCGATGCGCGAAGGCCATCAGCAGTTCACGCCGGAGCATCTGCTGAAGGCACTGCTCGACGATAGCGAGGGCATGGCTTCCGGGCTGATCGACCGGGCCGGCGGACAGTCGCGGCAGGCCAAGCAGCAGGTCGACGCCGCGCTCGCCAAGCTCCCCAAGGTGAGCGGCGCGGGCGCCAACAGCCTGCACCTGACCCCCGCGCTGGCGCGTGTGTTCGACACGGCCGAGAAGGCTGCCGACAAGGCCGGCGACTCGTTCGTCACGGTCGAGCGGCTGCTGCTCGCGCTGGCGATCGAGAAGGACAATGAGGCCGGCAAGATCCTGGCCAAGGCCGGCGTCACGCCGCAGGGCCTCAACACTGCGATCGAGGCGATCCGCAAGGGCCGCACCGCCGACTCGGCCTCCGCGGAGCAAGGCTATGACGCGCTGAAGAAGTACGCACGCGATCTCACCGCCGCGGCCCGCGACGGCAAGCTCGACCCGGTGATCGGCCGCGACGAGGAAATCCGCCGCACCATCCAGGTGCTGAGCCGGCGTACCAAGAACAATCCCGTGCTGATCGGTGAGCCCGGCGTCGGCAAGACTGCGATCGCCGAAGGCCTCGCGCTGCGCATCGTCAATGGCGACGTGCCCGAGAGTCTGAAGGACAAGGAATTGCTCGCCCTCGACATGGGCTCGCTGATCGCCGGCGCGAAATATCGCGGCGAGTTCGAGGAGCGGCTGAAGGCCGTGCTCTCCGAGGTCTCGGCCGCGGCGGGCGGGGTCATCCTGTTCATCGACGAGATGCACACCTTGGTCGGCGCCGGCAAGACCGACGGCGCGATGGACGCCTCGAACCTGCTGAAGCCCGCCTTGTCCCGTGGCGAGCTGCACTGCGTCGGCGCGACCACGCTCGACGAGTACCGGAAATACGTCGAGAAGGATGCGGCGCTGGCGCGGCGTTTCCAGCCCGTCTTCGTCGACGAGCCGACGGTCGAGGACACGATCTCGATCCTGCGCGGCCTCAAGGAAAAGTACGAGCAGCACCACCGTGTGCGCATCACCGACTCGGCTTTGGTCTCGGCCGCGACGCTGTCGAACCGCTACATCACCGACCGCTTCCTGCCCGACAAGGCGATCGACCTCGTCGACGAGGCGTCGGCACGGCTGCGCATGCAGGTCGATTCCAAGCCTGAGGAGCTCGATTCGATCGACCGCGAGATCGTCAGGCTGAAGATCGAGCAGGAGGCGCTGAAGAAGGAAAGCGATGCCGGCTCGAAGGAACGGCTGAAGCGGCTCGAATCCGAGCTTGCCGAGCTCGAGGCGCGCTCTGCCGTGATCACCGCGACCTGGAAAGCCGAGAAGGACAAGCTCGGCCAGGCGGCGGAGATCAAGACCAGGCTCGACAATGCCCGCAACGAGCTCGCCCAGGCGCAGCGCAAGGGCGAGTACCAGCGCGCCGGCGAGCTCGCCTATGGCGAGATCCCGCAGCTCGAGAAGCAGCTCGCCGAGATCGAGGCCAGGGGCGATGCGCCCGGCATGGTCGAGGAGGCGGTGACGCCGGACCATGTCGCGCAGGTCGTCAGCCGCTGGACCGGCGTGCCCGTCGACAGGATGCTGGAAGGCGAGAAGGAGAAGCTGCTGCATATGGAGCAGAGCCTCTCCAACCGCGTCGTCGGCCAGGCCGAAGCGGTCGAGGCCGTCTCCAAGGCGGTCAGGCGGGCGCGTGCCGGCCTGCAGGACCCGAACCGGCCGATCGGCTCGTTCATGTTCCTCGGCCCCACCGGCGTCGGCAAGACCGAGCTGACCAAGGCGCTGGCGTCGTTCCTGTTCGACGACGACACGGCGATGGTCCGGCTCGACATGTCGGAATACATGGAGAAGCACTCGGTCAGCCGGCTGATCGGCGCTCCTCCCGGCTATGTCGGCTATGAGGAAGGCGGCGCGCTGACCGAAGCCGTCCGGCGCCGGCCCTATCAGGTCGTGCTGTTCGACGAGGTCGAAAAGGCGCATCCGGACGTGTTCAACGTCCTGCTGCAGGTGCTCGACGACGGGCGCCTGACCGACGGCCAGGGTCGCACGGTCGACTTCCGCAACGTGCTGATCATCATGACCTCGAACCTCGGTTCGGAGTATCTGGTCAACCAGCCCGAGGGACAGGACAGCGACGCCGTGCGCGACGAGGTGATGGGCGTGGTGCGCCACGCCTTCCGGCCGGAGTTCCTCAACCGGATCGACGACATCATCCTGTTCCACCGCCTGCGGCGCGCGGACATGGGCGCGATCGTCGACATCCAGATGGCGCGGCTCGGCAAGTTGCTGATCGACCGCAAGATCGCGCTCGATCTCTCGGAGGAGGCGCGCGACTGGCTGGCGGAGAAGGGCTACGACCCGGCCTATGGCGCGCGCCCGCTGAAGCGCGTGATCCAGAAATCGGTACAGGATCCGCTGGCCGAGCTGCTGCTCGCCGGCACGATCCGCGACGGCGAGAGCGTGCCGCTCACCGTGGGCCCGGCCGGGCTGATGCTTGGCGAGTTTCCCGCCGCGAGCGAGAGCCGGCCGGCCGGGGTTGCGCTGAACTGAGCCAATCAAGCGCGCGGAATCCGTTCTCCCGGATGGTTTCCCCTGCGCAAGGCCGATCGCCTGGGCTCCTCCCTTCCCCTTGTGGGGAAGGGTTGGGGATGGGGGTGGTGCCGCTTGGTGATTGCCAGCAGGAAATGGGGCTGGCAGCAGCGGAAGCACCCCCAGCTCCTGCCGGTTGTTCCGGCTTTGCGACCCCTACCCCTGCCCCTCCCCACAAGGGGGAGGGGTTCCCCGCGCTCTACTTGACGCGGCGATGTCGCTTGTTCACTCCATCCGTGCCGCGGTCCGCATCACCGCCAGCGCCAAGGTCTGCGCCGCGGGCACGATGCTCTCGACCTCGAGGAACTCGTCGGGCGTATGGGCCATGCCGCCGATCGGGCCGACGCTGCACAGGGTCGGACAGCCCTGCGCCGCGGTGAAGCCGGAATCGGCGCAGCCGCCGGTGTATTCCGCCGTCACCGCGATACCCAGGCCAGCCGCCGCCTCGCGATAGGTGTCGTAGAGCAGCAGTGAATCCGGCGTCTGCTCCAGCGGGTAGAACTCGCCCTTGATGATCAGCCTGGCCGAGGTGCCTTCGACCACCGGCGTCTCGACGATCGTACGGATCGCCTCGACCAGTTCCGCGCGCTGCGCCGGTGTCTTGTAGCGCAGATCGATCTCGCACCAGGCCGATGGCGCCACCGTGTTGACGGTCTGGCCGCCGCCGATCAGCCCGACATTGACGGTGACGCCGGCCTGAAGATCGGTCAGCCCCTGCAAACGCGGGATCTTGTGGCCGAGATCGACGATCGCCGAGACGCCCTTCTCGTAATTCGCGCCGGAGTGGGCGGCCTTGCCGACGAACTCGGCGCGCATGAAGACGCCGCCCTTGCGGCCTGATGTGATCGACTGCTTGTGATCCCGGCCGTAATCCGTACCCGTCGGCAGCCTGCTCGGCTCGGCGTTGAAGACGCAGCGGCACTCGCGCGCCGCGGCCTCGATCACCGGGCGCGAGGACGGCGACGCGATCTCCTCGTCGCTGGTGGTCAGCATCATCAGCGGTGCCTTCAGGCCGCCATTGGCGGCGAAGGCGGCGGCGACGAAAGCTTCGATGACGAGCCCCGCCTTCATGTCTGCGACGCCCGGCCCATAAGCGCGCCCGTCCCGGATGGTGAAGGGGCGGCGCGTCGGCTCGCCCTCGGGGAAGACGGTGTCGCGATGGCCGAGCAGCAGGACCGGTCGCTGGTCGTTGGCGGTCGGGTTGGGCAGGTGCGCCTTGACCGCGTCGCCATAGCGGGCATCGGGCACGATCTCGACGGAGAGCCCGTTCGCTTCATGGAAGCGCGCCAGGACCTGGCCGGCCCGGTCGACGCCCGCCTTGTCGTAGGAGCCTGAATCGGTGTCGACCATCTCGCGCAGCAGATCGATCATCGCCTGCTTGCGCTCGCCGAGCCAGGCAAGGATGCGGGCTTCTTCCTGTGTCGTGTCGGTCATGATCGGGCTTCCGGCTGCTAGAACTGCCGCGAGCTTAGCCAAGCCTTTCCGGCGCCGATAGGACGAGCGCGCAAGCCCGGCAGACCTCCGGCGCGGCCGGGCGCACGCGGCTGGTTAAGCGAAAATTCAGTGAGAGAGGGCAGACTATCCAAGGGGAATAGGCTTGCCAGCAGCCATCCTCGGATCGCGCGCTCACAGGCCACCGCCCGCATGCACACAGATTCCGCCGAGATCTATCTGACGCAGCTGCGGCTGCGCGTCGGTGGAGCCTTGATCCTGCTGCTCTGGCTTTTCGCACCGGCGGCGATGCTGGCCTCGCTCGCAGCCGGCAGCGTCGAGCCGTTGCCGCCTTTGCTGCTCACGGTCGGGCTGGCAGCGCTCGCGACCCTGGCCTGGCGGCGCGATCCGACGGGCGTGGCAACGCAGATCATCCTGTCCGTGGGCGCCGCCGGCAGCGCCCTCGCCTTCACCTTCGCGCTCAAGGGCCCGAGCTGGCATGAGGCGAGCGACGCGGTGCTGCTGATCATGCTGACGCTCTCTGCCGGCTGGTGCGCCTGGCAGCCGCTCGTCGCCACCACCATCCTGGCACTCGGCCATGCCCCCCTGCTTCGGATGCTCCTGTCCGGCACCAATCTCTCCCTGCATGACGAGGCACTGTTCCTCGCCTGTATCGTCATCCAATTGGGCTTGCTGCTCTGGATCACGCGGCAGCAGGCCAGGACGCTCGCAGCGGCGGGCGACATGGCGGCACAGGCGCGCGAGGACGCCACGGCCCAGGCCGAGGAACTGCATCAGGCGCAACTGCGCGACATGGAGCGCGAGGCGGCTCGCCGCAAGGCGACGAAGAACATCGTCGCTGGCTTCAACACCCAGTTCCTCGCCACGCTCGACACGGTTCTGGACAATATCCGCGGCCTGAAAGGGCGCGCTGCCGCCCTGAACGAGATCGCCAACATCGCCAATAGCGAAGTCACCGCCGTGGCCTCGACCTCGGAGGAATCCTCGCGCAACGTCTCTGACGTCGCCACCGCGACCGAGCAGCTCTCGACCGCGATCACGGCGATCGACCGCCAGCTCGCCACCACCCAGGCGCTGGTCGCCGACATGAACGGCAACGCTCGGACAACGGCCAGTTCGGTGAGCCTGCTCGATCAGGCGGTCCAGCGCATCGACGGCATCGTCACCCTGATCCGCGGCATCGCCGAGCAGACCAATCTCCTGGCGCTCAACGCGACGATCGAGGCCGCCCGCGCCGGGGATGCCGGCAAGGGCTTCGCCGTCGTCGCCGCCGAAGTGAAGAGCCTGTCGCACCAGACCGCGATCGCGACGCAGGACATTGCCGGGCAGATCGGCGAGATCAAGCAGGCCACGGCCGGCGTGGTCGAGACCATCGCCAGGCTGACCGCCGGCATGGCCGACATGGATGAGCGGACGCTCTCGATCGCAGGAGCGCTGGAAGAGCAGGGGCAGATGACCCATGTCATCAGCCGCAGCATCGCCGAGGTCGCGACCGGCACCGAATATCTGGCGCAGAACACCAACAACATCCGCGGCTCGGCCAACCAGACCCATGAGGTCGCGAGCGCGGTGCTCGCCTCGACCACGGCGTTGGAAGGCCAGGCCGAGGAGCTCGAGGCGGCAGTGCATCAGTTCCTGCAGCGCGTCTCGGCCGGCTGAGACGGGTATCCCGACGATCTGCCTACGCAGCCACTTCGCGCGCGTGGGTCCCGAGATAGGCGATCGCAGCCGCGACACCGCCGCTGCCATGCGGGATGCCCTTCGCCTGCAGAGCCATCTCGACCGCGCCCAAGCTGCCCAGCACCATCGGCGCGTTGACATGGCCCATATGAGCGATGCGGAAAGCCTTGCCGGAGAGATCACCGATGGCGATGCCGAGCGTCACGCCGCAGACCTGCTGTGCGTAATCGGTGATCGCAGCCGGGTCGCCGTCGACGAGGATCGTGGTGACCGAGGGCGCCCGCTGGGACTGCTCGACGACATTGTAGCTCAGCACCTGGCCCTCGGCCCATTTCGACATGGCAGCATGGGTCGCCGAAGCCAGCAAGGCGTGGCGCAGCCATACGGCGTCGAGGCCCTCAGCGAAGATCATGTCGAGGGCGGCGCGCAGGCCGAACATCAGATGCTCGGGCGGCGTGCCGCAATGCTTCATGTAGAGCAGCGGGTTCAGGCGCGCGGTCCAATCCCAATAGGGCGTGCGCATCGTCGCGCGCTGATGCGCTTGCAGGGCCTTCCCGTTCGCGGCGACGAAGGCGAGGCCGGGCGGCGTCATCAGGCCCTTCTGCGAGGCCGACATCGCGACATCGACGCCCCAGGCATCCATTTCGAACGGCATGCAGCCGATCGAGGCGACACCATCGACCATGTAAAGCGCCGGGTGGCCGGCAGCGTCGATGGCGCGGCGGATTGCCGGGATATCGTTGACCACGCCCGAGGCGGTGTCGACCTGGACGGTCAGGACGGCCTTGATCTCATGGTCCGTGTCCCGGCGCAGGCGCTCCTCGACGGCAGCCGGATCGACCGCCGCGCGCCAGGAGCCGGCGAGCACCTCGACCTCGGCGCCCATGAACCTTGCGGTCTCGCCCCAGCCGACTGCGAAGCGGCCGCTGGCGAGCACCAGGATCTTGTCGCCGCGCGCGATGACATTGGTGAGCGCCGCTTCCCAGCCGCCATGGCCGTTGGCGGCATAGATGAAGGTTTCGCCGGTCGTGCGGAAGATCGCCTTGAGATCGCCCAGCAGGGTCTCGGTCAGATCGACGATCGTCTTCGAGGAGAGCTCCTCGGCAGGCCGGATCATCGCCTGCAGCACACGATCGGGAACATTGGTCGGACCCGGCATCGCGAGCAGGGCCCGGCCATTGGCGACACTCATGGAAAGCTCCTGCCTTGCGCTGCGACGTGACCAGCCCCGCCGCAACCGGCTGGCGCTATGCACAATCCTTACCGGTGGTGCAAACCGGCGCCGCGATACAGCGGTACTGCCGGGTCTAACGGCGTGCTTCGGCCGCCATGCGCACGGCAAAGCCCGCAAGCATCGTGGCCATCAGCCAGCGCTGCACCAGCGCCCAGAACGGACGCGTGCGCAGGAAGATGGCGATGCCGCCCGCGGCGAAGGTGATCAGCGTGTTGACGCTGACGGACACGATGATCTGGATGAAGCCGAGGATGATCGACTGCGCCAGCACGCTGCCGGCGGCAGGGTCGATGAACTGCGGCAGCAGTGCCAGATAGAACATCGCGATCTTCGGATTGAGCAGGCTGGTGAGAAAACCCATCGCGAAGAGCTTGCGTGGCCCGTCATGCTTGAGCGCGCGGACATGGAAGGGCGAGCTGGCGCCAGGCCGAACCGCCTGCCAGGCGAGCCAGAGCAGATAGGCGGCGCCGGCCAGCCGCAGCGCGTCATAGGCGAAAGGCACGGCAAAGAGCAGCGCGGTGATGCCGAAGGCGGCGCAGACGACGTAGAAGACGAAGCCGAGCGCGATGCCGCCGAGCGAGATCAGCCCGGAGCCCGGCCCCTGCGAGATCGAACGCGAGATCAGGTAGATCATGTTCGGCCCGGGCGTCAGCACCATGCCGAACGCGAGCAGGATGAAGGCGATCAGATTGGTCGTGTCGATCATGGCGCGCTCCGGCGGCTAGAGCAGGATGCGAAAAAGTGGAAACCGGTTTTTCGCAAGAATCCTGCTCTAACTTTTTGATGAGAGACGGATTCAGATTTCAGATGGAAGCGCAAAGCGATTCCATCTGAAATCTTCCGGCTCTAGGTGCAGGACCATGGCATTGCCGGCGAAACGACCGCAAGACGCAGCTCATGCAGCCGCCGCATCGCCGCCATCCCAAGCTCGGCGGGTCCTGACAGGAGCTGGCGGGAACGAGTAGCCGCCTGCCGGGTTTCATGGCGCACGATTTCGGGGGGAGACGCACCATGACCTTGTTCAGTCGCCTGCTCTATTCCGCCATCGCCGGTGTCCTGCTGCTGGCCGCAGTCCTGCTGATGGCGGTCGCAGTCTCGCGCACCTTCACCGGCTTCTGGACCGGGGAAGGCGCGCTCGACACCATGCTCGACGGCATCGGGCTGGTGATCATCGCGGTCGCCGTCGCCGATGTCGGCAAGTTCCTGTTCGAGGAGGAGGTCATCGCCGACCGGGAACTGCGGCGGCCGGCGGAGGCGCGGGGATCGCTGACCAAGTTCATGACCATCATCATCGTCGCGCTCAGCCTGGAATCGCTGGTGCTGATTACCAAGGCGGCGCGCGACAAGCCGGCCGACATCCTGTTCCCGGCCCTGCTGATGCTGGTCGCGGTCGCAGCACTGGTCGGGCTCGGCCTGTTCCAGAAGCTGAGCCAGCATGCGACGGCAGCGATCCCCGACGATGTCGAGGACAAAGGGAGTGAGGAAGAGAAGCCACTGGCTGCTCCGCGGGTGCCGAAGACCGCCGGGGCTAAAAAGGCAACCCAATAAACCAGTGACGCGCGGGGAACCCTCTCCCGGAGGGAGAGGGCAGGGTGAGGGGTAGGCCCTGTGACCAGTGCCGCGAGGCCTGACCGCGCGGTTGGGTTCAGGCCAACGTTTTCAGTCCGAACACCTCACCCCTGCCCCTCTCCTTCCAGGAGAGGGGTTCCCCGCGCTACCCTCGCGCTTCCACCAGCATCAGGTCGGTGTCGCCGGGCTTGACGCCGGCGGCCGTCAGCATGGCGTGGACCTGGCCGCGATGGTGGGTCTGGTGGTTGAAGAAGTGCATGACGAGCTGGGCTTTCGGCTTGGTCAGCTCGCGGCGGGAGACGCCGGAGACCCAGGTCAGATCGCCGGCAAGCCAGTCCGGCGAAAGACCCGCCGCCCAGTCGCCGATCAGCGCGTCGGTGACCTGCCGCTCGGCGACGAGCTCCTCCCAGGCCTCGATCATCCTGGAGGATTCGCTGCCGGGGACGGACGGCTTCGGCGTACCGGCAAAACGAGAGAGCCACATCCGGTCGGCCCAGAGGAGATGGCAGAAGGTGCCATGGATCGAGCCGAAGAAGGCGCCGCGATCCTGCCGCCGCGCCTCATCGCTCAAGCTCGCGGCCGCGCCGTAGAGATTCTCATTCTGCCAGGCATTGTAGCGCGCCATGGTCGCAACGAAGGCTTTGTCGATCATGGCATTTCTCTCCAGCTCCCGGCTCAGTCTGCCCAACAGCCCTCATCCTGAGGAGCCGCGCAGCGGCGTCTCGAAGGATGATCGCCGAGGCTCCGGAACCATCTGAAGCATCCTTCGAGACGCGATCTGCGATCGCTCCTCAGGATGAGGGCTGTAATTGATATCAGATGATGTTGGCTTCCCTCAGCGGCCGGCCCGCGGTGATGCGCTCATGGCCGAGATCGGCCAGATCGAGCGACAGGTAGCGGCCGTTGACGATGTGTTCGGCGAGACCGCGGCCGACCGCAGGGGATTGCTGCAGGCCGTGACCGGAAAAGCCGTTGGCGAGGTAGAGGTTCGGTACGCCGACTGCCGGCCCGAGGATGGCGTTGCCGTCGAGGCCGTTCATGTCATAGGGGCCGGCCCAGGCGCGGCCGGGCTTGATCGCTTCGAAGGCGGGGACGCGATGGGCGAGCGGCGCCCAGACATATTCCTCGAAAAAGGACCAGTCGACGTCTTCGACATCAGCGTCGGTCTCGATCCATTCGCGGTCGAGCTCGGCCGGCGGGGACGAGCCGCAGATGAACATCTGACCGTCATTGCCGCGCTTGCCTTCGGGGCGAACATAGGCGCCGGAGGTGTCGATCAGCAGCGGGCAGTTCTCGACCTCGCCCTTGCAGGTGAAGCTATAGACATAGCGCTTCATCGACCTGACCGGGATGTCGACGCCGGCGGTGGCGGCGAGCCTGGCGCCATGCGTGCCGGAGGCGTTGACCGCGGCGGCGCAGGCGATGCGGCTGCCATCGGCCAGCTCGACGCCGGTGACCCGGCCGCCCTCGACCACGTAGCCGACGACCTCGCCCTGGCGATATTCGACGCCGAGCGAGCGCGCCTTCTTGCGGAAGGCCTGCAGCAAGGCCCAGCCGTCGAACCAGCCTTCGCCGCTGACGCCATAGGTGCCACAAATGAGGTCGGAGGTATTTAGCCAGCTGAATTTGCTGCGCAGCATTTCTGCAGCATAAAGCGCGACATCGGCGCCTTCCTGCTGCTGAAGGCCTTGATTCTGCTCGAGAATCTTATGCCCCTCGTCGCCGGCGACATAGAGATAGCCGCCCTCGTGCAGATCGATCGACGGCACCTCGCCATCGACTGCAAGGTGCTGGCCGATATTGCGCAGAAAATCGATGCCGAAGAGCGAGACGCGGATGTTCACCGCACTGGAGAACTGCTGGCGGATCGAGGCGGCCGAGAGTGCGGAAGCCGAGAGCCGATAGGTCGGGTCCTTCTCGACGACGACGACCTTGCCCTTGAAGCCAGGGTCGCTGGCGAGGTGATAGGCGACGGAGGAGCCGATCGCCGCGCCCCCCACGATGACGATGTCGGCCGAGCCTGTAGCGGAAGACATGAGTGACCTGCGCGAGCGGTGGTTCGTGATCTCAGCGCATGAATGACGCCTCAATCGGCGCTTGTCGAGAGGCTAGCTCGTCTCTCCGCATTCGCCGAGCAGCCAGTCGCGGAAAGCGATCACCGCCGGCAGGCTCGCCTTGGCCTCGGGGTAGACGAGGTAATAGCCCTCAGGGCCGCGCACCGGCCGATCGACCGGAATGACCAGCGCGCCTGAGCGCAATTCCTCCTCGATCAGGAAGCGCGGCACGATGGCGACGCCGAGGCCCGCCACCGCCGCCTGCGCCACCATGGCGAACTGCTCGAAACGCGGGCCCATCAGCGCCCGCTCCGGCGGCAGGCCCTGCTGCTCCAGCCAGTTGGCCCAGGCGCGCGGACGGGTCGATTGCTGCAGCAAGGGCTGGCGCAGGAGATCAGCCGCCTCGCGGATGCCAGCGCGCGCCACCAGCGCCGGCGCCGCGACCGGCACGACCTCCTCGCCCATCAGCCGATGCAGGCGCGTGCCGGGCCAGACCGGATGGCCGAAATGGATGGCGGCGTCGGCCTCGTCATGGGCGAAATCGAAGGGCACCAGCTTGGTCGAGAAATTGATGGTGACGCCGGGATGCGCCTCGGTGAAGCGCGGCAGGCGCGGGATCAGCCAGCGCGTGCCGAAGGTCGGCAGGATGGCGAGATGGAGCAGGCCAGCGCCACCGCGAAAGGCCATGGCGGAGAGCGTCGCGGCGGCGAGCCGCGAGAGCCCATCGCGCACCTCGGCTGCATAGGCGCCGCCGGCCGGCGTCAGGCTGACGCGCTTCTTCACCCGCTCGAACAACTTCAGGCCGAGATTCTGCTCGAGCAGCGCGATCTGGCGGCTGACGGCGCCTTGCGTCAGGTTGAGTTCCTCGGCCGCGCGGGTGAAGCTGCCATGGCGCGCCGCCGCCTCGAAGGCGGCGAGCGCCGAGAGCGAGGGCACAGAGAGGCGGCCGGGAACGATCTCCAAGTTCATGACCTCATATCATCAAGTCGTGAGAACATATCGATTGCGGAGAGTAACCGGAAGAGGGCATTGTGCAGCCGAACTGGCAGGCTTCCGGCAAGCCGCCATCCCTGGATGGACCGGCATCCGGGTTCATTTGCGTTGCTGATGCTGCGCGATGGCCCGATGGCGGCAGGAGCATAAGCGAACGATGACGACCTCCCTCCCGAAAGACGCTCTTGCCCTGCTGAAACGCCTCGGCGTCTCCGAGAGCGCCTATGCCAGCGCCGGCCTCTCGGCCTCCTCGCCGATCACCGGCGAGACGGTCGCGACGCTGCGCGAGACTTCTCCGGCGGAAGCCGAGGCCGCGATCGGCCGGGCGCAGGCCGCCTTCCTCGCCTGGCGCAAGGTTCCGGCGCCGCGGCGGGGCGAGTTCGTCCGCCTGCTCGGCGAGGAACTGCGTGCCGCCAAGGACGATCTCGGCCTGCTGGTCACGCTCGAAGCCGGCAAGGTCACCTCCGAGGGCCTCGGCGAGGTCCAGGAGATGATCGACATCTGCGACTTCGCCGTCGGCCTGTCGCGCCAGCTCTACGGGCTCACCATCGCCACCGAGCGGCCGAACCACCGGATGATGGAGACCTGGCACCCGCTCGGCGTCTGCGGCGTGATCTCGGCTTTCAATTTCCCGGTCGCAGTCTGGTCGTGGAACGCGGCACTCGCCTTCGTCTGCGGCGACAGCGTCGTCTGGAAGCCATCGGAGAAGACCCCGCTGACCGGCATCGCCGTACAGGCGATCACCCTGAAGACGATGAAGCGCTTCGGCCCCGAGGCGCCGATCGGCCTGTCGGAAATCCTGATCGGTGGCCGCGAGATCGGTGACATCCTGGTGCAGGACCATCGCGTTCCCATCCTCTCCGCCACCGGTTCGACCCGGATGGGCAAGGAAGTCGGCCAGAAGCTCGCCGCCCGCTTCGCCCGCGCCATCCTCGAGCTCGGCGGCAACAATGCCGCGATCGTCGCGCCCTCGGCCGATCTCGATCTCGCCTTGCGCGGCATCGCCTTCGCCGCGATGGGCACCGCCGGCCAGCGCTGCACCACGCTGCGCCGCCTGATCGTGCATGAGAGCGTCTACGACACGCTCGTGCCGAAGCTCGCCAAGGTCTACGGGTCCGTGAAGATCGGCGACCCGCGCGAGGCCGGCGTGCTGGTCGGCCCGCTGGTCGACGAGGCCGCCTATCACGGCATGCAGAAGGCGCTGTCCGAGGCAAAGGCCGAAGGCGGCAAGGTCCATGGCGGCGAAAAGGTCGATGTCGGCGCAGGCGGCTTCTACGTCCGCCCGGCGCTGGTCGAGATGCCCAGGCAGTGCGGCCCGGTCGAGCGCGAGACCTTCGCGCCGATCCTCTACGTCATGAAGTACAAGACGCTAGCTGAGGCGATCTCCCTGCAGAATGCGGTCGGCGCCGGCCTGTCCTCCTCGATCTTCACCCTCGACATGCGCGAGGCCGAGACCTTCGTCTCCGGCGAGGGCTCGGATTGCGGCATCGCCAACGTCAATATCGGCCCGTCAGGCGCCGAGATCGGCGGGGCCTTCGGTGGCGAGAAGGAGACCGGCGGCGGCCGCGAGGCCGGCTCGGACGCCTGGAAGGCCTATATGCGCCGCGCCACGAATACGCTGAACTACGGCATCACCTTGCCGCTGGCGCAGGGCGTCAGCTTCGATGTGGATGCGTGATCGATAAGCCGTCATTCTCGGGCGAAGCGAAGCGCAGACCCGAGAATCTCGTGACCAGCCAGCTGGTTTCCGAGATGGTCGGGCCAAGCCCGACCATGACGATCAGACCAAACGGGGAGTTGAGATCATGGCCGAAGCCGCGCGCAAGACCGCCCAGAGCCACAAGCTGGCGGAGTTCAACTGGCAGGACCCCTTCCTGCTCGACGACCAGCTCAACGAGGACGAGCGCCTGATCCGCGACACGGCGCGCGACTATGCGCAGGAGAAGCTGATGCCGCGCGTGGCGGACGCCTATCTCGAGGAGAAGACCGAGCGCGGCATCTTCAACGAAATGGGCGAGCTCGGCCTGCTCGGCGTGACGGTTCCCGAAGAGTATGGCTGCGCCGGCGCCAACTACGTCTCCTACGGGCTGGTTGCCCGCGAGGTCGAGCGCATCGACTCCGGCTACCGCTCGATGATGTCGGTGCAGTCCTCGCTGGTGATGTACCCGATCTACGCCTATGGCGACGAGAACCAGCGCAAGAAATACCTGCCCAAGCTCGCCTCGGGCGAATGGGTCGGCTGCTTCGGCCTGACCGAGCCGGATGCCGGCTCCGACCCCGGCGGCATGAAGACCCGGGCCGAGAAGGTCGCCGACGGCTACAAGCTGACGGGATCGAAGATGTGGATCTCGAACTCGCCGATCGCCGACGTCTTCGTCATCTGGGCCAAGTCCGCCGCGCATGACAACCAGATCCGCGGCTTCATCCTCGAAAAGGGCATGAAGGGCCTGTCCGCCCCGAAGATCGGCGGCAAGCTCTCGTTACGCGCCTCGATCACCGGCGAGGTGGTGATGGACGGCGTGATCGTGCCGGAAGAGAACCTCTTGCCGAACGTCTCGGGGCTGAAGGGCCCGTTCGGCTGCCTCAACCGCGCCCGCTACGGCATCTCCTGGGGTGCGATGGGCGCCGCCGAGGATTGCTTCCACCGCGCCCGCCAATACGGGCTCGACCGCAAGCAGTTCAACAAGCCCCTCGCCCAGACGCAGCTCTTCCAGAAGAAGCTCGCCGACATGGTCACCGAGATCACGCTCGGCCTGCAGGGCTCATTGCGGGTCGGCCGTCTGCTCGACGAAGGCAAGATGGCGCCGGAGATGATCAGCCTCGTCAAGCGCAACAATTGCGGCAAGGCGCTCGACATCGCCCGCCAAGCCCGCGACATGCACGGCGGCAACGGCATCTCGATCGAGTATCATGTCATGCGCCATGCCGCGAACCTCGAGACGGTCAACACCTATGAGGGCACGCACGACGTCCACGCGCTGATTTTGGGCCGGGCCGTCACCGGGCTGCAGGCGTTCTTCTGAGCTTCGCCCGTCATGGCTGCAGTGATCGCCGATGAGGGCTCTGCCCTCCCCCCGCTTGCGATGGGGAGGGTCGGGTGGGGGGCCGCGCGACTGGGTGACGCGGCCACTCGCTCGTCCGGAACCCACCAATTCGGCAACGTAGCGCCTTGCTTTCCGGCCCCCCACCCTAACCCTCCCCACCGCAAGCGGGGGGAGGGAAAGAGCGCGTCATGACCCCTCCCCTCGCCGGCCTGCGTGTCCTCGAACTGGCGCGCATCCTCGCAGGCCCGTGGATCGGGCAGCTCCTTGCCGATCTCGGCGCCGATGTCGTCAAGGTCGAGGCGCCGGAGGGCGACGACACCCGCAAATGGGGCCCGCCCTTCGTCGAGGGCGTCGGCGACGAGCATCTCTCGGCCGCCTATTTCCATTCGGCCAATCGCGGCAAGCGCTCGATCACGGCCGATTTCCGCACGACGGAAGGCCAGGTGCTGGTGCATAACCTTGCCGCCCATGCCGATGTGGTGATCGAGAACTTCAAGGTCGGCGGGCTCGTCAAATACGGGCTCGACGCAGCCTCTATGCGCAAGGCCTATCCGCGGCTGATCTACTGCTCGGTCACCGGCTTTGGCCAGGATGGCCCCTACGCGCCGCGCGCCGGCTACGATTTCCTCGTCCAGGGCATGGGCGGGCCGATGTCGGTCACCGGCGAGCCTGATGGCGCGCCGATGAAGGCAGGCTATGCCGTCGCTGACATCTATACCGGCCTCTACGCCACGACCGGCATCCTCGCCGCGCTGCGCCAGCGCGATCAGACCGGCCAAGGCGCGACGCTCGACATGGCGCTGCTCGATGCGCAGGTCGCCGTGCTCGGCAACCAGGCGATGAACTACCTCACCTCCGGCAAGGCGCCGCAGCGCCTCGGCAACGCCCATCCCAACATCGTGCCCTACGACGTCTTCCCGGTGGCGGACGGACACATCATCATCGCCACCGGCAATGACGGGCAATGGCGCAAGCTCTGCGAGGTCGTCGGCGATGCCGGCTTCGCCAGCGAGCCCGACTATATCGACAACCGCTCGCGCGTCGCCAACCGCGTCGCCCTGACGGCGCGCCTCAATGCGCTGACCAGCCGCGTTCCCAAGCTCGATCTGCTGGCGAAGCTGGAGGCGGTCGGCGTACCAGCCGGCCCGATCAATACGATCGAGGAGGTCTTCGCCGACCCGCAGGTCAAGGCGCGCGGCGTGCGCGTCGACCTGCCGAGCCCGGCAGCCAAGGCCGGCGCGATCCCGACGATCGCCTCGCCGATCGTGCTCGACGGTGTCAGGCAGGTCGCGAGCCGGCCGAGCCCACGCCTCGGCGAGCACGAAGACGAGATCCTGAACGACCCGGCCTGGGGCGGAGGCGGCTGAATGGCCGGCTCACCAGAGACGGCGGGCGCCGAGCGTGTCGAAGGCGGTGTCGGAGGAAACCAGGAGCAGTCCCTCGGTGATCGCCTGCGCCGCCAGCAGGCGATCGAAAGGATCGCGATGTTCGCCGGGAATGGAGCCTGCCAGGCGAGCGTGCGTATTCAGAAGCGGAAGCGACTGAAATCCGTCCGCTTGCAGCGCCTCGTCGAATGTCGCGAGGACGTTTTCAACCCCGGGCAGTTTTCCGACCCGATGCTTTGTCGCGATCTCCATCGCCGAGATCGGACTGACGTAAACCTGGTGATTGCGATCGGTGATCGCATCCATGACCGACCTGCTCAATGTCCGGCCTCCGAGCCAGAACCAAAGCAAGGTCGAGGTATCGAGCAGCAGCCTCAATCGCCATGGCCCTCCCAGAGTCGCAATTCCTCCTCCGGCAGCGGCTCGAAGAACTCCGGCCCAATGGTGAACTGGCCCTTGAATCGCCCTGGCTTGCGCTCGGGTCGCACCGCTTCGATCGGCACCAGCCGCGCCACCGGCTTGTCGCGGCGCGAGATCACGACCTCGCCGCCCTTCTCGACTTGCTCGATCAGGCGCGAGAGATTTGTCTTGGCTTCATGGATGGTGACGCGCGTCATCGCCGTCTCCTCGTTCAACCTGACCAACTTAGCTAATTAGGACGGATGTTTCAATGACCGGACCTCGCACCGGCGGGCAGATCCTCGTCGACCAACTCCTGATCCATGGCGCGACCGACGCCTTCTGCGTGCCGGGCGAGAGCTATCTTGCCGTGCTCGACGCGCTGCATGACGCCGATATGAAGGTCACCATCTGCCGGGCCGAGGGCGGCGCGGCAATGATGGCGGAGGCCGCCGGCAAGCTGACCGGCAAGCCCGGCATCTGCTTCGTGACGCGCGGTCCGGGCGCGACCAACGCCTCGCCGGGCATCCATATCGCCGACCAGGACTCGACGCCGATGATCCTGTTCGTCGGCCAGATCGAGCGCGGCATGCGCGAGCGCGAGGCCTTCCAGGAGCTGGACTACCGCGCCGTCTTCGGCACCATGACGAAATGGGCGACCGAGATCGACGATGCCGCCCGCATCCCCGAGATCATCAGCCGCGCGTTCCATGTCGCGACGGCGGGCCGGCCCGGCCCGGTGGTGATCGCGCTGCCAGAGGACGTGCTGACCGACCTCGCCGACGTACCGGATGCGCTGCCCTATCAGGTCACCGAGACGCACCCGTCTCTGCTCCAGACCATCGACCTGCAGAAGCGGCTCTGGACGGCGAAGGCGCCGATCGCGATCCTCGGCGGCTCGCGCTGGAACCCGCAAGCGATCGAGCGCTTCCAGCGCTTCGCCGAGCGCTTCGACCTGCCGGTCGCGGTCTCGTTCCGCCGGCAGATGGTCTTCCCGGCCGATCATCCGAACTTCGCCGGCGATCTTGGCATCGGCCCCAATCCGAAGCTGCTGAAGCGCATCCAGGACAGCGATCTCGTCCTCTTGGTCGGCGGGCGGCTCTCTGAGATGCCGAGCCAGTCCTACCAGCTGTTCGGCATTCCCAATCCGGGCCGGCCGCTGGTGCATGTCCATCCAGATGCGGAAGAGCTCGGCCGCGTCTACCGGCCGGAGCTCGCGATCAACGCCTCGCCGACCGCCTTCTGCGCCGCGCTCGAAACGGTGCACCCGCCGCAGGTGATCCCGTGGGCCGGTGCCGCATCCGAGGCGCATGAGTCCTATCTCGGCTGGAGCGAGCAGCCGGCGCCGGTGCCGGGCAAGTTCCACCCTGGCGAGATGGTGACCTGGCTACGCCGCAACATCCCGGCCGATGCGATCCTATGCAACGGTGCCGGCAATTACGCGACCTGGGTGCATCGCTTCCACCGCTTCACCAAATTCGCGACGCAGCTCGCGCCGACCTCGGGCTCGATGGGCTATGGCGTGCCGGCGGCGATCGGCGCCAAGCGGTTGTTTCCTGAGAGAATGGTGATCGCCTTTGCGGGCGATGGCTGCTTCCTGATGAACGGCCAGGATTTCGCGACGGCGGTGCAATACGAGCTGCCGGTGATCGTCATCGTCGTCGACAACGGCATGTACGGCACCATCCGCATGCACCAGGAAAAGCACTATCCCGGCCGCGTCTCGGCGACGACGCTGAAGAACCCCGACTTCGCCGCCTATGCCAAGGCCTTCGGCGGCCATGGCGAGCGGGTCGAGACCACGGAAGAGTTCGCACCGGCCTTCGAGCGGGCGCTGAGCAGCGGCAAGCCGGCGATCATCCACTGCCTGCTCGATCCCGAGGCGATCACCCCGGCGAAGTCGCTCTCGACCATCCGTGCGGAAGCGCTGGAGGCTCAGGGCAAGGGCTGATCACGGCGAAACCAGATCCGGCGCATCAGCCCGTCCTTCAGCACGAACTGATGAAACAGGGCCGCGCCGGCATGGATCGCGGCGAGCGTGGCCAGCGTCGCGAAGAGCGCCTCGTGCAGGCCCAGCATCGCCACGTAGACCGCCTTGTCCGGGCCGATCGGATGCGGCACGGCGATCCAGCCATAGAGCAGCGTCGGAATCTGGATCGGCGCGGCCGAGACCATCAGCAGGCCGGTCACCGGCAGCGCCAGCAGGCAAAGGTAGAGCCCCGCCTGGACGCTTCCTGCGGCGAGGCGCTGCCAGATCGGCATTACGACCGGCTTCGGCGCTGGCAAGGCCAGCCGCAGCACGAGGCGCAGGAGGACGAGGGCCGCAACGGTGAGCCCGACGGATTTGTGCCATTGGTAGAGTGGAAAGCGGCTGATGAGATCGCGCGCCTCGTCGCGCATCACCCGTGCGAGCCCGAACTGCACGAGGATAAGCGCCAGCGTCAGCCAGTGCAGGACAATGATCAGCAGATGCCAACGTCTCGGGCGCATCGCCACCCCCGGGTCCTCACCCAAAACGAGAGCGCTGTTCAGCGCAGAATCTCGCCCCGGATCGCGAGATCGACCTGATCGTCCACGATGTTGACGTCACGCCCGATGTCGAAGGCATTGCGCGAGAAGGCGGTCGTCGCGCGGAAAGCCAGCCGCTCGCCGGGGCGCAGTCCCGCCGGGTCGCGCTCTGCGACCGCGCTGACAGTCACCGGCTGCGTGATAGCGCGGATCATCAATCGGCCGCGGATCACGAGGCTGCGCGCATCGACCCGGCTGACCTGCTCGGAGACGAAGGTCGCCGTCGGGTAGCGGCCGACATCGAGCATGCTCTCGCCCTTGATGAAACCATCGACCAGGGCGGTGCCGGTGTGGAGCGAGGCCGTTTCGATCGTAACCCTGACACGACTGCGCTCGGGACGGTCGAAGTCGAGCGACATGGCGCCCTCGACATGGTTGAAGATGCCCGAGGCCGTCGGTACGCCGAAGCGTTTCGCGACGAAGGAGACCTCGCCGGAACCTTGCCGGAGCGAACCAGATGGCTCTGCGGAAGCCGCCGTCGCAAGAGTGGCGGACAGAAATAGCGCGAGGAAGGAACGGATCGCCATGACAGCCGGCCCGGACCTGCTTGGACGAGAGCCCATGTCTAGGCCCATGCCGCAGCGCCCGCCAGAGCACACGCGCAATCGTGTACGCATCGGCCGCAGCCGCCGGAACAGAGCCCGGTGCAATGACTGCGCAATCGATCCGATCGAACTTTCCGCCCCGTGCCTCGTTTGAGAGGAACGGGCGCCTGATCTGCTCGATTGCGGCGCTGACACCAACAAGCGCGACGCAGGCCGGGCAATGCAGGAACAGGAGGTTCGGCAATGACGCGACGGATGATCCTGGCGATCGGCATGGCCGGCAGCATCGGCCTCGCCATGGCCCCGCAAGCACAGGCTGCGGGCTTCCTGGACGATCTGACGCGGGCGATCTTCGGCAATCCGATGCCGCCGGCCGCGATCGGCAGCCTGGAGGGGCCGGCCATCAAGCCGAAGCCCAGCAAGCCGCGGCCCGTCAGCACCAAGCCGGCCGAGTCGGCGGTCAAGCTCGACCCTGCCAGCGACGCCTATTGGTATCTGCGCGATCCGACGCTGCGGAAGGGCGACATCGTCGTCACCCGGAACGGCGTCGTCGTGTTCGATGGACAGAAATCCTCGGAGCACGCGAGCAGCGACTTCACCGCCCTCGAAGACACCAAGCGTTTGCCGAAAGCCCAGCAGCAGACGCTCGAAGCCGCCGCTGCGCGCGGACGAGCTTACTTCATCCCATCCATCACTGCGCCAGTCGTTCCTGTGCTGGCAACGAAGGCTGACCTCAACGCCACGGCGCAGACTCAGTAGGTCGCCCGGCCACCCGAGAGATCGAAGACTGCGCCGGTCGAGAAGCTGCATTTCTCGCTGGCGAGCCAGGCGACCAACTCAGCCAGTTCGTCGACCGTGCCGAGCCGCTTCAGCGGGCTCTTGCCGATCATCGTGGCAACCGTCTCGGCGCTCATCTGCAGCAGCAATTCGGTCTCGATCGCGGCCGGCGCCACAGCATTGACCAGCACGCCCGTGCCGGCCAGCTCCTTGCCATGGGCCTTGGTCAACGCGATCACGCCGGCTTTGGCAGCGCTGTAGGCCGAGAGCGTCGGCGTGCCCTCCTTGCCGGCGAGCGAGGCGATGTTGACGATGCGGCCATAGCCGCGCGGCACCATCACGGCCGCGACAGCGCGCGAGCAGAGGAAGGTGCCGGTCAGGTTGACCGCCTGGACTTTCTGCCATTGCGCTAAAGGTGTTTCCGCAATGGTCGTCGAGGGTCCGGTCAGCCCGGCGTTGTTGACGAGGACCGCGACCGGCCCGTGCTTCCGCTCGGTCCGGTCGAGCGCGGCTGCGACCTGCGCCTCATCGGTGACATCGCAGGCGATGAAGGCGCGGCCGCCCTCACCTTCCGCCAGGTCCCAGACCACCGGGATGAAGCCATCCAGCCCCAACCGCTCGCAGACGGCGCGGCCGATGCCCTTGGCGCCGCCGGTGACGACGGCGACCTTCACTGAGGCCGCCGTGCTCACGCCGCCTTGGCCTCGTCGAGCTTGGCGGCGACGAGCTTGCGCAGGCTGCGCAGATCCTTGACGAAGCCGCGAATGCCCTCGGCGAGCTTCTCGGTCGCCATCGGGTCCTCATTCATGGCGAAGCGGAAGGCCTTCTCGTCGAGCGTGATCTTCTTTGCGCCCTCGGGCGACGCGACCTGCGGCGAGGACGCCGGGGACAATCTGCGCGGCAAGTCACCTGTCGCCGCCGCGAGTTCGTCGAGCAGGCCGGGGCCAATGGTCAGCCGGTCGCAGCCGGCCAGCGCCTCGATTTCGCCGGTGTTACGGAAGGAGGCGCCCATGACCACGGTCTTGATCCCGAATGCCTTGTAATAGGCGTAGATACCCTTCACCGAGACGACGCCCGGATCGGTCTCGGCCGTGTAGGGGCCGCCGCCAGCCTTGACGTGCCAGTCGAGGATACGGCCGACGAAGGGCGAGATCAGGAAGGCCCCGGCATCAGCGGCCGCGACCGCCTGCGGCAGCGCGAAGAGCAGGGTCAGGTTGCAGTCGATACCCTCCCGCTGAAGCACACGCGCGGCCTGCAGGCCCTCCCAGGTCGAGGCGAGCTTGATCAGGATGCGTTCACGCCCGACGCCGCGCTCCTCGTAGGCGGCGATGATGGCACGCGCCTTGTCGATGCTGGCCTGGGTGTCGAAGGAGAGGTCGGCATCGACCTCGGTCGAGACGCGGCCGGGCACGATCTTAGTCAATTCGGTCCCGAAGGTGACGGCGAGCCGGTCGCAGACCGCTTCGACTGCGCCGGAGCCGCCCTGGCGCTTGCCCCAGGCGATCGCCTCCTCGACGAGCGAGGCATAAGCCGGCGTCTCCACCGCCTTGAGGAGCAGTGTCGGGTTGGTGGTGCAATCGACGGGCTTCAGCCGGCGCACGGCCTCGATGTCGCCGGTGTCGGCGACGACGGTGGTCATGGCACGGAGCTGGTCGAGCTTGGAGGCGGTCATCACGTCATCCATACGGGTTGTTGCGGCGTCCAACGCCAATATGCGGTCTGGAGGCTGTCATTGCGAGCCAAAGTGAAGCAATCCAGCCTTGCATCAGAATCGACTGGAACGCTTCATCAGGGCTTCCGTCAGCTCTTCACCGCGCCCGCAGTCAGGCCCGAAACCATGTTCTTGCGGAAGCCGTAATAGATCACCGCCGGCGGGATGGCGTAGATCAGGCCGGCCGTCATCAGGAGGTTCCAGGGCGCGTCGTCGGCCGAGAGGAAGAGGCCGAGGCCGACCGCGAGCGGCACCGCCCGCTCGCTGGAGAGCAGCAGGAAGGCGTAGAGATACTCGTTCCAGGCAAGCAGCAGCGCGTAGATGCCGATCACCACCATCGAGGGCTTCATCAGCGGCAGGTAGACCAGCCGGAAGAGCTGCAGCGAGTTGGCGCCGTCCATGATCGCGGCCTCGTCGAGTTCCTTGGGCAGCTTATCCGAGGCCTGCTTCAGCACCCAGATCGCATAGGGCGAAGCCAGCGCCACCATGGCGAGGATCAGCGCGACGCGGGTGTTGAGCAGCCCGAAGGTGCCCATCGCCTTGTACATGGGGATGGCGAGGAAGGCGGCCGGGATCAGGTAGGTCGCCAGCGCAAAGTTCATGATAGAGCGCCCGCCCGGCGCCTTCAGCCGCGAGATGGCGAAGGCGGCGCAGGTCGCGATGAACAGCGTGAGCAGCCCCGTCGTGATCGCGATCAGGAAGCTGTTGAACAGCTGCAGCCAGAAGTTCGTCAGATAATAATGCTGCTGGTTGAAGACGATCTGGAAATTCTGCAGCGTCGGCTTCTCCGGCCAGAGCTTGCCGGCGAGCATCGATTCCTGTGTCGAGATCGACAGCACGAAGAGATGGTAGATCGGCAGCAGCGTCCAGATCAGCACCGGAATCGCGATCAGGATCAGTTTACCCTCGTCGAGAACCTTCTTCATCATTCGGCTCCCTTCGAGAGACGCTTCACCATGAACCAGACCATGGGCAGGATCAGCGGCATCGCGCAGATGATCGAGGCGATGCCGAGGTCGAGATTGTTGTTGCGCATATAGCGGATGCCGAGCGTCGCCAGCACATGGTTGAGATCGCCCGGGCCGCCGCCGGTGAGCAGGTAGACGCTGTTGAAGTCGCCGAGCGTCCAGATCATCGAAAGCAGGGTCGAGGTGACATAGAGCGTCGCCAGCGACGGCCAGGTGATGAAGCGGAACTGCTGCCATTTGTTGGCGCCGTCGACGCTGGCGGCCTCATAGAGGTCCTGCGCGATGGCGAGCCGGCCGGTAACGAGGATCAGCGTCCAGAACGGCAGCGACTTCCAGATGTGGACGAGGATCGAAGAGGCGAAGGCGAGTGTCGGATCGGTCAGCCAGCCCGGCCCTTCGACGATACCGAACCAGTGGAAGAGCTGCTGGTTGATCATGCCGTTCTCCGGGTTGAGCATGACCCGGAAGGACAGGATGGTCGGAATCGACGGCACCGCCCAGGGCAGGATGAACAGCACCAGCATGAAGCGCACCCAGGCGCGCTGCTGGACGAAGAAGCCCGAGAGGAAGAGCGCGATCAGGAATTTCAGGTTCACCGCGATGAACAGGAAGACGACGGTGTTGATCACCGTCCGGAAGAAGATCGGGTCGGCGAAGAGGGCCTTGTAGGACTGCCAGTTGAGGCCAAGCCAAAGGCCGTAGGCGACCGGATAGACCACCATCACGGCGAAGACGAGGAGATAGGGGGCGAGCATGAGCACGCCCCAGAACACGCGGTCGCGCGCCTGCCCTGAGGTTGCATCGCTTGAAGCAATTGCTGGGGGAGCCATCGCTGCCGTGGTCATTCTGTTGTTCTCCTCGATACGCGCCCGCCGCAGAAGACGGGTCGGCATCCCGCGGCGAGGTCGCGCTGCGGAATGCCGTGCTTGTCGGCTTGCCTTAGGTCGGTGTCAGCCGGCGAGCTGCTTGATGCGGGCGATCATCTCGTCGACCGCCTGCTCCGGCGTGGCTTTGTCGACCAGCACGCGGTTGATCGCCTTGGCCCAGACGTTCTCGGCATTCACCGTGGTGAACTTGTAGTTGTAGACGAACTGGAAGGGGATCGTGCCCGAGCTGAACTGCTTGTAGACCAGCGCGCGGTGCGGATCCTTGCCGTCGGTCCAGAACGGGCTGGCGAGCCCGGACTTGGTGGTTGGCAGCCAGCGCCCGAGCGAGCCCTCGACGAAGGGGCGCAGATTCTCGTCCTTCATCATGAAGGCCATGAATTCCTTGCCGCGCTTCTTGTTCTTGCCGTCGGCGAAGACGACCGCCGTCTTCACCGCCGCCAGATTCGGAAGCGGCTTGCCGTCGGGCTTGTCGGGGAACTGAGTGGTGCGGATGTTGTCGAAATAGTTCTTCTTGGCCTGGTCGCGCTGCTCCTGGGTGAGCGCCGCGTTGTTCATGTCGTCGAGATGCTTGGAGGCGATCGAGATGGTCGCGTTATGCGTCATCGTGATCGTCTTGTTGTGGAAGGCGACGTTGTTGTCGGGGTCGAGCCAGTTGACCGAGGAAGGTGGCGTGCAGCCGCGCGAGGAGATATTGGCGTAGTCCTTCACGGCCGCGACCATCGCCGCCTTGTTCTTCGGGTCGTCGAGCACGATCTTGCCGTTCTCGTCGACGACCTTGGCGTCATGCGCATTGGCGAAGGTCAGGAAGCTGTAGAAGGTATCGGAAGCCGCGACGCCCATCGGATGGCCGACGGCGTAGATGCGTTTGCCCTTGGCCCGCAGCCCGCCCTGGACCTTGTCGCACCAGAAGTCCCAATAGCCGTTCCAGCTCTTCGGGATGTCGCTCTCCTTGAAGCCGGCCTCTTCAAGCATGTCCTTCCAGTAGGTGATGTGCATCATCTGCTGCTGGAGCGGGAAGGCGTAGTACGACTTCTTCTTGGTCTTGTCGTTCATCAGCAGGGTGGTGACGAGCGAATCGGGCAGGATGTCGCCCTTGAGCGGCTCCAGCACGTCGGTCACATCCTCGAGCTTGCCCTCGAAGGCCCATTGCCCGGTGGTGCGGAAATCATAGGTGGTGCAGAAGCCGACGTCCGGCGGCGTGCCGGCCTGGACCGCGCCGACCGACTTGGTGACGCAATCCTCAGTGGAGTAGAGGGAGAGGTCGACCTTGACGCCGGTCGCCTTCTGGAATTTGTCGACGACGGCGAGCAGCGCATCGTCCTCGCCCTTGTAGAAGCCCTTGGTGAACCAGACCGTCACCGTCTCCTGGGCGAACGCCGCCCCGGACCAGCCGGCGGTAATTGCGGCCAAGGCTGCGCCGGCAGCCAGAGAGCGCACGAATTTCATGATAAACCTCCCATTTAAAACGTTTAGATTGAGCTTTTTTGCCCTTCTCCTCCTAAACACTAGTCGAAGAGCCCTGCAACAAACAAGCGGCTGGGTTGCACGATTTTCATGCGACGCTCGACAAGAGGCTTCCCCATCCTCCCCCGCCAGAGCCTGATGAATCGGCTTTGACGGCGCAGCCCGGCCGCGTCAAAGAGGACAATGTCACGGATGTGTCATCAGCGCAGCTTACCCCGCGCCACACGATCCACGTCCTGACGTTCGCGCGATCTCGCCGCGCGGCAGACCAAGCGGAGTTTTCCATGCGCGCCCTCGCAACCACCGCCGTTCTCGCGCTTGGCCTGGCCCTGCCGGCGATCGACGCCGCCATGGCGGTCGAAGGCAAGCTCGTGCTCTACACCAGCCAGCCCAATACCGACGCCCAGCAGACGATCGACGCCTTCAAGGCCAAGTACCCCAAGGTCGAGGTCAGCTTCGTCCGCGACGGCACGCCGCGCGTCATGGCCAAGCTCCGGGCCGAGATCGAGGCGGGCGCGCCGCAGGCCGACGTGCTGCTGATCGCCGACGCCGTCACAATGGAAGGGCTGAAGAAGGAAGACCGGCTGCTCGCCCATGACAAGGCCGACGTCTCGGCCTTCCCGGCCGGCGTGCACGACCCAGCGAAGATGTGGTTCGCGACCAAGCTGATCACCACCGGCATCGTCTACAACACCAAGGCGGCACTGAAGCCGGAGAGCTGGCTCGACCTCGCCAAGCCCGAGGTGAAGAACCAGCTCGCCATGCCGAGCCCGCTGAACTCGGGCGCTGCGATGATCCACACGATCACGCTGACCGGCAACCTGCCAGGCGGCTGGAGCTTCTATGAAGAGCTGAAGAAGAACGGCACGCTCGCTGCCGGCGCCAATGGCGACATCTTGCGCCAGGTCGCGACCGGCGAGAAGCTCTACGGCATGATCGTCGACTTCATGCCGATCCGCGAGAAGGCCAAGGGCGCACCGGTCGAGTTCGTCTTCCCGAAGGAAGGCGTCTCGGCTGTGAGCGAGCCGGTCGCGATCCTGAAGAGCAGCAAGAACCCCGAGGCGGCCAAGGCCCTGGTCGACTTCCTGATCTCCAAGGACGGCCAGGAACTCGCCCTGAAGCAGGGCTATGTCTCGGCCCATCCCGACGTTGCCTTGCCGGCCGGCTATCCGGCACGCGGCGCGATCAAGCTGATGCCGTTCGACGCCGCCAAGGCGCTGGCCGACGAGCCGGCCGCCCGCAAGCGCTTCAGCGCCATCTTCGAGGGCTGAGGCGCAGGCTGAGATATTGAACGTGACGAGAGGCGCAGGGCGAACTCCCCTCCCCCTTGTGGGGAGGGGTTGGGGGTGGGGGTCGACGCGGAGCGCGCGCGGCCTCCCCGACAGTACACGCCCGCATGTCCAGCGCCTCATTCTCCAGCTGTTCACCAAGCCGCGCGACCCCCACCCCTATCCCCTCCCCACAAGGGGGAGGGGAAGCGCCTTATCGACCAACGCTTTAGCGGGGTCGCGCCCGGGCTTGCCCGGTCTCGCCCTGCCGTCAGGGCTCGGCCTGCCGGCGCTGGTGCTGCTCTGCGCGACGCTGTTCGGCGCCCTGCCCTTCCTGCGGCTGCTCGCCGCCGCCTTCGCGCCCGGCTGGCAATTCGCACCCGAGGGCGCGCTGGCGGAGATCAGCAGCCGCGCCGCGGTCAACGCGACCCTGCACACCTTCGAGACGGCCGGGCTCTCGGCACTCGGCGCGCTCTTGATCGGCGGGACGGCGGCGATCCTGCTCGCGGTCACCGATGTCCGCGGCAAGCGGCCGCTCGCCTTCGCCCTCGTTTTCTCGATGATGATCGCGCCGCAGGTGGCGGCGCTCGCCTTCCTCAGCCTGTTCGCGCCGAACTCGATCATGCTCGGCATTCTCGGGCTTTCGCCGGCGCCTGGCACACCCAATCCCCTGCTCGGGCGCGGCGGCATCATCCTGGTGATGGCGCTGCATCATGCGCCGCTGGTGGCGATCACGCTCTGGACCGGTCTGCGCAGTGTGCCGCATGCGCTGGTCGAGGCGGCGCAGATGGAAGGCGCAGCGCCCTACACCATCGTCGGGCGCATCCTGCTGCCAGTGCTGCGGCCACAGATCATCGCCGCGGCTCTGCTCGCCTTCGTCGCCGGCATCGGCAATTTCGGTATCCCGGCGCTGCTCGGCCTGCCGGTGAACTATCTCACCTTGCCGACGCTGATCTATCGCCGGCTCTCGAGCTTCGGCCCGGCGGGGCTGCCCGATGCGGCGGCTCTCTCGCTCCTGGTCGCGCTCGTCGCCGGCCTGGGCATCACCGCCGGCCTGCTCGCGACGCGACGCGCCGGCGGCAAGGTCGAGATCGAGCGGCCGCTGCAGCCCTTCTGGCATCTCGGCGGCGCCTGGCCTGTCGTCGCCGCCGGGCTCTGGCTCCTGATCGCGCTCAAGCTCGGCCTGCCGCTGCTGGCGCTGATCGGCGAGGCGCTGACGCCGGCGCTCGGCGTCGCGCTCACCTGGCAGAACCTCACCTTCGACAAATTCGCCGAGGTCTTGCTGCGGCAGGACGTGACGGTGCGCGCCTTCCGCAATTCCCTCCTCTTCGCCGGCTCGGCCGCGGTGATACTGGCGCTGCTTTCGATCGCCTTCGCCTACGGGCTGGAGCGGCGCATGGGCAAGCTCCGGCGCGTGGTCGAGGTGGTGATCGAGTTGCCCTATGCCCTGCCTGGCGTCGTCCTCGCCATCGCCTGCATTCTGATGTTCCTGAAGCCGCTGCCGCTCATCGGGGTCAGCATCTACGCGACTCCGTTCATCATCCTGTTCGCCTATATCGCCCGCTTCCTGCCGCTGGCCCTGAAGGCGCCGGTGGCGGCGATGGCGCAGATCGAGGCGCATCACGAGGAAGCCGCCAAGCTCGACGGCGTCACGCTCTGGCAGATGCTGCGCTTCATCGTCGCGCCGATCCTGGCGCCGGCTGCGGCGGTCAGCGGCCTGATGGTCTTCCTCGTCGCCTTCAACGAGCTCACGGTCTCGGCCCTGCTCTGGTCCTCCGGCACCGAGACGCTCGGCGTCGTGCTGTTCAGCCTGAAGGAGGCCGGCCTCGCCGGCGAAGCTGCAGCGGTGGCGATCAGCGCCTGCGTGGTGATCCTTGCCGTTATGCTCGGGCTCGACGCGCTTGGCCGCAAGCTGCCGGACAACATCCTGCCCTGGCGGGTCTGAGCGGCCGCGTCAGCGCGGATAAGAGTCCCTTATCGCGGCGAGTCGGCCGGGCATAGTTAAGCCCAATTTAACGTTACGGCAGGAAGGTCTGCCGCATGGAGTTCGCCTTTCCATCGCGAAGCAGAGCTCGAAACCTGCCGTGCAACCTCGCGGCGCCGACCGGGGACCTGTGAGCTCAATGGCCTATCGCGCAACCGGCCGCCGTCAAAGCGAACCCATTTCCGAGGAGCTCAAGATCCTCCTCGTCGAGGATTCGCGGACCTACGCGCTAGCGCTGTCGCGCCGCCTCGAAGCCGAGCTTCGCCTGCCCATCGTCGTCTGCCAGTCGCTCAACGAGTTGCACGAGGTCGTCACCGAGGATCGCGCCTCTTTCACCCTGGCGGTGGTCGACCTGAACCTGCCCGACGCCCCACGCGGCGAGGCCATCGACTTCACCGTCCAGCGCCGCATCCCGACGATCGTCCATACCGCCAGCTTCGACATCGAGACGCGCAACCGGATCATGGAGCGCGACGTCATCGACTATGTCCCGAAGGACAGCGCTTTCACGCTCGAGACCGTGGTCACTACCGCCCGGCGCGCGCTCAGCAACCGGCAGACCCGCATCCTCGTGGTCGATGACACCTCGGCGACCCGCAAGCTCCTCAGCCATATGCTGAAGGTGCAGCAATACCAGGTGGTCGAGGTCGAGTCCGGCGAGGAAGCGCTGGCACTGATCCAGGACAATCCAGACATCCGGCTGGTTGTGAGCGATTATTACATGCCGGACATGGACGGCTATGAGCTGACGCGCCGCATCCGGCGCCGGTTCGCCTCCGATCGGCTGCGAGTGATCGGCGTCTCGTCCTCCAGCGACCGCATGGTGTCCGTCGGCTTCCTCAAGGCGGGCGCCAACGACTTCATCTCGATGCCCTTCATTCCAGAAGAGCTGCAATGCCGGATCGCCAGCAATGTCGAGACGCTGGAGCAGATCGAGCAATTGCAAAGCCTTGCCTCGCGCGACGCCCTGACCGGCCTGTTCAATCGCCGCCACTTCTTCGCCAACGCCGACAGGCTGGTCGAGGAGGCGCGGGCCAAAGGCCGCGCCAGCACCATCGCCATCCTCGACATCGACGACTTCAAGCGCCTGAATGACAGCCATGGCCATGATTTCGGCGATCAGGCCCTGGCGAAGGTGGCGCGCTATCTCGCCCAATCGGTCGAGGGCAACGGCCATCTGCTCGCCCGGATCGGCGGCGAGGAATTCGCCATCCTGTTCCCGGGGCTGAACGCCAAGGAGGCACTGCGCCTGAGCGATCACATCCGGCTCGACATCTCGCACGAGACGCTGCTCGTCGACGATCAGCAGGTCACGCTGACAGTCTCGATCGGCATCGCCGAGATCGACGGGCAAGGCAGCCTGGACCAGCACCTGGTCGCCGCCGACCGCGCGCTGTACGTAGCCAAGCGCGAGGGGCGCAACTGCGTCCGCGCCGCAGCCTAAGCGCGGAGCTTCAACCGGCCGCAGCCAGGCGCGGGCCGCCTGCAGCCGCCGGCTCACCCATCAGCAGCGCGCGATTGGCCTTCGACTCGCGCACGATGAAATCGACGACCGCCCGAACCCGGGCGACGTCCTTGAGATCGGCGTGGACGAGCAGCCAGAAGGAGCGCGTGATCGAGACGCTCTCCGGCAGAACCGGGACGAGCCTGGGCTCGTCGACTGCCATGAAATGGTGGATCACGCCGATGCCGGCGCCGGCCGCCACGGCATTCATCTGCGCCAGCACGCTCGAACTCTGGATCTGCGCCCGCAGCCCCTTGGCGACCTCGTCGAGATAGTCGAGCTCGGGCGTGAAGATCAGGTCGTCGATATAGCCGACGATGCGATGGGCGAAGAGATCCTCTGCCGCCGTGACCTTCGGCATCGCGTCGAGATAATCCTGCGAGGCGTAGAGCCCGAGGCGATAGTCGCAGAGCTTGCGGGCGACGACCTTGCCCTCCTTGGGCGGAGCCAGCGTGATCGCGACATCGGCCTCGCGCTTCGACAGCGAGAGCAAGCGCGGCATGGCGATGAGCTGAAGCTCGAGCCCCGGATAGGCCTTGCCCAAGCCGGCGAAGCGCGGTGCCAGGAAGGTCGAGCCGAAACCGTCCGGCGCGCCGATCCGGACCGTACCGGATAGGGCCATGTCGGCGCCGCCGATCTCGCTCTGGATCGCCAGCGCCTCGGTCTCCATGCTCTCGGCCTTGGCCAGCAACTGCTCGCCATGGCCGGTCAGCGCGTAACCCTGCGGCCGCCGCTCGAACAGCTTGGCCTTGAGCGATTCCTCCAGCGAGGTGATGCGGCGCGAGACGGTGGCATGGTCTGCCCCAAGCCTGCGCGCGGCGGCGGTAAGCCGGCCGGAGCGGGCGACGGCGAGGAAGAAACGCAGGTCGTCCCAGTCGAACCGTTCCATGGCGCTGCTCCCGTATCTGTGTTTTTGCACGACGTTAGCCGATATCCGCCTATAGCCGTGCACAAACGATAATGATAGGGGTAGTTCCAATCAGCGTCACACGACTTTAGGGGAGGATGCCATGCGTCAGATCGGTCATTTCATCGGCGGCAAGCACGTCGCCGGCACCTCGGGCCGCACGGCCGATGTCTACCAGCCGATGGACGGCTCGGTGATCGGCAAGGTCGCGCTCGCCTCACAGCAGGAGCTGCGCGCAGCGGTCGAGAACGCGCTCGAAGCCCAGCCGAAATGGGCGACCGTCAACCCGCAGCGCCGCGCCCGCGTGCTGATGAAGTTCCTCGACCTGATCGCGCAGAACAATGACGAGCTCGCCGAACTGCTCGCCCGCGAGCACGGCAAGACCATTCCCGACGCCAAGGGCGACATCCAGCGCGGCGTCGAGGTCGTCGAGTTCTCGCTCGGCGTGCCCAACCTGATGAAGGGCGAGTTCACCGACGGCGCCGGCCCGGGCATCGACATCTATTCGCTGCGCCAGCCGCTCGGCGTCGTCGCCGGCATCACCCCGTTCAACTTCCCGGCGATGATCCCGCTCTGGAAGCTCGGCCCCGCCATCGCCTGTGGCAACGCCTTCATCCTGAAGCCGTCCGAGCGCGATCCCGGCGTGCCGATGCGTCTCGCCGAGCTGTTCATCGAGGCCGGCGGCCCTCCGGGCATCCTCAATGTCGTCAACGGCGACAAGGAGGCGGTCGACGCCATCCTCGACGATCACGACATCAAGGCAGTCGGCTTCGTCGGCTCGACCCCGATCGCCGAGTACATCTACGCCCGCGGCTGCGCCAACGGAAAGCGCGTGCAGTGCTTCGGCGGCGCCAAGAACCACATGATCATCATGCCCGACGCGGACATGGACCAGGCGGTCGATGCGCTGATCGGCGCCGGCTACGGCTCGGCCGGCGAGCGCTGCATGGCGATCTCGGTCGCGGTCCCGGTCGGCAAGGCGACCGCCGACGAGCTGGTCAAGCGCCTGATCCCGCGCGTCGAGAGCCTGAAGATCGGCCCCTCGACCGACACCGCAGCCGATTACGGCCCGGTCGTCACCAAGGCGGCGATGGAGAAGATCAAGTCCTATGTCGATATCGGCATCGGCGAGGGCGCCAAGCTCGTCGTCGACGGACGCGACTTCAAGATGCAAGGCTATGAGAACGGCTTCTATGTCGGCGGCTGCCTGTTCGACAACGTCACCAAGGACATGCGCATCTACAAGGAGGAGATCTTCGGCCCTGTCCTCTCCGTGCTGCGCACCGAGAGCTATGACGAAGCGCTGAAGCTGACCAACGACCACGAATACGGCAACGGCACCGCGATCTACACCCGCGACGGCGACGCCGCGCGCGACTTCGCCTCCAAGGTCCAGGTCGGCATGGTCGGCATCAACGTGCCGATCCCGGTGCCGCTGGCCTACTACACCTTCGGCGGCTGGAAGCGCTCGGTCTTCGGCGATCTCAACCAGCACGGCCCGGACTCGATCCGCTTCTACACCAAGACCAAGACGGTGACGGCGCGCTGGCCGTCCGGCATCAAGGACGGCGCGAGCTTCGTCATCCCGACGATGGGTTGATTTGACATACGGGACAACATGCAGTACCTATTTCAAATAGGTACTGCATGGAGGTGCATATGTCTAAATATGGCGCACTCGCCCGCTATCTCTCCAACCTCCCGCAACAAGAGGTTCGACTGAGTTTCGACGAAATCGAGAAGGTCCTGGAAGCAAAGCTGCCCACGTCAGCCCGCAGCCATCGAGCTTGGTGGTCGAATAACAGCGACAACAGCGTGATGACGAAGGCGTGGCTGGATGCTGGGTGGCGTTCCGAGCAGGTCGATATGGCCAATGAGAGCTTGGTTTTTCGTCGGACTGGGAAACATAACGACAACCGTGGCCAGGATTCTGCGTCAGCGGGGCAGCGGGCCTCGAAGCCGCTGTTCGGAGGCTTGAAAGGAACAGTTCGCATCATTGCCGACGTGACGCTGCCCCTCGACGAAATCTGGTCGGCGAATGAGGAGCGCGTCTAAGTGGGGCTGCTGCTGGATACGTGCGCTCTGCTTTGGGTTGCAAACGGCGACCCGATTGCTGAGCCCGCGAAAGTGGAGATCGACAAGGCGGCAAAGCGTGATGGGGTATTTGTCTCGCCGATCTCAGCCTGGGAAGTGGCAATGCTTGTCAGTAAAGCTCGTATCGCCCTTAGCATGACGCCTGACGCTTGGTTCGAAGCATTTTTGTCCCTGCCAGGAGTCAACCTGGCGCCGATGCCTCCGGCCATCCTGATGGCATCGGCGTTTTTGCCAGGGCCGCCTCCCAACGATCCAGCCAATCGGATCATCGCCGCGACCGCCCGCTCCGAAGGCTTCACGCTTATCACCCGCGATGAGAAACTGCTCGCCTATGGCAAGCAAGGCCATGTCCAAGCTTTGGCTTGTTGAATTCGAAAATCGAGGGCTGACGCGATGATAAAGCGCTGTGAGATCGAGATCGGCCCGAACGACATCCTCATTCCCGACATCGACGACGCGCTGATCGAGAGCTTTCGGTGGCGCGCCGAACTGATGGGAAGATCCTTCAGCGATTATGTCTTGGACATCCTCGCTCGTGGGGCCGACATTCCGCGCGAGCGGCTCGCGAATGCGTCGGTGATTGTTCTGGACGATGACGCATGAACCCCTTCTCCCTCACCGACGACCAGCTCGCCATCCGCGACATGGCCCAGGGTTTCGCAGCCGAAACCCTGGCGCCGCATGCCGTTCGCTGGGACGAGGAGAAGCATTTCCCGGTCGAGGAGATGCGCCAGGCGGCCGCGCTCGGCATGGGCGGCATCTACATCCGCGACGATGTCGGCGGCTCCGGCCTGTCGCGCCTTGACGCCGCGGTGATCTTCGAGGCGCTCTCGACCGGCTGCCCGACGGTCGCGGCCTATATCTCGATCCACAACATGTGCGCCTGGATGATCGACCGCTACGGGTCGGACGAGCAGCGCCAGAAGTTCCTGCCGAAGCTCTGCACCATGGAGCATCTGGCGAGCTATTGCCTGACCGAGCCGGGCGCCGGCTCCGACGCCGCCGCACTGAAGACCAAGGCCGTGCTCGACGGCGACCACTACGTGCTCGACGGCCAGAAGCAGTTCATTTCGGGCGCCGGCGTCGCCGACGTCTATGTCGTGATGGTCCGCACCGGCGAGGCCGGCCCGTCCGGCATCTCGACCATCGTCGTCGAGAAGGGCACGCCCGGCCTCTCCTTCGGCGCCAACGAGAAGAAGATGGGCTGGAACGCCCAGCCGACGCGGGCGGTGATCTTCGAGAACTGCCGCGTGCCTGTCGCCAACCGGATCGGACCGGAAGGCATCGGCTTCAAGATCGCCATGGCCGGGCTCGATGGCGGCCGGCTCAATATCGGCGCCTGCTCGATCGGCGGAGCGCAGGGCGCGCTCGACAAGGCGCTCGGCTATGCCCAGGAGCGCAAGGCCTTCGGTTCCCGCATCGCCGATTTCCAGGCCCTGCAGTTCAAGCTCGCCGACATGGCGACGGAGCTGGAAGCCGCCCGCACCTTCCTCTGGCGCGCCGCTGCGGCGCTCGATGCGAAGACGCCCGACGCGACCAAGCTCTGCGCCATGGCCAAGCGGGTCGCCACCGACACCGGCTTCGAGGTCGCCAACCAGGCGCTGCAGATCCATGGCGGCTACGGCTATCTCGCCGATTACGGCATCGAGAAGATCGTCCGTGACCTCAGGGTCCACCAGATCCTCGAGGGCACCAACGAGGTGATGCGGATGATCGTGGCGCGCTCGCTGGTCGGGCGAGCCAAGGGGAATTGAGCCCATGCCGAAAATGACGACCGAGCGCTGGAACAGACAGTTGGCGATCGGCTCGTTCGTTTCCGGAGCGCTTTATGCAGCAGCCAGAATCTCTGGCGTCCAGCAGGAGTGGATACTGGTCCCCTTGCTCTTATCTTTGAGCTTAGGGGCAGCGGCTCTTATCGGCTTCGTCTGGTGGCACCGACTGCGCTCACCGCCATCAATTCCGACGCCAAGATCGACTCAATTCCAACTAACACCGCTAGAGAGCGAAAAACGCCTGCGCGGCGATGAATGATAATAATTTCAGGGAGTTTCTGACCATGAGCACCATCGCCTTCATCGGGCTCGGCAATATGGGCGGGCCGATGGCCGGCAACCTGGTCAAGGCCGGGCACAAGGTCTTTGCCTTCGACCTCTCGCAGGCCTCGAAGGATGCGGCCGCGGCACTTGGCGTCGGCATCGCCGGCTCGGCCAAGGAAGCCGTCGCCGAGGCCGAGATCGTCGTCACCATGCTGCCGGCCGGCAAGCATGTACTCGGGGTCTGGGCCGACATCCTGCCCGCGGTGAAGCCCGGCACGCTGCTGATCGATTCCTCCACCATCGACGTCGAAAGCGCCCGCAAGGCGCATGCGCTCGCGGCCGAGCGCGGCTGCCTCTCGCTCGATGCGCCGGTCTCCGGCGGCGTCGGCGGTGCCCAGGGCGCGACGCTGACCTTCATGGTCGGCGGCAGCGCGGACGCCTTCAAGCGCGGCGAGCCGATCCTGTCGGCGATGGGCAAGAAGGTCGTGCATTGCGGCGACGCCGGCAACGGCCAGGCGGCCAAGATCTGCAACAACATGATCCTGGGCATTTCGATGATCGGCGTCTCCGAGGCCTTCGTGCTGGCCGAGAAGCTCGGCCTGTCGCATCAGGCGTTGTTCGACGTCGCCTCGACCTCCTCGGGCCAGTGCTGGTCGCTGACGACCTATTGCCCGGTGCCGGGCCCGGTGCCGACCTCGCCGGCCAACAACGACTACAAGCCCGGCTTCGCCTCGGCGCTGATGCTGAAGGACCTGAAGCTCGCCCAGGAGGCGGCGCAGGCAGCCGGCGCCTCGACCCCACTCGGCGCCGCGGCGGCGCAGGTCTACGGCCTGCACAATGCCTGGGGCGAAGGCGGCACCGACTTCTCCGGCATCATCCATCTGCTGCGCGGGCGCGGAAACACCTGAGCGGCGGCGAAGCAGCCGGCGAACATTCGTATACGTATAATTCTGCTTTCGACCCCGTTCCGATCGGAACGAAAGCGGAGTAGGACGGGAGGCATGAACGATGCCTCCCGCCGCAAAGAACGCTCAGCCCAGACCGGCTTCGCCACCAGCCCGCTCGACCGACGCGCCGATCTGCGCGACCGGCCGGACGAGGTCGCCGAATTGCGAGCGCGCAGCGATGCGCGCTTCACCGTCGTCGCCGGCGAGACGCCGATCCTGTTGCGCAGCGGCGCCGAGACCCAGACCGTCTGGTTCGACGAGAGCGGCGCCGACGGGCTCGGCCCAGCGCTGGAAGAGGTCTTCCTCGGGCTCGATCCGGATGGAGCGCCGCGCTTTGGTCGGCTGATCGACCGCGAGCTGCTGGAAGGCCTGCGCGAACAGGCGGTGCTCGTCACCACCGACCTGCGCAGCGTCGCGCTGAAGCGGCTGGTGCCGAAGGAGGAGCTCGGCCCGCTCGGCGAGGCCAAGGCCCTGCTCGACTGGCATGCGCGCCATCGCTGCTGCGCCCAGTGCGGCGCGCCGACGAAGCTCGGCTCGACCGGCTGGAAGCGGCAATGCGAGGCCTGCGGCGCGCAGCATTTCCCGCGCACCGACCCGGTCGTGATCATGCTGGCGGTGCGCGGCGACAAGTGCTTGCTGGCCCGCCAGGCCCGCTTCGCGCCGGGGATGTATTCCTGCATCGCCGGCTTCGTCGAGCCGGGCGAGACCTTCGAGGACGCGGTCCGCCGCGAGACCTGGGAGGAAGCTGGCCTGCGCACCGGCACGGTGCGTTACATCGCCTCACAGCCCTGGCCCTTCCCGGGATCGCTGATGATCGGCTGCATCGCCGAGGCGCTGAACGACGACATCGTGCTCGACGGCACCGAGCTGGAGGCCGGCCGCTGGTTCAGCCGCGCCGAGGCGCTGCAGATGCTGGAGGGCAAGCATCCTGACGAGCTGTTCTGCCCGCCGCATATGGCGATCGCCAACACGATCCTGAAAGCGTGGGCGGTCGACGGCGAGGAACCGTAAGCGCTGTTACCTTTCTCCCCTCGGGGGAGAAGGTGGCTCGGCGAAGCCGAGACGGATGAGGGAAGGGCAGGCGCCACCTTCCCTCGTCTCACCCAGTCGCGCCGCCCTCATCCGCCTGCCGGCACCTTCTCCCCCGAGGGGAGAAGGAAACGCCTTACTCCCCCGGCTCGGGGAAGCTGTCGCGGAAGGCGTGGGCGGGGTAGACGCCGAGGATTTTCATCTCCTTGGAGAAGAAGGCGAGTTCGTCGAGCGCGCGACGCAGCGCCGGATCGTCGGGATGGCCCTCGACATCGCTGTAGAACATCGTCGCCGAGAAATGGCCGTCGACCATGTAGCTTTCGAGCTTGGTCATGTTGACGCCGTTGGTGGCAAAGCCGCCGAGCGCCTTGTAGAGCGCCGCCGGCAGGTTGCGGACCTGGAAGATCAGCGTCGTCACCGTCTTGCCGGCGCCCTGGCGGGCGAATTCGGGATATTTCGAGAGCACGACGAAGCGCGTGGTGTTGTGCTTCTCGTCCTCGATATCCTCCATCAGGATGTTGAGGCCGTAGACTTCGGCGGCGATGTGCGGCGCGATCGCAGCGCGCGTCGGATCGCCCGCCTCGGCCACCTGCCGCGCGGAGCCAGCGGTATCGGCCGCGACCTCGGCCTTGAGGCCGAGTTTGCGGATGATCTTGCGGCACTGGCCGAGCGCGTGGATATGGCTCTGCACGGTCTGCAGCGTCGCCAGCGTCGCGCCCTCGACCGCCATCAGATGGAAGCGGATCGGCAGGAAATGCTCGCCGATGATGTGCAGGCCGGAGCGCGGCAGCAGATGATGGATGTCGGCGACGCGGCCGGCGATCGAGTTGTCGATCGGGATCATACCGTAGCGGGCGGCGCCATCCGAGACCGCGGCGAGCGCATCCTCGAAGGTGCGGCAGGGCAGCAGCTCGCAATCGGGGAAGACCTGCAGGGCGGCCTGCGAGGAGAAGGCTCCGGGCTCGCCCTGATAGGAAACGACGACTGACATTGGGGTCTTCAGGCTCCGGCGCGGGGTGTCAGGAACGCGCGGGCGCGGTCCAGGTCGGGAGGAGTGTCGACGCCTCGCGGGACGTGATCGATGATCATGGCGTCGATGCGCATGCCGTCCTCGAGCGCGCGCAATTGCTCGAGCTTCTCCCGCAGCTCAAGCGGCGACTGCGGCAGCGAGACGAAGCGATCGAGCGCGCGGCGGCGATAGGCGTAGAGGCCGACATGATGATAGAGCGGGCCATCGCCGTAAGGCGCCGTTGCCCGGGTGAAATAGAGCGCCCGCATCCGGCCGGGGGAAATCTCGCTGCCGATCAGCTTGACCACGCTCGGCGCGGTCTTTTCCTCTTCATCGGTGATCACGCCGGCCAGCGTCGCGATATCGACGGCCGGGTCGGCCAGCGGCTCCACCGCCGCGGCGATCGCGGCCGGCGCCAGCGTCGGGAAGTCGCCCTGGACGTTGACGATGATGTCGTGCTCGCCCTTCGGATCGATGATGTCGGCGGCTTCCTTGATCCGGTCGGAGCCGGTCTGATGCTTGGGGCTGGTCATCACCGCCCGCCCGCCGGCCTGTTCGATCGCCGCGAGGATGCGGTCGTCATCGGTCGCGACCACGACCTCGCCGACGCCCGATTCCATGGCCCGGCGCCAGACGCGAACGATCATCGGCTCGCCGAGGATGTCGGCCAGAGGCTTGCCCGGCAGGCGCGTCGCCTGCATGCGGGCGGGGATCAGGATCAGCGGGTTGGGCATTGGCTGGGGAAAGCTCGCAGGGCGGCAAAAGGTCTCAAAGCGGAGCGTGCTTATACGAGTTGCAATGCAGCGCGCAAAGCGGTTAAGCAGCGCTGACGTGCCGGTTCCGCGAGGGCCCGGCCGCAGCGCTGTCTTGCTTCGCCGACGGGCGGGCCGGGGGTTGTAAGAGACGATGAATATCGAACTGAACAAGATCGCTGGCGCAGGTCTCTCGACGCTGCTCGTCGTGATGGCCCTGAACATGGGCGCCGGCATCGTCTTCGCCCCCAAGAAGCCTGCCGTGCCGGGCTACGACCTGCCGAGCCCCGAGCCGGCCGCCGCTGGCGGCGCCGGCGCTCCGGCGGCTGCAGCCGAAGAGCCGATTGCGGTGCGCCTCGCCAAGGCCGACCCGGCCAAGGGTGAGAAGGCCGTCGGCGCCTGCAAGGCCTGCCACACCTTCGAGAAGGGCGGCGCCAACAAGGTCGGTCCGCATCTCTACGACGTCTATGGCCGCAATGAGGGCTCGGTCGCAGGGTTCGGTTACTCGGCCGCGATGAAGGGCCGGGGCGACAAGAGCTGGGACGCCGATGCGCTCGACCATTTCCTGAAGAACCCGAAGGCTTACGTTCCGGGCACCGCCATGGCCTTTGCCGGCCTGAGCAGGCCCGACCAGCGCGCCGACGTCATCGCCTATCTGAATACGCTGGCTGACTCGCCGAAGCCGCTGCCGAAATAGGCGTTTCGCGGCATCGCGGCATGGTCATATTGTCGGGTCACGCTCGCTTCATGCGCGTGACCTTGTAGACGTGGCCGGCCTTGTCATAGGTCGTCCATTCGCCGATCTGGGCGCCCGCCTCGAAATGGCCCGAGCGCAGCTTCGTGCCATCCTTGCGAAACCATTCCCAGTAGCCGTGCGGCTGACCGTCGCGCAGCTGACCGGTGGCCCATAGGCTGCCGTCCTTGTGATAGTGGCGATAGTCCTCCGAGCTTCCAGCCACGCCTTCCTCCATCCTGACTGTCGAGCCTGGCGCGCAATCGGTCGCGCCCGCCTTCGCCTTGTGGTCGCCATGCAATTGCCGTCACATGACAGGACATGCGCATCGCTCTGGCTTTAGCCGGGCACGACGACATAATCGGACAACGAATCGCAAGGGGTTATGCATGGCGATCCGGATCACCCGCCGCAGGCTGCTCGAAGCCGGTGGCGCGCTCGCAGGCGCGGCCACGCTGCCGGCCTCGCTCACGGCGGCGTTGGCGCAGGAGAACGAGGTCCATGGCCTCTCGACCTTCGGCGAGCTGGCGCTGCCGCCGGACTTTCCGCATTTCGCCTATGTCAATCCGAAGGCGCCAAAGGGCGGTTACATCACCATCCAGATCAAGCGCGGCGGCGGCAATCAGAGCTTCGACACCTTCAACACGCTGAACACCTTCGTGCTGCAGGGCGATGGCGCAGCCGGCATGGAGGCCTGCTTCGACAGCCTGATGGCGGGCTCGGCCGATGAGCCCGGCTCGCTCTACGGCCTTCTGGCGAAAAGCGTCGCGGTCTCGGCCGACAAATTGACCTATCGCTTCCGCATGCGGCCGGAAGCGAAGTTCCACGACGGCTCGCGCGTCACTGCGGGCGATGTCGCCTTCTCGCTCAACCTGCTCAAGAGCAAGGGTCACCCGACCTACCGGCTGACCCTCGCCGAGATGACCTCGGCCGTTGCGGAAAGCGACGACATCATCGTCGTCAAACTCTCGCCCAAGCGCAGCCGCGACCTGCATCTCGTCGTCGCCGGCATGCCGGTGTTCTCCGAAAAGTACTGGTCAACGCGCAATTTCGAAGCCTCGACGCTGGAGCCGCCGCTCGGCTCGAGCGGCTACAAGGTCGGCCGCTTCGAGCAGGGCCGCTTCATCGAGTTCGACCGGGTGCCGGACTACTGGGCTAAGGATCTGCCGGTGAATATCGGCCAGAATAATTTCGACCGCGTGCGCTGGGAGTATTTCCGCGACCGGCAGGTGGCGTTCGAAGCTTTCAAGAGCGGCGTGATCACCTTCCAGGAGGAGTTCACCTCGCGGATCTGGGCGACCGGCTACGACTTCCCCGCGATCAACGAGGGCAAGGTCAAGAAGGAAGCCCTGCCGAAGACCGAGCCGATCGGCTCGCAGGGCTGGATCTACAACCTGCGTCGCGAGAAATTCGCCGATCCGCGCATTCGCGAGGCGCTCGGTCTCGCCTTCGATTTCGAGTGGACCAACAAGAACATCATGTTCTCGTCCTTCTCGCGGGCGACCTCCTATTTCGAGAACTCGGATTCGAAGGCGGAGGGCAAGCCCTCGCCGGAGGAATTGAAGCTGCTCGAGCCCTTCCGCGGCAAGGTGCCCGACGAGGTCTTCGGCGAGCCCTATCTGCCGCCGGTCAGCGACGGCTCCGGCAGCGACCGCGCCTTGCTCCGCCGTGCCGACGAGATGCTGCGCGCCGCCGGCTGCAAGCGCGACGGCAATGTCATGAAGCTGCCGAACGGCCAGCCTTTCGAGATCGAGTTCCTGGATTCGACACCGTCACTGCAGCCGCACACCCAGCCCTTCCAGGCCAATCTCAAGCGGCTCGGCATCAACGCGACCTCGCGCATCGTCGACGGCGCGCAATACCAGCGCCGGATCGACGAGTTCGACTTCGACATGATCAGCCGGGCGATGACCGGCAGCGCGATCCCCAGCGACAGCATGCGCATCCTCTACGGCTCGGAAGCCGCCAAGACGCGCGGCTCGCGCAATGTCGGCGGCATCGCCAGTCCGGCGATTGATGCGATGATCGAGGCGGTCGGCCAGGCCGACAGCTATGCCGAGGTGGTCGTGGCAGCCAAATGCCTCGACCGGCTGCTGCGCGCCGGGCGCTACTGGATCCCGATGTGGTGGAACGCCAGCGAGTGGCTGGCCTATTGGGACATGTACGAGCGCCCGCAGACCAAGCCGAAATACGGCTCCGGCGCGCCAGGGACATGGTGGTACGATCCCGAAAAGGCCAAGCGAATCGGGAAGGCATAAGCGGGCATGCTGAGTTACATCGCCCGGCGTCTGGCGCTGATGGTGCCGACCCTGTTCGGCATCCTGCTGATCTCCTTCATCATCGTGCAGTTCGCGCCGGGCGGGCCGGTCGAACGCGTGATCTCGCAATTGCAGAACCCCAACAGCGGCGCGGCCGAACGCGTCGGCGGCGGCGCGGGCGGCGATGCCGGCGCGCAGGCGATGGATTCCGGCTCGGCCTATCGCGGCGCGCAGGGGCTCGACCCTGCCTTCATTAAGGAGCTGGAGAAGCAGTTCGGCTTCGACAAGCCGGCACATGAGCGCTTCCTCAAGATGCTGAAGGACTATGCGACCTTCGATTTCGGCCGCAGCTATTTCCGCGATGCGCCGGTGCTGCAATTGATCAAGGAGAAGCTGCCGGTCTCGATCACGCTCGGCCTCTGGATGACCCTGCTCTCCTATGCGATCTCGATCCCGCTCGGCATCCGCAAGGCGGTCAAGGACGGCTCGCGCTTCGACACCTGGACCAGCGCGGTCGTCATCGTCGGCTACGCCATCCCCGGCTTCCTGTTCGCGATCCTGCTGATCGTGCTTTTCGCCGGCGGCTCGTTCTGGCAGATTTTCCCGCTTCGCGGCCTGACCTCGGAGAACTGGGCGCAACTCAGCCTGCTCGGCAAGATCGGCGACTATTTCTGGCATATCGCCCTGCCGGTGCTGGCGATGGCGCTCGGCGCCTTCGCGACCTCGACGCTGCTCACCAAGAACTCCTTCCTCGACGAGATCAGGAAGCAATACGTGCTGACCGCGCGGATGAAGGGCCTGTCCGAGCGCGGCGTGCTCTACGGCCATGTCTTCCGCAACGCCATGCTGATCGTCATCGCCGGCTTCCCGGGCGCCTTCGTGCATGCACTCTTCGCCGGCTCGCTCCTGATCGAGACGATCTTCTCGCTCGACGGGCTCGGGCTGCTTTCCTTCGAGGCGATCGTCAATCGCGACTATCCCGTCGTCTTCGCCAACCTCTTCATCTTCTCGCTGATCGGCCTCGTCGTGCACCTGATCACCGACCTGACCTATGCCTGGGTCGACCCGCGCATCGACTTCGAATCGCGGGAGGCCTGAGGTGAGCGACACGCTTCTCGACATACCGCCGCCGGCGCTGCGCTCTGCCGAGCCCGCGATTGCCCCCGCGCAGGCGAACGAGGGCTGGCTCAAGCTCTCGCCGATCAACCGGCGCCGGCTCAACAGCTTCAAGGCGAACAAGCGCGGCTGGTGGTCGTTCTGGATCTTCCTGACGTTGTTCGTGCTCTCGCTCTTCGCCGAGTTCATCGCCAACGACCGGCCGCTGATCGTCCGCTACAAGGGCGAGACGCTGTTCCCGGTCGCGGTGAACTATCCCGAGGAGAAGTTCGGCGGCTTCCTCGCCACCACCGACTATCGCGACCCGACCATCGCCAAGGAGATCGCGGCCAATGGCTGGGCGCTGTGGCCGCTGATCCGCTATTCCTACCGCACCCATAATCTCGACCTGCCCGTGCCCGCCCCTGCCCCGCCGACCTGGCTGCTCAAGGACGAGCAATGCCGGCCGATCGCCGAGCGCACCGGCGGCATGACCTGCCGCGAGCTCGAATGGAACTGGCTCGGCACCGACGACCAGGGCCGCGATGTCGTCGCCCGGCTGATCTACGGTTTCCGCATCTCGGTGCTGTTCGGACTGATCCTGGCCTCGATCTCCTCGGTGATCGGCATCGCCGCCGGGGCGATCCAGGGTTATTTCGGCGGCTGGACCGACCTGATCTTCCAGCGCGTCATCGAGATCTGGACCTCGATCCCGGCGCTCTACCTCTTGATCATCGTCGCCGCGATCATCACGCCGAGCTTCTTCGTGCTGCTCGGCATCCTGCTGCTGTTTTCCTGGGTCGCACTCGTCGGCGTGGTCCGCGCCGAGTTCCTGCGGGCGCGGAATTTCGAATATGTCCGCGCCGCGCGGGCACTCGGCCTCTCCAATCGGGCGATCATGGTCAAGCACCTGCTCCCCAACGCCATGGTAGCGACGCTGACCTTCCTGCCCTTCATCCTCAACGGCTCGATCACCACGCTGACCTCGCTCGACTTCCTCGGCTTCGGCCTGCCGCCCGGCTCGCCCTCGCTCGGCGAATTGCTGGCGCAGGGCAAGGCCAACCTGCAGGCGCCCTGGCTCGGCCTCTCCGGCTTCGTGGTGATCGCGCTGATGCTGTCGCTGCTGATCTTCATCGGCGAGGCGGTCCGCGATGCCTTCGACCCGCGCAAGACCTTCGCATGAGGGCCGTGCTATGATCGCCCCGAGGAGAGAGGCGATGAACAAGATCGTGCGCGAGCACTATCCGGTCGAGAACCTGCCTGAGGATTTGCGGGCGGAGCTGGGGCTTGCAAAGACGGTTAAGGTCGTCATCGAGGCGGATGAAGTCGATGCGAAAAGCGCAGCGCGCGTAGCTGCGATCGCCGAGCTGTTGGAACATCGGCGAAAGCTGAAGCCCAGCGCCAACGACTCGGTCGCGCGCGTCCGAAAGCTCCGCGACGAGTGGAGCCGATAGCGATCGTGGCTGGGCTGGTTTATCTTGACGCCTGCGCGATCATCGACGCCATCGAAAAACCGACGGCAGAAGGCCAGGCCCTGATCGATCTGATCGCCGAGGGAGCCGGTACCGAGACACCTTTCATCACCAGCGATCTTTCACTCACCGAAGTTCTTGTCGATCCAATTCGAGGCCTCATCGACCGCGCCGGGACGGATGAGAATCCGGAGAGCCGATTTCATCACGATTGGTACACGGGCAACCTCGTACCCGATGGTCTGCTTATTCAAACAAAGGCCATCGATCGCGATATTCTTGTGCAAGCAGCGCTCATGCGGGCGCGCGTCCGGTCTCTGAAGGTTCCGGACGCCATCCACGCAGCTACTGCTTTCCGGTTCAACTGCACCCATTTCGTAACCGGCGACGCGAAGTTGATACGCGGTATCCAGCGCGATCCAGCTTGGTCCATTTCTCCGCGGAAGTTCAATTTCGTCCCGTTGAATGCCAACGCATTGGACGCCTTGAGAAACGAGCTGACTTCGTGAGTTCCTCTCCCCTCCTCTCCGTCCAGGACCTCTCCGTCGCCTTCCGTCAGGGCGGGCAGGAGACGCTCGCTGTCGACAAGGTTTCATTCGAGATCGCCAAGGGCGAGACGCTGGCGATCGTCGGCGAATCCGGCTCGGGCAAATCGGTCTCGGCGCTGTCGATCCTGAAGCTCCTGAACTATCCGGCGGCGTATCATCCGTCCGGCAAGGTGCTGTTCAACGGCCAGGACCTGATCGCCGCCGACGAGGACGCGATGCGCAAGGTCCGCGGCAACGACATCACCATGGTGTTCCAGGAGCCGATGACCTCGCTCAACCCGCTGCACCCGATTGCGCGGCAGATCGGCGAAATCCTCGAACTGCACAAGGGCCTGCGCGGCGAGAAGGCGCGCGCCCGGACGCTCGAGCTGCTCGCGCTCGTCGGCATCCGCGACGCCGCGAGCCGGCTCGACGCCTATCCGCACCAGCTTTCCGGCGGGCAGCGCCAGCGCGTGATGATCGCCATGGCGCTCGCCAACGAGCCCGACCTCCTGATCGCCGACGAGCCGACCACGGCGCTCGACGTCACCGTGCAGGCGCAGATCCTGACGCTGCTGAAGGAGTTGCAGGGTCGGCTCGGCATGGCGATCCTGTTCATCACCCACGACCTCGGCATCGTCCGGCGCATCGCCGATCGGGTCTGCGTCATGCTGAAGGGCAAGATCGTCGAGCAGGGGCCGGTCGCCGAGATCTTCGATAAGCCACAGCATGCCTATACGCAGCGCCTCCTCGCGGCCGAGCCGAAGGGCCGGCCCGAGCCTGTGCCCGACGGCGCCCCGATCCTGCTGGAGGCCGGGCCGGTCAAGGTCTGGTTCCCGATCAAGACCGGGCTGCTGCGCCGCACCACCAGCCATGTGAAGGCGGTCGACGGCATCTCGGTCACGGTACGCGAGGGAGAGACGCTCGGCATCGTCGGTGAATCCGGCTCGGGCAAGACCACGCTCGGCCTGGCGATCCTGCGCCTGATCTCCTCGGAAGGGCCGATCGTCTTCCTCGGCGACCGCATCGACGGGCTGAAGAGCAAGGCGGTCCGGCCGAAGCGCAAGGACCTGCAGGTCGTCTTCCAGGACCCCTATGGCTCGCTCTCGCCGCGCATGTCCGTCGCCGACATCGTCGCGGAGGGGCTGACCGTCCAGCAGAAGGGGCTGAGCTATCAGCGCCAGCGCGAGATCGTGGCGCAGGCGCTCGCCGATGTCGGGCTCGATCCTTCGACGATGGACCGCTATCCGCATGAATTCTCGGGCGGCCAGCGCCAGCGCATCGCGATCGCCCGCGCCATGGCGCTCGACCCGAAGTTCGTGGTGCTCGACGAGCCGACATCGGCGCTCGACATGTCGGTACAGGCGCAGATCGTCGAATTGCTGCGCGGTCTGCAGGCCAGGCGCAAGCTCGGCTACCTCTTCATCAGCCACGACCTCAAGGTGGTCAGGGCGCTGTCGCACCGGGTGGCGGTGATGCAGAACGGCAAGGTGGTCGAGGAAGGGCCGGCGGAAGAGATCTTCCAGCGTCCGCGCGAGGCCTACACGCAGGCGCTGCTGGCGGCCGCGCTCAATCTCGAGCCGGTGGATAGCGCCGCGGTGCGGGACTGACGATGGCGCGCGCCATCCTGATCGTGCTCGATTCCGTCGGCTGCGGCGGTGCCGAAGATGCCGCCGCCTATGGCGACGAGGGCGCCGATACGCTCGGCCATATCGCGCAGGCCTGTGCCGAGGGGCGCGGCGACCGCGACGGCCTGCGCAGCGGGCCGCTCGATATCCCCAACCTCGCTCGGCTCGGCCTGAGCCATGCCTGCGAGGCCTCGACGGGTAAGCCGCTCGCCGGCGTGATGCGGCCAATGGCGCCGCAAGGGCAATACGGCTACGGCGTCGAGATCAGCCAGGGAAAGGACACCCCATCCGGCCATTGGGAGATCGCCGGCTGCCCGGTGCCGTTCAAATGGGGCTACTTCACCGCGCTGGAGAACACGTTCCCGCCCGACCTTGTCGCCGCCATCATCCGCGAAGGCGCCCTGCCCGGCATCCTCGGCAACAAGCACGCCTCTGGAACGGCCGTGATCGACGAGTTCGCCGAGGAGCACATCGCGACCGGCAAGCCGATCTGCTACACCTCGGTCGACTCCGTGCTGCAGATCGCGGCGCATGAGGAGCATTTCGGCCTGGAGCGGCTTTACGCACTCTGCCGGAAAGCCCGCGTCCTGGTCGACCCGTTGCGGATCGGCCGCGTCATTGCTCGCCCCTTCGTCGGCACGACCGAGACAGGCTTCACCCGCACCGGCAACCGCAAGGACTTTGCCATCCCGCCACCGGACGAGACCATCCTCGACCGGCTCGCAAGCAAGGGCCGGACGGTCGTGACGGTCGGCAAGATCGGCGACATCTTCGCGCACCGGAACACGGCTGAGGAGATCAAGCCGTTCGGCAACGCCGCCATGTGGGCGGCGGCGCTGGAGGCGTTCGCGCGGCTGCCGGATGGCGGCTTCTGCTTCGTCAACCTCGTCGATTTCGACACCGAATACGGCCATCGCCGCGACATTCCGGGCTATGCGGCGGCGCTCGAAGCCTTCGATCGCGACTTGCCGAGGCTCGAGACGCTGCTCCGCCCCGGCGACCTCGCCATCATCACCGCGGATCACGGCAACGACCCGAGTTGGCCCGGATCCGACCATACGCGTGAGCATGTGCCGATCCTGGCCTTCGGCCCGGACGTGGCAGCTGGGTCGATCGGGCGTCGCGAGAGCTTCGCCGACATCGCGGCGACGCTCGGAGACTGGCTGAAGATCGGCGCCGTCGGGCCCGGCCAGATCTGGTAGATCAGGCCGCGGCGACGCGCTCGCAGAACTCGGCCACCTCGCGGCGGATGCGCTGCGCCTGCGTCGCGAGATCGGCCGACGAGCTCTGCAAGCTGCCTGCGGCAGCATAGGTCCGCTCGGTCACCGCCTCGAAGCTCTGCAAGGTCTGGGCGCTGCGGCTGGCGCCATCGGAGGAAACCTGAACCTCGCGCGCGATCTCGGCGGTGGCGCGATCCTGCTCGCCGACCGCATAGGCGATCGCGACCGAGACGGTCTCGACCTCGCCGATCGCCGCGACCATCTCGCGGATCGACCTGAGCGAACGTTGCGAGGCGGTCTGGATCGCTTCGATCGAACGCGCCACCTCCTCGGTCGCTGTCGCCGTCTGCGCCGAGAGCGTCTTGACCTCGCTGGCGACGACGGCAAAGCCTTTGCCCATCGCGCCGGCACGCGCCGCCTCGATGGTCGCGTTCAGCGCCAGCATGCTGGTCTGTGCCGCGATACCGCGAATGATCTCCGCCACGGCGCCGACGCTTTCCCCGGTGCGTGCCAACGCCTCGATCTCGGTGCTGGCAGCCCGCGCTAGCCTGGCGGCCGATTGCGAGCTGCCGGCCGATTGCGTGACGTTGCGGCCGATCTCGGCGATCGAGCTGGCAAGCTCCTGGCTGGCTGCCGCCGTCTGCTCGATGCTGGTCGTCACCTCGGTCGAGCTGCGCGAGACCAGCGTGATCTGCTGGCGCGCCCGGTCGGAGGCGCCGGTGAGGCCACGGGCATCGACCTGCATCACTTCGGACGCCTTGTCGAGGACGGCCATCGCGCCGTCCATCTCGTCGCGGAAATGCTCGACCATGGCACGCAAGCGCTCGGCGCGTGCCTCGGCCTCGTCGGCGAGCGCCCGCTCGCGTTCGCCCGTCAGTCGCTCGCGCTCGGCGACTTCTTCGGCTCGGTGCAGATTGGCCTCGGTCTGTGCGAAGATGCGCGCCGTCATCACTGCGATCACCGCGAGGAAGGCGGTTTCGACGACCACGATGACGGCATGCAGCAGCACCCGCAGTAGATTGCCACCTTGATAGAAGACAGCGGCGGGCAGGACGAATTGCAGCACCAGATGGTGCGCCGCCGTAAGCGCAGCGCCCAGGATGATCGGCCGCCAGTCGCAGAAGCCGGCGAGCAGCGCGAGCACGGCGAAGTAGTACATGTGCATGTCGGGCTGCCAGGGATGCCCGGAGAAGACCGCGACCAGAATCGAGACCTGGCCGATCAAGGCGACGGCGATCGCGCATTGCGCCAGCAACGTCGCACCGACAGCGCGATAGGCCAGCAGCGCCGCGAGCGCGAGCAACAAGGCGCTCAGCCCCGGCACCAGCCCGTCACCGGACTGCAGCAGGGACACCATCGCGAGCAGCGGGACGTGGAGGAAGGCGAGGCCGACGAGGCAGCGCGCGACGAGGTCGCGAAGGCCGGGCAAAGTCAAGGTCATAGGCGGCTCGCTTCGGCCTCTGATGAGATGATGCATCCGGCAAGCCCGTCGAGACGCAGCATCAGCATGGCGCCGACAGGTCTCGCCGCCGGCACCATCCCAGCTTCTGGCGCAAGGACGACGACAAAGGGCACTGCACCTTGCCGCAGGAGCCTGGCGCCGGTCGCGAGACTGCGCGCCACGGCCTCCTCACCGGAGACCCAGGGCGGAAAGATCACTGCCAGCGGCGCGGCTGGGCCGGCGACAGGACCGGGCAAGCTGGCGAGGGTTACGAGGCCGGAGCAGAGCGCCAAGCCTGCGATCAGCCCGATATCGCGCCACCGCCTTAGCTGCCGAGAGCGGACATTGGTCGGTATCGCGACGGTGCTCATTCGTCAGATCGATTCTCGGCTTGGCTAACGTAACGTTGCCCTCAGTGAAGCTCCTGGGCCCTGCCCCTTAAATTTCGATTAATCAGGCAACTTGGCGTCAATGATTACCCCCCGCCTTAGAATATAGCTTTTACTGATTATAAAGAAGGCAAGAGTACACTCTATGGTTGTAACCTCCCGTGGAGTGAACATGCCATGCGCTCGTTCATCCGCCGCCTACGGATTGATTGCTCCGCCGCCACCGCCGTGGAATTCGCCTTCATCGCGCCACTTCTGCTGCTGCTCCTTTTCGGCATCATCGGCTACGGACACGCGTTTGGCGTGTATCATGGCGTGCAGCAACTCGCAGCGGAAGCGGCCCGCGCCTCAGTCGCCGGGCTCGACGATGCCGAGCGCGAGCGGCTAGCACGCGGCTTCGTCACCCGCAGCATCAGCTCATACGCCTTCCTCGAAGCAAGCAAGCTGACCGTGCGGACGACCGTGACCGGCGCGCCCTCGCCGAGCTTCGAGGTCGCGATTGCCTACGACTACTCGGACAGCATCTTCAACCGCCTCAATTCCATAGTTGCGCTGCCGACACCGACGGTGGAACGCCGAGCCGTCGTGCAGCGCGGTGGCTACTAAACCCGTCCCTCAACGGAAACGGTAAGGGAGGCCGTCATGATCAATCTCTTACGGAGGCTGTTTGCGGACCGCCGCGGCCTCTCATCGATCGTTTTCGCCGGCAGCTCCATGGTTCTGTTCGGCTTCGGCACGATGGCCGTCGATGTCGGGAGCTTCTTCTACCAAAAGCGCCGGCAGCAGACCGCGACGGACCTCGCCGCGCTCGCCGCCGCAGCGGACCTCGGCAGGGCGGACGCCGCCGCACGATCAAGCGCCGGACGCAACGGTTATACCGCAGTTGCAGTCGAAAGGGTGCAGCTGGGCACCTATACGGCGGACGCGACGCTCGCGCCCGAGCTGCGCTTCCAACCGGGCTCAGCGGCCATCGCGAACGCTGCCCGGATCGAGATGCGTGCGACCACCCCGATGATCCTTGGCCGTGTGATCGGAGCGAGCGGCCTCGGCAACGAAGCCGGCGACGTGACGATCCTGACGCGGGCGACCGCCGCACAGGACATGCAGGCCGCCTTCGCCATCGGCTCTCGGCTGGCCCGGGTCGAAGGCGGCGCCCTCAACGGCCTGCTCGGCGGCCTGCTCGGGACGAGCCTGTCCCTGTCGGTCATGGACTATGAGGGGTTGGCGCGGGCCCGGATCGACCTGTTCGGTTTCGCGCGGCAATTGGCGACGCGCGCCTCGATCTCCGCATTGACCTTCGACGAGGTCATCCGCGCCCAGGTTCGCATCGGGGACGTCATTCTGGCGGCGCAGGACGCGGCCCGCGATCAGGGCGCGGGCAGCGATGCGATCGCGGCGCTAGGGCGTCTCGCGACCGCGCTCGCCGGCTCGAGCCAGCGCATCAACCTGCAGAGCCTCGTCTCGTTCGGCACCTATGGCAGCCGTCAGCTGAGCGAGGAGGTGCCAATCAAGGCATCGCTCTCGGCGCTCGACCTCGTCTCGGCCACGGCGCAGGTCGCCAATGGCGCCCGCCAGCTCGATCTTGGCCTGGCGGTCAACGTGCCCGGCCTCGCCTCGGTGTCGCTGAAGCTCGGCATTGGCGAGCGACCGGTCGGCAGCAGCCTGGTGCGCGTAGGCCGCAACGGGGCTACGGTCCACACCGCCCAGACGCGCCTGCTGCTCACCCTCACCCTCGTCGGTAGCGGCCAGGCCTCGCTGGTCAAGCTGCCGCTCTATCTGGAACTCGCCTCCGCCACGGCCCGCCTGACCGCGATCTCCTGCGGCGCCGGCGACATCACTGGCGCGCGGGTGACGCTAGGCGTGACGCCGGCCGTGGTCGATGCCTGGATCGGAGAAGTCTCCAATGCCGAATTCAGCAATTTCAGCACGCGCCCGAACCCTCCGGCTGCGACGCTGCTCAATTTGCTCGGCCTCGCAAAGGTGACGGGCCGGGCGCATGTCACGATCAGCAATACCAGCGAGACCCCGGTCAGCTTCAGCTATGCCGAGATCCAGCGCGTAGAAAAGAAGACGACCTCGACGCAGAACTTCGTCGCGAGTCTGCTGTCGCGCTTGGTTGGCGACCTTGAGCTGCGCGTCGACCTGCTGGGGGGAGTGCTCGGACTTCCCATACCCGGGCTCGAGGGCGCCGTCTCCGGCGTCATCGCCGGCGCTGCGGCGCCGCTCGACCAGGTGCTGACGAGCCTGCTCAATACGCTCGGGATCGGGCTCGGTCAGGCTGACAGCTGGGTCAGCGGCGTGCGCTGCGGCGGGGCGGTCCTGATCCTGTAGAGCTTCAGGACCGCAGCCGGGTCTTGATCCGCTGCATCAGGCCGTCGCGGACGGCGCGATAGGCTTCGAGGACCTGCTCGCGCGAGCCTTGCACGATGGTAGCATCCGGTGTCGGCCAGTATTCGACATCGGACGCGACGGTGCGGGTCAGATCGAGCGCCTTGTGATGCGCCTCGGGCGAGAGCGTGACGATCAGATCGAAGTTGAGACCCTCCCATTCTTCCAGCTCCTCGAGCGATTTCGGCTTGTGTTTGCGGGCATCGATGCCGATCTCGTCGAGGACCTCGAGTGCGAAGGGATCGACCTCGCCTTTGCGGGCCCCGGCTGACTGGACGTAGACCGACTTGCCAAAGAAGTGCTTGGCCATGGCTTCGGCCATGGGCGAACGCACCGCGTTGTAGGCGCACATGAACAGTACGCTCTGGAGCTTGCGCGAGGCGGGCGGCTCCAAGCGCTCAGCCCTTCCAGTGCAGTGCGTAGATCAAGGTGAAGAGGCGGCGGGCGGTCTCGTTGTCGATCTCGACCTTGTTGGTCAGCCGTTCGACCAGCAGGCGAGCTGCCTCGTCGTGCAGGCCGCGACGCCCCATGTCGATCGCCTCGATCTGCGCCGGCGTCGCCGTGCGGATGGCGGCATAGTAGCTGTCGCAGACCAGCTCATAGTCCTTGATGATGCGCCTGAACGGCGTCAGCGAAAGATGGTGCGTGACGACAGGGGCGCCATCAGCGCTCTTGATCTCGAAGGCAAGGCGTCGCTCGACCAAGGCGAGATGGACGGCATAGGGCCCGCCATCGAAATCCGGCACGGCGAAGTGGTTGCGCTCGATCAGGTCGTAGATCGCGACGGCCCGCTCATGCTCCTGGTCGGCGGCGCCGCGCCCGAGCGAGGCTTCGTCGAGCGTGACGGCGACCAGATGGTTGCGTTCCGACATGTCTTCTCCGCGCAGCCGGTCGCGAGCGCAGAATCGCTGCGCCCGATGTCAGCCGTTGAGTCGGATCGTCACGGAACGCGCGTGGGCCTGCAAGCCCTCGGCTTCGGCGAGCTCGGTCGCGGCGCCGGCGAGCGCCCGCAACGCTGCAGGGTCGCATTTCAACAGCGAGGTGCGCTTCATGAAATCGGGCACACCCAGCCCCGAGGAGAAGCGCGCCGACCGGGCCGTCGGCAGGACATGGTTCGAACCGCCGACATAGTCGCCGATCGCCTCGGGCGTATGTCCGCCGAGGAAGATCGCGCCGGCATTGCGGATCCCTCCCGCCAGGCGCTCCGGTTCGGCGGCAATGATCTCGAGATGCTCAGGCGCCAGCCGGTTGACCAGCGGGATCGCCATGTCGAGCGCCTCGACAAGAACGACCGCACCGAACTCACGCCAGCTCGCAGCGGCGATCTCGGCGCGCGGCAAGGTCTTGAGCTGGCCTTCGACCGCGCGCTCGACCGCATCGGCAAGCGTGACATCGTCGGTGATCAGGATCGATTGGGCGGCCGTATCGTGCTCGGCCTGGGCGAGGAGGTCGGCGGCGATCCAATCGGGATTGGCGCTGGCATCGGCCAGGACCAGCACCTCGGACGGGCCGGCGATCATGTCGATGCCGACCGTGCCGAAGACCCGGCGCTTGGCGGCGGCGACATAGGCGTTTCCGGGACCGACGATCTTGGCGACGGGTGCGATCGTCGCGGTACCATAGGCCAGAGCGGCGATCGCCTGCGCACCACCGATACGATAGATCTCGTCGATGCCGGCGAGCTTCGCTGCCGCAAGCACGAGCGGATTGCCATCACCGCGCGGCGTCGGCGCGACCATGACGAGGCGCTCGACGCCGGCGACCTTGGCCGGAACCGCGTTCATCAGGACGGACGAGGGATAGCTCGCCGTACCGCCCGGGACGTAGAGGCCGACGGCCTCGATCGCGCTCCAGCGCCAGCCGCTCTCGACGCCAAGCGCATCGCGCAACCAGGAATCGGCCGGCTTCTGGCGCAGGTGATAGGTCTCGATCCGGGAGCGAGCCGTCTCAAGCGCATCGAGTTGCTCACGCGAGCAGGCGGCCACCGCCGCCTCGACCTCGCTGTCGGTGACGCGCAGGGTCTGCGGCGTCAGCGAGAGCTTGTCGAAGCGATCGGTGTATTCGATCAAGGCCGCATCGCCGCGGGCGCGGACATCGGCGATGATCGCGGCTGCGACCTGGTCGACATCCTCGGAAACCTCGCGCTTCATCGCGAGCAGAGCGGTGAACTCGCGCTCGAAACCGGCATCGCGTGCGTCAAGCCTGATCGGCATCGGATATCCTGACCGAAAGAAACTCAGCCGGCGTCCGGATGGGCCGGTGTCGCGACGGCTTCCCAGATCGGGCCGAGATCCTTCATCTGTGCCTCGATGCACTCGACATCGAGCTGGATGGCGGCGCCTTCGGAGAAATGCAGGGTGACTTGCCCGGCCGGCCCATCGCTCTCGGTGAAGGTGACGGCGAGCAGGCTGAGCACGGCGCCCTCGGCCGCCGCGATCTTCGTGCTGCGCGCAGCCGTCACGCGCTCGAAATGCAGGGCAGAGAGCCGGCGGCGCTTCTGGCCCTGGGTCGCGCCTTCCCAGTCGAAGCGACGCAACGCCAGGGCGAAACGCTTCTCGGCCGACAGATAGGCGATATCCCCGCGCTTCAGCACCGCATCCTGCAGATGCGCCGAGATCACCGACAGATCTTCGGCATCCAGCGCAATCAGTTTCAGCGGCTCGGCGACGGGATCGGACATGCGCCTTATCTGGCGGGGGCGTGGCCCTGCGTCAACCGCTGATGCGCTCGATCTGGGCGCCGCAGCGGCCGAGCTTGGTCTCCAGCGCCTCGAAACCACGATCGAGATGATAGACGCGGTTGATCATGGTCTCGCCCTCGGCGACGAGGCCGCCAATGACGAGCGAGACCGAGGCGCGCAGATCGGTCGCCATCACCGGCGCGCCGGTGAGCTTCTCGACACCGTCGACATAGGCGGCATCGCCGTCGAGCCGGATCTTCGCGCCGAGCCGGGCGAGTTCCTGGACGTGCATGAAGCGGTTCTCGAAGATCGTCTCGCGGATGCGCGAGGTGCCCTTGGCCATGGTCATCAGCGCCATCAGCTGGGCCTGGAGATCGGTCGGAAAGCCCGGGAACGGATCGGTGGTGACATCGACCGGCTCGAGCGCCGCGCCATTGCGGCGGACACGAATGCCTTCATTGGTCTCCGAGATGTCGACGCCGGCCTGGCTGAGAACATCGAGCCCCGCCTGCAGCAGATCGGCGCGCGCCCCTTCGAGCAGGACGTCGCCGCCCGTCATCGCCACCGCCATCGCATAGGTGCCGGTCTCGATCCGGTCCGGCAGGACGGCATGGTGCGCTCCACCGAGACGCGAGACGCCCTGGATCGTGATCCGTGACGTCCCCGCTCCCTCGATCTTCGCACCCATCTTGTCGAGGCAGGCGGCGAGGTCGACCACTTCCGGCTCACGCGCCGCGTTCTCGATGACGGTGGTGCCGTCGGCCAGCACGGCGGCCATCAACGCGGTATGGGTGCCGCCGACCGTCACCTTCGGGAAGACGATCTCGGCACCCTTGAGGCCTTTCGGCGCGCGGGCCAGCGCATAGCCGCCTTCGATGGTGATCGTCGCGCCGAGACGCTCCAGCGCCATCAGCAGGAGATCGACCGGGCGGGTGCCGATGGCGCAGCCGCCGGGCAGCGACACCTTGGCCTCGCCCATGCGGGCGAGAATCGGCGCGATCACCCAGAAGCTCGCCCGCATGGTCGAGACCAGGTCATAGGGCGCACAGGTGTCGACGATCTGGCGCGCCGTCAAAGCGACGGTCTGACCGGTCTCGGCGCTCTGGCCGATGCGCTTGCCTGCAACCGACCGATCGACGCCGTGATTGGACAGGATGCGCGAGAGCGCGCTGACGTCGGAGAGCCGCGGGACATTGGTCAGCGTCAGCGTCTCGTCGGTGAGGAGACTCGCGATCATCAGCGGCAGAGCCGCGTTCTTCGCACCGGAAATCGGGATCACGCCATTGAGGCGCTGGCCGCCGGTGATGCGGATACGGTCCATCGGGCTCGTCCTGCAGGACGGCCGGCAGAGACGCCGGCCGGAAAAGGGGGATCAGGACCGGGGAGGTTCGGCCTGGGCGGGCGGTATCTGGTCCTCGGCCGGCGTGTCCGAGGTGCGCCGAGCCCGGGCCTGCGCCTTGCGGCGCTTCAGATTCTCGCGGAGGGCGGCAGCGAGGCGCGCCCTTCTTTCATCATCGGCTTCGGTCTGGCGGCTCAAGGCGTCAGCTCGTTGGAAGGCCTGCAGTCATATGGCGGCAGGTGTTGGTTCATGGTTAGCCGCTCGGCCCGGTCCGGACAAGACGCAGGCGAATAGCTGCGTCTTCATGCACGACCGATTGCGGCACAACTGCGACGCCGGTGGTCTCCAGATGGGACAGCCCTGTTCCGAGCACCCACCCGCCACTGCTTTCCGCGGACAAAGTCACACCGCTCCCGGCCCCTTCGCCGGCACGTCGGCGCACATCACAAAGCGTTGCGTCGATTGGTAAAATTTTCCTTATCTCGGCAACCCTGACCGAATGATGGTACGGTGGCACGCCCATTGCGTGCATCGAGGAAAATGATGCGGGGCTAGCGAAACAACCAAAGGGCGCGGTTCTCGCTGGTGAGCCGACTTGAGACGTAATCGATAAAACTTAAGGAAATTAACCATTTCCGGCAGTTTGCGTTTACAGATTATTAACTTTGTCTACCCTCGGCGGCGTCGAGGGGTGCGATGCGAGGCGGAGACAAGACGATGTTTCAGAGCTATGCACCCACGGCTGGCGGCCAGGCCGCAACCGAGCTCATCGACGGAGACGTGATCGAGGCGATCCGCCACCACGCCGGCTTCCTGCCGGAGGTCCAGCTCGCCTATGAGCCGGAGCTGCGCCTGCTCTGGGTCACCATCAAGCCGGAGCTGAAGCCGGTCTTCACGCTGCAACTGCTCGAGAGCCTGGGCAAAGTGCAGCAGGCCATCATCGATCTCTGGGGTGCGTCGGAGCAGTACCACAACGCCCCGGTGCGTTTCCTCGCCTTCCGCGGCACGGGGCCGTTCTTCACCCTCGGCGGCGATCTCGATTTCTATCTCGACTGCCTCGCCAAGAACGACCGTCCCGCTCTGGCGGAGTATGCCCGCCTCTCGGTCGAGGACGCGCTGCGCAACGCCAGCGGCCTCAACGGCATGGTCGTCACCCTGTCGACGATCCACGCCAAGGCGATCGGCGGCGGCATCGACGCACCGCGCTCATGCAACGTCATGATCGCCGAGGAGCAGGCTTCGTTCGTTTACCCGGAGATCAAGTTCAACCATTTCCCGATCACGGCCGTCGGGCTCCTGTCGCGCCGGATGGGGCAGCGTGCAGCCGAGCACATGCTGCAGTCAGGCGAGGAGATGAGCGCCGCAGAGTTCATGGCCGCGGGCGGGCTGGAAGCAGTGGTGCCGGCAGGTACGGGCGAGGACTGGCTCCGCAAATATGCCGCCGACTCGCTGCCGATCCACGCCGCCAGGACGGCGCTGTTCTCGGCGTTCAACCGCCGCGCCGGCAATCTGCGCGAGGAGCTCGAATATCTCGGCCAGCTCTGGACCGATTGCATGCTGCGCCTGCACCCGAGCGCGATCTCGAAGCTGCAGCGCATCGCCCAGACGCAGGACCGCATGCTTTCACGCGTCTATCAGCGAGCCCCGGAAGAGCGGTTCGCGGGCGCCGGCGCAGGCGCAGCCTGAGCTGCCCGCGAAAAATCGGCGCGGCCGGCGGCCGCGGCGATTATGCGACTCCACCGCGTAACTCTCATGAAACTTTTACCTTTCCCTCTTAAAGCCGTTAGGTGCGGCATAGGATAGGTTGTTCAGCCGCCTCTCCGGAGACCGTCAAAAGGCAGGAGCGGATGGCGGGAGTGCCGAACCGGTTGCGCAACGCCGGCGCAGACAGGGCGATCGCGGAGCAGCCGGCCGACCATGACGGCCGGAGCGCGGTCGATCTTGTCGATTATCGCCTGCTCGTCTCCTCGCTCTTCTCCTCGCCGGGCTCGATCATTCCCGGCGGCATTGCGGGGATTCTGACGCCATTCCTGTGCTGGATCGCGACCGGGGCCGAGCGGTTCATGGCGCTGACGCTTTGCGTCGCGCTAGTCGTCGTCATGCGGATCATCACGGTGGTCCGCTATCGCCGGCTCGACCACGCCGAGGATACGCTGGCGCAGACCAGGCGCTGGGACCGGGAGTATTTCCTCGGCGCGACCGTGTTCAGTGCGGTCCTGGGCTTCAGCTGCTATGCGGCGCTGGCCTGGACCGACGATCCCGCCGCTCACATCACCTCGGTATCCTCGACGATCGCGCTCGCCTCTGGCTATGTCGCGCGCAATGCCGGACGGCCGAAATTCGTCGCCGTCCAGCTCCTGACCTTCTGCGTCCCGATGGCGATCGGCCTGATCCAGGCGCAAAACCCTTACTACCAGTATATCGGCTATTTCGCCTTTCTCTATGTCGGCGCAAATATCGCGATCACCAACTCGCTGCACCGCAATCTGCTGGCGCTGAGCGACGCGACCAAGCAATCCAAGGCGCTGGCGACCGCCTTGCGCTCGCAGAACCTGACGCTCGACGCCGCTCTCAACACGATGATCCATGGCCTGGCAATGTTCGACCGCAAGCTTGATCTTGCGGTCTCGAACGCGCCGCATGCCGCTCTCTACGGGGTTCCCGAGACGCTGGCGCTACCGGGCACGCCGATCAGCGCGATCGCCCGTTTCCTGGTCGAGCGGCAGGTGATGACACCCGAGCAGGTGCGCGACATCAAGGCGGCGCTCGACGGCGTCCGGACGACGCAGCAGGCGGCCATCTACGAACTGCAGTCGCGCAATGGCCGGATGCTCATCGTCACCATCGCCCCCGCGGCCGAAGGCGGCGTGCTGATGCTGACCGAGGATGCGACGGAGCGGAAGGCTACCGAGGCGCGGATCGAGCAGATGGCGCGCTTCGACGAGTTGACCGGGCTCGCCAATCGCTTCGAGTTCAACACCCACCTGGCCGACGCCTTCCGTCGGCACGAGCGGACAGGCGAGACCTTCGCGCTGCTCTATATCGATCTCGACGGCTTCAAGCAGGTCAACGACAACCTCGGCCATGATATCGGCGACCGCGTCCTGATCCAGACCGCCGAGCGCCTGAAGAGCACGATCCGCCACAACGACCTGCTGGCGCGCTTCGGCGGCGATGAATTCGTGCTGATCCTGCCGGCAACCGATGTCGCGACGGTCCGGATGATCGCGCAACGCATGATCGAGACGATGGACCGCGCCTTCGAGCTCGAGACCAAGACCGTCTATGTCACCGCCAGCATCGGCATCGCGCTCGCGCCGGCCGACGGCGCAACGCCTGCCGACCTGCTGCGCCATGCCGATACGGCGCTCTACAAGGCGAAGGCAGCCGGCCGCAACACCGCAACCTTCTTCGACCCGGCCATGGCCGAAGAGATGCTCGAGCGCCACGAGATCGAAGTCGATCTGCGCCAGGCCAGCGCCGAGGGCGCGCTCGAGCTGTACTACCAGCCGATCATCGACCTGCGCACGCAGGAGATCGTGACGCGCGAGGCGCTGATGCGCTGGCGGCACCCGACGCGCGGCATGGTGCCGCCTGGCATCTTCATCCCGATCGCCGAACAATCCGGCCTGATCGCCGGCATGGGCGACTGGGCGATCCGCCAGGCCTGCCGCGATGCGGCGAAATGGCCCGATCCCGTCGGTGTTTCCGTCAATATCTCGCCGCTGCAGTTCCGCGAGCCCCGCCGCATCGTCGAGACCGTCAAGAATGCGCTGCTGCTTGCCCATCTCGCGCCTGGTCGCCTGACGCTCGAGGTGACGGAATCGCTGCTGATCGAGGACAACAAGACGACGCTCGAGGTCATCAACGAATTGCGCGGGATCGGGGTGAAGTTCGCGCTCGACGATTTCGGGACGGGCTATTCCTCCCTCGCCTATCTCTCGACCTATCCGTTCTCGCAGGTGAAGATCGACCAGAGCTTCAGCCGTGACGTCAACAGTGACGAGGCCTCGAAGGCGGTCATCGAGGCGGTGTGCCAGCTCGCCAGGCGCCTATCGATGAACGTGGTCGTCGAAGGCATCGAGACGGAAGCGCAGCGCATGGCGGTGCAGTTGCTCGGCGCCCAGCGGGCGCAAGGCTACCTGTTCGGCCGGCCGCAACCGGTGTCGGAGTTCGGCAAGGACGAGCCCCGCAAGATCGCCTGAAGCCAGGCGTCCAACCATCGTCCTGCCCAAATTGGCCGCTTCCACGCTGGTATTGCAACGGCGCGCTTGATTCCGCCGATGCGGCAACGCATCTGCACGAGCAGGCTAGAGCAGGATGCGAAGAAGCGGGAACCGGTTTTTCGCATTGATCCTGCTCTAACCCTTTGATGAGAGCCGGAGACGTGGCGTGAGCCAAACTGCCAGCCCAGCCGCCAGCAAGGAGCCGCTGACGCCTGATATCTGCGTCATCGGCCATGGCCCGGGCGGGCTTGCGGTCGCGACAGCCGCCGCGCTGTTCGGCGTTCGAACTGTCCTCATTCGGCATGACGGGAGCGAGCTTCCTCCAAACGAGGGCGCTCGCGGCCAGGCGTTACGCGCCGCGGCCGGCCAGGCGCGGGCCGTTGCAGGCGCCGCGTCCTTTGGCCTTGCGGTGGATGCGGCCCAGATCGACTATGCCCGTGTCCGGGCTCATCTCGACCACGTTGCAGCCAGATCAGCCACGAACGACTCGGATGAGCGCCTCACCGCCCTGGGCGTCATCGTGCTCAAGGGCGAGGCGCGCTTCCAGAATCGCCATCAGATCGCCGTCGGCGAGATGGTGATCAGAGCGCGGCGCTTCGTCGTCGCGACCGGCTCGCTGCCAGCACCACTTTCGATCCCGGGTCTCGCCGACCTGCCCTATCTGACCGAGGACAGCATCTTCGATTTGGCGAAGCGGCCGGACCGGCTGATCGTGCTCGGCGGGACGGCAGCGGCGGTCGAGCTGACGCAGGCGATGCGCACATTCGGAAGCGAGGTCGCCCTGATCGCGCGGGAGGGCCTGCTGCCCGACGAGGATCCGGAAGCGGTTGGCGTGCTCAGGCGCGCTTTGCTCGGGGACGGCGTCACCTTGCATGAAGGCCGGCCGATCCTGCGTGCCGAGAGCCACCGGCAACGGCCACGCCTCGTGCTCGACGGCGGCATCAGCATCGATGGCACGCACCTCCTGGTCGCGAGCGGGCGCAAGCCGAACGTTGCCGGGCTAGAACTCGACCTTGCGGGCGTTCGCGCCGACGATACAGGCGTCATCGTCGACGCCTCGCTGCGCGCCGCCAATCGCCGCATTTACGCCATCGGCGCCTGCGCCGGCGGCGCGGCCGCCGGGACGACCTCCAGCCACGCCGCCCAGCATCAGGCCGGGCTCGTACTTCGCAATGCCCTGTTCCGTCAGCCGGTGCGCTTCAGACCGGAACAGGTGCCGCGCACGGTTCATGGCCGGCCGGAACTGGCGAGCGTCGGCTTGAGCGAGGCCCAGGCGCGCGCGCAGGGCGCGGTCCGGGTGCTGCGCTGGCCTTATGCCGAGAGCGGGCTCGCCCAGGCCCAACGGCAGACGGAGGGGCTGATCAAGCTGGTGACCGACCGCAAAGGCACCATCCTCGGCGTCGTCATCGCTGGGGCAGAGGCCGCCGAGCTGATCGCGCCATGGGCCTTGGCGGTGCAGAAGCGGATGAATGTCAGGGAGATGGCCGGACTCACCGTTCCGTCCCAAAGCCTGTCCGAGGTATCGCAGCGGGTGGCACTCTCCTTCCAGGCGCCGCTCGCGGCAAAACCGAGCATTCGCCGACTGATCGGCTTTCTGCGCCGTTTCGGATAGATTGGCTCTTGATGTCGCCAAGACGGTTCGATCCCAATGCCCTGTCGATCAGCGTTCCGCGCGGGCCGACGCAGCTCGGCCTGTCGGCCAAGCTGCTCGTCCTGACCATCCTGTTCGTCATGCTGGCCGAGGTGCTGATCTATCTGCCCTCGGTCGCAAATTTCAGGCGCAACTGGCTGAACGACCGGCTGGCGGCAGCACAGATCGCCGTGCTCGTGCTTGAGGGTGCTCCGGCTGAAGGCATGCCCGAAGGTAGCGAGGAGCGGCTGCTCGCCGGTGTCGGCGCCTCCGCCATCGCCGCGCGTGTCGGTGGCGCGCGGCGCCTGCTCAGCCTCGACTCGATGCCCCATGAGGTCGCCAAGACCGTCGATCTGCGCGACCAGAGCTGGATGCAGTCGATCCTGGAATCGGTGGCGACACTGGTCAGCCCGTCGCACGAGATGCCGATCCGGGTGGTCGGGCAGGCGGTCGGCGCCGCCGACTTCGTCGAGATGGTCATCGACGAACGGCCGCTGCGGCGGGCCATGCTGAAGTTCTCGGTCAACCTGACGCTGGTCACGCTGGTCATCTCGATCCTGACGGCGGGGCTGGTCTATCTCTCGCTCAATTGGCTGATCGTGCAGCCGATCCGGCATCTCGCCGCCAATGTGATGGAATTCGAGCACGACCCGGAGAATCCGCGCCGGATCATCGAGCCGACGCTGCGCGCCGACGAGATCGGCGAAGCGCAGCGGGCGCTGGCGCGCATGCAGGCTACGCTCGCAGACGATCTTCGCGCCAAGAAGCACCTCGCCGAGCTCGGGCTCGCCGTCAGCAAGATCAACCACGACCTGCGCAACATGCTGGCCGCGGCGCAATTGATGTCGGACCGGCTGACCGAGACGCGCGATCCGAAGATCAGGCGTTTCGCGCCACGGCTGATCGCGACCCTCGGGCGCGCCATCGACTTCTGCCAGGCGACGCTCGCCTATGGCCGGGCCACCGAGGCGAACCCGGCGCTGCGCGATGTGGCGTTGCGCCAGCTCGTCGCCGAACAGGCCGAACTGCTCGGCCTCGGCGAGAACGGCACGATCGACTTCGCCAACGACGTACCGGCCGAGGTGATCGCGCCCTGCGATCCCGATCAGATGGCGCGAGTGCTCTCCAATCTGATGCGCAACGCGATCCAGGCGCTCGACAGCGTCGCGGAGGCTGGCGAGCGGACACCGGCGCTCAGGATCAGCGCCGGCCGGCGTCATGAGGAGATCATCCTCCGCATCGCCGACAACGGGCCGGGCGTGCCGCCGCGGGCCCGCGACAACCTGTTCCAGGCCTTCCGTGGCTCGGTCAATCCCGGTGGCACCGGGCTTGGCCTAGCCATCGCCGCCGAACTGGTGCGGCTGCATGGCGGCATGATCGCGCTCGAACCATCCGAGACCGGCGCAATCTTCACGGTATCTCTGCCGGCGCAGCGCGTATTGGCCTGAGACCTCCTAAGTACCGGCTTTGCCCGAAAACCGGTTCCCACTTTTCGGGCCGATGCTCTACTGGCTCGCCCAGATCACCCGCGCCATGAAGGCGATTTCGGCGAGCGCCAGCACGCGGTCGGAATGCTCGGGGTTGAGCGAGGCGAGCTCGACCGTCTTCGCCGTCTGGCGCCTGAGCTGCTTGGCCAGCACCTCACCCTCGACGGTCTTGACCACGACCCGGTCGCCGCGGCGGATGGCGGCACTGGGCGAGACGATGATGGTGTCGCCGTCGCGATAGAGCGGCAGCATCGAATCGCCGGCGATCTCGAGCGCATAGGCTTTCTCGTCCTGCAGACCCGGAAAGGCGACCTCGTCCCAGCCCGAGCCGAGTGGGAAGCCGCCATCGTCGAAGAAGCCGCCGGAACCCGCCTGGGCGAAGCCGATCAGCGGAATCGTACGCGCCGGCGGCGCGCCGCGCCTGATCACGTTCATGAACTCGTCGAAGGAGGCGCCGGTGGCGGCGAGAATCTTGGCGATCGATTCGGTCGAGGGCCAGCGCTCGCGTCCGTCGGTGCCGATGCGCTTCGAGCGGTTGAAGGTGGTGGCGTCGAGCCCGGCCTTGCGGGCCAGGCCGGACGGGGAGAGGCCATAGCGCTGGGCGAGCGTATCGATCGCGCTCCAGATCTGGTCATGGGACAGCATCGCGGAGAGGCCTCTTTCCTGATGGTGCCGACTCGGCGCTAGGCGGGGATAGATATAGGAAATATCCCCTATTCGATAAGAATTCAATCTGCTTCTCTGCGTCAAGCGCTACAGATGGCGGTTTTTTTGACCGCGAGTGGCGCTCCGGCAAAGGCGAGCCGGCATCCAGGCGAAGAAATCCCCGAAGCACCTCGATGCGGCACGGTTTCCGCTTTTGTCGACGGCCCGCAAGCGATATGCCCGGCACCATGCCGCTCATCTACAAGATCTGTCCCGAGGCGCTCTGGCGCGAGGCCGAGACTGCAGGCCTCTTCAAGGGAGCGCCTGTCGACCTCGCCGACGGCTTCATTCACTTCTCGACCGGGGCGCAAGTCCGCGAGACCGCGGCCAGGCACTTCGCTGGCGTGGATGGCTTGCTGCTGATCGCCATCGATGACGCGACGCTTGGCGAGGCCCTGCGCTACGAGCCATCACGCGGCGGGGCAATGTTCCCGCATCTTTATGCCCCACTCGATCCGAAGCAGGCGCGCTGGATCGCGCCGTTGCCCCGCGGTGAAGGCGGCCATGTCTTTCCGGAGGATGTCGCGTGATCGGAGCGTTGTTCGGCCTGGCGCGGCCCCTGATCCACAAGCTCGACGCCGAGCAGGCCCACCGGCTGACGATCGCGGCGCTGGCGGCCGCACCGCCGCTGCGGCCGGCGGCCGATCCGCCGTCGCTCGCGGTCGAGGCTTTCGGCCTGCGCTTTGCCAACCCGGTCGGCCTCGCCGCCGGCTTCGACAAGAATGCCGAAGCGGTCGATGGCGCGCTCGGGCTCGGCTTCGGCTTCGTCGAAGTCGGTGGCGTGACGCCGCTGCCGCAGCCCGGTAATCCGCGCCCGCGCGTCTTCCGCCTGCCGGAGGATGAGGCGGTGATCAACCGCTACGGCCTCAACAGCGAGGGCATGGAGGCGGTCGCGGCAAGGCTTCAGGCGCGGCGGAAGAAGGGCGGCATCGTCGGCGTCAACCTCGGCGCCAACAAGGATTCGTCTGACCGCAGCGCCGATTATGCGACGCTGGCGCGCAGGCTCGCGCCGCTCGCCGATTTCTTGACTGTCAACGTCTCCTCGCCGAACACGCCGGGCCTGCGCGACCTGCAGGCCGAGGACGCGCTCGACGACCTGATCGCGCGCACGCTCGCCGCCCGCGACGAAGTCGCTGCCGGCGGCAAGCCGACGCCAGTGCTGATCAAGATCGCGCCCGACCTCTCCGTGGCCGAGCTCGACGGCATGGTCGCGGTCGCGCGCCGCCGCAAGGTCGACGGGATGATCGTCTCGAACACGACGATCGCGCGGCCGGACAGCCTGCGCAGCACAAACAAGGCCGAGACCGGCGGACTTTCGGGCAAGCCGCTCTTTTCGGCCTCGACGCGCATCCTCGCCGAGACCTTCCTGCGGGTCGAACGCCAGTTCCCGCTGATCGGCGTCGGCGGCATCGATTCCGCCGAGACCGCCTTCGCGAAGGTCCGGGCCGGGGCGAGCCTGGTGCAGTTCTATTCGGCGATGGTGTTCAAGGGGCCGGGGCTGGTTGGCGAGGTCAAGCGCGGGCTCGATATGCAGATGCGCAAAGCCGGACTGCCGCGGCTCGACGTGCTGGTCGGGCGCGATGCCAAGGCGATCGCGCGCGGAGAGGCGCTCTGAAACCGCAAATTCGGCTGGCCGATATGGGTCGGAAGCGGAAGTTGTCGCGAAGGTAGTAAGATGCAATCATCCACGCCTCATTGACCGGACAATCGTGGCCGACCACACGCATCCACCACCGCCGGACAACCGCCTCGACTTTGGGTGCGGGACCTTCTTTTTGCTGTGGTTCGTTATTTTCCCGCTAGTGGGATGGATTGTCTATCCTCTTGGAAAGGCGACCTTTGGCAGCTCTTGGCCCTACTTGTTCATGGCTATCTTAGGTGCGGTGTTGCTTTGGCCCATCCTGCGGCGTCTCAGAGAGGCATTCGAGGATGAGCAAGTGCATCGCCCAAAGGACGGCGAATGAGAGCGCAATCAACTGCGTCTGACGGCTTCCGCTATGGGTCGAAAGCTTTGTCCTTCGCCTCTGCCCCTATCGCTTCGAGGCGAACAGGCGACTGATCAGCCAGAGCGGCACGACGACCAGTGCGCCGGCAAGCGCCCAGCCGCCGACCTCGCGGACCGCGTCGAAACCCATATCGGTGATCGAGCGGACGAAGCGCAGCGCCGAGTCGAAGAGACCGCGTGGCGACAGGCCAAGAAAGGCCATCGCGGCGCCGACCAGGAGCGAGATGAAGAACAGGCGCACGAGGACGCTGAGGACAGAACCGCCCAGAAAACGCTCGGTGCCACCGCCATTGGCCATGGAAATCCCCTTACGGATAGACAGCGAGACAAAACCCGCTCGCGGTTGAACCTGCGCTGAACGCCGCCGTCAACCGCTACGCACTCAGTTCGTCGCCGAGGCGCCCTGCACGGCCCAGCCGGCACCGGCGATCTTGGCGGCGGCGATCACAGCCTGTGTGCGGCTGTCGACATTGAGCTTGGTCAGGATCGCCGAGACATGCGCCTTGACCGTCGCCTCGGAAACGCCGAGCTCATAGGCGATCTGCTTGTTGAGCAGCCCCTCCGACAGCATCATCAGGACGCGCACCTGCTGCGGCGTCAACGTGGCGAGGCGGCGGACCATGTCAGCCGTCTCGTGGTCGACCGGGGCGGAGAGATCGACGCCGGGCGGGGTCCAGACGCCGCCGTCGAGCACGGCCTGGATCGCCTCGCCCATCTGCCCGACCTCGGCGGTCTTGGGCAGGAAGCCGAGCGCGCCGAACTCGATGCAGCGGCGGATCACGGCCGGATCGTCATTGGCCGAGACGACGATCACCGGAATCTCGGGATGGGCGGCGCGCAGGAAGAGCAGGCCGGAAAAGCCCTGCACGCCGGGCATGGAGAGATCGAGCAGGATGAGATCGGTGTCCGAGGCCTCGGCGAGCGCCTGGCCGAGCGCCTCGAGCGAACCGACCTCGCTGACCTCCGAACCGGCCAGCGCATGCGACACCGCCTGACGCAGTGCGCCGCGAAACAGCGGATGATCGTCCGCGATCACGATCCGGGTCGACGGCTGACGACTCATTGCTGGCATTTCCTCCCATCCATCGCCGCGCAGTCTGGCCCTGCGCGGTCGCGATCTCAAGCGCCACCGCCGGTTTCGGCGGGGACGATGCCCGATCATCGCGATGTCGCGCAGATCGAGTGCGGCCGCAACGCAGTCGCGACTTGGCCTTTCGGTGGGAAATTACGTCTTTAGTACACATTCTTTCGTCGACCCACTTCGATTAACCTATCGTTAGGCGGTTGGGGACCGGACGGGCACGAATCACGAGAATCCGACAACAGCCAGAACTGCGAAAGAAGAAACAATAAATCTCTCGGGAGAAACGTTTCATGGATTCGCAAAAGGAAGACCACCACTGGCAAAGAACAAGCAAGTTGATGCTTGTCATGATGGCGCTATGGCTGTTCTTTAGCTATATCGTCCACATGTTCGTGACGCCGCTCAACGGCATCAAGATCTTCGGCTTCCCTCTTGGCTTCTATATGGCCTCCCAGGGATCTCTCATCGCTTTCGTCGTGATGTTGTTCTGGTTCGCCAAGGCGCAGGACAAGATCGATCGCGACGCAGGCGTAGCTGAAGACGATTGAGCCGGGAGGGCTGCGATCATGTCGAGCGAAACACAGGCCGGCTCCGGTGGCTTCACCGCAAGCCTCGGCCGCATCTACGGGATTTATACGGGCGGATTCGTCGCCTTCATCATTCTGGTCGCCATCCTGGAAAAGGCCGGCGTCCCGAACAAGATCCTCGGCTACATGTTCGTCGGCTTCACCATCCTGGTCTATGCCTTCATCGGCATCATCTCCAGGACGGTCCAGGTCTCGGAATATTATGTCGCCGGGCGCTCCGTACCGGCCTTCTACAACGGCATGGCGACCGGTGCCGACTGGATGTCGGCGGCGTCCTTCATCGGCATGGCAGGCTCGCTCTTCCTGCTCGGCTATGACGGCCTCGCCTTCGTGCTCGGCTGGACCGGCGGCTATGTGCTCGTCGCGGTGCTGATCGCGCCGTTCCTGCGCAAGTTCGGCGCCTATACCGTGCCCGACTTCCTGTCGGCGCGCTATGGCGGCAACGTCGCGCGCTTCCTCGGCGTGATCGTGCTGCTGGCCTGCTCCTTCACCTATGTGGTGGCGCAGATCTTCGGCACCGGCCTGATCGCGCAGCGCTTCCTCGACATGGACTTCACCGTCGCCGTCTATGTCGGTCTCGCCGGCATCCTGGTCTGCTCGATGCTCGGCGGCATGCGGGCGGTGACCTGGACGCAGGTCGCGCAGTACATCGTGCTGATCGTCGCCTATCTGGTCCCGGTGGTCATCCTGTCGGCACAGAAATACGGGCTGCCGATCCCGCAGCTCACCTACGGCCAGGCCTTGCAGGAGATCACAGCGCTCGAGCAGAGCTTCCTGCAGAACAACCTCGCCACCGCGGCCACGCTCAAGCCGCACACGACGCCGTTCCTGAACTACAGTCCGGCGAACTATTTCGCCCTGATCCTGTGCCTGATGGTCGGCACCGCCTCGCTGCCGCACGTGCTGATGCGCTACTTCACCACGCCGTCCGTGCGTGACGCGCGCATCTCGGTGGCCTGGTCGCTGCTGTTCATCTTCCTGCTCTACTTCACGGCGCCGGCCTATGCGGCGTTCTCGAAGCTCGAGGTCTACTCGACCCTGATCGGCAAGAACCTCGCCGACATGCCGCAATGGGTCTTCAGCTGGGGCAAGCTCGGCCTGGTGACGATCTGCGGCAAGGCGGCGGAAAGCGTCCAGGCGATCACGGCGGCCTGCGGTGCGGTCAGTGGCCATACCGGCGTGCTGCGCCTGCAGGACTTCGGCATCAACACCGACGTGGTGGTGATCTCGACGCCCGAAATCGCCGGCCTGCCCTATGTCATCACCGGCCTCGTCGCGGCCGGCGGCCTTGCCGCCGCGCTCTCGACCGCGGACGGGCTCCTGCTCGCCATCGCCAATGCGCTCTCGCACGACGTCTACTACAAGATGATCGACACGAACGCGCCGACGGCACGCCGCCTGATCGTCTCGCGCGTGCTGCTCGTCGTCGTGGCGGTGCTGGCGGCCTACACCGCCTCGACCAGGCCTTCGGACATCCTCGCCATGGTGTCCTGGGCCTTCTCGCTGGCGGCGGGCGGGCTGTTCCCGGCACTGGTGCTCGGCATCTGGTGGAAACGTGCCAATTCGGCAGGCGCCATCGCCGGCATCACGGTCGGCTTCGGCCTGACGCTGTTCTACCTGGTGGTCAGCCGCTACTATCCGCATCTCGGCGTGCAGTATTTCGGGATGAGTTCGCTGCTCAACCCGGTCAACAACGCGCCGCTGATCTCGCCCGAGAACATGGCGAAGTTCCTGGCCGATCCGGCGATCGCCAGCGGCCCGGCGCTGGTCACCAACCCGCTCGCCTCCAAGGTCGGCTGGTTCAACATCAACAACATCTCCTCGGCGCTGTTCGGCCTGCCGGCCGGCTTCCTGGCGATGTACGTCGTGTCGATGCTGACCGCCGCGCCGTCGAAGGCGATGATGGACTTCGTCGATGCCTGCCGGCGCCCGCGCGGCGGCACGATCATGGAAGAGAAGACGAGCTGATCGCCTTCTGGCCCTGAACACCAACGAAGGGGCGGGACTTGCTTCCCGCCCCTTCCCGTTCACACTGCCGCTAACCGAGATTTCGCCGCGCCCGGCCGGCCACAGGAGAAAGCTGCTTGACCGATTCCGTCGGGTTCTGGGTCTTCCATCTGCCCAATCTCATGCTGGCCGCGCTGATCTACACGCTGCTCGGGCGCTACATCCTCTCCCTGTTCTTCCCACCCGACAGCGACAAGGTGATCTGGCGCGTCTTCTGCCAGATCACGGATCCGATCCTGAGCCTGGTGCGGCTGGTGACGCCGGCGCTGGTGCCGATGCCGCTGCTCAATCTGTTCGCGATCGTCTGGCTGTTCCTGCTGCGCTTCCTGCTGTTCTACATCGTCCGGATGCTCGGGCTCCTGCCCGCGGCCACGGGGTGACGCCATGAACCAGACCACAGATAATGGCGATGATCGCGACAGACTGGTGCGGCAGGACGGGCTGCTCGTCGGCATTGCCGGCTTCTCGCTGCTCTCCGGCATGCATTTCTCGCCCTATTTCGATCCTGCCTTCATCCTGGTGAAGTTCCTGCTGGCGCCGTCCTTCTTCGTCTCCTCGCCGATCCTGCTGTATTATTTCACCTCGCTCTTCGTCTCCGTCGCCTGCCTGATCCTCGCCGGCGTCCCGGCCGCGATCTTCGAGCGCCTCACCGGCCGACGGAATAGTGATGCGGCCTCGCTTGGCATCTGGCTGGTCGGAGTGCTTATTCTGGCGCTGCCGGCGGTGACGGGGTTCTAGAAAGGAACCTCCGACCGCCCTCCGCATTGGAAGCCGCATGTCGAGCGCTGGCGATCCGGACAAGGCCGACCCGCTGCGGCGCCTGCGGACGCTCGCGGAAATCTCGACAGCGCGCGCCTGCGGCTTTGCCGGCCTTGCCACCTTCTGCCTGATGGTCGGCCTCTCCGGCAGCCCGCCGGCCGCGCTCAAGGCTGGCGGCTATTGCGCGCTCCTCGTCGTCGTCGTGCTGCTCATGCTGGCACAGCAGGCGCCGCTGCGGCCCTACAAGCGTACCGAGATCTGGCTGATGCTCGACCAGGCGGAGCGCCTGCCGGAAGCCTACGCGCAGGGCGTGTTCGCGCGGGTGCGCCGTGAAACCTTCCTGCGTTTCGCCGCCTATCACGCGATGGCTGCCACGCTCCTGCTCGCAGCGGCCTTCTTGATCCGCTGAGCCCTCCGCATCAGCCGCCCGCCGGCAGCAACGCCTCCAGCGTCTCGATCCGGTCAGCCTCGGCCGGCGGCTTGTCCCAGCGGATGCGGTTGATGCGGGGAAAGCGCATGGCGATGCCGGATTTGTGCCGTGTCGAGCGCTGCAACCCCTCGAAGGCGACTTCGAAGACGAGGCCGCTCGACACCGTGTGCGTCACCTCGCGCACCGGCCCGAAACGGTTCAGCGTATTCTTGCGGACATAGCGGTCGATCTCGATCAGTTCCTCGTCGGTGAAGCCGAAATAGGCCTTCCCGACCGGCACCAGTTCGTTGGCGCCCGCTTCCCCAACGCGCCAGACGCCGAAGGTGTAGTCGGAATAGAAGGAGGAGCGCTTGCCGTGGCCGCGCTGGGCATACATCAGCACGCAATCGACCAGCCGCGCATCGCGCTTCCATTTGTACCAGTAGCCCTTCGGCCGCCCCGGCAGGTAGGGCGAGTCGAGCCGCTTCACCATGCAGCCCTCGACCGCCTCCGCATCGGGGCCGGCGCCAGCGCTGGCCGGATCGGCGCGGGCTGCCGTCAGCTCATCCCAGCTCGAGAACGCTATGGTCGGCGAGAGATCGAAGCGGGCGCTGTCGAGTTTGCCGAGGAAGGCCTCAAGCCGGGCGCGCCGCTCCGTATACGGGTGGGCACGCAGATCGTCGTCGGCCTCGGCCATCAGGTCGTAGGCGCGGATATGGGCCGGGAACTCGGCCAGCATCTTCGCCGTCACCTGCTTGCGGTTGAGCCGCTGCTGCAGCGTGTTGAAGCTCTGGACGACGCCGTTGCGCATCACCAGCAACTCGCCGTCGATCGCGCCGTCCTCCGTCAGCGCCTCGGTCAGATCCGGGAAGGCAGCGCCGATATCCTCGCCGGTGCGCGAATACAGCCTGACGACGCGGCTGCCGTCGGGGCGCGTCCCGGCGACGGCCTGGACGCGGATGCCGTCCCATTTCCATTCGGCGGCGAATTCGCCGGCATCGAGCTTGTCGAAATCGCCGTCCTCGATCGCATGCGAGAGCATGACCGGGCGGAACGGCGCCGGATCGGTCGCCTCGGGACGTGGCGCCCTGCCCTCCAGCCAAGCGAACAGCGCCGTATAGGGCGGCTCCAGCCCATGCCAGACCTGCTCGACCTCATCAGGCGCGATGCCACCCAAGCTCGCAGCGGCGGTCTTGGCGAGGCGGGCGGAGACGCCGATGCGCAAGGCACCGGTGATCAGCTTGAGCAGGGCCCAGCGGCCGGTCTCGTCGAGCGCATCGAGCCAGGAGGCGATCAGGCGCGGCATCTCGGTCTTGCCGGAGTTGCGCAGGCCGGCGACGACATCGGGAAGCGTGAGTGGGGCGCGGTTGTGGCCGGGCGAAGCGATCGAACCAGCCTGGCTCTTCTCTCCCCCCTTGTGGGGGAGAGATAGAGAGGGGGGTATGCCGCGCTCGACATCGCTCGTGCTTGCCTCAGTCGGTCCTGAGCCTTCGATACCCCCCTCCCAACCCTCCCCCACAAGGGGGGAGGGCCTAATCGCGCGCTCTTCATGAGGTGGATTAGGCCACATCAGCGCGACGGTCTCGGAGAGATCGCCGACATAGTCATAGGAGAGCGCGAACAGGACAGGATCGGTGCGCTCCGCGATCAGGGCGCGGATCAGGCCGGGCTTGGCGTTCTGGAACACCAGCCCGCCGGTCATCGCCGCGAGCGCATAGCCGCGATCGGGATCGGGCGTGGTGCGCAGGTAATCGGCGATCAGCGCGAGCTTGCCGTTGCGGCGCGGCTCATAGGCGAGGCGGTCGAGCAGCCAGGCGAAGCGGTTCATGGCGACGCCTCAGTCGACGTGGCTTCCGTCGGCTTGGCGTCCGGCTCGGCTTCGCCCTCGTCGCCATAGCCGACGAGGTGCAGCGGCGTGCCCTTCAAGCCGACCGTGCCGCACCAATGCGCCAGCGCCTCGGCCTCGCCATGGGTGATCCAGATCTCGCCGGCGCCGACCTCGCGGATCGTCGCCTGGAGATCGTCCCAATCGGCATGGTCGGAGATGATCAGCGGCAGCTCGACGCCCTTCTGGCGGGCCCGTGCCCGCACCCGCATCCAGCCCGAGGCGAAGACGGTGACCGGATCGGGAAAGCGGCGCGACCAGAGGTCCTGGATCGCGCTCGGCGGGCAGATGACGATCTCGCCGGCAAATGCCTTGCGTTCCTCGGCCTTGCGCTCGCCGGGATCGACCTTGCGGATCTCGCCGAGCGGGATGCCCTGCGCCTGGTAGAGCTCGGTGATCTTCTCGACCGCGCCGTGGATATAGAGCGGCCGCTCGTAGCCAGCCTCGCGGATCAGGCCCATGAGCCGCTGGGCCTTCCCGAGCGAATAGGCCCCGACGATATGCGTGCGCTCCGGGAACAGCCGGACGGAATCGACCAGCTTGGCGGTCTCGGCATGAGCCGGCGGATGGCGGAACACCGGCAGGCCGAAGGTCGCCTCGGTGATGAAGACGTCGCAGGTGACCGGCTCGAACGGCGCGCAGGTCGGATCGCGCTCGCGCTTGTAGTCGCCGGAGACGACGATGCGCAGGCCCTTGTGCTCGACCACGATCTGGGCCGAACCGAGGACATGGCCGGCCGGGACGAAGCGGAAATCGACTGCGCCGATGCGGATGGTCTCGCCCGGCGCCGCTGGCTGTTGCGTCCCGGTGAAAGCCTCGCCATAGCGCAGCGCCATGATCGCCAGCGTCTCTGATGTCGCCAGCACGGCGCCATGGCCGGCGCGGGCATGGTCGGAATGGCCATGGGTGATCAGCGCCCGCGCCACTGGGCGCACCGGATCAATGTAGATATCGGCCGGCGGGCAATAGAGCCCGGCCGGAGTGGGCGTCAGGAGCTCGGAAGGCTTCATCGTCTGGCCAGTGTCATTTGGCTCGGTTAAGAGCCTCCAACAGAACCTGAATAGGTCTGGACGCCGGCAATTCGTCCGTTCCGCCAGGAGCGGTGCGCGGCCGATACCTATCGGTATCGGCAAGCGGCGCGACGCCGCGGACGGGCGAATTCCCGGCGCCGAAGGTGGGCCTTGGAGGGCCGCCTGCGGTGTCGAATCTGCTCGCCGATATCGAAGGATATCGGCTGCGCGCTTCTCCTGACATTCGGCTCCTCCAAGACCCATCCAGACCTATTCAGGTTCTGTTGGAGGCTCTAAACCCACAGCATGATCGAAAAGGGCAGCAGCGTGTACTCCGCCAGTTCCGGCGACGAGCGTCTCGACCGTCGCTATGCCTGGGCCGAGGCGGCGCTGAAGGATGGCGACGCGCAGGCGGCGATCGACATCCTCGATCAAACGCTCGCCGAGAATTACGGTTTCACCGCCGCCTGGCATCTTTACGGGCTGGCGCAGGAGGCGCTCGGCCATAATGAGGAGGCCGCGACCGCCTGGCGGCAATGCCTCGACCTCGACCCGAACGACCATGTCGGCGCCAAGCTCGACCTCGCCCGCATCGGCGCGCTGGCGGCCGAGCAGGCGACTTCGGAGAATTTCTCCGGCGTGCTCTTCGACGGCTATGCCGACCGCTTCGACAGCCACCTCGTCGGCACATTGCAGTACCAGGCACCGGCGCAGCTGAAGGAGGCGCTCGCACGCCGCTGCGCAGAGACCGGAAAGCCCTTCCATTTCGGAACGGCCTACGATCTCGGCTGCGGCACCGGGCTGATGGGCGAGGCGATCCGCGCGCAGACGGAGTTCCTCGCCGGTTGCGATCTCTCGCCGAGGATGATCGCAAAGGCGCAGGTCAAGACGCGTGAGAGCGGCAGCCCGCTCTACGACAAGCTCGCCACCGCAGGCTTGACCGCCTTCCTGGCGAGCCGACCCGACGCCTCGGCCGATCTCGTCATCGCCGCCGACGTCTTCGTCTATCTCGGCGATCTCGCGCCGAGCTTCCATCAGAGCGCGCGCGTCCTCAAGGCGGGCGGCCTCCTCGCCTTCACCGTGCAGAGCCATGATGGCGAAGGCGTCGCCGTCGGCCAGGACCGGCGCTTCGCCCATGCCGAGGACTGGCTCAGGGAGAGGCTCGGCGAAGCAAGGCTGGAGCCGGTGCTGGTCGAGCCGCAGAGCACCCGGATCGATCGTGGCGAGCCGGTGCCGGGGCTGCTGGTGATCGCGGAGCGCCGCTGACGGCACGAAGAGCCGCGATCGCTAAGCCGCCTCCGAGCGCATTTCTCCGGCATCGACCCCCTCGACGGCGCGCAAGGCCGGAATGGCGAAATCGGTGAAGGCGCGCACGACCGGGCGCATGAAGCGCACGGAGGGAAAAGTCCAGAACGCCTCGGTCGGCTTGACCTCATAGTCCGGCAAAATCCTGACGAGCCGCCCGGCCGCGAGCTCGTCGGAAACGAGCAGCTGCTGAACCGGGCCGGCAGCCCGGCCGGAGAGCAAGGTCGCCGTGATCGCGTCGGCGTGGTTCGTCCGCATGATCGGCCGCACCGGGACGTCGACCACCTCACCCCCGCGCAGCAACGTGAGCATATCGCCCGGCGCCAGCAGTGTCGGCGTCGTCACGACATCGATTTCGGAGAGACGTTCCGGCGTCCCGATCGGTCCTGATCGGGCGAGGAACTGCGGGGCAGCGACGAGGATGCGGCGCACCAAGCCGAGGCGCCTGACGATCAGCTCCTGGCTATCCGGGCGGCCGTAGCGCAGCGCGAGATCGAACCCTTCATAGACCAGGTCGACGGCGCGATTCTCCAGCACCAGATCGATGGTCACATCGGGATGGCGCTTCTGAAAGGCCAGCGCGATCGGGTGGAGATGCCGGACGCCGATGCAGGACGGCGCATGCACGCGCAACAGCCCTTCGATCGTGCCCATCTCGTGGCGAACGCCCTCCAGCGCGGCATCGATGGTGGCAAGAGCGCTTCGGCTGGCCTCATAGAGCGCCTTGCCCTGCACGGTGGGCCGGACCATGCGGGCCGAGCGCTCCAGCAGGCGCGCGCCGACATGCCGCTCGAGATTGCGCAGATGCTTGGTGACGGCGGGCTGCGACACGGAGAGATCGCGCGCCGCGGCGGTCACCGAGCCGCGCTCGACAGTGCGCAGGAAAGCCCTGAGGGCGACGGCGATATCCATGCATAGCCATTGGTTATGACATGCATCACTCCATAACGGGTCGACGCTGTCGGCGCAAATTGCTCTATCGCCTTACCAATCCCGTCACGCGAGCCGATAGCCCGGATGCCCATCGACAGACGCCGCCTGCTGCTCGGCAGCCCGTTCCTTCTGTCCGGCTGCGTGACGAGACCGGCGCCCGATCTTTCCAGCCAGGTGCCCGCCCAGCGTCCCGACATGGTCGAGGCCGACTACGCCTCGATCTACGCCGCCATCGATGGCGAACCGTTTCCGGTGCCGGCCGTCGATCTCGACGAGATCGAGCCGCAGTTCCTGCGGCGCGAGGTCAGTTATCGCACGCCCGAGCCATCGGGGACCGTCATCGTCGACCCCGGAGAACGCTACGCCTATCTCGTCGGCGAGCGCGGGCGCGCGATCCGCTATGGCATCGGCGTCGGCAAGGAGGAAGGCTTCAACTTTCGCGGCGCCGCGACGATCGCGCGCAAGGCGCAATGGCCGCGCTGGACGCCGACACCGGACATGATCCGCCGCGAGCCCCAGCGTTATGGCCGCTATGTCGGCGGCCTCGCCGGCGGCACAGGCAACCCGCTCGGTCCGCGCGCGCTCTACCTCTACCGCGACGGGCGCGACACGCTGTACCGGCTGCACGGCACCGTCGAGCCCTGGACGATCGGCACGATGGTCTCGTCCGGCTGCATCCGGCTGCTCAACCAGGACATCCTGGACCTCTATCGGCGCGCGCCTGTCGGCAGCAGGGTCGTCGTGCTGGGATCGACCGTCGGCACAGCCGTGTGAAAGACACGAGCCCGCCGTTCCCTTTTCGTTCGGCAGAGCCTATCTCTGTCCTCCGATGGATGCGCCCTCGCCTCTCCCGCCGGCTTTCTCCGCCTGGTTCGCCAGCCGCGGCTGGAGCGTCCGGGCGCATCAGCTCGCTCTGCTGGAGGAAGCCCGGGCCGGGCGCTCGACCCTGCTGGTCGCGCCGACCGGCGCCGGCAAGACGCTCGCCGGCTTCCTGCCCTCGCTGGTCGAACTAACCCAGCGCGGCCCAAAGCGCGACGGGCTGCACACGCTCTATGTCTCGCCGCTGAAAGCGCTCGCCGTCGATATCGCCCGCAATCTCGAGACGCCGATCCGCGAGATGGGGCTCGCGGTCAAGGTCGAGACCCGGACCGGCGACACCTCGCCGGCCAAGCGCGCCCGCCAGATCGAGCGGCCGCCGGACATCCTCCTGACCACCCCCGAACAGCTCGCGCTCTTGGTCTCGCATCGCGATGCGAAGCCGTTCTTCGCGAACTTGCGCCGGGTCGTGCTCGACGAACTGCACGCGCTCGTCACCTCCAAGCGCGGCGACCTGCTCTCGCTCGACCTCGCCCGGCTGCGCGCCCTCGCGCCTGAGATGAGCGCGGTCGGGCTGTCGGCGACGGTGCGCGAACCTGCGGATCTACAGGCCTATCTCGGCGGCGCCGACACCCCGTCGGGTCTCGTCGCCGTCAAGGGCGGTGCGAAGGCTGAGATCGGCATCATGGCGACGAGCCGCCGGCTGCCGCTGGCGGGCCATGTCACCGCCCATGCAGTCGGCGACATCTATACCGCGATCCAGGCGCACAAGCTGACGCTGGTCTTCGTCAACACCCGCATGCAGGCCGAGTTCATGTTCCAGGCGCTGTGGAGCGTGAACGACGAGACGCTGCCGATCGCGCTGCATCACGGCTCGCTCGATGTCGGCCAGCGCCGCAAGGTCGAGGCGGCGATGGCAGCGGGCAAATTGAAGGCCGTCGTCTGCACCGCGACGCTCGATCTCGGCATCGACTGGGGCGATGTCGACCTCGTCGTCAATGTCGGCGCGCCCAAGGGCGCAAGCCGGTTGATGCAGCGTATCGGCCGCTCCAACCACCGCATGGACGAGCCCTCGCAGGCGCTGCTGGTGCCGTCGAACCGCTTCGAATTGCTCGAATGCCGCGCCGCACTCGATGCGGTGGCGGAGGCGGCGCAGGATACGCCGCCGCCACGGATCGGCGCGCTCGACGTGCTCGCCCAGCATGTGCTCGGCGTCGCCTGCTCCGACGGCTTCGATCCCGACGCGCTTTATGAGGAGGTCCTGACCGCCTCGCCTTATGCCGATCTCGACCGCGTCGATTTCGACGCGGTGGTCGATTTCGTCGCGACCGGCGGCTATGCGCTGAAGAGCTATGAGCGCTTCGCCAAGCTGCGGCAGGGCAAGGACGGGCGCTATCGCGCCAGCAATGCCCGCGTGATCCAGCAATACCGGATGAATGTCGGCACCATCGTCGAGTCGACCATGCTCAAGGTCCGGCTCGGCCGCTCGCGGCCGGCCCGTCCCGGCGGCCAGAAGATGCTCAGCCGCGGCGGGCGCATGCTCGGCGAGCTCGAGGAATATTTCGCCGAGACGATGACACCCGGCGACACCTTCGTCTTTGCCGGCGAGGTCTTGCGCTTCGAGGGCATCGTCGAGAACGAGGTGGTCTGCTCGCGCACCAGCGCCGGCACCGATCCGAAGATCCCCTCCTATGCCGGCGGCAAGTTCCCGCTCTCGACCTTCCTCGCCGCGCGCGTGCGCGCCATCCTGGCCTCACCGAAGGAATGGGCGAAGCTGCCGGGCGAGGTCTCGTCCTGGCTGCATGCGCAGCGCCTGAAATCGCGCCTGCCCAAGCCGGGCGAGCTCCTGGTCGAGAGCTTTCCGCGGGCGGGACGCTTCTTCCTCGTCGCCTACCCGTTCGAGGGCCGGCTCGCCCACCAGACGCTCGGCATGCTGCTGACGCGGCGGCTGGAACGGGCGCGATTGAAACCGCTCGGCTTCGTCTGCAATGATTACGGCATCGCGGTCTGGACGCTCGGCGACATGGCGGCGGCGATCGCGCGCGGGGCGCTGTCGCTGGACGAGCTCTTTTCGCAGGACATGCTCGGCGACGATCTCGAGGACTGGCTCGCCGAGTCCGCGCTGATGAAGCGGACCTTCCGCTCCTGTGCCGTGATCGGCGGCTTGATCGAGCGCCGCTTTCCCGGCCAGGAGAAGAGCGGAAGGCAGGTGACGATCTCGACCGATCTCGTCTACGACGTATTGCGCCGGCACCAGCCCGACCATGTGCTGCTCCGCGCCGCTCGCGCCGATGCGGCGACAGGCTTGCTCGACATCGGCCGCCTGGGTCAGATGCTGACACGGATCAGCGGGCGAATCGTGCATCAGCCGCTCGATCACGTCTCGCCGCTCTCGGTCTCGGTCATGCTCGAGATCGGGCGCGAGGCGGTCCACGGCGAAGCGGCCGACGAGATCCTGGCCGAGGCGGAAGCGCAGATGCTCGAAGAGGCGATGGCGTGACCCTGGCGGCGAAGGAACCGAGCGACATGGCGGCCGAGGCCTTCATGCTCGGCCGGCTCGCGCTCGTGCCCGATCTCTCCGGCGCGCTCTACCTCCCCGACGAGCGCACCCTCGTCGTCGCCGACCTGCATCTGGAGAAGGGCTCGGCCTATGCCAGGCGCGGCGTGCTGCTGCCGCCCTATGATTCCGCCGCGACTTTGGCTTTGCTGGGCGCGGCGATCCTGCGCTACCAGCCGGCGCGCGTGATCGCGCTCGGCGACAGCTTCCATGATCGCGGCGCCGAAGCGCGGCTCGACGACGGCAATCTCGCGAGCCTGCGCGCGCTGCAGCGCGGCCGTGACTGGCTCTGGATCAGCGGCAACCATGACCCGGCGATCAGCGCAGCGATGGGCGGCGAGGTGCTGGAGACGCTGGAGCTCGCCGGCGTCGTGCTGCGGCACGAACCGACGGACTGTGCTCAGCGGCCGGAGATCGCCGGCCATCTCCACCCGGCCGCCAAAGTGCGGATGCGCGGGCGGGCGCTGCGCCGGCGCTGCTTTGCGCTCTCGCCGACGCGCTGCGTCATGCCGGCGATGGGCGCCTATGCCGGCGGCCTCAACGTCCGCGACGCCGCCTTCCGGCCGCTCTTCGGCCTGGGCTTTTCCGCCCATCTCCTCGGCGACGGCAGGCTGTTCCGGATCGACCAGCGTCTGCTGCTGCCGGATTGAAGGCGAGCGATTGCGGCAACGTCGAGTGCTCCCTTGGTAAGGGAGTGGTCGAGCGCCCTTCATTTTCAGATGCGGAGATATGTGTGTAACAGGTTGCGTCGGCGCAGGGCTTGTGGCATCAGGACGCCGCTTCGGAACGGCGCGGCGCCTTCCGGGTCCTCGAACGACCCGAAACGCCAGCATAAGCACGGTCCTGCTGCGGTAGCTCAGTGGTAGAGCACTCCATTGGTAATGGAGAGGTCGAGAGTTCAATCCTCTCTCGCAGCACCAGCCTTTCTAGTAAGGAAATCAAATAGTTAAGTGGTGGCGGCCATATCGGTCAAAACTGCGTTTCTGCCCCTTTGTGCGCAGAACATGCCGTGAATATGTGCACATATCCGTGCAAAACCCGTGCAATGGTGTTTTTGCTTCGTTCGCGTTTGTTCGCCTGTGGGAAATGGGCTACGGTCTGAATCATCCGCCTAACCCGCGGCCAGGCTCCGGCTAGGGGGCTTAGTCTTTACCCGAGGCGCGCTCGATCGCAGCCGCGATCCTGCCTGCGGAGTCGGCTTCGTCTCCCGAGTCAAGCGGCACAGGTCGCTTCCCGCGCCCGGCCAATTGGATGTACTGCGGCTCGGGCTGAACCTTGCGCACGCCGGAAGAGTCGCCGCGTCCTACGATCTCGTACACCCCGTCCGGCTCTTTGAAGCCGTCAGCGAAATCGATTTTCTTTTCGCTCGTCATCGTCCCATCTCCTTTGCTAGATCCACCCCATACCGCTCCATGTAGGCGAGCAGCAGGGCTACTGTTACGGGTGCGCCGTCTGCCGCGTAGCGCTGGCTGGTGCGCTGCGTGACGCCAAGCAGCGGCGCTATGGTCGTCTGATTGAAGCCGAGCCGCGTTAGGGCGGCCCGATAGGCGGCGGCGGTCATGCCAACCAGTCTTGAATGCGAGCGAGATAGCTGAGACGCTGGCGCTCGTTCATCTTAGCGTAGAAGGCTGCCGCGCTCTCGGCACCACGTAGGTTCCAACGGGCTGGCGTCTCCAGTGCGCGGAAGTTCAGTGCCGCGTCCTCGTCAAGGCCGAGCTCTTCGCGAGCCCACCGACTCATGTCGCGAACCTCGTCAGTAGCTTGCGACCAGCAAGTGGCGTCCGCTGGGAACTTGGCAAGGATGGCGGCCTTGAGTTCTTCGGCAGTCGTCTTGGTTGTCAGCGCGGTCATGTCCGTCTCCCCTGTCTGTAAAAAGACACTACGACAAGTTGTCGGATACGTCAATACGTCGTAGTCGAAAATCGACAACAAAAAACCCCGCACTAGGCGGGGTTGGTTGGTGGGGCTGAAGCGCGAGGCGCATCAGCGGCGCGCAAGGCGGCGCCACAGCCTGGACGCGGCCGAGATGTCTGGTGCGACTGGCCCGGTATGTCGAATTACGGCGCGAGCCAGTTTCACAAACTCAGCCTCCAAGATGCGCAGACGTTCATGCGGATCCGTGACGACGTCGCCTGCCTCGTTGTAGATGGTGATGGTGCGCGAGGGATGCGGGCAGCGGGCGGGCGCCGTTAGCGCCGCGAAGCTTTCCGGGGACATCATGCGCTTGTAGACTTCCAGCGGGATCATGCAGCCTCCTTGAGACCAAAAGCGTCAAGCCACGACTTCCACGCCCGAGCCAGAGCGCGCTTGGCCGCAGGTACGCTCTTGGACTCGCCATCGCCCTTCGCGACCCACTTCATATGCACAGCCGACACATACCAAGCGACATCACCAGGACCGCGATCGATGACCGATCCGACAATCCTGTCGTTGAGCTTAGCCGTGTAAAACCGGCCATTCTCATTTCGCTCCCACGTCAGCATCACCCGTCACCCCTTCGGCGCCGCACTAGGCGGCAGCACATAGAACACAAGCTCGCCGTCGTTGTTGTCGGATCCGCCGCCCTTGCGCCCACGAACCGGCAAGCCCTTCTCAAGCATGGCCTGAGCTCCGCCGGCGGCTTTGCGCGCCTGGTCGGTGGCGGGCACGACGTGAAAGCGCGTGCCGGTGGGTGTTTGGACTAGCAATAGAACCTCGCGGCGCTTTTCATCAACGCTGGCGTGTACAAGGTCGAACTCCGCCGGGGGGGCTGACGCGACCGCGTAACCGAGTAGGCCGGCGCCGTAGGCGTAGAATGCGAGCGGGAGCGCGACTAAGGCGGGGATGGCAAGAACGAGCCAGCGACGGCTCGCGGTGCGTTCAACGACGAGCCAGGCGAGCGGCGCCAGGACTGCGAGCGTGGCGGCTATGGTGAGGGTTAGCATTAGAGCGCTCCAATAATGGCGCGTCGCGCGTTCATCGCCGCTAGGCGCAGGGCCGCCGCTGAGCCGTTGTGATACCAAGCAGCATCTTTCGACCGCGCCCGCGTAGCGGCGTCGATGCGGGGCTCGTCCCGCGACATTTCAAGGAAGGTCCGCGCCTGCCGCTCGTGCCAGTCGGCAACGAAATGGTAGGCGTCGGGATGCTGCTCTTTGGTTAGCATGGGCTGGGTTCCTTGAAGTGCGCAACGAGGCGCCGCGTATCCTCCACTGATAGGATCGGCGTTGGCATGTCTTGCAGCGGATAGACTCGGCCTTCAAAGACCTCGTAAAGCCACAGGCCGCCGATTAGAGCCCACCTGATTTCTCGTCCTACGCCAGCGCCTATCCCTCCGTCCGGGAAGCGCATAAACGCAAGACCTTGGCATCGCTCCACAACGCCCTTAAAATAATCCATCCCCCGTTCCGCATACCCTGCCTGATGGTGTGGTTGGTCTGGACTCTCGACGCGAAAATTGTTCCGGTAATTGGAAATGGCGGCAATCGCCCGAAACTGTCGTTCTGACCCGTAGTCTGAGACGGGATGCGCGAAATAAACCAACATTAAGCCGCCCTCTCTGATGCTATTTCGTTGTCATTGTCCGCCAGACCCACCTCAGCGAGCGAACATAGGAAATCGCACGCTGGAACGATGGCATTGGTCATTGGGTGGTCGTCCGGTATCTCGTCTATGAAAGCCCGCTCGCCTTTTAGGCGGGTAAGGCGGGCGCCAATCTCGCGGGCGTAATCCGCGGTGCGCTTGAAGTTCTCCGGGAAATGGTGGCGGTACAGTGCCCAGTAGGCGGGCGACGTCGCCTTGACGCACCCAGTCCCGAGACAGTTGGCGTTTGGGAAACCCATGGCGTATGAGCGCGGCAGGGCGATGCCCGCCGACATCACCATGGCTAGGCTAGCGGCCTTAGTAATGCCCGCCTCGATAAGCGGGGCGCGGACGGTCAGCTCGAAATAATTTTCCCGCAGTCGGTTGAATCGCTCGACGTCGTCAGCGTCAGCAGTGTAGCCGAACACATGAACGTCATCGGGCCGCTGGAAGGCTAGGCGCGGCGCGACCTTCATCTCGCTCGTGCACGGCGCGCCCTTGATGCCTGCCATGTAGCGGCGCTTCTGCCAAACGTCCCATACGTTGTCGTAGTCCTCCGAGCGAAGGAGAGTGATCGGTCGATTGAGACGGCGCACAGCGTCAGCCTCAAAGCGGTAGTTATCTGGATCCTCGTTATTGGTCTCACAGCGAACCAACAACGCCGCCGGGTTGTCGCGAAGCGTCAACTGTGCGGCAACGAAAGACGCCGCGCCGGTAGACCACCAAATCAGCGTACGGCTCACTTCCCCACCATTTTCACATTGGCCTCGAAAGCCTCAACAGAACCATCGGCCCGCACGGTCATAGCCGCCAGCGTCCGCTCCTGGCCCTGCGTGTCGAGCGTCACGGTGCGCTCCGCCACGACCGCATACGGGTTGAGCTTCAGCACCCTTAGTTTCACAGACACCGGGCCGGATAGGCGGTACGCGTGAACGTTGAATTTGTAGTCGCCCGGCTCGATCGCGCGAACCGTGACGATCTCCCTTCTATCGGCGACCCCGCCGTTTCCGTTGCCCGTGTTGTCCTGATCAAGGAACATCACTTCCGTGCGCCTCGAGCCGAAGTAGACAACCTTGCCGTCGGGCCCGCGTGCGTACAGGTCCACGTCGCTCGCGCTGCCGTCATCCCACGTGAGCTCAATCAGAAACTCGGCTTTGGGCGTCAGGACTCCGGCCTGCGGAGGCCGCGGCGTGTCCATCGTGGACAGCATGAACAGCGCCACGAAGACGAACAACACCGACATCGCGAAGTCGAAGAAGGGCGCTGGGAGCTCGGCTGATGCGCGGGCGGTCATTTGAAAAGCAGCCTATTGACGAAGTGGATAGCCATGAAAATAGCGATAGGGCCGCCTATCGCGATCACCACAGTCAGGAGGAACTGGTACTCGATTGGAAGCTCGTCCTTCATGACTTGTCTCCGTATTTCTTGCGGAGCGCCTCGTAAGCGGCGCGTTCTTGAAGTTCACGGGTCATGGCCAAGCCAAACCTGTGCCTCGCTTCCGCACCCAAGCGTGCCATCTGCTCCGCATCCGTTTCCGGGCGGCGGCCTTCGATTTTGATTTTTAGGACCGCACAGTCGTAGTCGCGTTCCGCCTCGATCTCTAGAATGGCGTCCTCACGCATGTCCTCCGGAAGGGAGTCCAGCTTCTCCTGAAGCCACTCGACTGCGGCACCCAGATTTTCCGGCATCTGGTCTTTGTTGCCGTAGCTACCCTCCGCCTCATAGATGACCTTCGTCACCGTCTTGCGATACGTCACGGCTTTTCCTCCAAGGCGGCGTCGACACTATCGGCCCACTCGGCAAGCGCCTTCAGGTTCACCCAAGTACCGTCGTCTGTGCCCGCGCTCTCGCATTCGGTCGCAATGCACTCAAACCATGACTCACCTTGGAGCCTCGGCAGACCCTCGCGCATCGCGGCGATAGCGGCGCGGGCTTTAGCGTTGAATTTGCGTTCGCGGACATGCGCGTACCCGTCATCGATATCTTCGTACTCGAACGGTCCGACGCCGTCAGAATACATCAGAGTGTAGGTGTGAACTTCATCGACAAGTCGCGTCAGCCGAAGGCTAAAGCCAACGTCAGCCTCCTCAATCGCCCCCGCGACCCGCTCAATCATTGACGTCATTGAGTCCCTCGTCAGTAAAGAGATGAAGCCGCATCCATTCGTTCTCTCTTACTTTCACATCTGTAAGTCGCATTCGACCGTCCTTGGTGTAACTCCCAGAGCGCGCGCAAATAAGCGGCCCGACCGCGTGCAGATGAGCAAATCGCAAATCTTTTGACTGCTTTTCGATCAGGTCCGCCGCTTCAAGCATCATCGCCCTCGCGCCGTTCGTGATGACGGGGTTTCCAGCTTCATCCTTGGCCAGTCCACCTCGGTCGCGAACATGCTTTCGCATGCGCTCTACAAGTGCGCTTGCGGTACTCACGACCGCACCTCGCGCGCTGCCAGCATGGCTAGGTGCTGGCGCTGCTCCCAATCTTCTTCGTGATTGCGCTTCGCCTCCGCGAACAGGTCCGAAAGCGTCTTGCCGTGCATCCAAGGCGGAGACAGCGGATGCGACATTGGGTTGCCGCCGAACTCGCTCGGGTCGTAATCGTCACCATTACGCTGCGCGCTCATCACCAACCTCCTTGGACTGTTGGTCGACGGCGATGATGGTTCCAATAGCGCCGCACGTGATGATCCCCCAGACCAAGAACCCGTAGAGCGGAGCGTTGCGAGTCGGCACGCCCGCAAGCACTGCAATTTCCGCAGCCCCGAAGAAAACGACGAGCCACACAGTCAGTAGAGCTGCTAGACCCGCTGCGGTAATTACCGCGTACCCGATTGCCCTAAGCGCGGTTTTCATCCCCAACCTCCAAAATCCGAATCTGCATTTCCAGGCAAAGGAAGCCGACTAGCCCGACGATCGACGAATGGAATTTAGTCATCACGCCGCGGATAAAATCGGCCTTGAACGTCGGCGGGATTGACCCGTCCGCAGGCAGGCTGCCCATTGCCTGGAACGCCATGGCCAGGCCGATGAACGTGCCAAGGATCCCGAGATAGCTCATGACCTTGGCGAGGTGCGACACGAACCTAAAGTCACGGTCGCCCGCCCGAACCTTCAGCCCCAGCCAGACAGTGCAGGCCGCGTACAGCGCCAGAACGGCCATGGCGAGGCCGGTAGCGTCCTGCCGCCAGAGCACGCCGCCATACCCCAGCAGCCAGGCGACAGCCGCCCCTACTGCGGTGAGCGAGACCCACAGCCACCAGCGGAGATGGGTCCGGCTCATGACGTGGCTCCGATTTCGCGGAACTCGACCGGCAGGCCGGCTGAACGTGCGGCCTCTATGCCGTAAACCATGCCGTTGCTGATGCCGTGATCGATGTAGACGACACTAGCCTGTGCGACATGGCGCCAAGCCAGACCTGCGCTTATGCCGTGCGCTCGCTCGTCCGGATCGTCGTCGTCGAGCACCCCCGGCTGCGTATAAAGCAGGTGGCTGGCAATCGGCGCCTCGCCGCGCAGTAGGCTGTCACGGACGCAGCGACGGGCGTAGGCAATGTTCGCCTCAACGTCGCCAGCGTATGGGCTCTCTACGATCACCAGCCGCATCGGCTTGCTCCTATTTCAGAATTGTGGACTCGGCCAAAAGGTCAGCGACTTCCCGCAACAACACGGCTAGGCGCGGTGCCGCAACGTGGAAGTCGTGAACCTTTCCGTCTGCAATGATACTGAGGATAGGCTGTTGGCCGCGCTTCCACAGCGTCACGTAGTCGGCGCGGACTGGCTCGGGGTATCGGTTGGTAGTCGGCACGGGCGAGGAAACGACTCGATAAGCTATGATGTCGCTCTCCCAGCCGGTGTGCGTCCAATTCCAATCGCGGGCTGGCCGCTTCTCCGGCAGACCGCTGGTGCCGCTAAGCCGAATTTCGACCAACGCACTTCCGTCCACCGGACACACGCCGCCTCGCCACTCAACCCACCCTTGAGCTTCGGCAAGCATCTCCTGCTTGACTACAGTGGCGGCGCGCTGCGCGATGGTTACTGCGGAAGCAGTAACTGGCTCCTGAAAGTGGTAAACGCCAACCATCAAACCACGCCCTCTTCCTTGGCAGCCACCACCGGACCGTCAGCGATGCGGTAAGCCATGATGTCGCCGGCCGTATCGCGATGCTCCCACCGCCAGAAGCGGCCCTGCCTCGGGTTGAACGGGCCGTCGTGGCGGGTGCGAATGGCGACGTAGGTGTCTTCCAAGCCGCCAGGGCATGGGCCGCCGTCGTGCTGGATCCAGTCTTCGTCGGTCACGACTCAACCCTCCTAAAGGTCAGAATGCGCCAGGCGTCGCGCCGCTCGCGCTTGGTATCGGACCATTGGAAAGCGAGCTCGTTCCAAGTATCGACGGCCGCCCCGTAGATGACGAAGAAGGGGAACAGCACGACGAAGCCAAGCACTACGCCCCAGCCGACTAGCGCGCGCAGGTATCGGTTTTTAATGCGGAGTATCATTGGGAAAGCTCCGCTTCTAGGCGAGCCAACTCCCGACGAGCGCTCTCTCTGCGCGACGCCAGCCAAGCAGAATGCCTGTCCTTTTCGGCGGCGTCTTCTTCCGGCGTCTGCGGTCGCATGTAATAGAACTCGACCACGGAGCTGTATTCGCCATGGTCGAAATCAACCCTGACGGCGCCCCTGAATTCCTCAGGAACCTTCGCGCGAACTTCGCTGAGCGCGGCAATCATACCGTCGAGCGACTCGGGAACATCGTAGGTGCTTATTTTGTCGACGTTGACCTTGACGCTTTTCATGCTGCGGACTCCAATTCATCGAGCTTCTTGCGGGCTTCGGCGATCGTCATGCGCGCGGCTTTTGTCCGGCCGCTGGCGCGAACGCAGATGGCGAGGAAACCCATTAGGGCAGCGACCCATTGCTGGGCCGCGCTTTCAAGAAACCAGCCGACCGCCACTAGACTGGTCAGCGTGGCGAACATGAACACGTCTCTCGCCCAAGACTGCAGCACGGTCTCGCTGATCAGAATGACCGGCGTATCGTTGATTTTGAACGTCACCCCACAGCCCTCCTAATAAGACGCCAAGTAGCGCGTAGTGTGGCGACCAGACCGACGCCAACCAGGGCCGCAACAAGCAGGGCGATGACAGCCAACTCAGGCTCGTCGGACAGGACGTAGAGCCAAATACTGAGAACAGTCATGCTGCGGCCCTCACTTCATTGTCGTTGGCGGCAGATGCGCCCAACACCATCTCCGGCGTCAGGACGATGCGCCCGACCTCGCCGTGCCTCTTATGGTAGGTAATGACCTTCGCCGACCGGCCGGATAGCCACCCGCCGTTCGCCGCGTAGGCATCCGGCGCGGCTAGTGTCTCGTGCTGCTCAACCTTCATGAGGTTGGTCGTCTTGAGTTCGTCGGAGTGCTTGTGCCCGATATGCGCATAGCTGTAGCGGGTGCGCCCGTAAGCCTGGCGAAAGCGACCAACCAATACGCTGTCAACGTTCGCCACGCCCCGACGATGGCCGTGATGGTAAAACAGCGACACGTCGTCGTGCTCAATCATTGAGTATGTGCCGGGGCTCGTATCGACCGTCACACGCGGCTCGGTGTCTAGGAACGCCGCGAACATCTCTCGCAGCCACACCTCACCGGCCGGGTCGTGGTTGGCGTCCGACATAATGACGTCGATGCGCTCGTGCTTCTCCAGGAGCATGGCGATGACCGTCCGCACGATGCGAATAGCCGCCCGAACCATCTTCGGGTAGCGCGTGTCGCCGTCGAGTTGGTGCTGATGCTCCGGCGTCACGCTCTTGAACGAGTCGTAATGCAAGAAGTCCCCAAGCTGAGCGAACACGCCCCGCTCGGCAGGCGGCGCGCTGGCAATGGCAGCCGCGAACCAGTCAATAATCAGCCGCTCGCCGATGGCTAGGTCGTAGTCGCCGCCGCCCGTCTCTTCATTCCAAGCGAGAGCGCCCAGGTGTGCGTCCGTAATCGTGTACTGGCACAGCAAATCCGCGATCGTGTGCGCTGGCGCGGCGATAGCTACAACGCGCGGCAGATCTTCCTTGAAAGCATCAACGGCAGCCCTCATCGCGCTAAGCTGCGCAGCCTTGTCCTGCTCAACGATGTCCCAGCGGGCCAGTGTGCGGCCTTGGCTGTCGGACAGGTTGGAAATGCGCTTGTGCGCAAAACCAATCGGCACCTCGAAAACCTCGCCCGGCGCTTTGACCTGCTTAACCCAAGCTCCGTCCTTGTCGCGGCTGGACACGCTCTTGATTGCGTACCCCGGCAACACCGGCTCGGTCCCCAGCATGCCGCGCTCGGCAGCGCGCCGGAGTTGGTTCTGAACAGTGCTGCGGGCCAGCCCTAGGGCAAGTGAAGTCGCGCGCTGATTGCGGTCGTTCGCCTCGTAAGCCGCGACTGTGCGGGCCAGGGTTTCGTTGTCGATTTGGGTCAAAGGAACGGCCTCTTGATTGCGTCAATGGCGTGGTCAATTGCCATGTCGTAGGCGATGTCTGTTGGATCGGCGTCGGACGGGTTCTCATCCGCGTCCATGACCCGCTCTGCGTTCACAGCAGACACGCAGCGCCTGCGCTCAGCTTCCGTGACAAAGGCGGCCAGTCTCAGCAATGGCGCGTCATCGGCACCGCCTGCCAACACGTGGTCCGCGCTTGCTCGGTCCAAACACGGACCTGCATAAGCAATAAAAGCCTCACGCGCCGACCGCATGATGTCGTCTGGGAAGGTGGTCATCGGTTGCTCACCAGATGACCGAGAACGCCGCCGCCAATTCCACCCACCACAAACGTGAGCCCGCCGACCGACGTGCCCAGAACGTAGGGAATGTGCTGCGACGCAATGACCGCGATCAGCGCTAAGAGGAATGCTAGGAACCGCATCACGCAGCCCCCACTTCCGCCTCATACAAGGCAGCAGCCCACTCGAGCACCTGAACCGCATCCGGCCGAACGCCGTTGCAGATTTGGGCTGAGATGTTGATTGCGATCTCTTCTTGCAGCGGCTCCGTGGCGTCGAACTGGGCGCGCTTGGTCAGGTTGTCGTTGGCAGTGAGGCGATAAGCGACGATGTCGTAACCACGTCCCTCAGCGATCCAGTCCCAGTCTTCGGCATAGCCGGTTTCGCACTCTTCACCGCATCGAAATCGCACGATTACACTCGTCCCAGCCGCAACCGGACACGCCCCGCCGCTCCACTCGATCCAATCCGACATAGCTTTCTCCTCACGAAAAAAGCCCGCCACCCTCTCGGGCAGCGGGCGAAATCAGACGGGACGGCCGAACGCGGCGTGCAACAGCAGCTCAGCGCCCTTCAGGGAAAGCGTCACGCGCTGGCAAATGCGCTCGCCTTCGACGAACAGCAGCATCGCGGCTCGGTCGCCGGATACCATGATAACGGCGTCGGGCTTGAAACCCTCAGGCGGCGGAGACTCGGCAGACAGGATTTCAACGATCCGCGCAGTCTCGGCGCGACCGAAGGTCTTGACGGTCAAGCCAGCGGGCTTTGCCGCTTCGATCTGCTCAAGGAACCCTTCAACGCCGACGCACTGCGCCATAACCGGGGACGCAGAACAGGAGGCCATAACCGCGCAGAACGCGGCCGACAGAAGCAGCTTTCGCATGGGAATCGCCTCCTGAGTTAAGACGACCCAGTTATGCAGATCACACAATCATTTGTCAAATGATTGTTGCCTTGACGAAATCCCGCTGGGCATAAACGAACTAAGACCGACGTGCTGGCGCCACCCTGCCTTCAATGACCCGGTCTAGCCGGTCCGCGAGCCGGTCGATCGCGCTGATTACGCGCTCTTCAAGCTTTGCCATTGTCTCGACGGTCACGAAGCGCTGAGCAGCCTCCAACCGGAAGTCCGCCAATTCTTCGGCCTGGCGGCCTGTACGGTCCTCAAGGCTCTGCAGGCGCTTTTCGTGCTGCGTGGCCTGATACTTGACCACGCCCCAGCTTGCCGCGAGCGTAAGGCCAGCCGTTCCTACAGACAGCGCCAACGCAGCCGGAATGGTGAGCTCCATCACTTTAGAGCACCCACAACCGCGCCGTGACGCTCCGCGCAGGATACCAACTCGCGCCGGTCCCTGCCCCACAGGCTCGTCACGTCCTGCTCGGTCAGCCTGCCCTTCGGAATGCCAACCGGACGCGCGCAAGCCTTGCGCATGTCCTCGGTCAACACAGGCGCGACGATCTCGGTCCGGACCACCGTCTTATTTGATGCGGTCAAGCAACCCGCCACGCTCAGCGCTAAGGCCACACTCAGGATTAACGGGCAAAGCCGCATTCTTCTTCTCCAATTCGTCAAATGCGGCTTTCGCGTCGGCTTCTGCGCGCGCGAGCTTCGTTTCGGCAGCGGCAACTAGAATCGCCTGCGCGGCCCGGGCGTTGGCGACGGCGGCGTTGGATTTTTCGATTTCTGCGCGCCAGTGGTTGCGCTCGGCTGCGGTTGCTACGGCAACAGCAGCGGCTTGGGCGTTATCGATCGCAGCCATGCCACGCCAGAAGCCCAGCGCCGCAAGCGCCAGAAGCCCCGCCAGTGCGAGCGCATACAGCGCCGGCTTGCCCAACTTCAGCATTGCCAGCATCACAGACCTGCCAGACAAAGCTCGAGTTCGCCCATGCGCTCTGCGTCGCCATACTCACGGCGCTTCACAAGGCCCCCCACGACCTGCCCCCCGGCCCGGTTAAACCGCGTCATGGCCTGGCAGCTCTGCTTGTAATCACCCTCGCGAGCGAACTTGGCCGCGGTTGATTTGCAGACGGCGCCTGTGCCGACGTTATAGGCGAGCGAAATCGTCGTTGCCTGCCAACTTTTCGGCTTGTCGGCGAAACCCGAGATGCAGCGCGTCAAAGGGATGTAGAAATCCGCGTAGACGCGCTTGGTCAGCATTGCTTCGCATTCGGCCTTGGTCTTCACCATGCCGGAGGTGATGCCCTTGGTCTCGCCGTAGCAGATGTCCCAAATCTTGGCGTAGCGATCCCAGTGGCTGGTAAGTACTAGACCTTCCCACGGCTGGATAAGGGCGGTCGTGGCGAGCGCAATCGCGCCGGCGACGCTGGCAAGCGCAACCTTGGCCCGCTTACTCATCGGCTTCTCCGGATACAGACTGCTGCGCGACGAGGCGGGCGACAAAGGCCGCCATCGTCGTCGCCAATGTGAGGCCCGCGAAAATGCCGCGCGGGATTTCGGCCGCGGCGTCGATAAACGGCAGCGCCGCCTCAACGCCGGAAAGGAGCCCAGCCGCGCAAAGCAGCCGGACGCTCCAAGCGTGCCGGATTACGGCGCGCCAGTTGTGGGTGAGGTTCATGATGTGCCGAAAAGAAAAAGCCCGCGCTAGGCGGGCGGGTGGTGTCCAGATGGTATAAGCCCCTCCAGAGATGTCGCTTTGGAGGTTGCCATGCTCATGATCAGCGGGCGGTTTGGGCTCGTACTGCTTCTCGCCAGCCTGTTTCTTTCGGCCGGGCGGTCAACGTCGCCACTGTCCCGGCTCCCCGAGCAAGTGGTGCAGATTGTCGATCTATCTGCCATCTACGGTTTTGCTATGATTGCGGCGGCGATCGTAATACGATCATTTACTTGGCTGTGCCGGACCCTTACGGAAATTGGCGACGGAGACTGACCGATGGACGACATGATGAAGGTGCTTTTTATTGGCATGGCGCTGATCAACGCGCCGTTCGTCGTAGCCCTCTGGCTGGACCGCGTTGGAGCTAAACAATGAGATTTGCATCACTTGACGATGACTCGGATCGCGAAGCCCGCAGCCGCCCCGATCTGATAGCCATGATCATGGCAGTGCATCCACCGTTAAACTTGCCGCCACTTCTGGTCAGCAGTGTCGTAGATCAGAGTGCAGCCTTGGTCGAGGTTCAGGGCGATGTTGCTGCCGACATAGAAGCGGTTCTGCGCCGCTGACCACCCGTGCTCATGCGCGAGCGTGATTTGCGCAGAGCCGGGTATTTACCCAACAACCTGCCTGACAACGTTTGGGACGACCGAATAGGTGATTTGGCACGCGCGGTTAGGCTGAAGGTAAACCACGCTGGGGGTCGCGCCAATAGAGCCGCTGTCTGTAACGACGTTGCTAACAGTACCGCCCCGGATGTAGAGCATTTCCGGGCGGGCGCCTGCAGTATAAACGTACGGCGACGCCCCGACCGTGATGGTGCCGCCCACGCCGATTCCATCGTCGGGATTGTGCGCAATGTAGTTGTGCGTACCGCTCGCCGAGTTTGCGATTGCCGCAGTCCCATTACCGTTCACTGTGTTCCCGACAACCGTGCAGTAATCAGACGTGCCGTCGATCAAGATCGCGGTTCCGTTGCCGCTGAAGCCGCCCCCTGGTCCGATGATATTGCCGTTGATCATGGCTCCGCCGACGTCTTTGAGGCGAATACCAGTTGTGTGACCGTAGATCGCGCTGCTCGCGACAATCAGCCCTGTGAGCCCGGCGCCCTCGGCGTAGAGTGCAGTCCCGTTCAGCCCTGCAGATGGCGGGTATTTACAGGCAACGAACATCAGATCGTTGATGATCTTGCTGCCCGTCGCCACGACGCTGACGTTGTCGCCATTCAATCCCGGTGTGAACCAGCAATTGACAAAAGCGGAGCGCTGGAATTTCCCCGTCCCAGTCATCCCGCTGGTGTCGAGCGACTTCCCCCCGGATGCTGGCGCGTCGAAGTAGCAGCCCGTGCATACCAGGCTGTCTACCTCCTGCCCGCTGCCTGGGTTGAAGTAGAAGTTGGCGGTGCCTTGCAGCAGCTGCACATACTCCAGCGTCATGTCGGCCAGGTTCGTCAGGACCATGGACGCGAATGACGGGAACGCCGGGTCGCAGCCTACGATGACGCGGCCAAGATAGCCCGCGAAGCCATTGACAACGTTGATGCCGACCCCTGGGCTCGCCCCTGCGTTGATCGTCCCATTTGTAACGCGGGTGTCAGAAATCGCGTCCCAATTGATGCCGTTTAGAGTGCTTGTCTCCGTATAAAAGTCGTCGAGCGTGCAGTTGGCGCAAGCGTTGGTAAAGTTGACCGCATACCCTGCCGTGCGGGTTACAGACGAGAGGAATCGGAACCCGCTTATATGACAGTAGTAACCTGCGACTTCGATGATATCTGCCGTCGTCGAGCTGGACGAAAGGAAACACGTAGCCTGACCAGAACCACGCAGACGCTTATACGCGGTAAGGGTTACCTTGCCGGACAGTTTGTAGGTGCCAGCCGGCACGTCAACGCAAATCGCAGTCGCGACTCCGAGCGCGGCATTGAACGCGGCTAAGCTGTCAACAACGCCGCTTAGGTCGGCGCCGAACATGAGGACGTTCGGAAATGCCTCGGCGATCTCGTACCATGAGCCTTCCGCGATCTGAAACTTGCCGAGATGCGTCGGTTCAGAGACGACCTTCTTGTAGAGCGCGCCGCCTTTGTCGCCGACAACCGCGTACCCGAGTAGCAAAATGTGGTCGGGCGCTGTTTCCGGGTTGTAGACTAGTGCCTCGGCCCGCGTGCGCAGAACAGCATGAAGTTGCATCGCCATCAGCGGGGACATAATGCCGGTGCTGTTGGTTCCGGCTATCGCCGTCGCCTGATCGACGAACGCGGTGGGGCTGATTTTCGCGGCCGTTAGAAAGCCATCTGCCATCTTGGCGCGGCCGATGGCATCCGCGCTCAGAAGTCCGTCAGTAAGCCCCGCGGTATCTACCGTGCCAAAATCAAGTGCCGTGCCCGCTCTGCGAAGCACGTGCCCGTCTGTGGCCGCAGCAATGTCGGCTGGGTTGCCTGTAGTATTGGCAGAGCGTCCAATAACCGACAGCGCCGCACTCTCGCGCAATTTGGCGTTAGTGACAGCGTCGTCAGCGATCTCCGCGGTACCGATGCTACCAGGCCCGACCGACGCACCCGGCTCGCCACGGATATCGACCGCGTCTGCGATATCCGGAACAAGCCCAGTCGCGCCGACGTAGTCGCCGGCAGCCGGCTTCGTGCCTTCGCCACCAACCCAATCAACGACCTGCTGCACTCGGCGAGCGCCATCCACTACAGCGGCAAGTTCCGGCGCCCAGCCCTTCTGGCCTTGGATGCCCTGAATACCTTGGATGCCTTGGATGCCCTGCTCGCCAATATTGCCCTTGGGCAATCCAAGATTGAGCGTCTGATCCGGCGCGGACCCCGTGATCTCTGCTGTAGCAGGCTCACCCGTCTCAAGCGTGGCGACGTCGCCAATCGTCAGCGTGTTCGCCGGGCCGGTATCACCGGTCGGCCCGACACCGCCCGTCGCGGTGACAACGGCGACGTTGTTAGCCCACGTAACCCGCGCCTGATTGGCAATAGAGCCTACCGTGCGCCCGGCTGTAGAATAAACCAGCCGAACGGGCACCAAGCGCGTGTACTGCCCACCGGTTTTATCGATCAGGTCTGCGCTGTACTCAGTCCGTGCCCACGTGGACATGGAGCTCTTAGCATAACGCGCAATGACCTTGCCGGTGCTCTCGATTGTCAAACCGCTGCCAGCGGTCAGCGTAGCTTTTACGGTATCAGACTGACGCTCACGAACCGCAACCTCAAGCGTGCGACCGGTCAGATCAATTCCATTGAAGTCGAGCTGAAAACGCAGGTCTTCTTCCGTCGAGATCGAAAAGACCGCGATCGTATTAGTCATGAGATGTCCAATGCAGAAAACCGCCAAAGTGGCGGCGCAGAAGTCAAAGGTGCGGAAGGTCTGTAGGAAGTGGCTAGAGCCCGGTCACATCAACCGAGGCGTAAAGGCCGGCATTATCGTTGGTTCCAGAAAAACCACCACCTGGAAGGAATAGTTCAGTTGTTGTGATAGTATTACTGGAAGATCGCAAGCCCCAGAAGTACATGCCGAATGTCGGGTTGAAATGCCTGGTGTGCGTCAGAAAAAGAGGGGCATATATTCTACCAGACACGCCAGTGAACCCGGAACTGCCAGGCAATACAGCAGCCGCACTCATTGGATCCATATCTGAATGGAATACGCTCTGTCCGCTGGCATTGAATACCTCTAGCCCGACGTCCCCGTACACACCGTTTGGAAGAAGATCGTAAACGTAGATATTTACAGTCTCACTTTCCTCAAAATTCAGAAGGAACTGGCGCATAACGAGAAGGTGGTATGTCCAGACACCTCCAGAGAATGTCGTTCTTTGCGGGATTACAAAAAGGTTTGAGCTCTTTGGTGCAATAAGTACAGCTTCACCTGCAGCAGAAACTGTATACGTATTAGCGACAAACGTCTGATTTGCAGGAATAGTTACCGTCAATGGGATTACCTGGCGCAAACCGAAATTGCGCCAGTTCTCGTCTATTTGAACGCTACCGATGTCATTCGTAATTGTAAGACCGGTAGGCATTAATGCACCCACACGATAACACGAGAATCGCAGCCGAAGCCAGAATATGACATTGTGTTTCCGCTAAAGCTTATCGACGGTGGTATCTCATTGTTTGCGCCAAAGCCCAAAGCGCTGCCATAAGGCGTAGCCGAGTAAAAAGGCGTTCCAGTCGTCAAACCATCAATAACGACAGAACCGGACGCGCCAGCGTTAAAGAAGAATAGCCCTAGAAAACGAGATATTCTGTCACTAAGATCAATCTTAATCGCCCCGCTTGGTTTAAAGACTTGAAGTCCAGCAGGCATTACCAAATACCCATTCGAACTCGAAGCACATTGCTGGCGTCATATACCGACACAAGACTGTTGGTAATCACCAAGCGCGCACCGCTTGTCGCATTATTGATCGTAACAGTGCCGTTAGCCGCGACCTGAAACCTATTGTTGATATTGATGCTGCCTGCAAGAATGTCACCTATATCTGCGCTGATAGCTGACAAGTAATCGACATCAATGGCGCTAGCCTTGATGGCACCAGCCTGAATAGCCGCGGCCGTGATTGTATTGGCGACGTAGTCTTCAACAGCAAGCTTGTTCCATGCCGTTCCGTCTTCAGACAACCTGTACAGCGTCGGCTTATCGGCGCCAGGCTCGCGAATGGTTACGAACTTCGGTCCTTCATAGCCAAATAGGGCCGGCAACTCTTCGGCAATCGCGACAGGCTCCATGCCGGCCAAGAACGACTTGTACTGCAGAGTTCCGGGGGTGGCGTTGCTAAGGTCGAACAGAGCCGGCGCTAGACTGAAGGCCGACTCAACTTCGATACCAAGCAGCCCGCTTGCGGAAATACCGCGCGCCCTAATGCGAATAGTACCTTCGAACTCGCGAAGGGGGTGTGTGCCAGACGATTCAGGGCCTCGAAACACGTCCTCAGACGTGGTCCAGTTGTCGTAACTGATGCGAATGGCATACAGCGTCGCACCAGTGCTGCGCCCAACTGCCCAGTCCATGAACATGGCGCCGTTGCGCTGCACAGCCTTGCCGCGAACCCACGCAACACGAACAGACGTATCGTTCTCGAGTCCTGAGCTTGGCGGTGGCGGTGGAACGATGATCGGCTCGGCTAGAGCGTCCCAAACCTGCGGGGCGTCGTAAACGGCCTCAACACCGACCTGAGTGTCGCCGCTGAAGCCGACCGCTCGGATAAGCCAAGCGTCCTGCACTTCAGTCAGCGCACCGCCCACGACAGTCGTGAACGCCTGCGTCTGCTTGTTGATGACGTTGGCGAGCAGGATGCCAGACAGGGATTCAGCCTGCGCGACGTCAGCAGCGTCCAGTGTCAGTCTGTCGCCCTCTTGCGTAACCGCAACCGGCCCCCACTCCTTGCCGTCTCGAGCGCGCAGGATGACATATGGCGACGCGGGCAATTCCATTTCGGAATCGACCGTGATCACCAAGCCGTCGCGATCGATGACCCCGGCCGCCTGGTAGGCGTCGAAGTACCAGTTATCGATCAGCGCAGAGTCGTTAGGCAGGAACAGCCTTCCGGCCATCTCGGTCGTCAGGCTGCGTCGCTCACGACGGTAATAGGCACTGGCTGCGGCCCACGTCGCAATGTGGATGGCGTGCGCGGAGTCGGTGACGCCCGTGGCCGCCATTCTCTTCGGGTTGAGCGTCTGCGTTCCAAACGTAATGCGCTTTTCGCGCCTGCGCTTTGGGTCTCCGTCAACGTTCCACTCGACAATGACGTCGGCAGAGCCGTCGCTAAGGTCCAGATTGAACGTCTGGCCGCTGCTATCCTTCAGGATTTGGCGCCGGGAAATGACGTGCTTGCGAACGGCCTTGGGCTCGTCGCGAACCATTGTCCAGATACTGCCAAGCCGCAGGGGCGAGGCGCGCATGACACCGAGCGCGGTGGTCGCTGCCTCATAGACAGACACCGGCCCGCGGATGACTGCACTGAAGCGATCGAACTCGCTGACATTGTCCGCATAGAACTGAAATCGGTCGAGATCGATCTCGCTGTATGGCGTGTTGGCGCCGTAATCCGAGTTGTGCAGAACGTCGATTGCGGCCCAAACAGCCTTGTCGGTTTCCTCCTCAACCCAGCCCGTGGTTTCGCCATACCAGACCGGCAGAATGCGGCTGGCCTCAACCTCTACGTCGCCGTAGGAGGTGACGCCTAGCGCCTTGCCAGACCGAATACGGATCGCGAGCTCGGTTATACCCGGTCGCGTGATGGTTTCAGCGTTGTGAGACCGAAGCCCCTCCCAAACGACAACGTTGGTGACGTCGGCGTTGAAGTCGCCAGACGAGTGAGCAACGTGATCGGGATCACCAATGTTCCTCGCGCGAACCGCATATCGGCCAGAAGGGACGGCAACGAGCCGCGTGAATCGGATCGGTCGGGTCGAAATAACCGACTGAGATTCGGTGTAGAGCGTCGACCACGCCCCGATGATTACGCCGTCTACGTCGCAAGGCGCGTATTCGAACAGCACGCCCCAAGTCGCAGAGAATTGCTTGCCCTGAAATTTCCCAGCGTCTGGAATCGCGTAGCAGCCCGACGGGACAGAAAAATCCAACTGGATTTTCGTCTGCAGTGCGGCTTCGGATCCGAAGTCGAATGGGCCCGCCCAGTTCGGAAAGTCCACCACCTTGGGCAACTGATTGTTGCTGACAGCAGCAACACTGATGACCGAGCCCGGCACCAGGGAGGACGTGCCGCCGGGCGCAATCGGCTCAATAGCGGCGCCTGTAAACGGCGGAGTGAGGCCGCCATCCGACGTCCACATCGTGACGCCAGAAACGCGGATGCTTTTAATCGAATATTTGCCGCAGCCGATCGTCAGCCGCTTGTAGAGAATCTGGTCGTCGCCGTCGTATGTCGTATAATCCGGCTGGCTCAGATCAGGGGAGTTCCAGCACCGGCCGTAGATGACCGGAATACGGTCGCCAGAGCGCGGCGTGTTTCCGCCGCCCGCCACACCATACGTCGGACGGTCGTCGGTCTTGTCGGCCTTGGCTTGCGTCGCCTTGCTGAGAAGATACGAGCCACCGGCGAGAAGCGCGGTCGTCCCCGCGGCCCAGATCGTCGAGCCAATGGCGCTGGTCGCTCCTAGACCCAGCGCGCCGTTGAGCAGAGCGATGCCCCAGAACTGGCCGATGGCCGCGAGCGCAATAGCGCCGACCACAAGGCCGATCGCCAGTCCCTTGCTAGGACCACCGCGACCACCACCGGCGCCGCCCCCCGCACCGCCCTGAGGCAGGTAAACGATGATAACCGTGTCATACGGCCCGACCTGAACACGCGACCAATCCCGGCGCAGACGAACCGACATGTCGGTTACGGCCAGAGGATGCTTCCGCTTGCAAACTGAAACGATATGCGGACGGCTGCGATCGGCGTACTTGCGGACTACCGTCGATAGCCTGCGCCGGGCGCGAGACATGACAACGGGTTCGCCGGCCGCTAGGCCGTCGCAACGACGGAACAAAATTTGGGTCATTTCAATCCGGGACGTAGAAACTCAGCACCCAGTTGCGGGCCGCGAGCTCAGCAAGGCTTTCAAAGACGACGCCGTGCGGGTCGTCCGTGTGCAGGATTCCGCCGCCGTCGAGCGCCAGGTAAACGCCGGCATGAATGGCGGAGCGCTCGGGCCCGTGACCTTTGCGGGTCATGAAGACGACCGCACCGTGCTTGGGGGACGTAGAGCGGCGCCAGCCCTTGTGCTTATCGCGCCGCGCCATAAGACGCGCGACGCCCATGGGCGTTTCAGGCACAGCTAGAACGGCGGGTAGATCGCGAGCGAAAACTTCGGACTGACAGCGGCGGGTGAGTTCCCAGCAGTGCAGACCGGTCTTTTCGTAGGGGTGCCCGCGGTAACTGTTAGAAAACGCCGCAGCCTTACTGTCCATAAAGCGCCGGGTACAGCGTGAGATCGTAAGTTCTCTTCGGGAACGCCTGCAATTCAACCTCGTCGTAATACAAATCACCCTCAGCACTCAGCGCATTTACGGTGACGCTGCTCATGCGCAGTCCGGTGTATTCTTCGGGGTGATTGATGTCGTTTGTCGAATAGCAACGGTACGTGACACTAAACGCTTCGTCCGCCGAAATCGCGTCACGCAATGCCTGCTGCAGAACGCGGGACACGTTATCGACGCGGATTCGCGCCTTTGACGTGCCGCCCTCGTCCATGCCAGGGCGCTGGAACCCAAAGTCCACCACTGTGAAGACTGCGGCGGGATTTCCCGCGATAGGCAACGTCAACGTTTCGTATTCGCCTGAAATTCGGACGCCCTTAACGAATCGCAAAGGCTCTGCAAGGGTGATGTGGTTGAACTCTAGCGTATCGTACAAATCGCCTGAAACATCGACGGCGGCATACGCTTCGGTTAGCGCTGTGCTCAATGCCATGTGCTATTACCAATTGAAGACAATAAGCGTGAAGGAAATCCGAATACGCGGTGCTTTGCTGAAATCAGACGACCAAGAGCCATCTTTAATCTGACAAGTACGATCGACATAGCAGCCGTTAGGCCGGTAAATCGGCATCGTGAACGGCAGCGTCCCCTGCCGAAGGTCGTAGCGGGCGAACTGCTCGAACGCTTCCCATTCGGCCAGGGTCCACCAGCCTGACTGCCAAGGCATCTCTGTCGCGCGCGGACCAGGGCGAGGCCGCATAATCGGCGGCCCGCCCTCCGTCTCGCTCGTCACCGGCGCGCTGTAGGTTTGCACAGGCGTCCGTCCGTCAACTGGCGACCGATACGGCACCAGCGACGGCCATGTTGCAATGGCCATATCAGCCCCTGAGTTGTCGGTTGGTTTGGCGGGCCGTAGTGGCGGCATGAAGCGGGCCGCGGCCGCGCAGCATGTTGTCGGCCATGCGCGCCTCAATGGCGCTCACCCAGACAGTGATGTCGCCGTTCGACTCCTGCTTAGGAGTGGCCTCGACCTGCTGCGACTGCGTGTTGTTGATGACAATATTCGGGGCTGAGCCGCGGCCTAGACCAGCAGGGACGCTAGGCGTACTGCCGACAAAGCCGCCTGTGGCGAACCCACGATGCAAGGCGTCTAGATTGCCGAGGCCAAGCTTCTGAACCGCCTTCTTTGAGAAGACGTATTCGCCCTTGTGGACCGTACCGGCAGGCTCGTACTTTCCGCCGCGGCCGGTAAAACCGCCTTCGGAAAACTTGGCTTGTGCGATACTGACACCGCCACCACCGCCACCGCCGAATAGCCCACCAAGCATCCCGAACAGACCACCCGCGCCACCGTTTACGCCGGTAGTTCCGAACAACCCAGCCAACGGGCCGGAGCCCATCAAGGCGGCTTGCAGGGCAGCCTTCGCCAACTGCTTGACCAAGTTCTTAAGGACATCCTCAGCTTTGGCGCCGTTGATGATCAGGTCTTCAAGAGCGTCCGTAGCGGCATCGCCAAAGAACTTGGAAGCGTCGTTATAAGCCTTCTGCGCGTCTTCAAGCTCTTTTTTCTTGGTGCGAAGCTGCTCCGAAAGAGCAATTTCCTTGTTGAGTTTGCCGAGCACTTCCTCGCGCGTCTGCGCGTCGAGTCTGTTAAGGTCTACGCCGGCTTTTGCGAGCTCGATCGCCGCACGTTTTTCAGCGTTCGACTTTCCGAAGTTGGCAATCTCAGCCTGAAGAACGAGGTTCTGGCGCGCAAGGCTGTCGATATAGCTGTTGAGCTTGTCTTCGGCCTTGTCTTCGGTCGACTTCGGGCCTTTGCCGCCGCCCTTCTGAGCGGCCTCAGCAGCCAGGATAGCTTTGGCGGCGGCCTCAGCCTGCTTGACCGTGACACCGCCGCCGGATCCCAGAGCAGCGTCGTAGAGCTCCTTGGTCTTGTCCTGAAGCGCCTTCTTGTCCTTGTCCATTTGGGCAAGGCGGACCTCCCGCTGAAGGCGGAGACCGGCAAGAACTGGGTCACCTTGCGCATCGAACGCCGGGCCCGCTGGGACAAAGCCCGACTTGACCAGCGCAGCCTGCTCGTCCTTGCTTTTCTTTGCTGTGGCCTCGCCGGCCTGCGTGGCTTGAACGCCAGCCAAAGCGGCTTGCGTCGCAACGGCAGCGCCGCGAACAGCCGCTAGCTGCTGCAGCATAACCGCGATAGAGCCAAACGCGCTGGCAAAGCTGATGTTGGTTTCACCCAACTTCCGCAATTCATCCGCCGCAGCAATAGCCTGCGCTGCGTTGCCCTCCATGCCCTTCTGGACAAGGTCAAGGCCGCGCTTCTTGTCTTCCGCCTTCAGACCGGCCTGGCCGAACTGCTCAAGCCCTGCAACTGCGCTGCGTACCGTCGTTTCGAGATCACGCGCCGCTGTGGCGTCTTCCTTCAGTTTGCGCCGGTATCCGTCTTGCGCCGCCTCGCTCATGCGGGCCGACGTGGCCGCTACTTCGTCGCCAACGCCCTTGATGGCGGCTTTTGCGTCATCCGCTGGCGGGCGAAGAGCTTTCAGGGCCTCCGCATAGCGATCGGTGGTTTCCTTGCCTTTGCTGGCCTCTGTTGCCAGGTAAGCGACCACAGCCGCCGTCCCGAGAATGGCCGCTCCTACAGGCCCGCCAACCAGAAGCAGAGCGCCACGCAGCGCAGCTACCGACGTGGCGGCCAACTGAGCTCGCACGCCAATGGCAGCGATACTCGCTGTGGCAGCCGCGGATGCGGTTACACTTGCTCCGATGGCCGCGACCATGGGCGCTAGGCCCTGCGCAACCAGTCGCGCGGCGATAACGGCGCCGACCGCCGCGGCAGCCGTGGCCACTCCGTCGATGTTCTTGGCCAGAAATTGAATAGACGTAGACGCGGCAGATGCCGCTACGCCCATCTGCTGGCTGTTTCCAACAAATTTCAGGGCAGCATTCTGCAGCATCGTGAAGCTGTCAGAAATTGAAGCCTGAGTCTTTGCGAACGCTGCCGCCACCTCGGGCGCGGCATTTACAAGCGCGCGAAACACGCGGTCGCTGGTCAGCTTTCCTTCGGCGCCAAGATCCTTCAGCGCGCCGACGGCAACTCCGAACTCTTTTGCGATAGCTTGAACGACAACCGGAGCGTTCTCAAGAAGTGACCGAAGTTCGTCGCCCTGTAGCCGACCGGAGCCCAGCGCCTGGCCGAGCTGAACAAGCGTAGATTGCGTCTCAGCCGCCGAAGCGCCAGAGACTTTCAGTGCCTTAGACACGGTTTCAGTCGCAACCGCGATTTCGCCTTGCGTCGCGCCAAAGTCCTTGCCGGTGCGCGTTAGCCGCGCATAAAGATCAGCTACTTCAGCGAAACCGGTGCGCGACCTTGTCGCGATGTCTGAAATCTCGTTAGCCGCAGCATTAGCGACTCCCTCACCGATTCCTGCCGCCTTGATTTTATTCGTGGCCTCAAGCCAGCCGTCCGAAAGCTTCTTAAGCTCGTTCAGAACAGCAGCGCCGCCAACAATCCGAGCTAATTTATCGAACGAGCCAGAAACATTCGACTCCATCGCGCTCGCGCGATCTTCAATTTGCTTGCTAATCCTGTTGAACTGTGCATTCTGACGCCGCATAGCGTTTTCGAATTTGGTCGCCTGAACTTCCAAAAGTATAGACAGCGCTTCGACGTCGTTTGCCATGGAGTTCCAAATGCTCAAAATAATTACGGCTGCTGTCGCCACATTGGCGGCGACTCAGGCAGGAGCCAGCTGCCTTCTCACTAAAGAGAAGGTCGACGCCCTGTATAACGGCGCCGACATGTCCAGCGTCGAATTCCATACTGGCTGCGAACCCGCGCTAGTCTCCAAGCACGGGTTCGGCCAGTCCGCGTTGATGCTTTTTCAAATCGTAGACCAGCGCGGATCTATTCTGGTTATTACGGCTAACGGAAGCGAGCGTATGACTGGGTATTCGATCACACTGGCGCGTTAAGCAGAGCGCCAAGCTCGTCTTCTTCCGCAGCTGAAATTCCGCTGTCCTTGTCGCCGGTCTTCGACTTAACGAACCCTTCGATAGTCTCCGAGAATTGCCACCACGACATGCCTCTCATGTCTGTTATGGCTATTCCTGCTGCTCCTGCTGCCCCGTAGAGCTCGCCGAAGGAGAGGCGTCCGTCTGGAAGTTCGAAGCCCCTGTCTCGTCCTCCGACGCGCTGTCTTTTCCCGGCACTTCCTCCGGGGCGCCGACAAGAGCCGCACTCACGATTGCTTGCGCCAGCATGGCGTTGTGCAACCACTCTGAGCGCTGCTCGATGTATCGGCGCACCAAGTTCAGCGCGTCTGTAGGCTTGCAGCCATCGCCAATAAGGCCGAGCCGGATGGTGTGCGTAACATCCTCAACGCGCCAGTCGTTGGCCAGGAGGCGACGCAACAGGGTGTACGGCCCGACGCCGGTTTTTTCCTGAAGCTCCTCTAGCTCACCGATCGCAAGACGGAACCCGTAGGTTCCGTCTGCAAAGTCGAGCTCGATCCGTCCATTACGGTTTTCGAACGCCATGATTAGGCCGCGGTATAGGCAACCACGCCATCGGACTGCATCGAGACGGTTACGTTGACGCGCTCGCCCTTCGTCGCCGACGATTCAAAGCTTTCAAGTGCGAAGGCGCCCTGCCAGTGACCAACCTTGGCACCAGCCACCCAGATTTCAATGCGAGCATTGAAGCTCTCGGTCGTACCGAGCAGAGCAAGCCATGTCGGAAGCGCTTCAATTGAAAGAACACCAGTGCCGTTAATGCTGGCCGACTGGCTTGTCGTATCGCGCTCAAGCCAAGATGGGGAGTCTTCCGAAGTACAATCCGGAACATTCGTCTCAGAAAGTTCGCGATTTACAGAGAATGACCTCTCGGTGAAGCCGCAGGGAGCGGAAAAAACTTCCGGATCTGCACCATCTCCAAGAAGTACGCGGTATCCAGAGTAGCGGATCGTGGTAGCAGCGGCCAAAGTAATATTCCTTGTAAATTAAGCCGCGAGATCATTCTCAGCGGTAAAATTGAGGTAGCAATTGCCGGCTCCCCATGCGGCTACTGCAGCGGCGTCATATGCGCGGGCAGCTTCTTCCGGAGTTGCGAAGCAGCCGAGGTGGCCGCGTTCGCCCGTGGGCTTAGGCCCAAGAGCCACCCACTTATTGTTGGATTTTTTGAACTGAACGCCCTTGAATCCGGAACTATTATCGGCCCGAATTTGACAGCGCCTAGCTCTCAACTGCCTATCCGGCAGGGTTTCTTGCGGATGCTTAAAACCCAGCGGGTGTTTATTCCCAATCTTCGATGCAGAAAGTTTGGCTATCACCTCTGGAGAATGGCTCTTTCCCCACATTGAGCTTTTTTCGCCGCAGTATTCCGCGAGCTTCGCACGCGTCTTTGGTGAAATGATTCTGCCCTTATGTGCTCGACCAATTTTAGCCTTAGTCTCTTCCGAAAGCACCCGTCCCGAGACACCCTCACCGCCGTCGCTGAGATTTGCCAGGCTGCCGGTGCCGAGATTCTTGCGGCCATGAAATGCGATAAGCATTACCTCCAAATCGAAGGAATGCTTTTCATCCAACTTGTCGCAAACTATCTCGACAGTGTATCCGTTCTTGGCGCAACCCCTCCAAATTTTATTATCGTACCGGCTACAATGATCATCCCAAGCTCTTTTACCAGAGCCCTTGCCAATGTAGAAAATCTCGCCCGTATCATTGCGGCGGTGCTGGTAAACGTAAAACTGGCGAACGTTATCGTTCGCTGCGGCCAATGCGGCGCTCATGCAAGTTTCCCTCTTGCTATCCAATTAAAGCGCTTGGCAGGCGGTTGGATGACCGCTTTTCGGGAGCTACCCTAGCCAAGCTGTTCTAATTTAGTCCCGAAGCGCGCAATTTGTCAGGATTTTCTTTGTGGAGCTACTCAGCGCTATCAGTCAGCACCTGAAAATTGAGAACAACCCTCGTTGTCGTGCCGTCGGATTCGGTGAAATACTGTGCAGACCGGTAGCTAATTTCTGTCTCCAACCAGCCTGTAGTGGCCGGCGCCAGACGATGCAAGGCAGCTTTAACGGCGCCTGCAATACTCGCCGATTGCGGCCTGCCGACTGCTGTAGAGAAGACCTGGACATCAAAGAATACTTCGGACGCGTCAGAGCAATCCGTGCCGTCTTCGATTTCCTGCCAGCCGGTTAGGACGCAGTAGGGAGCGGCAGTACCCGCAGGCACGCGGTCAAAGACCTTCGCGCCAACGAGCGCAGTCAGTGGCGCGTACGCCTTAAGCGTCGCTACCACAGCCGCTTGAAGCGGCAGTGTTGCTTCTGACATCAGAGTTGCTTGATGGCTTTTGTTATGGCGCGGCTGATGCGCGAGCGCGCGCGCCGGCGGAGCTTGCGATAAGTCGGATAGAAGAACGGCTGCGCGCGTGTGCCGGGGTGCTCTGTGCCTGCGAACAGCCCGCCGTTAATGTGCGGCGCTGTCCCAAATTCCACGAGGTGCGAATATCGGACTTTTGAGTTGCCGGCGCTGATAACCACACTTAGGTCAGGGTCGCCGGCTTGACCAACATTGCCGCGGAGCGAACTGTACCGTACGGCACCTCCGCCCCACGTTTGCGCGATCGACTTCTTCAGTTCTCCCGTGGCACCACGCGGCGCCGCTGTGCGGATGGCCTCGGTCAGTTCGTCAGCGCTTTGCGCGAGCGCCTGTTTTGCGGCGCTTCGTACCGCCTGCGGGATCGCCGCCAGCTTCCGAAGCACCTTCTCGCGGTTCTGGAATTTGGCCATTGGCCCTCGCGATAGCGGCAGCGCCCTTGGCAATTGCCGCCGCGGCGCAGGGCGTTGTGACGAGCCCCGTCCAGCCGGTTTTGTAGGCGCGGCACCAGCGGCCGTTGAAGGGCGCCGGATACCAGTCGAAGTCGCACGTGAAGGTCAGGTGGGGCATGGTCAGCCAGTGGCCACGCCGGACGTAACCAGCATTTCCAAGTAGGCTCCGCGCTCGTCGACGTTGGCGACTGTCGCGATATTGTACTCAACGCCCGTGCGTGCGTTCACGGCCCGCCAGGCGGGGGTCACGGCTGCGGTGCGGGCTGAGTAGCGCACGGTCATAGAGAACGGCTGGACGCCCGCTAGGCGGGCAGCCAGCACGGGCTCGGAACCTAGACGCGGCGCAAGTCGGCACGGCTCGTCAAACTGGTCAACCCAGCCGGACTCGACATTGCCGTACTCGTCCTCTTGCTCGATGCGCCGCTGAAACATAACGCGGTGATTGAGAGCGCCCGCGCCTGCGCGCTTAGGCGCCGTCATATCAGGTCGCTACGTTCGGGAACTGTACGTCGACCGTCAAAACCGACGTCGACTTAGCCAGGCCCAGAAGGCAGACATAGTCACCTGTCGCCAGATCAGCCAGCGGGCACAGTCCGCCCGGGTCGTCCGAAAGGTAGATGGCCTGCCCCGCAGTGAGCACCGCGCCCAGCGTGACGTCGCCGCCAGTCAGCACACCAACCGGCTGGTTGAGCGACGCACCGTTCAGCGCAATGCCGACCGCCTTGCGAGCCTCCGCGGTCACGCTGTCAGCGTCCGCGAGCATCCACTTCTTCGTCGCGCTGGCCAGATAGACGGCCTTGCCAGCAACAATGGTTTCGCCCGCAGTGCCAGCAGCAAGGGCCGCTGACGCACCAGGCAGTACCGCGCTGGCGGTAATGGTAAGATCGGCCATTATGGCTCCTAAAAAGAATGCGAAGAATCAGCCCCAGTTGCGGTGCGGCAATAGCAGCGCAGACACGCCAAACGGGACTTCAGAAAGATTGTACGGGGACGCGGATTCGCGATTTTCGTACCAATGCCCAACGAGCAACAGTATAGCTTGCTTGATGGGCTTCGGAATCGCAGCGCTGCCCGCTGTAAACTCAACCGTGACACTCTCCGGCTCGTCGCTTGTGTCCGGCCACGCGCTGCTCACCGCCGGCAAGACGTACCCCGGTGTGTCACCGCCAACGCCGAACACCCGAAAGCCGGAATATGTCTGTGGCGCCTCGAGTGTGTCGGTGTAGGTGACGGCTTCAACCGAAATCAGCGGGACAACGGGCAGCCTGAGGCATCCGATCGGGAATCCGTCGGAAACCAACTCCCATTCGCGCTCACCCAGAGAGAGGCCGGTCACTTTGGCCGCCCACTCTGTGGCCGCTCCAATTAGGCCGGTAATATTCTCGTTTTCGTCGTCAAAGCCGACGCGAAGGTGCGCCTTCGCCTCAGCAAGCGTCACCACTTCAGGGGCGTCACCGACAGGGCGAAGCAACATGGTCAATTCCGCTTCTTATAGGGGCGTTTGGCCGTAGGGGCGGTAGGCGCAACCGGCTCGTCGACGACAATGCTAACCGGCTCGACCGCGGGTTCCCGCGCTGGCGCGGCTACGGGCGGAGCGCTCACGGCCTCGATATAGCCCTCAGCCAACAGGCCCCCGGTCATATCGCCGAATTCACGCTCGTCTCCCGCATGCAGGTCAACGAGCGTGAGGCCGTCCCAAGAAACCGGAAACGGCCGCACGACCCTATGCATTAGGTGAGAGCGGGCGTCGGCGCAGAGCGCGGATGACCGAGCAGGGCGACAACCGAGAATGGAGCCGAGCCGGTATTCGCAACCACATCGTCGATTTCGATCGAGACGTAGCGCTTGCCACCAACGTAGCCGATCTTGCGAGCCTCGCCGTCGTCACCGAAAGCCCAGCCGGCGGCGGACTCGGTGCCAAGCAGAAACTTGTCGTCAACGGCGGTGTGAGCGCCCTGCGAAGAGGTGTCGCCGTCCTTGACGGTAACCGCCCAGGTCGCATCAGCGTCAGCAAGCGTGCCCGTCTGAACGACAAACGTCACGCTCTCGTAGCCCAGCGTGTCGACAACGCTCGAAACAAGCGCCGTGCCGTCCGAAATAGTGACCGGTGCAATTGCAATCACCGGGTGGACGTTATTGTAGAGATCCTTGGAAGCCATCTGGCTTTTCTCCTGAAAAAATGAGGGAAAAGGGGCGCCGAAGCGCCCCCGTAGCCAGAATTACGCCGCGGCGCACTTCAGTTTGCGCATGGCCTCAGCCAGCACAACCTGGCCACCAAGACGGCGGCGGAACAGGAAGCGGATGTTGCCCGAAGTCGCCTGAGTGTAGGGATCGCGCAGCATGCTCATCTGAATGCGGTCGACCAGCGTGTAACCGCGCTGGAAATCACCGTAGGCGATCGGGAAAGCGCCCGCGCCCTCAGACGGCATATCCGGAACCTCAACGTAGGGGTCGCCGTCGATGGTATTCGGCTTACCAAGCGCAATGCCAGGCATCCAAATGTAGTTCTTGTCGGCGTCCTTCAGCTTCCTGACCGAACCAAGCGTGGTGCGGTTCAAAACCCACGTCGCATTGCGAACGTAAGCGGTCTTGATCGCGTGCTTGAGGGTCAGAAGGCCGTTGGCCTGACCGTCGGCGTCAGCAATGGTAGCAGCCGAACCGGAGATGTTCTCACCAAGGCCAGCACCAGCGTCCATGAAGCCCTGCGGCTTGCCGACGCCATTACCAACCACTACGGCAGTGCCCTCAGCGAGCATGAACTGCTCGGAAGCCTCGCCGCGGATCTCAGCTTCCATATTGAAAGCCGAATCCTCAAGGTTTTGCTCGGAGATGTCGATCAGAGCATAGAGCTCGTGGGTCGGAATCTCCCACATGCCATAGCGCAGGCCGTCGGTCTCGCTGCGGGTACCGTTCTCGGAAACCCACTGGGCCGCAAACTGGCCGGTGCGCTTCGGAAGCTGGATCGACTTGGAGGCGGTCGTGCGGACCTTCACAAGCGAGCGAACCGGAGAGATCTCGGTCACCGACTTGATAATTTCACGCACATACTCGGCCGGGGCAAGGTAGCCGCCGGTCGTGTCATTGGCGATCGTCAGAGCCTTGTACTCGGCCTCAACATCGGCAAGAGCCTTACGCTGGTCAGCGTTCAGGTTCTGGACGCCGACAGTCGAAGCGCCGACAACGGCACGGGCCCAGGTGTTGACCTTGGACTTCAGCTCTTCCCGGCGTGCTTCCGGAGTCGCGGCGCCTGCGAGAGCAAGCCGATTCAGCTTGGTCTCAAGCTCGTCGACGTGCTCCTTTTCCTTCTTGGCCTCGAGCGCAGCGGCCGTCAGCTTCTGGTTCAGGTCTTCGTGCTTGGCCAGAGCGGCCTCAATACGATCGACCTTCTCGGTAAGAACCGGGTCAGCGGAGCCCTTGGCCTTGATCTCAGCCAGGGTAGCATCGTTGGCCGCCTTGAATTCCTCAAAGGCGGTCATGACCTGCTCGATAGCGGTCTTTTCAGTCATTGTTATGTCCTTGCGGGATGAATTGACTAGCGCGCGACAGGCGCAGCTAGTTTCCGGATGCGTTCAGCAAGTGAGCGCAGTTCGGCCGCAGCAACCTCATCCCGAGGCTCTGAATTCGGCTCTGCTTCATCACGAAGCAGTAGAGATTTGAAGACCGCAACAGCTTTTACACTGTCCGCCCGCGACAAACCTGCTTCACGCAGGCTGTCTTCAGCTTCACGGGGATTGAACTCGGATTTTACGCTCGTAACGCGTGCTTTTGTGTTCGCCGGAAATGTCACCAGCGAGACTTCAAGCAGCTCCACAGCCTTAAGAGTGCGACGCGGCTCTTCCGGCGTGGTCCGAACTGCCCATTCCTTAGCTCGGAAGCCAATGGATAGACCGTTGTATGCCGGGCGGGGCTGCATCTTCAGCAGCGCGTAGGCTTCTTTACCGCGCTCTGTGGCGGCAAGCTTGCCCTCAACCCACAGACCAACGTCGTCCTCACGCATTTCGGTGTAAATACCGATCGGCGTAGAGTCTTCACCGAACATTCCGCCATGCTGGGACAGCATTGCAGGCCAAATGCCCGTGTCACGCGCCTTTTTCAGCGTGTCGGCGAACGCGCCCTTGGCGATAACGTCGCCGTAACTGTCAACGTTGCCAAAAACAGCGCCGTACCCAGAGAACTTCATCTCATCGGCGCTGGAATCATCAAGCTTGACCTCTTTAAGGCCGAAGCTAAGACGCTCAATCTGCATTCTGTTTGTCCTTAACCGGCGCGGTCCCGGTTGCGGGCGCAATGTTCGTCGGTTTGGGCAGCTCGTCGCCGCCTGCAATGGGGTTCATGTCTTCAAGGGCGCGGATTTCGTTAGGCGTCATCCAGGCGGGAGACCCACCGCTGCCCAGCGACTTTGCGTAACCTTCGAACCGGTCCTTGAAGGCGCCGCGCTGCAGCGCATTCGCGCTGAATTTCGCGCAGAAGCCCTCGTCCTCCGGCCCGTCCAGTAGGTCATTGGTAATCGACTGCTCGAGCCGTTCGTACCAAGGCGAAAGCGTATGAACGACGTGCGCCTGAAATACCTGCTCAGCGCTGGCAAAGGTCATTGCCTGGCCAGCGTGCCCGATCATCGGCGGAAATACCCCGATGGCGTGACAAACCTGCTCGACCTGAAACTTACGGGTTTCCAGATGCTGGGCGTCAACGCCGGTCATCATCTGCGGGGTCCACTTGAACCCGGCGTCGATGACGAACGGCTTATGTCGGTTCGGCCCGCCTGTCTGAGCAGCTATCCAAGCCTGAATCTTCTTGTAGTCATCAGGACCAATCTTCTGCTCGGTCGAATACGTGCCGGAAGACTGCATACCGTTGGCGTGCAACTCGGCCTGCGTGTTCTCCGTCGCGATGGTGAGTCCGATTGTCTCCCGCGCCAGGCGGACGGGGTTTAGCCCCTTCCACGTATCCCATGAAGGTCCGCGGATGTGCCATATCAGATCCTGTGGGAAGTCCTGTGTAGTACCATCCGGCGAAGAAACTGTGTAGGTAAGAGAATAATCCCTGTTACGAGTGATGGCCACGCAGCCAGGGTCAATTGGAATCAACTCCTTGACCTTGTTGCGAACCATGTTCTTGTAGAAAAAAGCGTCTCCGGTGAGGCAGAGATGAAGAATCATCGTCTCGCGCATTGCGAAAGACGTCTGCCAACGGTTCGGTTTTCGGTACAAAACCTTGAAAAGAGGATGATCAGGCGCCGGAACCCATCCCTTTCCGTCGGGTAACTCCTTCATAACTCTCAAGGGGACCTGCGAAACACCGTTCGCAATCGCCCTGATGCACGCGTAAACGACTGAAACCTCTAGCGCGGTCTGCCAATTTACAGGCACTCCCGATTTGGGAGCGGTCATTGCGAAGTAATCCTGCCACTCTTGCGAGTAAGCCACGCCTTTTTGACCAGCCTCTCGGCCGGTCAACCAAGACCAGATGCCCATGAGGCCGCCTTTGATTATTGAGTAACGGCCGGGTCCAAGACCTGCCAGAAGGAAGTACTATCGGCAGGCGGCTCATAAGTGCCCGCGCAACTCGCGGCCATCGCGAGCGCAATTGCTCCGTCGATTCTGCCTCGAGACTTTTGTTTGTCGAGCTTGCGATTGCCCGACGGGTCTGATTTCACCGTGGCATTCATCATGCACATGGTGAGAACCGGATGCCCGCCGTGGGCGACCCGCTTGTTTAAAATCAGGCTCTCCAAATCTCGAAGGGCGGGGGACATGGACTGGTAGCCCTGCCCCATCTCAACGAAGACTGCGTCGTCGCCCTCAAGCTGCTCTGTTGTGAACCCGACCTTCAAAAGCCACGGCTTGAGATGACGCCAGTTCCATCGGTCAAAAGCAATCTTGCGGATATCGAGCTTGTCGAACAGATCGCGAAGACGGTTGGCCACATATTCGTATTCAACGGTCGGGCCCGGCGTCTTCTCCAAGTACCGTTGCCCATGCCATATATCGTATGGCACGCGGTCCGCTTTGGCCTTTTCCCGCAAGCTGTCGCCAGGTAGCCAAAACGTTGGCTTGACGTGCCAAACCGTTTCCGCCCCGGCAGTTTTAGGTGCCATCAGCACCAGCGACGTTAGGTCCGATACTTCCGAAAGATCGAGCCCGCCGAAGACCGGCAGGCCCTCAAAGCTTTCCAGCACTTCGGCGTCGCAAGACTTCCACACGCTGGGAGCCACAAACGGGGCGGATGCGTCAATGCGCTGGTTCAGGAACAGCCAGCGAAAGCTCGCCTCCGCGGTTGGCATGCGGTCGGCAATCGCCGCGAAATCCTCTACGTCCTTTACAGAGCGGAAGATTCCGAGCGCCGGGTTGGCAGCCGCCCATGCTGTGCGGTCCAGTATCTCACAGTCCGCCGGAGCGGTGTAAACGTGGCTGACAATGCGTGGATCTTTCGACGTTTCCGCGTCGTCAATCCAGCGTGAAAACAGGTCGTTATCTGTGGCCGCCTGCGTCGAGATGACGAAGAGCATGGCCTTGCCCTCGTAGGCGCCCTGCGACGTCTCGATGGCTTCAACAAAGTCGTCGTTCGGACCCTTGATCTGTCCCGCCTCATCCAAGATTGCCAGGATAGGTGAGCCGCCGTGGGCGCCCTTCGCCTCAGCAGAAATCGCTTGGTACTCGACGTTCTTGGCCAGCCCGACAATCATCTTGCTAGACGGCACGATGCGCGCGAGCTTGCTCAGCTCAGGCGACATCATCACCATCTTGGAGGCGTAATTGAACACCTCCGCCGCTTGCTTCCGAGAGCGCGCACCGGAGACGATGCGGCCGTTCTGGTAAGCCTCCGGCCCGACGATGTGCGCCAGCAGGAGGCATGCGATCAGGCCCGTCTTTCCGTTCTTGCGGGCGATAGACAGATAAGCCCGACCTGTACCGGCCGGGTTGTCGTAAACCGCGAGGATGAATTTCTTCTGGAAGTCCAGTAGCCGAACCGGCTTACCGAGCAGATTTCCTTCCGGGACAAGGCAGTACCGCTCGATGAACGCAATTACGCGCTCGCCGCGGGTCATCGGCTTTTTCGCCATGCATCAACGCGGCTTGCGGCTAGCCCGGCCTGGCGAGCAAGTCGTCCTCTAGGGGGTTGTCTGCCTCGATGGCCCTAGCCCCTCCACGCCGCTTGGCAACGTCCCTCGCCTCGCCCGCTTGCGCACGCGCGTGGAGCGACAACGACCTGCGAAACGAAAGGATAGAGCTCGCGTGCATCTGCACGATCGACTTGCGGGGGTTGGCGACAGGCGTCCCCTTTTCAGAATGGGCGACGCCGCCCTCTATTCTCAATAGCGCTTGCTCTGTGACTAGATCCGCCATCGTGCGGGCCAGCATCGCCGCGAGCTCGAGTTGGTGCGCGGACCATTCCGACCGGGCATACTCGGCAATCACGTTGCGGAAGAACGGCAGGTCGCCTGAGTCCAGTGGAACGTTGGGCGGCGGGGCGATTTCAGCCGTCGCCTTCCCCATTACACGAACCGCCTCAGACGCGCTGTCGATGCGAGCCTTGCGCGGCTTCCTCATAGGAATTCCTGTGTTAGCGCTAACGTTGAGGGCACACACCGGTCCCTTGATTCAGGGGCCCCAGACATCGAAGTCCCCGGTGGGTGTGACATTTCTGTTGTCAACGTCAAAATGCGCAATATTATTGCGTTTTTCATTGTGCGACGCACAATTGGATGGGATACCCGTCAACGCCAAAGGCGGGACGCGCTGTTCCCCTCTCCTCCCGCTGCTTGTGCCTATTGTGGCACGCGGCGCATAGACTCTGCAGATTGTCCTGATCCCAGAACAGCGCCTCGTCACCCTTGTGCGGCTTCACATGGTCGACTGTGTCGGCCTCCGTGATGTCCTCCATGGCCATGCACATGGCACACAGCGGGTGGTTAGACAGCTGCCACTGCCTCAGCCTGGACCAGCGAGCCAGCTTGTAGAGCCGACGCCATGGCCTTGTATCAGTCACGCTTGAACGGAACCACAGTGCTCTGTTCCTCCAGCACCACGCTCTTCATGGGCACGATGATGACGTCTGATAGCTCACCATCCAGCATGTTGATGCTGCTGACCCTGGCGCCCTGCGCGTACTGGTCACCGACCGCAACGTTGAGCTCGCCGGTGCACGTTCTAATCAGACGGACGTTGGTCATTGGTGCTCCTTACAGCAATGAGGTGCCGTCTCTCCGGCTGTCACCAAATCACTTTTGCCGGGCTTGCCCACGTCGCGCGTCCACGATCAAGGCTTCCCGCGGGAGGAGATGGTCCGAACCCAATTAGTTGGCACCAGCGCTCGGATTCGAACCGAGACCGCACAGTTTTGGAGACCGGCAAGCTACCGTTACAACACGCTGATGTGCGTTACGGCAGTCGCCAGGAATTGGTCAGGGTGGACAGATTCGAACTGTCGGGCTCCTGCTTCCAAGGCAGGCGGGAACGGCCAAACTTCCCCACACCCTGAGGGCTGGGTCGCGGTCGATCTTCCATCGCGATACCTCGTTGAACCAGAAAGTGGGGATGCGAGTAGGCGTGTACAGACGCCTCGTGTTAGTTGCTCCGCTTGCGCGGCTACCCGTTGGGCTGCCCTAGTGGTTTTGCACCACAAAGCCGTTTGCAGGCTCGGGCTTCAAGCGAAGAACCCCAACGGCTCTCGCAATAACGTGGTGCGGGCAGCTAGTCAGGCCGCCCGCAGTTGCGGCGACTAACCCGCAACCCACTGCTCGTTTGCCCTGGCGGGCTAATTCAATTCCCGAGCCTTTGTCCCGTCCTGTGCGGCGATCAACCCGCACGGTGTCGGCTTTGTCTCTCGGGCTTGGTCCGCAGAGCAGCACCTCAGCTGTATACGGCCATAAGCCGGTTGCGTGTCGCCAGCTACGCGACAGAGGCAGTCCGGGGACGAAAGAAGGCAATGGCCGCTGCCAGAGCCAAATACGTTGCCCATTCGGGCGAATAAGTTGCCGGGGTATTTCTTCACCCGGAGCGCGTTTGGCTGACCTCAATCGGCCGTTGGCTTTCGCCCGCCCTCGCTCGTTCTCTACCCAGCACCGGGTCTGCCCTATTTGCTATACAGCAATTCAAATGCCCCGGGGAGCCAGGCCAATCGGCCCAAGGTCGCACCAGCGACCTGCTCAACCCGGGGCGAACCGGCAAACGCGGGTGAAGGAGAAAACCCCGCAAGCCGGTGGTGTAGCCGGACCTTGGCGCTGGCGCGCTCGGTCTCCGGCAATATGGTGCGGCTGTGAAAGATTAATCCCGTCTAGCGGGGTATGTTCACAGCCGCTGCAGGCGATCTGCAGCTCGTCGGACCCTTCGTGCAAGCACTTGGTGACTTCGCGGTCCCGGCAGTTGCCTATTCGTGCACGCCCGTGTGGTGGGCGCAATTCGTAGTGTTGCTATCACCTTATCACATGAGCCGTGGTGAGCCGTGGTCTACTTATCCAGTCGGCTCGTTCGCCATAACCACGAAACCTAATCCTTCGTCGATTATCTCTACGCAGGAGGTTATGGCCGGGTCGCGCCACCACCATCTTTCTCCCACCAAACCATCGTAGAGCGAAGCCGTAAGCCTTGCGCCAGTTTCATTTCCAGCAACAACTACGATGCCTTGTGTGTCGACGTAGACGCTCACCCCTCCCGCTTCCTTGAACTGTACGGTAAACTCTAATTTCCAAACGCTCATGCTGCTTTTCTCCTAACCGCAATCCCGAAATGCACCGCTAAAGAACGAAGCCCCGCATTTAGGCGTTCCTTTGCGGCGGCTCTAGCAGAGTCGGGCTGGCGATACCCGCAGAACCGCCGACCCGCTGCCTCGAGCGTCAGCCCCTGCAGAACGACCGCGTCAACCACCTCAGCATATCGGACGCCCATTGACGCCCGCGCCTGCCGCAGGCGCTCCCTAGCTGACTGCTGACGCTCAGAGACCGGCGCCCTGTCTGATCCGCCGTCGACCACAGGCTTGCTATAGTCTGGGCTGGCATACTGCCCAGACCAAGCAACCGCATGCTCGGTCTCGTACCGCAGGCCAGCCGCATAGAGAGCCGTAGCGACTTCCGGATCCTCGTCAATTTGACCGCGGACCAGCAGCCGCTCGAAATTGTCCCTGCCCGTTGCGGGCGTGCCGTGGGCAGCGCGCTCTGGCGTTGGCGTGTTGTCGTTCGCCGCAGTTGCCGCCAAAGTCACGCCGTGCTTGGTGGTGGTGCGCAGCGCGTCCTTGCCCCACCAGTGCAGCGCGATCTGGCGCAAGCCCTCCGCGATCAGTGACGGGCTGGCCGGATAGTCAGGAACACGAGCCACGAGAGCGCGGGTGATCTCGCGACGACGTTCGTTGTTACCGGCCGCCTCTCGTGCCGCTTCGTAGCGCTCGACAACCAACCGCTTGGGCTCGAACAGCGTCGAGTGCACACCGTTGGCATAACGCCACGGGAATGACACTGTGGTTGCTGGCGTGGCTGCCGAGAGCGCATGCTGGCCAAGGCGCCGGAAGATTTCGCCCGCGTCGCGCTGGGCCGTCGTGATGTCGCCTGCGTCCAGCAGCGAGTCGAGATAGTCCAGCGGATTGGCTGGCGGGGCGTCGTTGTCAGCTTCCGGCTCGTCTGAGGCGTTGGTCATGCTCTGGCCCTGTTGTGATGTGTCGGGCGGCGCTGCAGCGTTACCTCGCGGCCGCAAACGAATGGCAGCCCCTTGGAACCGCCCGACTCCAGCTACTATCAGAATCACACAATCATTTGTCAATTATCGTTCGCAGGCGGCTCCCAGTGCGGAATGGGCATGCCGAGCCGTTGGGAGACGGCTTCGGCAAGTTGTGCGGCTGCTTCGTCTTCGTTGGCGGGTGTCAGTACGATGACGTCGTGACCGAGGGCTCGCAGTTCCGCGTGAGCGTCGTCCTGCTCTTCGCTCGTCGTCTCGCCCTCTCGCTTGAACTCGGCCAGGAGCAATTTACCGGCCGGGAGGTAAACCCGCACGTCGGGCTCCCCGGCGTTGATCCCGGTCGCTGATGCCTGGCCCTGCTCACGAAGCGTCCGCCGGCCGGCGTTCATGTCGCCCGCAATACGAATAGGCCAGCCGGCTTGCCGGTAGCGGCGCAGCCACTTCACAGCGCTCGACTGTAAGTGCCATTCCTTGAGCGGCGCGCCGGAGGCTGAGCGGGGTTTGGGTTTGAGGGCGGTTTGCAGTCTTGCACGCATATAGAATTATCCCCTACTCTAAGAGCTTCATTTAGACTCTTACAAATTTACAAACACATATATATACGTATATAGAGTCTATATAAATCAGTGACTTAGAGGCTGTTTTCCGTTGTAAGGAAATCTTCAATTTTTTTGCAATTTGAAATTGTGGCGGGATGCCTTATTTTCAATTTGCATCCCGTTTGCGCTTTCTAATGCAAGGCTCCTCTGCTCTCAGGAGTGCCCTTCAGGCACTTATTAATCGGATCCCAGAGGCTGACTTTTGGCGTTCTATCGAGTCTCTCCCAGATGCTCTTTTCGCGAGGAGACTTATCGATCAGCAAATGACGGACGATCGGCGCAATTTCGTCAGGGCGGCCATGCACCCACTCTCCCTTGGCCTTTCTGTCATTGAGTAGGGCCAAGGCTGATTTCTCGGCCCTGAGCGCGTCGGAGCGGTGCTGAAATAGATACTCCCGATAAGCGAAGCAATTGAACGGTGTTCCCGTGTTTAGGCTTCCCAAGCGGCTCTTCATACTGAGCGCTACACCAATTTTTGTAAATGGAAACACGTAGTCACCATCCTCAAGTCCGACTAGATAAACGGTAGTTGGCTTCAATATCGTCAATTATCTTTTCCTTTCGGCCAGTTTTCCGGCCTCCACCCGTCCTGAAAAGCCACCATCAGCATCGCCACATGCAGCGGCACGGCACGAGGGTTTGTGGCGCGCTCGAACTCAGAAATACGCATCGGCGAGCCGTAGCCCAGAACGGCTGCTAGGGCCGCCTGCGACAGCCCTAACTCGGTTCGGATGGCGCGGAACTGTGTGGGAGTCATGCGGGGGCTTTTGGCCCGTACTCTGGGTGTGCTTCGATGAACCGCTCGGCCGCTGCCTTGGCATCTGATAAAGTAGCAAACGTGCCTTTGAGCTTGCGCCACTTGAACGACTGGCATTGCCCCTCGCGGTCAAACCACTCGGCAATATGCACTAGAAGCGGCGGGTGGTCGCTGCTCTTGGCGTCGGCTGGGCGATAGCCTTGGTCGCATGCGATACGCGCAGCAGGGTCTCCGGAATGATACGAAGCACTCGGCCAGCCTCGCTTAAAGAATGACCGATACGGGCCCGTCGGCGCCTCATCCACCCTCCATTTGATCTTGCCCGCCATAGTCGTCTGTCCTTATGCCGAAAACTGGAAGCTGCAGAAGTCGGCGCAATTCCAGTTCTTGCCGCTCTGCGTGTAGACCGAGCCGGAAGCGCCCATCTTGACCATGTCGCGGTGCTTCACCTTGTAGTCGGTGTAGCGGGTGGCCGTACCGATCCGGACGAAGCCGCCACGGTTCCAAGCGTCGTTCATGCGAGCCAGGAGCTTGCGGCCCTTGGCCAACTTAGCGAACCGCCCCGCCTTCATCTGCTCGTTGGTCATGTCCGTCTCCCCTGCGGCACCGCCGCTGTTCATGACTCCAATATAGCGCAAATGCGCTATAACGCAAGAGCGTTAGTGGCTTGACGTGCAATTATTTTTGTTCCTCATATGTTCCGGCAAGGAGCACGCACATGGGCAACAAGGTCGGAAGTGACTGGGAGGTCGTGAGCATCACGCCTGAGGGCGTGCGCGAGGTCATGGCCTGGGCGGGAAACGTCAGTGTGGCCAAGGCAGCCTATGAAGAGGCGCTAAAGCACAGGCCCGGGCGCGAGGTGCAGTTCGTGCACGGGGCTCTGATACTGCGGCGCGAGATAGGGCCCGAGCGGACGCGGAAGGGCTAGGCGGCCCTCCCGTAAGCCACATCGCGGCGCGTGTCCGCTTGGCGCTCAAGCCCAGCAAGCCGGGCCCGTTCGCGCTTCAGAATCTGCTCTACGCGCTGCCGGGACGTACCGCGGCGGGAGGCTGGCTCGGCCAAGGGCGCCCCTTGCGCAACGTCCAGCATATCGGCCCGCAGTTCCGGCGAAATACGCCCGACCACCAAAGCCAGGTCCGCAGCGTGCTCCTGGTTCGGCGGGGTGGTGCGGACAGACACACCGGCTAGGCTCAGCTTGAAGGCCGCGGTTTTCTGCTGGCGCTTGATATCGTCGCGGCTGAGGTCGCGCATGATGAACTGCAGCCATGTGTACGGGCTGTTTTCAGGGCGGTAGGAGCGCCACGTTGCGAACGCCTGGCACAGCGTCGCTTGGACAAGGTCTTCGCGGACGTGGCCGGGGGCTTCGGGCCGCAGGCGACGTGCGAGCTTATGCATCCCGGGGACATAAGCCAGGATTGCCGCGTCGAATTCGGCGGGGCGGTTGTCGTTGGCGGGTTGGGGCATCTGATCAATCCTTGTATGGGTCGACGACTGAAGCGCCGGCCATAACCACGCCAACGGGTTTCAGGACGTGCTTGATTGCGATCGTGTTGGCATGGGCAGCCAGAACATCCGGCAGGCGCCTGTATGCCTGCGGAGCCTCGTCTAAGTCGCCGCCGACAACGGTCACGTCCTCGCGCTCAAGCCATGCCTGCCACTCATCATGACGGACAAGGCCAGGCTGGCGCTGCTTCTTGCCATTCTCATCTTTGACAAAGCGACCGCGCGCCGCTGTTCGGGACATCACGCGCCCTGCCCCGTGGACTGTGGAATGCATAGCGTGACGGGATTCCGCGTTATCGACGCCCTCGAGGATGACGGCACGGTCACCCATGGATCCGCCGACGAAGCCAAGCTGCCCGGGGAAGGCAGGCGTCGCACCTTTGCGAACGACGTAAAGCGGCTCGCCCGTCCAGTGATACTCGCGCCACAAGAAGTTGTGGTGGTTGTGCACGGTCTGCAGCACCATGCCGCCAACGATCCGGCGCACACGCTCAACCACCCACTCGCGCCCTGCGTAGGCGTACAGGCCGCCGAGATCGATGCCCGCCATGTACCTCCGGCCCGCGTCTGTTTGGGCTAGGACGAGCGCCGGAGGATCGTTCATGGTGTCTTTGGCGCCCGCCTCCTTAAGCGCGCGCGTCGTGATGGTGTGGCCTAGCCCGCGAGAGCCGAAATGCACACCGATCCACGTGCTTCCGGATTCGTCCGAGAAGATGTCGACATAGTGGTTGCCGGACCCGACAGTGCCCAGCTGCGCTTTGGCTTTGGCGCGAAGGTCGGTGGCGTCAGCCGCGCGCCAAAGCTCGTCATTATCGAATATGGCGTGCTCGACTCGCTCGTCATTTACGCGGCCAACGCCAAAGCTGATGACTGAGTTGATCTGCGCCAGGATGTCCGCAATGCGCGGCTTGATGGCCGCGGCGGGGATGTCGAGCTGCACGGCCATGTTCCCGCAAGCGATGTCAAAGCCGACGCCACTGATGGAGATGTGCTCGCGGTAGCCGATGACGCCGCCGATGGGGTGATTGTAGCCCATGTGGCCGTCGGCGCAGAGCACGCCCATGACAGCGTCGTCGTGCTCCATGCAGCGGTCCATTTGCTCGAGCGTGTTAGCGTCGTGCTGGCCGTAAGTGATGTGCTTGGTCATGCTGTCTACTCCAAAGCTTCGAGGCGATCGAAAAGCATCCGCCAGCGCTCGTCTTCCGGCTGGCTCATGAACTGACCAAACGCGCTGGCCTCGTAGGCCTCACGTTCAGTGCGCTCAGTGTCTTCGCGCTGAGCTCGCTCGGCAGCGCCGCACGCCTCACACAGCGACGACGACATTGGGTTTTTGTGTTCGGCGCCGCAAACTCGGCACGGCCACCAATTTCGTCTCACTTGCCAGCCCTCACCTTCGCCCGCACCCAGCAAAGGACGCGAAGCACCATGCTGCGGGCGTGTTGGCCGATGCGGTTGGCGTGACCGAGCGCAACGCGCAGGGCTGCAAGCGCTTGGGCCGGCGCGTCTGCCATGAGCCACACCTGCGCGGCGCGGATGGCAGAGTTGAAGCTGCGGAGCGTGGGGTTGATGGCGCGGGGCGCGGTCATAGTCCGAACCCCTCTTCAGGCTCTAGACCTATCTGGATCGCGACACATTGCTCCGGCATGTCCCAACCCGAGCGCCAAACGCCACGCCTAACCGCACTGACCATCTCGCCGATGCTGATTACCAGCCACGTGTTTCCGTCCTTGTTCTGGAGCGTCGGCGTGACAAAGTAGGTAGGTCCGGATTTCATGACCGGCCCTCCGCCTTGGCGAGGGCATCCCGCAAGCGCTGGCCCGCGTTGTCGTCGCTGTCCATGAGGTGGGGCACGATTGACGGGCCGTGCTTTGCGAGCAAGGCCATGACGCGTTTGGCGTGTTCGACTACATCCGGCGCGGCGGCGATCAGATGGGCCAGCGCGGGCGCATCGAGTTCCGGCACATCGTTGATGGCAACTGCGGCGACGTAGCCACGTGCATCCTGCACAGCAATGCCGTTGTGGTTGCCGTACCCCGGCCCGCCTCTGACGCTAAGCGGAGTTGCGACGCGGCCCTGCTTCAGCCCCGGCGTATGCGCCCCGCTATGCCCCGCATAGCCCGGCGCTGTGTTGGTGGTGAGCGTGAGCGCCGGAAACGTCGGCGCCTTGTAGCCTTTGCCGTCCACGAACTCCTTGCGCATCTCGTCGATGCGCAAGACTTCTGCCGTGACGTTGTAATGGCTCTGACGCAGGGCAGATTCGGTGAATAGCTGGATCCAACCGTCTGTCGGCGTATGCCCCCAACCCGGGACGGCGTCCAGATCGCACTCGAAACTGACGACGACTCTTGCTCTCGTGAATGACATCGGGCCGCTCCCTCCAGGCGGCCATAAAAAACGGCCGCATCGCTTCGATGCAGCCGTTATATGCACTACTCAATCATTTGTCAAATGATTGTGGGATAATTTTATGTGAGACCTGGTATCAAAACCAAGTGAACCGCCTTAACCCGCTCTTGTGGATAACGAATTTCCTTCTCCGGATTATATTGCCAGAGAACCAATTCCCCGGTGCCGTCATCCCAACCCTTATATTGTTTCACTAGGCCACCTATCCCGCCCTCGTCCTCGATCTGCACAACAATAAAGTCGTCGCGCTTCGGGCTACGGCCTGGATGCACCGATACGCGCTCTCCAGAAAAGAATCTTGGTGCCATCGAATCGCCGCCGACATAAAGCATATAGCCATCGCGAACACCGGCCAGTTCGACGGGCGTCGGCTCCCATGCGATGGGAGCCTCGTCCATAATGAGGTAGCCGGATGGCGAGGCTCCAGCCCGTCCCAACACCGGCGTAACCCCAACCATGGGTTCAAGTCCGTAATTGGATGGCCCGTCAATCGCAGCCAATCTGGTGCCGCGGGACTTCGGAGCGTTTGGTAGTTTTACGCGCAACGCCTCTGGGACCGCGGCTAGAAATTCCTCGCGGCTAATTTCAAGCGCGTCGGGCAACTTGTACCAAGCGTCGCTTGGGGTCCAATCCCCGGCTTCGTACTGCTGTACCCGCTGCGGGGACACACCTATACGCCCGGCAAGCCGCGCCTGTGTTAAGCCCTTAGCTTTGCGATGCGCCCTAATGAAATCCGCTAAATCGTTCATTGCTGACTTCCTTCGACAAATAATTGTGCCAACGCGCTATCATATTATTTGTTCCAGCACATCAACAAACCATTTGACAAATGATTGTGTGAACCGGCTAATGCACTTCGTAGTTAACGAGGAATCAAGCCGATGGCTCATCCCGGTAGGCCACTAAGCGAAAACATGCAGGCGGCGCTTGCCGTGATGCCGGCCATTATGGAGCGCTACGAGTCTGGCGATTCTGCCTCGCGTATCGCCGATGCATTGGGTCTTTGTCCAACGACGGTCATGAGGTCGGTTCGACGGGTAATTCCAGAAGCGTTCCGCGTCAAACTAGAGACGGCGGCACACAATGACAACGATTCTGGCGTGACGCATAGGATCATGCCCCATCAAATCGGGTGGAGTACCGACCCGATCAGCCATCACGCAGTAAGCCTTCCGCGCCTTGCGTGTCTATCCTGACTCCCCATGGCATAGGACTGTGATCCTAATAATGGGAATATCAGTCTGGAGTAACGCGTATGCCGGGTCCGTCTTTGTTGGGTGGTAAAAATGTGACGCCGCGACTGGAAAGAGCTCGTTCGATTGCCTCCATAGACGAGGTCTTGGCGACGCCGCCGTTCTCGATACGGCTTATCGTTAGCGCGGCAAGGCCTGTGATTTCGGCCAAATCTCTGAGGCCTAGATTCAGTGCCGCGCGGGCCATTCGGATCTGAACGGGAAGCGGCAAAGTTATATCCGTAAAAGCGCGTGTTGACAAAACTAACGCGCCTCGGCACAGACGCTAACAAGGGTAGCAATACGGCCGAATAAAACAACCTCTGGGTGCGCGACGAGTGCCCAGCCGCCTACGCCTACCCAGTTTTCATCAGTGTGATTTTTCAACGTGGCCAGGGCCGCGACGGGAAGCTTTTATCTAACGGGAGAGACCTATGCGTGAATTCATGATTGGCGATCAGGTTGAGACGTTCATTAACGGTCCGATCGTCGGCTATCGCGTCGATGAGCGCGGCGAGATGTTCAAGGTCGAATACGAGGACGTCGAGGGCGTTGCCTGTCAGCGCTGGTTCTACGAGACCGAGCTCTATCACAACGACGACTACGATGATGAGAGCGGGTGCTGTGAGCAGGCGCATTTGGCTCGCGCCAATGCTTCTTTGAACTGAGGGGTCGGTGATGGTCAATATTGAAGTCGGCAAGTTTTACCGAACAGTTGAGGGCGACAAGGTCGGCCCGATGTATGCTGACAAGTTCGCCACCGGATCGTTCGCGGCACGTGATAGCGGGCATCTATGGAAGTCAGACGGTTCGCGGTATTTCGGCGATGACGACGCCGTGCTCGTTTCAGAGTGGAGCGACGCCCTCACCATCCAGGCTGGTCGCCACTACAAGACGCGCGACGGTCGGAAGGTCGGGCCGATGATCGATGACGATTGCGGAGACATCTATCCGTGGACGACGGAGGGCGGCGGTGGATACTACAGCGACAGCGGCGTTCGGCAGGCGACATATGCTCGCGAAACCGGCAGTCTCGTCGCCGAATGGGAAGAGCCGGCTGCTGTTGCCGTAGCAACCGCAGCGTTCAAGGCGGGTGACAGGGTTCGCCGCCCGGGCCACTTGACGGGAACCATCCTTGGTTTCGTCGGCGACAACGTCCGCATCGATTACGGCACGGGCTGGGGCGAGTACTTCTTTACTGTGCCGGAACTCGAGTTGGTCGAAGCCTATGCAGCCACCCCCAAGGTCGGCGACTGGGTCCGTACTGAGCACGGCGATATCGGCATCGTGTTCCATGACGACGGCGATGCGTTCGCCAACTTCAAGGTCGGCATTATCGAGAGCGGTGAGTGGATCTATCAGGACGTTTCTGACCTCACCACCGTATCGCCGGGCACTACGAAGGCTGCGAACGACAACGCGCCCATCCAAGCCGAAATCGACGAACTCGAGCAGCGGCTGACTGACCTCCGCGCCAAGCTCGCCGCCTAACTGCTCGCACGTCCAACCCGAGCGACCCCTTGGCCTTCGTGGTCAAGGGGCTTTTACCGAGGAGCAAAAATGGCACTGGACTGGGCCGCTGGCCTAAAGAAAGCGAACGACGTTTATCCGCCGATCGTGCTGCTGTACGCCGGCGCGAAGTCGGGGAAGACGTCGCTGGCCGGGGAGTTTCCCGACCCGTTCTACGTTCGCACCGGCGAGGGTGAGCGCCCCCCGGCCGGTGTTGAGATGATGTCGTTCGGCGTGTCCGAGTCATACGCGGACATCGTCGACCAGATGGACTGGATGCTCTCCGAGGAGCACGACCGCAAGACGTTCGTACTGGATGCCGCTGACGGGCTCGAGATCCACATTCGCGACGAGGCTTGCAGCCGCAACGGGTGGAAGGACATCGAGGAGCCCGGCTTCGGCAAGGGCTACGCTGCGGAGTCGGCAATCTGGCGCGAGTTCATCGCCAAGGCGCTCAAGCTCAAGCTGGCCGGTTATTACGTGGTGATCATCAGCCACGTGAAGGCCAAGACCGTGCCGGGCGTCACCACGGAATCCTACCCGCGGTACATGCCAAACCTGCGTGACGAGGCTGTTGGTATCATCGTCGACGCCAGCGACCTGATTGGCTTTCTGCACCAGCGGGTGTCGATCGTGAAGGAAGAAGCTGGCTTCAAGAAGACCAACAAGCGCGGCGCCAGCGGTGGAGACATCGTAATCGCCGTGCAGGAGCGGCCAGGTTTCATCGCAGGCAACCGGTACGACATTCCGGAAGCGGTGCTGCCGTTCAAGCGTGGCGAGGGTTTCTCTGCAATCGCCAAGTATCTGCCGGCCGAGTTGTGGGAGGCAGCAGGCGCAGACTAGCCGCGAGCATTCGACTTACGTAACGGCATGTAACTGACATCACGCAAAAGTATTAGATACGATTCAAGCACTCGCGCAGGAATTGTATGCAAGTTGCAAAAAGGCCACTTGCACTGACATGTCAGTTTTGTAACGTTTAAAAGCTAAAAATTAGGCAGCGGAAGTCTGCCAACCAAGAAAAGCGGCGGCCACGGGCTTGAGGGGCCTAACTTTAAGTATCGGATATCTACTTTTGCAATACCGCCTCGGCGGTAAACGATGGAGCTTTGCCAAAAATGGCTAGTATTGGCGGAAACTATAATCCCGAAGCTGAACCGTCTGGTGGCTATACGCCGATGGTGGTGGGGGAATACACGCTCGAAATCGTTGAGAGCGAGTACAAGGCCACGCAGAGCGGAACCGGTATGGTTTTGGCATGCAAGGCGCAGGTCGTCGGTGGTGAGTATGACCAGCGCCCGTATTACCTGAACTACAACCTCGAGAACGACAACGAGATTGCGGTTGAAATCGGCCAGCGCGAGTTCGCCGGCCTGCGGAGGGCCACTGGTGTGCTGGCGCCGGATGATACCGAGGAGCTGCATTTCAAGCAGTTTCGCGTGAAAATCGGCATTCAGGAAAAGAAGATCAAGGTCAACGGCGTCAAGAAGGGCACCGGCGAGATGGAGAACGTCGTCAAGCAGTATCTGTTTGAAGACGAGGGCGCGCCGGCTGTGGCGGCACGTCCCGCCAGCAACGACAACCGCCAGGCAGCCACACCAGCCGCCGCCAAGGCCAAGCCTTGGGCTAAGCCGGCGCGATAAAGACCACGGGCGGCGACTCCAGTCCTGTAAGATAGCAGTCGCCGCCCGTCATTCCCTTACCGTAGCAAAGGAGTGCGCTCTATGGCGCAAGTCGACAACGCGCACAACCCCCGTGCGGTTCAGGGTAATAATGAACCGCCCTCATCAATCGATCTAGGGTGGTCGACATACCGCGAAGTCTCAGGTTTCCTTGCGGAATCTCCAGTCATTCAGGACGAGGATACTGCACGCAAGGCCAAGCTGCTTTGGGATCGTTCCAAAGTATCCTTGGACGAGATGGAGACCGACCGCGACGGCCAGGTCAGGCCGCTGAATACGCAGGTCAAGGATATCAACGCGACCTTCAAGGAGGCAACGGGCCCGCTCGCCAAGCTCAAGGACGAACTGCAGTCTCGCATGTCGGCTTTTGCGCTGGCGGAGGAGCGGCGCAAGGCTGTGATTGCTGCCGAGGCGCGCAGGGTAGCGGAAGAAGCTGAAGCCGCCGCTCGCGCTGCGGAGCAGGTCGAGCAAGAGGCCATCGCCAACGCAGAGCAAGGTGAGTTCACCGACGTGGGTGATGCGATCGGCGAGGCCAACGACGCCTTTGCAGCCTATGAGAAAACACAACGGGAAGCGGCTCGAGCCGAGCGTGACGTGAAGGGCCGTATCGGAGGCGGTATCGGCCGAGCGTTCAGTGTTCGGACCACGCGAACGCTGACCATCACGGATCCGGTCAAAGTGGTCGTTGCCATCGTGGAGAAGACCGGCCGCGTGTCAGAGAAGGTCAACGACGCTCTGCTGACCGCCGTGCGTGACTTTGAAAAGACGTTCGGCTCGCTGCCTGCGGGCGTCTCTGTTGAACATGTGAGGGGGTGAGGCGGCATGAAAAGCTATTACGAGTGCCACGTCACCATGGAAGCGCCAGCGGCTGACAACGACAATCGTCAGCGGGTCAAGGCGGCGGTTGATGCTATCGGCTGGAAGTTCTCTGCAATTGAGGGCGACATCGTTTTGGGAGACGGCGTGAAGCTCTACGCAACGCGCCACTTCAACACGCGCCTAGGTGACGATCGTGTTGTTTCTCTACTTCACGACGCCGCCGACACTCTTGCGGCGCAGAGCATCAATGTCGTCAGGCGCAAGGTTGAGCGCGTCCTTTTCGACGACCGCTCCGCGAAGGTTCGCCCATGCGACGGCGGTTGCCTGGAATGCCACCTCGATGATCTGAAGGAATCTGCGTGATGGCGAGGTTCATTGTTGACTATCGCTTTCACGCCAGGGGCTCGATGCCAATTCAGGCGGAATCGGTTGAGGAGGCCAAGGCTATCGTTGAAGCCCAAGTCGATAACGACGGCTTCGAACCGCCTGTCGATGACTACGATGATATCGACTTCGACGTGAGGGAAATGCATCCGGTTACTCGCGACGGGCACGAAGTCTGGACGACATATGTTCGCGCCTCAGACTCGCGCGGTCATGCCTCTGATCGGGCCGCCTAGCGGCTAACGCCCCACTACTGCGCCAGCAGTAGTCACCCCCATCAAGGAACAAAACAATGCGCGCCTCTTTCGAGCGCAGCGAACTGCTGCGCGTTTTAGGGCCGGTCACGAAAGTGGTCGAAGCCCGCAATACGATCCCCGTGCTCGGCAACGTCTTGCTCGCCGTCGCTCCCAGCCCAGACGGCATCACAGACGGCACGGTCAGCATTACCGGCACGGACCTTGATATCCGCATCACCAACCGCGGCGCGGCAAAGGTCGCGGAAGGCGGCGCCGTGACGGTGTCCGCCAGCAAGCTCGGCGACATCGTCCGCAAGTTGCCCGCGAACGCCGATATCTCCGTCAGCGTCGAGCCGAACAACCTCATCGTGAAGTCGGGCCGGAGCAGGTTCAAGCTGCCCACGCTGCCGCCCGAGGATTTCCCCGACATCACGGTTGGCAAGTTCGACGCGACGTTCACGACGGACCTGGCTGCGCTCTTTGCGCCCGTCAAGTTTGCCATCTCGACTGAGGAGACGCGGTTCTGTCTGAACGGCATCTATCTGCATGTCATTGACGGCAAGCTGCGTGGCGTTGCCACGGACGGTCACCGCCTAGCGCAGCACGACGGCGCTGCGGTCGACCAGTTCCAAGGCGTCATCGTTCCGCGGAAGGTCATTGGCCTCGTGCCTGCCGGTGAGATCGAAGTATCGGTCAGTGCCACGAAGGTCCGTTTTGTGTCGGACGCGCTCGAGGTGGTGTCGAAAGTCATCGACGGCACGTTCCCCGACTATCAGCGGGTCATTCCGCGCGACAACGCCAAGGTCGCCACCGTCGACCGCGCCGCGCTGTTTGCCGCTGCCGACCGCGTGTCGACCATCTCAAGCGAGCGCGGGCGCTCGGTGAAGCTCTCTCTGGTCGCGGGTGCCCTGACGCTGTCGGCAAAGAGCGACGAGGGTTCCGCCGAGGACGAGCTCGCGGTTGGGTACGATGCCGAGCCGCTGGAGATCGGCTTTAACGCTGCGTACCTGCGCGACGTGCTGGGCACGTTCTCAGACCCGGACGTACGGCTCAAGCTCAACGACTCTGGCAGCCCGGCCGTTATTGAAGCGGGCGGTGCGCTGCTCTGTGTCCTGATGCCCATGCGGGTGTCGTGATGGCGTACGGCACAGTCTACGTCCAAGCCGAAGTCGACGTCCGCGACGTATTCAAAGAGTGTGATGATGACGATTTTGAAGACGAACTGAAGCGGCGCGGTCTCATGCCTGACGAAGACCTGAACGAGGCGCTCCGCGATGCGCCGGCGCAGGATTATCCGACAATCGTCGAGCGGATGTTATTCCCAAAATGGAGCAGTTCGGTTGCTTGCCTGCGTCACTACAACAAGGAGATGGGCCGATGACCCCGTGGCACATTGACGGCGCTACGCGCGTCATTGGCGAAAGCCAAGGCTATATTGGTCTTCCGCTTCGCGATCAGACGACGCATTGCGCGGTAAGCGGCGAGAATACGCCGGTGATGGTCAGTCAGTGGACCTTCACCGATTACGAGCGAGAGATGATTAGCCAAGGCGCTGATATTCAACTGTTCGTTATTGGTACGCGGCACCCGCCCGTTCTCTTGGAGCTAGCACAATGACCTTTGAATTTGCTCACAACTTCCTCCGCAAGCTGATGAACGTCGAATGGGACGAGTTGCCGTTCCTGAACGACAAGCAGAAAGACGGTTTCTTCGCTAACCCGCACACGTTTTTCATCCGAGCCGACGACGATACGGCACGCAAGATTTGGGACGTCCTGTACCCGAAGCCGCCGCTGGCGCGTGATGGGGTGGTGATTGACTGGGATGAGGCGAGGCGGCGTGTCGATCGCGGACTGGTGCCTGCCGAGTATCGGTACAAGTGGTCGCCCGAAGTCCGCGTTGGCGGCGTGCCGGTAATCCAAAACGGCGCTGCAGATACTTTCCCGCCGCTGGTCTTCGCCACCGCGCATTAGCCATTGCTGCACACGGTGCAGCAAGTGACCGATCTTCGCTTCATTTTTCGGACAGGTGATATGGAAACGACCGCTGTTGTTGGAAGCATAACCCTAGCCGCCGCGCTATTCTTCGCGTCCGCTGCTGCCTGGATTACCCACGTCTTCGTCTGCATCAAGGCGAGCGCTTGGATCCTGCTGCTGTTCGGCTGCGTCGTCGCACCTGTCGGGGTGATCCATGGCGTCGGTGTTTGGCTGGGCGCTTTCTAACCTTGGCCACCCTCCCCGCCACAACCACGATCAGCCCGACCGTGCTGGCTATTTACCGGGCGTATGAGCTTGCGGCCCGTGACTGGGACTCGTGGGGCATCAGCGTCGGTGACATCGGCCTGGAATGTGACCGAGCCCTTTGGCTGGCCATGCGCTGGGTCAGTGAGCGCGAGTTCATCGACGGTCGCAAGCGGTCGATTTTCGAGACCGGCAATATCTGGGAAGAGCGCCTTGTCGACAACCTTGAGGCGGCCGGCTGCGAGGTCACCGGCACGCAGGACAAAATGCGGTTTGCGCACGGGCATCTGCGCGGGAAAAAGGACGGCACTGTCACTGGTCTAAAAGAAGCACCCGTCACCCCGCACTTGCTCGAGATCAAATCGCACAAGGACGACAAGTACAAGGAGGTCGAAAAGAAGGGCGTCAAGGTCGCCCAGCCCACACATTACGGGCAGCTTCAGCTTGGTTGCCACGCTTTCGGCCTGACCCGTTGGGCATATGTCTACGTCAACAAGGATACCGACGAGCGCAACATCCAACGCGGCGAGTATGACGCTGACTATTGCATCCGTCAGGTCGCGCGGGCCGAGCGTATTGTGTTCAGCGACGAACCGCCGGCCCGCGTTTGCAAGAAGCCTGACGACTTCCGCGGCATGTTCTGCAGGCAGAAAGAAGTGTGTTGGGGCGCTATGCCCCGCGTGACGTGCCGGTCGTGCCTGCACGCCACGCCCGAGCGCCATGGCGACGCCGCCTGGTCTTGCGGTCGTTTCACAAAGCCGCTGTCGATCGACGAGCAGCGTGAAGGGTGCGGGGCGCACCTGTTCGTGCCGGCGCTCGTGCCAGGCACTCAGATCGATTTCGATGAGGAGGCTGAGACGGTGAGTTACCAGATGCCGGACGGAAGCGTTTTTGTGGATGGGGCTTCGCGGTGAAAGCTGAAAACGACAATACCGTACCTTTTCTCTCCGTCTGCGCCGGCATTGAAGCGGCCTCCGTCGCTTGGCACCCGCTCGGCTGGCGCGCTTGCCTCTTGTCCGAAATCGAGAAATTCCCGCGCCGCATCCTTGCGCACCACTACCCCGCCACACGCCTGTGGGGCGACTTAACAGCGCTACGCGTGCGGCACCTTCGCAAGCTCGGCATTCCGCTGCCCGCTATTCTGGTTGGCGGAACCCCCTGCCAGGCATTCAGCGTTGCCGGTCTGCGCCGCAGCCTCGCCGACGCCCGCGGCAATCTCACGCTCTCATTCGTCAGGCTCGCCCATGCTCTCGCAAACACTGGATCTCTTCGAAACGTCGTTTGGGAAAACGTGCCCGGCGTCCTTAGCACCAAAGACAACGCCTTCGGCTGTTTCTTGGGAGCAATTGTCGGCGCAGACGATGCCATACCACCGCCAGGTGGGCGCAGCTGGCCAAACTCAGGCATGGTCTCTGGACCCAAAGGACGTGCCGCGTGGGCTGTCAAGGACGCTCAATACTTCGGCCTGGCCCAACGACGCCGTCGTGTGTTCGTTGTCGTCGATTTTGGAAACGGGGCCGATCCCGCAGCGGTTCTTTTTGAGCCCGTTGGCGTGCTCGGGAATCCTGCGCCGAGCCGAGAAGCGCGGAAAGACGTTGCCGGAACAGTTGCAGGCGGCGCTCGAAAGGGTGGCGGCTACAGCACCGACGACGTCCCACTGACTGCGGCGTTGAGCGTCGCTCTGAGCGGTCGTGACGGTGGAGCAACGGCGGAACTTGGAGATGAAGTAGGCGGGACGCTGAGAGCCAGTAGCGGCGGCGGCGACAAGCCGCACGTGCTGACGTTCGCGCCCGATATCGCGCGTTGCGTCGCAACGCGCGAGGGCAACTCGCAGGACTATGAGACCACTACGATGGTGGCCGTAGACGTGGCGCCGACCGTCCGTGCTGGTGGCAACAAGACGGGTGGGGACCGCCCTTACGGCACGGACGTCGATACGTGCGACAGTCTGGCGACCGTCTATTCCATCATGCCTCAGAACAGCGGCAAAGACTTTAAGGCGCGCGTTGTTGACGTTGCGCAGCCGCTGATGGCGGGCGGCCCGGTTGGCGGCAACCAGGGCGGTGATGTGGTGTGTGTGACGGGGACCGTCACACACACCCTGCGTGCTGAAGGATTCGACGCCAGCGAAGACGGCACCGGTCGGGGCAATCCTATAGTTGCGATGCGGGAAAGTGGACAGGGCTATTGGGTACAGGATGCCATCGCCGGAACCCTTCGAGCGGAAGGTGAGAATAGGCCAAGCCGGCCATCAACCGTAATCCAGCAAGCCGTCGCCATTCACGAAAACCAGCGTTCCGAAGTCAGCCAGAACGACACAGCGGGCGCGCTTGGACGGGGTGGCGGTAAGCCGGGTCAAGGCTACCCCGCGACATTCACGGGCTCCGCCGTCCGCCGCCTCACCCCGCGCGAGTGCGAGCGTCTGCAGGGCTTCCCTGACGATTACACGCTGCCGCCCGGCTATGACGCTGACGGGCCTCGCTACAAGGCGCTTGGCAACTCTATGGCCGTCCCGGTCATGCGTTGGATTGGCGGACGCATCGCCCTCCACATGCCCGCCGCCAACGATAATTCAGCCGTTCGGAAAGCCGCCTAATGCCCATCCGCTATTACCAGCGCGAAGCCGTAGACAGCATCTTCGACTATTGGAAGGAAGCCGACGGCAACCCGCTGGTCGACATGGCCACGGGCGTCGGCAAGTCCATTACGCTCGGAACGCTGTTCGAGGAGCTGATCCGCGACTATCCGGATTTGCGCCTTCTGAATGTCGTGCATGTGATTGAGTTGGTCCTCGGAAATTACGCTGAGTTCCTTAGTCTTTGTCCGTTTGCTCCTGCAGGAGTTGCTGCAGCGGGAGCAAACCGCAGAGATTACAAAGCTCAGGTGCTCTTTGGGCAGATTCAGTCTGTATATAACAAAGCAGATGAGATTGGCCATGTAGACGTCCTAATCATTGATGAAGTACATTTGGTTCCAACCAAAGAGAACGCGATTTATCGTGTCTTCATCAATGCTCTGCGGGCCATCAATCCCGACCTGAAGATTGTTGGGCTGTCCGCGACTGTCTATCGGCTGGATTCGGGCCGGCTGGACGAAGGCGACGACAAGCTCTTTGACCGCGTCGTGTACACCTACTCCATCCGCCAGGGCGTGGATGACGGGTATCTTACGCCTCTTTCTAGCAAACCGCTCTCGACGAACTACGACGTCGCCGGCGTCAGCAAGTCCATGGGCGACTACAAGTTCAGCGACTATCGCGAGGCGGTTGACACCGACGACCTCAACAAGCGCGTCGTGCAGGAAGTGCTGGACGTCGAAGGTGCGCGCCGCAAGTCGCTGATTTTCACCCGTGGTGTTGAGCACGCACATCGCATGCGCGACGCCTTCCAGATGGCGGGGCGCGAGGTTGAGGTCGTCCACGGCGGCACCCCGGCTGGCGAACGTCGCCGCCTGATCGAAGCCCTGAAGTCCGGAGAATTGTGGGGCCTAGTCAACGATAACGTGCTCAGCACGGGCACGAATATCGTTGGCGTTGACCTGATTGTTGACTGTTACAGGACGATGTCGGCGGCTAGGTACGTCCAGCGCGCGGGCCGCGGCACTCGCGTCGTGTACCCGCCGGGGTTCGACCCGGAGGCCGTCGACGCTGACGCCAGGCGAGCGGCTATCGCTGGCCACATCAAGCCAAACTGCCGGTACATGGACTTCGCCGGCAACATCAAAGAGCACGGGCCGGTGGATATGATCGAGCCCCGGCGACCCGGCAAGGGCCAGGGTGAGGCTCCGATTAAGGTCTGCCCTAGTTGTTTTGAAATCAACCACGCTAGTGTGCGGCGTTGCTCTTGCTGCGGCCACGAATTCGACATTCAGGAGAAGCCCCGCTTTGAGGCGACCGCCGACACCGCCCCTATATTGAGTGTAACCACTGCTGAATGGCTCCCCGTCCGCCACCGCCGCTTTAAATACCACGAGAAGCTAGGCGGCACGCCGAGCGTAAGAGCTGAGTTCACCAGCGGCCTGACTGTCTACAAAACTTGGCTGTGCCCACAGCACAGCGGTTTTGCCAAGCAGAAAGCGGACCGCTGGTGGTCACAGCATTCAGGCCCGCTGCCGTTTCCTAGCAATGTGGACGAGTTCCTGAGCAGGCAAGGCGAGCTCGCGGACACTGCGGAAATCAGCATCAAGCCGCAGGCGGGAAGTAAGTATTGTGACGTGAAAGACTTTAAGCCGGGTGTGGCGGCGAACGATAACGTCTCGGCTGACAACGATAATCGGTCGCTGTCAGCAATTCTCGATGACGATTTGCCGTTCTGACTGCTGCACTCAAGTGCAGCAATGCGCACAATTACTGTTTTTCATAAGGATGTGCAGAATATGACACCTTACGACGCGCTGTTACGATTTTTCATAAACAATGGCCAACCTATGAGTCTTCCTGACCTCGCGCAGACTATACTGACCGTTTTGAACCATGCCGGCTTCGCGGTCGTGAAGAAGGAGATGGCGGATGCGGGTTGAAACTATCGGCGATTGTACTTTGTACAATGGTAACTGCCTGGAGGTGATGGCGGGGCTGACTCCGGTTTCGCATGTGATTTCGGATCCGCCGTATGAAGCATTTATGCACGAGGCTAAATTCCGTCACCGAAAGCATCTCCGCACGGATGGCGGAAACGAACTAGAGGCGCTGAACTTCGCGTCGATAGACGAGATTAGAAAGCCATTCACAGTAACTTCGTCCGGACTCTGCGGCGGCTGGTTTATTGCGTTCTGCACCCCGGAGGGTGTGGGGCGTTGGGCTGACGAGATCAACGCAACGCAACTGAAGTACAAGCGCGCCTGTGTTTGGGTGAAGCCAGACAGCACTCCGCAACTAAACGGTCAGGGACCGGCGATGGGTGCTGAGAACTTCGTTTGCGCATGGGGCGGCAAGGGTCATGCTAAGTGGAATGCGGGTGGCAAGCGTGGCGTCTACACACATTTAACCAACCCGCCCTCGCGCGATCACAGGCACCCAACAGAAAAACCAGTGTCTTTGATGCGCGAGCTTCTGCAGGATTTCACCAACCCGGGCGAAACAATACTTGACCCATTCATGGGGTCGGGGACTACGGGCGTGACCTGCGCGAAGATGGGTCGCAAGTTCATCGGCGTCGAACTGGATCCCAAATACTTCGACGTGGCGTGCGAGCGCATCCGCAAAGCTTACGAGCAAGGCGACATGTTCGCAGAGCGCGTTAAGTCCGCCAAGACGCCAGATATCTTCGCGCCGGACAACGACAACATCGCCGCCCTAGCCGCCAGCATTCCGCCAACCAAGTCAACGCCCGAAGAGATTGCTGCACGACGTGCGGCGCGCCGGAGTAAGCAGAATGCCGCGTGAACGCCTTTCCAACCGCCGCGAAAGCCAGAACGTCACCTTCTGGCACGCCGGACGTGAGTACACTGCGCGCGTGTCGTTTTATCCTGACGGGCGCCTGGCTGAGGTCTTCTTGGACAACGGTAAGGTGGGTAGCGACGCGCAGGTGAATTGCCGTGACGCGGCGGTGGCGATGTCGCTGTTACTGCAGCACGGCTGCGCCGCCGGAGACGTGGCGCGCAGCCTAAGCCGGACGGAGTCCGGCGAGGCCGAGTCAGCAATCGGCGCGCTTCTGGACCTGCTGTCAGCACAGGCCAGCAATGACAACTGAGCCGACCACCTTCATCCCGGCGTTTCTGCTCAAGCGCGTCCTGCCTGAGCCGACGCCGTGGGTAGCCAAGCCTGTGTACGTGCCGGAGCCGCAGGAAGAGCGCGTTCCGATAGGCAGCAAGAAACCGCGAGGTGCCAAGGATGGCGGCTAGACCCCACATCAACGACCCCGCCGACTGCTTCGTCTGCAGGCGGCACGCGGTCGGAGTCGGCGCGGGCAGCCCTGGCGGTAATCCGCGCTGGGTCTGCAACGATTGTATTCCTCACCTCGCGGAGATCCGGACGGTGCGAAACTTTGACCCTTATGAGCTGCGCGCTCGAGCCGACGCCGGCGAGAAAGCTGGCGAACTGCTGGATGGGTGGGGAAAATCTAACATGGCCGAATTGACCGAGGAAGAATGGTTCAAGTTCCTGAGCACGATCATAGGCGAATTCGGGGAAAGCCTGCGCCGGCAGGTCGCTGAGATGCGGGCGCCTTGGTGATGCGCCGCGCAGTGGTCACGGGTGGTCGCGGGTTTGGTGTGGTTGACTGGCGCGCCCCGAGGGAAGCGCTGCCCCGTCTGCGGAAGATTGCTGAATTTCAGTCGTTCATTCTGCGAGAAACGCTGGACGAGATGCACGCTGCGGAACCGTTTGCTTCCATTGCTCAGGGTGGCGCGACTGGCGCAGACACACTGGCGCGCAAATGGTGTGAAGCGCCGAACTTCGTTCAATGTCGCGCCTACCGGGCTCAGTGGAAAAAGCACGGCAAGGCCGCCGGCCCGATCCGCAACGGTCACATGCTGTTCGAAGAACAGCCTGACGTCGTTATCGCATTTCCCGGCGGCGACGGTACAGCTGATTGTGTGCGCCAGGCTCACGATATGGGCTTTAAAGTAATCGAGATTGAGGTGCCCGCCCATGTTCATTAAGCCCCCAGTCGAAGCCCCCTATGCCGTCCACGGCGAGCGCATCGTTGACCTTGGGTATTCCGTTATTCCCTGCCGGCCGGGCTCCAAGCGCCCCGGCGACTTCCGCGGCGGGCAGTGGTGGGGCCGTAACGATTGGTCCCAGTATTGCGACCGTGCGCCGACCGAATTTGAGCTCCGCACGTGGACCCGTTGGCCGGATGCTGGCTTGTGTGTGCTGATGGGCTTCAGCGACGTCATCGCAATTGACGTCGATACTGACGACGAAACGATGAGCATGGCTCTTATGTCGGTCATGCCAATGTCGACGGTGCAGAAGCGCGGAGAGAAGGGCTTTACGGCATTCTATCGCGGCTCACGCGCGATCGTTTCGCGTCACTTCGACATCAACAATCAGCGTATTGTTGACCTGCTGGCACACGGCACGCAGACGGTTATCCCGCCCACTATCCACATGGACACGGGGCGTCCCTACGCCTGGCTGACCGACGACACGCTGGAGAACACGCACCCCGCGGATTTGCCGGAGCTGCCCGACGACATCGCAGACCAGATTGCTGCTGTGCTCGCGCCGTTCGGCTACATGCCGCCTACGCCTCTGCGTCCGATGGGCGACGGGTTCGGCAATGGCATCTGGCGCGAGCTCAACACGCAGGCGCTCGCTAAGCTTGACGACTGGGTTCCTTCGTTGGACCTACCCAAACTCAGCCGCAATCGCAGGGGCGGCTATGTCGCCGTGCCGTTTTGGCGCCCGTCGCACCGCGGCAGGCCAACGCAGGACCGCAGCCCGAATCTAAAAATCAGCGCGCAGGGTATCCGCGACTTCCACGACGGTGAGAAGGGGTACACTCCGGTTGACCTAGTCATGTCGGCTATGGGCTGCGGCTTCGACTTCGCCGCGGACTGGCTGAAGGCGCGGATAGGGTTTGAAGAGCCGACGCTGTACGGGCTCGAGCCTTGGTTTCCGAAGGCTGCTGTAGCGGCGGAAGCGGACGCGCCAGCGCCCGCCCCTACCCCCGCCGTTGCGGTTGCAGCGCCCCGTGGTGCGGTTGACCCGTTCATTCCTGGCAACGCAGGCGGGCTGCTAGAGGCCATTGCGAAGTGGACGCTGGAATACGGACGCAGGCCCGTGCCTGAGTTCGCCATGATGACGGCGATTGCTTTCGTGGCTGGTGTCTACGGCCGCCGCTTCGTCGGGCCCACGGGCGTCGGGCTGAACGTCTATCTTGTCGGACTGGGCGCGTCGGCACTCGGCAAGGGGCATCCGCTCAAGGCTATCCGCACGCTGGCGAACGACTGCGGCATGCTGAAGCTTGTCAGCGCCGGCGTGCCGACTTCAGACAGCGCGGTTGAGCGGATCTTGCGGCAGCGGCCTAGCGTCGTGATGCCGCTAGACGAATTTGGCTTGCTGCTGCAGTCGGTCAACGGCAAGGGCGCGGCGTCGTGGTCGCAGACCGTTCGCCGTGCGCTGCTTGAGATCTACAGCCTCAGTACGGACCTGTGGATGGGCAAGCAGTTTTCGGATCCGAAAAGGCTGGATCCAGAGCCCCTGCACTGCCCTACCCTGACGCTGATGTCAGTGACGACGCCGACGACGTTCTATGACGGCCTGACCGAGTCGAACCTAAGCGATGGTTTTCTAAACCGCATGACGGTGATTCACGCGACCGAAATGCCGGAGCGACAGGAGGCACCGGCTATCATGGTCGCGCCAGCAAGCCTGATAGCGGCGATCAAGTCAGCAGAGCAGGATTGCCGCGCTGGCCTCGGCGCGGTCGCTGACGCCAGCCGCAGGCCCGGTATGGCGGCTATCCCGTGGGAGTCGGACGCCGCCAAGCGTCGCTGGCTCGATATCGAAGACTGGCAGATTGGGCAGATCGAAGAGCGCCAGGGCCACGAAGGCGTCGTTGGTCGTGCCGCGGAACAGTCGCAGAAGCTGGCGGTGCTGCGGGCTTTGAGTAGGGAAGGCAAAGCGGCGCGGGTCACGGTCGACGATGTCGAATGGGGATGGTCGATCGTTCAACGCTCGCTTGATTGCCTGGACCGCGGCGTCAACGAGTTCATGGCTGGTTCGGAATTCGAGGGCCTGTGCAAATCCGTCCTGAACGCACTCCGTCGGGCGAAGGGCGGAACGCTGGCCCGGTCGATACTGCTGCGTGCCAAGGGCGTGTCGAAGGCTGACGGGCGGCAGGTAACGGCTGCGTTGGACCGGTTGGTTGAGACTGGAGAGGTACTGCGGACTGGGGCGACGCTGAAACTTGCTGCCTAAATTTATCCAAACCATTTGACAAATGATTGTGTGACCACTATATGGACCGCAACGGGAGTCCATATAGATGGGTAGAGAAAGAAGCAGGCGAAACCTTCCAAATGTGGATGAAATCCTAGCTATTGTCTCTTACGATCCGGAGACTGGCAAATTTCTGTATGTAAGAGATAGACTAGGTCGCCATCGAAAGAGGGCAGGCGAAGAAGCGGGCGGCTACTCTGCTGGGTACGTCTTGATCTCCATAAATGGGGATGTATTTTCCGCTCATCGTCTTGCATGGAAAATCATGACTGGCCGAGACCCGAAGGAAATCGTCGATCATATCGACGGAAACCGCTCCAACAATGCTTGGTCAAATTTGCGCGAGGCAACTCACGCAGAGAATTCAAGAAACAGGAAACCGAATCGTAACAGCAATGTCGGCAAGAAGGGTGTTTCCTTCCACCCAGAGACAGGAACTTATCTAGTAAATATTCGTGTCAGCGGCTTTACGACAATTCAATCCGCAGCCGACGCATACGACAAGTGTGCAAAAATATTGTTCGGAGATTTCGCGCGAACGAATGCTGACAACGACAATTACGAAGCCAGGATGGTGCTCGCGCTATGAAATTACTCTTCACATGGAACCATCTCACGGGATTGGCAACGACTTGGGAGGCGTGGTGGTGACGTTTCGTGTCGGACAGAGGGTTGTCTGCGTTAACGCAGACCCACGAGCGCTCAACCCTGTTTCCCGCGACTGGTATCCCGGTGAGGAGCCGGTCGAAGGCGAGATTTATACCATCAAGAGGTGCTTCAGAGCACACGGTCTAGCGCTGGTATGGCTGGCAGAAATCTGCCGCGCGCCTATCGCATTCGAAATCTACGACGGCTTGACCGGGTACGCAGCCGTTCGTTTCAGGCCGCTAGTCGAGCGCAAAACCTCAATCGAAATCTTCACCAACATGCTGAACCCGGCAAACCAGCCGCAGCCCGAAATGGAGCCGGTTTGATGGCAGACAACTGGGAGTTTTACGACGAGGGTTGGAACGCTTTCGTTCGTGGTGATGACTACCAAGCGGGGGCAAGCTTGGACTGGCGGGACGGGTGGAAAGACGCGAGATGCGCAGGTGCCACTGAGGTGTTTCCAGAATCTAGAGAAGACTCTCGTCAGGAGCCGGTTTGATGCTCGTAGCAACCAAAAGCGGCGTCGTTGTGGTCGCGGCCTTCAGCTTCCTGGCGGGCAGCGCGGCTGTGTTCATTGCGAAAGCAATTGGCGACGCATGGGCGCGGTGGACTGACAAGTCAGACCCGCTCGACGATCCGCGCAACTGGCATTGATGTGAGGACCGCAGCATGACCGCCCCTCTCCCTCCGACGACCGCGTGCGATGCTGACCTGGTGGCGGAACTGCGTGCCACGCAAGAGGTATTCACCTACGGGCACGAGCCTCGTCGCTATATCCCGCCGTCTGAGTTGAAGCTGCGTGCCGCCGACCGCCTCGACAAGCTGAGCGCCGAAGTGGCGGCGGTGACCGCTCAGAGCGAGCAACGGCTCGCATGCATGGATCGCCGTGCTGATCGGATTATCGAACTAACCACCGAGCGCGAAGCCATGCGCGCCGCTCGGATGGAGGAATGCGAATTCCTCCGCTCCGAAGCCTCTCGGATCGCCGCGGCCCTCGCCGCCGCCGAAGCGGATGCCGCCGGGCTGTCGTCCGAAGGCTTCGCAGGCGGGTACTTGGCTGCGCTGTACGACGTCGAGGCCGCGCTAAGCCACGGCTTCCCGTCCGATCACCGCGGTTACTGGCGGCGAGCCCGCTCCGGCGAGGAGGTGGACCGTGGGTGAGCTGACGAACTTCCTGCCCGATCCGAAGGAGCGGGATTGGCACGCGCAACGACACGAGGACGAGCCGCGTTGCTCAGCCGATCAGTGGCGCCAGCGCGACCGCAGCCAAATCCTCTACATCAGTGAGATGGAGGACCGGCACCTCGGGCATTGCATCCGGTTCGCGAGCACGAAACCGCAGCATCGATCGCGGCTCGCGGGACTTCTAGCTGAACGCGCCGGCCGCCAAGCCCTGCGCCCCACCACCAGCAGCAACGGAGGAGATGATGTTTGAAGGATTGATCCCCACGACTGCGCGGGGCTATGCGAACCTTGCGCTGATCCTCGGCATGCTCATCAGCATCACCGTTCTGATCTTGGCTTTCTTCTCCAGTCGATACCGCATCCTGAAGGTGGCCGTACCGTTCAGTTTCCCGCCACGCACCGAATACCGCGTGTACGGTCGCTGGCCGAATAGCCTGATCCTCTATGATGTGGCCAACACCGAGCAAGAAGCTGAGGCGTTGGCGAAACAACTCGATCTTGCCTGGAAGGAGGCCAGCAGCCATGCCGACTGACCTGAAGGGGCTAGACCCGAACGGCTTGGACGCCGCGATCGATGCCATCTGGCGGCAATGGAAGCTCCCCGAGGAAGAGCGGTTGAACGGCGCGACCACGGCTCCGGCTCTCGCGCGCGCCGCCATCCTCGCCTACGAGGCCGCCAAGCCGAAGGAGGCGGAGGGGTGGCACGACATCGCGAGCGCGCCGTTCGCGCCGTGGGGCACGAAGTTCTACGCGGTCGACAAGGACGGAGAGGTTCGGATCTGCTGGCGGCACAAGCCGTCGTCGCACACCGACGATATCCTTACAATAAAGCGCAGTTCCAAGTTCAAGGCAGTGGGGTGGCGCGCCATGCTCTCAGCGGCGGGAGAGCGGTAGATGAACTGGTATTTTCCGTTGGCGCTCGGACTATTCGCCGCTGGTTACACCTGTAACGCCGTGTCCAGGCAGATCGATCGCGATTCAGGTCCGTTTCGAATCTCGAGCTACCTGATGTTTATGCTGAGTAGCTTTTACTGGTTCGCCGGGTTGGTAGCTTTTGTAGTCGCCGCGAAATCGTTGGGGCGCCTTACATGACCGCAGCCAACGACAACGGGCCGCTGGGGCGCGTATTCACGCTCGGTGAGGCCGCGGACTATCTAAAGACCACCCGGCACGCCGTCAGCCGAGTAGCCAGGCGGCATGGACTGTGTACTGTTTTTGGTCGCGACATTCGCTTTAGCGACAGCGACGTTTTAGCAATTTGGGATGTGATGCGATGCCGCTCCGACTCGTCCAGCGCAAAGGCAGCGACAACTGGTATCTCCGCGGTACAGTCCGAGGACAAAGCGTATTTATCTCTTGTGGCACGAGCGACCGAAAAGCGGCTGAAACGCTCCGGATCAAAGAGGAGTCACGCCTCCTAGACGAGACCGTAAACGGTCTAAAGGAGACGATGACATTCGACCGGGCCGCGGCAGCGTTCATTGCCGCAGGCGGATCCGATAGGTTTCTGATGGAAGTCGGCGCCGACGGCAAGCCGCGCGGACTAGTCGAAGAACTGCGCGGCAAGAAGCTAGCCAGCATCACGCAGGAGAGCCTGGACGGCCTCGCGCATCGGCTTTACCCGACAGCGCTACGAGACACGAAGGTACGCCAGTTCTACGCGCCGTTTCGAGCCGTGTGGAATTACGCCGCGATTGAGGGCTGGGCTAAGGAAAAGAAGTGGCGGCTGCCTAAGCGCCCCAAGGGCACAAACGTGCAGGAGCTAAAGCGCTTCAGGTCGGGCAGCGCCCCGACCAACTACGAGCACGCGGCCCGGTTCGTGGGCGCTATGTCGCCTGCGCCAGCCATGCTCATGACCGCGCTATTTTTCACAGGCATGCGACCCATTGAGCTCTTCGTACTCGAGGCCGATATGGTCAACGTGCCGGAACGATGGATCACGCTGCGCAAGTCCAAGATTGGCGAAGGCCGCGGAATCCCGATTCACGAGTTCCTAGTGCCGCTGTTCGACTCTCTCTGCGCCCGGGGCGGGGCGGTGTTTCGCAAGCCGCGTGGCGAGCCGTACCCCATCATGGAGAACGCCGGCGGCCAGATCAAAACGGCGATTGCTGGCGCTCGTCGGCGGACCGGAATCAAAGACGTATCGCCGTATACGGCCAGGCACAGCGTCTCAACTCAGCTCGTGGTTAATGGCGTGCATCCGTACGTCAAAGATCAGATACTTGGGCATGCTGTCGACGACATGTCTCGGCGCTACACCCACGTTCCGCAAAGGCCGCTTATTGACGCAATCAACACGATCAAAGTTCCGCAGGTCTGGCGAGAGTGCTGGTGGTGGGAGGATCCTTTGGAGCTGTCGGGGCGGTTGGTTCCGGGCACAGGGGCGCGGAATGATTTGAAGGAGAGGCGGGCGTGACATCCATGGATGAGGGCGACGCCCGTCGCAGGCGGAGGCGGAGACTCAAGGCTGTTTTCGACGGGCGATGTCGGCAATTGGACGAGGCCAGGGCGACATCGTGGCCGCCCACGCCCAAGGAAGCGTCCGCATACGGATTAGCGGTTACTCGATACACAAGAGCCCGAATAGCTTGGCGGGCTTTCCGCGGATGGCACTAACAAAAGGACCGGAGCCTTGCGCCCGGTCCTTTTTCGTTCTAGTATTGTCCGAGGTTAGCAAATGCGTATCCGTGCATATTCCGCGCAACGCCAAAACCACCCCACTAACCCTAGCAATATAGCGATAATTTACTTTCAGTATCTCCCTTGGTAATGGAGAGGTCGAGAGTTCAATCCTCTCTCGCAGCACCAGCCCATCCCCTCTAAAAACCGCTGAAGCCCTCGGCACCACTAGGGCCCCTGCCCCTTATGGCATTGCAAATGCCGTGAGGAAGCGGCTGGAGCTCCAGCGCTCGCATGGCGTCGGCATGAAAATGCTTGGCAGGAGAAGTCTTTTTGTCTTGGACCGGACGTGCCGCGCGCGGTCTAGTCCTGCGATCAGGCGTGCCAGCCAGGAGGGTCCATCATGCCGCTCATTCGCATCGAGCCCGTCGAGGATCACGCAACCGGCCGCTTCGCGATCGAAATCTATTATCCGGCCGACGCAGAACGTCCGCTGGTGACCACGGCCCCGCGCTATAAGAGCGCCGCGGCCGCCGAGCAGGACACGATCGCGATCCTCGCCTCGAACGCCAACAATCCCGCTCCGGAGGAGCCGGCCAACCGGCTGTAGCGGGCTTGCCGCGCCAGCTCAGCCCGGCGCGACCTGGTGCTGGAGCGCGATCTCGCGGCCGGTTCGCGCCGATACCAGGATCGCGAGGCAGACTTCGAGGGTCGCCATGCCCCAGGCGCCGGAGTGCAATGGCGCGACGCCGGACCTGACGGCGGCATAAAGTTCATCGACCACTTCGGCGCGCGGCACGGTCGGCGCCGGCAGCGGCTCCAGCCAGCGGCGGTCGTCGGCGTAGACCATCACGCCCTCGGCCAGTGGGCGAAGGTCGGCCCGTTCGCAACAGACCGTGATCGGCCCGAAATGATTGTGCCCGAGCGCCGCCGTTGGCGCGGCGACGGGGCTCTTCGCCACGCCATAGGTGCGGGTGTTCTTGAGCGCCGCCTCTTCCTCCGGCGTCGAAACCTCAGCCAATCCGCGCCGCGCGGTGCCGTAACTCTCGGGATCGCGCCGCTGGCCCATCTCGCCGATCCAGCCGAGCTGCTCGTCGCTGTCATAGCGGCCATAGCCGCTATAGGTCAGCGCCGCGCTCGCTCCGTCCGCGAAAACCAGGAGTGCCTGATAGGCGCCTTCCGTCGGGCGCGCCGGGTCGAATCGGCCGGTCGTGGCCCGCACGGTCGAGACCAGCCCACCACCCAGCAGCCGGACGATGTCGACCTGATGGGCGCCCTGGCTGAAGACGACGCCGCCGCCCTGCGCGGTGTCGAGTTCCTCCGGCCGGCGCGGCCGGTAGAGGAAGTCGGTGTGGTTCGAGGCCGTGATCATCCGGGCACGGCCGAAGCGGCCCGAACGGATCAGCTCTGCGGTCCTGAGATAGGGTGCGTCGTAGGAATGGCTGTGCCCGACGAGGAGATGCACGCCGCCGGCATCAGCGGCTTCGATCATCGCCTGGCAGTCGGCGATGGTCAGTGCCATCGGCTTCTCGACGAGGACATGCTTGCCATGGGCCGCCGCGAGGCGGACATGGGCGACATGGAACTGGTGCGGGGAGGCGATGTAGAGCGCCTCGACCATGTCGTCGGCGCAGAGCCTCTCGACACTGTCATAGCTGCGTGCCGGCGCACCTTGCCGAGAGAAATCGCTCTCGAATTGCCGGCGCGCCTCCTCGCGCGGATCGGCGGCGGCGACGAGCCGCACGAGGGGATGACGCGCCAGGGTGGGCAGCATCAGCATGAAAGCGCGGCCGAGGCCGATGACGCCGAGACGCAGCGGTTCGCTCATCGCGGCAGCTTTCGATCGAGGTCACGACCGGCCGGGCGGAAGTCGCGGGGTGCAGGAGGCCGAGGCGCGGGAACCCCCTCCCCCTCGTGGGGAGGGGTAGGGGTGGGGGGCGAACGACTTGGTGAGCGCTCACCAAGCGGAACGCCCCCCATCCCTCTCCCTTCCCCACCAGGGGGAAGGGAAGAGCTCTCTTCGGCGATGTCTCGCATTGGTCTTGCGGCCATCGTCACAAATCCAGCACCAGCTCGGGCGACTTTGCCCGCGACACGCAGATCATGATGTTGCGGGCGCGCTCATGCTCGGCCAGCGCCAGGTCGCGATGCTCGGGTTCGCCCGAGACGAGCCGCGTCCTGCAGGTGCCGCAGGTGCCGCTCTCGCAGGATGAGGGCAGCACCTTGCCGGCCTCGCGCAGCCGCTCGAGGATCGACTTGTCGGCCGGCACTTTGAGGCGCTCTCCGCTTTTCGCCAGCACGACGGTGAACGGCGTATTGTCTTCCGGCCGAACCCCGACCGTACCGAAATCCTCGAAATGCACGGCGGCCGATGACCAGTGCCCGGTCATGTCGCGCACCGCCTCCATCAATCCGCGCGGCCCGCAGCAATAGAGATGGGCGCCTTTCGGCTCCTCCAGGACCGGCCAGAGATCATAGGCCTTGTCCGGGTCGCCGCCGTCATGGTGGATCACCGCTTTGCCGCGGAACTCCGGCGTCAGGAATTCGTCCCGGAAGGCCATCATCTCCGGGCTGCGCGTGAAGTAATAGAGCTTGAACGGCTCGGCCCGCGTCGCCAGCAGATGCCTGATCATGGCGCGGATCGGCGTGATGCCGATGCCGCCGGCGATGAAGATGTAGCTGGATGGACCGGGCTCCAGCGCGAAATCGTTGCGCGGCACCGTGATCGCGATCTCGTCGCCGACACGCGTCCTGTCGATCAGGCTGATCGAGCCGCCACGGCCGCCGAGCTCCTTCTTGACGGCGATGACGTAATGATCGGCCTCGTCCGGATCGTTGCAGAGCGAGTATTTCCTGATCTCGCCAGCGGGGACCCTGACGCCGAGATGGGCGCCGGGCGTGAACGGCGCCAATGGGCCGCCGTCGGCCGGGCGCAGCTCGAACAGGCAGATGTCCTCTGCGACCATCTGCTTGTCCGCGATCGTGACCCGGATGGTCGCTGCTTCCTCGGTCATGTTCCCCTCCGCGAGCCGCTCTCGACAAGCGTTTCGAACCGGACTAATCTTACACTTAGATATCTAAGTAATTTGACGCTGGCTAGTCCGAAGCGCATTTTGGGAGGGATCCGCATGCTCACCCGCGAAGAGAACGAACTGCTCTGCCGCGTCGAAGGCGACACCCCGATGGGCAGCCTGATGCGGCGGCACTGGGTGCCGGCGCTGCTCTCCGAACAGCTCATCGAGAGCGACGGGGCGCCGGTTCGCGTCCGGCTCTTCGGCGAGGACCTCATCGCCTTCCGCGACACCGACGGGCGCATCGGCGTGCTCGGCGAGTTCTGCCCGCATCGCAAGGCCTCGCTGTTCTTCGGGCGCAACGAGGAATGCGGACTGCGCTGCCTCTACCATGGCTGGAAGTTCGACGTGGACGGCAAAGTGCTGGAGATGGTCTCTGAACCGGCCGAAAGCGGCTTTGCCGAGAAGGTCCAGCACAAGGCCTATCCGACTGAAGAAGCTGGCGGCTTCATCTGGGTCTATATGGGGCCGAGGGAACTGATGCCGGAGTTCGAGGCGCCGCCTTGGGCTCCGACTCCGGAGGCCAAGGTCTCGATCGTCAAGATCGACCTGCCGTGCAACTGGGCGCAGATCATGGAAGGGCAGATCGATTCCGCCCATTCCTCCAGCCTGCACTCATCGGACATGAAGCCCGCCCGCGTGACCACCGCGGGCACGACGGCGACGCACTGGACGCGGCCATCGACGGACAAGAACCCGCGCATCCAGGTTCAGCTGACGAATTACGGCTTTCGCTACGCCGCGATCCGGCGGCCGATCGTCAACGCGCAGACGCATGACTACATCCGGCTGACGGTCTTCGTCGCCCCCTTCGCGGCGCTGATCCCGCCAAACGCCTCCTACAATGTCGCCACGGTGATCGTGCCCAAGGACGACGTCTCGAGCTATTTCCACTTCATCGCCTGGGGCAATGACGACTGCATCGACCAGGAAAGCTGGCGCAAGTTCTGCGTCGCGCAAATCGGCATCGATCTCGACCAGGCCTACAAGCCGATGCTGCGCAACAAGGCGAACAACTACCTGCAGGACCGCAAGGCGATGAAGCTGGGGGATTTCACCGGCGTGCCGGGGATTCCGAACCAGGACATCATGATGTGGGAATCGATGGGGCCGATCGCCGATCGCACCAGCGAGCGCCTCGGCGCCAGCGACATCGCCATCGTCCAGTTCCGCCGCGTGATGATCGATGCCGCGCGCAAGCACGCCGCCGGCAGCGAGGCCATCGGCCTGATCCAGCCGCATATCCCGCAGGCCAGCTTACGCTCCTACCAGGGCATCGTTCCCAAGAGCGAGGACTGGCGCAAGCTCGGTGCGTCGAGCGAGGAGGTCGCGGTGCTCGACGGGATGGAGCAGGACGAGACCGAGGCCGAGATGGCGGCTGCGCGGGGTTGAGGCGTTCCGCGCCAGCACGTTCCCGTATCGGTGACCAATCGCGAAAGTCTTGGATCGCGCTGCAGTCATGAGGGAGTGTGGCAACGCGAGCTCCGGCGAACCCCTCCCCCTTGTGGGGAGGGGCAGGGGTGGGGGGCGAAAAGCAGGACACTTCGATGGGACAGCGGGCGATGCCGTTTGCGCGAGACAAGAAGGCCGTCGCATCGCCATCCGCGCAACTTCATGCTCCGTCGCTTCGCCGGATGCTGACCGAGCCGGAGAAAAAGCTCTGGATGCTGCTGCGCAAGCGGCTTCCGCAGGAGGATACGCATTTCCGCAAGCAGGTAGCGCTTGGACCCTACGTCGTCGATTTTCTCTGCCTGCGAGCCCGGCTAATCGTCGAAGTCGACGGCGATCAGCACGGGGCCGAGGCAGCGCTACGCTACGATGAAGCCCGGACAAATTGGCTGGAGGCCGGAGGTTTTCGGGTTCTGCGCTTCACCAACCGACAGGTCATGACAGAGGCGGACATGGTGATCGACACGATCCATGCCGCCTTGATCGGAACGCTGGAACCCGGTCCGACGCCCCCCACCCCTATCCCCTCCCCACGAGGGGGAGGGGAAGAGCCTTACATCTGCTGACGAGATTGCCGATGCTCGACAAGCCCGCGCCGACCGGCCGCAGCCTCTATATCGGTGGAAACTGGCGTCATCCTTTGTCCGGACGCTATGCCTCGACACTCAACCCCGGCACGAACGAGCCCATCTGCGATGTCGCCGAGGCGTCTGCGGCCGATATCGATGCTGCGGTCGCTGCGGCGCGGACGGGCTTCAGGGCGTGGCGCCAGGTGCCGCCGCTCGAACGCGGACGCATCCTGAAGGCGATCGCCGCGGTCGTGCGCGAGAATGCCCGCGAACTCGCGGCTCTCGACGCCGCCAATTGCGGCAATCCCATCCGGGAGATGATCGGCGACGCCGCCATCGCCGCGGCACAGCTCGACTTCTTCGGCGGCCTCGTCACCGAGATGAAGGGCGACACCATCCCGATGGGGCCCGATGCGATCAATCTCACGGTACGCCAGCCGCTTGGCGTCGTCGCCCGCATCCTCGCCTTCAACCACCCCTTCATGTTCTGCGCCGGCAAGATGGCGGCGCCGCTGGCCGCCGGCAACGCCGTCATCATCAAGCCGCCGGAGCAGGCGCCGCTGTCCTCGCTCAGGCTCGCCGAGCTCATCGGCGGCCTGCTGCCGCAGGGCGTCCTCAGCGTCGTGCCCGGCGGGCGGGAGGCGGGAGCCGCTCTCGCCAGTCATCCCGGCATCGACAAGGTCGCGCTGATCGGCAGCGTCCAGGCCGGCCGCGCCGTGATGAAGGCGGCGAGCGACACGATCAAGCCGGTGCTGCTGGAGCTCGGCGGCAAGAACGCGCTGATCGCCTTTGCCGACGCCGATCCGGAGCGGGTGGCTGCGGCCGTCGTCGGCGGCATGAACTTCACCTGGTGCGGCCAGTCCTGCGGCTCGACCACCCGGGCGTTCATCCACCGCGATATCTACGAAGCAGTTCTCGCCAGGCTGCCGGAGAAGCTCTCCGGCTTCGTGCCCGGCATTCCCACGGACGAAGCGACGACCATGGGTGCGATCGTCAGCGGAACGCAGCACGCCCGCATCCTCGATTTCATCGCCTCAGCGACGGCCGAGGGCGCCAGGCTGGTCTGCGGCGGCCGCGTGCCGGACGACCCCAGGCTCGCCGGGGGGTTCTACATCGAGCCGACGATCTTCGCCGACGTGACGCCGCAGATGCGGATCGCGCGCGAGGAGATCTTCGGCCCGGTCCTCTCGGTCATGCCCTGGAGCGACGAGGCGCAGATGCTCGAGACGGTCAACAGCGTCGAATACGGGCTGACCTGCTCGATCTGGACCAATGACCTCGTCAAGGCGCACCGCACTGCGCTGGCGGCGGAGGCCGGCTTCGTCTGGATCAACGAGGTCGCGAAGCATTTCCTGGGCACGCCCTTCGGGGGCTGGAAGCAGTCGGGCATCGGCCGCGAGGAGTGCCTTGGCGAACTCATCGCCTTCACCCAGGAAAAGAACATCCATGTCAGCCTGAAACTGCCGAGCTGACGCGTCAGGGGCGGGCGGGATCACTGCCCAAGGCAGTCGGTCTCAGCGTCGTTCGCAAGAACCATCCGGGGAACCGCCATGAACGACCTGACGCTGTCCGGTATCGATGTGCCCGTTGCGGCGAGCGACAACGGCATCTGGGGGAGCGACGTCGTCGCGCAGATGCTGCGCGCGCTCGACATCCCCTATCTCGCGCTGAATCCCGGCTCCAGCTTCCGCGGCCTGCACGACAGCCTCGTCAATCATCTCGGCAACCAGCAGCCGCAAATGCTGCTGTGCCTGCATGAGGAGCATGCCGTCGCCGTCGCCCATGGCTACGCCAAGGTGACGGGCAAGCCGATGGGCGTGATCCTGCACAGCAATGTCGGCCTGATGCACGGCGTGATGGCGATCTACAACGCCTGGTGCGATCGCGTGCCGATGCTGATCCTCGGCGCGACCGGCCCGGTCGACGCGGCCGAGCGCAGGCCCTGGATCGACTGGCTGCACACAGCCAAGGACCAGGGGGCCCTGATCCGGCCTTATGTGAAATGGGACGACCAGCCCGTCTCGGTCGCGGCTACGGTCGACGCGCTGATCCGCGCGACCAACCTCACGCGCAGTGCGCCGCAGGCCCCGACCTATGTCTGCCTCGACGTCTCGATGCAGGAGAAGCGGCTCGATGAGATGCCGCCATTGCCGGACCCGAGACGCTTCGCGGTGGCATCGCCGAGCGTCCCCGCAGCCGCCGAGATCAGCCAGGCGGCCGCCCTGCTGCGGGAGGCGAAGGCGCCGCTCATCCTGTTCGGCCGGATGTCGCGCGCAGAGGGCGACTGGGCCCGCCGCGTCGCGCTGGCCGAGCATCTCGGCGCTTCCGTCCTCACCGACATCAAGACCGCGGCCGTCTTCCCGACGGATCATCCTCTGCACGCAGCCAAGCCGTCCTTCTTCCTCGATGCGCAGGCGGTCGACGCCATCCGCGCCGCAGACCTCATCCTCGCCTTCGACTGGGTCGATCTCGGCGGCACCCTGCGCCAAACCGATAGCCCCCTGTCCGCCCGCGTGATCAGCGTTTCCCTGGACCACCATCTCCACAATGGCTGGAGCATGGACCATCAGGCACTCGCGCCGGCCGATCTGCATCTCGCCGCCGATCCCGATGCGGCCATGCACCTGATCGCCGACGCATTGGGAGCCGGCCCCGGCGCGGCCCCGGCCATCCGCCCGACCTTGCCGGCGCTCGCCTTCGACGGCGAGCGTCCACTGGACGTCGTTTCGCTCGCCGCAGCCATGGGCGAAGCGCTGCGGGACGAGGTGATCAGCCTGGTTCGCTTGCCGCTCGGCTGGGCCACCGAGGCCTGGCATTTCCGGCACCCGCTCGACTATCTCGGAATCGATGGCGGCGCCGGCATCGGCTCGGGGCCGGGCATGCTGATCGGCGCGGCCCTGGCGCTCAAGGGCTCGGGCCGGCTCCCGGTGGCGGTTCTCGGTGACGGCGATACCATGATGGCAGCCTCCGCCTTGTGGACCGCAGCGCATTACAAGCTGCCCTTCGTCGCGATCATCTCGAACAACCGCTCCTTCTACAATGACGAGATCCATCAGGAACGCGTCGCAAAGCAGCGCCAGCGCCCGGTCGAGAACAAATGGATCGGCCAGCGCATCGACGAGCCCGATATCGACATCGCCGCCATCGCCAGGGCCCAGGGGCTGATGGGCATCGGCCCGATCCGGACGGTCGATGGCCTGCGCGATGCGGTGAGCGAGGCAGTGAAGGCAGCCAAGGCCGGCGCGTCGGTTCTGATCGATGCCCGCGTCATGCCAGGCTACAATGCGGCGATGGCGGCCGGCATGACGCGCCATGCCGGGCAAACGCCAAAGGGCTGAAAGCCGGGAGACTGCTCAGGCGGCCCCGGCAGGATCAAGCTCGTCCGGCATATCGGCGAGATTGCGCTGGACCGCGGCGAGATAGCCGAGAAAACGGGCGTTATCCTCCGGCGTGAAGCCGGCGGTCGCCTGCTGGACCACCTCCTGCGCCAGAGGCAAGAGCTCGGCCCTGAGCGCCTGGCCCTTCGGCGTCAGCAGCACATGCAGTTTTCGCCTGTCATGCAGGTCGCGTTCGCGGCTGATCAGGCCGGCCTTCTCCATGGCGGCCAGTGCGGCCAGCGTCGTCGGCTCCATCGTGCCGATCCGGCGGGACAGCTCGCGCTGGGTCAACCCGTCTTCCTGCCAGAGCGCTCGCAAAAAGTACCACATGCCCGTGGTGACTCCGTGTGGCTCGATCTTGCTCTGCAGATAGCGCTGTGTCGCTCGGTTCGCCATCCGCAGCTGGTAGCCGACGCTGCTCTCGAACGGCAGGTCGTCCAACGCTCCGGGCGGTCCACCGTTCTCGTTCCCCGTCGTCGCCACGATCGTTCACGTCTCCGAAGTCAGGGCCAGCCAGTATAGGCCGCATCCGCGCCCTCGATAGAGCGCGCACCCGCCCATCCTGAAAAGTTTGACTGGCCAAGCAAGATAATCTTGGACCTTGCCCGCGCGGCGTCACTAACGTGGCGACTGCGTAGGCCGCGAACAGAAGCCAAGACGGCCGCGCGAGGGAAGGATGACATGCCGCCGACTCAGTCGGGCCTCGACCGTTCCGGGCGCGCCAGCGTCGCGCGCCGCCCAGCTGCGACAACAGCTGGACGAGGCTCGGGACGATGAGCGACGGCCAGCCAAGGGATGAGCGCACAATGTCCGCTTCGGCCGCCAAACTGCGTCTAGCCGAGACCGTGAAAGAGGCCGACCTGGTCATCGACGGCGTGACGATGCGCTTTGAGACACGCGAAGGCGCCATCACCGCCGTCGACGACATGTCGTTTTCGGTCGAGCGCGGCGAGTTCGTCTCGATCATCGGCCCGTCAGGATGTGGCAAGTCGACCGTGTTCAACATTCTGGGCGGGCTGGTGCGCGGCTACGAGGGCAAGGTCAGCGTCGGCGGCGACGTGATCTCGGGCCCGCATCCCTCGATCGGCATGGTCTTCCAGGAGGAATCGACCTTTCCGTGGCGGACGGTGCTCGACAACGTCGCCTTTCCGCTCGAGGTCAAGGGCGTGCGCAAGGCCGAGCGCCACGAGGCGGCGCGGCACTTCATCGACATGGTCGGCCTCAACGGCTTCGAGCAGCGTTACCCGGCCGAGCTCTCGGGCGGCATGCGCCAGCGCGTCGCCATCGCCCGCACGCTGGTGTTCGAGCCCAAGATCCTGCTGATGGACGAACCCTTCGCCGCGCTGGACGAGCAGACCCGCCTGCTGCTCGGCGACAAGGTCCTGAAGATTCAAGAGGCGCTGAAGCAGACGACCCTGCTGATCACCCACAATATCACCGAGGCGGTGCAGCTCTCCGACCGGGTCATCATCATGACGTTCCGCCCCGGCAAGGTGAAGCGCATCGTCGACATCCGCCTGCCGCGGCCACGCACGGGCGACGTCGTCGGCAGCGAGGCTTTCGGCCGCCATGTCGCCGAAATCTGGCATGATCTGCGCGAGGAGGCCTCGCGCGGCATGGCCGAATCCGAGGCGGGCGCCCGCCGCCGGAAGGGCTGAACCATGCGGCTCGCCGGAATTCCGCCTCTCGCGATCGGCTTCGCCACGGTCGGCCTCGTCTTGGGGTTTGTCGAGCTCCTGCTGCTGCTGGGCCTCCTGAACCAGTTCGTGATCCCGTTGCCCTCGGCCGTTCTCGGCAGCTTCGGCCGATTGTTCGCCGAGGAACAGTTGCTGGAGCGATTGATGATGACGGGGAGCGAGGCGCTGGCCGCGAGCGTCCTCGTCTCCATCGTCGGCATCTCGCTCGGGGTGCTGCTCTACAAGGTCCGGATCCTCGCGCTCGCGACCGAGCCTTGGGTGGCTGCGATCGCCGCCGCGCCCGTGGTGCTGGCCTATCCGCTCTTCCTTGTCATCTTCGGGCGCAGCGCAGCCACGATCATCGCGATGGGCTTCGTGGCCGGCCTTGCTCCGGTCATCCTCAAGACGCTGGAAGGGCTGAAAGGCGTCAGGAAGAGCCTGATCAATGTCGGGCTGAGCTACAATCTCACCCCTTCGCAGCAGTTCTGGAAGATCGAATTCCCAGCTGCCATACCGACGATCTTCGTCGGTGTCCGCCTCGGGCTCGTCTTCGCGCTGATCAACCTGATCGGCGTCGAGTTCCTGATCAATTTCGGCGGGCTCGGCCAGCTGATCAACGACCTCGCGGAGCGCTACGACCTTGCCGGCGTGTTCGCGACGATCGTCTTCGTCATCCTCGTCAGCGTCGTGATTTTCGCGGCACTCGAGCGCATGGAGCGCTGGCTCCGGCCCGGCCGCTAGCGGCAGGCTGCGCCTTGTCGCGACTGCTGAAGCGCCGCATGATGGCTGCCAAGAAGACATGCCTGGGAGGCAGTGATCAATCTCCGCCAGCTTCGATATTTCGTCGGGATCGCCGAAGTCGGGAACATCACCAAGGCAGCTGAGCAGCTCAACGTCGCGCAACCTGCGCTGGGCCTGCAGATCCGACAGCTCGAGCAGAACCTCCAGACCGAACTCCTGCTGCGCCATTCGCGCGGCGTCGTGCTGACGCAGGCGGGAGAGCTGCTGCTCGAGCGCGCCCGACGTATCCTGAAGGATGTCGAGGACGCCAGGCGCGACGTCAAAGCGCTGGCCGGGAACGATCAGGAAATGCTGACGATGGGGCTGACGCCGAGCATCATGCTCCAGCTCGGCCCCGATTTGCTGATCGACGCCAAGAACGGCATGCCCTCGGTCTCGCTCAGCCTGGTCGAGGAACTGAGCCACGGCCTCATCGCCGCGATGGAGCGCGGCGAGCTGAACGCGGCCTTCGCCTATGGCATCGACCAGCCGCGCCCGGGTATCGAGCGGACGGCCCTGTTCGAAGAGGAGCTGGTCCTCATCAGGCCGATCGCCGAAGGCGTTCTACCGGAGACGGTGACCCTGGCCGAGGCCCTGAGCCACGACCTCGTGCAGGCCGGTGAGCGCGACATGGTCCAGCAGCTGCTCAAGGCGGCCGCCGAGAAGTTCTCGCTGCCGCTGCGTATCGTCTACGAAGCGCAATCCGTCCCGGCGATGCGGGCACTCGTCGTGCGCGGCGTGGCGGCGAGCATCATGCCCTATGGCACGGCGATCGAGGAGCTGCGCACCGGCAAGCTCGCCATGCAGCGCATCTCGGACCAGCCGCCGAAGCGGACGCTCTACCTGATCAGGCCCGGCAACGCGCCTGCTTTCCGCCAGCAAGAGGCGGTCGACCGCTTCTTCGCCTCGGTCACCGAGCATCTGCTGGAATCGCTGGGCTCGCTCGCCCGTCGCGTCGGTTCCTGAACCGCCTCCCATACGGCCTACGTCTTGTTCTCATTTCGCGGAAGTCTTTGTGCCCTCCGCCGGCGCGGCGCACTCTGCCGCAAAATGATGGCGCGCCCGACGCGCTAGAGCACGCGCCGATCAGGTTGCTACGCAATCTGATCGGACAACGCGTTCTCTTTCAATGATTTGGAGACGGATTCACCGATCAGGTTGATTCAACCTGATCGGTGAATCCGTCTCTAGCCGGGAGGAATTGCGTGTCCGATCTGCGCCTGTCCATCGCCATCGGCGACTATGATCGCAATCGCCCGTTGATCGACGGGGCGGTCCAGATCGACGGTGTCGACCCCGTCTTCATGAAGCTGGTGCCGGAGGAAATCTTCTTCCGCGCCTTCCGCCATGCCGAATTCGACGTCTGCGAGGCCTCGCTGTCGAGCTTCACCCTCAAGACGGCGCGTGGCGACAGCCCCTATGTCGGCGTTCCCGCCTTCCTGTCGCGCGCCTTCCGCCACACAGGCATCTTCATCAGGACCGATCGCGGCATCGCTCGGCCCGAGGATCTCAGGGGCAAGCGTATCGGCTGCCCGGAATATCAGCTCACCGCCTGCGTCTGGATCCGCGCGATCCTCGAAAACGACTATGGCGTGAAGCCGAGCGAGGTGACCTGGGTTCGTGGCGGCCTGGAGCAGCCAGGCCGCGCCGAGAAGATCAGCATCGAGCTGCCACCGGAGATCACGGTCGTGCCGGCACCGGCCGACCGCTCGCTCAACGAGATGCTGATGGACGGCGAGATCGACGGCTATATCGGGCCGCGTTCACCGCCGGCCTTCGAGGCCGGCCACCCCAGGATCGCGCGCCTGTTCCCGGACCCGACCGCCGCTGCGTCGGACTATTATCGGCGCACCCGGATCTTCCCGATCATGCATGTGCTGTGCGTGCGGCGCAGCATCGTCGAAGCTCAGCCCTGGCTGCCGGCCGCACTGCTGAAGGCCTTCGAACAGTCCAAGGCCGCCGCCCTCGCCAAGCTCGCGGACACATCCGCCACCAAGATCACACTGCCTTTCGTCGAGGAGCAGTTGCAGGCGGCCCGCAGCCTGATGGGGCAGGATTTCTGGTCCTATGGTGTGGGCCCCAATCGCCACGCGCTGGAGGCGTTCCTCCAGGCCCATCACAGCCAGGGGCTGTCCTCGCGACGGCTTTCGGTCGAGGAGCTCTTCCATTCCAGCACGCTGGAGGCCTTCAAGATCTGAGGCACCGAGAAGCTTCCGGGCTTTCCACTTCGCCACAGAAGCGAAGGCAGGACGATGAAGGCCAGCCGCACCGAGCTGGCGACAGGGGAGGACAGGATGACGACATTCAAGACGGTCATGTCGACGCTTGCGGCACTTAGCTTCGCGCTGTCGATGGCGCAGGACGCAGCCGCCCAGGACAAGCTCAAGCTGGCGATCGGCCAGCGCGGCAACTGGGATACCTCGATCTCGGAAGTCGGCACGAGGCTCGGCATCTTCAAGAAGCACAATCTCGAGCTCGAGATGCTCTACACCCAGGGTGGCGGCGAGACCCAGCAGGCCGTGCTTTCCAACAGCGTCGACATCGGCGTCGCCGGCGGCATCATGGGAGCGCTCTCAGCCTATTCGAAGGGCGCGCCGATCCGCATCATCGGCGCGGAGACCACCGGGGCGAAGGATCTCTACTGGTATGTCAAAAGCGACTCCCCGGTGAAGGCGCTCAAGGATCTGCAGAACCACACGGTCTCGTTTTCGACCAATGGCTCGTCGACCCATGGCGTCGTCAACGCCTTCATCAAGGAGAACAGCCTCAGGATCCGCCCGACCGCGACCGGGGGCCCGGCGCCGACGCTGACCCAGGTGATGTCCGGCCAGATCGATGTCGGCTGGGCTGCGCCGCCCTTCGGCCTGCCGCAGCTCGACAAGGGCGAGATCCGGGTCGTCGCAACCGGCAACGACACCCAGGCCTTCAAAAGCCAGACGGTCCGCCTGCTGATCGCCAACACCAGCGCGCTCCAGAACAAGAAGGCCGTGATCGATCGCTACATGGCCGCCTATCGCGAGACCATCGACGCGATGTATGCCAGCGATGCAGCGATCAAGGCCTATGCCGATTTCGTCGGGATTCCGGAGGCCATCGCCAGGCGCACGCGGGATGATTTCTTCCCGAAGGAAGCGCTCGACCCCGACAAGATCGTTGGGTTGGACACCATCGTTCCCGACGCGGTGGCGCTGAAATACACAGCCCAGCCGCTGACCAAGGAGCAGCTCGCCGAGCTGATCCAGATCCCGCCGCGCAAATGAGCCTGCGCATCGACGGCCTCGTCTACCCGGAGTGACGGCGCGATGACGACAACGACCCTCGGCCGGACGGAAACCCGCCCAACGACGATGGACCAGGCGCGGGCCGTGCTGTTGACGCGGATCGGCATCGTCGTGGGGCTCTTGGCGATCTGGGAGATCGCAGCGCGCTCGGGGTTGCTCTATCGCGACGTCGTGCCGTCGCTGCTCCTCATCATACGCGCGCTCGTCCATCTCCTGGTCGAGCCGACCTTCTACGCCAATCTCGGTGTCACCGCCGGCGAGGTGGCGCTCGCGATCCTCATTGGCGGCGGCGGCGGGGTCGCCGTCGGCATCCTGCTCGGGAGCAATCGCTTCCTGCAGCGCGCCTATGAACCGCTGCTGCACTATCTCGGGCCGACCCCGAAGATCATCTTCTTTCCGTTGTTGATCATGTGGTTCGGCGTCGGGCCGGGGTCCAAGGTCGCGATGGGCGCGCTGTCCTCGTTCTTTCCAGTCGCGATCAGCGTCGCCGCGGCGATGCGCGAGATCGACACCGTGCTGATCCGGGTCGGCCTCAGCTTCCGGCTCAATGTCGGCCAGATGATCTCGAAGATCTATTTGCCGGCGATGCGCGCTCCGGTCATCAACGGTCTGCGCATAGGACTCGGTGTCGCCATCATCGGCACGCTGCTGGCCGAGACCAAGCTCGCCAATCAGGGGCTGGGCTACGCGGTGATCCAGACTTATGCGACCTTCGACATGCCGCGTATGTACGCGCTGCTGATCGTCGTATTCCTGCTCGCCGTCGGCGTGAACGTCGTGCTCGGACGCTATACGGAGCTGCCCGGCACCAGGCGCCCCTCGGATGCGCACTGAACCTGTCGGCGGGACTGTCCCAGCCACAAAGCCGCAGGCAGGCGTGCCGCGTGCGGCCTATTGGCTGGCGACGCTCCCGCCTCTGTTCTGGTCGGGCAATTTCCTGATCGCGCGGCTGATGCGCGAGTCGATTCCGCCCGTGCAGATGTCGTTCTGGCGCTGGAGCCTGGTCCTTCTCATCCTGGCTCCATTCTGCTGGCGGCCAGTCGTCGATTCCTGGCCGCGCATCCGCAGCAACCTGCCATTCCTCGCGCTGCTTGGCGCGATCGGCGTGACTGCATTCAACTGTTTCGTCTACGCGGCGCTGCACTACACGCCGGTCGCCAACGCAGCGCTGGTCAATTCCCTGCTTCCTGTCGCCACCTTCCTGCTGGCCTATCTGATCCTGAAGGAGAGCCTGACGCGGCAACAGCTTGCCGGGATCGCGCTCTCGCTCTGCGGGGCGGTTCTGGTGATCTGCCGGGGGGATCCAGGGACGCTTCTGAGCGTCGCGCTCAACCGGGGCGACATTCTGGTCTTCGCCGGCATGAGCTGCTGGGCGTTGTACACCGTGCTGATCCGCTGGCGGCCGGCTGGGCTGCCGGCGATGGCGTTCCTCGGCGTGACCGTGTTCTTCGGCGTCCTCTTCCATTTGCCGGCCGTCGCCTGGGAATACGCCCTGCAGGGCGGCTTCCAGCCCACCATGGCGACCGCCAGCGCGCTGATCTATTTCGCGCTCTTCCCGTCGATCCTGGCCTATGTCTTCTGGAACCGCTCGGTCGCTGTGCTCGGCCCCGGCAGGACCGGCATGTTCATGCACCTCCTACCGCCAACCAGCGCAGCGCTGAGCTTCATCGTGCTCGGCGAGCAGATCGTCTGGTTCCACCTGGCAGGCTTCGCCATCATCGTTTGCGGCATCTGGCTCGTGACATCGGCACCGCGCAAGGCGTGACCGTAGAATAGTGCCAGACAAATTCACCCTGGCCCGGCAAGCCAGGCCGGCAAACGGGCGGGTGCGATGCCTGTGAGGGCAGCCTCGATGCAGTCATCGAGGGTTCCGAGCCTCACCATGCAGCCGGAGAGCCCCGGCCCGTAATGGGCGTATTTGCCGGAGGTGGTCAGGACGACCTTGGCCTGCTCCGGGAAAACCGGGCGTGTGATCGAGCACCAGCAGAGGTCGGGAATGACGTCGACGCCGCTCTCGCGCAACCTCGTCATCGTTCCATCGGCCTCTGCCGCGGCCACGACCTCTCTCCCGGCCGTGATGATGACGGCGACGGTCTTTGCGAGAGGGCGGCCATCGAGACGCTCCGCGACGGCCCGGCACTCGTCGAGAGAGGCATGCGGACTGCCGATTGCGACGAGGTCGACATCCGAGGGGCCGCTGCTCAGCTTGCGCCAGCCGGCGGCAAGGTCTTCGCGCGTCACAAAAATCTCGTCCTCGGGAGTGCCGCTGAGGCTTTCCGCTTCCGGCGTGATGCCCTCGACATGCAGCATGGCTGCGGCGGAGGTCGTCCCGAAGGCGACGCAGAGCGCCTTGAGATCGTCCCGTGTCGGCCGGGTCTTCGCGAGGCCCTTGATCAGCGGGATTCGATCGGGCGAGGCGAGGCCGGCGAGATAGCCGATCAGGGGCCAGGCCGACGAGCTCGCGTTCTCCGGCAGGTCGATCCGGACCACGCGGCGCGCCCGCCGGCCTTCGTCGAGAAAAGCTCCGGCGCGTGGTGCCCGGCCGGTGACGGCGATGCAGAAATCCAGAAAGTCCGGGTGCTTCGCCGTCCGGGCTCCGAGCACGGAATTGGCGAAGATCACCGCATTCGATTCCGACCAGCCGATCGCTTCACCGAAACCCGGCGGATCCGGCAGGGAGTAGGGCGCGCAGGTGAAGCTCGCCTGGCATCCCATGCGCACATAGGCGTCGGCGAGACGCGTCGCCGGCTCGCCGAAATCGTGCGCCACGCCCTGACGGCGCCAGTTCGCATAATCGACCGAGATGGCGTTCATCGTCGTCGGAACGCGGGCGCGCGCTCCGAGCTCCTCCATCTTCTCGGCAAAGATCAGATTGGCCGGGCCGGCATAGATGCAGCCGTCGACATGGGCCCGCCTCACGTCAATGAGGTCGGTCGCCCCCTGCTGGCAGGCCATGGCGCAGATGATGCGCATCGCCTGCCGGGCAGCGATGCCCTCGGCCCCGGCGAGCATGCGATGGTCGGCAAGGGAAAGCTGCAGGTCGTCATGGGCCGTCGCGGAAAGAGGAATCCGCACACGCCCGCCATTCGCCCATATCCCGTCCGGTGCGATCGTCGCGTCCGTCGCGGCCGACAGGGCGGCAAAGGCCCCTTCCGAAAGGCGGATGACGGGGATGTGGCGCCCGAACATCTCCGAGGCGACGATTGCCCCGAGCGTCAGCGTGTCCTCCGGACCAGCGAAGATCAGGGCCGCAGGGTTCCTGCCCGAAAGTGCGAGTTCCAGCAGCACGCCCGAGCCGGAGCAGGAGCCTCGGCTGCTCGGCATCATCACGACCGCACCGGCGAGCGAGACGCCATGCGAGGGGTGATGCACGTCGATGACCACTCCCGTGGCGGGATCGACGCCGCCCCAGAAACTCAGGGCCTCGCTCAGGACGACGATCGGCCCGGCGGCGTTCCCGGGAGCGACCGCGATCCCGTTATCGTGTCGTGCGGCAGAGTTCATGGGACTGTTTAGCGGAAGCAGGTGTGGGATCGGAACAAGGTCAGGTGCAAGATCGCCCGTCCTCGCAGAAGTGATATCATCGAATGGGAGGCGCGTATTGAAGCAGCACTCGTCGTCCTGCGCTCGCTGTTCTCCGCCTGTCGCAAGCTGAAGCTGCCATGGCGATAGGGCGGGCAGCCGCGCCGGGCGAGGTTATAGGCGGTGGTGATGTCGGTAATGCCCGCGCCGATGACGGCGACGCGCGAGATGTCGGATGTGCTCATAGGTGCTCCTGCCCGCGCAATGCGGGTCGTCAGCACCCCCTCTGTCATTGGCCTGAGAGCTTCGTCGCGCCCAATCAGCTGGGCTGTCGACTTGCACCATCGGCGCAGAACTGCGGTTCTGCGTTTCAGAGTCGAATCATCGGCAGCGGTACGTTTTGCCTGAGAGTTTCCGGGGCGGTTGCTCCGTCGGCGCCGGTCCGATTTTGACGTCGGACCGATCTCTCCCGCTGCGGCAAGTGCTAGTTTGTCCGCCATTTCTGTCAAGCGCGATCTGGCCGAAGCATGACCGGGCTCGCCAACCTTCAGCGCCGACCGTTGGACAGCCACCGACTCGGCAAACCAATCCCGCAAGGCGTCTCCTTCATTGGTTTTAACGGCAGCGCATCAGCGCGATAAAATAGTAACATATTGATATATAATAGGTTTTTATCACATTTTGGCGCTTTTCCGGGCCGTTCTCCCCGATAATCGCCCGAGCGATTTACCGCTCGTTAACCATTCGATTCCTACATCTGAGCAACCGAAAATTTACCAAGATGACCGCCGTGTTAACCAAACCCCGGCCGATCCGCCTCAAGGGGCGATCCTATCTCGCGCTGACGCTGACACCCGAGCTGCCCTTCGAGGATTGGCTGGTGCGGCTCGACGATCTCGCCGGCCGCTCCGCCGGCTTCTTCCTGCGGCGCCCGGTCGTACTGGACGTCGAGGGCCTCGAGATCGACCGCGCGCAGCTGCGCGATCTCGTCGGCAAGCTCGGCGCGCGCAATGTCCGGATCATGGGGATCGAGGGCGCACGCCCCTCCATGCTCGGGAACGACCTGCCGCCGGCCATGTCGGGCGGAAAGGCGACCGGAGACATCGAGGAGCCAGCGGCCGAGCCGGCCAAGGAAGCCCCTGCCGCCGAGACCATGGCAGAGGCGCCCGCCACGCCGCTGCCCGCCAGGACCGCGCCGACGTCGCTCGTCGTCACCCAGCCGGTGCGCTCCGGGCAGTCGATCTTCTCCGAGGGCGATGTGACCATCGTCGGATCGGTCGCGTCCGGCGCGGAGGTCATCGCCGGCGGTTCGATCCATATCTACGGCACCCTGCGGGGGCGGGCGATGGCCGGCACGCTGGGCAATGCAGAGGCGCGCATCTTCTGCCGCAAGCTCGAGGCCGAGCTGGTCGGCATCGACGGCTACTACAAGACGGCCGAGGACCTGGAGCCGGGCCTGCGCGGTAAGCCTGCCCAGTTCTGGCTCGAAGGCGAAACCTTCACGGCCGGGTCAATCGCCTAGCGCGCTTTCCGTTCGACCGGAACCGGTCGAACGACAAGAATTCGCGCAACTCAAAATGTCGACCAAACAACGCGTCCACCGGAACTAGGAGAGGTCAATGGGCAAGGTCATCGTGGTCACATCGGGCAAGGGCGGCGTCGGCAAGACGACCTCCTCCGCCGCCCTGGGCGCGGCGCTGGCGCAAAACGGCGACAAGGTCGTGGTCGTCGACTTCGATGTCGGCCTGCGCAATCTCGACCTGATCATGGGTGCCGAGCGGCGGGTGGTCTACGACCTCGTCAACGTGATCCAGGGCGAGGCCAAGCTGACGCAGGCGTTGATCCGCGACAAACGAGTCGAGACGCTCTACCTGCTGCCGGCCTCGCAGACGCGCGACAAGGACAACCTCACCTCCGAGGGCGTCGAGAAGGTCATCGGCGCGCTGAAGAGCCATTTCGACTGGGTGATCTGCGACAGCCCGGCCGGCATCGAGCGCGGCGCCACCCTCGCCATGCGCCATGCCGACATCGCGATCGTGGTGACCAATCCGGAGGTCTCTTCGGTGCGCGATTCCGACCGCATCATCGGCTTGCTCGATTCGAAGACTCTGAAGGCCGAGAACGGCGAGCGCATGGAGAAGCATCTGCTCCTCACCCGCTACGACCCCGCCCGCGCCGAGCGCGGCGACATGCTGAAGGTGGACGACGTCCTCGAGATCCTGTCGATCCCGCTGCTCGGCATCATCCCGGAGAGCATGGACGTGCTGCGTGCCTCCAATATCGGCTCGCCCGTCACCCTGGCGGATGAGCGCAGCGCCCCGGCGCTCGCCTATTTCGACGCCGTGCGTCGCCTCAAGGGCGAGAACCTGCCGATGACCATCCCCGGCGAGAAGCGCGGCTTCTTCGGCAAGATCTTCGGAAGGAAAGCGGCATGAACCTGCGTCGTCTCTTCTTCCGCCCTCAGTCGGCTCCCGCGGCGCGCGAGCGCCTGCAGGTCCTGCTCGCCCATGAGCGCCTGTCGGCCGATGGTTCCGACCTCGTGACCAAGCTGCGCGACGAGATCCTGCGCGTGATCGCCAAGCATGTGCAGGTCGACGACGACAAGGTCACCGTCCGGATGGAGCGCGGACCCCAAGTCTCGACGCTCGCCGTCGACATCGAGATTCCATTCGATGCGGGCAAGAAGGCGGCCTGAGGGCCGCCTTTCCCTATTCGGATTCCTCTGCGAAAGGCCGATCGCCTGGGCTCCTCCCTTCCCCCTTGTGGGGAAGGGATGGGGATGGGGGTGGTGCCGCTTGGTGATCGTCGGCAGAAGACGAGGCTTGGCAGCAGCGACGGCGGCGTCTGGTTCAACCGGTCGCTCCGGCTTGGCGACCCCCACCCCTGCCCTCCCCACAAGGGGGAGGGGGTTTTTCCCTCCGCGCGCCTCACATCACCGCCGGCCCGCGGCCGTCGTATTCGGCGTCCGAGACCTTATCGAGCCAGTCGACGACCTTGCCGTCCAGGGCCTCCTGCACGGCGATATGTGTCATCGCCGTCTCCGGCCCGGCGCCGTGCCAGTGCTTCTCGCCCGGTGGAAACCAGACCACGTCACCCGGCCTGATCTCCTCGACCGGACCACCCCAGCGCTGCACCCGGCCGAAGCCCGCCGTGACGATCAGCGTCTGGCCGAGCGGATGGGTGTGCCAGGCCGTACGGGCACCGGGTTCGAAGGTGACGCTGGCGCCCTGCACGCGCTCGGGCGCATGCGGATTGAACAGCGGATCGATGCGGACAGTGCCGCTGAACCAATCGCTCGGGCCTTTCGCCGAAGCCCTTGTCCCGGCGCGGATGATGTTCATGGGCTATCTCCTTAGGCCTGCGTTCGCGAGCGAATTCGATGCCGGCACTCTAGGACGCTTTCGCTCAAGGCTGCACCGTCATTGCGAGCGCAGCGAAGCAATCCAGGGGCGGCAGCGCTCTACGCCTCCCTGGATTGCTTCGTCGCTGCGCTCCTCGCAATGACGGCTGTGTTCCCGGCCTCAATGGAAATCGCGCGACTTCGGCAGGATGCGGACATTGCGCGGGTGGCGCGCCCGCGGGATCTGCGGATGCTGGAATTCGTCGGCCCGGGTGAGCACGATCTCGGCGCGATGGGTGTCAGACAGGCTGAGCAACTCGGCCGAGCGATCGACGACGCGTTTCGCCATCAGGTGGATCACGTTCTCCGGGCTCTTCTGCACCCTGCCCTCGACGAGGAGCAGCCGCGCCGCCATGACTTCGCGGCGGAAGCGCTCGAAATCGCGGGCCCAGAGCACGACATTGGCGATGCCGGTCTCGTCCTCCAGCGTGATGAAGATGGCATTGCCCTTGCCGGGGCGCTGGCGCACCAGCACGACGCCGGCGACGCTGGCCCAGCTCCCGTCGCGCATGGCTGAAATCTGCTCGCAGCTGGCGATGCACTCACGGGCGAAGCGGGGTCGCAGCAGGCCCATCGGATGGCCCTTCAGCGAGAGCCGCGCCGTCTGGTAGTCGGCGACGACGTGCTCGGCTAGCGGCATCGTAGGCAGTGCAGCGGCCTGCTCGGCGCCGAGCTCGCGTGCCTGCGCCACCTCGAACAGCGGCAGCGCCTCGTCGTCCGGCAGGCGGCGCACCGCCCAGAGCGCCTCGCGCCGATCCAGTCCCATTGAGCGGAAGGCATCGGCATCGGCGAGCAGGCGCATGGCGCGGGCCGGCAAACGGGCGCGACGAGCGAGTTCCTCGACATCGCGATAGCCCTCGCCGCGCGCGCCGGCGAGGCGCTCCGCCCACTCCTCCTTGAAGCCGTCGAGCTGGCGCAGGCCGAGCCGCAGCGCCCAGCGATTCTTCCCCCTCCCCCCGCTTGCGGTGGGGAGGGCCGGGGTGGGGGGCAGTGCCGCTCGGCGCGACATAGACAAATCGTCGAGCCCTGCTTTCCGCCCCCCCATCCCTAACCCTTCCCCACCGCAAGCGGGGGGAAGGGGATCGCCCCCACCCTCCAGCGATGGTCTCTCAGGGCCGCTCACCTCCTCCAGCAGATTGTCCCAGGCGCTAAAGTTCACATCGATCGGCCGCGGCTCGACGCCGCCAACCTCCTGCGCCTCCCGGACGATCTGGGCCGGAGCGTAGAAGCCCATGGGCTGCGAGTTCAGCAGCGCCGCGGCGAAGATCGCCGGGTGGTGGCATTTCAGCCAGGAGGAGACATAGACCAGCTTGGCGAAGGAGGCGGCGTGGCTTTCGGGAAAGCCGTAGCTGCCGAAGCCCTTGATCTGCTCGAAGCAGCGCTGGGCGAAGTCGCGCTCATAGCCGCGCCCGACCATGCGCTCGACCATCATCGCCTCGTAATTGCCGATGGTGCCGGCATTGCGGAAGGTCGCCATCGCCTTGCGCAGGCCGTTGGCCTCGATGTCGCTGAACTTCGCCGCGACCATGGCCAGACGCATGGCCTGTTCCTGGAAGAGCGGGACTCCTTCCGTCTTGTTGAGTACCTCATAGAGTTCGTCGGGCGGGCCATGCTCCGGCGAGGGCGACGGATAGGTCACATCCTCGATCCCGGCGCGCCGCTTCAGATAGGGGTGGACCATATTGCCCTGGATCGGGCCGGGGCGGACGATCGCGACCTGGATGACGAGATCATAGAGCTTTCGCGGCTTCAGGCGCGGCAGCATGTTGATCTGCGCCCGGCTCTCGACCTGGAAGACACCGAGGGATTTGCCCTCGCAAAGCATGTCGTAAGTCTCGTCGTCCTTCTGCGGGACATCCGCGAGCCCCAGATCGATCTCCTCTTTATCGCGCAGCAGGTCAAAAGCCTTGCGGATGCAGGTCAGCATGCCCAATGCGAGCACATCGACCTTCATCAGGCCGACAGCGTCGATGTCGTCGCGGTCCCATTCGATGAAAGTGCGGTCGTCCATCGCGGCGTTGCCGATCGGCACGGTCTCGTCGAGGCGGCCGCGCATCAGCACGAAGCCGCCGACATGCTGCGAGAGATGCCGCGGGAAGCCGAGCAGGCGCACGGCGAACCGCACCGCCTGCGCGATCACCGGATTATCGGGATCGAGCCCGGCCTGGCGGATCTGGCTGCGGGTGATGTCGGAGCCCCAGCTGCCCCATTGCGTCGAGGCCAGACGGGCGGTGACGTCCTCGGTCAGCCCCAGCGCCTTGCCGGCCTCGCGCATGGCGCTGCGCGGCCGGTAATGGATCACGGTCGCGGCGATGCCGGCGCGATCACGCGAGTATTTCTCATAGATCCACTGGATCACTTCCTCGCGCCGCTCATGCTCGAAATCGACGTCGATATCGGGTGGCTCGCGTCGCTCGGTCGAGATGAAGCGCTCGAACAGCACGTCGCTTTCGGCCGGGTTCACAGCGGTGATGCCGAGCACGTAGCAGACGGCGGAGTTGGCGGCAGAGCCTCGGCCCTGACAAAGGATGCCCCGGCTTTCGGCGAAATCGACGATCTGGCGGATGGTGAGGAAATAGCGGGCGTAATCGAGCTTACCGATCAAGGCGAGCTCCTTAGCCAGCAGATCGCGGACCTTGTCCGGCACACCGTCCGGATAGCGGATTTCGCCGCGCCTCCGGACGAGTTCCTCCAGCCAGGCCTGGGGGCCCCAGCCGGGCGGGACCGGCTCGTCCGGATATTCGTATCTGAGCTCACCCAGATCGAAATCGATGCGCCCGAGCAGATGCTGCGCCTCCTCGATCGCCTCCGGCGCCTCTCTGAAGAGCCGGGCCATCTCCTGCGGCGCCTTCAAATGGCGCTCGGCATTGGCCTCAAGCAAGCGGCCGGCTCTGTCGATCGTCATACCCTCGCGGATGCAGGTCAGCAGATCCTGCAGGTCGCGCTGCTCGGGCGCGTCGTAGAGCACGTCGTTGGTCGCGATCAGCGGGGTGCGGGTCGCAGCTGCGATACCTTTCAGCCGGGCGAGGCGGCGGCGATCGTCGCCGCGGCGCGCCATGGTGGCGGCGAGCCAGACCGCACCGGGCGCGGCATCGTCGAGGCGGGACAGCAGCCCAGGCAGGCCGTCGAGCCGACGCTCCGGCATGACGATCAGCAGGAGGTCGCGGGCGTCGTTCAGGAGGTCGTCGAGATTGAGGATGCATTCGCCCTTGGCCCCACGCAGATTGCCTAACGTGAGCAGACGGCAGAGCCTTCCCCAGCCGGCGCGATTGGCGGGATAAGCGACGATGTCGGGCGTCCCATCGGCGAAGACAAGGCGGCTACCGGTGGCAAGCTTGAAGGCCTTCGCCATCGCCTGGAGCTGAGGCAAGGTGAAGGGCAAATCGGCGAAGGCCGGGTTCTCGACCCAGATGTATTCGCCGGGACTGCCACCCTCGCGAATCTTTTCGGGAGCCAGTACGCCGTCCTCGCGCAGATCGCGGAGCGCGCTCCAGGCCCGCACCACGCCGGCGACCGTGTTGCGGTCGGCAATGCCGAGGCCGGTCTGGCCGAGCAGCAGCGCGGTCATCACCAGGTTCGGCCCGGGCGAGGCGCCGCGCAGGAAGGAGAAATTGCTCGCGGCGACGAGTTCGGCATAGGCGGTCATGACCGCGCCTGCCGAAGGTTATCGCCCGCGCGTGGGAACCGCGCCCTGTCCTCTCCCCCCTTGTGGGGGAGAGCTAGAGAGAGGGGTAGCCAGCCGTACGGCCGCGGAAGCAGGGCGCCCTCGATATTGGTTGGGCCCAGCCTTACAGCACAGCACTCTCGATACCCCCCTCCCCAACCCTCCCCCACAAGGGGGGAGGGAGCGGGCCAGCTCCCAGTCCAAAGGAGGGCATAGGCGGTCACGCGAACAGCCCGTGCAGATACCAGCGCGGCGCGGTCGTCTCGCGGCCGTAGAGACCGGCGCGGAACAGCCAGAAGCGGCGGCCCAGCGCATCCTCGACGCGATAATAGTCGCGCGTGTGTTCATTGGGTCCGTCGCGCCACCAGTCCGGCGCGATCCGCTCCGGTCCCTCGGCGCGGGCGATCTCGTGCAGCACGCGCCGCCAGCGGAAGCGCAAGGGTGGTCCATCAGGCACCTCGGCCAGGGTCTCGACCGGCTGCGGCGGCTCGAAGAGCTGGAGCGGGCGGGCCGGCGGCTCGTCCGGCTGCGAGATGGGCCAGGGTGCCGCGTCCGCCTTGCCGGACGCAGCCGGAACCAGCGCAGCTTCACGCTCAGGCTGATGGCTGTCCTGCGCAACGAAGCGCAGCACGCGCTCGCGGCCGAAGCGGGCGACCAGCCGATCGACCAGATCGGCCACCGCCTCCTTCTCGACGGCGCGCCCGTCGAGGCTCGCCTGCGGCGTGCCGAGCGGCTCGCAGACCAGCACCCCTAGCCTGATCGCGTCGAAACCGAAGCCGGGATCGAGCGGATCGGCCAGGCTGTCGATGCGCTCGCGATAGAGCCGCAGGATCGCGGCGACGTCACGCGAGGGCCTGCCAGTCTCCAGCGCCAGCCGGCGCACGGCGCCGTCGCTGCGGAAGAAGCTGATCTCGAAGGCACGCCCGCCCTCGCCGCGGGCCTCGAGCAGGCGTCCGGCCTCGCCGAGCAGGCGGGCGACGATCGCCTCGAGCCCGTCGGTATCCTGCAGCGGATCGGGGAAATGCCGCTCGACCACGCAATCGGGCGGTGTCCGCAAGGGCGTGATGCGGGCGTCCTCATGGCCGAGGATGCGGCGCAGCCTTGTAACGAGTGTCTCGCCGAAGCGGGCGGCGAGCGTATGCGAGGGCCGGCCGGCGAGATCGCCCAGCGTCTTCAGCCCGGCGCGCGACAGGGCGATCACCGTCTCAGGGAGAGCCTCCAGCGCCTCGACTGGCAGCGGCAGTGTCCGTCGCTCGTCCTCGCCCGGACGGGAGACGGCGCAGTCGCCGAAACGAGAGAGGGCGCGGGCCGCCTCCGGTGTGCCGGCGATACTGGCGAGCAGGCTCAGGCCGAGCCGGCGCATGCCGATGCCTAGCCGCTGGCGCAGCGCCACCTCGCCGCCGAAGAGATGGGCGCAGCCGGTGATGTCGAGCACGAGCCCATGCGGCGGATCGAGCGCGACGAGCGGGGTGAAGCGGTCGCAGAGCGCGGCGAGCCATTCGAGCAGGCGCTGGTCGGCGGCCGGATCGGCCTCGACCACCGTGAGCTCCGGGATGCGGGCGCGGGCATCGGCCAGCGTCAGCCCGCGCGTCAGGCCGAGCTTGACCGTCCGCTGGTCGCAATCGGCGAGGCGCAGCGCGCCACGATCCTTCTCGACCAGGACGAGCGGGCGCTCATCCGGAGGTAGTCGTCCGCGGCCATCAGCCCTCCCCCCGCTTGCGGTGGGGAGGGTTGGGTGGGGGGCTGTGCCGCTCGGCACTGAACTGGACGAATGGTCCAGCCCTGCTTTCCGGCCCCCCATCCCTAACCCTTCCCCACCGCAAGCGGGGGAAAGGGGATCGCGTCCTTCATCCGGCCCGGCGGAGGCCCGGCGGCGCAGGCGCTCGCTCGCCAGATAGGGAAACCAGAGAGCGAGATAGCGGCGCTGCATCCCTTTTGCCTCCCTCGTCCCCAATCCTGTCCCGGAAACATCGTTCGTCACGGCTCCACTCCACACGCCACTCACGCTCACCAAGGCCGCCGCGATGGCGCAGCAGCCGTAATACAAAGGCGGGATCGCCCGGCGCCTCCGCCTCGCGCGCCCGCGACGGCAGAGCGCGCACCTGCCAGCGCGTGCTGGCGGCGCTGGGCTCAGGCTCAGCCGCCACCCGCAGCAGCAGGGTCAGGACGCCGGAAGTCTCAGCCGCCAGCGCGAGGCGGCGGCTGGCGGTCAGGTCGAACTGGCGCGGCGCGCCCCAGGGCTCGATCAGCGCAGCTCCAAGCGCGGCGCAGCGCGCCGCTTCCGCACCGGCCCGTAGCGCCCCCTCGCCATCCCGGACCCTGACCAGCAGGATCTGCGACGGGTCGAGCCCGAGCTCGGCCAGGCCCGGCGGGTGCAGGCGCCCGGCCTCGGCATCGAGGAAATCCTGCCGGACCCAGAGCAGGGGGCGCGATCCGGCGGCGCGCAGCGCCAGGGCCGCGGCGAAGCCCGTGGCGGCGGGAAGATCGGCCGCGGCCGGGGCATAGACCTCATGCAGGGCGGCGCGCGCGATGCCGCCACCCAGCGGCTCGTCCAGCGAGGGCGCTCCGAAGGCGACCCGCTCCACCGGCGCGAGCTCGCGCGCCAGCCCCGCCAGGGCGAGGCTCTGCCGAAGGGCAGCCAGGGATCGGGTAGGAGCGTCTGCCATAGGAGTATATGTTCACTTTTTGTTCCAAGCATAAAGCGACTCCAAACCGCGCCGGAGTCAAGCCCACATCCGCTCCCGCTTGCCTGCGGGCGCCTCGCTGCTGTCATATCAGGGCAAATCGGATCACCTATCAGCTACGCGCCGCCCGATCCGCGGCCGCGCCTGGAGACCGCCATGAGTTCGGGACTGTTCGCCCTTCTCGACGACGTCGCAGCCCTGGCCAAGGTCGCCGCGGCCGCGCTCGACGACGCCGCCGCGCAAGCGACCAAGGCCGGCGCCAAGGCGGCCGGCATCGTCATCGACGACGCGGCGGTGACGCCGCGCTATGCCGTCGGCTTCGCGGCGGAGCGCGAATTGCCGATCATCGGCAAGATCGCGCTCGGCTCGCTCAAGAACAAGTTGCTCTTCCTCTTGCCGGCGGCGCTCGTCCTCAGCCTCGTCGCGCCCTGGGCGATCACGCCGCTCCTGATGGCAGGCGGTGCCTATCTCTGCTTCGAGGGCTTCGAGAAGGTCTACGAGCTCGTCGTGCCGCATGCGCATCATGACGAGATCACCGGCGAAGGCGGCACCGACATCCTCGACCCAAAGCAGCTCGAGGAGCAGAAGATCGCCGGCGCGATCAAGACCGACTTCATCCTCTCGGCCGAGATCATGGCGATCACGCTCGCCGGCGTCACTGCCTCCTCCTTCTGGATGCAGGCGCTGGTGCTGGCCGTGGTCGGGCTCGGCATGACCGTGCTGGTCTACGGCGTCGTCGCCCTGATCGTGAAGGCGGACGATGCCGGCGTCGCGCTGGCCCGCAGCGGCCTTCTTCCCATCCGGCTCCTCGGCCGTGGGCTCGTCACCGGCATGCCGCCTTTCCTCAAGCTGCTGAGCGCGGTCGGCACGGCGGCGATGCTCTGGGTCGGTGGCGGCATCATCATCCACGGCCTCGCCGGCTATGGGCTCGCCGGGATCGAGCATGCCATCCATGGCGTCGCTGTCGCGGTCGGCCAGGCTTGGCCCGCGCTATCGAGCGTGCTCGAATGGCTGACCACCGCCGCCGCCTCCGCGGTGTTCGGGCTCATCATCGGCGGACTCTGCCTTGTCGGCATGCACTTCATCGTCGAGCCGATCCTGAAGGCCCGACGCGGCAGCAGCGCGAAAGCGGCGGCAGCCGAGACGCAGCAGCACTAGCCCCGTTTCTCCAGCCCCTTTTCCGGATACGACCGGACCGCTCGCCCTATTGCGACCTCAGGACTCGACATGCCCAGCCAACTCTTCCAGCCCTTCGATCTCGGCGACCTTCATCTGGTAAACCGGATCGTGATCGCTCCGATGTGTCAGTATTCGGCCGATCACGGCTCGGCCACCGACTGGCATCTGATCCATCTTGGAAACCTCGCTCTGTCGGGCGCCGGGCTCCTGATCATCGAGGCGACCGCGGTCGAGGCGGACGGGCGGATCAGCCCGGATGATCTTGGCCTGTGGAGCGATGCCAACGAAGCGGCGCTGGCGCGTGTGCTCGAAGCGGTCCGCCGCCATTCCGACATGCCGATCGGCATCCAGCTCGGCCATGCCGGCCGCAAGGCCTCGGTCCAGTCACCCTGGAGCGGTGGCGGGCAGCGCCCGCTCGACGATCGCGGCTGGCAGACATTCGCCCCCTCGGCGCTGCCGATGCAGGCGACGGACCGGCCGCCGCTGCCGCTCGACGCCGCCGGGCTGAAGCGGATCCGCGAGGCCTTCGTCGCGACGGCGCGCCGGGCGGTGCGGCTCGGCCTGCAGGCGATCGAGCTGCATTGCGCCCATGGCTACCTGCTGCACCAGTTCCTGTCGCCGCTGTCGAACCAGCGCGACGACGCCTATGGCGGCCCCCTGGAGAACCGGATGCGTTTTCCGCTCGAGGTCTTCGACGCAGTGCGCGAGGTGGTTCCGGCGGCGATCCCGGTCGGTGTGCGCGTCTCCGGTACCGACTGGATGGAAGGCGGCTGGGACATCGCGCAGACCGTCGCCTTCTGCGAGGCATTGAAGGCGCGCGGGACCAGCTTCGTCCATGTCTCCAGCGGTGGGGTTTCGCCAGCGCAGAAGATCGCGCTTTCGCCTGGTTATCAGGTGCCGCTGGCCCGGGCGGTCAAGGCGGCGACGGGGCTGCCGACCATCGCCGTCGGCCTGATCACCGACTACGAGCATGCCGAGGCGGTCGTCGCCGGCGGCGATGCCGACATGGTCGCGCTGGCTCGCGGCATTCTCTACGAGCCGCGCTGGCCCTGGCATGCGGCCGCCCATCTCGGCGCCAGCGTCAAGGCGCCGAAGCAGTATCTGCGCTCGCAGCCAAGCCGGTTCCGGACGCTGTTCGAGAGCTGAGCAGTCAACCCGCAAGGCTAGTCATCCCGGACGAGCGGCGAAGCCGCGCTGATCCGGGATCCATTCCGGAGCCTTTCCGAAAGAGGCTCCGGAATGGATCCCGGGTCTCCCTTCGGTCGCCCGGGATGACTTAAGTGGAACCTGAAGAATGCGAGAGCCGAGCTCAATCGCCCGGCTGGGCCCCGTCATAGCCGCCGATGATGGCGAGATCGACCGGGCCGACCTTGGCGAGGTGCTGCACGGCCGCCTGGTATTCCGGCGATTCGTAGCAGGCGCGCGCCGTCTCGATGTCCTTGAACTCGATGACGACGTTGTGCTTGCGGCCTTCGCCGCGCGCGAGCTTGTACTCGCCGCCGCGGACGAGGAACCTGCCGCCATATTTGGCGAAAGCGATGGCGTTGAGCGAGCGGTAGGTGGCGTATTCCGACTCGTTCTGCACGTCGACGCGGGCGATCCAGTAGCCTTTCGCCATGGTCAGGCCCCCTCGACCGCGATCAGGTCGATCTCGCCGGCGCCCTCGCGCAGCTTGCGCGCCTCGCCATACTCGACCGAGAACAGATAGGCCTTGGCCGCTGCGTAATCGGGGAATTCGAGGACGACGTTGCGGGCCCGGCCCTCGCCTTCGCCAACCGACATCTGGCCGCCGCGCACCAAAGGCGTGCCGCCATATTGCTTGATCACCTCGGAGGCTTTCGCGGCATAGGCCGCCCATTGCGTCGCATTGGTCACCTTGGCGCGACCGATCACATATCCCTTGGGCATTGCCGTATCCGTATCCGGTGGAAAGGAGCGGCAGACTAAGCGGCGCCCGCAATCTCGTCCATGACCGCGGCGGCCGCTGCACGCGGGTCAGCCGCGCGGATGATGGGACGCCCGACAACGAGATGGTCGGCGCCGGCGCGGATCGCCTCGGCCGGGGTCAAGGTGCGCTTCTGGTCGCCGACAGCGCTGCCGGCCGGGCGGATGCCGGGCGTGACGATAGCCATGTCAGGGCCGATGACCCCGCGCACGATCTCGGTCTCGGCGGCCGAGCAGACGATACCGTCGACGCCGGCAGTGCGGGCCTGCTGGGCCCGCATGCGCACGAGATCGCGCACTGCGAGCCCGTAGCCGGCATCCTTGAGGTCGCCATCGTCATAGGAGGTCAGGGCGGTGACCGCGAGCAGCTTCAGCGCCGCCTCGCCGCGGCCTTCGACCGCGCCGCGCATGGTCTGCGGATAGGCATGCACGGTGAGGAAGGTGACGCCGAGCTTGGTCAGCGATTCCACGCCCTCGGTGACGGTGTTGCCGATGTCGTGGAGCTTGAGGTCGAGAAAGACCTTCTTGCCTTCGATCACGAGCTGACGAGCGAGGTCGAGCCCGCCGGCGAAAGCGAGCCGGTAGCCGATCTTGTAGAAGCTCGCCCCGTCACCCAGCGTGGACACGATGCGATAGGCGTCCCAGACCGTCGGCACATCGAGCGCGACGATCATGCGGTCCCGGAGATCGTTGATCTTCTGCGTCATCGTCCTGCCCTCCGCCTGTTACCTGGTGAAAGGCACGATTCGAGCGGCGGCGCAAGGATTTCTCATTTTTGAGACAGGTCTTTATTAAGATCCGTCGGCGGCTTCCTCGCGATTGGCCGCCAGCACCTGCGCGAAGACCTGGGTCCAGACCTCCGGCGGCTGAGCACCCGACACTGCGAGCTTGCCGTCGACAATGAAGAAAGGCACGCCGGTGACGCCAACCTTCTGAGCATGCGCCTCGAGCCCGATCACGGTCTCGCGCAACTCGTCATTGGACAGCTCGTCGCGCGCCGCCTGCTCGTCGAAACCCTGCTCGCCAGCGATCGCGACCAGCGTTTCGAGATCGCCGATGTCGCGCCCGTCCTGCCAATAGGCCTTGAACAACGCCGCGGTCATCTCGCTGCCGCGCATGACCGTTGCGGCGGCGGCGACGAGCATATGCGCCATGCGGGTGTTGACGCTCTTGGTCACCTTCGCCCAGTTAAAGGTGACGCCGCTCTCCAGCGCCGCTTCGGAGAGACGCAGTTCGATCTCGCGGCGCTTGCCTGGGCCGAATTTGGCGTCGAGATAGGCGGTGCGGTCCATGCCCTCCGCCGGCATCTCCGGGTTGAGCTCATAGGGCAGCCAGGTGATGGCGACGCGCTCGGTCAGATTATGATTGGCGAGTGCCGTCTCGAGCCGGGCCTTGCCGATGAAGCACCATGGGCAGGCGATATCGGAGACGATGGCGAGGGGGAGCTTGTCCTGCATGATGATCTCCTGTCAGACCCGGCAGACGGGATGCCCGTACGCCGCCAGGATCGCGTCCCCCGTCAGCAGCGTCATTCCTTCCGCCACCGCCTGGGCCACGAGCATGCGGTCAAATGGGTCCTTGTGATGGATTGGCAGAGCCTCCAACGCGAGAGCATGCTCACTCAGCACGGATATCTCGCGAAGGTCGCCTTCAAGCAAGTTGCGGCGCAAACGCCGGAGATTGACAAGGAAATCCGAGCGGCGCAGCCCGTTCTTGATCGCGATTTCCCAGAGGCTGACAACGCTGAAAGCGAGGATGGTCGCTTCGTCCTCGATGATCTGCGCAGCTGCCGGCGAGAGACGTTCCGGCTCGCTCGCCGACCAAAGGATCAGATGTGTATCGAGGAGGAATGGACCGTTCATGGGCGGCCGTAGAACATCTCGGCGATCTCATCCTCTCCCATGCGGTCGAAATCGTCGGGAGTCGTGAATTCCCCTGCCATGAAGCCGATGCGCCGTCCCGGCCGGCGCTCAGTCTCATCGAGCGGTACGAGCTTGACCATCGGCTTGCCGGCCTTGGCGATAATCACGCTCTCGCCCTTCGACACCCGTTCGACCAAGCGGGAGAGATTGGTCTTGGCCTGGTGGATATTCACCGTTTCCATGTCTACGCTCCAAACTTAGTCCATCAGACTTAGTCTAGCACTTCATCCTCGAAACGGACACCGCCACCCACCGGCGGATAGGCATGGAGGTCGCCATGGCGGTCCTCCGCGAAGCCTTGCGCGCCGGGCGTCTCGCAGCCCGAAAGGAAGGCGGGCCCGATCGGGATCTTGCCGGCCCCACCGGGGATGTCGAGGATATAGGTCGGCTGGCACAGACCGGAAAGGTTGCCGCGCAGGCTTTTGACGAGCGCCTGCCCTTCCGCCAGCGACAGCCTGAAATGCGAGGTGCCCGGCGCGAGATCGGGATGGTGCAGGTAATACGGCTTGACGCGGTTCTCGACGAAGGCGCGCATCAGCGCCGACAAAGTCTCGACATCGGCGTTGACGCCCTTGAGCAGCACGCTCTGGCTGACGAGGACGTGGCCGGCGTCGGCGAGGCGCGCCAGCGCGGCCTTCGCGTCCGCGGTGAACTCGCGCGGATGGTTGGCGTGGATGGCAATGTAGCTCGCCTTGCCGGGGATGCGCAGCGCGCGGGCATAATCCTCGGTGATGCGCTCGGGCTGGACCATTGGCACGCGCGTATGCCAGCGCGCCACCTTGATATGCCCGATCGCGGCGAGGCGCCTGGCGACCTCGCGCATCCGCCGGGCGGAGAGGATCAGCGGGTCGCCGCCGGTCATGATCACCTCCCAGATCTCCGGGCGGGAGGCGAGATAGGCGAGCGCAGCGTCGAGCTTGTCTCCGGTGAGCGCATCGCCGCCGGGGCCGACCATTTCGCGGCGGAAGCAGAAGCGGCAATAGACCGGGCAGGCATGGACCAGCTTGAGCAGGGCCCGGTCCGGGTAGCGGTGGACGACGCCCTCGACCGGCGAATGCGCCTCGTCGCCGATCGGGTCGGCCAGCTCCTCCGGCAGCGTTTCGAGCTCGGCCGGGGCAGGAATGAACTGGCGGGCAATCGGGTCGGTGTCGTCGGATGGGTCGATCAGCGCCGCGATCGCCGGCGTCACCGAGACGGCATAGCGCCTGGCGACCTCCGACAGCGCCTCACGCTGCTCAAGCGCGACGAGACCCCGCTCGACGAGGGCGTCGACCGTCTTCAGCGGCTGGCCGGGTGGCTGGTGGATCGTCATCGCCCTCCCCTGCCCGGTTCCGCGACCGGCGTCCAGAGCACATCCTCGATCCGGCGCGCGTCGGTCGCGAGTATGACCAGCCGGTCGAAGCCGAGCGCGATGCCCGAGGCCTGAGGCATCAGGCTAAGCGCGGCGAGGAAATCCTCGTCGATCGGATAGCGCTCACCATAGATGCGCTGCTTCTCGTCCATGTCAGCCTCGAAGCGCCGGCGCTGCTCGGCCGGATCGGTCAGTTCGCCGAAGGCATTGGCGAGCTCGACGCCGCAGGCATAGAGCTCGAAGCGCTCAGCGACGCGCGGATCACCGGGCTTGGGCCGGGCGAGCGCCGCCTCGCAGATCGGGTATTCGCACAGGATGGTGGCGCGGCCGCGGCCGAGCTGTGGCTCGATCTTCTCGGAGAGGACGCGGCTGAAGATGTCGGACCAGCTGTCATCCTCCGCGAGGCGAATGCCGACGGCCAGAGCCTGCGCAGCGAGTGCCTGGCGATCGGTCGCGCCATCTCCGGCGAGCGTAGCCATCAGGTCGATGCCGGCATGGCGGGCGAAGGCCTCGTGCAGCGTCAGCCGCTCGGGCTCAGCGAAGGGATCGACCTCGCTGCCGCGCCAGCGCAGGACCGCGGTGCCAGCAGCACGCGCGGCCTCGGCGAGCAGCGCGGCGCAGTCCTGCATCAGAGCCTCGTAATCTTCCCCGGCGCGATACCATTCCAGCATGGTGAACTCGGGATGGTGCAGGGCAGTGCGCTCGCGATTACGAAAAACGCGGGCGAAATCGAAGATACGCGGCTCGCCCGCCGCCAGCAGCTTCTTGGCGGCGAACTCCGGCGAGGTATGCAGATAATAGGGATAGCCGGCGCCGCCATCGTCGATCAGCGTGGTGGCAAACCCGTGCAGATGCGTCTCGTTGCCCGGCGACAGCTGCAGGATCGCGGCCTCGACCTCGATGAAACCCTGCGCCTCGAACCAGCGCCGCAGCGCCGCCTTGATCCGCCCGCGCACCAGCAGCGCCGGGCGTCGATCGGCATGGATGTCCGGCCGCCAGAAGGGCGGGTTACCGTTGCGCATGATGATCGCGATCAGCCCGCCTTCTTCATCAAGGCCTCGCGCAGGATCTCGTTGATCCGCGTCTGCCAGCCGGGACCATCAGCCTTGGCGCGCTCCAGCACGTCCTGATCCAGCCGGATGCTGACCAGTTTCTTGGTCGGTGCCTTCTGCGGGCCGCGCTCGCCCTGCCGCCGGCGATGCTCCCGCATCAGGGCGACTAGCTCAGGCGGCAGCACCTCATAGGCGGGCCGCATCTGAGCGAAATCGGCCTCGGTCAATTCGCGCACCTCTCCGTCCTCGTCCGTCAGCGGCGCGAGGGCTGGATCGATGTCAGTCGGCTTCCTGCTCATAACGCTTCACCTCCCTCGCATTTGCCTTCCGAAAGCTGATCACGCGAATACCGCCGGGTATTGGCGTGAAGCAGACGACAAAGAGGCGATCTTCAATCAGCCCCAGCGAAACGAAGCGCCGCTCGGGATATGGAAAGCGGCGATCCTCATGCGTCTGCGCCGTTTCCCACGCGAACTCATCCATCAGCATGAACGGCAGCCCGCGCTGGCGGATGTTGCGTTCATTCTTGTCGGGATCGAATTCGAGCTTCACAGATTTAATTGTATCTACGCAGCTCGAATGTCAATGGTCCACGACATGATTTTGGACACCGCGCTTCCGTTTCACCGCGTGATGCGGTAGTTGCGCGGCAACGAATTCGCGCCCCGCGTGGGCAGCATCAAGGACATTCACGTGGTCAAGGTCATCGCCTCCTCCGTCCGCAAGGGCAACGTCCTCGAGCTCGACGGGCATCTCTGCACGGTCATCTCGGCCGAGAGCTTCTTCCCGGGCAAGGGCACGCCGACGACGCAGATCGACATGCGCCGCATCTCCGACGGCGTGAAGATGACCCAGCGCTACAAGACGACCGAGCAGGTCGAGCGCGCCTATGTCGAGGATCGCGATTTCACCTATCTCTACCAGGACGGCGAGCAGTACGTCTTCATGAACCCCGAGACCTTTGACCAGATCCCGGTCGACGGCGGCGTCGTCGGCGACATGGCGCCCTACCTCCAGGAAGGCATGAAGGTCTCGCTCTCGGTATTCGAGGACCGGGCCGTCGCGATCGAGCTGCCGCAGCGCGTCACCTGCGAGGTCGCCGAGACCGAGCCGGTGACCAAGGGCCAGACCGCCTCGTCCTCCTACAAGCCGGCGATCCTGACCAATGGCGTGCGCACCGCCGTGCCGCCGCATATCGGCCCCGGCACCCGCATCGTCGTGATGACCGAGACCGGGGCCTATGTCGAGCGCGCCAAGGACTGACGCCGGCGCCCGCTGACATCGGCGGGGAAAGGCTTATATCGACGAACGCAGCGGGCCCCTTCCGGGCCCGTTTTCGTTCGCCGAGGAGCCACCATGCCGCTTTCCGCCTACGCCGCCGTCTTCCCGGGCTTCATCCAGACCCTGAAGGCGCTCGACGCGATCCTCGACAAGGCAGGCGCTGAGGCGTCCGAGCGCAAGATCCAGCCGGAAGTGCTGCTGTCGAGCCGGCTCGCCCCGGACATGCTGTCCTTCACCCGCCAGATCCAGCTGATGTCGGATTTCGCCAAGAACGCGGCCGCCCGGGTGAGCGGAGCCGAGAATCCGCGCTTTCCCGACGAGGAGAAGAGCTTTGACGAGCTGAAGGCGCGGATCGCGAGGACGCTCGACTTCATCGCCTCGGTCGACAAGGCGGCGCTCGACGCCGGCCTCGACAAGGACGTGACCTTCCCGCGCGGCCCGTCTGCGACCGTGACGATGAAGGGCGCCGACTACCTCACCCGCTTTGCCGTGCCGAACTTCTATTTCCACGCCACGACCGCTTACGACATCCTGCGTGAGAACGGCTTCCAGGTCGGCAAGCAGGACTTCCTCAAGGGCGTGTTCGACGCCTGAGGCGCCACGCCGTCATTCCGGGGCGCTGCGCAGCAGCGAGCCCGGAATTCAGAACCTATGCCCTATCCAGGCAAGGCTGCCGGCCGCTTCGCTTTAGCGAGCAGGCACGTCGGTTCTGGATTCCGGGCTCAGGCCGTTGGCCTGTCCCGGAATGACGAAGGAGCTTTCCTCCGCCGCCAGCCTCACAGATAGGGCGACCAGAGCCAGAGCATCCGGTCGAGCAGGCGCAAGGGGAAGGGCCGTGACCGCAGCCCCTTCAGCGTGACCGGTCGTGCCCTGGTGATCGCGGCATCGATGCGCTGTTCGATACCAGCAGCGAAATCGGCATCGAGCACTTCGAGGTCGATCTCGAAGTTCAGCCGCAGCGAGCGTGCATCGAGATTGGACGAGCCGACATAAGCCCAGGCGCCATCGACCGCGAGCAGCTTGGAGTGGTCGAACGAGCCGGTGGCGCGCCAGACCCGGCAGCCATCCTTCAGCACCTGGTCGAACTGCGCCCGCATGGCGCGGTCGACCAGGACGAGATTGTTGACGTCGGGCACGACGATGTCGATGGCGACACCGCGCCTTGCGGCGGTGACCAGCGCGCTGATCAGTTCGCGATCCGGCAGGAAATAGGGCGACATGATCCGGATCGAGGTCCGCGCCACCGAGAAGGCGCCGATCAGCAGCTTATGATTGGTCTCCAGGCTGGCATCCGGCCCTGACGCCACCGCGCGCATCAGGACGGGCGGACCGTGCGGAGCCGCCTCCGGCGTGATCGCCCAGACCTCGCCGGCGAGCTCCTCGCCCGAGGCGAAGCGCCAATCCTCGGCCGCGATGGCGAACAGATCCTCGACGACCGGCCCCTCTACGCGGAAGTGCGTATCGTGCGCGGCCGCGTCGCCGGCGAATTCGGAGGTGAAGCCCTGGCGGATGTTCATGCCGCCGGCGAAAGCGACCCGCCCGTCGACGATCAGCAGCTTGCGGTGGGTGCGCAGGTTCGCATAGGGCAGCCTGAGGCCGATGATGATGTTGCCGTTGAAGACCTCGGTCGGCACGCCGTTCTTTTGCAGATGGCTGACGATGCTCGGCACCGAATAGCGCGCGCCGACGGCATCGATCAGCACGCGCACGTCGATGCCGCGCCGGACGGCCGCGATCAGCGCGTCGGCAATGCGCAGGCCGAGCGGATCGCGGTCAAAGATATAGGTTTCGAGGATGATCGCGCGCTCGGCCGCTACGATCGCCTCTGCCATCGCCGCATAGGCCTCATCGCCAGTCCTGAGCACCGCAATCGCATTGCCTGATTTGAGATGGCGGCGCGTCGCCTTGTCGCCCAGGGTCTTCAGCGCGGCGAAGCGGCGGCCGAAATCGCGGGCGACGCCAGCGTTCGAGACTTCGAATGTCTGCGCCAGCGGATCGGCGCCGAGCTTCGGCTTGCGCTGCGAGACGATCGCGGCACGGCGGATGCGGTTGATGCCCCCCACCGCATAGATCAGCGGCCCGATGATCGGCGAGAGGACGATGACGCCGACCCAGCCGATGGCGGCGCGCACCTCGTCCTTGGTCATCGCGGCATGGCTCGCCGCTACCACGGTCAGCGCCAGCGAGACGACGCCGAGGATATGCGGCCAATAGGCCGAGAGAATCTCCCACATGCCGCGACTATCGCATGGGCCGCGAAACCGGCAACGCGGTCAGGCGCCTAAGCAAGCGATCCGACTTTCATGGAACCGCCCCTTGAAATGGCAGGATCATAATCCCATATCGGCGTCACGGTGATGTCGAGGGCGTTCCACTGCCCTCCGTTCCGTTGAAGACGGCCATGAACCCGAAGACAGCGACGCCGGATGTACGCGCGCTCTTCCGGACATGGCCGTTAGCGTTTCTGGGCAGCGTCCCTCTTCAGAGCTTTCGGCAGTTACCAGCAGACCGGGTGTTCGGCTGGTAAGGTTCTGTAGCCGAAATAGCGGATATAGATTCCCAAGCCATCGATCACCGTCACGATTGAGTAATCATCGTCGACGTTACGGGCCGCCATGATCTCAGGCGGAATCAACCTGCTGGCTCTTTCGTAAGCTGCCCGATCGATCTTGGCGATTTCGCCGAGGCTGTAATGCTGTGGCGTAAAGCAATGGATGCGCCCGGTGCTTTCGGGAGCACGGAATTTTTTCGTGGCAAGAATCTTCAGCTCGGTATCCGCAGGGTTGCATGCGCCCAGCACCAACGCTGCTGCCAGTGCGAAGCACGGAAATTTCGCCATCGGCGCGGTTTCCAATTGGTGCGCGGCTTCCCGCTATCCCTGCAGGAACGGATTGGTCTTACGCTCCTCGCCGAGCGTGCTGGCCGGGCCATGGCCGGGCAGGAACTGGACGTCGTCGCCGAGCGGCAGCAGCTTGCCCTTGATCCCGCCGATCAGGTCCTTGTGGTTGCCATAAGGGAAATCAGTACGGCCGACCGAGCCGGCGAAGATCGTGTCGCCGGCAAGCAGGAAGCGCAGGTCCTTCTCGAACAAGGTGACGTGGCCGGGCGTGTGCCCCGGCACATGCTGCACCGAGAAGCTGACATCGCCGACCGAGACGGTATCGCCCTCGGCGAGCCAGCGCGTCGGCGTCACCGCCTGCACGCCGCGCATCTCGAACATCAGCCCCTGCTGCGGCAGCGCGTCGAGCAGGAACCTGTCGGCCTCGTGCGGTCCGATGATCGGCAGGTTCAAGACGCCGGCGAGCTCGGTCGCGCCGCCGGCATGGTCGATATGGCCGTGGGTCAGCCAGATCGCGACCGGGGTGACGCCTAGCTCCTTCAGCGCACCGCGGATGCGCTCGACGTCGCCGCCGGGATCGACGACCGCGGCCTCCTTGGTGCGCGTGCACCAGACGATCGAGCAGTTCTGCTGGAAGGGCGTCACCGGCACGACGGCGATGCCGAGCGGGGAAGTCGTATCGCTAGTCATCCATCATCCCGTGGCCGCTCACATCAGAAACCCGGCTGTGCAACACGGCAGGGCGCGATGCGACTGCCATACCTCAAATGCCGCCTTGCCCAAACCCATCACCACGCTGCGTTTCGAGGGTGAAGGGATTGCGGTATTCACATCCATGAGGTGAATCGGGATGCATATGAGGAAACGGGCCGGTCCCGCATCCGGACACTTTAGCAAAAGCAGCTAAGTTTCCGAGTTACAGATGGGGCAGGCTGTTCTCGATGGCCAGCGATCGAACAGAACAGGATTATCGCGCCCGCGCGGCTCGCGCGGTTGCTGCCATCGTCGCTGATCCGACGGCTGACTTTCGTCTCGACGATCTCGCACGCCTCGCCAATTTCTCGCCTTTCCATTTTCACCGCGTCTATGCCGGCGTGGTTGGTGAGACGACGGTCGCCACGGTCCGCCGCGTCCGACTGGCCCTCGCGACCCGTCTCCTGACCGGCTCGAATGAAAGCATCACGCAAGTCGCATTGGCGGTCGGCTATGACAGCCCGCAGGCCTTCAGCCGCGCCTTTCGCCAGTTCACGGGGTTGTCGCCGCGCGCATTCCGGCAACAGATGGAGCGGGCAATTCTTACTATCGACGGGACGGCCAGCATCGACAGCGACAACGAAGCCATGCCGACTGTCGCAATCGTCGAACGACCACCGCAATGGCTGCATGCGCTGCGACATAGGGGATCGTTCGCCACTATTCCTCACACGCACCGTCAGCTGCGCCTCCGCGCCGGGACACGCACCATCACCGAGAAATGGGGCGCCTCCTTCGGCGATCCCCAATACGCCGACCGCTTCAGATACTATGCCGCCGTCGCCTCGCCCGATCCTTGGCCAGAGGACTCCGGCGTCGAAATGCTCGAGATCCCCGGTGGGCGCTATGCCGTGCAGCGGCTGGTGGGTCCGTACACCCGTATCAACGCCGCGGCGCAGGCGCTCTACACAAGATGGATGCCGGGCAGCGGCTACGAGCCGGATGATCGGCCCACGCTGGAGCACTATCTCGATACGTCATCACGCGGCATAGCACCCGCCGCGCTGCGCACCGACCTCCTGATCCCCATCCGCAGCGCGAGCACGCTATGAATCTCCATCGTCTCTTGTCCTGCCTAGCGTTTTGGCTTGTTGCCTCGCTGGCGCAAGCTGCCGGATTCAAGCCCGTCGAAATCCCCGCCGATGGAGGACCCCAGCCGCTCAAGGGAGCAGTCTGGTATCCATGCACCCAGCCAAAAAGCGAAATACGGCTTGGGCCTTTCGCCATGTCCGTCAGCATGAATTGCCCGCTCGCCGGTGAGAAGCGCCCGCTCATCGTGATCTCGCACGGCAGGACCGGAAGCTTCCTCGGGCATCGCGATACGGCGGAGGTTCTGGCCGACGCCGGATTCATCGTCGTCGCGATCAATCATCCCGGCGACACCAGCCTGGATCAGAGCCGTACGCGCGAGTTCTCGGTCTTCGTCGAGCGGCCGGCCGACATCAAGCGCGCGGTCGATTACATGCTCGGCTCATGGCCCGATGCGGCAAGGATCGATGCCGAGCGCGTCGGCTTCTTCGGCTTTTCCCGCGGCGGCTATACCGGGCTCGTCGCCATCGGCGCCAATCCACAGTTTGGCAAGCGCCTCAGGCTCTGCGAGGGCAAGAGCGACCCGCTCTGCGCGCAGGTCCACAAGGGAGAGCTTCCGGAACTCAGCCATGATCCGCGCATCAAGGCGGCGGTCATCGTCGATCCGCTCAGCGTCTTCTTTACAGCAGGGAGCTTCAAGAACGTGCGGGTGCCGGTTCAACTCTGGGGTTCCGAGCGCGGCGGCGACGGTGTCACTCCGGCCAGTGTCGCAGACATAGCAGGTTGGCTGCCGACGAAGCCCGATTTCCACGTCGTGCCCGGCTCGCAGCATTTCTCCTTCCTGCCGCCCTGCCCGGCCGAGTTGGCCCAATCGGCCGGCGAGCTCTGCAGCGATCAGCCCGGTTTCGACCGGGCCGCTTTCCATGCCGAGTTCAACGCCAGCGTGCTCGCCTTCTTCAAGGTGCAGCTCGGCCAGCCGCCAGAGATCCGATAGAAGCAACGCCAGTCAGCGGCCCCCGCAGCGATTGGCAAGCAACACCCGGTAGTCGGCCAGCGACTGGTCCATCTGGCCCACGTTCTCCTCGCGCTGCCGTCCGCTCTGGCAGGTGGCGAAGACGGAACGGGCCTTCTGCATGAACGCGACATGGTCGCGCCAGGCCACACACTGCGTCGCCTGATCGGCCGTGGCGACCTGCTGCATGCGATATTGCCGCTGGCGCATCGCTGCCTCGTTCTGGAACAGATCGCGCGTGCACGTCGCCGGAACGGGACGCGGCTGTGCCAGTGCAGGGATGGCTGCGATGAAGATCAGCGCCGCGACAACGGCGACCCTCGTCCGTCTTTCCGGGGCGCCCCGCAGGGGCGAGCCCGGAATCCAGAGTCGCAGCCCGATCAGAATGGAGCGCAAGCGTCGCGCTTCAACATGCAAGGATATCGGCTCTGGGTTCCGGGCTCGCTGCTGCGCAGCGCCCCGGAATGACGGCATCGATATCATCCGAGATTCAGCTCCTTGAAGAAGTCGTTGCCCTTGTCATCGATGACGATGAAGGCCGGGAAATCCACGACCTCGATGCGCCAGACCGCCTCCATGCCGAGCTCGGGATATTCCAGCACCTCGACCTTGCGGATGCAGTCCTGGGCGAGGCGCGCTGCCGGGCCACCGATCGAGCCGAGATAGAAGCCGCCATGGGCCTTGCAGGCCTCGCGGACCTGCGCCGAGCGATTGCCCTTGGCGAGCATCACCATCGAGCCGCCGAAGGACTGGAACTGGTCGACGAAGGAATCCATCCGGCCTGCCGTGGTCGGGCCGAAGGAGCCCGAGGCGAAGCCCTCCGGTGTCTTGGCCGGGCCGGCATAATAGACCGGGTGGTTCTTCAGATAGTCCGGCATGCCCTGGCCGTTCTCCAGCCGCTCGCGGATCTTGGCATGGGCCGAGTCGCGCGCGACGATGATCGTCCCGCTCAGCGAGAGCCGGGTTTTCACCGGGTATTGCGTCAATGTGGCGAGAATCTCGCTCATCGGCCGGTTGAGGTCGACCTTGACGACATCACCGCCGAGCTTGGCCTCGTCGATCTCGGGCAGGTATTTCGACGGATCGGTCTCGAGCGCCTCGAGGAAGATGCCGTCTTTGGTGATCTTGCCCTTGGCCTGGCGGTCGGCCGAGCAGGAGACGCCGAGCCCGATCGGCAGCGAGGCGCCATGACGCGGCAGGCGGATGACGCGCACGTCATGGCAGAAATACTTGCCGCCGAACTGGGCGCCGACGCCGAGCGCCTGCGTCAGCTTGTGGACCTCCTCCTCCATCTCGAGATCGCGGAAGGCATGGCCGCTGGCGGAGCCCTGGGTCGGCAGAGCGTCGAGATATTTGGTCGAGGCGAGCTTGACCGTCTTGAGGTTCTGCTCGGCCGAGGTGCCGCCGATGACGATGGCGAGATGGTAGGGCGGGCAGGCGGCGGTGCCGAGCGTCAGGATCTTCTCCTTCAGGAACGCCATCATCCGGTCCCTGGTCAGGAGCGAGGGCGTCGCCTGGAAGAGGAAGGTCTTGTTGGCCGAGCCGCCGCCCTTGGCAACGAAGAGGAATTTGTAGGCGTCCTCACCCTCGGCATAGATGTCGATCTGCGCCGGCAGGTTGGTGGCGGTGTTCTTCTCCTCGAACATGGAGAGGGCTGCGACCTGCGAATAGCGCAGATTGCGCTTGAGATAGGCGTCATGGACGCCTTCGCCGAGCGCCGCCTCGTCTTCACCTTCGGTCCAGACCTTGCGGCCCTTCTTGCCCATGATGATCGCCGTGCCGGTGTCCTGGCACATCGGCAGCACGCCGCCGGCCGCGATATTGGCGTTCTTGAGCAGGTCGTAGGCGACGAAGCGGTCGTTCGAGGTCGCCTCGGGATCGTCGAGGATCTTGGCGAGCTGGGCGAGATGGCCGGGCCGAAGCAGGTGGTTGATGTCGATGAAAGCCTGCTCGGAGAGCCGCTTGATCGCCTCGCGCGAGACGCTCAGGATCTCGCGCCCGCCGATCGTCTCGACCGTGACCCCGTCGCTGCCGAGCGAGCGATAGGGCGTCTTGTCCTCACCGAGCGGGAAGAGATCGACATGGGTATAGGCCATCGGGCTGTGCTCCGGCGGTTGAGCGGCGCCATGCGCAGAACGCGCGGCGCTCGCGACGTCGGCCGCGTCATAGCCGCTCGGGCCAAGGCCTCCAAGCCTAGATTGAGATCATTCCAGGGAAGCGGCCAGCTCGCGCGGACCCGTTTCCGTCCGCTCTCAGGCCGCCTTGGCTGCCGTTTCCGCCAGGATGGCATAGATCGCGGCCGGGTCATGCGCATGGCGCACCTGTTCCAGAACCGCCTGGTTGCGCAGCACGCGCGCGACGCGGGCCAGCGCCTTGAGGTGGTCGGCCCCCGCCCCTTCCGGGGCGATCAGAACGAAGACGATGTCGACCGGCTGACCGTCCAGCGCTTCGAAGTCGATCGCCTTCTCGGCGCGGGCGAACAGGCCGACGAGCCGATCGATGCCGGCCATGCGGCCGTGCGGAATCGCGATGCCGTCGCCGATCCCGGTCGAGCCGAGGCGCTCGCGCTGCAGCAGGGCTTCGAAGAGTTCGCGCTCGGGCAGGCCGGTCAGCAGGGCAGCGTGCTGCGCCAATTCCTGCAGGGCCTGTTTCTTGCTGTTGGCGCGCAGCGGCGAGATCACCGCGTCGGGTCGGAGAAGATCGGTCAGCGTCATAGGCCAATCCATGCATGTCCCGTGCCGGAATGCAGACGCCACCGGCATCCCGGCCGGCGCCTGAACCCCATCAGCGGCGGGACTTCAAGAAAGAGAAGCCGGCGGATCGATCCAGCCGATATTACCGTCACGGCGGCGGTATACGACGTTCATGCGGCCATTGCCAGCATGGCGGAAGATAACCACAGGCGCGCCGGTCAGGTCGAGCTCGGCAACCGCGTCGCCGACCGTCATCTGGTGCAGGGATTTGGTCGATTCCGCCACGATCACCGGGTTCTCGCCGGCGTGATCGGCCTCGTGCTCCTCGATATCCTCATCGGGGGCGGCGATCACATAGCTGGGGATTTCCAGTCCTGGCTCGCGTCCGTTGGCGGCCGCCGCGCGATCTTTCAGCCTTCGCTTGTAGCGGCGCAGCCGCTTCTCGATGCGCTCGGCCATCTTGTCGAGGCTGGCATAGGGATCGTGCGCGGTGGCGGAGGCTTCGAGCGTGATACCGGAGGAGAGATGCAGGACGCCATCGGTCTTGAAGGCGGTGCCGTCCTTGCCGACGGTGACGTGGCCCTGGTAGCCGCCCTCATAGTACTTGCCCAACGCCGCGGCGACCCTGGTTTCGGCCTGCCCGCGCAGGGCCTCGCCGACATCGAGATTCTTGCCGGAGATTCGCAAGCTCATGGAGTGCTTCCCCTTCTTGTCGCCATGGTCAGTAGCCGACCATCCTGAGGAGGTAAGGACGGGCCCCCGAGGTTGTCAATGCATCGACGGGGTGAGCTGCATAGACGGCATGGCAGGAGACACGTGACTTCCGGCAGCCGCCGCGACGCGATGCCGGCCAAACAGGGGCGGCGGCGAGCGCCCGAGGGCTCAGCGCCCGGCGAACGCCATCGCCGCTTTTTCGCGGCGCCGCTCCATCGAGGATGGAATGCGCAGTGATTCCCGGTACTTCGCTACGGTTCGGCGGGCGATGTCGATGCCGTTATCCTTCAGCTTCGTCACGATCGCGTCGTCCGAGAGCACATCCCTCGGCGGCTCGTCGTCGATCATCTGCTTGATGCGGTGGCGCACGGCCTCGGCCGAATGCGCCTCGCCATAGCCGGTTGCGGCGATCGCGGCGGAAAAGAAGTACTTCATCTCGAAGACGCCGCGCGAGCAGGCGAGATATTTGTTCGAGGTGACGCGCGAGACGGTCGATTCATGCATGCCGATCGCATCGGCGACCGTCTTCAGGTTGAGCGGGCGCAAATGCTCGACACCATGAGCGAAGAAGCCGTCCTGCTGGCGCACGATCTCGCTGGCGACCTTCAGGATGGTGCGGGCGCGCTGTTCGAGCGAGCGCGTCAGCCAATTCGCCGTCTGCAGGCATTCGGCGATGAAGGCCTTATCCGCATCGTTGCGCACCGCCTTCGAGACACGGGCATGATAGGTCTGGTTGACCAGCACGCGCGGCAGTGTGTCGGGATTGAGATCGACCAGCCAGGACCCGTCCGGCGCGGCGCGGATGAAGACATCCGGCACCACCGTCTCGGCCGCCGAGCCGCCAAAGGCGCGCCCGGGCTTGGGATCGAGCCGCCTGATCTCGGCGACCATGTCGGCGATATCCTCGTCGTCGACGCCGCAGATCCGCTTGAGGGCGGCATAGTCGCGCTTGGCGACCAGAGGCAGGTTGGCGATCAGGGCCTGCATGGCCGGATCGTAGCGGTTGCGATCGCGCAGCTGGATCGCAAGGCACTCGCCGACGTTGCGGGCGGCGATACCGCTGGGATCGAAGCCCTGGACCACGGCGAGCACCGCCTCGACCCTGGCGAGGCCGACGCCGAGGCGCTCGGCGATATCGGGCAGCGACTCGGTCAGATAGCCGGAATCGTCGACGCCATCGATGATGTGGCTGCCGATCAGCCGCTCCGCCGGCGCGGTGATCGCGAGATCGAGCTGGGCGCTGAGGTGACCGTGCAGCGAGATCTCCCTGGTCAGGCCACTCTCGAAGCCGTCTGGCCCGTCCTCGAAAGAGCCGCCGGAACCACCATAGCTCCCGCCGATGATCGGCAAGCTGTCGGCCCCTTGCGTCTCGAACCGCGCCGCCTGTGGTTGTTCGTTCTGGAAGACGTTGTCGAGCCCGGTGCCGAGCCTGCCCTCCATGCCCTCCTGGGTGTTGAGGCTCTCGGCGCGAGCATAGGTTTCCGCGTCAACGGCGAGCGGGCTTTCACCCGCACCGTTCAGCGAACCCGGCTCCGGAGCCTCGTCACTGCGCTCGAGCAGCGGATTGCGTTCGAGCTCGCCCTCGACAAAGCTCTGCAGTTCGAGATGGGAGAGCTGGAGCAGCTTGATCGCCTGCAGCAATTGCGGCGTCATCACCAGGGACTGGCCCTGGCGCAGCTCCATGCGTGGCATCATCGCCATCGCGATCCCGACTCCTCAGCCTGCGGCAATTCGGCACGGTTCTTGCCTGTCAACCAGACTAGCCGGAGGCCGCGGCGGCGTCAAAGCTCTTCGGGGCTTTCGCTCCGGGAAGTTAATGCGCTGCAACATCGGCAGGCGGAGCGCCCGCCGATTCCGCTCAGAGCCGGAAGTCCTCGCCAAGATAAACGCGGCGGACATCGGCATTGGCGATGATCTCGGCCGGCGAGCCTTCGGTCAGCACGCGGCCGGAATGAATGATGTAGGCACGGTCGACCAGGCCAAGCGTCTCGCGGACATTGTGATCGGTGATCAGCACGCCGATGCCGCGATCGGTCAATTGCCGCACCAGTTCCTGGATGTCGCCGACCGCGATCGGATCGATGCCGGCAAAGGGCTCGTCGAGCAGGATGAAGGAGGGACGGCCGGCGAGTGCGCGGGCGATCTCGCAACGCCGCCGCTCGCCGCCCGAAAGCGCGATCGAAGGCGCCTTGCGCAGGCGGGCGATGTTGAACTCGTCGAGCAGCTTGTCGAGCTCGCGCTCGCGCTTCTTGCGGTTCGGCTCGACCACCTCCAGCACCGCCCGGATATTGTCCTCGACCGAGAGGCCGCGGAAGATCGAGGCCTCCTGCGGCAGATAGCCGATGCCGAGCCGGGCGCGCTGGTACATCGGCAGGGTCGTGATATCGTTCCCTTCGAGCGAGATCACGCCCATATCGGCGCTGACCAGCCCGGTGATCATGTAGAAGATCGTGGTCTTGCCAGCGCCGTTCGGTCCCAGCAGGCCGACCGCCTCGCCGTTGCGGACATAGAGCGAGGCCTCGCTCACGACATTGCGGGCACCATAGGTCTTGCGCAGGCCGCTGACGGCCAGGATGCCGCTGCCGCCGACAGCGCTCGCGATGCGACCAGGCTGCACATCCTCTTCAGCCGCGGGCTTGTCCTTGCCCTTGCCGAAGAGCCTGGAGAACAAGCCGGCGCGCGCCGCCGGCGCAGGGGCCGGCCGCGTCACATTGGGCTGCACCTGCTCGGCAGCCTCGGGAGGCGGAGAGATGGATACCGTCACTGGAGAAAGCGCGAGCTGCTGGCGTTCGACATGGGTCCGCTCTGGTATGCGAGGCGCGCCGAACTGGCAACGCCTTCCTGCGGCCGCCCCAGCCGCAAAGGAATTCAGTTGGTTGGCGCGGTCGCCGGCTTGGCGCCCGCCTTGTTGTCCTTGCCGGCCTCGCCCGAGTTCGGCACGAAGAAGCCTTGCACGCGGCCCTTCGAAGTCACGTTGGCGACGCCGGTCTGCGTATCGTAGACGAGCTGGTCGCCCCGCGTGATGTTCGGCCCGTCGTTCAACGCGACATTGCCGGTCATGATCACTTTGTTGTTGGCGCGGTCGAAGACCGCGTTGTCCGAGGTCGCGGCCTGGGTCTTCGAGACGACGGTCACAGGGCCAGTGCATTCGATGCGCTTGATCGCGCCATCATTGCCCTGACCCTGGCCCTGCGCGGCCGGCTGAGCCGGCTTCGGCGTGCCGCCCTGGCCGCGGCCTTCGTAGAACACCGTCATCACCGAGCAACGCACGGTGGTCTCGCCCTGCACGGCAACGACATTGCCGGAGAAGACCGCCTTGTTGTCCTTGTCGAGCACGTCGAGCTTGTTCGCATCGATCTTGATCGGCTCCTTGCTGTCGCCGCCCATGCCGCCGAAGGGCGAGCCCGGAGCGCCGCCGCGCGGCTTGGCCGGCTTGGCAGGTGCAGCGCTCGTAGCGGCAGGCGCTGCCGCAGGGGTCGAGCCAGACCGCGCGGGCGGCTGCTGAGCCTGAGCGGCGACGGACAGAGCCGGCACGATCAGGGCAGCGAGGGCGATAAAGAAGGGTTTCATCGGTGACCTGTTGTTGGCCTGCATGGCTTGGTACGATGATCTCACGGCTTGCCGGCGGAGCGAAGCGCTTCGAGGTTGGGTGTGCTGCCTTCGCGCTCGGGCCCTGCCAGGCTGCGCGCCGGCGCGTTCTCGATCAGGACATGCACGCGGCCTTCGAAGGTTATCAGCGCACCGTTGTCCTTCACGTCGAGCGTGTCGGCGTCGATCGTGGTCGTGCCGAGATTGACCTTGACCGGCTCGCGCGAATTAACGGTTCCGCCCTTAAAATCGACATCGGCGGTGCGCATGCGGATATCGTAGCCCGACTCGGTGCGGATCTTCACATCGTCGACCAGCTTCAGCTTCTCCTTCTGCTGGTCGAAAAGGCCGCTCAGGGCATTGATGTTGATCCAGCCCTCGTCCTTCATCAGCACGCGGGCCGTCATCTTGATCAACTCGATCTGCGTCGGATTGCGCACGTCCTGCAAGGCCGAGTCGGCCGTGACCTCATAGGGGCTGTTGTCCTTGCGATAGCCGGCGAGCTTCGGCGCCTCCATCACGACCTTGCCGCCGGACAGGCTGATTCCGCCCAGAGAGATATCACCGACCTGACGCAGCGGGTTGAGGAAGGGGACGATGATCAGGCCCACCACCGCGACCACGGCTCCAACCGGGATCAGCCGCCGCAGCAGACGCACAAGCACAGAATGCCGGCGCGCCGCCCGGAAGGCGCTCTGCCGCATCTTCGCCCGGATCGCCGCCGGGCTCCGCGTCTCAGGGGTCGTGATCGCCAAGGTCATGCCCGCCAATTGCCAGCCGCCAGCGGCTTTTTCATGTCGAACTGGCGCGTCCCAACAAGGGCGCGCAACCGGTTCGGCAGCCGCTCGGCGACTAGCTTAGTTCAAATAACTCAACTTTACGTATGTGCGAAGATGTCGACCTCGGGCCAGCCAGCGAGATCGAGCTCGGCGCGCGTCGGCAGGAAATCGAAGCAGGCCTTGGCGAGATGCGCGCGCCCCTCGCGCTCCAGCATCACGTCGAGCTTCGCTTTCAAGGCATGAAGATGCAGCACGTCGGCAGCGGCATAGCCGAGTTGCGCTTCGGTCAACGTCTCGGCGCCCCAATCGGAGGATTGCTGCTGCTTGGACAAGTCGACGCCGAGCAGCTCCCGCACCAGGTCCTTCAAACCGTGCCGGTCGGTATAGGTGCGCACCAGCTTGGAGGCGATCTTGGTGCAGTAGACCGGCGTGGTGACGACCCCGAACGCCTTTTCCAGCGCGGCGATGTCGAAGCGGGCGAAGTGGAAGAGCTTCAGCACGCCGGGGTCGGCGAGGACGCGGCAGAGATTGACCGGCGCCGGCGCGCCTTTCGGAATCTGCACGATGTCGGCGGTGCCGTCGCCGCGCGAGAGCTGCACCACGCAGAGCCGGTCGCGCTGCGGGTTGAGACCCAGGGTCTCGGTGTCGATCGCCAGGATCGGCCCCGGCTGGAACCCATCAGGCAGATCGCCGCGATGCAGACGAATGGTCATCCTGGAAACCTCGCTTGGCGACGCGGCGCGCCGCCCGAACATTTTTCGCTCGCCCATCGGCCGGACGGCCTTTCCGAAACTCGGCGGGCGCTCCGCAGCTAGCGGCGTGCCCGCCCGCATTCAAGCATTTTCTCTGGCAATACAAGCGGTTCGACGGCGTTAACCTTCTATTAAGCATATGCTTCATTCGAGCGCCCAGGCATGCAAGGATACGGGATCGGAGCCTGACGCATGTCCGCAATCCGCCTCTTCACCGATCTCGACGGCCGCATCGGTCTGCGCCAGTTCTGGCTCGGCAGCATCGTGCTCGCGTTCTGCCTCCTCGCAATCCAGTGGGGAGCACCGCGCCTGACCGACAAGCACAGCGCGGCGATGATCGTCGTTTTCGCCAACACCTTCGCCCTGTTTCCCTGGTCAGCACTGGCCGCGAAACGCGCCACCGACCGAGGCGGCTCGTCGCTCTTCGGCATCTTGCTGGTCTGCACCATCGTCCTGCCACGGGAATTGCAGCCCCTGCTCGGCTATGCTTGGGCCCCTTCGCTGGTCGCGATCTCGACGATGGCCTGGCTGGTCGCACTGGTCGATCTCGGCCTGATGCCGGGTGTGGAGCCCGATGCGGCGCTTGCGGAGCAAGAAGGGGCTGCTAAACGGGCATCATGAGCCCGAACGCGCCCGCCCTCCTCGACTTCGATCCCGCCGATCCGATCGCCCTCACCCAGGCTCTGGTGCGCTGCCCCTCGGTAACCCCGGCAGAGGGCGGCGCGCTCGCGCTGCTCGGCGCCGTGCTGAGCGCCGAGGGCTTCCGCGTCGAGCGCCCGGTCTTCTCCGAGCCCGGCATGCCGGATATCGAGAACCTCTATGCCCGCATCGGCAGCGAGGGACCGGTCCTCGTCATCGCCGGCCATACCGATGTCGTGCCGCCGGGAGATCTTGCCGCCTGGACGCATGCCCCCTTCGCAGCCGAGATCGTCGATGATGTGCTCTATGGCCGCGGCGCCTGCGACATGAAGGGCGGGCTCGCCGCCATGGTCGCGGCCGCGATCCGCTATCGCCGCGAGAACCCGGATGCGCCAGGCTCGATCGCCTTCCTCGTCACCGGCGATGAAGAGGGTCCGGCCGTCAACGGCACGGTCAAGCTGCTGGCCTGGGCCGATCAGCGCGGCGAGCGCTTCAGCCATTGCCTGCTCGGCGAGCCGACCAATCCGGCTGCGATGAGCGACATGATCAAGATCGGCCGACGCGGCTCGCTGACCGGCAAGCTCAGCGTCCAGGGCGTGCAGGGCCATGTCGGCTATCCGCATCTGGCCCAGAACCCGATCCGCCGCATGGTCCGGCTGCTGGCCGCGTTGGATGCGACGCCACTCGACGCCGGTACCGAGCATTTCGACCCGAGCAATCTCGAGGTAACGACGCTCGATGTCGGCAATCCCGCGACGAACGTGATCCCGTCGCAAGCCAGGGCCGTGTTCAACATCCGCTTCAACGATCTCTGGACGCCGGAAACACTGGCCGCGGAGATCGAGCGACGACTGCGCGAGGCGGCCGGCAATACCGTGCGCTACGAGATCACTTTCGAGCCGACCAATGCCGTCGCCTTCCTGACCCAGCCCGGGCCATTCGTCGCCATGGTCGCGGATGCAGTCGAAGCCGAGACCGGCAAGCGCCCGGCGCTGTCGACGACCGGCGGCACCTCGGATGCCCGCTTCATCAAGAACTACTGCCCGGTGGTCGAATACGGCGTTGTCGGCCAGACCATGCACCAGATCGACGAACGGGTCGCCACCGCCGATCTCACGACGCTGGAGCGCATCACGCACCGGCTGCTGACCACCTATTTCGCCACGCCACTGCAATCTTGACGGAACCTCGCCAAGCGATCACAGTTAGACGAAAGTCTAATGCCGTGACGTCCGGAGGGTTGAGCCATGAGGCTGGCTGCCGACGATGTGACGCGTTCCCTGCTCGCCTCCTGGCGCCTGCTCACAGCTGATGCCAGGACCCTGCCCGATCTCGACCTGAGCCGTGACGGCTTCTGGCGCTCCTATCTCGCGCTCATCCTGACCATTCCGTCGATGATCCCGGTGCTGGCGGCCGAGCGGACCCTTGCCGGCCTGTCGAACAGTGGCGGACTCTTCGATGCGCCCGGGCTCCTCGCCGCAGTCGTCACCGCCGAGATGCTGGCGGTGCTCACCGTGCCGGCGCTGCTGGTCGGAATCGCACCGAACCTGGTCCACAACCCGCGCTTCACCGGCTTCATCATCATCTGGAACTGGTCGGCCATCCTGTCGGCTGCGCTGATGGCGGTGCCGGCGACAGTCTTCGCGCTGGGCTGGTCCAATCCGGGCATAGCGACCTTCCAGGCCCTCGCCTTCGCGACGATCGTGCTGCGGCTGCGCTATTGCGTGGCGCGCGCCGCCTTCGGGCCTGAGAGCGGTGTCGCCGGAGCGATCGCCTGTGCCAGCCTGCTGGCGGATTATGCCGTCATCCAGACCTTCGGGCTGGCCTGGTTCTGATCCAGGCTCAGTAATCGACACCCGCCAAATAGAGCCCGCAGGGCGGCGCCAGCGCCGCGCATTGCGAGCGGTCGCGCGCCGCCAGCACCTTGCCGACCTTGGCTTCCGGCCAACGCCCCATGCCGACCATCTTCAGGCAGCCGACCATGGAGCGGACCTGATGATGCAGGAAGGAGCGGGCATGGACATAAGCCACGATCTCGGCCCCCTCGCGCCGGCAGTCGAAGCGGTCGAGCGTGCGCATCGGGCCATTGGCCTGGCATTCGGCGGCGCGGAAGGTGGTGAAGTCGTGATGGCCGAGCAACGCCTTGGCGGCACGGTCCATCGCCTCGTGATCGAGCCTGACCGGGACATGCCAGACGCGGTTGGCATCGAGGGCGGGTTGCGCCCGCCGGTCGAGGATGCGGTAGATGTAATAGCGGCGCGTCGCCGAGATGCGGGCGTCGAACGTATCCGGCACCGCCTCGGCGCTCAGCACCGCCACCGGCAGGCGCTTCAGCCGGGCATTGCTGGCGTCGCGCACGACATCGGTGCGCCAGTCCTTGTCGAGATCGACATGGGCGACCTGATGGGTGGCGTGGACGCCGGCATCGGTACGCCCGGCGCAATGCAGGCGCACGGCGTGGCCGCAGAAGGCCTCGACCGCCTCCTCGACGCTTTGCTGCACGGACGGTCCGTTGAGCTGGCGCTGCCAACCTGAAAAGGGCGTGCCGTCATATTCGATGACGAGCTTGTAGCGCGGCATAGCTCTAGAGCTTCGCGCCGGCCGAGAGCCGCGCCCCCCGCAGGAACTCCTGGGCGCTCATCGGCCCCTTGCCGGCGCGCTGGACCTGGATCAGCTTCACCGCCCCGACGGCGCAGGCAACCGTGCCCTCGTCGTCGAGCAGCGTGCCCGGCTCGGCCGCGCCGCCGGCGCGGGCGGTGCGCAGCAACTTCAACCGCTCCGGCCCCTTGCCGAGATCGACCTCGACGAAGGCGCCCGGGAAAGGCGAAAGCCCGCGCACGACATCGTGGACCTGCTGCGCCGGCCGGTTCCAGCTCAGCTTTGCCTCGTCATTGCCGATCTTGCTGGCATAGGTCACGCCCTCTTCGGGCTGCGGCGTGAAGCGTAAGGCCCCGCGCCCGAGCGCCGGAAGCGCCCGGACCATCAGGTCGGCGCCGAGGCCGGCGAGCCGGTCATGCATCTCGCCGGCGGTGGCGTTGCCGTCGATCGCCAGCGTCTCGACCATGGCGACAGGCCCCGTATCGAGCCCCTCCTCCATCTTCATCACGCAGACACCGGTCTCGGTATCGCCGGCCATGATGGCGCGCTGGATCGGCGCGGCGCCGCGCCAGCGCGGCAGCAGCGAAGCATGCAGGTTGAGGCAGCCGAGCTCCGGCACCTCCAGGATCGCCTTCGGCAGGATCAGGCCATAGGCGACGACGACGGCGACATCGGCCTGGTGCGAGGCCATGACCTCGGCGGCCTCGGCGTTCTTCAGCGTCTTCGGCGAGAACACCGGGATGCCGAAGCGCTCGGCCGTGACCTGGACCGGCGAGGGTCTGAGCTCCATGCCGCGCCCGGCCGGCGCCGGGGCACGGGTATAGACGGAAACGACCTCGTGGCCCTGGCCGATGATCTCGGTCAAGGTGGGCACGGCGAAATCCGGCGTGCCCATGAAGATGACGCGCAAGCTCATACGCGGACTTTACCCCAAAACGGGCCCGTCATTCCGGGCGTAGCGAAGCGAAGGCCCGGAATCCATCGAAGGGCTCCGGCATTTTACGATGGATTCCGGAATGGCGCCGCTCACGCGGCTTGTCCGGAGACGTGCGTGTTTCGTCGCCCGATCTTAAGCGGCGCTGTCCCGTTTCGCCGCCTTGGCGAAGCGCTTGGTCACGCGCTCCCGCTTCAGCCGCGACAGATAATCGATGAAGAGCACGCCGTTGAGATGGTCGATCTCATGCTGCAGGCAGGTGGCAAGCAGGCCGTCGGCCTCGATCTCCTGCACCTTGCCGTCGAGATCGCGATAGCTGACCTTGACCCGCGACGGCCGCTCGACCTCCTCGTAATATTCGGGGATCGAGAGGCAGCCCTCCTCATAGGTGCTGAGTTCCTCCGAACTCCACGTCACCTCCGGATTGACGAAGACCATCGGCTCGCGCGCCTGCTCCTCGCCCTCTTCCGCCTTCTTCGAGACGTCGAGGGTGACAAGGCGGACCGGCTCGCCGATCTGGATCGCGGCGAGCCCGATTCCCGGCGCGTCGTACATCGTATCCAGCATGTCCTGCGCGAGCTTGCGGATCTCCGGCGTGATGTCGCCGATCGGCGCGGAAACCTTGCGCAGCATCGAGTCGGGCAGGATGACGAGAGGACGGATAGCCATAGGGCGCTCTGAAACGATTATCGGGAGTTGCGGCGACATAAGCTCTTGTGGGGAAGCGGTCAAACTGTTCCGCTTTCGTTCTAGAATTGCCACGCGAATCGTGTAGGCTTCTACGATGAACCAGATCGCTTTCGTCCTGCTCGAGCGGCCGGTGAGCTGGGCCGAGGCCGCCTTCGGCTTTGCCGGGCTGACGCTCATCCTGCTGACGCTGGCGCTGGTCTCGTCCTGGCGCGGCTCGCATCGGCGCGAAATGGAAGCGGCGATGGCGGCCGAGCGTGCCCGCGAGATGGACGACAAGGTCGCCGAGATGAACCGGCTGCAGGCCGAGCTCACCGGCCGCATGCAGACCATGGCCGAGATCCTCTCGACCCGGCAGGGCGACCTCGCCCGCATCATGGCCGACCGGATGGACGGGTTGCGCCAGCAGGTCGGCGCCGGCCTTGAGCAGAATGTCCGCCAGACCAGTGAGAGTCTCGGCAAATTGCAGGAACGGCTCGCCGTCATCGACAGCGCCCAGAAGAACCTGACCGAGCTCACCGGCGAGGTGGTGACGCTGAAGGACGTGCTCTCCAACAAGCAGGCGCGCGGCGCCTATGGCCAGGGCCGGATGGAAGCGATCATCCGCGACGGGCTGCCAGCGGCGTTCTTTTCGTTCCAGCCGACACTCTCGAGCGGCAAGCGGCCGGACTGCCTCGTCACCTTGCCGGGCGACGGGCGCGGCCTCGTCATCGACGCCAAGTTCCCGCTGGAGAGCTTCACCATGCTGCGCGAGGCGCGCGGCGACGAGGCGAAAAAGCAGGCCTCGGCGCGAGTGCGCGGCGATGTCGGCCAGCACGTCAAGGACATCGCCGAGCGCTATTTCCTGCCGGGCGAGACGCAGGACATGGCGCTGCTCTTCGTGCCGTCGGAATCGATCTATGCCGATTTGCACGAGCATTTCGACGACGTGATCCAGAAGGCGCACCGAGCGCGGGTGATGATCGTCTCGCCCTCGCTGCTGGCGCTGGCGATCCAGCTGATGCAGTCGCTGGTGCGCGATGCCCGCATGCGCGAGGAGGCGCAGGTGATCCAGTCGGAGGTCGGCAAGCTGCTCGACGACGTCCGCCGGCTCGGCGACCGCGTCGACAAGCTCGACAACCATTTCCGCCAGGCACAGGACGACGTCAGCCAGATCAAGACCTCGGCCGGCAAGGTCACCGGCCGGGCCGAGAGGATCGGCGCGCTCGAATTCGACGACGCCCGCCCGGCCGAGCCGGCGCTGCCTTTCGCCAAGGGGCTGAAGGCGGCGGAGTAGGCGGTTGAGGGCGTTAGGTGCCGGAAGCGCGACCCAACCTTCTCCCGGATGGGAGAAGGTGGCGCGAAGCGCCGGATGAGGGCCTGCCCTTTCCTCAGAAGGCGCGACGGCATCGCTGCCTCCTCATTCTGATAGGGCAGGCCCTCATCCCTGCCCTTCTCCCACACGGGAGAAGGGTTCCCCGCGCCTTGCTTGAACTCGCGCGAATTTCCCGCCCGCAAGCTGATCCTGCGGGCGCTTCGTCTGATGAGGGGCAGCGGAGCGCCGCGAGGCGTTGGTGGTAGTGGTCCGCTTCCATTGAGCCAGGAAGCGGCGCGGATGGATTGAGCCACCATCCGCACGCCCCGTGGCGCTCCGCCAATCGGCGATTTTAAGGACCCCGGGCCGCGCTTCTGCGAAGCCGGTGGCGGGCTCGCCGCGAGGCTCCCGGATGCCAGTTCCCCTCAGCGGGTTGTCGCATCCTCGAGCCGTCGCGGCGGCTGACGCCGCCGCTTCATCTAGCGAGCTCCTCGCGCAGGGATCGTAATGTCCCCAGGTCGGTTCCCGAAGCCTCCCGGGAGCGAGGCGCAACCCTCGCCCGCAGGCGCCGCCCCCATCCCGCCAAACGACATGCCTCCGGTTGGCCGCCCCTCGGGGATGAGGTGGGTCGAGAATATGGGAGGTTTTGGGGGCGGGGATTGTTCTTTCGTTTATCCCCATGGCTGTCGCTGTAGAGGTCAGCGCCCGGGAAGATGTTGCCGTCGACAGCCGCCCAAAGCGGGCGTTAGCTGCGCTGCGCGGCGCAACCGAGATTCCGTTGCGGACAACTTGGGCTTGTGCGATTTGCTGCAGCAGTAACTGCGGAGAGAGGCTTTGAGTGGTAGCCGGAAAACTCTGATCGCGCTTTGTGCTGGAAGCCTTGTTGGCGTCTTGGCGACCATCGCGGCCGTCGACGGCAAGCAAGGCTCACTGGATCAGATCTTTCGTACTGCTTGGCACGACAGTTGGAATACCGATCTCACAGGGGAAGTCGCTTCCCTACTAAGAGTCGGAAAACAATTCGAAAATGTCGTCCAGTTCATCGAAGATAATGGTTTTTCCTGCCAACGTTCGATGCTCGATGGCAAGCACGATTCCTGGTTCTGCGAGCGCGGGACGTGGAACTGGGGCTACCTAGCATATGAACGTTGGACAATCGAATTCCAGTGCGACGCAACCTTGCCTAAATGTACCATAGATAAGCACAAGGCAGCGGTCGAAAGCCTCTCCTGGCATTCATTCATTTAGCGTCAGCTCCCCCTTGGCGGATCTACTCCGGGCCAGACGATCAGCCCAGACTGCTCCGGGCCTCGCGCTCACGCCTTCACCAGCGCCGCCGACAGCTCCGGCTTCACGTTCAGGGTCTGGAAGACGACGCAATAGCGCTCGGTCAGCTTGAGCAGCGTATCGAGCTTCTCCTGCGGCGCGTCGGTCTCGACGTCGAAGGAGAGGCGGATCGCCTTGAAGCCGACCGCAGCGTCCTTGGCGACGCCGAGCGTGCCACGGAAATCGAGATCGCCCTCGGCCCGGACCGTGCCCTTCTTCAGCTCGATCTCGAGCGCGGTCGCGACCGCCTTCAGCGTCACGCCGGCGCAGGCGACGAGCGCCTCGAGCAGCATGTCGCCGGAGCAGAGCTCGGCGCCGGAGCCGCCGGTCGCGGGATGCAGGCCGGCAAGCGCGATCGCCCGGCCGGTCTCGACCTTGCAGGCGATGTGCTGGTCGTCGAGCTCGCCCCTGGCCTTCAGCGTGATCACCGCCGCGTCCGGCGCCTCGCGGTACTTGTCCTTAAGCGGTGCCTGGAGGGAGCGCAGCGCGGTGACGTCCATGATCGTGATCCCTGTGAAGCGGTCGGGGGCCTTGTAGCCGCTTCAGGCCGCCGCCTCTACGTCCGGCACGGCATGGCGGCTTTCCTTTTCGAGCGCCCGGCGCAATTCGCGGCGCAGCGCGACGAAGCCGACGGAGCGCTCGTCGCGCGGACGGCTCAGCAGATTGTCGAGACTGAAGGCGATTGGCCCCGCTCCTTGCGGCAGGACGAGGATGCGGTCGGCCAGACGCACGGCCTCGTCGACGGAGCCGGTCGCAATGACGACGGCCGGGCGCCCCTGCGTAGAAAGCTCGGGCAGGAAGGCGGCCAGCCGCTCACGCGCCTCGGCGTCGAGCGCCGCGAAGGGCTCGTCGATCAGGAGCAACCGTGGCCTGACCAGCAAGAGGCGGGCGATGGCGAGCCGCAGCAATTCCTCAGGGGATAGCGTCCCTGGTCGCTGCGCCGCCTGCGTGGCGAGGCCGACGCGAACCAGAACATTGGCGATCAGGCCCTCGCGCTCGAACGGCGTCGCCTTCGGCAAAGCGAAGGCCAGGTTCTCGGTGAGGTTGAGCCAGGGGAAGAAGCGCGGCCGGGCGCAGAATAGCCCGATCTCGGGAGTTGGCACCGCCCCATCATCGGATGCGAGACCCGCAAATCCACGCAACGCCGCAGAGCGAACCTCGATGGAGGCGCCGAGCAGCGCCACAATCTGGCCCGCCGCCGGGCGTGGCAGAGCGTGTTCGGCAGAGCGGGAGAGGCTGTGAAGAACGGCCGACATCAATTGGCTCCTTCCAAGACAAGGCGGAGGGAGCGTCAACGGCATCAGGCCATCTCTTCGTTCCCGCGCTTTAGCTGCATTTGTTTCGCGCCCGCAAGCTGAGGCTCAAATCGGCGCGTATGTCCTTTCATACGGTCTGAGCGTCCGTTTTGTCAAACGATGGGCGAGAGGAGTTGGAGCGTCGTGCTTCGTTTTGACGGAACCGAACCGTCTTTCCGGGGCTTGGCATCAGCCAAGAGCCCGGAACCCATAACCTCCGACGTTGCCGAGAATAGCTTCACGCGATCCGCTTCGTCCTGATTGGGCAGTGGTTATGGGTTCCGGGCTCGACCCATCGGGTCGCCCCGGAATGACGGCGTGGTTCCGTCAAAACCTAGCGCGCCGCGCCGCCGCGCACGCAAGCCTCGATATTGTTGCCGTCAGGATCGAGCACGAAGGCGCCGTAATAATCGCCAGCGCCCTCGCGCGGGCCGGGCGCCCCGTTGTCCCGGCCGCCAGCCGAAAGCGCGGCCTCGTAGAAGGCATCCACCGCTGCCTTGTCCGGCGCGATGAAGGCGATATGGGCCTGGTTCAGCCCGGCACGCGAGCCTTCCACCCAATAGGACGGGCGGGTGGTGCCGATCCAGAGATAGGGGATAGGCTCCTCGGCGCTGCGCCCGAACAGGAAGGATTCCGGACTGTTGGAGGCGGTGGCGAGGCCGAGCGGCCAGGCGATCGCGTCGTAGAAGCGGCGTGCCCTGGCGAGGTCGGTGACGACGATTCCAGTGTGGTCGATCATGCGAGGTGAACCCGGCGCGGCCAGGCTTGTTCCGCGCCGCGGGGCTCACCACCACATGCCGGCGCTCTCCGCCGTCTTGTGCTGGCGCGGCTCGCTGTCGGTGAGCGAGCGGTCGAGCGTGCGCAATGCCTCGCGCTTGATCGCCTCGAAGGCCGGCGAGAGCCGGTCGCGCGGGCGGGTCAGCGGGTTGTCGAGCTCGTCGAAGATGCGGCCCGGCCGCGGCTGCATCACCACGATGCGGTCGGCCAGCGTAACCGCTTCCTCGACATCATGGGTGACCATCACCACGATCGGCCGGCTCTCCTCCCAGAGCGCAAGGAGATGGCCGTGCAGGCTGGCGCGGGTTGTCGCATCAAGCGCCGAGAAGGGCTCGTCCATGAGCAGGAGCTTCGGCCGGGTGACGAGCGCCCGGGCGATGGCGACACGCTGCTGCTGACCGCCGGAAAGCTCGCGTGGCCAGCGCGCCTCGTAGCCGGCAAGGCCGACGCGGGCGAGCGCCCCGGTGACGAGACGGTTGCGTTCCGCGGCAGGTAGGTGGCTGAGGCCGAAGCCGGCATTGTCGGCGACCGAGAGCCAGGGTAGCAGGCGCGGTTCCTGGAAGATCACGCCGACATCGGCCCGAGGCTCGGTGATGACGGCGTCGTCGAGCAGGATGCGGCCCTCGCTCGGGCGGTCGAGCCCGGCCACGAGCCGCAGCAGTGTGGTCTTGCCGCAGCCGGAGCCGCCGACCAAGGCCAGGATCTCACCGTCGGCGACGGAGATGTCGATGCCGGCAAGCGCGCGGGTGCCGTCGGCATAGGTCTTGGAGAGGTGATCGAAGGTGAGCATCGCGCCTCAGAGCCTGTCCCTGACGGTGTCCTGCCAGGCGAGGAAGGGGCGGGTGATGGCGAGCAGCAATCCGTCGGCGAGCTTGCCAAGCACGGCGAAGGCGATGATCGCGGCGATGATCGTGTCGGGCCGGCCGAGCTGCTGGCCATCGACGAGGAGATAGCCGAGGCCCTCGCTGGCGCCCATGATTTCGGCGGCGACGACGAACATGAAGCCGAGGCCGAGGCCGCCGCGCAATGCCGTGAACCAGTCGGGCAGGATCGCCGGCAGCAAAACGCGCCGGACCATGGCGAGCCGTCCGAGGCGGAAGACGCGGCCGACCTCGACGATCTTGCGGTCGATCGAGAGGATCGCGGCGGCAACACCGAGATAGACCGGAAAGAAGACGCCGACGGCGATCAAGGCCACCTTCGAAGCCTCGAAGATGCCGAACCAGAGGATGAAGAGCGGCACCCAGGCGATCGAGGGGATGGCGCGCAAGGCCTGCAAGGTCGGGTCGAGCAGGCCGCGCGCTAGCGGCAGGGCGCCGGTCAGGGCGCCGAGCGCGGTGCCGACGGCAGCGCCGATGCCGAAGCCGGCGGCGACGCGCCAGAGCGTCGCCGCGGCATGGGTCCAGAGCTCGCCGCTGGCGGTGAGCTGCCAGAGCGTTCTGCCGACCACGCTGGGCGGCGGCATCAGCCGGCCATTGGCGAGACCGGCCCGGACCAGGATTTCCCAGATGATCGCCAGGACGACCGGCAGCAGGAAACCGGCAAGCCGCAGGCCGACACGGGAAGCCGGCCGCGCAGGCGGCGCGGCCGGCTTCCCGTCGATGGCTTCTGCGATCTCGATCGAACTCATTGCGACGGGATCATGCCCGCTTCAGTTGGTCGCGGCAAAGCGCTTGTCGATCAGCGCGTCGACGCTCGCCCTGACGTCGGCGCTGGCGGGCAGGACACCGGCCTGCTGCAAGGCCAGGCCGGCGGCAAGGATCGTCTGCGTCTGATCCGGACCGATCGTGCTGTGGGTCAGCTCGGTCCGGGTCAGCTGGCGTTCGATCACCGCGTCGGAAAGCTTGGTCGCCTCGACCAGCGCCTTTCTCACTTCGGCCGGGTTGGCGAGTGCGATGGCGCGCGCCTCCTCATAGGCCTTGAGCACCTTGCGGACGAGCTCCGGGTTCTTCTCGGCGAACTCCTCGCGGACATTGAGGACGCCCCAGGTGTTGTCGGCGGCCTTGCGGTGGAAGAGCTTGGCGCCGGCCTCGACCTCGGCGGCGGCCATCATCGGGTCGAGCCCGGCCCAGGCCTCGACATCGCCGCGTTCGAGCGCGAGCCGACCGTCGGCGTGCTGCAGCAGCACGAGCTTGACGTCCTTCTCGGTCAGGCCGGCTTCGGCGAGCGAGCGGACCAGGAAGATGTGCGGATCAGTGCCGCGGGTGACAGCGACGCGCTTGCCCTTGAGATCGGCGACCTTGGTGACCTCGCTCTTGGCGCCGGTGACCAGCGCCGTCCATTCGGGACGCGAATAGACATAGATCGACTTGATCGGGTTGCCGTTGATCTTGCCGATCAGCGCGGCGGCGCCGGCGGTCGAGCCGAAATCGAGCGAGCCGGCATTGAGGAATTCGAGCGCCTTGTTCGAGCCGGCCGAGAGCACCCAGCGCACCTTGATGCCGTCGGCTTCAAGCGCCTTTTCGAGGATGCCGCGCTCCTTCAGCACCAGGCTGACGGGGTTGTAGGTGGCGTAGTCGACGCGGATCTCCTTGGGCGCCTGCGCCATGGCGCTGCCGCAGGCGAGCGAGGCTGCGGCAAGGCCGACGAGCACGGCGCGGCGGGTCAAAGCTGAGATGATCGGCATAGCGTTCCCCTTCGAAGACTTTGCGCGAAGGGGTGGAGGCTGTTGCCTCCGGCGCCCCCGCTTTAGCTGCACTTGTTTCGCGCCCGCAAGCTGCTGGCTCAAATCGGCGCGTGTCCTATTTTTAGGTTCACACGTTCTGTTTGTCAAACAAGACGATTACCTACGTAAGATCATTATTTTTACAGAACTAGATGTTTAATTGACGTTTTCGTCCCCCCGGCCATTCATGCTAGGGATCGTTCATCGCCGCTTCCGCCGAAAGCGCCAAAGAGCCCTGTTCAGTGCCGCCCTCCCCCGACAAGCCAGCGCCCCGCCTCGCCGAGTTCATCGACAACCCCATCGCCGCGGTCAGCAGGCTGGCGCGGCCGTTCGACAAAGGGGATCGCGACAGCCTGCGAAGCACGCTGATCAGTGCCCTGCGCGACAATCTCGAAGAAGGACGCCAGTCGGCACGGGAAATCCTGGCCCGCACCCGCAACGGCCTGTCCTGCGCCAAGCGGCTGTCCAGCGTGATGGACAGCGTCGTCGCCAGCCTGCATGCGGGGGCGACGCGGCATTTCTATCCGGTCGAGAACCCCTCCGCCGGCGAGCGCATCGCCGTCGTCGCCGTCGGTGGTTATGGCCGCGGCACGCTGGCGCCGGGCTCGGATGTCGACCTGCTCTTCCTCTTCCCCGACAAGCAGACGGCCTGGGGCGAGAGCGTGGTCGAGGCGATGCTCTATCCGCTCTGGGACCTGAAGCTGAAGGTTGGCCATTCCGTGCGCTCGGTCGACGACTGCATCCGCGAGGGCCGGGCCGACATGACGATCCGCACCGCGCTCTTGGAAGCGCGGCTGATCTGCGGCGATGCGGCGCTGTTCGCCGATCTCGTCCGACGTTATGGCGCAGAAATCGCGGAGGGCACGGCCGGTGCCTTCACCGAGGCCAAGCTCGCCGAGCGCGAGACCCGCGTCGCCCGTGCCGGCTCGTCGCGCTATCTGGTCGAGCCCAATGTCAAGGACGGCAAGGGCGGCCTGCGCGACCTCAACACACTGTTCTGGATCGCCAAATACTCCTACCGCGTCGACGATTCCGCTGAGCTGGTCGAGGCCGGACTGTTCGACGCGCGCGAATTCGCAATGTTCCAGCGTTCCGAGGAATTCCTCTGGCGGGTGCGCTGCTGGATGCACTTCATCACCGGGCGGGCCGAGGAGCGGCTTTCCTTCGACCTGCAGCGCCAGGTCGCGGCGGCGATCGGCTATGCCGGCCGCAGCGGCCAGGCCCCGGTCGAGCGCTTCATGAAGGCCTATTTCCTCGTCGCCAAGGATGTCGGCGACCTCACCGCCATCGTCTGCGCCGCACTCGAGGCACGCCAGCAGAAGCCGCGCGCCAGCCTGACAAGCCTGATCGGCACCTTCACCAAGCGCCGGCGCGTGCGCGCTCTCGGCCACCCCGACTTCACGCTGCAGGGCCAGCGCCTCGCCGTTATCGACGACGAGGCCTTCAAGCGCGACCCGGTCAATCTGCTCAGGCTCTACGAGATCGCCAGCCGCGACGACCTCGCCATCCACCCCGACACCAGCCGGCTGGTGACCCAATCACTCAGGCTGGTCACGCCGCAGTTGCGGCAGGACCGCGAGGCCAACCGCATCTTCCTGGAGATCCTGACGGCGCGCCGCTCGCCGGAAGCCGTGCTGCGGCGGATGAACGAGTCCGGCCTGCTCGGTCGCTTCATCCCGGATTTCGGCCGCATCGTCGCGATGATGCAGTTCAACATGTATCATCACTACACGGTCGACGAGCACCTGCTCCGCTCGATCGGCATCCTCGCCGAGATCGACGCCGGCGCGCTCGAAGCCGAGCACCCGCTTGCGAACTCGATCTTCGCGACGATCACCAACCGACGTGCGCTCTATGTCGCGTTGTTCCTGCACGACATCGCCAAGGGCCGGCCGGAGGATCACTCGCTCGCCGGCGCCCGCATCGCCCGCAAGCTCTGCCCGCGGCTCGGCCTCACCGATGCACAGACGGAAACAGTGGTCTGGCTGATCGAGAATCATCTGGTGATGTCGACCGTCGCCCAGAGCCGCGATCTCGGCGACCCCAAGACGATCGAGAGCTTCGCCGCGATCGTGCAGAGCCTGGAGCGGCTGAAGCTGCTGCTCGTCCTGACTGTCGCCGACATCAAGGCCGTCGGCCCCGGCGTCTGGAACGGCTGGAAGGGGCAATTGCTGCGCACGCTCTATTACGAGACCGAGATCGTGCTCGCCGGCGGCCATTCCGGCATCGAGCGCAAGGCCAGGGTCGAGCGCAAGCAGGAGGCGCTGGAGGCACGGCTCGCCGACTGGACGGCGGAGGAGCGGGACGCCTATCTCGCTCGGCACTACCCGGCCTACTGGCTCAAGGTCGAACCCGAGCGGCAGGAGCAGCACGCCCGCTTCCTGCGCGAGGCCGAGATCGCCGGCCGTACCACCGCGACGAGGGTCGAGACCGACCAGTTCCGCGGCGTGACCGAGCTCACCGTGCTGGCGCCCGACCATCCGCGTCTGCTCGCCATCGTCACCGGTGCCTGCGCGGCGGCCGGCGGCAACATCGTCGACGCGCAGATATTCACCACCACCGACGGGCTGGTGCTCGACACGATCTTCGTCTCGCGCGCCTTCGAGCGCGACGACGACGAACTGCGCCGGGCCGAGCGGATCGCGGCGGCGATCGAGCGCGCGCTCAAGGGCGAGATCAAGATCGCCGACCTCGTCGCCCAGCGCCGCGCGCCACCACCGCGCGGCGGGACCTTCCAGGTTGCGCCCGAGGTGATCATCGACAATGTCCTGTCGTCGCGGCACACCGTGCTGGAGGTCTCGGGCCTCGACCGGCCGGGCCTGCTCTACGATCTCACCACAGCGATCGGGAAGCTCAACCTCAACATCGCCTCGGCCCATATCGCGACCTTCGGCGAGAAGGCGGTCGACGTCTTCTACGTCACCGACCTCACGGGAGCGAAGATCATCTCGACGGCCCGGCAGCTGCTGATCCGCCAGGCGCTACTCGCCGTGTTCAGCCAGGAGCCCGACAAGCCGGCGCCTGGCAAGGTCAAGGCCATGGCCCGCGCTTGATTTCGCCCTGCCGAAGCCCGATATCGGCGACGAAGCCGGTGTGCCCCGAGGTTACGCCGCAATGATCCATGACGATCAACGATTGGGATGATGGAATGACGCAGAACCCTGCGAAAGACGATCCGAAGCCGGAAACCGAGAGCCAGGATACGGCAGAGACCGAGGCGGTCGAGACGCAGACACCCGACCCGCTCGCCACGGCCGAGGCCGAGCGCGACGACCTCAAGGACAAGCTGCTGCGCACCCTCGCCGAGATGGAGAACCTGCGCCGGCGCACCGAGCGCGAGATCGCCGACGCCAAGGCCTATGCGGTGACCAGCTTCGCCCGCGACCTGCTCGGCTCGGCCGACAATCTGCGCCGCGCACTCGAGAGCGTGCCGGAGACGGCCCAGGCTGCCACCGACAATGCCCTGAAAGCATTGATCGAAGGTGTCGAACTGACCGAGCGCGAGCTGCTGAAGACGCTCGAGCGTCATGGCGTGCGCAAGATCGATCCGCAGGGCGAGAAGTTCGACCCGAACCTGCACCAGGCCATGTTCGAGGCGCCCGATGCGGCTATCGCCAAGGGGCTCGTCTCGAAGGTCGTGCAGACGGGCTACAAGATCGGCGAGCGGGTGCTGCGCCCGGCGCTAGTCGGGGTTTCGGCCGGCGCGCCGAAGCCCGCCGCCAACGGCTCGGACAACCCCGCCGCAGATGCCGGCGACAAGCCTGCGAACTGACGGGTGCTCGAAGCCGCGGGCGTCGTCGTCTTCGCCCTGACCGGGGCGCTCGTCGCCGCCCGCAAGCGGATGGACCCGTTCGGCTTCATCCTGCTCGCCACCGTCACCGGCGTCGGTGGCGGCACCTTGCGGGACCTCCTGCTCGACCGGCGCGTCTTCTGGATCGAGGCGCCATCCGACGTGATGCTGTGCACGGCCGTCGCCCTGGCGGCCTGGACCATCGCCTATTGCAAGCCGGGAATGCTCGACGGCTGGGGCGCCAAGCGCCTGCTGATCTGGGCTGACGCGGCGGGGCTTGCGCTCTTTGCCGTGATCGGGGCGCAGAAGGGGCTCGCATCGGGCGTTCCGATCGCCTCGGCGATCGCCCTCGGCGCGATGACCGCGACCTTCGGCGGCATCATTCGCGATATCCTCGCCGGCGACCGGCCGATGGTGCTGTGGAGCCGCGATTTCTATGTCACCGCCGCGGCAGCCGGCGCCGCCACGACGGCCGTGCTCGCACAGATCGGCCTCGATGCCAGGCTCGTCATGCTGGGCGGTCTCGCCGCCGGCTTCGGCCTGCGCGCTGGCTCGATCCTGCTCGGCTGGTCGTTCCCGAGGCTGCCCGGCGACGACACGCCGCCTCCGTCAGGCTGACGGCTTCGTCACCCGCCGCAAGGTCAGATTGATCCGCCCCGCCTGCGGCAGCAGGCTCGACGATCCCGCGAGGATGCGGTCGATGCCGTGATAGGCGAGACGCGCCTCGCCGCCGAAGGCGAGCGCATCGCCGGAGGCCAGCTTCAGCGAGACCGTCTTGCCGCTGCGGCTGGTGCCGCCGATACGGAAGATCGCGGTGTCGCCGAGCGAGAGCGACAGTACCGGCGCGTCAAAATCCTGCTCGTCGCGGTCCTGATGCAGGCCCATCTTCGCGCTTGGCTCGTAGAAATTGACGAGGCACGCCTCGGGCGGATGCGGATAGCCTGCGAGGTCCTGCCAGGCACGCAGCAGCCGGGCCGGGATCGGCGGCCAGGCCGCTCCAGTCTCGGGATGCAGCGGCTGGTAGCGATAGCCGCGTTCGTCCGAGACCCAGCCGAGCGCGCCGCAATTGGTCATTTTGACGGAGAACGGTTTTCCCGTCTTCGGCATGCGCGGCGTGTAGAACGGTGCCTGCCGCGCCGCCTCGCGCAATTCGGCGACCAGCGCCGCCTGCTCGGCCGTGTCGAGATAACCCGGCCAGTGCGTCACGCCCGGCGCGACGGCGAGCACTGTCATCGAACGCGTCAGAACTTGTCGAGGCCGAGCACGTCGGCCATCGAATAGAGCCCGGGCTTGCGGCCGCGGCCCCAGAGCGCCGCCTTGACCGCGCCCTGCGCGAACAGGCTGCGATCCTCGGCGACATGGGCGAGCTCAAGCCGCTCGCCGGCGCCAGCGAAGATCACCTTGTGGTCGCCGACGACGGTGCCGCCGCGCAGCGCGGCAAAGCCGATCGTGCCGGGCAGGCGGGCGCCGACCTGGCCGTCGCGTACCGCGACGCGGGACTCGGCGAGATCGACGGCACGCCCCTGCGCCACGGCCTCGCCGAGTAGCACGGCGGTGCCCGAGGGCGCATCGACCTTCATGCGGTGATGCATCTCGACGATCTCGATGTCCCAGTCGGTGCCGAGCGTCGCTGCGACCTTGCGGACCAGAGCCGCCAGCAGGTTGACGCCGAGGCTCATATTGCCGGAGCGGATGACGGCGGCATGGCGCGCCGCCGCCTCGAGCTTCGCCAGATGCTGCGGCTCCATGCCGGTGGTGCCGGCGATATGGACGATCCGGGCCTGGGCGGCGAGGCCGGCGAAGGCCACGGTGGCGTCCGGAGTGGTGAAATCGAGCACGCCCTCGGCCTCGACGAAGGCGGCGAGCGCATCGTCGCCGACCAGTACGCCGCCGGCAGGCAGCCCGGCGAGCACGGCGGCGTCCTGGCCAAGTGCCGGAGAGCCCGGCCGCTCGATCGCAGCGGAGAGCACGCAGCCGGGTGTATCGTGGATTGCTTTGACCAGCGTGCGGCCCATCCGGCCGGCGGCGCCGACGACGACGAGACGCATGTCGCTCATGGTGAAACGCTCCAGTCAGTATCCAGACCGGCGCAGGCCGGGCAGCGCATGCCTATAAGCCGCTTCGCTTCACGCTGAAACGAAAAACGGCCGGGCAAAGCCCGGCCGTGCAGATTTCGGGTGTGATAGCTGGCCTATTCGACCGGCTGGATCCCCGCGACCTTCCACTCGCCGCCGCGCGAGCGCACGAAGGTCCAGTGCTCGGTGACCTCGCGCGGGATCGTGGCGTGGCCCTCGACGACCTTGCCGCCATTGCGCTCGACCATGGCGGTGAGCAGGCTGAAGCGCATCGCGACGGTCGCGTAGTCGTAGCCATCCTCGCGCCAGGATTCGGCGAGATCGCCCTGCAGCAGCTTGACCTCGGCAGCGCGCTCGATCAGGCCCTTGCGGGCGTTCTCGGCGAACTCCTCCTCCAGCGCACCGGAGATTTCCGGCGTCGCGATCTGACGCAAGCGCGTGATATTCTCATCGGAGATGGACGACTGCACCTCGGAGAGCAGGCGCTCGAAGGCGCCGTAGTCGGCTCCAACCAGCTCGAACTCGACCGGCTTGGCCACCGCTGCGGCGGCAGCGCCGCCGCCGAGACCACCGGCCATAGCCGGGGCAGCCTGCGGCTGATAGGCCTCGCGGCCGAGCGGGCCACCGGCGCTGGCGAGCTGCGGCTCGCTGCGGCGGCGGAACAGGCGCAGCGCCAGCCAGATCAGGCCACCGATCAGGGCTACCTGGAAGAGCAGGCCGAGCATGCCGGCAAGGCCACCGAAGCCGGCGCCCGAGAGCAGGCCGAACAGGCCGGCACCGAGCAGGCCGCCGGCGACGCCCATCATCAGGCTGCGCGCCATGGACGGGCGAGCCGCCTGCGCGGCGGCACCCGCTGCGCCTGCAGCCGGGGCGGCGGCCGTCGGGCCGGGCGCCTGCGTCGGGCTACGCTGGAACGAGGAGCCGGGCGCGGTCGGTGTCGGCGCGACCTGCGACTGGCTGCGCGAGCCGCGGTTGCCCATGCTACGACCGCCCGGAGCGGCCTCGGCGATGATCGGCACCAGCAGAAGCGCGCCGGTGATAAGGGCGATTGCACGGCCACGACGGGCGAGCGAAATCAGAGACATGGTTCCTCCCGGAGCCGGATTGGCTCTCTGAACCCGGAATATGGTCGGGTCGTACGACTTTCGCAAGGTGAGCCTGCGGGGATCAGCGCTGCTGAGCCGACTATCCCACCATTGGGGGTTCGGTGCTGCCATGCTATGGTTTCCGCCACGTTAGCCTTTAGGCGAACGACGGGAGCGAGCCATGATCCGATCGCCTCGGAGGCTACCCTACCCAAGCGCAGCGGCGCTGCCCTTCTGGGCGCTCTTTGCGACAGGCGCGCTACTGCTCCAAACCCCTGCCCTCGCGCAGGAGCGCGCGACGGCCCTCGACAAGCCGCGCTTGGCGCAGGCTCCGGAGCCCTATTGCTTCTGCTGGAACGACGGCAAGAAGATCGCCGAGGGCAGCATGGCCTGCATCCGCACCACCATGGGCCGCCGCCTCGCACACTGCGGCCGCGTCATCAACATGATGTCGTGGGAAGTGACCGAGAACCCCTGCCCGGAGAGCTGAGCAGAACCTCTCCGTCACTCCAGGGCAGGCCGCAGATCTGAGCCCGGGATCCATGACCGCGAGTTTGCCGGAAAAAGCGCAGTCGCGTCCGTGCCCACCATGCCGCCATCAGTGTTCATGGGTTCCGGGCTCACCGCTGCGCGGTGCCCCGGAATGACGCCGGGATCGTTGCCCGGCTGAACGCCAAAGGAAAAGCGCCGCCGGGCCTCTCCGGCGACGCTTCTCAAACGACTTAACGGTCTTTCGACTTGAGACTGACTTCTCCGTCAGAACGCTCCGATCACGATCGCCAGAACCAGCGCAAATGCCGCACCCATGGCCAACCGGTCGAGACTTAGCGCGAGGTTCATGGGAACCCTCCTTTGTCATTGACCTGACATGGAAGCTAGCAGAAACGGCAGCGGCCGCAAGTGGCAACGCCGCCGCAGCGAGCGCCGTACCAGAGAAGCATTCTTAATCAGTGGTTAAAGCATTGAACTGCTTTGTGGACAGTTCCGAACAAGACCTTTTCGCGGACGCTTTTTAGTATTCCAAAGAGCAGTATAAATCACCATTGCCACAATCGAGCCGGAGTTGTTGCAGCGCAATATTGTCCCAGGCGGGACCAGCGCCCAGATTTAGCCCAGTTGTCGTCATGCCGGCATCAGGATCAGGCGCTCGAGCGCACGTGCCACAGCGATGACTTTCGCATCGTCACCGAAGCGTCCGACGAGTTGAAAGGAGACCGGAAGGCCGCGCGGGCCACGCATCAGCGGCACAGTGAGGCAAGGCGTGCCGAGCAGGGTCCAGAGCCGGTTGAACTTGGAATCGCCGGTCGAAGCGAGAGTCTCCGGTGCCTCGCCCGGCGCCGCATAGGTGAGCACCAGATCAACCTCGCCGAACCAGCGCTCGGCCGCATGACGCCCGCGCCGGGAGGCGCCGCGCGCCGCGTCGTATTCCTGCGGCGTGGTGGCGCGGGCCTCGTCGAGATAGGCGCGCAGCTTCGGTGGCAGCTCCTCGGGATGATTGGCATATTCCCAGGCGAGCGCCTGCGTCGCCTCCCAGTTCTGCAGCGGGCCGTGGGCGTGGAAGGTCTCGGCAAGCTCGGCGGGCATCGCAATGTCGAGGACGGTTGCGCCGCCTTTGCGGGCGAAATCGGCGATGCGCTGCAACGCACCCTCGCAGGACGGCTCGGGCTTGTCGGTGAACTCCTGGCGGCAGAGGCCGAGCTTCAGTCCCTCCAGTTCCGCTTCGGGCGCATCGAGATCGGCGCGGCCTGTCAGCGCCGCCAAGGCAAAGCCGAGATCGTCGGCACTGGCCGCCATCAGGCCGAGCGTATCGAGCGACCAGGAGAAGGGCTTGACCCCGACCGTCGGCAAAAGTCCGTAGGACGGCTTGATCGCGGCGACGCCGCAATAGGCGGCCGGACGGATCACCGAGCCGCCGGTCTGGGTGCCGATAGCGAGCGGGACGAGGCTGGCAGCGACGGCGGCCGCCGAACCTGCCGAGGAGCCACCCGGGCTGGCAGAGGGATCATGCGGGTTCCGGGTCGGGGCTGGGTCGAGGAAGGCGAAGGCCGTGGTCTGGGTCTTGCCGGCGACGGTCGCGCCTGCCGCCTTCAGTGCCATCACGATCGGCGCATCGGCCTTGGGCTGATGGCCGTCATAGATCGACGAGCCCATGCCGGTCGGCAGGTCGGCGGTATCGATGATGTCCTTGACGCCGACGGCAATGCCGGCAAGCGGACCCTCACCAGCCGAGAGGCTCTCGGGGCGGGCCGCGAAGACGCGCAGGTCCGCGTCCCGCTCGTCGATTCGTCGCTCGCTGTCGGCAAGGGCGGCCTGGGCCGACAGCGCGCCATTGGCGACGCGGCGAGCGATATCGCGAACCGAAAGCATGAACTTGTCCCTGGAATCCGCAGCCAAACGGCCGATGCGGCCATGCTGGCACAAGCCCGGCGTCGGAAGGAAGCCAGGAACGGGACCTTGCAGACGGGGCATGCGCCTCGCGCGGCGCGGCGCTCAGTAGGTGGCGCGACCGCCCGACAGGTCGAAGATCCCGCCGGTCGAGAAGGAACAGTCGTCGGAGGATAGCCAGAGCACCATGCGTGCCACCTCCGGCACCTCGACGAAACGCCCCATCGGGATGCGCGACATGATGTCGGCGCGCCGCTCGGCCGAAATCTCCTTGGCCATGGCGGTCTCGGCCGCGGCCGGCGTCACCGCCGTGACGATGATGCCCTCCTTCGCCACCTCCTTGGCGACACTCTTGGTCAGCGCGATCAGCCCAGCCTTCGAGGCGGAATAGGCGGCAGCCTGCGCCATGCCCTCCTTGCCCTGGATCGAGGCGATGTTGACGACATGGCCGCGCAGCGGGTGACCGTCCGGCGAGCGCCGCGGCTCCTGGCGCAGCATCCGGCCGACGACGGCGCGGGTGACCAGATAGGCCCCGAACAGATTGACCTGCAGCACGCGCTGGAAGTTCTCCGGCGTCGTCTCCCAGATCGGTTTCACTTCGCCCAGCACGCCGGCATTGTTGATCAGGATGTCGATCCGGCCATGGGCGGCGACGGTGGCATCGGCAGAAGCCTCGACCGCGTTGACGTCGCGGATATCGAGCTGGCGCTGGCTGGTGCGGCGCCCGAGCTCGGCGATGGCTTTGGCCAAGCCGTCGGCATCCTGATCCCAGAGCTCGACACTTGCGCCCGCCGCGATCAGGGCCTGCGCGATGCCGCGGCCGAGCCCACCGGCGCCACCAGTGACGATCGCATGCCGGCCGGAGAGATCATGACGCACGCTCATCAGCCGGCACTCCAGGAGGTCTTGGTCCGGGTGATCTGGTGACGGTAGAGGCCAAGCGTGAACGGCCCTTCGCCGCCGAGAGCCTGCAACTCCTCGGCCGCGAGTTGATCGCGCGCCAACGCGACGAACTCGGCCTCGTCGCCCCAGCCTTCGACCAGCAGCACCCAGCGCGGCACGGCGTTGGCGATGCCGCGCACCTTCTGCTCGGCAGTGGCAATGCCGCTCGCCTCGGCATCCGCCGCCAGCAGGTGCACGGCGGCGACCCCGCGGGTTGCGAGCAGATCCGGCACCAATCCGCGCAACAGCGCCGCCTTGTGGGCCGACGCGATGTTATCAGGCACGTCGTAGCGAAAGGTCGCGATCAGCCCGCCCTGGGCCGGACCGCTAGTGTGGGAGACGCGGCAGATCGCGCGCGCCACCGAGCGGAAGTGCTTCACGGCCGACACCGTCCACGGCGTCGGCGCATTGACCCTGGCCGTATAATCCTGGCCCTTCAGGACCTCGACCGTCTGCGCCTCATAGAGGTTGAAGAATTCGAGGTCGGCGTCGATCGCGACATAGCGGCGCCCGCGCAGGAAGCCGGGAATGCCGACCCGCTCCGGCATGTGCTCCTCGCCATGCCAGGCATAGAAATCTGCCCTGCCCTCCGGTGCGATATCGTGCCAGATCGCGACCGCCCCCTCACCTGCCAGGCTCATCGTTCCTCCATGGGCTCACCCTGCGAGGCGCGTTGACTTGGCCTCGCCCCATCTCTATACGAAAATGAAATCCAAATTGGAAACGATTTCCAATCTTAGTCAAAATGAGGGCGGAGACGGGTGACGATCGCGGCGGTCGAGCGTGCATTCAAACTGCTGGAGGCGCTGGCGGGCGAGGCCGATGGCGCTGACCTGACCGTGCTCGCCGAGCGACTGGACCTGCCGGTCAGCGCGACCCACCGACTGCTGGCGACCCTCGCCGAGCGCGGCTTCGTCACTCAGGATGCACAATCGGGTGCCTATGGGCTGACGCTGAAACTGTCGCAGCTGGCCTTCCGCAATCTCGACCTGCGTGGCTTGCCCGATGCCGGCCAGATCGTGCTCGACCAGCTTGCCCGCGCCACCCGCGAATATTGCCGCCTCGCTGTCATCGAGGGCGAGAGCCTGACCTGGATCGCCCGCGCCCAGGGCGCGACCGCCGGCCTGCGCTACGAGCCGCCGATGGGAATGGGCATCGTCCTGCACGCCACCGCGACCGGCAAGGCCTGGCTCGCCTCGCTGCCGGAGGCGGAGGCGCTGCGTATCGTCTGCGCGCGCGGCTTCGATGCGCAAGGGCGCTCCGGCCCGAACGCACTCGGTGACGTCGACGCCTTGCGCCAGCATCTCGCGGAGACGCGAAACCGAGGCTTCGCGCTCGCCGTCGAGGAGGGCGAGATCGGCACGGTCGCCATGGCGACGACCTTCCGTGCCGGGCCAGATGCGGGGGCGCCGATTGCAGGCACGCTCAGCGTCGCCGGGCCGTTGCCGCGCATGCAGGAGGCGCATCGCGACGAAATCGCAGCGGCTCTCGCCACCGCCGCACGGGACATGGCGGCGATCTGGCCGCTCAGGCGGCGACAGATCGGTGCCCTGCCAACGGTTTCGACAGGGGCATCCGGGCAAACGATGCCGACAGAGACAAAAGCATGAGCAGCGACAGCGCAACCAGCGCCACGACAGGGACCGTGCCGCAGGCCTCCGGCAAGACCGCCGCCTGGGTATCGGCCATCGCCTGGCCCCTGGCGAGCTTCGCCGTATTGCTCGTCGCCTGGCAGCTCCTGGTGCCGATGGCCGGCATCCCCGAATACATCCTGCCCGTGCCGAGCGCCTTCTTCGAGCGGCTCTGGCTCGACCGGGCACTGATCTTCCAGCACACGCTGGTGACTGCGAACGAGATCGTGCTCGGCTTCCTGATGGCGGCGGTGGTCTCGATCCCGCTCGGCTACGTCATCGTCTCGGTGAAGCTGCTGGAGAAGGCGATCTACCCGGTCATCGTCTTCTTCCAGCTGGTGCCGAAGATCGCGATCGCGCCGCTCTTCGTAGTCTGGTTCGGCTTCGGCCTGTTCCCGAAGGTGCTGCTGACCTTCCTGCTCTGCTTCTTCCCGACGCTGGTCGCGAGCATGACGGGCTTTCGCGCGCTGGACGAGCGCGTGCTCTACCTGACGCGCTCGATGGGCGCCTCGGCCTGGCAGACCTTCCGCTATGTCCGGGTGCCGGCAGCGCTGACCTATATCTTCTCCGGCCTCAAGGTCTCGGCCGTGTTCGCGGCGACGGGGGCGATCGTCGGCGAGTTCGTCGGCGCCAATGCCGGCCTCGGCTACCTCCTGCTGCGCGGCACGAGCTTCCTCGACATGCCGCTGATCTTCGCCTGCCTGGTGGCGCTCAGCGTCGTCGGCATCCTGTTCAGCTATCTCGTCGACGGGCTCGAAGTGCTGCTGATGCCCTGGCAACGCAAGGGCTGAAGACCAAAGACACGACCGCCAATCCGGGCAAACCGGAACCACAGGGAGAACGACCATGCTGAGAAGGACATTGCTCACCGCCGCCGCCATGCTGGCGCTCGGCACGAGCGGCGCGCTCGCCCAGGCCGGCGGCAAGCCGATGAAGATCACGCTGAACTTCCTTGCGGCTGCGCCCAATGCCGGCTTCATGATGGCCAAGCAGATGGGCCTCTACGAGAAGGCCGGGATCAACCTGACGATCGAGGAAGGCAAGGGCTCGGGCACCACGGCGCAGATGGTTGCGACCGGGCAGACCGATGTCGGCTTCGCCGACGCTCCGGCCGCGATGCAGCTGCGCACCAAGGGCGCGCCGGTGAAGATCATTGCCCCCGTGCTGCAGACCAATGGCTTTGCCATCATCGCGCTGGAAGAGAGCGGCATCGCCTCGCCCAAGGACCTCGTCGGCAAGAAGCTCGCGGTCCAGCCCGGCACGGCGCAGACGACGCTGCTCGATGCCATCCTCGCCAGCAACGGCATCGACAAGGGCAAGGTCGACGTCATCAACATCGATCCCGGCGCCTTCGTCGGCGCGCTGCTGGAGAAGAAGGTCGACGCCATCCTCGGCGGCGCCGACTTCCACTCGGTGCAGATCCGCGAACGCGGCTTCAAGGTCCGCGACCTCTTCTACCGCGATGTCGGTGTGCCGACCGTGGGCCTGTCGATCATCGCCCGCGACGACAGGATCAAGGCCGATGCCGAGCTCTACAGGAAGTTCATCGAGGCGAGCCTGCAGGGCTGGGACGCCGCCCGCAAGAACCCGGATGCGGCGGCCGACGCCGTCGTCGCGCAATTCCCTTCCGTGAAGAAGGCGCAGGTGCTGGCGCAGTTCGACGTGGTCAACAAGCTGCTCTGCGCACCCGGAGCCGCCTCGCTCGGCAAGGTGCCGGAGAAGAACTGGAGCGTGAGCTTCGACCTGCTGACGCAGTATCTCGGCCTGCCCAAGGACAAGCCGATCACCGACTACTACACGACCGAGCTGCTGCCGGCCTCGGCGCCGGCCTGCTCGTAGTCGGCGAGGATAAGGCATGACTGCAGCAGCCGCCTCTCCCGCCGCCTCGATCCAGGGGCGCGGGATCGTCAAGAGCTTCGGCGGCTTCACGGCCGTCGACGGGCTGACGCTCGACATCAGGAGCGGCGAGTTCGTCAGCCTGATCGGCCCTTCCGGCTGCGGCAAGAGCACGTTCATGCTGATGGCGGCCGGGCTGATTCCGACCAGCGGCGGGGAATTGCTGATCAACGGCAAGCCGTTGAACGAGCCGCTGACCGATATCGGCATCGTCTTCCAGGACCATCTGCTGCTGGAGTTTCGGACGGCGCTGGAGAACGTCATGCTGCAGGCCGAGATCCGCGGCCTGCCGCTGGCGCCGGCGAAGGAACGAGCGCTCGAACTCTTCGCCAAGCTCGGCATCAGCCATGCCGCCGACCGCTATCCGAAACAGCTCTCCGGCGGTATGCGCCAGCGCGTCTCGATCGCCCGCGCGCTGATCCACAACCCGTCGGTGCTGATGATGGATGAGCCCTTCGGCGCACTCGACGCGATCACCCGCACGCAGATCCGGCACGACCTCGAAATGCTCTGGCTGGAGACGGCCAAGACCGTCGTCTTCATCACCCATTCGATCGACGAGGCGATCGGCCTCTCCGACCGGGTGCTGGTGATGTCGCCGACGCCGGGGCGGGTCGTCGACGAGATCAGGATCGAGCTGCCGCGCCCGCGCCCGGCCCATCTCGGCGACTATCCGAGCTTCAACACCTATGCCGACCGCATCCACGATGCGTTCAGGCGGTTTGGGGTGATCAAGTATTGAAGGCCCCAACCGTCATTGCGAGCGAAGCGAAGCAATCCAGGGGCGGCAGAGCTCTACGTCCTCTGGATTGCTTCGTCGCTGCGCTTCTCGCAATGACGAGTAGTAGTCCTCAACCCGGCCGCTTCGGAATCTCCAGACCGCGCTGCACGGCGGGACGAGCAAGCCCACGCTCGAGCCAGGCCGGCACCAGCTTGAGCCTGTCGTATTCGACCAGCTCGCCGGCGCCGTAGAAGCCGACGAGATTGCGGACCCAGCCGAGCGTCGCGATGTCGGCGATGGTGTACTCGTCGCCCATCAGCCAGTCGCGGCCGGCGAGCCTGGTCTCGAGCACCCCGAGCAGGCGCTTGCTCTCATTGGCGTAGCGGTCGCGCGGGCGCTTGTCCTCGTATTCGCGGCCGGCGAACTTGTGGAAGAAGCCGAGCTGGCCGAACATCGGGCCGATCGCCGCCATCTGGAAGAAGACCCATTGCAGGGTCTCGTAACGGCGGGCAGGATCGGTCGGCAGGAATTTGCCCGCCTTGTCGGCGAGATAGACCAGGATCGCGCCGGACTCGAACAGCGCGAAGGGCTTGCCGCCGGGACCATCGGGATCGAGGATCGACGGGATCTTGCCGTTCGGGTTGAGCGAAAGGAATTCCGGCGTCCAGGTCTCGTTCTTGCCGATGTCGATGGTGTGCGGCTCGTAGGGGATGCCGGTTTCCTCCAGCATGATCGAGACCTTCACGCCATTGGGCGTCGGCAGCGAATAGAGCTGCAGCCGGTCGGGATGCTGGGCCGGCCAGCGCAACGTGATCGGAAATGCGGAGAGATCGGACATCGGGGAAATTCCTCGGATGGCGGGCTTGGGACCGGCGTTGCCGGCTCGCCCCATAGGCGGGACGTCAATGGCGCGAGGCCATGACGTTGGGGCGTAACTTGGGGCGGTGATCCAGGCGGCGCAACCGCACAGAGCTTGCAGTGCCGCCGAACCGTCAAAGCAAATCCGAAATGTGAAGGTTAAGAGCGGCGCCGACCCGCGGAGCTGCGTTAACGGCCGCTTAACGCCATCGGCAAAGTTAATCCGTCCGTGACTTCCAGGACGCAGCCGGTCAATAAACCGTTCACCCAACGCCTCGCATTTGATCTGTCATGCGTCGCGTTCATCTCACCCTCCTCGCGCTCGGCGTCATCGGCGTCGGCCTTGCCGGTTGCGGCAAGTTCCAGAAGCCGCAGCGCGCCGCCTGGCGCGACCAGGCCGAAGCCCAGTGCCTGGCCTCGCGCCAGGTGCAGCTCTCGGCCTATGTCAGCCTGCGCGAGAAGGCGATCGATGGGCCCGGCACCTGCGGCATGGAGAAGCCGCTGAAGGTCGCCGCCTTCGCCAATGGCAGCGTCGCGCTGACCAGCAATGCGACGCTGGCCTGCCCCGTGGTCGCGACTACCGACAAATGGTTCACCGAGGTGGTGCAGCCGGCGGCGATGAACGTGCTCGGCGCGCAGGTGATCGAGATCCGTGCCGGCTCCTATTCCTGCCGCGCCATGAACAACGGCTCCGGCACCAGCCGCACCTCCGAGCACGCCTTCGGCAATGCCGTCGACGTCTTCTCCTTCCGGCTGAACGATAATCGCGTCGTCACCGTCAAGGATGGCTGGCGCGGCTCGCCCGAGGAGCAGGCCTTCCTGCGTGAGATCTTCGTCGGGGCCTGCGAGCATTTCTCGACGGTGCTCGGCCCCGGCGCCGACGCCTTCCACTACGATCATTTCCACATCGACCTGGCGCGCCATTCCAAGGGCCGGCACATCTGCAAGCCGGTGATCAAATACGAGCCCAACTACAACCTGCCGCCGCCGGATCCGGCGCGGCCGGACCGCATGGCGTTGCAACAGCAGCAGCCGGGGATGCGCGAGACGCTGCCGCCGCCGATGGTGGCGGGCGGCTCGGGTGGGCTGCTGCGCCAGCCGAGCACGGGCCTGCGCCCGCCGGGAGCAGTCGACGGCGGCTATTCCGTCGCCCATCGCTCGGGTCAAGGCGGGCTAGACGGCCAGCGGCGCTATCTCGAAGAGGCGCCGCAGCAGGCGAGCCCACGCTACCAGCCGCAGCCCGCGCCGAGCGAGATGCGCGGTCCCTTGCAGCTGCCGGGCTCGGTGCCGCCGACCGAGGAACTGATCGTGGGCGACGACGAGGGCAATGGCATCATCGATGGTGCGCAGTCGGGCGAGCCCGAACCGCCGATCAACCCGCGCAACGACCCGTTCGCCTATCGGCCCGGCCAGCCGACGGGACTCCGGCGGTAAAGGCGGCGGCGATCCGGAGCGGAGCGCTCGGGTCCGACCTTCGGTCGGCCCAAGGATAAACTCCGCGCAGACCCGAGAATCTCATGATGAGAAGGCGCTGTCCGGAGCCTCCTCCGCCCCGAGATGCTCGGGTCAAGCCCGAGCATGACGAGCGTCCCCTAGCGCGACACCAGCACCTGCCGGCACTCGGCCGGCAGGGCGTCGAGCGACATCGGCGGCTTGGGCTTTGGCTTGGGGCCCGGCTTCGGCTTGGGCGGATTGAAGATCGCCTGGTGCTGGCGCTCGACCCAGCCAGAGAGCTCCTCGCCGCAGCCATCGCCGAAATTGGGCGGCTCCTGGCCGGCGCACCCCTCGACGCCGGGCGGGCAGCTCATCCGGATATGGAAATGGTAGTTGTGCCCCCACATCGGCCGAACCTTGCCCAGCCAGGCCCGATCCGAGCCGGCCTCGCGGCAGAGCGCCACCTTGAGCGCCGGGTTGACGAAGATGCGCTCGACCCTGGGCTCGCTGGCGGCGGCCTTGATCAGGCGGCTATGCGCCGGCGTCCAGTTCTTCGGCTCGATGTCGCGCCAGTCGGGGCGGGCCATGTTGGTCGCGGCCATGTTCTCGCGATCGTCGCTGTCGACGCGCTTTTTCGGCATCGGCGTCAACCAGACATCGGCGTCGAGCCCGATCTGGTGCGAGGCATGGCCGGTCAGCATCGGCCCGCCGCGCGCCTGCGAGATGTCGCCGACGAGCAGCCCGCTCCAGCCGGTGATCTTCGGCACTTCGCGCGCGAAGCGCTCGAGGAACGAGATCAGCTCTGGATGGCCCCAATTGCGGTTGCGGGCGAGCCGCATCACCTGCCAGTTCTCGCCGTCGACCGGTAGCGCGGTCGCACCCGCCAGGCAGCCGCGGGCATAGGAGCCGATGGCGCGCGCCCGCAGCGCGGCGGGTGCGGTCTTCTGGCCGAACAGGGCACGGGCGGCATCGGGGTAAGCCGCGATATTGGCGGCGCGGGTCTTCGCCTCCGCCTCGGCGGTAGACTGGGCGTGTGCCGCTCCGGCTGCGATCAGTATCGGCAGGAGAATCAGGCAGGCGAAACTACGAGCGAACAGCATAGACGCAGAATCGCAGGCTGCTCGCGCTCAGGTCAAGCTGGTGCCCGATCAATGGGCTGGACAGCGGGAAGGAGAGCCGGCAGCGTCGGCAGTGCCGAAGCACGGGTGGCAAGCCCTCCGGCGACCACAAGTGGAGGAGATACCTGACGATGAGCTGTTTCACCCTCGACCGCCGCACATTGCTCGGCGGCCTCGGCGCCACGCTCGCCTTGCCGCCAGGCGCCGGCCAGGCCCAGGGTGCCTGGCCGCAGGGGCGCACGCTCAAGCTGGTCGTCCCCTTCCCGCCGGCCGGTGCGACCGATGTGCTCGCCCGGCTCGTCGCCGACAGGCTCGGCCAGAGCTGGGGTACCCATTTCGTCGTGGAGAACCGGGCGGGCGCGGGCGGCAATCTCGGGACCGATGCCGTCGCCAAGGCGGAGCCCAATGGTGACACGCTGCTGATCGTCTCGGTCGGCCTTGCGACCAACCAATACCTCTATGCCAAGCTGAACTACGATCCGGTCAAGGATCTCGCGCCCATCACCACGGTCGCGATGGTGCCGAACCTGTTGGTCGTCGGAAAGCACCTGCCCGTGCAAAGCGTGGCCGAGCTCATCGCCTACGCCAAGGCCAATCCCGGCAAGCTGACTTACGGCTCCTCGGGGATCGGGACCTCGGTGCACCTCTCCGGAGAGCTTTTCCAGAAGCTCTCAGGCACGAAGATGGTGCATGTGCCCTATCGCGGCACGGCGCAGGCGACGCAGGACCTGATCGGCGGACGCATCGACCTGATCTTCGACAACATCACCCAGGCGCTGCCGCATGTGCGTGCCGGCTCGATCCGCGGGCTGGGAATCACCACGGCCAAGCGCTCCCCGACGGCGCAGGAGTTCGCTCCGATCGCCGAGACGGTCCCGGGCTTCGATGTCTCGTCCTGGTTCGCCCTGTTTGCTCCGGCGAAGACGCCGCAGGCGATCATCGACAAGGTTCAGGCCGACACCAGCAAGGCTATCGCCGACCCGAACGTGCGCTCCAAGATGGATCTGCTCGCTGCCGAACCGGTCGGCAACAAGCCGGCGGAGCTCGCCACTTTCCTGCAGGCCGAGATGAAGCGCTGGGGTGATCTGATCCGCGAGGCCGGCATCAAGGCTGAGTGACCGGGAACCTACCATTCGCGCCCGACGTTCTTTGAACGCTCGCCCGTCGATCGTCGACGAGGTCGGCGGACGGAAGAAGGGCGCGAACCATGTCCACACTCCTGATCATCATCCTGCTCATCATCCTGCTCGGTGGCGGCGGGTATTACGGACATCGCAGCTATGGCGGCGCCGGGCTTGGTGGCGTGGTCGGCCTCGTGCTGGTGATCGTGATCGTGCTTTGGCTGCTCGGAGCGCTCGGCGGCCCGGTCGTCAGGGTCTGATGTCGCGGCGAGCGCAGGGCCCAGCCCTGCGCTTCAGCTCGCCAGCTTCCAGACCAGCATGGCTGCCGCGAGATCCTCGAGCGCGGTGCCGACCGATTTGAACAGGGTCACGTCATCGCGCTCGGCCGCGGCATCGTACTCACCGCGGCAGAGACCGGCCAGTGTTCCGGAGACCTGCTCGGCCGTGTAGGCGCCCGCCTTGATCGCGACGGCGACATCGCCGCCTTCATGCAGCGCGGCCTGTGTATCGACGAAGACATGGGCGCGCTGCAGCGCCTCGTCGTCTGCCTCGCGCATCGAGAGGTTGAAGGCGCCGACCAGATCGAGATGGGCGGTGCGCTTCAGCCAGCGGCCCTGGATCAATGGCTCGCGTGACAGCGTCGCACAGGAGATCAGGTCGGCCTGCCGCGCCTCGGCTTCCAGGTTCTCGGCGACACGCGCTTCGATGCCATCCCGCGCCAGTTCGGCAACCACTTCGGCGGCCGCCTCCGGGCGACGCGCCCAGATCGCGATGTCCTCGAAGGCGCGTACGCTGCGATGCGCCTTGACCAGAAAGGACGAGAGCGCACCGGCGCCCACCATCAGCATGCGCTTCGTATCCGGGCGCTCCAGCATGCGCGAAGCGAGCGCGGATGCCGCGGCGGTGCGCCAGAGCGTCAGCCGTGCGCCATCCAATGCCGCGAGCGGCGCGCCGGAAGCGCCATCCATCAGCAGGTAAGTGCCCATCACGCTCGGCTGGCTCAGCGCAGCATTGCCCGGGAACACCGTGACCACCTTGGTGCCGAGAAACGCCGGATTTACCTCCGGCGCCGTCCAGGCCGGCATCAGCAGCAGGGTCGCTGCTGCGTCCGGCCGCTCGATCTCGTGGTGATGGCGCACCGGCGTGACGATATCGCCGCGGAAGGCATCGGCGAGCGCATCGATCAGGGCGGGGAAGTTGAGCAGGCCGTCGATCTCGGCCGCAGAGAAGAAGCGCATGGCCGCAGCTTCAGATGCGGTTGGTCAGTGCCGGCAGCGCCGAATCCGGCACCGCGGCGCGCAGCGACTGTGCCTCGCCACGCAGCTTTTCGGCCTCGCGTCGGTTGACCCTGGCAGCCTTGCGGTGCTTGCCCTGTGCCAGCCAGGAGGCGAAACCGCCGATCAGGATGCCGATGGCGATGGCGGCGAGGACCACGGCGAAGAGCGGCAGATCGAAGGCGAATGTCGGAGCGTCACGGCTGATCGGATCGAGCGAGACCCGGACGGGGGCGCGGTTCGCCACCGAGAACAGCACCACGAGAAGCGCGATCGGAACGAGCACCAGCGCCTTGAAGAAAGCTTTCATTCCGCTCCTCCGGCCGGCTCAGCCGCCCTTGCCGTTCAGTCGCAAGCGCAGCTCCTTACCGGTCTTGAAGACCGGTACGAACTTCTGATCGACCTTGACGGAGTCGCCGGTGCGCGGATTGCGGCCGACACGGGCGGCGCGTTCCTTGGTCGAGAAAGCGCCGAAGCCGCGCAGCTCGACACGATCGCCGCGCGCCAGCGCCTTGACGATCTCGTCGAGGATCGAGCCGACAATGTTCTCGATGTCGCGCTGATAGAGGTGAGTGTTGCGCTCGGCGATGCGCTGGACGAGTTCTGATTTTATCATGGGCCCAATATAACCGCTTGTAACATCGTCACTTTTCGACGGCAGGCTGCCAGAGCGCCAAGGGCGCGTCAAGCCGCAGTCCGACCGGGATTTCGGCTGCGCGCGCGAGCAGCGCCGCAACGGGCTCCAGGCCCGCCGCACGCGCCAGCGCTTCGCCAGCGCTCCACAGGCCGTAAGACGAGGATTCGCTGCGGCGGCGCCAGTCCCGCACCGGCAGCGACTTGCCGACGCCCTTCTCGCGCTCGAGCCAGGCAATCGCCTCAGTCTCGCCGCCAAGCTCGTCGACGAGCTTGAGCGTAACCGCCTGGCGGCCGGAATGGACACGTCCGTCCGCAACCTTGGCGACTTCCGCCTCGGCGAGCTTACGGCGCTCGCCGACCAGCCGCTTGAACCAGTCGTAGTTATCCGCGACGACGCGCGCCGTCTCGGCCGCCGCCTCGGGCGAGGTCGGCTCGAGGCCGCTCGGAGCGGCCTTCAACGGGCTCGAGCGGGTGATCTCGAACTTGACGCCGATCGTGTCGAGCATCCTGGCGACATTGGGAATCTGGGCAATCACGCCGATCGAGCCGACGGGAGAGGTCTGGCGCGCGACGATGCGCTCGCCGCCGAGAGCGACGATATAGCCGCCGGACGCAGCGAGCCCGTCGACCACCGCGACGACGGGCTTCTTCGCGGCGAGCCGGCGAACCGCCTCGTACAGCGCTTCCGAGCCGGTCACGGTGCCGCCAGGGCTGTCGATGCTCAGCAGCACGGCGCTGGCGCGACTGTCCTCCAGCGACTTGATCAGATCGAGCGTACGGCGATCGCCGGAGATGAAGCCGGAAATGGTGACGCGGGCGATATGCGCCTGCGCGGTGCTGCCCGGCAGGCGCCCGCTCCAGGCGAGTGCGCCGGCGATGGCCAGAACGACGACACCGGCAAGCGCAAGCAACCGCCAGAGCGAGAGCTTACGCCGCAGGCTGCGGCGATCGGCGAGCAGATCGGCATCGGACGACATCTCGGCGGCTCCGGTTAGAGTCGGATTCGACCAGGGCGCAACAACCCGATCGATGAATCCCTCTGTCATATTCAGATAGAGACCGTTTTACCGATTGCCGTGCGGAGCAAGCTGATCGGATCGGGCTCTAGCGGGGCTCTGTGATGTAGCTCCGCCATGCGGGAGGGGCAAGGCGAATTGCCTCGGCGAGGGCCAGGAGGCGCCTCAGGCTGCGGCCAGCGCCCGCTGCCGATCGAGCGCGAGCAAAGCGAGCCCGCTCGCGACCGAGCGGAAGGCGTCGCCGATATGGATGCGCTGCGGGCTGAAGCGGCGGTCGAACAGCGCCCGCACCGCCGGGACATAGGAGGTGCCACCGGTCATGAACACCGCCTCGATCCGACCCGCTTCGACCCCGGCGGCCGACAGCGCCTCGTCGAGCGCCCCCTCGATCGCCGCGACATCCTCGGCGATCCAGCGCTCGAACAGGACCCGCGTCACGGTGCGGTCGATACGCACGCCCATCTGATCGAAGGTGAGCTGCGCCTCCTCCTGCGCGGAGAGCGCGATCTTGGTCGCCGAGACGGCGCGGTAGAGCTCGTAGCCGAGATCGTATTCGATCACCGTCATCAGATCCTCGAGCCTTTCCGGCTCGACCGCGTCGCGGATCAGCGCCTTGAGCTCGGCCATGGTCTCGCGGCTCTTCATCAGCGAGAGCCGGTGCCATTGCGCGAAGGCGGCGTGGTAATGCGCCGGAATCGGCAGGCGCTTGCCGAAGGAAAGATAATCCGAGCCCTTGCCGAGCAACGGCGAGACCGCATGCTCGATGATGCGGTAGTCGAAGCTGTCGCCGGCGATGCCGACGCCGGCATGGGAGAGCGGAACCGCCTGCAGCCGGCCCGCACCACCAGGCTCGAACCGCATCACCGAGAAGTCGCTGGTGCCACCGCCGAAATCGGCGACGAGCATGGTCTGCGGGGTCTTGAGCTCGCGGGCGTACCAGTAGGCCGCGCCGAGCGGCTCATAGGCGAAATCCACTGTCGGCATGCCGGCCTTGCCGTAGGCTGCCGAGAGGCGCGAGAGCGCCAGCGCCTCGTCAGGACGATCGCCAGCGAAGACGACCGGACGGCCGGAGAGGACGGCGCGTTCGCCGAGATCGTCGAGACCGGCGGAGAGGTCCTTCAGGAAGACCGCGATCAGGTCCTCGAGCCGGAAGAGCTTGCCGAACAGGCGCGTCTCCTGAAAGGCGCGGCTCGACAGATACGTCTTCAGCGATTGCAGGAAACGGTGCTCGGTCGTCATGCCGAGCGCCATGTCGAGCGCGTCGGGGCCGCTGACATGGGTGACGTGGCTGTTGGGCGGCCTGCCCTCCCGCCAGAACATCAGGGCCGAGCGATAGGCATCGACCGCGCCCTGCTTCGTCGCGAAGCTGCGGGTCGTCACCGAACCATCAGGACGTGCAAGCGCGACCACGCTGTTGGTGGTGCCGAAATCGATCCCGATCGCTGCGTCGTCCATTGCCCTGTTCCTCATGCGCCGAGCCACCGCCGTCTTTCCGGGGCTTCGCGCAGCGAAGAGCCCGGAACCCATGAACAGCGAGCCTGATCGAAAAGGCTCGTCGGTCACAGCGAACCCGGCAAACGCCGTGTTCATGGGTTCCGGGCTCGCGGCTTCGCCGCGCCCCGGAAAGACGTGAGTGGCGAAACAAAAGCCCGCGCGGATTTCTCCGCGCGGGCCGATGGAATGGTCAGGCCGCGAGACGCGGCCTGATGATCACTTCTTGTCGGTGCCAGCCTTTTTGAGGGCAGCGCCGAGGATGTCGCCAAGCGAGGCGCCGGAGTCGGCAGAGCCGTACTGCGCCATCGCTTCCTTCTCCTCGGCCATTTCCAGAGCCTTGATCGAGACCTGGATCTTGCGGGCCTTCTTGTCGAAGAGGATGACGCGGGCGTCGACTTTCTCGCCGGCCGCGAAGCGCTCGGGGCGCTGCTCGGCACGCTCGCGCGCGATTTCGGCGCGCTTGATGAAGGTCGTCATGTCCGTGCCGGAGATCTTGACGTCAAGACCGCCTTCCTTGACGTCGACGATCTCGCAGGTCACGACCTGGCCCTTCTTGAACTCGCCGGCATCCACGAAGGGATCGCCGCCGAGCTGCTTCAGGCCGAGCGAGATGCGCTCCTTCTCGACGTCGACATCGAGAACAACCGCCTGGAGCATGTCGCCCTTCTTGTACTCCTCGATCACCTGCTCGCCCGGACGGTTCCAGTCCAGGTCCGACAGATGGATCATGCCGTCGATGTCGCCCTCGAGGCCGAGGAACAGGCCGAACTCGGTCTTGTTCTTGACCTCGCCCTCGACCACTGCACCCGACGGATGCTGCTCGGCGAAGACCTCCCACGGATTGCGGAGGGTCTGCTTGAGACCGAGCGAGATGCGGCGCTTGACCTGATCGACCTCGAGGATCGCGACGTCGACTTCCTGCGAGGTCGAGACGATCTTGCCGGGGTGGACGTTCTTCTTGGTCCAGGACATCTCGGAGACGTGGATCAGGCCTTCGATGCCCGGCTCCACTTCGACGAACGCGCCGTAGTCCGTGATGTTGGTGACGCGCCCCTTCAGGCGGGTACCGACCGGGTAGCGGGCGGCGATGCCATCCCACGGATCGGCCAGCAGCTGCTTGATGCCCAGCGAGATGCGGTGCGTCTCCTGGTTGATCTTGATGATCTTGACCTTGACCGTCTGGCCGATGGTCACGACCTCGGACGGATGGTTGACGCGGCGCCAGGCCATGTCGGTCACGTGCAGCAGGCCGTCAATGCCGCCGAGGTCGACGAACGCACCGTATTCGGTGATGTTCTTCACGACGCCGTCGATAACCTGGCCCTCTTCGAGCGAGGCGACGAGCTCGGAGCGCGCCTCGGCGCGGGTCTCTTCGAGCACGGTGCGGCGCGAGACGACGATATTGCCACGGCGACGATCCATCTTGAGGATCTCGAAGGGCTGCGGCTGACCCATCAGCGGGCCGACGTCGCGGATCGGGCGGATGTCCACCTGCGAACGCGGCAGGAAGGCGACGGCGCCGTCGAGATCGACGGTGTAGCCACCCTTGACCGTGTTGAAGATGTTGCCCATGACCTTCTCGCGGGCCTCGAACGCCTTCTCGAGCTTGACCCAGCTCTCTTCGCGGCGAGCCTTGTCGCGCGAGATCACGGCTTCGCCGAGCGCGTTCTCGATCCGGTCGAGATAAACCTCGACCTCGTCGCCGACCTTGAGCTCTTCTTCCCGGCCCGGGCCGGTGAATTCCTTGAGCGCGACGCGACCTTCGGTCTTCAGACCGACGTCGATGATCGCCATGTCCTTCTCAATGGCAACGACCTTGCCCTTGATGACGGTACCTTCGAGGGCCTCGTTACGGGTGAACGATTCCTCGAGCAGGGCGGCGAAATCCTCGCGACCCGAGTGATAGCTTTCGACAGCTGACATAAATGCTCCTGAACGCCGGCCGCGTATCCCGCGGGTGTCCGGCATGGCGCCGATTGGGTTGGTGTTGCACGCCGGATCGATCCACGCGGTGCTCCGCTCACGGAGCTTGCCATCCCTCAGGACGGCGGCGCCTGGCCGCAGGGGCCGATCCGCATCAAAAGGCCCGCTTTTTCAAACACGAAACGGGAGCAGGCCGATCGGCCGCCCCCGGCTGTGATCGATCACGGCCCTTCGGACGAGGCTGACCTAGCGATTTCTGCCGCCAGTTGCAAGTTGCGCAACCGGAATCCTGCTATCGCCCGGACGACAAAGGCGAGCATACCGAGCAGCGCCTCGCCAAATGCCGATCGCGCATGCACGAAGCACCCTTGCGACCTGCTTTAAGGCTGCCGATCTTCCCCGCGAAGCCCGGCCGCGAGCCGGCGCGATGCAAGGGAAAAACCCAATGTTCCCGCTTTCCATCCTCGACCTCGCCTTCATCGCCGAAGGCTCGACCGCGGCAAACGCCCTCCACAACAGCCGCGACCTCGCCCGCCATGCCGAAAAACTCGGCTACACCCGCTTCTGGCTGGCCGAGCATCACAACATGACCGGCATCGCCAGCGCTGCGACCTCGGTCGCGATCGGCTATGTCGCCGAAGGCACCAGGACGATCCGCGTCGGCGCCGGCGGGATCATGCTGCCGAACCATTCGCCATTGGTCATCGCCGAGCAATTCGGCACGCTGGAGACGCTCTATCCTGGCCGCATCGACCTCGGACTCGGCCGCGCGCCCGGCACCGACCAGCGCACCTGGCGGGCGCTCCGGCGCGAGGCCGACGCCTCCGAGCGCTTCCCGCAGGATGTCCTCGAACTGCAGGCGCTGCTCGGGCCATTGCAGCCGGACCAGGTGGTCCAGGCCGTGCCGGGCACCAATACCAATGTCCCGCTCTGGATCCTCGGCTCCAGCCTGTTCGGCTCGCAGCTCGCCGCCGTGCTCGGCCTGCCCTATGCCTTCGCTTCGCATTTCTCACCGGATGCGCTGATGGATGCCCTCGCCGTTTATCGCGAGCGCTTCCAGCCTTCGACGCAACTCGACAAGCCCTACGCCATGGTCGGCTGCAACGTCATCGCCGCCGAGACCGATGCGGAGGCGCAGCATCTCTTCACCTCGGTGCAGCAGCGCTTCGCCGACATGCTGCGCGGCCGGCGCGGCCTGTTGCCCAAGCCGATCGACGACATCGAGGACTACTGGTCCGGCCCGGAGAAGGCGCAGGCGCAGCGGATGCTGGCCTGCTCCTTCGTCGGCTCGCGCGAGAGCGTGCAGGCGCAGCTGCAGGCCTTCATCGAGAAGACCAAGGCCGACGAACTGATCGTCGCTTCGGCGATCTTCGACCACGGCGCGCGCAAGCGCTCCTACGAGATCCTCGCCGAGGTCCAGCCTGCGCTCGGATTGGCCGCAGTCGCGGCCTGATCTGGTAGCCGTTTCAGGACCGGCTTCCGTACTCGGCTGCGACGAGATTGCCGCGCAGCCGCACCATCTCCTCACGCAGATGGCGCTGCTCCTCAGGGGCGAGCCCGGTGGCGCGCTGCATGCTGACCCTGACCGCCCTGCCCCGCTCGCGAAGGGCGCGGCCCTGCGCCGTCAGATTGATGCGGACCTGCCGCTCGTCCTGCGGGTCGCGCTGACGCGTCACGACGCCCATCATCTCGAGCCGCTTCAGCAGCGGGGTCAGCGTGCTGGAATCGAGGAAGAGCTTGTCGCCGAGGCTGCCGACGGTCTGGTTCGCTTCCTCATAGAGGGCGACCAGCGCGATATATTGCGGGTAGGTCAGCCCGAGCTCGTCGAGCAGCGGCTTGTAGACGCGGTTGAAGGCGAGATTGGTCGAATAGACCGCAAAGCAGAGAAATTCGTCGAGGCCCGGCAGCCTGTCGGCGCCCGCTTGCTGACCCGCCTGTCCTGAACTGCTCGTCACGGCGCCTCCCCGGAAAAGGATCGCTCACAGATATTTGATGCACGATTTGTTTTCAAGCGATTGAACGGCGCTTTGACACTATTTACTTATCGAGCGATCTAATCGTTCGATAGCTAAATGGTGCCTACGATGCCGCACTTCGAACCATCGACCGCCGAGGCGCCCGCTCATGCGCAAGCGGAACCCGTTCCGGCACCGTGGCGCCTGCTTTTAGCGGCAATGTTGGCGGCAGCCGCGAGCTTTGCGATGGCCTGCAGCGCCTTCACCGGCCCGCGCAGCTACGGCCCAAGCCCGATCGCGACGTCGAACGCTCCGCCACGGCGCGGCGCAGCCCGCTCCTGACAATCAGCCCTGCCGCGGAAACAACCCATGACCTTCGTTCTGGCCTATCTCGCCGGCGTCCTGACCATCGCCAGCCCCTGCATCCTGCCGGTCTTGCCCTTCGTCCTGACGCGCGCCGGCCAGCCTTTCCGCAGCAGCACCTTGCCGATGCTGCTCGGCATGGCGCTGGCTTTCGCCGCTATCGCGAGTCTCGCGGCGGTCGCCGGCAATTGGGCGATCGCGCTCAATCAACATGGCCGCACTATCGCCCTCGGCCTTGTCGCCCTGTTCGGGCTCGCCTTGCTGTTCCCGGCTCTGGCCGAACGTCTCGCCGCCCCGCTGACCAGGCTCGGCGAAAGGCTGACACGCAGCGCGGGCGCGAACGGCCGCACCGATATGCGGCCCGCGTCCTCCGCCCTGCTCGGCGCCGCCACCGGCCTGTTGTGGACGCCGTGCGCCGGACCGGTACTCGGCCTGATCCTGGCGGGCGCCGCTCTCGGCGGGCCGAGCCTGACCACTGCGCTCCTGCTGTTCGCCTATGCCGCCGGCGCGGCGACGGCACTGGCCGCCGTCCTGCTGCTGGGCAACCGGCTGCTGAAGCACGCCCGGCGCCCCGGCGCTCTGCTCGACCCCGTGAGGCGCGGCCTCGGCCTCGCAGTGGTCGCGAGCACGATCGCGATCGCCTTCGGCATCGACACCAGCGTCCTCACCCGCCTGTCGGCGCCGACCACGGCTGCGATCGAGCAACGCCTCCTCGATATCGCCATGCCAGCTGCCCCGAGCCTCGTCACAACCGCGCAGGCACAGCCGGCCTCCAAGCCGCTGTTCGGCGCAAAGCAATGGCTCGACCGCGAGCCGCTCACCGCCGAGAGCGTGCGCGGCAAGGTCGTGCTGGTGAACTTCTGGACCTATTCCTGCATCAACTGCCTGCGCACGCTGCCTTACGTCCGGGCCTGGGCCGAGAAGTACCGGGATCGCGGCCTCGTCGTGGTCGGCGTGCACACACCGGAATTCGCCTTCGAGAAGGATCCGGCCAATGTGCGCAAGGCCGTCGCCGCGCTCGGCGTGAGCTATCCGGTCGCGATCGACAACGACTATGCGGTCTGGCGCGCCTTCAACAATCGGGCCTGGCCGGCGCGCTATTTCATCGACGCGCGGGGCCGCACCCGCCATCAAGAGTTCGGCGAGGGCGATTATGCCGCCTCCGAGCGAGTGATTCAGTCGCTGCTCGCCGAGGCCGGCAGCACGGTCGAGCCCGGCATCGCCAAGGTTTCGGGCGAGGGCGCGCAAGGAGCGCCCGATTTCGCCAATCTGCGCTCGCCCGAGACCTATCTCGGCCATGCCCGCACCAATGGCTTCGCCTCGCCGGGCGGGATCAGGGCCGATGCGCCGGCCGCCTACGAGGCGGCCACCTCGCCGCGCCTCAACCAGTGGAGCCTGTCCGGTACCTGGACCGTCGCAGGCGAGTTCGCGGCATTGCAGCAGCCGGGTGGGCGGATCAATCATCGCTTCCAAGCCCGCGACCTGCATCTGGTGATGGGTCGCCTGCCCGGCAGCCCGCCGGTCCGCTTCCGCGTCACCATCGACGGTGCCGCCCCCGGCAGCGCCCATGGCGCCGATGTCGACGCCGATGGCTACGGCACGATCAGCGACGAGCGGCTCTACCAGCTGGTCCGCCAGGACGGGCCGGTGAAACCGCGCGACTTCAGCATCGAGTTTCTCGACCCCGGCGCACGCGCCTACGCCTTCACCTTCGGCTGACGGAACGCGTCAGCCCGCCCTGACCTGCGAGGGCGAGCGGCCGAAGCGCTTGCGGAAGCTGCGGTTGAAATAGGAGAGGTCGCCGAAGCCAACCTCGAAGGCGACGCTGCTGATCGAGATGGTGTCGTCCTCGGCCGACATCAGCTTGAGCCAGGCGCGCTCGAGCCGGCGCTCCATCACATAGTCCGAGAAGGTGCGCCCCTCGGCGCCGAACGATTTCTGGATGGCGCGCGGGGTCACGCCGTAGATCCCGGCGATCATGTCGATCGAGAGCTCGCGCCGCTCCAGCCTGGTCTCGATATCGGCCTTGATCGCGGCGAGCCGCCCGCCGCGCCGAGGCGTAGCGGTGGCCGGCGGCGCGCTGCGATCGGCCAGCATCACGCCGATCAGGTCGTGGACATGGCCTATCGCGAGATCGCGCAGCGGCGCCGAATTGAGCGGGAACAGGCCGCGCAGCAGCAGCGCGCCGTAATGCGCCAAAACCTGCAGGCCGCGATTGCCGCGCGGGATGGCCTGCGTCAGTTCGTCGGGAGCAAGCTGCGTCAGCGGCGGCAGGCGGGCAGCGTCGAGCGCGATCAGGTCGATACGGCCGAGCTCGACCAGGGTGAAGCGCGTCTCCTGCGCGAGGTCGACGACCGCAGCATCGCGCGCCCGCAGCGAGACGCGGCGCCCCTCCTGCTCGATCACGCAGCGGCCATCGGAGGGCCGGACCAGAATGTAGCGCGCCTCCTGCCCACCCCGGCGCACGGGCCAGGTCCAGGGCGTCACCGGAGCAAAGCAGGACATCAGCCCGATATTGGGCCGCGTGGTCAGCACGCTGCGGGCGGCGAAAGGCAGGACGGCATCGGCGCGGATATCGTCGCCATCAGGCACGTGGCCGAAAATCCTGAGCGCCATCGTCCGGATTTCATCCGGCGCGGCCTCGCCCGAGACCAGCCAGAACGGCGCGAAAGTCTCAGCCTCGATTACCGTGGGGCTCACAGACCGTGACATCGCGGCCACAGGCGCCTCGTCCCGCATTGGAGTTCGCTTTTGTCCCATAGCGCGTTCGCGCACGTCCAAGATGACGCTTTAGATATAACTTTAGAGATCGCAAGAACACAACGCAGAGCGATCCATTCGCCGCGGAGATCAATGAATAAAACTAGTTTATTCTAGTTCTAAACTAAGATCGAAACGGCACCACAACTTCAGATCGAGCGACGGCGAGCGATACTCTCGTGCACAGACGGCGATCCGGACCGACGACGACAGGTGTCTTCATGAGCAAGCGCGATTTCCTCGCCATCAGCCTGCCGACTCTGCTTTGCGCCTCGGCGGCGATGGCGCAGTCGACGGCCTCGCCCGTGATCGACCTCGACACGATCACGGTCACGGCCGCCCGCACCGAGCGCAGCACGGCCGAGACGCCGCAATCGATCCAGGTGCTCGACCGGGCGCAAATCGAGGAGCAGCTGAAGTTCAGCCCGAACGCTGCGGCCGCGCTCGGCAAGCTGGTGCCCGGCTATTCGATGGCGACACAGACCGTGTCGAGCGCCTCGGAAAACTATCGCGGCCGTGACCTTTTGGTGCTGATCGACGGCGTGCCGATGAACACGCCGCTGCGCGACGTCTCGCGCATCCTTGCGCTGATCGACCTCAACACGGTCGAGCGCATCGAGATGGTCGCCGGTGCCTCCAGCCTCTACGGCGCCGGCGCGACCGGCGGCACGGTCAACTTCATCACCAAGAAGGCGGCCGACGGCAGCAAGCCGCGGGTGACGGTCAACACAGCCGTGCGCGGCTTCACCCAGGCTCTCGGCCGCTCGCTGGCGCCGGAGGCCTCGGTCACCGTCTCCGGCAAGATTCCTGACGGCGTCGATTACCTGATCTCCGGCAGCGCCCGCGGCGCCGGCCGCACCTATGACGGCGCCGGCCGCCAGCTGCCCTCGGATGGCCTGCTCGGCCAGGGCGGCGGCGACCGCTACAAGGCCGGCAACCTGCTCGCCAAGCTCGGCTATGATTTTGACGCCAGCAAGCGCATCGAACTGCAGGGCTCGCTGATCGCCTTCGACCAGGATCCGAAATACCTGACCAACTACGCCGCGCCCTTCGCCCGCCCGGACCGGACCAAGCTCTACACCGGCGAGAACGTCATCGAGGACACCAAGTCGGTCTCGCTGCGCTACAGCGACAGCGACTTCGCGCTCGGCAAGCTCAGCCTGCTCGGCTACTACAACGACATCAAGAAGCGCTTCAATTTCTCGACCTTCTCCTACCCCTATAATTCGCAGGTCTACTACTCCTTCAACCCGGCTTCACCGACGAGCCCGGACAACCAGACCACGCTCTATTCGCAGCGCGGCGGCGTGAATCTGACGATCGACACTCCGCTCGACCGGCTGCTGCCCGGCGCCAAGTTCACCTGGGGCGGCGATCTCAGCCATGAGAAGACCTGGCAGACCCTGACCAATGGCCAGGACGTGTTCACCCCGCTGAAGCAGACGACGAGCGCCGCCTTCGGCCAGCTTCAGATCCCGATCGGCGAGCGCATCACCCTGCGCGGCGGCCTGCGCTACGAGTATTCCTCGCTGGATGTCAGCGACTATGTCCGCCCGGCCGCCTATGCCGCGGTGGCCGCCAACAACGCCCAGGGTTTCCAGAGCTTCGTGCTGCCGGCGCTCAACGTCACCGGCGGCAATTTCGACTACAAGGCCTGGACCGGCAATCTCGGCGCGACGGTCAAGCTCTCCGAGAGCAGCGAGATCTTCGGCGGCTTCTCGCAGGGCTTCGCACTGCCGGATGTCGGCGCCTTCACCCGCCGCGCCGGCATCTCCACCGCCTTCGCCTGCCCGGTCGCCAACCCGAACTGCCTGCCGGCCAACCGGCGCAATGTCAGCTATGCCTCGATCGCGCCCGAAGCGCAGATCGTGAACAGCTACGAGCTTGGCATCCGCGGCAGCCACGGCATCTTCAAGGGCTCGCTGACCGGCTTCATCAGCACCTCCGGCAAGGGCGTGACCTTCGACCAGGCGAGCAACACGATCTCGCAGCAGAAGGAGCGGATCTGGGGCGTCGAGGCGACCGGCGACGTCGCCGTCACCGAGCAGTTCACCATCGGCACGGTGCTGGCCTATCGCGAGGGTCGCTACGACACCAATGGCGACCGCAAGCTCGACAGCGCCCTGCCGAACAACCGCATCGGCTCGCCTTATCGCGGCATGCTCTATGGCAGCTACCGCTTCAGCAACGGCATGCAGCTCAGGCTCGAGGGCGAGGCCTTCTCCGATCGCGACGTCGCGACCGATCTGCGCGGCACCCGTAACAAGCTGAAGGGTGCCGCCACCATGAACATCGCCTTCACCGCCCCGGTGCTCGAGGGCGAAGCCTATGTCGCGGTCAACAACCTGTTCGACCGCAACTACCAAAACCCAACCGCGACCTCGGTGCGTAACCTCGCCAACTATGCCTGGGGTCGCACCGTGACGCTCGGCTTCCGCAAGACCTTCTGAGTGCATGAAATTCCCAGCCCTCATCCTGAGGAGCCGCATCAGCGGCGTCTCGAAGGATCCTCCAGGAGGCTCCTGAACCAGCTGGAGCATCCTTCGAGACGCGCTCCCGCGGAGCGCTCCTCAGGATGAGGGCTGAGGGGTTCAAGCAGATTGTGAGTTCCATGGTCAGCCTCGACAGCGACGCCGACGGTATCGCCACCCTGCGCTTCGCGCCGCCCTATGCCGCCGATGACGAGCGCGCCTATCTCGACGCGCTCGCCGAGCTCGGCCGGCGCGAGGAGCCTTTCCTGCTGCTCACCATCTTCGGTGGCGGCGGCAAGCTGTCCCAGGCCGGCGAGCGCGAGCAGGCACTCTGGTTCAAGCGGACGCGGGCGCAGTTCGGCGCGCTCTGCGGCGCCTGCGCCATCGTGCGCCCGGGCGCGACCGAAGCGATGGCCGACGTCTTTCGCCGGCTCTGGCCGTTTCCGATCAGCCTGGAGACCGACGAGGCCGCGGCCCGCGCCTTCCTGCTGAAGCACAGGAGAGCGGCATGAGCACGAGCGAGGCGACCATCGGCGCTGCGCCAGCCGGCAACGCCGCGCGCTATCGGCTCTTCGCCGTGCTCGGGGGCTTGTATCTCGCGCAGGCGATCCCGTCCTACCTCTTCGTCGCGGCGCTGCCGCCGATCATGCGCGAGGCCGGCGTATCGCGCACTTCCATCGGCTATATGAGCATCCTGCTCTTGCCGCTGGTGATCAAATTCACCTGGGCGCCGTGGATCGACCGGATCAGGCCGTTCGCCCGGGCGCACCGGGCCGGCTGGGTCTTCATCACCCAGACCGGGACGATCCTGTGCATGCTCGCGCTGATCGCGGTCGGGCCGCTCGATGTCGGCAAGATCATCGTGATCGGCTTTGTCGCCTCGCTTTTGATCTCGACGCAGGACATCGCCACCGACGGCTATGCGGCGAAATACCTGCCGGAGGCCGACCGCGCCTTCGGCAACGCCATCCAGGGCGGCTCGATCGCCTTCGGCGTCGTGATCGGCGGCACGCTCGGCCTCGTCCTGCACCACTATATCGGCTGGACCGGCATGCTCGTCACCATCGCCGCGATCTCGCTCTTGCCGCTGGTCGCGGCGGCGATGATGCGCGAGGGCGATCCGACGCCGGCCGGGGCGGCGAAGCGCCCCTCGATCCGCGCCTTCCTGCGCCGACCGGAAGCACGCCAGATCCTCTGGATCGCGCTGATCTACCGCGCGAGCGAGGGCCTGGTGAAGGCGATGGAGGGCTCGTACCTCGTCGATGCCGGCGTGCCCTTGAACCAGATCGGCTATCTCTCCGGGATATCGGCGACGACGGCCGGCCTCGCCGGCTCGGCGATCGCGGCCTGGCTGGTCAAGCGTCAGGGCATCGCCTTCGTGCTCGCTCTGCTCGGCGGCATGCGCACGCTCTGCTTCCTGCTCTTCGCCTGCCATGCATTCGGGGCCGTAATCGGCGCCTGGCCATTGTTCGGCGCCGCCGGCTTCCAGACGCTGATCCGCTATATGGAGATCGTCGCGCTCTATTCGCTGTTCATGGCGGTGACGACCTCGGAGCAGCCGGGAACCGACTTCACCATCCTCGCCTGCGCGCAATTGCTGATCTACCTCGCCGGCTCGATGCTGGCCGGCAAGCTCGCCGATACGCTGGGCTATGGCGCGCTGTTCTCGCTGGCGACCGCGATTTCGGCGATCGCGGTCATCGCAACCGTCAGGATGATCGCGAAAAGCAGCGTCGGAAAGGCGGCCTGACCGACGCAAAGCGCTCGCTGCGAGCGGCGGCAGCTTCCCTACCGTCGCCCTTCATGCAAGGTTGCCGGCGAGATCGCCTGTGCCGCAAGATCGCCTGTGCCGGAGGAGAACACCATGGGTTGGGTCGTCCTTGGACTGATCGTCGTCGTCGTGGTCTGGCTGATCATGACCTATAATGGGCTGGTTGCGATGCGCCAGCGCGTCAACCAGGCCTTCGCCGATATCGACGTGCAATTGAAGCAGCGCCACGACCTGATCCCGAACCTGGTCGAGACCGTGAAGGGCTATGCCAGCCACGAGAAGGAAACCTTCGACGCGGTGATCAAGGCGCGCAACCAGGCTCAGGCCGCAGCCGGACCGCACGACCAGGCGGTCGCCGAGCAGCAGCTGACTGGCGCGGTCGGCCGCCTGCTGGCACTTGGCGAGGCCTATCCGGACCTGAAGGCGAGCGCGAACTTCCAGCAGCTGCAGCAGGACCTCGGCAATGTCGAGGACAAGCTCGCGGCGGCGCGGCGCTTCTTCAACAATGCGGTCAGCGAGTTCAACGCGGCGATCCAGGCCTTCCCGGCCGTGTTCTTCGCGCCGCAGATGGGCTTTAGCCCACGCGAATTCTTCGATGTCGGCGAAGAGACGCGGGCGCAGATCGAGATTGCACCCACCGTGAAGTTCTGAGCGCGCCTGTTGTAGGCGTCACAGCGGAGCTGCGGCGATGCCGGGGGAAGCCTTCGGGCTCTACACCCATCAGCGCAACAACCGGACCCGGTCGATCGCCCTGATCATCGGGCTCTTCCTGATGGTCTATCTCACCGTCTGGGGCGTGATGCTCGTCGGCTACGGCTATGTCGGCGTGCCGCGCGGACGTACGGTGTTGAATTTCGTCGGCCAGCGCTTCTGGGCCTGGCTGCCCTTCATCACGCTCGGCACCGCCGCCTGGGTCCTGATCGGCTTTCGGGTCAATGTCGCGCTGATCGAGGCTGTCTCAGGCGCCGAAGGCGTGACGCGGGAGGCGCAGCCCAAGCTCTACCGGATGCTGGAAAATCTCTGCATCTCGCGCGGCATGGTGACGCCGAAGCTCGCCATCATCCAGAGCGACGCGCTCAATGCCTTCGCCAGCGGCGTCAACGACAAGCAGTTCACGGTGACGCTGACCACCGGCTTGATCGAGCAGCTCAACGACGCCGAGATCGAGGCGGTGATCGCGCATGAGTTGACCCATATCCGCAATGGCGACGTCAGGCTGATGGTGATCGCCGTCGTCATCGCCGGCATCATCTCCTTCGTCGGCGAGGTCGTGTTCCGCAATCTTGGGCGGGTTCGCATCTCCTCGGACGGTGACAAGAAAGGCAGCGGCGTCGCCATTATCCTCGGCTTCGCGGTGATTGCCGTCGCCTGGCTGCTCGCCGTGCTGATCCGGCTGTCGCTGTCGCGGGCTCGCGAATATCTCGCCGATGCCGGGGCGGTCGAACTGACCAAGAACCCGGACGCGATGATCTCGGCGCTGCTGAAGATCTCCGGCCGTGCCGACATCGACAACGTGCCGTCAGGCGTGATGGACATGTGCTTCGAGAACGACCCCGACGATTTCGCCGATCTGTTCTCGACCCACCCCTCCGTCACCAAGCGCGTGCAGGCCCTGGTGCAGACCGCCGGCGGGCGCCTGCCGCCACAGGCAACACCCGGTCCACCGAAGATCAGTGAGCGCCAGACGCTGCCCGAGATCGCCGAGACCTCGGCCGCACATGGGCCATGGTCACGCCCGGCGCCGCCGGCCTGAGCCGACTTCTTGCACTGTGGACTCGCGACGCCCCGGCAGTAGCTTGTCGTTAGGAAATGGAGGCGACAATACGAAGCTTTTTTGGACTGATCGCATTGGCGCTCGCGATTGCGCTTCCACGACCTGCGCTCGCGCAGGAAGGCTGCCAGACGACGCAGCGATCCTGCTTGAAGATCTATCAGCGTTGCGACCAAAATTGCCAGAACCGCAACAATCCCAGCGCCTGTGTGGCGCGCGTTTGCAACCCCGCGCTCGCCGGCTGCAAGGCGAACGGCGTCTGGAAAGCGAGCGCCGCGACGGCCTGCTGGAAGACAAACAACCGCTCCTGAAGAGTTCGCGAGCGTGTCAGCGACCGTCCCGCGCCCAGGTCAGCGCTTCTTCCAGCCGGTCATCGCCCCAGAACAGCTCGCCGTCGCCGGTGACGAAGGTCGGCGCGCCGAAGATGCCGAGCGACTTGGCGAGCTCGGTCTCGGCCTTGAGCCGGCCCTTGACCTCCTCGCTGCGCGAGGCGGAAAAGGCGGTGGTGGGATCGGCGCCGGCGTCACGAAGGGCCGCGCTCAGCACCGCCTCTTCGGCGATGTTGCGGCCCTCGCAGAACTCGGAGCGGAACAGCGCCTTGGAGAAGGTCGGCAGCCAGCCGGCTTCGCGCCCCGCAAGCGCCAGCCGCGCTGCAATCAGCGAGTTCTGCGGGAAAGTCTCGGGCTTGACGATGACCAGTCCAGCTCGGCCGGCACGTCGCGCCACGTCGCGCCACATATAGCGGCCCTTGTTGGGGTAGAGGTTGAACGGCGAAGTGGTCCAGCCCTGGGCGGCGAAGATCGGCCCGAGCAGGAAGGGCCGCCAACGCAGGCTGACACCGGCCGCATCGGCCAGTTCTTCGATCCGCAGGGCACTCAGGCAGGAATAGGTCGATGCGAACTCGTACCAGAAATCCAGAACAGGACGATTCGGCATCTGACCCCCAACCAACAGCGACAATGGCCGCAAACGCATCGTTCCGCCCGCAATGCGGGCGGCAACCCATCAGCGGATGACGCCTCATCGATCAGAAGGTTCCGATTGCGTCGCCCCGAACCCTGCGATAGTGCGCGGTTACGTCCGAAATGCGGCCGGCAAAGCCGCATTCTCATACTGTGCACGATCCTTCGTGCCGCCACTGCAGGAACTGAAGTCCATGGCCGACAAGCGCGTCAACAAGGTCGTGCTCGCCTATTCCGGCGGGCTCGACACCTCGATCATCCTGAAGTGGCTGCAGACCACCTATCAATGCGAGGTCGTGACTTTCACCGCCGACCTCGGCCAGGGCGAAGAACTCGGCCCGGCCCGCGACAAGGCGCTGCTGCTCGGCATCAAGCCGGAGAACATCTATATCGAGGACCTGCGCGAGGAGTTCGTCCGCGACTACGTCTTCCCGATGTTCCGGGCGAATGCCGCCTATGAGGGTGTCTACCTGCTGGGAACCTCGATCGCCCGCCCGCTGATCGGCCAGAAGCTGATCGAGATCGCCGAGAAGGTCGGCGCCGACGCGATCTCGCACGGCGCCACCGGCAAGGGCAACGACCAGGTCCGCTTCGAATTGACTGCCTATGCGCTGAAGCCCGACGTCCAGGTGATCGCGCCCTGGCGCGAATGGGATTTGCGCTCGCGCGAGCAACTCATCGCCTTCGCCGAGCAGCACCAGATCCCGATCGCCAAGGACAAGCGCGGCGAGGCGCCATTCTCGGTCGACGCCAACCTGCTGCACGCCTCCTCGGAGGGCAAGGTGCTGGAGGATCCGGCTCAGGAAGTGCCTGACTACGTCTATTCGCGCACGATCTCGCCGGAGGACGCCCCCGACAAGCCAACTGTGATCTCGATCGACTTCGAGAAGGGCGATGCGACCGCGATCGACGGCGTCAAGCTCTCGCCGGCGACGCTGCTAGCCAAGCTCAACGAGCTCGGCCGCGACAATGGCATCGGCCGGCTCGACCTGGTCGAGAACCGCTTCGTCGGCATGAAGAGCCGCGGCATGTACGAGACGCCCGGCGGCACGATCCTCGCCGTCGCGCACCGCGCCATCGAGTCGATCACGCTCGACCGCGGCGCCGCCCATCTCAAGGACCAGATCATGCCGCAATATGCCGAGCTGATCTATAACGGCTTCTGGTTCTCGCCGGAGCGCGAGATGCTGCAGGCGCTGATCGACAAGAGCCAGGAGTTCGTGGCGGGTACAGTGCGCTTGAAACTGTACAAGGGAGGCGTGCACGTCATCGGCCGCTCCAGCCCCTACTCGCTCTACGACCAGGACCTCGTCACCTTCGAGGAAGGCGCGGTCGCCTATGACCACCGCGACGCCGCCGGCTTCATCAAGCTCAACGCGCTGCGCCTGCGCACGCTCGGTCAGCGGAAGAAGAAGCTCGGGCTGTAGACACTGGACGCCCGGCTCGACGTCACAGCGGGCTCAGGCCGGGCTCGACGCTCGAAACGAAAGCCGGCGGCCAGCGCCCGCCGGCTTTCCGGTTTCGCGGGGTTCGGCAACATCGCACCCGGCATTGGACCCCATATAGAATTCAACGAACTCCTTTACTGGCAAGGCCTTCGCGTAATGCCATCCCTGGGCATATTGAACCCCGACGCCGCGCAAATAATCTTCCTGTTGCTTTGTTTCTACACCTTCTGCAACAATCGATAATCCAAGACCATGCGCCATGGCGATGATGTGGGGCGTTACGACGCTGAGCGCTGCATCATGGCCGATGGCGTTCACAAAAGACCGGTCTATTTTCAGAACATTGAGCGGCAATGTTTCGAGCAGCGACAAGCTGGAGTAGCCGGTCCCGAAATCATCGATCGCAATCTGATGCCCTGCTTCGCGCGCGGCTCGAACAATCCGGCGCGCAGCGTCGGCATTCATGAAGCCCCGCTCGGTCGCCTCCAGCCAGATCTGCTGCGGGCGCACATTCGACAAGCGGAGCTTCTCCTCCAGAACCGGCAAGAAACGACCGGTCTCGATATCCGAAGACGATATATTGATCGCGATATGGACCTGAGTATCTTCAGACAACAATTGCTGCGTGTCATCAATAACGCGGTCGATCATGATATCGGTGATCTGAGCTATCAAATTATGCTGCTCGGCCACTGGAATAAACAGGTCCGGCCTCACCCACGACCCGTCGGGTCTCGGCCAACGGAGCAATGCCTCGGCCCCGACGCAACGTCCTGTCGAAAGCTCGATGATGGGCTGATAATGCACCACAAACTCGCGTTTTTTGATACCGACTCCCAACTCTCCGGCGAGGGAAAGCCTCTGGCGCGAAACCCATCCAATGATTGCGATCAGCACCCCTGACACGACCAGCCCGAGTGGGATCAGACGCAGAAGCTCCGCGTCTGCGCGCGAATCCAAGTTAGTCCTGTCTGAAATAGCAAATACATAAAAATACTGCCCTTTTACGGATGAGTATACCTGCGCCTCTGCCGCTCCGCTCAGCTCCTCACGGGAGAGTCGGGCCGCCAAACTCGGATCAACTCTCCCTGAAAGAGCGACGAGCTTGCCATCAAGCGTGGCAACCCCCAGCGTCATGGGCGTATCGTGCAGGACATCGACAAGTCGCTCTTTCTTGATGTGCGCCCGATACGCGCCATATCTCAGTATGATCACGCCGGAGGATGGGGCCTGCCCCGATGGCAAGTGCTCCGGCTCCGGGATCAACTCAAAACCATCGCCTACACTTGTGCCGGCCGTTTCGATCACGGCCGCCGGCCCGATTTTGCCCCAGCTGTCGCAGGACAATCGATCGTCTTTGATCGCTTCGATCAGTTCGACCGAGAGAACATCCGCGGTCATCAGCTGCAGGCGTTCAATATGTGCAGGCGAGCAGAGATCATGCCTTTCCAAGGTCAATCGCCTGAGCGCGTTCTTTGCCCTGGAGAGCACAAGATCGGCTCGCTGCAGCGTCCAGCCTGCATAGTCGACAAGATGGGCCTGTTCCGCCGCAACCGCTCGCTGCCGCGAAAGATAGTAGGCGGCGGTAAGCGGGAGCAGCCCCACTCCAAGCGCAAGGCCGATCGCGACAGGCAGGACCATCTGACGCCGCAAGGGGAGTGCCCTCATATCACGACATGAGACTTCAAGCGTAACAAGGCTGTCCGCCGTGTTCCAACATCAAGTCCTCAGGGACGCGGGTCGAATCCCGTGATGATGAACAAAAGGAAAACCTGCGCGGCTTTTCAGGAAGCGGCACACCCCTTCTTGCTGCCGGCCCCTCCCGAGCCCCGATGGAAACGGACGGAACGAGCCTTACTTCGCCAGTGTCCCGAAGGCGAAGAACTGGGTCTCGCCGGAGGAGTCGTCGACGCCGTCATTGTCGGTGACGACGAAGAGGTCGCCGGCCTTGTCGACCGCCATGCCCTCGACCTTGTCGAGCCCGTAACCGCCGAGCTTCATCAGATCCGGCGTCAGGTCGCGCAGCAGCTTCTTCTCGACGGTCGGAATCTCGGAGGAGCCGAACGGCGCCGGCTTCAGGCCCTTGACCGAAAAGATCGCCAGCGTCTTCACCGCCTTGGCGCCGAACTGGTTGTCGCGCTCGATCACCGCGAAGGTCTCGTCGCCGAGATAGGCCAGCTCCGACAGGCCCATCCAGGCGCCGGCAGCGGGAGCCGTCAGCGGGTAATAGAGGATGCCCCAGCTCTTGGTGGAGGGCTTGTAGGTCAGGAGCTTGACCTTGCCCTTGGGGTCGTCCTTCCACTCGCGCTGGACGGCGATCCAGACCGTCTCGTCCTGGCCCGTGCCGGTGACGGCGACGCCCTCATAGCCCTGGTTGATCGCCTTGGCGGCGAAATCCTCCGGCAGGGCGATCTCGTCCTCGACCTCGCCCTTGGCCGAGACGCGCAGCAGCAGGTTCTGCGTCGGCTTCTCCTTGCGCTCCGGCGCGCCTTCCGAGGCCAGCCAGAAGCCGCCGCCCGGACGCGTCGCGATCGCTTCGAGATCGTAGGAGGCGGGCTTGCCATCCTTGGTCACGGTGAGCGCGCCGGTGATCGTCGCCGGCTTCTTCGTCGCGTCGATCTCGATGATGCGCGAGGGCGTATAGGCGCTGTCGGTGACGCTGAAGAGCCGGCCCGGCAGCTCGGGATGGGCGGCGAGGCCCGACAGCGCGCCCCAGCCGAGCGGAGCGCCATCGACATCGGCCGAGACGATGGTCGGATAGGCCGCCGGCGCCTCGCTGCGCTCGTATATCGTCACGGCCGAACGCGCCCCGCCCTTCTCGCCAAGATCGGCCTCTGAGGCGCTGACGAAGAGATTGCGCTGCGGGATGGCGAGCAGGCCTTCCGGCGCGATGCCACCCGGCAGAGCCTGCAGGAAGCGCGGCGCACGGCCCGCTCCCTCGTCCTTGAAGACGAGGACCAGCGAAGCGCGCTCGAGCCCGACGAAGATCAGGCGGTCACCGCCGTAAGTGCCGACCTCGATGCCCTCCGGCTCGCTGCCCTTGGCGGCGGAGCGGCGCTCCGGATAGTGGCCGAGGCGGATCGCGACATGGTCGACCATGTTGCCTGAGTCGAACTCGACCGTGCCGTCCTTGCGGAAAATGGTGAAGCCGCGCGAACCGCCTTTCCAGTCGCCCTCATTGGCGGTGACGAACCGGTCATTGTCGAGCCAGCGCACCGCGTCCGGTTCGCGCGGTACGCTCTTCAGTTCCTCGGTCGGCTTGATCTGGCCGTCGCGGGTCTTGTCGATGTTCTTGAGATCGGCGGTGCCGGCCGGGAAATGCGCGACGAGCTTGCCGGTCCTGGTATCGACCACGGCAAGGTGGTTGTTCTCCTGCAGCGTCACCACGGCGAGGCCGTCCTGATTGACGTCGACGAATTCCGGCTCCGGATCAGTCGGCTCGACCGCGGCGATGCCGGTGAGATCGACGATCTGCTTCGAGGCGCAATCTGCCTCGCCGCCTTTGATGCCGATCAGTGTGAGATTGCCGGCGGGAAGCTGCGGCAGGTCGCCCTTGTTCAGCTTCTCGTCGCGCTCGTTCTCGATGACGATGGCGAGCTTGCCCTTGTCCTTGGTCAGGGTGATCGAGTCGGGCTGGCCGCCGAGCTCGCATGTCGCCGTGACCTGCTTCGTCTTGAGGTCGATGGTGGCGAGATGCCCGGCCGGCTCCTTGAAGTTGTCGCCGGACGAGACGACGACCGCGAAGGCGCGCTCGCCGAGGATGACGACCGAGGTCGGCTCGCCACCGACCGGAATGAAGCCGGCAGGCTTGGGGGCATTGGCCGTGCTGATGTCGATGAGGCCGATCGCCTTCTGCTCGGCGTCGGTATAGGCGAGCAGGGTCCCGGCCTCGTTGGCGGTGATGATCTCCGCGACCGTCTTCTTTTTCGCGTCACGGTCGGCCGGCAGGTTCAGCGGCACCTGGAAGGTCGCGATGCGGTTGAAATTCGGCTCAGCCAGGGCGATGCCGGCGAGCAGGAGCGTCGCGAGAGCTGCGAGGGCGAAGGGCTTGCGCATCGGATGATCCTGTCTCGCGGGGGCGTCGAGGCGGCGGATCTTCCGGCTAGTCAGCGCATGCGACAGTTGCGTGACAGACGCGCCTTGTCGCAACGCAGCTTCATAGAACGCGGGATCCCCTCTCCCGTGTGGGAGAGGGGTAGGGGTGAGGGCCAGACAGTGCAGGATAAGTCGCGCGATGCACGCGTCAGCCATATCAGTATCCGAGGCTTGACGTTTGCGGGCGGTCCCTCACCCTGCCCTCTCCCACCCGGGAGAGGGTTCCCCGCGCCCTATCTCGTCAGGTAGCGGCCTCAGATGACCGCCTCGGCCTCCGTTGAAACCGACTTCTTCAGGCCGATCACTTCGAGCTCGGTGACGACGGCGACCGCCGCGGCTTGGGCCAGGACGAAGGCGATGCCGAGCGTGGTCGGCGCGAACCAGCCGGCGACCAGGATCAGCACACTGTCGGCGACCCAGAGGATATTGACGCCGATCACGGCGTAAACCGCGAGCCGCGGCAGGCGCACCCGGCTGGCGAAGAAGGCTAGCGCGGCGGCGCAAGGCAGGAGCAGGAGACCGGCGCCGCGCAGGAACTCGGCGGGGAAGCCGAGGTGGCTGGAGAGCGCACCGGCGCCGAGGCTGAGCAGCAGGCCGGTGCCAGCGCAGGCGGCGGCGTCGAGAGCGAGAGCATTACGCAGGAAACGCGAGGACTGGATGAAGGCCATGGCTGTTCTCCAATTGGGCCCGTTCTCGTCAGGGCCGTTGCTGATGGAAGCCATGCTGACGAAGCCTAAGCGGCCCGTCGATTAAGCGGGAGGTAATTGGAAGGCGCCCCGGCTTGCGGCTAGCTTGCGCCTATGAACAAGCACCGGCAGCCCGTGATCGGGCATCTCATCCGCGACTGGCGCCAGTTGCGCCGTCTCAGCCAGCTCGATCTCGCCCTCGAAGCCGAGATTTCGCAGAAGCATCTCAGCTTCATCGAAAGCGGCCGTTCGGCGCCGAGCCGGGACATGGTCCTGCTCTTGGCCGAGCACCTCGGCGTGCCCTTGCGCGAGCGCAACGCGCTCCTGCTTTCGGCCGGTTATGCGCCGGTCTATCTCGAACGTTCGCTGGAGGACCCCGGTCTGCAGGCGGCGCGCAGCGCGATCGACATGCTGCTCAAGGGGCACGAGCCCTACCCGGCGGTGGCGATCGACCGGCACTGGACCCTGCTCGCGGCGAACAGGATGATCGCGCCGCTGCTGGCAGTGGTCGAGGACACCGATCTGCTGCGCCCGCCGGTCAATGTGCTCAGGCTCAGTCTGCATCCGCGCGGGCTCGCCCCGGCGATCCTCAACCTCGCCGAATGGCGCGGCCACCTAATCGCACGGCTGCGCCAGCAGATCCGCGCCACCGCCGATCCGCTGCTGGCGGAGCTCTTGACTGAATTGCTGAGCTACCCCGTTCCCGCTGTTCCGGCCACCAAGGGTAGAGCGCAGGAGGAGGTAGAGCCGCCGATCGTCGTGCCGCTGCAGTTGCAGTTGGGCGAGGCGGTGCTCTCGCTGATCTCGACGACGACGGTGTTCGGCACGCCGGTCGACGTCACCTTGTCGGAGCTGGCGCTGGAGACCTTCTTCCCGGCAGACGAGGCGACGGGCCGGGCGCTGCGGGCGATCGCAGCGGTCAATTCGCCCGCCTGAGACCGGAACCAAAGCTCGGCCGTGACGTTCTCCCTGCGGACCGGCGCCAAAGCGTCGATGACGCATCGATCGAGGAGGAAAACGTCCATGGGCAGCACCGCCGACAAGATCAAGGGCATGGCCAACGAAGCCGCCGGCAACGTCAAGCAGGCCGCCGGCAAGGCGCTGAACAAGCCCGGGCTGCAAGCCGAGGGCATCGCGCAGGAGCGCAAGGGCGAAGCCCAGCAGGCGGTCGGCAAGACCAAGGACGCCGTCAAGAAGGTGATCGACAAGGCCTGACCGCAAGGTCGGCCCCGAAAAAAAGCGGGCGCCGCAAGGCGCCCGTTTCTTTATCTCAGGCCGCGCCGCCGAGGCCGCCGAGGAAATCCTTGACCCGGCCGAAGAAGCCGGCGGTCTCGGGATGGGTGGCGCCCGAGCTCTCGCGCTCGAATTCCATCAGCAGTTCGCGCTGGCGGGCGGTGAGCTTCTGCGGCGTCTCGACCAGGACCTGGATGTAGAGATCGCCCATTTCGCGCGAGCGCAACACGCTCATGCCCTTGGCCTTGAGACGGAACTGCTTGCCGGTCTGGGTGCCTTCCGGAATTTTCACCCGGGCCTTTTCGCCATTCAGCGTCGGCACCTCGATCTCGCCGCCAAGCGCCGCCGAGGTCAGGCCGATCGGCACCCGGCAGAACAGGTCGGCGCCGTCGCGCTGGAAGATCGCGTGCGGCTTGATCGAGAGGAAAATGTAGAGATCGCCCGCCGGGCCGCCGCGCAAGCCCGCCTCGCCCTCGCCGGCAAGGCGGATGCGGGTGCCGTCCTCGACGCCGGCCGGGATGTTGACCGAGAGCGTGCGCTCGCGCGTGACGCGGCCGGCGCCCTGGCAGCCGGTGCAGGGATCGTCGATGATCTCGCCGCGGCCGCCGCAGGTCGGGCAGGTGCGCTCGACCGAGAAGAAGCCCTGGCTGGCGCGAACGCGGCCATGGCCGCCGCAGGTCGGGCACTGGCGCGACTTAGAGCCCGCCTTGGCGCCGGTGCCGGAACAGACCTCGCAGGAGACCGAGGTCGGCACCCGGATGGTCTCGTTCTTGCCGGCATAGGCGTCTTCGAGGCCGATCTCGAGATTGTAGCGCAAATCGGCACCGCGCTCGCGGGAGTTGGCCCCGCGCGGGCCGCGGCCCCGGCCTTCGCCGAAGAAGGATTCGAAGATGTCGGACATGAAGTCCGACATGTCGGCCGGACCACCGCCGCCGCCGCCATTCTCGAAGGCCTGATGGCCATAGCGGTCATAGGCTGCGCGCTTCTGGCCGTCGGAGAGAACCTGATAGGCCTCGTTGAGTTCCTTGAACTTGAGCTCGGCCTGCTTGTCGCCCGGATTCTTGTCCGGGTGGTGCTGCATGGCGAGCTTGCGGAACGAGCCCTTGAGCTCGACCTCCGTCGCAGTCCGGGAGACCCCGAGGATTTCGTAATAGTCGCGCTTCGACATTCAACCAGCTGCCCCTGCGCCGTCCCGCACCTTTCGTGCGGGCCAGCGAGTCACCTCCCGCCGACGCCATCGCCTTAACGCAATGGCCGGGTCAAGCCCGGCCATCCGTCATGATCGATGGCAAGCGCTTCAGGCGCTCTTCTTCTTGTCGCCCTTGTCGTCGCTGACGTCCTTGAAGTCGGCGTCGATGACGTCGTCCTTCTTCGGCTCCTCGGCAGCGGCGCCCTCGGGAGCGTTCGCTTCGGCCTGGCTGGCGGCATACATCGCCTCGCCAAGCTTCATCGACGCCTGCATCAGCTCGTTGGTGCGCGAGGAAATCGCCTCGACGTCCTCGCCGGTCAGCGCAGTCCTGAGGCCCTCGAGCGCGGTCTCGATCGCGCCCCTGTCGGCTTCCGAAACCTTGTCGCCATAATCCTTCAGCGACTTCTCGGTCGAGTGCACGAGGCTCTCGCCCTGGTTCTTGGCCTCGACCAGCTCACGACGCTTCTTGTCGTCGGCGGCGTTCGCCTCGGCATCCTTCACCATCTTCTGGATCTCGGCCTCGGAGAGGCCGCCAGACGCCTGGATACGGATCTGCTGTTCCTTGTTGGTGGCCTTGTCCTTCGCCGTCACCGAGACGATGCCGTTGGCGTCGATGTCGAAGGTCACCTCGATCTGCGGCATGCCGCGCGGAGCCGGCGGAATGCCCATCAGGTCGAACTGGCCGAGCATCTTGTTGTCGGCCGCCATCTCGCGCTCGCCCTGGAAGACCCGGATCGTCACCGCGCCCTGATTGTCCTCGGCGGTCGAGAAGACCTGGCTCTTCTTGGTCGGGATCGTGGTGTTGCGGTCGATCAGGCGGGTGAACACGCCACCCAGCGTCTCGATACCGAGCGACAGCGGGGTCACGTCGAGCAGCAGCACGTCCTTGACGTCGCCCTGCAGCACGCCGGCCTGGATCGCGGCGCCGATGGCGACGACCTCGTCAGGGTTGACGCCCTTGTGCGGCTCCTTGCCGAAGAACTGCTTCACCACCTCCTGGACCTTCGGCATGCGGGTCATGCCGCCGACCAGGACGACCTCGTCGATCTGGCCAGCCGACAGTCCGGCATCCTTGAGCGCCTTGCGGCAGGGCTCGATGGTGCGCTGGATCAGGTCGTCGACCAGGCTCTCGAACTTGGCGCGCGAAAGCTTGATGGCGAGGTGCTTGGGACCGGAGGCGTCCGCCGTGATGTAGGGCAGGTTGATCTCGGTCTGCGCAGTCGTCGAGAGCTCGATCTTGGCCTTCTCGGCAGCTTCCTTCAGGCGCTGCAGAGCGAGCTTGTCCTTCTTCAGGTCGATGCCCTGCTCGCGCTTGAACTCGTCCGCCAGGTACTCGACCAGGCGCATGTCGAAGTCCTCGCCGCCGAGGAAGGTGTCGCCATTGGTCGACTTCACCTCGAAGACGCCGTCGCCGATCTCGAGGACCGAGACGTCGAAGGTGCCGCCGCCGAGGTCGTAGACCGCGATGGTGCCGGCCTGCTTCTTGTCGAGGCCATAGGCGAGCGCGGCCGCAGTCGGCTCGTTGATGATGCGCAGCACCTCGAGGCCGGCGATGCGGCCGGCATCCTTGGTGGCCTGGCGCTGGGCGTCGTTGAAATAAGCCGGGACGGTGATGACCGCCTGGGTGACCGGCTGGCCGAGATAGGCCTCCGCGGTCTCCTTCATCTTCGTCAGCGTGAAGGCGGAGATCTGCGAGGGCGAGTAATCCTTGCCGTCGGCCTCGACCCAGGCGTCGCCGGACGGGGCCTTCTTGATCTTGTAGGGGACGAGATCGATGTCCTTCTTGGTCATCGGATCGTCGAAGGTACGCCCGATCAGGCGCTTGATGGCAAAAAAGGTGCGCTCCGGATTGGTCACCGCCTGGCGCTTCGCCGGCTGGCCGACCAGACGCTCGCCGTCATCCGTGATGGCGACGATGGACGGCGTGGTGCGGGCGCCTTCCGAATTCTCGATGACCTTGGGCGTCGACCCTTCCATCACTGCAACGCAGGAATTGGTCGTTCCGAGGTCGATACCGATGACTTTACCCATGGATGGGATCCCTTTCGATTTAGCAGATCGCCGGAAAGCCCGCGCACGAGGCGCCGTCCTCCGGCCCATGGCCCCGGATCGCCCCCACCTTCCGCGGCGAACGAACCCGGGATATCCACGTCTGGCGGCGAAGTGACGGAACGAGGCTTTGGCCCCGGCCCGGTTTCGGCCGCCGGTTAGAATAAAGATCGACCGGTCCTGCGTTTCAGCGCTCGCACGTCGGTGCTCGTGCCTGGCGCAATCCGGCCTCGATGGTCGACAAAACCACCGCTTGGCGGCGTATATAGGGAGGGTGACGCCCTGCTTGCAAGGCACGGAGCCGGATTAAGAATCGGCTTTGAGCGGTGTCCTGCACAGAATTCGCAGCGCTGACCATTCTGGATAAGTGTTGCCTTCATGCTCTTGCGCAGCAAGCCCGGCCAATTCATGCAAAAGAACCTTGCGCAACCGGAACCAGCCGTGACCACGACTCGCCGCCCGACCGCCCACCGTCTCGCCGCTGGCGCAGCGCTGGCTTGGCTTGGCCTTGTGGGCGTGGCTCTGGCGCAGCCGCTGCAATTGCCCGGCGCGCAGCCCTTCAACGCGCCCGGTGCCCAGCAGTCGGCGCCGGCCTCGATCAGCGGACCGGCAACGCCGCGCCCGCGTACCATGCCGGCGATCAGGATTCCCGGGGAAGACTCGATCCTCGGCAAGCCACTGCGCCGCAATGGCAGTTTCGGCGAAGCAACGCTGGAGAAGACCGGCAGTGGCTATGGCCTGAAATTGCGCGCCGAAGGCTTCCAGTCCAGCAACCTCACAGAGCCATGCGCGATCTCCTTCGGCGACGCGCCTGTGCCCGTGACCTCGCTCGGCAAACCGGCGGGACTGGCGCGCTACAAGCTCGAGGCCCCGGCCTGCCCGATCGTCTTCGACGTGCTGGAGGGCGCTTTCCTGGTGGTCGGGCCCGAGCAGCCCTGCGTGATCGAGGCTGCCGCCTGCCGCATCGATCCGCGCGGCGTCTGGGGGCCGGATGTGCGCACGCTTCCCGCCCGCGCCAAGGAGATCGACGGCGAGCGCAGCAAGGCCGAGACGGCTGTCCGAGAGGGCTTTCGCGCGCTCTCGGCCAAGGCCGACCTGCCGGAGCAGCGCTCTATCGCTCGCGAGCAGGCGGGTTTCTCCTCGGAGCGCGAGCAGATCTGCCGCGACTTCCAGCGCGAAGGCTCGCATGGATTCTGCGGAGCTCGCGTGACCGAGGCACGCGCCGCCTCGATCCGTTCTCGGCTCGGCCTGCCCGAACCGAAGCCCGAGACGGCCAAGCCGCGCCCGGCCACGGCGAGACGGGCGCCCCCGCCTATGGCGGCGCCCGCTCCGGCCACTCAGTAGATTTTACCTCAGGCCGCCTGACCACTCGCGACCTGCCCAGCCTCCCAGCCGAGGATGGCGCGCTTGCGCGTCAGTCCCCAATGGTAGCCGGTGAGCGCGCCCGACTTGCCGATCACGCGATGGCAGGGAACGACGAAGGAGATCGGGTTCTTGCCGACCGCCGCGCCGACCGCACGGGCCGCCGAGGGCTTGCCGATATGACCGGCGACGTCGCCATAGGTCGTGGCGCAGCCGACGGGGATGCGCAGCAGCGTCTCCCAGACGCGGACCTCGAAATCGGTGCCGATCAGCACGACGCGCAGCGGCGTCTGCGGCGACCAGCTGCCCGGCTCGAAGATGCGGCTGGCATAGGGCGCCGTCGCCTGCGGGTCGAAGCGGTAGTCCGCATGCGGCCAGCGCCGCATCATGTCGGCAAGCGCCTCGGCCCGGCCGCCGATCACCTTGCCGCCATCGAGGCTGTTCGAGACCCAGCCGAGGCCGGCGAGCCCGCGCTCGGTCACCACGATCAGCGCTTCGCCGAAGGGCGAGATGTGGAAGCCATAGGACAGCCGCAAGCCCTCGCCGCCGGCCTTCCACTCGCCCGGTGACATCGCCTCATGGGTGACGAAGAGGTCGTGCAGGCGGCCCGGCCCGGAGAGGCCGACCTCGAAACTGGTGTCGAGGATGCTGGCGGAGGAGGCCAGCAGGCCCTTGGCGTTGTCGAGCGTGATCGCCTGCAGGAAGGCCTTGGGCGTCAGCCCGCACCAGCGGCGGAACAGGTGGTGCACGTCCGTCGGGGTCGCACCGGCGGCATCGGCGATCGCCTCGATCGTCGGCTGCTGGCGCCAGTTGTTGGTGATGTAGGAGAGGATGCGACGCACCGTATCATAATCCGAGCCGGGCGCGGCCGACGGAAAATCGGCCTCCGAAGGCATGGCCTCAGTGGCGCGAGCGAGCACTGCATTGGAGACGGTGATCGGTTTCATTGCAGTTCGGAAGCTGGAGTGAGCGTTCATCTTTCTATCCTCGCGATCTCAATCTCATGCTCACGAAGCTAGTCATGTCAGCATGCGTCTCCCACCCGAAAGCTGACAAGCTCGTCTCCGCCAGCGATGGCGCGTAGAAGTTGGCGGATGACCAGTTCCGCCGATGCCATCGCCTCTCTCTATGAGCGTCATGCCACCGCCTATGACCAGCAGCGCGGCCGAAAGCTGACGGAGGCACGTTGGCTCGATCGCTTCCGGTCGCTGCCGCCCGCAAACCCGTCAGTTCTTGATATCGGCTGCGGCATGGGCGAGCCGATCGCCCGGCATCTGATCGAACGCGGCTGCGCGGTCACCGGCATCGATTCATCTGAGCCGCTGATCGCGCTCTGCCGCGAGCGCTTCCCGCGGCAGGTCTGGCAGGTCGCCGACATGCGCGCGCTCGCGCTCGGCCGACGCTTCGACGGGCTGATCGCCTGGGACAGTTTTTTCATCTGACGCCTGACGACCAACGCCGGATGTTCCCGCTCTTCCGCAACCATGCGAGCAATGGGGCGGCGCTGCTCTTCACCAGCGGTCCTAGTCATGGCGAGGCGGTCGGCAGCTTCGAGGGCGAGCCGCTTTATCATGCCAGCCTCGACCCGGCCGAATATCGCGCCCTGCTGCACGAGAACGGTTTCGCGGTCGTCGAGCACGTTGTCGAGGACCCCGATTGCGGCGGCCATACCGTCTGGCTGGCCCGGTTGCACTGAGTGCGACTCAGGCCGGTAGCGGCCCCGCCAGGAAGCGCAGCAGCTTCTCGCGGGTCAGGCGCTGGTTGTTGCGGTGCCATTCGTCGCTGGTGAAGAAGACCGGCGAGGTCTCGTCCCAGCCGCTGCAGCTATAGTCGGACTGCTCGGCGAAGAAGGCGACGAATTCCTCGCGCGAGCGCCATTCCGCTATCGCCTCGCCTGGATGATGACCGTCCAGGATGTCGCAAAGCTTGATGCCGGCTTGCGTGCGGATCAGGCCGTGGCCGCAGAAGTCGCGGTGGAACTCATGGATCAGGCCCTCGCCGGCAGGGCGTTCCATGACGCGATCCCAGACCTGACCGGCCAACGCCGGACCGAACAAGGCGCGATCGAGCTTGTCACGCAGGACGAGGCCATAGGCGCGCACCCTCGCCTCGCCGTCACTGATTTCAGCCACTGAGCCTGCGCGAGACTTGCGCAGCGTGGCCCGCAAGGTGGCGCCGAGTGTGATCAAAACCACCGCCCACGCAATCAGCGGGATGATCGTCGCGGCCATGCTCAGGCCGGTTCGAAATCCGGGCCGCGCTTCGCCTTGGCGAGCGCGGTGCCGAGCGCCTGCGCGAAACCTTCGCGCTCCTGTGGCGAGAGCGCGGACGCGACCACGGTTCGCTGGCCTCGCGCGACCAGCGAAAGCGCGAGCAGTCCGTAATCCTCGTCATCCTCACGCTCGAGCCTGGTCCAGGCGGGATTGGAGCGCCAGATCTTCTCGCGGCCGTGATGAGAGACCTTGCGCAGCAGCACTTCGAGCGGGGTCACAACGATGCGCTCGAAGGCCCGTGCGGCGTTGAAATTGACCTTGAAGGCGATGAACAGCGCGATAGCGTCGAGACCGAAGAAGCCGGCGACCGGCCAGGCGCCGAGCACCACGAAAGGAATCGAGGCTGCTACGCTGATCATGCAGACCAGGGTCATCACGATGCGGAAACCGTCCTGACCGAGCGAGCGATGCGGCGTGATCGTCGCGTCGAAGACCGGCCGCTCAGCCGCTTCGCCTCCACCCTTTGAATCGGGCTTGCCCAAGGTCATCCGCAGATTATAACGCCGCGATGCCCGTGCCGAACAGCCAAAAACGCCGCAGCCTGACGCCGACACGAAGCACGCTGCCGAAGCCGCGCAGCGCTGCCGATATCTACGAGATCTTCAGCCGTTTCCGGCAGGCGAGGCCCGAACCGAAGGGCGAGCTCGACTATGTCAACGCCTTCACGCTCCTAGTCGCCGTGGTGCTCTCGGCTCAGGCGACCGATGTCGGCGTCAACAAGGCGACCAAAAAACTGTTCGAGCTCGCCGACACGCCGCAAAAGATGCTCGCCCTCGGCGAGGACAAGGTGCGCGAGCTGATCAAGACGATCGGGCTCTACCGCAACAAGGCGAAGAACGTGATCGCGCTCAGCCAGAAGCTGATCTCGGAGTTCGGGGGCGAGGTCCCGATCGCGCGCGAAGCGTTGGAGAGCCTGCCAGGCGTCGGCCGCAAGACCGCAAATGTCGTGCTCAACATCGCCTTCGGCGAAATCACGCACGCGGTCGACACTCATGTCTTCCGCGTCGCCAACCGCCTGCGCATCGCGCCCGGCAAGAACGTGCTGCAGGTCGAGCTCGGGCTGGAAAAGGCGGTACCGGCCGAATTCGGCCGGCACGCGCATCACTGGCTGATCCTGCACGGACGCTACACCTGCAAGGCGCTGCGTCCGGCCTGCGAAGCTTGCGTCGTCGCCGATCTCTGCGATTCGCCCGACAAGCGGGTGATCTGATCTTACAGCCCTCATCCTGAGGAGGCCGCGTCAGCGGCCGTCTCGAAGGATGATCCAGCTGTCTCCTGAGCCTCCTGAAGCATCCTTCGAGACGCGCTCTGCGAGCGCTCCTCAGGATGAGGGCTATGGGCTTAATTTGCCCGGCTCACTCAGTTGATGGCGAGGCGGGCCTGCTTGATGATCCCGGCCCAGCGGCGCGATTCCGCTTCCATCATCGCCGCGAACTCCTCGGGCTTGTTGCCGATCGGCTCGGCGCCTTCGTTCTGCAGGCGCTCGCGGATGAGCTCGCTGTTGATGGCCTCGACCGTCGCCTGGCGCAGCTTGGCGGCGACGCCCTTCGGCGTGCCCCTGGGCACAACGAAGCCGTACCAGGCCGTCGCCTCGTAATCCGCCCAGCCACTCTCCGCCACGGACGGCACTTCCGGAAAGAGCTTGGCGCGCGCCTTGCCGGTCACCGCCAGCGCCTTGACCTTGCCGCCCTCGATCAGGCCGAGCACCGACGGCACCGTGGTGATCATGAAATCGCTGTTGCCGGCGAGCAGGTCGGTCAGCGCAGGCCCGGCGCCGCGATAGGGCACGTGCACGGCCTCGAACTGCGCAGTCTGCGCGAGCAGGATCGTCGCCAGATGGCTGGCGGAGCCGTTGCCGGCCGAGCCATAGGTCAGCTTGCCCGGGTTCTTCTGGGCGTGGCTGACGAGCTCGGCCAAGGTCTTGTGCGGCGAGTTCGGCGAGACCACCACGACGAGCGGCGCCGCCGAGATCAGTGTCAGCGGGTCGAAGGCGGCGAGCGGATCGACCCTGACATTCTTGAACAAATGCGGGTTGACCACCATCGGGCCCTGGTTGGCCATCAGCACGGTGTAGCCGTCCGGCGAGGCTGCCGCCGCCTGGGCGGTGGCGAGGTTGCCGCCGGCCGAGCCGTTGTTCTCGACCACCAGCGACTGGCCGAGCCGCTCGCCGACGCCCTGCGCGACGAGGCGCGCAATCGCGTCCGTGCCGCCGCCGGCGGCGTAGGGCACCAGCAGCTTCATCGGCCGGTCCGGGAAAGCGGCCTGGGCTTGCGCGAACTCAGGCAGGCAGGCGCTGGCCGCGGCGGCCGTCAGCAGGCTGCAGAGGTGGCGGCGCGTGATCGTCATGGGTCAGTTCTCCTCCCGTTTCCGCCCTCTCTGCAAGCGCGAGGATCGTGCTTGCGGGGACGATGACGTTTCCTTCGAAGATGCGGCGCGCGGTGCGCACCAGGCTCGCGCGCGTCACCTGACCGGCGGCGTCGAGCGAAAGGTCGACCTGGATGGCGCCGCTCGGGTGCTCGATCGTCACCAACGAGCCGGTCTCTGGACTGAGCATCTCGGCGGCGGCGCTGCCGGCGATGCGGCTCGCAGCGGCGACGCAAAGCGCCCCGGTGACCGCATGGCTGCGATGGCAGCGATCCGGCGTGAAATAGCGCGAGGTCAGGCTGCCGCCGCGGCGCGCAGGCGAAAGCACGCCGACCTTGGGAATGACGCGGCCGGTAACGTCGCCGAGGCCCATGCGCCGACCCGCTTCGCGGCGCAGCTGTTCCAGCCGCGCCAGCAGCGCGGTGTTGGCATCGAGCTCCGCCGGCGTCTCGTCGCCAGTGAGGCCAAGATCGGCGGCCCGCAGCAGCAGCATCGGCGTGGCGTAGTCGATCAGCGTCACCGGAACGCCGTCGATCTCCTCGCGAGCGAGGCCGGTCGGTAGCAATGCGCCGGTCTTCGAGCCGACGGCTTGAAGGAAGCCCAGCCTGATCGGAGCTGCCGTGCCGGCAACGCCGTCGATCGCGGTCAAGCCGTCATAAGCGACGACGCCGCCGGGCGTCTGCACGGCCGCCTCGATCAGCGCGCCGGTGTTGCGGTTGTGGATGCGTACGATCGTCTCGCCGTCGACTGCCAGCACCAGGCCGGCCTCGATGGCGAAGGGGCCGACGGCGGAGAGCATGTTGCCGCAATTCGGGCTGAGATCGACATGGGCGCGCTCGACCGCAACCTGGGCGAAGAGATAATCGACATCGGCATCCGGCCGGCTGGAGCGGCTGACGATCGCGACCTTGCTGGTCAGCGAATTGCCGCCGCCGAGCCCGTCGAGCTGAAGCAGATGCGGCGAGCCCATGGCGGCGAGCAGGACACGGTTCCGGGCCGCCGGATCGCTGGGCAAATCGCTTGCCAGGAAGAACGGGCCGCGCGAGGTGCCGCCGCGCATCAGCACGCAGGGGATGCGCAGGGCCTGGGCGTGCGGAAGCTGGAAGGGAGCGGACAAGGGCGTCACCCAAGGTTGGCGATGCCTCCTCTTCTCAAATCGGATAATCGCTGTGAAATGCAGAGATCGGCGCTATTAATGCGTCATGAGCATCAATTTCGAAGCCCTCGATCTGCGCGCCTTCATTTCGGTCGTCGAGCTCGGCGGCTTCCACCGCGCCGCCGAGGCACTCAACATGTCCCAGCCGGCGCTCAGCCGGCGCATCCAGCGGCTGGAAAGCGCGGTCGGCGCGGCCCTGCTGGAGCGGACGACGCGCCGGGTGGCGCTGACCATGGTCGGGCGCGAGATGCTGCCGCTGGTCCGGCGCATGCTCGACGAGTTCGACAGCTCGATCTTCGCGATGCGCGATCTCGGCGGCCGCCGCGCCGGGCAGATCGCACTCGCCTGCGTGCCGACCGCCGCCTTCTACTTCCTGCCCTCGGTGATCGCCCGCTTCCAGACGCAGTATCCCAACATCCGCTTCCGCATCCTCGACCTGTCGGCCAATGACGGGCTGGAAGCGGTGGCGCGCGGCGAGGTCGAGTTCGGTATCAACCTGATCGGTGGCTCCGATGCCGAGCTCAACTTCGAGCCGCTGATGGACGATCCGTTCGTACTCGCCTGCCGGCACGACCATGCGCTGGCGTCGAAATCAGCGCTGAACTGGGGCGATCTCGAAGGTCACCCGCTGGTCACCGTCAGCCGCAGCAGCGGCAATCGCGCCATCCTCGACGCGGCGCTGGTCAAGGTCGGAGTCCGGCTCGACTGGTCCTTCGAGGTGACGCACCTCTCGACCTCGCTCGGCCTGGTCGAGGCGGGCTTAGGCATCTCGGTGCTGCCGAAGCTGGCGACGCCGGGCGAGAACCATCCGATTATCGTGACGCGACCAATCCGCGATCCCGAGGTCTCACGCACCATCGGGGTGGTCAGGCGCCGCGGCGTCAAGCTGGCGCCGGCGGCGGAGCGCTTCCTGGAGATGCTGCTCGGAACCTGGCGCGGGCCGGTGCCGGGGTAAGCCTGCGCCGTCCTTCGGGGTGACGCAGGGCGGCGAGCCCGGAATCCATGAACACGACGCGCGCCGTCATTGCGAGCGTAGCGAAGCAATCCAGGAGGGCTCGCTCTACGTCTCCCTGGATTGCTTGGCCGGCTGAAGCCTCCTCGCAATGACGGTAGAGGTTCCGTGCCTATCCTCAGCCGAAGACCCAGAGCCCGGCGAGACCGGCCGAGCCGACGATGATCCGCCACCAGGCGAAGGGTGTGAAGCCGCGCTTCGAGACGAAATCCAGGAAGCTGCGCACCACGATCAGCGCCGAGATGAAGGCGGTGACGAAGCCGACGCCGATGAGCGCGATGTCGCTCCCAGCCAGCTCCTTGTAGTTCTTCATCAGGTCGTAGGCGAAGGCGCCGGCCATGGTCGGCATGGCCAGGAAGAAGGAGAACTCGGCCGCGGCCCGCTTGTCGGCGCCGAGCAGCATCGCGCCGACAATGGTCGAGCCGGAGCGCGAGACACCCGGCACCATGGCGAGGCACTGGATGAAACCGATCTTGAGATACATCGATAGCGGGAATTTCGTCGCGTCGTGATGCTTCACCTCGAGTTCGAGCTCGTCGACAACGAGCAGGACGAGGCCGCCGGCGATCAGCGTGCAGCAGATCAGAAATGGACTGTTGAACAGCACGCCCTTGATGAAGCCATGCGCCAATGCGCCGATCACTGCCGCCGGCAGAAAGGCGACGAGCACGCCGATGACGAAGCGCCGCGCGGAAGGGTCGGTCGGCAGGCGCAGCGCGATGTCGAGCAGGCGGCGAAAATAGACCAGCAGGATCGCCAGGATCGCACCGAGCTGAACCAGGATCTCGAAGGCCTTGCCCTTGGATTCGAAGCCGAGGAAATGCCCGAGCAGGAGCAGATGGCCGGTCGAGGACACCGGCAGGAATTCGGTCAGCCCCTCGACCACGCCGAGCACGGCTGCGACGATCAGGTCATGCATGCGAGGGATCCTTCCGAGCCTTGCGGGTGCGGCGCAACAAAAGCTTGGCGCGCGCGTTAATGCTATCGCGTACGGTCTTTGCAAATTGGTTACCAGATCGGCAAGGATTCCCGTGCAATCCGCCCCTTTTCCCGGCCCCGGGTTGTGAGGCTTAGCCGGCAGGCCTATACGAGGGCGCTCTATTGCGCCGCATCAGGCGCCTGCCTACCCCCGCCGAACCTCCCCTCTTTCCAGCAGTTCGATGGCCACGCTTCACCATTATCCGCTTTGCCCGCATTCGCGTTTCATCCGGCTCGCGCTCGGCGAGTTCGGCCTCGACGCCGCGCTGGTCGAGGAGCGCGTCTGGGAACGGCGGCGGGAATTCCTCGAGCTCAATCCGGCCGGAACGACCCCTGTCCTGCGCGAGGATAGCGGGCTCGTCATTCCGGGTCCCGGGCCGATCGCCGAATATCTCGACGAGACACGCGGACTGGCGCTGGGCGAGCGGCGCCTGCTGCCGGAGGGGCCGGGCGGGCGGATCGAAGTGCGCCGGCTGCTCGACTGGTTCAACATCAAGTTCAATGAGGAGATCACCGCTCCGCTCGTGCTGGAGAAGGTGATGAAGCGCTTCATGAACCGGGACGAGGGCGGCGGCCCGCCGGAAATGAGCGCGATCCGCGCGGCGCGCGGCAATGTGCGCTATCATCTGCGCTACATCGCCTGGCTGACGGCGAAACGGAACTGGCTCGCCGGCGACAATCTGAGCTATGCCGATCTCGCCGCGGCGGCGCATCTGTCTTGCGTCGACTATCTCGGCGATGTGCCCTGGGACGAGGATGAGGCCGCCCGCGCATGGTATGCGAGGATCAAGTCCAGACCGAGCTTCCGGCCGCTGCTGAGCGACCGGATTCCCGGAATGGCGCCCTCAGCCCATTACGACGACCTGGACTTCTGAGCGGCGACAAGCTCAAGGCCGCGATCGCCGCTCGCGCCAAGGCCGAGGGCTTTGTGGTCATGCGCGTCGCGCCCGTCGATGCGATTCCCGAAGCGCCGCAGCGCCTCGCCGGCTGGCTCGAGGCTGGCCATCACGGCGAGATGACCTGGCTGACCGAGCGCACGGCGGAGCGCGCCGACCCGGCGACCCTGTGGCCGGCCGCCCGTTCGGTCGTCATGCTCGGCATGAGCTATGCCGGTGAAGGCGACCCGCTCGCCATCCTGGAGCAGCGCGACCGCGGCGCGATCTCGCTTTATGCTCGCCGGCGCGATTATCACGACGTGATCAAGGGCAAGCTGAAGAGCGTCGCCGGCGTGCTCGCGGCGCGCGGCGAAGCCGAGGTCAAGGTCTTCGTCGACACCGCCCCGGTGATGGAAAAGCCTCTCGCTCAGGCCGCCGGCCTCGGTTGGCAGGGCAAGCAGACCGTACTGGTCTCGCGCCAGCATGGCGCCTGGCTTTTCCTCGGCGCGATCTACACCTCAGCCGAACTGCCGCCTGACGAGCCGGAGCGCGATCATTGCGGCTCGTGCACGCGCTGCCTCGACATCTGCCCGACCAAAGCCTTTCCGGCGCCCTACCAGCTCGATTCGCGGCGCTGCATCGCTTACCTCACGATCGAGCATCAGGGCCATATCGAGCCTGAATTCCGCGAGGGTATCGGAAATCGCATCTTCGGCTGCGACGACTGCCTCGCCGTCTGCCCCTGGAACAAGTTCGCCGAGGCTGCGCACGAGACGCGCCTGGCGCTGAAGGACGAGCTCGATGCGCTGCCGCTGGCGAAGCTCGCCGCGCTCGACGACGCCACGTTCCGCGCGCTCTTTGCCGGCACGCCGGTCAAGCGGACCGGCCGCGACCGCTTCACCCGCAATGTGCTGATCGCGATCGGCAACAGCGGCAACCCGGCACTGGCCGCCAGCGCCGAAGCTCTGCTCGACGATGCCTCGCCGCTGGTCAGGGCGATGGCGACCTGGGCGCTCGGGCGGCTTTCGCCTGCCCGCGCTGCTGAACTCGCACCGGCAAGGCTCGCGTGGGAAACCGACCCCGATGTCCGGGGCGAATGGGCCCGTCTCGATCCGAACGAACTGGAACCTGCATGAAGCTCGTCATCTTCGGCCTCGGCTACTCGGCCGGATTCTTTGCGCGCACCGCCCAGGCGAAGGGCTGGGATGTCACCGGCACGGTGCGCTCGGCCGAGAAGGCCGGTGAGCTCAGCCGGCAGGGGCTGCACACATTGGTCTTCGGCGGCTTCGCTGTATCGACCCCGCTCGCCAAAGTGCTAGCCGAGGCGGATGCGGTCCTCGTCTCGGCCCAGCCCGACGAGAGCGGCGACCCGGTGCTCGGCGCGCTCGCCGACAAGCTTGCGGCGGCCGAGAACCTGCGCTGGATCGGCTATCTCTCGACCATCGGCGTCTATGGCGACCATGGCGGCGCCTGGATCGACGAGAGCGCGCAATGCCGGCCGACCAGCCGGCGTTCGCGCCAGCGATTGGAGATCGAGCAGGACTGGCTCGCCTTCGGAGCGAAAAGCGGCAAGACGGTGCAGATCTTCCGCCTGTCGGGCATCTATGGCCCCGGCCGCAATGCGATCACCAAATTGCAGGCCGGCACCGCCAACCGCCTGATCAAGCCCGGCCAGGTCTTCAACCGCATCCATGTCGACGATATCGCCGGCGTGCTGATGGCTTCGCTCGAGAAGCCGCGTCCCGGCGCGGTCTACAACGTCACCGATGACGAGCCGGCGCCGCCGCAGGATGTCGTCAGCTTTGCGGCTGAGGTGGCCAGGCTGGAACCGCCGCCGGAAACACCGTTCGACCCGGCAAAACTCTCGCCGATGGCAGCAAGCTTCTATGGGGAGAACAAGCGGGTCTCGAATGCGCTGGTGAAGCGCGAACTCGGCTATGCTTTCCGTTATCCGGATTATCGGCAGGCGCTGCGCGACCTCGCTGAAGCGAGCGCGTGACCGCGAATCAGGCGGCGTAGCGGCCGGCGTCGCCGTCGAGATACTCGATATAGCGCCGGTCGATCGCGGTCACCGGCAGGATGACCAGCACATCGGTAGTGCCGAACTGCCTGTCGATCACGGCGCCGGAACCGAAGCGGGCGCCGACGCGCAGATAGCCCTTCACCAGCGGCGGCAGGCATTTCAGCGCGAGCTTGGCGTCGATCATGCCGGCTGGCAGGCGATCCATCGCGATCTGGCGCTCAGGCTGAGCCACGACCCGCCAATCGCCCTGGGCCGTGGCGTGGTGGTGGATGAAGCTCAATGGCAGCGCCAGCATGTCGGGGTCGACGCCGTCGAAGCTGGCGCAGCCGAACATCGCGTCGATGCGATGATGCCGGCAATAGGCCCAGATGCCGTGCCAGAGCAGCTCGACCGTCTTCTTGGTGCGGTAGGGCTTCAGCACGCAGGAGCGGCCGAGCTCGAGGAAGCGCAGATCAGGATGGCGCGCCAGGAGCGGTGCGATATCGAATTCGGATTGCGTGTAGAAGCCGCCGAGCTTCGCCACGGCCTGCTCGCGCATCAGCCGGTAGGTGCCGACCACCTTGGGCTTGATGCCGCCGAAACGGCCGCGCGCGGCATGGTCGATGACAAGGAGATGGTCGCAGACGGCGTCGAATCGGTCGGCGTCCCGCCGGAACATGCGCGAAACCACGTCGGGTTTGGCCGACATCTCCTGATAAAAGACTCGATAACGCAGGCGCTGCGCCCGCCAGATCTCGCGCGGGCCGCGGGCCAGCCTGACTTCGAGCGAGCCGGAGCGCCCGAGCGTGCCGGACAGGGCATCGGGACCGGGAAAACCGAAGCCGCCGAGCTGCTTGCCGGCAGCCAACAAGTTCGAGGGCGAGAAACGCTGCAACAGGGCCTGGCCGGCCAGCTTCTGCTTTGCCGGCTGACGAGCCCCCTGAAAAACGTCGCGCGTCATAGACGGTATGCCCTCTCCGGCCTCAGGTCGGCGCATGACAGCTCTGCGCCGACCGTCTTACGGGATCGCGACAAAACTACGTCAGTGCGATGACGAAGCCAACCGCCTGTAAAGCACAGCCGGGTTCAGGCAGAGAGCAGCTGCGCCGTTCGCAAGCGCGAAATATGGTCGATCCAACCACGCAACTGCTCGCGCGAGAGCGGTTTAGCCAGGCAATCGTCCATGCCGGCGGCAAGCGCCTGCTGGCGGTCCTCCTCCGCGGTATTGGCGGTGACAGCGAGAATCGGCAGCCGGGCGGTACCGAGCCCCGCCTCGACGGCGCGAATCCGGCGCGCGACAGCCAAGCCGTCCTGGACCGGCATGCGGATGTCGAGAAGGACGAGATCGAAGCCCTGCCCGGCCTCGCCGAAAGCCGCTTCGACGAGGCGAACAGCCTCACCGCCATCGCGCGCCCACACCGCCGTGCAGCCGAGCCTCTCCAGGGTGCGCGTCAGCAGCAACGCGTTGATCTCGTTGTCCTCGGCAACGAGGACCCGCAAGCCGGCGCCAGACGGCTGTATCGAAGGATCGGCCGCGGGCGCCGCAGCCGCGACGGTCTGCGAACGTTCCACCGGATCGAGCCGAACCTGCAGCGAGCGCGCCCGGACCGGCTTGACGAGGAACCCGCTGAAGCCGGCGGCGTAGGGCGAGCCAAAGCTGCGGCGCTCGGCCGGCGCCAGCATGATCACGACATCGGCGACGCCGGCCCGCCGCGCCGCAGCCGCCACCCCTGCGACCTCGCCGCCCGGGAGATTGCTGTCGACCAGTACCGCGGACAGGATCGAATCGCCGGTCAGCGCGGCCAGGGCCTGCGTGTGATCAGCGGCCCGGCGGACCTGTGCTCCAGTCCACTCGATACTGGCAGCGATATGTGCGGCGCTGAACGGCGCCGACGATGCGACCAGGATATGCCTGCCCTGCCAATCCGGCAACGCGGTGGGCGGACCTGTGGTCTCGTCGACGCGCAACGGCACGCTCAGCCGGAACAGCGCGCCGCCACCTTCCCGGTTATTCGCCTCGACATCCCCGCCCATGGCGCGGGCGAGCCGACGCGCGATGGCGAGGCCGAGGCCAGTGCCGGCCTGTTCGCGATGCCCGGTCAGGCCGCCTTGCTCGAATTCCTCGAAGATCGTCGCCAGCCGTTCCGCCGGGATGCCCGGGCCGGTATCGGCGATGGCGACGATGAACTCGTCCCCGACGGCATCCGCCTCGATGCCCACGCCGCCGTCATCGGTGAATTTCACAGCATTGCCGACGAGATTGAGCAGGATCTGACGCAGCCGCTCAGCGTCGCCGACGAGCCGTTGCGGCACGTCCGATCCGAGCAATGCGGAGATCTCGACGCCCTTGGCCTGGGCGCGCGGCGCCATCAACTCGGTGATGTCCTCGATCAGCGCGGCAGGATCGAACGGGGCATCAACAAGTTCGAGCTTGCCGGCCTCGACCTTGGCGAAATCGAGGATGTCGTCGACAAGGCCGAGCAGCGCCTCGCCGGATGTCCGCAGCGCCTTGACATAGGTCGCCTGCTCCGGGTCGAGCCTGGTGTCGCCGAGCAGATCGGCCATGCCGAGGATACCGTTGAGCGGGGTGCGGAACTCGTGGCTGACGGTCGCCAGGAAGCGCGACTTGGCGGCGCTCGCGTCCTCGGCCTTGCTCCGCGCCTCCTCCAGGGCGGTTTCGGCGGCGATGCGCCCGCTGATCTCGCGGCCGACGCGCTGCAGCACGGTCTGCCCCGCAGCGACCGGGACGACCGTCTCGACCCAGGACAGCCAGCGCTCGCCGCCGTCCGTCTCGATGCATTCGTCGAAGACTCGGGCTCCACCAGGCAACGCCTGCACGGGCCGGGCGCTGCGCACGCGCGGCTGCTCGCTGCTGCCGACAGCCTCGGCCTCGCTCTTGCCGATGAGCGCCGCATAGGCGGCATTGGCGTAGACGATCCGGCCCTCGCTGCGGCGCACGATCAGATCGCCCTGCGCCTCGATCAGGCTGCGATAGCGCTCCTCGCTGTCGGCAAGTTCCCAGAGCCGGTCGCTCAGCTTCTCGACATCACGCGTCAACGCCTTCGCCTGCCGCGTGACCTGCTGGCGCTCCCGCAGCAGCCGGAAAGCGACGAAGGCGCAGGCTATGGCCACGGCAACGGCAGCGCCTGCCAGCAAGGCGAGTGGGGACAGCGGCTCGATCATGCCATCCCATCTAGCATCCACCCTCTTGAGAAAGCGTTCGCCCCATCCGCGAGGATGCGGAATGGTTTGAATGGTTTCGTTAACCTTTCAGCATGGATTGGGGCGATCACGCCGCCTGCGCTGCCTGGTCGATGCGCGAGCGATAGGACAGCGCCTCGGCGAGATGGATGCGCCCGAGCTGCTCTTCGCCATCGAGATCGGCGAGCGTGCGGGCGACCTTGAGCACGCGGTGATAGCCGCGCGCCGTCAGCCGCATCACATCGGCGGCGCTGCGCAGGAGCGCGAGCCCGGATGCGTCCGGCCGCGCCACCTCATCGAGCAGCGCGGCCGGGCAGCGGGCATTGGTGGTACCGCCCGGAAGTCCAAGCGCGCCATAACGCGTCGACTGGCGGGCGCGGGCCGCCGCGACGCGGGCGGCGACCTCGGCCGAGCCTTCAAGCGCAGCTGGCAGAATGAGGTCTGCCGCCGTCAGTGCCGGCACCTCGATGGTGATGTCGATCCGGTCGAGCATCGGGCCCGAGATCTTGGCCTGGTAGCCCGCCATGCAGCGCTCGTTCGGTTGGCGACGACAGGCATAGCCTGGCTCGGTCGCCTTGCCGCAGCGGCAGGGGTTCATCGCCGCGACGAGCTGGAACTTCGCGGGATAGACGGCGCGGTGGTTGGCGCGCGAGATCAGTACTTCGCCGGTCTCCATTGGCTGGCGCAGCGCATCGAGCGCCTGTGCCTGGAATTCCGGCAATTCGTCAAGGAACAGCACGCCGTGGTGGGCAAGCGAGATCTCGCCCGGCTTTGCTTGCAGGCCGCCGCCGACGAGCGCCGCCATCGAGGCCGAATGGTGTGGCGCGCGGAAGGGACGCCGGTCGGTTAATTCGCCGTCGGCGAGATGGCCGGCGACCGAGAGCACCATCGAAACCTCGAGCAATTCGCGCGGATCGAGCGGCGGCAGGATCGACGGCAGACGGCTCGCCAGCATCGACTTGCCCGCACCGGGCGGACCGTTCATGAGAATTAAGCGTCCGCCGGATGGAATTCGCCAATTCTATAGAATACCTAGCCACATATATTTAAATTATCACGTTTAAATTCGAAATTGCCCGGCGGATACTTTTTCTCTTGTGACGAACCAATCCATAACCGGAAGGGAAATTGACATCAGCAAAAGCTGATCAACAGCCCTGAAGCGCCATTTCCGGACATTAGAGCCCTTCCTGAAAGCTGACGTTCTCACTGGGCCGGCCTGGTTTCTTGCGCGATCCGACTGAACAGTACGCGGGCGAAGGGAACCCGACACGAAGCTTGCCAGGAACTATCTGGCCTCGCTCTGCCTCGCCGCTCGTCTCATGCTGGGTACGTTAAGCCTTGACCCTAGGACGAGCCCGGCAGGACCAAAGAGCATAGTAGGTCGGAGTGGCTCGTTGCGTGGTAAGCTAGGCGGTACTCATCATGCGAGTGTCGGCTGGTCAGCCTGGAAAAGCTCGAAATGCATGAAGTCCTTCGTCCCGTTCGCGGCTCCGAGCCAGAACAGGCCGGCTCCTTCCCGGGCGACGAGGGCGGCCACGAAGGGCGGCGGCATGGTAAAGAACCCCCATCTCGTGACGCTTTCCGCCGAGCCGAGCGCGCCGGGCCTGACGTTGGCGGCCGCGGACGCCTTGCGCAGCTTGATCGCCTTGAGGAGGAAGGTGGCTGCGGTATCCGCCTTGGCAGCGGGCGTCACGCCACTGGCCGCCAGCAGGGCCGCCATCCTGGCCTTGTCCCCGGCTGCCGCGAAGGCTTCGAGCTGCGCCATGCCGGCCGCGTCGACGCGGCCGGCGAACTTGCCGGTCAGCACCGACCGGAACGCGATGGCGAAGGCGTCGACGCTGGCGAAGGCCGCGACATAGGCGTCGTTGGCCTTGCGCATCACCTCGACATCGCGAATCGCGTCCGCATAGGGACGGGGCGCGCGCAGCCTCTGGCTTTCGGGGCCGAACAGGTCCACACCCGTGACCGCCTCGATGAACTCGAGGGGCAGCTGCGGCTTCTTGATGTTCGGGTTGAAGTCCCAATCGACGTCGATCGCCCAGCCGAAGGAGTGCAGGCTGAGCTTGCTGGCGTCGTTAACGTTCCTGCGGATGTTGAAGCCGCCGACCTTCTTGATCAGATTCGCGGCACCAGCCTGGCCATTGGCCGCGAGCACCTGCGAGGCGCGATCGAGCCGTGCCTTCACCTCGGAATGCACCGGGCTGGCGAAGGACTGCTTCGGGAAGCGAGCGGCGGTCAGCCTCGCATAGTAGGCATTGATCCTCAGGATCGCTGCTTCCGGATCATTCGGCTTCCCGAAGGTCGCGAACATGGCGGTGCGCAGTCTGGGCCAGGCTGCAAAGCCGCCGTCGACATTGGTTCTGACGAAGGCCGACAGCGCATTCCACTCTGTCTTCAGATCGGCGAAGGCGCCTTCGAGGCCGGCATCGCCGTTTGCGGCGCCGCGGGCGATGAGCATGGCGTCCTGCAACATCGCGATGCGGGCAGATTTGCCCAGGCCGCGCAGGCTCTCCTCGAAGGCTTCGGCGTCGAGCACCGGGAAAAGAGCCCTCTGGCGATGGCCGTCGTAGGCGAGGACTTCCGCCTCGACCTTGGGCCAGAACCATTCGACCAGCGCCGGATTAGGAACCGCGCCGCGTACTGCTTGGCCGAGCAGTGAAGCGGCCTGCGCCGAAGCGGCGGTCTGCATGTTCTTCCTGGACGTCCTGGCGACCATATCGACCTCCATGTTGTAACCGGGCGAGGCTCGTGGGCTCCGGCCGCTGGTGACCTCGGGCGAAGGCGGCTCTCAGCCTGAGAAGCTGCCACGTTTGTCCGACAGCGCGCCGGATGTGACGTGGGCTGCGATCGCTTCGGCGCGCTTTGCGGAATGGGTCATCGACGTCTTGGTCCGCTCCTCGAGATAGAGCGCGATGACCCGGCGCTCGTCGGCATCCTTCCATCCTCCCGGGTCGGCGCTGCCGCCGGATGAGGCGAAGCGCTGGATCGCGGTCACAAGCGTCTTGGGCACATGACCCGGGCGATTGACGTGCTGGTCCAGTACCTGGGCGACGCCGACCTCCGAGGAGACGAACGCCGAGAGCGGCCAGTTGCCGAGTTGCGCGATGCCGCGATGATAGAAGTGACCGATGCGCGCGATCGCAGCCTTCACATAGGCACGCCTGACCGAGACCTCGTGGGCCGCCCGCCAGAACCGGTAGGCCCAGATATGCTTGCGCAGCTCGGCCTTCTCATCGCCGGTGTCGAGGCGTTGCCCGTCGAGCAGGAAGTAGCCGGTCGTCGCGCCGGGCTGGACCTGCACGTCGAGGCCTAGGCTGCCGAAATAGCTGGCGAAGGCCGCCGGCGTATCCTGCTTCAGAAAGCCGAGTGCATAGGGCAGTTCGCCGCCCGCCGTCCCGGCCGCGGTCGTCCACTGGTACAGGCTGCAGGACAGGATGGCGTTGTCCCAGGTGTTGATGGCCTCGATTTTTCCCTCGTTGTCGGACACAGCCTGCATGACGCGCAGCACGCTTCCCGGCAGGCTGGGAAAAGCGACGGGGTCCTGAGCGAAGAACATCTTCAGGCTGGTCGCGCCGTAATTGTAAAGGCCGAGCTTGTGGAGCGTGCCGAAGCGGATGCCCCCCGGACCCAGCACCTTGTTCCCCGAGACCGTGATGTCGGAGGGGTTCGCCGGCGGCGGCATCGAGACAGGGGCTTCCGTGCTGTCCTGCGCGAGGGCCGGCTCGGAGACAGGCCGCAGGGCACGCCGCGAAACCACGCCGCGGTAGCCTTGCGCCTCGACCTCGACCCAACTCGCCGGGCCACCCAGGACGGTGACCTCCGCTCCGTCGCGCAACGTGGCGATGGTGCGCCCGCCCGGGCGCTCCGCGAGTTTCGCGCGCTGCGCGACGACGACTGCCGCATCCATCGAAATTCTCCCGTTGCCGTTACCTTGCTTCCGGTCCCGAGCGGCGCGATCGGGGTCGGGATATCCAGGTGATGCCTATTGGCTGATCCAGAGTTCGGTGATGCCGCGCTTGACGTCAGGATTGCGGGCTGTCCGAAGGGGACGGCCGGTCAGCACGCGATAATCGGCAGCAAGCAGTTCGGCCGCGCGCCTGTCGTCCGGCGTGTCGGCATAGCGAACCTCGTTCAGCTTCGCCGCAGCCGGCGTGCGCTCCTGGCCCGGCAGGGTCCAGCCGAGCTGGGCCAGCCGCGCCGACATCGCCTGGACATCGCCCCGCTCCATTCCAGCGAACTGCAGATAGACGATGCGGTTGCTGGCAGCTCCCCAATCGAGCCGCTCCTTGGCGAGCGCAAGCTGCGCGCAGGCGTCGCCCGCGCTCGCGCAGCCTCCCAGTGTCGCAACTGCATCGGCTGCGGCCCGGCGGGCCGTGGCCTTCAGGCCGAGCCAGTCGGGGCGGTCCCACCAGCTCTTGGGGATGGCGGCGAGCAGCGTCACGACATTGACGCGCACTTGCGGCGTCAATGCCTTGAACGACGCATCGCCCGCCATGGTGACGATCGCGTTGACGAGGGGAGCGATCTCGGTCGGCGAGACCTGCACGCTGCGGATCGTGTCGAGCAGCGTCTGCATCGTGGCGAGGCGCACATCCCGGGACGGGTCCTTGATCCTGTCGAGAGAGGCGATCGCGGCGTTCAGGTCGAGCGGGACGGCGACGATGGTCGCCGCCGAATCCGCCGTCCGGAGGACTTCGCCGAAATCGAGTCCGGTCAGGTTCTCCAGCGCTGCCAGCGAGACGCGCGACGTTCTCCTGTCGAAGGGCGTCTGCTGCGGAACCTTGGCGCCATCCGGACCGAACTGCGAGATGAGATAGGCCTCGACCAGCAACGTGGTGGGGTCGTCCGGCTTGCGGGCAACCATGACCTTCCAGAAGGTGCGCGGGATCAGTCCGCCATTGGGACCGGGCGGGTCGTTCGGGGCGAGGACGGGGCCGGAGAAGACGGTGACGCGGTCGGCAGCGGAGGCGAAGTTCTGGCGCGCATAGGTTTCCACCAGGCTCCAGACACCACGATTGAAGTTGTCATATTGCAGCGTCACATTGGTGTAGGCGGACACCATCGCGTCTGCGCGTCGCCCCGCCGCGGTGGCATCGGCGGGAAAGGCCTCGCCCCAGGCGATCTCGCGCGCATTCACCAGCGTTCCCAGGTCGAGATCGTTGCCCGCGAACCATTGCGCCGGCGCCTGCAAGCCCTGGGGGATGCGCGGGTCGAGCTGGAATGCGACCGGGAAGCGCCGCAGGGCAACCAGCGCCGAGCGCTTGATGTTGACGGCGGCGACGCGCGGCATGCGCCGAGCTTCGCCCGCCATGACCAAACTGTAGTTCAGATACTTCGCCTCCGTCGCGGCGGAGCCGTCGCGCGATCTCGGCAGCGGTATGGCGGTCGCCAGCTTCGTGACCGCGTCGCCCGAAAGGAAAGCCGGATCATAGCCCGAGAGCGTGATGCCCGGCGGCAGCAGGGGCAGGCTGACGGTCACTTCGTTGAGATAGGGGCTCAGCGTCGAGGGAATCGCGGAGGCGTCGATCCTGCCGTCGGTTGTCGCCTGCCTGACGACGTCGGCCATGGTACGCAGGGCGCTCTGGACTGTGTCGAACTGGGCCTGGCGCTCCCGATCGATCGCCCGCTGCCGCTGCGCCGCGGCCTCGATCTCCTGCCTTTGCCGTTCGTTGCTGTCGATCTGCTCCTTCAGCCCTTGGGTAAGCGCGTTCCTGTCCGCAATCGTTTCCTCCAGTCTGCGCTGTGCCAATTCGAGCTGGTAGTAGGAATGGACGATGGCGACCAGCGCGATCAGGATCGCTGCACCAAAGCCGGCGGCCAGGTAGCGCAGTCTACGGGTCTTTGTGACGTTATCCCGGCTTGCGACAACAAGGGCCCTGATGTCGTCATCGTCCTGCACGAAGCGTTCGGCTTCCAGCAGCGCGCTGCCGGACAAGAGCCAGCCGGAATCGGGGTTCGCCCGCCACCGTCGTGCGGTCGCCGCGATCTGGATCAACTTCCTGGCGTGTTCCGTCGGCCGATCGTCCGGGCTGGGCGCCGCGGGGCCGCCGCCCAGCCTGGTCCGTACCGTGCCCAGCACGGTGTCGATCGCGCCCTTGGCGGCGATCTCGATGGCACGTGCGGTGGACAGGCCCGGTTCCGGCAGGGGGGCGGCAGTGGCGGCCGCTGGACTGCTCCGCTCCGGCGATGGCGGAGACGGAGGCGGAGGCGATGCTGGAGCTGAAGTGGGCGGGCGTGCGGTCTCCGGGGCAGCGGCGTTCCGCGCCGCATCGGTACCACCAGCTGGCTTCGCCAGCGCCGGAGCGGTCCAATAGTCCCCGACCTTGCCGCGCGTGATCAGCTCGCCGGACCAGTAGTTGATCATCGCCTGCAAGGAACGGCGCCGGCGCTCGTCGCCGATATTCTCCCCGCTCAACGCGACGCGATCGAGGAAGGTCTGGACTTGCCCCCAGTCCGGCTTCTTCTCTTTCTGGTCTTTCTGGGTGAGCCGCAGCTCGGCATCTTCGGTGCAGAGCTCGACAAAGATATCCTGTGTTCCGGCAGCAGCGCTCATGGCAGGGCTCCCAGCTTCGAGAGCGAATCCTGCAGCGTGGCCGTCTCGCCGAGTCGCGTCTTCAGGTCTATCGCGACGCGCAGGAAGCGATTCTGGCAAATGCGCCGGAGATCATCGAGCGGGCCTCTCAGCATGGCTCGGGCGCGGGAGCTCAATTCATCGTCGCTCGTAGGCCTCAGCGTGAGTTCGGTGAGGATATCCTGCAGGTTCTTTTGCGCCTCGCGCGCTTGCCGCGCCCAGGGCAGGGACCGGGGATCGTCGATCAGCTTGTCCAGTGGGCGGCGCGTTTGGCTCCAGGCGCCAGTGAAGGCGACGAAGGCGTTGCGCGGCGGGGCTCTGAGACAGCGGTCGAGCCGCACGAGGCCACGATAGGCCTGCTGCCAGTTGTCATGTTCCTCGATGATGGCCTTCAGCGCAGCGCGCAGCTCATCGAGAGGCGCCGTGCCGACTGCCGCTTCCGGCGCCCCAGGTTGCTGCGCCGGCGCCATCGCCTGTCCCAGCGGCTCGAACGGCAGGAGGCCCCAGGTCGATGCGATGACGCCGTTGAAGTAGCCGAGCATGAAGGCCGCCTGGCCGACGACATCGTCGATGATGTCCAGCACAGCGCCGGCATCCTTGCCAAGGCGGGCCACGCGCAGCGTTTCCAGCGCCCGGTCGAAGCCGCTCAGCCACGCCGTCTGCGGGACCATGGCGATGTCCGTTTCCTTGAACGCCGCCCGCGCTTCGCCGAGCGCCCGCTCGATCTCCGACAGCGAACGATCGACGTCCTGAAGGAAGATCTCGCGATCCTCGTTGTCGGCGCCGCCCAGCTGCGGCACCTCGGCGTTCGACACGCGCATGATCGCGGCATGCAATCCGCGATACCGCGTCAATTGCGCGAGGGCCGCCGCAAAGGTTGCCGCGGCCTGTTTCGTCGCGGCCTCTGAGAACTGGTCGGTGTGCTGATTGATGGCCTCGACGGCAGCGGCCACGAGAGCCGGGAACGGGCTTTCGGTGACCGCGAGATTCGGAAAGATCGCGAGCGCCGCCGCCCGCAGTTCGGGGGAGCAATCCGGGCGCTTCAGCATGAGCCGCAGCAGGACGTCGATATAGCCCGTGCCGCTCGCGTCATCGAGAATGTATTTCGGAAACGCCTCGGCATCGATGACGGGGGATGCCGTGTCGATCCGCCTCTCGCCGGTGGCCTCGCGCACGAGACTTTCGAGCTTTTCGCGCCCATAGGGCATGAGGAGGGGACGCAGCTGCAGGATCTGGGCTTCCGACAGTGTCGCCACGCCACGTCCCCTAGGGCGCCACGATCAGTGCGCCATGCCCCTGGTCGTGGAGCGCGTCGCGGATCAGGCCGATGGGAATGCCTTCGTTGAACGCCGGCTTGCCCGGCGTCGGATCGCCGAGGTGATGCAGGGCGACCAGCCGCCAGTCCAGCGTCAGTACGGGTGAGCCGGACGAGCCGTGCTCGGTGTTCGTGGCGTAGCGCAGGCGCAAGCCGGGCGGTATCGGCGCCAGCACGGCCCTGGTGTCGAGCGCCAGCTTGAGTGGGGCGGCGAAGGGATGCTGGATGATGATGAGCGGATGGCCGATCTCCACTTTCGGCGCATCGCCGGACAGATCGAACCAACCGCGTTTGTCTCCGATCGGCTCGTCGAGCTTGAGCAACGCGTAGTCGAGCGTGTCGGGGCCGAGCTGCGGCAATTCCGCCACCTCCGGCATCTCGGTCACGGCCGCCGGGCTCCAGGCCAGGATGCCATCCTCGGCGACGTCTATCGGCTGGCCATCGCTGACGCCGCCGCCCGGCGACGCGGCGAAATCGAACCGGCAAGCGAGATCGTCGGTCTTGTTGCCGGGCACCAGCTTCCTGACGACGTGCCAGTTGGTCAGGACGAGGTCACGCCCGATCAGGAAGCCGGTCCCGATGCCGCTGCGGTTGAGTTCGACGCGGCAGACGCGGCCGCCATTGGCTGCTCCCGAAGCCAGCCAGGGAAACACGTCCATGGGAGGAAGGCCGGGCTGGACATATCTCTGCAGTCCACTCTGAAGGGCGGCGGTCGAGCCAGCCGCTTGACCGTGCTCCTGAAACGCGAAACTGGGCAGGGATTCCATGCCGGGGAAATTGTCGCGCAACCAATTGCGCAGTTCTGGCTTGAACTTGCTCTCGTCGTAGACCTGTTTCAGGAACAGGTTCAGCGTCCCCTCGTCGGCCATGGCATCGACGAGGATCTTGATGACCTGGTTCTTCGGCGTCATCTCCGTGGCGTATTCGTCGAACAGCCTGATGCCGGTCGCGCGCCGCAGCAGGGTGTCGATGAGATCGGTCTTGGTGAACCGCTCTCTCAGACGCTCACGCAGCTCGCCCTTGAGGACCTCGTCCATCAGGCTGTCGCCTTCTTCTTGCGGCTGCGCCGGACAGCTCCGGCCAGCACGGCCGCGGCGACACCGCGATCGCTGAAATACTGGTCGGCGTCATGCAGTGACTTGTCGAAGGTGAGCCCGGTCCAGCCTTCGATGTGCTTGAGCCGCACCAGCGACTTCTCGAACGCCTCGGGCAGGACGAATTCGGTGCCATCCTGCGGCGCGGCGGCTTTCTGCATGTCCGACAGATCCTGCTCCAGCAGCAGCGCGTAGACCGCCAACTTCTCCTCGGCTCGCGCCACGACCACCTTCCAGAAGCGGGTCGGAACACGCAGCATCATCTTCTGGCGCGGCGCTGCCTTGCCGAGGAACCACGAATCCTCAGCGTCGAGAACCGGCCCGGCGAAGACGCAGAGCCGCTCGCTGCGCGCCTGCGACAGCACGACGTTCTCGAAATCGCCCCAGTTGTCCTCGCCGCTGGCGGAGCGGTTGAAGCCCTCGATCTGTGGCGAACAATTGGTGACGTGGTAGCTGTCGCCATTGGCACGCCGCAGGTCCTCGAAGGTCTTGCCGAAGGCGACATCATCGCGCCGTGCGATATGACCCTTGTCGAAATTGCCGCCGTCACGGGTGTAGAAATAGTCGGGGACCTGGAATCGCTCCTCCATCCGGTCGTCGAGAAACCAGCGTTCCTGATCGGACTCACCGAGCCCCGACAGCGCCTTGCGGGTATAGATGGCTTGCGGGTCGGGCCGGCGCAGTTCGGGCTCGCCGGTGACGTTGCTCGCGACGAACAGCGCCAGCCGGCGTTCGGCATGCATGGCGATGCTGAAGTTCTGGTAGATCAGTGCCGCTTCGCCGGTCTTGGTGCGGGCCAGCACGGCGGGATCCTGCGGGACCGGAGGAGGCACGGCGAGCTCTTTCGCATCGCCGAGGAAGTTCGCCTTGTATCCGTTGCGGTGGCTGTAGTCGCGGTCGCGCCAGGGTTCGGCCATCGCCTCCGTGGTCGCTCCCGCCGCGGCGCCTGCGAGCACCTGCGTGCCGAGCTGCACCGTGATCTGCAAGGGGATGGTCAGGATCACCGCGCCGTCGCCGCCGACGGACGAGACGACGCCTTGTGGTTGCGCTGGTCGCGCGACAGCGTTCGTTGCCGTCGCCTCGGCGGCCGGCGCTTCGCCTGCGAAGCTGCGCTGCCACCAGCCGGACCATGACGGCGCTGCGGAAGGGCGAGCGCCTTCAAAATTGACGCCTGCATCGTGCATATGCAGATCCGCCGCCAGATCGGCGGCAGCGACGGCTGTGTTGCGGATCTTGTAGGCGCCGCCGAAATGCAGCCCCAGCACCTTGCCGCTGCGAAAATCGAACAGGGCCGAGCCCGAGTTCCCGCCGAGCGTGGAGGCGTCATGCCCCAGCGCCATCACCAGCTTGCCGAAGCTCGCCGCGCCCATCGGAGCCGAGAGCTTGCCGGGAGCCAGCCGCTTGATGCGAAACACCCCGTCCAGCAGGTCATCCTGCTCGTCCAGCGGATTGCGTGGGTCCTGGGCCGGATAGCCGACCAGCACGACCTCACGGTTGGCGAGGGCCGCGATCGGCTCGGCCGAAAGGCAGAGCTTGCCGGCGGTCTTCGGCAGCCCCTCTACCTCGAGCACCGCGCAATCCCAATAAGGATGGATGAGACGGACATGTCGGACTTTCAGCCGCTGGCTTTTGCCGTCGCGCTCGCGCTTGAGATCGAAGCCCGGGTCGAAGTCGGGCTTGAAGACGATGTCCTTGTCGCCGAGGCCGAGCGCGAACAACTCCGCGACATGGCGGTTCGTCATCAGCAGCCCGTCGCCGACGACGAAGCCGGTGCCTCCGTAGCGGGCGGAACCGGTCTTGAGTTCGATCCGGCCGCTGGCGCGGATCGCCGTCTCGATGCGGGTTTTCAAATCCTGCCCATTAAGATGTAGCCACAGCGGATGCGTCACCGGCTGGTAGCTATCCTGCAGGACGTCGAAAACCGGACGGATCTCCGGATGGATCAATGCCTCGGTGGCATAGATCTGAGCGTCCGACATCTCCTGGCCGGAATAAGCCGCGGCGACGGCCCCAGCGAGGTCCATCGTTTCCGTCGCTGCGGCCTGCTTTTCGGCACCGATCATGTCCAGCAGGGCGCGTGGGTCGCCGCCGGGCGATACGGATTTCAGATAAGCGGAAAAATCGGGACGATCGGACACGGCTGACTCCGATGGTAAGATTTCCTACAGCTCCAATCTCGGATTTTTATCCGCTTTCCCTAAGGTTGCAAGATCGAAAACTTTAGTCTTCTACGTTGAAATTTCTTGTTCAAATAATTTCGACGCAAGGCGAGAAGATCGCAAATTCGCGGGAGGCTTTTGCCGGCGCAGCTTATCGCTGCGCCGCTACGTCACTCCGGAGCGGATAAGGCGATCGGGCGCTGTTGCCCGACGCCTACCCTATCCCGAAGAAGCAGCCGCCTGCGGCTGCTCGACAAGCGACAGGGCTTCAGGACTTCAGGATTCCCAGCAGGGTCGGATCCGGCAGATCCCGCACCGCTTCGGCGGGCAAGCTGTGTATCGCCCGCTCCAGATGGGATCGGGCTTCCGCACCGCCGTCGACGGTCTCGTCCTGGAGAGCCTCCGTCTGATCGGCAAGAAGGCCGAGGCTGTCTTTGTAATAGCGATCGAGCGCCGCGATGACTCGCTTGGCATCGGACTTGGTTAGGTCCGGACTCGTGAGCGCCGCGACCTTGGCCTGGACGAGCAAGAGCTTCGCCTCGTCGTCGCGCCCGCCGAGTTTCGCCTTGATCGCGTCGTCAAGGGGCTTGCCGATCGCGCTGAAGGACTGGAAATCGTCCCGTTCCGTGAGACACTCGACGTGAACGACTAAATAGTCCTGCGGATCGAGCGGAACGAGCCGATCCTGGGCGGAGCCGTAGCGCACGCCGTCGGTGGTCATCCAGAGCTTGCTGCAGTCGATCTCTTTCAGGGGGCAGCTGGCGAGGAGGAGATACCCCGAGGTGAGCGAATTCTTCTTGAACATGTCGTGAGCGACGAGGACGGTGCGTGCCGCGCCGGCCCCCAGCAGTTCCTGCACGCCCGAGGCGATCGACGACGCGATACCCGCCACTGTCGCGACCTGCGGTACATTCAGTTTGCCTGCAATGTCCCCGACCGTCTTGGCAAAGCTTTCGAGCAAATCTCCCGCCTTCATCGAGACCAGCCCGCAATCCAGCTCAATGGTGCCGCCACGGAACGGCACAAGAGGTGTCATGGCATAATTGCGCAGGATCGAACGGCCTTGCTCGACCTGGGGAATATCAAAACGTGTCTTGCCTGCGACATTGGACAGCTCCAGCTTAGGCTGGTCGCCATAGGTATGGGCGATCAGCGAATAGCCTAGCGGGAAGCGCGTCGTGAACCATTCCGCGTCCTTCTCGAGGAACAGCTCGCTGAACCAGAGTCGGACGTAATGCTCGTCGGCGCGAGCTTCCACCCCGGACCGAAGCGTCAAATCCTGGTTCTTCGGAATCCAGGCCGATGTCGGCTGGATGGTCTCCTTGCTGATGCGGTCCGCAATCCATTGAAACAGGCTCACGACGATCCTCCTCGCTACCATGCAAGCTGCGCTTCGCTGCTTCGAGACCCCTGTCACGACCGCTCCACCGATCCGCGAACAGCCCTCCTGCTTCAGGAGGCTGATCTCAAGTTATCATCAAGCTAAGGCTAGCCGACGCACTTACAAACTCAACGATGTTTATCTCTTCATTGGCTTGTCACGCCAGGACCATTCAAAATATTTCGAAAGCAAGCACGCAGCGAAACACACAGCCCAGATGAATGATATCGCGTTTATCGAGAGAATAATGATAATTTCGCGTTTATTCCACGTAAATGCTTGCGCTGGACGATTACCAGTTGTCGATATTCCAGAGAATGATTCAAGTGGAAAGCCAGTAAAAAATGTTATAATGGCAAAGCACAATATCATTATGTTTATGTAAAAAAGCGCTTCGTAGGAATGTACGTCAATTCCTCGCTTTTGATTCGACAGCACAAAAAGTCGTTTACTGATTAAATATGCAGGATAAAGAACAATTGAAACCAGAGCGAGGCCAGGGCCAAGGCGCTTGATCCAGACATCAATCCAGTCCGGAATGTAATTTAGCCCGATAGCAGCCTTGATCACCCACGTCGTCCCACCGAACGCCGCTACAATAAGCATGAAACGAATAAGGGAGTCGCCGTATTGAAAAAAATACCTGACCAATTTCACTAGGCCTGATAATATAATTCTAATATTAAATTCATTTCTTATTTGTGTTAATATTTCTTTGGGCGTATTGCTGTTGGAATCTGGCACCGATGCAGCCAGCAATAATCCACTCGCGATGAGAGATAGCGAGCCTTCACCCAGCGCCCTTCCTGAAACAATGCCAAGAACAGCCGCGCCCAGAGCGATGACCCCCGCCCAAAAACGAAGCCGTTTGATCAACTCGCTTGCATTTACCGGAGCCTCTTCATTGAGAGGCAAATCGTCGATGGCCATCTCTCTCCCCTAAACTGACGGCGCTCGAAAGTATTTGGCGAGGTTTGCCGTAATTGGCTCAGTTCAATTTCTATACCGGCGCGCCCCGCAGATCGCCGAGCTGAGCAATGATCGCAATATGAGGATCGGTAGACAGCGTGCCAGGATTTGACCCCGGTGCGCCCTGCGGGATGGGCGCCTTCAGCGCATCATAGTACCGCTGCCAGAACGGCAGAATCGCACCCGTGACCGGATCGCGGAAACTCATAGGCCTCTCCGGGAACACCGGCTTCCCCCATTGGCGGCCCGGAAGCCATCAACAATGATCTCGCTACAGTAGAAGCTAGTATCGTCGTTGCTAAAAAGCGCGTCGTAGGGCTGACCAACGCAGGAACGACAGAACGCGAGCGCCGGCGGGACAAGCGGCCGGATTAGTTCGGAAGTGCGTCCAATCATGATCCGCGGGCGTCGCCGATCATCAACGCTGCGTTTCATGAAATCTCCGACCGCTGTCTCCCTTACGTACGGATAAATGGCCTCCAGCACGACAAGATCGGAATCGGATGCGTAGATGATCCCGCAGTGGTTGATTTCGGCATTACGATAGCCCGGTGCTACACCATTGATTGCATCACATATGGCGCCGCAACCAATGTCCTGAAAGAGAATGTCCCCTGCGTGGAGTTCGATCATCGTTGCTTCCCCCTATTGAACAAGCATTTTGAATTGCCGATCGAGCGTTCGATTGAGGTTCTGCATCGTAAAGACCGTAATTGACCTAGATGGTTAGCCGCCACAATAGCAATCTAGGCAGACTTCCCCCTCTGATAGTCACCGCCATCTGGTCCCCCTCGCACATGTCTGCACGTAGAAGTTGACAACGCAAGGGCACGCCAGCGGCAGAGATCCCCCGGTACTGCCTCGCTAGGGCGAACTCCCACCGCCTCGCGCCATGAGCAGAAGTTGGCATGCGGCCCGGAACCGGACATTGATTGTGCGGTCGTCAGCTCTCGCCGATCCGCACCCGCTTGTGCAGCGAGCGGTCGCGCTGTGGCAGACCCCGTCATAAACCGCATTCGAAGCCTGCCAGTGGGAGCCGACGCCGCGCCGAGAGCCGATATTTCAGCCCAAGATCGACCGGTACAGCTCGAGATAGCGATCAGCCATGCGCTCGACGGTGAAGCGCGCCGCGACCGCCGCCCGGCAGGCGGCACGGTCTATCTCTTCCAGGCGCGCGATCGCAGCCACGGCTTCGTCGACGCTGTCGACCAGGAAACCGGTCACGCCGTGCTCGATCAACTCGGGCATCGAGCCGCGCCGGGAGGCGATGACGGGCGTTCCGCAGGCAAGCGCCTCGATGACCGATAATCCGAACGGCTCCTCGAAGTTGATCAGATGCAGCAGCGCCTTTGCCGAGCCGAGCGCATGCGTGCGAGCGCTGCCGCCGACGGGGCCGAGATAGACGACGCTCTCGCCGGCAAGCGCCGGTGCGACCTGCGCGTCGTGATAGCCGCGGTCCTGGACGATACCGGCCATGACCAGCCGTCGGCAGGCTCTGCGCGCTGCCGCGATCGCCTCGGCCGCGCCCTTGTCGGGGTGGATGCGCCCGAAGAAGAGCAGGTCGTCGCTCCCGACCGGATCGAACGGGAAATCCTCGATCCGGATGCCGTGGTGGATCGTCGCCGCATAGCGCAGATCGGGGTGCCGGTCGGCGGCGCTGATCGCGACATAGTGGACCTTGTCCTCATAGGCCTTGAAGGCCGGCAGAATGCGTGGCGAAGAGAAGCCATGGATCGTCGTCACCACGGGCGTATCGACCAGGCGCGAGAAGGCAAGCGGCACGAAATCGGCCTGGTTGTGGATGAGATCGAACTCGCCGGCGCGCTCGAAGACATGGGCGACGTGCAGCAGCTCCCAGACCTTGGCGTCGATCGTCGGATCCTCGGAATAGGGCGCCGGGCAGACACCGGCCAAGGTGCCAGCCGTGTGACTGTCCCTTGTGGCGAACAGGGTGACGTCGACGCCGCGCGCCACCAGCGCCTCGGTCAGCAGGCTCGTCACCAGCTCCCATGGACCGTAGTGACGCGGCGGCGTGCGCCAGGAGATCGGCGCCAGCATGGCGATGCGCAAGCGTTCGTCCCCCCTGTGGTCAGTCGGCGAGCGTCAGGATCACGCCCTCGTCGGGCCGCAGCAGCAATGCGCCGTCCTGAACCGGCGTTACGTCGGCAAGCGTGGAGAGGAGGGGGCGGCAATCATACGCCCATTCCGGCACGGCCAGGCGCTGCGGCCGCGCCCCGAGATTGAGCGCCACGACCAGCCGGTCCGCACCATGCCGACGCTCATAGGCCAGGACGTCGCCCTCGGCGTCGAGCAGCGCGAAATCGCCGATCGCCAGGGCGGGATGGGCGCGCCGGACCGCAAGCAGCCGGCGATGCAGCGCCAGCATCGAGCCGGGCTCGGCCAGCTGCCGCACCACGTTTCGCTCCGGCCAGTCGGCATTGAGCGGCAGCCAGGGCCGAGCCGTGCTGAAGCCGGCGTCCGCACTGTCGTCCCACGGCATCGGCGTGCGGACCGGATCGCGCCCGAGGCCCTTTCCCGGCTCGCGCAGCTCGCGCGGATCCTGAATCTGATCGGGCGGGAGCGGCACATCACTCAGGCCGAGTTCGTCGCCATAATAGAGGGTGGGCGTGCCCCGCAGCGTGAGCAGCAGCATCGCTGCGACCCGGGCCTGGCTTTCCCCGACTCTGCTCGCGGCGCGCGGGCGATCATGATTGCCGAGCACCCAGTTCGGCCAACTGCCGGGCGGCAGCGCCGCCTCGTAAGCGGCGATGAGCTCGGCCAGCGACCTTGCCTGCCAGGGCGCCTCGATGAGCTGGAAGTTGAAGGGCAGGTGCACACCGGCCCGATCCTCGCCGTAATAACGCATGAGCCGCTCGACCGGCAGGTAGATCTCGCCGATCAGCAGGCGCTCGCCTTGCCTCGCCGCGCCATACGCGTCCGCGAGCGTGCGCATGTCGGCTGCGATGCCATGAACCTCGGGCTGGTCGGTCGAATGCAGCTGGAGCAGGCGGTCCATCTCGCCGAGCGCAGGCCGATACGCCGGGTTCGGCGGGTTGTCAGGAAAGTCGGCGGCCTTGACCAGATGCCAGAGCACGTCGATGCGGAAGCCGTCGATGCCGCGGTCGAACCAGAAGCGCAGCACGTCGTGCATCGCCGCCCGCACCGCTGGATTGCGCCAATTGAGGTCCGGCTGCTGCTTCAGGAAGGCATGGTAGTAGTACTGGCCGCTGGCCTCATCCCATTCCCAGGCCGGGCCGCCGAAATCACTGATCCAGTTGTTGGGCGGCCCGCCCCCGGGGGCAGGATCACGCCAGAGATACCAGCCCCGTTTCGGATTGCTGCGCGAGGAGCGGCTCTCCATGAACCAGGGATGCTGGTCGGAGGTGTGGTTCGGCACGAAGTCGAGCAGAACCTTGAGCCCGCGCGCATGGGCCTGCACCAGGAGATCGTCGAAATCGGCGAGCGTGCCGAAGCGTGGATCGACGTCGCAATAATCGGAGACGTCGTAGCCGAAATCGGCCATCGGCGAGGGATAGATCGGCGAAATCCAGATCGTATCGACGCCGAGCTCGGCGAGGTAGCCCAACCGCCGCGCGATGCCCTTGAGGTCGCCGATCCCATCGCCGTTAGTGTCCTGAAACGAGCGCGGGTAGATCTGGTAGATCACCCCACTCTGCCACCATGGCACGGTCATCGCCGCATCAGCGCATGCGAGCGCGAGGCATGAGAGCCGGAGGAGGCACGAGCGTGAATTCTCTCCCTCTCTTCGCCGAGCAGGCCCCGCGCGGAACCTATCGCCGCAGGCTGGAACAAAAGGGCTCCGGCGGTGGTTGGCTCGTCATGACCATTTCCACGACCATCCCGCCCACACCGCCGCTCGATCACGACATGGAGTTGTCGCTCCCCGCAGACGCGCCTCGTAATGTCGTCAGGAAGCGGCAGCAGCGGAAGGCGCGCTCGGTGGCAGGCCGCCATATCGATGAAGCGCTCTCGGGGCTTCCGATCTCCGATCAGGCCAAGGCCTCGCGCAAGGCGAAGCTGATCGACCTGCCGGATGACACGCCGCTCAAGCGGCGCATTGAGGGTGTTGACCCTGAGCCGGTTTGACCGGCGCCGGCGCTGCGGCGACTGACTTTGCTCAGTCATCGCCAACAGGCCCGTCATCTGCGGGCAGGCGCCTGCAGGTGCCTCGCGTAAAGCGCTCGATCTCGGCAAGTGCATCATCGAGGGATTTGAAGGGTCCCCGGCGCATGGCCTCCATCATGTGCAGTGCCTGGCCCGCCGGATAGATCATAAACTCGCCCTCTGCTCTGTCCTCGATATATCCCATGTCGCGGCCGAGCAGATCGGTCAGCAACCAGGCTGTTCCATCCCGCTTCTGCGTGACATCGATGTCCAAGCGAACTCCGTTAGTCGGAACCCGCAATCCGGCGGGCTCAAGGTGCGGGATCGAGCCGGTCAAATAGTCCGTTTGCGCTTGGGCGTCGGTGGCGCGGATGCCGCAGCGGCAAGCTCAGCCGCTTCCTTCTGTAGCCGGAGCGCTTTCAAGCGCGCCGTGTTGGCGTCGCGCGCCTGATTGATGGTCTCCGTCTCGGAAAGGACGCGATTACACGTCAATGATTGGGTTTGTGTCCTCAGGAACGCAGCATCTGCCGTCGCGCGGGATCTCGAGTTCTCAGCCAAGTGTCTTCTCCAGAGGGTGTCGGCTTGGGGGATGAGATGAGCCTCGTAGCGGGCATCACCAGGCGGGGCTGCGTACCGACTTCAGGCTGTCCGAAACAATCTGATCGTGCCCGATGGCCCGTTCATGTCCATCGGCGCCGCGCACGCGATATTCACGCTCGCCGCTCGCCCGCGTCGGCATGATCCGCACGATTTCATACTCGCCGGCACCGGATTGATCGGCGAAGCCGAAGGAAAGCCGGACCACGTCCCCAAGCGCGATCGAGCGTTGGATCACGGGCTGATGTTCGGTCATTTTCATATTCCTTTTCACGGAGAGGCGGCTTGCCGCAGATCATGGATCTCGTCCGCATCAACGGGATCGAGGGCCTGCAGCAGTGCCTCGATCCTGATCGTCGCAAAATTGCAGTACGTATCGGAGACCGCGTAGGGCAGGACGATCTGCCCCCCATGGCGCATCGCGCCGCAGGTATAGACGACGTTGGGAACGTAACCCTCGCGCTCGGACGGCTCCGGTCGGACCAGAGGTTCGCGTGAGCGCGCAAGCACCCTCGACGGATCCTTCTTGTCGAGAAGGACGGCGCCGATCGCATAGCGCCGCACCGGGCCGACGCCATGGGTGAACAGCAGCCAGCCCTCATCGAGCTCGATCGGCGAACCGCAGGTCCCGATCTGAATGAACTCCCAGGGATATTGCGGCTTCAGGATCGCGACCCCGCCATCCCAGTTCAGGAGATCGTCCGAATAGACGAGATAGAGGTTCTCGTTGTCCTGCCGCGCGATCATGGCGTAGCGGCCGCCGATCTTGCGCGGAAACAACGCCATCCCCTTGTTCACGGCAGCGCTGCCTCGTAGCGGCGACATCCGGAATGACAGGAAGTCGGTGGTCTCGATCAGCTCGGAGCGTATCCCCCTGCCGTTATAGGCCGTGTAGGTCGCGCGGAACACGGTTCGCCCGCCCTCGTCGAACGCGACGAAGCGCGCATCCTCGATCCCATTCGACTGCGAGGCCGTGATCGGAAAGATCACCCGCTCGCTGATGTCGCCATCCGGCGAGAACACCACCTCGACGTCGTCGCCATCGACCCGCACCATGCGGTTGCGGAAGGTCGCGATCGTCGCGAGGCGCGAGGTCGGATCGACGCTCAGGCCGCCGTCGGCGGCGACCGTGCCCGATCGGAAGGTCAGGGACGAGATATGCCCCTCGCCGACCGCGCGCACGCTGAGAACGAAGCGACACCCGCCTGGCGGAGCACCGGACTGGTCGGGGTGCAAAACGATGCTCGGGTTGAAGAGTGCCGCAGCCTCGAACGAATACTCGTGCAGGAAGTAGGACCCGACGAGCTGACGCTGCGTCCTGGTGAACGCGCCATGGGCCGTGAACACCTCCTCCATTTCGTCGGCGCGCGCCTCGAAGCGCTCCAGCAGGTTCCGGTGCCGGCCGTTGAAATTCTCCAGCACCTCGGCGAGTTGGCTTGCTGCCGCCTCATGGTCCAGTCCCATCACACGAGCGACGATGTGGTTCGCACGGAGCTTGTCCGTGGGGTTCATGTCGCGCGGATCGGGCGAGGGCCCGAAGCGGCGCACCACGACCCGGGCGGGATCCGGGTACAGGTGCAAGGCCTGCCGGTTCAGGAAGGTGGCTTGCGACACGTCGCCCCCAAGTCGGTTTGTGCGGATCGCCGAAGGCTCAGGCGTGCAAGACCCGAAGCGGCGCCAGTTTCGGGCGGTCCCCGCTCATGCGGGACAGCTGGCGAATCTCGGCGAGGCTGAGAAGGTAGGATACCACGGATTCGCCGCCGCGGTTCTCATTGGGCCGATCGCGGTGCAGGCCGTCGCGACAGGCGCCGGTATCCAGATCGACCAGCGGGGTCGACAGATCGTTGTCGCCCATGAACCAGGCGAATGCGCGCACCGCCTCCGCCCGCCATTGCACGTCGCCATCGGCGCGCCAGGCGGCGAGGCAGGCCGAGATGGTTGCCGTAGCTTCCAGCGGTTGTTGGTCGAATGCCTTCGGCGGGCTGAGCCTGTCGCTGAAGCTGTCGGAGCCGACCGGCCTGAACAGGCCGGCAGGTGTGCTCTGCACCTCGACGAGCCAGCGCAGCGAGCGCAGGCCGGCCTCGACATAGGCGGGAGCCTGCATCGAAAGCCCGGTGGCGATCAGTGCCTGGGGCAGCCGGGCGTTATCGTAGGAGAGACCTTCCTCGAACCAGACCCAATCCGGCGTCTCGACCGTCGACAACAGACCAAGCAGGCGGTCCGCCAGCAGGGAGCGCAGCCGGATGGTCGAGGACGGCGCCGCGACCACGGCGCAGTAGGCGTCCAGGCCGAGCAGCGCAAAACTCCAGGCACGGGGCGAGCTGAAGCTCTCCATCACAGGCAGGGCTTCGGCGAACAGCGCAGTCGCCCAGCGCCGCCGCGATGGGCTGGTGTCGCTGCGCGCGCACTCTCCGAGAGCCCAGAGCGTGCGGCCGTGGCTGTCTTCCGAGCCGACCTCCTCGAGCCAGCGTCGATCGAAGCTCATGAAATTGCGGAAGCGCTGCGCCTGCGGATTCCAGGCGTGCTGGACGAAGGACGCGAAGCGCGCCGTCAGCGGCTCGGGCAAGCGTTGCTCGCCGGCTCCGCCGAGAGCGCAGGAGAGCAACAGTGCGCGGGCATTATCGTCGACGCAGTAGCCATGCGTGCGATCGGGCACGGAATGAACCGCATGCTGGAACAGGCCGGTATCGTCGCACATGCAATGGAGATGCTCGGTGCGCAGCTCCGGCGGCGCGGAAGGCTGGAGGAATGGCCTTGCCTGCGCCGGTCCGGCGACCACGCTCAGCACGCGGCCGCGGCGCGCCGTCTCGAAGGTGGCGAGATAGCGCTTTGCGGTCTGCTCCCAGGTCATCGAGCGGCTGCTGGCATAGGCGCGCCGGCGCATGGCCTGCCGCCGCTCGGCATCGGTCAGCAAGGCTGCGATCTCGTTGCCGGTCGCGACGATGTCGCCGAACGGCACCAGGACGCCGCGGCCGTCGGCAAGCAGTTCCTGGGCATGCCAATAGGGCGTCGAGACGACCGCCTTTCCGAGCCCGAAGCTGTAGGCCAGCGTGCCCGAGGTCATCTGCGCCTCTTTGAGATAAGGCGTGACGTAGACGTCGCACATGGAGATGAAGCCGAGCAGCGTCTGGCGATCGACGAACTGGTCGAGGAAGACGACATGATCCTCGATACCGAGCTCGTGGACACGCTTCTGCAAGCCGATGCGATAGGCTTCGCCCTGCTCGCGGACGAGATGAGGGTGCGTTGCACCCAGGACGACGTAGACGGCATCGGGCCGGCGTCTCAGGATCGACGGCATCGCATCGATCATCACCTCGATGCCCTTGTTGGGCGACAGCAGGCCGAAGGTCAGGATGACCGAGCGGCCGGCGAAACCGTGCCTGGCCTTGGCATCGTCCGGTTCGACAAAGGCGAAATCGGGAATGCCGTGCGCGATCACCTCGATCTTGTCGGCGGGAAGCCGGTAGATCGTGCGCAGCAGGTCGCGCCCTTTTTCGGCCATGACGACGACCCGGGAGGAGGCATCGACAATCCGCTCCATGACGCTGCGCTGTGCCGGGCTTGGCTCCGACAAGACGGTGTGGAGCGTGGTGACGACCGGCATCGTCAGGCGTGACAGCAATCCTGTGACATGCACACCCGCTTCACCGCCGAAGATGCCAAATTCGTGCTGCAGCGAGACGACGTCGAACTGGCCGTTATTCAGGAAATCGGCAGCGCGCGCATAATCCTGGATCCGGTCTTCGTAGATCTGGAAACCGACGGTGCTTGGATAGTTGTAACCGTCGCCATCGTTCATCGCCACGATGGAGGTTGCCAGATCGGGGTCCGATGCGGCGACCGCCTGCTGCAGGTCCGTGGTGAAGGTCGCGATGCCACAGCGGCGCGGCAGCGAGTTGCCGATGAAGGCGATACGGTGGGGCGGGTTCATGGTCTTGCCTCTGCAAAGGAAATTGGCGCACCCGCCGTCGCGGCGAGCAGCGGGCGCCGGCGAGCGGCGGTGCCGGGGAGAGCGATCGCATCGTTGGCGGCAAGGGGGCGGAGCAGGTCGCTGCTCGGCATGGTGGCATCGTAGGCGACCAGGCAGGTCAGCCCGGCCTGCCCGGCGGCGATGCGCATGATCTCGGCCTGCATGAAACAGCCCTCGCCGATGCCGATCCGCAAAGGACCGAGCCGCCCCTCGCCGGCGATCACGATCAGCCAGGTCTCCGGCCCGGCTCGCAGATCCCACAGCGAGCCCGGAGCCAGCTCGAACCGTTCGAGAGCGAAGAACGGGCTCGCCAAAAGCAGGGTTCTGGCATTGCTCAGCCGCTGCGGCGGCACCTGCTCCGCGGCCGGCCCGGCATGGGCGGCGGCGACGCCGGACTCGATATGGAGCTCGCGGTCGCGGCCGTGGTCGAACAGGCGGAAGGTCGTATCGCTGCGCTGCTGGATTTCGGCGAGTACGAGGCCGGGGCCGATCGCGTGGATCGTTCCCGCCGGCACGAAGATGACGTCTCCCTTGGCGGCCTTTCGCCAGCCGATCTGCTCGGCGATCGAACCATCGGCGATCGCGGCCCGCAGCTGCGCCTCCGTGAGCGCCGATTGCAGGCCGACGCCGACCCTGGCGCCCGGCTCGGCGGAAAGCACGTACCAGGCTTCGGTCTTGCCACGCGGCAGCCCCATGGCGCGCGCAGCGTCGTCGTCCGGATGCACCTGGATCGACAGCGTTTCACGCGTGAATAGCAGTTTGAGCAGCAGCACGGGCTCGGGCGCATGCGGATCGCGGCGCTGGAACCAGATTTCGCCGATAGCGGCGCCGTCATGGTCGGCCCTGTTCCAGGGCAGGAGATCGGTCGAGCCCCAGGGCTTGGGCATGACCTGCAGGCGAGCCGGTTCGAGGGCCATGTCGTGCTCCAGATTCGCTCAGCCAGCAAGCTCGACGGGTTGTCGAACGGCGCTGCAGCGGTCGGCGAAGGCCCGCGACGGCAAGCGTGTCGAGGGGAAGCGCGGCGCAGGGCGTTGCGCTTGTCGGAGCGCCCGAAGCTCGGTCCTTCGCCAGAGCGGGCTTCGGGGGGCGGAGCCAGCAGTGAGGCGCGAAGGGCAAGATCGCCCAGTGGTCGAAGAGGCCTACCGGCACTGTGGCCACCGCGGTGCCGTCGTCGGCATCGCGATTCATTCCAGGCTCGAACGGAGCAAGGGGCACCTGAGCGTCGCCAGGCATTCGCTGTCCGGAACTGGGTGATTTTGGCCTAGCCGGCAATCATCGAAGCTCCGCGACCATCGGGTGCCGCGAACGCCAAATTAGCCAAATCGTCAGCCCCACACATGAGAATGATCGGTTTTCAGACAAGGCTCATGGTCGAGTTTATTATGTCGCAAGCTAGAAAAGCGATTTATTTGCGGACATCGAGACCATGGCCGGGAGTTAATCTCAAGATACAATGGACATAAACACGTCAAGTAGCGACAGTTTTATTTTCGACAATTTTCGGAAGCTCGAGAATTATTTTTGGCACTCCTGTCATTCGAGTGCCAAAGGGGCTATATGAATGGCGTGGCCGCCCTTGCGCCGGCCGCAGAAAGAACCCGATGGAATTCCGTCCATTCCATGGCCGCGTCGTCATTCGACCTGCGGAAGGCGATCTCGAATCCCGGGGCGGGATCATCATTCCTGACACCGCCAGGGAAAAGCCCCAGGAAGGCGAGGTCGTGGCCGCAGGCCCCGGCAATCGCGACGAGAGCGGCAAGTTGCTCCCGCTCAGCGTCAAGGCCGGCGATCGCGTGCTGTTCGGCAAATGGTCCGGCACAGAGGTCAAGATCAATGGCGAGGACCTTCTGATCGTGAAGGAGGCCGACATCATGGGCATCGTCGAGCCGAAGGGAGCGGACCTGCAGAAAGCCGCCTGACCGGCCGACCTCCGACCCCTGCAACCGCACGACCGAACTGGACAAACATCATGTCTGCCAAGGAAATCAAATTCTCCACCGATGCGCGCGATCGAATGCTGCGCGGCGTCGAGCTGCTCAACAATGCCGTCAAGGTCACGCTCGGACCCAAGGGCCGCAATGTCATCATCGACAGGTCCTACGGCGCGCCGCGCATCACCAAGGACGGCATCACCGTCGCCAAGGAGATCGAGCTTTCCGACAAGTTCGAGAACATGGGCGCCCAGATGGTGCGCGAGGTGGCGTCGAAGACCAACGACCTGGCCGGCGACGGCACCACGACGGCGACGGTCCTCGCCGCTGCCATCCTGCGCGAGGGCGCCAAGCTCGTCGCCGCCGGCATGAACCCGATGGATCTGAAGCGCGGCATCGACCTCGCTGTGACCGCCGTGATCAAGGAAATCCGAACACGCGCCAGCAAGGTCAAGACGTCCGGCGAAATCGCCCAGGTCGGCACCATCGCCGCCAATGGCGATGCCGCTGTCGGCAAGATGATCGCCAAGGCGATGGACAAGGTCGGCAATGCCGGTGTCATCACGGTCGAGGAAGCCAAAACCGCCGAGACCGAGCTCGACGTCGTCGAGGGCATGCAGTTCGACCGCGGCTATCTCTCCCCCTATTTCATCACCAATGCCGAGAAGATGCGCGTGGAGCTGGAGGATCCCTATATCCTTGTCCACGAGAAGAAGCTCGGCGGTTTGCAGGCAATCCTGCCGATCCTCGAAGCCGTCGTGCAGACCGGCAAGCCCCTCCTGATCATCTCGGAGGATGTCGAAGGCGAGGCGCTCGCCACCCTCGTCGTCAACAAGCTCCGCGGCGGCCTCAAGGTCGCGGCCGTCAAGGCGCCAGGCTTCGGCGACCGCCGCAAGGCCATGCTCGAGGATATCGCGATCCTGACCGCCGGCCAGATGATCTCGGAGGATCTCGGTATCAAGCTGGAGAACGTGACGCTCGACATGCTCGGGCGAACCAAGCGGGTGGTGATTGAAAAGGACACGACGACCATCATCGACGGCGCAGGCGACAAGGCGGCGATCGCGGTGCGCGTCGGCCAGATCAAGGCGCAGATCGAGGAGACCTCCTCGGACTATGATCGCGAGAAGCTGCAGGAGCGCCTGGCCAAGCTCACCGGCGGCGTCGCGGTGATCCGCGTCGGCGGCGCGACCGAGGTCGAGGTCAAGGAGAAGAAGGACCGCGTCGACGACGCCCTGAACGCGACCCGCGCGGCCGTGGAAGAGGGCATCGTTCCCGGAGGCGGCGTCGCGTTGCTGCGCGCCAGGACCGTGCTGGCCGCATTGACGGGCGCCAATGCCGATGTGAAGGCCGGCATCTCGATCGTGCTCAGGGCGCTCGAAGCCCCGATCAGGCAGATCGCGGAGAACGCCGGCGTCGAAGGCTCGATCGTCGTGGGGAAGCTCATCGACAGCAAGGATCACAATCTGGGCTTCGACGCGCAGACGGAGGCCTATGTCGACATGTTCGAAGCCGGGATCGTCGATCCCGCCAAGGTCGTGCGGACCGCCTTGCAGGATGCCGGCTCGATCGCGGCGCTTCTGATCACCGCCGAAGCGATGATCGCAACCGCAGCCACGCCGGACTCCGCCGCGGCGGGCAATGGCTCGATGGGATACTGAACAACCGCACCCGGGCCGCGCGGCCATCCGGCCGGGCGGATCATGCTCCAACATATTGCATTGGCGCGAATTCTTGTCGTTCAGCCGATTCTGGCTGAACGGAAAGCGCGCCGGCGGCAATCGACAGCGAGAATTTCCAATGGCCATGCAGAGCGCCGGCGCGACATCCAGAGTTTCGAAAACTACCAGCCCTCGAAAACGATCCTGGTATGGGCCTGCATCGCCGCAGAAGCGGCCACGATGATCGTTGGCTTCAACTGGGGCGGCTGGGTGACGGGTGGAACTTCGCGCATGGCCGCGACCTCCGCAGGCGATGCCGCGAGAGGAGAACTGGCGTCGGCTATCTGCGTCCAGCGCTTCAATGCGGCCCCGCAGGCGACTGCGAAGCTCGTCGAACTCAAGGCTCTAGGTGACGGCTACAAGCAGCGCCAGTTCGTCGAGGCCGGCGGCTGGGCCACCATGCCCGGGCAGACCTCGCCCGATCGACGCGCGGTCGAAGGTTGTGCTGCTACGCTCGCCACCTGAGAATCTCTCCCGGGATTGCGCGCTCCGGATCTCCGGAGCGTGCTTGTACCGTCTGCGGCCGGCCCCGACCGAGGCGGGCGGTCCCGGCGGTCGGCACGCCCGTGACCGAGAACGGTTGCTGTGGCCGAGGGTGAGTGTGGTCATCGCGTCGCCATCGCCGAAGGCGTGACACCATCCGAGCCCGCGGCGCAGGGCCAAGTTCATGCGCTGTGAGTTGCCGTGAAGCGGACGTTCCGAACGTCAGGAAGGGGCCACTAGCTCCGCTTGGCGCTTCCTGGTGCCGGGATTCCAGCTCCTTAGCGAGTACGATTTCGACACGAAAGCACCGCCTCCAGGATGAAGTACGGCGCCTTCATTCCTTGCGCGCGGCAAACGTCTCAACGAAAACGAGGGCTTGCGTCCTTGCTCGCGCTGAGGATTAATAGGTCCGTTCATGAGGAGGTTGTGGCCGCCGGCGGCGGCGATCTCGAGCACGCGCTTGGCGCTCTCCTGGCCCTTGATCTCGCGTAAGTCAGGCAGCAACCCGCTTTGACGGGCGACGGCGGGCTCGGGGCGTGCCATCACCTGCGTGCCCTTGAAATGATTGGCGAGCTGGATCAGCGAGCGCGGCGCGAGGATATCGAGATCACCAGCCGCCCAGGCCGCTTCCGGGCCGCTCGCCGCCGGGCAGATCAGCCCCTGCCCTCTTGCATAGGCCGCGATCGCCGCCGGCAGCACCCCGGCGACAGGCGTTATCGAGCCATCAAGGGCGAGCTCACCGAGCACGGTGTAGCCGGCCAGCGCATCGGCCGGGATCGCGCCGATCGCCGCCATGACGCCGAGCGCGATCGGCAGATCGTAATGACTGCCTTCCTTCGGCAGGTCGGCAGGGGCGAGGTTGACGGTGATGCGCTTGGCCGGCAGCGCCAGCCCCGAGGCGATCAGCGCGGCACGGACCCGCTCCTTGCTCTCGCCGACCGCCTTGTCAGGCAGGCCGACCAGAATGAAGGCGACGCCGCCCGGCGTGACCTGAACCTGGACATCGACGGCGCGTGCCTCGATGCCCTCGAACGCCACCGTCGCGACCCGCGTCACCATCCAAGCCCACCCCAGCCCCGCGCGATGACGCTAGCGGAAACGCGCTATGGTTGCAAGAACAGATCGGGAACTTTTGAAGCGGCAAACGAAGCGAGGTTGGGCCTCCATTGCCGCGCACGCCCATGCCTTCGAGTGCTCGGCGGCTTCCGTGCCGGGAACGGACGCGAATACAGATGTTGCCCACACGGCCCCCCGGTGCCGGCCTCGCGGAGACCGCTTCACCGTCGCGTGACGATACCGATCTCGGGCTTGCGCGCAGCACCGAGCCAGAGCAGCAGGAAGCCGAGCAGCAGACCGGCTGCAGCGGTCGGCATCTGCAGCACATGCACGAGCACCGGGTCCCAGAGCATGGGGTGGAGATTGCGCTCGACGGCAGGCTGCAGCAGGCGGAAACGCTCGCCGATGAGCGTCAGCAAGGTCTCGCCGAGCGGCGTGAAGCGCAGGACCGAATTGGCGATCGAGCGCGCCCCATCGGTGAGCAAGGCGACAAACCCTCCGGCGACGAGAAGGTAACCGAACATCCTGACGAGAAAACGCAATTCGTCCCCCGATTCCCGCACTGGCCGGCACTGGCGCGGCCAACCCGCATGTGTCCCCTCACCCGATGCATTGCAACGGCAAAGGACAATTGCGTGCAACCTCGCCGGGGCGCGGCATTAGGTCTTGAAAGAAGCGCGCGCGGAGGCCATAAGCGGCGCGCCGGACAGGTGGCCGAGTGGTTGAAGGCGCACGCCTGGAAAGTGTGTATACGGGAAACCGTATCGCGGGTTCGAATCCCGCCCTGTCCGCCACCACCCGCTTCGGGTAGCTCAACCTAAAATCCTAAACAGAACGGTGGTTTGCAGGGTTCTAGAACCCTGATCCGGGCACCAAGCCAGATGCTCGGCAAACGTCAGTCTCAAGACCGCTTGTCGCACGTCCAGATTTCCAGTTCCCCAAATATCATAGGAGCTTACGAGAAAACGCAGTGCGAGTTCCAATGTCTGCTCGAAGCTGCCTTGGACCTTGCCGCCAGGTGCTTCGTGTTCAGCGAGAGTGATCTTCCACCGCTCCAGCTCCGCGATACGCTTCTCATAAGCCGCGACCACAGCATTCGAGCTTGCCGCGACGATCCGGTCACCAGATGCCTCGTTCACAATATCCATTTCGCGAAGGGAACCGCGTTAGGACTCCCTCGTTCCATGTCCGGTCCATCTCCGGCCAAGGATCAGGACGATGAAAGAACCGGTGCTGTCATGGTGCTCCCGCTCGGTCGAAGCCTTACCCGGTTCCGGCTTGCCCGAGCTTCAGGACCTCGCCCAACGGCTCATCACGGAGCTAGGCCATGCCGGGCTCATGGTTGCGGTCGCCGAATCCTGCAGCGCGGGGACGCTCGCCAACTGCCTGTCGAAGGCGGAAGGAGCGGGAGACGTTCTGATCGGCGGCTTCGTGACTTATATGCCGATTGCAAAGACCGGGCTCCTGGGTGTCCCTGCTGATCTCATAGAGACCCACACCGCGGTTTCAGGACCGGTCGCGCGCGCGATGGCAGGCGGCGTGCTTGCGAGCACGCCTGCTGATCTTGCGCTGGCTCTCACCGGTGTGACCGGCCCCGTCGCCGACGAGCGTGGCAATCCGCGAGGACGCGTCTGCATCGCCGCAGCCATGAAGGGAGGCGAAGGCATGGATTGTCATTGCGAATTTGGCGCGTTTCCGCCGCCCGTTCTGCTCGATGCTGCCTTACGAACGGCGCTCGCGATGGGTTCGGATCTCTTGAGGCGGCATCTTGGGAGCAGGTGATGGATGCCGATGATCGGCGTCCAGCCGCAGGCCGGAAAGGAGGGCCAGCGATGATCCGTCCGCCCCACACCGAATCGCGCGGCCTGCCCAAGGCCGTCCCGAAGTCGCCGCCGTGATTGCATTCCTCGCTAGCGAAGACGCGAGCTTCTGCTCAGGCCTCGGCGTCCGACGGCGTCAGGACACGCCCGACCACGCCAAGATGTTTTTCGCTGAAGTTCATCACGGCGAGGACAATGACAGAGCCATCCTCGCAGGCGAGTTCCAATCTACTGCAGAAAGCACCCACCTCGACCTCTGACAAGTCGCAGAAGAGGTACCCTGCGCGCCTGTCATCGTAATCGCTGCTGAACTGATAGCTAACAGCCAACTCACTCCCACTGCGCAACATCAGGCGACCATTACCGGTGATCATGTTGCCCTCCCGCATCGCGAGAGCTGCACGGGTTGTGCTCTCGGCGGCCATTCCCGAAAGGCAACGGAAACGACCGGAAGGTAATAGGCGCCTGGGCTGGCCCGGCGTCTTTAACAAGAGTTAAATGACGTGCTGCGCTTTCGAATCTGGGCTGCTTTGATGTTTAATGGGGGAGCAGCCGACCGGCGGCCTTTGCGGCGTCGAGAAACGCGCTGCGCGCTTCGGCGGCTGACATCTCGCCCGTCATCGCATCCGCGCAAGCTGCAATTGCCTGCCGCCATTCGGGCCCGTGCTCCGGCCATTCGAGCAGTTGTTCCGCGGCTTTTTCGACTGAGTTCACAGCACAACATTTGCCGTGCCTCGCGGTCTCTACGCTCACAGCAGGACTGAACCGGTGGCGCGCCATCACACGCAATTCCAACTGGACTGGCAGCTCAACGCCAGTCGCGGGCAAGCGTTCCTTAGCCGAAAAAATATTCAGTTTGTCCGCAACGCTCAGCAAGGGCTCTGCAGTTGTTCGAACTGGAACAGCTCAATCGCCTGGTTGGTTGAGTCTGATCGAAAATGTGGCGTTGGAGGTCGCGATGCGAACCCAGCACAAGCGGCACGGTCTGGCCAGCACGGTCAGCCGACGGCCTCCCCACCGTCGCGAGCTCCGTCGTGAATCCTGTGAGGATGTTGGCGGCAATCGCTTCACCGTCATCGCTTGGCGTCCTTACGCGGGTCTGAGGATCACGCATTACGAACTGGAGGACGGAACGCCGGTGCGCGTCATCGACGATTGCCTGTTCGAGATCGAAACGACAGGGCAAACGCTCAGTCGGTGTGACGAATGACGGCGCGCGACATCGTCAGCGGCCTCAGCCCGGCGTAGCCGGTCCGACGGGCCTTGGACCCGTAGATGTCAGCAAAATGCCCCGCGCAGCGATGTTTTCCAGAGGGACCGATTAAGACCGCGCGCGGCGATCGGCTTCGCAGAGGTCCCGGCTCAAAGCGCAGAAATTCTCTGCCGCCAACTGGTAGCGTCGCCAGGCTTCGATCGGTTCCTTACCGGGCTGCATCGACTTGCGTTGACTATTGGGGGTGTCGACCACGATTTCGTCCGGATCCAGCCCGGCAGCTCGGCACATGGCCCGAGCTATGGTTTCCACCCGCTCTTCCCTGCCGATCATTCGAACCACTCCGTACAGTGACCCGACCAAGCCAATCAATGAACCGTCAAGCCTCCCAGCTCGGCGCTTCGTTCGAGATTGCGTCAATGTCAAAAGTTAAAATGGAGCGCGCCTGCTGCGCATAAGCTCGGCTCGGTCAGGCGTCGCCGTGATGCGCGCAGGAAGGAATGGTTGGAGTATGGCCCATGCCCGGAAAGCCTAGCACCTCGGCTACGGTGCTCGATGTCCTCCATGTGATCATCAGCGAAGACCCGACCGAACGCACAATCATCAAACTGGCGATCGAGGGATCGACCAACGTCGACCTCATGTTCGATCCCCTTACCCTGGCCAAATTGCAGGCTATCCTGATCAAGGTGGATAGCCTGCAGGCGCAGGCCCAGACGACGCAATAGCCGGAGAGGCTGAGAAAAGCCGAGGTTATAGGTCGTCTGGAAGTCCGGTGAAGCGCCGATCATTGCGGGTCTCGAGGAAGCTCGAATGGGCTGGCTCAGCAAGATGACGCTCCTTCATGTAAGCGAAGCCGATCACGTCACCATGAGCCGCGCCATACAGCAGCACCTCCATCCGTTCCTGCCGTGAGGCGATTTCCAGCGGCCAAGCTGGCGGCCGTTCGCTTTGCGCCGCCTGCAACTCGTCCATGAAGCTTGGCAGCAAAACAAATCGAAAAATCTATATCTCCTCGATAGTTCCGTGATTTTCCGGGGAGCCCGGCCGATAGGCCTTTCGCCGGAACATCCATCCTCGTCCCGCCGTTGGGGAGTCAGTGGATGTGCAGCATCCACGCTTCCAAAAACGCAGCTATGGAGATTGCGATATGGCTAATCAGTCAGGCCGAGGCTTTGCGTCCATGGACGAAGGCAAGCAGCGCGACATCGCTTCGCAGGGCGGCCAGAGCGTCCCCGCCGAGAAGCGCAGTTTCTCGCAAGACCACGAACTGGCCTCGGAAGCCGGCCGCAAGGGCGGCGAAAGCAGTGGTGGCGGCAATCGCCAGCAGTCGGCGAGCGCTGATGAGCGCGGCCAGCAGGGTGGTGAACGCGGCGGTTCGGGGAACTTCGCCCGGGACCGGGAGCGCGCCTCCGAGGCCGGTCGAAAAGGCGGCCAGAGCTAGGCCTTCAGGGCGGGCCCTATCGGGCCCGCCCACCCCGACAAAAGCGCATCACGCTTTGCCCTGCGACCGCAAGGCATTCTGCATCATATCATTTGATGGCTTTAACAAGTGATCATGTGTTAAAGTCGAACCATCGCTGGAGGGCTATTTTGGGCTCCAGTGGCTGAGAGATTTTAAGAGCTCCCGCCCCCTCAAACGGCGCGGTGAGCAAATGCCTGAATCTCGTAAAGATGTTCTGTCCCAGATGCTGCGCAAATTGGAATTGCGCGCAACGTTGGACGATGCGGACCGGAAAGCACTTCTAGCACTTCCAACAAGAATTCAGAAAGTCGAGCCTAGCGTATATCTCATTCGTGAAGGTGACCGCCCGGATCAATCTTGCGTTCTTGTGAAGGGGTTCGCGCTGCGGCACAAAATGACCGAAGATGGAGGCCGACAAATTATCAGCTTTCATCTGGACGGTGATTTCCTGGATTTGGAAGATTCACTGCTGAACATCGCGGATCACAATGTTCAGACCTTGACACGATGCGAAATTGCTTTCATTCCCCGCAGCGCCATGCGCGAACTTATACTATCATATCCTACGGTCGGAATGGCGATGTGGGTCGATACACTGATCGACGCTTCGATCTATCGCGAATGGGTCGTCAACGTTGGCAAGCGCGATGGTTTCGCGCGGGTCGCTCATCTGCTTTGCGAATTCGGGCGGAGGCTGGAGGTTGCGGGCCTCGCAAACGCCCACGGCTACGATTTGCCGATGACGCAGGAGCAGCTCGCCGATGCCACAGGCATGTCACTCGTGCACGTCAATCGCGTGCTCAAACGCCTGGGTTCCGAGCAGCTCATAAAGCGAAAGCGGAAGTTCGTGCACATTCCCGATTGGGAGCGTTTGCGGAGCGCCGCTGGCTTCAGCGAGCTTTATCTTCACCTCGATCAGGTGGTGCGTGGGCACCGCGCCGACCGGAGCCTTTAAAGTCACCCGCGACAGGATCTGTCGCGCCATCGGTCCAGGACCCCACCAGCGTAAGAGTGGCGCTATAGATCACGTCGCCCCAGCTGTTCCTGACACGGACGGCATAGCGCTGGTTGTCTCCATCAGGAATCGAATCCCGCGCCATATCGGGCAGCCCAGCCAGGGCAGCCTTTCGAGCGGCCTGGTTATCGCTGGCATCGAAGCCATCGCGATCGACATAGGCCGATTGCCCATCTGTGCTGTCGACGAAATATCGCGGCATCTCGCTTCAATGCTCAGCGGTCGTTCCGGTTCCTATAGAGAGTACCAGAGCAGCCCTGTTGTCGGCATTAGCAAATGTCGAAAACGGGTGGGACACCGACGCTCGACGGGCGCGGAAAATTATTCAGATCTTCCGGCATGATTGCTCAAAATCATTGGCTGAGAGCCCAGTTCGTCACCATCCGAGCCATCACGAGGCGGCTGCAAAAATGAGCCTCATCAGTCGATTTTTCAGGTTAATTCCCAGACGGAGAAAACTCCCTGTCCTTAGCCGATTTTGGCCCCGCCGGCGATGCCAGCGGGGCAGCAGTTTAATACCCACCAGTTGGAGCGGGCCGGGGCGATAGGGTGCGCCGTGTTCATCGAAACGGCTCCAGCCGGCTTCACGGTATTCAGCCAGGCGGGTGTCGCGGTCGATCGGGGTTGCGCCATCCATGATGGCCTCGGCTGCTGGCGCCTGGTCTTCTGACACCATCACCGTAGCGCCGCGCCGGACGGTTTCGGCGTAGTAGTGGGCGCTCTCTTCGGGGAACCGAAACCCGGCATCATCGCTTATCTGTCGCGAGGGAGTGGAAAACCTCCATGGCGAAATCCGAGCTTCCGATGTCCGCGCCTAGCGCGGCCCCCGCGCCACGCAAGGGAATGCCAAGTCCGAGACTGGACGAGGTCTTGTTCAGGCGTCGGTTCTTGCAGCAGTTTACCGACCCAGCGTTTGATCGCCTCCGACGAGAGCTGGCCTCGATTGCAGACGTCGCATGGCAGGCCTATGCGGATTCGCGCAAGAGCCCGCTGACCCGAAAGGCGGGCGCCGGCTATGCCGATCCTGACTATGAACTCTCGGTCGATTGGCTCGAGGCAAAGACGGCGATCGACAAGGCGAGGTCCCGGCATGACGACCCGGCGGCTCCCCCGCGTATTCTGATCGTCAACGCCTCGTCGCGCAGCGAGCACACCTGCCCGGGCGAAATGTCGAAGAGCTATCGCTTGGCCGAGCTGGCGCAGTCTGTGTTCACTGAGGAAGCTGGTCTCTCGAGCGAACTGCTCGATCTGTCGCGGCTGGCCTCCGAATACGGCCGCAACATCCATCCCTGCAAGGCTTGCTTCTCGACAGCCGCCCCGCTCTGTCACTGGCCCTGTTCCTGCTATCCCAACTACTCGCTCGGCCAGAGCCATGACTGGATGAACGAGATCTACCCGATGTGGGTCGCGGCGCATGGCATCATGCTGATCAGCCCGGTAAACTGGTACCAGGTCTCTTCTCCGCTCAAGCTCATGATGGACCGGCTGGTCTGCGCCGATGGTGGCAACCCGGATCCGACCGCTACCCACGGCAAGGATGCGGCGAAGGCGAAAGGGCTCGAGCTCGCGGGTTGGGGCTATCCGCGTCACCTCGCCGGCAGGCTCTTCTCTGTGGTCGTGCATGGCGATGTCGAGGGCGCCGAGAATGTGCGGCGCTCGATCTCGGACTGGCTGAGGTTCATGCATCTGGAGCCGGCCGGGCCGCTGGCCGAGCTCGACCGCTATATCGGCTACTGGAAACCCTACGCGACCAGTCATGACGAGCTGGACGCCGATCAGGCGGTCCAGGACGAAGTGCGCAATGCCGCGCGCTCGCTGACCGAAGCGGTCCAGAAGCGTCGAGCCGGTCGCCGTGACGAGATCGGAGCCGAATTGCGCCAGCCGCGCCAGAAATAGGACTGCTCAGGACCGTTTGAACGGCCCTCGCCAGGGTGACCGGCATGGCAGGCTGGAAGCCGAAATTTGGCCAACATCTCCGCTAGAAGGTTGCCAGTGCCTCATCGTGCAACGGAGCTTTGCCATGTACCATGAGAAGCTGAAGCAGTTTCGGAAGCGATCAATCGAAAAGGCCCTGCGTGCCGGGCTGCCTGCTTATTTCATCGACGAATGCCTGGGTGACGGCGTGATCCGGATCAAGCCCGACGGAGCGATGGAACTCATCGTCGTTCAGCAGGGCCAGGCGCAGATCAAACCATTCGAATGCCGGACCTGCTGATTGCAGGCATCCGCCGACGCTGCTTCCAGCCGAATGACGGTCGGCTGGGAACATCATATGCCTCTGGGCGATCTGGTTACATGGTGTTCTTGATCGGCGGCAGCTTGACCGGGAGCACATGGCGAACTGCGATCGAGGCAGGTGATGGGCAGGCGAGCGAGCAGCGGCCGGCGACATGACGGGCGGGCGGCGATCCGTATCGGGGTCTCGGGTTGGACCTACGCGCCTTGGCGCGGGCATTTCTACCCCGAGGGTCTGGTGCAGAAGAACGAGCTCGCCTTTGCGGCCAGCCAGTTCCCGGCGCTGGAGATCAACGGCACCTTCTACGGACTGCAGAAGCCGGATGCTTTCGCTCACTGGGCGCAGGCTGTGCCCGATGGCTTCGTCTTCGCCGTCAAGGGCTCGCGCTATATCACCCATATGCGCCGTCTCAGGGACATCGAGACGCCGCTCGCCAACTTTTTCGCGTCCGGTCCGCTGCGGCTCGGACCGAAGCTGGGTCCGCTGCTCTGGCAGTTTCCGCCGAGCTTCCGCTTCGATGCGGCCCTGATGAAGGATTTCCTCGGGCTTCTTCCGCAGGACACGCAGGCGGCCTCTGCTCTGGCGCGTCGGCATGATGAGCGTCTGGAAGGGCGGGCCTGGCTCCGCACCGACGCGAAGCGCGCGGTCCGTCACGCTATCGAGATCCGCCATGACAGCTTTCGCGATCCGGCCTTCATCGACCTGCTCGCCCAGCACGATGTGGCGCTCGTCTGCGCGGACACCGTCGACTGGCCCCGGCTGATGGATCTGACCTCCGATTTCGTCTACTGCCGGCTGCACGGCTCGGCCGAACTATACCGCTCGCGCTACAAGAAGGCTGATCTGAAGCGCTGGGCAGCTCGAATCGAAGCCTGGGCCGAGGGCAAGCCGATGGAGGATGGCGAGTTCGCCGGCGATCCGCACGCCGCCCCCGCTCAACCGCGCGAGGTATTCCTGTTCTTCGACAATACCGACAAGCGCCATGCACCGGCCGATGCCTCGGCGCTGATGCGGCTGTTGAACCTGGCCTGGAAGCCAGACGCAAACAAGCTGGCCGCATGAGTCGATAGTCGCCGGCGGGCCGGCGGCGGTCCCAAGTTTCGCATAGCGCTCCGCGCCATCCGCTGCCTCAGTCCCGATGCAGCTTCCCCAGATTGCCGGGCAAACCTGAGAAGGGCAGATCGTCCTCCGTGAGCAGCGCTCCACTGCGTTCCGGCCCGCGTTCGTCCGGTTGAGGTGCTGCACCGAGCATGAGGGCGGCGGCCGAGGCGATCTCCTCCGGTGGTGCCATATCCTGCTGAAGGTGCCATTCGACGAAGTCGCGGCTCTTTCCGGAACGTGTCGCCAGCTCGGCCACCCAGTCATGCCCGGAAAACTGTTCGGCCATCCTGAGCGCCAGTTCCTGGCCGGTCCCAACTAACTCGTTCTGTCCCATCGTCATAGCTCTGCCTCCTTATCTGAGGCCAACCTCGCCTGCTGCCGGGAGTTCCATTGCGCGACCGATGATCCTTTGGGCGGCTGGCGCGTTGCCTCGGCAATGTGACGGAGCGTGCCATGTCGCCCACCGAGGAAGAGGCCGAGCGAGCCTTGCAGGACGTGCCGAACCTGAAGGCTTTGAACGCCGTCATCGCGGCGTCGGCCCCGCTTGTTCCCGGCGCCACCCGCGCGGTGCTGGGGGAAGGGCCTGAAGGCGCGGCGATCGCCTTCGTCGGCGAGCAACCCGGGGACCAGGAGGATCGACAGGGCCGGCCCTTCGTCGGACCGGCCGGCCGCCTGCTCGACCGCGCCCTCGGCGAGGCCGGCATCGACCGGGGCGAAAGCTACGTCACCAATGCCGTGAAGCATTTCAAGTTCGTGGAGCGGGGCAAACGGCGCATCCACCAGCGTCCGACCGCCGGTGAGGTCAGGCATTACCGCTGGTGGCTCGACAAGGAACTCGCCTTCGTGAACCCGCATATCGTCGTCGCGCTCGGGGCGATCGCTGTCCTGGCTCTGGCCGGCAAGGCTTTGCCGATCTCGCGAAACCGCGGAGCAGCCCGGTTCGGGGATCGCCGCGGCTTCATCACCGTCCACCCCTCGTTCCTGCTGCGGCTGCCTGGGGACGAGGCTCGCGCACAGGCCTTCGATGCTTTCGTCGCTGATCTGCACCGGATCCGCGAACTCTCGCAGCAATAGGAAAGCTATGGCGTGCAAAGGCCAGATGGCTGCGCGCCTGGCAGGTCGCGGATATCTCAATACCGCTGCAGGATCGCCTGCATCTGCGCGATTTCCTTCTGCTGGGACTCGATGATGCTCCGACAGAGCGCTACGATCTCCGGATCGGTGACCGAGGCCTGTTCGCACATCAGGACCGCGCCGGAATGGTGCGGGATCATGGAACGGAGGAATTCGGCATTGCCCACGCCCGCCTGGGTTCGCATGCCAATGAAGCTCACGAGGAAGATGGCGATCGCGCCGACGCAGATCGCGAGATTGATCCGCCGCGACGGGAACATCGACCGCATCGAGACCAGCATGACGACGGCCATGGGGGCCAGCATCATCAAGGTCATGTAGACGTTGTTAAGGTTGAGGTGAAAATGCGCGAGCGTCGCGATCATCGTATACATGACCAGGTACATCACGATGAAGTCGATCGCGAGTTCGAGGCCTAACCGCAAGTAGTTTCCACGCATCGCGTGCTGGTGTTTGTGCTCCATGGCTGGTTCCTGCCGACCGCTTATGGACGGAGAACGAGAGGACGCGACAGCCGGTTCCTTGTCGAAACAATCTGTAACAAAAAACGAACCAAGCGGGCCGCTGGGTCAGTCCCCATTCCACATCGTCCAACGGGAACAAGCGGCGCAGTCCGCGGTCTTAGTAGCGGTATGCAGCGCAACTAGCTCGGGTGCTCATGAAATTCCCTCCGCTGTTCACGCTGGTCGCGGCGCTCTCTCTGGTTTTCGGCGCCGGTCCGGTCTCGGCACTCACCGCGGATGAGGTGAACAAGGCGACCATGGCGCGCGATCTCCGCAAGAAAACGAACAAGCCGGCCCCCTCCATCGTCAAAGCCCAGGTCCTTCTCAGTCGGCGCGGGATTTCGCCCGGCCTGATCGATGGCCTCGACGGCGAAAACTACCGCAAGGCGATCGCCCAGTTCCGTCGGCAGGAGATGCTGGGCGACGCCGACACTATGGATGCAAGGACGTGGCAGGCGCTTGGCGGCGATGCGACCGGCGATATCGTCGTCGAATACAAGATCTCCGCCAAGGACAGCGCCCACCGCTTCGCCAAGAGGATCCCGCGCGACTACGCCCGGCAGGCCCGCCTGAAGCGCCTGGCCTATACGAGCGCACGGGAAATGCTCGCCGAGCGCTTCCACATGAGCGAGCGGCTGCTCCTCGTCCTCAATCCTCGCACAAGCCTTCGCAAGGCCGGCGGATCGATCTTCGTCATCGCGGCGACGCGGGCCACCCCGCCAGGCAGCGCCCTACGTGTCGAGGCCGTCAAGAGCACTGGCATGGTTGTCATCTATGGCGAGGGTGACCGGATCCTTGCGAGCTATCCCGCCACGATCGGCTCGGGCGAGACGCCATCGCCCGAGGGAGAATATCAGATCGAGCGGGTCGTCAGAAACCCGACCTACCATTACGATCCGGACAAGAATTTCCAGCAGGGAAACAATACCAGGAAGCTCGTCCTGCCGGCCGGTCCAAACAATCCCGTCGGCACGGTCTGGATCGCTCTGTCGAAACCGACCTTCGGCATCCATGGCACGCCCGATCCGTCGCGGGTCAGCAAGAACTCCTCGCATGGCTGCGTTCGGCTGACGAACTGGGATGCCGAGCATCTCGCCGCGATGGTGAAGCCGGGCGTGTTCGTGCGCTTCGTGGACTAGAGGCGACGTGGGGCGGGAGCTCGGCCCAGCGACCGGCCGATCAACCGCGAACCATGCGCCAGATCACATTGCCAACATCATCGGCGACCAGCAGCCCGCCGCGCGAATCCGGAAGCACGCCGACAGGCCGGCCGCGCGCCTCGCCGGCTCCATCGAGAAAGCCGCCCATCAACGAGAATGACGACTGCGGCGGCGATCTTGGCGAGACGGGACCAGGGCATGGCCGGCTCCATGATTGGGTTCTGCGCGAGGCACTACCGCTCGAACGCCAGCCCGGAGCTTTTGTCCGCGTCGCGGCGTCAAAGGGAACTGCGAGGAGCTCTGCCAGTTGCCCCCTCACGGCATCGCAGCGGGGAAGCGCATGACGGAAACGAAACGCGCAGATCCGGGCAGCGCTCCGCTCGTCAGTGCGGCTGTCGTGTGCGCCGCGGGTCTCCTGGTGCTGCCGCTCAGCGATCTGGGCCCGCTATCGCTGCAGATGACCCATCATCTCGTGCTGATGAACGTCGCTGCGCCGCTGGTGGCCTTACTGGTGGCCGCGCGGATGCCCGCATTGGGTGTCCGGGCCCTCTGGTTCGCCGCCGTTTCCCAGCTTCTCCTGCTCTGGGCCTGGCACCTGCCGGGCGTGCAGCAAGCCGCCGCCGCATCCGGCCTGCTGCAGGCGACAATGCTCTTGTTCCTGGGCGCAGCCGCGCTGGCCTTCTGGCTCGCCATCATCGCCGCGGAACGGGCGGGCGGCTGGCGAGCCATCGCCGGGCTGCTGCTCACCGGCAAATTCGCCTGTCTGCTCGGCGCGCTCCTGATCTTCGCACCGCGCGATCTCTACGGGCTTCCGGGATTGGCACTGGCCTTCTGCAGCAGCGGTCCATCCTCGCTGGAGGACCAGCAGCTTGCCGGCCTGCTGATGGTGACCGCCTGCCCGTTGAGCTACCTCACTGCCGGCGTCGTCGTCGCGGCGCGCCTGCTGTCCCGCATCGCCAACGAGCCCGATCGTCATGCTGCCGGCGCGCGCTAGAGCGGCCAACTGGCTGGTGCAGAGCTGGCGGCACCTGCTCGGCGCGGTGTTCGCCTTCGCCGCGGCCGGCATCGTAGCGATCGGACTCTTTGCCTGGTCCGGGCTTTACAGCGTCGCCGCCAGCAGCGGCCACTGGGCCATCGTCGACTTCTTCCTGCGCTTCGGGATGGAAAGTTCGGTCCGGACGCATGCTCCGGCGCTGACGCCGCCCGATCTGGCTGACGAGAATCTGGCTCGATTGGGCGCCGGCCATTTCCATGCCGGCTGCGCCTTCTGCCACGGCTCGCCCGGCACGCCTGTTGGCGCTGCAGCCCTGAAGATGCTGCCGCCTCCGCCGGAACTGGACGGCAAGCTGGCGGAGTGGTCCGACCAGCAGCTGTTCTGGATCGTCCGTCACGGCATCAAATACACGGGTATGCCGGCCTGGCCGGTGCAGGGTCGCGATGACGAGGTCTGGGCTCTCGTCGCTTTCCTGCGTCGGCTGCCTTCGCTCGATGCCGAAGCCTACAAGGCGCTGGCGCTGGGAGAGATCGAGCCCAGGCCGGAGACCGCCCGCCAGATCGTCAGCGGCGAGGACCGGGTCGATACGGTCGAGGCCTGCGCGCGCTGTCACGGACTGGAGAAGGGGCCGCGCAGCGAGCTCGTGCCCGTGCTGCACGGCCAGCCGCGCGAGAGGCTCGAGACGGCCCTGCGAGCTTATCGCAGCCGCGAGCGCGACAGCGGTATCATGCAGGTCGCCGCCGCCGAGCTCGACGACAAGGCGATCCGCGACCTCGCCGCCTTCTACGCAAGGCTGCCGGCGCCAACTCATCTGCCTCAGGCACCGATCCAGGATGAGAGCGCCGTCGAGCGCGGCGCCGTTCTCGCCGCGCAGGGCGACGCGGACCGTCAGGTACCCGCCTGCCTGACCTGCCACGGCGATGCGGGGCTGCCGACCTACCCGCGCTTGTCGGGCCAGCCGGCGCGCTATCTCGCGAGCCAGCTCGCCGCCTGGCGCACGGGCTTCAACGCCAGGACGCCCGGCGGGATCGTCATGGCTCCGATCGCGCGCCGCTTGACGCCGCAGCAGGTCGCCGATGCCGCCGCCTATTTCGCCAGCCTGCCGCTTCCGGCTCCGGCCCAGGCCCGGCGATGAGGTCGCTTGCAATACTCTTGACGGCCGCTGCGTCGTCCGTGCTCGCCGCCTGCACCGACCGGCAATCGGTCATGGCGGCGCATGGATCGGAGGCGGAACGCATCGCGCTGCTCGCCATCATCGTCTTCGCCGGGGCCGGCGTCGTGATGCTCGTCGTCGTAAGCGCGCTCTGGCTCGCCGTCCGGGGCTCTGCCGGCCAGCGCGCCGCACTCGCCGGGGAGAGGGCGATCCGGATCGGCGGCATCGCCTTTCCGGTGATCACGCTGACGGCGCTGCTCGGCTACGGCCTGTGGTTGATGCGCGAGAGCCTCGCGATCGAAGCGCGGCCGGCGCTGCGCATCGAGGTCACCGGCGAGCAATGGTGGTGGCGGCTCGGCTATCGCGACCGCGATGGCAACACCTTCGCCGAAGCCAATGAGATCCGCATCCCGGTCGGCGTCGAGGTCGAGTTCGAACTGCGCTCGGCCGATGTGATCCACAGCTTCTGGGTGCCGAGCCTCGGCGGCAAGCTCGACATGATCCCGGGCCGGACCAACCGGCTGCGGCTCAAGGCGGATCGTCCTGGCGTCTATCGCGGCCAATGCGCCGAATATTGCGGCGGGCCGCACGCACTGATGGCGCTGGAGATCGTCGCGCTGCCGCAAGCCGAATTCGACGCCTGGCTTTCGGCCGGTCAGCGCGCGGCGTCGATCCCCGCTGACGAAGCCGCGCGGCGCGGCTCCGAGCTCTTCCTCGCGGCCGGGTGCGGCGGCTGCCATGCCGTGCGCGGCACGGCCGCCGAAGGCACGATCGGCCCCGATCTGTCACGCGTCGGCGAGCGCCGCTTCCTCGCCGCAGCGACCATCCCTGCTGGACGCGGGAACCTCGCCCGTTTCATCGCCGACGGGCAGAGCCTGAAGCCCGGCAATCTGATGCCGCCCTTCCGCATCTTCACCCCGGCCGAGCTCGACGCGCTCGCGGCCTACCTCGCGAGCCTGAAATGACCGCGAACGACAATGGATGCGTGAGCACGGCTGAGGCGCTGCCAAACTCACTGCCGCGGCCGGAAGGCGAGCTTAAGGCGCTGAAGCGAGTCTGGGAGATCCCGAAGGGCTGGCGTGTCCTCAGCGCCGTCAACAACACGGTGATCGGCGGCTTCTACATCGGCACGGCGGTCCTGTTCTTCCTGCTCGCCGGCATTCTCGGCTTGCTAATGCGGCTGCAGCTGGCGGTGCCCGGCAACGGCTTCCTCAGCCAGGAGACCTACAACCAGATCTTCACCATGCACGGCACGGTGATGATGTTCCTCTTCGCCGTGCCTGCGGTCGAGGCGGTCGGCGTGCTCTTGCTGCCGCAAATGCTTGGCGCGCGTGATCTGCCGTTTCCGCGGCTGGGGGCCTTTGCCTTCTGGGCCTATTTCGTCGGCGGGCTGGTCTTCTTCTCGACGCTGTTCTTCGGCACCGCGCCGTCGGGCGGCTGGTTCATGTACCCGCCGCTGACCGGTGTGCGCTATTCGCCCGATATCGGTGCCGACTGGTGGCTGCTCGGCATCGGCTTCATCGAGATCTCGGCGATCGCCGGGGCGATCGAGATCATCGTCGGCGTGCTGCGAACGCGTGCGCCCGGCATGACGCTGGCCCGCATGCCGATCTTCGCCTGGACCATGCTGGTCTTCGCCTTCATGGTCGTATTCGCCTTCCCGGCGGTGATCCTGGCGACGATCCTGCTCGAGCTCGAGCGCGCCTTCGACTGGCCCTTTTTCATTGCGGCACGTGGTGGCGACCCGCTGCTCTGGCAGCATTTGTTCTGGTTCTTCGGCCATCCCGAGGTCTACATCATCTTCCTGCCGGCGGCCGGCATGGTCTCGATGATCGTGCCGACGATGACGGGCGCCTCGCTGGTCGGCGACCGGCTGATCGTGGTCGCGCTGATCGCGGTCGGCTTCTTCAGCTTCGGCCTGTGGGTGCACCACATGTTCACCACCGGCATCCCGGCGCGCTCGCTCGGATTCTTCTCGGCCGCGAGCATGGCGGTGGCGGTGCCGAGCGGCATCCAGGTCTTCGCCTGGATCGCGACGATCGCCGCGGGCCGCCTGAAAGTGACGGTCGCCTCGCTCTTCGTGATCGGCTTCCTCGTCATCTTCACGCTCGGTGGCCTGACCGGCGTGATGGTCGCGCTCGTGCCATTCGACCGGCAGGCGCACGATACCTATTTCGTCGTCGCCCATCTGCATTACGTGCTGTTCGGCGGCATGGTCTTCCCGCTCTTCGCCGCCTTCTACTACTGGGCACCGGCCTTCAGCCGCCGGGCGCTGTCGGAGCGGCTCGGCACATGGGCGTTCGGCCTGATCTTCGGCGGCTTCAACATCGCCTTCCTGCCGATGCATCTGACCGGGTTGATCGGCATGCCGCGCCGCGTCTACACCTATCCGGCGGGCATGGGCTGGGACATGCTCAACCTGGTCTCCACGCTCGGTGCCTTCATCCTGGCCTTCGGCGTGCTCGTCTTCCTGATCGATCTCGCGCGAAACCTGCGACCGACCAGCACAGAGCCGGCCGGCGACATCTGGCGAGCCAACACGCTTGAATGGCTGCCGAACCATATCTTCGCGGCGCGCAGCATTCCCTTCGTCACTGGCCGCGATCCGCTCTGGGACCAGCCGGACCTGGCGCGCGATGTCGAGGCCGGCCGCTACTATCTTCCCGGCACCGCGACGGGGACACGCGAGACCATCGTCACCTCGGCAATCGGGGCGAAGCCCGACTATCTGTTGCGCCTGTCGGGGCCGGGCTGGGTGCATGTGCTCGCCGCCGTCTTCACGGCCGGTTTCTTCCTGCTGCTGACGGTGAAGGCGATCGCGCTGGCACTCGCGTGCGGCGTCGCAGCCGTCGTCTCGATGCTGGTCTGGATGCGCGACAGCGACCCGCCGCCGGCCGGTACGGTCGATGTCGGCGGCAGGGTCCGTTTGCCGACCTATGTCTCCGGCCCGGATTCACATTCCTGGTGGGCGATGATAGTGCTGATCCTGGTCGCTGCCGCGCTCTATCTCTCCTATCTGTTCGGCTATCTCTACCTCTGGACCGTCGCGCCACAGCAGTGGGCGGAATGGGGTAGCCTGCCGCCGGCCGGATGGGTCTGGGCGAGCCTGCTGCTGATGGTGGGGAGCGCTGGTTGCCTGTTTTCGGCGCACCGCCTGCTTGGCGCCGACCGCTTGCGCGGCGCCGTTGCGCTCCTCGTCGCGGCGGGCATCGCGGCGCTGTTGGGTGCGCTCGGCCTCGATCTCTGGTCGCACTGGCGGTCGGGCCTCAGGCCGCAGGCGAGCGGCTATGCCGCGATGGTCTACGCCAATGCTGTCCTGCAAGCTGAACTCGCCGCTGCGATCGTGGTCATGGCCGGCTTCGCCATCTACCGTGTTCTGACAGGTCAGCTCGATCAGGTCCGCCGCGTCGTCTTCGACAATCTCGTTCTGCTCTGGAGCTATTGCCTCGGCCAAGGCCTGATCGGGCTCGCGCTGACGCATGGATTCCCGCGACTGGTGGGCGTGTCATGACCGGTGCCGCAAAAGCGGCGTGGCGTTCATTCGGCTGGCTGGCCGGGCCGGCCGCCTGGGCTGCCTTCTTCGTCGTCGCCTACACCTCGGAATCGCTCGTCTGCACGCGCATGGGCGAGTTTGGCTGGCATGGCGCGATTGTCGTTGTCGCTGCGCTCACGGCCGCGCTGTGGATCGTAGGCCGGTTTCGCCTGAGACCCGAGCAACCGCGGAGTGCCTCTGGGCGATTTCGGGCCCGCGCCGGCCGCGCGCTCGCCTGGTTGAGTCTGCTCGCGATCGGCTGGACGACGCTGGTTGTACTCATCGTCCCGGCTTGCTCCTGACGTAGCCAGCAAGGAACCACCGCGGAGACACATCGTTGACTGAGAACATCGAGATTCCTCGGAAAGGGTCGATGCCATGCTGCGGACGATCAGCCGCTCCTACCGGAGCTTCGAAGATGCCCGAAACGTCGTTGTCCGCTTGTCGGAGGCAGGCATTCCCGCCGCCCGGATCGGCCTTGTCGGCCGGCAGGAAGGTGGTGACGACAACGCGGCCGCGGGCGCCGGCGTCGGTGGGGCGGCCGGGGCCGCGACTGGCTTTGTCCTCGGCATGGGTGCGCTCAGCCTGCCGGGCGTCGGTCCCGTCATTGCTGCGGGATGGTTCCTGACCTCGGCAGCGGCTGGCGCCTTGGCCGGTGGCATCCTGGGGGCGCTGGTGGATGCCGGCGTCACCGAGCAACAGGCGAGCCGGCATGGACAGGAACTGGAGCACGGCTCGGCGCTCGTCCTCGTTCAGGCGGAGCCCGAGGATGCGGGCCGAGCCGAAGCGATCATGGATGCCGGCATGCCGGTGGTCGGGCCGCAGGCCGGAGAGGACGGCAGCGACAATCCGCCCGACGCCGAACCGCGCGACCTGTCCAAGGTCGTATCCTGAGCTTGGACAGGTTCCCCTCAGCTTCCGCTTAGTCGCTCTCGTCCGACCAGCGCTGCTTGGCGTCGTCCGCCGTAACCAGCAGCTCAATCGTGTCGCCCTCGACGTCGGCGATCAGGCCGATATCGAGGTAGTGGTGGGTTCCGCCCGAGGCCGGATCGTTCTTCTTGAGCTTCAGCAACTGGCCGACGAGGGCATCGACCGTGCCGACGTGGCCCTGGTCGGAGCCGACCACCTTCAGGCCTTCGCGAATCTGGTCCACATGCATCATCTGGGCATCCTCCGTTCCGGCGCGTGCCGCGCGGGCTGTTGGAACGGGGAACGGGTGGCATGGCGGGATGTTCCGGAGCGCGATCGTCGTTCCGCTTCAAGGCTGGTGCTCCCGGACATAGCGGTGGTCGGTGTGACGGCCGGCATAGTCGCGATCGATCTCCTCGATCAGGCGGTCGGCATCATCGCGATCGACCGCGCGCAGTACGGCGTCGATCTTGGCTTCGAGCCTGTCGTCGCCCTCCTTCGATTGCGGCGAGCCGACATGGAGCAGGATCGCCAGGCCGCCGACCTGCCAGAGCAATTGCAGGAACTCGGACTGCCAGTTCTCGAAGGTCTCGCGCAGGATCTGGATCGCGAAGCCGGAGAAGACCATGGGCTGTCCGTGGGCGCTCTGCTCGCTGACATAGTCGAGCCAGCCGAAGAGCCAATGGCCGGCCAGGCTGAACAGGAAGAACCCGGCCGTCACCCAGGCGAAGCCGTAGCGGGTCCAGATCGAGCGATACATGGCGATCCTCCGGGAGGGACAACCATGGCAATGCGCGTGGCTGGTCGCTGGTTCCCCATCATGCTGCTGGCGTCGAACGTTTCGCGTCCCGGCGCGTTGAGGCGGCTCGGCGATCTCACTGTGCACGCGACGCTTAGGCAGATCCTGCTGTCTAACTCTAGAATCCTTCGAACTGATCGCCCGCAAAAGCGTTGGAGGCTCAAAACCACAGGAGGCTTTCCGATGAACGCGATGCGCGAACAGAGCCGGTCAGTCTGGATGGATGTCGAAGTTGTCTCCGATGCCGCTCCGCTTGCCGAGAGCACCAAGGCGGACGTGGCGATCGTTGGCGCGGGGATCGCAGGTCTATCGATCGCCTACGAGCTGGCGCTGCGCAGCCGCTCGGTGATCGTTTTGGACCGCGGGCCGATCGCCGGCGGCATGACGGCGAGGACGACCGCGCATCTGGCCCCCTCCTGCGACGACTCGCTTTCCGAACTGCTTGCAATGCGAGGCCAAGAACTGGCGAGCGGTTTTCAAGCCAGCCAGAACGCAGCCGTCGACCGGATCGAGGCAATTCAAGCGGAACTCGATATCGACTGCGAGTTCCGCCGGCTGGATGGCATTCTCTTTCTCGATCCCGCCAGCGAGCCGTCCGTCCTTGACGACGAGGTCTCGGCTGCCAGCGAGATCGGCGTAAAGGTCGAGCGCGGCAGGGGATTGCCGCTGGAGACACTGCAGGACCGAGCCTTCCTGCGCTACCCCGGCCAGGCCACGTTTCATCCGCTCAAATACCTCCGCGGCCTTGCCGAGGCATTGGAGAAGAAGGGCGCGCGGCTGCACGCGTTCTCAGCGGTAGAGGAGATTTCCGAAGACCAAGGAGGTGTCCATCTTCGTCTGACATCCGGCCATATGGTCGATGGGTCCTACGTCGTCGTGGCCACCAACTCTCCGATCCATGATCTTTTCGCCTTGCACACCAAGCAGGCGCCCTACCGCACCTATGCCATGGGCTTCGAGATCGAACGCGGAGCCCTGGCCGACGCGCTCTACTGGGATACCGAAGATCCCTATCACTACGTCCGGCTGACCTCGGGCGCGGATGGCAAGGATGTTCTCATCGTCGGCGGCGAAGACCACAAGACCGGCGAGGCCAACGACGCGCCGGCACGTTTCGCGGCACTGGAATCGTGGATCAGGGTGCTGGTGCCGGAGCTGGGTCCGGAGCTTTATCGTTGGTCCGGCCAGGTCATGGACACGCTCGATTATTGCGCCTTCATCGGGCGTGAATCCGGGCGCGAACGCACCTTCGTCACCACTGGCGATTCTGGCCAAGGCATGACGCATGGGGTTGTTGCCAGCCTCATCATCCCCGACCTGATCGACGGCAGGGACAACCCCTATGCTGCCGTCTACGATCCCGGCCGCAAACCGATCGGGGCGGCGGCCACCTTCGTCACCGAAAACAGCACGGCGGCGACCAACCTGGCACAGTATCTCATGCCGGGTGAACTTGAATCCGTTGAGGAGCTCGAGCCTGGGCAAGGCGCGATCGTTCGCGATGGTCTCAGCAAGATCGCGGCCTATCGCGGCGAAGACGGCGCCCTCTATCAGCGATCGGCTGTCTGCACCCACCTCGGCTGCCACTTGCACTGGAACAGTCTCGAGAAATGCTGGGATTGCCCCTGTCACGGCTCGCACTTCGCGCCGGACGGCAGCGTGCTGAACGGTCCGGCGATTGCGCCGCTGACAGAGGTCGGCACCGGCCAGCATGCGAGGGCGGCCGAATGACAATCTCTTGGATCACGATGGCTTCGCCGCGGCGCTCTGTTCGACGATCAGCTTTCTGCCGCAGGCGGTTCGGATCGTCCGGACCAGGGATACCGCGTCTTTTTCCGCCCCATCCTGGCGGGCTTCATCCTGTTCATGCCCCTCGCCAACCCCAACAGAAAGAATCCGCGGTGGAGGCACTGCAATGATCCATCATCTCTCCGTCGGCACGAACGACATCGCCCGTGCGCGCGTATTCTACGACGCTGTGTTGCCTGTGATCGGGATGCGCCTGCTCAACGGTTCGGCGGAGTCTGCCGATTACGGCACCGGTGCATTCCTGTTCAGCGTCGAAACACCAGTCGACGGCAAGCCAGCGGCACCGGGGAATGGTGTCCATATCGCCTTCGCAGCAGGGCGGCGGGCGATGGTCGATCAATTTTATGAAATCGCGCTGGCTCATGGCGGGCGCGACGCAGGCCCTCCAGGGCTCCGACCGGAATATGACGCGCATTATTACGGCGCCTTCGTCCTCGATCCCGACGGGAACAAGATCGAGGCGGTGACCTATTCCAGCAAATAGCTGCGCTATCGACGGCCTGCGCCGGCCGTCGAAGCCGCATCGACGGGCGGACTAGTGGTGCGCGCGATGCTCGGCGTTGCGCTTGCGTGTGGCGGCAGCTTTCTTTGCCGAGGCGGACCGCTCGTCCACCGTGCGGGACGCGGCCGCCTTTCCGCCCATCCGGCCTCCCTTGTGAGCGGCGGGGTGGCCCGTATTCTTGCCGCGCCCCGAGCCCGACTTCTTGCCGCCGCCATCGTCCCTGTTGACCGTCGCCCAGGCACGACGCTCGGCCTCCTTCTCGGAGACGCCGCGTTCCTCGTAGCCTTCGGCAATATGATCGGCCTTACGTTCCTGCTTGTCGGTATATTTCGACTTGTCGCCGCGTGGCATTGTCTGTCTCCCATCGTTTGGAAACCTGACGGAAAAACAGCCAAGCGCGCGGCTGATTCCCACTTCCAGCAGCATAGCCGCGCGAAGCAGTCCGCCCGGGCCGATCATGTCCTGTTTCAGCAGCCAGGCGACGGACGGAACGCTGCGCTCCGATAGTCTTCGAGTTCGCTCGCTTTGCAGGTTTCTGGAGCGGCGTCGCAATACGCCAGGTGCCGACACTCGGTACCTGCCCACAAGCGGACGCGTGGTCCACGCCGTCTTCGCATCCGAAAGTTCGTGGATTGTGCCGGGATGCCTTCAGGGACGGCGCCGACAGCTCGGATCGAGAGAGGCGACAGAGCGCCATTAGCACGCGTCGCAGTTCACCGGCCGGGTTTCACGCTGCGACAGCCGACCCCAGAATTCACAAGGCGCCTGTGACCCATCCGCATCTGAGCCTTCAGTCATGGCCGCCACCGCTGCGGCACAGCCGTCCTCAGTAAAAGGCGCAGAACCGCCCTCCAGCGCGCTGCCTACCGAACAGCCCTTTTCGTCTCAGCGCCGGCTGCTTGAACCCCGGCTCTGATGCCCGCTGGAAAGGAACTGCATGAAAGCTGGCGGGATCTCAATGAAGTCGAGAGCTTCCTGGCGAGTATCGAAGTCCGCTATAGCCTCGGTCAGCATCTCGAATTCCCGCTCACCGTCCGAGCCCCTCGGGGATGAGATCAGCTGTGCAGCTCGCAGTACAGCAGCCTTCCGCTGTTCATAAGACGAGATCATCACGGCGTCGGCGTTCGGCATGACACCACCTCATCGCTACGCAACTCACACCCACTAAGCTAGCGATCAAACCGCTGGAATACGAGTCGCTTATACGAGATTGCTCGGCATCCGACCCCGGGGCCCTAAAATGGAATTGCTCTTCCGTGAACCGTGAGGGGCATCGTCCATCTCCTTGAGCAACGGGCTCTACTCAAATCTGGAGAAGGATCAGGGCCTCAGGTCACTCGACGAGGGCGTGCCTCATGGCGAGGCGATCGGGCGAGGTCATGGCCTCGCCTCCGGCAGCGGGCAGGTCGAGCAATAGCCGAGCTCGGGGATGAGATAGCGGATGCAGCAAACCCGCCGCAGGCGCTTCGGGCCGCCGCCATCATCGGGATACCGGACAGGGTCGAACAGCGGGTTGGGCCTGCCGCCCGGCAACCGCCTCGTCGCCATCAGCGTCAGCGCATCCGCCACCGGTGGCCGAGCACCGACCGCTTGCTCGACACGCCTGACGATGAAGTCGAACATGTTGCCCGCATTGCTCCAGAGCACCTTGCGGGAGACGCCGCTCACGGTCGCAAGCGCAGTGATCACCGGAACGAGATGCCCATCCATGAGCGGCAGGAAACGCTGGAAGGCATCTGCCGAGGCCGCGGGCTTGCCTGCGTCGCGCAGATGGATCGATTGCGTCACGCCCTCGTCGGAGAAGATGCAGCCTATCGCGTCGATGCCGACATCGACCTCATGCTCGGCGAGCAGGGCGATCGCCAGGAAAGGCGGCAGCAGCGTCGCGAAATGCTGCTTGGCCCAGAGCGAGGCCACGGCCCGTCGATCCGCCCCCGGATAGCGCCGGCTGCCGAAACGGGTCAGCAGCTCCGCCAGGCGCTCGGGATCAACCAGATCGCTGCCGGGAGAGGATGGCGGTACATCGCTCGCCAATGCAAACCGCTCGCCGTAGACGGCGAGGTCTCCGCTGAAGAGCTGGGCGAAAGCGGGAATCATCTCTGCCTCCACATCAGCGCGATGAAATAACTGCCGCCGATAAACGTCGCGACCAGCCCGGCCGGGATCTGCCAGGGGAAGGCAACGATGCGGCCGGCGAGATCGGCCAATACCATCAGCGCCGCGCCCAGGATCGCCGCCGCGACGAGCTGCGGCAGCGCCTGGCGGAAGCCGAGTAGGCGGACGGCGTGAGGCGCCATCAGCCCGACGAAGCTCAAGGGGCCGACGATCAGCGTTCCCGTCGCCGTGCCCGCCGCAGTCGCCAGCAGGACGGCGAATCGCGACCACGCCAGCGGGACGCCGACCGAGCGCGAGGCGCTCTCGCCGAGCGGCAGGATGGTCAGCCAGCGCGCCATCAGCGGCGATGTCGCAAGGAGAAGCGCGACCATCGCCGCAGCAATCAGCGCCTGCTCGGACGTGACGCGATAGGTCGACCCCGCCATCCAGTTGAGGACGACGATCATGCGCGGATCGCCAGTCGCCAGCAGCGTCGCCGTCAACGCCGAGACCAGGGTGCTCAATGCGACACCGGTCAGGAGGACATGCTCGGGCGACAGGGCCGTGCGCCGGCCGAGCCAGAGCATCAGCGCGAGCACCGCGAAGGCTCCCGACGTCGCCGCCGCCAGGGTCAGCGCCGTCGTCGGCTGCACGGCGACGAAGAGCACCATGATCAGGCCGAGTGCGGCGCCGGACGAGATGCCGAGCAATTCCGGGCTCGCCATGGCGTTTCCGGTCAGGCGCTGGAGCAGCGTGCCGGCCATGCCGAAGAGGGCCCCCGCTGCCAGCGCCCCGGCGACGCGCGCCCCGCGCCATGGCAGGTAGAGCGGCAATTCCGGGAAGCTGCTCCAGTGCCAGCCCGCCGGTACGCGCGCCAGCGACAAGGCCATCCAGACGCTCAAGGCGAGCACCGGCAGGGCGCACAGGATCAGCAGCCATGGCCGCCCGAGCCGGATGGAGATCGGCTCGCTTCGCCCGCGCGGATCGTGGCCGGTGCGCAGCCGCGGCAGCATCCAGAGCAGGAGGCTCGCTCCGAGCAGCGAGGTCATCGTGCCGGTCGGCAGGTCGAGTGCCGGACCCAGCGCCTGCAGCGCCTGATCGGCAAGGCTGAGCAGCAGCGCGCCGAAGACAGTGCCCCACAACAGGCGGGAGCCTAATCGCCTCGCGCCCGCCAAGCGCGCCAGCAGCGGGCCGGCGAGGCCGATGAAGCCGACCACCCCGACATGAGCGACGACGAGCGCCGAGAGCAGCACCGCGAGGCTCAAGGCAGCAAGCCGGGTCAGCGGCAGCGATAAACCCATCGCGCGCGCGACATCATCATGCAACGCCAGGACCGCCAGCGGCCGCACCAGCAGGGCCGCGAGCCCGGCAGCGACTACGAAGAGGGGCAGCAAGGCCCGCACGGCCAGCCAGTTGTTCTGGTTCAGCGATCCGGCCTGCCAGACGAAGAGATCGCGCAGCGCTTCCTGGTGGAACAGCGCCAGCATCGCGTTGATGCCGCCGAGATAGATCGTGACGACGAGGCCGGCGAGGATCAGCGCGAGGGGATCGAAGCGCTGGCGCCAGGCGAGCAGCATGACCAGCGCCATGGAGGCGCCGCCGCCGATGACGGCGACAGCTTCGAAGCCGTAGATGAACAGGCCCGGTGCCCAGAGCGTCGTAGCTGCCAGCGCGAGCTTGGCGCCGGCGAAGACGCCGAGCGTCCCTGACTCCGCCAGCGGATTGCGCAGCACCTGCTGGAACAATGATCCGGCGAGCCCGAGCGCAGCGCCGCAGAGCAGGCCGACGATCAGGCGCGGCATCATGCTGTGGTGCACGAAGAGCTGGCGCAGATCGTCTGCGAGCGGCGACCAGAGCGCCATCCAGCGCTGCCCCGGCGGGGCAGCGCCCACCAGTGCGAGCCAGAACAGGCCAACCGCACCAGCCGCCATGGCCGCGGCCAGCAAGAGCCGCCTCGCGACGCTGACGTCAGCCATGCGACGCCGCCGCCCCCGAGAGCAGGCCGGCGAGTTGCCGGGCGAAGCGCGTCGCCGAGACCATGCCGCCATTGGGATAGATCACCGGCATGCCGAGCACGCGCCCAGCCCGCACGGCCGGCAATGCATTCCAGATCGGGCTCTCGGCCAGCCGCTTCATCGCGCGCACGGTTTCGGCGCCGCGCTCGAAATGGATGATCAGTGCCTCCGGCACTTCGACAAGCCGCTCGATCCCGATCGAGGCCGTGCCCCAGATATTGGCGCGCCCGGTATAGGCATTGCGCAGGCCTGTCCGGACGAGCACGTCGCCGACCATGCTGGCATCGCCGAAGATCGCGGTGCGCCGACCGTCCTCGGCGAAGCGAAGCAGATAGGCCGGGCGGCCGGCATGGGTCCGCAAACGCTCGGTCGCCTCCGCCAGTGTCGCATCGGCGTCGCGCTGCAGCTCCGCCGCCTGCGCTTCGCGGCGGGCGAGCCCGGCGATGCGCGCGAGGAGATCGCGCGTGAAATCGAGCGGACCCTGGCCGCGCGCGAAGGTCGGCAGCCAGGTCACCGGCGCGATGCGTTCGAGCGGTTGCAGTGCCGAGGCCTGCCAGGATGCGGCGAGGATCAGGTCGGGCTTGAGATACTGCAGCAATTCGAGGTTCGGCTCGGTCAGCGGCCCGAGATCGACGGCATCGGCGGGCGCCACCGGAATGCTGACCAGCCGCTGGTAGAGCGGCACATTGGCGATGGCGGTCGGTTGCGCTCCCAGCGCCAGCAGCATCTCGGTGAAGGAGAGGTCCATCGAGACGATGCGCGGGCCGCCCTCGCGCGCAAGGACGGCGGCCGGCATGAACGCCGCCGCGCCGGCCGCCAGGAGTGTGCGCCGGGAGAGCACGCCGCGCTTACCAGCGATAGCTGAGCGAGGCCGAGACGGTGCGCGGATCGCCGTAGCGGCAGCCTGTTGGGGTTGAGCAGGTGATGTACTGCTTGTCGAACAGGTTCTTGGCCGAGACCTGCAGTACCATGCCCTTGAGCGAGGGCGCGACAGCCGCGAAGTCGTAGCTCATCATCGCGTCGACGATGGTGCGGCCCGGCACGTCATAGGCGAAGCCGGTGATGTTCGCCCCGCTCAGATAGCGCACGCCGCCGCCGAGCTTGAACCCCTTCAGGCCGAGGCCTGAGAGGTCGTAGTCGGCCCAGAGCGCGAACGAGTGATAGGGCACGAGGTCGACGCGCTGGTCGAGTTCGGCCGGGTTGTTGCTCTTGGTGACGCGCGCGTCGGTGTAGGAATAGGAGGCGGCGAGGTTCAGCGCGTCGAAGCTGACCTTGGCCTCCAGCTCGACACCGCGCGAGCGCACCTCGCCGGTTTGGACCGAAAAGGCGGTGGGCGCGACCGGGTCCGGCGTCAGCACGTTCTTCTGCTTGAGGTCGTAGACCGAGGCGCTGAGCAGCAGGTTCGTGCCCGGCGGTTGGTAGCGGATGCCGGCCTCATACTGCTCGCCTTCGGTCGGCTTGAAGGGGTTGCCGAGCCTGTCGGTCTGGACCTGCGGCTGGAAGGACTGGCTGAAGCTGACATAGGGCGCGATGCCGTTGTCGAAGAGATAGACCAGTCCTGCGCGGCCGGTGAAGGCGGTGTCGTCGAACTTCGTCGCGCGGTTGTTGGCGTAGCTGCGGGTGCGGGATTCGGCCCAGTCGTGCCGGCCGCCGAGCAGCAGCACCCATTTGTCGGCGATCTTCATCTGGTCCTGGAGATAGATGCCGTACTGGTTGCCGAGCGTGTCGGTGCCGTTGTCTACCGCACCCAGCGTCGGAAATGTGGTGCCGTAGACCGGGGCGTAGATGTCGAGCAGCGGGCCGACGGTGCCGGCGCGCCGGTGCGAATCGTAGGTGCGCCGATAGGCATCGAGGCCTGCGATCAGCGTGTGCTTGACCGGGCCGGTGTCGAACTTGGCCTCCAGCGAGGTGTCGGTGGTGAAGCCGGTCGAGGTCTCGTCGCGGTCGCTGACGCCGCGGTTGAGCGTGCGCCCGTTCGGCCTCAGCCCGCCGAAGCTCAAGTAGTCCCAGGCCACATCGGCGTGGAAGTAGCGCAGGCTGTGCCGCAGCTTCAGCGCGTCGGTGAAATTGTGCTCGAACAGGTAGCCGAGCGCGTATTGATCGCTGTCATAGCGGTCATAGCTCGGCTCGCCGATGAAGAGGTCGCGCGGGATCTGGTTGAAGCGCGTGTTGGCATAGGGCATCGGCGGCGCGAAACGCGTCCGGATCTGCTGATAGTAGCCGAGCAGGGTCAGCGAGGTCGCCGCGGTCGGCGCCCAGGTCAGGGCCGGCGCGATGTAGATCTTGTCGTCGTCGACATGGTCGACATTCGTCTCCGATTTCCGCAGCAGGCCGGTCAGCCGGTAGGAGAACTGGCCGTCTGCGGTGAGGGGGCCGCCGAGATCGGCCGAGATCTGCCGGCGCTGGTAGCTGCCATATTCGAGGTTGACCTCGCCGAAGCGGGTCGGGGTCGGGCGCTTGCTGATCGCGTTGATGACGCCGCCGGGGCCGAGCTGGCCGTAGAGCACCGAGGCCGCGCCTTTCAGCACCTCGACGCGCTCGAGCCCATAGGGCTCCTGGCCGCCATCATAGACGTTGGATTGCAGCTTCATGCCGTCGCGCAGGGTGCCAAGATTGCCGTTTGCGACGTTGAAGCCGCGCACGGTGAAATCGTCGACCATGCGCGTGAAGATCGGCGATTGCGTCACGACGCCGGGCGTGTAGCTCAGCGATTCCGCGACGGATTGCGCCTTGGTGTCACGGATCTGGTCGCGGGTGACGATTGAGATCGATTGAGGCGTCTCGAGCAGCGGCGTGTCGGTCTTGCTGCCGCTGGCGCTGCGTGTCGCGACATAGCCGTTGACCGGCCCCCAGGCCGTCTCGCCCTGCACCTCGATCGTATCGAGCGAGACCTGTCCGCCCGCCTGCGAATAGGCGGCGGCGACGCCAGGCCGCTCGATGGTCACACTGCCTGGCGCCGTGAAACGATAGGTCAGCCCCGTGCCAGCCAGAAGAGCCGCGACGGCGGCTTCCGGCGTGATCTCACCCGCGACACCGGAGGTGGTCTTGCCCTTCGTCAGCGGCGTCGGAAAGACGAGGCGCAAGCCGGCTTGCCGGCCGAGTGTGAGCAGAGCCTGTTCGAGCGGGCCGGCCGGCACCGAAATCGCTATCGCCCGGCGCTGTTGCGCAGTGGCCGGAGCGGCGGAGGCGACCGTCATCGCCGCCAGCGACACGCTCACCGCCACGGCTCGCAGCATCCTAGATGTAGCCTTGCGCACCACGCCACCCGCCGCCATCGTCACCCTCTTGCACCAGCCCGGCCGCGCCATTCGCGCGCCACCTCGATGGGTAAGAGCCCGGCGCGCCCACTCTCCTGACCTCGGGAACGAAACTTTTTTTCAGCGGGAGCGCACGATCACCATCAGCCCGGTCAGGCGCGTCACGCTGACCGGCAGGCTCGCCTCGAGCGTCGCCAAGGCGTCGTCCGTGTCGGCGACATCGAAGACACCTGAGATTCGCTGACGGGCGGCGCGGTCGTCGAGAACGAGGATGCGCCCCCTCCGATAGCGGCCCAGCGTCGCCAGAACCTCCGACAGCGGACGATCGGAAAAGACGAGCTTGCCGTCCTTCCAGGCGATCTGCTCCGCGACATCGGGGCGGGAGAGGACGAGCCGGCCGTCGCTGCCGAGGGTCGCTTCGTCGCCGGCTCGCAACTCGGCTTGCGCATCCCGGCTCCGCACGGCGACGCGGCCCTCTTCGACGGCGACATCGGGCCCGCGGCCGTCATGCGACAACTGCATCGCAAAGCGGGTGCCGAGCGCTGTGGCTTCCAGCGTCTCGCCGACTGCGACGAAGGGACGGGCCGGCATCGGCGCGACCTCGAAATAGGCCTCGCCACGCAAAAGCTCGACCTGGCGGCGTGAGCCGTCGAAGCGCAGGCGCAGCGCCGTATCGGTGTTCAGGACTGCCCGCGATCCGTCCGGCAGGGCGACGCTGCGGATCTCGCCGATGCCGGTGCTGTGATCGGCCTGCAGGCGATCGACCCACCCCGACTGCGAAACGCCGAGCCCGGCCGCGGCAAGCAACAACACGCCTAGCCCTGCCGCGCGGCGCGCACGGCGTGTGGCGCGCAGCTTCCGCAAGCGGTCCTTGGGAACGGGAGCCTCCTTGAGCTCACCCCAGAGCGAGGAGAACTCCTGATAAGTCTCGGCGTTCTTCGGATCGCGGGCGCACCAGGCGGCGAACCCCTCCCGATCGGCCGCCGTCGCGTCGCTCGACTGCAGGCGCGCGACCCATCCGGCCGCCTCTTCGCTGCGACGCTCCTCCTGCGATCGATCGTCCGGTTCAGCCATGCCCGCTCCTGCCGCGCGACCAACCACGGCGTGGCCTCCTGCGAATGCTTCTATCCGAGGTAGAGTGCGGGAGCCGCCGGCTCCTGACCTGGGCTCAGGAGAAAATCTCGTTGCGGATGTCGCGGCAGCGCAGCAGCGCCTTGATGATGTGCTTCTCGACCATGTTGCGCGAGATGCCGAGCATCTGGGCGATCTCGCCGTTGGCAAGGCCGTGCAGGCGGCTCAGGATGAAGACCTCCTGGCAGCGGGCCGGAAGCGCTTCGATCGCCTTAGCCATCATCAGGAGAGCCTGCCTGCTCTGGACGATGCGCTCAGGGCCCGGCGCCTCCTCCGCACGATCCTCGACCTGCGCATCGACGAGGAACAGCGCATTGTCGAGCCGCGTCCGCTGCGTGCTCGCCCGCGCCACCGATTTTGCGATCTGGAAGAGATAGGCCTGCGGGTTCTCGATCACCGTCCGCGGCGCGATGTCGAGCAGGCGCACGAAGGTTTCCTGCGTCGCATCCGCCGCATCCTCGCGGTTGTGCAGACGACGCATGAAGAAGCGCCGCAGGCGCCCCTCCTCGACGCGATGCAATGTCTCGAAGGCAGCGGCATTCATCGGCGCGAACCTCACCCCGCTCATGCACTTCGCCGGCCTGCATGCGCGAAAACCAGCGGCCGAAACCGGCGCAACTGCGCCGATGCCGGTCCCATGAACAGTCAGTCAACGACTTCAGCATGACCCCGAAGCCGCGCGCAGCACGCATAGCGACTTCGAAAAAAAGACGCAATCCCAATGATTTAGAGAGATTCCAGACTAGGTCGGCGACCATGTTCTGCCGCGAAACAAGCCGGTGTATCATGCAGCCGCTCAACCCCCGAGGCAGCGCCCGCTGTTGGGAAACCGCTCAATGTCGGCTGGCTCGCATCCTGGCGCTAAAAATCGCGGATGGTGGTGACTTCGCGGTCACCGCGACCCGTCGAGGCTGGTCATCGCCGGCGGGTGTCTTCGACGTCATCAATGACTTCGGCGCGTCGGCCGGCAATTTCGATTATCTGCGCTTTGAGGGCATTCACCCCGCACGCCTTACCTACACCGACGTCGGAAGCAGCCTCGTGATCAGCACCCACCACCTTGGCGGCTCGGGTGGTATCATCATCAGCAACTTCAGCGCGGCTCTACTCGGCGACCATCTCATCTTCGCCTGAACCGGGGTGTGGCTGCTTGAGCCGCTTTTCAACAGCTCCCCTCATCAGAGGGGCGATCGCCTCCTTCAACGGGTCTTGTCGTAAGAAGTCGGCATCGCTCATCCCTGCGCGAACGGCGGTTCAGCCCGTCGCGAGCGTGCCGTTGCGGATGTCGGTGACGAGCATGTACCCCGGCGCGTGAGTGATGCAGAATCCGGGGCGGACATTGGCGATCACGGCTTGCGGCGTGACGCCGCACGCCCAGAACACCGGGATTTCGCCCGGCCTGATCTCGACGGGGTCGCCATAGTCGGGCGCTGCGATGTCCCGGATGCCGATAGCGGCCGGGTCGCCGAGATGGACCGGCGCACCGTGGACCGACGGGAACCGGGCGGTGACCTGGACCGCGCGGATCGCATCGGCCGGCGCCAGCGGGCGCATCGACACGACCAGCGGGCCGGAGAAGCGGCCGGCCGGTGTCGTCGCGATCGAGGTGCGGTACATCGGCACGTTCCGGCCCTGCTCGATATGGCGCACCGGCAGTTCGGCGGCGAGCATCGCCTCCTCGAACGAGAACGAGCAGCCGATCAGGAAGCTGACGAGATCGTCGCGCCAGAATTCGCGGATATCCGTAGGCTCCGCGATGAGTTCGCCGTCGCGCCAGACCCGGTAGCGCGGCAGGTCGCTGCGGATGTCGAGATCGCGCCCGAGCGCCGGCAGCATCGGGTCGCCGATCTCGGACACCCCGATCAGTGGGCAGGGCTTCGGGTTGCGCTGGCAAAACAGCAGGAACTCGAACGCCAGCTCGCGCGGCAGGATCGCCAGATTGGCCTGCACGAAGCCGGGCGCGACATTAGCCGTCGGCCCGTCGAGGGCGCCGGAGCGTGCGGCCAGGCGCGCCTCGTAAGGGTCGGCGATGGACAGGTTGCTCGCCATGGCCTCAGGCCCCATTCGCTGTGCGTAGCGTCCGTTCCACCGCCTGCCCGATCGACAGGATCGCGCGATCGCGGCCGGCGGAACCGGCGATCATCAGCCCGACCGGGGCTTCGCCGGGGCGATGGCACGGCAGGCTGAGCGCGCAGCCGTCGAGGAAGTTGATGAAGGCGGGATTGCGCAGGATCAGCAGATTGGTGGCGCCGTAAGCCGCGTCCTCGGCCAGATCGTCGACCCTGGGAGCGACGACCGGCACGGTCGGCATGATCAGAGCATCAAATGGCGCGACCCGTGCCTCGACTGCGTTGATCCATGCGGTGCGCGCCGTCACCACATCGATATAGTCGGCGGCCGACATCTCCCGGCCGCGCTCGATCCGTACCCGCACCCGCGGGTCGTAGCGGTCGCCGGCGCGAGCGATCGGTTCGCGGTGCCAGTGCCAGGCCTCGGCCGCGGTCAGGCCCCCCTTGGCGTTGATTGCGCCGAGCTGTGCGAATTCCGGGATGGCGATCTCGCCGACCTGCGCCCCGGCCTTCGACAGGATGGCGAGCGCGGCCGCGAAGCTGGCCGCGACCGTCATATCCATGCCGTCGAGCGCAATCGTCTTCGGCACGGCCAGCCGCATGCCGGCGACGTTCGCTTCGCCGAGCAGGTTCTCGCTGGTTCCGGAGAGGATGGCGTCGAGCAGCGCGCAGCAGGCGACGCTGCGCCCGATCGGGCCGATCGAATCGAGACTGGTGGAGAGCGGCAAGGCGCCGTCGCGCGGCACCCGCCGCGCGGTCGGCTTGAAGCCAGTGAAGCCGCAAAGGGCGGCAGGGATCCGGACCGAGCCGCCGGTGTCCGTGCCGATGGCGGCCGCCGCCATGCCGTCGCTGACCGAGACGGCGGCGCCCGAGGACGAACCGCCGGGAATGCGCCCGGCAGCCCGATCGAACGGGTTCAGGGGCGTGCCGCAATGCGGGTTGAGACCGAGCCCCGAAAAGGCGAACTCGGTCATGTTCGTGCGGCCGACGATGATCGCGCCGGCAGTGACGAGGCGATCGACCACGGTTGCGCTGGCCCGGGCCGGCGGCGCATCGTCGAGCGCGACGCTGCCGGCCAGGGTGACGTCACCGGCGACGTCGAACAGGTCCTTGATCGAGATCGGCAGGCCTTCGACCGGTGAGCGGGTAAAGCCGGCCTGCCGCAGGGCGTCGGAGGCGTGCGCCGCCTTGAGCGCGCGCTCGGCATAGAGCCTGGTGAAGACGCGGGCGCCTTCACCATCGCTCGCCTGTGCCCGCGCCAGGGCGTCCTCGGTCAGGACGACGGAGGTGGTGCGCCCTGCCGCGAGAGCGTCCTGCAGTTCGATCAGCGTCTGGCTCATGGTCAGGCGATTTCCGGCAATGGCTCGATCCGATAGCTGTGCGTGATGCTGCGGCCGAGCACGGGGTCGAACAGCTCCATGGCGAAGGATGGCGCCGGCCGGATGCCGCCGATCGCGCCGACCGTGCCGCAGATCATGCCGGTCCCCTCCGGCAGGATCGTCGCGCCGCCGGTGTAGCCTGCGATCAATTCGAGCGGCGGGCGCAGGCTGGCCAACGGGCCCTCCTGGTAGAGGACCCGGGCGCCGTTCTCCTCGATATGGGAGCGGATGATCATCTTGTCCCAATGCCCGGCAACCTCGGCGAAACGCCAGGCCGAGCGCGCCAGAGGCTTGGCGCAGATCTGCTTGGACAGCGCGACGCCGAGCGTCTCGAGCTTGCGGTCGGTATGGTCGGAGGCGAGGCTGACATACATCTCGCCGCCTGCGCTGAAGACGAAGGTCTCGACCTCGCCGGAGCTCTCAGCCCCGAGCACCTGGATGCGGTCGGCCTGCGTCACCAGGTTCTCGGCGACGCGATAATAGAGCGGTACGGTGCTCGGGCGCGGCACGCCGATGGCGGCGAGCTCCTCGATATGATGCTCGATCGCGGCACGGTCGCGCCCGGCCCAGCCGGCGACGACCAGCTCGGTGAGGTCGACCTTGAGCGCCTGCGCGGCGCCGCCTTCGACGACGAAATTCAGTTCCATGACATCCTGCAGATTGTTTTGAAGGGAAGGCGATGCGCCCGCGGCTATTCGAAGACGCGGGGCAGGAAGAGCGCGAGGTCCGGGAACAGCGCGAGCAGCAGCATCAGCACCGCCATCGCGCCGACATAGGGCATGCTGCCGACGATCACGGCGTTCATCGAGCCGCTCTTGCGCAGGCTCTGCACCACGAAGAGGTTGAGGCCGACCGGCGGCGTGATCAGCGCAGCCTCGACCAGGACGATGATCAGAATGCCGAGCCAGATCGGATCATAGCCGAGCCCGATCATGATCGGCGCCACGATCGGGATCGTGGTGATCATCATGGAGAGCGTCTCCATGAAGCAGCCGAGGATCAGGTAGAAGACCACGACCACGACCAGCATCTGCACCGGGGACAGGCCGAGACCCCTGATCGAATTGGTGATCACGTCGGTGATCCCGGTCGCTGCCATCACGAAGTTCAGGAAGGCGGCGGCGAGGATGATCAGCATGATCATCGCGGTCGCCTTCATCGTGCCCTCGACGGCTTCGCGCAGCATTGCGAGCGTCAGGCGGCGCGACCAGGCCGCAAGGAGCATCGCGCCGGTGACGCCGAGCGCGGCGGCCTCCGTCGGCGTGGCAAGGCCGGCATAGATCGAGCCGACCACGAGGAGGAAGATGCCGAGCGGCGGCGCGAGATGCGCCAGGCTGGCGAAGCGCTCGCCCCAGCTCGCGGTGATGCGGCGCCCGCCCCATTCCGGCTTCAGCACGCAGCCGATGATGACCGTGAGCATGAACAGGCCGGCGAGCAGCAGGCCGGGGATGATGCCGGCGAGATAGAGCTTCGGCACCGAGGAGTTGGTCAGCACCCCGTAGAGCACGAGGTTGATCGAGGGCGGGATCAGGATGCCGAGCGTGCCGCCGGCCGCCAGGCTGCCGAGGAAGAGCGGCTCGTTGTAGCCGTAGCGCTTGATCTGCGGCAGCGCGACCGTGCCGACCGTCGCGGCGGTCGCGACGCTCGATCCCGAGGTCGCCGCGAACAGGGCCGAGGCGCCGATATTGGCGTGCATCAGCCCGCCTGGCAGCCAGGAGAGCCACAAGCTCATCGCGCCGTACATGCGCTCGGCGAAGCCGGAGCGCAGCAGGATCTCGCCGAGCAGGATGAAGAGCGGGATCGCGACGAGCAGGAACTCGTTGTTGGTGCTCCAGGCGAGCTCGCCGATGCCGCGCGTCAGCGGCAGCATCGAATAGAGCGGGTCGAGGATCAGGCCAAGCACGCCGAGTGCCGCGCCGACCGGGATCGACAGGCCAATCAGGACGAGCAGGAGGATGAGGGTCGTGGCGATCATGCCGTCTCTCCCTTGACCATGCGCTCGCCGGCGGCGGCTTCCTCTTCGGCCTCCTCCTGAGTCGAGCGCACGCCGGCGATCGCCTTCACGGTCGCGATATCGCCGGTCACCAGCGCGATCGAGGCACGCAGCAGCATCAGAGCGAGGATGACGCACATGAAGAAGAGGCCGGCAAACCACAGCCCTTGCGGGATCGCGAGCGGCGTCGCCAGCGGCGTGTTGGCCCGCGAACTCTGGGCGAGCGAGGCGCCGACCACGTCATAGGCATAGTAGGTCAGCATCGCCATGAAGACGCCGAGTGCGACCAGCGAGACCCAGTCGAAGACCGCGGCCAGCCGCACGGGAAAATACTGGTAGAGCACGTCGACACGGACATTGGCCCGTTGCAGGGTCGCGAAGGCAAGCGACCAGCTCGTGCTGATGGCGAAGGCGTAGCTCGACAGCTCGTCCGCGCCACCGGTGGTGAACCCGAGGAACTTGCGGGCCAGCACGTCGAATGAGATCAGCAGGACGCTCGCGATCGTCAGTGCGCCGGCGCACCAGACGGCAGCGCGCGACAGGGTCTCGGCATGGCGCATCAGCGCCGCCAGAGCATTAGGCGGGGGCGGGCTTGTCATGGAATCCTCGGCTCCCAGGAAATTGGGGAGGAGGCCGGTCCAAGCCGGCCTCCTGTTGGGGCATTACTTCTTGGCGGCCAGGCCGAGTTCCTTGCCGATCGTGGCGTTGAAGCCGGCGACGCAATCGGCCGAGCAGCGAGCCGCCCATTTCGGCAGCACCTTCTCCTGCAGCACGGTCTTGAGCAGCGCCTTGTCGGCGTCGGCCGGAACGACGAGCTGCATCTTGCCCTTCACCGGAAGCGTGCAGGCCGCGGCGCCGGTGTTGCAGTCATAGCCCTGCTGGGTCTGCTGGGCGGCGGCGTCCCAGATCTGGCCGACCAGGGTCTTGATGTTGCTGGCGAGGAACTCGCGGACCTTCGGATCGATCTTGTTCCAGGCGGCTTCGTTGACCGCGTGGATCTGCTGGTTCCAGTTGATCGGCAGGGCCAGGAGATGGGTCGAGACCTCGTACCATTTGGCCGAATAGCCGGAGAGCGAGCCGGTGATGGCGCAATCGACGACCTTGTTCTGCAGGGCCGGCACGACCTCGCCGAAGGCCATCGTCACGCTCGAGCCGCCGAAGGCTTCGACGAACTCCGCCTGGGTGCGGCTCGAGGTACGGACCTTCTTGCCCTTGAGATCGGCGAGGCCCTTCATCTCGGCGTTGCAGAACAGCACCTGCGCCGGATAGGGCGAGATGCCGAGCAAGCGGACCTTCGAGCCCTCTCCATAGAACTTGGCATAGACCGGCTCGAACGCCTCGGTGATCGTCCGCGCCGTCTTGGCGTCGGGCGCGAGGCCGGCAAGGTCGATCGCCTCGTTGATCGGGTTGTCGCTGGCGAAGTAGGACAGCGTGGCAGTGCCGAACTCGACCACGCCCTGCGACATCAGCCGCAGCAGCTCGGGGCCCTTCAACCCCATTTCGTTGAAGCCCTTGATGTCGGCGGTGACCTGCCCCTTCGACTTCTCCGGGATCGTCTTGGTCCAGAAGGGCTGCTCATAGTCCTGGTAGGCGGTGAGGTTGCTCAGTCCGCCGACGACCTTGAGATTGGCCTTCGGCAGGTCCTGCGCGGTAGCGGCGGTCGCCGCGAGCAGGCCAGCTGCAAGAATGAAAGTTTTCATCGTTTTTCCCCTCATTGGTTGTTGGTGGTGAGATTCCCCCGCGCCCTAGTCCCAGGACTGGCAGGCGCGGGGGTAGCGAAGCAAGCATTCCGGGCTGTCCGGCGTGACGAGGACCATCTCGCCGAGCGCCGCGCCGCCGAGGGCGGGCATGAACAGGTTAGGGTGCAGCTCGAAGAGCATGCCTGGCGCCAGTACGAGGTCGGACGCCGCGGCGGGCGGCGCGCCGGGATCGAAATGCTGGCGAAAGACCGCCGTGGTCAGCGGCTCCTCATAGGAGAAGCCGAGCCCGTGCCCGTTGCGGAAACGCCGGAGCCTCGCACGCTGCCGAGCATCGACGCGCTCGGCCAGCACGGCCTCCATGGCCTGCTCGGTGCCTGCCAGCGGCAGACCCGGGCGCAGCGCGGACAGCCCCGCTTGCAGCATCGCCTCGACATGGCCGGCAAGCTCGCGATGCTCGGCCTTCTGCGGCCCGATGCTGCCCATCCGGATGCCGTGGCCCCAATGGCCATCGACCGTCAGCGCGATGCCGAACAGGACCTGATCGCCACGCTGGGGCACCTGCCGGGCCTCCGCCGGCCAGTAGCGTGGATAGTCAGCCGCGGGTGCGACGGTCAGCCAGGTCCGGCAATAGTCGGCGCCGCGACGGCGAGCCTCGGCTTCGAGATTGAGCTGGATTTCCCAGGCCGGAAGCCGCCGCGCCAGCTCAGCGCCGAGCCGGCTGAAGAGCTCGTCGCACAGGACAGCGGCGGCGCGGTGCTGACGAAGGGCGGCCGCATCCTTGACCAGGCGCAGCCGCGCCACGGCCTCGTCTAGGGACGGGGCGTCGGCAAAGCCATACTGCGCCAGCGCGGCGTCGACTTGCCGGGGCAATTCGCCAAAGCCGACCGTCGCGATGCGGTCGCCGTTCAGCCGCGCCGCGAGCGCCTTGCCCCAGTCGAGCGACTGGACATGTTCGGCTGCGAGGTCCGGCCGCAGCTCGCGCGCCAGCGGCAACATGAACGGGCTGCCCACCAGCAGGAGCGCGCCATCGGCGGTGATGAGCAGCAGCGACAGGCTCTCATGCCCGTCCCAGCCGCTGAGGAAGCGCAGTGCCCCGTGCGAGGCGCTACCAGCGCCAAGAGCGCTGCCGAAGCCGAAGACGGCGACGCTCTCAGCCCCCTGCTCGCGCGCGCGATGCAGCAGAGCGTCCCGCCGCTCCGCAAGCAGACCGATGCTGCCGCTCGGTGCTCCGCTCATTGTGGCGGATCAGACCGAGACGATCAAAGCAGCGCCTAAGACAAGGCGCGCCGGAACGACGATGTCTGCAACGTTCAACGCGTGACCCCTCTGCAGCGGCTTTGGAGCCGTCTATGCATCGGCATTGCAGGACATCGGGAGCGTTGCTGTCCAATCGTATGTTTGGAACCGAGGTATAAGCGAGATTTATACCCCTTGCCCGCTCGCCGCGCCCTGCCGCGCGACCGTTTGCGCCATGCGCGCGATGATGCGGGACGGATAGCTGTCGGGGCCGTCGATCCAGCTCGCAGTGAAACTGAGATCGGGCAAGGGATCGGCCTCGACCTCGAGGATCTGCAATTCGCCGCGCGCCAGTTCACGGCCGAGAAAGACCGGCGTGATCACGGCCGCGCCGATGCCGTCGAGCACCATGCGCACCACCATCGAGAGCGAGGCGCTGCCATACATGCGCGGGGTCGAGATGCCGGCGCGCATCAGCATGTCGCGGACCTGCCGGTAGGGCGAGCTGTTAGAGGGATAGGTGATGATGGGGAGCCCGGCGATGCGGGCGAGCGTGACCGGGCCGGGGCCGAGCCCAGCGCCGGGCTTGACGACCCAGGCAAGCGGATAGGTGCAGAGCGGCAGGTTCTCCACCCGCGCCTCCAAAACCGGGCCGAGGAGGAAGGCGAGGTCGATCTGGCGCGCCATCAGATGCGATTGCAGCACATGCGTGCTGTCGACTTCGATCTCGAGGACGAGCGCCGGATAGGCGACGTGAACCTCCTCGATCAGCTTGGGCAGCCAGGTCTGGACGATGGTCTCGGCGACGCCGATGCGCAACGTTCCGCTCATCGTGGTCTGGTCGCGGGCGGCCTGCATCATGTCGCGGCGCGCCTGCATCATCCGTTCGGCATGGGCGAGCAGTTCATGGCCCTTGGCCGTGAGCTTAACGCCGCGCGCATCGCGCTCGAACAGGCGGACACCGAGCGCAGCTTCCAGCGAGGCGATCCGCTGCGAGATCGCGGGCTGGGTGGTGCCAAGCTTCTCCGAGGCGGCACGCAGGCTGCCGAGCGCGGCCGCCCAGAAGAAGGTCTCGATGTTGCGCAGGTCGATCATCGCGCGATGATGCCGAGGACCCAGCCGAGAACCAACAGAAAAGCAGCCACGGCCAAGGGAACGAGCGGGTCCCGCTTCGCCTGGCTTGCCGTCCGAAAGCGGCAAATGAGCTAGCTATCCAGTAAGCTGACGGCTGGACCGTTCGAAGATTGTGGCCCCCGTCTGCGTGTCGACGCCTTGCAGGCTGACCTCATAGCCCCATAGCTCATGGACATGTCGCAGCGTCGCATCGCAGCTGGCGCTTTCCAGAACAATTCCGTCATTGACCTTGTGCTGCAGGCGCAAGTGCCGCTGGCCAAGCAGGTCGACATCCACGACCTGGACATCCGAATGGTTCGCGCCGATGTCGTATCTCTGGGCCAAGGCGGCGCGGATGTGCTCATAGCCACGTTCATTGTGGATCGAGGCGACATCGTAGAAGGAGTCATCCGCCGCGTCGGAGAGCACGAACATACGCCATTTTCGGATCAGGGCTGGGCTGAGAAATTGGCGAATGAAGGATTCGTCGCGATGGTTGGCCCAGGCGTCGAGCAGGATCGTGCGCCAGTCGCCCTTGCCCGCGATCTCGGGAAACCAGTCGCGATCCTCCGCCGTGGGCTCGGTCACGACACGCTGGATATCCTGCATCATGTCCAGCCCCAGCGCATAAGGGTTGATGCCGGAAAAGCGAGGATCGTCGAAGGCCGGCTGGAAAATGACGTTCGAGTGGTTGCGCAGAATCTCCAGCATGGCGCCTTCGCTGATCTGGCCTCGATCGAACAGCGCATTCATGACCGTATAGTGCACGAAGGTCGCGCAACCCTCGTTCATCACCTGCGTCTGCCGCTGGGGATAGAAATACTGCGCGATGACCCGGACGATCCTCAGGATCTCGCGCTGCCAGGGCTCGAGGATCAGGCTGTTCTTCTCGAGGAAATAGAGCAGGTTCTCCTCGGGCAGATTGAGCGCCCGCTTCCGCTCGGCGATCGAGTCGTCGCTCTCGTCGTCCTTGCCGTCGTCCGGCGGGCGCGGAATCGTGCGCCACAGGTCGTTGTAGGAACGCTCCTCGTATTCCAGCCGCTCGCGAAGCCCCTCGCGTTGCTTCTCGGAAGAAAGCCTGGGAGGGCGGCGATAGCGGAACACGCCCTGTTCCATCAGGGCATGGGCGGCGTCGAGAACCGCTTCCACCGGCGCAACGCCATGCTTTTCCTCGCAGCGGGTGATGAAGCCCTTGGCGAAATCCAGATACCCCAGGATCGCGCCGGCATCGGTCCATTGCCGGAACAGATAGTTGTTCTTGAAGAAGTGGTTGTGGCCGAGGGCGGCATGCGCCGTCACCAGGGCCTGCAGGGCCATGGTGTTCTCTTCCATCAGGTAGACGATGCAGGGATCGGAGTTGATGACGAGCTCATAGGCCAGGCCGCGGCCGGCCTTGCGATAGAGCAGTTCCTGGTGGAGGAAGTGCTTGCCGAAGGACCAGTGGCGATACATCAGCGGCATGCCGATGGACGAATAGGCGTCGAGCATCTGCTCGGAGGAAATCACCTCCATCTGCACCGGGTAGATATCGAGCCGCAGTTCCTCCTTCGCGACCGCCTCGATGACGTCGTAGGCGTGCGACAAAGTCCCGAAGTTCCAATCCGAGCCGGAGAACAGCAGACCGGATTCCGTGGCTTGCCTCTGCATCGACGCTTCCCTCACTTGCGCTGCTGCGCCTGTTGACGGGTGAAGAGCTGCCGGAAGACCGGGTAGATGTCGGCGGCCCGGGCGATGCGGCTCATGTCGAAATTCGACCACCTGTCCTTGACTGCGAGATAGGATCGCCACAGCGAGGTGCCGTTGTCGGTGGAGCCGAAGATCTCGCTCTCGCGCTCGTCGATGATCTCGACATAGGCGAAATACTGGCACTGGCGCATGATCTGCCCGTCCATGAGGCTCAGGCAACGCTCGGAATCCGTAGCGAGATTGTCGCCGTCCGAGGCCTGCGCGGCATAGATGTTCCAATCCCGGCTGGGGTAGCGCTGCGCGATGATGCGCTGCATTTCCTCCAGCGCCGTGGACACGACGGTGCCGCCGCTCTGCGTGCTGTAGAAGAAGGTTTCCTCGTCGACCTCCTGCGCCATGTGGGTATGGCGGATGAAGACGATGTCCGTGCGGTCGTAGCGCCGCTTCAGGAACAGGTGCAGCAGGACGAAGAAGCGCTTGGCCAGGTCCTTCTCGCGTTCGCCCATCGAGCCGGATACGTCCATCAGGCAGAACATGACCGCGTTCGCGTTCGGCTGAGGCTGTGCCTCGAAGCGGTTGAAGCGGATATCGACCGGATCGATGAAGGCGATCACCCGGCGCCGGCGCTCCAGCCGGTCGAGCTCGGCGCGCAAGGCTTCGACGTCGGCGCGGACGGCGGGTCCGTCGACTTCCATCCTGGCCAGCTCGCGGAGGATCGCGTCGATCTCCTCACGCTTTGGCCGCTGGAGGGCGATGCGGCGGCCATGGCTGTTTCGCATGGTGCGCGCGATGTTGATGTTGGTCGGCGACCCGCTCGCGGAGAATCCGGCCCGCCGCGGCTTGAAGGCGAGAATCTCCTTGAGATTGAGCTTGACCATGTCGGGGAGCTCGAGATCTTCGAAGAACAGGTCGAGCACCTCCTCGCGCGAGAGCACGAAGTGGAAATCATCCTCGGACGGCTGCAGGCTGGGTGACGATCCCGATCCGGCGCCCTGGCCCGGCTTCGGCAGCCGGTCCCCCGGTGCGAATTTCTTGTTTCCGGGCAGGACATGCTGGCGGCGGCCGCTGTCCGTCGCATTGCGGAAGCTTGGCTCGCCCGTTCCCTTCGCAGGCATCGAAACGGCATGTTCGCCGTCGACATCGGCGATCCTGCCGGCCCGGATCTGTTCCTGAACGCTTCGCTTCAGCTCCGCCCGCACGCGGTGCAGGAAGCGCTGCCGGTTGCCCAGGCTCTTGTCCTTCGGGTTCAGGCGGCGGTCGATGAAGATCGGCATGGCGCGCTCCGGCCGCGTTCAGCCCGCCTTGTTGACGCGCATGTACCAGTCGACCAGGCGCCGAACCTGGCGCTCGGTATAGCCACGTTCGACCATGCGCTGCACGAACCCCTGGTGCCGCTTCTCGGTCACGCTATCCTGTTTCGAGCCGAAGCTGATGATGGGCAGCAGATCCTCGACCTGCCCGAACATCCGCTTTTCGATGACCTCGCGGAGCTTTTCATAGCTGGTCCAGGACGGGTTGCGGCCATTGTTCCTGGCCCGGGCGCGCAAGGTGAACTTCACGACCTCGTTGCGGAAATCCTTGGGGTTGGCGATGCCGGCCGGCTTTTCGATCTGCGACAATTCGTTGTCCAGGACCTGCCGGTTGAGGAGCTGGCCGGTATCTGGATCCTTGTAGTCCTGATCCTCGACCCAGGCGTCGGCATAGGCGATGTAGCGGTCGAACAGGTTCTGGCCGTATTCGCCATAGGATTCGAGATAGGCCTTCTGGATTTCGTGCCCGATGAATTCGGCGTAGCGCGTCGCGAGCTCCGATTTGATGAAATCGAGATAAGCCGCCTCCGTCTCCTTGGGAAACTGTTCGCGCTTGATCGCACCCTCCAGGATGTACATCAGGTGCACGGGGTCGGCGGCAAGCTCCTCGGTATCGTAGTTGAAGGTCTGCGACAGGATCTTGAAGGCGAAGCGCGTGCTGACGCCGGTCATGCCCTCGTCGACCCCGGCCGCGTCGCGATACTCCTGGATGGCCTTCGCCTTGGGCTCCAGCTCCTTGAGGTTCTCGCCGTCATAGACGCGCATCTTCGTATAGAGCGGCGAGTTCTCGAATTCGCTCAGCCGGGTCGAGACCGAGAACCGGCTGAGGAGGTCGAGCACTTCAGGCGCGCAGGGGCTGCCGGCCAGTTCGCTTTCGCGCAGCAGCTTCTCGTAGATCTGCCGCTCTTCGGTGACGCGCAGGCAATAGGGCACCTTGACCACCAGGATGCGATCGAGGAATGCCTCATTGTTCTTGTTGTTCTTGAACTGGAGCCATTCCGACTCGTTGGAGTGGGCCAGGATGATGCCCTGGTAGGGAAAGGCTCCGAAGTTCTCGGTGCCGTTGTAGCTACCTTCCTGCGTCGCGGTCAGCAGCGGATGCAGCACCTTGATCGGCGCCTTGAACATCTCGACGAATTCGAGCAGCCCCTGCGTCGTCCGGTTCAGTCCGCCGCTGTAGGAATAAGCATCCGGATCCGACTGGCTGAAGTTTTCGAGCTGACGGATGTCCACCTTGCCGACGAGTGCCGAGATGTCCTGGTTGTTCTCGTCGCCTGGCTCGGTCTTCGCGATGCCGATCTGACGGAGCCGCGAGGGAGTTAGCTTGACGACGCTGAACTTTGAGATGTCGCCCGAGAGCTCATCGAGCCGCTTCGCCGCCCATGGCGAGATCAGGCCGTTCAGCCGCCGCCGCGCGATTCCGTACTTGTCTTCGAAGAGATCGCCCATGCGGTCAGGACGAAACAGGCCCAGCGGCGATTCGAAGACCGGGCTGATCCGATCGCCGACCTTGAGCGTATAGAACGGACGCTCCTCCATCAGCTTCTTGAGCCGCTCAGCAAGAGAAGACTTGCCACCGCCGACGGGACCGAGGAGGTAGAGGATCTGCTTGCGCTCCTCCAAGCCCTGCGATGCGTAGCGGAAATAACCGGCGATCCTCTCTATGGTGTCCTCCATGCCGAAGAAATCGGCGAAGGAGGGATAGATCTTGATGGTCCTGTTCGCGAATATTCGTCCCAGGCGCTCGTCCTGGCTCGTATCGAACAATTTCGGCGCGCCGATTGCATCGACCATTCGTTCGGCCGCGGATGCATACATCAACTTGTCTTCTCGGCACGCCAGAAGATATTCCTGCAGGCTCATCTCCTCCTGCGAATAGCTTTGGTAATCCTCGGAGAATAAACGAAATACCTCGCCGTCTGTCTCGATCATGGCAGCCATCCCGCGATAGTCGGAGCCATCGACGACAGCCCCCGAACATTCAACCGATCATGGTCTCGCAAGTTCCTGCCCAATGGCACTTTGATGCCGCCGGAGAGCCCAGGGTTCCGTCTCGAACGGCTGGGCATCATCGTTGGGATCATGTCGGAACGACGACGCTTGTCGTGCGGATCGCTCCAGCAATCGGTCCAGGAACACTGTCGAAGCTAAGCCCATATGCGCCTCCGTAAAGCGGGCTCCTACACACCAAGTTCTTTCTCCTCCTTGGTGGTGACCGCGTCGATGACATGTGGCGGAAGCGCGAGAGCGCTGACGATCTCGTCGTTCAGGACCCGTACGCTCCCGGTTGCGATCGCCCCCATGGCCAGTTCCTCGTATCCGGGGACGCCGAGCTTGCGCACGACGAAGACGTCGAGCGGTGCCTTCAGGGCTCGTGCGACCTCATAGCCGACCGGCACGCCGCCCCGCGGCAGTGCCAACACGATCACGTCATCGCGCCCACCATAATGAGTCAGCTTGCCGGCAAGCTGGCGTCCGGCCTCGCGTCGATCTGAAAAGACGATGGTCATCCACTTGAATCCGAGGGGACGTGTTCTCCGTTGGCCGCACTCACGCTCCATCGCGTTCGGCGAGCCCTGGCTGGGGAACTATTGGTCGTTCTCGCCAAAGGTGATGCCGAGCACATCGATGACGGGCATGTGCTTGCGCGTCGCGGCGTAGGACTCAGGACTTTTCTTCTGCCGGGCGATGCCGCTGCGGCTTGTGGCCCTGCTGGCCGCGATGATTATGCTTATTGTGATCGCGGCTTTCCTGATTCATGCCTGCGCGACTCACCGGAAATTCAGCAGAGCGTGCCGAGCCTGCCGGTTTGCGATAAGGCTCGCCGTCGGAGCTCAGCTGTGCCTCCATCTGGCGGCCGTCAGGAACGTCGGATTTGCGCTCCAATGTGCGCAATTGCTGCTCATGCGTCTTTCTGCCAACGATCGCATGCTCCTTCTCAGGCGGCGTGCGCAGGAAGGACAATCCCGGACAGCGCAATGCCTGCCTGCTCTGAACTGTCCTTCAGCGCGCCATCGGCGAGCGAGACGACGCCGACGAGGCGCTTGTCGCGGTTGACCACGGGCAGTCGCCGCACCTGAATATCGCCCATGTTCTGGACGACGTGGTCCATATCCTCGTCTTCGAAGCAGTATTTGATGTCCTTCGTCATGATCTCGCGCACCGGCGTCCGGGCGTCGCGTCCCTCGGCAACGGCGCGGATGACGATGTCGCGATCGGTGATCATGCCGACCAGGTGGTCGTCGTCGCCGACCGGCATGAAGCCGATGTCCTCACTCACCATGCGGCGGGCGATCTGCTGCAAAGTCTCGTCCGGCCGAGCAATCTCGGCGCCCTTGGTCATCACATCCGATACTTTCATTGCTTCAGTCTCCTCTCTTCCGAAACATCGCCGGCATTCTTCTGCTCCGGCCAAAGCGCGCGAATCCCTTCAGGCAGTGCATGGCGCACCTTGGTGATCTCGCCGGGGTCGAGATGGTGCTGCAACACGGCAAAAACGGCTCTCGTCGCCGCTGCGGGATCGACCGGCCTGACATCGCCGAACGAATCCTGAATGCGCTGCACGAATTCGTCCTGAGTGCGCAGCGCCAGTGGCTGCTGCGAGGGGCGGTATTGATCGTAAAATGCGCCGCGCACGAAGAGCGGCAATTGCGCCGCGAGATGGGCGGCGTCATCAGGCCGCAGCCTGTCGCGCAGGACGCGAAGTACCGCGCTGAGGACGTGCCAGGCCAGCTTGCGGTCGGGCCCGATCTGATCGGTGATCTCGTTCAGCCAGATATGGGTAGCCTGCGCCGATCGATCGAAGACATCCAAGCCTATCGTGCTCATCGTCTTCCTCCGATGCGATGGAGTTCTCGGTGGAACTGACCCAGCGGGCTTCGGTTCCAAGAAAATCGTCATCATACGCCGGTGGAGAAGCCCGGGCCGTAGTCGGAAGCCATTGGGGGAAACCGCGTTGTCAAACTGGCTGTCCGTTTGACGCGGAAAACACCGCCATGGGCCGTCATATTGGCGCCGATCACGAAGCTGGCGTCTTCGCTAGCCAGGAATGCAATCCCGACGCCTCTCGCGAAGATCCTCTGGGGGAGTTCAGCGATTTCGGCGCCCGATCAGCAACTCGGCCTGTCCAGGGCCAACTCACACCCGGTCCCTTAAAGCGCTCGCGCCTTGTTGTTTGGCGCAATGGGCGCAGCAGTAGATTATTTCATCCTGCTCGACGCCGTGTCCTATGACGCGGCACCCGCAATGCGGACATATCGGGGCGAGTTTCTGGATCGCGCATTCGAAGCTGTCGAATGTGTAGGTTTGACCGTCCGAAACGACCTGGAACGTCTTATCGTAGTCATTTCCGCATTGATTGCATCGAGCCATGGCGAAATCCTCCTGAGAATCCGAACCAGTGACGGGACGCGAAGTTCCAGCGCGAACGAGAGCGGCGGCAGCTGACAGCTGCTGCGCCAGCTTCTAGGATCGCGCCATGCGTGCCCGCCAGATCGAAGTCTTCCGCATGGTCATGCGCTGCGGCACGCTGACCGGCGCCGCCGAGGCGCTCAACGTCTCGCAGCCGGCGCTCAGCCAGATCCTGCTGCACACCGAGGACGAACTCGGCTTCAAGCTGTTCCTGCGGGTCAAGGGCCGGCTGATCCCCACACCGGAAGCGGAGGAGATCTACCCCGAAGTCGAGCGCCTGTTCGGCGACCTCGAAATGCTCAGGCGGCGCACGCGCGACCTGCGCCATGGCAAGGCCGGTCTCGTGCGCCTCGCCGCCTCGGCGCCCCCGTCCCTCTCCTTCGTCCCGGAGGCACTGCGCCATTTCCGCGCCGCCCATCCGAACACGCGCGTGCGCTCCTATGTCGTGCCGGCCGAGGTCATCCTCACCATGCTCGACCGCGACCAGGCCGGGCTCGGCATCGCGATGATGGACCAGCCGACGCCCTTCATCGAGACTGAGGTCGTCGGCTACACCCGCGTGGTCTGCGTGCTGCCGACCCACCATCCGCTGGCCGAGCGCGACTCTGTCGGCGCCGAGGATCTCGATGGCGAGACGCTGATCTCCTACCGCGCCGAATCGTTGCCTGGGCAATTGCTGCGGGATGCGCTGGCCAAGGAAGGCCTGCCTTTCCGGCCGGAGATGGAGATCGACGTCTCGATCATCGCGCTGGCCTTCGTGCAGCAGGGGCTCGGCATCGCGGTCGTCGACGGCCTCCTGCCCTGGCACAATTTCCCCGGCCTGGTGACGCGTCCGTTCCGGCCGCATGTCGCCTTGCCGCTCTGCCTGCTCACCAGCACGCGCCGGCCGCTCTCGCGCAGCCACGAGCTGCTGCGCAACCACATTCGCACGGCCTGCCAGCAGCTCGACCTCGACCGGCCCGCTCCCGAAGCGCCCGAGGCATAAGGCCGGCTTATCCGGCGCCGTGGTTTTGGTGTTGGACCCCTCAGGGCGTGCCCGCCAAGACTGGCGCGTCTTTCCTGGGATGGGCCCATCATGAGCTGGCGTATCGGCGTCGACATCGGCGGCACCTTCATCGATTTCTGCGCGCTGGAGAGCGGCAGCGGCCGTGTCGAGACGATCAAGGTCCTGACCACGCCCGATGCGCCAGGCCGCGAGCTCCTCGCCGGACTCGACCTACTGAACGAGCGCCATGCCGTTGCGCCGGAGGAGATCATCTCCTTCGTCCACGGCACCACAGTCGGCATCAACACCATCATCCAGCGCAAAGGCAGTCGGCTCGGTCTCGTCACCACCGCCGGCTTCGAGGACGTGATCGAGCTGGCGCGCCTGCGCATGCCGGAGATGTACTCGCTGTTCTGCACCCGCCCCGAGCAGCTCATCCCACGCGATCGCGTCTTCGGCGTCGGCGGGCGCGTCCTCTCCGACGGCAGCGTCGCCGAACCGCTCGACCGCGAAGCCCTCGAGGATGCGGTGAGCAAGCTCAGAGCCCGCGGCGTCGATGGCGTGATCGTCTCCTTCCTGCATGCCTACCGCAACCCGGTCCACGAGACGGAGGCGCGGGCGCTGATCGCCGGGCTGGCGCCGGAGCTCTTCGTCTTCACCACCAGCGAGGTCTGGCCGGTTATCCGCGAATATGAGCGCACCACCACCGCGATCCTGAACGGCTACGTCCACCCGCGCGTCTGCGGCTATCTCGAAGCCCTCGAGGAAGCGCTCGCCTCGCGGGGCGTGCCGGCCGGTCCGATGTTGACCAAGTCGAATGGCGGGGTGATGAACGCCGCGACCGGCAAGCGCGCCTGCGTCAACATGCTGCTCTCGGGCACGGCCTCTGGCGTGATCGGGGCGGCCTATCTCGCCGAGCAGGCGGGCGCGAAGAACATCCTCACCCTCGACATCGGCGGCACCAGCGCCGACCTTGCCCTGATCATCGAGGGCCAGCCGCAATTCGGCACCGGCGAGGTCGTCGGCGACTTCCCGCTCTATGTGCCGAGCGTCTCGGTCACCTCGATCGGCGCCGGCGGCGGCTCGATCGCCTGGGCCGACGCCTTCGGCGTGCTCAAGGTCGGCCCCGAAAGCGCCGGCTCGACGCCCGGTCCCGCCTGCTATGGCCGCGGCGGTACCCGCGCCACGGTCACCGACGCGATGGCGACCTGCGGCCTCCTCGGCCACACCGCCCTCGCCTACGACCAGATCGGCATGCGTCGCGACCTCGCCGAGAAGGTCGTCGGCGAGGTCGCCGCCCTGCTCGGCCGCAGCGCAGAGGCGACGGCCGAGGCGATCATCGCCATCGCCGTCTCCGAGATGTTCGTCGAGGTCAACAAGCTCGTCGCGCGCTACGGCGTCGACCTGCGCGACTTCGCGCTGATGCCCTTCGGCGGCGCCGGGCCGATGCTCGGTTGCTTCCTGGCGCGCGAGCTCGGCATCCCACGCGTGCTGGTGCCGCGCCGCCCCGGCGTCGTCAGTGCGTTGGGCGGGCTGATCGCCGATGTGAAGGGCGACTTCATCCAGAGCCTCTTCGCCGCGGCGGAGCCGGCTTCGCTGCCGCAGCTGCGCGCGGCGCTGGCGCGTCTCAAGCAGGACGGGCTCGCCTGGATCCGCGAGGACCAGCGCTTCGCCGGGCCGGTCGTCGAAAGCCTGAGCGCCGACATGCGCTATCATGGCCAATCCTTCGAGATCGAGGTGCCGCTCTCGGAGGGCTGGCTCGCGGAGGGTGACCTCGCTGCGATCCGCGCCGCCTTCCACCGCCAGCACCTCGCCATCTACGATTTCAACGACGAGGCGGCGGAGGTCCAGATCGTCAATCTGCGCCTCGTCGTCACCGGCGCGACGCCGCGGCCCGAGCTCGCCCCGGCGAGCGAAGCGGTCGACGAGGCGGCGATCCCGGCGCGCTCCATCACGGTCTGGCTCGACGGCGCCGAGCGCGAGGTCGCGCTCTTCCACCGCGAGGCGCTGCGCTGCGGCCAGCATTTCTCCGGCCCGGCCGTGGTCGCGCAGGAAGACACCACCATCTGCATACCCGCCGGCTTCGAGGCTGAGGTCGACGCCTTCCTCAACCTCCATCTCATCCTGCGCGAGGGAGCCTGATCATGGTCGACAAGGTGACCCTGCAGGTCCTGGCCAATCATTGCCGGGCCGCGGCCGAGAACATGGCCTACACGCTCTACCGCACGGCGCATTCCACCTTCGTCAAGGAGACCGAGGACTTCACCGTCATGGTGATGGATCGCAGCGGGCGCGTCGTCGCCGTGCCGATGGATCTGGGCGCGACCTGGTATCCGGGCATGAACTACAACCGCGCCATCGAGATGGTGCCGGATTACCGCCCGGGCGACATCGCCTTCACCAACGATCCCTATAGCGGCTATCTTGCCACCCACGCGCCCGACACGCATCTGTGGAAGCCGATCTTCCATGAGGGTGAAATCGTCTGCTTCGTCGGCGGCCACGTCCACAACACCGACATGGGCGGGGCCGTGCCGGCGAGCCTGTCGCGCTCGCTCACCGAGATCCATCAGGAGGGCATCCGCTTCCCGCCGATGACGCTGATGCGCGACGGCGCCTTCGACGAGACCGTTTTACGCATCATGATGATGAACGTGCGCAAGCCCGCGCTCAACATGGGCGACCTCAAGGCGCTGGCCGGCGCGCTCAACACCGGCGAGCGCAAGATCCAGGCGATGGTCGCCAAGTTCGGCGCCAAGGGCTTCATGGACGGGCTGGGCGGACTGATGGACTATGCCGAGCATCAGGCTCGCGAGATCCTGCGTTCCATTCCCGATGGCGAGTACGTCTTCTCCGATTATGCCGACGAGGACGGTGTCGACGGCAATCCCTGCCGGCTGGCGCTGACGCTGACCATCAAGGGCGACGAGGCGATCCTCGACTTCACGGGATCGGACCCGCAGCTCGGCTCCTCGCTCAACGTGCCGACCGGCTCCGACCCGCGCCATACGCTGCTGCTCGTCGGCGTCTACTACGTACTCTACACGCTGAACCCGCAGCTCCTGCTCAATTCCGGCCTGACCCGGCCCTTTACCTGCATCGCGCCGGAAGGGACGGTGCTGAATCCGTCGTTCCCGGCTGCGGTCGGCATGCGCAGCCTGACCTGCGCACGCCTGCGCAGCCTGATCTTCGGCGCCTTCAGCCTCGCCGCGCCCGAGCGCCTGCCGGCGGCGCCGGCCGGCTCGAGCTCGATCGTCAACGTGATGACCACCGACGAGAAGACGCATCGCAGCGTCATCGCGGCGATCAACCCGGTGGTCGGCGGTGGTGGCGGCATGCCGCATCGCGACGGACCGAACGGCTCGGGCGCCGACGCCGCCTATCTCAAGAACACGCCGATCGAGATCACCGAGACCGAGGTGCCGATCCGGTTCATGCGCTACGGGCTCCTACCGGATTCAGGCGGCGCCGGGCGCTGGCGCGGCGGGCTCGCGACAGTGATGGAGTTCAAGGTGTTCTCGCCGAACTCGCGCATCACCGTGCGCAACCGCGACCGCTCGCATTTCCGGCCGTGGGGCACGCTCGGCGGGCTTTCGGCCGAGACCTCGAACTTCATCATCAATCCCGGCGGTCCCAACGAGCGCATTCTCGGCAACACCGACATCGCCGTCGCCGAGCCGGGCGACGTGATCCATATCCATTCGCCGGGCGGAGGCGGGCGCGGCTCGCCATTGGAGCGCGAGCCGGAGCGGGTCCTGCTCGATGTCGAGCGCGGCTATGTCAGCCTTGAGGCGGCGCGGGCGCTCTATGGCGTGGTGATCGAGGGAGGCGCCGTCGATCCCGATGCGACGGCGGCGTTGCGGGCAGAGCTGAGGACGCGGGCCCACCAGACACACTTCCATTTCGGCCCGGAGCGGGATGCCTTCGAGCAGGTCTGGACGGAGCGCAACTACGCCGCGCTGACACGGCTGCTGGCGGGTCTGCCGGTGCATTGGCGCTTCTTCACCAAGACCAAGCTCTTCGCCGTGATGCGGGACGGTTCCGGCGCACGAGATGTCGCCGCCGCCTTCGTTGCCGTTCGGCGGGATTATCCGCAGATTCCCGAGGTTGGACAGGATATCCCTGAAATCGCGCAGGCGGCCGAGTAACCGTTTGGCCTAGTCGACGGTAACAGCTGCACCTGCTGCGATCTCGCCCGGCGTCACCACGTCGCAATAGATCCCGAAATTGCGTTCGTGGCGCTTGACCACCGTCCGCAGGATCTCGACGTCCTGAGGCAAGCCCTCCTGCGCGATCGTGATGAAGCCGCAGCGTCCGCAGGGCTCGCGCCCGTGCAGCACGACCTCTCCGATCCTGATTTCACGCCCGATCCAGCCATGCTCCGGTATGGCCTCCGTTCCATCGGGCCAATTGACGAGGAGATTGGGCCGGAAGCGGCGAGCATCGATGACGCTGCCGGGCAGCTCCCGTTCGAGGCTGCGCAGCGCCGCGCTGGTGACGAGATGGATCGGTGCATGCTCGTAGCGCGGCCGGAACCCGCCTGATCCAACGGCATCGAACGGCTTCAGCACCGGCATGAACCCGAAGGTCCGCGACAGGCTCTCCAGCAACTGCGTATCCTGCGGCCCCACCCAGCGCTCGCCGTCGAGCGAGAGGGCGACGCCCTCCTCCACGGCTTTGGCATGGGCGCGTGGCACGCCGATGAAGTGCTTCTCGCGGCCGGGAGAGGCGATGCGCCCGGTCGCGGCGTCGAGCAGCCCCCAGATCCGGTCGCCGGCGACCCCGCCGGCCTCGACCTGGAGCTGGGCCAGCTGCTCGCCGGCCATCGAGCTGACCGGATAGCGCCAGAGCTCGGCGAGCTCTCCCGTCACTGGCCTTCCATCCTCGGATCGAGGGCGTCGCGCAGGCCGTCGCCGATGAAGTTGAAGCTGGTGACGGCGAGCGTGATGGCGGCGCCCGGAATGATGGCGAGCCAGGGCGCGCTGGTGAGATAGCTTTGGGCACTTTCCAGCATGTTGCCCCAGCTCGGCGTCGGCGGCTGGATGCCGAAACCGAGGAAGGAGATGTAACTCTCGGCCAGGATGGCGTGGGCGACATTGAGCGTCGCCGCGACGACGATCGGCGCGATCGCGTTCGGCAGAAGCTCGCGGACCATGATGCGCCGGTTGCTCGCGCCGAAGGAGACGGCCGCCTGCGCGAATTCGCGCGTCTTCAGCGAGCGGATCTGCGCCTCGACCACGCGGGCGACCTCCATCCAGGAGGTCATCGCGATAAGAAGGATGATCGACGGCACCGAAGGCGAAATCAGCGCCGAGATCGCCAGCAGCAGGAAGATCGACGGGAAGCACAGCATCGCATCGACGAAGCGCATCAGTGCCGCGCCGAGTGCCCCTTCGTAGAAGCCGGCGACCATGCCGACGACGATGCCGATCGCCATCGCGATCGCCATGGCCGAGAAGCCGACTGCGAGCGAGATCCGCCCCGCCATCAGGAGGCGCGCGAGGATGTCGCGGCCGAGCGGATCGGTTCCGAGCACATGCGGACCGGCGAAGGGCGGCGCGAAGCGGTTGCGGATGTCGATGAAGGTGTCGGTGTAAGGCAGCAGCCAGGGGCCGACGATGCAGGCGAGCGTCAGGAAGACGATCGTCGCCGCGCCGAAGACCGCGAGCTTGTGCCGTCGGAAGCGGCGCAGCCCCGGGCTGTTCCAGAAGCCCGGCGCCGGCGGCAGCGCCGGCTCGGCGGTGCTGGTGAAGGGCACGCCGCTCATCGTCCGCTCCTCGAGATGCGCGGGTCGGCGACGCCGTAGAGCAGATCGGCGAGCAGCGACCCCAGCAGAACGAGCACGGCGGTGAACATCAGGATGCCCATGACCACGGGGTAGTCGCGATAGCTGATCGAATCGAGGAAGAGCCGGCCCATGCCGGGCCAGGTGAAGACCGTTTCGGTCACCAGGGCGCCGGAGAGCAGCGTCGGTACGTGCAGGCCGGTGATGGTGATCATCGGCAGCAGCGCGTTGCGCAGGGCATGGCGCATCAGGATCTGCCGCTCCGGCACGCCCTTGGCGCGAGCGGTGCGGATATAGTCCTGGTTCACGACCTCGAGCATGGAGGAGCGCATGTAGCGGCTCCACACCGCGGTCGAGACCAGCGCCAGCACGATGCAGGGCCCGATCAGGTGGTGCACCTGGTTGAGGAACGAGCCGTCGCCCATGGTGTAGCGGTTGCCCGCGGGCAGCCAGCCGAGCCCGACCGAGAAGACATAGATGATGACGAGGCCGAACCAGAAGGTCGGGATCGAGAGCGCAATCATGGCGCCGACGGTGGCGAGCGAGTCGAACAGCGAATAGCGCCGGATCGCGCCGAGAATGCCGACCCAGGCGCCGATCAGCATGGCGAGCAGCGTCGAGGTCAGCATCAGCTCCAGCGTCGCGCCCAGATGCGAGGTGATGATGTGCAGCACCGGCTGCTGGTCGCGATAGGACACGCCCCAGTCGCCGCGCAGCATGCGCCAGAGCCATTCGATGTATTGCACCGGCAGCGGGCGGTTGAGCCCGAGCTGTTCCGCGATGCGGTCGAGATCAGCCTGGGTCATGTCGCCGCCGGCGGCGAACTGCGACATCGGCCCGCCGGGAGCCAGATGCAGGATGGCGAAGCCGATCACCGAGACGATCAGCAAGAGCAGCAGCGACTGCCCGAGCCGGCGCAGGAGAAAGGCGATCATGGCGCCCTGCCCCCGGCCAGCGCCGGCTTGATGCCGGCGCGGTTCAGATCGCGCATCACGTCACTTGGCCCAGTACCACTGGCCCATGTTCCAGGTGTTCTGCCTGGCGTTGATGTTGGGCTGGTAGCCGATCAGCCCCTCCTTGTAGCCCTCGACCGGCGCGTACTGGTAGATCGGCAGGATCGGCAATTCTTCGCGCACCAGCACCTGCAGCTTCCGGTAGATCGCCTTGCGCTTCTCCGGATCGAAGCTCTCCTGGCCCTGCTTCATCAGGGCATCGGCCTCGGCGTTCTGCCACTGCATCTGGTTGGCGCCGTTGCCGCTCTTGGCCGGGATCGCGTCCGAGCCGAAGCGATGCGCCGGATCGGGATCGATCACCGTGCGGAAGGCGGTGCCGACCAGCAGGGACTGGAACTTGGAGCGGGTGTAGAACTCGCCCCAGATCACGGCGGCGGGCATGTTGTTGATCGCCATCTTGATGCCGATCTGCTGCCAGTCCTGCTGCATCAACTGCTGGCACTGCTCACGCAGCGCCGCTCCCGTCGTGGTCGAGACCGCGAATTCGAGCGGCACACCATTCTTCATGCGCACGCCCGAGCCGGAGCGCTTCCAGCCGGCATCGTCGAGGATCTTGCCGGCGAGAGCCGGGTCGTAGGACTGCTTCGGCAGGCTCGGATCGTAGGCCCAGGATTCCTGCGGCATGAAGGATTCGGTCGGGATGTGCAGGCCGTAGAAGACGATGTCGATGATCGCCTGCTTGTTGATCGAGGCGTAGAGCGCCTTGCGCACCGCCTTGTCGGACAAGGCCGGGTGCTCGAGATTCGGCATCAGCACCTCGAGCGAGGCGCTCGGGATCTTCACCACCTTGCGGCCGGGCAGCTTGACCGCCTCGGCGTAGAAATTGGCCGGGATGCCGGTGCCGATAATCAGGTCGACCTGGCCGGTGCGGAACTGGGCATAGAGCGCAGTCTGATCGGGCACGTATTTCAGTACGGCCTTCTCCAGATACGGCCCCTTGCCGTGGTATTTCTCGTTGGCGACGAGCTGGATGTTGTCGCCCGGCGTGCGCGTGCCCCATTTGAACGGGCCCGTGCCGACCGGCGCGCCGTTGAATGGCGCCGTGTTCGGGTCGGCCGCCTTCTCCAGAATGTGCTTGGGCACGATGAAGGTGTTGGAGAGCAGCGCGAGATAGGGCGCATAGGCCTTCTCCATGCGCCAGGAGATTTCCAGCGGGCCGGTGACCTTGATGTCCTTGACCAGCGAGTGGCCGACGCGGGTGCGCGCCTTGAAGCCCGGCGCATTGATCAGCTCGAGCGTGTACTTGACGTCCTCGGCGGTGAAGGGCGCTCCGTCATGCCAGGTGATGCCTTCGCGCAGCTTGACCTTCCAGGCGAGGCCGCCTTCCGAGATGCCGCCATTGGCCTCGCTCGGCACCTCGGCGGCGAGATCGGGAACCAGCGAGCCGTCGGGCTGGGCCAGCCACATGGTGTTGAACACCTGCATCCAGACGGTCTCGTCAACCTCGATGCCGGGCATCAGCGGGTTGAAGGCAGTCGGCTCCTGCGACAGACCGACCACGACCTGGCCGCTCGGCTTGGCGGGCGGGGGCGGGGGCGCCTTGCCCTGGGCGCGCGCGCCGAGGCCGGACGCGGCAAGGATGCCGCCGGCGCCCAGCGCCAGGACCTCGCGGCGATGCAGGGCAGGCAAAGCGAGGCCAGGCGTCTTCGTGGACGGCTTGTTCATCGTCGATCCCCTTGTTGTCGACGGCCCTTGTGAGACCGTGGCACGGTCACCGCCTTTTGCCTGGCGGTTGACCGTATCGGCCGTCGCATTGGCGGCCCGGCCCCATCATAGGCAGGGCGCGGCCGGCGATGGCCACTGTCCTTTGCCGGGACAACCAAAAGAATCTGCCGAATCCAGCCCTTCCTTTGGCATAGGGTTCCAGATGGTTCGGGCTTGAATACCGGCCTCCCGTTTCGGTCTGCGCGCCAGCACGACCTCTCCCAAGGACAACGCCGCCATGTCGCCCCCGGTCAACCGCGTCCAAAGCGACGAAGCCTTGCCCGCAGCGGCCGATATCGTGGTCATCGGCGGCGGCATCGCCGGCGTCACCGCCGCCTACCATCTGGCGAAAAAGGGGCATTCGGTGGCGCTGGTCGAGAAGGGCTACCTCGCCGGCGAGCAGTCGAGCCGGAACTGGGGCTGGTGCCGCCAGCAGAACCGCGACCTGCGCGAGCTGCCGCTGGCGATGCGGGCGGTCGAGATGTGGAACGGACTTTCAGAAGAGGTCGGCAACGATGTCGGCTTCCGCCGCAGCGGCCTGACCTATCTGACGACCCGCCAGTCCGACCTTGATGCCTGGGAAGGCTGGGGCGAGAAGGCTCGCCAGTACCAGATGCAGACGCGCACGCTGAGCGCCGAGGAGGCCCGGGCCCTGGCGCCGCATGCCAAGGGTGACTGGGTCGGCGGCGTGCATTCGCCGACTGATGGCCGAGCCGAGCCTGCCATGGCGGTTCCGGCCATCGCCGAGGCTGCGCGCCGGCTCGGCGTCACCATCCACCAGGACTGCGCGGCGCGTGGTCTCGAAACCGCGGCCGGGCGCGTCTCCGGCGTCGTCACCGAGAAGGGCACGATCCGGACCTCGGCGGTGCTGCTCTCCGGCGGCGTCTGGACCGCGATGTTCGCCCGGCATCACGGCATCCGCATGCCGCTCGCCGGCATCAAGTCGACCTCGTTCTTCACCGGGCCGGCGCCGGAGATCACCACGGGCGGCATCTCGACGCCGGATCTCACCATCCGCCGCCGGGTCGATGGCGGGTACACGGTCGGGATCAGCGGGCGCGGCCTGCTCGAGCTTTCGCCGCACGGCATGCTCAATGCCAGGCCGTTCTGGCAGACCTTCAAGAAGCGCCACAGACTGCTGACGATCCGCGCGGGCAAGTCCTTCTTCTTCGGGCCCGAGGCGCTGATGCGCTGGAGCAATGACTCGATCTCGCCCTTCGAGCGGATGCGGACCTACGATCCGCCAGCGCAGGAGGAATTGATCACCTTCGCCAGGAAACGGCTCGCCGAGATCTTCCCGCAACTCGCCAATGTCGAGATCAAGCACAAATATGGCGGGCTGATCGACTTCACACCCGACTGGGTGCCGGTCATCTCGGCCATCGACCAGCTGCCGGGCCTGCATGTCTCTGCCGGCTTCAGCGGCCACGGCTTCGGCATCGGACCGGCGGCGGGGCGACTCGCGGCCGACATCGTCACCGGCGACAGCCCGATCGTCGATCCCCATCCCTACCGCTACAGCCGCCTCATCGACGGGACCGACCTCGGCGAGCCCGGGCTGATGTGAGGCGCGCCCTGCCCTGACCACGCAGTCCCGCCGCCTTGTAACGCGGCGCTTTCCGGAGCCTTCCATGCCGCCGACCATCGAACGCATCGCCAGCAGCGCGGCGCTGCCCGCGGCAGCGGATGTCGTCGTCATCGGCGGCGGCATCGTCGGCGCTGCCGCGGCTTATTATCTGGCGCGGCGCGGCCGCTCGGTAGCGCTGGTCGAGAAGGGCGTGGTCGGCGGCGAGCAGTCGAGCCGCAACTGGGGCTGGTGCCGCAAGCAGAACCGTGACGCCCGCGAACTGCCGCTCGCGATCCGCGCGATGGAGCTCTGGGAGAAGCTGAGCGAAGAGCTCGGCCGCGACAGTGGCTTTCGTCGCTGCGGCCTGGTCTATGCCAGCAACGACGCCGCGCAGCTGGCGCAATGGGAGCGTTGGCGCGAGACCGCCAAGGCCTTCGGCGTCGAGACCACGATGCTCACCGGACCTGAAACCGCGACAATGACCGCCGCCAGCGGGCAAAGCTGGCGCGGCGGGCTGCATTCCGTCACCGACGGCAAGGCCGAGCCGGCGCTCGCAGCGCCGCTGATGGCCGACGGCGCTCGCCGCAACGGCGCCAGCGTCCATCAAGGCTGCGCCGCACGCGGGCTCGACATCACCAATGGTGCCGTCACCGGCGTCGTCACCGAGAAGGGCACGATCCGCACCAATGCGGTAATCCTCGCCGGCGGCGCCTGGGCCTCCGCCTTCTGCCGCCGCCATGGCATCGCCTTCCCGCAGGCGAGCATTCGCGCGACCAGCCTGCGGACCGAGCCGGCGCCGGAGCTCCTCGACGCCTTCTACACTCCCGAGATCGCGCTGACCCGTCGCCTCGACGGCAGCTATACGGTCGCGATCAGCGGCAAGGGCACGCTCGAGGTCACACCGCAGGGCCTGCGCTACGCCCGCGAATTCCTGCCGATGTTCATCAAGCGGCTGAAGGCGGTCGAGCTCGGCATCGGCACCTCCTTCTTCAAGGGGCCGGAGGCGTTCGGGAGCTGGGAGCTCGACGAGATCACGCCCTTCGAGGCGATCCGTGTGCTCGACCCGGCACCGAGCCGGCGCGCCATGACCACGCTGATCGAGCGCGCCCACGCCATCTTCCCGCCGCTGAAGACCATCGCCGTGCGCGAAAGCTGGGGCGCTTACATCGATTCCACGCCCGATGCGGTGCCGGTGATCTCGCCGGTCGCCGGCCTCTCCGGCTTCGTGCTGGCGGCCGGTTTCAGCGGCCACGGCTTCGGCCTCGGCCCCGCCGCCGGCCATCTCGCCGCCGACCTTGCGACCGGCGACACGCCGATCGTCGATCCACGCCCGTTCAGGCATTCCCGCCTCGTCGACGGCTCCCGCGGCGAGATCGGCGAGTTCTGAGCCTCAGCAGAGACGCTCGGCGACGCGCGCGATCATCGTCATAGCCCCAGCGAGCTCGGCGTCGGTGATGTACTCTTCCGGCTTGTGGGCGCGGTCGACATCGCCGGGACCGCAGACGATCGCGGCGATGCCTGCCCGCTGGAACAGGCCGGCCTCGGTGCCGTAGCTGACGGCCGCCTGGCGCGCCTGGCCTGAGGCCGCCTCGGCGAAGGCGACAAGCGGATCGGCCTCGTGGAGCGCGAGCGGCGGGTAGTCGCTCAGGGTCTCGAAGCTGAAATCGACCTTGTGCCCCGTCGCGGCAGCTTCGCGCCGGATCCGCTCGGCGGCGCCTTGCAGGAAGCCGAGCAGCGCGGCGGGCTCCCGCCCGGCGATGGCACGGGCCTCGACCTCGAACACGCATTGCGCCGGCACGATGTTGATGCCGGTGCCGCCCTTGATCACACCGACCTGGATCGTCGAATAGGGCGGTGCGAAGGCCTCGGCGAAAGGCCCCTGCCGACCATGGCGCAGCGCTTCCTCATGGATCGCGGCAATAAAGCCCGCCGCATAGTGGATCGCATTGTCGCCGAGATCGGTGCGTGAGGAATGCCCAGCCTTGCCGTGCACCGTGACGCGCTGAGCGATCTTGCCCTTGTGAGCCAGCACCGGCCTCAGCCCGCTCGGCTCGCCAACGATGCAGCCGAGCACCGGCGGGGCGAGCTCCGGCAGCCGGGCGATCAGGTGGCGCACGCCGACGCAGCCGACCTCCTCGTCATAGGACAGCGCGATGTGCACCGGCCGCGCCAGCGGCGTCGCGACGAGGGCCGGCACGCTCGCCAGCACGCAGGCCGCAAAGCCCTTCATATCGACCGCACCGCGCCCGATCAGCCGCTCGCCGTCGCGTCGCAGCCGGAAGGGGTCGCCGAGCCAGCCTTCGGGCGGCGCCGGAACCACGTCGAGATGCGCCGAGAGGATGATGCCGCCCGGGGCCTTCGGCCCGATCGTGGCGAACAGATTGGCGCGGTCGCCCTCCGGCCCCGGCACGATCACGCTGTCGACGCCATGGCCGGCGAGATAGGCCCGGACATGCTCGATGATCGCCCCGTTCGGCGTGCGGCAGACGGAGGGAAAGCCGACGAGGTCGGCGAGGACGGTTTCGACGGTCATGAGATTTCGCAACGAGGTTGGGCTGGCCGAGCTGCGGTGAGAGCGCCCGGCCTGTCCATCCTGCCTCGGCACGCGCAGCAATCCATGCCGAAGCATCCCCGTTCATCGGCAGAATCTTTGGTCGCGCCGATGCGATTCCGCCTCCGTGCCCGCGCTCGCGCTCTAGCCTTTTCCGAGCGGCAGGCAGCCGTCGCAATAATCGAAAGCGAGACGATGAGCAGCTTCCGGCCGAAATTCATCACCTTCGACTGCTACGGTACGCTGATCTATTTCGAGATGGCTCCGGCGGCCCGGCGTGCTTATGCAGGTCGGCTCGTGCCTGAGCAGATGGACGCCTTCTGCGACGCCTTCTCGAACTATCGCCTCGACGAGGTCCTCGGCCCGTGGAAGCCCTATCAGGACGTCGTCCGCAATGCGGTGGAGCGGACCTGCAAGCTCCTCGGCATCGCCTATGATCCGGCCGACGCCCAGCGCATCATCGACGAGATCCCGAGCTGGGGCCCGCATCCGGACGTGCCTGCCGGCCTCGCCAAGGTCGCCAAGGAAATTCCGCTCGTCATCCTCTCGAACTCGATGACGGATCTGATCCCGCATTCGGTCGCCAGGCTCGGCGCGCCCTTTCACGCCGCCTACACCGCGCAGGAAGCCCAGGCCTACAAGCCGCGCATGCGCGCCTTCGAGTACATGTTCGACATGCTCGGCTGCGGTCCGCAGGATGTGATGCACTGCTCGTCGAGCTTCCGCTACGACCAGATGACCGCCTACGATATGAAGATCGCCCGCCGCGTCTTCGTCAATCGCGGCCACGAGCCGTCCAACCCCTACTACAGCACGCACGAGATCAAGGACATTGGCGGCCTGCCGGGCCTGGTCGGTCTCTAGACCATGGCCGATTTCGCGCCTGAATCGGTCGCCTTCGCCACGGGCCACTATATCGGCGGCGCCAATGTCGGCAATGGCGAGCGCATCCCCGTCGCCCGCCCCTCCGACCGCGTCGACTATGCCGAGTTGCCGGTCGCGGATGCAGCGACCGTCGACCGGGCTGTGAGCGATGCGACACGCGCCGTCCGGGCGAGCGGCTGGGCGACACGGCCACCGCGCGAGCGGGCCCGCGCCATGCGACGCTGGGCCGACCTGATCGAGGAGCGTGCCGAGGAGCTCGGCCGGCTGGAGGCGCTCGGCTCGACCCGGCCGATCGCCCAGGCGGTGACCGGCGACGTCGCCAGCGTCGCCGACGGCATCCGCTTCTTCTCCGAATGGGCCGACAAGCTCGGCGGCGAGGTCGCGGCGACGCGCGCCGACCATCTCGGCATGATCGTCTCGGAGCCCTATGGTGTGGTCGGCGCGATCACGCCGTGGAATTTCCCGCTCAGCATGGCGAGCTGGAAGGCCGGGCCGGCGCTGGCCGCCGGCAACGCCATCGTCCTGAAACCCTCTGAGCTGACGCCGTTCTCGACGGTGCGGCTGGCTGAGCTCGCGGTCGAGGCCGGCATCCCGGCCGGCATCTTCAACGTCGTTCAGGGCACCGGCGCCGTGACGGGCGACGCGCTCAGCCGCCACCCCGGCATCGCCAAGCTCTCCTTCACCGGTTCGACCCGCACCGGCATCGCGGTGATGAAGGCCGCCGCCGAAAGCGGCATCAAGCCGGTCACGCTTGAGCTCGGCGGAAAAAGCCCGCAGCTCGTCTTCGCCGATGCCGACCTCGACAAGGCGGCCGCCTGCATCGCCGGTTCTCTCTTGGCCAACGCCGGGCAGGCCTGCGTCGCCGGCTCGCGGCTGATCGTGCAGGCGCAGGTCGCCGAGGCGTTGGTCGCAGCGCTGCGCGCAAAGCTCTCATCCGTCACGCCCGGTCCGACCTGGAAGGCCGCAAGCAGCTTCGCTCCGATCATCTCCGAGCTGCAGGCCCGGCGCATCGACGCCATCTTGGCGCATAGCCGCGATCAGGGCGCCGACATCCTGATGGGCGGCGGCCGCATCGCCGGCCATTGCGGTGCCTTCTACCAGCCGACGCTGATCGCCAATGTCAGTGCCGAGACGGCGGCGGTGCGCGAGGAGGTCTTCGGGCCGGTCCTCACCATCCAGACCTTCACGGACGAGGAAGAGGGCTTTGCCCTCGCCGACCATCCCGAATACGGCCTCGCCGCCGGCGTCTATACCCGCGATCTCGGCCGAGGCTTGCGCGCAGTGCGCCGGCTGCAGGCCGGCACCGTCTGGGTCAACCGCTACAACCGCACGCTCGACTTCATCCTGCCGACCGGCGGCTACAAGAGTTCCGGCATCGGCAAGGATCTCGGCCGGCAGGCGGTCGAGCAAAACCTGCGGCATAAGACGGTGCTGATCGACATCGCGAGCTGAGGCGCGTCCGCACAGCTCAGCCGTAGCAGGCCTGCCTCAGACCGAGGCCGGAATGGAGCGCGTCGATCGCCTCGATCTCGGCCTCGAGCTCGGTGCCGATCCAGTGCCGGATCTCGCCAACGACGGGGCTCGGCGGGCGGTTGCGCGGCGTCAGCAGCACGCAAGCACGCTCGCCTCGTGTCAGCCGGCCGCTGGCCGGCACCAGCGCGCCCGACATCAGCGCATGGGACACGACCGTGATCCAGCCGAAGGCGACGCCCTGGCCGAGCAGCGCTGCCTGTACCACCACGGCATAGTCTGAAAAGCTCAGCGTCTTGACCGGCCCCGACCGGCCGGTGGCGAAGGGTGGGTAGTGCTCGGCCCAGTCGAGCGCAGAATCGGTCAGGTTGATGATCGTGTTGCCATCGCCCACCGCCCCCGCTTCCGGCTCGCTTTGTCGATAGCCGGGACTGCAGACCGGCAGCATGACCTCGCGCACCACCATCGCCTCGGCCGGCACGGCTTCGCCGGCATCGACGAAGCGCATGCCGAGATCGACATTGTCGACCGGCCCGCGCAACGAGCCGGCGATCATCTGGAAGCGCAGGTCGACGCCGGGGAAGCGCTTCTGGAAACGGTCCATGCGCGGCATCAGCCAATGCGTGGTGAAGGCGGAGGAGACCGAGATCGTCACGATCTCCTTGCCCGCACGCAGTTGCTCGATCTCGACGAGCCCGGCCTCGATGCTGCGGAAACCGGCCGCCACCCGGCGATAGAGCACCTCGCCCTGCGGCGTGAGCACAGCACCCTGCCGGCCGCGCTCGAACAGGCGCAGGCCGAGATGGCTCTCGAAGCGCGACAGCATGCGGCTGACCGCCGGCTGCGTGACGTTCAGCTCCTCGGCCGCGCGGGTGAAACTGCCGCTGCGTGCCGCCGCCTCGAAGACGAAGAGCGCATTGCTCGACGAGACCATGCGGCGCAGTTCTGACATTACATGAGGTTATGATTTCCCTGATTATTTGGCAATTGCGGCAGGGGCCCCAAATCCCCTTTCATGAGCCGATCGAATGCAGCTTGCGGTGACGGCCCGGCAGAGGCTCGCACCGCCTGATGGCATCGGCGCCGGTGCGGCTCACATAAGATCACCTTATGGCCCGTCCCGAAAACGGTCTTTGCCTGCGCAGTGCCGCGATGTCGCTGTATCCGTACGGGAGAATGCCATGGCCAACATAGGCGGCGAACGCGTCGAGATCAGGTCCGCGAGCAAGCATTACGGCTCGGTGCGCGCCCTCGACGACGTCTCGCTCGACATCGCCCCACAGGAATTCGTCTCGCTGCTCGGCCCGTCCGGCTCGGGCAAGACCACCCTGCTCGGCATCCTCGGCGGCTTCATCCAGCCCTCCGGCGGCTCGGTCCATCTCGGTGGCCGCGACGTCACCTATACCCCGCCGCACAAGCGCGACATCGGCATCGTCTTCCAGAACTACGCGCTGTTCCCGCATATGAGCGTCGGCGAGAACGTCGCCTTCCCTCTGCGGGCCCGGCGCCTGCCCAAATCGACCTATGCCGAGAAGGTCCGCGGCGCGCTCGCCATGGTCGACCTCGCCGGCTACGAGGAGCGCGGCATCGGTCAGCTCTCCGGCGGCCAGCGCCAGCGCGTCGCGCTCGCCCGCGCCATGATCTTCGAGCCGCGCCTGATCCTGATGGACGAGCCACTCTCGGCGCTCGACAAGCAGTTGCGCGAGAACATGCAGATCGAGCTGCGCCAGCTCCACAAGCGGCTGGGCGCAACGATCATCTATGTCACCCACGACCAGCGCGAGGCACTGACGATGAGCGACCGGGTCGCCATCCTGAAGGACGGCAAGCTGGTCCAGATCGACAAGCCCGAGCGCCTGCACGACCACCCCGCCAACGCCTTCGTCGCCAGCTTCATCGGCGAGGCGACGCTGCTGCCGGTCGAGCGCGCCGGGCCGGACAGCGTTTCGCTCGCCGGAACGGTGCTGAAGAGCGCCCGGCCGATCGCGCCGAACGGCGAGCTCGTGCTCGCGATCCAGACCGAGAAGCTGCTGATCGAGGACGGTTCCGGCAGCCCGGAACGCAACCGGCTCGAAGCCCGCGTCACCGATGTCGTCTTCCAGGGCGAGAGCCTGCGCGTCTTCCTGGTACTCGACGACGGCACGGCGCTCAGCCTGCGCCAGCCCAGCCATTACGAAGCCGCGCGCCGCATCCCGCCAGTCGGGGGGCGCCTCGCCCTCAGCCTGCACCCGCAGGACACGATCATCGTGCCGAAAGCCGGCGCCTGACCCCCTCCCCAGCAGAGACACCAGACCATGGCCCTCAGCGATTTCAAGGTTCTCACATTCGACGTCGTCGGCACGCTGATCGACTTCGAGGCCGGCGTCCTCGGCGCGGTCCGGCGCCTTGGCGGCCCGGCCGCCGCCAAGCTGACCGACGACGAGATCTTCGCGCCCTACCTCAAGGGTCGCGAGCTGCATCACGAGCGCTCCAGCGAGGTGATGAAGCTCGTCTACATCCACCTCGCCAGGGAACTCGGCCTGCCGCATGACGATGCCACGGCCGATGCCTTCCAGCTCGCCATCCTGCGCCATCCCGCTTTCCCGGATTCGGCGCAGGCGCTGGCGCGGCTGCGCAGGCATTACCGGCTGGTGGCGATGACCAATGCCGACCGGCCGAGCTTCACCTGCTACTCGCACACGCTCGGCAACCCGTTCCACGACAGCATCACCGCCGACGAGGCGATCCATCCCAAGCCCGATCCGCTTTTCTTCGCCTTCAACCGCGGCCGCCAATCGGCTTTCGGCTACAAGCAGGAGGAGATTCTCCACGTCGCGCAGAGCCAGTACCACGACATCCGCGTCGCCAAGTCGCTCGGCTATGCCACCTGCTGGATCGAGCGGCGCCAGGGCCAGACCGGCTTCGGCGGCACGCCGGCGGTGCCGGAGATCACGAAGCCAGACTACCATTTCCCGACGCTGAAGGCGCTTGCCGACGCGGTCGAGGCGGAACGGGCCTGACCCGCATGATGGCCGCGCCGACATCCTGGCAGGCCCTCGATGCCGCGCCCTCGCTCTGGCGGGCGACGGCTGCGCCGCTGCCTGCCTTGCCGCCGCTCGCCGGCGATGCGCAGGCGGATGTCGTGATCATCGGCGCCGGCTATACCGGGCTCTCGGCCGCCCATCATCTCGCCGCCAGCGGCCTTGCGCCGCTGGTGCTCGAGGCCAACGAACCGGGGTGGGGCGCGAGCGGCCGCAATGGCGGCGTCGTCACCGCGAAGTTCCGCCTGTCCTTCCCGGCGATTGCCGCCGCCCATGGCCGGGACATGGCGAAAAGAATGTACGATATCGCCCATGAGGCGACCGATATCGTCGCCAAGTTGGTCGATACCTGCAGCATCGCCGATGCCGGATTGACCCGCGCCGGCCAGGTCAAGGCCGCACACAACCACGAAACGCTGGCCTATGCGGTGAAGGAAGCGCAGTGGCTTCGCGCCGAACTCGGCGACACCACGATGACCGTGCTCGATGCCGGACAGGTGCGCGAGGAGACGGGCTCCGCCGGCTTCGTCGGCGGCGTGCTCAATGCCGGCTCGGGCGGCATCCACCCGCTCAACTATCTGCGCGGCCTCGCGCGAAGCGTGACCGCGCAGGGCATCCCCGTGCACAGCCACACGCCGGCGCTCGGCCTCAAGCGCGAACGTGACGGCGTGCTGGTCGAGACGCCCCGGGGCACGGTGCGAGCGAAGCAGGCGATCATCGCGACCAACAGCTATTCCGATCTGACGCCCGCGACCCGCGCGTTCCAGCGCACCCTGATCCCGTTCCGCAGCGCCATCATCGCGACCGACAGGCTCTCGCCGGGCCTCGCCGCCAGCGTGATGCCGACGGGCCGGACCTATACCGAGAGCAAGCGGATGATGCGCTGGTTCCGCATGGTCGACGACCGGATCGTCTTCGGCGGGCGCGGCGCCTTCGGCAAGGCGGATTCCGCCGCCGCCTTCAATGCCTTGCACAAGGCGATGATCGACATCTTCCCGCAGGCGGCCGATGTGCCGCTGGCCTTTTCCTGGTCGGGGCTGGTGGCGATGACGCTCGATTCCGTACCGCATGTCGGGCGCGTCGACGACCGCGTGCTGACGGCCATGGGCTACAACGGCGCCGGCGTCGCCATGTCGAGCCTGATGGGGCGCTACCTCGCCGCCTTCGCGCGTGGCGAGCGCCCCGATGTCGGGCTGCTCGACATCGGCCGCATGCGGCCCGTGCCCTTCTATCCGCTTCGAGAACCGGCGGTCCGTCTGGTCGCCGGCTGGTACCAGTTTTTGGATGCGATCGGACGGTAGGCCTCGAAGCTCCGATCCAAAACAACAGGGGAACAGGACATGGCTATGAGCTTGAAGATCCGGACGACCTGCGCCGTCGCAGGGTTCTCCCTCGCGCTGCTCGGTTCTGCCATGGCGGCGGAGCAGATCATGTTCGTCTCGCAGGGCGGCGCCTATCAGAAGGCGCAGACCATCGCGATCCTCGATCCCGCCGCCAAGAAGCTCGGCATCACCATCAACCAGGACAGCGTGCCCGACGCCTGGCCGATCATGCGCTCGCAGGTCGCATCAGGTAAGCCGACCTGGGACGTCGTCGACGTCGCCACCAATTTCTGCCTGCGCGGCGGCGAGCAGGGCATCGTCGAGAAGCTCGACTTCAGCAAGATCCCGAACGCAGCGGCGATGCCGGCCGAGTATCGAAGCGATTATTCGGTCGCTTACGAGTTCTATTCGAGCGTGCTCGGCTACAACCTGAAGAAATTCCCGGATGTCGCCAGCGCGCCCAAGAGCTGGGCCGACTTCTGGGACGTGAAGAAATTCCCCGGCCGCCGCTCGCTGCGCAATCACCCGCTGGCGACGCTGGAGGCGGCGCTGATGGCTGACGGCGTCGCCCCGGACAAGCTCTACCCGCTTGATGTCGAGCGCGCCTTCAAGAAGCTCGAGGAGATCAAGCCGAACATCACGGTGTGGTGGACCTCCGGTGCCCAGTCGGCGCAGCTGCTGAACGACGGCGAGGTCGACATGGTGATGGCCTGGAATGGCCGCATCAGCGCCCTCGCGAAGGAAGGCGCCAAGGTCACCTATACCTACAATCAGGGCATCCTGCAGAGCACATCGCTCTGCGTGCTCAAGGGCGCGCCCAACCTGCCGACCGCGATCAAGTTCCTCAATGAGGCGGTCGATCCGGTGCACCAGGCCAACCTGCCGCTGCATATCGACTACGGCCCGGCCAACCCGAAGGCCTATGACACCAAGGTCATCTCCGAGGCGCGAGTCAAGGAGCTGCCGAGCGCGCCGGAGAACGCCAAGGTGCAGGCCCTGATGTCTTATGCCTGGTGGACCTCGCCAGCCGGCGAAGCCGCCGAGAAGCGCTGGCTGCAGTTCATGCAGAAGTGAGGTCGCTTTTTCCTTCTCCCCTTGCGGGAGAAGGTGGCCCGCAGGGTCGGATGAGGGGTCGCGCAGGTCCCGACGGTCTTTCGACCGTTGAAGGGCGCCTTGCGATCGAGGTCGCGAGACCCCTCACCCCAGCCCTCTCCCGCAAGGGGAGAGGGGGCAGGTCCCGCATGGCGGGCTGGCGAGGATGGAGCACATGACTACCCAGGCGATCGACCCATCCCTCCGTCATCAGCGCCGCGAGCAGGCGCTGATGACGCTGCTCGCGGCGCCCGCCGTGATGGTGATCGTCGCGCTGGTGGTGATCCCGGTCGGCTGGCTGGCAGTCCAGTCCGTCTACGACAACGGCTTCACGCTCGAGCATTACCGCCGCATCTTCACCGAGGAGGTCTATTGGCGCAGCTTCGCGCTGACCTTCCGCATCGCCTTGATGGTGACGCTCCTCACTCTGCTCCTCGGTTATCCGGTCGCCTATGCGGCGGCTCACGCCAAGCGGCCCTGGAACGTCTTGATCCTGGCCTGCGTGATGCTGCCGTTCTGGACCAGCGTTCTTGTGCGCGCCTATGCCTGGCTCGTGCTGCTGCAGCGTACTGGCGTCGCCAACCAGCTGCTCGAACGCTTCGGGTTGATCACGGAGCCGCTCGCGATGGTCCACAACGAGCTCGGCACGGTGATCGCGACCGTGCACATCCTGCTGCCCTTCATGGTGCTGCCGCTCTATTCGACCATGCAGAATATCCCGCGCGAGCTGATGCTCGCCGGCGCCAGCCTCGGCGGCGGCCCGCTCTACAGCTTCCGGCGCATCTTCCTGCCGCTGTCGCTGCCGGGCGTCGTCGCCGGGCTCACCCTCGTCTTCGTGCTGACGCTCGGCTTCTACATCACGCCCGAGCTGCTCGGCGGCGGGCGCACCGTGATGATCTCGATGGTGGTGAGCCGCAATGTCGAGCTCTACGCGCAATGGGGCGCGGCCAGCGCCGTCGGCGTCGTGCTGCTCGCCTGCGTGCTCGTGATCTTCGCTGCGGTCGGCCGCATCATCCCGCTCGACAAGATGCTGGGGCAGAAATGAAGACCTCGCTGCTGCCGCGCCTCGCCTTCGGTCTCGTCGTCGGGCTGATCCTGATCTACCTGATGCTGCCGGTGCTGATCATCGTGCCGATGTCGTTCTCGAGCACGCGCTTCCTGACCTTCCCGCCGCCGGCGCTCTCGCTGCGCTGGTACGCTGAGTATTTCGGCAATCCGAACTGGATGCAGGGCACGCGGATGAGCCTCATGCTCGGCGTGCTGACCGTGCTGATCGCGACGCCGCTCGGCACCGCGGCGGCCTATGCCATCAGCAACGCGCAGAACCGGCTGATGCGGTCGCTGCATATGGTGCTGATGCTGCCGCTGATCGTGCCGATCATCATCGTGGCGATCGGCATCTTCTTCGTCTACGCCAAGCTCGGCCTGATCCAGACACTGAGCGGGCTGGTGCTGGCCAATGTCATGCTCGGCCTGCCCTATGTCATCACCTCGGTCGTCGCCGGCCTGCAGAGCTTCGACAAGACGCAGGAGATGGTGGCGCGCAGCCTCGGCATGAACCGCCTGCGCGCCTTCCTGACCGTCACCCTGCCGCAGATCAAGGCCAGCGTCTTCGCCGGCGCCGTCTTCGCCTTCATCTCGGCGATCGACGAGACGATCATCGCGCTGTTCGTCTCCGGCGGACAGTACCAGACCCTGACCAAGCGCATGTTCACGGCGCTGCGCGACGAGATCGACCCGACCATCGCCTCGATCTCGACCCTCCTGACCGTCGCCTCCTTCCTGCTCGTCCTGCTCGCCATGAGCGGACAGAAGAAGGAGGTGTAGACGGCGCCACCAGAGACCGCTTTGGAGCGCGCTCTGGTGAGTCGACTGGCGTGGTCGTCGAGAACCGGAGCGGAACGGACTTTTTGTCCGTGAGCACCGGAAGCGCAGACGGCCGCGTCAGGCGGCCGCCGGAGTAGCGCTCCAGAGCGGGCTCAGTGCCGCCAGTCCTGGTAGCGGTAGTACATCCCGACGAAGGGCAGGAACCAGGGCGGGCCGAAATGGCCGGGCACCGCCGGCCAGTCGAGCCCGGCGAAGGGGTTCGCCTTGGTATCCCCGCCCATCACTCTCGCCATCGCCTGCCCCATATGGACCGACATCTGGGTGCCGTGGCCGCTATAGCCGAGCGCATGGAAGACGCCGTCGCGCTCGCCGGCACGCGGCAGCCGGTCCGCCGTCATGTCGACGAGCCCGCCCCAGCAATAGTCGATGCGCGTGCCGGCGAGCTCCGGGAAGAGCTCCAGCATCCGTGTCTTCAGGATCGTGCCGCTCCTGGCGTCCGATGCCGGGCTCGACAGCGCGAAACGCGCCCGCCCGCCGAAGATCAGCCGATTGTCGGGGGTGAGCCGGAAATAGTTGCCGATGTTCTTCGTCGTCGTCGCCGTCCGCCTCGTCGGCATGATCGCCGCGGCGCGCTCTGGCGAGAGCGGCTCGGTGGCGATGATGAAGCTGCCGACCGGCACGATCCGCCGCCTCAGCCAGGCGAAGGGGCCACGGCGCGAGGCGCCGGTCGCGAGCAGGACCTGCCCGGCCTCCAGCGTGCCACGGCTGGTGACGACGCGGTGGGCCTGGCCATTCAGCCGCTCGAGCCCCGTCACCGGCGCGTTCTCGTGGATCGCCGCGCCCTGCCGCGCAGCGGCTTCGGCGAGGCCGACGCCGAAGCGGCCCATGTGCATATGGGCGCTGCGTGGATAGACGAGGCCGCCGAAGAAGCCGTCCGAGCCGATCTCGCGGCGCATCTCGTGCGGCGGCACCACGATCAGATCCGGCTCGACCGTGCGCTGCAGCAGGGCGGCACTCTTCTCCAGCTTGGCGAAATGCTCCGGCTTGGCCGCGAGCTTGACCTTGCCGGTGCGGATGAAATCGCAGTCGATCGCCTCGCGCGCAACCAGCGCCTCGACGGTGTCGACCGCGCTGTCGAAGGCCCGGTAGAGCGCGACCGCCCTCTCCTCGCCGAGGCTGGCGGCAAGCCCGCCGAGATCATGGGCGAGGCCGTTGTTGCAATGCCCGCCATTGCGACCGGACGCCTCGCCGACGACGCGCCCTGCCTCCAGAACGGCGACGGTCGCCCCCGATTTCGCCAAAGCGAGCGCCGCCGACAGGCCGGTGAAGCCGCCGCCGACAATGGCGACGTCGACCTTGCCGGCGATCGGAGCCGTGGAGCCGGCGGTGAATACCGGCGCCGTCGCAAGCCAATAGGGTTCGAGTTTCATGGAAGACAGGGCCTCAGCGCTCCGGACAGGGCGGCACGGACCGCACCTCGCGGATGAGCCGGCTCCGCTCGTCGAGAATACTGCCTCGCCCAGCAGGTTATTGGACAATTTTGCAGTTCTCCGCGGCCCGCCGCCTGCCTATAGTCGCCCCACATTCGAGGAACGAGGCCTATAGCGGTGGCTCACGGTATGGCTCGGCGCCGGCTCGATTACGAGCTCGTCATCCGGCCGATGACAGAAGCGGATATCTCCCAGGCGCACCAGCTCTCCGTCGGCGTCAGCTGGCCGCATCGGCCGGAGGACTGGCGCTTCGTGCTGGAGGTCGGCCACGGCTTCGTCGCCTGCGACGCGATCGATCGGGCCCTGGCATCGGCGATGTGGTGGCCGTACGGACCGCATTTCGCCACGATCGGCATGGTCATCACCTCGCCGCGCCTGCAGATGCAGGGCGCCGGGCGGCGGCTGATGGACACGATCTTCGAAGAGGCCGGCGAGCGCGACCTCAGGCTCAACGCGACCCGCGCCGGCTACCGGCTCTACCGCTCGCTCGACTTCCAGCCGATCGGCCGCATCTTCCAGCATCAGGGTCGCGCTCAGGTTCAACCGGGCTCTGCGCCCGACGAATTCCAGGTCCGGCCGGTGACCGCCGCGGACAGCGACGCGATCGCGCAGCTCGACGCCGACGCCTACGGCGCCGACCGCTCGCGCGTGATCGCCGCGCTGATGAAGCTCGCAACCGGGACGGTGATCGAGCGGGACGGCGCGCTCGTCGGCTTCGCGCTTTGCCGCCGCTTCGGCCGCGGCCATGTCGTCGGCCCGATCGTCGCCGAGAGCGACGAGGCCGCGATCGCGCTGGTGCGGCCGCATGTGCTCGCCCATGACGGCCAGTTCCTGCGCGTCGACACCGCCCAGGAGCAGGGCAAGTTCGGCGGCTTCCTCGAGGATTGCGGAATGACCGTCTTCGACACGGTCACCACGATGGTCAGGGGCCGCAATCACGGCCCGCGCGGCAAGGCGCGGACCTTCGGGCTGGTCACCCAGGCGCTGGGCTGAACTTTACAAGTCGAACAGCACAGGCAGCGGATAGCCCGGCTTCTGGATCGGCGACTTGATCACGATGTAGCTGAAGTATTTGGAGATGCCGATATTGCGGTCGAGCAGCGTCTCGATCAGCGACTGATAGTGGGTCAGCCCGCGCGTGACGAACTTGACGAGGTAGTCGTAGCCACCGCTGACCATGTGGCACTCCACCACCTCGTCGACGCGTCTGAGCGCCATCTCGAAGCGGATGAAGTATTCCTTGGTGTGGTCCGCCAGGGTGATCTCGGTGAAGACGGTGATCGTCTCGCCGAGCTTCTGCAGGTTGATGATCGCGCCGTAGCCGGAGATGAATCCCGCCTGTTCCAGCCGCTTGACCCGCAGCAGGCACGGGCTCGCCGATAGGCCCACTGCATCGGCCAAGGTGACATTCGTCATCCTGCCGTTGTTCTGCAGCTCGATCAGGATCTTCATGTCGATGCGGTCGAGCCGCACGCCCGGTGTCACGACGAAGGCCTCTTGCCTTGGGTGCCTCTTATGGAACCGGGCCCGCAGAGCGCGCCCGGACCGCATCAGACTAGTCGTTTGATGCGGTCCGGGCCAAGCAAGGATCACGCCGCTTTTGCGGTTTTCAACTCCGCCGCCACCTCCGGCAGTGCCAGGACCTCATCGAGCGTCTTGCGCAGCCGCGTCACGATCAGATCGATCTCCGCCTCGCTGCAGCAGAGCGGGGGCGCGAGGCCGATGATGTCGTCGGCGAAGGCGCGGAAGATCACGCCGTTGGCGTAGCCGCGGGCGAAGAGATGGTCCGGCAGTTTCGCTTCACGCGGGAGCTTCTGCTTGGTCACCTTGTCAGCGACCAGCTCAATGCCGGCGAGCAGGCCGCGCGCCCGGACCTCGCCGACGAGCGGATGGTCGGCGAGCGTCGCCAGGCGCCCCTCGAAATAGGCCCCGACGCGCTGGCCGTTGGCGAGAATGCCACCTTCCTCGTAGAGGCGCAGCACCTCGAGCGCCACGGCTGCGCTGACCGGATGGCCCGAATAGGTGTAGCCATGGCCGATCGGTCCGCCGGCCGGGGCGTTGTCGGCGATGGCGCGATAGACCTTCTCGCCGATGGCGAGCGCGCCGAGCGGCGCGTAGCCCGAGGTCAGCCCCTTGGCCATGGTCATCATGTCTGGCACGACGCCTTCGGCTTCGCAGGCGAACATCGGACCGGTGCGGCCGAAGCCGGTGATGACCTCGTCGGCAACAAAGAGGATGTCGAGCTCGGCGGCCGTCTCGCGCATCGCCTTGAGCCAGCCCTTCGGCGGCACGACGACGCCGCCCGAGCCCTGCACCGGCTCACAGAAGAAGGCCGCGACATTGTCGGCCCCGAGTTTCTCGACCTTGGCGCGCAGCGCGGCGACGCTGGCCGCGATCACCGTCGCATCGTCGCTTCCGGTCGGGTTGCGGTAGGGGTAGGGCGAGGCGATGTAATGCTGGCCCTTTGCCGGCAGGTCGAAGCCGGCATGGAAGGCCGGCAGCGCCGTGACGCCGGCGCCCGTCGAGCTCGAACCGTGATAGCCGCGCTCCAGCGAGATGATCTTCCTCTTCTGCGGCCGGCCGGTGACGTTGTAGTAGAACCGGATCAGCCGGAGCGCGCTGTCGACCGCGTCCGAGCCGCCCAGCGAAAAATAGATGTGGTCGAGATCGCCGGGGGTGAGCTCGGCCAGCTTGGCTGCGAGCCGGATGGTCGGCTCGCTGCCGAAGCTGAAATAGCCGGTGGCATAGGGCAGCTCGCGCATCTGGCGGGCGGCCGCCTCGACGATGCTGTCATGGCCGTAGCCGACATTGACGCACCAGAGGCCGGCGAAGCCGTCGATCAGTTCGTGACCGTCGATGTCGGTGATGAAGGCGCCCTTGGCCGACTTCATGACGGTGACGCCGCGCTTCTCGTGGCCGGCCCAGTTGGCGACCGGATGGACCCAATGGCGGCGATCGAGGGCTTCGAGGGAGTTGACGCTCATGACGGGACCTCAGGCGGGACGGGAGCTGGAAACGGGAGAGAACGCAGCTCGCGCCGGATAGCTGATCCGGCCGGGCTGCAACGGCGAGGAGTGCACCTGCTCGCGCAGATAACGCCCAGGCGTGACGCCGTAGACGCTCTTGAAGTGGCGTGAGAGATGGCTCTGGTCGAAAAAGCCGGCCTCGAGCGCGGCCTGCGCGGCCGGGACACCGTCGGCGAGCAGCGCCGTGGCGTGGCGCACCCGGCGCCGGCAGATGAAACGGTGCGGCGTTAACCCGACCTGGCGACGGAAGACCGTGACAAAACGGCAGACGCTGAGGCCTGCCACAGCCGCCAGCTCGCCGAGATAGACGGCCTCGGCGAAGTGCCGCTCGATATGGGCCAGCGCCCGCCGGATGCCGGGGCTCTGCGGCTCGGCCGCTCGGACGGCAGGGCTGGAAACAGACTGGAACATGGACCGCTTCGTCCTCCGCTGACGGCGATGGCGCTATCAGGAAGGCTAGGAGCGGCCGGCCGGGGAGTGCGGCGGCTTTGGTGCGCCGCTTTGGTATCCCCTGCCCAATTCGGACGTGCGATCGGCAGATCGTGCTTCGGCCTCGCCGGTCAGGCGGACGCCAGCCCGCCGATGTGGAAGCTCTTCAGCTCGAGATACTCCTCGATGCCGGTCGCGCCGCCCTCGCGGCCGATGCCGGACTGCTTGATGCCGCCGAACGGCGCCACCTCCATCGAGACCGAGCCGGTATTGAGGCCGACCATGCCGAACTCGAGCCGCTCGCCGACGCGCCAGGAGCGTTTCAGATTCTCCGTGTAGAAATAGGCGGCGAGGCCATAGGGCGTGCCGTTGGCCACCTCGATCGCCTCGTCCTCGTGCTTGAAGCGGAACAGCGGCGCGACCGGGCCGAAGGTCTCCTCATTGGCCAGCCGCATCCGCGTGGTCGCGCCGGTCAGTACCGTCGGCACGACGAAGCGGGACCCGTCGACCTCTCCCTGTGCCCCGGCGAACCGCGTCGCGCCGAGCGTGAGCGCATCGTCGAGATGAGCCTGGACCTTCTCGACCGCCGCCGCATTGATCAGCGGCCCGATGGTGACGCCGTCCTGCCGGCCGTCGCCAACCCGCATCGCCGCCACCGCCTGAGCCAGGCGATCGGCGAAGGCATCGTGGATACCGTCCTGCACCAGGATGCGGTTGGCGCAGACGCAGGTCTGGCCGGCATTGCGGAACTTGCTGGCGATGGCGCCGGCCACCGCTGCATCGAGATCGGCATCGTCGAAGACGATGAAGGGCGCATTGCCGCCGAGTTCCAGGCTCAGCCGCTTCAGCGTGTCGGAGCATTGCCGCATCAAGAGCGCGCCGACCCGGGTCGAGCCGGTGAAGGAGAGCTTGCGGACCGCGGGGTTCTGCGTCAGGGCCGCGCCGACACCTTGCGGCAGGCCGGTGACGATGTTGATCACGCCGGGCGGGAAGCCGGCGCGCTCAGCCAGCACGCCGAGCGCCAGCGCCGAATAGGGCGTCAGTTCCGAGGGCTTCACCACGATCGTGCAGCCGGCGGCGAGCGCAGGCGCGCATTTGCGGGTGATCATCGCATTGGGAAAGTTCCAGGGCGTGATCGCGGCGGAGACGCCGACGGGCTCCTTCAGCACGAGAATGCGCCGGTCGGCGGTCGGCGCCGGCACGGTGCTGCCATAGACGCGCCGCGCCTCCTCGGCGAACCACTTGATGAAGCCGGCGCCGTAGAGCACCTCGCCCTCGGCTTCCGCCAACGGCTTGCCCTGCTCGGCCGTCATGATGCGGGCGAGGTCCTTGCGGTGTTCCAGCAAGAGGTCGTGCCAGCGCTCCAGCAGGGCCGCGCGCTCGGCCGCCGACCGCGCCTTCCAGGCCGGGAACGCGGTCTGCGCTGCGGCGATGGCGGCATTGGTCTCCGCCTCGCCGCAAGCCGGAATCGTGCCGATCTGAAGGCCGGTCGCCGGATCACGCACCGGCAATTCCTCGCCCGAGGCAGCGCCGACCCACTCGCCGCCGATCAGGGCGCGGCCGATGAAAAGGGTGCGGTCTTCGAGAGCAACGATCGGCATGGAGGACCTCTTTTTTCAGTAGCCGCGATCGCGGTCGATCAGGCCGATCAGGGGCTCGCCGGCCTGGTGGCGCCGCAGGTTCTCGAGGACGATGTCGAGCGAGGCCTCGGAGCGCGAGCGGCTGGCGATATGCGGCGTGAGCAGGACGTTGGGATGGCTCCAGAGCGGATGCCCTGCCGGCAGCGGCTCCGGCTCGCACACGTCCAGCACCGCCGCTGCGAGCTGGCCGCTATCCAGCGCCGCCAGCAGGGCGTCCTGGTCGAGATGGCCGCCCCGGCCGGCATTGACCAGCATCGCGCCTTGCGGCAGCCGGGCGAAGAGCTCGGCGCCGAGCAGGCCGCGCGTCGCATCGGTCAGAGGCAGCAGGCAGATCAGAATGTCGCTGCGGGCGAGGAAGTCCGGCAGCTCTTCATCGCCGGCGAAGGTCACGATCCCGTCGACCTCATGCCGCGAGCGGCTCCAGCCGGCGACCCCGAAACCGAATTCAGCGAGCTTCAGAGCACAGGCCTTGCCGAGCATGCCGAGCCCGAGCACGCCGACGCGGCGCTCTGATGCCGGCCTGATCCGGAGCGGCTTCCAGGCCTGTTCATGCTGCGCGGCGATGTAGGGGACGAGATCTCGATGCAGCGCCAGGACAGACATGGTGACGTATTCGACCATGCTGTCGACGAGGCCGGGCTCGATCATCCGCACGATCGGCAGGTGCGCCGGGATGTCCGCCAGGTTCAGCTGGTCGACACCGGCGCCGACGGAGACCAGCAATTCGAGATTGGGAAACTGGTCGAGCAGGTTGTCGGGCGGAAGCCAGGCGGCGAGATAGCGGATATCGGCGGGGTCGCCGATATCCGGCCAGATCCGGAACGGCAGCTCGGGCGCCTTCTGCGCCAACAGCCGCGTCCATTCCTCGGCGCGGGCGGCATCGGACTTCAACAGCAGCGTCATCGTGTCGACCTCGCGGACATCAGCCGAGCGCCTGGTTGATCAGGGCGTGGAGGCGCGCCGGGCCGGGCGCGGCCGGCAGATCACCGCGCACCATTGCGACAACGTCTCCGGCCGGCGCAAGACCATGCTGCGCCAGCCAATCGCCGAGCCCGGAGCCGAGCGGCAGATCGACCCGGATGAACTGGCCGGCCCGGCCATGCAGCCAGCAGGCGATCAGCGTGCGCGCATCGGCTTCATCCGTCGCCACCACCGGACCGATCACATGGCCACGGCCGAATGCCCGCAGGATGCTGAAGCCGATGGGCTGGCCGGCCCTCTCCAACACCAGGCACTCGCCACATCCCAGCAGGGCCGCAAGGGTCGGCCCGCGCTCCAGGCCGGTCGCCGCACGGTCGAGATGCTCCAAAATGGGAAGATCGGCCGTATTGCCGGGGCGCAGCTGCTCTCCCGCAGCGAGATCCGGTGCGGCAACGGAATACACGTTCCCATGATGCTGACGCACGCCGCCATGGGGCCTGAATCCGAGACGAGTGTAGAGCGGCTCACCAGCGGCGGTGGCATTGAGCATCAGCGAGCGCCCTTCGGTCTGCACGAGCAGGGCCTGCATGAGACGCCGGCCGATGCCGCCCCCTTGCGCCTCGGGCGCGACGATGACCATCCCCAGCGTCGCGTGGCTGTCGCCATAGGGCCACCACAGCGCCGTGGCCACGAGTTTGCCGTCTCGTACCCCGACGACACCGTGGCCGAGTCCAATCGCGAACTCCCAGTCCTCGCGGCGATACGGCCAGCCGACGCGCCGCGACAGCTCCGCGCCGAGCGCCGCGTCGCCGATGCCGATCGCGCGCAGCGTCAACGCCTCCGGGGCTGCGACCTCAGCCATTGGCGATTCCTGCCATGGCGTCATGCCCCGGGGCGCTCACGCTCCGACCTCCTGGACGACATAGACCTTGACGACATGCTCGTCGCTGTCCCAGGCGCAAAGCGTGCCATGGGCAACGAACACGCTCTCGCCCGCCCCGATCCGGACCGGGCGCCCGTCCTCGCCGGTGAGCGTGACGCTGCCGACGAGGATGTGCATCAGCTCGTTGACGGGATGCGGGCGCGCGATGCGCCGATAGGGCGTCGAATCCCAGATGCCGGCCCGCAGGCGCGACGCCTCGTCGGTGAAGGCGTTGAAGCTGCGGCATTGCGGCACCGGCCCGTCGAGGAATTCGGCCGGCGGCGACGACGACGGCGACAGCGGCGCGTTTGCCGGCAGTTCCGTCATGCCAGGGGCGGTGGAGGCGGCCCCGATGCTGGCGCAGAAGGCCCAGCGGGTCCCTGGCGCAGCCTCGACGCGCAAGGCCGTGCCGCGCGCGATCACGATGCTCTCGCCGGGCTGGATCGTGCGGCCGTCGCCGCCCTCGACCGACAGATCGAGGCGCCCGGCAGCCACGACGAGGATTTCCGTGTGCGGGAAAGCCGCGATGTCCGTTGCGCCGGAGAACGCAACGCTTCCCACCGCCAGATTCTCCGCGCCGCTCCAGGCGACCTCTCGGCCAGCAGCGAACGGATCGGTTTCGGACAGCGGCCCAACGCCGGACCTGTCGGCACGATTGGCGATGATGATCGGAACAGTCGACATGGCAGCCTCACCCAGCACGATGGTGCTGAGCTAAGACGTCTTGGCTCCGACGGATTGGAGAAAATTCTCGGGACGGCATCTCGGCGTCGCTATGGGGCGACCTGAATGTCCGCTCGAAGGCGGCCCGCGAGAATCCGCAACTGGCGCATCTTCCCTTGGAGTGTGACTATTCGTCCGGTGAGAAGCAGGCGGCCGCCGCGGCTCTTTCGTCGGCCCGCTCACCCACGGCCGTGCGCATTGCGTCGACGAAGTCGAGCGCCAGGGCGGACCTGAAACGACCGCTCGCCCAGACCACGCCGATCTCGTAGAGGACAGCGGGCCGAAACGGTCGCACCACGATGCCGCGGCCGCGGAATTCGAAAGCGGTGAACGGATCGACGATCGTCACGCCCGCGCCGGCGGCAACGAGCCCGCAGGCGATCATCGAGAGCGGCGTTTCCACGCGCGTCTGCCGGGTAATGCCGGCGGATGTAAAAATCGCATCGATGCGATACCGCATCGGCGTCGTCTGCTCGAGCGAGACGAAGGGCTCCCCGATGAAATCGGGCGGCTCCAGCACGGATTTCTCCGTCAGGCGATGGCCTTCCGGCAGGACCGCGACGCCTGACACGGGCGCCAGCATGTCCACGTCGATATTCGGGAAGTCGAGCGGGCCCTGCGCGAAGCCGACGTCGCAAAAGCCGCTCGCGACCCATTCGACCACCTGCGACGAGATGCTGCCGTAGACGGCCGTCTCCAGCCCCGGTCTGTCCAGCATGAACCGGCCGAGGATGCGCGGCAGGAAGCCGACATTGAAGGTCGGCAGGGCTGCGATCCTCAGCCGCCCGGACTGCCCCTCACGCAGGTTTTTTGCAGCCCGTTCGATGCGGTCGAGGCCGACGAATTGGCGCTCGACCTCGCGATAGAGCGACAGGGCCTCGTTGGTCGGCACGAGTCGCGTGCCGCGCTTCGCGAACAGCTTCAGTCCGAGCGCATATTGCAGGTCGTGGATCAGTCGCGTCACCGCCGGCTGGCTGATGTGCAGCGCGTGAGCCGCGGCGGTCACGCCGCCGGTGACGATCACCGTGCGGAAAGCCTCGATCTGGCGCGGATTCAGCATGGTTCAAGCCTCGGTCCAAATCATAACATTCCGGTATGGATCACTCGAATCATTCGATTTGACCAGTTCGAAACTTCCCCCGACCTTGGCGCATCACTCGAAAACGAGGAGGGGAAGCCATGAAATCGACCATCACATTTGCGCTCGTCGCCAGTACCGCCCTCGGCGGTTCCGCCGCATTCGCGCAGCAGAAAACGCTCTATGTCGCCGGCTATGGCGGCTCCTACGAGCAGGTCATGCGCAAGGAGGTCATCCCGGCTTTCGAGAAGCAGGCTAACGTCAAGGTCGAGTATGTCGCCGGCAACTCGACCGACACGCTCGCCAAGCTCCAGGCACAGAAGGGCAATCAGCAGATCGACGTCATCATCGTCGATGACGGCCCGGCCTATCAGGCAATCTCGCTCGGCTTCTGCGGCACGCTGACCGATGCGGCGATCTATGCCGATGTCGCTTCGGTGATGAAGTTCAAGTCGAACAAGGCGGTCGGCCTCGGCATGGTCGCGACAGGCCTGTTCTACAACAAGAAGGTTTTCGAGGAGAACAAGTGGCCAGCGCCGACCTCCTGGACCGACCTCAAGGACGCCAGGTTCCGCAAGAAGCTGGTGATCCCGCCGATCAACAACACCTACGGCCTGCACGCGCTGATCGCCTTCGCGCAGCTCGGCGGCGGTGGTGAGGCCAAGATCGAAGCCGGTTTCAAGACGATCAAGGACGAGATCAACGCCAACGTCCTCGCCTATGAGCCGTCGCCGGCGAAGATGACCGAGCTCTTCCAGAACGGCCAGGCCGTGATCGGCGTCTGGGGCTCGGGCCGCGTCAAGTCCTTCGCCGATACCGGCTTTCCGGCGGAGTTCGTCTACCCGAAGGAAGGCGGCTACGCGCTTGGCATCGCCGGCTGCCCGGTCGAGGGCTCGAAGAACGCCGCCGAAGCCAACGCCTTCCTGCAATACATGCTCACGCCGTCGGTCCAGGTCGTCATGGCGGTCGGCGGCGGGTCGGGGCCGGCCAACACCAAGGTCAGCCTGACGCCCGAGCAGCAGAAAGGCTTGCCCTATGGCGAGCAGGTCAAGCTGCTGAAAGCCGTCGACTGGGATGTCGCCAACGACAAGCGCGAGGAATGGACGCGCCGCTGGAATCGCGAGATCGAGCGCTGAGCTGCCCCGGCTGATCGGATCAGGCTCATGTCGCATCTCGTCCTCGAAGGATTGGGCAAGTCCTATGGCAGCGTCACGGCCGTGGAGGGGCTCGACCTAACCGTGGAGCGCGGCGAGTTCGTCTCGCTGCTCGGCCCCTCCGGCTGTGGCAAGACCACGACCCTGCAGATGATCGCAGGCTTCGCCTCCGTCGATCGCGGACGCATCCTGCTCGACGGCGGCGATCTCGCCGCCGTCGCCCCCAACAAGCGTGGCCTCGGCATCGTCTTCCAGAGCTACGCGCTGTTCCCGCACATGACCGTGGCGGAGAACATCGCCTTCGGGCTCGAGATGCGCGGCGTCGCCAGGGACGAACGCGAGAAGCGGACGCTGCAGGCAATGGAACTCGTCGGGCTGAAAGGCTTCGCCGAACGCTATCCGCGGCGCATGTCGGGCGGCCAGCAGCAACGTGTCGCGCTGGCGCGAGCGCTCGTCATCAAGCCGGCGCTGCTCCTGCTCGACGAGCCGCTCTCCAATCTCGATGCCAAGCTGCGCGAGGAGATGCAGGGCGAGCTGCGCCAGATCCAGCGCACGATCGGCACCACGACCATCCTCGTGACCCATGACCAGCACGAGGCGATGGCCCTGTCCGACCGGATCGTGCTGATGAACCAGGGCCGGGTCGAGCAGATCGGAGCGCCCGATGCGGTCTATGGCCGCCCCCTCAGCGCCTTCGTCGCCAACTTCCTTGGCAAGACCAATGTGCTGAAGGGGTGCTGCGAAGGCAGTGATCGGGTCGTGATCGACGGGTTCGCCGTCACGATCCCCGGGGCGGAAGCCGGAGAGGTCGCGCTCGCCGTCCGGCCCGAGCGTCTCGCCATCGCGCCGCCCGGCGCCTCCGGCTTTCCAGCGCGGATCACGGGCCGCGTCTTTCAGGGGGCACACTGGCTCTTGAACGCCGAGAGCGCCGCCGGGCCGCTGATCCTGATGCGCAGCAACGACGGCGGCGACGTCCCGGTGGAGGGCGACACCGTCATGGCTTCCTTCGCGCCCGGCGATGCCGCGCTGCTCAGGGACGGGGCGGCGTCATGAGTCTCGTCGCCAGCGAACGCAATGCGCCCTATTGGCTCGCCGCGCCGGGGCTGCTCGTCTTCCTCGGTCTCGTCATCATCCCGCTCGGGATGACGGCCCTGCTCTCCTTCTACGACTGGGGCCAGTACAAGGGCATCGTCCCGACGTTCACGCTGAAGAACTGGGTCGAGATCGCGACCGATTCCTATTTCTTCGAAGTCTTCCTGCGCACATTCCGCATTGCCATCCTGGTGACGGTCGCGACGATCCTGATCGGCGTGCCGGAGGCCTATATCCTCAATCGCATGTCGCCGGGCTGGCGCAGCATCTGCATGCTGGTGGTGATCGGCCCGCTGCTGGTCTCCGTCGTGGCGCGCACGCTCGGCTGGGCGCTGCTGCTCGGCTCGACCGGGCTCGTCAACCAGGGGCTGATCGCGCTCGGGCTGATCGGCGCGCCGCTCGAATTCATGTTCACCGAGACCGGCGTCGTCATCGCGCTCGCCCATGTCCTGATGCCCTTCATGATCCTCGCGGTCTGGGCCTCGCTGCAGCAGCTCGACCCGCAGATCGAGAATGCGGCGATGTCGCTCGGGGCCGGCTGGTGGACGATCTGGCGGCGCGTGATCCTGCCGCAGATCGTGCCCGGCATCCTCTCGGGCTCGATCATCGTCTTCGCCCTGGCAGCGAGCGCCTTCGCCTCGCCGGCGATCATCGGCGGGCGCCGGCTCAAGGTCGCGGCGACGCTGGCCTATGACGAGTTCCTCAACACGCTGAACTGGCCGCTCGGCGCCGCGGTGGCGATGCTGTTGCTCGTCGCGCTCGTCGCGATCATCGTCGGCTCGAACCGGCTGATCGAGCGCCGCTACGCACAGGTGTTCGAATGACGCTCGTGCCCGCTCCCCTCGTGATGTCCGCCGTCTTCCCGACCTCAGCCCTCATCCTGAGGAGCCATGTCGGTAGACATGGCGTCTCGAAGGATGGTCCAGGAGGCTCCGGAACCATCTGGAACATCCTTCGAGACGCGCCTGCGGCGCTCCTCAGGATGAGGGCTGAGGAGGACGGGGTGAGAGGAGGCTGCGTATGAGACGCAATGGCCCCCTCGCGCTCGCCTTCCACGCGCTCTTCGTGGTGTTCATGCTGGCGCCACTCGCGATCGTCTGCGTCGTCGCCTTCACGCCGGAGGGCTATCTCTCGCTGCCGACGCGGGGGCCGAGCCTGCGCTGGTTCAAGGCGATCCTCGGCTACCCTGAGTTCCTGCGCGCCTTCTATGCCTCGCTCTGGCTCGCGGCGCTGTCCTCGACCGTGGCGATCGCGCTCGCCGTGCCGGCGGCGCTGGCAATCGCGCGCTATCGCTTCGCCGGCCGCGAGGCGATCACGGCGCTGTTCATGTCGCCCCTGATGGTGCCGCATGTCGTGCTCGGCATCGCCTTCCTGCGCTTCTTAACGCAGCTTGGCCTGTCCGGCACCTTCACCGGTCTCGTGCTGAGCCATGTCATCGTCATCATGCCCTTCGCGCTCAGGCTCGTGCTCGCCGCCTCCTACGGCATCGACCGCAGGATCGAGCATGCGGCGATCTCGCTCGGCGCCGACACGATGACGGTATTCCGGCGGGTGACGTTGCCGCTGATCCTGCCCGGTGTCGTCTCGGGCTGGCTGCTCGCCGCCATCAACTCTTTCGACGAGGTCACGATGACGGTGTTCATCGCCTCGCCGGCCACGACCACGCTGCCTGTGCGGATGTTCCTCTATATCCAGGACAATATCGATCCGCTGATCGCGGCCGTCTCCACCTGCCTCATCGTGCTGACCGCCGGGCTGCTCTTCGCGCTCGACCGGCTCTACGGACTCGACCGCCTCTTCGTCGGATCCGGGAAGGGCTGATCGTGACCACCAACGCAAACCGGAACGAAGGCGACATCGTCGTCATCGGCGGCGGAGTGGTCGGCGCCGCCGTCGCGCTCGGGCTTGCCCGCTCGGGCGCGCGGGTCATCGTTCTCGACGAGGGCGATGTCGCCTTCCGCGCCTCGCGCGGCAATTTCGCGCTGGTCTGGGTCCAGTCCAAGGGCCTCGGCATGCCCGAATACGCGCTGTGGACGCGCCGCTCGGCGCAGGACTGGCATGGGCTCGCTGCAATTCTGAGGGAGGAGGCCGGCATCGATGTCGTCCACAGCCAGCCCGGCGGCTTCGTCCCCTGCCTGTCCGAGGCAGAGCTGGAGAAGCGCACCACCGCGATGCGCCGCCTGCACAATCAGGAGGGCCTGGCCGACTTCCCCTATGAGGTGCTCGGCCGCACCGAGACGAAGCGCCGGTTGCCGGATATCGGCAAGGACGTCGTCGGCGCGCTCTACAGCCCCCTCGACGGCCATGTGAACTCGCTCAAGCTCTTCCGGGCGCTGCGCGAGGCGAGCGCGCGGCACGGCGTCGACTACCGCCCGAACCACGCGGCCGAGGCGATCGAGCCCCGCGATGACGGCTTTCGTGTCCGCGGCGCCTGGGGCGAGATTGCCGCGGCCAAGGTCGTGCTCGCCGCTGGCCTCGGCAATGCGCGGCTCGCGCCGATGGTCGGGCTCGATGCGCCGGTGAAGCCGAGCAAGGGCCAGATCATCGTCACCGAGAAGACCGCCCCGTTCCTGCACCATCCGATGGGGACGATCCGCCAGACGGACGAGGGCGGCGTCATGATCGGCGACAGCCAGGAGGATCGCGGCTTCGACACGATCGTCGGTCAGCCGGTGATCTCGGTGATGGCCGAGCGCGCCGTGCGCACCTTCCCGCGTCTTGCCGGCCTCAACGTGGTGCGCACCTGGTCGGCGCTGCGCGTGATGAGCCCGGACGGGTTCCCGATCTACGAGCAGTCTGAGAAGCATCCCGGCGCCTTCGTCGTCACCTGCCATTCCGGTGTGACGCTCGCCGCCAACCATGTCCTGACGCTCGCCCCCGCCATCCTCGCCGGCGAACTGCCCGCGGCAGTCGCGAGCTTTTCCGCACGGAGGTTCCATGTTCCGGTCCATGCGTGACGCCAAAGCTGGCGCCAGGCTCAGCTTCACCTTCGATGGAAGGCCGTTGACCGGGCGCGAGGGCGACACCGTCACGGCGTCCTTGCTGGCGAACGGCGTCACGGCCTGCCGTGAGACGCCGGTCTCGGGCGTTCCCCGCGCGCCCTATTGCCTGATGGGCGTCTGCTTCGATTGCCTCGTCGTGATCGACGGCGTCGGCAATCGGCAGGGCTGCCTCGTGCCGCTGCGCGACGGCATGCGCATCGAGACCCAGCATGGCCGGCGCCAGCCCGAGGAGATGCAGGGATGAAGGCTGTGGCCACCATCGACCAACTCGCTGAAAGCTACGATCTCGTGGTGGTCGGCGCTGGACCGGCCGGCTTGTCGGCGGCTGCCCGCGCGGCCGAGCTGGGCGTTAACGTGCTGCTCGTCGACGAGAACCCGGCGCCGGGCGGCCAGATCTATCGCGCGGTGACAACGACGCCGGTCAGCGATCGCGATGTCCTCGGCGCCGATTACTGGCGCGGCGCGGAGATCGTCGCGCGCTTCGAGCGTTCGCAAGCCAGCTACGCCGCCCGCTGCACGCTCTGGTCGATCGGACCGGACGAAACCGCGCCCGATGGCGAGGCTTTCGAGATCGGCCTGTCGCTCGACGGCCGCGCCCGGCTGATCGGCGCGAAGCAGCTCGTCCTGGCGACCGGTGCCCAGGAGCGGCCGTTCCCGATCCCCGGCTGGACCTTGCCCGGGGTGATGACCGCCGGCGCGGCGCAGATCGCCCTGAAGAGTGCCGCGATCGTCCCGGCCGGACGCACCGTGATCGCCGGTTGCGGCCCGCTGCTCTATCTGCTCGCCGGGCAACTTGCGGCGGCGGGTGCCGAGATCGTCGCCGTGCTCGACACGACGCCGCGCGGAAACTGGCTGAAGGCCGCTGCCGCGCTGCCGGATTTCCTGCGCTCGCCCTATCTCGCCAAGGGGGTGAGGCTGATGGCGAAGGCGCGGCGCTCGCTACGCTTCGTCGGTGGTGTCACCGGGCTCTCCGCCGAGGGGGCTGGCAGGCTCGCAGCGGTCCAGGTCGAAAGCGGCGGCGGCGCCGAGACCATCGCCTGCGACACGCTGCTGCTGCACCACGGCGTCATCCCGGGCGTCAATCTCTCCAATGCCGCCGGTTGCGCTCATGATTTTGATGGTATCCAGCATTGCTGGACGCCGCGTCTCGATGATTGGCTGAGCTCATCCGTGCCTGGGATCGCCATTGCGGGCGACGGCGCCGGCATCGGCGGAGCCGAAAGCGCTGCGCTGCGTGGCGAGGTCGCGGCACTCGGCGTGGCGCACAGGCTTGGCCGGCTCGATGCCCGCGAGCGCGATCGCCAGGCGGCCCCCTTGCACACCGAACTGGCGCGTGCCCTGCGTGGCCGGCGCTTCCTCGATCTGCTCTACAAGCCGGCGCCGCAATTCCTCGCCCCGCAGCGGGACGAGACGATCATCTGCCGCTGCGAGGAGGTCACCGCCGGCCAGGTGCGGGACACTGCGATCAGGCTCGGCGTGACCGGCCCCAACCAGATGAAGGCCTTCCTGCGCTGCGGCATGGGGCCATGCCAAGGCCGCCTCTGCGGGCCGACGGTGGTCGAGCTGATCGCCGAGGCGAACGGCACGACGCCGGCCGAGGTCGGCTATTACCGCCTGCGCCCGCCGGTGAAGCCGGTCACATTGGCCGAACTCGCAGCCTTGCCGCAGAGCGAAGCTGCGGTGAAGGCGGTCGTGCGGTGAGCGCCGAACGCCGCAGCGCCGACGTGATCGTCATTGGCGGCGGCATCCATGGCTGCTCGACGGCGCTGCATTGCGCCTTGCGCGGCATGTCGGTGATCCTGCTCGAGAAGGACCATGCTGGCCGCCATGCCTCGGGCGTCAATGCCGGCGGTGTGCGCCAACTCGCGCGCGATGTCGCCGAGATCCCGCTCTCCAACGCCTCGATGGTAATCTGGCACCGCATCGCCGAGCTGGTCGACGACGATTGCGGCTTCACCTGTGATGGGCAGGTGCTCGTCGCCGAGACAGAGGCTGATCTCGAGGACTGCCGAGCGCGTGTCGACGACCTCACTTTGCGCGGCTTCCACCACGAGGAACTGATCGACGCGACGGAACTGCGCCGGCTCGTTCCCGCCGTCTCGGAGACATGTCCCGGAGGCGTGGTCTCGCGCCGCGACGGCGCAGCCATCCCCTTGCGGGCGACGCAGGCCTTCAAACGCAAGGCCGAGAGCCTAGGTGCCGTGATCCGCGAGGGTGTGAAGGTCGAGAAGGTCTCGCAGGTCGGCGGAGGCTGGCGCGTCGCCACCGATGCCGGTGATTTCCTCGCTCCTCGCATCGTCAATGCCGCCGGTGCCTGGGCCGACCGCATCGCGGCGGATCTTGGCGAGCCGGTGCCGCTCGAGGTGATCGCGCCGATGCTGATGATCACCACGCCGATGCCGGCCTTCATCAAGCCGGTGGTGATCATGCGCAGCCGCAAACTCTCCTTCAAGCAGTTCGGCAATGGCACCGTGCTGATCGGTGGCGGCTATAGCGGCACGGCGTTGCGCGACGAGAACCGCACCATCCTCGACTGGCGCAAGCTCGCGACCAATGCCGGGACGGTCCGGGACGTGTTTCCGATCATGCGCGGCGTACCGGTCGTACGGGCCTGGGCCGGCATCGAAGCCCGCATGCCGGACGACCTTCCCATCTTCGGCCCAAGTGCCAGGCACGAGGGCGTCTATCACCAGTTCGGCTTCTCGGCCCATGGCTTCCAGCTCGGGCCGGGGGCCGGCGCGGTCATGGCCGAGATCATCGCGACCGGCGCCAGCAACGTCCCGATCGATGGGCTCGGCATCGCCCGTTTCACGCAGCAGGCACACTGACCACTTCAACCCCAGGAGAAAAGCCATGACCATCAAGCGTTCCATCCGCACGCCGATCCAGAACCGCATCGTCGAGACCGGCAGCCTCGTCTTCGTCGGCGGCGTCATCGCCGACGACACGACCCAGTCGATGGGCCCGCAGACCCAGAGCATCCTGGCCAAGATCGAGGGTTATCTCGGCGAGGTCGGGCTCGACCGCAAGGCGATCGTGGCTGCGCAGATCTTCGTCACCGATCTCTCGCAGAAGAAGGACATGGATGCCGCCTGGACCGGCTTCTTCGGCGACGACATGCCGACGCGGGCGACAGTCGGTGTCGCCGATCTCGGCGGAGGTGCCTTGATCGAGGTGGTCACGACTGCAGCAAGAACGTGACGTCGGTATGTGGCGCCGAATTGCTCGTCGTCGCATTCGAATGACACGCAAACCTCTGCGTCCTGGCTAAGAACCAGCTTCCGTTCTTGGGGAAGGCGCCACAGTTTCCTGGGTTGTTGCTGATCTCAGGCGCGCTAATTCAGCGACCGGGGCAACCACAGTGCCAGATCCGGCCAGGCCAGCAGCATGGCGATCAGCACGAACGGCGCGACCAGGAAAGGCAGCACGCCGCGATACATCTCGCCCAGGCTGATCTCAGGCGCCTGGGTCCGGATCACGAAGAGGTTCATGCCGACGGGCGGATGGATCAACCCGATCTCGACGACGATGACGAGCAGCACGCCGAACCAGATCGGATCATAGCCGGTCGACAACACCAGCGGCAGCAGCACAGGCACCGTCACCAGCACCATGCCGATGCCTTCGAGGAAGCAGCCGAGGAAGACGTAGAAGGCGATCAGCAACAGCATCACGGCAAGCGGCGACAAGCCGAGCGCCGTGATCCCCTTGACCACCGATTGTGCCATGCCGGTCTGCACGACGAAATAGGAGAAGATCGTCGACCCCAGCACGATCAGCACGAGATTGGCGGTGATCCGCGTCGTCTCGGTGAAGGCGGTCGCGACGTCGCCGCGGGCGAAGCCCCTGCGCAGCAGACCGAGCAGCAGCGCGCCGAAGGCGCCGACGGCGGCGGCCTCGGTCGGGCTGAACCAGCCAAGATAGATGCCACCGAAGGTAACGAGGAAGAGCGCCGCCACATCCCAGATGTTGAGGACGAGGCGCAGCGCCTGCGCCTTGCTCTCGCTCGGCAGCTTCGGCGCCGCCTGCGGCCGCAGGCGCACCCAGATCCAGACCGTCAGCAGGTAGAGCGCCGTCAGCACGAGGCCGGGGATCAGGGCGGCGGCGAAGAGCTTGATGATCGAGAGCTGGGCGATGATACCGTAGATCATCAGGATCAACGAAGGCGGGATCAGGATACCGAGCGTACCGCCAGCGGCGACCACGCCGGCGGCGAGCGCCGGCGAATAGCCGGCCTTCAGCATCTGCGGGATCGAGATCCGGCTCATCGTCGCGGCGGTCGCCAGCGATGAACCACAGACCGCGCCGAAGGCGGCGGAGGCGCCGACCGCTGCCATGGCGAGCGAGCCGCGCATGCCGGCGAAGACGGCGTTGCTCGCCCGGAACAGGTCGCCGGACAGGCCGGCCATGGTCGCCAGCGCGCCCATCAGCGTGAACAGCGGCAGCACCGAGAGCGTATAGGCCGAGGAGAGCTCGAGCGGCACCGCACCGAAGACGAGGCGCGCTTTGGCGAAGCCGTCGATCGCGGCATAGCCGACGAAGCCGGTGAGGCCGAGCGCCACGGCGACGGGAATGCGCGCCATGATCATGCCGACGAGCGTCGCCATGCCGATCAGGCCGATGGAGGTCGCGCTCATGACGCTGCCCCGTTGTTGCCGGGCAGCGCCGCGGGGGGAGAGGCGACAGCGTCGGTCGCGCGCGCGAAGGCGCGTATTTGCCCGATCGCGCGGCCGAGCACGACGAAGACCGAGACGACCAGCGCGAGCTCGATCGCCAGCAGCAGCAGGAAGACCGGTACCGGCAGGTCAGGCTTCTGGTCGCCGAAGCGATAGGCGTCGGCGAGCGGCTGGATCAACGTCACCGCCAGCAAGGCGAGGAAGGCGAGCGTCGCGATCTCGCCGGCGAGCCGCATCAGCGCCAGTGTCCGTGGGCGAACCATCGTGTCGAAGAGATCGACCTTGATCTGCTCGTCGCGGCGGAAGCATTCCGGCAGGGCCAGGAAAGCGACGAGCACGAGCGTGACTTCGACGAGGTCGAGCGTTCCGTGCAGCGGCTTGTTGAAGGCGATCCGGGCGCCGATGTCGACCATCGTCCAGAGCAGCATCACCGCGAGCGCAAGCGCACCGGCGATGGTCAGGAGGCGTACGGGGTCGAAACGGCGGGGCTTCCCGAAGCTCATTTCGCGGAACCGACGGCAGCGCGCAGCTCGTCATAGAACTGCTTCGCCTTGGCGCCCTTGGCCTCAGCCCTGGCGATGAAGCTAGCGGTGATCGGCTTCGCCAACTCCTCGAAGGCAGCGCGCTCCGGCCCCGTCAGCTCGAGGATCTCGACATTCGCGGCGCGCAGGTACTTTCTCCCGTCATCCTCGGCCTCATCGTAGATCGCGCCGACCTTGCGGGCGGCCGCAGGGCCGGTGGTCTCGTCGATCAGCTTGCGCAGGTCGTCAGGCAGGGATTTGTACTTTTCCGCGTTCATCACCAGCGCGAAGGTGCCGGCGGCCGCATCGAGCTGCGTCACCGACTTGACGCTCTCGGCCATCTGGAAGGACTTCGCCGCCTCGTAGTTGAAGAACATGCCGGCGATCGTGCCCTTGGCGAGCGAGTCGGACAGTTCCGCCGGCGGCACGGCAGCCGGCGTCGCGCCCCAGGCTTCGAGAATCGCAGAGGCGATCGGGCCGTTATGGCGCATGCGCAGGCCGCGCATGCCGGCAGGGCTCCTCACCGCCGGCCTGTTGAAGAACAGGCTGAGCGTCGGCGTCGCGATGAAGTAGAGCGGCTTGGTGCCCTCGTGCTCGGCGGCGAGCTTGCCGGAGAGCTCGGTCAGGATGCCGGAGGCCTCGGCCGTCGAGAGCGCCTTGGCGGCGGCGCCCTCGCCGCGGTTGAAGGCATAGGGCAGATGCGAGATCTCGGTCAGCGGGAAGCGGCCCGGCAGCGCGCCATGCAGGAAGAAGGCGATGTCGGCGACGCCGGTGCGGGCGAGGTCGTATTGCCGCGGCATAGGTCCCATCTGCGCCGCCGGGAAGATGGCGAGCTTGAGCCGGCCATCGGAGCGCTTCGACAATTCTTCGCCCCAGGCTTCCAGGTTCTTGTGCATCTGGTGGTTGGGCGGCAGGTAGTGCGAGACCTTGAGCTCGACCGTCTGCGCGGCGGCGCCGAGGCTCGCCAGCGAGACCGCGAATGCGGCGCCGATCAAGGCACCGATGATTCCCCGTTTCATGTCTTCCTCCCGGTTTGTTGTTTTGATTGTTAAGCCGCCGTAGCTGGGACCCGTGCAGTGGCTGCCTTCGTCGTCCCGCCCGTCACCTGGGCCAGCAAAGCCTCGCAATCGGCCGGAAGCGCGTCGCCGCGCCAGGCGACATGCTGGTCCGGCCGGATCAGCGCGAGGCGCGCGCCATAGCGAGCCGGCAGGCGCTGATCGCCCGGCAACAGCAGCTTCAGCGGCAGGCCGAGTCGGGCGGCGGCGGCGGTCAGCGGCGCAGCGTCGGCGCCGTCGCCGGATGTCGCGAGCAAAGTGAAGCCCAGCCCGAAATGATCGTAGAGCGACGAGCCGTCGGCGAGCCAGAGATGCGGTGCGAGGCAGCCGGGATGGGCCGAGGGTACATAGAGCATGAAGTGCTCGACCGGCGGCTCGCTGCCATCCGGGACGATGATCGGCGAATCCTCATAGCGCGAGCCGAGCACGATGCCGAGCGTGCGGAACTCGCGCAGCTTGGTCGCCTCGATGATCTCGCCGACCTCGCGCCGCGTCGCCTCGCCGAGCGGGCCGGGCTGCTCGAGCCCCGGGCGGACGAGCTGGTTGCCGACGGCGCCGTAGTTGATCACCGCTTCGGCGATGGTGCGTTCATGCACTTTCCGCCGTTCGGACGCGTAGCTCGCGAGCAATTCCGGCCCACCCCAGCCCTGCAGCACGGCAGCCAGCTTCCAGCCGAGGTCGACGGCGTCGCCAATGCCCATGTTCATGCCGAAGCCGCCAAAGGGCGGATGCAGGTGGCAGGCGTCGCCAGCGAGGAAGACACGGCCCTTCTCGTAGCGATCGGCGACGAGGCGATGCGCCACCCAGGGGTCGAGGCCGACGATCTCGATCTCGAGATCGGCGAGCCCGGTGCCGGCGCGGATCAGCTCGACCGGATCGACGCTCGCCGGGTCGACGTCGTTGGGCAGCTTGGTCGCCATGAAGAACCAGAGACCCTCGCTGTCCATCGGTCCGAGCAGCGACGGCACCTCCTCATTGACCATCCAGTACATGATCGCCGGACCATGGCCATGGCGGGTGGCGAGCGCGGGCGCGCGGAAGATGATGTTGTAGTTCTTCGAGAAGGCGCCCTCGCCCTGCATCTTCGCGCCGATGGCCTGGCGCACTGCGCTGCGGGCGCCGTCGGCGCCGATCAGGTAGGCGCTGGCGACCTCGCGCACCGCGCCGCTCGCGACATCCTTCAATTGCGAGACGACGCCGCGGCCGTCATCGGCGAAGGAGGCCAGCTCAGTGTTGAAGGCGACGGTGACGCCCGGCAGCGAGGAGGCGTGCTGGCGCAGCACCTCCTCCAGCACATATTGCGGCACCCATTGCGCCTCTTCCGAATAAAGGTCGTTGCGGGCGCGGCTACCGTTCAGCGCATTGGCGAAGCGGGCGAGCTCGGGGCCGTTCATGCGCGTCGCGAAGACGACGTTGGAGGGATAGTCCGGCGGGATCGGCGAGGCTTCGCGCAGCTTGTCGGCAATGCCCCAGCGCCGCAAATGCTCGCGGGTGCGGACATTGGTCGTCTTGGCGCGCGGCGAATAGCCGACGCGGTCGTTACGCTCGACCACCAGGCAGCGGACGCCGCGCTGGCCGAGCTCGATCGCGGCCGCGAGGCCGACCGGCCCGGCGCCGGCGATCAGGACGTCGATGTCGTTGCCGCTCTTGCTCACGATGCTCGCTCCGCCATCGTCATCTTCATCTTCACGCCGCGGCTCGCCTAGCCACTTCCTGCGCGACCGGGTTGACGAGGAGGCCGATGCCCTCGACCTCGACCTCGCAGACATCGCCGGGCTTCATGAAGAGCTGCGGCTTGCGCGCCACACCGACACCCGCCGGCGTGCCGGTGACGATGACGTCGCCGGGCTCCAGCGTGATCGCCTCGCTGATGATCGAGACCAAGGTCGCGACGTCGAAGACCATGTCGTCGGTGCTGGCGCTCTGCACGGTCTCGCCATTGAGCCTGGTCGCGATCCTGAGGCCGCGGGCGCCGGGCGGCAGCTCATCTGATGTGACCAGCGCCGGGCCGAAGGCGCCGGTGCCGTCGAAGTTCTTGCCGACGGTCCATTGCGGCGCCTTGAACTGGTAGTCGCGGACCGAGCCCTCGTTGAAGACGGCGTAGCCGGCGACATGGTCGAGCGCACTCGCCTTGGGGACATGCTTAGCGCGCTGGCCGATCACGGCCGCGATCTCGCCTTCATAGTCGAGTTGGTCGGAAAGGCTGGGGCGGATCAGTGGCGCCTTGTGACCAATCAGGCTGGTGGCGAAGCGCCCGAACAGCGTCGGATAGTCCGGCTGCTTGAAGCCGCTCTCGGCCGAATGGTCGGCATAGTTCAGCCCGACGCAGATGATCTTGCCGGGGCGCGGCACGACCGGCAGGAAGGTCACGGCTTCGGGGGCGAGCACAGCAGCAGCCGGTGCAGCGTCGATCGCCCGGGCGACGGCACTGCGAGCCTCCGTGCCACCTTCAATGAAGGCGATCATGGTCTCGGGCAGGCCTGAGCCGGCCTTGGCGAGGTCAATCAGATCGGTGCCGCGATAGGCGGCGAGAGTGGGCTTGCCGCCCCTCAGGATGGTGGCGAGACGCATGGACTTCCTCCTCTTCGGACGCCTCCAGCCACTGCAGCGAGGCGATTGTCGTGGGTCGTCAGGCGGCGCCGAACAGCACCGAGAGGCGCCGCTCGGCGAAGAGCCAGGCGCCGTCCGGCGCCTTGCGGTAATGGTCGGCGTATTCGGCGATCAGCAGCGGCATGGCCAGGCCTTCGCCCGGCCCGTCATGGCGGTAGAGCGTCAGCGCGACCCAGCCCCGAGCCGTCTCCGGCGAGAGCGGCTCGATCAGGATGTTGCTCTGGAGATGGCGCGAGCGGCGCTCGGTCAAAGCGGCGCGCTGCCTGCCCCATTCGGCGATCGCGGCACGGCCGATCTTGTCGGGGCCGATGCCATAGAGCACCGCATCCTCGGCGAAGAGCTCGCCGATCCGATCCGCCTTGCCATGATCGATCAGCCAGGCATGGCGCTGAATCAGCTGCTCGATCGCGGCGCGATCCCGCGGGTCGAGCCCCGAAATCGCGATCTGCGCGGCGCCGGTCACGCCGGCAATCCGAGATCGGGCGTGCCGGCAGGCTGGTAGTCGCCCCGGCGCATCGCGACGTGCAGGTCGTCGAAGCTCTTGCCCGCCTTGTGATCCTGGTAGACCCGTTCCGGATCGAAGAAGGTGCCGATCGGGTTCTCCGCGAAATCCGGCGAGGAGCGCATCCATTCGCTCGACCGCTTCCAATCGCCATAGGTGTCGGACTGGAGCTCGACGAAATTGCCCTCGGGATCCCGGTAGTAGATCGAGATCGTCATGCCGTGGTCGAGACTGAAGGCCGGCTGGATGCCCTCGTCGCGCAGGCGGGCATAGGACGCCATCAGGTCGGTGAAGCTCTCATATTCGAAGGCACTGTGGTGCATGCCGTTATGGCTGCGCTTGTCGGGATCGTCGCCGAGCCCGGGCGCCGAGAGGAAGGCGACGCGGTGATTGGCCTCGTCATTGGTGGTCCAGGCATTGTTGGCGTCCTGGAAGTTCGGCCTGGCGCCGACGACCGTGCCGTACCACGCCACCATCTCTGCGAGCCGGCTCGTCTTGAAGGTAACGTGATGGAATGCGGGCTTGATGATCTCCATGCCTTCCTCCCGAAAGGGCCGTCTCCCGGCTCTCCGGGGCGGCCGCTGCTTTGTTCGTGAGGAATGGCTAACGCCGGCATAGATACCTGAACAGATATCAAAATTGCAGGAGCGATAACAAACCGGTATCGCTAGACCGACTTGCGGGACTGGCGCGATGAAGCTGCATCATTTCGAGGAGGTGGTGGCGATCGCCGAACGCGGCAGCATGCGGGCCGCGGCCCGGCATCTCCAGATCGCCCAGCCGGCCCTGACGCGTAGCCTCGCCCTGTTGGAGCGCGAGCTCGGCGCACCGCTGTTCGAACGCCGCGCCCGCGGCGTGGTCGCGACGCCGCTGGGCGAGGCCTTCGTCGCCCGCGCCAGGTCGATCCTGACCGAGATCAGGCGGACACGCGAAGAGGTCGAGCAGCTAAGAGGCGCCGGCACCGGCACGGTCACGGTCGGGCTGTCGATCGCTGCGCATCTCGCCTTGCTGCCGCCGAGCTTGCGGCCGTTCCGCGCGCGCTATCCCGATATCAGGCTGCATATCATCGAGGGCTTCTACCCCACGCTCGAAGAACGCCTGCGCGACGGCACGGTCGACTTCTACATCGGCCCCGATGGCGGCGCCCAGCCGGTCCCGCAACTGAGCCGGGAGGTGCTGTTCCATAATCGCCGCATAGTGCTTTGCCGCGCCGGCCATCCGCTGGCTGCGGCGACCTCGCTGCGCGAGCTCGTCGGCCAGGACTGGGTCACGACATCGATCACTGCCGATGCCAGCGACGAGATCAACGCCTTCTTCGCCCGCCACGGCCTGCCGCCGCCGCGCCTGGCCGTGCGCAGCCAGTCGGCGCTGACCTTGCTGACCTGCCTCGCCAACAGCGACCTCCTGGCAATGGTCCCGGCCCAATGGGAGCACTTCGAGATGACCGGGAAGGCCCTCACCACGATCAAGGTCGGGGAAGAGCTGACGGCGCCGCCGCTGGTCCTGATCCAGCGTGCCGACCTGCCCTTGACCCCCGCCGCCCTGCACCTGCTCGATCTCATGCGCCGGGCCACGTCTCGGTTGGCTGCCAAGGCATAATTCCGGACTGAGACAATATCGATCACTTCGCCTTCTGGAGCTTGGTGACGGTGATCTGGCCGTTGACGCGATCGGCGTCGAACTTGATCTTGGTACCCGCCTTCAGCCCCTTGAGCATGGCCGGCTCACCGGCGCGGAACACCATGGTCATGGCGTCCATATCGAGGTTCTTGATCGGGCCGTGATTGATGGTGAGCTTGCCCTGGGGCTCGTCGACCTTGGTGACCGTGCCGCTGGCCGACTGCGCCGCGGCCGGCAGAGCGAGGAGGAGAAGTGCAATTGTGGCTGCCGTCCTGAGCATAGGTGCTCCTTTCGTGAGGCTTACTTGACGATGATCTTGCCGGTCATGCCGGCTTCGCGGTGACCGGGGATCAGGCAGGAGAAGTCGAACTCGCCCACCTTGGTGAAGGCCCAGACGATCTCGCCGGTCTTCTTCGGTGCGAGGCGCTTGGCGTTCGGATCGTCGTGCTCCATGTCGGGGTTCTTCTGCATCTCGACGGCGTGCTTGAGGTTCTCCTCGAGCGTCGCCAGGACGAGTTCATGGTCGAGCTCGCCATTATTGCGCAGCTGGAAGCGGACCTGCTCGCCGCGGCGCACCTCGATCCGGTCGGGGATGAAGGACATCTTGCCGTCGCGCTCGGCCATCGCGACCTGCACGATGCGGGCCGGCTTCTTCGGGTCGCCGGGCTTGCCATAGGCGGTCTCGCCACCATGGCCGTGGCCGGCTCCACCGGGGCCCGCCAGAGCGGCGCCGGCAGAGAAAAGGACCGCGATTGCGGCGAGCTTGAATGCTGCTGTCGTCATGAAGTTCTCCAGCTGGAAGGTCAACGTCTTCAGTGGTTGGAATGCGACTTCTTGGTCGCCGGGCGCGGCTTGCCATCCGGCCCGAGGCTCGGCTTGCGCGGGTCCTTGACCCGCCATTCGGTCGGCTCGACGCCACTGTCCGGCGAAGCCCCTCGCGGCGCCTCGGCGAGCTTCTGGCCCTTGTATTCGAAGGCGACGGTGCCTTCCGGGTGCTTGAACCAGCCGGGATCCTTGTAGTCGTTCTTCGCCAGGCCCTCGCGGACCTTGACCACCGAGAACATGCCGCCCATCTCGACCGGGCCGAACTGGGCGAAGCCGGTCATCATCGGCAGGGTGTTGTCGGGCAGCGGCATCTCCATCGAGCCCATCTCGCCCATGCCGTTCGAGCCCATCGGCATGTAGCCCGGCGCGATTTTCGCGATGCGCTTGGCCAGGTCCTTCTTGTTCACGCCGATATAGTTCTTCACCGAATGCCCCATCGCATTCATGGTGTGATGCGATTTGTGGCAGTGGATCGCCCAGTCGCCCGGCTCGTCCGCAACGAAGTCGAAGGCACGCATCTGGCCGACGGCGCAGTCGATCGAGACCTCGTCCCAGGCCGCCGCCGGATCGACCCAGCCGCCGTCGGTGCACGAGACCTTGAACTCGTAGCCATGCATGTGGATCGGGTGGTTGGTCATGGTCAGGTTGCCGAAGCGGATCCTGACCTTGTCGTTCCTGCCCACGACGAGCGGGTCGATGCCCGGGAACACGCGGCTGTTCCAGCACCACATGTTGAACTCGGTCATCTCGGCCACCCGCGGCACATAGGAGCCGGGCTCGATATCGAAGGCGTTGAGCAGGAAGACGAAATCGCGGTCGACGCGGCGGAAGGCCGGGTCCTTCGGATGGACGACGAAGAAGCCCATCATGCCCATCGCCATCTGGACCATCTCGTCCGAATGCGGGTGGTACATGTAGGTGCCCGAGCGCCGGAGCTGGAATTCGTAGACGAAGGTCTTGCCCGGCGGGATATGCGGCTGAGTCAATCCGCCGACCCCGTCCATGCCATTGGGCAGGCGCTGGCCGTGCCAATGCACCGCCGTGCTCTCCGGCAGCTTGTTGGTGACGTAGATCCGGACCTTGTCGCCCTCGACCGCCTCGATGGTCGGGCCGGGTGACTGACCATTATAGCCCCAGAGATAGCCTTTCATGCCGGGGGCGAATTCGCGCACCACCGGCTCGGCGACGAGGTGGAACTCCTTCCAGTCGCCGTTCATGCGCCAGGGCAGCGACCAGCCGTTCAAGGTCGCGACCGGCTGGTAATCCGGCCCTGTCGTCGGAACCAGAGGCGCCTGCGTCGTCGCCTCGGCCATGGTGGGTGCCTCCGGCACAGCGGCGAAGGCTGTGCGTCCCGACACTGCGGTTGCTCCGGCCAAGACGAGCCCGGACGAGCCGATGAAGCCTCTGCGCGATAGCGTGGTCATTGTTCCGCTCCTTCCGCCCGCTCAGTGCCCGCCGCCGCCGGCATCGCCGCCGCCCGCAGCCGCGACGGTGGCCGCGCCTCCGCCTCCGCTGCCGCCACCGATCAGCGCATGCTTGAAGTCGGTATGGGCGAGCCAGAAATCGCGGCGAGCATTGATCGCCGCGACATTCGAGAGAATGCGGTTGCGGGCATCGGTGATGAGATCGGTCACGTCGTTGAGCATGCCGCTGTAGTGCAGCAGCGACTGCTCCTGGATGATCTTGCGCAGCGGCAGGACGTTGTTCTGGTACTGCCGGGTGATGTCGTAATTGGCGCGGTAGGCGGTATAGGCCTCGCGCGCCTCGGAGCGGGCATTGACCGCCTTCTCCGCCAGCCTGTTGGCGGCCTGCATATAGGTCTGCTCGGCGAGCGCGACCTTGGACTGGCCGAAATCATAGATCGGAATGTCGATCTCCAGCTCCAGCGTGCGGCTGCGGCTGGCCTCGCGCTCGACATGCCCGTCTGCGCCGATGCTGCGGCCGCGGTCATAGGTGCGGCGCCCGAGCAGGTCGATGTCGTTGACGAAGCGCGTCGCATTGGCGAGGCCAAGTGACTTCGCCAGCGCGTCGAGCTCGGCGCGAGCGATCTGGATATCGACGCGCTTGCGCAGAGCCTCGGCCTCGATCGCCTTGACAGATTGCAGCCGCGGCAGCGGCGGCAAGGTGCCCGGTAGCCTGAATTTGAGACCGTCGCCCCAGAGCCCAAGCTGGCGGACTAGCCGCTCGCGCTCCTGGCGCTGCTGCTGGCGCGCCTGGGCGAGTTGCACCGTCAATTCGGCCTCGAAGGCGAATTCGCGCGCCTGGTCGATCTTGTTGACGCCGCCGGATTCGCCAAGCCGCTTGAACAGTTCGGAGGCCGCGTCGGCGGAGTTCTTGGCCTCCTGGTAGAAGGCGACCTGCGCATTGGCGGCGACCGAACGGTAATATTGACGGCGCGCGTCGGCCGCGAGCTGCAGCACCGCCTCGACCGCCCGCAACTGTGCGGTCTTGAAGCGGTCGCCGGCAATCTCGGCCCTGGCCGGCAAGGTGATCAGCGCGAGCAGGCTGCCGACGATCTGGCGCTCGATCTCGACCTCGAAGCGGCCGGAGAGCTTGGAGATGCCGAAGCGCGGATTGGGCGGCAGGCTGGCTGCGACCATCTGCGCTTCGGCAATGCCGAGCTCGTTGAAGGCGGCCTGCAGGCCGCGATTGTTGAGCAGCGCAACTTGAACCGCGCTGTCCGCCGTCAGCGGCTTGCGCAGGAGCTGGTCGACCCGCGTCTTCGCGGTCAGCGCGACCTTGTCGTCGCCGATCTTGACGACGTCCTTGCCGATCTCGGCGTAAGTCGCGGCCTGGATCGGCGCCATGCCGCCATCGGCGGAGAAACCGGCGCAGCCGCCGAGCAGTATCGTCGTCCCGGCGAGCAAGCTCCAGCGCAGCAGGCGGTGGCCATTCGGAAGGCGCAGAGCGGTCGGATAGGAGGGCAACATCATGATTTCGGCCCGACCTGGCGGTTGAGCTCGCGCCAGTCCTTGGGCTCGGCCGGGCGGAAGCTGGCGGCGCCGGCCGTCACGCTGCGATAGGCGACGGTGGGAACGCGGGCGTTCGGATCGGCCGGCCGGGCCAGATGGTCTGGGACCGTGGCGGAGCAGGCGCCCAGCGCCAGACCGACCGCCGTCAGCAACGGCACCTTCACGAACGTCACGATTCGGCATCCCCTATTTCGATGCGACAGGGGTAGCAGCGGCCTTTCGCGGGCGTCCGTTACAAATTGTTTCAAAGCGGCGCGGGCAGCCGGGCCGCGAGCGCGCTATGTTCTTCTGACCAGATCGCAGGAGCCCGCTCGCGGGAGCACGGACATTCCGACCGAACCACAGCCAGAGATGGACCCGGCTCCCGCCGTAACGGCCATCGACGACCATGGCCATATCCTGGTGGTCGACGACGATCCGCAGATCAGGCTGCTCGTCGCGCGCTTCCTGCAGCGGCATGGCTACCAGGTCACCGGCGCGCCGGACGGACGCGCCATGATGGCGGCGCTGGCGCACAGCGCCATCGACCTGATCGTCCTCGACCTGATGCTGCCCGGGCGCTCCGGCGTCGAGCTCTGCCGCGACGTGCGCGCGACCTCGCAGGTGCCGATCGTGATGCTGACCGCCCGGACCGAGGAGAGCGAGCGCATCAGCGGCCTCGAAGGCGGAGCGGACGACTACGTCGCCAAGCCGTTCAGCCCACGCGAATTGCTGGCTCGGATCCGCGCGGTGCTGCGCCGGGCGCGGGCTGGACGCGGCGCGGCCGTCACGCAGGCGAGCGCGATCGTGACCTTCGACGGCTGGCGCATGGATTTGCGACGGCGCGAACTGCTATCGCCATCCGGCACCCTGATCGACCTCTCGACCGGCGAATTCGACCTGCTGGTCGCCTTCGTCGAGCATGCCAATCGGGTGCTGTCGCGGGAAGCGCTGATGCAGTTCGCCAAGACGCGAGTGAACGACAACCCGTTCGACCGCACGATCGATGTCCAGATCAGCCGCCTGCGCCGCAAGCTCGAAGCCGACGCTCGTGGCGGTCAGTTGATCAAGACGATCCGCGGCGCCGGCTACCTGTTCGCCTCACAGGTCAACCATCAGCAAGGACAGCCCGCTTGACGAACCTGGCCAAGCGGCTCTGGCCCGATACCGTCGCCAGCCGCGCCATCCTGATCCTGGTCGCGGCGCTGCTCGCCTTCCACCTGCTCGGCTACTGGGCCTATCGCGTCGGCGTCGAGAACCTCGCAACGGCGGGCCAGGACCGAGGCCTCGCCGAGCGCATCGTCTCGATCAAGCGGGCGATCGCGAGCCTGCCGCAGGCGCCGGAACGCGACCGCGTCGCGCATGATTTGTCGAGCGCCAGCATCGAAGTGCACTGGAGCAAGATCAGCCTGGTGCTCGGCACCGCTCCGATGACCGAGCGGACCCGGGCGATGGAGCAACGGCTCAAGGAGCTCGCTCCGGAACTGGCGGCGGAATCCTTCCGGGTCGGCTTCGCCGATGACGGGGCGCTCGGCGCCGGCGAGGCCAATGCCTACCGGCATATGATGCTGGTCTCGGTCCGGCTCGATGACGGCTCCTGGGTCAACTTCTCCTCCTCCGCACTCGGCGCCTCGCAGCAGCTCGACTGGGGCCTGACCGCGATCATGATCTGCTTCGCCGTCGCCATCGTCGTCGTCGCGCTCCTGCTACTACGCTGGGCGACCCGGCCGTTGCGCGATCTCGCTGTGGCGGCCGAGCGCTTCAGCCTCGACCAGACGCCGCAGCCGCTTCCCGAGAACGGCCCGGTCGAGGTGCGCCGCGCCGCGCGGGCCTTCAACACGATGCGAGAGCGCATCCGGCATCTCGTCGCCGAACGGACGCAAGCCATGGCCGCAGTCTCGCACGATCTGCGCACCCCGATCACGCGCCTCCGGCTCCGCTCCGAATTCCTGGACGACGACGCAACCCGAACCTTGATCGACGCCGATCTCAGCGAGATGGAGGCGATGATCGACTCGACCCTGGATTATCTGCGCGGCGGAACCTCCAGCGAGCCGCTACGCCCGGTCGATCTCGCTTCGGTGATCGAGACGATCGTCGACGAGCATGTCGACCAGGGCCACCGCGTCTCGCTGATCGGGCTGAGCTCGGCCCCCGTCCGAAGCGGGGTTCTCTCCCTGAAGCGCGCCGCCTCGAACATCATCGGCAATGCCGTGAAATATGGAACCGCGGCCAACGTCACCATCGCCGATGCCGGCGACAGCTTCGCCGTCATCGTCGAGGATGAGGGGCCCGGCATCGCGGAGGCCGATAGGGAGCGGGTGTTCCAGCCGTTCGTGCGGCTCGAGGAATCGCGCGGCCGCCAGACCGGCGGCTCGGGCCTCGGCCTGACGATCGCGCTGGCCATCGCCCGTTCGCATGATGGTTCGATCGCGCTGGAGAACCGGGCCGAAGGTGGCCTACGGGTGACACTCTCCCTGCCGAAGCTTTCCGCATCAGGGCGCGGCGAAGCTTCTTCAGCTTGAACGCAATTCAGAGCCGCATCCCGCCATCGACGGCGATCTCGGCGCCATTGATGTAGGAGCCCTCGGGCGAGCAGAGCAGCAGCGCCAGCCCGGCACAGTCATCGGCCCGGCCGAGCCTGCCGAGCGGAATGCGTGCCAGCACCTGTTCCTCTCGCCCTGGCTGAGCCAGCACATTGCGGTTGCGGTCCGTCAGAATCGCGCCGGGCTGGATGATGTTGCAGGTGACATCCGGGGCACGCAGGGTCCGCGCCAGATTGAGGATCATGTTGGTCTGCGCGGCCTTGGTGGCGGCGTAATAGAAATGCGTCGGATTGGGGCGCGCCTCCTGGACGCTGCCAATCGCGATGACCCGGCCGAAGCCGCGGGCCAGCATGCCCGGCAGGAAGGCCTGCAGCAGCCGCACCGTGGCGTGAAGATTGATCTGCGTCTGGGCCGCCATCGCGGCTTCGGAGACCGCACCCCAGGCCTCGAGGGTTTCGACCGAAGCGCAGAGCACGAGGATGTCGGGTTCGGTGCCGTTCGCCTTCAGCTCCGCCGCCATGACGGACGGGGCCGCGGCCTCGGCGAGATCACCGATCAAGGGCGATGCCGCGAGGTTTCGTGCTTGCAGATCGATCGCTGCCGCGTGGGCGGCTGCTTCATCCCTGTCATGGATGATCGCATGCGCGCCGGCCTCGGCGAGCCGCGTCGCGATCGCAAGCCCGATCCCGCGTGCCGCGCCAGTGACGAGGGCGACGCGGCCCGAAAGTTGGCCCGCCATCAGCCGAGCAGCGGCTTCACGCGAGCGACGGCATCGTCCATCGCCTGCTGCGGCGGCTTGCGGCCGAGCACGGCGGCCTGCGTTTCCTCGATGAAGATGTCGTGGGCGCGCGCCTGCTCGTCGAAGGCCGGCAGATGGATGCGCGAGGCCTTCAGCGCAGCCGCCTCGTCGGCCGCGTAGGGCATCGCCGCCTTGAGCTTGTCGTCGGCATAGGTCGAGATGCGGGTCGGCCCGTTGCCGTTCAGCGCCATCGCCGTCGTGCCGGCCTTCGAGGACAGCGCGCGGATGAATTCCCAGGCGAGCGGCTTCTGCTTGGCGTTCTTCGGGATCATCAGCGACCAGAATTCGACCGTCGGAGCGAACGCCATCTTGCCGGCGAGATCGGCCGCCATCGGCGGCAGCAGCGACTTGAAGCGCCCGCCATATTTGCCCTTGGCCGGATCATTGTAGGAGACCAGCCGGGCGAACGGATTGATCGTCATCGCCGCCCTGCCCTGCTGCATCCAGGTGGTGATCTCTTCATTGTTCACCGTGGCGAAGTTCCGCGGCAGCACGCCGGCCTTGTAGAGATCGGCCAGGATGGTCAGCGCCTTGACCATCGCCGGCTCGTTGGCGGTCAGCTTGCCGTCGGCGGTCATGTAGTCGCCGCCGAGGCAACGCGAGACCGTCAGGAAGTTCGAGGCGAAGACCGCCGTGAAGGCAAGGCCGTGGACCTGGGTTCCGTCCTCGCGCTTGAAGGTCAACTTGCGCGCGGCTTCAATCAGCTCCTCGAAGGTCGCCGGCAGCTTGCTGACGCCGCGTTCCTCCAGCAGCGCCTCGTTGTAGATCAGCGCGTTGGTCGCATGCCGAACCGGGACGCCGTGCAGCGCGCCGTCGACCTTCAGCGGTGCGATCAGCCCCGGTGCGAAATCGTCGAAGGCCTCGATCGGTGCCTCCTTCTGGAGCGCGTCGAGCGGTTCGAACAGCTTGAGATTGCGCGGCACGGCGCGGCCGTTGACCAGATAGGCGACATCGAGCGAGGTCTCGGCGAGCGAGGCCTCGCGCAATAGCCGCTCATGCACGGCGTTGACGTCGCCGAAGGTGACCCAGTTCAGGTTCGCCCCACTCGCCTTGCGGAAGGCTTCGGTCGCATCGCCGCCCGGCCCGGTCGTGGCTGCGGTCTGGTGGACACGATGGCCGAGCGCGGTCAGCGTCTTCGCCTGCGCGAAGACCCGGCCGGGCAAGGCCGTTGCGAGCGCAGCCGCGCCGGCGAGAGCACCGAACCGGCGGCGCGAGATCGATTGTGACATGAACTTCCTCCATAAGCTCGTCGGGCGCTGTCGTCGCGCCTTGTCGCGTGGGCCTCAGGCGGGCAGCAGCGGCTGCACGCGCTTGACCAGCGAGGCCATCGCCTCCTCGGGCGTCTTCATGCCGAGCACCGCGGCCTCGGCCTCCTCCTTGAAGAGGTCGCCGGCGCGGGCGGCCTCGTCGAAGGCCGGCAGCGGCACGCGCGCCACCTTCAGCACCTTCAGCTCCTCGACCGCATAGGGCACGGTCCCGGCGAAGCTCTGGTCGGCATAGGTCGAGGCGCGCACTGGCCCGTTGCCGTTGAGCGCAGCCTTCAGCGTCGCCTCCTTCGAGGCCATCGCCTTGATGAAGCTCCAGGCGAGGTCCTTGCGCTTGGCGTTTTTCGGGATGACCATGCCCCAGAACTCGACCTTGGCCGGGGCGGCATCGTACTTGCCCGCCAGCGTCTTCGAGGCCGGCACGGCGATCGTCTTGATCTTGCCGGAGAATTTCGACTTCTGCGGATCGTTGTAGATGCGGTTGCGGCCCATGCTCTGCAGGCTCATCGCAGCCCGGCCCTGCTGCATCCAGACATTGACGTCCTCGGGCGAGAGCGTCGCGAAATTGCGCGGGAAGGCGCCCGCCTGGAAGAGCTCGCGCAAGGTCCTGATCGCGGTCAGCATCGGCGGCTGATCGGCGGCGCATTTGAAGTCGGGCGTGATGAACTCACCGTCCCAGGCGCGAGCGAGATCGATCACGTTCGGATAAGTCACGCCCGGCGTGCACAGCCCGACGACCTGCGTGCCGTCGGAGCGGCGATAGCTGCAGGCCTTGGCGATCTCGATCATCTCCTCGATCGTCGCCGGCGGCTTGGAGAAGCCCTTCTCGGCCAGGATCTCCTCATTGTAGTGCAGGCCAGAGGAGGCGTGGCGGAACGGCACGGCAAGCTGCTTGCCGCCGACATTCATGCCTTTCATCAATCCCGGGAAGATGTCGGCGAGATCCTCGATCGGATCGCGCTTGAGATAGTCGTCGAGCGGCTCGAACAGGTTCGCGGCGCGCGGCACGACCTGGGTATTGAGGACAAAGCCGACATCGACCGAGGTCTCGCCGAGGCTCGCCTCGCGGAAGAGCCGCTCCTGCAGCGGGCCGGTGTCGAAGGTCGTCCACTGGACGGCGACGCCGTTCGCCTTAGCCCAGTCCTTGGTGATGTCGCCGCCCTGTGCGCCGGTCGCAACCGTCTGCATGACGCGATGGGTGAAGACGTTGAACGGCCCGCCTTGCTGCGCACGGGCCGCGCCTGCGCCCAGCGTCGCGAAGCTCAGCCCGAGAATACCAGCGCCGAACTGCCTACGGTTCAGTCCTGTCTCCGTGCTCATGCCTGTCCTCCCGATGGTTCGCGAGTTCCGCGATGGCGGCTTCTGCCGCTTCGAAATGCTTGTTCATGGCGGCGAAGGCCGCGGCCGGGTCGCCGGCACGGATCGCCTCGACGACGCGCACATGCCGCTCGAAAGTGCGGCGCCAGTCGTCCCTGGTGCGCTTCTCGCGCGAATTGAAGATCTCCATCACCTCGCGGATCACCGGCCGGAGGCCTCTGATCTGGAAGTCGAGCAGACGATTGCCCGAGGAGGCAGCGATGGCCTCGTGGAAATCGAGATCGGCCTCGATCCAGCGCGGCACATGGCCGAGCGCATCCTCCATGCGGGCGAGAATCAGCGCGAGCTTCTCGACATCCTCGGCAGAGCGACGCGCAGCACTGTGGGCCGCGATCGGCGGCTCGAGGATGCGGCGCAGCTCGACCGCCTCGGTCAGGCCGTTGGCACGGCCGCGAACGGCGAAACGATAGAAGCGGTCGAGCGGCGCGGCGTCGAGCGCCTGAATGCGGGTCGGCTTGCCCTGCTGGATATGCACGACGCCCATCGCCGCCAGCTGGCGGATGGCCTCGCGGGCGATCGGCTTGCTGACTCCGAAGGAGGCGGCGATCCGCGCTTCCGAGGGCAAGGCGTCGCCGGGTTTCAATCTGCCGTCCTGGATCGCCTGGGTGATGCGCTGGATCACGGCGTCGCCCAGCCGCATCGGCACAACGTCGCCGCCGGCGAATGGGTCGTCGCCACCCAGCAGGGATGAAGCGGCATCGCTCATCGATCACCTCCGTTCGATGATCATTGACAGATGCCGCTTAGCTTGGCAACTGTTCAACCTATCAGATAAGTTAAGCACTCAAGAGGACGCCGCTTCATGTCGGCCAGCCGCATCTCAAAGGTCGTCGCACATCCCTTGCGGGCGACGCTGCCCAAGGTCCAGCGGACGTCGCAGGGCGACTATCCGGCGATCGAGATCGTCGTGGTCGAGGTCGAGACGCAGGACGGTGTCGTCGGCTTCGGCGAGGGCCTCTGCCGCCGCGGCGCCGCCGGCTATGCCCGCTTCATCGAGGAGGCGCTGGTGCCGCGCCTGCTCGGCCGTGATGCAGCCGATCGGCGCGCGCTGTGGAAGTCGATGCGCGCCGCCCTGTCCGGACGCCCCGGCGGCCAGATCGTCGAGGTGATCGCGGCGGTCGACATCGCGCTCTGGGACATTGCCGGGAAGCAGGCCGGCCAGCCGATCCACAAGCTGCTCGGCGGCATGGGCCGCACCGAGCTCGCTGCCTATGCCTCCTCGATCAACTGGCTCGACGATGCGACGGTCGAGGCCGAGGTCGCCGCCGTGCTGCAGGCCGGCTTCCGCGAGATCAAGGTCAAGCTCGGCCATCCGCTCCGGGATGCGATCGCTCGCGCGAAACTCGTCCGCAAGCTCGCCGGCGACGACATTGCCCTCTATGTCGATGCCAACTGGGCCTATGACGTCGACGATGCGCTGATCGTCGGCCGGGCGCTGGCCGATCTCGGCTACGGCTTCTTCGAGGAGCCGATCGCGCCGCAGGATCGCGAGGGCTATCGCCGTCTCGCCCAGCATCTGCCGATCAGGCTCGCTGCGGGCGAGAGCGACTTCGTCGCCTCGGACGCGCTGATCTCGCTGCAGGACCGCTCGCTCGGGCTGATCCAGCCGGATGTGACGCGCTCGGGCGGCATCAGCGAGACCTGGCGCATCGCCGAGCTCGCCGCCGCCTTCAACACGGCCTATGCCCCGCATGTCGGCTGGTCGGGCGCGATCTGCGTCGCCGCCAGTCTGCAGCTCGCCGCCGCGGCCGAGACCTTCCGCACCTTCGAGTGCATGGTCTACCAGAACCCGCTGCGCGACGCCTTCACCCACCCGATCGTCGGCGAGGGATCGCAGCTTGTCGACGGCAAGCTTTCCGTGCCGCAGGGGCCGGGGCTCGGCATCGAGATCGATCGCGACGCGCTCGCGCGCTTCAGGATCGCATGAGGCTGAGAATGAAACGGCTTTCACGCTCTTTGCTACAGAAGGTAGCGTCCGAACCTCCCCGTCATCCCGGACAAGCCGCGAAGCGGCGCCGATCCGGGATCCATCGAAGGGCGCCGAACTCTACGATGGATCCCGGGTCTGCGCTTCGCTTGCCCGGGATGACGGCGCGGTTTGAACTAGGGGTGTGGGTTGCGATTGAATCGCGAGTGCGCCCATGACCACCCGCACGCCCCTGTCCGCCATCGCGCTGGTCACGCCGGTCCAATTGATGATCGGCGGCATCATTTTCCTGCCGGCGATCTATGTGTTCTGGCTGAGCCTCAACCAGTCCTCCTTCGGCCAGGCGGCGAGCTTCGTCGGCTTCGCCAACTACGCCAAGGTGTTGGGCGATGCCTATTTCTGGAAGGCGCTCCTCAACACGGTGATCGTCGTCGCCGTGGTGGTGCATGTCGAATTGCTGCTCGGCCTCGGCATGGCGCTGTTCTTCGCCTCGGGGGTGCCGTTCCGGCCGCTCCTGCTCGCGATTGTGCTCGCGCCTTACGCCGTCAGCGAGGTCTCGGCGGTGGTGATGTGGCGCTTTCTGTTCGAGCCTGATGTCGGGATGATGAGCCGGCTCCTGATGACGCTCGGCCTGCCGCCGATCGAATGGGCGGTGAACCCGAGCCACGGGCTCGCCATGGTCAGCCTGCTCTCGATCTGGCTGCATTTGCCTTTCAGCTTCATCATCCTCTATGCGGCCCGGCTCTCGATCCCCAGCGATCTCTACGAGGCAGCTGCGATCGACGGCGCCTCGCCCTGGACCTCGTTTCGCCGGATCACGCTGCCGCTGCTGATGCCCGCGCTGCTGATCGCGGCGCTGTTCCGCTACATCTTCGCCTTCCGCCTGTTCTCCGAGGTCTGGCTGATGACCGGCGGCGGTCCGGCGCGCTCGACCGAGGTGATGGCGGTCTATCTCTATCTCGAGGCCTTCCGCTACAACGCCTTCGGCCCAGCCGCCGCCACAGGCTGGCTCCTGGTGCTCGCCTCGCTCCTGCTCGCGCTGTTCTACCTGCGTGGGCTCTACAGGGAGATGTTCGGCAAGCATGCCTAAGCTCCTGCGCTCCCTCCTCAAGCTCGTCGGCGTCGCGGCCATCGTCGCCTGGTCGCTCGTTCCGATCGGCCTGATCGCGATGTCGTCCTTCAAGGCCGATCGCGACATCTTCTCGACCTCCAGCACCTTCTCGTTCACGCCCACGCTGGCGAACTACGAGGCGCTCTGGAGCCGCTGGGGCGATTTCTTCTTCGGCCTGTGGAACAGCTTCCTGGTCACGGTCGGCGCGACCGTGCTCGCCGTCGGTGTCTCGCTGCTCGCAGGCTTCGCCTATTCGCGCTTCGCCTCGAAGGGGCTGCAGGCCTCGGCCTTCTTCCTGATCTTCATCCGGCTGGTCCCGCCGATCGTGATCACGCTGCCGCTCTTTCCGGTGGTGAACTGGCTCGGCCTCAACGACACGCATTTCGTCCTGATCGTGCTCTACGCCACCTTCTTCGTCTCGCTCGGGACGGTGGTGATGCGCACCTTCATCGACCAGATCCCGCGCGAGCTCGATGAGGCCGCGATGATGGACGGCGCCTCGCAATTCCAGATCATCATGCGCGTCATCCTGCCGATGGCGGCGCAGGGCATGCTGGCGGTCTCGGTCTTCGTCATCGTCTACGCCTGGAACGAGTTCCTCTTCGCCTTCATCTTCACGACGACCAAGGCGAAGACCGCGCCGCTGGTGATCTCCGAGATGATCGGCGCCGTCGAAGGCGTCGAATGGGGCGTGCTCTTCGCCGCCTCGACCGTGCAACTCGTGCCGGTGCTTGCCTTCGTCATCCTCATGCAGAAGCACCTCGTCGCGGGCCTGACCGCCGGCGCGGTGAAAGGGTAATCGCCATGACCGACATCGATGCCCTGCGCCGCGCCATCCGCGAGGCCGACCCGCAGCTAAGCCGCTTCGACCCGCTGCCCCGCATCATCTGCCTCGACGATTTCGACCGGGGCATGTGCGGCTGGACCCAACTCGTCGGCAATTACGAGGACAGCCTCGACGCCATGCTGCCGGGCTATGCCCAGCACAGCCATGCCATGCTCTCGACCTTGCCGAACTGGGATTTCGGCTCGCATGGCGGCGTCGACGGCTCCTATGCGCTGAAGATCGCGACGCGGCCGAAGAAGGGCGCCCAGAACGTCGCGATCAAGCGCCTGACCTTCCGCAAGCCGGGGCCGATCCGGCTCGAGGCCTATTTCACCTTCAAGCCCGAGGCGACCGATCTGCAGCTCTCGGAGACCGATATCCGTTCCTTCGGCTTCCTCTACGATCTCCAGATCGGCGATACCTCAGGGCCGGGCGACCGGGTGATGCCGCATTTGCGCTTCCTCAACGCGCAGGACGGCAAGCACCTGCAAAAATGGCAGTTCAAGCGCAAGACGACGCCGATCAAGCCGATCGGCAATGCCGGCAAGACGATCACGCATTATCACCTCGCGCCCGATGACTGGGAGGACTTAGCCGGCGGCGAGCAGCGGCTCTGCTACAACGAGATCCCAACCAAGGTTAACTGGCACTATCTGCGCTTCGATTTCGACCTCGCCTCGATGCAGGCCACGCGTTTCCAGGTCAATGACCGCGTCTTCGCCATGGAGGGCTTCGACTGCATCCGCATCCCCGCGATGAAGAACCTCTGGTGCATGCTCAACCTCGCCTTCTTCGCCGAGACCGACACCGACAAGCGCGCCTTCGCCTATCTCGATTCCGTCTGCCTGTCGGGAGAGTTCTGATGCTGCCCGAGAACCTGACCGCCGTCGTCGCCCGCAACGAGAGCTGGACCGGGACGAGCGCGACCGAGCCCTACGAGGCCGGCTGGGCCAAGGAAGCCATCGTCTTCGTTCGCGCCCTGAAGCAGCCGAAAGGATCGCTGCCGAAGGCGCGCATCGAAATCTCCGCCGACGGCATGCACTGGTGCCATGAAGGTTCGGAATTCGCGCTGCCGGCCGCCAAGAACGCGGTGACCTTCCAACGCCTCGCCCATTTCGGCAATTTCGTGCGCGTCGCCGCGACGCTGCCAGAAGGCGCCGAGATCACTGTGCTGGTGACGCTACATCTGAAAGCTTGAAGCCACCGTCGACCTTGTCGCCAGACGCGCTCAAGCAGCCTTTGCGGCCTGCTTCTTCTCCGCCATATGCTGCTCCTCGGCGAGGCCGGCGCGCCAATAGCTGACGACGAGATGCTCGTCGACGCCGGGGCGCAGATGCCGGCGCGCCACAGCACGGATATCGCGGAAGGCGGTGTGCTCGGCCGCAGCCCAGAGATAGAGACTGCCCTCGCCCGGCGGCCAGTCGAGCGTGCCCAGGGCGTCCGTCAGCAGGGTGGTGGAGCCGGGCGCAGCGCCATCGCGATGGAGCCAGCGGACATCGAACCCTTCCGGCAAAGGCAGGGGCTGGCGCTCGTTCACGTCGGCGATCTCGATCAGCGCCAGCCCGCGAGCCTGCGCCGGAAGGTGCGCCAGCATGCGGGCGAGCGCCGGCAGGCCGGTCTCGTCGGCGACGAAGAGGTAGCGCTCTGCCTGCTTCAGGCCACGCCCACCCGGGCCAGCCATGCCGATGCGGTCACCGATCTGCACGCTCGCCGCGAAGGCCGAGCCTGGGCCGGCATCGTCATGCAGCACGAAATCGAGGGCGAGCGTGCCGGCCGCCACGTCGATCTCGCGAATCGTGTATTTGCGGATCGCCGGCCGCTGCTCCGGAGGCGGCGATTGCAGCAGGCCATCAGCCCCGATCATCGGCCAGACCGGCTCGGCCAGGCCCGCCGGCGGGATGAACAAGCGCACATGCAGCGCCTCCAGCGAGTCGTAGCGGGCGAGGTCGTCGCCGCGGAAGCGGATGCGGCGCATATGCGGCGTCAACTGCTCGACGCCGGTCACGGTCAGCACCCGGAAGTCCGGCGGCAGCATCGGTTCAGCGCCGTCGCCGCTCCAGCGGATCGCCGGCGCGACGCCTTCCGGCGCAAACTCGACGACATGACTCGCGATCACGAGCTTCAGGCCCTGCACGCCGGCAAGGTCGACCGCCTCGACGACGACGGACAATGCGCCGGGCACCGCGACCAGCTCGGCCCGGCTGTCACCGAGGCCGATCATCGTCACGCCATCTGTCTCGCTGACATCGGCCTCGTGCTCAAGAAGGTGCGCGCAAAGCAGCCGCAGCACGGCAGCGGGATCGGGCAAGGCGATACGCGTTTCGGCGCGAAGCATGGTCATGGGAGTTGTCCTGTCATGGCCCTGGAGGCTCAGGGCCTCGCCGGTCCGGCGCTCTCGATCCAGAGCGGGCCGTCGAGGGGGATCGCCGAGAAACGGCTGGAGATCTCGTCCAGCGTCGCCTGTGGGTCGACATCGGCGAAGCGGTCGGGGTGGAACCATTTCGCCAGCCGCTCGATGGCGACGATATGGAGCGGGGTGTCGTTGAAGAGGTGCCAGAGACCATAGGCGCGGCCATTGCGCACCGCAGCGAGCGCGACGATGCCGGGCCGGCCGAGCAGCGCGGCGAAGCTCTGCGCGGCGGTCTCGCGCGGCACACCCAGCCCGAGAACGAGGCCGCCGTTCTTTGCCAGATGTGTGCCGCCGGTCGCGACATAGATCGCCGGATCGGCGGCCAGCAACTGCTCGAGGCTGATCTGTCCGGTCGCGCCCGGCAGGATCGCGGCGGCGATGTTGCGTCCGCCGGCAGCGGTGATGAAATCGTCGAAAGTGCCCTTGCCCGGCGTCTGGCAGCAGTCGAAGCCGCCGGCATGGGCATGCATGAACACCGAAGGACGCTCCGCGCCACGCACGCGCTCCTCGATCAGCCGCCGGCGTTCCTCGTAGAAGCGGATATAGGCCTCGGCCTGCTCCTCACGGCCGATCAACCTGCCGAGAATGCGCAGGCTCGGCAGCGTGTCGCGCATCGGCTGCAGGTAGAAATCGACGACGGCGACCTTGATGCCGGCGGCTTCGAAACGCTCAACGAGATCGCCCGGGCCACGCCGCGTCCCGGCGAGCGACAGGCTGAGGATCACGAGATCAGGCGACAGCGATACCGCCTTCTCGAAGGAGAAGCCGTCCGGCGTCGCGCCGTCGCCGACGGTCGGCACGGTCTCTATCGCCGGAAACTTGGCGAGGTAACGGGTATAGGCGTCGGGGTTCTGGCGGCGGTGGTCAGCACCCCAGCCGGCCAGCAGGCTGATCGGGGCGGGATGGATCAGGCCAAGCGCATTGAGCTGGCGCCCCTGCGCCAGCACGATCCGCTTCGCCGGACCGGACAAAGTCACATTGCGCCCGAGCAGGTCAGTGACCGTGACCGATTCAGCGCTGGCTGGAACCGACAGGATCGGAAGCAGAACGGCTACGGCAAGCAGCAGCGGCGCCAGGAACCGCAGCGGCGAAGCAGTCATGGCGAGACCTTTTCCTGTGTGCCCAGCGCGAAGGCGATCGCCCGCGACAGCATGGCCGGGAGGACCGAGATATGGTTCTCGCCGACGAAGACGACGTGCTCGCATCTGACTCGCCCGGACGTCGTCAGCGCCTGTGCCATCTCGGCAGCGTTGTCGAGCATCTGCGCCATGCGCAGGCGCGCCGCGCGCTGCGGATCGCGCCGCTCGTCGCCGGTCTGCTCCTCGCCACCGACGGTGATCAGCAGACGTGGCAAGATCGCCGCCGCGGGCGAGGTCAGGAAGCGTTCGCGCGTCGCGAGGATGGCGCGCTCGTCCCACCAGATCGACGGGCTGCCGGCGACATGGCTACGGAACAGGCCGGGGCGTGCGAACAGCGCGTGCAGCGCGAACAGCCCGCCGAAGGAATGGCCGACCAGCGACATTCGAGCCCGGTCGATCGGCGCCAGCCTCTCGACCTGTGTCAGCATTGCGCCGGCGATCAGATCGAGGCAGCGATCGGCGCCGCCATCCGCCGGCAAAAGATCCTGCCGGCGCCGCTCGGCATCGAAGGGCGCCGCTCCCGGATAGCCGACGCCGAGGATAACAGCCGGGCCGACGCCAGAAACCTCGGGACGCCCGGCCTGCAGCCGTGCAGCGGATAGCGCGGTCGGGAACAGCGCATCGCCGTCGACAAGGACCAGAACCGGAAAGCCGTCGGCCGGCGCCGGCTCGGGCGGGACCGCGATCAGCAGCCGGTACTCGGCTCCTCCCGGCGATGTGACTGCAAGGCTGTGCGTGTGCGGCAACTCGACCGGCCGGAGAGCCGGAGCCAAGTCTCCCTCGAACGCAACTCGCTCCGGCCGCAGCATCCCGCCTGCCCTCACCAGCGATAGGACAGGGTGGCGAGCACGGTGCGGCGCATACCGAAGGAGCACTGCACGGCGCCGTAGCAACCGGCGACATACTCCTTGTCGAACAGGTTCTGGGCGTTGACCTGCACCTTCCAACCCTTCATCGCGGCATTGGCAGCGCCGAGGTCATAGCTGATCGCAGCATCGACCAGCGTGTAGTCGTCGGTGAAGAAGGTGTTGCCTGGGTCGCCCGCGCCTTTGCCGACATAGCGCACGCCGGCCCCAAGGCCGAGCCCGGAGAACAGGCCGGTCTTGAAGGTGTAGTGGGCCCAGAGCGAGGCCATGTGGCGCGGCACCACGGTCGGCCGCTTGCCGAGATCAGCGCCCGTGCTCCTGGTCACCTCGGCGTCGGTAAAGGTATAGGCCGCGACGAGATCGAGATCGTCGAAAACCGTCGCCCTCGCTTCGACCTCGACGCCACGCGCCCGGACCTCGCCAGTCTGGATCTGGAAGCCGGGATTGGCGAGGTCGGCGGTCTGCACATTGGTCTGGGTCAGTTGGTAGACCGCCGCCTGCAGGAAGGCGTTGGTGCCGGGCGGCTGGTACTTGAAGCCGGCCTCGTACTGCTCGCCCTCGGTCGGCTTGAAGGCGACGCCGCGGAAAGTCGTACCCGGGACCGGCTCGAACGAGGTTGAATAACTGGCATAGGGCGCAAAGCCGTTGTCGAAATTGTACATCAACGCGACGCGGCCGGTATTGGCGAAGTCGTCCTGCTTGGTCAGCACGCCATTGGTCAGATTGCGCGTGCGCGCCATCGCCCGGTCGAATCGGCCGCCGACCACCAGCGAGAGCCGGTCGAACTTGATCTGATCCTGGATGTAGACGCCGTATTGCTGTGCGATCTGCCCGGTGCCAGGCGTCGCCGGTACCGCGAAGGGCAAGCGGCCATAGACCGGGTTAAAGGCGTCGAGCGTCTGCACCGTGCCGCCAGCGCCAGTATAGGCCGTGCCGTCGCTCCAATAGCCGTCGACGCCGAACAGCACTTTGTGTGTCAGCGCCCCCGTGCGGAAATCGGCCTGGAGCTGGTTGTCGATGCCAAAAGTCTTGGCCTTCTCGTTGGAGGCGGTGACGCGGCGCGTCAGGGTGCGCTGGTCGGCCCCGAGCGAAGCCGTGGCAACCGTGCGGAAGCGCGATTCCAGATCCGAATAGCGGACGTTCTGGCGGAAGCTGAAGACCTCGTTGAAGCGATGCTCGAAGGCGTAGCCGAGCGTCAGGTGGTTGCGGCTATAGCCCTCATATCCCGGCTCGCCGGGGAAGAAGTTGCTGCGGATGCGGCCGTTGCGGTTCGGCAGCGCGGTACCGATCGACGGGATGAAGCCGTAGAACCCGGTCTCGGGATCGCGCTGGAACGAGGTCAGCAGCGTCAGGCTCGTCGCGGCATTGGGCTGGAAGGTGACGGAGGGCGCGATGTAGAGGCGCTCTTCCTTGGTGAAGTCGACCTGGGTGTCGGCGGTGCGGCCAAGCCCGACGATGCGATAGAGCACCGTCTTGTCCGGCGTCACCGGCCCGCCGATGTCGAAGGCGAGCTGCTTGCGCTCGAAACTGCCGAGCTGGACCTGCACCTCGCCATGCGCCGCGTCGCGCGGGCGCTTGCTGACCATCTCGATCAGGCCGCCCGGCTTGACCTGGCCGAAGACCACCGAGGCCGGGCCGCGGATCACCTCGACGCGCTCCAGACCCCAGGGATCCACGCTCGGCACCAGGAAGTTGACGCCGCGCTGCAGGCGCAGGCTGTCGAGGAAGTTGACGAATCCGGCGCCGGTGCCGGCACCGCCGAAGCCGCGGATGAAGACGCTGTCATAGCGGCCCATCGACAGCCGCGTCTCGCCGAGCACGCTCGACGAATAGCGCAGCGCCTGGCTGACGCTCTGGACGCCCTGATCGTCCATCTGATCGCGGGTGACGACGGTGACCGATTGCGGTGTCTCGATCAGCGGTGTGTCGGTCTTCGTCGCGCTCTCGCTGCGCCGGGCGACATAGCCATTGACCGGCCCGCTGGCACGCTCGCCCTGGACCTCGATGGTATCGAGACTGATCCCGCCGCCAGCCTGCGCCAGCGCTTCGCCGGACCAGGCTGCGATGATGGCACCGAACGCCACGCCTGCAGCCAATGCCGCGCGATTGCCGGTGATGAAAACCCCAGTCATGCCTGCGCCCTTGCCCCTTCGCCGTTCTGGCGACCCGTTGGCAGGGTTCTTTCAGGAAGCATGCTTGGCCGGCAACGCTGTCGGCTTTCGATCGCGGCAGTATTTCTTTCGCTGCAGTTTCGAGCCTTTCCAGCTCGGAAACAGGAGGCGTCCCTCAACGCAGCGCGCTTGGCGACATGCCGAAGCGCTTGCGGAACAAACCGGAGAAATGCGCTGGCGTGTAACCGACACGGAAGGCGGCCTCGGCGATACTGGCCTCGCCTTGAGCGATCAGCGCATGCGCCTGCTGCAGCCGCAGTTCCTGCAGATAGCCGAAGACGCTGTCGCCGAATTCGGCGCGGAAGGCAGATGTCAGTTTTGTCGGGTTGAGGCCAGTCGCGCGGGCAAGCTCGGCGAGGCTCGGCGGCTCCTGCATCGCCGCGACGAGCATGTCCCTGACAGCATGGACCTGCTCGCGCGTCCGGGCCGGGAGACGCGCAGGGCGCAGGGGCGGCTGGCCGACGATCCGGTCGAGCGCCATAGCGGTAAGCTCCAGCGCCTTTCCGGCAAGATAGAGTCGCCGCAGCGGCTTGGCCACCGGGCATTCGGCGATCTGGAGCGCGAGCGCGCACAGATCGGCATCGGCAGGCCGCACCCAGATCCCGGCATCTTCGGCTCCGGCAAGCGCAAACAATTGCTGCATCGGGGCCTCGAATTCCCGCTCGACGAAATCGAGGTTGAACTGCATCAGCACGCAGCGGACCACGCCGCCGCTGAGGCCGGTGCGCTGCTGGACATGGTCGCCGCCATTCGCGGCGACCAGCAGGGCCGGACCGCGGACGAGGACGGCGGGCCGGTCATCGATCTCGAGCGACTGCCTTCCGTCGAGCATGACAGCGATCTTGAGGCCCCGGCGCATCGGTCCGACGATCCGTTCGCCTTCCGGGACAGGAAAGTAGCCCGCCGACAGCGATAGCTGCCGCGAGAACAGCGGAATGCCCACCAAGGATTCGGGATCGGAAAAAGTCTGCATCGCGTTCACCGGAGCAGCATAGTTCAATCGTTTCCGACCTCAAGATTTGGCGCCCAGATTACGGACATTCTAAACTCAGCAGAATCGGCCTCGGCATTCATGATCGTTGCCACGACGAACCCGCCTCACATCAGCAACTCTTGCCTGCATTTCTCACCTGTTCGGACATCCAGGCGTTGAATGGCATCGACCAGGCGCCGCGGCCTGTTCGGCCCGTCACATCACGGTCACCGAAACGCGTCTATCCCGCTGCGATGACGTTCCTGACCGCCCGCGACAAAGATCGCCCTGGCATCGCGGCGCTGCTGCCCGGCGCGGAAGCGAATCCGCCGCCGCTGCTGGCGCTGAACAACTTCTCGGTCGCCTTCCCGGGCGCCAACGGGCCTGTCCCGGTCGTGCGCGGCATCGACCTCACGCTCGCGCCCGGCGAAGCGCTCGGCATCGTCGGGGAATCCGGCTGCGGCAAGAGCGTGACCTGGCTCGCAGCCTTGCGCCTGCTCGGCCGCGGTGTCGTCACCTCCGGCGAGGTCCTGCTCAAGGGGCAGGATATCACCCGCCTGCCGGAACGCGCTTTGGCAACCATACGCGGCGGACGCATCGGGCTGATCTTCCAGGATCCGACCAGTTCGCTCAATCCGGTGCAGCGGATCGGCACGCAGCTCACGGAAGTGCTGCGCCTGCATCGCGGATTGCGCGGTGACGGGGCGCAACGCGAGGCGCTGCGCCTGCTCGACCGCGTCGGCATCGCCGATGCGCCGCGGCGGCTGCGGCAATATCCGCACGAATTCTCAGGTGGCATGAACCAGCGCGTCATGATCGCGCTGGCGCTCGCCGGCGAACCCGAGGTGCTGATCGCCGACGAGCCGACGACGGCGCTCGACGCGACGATCCAGGCGCAGATCCTCGACCTGATCCGCGATATCCGCCGCGAGAGCGGCATGGGGCTGGTGCTGATCTCGCACGATATCGGTGTCGTTGCCGATCTCTGCGACCGGGTCGCGGTGATGTATGCCGGCCGCGTCGTCGAGACCGCCGCGACGCAAGATCTACTCGGCCGGCCGCGCCATCCCTATACACGCGGCCTGCTCGCCGCCCTGCCGACGCTCGGCGGCCCGCGCCAACGGCTGACGCCGATCGCCGGCACCGTTCCCGCGCCCGACAGGATGCCGCCAGGCTGCGCCTTCGGACCGCGCTGCTCATTGGCCATCGAGGCCTGCCAACGCGAAACACCGCCTCTCGTGCTGGCGGCGCAGGACCAGCGCGCCGCCTGCCTGCGCCTCGCCGAGACCGCCATGGCGCCGGTGACGCGCGAGCCTGCGCCCGCCGGAGCGTTCGTATGAGCCCGCTCCTTCGCGTCAGCGATCTCGCACGGCATTATCCGGTCGCGACCGCGGCGGGGCAGAAGCGGGTGCTCCACGCGGTCGATGGGGTGAGCTTCACTCTCGCCGCCGGCAAGACGCTCGGCGTGGTCGGCGAATCCGGTTGCGGCAAGTCGACCACTGCGAGACTCGTGCTCGGCCTGCTGCCGGCGACGCGCGGACGGATCGACTTCGCCGGCGAGGAGGTGAGCGCGACGCGTGATCGTCGCTGGCGGTTGCTGCGCCGGCGGATGCAGCTGGTGCATCAGGATCCGCTGGCGGCGCTCGACCGGCGCCTTCCCGTCGGCGAGCAGATCGTCGAGCCGCTGATCATTCACGGGATTGAGGCCGGCGCTGAAGCACGGCGGCAGAAGGCGCTCGCGCTGTTCGAGGCGGTCGGCTTAAGGCAGGACCTGTTCCAGCGCTATCCGCATGAACTCTCCGGCGGCCAGCGCCAGCGCGTCGTGCTCGCCCGCGCCCTGATCCTCGGCCCGGAGCTATTGGTCTGTGACGAGCCGATCTCGGCGCTCGACGTCTCGGTCGCAGCCCAGGTAATCAATCTCCTGCAGGATCTGCAGGGGCGCTTCGGCATGGCCTATCTGTTCATCAGCCACGATTTGAAGGTGGTCCGGCAGATCGCCGACGAGGTCGCGGTGATGTATCTCGGCAAGATCGTCGAGCAGGGCCCTCCTGACGCGCTGTTCCACACGCCGGCCCATCCTTACACCGAGGCGCTGGTCTCGGCCGTGCCGACGCTCCAGCGCGGCACGGCCGAGCGCATCATCCTGCGCGGTGACCCGCCCAATCCGGTCGACCGGCCATCGGGCTGCGCCTTCCATCCGCGCTGCCCGCGCGCCGTCGCCCGCTGCCGCGAGGAAGCGCCAATGCTGCGCCCCACGAGCGACGGGCGACTTGCCGCCTGCCATCTGGTACCGGTGGCGACCGATGCCCAAGCGGCAGCTGCCTGATCCATCCACCGACCGGAACTCGACATGGCCCAAGACGATCGCTCCCCAGCCACACGCGTGATCGTGGCGGTCTTCGACGGGTTGAGGCCCGATCTCGTCACGCCGGAGCTGACGCCCAACATCCTGCGGCTGGCGGCGCGCGGCACCTGGTTCCGGCGGGCGCGCAGCGTCTTCCCGTCGGTGACCCGCGTCGCGACCAGTTCGATCGCGACCGGTGCACCGCCCGGCGTGCACGGCATCGTCGGCAATGCCTTCTATCTCGAACACGCCATTCCCGAGCGCATCTTCGACACCAGCGACGCCGCGCTGATCCGCCGGGCCGAGGCGCATCATGACGGCCGGCTGGTTGCGGTCGACACTTTCGGCGACGTGCTGGCGCGGGCTGGCAAAAGGCTCGCCGTGGTCCATACCGGCTCGGCTGGGTCGGCTCATTTCATCAATCCGCGCGCCCGCGCCAACGGGCACTGGACCTTCTCGATGCACGGCACTGGGGCGACGCAGACGCCGGAAGCGGTCGAGGAGGCGCTCGCCCGGATCGGCCCGCTGCCGGAGCGCGAACTGCCGCGTATCGGCGAGGTCGCCTATGGCGGCCGGGTGATGACCGAGCACGTGCTGCCGAACCTGAAGCCCGATGTCGCGCTGATCTGGTTCAACGAGCCCGATACCACCTTCCACTATCGCGGGCTCGGCTCGCCCGAGGCGATGGCCGGACTCAAGGAGGCCGACCGCGCCTTCGGCGATATCCTCGACTGGGTCGAGGCCCAGCCCGACGCCGAGCGCATCGCGGTGATCGCCGCCTCCGACCATGGGCAGATCTCGACCGGCGCAATCGAGCCACTGTTCGACGCGGCCCGCCAGGCTGGCTTCGACCTCAGCAACGCCAAGTCCGTCGATGGCGCCGCTTTCCTCGCAACGGGCGGCATCGGCGGCGAGATCCGCCTGCGCGGAAGCGACCGGATCGAGCTCGAGCGCATCGCCAGCTGGCTGATGGAGCAGCCGACGATCGGCCATGTCTTCTCGCGCGGCGGCAGCGGCCCCGAGGGCGAGGTTCCCGGCACCTTGTCGCTCGATCTGGTCGGCGCCGGCCATGCCGGGCGGCAGCCGGATTTGATGTTCATCCTGAAATCGACGCTCGACGCCGACCAATATGGATTGCCTGGTCTCGGCGCGATGACGCCGGGCGACGTGCCGCTCGGCGGCGGCATGCATGGCGGCATCAACCCGCACGAGCTCAATACGGTGCTGATCATCTCCGGCGGGGCGGCCGATGGCGGAGGCGTCTCGCAGGAGCCGGCCGGGATCATCGATATCGGCCCGACCGTGCTCGGCTTCTCCGGCCTCGCCAAGGCGCCGAGCATGGTCGGGCGTGATCTCTCCCATCCGGCGCAGGAGGAGGCCCGCACGCAGCGCTTCGCGACCGGCCGGGGCGGCTTCACCCAGCATGTCGAGATCGCCGAGCAGGACGGCCGCCGCTTCATCCTCGGCGGCCACTGAATCTGGTCGCCTCATCAGAACCGACATCGTCTTTCCGGGGCGACGCGTCAGCGTCGAGCCCGGAATCCAGAAGCGATGCCGGTTACGATGATGGCGCGGCGATCGACGCACTGTTCCTGAGGCGGCGTCGGTTCTGGGTTCCGGGCTCAGGCCTTCGGCCTGCCCCGGAAAGACGATACGGCTTTGCCCTTTCAGCTGCGGGCGAAGGACAGGTTGTCCGGGCGCAGATCCATGAAATAGAAGGTCGTCGGCCGCCAGGCGATCGCCTTCTTGATCGCGTAGGCCTCGCTCGGCTGGTAGAGGATCGTCGCCGGCGCCTCATCCTCCCAGATGTCGAGCATCTCAGTGAACAGCGCCTTGCGCCTAGCTGGATCGACCTCGGCCTCCAGCGCCGTGCCGGCCTTGTTGAAGCCCTCAGCCGAGGTCCAGAATTTCGAGATCTGGTGTTCGCCGGCCGGGCCCCAGGCAACCCAGATGGCGCCGAGCGGATCGGGCAGGCGCGTCGAGTTCGACCAGTTGAAGATCTGCGCACCGGCGCCGCGCATCTGGGTCGAGTTCTCGACCACCTGCAGCGAGGCGTTGATGCCGACAGCTTTCCACTGCTCGACCAGAATCTGCGCCGCTTCGAGCGCATTGGTGTAGTAGTTCGCCATGGTGCGGTAGACGATCGGCTCGCCCTTGTAGCCGGCCTGCTGCAGCAGGGCCTTGGCCTTGGCCGGATCGAAAGGCAGCTTGCGGCCTTCGACGAACATCTGGCCATATTCGGGGAAATTGTGGCTCGCCGGCACCTGCGCCGTGCCCTGCCAGAGCGCATCGACCAGCTTCTGGCGGTCGATCGCATAGTTCAGCGCCTGCCGAACCCGCTTGTCGGCCAGCACCTTGTCCTGCTCGTTATAGGCGAGGACATGGACGTTCGCGAGCACGACGGAGCGGACGTCGATGTCCTTGTAGGCGCCGACCACGCTCATCTGGTCCGGCGGGATATTGGTGATCAGGTCATAATCGCCCGCGACCAGGCCGGCGACTCGCGCGGCCAGCTCCGGCACGCGCCGGAAGGTGACGCGCCTCGCCGTCGGCTTGCCCATGAAATAGTCGTCGAAGGCCTCCAGCACCGTGGCCTCGGCAGCCGAATGCGAGACGACGCGATAGGGGCCGGTCGCCACGGGCTTGCGCGAATAGGCTTCGAAACCCATCGCCTCATAGGCGCGCTTGTTGACGATCCAGGCGCACCAGGAGGCGAGCCGCTGCTCCAGCAGCACGTCCGCGACCTTGGTGCGGAAGCGCACGCTGTAGCGGTCGATCGGCTCGACGCTGGCGAGGATGCCGAAATAGGGCTTGCCGCCCGGGATTTGGGCCTTGTCGCCCCAGAGGCGGCCGTCACGGAAGGTGTAGGCGACGTCTTCCGAGGTCAGCTCGTCGCCATTGTGGAACTTGACGCCCTGGCGCAGCGTGACGACCAGTTCCTGCGGCGAGACGCGCTCCCATTTGATCGCCAGATGCGGTTTCAGCTCCGAGCCGCCGCCATCGCTGGCGCCAAGGAAGTCGCGTCGGATCAGCGTATCGAAGATCGAGTAGGTGACGCGTGTGCCGACATTGGAGAGCTCGCGCGCTGGCTCCAGCGTCGCCGGCAGGTCGGCGACCGCGACGGTGAAGGTCGGGCGTGTCTCGCCGGCGGCGAAGACCTGCGGAGCGGTCAGCAGCGCCGAGGCGGCGGACGCCCCCTCCAGGAAGCGGCGGCGGGAAATCGGGGTCATGGCAGGTCTCGCAGCGATGTCGGCGGCGATGCCGGACCGGCTCGCCGCAATCGCGCTGCCATGCCTCAGCCAGACGACAGGGCCGTGACGGGGCGCGCTAAGAGCAGCTGTCGGGGATCGTCGAGCATCACCGCATCGGGGGCGAGCGACAGCACACGTTCGATCCCGTCGGCATCGATCCGCCCGACCGGAAACGGCGGATAGCCGGCTATGACGGCAGAGCGTGGTTGACCGACCATGACGACGGTGCGCAGACCAACGGCACCTGCGGCAGCGATGCGCTCGGCCGTCGCCTCGCCCTGCCAGAAGCGGAACCAGCCGGCGCCGAGGGTTTTTGCCCACTCGAAGCTTTCCGGGTCCGAGACCAGCGCGAGGATCGCGATCTCCCCAGACAAGGCACGCGCGGCCGCGATCAGGTCGAGTGAGCGCAGGCCCAGCAAGACGCGCTCCGTGGCGCCGCCCGCTGCGACAATGTCGAGGATGCGCGGCAACACGGCCGGGTCGGTCAGCTTGAGATCGAGCAGCAATCCGATCGGCGCGGAGGCAGCGAGCGCGTCCTCCAGCGTCAGCAGGCCGGGCAGGACCGCCCGCAGCTCCGCGAGCCCGGTTTCGGCGACGAGGCGCGGATCGCCGGCGATGCGCCGGAGGTCGGCATCGTGCAGGCAGACCAGCATGCCGTCGGCGCTCAGCCGAACGTCGGTCTCGACCATCTCGGCGCCGACGGCCTTGGCCTGCTCGAACGCTTCCGCGCTGTTTTCCGGCCCAAGCAGCGCGCCGCCGCGATGGGCGATGGCGAGCGGGAGGGGGCGGGCCTTGCTGCGAATATCGAAACCCATGGCCTCAGTGCCGCTCGCTGGTCGGATCGAGGCGGTCGCGCAGCCAGTCGCCGAACAGGCTCATCGACAGCGTGGTCAGGAAGATGATGAGCCCGGGAAAGACCGCGATCCACCACGCGTTCAGGAGATAGCGCCGGCCCTCGCCGAGCATCAGGCCGAGCGAGGTGCCGGGCGGCTGGACACCGAGGCCGAGGAAGGAGAGCGAGGTCTCCAGCAGGATCGTGCCGGGAAAGTTGAGCGTCGCCTGCACCACGAGTGCAGCGACGATGTTCGGCAGGAGATGGCGCAGGACGACGCGGGAGGTGCGCGCGCCCAGCGCCTCGACCGCATTGATGTAGTCACTCTCCTGCTCGGAGGCGACGAGGCCGCGGGCGAGGCGGGTATAGCGGTCCCAGCCGTCGATGCTGACCAAGACGATGAACAGCACGATGTTGTTGCCGAAGAAGGCGAGCATGGTCAGCGCCAGGAACAGCGCCGGGATCGCCGCCTGCGCATCGACCAGCATCATGATGGTCTGGTCGACGATGCCGCGCATCCTTGCTGCGACAAAGCCGAGCAGCGTACCGAACACCGCCCCGATCAGCGTGCCCATCACCGCGATCAGGATCGAGGTGCGCACCGCGTAGATCATGCGGCTGAGGATATCGCGGCCGAGCTGGTCGGTGCCGAGCCAGTAGGTCGTGCCCCCGCTCTGCGTCAGTGGCGGCTTCAGCCGCGCGAGCAGGTTCTGGGTGGTGTAGTGGATCGGCGCCAGCCAGTCCGCCAGGATCGCGACAAGGACGACCAGGATCAGGAACCCGGCCGAGAGCTTCACCACCGGCGACATGCGGCGCCCGCGCGGACGGGCGGCGGGAACAGCGCCGAGATCGAGGCTCGCCGTCATGCCGGCCTGCCCAGGCTGCGCGAGAAGCCGCCAAGCCGCGGATCGATCAGGATGTGCAGGATGTCGACCAGGAGATTGGCGGCGACCATGACCACGGTGGCTGTCAGGATCACCGCCTGGACGACGGCGAGATCGCGCGACGAGACGGAATCGACCAGCAGCCGGCCGATGCCGGGCCAGGCGAAGATCGTCTCGACCACGGCGCTGCCGGCGAGGATGTGGCCGATCTCGATGCCGATGAACATCAAGAGCGGCACAGCGGCGTTGGGCAGAGCGTGGCGCAGGATGACGGAAAGCGGCATCACCCCGCGGGCCCGGGCGGCCCGGATGAACGGCTTGCCGAGCACTTCGAGCGTGGCGGTGCGGGCGAAGCGGGCGAGCCGCCCCGACAGCGGCAAGGCCAGCGTCACCACCGGCAGGATCAGGTGCCACAGTGTCTCGGATCCGGCCGAAGGCAGCACGCGCAGCTTGAGGGCGAAGAGCAGGATCAAGAGGATGCCGAGGAAGAAGATCGGGATCGCATAGCCGAGCACGGCGACCGCCATGGCGAGCCGGTCGACCGCGCTGTTGTGGCGCAGTGCCGCCAGGACACCGAGCGGCAGGCCAATCAGCAAAGCGAGCATGAGCGCACAGGCGCCAAGAAGGAAGGTCTTCGGCAAGGCGTCGACGACCGCGGCGAAAGCCGGCCGGTCATCGGCGAAGGAGAGACCGAAATCGCCCCGAACCACGCTGGCGAGATAGCGCAGATACTGCTCGGCGAGCGGGCGGTCGAGCCCCCAGAGCTCGCGGTAATGCGCGCGCACATCAGGCGGCGTCTCGATCGAGAGCATGATGTCGGCGGGATCGCCGGCCAGGCGCAACGCAAGGAACACCGCCGAGACGCAGATCGCGACCGTCAGCAGCGCGCGCAGAATGCGAAGGGTGAGGAAACGCAGCATCACCGGGCTCGTGACTCGAAGACCGAGCTTGTGCAGATGCTTACGCGACAAACGAATGACAGTTCGTCTTCAACCCACGCGGTCCGGACTCCGGGGCGGCGTCAGGATTGATCTTCCTCCGCCATGATGGTTATGTCCGAGCATGCGATTTCGGTCCGCCATCCGGGGCCTGACCCTGCGACTTAGCCGCCCGGCGCCGTGAGCGCGCCGGGACAAAAGGCCTGTCCATCGCATGGCGGCGCAGCCTAGCCCTGAGCAGGCCGGACGCCGCATTCTTCGCAAGGGTTCTTCCATGACCACGATGCCGATTTCCAAATACCGCGCCTATGCGCCGGTCAACCTGCCCGATCGCCGCTGGCCCTCGCAGGTGCTGACCAAGGCGCCGGTCTGGTGTTCCGTCGATCTGCGCGACGGCAACCAGGCGCTGATCGAGCCGATGGGCGTCGATCGCAAGGACCGCATGTTCAGCCTTCTGGTGAAGATGGGGTTCAAGGAGATCGAGGTCGCCTTCCCCGCCGCGTCGCAGACTGATTTCGACTTCGTCCGCTCGATCATCGAGAGCGGCGCGATCCCGGACGATGTCGCGATCCAGGTGCTGACCCAGTGCCGCTCCGAGCTGATCGAGCGCACCTTCGAGGCGGTGAAGGGCGCGAAGAACGTCATCCTGCACTTCTACAACTCGACCTCGACGCTGCAGCGCGACGTGGTCTTCCGCTCCGACCGCAAGGGCATCGTCAAGATCGCGACCGATGCAGCGGCGCAGATCAAGGCGCTGGCCGCCCAGGCGCCGGAGACCAATTTCACCTTCGAGTATTCGCCGGAGAGCTTCACCGGCACCGAGCTCGACTACGCCCTGGAGATCTGCGAGGCGGTCAAGGCGGTGATCAAGCCGACGCCGCAGAACAAGCTGATCCTCAACCTGCCGGCGACCGTCGAGATGGCGACGCCCAATGTCTATGCCGATCAGTTCGAATGGTTCGGGCGCAATATCTCCGACCGCGACAGCGTCCTGCTCTCGATCCATCCGCACAATGACCGCGGCACGGCGGTTGCGGCGGCCGAGCTCGCGCTGATGGCCGGCGCCGACCGTGTCGAGGGCACGCTGTTCGGCAATGGCGAGCGCACCGGCAATGTCGACATCGTCACCATGGCGCTGAACCTGTTCACGCAAGGGATCGACCCGGCGCTCGACCTGCGCGATGTCAACGAGATCCGCAGCATCGCCGAATACTGCACGCAGCTGCCGGTCCACGAGCGCCACCCTTATGTCGGCGAGCTCGTCTACACCGCCTTTTCCGGCTCGCATCAGGACGCGATCAAGAAGGGCTTCGACGCGCAGGAGAAGCGCAACGATCCGATCTTCCAGGTGCCCTATCTGCCGATCGACCCCAAGGATGTCGGCCGCGACTACGAGGCGGTGATCCGGATCAACTCGCAATCCGGCAAGGGTGGCATCGCCTACATCCTGCAGGCCGATCACGGCCTCGACCTGCCGCGCCCGCTGCAGATCGAGTTCTCGAAGATCGCGCAGGAGCAGATGGACGAGGAGGGCAAGGAGCTCACCAGTGCGGTACTCTGGTCCCTGTTCAGCAAGACCTACCTCCTCGCCGACGCGCCGCTGGAGCTGATCACGCACAAGACCTTCCCGGACGCTCATGGCTCGCGCACGCTGACGGCGGAGTTGAGACAGGACGGCGCAATCCGGACGATCGAGGGCGTCGGCAACGGGCCGATCGACGCCTTCGTCGATGCGCTGAAGACGACCTATGGCGTCGAGTTCTCCTTCCTCGACTATCACGAGCACGCGGTCGGGCGCGGCGCCAATGCGACCGCCGCCTGTTATGTCCAGCTCCAGGACGAGAAGGGCCGGGTCGTGCACGGAGTCGGCATCGACCCGAACATCGTCATGGCCTCGCTCAAGGCCGTGCTCAGCGGCATGCAGCGGGTGCTGGCCGGCCAGAGGGGCTGAGCGGCGGCGTTACGAGGGCGGGCGCGGCAATTATGCCGTGCCGCTTCAGGCCGTGGCGGCGCTGGCGGAAGGGACGCCGCGTCGTAGCGCCCGGTCCATGCGAACCTGTGCCTTCTCCTGACGTTGAACCTCCAGCAGCGGCTTCGCGGGCGACAATTCGTTCGGTAGGCGGCCGCCTGTGGAGGCAGTCATGCAGGAGCCCTCCGATTTCACCCGTGCCCGCCAGCGCATGGTCGAGCAGCAGCTCGCCGGTCGCGGAATTCGCGACCGGAAAGTGCTGGACGCGATGCGACTGGTTCCGCGCGAGACTTTCATCGCGGCCCAGCTCGCGCCATTCGCCTACCAGGATGGCCCGATCCCGATCGGGGAAGGGCAGACGCTCTCGCAACCCTATGTCGTCGCCTTGATGCTGGAGGCGGGCGCCATCGCGGCGCAGGACAAGGTACTCGAGATCGGCGCCGGCTCGGGCTACGTCGTGGCTCTGCTCAGCCGCATGGCGTGCAAGGTCTTCGCGATCGAGCGGCATGCCATCTTGGCGGCCCAGGCCACGAAGCGGCTGCAGCAGCTCGGCTACGACAATGCCGAGATCCTCTGCGCAGACGGGACTGAAGGCTTGCCCGCGGAGGCGCCGTTCGACGCGATCATCGTCTCGGCCGGCAGCCCTGACGTCCCCGAAGCCTTGAAGCAGCAACTCACCCTCGGCGGGCGGCTCGTCATCCCGGTCGGGCTGAACGGATACGGCCAGATGCTGACCAAGCTGACGCGGCAGGCCGAAGGCGCCTTCGCCAGCGAACGCCTCGCGCCCGTCAGCTTCGTGCCGCTGATCGGCAGACACGGCTGGGCCGCCGGAAACGAGGAATTTCCGAGCCGGGACGAGGATTAGGTCCGGCCATCTGGGCGATGCCGCGCTCTGGCGCCCGACTGGCGAACAGTCACGAAACTCGCCGGTTGACAGTTTTGCAATCGATTACATAATCCATTCCGAAGCGGTTCCACAGAATGAGCCGTGCGAGGGAGGAGTACCGGCCATGTGCGTCAGCACCACCAGTTCATCCGTCTTTTCCGGCAGCGATGCCGCCCGGCTGCGCTGAGCGCTGCCGCGAAAGCCCGGGCCATGGTCCAGATCGGCTTCAACCTGCTGACGGTCGGCGGCTTCATCGACGAGGCGCATCTGCCCTTGTGCGAGCGCATCCGCCAGATCGGTTATGACGGGGTCGAGATTCCGGTCTTCGAGGGCAATGTCGGTCACTATGAGCGGCTCGGCCGCCGCCTCGACGACATCGGCCTGGCTCGCACCATCGTCACCATCGTCGCCGAGGACAGCAACCCGCTCTCGCCCGATCAGGCCATCCGCCGACAAGCGCGCGAGCGCCATCGCTGGGCGGTCGACTGCGCTGCGGCGCTGGGCGCCACCGTCATTGCCGGGCCCTACCATTCGCCGGTCGGGGTCTTCACCGGCGAGGGACCGCGCGAGGACGAGCTCGCTTATCTCGTCGAGGCGCTGCATGCGATGGCGGATGATGCCGGCAAGGCAGGGATCGCGCTCTCGCTGGAGGCGATCAACCGCTTCGAATGCTACGTGCTGAACACGATGGAGGCTGCGAGCGCGCTGCATGCGCGGGTCGGGCATCCCAATTTCGGCTACATGTACGACACCTTCCACGCCAATATCGAGGAACGGGACCCGGTCAGCGCCTACAGAAGCTACGCTCCCGAGATCAACCATATCCACCTCTCTGAAAACGACCGCGGCATCGTCGGGCGCGGTCATGTGCCGTGGCGCGAGACATTCCGCGCCATCCGCGCCACCGGCTATGATGGCTGGCTGACGGTCGAGGCCTTCGGCCGGGCCTTGCCCTCGTTGGCGGCGGCGACGCGGGTCTGGCGCGATCTCTTCCCCGATCTCGATACGCTGCTCGTCGAGTGCCACGGCTTCATCCGGCGGGGCTGGGCGGAAGCTGGCGAGCCTGTCAAGGCAGGTGCCGCATGACTGCGAGCACGCCGGTCCTTTCGATGCGCGGCATCGGCAAGAGCTTCACCGGCGTGCGGGCGCTCGACGATGTCAGCCTCGACTGCCATGCCGGCGAGGTCCACGCCATTTGCGGCGAGAACGGAGCCGGCAAGTCAACGCTGATGAAGGTGCTCGGCGGGGTCTATCGGCCCGACGAAGGCGAGATTCTGCTCGGCGGGCAGCCGATCGCCTTCCGGCATCCGGTCGAGGCGCGCCGGGCCGGGATCAGCATTATTCACCAGGAGCTCAGCCTGCTCCCGGAGCGCAGCGTCGCCGACAACATTTTCCTTGGCCTGGAGCCGACCTGCGGCGGCCTGCTCGACCGCGTCGCCATGCAGGACGGCGCCCGCAAGCTGCTGGAGCGCGTCGGCGCCAGGGTCCATCCCGACGCGCTGGTGAAATCGCTCTCGATCGCCGAGCAGCAGTTGGTCGAGATCGCCAAGGCGCTAGCGCTCGATGCACGCATCATCGTCATGGACGAGCCCACCGCCGCGCTCGACGACCGCGATGCCGGCCGGCTGCTCGAGCTGGTCGGCACGCTCAGGCGCGAGGGCGCTGCGGTCCTCTACATCTCGCACCGCATGGCCGAGCTGAAGACGATCGCCGACCGCATCACCGTGCTGAAGGACGGCAGGCTGGTCGCGACACGCCCGGCGGCCGCGTTGACCTCGGACATGATCGTTCGGCTGATGGTTGGGCGCGATCTTGCCGATTTCTTCCCGCCGCCCGGTGATCCAGCTCGGCTCGGCCCGGTCGTCCTGTCCGTCAAAGATGCCGGCAACGCCGTGCTCTCCGACATCGCTCTCGAGCTGCGGGCCGGCGAGATCGTCGGCGTTGCCGGGCTTGAAGGCTCGGGCAAGGGCGCGCTTGGGCGTGCCCTCTTCGGCGACGAACCCTTCACCCGCGGTCGCATGATGATCGACGGGAATGAGGGGTTGATCAGCTCACCGCGTACCGCCATCGCCGCCGGCATCGGCTTCCTCTCCGACGACCGCAAGAAGGAGGGCATCGCCCCGCAGCAATCACTGCGCGACAATGTCCTGATGACCCTGCGCGCCTTCGCGCGGCGTCTGCTGCCGCCGGGCTCGGGCGCGATGGCGCGTGCCGCCGCCGACCGGCAATTGACGGCGGTCGATGTCAGGGCCGCCGGTTTCGCGCAGGAGATCCGCGAGCTCTCCGGCGGCAACCAGCAGAAGGTCGTGATCGGCCGCTGGCTGGCGCGCGATCCCAAGGTGCTGATTTTCCTTGAGCCGACCCGCGGCATCGACGTCGCCGCCAAGGCGGCAATCTACCAATTGATGCGCGGCCTCGCCGATCGCGGCCGCGCCATCCTGATGATCTCCTCCGACCTGCCCGAGATCATCGGCGTCAGCGACCGTATCCTCGTCATGCACGAGGGCCGCATCGCCGGCGAGCTCGCACGCGGCGCGAGCGAAGAAGACGTGATGCACCTTGCGCTGGGCACCGGGACGACGGAGGCCGCGGCATGAGCGCGAGCGCCGACATCGCAACCGCCCGCCCGGCGCGCGAATGGCCGGTGGCGCCGCTGCTTTTTGCCGGCTCGCTCATGCTCTATGTCGTGACCGCGCTCGCCACCGGGCAGCACGCCTATCTCACCGGCGAGGGCTTCGTTGGCCTCACGCAGCGCATGGTCGCGCTCGGTATCGTCGCACTCGGGCAGACGCTGACCATCCTGGTTGGCTCGATCGACCTCTCGGTCGCCAACCTGATCAGCGTCTCGGCCGTGCTCGCCTCCTTCATCATGAAGGGCGAGCCCGCAATGATCGCCCCCGCCGTGCTGGCGGTGCTGGCGCTCTCAGCGGCGGTCGGCCTCGTCAACGGGCTGATCATCGCCCGGCTCGACGTCAACCCGCTGATCGCGACGCTCGGCGTCGGGCTGATCCTGCAGGGCCTGCTCTCGGCGAGCTTCAGCAATTTCGCCGGCTCGGTTCCATCAGCCTTCCAGGCCTTCGCCTATGGCCGGATCGGGCCCCTGCCCTGGTCGGTGCTGCTGCTGTTCCTGCTCGCGCTGGCGATCTGGTTGATGCTGACCCGCACGCGCTTCGGCGCCCATCTCTACGCCACCGGCGGCAACCGCGACGGCGCCCGACTCGCCGGCATCCGCACCGAGCGCGTGATGATCGGCGCGCATGTGCTGTGCTCGCTCATGGCCGGGCTGACTGGGCTCTATCTCGCCAGCCGTCTGCGCGCCGGCGCGCCCTGGGTTGGCCGCGACGGCGTTTACGATCTGGAATCGATCGCCGTCGTGGTGATAGGCGGCACGCTGCTCGCCGGTGGGCGCGGCGGCGTCTGGGGCACGATGGCCGGCGTCTTCCTGTTCGCCACGCTCGACGCCGTCTTCAACATGACCGGCATCGACGCCTTCCCGAAGCAGGTGCTGCGCGGCGCCATCGTGATCCTCGCTGTCGCCGTCTATGCGGTGCGCAGCAGGGGGCATGTCGCATGAGCGCCGCGGCCGCCCAGTCTGGCCCCTCGGCAGCGCTGCGCTTCGCGCGTGGCGTCAATGTCGGTCTCGCCGTCTTCCTCGTGCTCTACGGCACGATCGCCGTATTGCAGCCGAGCTATTTCGAGGTCGAGGGCTTCCTCAATTTCCTGCGCCGGGCCGCGCCGCTGATCATCCTCGCCTGCGGCCAGCTCTTCGTCATCGCCGGCGGCGGCTTCGACTTGTCGATGGGCTCGCTGGTGACGCTGACCGTGCTCGGCGGCTCGATGCTCGCCGGCGGCAATCCCGATAATACCTGGTGGACGATCGGCGTGCTCTACCTGATCGGGCTCGGCGTCGGGCTGGTGAACGGGCTGGTCGTGACCTTGCTCAAAGTGCCCTCGATCATCGCGACACTCGGCATGCTGCTCTCGCTCAACGGCGCGGCGCTGATGTGGTCAGGCGGAGCGCCACGCGGCTATCTGCCGGAGAATTTCCGGGCGCTCGGCCGCCTCGTCTATCGCGACGTCCCGGTCACCGGGATCATGCCGCTCTCGGTGATCGTCCTCACCGTCTTCGTCGCGCTCGCCGCCTGGCTGCTGCACGCAACCGTCTTCGGCCGGCAGGTGCTGGCGGTTGGCGACAACCCGCGCGCAGCAGAGCTCTCCGGCGTACCGGTCGGCGCGACGCGCGTCCTCGTCTTCATCATCTCGGCGCTGTCGGCGGTGACCGCGGGCATCCTGCTCGGCGGCTTCGCCGGGGTCTCGACCGCGGTCGGCCAAGGACTTGAGCTGCAGGCGATCGCCGCCTGCGTCATCGGCGGGGCGCAATTGCTCGGCGGGCGCGCCAGCGTGACCGGCGCCGTCGCCGGTGCGCTCAGCCTGTTCGCGCTGTTCACGCTGCTCAACCTGATGGGATTGCCGCAGCCGCTGCGCGAGACGGTGCAGGGCCTGATCCTGATCGCCGCGGTGGCGTCGAGCGCCTGGCGCAGCAAGCGGGCGTGAAGACTGAATTTTCGGAAGCGCGTGACCCCACGCGCTCCGCCAAAGGCCGCCGGCAAGGCGGCACGACAGAGAGGGAGGTGACGATGAAGACGCATATCGCTTTGGCCGCATTACTGGCAGGCCTGTCGAGTGCCGCGCTGGCACAGAACTTCAACGATCCGGCCGAGTTCGAGCGGCAGAAGGCCCTGCTCACGGTCGCCCCGCAGGGACCGGACGGCAAACCCTGGGAGCAGAATCTCGGCGGCGAGAAGGTCGACACCGCCAAGTACAAGAAGCCCGGCCCCTACAAGCTCTGTTTCTCCAATGCCGGCGTTAACAACCCCTGGCGCGTCGTCGGCTTCACCAACATGCAGGCCGAGGTCGACGCCCACAAGGCCGACATCGCCTCGTTCACCCATGCCGATGCCGAGGGCAAGGACGACAAGCAAATCTCGGACATCAACGCCTTCGTCAACAGCGGCCAGTGCGACGCGCTGATCGTCTCGCCGAACACCACAGCGGCGTTGACGCCGGCGGTCGAGGCTGCCGCGAAGAAGCTGCCCGTCGTGGTCTTCGACCGCGGCGTCGACAGCAAGGCGCCGGTCACCTTCATCAACCCGATCGGCGGCTACGGCTTCGGCATCCAGGGCGCGAGCTTCATCGCCGAGAAGATCCCGGCCGGCGGCTCGGTGCTGGCGCTGCGCATCCTGCCAGGCGTCGACGTGTTGGAGAACCGCTGGGCCGCGGCCGAGCGCATCTTCAAGGAGAAGGGCATCAAGGTCGTCGGCGCCGAGTTCACCAATGGCGACAACGCCAAGACCAAGGCGATCGTCGAGGACTACATCAACCGCTTCGGCAAGATCGACGGCGTCTGGATGGATGCGGGCGCGACCGCGGTCGCGGCGCTCGAAGCCTTCGAGGACGCCGGCAAGCCCTATCCGGTGATCAACGGCGAGGACCAGCAGGACTTCCTGCAGAAGTGGAAGAAGAACAAGCTCACCGCGATCGCGCCGACCTATCCGACCTATCAATGGCGCACTCCGGTGATCGCGGCGATCCGCATCCTCAAGGGCGAGCCGGTCACCGGCCCGACCTGGAAGCTGCCGCAACCGGCGATCACCACCGAGACGCTCGACAAATACGTCAACGACAAGATGCCGCCGCTGCACTATGCGCTCTGCGGCTGCGAGCAGATGACGAACTATCCGGCCCGTTGGGGCGGCAAGTAACGAGGACGATGGGGCGCCCGCGCGACGCGGGCGCCCTGCCTTTTGCTCAGCCGGCAGCGATTGCGGCATGATGGAGCTCCTGCTTCCGTCGTGCCGATTCGCCGCCGCTTTTCCAGACCATTGGCCTTGCAAGACATATCCTTGACCGCTCCGACCATCGCGGAAGTCGCGCGCCTCGCCGGCGTCTCGACGGCCACGGTATCGCGCGCTTTGGCGCAGCCGGAGAAGGTCAAGGCGCGAACCCGCGAGCGCGTGATCGAGGCGGTCAAGGCGACAGGCTTCATCCCGAATGCCCAGGCCCGCAATCTCAGGCTCCAGGCGACGCGCACGGTGATCCTGCTGGTGCGCGACATCAGCAACCCGTTCTATCTTGAGATCTACAAGGGCGTCGAAGAGGCGGCGATCGACGCCGGCTACAAGGTGCTGATGGGCGATGCCCGCGACGATGACGAGCGCATCATGCGCTATGTCGACATGGTGCACGAGCGTCATGCCGATGGGCTGATCCTGATGGTCGGCCGCTTCCCCGAGGCGCTCGCCACCCGCGGCCGGCTGCCGCCGATCGTGGTCGCGCTGGAAATGCTGCCCGGGCTGAACCTGCCGACGGTCAAGGTCGATAACCACGCTGCGGCACGGGCCGCCGTTGCCCATCTCGCCAGGCTCGGCCATCGCCGTATCGCCCATATCGCCGGACCGATGCCCGATCCGATGAGCCTCGACCGCCGGGACGGCTACCTCGCCGGCCTCGCCGATGCCGGCATCGCGGCCGATCCGCGCCTCGTCGTCGAGGGTGATTTCGGCCTCGCCGCCGGACGCGCCGCGATCCGCACGCTCGACGCGGGCAGCGTCGACTACACCGCCGTCTTCGCCGCCAGCGACCAGATGGCGGTCGGCGCGATGGGCGAGTTGCGTGCGCGGGGCCGCAACGTCCCCGACGACGTCTCGGTCGTCGGCTTCGACGATATCGTGCTGGCGGAGGCGGTCGAGCCGCAGCTCACCACCGTGCATCAGCCGCGCCGCGAGATCGGGCAGGCGGCGATGGCGCTGTTGATCGCGCAATTGTCGGGACAGGGCGACCGCTCCGACCTCATGCTACCGACGCGGCTCGTCGAACGCGCCTCGACGGCGCCACCGCGCAGCGAAGATGGAAAGTCCGGATAAGCCTCAGGCCGCCGCCGTGGTGCGTCGCGCCATTGCCCCAGCGACCGCCTTTTCCAGATCCGCCTGCCAGAACGGCTTGCTCAGGCGCAGCACGCCAGCTCCCGCGCCGGCCGGCAGATCGGCATAGCCAGTGGCGAGGATGACCGGCAGGGTCGGCCAGCGTTCGCCGACTACAGCGATCAGTTGCGCCCCAGTCATTTGGGGCATGGCATGGTCGGTGATCAACAGGTCGACCTCACCGTGATCCTCCAGGATCGCCAGCGCCTCCCTGCCCGAGACCGCCTCGATGACCCTGTGGCCGAGATCCTCCAGCAGCGCGGTGGTGTTCATCAGCACGAGCGCGTCATCGTCGACCGCGAGCACGGTGAGCGGGCGGGCCGCCGCAGCGACCTCGGTCTTGAGCTCCACGGGCGGCCGGGCCGTTTCAGCCATAGCCGCCGACGCAGCAGCCGGCAGCCAGATCTCCACCGTCGTGCCTTGCCCCGGACAGCTGTCGAGCTGCAGCCGGCCGCCGAGTTGCTCGGCCATGCCGTGCACCATCGAGAGGCCAAGCCCCGTGCCCTTGCCGACCCCCTTGGTGGTGAAGAACGGCTCGGTCGCCTGGGCAAGCGTTTTGGCGTCCATGCCGATGCCATTATCGGCGACCGAAAGGCGGACATAGCCGCCGGCTGGCAAGCCGATCGGGTGCCCGCCGCCGATCTGTTCATTGCTGCCGCGGATATGCAGTACGCCACCCCTGGGCATAGCATCCCGGGCATTGACCGCGAGGTTGAGCAGGGCGGTTTCGAGCTGGTTCGGATCGGCAGTCGCCGTCGCGAGATCGGCAGGGAAATGCGTCTCGATCTGGATCAACGGGCCGATCGAGCCTTGCAGCAATTCGTTCATCCCGGCGACGAGCCCCCCGATCGCCACTGGCTGCGAGGCGAGTTCCTGCTTGCGGGCAAAGGAGAGCATGCGCTGTGTCAGCGAGACACCACGGCTCGCACCGCGGATCGCATTGTCGATCAGAGTGAGCTGGCGCTCGTCGGCGATCTGGCGGCGGACCAGTTCGAGGCTGCCGAGGATGGCGGTCAGCAGATTGTTGAAATCGTGCGCGACACCGCCAGTGAGTTGGCCGAGCATCTCGATCTTCTGTGCCTGGAACAGCGCCTCGCGCGCGACGTCGAGATCGGCCTCGATCTTGCGCCGCTCGGTCAGATCGCGCGTGATCTTAGCGTAGCCGAGCACCCGTCCGCTCGCCTGGTCGAGAATCGGATCGATGACCACATGGGCCCAGAAGCGGCTGCCGTCCTTGCGGACTCGCCAGCCCTCGCTCTCGAAGCGGCCCTCCTCCGCGGCCTGGCTCAGAGCGCGTTCCGGCAGGCCGGAAGCGCGATCCTCCTCGGTGTAGAAACGGGAGAAGGACTGGCCGATGATCTCGTGATCCTCATAACCCTTGAAGCGCCGGGCACCCGGGTTCCAGCTGATCACCATTCCCTGCGGGTCGAGCATGTAGATGGCATAGTCCGTGACGGACTCCACCAGCAGCCGATAGCGCTCGGCGGTCATCGGACCTTCCGCAATCTCGAGCACGTTTGGAACCCTGGCATGTGACATGTCGAACGCCCTGAACGCGGCGCCATGCAAAAGGTTCCCGCTGGGACAAAGAAAGATTGACGCAAGGTCAGCGCGTCGGCTTCGGCGAGACCAGAATCGCGCCGGAGGCTGCGACGACGAGCACGAGCCCGAGCCAGTCGCTCGCCGCCGGGCGTTCGCCGAGCAAGAGGACAGAGCCTAATGCGCCGACCGCCGGGACCATCAGAGTGCCGAGGCTGGCAATACCGGCCGGAAGCCGGGCGATCACTGTGAACCAGAGGAAATAGGCGAGTGCCTGCGCGCCGAGGATATGGAAGGCGAGCGCCGCCGCAACCGGCGGCGACAAGGCCTTCGGAACCGGCACGCCTTCGAAGATCAGCATGCCGACACCGGCGGCCGCGCCACCGATCAGCAATTGCCAGGCGGCGATCGCCAGTGTCGGTGCCGCGACCGGCCAGCGCTTGGTGACGATCGTACCCAGCGCCCAACTCAGGCTCGCAAGGAGAGCCAGCGCGAGCCCCGGCGACAATTGCCCGGCCCGGATCAGTGGCAGGCCGAGACAGAGCAATCCGGCAACGCCCAGCCCCAGGCCGATCAATCTCGGGCGGTCGAAGCGCTCGCCAAGCACCGGCCAGGCCATGAGCGTCGCCCAGACCGGCATGGTGAAGGTCAGGATGGCGGCGCGCGAGGTCGGCGCCATCAACTGCGCGAAGGCAAGCAGGATGTTGAAGGCGGCGATCGAGAGGATGCCGGCGACGATCAGCCTCGGCCAATGCGCCGCGAGCACCTTGAGACTGACACCGCGTGCCAGCGCGACCGCCACCAGAGCGAGGCCGGCGAAGGTCATGCCGCCGGCCCGCAAGGTCCAGGGCGCGATCTCGGTCAGCGAGATCCGGACCGCCGGCCAGTTGAAGCCCCAAAGTAGCCCGAGCAACGGGACGAGCAGAAGCGAGCGGGCTGGAACGGACGGCATGAACAGACTATGCGGGAGGATGCGTTGCCGGCGTCATGCCATTTCGATGGAGGCTCGATGCACGGCAGGCGGGAAACCCCTCCCCCTTGTGGGGAGGGGCAGGGGTGGGGGTCGCAAAGCTGGAGCGATCGGGTTGAACCCTATCGCGCTGTCGCTGCTGCCAGCCTTTTTCTTTGAGGGGTCACCAGGCGGCACCACCCCCATCCCCAACCCTTCCCCACAAGGGGGAAGGGAGAAGCTCAGGCGACCGGCTCCACCCCGCACCATTCGGCGACGAAGAGCGCCATGGTGCCGGTGATGCGCTTCAGCGAGGCGAGGCTGACGCGCTCATCGAAGGCGTGGATGTTCTGCGAGATCGGCCCGTAGCAAAGCGCCGGCACCTTGTCGTAGAGCGCGTAGACGCGGGTATCGAGATAGCCTGGGGTCATGAAGCTCTCCAGCGCCGTGCCGGTCGAGCCCTGATGGGCGCGGTCGAGCACGGCTTCCGCCTCGCTGCCGGGCTCCAGCACATAGCCCTCCGACCAGAAGCCGTTGAAGACCACCTTGGGCGGGTTGTTCGCGAGGAAATTGTCGGTGCGCGCGAAGGCGAGCACCTTGGCCTCGATGCGCTTGCCGAGCTCGTCGGCGGACATGCCGGGATAGAGCCCGATCCGGCAATCGACCCTGCACCAGCACGGCACCGAGGAGGCCCAGTCACCGCCCTCGATCTTGCCGATGTTGAGGTTGATCGGATGGGCGACATCCTCGAAATGCGACCGGCCGGACTTCTCGCGATTGAGTTCCTCCTCGAGCTCGCGCAGCGCGCCAACGGCGCGATAGGCCGCATCGATGGCGTTGGCGCCGACGCCCATCTCGCGGACATGCACCGGTTCGCCGCGGACCTCGAACTGGAACCAGAGCACGCCGGTGTTGGCACGCACGAGCATCTCCTCCTCCGGCTCGGGGATCAGCACGGCGTCGGCCTTGTAGCCGCGCAGATGCGTCATCAGCGCGCCGTTGCCGGTCGATTCCTCCTCGACCACCGACTGGACATAGACGGTCGCCGCCGGCTGCAGGCCGATGCGCCGGAGTGCGTCGAGGCAGAAGAGATTGGCGGCGCCCCCGGCCTTCATGTCGGCGCCGCCGCGGCCATAGAGCCAGTCGCCGTCGATGACCGGATCGAAGGGCGGGTGGGTCCAGAGCTCGGCCGGGCCGGTCGGCACCACGTCGACATGGGCCTGCAGGATCAGCGAGCGCCCCTTCTCCTCGCGCGGATGGTGGATGCCGACGACGATCGGCGCTTCCGAGTGCGTATCCGAGAACGGCGCGCCGCCGGGGTGGCGGCCGATCGCCTCGCGGTCCATGGCGAAGCGATCCATGGTGAAGCCGCGTGCTTTGAGGGCACGGAAGACGAAGTCCTGGACGGTATGCTCGTCACCGCGCGTCGAGGGGAAGCGGATCATCTCCTGAGTGAAGGCGACCTGTTCGACAAAGCCCGCTTCGACGGAAGCGAGGATGCGGTCACGAAGGGCGGGATCGAGCGGCATGGGTAGGGTCTCCGATACATAGGCAAGCGTTCGGCCGGCTCGTCATGGTCGGGCTTGACCCGACCATCTCGGAAACCAGCTATCTGGTCCTGAGATTCTCGGGTCTCCGCTGCGCTGCGCCCGAGAATGACGCATAGCTCACCGCCCAAACCATTGCCCGCCCGGGACGGCGGCGAGGAGCTGGCGGGTGTAGGCGTGCTGCGGGGCGGCGAAGAGCGCGGCGGTCGGGCCGCTCTCGACGATCCTGCCGCGCTGCATCACCGCGATCTTGTCGCAGATCTGGGCGGCGACGCGCAGGTCGTGGGTGACGAACAGGATGGCGAGGCCGAGCCGCTGCTGGATGTCCTTGATCAGCGTCAGGATCTGCGCCTGCACGGAGACGTCGAGCGCCGAGACCGCCTCGTCGGCGACGAGCACATCGGGCTCCAGCGCGAGGGCCCGGGCGATGCCGATGCGCTGGCGCTGGCCGCCGGAGAATTCATGCGGGTAGCGGTCGATCGCGTTGGCGGAGAGCCCGACCAGTTCGAGCAACTCCTTCGCCCGCGCCAGCGCGTCCTTGCGCGAGACGCCATGCGCGACCGGCCCGTCCGAGATGATCCGGCCGACGGTCTGGCGCGGGTTGAGCGAGGCGAACGGGTCCTGGAAGACCATCTGGATGCGCTTGCGATGCGGGCGCAGCGCAGCGACGCTGAGATCGGTGATGGCGAGATCGCCGAGCACGATGCGCCCTGTATCCGGCTCGATCAGGCGCAGGCAGCAGCGCCCGACCGTCGACTTGCCCGAACCGGATTCACCGACGAGCCCGAGCGTCTCGCCCCGCGCCAGCGTGAAGCTGACATCGTCGGCGGCCCTGACCTCGCGGCCGGGGCGGAAGAAGGCGCGCTTGCGATAGACCTTGCCGAGCTTCTCGACGGTGAGCACCGGCTTGCTCTCCGGCAGCGCCGGCCGCTCCGGCGGCGTCAGCGAGGGCACGGCGGCGAGCAGCTTCTGGGTGTAGGGATGGCGCGGCGAACCCAGCACCTGATCGACCGTGCCCTCCTCGACCAGCACGCCCTTTTCCAACACAGCGATCCGGTCGGCGATCTCGGCGACGACGCCCATGTCATGGGTGATGAATAGGACCGCCGTGCCGTGCTTGTGGCGGAGATTGTCGAGCAGCTTGAGGATCTGCGCCTGCGTGGTCACGTCGAGCGCGGTGGTCGGCTCGTCGGCGATCAGCAGCTTGGGCTCGAGCGCCAGCGCCATCGCGATCATCACGCGCTGGCGCTGGCCGCCCGAGAGCTCGTGCGGATAGGCGCGCGCCAGCCGTTCGGGCTCGGGCAGGCCGACCTCGGTCAGCAATGCGACGGCGCGGGCATAGCGTTCCGGTTTGCTCAGCAGCCGATGCGCCTCGAAGGTCTCGACGATCTGGTCGGCGACGCGCATGACCGGGTTGAGCGAGGTCATCGGCTCCTGGAAGATCATGCCGACCTCGCGGCCGCGCACGTCCTGCATGGCGTCTTCGGAGAGCGCGAGCAGGTCGCGGCCGGCGAGCCTGATCGCGCCCGCGACCGGTTTCACCGCGCGCGGCAGCAAGCCCATCACCGCATGGGCGATCATCGACTTGCCGGAGCCGGATTCGCCGACGACGCAGAGCGTCTCGCCGGGGGCGATGCTCAGCGTCACGTCTTCGACCGCAAAGGCGCGGTCGGCAAGCGACGGCAGAGCGAGCTTCAGGCCTTCGATCGAAAGAACGGGAGCGGCCATCATTCCCTCTCCCGGGCAAGGCGCGGGTTCAGCGCGTCGTTCAGCCCCTCGCCGGCGAGATTGAGCGCCAGCACGGTCAGGAAGATCGCGACGCCGGGGAAGAAGCTGATCCACCAGGCATCGAGCAGGCGCGTGCGGCCGGCGCCGACCATGTAGCCCCAGCTCATCAGGTTGGGATCGCCGAGGCCGAGGAAGGAGAGCGAGGATTCGAGCAGGATCGCCGAGCCGATCATCAGCGAGCCCATGACGATGATCGGCGCGATCGTATTGGGCAGGACCTGGCTCCAGATGATGCGCGACGTGGGCTGGCCGATGGTGATCGCCGCCTGGACATATTCGCGCGTCTTCAGCGAGAGCACCTCGCCGCGCACCAATCGCGCCACCGGCGGCCACGACACCACGCCGATCGCAAGCACGATCGAGCCGAGCTTGGGCTGCAGGATCGCGACCAGGACGATGGCGAGAGCGAAGGAGGGAATGGTCTGGAAGAATTCGGTGAAGCGCATCAGCGCATCGTCGATGAGCCCGCCGGCATAGCCGGCGATGGCGCCGAGCGGCACGCCGATCAGCAGCGCGACCAGCGTCGAGACCAGCCCGATCGTCAGCGAGACGCGGGCGCCATGCGCGAGGCCGGAGGCAAGGTCGCGCCCGAGCGTATCGGTGCCGAGCGGGAAGCGCTCCATCACGAAGGGGGCGAGAAAGGGCCGCGCCACCGTCCGCCAGGGCGACTGCGGATAGAGCGAGGGCGCGAGGATGGCAAAGAGAACCACCGCGACCAGAATGATGAGGCCGATCAGGGCGCCGCGATTGCGGGCGAAGCGCTTGAGGAAGTTCATGACACCGCCTCGATGCGCGGATCAGCCAGCCGGTAGACGATATCGGTCAGGATATTGAAGCCGACGACCATGGCCGAGGAGATGAAGAAGACGCCGAGCAGCACGGAATAATCACGCTGCACCAAGGCATCGAACATCAGCCGTCCGATCCCCGGCCAGGCAAAGACGGTCTCGGTCAGCACCGCGCCGCCGACGAGCTGGCCGGCCTGGAGCCCCGCCAGCGTCACCACCGGCAGGATCGCGTTGCGGGCGACATGGCGGCGCGAGATCACGCCGGGACTGAGGCCCTTGGCGCGGGCCGTCTTGACGAAATCGGCGCCGGCGACCTCGAGCATCGAGGCTCGCATCATCCTGGCGTAGAGCGCAGTGAAGAACAGGCCGAGCGTCAGGGCCGGCAGGACGAGATGGCTGGTGATATCCAGCGCGCGGGCAAGGCCGGAATAGTTCGCGCCGATGGTCTCGTAGCCGACATTGGGTACGAGGCCGAGTTTCAGCGAGAAGACGATCTGGCTCATCAGCGCGACCCAGAACAGGGGGGTCGCATAGAAGACCAGCGCCAGCGTGGTGATGACGCTGTCCTGCCAGCGGCCGGCGCGGCGGGCGGCGAGCGCGCCCATCAGGACGCCTAAGCCGAGCGAGACCAGGAAAGCGGCGCCGGTAAGCAGCAATGTCGCCGGCAAACGATCGAGGATCAGGCTCAGCACCGTCTGCTGCTGGCGGTAACTGAAGCCGAGGTCGAAGGTGAGATAGCCCTTGAGATAGACCCAGAGCTGGGTCAGCAGCGGCTGGTCGAGGCCGAAGCGCTCGCGCAGCTGGATCAGCAGTTGCTCGTCGGCGGCGCCCGCCTCTCCGGCCAGCACCTGTGCCGGGTCGCCGGGCGCGGCCCGGATCAGGAAGAAGTTCAGCACCGCGATGGCGAAGAGGACGACGATCCCCTTCGCGAGGCGGCCAGCGAGGAATTGCGCGAGGTTCATTCAGACGATCCGGCTGGGCGCGCACCCTTCTCCCACCCATCTCGGGCTTGCCCGAGATGGGCTACCCAAGGTGTCAAAATCGGCGACGGCCGACTTTGATGCGGGAGAAGGTGGCAGCGCGCAGCGCTGACGGATGAGGGGTCTCGCGACGATTGCCGCGTCGGCGGATGGCATGATCGAGCTTCGGAGAGGGCAGCGCGACCCCTCATCCGGCGCTACGCGCCACCTTCTCCCGCAAGGGGAGAAGGGAAGGCGAGCAAGCCCCATCACTCCTTCCAGGCATCGCGGAAGCCGTCGTCGACGCCGATGCCGGTGGTGACGAGGTTCTTGACGTTGCAGCGATAGATCGTCGGGAAATCCATCTCGAGCAGCCAGAGCACCGGCAATTCGTCGGCGAGGAGCTTCTGCACCTTGGTATAGAGGTCCTGGCGTTCCTTGTCGGTCGGCGCGATCGCCGCCTCGGCGAAGAGCTTGTCGACCTCGGGGTTGGAATAGCCGCCGACATTGGCGAAAGGATTGCCCTTGGCGATGTTGGTCGAGATGTAGCTGCGCGCCACGCCCATGGCGGGATCGCCGAGCTGGTAGAGGAAGTTGAAGTTGAGATCGAAGTCCCAGTTGCTGGCCTTCTGGGTCCAGCCGGGCACGTCGGTGTTCTCGACCTGCACCTTGACCCCGACATCCTCGAGGTTCTGCTTGATCGCCTCGGTCCAGCGCGTCCAGGTCTCGCCATAGGGCAGGTTGAGCAGGCGGATCGTCTCGCCCTTGTAGCCGGAGGCCTTGATTAGCTCCTTCGCCTTCTTCGGGTCGAAGGCGTAGAGCGGCACGTCGGACGAATAGAACTTGGTCTTCGACGAGATCGGGCCGGTCGGCAGCTTGCCGAGCCCGCCCCAGACCACCTCGCGGCCGAATTCGCGGTCGATCGCGTACATCAGGCCCTGGCGGAACTGCTTGTTGCCGAGAATGCCGTTGCGGACATTGGGCGTCAGCCAGGCATGGGGCGCGAACATCTCCCAGCCCTTGGTGGTCACGCAGGTGTTGGGCAGCTTGGAGAGCCGCGCCACGTCGTAGACATCGACCGAGCCGCCGGTCAGCACATCGACCTTGCCGGTCTCGTAGGCGACGGCGCGCGCTGCCGCGTCGGGGATGATCTGCCAGTAGATCTCGTCGAGGTTCGGCTTGCCCTTCAGCCAGTAGTTCTCGTTCTTGACGAGGTGGATATAGGAGCCCTTCTTCCACTCCTTCAGCTTGAAGGGGCCGGTGCCGATCGGCGTGTTGTTGGCCGGGTTGGCGCGGTAATCGGTGCCGTCATAGATGTGCTTGGGGATCATCGGCGCGGAGGCGACCTCCTGTGTCATGATCATCGGGCCGAAGGGCTGCTTCAGCGTGATCTTCACGGTGAGGTCGTCGACCTTCTCGATCTTCTCGACCTGGGCGTTGACGATCGGGCGCCAGCGCGGATGGACCTCGCGCAAGAACTTGTCGAGCGTGAAGACGACATCGTCGGCCGTGAACGGCTTGCCGTCATGCCAGGTCACGCCCTCCTGCAGCTTGAAGGTGTAGACCTTGGCGTCCGGCGAAATCTCCCAGCTCTTCGCCAGCGAGGGCTGCGGATTAAGCTTCTCGTCATAGCGCAGCAGGGATTCGTAGATGTTGCCGGCGACCATGTTGGTCGGGCCGTTCTGATTGAGCCCCTGCATCAGCATCGGCGGCTCGGGCTGGACGACGACATGGACCGTGCCGCCCTTCTTCGGTGTCGGTGTCGGTGTCTGAGCTTGCGCCACTCCGAGCGCCAGGACGGAGGCGGCGAGCGCCAGGCCAAATCTCAATCCGGTCATCGTCGTTCTCCGTTCCCAGCGCCGGGATCCGCAGCACGCAGCGGCCCAAGCGTCCCCGTTTTTCATTCACCGGCCAGCTCAGGCGGATCGCACCCGATCATGCGCCGGTTGGCAAGCTCCGCTGCAATGAAAGCGAGAGACAAAATCCGTGTCAATGCTTGACATGGCGTGTTATTAGGCGACACGCTCAGCAATCGAACATGGCGCAGCCTTCAGGTGCAATGAATCAGGATGACCGGGCCAGGGCCGCGCAACTGCCGCCGGGCGTGCCGATCGTCCGGGCGGTCGATCGCGCCATCGCCTTGCTCAGAGCCTTCCGCCCGGAGCACCCCCGGCTCGGCCTCAGCGAACTGGCGCGGCAGGTCGGCCTCGACAAGGGCACGACGCGGCGCCTCCTGCTGACGCTGCAGCTCAACGAGCTCGTCGAATACGACGAACACGCACAAAGCTATGCGCTGGCGGTCGGGCTGATCGAGCTCGGCAGCGCCGTCACGACCGGCCGCGAATTGCGCGACATCTCCGGGCCCTATCTGACCGAGATCGCCGAAAAGACCGGTGCGACCGCCTTCCTCTGGGTGCATATCGCCGGGCGCGGCCTCTGCGTCGACCGGGTGCGGGCCTCGCTGCCGCATGTCGACGCGACCTGGTTCGCGGTCGGGGCGCAGGCACCGTTGAACTGCGGCGGTGGTCCGAGGGTGCTGCTGGCCTATCTCGACGATGACCAGCGCCGGTTCGCCCTCTCGCTCGATCTGCCCAAGCGCGCGCCGGCGAGCCAGACCGATCCGGAGCTCCTCTGGCACGAGGCCGACCGCATCAAGGCGCAAGGCTGGGAGCTCGCCGCCGACGATTTCTTCATCGGGCTGACCGGCGTCGGCGTACCGATCTTCGACCGCGCCGGCGTGCTCGCCGGAGCGCTCAGCATCTCCTCGCTGACCTCGATCGTCGCACCGGAAGGGCATCCGGTGCATCTCGACGCGCTGCGCGACGCGGCAGCGCGGATCGGGGCGCGGGTGCTGCCGGCTTGAGCCGGAACCACTCCGTCATTCCGGGGCGTTGCGAAGCAACGAGCCCGGAACCCAGAACTGATGCCCAACTCCAGAAAGCCGCTGATCGCATCGCCTCAATGAGCGAGCGCATCGGTTCTGGGTTCCGGGCTCAGGCCTTCGGCCTGCCCCGGAAAGACGCGCGGACTACCGCTCGATCCGGGTCGAGAGGATGATCGACGACATGGTGCGCTCGACGCCCTCGAGCGCGCCGATCCTATCGATCAGCCCGTCGAGCTCACCGATCGAGGGCGCGACCACCACGGCGATCATGTCGAACTGGCCACTGACCGAGTGCAGCGTCCTGATCTCGGGGATCCGGCGCAGTTCGGCCTCGACCCGGGCCGCGAGCTTCGGCAGGGCGGTGATCAGCACATGTGCCTTGACCTGGCCCTTCTCGTAATCCTCCGAGAGGCGCGCCGTGTAGCCGGCGATGACGCTGCGGCGCTCGAGCCGCTCGATCCGGCTCTGCACGGTGGTGCGCGACAGGCCGAGCTTGCGGCCGAGCTCGGCCACCGGCGCGCGAGCGTTCTCGGTTAGCAGGGTCAGAAGCTGGCGGTCAGTCTGGTCGATCGACATAACGCCGATACCTTACGGCGTTTCGCTGAAAAATCCCATATGAATCGTCGTGTCGCCGGCTTCTATCCGACGAAGCCTTCGGTGAAGCTGTTCTCCAGAAACAGATTCATCGGGGGAACCATGAAAACCGTGGTCGTCATCGGCGCCGGCAAGATCGGCGCAACCATCGCGGACCTGCTCGGCACCACAGGGGATTACCGGGTGGTGATCGCCGACCGTTCCAATGAGCAGCTCGCCGCGATCAAGACCAGCCCGACGATCTCGACGCGCCGGGTCGACATCACCGACGCGGCCGAGCTCGCCCAGGTCCTGAACGGCGCCTTCGCCGTCCTCTCGGCCGCGCCCTACGATCTGACGACGCGCATCGCCGAGGCAGCCGCGGCGCAGGGCGTGCACTATCTCGACCTGACCGAGGACGTCGCCTCGACCCGCCGCGTCAAGGAACTGGCGCTCACCGCCAAAGCGGCACTGATCCCGCAATGCGGGCTGGCGCCCGGCTTCATCTCGATCGTCGCCGCCGACCTCGCCCGCGATTTCGACCAGCTGGACAGCCTCAAGCTCAGGGTGGGCGCGCTGCCGCAGTACCCGTCCAATGCTCTGAATTACAACCTGACCTGGAGCACGGACGGGGTCATCAACGAGTATTGCGAGCCCTGCGAGGCGATCGTCAGCGGCGAACGCGTGCTGGTACCGGCGATGGAAGAGCGCGAGGAGTTCTCGCTCGACGGCATCACCTACGAGGCTTTCAACACCTCGGGCGGGCTTGGCACGCTCTGCGACACGCTCGCCGGCAAGGTCCGCACGCTGAACTACCGGACGATCCGCTACCCCGGCCACTGCGCGATCATGAAGGCTCTGCTGCAGGATCTGCGCTTGTCCGAGCGGCGCGACGTGCTGAAGGACATCTTCGAGAACGCCCTGCCGAGCACGCTGCAGGACGTGGTCGTGATCTTCGTCACCGCCAGCGGGCGGCTGAACGGGCGGCTGACCCAGCAGACCTATGCCAACAAGGTCTACAGCGCCGTTGTCGGTGGCGTGATGCGCAGCGCCATCCAGATCACCACGGCGTCCGGCATCTGCGCCGTGCTCGACCTGCTCGCCCAGGGCAAACTGCCGCAAAGGGGCTTCGTCAAGCAGGAGGATATCGGCTTCGATGCCTTCCTCGCCAACCGCTTCGGCCGCGCTTATGCCCGGCCCGAGGATCTCGGTAACGCGCCCGGCGAGAGTCACGCGGCCCGCGCCGCCTGATCTCGCGCCAAGCATAATCCTCCCCTGCCCGCAAGCGGGCGAACGCAAGGGGTGCATGAGCGGGTGCGGGCTGGCAGTGGCCCGCTCCCGCGCTAGAACAAGAAAAATGGTTCCATAGGGAACGTTTCCGGGGGAACGACCGAACGATGGCCAGACGCGTCCTGATCGCGGAATTCATGCATGAGACGAACACGTTCAGTGTTCAGCTCACCGATGAGGCGGTGTTCCGCCATCACGGCGTCTTTCGCGACAACGAGGTGCCGGCTGCCTTCCAGGGCACGCGAACCTCGATGGGTGCGGCCTTCGAGGCGGCCGAGAAATTCGGCTGGAGCCTGGTTCATCCGCTGGTCACCGGCGCCAACCCATCCGGCCGCGTCACCGACGCCGCCTTCGACGTCTTCGCTAACATGATCCTTGCCGCCTGCGACCGGCTCGACGGCGTGCTGCTGCACCTGCACGGCGCCATGGCGACGGAAAGCTCCGATGACGGCGAAGGCGAATTGCTGAAGCGCATCCGCGCCAAGGTCGGAGAGGGCGTGCCGGTCGTCGCGGTGCTCGACCTGCACGCGACATTGACCCAGCTCATGGCCGACAACGCCAATGCGCTGATCTCCTACCGAACCTATCCGCATATCGACCAGTACGAGCGGACCTGGCAGGCGGCGGAGCTGCTCGAGCGGGCGATGAAGGGCGAGATCAGGCCGCGCGTCGCGGTGGCGCGCCGGCCGATCCTCTACGCCCTCGATGGCGGGCGCACGACCTCGCCGCCGTTCATGGAGCTATTGCGTCGCGGCGACGTGCTGGAAGCGGCGGGCGATGCGCTCGTGGTCAGCGTCCAGGCCGGCTTCTCCTCGGCCGATGTGCACGATATCGGCCCCTCCATCGCCGTCACCCATGACGATCGCGGCAAGGCGCAGGCCATCGCCGAGGAGCTGATGGACTATGCCTGGGAGCAGCGGCACTTCTCCTCGATCCACTTCACCCCGCTGAAGGAGGCGATGGCCAGGGCCAAGGCGGGTGAAGGCACGCTCGGGCCCGAAGCCGGCGGCAAGCCGCTGGTGATCTCGGACTATTCCGACAATCCCGGCTCCGGCGCCTATGGCGATGCGACCAACCTGCTGCGCGCCGTACTCGACGCCGGCCTGAAGAATGTCGGCTTCCATGCGATCCGTGATCCCGAGGCGGCGCTCGCGGCGCAGGCCACCGGCGTCGGCAACCGCGTCAAGCTGAAGCTCGGCGGCAAGGTCGACCCCAACACGGGCGGCGGTCCACTCGAGCTCGACGCCCATGTCGTGGCGCTGACCGACGGGCATTTCATCTGCTACGGGCCGATGGCCGGCGGCGTCTGGCGCAATTACGGGCTCTCAGCCCTGCTGCGGGTCGACGATGTCGAGATCATCGTCATCACCCATAACGGCCAGGCGACCGATCTTGCCCAGTTCACCTCGCTCGGTGTTGATCCCACACGGAAGTCGACTGTCATCGTCAAGTCGATGCAGCATTTCCGCGCCGCCTTCGAGCCGATCGCGCGCGAGGTGATCGAGGTCGACACCGGTGCGCTTTCGACGAAGAACTTCAAGGAGCGGCCTTACGAGAAGGTGCGCCGCCCGATCTTCCCGCTCGACGATATCTGAGCAAGGCTGACGCAGACAAGACGACCGGCCGCCAAGCGCCGGCGGCGACAAGATGAAAGAGGATGACCATGGTTGGGACGACGGAGCTGAGCGTATGAGCGTCAAGGCCGATATCGTGCTGCGCGGCGGGCCGATCTGGTGCGGCCGCGAGGAGGGCGTGGTCGAGGCGCTGGCGCTATGGGGCGACAAAGTGCTTGCCGCCGGCAAGGATGCAGAGATCGCCGAGCTGGTCGGACCATCGACCCGCGTCATCGACCTCGCCGGCCGGCTGGCGACGCCGGGCCTGAACGATTCCCATCTGCATTTGATCTCGGTCGGCCTGACCATGGACTGGGTCGACGCCCGTCCCGCCGCGGCGCCGACGCTGGAAGCGCTGCTCGGCCAGATCGCGGCCCGCGCGGCGCAGTCGAAACCCGGCGAGTGGGTGCTGGCGCGCGGCTATGACCAGACCAAGCTCGACACTGGTCGGCACCCGTTCCGCGAGGAGCTCGACCGCGCCTCCCCGAACAACCCGGTGATGCTGGTCCGGACCTGCGGCCATATCTCGATCTGCAATTCGAAGGCGCTGGCGCTCGGCGGCATCGACGAGACTTCGCCGACCCCACCGGGCGGGCTGATCGAGCAGCAGAACGGCCGGCTCACCGGCATGCTGGCGGAGAACGCCCGCGCCCCGGTCAAGGCCGCGATTCCGGCCCCGAACCAGGAGCAGCTCGTCACCGCGATCGAGCGCGGCGGGCAATATCTGCTCTCGCTCGGGATCACCAGCTGCATGGATGCGGCGGTCGGGATGGTCACCGGCTTCAATGAAATCGCGGCCTACCACCTGGCCAAGCGCGAGGGCCGTTTGCCGGTGCGCACCTGGCTCGCCCTGCTCGGCGACGAGGGCCGCTCGATCGTGCCGCAGTGCCATGATGCGGGGCTGATCTCCGGCACCGGCGACGAGATGCTGATGATCGGGGCGGTCAAGATCTTCTTGGACGGCTCGGCCGGCGGCCGCACCGCCTGGATGAACGAGCCCTATCTCGGCGAGGACAAGACCATCGGCGTGCAGATGCTCTCGAACGAGGATCTGGAACGGCAGGTGCTGGACGCCCATGCCAGGGGCTATCAGCTCGCTTGCCACGCCATCGGCGACGCGGCGATCGAGCAGTTGATCACCGCCTATGAGAAGGCGCTGGCGGCCTATCCCGATCCCGACCGGCGCCACCGCATCGAGCATTGCGGCTTCTCGACGCCGCAGCAGCACGAGCGCATGGTCAAGGCCGGAATCTATCCCTGCCCGCAGCAGGTCTTCATCCACGATTTCGGCGACGCCTACGTCAAGGTGCTGGGCGAGGAGCGGGCACTGCCGAGCTATCCGTTCCGGACCTGGTTCGACCTTGGCCTGAAGCCGGCGACCGGCAGCGACGCGCCGGTCTGCGATCCCGATCCGTTCCCGAACTTCCACACCATGCTGACGCGTCGGACCTGGCGCGGCACGGTGATGGATGAACGCCAGCGCGTCTCGATCGAGGAGGCGCTGCAGGCCTACACCGAATACGGCGCCTTCTCGCAGAAGCAGGAGGCGGTGAAGGGCAAGCTCGTGCCCGGCTTCCTCGCCGACGTCGCCGTGTTCTCGCGCGACCTGCTCTCGGCCGCGCCGGAAGATATCCTCAGGGATACGCGCTGCGATCTCACCATTCGCGGCGGCAAGGTCGTGTACGAGCGTTCGGGCGCCGCGTGAACGACGCGGTGCACAATGGAAACAAGAAGACAGGGCGTGAAAGCCCGCTAAAGTCTCAGATGGAACGAATACCGGCGCCGGCCGACGGCGCTGATCTTGAAAAGTTCACCAACAAAAAATTGGGAGGTTTCGACGTGTTGAAAAAGCTTGCCTTCACGACCGCGCTGACATTCGCGGCCTTCACGCTGCAGGCGCAGGCCCAGGAGCCGCGCCGCGGCGGCACCATCCGCTTCACCGCGCCTTACGGCGCGTCCTTCGTCAGCAATGACAGCCATGTCTCGAACCAGATCCAGGACGAGATCTACGGCTATGCGCTGCACGGCATGCTCTACAAATGGGACGCCAAGAACGGCAAACCGGTGCTCGACATCGCCGAGAGCGTCCAGGTCTCGGCCGACGGCAAGACCTATACCTATAAGCTGCGCGACAATGCGCTCTTCCACAACGGCCGCAAGCTGACCGCCGACGACGTCATCTGGTCCTACACCCGCATCATGGACGGTTCGAAGAACTATCCGGGCGCGCGCTATGTCGCCCGTATCGTCGGCGCGACCGACGTGCAGAAGGGCCAGGCCAAGGAGATCTCCGGCCTGAAGAAGATCGACGATTCCAGCTTCTCGATGACGCTGACCGACAAGGCCGATCCCGGCTACTTCCTGTTCCAGGCGCAGACCGCGATCCTGCCGGCCAAGGAAGCGCAGGCAGCGGGCTTCTTCGACAAGCCGATCGGCCTCGGGCCGTTCAAGTTCGTCGAGCATGTGCCGGGATCGCGCATGGCCTTCGAGCGCTGGGACAAATACTTCCTGGCCGGCAAGCCCTATGCCGACAAGCTCGTGATCTCGCCGATGGGCGAAGCGGCGGCGCGTGACGTCGCCTTCCGCAACAAGGAGGTCGACGTCTCGATCCTGGGCTCGACCCAGTACGTCGCCTACAAGGCCGACCCCAACCTGTCGAAGGGCATTCTCGAGGTCGCCGAGGTCTTCACCCGCAATATGGGCATGAACCCGACCTTCAAGCCCTTCTCGGACAAGCGGGTGCGCCAGGCGATCAACCACGCCATCGACAGCGAGCTGATCATCAAGCGCCTGGTTCGCGACAAGGCCTATCGCGCATCGAGCTGGCTGCCGCTGTCCTCGCCGGCCTTCGACAAGGACGCCAAGCCCTACGCCTTCGACCCGGAGAAGGCCAAGAAGCTCCTGGTCGAGGCCGGCTATCCCGATGGCTTCGAGTTCGAGTGGACCGCGACGCCGAACGAAAGCTGGGGCGTTCCGATCGTCGAGGCGACGATCCCGATGCTCGCCAAGGTCGGCATCAAGGTGAAGGTCAAGCCGGTCGAGACCTCGGCGCTCGGCGGCGTCGTCGTGGGCGGCGACTTCCAGGCCTATATCTGGTCGAACACCTCCGGCCCGGACACGCTGACGGCGCTGAAGTGCTTCCACTCCTCGACGCCGCGCTCGTCCTGCAACTACACCACCTTCAAGAACGCAGGCTACGACAAGCTGATCGACGACGCCTCGAACGAAGCCGATCCGGCCAAGCAGCTCGACCTCTTGAAGAAGGCCAATGCCCTGCTGCAGGAAGAAGCACCGGTCTGGTTCTTCAACTACAACAAGGCAGTGCTGGCCTATCAGCCTTGGCTGCACGGGCTCCAGCCGAACTCGACCGAACTCGCGCTGCAGCGCTACGAGGACCTCTGGGTCGACACCACCTCGCCCGCGGCGAAGTAGGCGAGACGCAAACCTCGCCGTCCGGCTCACTGGCCCGGACGGCGAAAACAGCTCCGTCATTCCGGACAAGCCGCGTCAGCGGCGCCGATCCGGAATCCATCATAAAGCTCGGCGCTCTACGATGGATTCCGGGGCAAGCCCGGAATGACGGATCAGGTTTCCCTCTGTCAGCGTGTGCGAGCCAGGTTGATCTCCACAGTTCTGCCCTGCTGGATTTGATTGACGAGCGCCTGCGCGGCCGCAGTCAGGAGCCATTGTCATGTTGCCTTATGTCTTTCGCCGTCTCCTGCAGGCCATCCCGATCCTGCTGGCGGTCGCGGCGCTGATCTTCGTGCTGTTCAGCGTCATTCCCGGCAGTTTCGCCACCAGCCAGATGGCCGACGGGCGCAGCAATATCGACGCTGCGACGATCGCGCGGATGAACGAGCAGTTCGGGCTCAACGATTCGCTGCCGCTGCGCTTCGCCAAATATGTCGGCGGGCTCGCGACCTTCGATCTCGGCGATTCCTTCCGCACCCGCCAGCCCGTCACCAACCTGATCGGCGAGCGGCTCTGGCCGAGCCTGCAGCTTGCGCTCGCGGCGATGCTCTTCGCGATCGTCATCGGCGTCCCGCTCGGATTTCTGGCGGCGCTGAAGCCGGGGAGCTGGGTCGACATGTTCTCGATGGTCTTCGCCGTCTCGGGCCTGTCGCTACCGATGTTCTGGCTCGGCCTGCTCCTGATGTACTTCTTCGCGCTGACGCTGAACTGGTTCCCGAGCTTCGGCTATGGCGACGGCGATCCGCGCTACATCGTGCTGCCGGCGATCGCGCTCGGCGTCTCGCCGCTAGCCCTTCTGGCCCGCACCTCCCGCGCCGCCGTGCTCGAGATCCTGCATGCCGACTTTGTCCGAACGGCCCGTGCCAAGGGCGCGAATGCCTACCGGGTGATGCGCTGGCATGTCGCCCGCAATGCGCTCGTCATCGTGCTGACCACGCTCGGCCTGCAGTTCGGCTCGGTCCTCGGCCAGGCGGTGGTGGTCGAGAAGCTGTTCGCCTGGCCCGGCCTCGGCTCGCTGCTGGTCGACAGCGTCACCTGGCGCGACATCCCGGCGGTGCAGGGCTGCATCCTGACGATCGTGCTCTTCTTCCTCGTCGTGAACATCGCCGTCGACGTGCTCTGCGCCGTCGTCGATCCGCGCATCAAGTACAGCTAGGCCGCCCTGATGAAGTTCCGTGCCAACCTCTGGATCGGCGCCACCTGCTTTGCGCTCGTCGTCGCCGGCGGCGTCTTCGCGCCCTGGCTCGCCCATACCGACCCGGTCATGGACGCCAACCTGATGAACGCCGAAGTCCCACCGGGCTCCGAATTCTGGTTCGGCACCGATGCGCAGGGCCGCGACATCTACAGCCGTGTGCTCCATGGCGCGCGCATTTCACTGACGGTCGGCATCGTCTCGCAATTGATCAACACGCTGATCGGCGTCGCGCTCGGCCTCTCCGCCGGCTATTGGGGCGGCTGGTGGGACGACTTCGTCAACGGCCTCACCAACATGATGCTCGCCATCCCATCGCTGATCTTCGCGCTGGCGATCATGGCCATCCTGCAGCCCGGCCTGACCAGCCTGCTGATCGCGCTCGGCCTGACCAACTGGTCCTTCACCTGCCGGCTGACGCGGGCGGCGACGCTCTCGGTCAAGCAGCTCGGCTATGTCGAGGCGGCCCGCTCGCTCGGCTACGGCACCTTCCGGATCATGTTCACCCAGATCCTGCCGAACATCGCCGGCCCGATCATCGTGATCGGCACGCTCGGCATGGGCGGCGCAGTGCTCGCCGAAGCCTCGCTCTCCTTTCTCGGCCTCGGCATCCGCCCGCCCTTCCCGAGCTGGGGCTCGATGCTGTCGGATGCGCGCGACCAGATTTCGACCGCGCCGTGGATCTCGATCTTCCCGGGCCTCGCCATCTTCCTGACCGTGCTCGGCCTCAACCTGCTCGGCGACGGCCTGCGCGACATCCTCGACCCGCATTCGCAGACCCGCAAGGCCTGAGCTCCCCCTTCACGAAAGGCCACGCCTTTGACGACCACCGACCTCGACGACGGCCCGCTCGAAACCGTCCGCTTCATCGGGCTGAGGCCCGGCCCGAAACTGATCGTGACCGGTGCCGTCCACGGCAACGAGCCCTGTGGGCCGACCGCGATCCGCCGTGCCATCGAGGATTGCCGCAGCGGCCGGATCAAGATCCTTCGCGGCGAGGTCACCTTCCTGCCCGTCACCAATCCCAAGGCCTTCCGCCAGAAGACACGCGAGGGCGACCGCAACTTCAACCGCGACCTGCGCGAGCGTCCGCTCGCAGGCGACTACGAGGACCGGATCGGCAATCCGGTCTGCGCGCTGCTGCGCCAGCACGATGCGCTGCTCGACATCCACTCCTTCCGGCAGGAGGGCGAGCCCTTCGTCTTCTTCGGCCCCTCCAACAATCGCGGCAAGCTCGAACCCTTCGCCCGGGCGGAGGAGGAGATGGCGCTCGCCTCCTGCCTCGGCGTGTCCACCGCGATCCATGGCTGGCTCGACAACTACGCCCGGCTGCTCGATACCCGCGCGCGCCTGCCGGTGCCGAAGCTCAATGTCACCGAAGGCTATGGCACCACCGAGTTCATGCGCTTTAGCGGCGGCTATGCGGTGACGCTGGAATGCGGTACGCATGACGATCCCAAGGCCGCCGATATCGGCTATGCTGCGATCCGCAACACGCTGGCGCAATTGCAGCTGGTCGACGCGCCCCTGCCCCCGGCCGCGCTCAGTGACGTGATCGAGATGGTCGAGGTGCTGCTCTGCGAGGCGGAAGGCGATCGCGCCGAAACCGGCTGGCGCACCGGTGATACGGTCAAGGCCGGCGCCACCCTCGCCCATCGCGCCGACGGTTCGAAGGTGACCGCACCTCGAGACGGCTACATCATCTTCCCGAATACCGCGCCCAAGCTCGGCGAGGCGATCTGCCATTTCGGCATCGCCAGCAGCCGGCGCGTCGCGGCGCCGTAGGTCGCAGCGCCCGGCCCTGTCAGATGATCAGAAGATCTTCATGCGTGCCGAGAGCATGAAGGTCGTCAGTGCGCCTGGCATGTTGTAGCCTTCGGTCGTGCCCAGCGCCGAGACGAAGTAGCGCCGGTTGAGGACGTTCTGCACGGTGGCAGTCACGTCCCAGCGCTCGTTGCGCCAGCCGGCGCCGAGATCGAAGGTCATATAGCCTGGCAGCCGGGTGATGTTGTACTGCGAGGCGAAGCGCTCGCTCTCGGCATGGACGCCGGCTGCGACGTAGAATCCCTTCGGCAATTCGCGCTTGATCCAGAGATGGGCGCTGTGCTGCGGCAGCAGTGCTGGCCGGTTGCCGTTGACCGGCAGGCCGGTCGGGCCGCGATCGCCCAAATTCCTGATCTCGCCGTCGAGATAGGTGTAGCCGCCGGTGACCGACCAGTTCGGCAGGATTTCGCCGGCGACCGAGAGCTGGAGGCCGCGTACCCGCTGCGTGCCGATATCGATCGCCACGGTCGGGTTCGACGGGTCAGAGCCCTGGACATGGTTCTGTTCCACGTCGAAGAGGGCGAGCGAGATATTGGCCTTGTCGTTGAGGTCGTATTTGGCGCCGACCTCATAGCCCGTCGTCCGTTGTGGCGAAGAGGCGTCGGCGCCGCGGCGGAAGGCGACGAAATCCGCCAACGGCTGGAAGGACTGGCTGTAGGAGGCGTAGAGCGAGAGCTGCTGCCAGGGCTGGTAGACCAGGCCTGCGCGCGGGCTGAAGGTCCGGTCGGTGCGCTCCAGGTCGATGTTGCTCGCAGTCTTGTCGTTGCGCTTCTGGCTGATCCAATCGAGGCGGCCGCCGAGCATCAGCTTGAGCTGCGGGGTCAGCTCGACCAGATCCTGGACATAGAGGCCGACGGTGCGGAACTCATTGCGGGCATTGGTCCCCGGCAAGGTCGCTGGCGAGATCGTCTGAAACGGCACGAGCTGCGGCGCGAACAGCGAATAGGTCGCGACGCGATTCAGGCCGAAATTCTGCTCGCGCTTGTCCTGGCCGTTGACTTCGACGCCGTAGAGCAGCGTGTGGTTCAGGCCGAGAATGGTCGTCTTTTGCGTCAACTCGTTCTGCCAGGTGGCGCCGGTCTCGCGGCGAGTGCGATGCGCCAGATCGAGCGTGATCATGGGATTCGCGCCGGCAGTCGGCGTGCTCCAGGTCACATAGTTCCGGTCGAGCGCGAAGTCGTAGAAGCGGAAGCCGCTGCGCCAGGACAGGCTGTCGTTGAAGCGATGGTCGAAGGTGAGCGTGACGCCGCCGACATCGAAGGTGTTCTTGGTCTGCTTGTCGCCGATCGCCGAACCGTAGAGGGTTGAACGCGATACGCGGACCGGCTTGCCGTTGAGGGACGGGATTCCGAGATCGGCAAGCCGATCATCGTGCAGATAGTCGCCCTGGATCGTCAGCTTGCTGTCCGGCGTGAGGTTCAGTAGCAGCGATGGCGCCACGGCCTGCCGTTGCAGGAAGAACTGCTTGCGGAAGCTCTCCGAATCCTCGACCGCGCCGGTCAGCCGAAAACGGGCGAAGTCATTGGCGCTCTTCGTACCAAAATCGAACTCGGTGCGGCGCTGCCCACCCGAGCCGAGCGTCAGGCCGATCGTATTGACCGGCTCGGCCTGGGGCTTCTTGGTGATGCGATTGATCAGGCCGCCGGGCGAGCCGCGGCCATAAAGCACGGAAGCCGGCCCTTCCAGAATCTCGACCCGCTCGATGTTCGAGAGGTCGCGATAGTAGTAGGCATCGTCCCGCAATCCGTCGACGTACTGATCGGCCAACGCCGAGAAGCCGCGGATGCGGACTTCGTCGCGCTGACCGTCGCCGACCGCGACACTGACGCCGGGCGTGTAGCGCAGGGCGTCCTGCAGGCTCACCGCATTCTGCTCGTCGAGCTGCTGACGGGGCACAGCATAGACCGTTTGCGGTATGTCGCGGGCCAGGATCGGCACCTTAGCGCCCGTCGTCACAACAGGCGCGTAATAGCCGATGGCCGCATCGCCCTCGCCCCGGACCTCGATCGTACCAAGCTCGATCGCGTCCCCCGCCGCGCGAGCGACGCGCCGCTCAGTCTCGACCGGTTGCTGAGCGATGGCTCCGGCGGACTCGAGGGCGAGCGACCCTACCGAGGCCAGCAGCGTGGCGGCCAGACGAAGGCGATACATTGTCATTATTTCAGTCTTCTACGCAAATCGGAGAGGCGACGCTCATCGCTCCGATCGATACGGACAGTCAACAGCCGAATTCTCTAGCACCACAAGTATTTCTCTAGTCAAATTCTAAACTAACAACGCCTCACGCAGCCCCGTGCCCTGCGCTATCGATCGACCATGGCGCAAATCCATTTGAAACGGTGCGCAGACTGCGCGAAGAGCCGACAGCTCGATCATCCGCCGACCGAAAACCCGCAGGGGAGTCTCCATGTCCCGCCTCGTCTACGTCCTGAACGGCCCGAACCTGAACCTGCTCGGCAAGCGCCAGCCGCACATTTACGGCTCGGAGACCTTGGCCGATGTCGAGGATGCCTGCCGGGCGCTGGGCAAGGAGCTCGACCTCGAAATCCGCTTCCACCAGTCGAACCGCGAATACGAGATCATCGACTGGATCCACGAAGCGCGAGAGACTGCGGCCGGTATCGTCATCAACCCTGGCGCCTTCACCCACACCTCGGTCGCGATCCTCGACGCGCTCAACGCCTTCGACGGCACGGTGATCGAGTGCCACATCTCGAACGTGCACAAGCGCGAGAGCTTCCGGCACCATTCCTATGTCTCGCTGCGCGCCGACGGCGTCATCGCCGGCTTCGGCACGCAGGGCTACCTGCTCTCGCTGCGTCGCGTCGCCAAGCTCGCCGACGAGAAGAAGGTCTGAACCGCTCATGACTCCGGTCAAGCTGGCCGTCATCGGCGCCGGGCTGATCGGCCGGCGCCATGCCGAGCATGTCGCTGCCGAGTCGCGTGCGCTGCTGTCGGCGGTCGTCGATCCGACACCGGCAGGGCGCGCGGTCGCGGCGGCGCTGGGCGCACCCTGGTTCCCGTCCTTCACCGAGATGCTGGCGGCGGATCGGCCCGACGGCGTGATCATCGCGACGCCGAACCAGCTCCATGTCCGCAACGGGCTGGAGGCGGTCGAGGCCGGCATCCCGGCGATCGTCGAGAAGCCGCTGGCGGATGACCTCGCCGAGGGCGAACGCCTGGTCGCGGCGGCCGAGAAGGCGGGCGTGCCGCTGCTCACCGGCCATCACCGGCGCTACAATCCGATGATCCGCAAGGCCAAGGAGATCGTCGACTCCGGCCGGCTCGGCCGAGTGCTGGCCCTCAGCGGACATTTCTGGCTGATGAAGCCGGACGATTACTTCGAGGCCGACTGGCGGCGCGAGAAGGGCGCAGGGCCGATCCTGCTCAACCTGATCCACGATGTCGACCTGTTCCGCTATCTCTGCGGCGAGGTCGTCTCGGTCCAGGCGCATGCATCGAACGCCGTGCGCGGCCATGCGGTCGAGGAAACCGCCGCGATCCTGCTGCGCTTCGCCAATGGCGTGCTCGGCACGGTCACCGTCTCCGACTCGATCGTGGCACCGTGGAGCTGGGAGATGACGACGGGCGAGAACCCGGTCTACCCGCAGCAGGACCAGTCCTGCTACCAGATCGGCGGCACGCATGGTTCGCTCACGATTCCACAGCTCGAAATCTGGTCGAATCGCGGCAAGCGCAGCTGGTGGGAGCCTTTGGTGCGCGAGCGGGTTCATGTCGTGCAGGAGGACCCGCTCCGAGTCCAGGTCCGGCATTTCTGCGACGTCATCCGCAAGGGCGCGGTGCCGATCGCTTCGGGGCGCGAGGGCCTGAGCACGCTGAAGGTGATCGCCGCCGTGCAGCGCTCGGCCGAGACCGGTGCGATGGTCGAGTTCAGCTAATAGCTAGTAGTGGAAGGTCCAGAGCAGGCTCTCGCTCAGCCCCTTCAGCGCCTCGACGGCATCGGGGCGCTCGCGCGCCAGCGTGGTGATCAAGGCGTCGGCCACGGCGAAGGCCGCGGTCGGCGAGTTGGGCAGGAAGCTGTTGCGGGCCGGGGCGTACAACGTCATGTCCGCCAGCGGAACCAGAGGCGATGACGGCCCGTCGGTGAGTGCGATCAGGACGGCGCCGCGCTTCTTGGCGAACTTGGCGAGCTCCAGCGTTGCGCGCGAATAGCGCGGCAGCGAGATCGCGATGACGACGTCCTTCGGCCCGGCCGAGAGCATGTGGCGGACGGCGCGCTCCGGCCCGCCGCGCGAGGAGGCGAAGACGACGTCGGCGTCGAGATAGAGCGCCAGCCCGTCCTCGAGGAAGGCGCCGACATAATGGCTCGCGCCCGAGCCGACGATGAAGATGCGGCGCGCCTTCAGGAGCAGGGCGATGGCGCGGTTGACCGTTACTTCTTCCAGGGTCGCGATCGCCTCGTCGAGATTGGCAGCCTCGCCCTTCAATGTCGTCGTCATGGTGGCGAAGACCGAGCCGGCCGCGGCACGGGCGTCGGCGAGCCCTTCGACCGGTCTCATCGCGACCTTGAGCGCCGTCGACAAGGCGGCGCGGAAATCGCCATAGTTGCGGTAGCCCAACGCCCGGACGAAGCGGGTCACGGTCGCAGTCGACGTGCCGCTCTTTTCGGCCAGCCCCTCGATCGTCACCGTCGCGGAATCGAGCGGGCTCTGCAGGACGAAGTCGGCCGCCTTGCGATGGCCCTCGCTCAGCGAGGGGTAGACCTGGGCGATGCGGTTGGCGAGGTCCGTCGTCGGCTTCAGGGCGCGTGACATGGCTTTCCCGCTGATTGACGTCGGATCATTTTCATGTTTGCTAACGCGTGAAAATAAAGCTGTCAAAAACGACCAGCTACGGGAACGGAGACCGACCGATGCGACAGCGTGTGCTCATCACCATTCTGCTCGGCGCTAGCATGCTCAGCGCGCCGGCCATGGCACAGAGCCTGCGCATCGCGCTCGCCTCCGAGCCGACCGCCGTCGACCCGCATTATCACGACCTCACCCCCAACAACGCGCTCGCCCAGCACATCTTCGACAACCTCGTGCGGCAGGACGAGAAGCAGGCGCTGCAACCGGGTCTCGCCACCTCCTGGGAGAACGACGGCAAGAACCGCTGGACCTTCAAGCTGCGCCAGGGCGTCAAGTTCACCAATGGCCAGCCCTTCGGCGCGCAGGACGTGGTCTTCACCTTCTGCCGCACGCTGAAGAACGAGACCAAGGTCTCCGATTCCTTCGCCGACATCACCGGCAACTTCGCCAAGGTCGAGACCCCCGACGCCAGCACCTTGATCATCGAGACCAAGGAGCCGGAGCCGCTGCTGCCAACCCTGCTCTCCGGCCTGCCGATCCTCTCCGCCTCGATCGTGCAGCACGACACCATCAGCTACGATATCGCCAAGAACTGCGGCGTCACCGGCCCCTGGCCGGCGGTCAACAACTTCAATGACGGCTCGATGGCGATCGGCACCGGGCCGTACAAGCTGAAGTCCTATGTCCGTGGCTCTTCGATCGAGCTCGAGCGCAACCCGGACCATTGGGGCGGCCAGCAGCCCTGGGCCAGCGTGCGTTTCCTGCCGGTGACCAATGCCGGCCCGCGCCTCGCCGGCCTGCTCGCCGGCGATTACGACGTGATCGAGAACCCGGCGGCGCGCGATCTCGGCCGGATCAAGGGCGACAAGCGCTTCGGCCATGTCATCACGCCCTCGACCCGGGTGATCTATTTCCAGCTCGACGTCGCCCGCGACCAGAGCCCCTTCGTCAAGGCGCCCGACGGCAAGAACCCGCTGAAGGACGTACGCGTGCGCAAGGCGATGTCGCTCGCCATCGACCGCGAGGCGATCGTCAAGCGCATCATGGATGGCGCCGCCGAGCCGGCCTACCAGTACCTGCCGACCGGCATGTCCGGCACATTGCCGAACCCGCCCAAGCTCGCCTACGACCCCGCCGCGGCCAAGAAGCTGCTGGCCGAGGCCGGCTATCCCAACGGCTTCCAGCTGACGCTCTCGGCGACGAACGACCGTTACATCAATGACAGCCAGATCACCCAGGCCGTCGCGCAGTACCTGACCCAGGTCGGCATCAAGGCCGAGGTCGACGCGATGACGCGGGCGATCTACTTCCCGCGCCGGGCCAAGAAGGAATTCAGCGTCGCACTCGGCGGCTGGGGCTCTGCCACCGGCGAGGCCGCCTCCTTCCTGCGCCAGTGGCCGCCGACCCCGAACGAGGCCAAGACGCTCGGCGGCTCGAACTATGGCGGCTACAAGAACGACGAGTTCGACAAGGTGATCCGCGCCGCGGTCACGACGCTCGACGACAAGAAGCGCACCGAACTGCTGCAGCAGGCGATGACGCTGGTCCTCGCCGACGGCGCCTTCATCCCGCTCCATTTCGAAAGCGGCATCTGGGCCTTCAAGTCCGAACTCGCGGTCGCCGGTCGTGCCGACCAGTTCATGCTCGCCATGTCGGTGAAGCCGGCGAAGTAAGACGCGGTCTTACATCGTGGATATCCGGCGCGGCAGCCCCGATTCCCTTCCCCCCGCTTGCGGTGGGGAAGGGTTAGGGATGGGGGGCCGCAAAGCAGGGCAGGTTGTCTTGTCAGATCAGCACCAAGCGGCACTGCCCCCCACCCCAACCCTCCCCACCGCAAGCGGGGGGAGGGAGTATCGCAACGGCGCACCATGACCGCCTATGTCCTGCAGCGGCTGATCCAGAGCGTGCTCGTGCTGCTCGCGGTATCCGTCGTGGTCTTCTTCGCCGTCTACGGCATCGGCGATCCGATCGAGCTCCTGGTCTCGCCGCAGGTCAGCGAGGCCGAGCGGCAGGCGCTGATCCGGCGGCTCGGGCTCGACCTGCCGGTCTGGCAGCAATACCTGACCTTCATGGCCAATGCGCTGAAGGGCGATCTCGGCCGCTCCTTCGTGCATGGGGTGCCGGCGCTGCAACTGATCCTGGCGCGGCTGCCCGCGACCTTCGAGCTGGTACTGCTGGCGATGACGCTGGCGCTCACCGTGGGCATCCCGCTCGGGCTGATGGTCGGCCTCAATCCGGACAGCCGGCGCGCCCGCATCGTCATGGCCGGTACCGTGCTCGGCTTCTCGCTGCCGAGCTTCTGGAAAGGCATGATGCTGATCCTGCTCTTCGCCGTGCTGCTCGGCTGGCTGCCGACGGCCGGGCGCGGCGAGACGGTCTCGCTCCTCGGCGTCCAGTCCAGCCTGCTGACGCTGGACGGGCTGCAGCACATCGCCCTGCCGGCACTCAACCTGGCGATCCCCAACCTCGCGCTGATCGTCCGCCTGGTCGCGGCCGGGACCGCCGAGACGATGACGCAGGACTACGTCAAATACGCCCGCGCCAAGGGCGTGCGGCCGCGACGCATCGTCAACCGGCATGTGCTGCGCAACATCCTGATCCCGGTCGTCACCGTGGTCGGCGTCGAGTTCGGCAGCCTCGTCGCCTTCTCGACCATCACCGAGACCGTGTTCGCCTGGCCGGGCATGGGCAAGCTGCTGATCGACTCGGTCTACCAGCTCGACCGGCCGGTCGTCGTCGCCTACGTCCTGCTGGCGACGCTGCTCTTCGTCACCGTCAACTTCCTGGTCGACGTGCTCTATGCCGCGCTCGACCCGCGGGTGAAGCTCGCCGGAGAACAGGCATGAGCCTAGACGCTCCCCGCCTCGCCGGCCCCGCGCAGGCCGATACGCCCTTGCGCGAGAAGGTGCTGCGCCGCCTGCGCAACCGGCCGACGACGCGTGGCGCCGTGATCCTGCTCGGGATCATGGTGCTGCTCGCTTTGCTCGCCCCGGTGATCGCACCGCAGAACCCGCATGATCTCGGCTCGCTCAGCGTGATGGACAACCGGCTGGCGCCCGGTGAGCAGGGCATGAGCGGCTTCAGCTACTGGCTCGGCAGCGATGCGCAGGGCCGCGACATGCTCAGCGCCATCCTCTATGGCCTGCGCACCAGCCTGCTCGTCGGCCTCGCCTCGACGGTTGGCGCGCTCTCGATCGGCATTCTCGCCGGGCTCGCCGCAGCGCAGTTCGGCGGCGCGGTCGACGCCGTCATCATGCGTATCGTCGACTTCATGCTCGGCTTTCCCTCGATCCTGGTCGCGCTCGTCCTGCTCGCCTCGATCGGGCGCGGCGTCGACAAGGTCATCCTTGCCATCGTGCTGGTGCAATGGGCGCAATATGCCCGGCTGATGCGGGCGGCGGCGCTGGTCGAGCGGCGCAAGGAATATATCGAGGCGGCCGTGAATTTCGGCCTGCCGACCCGCCACATCATGCTGGCGCATCTGCTGCCGAACTCGGTCGGCGCGGTGCTCGTCGTAGCCAGCATCAGCATCGCCTCGGCGATCACGCTGGAGGCGACGCTCTCCTTCCTCGGCGTCGGCGTGCCGGTGACGCAGCCCTCGCTCGGCCTCCTGATCGCCAACGGCTTCGAATTCCTGCTCTCCGGCGAATACTGGATCGCCGTCTTCCCCGGCATCGCGCTCGTGCTCCTGATCATGTCGCTCAACCTCGTCGGCGATCGCCTGCGCCGCAGCTTCAACGTGCGCGCATGAGCCAAGCTCCCCTCCTTTCCGTGCGCGGCCTCAAGACCGTGTTCCATGCGCAGGACGGCGCCTGGCCGGCGGTCGATGGCGTCGATTTCAGCGTCGCCAAGGGCGAGGTGCTCGGCCTCGTCGGCGAGTCCGGCTCGGGCAAGTCGGTGACCGGCTTCTCGCTGGTGCAACTGATCGACCCACCGGGCGAGGTCGTCGCCGGCGAGATCCTGTTCAACGGCACCGATCTGCGCGCCGCTTCCGAGGAGCGCCTGCGCCAATTGCGCGGCGACCGGATTGCGATGATCTTCCAGGATCCGCTGATGACGCTGAATCCGGTGCTCAGCATCGGCGAGCAGATGAGCGAGGCGATCCTCGAGCATCGCGACTGCAGCCGCGACGAGGCGCTCGCCAAGGCGGCAAAGGCGCTGGCGCGGGTCGGCATCTCCTCGCCGGAGACCCGGTTGAAGCAGTTCCCGCATGAATTCTCCGGCGGCATGCGCCAGCGCGTCGCGATCGCGACCGCACTCCTGAACGACCCAGACCTGATCATCGCCGACGAGCCGACGACCGCGCTCGACGTCACCATCCAGGCGCAGATCCTCTACGAGGTGCAGAAGCTCTCGCGCGAGACCGGGGCTGCAGTGATCTGGATCACCCACGACCTCGCCGTGGTCGCCGAGCTCGCCGACCGGGTGGCCGTGATGTATGCCGGCCGCATCGTCGAGATCGGCGAGGTCGAGACCGTGCTCGACCGGCCGCGCCACCCCTATACGCTCGGCCTGCTCAACTCCTCGGCCACCATGGTCGAAGTCGGCGAGCGCCTGCACCAGATCGACGGCGTCGCCCCGCGCATCGACTCGCGCCCTTCCGGCTGCCCGTTCCGGCCGCGCTGCGAGCGCGCTTTGCCGGTCTGCGCTGACAGCGATCCGCAGCCGCAGGCCTATGACGGCCGCACCTTGCGCTGCCACAACCCCGTGCCGGCAGCCCCCAAGCCGAACTTGGTGGCGGCATGAGCGAGCTCCTGTTCGAATTGCGCGGCATCCGCAAATATTTCCGCGGCAAGGCCAATCTCGCCGAGCGCATCCTGACGGCCGTCGGCCGGCACGCGCCGCCTGCGACGCTGCGCGCGGTCGACGGCGTCGATCTCAGCGTCAGGAAGGGCGAAGTGCTCGGCCTTGTCGGCGAATCCGGCTGCGGGAAGTCGACACTTGCGCGCATCACCACCGGCATCCTGCCGCCGACCGAAGGCGAAGTCTTCTACAAGGGCCGCTCGGCGGCCGGTCTGAAGGGCAAGGAGCGCCTCGATTATCTGCTCAAGGTGCAGATGATCTTCCAGGACCCTTATGCCTCGCTCGACCCGCGCATGCGGGTGAGCCGCATCGTCGGCGAGGCGCTCTCGGTCCACAAGCTCGTGCCGAAGGCGGAGCTCGACGGCACGGTCGACCGGGCGCTGACCGAAGTCGGGCTCGATCTCGCCTATCGCGAGCGCTACCCGCATCAGTTCTCGGGCGGCCAGCGCCAGCGCATCGGTATCGCCCGCGCGCTCGCAGTGAAGCCCGACTTCCTGGTCTGCGACGAGCCGGTCTCGGCGCTCGACGTCTCGATCCAGGCGCAGGTGATCAACCTGTTCATGGATATCCGCGCGCGGCACGGGCTGACCTATCTCTTCGTCAGCCATGATCTCGGCCTGGTCCGCCATATCAGCGACCGCGTCGCGATCATGTATCTCGGCCGCATCGTCGAGATCGGGAGCGCCACGGCGATTTTCGCCGAGCCGGCGCATCCCTATAGCGCCGCGCTGATCAAGGCGATCCCATCGGCGGCGCGGCGCAAGAGCAGCTTCCAGCCGCTGAAGGGCGAGTTGCCGTCGCCGCTGGCCCCGCCCCCCGGCTGCCCCTTCCACCCGCGCTGCGAGCACGCCATGGCGGTCTGCCGCGAGGTCCGTCCGGAACTCGCCGAGATAGCCCCCGGCCGCAGCGCCGCCTGCCACCTGCACAGCATCGCGAAAGCCGCATGACCACGCTCACACTCGATCCGCCGCAGGGCCGCAGCGCCTTGCCCTTCATCGACGCCCGCCATCCGGAGCGGCCGCTGGAGGTCAACTTCTATCGGCCAGCCAGGCACGGTCCGGACGACGAGGTCGTCTTCGTCCAGCACGGCATGCTGCGCAATGGCGACGATTATCGCGATTTCTGGATCGACGCCGCCGAGAGGCACAACCTGCTGATCGTCGCCCCGACCTTCGGCAACGAGCACTACCCCAAGGCGGAGGGCTACAATAACGGCCTCGTCGTCGCAGAGGATGGCGACATCGCCGCCGAGGATGATTGGCTCTATGCCGTACCCGCCCGCGTGCTAGCGGCGCTGCGCCAGGCCGGTGTCACCAGGCGCGACAAGGTCAAACTGTTCGGCCATTCCGCCGGCGGCCAGTTCGTCCATCGCCTGCTGGCGACGCAGGCTGAGACGCCCTACGAGGTCGCCTTCGCCGCCAATTCAGGCTGGTACACGCTGCCGACGCTGGAACGGCGTTTTCCGGAAGGGCTCGGAGGGCTTGGCCTCGGCGTGGCGGAGCTGGCGCGCTGGCTGGCCTGGCCGATGGTGATCTTCGCCGGCGACCAGGACATCGTGACAAGCGATCCGAACCTGCCGGCGCAAGCTGAGGCCCTGGCGCAGGGGCCGATGCGCTATGCCCGCGCGCATTTCATGCTCGACTTCGCCAAGGCGGAAGCGGCAAGGCGGGGCCTGCCCTGCAACTGGGCGCTGATCACCGTGCCCGGCATCGGCCATGACGGCGCGGCGATGTCGCGCGCCGCCGCCGCCTGGTGGTTCGAAGGGCGCATTCCGTCGGTGGAAGAGCTGAGGACCGAAGCGGCTGACGTTGCCTGAAGGATCAGGTCGAGGGCTGCGCTGAATTTGGAATTACTATAGTATAAAACTAATATCTAGCTACGCATGCCGCGCTCTTGGCAAGCACATCTCGGTGGACACTCTCTGATTTTTCGATAAAAGCCGAAGCATCGGCTTGCACAATCGACCGATGCTTCAGCCTCTATCGAAACTCGATATCATGACCCAATCCAGCACGCTTTTCCCCGCCGCGGTCCTTGCCGGCGGCCTCGCCCTTGCATTGCTGACCTCTCCCGCCCTCGCCCAGCGCGAGCCGCCCGCCATCGAGCAGCCCGAGGACACCGAGCCGCAGGCCGAGCCGGCGCCGCGTGCGCCAGCCGCCCGTCCCGCTCCGAATGCAGCACGGCCTGCCCCTGCTGCCCGTCCAGCAGCAACGAACCCGCCGGCCCGGCCCGCCAGCCCGCCCACACGTCCCGCCACGGCACAGGCACCTGCAGCAGCCCCCGTCGTCAGCCAGCCGGCTGCGCGGCTGCCGAACGGCGCTACGGCGGTGAACGAGGTCTATGGCGACTGGACGGTCGATTGCCGCATCAATGACGGCCAGAAGCTTTGCGTGCTGACCCAGTCGCAGGGCGACAGCCGTACCAATCAGCGCGTCTTCGCGATCGAACTTCGCGCACCGAAGGATGGCCGCGCCGAGGGCACGATCCTGATGCCGTTCTGGCTCAAGCTCGAAAACGGCGCGGTGCTCAAGCTCGACGACAGGGATCTCGGCCAGGGCTTGCGCTTCTCGACCTGCTCGCCCGCAGGCTGCCTCCTGCCGGTCTCCTTCCCGACAGTCGCCACCGACGCGATGAAGGGCGGCAAGACGCTGACAGCGGCCGCGCTCAATCTCGCGAACAACGAGGTCGTTTCGTTCAACATCGCGCTGAACGGTTTTGGCCCGGCGCTCGACCGGCTGGTGCAGCTGGCGAACTGACAAATAGGCGGCCGCGGCGTCCTGCGCCGCAGCGGCTTACGATCATTGCCAGAGGTCGGGCGGCTAGCGCCCCGATCCGTTCACGCAATTCATGTAAGCCATGTGCGCCGCCGTGCCCGGCTTGGCCCATGTCCAGCGTTGGCGCCCGGAGCTGCGGCCGGGATCGTGTTTGATCTGCCCGCCATTATTGAGCGCGCAGGTGCAAGCGTGCGGATTTCCCATGCTGCGGCATTCAGGCCGGATTCCGCCGCCTTGCGCCGACACGGGCCCCGACGAACCAAGAGCGATCAGCGCGGCACCGCCGAGCAGAAGAGCAAGACGCATATCAAATCCCCCAAGCCGCAGCTCAAGGTTGCATGGCTTGGAGGCCTGCGTCCATGGTCTTCGAGAGCCGCATTTTGAACGCGCGGCCCCGCAATCCAATTGGCCCGCTGCTGCGCCTCAGAGCTTCGCGCGCGGGTCGTGCTTCGCCAGGCGGCCGAGCAGGTAGTCGACCTCGGCCTTGGCCGCGGCGGTGAGGCCGGGGCCCGGCTTGCGCTGCGCGTCGCTCGCCAGGATGCCGCGCTTCATCATCACGTATTTGCGGACGGCCAGGCCGACGCCCTGCTGCTGCTCATAGCGCAGCAACGGCAGATGCGCGTCGAAGATGTCGTGTGCGTCGTCGCGGCGGCCGGCCTTGCTGGCGTTGACCACGTCGATCAGCAATTCCGGGAAGGCATAGCCGGTATTGGCGCCGTCGGCACCGCGCTCCATCTCGAAATCGAGGAAGAGCCCGCCATTGCCGGTGAGGATGGCGACGCGCCGGAGCGAGCCCTCGGCCTCGAACCTGCGCAGCGTCGCAATCTTCTCCAGCCCCGGCCAGTCCTCATGCTTCAGCATCACGCAGGACGGATTGTCCTGGATGATCTTGCGGATCACCGCCGGCGTCATCACCACCGAGAGCGTCAGCGGATAGTCCTGGATGACGAAAGGGATGTCGGTGCCGATCGCCTCGACGGCCTGCGCGTAATAGCCGGTGATCTGGTCGTCGGTGCGCAGCGAGGTGGGCGGGGCGATCATCACGCCGCCAGCGCCGAGCTCCATGACCTGGCGGGCGAGCGAGCGCATCGCTGCGAAGCCCGGGGCGGAGACGCCGACGATGATCGGCTTGGCCCCCATCTTCGCCACGGCGCGCTTGACCAGGCCGAGCGATTCCTCGGGCTCGAGCTTGGGCGCCTCGCCCATGATGCCGAGCACGGTGACGCCATCCGAGCCGATGCCGGCATAGAACTCGAAGAGCCGCTCCGCCGAAGTCCAGTCGACGCTGCCATCCGGATGGAACGGCGTCGGCGCGATCGGGAAGACGCCGGAGGCGTCGGGGGTCAGGCGCATCGTGGGCTTCCTTGTTTCAGGGTTGAGCGGAACCCTGCTTTCTCACGTACTTCACATAGATGACGGGGATGACTGACAGCGCCGCCAGGACGAGTAAACCGCGCCAGCCGTCGAAATAGACGACTGTCACGACAAAAAGGGCAATCAGGATTGCGCGGGCAGCCAGACGTCCGGCCAACTCATGCCCCATGGCGGCAAGCCGCTCAGACGATCCTGGTGCGGACAGTGCCGACACCCGCGATGGCGCCTTCGAGCAGATCGCCCTTGACCACGGCTGCGACGCCCTCGGGCGTACCGGTCATGATCAGGTCGCCCGGGGCCAGCGTGACGAAATTGGACAGGTAGGCGATCGTTTCCGGCACGTTCCAGATCATCTTGGCGAGGTCGGAGCTCTGGCGGACCGCGCCGTTGACCTTGAGCTCGATCAGCCCCTTGTCGGGATGTCCGGCCTTGGCGGCCGGGATGACCTCACCGATCGGCGCCGACGCGTCGAAGCCCTTGCCCATGTCCCAGGGCTTGCCGGCCTTCTTGGCGGCTCCCTGCAGGTCGCGGCGGGTCATGTCGAAGCCCGCGGCGTAACCGAAGACATGGGAAAGCGCGTCGGCCTCGGCGATGTCCTTGCCGCCCTTCCCGATCGCGACGACGAGCTCCATCTCGTGGTGCAGATCGGCAGTCTTCGGCGGATAGGGCATGTCGGCGCCGCCGGTCAGCACGGCATCGGACGGCTTGGTGAAGAAGAACGGCTCCTCGCGATCGGGATCGCCACCCATCTCGCGGGTGTGCTCGGCGTAGTTGCGGCCGACGCAGAAGATGCGGCGCACCGGGAACAAGCCACCCCCGGCCACCGGGATGACGGCAACCTTCGGCGGATCGATGACATAGCTGGACATGGCGGCGCCCCGTTCGAGAAATGCGGGAGCGTTCATGCGGGAGCGGGGCGGCTTCGGCAAGGGTCTTGCGCCGCGTGATGGGGCTGCGTTGCGGTCATCCGCAACGGTCGGGACGCGGGCGTGGGATCCCTCTCCTGTAAGGAGAGGGTAGGGTGAGGTGTAGGCCGTTCGACCAGTACACGAGCGCTGACCGCGCGGTTGGGTTCAGGCTAACGTTTCCAGTCCGAACACCTCACCCCTGCCCCTCTCCTTCCAGGAGAGGGGTTCCCCGCGCCATACTCGTCAGGACGCCTTCGGCAGGTCCGGCACCTTGTAGGCCGTCGTCGCCTTGATCCGCTCCATGGCGAAGCGCGAGGTGACGTTCTTGAGCGGGATCGTCTCGATCAGCTTCTTGTAGAAGGTGTCATAGGCGGCCATGTCGGCGACGACGACGCGCAGCATGTAGTCGACGTCGCCGGCCATACGGTAAAACTCCATCACCTCCGGCATCGCCGCGGCGCTCTGGGCGAACTTCTCCAGCCAGGGGCCGGAATGGTCGGCCGTCTCAATCTGGACGAAGACGGTGAGGCCGAGCCCGATCTTCTCGGGTGCCACCAGGGCGACCCGCTTCAAGATCACACCGGTCTGCTCGAGCTTCTGAATCCGCTTCCAGCACGGGGTCTGCGACAGCCCAACCCGATCGGCGAGCTCCGCGATCGAGATATTGGAGTCTGCCTGCAGCACAGTCAGAATCTTGCGATCAATGGCGTCCATCTCTCGATCCATGATGATGAAGAAAATTCCTTTTGCCAAAATTAGGCAATGGAGAATTTCCTTCTTTTTAAGGGGCTCAGCTTGTATTTAGATAGAAAATCCTTTTATCAAACGTCAATAGGCTAGATATCACGCGCCATCTGGGAAAATACGATTATGGACCGCCGCCAGTTCCTGCTTGCCGGCTCTTCGCTCGCCGCTGCGCTGCCCTTGGCCACCGCGCCCTTCACGGCGGCCCGCGCTCAGGAGGCCGTCCCCGCCCGCATCGGCTACATCCCCGTCATCGGGACGGCGCCGATCTTCGTCGCCAATGGCGAGGGCTGGCTCAAACAAGCCGGCATCACGCCGACGTTCACGGTGTTCGAATCCGGCCCGAACATGATCCAGGCGCTCGCCTCGGGCACGATCGACCTCTATGTCGCTGGCGTCGCCCCCCTGGCTGTGGCTCGCTCGCGCGGCGTCGACATCCGCGTCGTCGCCTCGACCGCGACCGGCGAGAACGTCTTCGTCGCCGCCCCCGCTCTGGCGAAGTTCTTCACGGCCGGAACGAGCGCCGCGGCCGCCTTCAAGGCGCACAAGGTCGCCACCGGCAAGCCGGCGCGCCTCGCCACCCAGCCGGCCGGCTCGGTGCCCAATACCGTGCTGCAATACTGGCTCTGGGAAGTCGCCAAGGCTGACAAGGCCGATGTCGAGGTGGTGCCGATGGGCATCGACGCGACGCAGCAGGCGGTGCTCGCCGGTGCGGTCGAAGGCGCGATCGTGCGCGAGCCGGCGCTGACCATCATCCAGACCCGCAATCCCGGCATCAAGCTGATCGCCGGCGGCGAGGACGTCTTCCCCGGCCAACCCGGCACGGTGGTCGCCGTCTCCGGCGCCTTCATCACCAAGAACCCCGACGCGGTGCAGAAGCTCGTCTCCGGCCTGGTCAAGGCCGCCGATGCCCTGATCAAGACGCCCGCCAAGGCCGCGCCCCATGTCGGCGCCGCGCTCGGCAAGGGCATCGTCGACCCCGCCTTGATCGAGAAGGCGCTGGTCTCGCCGGCGACCAGGTTCGAGATCGACCCGCGCAAGATCATCGAGCCGGCGCGCGCCATGCAGGCCTATCAGGTCAAGCTCGGCTCGCTCGAGAAGGAACTTCCGTTCGACGGCCTGTTCGAGACGCAGTATTACGAACGCGCGATCTAGAGCCCGTTCCGATCAGCTTGCACTGCAAGCTGATCGGCAAACGGTCTCTAAACTAAAAGTAAGAGACGGATTCACCGATCAGGCCGTTCCAGCCTGATCGGTGAATCCGGCTCTGGGCTGACGGGGCTATCCATTTGCGTTCACTGCGGGCTCCGGCCCTCGCCCTGACGGGCCTCGTCGCCTTCCTCTTGCTGTGGGAGGCGATTCCCTATTTCGGCCTGGTCAACCCGGCCTTCCTGCCGGGGCCGAGCGCCCTGCCGAGCGCCTTCCTGCGCGAAGTGAAGTCCGGCGCCTGGCTCACGGCCATCATGGGCTCGCTCGGCCATTACTTCATCGGCCTCTTCACCGGCGCGGGCCTCGGCATTGCGCTCGGCGTGCTGACCGGCATGTCGAGGATCGCCGAGGAGACAACCGCCTGGGTGGTGAGGTTGCTGCGGCCGATTCCCGGTCTCGCCTGGGTGCCGTTCGCGATCATCTGGTTCGGCGTCAATCCGCAGGCAGCGGTGTTCATCATCGCGATCGGCGTGTTCTGGATCGTCTTCTTCGCGGCACAGGGTGCGATCCGCGGCGTCGACCGCGACCTGATCGAGGTCGCCGACGCCTTCGGTTTCCGTTCGCCCTTCCAGCGCCTCATCAAGATCCTGCTGCCGGCGGCGATGCCTGGCATTCTTGTCGGCGTGCGCACCGCGCTCGGCCAGGCCTGGATGGCGGTGGTCGCGGCCGAGATCTTCGGCGTCGCCGGCGTCGGCCAGCGCATGATGCAGGCTTCCAGCCTGCTCGCGACCGACCTCGTGGTGATCTACATGCTGACCATGGCGGCGCTCTACGGCCTGCTCGACACGCTGTTCGTCGCCTTCCAGGGATGGGTGCTGCGTTGGAAAGCGTGATCGACATCAAGGAGCTGTCGCTCACCTTCACCCGCGACGGCGAGGCGACCGAGGTTTTGCACAAGCTGAACCTCAAGGTGGCGCGCGGCGAGTTCCTCGCCATCGTCGGCCCGTCAGGCGTCGGCAAGTCGACGCTGCTGCGCGTCATCGCTGGCCTCGCCCGCCCGAGTGGCGGCCAGGTCGTGATCAACGCGAGGGACAATACGAGGCGCCCGGTCGCGCTGGTCTTCCAGGATTCGCGGCTGCTGCCCTGGCGGAAAGTGATCTCGAATGTCGGCTTCGGCCTCGAAGGCCAGAAGCCACGCGCCGAGCGCCTCGCCAAGGCGCAGGAGACACTCGACCTCGTCGGCCTCGGGCAGCTCGCACAACGCTGGCCGCACCAGCTCTCCGGCGGCCAGCGCCAGCGCGTCTCGCTGGCGCGGGCGCTCGCGGTCGAGCCCGAGATTCTCTTGATGGATGAGCCGTTCTCGGCGCTCGACGCGCTGACGCGCGAAACGCTGCAAGACGAGTTGATCCGGGTCTGGCAGCGTACCGGCAAGACCGTGCTGTTCGTCACCCATGACATCGACGAAGCTGCCTATCTCGCCGACCGGGTGGTGGTGCTCTCGGGCGCGCCGGGCCAGATCATCGCCGAGCACCGCATCGAGGCCGCTCGCCCGCGTCGGCGCGGCGCCGATGCGGAGGCCGAGATCGTGCGGGCCGTGCGGATCGGGCTGGGCGCGGATGTGGTCAACGACGGCGCGGCGATCTGAATAATCGACCCCTCAGCGGATTCCTTCGATCGGCCAAATGACATTCTCAAGATCGGTCAGTTTGCTGATCCGAGCCTCCCATCCTTCGATGTAGATGTGCCGCAGATCGCTGGCACGATGCAAAACCATCAGCGTCAGCAGTCTTCGCCGCATGTCGGCCCCTAACGCCTTTGGCTCCAGACCATACCCTTGCAGGAGGCTGCGGACGCGATTGGGCAGACCCGCGCACATGAAGGCGCTCGGGCCGAGGAGGTCATATTCGCGCCAGCCGGTCATCACATCGCCGAAATCGATGAGGGCCGCGAGGCGCCATTGCCCGTGCTCCTCGGTGAGCAGGAAGTTCTCCGGTATCCACTCGCCAGTCAGAACTACGGGTGGGGCGTACAACGGCACGATTGAAGGCACGTTTTGGAGAAACTCTTCGAGATCGGACAGGAGGTTTGGTGCAAGGCCTTGCCGGCGATGCCGCTCGATACAGCCCGCAACCTGCCTTGCGATGAAATCTGGCCATGCGGGTTCGATCGCCGAGAGCTCGCCGGGCGTTACCGATTGCACTTCCGCTATCGTCCTGCCGATCTCTCCGAGTACGCGCTCCTTCTGAGGTTCAGCCAGGGTTGGCCAAGCCTCCGATCCGAGAATGCCGTACAGGCGGGTCATGATGAGGTAAGACCAGCCGTCGCGTTCCCCTTCAGCGATGAGCTGAGGAATGGGAACCGATAGCTTTCCGCCCAGCAGACGAAGGGTAGCGCGCTCGGAAACGAACTGGCTCCTGTAGAGAGGCGGGAAGAGCTTCAACACTAACTCGCCGTCCAGATCGACAACGAGGTTCGTTCCGGTCCGATAGGGCACGAGTATGTGCGCCAGGATATTCTCTGCCCGGGCGATGTCATGGGCGCATGCGAGCCAGTTTTCAGGCTTTGCGCGCCAACTCGCGAAGGCCTCCTTATCGGTGATGACGGGAAGCTTGATCATGTTCAGCCACAGCAGCTATCTTGCTGTCTTTCTGTCTGAAAACAGACCGCTCGGAAACCATCTATAACTACGGTCGAATTTGCGACCGAGTCCCATTCCCCGCACAGAAAAATCGTTCGCCTTTACGAACGCAATCGACGGTGATATTCCCCTTGTCCGTTATATAGAACGAACCGGGCGACATATCATGGCGAACGATGCGACAGGCGCGGCGGCGCTGCACCCCGAAACCCGGCTCGTCCATGCCGGCACGCTGCGCTCGCAGTTCGGCGAGACCTCGGAAGCGCTGTTCCTGACGCAGGGCCATGTCTACGACTCGGCTGAACAATGCGAGGCGCGCTTCCTGAACAAGGACCCGGGCTTCCAGTACGCGCGCTTCTCCAATCCCAGCGTCACCATGCTGGAGCAGCGCATGGCCGCCTTCGAGGGCGCAGAGGCCTGCCGGGCGACTGCGACCGGCATGGCCGCCGTCACCGCGGCGCTGTCGAGCCTGGTGCGGGCTGGTGATCATGTCGTCGCGGCACGCGCCCTGTTCGGCTCCTGTCGCTATATCGTCGAAGACCATCTGCCGCGCTATGGCGTGCAATCGACACTGGTCGACGGCACCGACCTGGCCGCCTGGCGCGCCGCTGTCCAGCCGAACACCAAGGTGTTCTTTCTGGAGAGCCCGGCGAACCCGACCCTGGAGGTGATCGACATCGCCGCCGTCGCCGCGATCGCCAAAGAGGTTGGGGCGAAGCTGATCGTCGACAATGTCTTCGCGACGCCGCTGTTCCAACGTCCGCTCGAGCTCGGCGCCGACCTCGTCGCCTATTCCGCCACCAAGCACATCGACGGCCAGGGCCGCTGCCTCGGCGGCCTGGTGCTCGGCTCGAAGGAACTGATCGAGGGCGAGATCCAGACCTTCCTGCGCCAGACCGGCCCGGCGATGTCGCCCTTTAATGCCTGGGTGATGCTGAAGGCGCTGGAAACGCTGCCCCTGCGCATCCGCCGCCAGGCCGAGAGCGCCACCACCGTCGCGACTTGGCTGAAGGCCCGCAACGACCTGCCGCATGTCGCCTTCCTGGGCGATTCCGATCATCCGCAGGCCGAGATCATCGCCAGGCAGATGAGCGGCCCCTCGACGCTGATCGCCTTCGAGGCCGCGGGCGGCAAGGACGGCGCCTTCCGCTTCCTCAATAAGCTCAAGCTGATCCGCATCTCCAACAATCTCGGCGACGCCAAGAGCCTGATCGTGCATCCGGCGACGACGACGCATCAGCGCTTCACGCCGGAGGTCCGCGCCAGCATGGGCGTCAGCGACGGGCTGATCCGCCTGTCGATCGGCTTAGAGCATGCCGACGACCTGATCGCCGACCTGAAGCAGGCGCTGGCGGCCTGATCTGAACCAGAACCGCGACCGCGCGTTTGAACCTCGGCAACAACCGAGGTTCACATGCTCCGCAAAACCGCCTGCACGACTGCGCTGCTCGCTTTCCTGGCCGCCCCGGCGCTCGCCCAGGACGCCTCACCGACTTCTCCTACGCCGGTCGAGAAGCCGGCCTCACCCGAGCTTGCCGCCTGCAAGTCGACCGCGATGGCGGCGCTGACGGCACGCGAGCCGGAGATCAAGGACATCTTCATCGACGAGGATGGGCTGACGATCGCCGTCGCGGAGACGAAGGTCGAGACGACGCCGATCACGCGCATCCTGATGGGCGAGGCCTATCTGAAGACCGACAAATCCGACAAGCCGCGCCGCTTCCTCTGCCTCATCGGCGAGAAAGGCAAAGTGCTGCTGACCTTCTTCACGCAGAGGTGAGGCGCAGCCTCAGCCGCCGTCGACGATGCGGGTATTGGGCCGGTCACGGCCGTCGGCGAGCTCTTCGTGCCACTCGCCCTTCGCATCCTGATAGACGATGCCGTCGGTGACACCCGGCCGCTTCTGGCGAGCGGCAGCCTTGTTGGCCGCCTTGAGCGCCGCATCATGCGAGCGGAAGGTCTCGGACAGGGCATCGCCGACCTTGTAGGCCCAGCCGCCATCGTGCTGGACGATTTCGTATTTGACCATGACCATGAGCGTCCTCCGTGGCTCAATGGTCGAACCGGCGGGACACACGCCGGGTTCCACCGCCCAGGAAGATAGCCCCGCCGCGCGGTCGGCGGAAGACCTCGGCTGACCTCAGTCGCCGTTGCCGGTATCGGCAGCGCGCAGGCCTTCCAGCACCGGCATCGAGGTGATGTGATAGCCTGCATCGATATGGTGGACTTCGCCGGTCACCCCGCCCGAGAGGTCGGACAGATAATAGAGCGCCGAGCCGCCGATCTGCTCCAGCGTCACCGATTTGCGCAGCGGCGAGTTGGCACGCTGCCAGGAATACATCGCCCGCGCATCGGAAATGCCGGCGCCGGCGAGGGTGCGGACGGGTCCGGGCGAGAGCGCATTCACACGGATGCCCTTCGGTCCGAAATCGGCGGCGAGATAACGCATGCTCGCTTCCAGCGCCGCCTTGGCGACACCCATGACGTTGTAGTTCGGCATCACGCGGGTCGAGCCGCTATAGGTCAGTGTGATCATGCTGCCGCCCTGCGGCATGCGCTCGGCGGCACGCTTGGCCGCCTCGGTGAAGGAGAAGCACGAGATCACCATGGTCCGCGAAAAATTCTCGCGGGTGGTGTCGGCATAGAGTCCCTTGAGCTCGTTCTTGTCGGAGAAGCCGATGGCGTGGATCAGGAAATCGAGCGTGTTGCGCTCTGGATCGCCGCCCCAGGCTTCGTCGATCGCGGAGAAGGTGGCGTCGAGCGTCGAGACGTCCTCCACATCGCAGGGAAGCACCAGCTTCGAACCTATGCTCTCGGCGAGCGGCTTGACGCGCTTGCCGAGGGCCTCGCCCTGATAGGTGAAGGCCATCTCGGCCCCATGCGCATGCAGGGTCCGGGCAATGCCCCAGGCGATCGAATTCTGATTGGCGACGCCCATGACGAGGCCGCGCTTGTTGTGCATCAGGGGGGGCATGAGGACCGTTTCGGTTCGTCGTTCAAGGGGCTGAAAGGGCGGAGGGCAGGTCAGTCTGGCTGAAGTCGTCGCCCTTAAACAGGATCGGCAGCGCTGCTTCGGCTGCTACCGCATAGGCAAAGCAATCGCCCATGTTCAATTTCGCGGCATGATATCCTTTGCCGAACCGGGAAAACGCTTCCAGAGCTGCATCGGCATGGCGCTCACCGATAGCCGCGACGCTGATCGACGTCGCCTTCAAAAGCCCGACCACCAATTGCCGTGCCCGGGGCACGGGACAGGCCAAGACACGCGCGACGCCCAGGGTCGCTTCGTAGATCGCGACCGGCGACGTGACCCGGCCCGTCTTCGAGCCGCGCATGGCAAACCCTAAAGCATCGGAATCTGGCTCGTCGACAATGATCGCCACCAGCGCGGAAGCGTCGATATACATCAGGCCTCGCCCGATAATTCGTCGTAGAAGGCCTTGTCGGCTTTCAAACCGGTCTTCGGGTAGGCCGCAGCCTGCCGTTGAATCTCACGGATGCGATCCATGAAGGCTGCGTCTTCCGCATCGTCGCGCTTAAGTTCATTCTCGGCGGCAATGCGCACGGCCTCCGTGATGCTCAGATTGCGCCGGGCGGCCAGCTTGCGGACAGCCTCGTCCGCGCGATCGTCGCGAATATGGAACGCCATGCCCGCCTCCTTAGTCTAGACGATCCGTATAGCCGTCTAGACGCGACCCGTCACGCTACAAATGCTTCTTCACCGCCGCCGCCGTATCCTTCGAGGCCGCGAGCGGCACGATCTCGAAGCGGGCGAGGTCGCCCCAGGCCAGCACCCATTCCTGCAGCTTGGTGACATCGTCGCACTGCATCACCTGGAAACAGCGCGCGAAATCGGCCGAGATCCAGCTATCGATATAGGTCAGGCCGTCCGGCATCATCCGGCCGCGCTCATGGAAGCGGGCATAGATCTCCTTCACCCGCGCCTGATCGAAGTGTTCGATCACCATGAAGAGCATGGCGGACTCAGGCCTCCAGCCGCTTCATCACGATGGTCGCGTTGGTGCCGCCGAAGCCGAACGAGTTGGAGAGCACGCAGCCGAGGCCGGCATTGTCGATGCGCTTGCGCACGATCGGCATGTCGGCGAAGGCCGGGTCGAGCTCCTCGATATGGGCGCTCTCGGCGATGAAGTCGTTGTTGAGCATCAGCAGCGAATAGATCGCCTCCTGCACGCCGGTCGCACCGAGCGAATGGCCGGTCAGCGACTTGGTCGCTGAGATCGGCGGGCTCTTCTCGCCTGCGCCGAAGACCGCGCGGATCGCCTCGATCTCCTTGGCGTCGCCGACCGGGGTCGAGGTGCCGTGCGGGTTGATGTAGTCGATCTTGGCCTTCACGCCATCAAGCGCCATGCGCATGCAGCGCTCGGCACCCTCGCCCGAGGGGGCGACCATATCGTAGCCGTCCGAGGTCGCGCCATAGCCGACGACCTCGCCATAGATGCGGGCGCCGCGGGCCTTGGCGTGCTCCAGTTCCTCGAGCACGACGACGCCGGCGCCACCGGCGATGACGAAGCCGTCGCGCTTCGCGTCATAAGCGCGCGAGGCGACAGCAGGCGTCTCGTTGAAGTCGGACGACATCGCGCCCATCGCGTCGAACAGCACGGAGAGCGTCCAGTCGAGTTCCTCGCAGCCGCCGGCGAAGATCACATCCTGCTTGCCCCACTGGATCAGCTCATAGGCGTTGCCGATGCAATGGTTCGAGGTCGCACAGGCCGAGGAGATCGAATAATTGACGCCCTTGATCTTGAACCAGGTCGCGAGCGTCGCCGAGGCGGTCGAGGACATGCCCTTGGGCACAGCGAACGGGCCGACCTTCTTGGACGAACCGCTCTCGCGGGCCTTGTCATAGGCATCGATCAGCGCCCGGGTCGAGGGGCCGCCCGAGCCCATGATGATGCCGGTGCGCTCATGGCTGATTTCTTTTTCTTCCAGGCCGGCGTCGCGGATGGCCTGCTCCATCGCGACCTGGTTCCAGGCCGAGCCACCGCCATGGAAGCGCATGGCGCGGCGGTCGAGCACAGTCGCGGGATCGAGCGAAGGCACGCCGGCGACCCGGCTGCGGAAGCCATGTTCGGCGAAATCCGGCACATAGGAGATGCCGGACTTGGCTTCGTGCAGCGAGGCCAGCACTTCCTGCGTATTGTTGCCGATGGACGAGACAATGCCCATCCCTGTGACCACAACGCGTCTCATGCTGCTTCTCCGGCTCTTTGGTGACGGGCAGGGAGGACCAGCCCGGACCTTCGTTCAGTCGACTCCTGCGCAAATGGACCGCGCCGACGACGAACGCAAGGCACCTCGGTCACGAAGGTTCTGGACGGAAACGGTCCAAAACCATGAACGTGATCGATTCTAATATTTTAGAGCGGGATCCCTGCGGAAAAGCGGCTCCTACTTTTTCGCATCCCGCTCGGGCTGGTTTTGCTCAGGCCGTCTCCGGCTTGAACAAGCCGACGCGCATATCCGAGACCGTATAGATACGCTTGCCGTCAGCTTCGAGCCAGCCATCGGCGATGCCGAGCACGAGCTTGGACTTGAAGACGCGCTTGAAGTCGACGCCGTAGACGACGCGCTTGACCGATGGCAGCACCTGGTCGGCGAACTTGACCTCGCCGACACCCAGCGCTCGGCCCCGGCCCGGCAGGCCGAGCCAGCCCAGGAAGAAACCGGTGAGCTGCCAGAGCGCGTCGAGCCCGAGGCAGCCCGGCATGACCGGATCGCCCTTGAAATGGCAATCGAAGAACCAGAGGTCCGGCCGAATGTCGAACTCGGCACGGACGAGACCCTTGCCGTGTGGACCGCCATCCTCGCTGATTTCGGCGATGCGATCGAACATCAGCATCGGCGGCAGCGGCAGCTGCGCATTGCCCGGCCCGAAGAGTTCACCGCGCCCGCAAGCGAGGATTTCCTCGTAGCTGAATGACGATTGCCGCTCCATATCCGACTTTACTCCATCCCGGCCGCCATACGTTCGGCGGCCAACCCCCGATGCAATGTGCCTAACACAGCGTCGCTGCGGAACGGAAGGGCGCAAGGCCGGCTGCGCCGTGGATGGTCAGCCGGCGACATTGTGTTAGTCTCTGGCAGTCCTGGCGGCGGCGCGCGATGCTTGCGGCCAGGGGATCAAAGCCTTACATCGAATCTAAGCTGGCGCTTTCCCATTCCGGGAAAGACATGAGGAGCTGACACGAGGTATGGACCGCCTGACGCAGGACGAGGGCAATGGAGCGGATGCGCGGCAGGGCTGCCCCTTCCACGATGTGCGCCAGAAGCTGCGCCGGGTTGGCCTGAGACCGACCCGCCAACGCGTCTCGCTCGGCTGGCTGCTCTTCGCCAAGGGTGATCGGCATGTCAGCGCCGAGATCCTCTACGAGGAGGCGATGAAGGCGCGCGTGCCGGTTTCGCTCGCGACCGTCTACAACACGCTGCACCAGTTCACCGAGGCTGGTCTGCTGCGCGAGCTCGCCATCGACGGCGCCAAGACCTTCTTCGACACCGACAACAGCGACCATCACCATTTCGTCGTCGACGGCGAGGACAAGGTGATCGACATCCCGGCTTCGGCGGTCGACGTCGCCGAGCTGCCACCCGCGCCCGAAGGCTACGAGATCAGCCGGGTCGATGTCGTCGTCCGGCTGCGCAAGATCGCCGACTGAAGCTTCCTCGTTCAGGGCGGATCCGACCGCTCGGCGCTTCGCGGATCGAAGCGCTACTGCACGGTCTCGTTTGGATAGACCCCCCAGAGTCGATCCTGCCGGATATACCCCAACATCTTGCTGACCGTGACGCGGCACCAGGCGTTCTGGCAGGACTGTACATTGGCGATGACACCGGGCTCGAGTGTCGCGATCACGGCCCCGCTCTCGTTCGCGGAATCGCGCAGCGAGAAGGTCTCGCTCTTGTTCTTCGACCAGGGCGAGACCAGCACGGTCCGCCGTCCCGAGAGCAGGCTGTGCAGCACCCAGCCCTCGGTGCCGTCGGCGTCGCGCACGCGTCGCCAGGTCTCGAATTCGGCGGTGATCTCGACGGGTAGGCCGGCGCGCTGGAAGACCCAGCTGGTGCGATGCTCCTTCGACGGGCCCTCGCGCAGATTGACCCGGTCCGACTTCAGGCTGACATAACGCGGCAACGGCAAGCCGGAGACGGGGCCGGCGGCGACCTCCTGCGCCATGCTCCGCGTCGCCAGCAGGGCCAGGCCCGCTGCGAGCAGAACGCCGGCAGCGCCGCGCATCGTCTGAACCGTCATTCAACCTACTCCTCGACCTGCCCGGCGCCACTACACGCCAATGGGTCAGGTTGTGTTCCGCCGCAACGCTGCTAGACAACGAAACGGCGGCTGACCGCCGAAACCAACCGACTCATTCCTGAAGCGCCTCGGTTAATGGCGGGTTGAGGCGGAATGGCGACGAAGCGGCCACTAGAGCACGCGCCGATCAGATTGCACCGCAATCTGATCGGATCACGCGTTCTCTATTATTGGGTTAGAGACGGATTCACTGATCAGGTTGCTTCAACCTGATCAGATCCGGCTCTGGTCGCGCCCAGTCGGCGCACGCCAGCAATATCGGAGCCCGAGGGGCCTGTTAGGGAGCCGTCCATGTCGAAGAAGAAGCCCCTGGTCGTCGTCACGCGCAAGCTGCCGGCCGTGGTCGAGACACGGATGCGCGAGCTCTTCGACGCGAGGCTCAATCTCGACGACACGCCGATGAGCCAGGCCGCGCTGGTCGAGGCGATGAAGACCGCCGACGTGCTGGTCCCGACCGTCACCGACAAGATCGATGCCGGGCTGATCGCCCAGGCCGGCGAGCAACTGCGCCTGATCGCCAATTTCGGCAATGGCGTCGACAATATCGACGTCGCCAGCGCGGTGCAGCGCGGCATCACCGTGACCAACACGCCGGGCGTGCTGACCGACGACACCGCCGACATGACGATGGCGCTGATCCTCGCCGTGGCGCGCCGCATCGCCGAAGGCGCACGCATCATCACCGACGACGAATGGGGTGGCTGGTCGCCGAACTGGATGCTCGGCCGTCGCATCACCGGCAAGCGCCTCGGCATCGTCGGCATGGGCCGGATCGGTCAGGCGCTGGCAAAGCGGGCCGCCGCCTTCGGCCTCTCGATCCACTACCACAACCGCCGCCGGCTCGACGCTCGTATCGAGGAGGCGCTCGACGCGACCTATTGGGATTCGCTCGACCAGATGCTGGCGCGGATGGACGTCGTCTCGGTCAACTGCCCGCATACGCCGGCGACCTATCACCTGCTCTCGGCCCGCCGCCTCAAGCTGATGAAGCCGGACGCCATCCTGGTGAACACGGCGCGCGGCGAGATCGTCGACGAGACGGCGCTGTCGCGCATGCTGGAAGCCGGCGAGCTCGCCGGCGCCGGCCTCGACGTGTTCGAGCACGAGCCGGCGGTCAACCCGCGCCTGCTCAAGCTCGCGCGCCAGCACCGCGTCGTCGTGCTGCCGCATATGGGCTCGGCGACCCATGAGGGCCGCGCCGACATGGGCGAGAAGGTCATCGTCAACATCAAGACCTTCATGGACGGGCACAAGCCGCCGGACCGCGTCCTGCCCAGCATGCTCTGAGGCGTCTACCGGGGCGGCCGTCTGCGCTTCTGGTGCTCACGTCCTTATGTATGCTCCGCTCCGGTTCTCGACGGCCACGTCAGTCATCCCGCCCCGGCGAAGTCTCCACCGCCAGGCGTATCCTCGTTCAGGCCGCCTCGGACTGCTCTCCGGGCCGGTAACGGCACTCCGACAGGGTGTCGAGCTCGCCGAGATCGGCGGCGTGGCGGCGCCCCCAATCGCAGAGCGTCGCGATCACCGGGGCGAGGCTCAAGCCGAGCGGCGTCGCGGCATAGTCGACGCGCGCCGGCACCTGCCGGAAGATCTCGCGGCTGACGAGGCCGTGCTCCTCCATCTCGCGCAATTGCTGGATCAGCACCTTCTGCGTGATCGGCGGAATGCGCTTCTGCAGCTCGGTCAGGCGCTTGGGGCCGTCGAAGAGCTGATAGAGGATCACGGCCTTCCAGCGGCCGGAGATCACCTTGAGCGCCCGCTCGACCGGCAGCATCGGCAAGCGCTTCATCGGGTCGGCCATGCTCACCTCTCGGTCTGCAGCGAACAAATCGGTGTGTAGCCACCAGCCGGCATCCTAGCCCAGAACCCGCCTCACGCTCATCCCCTTCGCGTGAGGCCCGCCATGAAAGCCATCCAGTACAGCCGCTTCGGCGGTCCCGAAGTGCTCGAGATCATCGAAACCGACCAGCCCTCCCCCGGCCCGGGTGAGGTGCTGATCGCGGTCGGCGCCGTCGGCGTCAATTTCTTCGAGGTGCTGATGCGGCAGGATCGCTATGTCGTCACACCCGCACTGCCCTTCGTTCCCGGTGTCGAGATTGCCGGCACGATCGCGGCGCTGGGGGAAGGCGTCACGGCGTTTTCGGTCGGCGAGCGCGTCGCCGCGGCTCTCTATGTCGCGGGCGTGCAGAGCGGCGGCTATGCCGAATATGTCGCGGTCAGCGCCGATGTGGTCGTGCGCCTGCCGGAAGCGCTACCTTTCGCGGCCGCTACCGCGCTGCAAGTACAGGGCCTGACCGCGCTGCACCTGCTGCGCAGCAATCCCGCGGCCGGGCGCAATGTCCTGATCAGCGCCGCGGCCGGCGGTGTCGGCAGCTTTCTGGTCCAGCTGGCGAAGCGGGCCGGTGCGAAGCGGGTCATCGCCATGGCGAGTACCCCCGAGAAACTCGCGCTGGCACAGGGCATCGGCGCCGATGCGGGAGTCGACTACACACGCCCCGACTGGCCGGAGCAGGTCCGAGCCCTGACCGATGGCGCAGGTCCGGACCTGATCTTCGATGCGTCCGGCGGCGACATCCCGGCGCAATGCCTCGCCTTGCTCGCCCCGTTCGGCCGCCTCGTGCTCTATGGCCCGCTCTCGATCGCCGATTTCCGGCCGGATGCCGAGGCGCTGAAGACCCTGATCTTCGGCAACCGCGCGATCGCCGGCTTCTCGCTGCTGCCGCATCTGACGCCGGGGCGCCTCGCGCAGGATCTCGGCGAGCTGTTCGCACTGGCGACCGCTGGCGAGCTCAAGCTCCTGCCCGGCGGCAGCTTCCCGCTGGCACAGGCGAGCGCCGCCCATGCCGCGCTGGAAAGTCGGCAGACAGCCGGCAAGCTGGTGCTGGTGCCGTGACCGGGCTCAGCCGCCGGCGCGGGCGGTGTCGAACTGGCCGGACTTGCGGAAGCGCCAGAGATAGCCCGGCACCTCGGCTTCGGCCGAGACCGGAGCGATGCCGAGCCCGCGCAGGGTCCGGCCTTCCTTCTCGGCAGTCGCGGACACGATATTGTCGCTCTCGAGCAGGTTGACCTGGTCGCGCGTCAGGATGAGTTCCTTCGGCAACAGGCCGAGCGTCAGCATGTCCGCGATCTCGAGGATTTGGCCCTGCAGGCGGGCGAGCCCGAACGGCACCGGCGCGATCAGGCGCTTGCGGCCGGTGACCTCGCAGACATAGTCGATCAGCTCCCGCAGCGTCTTCACCTCGGGACCACCGAGCTCATAGATCTTGCCGCCCTCGACCTTGCCATCGACGACGCGGGCGATCGCCTCGGCGACGTCGCCGACGAAGACCGGCTGGAATTTCGTTTGTGCGCCGGCGAGCGGCAGCACCGGCAGCATGCGTACCAGCGAGGCGAACCGATTGAAGAAAGTGTCCTCCGGACCGAACATCACCGAGGGGCGCATGACGACCGCCTGCCTGACCAAGGCGTGGACCGCGGCCTCGCCCTCGGCCTTGCTGCGGGCATAGGCCGACTTCGAATCGGCGCTGGCGCCGAGCGCGGAAACCTGGACCAGCCGGTCGACGCCGAAATTGGCGCAGGCCTGTGCAACCGTGCGCGCGCCCTGCGCCTGTGCGGACGAGAAGTTCTGCCGGCCCTTCTCCTGCATGATGCCGACGAGGTTGATCACCGCATCGGCGCCCTTCACCGCGGCCGCAACCGAATCGGGATAGCGCAGATTGGCTTGCACCGCGGTGACCTGGCCAACGATGCCGAGCGGCTGCAGGAAGCCGGCGAGATCCGGGCGGCGAACTGCGGCCCGGACACGATAGCCGCGCCGCGCCAGCGCCCGCACGACATGCCGCCCGAGGAAGCCCGAGCCGCCGAAGACCGTGACGAGTTGCGAAGCGGGAGGCAGGACCGTCATGATGACGCAAAGCTCCGTTTGGAAGCGCTGAAAACTGGGATCTCTGCGCCTGTCCTAGTGCATCGCAACGCGACTGTGAAGGCAGCGAGGCGTCGCCGGAGGACGGGCAGAGGCGGTGTTGTCAATAAAGCCGGCTTCGCCCGTTGACAGGTGCGTTCGGCCCCCGTAAACGAACCGCCGTTGCCCAGGTGGCGGAATTGGTAGACGCACCAGCTTCAGGTGCTGGCGCTCGCAAGGGCGTGGAGGTTCGAGTCCTCTCCTGGGCACCACTCTTTCTCGCTTTTGCGTCAAAGAGTTCAGCATTGACAAGGGCTTGCGGGCCCTTTCGATGCCCTTCCCATCGCTACCAAGCTGGGATTCTACGGCCTCGACGTCGGCCTTCCGTAGGCCGTCGCCCCTGCGCCTTCGGCCGGAAGGTCAGGCTGCCGATTGGTGCCGACAACGCCTCGGTCGTGCGCGACAAGGTCTTTGTCTCTCTGCCAGAACCTACCGGTGGTGACCGACCCTGCGCAGGAAGTCCGCAAGTCGCGGACAAGCCGCACCATCGCCGAGCTCCGCCGGCTTGCCGCGCTCGATCACCCTGCCCGCCTCCATGAACCAGATCTCGTCGGCGACCTCGCGGGCGAAGCCGATCTCATGGGTGACGCAGATCATGGTCATGCCGCCAGCGGCGAGCCGTTTCATCGCAGCCAGAACCTCGCCGACCATCTCCGGATCGAGAGCCGAGGTCGGTTCGTCGAACAGCATCACCTCGGGGTCCATCGCCAGCGAGCGGGCGATGGCGACACGCTGCCGCTGGCCGCCGGAGAGCAGGCCGGGCATCTCGTGCGCCTTCTCGGTCAGCCCGACGCGGGCGAGTTCCTCCATGGCGCGCTCGCGCGCCGCCGTCTTCGACAGGCCGCGCAACTTGGTCAGGCCGAGCATGATGTTGTCGAGCGCGGTGAGATGCGGAAACAGGTTATAGGCCTGGAAGACGAAGCCGACGCGCTGGCGCAGGCGGTTGATGTCGAGCCCGCGCGCGGCGACGTCAGCGCCGTCAACCGAGACGCGCCCGCTTTGGATTTTCTCCAGCCGCGTCACGGTGCGGATCAGGGTCGACTTGCCCGAGCCCGAGGGGCCGACCAGGACCTTGACCTCGCCGCGCCGGACCTCGCCGGAGACGTCGGCCAGCACCTGCAGAGTTCCAAACCATTTGTCGACGTTCTCGAAGCGGATCATGCCAACCTCATGCCGCGATGGTGACGCCGGGCGTGCCGCCACGGTCGCCCGAGATACGCCGCTCGATGAAGCGGGCCAGCGAGGTCAGCGCGAAGCAGAGCGCGAAATAGGTCAGCGCCAGGATGCCGTAGACCTCGAAGGGCTGGGTCAGCAGCACATTGTTGACCTGGGCCGCGGCGAAGGTCAGCTCATGGGCGCTGATGACATAGCCGAGCGAGGTTTCCTTGATGGTCGAGACGAACTGGCTGACCATGCTCGGCAGCATGTTGTGCAGCGCCTGCGGCAGCACGACCTTGATTGTCGTCGGCCAATAGCGCAGGCCGAGCGAGGTCGCGGCCTCGACCTGGCCCTTGGGCAGGCCCTCGATGCCGGCGCGGATGATCTCCGAGAGATAGGCCGCTTCGTAGATGACGAGGGCGATCACCAGCGTCTCGACCCCGCCGACCGCCCGGCCGATGACCAGTGGCGAGAAGAAATAGGTCCAGAAGATGAACATGATCAGCGGCAGGCCGCGCACCGTGTGCACGATCGCGGTGGCCGGCAGCCGCAGCCAGCGATAGGGGCTGAGGCGCGCCAGCGCCAGCGCGATGGCGAAGGGGAAGCACAGCGCCAGCGAGATCGAGGCCATGAACAGCGTCATGGCGAGGCCGCCGATCGGCCCGTGCGGGTACTGCCCGACGAGGAAGAGCAGCCAGTTGTCCTGCAGGACCTCGAGCATCAGCGCGTCTCGAGCTTGAGGCGGTGGCCGGACCAGCTGCCGATCGCCATGATGCCGAAGGAGATGGCGAGATAGACCGCGGTCGCGACCGCGAAGGCCTCGAAGGTCTTGAAGGTGTAGCTCTCGACCTCGCGCGTGCGGTAGGTCAGCTCGCCCACGCCGATCGCCATGGCGAGGCTGGTGTTCTTGAACAGCAGCAAGGTCTGGTTGATCAGCGGCGGCACGGCGATGCGCATCGCTTGCGGCAGCACGACATAGCCCATGGCGCCGAGATAGCCGAAGCCGATCGAGCGGGCCGACTCGTACTGGGCCTTGGGAATGGAGCGGATGCCGCTGCGGATGTCCTCGGCGACATAGGCCGCAGCGGCGAGGCCGAGGGCGATCGCCGCCAGCAGGAATTCGCCGTGATGGGCGTTGAGCCATTGCCGCGCCGGGCGCGGCAGCAGCGAGGGCACGCCGAAATACCAGATGAAGATCTGGACCAGCAGCGGGACGTTGCGGTGATATTCGACATAGAGCGCCACGAACCAGCCGAGCGGCGGGAACGGGATCATCCGGACCAGCGTCAGGATGATCCCCATCGCCATGGCGAGGCACCAGGCCACCGCCGTCAGCGCCAGCGTGGTGGCCAGGCCGATCAGGAACCAGTCGAGATATTTCCCGTTCAGCACGCTGCCGAGATCGAAGACATAACCCATCGACCGGCTCCCCCGATGCCCTGCCCTCAGATCAGCCCTTGATCTCTTCGATCTTGTAGTCGCGCTTGATGTCGAAGGCCGTGCCGGGGCCGAACCACTTCGAGAAGGTCTTGTCGAGCTCGCCCGAGCCGGCCGCCTTGGCCAGCGTCTCGTTGACCAGCGTCTTGAAGGCTGCCTCGCCCTTGCGCAGGCCGAGCCCCCAGGGCTCGACGAAGAGCGACTTCTCGATCACGACCATCGGTACCTTGGACTGCTTGGCGAGCTTCACCAGGATCAGCTCGGAGGCGCAGAAAGCGTCGACCTTGTCCTGGGCCAAAGCGAGGAAGGCGGAGGAGGTGTCCTGGAAGGTCACGGTCTCCGCCGTCGGAATCAACCGGCGCACGCCCTGCTCGGATGAAGACCCCTTGATCGCCGTGATCTTCTTGCCGGCGAGCCCCTCGGCCGTGGTGATGCCCACTTCCTTGGTGGTCAGCAGCTTCTGCTGGCTGACGAAATAAGAGTAGGAGAAGTCGATCTGCTGAGCGCGCTCGGGCGTGTAGCCAAGATTGGCGGCGAGGATGTCGACGCGGCCCTGCAGCAGCTCCGGGATGCGAGCCTCGACGGCGATGGTCTTGAGCTCGAGCGGCACCCCGACCGCGTCCGCGACCTTCTTGCAGATGTCGACGTCATAGCCGACGATCTCGCGGGTCTGCGGATGCTGGAAGGAGAACGGCTCGGAGGTGCCGAGCGTGCCGCAGATCAGCTTGCCGCGCGCCTTGATGTCGGCGAGCTGATCGGCATGAGCGGCGCAAGAGAGGCCGGTGGCGAGAACGGCCGTCAGGCCGAGAACCGAGAAGAGCTTCATCGTCATCCCCTGTTGTTATGATCGTTGCAGTGCTTCGCTCGCCCGCCTGATGCGGGCGCAGGCCTCCTCGATCGCGCCGAGCGAGGTCGCTATCGACAGGCGCAGATAGGGCGAAAGCCCGTAGGCCGAGCCGTCGAGGACGGCAACGCCGGCCTCCTCGAGGAAATAGAGGGCGACGTCGAGGTCGCTCTCGAGCATCCGCCCGTCCGGCCGGCGCCGGCCGATCAGCCCGGCGCAGCTCGGATAGACGTAGAAGGCGCCGTCGGGCTTGAGACAGCTCATCCCGTCGATGGCATCGAGCAGCTCGACCGCGCGGTCGCGCCGCTGGCGGTAGGCGGCGCGCGCCTCGCCGACGAAGCTCTGGTCGCCTTCGAGCGCCGCCGCGGCCGCCGCCATGCACATCGAGGCGGCGCCCGACGTCGTCTGTGACTGGATGATGTTGATCGCCTTGACCAGGGCCTTGGGGCCGGCGCCATAGCCGATCCGGAAGCCGGTCATCGCATAGGTCTTGGAGACGCCGTTGACGAGCAAGGTGCGCTCGCGCAACTCGGGGGCGAGCGCGACCGGACAGACCGGCTCGCCGCCGTCGAAGCGGATGTGCTCGTAGATGTCGTCGGTCATCAGCGCCACCTGCGGGTGCCGCTTCAGGACCTCGGTCAGCGCCGTCATCTCGGCAGCGGAATAGAAGGCGCCGGTCGGGTTCGACGGCGTATTCAGGACTAGCCAGCGCGTGCGCGGCGTGATCGCGCCTTCGAGCGCCTCGGCGGTGAGCTTGAAGCCGGCATTCTCCCCACAAGCGACGATCACCGGCGTGCCGTCGCAGGCCAGCACCATGTCGGGGTAGGAGACCCAATAGGGCGCCGGCACGATGACCTCGTCGCCCTCGCCCACGGTCGCTGCAAGGGCGTTGAAGATCACCTGCTTGGCGCCGCTGCCGACGACGATCTCGTCGGCGGTGTAGATGACGCCGTTCTCGCGGGCGAGTTTGGCGATGATCGCCTTGCGCAGCCGCGGCGTGCCGTTGACGGGAGCATAACGCGTCTCGCCAGCGGCCATCGCCGCGGTGGTCGCCTCCCGGATATGGGCGGGCGTGTCGAAATCGGGCTCGCCGGTGGTGAGGTCGATGATATCGCGACCCTGCGCCTTGAGCTCCTGGGCGCGCAGGCGTGCCATCATGCTGGGCGAAGGCTTGATCCGGCCGACGCGGGCCGAGAGAGGTATTGCGGAAACGGTCACGACGCAGCCTTTCCGGCAGCCATGTAGAACGTGTCGATCCGGCCCTCGGCGATCGCGGCGAGCGCGTTCGCCTCGCGCTCTTCCTGCTGGTGCACCAAAGCGAGGAGCTCGGCGGCGTCGGCGCGGTCGAAGGCGACGATGCCGTCGGCATCGCCGACCACGACGTCGCCCGGCATCACCACCATGCCGTCGATCGAGACCGGCACGTTGATCTCGCCCGGCCCGCTCTTATAGGGGCCGCGATGGGTGACGCCGCGGGCGTAGCAGGGGAAATCGGACTGCAGGAAGGCATCGACGTCGCGGATTGCGCCGTCGATGACGAAGCCGGCCACGCCCATGGCGCGAGCCCGGCTCATCATGATCTCGCCGACCAGAGCCTGGGCCAGGTCGCCGCCGCCATCGACCACGAGGACATCGCCGGCGCGCAGCAGCTCATAGGCGCGGTGCAGGGTCTGGTTGTCGCCGGGGCGCGTCTTGACCGTCACCGCCGTGCCGACCAGTACGCCGGAGCGATGATAGGGCCGCAACGCCTTCGTCCCGTGCAGCCGGTTCATCACATCGGAGATGAGCGAGACTGCGGCGTTGCGGAACCCGTCGAGGACCGCGCCAGGAACGGCAGGAGAGCTCGGATTAGTGCGATGACCGATCAACGGCATGGAAGATTCTGTCCCGGATGACGCCTTTGCGAAAATTATGTGACATGGCGTCGATGCCAGAAAGCGAATATATTTCTCGCTAGTCATCGCTTTTTTTCATAGTGAGCCGATTGCTGAGCGCGGGGAACGCATCATGAGATCGGCCAGCCTCAAGCAGATCGAGGCATTCTACTGGACGGCCCGGCTCGGCGGCTTCACCGAGGCTGCGCACCATCTCAACCTCGCGCAATCGACAGTGTCGAAGCGGATCATCGAGCTCGAGAGCGTCGTCGCCGGCCCGCTCTTCGACCGCTCCAACCACGCCTTGCGCCTGACCCGGGCCGGAGAAGCGAGCCTGCCGATCGCAGCCGAGTTGCTGGCGCTGGAGCCACGCTTCCGCGAGGCAGCGGGCGGGGCCGCGACCTTCGCAGGCCCGTTCCGGTTCGGCGCGACGGAGCTCGTCGCCCTGACCTGGCTGCCCAAGCTGATCGTCGCGATGAAGCGCGACTATCCCAACGTCGTGCCTGTGCCGGAGGTCGCGGCCAGCGTCGACCTGTTCGGCAAGCTCGCCACCAATGAACTCGATCTCGTCATCGGGCTGGACCCACCGCAGCGCGCCGATTTCGCGAGCTTGCCGCTCGACACGGTTCAGCTCGAATGGGTGTCGGCGCCGGGCTTCGGTCCTGAGTTGGATACGATTCCGCTTGGCGAGATGGCGCGCTACCCGATCCTGAGCCAGACCCAAGGCTCCGGCCTGCAGAAGCTGGTGCTCGACTGGGCGGTCGCCAACGGGCTCCAGATCAACCGTGTCGTCCAGTGCAACAGCCTGAACGTGCTGGCTGGCCTCGCCGCAGCCGGATTGGGGGTCACCTTCCTGACGGCGAGCTATTTCGGGCCGGAAATCGCCCGTGGCCGGCTGCGCGTCATCAAGACCGAGCCGTCGATTCCGCCGCTGCGCTACTATGCCGTGCACCGCAAGGGCGACATCTCGCCGCTCGCCGAACGCGTCGCCACGATCGCCCAGCAATCCTGCGATTTCACCGCCCGTAGCCTGCCGCGGGACTAGCGGTCAATTCGTGCAACGCTTGGGTTCGCCGGCCCACGTCGGACTGTATCCGCAATTGGCACGCAACGAACGCCGGCGGACGCTCTTGCTCGCTAGCGAATATCCGCCTTGTCCAGGCGCGGCCAGTTGCCGTCGGCGCGGGCGATGTAGGTCTTCGGCTTGCCGAGCCATGTCTTGCGGACGCCGAGGTCGTAGTTGAGGTAGAGCCTGCCATCGACGATCGACCAGGCCTCCGGCTCGATCTTGACCAGGTAGCCGCGCGAGGTGCCATAGGCGCAGAAGCCGCCATAGGCCGGCAGGTAGCGCGCCGGCTCGGCCTCGAACGCCGCCTTGTTATCCGCACTGGCGAAGCGCCAAGTCGCGCCGCCGTGACTGACCGAGAACTCCGCCTTGCCGAGGCGCGGACCGCCCTGGCGGAAATAGGCAACCGGGTCGTAGCCGCGGATCGCAGTACCGTCGGATGAGCCGAGCGTGTTGACGGGGCTGGGGGCGTCGGCATGGACATCATGTGCGATGACCGTCGTCGCGAGGGCCGCGGCAGCGGTCAGGATGAGGCTGCGCCTGTCGAACATGGCGTTTCTCCCTGTGATGACGGTCAGGCCGAGCGCGCTTCGAGCGCTTCGAAGACGTACGCTGCGAGATAGCCATAGATGGCGTGGCCGAGCAGGCTCATCAGCGAGAGCCGCGGCACGTCGATGAGCAGGAACTGCTGGCCGGCGAGCGGGGCGAAGAAGCCGAGCGCGATGACATAGGTGATCACGCCCCAGATCCAGCCATCGGCCGGCATGCCAAAGCTCTTTACCCAGCGGGTCAGCAGCCAGTAGCCGAGCGGGTAGAACAGGAAGCCGGTGAGGAAATGCAGCAGCTTGGCGACCGGCGTCGACAGCGCCAGGCCGAACTGATGCGAGAACAGCGACTTGACCAGTTCCGGCGGCTCGAGCGGGTACTCGGCGAACCAGGCGGTCGGCACGGCCGAGAACAGCTCCCAGAAGCCGAGCCCGACGAAGCCGCCAAGCGCGAGATTGAGCACGGTGCGGGCCGAGGGTAGCGCGAGGCTGCGGGACATAGTGGCGGTGGTGGTCATGACGTCGGGCTCCTTGGTTTTCAGGGTTCAATGGGCGATGGCGAGCGGGGTCGACGCGACAGCGAGCGCGGCGATCAGACTGCCTGCGGACTTTCCGAGTATTGCGAGCCTTCGGCTGGCGAAGCGGTTATGGCCCCCACGCCCAGCCAGGCGTTGCCGCAGGACGGCCGCAGCGCGATCGTGATTGCCGGAGCGGATCAGGCTCTCGACATAGGCCTGTTCGAACAGGTCGCGCTGGGCGTGGCTGCCGCCGATGGCCAGGAGATGATCGCGAGCGGTGCCGAGACGGCGAGCCGCTTCGGCATGGTCACCCTCGTTGAACGCGATCAGGCCCAGGGCGGCGAGCGCGCCGGCATAGGCGGCCTCGGCACGCTCTTCACTGGGATGGGAGCGCGCATCGAGAACGAGGCTGCGGGCGATCGCCTCGGCGCCATCGGGACGGCCGGCGCCAAGCAGCGAGAGCGCATAATGCAGGTCGGCGAAGACGAGGCGACCGTCCCGGGCGTGGCCCTCCGCCTTGGCGGCAAGCTCCTCCCAGCGCGCGCCGACATTGACGCCGGCATAGGTCAGCCGCGCGAGAAGCGAGGCGCCATTGGCGATGTCGCGATAATCGTCGGTCTGCTCGGCCCGAATTTCCTCGTCGTAGAGGCGCAGCACCTCGGTGGTCTCGCCGCGCTCGAGATGGAACAGCGCGAGGTGCCAGAAAATGTGGAAGCGCAGATTGTTGGCATGAGCGAAGGTGCGGCTGTCGCCGAGCCAGGCGATGCCCTCGTCGACGCGGCCCGTCATCTCCAGGACATGAGCGACGGCATGGCGGCCCCAGGCGTCGCGGGGGGTCAGGGAAACGGCGCGGCGGCCGACCCGTTCGGCCTCGGCGTAGAGGCCGCGCTCCTCCAGGGCGAAGGCGTAGCAACCATGGACATAGCCGGCGAGCGGGTGGTGCTCGCCGAAGCCAGGCGCGATGCGGTGCAAGGTCGCCAGCATCTCGCGCTGGTCGCCGAGCATGAAGCGAATGCCATGCGAGAGCTTCAACGCCAGCACGTCGTGAGGGTGCTTCTTCAGGATCGCTTCGAGTTGTTCGGCTGCTCGCCGCGGCGCTTCGCCAAGCCAAAGCGCAAGCGCCTCGATGACCATGCGCTCACGCGGCGTCACCGGCCGCTGCGCGATGGCAGCGCGCGCCTCGGCGAGACAGTCGCGCGCCGGGCCGAGCAGATCGGCGCGGGCGAGGGACATCAGCATCAGCCCCTTGGCGGCATGGGCCAGCGCGAAATCGGAATCGGCGGCAAGCGTGCGGGCAAGGTGGTCCGGCGCCGCAGCGGCATGCGCCAGCACCGCTTCGAGCGTGTCGTTCCAGGCGAGCCTGGCGGCATCGTTCGCGACGGTGACGCGGTCGCCGGAAAGGTCGTGGTACATGGCAGGCTCCTTTGCAGCGCCTGTGACAAGCGCTCATCGGGGAGTTCGCAGGCAGGCGATCAAACGGCGATCAACTCGCTTCACGGACGCGTGTAGGCACGGGCACACCTGTCATTGCCGGCTCGGGCAGCGGCTTGGCCTCGGGCTTGGGTGCCGGCCCGGCCCAGGGCGCGCGCTTGAACCAGCCGACCACCACCGCCGTGGCGAGGATCAGGGCGAAGCCGGCGAGGTTGAGCGCCGCGACCACGGGCTCGCTGTGCCCGGCGAGTTCGGCGATGCTGCCGGCGAGCCGGGCGAGGACGACGCTGGCGAGGAAGGCGGCGAGTGATTGCCGGCCGATCAGGACGAGGAGATGGCCCACGCCCTTGTCCAGCCGGTCACGCACCGGCTCGATCAGGCCCAGCACGAGATAGGCCAGAGCGAGGAAGTGCAGCGGACGCAGGAGATGCAGATTGCTCTTCTCGCTCGCAGGCAGGACGAGATCGCGCAGCGCCTGCGCGGCTGGCCAGTGTTCGAGGACACCCCAGAAGGTCAGCGGCACCGAGAGCGCCAGGATCGCTGCGCAAGCCAGCATCAGCCGCCGGTCGCGCAGGTGCGGCGCCGGCAGCCAGCCCATCCCGAGGAAGAAGCCGATGAAGAAGATCAGCTGCCAGGCGAAGGGATTGAGGAACCAGCCGGCGCCATTCCAGGGATTGCCGGTGAGGTTGAGATCGCTGGTCCAGGCCAGCGCATAGAGCAATCCGGAGAGCGCAAAGGGCAGTGCGGGTTGCAGGCGGCGCAGCGCCATCATCACCGGCACCAATGCCAGGATGACGAGATACATCGGCAGGATGTCGAGATAGTCCGGCTGCCAGGTCAGGGTGACGAGACCGACGATCGCGCGGGCGGGATCGGCGACGAGCGGCGCGAACTGCTTGGGGAGCTCGGCCATCCCGAAGATATGGTCCAGCAGGCCAGCGAGCGCGATGACAGCCAGCACGAGGCCGAGCTGGGCCCAGTAGACCTGCCAGATCCGGTAGGCGATGCGCGCGCTGCCGAGCAGCAGGCCGCGCCGAACGAAGACGCTGCCGAAGGCGAGCGCACTGGCAAAGCCCGAACAAAAGACGAAGAGCTCCGCCCCGGAGGAGAAGCCGAAGCGGGCCGGGATGAAGGCGTTCCAGCTGTTCTGCGGCAGATGCGCCACGAAGATGATCAGCATGGTCAGCCCGCGGAAGACATCGAGCCGTTCGTCGCGCCGCCGCTTCTCCGGTTGCTGGAGAGCCTGTCTCATCAGAACGCCCCGTCATAGCTGGTGGCGTCGATGCGGCAGGCAAGCAGGCTGAAGCCTTCGCGCCCGAAGGCGGCTTCGGCTTCGCGCCGCAAGCCTTGGCGATCGCCGACCGTGACGCCATGCCCGCCCATCGCCCGGGCGACCGCAGCGAAATCGGTCGCACCGAAATCGACTCCGGCGCGCTTCAGGCCGAGCTGGCGCTGCTTTAGCGCGATCAGGCCGAGGCTTTCATCGACCAGGACGATGATCACCACCGGAAGCTTCAGGTCGCGCAGCGTGGCGAGTTCGCCGAGCGCCATCTCGAGCCCGGCGTCGCCGACGAAGCAGAGCACCGGCTTGTCCGAACCGAGCGCCGCGCCAGTGGCGAGCGGCAGCGCGCAGCCCATGGTGCACAGCCCGGTCGATTGCAGCAGGTGGCGCGGGCCGTCGCAGCGCCAGATCTGGCTGAGCAGGATGCGGTGAGCCCCGGAATCGGCGGTCGCGACGGTGCCGGCCGGAGCGACCTCGCGCAGGGTCTCGAAGACGGCATGCGGCCCCCAAGCGGACGGCGCGGCGAAGGCGGCGCGAAAGCGCGAGCGGTGTTCCGCCGGCTCTCCCTCCGGCCATGTCGCCCTGGCGGCGTGGCCATCGGTCAACGCATCCAGGATCGCGCCGACATCGCCTTCGAGCCGCAGCGTCGCCGCATGCATGCCGTGCGGCATGTCCTCGGCGACGATATCGATGACGCATTTCCCGGCCGGCCAGGGATTGCGCCAGCCCTGCCGCATCTCGATCGGATCATAGCCGGCGAGCACGATCAGGTCGGCCGCGTCGATCAGCGGCCGGACGATCGCATCGGCTTTCGGGGACAGTCCGACACCGCCGATGACGCGCGCGTCGTCCTCCGGCACGAGTCCCTTGGCCTTATAGGTCGTCAGCAGGGGCGCGCCGATCCGCTGAAGACAGCGATCGAGCGCGGCGGCACCACCCTGATTGACGAGGTCGAGCCCGGCGATGACCAGCGGCCTCTGCGCCTGCGCCAGCAAACCCCGGGCGAAGCTCAGATCGGCCGGGACTGAAGGCTGTGTGACCGGTGTCACCGGCGGTGTTCGCCAGGACGTGCGCGCTTCGGCGACCGAGATCGGCAGGTCGATATGCACCGGGCCCGGGCGGCCGCGTCTGGCGAGCGCGACGGCCTTCTCGGCGACCAGATCCTCGGTGCCGGACGCGGCACGGAAGCTCGCCTTGACCAGCGGGCGCAGCACAGCCTGATGGTCGAAGACCTGATGGGTGTAGCTCTCGGCCAGGGCCTGATCGACGCAGCCGGTGACGAAGATCAGCGGTACCCGGTCCTGCTGGGCATTGGCGACGACGTTGACCGCATTGGCGACGCCCGGCCCCAGCGTCGCGACCAGGACGGGCAATGCGCCGGTCGCATGCCAGAGCCCCTCGGCCATGAAGCCGGCGGCGTTCTCGTGCTTGGCGAGCTCGAAGCGGATGCCGGCCCGCTCCAGCGCATCGACGAGGGCCAGCACTTCGCCGCCGGGAATGCCGAAGGCATGGGTCGCGCCGGCGGCCCGCAGCCGCGCCGCCAGCAGATCCGCACCCGTCACCATGAGCTGCAGGCTATCGCTTGCCCTTGTCTCGCTTCGCTCGAGGTCCTGCCGCATACGGTCTCTCCGCCTGCCGCTGCAGCGGCTTGCAGAGGAGATCGCAATCGGAGGGGTTTTGGTTACAGGCTCTTTGGATAGGGGCCCGGCCAAAGCGCCGAAAGGCGGCGACGGCTTGTGAGCCGGCCCGCGCCATGCCACGCATTGGCGAGTTCGCGCCATTCTGGAAAAGCAAGCCTTGTCGCTGGACGACCTTGAAACCGAGCTTCGGCCCATCTTCCTCGCCGCGCTCGCCGGCGACGCCGCGGCCTACAAGGTCTTCCTCGATGCGATCAGCGCCCGTCTGCGCGGTTACCTGCGCCGGCTGCTGGCGCGCGCCGGCCGCAGCGAGCCGAGCGAGGCCGAGGATGTGCTGCAGGAAACGCTACTGGCGCTGCATCTCTCCCGCCATACCTATGAGCCGTCGAGCCCCGTGACGGCCTGGGCCCATGCGATCGCGCGCTACAAGCTCGTCGACCATTTGCGCCGGACCGGCCGCCACGCCGGGAATCTGCCGCTCGACGACGAAGTCTATCGGCTCGCAGCGCCGGAAAGCGGTGCAGCCGACGCCAGGCTCGATCTCGAACGCGCCATGCAGGCGCTGCCGGAGCGCACGCGCCGCTTGGTCGAGCAGGTCAAGCTCCAGGGCGCCAGCATCGCCGAGGCGGCGGGTGTCGAGGGGATGACCGAGACGGCCGCCAAGGTCGCGATCCATCGCGGCCTTCAGGCGATGGCCAAGTTCCTGTCGCGACGCGGGCGCTCGCCATGACCGGCTCGAAGATCGGCGGCAGCGTAACCTTTCGCCGGCTTGCGACGAACTCCCCTGAACCAGCCCCTGGGCGGAATTGGACATGAAGACCGACGAGCTGATCACCCTCATGGCCGCGGGCCACCAGCCGGTCGACACCGGCCAGCTGCGCCGCGCGACCTGGCTGACGACCTTGGTCGCGCTCGCCGCCACCGCGGTGCTGCTCGTCAATACGCTCGGCGCCCGCCCCGACTTGGCGCAGGCGATCGTGACGATGCCGGTCATCGCCAAACTGCTGTTCGGCGGCAGCATCGCCGTCGTCTCGCTCATCCTGTTCCAGCAGAGCTTGCGGCCAGGGCTGAAGCCGAGGCGGCGGCTGCCTGCGGTGGCTATCCCGGTCGCGTTGGTCGTGACGTGGGCGGCCTTCACGCTGGCTCAGGCCCCGACCGCACAATGGGGCACGCTGACCTTCGGTCGCTACTGGGATAGCTGCCTAGTCTATGTCTTCGCCTATTCGATGATCCCACTGCTCGGCTTGCTGCTGCTGGCGCGCCGCGGCGCCCCGGTCGACAGCACGCTCACCGGCGCCTCCGCCGGCCTTGCCTCAGCCGGGCTCGCGACGGTCGCCTATGCCCTGCACTGCCCGGATGATGCGGCGCCGTTCCTGGCGACCTGGTACACGATCGCGATGGTCCTGGTTTCAGGCCTGGCGGCACTCGTCCTGCCGCGTTTCCTGCGCTGGTAATCGACGCGGCCGAACAGTCCGCCAGGCTCATTGCGCTCTGGCAGCGGTCTCGATCGCATCCGACATGATTGCGAGGCCGTGGTCGATCTCGGCGTCCGAAACCGTCAGCGGTGGTGCGATGCGAAAGACACCGCCCATGCCGGGAAGCTTGACGATGTTCATGCTCAGGCCGCGTTGCATGGCTTCTTCCATGATCCGCGCCCCCAGCTCGAAACCCGGCGCCTTGGTCTGCCGGTCGCTCACGACCTCGAGCCCGAGCAGCAGCCCTCGCCCGCGCACGTCGCCGACGCATTCGTATTTCTGCTGGAGGGCGAGCAGCCCCTGCTTCAGCCGCTCGCCGCGCTCGCGGGCCTGGGCGACGAGGCCGTCGCGCTCGACCACATCGAGAACCGTAACGCCGACCGCCGCCGTGAGCGGATCGGAGACATGCGTGGTGTAGAACAGGAAGCCACGTTCGAAGGCTTTCTGCTCGATCGCCTCCGTCGTCATCACCGCCGCCAGCGGCAGGCCGGAGCCGAGTGTCTTGGACAGCGTCAGGATGTGCGGCGTCACCCCGTCGCGCTGGAAGGCGAACATGTGCCCGGTCCGGCCGACACCGGTCTGCGCCTCGTCGAGAACCAGAAGCATGCCGCGCTCCTCGCATTTGCGCTTGAGCGCAGCGAGGTAGCCGGGCGGCAGCTCGAGAATGCCGCCGCTCGACAGAATCGGCTCGGCGATGAAGGCTGCCAGATTGCCCGTCGACTGCCGATCGATCAGCTCGAAGGCATCGTCGAGCTCGGCCTGCCAGTCATTGCTGCCGTCAGGATGCTTGAAGCGCGGGCGGTAGGAGTTTGGCGCGGGGATGACAAAGGAGCCCGCTGCGGCAGGCCCATAGCCGCGTCGGCCGGCGCTGTAGGTCGCCGATGCCGCCGCACCGGTCATGCCATGCCAGCTCTGGGCGAAGGCGACGACCTCGTGGCCGCCGGTGACCAATTTCGCCATGCGGATGGCGGCTTCGTTCGACTCGGCCCCCGTGGTCAGCAATTGCACGCGGTCGAGCCCGGGCGCGAGCGCAGCCAGCCGCTCGGCCAGTGCCGCGACCGGACGCGAGAGCATGCCGCTGAACAGATGCGCCACCGACGCCATCTGCCGGTTAACCGTCGAGACGATGTCGGGATGAGTATGGCCGAGCACAGCGCTCATCTGGCCGGAGGTGAAGTCGAGAATGCCGCGACCATCGGCATCGTAGACGAAGGAGCCCTCGGCCCGTTCGACGATGATCGATTCGAAGCTGGGCCCATAGCGCGTCAGGTGCTTGTTCGCGACAGCCCAGAAGGCGGGATCGGCATTGAGCGACATCAGGTTCCCCTTTTTGGCAGTCTTCCAGCAATTGCCATTCCAGAGCGCTACCGATGCTTGCCTCAGCAGGCAAATTGATACTTCTTCAATCCGATATCGATTGAGTTGATGGTGCGTCGATGCTCGACCTCGTATTGCTCAGGAACTTCGCAGTCATCGCGCGCACCGGCTCGATCAGCCTCGCCTCGCTTCAGATCGGACGCACGCAGTCGGCGCTGAGCATGCAGATGCAGCGCCTCGAAAATCAGATCGGCCAATCGCTTCTGCATCGAAGCGGCTCTGGCGTGCACCTGACCACAGCGGGCCACAAGCTCCTGGCGCAGGCTGAAGCCCTGCTTGCCGCCCATGATGACGTTCTCGCCGACATGCGCGGGACAGGGCTCAAGGGCGCGTTGAATCTGGGCTGCCCGGAGGACTATTCGATCGCCTTCCTGCCGGATCTGCTGCGCGGCTTCTGCGCCCTTCACCCGGATGTCGAATTGCGCATGGTTTGTGCGCCGACCTCGGAATTGCGGCCGCTGCTGCATCGCCGCCAGATCGAGATGGCGCTCGTCTCGCTCGCCGATGCCACAAGCAAGGAAGTCATTCGGCAGGAGCGCTTCGTCTGGGTCGCCAATGAGGCGCAGCCCGCCATCCTCCACAGCACCAGCCTGCCTTTGGCGCTGTCCGCGCCGATGACCCTCGATCATCGGGCTGCCTGCGACGCGATGGAAACGGTCGGCCGGCGCTACCGGATCGCCTTCGCCAGCAACAGCCTTGCCGGGCTGATCGCAATCGCCCGCTCCGGACATGCCATCAGCGTGCTGACCGAGACGGCCGTGCCGCCCGATCTCCATGTCGTGCGCACCGGGCTACCACCGCTTCCCTCGATCGGCATCGCAGTTGAATTCGCGGATCAGCGACCATCGGCGGCCGCGAAGGCCCTGGGCGAGCACATCAGGGTCGAGCTGCCGAGGCTTTGAGCCCGCCGATTGACACCGCGCCATGGAAACTGATTAACATGATAATTAATTGATATAGCGCAGCGCCCGTGGGCTTCCATCCAAAAGCCCTGAGAGCGGGCGCCATGCGTAAATTCAGCGGCTCATCGCCTCGCCAAACATGAGGACGCGATCCTTGATCCCGAAGTTCGTCAGTTTCGGTCATGACGCCGACGCGCGTTACGGCCTGGTTGTTCCGAACGGCGTCGTCGACCTGTCTGCCCGATATCGGACGCAGTGGCCGACGCTGCAGCACGTCGTCGTCGACGGGGCTTTCGAGACCCTGGCGGAGAAGGGCGCGGCGCTGCCCCCCGATCTGCCGCTCGACGGTCTCCGCTACGAGATTCCGAGCCTCGCGCCCGAGAAGATCATCTGCGTCGGCGTGAACTTCCCCGACCGCAATGCCGAGTACAAGGACGGGCAGGAAGCGCCGCCGAACCCGTCGCTGTTTCCGCGGTTCCTGCGCTCGTTCACAGCCCATGAGCAGCCGCTGATCAGGCCGCCGGAGAGCGAGCAGCTCGACTATGAAGGCGAGATCGCGATCGTGATCGGCAAGGCCGGGCGCCGCATCGCCGAGCGTGACGCGCTCGGTCATATCGCGGCGCTGACGCTATCGAATGAAGGGACGCTCCGCGACTGGGTGCGCCATGCCAAGTTCAACGTCACCCAGGGCAAGAACTTCGATCGCTCCGGCTCGATCGGCCCCTGGCTGGTACCCTTCACCGACGAGGCGCAGATCGCCGATATCGCCTTGACCACGAAGGTCAATGGCGAGCTGCGCCAGAGCGACCGGACCAGCCGCATGATCTTCTCGTTCAGGAAGATCATCAGCTACATCTCGACCTTCACCACGCTCGTTCCGGGCGACATCCTGATCACCGGGACCCCGACCGGCGCGGGCGCGCGGTTCGACCCGCCGATCTGGCTGAAGCCGGGCGACGTCGTCGAGGTCGAGGCCGAGGGTATCGGCCTCCTTCGCAACACCATTTCCGACGAGGCCTGAGCGATGCTGTCCCCCGACGAAATCTCCGCTGCCGCCCTCAGCCTCGACGAGGCCGAGAGGACACGCCAGCAGACCGGCCTGATGTCGCTGCGCTTTCCGCAGATGACGATGGATGACGCCTATGCGGTCCAGGCCGCCTGGGTCGAGCGCAAGCGCGCGGCCGGTCGCACGATCATCGGCTGGAAGATCGGCCTGACCTCGAAGGCAATGCAGTATGCGCTCGACATCGACACGCCAGATTCCGGCGTGCTGTTCGACGACATGCGCTTCGACGACGGCAGCAACATTCCCAAGGACCGCTTCATCCAGCCGCGTATCGAGGCCGAGATCGCCTTCGTCATGAAGGGCGACCTGAAAGGGCCGGAGGTCACGGTCTTCGACGTGCTGAACGCGACCGACTACGTCGTCCCGGCGCTCGAGATCCTCGACACCCGCATCCTGCGCGTCGATCCGCAGACGAAGAAGGCCCGCACCATCGTCGACACGATTTCGGACAATGCCGCCAATGCCGGCATCGTCACCGGCGGGCGCGCGATGCGCCCGGATCAAGTCGATCTGCGCTGGGTCGGCGCCATCGTTTCGCGCAACGGCCAGGTCGAGGAGACCGGTCTCGGCGCCGGCGTGCTCAACGACCCGACGCGCGGCATCGCCTGGCTGGCCAACCGGCTCGCGAGCTATGGCGGTGAGATCAAGGCGGGGCAGATCGTGCTGGCGGGGTCCTTCATCCGGCCCGTCGAAGCCCGCCATGGCGACACGATCACGGCCGATTACGGGCCGCTCGGTACCGTGAGCTGTTTCTTCGAGTGAGCCTGCAAGCGACGAAGTGCTACGCAGGACGGTTCTGAGCGCAACCTCACACGAAGGCGAGCGGCCGGCCGCCATCGGGATGGGGCATCACGCCGACCTCGATGCCATAGATCGCACGCAGGATATCGGGCCGTACGATCTGCTCGGGCGTGCCCCGCGCCACCAGCCGGCCGGAGTGGAGCGCGACGATCTCGTCACAGAAGCGGGCGGCCATGTTGACGTCGTGCAGCACGACGACGATGCCGAGACCCGCCTCATGCGAGAGCTGGCGCACCAGCGTCAGCACCTCGACCTGATGGGAGAGATCGAGCGCCGCGATCGGCTCGTCGAGCAGGAGGCATTGCGCATCCTGCGCGACGAGCATCGCCAGCCAGGCACGCTGACGCTCGCCGCCCGAGAGACTGTCGGCCAGGCGATCGGCGAAGGGCTCGATATCGGTCAGCGCCATCGCCTGCACGACCTTGTCGCGGTCGCGCTGCCCGAAGCGGCCGAGTGCGCCGTGCCAGGGATAGCGGCCGAGCGCGACCAGCTCCTTGACCAGCATTCCGGCCGCGGGCGGCGTCTGCTGCGGCAAGTAGGCGAGCTTGCATGCGAAGGCGCGACTGTCCCAGCTCTCGATCGGGCGACCGGCAAAACTCAGCGCGCCGCGCGAGGGCCGCTGCTGGCGTGCCAGCAGCTTCAGCAGCGTCGACTTGCCCGAGCCGTTATGGCCGAGGATGCCGATCACCTTGCCGGCGCCGAGATCGAGCGTCAGCGGCTCGAGCAGGACACGGTCGCCGACAGAGAAGCCGACGCCCTCCAGCGTGAAGAGCGGCTCGCTTGCGCGAGGCGCGTTGTCGGCTGCGCGATCAGGCGATGCGATGTCGATGAGGTCGGCTGGGCTGGACATGATATCAGTCTGCATCAATCACCATGGTCGTGCACATCGGCGTGGCCCTTGCGCCAGTAGGCTGCGACGAGATGCCGATCCTTCGGCAGCTGGCGCTCACCGCGCAGGTGTTTGCGGATCGCGCGAGCAGTCGCCTGCTCGCCGCCGGCGAAGACGAACGGGCTGCCATGCTCCGGCAGGGCGATGCCGCGCACCGCCTGCGTCAGCAGGTCGGTCGAGCCCGCCGGCGCGCCCGCGCGATGCAGCTCGGTCTCGTCAGCCATGCCGGTTCCCTGTGCGGTTCAAGAGCCAGATCAGATAGGGTCCGCCGATCAATGCCGCAAACAGCCCCGTCGGCACCTGATAGGGGAAAGCGACGAGGCGCGCGAGCCAATCGGCCAGAATCATGACGCCGCAGCCGATCAGGGCCGAGGCGGCAAGCTGGTCGCGGCCGCGCGCGAAGCCGACGAGACGAGACAGATGCGGCGCGACTAGCCCGACCAGGCTGAGCGGCCCAGTCAGCAGCGACGCGACCGCCGTCGCCAAGGCCGCGACGGCAGCGAGAACGAGACGGCTGCGCTCGACGCCAAGGCCAAGGCCGCGGCTCGTCGCCTCGCCAAGCGGCATCAGATCGAGCCAGCGAGCCGCGAGAAACAGCGGCGCGATCAGGACGAGGCCGCCGATCAGGCCGATCCAGACCTCGAACTCGCCGGCACGGTTGGTCGAGCCCGACAGCCAGGTCAGCAGCACATAGGCCCGCAGATCGCCCTTCGCGAGCGCGGTCGAGACCAGCGCCATGCAGAGCGCGCCCATGGCGATGCCGGCAAGCAGCAGGCGTTGCGAGCCGATGCCCGGACGGCCCGCCAGCATCAGCATGACGAGGAGCACGGTGAGCGAGCCACCGGCGATGCCGGCGAGCATCGAGAACGGGCTGAAGGGCAATAATGCGAGCGCAAGCGTCAGCCCGACCCCGCCACCGGCGCTGACGCCGAGCACTTCCGGCCCGGCCAAGGGGTTGGCGGTGAGGCGCTGCATCAGGCAGCCGGCGGCGCCGAGCAGGGCGCCGGCCGCGCCGGCTGCGACGAGGCGCGGCCCGCGGAAGGGCAGCAGGTCGGCGAAGAGCGCGCCGGTCGCCAGCCCCCAGCCCTGCGGCCCGCGACCGAGGACAAGGCCGAGCATGGCCACGATCGCAATCACCACCGCGAGCACGGCAAGCGCCAGGAATGGCCATGCGATGCGGCGCGTCAGGGCCATCGCATCGACGGTCTGCGCGGGCGGAGCCGGGGGCACGCGGCGCATCAGCCAGAGCAGCAGCGGCCCGCCGAACAGCGCGGTGGCGGCGCCGGTGGGAGCAAAGTCGTTGAAGCCGGATCCGAGCAGTTGCACCGCGCTGTCGGTAATCGAGAGCAGGAGCGCGCCGAGCGCCGGTGCCGCCAGCAGCAGCTGGCGCTGCGTGCGCGCGCCGAACTCGCGCGCCAATGTCGGCGCGGCAAGGCCGACGAAACCGATGACGCCGACCTCGGCGGTGACGCTGGCCGCAAGCCAGACCGCGACGCCGAGGACGGCGAAGCGCACGGCGTGCAAGGTAAGGCCGAGACTGCGGGCGACATCGTCTCCGAGACCGAGCAGGCCGAGCGGGCGCAGCAGCAGCGCTGCCGCGATGCCACCGAGCAGCAGGCGCGGGCCGAGCGACAGCGCGGCATCCCAGCTCTGCTGGTTGAGCGAGCCGGCGCCCCAGATGAAGAGCGAGAGCACATAGTCGCCCTTGGCGAGGATGACGGTCGCGCTCAGCGCCGCCGCGATCAGCGCGACGACCATGCCGGAAAGGATCACCGTCATCGGATCGAGCCCACGCCGCCAGCTCAGTCCGAGCACGAGCGCGACCGCGGCGATGGCCCCCGCCAGCGCGACACCTTCGCGCGACAAGACGATCAGCGCCGGGGCGTAGGCAGTCGCGGCAGTCAAGGCGAGCTGCGCGCCGGAGACGATACCGAGCGTCGACGCATCTGCGACTGGGTTGCGCAGGACACGCTGCAGCAGGACACCGGCGAGGCCGAGCGTTGCACCGCAGATCAGCGCGGTGACGCTGCGCGGCACCAGGCTGTGCCAAAGGAGGATGGATTCAAGTGTCCGGGCGAGTTCGCCCGAAGCCGGCAGCGGCGGGCGTGTCGCCACCACGGCAGCAAAGAGCATCACGGCCGCCAGCGCGGCGAGGAACCAGAGGCCGAGATCGCGATGGGGCAGCCGCCGCAACGGCAGAGCGGTATCAGCCACGGCTCGCCTCCGCCGCCAGCAATGCTTCGGTCAGGAGCCGGGCGAACCGCCGCGCCGCCGGCAGGCCGCCATAGGGATTGATCGAGGCGAGCCGTAGCAGCCGGCCTCCGCGCAGATTGGGCAGCGTGTTCCAGAAGGCGCTGGCAGAGAGCACCTCCAATGCGCCGGGTGGCACCGGCGGGATCAAGGCGATCCAGGCGTCGGGCACACGCGCCAGCGCCTCGAGGCCGACCGGCGCCATGGCGGAGTAGCTGGTATCGTCGGTCCAGGCATTGGCGAGGCCGAGCCGCGTCAGCACCTCGCCGAACATGCTGTCGGCGCCGAAGACACGGAAATGCCTGGCATCGCCGAGATTGATCGGGATCACCGGGCGCCCCGCATGCAGCTTCAGGCGTTCGCGCAGGAGAGCGAACTCGGCTTCGGTCTCGGCGAGATAGCGCTCGGCGACACCAACGATGCCGAGGCGCGCGCCGATGCTGCGCATCATTGCGGCCGCCGGCTCGAAGGGTGGCCGGCCCGGCGCATAGATCGAGAAGCGCTCCACCGGCGCGATCCGCAGCAGCCGCGGCTCCGAGCTGGCATAGAAGCTCGACGAATAGATCAGCTCCGGCCGGGAGAGCAGCAACAACTCGAAATTGACCGTGCCGCGCAGGCCGAGATCGGTGACCGTTCCCGGCACCTTCGGCTCGACCGCGACCTCGCGGAACTGCAGGAGCTCAGGGGCGGCGACGGGGGCTATGCCGAGCGCGAGCAGCGTTTCCAGTACCGACCAGTCGACGGTCGCGATGCGAAGACCCGCCGCCTGCGCCGGTCGCGGCAGCGCCACCGCCGCCAGCATGGCGAGCGCGGAGCGTCGGGTCGGGAACGCCATCGGGTCGGTCATATCAGCGGTCTATCACAGGCGATGGCCGCAGCAGGCGCTTCGGCCTTCGTACTGGGTGCAACGCCTCTACCAGCGATAATTGGCCGAGACGGTGACGGTGCGGGCATCGCCATAACCACAGCCGGACTGGCCGTTGCAGCTCTTCACATAGGCCTTGTCGAAGAGGTTGGTGACGTTGAGCGCCATGCCCCAATTGCCGATCTGATAGCGGATCGCGGCATCGACGACGGTCGCCGACGGCACTTTCAACGTATTCTCCGCATTGGCATAGGAACTGCCGACATAGCGCACGCCGGCACCGAGTCCGACGCCTTTGAAGACGCCTTCCGGCACGGTGTAATCGAGCCAGGCCGAGGCGGTGACTTCAGGCACGACGACCGGCGTCCTGCCGACCAGCAGCGGGCGGGTATCCCTGGTCGTCTTCAGGTCGAAGGCGGTGAAGGAGGCGAGCAGCTTCAAATCCTTGGTGATGTTGGCCTTGGCCTCGAACTCGAAGCCGCGCGAGGTGACCTCGCCGAGCTGCTGCTGCGCGAACGGGTTGAGCGCGGTCGGGGCCGGGTTCAGGACGTTCTGCTTGGTGATGTGGAAGACCGAAGCCGTCAGCAGCGCGTCCATGAAGGTCGGCTTGTACTTGACGCCCGCCTCGAACTGCCGGCCCTCCTCCGGCCGGAAGGGTTGGCCGGGTCCGCCGAGCAGGTTGGGCACGGCATCGAAGACCGGGGTGAAGAAGGTCGCGGCGCTGACATAGGGCGTCAGCCCGTTGGCGAACTCGTAGCCGAGGCCGGCGCGGCCGCTCCACGACGCTTCCTTCTTGTCATAGGTCGGTGAGAACAGCAGGCCGTCCGGGCTGACCGACTTCTTGTCGACATAGTCGTAGCGGCCGTTCAGCGTCAGCAGGAAGCCGCCGCCGAAGCGGATCTGGTCCTGGGCGTAGAAACCGATCTGGTGATGCTTCAGGTCCTGGTTGAGATAGACGCCGGTCGGGCCCTGCTGCGCGCCATAGGCGGGATTGGTGACGCTGATCGTGGTCGCGCCGCCCGAGGCCTGGGTGTGGTCGATATTGAAGTACTTGTAGTCGATGCCGAACAGCAGCGAGTGCTCTAGCGGGCCGGTGACGACCTTGCCGTCGATGCGGTTGTCGATCGTGAAGGTCCTGACCCGCGTCCTCTCCTGGAAGCCGATGCGGTAGAGCTGGTAGTCGGGTCCGACCGGCTGCAGCCGGTCGCCGAAGGGCGCATCGGGGCCGGCATAGCCGAAGCCATAGGGACCGAGCTGCGAGCCCTTCATCACGCCGTAGCGCAGGTTCTGGCTGAAGTTCCAGTTGTTGGCGAACTGATGCTGGAACTCGTAGCCGAGAAGCGTCTCGGTGCGCTCCTGATCGTCGATCGAGGGCTCGCCGAGGAAGGCCTCGCGGCGGATCTTGCCGAAGGGCGCGTTCGCCACCGTGCCGACATAGGGCAGGAAGCCGCCGCCGACATGGACCTGGTCGAGCGCCGCATACATGCCATAGGCGGTGAACCGGGTGGCACCGTTGGGCTGGTAGCTGATCTGCGGCATGATCACGCCGCGGAAATCCTTGGAATAGTCGGTGTACTGGTCGCCGCCTGAAAGCTTGCCGGTCAGGCGCGTGCTCCAGACGCCCTGCTTGTCACTGACGCCGACATCGAGGCCGAGATAGGCATTGCCCCAATTGTTGATGCCGGCCTCGACATAGCCGAAGTTCCGACCGTTCGGGCGCCTGCTGACGAGATTGACGATGCCGCCGGGGGTCGAGCCGCCATAGAGCACCGAAGCGGGGCCTTTCAGCACCTCGACACGCTCGAGCAGGAAGGGGTCGATCTGGAAGCCGCCGAAGCCGTAGCCGTAGAGCTGCAGTCCATCCATGAAGACGCCGGTCTGCGTCGCCTGGAAGCCGCGGATGAAGAGCCAGTCGGTGTCGGGATCGGGCCCGAAGGCCTGGGCAGCGACGCCCGCGGTATAGCGCAGCGCCTCGTCGACCTTGAGCGCCTTGCGGTCGTCGATCTCGTCGCGGCCAAGCACGGAGACCGCCTGCGGGATCGCGGTGATCGGCGTGTTCGCCTTCGAGCCTGCGGTAGAGCGCGTCGCGACATAGCCGTTGACCGGCCCGGTGGCGCCGCCCTCCCCCTCGACCGTGATCGTGTCGAGCTGGACCGTGGGAGCGGGCTGCCCTTGCGCCCAGGCAGTCCCGGCGCAAAGCAGAGCGAGCGACGCAGTGGAGCCAAGAAGAAATCCAGTCTTCATCACCAGCGAGTAGCACATTTTCGATCCCGGCCCCAATAATTACCGCCACGTCAGAACTGATCAAATTTAGAACTGTTCAAAGGCAGCGCTCAGCTTTCCGTTGGGCAATATCAGCATCGCGCGAGGCAGGATTGATCATTCCTGTCATGCATTGAACGTTCTTGGGCGCGCGTCTACAATTGCGCTGATCACGTTGCATTTTGAACACGCGTCGAGGCGCGGTCATCCGGCACTGCGGAGGCTAAAGATGGGTTTCCAGCCGCGCATGCGCTCGGTCCGCGAAGGCATCAGCGTCATCGGCTCGCTCAAATACCGTGTCTGGAACGGCGTCGTCGCCGATCTCTGGCAGGCCGAATGCCAGGCCGGCGCCAGCGGCGAATACGTCTCCGAGCACCCGCGCCTGTTCGTGGTGCTCGACAAGGTCGGCGGCAATTTCGAGACGCGGCTCAACCCGAACGAACCGGGGATTTCCAGCCGGGCCCGCGCCAACGCCATCAGCTTCATGCCGGCCGGCTTGCCGGTCTGGGGACGGACGCAGCAGCGCATGCGCATCCGCCATCTCGACCTGCACTTCGATGCCGCCACCGTCAGCGAGCGGCTCGGGGAAGCCTTGTCACCCGAGCGGCTGGCGCAGCCGCGCATCGCCTTCTCGAACGAGCGCATCCTGACGTTGGCGCGATTGATCGCCGGCGAATGCGCCGAACCGGATGCACGGCACGATCTGTATGGCGACGGTCTGGTCCTCGCGATCCTGATCGATCTCTTCGGCGTGCGCGCCAACGCACCACGCCAGCGCACGCCGCTGAGCAGCTGGCAGCTCAAGGCGGTGACCGATTACATCAGCGAGCATGCGGCAGGCACGATCCGGCTGCAGGATCTCGCCGAGCTCGTCGGCATGTCGCAATCGCATTTCAGCCACGCCTTCAAGGCCTCGACCGGCCTGCCGCCGCATCAATGGCAGCTCAAGGCGCGGATCGAGCGTGGCCAGCGCCTGCTCGCAGCGGGCGACCGGCCCTTGACCGAGATCGCGGCCGATGCCGGCTTCTCCGACCAGGCGCATTTCACCCGCGTCTTCCGCCGCATGGTCGGCGAGACGCCGGCCGCCTGGCGCCGTGGCGCGGCGGAGCGGCTGTAGATCAGCGGGGTCTACGGTTGCGACGGAGCATGTCCGCCAAACGCCGGCACGATCATCGGCGTCCCGGCGACCGGATCCGGGATGACCACACACGGAACCTCGAAGACCGCCTCGATCAAGGCGCTGTCGACGATCTCGCTGGGTCTGCCCTGGGCATGGACCATCCCATCCTTCATCGCGACGAGATGGCCGGCATAGCGGCAGGCCTGGTTGAGGTCGTGCAGCACGGCGATGATGGTCTTGCCCGCCCGGTTCAAGGCCCGGCAGAGCTCAAGCACCTCGATCTGATGGGCGAGGTCGAGGAAGGTCGTCGGCTCGTCGAGCAGCAGCAGATCGGTCTCCTGGGCGAGCGCCATGGCGATCCAGGCCTTCTGGCGCTGGCCGCCCGACAGTTCGTCGAGGCGCCGTGCTGCCAGAGCGGTGACGCCGGCGGCCGCCATGGCTCCGGCAACGGCAGTCTCATCACCCGCCGACCAGCGCTTGAACAATCCGCCATGAGGATGGCGTCCGCGGGCGACGAGATCGGCGACCGTGATCCCGTCCGGCGTCTCGGCGCCTTGTGGCAACACGGCGAGTCGGCGGGCGCGCTCGCGATGGCTGAAATCAGCAATGGCGCGCCCGTCGAGCAGGACACTGCCGCCGGACGGCTCGTGCAGGCGGGCGAGTGTACGCAGCAAGGTCGACTTGCCGCAGGCGTTGGGCCCGACGACGACTGTGAAGCCGCCGCGCGGAAAAGCGAGATCGAGCCCGCGCAGGATCTCCCTGGAACCATGGTCGGCACGCAAAGCACGGGTTTCGAGAGGATAGGTCGTGCTCATGTCGCCGCACCGCGCCGCATCCTGCTTCGCAGCAGCAGGACGAAATAGAGACCGCCGAGGCAGGCGGTGACCGCTCCGACAGGCAGCAAGCGTGGTGCGAACAAAGTCCGCGCGACGCAGTCGCTGCCGAGCAGGAAGAGTGCCCCGAACAGGGCCGAGGTCGAGAGCGGCAGCCCGGCGCTGCCGGCGAGCCGGCGCGCTGCATGCGGCGCGATCAACGCCACGAAGCCGACCGGCCCGGCGATCAGGGTCGCGGTGGCCGTGAGACTTAGTCCAACGAGGCCGAGGCGCAGTCGCGCCGTACCGGACGGCTCGCCCAGCGACATCGCCTTGTCGTCGCCGAGCGCGAGCGCATCCATGCTACGGCGGCAAGCTAATCCGAGGGGCAGCAGCACGAGCAGGATGGTCACACCGATCGCGAGCCGGCCTCTGTCGACCCCAGCGAGTGCGCCCTGCTTCCAGCTCGCGGCGATCAGCGCGGAATCGAGCGGGGCGGTGAAGATCAGCCAGTCGTTCAGGGCGGTGAAGCCGGCGCCGACAGCGATGCCGATCAGGATCAATCGGTTGCGCTCGACATGGCCGCCGCCCGCCGCCGCGTAGACCAGAAGCCCGGCGGTCAACCCTCCGGCAAGGGACGCCAGCGCGACGACCGAGGCTGCGGCGCCGGCCAGCATCGCCAGGATCGCGCCGGAGAAGGCGCCGGCATCGAAGCCGATCACGTCCGGACTGCCGAGCGGGTTGCGCAGCAGGGTCTGGAACAGGGCGCCCGCCATGCCGAGCGCAGCGCCGGCGCAGAGCGCCGCGAGAATCCGTGGCAAGCGCCATTCGAGCACGACGAGCCGCAACGGGCCTGTCGCCTCGCCGGCCAGCGCGCGGGCGGCATCCTCCAGAGAAACCGGCATGGTTCCGAGCGTGAGCGCGAGCAGCGCCAAGCCGGTGCAGGCCGTTGCAAGGCCGAGGTCGACCGCAACGGCTCGACCCATGACGGTCCACCCTTTGCGCAATGGTCGGCGCGCCGGCACAAGAATGACTTGTGGCATCGTCATGCCTCGCTGCGCCGGGGCCGCGCCAGCATGGCGAGGACCGGAGCGCCGATCAGGGCCGCGACGATGCCGACAGGCAGTTCGGCCGGCGGCGCAGCAACGCGCCCGAGCGCATCGGCGGCGGCGACGAGCGCTGCACCGATGACCGCGGCCAAAGGCAGCACGATGCGCTGATCGACGCCACCAAGGCGGCGCGCGATATGCGGTGCGGCGAGGCCGATGAAGGCAATCGGCCCGGCGGCCGCAACGGCTGCGCCTGCGAGCAGAACGACGGCGAGCAGGCTGCCACCTTGCGTCCAGCCGACGCTGAGCCCGAGCGCGGCAGCGCGGTCCTCGCCGAGCGCCAGCAGGTTGAGGCGGGTCGCGAGCAGCGCGGCCAGCATCGCCCCTGCGAGCAGCGGGGGCGCGATCGCGGGCAGCAGTGCGAGGCCGTCGCCGGACAGCGCGCCGACGCGCCAGTTGCGGACGAGGTCGAAGCGCTCGGGATCGGCGAGCGCGACCGCCTGTCCGATGCCGAGGCAGAAGGCGGTGACGGCAACGCCGGCGAGCGTGAGCTTGATCGGCGCAGATGGGCCGCGCGGCGCGCCGGCGACCGCATGCACGGCGAGCGCCGCTATCGCGGCGCCGCCGGAGGCCAGCCAGACCGTCATCTTCGGAGCAAGGCCGAACAGACCGGAGCCGATAACGACGGCAAGGCTCGCGCCGGCATTGATGCCAAGCAGGCCGGGATCGCCGAGCGGGTTGCGCGTCGCCGCCTGGATGATCGCGCCAGCCACAGCGAGCGCCGCGCCGACGACGAGCCCGAGCATGAGCCGCGGCAGGCGCAGTTGCGACAGGATCAGCGCCGCCTCGCTGTCCCGCCCTTGCACGAGGTCGAGCAGGCTCGACGGAGGCAGGAGCTTCGCCCCGGCAAGCAGGCTGGCCAGCATCGCAGCCGCGAGCGGGAGGCCCACGAAAAAGGTGCTGCGCACGCGGCCGGTCATGCCGAGAGCCGCGCAAAGAGTGCGTCCCAGGCACGGGCGAGATAGTTCGCCGTATAAAGCGAGCCGAAGGTGCAGTTGCCGGCGACGGTCTCGACCCGGCCGGCCTTCACCGCCGGCAGCCGCTGCCAGAGTGCCTCGCGCGCCAGCGCCTGCGGCCCGCCATCGCCGAAATCGATCAACAGGATCGCGTCGACCTTACCGAGCACATCGCCGAAGGAATCGAGCGCGACCTCGCCGTTGGGGCCGAGCCGATCGGCGGCGACCTCGCTGCCGCCGAGCTCGGCAAGCACTTGGGCCGGCATGACCAAGCCGTAGCGGGTGCCGGCGCTGCGCACCAGCAGGCGCCGCTTGATCGCGTCATAGTGGACGGCGACAACGAGCGAGCCTTCGATCGTCTGCCGGTGGCGCTGCCGGACCGCCGCGATCACATCGGCATGCGCCGCGGCGATCCGTGCCGCATCGTCCGGCCGGCCAAGCCAGCCGCCCAGCCGCGTCAGGTTCTCCTGCCAGGTGACGCGATGGTTGCTCGGCAGGATCGGGGCGATCGCCGGCAGACGCGCCAGCGGCCACCAGTCGGAGTTGGGCGCGCTGTCCGGGCACAGGATCAGGTCCGGCGCCAGCATCAGGATCTGCTCGAGATCGGGCGGTGCAGCCAGGAAGGGCACGCCCGGTGGCACCGGCACCCAGGGCCGCGCCCGGCTGTGGCTGTAGCCGACCAGTGGCAGGCCAAAGGCCAGCGCCTGCTCCAGGCCGATGCGCGAGTCGATCGCGACGACGCGCTGCGGCACAACCGGGATGTCGATCCGGCCGAGCGAGGTCGCGACCTGCCGTCTCGCCGGCCCAGCCATAGCTGCGGGAGCGCCCAGCAGCGCGGCGGCCCCGGCCGCGAAGGCGCGCCGCGAGAACTCTGCCCGGCCTCGCACCCCGCTCAGAACTCGAAGGTCGAGGACACCGAGACCATGCGCGCCTCGCTCGGATAGAGCAGGTTGAAGCCCGGATAGGTCGTCCAATAGGCCTTGTTGAACAGGTTCGTCACATTGGCCTGTAGCGTGATCGGCTTGCCGTCGGCGCGCTCGATCTTGTAGCGCGCGCCGATGTCGAAGGTCGTCCAGGCCTTGAGCTTCTGCAGGTTGGCGGCATCGGCATAGTTCGAGCCGGTGTAGATCATCCGCCCGAACAGGGTCAGGTTGCGCACGAAGCCCGGATCCCATTCGACACCGAGATTGGCCTGGACGCGCGGGGCGCCCTGCGCGGTGTTGCCGTCATAGAGCCCGTCCTGCGTACGGGTCAGCTTGGCATCGAGCAGCGTCACGCCGCCGAGCACCCGCACACCCGGAACAACCTCACCGGCGACATTGAGCTCGATGCCGCGATAGCGGGCCTCGCCATTGTCGTTGAAGGTGTTGGTCAGCGTGTCGGCGATGCCCGAGGCCTGCGTGGTGTGGAAGGCGCTGAGCGTGGTCAGCACCGTGCCCCAGTCGACCTTGACGCCGGCCTCGTACTGCTTGGTGACGAAGGGCGGCAGGATCTGACCGGCATTGACGAAGGTGTTGCCGACGACGGTGCCGACCGTCAGCCCCTCGATATAGCTGGCATAGAGCGAAACATTCTCGAGCGGCTTGACGACGAGGCCGACCATGGGCGTCAGCGCGTTGCTTTTGTTGCGCGAGGTCACCGCCTCGGTCACTGCCGCGAAGGTCTTGGCCTCCACATATTGCTGGCGCAGCCCGAGCGTGAGCTGGACCCGCTTGTCGAGGATCGAGAGCGTGTCCGAGACCGAGAAACTGGTGAAGGTGCTTTCGTTCTGCTTGTAGCGGATCGGCGATCCGATCGACGGCATCACCGAGAACCGCGGGTTGTAGATGTTCGACTGCGTCACCACCGGCGTTGGCTGCGGCGCACCGGCGCGGCCCGAATAGAGCGTGTTGGCCGAGGCCACGACCTCGTGCTCGACCGGGCCGGTGAGGAAGCGGCCACGCAGGCCGGTCTCGCCGGAATGGCGATTGATGTCGATCTGGTAGACCGCGCTGGTCGCGGTGAAGTTGCCGTTCGACATCAGCCGCGAGCCGGCCTCGACCGCCTGGTCCCAGTCCATCCGGCTGACGCCACCCTTGGCGTAGACGGTGACGTCGGGCGTGATGTCGTATTCGGCCGAGAGCATGCCGTAGGTGTCGGTGAACTTGCTGTAGTTCCACGGCGAGACATAGGTCTTGTCCGGTTTGATCGGCCGCGGCACGCGCTGGCCGGCGAGCGGCGTCACCGTATTGTTCATTCGGTCGGTGTTCAGGACCTGATAGCCGACATCGAGGGCGAGCCGCAGCGCCTCGCCGCGATAGTCGAGCGCCAGCGTGCCGTTGAGCAGCGTCTGCGATTGCTGGCTGATCGGCGTGCCACCGTCGCGATAGAGCAGGTTCGCCCGAACGCCGAATTCCTTGTTGGCGCCGAAGCGGCGGCCGACGTCGAGATGGCCGCCGAACTGACTGTTGCCGATCCAGGTCGCGGTGAAGCGCGTCAGCGGCTCGTCGCCGGCGCGCTTGGGGATCAGGTTGATGACACCGCCGACACCGCTTGGCGAGAGGCCGCCGAGGAAGGCGCCCGGTCCCTTGATGATCTCGACCCGCTCGATGCCGGCGAGCGTGGTCTGCGCATTCGGCGCGATGCCGAAGAGGCCGCCGAACCCGACCGCGGCATTGCCGATCTGGACGCCGCGGATCACGAAGTAGTTGGCGTTGCCGACATTGGTCGACTCGACATTGCGGATGGCGGAGTCGTTCTTCACGACATCGGCTACCGACTGCGCGCGCTGGTCCTCGATCAGCTTTGCGGTATAGTTCGAGACTGTGAGCGGGGCGTCCATGACGCTCTTGGCCCCGAGCACGCCGAGTTGGCCGCCGGTCGCGATCTGGCCGCCCGGATAGACCGGCGCGAGGCCCGGTACGCCGGCGCCGGTGACGTTGATCGTGTCGAGCGGGATCGCGCCGGCCGGCACGCCTGCCATACCCGGCAGAGGCTGGGCCGGATCGAAGATCTCGACCGTGGTGGCGTTGCTGAAGCGGTAGGACAGGCCGGTGCCCGACAGGAGCGCCGCGACCGCCTGGCCCGTCGTCAGCGAGCCCTGGACCGGATTGCCGCGACGCGAGGCGGCGGCGGTCTCGGCAAAGACGACGTCGATGCCGGTAACCCGGACGATGTCGTTCATCGCGGCGCGCACCGGCTTGGCGGGAATGTCGAAGCTGTAGGCCGACTGCGCCTGCGCCGGTCGAACAATGCCGACGACGCCCGCACCGACCAGCATCGTCGTCGCCAGCAGGAGCCCCACCCTGCCCAGCCTTGCCTTGCTCATGCCCCAGCCTTCCCGAAGTCCAGTGACGTCGGCAGCTCCACGCACCCGTCGCGTGCTGCCTTCATCTCCTAGTCGTCCGGGAGCGGGCACCACCCTCATTGTTTCGACAAAAAAATAGCGAGGACCCGAGTCGGCTCGCTCAGGGGCTGACAAGCGTCAGCCGGCCGAGCGCGGTGACCTGAAATCCGACGGTGGACTGCACGGCCGCCAGCGCCGCATTGCCGTCGCGCAGCGCGATGTTGCCGCTGACGCGCCGCTCGCCGAGCGCGCCGCTCGTCACCAGGATGCGGCCGCCGCGATAGCGCCCGATCCGCTCCAGCACATCCGCGAGCCGGACGTTGGTGAAGATGTAGCGGCCCTGCCGCCAGGCCGTGGCCTCGGCGAGATCAACGGCATGGGCGCTGCCGAGGCCGGCCGCACCGTAAGCGACGCTCTCGCCGGGCTTCAGCACGAGGCTGCCCGCGCCATCGCGCAGCGCAACCTCGACGCTGCCGCTGTCGAGCGTCACACTGACCTCGCGGTCCTCGGCGGCGACCTCGAAGCGGGTACCGAGCACGCGGGCCTCGCCATTGCGCGCCGCTACGGTGAAGGGCGTCTGCCCCGGAATGACGCTGAAAAAGGCTGTGCCGCGGATAAGCTCGACGCGGCGCTCCGTCGCCTTGAGATCGACCGCAACCGCGCTGTCGGCGTCGAGCAGCACGGTCGAGCCATCAGCCAGCGTCAGGCTGCGCTGTTCGCCGCGCGCAGTCGCATAATCCGCCTGCCAATCCTGAAGGAGATGCGGGCGTTCAAGCCAGAGCCAGCCGGTCATGAGGCACAGTACCAAGCCGAGCACGGCGCCGGCCGCGAGCTTGCCGCGACTGCGCTGGCGCCGCAATTCCTCGATCTTCTGCAAGGGGCTGGCGAGCGCTGCGGCCTCGCGCCGTTCGACCGCATCCGAAAGCGGGCCGAGATCGGTCCAGAGCCGCTGCACATTCGCATAGTGCTGCTCATGCGCCACGGAGGCGCCGAGCCAGCGCGCAAAATCCTCGCGGTCGGCCGGCGACGGCCTGCCGTTCATGCGGGTGAACCAGGCGATGGCCTGCTTTTCGATCTGCCCCTCGTCCGACATGGTCCGGAAGCTGCCCGTTTGATTGTCGAGGGCTGACTAGCGCAGCGCGTCGCGGCAGGCCAGCAAAGCTCGCGCGATCTCGCGCTCGACCGTGCTGTAGGAGAGCCCGAGCGCCGTCGCGATCTCCTCATAGGAGCAGGCGTGCAACCGGTTCAACAGGAAGATCTGGCGGGTCCGCTCGGGCAGGGCCGTGATCGCATCGTCGAGCCGCGCGAGTTCCTGCCGCGCCGCGACCGCCTGGTCAGGCAGCACCACGGGAGCGGCATACTGCTCCTCGGTGATGCGCCGCGGCAGGCTCGCCCGCCGGCGCTCGGCCCGCAGATGGCTGATCGCGGTGTAATGGGTCGCCCGCGTCAGATAGGCGGACGAACAGCCGATCTGCTCGCGCGCCCGCGTCCACAGCGCAATGAAGACGTCCTGCACGACATCGGCGGCATTGGCAGGTCCGACGCGCCGCGCTGCCAGCCGCTCAAGCCGGCGTTGCTCGAGCGCATAGAGGCTCTCGATGTCATCGAGGCTCGTGGACATGGCCGAAAAAGGCTCCGCAGATGCCATCACCTGGAGCGTCCATAACAGCGGAGACCATGTGCAGCAACGACGATGATTTAGAGATAATCTAAAGAAATCAAATGCCTAAGCGCTTGCTTATGGGCGCCTGGCATGGAAGAAGCGGCGCCGTCCGAACCGCCAAACAGGTCCGCGAGAGCATGAGCACCGGCCCGTTCCATGAAGCGACGCTGACGCAACGCCAGATGCTGACGCCCGGAATGGTCCGGCTGACCTTCTCCGGCGAAGGCCTCGCGAACTTCCGCTCGACCGGTATCCCGGACGAGTACATCCGCTTGTTCTTTCCCGATCCGGAGAGCGGCGAACTCGTCCTGCCCGCGATCGACGGCGAGGGCCGCTGGACGATGCCCGAGGAACGGCAACGCGTCCGCTACTCCACGTACACGGTCCGCCGTTTCGATGCGGCGAGCCGCGAGCTCGACATCGATCTCGTCGTCCATGATGGCGGGCAGGCCAGCGACTGGGCGATGGCTGCGTCGGTCGGCGAGCGCATCGTCATCAACAATCCACGCGGGCTCTATGTGCCGCCGACCGACCTGCGCTGGCAGCTCCTGATCGCCGATGCGACCGGCCTGCCGGCCGTCGCACGCATCCTCGAACAGACACCGGCCGGGATCTTCAGCGACATCTTCGTCGAGCTCGCCGACGAAGCGCATGTCCAGGACTTGCCCGAGCATCCCGGCGCGCGCGTGACCTGGCTCACCGGCAGCGGCAACGGCATCGCCGAAAGCAGGATAGGCAGCCTGCTCGCGAACGCCCCGCGAGACCAGGATGGCGGCTATCTCTGGGTTGCCGCGGAGCGGTCGGTGGTCCGGGAGCTGCGCGACCAGGCCAAGTCGCTGCCCTGTTTCGTCGACGGGCGCCAGAAGCTCGTTGGCTATTGGAGCCACTCGCCGACGGCTGAATGAGACCAATGGCCGCTGCCAGCGAGCGGCACGGTCCGCGAACGCCAGAACAGTGAGAAGCGGCGGCCGATAAGCGCGGCGACGATCCCTGCCGCAACCTCCCGATCCTTGAACGAGACCAATTCGAATATCCCGTATACACGCCTGCCGTGTGCTCATAATATCGGCAGGAGAGCAGGGTCGGCTCGTCAGCGAGCGGGGTGTCCGACGTGAAGACAGGGCTATCCCGCAGAGGCTTCCTCAAGGCCGGAGCCGCCGGCGTCGCCATCAAGATCTCGCTGCTGTCCTCGGCCACCCAGGCGGAGTTGATCGAGACGCCGCCGCGCCGCGGCGCCGATTGGCTGGCTCCCGGCGGCAAGCCGAAATACCGCCTCGACGCTATCGCCAAGGTGACCGGCGGCAAGACCTTCACCCGCGACTACCGCGCCCGCGACCTCGAAGGCTGGCCGAAGGAGCAGGCACACGCCTTCATGCTCAATGCCACGCGGGTCGACCGCGTCTTCGACGGCGTCGACCTCGGCCTGCTCGGCGACGAGCTCAAGCCCGACCGGCTGGTGCTCCACAAGGACCTCGTCGCCGACGGCGTCGCGATGCCGGCGCCATGGCCGGGCTTCTATGGCGACGTCTTCTTCGTTCCGAAGGGGCAGACGGCACGCCTGCTCGGCCAGCCTGTCGCAATGCTGATCTATCACGACTTCGCCCGCTATGACGCGGCCAAGCGCAAGCTGCGCTTCAACGACAAGGTCGTGCGCTACGGCGCTAAGGGCCCGTCGACCACGCCCGGCCCCTATGGCGCGGCGCGCTATGTCCGGATCGATGGCGGCAGCCCCGATGCCGAGGACCGCTATTCCGCACTCAAGGACACGACGATCCGCACCGGCTTCAAGGGCAACGAGCCGCAATGGCCCACCCCCGGGGACGGTGACGCGATGGCGCGGGGCATGGCGGCGGCCGCCGAGATCGAGCGCGAGATCGCCAATGCCGGCGACGACGTGCTGGTGCTGCGGCGCTCCTATTCGACCCAGTCGGCCGATGCCTCGGCGATGGAGGCTGACAACGGCAATGTCTGGTACGAGCGCGGAACGGGAATCCTGCATGCGCTGATCGCGACGCAGTCGCCGCACGAGGTCGCCGAGATGGCGGCCCATATGGTGTCGAAGTCCAAGTTCGCGCTTCAGAGCATCGACCTCAAGATCGGCTACACCGTCGGCTACGGCACCAAGGATCACGCGATCTTCCCGTTCTTCTGCGTGCTCGCCGGCCTCTATGGCGACGGGCGTCCGGTCAGGCTCGCCAATGACCGCTACGAGCAGTTCCAGACCGCCCTGAAGCGCCATGCCTTCCAGATGGACAAGGCCATGGTCATCGACCGCAAGACCGGCAAGTTCCGGGCGATGACCGGGCGCTACCGCAACGATGGCGGCGGGCGCGAGAACTTCTCGGTCTCGGTCGGCACGGTCGGCGCGACGGCGGCGCAGTCGATCTACTATCTGCCGAAGAGCGATTTCTCGGCGGCGATCATGTCGTCGCGGGCGGTCGATGCCGGCTCGATGCGCGGCTACGGCACGCTGCAGACCATGGCGGCGACCGAGATGATGGTCGACGAGGCCGCCGAAGCGCTCGGCCTCGATCCGATGGAATTCCGGCGGCGCAATGCGCTGAAGTCGGGCATGAAGAACTCGCAGGGCGCGATTCCGTCCGGGGCGCTGCGCCATGACGAGATCCTGGCGAAAGCGGAAAAGCATCCGCTCTGGGTGGGCAGGCAGACGCGCAAGGCCGAGTTCGAGGCCGCCAATCCCGGCAAGAAATACGGCGTCGGCTACGGCCATGTGCACAAGGACTACGGCACTGGCGCCGAGGCGGCGCTGTGCGGGCTCGAATTCGATCCGAGTGGCCGCCTCAGGCTCTCGCATGTCGCGCATGAGATCGGCACCGGCGCCACGACTTCGCAGGCGGTGATGGCCGCTGCCATCCTCGGACGGCAGCCGGACGAGACCGAATTCGGCAAGGTGCGCTGGCCGCAAATGCCACTCGAAACGACCGACGAGCCCTATACCCTGTCGCAGGAGGAAGAGGACAAGCGGATGGCCAATCCGCGCTGGACGCCGAGCTTCACCTCGCCGATGAGCGCCTCCAACAGTGTCTACTATCTCGGCCATGCGACACGCGAGGCCGCCCGCGCGCTGGTCGAGCTTTCGATCTGGCCGGCAGCGCGCTCGCTCTGGTCGCGCGGCATCGGCGGCGGCCAGCTGGCGCCGGAGGCGGTCCGCCGCGAGGATTTGCGCATCGTCCGCGGCACGATCAACGCGGCCGCCATGCAGCCTCTGTCCTTTGCCGAGGTCGCAGCCGAAGCGCACCGGCTCGGCCTCGTCACCGGCGTCACCGTGCACAGCTTCAACCGCTGGCAATGGGCCGAGGCGGAGTTCGACTTGCCCGATGCCGGACGCCGCCGCTTCGCCATCGACGCGCTGGCGGTGAAATACGGCGAGGGAGCGCCGGCCGAGCGCAAGGCGCTGATGAAAGGCGGCTGGCATTTCGTCGAGCGGGCTTCCGTCTCCTATCCGCCGGCACAGCGCAACAACGCCGGCGTCACCTATTACGCGCCGATGGCGACGCTCGCCGAGATCGTCGTCGACACCGGCAGCGGCGAGGTCAGCCTGCTCTCGCATCACTCCATCCTCGAATGCGGCAACCAGATCGTGCCGGAGCTGGTCTCGGGCCAGGTCCAGGGCGGGCTCGCCATGGGCATCGGCCACGCCCTGAAGGAGTATCTGCCGCTCTATGAGGACGGCCCGGGCAACGGCACCTGGAACTGGAACCGCTACGAACTGCCAACCTCGAAGGACGTCGCGGTCTGGTCGCAGACATCCGAGGTCCTGCCACCACTGTCGGAGACCGATCCGCCCAAGGGCATGGCCGAGGTGGTGATGATCGCCGTGGTGCCGGCGATCGTGAATGCCGTCGCCCACGCCATCGGCAAGCGCTTCTACACCCTGCCGCTCACGCCTGAGAGGATTCGAGAGGCGCTGGCATGACGATCGCGACCAAGACGCTCTCCCTGACCATCAACGACAAGGCCGTCGGCCCGATCGACGTGCCCGAGACGATGATGATGCAGGATTTCCTCTACGAGTATCTCAACCTCACCGGCTCGCGTATGGGCTGCGGCCAGGGCATCTGCCATGCCTGCACCGTGGTCCTGGAGAAGGCGGACGGCTCGCTCGAAGAGATGCGGACCTGCATCACCGGCGTGCATTGGTTCGCGGGGCGCAAGGTCAGGACCGTCGAAGGGCAGGCCAAGCGCGACGCGAGTGGCGCGATCACGCAGCTCTCGCCGGTCCAGCAGGCCTTCATCGAGCATTTCTCCTTCCAGTGCGGCTATTGCACGCCCGGCTTCGTCACCGGCGCGACGGTGCTGCTTGACCAGCTCAGGCGCAACCCGGTCAAGCGCGAGGCGCTGGAGCAGGTGATCAGCGAGGCGCTCGACCGGCATATCTGCCGCTGCACCGGCTATGTTCGCTATTTCGAGGCGGTGCGCGATCTCGTCCTCAGGACTCCCGGCTTGGTGAAGGCGTAAGGCTGATGGCGAGGAAGCTGCTTCTGGCCGCTCTGGCGGTCGCTGTCGTCGGCGCGCTCGCGGCGGGGGCCGTCTTCCTCAGCCTGTTCGAGCGCAGCGTCGTCGCCAAAGAGATCGAGCAGCCGCTGAGCCCCGAGCAGATGAAGACGCTCGCCAAGCGCGGCGCCTATGTCGCCGTCGCTGCCGACTGCTATGCCTGCCATGTCGTCAAGGGCGGCGCGCCCTGGGCAGGCGGCCTGCCGTTCGAGACGCCATTCGGGACGATCTTCTCGACCAATATCTCGCCGGACAAGGAGCACGGCATCGGCAGCTGGACGCGCGCCGAATTCCACCGCGCCGTGCGCGACGGCGTCGGCAAGCATGGCCATCTCTATCCGGCGATGCCCTACGCCTCCTATCGCAAGCTGACGGCGGATGATGTCGACGCCGTCTACGCCTTCCTGATGAGCCGCGAGCCGATGAAGGTGGCCAACATGGCCAATCACCTGCCCTTCCCGTTCAACATCCGACAGGGGCTGACCTTTTGGAACCTGGTCAACCTGTCCTCCGACACCAGGACCGAGGTTGCCGGGCGCTCGGCGATGTGGAACCGCGGCCGCTATTTGACCGACGCCCTCGCCCATTGCGGCGAATGCCATACGCCGCGCAACCTTGCGATGGGGATGAAGGAGAGCGCCTATCTCCAGGGCGCGGAACTCGAAGGCGTGATCGCGCCGGATATCACCAAGGCCGGGCTGGCGCGGATGGGCTTCGATCCCCTGGTGTTCGCGAGCTTCATGAAGTCGGGCATCTCGGCGCAGGGTGCGATGACCAACCAGATGTTCGAGGTCGTCCACTTCTCGACCCAATATTTCACCGCCGACGACCTCGCCGCGATGTCGGCTTATCTCTTCGATCTCGACAAACTGCCGGAGCGCGCGACCCCGCCGGCGCCGCCGAAGCCGGTCGCGGTCTCCGCTGATGTCGCGACCTCGGCCCGTGCCAGCTATCTCGCCGTCTGCGCCAGTTGCCATGGCGTCGACGGGCAAGGCATCCCGCATGTCGTGGTGCCGCTGGCGACCAATGCCTCGCTCAGGCTGGCGGATGCGCGCAACCTGAACAAGGTCATTCTCGCCGGCATCCCGGCCCAGCGCTTCCCTGGGCTGGAGCGTATGCAGCCGATGCCGGGCTTTGCCGCGCACCTCTCCGACCAGCAGGTCGCCGACCTCTCCAACTGGCTACGAGCGAGTTGGGGTGGGCAGCAGCCGAGCGTCACGGCCGAAGAGGTGAAGCGGCTGCGCTGATCCGGACGCGCACTCAGAAGGAGTCTCACGCACCCTGACGCGAGGCCGCCCGAATCGCGCGCGCCAGAAGCTCGGTTCCCGGACGCAAGGGACCATCGGCCCGCATCGTCAGCCCGACCGGACCGAGCGTCTGCGCCGTGTCGACCGGCAGGGCGACAAGCGTGCCATCGGCAAGGTCGTTGGCCACGACGCCGGCCGAGATGATCCAGACCGCGTCGTTCGCCCGCAGGAAGGCGCGAGCGAACGTATCCGACACGGTTTCGATCTGCCGCGGAAAGGCATGCACGCCATTGGCGATCAAAAACCGGTCGACATAGGGCCGAATGATCGAGGCTGGCGGCGGCATCAGCACGAGATGGTCGGCGATCCGCTCCAGAACCGAGCCGGCTGCCAACAATAATCGATGCTTGGGCCGCACGACGAAACGGACGGCCTCGGAGTAGAGATGCTCGAAGGACAGGCCGACCATCAGCTCGGCCCCTGACAGCCGCCCAACCACGAGGTCGAGTTCGCCCTGGCGCAACTGTTCGAGGATCGCGGCGTTCTCGCCGGTGACGATCCGGACCCGCCGCTCCGGCTGCTCCTGCAAGAAGAGCTCGATGGCGCGCGGCATGGTCAGGGACGACACCGTCGGCAAGGCCCCGACACGGATCGGCTGATGCTCGCCGGCGCGCCCGTCCGAGACGGAGTCCAGGCCCTGCCTGACCGAGACGAGCGCCGCCCCGGCATGGCGCAGGAAGACCTCGCCGTGATTGGTCAGCCTGATACCGCGCCCGTCGCGTTCGTAGACGGCGACGCCCAGGCTCTCCTCGAGCTCGCGTATCGTCTTGGTGACCGCCGGCTGGCTGACATGGAGCGCGTCGGCCGCCTTCTGGACGCTCCTTTGCCGCGCGACCTCGACAAAGGCTTCGAGATGACGGAGCTTGATGGGCAGGCTCAAAACATAACCTATAGGTTATTCCTGGTGCCAGAAATATCATTTTACATAACCAAACTGAAGCGTCATTTTTTGTGAAACGGGAGGGTGGCAGCATCGTGTTCGCGCGTATCAACGGCGTTTGCCTGCACTATCGCCACGAGCCTGCGCCGGGCCGGCCGGTGCTGGTCTTCATCAATTCGCTCGGGACGGATTTCCGCATCTGGCAGGATGTCGCCGACAGACTGGCAGGCCAGTTCGGCTTCGTATTCTACGACAAGCGTGGCCATGGCCTGAGCGAGCTCGGCGACGCGCCGGTCAGCATTGAGACTTATGCCGCCGATCTCGCAGCTCTGCTCGACCATCTCGGCATCGCGCAGGCGACGCTGTGCGGGCTCTCGATCGGTGGGCTAATCGCGCAGAGCCTCTACAGGACGCGGCCCGGCCTCGTCAAAAAGCTGATCCTCTGCGACACGGCGGCCAAGATCGGCACGGCGCAGTCGTGGAACGATCGTATCGCGGCGACGCTGTCGACCGGGATCGCCAGCTTCGCCGACGGCGTGATGGAAAAATGGTTCACGCCGGACTTCCACCGGAACCGCGCCGCCGATCTTACCGGCTACAAGACCATGCTCTCCCGGCAACTGCCCGCGGGTTATGCGGCGGCCTGTGCAGCGATCCGCGATGCAGATTATTCGGCGGCGGCGCCGGCGATCGTTGTGCCAACCCTGATGGTCGTCGGCGATCAGGACGGCTCGACGCCGCCCGAGCTCGTGCGGAGCCTGGCCGAGGCCATACCGGGCGCGCGCTTCGAGGTCATCGCCGGCGCCGGCCATATCCCTTGCGTCGAGCAGCCGGAGGCGCTGTCGGCGCTCATCGCCGATTTCATGGCGAGCAAGCACGACGGAGAGCGGACGTGACGCAACCGGAGTCTCCCCGCCATCGGCAAGGCATGGCGACGCGACGCACCGTGCTGGGCGATGCCCATGTCGACCGCGCCGAAGCGAACAAGACCGCGTTCGACCTGCCCTTCCAGGAGCTGATCACCGAGGCGGCTTGGGGTCATGTCTGGTCACGGCCCGAACTCAGCAAGCGCGAGCGCTCGCTGATCACCATCGCGCTGCTGGCGGCGCTCGGCCAGGATGACGAGGTCGCGATGCATGTGCGCGCCACTGCCAATACCGGGGCGACGCGCGAGGATGTCCGCGAAGCGCTGCTTCACGTTGCGATCTATGCCGGCGTGCCGGCGGCCAACCATGCGATCAAGATTGCCAAGAAGACCTTCGACGAGATGGATGCAGCCAAGTCATGAGCAACATCGTCGCTCCCAATCGGCCGCCCGAGGCGGGCGCCTTCTTCCAGCGCGACCGCGACTGGCATCCACCGGCCTTCACGCCGGGCTACAAGACCTCGGTGCTGCGCTCGCCACGCCGGGCGCTGCTCTCGCTCAACAGCACGATCTCGGAGATCACCGGGCCGGTCTTCGGCCATGACATGCTCGGCGAGCTCGACGACGATATGATCGTCAACTTCGCCAAGCCCGGCGAGAGCGCCATCGGCCCGCGCATCATGGTCTATGGAAGGGTGCTCGACGAGCGCGGCATTGGCGTGCCCGGCGTGCTGATCGAGGTCTGGCAGGCCAATGCCGGCGGGCGCTACCGCCACAAGAAGGAAAGCTATCTCGCGCCGCTCGATCCGAATTTCGGCGGCTGCGGCCGCACGATCAGCGGCGACGACGGCTCCTATTGCTTCCGCACGATCCAGCCCGGCCCCTATCCCTGGCCGAACGGGCCGAATGACTGGCGGCCTGCCCATATCCATTTCTCGGTGTTCGGCCACGGCTTCGGCCAGCGGCTGATCACGCAGATGTATTTCGAGGGCGATCCGATGATCTGGAAATGCCCGATCGTGAAGACGATCAACGATCCCCAGGCGATCGAGCAATTGACCGCGGCGCTCGACATGCAGGCGACGCTGCCGATGGACATGCGCGCCTACAAGTTCGACATCGTGCTGCGCGGGCGCCGCTCGACGATGTTCGAGAACCGGCGGGAGGGCAATTGATGGCCCAGAAGCTCGACCGCCTGAAGGAAAGCCCGTCGCAGACTGCGGGCCCGTACGTCCATATCGGCCTCACCCCCAACTTCGCCGATATTGGCGGCGTCTACCCCGATGATCTCGGCACCGCCATGGTCAGCGACAAGACCAGGGGCGAGCGCATCACGGTGAAAATGCGCGTCATCGACGGCGCCGGCACGCCGCTCAAGGACGCCCTGATCGAGATCTGGCAGGCCGATGCGGCCGGCCTGTACAATTCGCCGGACGAGCGGCGCGGCACCGCCGATCCGCATTTCACCGGCTGGGGCCGGCGCGCGACCGACATGGTCAGCGGCGAATGCGTCTTCGAGACGATCAAGCCGGGCCGCGTGCCCTTCAATGACGGGCGATTGATGGCGCCGCACCTCACCGTCTGGATCGTCGCGCGCGGCATCAATATCGGCCTGCACACCCGCATGTATTTCGGCGACGAGGAAGCCGCCAATGCCGAGGATCCGGTGCTCGCACGCATCGAGCACAAGGTGCGCGTGCCGACGCTGATCGCGCAGCGTAGCGGCGACACCTACGTCTTCGACATCCAGCTCCAGGGCGATAACGAGACGGTGTTCTTCGACATCTGATCACAGGCAACGTTGTCAGCCCGCACGCTCAGGCGCGAGGACATGGGCTTTTCAGTACTTCGGCAGGCCGGGCGGGTTGGTCTCGGAGCGGTCGAGTGCTTCCTCCTCCAGGCTCCAGCGCGCCAGCGACTGCCGGAACTTGCCATTGGCGATCAGCCCGTTGGTCGCGATGGTGAGCGCATCGACCAGGCCGCTGCCCTTGCGCGTGGTGATCGCGACATCCGACTTCAGCGGCCAGCCGGCGCTGAGCGTGCCGACGCGCTTGATATCCTTGTCGCGCGCAGCGATGAAGACGAGCTGGGCATGCGGCTGGACGATGACGTCGACCCGACCCGAACGCAGCGCCACCAGCCGCCCGGCCTCATCGTCGAAGAGCAGAAGCTCGATCGGCTTCAGGCCCGCGGCGACGTTCTGCTTGCTCCATTCGACCAGGATACGCTCCTGGTTGGTGCCGCCGCCGACGCTGACCTTGAGCCCGGCTGCATCCTTCGGCTCCTTGATCTCGGTGACCGGACTATCGGCCCTGACGAAGAAGCCGTGCAGGCCCTTGCGGTAGGTCGAGAAGTCGAACTTCTCCTTGCGCTGCTCGGTGACGCCGACATTGGAGATGACCGCATCGTACTTGCCGGAGGCGAGCCCGAGCGGCCAGTCGGCCCAGGCAATCGGCTGCAGATCCAGCTTGAGGCCGAGACTGTCGGCGATCAATTGGGCGAAATCGGCGTCGGCGCCGACCACGGTCTTAGCGTCCGTCGCATAGGTCGCGAGCGGCGGCCCGCCGGGACTGACCGCCACGGTGAGCATGCCGGGCGCGGCGAGTTTGAAGCTTTTCGGAATAGCGGCGATCGCCGCTGGCTGCTGCTCCGCCCTGACCCGGCCCGGCTGCTCCGGTCCGAGATCGAAGGGTGCCTGAGCCACGGCCGGGCTCTGCGCCGGGCCGAAGATGGCCAGGCCACCGAGGAGAAGGGCCAGCATGGCGCGCGCTCGCGACATCATTGTCTTTCCGTCTTTCTTGATGAGGTGAGCGCTGCGACCAGTCGCGGCGGCGCCCGCTGCGTTCACTTGGCCGGCAGGCCGGGCGGGTTGGTGCGCGACTGCTCGATCGCCTCGGCCGCGAGGTTCCAGCGCCCCAGCGCCTTGGCGTAGTTGCCATTGCCGATCTGGGTGTTGACCGCGTGGGTGATCGCCTCGGCGAGGCCGGCACCCTTGCGGGTCGTCACCGCGATCTCGGCCAGAACCGGCCAGCCGCCGCTAAAATTGCCGGCGAGGCGCGTCTTGTTCTCCTGCGCCGCCTTGAAGCTGAGGAGCGCGTTCGGGCCGAGATAAGCGTCGGCGCGCCCGGTCTCGAGCGCGAGATAGAGCACGACATCGTCGTCATAATATTGGATCTCGGCCGGCTTCAGCCCATCCTTCACGTTCTGCTCGTTCCAGCGCAGCAGGATCTGCTCCTGGTTGGTGCCGGAGCCGACGATGATCTTGAGACCGGCGACGTCGCGTGGCTCGCGAATCTGGATCTCGTTGTCCTTCTTCACATAGAAGCCGAGCAGGTCCTTGCGGTAGGTCGAGAAGTCGAACTTCTCCTTGCGCTGCTCGGTGACGGTGATGTTCGAGATCGCCGCATCGTATTTGCCGGAGACGACGCCGAGCGGCCAGTCGGCCCAGGAGACCGGGACGATCTCGAGCTTGCGGCCGAGCGCATCGGCGACGAGCTGGGCGATGTCGGGTTCGGAGCCGACGATGGTCTTGGCATCCGCGGCATAGCCGGCGAAAGGCAGGCGGCCGGTGGCGTTGGCGACGGTGAAGACGCCGTCCTTCACGAACTTGGCATCCTTGCCGATCAGCTTGATCGCCGCCTCGTCGCGCCCAGCGCGCGGCCGGCCGGCCTGCTCGGGCGAGAGATCGATCGCCTGCTGGGCGAAGCCAATGGAGGGGAGCATGGCGCCGGCCGAGGCGGCGCCGAGCAGAGCGAGCGTGTTGCGTCTGGTGATCATGGTTGCTCCTTGGAAATGATTGTCAGAGGACCTTGGCGAGGAATTCGCGGGTGCGGGGATGGTCTGGCTCGCCGAGGACGCGGGCCGGCGGGCCGACTTCGAGGATGCGGCCTGCCTCCATGAAGACGACTTCGTCGGCGACCTCGCGGGCGAAGCCGATCTCGTGGGTGACGATCACCAGCGTCGTGCCGGAGCGGGCGAGTTCCTTGATGACGTCGAGCACCTCGTTGACGAGCTCGGGATCGAGTGCCGAGGTCGGTTCGTCGAAGAGCAGCACCTTCGGCTTCAGCGCCAGCGCCCGGGCGATGGCGACGCGCTGCTGCTGGCCGCCCGAGAGCTGGCGCGGATAGGCGTCGACCTTGTCGGCGAGGCCGACGCGGGCGAGCAGCTCGCGCGCCTCGGCCAGCGCCTGTTCACGGGTGACGCCGCGCACCGAGAGCGGGGCTTCGATGACGTTCTCGATCGCGGTGAGATGCGGGAACAGGTTGAAGCTCTGGAAGACCATGCCGACATCGACACGGCGCTTCAGGATCTCGCGCTCCTTGAGCTCGTAGAGCGTGTCGCCGTCCTGGCGGTAGCCGATCAGTTCGCCGTCGATGGCGATGAAGCCCTCGTCGGCGCGCTCGAGATGGTTGATCGAGCGCAGCAGCGTCGACTTGCCGGAGCCGGATTGGCCGATGATCGCGGTGACGCCGCCGGGACGCAGCGCCAGGCTGACATCGTCGAGCACCTTGAGCGGGCCGAAGCTCTTCGAGACATTGCTGATGCGGATCTCGCCGCCGCTGCGCCGCAGGCTCGCCAGCGATGGAATCACCGCGGCGGACGAACTGGCCTGGACGAGTGCAGCCTCGGTACGCCGTGCCGCTGCGGCGTCACGCGAGCGGCCGAAGCGTGCCAGCGCCAGCCCGATCAGCGAGGATGGCGGGTTGCGCAGCGCCCCGCGCGAATAATAGCGCTCGATATGGTGCTGAACGAAGGACAGCACGCTCAGGATGACAAGGTACCAGACCGTCGCCACCATCAGCAGCGGGATCACCTCGAGATTGCGCCGGTAGATGATCTGGATGGTGTAGAACAGCTCCGGCAGCGCCAGGATGTAGACTTGGCTGGTGCCCTTCGCCAGCAGGATGATCTCATTGAAGCCGTTGGGCAGGATGGTGCGCATCGCCTGCGGCAGCACGATCCGCGAGAATTGCCGGCGCCGCGGTAGGCCGAGCGCGGCCGCCGCCTCGTGCTGGCCCTGGTCGACAGAGAGGATGCCGCCGCGCACGATCTCGGAGGAGAAGGCGCCGGCGTGCAGCGTCAGCCCGAGGACCGCGGCGAAGAACGGCGTGATCAGCTGCGTCGTCGACCAGCTGGCGAAGGTGATCTGCGTGAAGGGAACGCCGAGCCAGATCGTCGAGTAGAGATAGCCGAGATTGTTGAGGATCAGCAGCAGCACGATCAGCGGGATCGACCGGAACAGCCAGACATAGGCCCAGGACAGCGAAGCCAGCAGCGGCGAGCCGGAGACGCGCGCCAGCGCCAGGCCGGTGCCGAGCAGAAAACCGAGGACGGTGCCGAGCAGGGTCAGCAGCAGCGTTCGCGCCAGCCCAGCCAGCACCGGCTCGGCGAAGAACCACTCGGCGAAGACGTCCCAGCCCCAGCGCGGATTGGAGAGGACCGAGTTCACGACCGCGACGATCACCACGACCGCGAAGGCGGTGCCGATCGTGCGTGCAGGATAGCGCGCCGGCACGATCCGGTAGCGGCTGAAATCGCTCCCCGGCGGGGTGCTGGCGGCGTGCGTCGGCAGGCCCGCGAAATCGCTGGCGAGGGTCATGGCTGGAACTCGTTTTCTGTTTGCTGGAGCGAACGGCGCGATCAGGCTGAGCTGAGCAGGGTGTTTAAGTCCGGCTGACGCGGCAGATGGGCCGCGACGGCCAGGTCTTTCTCGAAGGCGAGCTTCTTGTAGACCTCGGGATCGACGGCGGGATCGAAGAGCGGCGTGTAGCCGGTGGTGAGATAGAGATCCCGCGCCTCAGGCTGGCGGAAGCCGGTGGTCAGGAAGATCTTGCCATAGCCTTGGCGCACCGCTTGCGCCTCGAGTTCCTCGACGACGCGGCGGGCCAGCCCCTGGCGGCGGAAGGCGGTATCGGTCCACATCCGCTTCAGCTCGGCCGTCTGCGCGTCATAGCGCTTGAAGGCACCGCCGGCGACGGCGCGCCCATCGCGCAGCAGCAGCACGAAATTGCCGTCCGGCGGCGCGAACAGCGAGGCCGGGTAGCGGCTCATCTCGGCGCCCGGCGCCTCGCCGAAATAGCTGCCGTAGCGGGTAGCGTATTCCCAGGTGAGCTGCTCGACCAGGGGCTCGGCGAGCGGATCGAGCGGGGTGGTGTAGAGGAACTGGTCGGACATGGCGGCTGGGCCTCTCCGTTGCAGGATCTAGACGAGGAAGGTGCGGGCGAGGCGAACCCAGAAGCTCGCGGCCGGGGCGATGATGCTGTCGTCGAAGTCGTAGGCGGGGCTGTGCAGCGGGGCGCTGCCGCCATTGCCGACGAAGAAATAGCTGCCGGGACAGGCCTCGAGCAGAAAGGCAAAATCCTCGCTCGCCATGCGCGGCTTGAAGTCGGCCTCGATTTTCGCGGCGCCGAAAGCGGCGAGCGCGACCTCGCGGGCGAGCTGTGTTTCCGCCGCATGGTTCGTCAGTGGCGGGAAGCCGCGGCGGTAGGTGATCTCGGCTTTCGCACCGAAGCTCTCGGCCTGAGCCCGAACGAGCGTCGTGATGCGCTCTTCCAGCTGCGCGCGCACGTCCGGATCGAAGCTGCGGATGGTCAGTTTCAAGTCGACGGCGTCAGGGATGACGTTCGAGGCTTCGCCGCCATGAATCGAGCCGACGGTGACGACCGCAGCCTGCCGCGGATCGACATTGCGCGAAACGATGCTCTGCAGCGCCAGCACGAGGCTGGACGCGGCGACGACGGGATCGACCGTCTCATGCGGCGAGGCGCCGTGCCCGCCCTGGCCGACGATCCGGATGATCGCCTGGTCGACTGCCGCCATCGCCGGCCCCTCGACGAAGCCGAACTGGCCTGATGGCACGCCGGGCCAGTTGTGCAGGCCGAAGACAGCGTCGCAGGGGAAACGCTCGAACAGCCCTTCCGACAGGAGCTTGCGCGCGCCGGCGCCGATCTCCTCGGCCGGCTGGAAGATCAAGGTGAGCGTGCCGGAGAAATCGCGCTCGGCCAGCCGCTTCGCCGCCGCCAGCAGGATCACCGTGTGGCCGTCATGGCCGCAGGCATGCATGACGCCAGCGGTTTTACTGGCATAAGGAAGATCGGTCTGCTCGGCGATCGGCAGCGCGTCCATGTCGGCACGCAGGCCGAGCCGGCGCGAACCGTCACCCCTGCGCAATTGCCCGATGACACCGGTGCCGGCGAGCCCGGTCGTCACCTCATAACCATAGCTTTCCAGCCGCTCGGCGACGATTGCGCTGGTGCGTGTCTCGCGGAAGGCGAGCTCGGGATGCCGGTGCAGATCGCGCCGCAGCGCGATGAACTCCTCAACCGAGGCCGCGATGCCAGTATCGATGCCAGTGCTGGCTATGGGGGCGTGGACGGTCATGCGATCGGCTCAGCCGACCTTGCGCGGCACGGATGCCGGGGCGGAGCGGGCATAGCGGCTCTCGCGGCGCGGCAGGCCGAGATGGTCGCGCAGCGTCTGGCCTGGCAGGTTGCGGTCGTAGACGCCGCGCTCCTCGAGCACCGGGATGACGAGTTCGACGAAATCGTCGAGCCCCTGGCCGATCACGGGAAAGCCGAGGATGAAGCCGTCGGCCGCCTGCTTGTCGACGCGCTCGATCAGGATATCGGCGATTTCTTCGGCCGAGCCGATCAAATCGGCGCGCGGGGTCGCCGCTTCCAGTGCCGCCTCGCGCAGGCTCTGGCGCTTCAGGGCGGCAGTGCGCTTGATGCGGTCGGTGGTTGAGCGGAAGCTGTTCTTGCCAATCTCGCCGAGCTCGGGGAACGGCGCGTCGAGCGGATAGGCGCTGAAGTCGTGATGGTCGAAGAAGCGGCCGAGATAAGCAAGCGCGTCGTCGATCGAGACGAGGTCGCGGATCACCCGGTACTTGTCCTCGGCCTCCTGCCGCGTGCGGCCGACGATCGGGCCGGCACTCGGGAAAATCTTGACCTCGTCAGCCAGCCGCCCTTGCGCAATCGCGCTGGTCTTGATGCTGCGATAGAAGGCCTGGCCCTCCTCCAGCGAGACATGATTGGCGAAGACCGCATCGGCATGGCGGCCGGCGAGGCCGATGCCCGCATCGGAGGCGCCGGCCTGGAACAGCACCGGCTGGCCCTGCGGCGAGCGCTGGATGTTGAGCGGGCCCTCGACCTGGAAGAAGCGGCCCTTATGGCCGAGCGTGTGCAGCTTCTCGCGATCGAAGAAGCAGCCGCTCTCGCGGTCGCGGACGAAGGCGTCGTCGTCCCAGGAATCCCATAGGCCCTTGGCGATTTCGAGATATTCATGCGCGATCTCGTAGCGCAGCGAGTGCTCTGGATGCGGGCGGCCGTAATTGCGGCCAGAGCCCTCCAGTGGGGATGTGACTGCATTCCAGCCGGCGCGGCCGCCCGAAATCAGGTCGAGCGAGGCGAACTGCCGGGCGATGGTGAAGGGGTCGCTATAGGAGGTCGAAACCGTGCCGACGAGACCGAGCTTCTTGGTCGTCGTCGCCAGCGCCGAGAGGATGGTCAGCGGCTCGAAGCGGTTGAGGAAATGCGGGATCGACTTTTCGTTGATGTAGAGCCCGTCGGCGACGAAGGCGAAGGCGATGCCGCTCGCCTCGGCCTTGCGGGCGGTACGGATGAAGAAGTCAAGATTGACGCTGGCATCCGGCGGATTGCTCGGATGGCGCCAGGCGTTCATGTGGCTGCCGGGGCCCTGCAGCATCAGACCGAAGGTGAGACGGGTCTTGCTCATCGGGTTCTCCTGTCGGCTCAGGCGGCCAGGGCCGGCGCATCGCCGGCGAGCAGCGTGATCGAGGCGAGGCGCTGGGCCGTCGCGGCGGCGGGCGTGTCGATGACGAATTCGGCGATGCCGAAACGGGCGGAGAGCGCATCGAGCTCACGCCGAACGTCCTCGGCGGTGCCGGCGAGGATGCTCGGGCGGCGGATTTCGGTGGTGTAGGACGCCGCGCCGGCCTGGCGGGCGAACTCGGTGGCCTGGTCCTCGCTGCCGAGATTGACGCTCTGGCCATTGTCGAGCGTCAGCCGGACCACGCGCAACGGCTCGGTCAGCGCCCGCGCCTCCTCGGCCGTCGCGGCGGCGAGCGCCGCCAGCCCGAGCAGCGGCGGTTCGGTGGCCCCGGCCTTGGCATAGGCGTCGATCGCAGCCTCCAGCGCCTTTGGGTCGCCATTCAGCTGACCGGCGAAGACGAAGCGCCAGCCACGTTCGGCCGCCACCCGCGCACTGTCGGAGCTGGCACCGAGCAGGAAGCGCTCGGCCGCTGCGGGCGGCTTGGGCAGGGCCTGCGCGCCGGCGAGCGGATCGCCCGCGTCGAGCTCTCCAGCGAGGAAGCCATCGAGCTCGGCCAGCAGCGCCTCGAAGGAACGGGCGCGCTCCGGGTCGTGCTGGACGCGCAGGGCCTTGGTCGAGAAGGGCAGGCCGCCCGGTGCCTTGCCGACGCCGAGATCGATGCGGCCCGGCGCCAGCGCCGCGAGCAGGTTGAAGGTCTCGGCGACCTTGTAGGGGCTGTAATGCTGCAGGAGCACGCCGCCGGAACCGATGCGGATGCGGCGCGTGCGGGCGATCAGATGCGCCACCAGGATTTCCGGTGCCGAGCTGGCGAGACCGGGAAAGCCGTGATGCTCGGCGAGCCAGAAGCGACGATAGCCGAGCCGTTCGGCGGCCTGCGCCAGCGCGATCGTGCGCTGTAGGGCATCGACAGCGCTCTCGCCGTCGAGGATCGGGCTCTTGTCGAGCAGGCTGAGAGCGTAGGCCATGGGACGTCTCGCGAAGAGTCAGATGCTGCGCAGGCCGAGCGCCGTGCGCGCCTCCTCGGCCATCCAGCCGAGGCGCTCATAGTCACCGCGCCAGTAGAGCAGCGCCGCGTCGTCGCCGCCGAGCCTGACCTCGCGGACACGGCCGATGACGATGGCGTGCGAATGCCGCTCGATCAGCTCCTCGACCTCGCAGTCGAGCGCGGCCAGTGCGCCTTCGAGCAGCGGTGCGCCGGTGACACCTTGAGTCCAGTTCGCCCCGGCATAGCGCGCCTCGCCCTTCTCGCCGGCGCGGCCGGCGAAGCGGTCGGCGATCTGCTTCTGGGTGGCGTTGAGGATATTGACGCCGAAGCTGCGATAACGGGCCAGGACGGGAAAGCTCGATGACGTCAGATTGAGCCCGAACATCACGGTCGGCGGATCGGCGGAGAGCGAGGACAGCGAGGTCACGGTGAGGCCGGTGCGAGCCTCGCCCTGCCCGGCCGTGATCACGCTGACGCCGCCGGCGAGATGGCGCAGCGCCGACCGGAAGCTCGGCACCTCGGCTTGCGCTGTTGCGGCTCGGCCGAGCGGGCGGGGAGCTGCTGATCCGGGATTGACGAGCGAGACAACGGTCATGGGGGCCTCGGCTGGAAAAAGGGCGCAGCGGGACGTGCGTCGTCAGGCGACGACGCTCCTGCCGGCCAGGCCGGCGCGCTAGGCTGCTGGAAAGCGACAGGTCCTGCGGTCAGGCCGCGGGACGAATGATCAGGAACATCGCCGCAATTTACCGGATGGCTCAGGATCCAAAGTATTACCCGGTTTCATCCACGTGTCTCCGTGCTCGGAGCCCACGATTGCATCGTGGTGCTTTTAGCGTTGTTGACGCGGCGCAAGCTGCTCCAGCAAATCCCGCGACATCGGCGATGGCATCGCCGCTGATGTCATGAATGATCTTCCACGCGGTCCGCCCCGTCAATGAAACGGCCTTTCAAAGTTGCGCCCTCTGCTGGCAGAACAACCTTCCGCGATTTGCTCGGGCAGGCGTTTTACTCTCGTGCGGGGCACACCTCATTTCGCCTGGAGGTGGGGACGGATGATGGTGAGCATGCGCTCGGCCGGCGTGTTCGGCGGGAAGAAGCCGAGATATCGGCCGGCACGGTCCATCACATAGACATAGGCCGAGTGGTCGACCGTGTACTCGCCCTTGCCGGTTTCGACCTTATCGTAGAACACCTTATAGGCGTCGGCCGCCTGGCGGATCGCCTCAGCCGATCCGGTCAGGCCAATCAGGCGCGGGTGGAAGAGCGAAACATAGGTCGAAAGATGCTCGGCCGTGTCCCGTTCAGGGTCGAGTGTGATGAAGAGCGGCTGGATCGCCTCGGCGTCCGGGCCGAGCTGGCCGAGAGCGCGGGTGATCTCCTGGAGATCGGTCGGGCAGATGTCCGGGCAGTAGCTGAAGCCGAAATAGACCAGCAGAAGCTTGCCACGGAAATCAGTGTCGCGGCGGATGCGGCCGGTATGGTCGCTCAGCGCGAAGGCCCCGCCGACCGGCTCGCGATTCCACATCAACACGTCCATCAGTTCGGCGGCCGAGCGGCGACGCGGCTCCTCGGCGCGCAACAGGCCCGACCAGACGGTGACGAACAACAGGGTGAACGCAGCGGCCAGCAGCGCTTGCCAGAACAGGCCCGCGATACGCAGCTGACGGGCGCGCATGGCTCAGGCCGAGAAGATCAGGCGGCTACCGGTCGTCGGCACGATGACGTTTTCCGGCAATTGCGCCTGCGCCTCCAGCGCGAAGTTGAGCCCGGAGCAGTGCATCGGAATGATCACGTCAGGCTTCAGCTTGCCGACCTCGGCGACGACCTGCTGGAGATAGTCCTTCGGCGCCGGCCCGAGATGGAAGCCGCCGACGATGGCGTGCACCTTCTCGACGCCCGAGACCTCTTGCGCCTGCCGGACCGAGTTGACGATGCCGACATGGCCGCAGGAGCTGATCACCACCAGGCCCTTGCCGCGGATGTTGAAGCAGGTCGCGTGTTCATGGACATGCTCGTCCGGGATGATCTTCCCCTGCAGCTCTGCCGGGCTGTAATGGCTGGCATCGCAACCGAGCCCGTCCTTGATGCCGCGCTCGACGAAGGTGTTGGGCAAGATGCGCTCGACCGAGCGGCGCTTGATTTGCCCGGTGGTGAAGGCGTGGCCGGCGACGACGGTCGGCGTCTCGCAGAGCACGGTCGCGACCTTCTGCGCCGTGAGCTCGCGGCGGTCGAGCTGGCCGAAGTCGGTGAACTGGCCCTGGACGCCGCTCGGGCTGACGCGATGGCAGAAATTGTCCTCGCCGCCGGCATAGAGCTTGAGGTCCGGCGCGAGCGCGTCGCGATATTTGGCGAGGAAGCCGCCCAGCCCGCCATAATGGTCATGATGGCCGTGGCTGACGATCAGGGCGTCTACCTTGGTCGGATCGACCTTGAGGATGCCGATATTGTTCAGCAGCGCATCCGGGCTGTAGCCGAAGTCGAGCAGGATGGTGCGGGCCTCGTCGGCGCGCTGCGATTCCAGGAAGAGCGACAGGCCCCATTGATTGTGCAGGACCTGGCGATAATCGGCGCCGCGGCCCGAGCCCGGCGGCTGATGCTGCACGCCCTGGACCGTGCTCGGCTTCAGGAACTGATCATGGGCTGAATCGATCAGCACACGCATCGATAGGCGGTCGACGGTGGGCACTTCGATCGGCGCGGCGCTGGCGATCTCGACGCAAGCGAAGCCGCCTGTGGCGGCGCCAACCGCGAGCGCAGCCGACATCTTGAGGAAGGAGCGGCGCTCGATCGCCTCTGCCATGACCGTGAACCCTTGCCTCCGCACGGCACACGCGCCGCAGGCGGAAGATTATCCGGCCAGCCGGAGGCAAGGGTTCCATAGTTAGGCGTTCAACCAGGAGGATTGTCTCCCTGCCGCATCCGGCGGTGAAACGAAGCTTTCGTGTTCGATCAAAGCGCCCATCGTCAACGCGCGATGCTTTGATCGGCTTCAAATAACAGCGGCAAGCGCGATGACGATCGGTGATTTCGACTACGAGCGCTCGCCGAGCAGGGCGAAATTCGCCAGGCTGATCAGATGGGCGTGGATCGGCGCCAGATAACCTTTCCGCCGCAGATCGAGCCAGACCTCGTCCGACAGCGCGTTGAGGCGCTCTTCGCTCACCGCCATGAAGCCGGAGAAGCTCGAGCTCGCGCCGCTGGCCGAGCGTATGTCGATGTTGATCGTGTGGAACAGGTCGAGGGCCTTGAGCTCGGCGGTGAAGGCGGCCGTGGCCTTGGCGGCATCGGCATATTCGCCGACAAAGGTGATGACCCGCTGCAAGGCTTCCGCCGGCTCGCCCTCCTCGGTGAAGAGACGCTCGCCCTGCTCGCTCTGCAGGCCGGAGAAGCCACCGTCGACGCAGACGACCTGCTGCTCCGCCGAGACCTCGCCGCCAACGAACGGATAGCGCCGCAGATAGGCCGGCGCGTGCTGGCCACGCCAGCGCCCCTGCGCATCGACGAAACAGCTCTCGCCGGGACGCATCCCGACCATGAACAATGGCGAGACGACACCCGCCTCATCGAGGAACAGGATCGGCATGTCCCGGCATGCGACCGCGAACTCCGGCATCAGCGCCGGCAGAACATGGGCTCCAGCCGCGAAGGCGTAGGGGGCCTCTGACGGGGCGATCCGCGCCTCGCGATGCTCATTGCGGTCGAGCATGGTGATACTTGAATAGAACAGCGGCAGGGGCGCCATGATCGGATCCTCGTCAGAAAAGCTCAGATGCTCGCGCGCAAAGTGAGCCGGAAATAGAGTTCGACATCGCGCTGCGCAGCCGAGACGCGCTGGAGCGGCCGTCCGACGCCGCCTTCGAGCGATGCCCAGTCGAGCGGGCGCCAGATCAGGCCCGCGCCTACCGAGGTGGCGTGCGTCACCCGCGCGCCGTTAAGATACGTCTGACCGTGGTCGAGGAAGACGAAGCTCTCGAGCTTCAGCGGCTCCGGCAGCGCATAATGCAGCTCCGCCTGGCCATAGAAGCCCGAATTGCCGAAGGCGCTGCCGATCGGGTAACCGCGAACCGTCGTCGGGCCGCCGATCTGGAAGATCTGGTCACCCGGCAGTTGCGATTCCGTCGTATATTGCCCGGCGCCGACGAACGAACTGTAGATGTCATCGGTGATGCGCCAGAGCGAGGCGCTGTTGCCGGTCCAGATCGTATAGTTGCGCCTGGTGCCCGCCAGCGTGTCCTCATGCGCCACCTGCGACCAGTTCACGCTCGTCGAGTGCGTGAGGCTCGGCAGGTTCACGCTCAGCGTGGCGCCGGCTTGGGTGCGAATGTAGTTGGTGTCGACCGTCGTGATGTCGAGGAGCTTGCTGCGGCCGCGCCCGCGGCCGAGCGCGCCGGTCGCTTGCAGCAGAATGGTGTCGGTCGCGAAGATGGGTTGCGAGAGCGTGAGCGCCCCGCTCTCGGATATGCCCTCGGGGCGCAGTTCACGGATCGAGCCGCCGACGATGCGATAGGCCGAACGCGTATAGGTCACCCCCAGCCGCGTCCCCCAGGGCGAGATCGGGATCGTATAGCTGCCACTGCCGAGAATGCTGCCGTGCGCCCGCGAGCCGTAGAGCACCAGTTTGTCGTCGATCCCGAGCAGATTGTGGTGGCGAAGGAAGAGCGTGCCCTGATAACGCCCGGTCGAGAGCACACCCTGGTTGTCATAGGAAATTTGGGCGGTGTTGCGCAACGGCTCGGTCAGCGCGAGATCGATATTCGTCAGGCCGAAGCTCGCCCCAGCCGCGAGTTGGGCCCGGATCTGCAGCTCATTGAGCCGGTTGAAGATCGAGACCTGGCGATTGAGCGCCGGCGCATCGACGACGTCGTCCTCAGCGATCGGCACCTGCGACCGGACATACCAGGGCCAGGTCTGCGCGGCGCCGCTGATGCCGACCTTTCCGACTCGGCCTTCGACGAGCTTGACCTTGAGCACGCCACCGTCGAGCTTCTGCGGCGGCAGCACGGCGCTCGCGGTGATCTGGCCCTTCGCGGCATAGAGGTCGTTGACCTCCTGGACGAGCTTGCCGATCGCGGCGAGATCAACCCGCTTGCCGAGATAGCGGGCCCGGATGGCATCGAGCTCGGCCGGGCTGATGAACTTCGATGCGTCGAAGTCGACCCACGTGAGCACCACGGTCGCGCCGCCAGCGGGGAATTCGAGCCTTGGCCCTGGCGTCGGCGCCACCACGCCCGGACCGCGTTGACGCGCCGGTGCGGTCTGGCGCTCAATCTCACGCCGCTGGCGCGCGGCCTCGTTCTCCAGGGTCTGCGGCAGGACCTGCGCGAGCGTCGGCCCCGCGGCGAAGCCCGCCGCGAGAGCCAGAACCCAACCGACGGCGACGCGCCTTACGCGGTTCAAGGCTGCTCCTCGAAACCAGCGAGATTGACGAGCGGCTTCGGCGGGGCGCCTGTGCTGGCGGTCGTGGCAGGCTCGTCGGAGCCACCCATGCTACGCCAGCGACCATCCGTACCCAGAACGAAGCCGCGGGCGATCTCGCCGAAGGACGGCCCGTTCGACAACAGAGTGCCGAGACGGGCCAGATCGCGGCCCAGATGCATCGCCTCCGGGGCATCGGCGACATCAGAGTCGAGCCCGACGACGAAGGCGCTCGTCGCCAGCCGCTTGCCGTTGACGGCCAACGAGAAGCCCCGGTCCCTTTGATAAAGCTGGACATCATAGCCGGGCACCGGAGCAAGGCTGCGGTTGTTGGCGAGGATGGTCATCATCGGCGTCGTCACCCGCAGCGCGCCGGGAACGAAGGCTTCCGCGATCGCGAAATCGTTCGAGGTTGTGGTGAGCACACCGTCGACGCTCTCGAAGCGGCCAATCCGGAAACGATCCGTATCGATGCGCAGCTCGACTGTCTCGGCCGTGCGCTCGCGGAAGCCGGCAATGTCGAGCTTGAGCGGCAGTCCCGCTCCACCGGGAAGCTGAACGATATCGGCGGCGATGCGCGTGCCCAGGATGACGATGCTGTCGCCAGCGCCGAACCGCCCGAGCTTGACCTCGTCGGCCGCGCTGACACTGGCGCTACGTGCGGCGCCGGTTTCGACCGTGATCGAGCCGTGGCCGCTGCGGCCGGCCTGCAGCACCAGTGCATCGCTGGCAACCACGAGCCTGCCGGCGATATTCTCCTCGGCGGTGAGCGAGGCTAAGTGGCCGGCATCGAGGCGGTCGAAAGCGATGCCGCGTGCCTGCAGGCCGATATAGCGCCCGCTGGTCAGCGTTCCGCCGCGGATCGTGCCGGCCGAGGACTGGAGCAGGATGTCCGTGCCGCTGCGCACCGTGCCGAAAGCAAGGTTCCCGAGCGCAGAGCTGGCCACGGTGCCGGCGCCTTCGAGCAGGTCGACCCGGATATCGCCGCGCTGGGAAATGAGCGAGATCGCGCCTGAACGCGCCCGCCCGGTGCCGAGCGAGAGGTTTTCGCCAGCCTCGAGGGCAAGGTCGCGTCCGGCAGCGAGGCTGCCAACCACGACCGAACCGCCCGCCGAGAGCCGCGCCGAAGCGCCAGCGACGAGCTGCAAGATCGACAGGTCTGTGGCCGCCCGCAGCGTCGTCGTACCGGCAGCATCGATAGTGGCGGCGGTGATGCCGGCGCGAATCGAGCTGGCGAAAAGGTCGGCTGCCGTCGTCCTGACGCTGCCCAACGCGACCGCATCGGAAGCGGACAGGATCGCGCTTGCGGCGCTCAGGGTATCGATACCCAATGTCCCACCATTGGCGGTGACGCTGGCCGTGCCACCCGCAGTCAGGCCGCTCGTCACCGAGATCGAGGCCGCGGCAGTCAGTGTCGCATCGCCAGCCGCATCGATGGTCGCGGCGGTAATGCCGGCACCGGTCGAGGTCATGGCGAGATCGCCTGCCATCGTCCTCGCGCTGCCGAGTACGATCGCCCCCGACGCCGTCAGCGTCGAGGTCGCCCCGGCATTCACCTGGTCGACGGTCAGGGCTCCGCCATTGGCCGAGAGGTTGGCGCCGCGCCCCGCGTTCAACCCGTTCGTGACCGAGACCGAGTTCGCAGCCGCAAGGGTCGCATTTCCGGCAGAGTTGACGGTCACCGCATTGATCCCGGCACCCGTCGAAATGACGGAGAGGTCGCCCGCGGTCGTTCCGGCCCTCCCCAGCGTGATCGCCCCGGAAGCGGACAAGAAAGAGCTCGCCCCTGCGCTCAGCCTATCGATGGCAAGGCTTCCACCGACAGCTGTGACGTTTGCCGCGCCGCCCGCCGTCAGGCCGTTCGTGACGGAAATCAGGGTTGCGGCGGTCAACGTCGCGTCCGCGGCGACGTTGATGGTTGAGGCCGTGATCCCCGCACCGCTGGAGTCGATCGACAAATTACCGGCCGTCGTCGTCGCAGCTCCCAGCGTGATCGCGCCCAAAGCCGTCAGCGACGAACTCGCGCCGGCGCTCAGGCTGGCGAGATCGAGTGTCCCGCCGCTGGCCGTGACGCTGGCTGCGCCGCCCGCCGTCACGCCATTCGTCACCGAGACCGAGGTCGCAGCGGCAAGCATCGCGTCTTCGGTTGCATCGATGCTGGTGGCGGTGATGCTAGCGCCGGTCGAGGTAATGATGAGATCGCCGACCGTCGTCGTTGCGCCGCCGAGCGTGACCGCGCCGGACGCCGTCAGCGTCGAGCTCGCACCAGCGCTCAAGCTGCCGAGGCCAAGGGTTCCGCCACTGGCGGCAAGACTAGCTGCACCACCCGCAGTCACGCCGTTTGTGACCGAGACGGAGGTCGCGGCAGTCAGCGTCGCATTGTCGGCAGCATCGATGCTGGCGGCGACGATACCGGCGCTTGTCGAGGTGATGGAAAGATCGCCTGCCGTCGTCGTGGCGCTGCCCAACGTGACCGCATTGGAGGCGGACAGGACTGCTCCGGCCGTGCTCAGGCTGTCGATATCCAACGTCCCGCCACTGGCGGCGACGGTCGCGACACCACCCGCCATCAGGCCATTGGTCACGGAGATCGAGGTCGCTGCCGATAGCATCATGTCCCCGGCGGAGGAGATGCTGGCGATATCGATGTCAGCGCCGGTCGAAACGACGGTCAGACCGCCCGCAGTCGTCGTCGCGGTACCGAGCGTTACCGTGCCCGAAGCTGTCAGCGTCGAGCTCGAACCGGCATTCAACTGAGTGACAGTCAACGTTCCGCCATCGGCCGAGAGGTTGACACTGCTGCCCGTGACCACGCCGCCCGTCACCAAAACCGAGGTCGCAGCCGAGAGGATTGCGCTTCCAGCAGCATTGACGGTTGCGGCGATGATCTCCGCGCTGGTCGAAGTGACCGAGAAGTCGCCTGCGGCTGTCATCGCACTACCGAGTGTGATCGCCCCCGAAGCCGACAGGGACGAACTTGCTCCCGCGTTCACGCTGACAATAGCGAGCGTCCCACCATCGGCCGCCACGTTCGCGGCGCCGCCCGCCGTCACGCCGTCCGTCACCAAGACCGAGGTCGCGGCTGCAAGCGTCGCAGCGTCGGCAGCGTCGATGCTGGCGGCGGTGATGCCGGCGTTGGCCGAGGTGATGGAAAGATCACCAGCCGTCGTCATCGCAGTTCCGAGCGTGACCGCGCCCGACGCCGTCAGTGACGAACTCGCGCCTGCGGTCAGACTGGTGAGGCCGAGCATTCCGCCGCTCGCAGTGACATTGGCCGCGCCGCCAGCCGTCAGGCCGGTCGTGACCGAGATCGAGGTCGCAGCGGCCAGCGTCGCATCGTCGACAGCGTCGATACTGGCGGCGACGATACCGGCGCCGGTCGAGGTGATGGAAAGATCGCCGGCCGTCGTCGTGGCGGAGGTAATTGTGATCGCGCCACTCGCCGAGAGTGTGCTGTCACCACCGGCGGTGAGTGTTCCAAGCGTCAGGCTGCCATTGCTGGCCGAGAGCCGAGCCCCCGAACTGCTCGCGACCGTGTCGAGGACGAGATCGCCGCCAGCGCTCAGCGCGACTGTGCCTGCATCCGCGGCGAGACTGGTGGCATGAGTGGCGCCAGCCGTTGAAAGATAAACACTGCCATTCAGGCTTCGCGCGGTGATCGTGGGGGCAGCGAAGGCGAGCGCCGTGCTCGCCGTGCCGATGCCGCTTCCGGCGTAAAGCGAGATCACGCCGCCCGTCTGGCGAGCGTCGAGCAGAACGCCGCTATCGCCGTTGCCGATGATCGCGCCCGTCGCTGTCAGTACGATCGAGGCCCCTCCGGCCGGTGCCGCGAGCGTGCTGCCGACGCGCCCGAGCACGAGGTCACTGTCGGCGGCGAGCGTGATGCGGCCGGCGGCACTGACTTCTGCGCCGCTCGCCATGGCGATTTTGGCGCCGATGAGGGAGACGGCCCCGGTGCCGGAACGGGCCCGTTGCAGGACGTCGATCTCGCCGTCGGCGGTCACGCTGAGCCCGGTCTCGGCCGTCAGATTCCCGATGCGGAACGCGGTGGGCGACTGACCGGCGATGGCCGGGCCGGAAAGCCAGGCGGACCCGCCAATGGTGCCGGAGATGTTCCCGGTGGAATCGACGCGCAGGCCAAGCGCGGCCGTGGCCGAGCCGACATTGCCGGTCGCGCTGAGCTGGATTGAGCTCGCCGAGATCGCGACGCCCGGCAGATAGCCCTGGATGCCGCCGGCCCTTGCGGTCAGCGAAGCGGTGCCCGACGCAAAGATACGGCCGATCTCGGCATTGCCGGCAGCTGCAACGAGATAGGCATCGCCGGCGGCGGCCGAGGCCGAGACCAGCCTGCCGCCGATCTGGTAGGTCAGCGCCGTCGCGGCCGAGCCGATACCGCCACCGCCCGCTACCAGAATGAGATCGCCATTGGTCTGGATCTGTACCGGGCTGCGCGGCGTCGTGCCGTCGGCTTGCGTCCCGGCAACGATCGCCTGCGGCGCCTGCAGGCTGACTGTGCCCGTCGCGGTGATACGGCCAATCGTCAGCGTGCCGCCGGCCGAGTTCGGCGCCCCGGTCGACTGAACATAGACGTCGCCCTGCGCCGAGGCGGAGAACGTTCCGGTCGCGTTGATGAAGAGCGGCGCGGTCTGCTTGACGTCGACGCGGATGAGCGTGACGCCGTTCGGGACATGGTTGAGATCGGTGACCTCGACAAGGCTGCCGTCCTGCCTCTGCCCGATGAGCTTGACCGTGCCGGGCGTTGTCGCAACCGCGAGCGCGGCGAGCTGGGCGTCGGTGACCGAACCATCACGGATAGCCGCCAGCGCGACCTGCACGTCGGGAGCCAGCGAGCCGATGCTACCAGCGGTGTTGAGCGTGACATCGTGGCCGATGACCAGCGCCCGGCCGTTGCCGACGACGCCAGGATCCGGCTGCAGCGCCGATGTGTTGATCGCCGAGACGAGCTGCCGCTCGGTCCAGACCGCATCGCCCGCGATGCGGTTGGCAAGCCCCGGGGCGACATCGGCCGCGTTCGCGCTGAAACTGTAATTGCTCTCGAGCGTCGCCGGCTTGAAGCGAGCCTGATCGGCCCATTCGCCACCATAGGCGGACTCGAAGACGCTGCCATAGGCAGCATAGCGCCGCGCGGCATAGGCCGCGACTTCGTCAGTCCCGGCCGTGCGCCCGAGCTCGGCATCGGCGAAGGCTTGATAGAGGGGAATAGCGGCAGTGTTGAGCGTGAAGACGCGCTTGTCCGGCACCCCGTCATTGTTGGTGTCGACCAGGGTGACGCTGCCATTGCGGAGCAGCGCGGAATACTGGGCGTAGGTCTGTGTGACCTGGTTCTCGAATGCGGTGATGCTGGCCAAGGCAGCGGCGCCGGCGCCATCCGCCGCGGTGAGCTTCAGCGCACGCGAGACCTGCGAGAGCTGCTCGGCACTGAGCGCCTGCGCCGCCGTCTGTCCTGTGGCCGAAACGAGCCTGCCGGCGACGACATCTATGCGGACATCGCCGGCCTTGCTCTCGATCTGCCCGACGCGCAGATCGCCGGCGACCTGAGCAATGCCGATATCGCCGCGGGCCGTGAGACTGACCACACCATCGACATAGCTGCCGTTCGGCAGCTGCGTCGCGACCGCGCGCATCGTCATCAGGTTCGAGAGCGCGCCGATGCTGCCCTCGTCGCTCACCAGCGTGATGTTGCGACCGACGACATTCGTCGAACCTGTGGCAACCGCCTCGAGGCTGCCGGTGGCGCGCACATTAATGTTGCCATAAGCGCCCGGAGTCTGGTCGGCGCGCAGGGCGACCACGCGCGCGCTGCCGGTGATGTCGAGATTGATGCCACCGCTGCCGGTCGTGGCGTTGAGCTGCGCGCCCTGGGTCAGCGTCGCCTTGATCGCCGCCGACGCCGTGCCGATCGAATCGCGGGTGGTCAGTGTCAGGTTGTTGCTGAGGATCGTGGCGTTCGCCACCTGGGTGAAGCTGCCGCCCGAGGCGATGATCGTCGTCGTGCCGCTCGGATTGACGATGTTGCCCTGCTGGATGACCGAGCTGTTCGAGGTGATGTTGACGCGGCCCGCCGCATTGCCGGCGAAGCTGACCGCGAACGGATTGTCGGCCTTGACCGAAGCAGTGACTTGGATGAACGCCCGGGTCACATAATTATAGGCCCATACAGCCTGTGTCGCGCCAGGCTGGGCGACGAAGTCGCGGTCGCAATGATTGATCGCCTGCTGGTTGCAGCCGCCGTAACGTGCCTCATTGTAGATGAAGTCGAGTTGGCCGCCGGTGATCTCCTGCGTCAGCCCGACATTGGTCAGACTGGTGTCGTTCGTCAGGCGGCCCGACACTGTCGTCGCGCTTGGAGATTGCGCGTTGCGCGACCACCAATACCCCCAGTGCTGCCCCGGATTGGTGCTCGGCGACTGGGCGTCGACATAGACCCAGGGATTGCCCGACGTGCCTGAATCGAAGCGCCAATAGACGCCCTGGACGTCGCGCTGGTTGCGGTTCGCCTCGGTCAGGCCCTCCTTCTGGAGCAAGGCTTGCTGGGTCCACTCATAGCGCGTGCCCGTGACGGGGTTGTAGCTCGTCGTGTCACCGGAGATAAAGGCGACGGGGGTCGAGGCGCCGGCGCCGCTCAAGGTCGGCTGCGCGCCATTATGGGTCTTGTAGACCGCTATGCCGGAGCCGGGCGTATAGGCGTAGACCGTCGTATTCGGGCCGGAGGTGACCAGCCGGTCGACGATGGTGACCTTGCTGACGCTGGCGTTCACCCCGGCCTGCGTGCCCGTATTGATGCGATTGACGACGAAATCGAGCCCGGACTGGTTGTTGACGCTGACATCGCCGAAGCCGCCATTGATCTTGATGCGGCCAAGCGTGTTCGTGCTGATGATCTGACCGTCGAGCAGCACCGAGCCGCCGCCAGAGGAGGCGTTGACGTCGGCCATGACCAGCCGATCGTTGACGAGGTCGTAGGAGACCGGGGCCGCGCCGGCGGCCGACCAGCCTCCGCCGAAGATGCTGGCGAGGCTCACCGTCGTGTAGCCGGCATCGAGCCAGGATTGCCGGGAACCGCGCAGGATGTCGCCGACGTTCCCGCCGATATTGCCCGACCAGTTGGTGATCCGCCCCGCCTCGATCGAGGCATTGACGTTGATCGTCGTCGCCTTGATCGCGACCTGGGCGCCGTAGATCTGCGTGCCGCCGCCTTGCGCGACCGGATTGCTCTCCCGGTAGGTCGGAACCGTCGGGATGACCATGAAGCGGATGTTGTTGCCCATGTCATAGCCGCCGGTACAGTTGTAGCCAGCGTCACCGATATATCCGACGCAGTTGCCATAGAACTGCATTGAGAAGTTGCGGACCGTTCCCTCGTCCTGCCTGCCGTAAAGGAAGTAGTTCAGGTCGGTCGCGCCCTGGCCCGCAGCGAGCGCGTTGGCCGCGGCGATGACCGCTTCATCGGCGTTGAAGCTGGTCGAGCCCGGCCTGCCGCCCGGATAGTAGATGTAGGAGCCGTACTCAGCCTGCGGCGAGGCGCCGGGCGTGTACATGCCGTTCGGCCCGTTCGACGAGACCGCGACCGCGCCGTTCGGCACAGTCGCGTTGAACTGCAGCGCGTCGATGCGCTGGCCGGAGAAGCCGAATGAGCCAAGCGTATTGTTGATCGAGACCAGCCCGCCGAGATTGGTGAGGTCGCCGGCGATCAGCAGTGCCGGCCCGTTGCCGCTGGCGTCGAGCTGGCCGCCATAGGCGTTGTCGATGATGATCCGGGGCGTCGCGTCCGGATTGCTCTGGCGTGTCAGAGTGCCGCTCGCGCCGACGATCTGGCCGCCGGTCGATTCCGGGATATAGGCGCCGCCATCGAGCACGAGATAGGCGGCGCTGCGGTTGATCACGGTGATCGACGGCCCGCCATTGGCGATGAGTGAACCATTGCCCTGGACCGTGCTGGCATTGACGAAGACGTTGCCGCCCGCCGCATAGAGCTGGCTGAGCCGCACGGCCCCGACCGAGCCTGCGCTGACGCCGGAGATCAGCGTGCTCGCGACCGCCGCGTCATAGCGGGCATTGATGTAGGCGATGGGATCGAAGGCCGTCGTGTAGCTGGCGGTCACCGGCGCGCCGCTGATGAAGCGGATCGTCGGGGTTTCATTCAGCCCGCATTGCACCGAGGCGTTCACACCGCAGCCGATCTCGATGCGCTGCGTGTTGTAGATGCCGGCCGTCGCGGTGCCGTTCATCACCAATGCCGAGCTAGACGACCTGCCCGGGCTGCTCGAGCCGGAGGTGACCGGGATGAAATAGAGCTGATAGCCATGGCCGGTGCCGTCGGCATCGGCGTCGAGCACGCCGTCATAGGCGCCGAGCGTGACGTTCTGGGCGCTGGAGATCGTGGTGCCGCTGCCGATCTCGACACGGGCATGGTTCTGCAAGTTGGTCGAGGCGTCGGCATCGGGAACGGCGATGAGGCCGCGGACATAGCCGAGCGCGGTCGCCGTGCCCGAGAGCCTGTTCGTACGCAGCCCCGAGCCGTCGCGACCAGCGGTCACGTTGACGTCGTAGAGGCCGAGCAATTCGGAGTTCGAGCCGATCAGCACCTTGTTGTCGGTGCGGATGGTGACATCGGCGTCGGCAAGTCCGACGCTGGCTACCCCGTAGGTGCTGACATAGGCGTTCGCCCTGACATCGGCGAGCGTATAGGTGCCGAGATTGATGACGCCGAAGGAGTTCAGGACGACGTTGTCGCCGAGCGTCACCGTGTTGTCGACATCGGCACGATAGCGCGCTGATACCCCCGCGCCCTGCAGGAGGCCGCCGGTGGTCAGCGTCGCGGTGTCGTCTCCGGTCAGCTCCGTCCAAGCTTGGACCAGAATCGGCCCGGGCGCCGCCGTCGGGCTCGTACCGGCGATCAGGGTGGCGCCGTTGCCCAGTGTCACGCTGGAGGTGCCGTCGATCTCCGTTTTCGAGGTCGCGCCGGCTCCGTTGATGCCGCCACCGGCGGCCGCGCGTACGGAATCGCCGAGATCGAGCTGGGTGAACGCATTGCGGCTGGTCAGCGAGATCGCCTGCAGGCAGTTCGACAGATAGCAGCCGGCCGTGCCTGGCCCCGCAGCGGTGATCCGGACGCCGGCGCCCAGCGAGGCCAGCACATCGGCATTGGCGCTGTTGCGGGCGAGCGCTGCGCTGGCGCCCAGCGCCGTGGCCTGCAAGCTGTCGACCAGCGCGGCATAGCGCGTGGCGTGGCTGGCGCCGATCGTCGCGAGCCCGGTCTGGATCACTGCATTGGCACCGATCGAGACCGTCACATCCGAGGTGTTGGAGGTCGAGCCGGTCGCGCCGGAGCCCGCATAGAGGCCGCCGCCGGTGCCGGCCTCCGTGTGCACGATCTGCGTATCCTCTCCGGCTGCAGTCAGGGTGAACCTGCCGGTGCCGCTCCCGACCATGGTGGACGAGGTGCCAAGCGAGGCCGTCGTCGTCGTTGCGGCATCGGCCTGGGCGTTGACGGCGCCGATGGCCCCCGTCCCGCCGACGGTGATGCCCGTCGCCTTGGCCGCCTGGAGCGTGGTGTTCGTCGCGGTGATGGTCACCGTGCCGGACGGCAGGCGGACATAGTCGCCGACCGAAGCCATCACCGAGCTGGTGTTGCGTGCCCGCGCATCGGTACCGGTGGCGCTGACATAATAGGAGCCCGAGCCGGCAACCGCAGAGGCGGCGGCGGAGTAGCCGCCGCGCGCGAAGCCGGAGGTCGAATCCGCCAGCCTGACGGCGTCACCGGCAGCCGTGCCGAACACCGAGCCGGTCGCCGCGACCGAAAGGAGGCCGGCGGAGAACTGGCTCGCGATCAGGCTGGCATTGCCCTCGATCGCTGCGAGCACCTGCATGCCGACAGTGGCGTTGGCGACGGCGACGCCGACCGCAAGGCCGCCGCCAACCGCGACGCCGAAGGCCGCCGCCTTCGCATCGGGCGATGCCATCGCCGTGACGCTGATCGTGCCGGTTCCGACATTCGCCCTGGCACCGGCGCCGATCACCGCGGAGACGTTGGAGCTGTCGGTCGCATTCGCCGCCGCGCCCGAGCCGGCCACGAGCAGGCCGCCGACGCCGGCGACGGCCGCGGCATAGGCCGCACCGGTGCTTTGCGCGCCGATGGTAAGGCCGGTTCCGGTGAGGCTCGAGCCGTTGGCATATCGCGCCGCAACGGTACTCTCGGCGCTGCTCTTCGCGAGCGAGACACCGAGCGCCAGACCGCCCGCCACCGTGGCGCCGAATGCGTCCGATCGGCTGGTCTGGCTGTTTCTTGCATTGACGCTCGTCGCGCCGGTCACCGTCAGCGTGCCACCGAGCGTCGCCGTGACCTGGTTGGAAATCGCACCGTCGGCCACTGCTGCGCCAGCCGCGGCGGCAAGACCGCCGGCTCCCGCAGTCGCCTCGACCCGGGCGGCAGAGCCCGTTCCGTCAGTCGAGTTCGCGGTCACGGCGATTGAGCCGGTGGTCACGCTGATCTGGTCGAGACGCGCCGAGACCTTGTCGCCGATATCGGTATAGGCGGTCGCCGCACCGACGCCGCCGCCACCCACCCCGACACCATCGGCGGTGTTGGTCGTCGTCGTCCGCGACAGTGCCGAGACGGCGACGGCGCCGCTGACGATGCTGCCGCCGCTGACGCTGGCGGTGGTGGCGGATCCGGCACTTTCGAGCAGCGCGGCAGCGCTCTGCGCCGCCGGAGCAACGATGCGGCTGCGATTGCCGGTGAAGAAGCCGTATTGCTGGGCGGCGTAGTTCCGTATCTCGGCATCGGTCGCCGGACGGCCAAGGCTGGCATTGGCTTGGACCCGATAGGTCTCGAGACCAGCCATGGACAAGGTCAGGACACCGCCGCTGACAGTGCCGTTGGCGAGCAGGCGGGCATAGGCGTCGTTGGCGGCGCTGCGGACCTGGTCGTCGCTCGCGCCCGGCGTCGTCGCGGTCACCTGCGAACGGTAGGTGCTGAGGCCGGTGTCGCTGAGGAGATAGCTGACCGCGCCGCCGCTGAAGGCCGCATAACGCGTTGCTGCCCAGCTGCGAACCTGGGCGTCGGACGGATTGGCGATGCCGAGCGCCGTCGCCGCATTGCTACGCAACGCCGTGACACCCGCATCGGTCAACGTATAGGCGCCGGCCGAGACGGTGCCGTTGGCCAGCAGCAGATTGTAGTCGGTCCGCGCGGCTTCGCGCAGCTCGCTCTCGCTCATCGCCGTGCCAGCGGCGCCACGATAGCTGCGATAGCTGGCGAGCCCGGCAGCGCTCAGGACGAGATCGGCATTGCCGGCGGTAAGCTGGCCGATGCGGGAGAGGGTGCCGCTGCCGCCGGCCGTGAGCTCGCCCGACGCGCCCGAGGGCGCGCCGGTGCCGACCGAGATCAGGGCGACTGCCGCACCGATGCCGGCCGAACCGCCGACACCATAGGTCACCGTCAGTGCGCTGACATCGCGCTCGGAGGTGGCGGAGGCCGAAACCGTGCCCGGCGCAACCAGCGTCGAGCCCTGGATATCGACCTGAACGAGGCCGTCGAGGCTGGCGATATTGGCGCCTGCGCCGGCGCCGATGCTACCGGTCGCACCTGCGGCCGTCGTCGGCGTGATGCTCGTCGCTTCATGGGCGGTGACGCTAATGCCGGCCGCGCTGGTGACGCCGCCGACGGTCTGCGTCGCGCCCGGCTGGATCGTGACCCGGGCGCCGTAAAGTCCAGCGCGCGTCTGGTTGTCGACATCGACGAAGCTGACCATGCCCGCGACACCGGCGAAGCCGCCCGCCGCGCCGCCCGAAGCGAGCGTGGTGAAGGCATTGCGGCTGGTCGCAGCGACGGCGAGGCCGCCATTGAGGTTGAGCACGGTCTGGCCAGAGCCGCCGCCGATCGTCGCCAGCGTCGCATTGCGGCTGGTGCCGACGATGAAGGCGCTGCCGACACCGACGCCGCCGGCCACGGCAGCGACCGTCCGGGCGTAGAAGCCATTGCGGCTATCGGCGGTGACGCCGACCCGCCCGGCCGTGACCAGGCCTTGATCCAGCGAAGCGCTCGTCAGCGCCTCGAATCTGTTGACGATGCCCATCGCCGCTGCGCCGCCGAGGCCGAGGGCGAAACCGATCACATTGCTCGCCGCCGATTGCGAGGAGGTCGCGGCGATGTCGAGCGCAACGACGCCGGGGCCGGTGTAGCCGGGGGTCGTGGTGCCGGTGGTCGAACGCGTCAGCGCGGCCTTCGTGCTGCGCTCCATCAGGTTGCTGGCATTGGCGCCGCTGGCGGCGACGCCGCCGATCGCACCGACCGTGATGAAGGTCGCGGCATAGGAGTGGCTGGCGGCCTCGACGGCGACCGCAGTGCTGTCCGTACCGGTCAAGCGGGTGTCGACCTGGCTGGAATCGATCGTGGCGCTCGTGCTGCCGCCGAGCACGTTGCGGATCGGCACGATTGCGACCGCGCCGCTGATTGGGAAGGCGGCGACGCCGCCGGTGACCGCATTCGCCAGCACCGATTGCTGCGAGGTCGCGATGACGCCGAGCCCGTGGACACTGCGCGCCGTCATCGCAAACGACGGCTGCGCCGCGCTCGGGCCGTTGGCCGTGCTCAGGTCGAAGGCCGTGACGAGCTGGCCGGCGTCATAGCTCAGCGAGCCGGTGCCGCCCGCACGCGCATCGACGCTGCTGCCTTCGATCGCGGCGGCTGTCGTGCCGCCGATCGTGTTGTTGACGACAGAAACGCCGCCCGCGACGCTGGGCGCCGCGACCGTGGCGCCGAGCGCGCCCGCCGAAACCGTGATCCGGTCGGTGTTGGCAGCGAAGACGCCGAGATTGTTGCCGGCGATGATGTCGGCGCCGGTGATCGTCGCACCGACATCGGTGGCGACGCTGTTGTTGGCAACCGAGCCGGCTAGGCCGACATTGCGCGACATGGCAACGCCGATGGCGATCGTGTCGATCGTCGCGGTCGAGCCGGCAGTCAGCACGACGTCGCGCGAGGCGCGGATCTGCGTTCCCTCGATCTCCGCCGCGACGTCGTTGGCGATGCTGCTCTCGACGATCGAGAGGCCGACGGCGGCGGCGCCGATGCCGATGCCGAGCGAGCCAGCGCTGCCGCGGATCGTCGAGGAGGCCTGCGCCTGGACGGCAACGTCGCGGCTCATGATGCTGCCGCCGCTGATACGGGCGGTGACGACGGCGTCGATCGTCTGCTGCGCGACCGAGGCGACGCCGGCGAACTGGCCGGTCGCCACACCGAGGCCGACTGCCACTGAGGTGATCAGCGACCCGTCCTGCGCACGCACGGTGACGCCGGTCGAGCTCGTCAGGTCGACGTTCTCGATGAGCGCGATATGCGACTGGCTGATGGTGTTGCTGAGGAAGGAGGAGCCGATGTTGTTCTTGCCGGCCTGGACCGCGCCAGCAATGGCGAGGATCGAGGCGCCGATGGGGTTCGCGGCCTGGTTCGCATTCGTGGCGCTGCCGGTGAAGTCGATCTGGCCGGGATCGGTGTTGGCGAGCCGGCTATCGAGCGCTGCGTCGAGCGTGCCGTCCTTGCCGCTATCGGCGACGACGAGGACATCGCCGTCCATCGCGATGCGCGACGGGCCCCCGGCAGTGTCCGTCACGGCCGCGCGCGTCGTCGGACTGATCTCGGTGATGACGATGGCGCCGGCCAGACCGTTCGAATCGGGGCCGCCGCCGCCGGCGATGGCGCTCGAGACGATGCGGCTCGAGGTCCGCGCCGCGACAGTCAGCCTGTCGACCGCCGAGAGCGATGTATCCGTGATCAGAGCGGCCACCGCGTCCCGGCCGGACGGGCCGCCGATCGAGACATAAGTCAGCGCCACGCCGAGGCCGGCCTGCGCGCCGAAATAGGCGGCGCCGCCGCCAATGCCGATATCCGTGGCGCGATAGGCGTTGACCAGCACGTCGTTGCCGGACGACGCCCCGGAGATGCCGTTGATCGCCGAATTGCGGATCTGGGCGCTGACGCTGTCGGTGATGATGCCGATCGCGGCCGAGACCGCAGCCGCGCCGCTATTGGCGCGAGCGGCGGCGATGCTGACGCCGACCACGGTCTGGCGCCCGCCGGCCAGCGCCTGCACGATGGTGTCGCCCGCCCCGGTGATGGTCGTGCCGGTGATGCGGGCATCGGTGCTGTTGTCGAAGAGGCCGATCGCGACCGCGCCCGAGAGCGCGCCGCTGAGCGGGCTCGAGGCACCGGTCAGGTTGAGGGCCGCCGAACCGGACGCAACCTCCGCAACCATGGCGTTCGTCGCGGCGACGTCGGTGATGACCGCGCCACCGGCCTTGGCGACGACGACCGCACCGTCGATCCAGGCGGAGGTGCCCAGCGTCGTGGTGGCGACGGCGGCGCTGCCGGCCGCGGTCAGGCTGATGCCGCTGCCCGCGCCGGAACGCAGCACCGCCGCATCGGTCTTGCCCTGGGCGGCGATGCCCTTGAAGAAGCTGAGCTTCGAGGCGTTGGGATCGGAGATCGCTGCGGCGATCGAGGCGACGGTGATGCGCCCGTCCGTCACCGCCTCGACATCGAGCAAGCGGGTGGTGACGAGCCCTTGTGCGTAACCGCTGCCCAGCCGATTATCGGACAGATCGGCGGAGTTGTCGCCGATATAGGCCCGCGTCACCCCGGCCGTATCGAGCGCCGCGACCGAGACGCCGATAGCGTTGGCGCCGCCATAAGTGACGGCACCGGTCAGCGCGAAGAGCGAGACGAACTGGCGGGCCGTGACATCGATCGAAGTGACGTCGATCGTCGCCTGGTTGCTGATCGAAGCGAGCGTATGATTGTCGATGCCGACCAGCACGACCATGCCGTTGGCGGCGAAGGCACCAGCAGCCTTGCCCGAGGTCGGCGCGAGCACGAAGATCTTGTCTTCGGTCTTCGCCGTGACCGCGAGTTCGAGCGCGGTAATCGTGACCCCGGCGCCGACTGCCGCGACGGTTCGGCTCTCGCGCTGCAGATCGGCAAAGGCACCGCCCACTGCCGAGCCGGCGCCGCCGGAGGTGCCGGTCCCGGAGAAGATGCCGTAATTGCCGGCAACGTCGATCGTTTCCGTCTTCGTGCTGGCGGCGATGGTGACGGCCTTGTCGAAACTCTGGAGCGCGCCGGTGCCTAGCGCGATGTCCCAGGAGCCGAGAGCACCGTTCTGGCGCAAGGTCGCGCCGGGGCCGACATAGGCCTCGGTCTGGTTGGCGATCTTGTAGTAGTTGACGGCGCCTGCGAGGCCGAGCTGACTCGATTCCGCCGTGGCGCTGGCGTAGCTAGTCAGGATGTTGCCGGCGACGCCGAAAGTGCCGTTCAGATGCGAGAGCGTCTCGCCGAAGCCGCCCCAATCGGTCCAGGTGTTGGCGATCGGCACAGCAGTCGTCGCGGAGACGCCGATGCGATTGGCGTCGACGGTGACGCCGGCGCCGATCGAGACGCGCGAGGTATGGCGGAAGTCGCCGTAGACCACCGCGGCCGACATGGCGACCGTCGCTTCCGGATTGGTGGCCGTCGGATCCTTCGAATTCGAGCTGAGGCCGGCATCGGCCGCGGCGCGCAGGGCGAAATCGCGGACATCGCTGACCACCGCCGCCTTGGTCGCGTAGATCGTCGGAGCCGTGCCACCGGCATCGGCTGCGATCGAGGCGATCGCCGAGAGATCGCTCTTCGCCAAAGTGAGCGTGCTGCCGAACTTGCCGATCTCGCGCGAGCCGAGCCGGGAGGTCAGCGGGGCAAAGAGCGTCTCCATCGCATTGGCGATCTGGAGCGACTCGATGATCAGATTCTGCCCGAGCGTCACCGCCGACGAGGTCGCGTTCTTGCTGTTGTCCGAGATGGCCTCGACCGTGACGTTGCCGATCCGGCCGCTGCTCGAACCGAGCGAGGCCCCGAGCCTCGCCTCGGCACTCGCCTTGGTGTCGGAATAGGCGACGGACAGGCCGACCATGCCGCCGCTGATCGACATCGCCGTGGCCGAGGTCGAGAACGCGTTCTCGTTGATCGCCGAGACCCGGACATTGCTCGCCGAGGAGGAGACCGTGACAGTCGCCCCGGAGCTGACGATCGCCTTGGTCTCGATGTCCGTGGTGCCGACGGCGACGGCGAAGGCGGCCAGGGTCTGTCCGGCTGACGCCGCGAGCGCCGTCGCCCCCAAAGTCGCCTCGTTCTTCGCCTCGACGGTCAGGTTGCGGCCGATCGTCAGCGACGCCCCCGACTCGATCTCGGCGGTCACCCGCGCCTTGAGATCGGCATAAGTCACTGCGGCCGCCAGCGGCGACACCGCCGTGACCGAGACGGCCGGCAGGGTCGCTTCCTGCGTCCCGGTCGCGCTGATGACGATGTCGCGCGTCGCGGTGATCGAAGCGCCGTTCTTGACCGAAACGCGGGCGGTGATGTCGCTGGCGACATAGCCGCCATTGAGACCGGTCAGGATGGACAGATTGGTCAGCCCGGCGAACAGCGCGATGCCGGGGCCGGGATTGATGAAGGAGGAAACCCCGGTCGCGTCCGCCAGCAGCTTGACGTCGCGCCCGGTTATCGTGCCGCTGACGTCGACCGTCGCCTCGGCCGTCGCCTTGCCGGAATTGCGCCGGTCGGAGGCGCTCGCGCTCAGCGTGATGTCGCCGGCGGCATAGGCGCTGCCGGGGCTGACGCCGGCCAGCAGCTGACCGGCGACGTTGATCTGCCGTGCCTCCAGCGTGATGCTGCCGGAATTGCCGAGGGAGGGGTTCGCAGCCGCGAGCACCCCACCATTGGCAGAGCGGTTGAAATTGCGGGTATCGATGATCCCGTCGCCGAGAATGGTGATGCTGTTCGTCGCCTCCAACAGCACGTTCGTGCCGTTGGTGACCATGTTGGCGCTGCCGCCGGTGCCGATCACGATGTCGGTCGGGTCGATATAGAGCAGGCCAGCCTTGCCGTTGCGGGCCGAGAGGTCGACGTCGACGGCGCCGAGCGTGACGGTCTGCTTGGCGCTGAGCTCGAGGAAGCCGCCATCGCCGCGCGTGCCCGCCACCCCGCGGAACACCGCGCCGGACGCGACATCGAGATTGGTGCCGGCGAAGACGATCGCCGAGCCGGCCTTGCCGGTCGAGCCGTGAGCCGCGCTGACATCGATCGTGGCGCCGCGGGCGATCGTGATCGCGGCGTCGGAGGTGATCGAGACCTTGCCGCCATCCGCCGTGTTTACAACGGCCGACGGAGCCGTACCGGCCGGAAGAGGTGCCGGTGCCGTGCCCGTGGCGGTGATCTTCGCCGTGGACGCGATCGTGGTCCCCTTGCCCGAGCGGACGGTGACGGTGCCGGCAGCGCGCCGCGCCGTGGCGTTGGCACTGAGCTGGCCGGAGACAGTGACGGTGCCGGCTGCAACGATCTCGATACCACCGCCCTTGCGCGCGACCATGCCCGCGCCATGACGGAGGCCGGCCGTGTTGACACTCTGCGAAAAGGCCGTGCGGTGCCGCTCGCGACGCTCGGCAATGTCGACCGGAGCAGCATTCGTCTTGATCTGCCCGGCGACGCTGACAGAGTGGCCGTTCAGCGACACACCACGGCGCGCGTTGATTGCGCCGTCGATGGTGATCTTGCCGTCGGGCGAGATCGGCACGTCGTTCGCCTTGAGCCTGGCGGCCATCGTCTCGTTGACGGTGCCGTCGCGGCCGATCACCTGGTCGAGGAACTCACGTGTCGGCGTGTTGACCGTCAGCCGGCCGGTGTTGATGACGCCGCTCGACCCGACGGTGAAGCCGGCCGAGTCCGAGAAGTAGACATGGCCGCCGATCTGGCCGTTCCGGTAGGAATTCAGGATGCCGTTGATGACCACCGGCCCATCGCGAACGATGTTGACCAGCACGCCGGTGCCTTGCGGCAAGTGCATGTTGACCGTCGAGCCGCCGCCCTGCTCGAAGCGTGAGAACGAGTTGTAGCCGGCGGCGCCGGAAATCGTCTTCGTCGTGATCGTGGTCGTGTTGCCGCTGACTGCAACATTGGTCTGCGTGCGTCCGTCCGGCGTGATGACGTTCTGGGCGAAGGCAGGCGCGTTCCAAAGGGCAAGCGCCATCGCCTGCCCGACGAGGCAACGCTGCCGCAGCGCGGCGAGGACGGAGCGGCGCTCACTCGAAGCCGCAACGCAGCGCAACACCGCCCCGTCGGTCCGGGTGGCGGTCTGTGAACGAACCTTGCGGCGCCGGGCCATGGTCAAAGCCGTTCCTTGGCGAGGGCCTCGACAGCCTGGTCGAGACCGCGGGTCGACAATGGCAAGGCGAGGTCGCGCCCGGCAGCATCCTTGAAGACGATCCGGCCCGGCTCGCTCGCCTTGCGCCACTGTTTGACCGTCTCATCGCCAAGCGCCGTATCGGCGAAGCAGCCGCTCGGAATGCAGCGCCGCCAGCCGAGCTCGAGCGGCTTTGCGTCCTTCTCGCCGATAGCGACCTGCACGACGCTGGGGAAGGAGATGCTGATCGGCATCGCGGCCGTGACCCGCAGCGGCTCCCCGGCGGCTGCGCGGCCGATGGCGACCTGAGCGATCGGGGCCTGCTGCCCCTGGCTCTGCAGGACTTGCGCGACCTCGCAGATGCGGGCCGATTTGGGATTGTCCGAGACGCGCTGGCAGCGCAGCGTCCAGTCACCAAAGCTCGCAGTGGTGCTGCTGGGCTCCGTCGACACCGGCTGAACGGCGGGCGTGGACGGTGGCACGGGCTGGCTGGCGGATTTTGGAGCCGTCGACTGCGCGACGGCAGAACCCGCGTTCATGACGAGAGCCATGCCCAGCACCGCTGGACCGAACAAAGTGTGCACTGCAGTCACGTCCCCACCCCAATCATGCCGCCGGCGCCTCGCCCCCGCGAAAGCTCCTCACACCGACAGGTCGTCCGACCAGTTCATCCGCAATGTCCTGCCGGCCGTGCCATGTCGCTCAACGAGAGGATCGCTGCTCGGAACGCCGCAGATTTCTCAAATTGCTCGAAACTGCGCAATACGGGTTTCAAAAATGGTCATATCGGATATTGCTCGATCGGCCCTTTTGATCAATGCGCAGAGGGCCGGATGCGAACAGCCGTTCACGGCGACGCCGATTGGCCCGCCGACCGCCCTCAGGCGACCGCCTGCTGCGATCGGCCCCGTGGTCCGGCGACCGCAATCAGCGCCGCGCTGAGGCCCAAGGCTGCCGCAATCAGCACGAACATGCTCCAGGTCCCGACCTGGTGGATCAGCGCGAAGAAGACCAATGGCACGAAGATGGAGATGAAGCGGCCTACCCCCACGCCATGGATGTCCGCGAGGCCCGCAGCTCGGTCGGGATGATCTCGGCGGCGTAGACGGCGAGGACGCTGGCATAGATGGCACTGGCCAGCGCGAAGGCGATGCCAAGGGTGACAAGTGGCAGGAAGGTGGTTGCGGCGGCAAATGCCAGGCCCAGCGCGGCCATGGCACTCGCGGCGCCGATCAGGCTGATCTTGCGGCCGACCCGATCGATCACCGGAGCGACGAGCAGATTGCCCAGCGCCGGTCCGAACATGATCAGTCCGGCCGCCATGACGGAATCGCCGATGCTGAACTGCTTCGCCACCATCACGGCCCCGCTCATCAGCGGAAAGCCGACCGTCGCCCAGGGAGCGAGCGCATAGAGGGCGCAGAGCAGGAGCAGCCTGCGCCCCAGATCGATCTGCGGGCGATCGAGTGCCGTTTGGGATGCCTCTCCCGCTCCTGCCGGAGCGGTCAGCGCCACCTTGCTCCGCTGACCGAAACGCTGCAGCGCAGCGTCGGCCTCGGCGCAGCGGCCGGCGGCAGCAAGCCAGCGCGGCGATTCAGGCAAGAGCGCAAGCAGGCCCGCGGCGACGACGGCGACGAGCGCCCCCGAGCCGAGAGCCCAGCGCCAGCCGTCGACCGCAAACAGCGTCGGAGAAGCCGCGCGCATCAGGAAGATGATGGCTGGCGCGCCGAGAAAAGCGAGGCCGGCACACAGGCAGGATAGGGTGCCGCGCCAGCGCGGCGGCATGACATCGGCCATATAGGCGGCGATCAGCGGTGGGCAGGCCCCGATGCCCAGGCCCGACAGGAAGCGGAGACCGATCAGAGTCGTGGGATGGTCGCTCGCAGCCGCGCCAAGCGAGCCGAGCGCGATCGCGACGAGCGCCGCCTGCAATGTGAGCCGGCGGCCGAAGCGGTCACCGAGCATGCCGAAGACCGGGGCTCCGACAGCGCCGCCGGCGAAGATCGCCGCGAGGAACAGCGACAGCTCGGCCTGCGTCATGGTGCGGGGCGGCGCCTGGAACACCGCTCCCAGGGCATTGCCGAGCGCGACCTCGGCGATGTCGGCGAAGAGAGCGAGGGTCAGGACGCCGAAGAGCGCCAGCCGCAGCCGGCAGAAGGGCAAGGCGTCGAGCCGCTCGGCAATCGCCCGCATCGGCGCGTTTACGTCCTCAGCCCTGGTCAGCATGCCGGGCTGCCTGCGATTTCGCGAACAGCTCCCACCGCGGCGCTCTCGTCCTGAAATTCTGGCGGCGAGATCGCTGTGGCTTGCGCGAAGGCTGCGCTGATGATGGCGAGCTTCGTTGCCTGAAAACGTGCGTATTCGTCGCGGAAGCCTCGCGACAGCCAGATCGGGGAGCGCCCGCGCACACCGCTCCAGCCGATGCTGCCGATCGCCACCGCCGCCGCGAGCGTCCGGCCGGCATGTGTCCGGGAGAGGTTGAACGGACGGGCGAGCGCCGAGACCGAGGTCACATCCGTGAGCGCCCTCTCCTCCCCGCGCGCCGCGGCAATGTCGACCCCCGTGATGAGCCGATCCATCAGGCTGCCGCCCTCGTCGACCGAGGCGAACACCGCATAACCCGGCGACGGCACGCGGATCACCGCGGACGACAGCAGCGCATCAGCGGTGGCAGGCTCGATCCCTTTCAGCAGAGCATCGCCCGAGGTCCGCAACCGCGAGGCCCTGGCCCCGTCATCGAGAGCATCGAGCGCGGCCAAATGGCCCGCGTACCATTCGGTCAGAGCCCACAGGGTCGAAGGTGCAGGCTCCACCAGACCGGCATGCGTTCTGGTCGGCTGGACGAGCCCGTATTGCAACGCCTCGCCAAAAAAGGAGGTGGCGGTGTTCCGGCTCGCCAGCCCGTGAGCGAGAGCCTCCTCGACGAACTCGCGCCGCGACAACCCTGGCCGGCCGATCTTCAGCCCACGGAAATAGCGGGACAATGCCGCATGCGACATCAGCCAGCGCTGCTGGGTCGAGAACTGCGAGGCCAACCGGGGCGCGGCAGCCTGCACCGCCATGAAGCTTCCTGCCAGGCGCTGCACGGCGCGATCGAACAGCGGATGGGCGAGCAGTTGCTCGATCTCCGCTTCCAGCGTTTGCATTCGATCCCCCGCCTGCTGCGCTCGCACACGCCAGGCGAATATTGTTCGCTCGGCACAACGTCGTACAGCTGCGCATACCCCGCCGGATGCCTCGCTGCCGGGCCCCTTTTGAACGGCGGTTCACAAGACGCGATGCGACACTTGGTTCGCATCGAATAGTGTCTTCATCGCAACGTTTCGGCCAAACAGTCGAGCTCGTCAGATGGCAAGCTGCGTCGCTCCGTGAAGCAGCGCGCGGACCATGTCGCGATAGCGCTGGTGAAGCTTGGCTGGATCGATCGGAGGCAGACTCTGATTGGTGCCGCGCGCACCATCGGCGAGCAATTGCGCCAAGGTCTCGGCGCCGACATCCGGCTTGACCCGCAAGAGGCTTTCCCCCTCCAGCTCGCCGATGAAGCGCGCGAGCTCCGACTGAAACCCGACCGCCGACGCGATCATGATGTCGCGGCAGCGCCGGAAAGCCTGATCGTTGATTTCGAAGGCGTGGGGCGATGTCGCCAGACGCCGGCGCGTGTTGCCATATCGGGTATCGAGAATGACCGTCAGAATCTCAGCAGCGTCTCGCCCGTCTGCCAGAGCTTCTCGCCCTGCCGCCATCCCGATCTCGACCGCTTGAGCGTTGACGTTCTCGATCAGGAAGCGAAAGGCTTGCTCCTTGCTGCTGAAGTAGTTGTAAAGCGTCCGCCGCGTGACATCGACGGCCTTGGCGAGACCGGTCATGGTCAGGTGCTCGTAGCCATGGTCGAGGAACGCCCGCTCCAGCCGCGACACAAGCTCTACGCGTGTAACCATCAGACCATCCAGTTGCCCGCCGGACCGCCAGCTCGACGATCTGACAAGCTCGAACGATTCAGTACCTTCCTTCTTGCCTCGATTTCCTTGGAGGCTGCAATCCGCGGTTTGGCAGCCCAGCCCGGAACAGTCTTTGTCGAGCCTGACCGAGATCAGCTGCGCGCGATGAGGTCGAGCAATTGCGAGTGCCGATCGAGATCAGGGCCCTACGAGCTGGCCGCCGTCGACCACCACGGTTTGAGCGGTGACCCAGCTGGCTTTGTCTGAAGCGAGGAAGAGCACCACTTGGGCGACCTCCTCGGGCTTGCCCATCCGGCCGAAGGGAATGCTGGCCAGTGTCGACCGGTAGAGTTCGGGATTCGACGCCCTCCGGTCCTCCCACGTGCCGCCTGGGAACTCGATCGAACCGGGCGCGACGCAGTTCACCCGAATGCCCTTTTGCGACAGCATTTTCGCCTGGCTCGCCGTGTAGTGCATGACGGCTGCCTTGATGGCGCCATAAGGCGCCGAACGGGACGAGGCCCGCAGGGCCGAGATCGACGAGACGTTCACGATCGACGCACCCGGCTTCATGTGAGGGATCGCCGCATGACTGCCGCGGACAACGGCCATCATGTCGACGTTGAGTGAAGCTGCCCATCCCTCCTCGTCATCGGAATGGCCAAAGCCGGAGGCGTTGTTGACGAGGACATCGAGCCCCCCGAGAGCCTTCACCGCCTCGGGCACATAGGCCTCGATCGCATCCGCATCGGCGAGGTCGACGCTGGCGCCGTGAGCGGCAACGCCGAGCGCCTCGATCTCCCGGCGCGTTGCTTCGAGCGGTCCCGTGCCCCGAGCACAGATCGAAACGGATGCGCCGCCCGCCGCGAAGCCGAGCGCGATGGCGCGCCCGATGCCACGGCTGCCACCCATCACGATCACGCGCTTGCCGGCAAAGTCCTTGGCCATGCGGACATCCCATCCCGATTGCGTCCAAGTGCCCTTATAGCCGCAATGAAAGACTTGGGCTCCAGCCCTGTCAGCATGGCGTGAATACGTTCAGGTCACCTTGTTTCGACGCATCTCAGGATGATTAACCTGTCAACAGCCGATCACCTTGAACTCCACCCGCCGGTCGAGCGCGTCGCTGCCGTCGTCCTTGCCGGTTCCGATGAGGTTTTCCTTGAAGCCGCGCCCGCTCGCGATCACGCGGGCGCGGTCCTCCGGCATGCCGGTCAACAGCAGATCCATGACGAACTGGGCGCGAAGCGCCGAGAGGCGCTCGTTCACCTGCGGTGGCCCGGTGCGCGAGGTGTGCCCGACGACCTCCAGGCAGGCTCCCTTCTGGCGCGCGCGCGTCGCGATCTGGCTGAGCCACATCGGATAGGGCTCGGTGATCCGGGGATCATCGATGAACTGCGTGGTCCCGGGTTTGAACAGCAGCTTCACCATGAGCTGGTTGGCGCCCAGTCCGTAATCGATGAGGTCGCCGAAGGCGTCGACCATATCGTCACGCCGCGCGAGCTTGCTGGCGGCGAGATAGGTGCCGATTCTGACCCGGTGCTGCTCGCCGCCCGGCAAGGTGCGCGCCGCCCGATAATAGGCCAGCGCCTCGCGGAAGCGCTGGGCGTCATAGGCAAGGATACCGTCATTGACCAAAGCGTTGGCAGTCAGCCGTTCGACATAGGTCGGGTCGATCGTCTCGCCGAGCTTCGTGCCCTGACAGGTCTTGATATAGACGTCGGTGGCCTGGTCCTTCGCCCAGAGCGGCGAGTCGCTATAATACGGTGTCGGCGTCACATCGACGCCCTCGATCTGGGCACGTGCCACACCCTTCGAGACGACGCTGTTCGACTTCAGGTCCGCAAGCGTCAGGCAGATCCGGTAGGCGTCACGCGCGCCGTCCGTCGCTCCGCTGTTGTTCACCGCCGTGAAGGTGCCGACCAGCACGACCGGTTTGCGCGCCAGCGAAGCACTGTCGAAGGAACGCACAGTGAAGCGCGGATAGGATTTGCGCACGATCTCGATCAGGGTCTGCTGCATCGAGCGGGTGGCAGTCGATTGCGAGCCAGAGGCCGCGTCGATCAGGGGATCGATGACGAGATCGACCTGCTGGTCAGTGAGCGCCGCCTTGCCGAAGAGGTCGTCGGCCGCCTTCTGCAGCGCTTGCGGGAAAGGCACCGGTACGGGCGGCGGCGCCGATTGTGCCCGCGCGGCGGCGGCGCTCGCCAGAAGCGTCAGCGGAATCAGAATGCGACCGAAGCGCGTGAGGATCGACATGCTTCATTCCTCCTCCCGTGTGAGGCTCCCGCCAGCACCGCTCAGCGGCATTGCTGAAGCTGCTCGCGTGCTGCCGGCGTCAGCTCTCCGAGCTGGGCCCGGAGCAGAAGCTCGCTGCACTGCGCCTTGGTCTGCATGGTCGCAGCCGGAGCATCGGCACGACGCTCGACCGGGCGCGGGGCGCTCGCCGGCACGGCCTGGGGCTGTGTCGAGCGATCGGGCGGCGAAGGCGTCAGCGTGCCGAGGCGCGCGGCCATCGCCTGCTCGACATTGCGACGCTCTTCGGCCAGGCGCCGCTTCTCGACTTCGAGCGTGGCCAACTCCTTCTCGCGGCGGGCCAGTTCGTCGGCGAGACGGGAACGCTCGGCGGGGTCCGCAGCCGCTTGCTTAGGTGGGCTCGGGGACGGCTTCCTTTGCGTGGTGTCGTTGGTCCCGGCCGGTGGCCGCACCGGCTCGGCGGGCTCCTGCCGGGCAAGGTCGGTCGCGGCCTGCTGGCGCCCCTGTTCGGCCTTTTCGAGCCGTTCAAGCAGTGCCCGCTCGCGCTCTGCGAACTCGCGCACCAACCTGTCGCGTTCACTCGCCGCAATCGAGCGGCGCTCGATCAGGTCGAGGCGCGTGCGGGCGTCGATCGACAAGGAGCTGGCCGGATAGCGCTGGATGAAGTCCCGGAGAACGTCGGGCTCGTCAGTGGAGCGGATGCGCTGCCAGACGCTGGCATCGGTCTCCGCGAGATTAAGGTAGAAATCGCCGAGCAAGGACAGCGAGAGCTCCGGCGTTTGCCGCCCCGCGGTCGCATCGTAGACGCTCTTCTGGACGCGGCGGAACATGGTCGCCACTTCGAGCCCCGGCTGGTCGATCTCGCGTACCAGCGCCGCCGTGAACGGGCTGTTGCGGCCGGCGCCGTCGGCGGCGACGTCGTTGGCCTGCGTCGCATAGGCGATGACCATGCCTTGTGCCCGCGCCACGGGGGCGAGGCCCGAGCCGACCGAGAAGCCACGCGTCGCCTGCCTCTTGGCAAGCTGGCTGACGAAAGGGTTGTTACGGCAGGCGTCCAGCACCATGATCTTGACGCCCTTGGCGAAGTTCAGCGCCGTGACGACGTCGTTGAGCCGTGTCGTCTCATACTGGACGCCGGCCTCGTCCTCGATCTTGGCCTCGACCGGCACGAGGTAATTCTCGCCATTGAATTGGAAGCCGTGGCCGGCGAAGTAGAACATCACGGAATCGGCGTCCTGCGCCAGCCGGGCGAAGCGGGTCAGCGCCGCGTCCATGCCGCGCTTGTCGAGGTCGATGCCATCGACCACTTCGAAGCCGACCTTGCGCAGCGCCGCGGCCATGTCGCGGGCGTCGTTGACCGTATTCGGCAGAACGGGCGCGTTACGATAGCTGGAATTGCCAATGACGAGGGCAACGCGGCGCTCCGAAGCCGGCGCCGCCATGGCGAGGCCCGTCAACATGAGCATGATCAGCCCGCAGAGTCTGGCGATGAGGATCATGGCCCCCTTCCTGGCGTCACAGGCTACCGCATGACTTCACCGGGCGCCAGAACAAAGCCGCTCCAGCTACGTCAGCGCCAAGTGTTCGGCTTGTAGACATACAGCCACGCTGGTAGCCTGCCTGCACTCGTCTCGTGGTTGGGGGACGTCGATGCCATCGAGGGCGCTTCGCCTTATACCCGCCCTGGTACCGGCGGCTTTGGCATGCGCCGTGGCCTTTGCTCTTCCGGTCGGGGAGGCTGTGGCCCAGGCGCGCGCAATGCAGCGCAACCCGGCCCCGGCGACTGCCAAGCTCAGCTTCGTCGGCCTCTCCAACAATGACCGCGTTCCCGGCAAGCTCACGGTCCGCTTTGCGATCAGCGGCATGGAGATCGCGCCTGCCGGGCAGGCCAGGCGCAATGCCGGGCACCATCATCTGCTGATCGACACCGGACTGCCGGCGTTCGACCAACCGATCCCGAGCGACTTCAACCACATCCATTTCGGCGGCGGGCAGACCGAGGCCGAGATTGCGCTGACGCCAGGCCGGCACACGCTCCAGCTGCTCTTTGCCGACCACAACCATGCGCCGCATGACCCGCCGGTCGTGTCAGAGCGGATCACCCTCGAGGTCGCGGCCGATCCGGCCGAGAAGCCGCGCTCCGCCGTCGCTCCTGCCGGCCGGGTCTTCTTCATCGACCTCAAGGATGGCGCCACGATTCCGACCCGCGCGAAGATCCGATTCGGCATCGAGGGCATCACCATCGCGCCCGCCGGCACGGTGAGCGCCAATGGCGGCCATCACCACCTGCTGGTCGACGCGGAGGCGCCGGCGCTCGATCGCGAGATCCCCAGCGACTTCAACCATCTGCATTTCGGACGCGGGCAGACCGAGGTCGAGCTCTCGCTCCCGCCCGGCGAGCATACGCTGCAGCTTCTCCTCGGCGATCACGAGCATGTCCCGCATGACCCGCCGGTGATGTCCGAGCGGATCCGGGTGCGCGTCGTCGACTCGGCGCAGGCCGGCCCTACCGCGCCCGCTGCCCCGGCGGCGGGAGCGGGCCGCCCGCGCACGGCTGCACCCAATGACGCCATCGTCTACTTCGTCTACCCGAAGGATGGCACGACGATCTTCCCGAGCTCGACGATCCGCTTCGGGCTGCGCAACATGGGCGTCGCGCCGGCCGGCGTCGCCAAGACGAATACCGGGCACCATCACCTGCTGGTCGACGTGCCAACACCGGGGCTCGCCGATCCGATCCCGTCCGACCTCAACCATATTCACCTCGGCGGTGGCCAGACGGAGCGGCGCATCACCTTGCCGCCCGGCAAGCATACGCTGCAGCTCCTGCTCGCGGACACGAACCATGTGCCGCACGATCCGCCGGTCATGTCGGAGCGCATCACCGTCACGGTGATGCCGGGCGGCCGCAAATCGGCGAGGCGTCGATGAGAACTTCGCGCCGTAGCGTGGCTGGTCTCCTGGCGGTCTCTTGTCTGATGGCCGGCCCCTTCTGGGTGTCCGATGGGCTGGCGCAGACCGCCAAGCGGCAGAAGCCGCCGCCCGGCGCGCTCGTCTATTTTCATTATCCCCTCGACGGCTTGCGCGTGCCGGAGCGCTTCACCGTCCGGATCGGGCTGCGCAACATGGGTGTTGCGCCGGCCGGCGTCGAGCATGCGGCGACCGGCCATCACCATCTCCTGATCGACACCGATCCCGGCCCTCCCGGCCAGCCGATCCCGTCAGATTACAACAATATCCATCTTGGCAACGGTCAAACGGAGGTTGTCGTCACCTTGCCGAAGGGGCTTCATACGCTACAATTATTGCTCGGGGACCATACCCATACGCCGCATGATCCGCCCGTGATGTCGCCGAAGATCACGATCTATGTGCGCTGAGACTGCGGCAGCCTGCGCCCCGAGGCGCTACCGATGACGAATGGTCGCTACATGGGCTGGTTGCGCTCCTTCTTCCTCGCCATCCCGCTCGCCGCGCTCGCGGCGATGCCTGCGTTGCCGCAGGAGGCTGCGCCGCCCACGCGCGTTGCGCTGGTGATCGCCAATGGTGCCTATCCCGATGCGGCCGTCGCCCAGGCGCCGGCCCAGGGCCGCGCCGTTGCCGCGGCTCTGCGCGAAGGCGGCTTCGACGTGGTCGCGGTGGAAAATGGGCCCCGTGCGGACATGCGGCAGGCCATAGCTCAGTTTGCCGGCAAGCTGCGCCCCGGCGCATCGGCAGTGGTCTTCTATTCCGGCCACGCCGTGCAGCAGCGCGACCGCGACTTTCTCGTGCCGATCTCGCCCAATCCGGTGCAGGACGCGGTCGATCTCGACGAGGTGATCGACCCGCTGATCATTGCCAAGCCGTCCAGTGCCCTCGTGCTGATCGACGCCAGCCGCGACAATCCCTGGCAGGCACGAGGCAAGGGTCTGCGTGCGATCGAGCGGCTCGAGAGCGTCGCGGTGATGTTCACGGCCGCGCCGGGGAGAACGGTCGCGGACTCCGGGCCTCGCGGCAATCGCGCGGTCGAGGAATGGCTGAAGGCGATCCGCACGCCCGGTCTCGATATGGCGGCGGCCGTCGAGCGCGTGCGCGAAGCCGTGGCTAAGGCGAGCCGGCGCAGCCAGCAGATCTGGCTCTCATCCGCGCCGCCGAAAGGGCTCGTGGTGACCCCTGTCGGCCAGCCCATCGCAGCCGCGCAGGCGAGCCGCGCCGTCATCCTGTCACCGCCCAGTTCCGAGACCTCGCCGGACGCCTTCGAGCTCGCCTTCTGGGAATCGATCCGCAACAGCGAGAACGCCAGCGAATACCGAGCCTATCTCGACGCCTACCCGAATGGCCGCTTCTCGGCGCTGGCGCGCGCCCGCGAGCAGCTCTACCGCGGCAAGCCCGGGGCGGCTCCGCCTGCAGCCTCCGCCGCCCGGCCGCCCGCCGCAGCAACGCCGGCCGCGCCGGCGCCGAAGACGGGGCCGATCCGCGACTGCAGCGACTGCCCCGAACTGACGGCGATACCGCCAGGCTCCTTCCAGATGGGTTCTAACGATCTTTACGAATTCGAGAAGCCCGTTCATCCCGTTGCCGTGCGTGGCTTCTATCTCGGCACGCGGGAGGTGAACTTCGAGGAATGGGACCGCTGCGTGAACGAGGGCGGCTGCAATTACCGGCCTGACGATCGCGGGCTGGGGCGCGGCAAGCGCCCCGTCACGGATCTTCACTGGAACGACGCCAACGCCTATCTCGCCTGGCTCTCGGCCAGGACGGGAAAGCGCTATCGGTTGCCGAGCGAGAGCGAATGGGAATATGCCGCGCGTGCCGGCACGACAACGACCTATCCCTGGGGGCAGGCCATGGAGAAGGACCGCGCGAACTGCCTCGGCTGCAACGATCAGTCGCGCCGCAGCGCCGTCGCTTCGGGCCAGTATCCGCCCAATGCCTTCGGGCTCTACGACATGGCTGGCAACGCGGCCGAATGGGTCGCGGATTGCTGGAGCGAGAATTACCGCGCCGCCCCGCGCGACGGCAGTGCCTATGTGGTGCCTGGTTGCCGCGAGCGCGTGCTGCGCGGCGGCTCCTTCAACAACGATCCACGCTATCTGCGCTCGGCCGCCCGCTTCAAATACGAGGCCGATGTGCGCTTCTACACCAACGGCTTTCGCGTCGCGCGCGAGCCCTGACGACAGCTCGCTTTGAGTTCGATTTTATTGAAGCGAACGGCCGTCATATCCCGATCGAGCGTGAGATCGGCACCAGTTTCCTAAGCTTGGAGCTCTCACGCTCAAGTTGCCTCAACCGGATTGGCGCGGCGCCGATCGACCCCCGGATTGGAGGGAAGCCGGCAATGATGTAAGACTACTGTGAAAGGTTGTGCCGCTCTGCCGCGGTCACGCGGACAGGGTCGCCTCCGAGTTCGAGGGAGAACCTTCGATGCTGCGTTGGACCTTGATGGCCTCGTTGATCTTTGCGGCCCTGCCCCATTCAGCCAAAGCGGTCGGCGATCCCGCCGCGGGTGAGAAGGTTTTCCAGAAGTGCCGCGCCTGCCACCAGATCGGGGAGACGGCCAAGAATGCCATCGGACCGAGACTGAACGGCCTTCTCGGTCGGCCGGCGGGATCGATCGAAGGCTACAGCTATTCGCCCGCCAACAAGAACTCCGGCATCACATGGGATGAGCCCACGTTCCGGGATTACATCAAGGCGCCGCAGGTGAAGATTCCGAGTACCAAGATGGTGTTCCCAGGCCTCAAATCCGATCAGGAAATCGACGACATCCTCGCCTTCCTCAAGCAATTTGACGCCGACGGGAAGAAAAAATAACCGGATCGGCGCTTGAATGCAGCCACATCCGCGTCGGGCTGCGATGTGGGTTCGATTGACAACCACCGCGAGCAGGACGACAACATCAGGTGACTATGGGCTGGAGGCTTGAATGCCCTGCAGCCCGGCTGAGAGTTTGTGCGTCAGATGTGACGCGTGGTCGTCCAGGCGAACCAAAGGTTCGGCGATGGCGGACAGGAAGCAAAACTTGCAGCCCGACGGCGCGCTCAGCCGAGCCTGCGCCCAGCGGCAGTCATGTGCCGCAAGCGATGTCATTGGCCAAGTCCGTTTTAAACTGCAGGCCCGATTCATCTCGGGCCGCAACACTGTTCCCGTATCGAAAGTGAGCTCGTTTACGTAGCGCCGTGGCGCATTATCTGCGCCGCGGCATTGCCTGGTTCCTGTTCATGCCGCCCTCGGCAAGGATGAAAAAGGAATGGGTATCGCGGTCGTCTTGGCTCTGGTCGTGATCGGCTCGGTGGTGTTCCACTTCCTGAGCCCGTGGTGGTGGACGCCGATTGCCTCCAACTGGGGCTATATCGACGACACCATCATCATCACGTTCTGGATCACCGGCGTCGTCTTTGCTGCCGTCGTCCTGTTCATGGCCTATTGCGTGCTCCGCTTCCGCCATCGCGAGGGCAACCGCGCGGCCTACGAGCCGGAGAACAAGCGGCTCGAATGGTGGCTCGCGATCGGCACCGGCGTCGGCGTCGCCGCCATGCTCGCACCCGGCCTCGTCGTCTGGCACCAGTTCATCACGGTCCCGAAGGACGCGACCATTGTCGAGGTCGTTGGCCAGCAATGGCAATGGGCCTACCGGCTGCCGGGCGGCGATGGCAGGCTCGGCGCCTCCGATATCGCCCATGTCACCCCGGAGAATCCGCTCGGCGTCGATCCCAAGGATCCGCATGGGCAGGACGACGTCGTGATTCAGGGCGACAGCCTCCATCTCCCGCTCGGCAAGCCGGTGAAGATGCTGCTGCGCGCGGTTGATGTCCTGCATAATTTCTATGTGCCGGAGTTCCGCGCCAAGATGGACATGATCCCCGGCAGCGTCACCTATTACTGGTTCACGCCGACCCTGGCCGGTACCTTCGACGTGCTTTGCGCCGAGCTCTGCGGCACCGGCCATACGTTCATGCGCGGCAATGTCGTGGTCGAACCGGAGGGCAACTACCAGGCCTGGCTGCAGCAACAAAAAACCTTCGCCCAACTCCAAGCGCCAGTGAGGACGCAGGCGAAGAACTAGGGATCGATGCGGGATCAAGCCCCGGAACAGGGGCGGCGTCCGAAAGGAGTGGGAGATGCTCGATGGCCGACGTGACGCATGACGCAGCCGGACCGCTGTCGGCGGCCGAGGTCGACGATGTCGAGCTGTATCACCCGAGGAGCTGGATCACGAAGTACGTCTTCTCGCAGGACGCCAAGGTCATTGCCATCCAGTATTCCATGGTGGCGCTGGCGATCGGGCTGGTCGCCCTGGTCCTGTCCTGGCTGATGCGGCTGCAGCTCGGCTTCCCTGGCGCGTTCTCCTTCATCGACCCTGACCGCTACTATCAGTTCATCACCATGCACGGGATGATCATGGTGATCTATCTGCTGACCGCCTTGTTCCTCGGCGGCTTCGGCAACTACCTCATCCCGCTGATGCTCGGCGCGCGGGACATGGTGTTCCCCTATGTGAACATGCTGAGCTTCTGGATCTATTTCCTCGCCGTGCTGGTGCTCGTCGCCGGCTTCTTCTTGCCGGGCGGACCGACGGGAGCGGGATGGACGCTCTACCCGCCGCAGGCGATCCTCGCCAATACGCCCGGCCAGCAATGGGGCATCCTCGTGATGCTCATCTCGCTGATCCTGTTCATCATCGGCTTCACCATGGGCGGGCTGAACTATGTCGTGACCGTGCTGCAAGGGCGGGCCAGAGGCATGACGCTGATGCGCATGCCGTTGACGATCTGGGGCATCTTCACCGCCACCGTCATGGCGTTGCTCGCCTTTCCCGCGCTCTTCGTCGGCGCCGTGATGATGCTGCTCGACCGGCTGATCGGCACGAGCTTCTTCATGCCGGCCATCGTCGCGATGGGGGAGCGGCTGGCTCACAAGGGCGGCAGCCCGATCCTGTTCCAGCACCTGTTCTGGTTCTTCGGCCATCCCGAGGTCTACATCGTGGCGCTGCCGGCCTTCGGCATCGTCTCTGACCTGATTAGCACCCATGCCCGCAAGAACATCTTCGGCTACCGCATGATGGTGTGGGCGCTGGTGGCGATCGGCGCGCTCAGCTTCGTCGTCTGGGCGCACCACATGTATGTCAGCGGCATGCACCCCGCCTTTGGGTTCTTCTTCGCCACAACGACGCTGATCATCGCGATCCCCACCGCCATCAAGGTCTATAACTGGGTGCTGACGCTCTGGCGCGGCGACATCCATTTGACCGTGCCGATGCTGTTCGCACTCGGCTTCATCGTCACCTTCGTGAATGGCGGGCTCACCGGCCTGTTCCTCGGCAATGTCGTCGTCGACGTGCCGCTCTCTGACACGATGTTCGTCGTCGCTCATTTCCACATGGTGATGGGCGTCGCGCCAATCCTCGTGATCTTCGGGGCGATCTACCATTGGTATCCGAAGGTCACCGGGCGGATGCTCGGCGACGTGCTCGGGAAGCTGCATTTCTGGGTCACCTTCCTCGGGGCCTACCTGATCTTCTTCCCGATGCACTATATCGGGCTGATGGGCGTGCCCCGCCGCTATCACGAGATCAGCGGGATGGCCTTCGTCCCACCCTCGGCGGCGACGCTGAACGAGTTCATCACGGTCGTCGCCCTGATCGTCGGCGCCGCCCAGCTCGTCTTCCTGTTCAACCTCGTCTGGAGCGTCAGGCACGGCCGGCCGGCCGGCGGCAATCCCTGGCGTGCGACCACGCTGGAATGGCAGACGCCGCAGACGCCGCCCGCGCATGGCAACTGGGGCAAGACCCTGCCGGTGGTCTACCGCTGGGCCTATGACTACAGCGTGCCGGGCGCCGCGGAGGATTTCCTGCCGCAGAACCAGCCGCCAACTCCGCGGACCGCGTGACGAGGTGCCGCCATGGTCGTGATCGTCGTCTTCATGGTCCTGATGGCAATCCTCGCCGGCTGGTGGCTGTCGCGCCAGGGGCTGGCCGACAAGCCATGGCTCGAGGTCGGGGTGGGCGTCGAGGCTGGCGGTGCGAAGCTGCCGTCTTCCCCAACGGCGAAGATCGGCCTCGGCGCCTTCCTCGTCGTGGCCGGCTCGCTGTTCTCGCTTCTGGTCAGCGCCTATTCCATGCGGATGGACATGGCGGACTGGCGCGCGCTGCCGATGCCGACCGTCCTGTGGTTCAGTACAGGCTTGCTGATCCTCGCAAGCATCGCCCTGCACATGGCGGTGATCGCCGCGCGCAGCGACGAGCTCAGCCACGTCCGCTCCAGCATCCTTGCAGCAGGCGTGTGCTCGCTCGCCTTCCTCACAACTCAGGTGCTGGCATGGCGCGAGCTTGCCGCCTCCGGCTATTTCACCGCTGCCAATCCCGCCAGCGCCTTCTTCTATCTGGTCACGGCGATTCATGGCGCGCATATGCTGGGTGGGCTCGTGGCGCTTTGCCGAACCAGCGTCAGAGCGTTCGCCCTATCGGTGACGAGCCCTCCGCGGGCAGTTGGCAAGCTCGCGCTCAGCGTCGAGCTCTGTGCCCTCTACTGGCACTTCCTGCTGCTGGTCTGGCTCATC